>NZ_AP023396.1:0-4800000 GCF_014466955.1 Nocardia wallacei | reverse complement strand
GCATCGGTCGGGGGTGGTACCCGGTCACGAGGTTGTCGGCGAGGTGGTGGCGCGTGGCCCCGGGGCAGACGATTGGTTCGCCCTTGGCGATCGAGTCGGCATCGCATGGCTACGGCATACCTGCGGGACGTGCAAGTTCTGCCGCCGCGGCGCGGAGAATCTGTGCCGCGAATCCCGCTACACCGGCTGGGATGCCGACGGCGGATATGCCGAGTTCGCCACTGTTCCCGCCGATTACGCGCATCTCCTGCCGCGCGGGTACGCCGACGCCGAGCTGGCGCCGCTGCTGTGCGCGGGCATCATCGGCTACCGGGCGTTGCAGCGGGCGGCGCTGCCGCCGGGCGGCCGGCTGGGCATCTACGGGTTCGGCGGCAGTGCGCACCTGGCCGCACAGGTCGCGCTGGCCCGCGGTGCCGAGGTGCATGTGATGACCCGCGACGTGAAGGCCCGCGAACTCGCGTTGGAGCTGGGCGCGGTCTCGGCGCAGGGTGCGGCCGATCCGCCGCCGGTGGCGCTGGACGCGGCGATCCTGTTCGCGCCGGTCGGCGACCTGGTGCTACCGGCGATGGCGGCGCTGGATCGAGGCGGTGTGCTGACCGTCGCCGGAATTCATCTGACCGACATCCCGGTCCTGAACTATCAGCGACATCTGTTCCAGGAACGCGAGATCCGTTCGGTCACCGCGAACACCCGGGCAGATGCCCGCGAATTCCTGGCTTTCGCCGCTGAACATCATCTCGACGTCACCGTGCACCCGTATCCGCTGACGGCCGCGGACCGTGCGCTGACCGATCTGGCGCACGGAGAGTTTGCCGGCGCGGCAGTACTTATTCCCTGACACGCCGTAGACACGCCGAGTTCCCTACTCCTAGTTTGCGGTTCGTGTGCGTTCCGCCGGGTTCTGCTGCTTTGCTGGACGGAAGGAGCGCGGGGAATCGGAGGATCGGCGGAAATGCATCGAGTAACACAGCAGCAACACGTCCGTATCGCACGGCCGTGGCTGTGGACGGCACTGGCCGTGGCGGTGGTGGTGGCGGCCCTGTGGGTGACCAGACCCGATCCCACGGCCTGTCACACCGCGCCGCCCGCGGCCGTGCCCGTACCGCCGGTGCGCCCGGCCACGACGCCCGGAACCGTTGTGCCCGTGCCGATCCCGCCCCTGGAGCAGATCGACGCGCCGCAGCCGGGGGAGGCGCGGTACTACACCTTCCGCCCGGGCGTCGCCTGCTCCATTCCGGACCTGCCCGCCGACGGCTTCTATGTCGGGGTGCCGACCGTCGAGTACGCGGGCGGCACGGCCTGCGGCACCCTGGTCCAGATCGACGGGCCGCTCGGTTCGGTGCGCGCGCAGATCGTCGACCGGTGCCCGGGGTGCGCGCCCGGCCACTACGACCTCAGCACCGCCGCCTTCACCCGGATCGCCGACCCGAACGCGGGCGTCGCGCAGATCCGGTTGCGCCGCATCCACAATCCGGTCCCCATCCCCGAACTGTTCTATCGGGTGCAGGACGGCTCCTCGGAACACTGGCTCGGCCTGCTGGTCGCCAACACCGGAAATCCGTTGACCCGGGTGGAGATTCGGCCGGAGTCGGGCGCTGCGGGCCGAGCGCTGATTCGCGGGGCGGACAACTACTGGTCGACCTCCGGTGCGGGTCCCGGTCCCTTCACCGCCCTGGTGACCGATTCCGAAGGACACCAGGTGCGGATCCCGGGTATCACGGTCACGCCGGGGCAGGTGCGCCACACCGGGATCGGGCTCTACTCCTTCCCTGGATCGGCACCGGCCACCACCGCGCCCGCCCCCGCTCCACCGGCCACCACACCCGCGGCCGTCTGCGCGTGAGCTCGGCTCGCTGCCCGGCGGTAACGGAACATCGCCCGGGAGTGAGTAGGTGAGGATCACGGGGGTCAGCCGGCGCGGCAGCGGATTTCGCCGCCGATCGGCTGTGACGTCAGCGTCGCTCGATCCGGCCCGACGGAGGCTCGACGGCCCCGTGCGTCCGCAGATAGCACTCCAGGGCGTCGAGGTCCGTCGGGCCGACCGCTGCCAGGCTGCCCTCGGTGAACACGGTGAAGCCGTCACCGCCCGCGGCGAGGAAGTTGTTGGTCGAGACGGGATATGCCGCAACGGGATCGAGTGGTCGCCCGCCGATGCGGACGGTCTCGGGGAGCACCTTGCGCCCGGTCGGGGCGGCTTCGGAGTACGCGTAGCTGATCCCGGCCACCGACAGTACACCGGCCTTGCCCGAGCCGTCCCACTGCTGCTCGAGCAGCCGGATGAGCTGCTGACCGGTCAGCACCACCGTGACCACCTGATTGCCGAACGGCTGCACGGTGTAGGCGTCCTCGTAGGTGATGGCGCCGTCGGACAGGTCCGCGCGCACGCCACCGGCGTTCATGAACGCGGCGACGGCTCGGTCCGGCGCCATGGCGGCGAGCATGGCGTCGGCGATCAGGTCGCCCAGCGGCGAGTCGCCGCCCGGTGCGGGTTCGTTCGGCAGGGGAGCGGTCGCGGTCCCGATCACGCGGTCGGCGCGCGGTTCGGCTTGGGCGGCATAGAAATCCACGGTCCGCCCGGTCGCCGGATCCGGTGGCACATCCCGGGTGACGACGCGATTGACCGCGCGCGCATCGACGGTGCCGTCGTGGAAACGCAGCGCGACGTCGGTGATCAGTCGTCCGTAGGACGCGGCCTGAGTAACCACCTTGCCCGCGATGGTGCAGTTGTACGCCTGGTGGCTGTGCGCGGTCAGGATCACCCGGACCGCGGGGTCGGTGCGCTCGGCCAGGGCGGTGACGTTCGGGGTGATGTCGGCGCACCCGTTGTAGTCGGGCGGCGCGCCGTGCGTGCGCTGTGATCCGCCGTCGTGCATGAGCGCCACCACGGTTTCCGCGCCCGCGGCCCGCAACTGTGGGACGTATCTGTTGACGGCGTCGGCCTCGTCACCGAAGGCGTAGCCGCGGATCCCTTCGGGCATGACGATATTCACCGTCTCCGGGGTGACGGTGCCGATCACGCCGATCTGGTGGCCGCCCACCTCGAGCATCGTCCAGGGACGCAGGCCGGGCGGGGGCTGCCCGTTGTCGTCGGTGACATTGGCGGCCAGATAGGGGAATCGGGCACCGGTGAACGGCTCGCCCGGCACGCAGCCGTCCCAGGCGCAGCCGCCCTGCTGCAGGCGCGCCAGTTCCCGCACGCCGTCGTCGAATTCGTGATTGCCGACCGCGGAGGCCGCGGTGCCGACGGAATTGAGGAAGCCGATGGTCGGCTCGTCGTGGAACAGCGCCGACACCAGCGGGCTGGCGCCGATATTGTCCCCGGTGGCGAGCACCGCGCTGTCCGGGTAGGCCGACTTCAGCCTGGCCAGGTGGGTCGCCAGGTAGGCGGCGCCGCCGGCGGGGTAGTCGGCGATGTGCCCGTTGCCGCCGGTCGGGGGTTGCAGATTGCCGTGCAGGTCGTTGAGGCCGAACAGGTGGACCTCGCCGGGCTGTGGTTTCGGCAGTTCGTCGGTCGACACCAGCGGTACAGCACCGGGTTTCGGCGCGGGTGGTGGCGCGGATCGGTCGCCGGGGTCACCGCATCCGGCCGACGCGAGTACCACGAGGGCGGCCGCCAGCACCCCACCGATTCGATGACGAGCCTTCATAGGAAACGACTTTCGCAGAAGCCGCTGGCGTGTGCGCGACGAGCAGATGAATTCTGGTCGGGACCGATGCCGCGCTACTCGCCGATCAGTTGTGACACCGTCACGAAGCGGTACCCGCGGGCGCGCAGTCCGTCGACGATGGGGGTGACGGCGGCGAGCGAATCGGGCTGATACATGGCGTGTAGGAGAATGATCGAGCCGGGTCGCACCGCGTCGAGGGTGTCGCGGACGATTCGTCCGGTGTCGGAGTCGTCGCGGGCGTCCGGTTCGACATCCCACATCACGGTCGTGCGATCGTGATCCGACAGGTACTTCGGCAGCGCGAACAGTTTCTTCCCGTACGGCGGGCGGAAGGTGACGGGGCCGCGGTATCCGGTCCGCTCGATCTCGGCATCGGTCCGCTCGACCTCCGCGCGCACGGTCCCCGGGCCGACCAGGACGAACCGCCGATGACTGTAGCTGTGGTTGCCGATCTCGTGCCCCGCCGCGGCGATGGCGGCGCCCTCGCCGGGCCGGGCCGCGAGCTCCCGGCCGACCAGGTAGAAGGTGGCCGGAACCGACAGCGCGCCCAACGTCGCCAGGATCTCCTTCGTACGCTCGGTCGGCCCGTCGTCGAAGGTCAGCGCGACGATCTTGTCCGCCGTATCGACCCGGTGCACCAGCCGCCCCGCCACCTGATAGGTGCGCGAGTTCATCAGCACATAGAGTCCGACACAGCCCACCGCCACGACCACCAGACCGAGCGCCACGGCGATGAGCAACCTGCGTTTCATCCGGTGCAAGTTAGCACGGGCGGAAACCGCGCGGGCGGTGCTCGCCCGGTGAAATCACCAGTGCAGGCCCGGGATCCGATTCGCGAGGGCGGCGGCGGGGCCGGGCAGGCTCATCAGTGGCAGGATGATCGGCGCCAAGGGCAGTAACGGGCCGCCGGCGGGTGCGGTGACGGCAGTCCTCGAGACGCGGGTGGGCGTCGAATCGCCGAGCATCCGGAACCCGCGGTGCAGGATCGCCTTCTTGAGCGAGGGCAGCACCGTGTCGACCAATTGCGCGAAGGTGCCGATCGGGGTGTCGATGCGGGCCGGGCGCTGCTCCAGGGCGCGGACGACGATCGCGGCCGCCTGGTCGGGGCTGTGGACCGGCAGGGAGCGGTACAGCTCGGTGGGCGCGATCATCGGCGTGCGCACCAGCGGCATTCGAATCGAGGTGAAAGTTATTCCGGCGTCGGCGTTTTCGACCGCGGCGACCTCGCTGAAGGTATCCAGCGCCGACTTGCTGGCGACGTAGGCGGCGAACCGCGGCAGCTTGGTCTGCACGGCGATCGAGGAGATGTTCACGAAATGCCCGAAGCGGCGTTCCCGCATCGAGGGCAGCAGGGCCAGGATCAGCCGCACCGCGCCGAAGTAGTTGACCGCCATGGTCCGCTCGAAATCGTGCATGCGGTCGGTCGACTCGAGCACCGAGCGGCGGATGGAACGACCGGCGTTGTTGACGACGTAGTCGACGTGGTCGTGGTCAGCCAGCACCTGCTTGACCAGTAGCTCGACCGCTTTCTCGTCGGTGATGTCGCACGAGTATGCCTGCGCCGCACCGCTTTCCGCGCGCACCGCGGCGGCCGCGGCTTCCAGCTCGTCGAGATTGCGCGCGACCATCAGCACCTTGGCGCCGCGCCGGGCCACAGCGTGCGCGGTGGCCAGGCCGATGCCGGAGGACGCGCCGGTGATGAGCACGTTCCGCCCCCGCAGCTTGTCACCCGTGCGGCGGGCGCGATCGGGATCCAGGTGCGCGCGCCAGTACTCCCACAGTTTCTCGGCGTAGGAGTCGAACGCGGGCACCGGCAGGCCGCGCAGCCGGGCGCGGGTGGAGTCGGCCACGAACTCGGATTCGAACGACACGTGCGGGGCGACCTCGGCGGGAATTCCCCACTGCTGCAACACTAAATCGCGAACCTGGGTGACGCCGGGCACGTGCGCCAGCGCCCGCAGCGCGGACTGGCTGCCCGGTACGGTGCCCAGCCCGGTCGGTGCTCCGGCGGCGCGGGCGAGCGCGGCGTAGACCTCGCCGAACGGCTGCGGGTCCGGGTTGACCAGGTGGAAGGTGCGCCGGAGCAGGCCGGGCCGGGTGATCAGCCGGACCATGGCCGCCGCGACGTAGTCCACCGGGACGATGTTCGTCGCGCCCAGATCGGGGAGCGGGACCGGCAGTGCCGACGGCAGCCCGGCGAGCTGGGCGATGGCCGGGAAGAAGTAGTAGGGACCGTCGATCTTGTCCATCTCGCCGGTGCGCGAATCGCCGACGATGATCGACGGGCGGTACACCCGCCAGCGCAGGCCCTTGGTTTCGCGCACCAGCTTCTCGGCCGCGAACTTGGTGCGGTGGTACGGCGACGGCAGCCGCTGGCCGAGGTCGAAATCGTCCTCGAAGAACTTGCCGCGATGGTCACCGGCCACGGCGACCGACGAGACGTGGTGCAGCACGGCGTCGAGTTCGGTCGCGAGGGTGACGACCGAGCGGGTGCCGGTGACGTTCGCGGCGTAGGCGGCTTCCTCGTCGGCGGTCATATCGTAGACCGCGCCCAGGTGCACGATGTGCTCCACGCGCGGCGGAACATCCTGTAGTCCAAGGTTTTCCGCGGTCAGATCGCCGATCAGCGGGAAGACCCGGTCCTGCGCGCCCCAGCCGTCGGCCAGTTCGGCGAGCTTGGCGACCGAGGCTTCGCGAACGAGCACGTGGACCACCGCGTCGTGATCGTGCTCGAGCAGGCCCTGCACCACGCGCCGTCCCAGGAATCCGGTGCCGCCGGTAATGAGATAGGAGACCATGGTCCCTCCTCTACCTGTCGAAGTTGCCTGTCGAACTCGTTGTCGCGCAACGGATGTGGCCCGATGCGCAGCAGTGTTCGTCCGGCATGCATCGGTGGATGCGGACGCGGAATGATTCAGCCCCACTAGCAGAGGCGGGGGCTGGATAGAAACACCTTCGTGTCTAACTGGTGAGTAACTTTAACGGCGACGGGCAGGTGCTCGCAACCCGGCGGCGCCTCTCGCGGTGTGGGTCTTGTCACCACGTGAGACGCCGTTCGGTATGTGCGTCAACGGATTTGGTGTAACCGCGAGAACCAGATGGCTACCTGTCGGCAATCATCGGGTCGGCGGAAATCAGCCCTGCCGGCGGACCGGGAATTCCCCGGCCAGCTCGTGGAACAATGCGGTGTTGAACGCGAAGGCGCGCTGGCATTCCCCGAGGACGCGCTGCTTCTCCAGATCATCGACGGCCAGCTGGTCCAGCAGGATGCGGTACTCCCGCTTGAACGCGGCCGGGTTGGGAATCTGGTCGAACACGTAGAACCGCACGCCGTCTCCGCGTTTGGGCAGCTGCCACAGCTTTTCGGCGGTGCCGCGGATGACCTGTCCGCCGGACAGGTCGCCGAGATAGCGCGTGTAGTGGTGCGCGACGTAACCGGCGGGCCAGGTGCGCGCGCACTCCTCGATGCGGGCCGCGTAGTCGGCGGTGGCGGGCAGCGGATCGAGGTCGGCGCGCCAGTTCGCGCCGCCGAGATGGGCGAGATCGGCCTCGAGATGGGCCAGCCGCGCCAGCTCGGGGCGGACGAACGGACCGGCCACCGGATCGTCGGCGAGGTCCGGCCAGTATGCCTCCAGCGCGCGGTACACATGCCACAGCTGTCCGGTGTAGCGGTAGAACGCCGACAGGCCGAGCGCACCGCCGAGCATGTCGCTCATGAACGTGGAGTTCTCCGCGTCCGCGTGTTGCCGCTCGGTAGCGGTGCGGATCTGCGTGGAGAACGGCACGGTCTGTGACGATGGTGAAGTCTTCGGCATGGATCCTGCTTCCTCACCCGACTCCGGGATCGCAACTATGGGTTACCTAACTACACCCCAGACCATACCTGGGCTACGCGGCCCGGGAATCGAACTTTCGGACGAACAGCGCGTGGTCAGCGGGCGAGGTGGGTTTCGTGGCGCGTGCGGGAGAGTTTTTCGGGGTTGCGGACGGAGTAGAGACCGGTGATGCGGTTGTCCTCGACTCGGAGCGCCATGATGGTGTCGACCTCGCCGTCGAGGCGGAGGATGAGCGCGGGGTAACCGTTGATCTGAGCGGGTTCGGCCGTCATCTCGCGGCCGATGCGGGGCAGGCTGCTCGCCAGCAGGGCGGCCACGGCGTCGGCGCCCGTAACCGGTTGCGGCGCGGCCTGTTTGAAGCCGCCGCCGTCGCCCAGGAATACGACGTCCGGGGCGAGTCGGTCGAGCAGGCCCTGGATGTCGCCGGTTTCGATGGCGTGCCGGAATGCCTCGGTCGCGCGGCGGGTGTCGGCCGGGGAGATCACGCCGCGCGGGCGGCGGGCGGCGACGTGCGCGCGGGCGCGGTGGGCGATCTGGCGGACGGCGGCCGGGGTCTTGTCGACGGCCTCGGCGATCTCGTCGTAGCCGAGGTCGAACACCTCGCGCAGGACGAAGACCGCGCGCTCGGTCGGCGCGAGGGTCTCGAGTACCAGCAGCATCGCCATCGACACGTGCTCGGCGAGTTCCACGTCCTCGGCCACGTCGGGTGCGGTCAGCAGCGGCTCGGGCAGCCACGGGCCGACATAGGACTCCTTGCGGCGGCCGAGCGAGCGCAGTCGCATCAGCGCCTGGCGAGTGGTGATGCGCACCAGGTAGGCGCGCTGATCCCGCACCGTGTCCAGGTCCACGGCCACCCATTTCATCCAGGTCTCCTGCAGGACGTCCTCGGCGTCGGCGGCCGAGCCGAGCATCTCGTAGGCGACGGTGAACAGCAGGTTCCGGTGGGCGACGAAGACGCCCGTGGCGTCGGTGGTGGGTTTGCTCATTGGTGGCTCCGGTCTGCTCGCTGTTCGGCTCTCGTCCACACGATGCCGACGCGAGCCCGTTCGTGACAGGCGCGGGCGGTGGCGTGGGTCACATCGGCGCGCTGTCACGGAGGGCTGGGCGTCGGCATCTTGTGGTCGTTCGATCAACGGCAAGCAGTGAGGACGATGTCATGGAACCCCGTTTCACCATGTTCGACAGCGAGCTCGGTACGAAGTTCGCCAAGCGGTTCGGCAATGCCAGCATGGTGATCGCGCAGTCGGACCTGCCGAAGGCGACGCAGGACCTGATGATGTTGCGCGTCAGCCAGATCAACGGCTGCGCGTACTGCACCGACCTGCACAGCAAGGATCTGGCGCACGCCGGCGAATCCTTCGCCCGCATCAGCCTGGTCGCCGCCTGGCGCGAGTCCACCGTGTACTCCGAACCCGAGCGGGCCGCCCTCGCCCTCGCCGAGGAGGGCACCCGCATCGCCGACGCCCACCCCGGCGTCTCCGACGAAACCTGGGCCGCCGTCCGTGAACACTACGACGACGACCAGATCGCCGCCCTGATAGCCCTCGTCGCCCAGATCAACGCCGCCAACCGCCTCGGCGTGATCGTGCGGCAGCAGGGCGGGGGGTACAAGCCGGGGGCGAACTGAATCGGGTCTACGAGTACGAACCGATTCCCGAGGGTGCCCGACCGCAGCTTGGCCGGGCACCCTCGGATCACTGACGTCTACAGCGACGTACCCAGCCAGGATGCGAAGCCCAGCAGGCTGTCCCGCTGTCGCCGCTGCGTCGACGCGATACCGTGCAGCGTCTCCCGGACCGAGGGATGCAGGCGGGTTTGCTGTGGTGCGACGAGGCGGGCCTTGTTCAGTGCGAGCAGGGCCTTGTCCGGCTTGCCCGCCATCAGCCACGCGCGCGCGTTGTCCTGCCAATGGTGCCCGGCACGCGGCGCGGCCATGTCGGCGGGCAGGCGAAGTGTCGCGCCGTGGGTGGCCGCCTTGCCAGGATCTCCCGCCTCGAGTTCTACCGCGCAGGCGTGGATTTCGACGTTGCCGGGCCCGAAATCGGTTGTGTAGAGGTCGCTTTCGCGACTCATCGGCTTCGCGATCCGGCGCGCCGCCGCGATGTGGTCCTGTGCGAGATCCAGCCGTCGGCCGCGAGCCGCCACGATCGCGCCGCGCAGGTGCCCGTAACCTCGGAGCACGCGCTCGTTCTCGCTCTCCCCGGGTACGAGGTCCAGCCCTCGGTCGACCAGCGCGATGGCTACGTCGGTGGACCCGTGCGACATCAGCAACCTGGACCGCTTCATCAGACTACGTACCGCATAACCGGGATCATCGGTGTGCGCGGCGGCCCAATCCAATCGATCGAGTACCAGGGCTGTCAGCGCGGAGTAACCCAACCGGCAACACGCGCCCTCGGCGGCTATATAAGCGGCGCAGAGCATCTCGTACGCGCGAACGCGCTCACTGCCGGAGAATGTCTGCGCGGCACCGTGCAACTGCCGGATCAATGTGGGCAGCATTGCCAGCGCGCGACGCGTCTTGTCGTCGCGCAGGGCCGATTCCACGACGGCGAGCTGATCCACCAACCGCGCCTGGGCTGGTGCTTCGAGCGGCTGGACATAGGTACCTTCGGCCATGACCGCACGCAGTTCACTCAACCCTTCGAGCGGTCCGTCTTCCTCGAGCGACTCGACATATGGCGTGCCCTGCAGCCGGTCCGGATCCACACCGAGCGCCTTCGCCACCGCCGCGACAAACCCCGGCGAGGCGACCTCACGCCCCTGTTCGACCGCCTTGACCATGCTCAGGCTGTACTGCGCACGCCCGGCCAGCTGCAGCTGACTCAAGCCCGCGATCTTCCGCTCCGAGGCAATGGCCTGCCCCACATGCTGGCCCATAGGTCGAGGGTAGCCCCGACAGCCGGCGGTCGTCGGAGGACGTTGCGTTCTGTCCCCGAGCTGTCCCTCCGCGGTGCTGATCAGCGCGATTGTTGTGTAGCCCCATCGCCGGGTGGTAGCCGACTCCTTGGCTTCGCGGCTCCCCGGCGGTGGTGCTTCCAACTGGCGGAGGCAGGGGAGTTATGCGGGGATTTTCGGAAGGGGTCGAGCGATGAGCGGCGCGGGTTGGCTTCTGCTGCTGCTTGTCTCGGGGTTGGTTTCGCTGACCGTGGCGTTGGTCCGGCTGCCGCTACGTGGTGAGCGGCGTTCCGATCGTGAGAGCAGGCTGTGATGTCCACCGTCCCTGTCGCATTGGGTTGGGTGCATCCGGAATCTCCTGCGCTGGAATGGGATATGGCGCAGGTGCGGCGGTTGGCGCAGCGGCTCGGTTATGTGCTGGTGTGGGCGCCGGAATGCAGTCGCCTCCCGCTCGCCGATCAGGTGCGGGCGGTGGGCGCGGAGGTGGTGATCGCACCGCACCCAGAGCATTTCGATGTCAGGACGTTGAATGCGGTGATGGGTGTGGCGGACATCGAAACGGTATGCCCGCGACTGAGTTTCGCTCGGTGGGCGTCGAGTCCGCACTCCGGTGGGCCGATTTTCCGAGTGTGAATCGGCATCCGAACGACGCGGTAACACCGTGAGCAGGACCGTCGTTGCGCGCCTCTGGTCCATGGCGCGGTAGCCGCCGGCGGCGGTGCCGAGCACGTCGGAGGTGGCAGGTGCCGGATCTGCTCCGGTGACGGCTCACCAGAGTCCCGATGAAGCGGGATTCGGGCGCGCTCGGCCTGGGTGCCGATCGATACCATCGGCACGGCGCGCACGCACCGGGGCCGGTAGCCCGGCCGGCAGATCTCGCAGGTGTTGTCCGGTTCGACCGGTGGAGTGAGCTGCCGGTCCGCGTGGTCTCCGCGTCGCGTCGTTCCCCGCGCAGGGAAGGTCGGCGATGCGACCGCGGCGGTGGTGCGGCCTAACATACGGGCAGTTCGATCGTGCGGCTCGAGATTCGGCAGCCGACCCGAACTCGTCTCTCGCAGAAAAGGGTTGACCCGTGAACAGCAGCGGAGCGCGCACGATCGATGCGACGGCATTTCTGGCCGAATATCCGGAGTATGGCGAAACAACCGTACTCGATGAGCTGCGTGATACCGAGTACGCGTATCTCGATGAGCAGCGGCAAGTCTATCTCGACTACACCGGCGCCGGACTCGCGGCCACGGCCCAGCATCGCGCGCACGACGAATGGGTCACTGCGGGCTGTTACGGCAATCCGCATTCGGACAACCCCACGTCACTGGCTGCGACGGCTCGTGTAGAGGCCGCGCGGGCTGCCGTATACGCCTACTTCAACGCGGCACCGGAGAAGTATGCGGTAATTTTCACGGCCAACGCCACGGCCGCCTGCCGATTGGTCGGTGAGGCATATCCGTTCGATCGGTCGACCGCACTCGTGCTCACCGCCGACAACCACAACTCGGTCAACGGGTTGAGAGCATTCGCGGCCGCGAAGCACGCCCGCACCGAATACGTCTATATCACCGGGACCGAACTCCGGGTGAGCGAGCAGTCCGTCCGCGCGGCACTGAGTCGCAGATCGCTCCGGGAAATATGTGCCGCCACAGCCACACGCGGGACGCGGCGACGCGGATTGTTCGCCTATCCGGCGCAGAGCAACTTCAGCGGCGTCCAGCACCCCCTGGAATGGGTTGAACTCGCGCACGAATACGGATTCGATGTGCTGCTGGACGCGGCGGCATACGTGCCCGCCAACACACTCGATCTCGAGGCGGTCCCCGCGGACTTCGTTCCGGTGAGTTGGTACAAGGTATTCGGATATCCGACAGGCGTCGGCTGCCTGATCGCCCGGCGCGACGCCTTGGCCCGGCTGCGCCGGCCCTGGTTCGCGGGCGGCAGTATCCGCGCGGTCAGCGTGCGGGGCGGCTGGCACACCATGGCGCCCGGTGGTACGGCATTCGAAGACGGCACCGCGAATTTCCTGGCGGTGCCCGACGTGGAGCACGGTATCGATTGGGTGCGCGGTATCGGCATGGATGTCATCCGTCAGCGCACCCGGTGCTTGACCGGATGGCTGCTGGACCGGCTGGCGGCGCTGGAGCACGACAACGGTATGCCGCTGGTGCGCATCTATGGTCCGCGCACGATGGTCGGCCGCGGTGCGACAGTGGCATTGAACATTCTCGATCCCGCCGGGGCCGTCGTAGACGAACGTCTGGTCGCCCGCGAATCTTCGGCGGCGGGCCTGTCGCTCCGGACGGGCTGCTTCTGCAATCCCGGCTCGGGTGAGGCCGCTTTCGGACTCGATCGAACGGCATTGCGCCGCATGGCCGGACGACAGGTACGCACCATCGACGAGTACGTCGCGGCGATCGGCCTGCCCAGCGGTGGCGCGATTCGTGTTTCGCTCGGCATCGCCTCGAACTTCTCCGATGTCCAGCGATTCATCGACTTCGTCGGCACCTATCGCAATCGCCCGTGTGACGGTCACGAGCTCCCGCCTCGCGAGCAGTGCTGAGTCCACCCGGGTGGACGGTTGTTCGCCCGGGTGGACGGCTTTTCAGCGGGGGACGCTGCCGGTGAGTTTGGCGCCGGAGGCTTCGAAGACGAGGCAGGTGATGCCGCGGTCGCGGTCCCAGTCCTTCTTGTTGTCGGGGTAGAGGTAGGAGATTTGGAGTCGGTCGAGCATGGGGCTGGTGGCGAGGGCCCGCTGGATGTCGCCGGTGCAGCGGATCTCGGCTTCCTTGGCGACGGCCGGCTCGCCGGGGAAGGCGCCCTTCGGGAGGTCGAATTGGCTGATGACCTCGCCGTCGTGGGCTTGCGCGCAGGGTGAGACGGAGATCTCGGTGAGGCGTTTGCCGTCCTCGATGCCGCCGACACAGTCGCCCGCGCGCAGCCGGGTCACCGATTCCGATCCGCTGCTGGTGATCTCGCCCGAGGAATCCCGCGGGCTGTTGGCGATCCCGGCGACGGCGCCGATCACCCCGAGACCGATCCACACCGCAGTGAGCACCAGGCCCGCGATCGCGAAGCCGCGGCCGCGCTGGCCGGTCTTGTTGATCTGTACCAGGGCGATGATGCCGAAGACGATCGCCAAACCGCAGACACCGCCCAGGATGCCCGTGATCAGCGCGGCGATCGCGAAACCGTTCGTCCCCTGCTGCTGAGGCGGCGGGGCGAACTGGCCGGGCGGCGGAAACCCTTGCGGCGGCGGTTGATTGACGTTCAAGACGATTCCCCTCCACGGAAACCTGGCCCACCGGGGCGGCAGGCCGACCGCTCACCGTACCGTCCCGTATGTCCGGAGTGCGCGCCGATTCCCGATTCCGGGAGGATCAGTCGCGGGCGTCGAGCTTGTCGACGTCGGCGAAAACCTTTTCGTGCCAATCGATCTCGGCCTGGATGCGCATCCTGGCATGGTCGACGACGAGATCGTCCACCGCGCCCTGGTCCGGCCAGCGCCGCTCGAGCTGGTGCTCGATCCGCACGAGATGCGCCCGCAGCGTGGCGATGCGGTCGGTGAGGTAGCCGCGCAACAACTCCGGATCGAGGTCGGTGCTGACGGCCAGCGCGAGATCCACCGGGTCGGGCCGGATGGCGACGTCGGTGAGGGCTTCGTCGCGCAGCGCCCGTAGTTCGCGCAGGCCCTCCTCGGTGATCTCGTAGACCGTACGGGCGGGCAGGGCGCCGGGCTGTTCGGTGCGCAGCGGCCGGATCAGGCCCTCGTCGCTCATTCGGTGCAGCGCACCGTACAGCGAGCCCGGCTTCACCCGCGACCACAGGTCGGCGCGGTCCAGCCGGGCGTCGCGGCGCAGCTGGTGGCCGTGCATGGGGCCGCGCTTGGCCAGCGCGGCGAGGACGAACAACCGGGTCTCGTTCACCCTGTAAGTCTGACACGACTACTCGCATTTGAGTAGTCTCGCGGACATGGCTGTACGACCGATTCTCATCGCCGGCGACCCCCGGCTCACCACTCCGGCCGTTCCCGTCACCGAGTTCGGCGCCGAACTGGCCGCGTTCGTCGACACGTTGTTCGAGACGAACACCGCCGCGAACGGCGCGGGCCTGGCCGCCAATCAGATCGGCGATCCCCGCGCGGTGTTCGTCTACGACCTGATCGACCGCGGCGTGCGGCAGCGCGGTTACGTGGTCAATCCGGTGCTGGAGACCTCGGATGTCCCCGAGACGATGCCCGACCCGGAAAACGACGGGGAGGGCTGCCTGTCGGTGCCGGGTGAATGGTTCCCGACGGGCCGCGCGCACTGGGCCAAAGTCACCGGTGTCGACGTGGAGGGGCAGCCGGTCACCGTGGCGGGCACCGGGTATCTGGCCCGCTGCCTCCAGCACGAGACCGACCACCTCGCCGGTCGGCTCTATCTATCGCGCCTCATCGGGCGCAACCAGCGCGCGGCCCGCAGGATGATCAAGGAGCGCGGCTGGACCCGCCCCGGCAATTCCTGGTTGCCGGGCGCGGTAGCCGACCCGTTCCACGGCTGAAGCCCGCGGCCGCCGCCGCGTCGGTGCGGTGATCGATCGGGACCCTGAGTGAACATCATTTAGTAAAGGGTGTTCACAAAACGAGTGTGGTGTGGTTCACTCCTGTGGAACGTGTTCCAAAGGAGGTACCGTGTCAGCCCCGTCCATCTCGCACGACTTCGACTTCACCGACCCTGACCTGCTGTCCACGCGCCTGCCCGTGGAGGAGTGGGCCGAGTTGCGCCGCGCCGCGCCCGTCTGGTGGGTGGACCAGCCCGCCGGTGTCAGCGGCTTCGACGACGGCGGCTACTGGGTCGTCAGCAAGCTCGACCACATCAAGGAGATCTCCAAGAACTCCGAGGTGTACTCCACCCACGAGAACACCGCAGTGATCCGCTTCAACGGCGACATCACCCGCGAGGAGATCGAGATCCAGCGCGCGATGCTGGTGAACACCGATCCGCCCGCGCACGACAAGCTGCGGCGGATCATCTCCCGCGGTTTCACCCCGCGCGCAGTGCAGACGCTGCGCGAGGCGCTGGTCGAGCGGGCCGAGCGAATTGTCCACGAGGCCAAGAAGACCGGCGGTGGCGACTTCGTCCAGCAGGTGGCTTCCGAGCTGCCGCTGCAGGCGATCGCCGAACTGCTCGGGGTGCCACAGGAGGACCGCGGCAAGCTGTTCGACTGGTCCAACCAGATGATGGGCTACGACGATCCGCAGTACCAGGACACGTACCGGATGGCCAACGCCGAGGTGATGGGTTACGCCTGGAACCTGTCCGAGGAGCGCCGCAAGTGCCCGGCCGACGACATCGTCAGCCAGCTCGTCACCGCCGATGTCGACGGAGAAGCGCTGGGCTCGGAGGAGTTCGCGTGGTTCGTCATCCTGCTGGCGGTCGCCGGTAACGAGACCACCCGCAACGCCACCACGCACGGTATGAAGGCGTTCATCGACTTCCCCGAACAGTGGGAACTGTACAAGGCCGAGCGGCCGCGTACCGCGCCGGACGAGATCGTGCGGTGGGCCACCCCCGTCATCGCGTTCCAGCGAACCACCCTGCAGGACACCGAGATCGGCGGCCAGGCGATCAAGAAGGGCCAGCGGGTGGGGCTGTTCTACGCCTCGGCCAACTTCGACGAGGATCACTTCGACAAGCCGTTCGAGTTCAACGTGCTGCGAAACCCCAACCCGCACGTGGGATTCGGCGGGACCGGCACGCACTACTGCGTCGGAGCCAACCTGGCGCGGTTGCAGCTGGACCTGATCTTCAACGCGATCGCCGACGTGATGCCCAACCTGCGTGAGCTTTCCGAGCCGGTGCGGCTACGCTCGGGCTGGTTGAACGGAATCAAGAGCTGGCAGGTCGCGTACGAATGACCGGCCGGGCCCGGACGCGGCGATCGCCGTGCCGGGCCCCAGCATTCGTCGAGGGGTAGGACATGAAGCAACCCGCACGCCGGGGACGGATGCCCGCGGTGAGCGACGCCGACATCCGGCGGGTGGCCAGAACGCTGCTGGTGGAACAAGGTCCGGAGGCGGTGACCCTGCGCGCCATCGCGCGCGATCTGGGTATCACCGCGCCCGCGCTGTACCGGTACTACTCCTCGCGCGACGATCTGGTCGCGGCCCTGCGCAGCGACATCTGCGCCGACCTCGCCGCCGAGCTCGCCACCCAGGTGGCGGCGCTGCCCGACGACGGGGTGGTGCAATTGTTCGCTATCTGCAAGGGCTTCCGGCACTGGGCACTGGCGCACGCCAGGGAGTTCACCCTGGTGTTCGCCTCGCCCACCGGTGATGTGCCCAGCGCCCTGCGGCAATTCGACGAGCCGTTCGGCCGCATCTTCCTGCAGGCGGCCGGGCGGCTGCTCACCACCTACGACATCGTCACGCCCGCAACCGATGTCATCCCCGACGCGCTGCGCGAGGATCTGATCGGCTTCCAGACCGAACTGCTCGCGGTACTGGCCGAATCGGGCCAGAAGTTCCCCGCCGAGAAACTCGACCTCGGCGTCACCTACCTCATGATCACGTTCTGGGCCCGCCTCTACGGCCACGTGACCCTCGAGGTCTTCGGCAACTACCCCATCCCCGTCCGCGATTCGGACGCTCTCTTCGACGCCACCCTCGCCGACCTGGCCCGCACCATCGGCCTCTCCGCTGCCTGACAGTGCCCGAGCGCGCCGTCCTCAGTTCACCGTGGCTGCCTGACAGCGTCCGTGTCCGCTGTCTTCGGTTCACCGTGTCGGCCGGAGGGTGCTCATGTCCGCTGTCTTCAGTTCAGCGTGTCGGCCTGAGGGTGCCCATGTCCGTCGTCCTCAGTTCATCGTGTCCAGGACCGGGCGGCGGATGCCCTGGAATCGGCGGAGGATTCGGGGCTGGCGGAGGAAGCGGGCCATCCATTCGCCGAGGGTGACGCCCGCGGCGAGGGCGCAGGCGACGCCGAAGGCGGCGAGCATCTGGTTGAGGCCGAGCAGTTGCTGGTCGTTGAGCAGTGCGGCGAGGCCGCGGTAGACCTTCAGACCCGGTAGCAGCGGGGTGATCCCGGCGACCGCCACGACCAGCGGCGGGGTGAGTGCGCGGCGGGCCATCAGACCACCGGCCAGACCGACGACGGTCGCGGCCACACCGGAGGACACCACCGGGCCGAAATCGGCGTACTGCACGAACAGATAGCACACCGTCGCCGCCATACCGCTGAGCGCCGCCGCCGCGAGCGCGCGCCGCTCCGCGTAGCAGGCCAGCGCGAACGCCAGCGACGCCACGGCGCCGGCGATCAGCTTCACCGGCAGATTGGTGATGTCGTAGGACGACGACGACATATCGATGTGGGGCGAGGACGCGTTGAGCAACTCCGCGGCCCGCAGCGCGAGCGCCACACCGGCGATGATGCCGCCCGTCATGACGAGCAGCTCCAGCATGCGCGCCGCGGCGGTGATGGGCGCGCCGGTGATGGCGTCCTCGACCGAACCGACCAGACTCAGCCCACTGAGCAGCACGGTGATACCGGCCGCCACGATCAGCGAGGAATTCGCCTCGATCCGGCCGCCGAAGGTGTTCAGCAGAATCGCCGGCACCGTGGCGATGGCCCCGCCCATCATGTGCTGGAAGAAGAACGGCAGCCCGCGCCGGTTCAGCCAGCGGTTGGTGCGGTCGATGGCCGCGGTGGCCAGAAAGCTGATCGAGGCGAGCAGGACGCCTCCGCCGAGCAGCAGCGCGATCGAGGCCGCCATCAGCGACCACCCGAACGTCGCGACCCAGCGGTTGTAGGGGTGCGGCGCGGTCGTGATCTCCTCGAGCGCCGCCAGCGCCTCCTCCGGCGGCACCAGCTCGCGGCGGATGCGGCGGGTGAGCCGGTCGACGGCCGCCAGCCGGGTGAAGTCCAGCGAGCGGTAGTTCACGATCCGCATGGTGCTGGCCGGCGGCAGCGTGGGGCCGCGGTCGGCGGAGATACGGATCGAATTGTAGGTGACGTCGATATCGCACTGTGCCAAACCGTATGTGGCGGCGATGAACTCGACCTGGGTCATGGTGTCGGTGACACCGGTGCCCGAGGCCAGCACCACCTCGCCCACGCGCTCGGCCAGATCGAGGACCTGGGTGACGCGGGCGTCGTCGGTGAGGTCGATGGGCTGCAGCGGCGCGGGGGCCTGCACCACGGCGTCGACCGTGGCCTGACGCTCGGCGACCAGTCTGCCGGCGAACTTGGTCAGCGCGCGTCGCACGCCCGACGTCCGCGGATGCGGCGGCGCGTCACGGATGATTTCCGTATCGACCTCTTCGCTCACACCCTGCAAGGTAGATGCTGCCCCGCAATCCGTCAGCCTCCGTGCTGCGCACCGGTGATCACGGTCCGGACACAACGTGACCGGCATTTCGGGTAAATCCGCAGGTCGAGCCGGGTACGCGGCGTCGTAGCTCGGTAACGGCCCGGCTCGAGGTGTGGCGAATTCGGCATTACCTGGCCGACCCACGCCCGATACCCGACCGTTACCCCGGCGCCCGCGGGCGCACTGCCCGGCGGCGCTCGGGAACCGGTACCGAGACCGCAAAGGCATTGGTGGAGTTGGCTTTCGGCGGCACCGACCGCGGCGCCGGGGAGTAGTGCGTGGCGAGTGCCCGGGGTGTCGTGGGTTACGGTCCGGATTAAGGCGCGCGTGGGCGGCTATCGTCGGGTTATGGGCACTGAGAACTCGACCGCGGACCACTTGCGAGCGGCCCTCGACGGACCTTGGCGCGACATTCGCGAGCAGGCGCGCGAGCAGTTGTGCGACGACCGCCTGTTCGGCGATCCGTACCTCGACTACCGCGCCGCCCGCGCGCGGGTACTCGACCAGATGCGCTTGGTGGCCGAATTCGGTTTGGCCGAAAAGGGTTTCCGGCTCGAGAACGGCGGTTCCGGTGACCCGGGCGGCGCGGTGACCGGGCTGGAGATGCTCGCCTACACCGATCTGTCGCTGTGGGTGAAGGCGGGCGTGCAGTGGGGTCTGTTCGGCGGCGCGGTGGAGAACCTCGGCACCGACCGCCATCGCGACGTCGTGAAGCGGTTGCTGTCGCTGGATCTGCTGGGCTGTTTCGCGATGACCGAGTCCGGGCACGGCAGCGACGTGGCAAATCTGGAGACCACCGCCACCTACGACCCGGCCACCCAGGAATTCGTGGTGCACAGTCCCACCGACTCCGCGCGCAAGGACTACATCGGCGGCGCCGCCGAGCACGCCCGGATGGCCGCGGTGTTCGCGCAGCTGATCACCGGGAGCGAGAGCCGGGGCGTGCACTGCTTCCTGGTCCCGATCCGCGACGAGCAGGGCCGCGACCTGCCCGGCGTCACGACCTCCGACTGCGGGCTCAAGGGCGGGCTGCCCGGCGTCGACAACGGGCGGATCGTGTTCGACCGCGTGCGGATCCCGCGCGAGAACCTGCTCAACCGCTACGCCGATGTCGCGCCCGACGGCACCTACCACTCCGAGATCGACAACCCCAGCCGTCGCTTCTTCACCACGCTCGGCACGCTGGTGCGCGGGCGGATCAGCGTCGGTGGCGCGGCCGCGGCGGGCGCGCGGGTGGCATTGAGCATCGCGTTGCGCTACGCCGACCGCCGCCGCCAGTTCGACGATCCCGACAGCGGCGAGGAGGTCCTGCTGCTGGACTACCGCAGCCATCAGCGGCGGCTGCTGCCGCACGTGGCGCGGGCGTTCGCGCTGTCGTTCGCGCAGAACGACCTGGTGCGGCGCATGCACGCGGTCCAGACCGGGCAGGATCTCAACCCCAGTTCGCAGCGGGCGCTGGAGAAGCGCGCGGCGGGCCTGAAGGTCGCGCAGACCCGCCACGCCACCCGGGCCATCCAGGAGTGCCGCGAATGTTGCGGCGGCGCAGGGTATCTCACCGAGAACCGGCTGGTGACACTGAAGGCCGACACCGACGTGTTCACCACCTTCGAGGGTGACAACGTGGTGCTCACCCAGCTGGTGGCCAAGGAACTGCTCACCGCCTACGCCGACGAGGTCCGCGATCTGGACGCGCTGGGCTGGGTGCGGTTCGCCGCCACCATGGGTCGTGACGTGGTGCGCCAGGGCACCGGCGTGCGGCAGCTCATCCAGCGGCTGCGGGACCGCTCCGACAGCGGCGTGGACGACGGCGATCTGGCCCGCCGCTCCGTGCAGCTGCAGCTGTTCGCCGACCGCGAGGACTATCTGGTTCGCACGGCCGCGCACCGGCTGCAGGCGCGGGCCAAGGAGACCGGGCCGTTCGAGGCGTTCAACAATGCCCAGGACCACATCCTCGCGGCGGGCGAGGCGCATATCGACCGGCTGGTGCTGGAGGCGTTCATCGAGGGCATCGCCGGCATCGACGATCCCGATGCCCGCGAACTCGCCGAGACGGTGTGCGACCTGTTCGTCTACTCCTCGCTCGAACAGAACCAGGCGTGGTACATCATGCACCGCTTCATGTCGGTCGAACGCGCCAAGGCCGTCCGCCGCGGTGTCAACGAACTGGTCGACCGCCTCCGCCCCCACTCCACCACCCTGGTGGAGGCCCTCGGCGTCCCCGATGCCCTCCTCCACGCGGCCATGCTCGACGACGCGAGCGTCCACCAGGGCATGTGAGCGGCAAGGGGTTTCGCGGTGCCCTGTCATCCCGGCGAAAAGCGTGCCGGGATGACAGGGAATAGTGCTGGCACGGCGACGGATGTAGTGCGCTCGGGTAGCTGAATGCAGTGCGCGCCCAGATGGCGTTGTGCGGGCGCGGCTGAGGGACGTGGCGTGCGCCCGGGTGAGCGGATGTTGTGCGCGTCTGGGTTGCGGGACGTGGTGAGTGTTCGGGTGAGCGGATGTTGCGGGCTTGGGGAGTGGGATGTGATGTGGGCTCGGGCGAGGATGTTGTGCGCGTCCGGAGGGCGGGATGTGGTGGCCGGATGGTCGGGGATGTGGGGTGGTCCGAATGGGGTGGGGGAGTGGCGGGATGTGGTTTGGGCCGGGTGGGGGTGTGAGGGCTGGCGGGGGAAGGGTTCAAGGGTGGAGTGGGTCGTTATCTTCGAGCGGTGAATTGTTCGGGTGTTGCTGGGGTGCGGTGGGGTGGGTTGGTCGCGGCTGTGGGGGCCGGGGTGCTCGTCGTGGTGCTGTTGCCGCTGACATTTCCCGGTGGTGGGGCGACGGGGTTCGATCGGGTGGTGGGGGAGTGGGTGCGGGCGGGGTTGGGGGCGCATCCGGGGGTGTTCGAGGGGTTGGTGGTGCCCAGTAACGCCTATGTGTTGTTGCCGGTGTTGGTGATCGGTGTGGTGGGGTACGGGGTGCGGCGGGAGTGGTGGCGGGCCGGGTTCCTGCTCGTGGCGCCGGAAGTCGCGGTGGCGGTCAATACGTGGGTGCTGAAACCGCTGTGGGACAGGCCATTACAGGATTACCTGGCGTATCCGAGCGGTCACACCGTCCACTTCGTCGCCATCGCAACGGCTTTCGTGCTGCTCGCCGAGGATCAGCGGATCCGGGCCGCGCAGGTCGCCGTGGCCGCGGTGCTGCTGGCGGGTGTGGCCGTGGGCATGGTCGGGCTCGGCTATCACTATCCGACCGATATTCTCGGCGGGACGGCCGCGGCGATCGCCCTCGTGACGGCGATGTACGCGGCGCTGGGACCGATCAGCCGGGACCGTAGGTGAGCACCAGCGAGATCACGAACCACAGCACCCACGCGAAGGCGATCAGCATGCCGATCGCCAGGGCGATGCGCAGGAATCCGCGCCCGAAATCGACCCGCTCGGCCTCTTTCGGATACAGCTTCCACGGGCTGTACCACGGCATCGTGATCGCCAGCGGACCGGCGTAGGCCTGCTCGGCCTGCGTCTTCTGCTCCAGGTACGCCTCGGCCTGGGCCTGCTGCGGGCCGCCGTACCAGAGCGTGATGTCCACCGGACCGCCGAAGCCCTCGTGCTCGAGATCCTGCGGCGCGGGCAGATACGGCAGCAGGCCGAGCCCGCGGAAGGTCATCGCGATATCGGTGGGCGTCCACTGCGCGCGGCCCTGCGAGGCGAGCGTGTGCAGGTAGTCGGCCAGCCGCCGGGGATCGTCACCGAGCACCACCTCGAAACTGGGATCGCTCCACAGCTGACGGATGCGCAGGTCCGAGCCGTTGGGCGGTACCACCAGCACGACCCCGCTCACCACCCGCTGCCCGAGACCGCGCTCGGCCAGCCAGCTCTGCAGCGCGTAGGTGTGGTCGCGCGCCTTGTCCAGCGGCGGGCGGCGGTCCCCGCCCTCGAGCGTCACGATCTGGTTGGCGACCCGCCAGGGACCGTTCAACGGCACCTCCAGCTCACCGCTCGCCCGCTCCGCGAGCGCCTCGGCCTCGATGATCACGCAGCTGGTCGGCGTCCAGATCACCGCGTCGAACTGATGGAGCCGATCGGCATGGAACAGGCTGCAGTTCACCGTGGCCACGCCGTGCGGATCACCCGGGCCCTTCCAGGTACGCAGCCAATCGACCAGCGTCCGCTCGGCCAAGGTGCCGGCGGCATTCTGCACTCGCACGAGCATTGGCGATCAGCCCTTCCCGTCGACACTTGTCCCCCGAAAGCATAAGGGCCCGCGCCGGATCGGTGGGCGACCGGCGCGCGTCAGGCCGTGGGCACCGCCGGACCGGCCGGGGTGATCGGCAGCCGCAGTGCCCCGGGCGCCCAGTCGGGAACGGTCGGCTGCACGGGCGCCACCGGCCGGATCCGGCGATACGGCTGCCCCAGCTCGGGGCGCGGGTCGGCCGCACCCTTGTTGGGCCAGAACGCCATCGCGCGCTCGGCCTGCGCGGTGATGGTCAGCGACGGGTTCACGCCCAGGTTCGCCGTCACCGCCGAACCGTCGGCGACGTGCAGCCCCGGATGGCCGAAGACCCGCTGGTACGGGTCGACCACGCCGGTCTCCGGCGTCTCGCCGATCACACAGCCGCCGATGTAGTGCGCGGTCGCCGGGATATTGAACACGTCCATCACCAGCCCCTGCACATCGCCGTTCACCTTCTCGCCGAACCGGCGGCCCACCTCGTGCGCCAGCGGAATCCACGTCGGATTCGGTTGTCCCGTACCCTGTTTCGTCTTCAGCTGCCCCCAGCGCCGGAACGAGGTGAGCGAGTTGTCCAGCGACTGCATCACCAGCAGGATCACCGACTTCTCCGACGCGCGCCGGGCATTGAGGCTGCGCAGGAACACCGCCGGCTGCGTCACCATCGCCAGCAGGAAGCGCAGGAACCGGAACGCGCCGCCGTCGACGATCGGCGCCGACAGCGGGAACAGTGCGTTCTGTCCCTTGCCGTAGTGGCACACCTCGACGTGGGTGTCGGGCTCGGGGTGGATGGAGGAGGTGATGGCGATGCCCTCCGCGAAATCGGACCGATCCCGGCTCACCACGTTCAGGATGGCCTCGGAATTGCTGCGGGTCAGCTCGCCCAGCCGTGGCGACAGATTCGGCAGCACCTTCTCGTCACGCATCTTGTGCAGCAGCTTCTGGGTGCCCAGCGCGGCCGCCGCGAACACCACCTGCTCGGCGGTAAAGGTCCTGCGCTGCTTGCGAACCCAGCGATCGGAGCGCTTGGTCTCGATGGCGTAGCCGCCGCCGAGCATCGGCCGCACCTTGGTGGCGGTGGTCAGCTCGAACACCTTCGCACCGGCCTGCTCGGCGAGGTAGAGGTAGTTGGTGGGGGTGGTGTTCTTGGCGTTGTGCGGGCAGCCGGTGAAGCAGCGCGCGCAGTGGATGCAGCCGCTGCGGCGCGGGCCGACGCCACCGAAGTACGGATCGTCGACCTCGGTGCCCGGATCCGGCTCGTTGAAGAACACGCCCACGTTCGTGGCGTGGAAGGTGTCGAGGACGCCCATGTCGTCGGCGATCGAGCGAATCACCTCGTCGGCGGGCGTCATCCGCGGGTTCGGCGCCACCCCGAGCATCCGCTGGGCCTGGTCGTAGTACGGCGCCAGCTCGGCTTTCCAGTCGGTGATGTGGGCCCACTGCCGGTCGCGATAGAACGCGGGCAGCGGCTCGTAGAGGGTGTTGCCGTAGATCAGCGATCCGCCGCCCACCCCGGAGGCGGAGAACACCGCGCACTTGCCGAGCAGACTGATGCGCTGCGGTCCGGTCAGGCCCAGCCGCGGCGCCCAGATCGATTTGCGCACATTCCAATTCGTCTTCGGAATGGCCTCGGCCGGCCAGCGGCGCCCGGATTCGAGCACCGCCACCCGGTAGCCCTTCTCGGTCAGCCGCAGCGCGCTCACGCTCCCGCCGAATCCGGAGCCGATCACCACCACGTCGTAGTCGAAGTCGGGCATGTCTTCCTCTCAATCCACCGCACCGCAATGAAACGATTTGCGACTCATTCTTTCACCTGCCGCAGCTGCCCCGGAACATATCCTGCCCGCCCGGCCGCCTCAGCGCGCGCCCGTATGGCGCTGTTGTGCCGTTTCGGGTAAGCAACAGCTGTGACGAGCGAACCCCCGGACCTCCAGGCCGACGCCCGCGCGGACCGGATTCTCACCGTGCCGAACGTGCTCAGCGTGCTGCGGCTGATCGGTGTCCCGGTGCTGCTGTGGCTGCTGCTGGTCGAACATGCCGACGGCTGGGCGTTCGCGCTGCTGGTGGTCAGCGGTTTCACCGACTTCCTCGACGGCAAGCTCGCGCGGCTGCTGGACCAGTACTCGCGGCTGGGCGCGTTGCTGGACCCGTTCGTGGATCGGCTGTATCTGGTCGCCACCGTGCTCGGGCTGCTGGTGCGCGGCATCCTGCCGTGGCCGTTCGTGGTGCTGCTGATCGGGCGGGATCTGGTGCTGGCGGCAGTGCTGCCGATCTACCGCCGCCGCGGGCTGCCGCCGCCGGAGGTGATCTATCTGGGCAAGGCGGCCACCTTCGCGCTGATGTCGGCGTTGCCGTGGCTGCTGGCCGGACAGATGGATTGGGCGGCCGCGGGTTTCAGCCGGGCCTTCGGGTGGGCACTGTTGATCTGGGGTACGGCGGCCTACCTCTGGACCGGGGTCCTGTACCTCGGCAAGGCGCTGGCGGTGTCCCGGGCGATACCGGCGGTGCGGCAGGGAACGCACGAGCCGATACAGTGATCACGACGCCGGAGAGAGGACGCCCGTGAAAGGACTGCACCTGTGACCGACCTTCCCGAGGATTTGCGGTACACCGAGGAGCACGAATGGGTGCTGCGGGTCGGCCCTACCCGGGTGCGGGTGGGCATCACCGACTACGCCCAATCACAGCTCGGTGACGTCGTCTTCGTGCAGCTGCCCGCAGTCGACAGCGAGGTCGCGGCGGGCGACGGGATCGCGGAGGTGGAATCGACCAAGAGCGTGTCCGACATCTACGCCCCGCTGGGCGCGAAAGTCGTTGCGGTGAACGAGGATTTGGACTCCGCGCCGGAGACGCTCAACAGCGATCCGTACGGGGAGGGCTGGATGTTCGAACTCGAGGTCGACGACGCCGCGAAACTGGACGCGACGCTCGCCGATCTGCTCGATGCCGCAGGTTATCAAGGAGTTATCGGGGGCTGAAGCGGCCTTCACAGTTCTACCTGCACGGGATCGCCCTGGCAGGGTACGGTCAATGCCAACAGAAGTGCCGGCGGCCGGTGCCGGAATCTCCAAGGGCGCGACAGCCGGTCGCGTTGGGTGACGGCAGGGACGGCATCGCGATGCCGGTACGGATAATCGGTTCGAGGAGGAGAGCAAGGGTGAGCGAGAACAAAGACCCGGGTTACGGGGAGAGCGCGGCCGAGACCACATCGGTGTTCCGCGCTGACTTCCTCAACGAGGTCGACGCGTCGCGCTCCGGTGAGGCAACCGGCGACCAGCCGGTGCAAGGGGTCGAGGGCCTGCCCCCGGGTGCCGCCCTCCTGGTGGTCAAGCGCGGACCGAACGCGGGCTCGCGGTTCCTGTTGGACCAGCCGACGACCTCGGCAGGACGTCACCCCGACAGCGACATCTTTCTCGACGATGTCACCGTCTCCCGCCGCCACGCGGAGTTCCGCCAGGACGACGACACCTTCCAGGTCGTCGACGTGGGCAGCCTGAACGGCACCTACGTCAACCGGGAGCCGGTGGACTCCTCGGAGCTGCAGAACGGCGACGAGGTACAGATCGGCAAGTTCCGGCTCGTCTTCCTGACCGGACCACGCCCCGCCCAGAACGAATCCGCGGGCGCGCTCTAGCGGGTCGGTCGCAGACATGACAGGCGCAGCGCAGTGGACCCGCGGAGGGATGTCGATCGGCTCCGTGCTGGACCTGCTGCGTCCGGATTTCCCGGACATCACCATCTCGAAGATCCGCTTCCTCGAATCCGAGGGGCTGGTCAGCCCGGAGCGCACGCCCTCGGGCTATCGCAGGTTCTCCGTCGCCGATGTCGAGCGGCTGAGGTTCGTCCTCACCGCCCAGCGCGACCAGTACCTGCCGTTGAAGGTGATCAAGGAGCAGTTGGAGGCGATCGACAGTGGCGCTGCGACGCTCGGGGTGCGCGAGGCGCGCGCCCGGGCGGCCGACGGGGCCGGTGCGGCGGCGCCGGGGCGTGTGCCCGGCGCCGCACCCACATCCAATCTGACCCCGCCCCGGAGGCTCGGTGTGGTTCCCGGTGAGGTGTCGCCCGAAGAGTTGCGGTTCGACCACGAAATCCGCATCACCCGAACCGATCTGCTCCAGCAGGCCGGTATCGATGAGAAATTCCTCGCCGAACTGATCCGCGCCAATCTGATCACTCCGGGTGCGGCCGGTTTCTTCGACACCGAGGCGGTGACGCTGGCGCGTACCGCCAAGGCGCTGAGCGAATTCGGTTTGGAGGCGCGGCATCTGCGCGCGTTCAAATTGGCGGCCGACCGGGAGGCGGCGATGGTCGCCCAGATCGCCGCGCCGATAGCCAAGGGGCGTGACGCCGACGCGCGCGCCCGCGCGGAGGAGACGGTACGAGAGCTGGCGGCGCTGTCGCTGACGCTGCACACCAGCCTCGTGAAGACCGCGGTGCGCGCCGCGCTCGGTAGCTGAATTCTTCGCCTAGACTCGGTGATACGGCCGACCCCATCGTGCCCGTGGGGAGGGTCGGCGAGCATGGGAGGCAGTGCGATGAGTGAAATGCGTGTGATCGGCATCCGTGTCGAGCAGCCCCAGAACCAGCCCGTGCTGCTGCTCCGCGAGGTGGACGGCGACAGGTACCTACCGATCTGGATCGGGCAGGCGGAGGCGACGTCGATCGTCCTGGAGCAGGAGGGCGTCACGCCCATCCGCCCGTTGACCCACGACCTGATCAAGATCCTCATCCACGAACTGGGGCACACCCTCAAGGAGGTCCGAATCGTGGATCTGCAGGAGGGCACGTTCTACGCGGATCTCGTCTTCGAGAACGATCTGCGCATCTCGGCCCGGCCGTCGGATTCGGTCGCTATCGCGTTGCGCGTGGGTTGCCCGATCTATGCCGAGGAGCCGGTGCTGGAGGAGGCGGGCCTGGTGATGCCCGACGAGCGCGAGGACGAGGTCGAGAAGTTCAAGGAGTTCCTCGAGTCGGTCTCGCCGGACGATTTCAAGGCCACCGACAGCTGAACGTCGAAGTCACCTATCCCGCCGGTCATCGATGTGATTTAACCCTCAGGTAGAGGTCGAGAAACACGCCGCACGCGAAGCTTGGTCCGGTGCCGCTGCTGCCGGGACAATCGAGGGAGTAGCCTCGACAGTTAGGCCGTTGTTCGCACCGGCGGAAGCAGTGAGGGAGTAGTCAGTGGGAGACGAACCACAGCAGACTGGATCTGATGCGCGGCCCGCCGCGGCGGTGCAACCAGGACTGTTCCCCGACGATTCGGTGCCCGACGATCTGGTGGGTTACCGGGTTCCGAGCGCGTGCCAGGTGGCGGGTATCACCTACCGCCAGCTGGACTATTGGGCCCGCACCGGCCTGGTCGTTCCGTCGATTCGCAGTGCCACCGGCTCCGGCAGCCAGCGGCTCTACTCCTTCAAGGACATTCTGGTCCTCAAGATCGTCAAGCGGCTCCTGGACGCCGGCATCTCGTTGCAGAACATCCGCATCGCCGTCGATCATCTGCGCAGCCGCGGTGTCGAGGATCTGGCGGGCATCACCCTGTTCTCCGACGGCACCAGCGTCTACGAGTGCACCTCCCCGGAAGAGGTCGTCGATTTACTGCAAGGCGGCCAGGGTGTATTCGGTATCGCGGTCAGCGGCGCCATGCGCGAACTGACGGGCGCGATCGCGAACTTCCCGGCCGAGCGGGCCGAGGTCAGCACCGCCAGCGACCGTCCGGAGGACGAGCTGGCCTACCGCCGCAAGGCGCGGATGAACCGCAAGACGGGATAGTGAAGCCGGGCAGCTGTCCGGGTCGGTAACACGCCGGACATCCGGTTCCGCATAAACTGACGAGTGCGTCGCCGCCGTGCGGGAGAGTCCCGGGTCCGCCCCGGGCGCCGAAGGAGCAGCACCTCCCCGTCAATCTCTCAGGCATCAGGGACCGCACGGACCATCGACGCCTCTGGAAAGAGATGGCTGCGCACAACGCAGGCCATCCGCCCATGGGGAAAGGGCGTCCGCGCGTCGTGCCCGCACGCCGCCGGGCCCTGAATCTCTCAGGCGCCACGACAGAGGGGGAGGGCCCGAAGTCGTCGACGACGCCGTCGACCTCCGCCCGACCCCTGGGAGCTGCTGCCGTGACCCGTTCCTTCGCCGACCGTCATATCGGCCCCGACGCCGACGCCATTACCCGGATCCTCGACACCGTCGGCATCGAATCGCTGGACGCGCTGGCGGATCTCGCCGTCCCGGCGAGCATTCTCGACGCCCCGGCGGGCAACGGCCTGTGTGTTTTGCCGCAGGCCGCGTCCGAGCACGAGGTGCTCGACGAACTGGCGGCGCTCGCGCACTCGAACACCGTGGCCGCGTCCATGATCGGGCTGGGCTACTACGACACGCTGACCCCGCCGGTCCTGGTCCGCAATCTGCTGGAGAATCCGGCCTGGTACACCGCCTACACGCCGTACCAGCCCGAGATCAGCCAGGGGCGGCTGGAGGCGCTGCTGAACTTCCAGACCATGGTGTCGGACCTGACCGGCATGGAAGTGGCCAATGCCTCCATGCTGGACGAGGCGACGGCGGCCGCGGAGGCGATGACGCTGCTGCGGCGGGCCAACCGGACCAGCACATCGGCCCGGTTGCTGATCGACGCCGATCTCTTCCCACAGACCCGCACGGTGCTGCAGACCCGCGCCGAGCCGCTCGGCATCGAGATCGTCGAGGCGGAACTGGCTGGGGGCACGCTGCCCGAGGGGGACTTCTTCGGGGTGCTGGTGCAGGTGCCCGGCGCCTCGGGACGCATCACCGACTGGACCGATCTGATCGCCGCGGCGCACGAGCGCGGTGCGCTCGTGGCCGCAGGCGCCGACCTGCTGGCCATGACATTGATCACGCCGCCGGGTGAGCAGGGCGCCGACGTATGTTTCGGCACCACACAGCGTTTCGGTGTGCCGCTCGGATTCGGCGGCCCGCACGCGGGCTTTCTCGCCGTGCGGTCGGCGCATGCGCGGCAGCTGCCGGGGCGGCTGGTCGGGGTGTCCAAGGACGCCGACGGCCACCTCGCCTACCGGCTGGCGCTGCAGACCCGCGAGCAGCACATCCGCCGTGAGAAGGCGACCTCCAACATCTGCACGGCACAGGTGCTGCTGGCGATCGTGGCGGCGATGTATGCCAGTTATCACGGCGCCGACGGGCTGCGGGCCATCGCGCGGCGGGTGCACCGGCACGCCGAGCGACTGGCGGCCGGGCTCGGCGAAGCCGTTGTGCACGAACGGTTCTTCGACACGGTGCTGGTGCACGTGCCCGGCGGCGCGGAGGCCGTGGTGGCCAAGGCCAAGGGACGCGGGGTGAATCTGCGCCTGGTCGACGGCGATCATGTCGCGGTGGCGTGCGACGAGGCGACCACCGAGGCGCACGTCGCTGTCGTGCTCGACTCCTTCGGCAGCGGCGCCGCGGAACCGGGTGCGCCGGGCCTGCCCTCGATCGAGACGCGCACCTCGCCGTATCTGACCCATCCGGCGTTCACCCGGTACCACACCGAGACCGCCATGCTGCGCTACCTGCGGCAGCTGTCGGACAAGGATATCGCGTTGGACCGCAGCATGATTCCGCTCGGGTCGTGCACCATGAAGCTCAACGCCACCGCGGAGATGGAACCGATCACGTGGCCGGGATTCGCGCGCCTGCACCCGTATGCGCCGGTGGAGGATGTGCCGGGCCTGCTGCGGGTGATCGAGGACCTGGAGTCCTGGCTGGCGGCCCTCACCGGTTACGACCGGGTCAGCCTGCAACCCAACGCCGGCAGCCAGGGCGAGTACGCCGGACTGCTCGCCATCCGCCGCTATCACCTGGATCGCGGTGACACACACCGGGATACGTGCCTGATCCCCTCCAGCGCGCACGGCACCAACGCCGCCTCGGCGGCCATGGCCGGGCTGCGGGTCGAGGTGGTGAAGTGCCGCGAGAACGGGGACGTCGACCTCGACGACCTGCGCGCCAAGATCGCCGACCACGCCGACCGGCTGGCCTGCATCATGATCACCTACCCCTCCACCCACGGTGTGTACGAACACGAGGTGGCCGAGCTGTGCGCGCTGGTGCACGAGGCCGGGGGACAGGTGTACGTCGACGGCGCGAACCTGAATGCCCTGGTGGGACTTGCCCGCCCGGGCCGGTTCGGTGGCGATGTGTCGCACCTGAACCTGCACAAGACGTTCTGCATCCCGCACGGTGGCGGCGGACCCGGCGTGGGGCCGGTGGCGGTGCGCGAGCATCTGGCGCGATACCTGCCCGGCGATCCGCTGGAGACGGGCTCGCACGCGGTCTCGGCGGCGCGCTATGGTTCGGCCTCGATCCTGCCGATCACCTGGGCCTATATCCGCATGATGGGCGCCGAGGGGCTGCGGCGGGCCACCCTCACCGCCATCGCCTCCGCCAATTACATTGCGCGGCGGCTCGATTCGCACTACCCGGTGCTGTATACCGGCGCGGACGGCACTGTCGCGCACGAGTGCATTCTCGACCTGCGCGAGATCACCAGGCGCACCGGCGTCACCGTGGACGATGTGGCGAAACGCCTGGCGGACTACGGTTTTCACGCCCCGACGATGAGCTTCCCGGTCGCGGGCACGCTCATGGTGGAGCCCACCGAGAGCGAGAATCTCGACGAGCTGGACGCTTTCATCGACGCCATGATCGCCATCAAGGGCGAGATCGACCAGGTCGCCGCGGGCGCCTGGCCGGTCGAGGACAGCCCGCTGCGCGGCGCCCCGCACACCACCGCCTGCCTCGTCGGCGACTGGCCGCACCCGTACTCCCGCGAGACCGCCGTCTTCCCCCAGGGCGTGGCGCACCCCCGCCCCAAGATCTGGCCCGCCGTCCGTCGCATCGACGGCGCGTACGGCGACCGCAACCTGGTCTGCTCCTGCCCACCCCTGGACGCGTACGCGGACTGAGCCGGGACGGGCTACAGCAGGGTCGGATAGAGGTCCGCCCAGTCCGGGTTGGTGGTCTCTATCAGGCGGATCTTGCGTTCGCGGCGCCAGGTTTTCAGCGTGTGCTCGTGCAGGTAGACGGCGGCCAAGGTCTCGGCGGGCTGATACCAGACCAAGGTGTGGATGCGGTTTCGCTTGGTGAAGCCGTCCACCACCTCGTTGCGGTGCTGCCACACCCGGCCCACGAGATTGCTCGTGGCACCGATGTAGAGCACCCCGCGCGGATGGCTGGCCATGATGTACACACACGGCGGTACGTGCCATGCTCTGCTCCTCCCCACCCCGAGAGCATGGCACGAGCCACCGACAGGTCAGGGCGTGGTGAGAGCCTTCATGACGGCGGTGCCGAAGGTCAGGTCGTTCGAAGCGGCCAGGCGGGTGTAGGTGCCGCCGGTCTGCTGCGCCAGGGTCTGCAGGGTGGAAGTGCCCTGACCGCCGACGACGATGACGTCGATGCGGACCGGGTGGGCGGGGTCGGTCGCGGCGGTGATGTCGGAGATCAGCTTGTCACCGGTGATGGTCGAGTCGTCGTTGGGGCCGCCCGTGATGAGCAGGATGCTGTTGGTGCGGCCGGAGGCGTGACCGGAGACCGCTGTGCGGTAGGCGGCCTCGAGGGTCGGGTAGGTGCGGTCGGTGCGGCTGGTGGTGGCGGTGACGTTGCCGAGCGACTTGGCCAGTTCCACGCGGTGCTGCTGGGTCAGCGGGGCGGTCTCGGAGACCACCTCGTACGGGTTGCCGTCGCCCTCGTCCCCGGCGTAGGTCCAGACGCCGAGGCCGAAATCCGGCGGCATGGTGTCCATCGTCGACTGCAGCGCGCCCAGGGTGTTCGCGAGGCGGGTGAGCGAGCCGTCGGTGGCGGCCATGGCTGCCGAGGTGTCCAGCAGTACGGTCGACTGCACGCCGAGAACCGGATTGGCGAGCACGGATTTCACCTGGTCCAGCGTCGACTTGGGCGGGACGGGGGTGGCCGTGGGCAGGGCGGCGTCGAAACCGTTGTCCGCGAACGACTTCTGCTGTTCGGGCGCGCGTAGATAGTCGGTGAACATGCCGGCGAGCAGGTTCTGGGTCTTGTCCACCCAGGGGCCGGTCAGCAGCGCGGCGGGGAAATCGGCCACCGGGGTCTTCGCGCCGTCGGGCCGGAATGCCGTTGCGCCACCGGAATTCTTCAGTTGCTGCTCGGTAACTGCAGTGGCGTGAATGGTATCCGCGGCGTCTCCGGGCGCGCCGACGAGACTGGCGAGCGCGCCCGTGGCGTCGTCGGATCGGGGCGCGTCGGCGGCCAGCACCGAGATCGCCGAGACGACCTGTCCGGACCGGGCGCCCTCGTCGTCGAGCGGGTCGGCGCCCGACACGTTCGATCCGACCGCGAGGGCCGCGGCGAGGGTGGCGTCGCCGCCGGGCATCGCCATGCGCAACCCGCCCCAGCCGTTCAGCCCGATCTCCCCCAGTGAACCCTGTTGCAGGCGAGGCAGATCCGACCAGCCGATCTTGGCCTGTTCCAGCGCCTGCCGCAGCTTGTCCGGCACGGCGAGCACGATGGAACTCGACGCCACCGAGGCCGGGGCGCCCTCGATCAGCCCGGGCACCCTGATCTGCTCGATCGACCGCGACGAGTCGGGAATCCAGAGCGCCGGTTGCGGCCCCAGTTTCGCGTCCCACTGCCCGCTGCCCAGGGCGGCGGCCACCGCCGCGGACGGCTGCGCGGCGACGGCGACGGCGGCACAGTGATCGCGCACGTTGGGCTTGGTGGCGTTGTAGCGGTCGGCCGCCGCCCGCACCGGCGCGGCGATGTCGGGATCGACGGTGACGGCCAGCGTGGTCCGGCCCTCGACGCACTCGCCGGCGGCGCTGCGATCGGAGGAGGCGGAGTGCCCGCGCAGCCAGAACCATCCGCCCACCGCGGCCACCACGAGCAGCGCCGCCACCACCGACACAACGAGACCCTTACTCACGCCCCGCGATCCGCTGGCGCTGCGATGTGTACCCACGGTGCACCAGTGTATGTTCACGCGAAGTTTGCCGCCGCGCCCCATAGGTGCTCGTCGGGCGGACGGGTCTGGGCATTCGCGCCGCAAACGGACCGGCATGGCTCGTCCTGTCGCGCCGGAAAGTGCCCGCCCCGAACCGAGGGCGAAGCAGGGGATCGGGCTACGGCCGCCGGAATGTACCGGGAGCAGGCACGACAGCGCGGCGGCCGCGGCGTGCGCCCCGGCCGCCGCGTGTCGGCGGTGAGTTACTCGCGGATCATGCGTCCGCGGTCGTACTCGTGGCCGCCCCACACGCCGGACTGGCCGGTGTCGGCGGCGAACTCGGCGCACTGCCGGCGGATCGGGCAGCCGGCGCAGACGCTTCGCGCGTAGGCGAAGTCCTGCGACGGGTAGGGAAACCACGCGTCGTGATTCGGGTCACCCGTGCAGGCGGCCTCCGCCCAGCTCTGCGAATCCGAGAGCGGGAGCAGATCCACCAAGGTGAATTCCTGCACTGCGTTCGTCATATCGGATCCCCTCCTTTCTCGGGTCCTCGAGCGGTGGCGGACAGGTCCTTCCAGATCCGCCGTTGTCGTTTGGCCAGCTCGTGGGGCGCCCGGGGCTCCCACAGCAGCCGCATGCCGGCCTCTTCCGGCGTGCGGTCGGCCTTGCGCGTGTTGCACGGGCCGCACGCGGCGATCAGGTTGCTCCACGTGTTCGGCCCGCCCCGGCTGCGCGGCCGGATGTGGTCGACGGTGCGGGCCCAGCCGGCGCAGTAACCGCAGCGGTGGTCGTCGCGCCGCAGCACGCCGGCGAGGGTGGCCCGGCTGTCGTCGTGTACCAGCAGCCGATGCTCCAGGTAGACGTAGCGCAGCAGCCGAATCGTCTGCGGCAGCGCGATTTCCAGATGCCGGGACCGGATGGGGAAGTACGGCTCGCGGTCGGCGACGGTCTCGGCCGTGCCCGTGACGAGCAGTACCACCGCCCGCTCGGCGCTGATGTCGGTGAGCGCCTCGTAGGAGGCGTTGAGTACCAGCACCCCGGCGTGTATCCAGTTGTCGGATGTGAGAGCCGCGTCGGCGGCAGGGCGGAACGGCATGAGCGTCACCAGGTTTCGGCGGGAGTCGGACTACGAATCGGGGAGGGCAGGCTCAGGCCTGGCTCGGGAGGCGGCCGGGTTCGCTCGAAAGCCGCTGCGGGGCAAAGCGGTTCATCGCCTGGATATCCTCCGGATGCATCGGCCACCTCCTCCTTCCTGGTGTTCGTCGCGACCCCGGTGGGGCCGCTTGGTCATCGTCCTCATGTTGACACAGCGTTACGGCCGCTGTCGGGTCATTTTCCCCGCGGTGACCGGCGGTCGACCCCTCAGGCGTTCAGCCAGTGCTCGATGTCATCGAGCCGGGGGACGGCGTGGCGGACCGCGCCGTCGGTGACATCGAGCAACCGCCATTCATAGGGCGAGCGCGGTGCGCGCACGAGGCGGTATCCCGAGCGGGTGGCGCGCACAGTGAGGTCTCGGACGTGCGCCGATGCCGCGTCGGAGCGAACCGGGTGGAGTTGTCGTTCGGGCTGGGTCATGAGGCTTCCCCCAAGGTCGGTTCCGGCATTTCACCGGGGACAACGAGTCGTCGCGGCGGGTCGGCGTCGTTACGGAGTTCGGCACCGCCGGACCACCCGCGCCGGGAAGGCTCTCGGTCACGACAAGCGCTCGGGTGCAACATGTTTCGTTACAGCGAGGTGGTCTCGTGATGCCTGTCTCGGGAGGTGCGCGGCGGGACTCGATCGGGTAACACTTCCGCGCCATCGGGCCGCACGTTCTGTAACGAAGGCAGCGCCGGGGTGCATTCCCCTGGACGGGGTGGTCGTCGTCACGAACAGGGGCGAGCACATCAAGTACTGCACTTACCGATAACGACAGTACGGGGCATATGCTCTGGTCAGGCGGCGCGGGACCGCATCAGTGCCTGCGCCGCCTTCGCCATATGCCTGCGCTCTTTGCGGCGGCCGTATCCGCACAACGGACACCGAGAGATTATCGGAGGAGGGCGACCACTTCCTTGGTCGCTTCGGCGAGTAGGTCGTTGTCTGCCTTGGCTTCCGGGGTGCGTTGGTGGGAGAGCAGGGCGATCACGAGAGGGGTGCCCTCGGGGGTCCAGGTGATCGCTACGTCGTTGGCACCGCCGTTGCTGCCGCCGCCGGTCTTGTCGGCGACGGTCCAGCCGGTGGGGACGCCGGCGCGGATGCGGGCGTCGCCGGTGGTGTTGGCGAGGAGCCATTCCTTCAGCCGGGCGCGTTCGGGGTCGGCGAGCGCGGTGCCCAGCACCAGGTTTCGGTAGTCGGCGGCGAGTGCGGCGGGGGTCGTGGTGTCGCGTTCGTCACCGGGGGAGACGTCGTTCAGGTCGGGCTCCCAGCGGTCGGAGCGGGTGATGGGATCGCCGATCGAGCGGAGGAACGCCGTCAGGGCGGGCGGGCCGCCGAGAAGTTTCAGGATCTGGTTACCGGCGGTGTTGTCGCTGACCGTGATCGCCGCGTGGCACAGTTCGGCGACCGTCATGCCGGTGTCGAGTCGGGTCTCGGTGACCGGTGAGTACTCGACGAGTTCGGCGGCGGAGTAGTGCACCACCTGATCGAAATAGCCTGAGGCGAGCGGATGTTCGCGCAGTAGCGCAGCACAGGCCAGGCCCTTGAACGTGGATGCCATGCCGAACCGCTCGTCGCGCCGGTACCCCACCTCCCGCCCGCTCGCGAGGTCGACCGCGTACACACCCAGGCGCGCGGTGTGCCGATCCTCCAGCGCCGCGAAGGTGGCGTCGGCCGGAGCCGCCGCCGGTGTCCCGCTCGGGGAAGCGGCCGGGCGCGCCGATTCCGTCGAGCCACATCCGCACACCAACCCCGCGGCCGCGACGACCGCCACCGCCGCCGCACCGAACCTGCCCATGATCGCCATCTCTACCTTGTACCCGACAGTCGTGTCGGTCCGTACGGCCCGGGGTCGGTTCAGAGTGCTCGGACCAGGGTGCGGGCGATTCGTTCGACGGTGTCGTCGGGGACCGATCCGGCCTCTGGGCCGTGGGCGTAGTACTCCAGGAAGGCTTGGTGGAAGCAGGCGCCGTCGAGTAGGACGGCCGCGGTTTCCACGTCGGCGTCGGGACTGACCCGGCCTGAATCCTGTTCGGTACGAAGGTATTCGGCGATGCGGGTGATCGCGTGACCGGGGCCGGCGCCGCGGCGGGACATGGCCTCGCGGTGGCCCGCGATGCGGGTGTGCTCGGCCAGCAGGCCGCCGAACAGGGGCAGTGCCTGCTGGTAGAAGGCGGTCACGGCGCGGGCGATGCCGGTCAGATTGTCCTGCACGCTCGCCCGGCCGGGATCGGGGCGCAGGCCCGACGGGTCCGGCATGCGCTCGCGCAGGACGGAGACGATGAGCTCCTCCTTGTCGGCGAAATGCTTGTACAGCGTCGCCTCGGAGTAGCCGGCCGCCTTCGCGATCTGCTTCGTGGTGGCGCGCGTGACACCGCTGCGCCGCATGATGTCGGTCGCCGCATCGAGGATGCGATCCCGCGTGCCCATCCCGGCCTCCCGTTTGACAGTGAGCGAATACTCACTCACTCTAGGTGAGTAAATACTTACTCACCTACGGAGGGTGTTATGCGATTGACGGTTTTCGGGGCCACCGGCGGTACCGGCGGACGGGTGGTGCGGCAGGCACTGGCGGCCGGGCACGAGGTGACGGCCGTCGTGCGCGGTGAGCACGCCCTGCCTGCCCATCGGAATCTGCACGTGGTGACCGCCGACGTGATGGATCCGGCGGCGATCGAGAAGGCCGTCACCGGGGCAGACGCGGTGCTCGACACGATCGGCGCGCGGGAGCAGGGACCCACGACGGTGGCGGCCGACGCGGCGCGATCGATCACCGCGGCCATGCGGGCGGCGGGCACGCGGCGGTTTGTGATCGTCAGCAACAGCGCCGGGACACCCGGGCCCGGCGACGAGCCGTTCACCCGTTTCGTGGTGAAACCGCTCGTGCTGCGGCCGCTGCTGCGGCACAGCCTCGACGACATGGCGTGCGCCGAAGCCGTGGTCCGCGAGACGGATCTGGACTGGACCATCGTGCGCGCGCCGCAGCTGACCGACAAGCCCGGCCGGGGCGGCTACCGCACGGCGGCCGAGCGCAACGTCACCTTCGGCATCCGCATCTCCCGCGACGATCTCGCGACGTGTCTGCTGTCGCTGATCGACGACACCGCATCGCTGCGCGCCCACATCACCGTCGCGAACTGAAATGTGCGCTCGGCCGAGGTCGGCTCAGCCGGTGAGGTGCAGGTCGAAGCCGGTGGTGCCGGGGGATTCTCGGCCGGGTTCCAGGCGGAGGGTGCGGTCGTAGTCGCCGCCGGATTGGGGGCGGTAGGGGATCGGGGGGAGTTTTTCCAGTCGAGAGAGGCGTTCGCGGAGGTCGTCGGCTACTTCCTCGAAGCGTCGGTCGTCCACCCGGAGGGCGCCGTAGACCGCGAACGGCGGAAGGACGTCCATGCCGGGGTAGTACAGGATGCCGTGGTGGATGGGGTAGAGCAGGTCGTCGAGGCGGCCGTTGATGCCGCGGTCGGAGTAGGAGGGTTCGCGGCCGCCGATCGAGACGACCAGCATGGCGCGGGTGCCGCTGAGTACGCCCGCGCCGTAGCGGGGGATGGCCGTCCCGCCGGCGCCGTAGGCGAAACCGCAGGTGAATACCCGGTCCACCCAGCCTTTGAGGATGGCGGGCATCGAGAACCACCACAGCGGGAAGTGCAGCAGCACGGCGTCGGCCCACAGCAGTTTGGCCTGCTCGGCCCGGATGTCGGCACCGAGGGTCCCGGCCTCGTACGCCTCGCCCGAGGCGAGCATGAAGTTGGTCTGCTCGACCTCGCCGAAATCGTCGGTGTCGGCGTGCGCTTTCCAGCCCATGGCGTAGAGGTCGCTGACGGTGACGTCGTGCCCATCGGACCGGAGCTGTTGCACCGCAACGTCCTTCAGGGCTCCGGTGAGGGAGTCCGGTTTCGGGTGCGCGTAGACGATCAGGATGTTCACACCTCGGGCCAACACACTGTCATATCGAAGTATTCCGAAGTGTCGAATTCAAATATTCTCCCCAGTGATGGGTAACAATGCGACGCCCGACGCAATTGTGCAATTACACTACGGAATTCTAAGCCGCAGTGGGTGTCTCGGGGTTGGCGCACGACTCGGCCGTCGGTCCGGTGGTTCTACTTGTCGATCGTGGGGTGTGCCCATGTGGGCTTGGCGTGTCTTGGTCGCGGTGTCATTGCTCGCCGGTGCGCCGGCGCTGGTCGCGCGGGCCGACCCGCCCGATCCGAATCCGCCTGTCCCCGGGGCGATCTCGCTACCGCCGAGCCTGTCGATACCCGACCTGCAACAGTGGATCGACACGGTCGTGCCGCGCCCGGAGATTCCGGCGACACCGACCCCGGCGATCGAATCCACCGAGGCCGCGACCCCCGTGTCCCCCGCGGTCACGGCCGCGGCGCTCCGGTCGGCGGTGCTGCCCGACGATGTCGGCGATCCGCTGTTCGACGTGTGGCCCGCGCACCTGGCGGCCTTGACCCCCGGCGACGTCATCGAGGTCAGGGACATCACCGCGGCGGCGGCGTCCTTGCTGACGCTGCCGCTCGCGTCGCCGCCGCGCCAGGTGCTCCAGCTGAAATATCGCACCAGCGATTCCCGCGGCGAACCGTCCTTCGCCACCGCTTCCGTGGTGCTCCCCGCCGCGCCGTGGTCCGGCCCGGGAGCCCGCCCGGTGCTGGTGAACAATCTCGCGGTCGACGGGCTGGGCCGCCGGTGCACACCCGGATACACCCTGGCACACGGCTATTCCGACACCACCAACTCCGCCGACTTCTTCCCGCCGCTGAGCCAGCTGGCGCTGCTGCGCGGGTACGCGGTGCTGATCCCCGACCACGAGGGCCCGCATATGGCCTATGCCGAGCCGTTCGTGGCCGGGCACGCGGTGCTGGACTCGGTGCGCGCCGCGCGGGCGCTACTGCCCGCCGAACTCGGCGACAGCCGCTATGTGATGGCCGGATACTCCGGCGGCGCGATCGCGACCCGGGCCGCCGCCGCGCTGATCGACTCCTACGCGCCGGATCTCGCGGGTTCGATCACGGGGGCGGCGGTGGGCGGGGTGCCCGCCGACTTCCGCATGCTCGCCCGCACCATGAACGCCAACCTGGCCTCGGGCGTGTTCATGGCTGCCGTGTTCGGTATCGGGCGCGAGCATCCGGAGATTCTCACGTCCATGAACAACCTGGCGCAGCAGGTGACCATCTCGCCGTTGAAGAACACCTGCATGAACCTGATCGCCGTGCCCGGCGCGCTGCTGGCACCGATCGACATCGCGGCGAACACCCCCGATCCGCTGCACGGCCCGGTGGCCGAGCGGGTGTTCCGCGCGACCGATATGGCCGACCTGAAATCCGCTGTGCCCCTGCTGGTCTACAACGGCGCGCACGACATCTGGATCCCGGCGGCCGGGGCCGAACAGCTGTTCCGGCAGCAGTGCGCTATGGGCGTTGCCGGCATCTACCGCAGTGTGCCCGGTGAGCATTTCCTGGCGGGTGATACCGGCTGGCCGCTGCTGATCGCCTGGCTCGACGCGCGATTGCGCGGCGAACCGGCGCCGAACGAGTGCTGACCGCCGCAACGCGGGCGAGACGCGAAATCCCCTGGCAGGCCGAGGCCCGCCAGGGGATCGCCACTGGGAATCAGCTCTTGGCGGCCAGGGCCTTGGCCTCGCGGCGGCGGCGGTGCAGGATCGGCTCGGTGTAGCCGTTGGGCTGGCGGGTGCCCTCCAGGATCAGCTCCTTGGCGGCCTGGAAGGCGACGCTGCCGTTGAAGTCCGGCGCCATCGGCCGGTAGCCCGGGTCACCGGCGTTCTGCCGGTCGACCACCGGCGCCATCCGCTCCAGGCTCGCCACGACCTGCTCGGTCGTCACGATGCCGTGGCGCAGCCAGTTCGCCATCAGCTGGCTCGAAATGCGCAGGGTCGCACGGTCTTCCATGAGCGCCACATCGTTGATGTCGGGCACCTTGGAGCAGCCGACGCCCTGATCGATCCAGCGCACCACGTAGCCGAGGATGGACTGCGAGTTGTTGTCCAGCTCGTTGCGGATCTCCTCGTCCGACCAGTTCGGCTCGGCCGCGAGCGGGATCTCCAGGATCTGGTCGACGGTGGCGCGGACGCCGCCGCGGGCGATCTCGTCCTGCCGCTTGAACACGTCCACCAGGTGATAGTGGGTGGCGTGCAGGGTGGCGGCGGTCGGCGAGGGCACCCAGGCGGTGGTGGCGCCGGCGCGCGGGTGGCCGATCTTCTGCTCGAGCATGTCGCGCATCAGGTCGGGCATGGCCCACATGCCCTTGCCGATCTGGGCCTTGTGCTGCAGGCCGGCGGCCAGGCCGGTGTCGACGTTCCAGTCCTCGTAGGAGGCGATCCACTGCTGCTTCTTCATGTCGGCCTTGCGGACCATCGGCCCGGCCTCCATGGAGGTGTGGATCTCGTCGCCGGTGCGGTCCAGGAAGCCGGTGTTGATGAACACCACGCGGTCGCGGGCGGCGTCGATGCAGGCCTTCAGGTTGACCGTGGTGCGGCGCTCCTCGTCCATGATGCCGACCTTGAGGGTGTTGCGGGGCAGGCCCAGCACGTCCTCGACGCGGCCGAACAGCTCGTTGGTGAAGGCCACCTCGTCCGGGCCGTGCATCTTCGGCTTCACGATGTACACCGAACCGGTGCGGGAGTTCGACACCCGGGCCTCGCCGCGCAGGCTGTGCATCGCGATGAGCGAGGTGAACAGGCCGTCGAGGATGCCCTCGGGCACCTCGTTGCCCTCGGAGTCCAGAATCGCGTCGCTGGTCATCAGGTGGCCGACGTTGCGGACGAACAGCAGCGAGCGGCCGTGCAGCACCAGGTCGGACCCGTCGAGCGCCTTGTACACCCGGTCGGGGTTCATGGTGCGGGTGAAGGTCTTGCCGCCCTTGCTGACCTCTTCGGCCAGGTCGCCCTTCATCAGGCCGAGCCAGTTGCGGTAGCCGAGCACCTTGTCCTCGGCGTCCACGGCGGCCACCGAGTCCTCGAAGTCCATGATCGTGGTGACCGCGGACTCCAGCACCACGTCCTTGACGCCCGCGTCGTCGGTCTTGCCGATCGGGGACTCCGGATCGATCTGGATCTCGATGTGCAGGCCGTTGTGGCGCAGCAGCACCGACGTCGGGGCGTCGGGCTCGCCGAGGTAGCCGACCAGCGCCGAGGCGTCTGCCAGGCCGATGTCGGTGCCGTCCTCGAGGGTGACCTCGAGTTCGCCGTCGACGATCTTGTAGGCCTTCGAGCCCACGTGCGAGCCGGTGATCAGCGGCACGGCGTCGTCGAGGAAGTTGCGGGCCCACTCGATGACCTTGTCACCGCGGACCTTGTTGTAGCTCGTGCCCTTCTCCGCGCCGTTGGCCTCGGAGATGGCGTCGGTGCCGTAGAGGGCGTCGTAGAGCGAACCCCAGCGGGCGTTGGCGGCGTTGATCGCGAAACGCGCGTTCATCACCGGCACCACGAGCTGCGGGCCCGCCGTGGTGGCGATCTCGTCGTCGACGTTCTGCGTGCCGATCGTGAAGTCGGCGGGCTCGGGACGCAGGTAGCCGATCTCGGTGAGGAACTGCTTGTAGGCGGCCTTGTCGTAACCGGCGCCCGGGTTCTCGGCATGCCAGGCGTCGAGCTTGCCCTGGATCTCGTCGCGCTCGGCCAGCAGGGCGCGGTTGCGCGGGGCCAGCTCGTTGATGACGCCCTCGGCACCGGCCCAGAACGCGGCGGAATCTACGCCGGTGCCGGGGAGCGCCTGATTCTCGACGAAGTCGTGGAGAACACTCGCAACCTGAAGCCCGCCGACCTGAATCCGCTCTGTCATCTACTGCCTCATTTCGAGATAGCCGGATGGAAAAAGTACGACTGTCATGTTACTCGGCGGTAATCACGCGGCCGCAGCCCACCATGCTCGAGCCTTGATCGTATCCGCCGGTACATTTAATGTACTGAGCGGAACATTTCTGGGCGAAGGGCGGACGATGTCTGCGGTGGACCGGTCGTCGGCGGGCAAGGTCGCCGTGGTGCGCAGGCGCGGCCGCCCACCCGCGACGGCGGCGGCCCAGACGCGCGCCCGCATCGTGGCCGCGGCCGTCGAGTTGTTCGCGGAGAAGGGCTTTCACGGCACGGGCGTCGCGGAGATCGGCGACCGCGCCGATGTGCAGCGCGGCGCGCTCTACTATCACATCGGCTCCAAGGAGGAGCTGCTGTTCCAGATCCTGCGCGATTACATCGAGCTGATGCTCATCGAGGCCCGCGCCATCGCCGACGGGCCCGACGAGCCGGTCACCAAGCTGCGCCTGCTGATCCACAGTCACGTCCGGCTCATCGTCGCCCACCGCCGCGAGGTCGCCATCCAGCTGCGCGACGTGTCCGCGCTGAGCGGTGAGCGCGCCGACGATCTGCAGCTGCTGCGCGATCGGGTGCAGCAGTGCTGGCAGCGGGTGATCGACGCCGGGCACGCGGCGGGGGTGCTGCGCACCGCCGATCATGTCGTCACCAACAGCGTGCTGGGGATGTTGAACATGGTGACGTTCTGGTACCGCCCGCACGGCGGGCATTCGCCGGAGCAGATCGCCGACATCCTCGCCGCCACCGTCCTCGAGGGAATCACACGCACGAAAGGCTGATCATGGCTTGGGATTTCGAGACCGATCCGGAATATCAGGAGCAGCTCGACTGGGTCGCGGAGTTCGTCCGCACCGAGGTGGAACCGCTGGACCTGCTGCCCGACCTCAACCCGTACGACCGCGCCGACCCGCAGGTCCGGGCGCTGCTGCGGCCGCTGCAGGAGCAGGTGAAGGAACGCGGGCTGTGGGCCTGCCACCTCGGCCCCGAACTCGGCGGCCCCGGCTACGGACAGCTCAAACTGGCGCTGCTGAACGAGGTGCTGGGCACATCGATGTGGGCACCGCTCGTATTCGGTTGCCAGGCGCCGGATTCGGGCAACGCCGAGATCCTCGCCCACTTCGGCACCCCCGAGCAGAAGGAACGCTACCTGCAGCCGCTGCTCGACGGTGAGATCGGTTCCTGCTACGTGATGACCGAGCCCACAGGTGGCTCCGACCCGACCTCGTTCCGGGCCCGCGCGGTGCGCGACGGCGACCACTGGGTCATCAACGGCGAGAAGTGGTTCAACACCGCCGCCGAGCACGCCGCGTTCCACATCGTCATGGTGGTGACCGATCCGGAGGCGCCGCCGCATCAGCGGCTGTCGATGTTCATCGTGCCCGGTGGCACCCCGGGCCTGGAGATCGTGAAGAACTTCGAGGTGCACGGCTTCAGCAAGCACGAGGGGCATCTGCGGTTCACCGACGTGCGGGTGCCCGCCGATCATCTGCTCGGCGCCGAGGGCCTCGGGTTCGTGGTGGCCCAGACCCGGCTCGGCGGCGGGCGGGTGCACCACGCCATGCGCACGGTCGCCATGGTGCGCAAGGCATTCGACATGATGTGCGAGCGCGCGGTGTCGCGGCCGATGGGCAAGGGCGTGCTCGGAGGCAAGCAGATGACCCAGGAGCGCATCGCCGACAGCTGGATCGAGATGGAGCAGTTCCGCCTGCTGGTGCTGCGCACGGCGTGGCGCATCGACAAGGAGCAGGACTACCGCGCGGTCCGCAAGGACATCGCCGCCATCAAGGTGGCCATGCCCAAGGTGATGCACGACGTCGCGCGCCGCGCCCTGCACCTGCACGGCGCCCTCGGCGTCAGCGAGGATCTGCCCTTCGTCGACATGATGAACTACGCCGAGGTCATGGCGATCGCCGACGGCCCGACCGAGGTACACAAGATCACCCTCGCCAAGCAGGTCCTCGGCCAGTACGCCCCCGCCGATCCCGTGTACCCCAGTGGCTACCGCCCCGCGCTGCGCGAGCAGGCCCGTGACCTGGTGGCCCGCAAGCTGGAACACACCGTCGGCAACCTCTGAGACCGTCCGGTTCTCTCCTCCGGGCGGCGCGGGGGCCGGCGTATTCGCGTCACCCCCGCTGCCCGGTGGGCGGTTCCACTACCCTGGGCGGCGCAAGTGCAAGTCACCTGATGTGAGGAATCGCGATAATGGGCAGTACCGCTATCGACGTCGCCAATGTGCTCATCGCACACGCGTACGCCTTCTGGAACTGGGTCGCCACCGGCTCCGCCGGCTTTCCGCCCCTGTAAACCCACCGAGGCCATCGAGGCGCACAGCGCCTCCTGGACTCGCCGGTCCCGTTCCGTGCGGAACGGGACCGGGCCTCGCGACGGCTGTCGTGGCCGGACAACATCCGTGGACGCCGAAACTGTTGTCCGGCCTCGAGAGACGTTGTCGATCCCGTCGGCTAGGGCAGTGGCTGGGCGTTGCGCTGGGTGAGCAGCAGGCCCATCAGGCCGCATTCCTGACTCTGGGCGACGATCATGCCGCGCGTGGCCTCCTTGACGGGGCCGGACGCGATCACGCGGTCGGCCGCCTGCGCCATCGCGATGCCGCCCTGATGGTGGCGGTACATCAACTGGAGGAACAGGACTTCGGCGTCGCGGCCGCGGGCGGCGGAGAGGGCGTCGAGTTCGGCCTGGGACGCCAGTCCGGGCATCGCCGCGTCGGCGGGCGCGGACGGGGGTGAATGATGGTGCGCCGCGGTCGTATCGGCGTCGTGCGGCAGCCAGGCCATCGGGTGCCGGGGCATCGGTGAGGCGTTGGCCAGGCGCAGCCAGCCGAGCATGGTGCCGATCTCCACCTGCTGGGTGTGGTCGATCTGCCGCGCCAGCCGCGCCACCGCCGGATCGACGCCCGCGTCCAGTCGCTGCACGATCTGTACGGCCTGCTGGTGATGGGCCGTCATGTCCTGGGCGAAGCCGATCTCCGTATCGTTCAACACCTGTGCGGGAGCATGGTTTTCGGGCAGGAGGAGCGGCCGCAGCGCGGCGCCGAGCACCAGCAGGAACACCGCACCGCAGGCGAAGGCGACGGCGCGCGGCCAGCGTCGCATCACGAGCCCACGATCGACTGCTGGTCCGCCGGTGGCGAATATACGTCGTCGTCGAGCTGCACGACCAGGAAACCGTTGTCGTTGCAGGTGGTCCACAGCTGGTTGCCGTGCCATTCCGGCGGGGCGAAACACCAGTCGGTGGAGACGTCGCCGAAGGCGAGCATGCCGGTGCGCGCCGACAGCGCCTGCACGGGATCGAATTTGCCCTCCAGCATCGCGCGGGCCGCCGAGAGGCCCTCCATCGCGGGCGGCCCGATCAGCGAGGCCAGCGCGTGCGGCGAGTTCCACAGCTCCAGATTCCGGCCGGTGCGGGCGGGCGGGTTGAAGTACGCGATCTCACGCACGTGGAACGGGTCGCGCACGTCGAACACCCGGATGCCCGAGGATTCCCAGCCGCAGGCGAGCGCGGTCGGGTCGTTCGGGCGGTCGGCCGCGCAGTAGTGCGGGTCGTAGGCGAAGACCGAACCGCCCATGGCCGAGGCGAGCTGGCTGTCCTGGTGTTCGGGCAGGTTGATCTCCAGCTTGATCTTGTTGACCACCTCCGGGCGGGTGTCGTCGGAGATGTCGATCACCTTCACACCGCCGGATCCGCCCTCGTCGGCGGTGAACAGGTACGGCTTGCCGTCGTAGGTGACGGGAATGCTGTGCTGGGTGGCCCAGCCGTCGGTCCAGAACACCCGGCCCAGGTGCGCCACTTGGGGATTCGGGTCGCGCCGCTGCACCGCGCTGATGTCGAGCACGGTGAATCCGCCGAGCGCCGACAGGTACAGGCGGTTGCCGTCGGCGCTGACGCCGAATCCGTGCGCCTCGATCCCGGTCAGGCCCTGCCACACGACATGCGGATTCGCGGGGTCGGTGAGGTCGACCGCGCTGACGAAGCCGGGCGCGATGCCCGAGGACCAGTAGGTGCGGCCGTCGGGGGAGAAGCCGCCCTCGTGCGTCGTGATCGGCAGCGGCATGGCGAGATTGGAGCCCGGGCCGGGATTGAGCAGTCGCGGGTGGGCGCAGTCGGAGATGTCGTACACCGACAGATAGCCCACCCCCTCGCCGACCGGAACTCCCGTGCCCACCAACAGTTTTCGCTGTTTGTTGACCTTCAGGCTCTCCCAGGTTCCGGCCAGCATGGCCGGTTCGGTCAGGGTCGCCGTGAGAGTGGGATGGGCCGGGTCGGCCACATCGAGCACCTGCACGCCCTGGGCGGGGCCGAGCAGGTTGCCGGGGAAGAACGAACCGGTGTACGAGCAGTGGTCGAAGGTGGTGGAGGTGATGCCGCCGCCGCGCCCGGCGAAGCCGCCGACCAGCGACATGTTGCAGCTGTATCCCTGCGTGCTGCGTCCGTTGTTGCGGTCGGCGGCCGGAACGTCGCCCTGCAGACCGGTTTCCGGCCGGGAACCCGGTCCGCAGTCGGCGCGCCCGACCGCCGTGCGTCCGATGTCGAGGAACTGCCGCACCTGGTCGGTGATCTCGGATTGCAGATCCGCCGAGGCGCCGCCCAGCGGCAGGGCGGTGGCGGCGAGCAACGCGGCCGCGAGCACCACCACCGGCCTGGATCGCCGAATTCCCAGCAAGCGCCGCATCGCGTCCCCGCCTTCCACGCCGTCCCACATCTCGCCGAGACGGGGCGCGGTACTCCGTACCGCTGGTTACGCCAACGTCGAAACGGTAACGCGTTACTGTCTGGTACGGATGGTTTTCGGCGAAAGCACTGGGGAGAACGACGTTTTCGCAGGTCAGTCCGCGCGCGTCCCGGCGGCGAGGAAGAACGGCACGGCGACGAACAGCCGGTCGCGGCGGGCCCGGTCGGCTTGGGCGTCGAGCCATGCGCCCTCGCCCCCGATGTCGGCGAGCATCGGCAGGAACGACGCATCGGTCCAGACGACCGTGTGCACCTCGACCGTGACGTCGGTGAAACCGTTGTCCAGCAGCAGGTTCCGGTAGCGCCGAGCGACCCGCGGGCTGGGCATCCGGTCCGCGCGCGCGTGGATCAGGGCTCGGGTGAGCTCGGGGTCGTCGGAGTCGATGACGCAGGTGTCCCAGTCCTGGCCGAGCAGCACCGCGCGGCCGTTCTTCGCCAGGACCCGGCGGGCCTCGGCGACGGCTCGCTCGGGCTCGGCGAGGGTGTGCAGGACCTTGTCGGCGCGGTAGCCGGTGACCGAGCCGTCGTCGAGAGGCAGCGCGGTGGCGTCGGCGACGCGGAATTCGCCCGCGGGCCAGCGCGCGGCGGCGGCCTCGAGCATGGCGGGGTCGAGGTCGAGGCCGATGGCGCGCGCGCCGCGGGCCGCCAGTTCGCCGACGGCGCGGCCGCCGCCGCATCCGACGTCGACCACGGTGTCGCCCAAGCCTTGATAGCTGCGTTCCCGCAGGTTGCGGGCCTCGGGCCGGTTGTCGAAAGCGTCGAGCATGTTGAGCAATGTGGACATGGCCGCCAGTCTGCGACTTCATCCCGACCTGAAGTCAACCGCGCGCACGGGGCGCCGCACCGGCGCGCGGCGCCCGCCCGGTGGGCGGAGGTCTCAGTGGTGCGCTTGTCGCAGCAGGTCTTCCGCTGCGGACAGGAGACGTTCACGCAGCGGCGCGGCCTGCTCGGTGAGCTGCAGTTGGCCGCGGACGTACTCGGCCCGTCCGGCAGGCGTTTCGATGGGGACGGGGGTGTAGTCGTACGCCGACAGGTCGTAAGGGCTGGCACGCATGTCGAGTTCACGTGCGGCACAGGCGAGTTCGAGGCAGTCCAGCAGCAGCGCGGAATCTATGAGCGGAATCAGCTTGAAGCCCCACTTGTAGAGATCCATGTTCGCGTGCAGGCAGCCGGGCTGTTCGCGCCGGGGCTGGTCGTCGCGGGTGAGCCGGTCGGCGTTGCGCGGCGCCGCGTCGGGGGTGAAGAACCGGTACGCGTCGAAATGGGTGCAGCGCAACGGCATCGACTCCACCACCGCGTCGGTGCCGGTGCGGCCGAGGCGCAGTGGAACCTGGCTGTGCCGGACGTCGTCGCTGCGATAGACCATGGCCCATTCGTGCAGTCCGAAGCAGGACAGTTGCGGGGCGCGGGAACCGGTGGCGCGCAACAGCTTCGCGACGAACTCGATGGTGTCGCGACGGCGCGCCACGAAGGCGGGATCGGCGGTCCACGCCGGTGCGCCGCCCGCGTCCGGCCGAACGTGCCGGTACCCGCGGGAATTCGCGTACTCGTGCGCGTTCTCCAGCGCCACGCCGAACCCCGGATGCCAGCGCCGCAGCTGCGCGGGCTTGTGGCCGTAGTAGGTGAACAGGAAGTCGATCACCGGATGTTTCGACCCGGCGGCGCGCTGCCGTAGATACGGCCCGATCAGTTCCTCGACCCGCGCGCGGTGGGCGGCCGCGCGCGCCCGCCACTCGCCCTCGGGCAGCACCCGCAGCTCCCGCGCCGCCGTCGTCACGGCGCGCTCACTCCGCGATCCGGTGGGTGGCGTCGCGCACCGTGCCCACGAACTCCTCGACCAGGTCCTCGAGCGCGACGATGCCCACGGTGTTGCCGCGGCTGTCGACCACCCGGCCGAGATGGCTGTTGGTGCGGCGCAGGCGGGCCAGCGCCTCGTGCAGCGCGGTGCCCATGCTGAGCGTGGGCAGCGGCCGGATGTCGATGCGCGGGATCGGCGTCGACGGACCGGCCGCCTCGTCGGCCACCTTGTCCAGCACGTCCTTCACGTGCAGATACCCGACCAATGAGCCCTCCGAGGCGCGCACCGGGTAGCGCGAGAAGCCGGTCTCGGCCACCGCGGACTCGATATCGCCCAGCGTCGTCCCGTCCCCGCGCAACGGCACGCAGCGGGTCTTCTCCAGCGGCACCATGACGTCGGCGACGATGCGGTCGGTGGTGCCCAGAGCCTGGGTGAGGCGGCGGTGCTCGCCCTCCTCGAGCAGCCCCTCCGAGCGGGACTCGCCGATCATCTCGGCCAGTTCCACCGACGACACGGTGGCGTCCAGTTCGTCCTTCGGCTCGATGCGCAGCGCCCGCAGCGTCAGATTGGCCGCGACGTTGTACAGCGTGATCAGCGGGCGGGCCAGTCGCAGGAACCACAGCAGCATCGGAACCAGCAGCAGCGCAACACGTTCCGGCCCGGCGAGGGCGATGTTCTTCGGGATCATCTCGCCCAGCAGCATGTGCAGCACCACCACCAGGGCCAGTGCCAGCGCGAACGCGATCGGGTGCAGCAGCTGGTCGGGCACGCCGACCAGATGGAACGGCCGCTCCAGCAGATGCGCGATGGCCGGTTCCCCGGCCCGCCCCAGCAGCAGCGAGCAGATGGTGACGCCCAGCTGCGCCGAGGCCAGCATCATCGACAGGTGCTCACCGGCCCGGATGACCGTGTCGGCGCTGCGTTTGCCTTGTGCGGACAGGGTTTCCAGGCGATCGCGGCGCGCGGTGATGAGCGCGAACTCCGCGCCCACGAAGAACGCGTTGCCGCCCAGCAGCACCACGGTCAGCAGCACCCCGTACAGGTCACCCATGGAGCAGCTCCCACTGTGCGAGGGTGTCGCCGTCGATCGGGCGCAGCAGCACCCGGTCGATGCGGCGGCCGTCCATGCGTTCCACCTGGGCCAGCCAGCCGCCGTTGGTGTGCGGCTGGGTCTGGTGCGCGGCGGGACTGGGCAGCAGCACCTCGTCACCGGCGTCGGGTATGCGGCCGAGTTCGGTGAGAACCAGGCCGCCGAGGGTTTCGTACTCGCCCTCGGGCGCCTCGTAGCCGGTGGCGCGGGCCAGCTCGTCGACCCGCAGCAGGCCCGAGCAGTTCCAGCCCGCGGCGGTGCGGCGCACGTCGAGTTCCTCCTCGTCGTGCTCGTCGCGGACGTCGCCGAGGATTTCCTCGATGATGTCCTCGGTGGTGACCATGCCGGCGGTACCGCCGTACTCGTCGACCACCAGCGCCACCTGCATGCCGTCGGCGCGGACGCGTTCCAGCACGGCGTCACCGTCCAGGCTGGCCGGGACTATCGGCACCGGGTGGGCGATCGAGCGCAGCCGGATGGTGCGCCGCTCCCGGACCGGGTGCAGGAACGCCTGTTTGATGTGCACGACGCCGAGCGTGTTGTCCAGATCGCCATCGATCACGGGGAACCGCGAGAATCCGGTGCGGCTCGCGGCGGTGATCAGGTCGGCGATGGTGTCGTCCTGGTCGAGGGTTTCGATCTTGACCCGTGGCGTCATGAGCTCCTCGGCGCTGCGGTCACCGAATGCCAGGGACCGGTCCACGACCAGGGCCGTGCGCAGATCCAATGCCCCGCGCTGCGCCGAGGTGCGCACCAGCGAGCCGAGTTCCTGCGGGGAGCGCGCCGAGCGCAGCTCCTCGGCGGGTTCGATGCCGAACCGGCGCAGCACCCAGTTGGCGGTGCCGTTGAGGAGCTTGATCAGCCACTGGAACACCGCGGAGAAGGCGATCATGGGACCGGCGGTGAGCCGGGCGGCGCCCAGCGGATTGGCGATGGCCATGTTCTTGGGCACCAGCTCGCCGTAGGTCATCGACAACGAGGTGGCCAGCACCAGCGCCAGAGCCAGCGAAATGCCCTGTGCCGCACCGGTTCCCAGTCCAGCGGCGGTGAACAGCGGCTCGAGCAGGCGGGCCAGCACCGGTTCGGCGATGTAGCCGGTGACCAGGGTGGTGATAGTGATGCCGAGCTGGGCGCCGGACAGCTGGAACGACAGCGTGCGATGGGCGTGCCGGACCTGGCGGGCCCGCCGGTCGCCGTCGCGGGCGTGGGCCTCGACGGTGCTGCGCTCGAGCGCGGTGAGGGAGAATTCGGCGGCGACGAACAGCGCGGTGCCGAGGGTGAGCGCGATGAAGCCCACCAGGCTGAGCACAGTGAGTACGACCGACATGGTCAGCACCGCCCCGGCGGGGGAGGAACGGTGGTTACGGGGGCGCCGGGTTGGTCACCCGGCTCGGTAGAGGAGCCCTCCTGTATGGCGCCCTCGGACGCGGGTGACAACTGGGTCCTTTCGGCAAACGGAGCTGTGTACTTGCTGTCATGCTACCGGGTCGGGTCCGCCACTCCGGGGCCGCGGCACACCGGAAAGCCGGAATGCGCGCGGCGCCGGAGAGTGGTCACCAGCCGCTGGGCAGCGGGCGGCCCTCGGCGAATCCGGCCGCCGACTGCACACCGAGGACGGCCTTGTCGTGCAGCTCACCCAGCGTGCGGGCGCCGGCGTAGGTGCAGGCGCTGCGCACACCCGAGCAGATGTGGTCGATGAGGTCCTCGACGCCGGGGCGCTCGGGATCCAGGCGCATCCGCGAGGAGGAGATGCCCTCCTCGAACAGCGCCTTGCGGGCGCGGTCGAAGCCGCTGTCGGAGGCGGTGCGGGCGGCGACGGCGCGCTTGGACGCCATGCCGAAACTCTCCTTGTACGCGTTCCCGGCGGGGTCCATGCGCAGGTCGCCGGGGGATTCGTAGGTACCGGCGAACCAGGAGCCGATCATCACGTTGGACGCGCCCGCGGCCAGCGCGAGCGCCACGTCGCGCGGGTGCCGCACGCCGCCGTCGGCCCAGATGTGCACGCCGAGCTCGCGGGCGGCGGCCGCGCATTCGGCGACCGCGGAGAACTGCGGCCGCCCCACGCCGGTCATCATCCGGGTCGTGCACATCGCGCCCGGGCCGACCCCGACCTTGATGATGTCGGCGCCCGCGGCGGCCAGATCGCGGGTGCCCTCGGCGGAGACGACGTTGCCCGCCGCCAGCGGGACGCCGAGTTTCAGATCGGCCACCGCGCGCAGCGCCTCGAGCATCTTCACCTGGTGGCCGTGCGCGGTATCGATGACGAGCAGGTCGGCCCCGGCGTCGACGAGCGCCTTGGCCTTGGCCGGGACATCGCCGTTGATCCCGACGGCGGCCGCGACGCGCAGCTTGCCGTTCGCGTCGACGGCGGGGCTGTAGATGCCGGTGCGGACCGCGCCGGTGCGGGTCAGCACGCCCGCCAAGGTGCCGTCGGGGTGGACGAGCACGACCAGGTCCGAGTGCTCGGCCTCGAGCAGTTCGAAGATCTCGCGCGGCGAGGTGTCGGCCGGGGCGGTGAGGAAGTCGGTGTCGGCGACGGTGTGCAGGCGCGCGAACCGGTCCACGTCGGCGCAGGCCGCCTCGGCGACCACGCCGACCGGCTTGCTGCCCTCGTCGATCACGACCACGGCGCGATGAGAGCGCTTGTGTACCAAGGCGAGTGCCTCGGACACCGAATGGTCCGGGCCGAGCGTGACCGGTGTCTCGGCGGTCAGCGAACGGCTCTTGACGTAGGAGATGGTCTTGGCGGCCGCGCTGATCGGCAGGTCCTGCGGCAGGACCGTGATGCCGCCGCGGCGGGCGACCGTCTCGGCCATGCGTTTGCCCGCGACCGCGGTCATATTGGCCACCACGATGGGGATCGTGGTGCCGGTGCCGTCGCCGGTCGATAGATCGACATCGAAGCGGGACGCTACATCCGTCCGATTCGGGACGAGGAAGAGGTCGTCGTAGGTCAGGTCATACGGCGGCGTGTGGCCCGGAAGAAATTGCACTGTTGCCATTGTAGAGGAGTGCCCGCAGTGTGCGGGAAAGCCGGTCCCGGCGGTCCGGGCCTGGTCACGGCCCAGTATCGGAGGAGCGGCGGATACGCTTGCGCGTTGCCGGGACGTAGCGGCCGGGCATGCGGGCGTGAGCCGCCCGGGTCGTGATGCATGCGGTGGCAGTGTGCGGGAGAGTGACGACCGGGTGGTGACGCTGTGTCGCTCGCGGGCCCGGGGCGAGGCGTGCGTCCGCTCAGCGGCGGCGGAACCACCGGCGACGGGGTCGCGCAGGCGTGGGTTCGGCGGGTTCGGGCGAGGTGGCGGCCGTCGGCGTGCGGTCGGTGCGCCACTGCTCGACCACCTCGTCGATGTCGACGGGTGCGACGGTCACGTGCGGGCCGGTGGGCAGGCGCTGCCAGTCGACGATGCGGGCGTTGAGTTCGGCGGCCAGTTCGCGGACGTCGCGTTCGAATCGCAAGTGGCGCAGTCGTTCCGGGAGCCGCTCGAGGTCACGCCGCAGCAGCAGGGAGGGCGGTAGCACGCCCTCGCCCGTGACTCCCTCGCGGCGCAGGTAGTCCCGTAGCCAGGAATCCTCGCCCACCGGCTGCCCGGCCCCCGGAATCGGCTTGCCCGCCCCGGGCAGATTCTCGAACTCGCCGCGCTCGGTGGCCTCGCGAATCTGCTTGTCCACCCACGATTCGTGGGTCATTCCCGCGGGTTTGCGCTCGGTCACGATCACCCTCCACTGAACAATCGGCTCAGCTCGACCAGCCACGGAATCGCCACGGCCAGCGTCGGTACCACCAGGATGGCCGCGGCCACCAGGTAGGCCGCCACCGCGATCCGGATATCGCCGAGCGGCCCGGCCAGCCGCTGGATCCGGATCAGCGTGGTGGGGCCGCCGACGGCCATCGCCCCTTGCGGCGCAGTCGAATTCGAGCAGGCCACCAGCGCCCGCGCCAGCGGTGTCGGCCCGGTGACCTTGACCGCGGAATCGTCGGCGAGCAGTTCGATGAGCAACTTCACCGAATCCAGTGCCGACTTGCTGCGCACGACGCGCGGGAACGCCTCGTGCGCGGCGGTGAACGCCTCGAGCACCAGATCGTGCCTGGCGCGCAGGTGCGAACGCTCGTGACTGACGATCGCCTTCAGCTCGGCGTCGGACAGGTTGGTGAAGGTGCCCTGGCTGAGCACCACGCGGCGGCGCAGTCCCGGCAGGCAGTAGGCGATCGGCTCGGTGGCCGCGAGCACCCGGATGTCGGCGGCGCCGCGCTCGCTGTGCCGGTATTCGCGCCCCTGGTCGAGCAGGTCGACCAGCATGCGGTGCCGGGCGCGGCGGCGGCGCGTGTGCACCCCGACGCGGATCGCCGCGTAGATCAGGCGGGCGCCGACCAGCAGGGTCAGCGCGAAGACGACCACATACGCCAGCCACAGCGGCAGCCCGAGCGCGTCGATCTCGTCGGTGGGGGAGGTGGTGGGCCGTCCGTCCGGCCCGGGCACCAGCAGCAGGCTCGCGATGGCCAGCCCGGACCCGAAGGCACTGAGCACGGCGGCCAGCGCGACGGCCTGCCACAGCACGAGCGCCGCGCGCGGCGTCCGGTACGGCCATCGGGCTCGGCTGAGCAAGCTCGGCACCGGTCCCGCCAGAAGCAAGGCGAGACCGGCGAAGACCGGCGCGGTTGCGTTCATGCTCAGCTCACTGCGTTGTGGGGCCAGGGCCCGAGATCGCGGCGCTCCCGCGTGACCAACCTACTGCGGCGGGGCGACTCCCTTGTCGTCGGACGCGTTGCGCGCGGCCTCGGTTGCTTCGAGCTTAGCGAGTGCGTCCCGTAGAGCGGCAGCCTCATCCTTTCCGACCTGCTCGACGAAGTGCACCAGCGCGGCGCGGCGGCTGCCGACCTCGTCGGCCTGCTGCAGCGCGTCGACCATCAGGCTCGCGACCAATTCGTCGCGCGTATGCACCGGGGCGTAGCGATGGGCGCGGTCGTCGCGCTGCTGGACGACCAGATTCTTCTTCGCCAGTCGCTGCAGCACGGTCATCACCGTGGTGTACGCGAGTTCGCGGCGCGCCGCGAGGGCCTCGTGGACCTGCCGGACCGTCTGCGGTTCATCGGCCGACCACAACTGGTCCATGACCGCTTTCTCGAGTTCACCAAGACCTGCCATCCCACAAGTTTACGGAGGCAACGACACAAATGCGTACTACAGTTCGTCGTAACCGGTCGGTAACTGTGTGGGATTTTTCATAGGGGTGCGGGGTACCGGTCGGGACCACCCACGGCGCCGCGCACGTGCCGGGTTCCGATCGGCACGATCATCGGGCGTCCGGAGACCGGATCGTCGAGCACGCTGGCCTCGAGACCGAACACCTCGCGCAGCAGGGCGGCGTCGACGATGTCGGCGGGCGCGCCCTGCGCGACGATGCGGCCGTCCCGCATCACGATCAGCCGATCGCTGTAGCGGATGGCGAGGTTCAGGTCGTGCAGCACCATCACCACCGTGCGGCCGAGGTCGGCGTGCAGGCGGTCGACCAGGTCCAGCACCTCGAGCGAATGGGCCAGGTCCAGGTAGGTGGTCGGCTCGTCCAGCAGCAGGATGTCGGTGCCCTGCGCGAGCGCCATCGAGATCCAGGCGCGCTGGCGCTGGCCGCCGGACAATTCGTCGAGGGTGCGGTCGGCGAGGTCGGCGATGCCGGTCTGCGCCAGCGCGGTCGCCACTTCGGTCTCGTCGTCGGCCGACCACTGCCGCAGCCACGACTGGTGCGGATGACGGCCGCGCGCAACGAGATCGGCGACGGTGAGGCCCTCCGGGGCGACCGGTGTCTGCGGGAGCATGCCCACGATCCGCGCCACGTCCCTGGTCTTCAGCGTGGCGATCGCCTTGCCGTCCAGCAGGACTCGGCCCGCGCGCGGGCGCAGCAGCCGGCCCAGCGCCCGCAGCAGCGTGGACTTGCCGCAGCCGTTCGGGCCGATCACGGTGGTGATCACGCCGGTCTCGATCTCGAGGGACAGACCGTCGACGATGACGCGGCCGCCGTATCCGAGGGTGATGTCGTCGGCGGTGAGGCGATGCGGGGTGGCCGTCATGAGATGGTCGCCTTCCGGTTCGTGCGCACGAGCAACAACAGCAGGAACGGTCCGCCGAGCGCGGCGGTGATGATGCCGACCGGTAGATCGACGGGAACCACGGTACGCGCGACGACATCCGCGCCGACCACGACGAGTGCCCCGACGAGGGCCGATCCGAGCACCGGCTCGCCCGGCAGCCGCAGCAGCCGCCGCGCGATCTGCGGCGCGGCCAGGCCGACGAACGCGACCGGCCCGACGGCGGCGGTGGCCAGTGACGCCGCGACGACCGCCGCGCCCAGCAGCAATCCCTGTTGCGCCTGCAGCCGAACACCCAGCGCCCGAGTGGTTTCGGTGCCGAAGCGCAGCGCGGCGAGCGTGCGCGCGGAGGCGGCGGTGACCACCAGCACCACGGTGAGCGCGATCGCGGCGGGGACGGCACGCGACCAGTCCGCGCCGTTGAGCGAACCGGTGAGCCACAGCTGGGCGCGGGTGGCGTCGGTGAGCGTGGCCCGGGTCATCAGCCAGCTCACCCCGGACAGCAGCAGGGCGTTGACGCCGATTCCGATGAGCACCAACCGCATTCCCGTCGCACCGGCCGCGCCGTCGCGCGAGCGTCCCCACGCCAGCACGTAGATCGCCGCGGCAGTGAGCAGTCCGCCGGCCAGCGCCGCCAGGGGGACGCCGACGGTAGCCGCGACGCCCGTCGCCGTTCCGGTGCCCGCGACCGCGGCGACGGCGGCGAAACTCGCGCCCGCGGTGATGCCGAGCAGGTCCGGGCTGGCGAGCGGGTTGTGCAGGATCGACTGGGTGATCGCCCCGGCCAGCCCGAGCGCCGCGCCCGCGACGACGGCGGTCACCGCGCGCGGCAGCCGCGATTCGAAGATGACGAAACGCTGCGCCCGCGTCCCCCCGCCGGCGAGCACATCCAGCACCCGCCCCAGCGGAATCCCGAACTCGCCCACCGAGATATCGAGCGCGAACAGCACGAGCGTCGCCGCTACGAGCCCGGCCACGGTGAGCAGCACCGACAGCCGCAGCACGGCGGAGAACGGGCCGATGCGCACGGCGGGCCGGGCCCGCGACAGTGTCGGAAGGCTCACGCCGCCACCACCTTTCGTGCCGTCGCCCGTGCCCGCACCGGCACGCGGGTGCGGTGCGGCGACCGACCGGTCGAGGCGTGCGCCCGAGGGAATGTCACAGTCCCACCGCCTTTCGCCGTCGCACGAACCAGATGAAGCAGGGCGCGCCGATCGCCGCGAGGACGATGCCGGTCTGCATCTCGCCGGGACGCGCGACGACGCGGCCCGCGATATCGGCCAGTAGCAGAAGCAACGCGCCCAGCAGGCCCGAATAGGGCAGGAGCCAGCGGTGATCCGGCCCGGTGAGCATCCGGGCCAGATGCGGGACGACCAGTCCGAGAAACGAGATGGGCCCGACCGCGGCGGTGGCCGCGCCGGTGAGCAGCACGACCGCCGCGAGGCCCAGCGCCCGGTTGCGTCCGACGTTCACACCCAGGCCGCGGGCCACGTCCTCGCCCAGGCCCAGCGCGTTGAGGCCGGGCGCGGCCACCAGCGCCAGCACCGTCCCGAGCAGCAGGAACGGCAGGACCTGCCGCAACACGTCGGTGTCGTGTCCGGCGACGGTCCCGACCACCCAGAATCGGTAGGTGTCCAGCGCCGTCGGGTCCAGTAGCACAACGGCATTCGTCAACGCCTGCAGTAGGGCGGTCGCGGCGGCGCCCGCGAGCACCAGGCTCAGCGGGCTCGCGGCGCCCCCGCCCACCGCGGACACTCCGAACACCACCAGCCCCGCGATCAGCGCGCCCGCGAAGGCGAACCAGATGTACTGGTCCGGGCGGGTGAGGGCGAACAGATGAATCGACAGCGCCGCCAGGAACGCCGCCCCGGCGTTGAGTCCGAGCAGCCCGGCGTCGGCGAGCGGATTGCGTGTGTAACCCTGGATGAGCGCACCGGCGATCCCGAGGGCCAGTCCGGTGAGCAGCGCCAAACCGGTTCGGGGCAACCGCAGTTCGCGCACGATCTGGTCGGCGGGGGTGCTCGCCGGGCAGGTCAGCGGCCAGCCGTCCGGGCAGCTGAGCGCGTGGTAGACCGCGTCCAGCGACAGCGAGCGAGCGCCCACGGCGATGCCCGCGGCGGTGACGACCAGCAGTAATACCGCCAGGACCAGCAAACCCGCGACGCGGTGCCGTTGAAGGGTGACTCGGGCGGGCACGGCGACGAATAACTCCTGACGTGATTCGATTCATTGCTCGGTAAGTCTGGTAAGCCTAACCTATCTTTCGATTCGGCCAACCGACGAGGAGGTTCGATGTCCGAACCGATGAGTGCCCACCCGGCCCGCCGATCCGACGAGGCGTTCGGATACGCGTGTGCCCGGCTGCGCGCCTTACAGCCGGAACATCCGCGGGTGTACGCCGTCGCGGCGATGGCCGATCAGGGTCGGCGGCGCTGGTGGCGCCTGGCCGACGGGGCGCGCGAAGGGCGTGTCGAATTGATGTACCGGCGTCACGCCGCGGAGATGATCAGTGCCGACATTGCCGCGGAAGTCGTTGCGACCGCGCTGATTCACGCGGTCGTCGGCCGGGTGGTCGCCCTGTTCGTGGCCGAGGGGCGGGCATGGGATCCGGGGCTCGAGAATCTGTGGGTGCATACCGACAACGACGGCGGCATCGACTGGGCGGGCCTGTCGGACACCACGATTCGAGTAATCGACGGTGATCGGCTGGCGGGCGGTCCGGGCGTGGTGACGCTGCCGTGCGAGCGGGCGATGTCGGTGTGGCTGGCGCATCGCTGCGAGGCGGTCCTGATGCTGGTGCAGCACAGCATGTTCCGGTGCGCTGGCTTGAGCGCGCGGCGGTTCTGGGCGCTGGTCGGTGAGACCGTCGTGGGTGCTGCCACCTACGTGCCGGACCTGGCGCGGACCTCCTCCGCGCTGGGCGCCGAGCGCGGACAGGCGTTGCTGGCGGCGATGGAGGAACGCGGCATGCCGGTGCGTCGCGCTTGCTTAGTTAGGTAAGCCTGCCCTACACTCGAACTCGGCGTCCGGATCGCCGAGAGTCCCGAGGGCTGCGGTCGACTCCCGATCCTGTGCCGCGGCGGGCTTCACGTACTGCGTGGGGCCCGCCGCTCTCTTATCTCGCGGTGCGCTTCCCCGAACCCGGGAACCGGGCGGTACGCGCCCTGTGTAAGTGTTTTCGGTATGACCCAGCGCGACCAGCCCGACGTCCGCTCCCTGGCGGACATGACCCCGGAGCTCATGACCCGTTACAGCGAGGGCACTTTCACCGACCTGATCGGCCTGAAGTACACCGCGCTCGGCCCGGACCGAGTGGCGGCGGAGTGGGTGGTGTCGCCGCAGCAGCATCAGCCCGCCGGCATCGTGAACGGCGGCGTGTACTGCACGGTGATCGAGACCCTGGCCAGCGTGGGCGGCGGGGCCTGGTTCGGCGAGCGCGGCACGGTCGTCGGCGTCAACAACAACACCGACTTCCTGCGGGCGGTCCGCGAGGGCACGCTGCGTGGCGAGGCCACCCCCGTGCATCGCGGGCGGTTGCAGCAGCTGTGGCAGGTCGTGATCACCGACGAGGACGACCGGGTGGTCGCCCGCGGGCAGGTGCGCCTGCAGAACCTGGCCGCCGCGCAGTGAATCGCGCCGCGCGCGGACCGTGCCGGGGCCCCGGCCAGCAGGTCGCGCGGCGCGGCCGGTGCGCTCGTGCCAGAATGACCCGCACCCGGTATGCCGGAAACCGGTCGGACTCGCTGAGGGAGCACGCATGCGATTGTCGCCGCACGAGCAGGAACGGCTGATGCTCAGCTACGCGGCCGAACTCGCGCGCCGCCGCCGCGAGCGCGGGCTGCGGCTCAACCACCCCGAGGCGGTCGCGATCATCACCGACCACGTGCTCGAGGGCGCCCGCGACGGCCGCACCGTGGCCGAGCTGATGGCCTCCGGCCGCACGGTGCTCGGCCGCGACGACGTCATGGACGGCGTGGCGGAGATGATCCACGATGTGCAGGTGGAGGCGACGTTCCCGGACGGGACCAAGCTGGTCACCGTGCACCACCCGATCGGCTGAGGTGCTCATGGCGGACCGGAATTCCGAGAACGCGGCAGGCGTGGTGCCGGGCGAGATCTTCTACGCCGAGGGTGTCATCGAGATCAACGCGGGGGCCGAGCGCGTCGAACTCGACGTCGTGAACACCGGTGATCGGCCGGTCCAGGTCGGCAGCCACGTCCACTTCCCGCAGGCCAACGCCGCGCTGGAGTTCGACCGGGAGGCCGCGCACGGCCGCCGCCTCGACATTCCCGCCGGGACCGCCGTGCGCTTCGAACCCGGTCTCGGACAGCGCGTCTCGCTGGTTCCGCTCGGCGGGACGCGCGAGGTCTACGGCATCACCCGCGACGCGCCCGGCCCCCTCGACGTGCCGCCGCCCCCGGGCTGGTCGCCCGCCACCGAACGCGGAATCGTGGACGGAGCGCTGTGAACGACCTGACTCGTGCCCGCTACGCAGAACTGTTCGGCCCGACCACCGGCGACCGAATTCGCCTGGCCGACACCGATCTACTGATCGAGATCACCGAAGACCGCAGCGGCGGGCCCGGTTTCGCGGGCGACGAGGCCGTCTTCGGTGGCGGCAAGGTGCTGCGCGAATCCATGGGCCAGGCTCGCGCCACCCGCGCCGAGGGTACCCCAGACACGGTGATCACCGGCGCGGTGATCGTGGACCACTGGGGAATCATCAAGGCGGACATCGGTATTCGGGACGGCCGCATCTGCGCCATCGGCAAGGCGGGCAACCCCGACATCATGGACGGTGTGCACCCCGATCTGGTGGTGGGGCCGTCGACGGAGATCATCGCGGGCAACGGGCGCATCGTCACCGCCGGCGCCATCGACTGCCACGTGCACTTCATCTGCCCGCAGCTGCTGGACGAGGCGCTGGGCAGCGGCGTCACCACCATGATCGGCGGCGGCACCGGCCCCGCCGAGGGCAGCAAGGCCACGACCGTCACGCCGGGGTCCTGGCATCTGGGCCGGATGCTGGAGGCCACCGACGGCTGGCCGGTGAACATCCTGCTGCTGGGCAAGGGCAATACCGTCCGGCACGAAGCGCTGTGGGAGCAATTGCGCGGCGGCGCGGGCGGATTCAAGCTGCACGAGGACTGGGGCACCACCCCGGCCGCCATCGACGCCGCGCTGACCGTCGCCGACGCGGCGGGCGTGCAGGTGGCACTGCACTCGGACACGCTGAACGAGGCCGGTTTCGTCGAGGACACCCTGGCGGCGATCGCGGGCCGGGCCATCCACTCGTATCACACCGAGGGCGCGGGCGGCGGGCACGCGCCCGACATCATCACCGTCGCGGCGCATCCGAACGTGATGCCCAGCTCCACCAACCCGACCCGGCCGCACACCGTCAACACCCTCGACGAGCATCTGGACATGCTCATGGTGTGCCACCACCTGAACCCCGCGATTCCCGAGGACCTGGCCTTCGCCGAGAGCCGGATCCGGCCGTCCACCATCGCCGCCGAGGATCTCCTGCACGACCTGGGCGCCATCTCGATGATCGGCAGCGACTCCCAGGCCATGGGCCGCATCGGCGAGGTGGTGATGCGGACCTGGCAGACCGCGCACATGATGAAACGCCGCCGCGGCGCGCTGCCCGGCGACGGCGCGGCCGACAATCTGCGCGTGCGGCGCTACGTCGCGAAATACACCATCTGCCCGGCCGTGACGCACGGACTCGACCATGAGATCGGCTCGGTCGAGGTGGGCAAGCTGGCGGATCTGGTGCTGTGGGAACCGGCGTTCTTCGGGGTGCGGCCGCACGCGGTGCTGAAGGGCGGCGCGATCGCGTGGGCGGCGATGGGTGACGCGAACGCCTCGATCCCGACCCCGCAGCCGGTGCTGCCGCGGCCCATGTTCGGCGCGTCGCCCGCCGTCGCGGCAGGGACATCGCTGCACTTCGTGTCGCCGCAGGCGATCGAGGCGGGCCTGGCCGAGCGGCTGCGCGTGCACCGGAGACTGGCACCCGTCGCCGATGTCCGCAAACGCGGCAAGGCAGACCTCCCGCACAACGACGCCATGCCCCGCATCGAAGTGGACCCGGACACCTTCACCGTGCGCGTCGACGGCGAGGTGTGGGCGGAGGATCCGGCCACCGAACTCCCGATGGCACAGCGGTACTTCCTGTTCTGAGCCGCGCCCGTGCGCGGTGGCAGACTGGCCGGTATGACGAATGCCGCATGGGGTGAGGTCGACCGCTATCTCGTGGACACGCTGATCGGCGGTGAGGACGCCGATGTGCTGCAGCGGAACTCGGCGGCCGGGCTGCCCGCCATCGACGTGTCGCCGGCGCAGGGCAAGTTCCTGTATCTGACCGCCGTCTCGATCCGGGCGCGGCGGGTGCTGGAGATCGGGACGCTGGGCGGTTACAGCACGCTGTGGCTGGCCCGGGCGGTCGGTCCCGAGGGCCGGGTGGTGACACTGGAGTTCGAGCCGCGGCACGCCGAGGTAGCGCGGCGCAATCTCGACGGCAAGGGCGTCGGCGACCGGGTCGACATCCGGGTGGGTGCGGCGCTGGAGAGCCTGCCGGTGCTCGCCGACGAGCAGCCCGAGCCGTTCGACCTGGTCTTCATCGATGCCGACAAGGTCAACAATTCGAACTACGTGCGGTGGGCGCTGCGCCTGACCCGGCCGGGTTCGGTCGTCATCGTCGACAACGTGGTCCGCCACGGCGCCATCGCCGACCCCGAGGTCACCGATGCCGCCGCGCACGCCGGCCGCGAGGTGCTCGAGCTGCTCGCCGCCGAGCCGCGGGTGGACGCGACGGCGCTGCAGACCGTGGGCGGCAAGGGCTGGGACGGCTTCGCCTACGCCGTCGTCACCGGGTGAGTGATCATTCCGGTGGAGACGGACGTCAGCCGAACGACATGAGCGCCACGGCCGCTCCGGCCGGGTCGGCGATGACGGCGATGCGGGACGGGCCGGGCATGTCGGCCGGTTCGCTGATGACCTTGCCGCCGAGGTCGGTGGTGCGGGCGACGGTGGCGTCGCAGTCCGGGACGCGCACGGTCAGCGCCCAGAACGGGGCGGGCTCGCCGGGCTGCGCGGCGGCGGCGCCACCGAACTCACCCTCGCCCGAAGCCGTGGTCAGGGCCTGATAGGGCTTGTCGGTCGAGGTCTCCCAGGCGGCGTTGCGGTAGGTCCAGCCCAGTGTCGCCGCGTAGTGGGCCATCGCGTCGGCCGGGGCGCCCGTGGCCGTGTACTGCACCCAGCACGGATTGTTCGGCTGCGACCAGCGCTGGGTGCCGGGGTGGCCGGTGAGGTGGGAGACGCCGTAGGCCGCGCCGTCCGGATCGGCGAGGACAGCGAACTCCAATTGCCCTGGAATCTCGGCGAATTCGCAGAACGCCGACCCGCCCGCGGCCTTCGCGGCGGCCACGGTCGCCCGGACGTCCGGAACGGCGAAGTACGGCAGCCAGCTCGCCTCGTCGCCGGGCGTCTCGGCCGCGGCGATGCCCGCCACTCGCGCGTCGTCCTGGTGCAGCACGGTGTAGTGCCGCGTCTGCGGGCCGGTGTCCACGGCGGTCCAGCCGAACAGCCCGGTGTAGAAGTCGGCCGCGGCGGCGACATCGGAAGTGGTGATTTCGAACCAGCAGGGCGCACCCTGAGTGAAACCGGACGGCATGATCATCTCCTCGTGAGCCGGGTGCCGCCGATCCGTGCGCCGACAGCACCGTTTCCTCGTGAGACGATGCCCGGCAGAAGAATTCATCGCTCGGGTGGAAACAGGCCGCCCGCGGCGCTCCGTTATCGGCGCGTGGCGAATCCGTCGCACAGGGCGTCCAGGCCCGAGTGCAGCAGGCGTTCGGGGTCCAGGAGGTCGCCGCTGCCGGTGCCCTCGAGCGGCGCGAGCGCCGGTGGCGAGGGCCAGTGCGGTGTCCCGCGCAGCAAGGCCGTCAGGCCCGATACCTCCTCCTGCTCGGAGCCGCGCTTGGCCAGCATGGCGGCGCTGACCTGCTGCAGGGCGATGCCGGCGATGTAGCTCCACACCGACAGCGCCATCCGGGTCGCCTCGCGGCGGTCGTCGGTCAGCTCGGCGAGACCCTCCACCAGCCAGGCCAGACACGCCAGGCTGTGCGGGCCGAAGTTGTAGCGCGGCACCGCGAAGGTGAACAACACCCACGGATGTTGTTGGTACAGCTGCCAATCGATGTCGGCGGCGATGCGCACGCGGTCGCGCCACGTCCAGTCCGGTCGCGGGGGTGGATAGGGGTTGCGCCGGGCCACCTCGTCGGTCATACCCGCCAGCAGCGTGTCCTTGTTCGGCACGTGCCGGTACAGCGACATCGCGCCCACGCCCATGCGCTCGGCGATGCGCCGCATGGACAGCGCGTCCAGCCCGGCCTCGTCGGCGAGCGCCAGGGCCGCGTCCACGATGGCGGCGCGGGTGAGCTTCGGCTCCGTCACGGATAACTCGCTTTCGTTTTACAGGCCGGGTGCGTACGCTGTACCCAGCTTTCACGCGTACGTCGTACGCACGATCGAAGGATAGGTGATGGTCGGCATCGACACCGGTATGACCACGACTCCGCGGCGCGCCTGGCTGGGACTCGCGGTGTTGACCCTGCCCGTGCTGCTCGTGTCGATGGACATGTCGGTGCTGTTCCTGGCGATGCCCACGCTCACCGCGCAGCTGGATCCCACCGCGACCGAGCAGCTCTGGATTCTCGACATCTACGGCTTCCTGATCGCCGGACTGCTCATCACCATGGGCAATCTGGGCGACCGCATCGGCCGCCGCAACATCCTGCTCGCCGGTGCGACCGTCTTCGGCGCCGCCTCGGTGCTGGCGGCCTTCGCGCCCAGCGCTGGGGTGCTGATCGCGGCGCGGGCGCTGATGGGTATCGGCGGGGCGACGCTGCTGCCGTCGAGTCTGGCGCTGATCTCCACGCTGTTCCCCGATCCGCGCGCGCGTGGCACCGCGATCGGCGTGTGGACGGCGTTCTTCGCCGGCGGGTCGGCGGTCGGCCCGGTCATCGGCGGGCTGCTGCTGCACAACTTCTGGTGGGGTGCGGTCTTCCTGATCAACACGCCGGTATTGCTGGTGCTACTGGTCGCCGGGCCGTTCGTGCTGCCCGAACACCGCTCCGCCGGGCGGGGGCCGCTGGATCTGCTGAGCGTGCTGATGTCGATCGGCGGCATCCTGCCCGCGGTGTACGCCGTGAAGCGGGCCGCCGCGGACGGTATCGACGCCGAGGTGCTGGCGGCCGGTGTCTTCGGTGCGGTGGTGCTGGTGCTGTTCGTGCGGCGGCAGCGGCAGCTGGCCGAGCCGCTGCTGGATCTGAGCCTGTTCCGGCGCGGATTGTTCTCCGTCGCCATCGGTTCCAGCACGATCGGGATGTTGTCGCTGGCCGGGATGAGCTATCTGACCAGTGTGTATCTCCAGTCGGTGGCCGGGCGGGACGCGCTGGGCGCCGCGCTGCTGGGGATTCCGGCGGCGGTGGTGGTATTCGTGATGGCGATGGGCGGAGCGCGGGTCGCGCGGGTGCTGGGCACCCGCACCTCGTTCGTGCTGGCGTTGACCGCCGCCGCGGTCGGCAACCTGATGCTGCTGGGCATCGGCGTGGACGGCGGAATCGGTTGGTACGTGGCCGGTTCCACGGTGGCGGGCCTCGGGTACGGCATCGTGTTCACCCTGGTGTCCGAGGTGTCGGTGGCCTCGGTGCCGCCCGAGCGCGCGGGCTCCGCGGTCGGCATCTCCGAGACGAGTTTCGAACTCGGCAACGCGCTGGGGCTGGCGCTGCTGGGATCGCTTGCGGCCCTGATCTTCCGGTCCGGCGGCGAGTTCGCCGAGACGCTGGGCGAGACGATCGTGCGCGCCGGGAACGACGGGGCGGTGGTGCGTTCCGCGCGGGAGTCCTTCGTCGACGGCATGCACGTCGCGACGACGACCGGCGCGGCGCTGCTGCTGGTCATGGCGGTCGTCGCGGCGCTGGCGGCGCGAAGCCGGAAGTCCGGCGGCCGGGTCGCTGCCCCAAGATCAACGGGGGAGAATACAGTCGGGGTGTGATCGAGAGCACGTCCAACGGCCGACCGCTGGCCGAGCGGGTGGCGACGCGGCTGTTGTATCCGACCTCGCGCCCCCGGGAAAAGGCACTGCGGGAAGCGGTTTCGGGCAAGGTGGTGCTGGTGACCGGCGCCTCGCACGGAATCGGCAAGGTGACGGTGCACAAGCTCGCCGCGGCCGGGGCCGTGGTGCTGCTGGTGGCGCGTTCGCTGGAGGACCTCGAGCAGGTGGCCGCCGACATCACCGCGGCCGACGGCATCGCCCACGTGTATCGCGCGGACCTGACCGATATGGCGGCCACCGATCGGCTGGGCCGCGAGATCCTCGCCGCGCACGGCCACGTCGATATCGTGATCAACAACGCGGGCAAGTCGATCCGGCGCGCGCTCGACCAGTCCTACGACCGCTTCCACGACTACACCCGCACCATCGACGTGAACTATCTCGGCCCGGTGCGGCTGCTGCTCACGCTGCTGCCCGACATGCGCGAGCGCAAGCAGGGGCACATCGTGAACATCTCCACGTGGGGCCTGCGTATGCCGCCCGCGCCGCGGTGGTCGGCGTACGCGGCGTCGAAGGCGGCCTTCGACACCTGGCTGCGCACCGTCGCCACCGAGATCGCCGTCGACGACATCACCACCACCTCGGTGTACATGCCGCTCGTGCACACCCGGATGAGCGCGCCGACCAACTTCGGGAACATGCCCGGACTCACGGCGGACGAGGCGGCCGGGCTGGTCTGCCACGCCGTGGTCGCCCGGCCGGTGGAGATCTCGCCGTGGTGGTCCGGGCCGGTGCAGGCGTGGAGCGACCTGACCCGGGGGCCCGCGCAGCGGTTCATGGCGCGCGGTTTCCGGCGCTGACCGCTGATCAGGGGATCAGGACCACCTTGCCGACGGTTTCACGGCTTTCCAGTGCGCGGTGTGCCGCGGCGGCCTCGGCGAGCGGGAAGCGCTGGATCGCCGGGCGCAGCTGTCCCGCCGCCGCTGCCTCGAGTGCCGCGGTCTCCAGGTTTCGGATGCCGCCCGCGCGTTCGGTCATCTTCGGGCCGAGCACGTTCTCGTCGATGAGGGCGCGCTCGGCGAGGTAGTTCTCGTCCAGATGCACCGGGCCGCCGCCGCTCCATCCGTAGACCAGCCGGGTTCCGCCCTTGCCGAGCAGATCTATTGCGGTGCGGGCGGTTTCGCCACCGACGCCGTCGAACAGCAGGGCCGCGGGTCGTTCGCCGAAGCGCCGCCGGATGGTGTCGGCCCAGCCCGGCTGCCGGTAGTCCAGGGCCAGGTCGGCGCCGTTGGCGGTGACCACGTCGGTCTTGGCGGCGCCACCGGCCAGCCCGATCACCGTGAGACCACTGTTCTTCAGATGCTGTACCAGGAGCGTGCCGATGCCACCCGCCGCCGCCGTGACGATCGCGAGGTCGCCGGGCCGGAGCGTGGCGAACTGCACGATGCCGAAAGTGGTTCGGCCCGTGCCGATCATGGCCACCGCCGCGGCGGGGTCGAGCGTGTCCGGGATCGCGTGCAGCTGCCCGGTTCCCGTGACGGCCAGCTCGGCGTAACCGCCGGGCACCGGACCGAGATGGGCGACAACCGCGGTGCCCAGCCACTTCTCGTCCACACCCGGGCCCACCCGGTCGACGGTCCCCGCCACCTCGCGGCCGGGCACGGTGGGCAACTCGGGCAGCGGGAACGGGCCGGGTTCACCGCTGCGAATCGAGGTGTCGACGAAATGTACCCCGGCGGCGGCCACCGCGATCCGCACCTGCCCCGGCCCGGGCATCGGATCATCGACGGTCTCGTAACGCAGGTTCTCGGCGGCCCCGAAGGCGTGAAGCTGAATCGCATGCATGCCCCCACCCTGCAACCTCCACATAAGTTGAGGTCAAGAACCATCCCCGCCACCGAATCGGATCCCACTGGTCGTGCGGGGGAGTATCCGGGGGTCGAACGATTCCGGGTCTGTCTCGGATCGTGGTTGAGTTGTACGCCCGCTGAGGTGTTCGAGGATGCGGCTGCGGACGGGTTCGACGTCGGCCAGGAGGCCGTGTCCGGCGTCGGGGAGAATTATCGTGTGGGCCCCGGCGCGCTGCGCGACCTGTGCGGCGGCCTGTGAATCGTGTATCTGGCTTGCTCCGGCCAGTGCGACGAGGGTGGGGACCGGCAGGTGTGTCAGCTCGTCCGGTAGGTGGGGGTGAACGATCGGGGAGGCCGGGAAGTGGGCGGCTCCGTGGGCGAGCAGGTCGAGGTAGGCCTCTACATGTGCCGGCCCGGTGCCGGGTGCGTCCGGTGCGAGCATCGCGCGGGCATCGTCGAAAGTCGGGTGCGGGTCGCGGTTGCGGCCCATCTCCTCGAACTCGGGGCTGAGCCCGGCGAAGACCAGGGGCGGGTCGAGCAGGACCAGCCGCCGCACTCGCTCGGGATGGGCGAGGGTGAACCGGAACGCGAGGTGACCGCCCAGCGACTGGCCGCACAGGTCGGCCGCGGGTAGCCCGAGCAGATCGAAGGTTTCCGCGAGCCAGTCCACGAGATCGTCCATGCTGCTCACCGCGGCGCCGGTGTGTCGGCTGCGGCCCGGCTCGCCGACGATGTCCACGGCCCGCACGTGATGCTCCTCGGCGAGCGAGCCGACTACCGGGTACCACATTGCGGATGTGCCACCGTATCCGTGGAGCAGGACCAGCGACCGTGCTGTGGTCGGGCCCGCGGAGGTGACTCGTGTGGTTCCGTACCGGCCCGGCAGATCTACCGTCTCGGTCGGTACCGGCCAATATGCCATCACCGCGTCGTAGGCCGCGAAATATGTTGCCTCGAGCTCGGGGTCGGCGAATGTGGTCATCGCGTGCTCACCTCTTTCCAAGTCATCTGTATTATGTCAGATGTATGGAAACAGATGGAAGGGAATCGCGTGCCGAAACAGGTCGACCATCGAGAACGCCGCGAGACCATCGCGCGCGCACTGTGGCGGGTAGTGGAACAGCAAGGCTGGACCCGGGCGACGATGCGCGAGGTCGCCGGCGCGGCGGGTGTCTCCCTCGGGCAGGTTCAGCACTATTTCGCCTCTCGGACAGCGATGCTGGAATTCGCGATGGAGTTCGCTTCCGAGCAGACCTCGCAGCGCATCGCTCGTGGCCTCGATCGACTCGGCTCGCCCCCGCACCCCCGAGACGCATTGCGTGTGACTCTCCTGGAGATGCTTCCCCTGCACGCGGATGCCCGCGCTACCAGCCGTATGAGTGCCGCCTACACTCTCGAAGCGCTGCACGACCCGGAGTTGCACGAACGGGCCCGCCGCGGGCTCCGGAACGGCAGAGCATTGACCGAACGCCTGATCAGGCAAGCGATCACCGAGGGCCATATCCCGCCGGACCGCGATCCGGTCGTCGAGACCGATCTTCTGCTCGCGCTGACCGGGTTCACTCCGCTTCTCGACCTCGGCGTCATCGATCCCGACGCCGCGTCGACCGCTATCGATTACTACCTCGACAGACTCTTCGACGGCACATCGCAACGTCCCAGCCAGTAAGGGGGACTGCCAACGGGAGCCTGCCGACCGATGGATGGATCGGGTTCCGGCCCCACCACACGCGGTGGTGGGGCCGGCGGTCACAGCGCGTCCAGTGCCCGACGGCCGATACGTGGATCGGCCAAGGGACGCAGTGCGATTCGCAGCAGCGCGAGCGCATTGTCGTCTCCCGCGATGCGATTCAGTTTCAATGTCCCGCACCGCAGGCACTGGTGGACCAATGCCCATTCGCCATCGTGACGCACCGTCGAACTGACCGCGAGCATGCGGCCGCGGCACGGGTTGGCACGGTCACCAGGGATTCGTCCGTCGACATGGCGGCTGGTCAGACACTGTGGGCAGTGATTGCGGTGCGACGTGCCCGGTGCGGCGATCGGTACATCCGATCGACAGCCGATACACCGGAAACTCGCACCGGATTCCCCACCGGGGCCATGCAATACGGTCTTGCCGCGTTGCGGGCGCACGGAGACGGCCCTGTTCCTTCGAGGCATCGCGATACGCCTAGAGGTCGCCGAAGACTTCGAGCGGGAACGGGGGCTCCGCCAGCGGGCGTACCGCGAGTCGCATGAGAATCAGCTGGTTGTCGTCCTCGCTGATCGCATGCAGCGCCAACTCACAGCAGCGCGCGCATCGATGCACGATGGCCCATTCGCCGCCGCGGCGCACCGCGATCGACAGCGGAGCCATGCGTCCGCGGCACTCGGATACGCCGCCCTCGACGTGGTCGAGGGTGTGACACGAGTGCAGGCAACTCGGGCAGTGATTGCGCCGACTGTTGCCGGGCGCGAGCACGGAAACGGTGAGCCCGCAGCGGATGCAGGTGAAAGTGCCTGTCTTCGCGGCCGGACTGGGTTCATTCTGAGCGGAAATATGGTGGGACAACCCGGATCACTCCTTGGCGGAAAGCTGATGTGCACACAGCAGGAGTAGGCCGAGCGCGCCTCGATGACGCGAGAAGTGGGTTTCAGTGCGTGTGGCCGGCGGAGAGGCGGGCCGAGTACGCACACTGAGGCGCCCTCGGCGCAGGCTGGGGCATAAATCAGTCCTTCCACCCGTCGAATCGGATGCGCGTCGTCCGCACCGAGGCACCGTAGCAACGGTCGACCGCTCGCTGCCATCGAATTGTTCGGACGAACGCTGTGGCGCCGAGGAAGTCCCTCTCGGGCGGAGGCGTGCTGCGGTCCGGTGGGGTGCATAGGATCGACGGGTGCGGACGGGAGTGTGGTGATGGGTCTGGCTCTGTTGCTGACGCTGGCCGACTCACGGCTGCCGATCGGCGGGCATGTGCATTCCGGTGGTGTGGAGGAGGCCGTGGCGTCGGGCCTGGTGCGGGATGTGGCGACGGTCGAGCAGTATCTGCGGCGGCGGATCCGGACCTCGGGGCTGGTGGCGGCGTCGCTGGCGGCGGCGGTGTGCGCGGGGGAGCTGGCGGTGGCGCGGGCGGAGGCCGAGGCGGACGCGCGGACCCCGGCCCCGGCGGCCCGGACGGCCTCCCGGGCGCAGGGCCGGGGGCTGCTGCGGCTGGCCCGGCAGGTGTGGCCGGGGCACGACTGGACGGGGCTCGATGCGCGACCGCATCTGTCGACGGTGTTCGGTGTCGTGGGCGCGGCCGCGGGGGCGACACCGGAGGAGATCGCGGGCGTCGTCGTCTACACCACGATGACCGGTGCGGCGACGGCCGCCCAACGCCTGCTGGCGCTCGACCCCGCCGCGGTGGCCGCCTGCACGATCCGCCTGACCCCCGAGTGCGACCGCGTCGCGGCCCAGGCGGTGAAAGAGCTTGCCGCCCTGTCCGATCCGTTGCAGGACGTGCTGGCCGAGCGGCACGTGGGCCGCCCGATGCCCCTCTTCGCCTCCTGATCCGGCGCGACGGCACGACCGCTCGGGTAACACGGGGTTTACACGGGTCGGCCAGGATGTGGGGGAAAGGAGTTGAGCATGCCCCCACACTTGATCGACGGTGAGCCGCACGACCACGGCCACGATCGACCGCGGCGCGAGCGCACACCGGGCGAACCGCTGCGGATCGGGATCGGCGGGCCGGTCGGGTCCGGTAAGACCGCGCTGGTCGCGGCGCTGTGCCGAATGCTGCGCGAAGAACTGTCGCTGGCGGTGCTGACCAACGACATCTACACCACCGAGGACGCCGACTTCCTGCGCCGCCACGCGGTGCTGCCCGACGAGCGCATCACGGCGGTGCAGACCGGCGGCTGCCCGCACACCGCCATCCGCGACGACATCACCGCCAACCTCGATGCCATCGACGACCTGATCGAGGCGAATCCGCCGCTGGATCTCATCCTGGTCGAGTCCGGCGGCGACAACCTGACCGCCACCTTCTCCTCCGGGCTGATCGACGCGCAGATCTTCGTGGTCGACGTGGCCGGTGGTGACAAGGTACCCCGCAAGGGCGGCCCGGGCGTCACCTACTCGGACCTGCTGGTGATCAACAAGACCGACCTCGCGCCGATGGTCGGCGCGGATCTCGGTGTGATGGAACGGGATTCGTCGGCCGTACGCGAGGGCCGCCCGTTCGTCTTCACCTCGCTGACCGAGGACCCGGCCGCCACACCGGTGCTGGCCTGGGTGCGTGAGCAGTTGCGCGCAGCGGCCGAACACGACGCCGCGGCCGGGGCGGGCCCCGCGTTTGCGCACTGAGCTGACGATCCGCGCCCGGCCGGGTGCGCTGCCGCAGATCCGGGCCACCGGCGGCCTGGCCGCGCGGCGCACCGGGCCGGGCGTGGTGCATCTGATCGGCGCCGCCGCCACACCGCTCGGCGGAGACGAACTCGACATCGCCGTCGTGGTGGAGCCCGGTGCGCGGCTGGCGCTGCGCTCGGTGGCCGCCACCATCGCGCTGCCCGGGCGGAAGACCCGGAAATCGTTGGCGCGCTGGCACTTCGAGGTAGGGGAGGGCGGCGAACTCGATTTCGACCCCGAGCCCACGGTGGTGGCGGGCGGGGCCGAACACGAGTCGGTGACGACGGTGGCGCTCGGCCCGGATGCCCGGCTCAGGCTGCGTGAGCGCGTGCAGATCGGCCGCGCGGGCGAGGATTCCGGCCACTGGAACGGCACCCTCACCGCCGACCTCGCCACGCTCCCCTTGCTACGCCACGGCCTGGAGCTGGGCACCGCCGCACCCACCGACGATTCGCTCTCCGCCCCCCGAGCCCTCGCCAGCATCCTCACCTACCCCGACGAATCTCCCACCCGCACAGCGGGTCTGGACGCCGCCCTGCTCCCCCTGGCCCCGGGCGGCTCCCTCTACACCTGGACCGGGCGCCTGCTCGCCGACGAACCGAACGAGGCCGAGATCCGGGCCTAGTCGCATACGCCCGCAGCCGAGCACGTGCCCGCGTCGCGACGCTTCGCACCGTGGCTGCCCGAATACGCCCGCGTCCGGCAGGTGACGGCACAGTAGGATGAGCGCGGGGGTGCTCGATCCCGCGGTCTCGGTTGGGTTTTCGGAGGGGTTGTGTTTCGGTATCGACGGATCGTCGGGTCCATCGCCGCGCTGTTTCTCGTTGTCGGTCCAGGCACGGGATGTGAGCCCGATTCCGTCGCGCCGGTGCCGGCGATCGGGGACGTGACGACGCTGGATCCCTGCGGATTCATCGCACCGGACGCCTTCGCCGATCTGAAGACCGTCGACGCGGCGATCACCATCGAACCGGGCAACTTCGCCAGGTGTGACCTCAACCTGCGTCTCGTGGGCAGGGAAGGGGGTCCGTATCGCCATGTACAGCGGGACGTACACGCACATCGCCTATCCGGGCGACTCGCTGCACGGATATGACCTGTGCGGCTCGATATCCTTGTCGGCGGTCGAGGCCACTGTGAATTTGACCGGTCTCGCCGACGAATCCACGCCTGCCGAACAGGATTGTCAGTGGCGCGCGAATGACGGTTCGGCCATGCCTCCCGGAGCGATGGTGTCGGTCATGCTCGACGACCCGAAAATCTTCCTGGGCACACGCTCCACCATCAACGGATTTCCCGCGCGGGTCTGGGATATCAGCCCGGCGAGCGGGTCCGGCCGGTGCGTCATCACCACGACAACAAAGCGCTGGAACCCCTGGCCCGGCCGACATCGTTCGAATGCGGGTGAATTCGCCGAACTGCTGTATACCCAAGTCCTGCTCCCGGCCCAGTCCGAACCTGGGCAGGCGTGCCAGGCCGCGACGTCGGTCGCGACTCAGGCACTGTCCCATCGGTTTCCGAACTGACCAGCGCTGGTGACTTCACCGATGCGGTGTGCCGGTGCCTGTACTACTGTCACCCTGTGCTGCGTCTCTCTGCCCGGGGTTGCCGTTGGGGGCCTATCGCTTTCGGCGCGTTGGGCCTGGTGATCTGCGCGGGCGGATGCTCCACGTCGACGACGGGTGTGGCTGTTCCGACGACGTCCACTGTGGCGGCGCCGACCAGCAGCGCACCCGCGAACATCGCCGAGAAGGGCGATTGCATGCGGGAGACGGCGACCGCGTTCGTCGAGGTGCCGTGTGGCAGTGCGACCGCTACGCACGTCGTGCTCGAACGACTGCCCGGAGCCGACGCGGACTGCCGGCCCGTGCCCGGGGTGTACAACGCGTATCAGGACTACACCGGAAACGGCGTGACCAAGGTCTGTCTCGGTGTCGCGGGCCGCGATCCCGCGAACGGAATCAACACAGCGCGTCCCGGCGACTGCGTCCGGGTGGGTGAGGGGATAAAGGGGGAGCGTGTGCCTTGCTCGTCCCCCGGTGCCCTGCGGGTCCTCGCGCGTTTCGACACCGCGCCCGTTGCCCAGCAGACCTGCGCCGGTATTCCCGGCACCACCAAGATCTCCGGATGGCGGCTGAAATTGGTCGGGCTGAGTATCAATCCGCCCGGCCAGGGCAATTTCGATGCGGTGTTCTGCCTGACACCGCCCTGAGGGGTCGGCGCCTTCGGGTTCCCCGCCTCGGCAAGAGCATGACGGCGCGTCGAGATCGGCGCGACGAGTGCGCGAGTCAGCGCTCGATGGTGTCTCGGGGAGCCATGCGGTTGGTGCGTTTGGGGCGGCCGTTCTCGTCGGCGGCGGAGTCGGGGCCGACGGCTCGGGCAGCGCCTGAAGGCGCGGCGCCTTGCCGGGGAGTCGGTGTGGTGGACGGTATTTCGCGCGCGGGTGGGGCGTGCGGCGGAGCGGGTCTCGCCGCGTCCGGCCTGATGCTCGGTTCGGCCCTGCCGGACCGGCGACCGGTTCCGGCGATACGGAGGGTCAGCAGGGCCAGGGCGGCCAGCAGGAAGATGAGGGCGGCCAGTGCGATGGCCCAAGTCGATCCGTGCATCCGTAGTCCCCTTCCGGAGGCGGGCACCGCATCGGCACCGTGGGCAATTGTGCCCGACGGGTGGGGCTTTCTGCTGGAAGTTGATCCGGGAGGAGCGGGTGCGGCGGCGTGGCGAACGGGTTCGGCAGAGCGGATCGCGGCGATCGATCGGGTGATGAAAGCCGTTCGCGGGCAACATCTTTCGTGCGGACGTGGCACGTCGAGCAGTCGGGAACGGGGCGGGAGGCGGACATCGTCGGCCGATTCCCGCCCCGTGGGCGTGTCGGGGCGCTCAGTCGCCGACGACGCGCGGGGGTGCGTTGTAGGCGTTGACCGCGCCGACGACCGCGCCCGCGGCCGCGCCGATCGCGGCGGCCGGGACGGTGATGACGCTCGCGCCGAACGCGGCGCCCAGCGCGGGACCCGCCACCATGCCGACCGGCATGAACGGCAGGCCCACCACCAAGCCGACCACACCGCCGACCAGACCGGACGTGAGCGCGATCGGCGCGGCCGTCGCCGCGCCCGCGAGCGCGCCCACCGCGGCGGAGCCGACGGTCTGCCCCGCGATACGGTCGGAGCGGCTGCGCTCCATGCCGACCGAGTCCAGGAAGGTCGCCAGGTCCGCCTCGGTCCGGGCGGCGGTGTCGTTGATCTGGATGGCCTGCTCGCGGTCGATCCACGCCGGGGCGTCGACCTGGACGTCGCCGAACCGGAACTTGTCCGGCGGCGGCGCGATCGGCGGCACCGGCGCCACCGGTACGGGCGCGTGCAGCGCGCCCACCGGGGCCAGGTAGCTCTTGTCCGGCATGGCCCGCGCGTCCTGCAGCGAGCTGAGCGTGTTGTGCGGGATGTTCAGCCCCTCGTAGGGCTGCACGTTGGGCGCCTCGCTGGCCGGCCACTGCCGGGGTGCTTGGTCCTGCTGAGCCGCCTGGTTCGGTTCGGTCGGCGCGGCGTTGGCGGTCCCCGTACCGACGACCGCCAGCACTAGCGGGATCGCACCCGCCGCGACGGCGCTTCCTACCCGGTGGCGATGCGGACTGGGCGCTCTATGTTTGCCTGCGGCCATAGCGACCTTTCTTTCCGGGGACATCGACGTCCGACATTCGGACCCGCCGCCCGGGTGGATTGGTCGAAAAACCGACACGCCGAGGAGGGCCCCGGCGAGTCTCGCGAAAACCGGCCTCAGCTCACGGAACGATCCGACGGCAGCGCCGTGGCCCCCTTACCGCCCAGCCCCGCGCGCACCTCGCGCCCGTCCTCGTCGTTGCCGTTCATCGCCTCGAGCGCCAGCCGCGCGAACACCCACTGCTCGGTGGCGGCCATCTGCCCGCGGTTGCGCCCGATGAACGCCACGAACCACTGGAACACCGTGATCGCCCGGCTGCGATAGCCGATCAGATAGTAGAGGTGCAGCACCAGCCAGATGAGCCAGGCGAGGAACCCGCCGAACTCCAGCTTGCCGATCTGGCATACCGCGTTGTACCGCGACACGGTGGCCATGCTGCCCTTGTTGAAGTACTTGAACGGCTTGCGCTGCTCGGGCGTCTGCTTGCCGCCCAGTTCGGCCTTGATCTGCTTGGCGGCGTAGGTGGCGCCCTGAATGGCGCCCTGCGCCTGGCCGGGCACGTTCGGCACCGACATCAGATCGCCCACCACGAAGACGTTCGGGTAGCCCTTGATGGTCAGATCCGGCTCGACGATCACGCGTCCGGCGCGGTCCACCTCGGTGCCCTTCGACTGGTCTGCCAGCAGCTTGCCCAGCTCGCTGGCCGCCACACCCGCCGACCACACCTTGCAGGCGGCCTCGATGCGGCGCTCGCTGCCGTCCTTGTCCTTCACCGTGACTCCGCGCGCGTCTACACCGGTGACCATGGCGTTGAGCTGGATCTCCACGCCCATCTTCTCCAGCCGGCGCTGCGCCTTGCCGCCCAGCTTCGGGCCCATCGGCGCGAGCACCGCCCCGGCGCCCTCGAGCAGGATGACCCGGGCGTCGCGCGGATCGATGTTGCGGAAGGTGCCCTCGAGCGTGCGATCGGCGAGTTCGGCTATCTGCCCGGCCAATTCGACGCCGGTGGGGCCCGCGCCGACCACCACGAAGGTCATGAACCGGTCGCGCGCCTCCGGCGTCTTGGCCAGCTCCGCCTCCTCGAACGAGCCGAGGATGCGGGCGCGCAGTTCCAGCGCGTCGTCGATGGTCTTCATGCCGGGGGCGTAGGTGGCGAACTGGTCGTTACCGAAATACGACTGCTGGGCGCCGGTGGCCACGATCAGGCTGTCGAACGAGGTGACGGTGTCCTCGTTCAGCAGCTCCGAGGTGACGGTGCGGTTCACCAGATCGATGTCGTGCACCTCGCCCAGGATCACCTGCACGTTCTTGTACTTGCGCAACACCAGCCGGGTCGCGGGCGCGATCTCGCCGGTGGACAGGATGCCCGTGGCGACCTGGTACAGCAGCGGCTGGAACAGGTGAGTGGAGGTCTTGGAAATCAGCACGACGTCGACGTCGGCGTGCTTGAGATGTTTGCACGCGAACAAGCCGCCGAAGCCCGATCCGATCACCACCACGCGGTGGCGCCGGTTCGCGACAGTCTCGGTAGTCATCTCGCTCCTCGCCGGGCGTACGGTTTTGCGACAGCCTTACGGTAGTCGGCTACCCACGGGCAGTCACGATGAACTCCCGTTGTCGGCGAGTCCTCGCGCCGTGGCGAGTTCGTCGGCGGAAATCGGGCCGATCAGGCGTTCTCCGCCGATGCTCGCGACGGTCGGCCACAGGAACGCCGCGAGCCGGTCGATGAACTGCTCGCGCGAGAGGTCCGGGTCCTGTGCCCACGCCTCGGCCGACATCAGGATGGCGCCGACGGTCGCGGTGGCCCAGATCCGGGCCAGCGCGGGGTCGGCGTCGAGGCGGCGCAGGATGACGTCGAAAACCGCGGTGGCCCAATCGGATACGCGGGCGAAGAAGGGGCGGTGCTCGGTCTCGCCGCTGTCGAGCCGCTGCATCATCACGTGGTGCAGGTTCGGGTTGTCCTCGACGAAGTCGCACATCAGCCGCACCACCGCGCGCAGCAGCTCGCGGGCGGGCAGGGGCTGGGCGAGCACCGCGTCGGCGGCGGTGATGATGCCTTCCATGTGCCGCTGCGCGAGGGCGTCGATCAGCGCGGGCAGGTCCGGGAAGACCGCGTAGACGGCGGTGCGCGCGTAGCCCGCCTCGGCGGCGACCTGGGCGATCGTCATATGCGTTCCGGCGCGGGCGATCACCCGCTCGGCCGCGTCGAGGATCTCGGCGCGGCGCCGGATCGGATCGGGCGCCGGACCGGGCGGGCGGCCGCGCGGCCGCAGTGTGTCCCTTGTCACAGGCCACACTCTACCGGTAAAGTACGCGGTGTACTTAAACGGGAGGCATGCCATGGTCAGCGTCGACCCTCGCACATACCGGGCCGATCGGGAGAACATCGGTTTCCTCGAGATTCCGGACCGCAGTCCCCTCGACCGGCTGCTACGTCGGCTGCCGGTGCGGGAGCAGACCCTGGCCACGCCGCCGCGCGGCAACGCGAACCGGGCGGTGCGCGGCGATGCCGGGCTGCCGTACCTCGGGCGGTCGCTGCAATACCTGCGCTGGGGCCCGGCGGAAATGCTGGACCGCTACCACCGCTACGGCCCGGTCGGCTACTACCGGTCGCTCGGTGTGGACCGGGTGTTCGTGGCGGGGCCGCAGGCCGTCGACGAGGTACTGGGCAAGCGCCGCAACGACTTCGGGCAGGGCTGGGACTATCTGATCGGCTCGTTCTTCCGGCGCGGCCTGCTGCTGCTGGAGTTCTCCGAGCACATGTTCCATCGGCGGATCATGCAGCAGGCGTTCACGCGGGAGCGGCTCGAGGCGCATCTGGCCGGGCTGGCCCCGGCGGTGGACGCGGCCATCGATCGGTGGGCGCCAGCGGGGTCGCGGCAGGTCCGGCTGTATCCGACGATCAAGGACATGACCCTCGAGGTCGCCGCCGAGACGTTCATGGGCGCGCGCACCGGGCCGGAACGGGCGCGCTTGGCGCAGGCGTTCCTGGACTGCACGCACGCGCCGCTGGCGATGGTCCGGTTGCCGCTGCCGGGTAGCGCGTGGCGGGCCGGGCTGCGCGGGCGGAAGGTGCTGGAGGAGTACTTCACCCGGATGCTGCCGGACAAGCGCGCGTCGGAGGGCGCGGACTTCTTCTCCGCGCTGTGCCACGCGCGCACCGAGGACGGCGCGACGTTCTCCGCCGAGGACGTGGTCGACCACATGATCTTCCTGATCATGGCCGCGCACGACACCACGACCACCACCGCCACCGCGGTCGCCTACTACCTGGGCCGCCATCCGCAGTGGCAGCAGCGGGTGCGGGACGAGGCGCTGGCGCTGCGGGAGCGGACCGGGGGCGCGCCGCCGACCATCGCCGACCTGGATCTGCTGCCCGCGCTGGACCTGGTGATCAAGGAGAGCCTGCGGCTGGTGCCGCCGGTGCCGGGCCTGGTGCGGCGGGCGGTGCGCGACACCGAGGTCGCCGGGCACTACATCCCCGCCGGTACCCACGTCGACGTCGCCTACGGCGTGAACCATCTGCTGCCCGAATTGTGGTCGCACCCCGCGCGTTTCGATCCGGAACGGTTCGGCGCGGACCGCCGGGAGGACAAGTCGCACCGGCTGGCCTGGATGCCGTTCGGCGCGGGCGCGCACAAGTGCATCGGCATGCATTTCGGCCTGCTCGAGGTGAAGGTGATCCTCGCCGCGATGGTGCGTGACTACGAGTGGCGAATCCCCGATGACTACCTCATGCCGTGGGGATTCAACACCATCCCGTTCCCGCGCGACGGCGCGCCGATGCTGCTGCGGCGACGGTGACCTCGGGTCAGCGGGCGAAGAGCAGTTCGGCGACGTGCGTGGTGGTCTGCTCGCCGTCGGTGTAGCCGCCCTGGCCCGCGACGTCGTTCATGATCGCCAGCGTGTAGCGCTCGTCCGGACCGGCGAAGCCGACCGAGTTGACCACCCAGCCGCCCTGCTCGTCGGACCAGCCGTTCTTCAGGCCCGGCTGCATGTCGGCGCCGGCGCCCCAGACGCCCCAGTGCTGGTTGGTGTCCACCTTGCGCATGCGGTCGACCAGGTAGGCGCGATCGTCGGGGTGCATGTGGTCGAGCGTGTTGTTCATCACCCGGTCCAGGTCGGCGGGCGAGCACTGCAGGAAACCCCAGTCGGGGAAGGGGTGGCCGCCGGTGGGCTGCGGGGTCAGGCTCGTCATGCCGTTGGCGCGGAAGGCGTTGACGAAGGCCATCCGGTCCGGGCCGGAGTACTTGTTCCACAGGTAGTCCGCGGCTCCGTCGTTGGAGGTGGCGAGCATGGACTCCAGCTGGTTGCGGTCCTCCGGGGTGAACACCAGCGCGCCGACGCGGGCGCGGTTGAGCACGTCCTCGGCGATCGCGAGCTTGATCGTGGAGGCAGTCCAGAACAGCGAGTCCGCGTTGCCGTTGCTGTAGACGTGGCCGGTAACCCGGTCGCGCACAACATAACCCGTGGTACCGGGGCGGCCGGCGAGATAGGCATCCACGGCGGCGATCCGGCCGGCGATATTGCAGTCGCCGGCGCAGCTCTGGTGGGCGGGCAGCGCCGACGCGGGGCCGGGCTGCAGGACGGGGGCACCCGCGATCAGGACGGCGGCGACGGCGCAGGCGCCGGCGGCCAGGCGGGTGGGACGAGTGGCGCTCGAGGTGGCGCGGGGATAACGCACGGTGAGCCACAATAGCCACCGTGGTGCGCGTCTCGCACCTCTTGAGGTCAGCTGCTCTTTGTGCTAGCGCCTCGGACGTTGCGGCGCACCGGTTTTCAGCGGAACGCGGCCAGCAGTTCCTCGACGCTGCGGCCGTTGAGCCGGTAGCAGTGCGCGAAGGCCTCGGTGTGCTGGTCACGGGGCCAGGAGTGCAGGACGGCGGTGCGGCCGTAGTGGCGTGAGTTGACCAGTTCCCAGCGCTCGCCGACCCGGCGCACCGTGAACCCGGATCTGGGCAGCAGGGGAATCACCGACGCAGACATGAACCGAACCAGCCTTTCGCTACTGCTCTCCCGTTACCTCCCCGCCGAGCACTGTGGCACATCGGATGGCGGCAGTACCGGTGACACGCGGAGCGAATTGCGGCCATCGCGGGGCGCCCGGCATAGTGGGCGGATTCGATTGTGTTGCTGGAAATTTGGTGCATCTCGGTCGTAACGGTCGAGGCAGTGGTCAGGGGCTCGCGGGAGGGTAGCCGGTAGTGGACCGCATGGTATGTGCCCCGAAGTCCGAGTCGCTTCGGGGGATCGGGGCGGGGAGTTTGTAGGATCGGCCAGCGACAGGCAACCACGAGGCATCCGGGCGGGCGGATCAGGGACGGCAAGGCGAGCGGAGAGAGGCGGCCGATGGCGCTGCACATCCACCGGGCCGAGCGGGCGGACACGCTCGCCGGCGCGCTGGCATCGCTGCTGGCCCAGCCGCTGGCCGACCCGTTCGCCGCCGAGGTGGTGGCGGTGCTCGCCAAAGGCGTGGAGCGCTGGCTGAATCAGCGGCTGTCGGGCGCGCTGGGCGCGATCAGCGGCGACGGCGTCTCGGCGAACATCGCCTATCCGGCCCCCGCGGCCCTGGTGGCGGCCGTGCTCGCCGGGGCGACCGGCGTGCCCGCCGAGGACGATCCGTGGGCCCCGGACCGGGCGGTGTGGGCGCTGCTGCGGGTCATCGACGCCGCACTCGCCGAACCGTGGTGTGCCGTGCTGGCCCGCCACCTGGGCGCCGAGGCGGCCGGGCGCACCCACCGGTCCGGCCGCCGTTTCGCGACCGCTGCCCGGATCGCGGCGTTGTTCGACGGATACGGAACCCAGCGTCCCGCCCTCATCGCCGACTGGGCCGCGGGCGCGGACACCGACGGCTGCGGCAGCACGCTACCGGACGACCTGCTGTGGCAGCCCCAGCTGTGGCGCCGATTGCGCGCCGAACTCGGCACCCCCAGCCCGGCCGAACGACTGGAAACCGCCTGCGCCCGCCTCCGCACCGACCCCGCCGTCGTCGATCTCCCCCAACGCATCTCGCTGTTCGGCGTGACCCGCCTCCCCGCGGACCAGCTCGCAGTGCTGTCCGCCCTGGGCGAAGGCCGCGACGTACACCTGTGGCTGGTGCACCCGAGCCCGGCGATGTGGGCCGAACTCGCGCGGCTGGGGGAGGGCGCGGGCGAGAAGCCCGGTGTGGCATCGGCTGAGCAGGCCGGGCGGGCCGGGGTGCGGCGGGTGGCGGATGTGAGTGCGCTGGTGGTGGGGCATCCGTTGCTCGCGGGTCTGGGGCGGGATGTGCGGGAGTTGCAGCAGCGGTTGGGGGTACTGGGGTCGGTGGTGGATACCTATCATCGTGGTGCGAACGAGAACGGTTCCGGCACTTTGCTTTCGGAGCTGCAGGGCGGAATTCGGGGTGATGTGTGGCCGCCGCGGGGCGTGTGCGCGGGGGACGGGACGGTGCAGGTGCACTCGTGTCACGGTCCGGCTCGGCAGGTGGAGGTGTTGCGGGACGTGCTGCTCGCGGCGTTCGCGGCCGATCCGACGCTGGAGCCGCGCGACGTGGTGGTGATGTGCCCGGACGCGGAGAACTACGCGCCGCTGGTGCGGGCGGCGTTCGGCCAGGCGGCTGCCGAGCCCGGCGCCCGGCCGCCGCACCCGGCGCACGGGCTGCGGGTGCGGCTGGCCGATCGTTCGCAGACCGCCGCCAACCCGGTGCTGACCGTCCTGGACGGGCTGCTGGCCATGGCCGACGGCCGGGTCACCGTGACGCAGGTGCTGGATCTGGCTGCCGCCGAACCGGTTCGGCTGCGCTGCGGATTCGACGACGACGATATCGAGCGGCTGCGCGAATGGGCGGCCGAGACCGGCGCGCGGTGGGGAATCGGGCAGCGGCAGCGGCAGGCGTTCGGGCTCGGCGACTTCGCGCAGAACACGCTCAACGCCGCCGTGGACCGCATTCTGCTCGGCGTCGCGGCCGGTGAATCCTGCGAGGACTGGCTCGATCTCGCGCTGCCGCTCGAGGACGTGGACTCCGGCGACGTGGACCTGGCGGGCCGGTTCGCCGAGTTCACCGACCGGCTGGCGGTGTGCGTGCGCGACCTGCGCGGGCCCACTCCCGCCGAACCGGCCGGATCGCAGCGCCCCGCGCACGAATGGACCCAGGTGCTGGTGCGCGCGCTGGACCTGCTCACCGACGTCACCCACGCGCAGACCTGGCAGGCGGTGCAGGCCCGCCGCGAACTGACCGCCGCGCTCGAGCACGCGGCGGATATTCCCTTGCGGCTCACCGATATCGCGGCGCTGCTGCACTCGCGTCTGGCGAGCCGCGGCACCCGCGCCAACTATCGCACCGGCGAACTGACCGTGTGCACGCCCGCGCCGCTGCGGTCGGTCCCGCACCGCGTGGTGGTGCTGCTCGGGCTCGACGACGACGTGTTCCCCCGGCCCGGCGGTGTCGACGGCGACGATGTGCTGGCCCGCGAGCCGCGCGTGGGCGAACGGGACGCCCGCAGCGAGGACCGGCAGCTGCTGCTGGACGCGATCATGGCGGCCGGGGAGAAACTGGTGCTGCTGCACACCGGCGCCGATCCGGTGACCGGCGCGTACCGGCCGCCCGCCATCCCGGTCGCCGAACTGCTCGACGTGCTGCGCGCTCACGTGGGCGGGCTGGACGGTGTGGTGACCCGGCATCCCTTGCAGCCCTTCGACAGTCGCAACTTCGATCCGGCGGAGCCGTTCAGCTTCGACGCCGTGGCGCTGGCGGGCGCGCGGGCGGCGGCGAGTCCCGCGCGCGAACGGACCGTGTTCCTGCCGGGCCCGCTGCCCGCCGCGGTGCGCACGGATGTCGAACTGGCGGAGCTGGTTTCGTTCGCCGAGCATCCGGTGCGCGCGTTCCTGTGGCAGCGGCTGGGCATCCGGGTGCCCGAGGAGGAAGAGGAGATCGACGAGCGCCTGCCGATCGAACTCGACGGGCTCACCAAGTGGAATATCGGCGAACGTATGCTGAGTGCGCGGCTCAACGGCGCGGACCCGGCGGCGCTGCGGGCGGCCGAGTGGCGGCGCGGCACCCTGCCCGCGTTCGGGCTGGGGGCGGCGGTGCTGACCGAGGTGGAGGGTACCGTCGACAAGCTGGTCCGGGTGGCGCGGCCGATGCACGAGGTGCCCGCGCGCACCATCGATGTGGCGGTCGATCTCGGCGACGGGCGGCTGCTCAGCGGCACGGTCCCGGACGTGCACGACGACGCCCTGGTCCGGACCACGTTCTCCCGGCTGGCGCCGAAGCACCGGATCGCGGCGTGGGTGCGGGTGCTGGCGCTGGCGGCGACCGAACGCAACCAGAGCTGGCGCGCGGTCACCATCGGCCGCGGGAAGTTCGGGCGGCCCGCCTGGCGCTCCACCCTCACCGCTCCCAATGCCGCTGCGGCCGGGTCGATCCTGCGTGATCTGGCGGACCTGCGCGACGAGGGCCTGGCCGAGCCCCTGCCGATCGCGCCCACCGCCTCGGCGGTGTACGCCGAACGCCGTTGCCAGGGTGCGAGTGTCGAGGATGCCCGGTTGGCCGCCGACCAGGAGTTCCTCGGCGGCCCCAACGGCCCCAAGGCTTTCGGTGACCACACCGATCGATATCTGCGCTACGTGTGGGGCCCCGCGCCCCGGCTGGAGCACCTGGAAACACCGCTGCCGGAACCGGACCCGGCGGGCGAGCCCACCCGCTTCGCCGCGCTGGCCCGCCGCCTGTGGAATCCGTTGCTGGCCACCGAATCCCAGGGGCAGCCATGACCGACGAACTGTTCTCCGTCACCGACCTGGAGCCCGCCCCTCACCCGCGCCGCCGCGCCCGCCCGGCCGCCACCTCCCACCCCGAAGCCGCCCCGGCCGACACCGCCGACCTGTTCGACCTGGCCTCCGAGCCCCGACCCCGGCCCACCCCGGCGGCGGGACACCCTGCCCGCAGCGCGGACTCCGAAGCCGTGGCGCCGGTGTCCGATGACTCGTCGGAGGACGCGAGGGTCGGCGAGCCCGCGGGTGCCGAACTGCCCGAGCCGCGCGGAGTCGCCGCACCCGCGGACGGCCCCGGCCTGGCGGGGGATGCGACCGGTGACGGGTTCGAACTGTGTGGTGCCTTGCCCGCGGGGACGACCGTGCTGGAGGCCAGTGCGGGGACCGGCAAGACGTACGCGATCGTCGGGCTGGCGGTGCGGTTCGTGGCCGAGGCGGGGGTGGATGTCTCGCAGTTGCTGCTGGTGACGTTCAGCCGGGCGGCGACGCAGGAGTTGCGGGAGCGGACGCGGGACAAGTTCGTCGCGGTGGCCGCCGCGCTGGCCGATCCCGGTACCGCGCGCGACAGCGACGACGAGCTGATCCGGCATCTGGCACAAGCGGATCCGGCGGAGGTCGGGCGGCGGCGGACCAGGCTGCTGGCGGCGCTGTCGGACTTCGACTCCGGCACCATCGCCACCACGCACAGCTTCTGCCAGCGCATGCTGGACGAACTGGGGCTGGCCGGCGAGCACGATCCGCGGGTGCGGCTGGTGGAGAACGTGGACGACCTGGTCGCCACCGTCGCCGACGATCTGTATCTGGCGCGGTACGCCCGCACCGGCCCGCCGTTCTCGGTGCGGGAGGCACATCAGCTGGCCGCCGCCGCGGTCCAGGACCGGCACGCGCGCCTGGTGCCCGACGAGGAGATCGGCGACCACCCCGCCGCCGAGCGGGTCGCCTTCGCGGCCGCGGTGCGCGCGGAAACCGAACGCCGTAAACGTATTTCGGGCCTGCGCGACTTCGACGACCTGCTGGTGCTGCTGCACGAGGTGCTCGCCGATCCGGTCCACGGCGACCGGGCGTGCCGCCGCATCCGGGAGCGCTACCGGGTCGCGCTGGTCGACGAATTCCAGGACACCGATCCGCTGCAGTGGGACATCCTGCGCCGCGCCTTCCACGGCCACGCCACCCTGGTCCTGGTCGGCGACCCGAAGCAGGCCATCTACGCCTTCCGCGGCGCCGAGGTGCTCAGCTACCTGGACGCGGTCGCCCATGCCGATACCCGCCGCGAACTCACCACCAACCGCCGCAGCGACGCCGGGTTGCTCGGTGCGCTCGAGCACCTGATGGCGGGCGCCGCGCTGGGGCACAAGGAGATCACGGTGCCCAAGGTGGCGGCGGTCCGCCCGCACACCCGGCTCACCGGCACCGTCGAGGCGCCGATCCCGTTGCGGGTGCGGTGTTTTCGGCGAGAGGGCGCGGGCCCGCGCAACGGCGCGGGCTTCCCGGCGGTGGGCCGCCAGCGCGCCCGGGTCGCCGACGACGTGGCCGCCGACATCGCGCGCCTGCTCGACTCCGGCACCCACATCGGCGAGGCGCCGCTGGGCCCCGGCGACGTCGCGGTGCTGGTACGCACCCGGGCGCAGATCGATATCGTGCGCGCCGCCCTGGACCGGGTCGGGGTGGCGTCGGTGCTGGCGGGCGGCGCCAGCGTCTTCGGCACCCAGAGCGCCGTCGACTGGCTGTGGCTGCTGCGGGCGCTGGAGCAGCCGCACCGCGCGGACCGGGTGCGGCTGGCGGCGGGCACTCCGCTGCTGGGCCTGTCGGCAGCGCAGATCGACACGGGCGGTGCGGATCTGGTGGGACGGCTGAGCACCCAGCTGCGCGAGGCGGCCCGGCTGTTCGGCCGCGCGGGTTTCGCGGCCGTGTTCGAGAAGCTCTCGGCGGAAACGGAATTGGCGCCGCGGCTGCTGGCGGTGGCCGGGGGTGAGCGGCAGCTCACCGACCTGCGGCACATCGCGCAGCTGCTGGATCGGGTGGCGCTGCGGGAGTCGCTGGGCCTGACCGCGCTGACCCGCTGGCTGGCCGATCGGGTGCGCGACCCGGCGTCGGGCGCGGTGTCCGACCGCAGCCGCCGCCTGGACCGCGACGCGGCCGCCGTGCAGATCGCGACCGTGCACGCCAGCAAGGGCCTCGAGTTCCCGGTGGTGTATCTGCCGTTCGCGTGGGACAGCGCCAAGAATCCGAACCCGGTGACGCTGCTGTTCCACGACGACGGCGACCGCGTGCTCGACGTCGGCGGCCCGGAGGCGCCCGGTTACGGCGAACGCAAGCGCCGCGGCGACGCCGAGGAGGCCGGTGAGGAACTGCGTCTGCTGTACGTGGCGCTGACGCGGGCGCAGTGCCAGGTGGTGGCGTGGTGGGCGCCCGCCTACGGCACCGCCTTCGCGCCGCTGCACCGCATGATGCTGGGCCGCCTGCCCGGCAGCGCCGAGGTGCCGGGCAAGAGCGAGGTCGCGACGGACGACGCTGTGCTGGAACAACTCTCGGCCTGGGCGGCGTCGGCCGGAGCGGGCCTGATCGGGGTGGAGCCGGTGACCCGGGTGCCGAAGATCCGGCCGCGCTGGGAGCGCGACGAGACCGCGGCCGCGAACCTGGCCGCGGCCGTCTTCGATCGCACGGTGGACGCCGACTGGCGGCGCACCTCCTACTCGGCGCTCACCGCGGGCGCGCACGACACCCACGCCGTCGCGGAGGAGACCCCCGGCGGTTCCGACGAACCGGAGACCCCGGCCGTCCTCGACGACGCCACCGATCTGGCCGACGCCGCCCCGTCGCTGATGAACGACCTGCCCTACGGCGCGGATTTCGGCACCCTGGTGCACGGCGTGCTGGAGCTGGTGGACACCGACGCGCCGGATCTGGCGGCCGAGGTGCGGGCGCGCTGCGGGCACGCCATCGAGGAACTGATGGCCGACATCGACCCCGAGGCGCTGGCCGCCGCGCTGCTGGCGGTCCTGCGCACGCCCTTCGGAACCGGTTGCCTCGCCGACATCTCCAGCCGCGACCGGCTCAACGAACTGGACTTCGAACTGCCGCTCGCCGGGGGCGACACACCGCGGGCCGCCCGGGTCACGGTGCGCGCCATCGCCGGTCTGCTGCGCCGCCACCTGCCCGCCGGCGATCCGTTCGCCGAGTACGCCGACCAGGTCGAGACGCTGGCGGACACCGTGCTGCGCGGCTATCTGACCGGCAGCATCGACGCCGTACTGCGCCTGCCCGGCCCGCGTTTCGTGGTGGTCGACTACAAGACCAACCGGCTGGGCGCCGAGGACCTCACGGTCGCCCACTACACGCGCGACCGCATGGCCGCCGAGATGATGCGTTCGCACTACCCGCTCCAGGCCATCCTGTATGCGGCTGCCCTGCACCGCTATCTGCGCTGGCGGCTCCCGGATTACGCCCCCGACCGCCACCTCGGCGGCATCCGGTACCTGTTCGTCCGCGGCATGATCGGCCCCGAAACACCGCCCGGCTGCGGCGTTTTCGACTGGGACCCGCCGGTCGCGCTGATCGAGGACCTCTCGGCGCTGCTCGCCGGTGACCTCCCCGGAGCGCTCTCGTGAGCGCCCACGCCGCGGCTGGACCGGCGCGCGAACTGTCCGGCGCCGTCTCCGGGTGCGGCGACCGCCGACCGCCCGGCGAGGTGCCGACGGCGGGGAGCCGTGGAGACGGTGCGATGCCTGGGCGGGAGCAGGGCCGTCGGATACCTCGGAGGACTGTGCGAGAGGACGCCCGGTGACGGCGATTCAGTTGGCGCAGCGGGCGACCGGGCTGTTGCGCACCTTCAACACGGCCGGGGTGCTGTCCGCCGCCGACATCCACGTGGCCGTGCGGCTGGGCCGGTTGGGGCGCGAGGATTCGGAGCTGGTGCTGCTGGCGGCGGCACTCGCGGTGCGCGCGGTGCGGTCCGGGTCGGTGTGCCTGGAACTGCGGCGTATGCACGAGATCGGCGTGGACGCTGAGGGTTTCGACACCGGTAATCCGGATGTCGTGGATCCCGCGACGCTGCCGTGGCCGGAGGTGGACGCGGTGCTGGCCGCGTTGCGAATCAGCCCGCTGGTGGCGGGCAGCGCGGCCGGGCCGCTGCGCCCGCTGCGGCTGGTCGAGCACGAGGGCGCGGGCCCGCTGCTGTATCTGGACCGCTACTACCGGCAGGAGCAGACCATCCGCCGCGCGCTGACCGAGCGCGCGGCCGGGCATCCGCTGGTCGACCCGGAAACGATTCGGCGGCAACTGGATCGGCTGTTCCCCGACTCCGCGGGCCCCGGTGATCCGCCGGACCGCCAGCGCGTGGCCGCGGCGCTGGCCGCCACCCACTGGACCACCGTCGTGGCCGGTGGCCCCGGTACCGGCAAGACCCACACCATCGCCCGCATCCTGGCCCTGCTGGTGGCGCACCAGCAGGCCGTTCCGGGCGCCCCGGCGCTGCGGATCGCGCTGGCCGCGCCGACCGGCAAGGCCGCCGCGCGCCTGCAGGAATCGGTGCGGGAGCAGGCGGGCGACCTGGAACTGCCGGACCTGACCGCCGCCACCCTGCACCGCCTGCTGGGCTGGCAGCGCGGCGGCGCCACCCGCTTCCGCCATCACGAATTCAACCGGCTGCCCTACGACATCATCGTCGTCGACGAGACCTCGATGGTGTCGCTGACCATGATGAGCCGCCTGCTGCCCGCGGTGCGCCCCGACACGCGGCTGGTGCTGGTCGGCGACCCGGACCAGCTCGCCTCGGTGGACGCCGGCGCGGTTCTCGCCGATCTGGTGGCGGGGCCGGTCGTCGGCGCGCCGAACCCGGTGCTCGAGGAGATCCTCGGCAGCCCGGCCGCCGACCATCCCGACGCGCTGTCGGTGCGCGAGCGGGATCGCTTGCGCGGCGGCATCGTTCGGCTCACCCGCGGCCGCCGCTTCGGCGGTCGGATCGCGGCGCTGGCGGTGGCGGTGCGGGCGGGCGACGCGGAGACGGCGCTGGCGCTGCTGGCCGACGGCGGCGACGAGGTGTCGCTGCGGGCCCCCGACGACACCGCGGACGTGCGCGCCGATGTCGTGCGCGCCGCGCGCGAATCGACCGCGGCCGCCGAACGCGGTGACGCCGCGGGCGCGCTGGTGGCGATGGAATCGCATCGGCTGCTGTGCGCGCACCGGCAGGGACAGTTCGGCGTGGAGCGCTGGGACCGGCTGGCCGCGGGCTGGGTCGCGGCCGCGGGCATCGGGACTGAACCCGGTGCGGGGCAATGGTTTCCGGGGCAGCCGCTACTGGTCACCGCGAACGATCACGAGGCGCGCATCTACAACGGCGATACCGGCGTCATCGTGCGCGGTGCCGACGGGTCGCTGCGCGCGGCACTGCAGCGCGGCACCGAGCCCTATCTGGTGCACCCCACCCAGTTCCCGGGCGTCACCACGGTCTACGCCATGACCATCCACCGCAGCCAGGGCAGCCAGTACGGCACGGTCTCGGTGGTGCTACCGGGCCCGGAGTCGACCCTGCTCACTCGTGAATTGCTCTACACCGCCATCACCCGCTCGCGCCATCGGGTCCGGATCATCGGCACCGAGGAGGCCATCCGGGCGGGCATCGCGCGCCGGGTGCTGCGCGCCAGCGGTTTACGCGCTTGATCGGCGCCCGCGCGCCGATCGCGCCAGCCGCTTTCGATATCGTCGCACGCGGCATCGGATCCGGCCGCAGGTGAGTTGTCCTCACGTTCCGTTTTCGCAGGATCGTCCAGGGCGCAGGGTGTTTCGTGCTGTCGCAGGCCCGGGTTGCCATGCCGTCCGAGTCGTCACCGGGTGATAGCGAATTGGCATAGTTCATGGTGGGGGCGGCGCATGCGTGAGTTCCCAAGGGCCGCTGCGCAATCGAGAGAGAATTCGTCGCACTGCTGCTAATCTGGAACGGCCGTCCGGTTCTTCCGGCCGGTAACGCTCGATTGGTCAGTCTAGCTTCGCGCGGTCCATTGCGTGCGGAGTTCGTTGTGCTGCAATGGTTGTGAGGTGAACGCTTCAGTGTCGTCCGGCCCGCAGACCACCATGCCCGGAACATGTCCGGTCCAGGGGTCTCCCATCGATTCCGACGGCCCGCGCACGCTGCTCGACACCCCCGAGTTCGCTGCGGATCCACACGGTTTCTACCGCACCATGCGCGACCGCTTCGGCTCGATGGTGCCCATCGAGCTGTCCCCGGGAGTGCCCGCGACGCTGGTCATCGGCTACCGCACGGCACTGGAGATCCTCAACGATCCAGAGCATTTCCCGGCCGATCCGCGGCACTGGCAGGACTCCGTGCCGGAGGACTGCCCCGTGCGGCCGATGCTGCAGTGGTATCCCAACGCGCTGCGCAACGCCGGGTCTACGCACGCCCGCTACCGGCAGGCCTACGTCGCCGCCATCGACGGCATCGACCTGCACGCGCTGCATTCGACGGTGGAATCGATCGCGGTCCCGCTGATCAACACCTTCTGCGAGAAGGGCTCGGCGGATCTGTTGTCGCAGTACGCGTTTCCGCTGGTGTTCGAGGCGCTCAACCGCATGGTCGGCTGTTCGGCCGATATCGGCCAGCGCGTCGCCACCGGGATGGCGGCGCTGTTCGACACGGTCAACGCGGCCTGGGGCATGCAGCACCTGTCGGAGGCGCTGATGGAGCTGATCCAGCTGCGCCGTGCCGAACCCGGCGACGACGTGACCTCGCGCCTGGCCCACCACTCGGCCAAGCTCACCGACGAGGAGATGCTCTACAACCTGATCAGCTTCTACGGCGCGGGCATCGAGCCCGTGCAGAACCTGATCAGCAACACGCTGCTGCTGATGCTGACCGACGACCGATTCGGCGGCGGCGTGCTCGGCGGCAGTATGTCCACTCGCGATGCGCTGGACGAGGTGCTGTTCAACGACCCGCCGATGGCGAATTTCTCCGTCACCTATCCGCGCCAGCCGATCCTGATCGACAACGTGTGGCTCCCCGCGAATCAGCCGGTGGTGATCAGCCTGGCCGGGTGCAACAACGATCCGTCGATCGCCGGCGGCGACCGCACCGGCAACCGCTCCCACCTGGCGTGGAGCGCGGGCCCGCACGCCTGCCCGGCGCGCTCGGTGGCCTACCTGATCGCGCAGGACGCGATCGACCAGCTGCTGGACGCCCTGCCGGAGCTGGAACTGTCCGGCTCGCGCGCCGACATCAGCTGGCGGCCGGGCCCGTTCCACCGCGCCATGGCGGCGTTACCGGTCAGCTTTCCCCCGGCCCCACCGTTGAATCTGGCGTAAGGAGAACCCCGATGGCGCACGATCCGATTGTCCTGGACCTCGCCGGTACCGATATCCAGGCCGAGTCGGCGCGAATCCGCGAGCGCGGCCCGATCGCCGAGGTGGTGCTGCCCGGTGGGGTGCCGGCCTGGTCGGTCACCGATCAGGCGGTGCTGCGCAGCCTGCTGGCCGATTCGCGGGTGTCGAAGGATCCGCGCCAGCACTGGGCCGCCTTCATCAACGGCGAGATCACCGAGTCCTGGCCGCTGCTGCCGTGGGTGGCCGTGGACAGCATGTTCACCGCCTACGGCAAGGACCATCGGCGGCTGCGCAAGCTGGTGTCGCCGGCGTTCACGCACCGGCGCACCACCGCGCTGCGGCCGCGCATCGAGGAACTGATCACCGACCTCCTCGACGATCTGGCGACCACCCCGCCCGGTGCGGTGGCGGATCTGCGCAGCCGCTACGCCTACCCGGTGCCGATCCGCGTCATCACCGAATTGATGGGCGTGCCGGAGCATCTCGGCCCGCCGATGCACAAGTGCGTGGACGGCTTCTTCGACACCTCGTTCACGCCCGAGCAGGCGCAGGCCAACTACCTCGAGATGTTCCGGCTGGTCAGCGAGCTGGTCGCGTATCGCCGCGAGCAGCCCGGCGACGACATCACCAGCGTGCTGCTCGGTACCCGCGCCGAGGACGACGGCTCGGAGCTGACCGAGAAGGAACTCGTCGACACCCTGATGCTGGTGATCAACGCCGGCCACGAGACCACGGTCAATCTGCTCGATCAGGCGATCACCGCGCTGCTGACGCATCCGGGCCAGCGCGCCGCGGTGGTCTCCGGCGAGGTGCCGTGGTCGGATCTGGTGGAGGAGACGCTGCGCTATCAGGCGCCGGTGGCCCATCTGCCGCTGCGCTACGCGGTCGAGGACATCGAGATCGACGGCGGCTACCGGATTCCCAAGGGCGAGGCGATCCTCGCCTCCTACGCCGGGGCCAGCCGGGACCCGAAGATCCACGGCGAGACCACCGACGAGTTCGACGTCCGCCGCAAGACCAAGGATCAGCACGTGGCGTTCGGGTACGGCGCGCACCACTGCCTCGGCGCGCCGCTGGCCCGGCTGGAGGCGACCATGGCGTTGCCCGCGCTGTTCCAGCGTTTCCCGAAGCTGAGATTCGCCACCGACCCGAAGGAATTGGCGCCGGTGGCCAGCTTCATCTCCAACGGCCACGCGACGCTGCCGGTATATCTCGACGGCGAATAGCACTCAGCCGGCCGGCTCGAAGATGCCGGGAATCGTCAGCGCGAGTTCGACGTCCTCGCGCCGGCCGAGCGTGACCAGCACACTGCGGATCATCGTCAGCCGGGCCGCGGCCACCTCCTCCGGCCGCGGTTCCCCGCCCGGCGCGGCGGCCGCGGACACCCGGTACACCACGAATTCGCAGACCTGCAGCGCCGTATCGAGGTCCAGCGGGCTGGGCAGCGGGCGGCCCAGGTCGGCGAACTTCGCGCGGACCAGCGCCCGGATGTCATCGAACGCCTCCTCGCGGTAGGTCGACACGGGTGACGCCGGATCGTGCAGCTCGGCGAAGACCGGGCGCAGCATGGCCCCGTGGCCGCGCGCCCAGTCGAGATAGGCGTCGATGATGCCGATGCCCAGCTGCACCGGCTCGTCGGAGTTCTCCAGCGCCTCGCGGATGCCGCCGACCAGTCCCTCGTTGGAGGCGGTGAGCAGAACGTGCAGCGGCGCTTCGGCATTGGCGAAATACCGGTAGAACGTCGGCCGGGCGAGACCCGCGCGATCGATGATGCGCGCGACACTGAGCCCGCGTGAGCCGTGCGCGGTGAACACGTCCGCGGCCGCCAGCACGATCCGGGCGCGCACCTCGTCGGCCTGCTCGGGGGTCTGGGGCGGGCGGCCGCGGCGGGCGCGGCTGTGCGGTGTGGTCACAGCGTCGCGCGGCATCTGTGATTCCTCCCAGGTCGGTACCCGGCGCTTGACACTGCGCGCCCGAACTCGATTAATCTAACACCAGTGTTACGCTAACACTGGTGTTCAACTAATTCTGATTCCGCCGATCGAGAGGGCCGACGATGACGACCGCCCCGCACCTCGCACCCGCCGACGCGCTGCCGGAGCCGCTGGTGCGGCGACTGCTCACGCACGCGACCGCGGGCGGCGCCCCCGCGGTCGAGATATTCGCCCCGGCGACCGGGCGCAAGATCGCGGATCTGCCGCAGTCGTCCACCGCGGACATCGAAGCGGCCTTCACCGTCGCGCGCGCGGCGCAGCGGCAGTGGGCGCGGGTGCCGGTGCGGGAGCGCGCGGCGGTACTGCGCCGGTTCCACGATCTGGTGCTCGCCGAGCAGGACGCCATCCTCGACATCGTGCAACTGGAGTCCGGCAAGTCCCGCGTGCACGCCTTCGACGAGGTGGGCGACGTCGCGGTCAATGCCCGCTACTACGCCGCCGCGGCGGAGAAGCTGCTGGCCCCACGCTCGCCGCGGGGCGTGCTGCCGGTGCTGACCCGGGTGGAGGTGCGCAACCGGCCCAAGGGCGTCGTCGCGGTGATCTCGCCGTGGAACTACCCGCTGGCGCTGGCCGCCTCCGACGCGCTGCCCGCGCTGCTGGCGGGCAACGCGGTGGTCGCGCGGCCGGACAATCAGACCGCTCTCACCGCGCTGTGGGCCATCGACGCCGCCGAGCGCGCGGGCCTGCCGCAGGGCCTGTGGCAGGCGGTGCTCGGCCGCGGTTCGGTGATCGGCGGCGAGGTGATCGCCCGGGCCGATTTCGTCGACTACACCGGTTCCAGCGCGACCGGCCGCACCATCGCCCGGCAGGCCGGGGAGCGGCTGATCGGCTACTCCCTGGAACTGGGCGGCAAGAATCCGCTGCTGGTGCTCGCCGACGCGGACGTCTCGGCGGCGGCCAGGATCGCGGTGCGGGCCTGCTTCGCCTCGGCCGGGCAGCTGTGCGAGTCGATCGAGCGAATCTACGTGCACGACAGCGTGTACGACCGCTTCGTCACCGAATTCGCCGCGCGCACAGCCGACTTGCGGCTCGGCTCGGCGCTCGACTACTCCTACCAGATCGGCTCGCTGACCTTCCGGCGCCAGCTCGACACCGTCGCCGCGCATGTCGACGACGCCGTCGCCCAGGGCGCCACCGTACTCGCCGGTGGGCGCGCCCGGCCCGACCTGGGGCCGTACTTCTACGAGCCGACCATCCTCGAGGGCGTGCGGCCGGGTATGACGGTGTACCGGGAGGAGACCTTCGGACCGGTGGTGTCGGTGTACCGGGTGCACAGCGACGACGAGGCCGTCGAGCAGGCCAACGACACCGCCTACGGCCTGAATGCCAGTGTGTGGAGCCGGGATACGGCACGGGCCCGCGAGATCGCCGCCCGCATCCACGCCGGTTCGGTGAACGTCAACGAGGGCTTCATCGCGGCCTGGGGCAGCGTCGCCGCCCCGTCGGGTGGTCTCGGCATCTCCGGCGGCGGGCGCCGGCACGGGCCGGAGGGGCTGCTGAAGTACATCGACACCCAGACCATCGCCGTGCAGCGGGCGCTGCCGATCGCGCCGCTGCCCGGCATGTCCGAGGCGGTGTGGGCCAGGACGCTCACCCTGTACTTCGGTGTGATGAAGGCCTTGCGGCAGAAGTGATCCCGCGGAAATCGACAGGGGAAGTGATGGATATGGATACGGTTGCCGGGCGGAAGGTGCTGATCACCGGGGCCGCGATGGGGCTGGGCAAGTCCTTCGCCGAGCGTGCGGTGCGTGAGCTGGCCGCCGACGTCGTGCTGTGGGACGTCAACGAGCAGGCGCTGAAGGAGACCGCGGCCGAACTGGCCGCGGCGGGTACCTCGCGAGTGCACCACTACGTGGTCGACGTGTCGGACGCGGCGGCCATCGCCGAGGCGGCGGCCTCGGTGCGAGCGGATGTCGGTGACGTCGACGTCCTGGTGAACAACGCGGGCATCGTGCGGGGCAACGGCTACTTCTGGGAGACCCGAGACCGGGCCGACATCCATAAGACGGTGGCCATCAATTCCCTTGCGCCGATGTACATCACGCTGGAGTTCCTCCCGGCGATGGTGTCCGGCCGCACGCCCGCGCGGGTGCTGAACATCGCCTCGTCGGCGGCCCTGGTGGCCAATCCGCGCATGAGCGTCTACGCCGGGTCCAAGTGGGCGGCGCTGGGCTGGTCGGATTCGGTGCGGCTGGAATTGGAGCAGTCCGGCAACGACCACGTCAAGGTCACCACCTTCTGCCCGACCTACATCAACACCGGAATGTTCGAGGGCGCCAAGGGTTTCTGGTTCACGCCCATCATCGAGCAGGAGGAAGCGGTCGACACCGCGTGGACCCGGATGAAGAAGGGCGACCCGCTGGTGGTCATGCCGTGGACCTCGCGGTTCAACCGCGCCGTCTCCGGCCTGCTGCCGCTGAAGGTGCGCGACTTCTACCTCGACACCGTCGGCGTCTACCACTCCATGGACGAGTTCACCGGCCGCAAGGGCTAGCCGTCGGCCGTGCCCGGGGTTGTCAGGGCTGGTGGATAGGCTTGTCGGGTGGCAGATCCAGCGACCTACCGGCCGGCGCCGGGCACCATTCCGCTCGAACCCGGCGTCTACAAGTTCCGGGACGGGTTCGGGCAGGTCATCTACGTCGGCAAGGCCAAGAGTCTGCGCAATCGGCTGAACTCCTATTTCGCCGATGTCGCCGCCCTGCACCCGCGCACCCGCCAGATGGTGACCACCGCCGCCAGCGTCGAGTGGACGGTCGTCACCACCGAGGTGGAAGCCCTTCAGCTGGAATACAACTGGATCAAGGAGTTCGACCCGCGGTTCAACGTCCGCTACCGCGACGACAAGACCTATCCGATGCTCGCGGTGAGCATGAACGAGGAATATCCGCGGGTGTTCGTCTACCGGGGTGCGCGCAAGAAGGGTGTCCGGTACTTCGGCCCGTACGCCCACGCGTGGGCCATCCGCGAGACGGTCGACCTGCTGCTGCGGGTGTTCCCGGTGCGCACCTGCTCCGCCGGGGTGTTCAAACGGCATCGGCAGATCGGCCGCCCGTGCCTGCTCGGCTACATCGACAAGTGCTCCGCGCCGTGCATCTCCCGGGTCAGCGCCGAGGAGCACCGCCGCATCGCCGAGGACTTCTGCGACTTCCTCTCCGGCAAGACCGACCGGATGGTGCGCGATCTCAAACGCCAGATGCAGGCCGCCGCCGAGGACCTCGACTTCGAGACCGCCGCCCGCCTGCGCGACGACGTGCAGGCGCTGGAGCGCGCCCTGGAGAAGCAGGCGGTGGTGCTCGGCACCGGCACCGACGCCGACGTGGTCGCCTTCGCCACCGACGAACTCGAGGCCGCGGTCCAGATCTTCCACGTCCGCGACGGCCGGGTGCGCGGCCAGCGCGGCTGGGTGGTCGACAAATCCGGCGACGCCATCGACGAGGTGGAACCGGGCGGCGAGCTGCCCGCGCTGGTCGAGCAATTCCTCACCCAGTTCTACGGTGAACAGGCGGCCTTCGCCGAGCACACCGACACCGAGACCCCCGCCACCGTGGTGCCACGCGAGGTGCTGGTGCCCACCCTGCCCGGCGACCCCGAACAGATCCAGGGCTGGCTGACGGAACTGCGCGGCGCCGGAGTGCAGCTGCGGGTGCCCCAGCGCGGCGACAAGAAGGCGCTGATGGAGACCGTGCAGCGCAACGCCGCCGAGGCGCTGGCCCAGCACAAACTCAAGCGCGCCGGTGATCTGACCGCGAGATCGGCTGCGCTGCAAGGTATTCAGGATGCCCTGGACCTCGACAGCGCTCCGCTGCGCATCGAATGCGTCGACATCAGCCACGTGCAGGGCACCGATGTGGTGGCCTCGCTGGTGGTGTTCGAGGACGGGCTGCCGCGCAAATCCGAGTATCGCCACTACACCATCAAGGAGGCGGCGGGGGAGGGCCGTTCCGACGACGTCGGGAGCATCGCCGAGGTGACCCGGCGGCGGTTCTACCGGCTGCGCCGCGACCTGGAGGCGATGGAGGCCGCCGATCTCCGGTCGGGCCCGGTGCCCGCCCCGGAGGTGGTGGCCCCGCTCGTGGACACCGGTGACGACACGGAGCCGAACATCCCGCCGGGCATTGATCCGAAGACGGGCAAGCCGCGCAAATTCTCCTACCCGCCGAACCTGTACGTCGTCGACGGCGGCGCGCCCCAGGTGAACGCGGCCGCCGAGGTGCTCGACGAACTCGGCATCACCGACGTCGCGGTGATCGGCCTGGCCAAACGCCTCGAGGAGGTGTGGGTGCCGGGCGAACCGGACCCGGTGATCATGCCCCGCACGAGCGAGTCGCTGTATCTGCTGCAGCGGGTCCGCGACGAGGCACACCGCTTCGCCATCACCTTCCACCGCAGCAAGCGCTCGCGACGGATGACGGCGTCGGCGCTGGACTCGGTGCGCGGCCTCGGCGCGTCCAGGCGCACCGCGCTGGTCATGCACTTCGGGTCCGTGGCCCGATTGAAGGAAGCTACGGTGGAGGAGATCACGGAGGTCCCGGGTATCGGGGTCGCGACGGCGAAGGCCGTGCTCGCGGCCCTGAACGCGAGCGAGGCGAACGGCGGATGACGGCGCCCGGCGGTGGTACCGGTTGATGGAAACGGTCACGGCTCGGTTTCCTGCCGCGTGTCGGACGACGCGCCCGGGCGCAGGACAGGAAGATCGCATGACAGGCAGACACGGATCCGGTAGGACATGACCAGCGTCGAATCGAACAGCAGCGCGACGAGCCCGTCGCCCGCGCGCCCGCAGCCCGGCGATGCCGCGGCGCGGCCCGGACAGGGCGCGCGTGTCGAGGTCGTCATCGTCACCGGGCTGTCCGGCGCCGGGCGCGGCACGGCGGCGCGAGTGCTCGAGGATCTGGGCTGGTACGTCGCCGACAATCTGCCGCCGGAACTGATCGGGCGGATGGTCGAGCTGGGCGCCTCCGCCGACCCGCCGATCCGCAAGCTGGCCCTGGTGATGGACGTGCGCAGCCGCTTCTTCACCGGCGACCTGTCGGGCGTCACCGAACAGCTGCGCGGCGCGGGGGTGCGCACCCGGGTGCTGTTCCTGGAGGCCTCCGACGACGTGCTGATCCGCCGGTTCGGTTTCGCCCGCCGCCGCCACCCGCTGCAGAGCGAGAGCGCCGACGGCACCCTCACCGCGGGCATCGCGGCCGAGCGCGACCGCCTGTCGAAGGTGAAGACCGCCGCCGACCTGGTCATCGACACCACCGCGCTGTCGGTGCACCAGCTGCACCGGCATCTCGAGGAGGCCTACGGCGGCGGCGCGCCCGCCGCTCTGCAGATCACAATCCAGTCGTTCGGTTTCAAGTACGGAGTACCGCTGGACGCCGACATGGTGTTTGATTTGCGTTTCCTGCCCAATCCGCATTGGGTACCCGAGTTACGCGAACACACCGGACAGGACGCGGTGGTCAGCGAGTACGTGTTGTCCCGCCCGGGCGCGGAGGACTACCTGCGGACCTGTCGCCACCTGATCGATCTGACGACCGACGGGTACCGCCAAGAGGGGAAGCGTTACATGACCGTGGCAGTGGGCTGCACCGGCGGCAAGCACCGCAGCGTGGCGATAGCCGAAGCGCTGGGCGAACTACTACGGAGCAGAGAACCCGACCGCAACGATGTCGTCCGGGTGGTCCATCGGGATCTGGGGCGCGAATGACCGATAGCGAGACCACCGCGGCCGAATCCGATACCGGGCCTGCGGCGGACGGTCGCGAGCCCGAACCCGCCCTCGTCGCCCTGGGTGGCGGGCACGGGCTGTACGCCACCCTGACCGCGGCCCGCCGCCTCACCCGCACCATCACCGCCGTGGTCACCGTGGCCGACGACGGCGGCTCCTCCGGTCGGCTGCGCGCCGAACTCGGCATGCTCCCGCCGGGCGATCTGCGCATGGCGCTGGCCGCGCTGGCCGAGGACCCCGACGGCGTGTGGGCCCGCGCGGTACAGCACCGCTTCGGCGGCACCGGCGCGCTGGCGGGCCATTCGGTCGGCAATCTGATCGTGGCGGGCCTGACCGAGGTGCTGGGCGACCCGGTCGCCGCGCTCGACGAGGTGGGGCGAATCCTGCGCACCACCGGCCGGGTGCTCCCGATGTCGCCGACCGCGCTGACCATCGAGGCCGACGTGTCGGGCCTGGAGGCCGATCCGCGCGTGAGCCGCTGCATCCGGGGCCAGGTCGCGGTGGCGACCACGCCGGGCAAGGTACGCCGGGTGCGGTTGATTCCGTCCGACCCGCCCGCGAGCCCGGAGGCCACCTCCGCCATCGAGCACGCCGATGTGGTGGTGCTGGGTCCCGGATCCTGGTTCACCAGCGTCATTCCGCATGTGCTGGTGCCCGAATTGCGTGCCGCGCTGGTACATACCAGGGCACGAAAAGTGCTGGTACTCAATCTCGCTGCCGAGCCCGGGGAGACGGCCGGATTCTCCGCCGAACGGCACCTGCATGTATTGTCCCAGCACGCACCGGATTTCGCGGTCGAGGATGTGGTGGTGGATTCCGGCTCCGTACCGGAGGGTAGAGAACGCGAACATGTGGCAAGAGCTGCCGAACAGCTGCGTGCGCGGGTAACCTTCGCTGATGTCGCCGAGGCGGGGACGGACCGGCACCATCCTGGAAAGCTAGCCGCCGCACTGGATCAGGTGATCCGGCAACCTCGGCCGGAATCAGCAAGGCTTCGAGTCGAAGGACGGCACATGGGCCGGCAGGTGCGGTCCGCGTCGGGTGGAAAGGAGCGGGTCTCGTGGCGATGACAGCCGAGGTCAAGGACGAGCTTAGCCGTCTGTCGGTCTCGCAGGTGAGTTCACGCAAGGCGGAACTGTCGGCGCTACTCCGGTTCGCCGGCGGCCTGCACATCGTCGGCGGCAGAGTGATCGTCGAGGCTGAGGTGGACATGGGATCCATCGCGCGTCGGCTACGCCGGGAGATCTTCGAGCTGTACGGCTACGGCTCCGATGTGCACGTGCTCGGCGCCGGAGGTTTGCGCAAGACCTCCCGCTACGTCGTACGGGTGTCGAAGGAGGGCGAGGCGCTCGCCCGGCAGACCGGGTTGCTGGATGTGCGCGGCCGTCCGGTGCGCGGGCTACCGGCCCAGGTGGTCGGCGGCAGCATCGGTGACGCCGAGGCCGCTTGGCGGGGCGCGTTTCTCGCGCACGGCTCGCTGACCGAGCCCGGCCGCTCGTCGGCGCTGGAAGTGAGCTGCCCGGGTCCGGAGGCCGCGCTGGCACTGGTCGGCGCGGCGCGGCGGATGGGCATCTCGGCCAAGGCGCGCGAGGTGCGCGGCACCGATCGGGTGGTGGTGCGCGACGGCGAGGCCATCGGCGCGCTGCTGACCCGGATGGGCGCCCAGGACACCCGCCTCACCTGGGAGGAGCGCCGGATGCGCCGGGAGGTCCGGGCGACGGCCAACCGCCTGGCCAATTTCGACGACGCCAACCTGCGCCGGTCGGCGCGCGCCGCGGTGGCCGCCGCGGCGCGGGTGGAGCGCGCGCTGGAGATACTCGGCGACGATGTGCCCGACCACCTCGCCGCGGCCGGGCGGCTGCGCGTGCAGCACCGCCAGGCGTCGCTGGAGGAGCTGGGCCAGCTGGCCGATCCGCCGATGACGAAAGACGCTGTGGCGGGCCGCATCCGGCGCCTGCTGTCGATGGCGGACCGGCGCGCCAAGGAACTCGGTGTGCCCGATACCGAGTCCGCGGTCACGGCCGAACTGCTCGAAGACGCGTGAGCCGACCGGGCCGGTCGAAACGACCGGCCCGATTCCGGCACACCGGGAAGAAATCGGCCCGTGGGCGGCGCTGTATTCGAGGAGTGCGCGTTCGCGCTTCCGACAGAAGGGGCACCATCGTGACCGTTGGACATCGCATCACCGTCGAGCAGGGCACCCAGCACGTGCGAGTGCGGCACGGCGACACGATCCTCGCCGAGAGCAGCCGTCCGCTGGTGCTGCGCGAGACCGGCTGTCCCGTGCGCTACTACCTCCCACCGGAGGACGTGCGCACCGACCTGCTGACCCCCTCCGAGACCACCTCGTTCTGTCCGTTCAAGGGCACGGCCGCGTACTGGTCGGTTCCCGACGCGCAGGATCTGGTGTGGGCCTACCCGCAGCCCAACGACGACGTGGCCGAGATCAAGGACCACTTCTGCTTCTACGACACCGAGGAAGTCGCGGCGGGCTGAGGCCCGTCCGTTCCTCCCGCCCGAGACCCGTTGTAGCGCACGGCCTTCGAGGCCGACCGCCGACGACGGGTGTTTCGCCGCGCGCGGCCGGGGTTGCCGTCGCGGTGCCGTGCGATAGCCGCGCGCCGTGCCCGTCGGGTCGTCGCACGCACTCACCCGACCTCCGGATCAATGGTCGCCAGGGGCGTGGCGGCGGCATAATGCGCGGGCATTAGGGTGGATCTGCAACGGAACGAATCCGCTTGAAAGCTGAGGAGCGATAACGTGACTGTCCGGGTAGGTATCAACGGCTTCGGCCGCATCGGTCGGAACTTCTTCAGGGCGGTCGAGGCGCAGAAGGCGCTCGGCACCACGGATATCGAGATCGTCGCGGTCAACGACCTCACCGACAACGCCACGCTGGCGACCCTGCTGAAGTACGACTCCATCCTGGGCCGCCTGCCGCAGGAGGTGTCGCTCGACGGCGACGACACCATCGTGGTCGGCGACCAGCGGATCAAGGCGCTGGCCATCAAGGAGGGCCCCTCGGCCCTGCCGTGGGGCGACCTCGGCGTCGATGTGGTGGTCGAGTCCACCGGCATCTTCACCGACGCCACCAAGGCGAAGGGCCACCTGGCCGCCGGCGCCAAGAAGGTCATCATCTCCGCGCCCGCCAAGGGCGAAGACCTGACCGTGGTCATGGGCGTCAACGACGACAAGTACGACGGCAGCCAGAACATCATCTCCAACGCGTCCTGCACCACCAACTGCCTGGGCCCGCTGGCCAAGGTCCTCAACGACGAGTTCGGCATCGTCAAGGGCCTGATGACCACCATCCACGCCTACACCCAGGACCAGAACCTGCAGGACGGCCCGCACAAGGACCTGCGCCGCGCCCGCGCCGCCGCCCTGAACATCGTGCCCACCAGCACCGGCGCGGCCAAGGCCATCGGCCTGGTGCTGCCCGAGCTCAACGGCAAGCTGGACGGCTACTCGCTGCGTGTCCCGATCCCCACGGGCTCGATCACCGACCTGACCGCCGACCTCGCCAAGAAGGCGTCGGTCGAGGAGATCAACGCCGCGTTCAAGGCCGCCGCCGAGGGCCCGCTGAAGGGCATCCTCAAGTACAGCGTCGACCCGATCGTCTCCAGCGACATCGTGACCGACCCGCACTCGTCGATCTTCGACGCGCCGCTCACCAAGATCATCGACGACCAGGTCAAGGTGTACTCCTGGTACGACAACGAGTGGGGCTACTCCAACCGCCTGGCCGACCTGATCGGCCTCGTCGGCAAGTCGCTGTAAGCCATGGCAGTCCAGACACTCCAGGATCTGCTGAACGAGGGTGTCGAGGGTCGGGGCGTGCTGGTGCGCTCCGACCTGAACGTTCCCCTCGACGGCGGCACGATCACCGATCCGGGCCGCATCGTCGCGTCGGTGCCGACCATCAAGGCGCTGGCCGAGGCCGGGGCGAAGGTCGTCATCACCGCGCACCTGGGCCGTCCGAAGGGCGAGCCGGATCCGAAACTGTCGCTGGCCCCCGTGGCCGCGAAGCTGGCCGACGAACTGGGTCGCAACGTCCAGCTCGCCGGTGATGTGGTGGGCCAGGACGCGCTCGCGCGCTCGGAGGGCCTCACCGACGGCGATGTGCTGCTGCTGGAGAACATCCGCTTCGACCCGCGCGAGACCAGCAAGGACGACGCCGAACGCGGCAAGCTGGCCCGCGCCCTGGTCGAACTGGTCGGCGACGACGGCGCGTTCGTATCCGACGGCTTCGGCGTGGTGCACCGCAAGCAGGCGTCGGTCTACGACGTGGCGAAGCTGCTGCCGCACTACGCGGGCACCCTGGTGGCCGCCGAGGTCGACGTGCTGCGGAAGCTGACGACCGAGCCGGAGCGGCCGTACGCGGTCGTGCTCGGCGGGTCGAAGGTCTCGGACAAGCTGGCCGTCATCGAGGCGCTGGCGCCCAAGGTCGACACCCTGGTGATCGGCGGCGGCATGTGCTTCACCTTCCTTGCGGCACAGGGCCTTTCGGTGGGCACCTCGCTGCTGCAGGAGGAGATGGTGGACACCTGCAAGGATCTGCTGGACCGCTTCGCCGATGTCATCCACCTCCCGGTCGACATCGTGGTGGCCGACCGGTTCGCCGCCGACGCCGACTCGAAAACCGTTCCCGCCCATGAGATTCCGGACGGCTGGATGGGTCTGGACGTGGGTCCGGAGTCGGCGAAGCGGTTCGGCGCGCTGCTGACCGAGGCGAAGACGGTGTTCTGGAACGGCCCGATGGGCGTGTTCGAGTTCGAGAATTTCGCCGCCGGTACCCGCGGTGTCGCCGAGGCGATCGTCACGGCCACCGGCAAGGGCGCGTTCACCGTGGTCGGCGGCGGCGACTCGGCCGCGGCCGTGCGCTCGCTGGGGCTGCCGGAGGACGGTTTCTCGCACATCTCCACCGGCGGCGGCGCGTCGCTGGAATACCTGGAGGGCAAGGAACTTCCGGGCATCAGCGTCCTGGAAGATACAGCTCGGGAGTCCGAATAATGGCACGCAAGCCCCTGATCGCGGGCAACTGGAAGATGAACCTCAATCACCTCGAGGCCATCGCCCTGGTGCAGAAGATCGCCTTCGCCCTGCCGGACAAGTACTTCGCCAAGGTCGACGTCACGGTGCTTCCGCCGTTCACCGACATCCGCAGCGTGCAGACGCTGGTGGAGGGTGACCGGCTGCTGATCACCTACGGCGCGCAGGATGTGTCCACGCACGACTCGGGCGCCTACACCGGCGAGATCAGCGCTCCCATGCTGGCCAAGCTGGGGTGCAGCTACGTCGTGGTCGGCCACTCCGAGCGGCGGCAGTACCACACCGAGGACGACGCCATCGTCGCCGCCAAGGCCAAGAAGGTGCTCGACAACGGGATGACCCCGATCGTCTGCATCGGCGAGGGCCTCGGCGTCCGCGAGGCGCAGACGCATGTCCAGTACAACCTGGAGCAGCTGCGTGGTTCGCTGAAAGGCCTGTCGGCGGAGGAGATCTCGAAGATCGTCATCGCCTACGAGCCGGTGTGGGCCATCGGCACCGGCCGGGTCGCCACCCCCGCCGACGCCCAGGAGGTGTGCGGTGCGCTGCGCGCCGAGCTGGCGCAGCTGGCCGACCCGGACATCGCCGCCACCGTGCGGGTGCTGTACGGCGGTTCGGTCAACGCCAAGAACGTCGGCGAGCTGATCGCGCAGACCGACGTCGACGGCGCCCTGGTCGGCGGCGCGTCACTCAAGGGCGACGAGTTCGCCACGCTCTCGGCCATCGCCGCGGGCGGCCCGCTGCCGTAGTCCTCTGCGTGCGCCACAGCATAATTCGGCCCGGCCCTGCTTCGGCAGCGCCGGGCCGACGCTGTTCCCGGGCATGCCGTTCTGTCCGTCATCCCGGCCGAGCATGCCGGGATGGCAGGGAGGGCGAGTGCCGGGATGACTGTGGGGGTGGCGGCGATGGGTCGTGTGCCGGGGTGACGGCGGGGCACGCGACGGGGGTGGCGGTGGAGCGTGTGCCGGGATGGCGACGGCGCATGCGACGGATGGCTGTGGGGCATGTGACGGGACGACGGCGGGGCATGTGACGGGACGACGGCGGGGCATGTGACGGGATGACGGCGGGGCATGTGACGCGATGACGGCGGGGCATGTGACGCGATGACGGCGGGGCATGCGACGGATGGCAGCGGGCATGCGGCGGGATGACGGCGGGGCATGCGACGCGGATGGCGGTGCGTGGTGCCGGGGTGCCGGGGTGGTGGTGGGTGGTGGGGGCGTCTCAGGGGATGCGGGCCACGGCGCCGAGCATGGAGACCGCTTCGGGGCGGGGGTGGGCGCGCCAGCCTTCCGGTCGCCAGGACATAACCGAGCCGATGTCGGGTGGTACCACCTCGAGACCGGTGAAGAAGCGGCTGAACTCGGCGGTGGAGCGCAGGCGGAAGGGGATGCCGCTGCGGCGGTTGGCCTCCTCGCTCTGGGCGAGGTCCTCGACGGTGAGATGGTCGCTGGTGGCATGGGTCATCACCAGGTAGCTGCCCGAGGGTAGGGCGCTGCGTAATCGCTCGACCACCTCGTAGGGCCGGTCGTCGTCGGTGAGGAAGTGCATCACGGCCACCAGCATCAGCGCCACGGGCCGGGTCAGATCCAGCGTGTCGAGCAGGTCGGGATGGGTGAGGATGCGCTCGGGCTCGCGGACGTCGGCCTCGAGGTAGGCGGTGCGCCCTTCGGGACGGCTGTTCAGCAGCGTGCGGGCGTGGATCAGCACGATCGGGTCGTTGTCGACGTAGACGATGCGCGATTCGGGCGCGATGTCCTGCGCGATCTCGTGCACATTGCCCGCGGTCGGCAGCCCGGCGCCCAGATCGAGGAACTGCCGGATCCCGGCCTCGGCGGTCAGATAGGTGACCACCCGCCGCAGGAAGGCGCGGTTCTCGAGAGCGGAGAACTGCACGCTGGGAAATGCCTCGGCGACCGCTTCGGCCGATTCGCGGTCGGCCTCGAAATTGTCCTTGCCGCCCAGCCAGTAGTCGTAGCGGCGGGCCGGGTGCGGCTTGGTGACATCGATGCCGGGAGGCGCCTGCTCGGAGTTCACGCCGCCCTCCTTCCTCTCGACTACTGTGATCATGTCAGTTCGCAGTGTCGGATCCGGTAGCGCCCCGGGCGCGCCGTGCGGAGGCTTGCCATGTCAGTGCAGTTCAGCCCGTATGATTTCGCCGTCCACGCCGACCCGTACCCGTACTACGCGCGGCTGCGCGCCGAGGCGCCGGTCTTCCGAAACGAGACCGACGACTTCTGGGCGCTGTCGCGGCATGCGGATGTGCTTGCCGCGCTGCGTGATTCGCAGCGCTTCTCCAGCGCGAACGGGTTGCGGATGGAGCCGGCGTTCTGGGGGCCGCAGGCCAGGCAGTTCTTCTCCTTCGTCGCGATGGACCCGCCCGACCACACCCGGATGCGCGGCCTGGTCACCCGGGCGTTCACCCAGCGCCGGGTGCAGTCGCTCGAGCCCCGCCTGCGCGAGATCGCGCGCGAGCTGCTCGACCCGCTGGTGGCCCGCGGGAACTTCGACCTGATGACCGAGTTCGCCGGGCCGTTCCCGACCGAGGTGATCTCGGAGCTGGTCGGCGTCCCCGAGGCGGATCGGGAGATGCTCCGCAAGCTCGGCATGGAGATCATGTACACCGAGGAGGAGTCCACCGACCTGCGCCCGGAGGCCATGCAGGCGATCGGCGCGCTCGTCGGCTACTACACCGAACTGACCGTCGCGCGCAGCCGCGACCGCGGCGACGATCTGCTGTCCGGGCTGCTGGACGCCGCCGACGGCGACGACCGGCTGAGCCCGGAGGAGATCGTCGGCGTCCTGATCCTGCTGGTCGGCGCCGGTATCGAGACCACCATGCTCAGCCTGGGCAACCTGTGGCACGCCGGCTGGGAGCATCCCGCGCAGCGGCGGGCCGCGTTCGGCGGCCGCATCGACGACTGGATCGCCGAGGGCATGCGGTACGACCCGGCCACCCAGTCGAACCTGCGCACCACCACCGAGGAGGTGGAACTGCACGGCGTGCGCATCCCGGCGGGCGCGCGGATGCTGCTGCTCACCGGCTCGGCCAACCGGGACCCGGAGGTGTTCGCCGAGCCGGACGCCTTCGACCTCGACCGCGACACCGGCCCCTCGCTGGTGTTCGGCAGCGGCCGCCACCACTGCCTCGGCTCCAACCTGGGCCTGCTGGAGTTGCGCATCGCCCTGCGCGAGATCGTGGACCGGATCGCCGACTACGACATCGACACCGCGGGCATACGCCGCATCCACTCCTCCAACAACCGCGGCTTCGCCGCCCTGCCGACCACGGTCGTCGCCCGCTGACGGTCAGGTAGCGAGTTCGGCGGCGGCCGTCTCGATGGCGGCCTCGTCGAGGAGCACGGTGTGCGCGGCCGGGCCGAGCGGGACGAAGCTGTCGGCGCTGGTGACCCGGCCGATGCGGCCCTCGAATCCGGCGTCGAGCAATGCGGCGCAGACCGATTCGGAGACACCGCCACTGCGGCGGGTCTCGTCGGCGATCAGCACGCGGCCGGTGGCGCGGGCGTGCCGCAGCAGGTCCTCCTCGGGCAGCGGTGTCAGCCAGCGCAGGTCGAGCACCCGGGCGCGAATTCCCTTCGCGGCCAAGCGATGTGCGGCGCGCAGGCTCATGGGGACGCCGTTGGCGAAGGTGACGATGGTGAGGTCGGCGCCGTCACCGTAGACCCGGGCCCGGCCGATGTCGGCGGGTGCGCCCGGGCTCGCGGCGAGCCAGCCCCCGTCGCCGGAGTCGTACAGGTCGCGGGTGTGATACAGCGCGATCGGTTCCAGGAATACGCACACCCGGCCGTCCACGCGGGCCGCGGACACGCAGGTGCGCAGCATGGCCGCCGCGTCGTCGGCGCGGGCGGGGGAGGCGACCACCACGCCGGGGATATCCCGCAGTGCGGCAACGGAATCGTCGTTGTGGAAGTGGCCGCCGAAACCCTTCTGATAGGCGTAGGCGGCAATGCGCACCACGAGCGGATTGCGGTACTGCCCCGTCGCGAAGAACTGCAGGGTCGCGGCCTCGCCCCGAATCTGATCGAGGGCATTGTGCACATAGGCGAGATACTGGATCTCCGGAATCGGCACGAATCCGGCCGTCCCCGCACCCAGCGCCGTGCCGAGCACGCTCTGTTCATCGAGCAGGGTGTCGAACACCCGACGCGCGCCGAACGTCTTCTGCAGCCCCTTGGTGACCCCGTACACCCCGCCCTTGCGCCCGACGTCCTCGCCGAACACGAGCACGTCGTCATCGCGCTCGAGGAGTTCGGCGAGGGTCCGGTTGATCGCCTGCGCCAGGGTGACCAAAGGTGTCTCGGCGGCTGCGCGGCCGGCGGTCTCGTGCGCTTCGGCCCCCGCCGTGGTGGGTGGTCCGGCGAGGGGATCGGATCGTTGATCATACTGGGGCGCAGGGGATTCCGCGTGACCGGGAGCGGGGTGGCGAGTGCCTGCGGCTCCGGACTCGGGCAGTGCCTCCGGCAGGATCTCGGTGCGCAGCGCGTCCGCGCGCACGAGGTCCGGATCGAAGGGTGCCAGCGGTGCGGTGACGGCCGCGGCCGACGCCAGCTTCGGCGCCCGCGCGACCTCCTCCGCCACCGCAGCGACCTGCTCGCCGAGCGCGTCGTACCGGGCGATCACCTCGTCGGCGTCGGCGACACCGGCGCCGACGAGCAGGCATCCGGTGGCGGTCAGCGGATCGCGGGCGAGATCGGCGGCGATGTCGGTGGCCCGGCGGTACGACGACTCGACATCCGACCCGGCATGGCCGAGCAGCCGCACGGTGCGCAACCGGAGGAAGGCCGGTTCGCGATGCCGGCGTACCCACTCCACCGCCTTCGCCGCGACCGACAGCGCCTGTAGCAGCTGACAGCCGTCGGCGCTGAAATACCGCATGCCCGGCCGGGATCCGTAGGCGAACTCGATCCATTCGGGCGGCGTCGGGACGCTCAACCCGACTCCGTTGTCCTCGCACACGAACAGGATCGGCATCGGGATCCGCTGGTGCGCGGTGTGAATCGCGGAATTGATCGCGCCCGCGGCGGTGGAGTGGTTGGCCGAGGCGTCGCCGAAGCTGCATACCACCACCGCGTCGGCCGGCCATTCGGTGAACCGGCCCAGCCGGTCGGCCCGGTCCAGCGCGAACGCCAGGCCCACCGCGCGCGGCAGGTGCGAGGCGATGGTGGAGGTCATCGGGATCACCGCGGCGGGCTTGCTGCCGAAAACCTTGTGCCGCCCACCGGAAATCGGGTCCGCCGCCGCCGCGACCACGCCCAGCAGCACGTCCCGGATCGGCTCCGCACCCGGCACCCGGCGGGCGCGCTGCACGAAGAACGCGCCCGAACGATAGTGCAGCAGTGCGGGATCGGAGACGCGCAGGGCCGCCGCCACCGCCGCGTTACCCTCGTGCCCGGCCGAGCCGATGCTGTAATAGCCGCGCCCCGAAGCGGTCAGGTGGCGGGCGGCCAGATCGAGGTGGCGGCTGGTGGCCTGCGCCTCGAACAGTTCGAGGCAGTCGGCCGCGGTGTACGGATATCCCCTGCGCACGGGTTCGTCCGGGGCACAACGGGTTTCCGAGCGCACTGCCGTGACGGCCGTCCGGAACCGGCGGTCCAGTTCTGCTTCCCGATCGTTGATCGCGCCTCCCAGGGGTGTGCGGGGATCCGGGCTCACTCGGCGCGCAGCATCAGCCCGGTGTTGTTGCCCGGATTGCGCAGGGTGAGGGTCGCGGCGTCGACGGTCGCGGTGGTCTTGCCGTCGAGGACCTCCAGCACCTGCCGTTCGACCTCCATCACCTCGGTCGGGCAGGCCATCCGTGTGGTGCCGATGCGGAATGTGACGTCGCTGCCCGCGATGTCGGCGCTGCCCGTCATCCGGTTGCACCCGGCGGTGCCGGTGACCTGCCCGTCCGGTGCGATGGTGAGCGTCGGCCGGGCATCGTCGAGGGCCTGCGAGCGGACCTGGCCCTCCGGGCGGAGCAGTGCGGTGACGATCCATGTTGTGCCGGTGAGCGGGCGGTCGGGCTCGGCGACCTTCTTGTCCAGCAGCGTGACGGTGAGGTCGTCACCGGTCAGCGTCAGCGTGTCGCCGCTGAGCCGCCACCGTGGTCCGGACTGGAGCAGCGCGGTCTGCCAGCTGTCGGCGCCGGACCGGTCGTCGGGGCAGGCCATCAGCGTGGTCGCCATGCCCGAGACCCGCAGCACATCGCCGTCGAAGGCCACCGGCCCGCTGCCGGTATTGCAGCCCGAGGTGGCCGACACCCGGCCGTCGGCGAAGGTGAGCCGCAACGGCCCGCCGCCCGGAATGGGCGTCCCCTCGACCCTGGTGGATACGAAACTCCGGCCCATCGGCGTCGGCCCCGTGTCACCACCGTCCCCGCCGGACGAGCAGGCGGCGGCCAGTCCGAGCGCGGCCACCAGCGGAACCAGACGCAGCATCGCCGACATGGCCGCGATCCTACCTCCGGAACTGCTCATCGACGGCCTGTGCGGGAGCCGTCGTGGCGAGGACATAAACTGTCCGGCATGCGCATGTTCCTGGATATCCTCCTGATCATCACCAGCGTCCTGCTGGTGCTGCTGGTGCTGCTGCATCGCGCGAAGGGCGGAGGGCTGTCCAGCCTGTTCGGTGGTGGCGTGCAGTCGAGTCTGTCCGGCTCGACCGTCGTGGAGAAGAACCTCGACCGCATCACCATCTTCATCGGGATCGTCTGGATCATCTCCATCGTCGGCATCGGCTTCGAGATCAAGTTCGCCTGACCGGCGGCGATCAGGAGCGGGCGAAGGCGTGAAAACGGCGGGCGATCCGGTCCGGGAACTCGCCGTTCAGCGCGTGTGAAGCGGCGGGCCAGAGTTCGACCTGGGCGCCGGGGATCCGGCGGGCGGTGGCCGCCGCCCGTTCGGCGTCGTGCACGATGCTGCGCCCGGCGATGATGGCGAGCACCGGTACCGGAATGCCGAGCAGGTCCTCCTCGGTCGGGCGCGCGGGCAGCGGCTGTTCCGAGTGGAAATCACGCATCCCGGACGCGATCAGGCGGCCCTCCGGCACCGAATCGTCGCTGCGGACCCCGCCCGAGATCCAGCCGAGCAGCCGATGCCGGATCGCCATCGGCATGCCCGGGATCACGCTGCCCAGCGAGACGACGATCATCTTCCAGGTCAGTGGCGCGAAGGTATTCGCGGGATCGAGCAGCGTCACCGAGGCCACCCGTTCCGGGCGGTGGATCGCGACCTGGGTGGCCAGCCAGCCGCCGATGCTGACGCCGATCAGGTGGGCGCGCTCGATCCGGAGCCCGGCGAGCGCCTCCGCGACCCACATCGCCTGATCGGAGCCGTCGGTCAGCGGCACCTCCTGGGTGCTCGCTCCGGGTTCGCCGATGCTGTCCAGCGACCACACCGTGCGCTCGGCGACCAGTCCGGGCAGATTGGCCCGCCACATCGGGGTGGAGGCCTGCCGCCCGGCCAGCAGCACCACCGGCGTGCCGGGGCGATCGCCGAACCGGTACGCCCGCACCGGGCCGAAAGTAGTTGACACCGCCCGGGTTTCGTGCGGCTCGGGCAGGGTGTCCATGCCGACGAGATAGGCGTCGGCGAACCGGTCGAACGCCTCCTGACTCGCGAAGTACCCGACTTTGCGGTTGGGCTTGCCGATATTGGGTTCGAGGAACAAATGGTCGGTCGCCATATGAGCAGCGTAGCGGCAGGCAACCGATCGGCTACTCGAGTCCCTGTATTCCCGCCGTCCAGAAGGGCTCCATCACAACGGATTTGCGTGGCCCGGCCGCGTTCGGCGACCAGATGGTGGCGGAGCGACTGGACGGGCCGATGCCGCCGCGCTACCCGGTGCGCGGCACCCGGCCGTCGATATCGGTGAAGCCGTACGCCTTCGCGAGATCGGCTACCCGCCATGGTTTTCCGGTACGGCGGCGCCGGTCGGGATCGCTCGCCAGGGCAACCACGGCCCGGCCCGGGAATCGTGGCGTCTCCGCGTCACGGAGGTCGAAGGTCCCCTCGCCCGGCAGGGTGATCAGGCGCCGCCCCTCGGCGTCGGGCGGAACCAGCTGCAGCAGCTCGGTATCGACGATGCCGGGCCACAGCGACACGGCGGTGACGCCGGTGCCGGCGAGTTCGTGCGCCATATCGGCGGTGAGGCGATCGACGGCGGTCTTGGCCACGCCGTACACGGCATTGTGCGTGTAGTGCTCGGCGCCGGGGGAGGAGATCGAGACGATCAGCCCGTCGTTGTCGATCAGCAGCGGCGCGGCGAAATGGCTTGCCACGTAATGCGATCGCACGCCGATGTCGAAACTCTCGTCCCAGGCCGCGGGCGGCACCTCCCAGAACGGCTTGCCCAGCCAGCGCGCCGAGGCGGGCGCGTTGTAGACATTGTTCACCAGCACGTCGAGGCGGCCGTGGTCGGCGCGGACCCGCGCGAACAACTCGGCCACGGCGTCGTCGTCGCGATGGTCGCAGACGACCGGCACCCCCGTGCCGCCGAGTTCGCCGATGCGCTGCGCGGTCTCGGTGACCGTGCCCGGTAGCCGTCCCGGCGTCGCCGACCGCCCGGTGACGTACACCGTCGCGCCCGCCGCGCCCAGCTCCAGTGCGATGCCCTTGCCGATGCCGCGGCTGGCCCCGGTCACGACCGCGACCCGGCCGGCGAGTATTCCGTTCACGACTCCGGGACACTACCGTGAAACAAGAACACGTTCTAGTCTTTGGGAGGCGTAGTGGAGCCGACACATCGGTTCGTGGAGACCAACGGCGTCCGGTTGCACGTCGCCGAGCAGGGGGAGGGATATCCGGTCGTCTTCTGTCACGGTTTCCCGCACGGATGGTTCGTCTGGCATCGGCAGCTGGCGGCGGTGGCCGCGGCCGGCTATCGGGCTATCGCCCCCGACCTGCGCGGATACGGCCGGACCGAATCGCCGGAGGGCGTCGAGGCGCATACCAACCGCGCGGTGATCGGTGATCTGCTCGGCCTGCTGGACGATATCGGCGCCGAGCGCGCGGTCTTCGTGGGCCTGGATTTCGGCGCGCAACTGGTGTGGGAGCTGGCGCTGCGCGCGCCGGAGCGGGTGGGCGCGGTGTTCGTACTGAACAATCCGTTCGCCCCGCGCCCGCCCAAGCCCCCGTCGGCCTTCTGGACCAAGGCGGCCGAACGGCACTTCCTGCATCTGTCGTACTTCCAGACGCCCGGCGTCGCCGACGCCGAACTCGCCGCGCGGCCGCGGGAGTTCCTCGCCCGGGTCTTCTACGCGCTCAGCGGTGACTACCACTACCTCGACACCTGGAAGAACCCGCCGGGTCTGGGCTATCTCGACGTGCTGCCGGAAGCGCCCGCGCTGCCGTGGTCCTGGCTCACGGAGGGCGAATTCGGGGTCTTGGCAGAGGAATTCGAACAGACCGGCTTCACCGGTGGACTCACCTGGTACCGCGCCCTGGACCGCAATTGGGAGCTGACGGCCGACCTGCCGACGACCGTCTCCGTCCCGACCTACTTCCTCTACGGCGAGAACGACCCGGACATGGAGGGTTTCAGCGGCCGCGACCCGCTCGCCACCCTGCGGGCGCACGTCCCGGATCTGCGCGCAGTCGAAAAGGTCGCGGGCGCAGGGCATCTGGTGCAGCTGGAACGCACGGGCGCCGTGAACGACTTCCTCACCACCCACCTCGACCGGCTGGGCGTGCGGGCCGCCGCGTCGTAAGCCGCCGCACCGGTCAGGACACCCAGGTCAGCAACTCGGCGACCGGCCGGCGGCCGCGGGGTATCGCGGTGGGCGCCGAGTTCGGGGCGGGCGCCGGATACCCCGCCGCGACGGCATGGCGCGGCAGCCAGCCGGGCTCGGCGCCGACCAGGCGGGCCGCCCGGCGGACATTGTCGTCGGGATGGAATGTGGTCAGGCAGGTGCCCAGCCCGAGTTCGTCGGCGGCGAGACAGATCGACTGCGCGACACGGCCCATATCGAATTCGGTGTCGGCGAAACCGTTGTCGTGCGAGAGCAGCACGAGCACCAGCGGGGCGTCGGCGAGATGCAGGGCGAAGCTGCCGCATCGGGCCAGCTCCCGACGTACGCCGGTCTCGGTCACCGCGACGAACCGCCAGGGCTGGCGGTTGCGCGCGGATCCGGTCCACCGCGCCACGTCGATGATCCGCTCGACCTCCGAACGCGCGACCGCGGTGGGATGAAAGTGCCTGACCGAGCGCGGGGCCCTGCGTGTTTCCGCCACCGCGCCGACCCTACCCACCGTGCCCACCGGCCGGTCGCTCTGCTCCCATGCCGCGACCGGCAGCGACAGGTAGATTCCGAATTTCCGCAGTCCGGTCGCCGCCTCGACAGAGCGGTGTAACAGTTCGCACCGCTCCTGCCGGTTCTCCGCGCGGCTGGCGAACCACTTGGACTTCACCTCGATGACGGCATCCAGCCCGCTGCGATCGAACGGCCCCAGCGCCCGGAACCGGATCTCCACATCACCGGGCCGCAGATCATCGTCATAGGGCTCCTCCGGGCATTCGACAGCCACGGAGACGAGATGTGGCAGTCGCTCAGCCAGCTCGCGCAGCGTCGGTTCCGGAACGCTCGGGCCATACGTCACCTCGATCAGCGGCATGTCCCGAGCCTATCGATTGCCGCCGTACGACCGGGAAGCTGCTGCGGACTTCTGTGGACCTTCCGTGATCGTCAGATCTGCGCAAGCGCGAGTCGAACCGCGATCGATCAGCGAATCGGAGCCGCGCCGTCCGCTGAATCGGCGAGGCAGCCGACCACCTGGTCAGCGGGAGAGCTGTGCTGCGGCGGGGGAATCGAGCAGCCAGGTGGTGGTTTCGCTGCCGTGTGCGCCTGCGGCGGGGAAGTCGACGGGGTCGGCACCGGCGGTGGCCGCGGCTACCGCCTCGGCCTTGGCCGCGCCGCCGACCACCAGCACGACGTGGCGGGCGCGGCGGACCGCGGGCAGGGTGAGGGTCACGCGCACCGGCGGCGGCTTGGGCGAATTCGTCACCGCGACAACGAGTTCGTGCTCCTCGCGGACGGCGGCGGTGTGCGGGAACAGCGAGTTCACGTGGCCTTCGCCGCCCATGCCGAGCAGGTGCAGATCGAAGGCCCCGTGCTCGGCCAGGTGCGCGTGTACGGCCGCCGAGTACTCCGCGGCCGCCTCGACCGGATCGGGATATTCCCCGTCCGAGGCCGCTACCGGATGCACCCGCGCCGGATCCACCGGCACGTGGTCCAGCAGCGCCTGCCGGGCCTGCAGGTCGTTGCGCTCGGAATCGGCTGCGGGAACGAACCTCTCGTCACCCCAGAACACGTCCAGTCGTGACCAGTCGACAGCGCCGGGATCCTTCCGGACGCGCTCCAGGAGACCGATGCCGGTACCGCCCCCGGTCAGCACCACCGACGCCGACCCCCGCGCGGCCTGCGCCGCAGTCACCACGGCCACGAACTTCGCGGCCGCCGCGGCCACCAATTCCTCCGTGCCGGAGAAGACTTCGACGTTGGTCTCGCTCATCGGTCCCTCACTCGTAGGTCACCTTCTCGATGCCCGACAGGGCTTCCGCGTAGATCTCGTCGTCGTCCAGGCGGCGCAACTCCTCCGCGAGACAGTCCTTCGTCTCGCGGCGGGCCAGGGCGAAGCGCTGATCCGGTTCGCCGGTGCGGGAAAGCGTTGCCGTGCGGCCGGTCTGGGGACGGGCGATGGCGATGGAGACCGTCGGGCGGTGCAGTTCGACGCGCAGTTCGCCGGTACGCCGCCGCACGGGGCAGTTGAGCCGCGCGGCCAGCCAACCGGCCAGCACATCCAGCGCCGGTTCCTCCTTCAGGCCCGACACCGTCACCGATTCGACCGCCTCGTACGGCGGTTCGTCGAGAGCGGCGGCCAACAACGCTCGCCAGTAGGTGATGCGGCTCCACGCCAGATCGGTGTTGCCCGGGGCGTAGGAGGTGACCCGCTTGCGGATCGCCTCCTGCGGATCGGGGGCGAAGGTGGCATCGGTGATGCGCCGAATCGCCAAGCGTCCCACCGAATCCTTCGACGGGAACTCCGGCGCGCCCCGCGGCCACCACGCCACCACCGGCGTATCGGGCAGCAGGAACGGGATCACCACGCTGCTCTCGTGATTGACCAGATCGCCCTGCAGCCGCAGCACTATCACCTCGGCCGCCCCGGCGTCGCCGCCGACGCGGATCTGCGCGTCCAGCTTGGTCTCGGCGAACCGGTCGCCGCGCGCGAGCACGATGACGCGGCAAGGGTGTTCGCGACTGGCGTCGTTGGCCGCGTCGATGGCGTCCTCGGCCTCGGAGCTGTCCAGCGTGCACACCACCAGCGTGAGCACGCGGCCGGTGGTGATGACGCCGTTGCTCTCCCGCAGCTTCACCAGCCGCTTGGCGACCGAGCGGGTGTCGGTCGCGGGCATGTCGACGATCACGGCCGCCGCCATTCCCGCCCGGTGCGGGCGAGCATCTCGTCGGCGGAGGCCGGACCCCAGGTCCCCGCCTCGTACGGTTCCGGTTTGCCGTCGGCGTGCCAATGCTCGAGCACGGGATCGAGGATGCGCCAGGACAATTCGACCTCCTCGTTGACGGGGAACAGCGACGGCTCGCCGAGCAGCATGTCCAGGATCAGCCGTTCGTAGGCCTCCGGCGAGGATTCGGTGAACGACTCGCCGTAGCTGAAGTCCATGTTGACGTCGCGGACCTCCATGCTGGACCCGGGCACCTTGGACCCGAACCGCAGCGTGATGCCCTCGTCCGGCTGCACCCGGATCACCAGGGCGTTCTGCCCCAGCTCCTCGGTCATGGTCTGGTCGAACGGCAGGTGCGGCGCCCGCTTGAACATCACCGCGATCTCGGTCACCCTGCGGCCCAGGCGCTTTCCGGTCCGCAGATAGAACGGCACGCCCGCCCAGCGCCGCGTGTCGACGTTCAGCGTGATCGCGGCGTAGGTCTCGGTGCGGGAGTTGGGATCGAAACCCTCCTCCTGCAGCAGGCCCACCACCTTCTCGCTGCCCTGCCAGCCCTCGGTGTACTGGCCGCGGGCGGTGGTCTCGTCCAGCGGCTCCACCAGCTTGGTCGCCGAGAGCACCTTGATCTTCTCGATCTGCAGCTGCCGCGGCTGGAAGCTGACCGGATCCTCCATCGTGGTCAGCGCCAGCAGCTGCAGCAGATGGTTCTGGATGACGTCGCGCGCCGCGCCGATGCCGTCGTAATAGCCCGCGCGCCCGCCCAATCCGATGTCCTCGGCCATCGTGATCTGCACGTGGTCGACGAAATTGGAACTCCAGATGGGCTCGAACATCTCGTTGGCGAAGCGCAGCGCCAGCAGGTTCTGCACCGTCTCCTTGCCGAGGTAGTGATCGATGCGGAACACCGTCTCCTCGGGGAACACGCGGTTGACCAGGGCGTTGAGTTCCTGCGCGCTCTTCAGGTCGTGCCCGAACGGCTTCTCGATGACGACCCGCCGCCACGGCTTCTGCCGTCCCTCGCCCGGATCCGGCGGCTGCGCCAGGCCGGTGCGGGAAAGCTGTTGCAGCACAAGGGGAAAAGCGTTCGGCGGGATCGACAGGTAGAAGGCGTGATTGCCGCCGGTGCCGCGATCGTGGTCGAGCTGCTTCAGCGTCGCCGCCAGCTGGGAGAAGGCCGCGTCGTCCTCGAAGGTGCCCTGTACGAAGCGGATTCCCTCCGAGAGCTGGTCCCAGACCTCCTGCCGGAACGGGGTGCGCGCATGCTGCTTCACCGCCTCCAGCACGACCTTGGCGAAGTCCTCGTCCGCGTAGTCCCGCCGGGCGAACCCGACCAGCGCGAACCCGGGCGGCAGCAGCCCGCGGTTCGCGAGATCGTAGATGGCCGGCATCAGTTTCTTACGGGACAGATCACCGGTGACACCGAAGATCACCATGCTGCACGGGCCCGCGATCCGGGGCAGCCGCTTGTCGCTCTCCTGGCGCAGCGGATTCCCCGGAGCGGCCGTCGTCTCTGCGCCGGCCATCGCGGTCAGTTGTTTCCGGTGGTCTGCAGTTCGGTGGCCGTCGCGGACAGCAGTTCCTCCCACGACTTCTCGAACTTCTCCACGCCCTCGCGCTCGAGCACGGCGAACACGTCGTCGAGGTCGACGCCGACCGCGCTGAGTTCGTCGAACACCGCCTGCGCCTGTTCCGCGGTACCGCTGACGGCGTCACCGCGCTGCTCGCCGTGGTCGGCGTAGGCCTCGAGCGTCTTCTCCGGCAGCGTGTTCACCGTGTTGGGCGCGACCAGTTCGGTGATGTACATGGTGTCGGAGTACTCGGGGTTCTTCACGCCCGTCGACGCCCACAGCGGGCGCTGCCGGTTGCCGCCCGCGGAGGACAGGTGCGCGAAGGTCGAGGTGTGCTTGCCGCCGTCGAACACGTCCTGGTACTCGGCGTAGGCCAGGCGCGCGTTGGCGATACCGGCCCGGCCGCGCAGTGCCAGGGCCTGCGGCGTGCCGATGGCCTCGAGCCGCTTGTCGATCTCGGTGTCCACGCGGGAGACGAAGAACGACGCGACGGAATGGATGCGGGCCAGATCGTGCCCGGCGATCCGGGCATTGCGCAGCCCGTCCAGGTACGCGCCCATGACGCTGCGGTAACGGGCCACCGAGAAGATCAGCGTCACGTTCACGCTGATGCCCTCCGCGATCACCTTGGTGATGGCGGGCAGGCCCTCCTCGGTCGCGGGGATCTTGATGAACAGGTTGGGCCGGTCGACGATCTTCCACAGCTCGATCGCCTGCGCGACCGTCTTGTCGGTGTCGAAGGCCATGCGCGGGTCGACCTCGATCGACACCCGGCCGTCGACGCCGTTGGTCGCCTCGAACACCTCGGCGAATACGTCGCAGGCGGCGCGCACGTCGTCGGTGGTGATGGTGCGGATCGCCGACTCGACGTCCGCGCCGCGGGCGGCCAGCTCTTTGACCTGCTCGTCGTAGGCGTGGCCCTTGCTGAGCGCACCCTGGAAGATGGTCGGGTTGGTGGTGACGCCGACGACGCTGCGGGTGGCGATGAGTTCGGCGAGGTTGCCCGACCGGATGCGGTCGCGCGACAGATCGTCGAGCCACACCGACACGCCCTCCGCGGACAGTGCGGCGAGTTTCTCGTTCTGTGCCATGTCGGTTATCCCTTCACCTTGTCGAGTGAGCGCTGAGCGGCCTCGACCACGGCCTCGGCGGTGATGCCGAACTCGCGGAACAGGGTCTTGTAGTCGGCCGAGGCACCGAAGTGCTCGATCGACACGATCTCGCCGTCCGCACCGGCGAAGCGGTACCACGGCATCGAGATCCCGGCCTCCACGGTGACCCGGGCCCGGACCGCCGGCGGCAGCACCTCGTCGCGGTAGGACTGCTCCTGCGCGTCGAACCACTCCACACACGGCATCGAGACCACGCGGGCGCCGATGCCCTGCGCCTCCAGGGTAGTCCTGGCCTCGACCGCGAGCTGCAACTCCGAACCGGTGGCGATCAGGATCACCTGCGGTGTGCCGGTGGATGATTCGGCCAGCACGTAGCCGCCGCGGCGCACTCCCTCGTAGCTGGTGCCCGCCAGGACCGGCAGGTTCTGGCGGGTCAGCGCCAGCGCCGAGGGGCCGTCGATGTGCGGGGTCTCCGACACCTCGTACGGCGAATTGTGTTCGGCGCTCTCCAGTTCCAGCACCGCGCGCCAGGCGTGCACGGTCTCGTTGGCGTCGCCCGGGCGGACCACGTTCAGGCCCGGGATGGCGCGCAGCGCGGCCAGGTGCTCGATCGGCTGATGGGTCGGGCCGTCCTCGCCGAGGCCGATCGAGTCGTGCGTCCAGACGTAGACCGCGGGGACCCGCATGAGCGCGGCCAGGCGCACGGCCGGGCGCATGTAATCGGAGAACACCAGGAAGGTGCCGCCGTAGGGGCGGGTCGGGCCGTGCAGGGCGATGCCGTTGAGGATCGCGCCCATCGCGTGCTCGCGCACACCGAAGTGCAGTGTGCGGCCGTAGGGGTTGGCCTTCCACATGCCCGTGGAGATGGACTCCGGACCGAAGCTCGGCACGCCCGGCATGGTGGTGTTGTTGGATTCGGCCAGGTCGGCCGAGCCGCCCCACAGCTCGGGGAGTACGGGGGCCAGCGCCGCGAGCACCTTGCCGGAGGCCTTGCGGGTGGCGACGCCGCTGTCGTCGGCTTCGAACGTCGGCAGCACGTCGGCCCAGCCCTCGGGCAGGTCACGCGCCTGCAGACGGTCGTAGAGCGCCTTGTTGTCGGGGTTGGCCGCGGCCCAGGCGTCGAACCGCTCCTGCCAGGCGGCGCGCAGGGCCTTGCCGCGGTCGGCGGCGTGCCGGCGGGTATGGGCGATGACCGCGTCGTCGACCTCGAAGGTCTTGTCCGGGTCGAAGCCGAGGGCCTTCTTGGTCGCGGCCACCTCGTCGGCGCCCAGCGCGGCGCCGTGCGCGGCGCCGGTGTTCATCTTGTTCGGCGCCGGATAGCCGATGATGGTGCGCAGCAGGATGAACGACGGCTTGTCGGTCACCGCCTTGGCCTCGTTCAGCGCCTTCTCGATGGCGACGACGTCCTCGCCGCCCTCGACCACCTGCACGTGCCAGCCGTAGGCGCGGTAGCGTTCGGCGGTGTCCTCGGTCAGGGCGATGGAGGTGTCGTCCTCGATGGAGATCTTGTTGTCGTCGTAGATCACCACCAGGTTGCCCAGCTGCTGGGTACCGGCCAGCGACGACGCCTCGGAGGTGACGCCCTCCTCGATGTCACCGTCGGAGGCGATCACGAAGATGTAGTGGTCGAAGGGGCTCTCGCCCTCGGGCGCGGCCGGATCCCACAGCCCGCGCTCGCGCCGCGCCGCCATCGCCATACCGACCGCGGAGGCCAGGCCCTGACCCAGCGGGCCGGTGGTGATCTCGACGCCGGGCGTGTGCCGGTACTCCGGGTGGCCCGGGGTGAGCGAGCCCCACTTGCGCAGATTCTTCAGATCCTCGAGCTCGAGGCCGATGCCCGCCAGGTACAGCTGGATGTACTGGGTGAGGCTGGAGTGGCCGCACGACAGCACGAAGCGGTCGCGGCCCGGCCAATCGTGGTCGGCGGGGTCGTAGTCCATGACCCGCTGGTAGAGGGTGTATGCCAGCGGCGCCAGGCTCATCGCCGTGCCGGGGTGGCCGTTGCCTGCCTGCTGCACGGCGTCCGCGGCGAGTACGCGGACGGTGTCGACGGCTCTGGTGTCCAGATCGGTCCAGTCGTCCGGGTGGTTCGGCTGGGTGAGGGCGCGGATGTCGTCTGTGACTGACACGACCGAGGTTCTCCTGACCTTCTCGTCAACTATGCGGTTACGGCGGCGTGCTGCTTGCGAGCGCTGGATGCACCACCCACCCTAGAGCCCGCCGGAATCCCCGCACGCGGGAACCCGGCATCGACGGGGCCGTGTCGTGGGTTCGTCGCGCCGGGTGGGTGCCGGACCACAACCCGCGTGGGTCTACCATCGCGTGTAGTAGTTGCAGCGCCGCAGGGCGGCGCGCGGCTGGTTCCTGGACCGGATCGATGCACCACCTGCGAGGAGAGACAGTGCGGATTGGGCAACAGCCGGGTGGTGCGCATGGCCCCTCCGCGACGGCGCTCGCCGACCGTGTCACGGGCACGGGACCGCTGTCGGCGCTGACTCGCCGGATACTGGCCTACATCGCGCTGACCAAGCCGCGGGTCATCGAACTGCTGCTGGTGGCGACGATTCCGACCATGCTGCTGGCCGACCGCGGGCACATCGATATCCGGCTCATCCTCGCCACGCTGTTCGGCGGGTGGATGGGTGCGGCCAGCGCGAACACGCTGAACTGTGTCGCCGACGCCGATATCGATAAGGTCATGAAGCGCACCTCCAAGCGCCCGCTGGCCCGCGACGCCGTGCCGACCCGCCACGCGTTCGTGTTCGGCGTCGTGCTGGGCGCGGGGTCGTTCGCGTGGCTGTGGTGGCAGGCGAATCTGCTGTCCGGTCTGCTGGTGGTCGCGACCATCCTGTTCTACGTCTTCGTCTACACGCTCGGACTGAAGCGCCGGACCTCGCAGAACGTGGTCTGGGGCGGGGCGGCCGGGTGCATGCCCGCGCTGGTCGGCTGGTCGGCGGCCACCGGGACCATCGGCTGGCCCGCGCTCGTGCTGTTCCTGGTGATCTTCTTCTGGACTCCGCCGCACACCTGGGCGCTGGCCATGCGCTACAAGGAGGACTACCGCGCGGCCGGGGTGCCGATGCTGCCGGTGGTGGCGACCGAGCAGGCGGTCACCAAGCAGATCGTCGTCTACACGTGGCTGACCGTCGCCGCCACACTGGCCCTCATCCCCGCCACCGGCGTGGTGTACGCGGCTGTGGCGCTCGCTGCGGGCGCGTGGTTCCTGCTGATGGCCCACCAGCTCTACTCCGGCGTCCGCCGCGGCGAATCCGTCAAACCCCTGCGCCTGTTCCTGCAGTCCAACAACTACCTCGCCGTCGTCTTCTGCGGCCTGGCCGTCGACTCCGTCCTCGGCTGGCACACCCTCGGCCACACCCTGTTCGGCTGATCGGCGCACGGCATCCATCTTCCGCGCCCGGCACGAGCGCATCGACCCCTGCCGTACCCCTTGTTCCCAGGACCTCGCGGTGACGGCCGGATCGACGAAAACGGCTGGGCGGCGAAGGAGGGCGTGCCGAGCCAGGGCAAGCAGATCCGCCGCCGAACGAATGGTCGCGGCGGGTTGGAAGCGAGTATGTGCATCTGACGCCACAACGGAGGTTACCAAGGCGACGTGGGAAAGATTTCGGTCCGATTCCCCCGTCGCTTCCGTCCAACCCTCTGACCGAATCGACGGTGATCGCTTGCCACGCAAGACCTTTACCGCATTCAGCGTTGCTGCACGGATAGATGACACCGTCGCCTGATAGTGCGGCAGCCCCGACAGCGCAGGCGGATACTCACGCAAGTACGGCGGGCGTATCCGCCTCGGCATGGTGATTCCGAGTGCGGGTGGTCCTGCCGGGCAGGTTATTCGGATGGGGTGATTTCGGCCGGTGCGGCGGGCGGCGCCGGCGGGGGAGGATCTGCGGGTACATCGGGCTCTACCGGTGCAGGCGGTGCCACGGGTTCCGCCGGGGCGGCGGGTTCGGGCGGTGCTGCGGGCGCGGCGGGTTCAGCCGGTGGGGCGGGGGCGGCCGGTTCCGCAGCGGCCGGGTGTTCCACTGGCACGCCCGGTTTCGGCGAGACCGCCCGGCCGACCGGTGCGGCGGATTCGGCGGGGGCCGGGGGTGGGAGTTGTTCCGCAGGGGCCGGTGGCGGCACCTGCTCCGCCGGGACCGGCGGACCGGCCGGTGGTTCGGGTTCGGCCGCCGGGCCCGACGGCGGGCAGTCGGGTTGCAGCGGGAAGCAGGCCGGGGCGGGGGTTTCGGAGGGGATGGTGATGTCGGGAGCTGTGGTGTGCGGGGCGATGGATTCGCTGGTGCGGGTGCCGGGTGCGGGGGCGGGCTTGGACGGTTCGTCGTCGCCGCCGGTGCACATGGCGACGACGGCCAGGATGAGTACCAGCAGGGCCAGCAGCACCAGGGGCACGATGCTCCGCCCACGAGGCCGCGGTGGCTTGGGCGGGCGAGGTTCGAAGGGCACCGCATACGGCTGGGCGGGGGAGGAGTACGAGGACTGGCCACCGGAGAACCCACCCGGCGCGAAACTCGGTGCGGCGGAGGAGTAATCCCGCTGCGGAGCACCGGAACGGAATGTGCCCGGGCCGCCGGACGCGCCGTAACCTCCTGCTGCGGCGGTGGATTCGCGCCGGGAGCTCCGGCGGCGGCGCGGCGTGTCGGTTGCGGTCGAACCGTACCCCGGCGCGGTTGAACCGTAAGCTGGCGCGGGTGAACCGGCAACCGATCCGGGCGACCCGTATGCGGGCCTAGCGGACCCGTAAGCCGGTGTGGCCGCGGTGTATTCGCGCGTCGGCACACCCTGCCCGCCGGGCGGCGGCGTGGACCGGCCGGGCAACGGAACCGGCGCGCCTCCGGGCGGCGGCGGCATCGGTGCGCCTGCGGTCGGCGGCGTCGGTGCTCCTCCGCGCGGCGGCGGAATGGGTGCGCCTCCGGCCGACAGTGGCGTCGGCGCGCCCCCGGTCGCCGTCGGCATCGGTGCCCCCGAGCCGGAAATCGGTGCGGGCGTGCCGGTTTGCCCCGACCCGGGTGCCGCGGCGGCGGACGCACTCCCGGCGCCATCGCCCCGCGGCGGCGGAAAACCCTCCGCGATAAGGTCGGAATACGTTGCCGCGGCGGCGAATCCGAGTGCGCCGAGGGCCTGGCCCACCTGCGCGGCATCCCACGCGTCGGGACGCGCCACACCGCCCTCGGCCTGGTCGGCTCCCGTGAGCTGGGTGAAGTAGGCGCGCAGCGAGGAGGGCCCGTCGCCCACCACCACATCCAGCCCGGGCGCCAGCGCGCCCTTCTCCAGGCTGACCCGGGTGCCCAGCTGCGGAATCACTAGTACCACGCCCATGACCGCGACGTGCTGGCGGCCCGGTGCCGCCCGCAGCACCCGCTCGATCTCGGCGGTGCGGGTGCGGATCTCGTCCATCGGCTCGGTGCCGGTCTGCACGCCCTCGAGCGGCGCGATATGTCCGTCGATCGTCCACGGCGCGGTGTCGGCGACGGTGAGCGGGCCGTTGCGGCGTTCGGTGAAGCCCTTCACCACGACGACCACGCAGGCTCGCGGGGTCCACACGATCAGGTCTGCGCCGTGCGCCTTCACCACCGCGATACCGGACAGCGCGTGCGATCCGGTCCACGACTTCAACCAGTTCACCACCGTCCGTTCGGTGCTGGACAGTCGCGACGGGTCGTCGTTGCGGACCTTCACCAACATCCTGATCAACCCCTGGTCGATACGTATCTGCCTGCCGCCCGAGCGACTGCCCGGTTCGTACGTGGTCACGTCGAACCGGGCGAATCGGCTTGCGCGGCAGCACAGATCATCCAGCATCGGCGCGGCCGCGTCGCGGGCGGGTCACCCCTCTTTACACCAGCCGTCGTCCGCTCGGAGCGAATACGCCGCAGTAGCAAAGGCTTCGCGACCGCTCGCCGCTCGCTACGGCACTGGTCGAAGGGCCGGCTCGATAGCGCGCTCAGGCATCGGTGCGCCAGGCCAGATACCCGTCGGGCCGGACGAGTACGCGGGTGCCCGGCCGGGCGGCGTAGCCCTCGAAGGCATGACCGCCGACGGCGACCAGCTCGCCGTCGGCGGGCGTGGCCTCCGGCGGCGCGATCGAATACCCCTGGACGCCTTCGGTGCCGGGGGCGGCGGCCGTGCCGAAGGCGAGCAGCGTCGCGTGCGGCCCCCGGAACAGGTCGAACAGCCGCAGCGCGGTCCCGTCGGCCCGGCGCAGGGGAGCGTCGGGCGCCCGATCGCCCGCCACCAGCGCACCCGCCGCGCCGGGATCGCGATAGCTGATGTCGAGCTGCTGGGTCTCCGCACCGCGCCGCATGGCGTCATCGTCTCCGGCGGTGTGCTTGTCGAGCAGCCGGGAGCTGATGCCCAGCACGCGGGCGGCGACGGCCCGCCGCTCGGTCTCGTAACCGGTGAGCAGCGCGTCGGTATCCTCGGCCGGAGCCGCGCCGGTGAGTGCGGCCGCCAGTTTCCAGCCGAGGTTGTAGGCATCCTGGATGCCGGTGTTCATGCCCTGTCCGCCGGTCGGCGGATGCACGTGCGCGGCGTCGCCCGCGAGGAACACCCGGCCGTCCCGGAACCGTTGCGCCAGGCGCACGTTCGGCCGCCACACCGTCGACCACGCGGGTTCGTCGATCTCGAGGTCGGTGCGGCCGGTGAGACGGTCGACGTAGCCCTGCAGCACCGCGCGGGTCGGCTCGGTGTCCTCCGCCAGCGGGGCCACGAACTGGAACAACCGCCCGCCGGGCAAGGGGCTCAACGCGATTCCGCGCATCGGGGCGTCGGCCGTGGCGAACCAGTAGCCGTAGTCGTGGTCGAGCGCGTCGGCACGGACGTCGCCCAGCAGCATCCGCAGGGATTCGTCGGTACTGCCCTCGAACGCGATGCCCAGCGTCTTGCGGACCGTGCTGCGCCCGCCGTCCGCGCCGACGAGGTACTCGGCGCGCACCGTCTCGGCGCCACCGGGACCGGCGAGGACGGCGGTGACACCGCTGTCGTCCTGGGTGAAACCGGTGAGCGCCGTGGACAGTTCGACGTGCACGCCCAACTCCGCGAGCCGCGCCCGCAGGATGGCCTCGGTGTCGGACTGCCCGAGCACCCACGGATTGGGGTACGGCACGGCCGGCGTCGGGTCGCGCGGTTCGACCATGCGCCGCTCGGTCACGTACTGCCCGTCCAGATAGACCCGCATCGGCGCGGGCGGGGCGCCCGCGGCCAGGATCGCGTCGAGGACACCGAGGTCGTCGAACACCTCCAGGGTGCGCGGCTGGATGCCGTCGCCGCGTGACCCGGCGAAGTACTCCGCCGCCCGATCGATGAGGCGGACCCCGACGCCGCGCCGGGCGAGGTCGATGGCCAGGGTGAGCCCGGTCGGACCGGCTCCGGCGATGAGTACCCGAGGTGACACGCCGTCCTCCAAAACTGAATCTAAATTCACTGAAACTGAATTCAGTATTCTGGTTGATAGGGTCCGCTGTCAAGGAGGTGGTCATGGCCACGGGTCGGGCGGAGACGGGCCGGCGCAGGGAACGCTCGGCGGAAACCGAACAGGCGCTCAAGGATGCGGCGCGCCGGTTGTTCGCCGAGCGCGGGTACCTGAACACCAAGATCACCGACATCACCGCGGCGGCCGGGCGCGCGGCGGGCTCCTTCTACAACCATTTCGCGAGCAAGGAGGAGTTGCTCCAGGCGCTACTGGCCGACTTTGCCGCACAGGGGGATACGGCCGCGGAGGGGACGTCGCACAATCCGGACTTCACCGATCCCGCCGCCGTGCGCTTCCACGTCGAGCACTACTGGACCTTCGCGCGTCGTAACTGGCCCGTGCTGCGCGCGATGAATCAAGCCGCCCTGGTCAACGAGGAATTCGCGCGGCGCACTGCCCGGTTCGCCGTGGAGCAGCGCAAGGACATCGACGATCACCTGGACGGATTCGCCGCGGCCGGACTGCGGTTGCCCAGCAGCCGTGACGCCAGCCTGGCGATGATGTTCCTGTCGCTGCACGCGATGCTGGAGGCGGTCGAGGAGGGTACGGTGCGGCTCACCGACGAGCAGGCGATCGAGGGCCTCACCCGCTTCGTGTATCGGGGCCTGACCGGCCGCGACTACTGACCGGCGGCGCGAAAGACCCTGCCGCGCGGCCTATTCCCAGGCGTGCATGTTGGGCAGCGGCGGATGCGCGGCCTGTGCGTCGTCGTCGACGGTGACCTCGACGCCGTAGCGCTGCAGCTCCACCGCGACCCGGCCCGCGACCCGGCGCGGCGCCCGATAGTCGACCGCGACGCCGCCGAACGGAAACCGCAGCCGGATGTGCACCTCATCCACGGGTGGTCGCGCGGGCTCCCGGTCGTCGACCTGCGGTCCGCGGCACTGTCTGGGCGGCGCGCCGGCGATCGTGGGCGTGCGGCCACTGCTGTCCCGGATGTTCGCCATGGTCTGCCTCGTCGCGATGCCGTTGTTTCCCCTTCGGTTCCGGGCCCATCCCCGAGCCCGGACGCCGAAATGTTTGTGCAATTGTGCTTGCATTTCAGGGCGATGCGATAGCGTTGCTGTGTTGCCGGTCGTTGCCAAGTACTGCAACGCTGGTCGAAGTCGTTGCGCTGGAATGGAACAGATAGCTGGATGAACGACTGGCAGGCATTCGGTGGTGAGCTGCGGCGGTTGCGCCTGCAGCGGAACCTGACCCTACGCGGCTTGGCGAAGAGTATTCGCTACGACGTCGGCGCGCTGTCGCGGATCGAGAACGGCATCCGCAAGCCCCCGGCGCAGATCGTGCGGGCGCTCGACGCGGAACTGGAAGCCGCCGGTTCGCTGGTCCGGCTGGCGAGCGGCGGCGACACCGTTGCCGTGGACGACATCAGCGCGGCCGCCACGGATTCGCTGGCCTTCGCCGACTGGGCCACCGAGGACCGGGCGAGCCTGTCGATCGAGAGCCTGCACTACGAAATCGCCCGGATCGCCACCAGTTACGTGCACGCGCCCCCGCGCCCGCTGCTCGCCGACCTGCAGACCCTGCGGGACCAGGTGTGGCAGCTGTTGCGCGGCGGCCCCGCGCCGTCGCAGGCGCGAGAGCTGATGTTCCTCGGCGGCGTCGCCGTCGCGCTGCTGGCGCAGTTGTCGGGGAATCTGGGTCGGCCGATGGCCGCCATGCAGCAGGCGATGGCCGCCGAGCGGCTGGCCGAGCGCGCCGAGCACACCGGGCTGCTGGCCTGGCTGGCCGGCACCAAGGCGCTGATCGCCGAATGGAACGGAAACCCCGCGCGCGCTCTGGAATTCGCGCAGCGCGGCACCGCGGTGGCGCCCGCCGGGGAGCAGCGGGTGCGGCTGGCGGCGCTGGAGGCCCGCTGCGCGGCCCGGCTGGGACGTGTCGAGGAGGCCCGCGCGGCGATCGCGCGCGCCGTCGCCGCGGCGCAGCAGCCCGCGGACCGCGACGACGTCACCGGCTTCGGCGGGGTGCTGCGATTCCCGGCGGCGAAGGCTTCCTACTACGCGGGCAGCACTTTTCGCCTCATAGGGGATTATCCGCAGGCCGAACGCTGGGCCGCCGACGCCATCGCCGCCTATGCCGCGGGCCCCAGCGACGAGCGCAGTTACGGCGACGAGGCCCTCGCGCGCGCCGACATAGCCATCGCCTCGATCGCCCGGCACGCGGTGGACGCCGCGGCCGAGATCTTGGTACCGGTCTTGAATCTGCCACCCGGCCAGCGCATACACCCGGTGATCGAGGGTATGAAGCAGGTGGGCCAGCACCTCGGCACCGCCACCTGCCCACCGTCTCCGGTCGTCGCGAGCCTGCGGGAGGCGCTCGCGTCGTTTCCCACTCACCAACCACCGGCATTGTGATGATCGACGTATCGACCGAACAGATCCTCGTCTCGGCGTGTGCCCAGGTGGGCCTGCGCGCGGACGGCGCCAGCCTGCTGCGCGCGCACTCCAACGCCGTGTTCGTCATCGGCGACCGGGCCGTGGCCCGGATCTCGCGCTCGCCGGAGCACGGCATCCGCGCCGACACGGCCGTCGCGGTCGCGCGCTGGCTGGCCCAGCACGGGCTGCCCGTGACCGAACCGCTGATCGATCGGCCGGTGCGCTGCCACGGCGCCACCGTCACGTTCTGGCGGTACTACCCGCAGTGCGACCGCCCCCGGCCACCGGCACGCGAACTCGGCCGCATCCTGCGGCGCTTGCACGAAACCGCCGCGCCCCCTTTCCATCTGCCGCGGTACGAGCCGCTGGCGGGCCTGCTCCAGACCCTCGCGGCCGCGCCGCGCGTGCTGGCCCCGGCCGACCGGCGCTGGCTCATCGACCAGGTGGCGAGGCTGGTGGCGGAGTACGACCGGCTGGACTCCACGCTGGGCGTCGGCCCGGTGCACGGCGACGCCTATCCGGGCAATACGCTCTGGCACGGCGACACGGTGCTGCTCGGGGACTGGGACGAGGCCAGCATCGCCCCGCGCGAACTGGATCTGGTGAACACCTACCAGGGCGGAATCCGCTTCGGCCACACCGAGAACGAGTTGCGCGAGTTCACCCTCGCCTACGGCTGGGACGTGCGCGCGTGGGCCGGGTTCCCGATCCTGCGGGCCATGCGCGACCTGCACACGCTGACCTCCTACATCCGCCGGGCCGAACGCGGTGACGCGGCGGCGGGCACCGAACTGCGCCACCGCCTGCGCAGCCTGCGCGACCCCGGCCAGACCGGCACCCGGTGGCACGCCGTCGCTTGAGCGAGCGTCCGGGTCAGGGCAGCAGGACGATCGAACCGGTGGTCTTGCGACCCTCCAGATCGCGATGCGCCTGTTCCGCCTCGGCCAGCGGGTACCGCGCGCCGACCCGCACGCGCAGCCTGCCCGCGGCGATGGCCTCGAAGATATCGCCTGCGCGCCAACGCAATTCGGCACGGTCACGGGTGTAGTGGGCGAGCATCGGCCGGGTCAGGAACAGCGAGCCGCCGCGGTTGAGCCGCTGCGGGTCCACCGGCGGCACCGGCCCGCTCGCCGCGCCGAACAGCGCCAGCGTGCCGCGCACGCGCAGCGAGTCGAGGCTGGCGTCGAAGGTCGCCTTGCCGACACCGTCGTAGACCGCTGCCACCCCGATCCCGTCAGTCAGTTCCCGCACCCGCCGGGCGAGGTCGTCGCCGTACCGCAGCACCTCGGCGGCGCCCGCCGCGCGCGACAGCTCCGCCTTCTCGTCGGTGGACACGGTCGTGATCACCCGCACGCCGCGCGCGGCGGCCAGTTGGGTCAAGAGCAGGCCCACGCCGCCCGCACCCGCGTGGACCAGGATCGTCTCGCCCGGTTCCGGCCGGTAGACGCTCTCGATCAGGTAATGCGCGGTCATACCCTGCAGCAGTGCCGATGCGGCGACCGCGGCATTCACACGCGCGGGCACCGGCACGGCCACATCGGCCGGAACCACCACCTGCTCGGCGTAGCTGCCGGGTGCGGCCGCCCAGGCCACTCGGTCGCCGACGGCGAAATCGGCGACCTCCGGACCGATCTCGGCCACCACGCCGGTGCCCTCGGCGCCCGGAATGTAGGGCACCTCCTGCGGATACGTTCCGGTACGGAGGTAGGTATCGATGAAGTTGACGCCGATCGCGTTGGTGTTCACCAGCAACTGTCCGGGCCCGGCCGCGGGCGCGGGAACCTCGGCGGGCCGCAGGACCTCGGGGCCGCCGTGCTCGGAAACCTGAATGGCGCGCATATGAGCCGAACCTACCGGACGGTAAACTCTGCCGCATGAGCGAGACCGCCACTGCCACGAAGCCGCCGTCCGCCGTCGTCGACTCGGTGAAGGAGTTCGTCGCCGCCCACGGCGGTTCCGCCACCGCCGTGCTGCAACCCATCGGCCGCATCGGCGTCCGGGTCACCCTGGTGGGTTCCGACGGCGTGCTCGGCGACCGCGTCGTCGACTCCCTGGCCGCCGCGAAGTCCCTGGTGGAAGCCGTGGACGGGCTGAGCGAGACCGAGCACTGGGACCGTGAGCTGACCTCCGTCGTCACGCCCGCGCGGGGACATTGGGCGCGGATGGCCGGTTGGGTCGCCCGGCAGTCCCGGTACCCGAAGGCGCGCAACGAGCGCTGAGTCATGCGAGTCCGGCAGATCGCGGCGGCGTGCGCGGCCGCCGTCACGACCCTGCTCACGGTGTCCGCCCCCGCGGGTGCCCAGGCTCCCGCGCTGCGGGTCTGCACGACGGGGGACTACCCGCCCTATTCGGTGCGCGACGGGCACGGCGGGTTCCGCGGCGTCGACATCAAGCTGGCGCGCGGCCTCGCGGACACGCTGCGGCGGCCGGTCGAGTTCGTGCCGACCACCTGGGCGTCGCTGCAGGCCGACTTCCAACCGCTGAACTGTGACATCGCGGTCGGCGGCATCTCCGATTCGCCTGCGCGACGGGCGTTCTCGGACTTCTCGATCACCTACGGCACCGACGGCAAGGCGCCCATCACCCGCGCCGCCGACGCCGGCGCGTACGCCACCGTCGAGCAGATCAACCGGCCCGAGGTGCGCGTCATCGTGAACCGCGGCGGCACCAACGAGCAGTTCGCGCGGCAGAACTTCCCGGACGCGCGGCTGACCCTGTGGCCCGACAATGTCACCATCTTCGACGAGATCGCCCAGGGCCGCGCCGACGTGTTCGTGACCGACTCGGTGGAGGGCCGCTACCGGGTGCGCACCCACCCGGAACTGACTGTGCTGCATCCGGATCGGCCGTTCGACTCCTTCGGCAAGGTGTTCCTGCTGCGCAAGAACGACCCGCTGCTGGCCGCCGAGGTCAACGCGTGGCTCGCCGCGCAGGACGCCACCGGGGGCGTGGACCGACTGTTCGCCGACTGGATCGGGCCGGACGCCACCGCCTGAGCGACAGCGGCGGTCGGGCTCAGGCGCAGCAACCGCCGCCGCAGCAGCCGCCCGCGGCCGGTGCGGGCGCGGGAGCCGCGCCGCCCGAGCCGGTCAACGCGATCGTGGTGAGGAGCTTGACGGTGTCGGCGTGGCCGTCCGGGCAGGAGGCGGGCGCATTCGATTCGCTCATCGGCCGCATCACTTCGAAGGTGTCGGTGCATTCGCGGCAGCGGTACGCATACGTCGGCATGTCCGGATTATCGCCTGGCGGGGCGGCCGGCCACAATCGGCCCCGGGCCGCAGGGTGGGCGCGGTCGACGTCGTCGTCGGCCACCGCGCACCGCCCGCGCCGCGCAGGACGCACCGCAGGGATGGCGTGCTGGGTTCATCGTGCGAGGCAACCCCTGGCAGCCCGACCTCACCCGGTCGCGCAGCCGATCCCCAGTGTGCGGCTACCGGGCGGTCGGGGGAAGGGACACAACGCGCCAACTTCCGGACGAACGCGCCGATATCGTTGCGGCGCCGCGGGATCGGAGGTGGTCAGGCGGCGTGTGCGACCGCTGCGCCGACGCTGACCCGCTCGCGGTTGCGCATGGCCGCCCACAGGGCCGCCGTGGCGGCGGTGCAGGCCGCCGCCCCGCCGACGTGCACGGTCACCAGCGCGGCGGGCACGTCGGTGAAATACTGGACGACGCCGACCAGGCCCTGCGCGCAGACCAGTGCGATCACCGCCACGAGCCGGACGCGGATCGCCCGGTTCATGCCCACCGCGGCCAGCCCGCACGCCAGTCCGACCAGCAACGCGAGATAGGCGATCAGCAGTTCGGCGTGCAGGTGCACCAGCGTCACGATCTCCACCTGCAGCCGTTCGACGGACCGCTCGACGCTCTTGTCACCGGCATGCGGGCCCGCGCCCGTCACCAGCGTCCCGGCAATCAGAGTGGCGCACAACGCGATCGCGCTGAGCGCGGTCAGCAGGCGCAGCGGCCGCGGCGCCTGCGCCACCTCCACGCCCTCGTCCGGCTCGCCGATCTTCGCGAACAGCAGCACGGCCAGCCACACCATCAGCATGGAGGCCAGCAGATGCACCGACACCGTCCACCACAGCAGTCCGGTGCGCACCGTGATGCCCCCGATCACCGCCTGCAGCACCGTGCCGCCGGGCATCAGCCACGCGTACACGGCGACCTCGCGCCGCCGCCGCGCCCGCAGCACCGCCAGCACCACCAGCGCCGCGCACAGCGACACCACGAAGGTCAGCAGCCGATTGGAGAATTCGACCACCTGATGCAGCACCGGCACCTCGGCATGCACCACCGGCGTGAAACTGCCCGGAAAGCATTGCGGCCAGGTCGGGCACCCCAGCCCCGACGACGTGACCCGCACGATCGCCCCCGTCACCGAGATCCCCGCCTGAGAAAGAATCACCGCGAACGCGATAATCCGCTGTACCCGCAACGAGGGCAGCGGCAACAGATCGACCAGTCGCAGAAACGCGCGAGACAGCACCCCGTAATGCTAGACGACCGTCAACTACACCCTGTAGTGGGTCCATGATGAGGCAGACTGAGAGGATGGGATCAGGGGCGAGGTTTCGGCCGACGGCTGCCGATTTGGCTGCGGCGGAGGGGAAGACGATTTCGGATGTGATCGGGCCGGATCTGCGGGTGTTGTTCTGTGGGATCAATCCGGGGTTGTGGTCGGGGGCGACGGGGCATCATTTCGCGCGGCCCGGGAATCGGTTCTGGCCGGCGCTGTTCCGGTCGGGGTTCACGCCGCGGCAGTTGCGGCCGGACGAGGAAGGTGAACTGCTCACGCTCGGGCTGGGGATCACGAATGTCGCGCCGCGCACCACGGCCAAGGCGGACCAGTTGACGGCACAGGAACTGCGCGACGGCGGCCGCGCCCTGGTCGAGCGGGTGGCGCACTACCGCCCGCGTGTCCTCGCCGTGCTGGGGCTGGGCGCCTACCGCACCGCCTTCGGCCGCCCCCGCACCGCCGTCGGCCGCCAGCCCGATTCCCTCGGCGACACCGAGGTCTGGGTGCTCCCGAACCCCAGTGGCCTCAACGCCCACTACACCCTCGACGCATTGTCGGCCGAATTCCGCAAGCTCCGTGCGGAAGTGGAACGGCTCTGCGGCGGTCCCGCAGAGCAGTAAGCGCAACTCACCCTCGCCCGGTTGGTCCGGCGGAAGTCCGGGGCAGTGCGTCCGGCTGACCGTCGCCCATCGTGACCGTCCGCTGGAAAACCGAGGCAGGAGCCATACTTGAACGGTGTTAAAGTAGGCGGCGCTCATGAACACAGTGATCGAAACGCGGGGTAGCCGGACCCGGCAGGTCGTCGCCTCCTCGGCGGGCGCGGCCCTGGAAAGCTACGAGTGGTCGCTCTACGCGCTGCTGGTGACCTACTTCTCGCCGCGCTTCTTCGGCGGCGACCTGCAGCAGTCGGTGCTGTACGGGTTCGGGATCTTCGCGATCGGATTCCTGATCCGCCCGATCGGCGCGTTCGTGCTCGGACAGCTGGCGGACCGGCGCGGGCGGCGACCGGCGCTGGTGCTCTCGATCGGGCTGGCGGGGCTGGCGACGCTCGGGATGGCGCTGACACCGGGCCGCGAAACCATCGGCGCGGCCGCCCCGATCCTGCTGCTGGTGTGGCGGCTGGTGCTGGGCTTCTCCTTCGGCGGCGAGCAGGCCGTGGCGCAGGCATACCTGTACGAGTCGGCCCCGCCGCGTCGGCGCATGCTCGGCACCAGCGTGTACTCGATCTTCTACGGACTCGGCACGATCAGCGCCACCCTGCTCGTGGCCGCGCTGGCGACCTGGGCGGGCGCCGGCGCGCTCCGCGACGGTTGCTGGCGGATCCCGTTCCTCGTCGCGGCCGTGCTGTCACTGGTGTTCATGCTGGCCCGGCGCACCATCCCCGAGACCCGCGACGGCGACCCGCACGACGTACCCGTGCGCTGGTCCCGCGAGTGGTCAGCGCTGATCGGTCCCGGACTGGCGGTCGCCGGGCTCACCGCGGGCTGCCTGGCGTCCTACTACCTGTGGATCAGCACCCCGACGAGCTACGGCATCACCGTCCTGAAACTGCCCGACGCGCAAGTGCTCTGGGCGGGCGTGGTGGCCCAGCTGGCGTACATGGCGGCGGCGCCGATCTTCGGCGCGCTCGCCGACCGGGTCGGCCCGTTGCGCTGGGTGGGCGGCGCGGCGCTGGCGCTGGCCGTGGCGACGCTGCCGATGCAGGTGCTGCTGAATTCCGCAACGCCCGTGACGTATTGGGCGCTGATGATCGTCGGGTCGATCGGCGTCGTCTCCCTGGCCGCCACGGTGACCGGCGCGACCGCCATGATCGCCCCCGCCCGCCACCGCGTGACGGTCATGGCCCTGCCCTACAGCATCACCAGCGCGCTCTTCGGCGGCACCACACCGGCGCTGAAACAGAAGTTCGCCGCACACCCCGCGGCGTTCTCCGTCTATATCATCGCGCTGCTGCTGGTCACGGTGGCGACAGCGCTGGCCGCCCGGCCGCTGCTCGGCGGCGGGAACCGCGCCGCGGACGCGATTCCCGCCGGATGACGGAGCGGGCGGCTCACCCGACGTATTCCGTTGTCCGCCAACGGTTTACGACTCATCCCAGGTAACCGGCAGCTCGTGGACACCGTAGATGTTCATATCCGTGCGCAGCGGCACCGCGGCGGCGGGCACGGCGAGCCGCAGCGTCGGAAAGCGGCGGATCAGCCCGGCGAATCCGGCACGCATCTCGATGCGGGCCAGCTGCTGCCCGAGACACTGGTGCACGCCGTGTCCGAAGGACACGTGCCCACGGGCCGTGCGGTGGATGTCGAGGGCGTCGGCGTCGTCGAAACGTTGCGGGTCGCGATTGGCCGCCAGCAGCGAGACCACGACGGTCGACCCCGCGGCGATCGTCTCCCCGCACAGTTCGATGTCCTCGGTGGCATAGCGGTAGAAGATGTCGGCGACCGACAGATACCGCAGCAGTTCCTCCACCGCGCCGGGCACCAACTCCGGATCGGCCCGCAACTGCGCCAGCTGCTCCGGATGTTCCAGCAGCGCGAAAGTGCCCAGCGCCAGCATGTTCGCGGTGGTCTCGTGCCCCGCGAGCAGCAGCAGGAACGAGATCCCGGTCAACTCCTCGATGCTGAGGTCCTCGTCGCGGGCCAGATCCGACAGCAGGTCGTCGCCCGGCTCGGCGCGCTTGCCCATCGCCAGCCCGGCCAGATAGGTGGTCATCGCGCCGTACGCGGCCATCTTCTCTTCCAGCGGCTGCTCCTTGACCAGGAATTTGGCGGAGTTGACCTGGAAGGTCTCGCGGTCGGCGTAGGGGACGCCGAGCAGTTCGCAGATCACCAGCGAGGGCAGCGGCAGCGCGAATTCCCGGACCAGGTCCACCGGCGGGGCCAGTGCCGCCATGGCGTCCAGCTGCCGCTCGGCGATCTCGGCGATGTGCTCCTCGAGCTGCTTCATGCGCCGCACGGTGAACGCGCCGGTGAGCTTGCGCCGCAACCGGGTGTGGTCCGGCGGATCCATCGCGACGAACAGGCCCGGGATCACCGGCGACGGTTCGGTGGCGGCGGGCATGCCGGGCGTCTCGTACGGCACGTGCACGATGCCGATGTCCTGGCGGGAGCTGAATCTGGTGTCCGCCATGAGTTTTCGGACCGCCTCGTAACCGGTGACGAGCCAGCCCTCGTGGCCGTCGGGGAAGATCAAGGGGCTGACGGGCCGTGCCGCCCGCAACTCGGTGATCGCGCTGGGCGGGTCGAAGGGTCCGGCGTCGCGGTCCATGGGGAGGCCGTGCGGGACGGTGTCGGTCTTGCTCATCGGAAGTCTCCTGAGGTAGGTAGTCCGGCCGCGGCCGGAAATCGTTCTAGTCGACGGTGATCGCGCCGGACGGGCACAACTGGATGGCCTCGCGCACATCGGCCCAGCGCTCGGGCGCTGCGGCCAGCAGCACCACCAGCCCGTCGTCGTCCTGGTCGAATACTCCGGACGCGGTCAGGGCGCACATGCCGGCGCCGATACAGCGCTGCCGGTCCACCCGGATTTCCATCGGTCGCTCCTTCGCGCTCACAGGGACGGTCATCGGTGCCGGACGAGAGTCGCGTGGCGGACGACGACGTTGCCGTAGGAGTTGCGCGCGTACACCTCCACGATGTCCTCGCCGCTCCCGGCCGGACCGGCGACCGGCTGCATCAGATTCCGCACGGTGCCGTACCGGGCGTCGGTCTCGAGCCGCACCGCGCTGCCCGGATGGATGCCGACCTCCAGTTCGCCCACGGACGTCTCCAGCCGCAGCACGCCGCGCGACGCCTCGCCGATGCGGATGTCGCCCTTGGCGGCCTTCGCCGTCACCGCGGCACTCGGCCGCTCGACCTCGATGTCACCGGCCGCGATCTCCAGCTCGCACGGGCCCAGTTCGCCCGCGCCCACCAACCGGCCCACACCGGCGGTGGCCCGCAGCCGGGATCCGGCCGGGACCGCGATCGTCACCTCGATCGAGGGGTTGCCGCCGAACGGCGTGTAGGTGCGCCACTCCTTCGCCGATGTCACGGTCAGGGTCCCGTCGCCGAAGCTGACCCGGGTCTGCTCGGCGGCGCGTACGTCACTCTTCTTGGCCGGGTCGGCGGGCCGGACCTCGACGACGGTGTCGGCGCGGTCCGACGCGACGACCTCGACGTATCCGGAGAGGATGTCGACGGTGACGGCGATCGGTTCGGGGGTCGGAAAAGCGGGCATCGCGGTACTCCTTCATCGAGTGGGTTCGTTGTCGTGTCCCTACTGTCGCGAGCCCGCCTGACATCGACCTGACGCCGCCCTGACACGGCCTCCGGCGCGGTGTCGGCCCTGGACCGGCGGGTGGCCCGCGGGCCCGGGGCGCCCCCACGGCAGAATGACGGGGTGCAGATCGGGATCCTTGGACCACTCGAGATCCGAGTGAACGACGGCGGATTGATCGAGATACCGGGAACCCGGTTGCGGGCGTTGCTGATCGCCCTCGCGCTCGAACCCGGCCGTGCCGTGTCGAAATCGGCGCTGGTCGATTGGATCTGGGGCGAGCAGCCGCCCGCGGACGCCGCGAATGCCTTGCAGGCGTTGGTGTCCCGGCTGCGCCGGGTGCTGCCGGACGGCTCGCTGGACGCGCAGCCGGGCGGCTACCGGCTGGCGGTGGAGCCCGGCGCCGTCGACGCGATGCGCTTCGAACAGCTCGTGGAACAGGCCCGCGGCCGTGACGACCTGCGGCAGGCCGATCTGCTGCGCGAGGCCCTCGAACTGTGGCGCGGGACGCCGATGCAGGACGTCGGCCTCCAGGACAGCGAGGCGTTCGAGGCGGTGCTCACCCGGCTCGAGGCGCTGCGCCTGGCCGCGATGGAGGATCGGTACGAAGCGGAGATCCGTCTGGGCCGGGGCCCGGAGCTGATCGGCGAGCTGACCGAGGCGGCCGCCCGGCACCCCGTGCGGGAACGGCTCGCCGCCGCGCTCATGCGGGCGCTCGCCGCCGCGGGCCGCGGCCCGGAAGCGCTGACGGTGTATCAGCGCACCCGCGAGGCACTGTCCGACACCTTGGGCGTGGACCCCTCACCCGAACTGTCCGACCTGCACGTCGCGGTGCTGCGCGGCGAGGTGGGCGCGCAGGAGCGCGAACGCCGGACCAACCTGCGCGGCGAACTGACCGAATTCATCGGCAAGCACACCGATATCGCCGCCGTCCGCGATCTGCTCGCCGGCCACCGGCTCACCACGCTGACCGGTCCCGGCGGCTGCGGGAAGACGCGGCTCGCGATGGAGACCGCCCGCACCCTGCTCGACGACCTGCCCGACGGGGCCTGGCTGGTGGAGTTGGCGTCCGTCGGCACGACCGGCGACGTCGCGCAGTCCGCGCTGGCCGCCATCGGCCTGCGCGACGCGCTGCTCGGCGGCGCACCCAACGCCGAACCGATGCACCGGCTCGTCGCGGCCGTCCGCGACCGCGAGACGCTGCTGATCCTGGACAACTGCGAACACGTGATCGACGCCGCGGCGGCCTTCGCCCACCGGGTGCTCGGGGAATGCCCGCGGCTGCGGATCCTGGCCACCAGCCGCGAGCCGCTCGGCATCACCGGCGAGGCGATCTGGCGGGTGGAGCCGCTGGCACTGCCCGCCGCCGACGCGGACCCCGGGCAGATCGAGTCCGCCCCGGCCGTGCGGTTGCTGCGCGATCGGGCCCGTGCCGTCCGTACCGATCTCGCCGACGATCCCGGCACGCTGGCGACGATGGCGCGGGTGTGCCGCGCGCTCGACGGCATCCCGCTGGCGATCGAACTGGCCGCGGCCCGCCTGCGCACCATGTCCCTCGACCAGCTCGCCCATCGCCTCGACGACCGGTTCCGACTGCTCACCGGCGGCAGTCGCACCGCCCCGCCGCAGCACCGCACGCTGCGCGCGGTGGTCGACTGGAGCTGGGAGCTGCTCATTGACGCCGAACGCGCGGTGCTGCGGAGGCTCGCGGTCTTCGCCGGCCGCGCGAGTCTGGAAGCGGCCGAACAGGTTTGCGCGAACGAGACCGTCGAGCAGTGGGAAGTACTCGAACTGTTGACGGCGCTGACCGAGAAATCGCTGCTGCGCGCCGAGGAGGCCGACGGCCCGCGCTACCGGATGCTCGACACGATCCGGCAGTACGCCCGCGACCGGCTCGCCGAGTCGGGGGAGGCGGACTCGGCACGGCGAGCACACCTGGCCTATTTCACCCGGCTCGCCGACGCCGCGGACCCGCACCTGCGTCGCGGCGACCAGCTGGAGTGGCTCGCCACGCTCGCGGCCGACCACGACAACATCACCGTCGCGATGCGCGAGGCGCTCGCCGCCGCGGACACCGCCGGGGCGATGCGGCTCGCGGCGGCCGCGGGCTGGTACTGGTGGCTCGGCGGCCACAAGGCCGAGGGACTGGAGCTGATCACCGCCACCGCCGAGCTGCCCGGTGAGGTCGAGGACGAGACCCGGGCCATGGTGTACGGGCTGCTCGTGCACTTCGCCAGTGCCGGGCGCAATGACGCTCAGCAGCTGGAGAATTGGATTCATCAGGCCTATCGGCTGGGCCGCGACAGCCGGGCTCGCCACCCGATGCTCGGGTTCGTCGACGCGCTGGAGCGCATGCTCGCCGGTCCCGATGCCCTGCCGACCGCGTTCGAACCGCTGCTCACCGACGACGACCCGTGGGTGCGCGCGCTCGCCCGGCTGCAGATGGGCAAGATGCGGATCATGCTCGGGCAGGACGGGCGGGCCGCCGACACCTATCTCGAGACGGCGCTGGCCGAGTTCCGGGCCCTGGGCGAGCGCTGGGGGACGTCGTTCGCGCTCACCGAACTGGCGAACCGCATGGCCGTGCGCGGCGAATTCGCCAGCGCCTGCGAGCTTTTGGAGCAGGCGATCGCGGTGGTCACCGAGGTCGGCGCGATCGAGGACGTGGCCGGGATGCGGTCGCGGCAGGCCCAGCTGTACTGGCTGTCGGGCGCGGCGGAGGCGAGCGCGGCCGCCATGACCGAGGCGCAGCGGTCCGCGGACCGGTCCGCCTGGCCCAGCGCACTGGCCGAACTCGCGCTGGCCCGCGCCGAACTGGCGCGCTGGCGCGCGGACGACGACGAGGCCCACCGGCAGCTCGACATCGCGATGACCCTGTTCGGTGACGACGCGGAACAGCCGAACGTCGGCGCGGTGCTACACGACCTACGCGGTTATCTCGCAACGGATCTCGAGGCGTCCCGCGCGGCGCGGGCCGCGGCCTTCCGGGCGGCCGCCGCCGCGGGCCACGCGCCCGTGGTCGCGCAGATTCTCCTCGGCGTCGCCGAGCTGGCGCTGCGCGGCGACCAGGACGAGCAGGCCGCGCGGCTCCTCGCGGCGAGCGACGCGGTGCGCGGACTGCCGGACCGATCCCAGCCGGACGCCGCCCGCATCGAGCGGGAAGCACGCCGCCGCCTCGGTGAAGAACGCTTCACCGAGGCGGCGGGGGAGGGTGCGAAGGCGGACTGGCGCGAGCTGGCAGCGGCTACGCTCGCTTGTTGAACGTGGCGCGCGACCACAGGTAACCGACCACGGCGAACCCGGCGCACCAGGCGAGCGCGGCCGCGGTGTAGCCGCCGGACGGGTTGCCGGTGAGAAATCCGCGCAGCGCCTCGATGATCGGTGTGAAGGGCTGATACTGCGCGAACTGCCGCACCCCCTGACCCATCTTGTCGGCCGGGACGATCGCGCTGCTCACGAACGGCAGCATGATCAGCGGCACCACGCTCATGCCCGCGGACTCCGGCGTCTTGGCGGCCATACCCAGCGCGACCGTCAGCCAGGACGCCGCGAACGACGTCGCCAGCATGACACCGATCGCCCCCAGCCATTCGGTGGCCGTCGCCGGCGACCGGAACCCGAGCGCGAACGCCACCCCGACGACCGCCGCGATGGCGACCACATTGGTCACCATGGTGGCGACGACATGCCCGGTCAGGACCGCTCCCCGGGAGACGTCCATGACCTTGAAGCGGTTGATGACGCCCTTGGCCATATCCGAGCTCACCGCGACCGCGGTGCCCGACAACCCGTAGCTGACGGCCAGCAGGATCAATCCCGGTGTGGCGTAGTCGATGTAGTCGCCGCCGACGTCGAACGCGCTGCCGAACACGTACACGAAGATCAGCATCATCACGACCGGCATCAGCGCCGCGTTGAACATCGTGACCGGGGTCCGGACGGTGTGTTTGAAGTTGCGCCGCAACATGATCGACGAATCGGCCAGCGGTGCGTAGATGGTGCTCATTGTGCGGTGTCCTTCGTGGTGGCATGTCCGGTCAGGGAAAGGAATACGTCGTCGAGGTCGGGGGTGTGGACCGAGACCTCCTCGGCCTCGAGCGAGTGCTCGTCGAGCCGGTTCAGCAACTGGCGCAACGACTTCGAGCCGCCTTCGCCCGGCACCCGCAGCGCCGGTGCGTCCTCGTCGCGAGTGGCGCCGGGCAGGATCCGCGCCGCCGCGTCGAGATCCGCGGTGTGGGCGAAACGGAGCCGGATGTGGCTACCCGGGACCCGGCGCTTGAGTTCGTCGGCGGTGCCCTCGGCGACGATGCGGCCCTGGTCGAGCACCGCGATCCGGTCGGCGAGCTGATCGGCTTCCTCGAGGTACTGGGTGGTGAGGAAGATCGTCACGCCGCCGGCGGTCAGGTCGCGCACGATCTCCCACATGGTGCGGCGGCTGCGCGGGTCCAGCCCGGTCGTCGGCTCGTCCAGGAAGACGATCCGCGGCCGGGTGACCAGCGTCATCGCCAGGTCCAGCTTGCGGCGCATGCCGCCGGAGTAGGTCGCCGCCCGATTGCGCGCCGCGTCGGCCAGATCGAACCGTTCCAGCAACTCGGTGACCACCCGCTTGCTCTCGGCGCCCCGCAGCCGATGCAGGTCGGCCATCAGCTGCAGGTTCTCCTCGCCGGTCAGCAGGTCGTCCACCGCAGCGAACTGGCCGGTGACGCCGATCGACGCGCGCACCGCCTTGGTCTCGGTGGTGATGTCGTGCCCGGCGACTCGCGCCGTGCCGCCGTCGGCCTTCAGCAATGTGGTCAGCACGTTCACCGTCGTCGTCTTGCCCGCCCCGTTCGGGCCGAGCAGCGAGAAGATCGTGCCGGTGTCGATGGTCAAATCAATGCCGTCGAGAACCGTCTTGTCCCCGTAGGCTTTCCGCAGCCCGGAGGCCGCGATCGCTGCGTTGTTCATGCCGGTAACTGTCGCGGCCACGGCTGATACCGGCCTGACACCGGGCTGACACGCCCGCTGACACGCGATCAGCCCTGCTCACAGGACCTTCGCGAGCTATTCGAACCGGAACCAGCGCACCGCGAGACAGCCGCAGACCAGGCCCCATACCGCCAGCACCGCCAGCCCGTACCAGTCGACGCTCAGGCGCATCGCCTGTTCGAGGGCCTCGGCGAGAGCGCCCGAGGGAATCAGCCGGGCCACCCTGCTGAGCCAGCCCGGCACGTCGTCGGCGGCGAACACCAGGCTCGAGGTGCCGAGCATGACGAACCACAGAATGTTCGCCAGCGCCAGCACCACCTCGGCCTTCAGCGTGCCGCCCAGCAGCAGGCCCATGGCCGCGAAGGTGGCGGTGCCGAGCGCGATCAGCAGCGCGCCGAACGCCAGCCCGCCCGGCCCCGGACGCCAGCCCAGCGCGATCCCGATGAGTCCCAGCAGAACCGACTGCAGCACCACCACGATCAGCACCGCGGCGCATTTGCCGCCGACGATGCCCCAGCGCGGTAACGCGGTGGCGCCCAACCGTTTCAGCGCCCCGTAGCGCCGGTCGAACCCGACGGCGATGGCCTGGCCGGTGAACCCGGTGGACATGATCGCCACCATCATCACCGCCGGTACCACCCGCTCGATCCGGTCGTCGCCGAGACTGCCCAGCGGCAGCAGCGTCAACCCGATCAGCAGCGCGATCGGGATGAACATGGTCAGCAACAGCTGTTCGCCGTTGCGCAGCAACAGGATCAGCTCCATGCGGGTCTGAGCGATCAGCATCGCCGCGCGGGCGGCGGCCCGGGGCGCGGGGGTGAAGGTGCCGGGGGCGAAGCGGTCGGTGGCGTCGGGGGAGGACATCAGCCGCGTAGCTCCCGTCCGGTCAGATCGAGGAACACGTCCTCGAGCCGCCGTTGATCGATGCGGATATCGGTGGGCAGCACGTCGATGCGCGCGCACCAGGCCGTCACGGTGGCCAGCACCTGCGGCGTGATGTCGCCGCGCAGCAGATACGCACCGGGTGTGGTCTCGCACGGTGCGAAACCTTCCGGCAGCGCGCATTTCAGCAGCCGCAGGTCGAGTTTCGGGGGAGCGGTGAAGCGCAGCTGGCCCTCCGCCCCGGTGGAGGTGACCTCGGCCGGGGTGCCCTGGGCCACGATGCGCCCGTGGTCGATGATGACCAGCCGGTCGGCGAGCTGCTCGGCCTCGTCCATCATGTGCGTGGTGAGCAGGATGCCGACCCCGTCGCGGCGCAGCGCCTCGATCAGATCCCACACCAGATGCCGGGCCTGCGCGTCCATCCCGGCCGTCGGCTCGTCCAGAAAGACCATCTCCGGGCGGCCCACCAGCGCGCAGGCCAGCGCCAGCCGCTGCTGCTGCCCGCCGGACAACCGCCGATAGGGCGTGCGCCGCGCGTCCTGCAGGCCCAGCGTGCGCAACAGCCACTCCGGATCCAGGGGATCGGCCGAGTAGGCGGCGACCAGATCGAGCATCTCCCCGGCCCGCGACCCCGGATACGCGCCGCCGCCCTGCAGCATCACCCCGATCCGCGGGCGCAGCCGATCGGAGTCCGCGATCGGGTCCAGCCCCAGCACCCGCACCGATCCGGCATCGGGCCCGATGAACCCCTCGCACATCTCCACGGTGGTGGTCTTGCCCGCGCCGTTGGGGCCCAGCAGCGCCAGCACCTCGCCCCGGCGCACCTCGAAACCGATCCCGTCGACGGCGGTGACATCGCCGAAGCGTTTCACGACGCCGTCGATGCGGACGGCCGGTGGCGAGGCAGCACTCACGAAGACACACCGTATGCCGCGGGCCGCTGTGACCGAGCAGACACCCCCGGCCGGTTCCGCCACGGCAGCAGGTTCCGGGTGAACACGATGAACCCGACGCCCACGATCACGACGGCGACCGCGGCCTCGATGATCTGGAACACCCCGAAGTCCGCGCCGCGCGGCATCAGCATCACGCTCACGACCGCCGAGAACACCACCGCGGGCACCCGGAACGCCGGGGTGGTGGCCCACGCCGCCAGCGGCACGATCGCCCACAGCAGATACCAGGGCTGGACCACGGGGAACAGCAGCACGATGGCGGCGAGCGAGACCCCCATCGCGCCCACCGGCTGCAGCCGCCCGGTCCAGGTCGCGATGAGCATGCGCAGCGTGAGGAACGCCGCGACCGCGCCCGCGATCGGGCGGGTGATGCTCAGCAGCGCGGTGGTGTGATCGCCCAGCCCGAGCAGGACGCCGCCGAATCCGGTGATGATGCCGACCGCGGTCGGCAGCGACATCCAGCTGCGCACGGCGCTGGCGGTGTTGAGGGTGTGCGTCCACCCGAACCCGAGCCCGCTGGCCCAGCTCACGAACAGCGTCGTGACCACCACGACCACCGCGAGCACCAGGGCGGAGGTGAGCAGCGGCCGTATTCCGCGTCCCCAGCGCCGCGCGAGCGCCATGCCGACGAACCCCAGCGCGATGATCGAGGTGAACTTGACCGACGACGACAGCGTGATCACCACCGCCCCGAAGATCAGCAGCGACCAGGCCCGCCGATCGAAGGGCGTGCCGATCAGGTCCGCGCCGTTGGTGGGCGGCGGGTCGGTGGGCGAGCCCACCCAGCGTTCCCCGGAGATCGCCCGCAGGCAGAACTCCATGCCCGCCAGCATCAGCCCCAGCATCAGCGCGTCGTTGTGCACGCCGCCGACCAGATGGAACAGCACCAGCGGATTGGCCGCCCCCAGCCACAGCGCGCTCACCGGCGCCACCCCGCACCGCCGCGACAGCCGCGGCAGCGCCCACACGATCAGCGCCACGCCGGCCAGCGCCAGCAGCCGGTGCGCCCACACCCCGAGGATGATGTTGTCCCCGGTCAGTTCCGCGATGCCGCGGCCCATCCACAGGAACAGCGGCCCGTAGGGCGCGGGGGTGTCGCGCCAGATGTTGGGGACGTTGTAGGTCAGCACGTTGTGCAGGCCGAGCCCGGTGGCCGGGCCGACCTCGTAGGGGTCCAGCCCGCGCGCGGCGATCTCGCTCTGGGCCAGGTAGGAGTACACGTCGTTGGAGAACAGCGGCGGCGCCACCGACATCGGGATGATCCACAGCAGCAGCGTGCGGTCCAGCTGCGAACGGCTCAGCCGGTGCACGGGCGCGCCGCCGACACCGCCGACGGCGAACCGGCCCAGCAGCAGCCACGCCATCACCACCAGCACCGTGCCGATCATGCACAGCGCCAGCGACGAGGTCTGCCAGCGCGCGAACACCCCGACCACCCGCACGCCCGACACCGGATTCTGCACCACCGGCTGGGCGGCCACACCGAGCGCGCTGATCGCCATCAACACCGAGCCCGTGGCGCCCAGCAGCCGAATCCGCTTGAACTGCACCGTCTCCCGGGGATCCAGCCCCGGCACCTCGGTCTCGGTCGTGTGCAGAACGGCGATGGTGTGATCGGCGGGCACGTCCAGACCCAGTGCCCGGCGCCCCACATCGATAGTTCTGCGCCGCGCGCCCTCGAGTACCGCCACGGACCAAGAGCCTAGTTCGCGCACGGTCCCGGTCACGACACGTCCCGGCTCGCGACTGTATCGTTATTCGCCGCCGCCACGGGGCCCCCCGCTGTGGGCTTCGTCGCAATCCCCGATCCGGCGCCGCGGCCCCGCTCGTGCCGCGAACATCCGGAGACCACTCTTTCGGATGCGTCCGTGCTGTAAGACCGTGCGGCACTGAGGCTTTCGCCGGATGTCCGGTCGTGGCCGGGCCTCCGGAGGCCCACGTCGCGCTCGTCGGCAACCGCGCGGGCGGCGGTCGTCCGGACCGCCTGGTCAGGTCACCCTTACTAGAATGCGGGAAGGAATTCCGTCACACTGATGTTGTGAAAACCGTGGGTTTGCGGACGGAGACAGGCACCGGGCGTCGCGAAGGCGCCCGGAACACTGTCGCGCCCGCGGCGCCCGCGGGTGAGGGGCACACCCGGGAGGCCGTGATCCAGCTGCTGCTGGAACAGGGCCCGATCACGGCGACGGCCATCGGCAAGCGGCTGGGCCTGAGCCCGGCCGGGGTCCGCCGCCACCTCGACGCGCTGATCGAATCCGGCGAGGCCCGCGCCACCCGCTCGGCGCCCTGGCAGCAGCAGGGCCGCGGCCGTCCCGCCAAGCAGTACCAGCTCACCGCGACGGGCCGGGGCCGGCTCGGCCACGCCTACGACGACCTCGCCGGCGCCGCCATGCGCCAGCTGCGCGAGCTGGGCGGAGATTCCGCCATCGCCGAATTCGCCCGCAAGCGGGTGGCGACCATCGTCACGGGAATCGACAAACTGGCCCGCCACACCCCCGAATCCACCGCCGCGAAGGCCGAGGAGATCGCCGAGGCGTTCTCGGCGGCCGGTTTCGCGGCGTCCACCCGCAAGGTGGGTGCCGGCGTGCAGATCTGCCAGCACCACTGCCCGGTCTCGCACGTGGCCGAGGAGTTCCCGGAACTGTGCGCCGCCGAGCTGGAGGCGTTCCGCGAGTTGCTGGGCACCCACGTGCAGCGGCTGGCCACCATCGCCAACGGCGACTGCGCCTGCACCACGCACGTACCGCTGTTCGTGCTGCCCGCCACTACGCCCGAAGCCACCACCCCCGACCCCGCCCCGACCGCTGCACAGCCCGCAGCGGCGAACACGAACGACTCCGGAAGGAGTGCCGAATGACGACCACTGCCGACCAGGCGCAGCCGTTGACCCAGGAGGAGACCATTGCCTCGCTGGGCAAGTACGGCTACGGCTGGGCAGACTCGGATACCGCCGGTGCCAGTGCCAAGCGTGGCCTGTCCGAAGAGGTCGTGCGCGACATCTCGGCCAAGAAGAGCGAGCCCGACTGGATGCTCGACATCCGCCTGAAGGCGCTGCGCATCTTCGACCGCAAGCCGATGCCGAGCTGGGGCTCCAACCTCGAGGGCATCGACTTCGACAACATCAAGTACTTCGTGCGCTCCACGGAGAAGCAGGCGGCCTCCTGGGAGGAGCTGCCCGAGGACATCAAGAACACCTACGACAAGCTGGGCATCCCCGAGGCGGAGAAGCAGCGGCTGATCGCCGGTGTCGCCGCGCAGTACGAGTCCGAGGTGGTCTACCACCAGATCCGCGAGGACCTGGAGTCGCAGGGCGTCATCTTCCTCGACACCGACACCGGCCTCAAGGAGCACCCGGAGCTGTTCCGGGAGTACTTCGGCTCGGTCATCCCCGCCGGTGACAACAAGTTCTCCGCGCTGAACACGTCCGTGTGGTCGGGCGGCTCGTTCATCTACGTGCCCCCGGGCGTGCACGTCGACATTCCGCTGCAGGCCTACTTCCGGATCAACACCGAGAACATGGGCCAGTTCGAGCGCACCCTGATCATCGTCGACGAGGGCGCCTACGTGCACTACGTCGAGGGCTGCACCGCGCCGATCTACAAGTCGGACTCGCTGCACTCCGCGGTCGTCGAGATCATCGTCAAGAAGGGCGGCCGCTGCCGCTACACCACCATCCAGAACTGGTCCAACAACGTCTACAACCTGGTCACCAAGCGGGCCAAGGCCGAGGCGGGCGCGACCATGGAGTGGATCGACGGCAACATCGGCTCCAAGGTCACCATGAAGTACCCGGCGGTCTGGATGACCGGCGAGTACGCCAAGGGCGAGGTCCTCTCGGTCGCGTTCGCGGGCGAGGGCCAGCACCAGGACACCGGCGCGAAGATGCTGCACCTGGCGCCGCACACCTCCTCGAACATCGTGTCGAAGTCGGTGGCGCGCGGCGGCGGGCGGGCCTCCTACCGCGGCCTGGTCCAGGTCAACAAGGGCGCGCACGGCTCGAGTTCGTCGGTGAAGTGCGACGCGCTGCTGGTCGACACGATCAGCCGCTCCGACACCTACCCCTACGTCGACATCCGCGAGGACGACGTCACGATGGGCCACGAGGCGACGGTCTCCAAGGTGTCCGAGGACCAGCTGTTCTACCTGATGAGCCGCGGCCTCACCGAGGACGAGGCGATGGCGATGGTGGTGCGCGGCTTCGTCGAGCCGATCGCCAAGGAACTCCCGATGGAGTACGCGCTGGAACTCAACCGCCTGATCGAACTGCAGATGGAAGGAGCGGTCGGCTGATGCCGGTCGAGAACGTGGCCGAGGCCCTGGAGGGCGCGGCGGCCCGCACCCCCGCGATCAACAAGGGGGAGGTGTTCGCGTCGTTCGACGTGAACGCCTTCGAGGTGCCCTCCGCCAAGGACGAGGCGTGGCGATTCACCCCGCTGCGCCGGCTGCGCGGCCTGCACGACGGCACCGCCGAGGCCGACGGCCGGGCGACGGTCGAGGTGAGCCCGGTCGCCGGTGTCTCGGTGGAGACGGTCGAGCGTGGCGACGCCCGTCTCGGCGAGGGCGGTACTCCCACCGATCGCGTTGCGGCGCAGGCATACTCGGGCTTCGAGCAGGCCACCATCGTGTCGATCGGCAAGGAGACCGAAGTCGCCGAGCCCGTTGCGATCACCGTCACCGGCCCGGGCGAGGGCAGAACCGCGTACGGCCACCTGCAGATCCGGCTGGACGCCTTCGCCGCCGCCACCGTCGTGATCGACCAGCGCGGCAGCGGCACCTACGCCGAGAACGTGGAATTCGTGCTCGGCGACAGCGCCCGGCTGACCGTCGTCGCGGTGCAGGACTGGGCCGACGACGCCGTGCACGCCACCGCGCATCACGCGCGCCTCGGCCGCGACGCCACGCTGCGCCACACCGCGGTCACCCTGGGCGGCGACCTGGTGCGGCTCACCGGCACCGTCCGCTACGCCGGCCCCGGTGGCGACGCCGAGCTGCTGGGCCTGTACTTCGCCGACGCCGGTCAGCATTTCGAGCAGCGCCTGCTGGTCGACCACGCGGTGCCGAACTGCAAGTCCAACGTGCTGTACAAGGGCGCGCTGCAAGGCGATCCGCACTCACCGAAGGGCGACGCCCGCACCGTGTGGGTGGGCGACGTGCTGATCCGCGCGGCGGCCGAGGGCACCGACACCTTCGAGGTGAACCGCAACCTGGTCCTCACCGACGGCGCCCGCGCCGACTCGGTGCCGAATCTGGAGATCGAGACCGGCGAGATCGTCGGAGCCGGCCACGCCTCGGCCACCGGCCGCTTCGACGACGAGCAGCTGTTCTACCTGCGCGCTCGCGGTATCCCGGAGGAGGCCGCCCGCCGCCTGGTGGTGCGCGGGTTCTTCCACGAGATCATCCAGAAGATCGCGGTCCCCCAGGTCCGGGAGCGGCTCGAGGCGGCCGTGGAGGCCGAACTCGCCGCGATCGGCGCCTGACACTCACTCCCAGCCCAGAAGGAACGCAATGACCACCCTCGAAATCAAGGACCTGCACGCCGAGGTCGTCAACCCCGACGAGTCCGGGGAGCCGATCAAGATCCTCAAGGGCGTGGACCTCACCGTGAAATCCGGTGAGACGCACGCCATCATGGGCCCCAACGGCTCCGGCAAGTCGACGCTGTCCTACGCCATCGCCGGGCACCCCAAGTACACCGTCACCCAGGGCTCGATCACCCTGGACGGTGAGAACGTGCTGGAGATGTCGGTCGACGAGCGGGCGCGCGCGGGCCTGTTCCTGGCCATGCAGTACCCGGTCGAGGTGCCCGGTGTCTCGATGTCGAACTTCCTGCGCACCGCGGCCACCTCGGTGCGCGGCGAGGCCCCCAAGCTGCGGCACTGGGTCAAGGAGGTGAAGGAGTCGATGTCCGAGCTGGAGATCGATCAGGCCTTCGCCGAGCGCTCGGTGAACGAGGGCTTCTCCGGCGGTGAGAAGAAGCGCCACGAGATCCTGCAGCTGGGCCTGCTCAAGCCGAAGATCGCCATCCTCGACGAGACCGACTCCGGTCTGGACGTGGACGCGCTGCGCATCGTCTCCGAGGGCGTCAACCGCTACAAGGAGCGCGAGAACGGCGGCATCCTGCTCATCACCCACTACACCCGCATCCTGCGCTACATCCAGCCGCAGTTCGTGCACGTGTTCGTGGGCGGCCGGATCGTCGCCGAGGGCGGGCCGGAGCTCGCCGAGGAACTGGACGCCAACGGCTACGTGCGCTTCACCTCCGCCGCGGCCGCTACCGCCGGAGCCTGATATGACCGCTACGGTTTCCGATAGCCGGGCCCCCGGGACGCGTGCCCTCGACGTCGCGAAGGTCCGGGCCGACTTCCCGATCCTCAGCCGCACCGTGCGCGACGGAAAACCCTTGGTCTACTTGGATTCCGGAGCGACCTCGCAGCGGCCGGTGGCCGTCCTCGACGCCGAGCGGCGCTTCCTCACCGAGCACAACGCCGCCGTGCACCGCGGCGCCCACCAGCTCGCCGAGGAGGCGACCGACGCCTACGAGGGCGCCCGCGCCGACATCGCCCGCTTCGTCGGCGTCGGCGCGAACGAGATCGTGTTCACCAAGAACGCGACCGAATCGCTGAACCTGGTGGCATTCTCCTTCGCGGACAACAGGTTTCCCTTCCATGTCGGGCCCGGCGACGAGATCGTCACCACCGAGCTCGAGCACCACGCCAACCTGGTGCCGTGGCAGGAGCTGGCGCGCCGCACGGGCGCCACGCTGAAGTGGTACGGCGTCACCGACGACGGCCGCATCGATCTGGATTCGCTGGAACTGTCCCCGCGGACCAAGGTGGTGGCCTTCACCCACGCCTCGAACGTGACCGGCGCCTTCGGCCAGGTCGAGGAGCTGGTCCGGCGGGCCAAGGCCGTCGGCGCGCTGACGGTGCTGGACGCCTGCCAGTCGGTGCCGCACATGCCGGTGGACTTCCGCGCGCTGGGTGTCGACTTCGCCGCGTTCTCCGGGCACAAGATGCTCGGGCCGTCCGGCGTCGGTGTGCTGTACGGCCGCTACGAGCTGCTGGAGCAGACCCCGCCGTTCATCACCGGCGGCTCCATGATCGAGACCGTCTACATGGACCACAGCACCTACGCCCCGCCGCCGCAGCGGTTCGAGGCCGGTGTGCCGATGACCTCGCAGGTGGTCGGCCTGGGCGCGGCGGTGCGGTACCTGGACGAGCTCGGCATGGAAGCCGTTGCGGCGCACGAGCACACGCTCACCGGCGCGGCGCTCGAGGGTTTGAGCGCCATCGACGGTGTGCGCATCGTGGGCCCGGTGGACAACGTCGATCGCGGCGGCGCGGTGTCGTTCGTGGTCGACGGCATCCACGCGCACGACGTCGGCCAGATCCTCGACGACGAGGGCGTCGCGGTGCGGGTGGGGCATTTCTGCGCGTGGCCGCTGCTGCGGCGCACGGGCGTGCCCGCCGCCGTGCGTGCCTCCTTCGCCGTCTACAACACCGTCGACGAGGTGGACGCGCTGGTCGCCGCGGTGCGGAAGGCCCAGAGCTTCTTCGGAGTTGCATAGATCATGCGCATGGAGCAGATGTACCAGGAAGTGATCCTGGACCACTACAAGCATCCGCATCACCGCGGGCTGCGGGAGCCGTTCGGTGCCGAGGTGCACCACGTCAACCCGACCTGCGGCGACGAGGTGACCTTGCGCGTCCACATCGACGGCAACGGCGATGTCGCCGACGTCTCCTACGACGGCCAGGGCTGCTCGATCAGCCAGGCCGCCACGTCCATCCTGACCGACCAGGTCATCGGCCTGCCGGTGCAGCAGGCGCTGAAGACGGTCGACTCGTACAGCGAGATGATCTCCAGCCGCGGCACCATCGAGGGCGACGAGGAGGTCCTCGGCGACGGCATCGCCCTCTCCGGCGTCTCGAAGTACCCGGCGCGCGTCAAATGCGCACTGCTGGGCTGGATGGCGTTCAAGGATGCCGTGGTGCGGATAACCTCCGCAGACCAGAACGAGCGCAACAGCTTTTCCACGAACGGGGAACGCCATGACTGACACACCCGCACAGACCGACGCGCCCGCGGACGAGCGGCAGCTGTCCGCCGAGGAGCTCGAGCAGCTCGAGAACATCGAAGAGGCGATGCGCGACGTCGTCGACCCGGAACTGGGCATCAACGTCGTCGACCTCGGCCTGGTCTACGGCCTGCGCCTGGAGAACGAGGTCGCGGTGCTGGACATGACGCTGACCTCGGCGGCCTGCCCCCTCACCGACGTCATCGAGGACCAGTCCCGCAACGCGCTGGTGCGCAGCGGCCTGGTGGAAGACCTGAAGATCAACTGGGTCTGGATGCCGCCATGGGGCCCGGACAAGATCACCGAGGACGGCCGGGAACAATTGCGCGCCTTGGGCTTCACCGTCTGATCCGGCCGCGTGATGCGGACGCACGATTGACGACGCCGTCGCCTCGCCGCTGGGTACTGCCGCTGTGGGGAGCGATGGCCGCCGTGCTGACCGCACCGGCGGCCGCGGCGGCGGTGGCGGGCGTCTACCGCTTCCCGGTTCCGTTCGGCGAGTACGCCCGCGGTCCGTCGGCCGCCGGTGACGCCGCGCTGGCGAGCGTGTTCTATCTGATTCTCGGTGGCGCTGTCGTGCTGGCCGGTGCGGGTGCGGTGGTCGGATGGCTGGCGCAGCGGCGGACGGCGCGCGGGTCATGGCGTTCCGCCACATTGACCATGCTGGGAGCGTTCGCGGTGGCGGTCGTCGCCGCGGTCGTGCTGGCGACCCTCGAATACGCCATCGGCTCTTGGTGATTCGGCCCTCCGGCAGGCTGTCCGCGCGCTGCGGGCAGCTGGTTCGAGAGCCCTCAGCCGAGGATCAGGGGAACCTTGCTCGCCAGTTCGCCCAGTTCGGCTTCTTCCGCCTCGGTCGGCGTACGCCGTCCCGTGCCGATCAGCAGCGCGTCGCTGTCCGACCAGGTCGCGGGAAATGTTGTCCCGGCGATGTTTTCCAGGATTCGCCGGGACCGGGCCAGTGTCTCCTCCGGCGGCGCGGCCACATGCGGCAGGTGGGCGACGAGATCGAGGTGGTGCAGTGTCCATTCCAGGACGTAGGCGGCGAGATAGTCGCCCGCGGTGATGACCTCGTCGCGGGTGCGCAGCCACAGATTCGGGTCGGCGAGTTCGGCCGCACGCCCGGCGGCGGACCCGACGTCGTCCAGGTGGAACTGCAGTAGGCGCGGGTCCTCGTAGGCGGCGGCCAGCCGGACGGTGAGGGCATCGAGCGGCTCGTCACCCGTCGGCGGTTTGTCGGCGATCTCCCAGTAGGTCACCGCGTCACGCGTCGGCTCGGTGTCGGCGGGTGTGACGAGTGTGATCAGCACGTCCTGGGCGTCGATCACCAAGTGGCACACCAGATCTCGCACCAGCCACCCCGTGCATCCCGACGGCTGCGTGAAGTCCTCCTCCGAGAGTCCGGCCACCGCCACCCGCAACGCCGCCCAAGCACGTGAGAACAGATCCACGCCCGCAAATTATCAGCCGCACCCGACAAATGTGACCGGTATCCACGCGGTCACCCGGCCCTTCGGTACGCGGAGCACGGCCGTTCCGCTCCCGCCGGGCCCGGCAGCCGCATCGCCGCGAGCCGGGCACAGACCGTCACGAACATGATGTTCGTCAGCATGCCGCTCCCCTTCTCGGTCGACGGCCACGAATGGATCGGCCGTCGCCGATATCACGCGAGCCGCCGCGAAAAGGTAACGCCGGGGCGGGGATTCAGCCGAGACTGAGGGTGGTCGCGGATTCTATGCGGGTCAGCTTCTCCGGGTTGCGGACGAAATAGAGGCCGGTGAACCGGCCGTCCTCCATCCGGAACGCCATGATCCCCTCGATCTCGCCGTCGACGCGGAACAGGAGGGCGGGGTTGCCGTTGATGGTGGTCGGCTCGGTGGTGAGCGTGGCGCCGAGCTTGCGGATGCCCGAGGACATGTAGCGAGCCACCTTCTCCGCGCCGACGACCGGGCGCAGCGCGGCGCGTTTGACGCCGCCGCCGTCACCGAGCAGCACGACCTCCGGCGCGAGGACGTCGAGCAGGCCCTGCGGGTCGCCCGTCTCGATCGCCCGCTGGAACGATTCGAGTGCGGCCCTGGCCTGGCCGGGAGTGACGGTGGCGCGCGGTCGGCGGGCATCGACGTGCCCGCGGGCGCGGTGGGCGATCTGGCGCACGGCCGCGGGCGTCTTGTCGACCGCGGCCGCGATGTCGTCGTACCCCATGTCGAAGACCTCCCGGAGCACGAAGACGGCGCGCTCGGTGGGCGAGAGCGTCTCGAGCACGAGCATCAGCGCCATCGACATGCTCTCGGCGAGCTCCACGTTCTCGGCGACATCGGGGGTGGTGAGCAGCGGCTCGGGCAGCCAGGGGCCGACGTAGGACTCCTTGCGGCGCTTCAGGGTTCGCAGCCGGTTCAGGGACTGCCGGGTGGTGATCCGGACCAGGTAGGCGCGCGGGTCCTCGATCTGGCCGGGGTCGACCTTGCTCCACCGCAGCCACGTCTCCTGCAGCACGTCCTCGGCGTCGGCGGCCGAGCCGAGCATTTCGTAGGCGACGGTGAACAGCAGGTTGCGGTGGGCGACGAACGCCTCGGTGGCCGGGTCGGTGGCGGGGTCGGTATCCACAGCGGGGTCCTGTTCTGTCTGGCCGTCGATCGAGCGGCTCGGTGCGATCGACGATAGGACACCGCCCGGTGCCCGAGTGTGACAGCGGGTGATCCGGTTCACGTCGCGGCCCAGCCGTTTCGATCTTGGCTCACCGGACATCCGAAGGACGTAAGCCCCCGCACGGAAGGAGAACGCGACCGTGGCATTCCAGGACATCATCGCCCAGCTCCGCCAGGACATCACCACCGCGTCGGACGCCGGTGATCAGGAGACCGCCGACCGGCTGCGCAAGGAACTCGACAAGGCCCTGCGCAGCGGCGGCGAATCGGGGGAGGAGAAGTAGCGCCCCGACGCGGAGGCGCCGAGTGGTATGCGCGCGAAACGGTTCGTGCCACAGCCTCCCCTCGATCACGCCGGACCACGGGATGCGCGTGGCCTCGGCTTATCGGGTGAGGATCATCGGTGCGGACGGTGGGAACACCACCGGCAGCGCGGCCAGGGCGCGATGAAAGGGCCCCGGCCGCCAGGCCAATTCGGCCACGGGGACGGCCGGCCGCAGGTCCGGCAGCGCGTCGAGTAGCTGATCGAGCGCGCGCTGGGCGATGACCAGCGCCACTGCCTGCGCCGGGCAGGCGTGCTGCCCGGCGCCCCACGCCAGGTGCGACCGGTTGCCGGTGCGGTCGCCGCGATTGACGGCCGGATCGTTGTTGCACGCCGCCAGGCTGATCACCACGGGTTGATGGGCGGGCAGCCACACATCGTCGATCAGCATCGGCCGCCGCGGATAGCTGACGCAGAAGTTCGCCAGCGGAGGATCGTGGAACAGCGTCTCGTCGACCGCGTCGCGGGTGTGCAGGGTGCCGCTGGTCAGGCCGAGGGCGAACCGGTCGTCGGTCAGCGCCAAGCGCAGCGTGTTGAGGATGAGGTTGGCGGTCGGTTCGGTGCCCGCCGCGTACAGCAGGGCCACCTGCTGCACCATCTCCATGTCGTCGAGTTGCTCGGCCGAGGCCAGTAGCCGTGAGATGAGGTCGTCGCCCGGCGCGGCGCGCTTCTGCACGATCACCTCGCACAGGGTGGCGGCGAAGGCGGCATTGCCCTCCTCCGCGCCGATGCCCGCCAGGACGGCGACCATGCCCCGGTACGCCCGCTGCGCGGCCTCGTGCGGGAAGCCCATCACCTCGCTGAGCACCCGGAAGGTCAGGGGGAGCGCGTAATCCATCCGGATGTCGGCGGTGCCGGATTCGCAGAAGCCGTTGATCAGCTCCTCCGCTACGCGATCGACCGCTCGTTCCATCCGGTTCAGGTCGACCGCGGCCAGGCAGGACAGCGCGCGCCGATAGCGGTCGTGCTCGTCGAACGCGGTGCGCAGCGCGTTCTGCCGGTACTCGAGCATCTGCTTGACCGGGTTGTCGTCGGGCACGTTGCGCTGCCACATCCGAGGGTCGGCCGGAAAGCGGAACTCGTCGTTGAGGATCTCGAGCGCGGCCCGGTAGCCGAGCACGAGCGTCGCCGGGACACCCGGCGCGAGTTCCACCGGTGCCAGTGAGCCGTATCGCTTGCGCAGATCGCGGTACGCGCCGTGCGGATCGGCGGCGAACTCGGGTGCGCTCAATGCCACTCCGGCGCTGTGGATCTCGGTGGGTGATCCGTACGGCACGTCGATTCTCACTGTGGGCGTCTCCTGACATGGAAGATCGTTCGCGCGGCAACCGCCGGAGGCGGGCCGTGATGTGGACATCGTGAGGCCCGCGCGGGCCGTGATTCACCCCGAGCGCGCCGATTCAGGCTCGAATTCTTCTGTCGGACAGCCGGTCTCGGCGCCCTATGCTTACGCCCGGGCCCGACGGACCGCACACGCAGCAGCATTCGCGCTGCGGCGTAATAGGGAAATCCGAAGCGGTGTGTCCGGCGGTAGCTCGCTCGCGTCGCCGACACGTCCCGGCGCAGACACCTTGGCCACCACGGTCTTCGGATCCATTCAGGTGTCCCCCTCCCGAGCGGGCCTGCGTCCGCATCGCGCGGTCACGGCTGAAATGCTGCCCCTGCAGGCTAGGGTATGTGCCCGGGATCCGCCAGGTTTTCGCGGCCGCATTACCTTGTCGCACTGAAGATTTCAGCTGTGTACGAACAGCAGGTTACGGCCGGATGTCAGGGCCGTAGCGGATGCGCCCGGAAGAAGTCCCACATGACCGCGGAGGCGTCGATCGAGTGCATGGGAGCGCCGACGAGGGGAGTGGGGTACAGCGCGGAGGACGAGCCCGGCCAGGTGTGCCCGCCACCGTCGACCGAATACAACTCGACGGCTCCACCCGCGGGACACGGGTAGGCGGTCAGGGTCACATCCGGGGCGGTGCGCTGTGTCGCGGGGTGCGCGCCGCAGCCGTTGCGCTCGGCCCACGCGGCCGCGTTGTCCGGAACGCTCTGCGGGCCGGGGCCGCCGGGCGGTGCGCTGTTGTCGCCGGGTTCCACCGAACCGGTGCCGTCCGGGTTCGGCAGGAAGCGGGCGTTGGGACCCAGACCGCCGGTGTAGGCGACGATCGGGTCGGCCGTGCCGTGGAAGGCGACCACGGGCACGGCCCGGCCGGTCCGGCACCACGGGAAGTCCTGCAGCCCGGCCACGGCGGCGATGGCCGCGACGCGACCGGAGAGCTGGCACGCGACCGAGGAGGCGGTGAAGGCGCCCATCGACATTCCCGCGACGTACACGCGGGCGCGGTCCACGCACAGCGTCGATTCCACGTGCGTGAGCAGTTCGGACAGATAGGCGATATCGGTGCTGCCGGGGCCGTAGTCCCAGCGCGGCACACCGGGTTCGTCGAGTTGCGGCGTGATGGTCACGAACCCCCGCTCAGCGCCGAGGCGGCTCAGGCCCGAGACGTCGTGCGCGATGACGGCGGGCTCGAGATAGCCGTGCAGATCGACCACCACGGGCAGCGGACCGGTGTGGTTCGGCACATCCCGAATGAAACTGCCCGCTTTCCCCGCCGCCGCGAACTGCTGGACTGATTCTCCTGGCGACACCGCGACCGCGCAACCGCCGGAGGCCACAGGTGCGGGCTCGTCGGCATACGCGCCGCCCACCACGAACCCGGCGCAGCAGATCAGTGCCGCGGCGAACGCGGCAGCGCGGTGGGAAATCTGACTTCCGAACATGAGAACATGCTTGCAGACCAACGGGGATCCACCACCCGGAATTCTCGGATTTGTCTCGCCTCACAAACGTTGCGGGTTGTCGGTGGCCGTCGCCGAGCACATTCGCGCGGAATAGGCCGGTACCGGCTGCCCGCGCCGGCGCACGACGGCAGCGTCGCGATCACCGCGTCGACTCGATCACCGCATCGACATCGTTACCGTGGAAATACGCAGCGCTCCCGCGTCTTTCGGCGGTGCCGTGCACGATCGGCAGCCGGACCCGATGCGTACGCTCATCGACAGTCGGCACTCGTCGGTCCAGCGGGCCATCGGATCGCCGAGTTCACCGGCGGCGCCTGCCCGAATCCGGTATTCGTATGCCGGGAGCGTTCGCTCGTGTCACCGGTGGGTAAAACCGCGGCGGCCGGAACATTTCGAAACGGTAGCGCCCACCGGCGGGTGGTGGACAGAACCGCGCGCGGTGGAGAAGGATCCAGTCGTCAGATTGCCGTCTCGATTGGAGTGGAACTTTCTATGTCCTTGGTATCCAAGGCAGCCGTCGTGCTGGCCGGCGCGGCGATCGCGGGTTTCGGGATCGCCGGGCCCGCCTCGGCCGCCGGCACCCAGCACGGTGCGATCGCATTGTCCGACAGCACCGGAACGGTGGCGTCGGCAGTCAACTACGACGACCCCGGCGCCGCGGACGCCGCCGCCAACGCGCACTGCGGTGTTCGTGACTGCCGCGTCGTGCTGCACTTCACCGACGGGTGCGGCGCGGTGGCGCAGGGCGTCGACCGGAAGGTGGCCGTCGGCTGGGGCCCGACCCAAGCGGAGGCGGAGAAGCAGGCCCGCGACGTGCTGGGCCTCAGTGCCCCGCCGTTCCCGGACCTGGGCAGCGCCAACCCGCGCCCGGCGACCATCGTGCTGCACGCCTGCACGGCGAACGCCGCCTGATTCACTCGCTGCCTCGGCCGGTCCGGATGTGTTCCGGGCCGGCCGTCGCCGTTTCCGGGCGGAAAATCGGATGCGCGGCCCGGCCCGGTGTGGCTAGCGTGTCGGCATGCGAATCGTATGTGGCAAACGCATCCAGGACGTGGACATCGGCTAAGCCGATCAGCTGATCGCCCGGTGCCGGGCGGTGCGAATCGACCTGGGCACCGGCGACGGACGGGCCGTACTGGCCGCCGCGGCGGCCGACCCCGACCTGCTGGTCATCGGCATCGACGCGCACGCGGCCGGAATGGCCGAATCATCCCGCAAGGCGGCACGCGCCCGGCAGGGTCTGCCGAACGCGGTATTCGTCGCGGCGGCCGCGGAAAAGCCGCCGCCCGAGCTGGACGGCGTCGCCGACGAGCTGACCGTGCTGTTCCCCTGGGGCTCCCTGCTGCGCGGCCTGCTGACGGCCGACCCGGCGGTCCTCGACGGCGTGGCTCGCCTGATGAAATCCGGTGCGGCACTGGATATCCTGCTGTCAGTCGTGGAGCGCGACGGGCTGCCGGGGCTGCCCGCCATCTCCGGCCCGGAAACCCTGTCGGCACTGGCGGATTCGTACGCGGCGCACGGACTGTCGGTCACGGCCATTCGCCCGGTTACGCCGGACGAGGTCGCCGCCGTCGGCTCCAGCTGGGGCAAGCGCCTCGGTGCGGGCACCCGCCGCCCGGTCTGGCGGATCACGGCCCGGCACACGGGAGTCCAGGAGCCGACCGGGTGACCGGGCTCGACAGCCGGGCGCCGTCGCCGGGGAAAATCAGTGCGTCGGAAGGCGTTCGGTGGAACCCTCGGCGAGCGCCCGGCGCACGTTGTCGATTCCGCCGCGCACTCCGGCGCCGTATCCGTCGTCGGCCAGCGCGTCGGTGCGGGCCTCGGCCGCCGCGAGATGGCGGTGGGCGGCCTCGAAAGCGCCCAGCCGGCGGTAATTGTCGGCCAGGTTGAGGTGCAGCGACGGGTAGAACCCCCGCACGCTCAGCGACGCGTGGTGCTGCTGGGCGCGCTCGTCGGTGAGTGAGTCGGCGGCGTCGAGGGCACGGACATCCCAGGTCAGGGATTCGGCGGCGTGATCGCAGAGATCGGCCAGATAATGTGCGAGGGTGCAGCGGTGCAACGGGTCGCCGTCGGCGCCGATCGACTCCCACAAGGCCGTCAGCCGCTGCCGGGCCGTGGCCGAATCCCCTTGCCGCCCAACGCCTACCGCTTCGGTGATGGCGGCCATCGTCGCATCCGTCTGTGTCATGGCGATCACCGTACGGGCAGCCACCGACAGAAATCAGCGGCGCAGCCGTCCCGTGCGGGCGAACGTGCGCTTGGTGGCGGGGGACAGGCCCGGGGCGGCGTCGGCGCGGGCGGGCTCCGACTCGTCCGGACTCGGGCGCACGAACAGCGTGACCGTGGTCGTATCGGTGAAGCCGTGCCGCGTCATCATGGTCGCCGACGCCGTATTGCCGGATTCGACGTCGGTGACGATGCGCCGCGCGCCCCGTTCGAACAGCGTCGCGCAGCAGATCTCCACCAGCCGCCCGGCGATGCCGCGGCCCTGCATGTCCGGCGCGACGGCGATCCACTCCAGATACGCCCAGTCGTCGCGCAGCTCGAATTCCATGGAGCCGAGCACGAAGCCCACAACCCGATCGGAATCCAGCGCCACCCAGCACGAGCCGTCCGGGCTGTCGAGGTGTTCCGCCACCGACGTCAGCGACCAGGACGTGTAGGGCTTGGCCTCGGTGTCGAATACCTCGGCCCCGAGATCGAGGACCTCACGCAGGTGCCCGAGCCCCATGGGGACGATCGCCGCCTCGGGCACCGGTTCAGGCGCCTTTTCGGGTGGACTGCCGAGTGGTTTTCTTCGCCGTCTTGGCGGCCGCCTTGGGTGCGGCTTTCTTGGCGGCCTTCTTCGCCGGTTTCTTCTCCGCGGCCTTGTCGCCGGATTCCGACTTCGTGCCGGAACGGCGGCCGGTCGCCTCGAGGCTGCGCTGCAATGCCGCCACCAGGTCCACGACCTCGGCATCCATTTCCTGCGGGGCGGGCTCCTCGGGCCGGATCACCTTGTTCGACCCCGACGCGATGGCCTCGTCGAGCATCCGTTTCAGCTCGATCTGATATTCGTCGGTGTACAGATCCGGGTCGAAATCGTCGGACATGCTGTCGACCAGCGTTTCGGCCATCGAGATCTCTTGCTTGCGGGGCTCGCCCGCCCCGTCGAGCGATTCGAAGTCGACCGAACGCACCTCGTCCGGCCACAGCAGCGTCTGCAGCACCAGCACGCCGTCACGCACCCGCAGCGCGGCCAGCCGGGTCTTCTGGCGCAGCGTGAAATGCACCAGCGCCACCCGGTCCACCTGGTCCAGCGTCTTGGCGAGCAGCACATAGGCCTTGGGCGTGTTCGAATCCGGCTCCAGGTAATAACTCTTGTCGAACAGCAGCGGATCGATCTGTTCCGACGGCACGAACTGCAACACCGGAATCTCGTGCTTCTCCGCGACGGGAAGTTTCGCGAAATCCTCGTCGGTGAGCACGACCTTGTCCCCCTCCGGGGACTCGTACGCCTTATCGATATCGGCGTACTGCACCGACTGCCCGCACACCGTGCACACCCGATCGTATTTGATCCGCCCCCCATCCTTGGCATGCACCTGATGGAACCTGATGTCATGGTCCTCGGTGGCGGTATACACCTTCACCGGGACATTCACCAGGCCGAACGCAATCGACCCCTTCCAAATGGAGCGCATATGGATACTGTACTTTTGACCCCCTCTCCTTCGCAGCCGTTCTGCCGTGACCTGCGGTTTCAAGGTGTTGATGGGTGTTGGTGGGTGTGGCTGGCGGGCCTGTGACGGCCTGTAGACGGCCTGGGAATCGGGGGTCGGGCCTGGGATTTTGCGCTGGGGTCGGTTGTGGCGGGCGTATCGCTGTGATCGATATTCGGCGTGTCGCCGGGCGTGTCGCATGTTGAGGTGGGTGCGTTGTGCGGGCGGCCGGTATTGGTTCGGGGTGGTGGTGTGGCAGTGGTTGGTCGGGGTCGCTGTCGTCGTGCGGTGGCGGGCGTGAGCAGGAATGTGGATGCTGGCATCTATTGAAGGGGGATTGTGTCGGTGGTGGCGGGTTGTCGTCTCTGTGGTGTTTTTGTCTGTGTTTTTCCCGGTGTAATGAGGTGGGTCGGTGGGCTCGGATGGCGGCGGATCTTCGGGTTGGCCGGTGTCGGAGGCGTCCGGCACGGTGACGCGTAGCGTGCGGAGGCGAGTGAGGCGCGGTCGGAGAGACGGGCTGGGGGAGTGGGTGTCCGTGCTGTCGTTGCTTGTTGGATTGGTTGTTGTTTCGTGAGCGGTTTAAGGTTGTTTGTTCTTGTATTTCTGGCGAAGGAGGCGGGTTGTATGGCGAAGAAGGTGATCGTCGAGTTGGTGGACGACTTCGACGGTAAGTCGAAGGCGGAGGAGACGGTTCGGTTCGGTGTGGATGGTGTGGAGTATGAGATCGACTTGTCGGTGAGGAATGCGGGCAAGTTGCGTGAGGTGTTCGAGCAGTGGACGGGGCCGGCGCGGAAGGTCGGTCGTGTCTCGAAGGGTAGGAGTGGCCGGGTGGTAGGCCGTTCGACCACGGATCGTGAGCAGACCGCGGCGATTCGGGATTGGGCGCGGCGCAATGGCTATAACGTGTCGAGTCGTGGTCGTATTCAGGCTGATGTGGTGGCGGCGTACAACAAGGCGAGCTGAGATCGGTTGGTGTGGCCGGTGTCTGGGTGGGTGAGGGTACCGGCCGCCGCTCGGTGAACCGTTTGGGAGAGATGTTCCGGGACGTCGCGGGTCACGCCGCCGGGCCCGGGTACGTTGCTGGGTCGGATCGGTATGCACCAAATTGGTTTGTGCCGCAGCGCTTTCGGCAGGCTCTTTCGGGCGGCGTAGTTTCGTGGTAGGAGCAAGCCGGGCGATTGTGTGATTCCCTTGCCTCTACGAGGTGATGACGAAGGACTAGGTCTTTCCGCTGGTAAGTGGATTCTGGTCGGTTGACCTGGGCCTCAAAGTGTCACTTTGGTGTCATTTTCGCTGGATAAGCGCTGATCAGGCGTGGTGTCGGCAGCCGTCGATCGGTGCCCGCCGCCGTCGGGGTCGAGCAGCGGCGGCTCGGCGCCCTCGGCGCGCGGCACGCTCTCGCATTCGTACGCATGTGCGAGTTGGTGCTCGCGCCGCTATTCTTGACATGTGCTGCAAATTGGGCAGCGAGTGCGAATCGGCGAGCGGGGCGTGTCGGTGTTCGGGGTCGTCGAGATCGAGGGCGCCGAACACGTGCTCATATAGCCCGGTCTACGTGGTCAGCACGGTTGGAACGGGTAGCACGGTGCCGGCGCGATCGGCGGGGCTTGCCGGACGGGCGCGGGCGCGGCGGTTGAGGACGCGGTCGGCCGGGTGTCGGCCGCCGGCGGTCCGGAGGTGAGTGCGAGGATGACGGTCAGCACGGCCAGCAGGACAGCGACACCGCCGAGGACCGCCGCGCCGACCCACAGGATCGGCATGGGCGAGGCGCTGCGGATGCCGTGGACGTGCATGGACCGGTAGCGCCCCGGACGCCCCGCGCGTCGGCGGTCGGTGAAGCGGGTCGTCGGTCCTACCGACCGGCCGCCGATCTTGTGCGAGCGGCCCCCGTATGTGCGTGGTGTCTCGAACCCCATGCCCGAGCATTATCCCCGCGGGCGCCGACACGAATGGCCGATCGCGCATGGGATTTCGGCGGTCAGTGGTCGCGCTCGCTGCCCTCGCGGTGGTTGCGTTCAGCCCGGGCGATCGGGTCGGGGGTCCAGTCTGCGAGCGCACTGCGTGGGCTCAGGATGTTCGGGTGCGCCGCGTCGTGGGCTTCGCGTTCGCGCTGGGCGCGGGCGACGTTGCGGGCGATCTGAACGCGGGATTCGGCGGCGGTGAGGAAGGTATCGGCTTCCTGGCTCAGCAGAGCCAGTTCGTAGCGTCGCTCGCCGGCGGGTACTTCGTGACGGATCCGGTGGTCGATGTGGTCGAGTTCTTCACGTAGCACGCGCAGGCGGGCGGGGGCGGGGTTGTGGCCGAGTCGCTTGGCCTTTGCGATGAGCTCGTTGTACAGCTCTTCCCAACTGGGCATGGCAGACCCCCTGGAGGCGTTGATATCTCGGCGTTTCCAACAGTACGTCGGGTTGTCAATCGTCGCGGGTTCGCCGCTCGATCCCTGTCGGTTCCCGCGCGGGCAACGACACTAATGGCCCAGACGCGCAGCATGCACATAGCGCAGTCCGGGGCGCTAGTGTGACCGGCGACGCCTGGACCACGCTGGTCACCCGAGTTCGGTGGCGCACAGCCGTTGTGGGACATAGGAGGAGTTCGCGCCCAGCCTGACGCTGGGCTGCCGGGTCCTCCCTCACCGCGGGCACGATTGCGGGCCGGCCGGGATCGGTGAGCTGGCCGCCTGGTTGGTCTCGGCCGGAAAAACTGGCGCACAAAGCTTTTCGACGACTACATTCCTGATCTTGATCCGCCTGATGATTGCCGGCGGCGCGCTCTTGCCCGCGCCGCCAGAGCCTGTGGACGGTGGTCTCCCCGAAGGTTTTGGCGACGTCGGTGGTACGGAACGGGAATCAGTTCGGCTGGTATAGGCGAACGTGAGCGGCGGGTGGCCACGCTCGTCTGCGACGAGCCGGACGGCCGCGTCGAAGGCGGTGTGCGCTGTCATCGAGCCGGGTAGGTGAGGCATTTGGCCGCGCTGGATATCCTTGGGTTCGATTCCACGTTGCCGGGCCTAACGCTAATCAATCCGAACCGTCCGGTGGCCGACGGTCCCGAACTTCGGATCAAGCCGATCGGTTCGGGTAGGCGGGTTTGTCGTCTCGATGATGGTCAGGTTCGGGAGCTGATCGCCGGGTATCAGAGTGGGGCGACGGTGTACGAGCTGGGGGAGCGGTTCGGGATCGAGCGGCGGACGGTCAGCGAGATCCTGCGTCGCCATCACGTGCCGATGCGTCGCCGTGGCCTGACGTCCGAGCAGATGGATGACGCAATCCGGCTCTATGGCATGGGCTGGTCCCTCGCACGAGCCGGCCAGCATCTGGGCGTTGACGGTATGACCGTTCTGAATAAGCTCCGCGAACACGGGATCGTTACGAGGGACAGCCAGGGGCGACCCCGGGTGTAGTCGACTGTCGCAGGTCCGTGCCCTCGGCGGGGCACTATAAGGATGGGACCGGTCGTGAACAGCGTTTTTCTTGGGGGACGTTGACGATCGAAACGCGATTCAGTTATTCGAAGCCAGATTGAACGCCCGTTGGAGGGTACGGGCTGTGCCCTGGTGGTGGGTATGGCGGCACCGTGCTGGTCGATGTGGGTGCGGTGACCAACAATTCCGGTGGCGGGCAAGGCAGCAGCGTTAGTCGCGGACCCGGCAGATGTCGGTGACGAGTGTGTAAGTTGCCGGTGCCTGGTACCACGCGGTTGCAGGTGCGCGTTTGTCATTGATGTTTACCGTGCGTGTGCCGTTGCGCTGCAAAGTGATTCCCTCGTCGTCGGGTTTTGCCCAGGGCATGAGCCGTTCCATCGCTTTGAGGGAATAGCGGTTCACCGTACTGACCGGGAGACCCGGATACCGGGGTGCGCGATCAGGTGGCGATGATGTCGGTGGCTACTGGCGGTGCGGCCATTTATCGGCTCGTCACCGATCTCGATGAGAGTCTGCGAGATTTCCTCTCCTGTGTCCGGCTTCCGTGTCAGGTGGTAGCGCGGTGCCTGCCGTAGTTTTCCTGCCAGCGTTCGATGAGTGCGGGCATCTGTTGGGCCATGTAGGAGTAGAAGTCCTGCATCTCGCGGAGCCGGTCGACGGCCGGGCTGTCGTCGGTGGTGGCGTCGAGCCCTTCCTGGGCGGAGTCCTGCATCGTTTTCAGCAAGGCGTTCTGATAGGTGTACAGCCGCGCCCACGCGCCTGCCGGGAAGCGGTAGTGCTCGCGCCGGCTGCCCGGCGCGGGTACGCGCTCGATCATTCCCGACTGGGTCAGCTGCTTCACTGCGGACGATACCGCGCCGGTGCTGATCGACAGCTGCTCGCACAGGTCCGCTGCTGTCATCGTCTCCTGCTCGGTATACAGCAGTGCGGTCATCACCCGCGCCGTCGTCTTCTGCATTCCGCCCTGCGCCAGGGTCAGTGCGAGCCGTTCGGCCGCATCGCGAAGTCGCTGTGTGGAGTCCATGCCACCACCATACAGAGACCTCCGAAATATCAGTATCTTCACAAATCTCTGAAAGTTCGTTAGTGTGTGGGTCATGAGCAACGCCATCGAGATCCGCGACCTCACCAAGACCTACGGGACGCGTCGCGGCTTGGCCGGACTGACCCTCGACGTCCGCGAAGGGGAGGTGTTCGGTTACCTGGGCCCCAACGGTGCCGGGAAGTCGACCACCATCCGGCTCCTTCTGGACCTGATCCGGCCCACCTCCGGCTCGGCCACCGTGCTGGGCCTGGATCCCCGTGCCGACGGTGTCGCGATGCGGCGCCGGATCGGTTACCTGGCAGGTGATTTCGTTGTCGACGGCCGCCAGAGAGTGCGGGACTGCCTGCGGTTCCTGGGTGACCTGCGGGGCGGTGTCGCGCAGCACCGCATCGATGACCTCGCCGCCCGGCTCGGTCTCGACCAGACCGCGACGATCAAGAGTCTGTCCAAGGGCAACCGGCAGAAGGTCGGGCTGGTCCAGGCGTTCATGCACACCCCTGAGCTGCTGATCCTGGACGAGCCCACGTCGGGACTGGATCCGCTGGTGCAACAGACGTTCCTGGAAATGGTCACCGAAGCCGCCGCGAACGGCCAGACGGTGTTCATGTCCAGTCACATCATGGACGAGGTCGAAGCCGTGGCCGACCGTATCGCCATCCTGCGCGACGGTGCGGTGGTCGCACTCGACACCGTCGCCGATCTCCGCGCGGGCGCCACCAGGCGGATCGAAATCCGGTTCGCCGCACCGGTTGCGGTCGACGAGTTCTGTGCTCTGCCCGGTCTGGTGGACCCGGTTCTCGATGATTCGGGCACGGTGCTGCGTGCCCGGCTGACCGGTACCCCCGATGCGGTCGTCAAGGCCGCGGCCCGGCACACCGTGACCGCGTTGCTCACCACCGAGCCGCATCTGGACGAGATCTTCCACAGCCACTATGCGAGCGCCGATGCCGCACCACAGCCCGCGGCCTGACTTCTAGACACAACCCAACTCGTACTCCGATAAGGAATTCGTGCCATGACCACCGTATCCGCCGCTGTCGTGCCGATGATCGAGCCCGCGATGGCCACCGCTCGCACAGTTGTGCTCACCAAGACCCTGCGCGTCAACCGCCGCGGTCTGCTGGGCTGGACCGCCGGGATCACGCTCGCCGCGGTGATGTACGCGTCTTTCTATCCGCAGATGGCGGAAAGCGGTGCCGCCCAAGCGGAGAACATGCCCGAGAGCCTGCGCAGCGCGCTGCATATGGAGGACATCGGCTCGGCGGCAGGGTATCTCGGTTCCACAGTGTTCGGGTTGATCGTGCCGTTGCTGGCGATGTTCTTCGGTGCCGCGGTCGGCGCACGCGTTACCGCCGCCGACGAGGAGTCCGGCACCCTGGATCTGCTGCTGGCGCACCCGATCACGCGAACGTCGTTGATACTGCAGCGTTTCGCCGCACTGGTGCTGGCGGCCACGGGCATCGGTGTCGTGCTGTGGCTGGCGATGCTCGCCATCCGCGGCGGGGCCGACCTGACCGCGATCGGCGCCGGGCAGTTCGCCGCCCAATGCGTGCATCTGATCCTGCTGACCGTCACCTTCGGTGCCTTGGCCACCGGTATCGGCGCCGCTTCCGGACGTCGCGCCGTGGTGTTCGCGGTCACCGCGGTCGTCGGTGTCGCGGCCTACGCGGCACACGCCTTTGCCGACCAGATCGGCCTGGGATGGGCCGCTTACCTGTCGCCGTTCCACTACTACATCGACAGCGAACCACTGCGGAACGGCTTCGGCTGGACCGGCCTGCTCGTCCTGGCCGCCGTGTCGGCCGTTCTGGTTACCGCAGGGACGTACCGGTTCAACCACCGCGACCTCGCCTGACCTCAGTGATCGGCTCGCCGGCTCGCAACACCGAGGCGGTGAGCCGATCACGCTGTTCCTCAGGCCACGCGGCACACCGATTCGCGTGGGCCCGCACTCGTGGGAGGGCCGCTCATCGCGAGACCGTTACGATGAAGATCGAGGAGCGGGCGGACGGGACGGCGCCTGCCGAGGGTGGGAGGGTCGTCTGCTCGTTCAGGTTCTCGGTGTGCTCGCCGGGCTCGCCGTTCTTCCGCTCGCCGCCGACCAGCTGGTGCTGGGGGCTGCGCGCGTGGCCCGGCAGCTGCGCGTGGCACCCGCGATCGTCGGTGTCATCATCATCGGATTGGGCACGTCCGCACCGGAATTCGTCGTCTCCGGCACCGCTGCCGGGACAGGAAACGGCGGCATCGCCGCCGGGAACCTGGTGGGCTCCAACATCCTCAACATCACGCTCGTGCTCGGTGTGGCCGCTCTCGCCGGCACGGTCAGCGCGACCTCGGCAGTCATCAACCGCGAGGTGTTCGTTTCCACGGCCGCCGTCGCACTGTTCGCCGCGGCCATGCTCATCGGCCTGAACCTGTGGACCGGACTGCTGCTGTGTGCCGGTGCCGTCATCGCGATCACCGCGCTGGTGCGCTGGGCCCGCACCGACCAGAACAACCTCGCGGTCACCGAGCAAGCCGTCGAGTTCACCACGACCGGCTCGGACACGCCGCCGCGCGCGGGCCGCGAGATGGCGCGCACCGCAGCAGGATTGGCCGGGGTCCTGCTCGCCGCGCAACTGCTGGTCAGCAACGCCGCGGCGATCGCCACCCGGTTCGGAGTCCCGCAGGTCGTCATCGGCGCCACCCTCGTCGCGCTCGGTACCTCGATTCCCGAACTCGTCGCCGCGGTGCAAGCCCAGCGCCGCGGTGAGACCGAATTGCTCATCGGAAACGTCTTCGGCAGCAACATGTTCAACAGCCTCATCGGCGGCGGCCTCGTGGGAATCCTCACCGGGCCTGGCGACTCCGTCCCCATCCGGACCGTCCTCGTCCTCGCCATGGTCGCCACTACCGGTCTCGCCTGGCTGCTGCTCCGCCGCGACCTGCGGCTGACCACCGCCGAAGCCGGTCTCCTGCTCCTCGGCTACATCGCAACCCTCCCGCTGATATTCACATCCTGAGCTGCACAGGCGAATTCGGAGCAACGGACCGGGCACCGTCATCGACGTAGGAAGCGAGCCGGCGAATATCACGAAGCGCGAGCGGCGACATCATCACCACCGATGGTGGCCTGAAACCGGTGTAGCTGCTGCCAGACGGCCCGGCATGACGTGTATCGGATCGGTAGGCGGGCCTTATGATCCGGCAGTGCTGGATCTGCTTGGGCCGTTGCTCGCTGGTGTGGCGTCCAGTGCGGTGTTCGGGGCTGTGGTGGGGGCGGCGTACCACCATGTGATCGTGCCGTTCAACGAGGCGTTCCGGTCCTACGGTGGTCCGGTGTATACCGGTCGCCGTGCGGCGCGGGTGGTCGCGCACACCTGCCGGGATGACCACGAGCCGGTTGCCTGCGGGTGTCCGCCGCGACGGTTGCGGTCGGTGGTGGAGTATCGGGGCGCGGATTGGCTGACGCGGCGCCACCACGTCCCGGGCCGGTACCCGGTCGGCTCCGAGATCGTTGTCCGTGTCAGCTACCGGAGCAACCGCGCTTATCCGCTGACATGGATCACGGTCGTTCGCTGTGCGGTCTTCGGCGCGCTCGCAGGCGCCGGTGCGGGCCTGTTGTACGCGACCGTGCTGGCGGTCATGCTGGCACTGTAGCGATTTCGTGAGGCGAGGAACGTATGTCGAGCGGCGGTGAATCCGGTCTGTGGGAATCGATGATGGTCGTGGCGGCCCTGCTGTGGCTGTCGGGCGCTGTGGTGGTCGTGGTCGGCCTGGGCGTGGGCTGGGGGAGAAGCCGACGCCGTGGACGCGACCGGAAGCCACACGATTAGCGTCCGCCGAGTCCCGACGTGCAAGCGCTGCCTGCCTGCAATCCCGAACGGATGGTGTTCGTCCGGGTCGCAGGCATACCAGGCTATTTCGTGTCGAGGTCGCGGCGCCGGAACAGGTACCCACCGACCGCGGCGAATGCGGCGGCGAGGCTGGTCAGGGTGATCAGCGGTGGCCACGACACAGGTTCGAGTGGCAGACCGGCGACGTGCTCGAAGGGTGACAGATTCATCACCGGCTGCGGCAGATTCATGATGGGCCCGAAGAATCCGAGAATCATCGAGAAGCCGAACAGTGCCCAGGCCGCGCCGATGGCCGAGGGCAGGACACCGAACAGCAGGGCCGCCACCGCGAGGACGACCAGAACGGCCGGAAGATAGGCGAGGTGTGCGCCGGTCACCTTCCACAGGTAGCCGGCGTCGCCGATCGAGATCGCCGCCGACGACCCGAGCGCGACGCCGGTGAGCAGCAACAGGATGGCGGCGCCGACGGCGAGGACGCCGATCCAACTGCCGAACAGTGCCCAGCGTCCGGTGCCGGTGGCGAGAACGGGTTCGGCGCGGCCTTTGGTCTCCTCGCCGCGGAGCGACTGCACGCCGAGAATGGCGAAGACGACGACCAGCAAGGCGTCGAAGATCGCCATCGTGCTGACGTAGCCGTCGAGCATGCGGTCGGGGTTGCCGCCCATGATGTCGATCATCTGGTCGGGGAGGTCTTCGAACGAGTCGACGAGGGTCTTGGTGAGTGCGCCGTAGAGCAGCCCGGCCGCTGCCAGCGCGGCGCCCCAGCCGATGAGACTGGCTCGTTGCAGCCGGAAGGCCAGTGCGACAGGAGAATTGAGCCATGCGGCCGCGCGGGGGTGCCCACGCCGAGGCGCGACGAGGCCGGCATCGAGGTCGCGGCGCGAGGACAGGACATAGCCGAGTGCGGCTGCGGCCGCGGCGAACAGCCCCGACAGGGCCAGCGGCCACCACCGCGGGTCGACGTAAGCACGGGTTTGCTGCGACCAGGCCAGCGGGGACAGCCACGACAGCGCGCTGCCGCCCTCCCGGATCGAGTCGCCGGCCGCGCGCAGGACGTAGGCGACGCCGAGGCCCAGCCCTGCCAGACCCGCAGCGGCGCGGGAGTATTCGGTGATCTGGACGGTGATCGCGGTGATCGCGGCGAAGACGAGCCCGGCCGCCCCGACACCGGCGCCGAACAAGGGCGCGCCGCCGGTGTCGAGCCCGGCGACAGCGAAACTGCCCGCCACGAAGACCGACAGGATCGCGTTCGCGGCGAGGGCCACAGCGAGCGCGGCGGTCAGTTGGGCGTGGCGGCCGACCACGTTAGCCCGGATGAGTTCGGCGCGGCCGGTTTGCTCCTCGACACGGGTGTGCCGGGAGACGAGCAGGATGTTCATCAGCGCGGCCAGCAGCAGGAAGTACAGCCCGTAGACCGCGACGATCACCGACTCGACGGTCGGGTGGTCCAGACCGTAGCCGGGACCGGAGATGAGGGCGCCCATTGTGCCTTCGGCGAAGCTGCTGATGGCTTTCAGATCCTCCTCGGTCTGATAGGTCTGCGGCAGCACGCTGGCGTAGTACAGGCCCATGATGGTGATGCCGAGGATCCACGCCGGTAGTTTGACGCGGTCACGGCGCAGCATGAATCGGATCAGTGTGCCGGTGCCGGTGAACCGGCCCCGGCCGACCGAAACCCTCCTGCCGATGGCTTCTCCGGTCGATACGGTCATCGTTCCGCTCCCGCGTTGCCGTTGGCGGCGAGTTCGTCACCGTAATGGCGCAGCATCAGCTCTTCGAGAGTGGGTGGATGGCTGGTGAGCGCGCGCAGACCGGCGGCACTGAGTGTGCCGATGGCCGCATCGAGCGCGGGTCCGTCGACGTCGAACCGGATCCGGCCGTCATCGGTGACCACATGGTGGACCCCGTCGAGGTCGTGAAGTCCGTGCACCGGCCGGGCGGTCACCGCCTCGACGGTGGTACGGGTCAGATAGCGCATCTCGGCCAATGTTCCCGATTGCACGATCCGGCCGAGCCGGACGATGCTGACCCGGTCGGCCAGTTTCTCCACCTGAGCGAGGATGTGGCTGGACAACAGCACCGTCGTGCCGGCGGCTTTCGCTTCGTGGACGACGTCCTGGAACACGACCTCCATCAGCGGGTCCAGCCCCGCGGTCGGTTCGTCGAGCAGCAACAGTTCCACATCGGAGGCGAGGGCGGCGATGAGGGCGACTTTCTGGCGGTTGCCCTTGGAGTAGGTACGGCCCTTCTTGGTGGGGTCGAGATCGAAACGCTCCACGAGCTCGTCGCGGCGGGCCTCGTCGAGCCCGCCGCGCAGCCGGCCGAACAAATCGATCGCCTCGCCGCCGGTCAGATTGGGCCACAGCTCCACGTCGCCGGGCACATACGCCAGACGGCGGTGTAGCTCGACCGCGTCGGTCCAGGGGTCTCCGCCGAGCAGCGACACCGTGCCGTGATCGGCCTTGAGCAGGCCGAGCAGTACGCGGATGGTGGTCGTCTTGCCCGCTCCGTTGGGGCCCAGGAATCCGTGCACCTCGCCGCGGGCGACGTCGAGGTCCAAGCCGTCGAGTGCCTTGGTGGGGCCGAAGGATTTGTGCAGTCCGGCGATGGCGATCGCGTTGTCCATGCCGAGATCGTACACATGTTTCACAAATTTGTGAATCTACTTAAAAGCTATGATGTAGCTGGTCGTTGGATGTTTCCGAGTGGAGGTGAGCGAGTGTCGGCAGCGCCGGAGGATCGCCAGGAGGAAGCCGTCCTGCGATTCGTCGAACAGTTCGCGCTGCTGCTCACCGAATCGGGGATGCCGCGGATGTCGGCGCGGGTGTTCGCTTATGTGCTCGCCGACGATGCCGAGCGGTACACCGCTCAGGACTTGTCGCGCGGATTGCAGGTCAGTGCCGCAGCGATCTCCGGTGCCGTGCGGCACCTGACGCTGATCGGCCTGCTCGGTCGCGAGCGTGAGCCCGGCGCGCGGCAGGACACCTACCGTGTCTACGACGACGACGTCTGGTTCGCGATCACCATGCAGCGGCAGGAGGCGCTGGACCGGTCGGTGCGATTCCTCACCGAAGGCGTCGAGTTGCTCGATCGTGCCCGCCCGGGTGGGCGGCGGGTCCGCGAAACACTCGAGTACTACCGGTTCATGCGCGCTGAATTGCCGGAAACGATGCGACGATGGCAGCGGCGCCGCCGGGAGCTGTTCCCGGAGGCATACCCATCGGACTGACGGAGAAGAGGGCACAGTGGCGGATCCGGACGCGGCGCATCCAGGAGACGCCACCGTGCGCTTCGTGGAGAAACTCGCGCTCGGTCTGGCCGAGATGGGCTGGCCGCGCACGCCCGCGCGGGTGTTCGCCGCGCTCATGATGTCCGAGCAGGGCCGATTGAGTGCCGGTGCGCTGCGATCGACGCTGTCGGTCAGCGCTGCCGCGGTCTCGGGCGCGGTGCGCTACCTCGAACAGGTCGGGTTGGTGACCCGCGAACGCGTGCCCGGCGAACGCCGCGACACCTACCGGCTGCACGACGATTTCTGGTATGCCAGCTTCCTCAAACGAGACCGGATGATGAAGTTGTGGTCCGAAACCGCCAGTGAGGGCATCGATCTCGTCGGCGCGAATTCTCCGATCGGTCGTCGGCTCACCGAGATGCGCGACTTCTTCGACTTCTTCGCCGCCGAGCTGCCCGCGCTGTTCGACCGGTGGCACGCTCGACGACTCGCCGGGAACGCCGCGAGCCCCGGATCAGCCGACTGCGCTTCGTAGCCGACAGCGCGCCTTCGACGCGGGGTCGTCAGACGAGGTCGGCGAAGGATTCCACGCAGGCGATGCTGCCGGAGACGATCAGCTGGTCGCCGTGGGCGACGACGGTTTCGGGTGTGGCGTAGGTGAATTCGCCGCCGCGGCGTTTGATTGCCACGACCGTGACATCGAAGTGTTCGCGAAGTCCGCTCTCGGTGAGCGTCGTGCCGATCACCGCGTGCGGGGCAGTGGTGCGCACCATCGCGTAGTCGTCGTCGAATTCGATGTAATCGAGCATGCGCCCGGTGACCAGGTGCGCGATGCGTTCACCCATGTCGAACTCCGGCAGGACCACGTGGTGGGCGCCGATACGCTCGAGGATGCGGCCGTGCTGGCGGCTGTTGGCCTTGGCCCAGATGCGCGGGATGCGGAAATCGACCAGCAGAGAGGTGGTGAGGATGCTGGCCTCCAGGTCACTGCCGATACCCACCACGGCATGCGGGAAGTCGGCCACGCCGAGCTGTTCGAGCGCGTCGGGGTCGGTGGTGTCGGCGACGGCGACGTGGGTGAGTTCGTCGGAATACTGTTGCACCAGACGAGGATCGGCGTCGATGGCCAGGACTTCGGAGCCGTGCTCGACGAGCTCGTGGGCCAGTGAGGCGCCGAAGCGGCCGAGCCCGATGACCACGACCCGGGTGGTGGGATGCTTCGGGGGTTTGGTGAACGATGTCCTAGCCAACGATGGGTCGCTCCTCCGGTAGTTCGTAGCGCCGTTCGTGCTCGCGCAGTGCGAGCGCGGACGCCAGGGTGATCGGCCCGACGCGGCCGATGAACATCACGACGATCAGCAGCAGCTGGCCGGTGGCAGGAAGGCTCGCGGTGATGCCGGTCGACAGGCCGACGGTGCCGAACGCGGACACCACTTCGAACAACACCGCATCGAGCGGTCGGTCCGACATCCACAACAGCGTCATGGTCGCGACCAGGACGACCGCCACACCGAGCAGGGCGACAGTGATCGCCTGCCGCTGGACGGTCGCGGCCAGCCGCCGGCCCATGACGTGGACGGTCGGCTGGCCGCGAATCTCTGCGGCCACCACGAACGCCAGCAACGCGAACGTGGTCACCTTGATTCCGCCCGCGGTGCCGGCGCTGCCGCCTCCGACGAACATCAGCGCGTCATTGACCAGCAACGTGGTGGGATGCATCGCGCCCATGTCGACGGAATTGAAGCCGGCCGTGCGCGGGGTGGCGCCGTGGAAGGCACCGGTGAGCAGCTTTCCCGGAAGTGACAGCGGTCCGAGAGTGCCGGGGTTGCCCCACTCCAGCGCGGTCACCAGCATGATCCCGGCCACCAGCAGTCCGAAGTAGGTGAGCACAGTGATCTTGGTGTGCAGCGACCAACCCGGCAGCCGTGTACCGCGGCGGCGGGCGGCGATCCAGCGCGTCGTCTCGAACACCACCGGGAATCCGAATACCGCCCAGCATGAACGCGACGGTGATCGGCACGATCGTCCACGCATCGGTCGCGTGCCGGACGAGGCTGTCCTCGTGCAGTGCGAAACCGGCGTTGTTGTACGCCGAAATGGCGTGAAACACACCGTAAATACACCGCGGAACCGAACGACTCGCTCGTCGTGGCCAGACGGCGGGCAGCAAGGACCGCGGCGACGACCACCTCGATCACCAAGCTCATCGCCAGCACTCCGCGCACCACGCGCCGGGTTTCGCCCAGCCGCAGTGTCTTCGTTTCGGCTTGGGCGATCAGCTGCATACGTAACCCCATCCGGCGAGCGGGCAGCAGCCCCAACAGTGAGGCAGCGGTCATGATGCCCAAACCACCGATCTGGATCAGCCCGAGCACCACGGCTTGCCCGAGCGGCGACCAATAGGTCGCGGTATCGACCACGACCAGCCCAGTGACGCAGACCGCCGACGTGGCGGTGAACAGGGCAGTGATCAGGCCGGTCCAATCGCCGGTGCGGGAGGACACCGGAAGCATGAGCACCAGCGCCCCGACGATGTTCATGACCAGGAACCCGGTGACGGTCAGCCGGGCCGGGTGGCCCAGCGGGCCCAGCCTGGCCACGATCGGCACAGCAGTGCGGCGCATGACGTTCAGTCGCCGAGCGCAGCCGGCGACGCGGCTGCCGTGCAGATTCTGAACAATGGCTCCTCACAGGTCATTCGGGCGCTCGTCGCCGGTCGCGCGGTGGGCATCGACGGTTTCGGCGCATGCCGCCCGCAGTGTATCCGGCGTCGCCGGGGTCAGCCGATGAAGGACTCGGGGCCGAACCGGCCCCAGGCGACGAAGGCCGCCAGGGCGAGGTAGACCAGGTTCAGCGCGACATATCTGTACTGTCCGTAGCGGGCGTGGGTGGCCATCGCGCCGATCATCAACAGGATCCAGCAGACCGCGGTCACCGCCACCATGATCGGTGCGATGTCGAGCACAGCGGGCAGGGTGAAGCCTGCCGCGGCCAGTATCTCGAGGACCCCGAGGGTTCTGACGAACCCCGCGCTGGCGTGCTGGGTCCAGCCGCCGCCGGACTTCGCGCCCAATTCGTCCAGCTTGTTCTTCGGCATGAAGGTCTTGGTCGCGCCACCGGACAAGGCGAGCGCCGCGAGTAGCCCTGCGACGATCCAGAGAGCGAGGTTCATGAGCTTCTCCTCATGGCTTGCGGGCGTGCCGATTGGTCCTCGATGCGGCCGAGCCGTTCGCCCGAAGGGTGTATTCGATCGAAACCAGACACCGCCGGCAGGAGGCGTGTGACGCCGGGCCGTGGTGGCGTGTGCCACACCACTGCTGCCGCGGCTGGTATGTCAGCGGAGCATTACTCGGTGGTGTATTTGCAGATCAGGTCGTAGGCGCAGGCCGCGTCCTCAGGGAACACAAGTACCCGCAGGCACCCGCTCCGCATCTGGGATCGGGCTGTCGTGGCGCGGATTCCGCTGGCGCGGAGCATGTCGCGGATGTAGTGAGCGGCGTCCTCGGTGGCGGTTGTCGCCACCGGGAACAGCAAGCCGTAGTCGTAGGCGGTAGTTGCGGCGCCACGAGCGCGCGGCCTCATTCGCCGCTCCCCACATTGTTTCGGTGCCGCTGGATCTGGCGCAGCACGGCCAGTTGCCGACTCTCCTCGGCATGTTCGGACGCCGCGAGGCGCTGGGCCTCGGACTCGGGGTCGGGGCGCAGGAACGATCCTCGGCCGGGCTTGCCGGCCGCGCCGAGCGCGTTCATCTTTTTCCGCACCGGCGCGCCCTGGTATTCCAGCCGGGCCGGGTGGCCGTGCTCGTCGGCCGGCCCGAGCGGCTGGTGCATCTCGATGTACTCGCCGTGTGGCAACCGTTTGAGCAGGCCCGTTTCGATGCCGTGTTCGAGTACGGCGCGGTCGCTGCGTTGCAGGCCCAGGCACATCCGGTAGGCGAGGTAGTAGGAGATCGGCGGGCCGAGCAGTACTGCGATGCGGAAGAACCAGGTGGTCGCGTTGAGCGAGACATGGAACTGCAACGCGATGATGTCGTTGACGCACGCCAGGGTCAGCACCAGATAGAAGGTCAGTGCCATGGCTCCGATCGCGGTGCGCACCGGGACATCTCGTGGCCGTTGCAGCAGATTGTGATGCGCGGTGTCCTTCGACAGCCGCTTCTCGATCCACGGATACGCGATCAGGACGGCGAGCACGAGCGCCATCATCAGGGCGACCCAGAAAGGGGCCGGAATCGTGTAGCGCCCCAGATAGATTTCCCACGGCGGCATCAGGCGGACCATGCCGTCGGTCCACATCATGTAGAAGTCCGGTTGCGAACCCGCCGACACCTGGGAGGGGTTGTAGGGGCCCATATTCCAGATCGGGTTGATCTGGAGCAGGCCGCCCATCAACGCGACCGTCGCGAGGGTGAACATGAAGAACGCGCTCTGGTCGAGGGAGAACACCGGCACGATCCGCGTTCCCACCACGTTGTTCTCGGTGCGTGCCGGGCCGGGGAACTGGGTGTGCTTCTGGTACCAGACGATGCCGATGTGGGCGATGACCAGCGCCGACATGATCGCGGGGAACAGCAGGACATGGGTGATGTACAGGCGCGGAATGATGAGGGTCCCGGGGAAGTCGCCGTCGAACAGCATCCAGTGCAGCCAGGTGCCGACCACGGGGATCGACAGCGTGATGCCGGAGAACGCCGCGCGCAGCCCGGTACCCGACAGCAGGTCGTCGGGCAGCGAATAGCCGAAGAAGCCTTCGAACAGGGCGAGTATCAGCAGCAGCGAGCCGAGGACCCAGGTGATTTCACGCGGGCGGCGGAACGCGCCGGTGAAGAATATCCGGCACATGTGCACGATCATCGACGCTACGAACAGCAGCGCTGTCCAATGGTGCAGCTGCCGCACGAACAATCCGCCGCGGACCTCGAAACTGATGTTCAGTGCCGACTCGTAGGCCCGCGACATGGTCAGTCCCCGCAAAGGCTGATACGCGCCGTCGTAGACGACCTCGCTCATCGACGGGTCGAAGAACAACGTCAGGTACACACCCGACAGCAGCAGGATGATGAAGCTGTACAGGGCGATCTCACCGAGCAGAAACGACCAGTGCGTGGGAAAGACCTTGTTGATGGAGCGTTTGACGAATGCGGCCGCGTGATAGCGCTGGTCCGCCGCATCCGCACCGCGCAGCACAGTACTCATTGCTTCCTGGCCTCCTGCTCGTCGACGATGGCTGGCAACAAGACACCGCAGGCCGCCGATCCATGACACACCGTGACCCGAATCACTGACAGTCGGATGTGCGGAGACTGGGAGATACCCGAGCGGGGAGATCCCAGGTTTGCTCTGTCACCGCAGGACAGCGTCTTCGGCCGCTGCTGATGCAGGTGGTTCGTGCCGAAGTCCACGTCGGCGGTGTGCGCGCACGGTGCCGACAGCGCACAGTGCAATGCCCAGTAGGATCCAGGCGACCAGGACAGCGACGGCCGATGCCGCCCCGCGGCCGTCGAAGAACGCGGTCGAGCGCAGTAGCCGGCCGCCCGCCCCGGGTGGCAGTAACTGTCCGAGTGCGCCGGACCAGCCGGGCAGCATCTCCGGAGCGGTGGCGGTTCCCGAGAGCGGGTTGCCGATGAGCATCATGATGACGGCACCGATTCCGATCCCGGCGTACCCGAATGTCGATTCGAGTCCGAGGATGGTCACGGAGGTGGCCGCGATGCTCACGGCGATGGCACCGGCGTTGGCGAGATAGCAGCCGCTCAGCGAGCCGAACCAGAATTGCAGTATCCCCGCGATCGCCAGGCCACCGGTGATGGCGAAGAGCGACGCCCCGACGACGCGGCGGTCGGTGCCGCGGACGAGCCGGGTGAGCACCACCGCGGCGAGCAGTCCGCCCATGACCAGCGGGAGTGCGCCCGCGGCGAGGCCGGCGCCGCGCGGGTCGGCCGCGGGGAGTGCGGCGAGGTCTCGGACCGGCATCGGCGTAGCCGCAGTGCTGTCGTGTCCGAGCCCGTTCGCCATGGTCTGCAAGGTTTGGGCCACTGCGGTGCCGGCGGCGGAAGCGATGAGGATCTGCGGGGAGCCGGAGGTGAGGTCCACGGCTCCGTACACCTGCCGGTCGCGAATGAGTTCTTCTGCGCGGGCGGTGTCGGCGACTTCGGTGATGTCGAACGCGTCCGGTGCTCGCTGTTGCAGCGCGGTCCGGATCTGGGCGGCTGCGGGCGCCGGTCCGGCGACAGCGATCGGGACGTCGTGCACCGAGGACCGCACCGAGGGCCAGGCGAAGGCAACCAATAGTGCGCTGGTCACCGCGGTGAGCACGATGACCGCGCTGATCACAGTCGGCCATCGGGACGGAAATGAGCTGGGGCTCAGCGGTGCTCGCGCGATCATGCCTAATCCTTCAACCGTCGAATGGTGGCTGGTGTCAGTGCAGGGTGAGTGGGTTTTCGGTATCGATATGGGTCAGTTTGTGCGGGTTGCGGACGAAGTAGAGACCGGTGATGCGGGTGTCTTCGACGCGTACGGCGAGAACCCCGTCGAGTTCTCCGTCGATGTGCAGCGCCAGCGCGGGCCCGGCGTTGATCGCGGTCGTGGTGACCGTCAGTGCGATGTTGTGTTTGGTCAAGCCCGTGACGATGAACCGCGCGACCTTCTCCGCGCCGATGACGGGCCGCGGGTTGGCCTGTTTGATGCCGCCGCCGTCACTGATCACCACCACGTCGGCGGCGAGGACGTCGAGCAGGCCCTGCAGGTCACGGGTCTCGAGGGCCGCACGGAACGCTTCGACGACCGCTCGCGCCTCGCCCGCGGTGACTGTGCGGCGCGGTCGGCGGGCCTCGACGTGGCGGCGGGCACGGTGGGCGATCTGATGTACCGCAGCCACCGACTTGTCCACCGCGGCGGCGATCTCCTCGTAGCCGAGACCGAACGCCTCGCGCAGCACGAACACCGCACGCTCGGCCGGCGCCAGGGTTTCGAGCACCACCATCAGACCCATCGACACGCTCTCGGCGAGTTCGACATCGGCGGCCACGTCCGGGGCGGTGAGCAGCGGTTCGGGCAGCCAGGAACCCACATACGCCTCACGTCGGCGTTTCGCCGAGCGCAGTCGGTTGAGCGCTCGCCGCGTGGTGATCCGGACCAGGTAGGCCCGCTGGCGCTCGACGTGGACGGTATCGACTCCGACCCAGCGCAACCACGTTTCCTGCAGGACGTCGTCGGCATCCGCCGCGGACCCGAGTATCTCGTAGGCGACGGTGAACAGCAGATTACGATGCGCGACAAAGGTTCTTGTCGCCACGAAGACGGCGTGGCCGTCTGCGAGGCCGGTACTCTCGTCGCGGGCCTGCCGCCCACCGAATTCGCCTGCCGCGGACATGTTCATTGGTCGCTCCGCATGTTGTCGGGCGGCCCGTCAGGGCCGACTTGTGGCTGATAGCCGTGCCATTACCCTCGGCCGTCCGGTCTCGCCGACTTCGACTTGGGACTCCTTCCGAGCCGCAGGGCGACAACAAGACACCGCCGCGCCGAAAAACCTGACATCGTGTGGGGCAGGTCACAACAGTGGTGATGGCTGTCAGAGAATCGTGGCGAGCGGTGTCTTGTTCGGCGAGTACACGAATCCGACAGGAGTCTCAGCCATGAAGCACCGCATCGTCGTTCTCGGGGCCGGATACGCCGGAGCATTCTCCGCGACATTCCTGGCGCGACAGCTCCACCCCGACGATTTCGAGATCACCGTGGTCAACGCCGAACCCGATTTCGTCGAGCGGTTGCGGCTGCATCAGCTCGCGGCCGGGCAGGAGCTACGCCATCGGCCGCTGGACAAGGTCTTCGCGGGCACCGGCATCCGGCTCCGGCTGGCCCGCGTCATCGGTCTCGACCCCGAGCATCGAACTGTCACCGTCACCGAGGGCGGCGAGACCAGTCGGCTCGGCTACGACACCCTGCTCTACGCGCTCGGCAGCAGCATCGCCGATCACGGCGTGCCGGGCGTCGCCGAGCACGCTTACCATGTCGCGGCGCGGCCGGCCGCGCTGCGCCTGCGCGCACACCTGGACCAACTCGGCGAGGGCGGGCAGGTGCTGGTCGTCGGCGGCAATCTGACCGCGATCGAGGCCGCCACCGAACTCGCCGAATCCCGTCCGGGGTTTCGGGTCGGCCTTGTCACCCGCGGCGAACTCGGCGGCTGGCTGGGCCCCAAGGCGCAGCGCCACATGCGCCGTGCGTTCGACCGATTCGAGATCACCGTCCACGAGCACGCCCCCATCGAACGCGTCGAGAAAGCTGCCGCGATCGCCGCCGACGGCACCGGCTTCACCGCGGACGCGATCGTGTGGGCCGCGGGCTTCGCCGCGCACCCGATCGCCGCCGCGAGTGGCCTGCGCGTGGAACCCAACGGGCAGATCACCGTCGACCGCCAGATGCGGTCGGTCTCGCACTCGAACGTTTACGCTGCCGGTGACAGCGCCTTCGTCATCGGCGACAACGGTCTGCCGTATCCGATGTCGTGCGCCTCGGCGGGCCCCACCAGCAAAGCGGCGACAGCGGCGATCATCGGTGACCTGACCGGGCGCAGGGTCGCGCCGACCACGTTCTCCTACATCGGCAACCACATCAGCCTCGGCCGCAAGGATGGACTGTTCCAGTTCGTCGACGGTGCCGCGCGAGCCAAGCCCGGAGCGCTGCGCGGCCGGACGGCCGCGCGCGTCAAATCGGCGATCATCGACACCGCCGCCTGGGCCGTCAGCCACCCGACATTCGGAAAGCCCGATCACAAGTACCGCCTGACCGAAGCCGGCAAGCACTCGCCCAGCGAGGCTCCAGCGTAGCCCGCCCTTCACGAACACCACTTCGGTGTGTGCCGGAGTGATTGTGCCGCAACTTTTTTCGCAACACCCGGCTCGAGCAGCGCTCGGCTGGCTACTTACCCGGAGGTATCGCGCATGCGCGCTGTCGTCGTCGATCCGAATACTCCCAGCCGACTCGCGCTGGGTTCCGCACCGGATCCCGTTCCCGCGTCTTGTCAGGCGCTGCTGCGGGTCACCCATTCGTCGCTGAACCCGGCCGAACTGTATTTCGCCCAGCACAGCGCGGCCGGGACCGTACTCGGCTTCGACGCGGCGGGCATCGTCGTCGAGGCGGCCGCGGACGGTTCGGGGCCACAGGTCGGCAGCCGTGTCGTGTCCTACGGCGATCGGGGCGGCTGGGCGGAGCTACGGGCCGTCGACACCCGCGACCTCGCAGTGGTGCCCGGGGAGGTGGACCTCGGGGTCGCGGCAACCCTGCCCGTGGCGGCGGGCACGGCCCTGCGCGCACTCGAGCAAGCCGGTCCGCTGCTGGGCCGGCGAGTTCTGGTCACCGGGGCCGCCGGTGGAGTCGGCGGTTTCGCCGTACAGTTGGCGGCCCTCGCGGGCGCCCACGTGGTAGCCGTGGCGGGACGGGATACCGATCGTGCCGGACTGCTCGAGTTGGGCGCGCAAGCCGTGGTGACGGGCCTGGCGGACCTGGAGCCCGTCGATGTCGTCGTCGATATGGTCGGCGGAGAGCACATGGCCGATGCCTATCGCTTGCTCACCTCCGGCGGATCGTTGCAGAGTGTCGGCTGGGCTTCCGGACAGCCCGCCGTGCTTCCGGTCGGCTCCACGCTGGGTTACCCCCGGCCCGTATCGATCGCCTCTGTGTACAACGGGTCGGGGCTCGACGACCGGCGGCGGCAACTGGAAATACTCGTCGGCTTGGTCGCAACCGGTGCGCTGCGTCCCGTCATCGTGTGGCGGGACAGCTGGACCGAAATGGAGGCTGCGGTCGCCGCCCACCGCGCACACAGCTTGCGCGGTAAGGCTGTCTTCGACATAGCGGCGCCGAGAAGCTGAAGCACGACTCCACCGCCTCTGCCGTGCCGGTCGGCCGAACCACGGGATCCGGCCTCTCGGTTCGTCCGTTCACCGACATGAGATCGGTGGTCGGCCGAACCAGGGGATTGCCTCCGGCTCATCACGGATCCCGTCAGGCGCGCGTGGGCATCGCGCCGACCGGAAATCGTGGGCGATGTTGCGGCGCAGGGTGTTCAAGACGGCATTCGGCGGGAAGACCCACTGCTACGGCATGACCGCACCCGGGTGCGGTCATGCCCGGACCAACAGTGTTGTCGAGCGGGAAAGTCCACAGATTCCGCAGCATCGACAAATGATCAGGCCACACCAGGCACTCGGCGAACGAGCACCCCAGCATGACCACACCGGTTGCGGGCATCGAAGGATCACTCGATAAACAGCACGCGAGTGTCAGCGCAAGGTCACTTTACCGCCAGGCACAGCGTGAACTCCTTCGATCCGGACCGGCGGGTAGTCGTGTAGTACTTGACCGCCTCAGGAAAGGGCCCGCAGTCGCCGAGGCCCTGCGCCGCTCCATGGTCGAGGCGCGCGAGCACTCGGTACGCGGCCTCGGCGTCCTCGCACGCCACGACCTCGACCAAATGGACTCGCTCACGGTACTTCTCGGTTTGAGCCTTGCTCGGCTCGCTGTAGCCCAGGCAACTGCCGACCTTGGCATTGACCGGGTGACTGGGAAATCGGCAACCGCCCAGGAGCAAAGCCCCGGCAATCGTCGTCGCCACGATCAAGCTTCGCAGCACCCCCTTGCCTCCCCTCGATAAGTGTCGATTGCCTAGCGATCTGTGGCACCAAAGCCATTGAACCGCATCGGGGATCGACCCGGGTGAGGGAAGGAATCCGGGTATACCGCGACGGCAATTGCCAAGCGAATCGACTGTACTCGCTCGATCGGAATTCTCTCGACGCACGTGGCCTGGGGCCGGTGTAACCCCGTCTGTCCCGGTGTCGCTCAGCTGCGGCCGCTCAGTGCGATTCCGGTTTGCGCCGGTCACACTGCTGACTGCGGATTCGGTCCGACGTACATCTGCGTCGATTGTCGCCGCTCAGCCGGTGAAAGATTCGGGACCGAAGCGGCCCCAGGCCACGAAGGCGGCCACGGCGAGGAGAGCGAAACACAGCACGACGTACTTGTAATGCCCGTACCGGGCGTGGGTGATGATCCCGCCGATCATCAACAGAACCCAGCAGACGGCGGTCACCGGCACCATCACCGGCGCGATGTCGAGCGCCGCAGGCAGTGTCAGACCCGCCGCGGCCAGTATCTCGAGGCCCCCGAGGGTTCTGACGAAACCAGTGCCGGTGTTTTCGGTCCAATCCGATGCCTCGTCCAGCTTGGCCTTGGGCAAGAACACTTTGGTGGCGCCGCTGAACAGGGCGAGTGCGGCAAGCAACCCGGCGACGATCCAGAGGGTGAGGTTCATGAGCTTCGCTTTCATCAGCCGGCGGTTCTGGCCTGGCATCGTGGGCCGAACCGATCGCCGCCGACGGTCGGTCGGCAATGCCGTTGGTCGGAGATGAGACACCGCCAGTCGCGATTTTCTGACAGCGTCGGCCAGTGACCTGGATCACTGAGGCATCTTTCCGCCGACGGTGGCCCCGCGGAACCGTGGCGTGTCGATAGCCTGCAAACCCGCATGTCGAACGGAATTATGACCTGTTTCACAACACGTCAGGATTCTCGCCGACGCGGTGTCTTGTTCTCGACCCTCTCGAAGTGAAGGAGACACCATGGGCAAGGGCATCGAGGTAGTCGTGGTCGGCGGCGGGTACGCCGGAGTGATGGCGGCCAATCGTCTACGTCAGCGGGAGGACGTGTCGGTGACAGTGATCAATCCGCGGCAGGTCTTCGTACCGCGGCTGCGGCTGCACCAACTGGTTGGCGGTACCCATGACGCGGTTGTCGACTATCAGGAGGTACTCGCTGAGGGCGCCGAGTTGCTGGTCGGCAACGCGACGCACATCGACGCGGCCGAACGCACCGTGACCCTCGCCGAGGGCGGCAGCATCGGCTACGACTACCTGATCTACGCAGTAGGCAGCCACAGCGGTGGCCCGCAGGTACCGGGCGCGGCCGAATTCGCTTATCCGGTGGCCACTCTGGAAGCAGCACAGCGGCTGCGATCGGCGCTTCTCGACACACCTACGACAGCCAGGGTGACGGTCGTCGGGGGCGGTCCGGTGGGTATCGAGACTGCTGCCGAACTCGCGGCACAGGGTCGCAATGTCAGGCTCGTCTGTGGCGGGGTGGTCGGCCCGTCCCTGCACCCCAGCGCTCGGCGCACGGCGCGCAAGTACCTCGCTCGACTGGGTGTCGAGGTGATCGAGGGTCCGGATACCTCGGTCACCTCGGTGAGTTCGGGAACCGTGGAACTCGCCGACGGTCGCGTCCTGGCCGGGGAGGTCACCGTCTGGGCCGCGGGCTTCGGTGTTCCGGATCTGGCTGTCCGCAGCGGGTTGCGGACCGACGCCGTCGGGCGAATGCTCACCGACGAGACGCTGACCAGCGTCGACAGCGATCGCATCGTCGCGGCGGGCGATGCGTCGGCCCCATCGGACCTGCCGTTCCGGATGAGTGCCTACATCGCTGGATGCCTGGGTGCGCACGCCGCCGATACGGTGCTGGCCCGAATCGCGGGCAATCGAGCCGCGCCGGTCGACCTGGCATTCCAGGCCATGTGCTTCAGCTTCGGGCGTGGTGCCGGGATTTTCCAACTCCTGCATAAAGACGACACGGCGAAGCGTTTGTACTTCACCGGGTTCATGGGCCGCAAGCTGAAGGAATTCTCCTGCGCCGCCAGCGTCAAGCACCTGGTGACCGAGGCGCACAAGCCCGGGACGCACCACTGGCCGAAAGATGGTGACCACCGGCCCGCGTTGCTACGCGCCCGCAACGAGAACGTGTCGGCACAGCACACCTAGACGCCCGGCTTCGCCAGTGACTGTCCCGCACCGCGTCCCGTCGGAGGGTGTGCGGAGCGGAGTGGGCCGAGGCAGATGCGGCTGGCGGTCCTGGTCGTCCAGGCGCCGGGGACTCGGCCGTTCGGTGCTGCCGGAGTGTGCTGAATGCCTGCGCGCCAGCGCTTCTCGGGTGGTGATGACGTCGTGTCCGGTTTCGCCTACGATTCGCGATCGTGTGGTTCGGGCGGGGATGGCCGTCGGCGGTGTCGGCGGCGGGACGTATGTGGCGCAGTTCGCCGTGGAGCCGTAATCCGCTGATCCGGCGGTCGGATCGGCTGCTCGCGGTGATCACGTTGCTCGCTGTGGTGTGTTGTGCGGTGGCTGTGCCGGTCGCCGGTGTCATCGGGTATGGGCGTTACAGCACCGCGGTGCACCGGATGGCGGCGGAGAAGGCCGCGCGGTCGCTGGTGACGGCGACGGTGGTGGCCGACGCGCGCTACGTCCGGGCTGCGCGGCGGGCCGAGGCGTCGGTGCGGTGGCGTTGGGGCGGGCGGGTCCGGACGACGACGGCGCGGGTGCCGGTGGACGTGGTGCGCGGTGATCGGCTCGAGCTGTGGGTCGATGACGACGGCGCCCTCGCCCCCGCTCCGGGTTCGCCGGCCGGCGCAGCCTGGGCGGGTGTCGGGGGTGCGCTGGTCGTTCTGGTGGTTACCGGGGTCGCGGCGGCCGGGGTCGTCGAACTGACACGGTGGGGAATCACGCGGCATCACGCTGCGCAATGGGATGCCGCATGGCGCCGTGACGGTGGTCTGTGAGCCGCGGGTGCGGTGGCCGTCCTGTCACGGTCCGATCGTGGAGCGACGCGACAGACTCGCCACGAGCTGCGGCGGGATGGGTAGTTTGGACGGTATGCGGGTGGGTGTTCTCGGTCCGCTCGAGGTTGAGTGCGGGGCACGGATCGTGGCGATCGGCGGCGCGCGGATGCGCGCTGTGCTCATTCGTCTCGCGCTCGGCGCGGGGACCGTCGTGCCGGTGGCTGCGCTGTGCGAGTCTCCGGTTCGGTAAACGAAAACGGCGAAGTTCTTGGTGATCACGGTCGGAGGATTTCCGTGTCCGGTCACGGGCAAGCAGGTGGTGCCGTGGCCGGGAGTTCCGGGCGCTCGTCGATCCTGAATCGGTCGCGCGACAAGGCACCGCACCGAGTGAACACGGGGGACGTTTCTCAGGTCACTGTAGGGCCCGCCGTGAAGGGCCGTGGACGTCGCGTACCGTTTGCCGTTAGCTGATCACGGCGAGCAGCTGATGCGACGCGCCTGTTTCCGGGTGCCCGGGACCATCGTCGTCCAACGGGTCGCGTTCGAGGATGCCGTACGCGGACAACCATGCTGCTGAGCGACCCGTCAGCGTCCGGTGATTCGGAGCATGACCATCGGGAGGCCGGTGCCGCGGTCGTCGATCGGCGCCCCCAGTGTGTTCTCGATCGCGGGTTTCATCGTCTGCCAGGCGCGTGTATGAGCGGTGATGTAGGAGTGCAGCGCGGCGGCGGTTTCGTCGGGGTCGAGGGTCCGTGCCATCGCGTCGGCCGGGCCGTGGTGGCGGACCCATACCCGCGCTCGGGGATCGGCGCGGAGGTTGCGGAACCACTGGGAACGGTCACCGAAACCGGAAACCACCACGTAGCAGTTTTTTTCGGGCGGGTCGATCACTTCGAGCACCACGTATCGGCGGGCACCGGACCGGCGTCCGGTGTGTTCCAGCAACAGCATCCGGGATCCGAACAGGAATCCCAGCCGGGCGCGGTACAACCAGATCGGGGCCCGCATCAGTCGGCGGTTGCGCAACGCGCGGGTCGCCAGCCGGACAAGGGTATCGGCGACGGCCGAGGGCAGAACCGAGTTGTGCGACACGGGAAAACCTCTTTCGGGCAGAACATAGGCGGACTACGCAGCGAGATCACAAAGTCTGGTCGCCGGGCACACCCCGCAATCCGGTGCGATATACCGTCAACACCTCACCGGCCCAGCGGCGAATACCGTCGCGCGACAGCGGATCCACCCCCAGCACTTCCCCCAGGCGCGCCCGCAGCAGGATGACCGCCAGATCATTGACGAGCAGGAACGCCGCGCGCACCGCCGGATCCTCGCCCGGATCGGCGTGCCCGGCGCGGCCCATCGCCTCGAGCGTTTCGACGCTGGCCGTGTACAGCCGCTCGAACAACGCCGTGGCCGCAGGGCCACCGTGGAGCAGCATCCGGCCGAGGTAGGCCGGGATCGGGGAATCCGGCGGCAACTGCTGAACCAGTAATTCGGTCATCGACGGCACCGCATCGGCCGCGAAGGGATCGCTGTCACCCGGCGCGGCGATCCCGCCGAGCAGGGACTCGTAGACGGCGGTCACATGGGCGTCGACCGCGGCCCGCAGCCCTTCCTTGGTCTTGTAGTGGCGCATGACCAGCGCCGGTGACACACCCGCTGCCGCGGCGACATCACGAACGGTCACCACATCGGGCCCGTGATCGGTGAACAGCCGCAGTGCCTCGTCGCGGATCCTCGCTCGCGCGGTCCGATCATCGGGTGAACTCATGTTCACTATGGTAAACAATTGTTCACCTGATTGTCGAGGTGCGGAAGGGGCCGCGATTCGAGGGCGAGCGATCCGGCTCGAGTCCGGCCGCGAGGATAGGCGATTCCGCCGATGCCGGAGGCACGCAATACTGCCTGCGTGACGACCCGAACTGGCAAACTTCGCACACGCGAACGCTGTCGAGGAGGAGATGTCCGAATGGAGAGGCAACCGGCTCCCGTTGTCAACCATCACGCGGGCCGACCCGGCTTTTCGGGACCGATCGGGCTCGTGGTGGGGCTCGGCATGTACGTTACGGGTCGTCGCCGTGCCCGGACGGTAGCCGAACTCGTCGCGGTGGGGGGCGACGACCACGTGGTGGACATCGGGTGCGGTCCCGGCGTTGCGGTAGCAGCGGCCGCGCGGCGCGGCGCCCGGGTGACCGGCGTGGACCCGTCGCCGATGATGTTGCGTCTGGCCCGGAATCTTGTGCGTGGGAATGAGATTCGATGGGCAGAGGGCGCGGCGGAGAATTTGCCGATACCCGACGAGGTGGCCACGGTGGCGTGGGCGATCTCGACGGTACATCATTGGCCTGACATCACTGGCGCACTGGCGGAGGTCCGTCGGGTCTTGACCTCCGGTGGTCGGTTCGTAGTCATCGAGCGGCTGTCTCCGGTCGGTGCGACCGGGCTGGCGAGTCATGGCTGGACCGAGGGCCAGGCGCAGTCGTTCGCCGAGCAGTGCCGCGCCGCGCATTTCGCCGACCTGCGGGCGGACCGCTATACGGTGGGCGGGCAAGCTTTCTGGGCGGTTCGTGCCAGTCGATCCTGACGGGCCACCGCAGCTCCTGTCCCGGCGGCGCGGATGATATCGCGATTGTTCAGGCTGGCCGGGCTATGCCGATGCATCCCGGCTGGTTGCGGATGGCAGTGCGGTGACGGCCTCGCTGGTGCCGCGAATCGGCATGATCGAGGTCACCACGATCACGACGGAGCCCAGCGCGGTGATGCTGGCGAGCATCGCGGCGGCGCCGGGGCTGACACTCGCGACCTCGCGAATATTGACCGAACCCTTGCCGGACAGCAGATCACGCAACCCACCGGTGCGCGGTCCCTCGACGAGGGTCTTGAACGCCGCCCCCTTACCGTTGAGGTAGAGCAGGGTGCAGAACACCGACAGTGTCTGCGCGGCGCTGCAGCCCAGCACGAGCAGGGCGAGTGTGGCTCGCCCGTCGCGCAGATACAGACCGACCGCGAGGATCGTGATGATCGCTGCTGCTGCGGTGAGGACTCCCCAGGCGGCGCTGATGTGCGTCGGATACACACCCTCACCCCACGTATGCGCGATGTTCGCGCCGGTGGAGTGCTGAGCTCGGCCGAAGGCGTCGGCCAGCACCCGCCCGCTGGGTCCCTGTGCGATCAGCCAGGGCTGGAACAGGAGGACCGTCGTGGTGAGGCTCAGCGCCGCTGCGCAGAGGAAACCCCAGTACGCGCGCAGATCACGACCCGACAGCGCGGGATCGCTGACCTGTCGCCCGTATACGGGCCGGCGAAGGCCCGTGTCATTGCTACGCCGCAGATTCGACTGAACCATCTTCTGAGACCAAGGACTTGTTGCATTCGCTGAGCGGTGCGGCGAACGAGGGCCGCCTACCATCGTCGGCCGGATACGTGGTTCGCATCGGTGGGGTATTGGACGACCACCGGAATTACCGAGACTCACGCATAGCGCCTTCCACACCACGGTATCACCCGGGGATGGCCACATGGCGGTTGCGAATTGTCCCTCGAACCACCGCAGCCGGTGACGGTCGTTCCCGCAACCCGCGTGCCAGGCGTCGAGCGGCCGGTCAGATTTCACCGGTTGCGCTGAAACTAAGGCTACTTCGCGGCGTGATGCTGTTGGAGTTACCCAGGCGCTCCCGGCGCTGCTTCACCCTTGGCCGGGTCGCGTTGCCGCGGCCAGCCGGATGAGTCTTCGATTTGCTGGTGGGCCTGGCGGATTCGACGGCCACTGACCATGACCGCGACGGAGCCGTACGGTAGCCAGTCGACCTCGAGACGTTCGAGGGGGCTGTGCTCGAACTGCTCATGTAATCGGGTGGCTGCCTGTCCGGTGGTCAGGGAGAAGTAGGACGGGCGCACGTAGGCCAGGGTCAGTTGTCCGCCGGGGCGCAGATGCTGGGTCAGGTGTGCGATGACGGATTGGCTGTCGGTCCAGTACTGCCAGATGTTGATGCCGTAGATCAGGTCGTAGCTGCCGCGCAGCGTGTCCGGGTTGGTGACATCCCCACAGTGCAGGTGTAGACGTCCGGATTCGATATGGCGGCGGTTGCGTCGGTGCGCCTGCCGGCTCATCACCGGCGACAGGTCGATACCTGTGACGTGTCCTCGGGGCACCCGGGTACAGACCTGTCCGAGGGTGACGCCGGGGCCGTGGCCGAGTTCGAGAACTCGTGTGTCGGGGGTGATCGGAAGGCGGGACAATACCCACCGGCTGCGCAGGCGGTAGCGCGGGTGATGTGCCATGACCGCTCCGGCGATCACGCCCAGCGCGCCGCGCGGGCAGGCGAAGTGGGGGGCCAGCACATCGGAAAGGGCCATCGGGCGAGCGTCGCGACGGGTGCGGGGCTTCGACTGGGTCGGCATAGATCCTCCTGGCTCGCACGGCGATCCGATACGCCGACCAGGCTTCCCGGCACTCCGGTCGCCGACCATACCGCAGGTCCCGCCCGGAGCGGCCGAGTACGCGCACGTGTCGGACGGTGGTACCCGTCGCTCGACGGCAATCCACGCGGACGCGAACGCACAGTGTCCGCCGATCGGGCCGAGCGGCCGGTTCGCGCACGATCAACGAGGTTTTTGGGGCCAGCCGGGTGACGGAGGGGCCGGGGGCGACGGCGTGGCGGGCGTCGTCCGGATCGCGCTGTCCTCAGCGAGGGGGTTGATGTGCGCGTTCGTGCGGGCCCAACTGCGGCAGGTGTCGGGGAGTGTGCCGTCGTCTGTGGGTCGTGGTGTCGGTCCCCAGACGTCGGTGATGAGCCAGCCGTCGAAGACGTCGTAGTTGGGAGCGCGCAGCGGTGGTTCCGTCATGGAGTGCCGGGTCGGCAGCGGCTGTGGATGCGGCCGAGAGGGGTCCTGCGCGATGGCCAACCACCTGATGTAGCCAGCAGTCGAGTTGGTAGGTCGCCGCCAATTGAAGGTGGCGGCACCGTCGTCCGAGTCGATGACGTCGGTGGCGTCGACGCAATAGGCCGCGACGTATCCTGCGGCGGTCCGGCGGATGTCGAGGATGCGGGCCAGGAAGGTGCCGTTCCAGCGCAGGCGCCAGTTGCCCTCGTCGGCGCCTACCGGGTAGAAGCCGCCGTCGGGGTAGTGCATCCAGTCGATGGCTTCGATGGTGTCTGCGTAGCCGGGGTAGGCCAGTCGAGTGCCCACGGACAACGACAGCCTCCTGCTCTCGGCGAAACCACGGACGACCACCGCCAGAGGGTCGGTCAGGCCGATGCCGTCGGCGGCGCTCCACCGGAAGGTGTAATCACCGGCCCAAGCGACGGGAAAGGTGTAGTCCACACTCGCACCGACCGTCGGACGGGGACGCTCGGCCGTGATGCCGCCGGGTGAGCGGGTTTGGCTGCCGCAGGCTGTCGTGGCGAGGATCGCCGCCGCTGCGACGACCACCGCTATGCGGGCGAACGGCCGCATCCGCGCTCGACCCCTTCCACCGATGTACGTGCTGCCGGAATAGCGGCTCGACGCTATCGCACAGATGACCGGTTGGAGCCGACGTGTCCCGGATCGTTGCCGATGACGTCGAACTGTGACCGTGAACGCCGGCTCGGTCGTCGGGCGCGGGAAGGTGGCGTGGCCGGGGTTCGGCGGTTCGGTTGCGCCTGTGCGGTCTTTACGGCATCTTTACCGGCGGTGCGCCGGGAAGTCTGGTCGGCAGCGTGGTCCGACGTGGCGGGTCGCGTTCGATCAGGGACGGTGGGAATCTGTGGCGCTGGTACTGGCGTTCGGGGTGGTACTGCTGGTGAGCGTGTCGCTATCGGGGGTCGCGGCGCGGACGGTGTTGTCGACAGCGTTGCTGTTTCTCCTCGCGGGGGCGGTGCTGGGGCAGGGCGGCGTCGGGCTGGTCGCGATCGAGCCCGGTGACGATCTGGTGGTGGTGCTGGCGGACGTCGCGCTGTTCACGGTGTTGTTCACCGACGGCCAGCGGGCGAATCTGCCCGCGTTGCGGGACGGGTGGCGGTTGTCGGGGCGCGCGCTGGGGTTGGCGATGCCGCTGACGATGGTGTTGATCGCGGTGCCGGCGCATTGGCTCGCCGGGTTGGATTGGCCGACAGCGTTTCTGCTCGGCGCGATCTTGTCGCCGACCGATCCGGTGTTCGCCTCGGCCATCGTCGGGCGGGTGGATGTGCCGCTGCGATTGCGGCGGCTGCTGAACGTGGAGTCCGGGCTCAACGACGGCCTGGCGCTACCGTTCGTGCTGATCTTCCTCGCGACCGCAGCGCACCAGCACTCCGGGCTCGGCCACATCGCGGTGGAGCTGGTGCTGGGTGTGGTGCTCGGCATCGCGATCCCGGCGGTGGTGGCGCTGGCGTGGCGGCTGCCGGTGCTGACCGCGGAGCCGCGGTTGCAGGCGTTGGGGCCCCTGGCCATTGCGGTGTCTCTGTACGGGGTGTGCCATGTGACTGGGGCTAATCCGTATCTGGCGGCGTTCGCGGCCGGATCGACACTGGCCACCATGGACAGGGTCGCGGCCGAGGTCTTCGAACCGGTCGGGGATCTGCTGTCGGAGGTGACGAAGTTCGCCGCGTTGCTCGTGTTCGGAGCGTTGATCACCCCGGACCGGCTGTCCCACTTGGGCATCGGCGGCTGGGTGCTCGCCGTGGTGGCGATCGTGCTCGTCCGCCCGGCGGCGATGCTGGTGTCGTTGCTGCGCACACCGTTGTCGGGCCCGGAGCGTGCGGCCGCGGCGTGGTTCGGGCCGAAGGGGTTCGCGTCGGTGGTGTACGGGTTGCTGGCGCTGCAATCGGGGATCGCCGACAGCGAGGCGGTGTTCGATCTGGTGGCGGTAACGATCGCGTTGTCGATCATCGCGCACTCGTCGACCGATGTCCCGGTGGCGCGGCTGTTGCGAGTCGATCCCATGGACAGCCTGCCACCCGGAACACCGGCCGATATGAGACCGATACCGGCAGTGGCGCACGGAGCCGGACACACGTAGGCCGGTACCGGTGTGCGGAGCGGTCATCCCGGGAACGATGTTGGCGTGCTGCTGGGGGCGCACCGAATCGAGGTGACCTGAGGTATCTCAGCCCCACGACAGACTCCGACTGGCCGGGTGCCCTGCTGGCTCCCGAGACCGCCCCGTACCGGGGTATTCCGTGGTGGCGAGGGTTGTGTTGATGCCTCGGATCTTGCTCAGGGGCGGAAGTCTCCCATGCTGGTGTCGTCGGTTTCCTCGTCGGCGTCGAGCAGGGCCAGGTGCTGTGGCTCGATCCACCGGTTGAGCAGCAGGCGCAGCGGTACGAGCATCGCGATGAACAAGGGGAACAGGATGCCGGCGGGGCTGCTCTTGAGGATCCACAGCACGACCAGGCAGAGCAGTTGGAACAGGGTGAAGAGGTGGATGACTTTCCAGGGGACGTGACGAACGTAGTGGGTGTCGGGGTAGAGGTTGCGATCGGTCAACCACAGTTTCAGTCGCGCGAAGAAGTCTGTACCGTTGAGGGTGACGAATCCCATGAATAGGAACAGGCCGAACAGTACCTCCATCGGAACCTTTTTTATCACGGGCAACATGAAAATCGAGGCCGCGATCAGGATGTGGATGGCCAGGGGGGAGATTCGATTCTCTCGGACAGCCAGGATGCGCTCGGTGGCAGAATTGTCGTCTTGTGGCTTGGTTGTCGCCAGGCTCTTGATGTGGTTGAGGGAATGGACGGTGGCTGCGACGATCCAGGGCAGCCCGAACACGGAGAACACTGCGGTGATGACACCGACGACGGCTAGGTCCTGGTGATAACCTCCGCCTTTTCGGAGCGCGTGTGTGGGACTGTTCACCAGTCGAGTTGTAATATTCTGGTCGAGAAACAGCAGTACGGTGACCAGGATAGCCGGTCCGAGGCACGCGATAATCAGCCAGACGGGTACCGAGAACATGTCGACGAGCCAGGACCGTCCGGTGGTGGTTCCGAAATGGTCGGGGATGGCTGCGGCCTCGACCTCGACTTCCGGCAGCATCAAGGCGAATATCGTCATCAACGCGATGGCGATGGTGGGTCCGAAATCCGCTACGAACTCACGCACGCCGCGCTGGAGGTATCTGGTCTGGAGGAACGTCTTGAAGGTGCGGGCCAGCAGGAACGTCCCGAGTGCCAGGACCACGGTCATCAGGGCGGTCGCATCGTTGCGTGGCGACGCGGTGAACGGTGACACCACGGAGCGTGCGGCTTCGACGATGAAGATGACGGCGATGAGGACGGCGAAGATTTCGTCGACAAAACGGGTGAAGAACCGCATGAGCGCGCTGGCGTCGGTTACCGCGAGAACGAGCATGAGAATGCCCGACCAGACTCCGACCCAGGCGTAGACCGGTAGAAATGGCAGGTCGAAACGCTGGCACATCGTGAACAACAGGCCGGTGAAGATAACGATCGGCCCGGTGCCGCCCAGCACGGTCAGAGGCTGGGCGGAGAAAAGCGCGAAGAGGATTCCGCCGATGGCGGTGGCCACGATCATTTCCACGATGCCGATTTCGCCGTGGGTCATGACGCTGGTGAGGCCGCCGAAAGCAATAGCATTCGCCAGGCAGGCGAAAAACAGAAAACTGACAGACGCCGCGACTTTCGGGTGCAGCCCGTCCCTGAAGTCGCTGGCATAGAAAGGAAGTTTGCGTCGCAGATCCGCTCGAAGACCACCGGCCAGCCGACCCGTATAGGTCAGCGGCCCGACCTCCTGCGCATGCGGGGCGTCCGGCACACTGTTTCGTTCGCTTGCCATGCGCCGAGCCTAGCGGACATAGTAAGGGTGCGCTGAGCGAATTCTGATACCTCGTCGAGCTGAATTCGATGGATAATCGGCGGTCGAAACTCGGAGTCGTCCGTCGCGAGTCCCGCGGCGGAACTCGCGGTGCCACTGCGCGAGTGAATCCGCCCTCGCCGCGCCGTGACCGGCTGTACGGTGGCCGCATGGCCGAACTGATCGCGCTGGCGGTGATTGGTGTCTTCGTCGCGGCAGCGCTGTTACTGCGCTGGTACAACCACACTCATCCCGGCGCCGACGGTATCAGCGACGGCTCCGATCACACGAGCGCGGAGTAGCGCAACACCACCTACAAGGCGGTCACCTACCGCGATCGGCGGCGAGGCGGTGTGTGGTCATTGGATACGCAGCGTCGCCGCCAGCAGGCGCGAGGCGGTGACGACCCCGATCAGTTCGGCGTCCTTCATGACCGCGACCAGCGGGCTGCGGTACTGCGACATGGTGGCCGCGACCTCGATGATGGTGTCGTCGGCTGCGGCCGCGGGCACCTTGATCAACCGTTCGGGAATGACGTCGCGGACCTTCTTGCCCCGCAGCTTCGTCACCATCCGGTCGCAGGTCGATTCGTCGATCACCCCGGCCAGCGATGGATCGTCCTGCACATACCGCGGTACGAGGAACCGCACGACCTGCGAGGCCGGTAGCACCGCCTCCGGCCGCCCGTCGGCCGTGGTGACCAGGATGCCGGGCAGCCGGTGCTCGGCCAGCAGCCGGGCGGCGTCCAGCGCGTCGGTGTCCATGGTGACCACCGGGTATTCCTCGGCCATCTGCGATGCGTGCACACCCGCAGGATACGACAGCGCCGGTGATGATCGCCCGAACGAAAACCGCCGAGATCACCTCGTGACCGCGAGTCGCGATGGGTGTCGAGAAGATTCGGGGTAGCGCCGCCGGTTACGCGGCAAAGACCGCTTGGCATGCGGTGGTCGTCCGGGCTGACCGTTGTAGCCACAGGGAGCGTCCGTGAAGGGACACCATCGGGTCGCTCCGCTGCCGAGGTGGATGGCGATGGCCTTCCCTGTCGTGGGGAACGAGTCGCTCTCTGTGCCGCCATTCTATGTACCGTTGTTCAACGGCAAGGTGCTGTTGTGGCGGGAGCCACGGATGACGAGACTTCCGTCGGCTGTGAACGAAGAGCTGAGGTGTGCTCGGAATGTCGGCGAACACAATAGGTTTCGCGTTGCTGCTCATCGGGGTCATGATGCTGATCTCGAAGATCATCAGGGTGAAGTGGCGGGTGGCGCAGAGCTTGTTCATCCCCAGTTCGATCATCGGTGGCGCGCTGGCACTGCTGATCGGACCGGACGTGTGGGGCCGGATCGCGTCCGCGCTCGGTGTCGACCGGTTCGCGGAGGCGGGGTTGTTCACTCCCGAGATCCTCGAGGTGTGGAAGACGTTGCCGGGCTTGCTGATATCACTGGTGTTCGCCGGGCTGTTCCTCGGTCATAAATTGCCGTCGCCGCGGGAGGCGCTGCAGGTGGCCGGACCGCAGATCACCTTCGGTATCACGCTGGCCAGCGGCCAGTATGTGGTCGGGTTGCTGCTGGCGATCCTGGTGCTGGGTCCGGTGTTCGGGTTGCCCGCGATGGCGGGCACGCTCATCGAGGTCGGTTTCGAAGGCGGTCACGGGACCGCGGCGGGGATGAGTGGCACGTTCCACGAGTTCGGGTTTCCCGAGGGCGAAGACTTGGCTCTGGGATTGGCGACCGTCGGGATCCTGTCCGGGATCATTTGCGGTATCGCTCTGATCAACTGGGGTGTGCGGACCGGCAAGACGGCCGAATTGCGTTCGGACGCTGCACCGTCGGTGGCCGAGCGGGCCGGTCTGGTCGAGAAGGAGCAGCGTCGCTCGGCCGGCACGCTGACGGTGCAGCCGTCGTCGATCGAGCCCCTGACACTGCATTTCGGCCTGCTCGCGGTCGCGGTACTGATCGGCTGGCTGCTGTTGTCGGGCTTGCAGTGGATCGAGTCCAAGCTGTGGGCCGGCACCGTGGAACTGTTCGCTCACGTCCCGTTGTTTCCCATCGCGATGATCGGCGGCATCCTCGTGCAGCTGGCGATTCAGGTGTTCGACCGCGAAGAAGTCGTCGACCAGCAAATGATCGAGCGACTGCAAGGGTTCAGCCTCGATGTCTTGGTCATCGCCGCACTCGGCACATTGTCGCTGACCGCGATCGCCGGCAACATCGGCCCGTTTCTGATGCTGGCCGTGGCCGGGCTGGTATGGACGATCGGATCGTTCGTGTTCCTGGCCCGGCGGATGCTGCCGAACTACTGGTTCGAACGCGGCATCGCCGATATCGGCCAATCCATGGGAGTCACCTCCACTGGACTGATCCTGCTGCGGGTAGCCGACCCCGATCTGAAGACCCCTGCCTATCAGGCGTTCGGATACAAGCAGATCATCCTCGAACCGTTCTTCGGCGGCGGGCTGGTCACGGCGGGCTCGATACCGATCATCGCCAACTTCGGTGTCGGCTGGCTGTTCGGTGGCATGCTCGTACTGCTGATCGGATCCCTCGCCGTCGGACTGCTCTACTTCGGCCGCCGCACGACCCGGGCGGCGACCTCGATGGAAACCACGGTGTAGTCCACGCTGTCCGGACCCGTCTGCGGCACGTCACACGGTTCACTGTCGCTGCCAAGCGTGCGGTCGGTCGGGAACCAGGAGGGTCACCTACCGCGAGCGCGACGCGGCACTACAGCGTGCGTTGCGAGTTCGTAGCCGCCGATCATGTTGTGCGCTGGGTGAGGCGATCCCGCCGTTTGCGGGACCGGCGTCACGTCGGGGTCTGTTGCTCGGGTGCCCGCGCTGTCGAGTCCTGAGGTGGGCCGCAGGCGGCGCTACCATCATTCGAGCAGTGGTCGCAGGCGGTGGGCCAGGGGTGCGGCGAGGGAGCGGGAGTAGCTGGCGGAGAGGTGGTGTTCGTCGTGGTAGACGAGGATGTTGCCGATCTCGACGGGGCAGATGTCGGGTTCGCAGACAGCGTCGGTGAGGTCTATGGGGTACACGTTGGGGAATCGCGAGGCGGGTTCGAGGCTTGGGTCGATGGGGTCGAGGGCGTCGTGGCGGGGCATGCCGCAGCTGCGGCGGTTGCCCCGCGCGGCGAGGCAGTCGGCGGCTTTGTAGGCGACGCCGCCGTCGCGACGCAGCCAGGGCGTATCGCGAACAGCGATGACGTTGAGACCGCGTTCAGCCAGGGCCGCCCACACGGCCACGTAGTGGGCGGGCGTTTCGTCGCCGTGCTCGTGGCGGGGATGGGTGCCGGTGGTCAGCACCCAGTCGGGCCTGTCGGTGCCGAGCCGGTCGATGACGTCGCGGGACCAGTCGCGGCAGTCCGGGATCGGTTCGCCTTTGTAGGTTGCGTCGTCGGCGAGGGTCAGTGGGCAGCCCATCTTCAGGTAGACCTGGATCCGGAACGAGTACTGCTCGGCGAGAATCTGCAGGGCTGGAAGCCAATGTTCGACATGTGAGTTGCCGGCCAGGGCGAGGGTGCGGGTGGCGGTCTGGTCGCCATAGGTACAGGTGACGACATCGCGGGTGTCCCAGTCTGCGATACAGCCGTCGATGGTGGGTGGCGGCAGGTCCGTGGCGGCCTCGAGCACGGTGGGCCGCATCGGCATCCTCGGGACCTGTGCCCCGGCGGTGAGGGCCCCGGCTCCCGGATAGAGGTCCGCGTTCAGGGGGCCGACCGGCTGGGGTGGGCCGAGACCGACGACCACTACTTGCCACACTGTCGTCACCGCGACCACTCCCACTGCCAGCACCGTCACACCGGCTCCGGCCACTCGCCGAGCGATCCCGGTCGGCGCCGGGCGCGGTGTGGTGTCTCGGCCCGGATCCGTATTGTGCTGGGAGCGCAGTCGCAGGGGCTGTTCGATCCAGCGGTGGGTGACCCACGCCAGCAGCACGGAGGCGGCGATTACGGCTGCGCCGTCACCGAATCCGGCGTGCGGGCGGGAACGATCGGCGAGGTAGAAGATCAGGATCGGCCAGTGCCACAGATACAGCGGGTAGGCGATGTCGCCGAGCCACCGCGTCACCCTCCCGGCCAGCAGCCGGTTGGGTCACGGCCGGACGGTGGGAGTGAGATTGTTGCCGGACAGGATGACCGCCGCGCACGCGCTGACCGGCAGCAGCGCGCTGGGCCCCGGGAACCGATTGGCTCCGTCGAGGATCAACCACCCACAGCCGATGACCCCCGCGAGGCCCAGCCACGCCAGCACGTGGCGGGCCGGCCGCGGTAGCGTCAGATACGTGCCGGCCAGCGCCAGTCCGGCACCGGCGAGTAACTCCCACGCTCGGGCGTAGCTGTCGTAATAGTTCCAGCCCTGGTGGTTGGCGGCGCCGTAGATCGCGTAGATGAACGACGCCGCAGCCGCTATCGCCACCAGCACCGCCAGCATCGGGCACACCCTGCGGGCGGCGCCTGCGCGGCGGCATACCCACGCGAGGGTCGCTACCACCACGGTTGCTGCCAGGTAGTACTGGCCTTGCACCGCCATCGACCACAAATGCTGCAGCGGACTCACCGACGGATCGGCGGCCAGGTAGTCCGACCATGTCAGCGCCAGATGCCAGTTCTGGTAGTAGAACAGCGATGCCAGGGTCTGGGCGGCCAGCTCCGCCCATTGCGTATACGGGCGCAGCACCACCGCCGCGACCACCACCGCGGCGAGTACGACGACCAATGCCGGGAGCAGCCGACGCACGGTGCGGCGCACGGTGAACCACACACCGACCGAACCCGTGCGGTCGGTGCGACGTACCAGAAGGCCCGTGAAGAAGAACCCGGACAGTACCAGGAACACATCGACCCCGCCCGATACCCGGCCGAACCAGACGTGGAACACCACCACCAGCGCGATCGCGACACCACGCAACCCGTCCAGATCCGCGCGGTACTGCAGCGACGAACGGTCTGTGGTCGCTGGGCGGATAACGGATCGGCCGGTAGCGGCGGCGTGGGTGATGTCGCCGGTCATCGCGCTGCGCCGGTCCCTGCTAGGGCGGTAGCCGCGCGCACCCGGCGCCGGGCGGGACGAACCGGACGTGGCCATGACACATCCATTCTCTTATCACGTCCGCTCTGCCGCGCTCCACTTCGCGCGATCGCACAGTATTCCCCGCCTCTGCTCGCAGGAGATCTGCCACGAGCCGGGCCGCGGCGGTGACCGACGCCGCGCTACGGCGATGCGACGTGAGATCGCGGTCGTCGGCGGTATCGTGAACGGCACAGTAGGCACACTGTCATCGCCGTGCCTCACCGGAGTGGCCGGCAGCCGCGGCGACGAACGCCGGAGAGACTTCGCGCTCGAGAGAGGTGATCGAGGTGTCCGGGTATCCCTCGATCGTTGTGCGTTGCTGGCGGACCGCGCCGTGGAGCCCGAATCCGCTGATGCGGCCCTCGGATCGCGTTTTGGCTGTCGTCCGCGTGCTCGCGGTGGTGGCGTGCCTGGTGGCGGTGCCGATCGCGGGCGCGGCCGGCACGATCACCTACACCGATTCCGCCGAGCGTATCCGTGTCGATGCTGCGGCGAAGACCCCTGTCGCCGCTACCGTGACCGCTGATCCGGCCCCCGCCGAAGGCGGCGGCCTGCGTGCTCGCCTCCGCTGGGACCACGACGGCCGCACCGGGTCCAGCACTGCCCCGGTGCCGGACACCGCGACTCGCGGCGACCTCGTGACGGTCTGGATCGGGCCCGACCACTCACCGACGACACCACCGGCCTCGTCGCGCTCTGCCGCGCTCACCGGCATCGGCACCGGAATCGCCGTCCTGATCGGCACTGTCGTGACTAGCGGGCTGGTCTGTGGAGTGCTATCACGGGTGTTGCGGTGGCAACACACCCGGCTTCTGGACGCCGAATGGCACCAGTATGCCCACGGTCACCGGTAACCGGTCCCGGCGCGCCGATGCCCCGCACCAACCCGGGTGCGTCATCCCCAGAGGAAGTACCGCAGCCACAGGTAGGGCGCAGCGATAGCGATGGTGATCGCCGTGACGATCGCACCCTTGCGAGTGAACTCCCAGAACGAGATCGGAGTATCGGCGCGTTTCGCGATACCCAGCATCACCACGTTGGCACTCGCGCCGACGGCGGTGAGGTTGCCACCGAAGTCGGCCCCGGCCGCCAGCGACCACCACAGCACGTGACCGCCGGGGCCGGCCTGCCCGACCAGTTCCGCGACCAGCGGGCTCATCGTCGCGACATAGGGAATGTTGTCGATCACCCCGGACAGCAGCGCCGACCCCACCAGGATCAGCATCGTGGCGACCAAAGCATTCCCCCCGGTCGCGTCCACCGCGAGCCGCGACAGGTCTTCGATGACCCCCGTTTTCACCAGCGCGCCGATCATGACGAACAACCCGGCGAAGAACAGCAACGTCTCCCACTCCACCGCCGACAGGTAATCGCGCTGCGGCACACCGGAAACCAGCACCAGCACACCGGCGCCCAGCAGCGCCACCACCGACGGGTCGACATGGAACAGCGAATGCCCGATGAATCCAGCGAACACACCGCCCAGCACCAGACCGCATTTGATCAGCAGCCGCGGATCACGGATCGCCTCGCGTTCGCTCAGCGACATCACATCGGCAGCCCGCGCGGGGTCGACGGAGAAGCTGCCGCGGAACAGCAAGGGCAGGATCACTGTGAATGCCACCAGCTCGACGACCACCAATGGCGCCATGTGGACGAGGAAGTCGTTGAACGTCAACCCCGCGCGACTACCGATGATGATGTTGGGCGGGTCGCCGATCAGAGTGGCGGCGCCGCCGATATTGGAGGCGAGGACCTCGGCGATCAGGAACGGCGAGGGGTTGATCTCGAGTCGATCGCATACCAGCAGCGTCACCGGCGCGATGAGCAGCACGGTGGTCACATTGTCGAGGAACGCCGACGCCACCGCCGTGATGAGGGTCAGCAGGATCATGACCCGCAGCGGAGAACCCTTGGCGCGCTTGGCCGCCCAGATGGCGGTGAACTCGAAAACACCGGTCTGCCGCAGGATACCGACGATGATCATCATCCCGAGCAGCAGGAATATGACGTCCCAGTCGATACCGGTCTCGTGGGAGAAGAAACTGTCGGCCGAGTCGACGACCCCGAACGCCAGCACGATCGCCGCGCCGCCGAGCGCGGCGGTCGTCTTGTGGATTCGCTCGGTGGCGATCAGCACATAGGCCACAGCGAAAACGACAACCGCAGCGACCGCGGAGGCCGTCACCGACCGCACCCCTCGACCACGCCGGAGCGGCGATTTCGGTGCGGCTTCAGTAGCCCCGTAGCGCCGTCGGCAGCCGGGTGGCAACCACCGCCCCGACCGGGGACGAACCGTACCGCACGTAGCCCGCCGCGGACCGCTCCGGCTGCGCTGCGGGTACGCGCGTACCGCGGCGGCGAGTCAGGTCTGTTATGACGATGCCGGGAAGCCGAACCGGGGCTTGCGTGCCGACGTCCATCCCCACCGTCGGATGAGCCTCGGCCCTCGATCAAGCACGAAGCCCAGCGGGATAGATTCGGGCCCGGCGTGATCTCCCGTAGCGGCTCCGTCAAGATCGTTCCGTAGTTCACCCAGCGCGCCTTCCGTCTGTCCGACCTGCCTCACCCGAGGTCACGGGCACGACTCGCCGACCAGACTTCCCGGCACACCAAGCAGTAAAGATGCCGTAAACAGCCGCACCGTGGCAAATCGGCGAACCCGGGCACGGCACCCCGGGAACACCGGCTCGCTCGGCGCATGTCCCGCAAATCTCCGCCGTCTCGAACACCGCGGACACCCGGGGCGAAAGGGCGTATCTGGTGCGCCTCAGCGGCGGCTGGGCATCCTCACCGGTGCCGCACCGATGACGACGATCCTCGCGGTGGGCCCTGTGTGCTTGCGCGAATGGAGAGGAACGCTCGCCCTGTTCGTGCTGGGTTGTAGTACCGGCCAGGCACTGTCCCTGCCGGCTCGGCCTCCAAGCCCAGTCGAAACCCGGCACAGCCTGTCCGGCAACGGACACGGGTGACAACGGGTTCGAGTGGGGTTTGCCGCAGCTGGGCATCGACGCCTTCGGTGCGCGGCTGCCATCGACCTGGGTTTCTGTAGAAGTCACGCGCGGCAACGTGGTCGCCGGACCTCCGCCGCGCAGCCGGGGCGGCGTTTCCGTCTACTGGCGGGCAAGACGCCACCGTCTTCGCCGTCCGTCGCCTCCTGCCCAGCGGCTCTACATCGCGATTCTCGAGGCCGCCCGATGCGGGGCAAGCCGTCAGCAGCGCGGCCGGTACTGCCGTCGCGGCGTGGTCGCAGACCAATTCAGCGGCCAGGCCATTTTGTGACGGCCTGCAGACGGCATCGACTAGAGGTTTCAGCCAGCAGCGTTGGGAAACGACTGCGCCGCCTGGGTGTCTCGACCCGTGTCGGCCGCAACACCGCGCTCATGCAGACCGCGGCAGAAGTGCCCGCCAAGGTTCTCAGCGATCTGCTCGGACTCTCGGTTTCGGCCGCGGTCCGATGGTGCCGACTCGCTGCCATCGAGAGTGCCGCCTACGCTGCGGAAATCGCGGGCCGAGATTCGGTCAGCGGCTCTCGGGCACCGTGACCCATAACGCCAACGGCGCGGGTTATGTTGCGGCGCAAGCATTTACACAGTTCACGTGGTCGGCCTGCTCGGAATCCCTGTCGGCGGTTCAGTCCACTCTGGTGACCCTTTAGTCGCGCGGTGTGAGGCAATGGTTTGTGTGCGTGTGCCTTTCGCGGTCAGTGAGTTTCGTACATGCGGATCGCGACGGCGAGAGCGGAGGCGGCGCTGACGGTGGCGGCGGCCCAGACGGCGGCGTGCAGGCCGAGGAGGTCGGCGACGATGCCGCCGAGGATGGCGCCGGCGGCGTAGCCGAGGTCGCGCCAGACCCGGTAGATGCCGACGGCGCGGCCGCGCCAGTGGGGGTGGGCGACGTCGCCGATGACCGCGAGCAGGGTGGGGTAGACCATTGCGGTTCCGGCGCCGAGCAGGACGGCGCCGGTGGCCCATCCGGCGAATTCGCTGGAGTAGGCGATGACTGCGAGCGCCATGGCCTGGAGGGCCATGCCGCCGACGATGAGGTGTTTGCGTCCGAGGTGGTCGGACAGGCCGCCGGTGACGAGTTGCCCGGCGCCCCACACGCCGGGGTAGAGCGCGAATAGTAGTCCGATTTGGCCGGTGGTGAGGTCGGCGGTGGCGAACAGCAGGGGGAACAGGCCCCAGGACAGGCCGAAGTTGAGGTTGTTGACCAGGCCGGCGTGGCTGGCCGAGGACAGGGCGGGTTCTTTGAGGCTGGTGTGCCAGAGGATTTGGCGGTTGGTGAGGTCGGCGTGCAGGTGGTCGTGGCGGCCGTCGGCGCGGGGTGTGTGGTGTGCGGCTTCGAGCCGGGCGTGGTCGCGGGTTTCGCTGATGAAGATCCCGGACAGGGCGAGGGCGAGGGCGGTGTAGGCGAGGCCGAGCAGGAATGGTGCCGGGCGGAGTCCGTGGTGTTCGGCGAGGTATCCGGCGAGCAGGGAGCTGATGGCGACGGCGCCGTATCCGGCGGCTTCGTTGAGGCCCATGGCCAGCCCGCGGCGGGCGGGGCCGACGAGGTCGATTTTCATGACGACGGTGGTGGACCAGGTCAGGCCCTGGTTGATGCCGAGCAGGATGTTGGCGGCCACGACCCACCACCAGTTGGGTGCGGCGATGAGCATCACCGGCACCGGGGCGGCGAACAGCCAGCCGACGAGGAGTACCGGTTTGCGGCCGTATCGGTCGGAGAAGGTTCCGGCGAGGTAGTTCGCGGCGGCTTTGGTGATCCCGAAGGCGGCGACGTAGGTGAAGATGAAGGTGTAGCCGGTGAGCTCGAACACCGAGTCCGCGAGCAGCGGCAGTACGGTTTGCTGCTGGCCGACCATGCCGCCGACCAGCGCGTTGACCGCGACGAGCAGCGTGAATTGGGCGGCGTTCTCCTGCAGGCCGAGCACCGGCGGCCGGGCGCCGGTGCCCACGCTCACGCCCCCACCTGCAAGGCATCGCCGGTGGCGTGCGCGTAGTCCGCGGCGCCGCCGTCGAGCACCGCGATGTCGGTGCGTCCGGTGCGGGCGAGGATGCTGGCGGCGGTCATGGCGCGTTCGCCGTGCCCGCACATCACCACGACCGGTCCCTCGGGCACCTGATCCAGGTGAGCGGTGAGGGTGCCGAGTTCGATGTTGCGCGCGGCGGGCACGTGCCCGGCGGTGTATTCGCTGTGCTGGCGGACGTCGAGCACCGCGCCCGCCTGGGTCGCGAGGCGGTCGGCGTTGAGCAGGGTGGTGGTGTCGGCGTCGTGTGGCCCGGTCCAGGCGGGCATGCCGCCGTGTAGTTCTCCGGCGAGGGTGTCGAAGCCGACTTTGGCTGCCTCCCAGGCGATGTCGTCGGGATTCTGGTGTGGGTCGCGGACGATGACGACGGGCCGGGCGGGGTCGGCCAGCCAGCCCAGCCAGGTCGCGAACACCGGCCGCAGTGTGATCGACAGGGCGCCGGGGATGTGCCCGCCGGCGAAGGCCGCGGCGGCGCGCACGTCGACGACCTGCGCGCCGTCGGCGATCAGGTCCTGTACGTCGGCGGTGGTCAGAGGTGCGAGTGCCGGGGTGGCGCCGAGGACGGCGGGGCCGGTGTGGTTGATCTCGCCCAGGCGCAGGAAGTAGCCGGGGAAGCTGCCGAGCGAGCCGAGCAGCGCGGCGACGAACTCGTCTTCCCCGGCGACCTGCAGTAGTGGATTGGTGTCGCGCTCGCGGCCGATGGTGCTGACGCGCTCGCCGTCGGGGGCGGCGGAGCAGAACGATCCGGCGCCATGAGTGGGCCAGACGGGGGTGTCGTCGGGCAGCTCCATCAGCCGCTGCAGCGAGTGGTACTGGGCGCGGGCCAGTGGCACGGTCTGGTCGGGGCTGACCAGGTCGGTGCGCCCGGCGGTGCCGACCATCAACGACCCGCCGGTGAACACGCCCAGCAACCGGTCGCCGTCGTGCAGCAGGTACGACAGATGCTCCGGCGAGTGCCCCGGCGTGAACAACGCTTGCAGCCGGAATCGGCCCAGCTCGACCGTGTCGCCGTCGCTCATGCCGGTGACCTCGAAGCCGCGTGGTCCGACCTCGGGGGCCAGCACCGTCGCGCCGTCGGTGTCGGCGAGTTCCCGCACGCCGGAGATGAAGTCGGCATGCATGTGGGTCTCGATCGCGTAGGCGATGCGCAGGTTGCGCCGCTGGGCTTCGGCGCGGACTGCGCGGACGTCGCGTTCGGGATCGAGCACCATGGCCCGGCCGTCGCCGAGGTCGAGCAGGTAGGTCGAGTTGCCCAGCCCCTCGTCGATGACGGGGACGAGCGTGAAATCGGTCGGCATCGGTTGCTCCTGTGTGTCGTCGGCCCGAGCAGGCCACCGCATTATTCCAATAAACCATGGAATAACGGAGTTAGAGACTATTCCATGGAACCTTGGAGAAGCAACCGGTGTACGGTATTCCACGGATGATTGGAGGATCTGATGGGTGTGACACCGTCGGCGAAGGCGGCGCTGTACGAGGCGTTCGCGGCCAGCGGGAAGGCGCTGGCCAGCGGGAAGCGTCTCGAATTGCTGGATCTGCTGGCGCAGGGCGAGCGGACGGTGGAGGCGCTGGCGACCGCTGCCGGGTTGAACCTGACGACCGCGTCGGCGCATCTGCAGACGCTGAAGCAGGCGGGATTCGTCGCCACCCGCCGCGACGGGGTCCGCATTCACTACCGCCTCGCGGGCGACGATGTGGCGCAGCTGTTCGCGCTGCTGCGCAAGGTCGCCGACACGCACCAGGCTGCCGTGGCCCCGGCGCGCGACGCCTACCTCGGGCCTGGTGGTGGCGAGGAGCTGACTCGCGAGGAGCTGCTGCGGCGTGCCGCTGCCGGGGAGGTGCTGGTGCTGGATGTGCGGCCGGTCGAGGAGTACCGGGCCGGGCACATCCCGGGCGCGGTCAGCATTCCGGTGGGCGAGCTGGCCGAGCGGATCGGCGAGTTGCCCGGCGACGCCGAGATCGTGGTGTACTGCCGCGGCGAATACTGCGTGCTCGCCTACGACGCGGTGCGGCTGCTCACCGAGCGTGGTCGCCGCGCGGTCCGCCTGCACGACGGCATGCTCGAATGGCGCCTCGCCGAGCTTCCCACCGATACCGCGGTCCCGGCATGACCCGCCAGGCCCCGATCCCGGCCGCGCTGGCCGACGGGCCGGTGTATCTGGAGTACAACGCCACCACCCCGGTCGACCGCCGGGTCGTGGACGCGCTGCTGCCCTATCTGCACCACGACTTCGGCAACCCCTCCAGCAGCCACCGCTACGCCGACACCCCGCGCACCGCCCTGGCGCGCTCCCGTGCTCAGGTCGCGGCCCTCATCGGCGCCACCGCCGAGGAGGTGGTGTCCACCGCGTCCGGGTCGGAGGCGAACCTGCTCGCCCTGCGCGGCGCCGCCCTCGCCTCGCGGTCGGCGCGCCCGCACATCGTCACCCAGGTCAGCGAGCAGCCCGCCGTGCTGCACACCTGCCGGGCCCTCGAACGACCACACGGCGCCCGCGTGACACTGCTGCCGGTCGACTCGGATGGCCTCGTCGACCCCGCCACGCTCGCCGCCGTCGTCGATGACGAGACGGTGCTGGTGTCGGTGATGGCGGCCAACAACGAAACCGGTGCCCTGCAACCCATCTCGGAACTCGCCGCGATCGCTCACCGGCACGATGCGGTGTTTCACTGCGACGCGGCCCAGGCCGCCGGGAAGATGCCTCTCGACGTGCAGGCGCTGGGAGTCGACCTGCTCACTGTCGTGGGACACAAGATGTACGCGCCCAAGGGGATCGGCGCGCTGTATGTGCGCGGCGGTGTCGTGCTGGAGCCGGTGGTCTACGGCGGCGGCCAAGAGCACGGGCTGCGCGCCGGCACCGAGAACGTCGCCCTGGCCGTCGCCCTCGGTGCCGCCGCCGACCTCGCTTCCGGTTCCGCCGATCGGAGCAGGCGCCTGCGCGACGACCTGCACCGGTGGCTGGCCGAGGCCCTGCCCGGCCGTGTGCACCTCAACGGCCCGGCCGCTGCGCGCCTGCCGAACACGCTGAACATCAGCATCGACGACACGCTCGGGCACGAAAGCCTGACTGCCGCACCGCAGCTCGCGGCATCGACCGGGTCGGCCTGCCGCAGCGGCACCCACACACCCTCACCAGTGCTGACCGCGATGGGCTTCACCGATCAGCGTGCCCTCGCGGCACTACGGCTGTCCCTGGCCGCTGGAGCGCACCCGACGACCTCACCACGGCCGTCACGACGCTCACCGACGCTGCAACGGCGCACGACGGCCGAGCCCGCCGCTCACCGCCGTCGACCATGGCGTAGCCGCGCGATGCCGCGGAGCAGCTTGGGTGCCGCGGTGGCCAGCACCAGCGACGTGAGCGGGATCGCGACGTCGCGCCACGGATCGCGGATCGGCCGATACCGCACGGTGCCGGAACGGATTTCGAGGTAACCCAGCGGCCGGACATCCACCCCGCCGCCACCTCCGCCGCCCTCGCCGGTCCCGTCCGTACGCACCTCCCGGCCCGCGCCGCCGCCGAACCCGAAACCTGCTCGCGCCACCGGCACCACCGTCAGCCCCTCGGAGATGATCGGTGTACCGAATGCCGTTGCCGCCGAGGTTATTCCGCCGAGCCGGGTAGCCATCCGCTCGAGCAACCGCACCGACGCCTCCGCGGCACCCGCACCGTCCTCGGACACTGAATCCGCGGTGGCGCCCGCGCCGCCGGTCATCGCAGACCCTCGCCGCGCGAGGTGAGCACCGCGGTGCCGAGGACATGCTCGGCCGCCGGTGACGGAAACGCGGTGTCGGGGAACCGGAAACGGTCCACCTCGGTGACAGTGAACCCGGCCGCGCCGAGCGCGGACAGAAGATCGCGGCCGGTGTGACAGCCACTCATCAGCAGCGGCCACACCGTCGCGTCCACCACCCGCTGCACCCGCCGCATCCGCGGCGACTCCGGCCGGACATGCTCGAAAAACCGCAGCCGCCCACCAGGTTTCACCACCCGCGCCATCTCCGCCAGCGCCACCGACGGATCGGTCACCGAGCACAACGTCATACACGCCACCGCCGCGTCGAATTCCCCGTCGCCGAACGCAAGCTGTTCCGCCGCACCGTCGATCACCTCCACTGGCGCCGCCTCGGCCGCCCGCACGGCGCGTGCCCGCAACACTGGCTCGGGCTCCACCGCCACCACCTGCGTCACCTCCCTCGGGTAGAAGCCGAAGTTCGGGCCGTGCCCCGCACCGACCTCCACCACCCGCCCGGACAATCCCGCCAGCAACCGGCCCCGATGCTCGGCCACCCCCGCCCGTTCCGGCCCCGGCTCGAACAACCCGGCATACACCCGGGCGAACACCGGCCGACGTCTCACCTGCTGTGGCATGACCGCCACCGCCTTCCGAACTCGAAACCCACCCCGCTACGCTGACAATAAGGAGGTGGATGCATAGTGAAGTCACTTCACGATATACCTGGCGAGGCCGGCCCAGCCAGCACCGCGGCGGACCGGCTGTTCCAACTCACCGAACTACTCGGCGCGATGATGGAACGCGGCATGGCCGACCGCGACCTCACCCAAGCCCGCGCCCGGCTCCTGTGGGCCCTCCACCACCACGGGCCCATGACGCAACGCGCCCTCGCCGACCTACTCGCCGTCACCCCCCGCAACATCACCGGACTCGTCGACAGCCTCACCGACGACGGCTACGTCACCCGCCGGCCACACCCCACCGACCGCCGCGCCCTGCTCGTCACACTCACCGACCACGGCCACACCTTCACCACCACCCTGCGCAACGAACGAGATGAGATGGCCGCCGCACTGTTCGGCGACACACCCGCCACAGACCTACAGACCTTCCTCACCGTCATCGAGACCGCCATCACCCGGCTCCGCGACACACCTCCCGACGACTGCCCTGCCCCCGACACCCGCCCGAACCCGGGCACCGGGCAGCCCGGGTGACTGCCGACAGCCTCACCGCGGCGAACACATCGAATACGGAAGCAGGACTTGCGGATTCCGTGTGCACTCGCCGCCCATGACCGGCCAACCACCTAAGCCCAACAGGACAGCCGCGGGCACGATCTTGTGGTCGAGGATTCGAGTTATCGCGCGCCGGAGGTGCCGAGCGAGCCGATCACGACCCCGCCCGCTGGCTCGGTTCGGCGAGTCCGACGTCATGCCCGATGTCGTCGCGCACGGCCGCGTCGAGGACAGCGTCGAGCAAGCCGGGAAATCGCCTGTCGAGGTCGCGGCGGCGGAGCATGACGAAGCAGCGAGTGCCCTCCTGCCGGGTGCGGGTGACCCCGGCGTCGCGCAGAACGCGAAGATGGTGGCTCAGTGTGGATTTCGCAACCGGAGCCCGCAGCTCGCCCCAGCCGCGCTCGGCGCCGTCGGCCAGCTGCCGAGCGAGCCCGACCCGGATCGGGTCGCTCAATGCGGCGAGAACGGCCGTCAACTCGATGTCGGAAACCGACGGATGCTGGGGTTCGCGCATACCCGACATGCTAACGTTCGATGTTCTACGATCATCGAACGTTAGGTGGTGCCGGATGGGTCGCTTCGACGACCGGATCGTGATCGTCACGGGAGCGGGCACGGGGATCGGCCGCGCCACCGCCCTCGCGTTCGCCCGATCCGGCGCCCGGGTGCTCAGTGTCGGCCGACGGCAGGCCCCGCTGGAACAGGCCGCGGCCGAACACCCGAATATCGACATCGCAGCGCACGACCTGCGCCGCGAGAACTCTGCCGGCACGGTCATCGATGCCGCGGTTGCGCGGTGGGGCCGGGTGGATGTGCTGGTCAACAACGCGGGCGCGACCACGCTGATGCCATTGGCCGAGGTGACCGGTGAGCGTGTGGTGGATCTGTTCGCGCTCAACGTCGTTGCCCCGAGCCTGCTCGCCGCCGCGGCGCTGCCGCACCTGCGCGCGACCGGGGGCAGCATCGTCAACGTGTCGAGCACCTATGGGCACCGGCCGATTCCCGGGGCGGCGCACTATTCCGCCAGCAAGGCGGCCTTGGAGCAGCTGACCCGCAGCTGGGCGCTCGAGCTCGCCACCGAGGGTGTGCGGGTCAACGCCGTGGCGCCCGGCCCGACCGAGAGCGAGGCCCTGTCCGCGGCCGGGCTCACCGACGAGTTGGTGGAGCAGATCAAACGCGAGGAAACCGAGCGAATCCCGTTGCGGCGCCGCGGCATCCCCGCCGAGATCGCCGAATGGGTGCTCCACCTCAGCGACCCGGCCGCCTCATGGATCACCGGTCAGATCATCACCGTCGACGGCGGCCTGGAACTGGTGTAGAGCAGCTCACCTCGATGGGGTCGACGCCGGTGATTCCATCAGCAGCCGGGGCCGGAAGCGTTGGAAGCTGGTGGTGAGCAGTCCCGGCCAGGCGTGGGCGTGCTGCCATTCCTCGCTGTCGGCGAGCGGTTTCGGCACGTTGTCGATGGCGGTCTGGTGGGCGGCGGCGGAGGTCCACAGCGCGTAGTTGAACACTTCGGTGCCGTCGAGGCTGACATAGAAGTGCGCGCTGATCATCCCTTCCGCCGGTGGGGTTTTCGCACCGGCGGCGAACATGGTGTGCACCAGCCGTTCGGCTCGTTCGAGGTCGGGGCCGTCGAAGACGCGGGTCACCAGCACGAGGCAGCCGACATCGTCGAGGCCGGCGTGGGCCGGGGTGCTTTGCCGCAGGTGACACGCGGTGACACCGAGCCTGTTGATCCCCGGCACCGCGGCGTCGACGTCGGACTTCCAGGTCAGATCCTGGCGGACGGGCGCGTCCAGGCGCGGCGTTTGGGAGTAATGCAGCAGCGTGTCACCGTCGTCACCAGCGAGTACCGCATACGACGACAAGCCTTCGCCGGGCCATGGGCGTGCCTGCCATGCGGTGGCGATGGCGTCGATGGCCGCGGTCTGCCGGTCGGGGGTGCCGACCCGCCACAGTCCGAACATCGCGATCGGGTCGGTCGGTGCCGGTACCTGCTGGTGGGCGGTGGCGTTCACAAGGTCTCCTCGTCGAGTGCGGGCATCGCCTGGGTGCCGCTGACAGCGTCGAGGAAGTACGGCTGGGCGGCGATGTCGAACATTTCGATTCGGGCGCCGATGCTGTCGAGGCGGTGCCCGATGAACGGCCGCCCGATCGGGCAGCCGAGAACTCCTCGGCGAATCCGTGGCTGGACAGCCGGGCCGATGCGGCGTCGATCGAACTGGTCCAGTAGCCAAGGTGATCGAACCGGGCACCGGTGGAGGTGGCCCAGGGTCCGACGGTAGCGGAGACGAGTTCGATATGGGGCGGGCCGGTGGTAGTGAAGGTGGTCGTGAACGAGGCTCCCCCGAGGTGGCCGTCCCAGGGATGCGCCACCGGCAGCCGGTCGCCCGGGACAGATCCGTCGTGGCCGCCTCGAGATCGGGCACCGCGAAACACACGTGATAGAACGACGCTCCCGCCGCTGGCTGAGTATCGGTCATGATCGTTATCCTCGAACCACATACCCTTGCCCGAACCGATTTCAGCGCCACACCCGTCCACAGCGGTTCCGTGCCAAGCGCGTCCCGGACCGAGTGGCAGGCCGGAATGGCACCGATGTCGTTGCGTTCCTGCGGTGAGATGTGCGCCACCAATCGAGTCTCCCAGATTGCAACCCTACCCTCCCGTGAGGGTAGAGTTTCAGTCGCTGAGCGATTGCCAACCTCGACACTCCCGGCAATGCCGCCGGGACGAAATCCCATCTCTCGTGCCGCGTCGAGCCGCTCGCTTGTGTCCCTTGCCCTTTCACCGGTGCGTGTTGTTACCTCGGCCGGTCGCGTCCGCGTGCGCGGTGATCAACGAAGTGGAGTTCCGATGGTGTCGACGACTCGACCGGAGCGCGACAGCGGGTCCGTGCTCGCTGCAATGCGCGACCCCAGGCGGTTGCGGGTGGAAGCGTTGGCCGGGCTGGTGGTGGCGCTGGCGTTGATTCCCGAGGCGATCTCGTTCTCGATCATCGCCGGGGTGGATCCGCGGGTCGGATTGTTCGCGTCGTTCACCATGGCGGTCACCATCGCCGTCACCGGTGGCCGCCGAGCCATGATCTCTGCCGCGACCGGCGCGGTCGCCCTCGTCATTGCTCCGGTGGTGCGTGAGCACGGCCTCGACTACCTGATCGCCACCGTGATCCTGGCCGGGGTGTTCCAGATCGTGCTGAGCGTCGTCGGCGTCGCGAAGCTGATGCGGTTCGTGCCCCGCAGTGTGATGGTCGGATTCGTCAACGCGCTGGCAATCCTGATCTTCACCGCACAGCTGCCGCACCTGCTCGGCGTGCCGTGGCTGGTGTACCCGCTGGTCGCCGCCGCGCTGGTGATCATCGTGTTCCTCCCCAAGATCACGACCGTGGTCCCGGCACCACTGGTCGCCATCGTCGCCCTCACCGCGGCTGCTCTGCTGTTCGGCCTCGACGTGCCGAACGTGGGTGACGAGGGTGAGCTGCCGTCGAGCCTGCCCTCGCTCCTGGTGCCGCACATTCCGTGGACCCTTGACACCTTGCAGACCATTGCTCCGTTCGCGCTGGCGATGGCTCTGGTCGGATTGATGGAGTCGCTGATGACCGCGAAACTGGTCGATGACATCACCGATACCCACTCCGACAAGACCCGCGAGGGCTGGGGACAAGGTGTCGCCAACATCGTCACGGGGTTCTCCGGCGGTATGGGTGGCTGCGCGATGATCGGCCAGACCATGATCAATGTGAAGGTGTCCGGCGCCCGCACCCGGATCTCGACCTTCCTGGCCGGAGTGTTCCTGCTGATCCTCGTCGTTGGGCTCGGCGGACTGGTCGCGAAGATCCCGATGGCCGCCCTGGTCGCAGTCATGATCATGGTCTCGGTGGGCACCTTCGACTGGCATTCGATAGCACCGAAGACGTTGCGGCGCATGCCGATCGCCGAAACCACCGTCATGGCCGTCACCGTCGTGGTCACCGTCGCCACCCACAACCTCGCCATCGGCGTCGTCGTCGGCGTGCTCACCGCCATGATCGCCTTCGCCCACCGGGTCGCCCATTTCACCGAAGTCACCACGGTCCCCGAACCCGTTGCCTCCGAAGGCCGGAACGAGCCCGGGACCCGGGTGTACAAGGTGCGCGGGGAGTTGTTCTTCGCCTCCAGCAACGACCTCGTGTACCAGTTCGACTACACCGGCGACCCGGCGCATATCGTGATCGACATGTCCGACACCCACATCTGGGACGCCTCCACCGTCGCCGCGTTCGACGCCATCACCACCAAGTACGCCGCCAAGGGCAAGACCGTAGAGATCATCGGCCTCAACCCGGCATCCGAGGAACGACACGACCGGCTGTCGGGCCACCTCGCCGGCACCCACTGATGGACACGCCAGACGGCGGGTTTCTGCAGATCGGTCAGGCCGCCGAGCGAACCGAATTGTCGCTCAAGACGATCCGCCACTACGACGAGGTCGGACTCGTGCAGCCGTCGGCACGGTCGGCGGGCGGGTTTCGCCTCTACACCGACACCGACGTCGACCGGCTGCTGGTGATCCGCCGCATGAAACCCCTCGGATTCACCCTCGCCGAAATGAAACAGCTCCTCGACTCCCTCGACACACTCGCCGATCCGGACGCCCCAGCCGGTCGTCGCAACGAGGCCCGCGGCTTCGTCGACGATATGCACGCCCACGCCCGCGACCGATGCGCGACGCTGGCCCGCCAGCTCGCCTACGCCGAGGAATTCACCGATCTGCTCGCGGTCCACGCCCAACGGTGAACAACGACCCGAAAAGATCTGCGCGGGACGGGGTTAGGCACGGTCGCGGTGGGCGGGTAGCAGCCATGCCAGCGCGGTGACCGCGAGCATGGCCGCGGCCATCGCCACGAACGCGTGTCCGTAGGCGTGGGCGGTCGCCGCGATTCCGGAGTCGGTGGGGGCGGCGAGGGTGACCAGGGCGGCGAGGCCGAGGCCGCCGCCGATCTGTTTGGTCGTGTTCATCAGCCCGGCCGCCGCACCCGCCTCGCCGGGGTCGACGCCGGAGGTGACCGCGGTCGTGACGGGAGTGTTGAGCATTCCGCTACCGACACTGAAAGCCACAGCGGGGCAGAGGATTCCGGAGACATACCCGGTACCGGGGTCGAGGCGGCTCTGCCACCAGAACCCGGCCGCGGCGAGCAGGCTTCCGGCCGCGATCACCAGCCGGGTGTCGAGGTGGCGCATCAGCCACGGTGTGGCCTGGGTGGCGACCAGGATGGTGACCAGGGTGTGGGGCAGGAACGCCAGCCCGGTCTGCAGCGGGGTGTAGCCGAGGACGTTCTGCATGCCCAGGGTGAGGAAGTACCACATCGGGTTCAGGCACGCCCCCGCCAGCAGCAACATCGCGTTCCCCACCCCGACCGATCGAATGCGCAACAGCCGCAACGGAATCAGCGGCACCGGCACGCGCGTCTCCACCACCGCGAACCCGGCCAGCAGGGCCAGCCCGACGCCGATCCCGCCCAGCGTCCACGGCGCCGACCAGCCGGCGGCCGCGGCCTGTGCCACACCGAACGCGAGCACGCCGAGCCCGGCGGTGGCCAGCACTGCACCGGTCACATCGACGCGGCCGCCGTTGTCGCGCAACCGATCACGGGGAAGGACCCGCAATGCCGCCGCCGCGGCGAGCACACCGACCGGAACGTTGATCAGCAGTGTCGACCGCCACGACAGGAACTCCGTCAGCACACCGCCGAGCAGATTGCCTGCCGTACCCCCGGCCAGACCGACCGCGGTCCACGCCGCCAGCGCCCGGGTCCGCCGCGGCCCCGCACCGGCCGAGGTGGTCAGGATCGTCAACGTCGCCGGTGCCAGCACCGCCGCCCCCACCCCTTGCGCGACGCGAGCCACCACCAGGACCCCCGCGGAAGTCGCGAGACCCCCGGCCAGACTCGCCGCGGTGAACACCCCGAGCCCGGCCAGGAACACGCGGCGGCGCCCGAACAGGTCCGCCAACCTGCCGCCGAGCAGTAGCAATCCGGCGAAGGTCAGCGCGTAGGCGTTGACCACCCACTGCAGCCCGGTCGCGGTGAACCCCAGGCCGTCCCGGATCGACGGCAGCGCCACATTCACCACCGACACGTCCAGCACCACCATGAACTGCGCCGCACACACCACCGCAAGCAGCGCACCCAGCCCGGCGGTGCCCGCACGCTCTGCGGTCGCCGGATCCGTGGTCGCCATCGGCTACCTCCCGCCAATAGTGATACAGATGTATCGTATACACTTGTACCAGAATCGTGAGCGGAGAGGCGAGTTGAGGTGCCGAGGACTGCCGACCACACTGCGCGCCGCGCGCAGATCGCCGATGCGCTGATCCGCGTCGCCGCCCGCGACGGTCTGCACGCGGTATCGATGCGATCGGTCGCCACCGCGGCCGGAGTGTCACTTCGTTTGGTGCAGTACTACTTCGAGACCAAGAACGGCCTGCTGATCGGCGCACTGCAGCACCTCGAACAGCAGTCCCGGCAGCGGTGGGCCGATCGCCTGCGCGGGCTGCCCGATCCCCCGCCCCCGCGAGCATTCGTGGAAACGTTCCTCGCCGAAGCCCTACCTACCGACGAGCCCAGCCGTGTGTTCCACCTCGTCGGTACCTCCTACGCGATGCTCGCCCGCACCGACCCCGAACTCGCCGCGCAGCCGTTCGCCGCCGGCATCGACCGCCTCGAACACCAACTCGCCGACGCGCTCACTCGCGCCCGCGACCACGACACCCTCGCTCCCGGTATCAACCCGCACTTCGAGGCGACACGGCTGGTGATGATGGTCAACGGCCTCGGCACCAGCGTCCTGGCCGGCCACCGCACCACCGACTACGCCCTCGCCGTGCTCCACGACCACCTCGACCACATCTTCCGGCAACCGGCTACCGGGCCTGCGCGAGACCATGCTGCGGACCGGAAGCCGCGACCCACCACGGCTCAAATTGCTAAGCATAAGCGTGTCTAAGTTTTCCAATCGAGGGGGTTGACTCACGGAAATAGTAAGACTTAACTTGTAAATGTGAATGTCGAGGACCAGCGGGCCGCCGAGGATCTGCGGTTGGCCGAGTCGGTGCGGTGGGCGGTATCGCGACTGTCATCGCGGCTGCGGGCGGAGCAGCCCGGCAGCGGGAGACCGTTGACCCGGCTGGCCGCGTCGGTACTGGCGAACCTTACGCACAGGGGCCCCCTCACGGCGTCGAAACTGGCCGCGATCGAGGGACTGCAGGTGCAATCGCTGACCCGCGTCCTCAACGAGCTCGACGACCTCGGCCGAATCCGCCGCTCCCGCAACGACTCCGACGCCAGGCGGCAGGACATCGCCATCACCGAAGCGGGACACGAGGCCCTGCGCGAACACGTGCGTGACGGCAACGCCTGGCTGGCCGCCGCGTTGCGGCACACCCTCAGCGACGCCGAACGCGGCGTTCTCGCCATCGCCGCCGGACTGCTGCGCGACCTCGCCGACACCGACATCCCCACCGGCACCCGGTCCCCGTCCCGGGACGACGGCGCAGCACCGGCACTATGACCGGGGCACAGACCTCGAGGTCGAAACAAGCTGCGGGACAATGTATTCGACTGCTACTGGTGCTTGCCGGGCTCAGCGGCGCGGCGCCGCTGGCCACCGATATGTACGTGCCCGGCCTGCCGGACCTGGCCACCTCGCTGGGCACCGACGCCTCCGGTGCGCAGCTGTCGCTGACAGGCTTTCTGGCGGGAATCATCGTCGGCCAACTGATCCTCGGACCACTCTCCGACGCGGTCGGACGACGCCCCGTCCTGCTGACGGGAACCGCCGGATTCACCGCCCTGTCCGCAGCCTGCGCGCTGGCACCGACCATCGCGGTCCTCGACGTGGCACGGTTCGGGCAGGGTGTCAGCGGCGCGGCCGGGATCGTCGTCGCCCGCGCCGTCGTCGCCGACCTGTTCGACGACCACGACATCGCCGCGATGTACTCCCGCCTCGGTGCCATCACCGCCGCCGCACCGGTCCTCGCGCCCATGGCCGGCGGCACCCTGCTGCTCGTCCTGCCGTGGCGCGGTGTCTTCGCGGTACTCGCCACCTTCGGGCTGCTTCTCGTCCTCGGCGTCTGGCGGTGGATTCCCGAATCGCACCCACCGCAGGCCCGGCTCTCCGGCGGCGTCACCGGCGGGCTGCGCGCGATCGCCACCCTGGCCACCCGCCGTGCCGTCGTGGCCCCCGTGCTGGCGTTATCATTCGGCGGCGCAGCGGTTTTCGCCTATATCGCCGGTACGACCTTCATATTCCAGGACATCTACCGCCTCACCCCCGCCGCGGCGAGCCTCGTCTACGGCGTCAACGCCATCGGCAACATGCTCGGCAGCCTCGCCTACGGGCGCCTGGCCCGACACCGGCCACCGGAAACACTGCTCGTCGCCAGCACCGCAGTCGCAGCGACCGGAGCGGCTCTGCTGTTCCTCGTCTCCATCACCGTCGGCAGCCCTTTGGCCGTCACCTGGGGATGTCTTCTGTTGTCACTCACCGCATTCGGTGTCTTCTTCCCCGCCGTGGTCACCATCGCCCAGCAACGCGGCCGCACCGCTCCCGGCGCCACCTCCGCCCTCCTCGGCGGCGGACAATTCCTCCTCGGCGCCGCCGCCTCCCCGATCGTCGGACTGTTCGGAACCCACACCCCCACACCCATGGCCGCCGTGATGACCCTCGTCCTCACCCTGGCCACTCTCGCCGCCCTCGCCACCACACGCCGCCCGTAGGCGACAATTCGACAACTGGTGATATGTCTACCTACCAGCAATGGTCCCGTAGGCAAGACTTCGGCAGGGTGAACGCCCGACAAGGCGTGCCGAGGGGGGATTTGCGGAACCGTTCGTCCTGCAGTGCTCCGTACTGTCAACGGTCATCGTGAATGCCGGGTAGGCGGTCGGTTCGGCTCCGGTGTGGCGGACACGATTTCGCCGGATCGGTGGTCATGAGATCTCCGGGTGGATGGTCATCGGTGGGTTGGGGTTGAGCTCGGTGCCAGGCCGGGTGCATTGTGGTGATTGTGTCCGAGACTCCCGATGTTGATGTCGCTGCTGCTGATGCTGCGGGTTCTGTCGATGAGATCGGTCCACCGGCGCCGCGGCCGTGTAGTTCTTGCCCGTATCGGCGCGATGTTCCCAGTGGGGTCTGGCATGTTGAGGAGTACGAGAAGCTTCGCTCCTACGACCTCGACATGGCTTTCCAGCCGCCTCGGTTGTTCCAATGCCACCAGACCGATGCCGACAGCGACGTCCGGCGGTTGTGTGCCGGGTGGGTCGGCTGCCACGGCTCCGAGCTGCTGGGGTTGCGTGTGGCCCTGATCCGGGGCCGCCTGAGCGAGGCCACCTTCCAGGCTGCGGTCGAGTATCGGTCGCCGGTGCCGTTGTTCGGATCCGGCGCCGAGGCAGCAGATCACGGGCAAGCCGAAATCCACTGTCCGGGAGGTGATGCCGTGCAGGCCATCGCGAAGATCAGCCGCCGTCGGACCGATCTCACGTGACCATCTCGCCGGTGTTTCGGTCAGGTCAAGGGCGTCACCCCTTCGCCTGCGAGCGCCTCGGCGAGCCGGTGAGAGTCGCCTTTGGTTTGGACCAGATGAGCGTGGTGCAATAGGCGATCCACGGCCGCAGTGGCCAGAGTTTTGGGCATGATGGTGTCGGATCCGGACGGATGAATGTTGCTGGTCACTGCGATGGAACGCCGTTCGTATGCGGCGTCTATCACGCGGTAGAACGCTTCGGCGGCGTCCTGGCCGATGGGCAGCATGCCGATGTCGTCGCAGACGATCAGGTCGCAGGAGCAGATGCGGGCGACCGCGCGGGCGATCGATCCGTCGACTTTGGCCTTGCCGATCGTGACGGCGAGGGATTCCAGGGTGAACCACGAGACCCGCAGATCCTTCTCGATCGCCGAGTGAGCGAGGGCTTCGACGAAGTGGCTCTTGCCCGTGCCGGAGGCTCCGGCGACCACCAGATTCTCGTGGCGCCCAACCCATTCCAGTGTCGAGAGCGCGTTCTGGGTGGGTTCGGGGATAGTGGATTCCTCGGGCAGCCACGACGAAAACGTCTTGCCGGTGGGGAAATTCGCGCGTTTGCGGCGCTGCCGGCGGGTCGCGGAATTGCGGCTGGTGACCTCCTCGGCCAGCAGCACCCGCACCACCTCGGTGGGATCCCAGCGCTGCGCTCGAGCGGTCGCGAGGACATCGGGTGCGGCCTTGCGCAGATACGGCAACCGCATCCGGCGGCAGATGACATCCAGCTCGTCGGGCAGCGCCGGCGCTTTCGGGTGACTCATGCGCCGAACCTCCCCCAACCAGCGGTTGCCGGTTGCACCGAGTGCGCTTCGTCGGCGCGCACTAGATCGTCGACGGCCGGGAAATTCGCCAAATGGTCGAGGATCGCGGCGACGTCACCGTCGTCGAACCGGCCGGCGACCGCGGCGACACCGAGGGCTTCCTCGACCGCGTCCGGTCCGGTCATCGCCGCCAGTTCCAGCGCGCGGGTCATCTTCGCCCGGATCCGCGACACCCCAGAGGCGGGCGCTTCGGTGAGCCACCGTCGAGCGCCTTCCCCGAAGTCGAGGAACGCGATCTCGGTGGCAGTGCGCGGCCGCAGCTTCCGCACCCGCGGCAGATCTCCGCCTTGGTGGTGCGGATAGTGCTCGTCGAGGATGCGCGGATTTCCAGGCGTCGACAGTTGATGGCGGGCGATCTCGGCCAGCCCCAACGGGGTTCGGCTCGTGATCACCAGCTCCTCCCCGGCGACCCGGCACCACACCTTGCGGCCCTGCTGCCCATCCGGGGTCGAATACCGCACCGACCCCCACTGGATCGTCTGGTCGTCACCGACCAGGCGTTCCTCACCCAGCGCGATCGCATGCGGAGCGTCGGGGAGCACATGCAGATGCTCCCGCTCGACGCTCAACCGGGCGATCGGCGCGACACCGGTCTCGCGATACGGGCGGGCGTTGACCCGCTCGCACCACCCCCAGCACGCATCCGCCAGCTCGACGAACGAGGAGTACTCCGGCAGCAGATTCGCCGTCGTCGGCACCAGATCGGCCTTCGCGATCTTCACCGTGTGCTCCGCGCCGCCCTTGGATTCCGGGTCGAACGGCTCACACGTTTCCACCTTGCAGCCGTAATGGCGTCCCGCCGCGACGATTCCGTCGATGCCGCACCGGCAACCCTGCGACCCGATCCACCGTCACCGTTCTCGGGTTGTCGGTCAGCAAATACGTTGGCGCGCCACCGATCCGGCGCAACGTCACATCCACGCCCAGCACCAGCGACCCCAGGGTCTGGTCCCACGACGGGATCACCAGCCGATACCGCGACCACGACAGCCATGCGCAGAACAGCTGCGTCCGCCGCCCGGCGACCTTCGGGCCTTCGCCCCAGTCGAACTGCAGCCACATGCCAGGCTCGGGCAGCCACGGACGATATTCGCGGCGGTGGCCAGCTTTCCACGCTGTCTTCGCGGCGGCGACCGCGCGCCGCGTCGACCGGTCGGTGCCGGTGAATCCCACCGCCCGCAGCCGCTGATGCACCGTCGGCGCGGACCTTGCCCTGGGACTTGTCCACCCATTCTTCGATCTTGTCCACGAACGTGTCGATCGACCGCGGCCGCGGTCGTTTCACCAGCGGGTCGCGCCCCTGATCGCGGATCGTCACACAGCGGGCCACTGTCTTCTCATCCACACCGGCCAGCTGCGCGGCCGAGTGCGCGCAGCGTGTCAGCTCGAACGCTTCCAGAATCTCCATGATCTCCCTGTCAGACTTGGTCACCGGGATCCCTTCGACGCAGTTGGTCGCGCAGATCAACACACGCGAGCCAACTCGCTCGAAGGGATCCCGTTTCGCATTTGCTCGGGCGTGTCCCGGAGACCCAGATGTCCGTCCACCCGGAGAAATCATGTCCACCGAACCGGAGCCACTTGTCCGCCCAGCCGGATTATTGCCTGTCCGCTAGCACGTACGTCACCTCACCTGCCGCATGAACGCCGTCCTCACCACCGTGGTCCTGCCGATCGGCTTCCGTTCGAAAGCCGTTGTGTCGCAGGCACTCAAGCGCTCCCGCTCACCTCAGCGGCCACCGGCCGGCATGGACCGAGAATGTGCCTCCCGACCGACCGCCACCTCGCTCGCGGCGGTAATCGTGACCGGTGCCCAGTGGTGGTGGGGTTCACGGCGACCCACGCGCTGACGAATCGACCGACGAAGCCCTGCCGGACCGCGGCACGCTCGATAACGAGGCCCGGCCTGCCTTCTGGTGACGGTTCAGTGCAGCCGGCCGGTGCGCTGCTGTCGTGTGCTGGCAGGGACGGGCGCCCGTTGACCGGCGGGAGGATCGTCGGTGGCCATACCATCCGGGCGATGTCCTTTCACCGCCGTCTCGAGCGATTCTCCATCGCATCTATCGCACGGATTCCGTGTCGCCTCGATTCAATGTCCCTACGGCGCGGGCGATTGTCGATTGCGCGGTCTACGTTCAGGTCGGCGGTTGCCCGGCAGGTACACCCACGAGTCCGCGCTGGCCCGAGGTGAGGGCTCGCGGTGAGGGTTCGTGTGGGTGGGTTGCATGATCCTGACCCCGAGAAGATGGCCGACATCGCAGCGACTTTCGCGCTGCATCCGCTGGCGGAGGACGCGGTCACGGGCTGGCAGCGTCCCAAACTCGACCGGTACGACGACACCCTGGTACTGGAGATGCGGACTGTCACGTACGTCGAACACCAATTGCACACGGTCAGCTATATCGTGGTAACGGAAGAGATGCTCGTGTTCGCCGCGCTGCGCTTTCTGGTCGCGGTCCGCCATGGTGAGTATTCCGGACTGGCGGGGCTGCGCCGTGAGCTGGAGGCGGATCCGCTCGGGCTTGGCGCGGTGCTGCACGGGATCACCGACAAAGTTACGTTGTTCCCGGTCGCTGGTTCAGTCGCGAGGTTGCTCGGCGGGGCGTGGGCGTACCGGGGGGCTGAACTCGTCCCACCACCAGTTGATGGTAGGGAGGGCAATGGGTGCCGGATCGGTGCTGGCGGGATGGCAGGCCCATCGAACATCCACGGGTGTTGCTGCACCTCCGGCAAGTTCGTCACCATGCTCGGCGGTCCGGTACCGGATGACCCGTTGTCCCCACTCGGCGTTGCCTCGGATTCCGTGCCCGAGGTCGTCGAGGTAGGAGGCAAGGGGCGGGTCGGCGGATGACATGATCTCCTCTCGGAGTTGCAGGAACCGCACCAAGACACGGTCGCGCAGGGCGATGGCTTCGCGGCTGGCCTCGGCAAGCGAATATCCGTATTGGTTGGCGAGCACGTTGAAGATGTTCTGGTCGGTCTGGCCACGCATTGCCTCTTTGCGTAGGGAATGTCGGTCGTTATCCAGTGCCGCGACAAGGATCGCCATTTCGGTGAGTGCGCTGACCACTGGAGAGTCCAGTTCAACAGCGGGTATCTCGCGTCCGTTGACGATCTCCAGCAGGGCGAAGGTGGGCTCGCCGCCTGCGGAGTGCAGGCGCATGCTGATGTAGTCATTGAGATTGGGCATGTGATTACGGGCCGCATTGCCGATCTGCCACTGTACGCCGGTCAGCCAGGCGCGGTGGTTCTGGATGAAGCGTCGCATCTGGACGGGTGTGGCGCAGGTACGGAGACGGTTTCCGAGATCGTGGATCGCCATCTCGTACGGGTCGTCGAAGTGCGCCGGGCCGGGTATTTCCAGAGCCCGCTGGATACCGGCGGCCATGGCGGCGAAAGCGGCCGGGTCGGCGTTGTAGGGTTCTTCGTCGCATCGGGCGTCGTCGAAGGCGAATCCCCAGTACACCCAGGCGGCGGCGAGCCAGAGCCGGTCCGGATCCGCCGCAGGTGCGAATCTTGCGAAGAACTCGGCACCGCGAGTGCCGCGCACTGCGGCGAACTCCTGTGCCGTTGTACAGATACCGGAGGCGTCTATCCAGGTCAAGGCCCTCCGCTCGGCTTCCTCTGCGTGAGGGTGGATAACCGATTCCAGCGGACAGTAGAAACGAGGAAGCTCGACTTCCGAAACATTCGTCGCCACTGCACTTCCTAGGTGGTGATGCGGGAGCGGGCGCGCAGCCGCAGCCCGTGGGGGATCAGTGTGGCTGCGGGAGGAGGACGTACCGGGCGGTCGTCGACCGATTCCAGACGCCAGCGGGCCGTGATGGTGCTCAGCGCTACCACGGCCTCCATGTGGGCGAACTGTTCACCGATGCATTTACGGGCGCCCCAGCCAAAGGGAAGAAAGGCGTGGCGCGGTGGTTGTGACTGCCCGGCACGGCCCCATCGATCCGGGTCGAACCGAAGGGGGCGGTCGTACAGTCGGTCATCGCGGTGAACGAGATAGGGACTGCATACCAGCGTTGTGCCGGCCGAAATGAGATTTCCGTCGAGATTAACGTCCTCGCTGACTATTCGGGTGAAAATCCAGGCGGGAGAGCACAGCCGCAGTGTCTCGGTGATGACTCTGCTCGTCAGCTCGAGCCGGGGTATGTCCGCCCAACCAGCGGGTGCGCCAGCCAGGACGTTGTCCACCTCCGCATGCAGACGCTGCTCCACGCCGGGATGCCGGGCGATCATGTGTAAGGCCCAGGCCAACGTGTTGGCAGTGGTCTCCGACCCCGCACCGAAAAACGCGATGATCTGATCGCGTATCTCGAAATCGATCATGTCCGATCTCCCCGGGGCACAGGCTGTCAGCAGCGCTGACAGCAGGTCATCATGGTCGACATCGGCGCACCGGCGTTCCGCGACGATATCGTCGACCATCCTCTCGAGGCGGGCTCCGGCGCGGTTGTAGCGCCAGTTCGCCGGCGTGGGTACCTGGTTGAGCCACGGCGGCAGCATCGCGCGCCGGAGGATCCCGCCCGTCACGACGGTGAGATCATCGATTGCACGGTGCAGAGCATGGGGCGCCAGCGAACCAGAGAACATCGTCTCCATCGCGATCCGCATGGCGAGTCGCCCCGTTTCGGCCGGTATATCAAGGATCTGGCCATCCCTCCACCCACCTACGACCGCGGCAGTCTCGTTTGCCATCGTCTTTGCGTAACCGGGGAGGCGCGCGGAGTGAAAGGCCGGCTGGACCAGCCGACGCTGCCGCCTGTGACGGCTGTGTGGGCAGGTGACGAGGTTCATCCCGAACACCTCTCGAGCACGGTCGAAAAGCACGCCCCCTTTGTCGAAGACGCGGTCGTCCTGCAACACCTGCCGGGTCAGGTCGGGGTCGCAGATTACGACCGCTGTCATCGGTCCGAGCCCGATCCGTACCAGAGCACCCTGCGGGGGTAGGGACTCGAGAAACGCCAGCGGATCTCGAAACAGCTGCAGCGCGTGCCCCAGGAGCGGTAGTCCCTTGGGGGCATCCGCGATCATCGTTCCTGCGCCCATAACCCGCACGCGCGGTAACGGCCGCCCGGCAGGGCGGCCCAACCATGCATCACTTCTACCTATGCAGTTTCGGACATGTGCAGGTGGCCGGTCTTTGATACCGGACGCGGCGGCATCAAAGACCGGCCCCGGATGACTTTGTTCAAAACGAATCGTTTCACAGTATCTCACAGAAGAGAAGCTTGTACTTGCGACCCAGCTTATAACAAAAACGGCAACTGGTCGGAATTTTCTGTCTGCCGAGCAACGGGTACAATTCCCACAGCCGCGTGGTGGCGGCGCTCAGTGCGATGTTCGGTGTCGGCGTCGCACTGCGCATGGTGCTCGCGGGACCGCTGACGGACGCGCTTCGCTCGGTACCTCGTCGCTGTTCTGGCTGATCCTGGCGATCGCGGTGCTCTCGCTCGTCGGCACCTCGCACAACCTCGTGACTACCCGAGCCGTTCCGCGGCCGAGACTCTCGACCTGTGCGGCGCGACCTTGCTGTCCGGAGCGCTCCTCGCACCACTGCTGTCCATCAGTCAAGGCTGAAGTTGGGGATGGACATCTGTGCCCACCCTCGGATTGCTCGGTGCCGCAACGGTATTGAGCATCTGTTTCGTTTTGGCAGAACTACGAGCCGCAGCCCCGCTGATCGATCTGCGACTGGTCGGCAGCCGGGCGCTTGCCGCCACTAATTGCGCCACCGCTGTGATCAGCGTGGGCATGTTCGCCGCTGTGACGTTGATCCCGCAGTTCGTCCAGACCCCACAACGGGTCGGTTACGCGTTCGGCGCCACCGCCAGCGAGACCGGACTGTTCATAGAGCCGGTGGCGACGTGCATGCTGATATCTGCACCCCTGACAGCGTGGATATCCGCGCGAACCTCCAGCCGCACGACGTTTCTCGTCGGAACCATCCTTGCCGGTGCGGCGCTAGCCGGGCTCGGGCTCTTCCACCAGCAGCTCTGGCACATCTACCTGGCCGGCGCTGTCCTCGGCGGCGCGTACGGATTCGCGTTCGCTTCGCTCGGCAACCTGGTAGTCGGCGCCGTACGCCGGCCCTGATGGTGCGATACTCTTCTCCTGGATCGGCGAGGGCGCGGACAAACCGTACTGGTTTGAAGCGGGTCCGGGTCGCTGAGCGGTCATCCCTCGTTCGACAAGCGATAGCGAGAGGATGGTGGCCAGATTTCGTGGTGCTGGTGTCAGTGGGTTGCCGCTGGATCATTGCTCCAGCGTGCCGCCGAGTGGAGGGTGGCGTGGATCGTTGCGTTGACGATTCGGTGTGGGGTGAACAGTTCTTTGCCGTGCCACAGTGGCGGGTGTGAGTCGCCGAAACCCTGCAGGTCGTGCAGACGGTCGCGCAGATACCGAGTGCCGGTGCGGATCGCCCGGTCGCGGGCTGGGAGATCCTTTGCAGCCCAGATCAGGGTCTGGATGGCGTAGGCGGTTTCCTCCATGGTTCCCGCCCACACGCCCCAGGAGCCATCCGGACGTTGAGTGTCCAGTACCCAGCGCACGGTTCGGGCGATCACGTGTCCGGCCGCGTCTTCGGCGTGGCGGGCCAACGCGGGCGCGCAGCGCGACGCCGAATAGTATGGCGATGCGTGCCATTTGTCGGTCCAGGAACCTGAGGCGTCGTGGCTGTCGATCAGGAACGCGACAGACTTGTCGGCGATGCGCCGCATCACCGGGGAATCGCTCAGATGGCCGAGAGCGTCGAGAACGTGCGCGTTTACGGTGGGGGAGGGGTGTCGCTCGCCGGCATAGTAGGTGAAACAAGCCGAGTCGGATTCGTACCGGCTCAGTATCTGGGGGTCGGTGTCGAATCCGCAGCGTCGCAACACGGTCACGGTGCTGGCGGTGATATCACAATCGGGCGGGAAGCCCGGAGCCATTCCCAGACCACCGTTGCGCGACAAGCCGTGGCCTAACGCGGCGACCGCGGTTCGTAGCGCGCGAGGTAGTGCGATTCCGGCTGCGGTCAGTTGTGCGGCTATCCATACTCTTTCGAAGTTCACGATCGGGGACAGGTTCGGCAGCCCACCGCCGTGCCGCAGCGCCAGATCGTGCAGATAGCGTTGTGCCTCGGGTAATTTCAGAGTTGTTCCGGCCAGCACTGCCGCTGTCGCGGCGGGAGAACAAGCCACTGGACCGTCGTCGCTGTGTCTGTTGATGCTCGCCGCTATCGTCGGCCCGAGGACTTCCATCGTGTGCCCGATGTGCGGCGGCAGCGGAGCTCCCGCACGCGCGGCGGTGCGGAGTCGGTGTAACCCGGAGGTCCATGTCGCGCACGCCGCGACCGCGCGTGCCAGCCCGGCAGATATGCCCGCCGTCGTGTCGGCGCCGGGCGTGGAAAACAGCTCAGCGAGCAGTGCCAATTGCGCTGGCACGATGGTCTCGATCGCTACGGTATCGGGCAGCGACGATGGTTCTTCCAGGCAGCGACTGCCGATCAGGAACTGGACGCCGTCGATCGCGGCCCGCCGCACCGCGGGGCTGGGCCGTCGTCGGGCGATTGTCAGCAATGCCGTCGTCGCCGCGAGAGTCGGCACTACCCGGTATGGGACAGGAGCCGCGGACGTCCCCCAGCTACCATCGGGACGTTGGGCGGCCAGCGTGAACTCGATACCGCCTGGCGGGCGAATGTCCGCGGCCAAGAGTGCTGCTTGTGCGGTGTCGTAGATCGCGGGTGTGATCGATCCGTTCGGATCGGCCAAACTGTCCCCCAGGATCCGCAGCGCGGTGTCGGCATTGCCATTGTCGGCCAGAGTCATGAGACCAGACCTTCCGGGGCGTCCGCGTCGCGATCGGTGCCGAGGTCGAAGTCGCCATGTTCGTACGCGGCGAGGTAGAAACCTGACACAACGAGCATGAAATAGCTCTGCTGCACCGGCGGGGATGTGAGTGGCCGCGTGTGGTCCAGGGTGTGGAGAAAGGCGGTGATTTCTCGGTCGAGAAGTTCGCGCTGCACCTGCAGGGCATGCTGGAATGCCGGGCTGTCGCGGGTGTAGCGCACGTTGACGGGATAACCCAGCGAGGCCAGCGTGATGGTCATGGAACTGGGCTTGCCCTCCTCCTGTTCGCGAATGAATGTCCCATTGTCGTTGGCGATTCGTGCTGCCCGGCCGCACGCGGTAGCGGCCGGTAGCCACGCCGTGAATGAGCCGGCCTCGTCGATGCCGGGGATCACCGCGAACGACGGTGCCAGCAGCGTTCGAATGTAGTTCCAACTCAAGGCCAGGTAACTGTCCAGGTCCGGCATAGTGCCCGTGCGGGCGAACGCGAGTGCGAACTCGAGTTCTCCGCGCTGCGCGCCCAACGCGTTCGCCAGCTCTGTGACCAGTAGTAGTCGCCCGGAATCGGTTGTCTCGGAAGGTAATCCGCGCAAGAGATCGTCCAAGCACAGGACCAGCCGTCGAAGCTGCCGCCGGTCGTCGGCGATGGCCCGGATGCCGGTCGGCGGACGCACATCGAGTAGCCTGCTGATCTGTGCCGTCGAGCCGTCGTAATGCTCCCGCAGTGGCGCAGCGATTTCCCACAACACCGCGTGCAGGTATGCCTCTTGCTGTTCCTGTGACCAGCCCGAGGCCAACAGCCGGGATAACAGGATGTCGTCGAAGAAGACATCGACGGCCGAGAGCCACATGATGTACCGGGAGAGCACTGCGGCGTGCACCTGGTGGCGCGGATCCAGCGTGCGGCACGCGGCATGGTAAGAACTCGCGTCGAGATACGCGTGGAACGACAATGTCGGAGCGGGCCACAGCGTTTCGAGCTCGTAACGGGCGCTCCAGGCACCGGTATCCGCGAGGACCCGGGTGTAAAGGTCGAAGCGGGCGTGCTGGGTCGGCGAAGCGTAGTCGTCGGCACTGGGAAACTCGGTGGCGATAAGGCGCGCCCAATCGACGGCGATCATCGCTGACTCGTTCTGGCGAGTTCGATGCCGCCGGGCGCTGCGACGACCGGCCCGGGTTGCTGTGGCGCCGTTCGGTCGTGGCGGTTGATACGTACTTCGACAGTCGGGTCGGTGAGGATTGCTGCCAGGACGCTCTTGATTTCCAGAGTGGCCAGGGCGGCACCGAGACATCGGCGAGCGCCGAGCCCATACGGCAGGAATTCGGTGGCAGAGAATTTCCGCCGCAGAAACCTGTCGGGATCGAATCGTTCAGGATTCGGGTAGAGGTCCGCTCTGCGGTGCACACCGTGGATACCGGGCACGACCTCCACACCGCTGAGGAATTCGTGTCCCTGTGAAACGAAGTTGCCGACGCATCGTCGTGTGATGCCGGTCGGGACCACGGACGCGACACGTAAGACCTCGTTGTGGAACGCGTCCAGGTAGCGGAGGGATTCGATATCGGCCGCGCTGCCAGTCAATTCGTCGGTCAGCGCCCGTCGCACTGCGGGGGTCCTGTAGGCCTGGTGTACCGCATGCACGATCACGTTGGGTGTGGATTCCCGACCGGCGACCAGCAGAGTGACCAGCTGGTCACGCACGACGCGATGGCACGATTCGCTGCCCGCTATATCCTTCGCGTTCAATAACCGGCCGAGTGCGCAGTCCTCGCCGTCGACGGAATGTGCTGCGTGACCGATCTCCGCGGCCACCGCGGCGTCCAGCCTGCGGCGGGCGACACCGAATCGATGCGGGTCTGTCGACTTCACGTGCAGGGCGCCGAAGGCGTCGTCGAACGCTGCCGACAGTTCCGCGGCCCGGTCGTCGGGTAGCGCGCCGAAGCAATAGAGGAGCAGCACTCGCGTGGTGATCGCCGATGCGATCGCCGACAGGGCCAGCGCGGTCCCCGGCGCGACGCGCCGGATTTCTTCGCCCGCAATGGCGCTGATGTCGTCGCGGTGCCGACGCAGCGCGGCACCGCGCAGGCTCGGGGCGAGGGTTCTACGCACGTTTTTGTGCCGCAGGCCATTCAACGACCCGAGCGACTGTTCGCCCACCAAGGGCGCGAGCAGTCGCGACCCACACGCCCGCAGCTCGCCGTCATGTTCGAGAAACACTTCCCGCAGGCACAGCGGGCTGCTGACGTGCACCCGCGGCGGTTTTCCGGGACGGTGCACGGTGAAGACGTGACCGTCATGGGCGATGGCCTGCTCGATGGCGCGGAGCGGATCGGTATCCCACAACGACATTACCCGTACATCTCATTTCCGCTACCTGCATATTCCGTGCCTCATGTACAGGGCAGGAGCACTCGGAAACTATCACTGTCCACGCATGGCCCATATCGGCGAAATCGCCAGTGATACGTGCGGGCGTTGGCACCGCCACCGCACCGATGCGGAAAGGTATTGTCGCGGTCGGCGCCCACCACCGCGCCGCCGCCAGACTGGCGATTCCACCGGTTTGCGTACCCTGGGCGAGAATTATGCTGAGCCCTTTCCGGTGGAAGGGAAATGCTGTGAAAATACCGAAGCGAGCTGCCGTAACCCTGCTGGCGAGTGGCGAGACGCTCGTAGTCTCGCTCGCCGCACTTGTCATCCTGTGCCCGACCGCCTCCGCCGAAAACTGGAAATGGTTCGAGTGTGGCGGGCGCAGCTATCAGTGGTGCCAGCAATCCAAAACCACGCTGGCACGCGAGGGAAACAGGACGCAGGCCATCAATTGGCCGGACCAGGGGTGCACTGCACCACCGGAGTCGTACGCCTGTCGTAAGGGATTCTGGTACTACGGATAGCGCGCTCCGTGATCGTGTCCGGCGAACAGGCGTTTGATAAGCACGTCTAGGGCGCTGTGTAGATCAAGACGCGTTTGGATCGTGCGGATCCTGCGACGTTGCGTTGGCTGTCTTCTTGCGCCGCCAGGAGCGAGGCTATTTGCGGACAACGTAGCGCAGATGCAGGACGCCAGGATCTTCTAGGATGCGCACGAGATCCAGTTCGGTGTGCTCGGGTGGAAGCCCATCGAAAAGCCGCCGACCTTGGCCGAGCAGGACAGGCCGTAGTTGGATGTCGATCAAGTCCAGTACACCGGCTTTCAGTGCCTGCTGGCCGGTGTAGGCGCCATGCATCATTACGTCCCGATCCCCGGCGGCCTGCTTGGCCTGTTCCACACATGAAACGATGCCATCGGTGATAAATCGCACCCGGTCGTAGGGGTTCTGCTCCGGCGGCTGGTGCGTCGGCACGAAGATCGGCACACCCTTGTGGTGATCCCCGCCCCAGTATCCAGCGAATTCGCTTGTCCGCCTCCCTGCAATCACTGCGCCGGTGGCCATGGCCTCGTCGAACACGCGCTGGCTGTGCGGGTGCTTGGGCCTGAATGCCTCGGGCCCTTCTGCGCCGGGCGTTGCGCCGCCGTCGAGCCAGTCCATAAGCCGCATCCCATTGGTGCCCGCAGGGTTATCGGCGTTGTCATCCGGCCCGGTAATGAACCCGTCTAGCGACATGGCCATGGTCAAGAATATTTGAGACATTATTTCTGTCCGCTCCGTTTGTTGAGGCTTCGATATTGTTCCTAGTGGCTGTGTGAAGCACGCTATCTCAGAACTCTGTGTCGGGTTGCTAAATGCGAGCAGCCGCTCGTAAGAATTTCCACCGCACCGGATCGACCTCCACGATTACACGCTCGTCGACATCACTGAGCAACTGCGAGCCACCAAAGAGACTCCGACCCGGCAGGTCTCGGCCAGCCACGCGTCGCGCAGTATCGACCCGGCACGCAGCTCGAGTTCGGATGACGACTCTGGATGGGGAGCGCTTCGGCGGCTTGGTCGAGGCCGTGCACCATGTCCAGGCGCGGCACGTAGGTTCCGGCCATTCCGAACTCTGGTGCCTCGTCAGTGAATCCGAGTGGACTCGCCCCGCGGCGATCGCGATCCCGCGTCTGCCGGACCAGGGCTATGAGCCGTCGGCGCGGCGCTGGGGGAGCACAGGGACTCATGGTTGCCTTCAACGGCGGTGCTTAGCACAGGACGCGCGCAGACTGGCGACATCAGCCCGCGTGGAGGTTTCGATCGCGACCGGGATCGCGTCGTCTTCATCTTGCCGTCGTCAACCAGCCCCTGCGTCAGCGCGGCGAAACCGTGTGCGGGTCGACACCGAGACTGCCACGAGCCGGGCCGCGGCGGTGACCGACGCCGCGCTACGGCGATGCGACGTGAGATCGCGGTCGTCGGCGGTATCGTGAACGGCACAGTAGGCACACTGTCATCGCCGTGCCTCACCGGAGTGGCCGGCAGCCGCGGCGACGAACGCCGGAGAGACTTCGCGCTCGAGAGAGGTGATCGAGGTGTCCGGGTATCCCTCGATCGTTGTGCGTTGCTGGCGGACCGCGCCGTGGAGCCCGAATCCGCTGATGCGGCCCTCGGATCGCGTTTTGGCTGTCGTCCGCGTGCTCGCGGTGGTGGCGTGCCTGGTGGCGGTGCCGATCGCGGGCGCGGCCGGCACGATCACCTACACCGATTCCGCCGAGCGTATCCGTGTCGATGCTGCGGCGAAGACCCCTGTCGCCGCTACCGTGACCGCTGATCCGGCCCCCGCCGAAGGCGGCGGCCTGCGTGCTCGCCTCCGCTGGGACCACGACGGCCGCACCGGGTCCAGCACTGCCCCGGTGCCGGACACCGCGACTCGCGGCGACCTCGTGACGGTCTGGATCGGGCCCGACCACTCACCGACGACACCACCGGCCTCGTCGCGCTCTGCCGCGCTCACCGGCATCGGCACCGGAATCGCCGTCCTGATCGGCACTGTCGTGACTAGCGGGCTGGTCTGTGGAGTGCTATCACGGGTGTTGCGGTGGCAACACACCCGGCTTCTGGACGCCGAATGGCACCAGTATGCCCACGGTCACCGGTAACCGGTCCCGGCGCGCCGATGCCCCGCACCAACTCGTGGTCGCGGACCTGTTCAACGGTCATGACATCGCCCTGGATATCGGCCCCTTCGGCGCGGTCATGGGGGCTGTTGTCGCAGGCGTTTGTCGATGGCGACGATGACGCTGACTGCTCCGGCGATGGCAAGGATTCGCAGCCAGGCTTGACCGTTGATCGGTGCGGTGTCGAACACTGTGTTCATCGCGGGTAGGTAGGTGATGGTGAGCTGGGCGATGGCCTGCAGAGTGACCCCGGCGGTGATCCATTTGTTGGAGAACAGGCCGATCCGCCACGCGGATCCGGTTAGTGAGCGGCAGCTGAACAGGTAAAAGGCCTCGACCACGACGAACAGGTTCAGTGCTGCGGTGCGTGCTTCGGCCAGACCAGCGCCGTGCGCGAGTTCCCATTCGAACAGCGACCAAGCCCCGACGACCAGCAGCGCTGACACCAGCAGGGTCCGCGTCAGCAGCGCGCGCGTCAGCAGCGGCTGGGCCGGGCTGCGGGGCGGGCGGGTCATGATCCCGGGTTCTTTCGGCTCGAAGGCGAGCATAAGTCCGAGGGCGACGGCGGTGGTCATGTTGATCCACAGGATCTGGGTGGGCAGGATCGGCAGGGCGGCGCCGACGGCAATCGCGGCGAGGATCACCAAACCCTCCCCGATGTTCGTCGGCAGGGTCCAGGTGATGAACTTGACCAGGTTGTCGAACACCCCGCGGCCCTCTTCGACGGCGGCTTCGATGGTGGCGAAGTCGTCGTCGGTGAGCACCATGTCAGCGGCGTCCTTGGCGACCTCGGTGCCACCTTCGCCCATCGCCACACCGATGTCGGCCTGCCGCAGCGCGGGAGCGTCGTTGACACCGTCGCCGGTCATCGCGACGACATGACCACGTGCCTGTAAAGCCTCGACCAGCCGTAGCTTCTGCTCCGGGGAAACCCGTGCGAACACGCTGGCGCGATCGACCGCTTCGGGAAGCTGCTCCGCCGGCAGCGTCGCCAGGTCTGTGCCGGTGAGCACTGTCGCGGCGTCTTGGTCGCGGCGATCGAGCAGACCGATGTGGGCGGCGATGGCGGTGGCGGTGGCGGCGTGGTCGCCGGTGATCATCTTCACCGCGATACCCGCGGTGTGGCATGCCGTCACCGCCGTTGATGCGGCCGGGCGGGGTGGGTCGAGCATCGCCTGTAAGCCGGTCAGAATCGATCCGTGGGCGAGGGTGTCCTCGCCGAATTCCGCGGGCCCGGACATGGGGCACATGGCCGTGGCCAGGACCCGTAATCCGCGACCGGCCAGACTGTCGGCCACACGCAGGATTTCCTCGCGGTCCAGTGGCGCGGTGATCCCGCCAGGACCCATCTGCGCGATGCACAGATCCAATACCCGCTCGACAGCTCCCTTGATCAGAGCGACATGACTCGCCGCCTGCGAGGAGGTGTTGTCGCGATGCAGGGTCGCCATATAGGCGCGATGGGAATCGAACGGGATCGTCGCCAGCCGGGGAACGAGCGCTGCGACGCGGTCGCGGTCGAGACTCGCTTTGGCGGCTGCCACCAGCATTGCGCCTTCGGTCGGGTCACCGACGATATTCCACCGTCCGGCCTCGTGTGTGCGGGCGGCATCATTGCAGCCGGCGCCGGCCAGCAGCGACCACCGTAATGCCGGAATGGACTCCGGTGCTGCCGGTGCGCCACCGGCGGCACGCAGGGTTCCGTCCGGGGTGTAACCGGAACCGGTGACCTCCACCTGGCCTTCCGGTGTCCAGATGACGCGCACGGTCATCTGATTCTCGGTGAGGGTGCCGGTCTTGTCCGAGCAGATCACCGTGGTGCTACCCAAGGTTTCCACCGCGGGCAGTTGCCTGATCACCGCCCGCCGCCGCGCCATGCGCGACACCCCGATCGCCAGGGTGATGGTGACCGCGGCCGGCAGCCCTTCCGGGATGGCGCCGACCGCCAGCGCGATCGCCGCGGTGAATGTCTCCCCCGCGCTCTGGCCGCGGAGCAGCCCGATCCCGAACGTGACGGCCGCCAGGGCGAGGATCGCGACGGTCAGCAACTTGCTGAACCCCGCCAGCTTTCGCGTCAGTGGTGTCGCCAAACTCTCCGCGGCTCCCACGAGCCGGTGAATCGCGCCGATTTCGGTTCCCGCGCCGGTGGCGACCGCGATCCCGGCACCGCTTCCCGTGGTCACCAGCGTGCCCGAGTACAGCATGTTGCGGCGATCGGCTACTGGGATTGCCTCCGGCAGCACGACCTCGTCCTTGACGACCGGCACGGATTCGCCCGTCAGCGCCGACTCGTCGACGCGAAGCTCGGTCGCCCGAATCAACCGCAGGTCGGCGGGAATCTTGGCGCCCGCGTCGAGAAGAACGAGGTCACCGGGGACCAGGTCACTCGACGGCACGATCTGTTCGTGGCCGTCGCGCACGACGACGGCGTCGGTGCGCACCATCGACCGCAATCCCTCGAGCGCGGCCTCGGCCTTGGACTCCTGGACGAAACCGACGATCGCGTTGACCACCACCACCGCGAAGATCACCACCGCATCGACGTACTCACCCAATCCCGCTGTCACCGCACCGGCGACCAGCAGCACATAGATCAGCGGATGACGGAACTGACCCACCATCCGCACCAGCCGGCTCGCACCTTCGACAGCGGGCAACGCGTTCGGCCCGAACCGTTCCAACCGGGCACCGGCCTCCTGGCCGGTCAGACCCCGGTGCTGGTCGGTCTCCAGCACCAAAACCACTTCATGGACCGACAATCCATGGTGCGCGTTGCCCGTCCGGGACACCGACGTCGTCATCACATCACCTCGCTGCGCATCAGGACCAGAGATCTCTGCGGGTTTCGCGTCCGCCACACCATCCGCGGCCACAAATGCCCAATCCATTCCGGGACCGCGGTACCCACTCACGCTGAGCACGGTCGCTCCGCAGGTCGCCGCGCTGTTCCCAGAGTCCATGCTTCGATTACCGCCGGGTAGAGCCGGACGGCCCTCACCGCAGGGCCATCGGTTCCACGGCAGGGCACCAGGCGAGTACGTCCGATGTCGTGCTCGGGGACAGTCGGCGAGCGGCGATTCTGCATGCCGGTCTCGGGGCCGGGACCATGACGGAGGTGAATGAACAGGCTCGGTACGAAAATCGCTTTGAGCCACGGCAGGTGCATGGGAGACCATCACAGGGTGAAGAATGGATGGCCCGATCGCCTTGTCCTGCGTCCGTTATCCAAAAGCGACGCCCATCAGGTCGTTAGCTGGAAGTACGGTGGCCCGTGGCAGATTTACAACCTGACCGCTACCGAGGAGCTGCCGAGTGCGGACGACGGGTACATGGCCGTCGCAGATGCCGACACAGATCGTATCGTCGGGTTCTTCTGTACCGGACCAGAGGCGCGGGTGCCCGGTCTCGAGGCGGTCTTTCAGAGTCTTGTGGCCGACGAGGTGCCTCTAGATGTCGTGGATCTGACTACAGGTCAGGGGCTGCGCGCCTCCGGGCAACTGTTTTAGTTCATCGCCGTGGCTTTGCCACTGGCTCCCGCATCTTCACTCCACGTCGCAGCAACGCTAACCGCACCGTGCCCGCATATGCCCTCAGCTTCGCTCCAACCTGCTTGAGCGTCAGTCGCTCCTCCACGTACAGCTCGACCGCCCGGTCGACTTGCTCATCGTTTAGTCCTTGGTGCCGCATCGTCACGCCCATCCGGTGCAGATGCTCGCTCACCGTCTGTCGCCGGATCGAGTACTTTCGGCCAACTCGTACACCGACATCCCGCGTACGTAATCCCCGTGCCAGCTCCGCCTTCTCCAGATCCGACAGCCGCCTCGCTCGCTTCCTTGGCGCCACTGATGGCCGAATTACGCTAGCCGCTGGCTCGGCCCGCGCTTCCTTCAATAGGGCCGAAAGCGCCTGACCGCCCCCGTTGAGATTGAGTGATGCCTCAGGAAGCGCACTCGAATTGCCAGGTCAAACCCAGTCGGGTGTTGATCATCTCGCTCTCGAAGACATGCCGAGGATTCGGGATCTGGTCATCCGTCGACCGGCCCTGTCAAGTCTTCCTCCACCAGCCTTGGTCACCCCTCTGAATCGGCGGTGCGCAGTCTGCCGGGGTGTTGCCGCCGCCTTGCCGACGCGGCGGGGCTATATCACAACAACGCAAGACGCAATCTCGAGGTCTCGTCGTGCAGATCCTCGGAGGTCCGTTACCGATTCGCGCGTCGGCGCGAAGGTCTTCGAATCAACGTGGGCCCGCACGGTCGGACATACCGACCATTACCGGTCATTTCACGGATTCGGCATCCCCGCCGGGGAGCTAGACTATCCGAGTCGCTGGTGGGGCGTCCTATTCAATCCGCCTGCGCGTTGCCCAGCTCAGCCGGCGAATCTTGGGAATATTCGATGATCAGGATTTTACACCTCGGAGCCGCTCACACCGCAGATGAACAGCGTGATTCTGAATTCGCTTCAGAAAGCAGAGTGGGTTGATGGAAACGGTGTACAACGGCAGTGTGCCGTGCCCGCAGGGCGCATCGAGCAGATTGCAGCACGCCGTCCACAATGCCACCCGAACCATCAACCGATCACTGGATATCCTAGGTAGGCCGGCTGCAGCGACGTCGCCGAGTAGTCAAGGCGCTGAAGCCGCAGTTCAGGTTATCGATCGCGCAAATAGATCCTTGTCAGTTGATTCGCATAACTCTGCGTCCGCTGAATTTTTTATGCGATCGCGGCAGATCGGGTCGGACGACGTAACAGTGTCGGCGACGGTTGGTGATATCGCCGGCTCGAACTCGAGTGCAATTTCTGAAATTAATTCGGCCGCTATCGAACTATCCAACGAGTTGACTTCGATGCGGCCAGTTGGCGTGGCTTCATCCTCCGGTTCTCGACCTACCCTGACCTCGGCGCAGGAAACCTATCTTCTCGGGCGGATTTCTTCGGCGATCGGCGATGTACAAGCCTGCATACAGAGCGCTCAGGAGCGATCGATCGATACAGCGCAATCAGTGCTCAGCCTCCAGCGGACGGGTCCCATCACGTACGATTACTCCGACGACGTCGGCGGCGAGATCGGATCCGGACTAGGTTTGGAATCCCGTGCCGGAACTCGATCGAACGGGCCGTCAGATATGCCTCCATCCGAGGACGAAAAAGAACAAGGGACCATAGGCAGACAATTTCAAACGCGAGGCATATAGCGGGTTGCGGCTCCAACTCCGGCACGGCGAGGATTACGTGGGTATCTGCCCGGTCGGTCCAGCGAAGAGAAGGTGCCGTTCCGAAACCATCACGTGATTCAGTGCTAGTGCCCCGTCAGGCAACCTTCGGTAGGTAATCGGGGTGCCGGATCTTCGATCCGACGGCGAAGTCGCGGATCGGTTCGGCGTGCTGGTTGCGCCAGCGGATGTAGGTGCCGATCGCGTCGTCCTGTTCGCCGTGGCTGCGGTGGTCGGTGCCGTTGAGAGCGAAGTACCGCAGCGCGGAGAACTCGCACTCGATGCGGTTCAACCAGGACGAATAGGTCGGCACGAACACCAGTTCCACATCGTTGGCAGCGCACCATTGCCGAACCTCGCGACGCTTGTGCACCGAATAGTTGTCCGCGATCAGATACAACCTCTGGCCCGGCCATCGGCGGCGCAGGGATTTGAGAAAGGTCAGGAACTCGGTCCAGCGTTTCCGGTCGCGGATTCGGTAGAACAGCTGTCCTGTGCTCAGGTCCAGTGCGCCGAACATGTGCCGCACACCCTGGGTGCGGTGATAGGTCGCCCGCAGCCGCCTCGGCGTTCGCCGGTCGAACCAGCCGCGACCGGGCCGGGGTTGCAGATTCAGCGGCCCGAACTCGTCGATGCAGGCCACGCGCCCGTCGGCGGGAGGATTGTCGTACAGGTCCAGGACCCGGTTCATCTTCTCGACGAAATCCGGGTCATTGCTGGCCTTCCAGGTCTTGGTGGCCTGCCACGACACCCCACCGGCTTTGAGGATCTGGCGCAGCGTTTCCCGGCTGATGTCGGCGATATCGTTGTGCCGCAACACCTCTACCAGTTTCGACAGACTCCACACTGAGAACGGCCAGCCCAGATCACGCGGGCAGCACCGGGCAATGGAACAGATCCGATCACGTGTCGCCTGATCGGTCTTCGCCGGCCTGCCCGCGCTCCATTTTGGGTCGAGCGCGTCGAAACCCTTCTCGTTGAAGTCGTGGATCACTTGCCGCACATACGATTCCGACACCTGCATCAGCTTCGCGATCATCGGCACCGGCTGATGCTGCGCCGAGGCCATCACCACGATCGCCCGCCGCATCCGCACCGGCTGCTTACTGCGGCGGGCGACCTGGGCGAGCTTGCGACCCTCCTGAGGGGTCACCGCTCTGACGAACACATCCGGCTTCCGCGCCACCGGGCACCACCTCCACCGGCAGCATCGTGCTGCCGGTGGGCACGATCAACTCGACACCCCGGCAGTTACTGCACGAACCTTCCCGGACGCGGCACTAGCTGTATGAGGCCGTGACGTTGGTGACGCCGGGGGTGGGGTGAGCTGAAGGCGCGGTGCTTTCGGCGGCAGGATGTGAAGTGCCAACCACACGTCCGTCCGCGAGTGAAAGAACCGCCGTGTCTCACCGTAATGCCCCGTTGACTATCGAGGGCCGTCACCGGCTCGTGCAACGGGGTCTGTCCAGATAACGGTGTAACTCGGGTTGGGGCCAGGTCTGCCCGATCGCTTCGGCAAACCTTTCAGCCCGTCGCAGACGCCCTCACCACCGTCCCCGGCCCAGAGCCCCAGGATCTCGCGACCGCCCTCGACCGTGACCGCCAGCAGCGCGATCACGATGATTGCGTCGACAGCGAGGTGGCTGCGCCGGTAGAGCGTTGCGAGGACAGCGACGAATTTGCGGAGGAATGCGGCGGGCAGGAAGTAGGCGGCGGTGACCGAGCCGATGACTTGGGCGTCGATCCCGAGCCGGCGAGTGGGTGCCCCCCAGTGGAGAAGCGAATGTCGGATATGTGGCTCGGTCCGGGGTGCGGGATCTTCCGTGCGTGGACCGCATCTTAGCTATGCGCGACAGTGACTTCCGTACAGCTGCTATTCCGGCAATTGTGGGAGGTATCCCTCGCGATCTCATTCTTCGTTCGGCAGGAGCTCGGATGGCTGAAGGTATTTTGCGTTCTGAGGGCCTCGCGGACCTCGTCCGGGAGCGGCTCCAACCGCCCGGAGGGCGGGTCGTCTGGGAGACCATACAGATGGTCACGCTCGACACTCAGCCCGCGATCGACGCAACGCCGGTCTCGCGATGCGGACGGGCGTTGACCCATGCACCACGCCCGCCCGCATCCACCAGGTCGGTGAACGGTTAGGTCGATGCTCGCGATTACTCTGTATGCTCGGGCAGCAACATTTCGGCCACCCATTTCTCGATCTGTTCGGGTGTACCACGTTCGGCAAGGTGACCGTCTGGTCGCACCAACAGACTTTCGGGCGATCGGCCGTCGGCGCGCTCGAGTATCGTCACAGCGTCGGCACCGATCGTTCGCAGCACGGCGGCACGTGCAGTGGATTCGGCAGCCACGGGCTCGATCAGCACCCAGTGGCCATCGAGTTCGACGTGGAGGTGTGTTTCGCTTCCGTCGGTGCGACGGCAATTCATGTCCAGAACTCGGCCGCCACCAGCGAAGTGACGGTTTCGTCGACCTGGTGAGGCCAACGGACCACCTCGATAACTCAGATTGAGCTGGGCCGCCTGTTCAACGATGTGGCGCTGGACACGAGCGCTTCTCAGGAGGGGTAGGAGCACGCACCGGCGGAAAAGCTTCGCCGGAGTGCTGGTGCCGAGGACGAGGGCAGTCGACGAGGTGGTCGATCGCAACACCTTCGAAGCGACCGGACGGCGCTCTGCCTCGTAGCTGTCGAGCAAGCGATGGTCGGCTCGACCGGCCGCGACCAAGGCGAGCTTCCACGCTAGATTCTCCGCATCGCCAAGACCAGTGTTGATGCCCTGACCGCCGAACGGGCTGTGAATATGCGCAGCGTCACCAGCAAGCAATATTCGATCACGTCGATACGAATCGGCCAGACGCCGCTGTATTCGGTAGGAGGAAGCCCAGCCGACGTTGCGCACGATAGACGAATTGCACCCGGTGAGTTCCTCCAGTATGGTCATCAACCGCTGTTGCACTACAGCTGAGTCCGGCTCGTCACCGGACTCGGACGCGGTTGAGGCTATCAATCGCCACACGCCGCCCGGCAAAGGGATGACGCTGATACTGTTTTCGCTCGACAAGTAGGTCTGTATTGCATCACGCGAAAAGGGGAAATCTCCGTCGACGTCAGCGAGAAGGAATTGCTCCGAGAGGGGCGCGCCAGCGAATTTGATGCCTGCCGACTTACGAACTCGGCTGTGTGCACCGTCGCAGCCGATCAACCAACTGGCCTGAATATTTTCGTTCCCGGCGACGCATACGGTAAGCCCATCGGATCTCGGTATGGCGTCGATGAACTCGCGACCCCACTCGACCTCGCCGCCCAGATCGCCTAAACGGCGGCGCAACGCGGTCTCTACCTCCGCCTGCGAAATCAACATCCCGGAAGGAGCATTGCCCGGCGCTCGCCGATTCGTATCAATCCGGACCGTTTCCCCACTGTAGAAGTGAACAACGATTTCCTCGACACGCAACGACCGTTCTGACAGTTCCGCGAGCACTCCCAAGCGCCGTAAAACTTCGGCTCCGCCCGGCTGCATACTCATCGCTCGTGAGGTCGTCGTAGGGTTCAGCGCCTGATCTATTATGCGGACCTCCGTACCTTGGCGCAGGAGACAACAAGCCAGCGCAAGGCCCGTCGGTCCCGCCCCGACAATCACCACCGGTTCAGTCACGAAACCTCCACGCGTCAACGGCGCTGTCGCTGCGCCCCCTCCTGAAAACGAAGATACATGGTGGGGCAGGGCGTGAGATCGGTGAAGTCGCCAGTTCGAACCTACGGCGGGTGATTTGGAGATCGCTGCGTTAGCGATGTCGCTTGCACCGTCCGCCGGACCAGGAACCGAATCCGGCTGTCGGACGCAGCGCACCGGTCCAACTCCGCGCAGACGGTGCTCTGCACGCTGGGCGACCTCACCGCAGATGAGCGGGCGCGCCAGCACACAGCTCCTGCGTGGGCTTTCGGTGGTGCGCGAAGCAGCGTATAGCCAAGTACCCGGTCGGCGGTGCCGCGACAGTGGTCCAATGGCCGAGCGGCGGCGCGGGCGTTGTCCGCGGCGGGATCGGTGGCGGCGAGAGTACGTGCGCAATCGCGCCACAGGTCGTGCATCCGGTTACCTGCCACGCGCGCATTTAGTTGAGAAGACGGTCATCGTTAAGGGCTTCCAGTCCTCGCGGTCCGTCTCAATACTGACCTCAGCCAGCGCTGCGACGGCGTGTGCTTCGAGGTGCAAACCGGGATGCAGGTCCAGACGACGAAACGCTATTCGCCGTAACCGTGACAATTCTCGATAGGACAAGTCGAATGCTGCTCGCACTCGCGTGTCACGGGGCAAGTCAAGCACGGCCCGCCGGTCTGCCGACATAGCCAATTGCACAGCATGTTCGGCAATGGTCCAGGTGGATGGTGGAGCAATTGGGCTGCTGCAGGTGTAGGTGAGAAAGTGAATAGATGGATCGCGGTGGAGCGCTCCGGCGGACTGGCTGTACTATTTTATTGGTCCGGCCGGCAACACTGTCGCCGCCGGACGACCGTCGGGTCTTTTCTCGATCCCCTGTGGTTGCGGTGAGAGATCAGGGGTGGGGAAGGTGTGTGTGGCCGGTGGCGGCGGTCTCGATCTGCCGCGCGGCGGTGGGGGTGTCGTGGAGTTGTTGGCGCGGGGCGTCGAGCGCTGAGGATCGAGTGTTGTGGCGGTACGGGGTCGGGTGTGGTGGTGTCGTCGACGATGATGGTGTCGGGGAGCAGGAATGCGGGCCAGATCTGCCCGCGGACCACTGAACTTGAGCGACACGTCGTGTTGGTTGGTCGCGGTGGGTTGCTGGCGGTAGGGGTCGAGCACGCGGTCGAGGGCTTGTCTGGCTTGTTCGCGATTGGCAGCCTCGTACCGCCGCCAAGTCGACCCGGGAACAACAAGCGAGGCCGAGCCGGGACGCCAAGCTCGCCGACAGGACGGTCGCGTAGCCGGAGCATCCTTGCGGCGAGGGCCGAATTGACATCGCTACACGTTCCCTCCGCCGTCATCTGGCTCGCTGCCCAACCGGCGCTCATCAGGCTCTGGACACTGCTGGGTAGCGCCGCCTGCACATACTGCTGTGTCGGTACGTTTGCTCCTTCTGCAGGAGGTCCCGGCGGGCGCACCTGGCATAGACATAACGAGGACAAAGACTGGCGATCTCCCCCATCCAAAACTCCGCACCGTTACAGACGGGTTGGTGCCGCTCGGCTTCTTCTTGGCCGTGCCATCATCAAAGAGACTTTGCTTGTGCCCGGTCGCTGATCCGGAGTACTGCCGACATAGGTGCTGGAACTGGGCGCTGCTGGTTAACCTCGACTCGTGTTCCATGGTCGTTGGAAAGAGCGGACCGCCCTGACGGACCTGATACGTCAGGCCGCCAGCGGGCGGGGCGTGGTTGCCGTTGTGCGAGGTGAGCCGGGAATCGGCAAGAGCGCTTTGCTGGACATTATCGCGTCTGAGACGGACAGGGCTCGTGTGCTGCGGGCGAGGAGCGTGGAGCCCGAGTCCGATTTCGGCTATGCAACCTTGCATCAGCTGCTCTTGCCCGTGCTGGATGAAATCGCCCGGTTGCCGGAGCCGCAGGCGACCGCGTTAGGGGTGGCATTCGGTCGCTGCGACGGCCCGGACCCTGGAGGCCTGCTGACCGGGCTGGCAACGCTGACACTACTGTCCGAGTTGGCTTCCGAGCGGCCTTTGCTATGTGTAGTCGACGATATACAGTGGTCGGACCGTCCTTCCATCGGTGTTCTCAAATTCCTCACGCGCCGCTTGGAGAGCGAGCCGGTCGTTTTGTTGCTAGCGAGCCGCGCAGACGAGGATTCCTTTTCGGATTCAGCTACCATCGACATGGTGCTACCTGGCCTGGAAAAGGAGACCGCGCGGCAGCTGCTACTAGAGCGGGCCGAGCTGAAATTGTCTCCAGCACAACAAGATGCCATTTTGAATGCGGCTCAGGGAAACCCACTCGCAATCTGCACTCTCGAACCCGATGCGGTTCAGGTCGGCCCTGATTATATCCCCCTCTCACTTGTTGAGGAATTGCGTCGAACTTTCTATGCCCGCGTACAGAAGTACGGTCGCCCGGTTCAGCTGGTGTTGTTGCTGGTCGCTGCTGCTGGCCACCTGCGATATGAAGTGCTTGCTGGCGCGGCCTACGAATTCGGCCCAACTGTGGCGAAAGCGGTCGATGCGCTCTTTGACTTAAACGATCTGATCACGATGAGCGATGGAGTGATCGGATTTCACCATCCGCTGATCAGGTCGGCCGTATATCATACAGCCGAATCTGCGGACCGTCGCGATGCACACACCGCCCTCGCTGCCGCATTCCAGCTATTCACGGACGCGGGTGATGCCCATCGCTGCGCCTGGCACTTGGGGCAGGCAGCGGATGGTCCTGACGAGGCGATTGCGGACCGGCTCGAGCAGGCAGCAGCAGCCGCATCCGGTGTCAGCCTGTCCACAGCCGCGGTATTGCTTGCTCATTCTGCGCGACTGAGTACAGATGGACGGCAGCGGTCGCGAAGGCGAAGCGAGTCTGCCATTGCAAGTTGGCATGCTGGCGAACCCGGTCGAGCCGCGGCCATTGTGAGACTTCTGGAACAGGAGGTGCCGCTGGACACCTCCCTTCGCTATAGCATCGGCGGAATCCAAGCCATGTTGGAGCTGTTCACCGGCGCCCCTATCGATGCTGTAACGATGCTTCGTCCGCTACTGGTCGATATCGACCACAGCACTCCAGACCGCGTGATACCGCTGGTGATGATGTTCGGTGCGGCCTGCTGGCACGCCGATTCGGCCACCGGATGGACGGACATGGTCGAATTGAGTGAACATGTGCCAATATCCGGTCATCGAGCAGAGGATGCTTTGCTGCGATTATTCCGGAGTGTCTGTCGGATACACATCGGCCTCGAACCTGAATGGAAAGAAGGGGACGAAGACGCCGTGGGCACAATCGGTGTGCCAGCTCTACTCTGCTGGGCCAGCGAATTGATGCGAGACCTCGGCAAGCAGGACCGGGCGCGGTGGTTGAACGCGGTGGCTGTCCGAGATGCCCGCAGGCTCGGCGGTGCTGGAACCTTGGTTTGGGCATTGGGCTCCACATTCGATGACCATGTATTCAGCGGACGCCTCATGATGGCCGTCGCTTCTGCTGAAGAGGGATGTCGCCTCAGTGAAGAACTCGGATACTCAAACCTGAACTGTTGGTACCGAAGTTGCGTGGCGGTCGTGGCAGCGTATCAGGGAGAGGAACAAACCGCCCGCCGCTTGGCTCGAGAGGTGCTCGCCGAGGCGGTACCTCGTGGGCTGGGAGCCGCAGCTGCTATGGCGAGGCATGCGCTCGGGCTGGTCGACTTGGTAGCTGGCCGGCCTGCAGTGGCAGTAGGCAATCTCCAGCAAGCGATGTCCGGAGGTGACCCACGCATTATGGTGAGGAATACACCCGACCTGGTTGAGGCCGCAGTCAAAGCAGGGCAGCCCCAGCATGCGGTCCGGCCGTTCGAGAAGTTCAAGCGATTGTCCGAGCTCTCGCGCTCACCAGACTTGGCGGCACTGGCAGCTCGATGCGATGCCTTGCTTGCTGCGCCTGAGGCTGCAGTCGAGCACTTCCGTCGCGCGCTGGAGTTCCATGCGCGTGGTGATCAGCCGATGGAGCGGGCTCGGACGCAGCTGCTGTTGGGAGAACATCTGCGTCGGAGGCGACGCCGAGACGATGCACGCAATTCGCTATGGGCCGCGTTCGAGACGTTTTGCTCGCTCGGTGCCAAAGGATGGGCCGAGCGTGCACGGTCGGAATTGCGTGCTGAAGGTGAATCTACTGGCCCGGTCACGTCGAGCGATGTGACAACACTGACACCTCAGGAAGCGCGGATCGCAGAGGCTGTTGCGACAGGGGCCACCAATCGGGAAGTTGCGGCACAGCTGTTTCTCAGTCCGCGGACAGTCGAATTCCACTTGAAAAAGATCTTCGGCAAACTGGGAGTCAGATCCCGCGTCGAGCTTATGCGATACATCCGATCAGGAAGAATTCGTGAAAGATTAGAATGAGATCAACAAGTCCAGAGTTGGTTGACGGCGCCGACGAAACCAGCCTCTTGGGCGGTCAATGCTGCTCGATAATTTGGCGCGAGGAGGCGGGTAGGATTCCGGCGGCGCGTAACTCGCGGCAGGCACGTCTAGGCACATCCAGTAGTACCAACGCATGAAATGCCTCATAGGTGAGGCCCGAGCTGCATCGATTCGAAGAATGCGCCGGTCAAATGCGCCCATGTACCGCGAATATAAAGCTGGACAGTAGGTCGGAGTAACGTATTACCGCAAAATGTTGCAACGAGCGCCTGTCCATCGCCAATGAGCAAGTGATGGAGCCTCGCGGGTAGTAGTGAGCGTGTATGCATCTTTCGATTTGTGCCCTGCACTAAACGCAGCAGCGCAATCGAGCACCGCCGCGGGATATTGGATGCACTCCAATATCGGCACCGTCGGCATCTCCATACACAGTCTGCCCAGTTAGAACCTTCGCGGACTGCCGTCAAAGTCCTTCTTGAGTGTACGGCGATGCCATCGTCGCCCAGAATTCAAAATCATCGTCTTCCGGTTCAAAGGTCCACCGTCCCGCTTCAAAATCCCCGTTTGCGTCAACTAGCGTAAAATAGACTGCAATGCTGCCGTTGGCCAACCATCGCACAACTGGCGATTCTCCAGCCATCGTGATCCTCAATCTTGATTGCGTTGGCAGAACTTATGATTCCGCTCCAGTTCTGCGGAGCGAGTCGAGACTCTCCAGCTCTGATCCCTGAGCTTAGATCCGCTTCTGCTCGCCCGGATCCGGCGGATCGCCAGTTGGTTCAGAACGGCCACCCTCGACCAGGTGTACTCGCATCAATAATCCGCATCACCGGCTGAGCCCGGAGCATTCATGTTAGGGAAGGGAGAGCAGCAGCAGAAACAAGTGGTGGGGCGAAGATGCCCGCTTGACCGAACCCGCCCGGTCTCGGTGACTCGCACCCTATCGCTACATCCGATCCAAACGAACAAAGTTCCCGATCGGCATGCCAGGTGCCGGGAAGGCACTGCTTCACACTGCACGGAAGGTCATCCGCACAGTATGCAGCGTTTACTCTATCGATGGACATTAAAATTTTTCGTGAAATCGATCGCTACGATGGGCGCCGCCATCCGCCACAGGGCCCGTGACTAGGTGTTGAATCGAATGCGGGTGCGCCGGTTATTCAGTGCCCAAACCGGTTGCGCCAGAAGGACTTTTGCGAATCTGGAGCCGGTGTTCGAGGTCGATTTTCGATCCGTCCAGTTGCGGATATCGGCCCGGACGTCGGGCTCGCATGCTATCGCCGAAATACGCAATTTCACCTGCAAGCCGTCGATGGTCGAGTGTGACGACCGTGCCCGCCCAGGTCAGAGCGCCGGATCAAAGGCCCCGATGTCTTCAAATGAGAATTCGTGCGAGCGCTCCACTTCCAGGCCACCCCCACCATCGACCCGCTCTCTTGCACCCACCGACCTAGCAGCTGCGGCCAGCAATATCGTCGCAGTCACTCGCAGAGCAAGCAGCCGAACTTTCATATGCGGAAGGGGCTGCTGCACGGATAGGTGACATCGATCTGGCTTGCCGGAAGGTGGGCCTGGAAGGATGTTCACGTGCCCAAGCCGTACCCGCAGGAGTTCCGTGACGATGTGGTCCGGGTTGCCCGTAACCGTGAGGACGGGGTGACGCTGGAGCAGATCGCCGCTGATTTCGGTGTTCATCCGGTGACGTTGTCGAAATGGATGCGCCAGGCCGACGTCGATGACGGGAACAAGCCGGGCCCGGCACGGACGGAGTCGGCCGAGTTACGGATGCACGGCGTCGTATCCGGTTGCTGGAGCAGGAAAACGAAGTCCTGCGGCGGGCCGCGGCATATCTATCGCAAGCACAGCTACCGGGAAAAGGCTCTACCCGCTCGTGAAAGAGCTTGCCGCCGAGGGGATTCCTGTGGTGGTGACGTGCCGGGTACTGCAGCTCGCTCGCCAGCCCTACTACCGATGGCTGGCCGAACCGGTCACCACCAGCGAGATCGCGCAGGCGTATCGAGCCAACGCGTTGTTCGACGCGCACCGCGACGACCCCGAGTTCGGATACCGGTTTCTCGCCGATGAGGCCCGCGAAGCCGGTGAAACGATGGCCCAGCGCACCGCGTGGCGGATCTGCTCGAGCAATCGGTGGTGGAGCGCGTTCGGCAAACGACGCAGCGGCAAGAGTGGGAAACCGGGTCCGCCGGTCCACGATGACCTCGTCCGCCGGAACTTCACCGCTGATCAACGAAACCGGTTGTGGCTCAGCGACATCACTGAGCATCGCACCGATGAGGGAAGCTCTATCTGTGCGCGATCAAGGACGTGTTCTCAGGACGGATCGTGGGCTACTCGATCGACTCTCGCATGAAGTCCAGACTCGCGGTCACCGCGTTGAACAATGCGGTTGCCCGTCGGGGTGACGTAGCAGGTTGCATCCTTCACACCGACCGCGGATCTCAATTTCGATCACGCCGTTTTGTCCACGCGCTCAACCGATTCGGCATATCTGGATCGATGGGCCGGGTCGGCGCAGCCGGTGATAACGCCGCGATGGAGAGCTTTTTCAGTCTGCTGCAACGCAACGTCTTGGACCGGCAGCGGTGGGACACTCGCGAACAGTTACGGACCGCGATCGTCACCTGGATCGAACGCACCTACCACCGCCGCCGACGGCAAGCCCGCCTCGGCCGGTTGACCCCGATCGAATTCGAAACCACATCATGACCCCAGCAGCTTGACAGGCTGCTAACCACTGTCACCTATCCGTGCAGCAGCCCCGAGCGACCATCCGTTGTTGTGCAGCAGCAGTGTCGTGATAAGCCAGGTCACCCTCGCGTCCGACAAAATCGTCCGCTGATTCCGCAACCTCATGTTTTGCCGAGGTATTTCGCCGACATAGGTATGACGTAGCTGCGGCGTGCGGAAGAGCTGCGGATCGAAGCGTGCATCATGCGGCTTCGCCTGTAGCGAGATGGGCGGGATCAGCGGTTTCGCGCTTACAAGCAACTTGCCGTCGCAGCGGCGCCGAACCTGATAGCTGCCCAACTCTGTGGACAGTTCGCGGAAAGACTGGCGAGGATACGGAACCCCGCGACTGATGCCGATCGGGCTACTTAGGTAATCACTGTGAGATCGTCGGCTGCTGTCGCTGCTCCGCGCGGGTGGAACCACAGCCCGAGAAACCCACCATCATACCACCGGTATGGTCGCGAAAGGAGAAGCCGCGTTGGCCACGCTGTTGCGTCCGACCCACTGCGCACGATCGCCGTCAGAGCGGTTCTCTGCGCCGATGGCTACACCGCTGTGGAAACACAATGGGACAAATATGACGACCGACTTCGCGGACACGTCGATACCTTGTCCGCTCTTGCGGAATTACGCGGGTGATGCATTGGTCACGCAGGTGCCCACCCGGCAGTACACCGAGGCTGACCAGCAACTCCACGCATATCATCGGGCTCAAGGCCATCGATGTTCCGAATTCGGGCTATGGCTCAACACTCAATTCAGCCGATGGGCGTCCTCAGTTGGACGGCGCGACATCGTCCGCGCTGCGGCAGAGGTCATCGCGTCCGCCCGCACAGCGCCCGCCGAGCATCTCCGGTACCACTGGGTTATTGCCGCACTCGGCGTCTCGCCGGTCCGCGGGCAGGTCCGGTGCCCAGCCGGCCCGCAGAGTACAACTGGAAAACAGGGCGCCGAGGTGCCGGAGAGATCCAAGCCGGACATCGCTTCGATTCGACACGAGGAGCTCGATGATGCGGCGCGTTAATCCATCGCCTCAGTCCTCGACCATGCTGCTGTACGGCCGCGATTCAGAACAAGCCACCCTTGCAACCCTGATACGACAAGTATGCGCTGGACACGGGAGAGTGATCATAGTATCCGGGGACCCAGGGATCGGCAAGACAGCACTCTTGGAGAAATGTGCTGAGGTGGCCTCGGAGATGCGCATTCTGCGTGTGCAATGTGTCGAATCGGAGTCCGAACTGGAATTTTTCACACTGTATCATCTGCTCACACCTGTGCTGGATTTCATCGATCGGTTGCCTGGTCCCCAATCTGGAGCACTTAGGGCGGCCTTCGATCCGTCGAGCGGATCGCCCCCTGATCGATTTCTGGTCAGTTTGGCTACGCTGTCAATACTCACCGAGTTAGCCCTCGATACGCCACTGTTGCTTATCGTCGACGATGCGCATTGGATGGACCAGGGTTCTGCCGATGTCCTCATTTTCGTGGCACGGAGACTGGAAGCCACCCCAATCGCTCTGCTGCTGGCCACCCACAGCGATGATCGGGACTGGTTGACGAATAGCTGCGCAGTCGCCATGCCCCTAAGGGGGCTCGACCGGCCCTCCGCGCGGCAGCTTCTTGTCGCCCGTTTCGGCAACAAGCTTACCGCTGCGCAACAAAATTGCGTGCTCGATGCAACAGCCGGTAATCCACTGGCGATCCGCGAACTCTCTGTGGAAGATATCAAACCAGAGATTATGGTGGAACCGCTGCCAGTCGCCGAGAGGCTTATACGTGCCTTCCTCCGCAGGGTGCGAAGCAACGATGAACCGTTGCAACGGCTGCTGCTGTTGGTCGCCTCCGACGACCGAATTCGGTGGGACGTATTGCGCAGTGCGGCTGCCACATTGGGACCGGCTATGATATCCAGTCTCGAACGGTTCGATCTTCTCGACGACCTCATCAACGACGACGGCGCGACCATTGTGTTCCGCCACCCGCTGATTCGCGCTGCCATCTATCACGGGGCCACACCCACGGATCGGAGGGACGCACATCGGGCATTGGCCTCAGCTATTGCCCGCGAAGGCGGCGGATCCGCACGTCGCGCGTGGCACCTGGGGCAAGCCGTCGAAGGATGCGACGACAGCATTGCCGAAGAACTCGAACAGGCCGCGCATGATGCTGGCCGCTCGAGCACCGCTACAGCGGCGACACTACTCACTCGAGCTGTAGAATTGAGCACGCCCGGACTGCGGCGATCCCGCAGGCAGTTCATAGCCGCCTTGGCGTGGTGGCGCAGCGGATACTTCGGACGGGCCCTGGCACTGCTCGATGGAATCGATGTCGACAATGCTCAGGACGAGACGCTCCATGTGCAAATCACCGTGCTACGAGCGTCACTGGAACTGCAGGTCGGCCGGCCTGCCGACGCCTTGGAAATGCTGCGTCCGATCGTCGGTCAAGCGATGGATACGGGTACCACTCAAGCGATCCCCGTGTTGATCCTTCTCGGCGAGGCATCGACCTGCGCCGATGAAGTAGATGCATACTGTGCGATCGAAGACGCCGCCAACCGGCTACTTACCACGGGTGGCAGCATCGGAGCCGTACTCGGCAGACTGCTTCGCGGAGCGTACCGAGTCCGAAAAGGCAAGAACGCCGAAGTACTGGCCACGGATCTGGATGCGGCCGATCAGCTCACCAATCCTGGGCTCCTATGCTGGGCCAGTGAAGTAATGTGGTGGCTCGGCGAGCGGGATAAGGGCCGACACCTCAGCCGTCTGTCCGTACAGCTGTCACGTAGTCTGGGTGACGCAGTCTATTTGACGTGGGCTTTGGCACGAGTAGTCAGCGACGACTTGAGCAGCGGCCGATTCGACTCGAGCGCGACACTCGCCGAGGAGGGCCGAGACATCGCAGATGGGACCGGCCAGATCAACGCAAGCCTCAGTTTCCGCGCCGCATTAGCATCAGTCGCAGCACTACGCGGTGACCAAACAAGAGCTCAAACGCTTGCCCGGGAAGTCCTGGACGACGCCCTTCCCAGAGGAATGATGAGCGCCGTTATCATCGCTCGCCGAGCGCTGGGATTGCTGGACCTCGCCGCTGGGCGGCCCGACGAGGCGCTCGCTCAGTTTCGAACCGTAGACGACGGTACTTATCTCGGCCCGGCCATAGCGAATGTTCCTGAACTGATCGAGGCGGCGGTGCAGACGCGCCAGCCGGATCTAGCCGCCGAGCCTCTACGCCTGTACACGCGGTGGGCTGACGCCACTAACGGACCTGAGCTGCGTGCGCTCGCCGCACGTTGCCGTGCGCTCGTCGCCTCACCCGCCGTCGCCGACCGCGAATTCTCTCATGCGTTGGAACTCCATCAAATCGGTAATCAGCCACTGGAGACTGCACGAACTCACCTGCTCTATGGCCAACATCTGCGACGACAACGACGTCAGTCCGAAGCACGGGCACCACTGCGCGCCGCCTACCAGACCTTCCGCGCGCTGGGTGCTACTGGCTGGGCGGAGCGCGCTCGCCATGAACTGCGCGCCGCAGGAGAAGGCACCCGGCTTCACATCAGCCATCGTCCGGTGAGACTGACCGAACAGGAACGGGAAATCGTCAACGCCGTCGCAGATGGCCTAACCAATCGAGACATCGCGGCACAAATGTTCCTCAGCCCGAGGACCATCGACTACCACCTGCGCAAAATCTACAAAAAGATAGGAGTCAGCTCCCGTGCCGAACTCATCCACATCATACTCGATGACGGGAGTAATGAATAGGCAAACGCCCCGGTTCGATCCGAAGTGCGGTTACAGACCTGCATAGCGCGTAATAGATAATGCGGCTAGCGCTGGGCAAAGATCGGCAGATTTCCGGCGCTACGGGCCAGATGTTCGCGTCTTGTGCGCGACAACGCAATTTTTATAATTTCAATGTAGTCCTACTGACCGGACCGGCCCAGCACCGTCGAGAGACGTCATCGCGACAGGGTGCGGGCAACCCGGCAGGCTGAGAAGGGTGGTGTCAGCCCCGTCGAGCGGGATGGGGCGGACTGGGAGCGTGCGATGTGAGTCAAGCACTGTGGGCTGGCCACGCGCAACTCGGTCACATGCCGTTGCGTACACATCGCACGAACAGGGTGCCTCGGACTGGCGGTGCCGAACTACCAGCGTAACCAGCGCCTAAGTACCGACACCGACCTGCAGAGCGTCGGCCTCGTGGACTGGCACATAGTTCATGCACGCCTGTGCCGGACTACCCGCACACCCATCGAATGAGGCATGGTGATGGCCACCGGGCGGGCGGCAGACCGGTTCTTCGACTCCCATTTCGACGTAGGCTGGATATTACAGACCGATGGAGGTGTTGGAATGTTGATGACATTGGCCCGGCTCGCAACTAGTAGTCGGCAAGCCTTTCCACCTTCAGCGCAGGTAATGCTACCATTCGGCGCTCTGCAGCTACTGCCGTAATTGCCAATTCTCCGATCAGTGCATATATGGCTGGAGTCGGAGCGTTGATATACGCCGTATGGAAGGTGTATCACTATCGAACGAATCAATTCGTCGATCCCAGCATGGCGGAGTTCTGCGCCGCCCTGGATACGCTTGTCGCCATAGTGGTAATTGGCGCGGTATCGCCGGCAGCGCCTCGTGGCATGTCACAAGTCTTCCTGGTCGCCGACCTCAGGGCTGCCAATGGCCGTCACTGTAATCGCTTCGGGCTCCGGCACCGGCCACTCGACCTTTCTCTGGCTGCGTACGCTTCACCCCGGGCCCTACCAGAGGCGGCGGTGGTTTGCTCGCCCTGCGCGCCTGGACAGGAATCCTTAGGCCGCCGGGATCGGGTTGACAGAAACCGCCGATGCGGCTCCGATTTCCCATCGGAGGTGAGTGGGCCGAACCCAACTAAAATTGTACCGTGCTGTATGGTCGTGACAAGGAACGCGCAGTACTGGCGGAATTGCTAGTCAAGGCTGCGGCTGGGTATGGGAGTGCCGTAGTCGTGCGTGGGGAGCCAGGAGTGGGTAAGAGCGCGTTGCTGTCCGAGATTGCAGGAGCAGCCGCCGGAATGCAAGTGTTACAAGCCGCCGGTGTGCAGCCAGAAAGCAATTTCGGGTACGCGACATTGCATCAATTACTCTGGCCGGTGATGGATCGGATCGGGCGGTTGCCCGATGCTCAAGCTGTGGCATTGCAAGCTGCTTTCGGCCAGAAGGTCGGGTCGATACCTGACAGATTAACAGTTGGTCTTGCGACGCTGACCTTGTTGTCCGAGCTCGCCTCTCTTAAACCGTTGCTGTGCCTCGTGGACGATGTACATTGGGCGGACCGCTCTTCTATCGGCGTTCTGGAGTTCGTTGCCCGGCGGATCGATAGAGAGCCGATAGTTCTCTTATTTGCGGCACGAACTGGCGAGAGACGTAAACTGACCAGTATACGAGGTCTGCATTTGGTCGGTCTCGATCTTAACGCTGCGCGGCAGTTGCTGCTCGAAAGAACTGATATGCAGCTTTCCCCAGAACAAGAAAATTCAATTCTGGGCGGGGCAGGTGGGAACCCGCTCGCGATCCGTACCCTCCAACCGAGGGTGTCACAGGTAGGTATCGAGAGCACGCCTCTGCCGCTCACTGAGGAATTGCTACAGGCTTTTTATATGCAGGTACAGCGTCACAGTCGGCCAGTTCAATTGACGCTACTAACCATTGCAACTGTCGGCCACATCCGACGCGACGTCCTGAAGTGTGCAACCGCCGAGCTGGATGCGGCTGCCGCGAAAATAGTCGATGATCTCGAGCAGTTGGACGACCTTTTAATCGTTGATGACGAGACGATCAGGTTTCGTCACCCTCTGATCTGGTCGGCAGTATATAATGGCGCTGCACCGTCTGACCGACGTAAGGCACACACGGCAATAGCCGGTTCGTTGACAGCAATTTTCGGCGATGCTGTGTCAGATCGCTGCGCCTGGCACCTAGGGTGTGCAGCCGACGGTCCGGACGAGATTATAGCAAGTCACCTCGAGAAAGCCGCTGTCAGTGCGGCGCGGCATAATCTGCCTACGGCCGCGTCTCTACTCGGCCGCTCCGCAGAGTTGAGCGTTGATGACACGCAACGGTCGCGACGCCGATATAGATCGGCAGTTGCGAGTTGGCGAAGCGGGGACTCCGAACGAGCTGAAGCAATGGTGGAACTCATTGCTCGGGATGATTCGCTTCAGGCATCGTTGCGTGGCGACTTCGCTGGCCTCCGTGCCATGATTGATGTTTTCACTGGTGTACCGGCCGATGCCATACGAACGTTGCAACCGCTGATGCGAACGGGTCTAGCCGACGCTCCAGACCGAGCGATCGCCTCGATAATGATGTTTGGCGCAGCCAGTTTGCACGCTAATTCGGCTCTTGGATGGTCGGTGATGGCCGACCTGAGTGAGCGGATACCGCTGACAGGTCAAAGCAAAGAAGACGCGTTGTTCAGGCTCTTCCGCGGCGCTTGCCGAGTGTTTGCAGGCCGAGAGGCCGAATTGTGGACCGGGGACGAAGTGGCAGTGGAATCGATCGATGACCCGTCCGTCCTGTGTTGGGCCGGCGAGTTGATGCAATGCATTGGCAATCTGGACCGCGCGCGGCGGCTGAACGGTAAGGCTGTCAGTTACGCCCGTCGACTTGGGGCAGCGGGAGTTCTCGTGTGGGCATTGGATTCTTCAGTCGCTCTTGCATTCTCCAGCGATCGCTTGGTGACTGCCCGGACATCCGCAGAGGAGGGCTATCGACTCGCGGAAGATCTCGGCTATCCGAATCTGAGGTGCCGCTATCAGAGCTCCCTGGCATTACTTGCCGCGATGCAGGGCGAAATGAGAACGGCACGGGATCTGGCGGACGACGTTCTCAGTCAAGCGGTGCCCCGTGGACTGATGAGCGCTGGCGTGACCGCCAAGCGAGCGCTCGGTATGGTCGATTTGGTCGCAGGCCGGCCCGACTTGGCTTTGGCGAATTTGCAATTACCGGTCGACAGCGGAAATCCACGCATAATATTGCCTATTGTTCCAGATTTGGTCGAGGCTGCAGTCAAGGCACGACAACCGGCTGTGGCATTGAGATCGTTTGCCAAGTTTACCCAATGGGCTGAAGCCGCACACTCACCCGCATTGGCAGCATTGGCCGCGCGCTGCCGCGCGCTACTCGCTGCCACCCCTGCCGCCGCGGTCGCCGAATTCCGCCATGCGATAGAATTACACACTGGCGGTGACCACCCGATCGAACATGCACGAACGCAGCTGTTGTTCGGTGAGTACCTTCGCCGCCAGCGGCGTCGAGCCGAAGCACGACAACCGTTGCGTACTGCACTTGAGATATTTCAAGCGCACGATGTCAAAGGCTGGGCTGCAAGAGCAAATGCCGAACTGCATTCTGCAGGAGGGACCGCGGAGACCACTGTTTCCCGGGGTATCTTAAAACTCACGCCGCAGGAAGTGCGAATTGTCGATGCAGTCACGGCTGGAGCTACTAACAGCGAGGTTGCCGCTCAGCTGTGCCTTGGTCCTACAACAATCGACCACCATTTGCGCAGGATTTTCGATAAGGTCGGAGCCAACTCGCGTGCAGAACTCATTCGTAAGATGTTGACCGGCGGCAGCGAAGATAGCCTGACCTAAAGTCTCTGAACCACTGCGCCTGTTCGGATGGCAGTTCTGTCCCGCTGTCGGTGTGGCCTCGTGTCAGTGACGGCGCGGGGTATCGGTGGGTGGTGATCACGCCTGCAGCGTGGGTTTCTCAGGCGTCGACGCTACGCCCTCCTGTGTGTCGGCTTTGTCCGCGCCGAGTCCTTGCCGTCTTCGGACAAGCGGAACTCGTGGGTGCCGACCAGGCCGCCGGAAGGGCGTGGACGTCAACTGTCCACGCCGAGGTTAGTGCTCAACCGATGGCGGTGTGTTGCCGGTGGTGTTTGTGGGTGTGCAGCCGGCTGGCAGCGCGGCTCGCCGAGCTTGTGCGGAGTGGTAGCGGCGGGCGACGGCCCACCCGGCTCCAGAGTGCGGTGAGACCGTTCAATCTTGCCGTTGGTTTGTGGCCGGTAGGGTGGGCGTGTTTGGCTCGGGTCCCCAGTTCGGTGCACGCTCGGGTCCTGCTTCCGACCGATAACAGCTGCCGTTCTCCGACGGCACGCGTTCGGTGGTGACGCCGCAGTCGGCGAGCGAGGCTACTGCTCGTCACAGCGATGACGGTGTCGGCGGTTTCGTTGTCGTGGATCTCGGCGTAGGCGATGCGGGAGTGATCGTCGATCACAGTGTGCACGAACGCCTTTCCCGGTCACGGGTTGCGGGGGCGGGTGATGCCGGGCGTAACCGCTCCTGAGGCTCCCTCGCTGAGCTGGAGAGTGTGATTATCTGGTTCCGGCCAGAACCCGTTGATGGTAGCTGGCTTCGTACTCGTCGGGTGAGCGCCGGTCCGGCTTCTTCGGGATGCGCTGGGTGTTGTACCAGCCGTCGATGTAGGAGTGACGGGACCCCGTTGATCGGTCCACCGTGAATGTGAGTCGGGTTATCGGTGGATGCAGGCAGCAGCGTATCCCGCGGGGTTGGATTGCCCAGGGCTGAATGCCTGCGGTAGTGGTCGTAGTCGTCCTTCCAGTCGCTGATCACGATGCGGGCGTCACTGGTGACCCGAAGATGGCACAGACGAATTCTCGGCATCACCCTGGTCGTGATGGCGACGGTTGCACCGCAACGTTCTGTGTGCTCGGTCAAGGCCCGGAACCTGTGTGGTAGGAGCCGCGGTGTCGCCGCCTCGTCAGTCCAAGGACCTGTAGAACCAGAGACTGGCCATTCACCCCTTCAAGGTGGCTGATGGTTACGGCATTCTCGCAACAGCGATGCTCGCTCATCGTGAGCTTGTGCCCAGATTTTTCGAAGTGTGGACTGCCTGCGGCAAGCAGGTTCGGGCCGCGCGAAGTGCTCGGTCGACTTCGGGATGGCTGGCGAATTCGACGAAGGTCGCTTCGCTCGACCGCGGACTCGCGCTTGTGGAAGGGAAGGATGAAGGTGACCGAGGGGAGGGTCGAGTTCATGGGGTTGACTGACGAGATTGCCCATGAACTGCGGCTGGTTGCGCCGCCCGGCTGGCGACGGCTGGAGGCATGGTTCGCAATGACAGTCGTCTGCGAGACCGCGCTGATGGTGGTGGATGACGGTACTCGGCCGGTTCGATGCGATGTGCCGACTGCGGTGTGGGCCGCCGTGCGGCGGCATCGTGAAGCGTCGGCCAAGTCCGGGGACGGGCCGTGGTGGCGACTGATCGTGCGGATCGACGCGGCGGGGGTTGAGGTGGTGTGTGATCGTGGGGAAGAGCCGTTCCCGGGTGTGCAGTTGTTCGCCCCTGACGCATATCGCGCTGACTTGGAAGCTTTTCCCCGCGAACGCCTTCCGGTGTGGTTGGCGGCGTACATCAGACGCGAGAATTGCGTGTCACGGCCCCCTCGCCGCGCGACCGATGACGCGCGGGCGGACCGTGCTGCGGGCGTGCGGCCGACGCAGGTGACTGGTGAGCTGTTGGACCTAAGCGACCTATGGGCTCGATGGGCAGTGTTGTCGGCGGCGTTCGTAGCGGCAGGGTCGAGCTGGGGACCGCGGGTGTGCCCCTCGGTGGGGGTGTTCGAGGGCGCGGGTCGTAGTGGTTCGACGCTGGCGCTGTTGCCTGGCCGCCGTGCGGTGTTGTCGGGTGGTGTGTGGAATGCGCCGGCATTGGATGCTGCATACAACGCAGGTGCGGCTATGCCGAAACTCTTTGCGGGCGCACCGTATTGGGTATCGGACGTGGTGCTCAACACCCGCGTTGCTACCGGATTGCTGTCGTTTTGTTACTGGTGGGAATCTGGCCAATGGTATCGAGGTGAATCGGCTCCTATGACCGAATGCGCCTTCGCGATGCCCGCCGTGTGGACAGTCGAGACTATGGTCAGCGTTCTCGCCGACCTGGGTGATGCGGCGCCGGCGTCGAGCCAGTTGTTGATTTCGGCCGCGCAGGCGGGCGCGGTTACTCGTGAGCACATTCGAAGCGTCTTCGGTGATGGTGACGAGATCGACTGCGATGCGGCATTCCTCCAGTTCGCTATCGCGGGGCTGGTGGCAGCCGACAATGGCGGTGTTTCTGAGGCGGAGGCGATCGCCTTGGTCCGGGATCGCATTCGCCGCGAGGGCTTCGGCACGACAGGCTTCTCGCTGTCGACGTTGACGGCCGACCGGCTCAGCGTCGGGTGGATGGTGCACTCCCCGGTGCGCGGTGACGAGTTCGCGTTGGACCGTGCGGTGTTCTATGTCGCCGACGACGGCGTGGTGGAGCAGTCGACAGAGTCGGTGTCGACCTCGGAGTACACGGCAGGTTTCGAGCAGCGGTACTGGCTTCGCGGCGACGGCCGATTCTGATCGGAAGCGGCGGCATCGTGGGCAGCGAGTTTCGGTTCGACCCGGACGGTATTCGACAGCAGGGCGCGTTGCTGGCCGCTCTCGGTGATCGATTCGGCGACATCTACACCAGCTTGCGCGACGATCTCGCACAGGCTGAGGGATGTTGGGGTGATGATGATCTAGGTACGGCTTTCGCGGTGGGCTTCGAACCGCACGCCGCTCAGTTGCTGGCGAACTTGCAAGCGATGCAGGAAAGTCTGCGTGACACCGCTCAAGGGCTCATCGACGCCACGCACAGCTTCCAAGACGTAGATCAGGATAGTGCCGACCACATCGTCCGAGACTCTGATGAACGAATCCACAGGGACCCGACCCCGGCAATCAGCACCCCGCAGTCACCATACGTCGCGCCGTTCCAGAGCCCTCAAGCACGCGTAGCGTCGTCTGGTTCCGTGCCTTCCTTTTCGGTGCGCTCGCACCTGGCGCCCGGCGGTATCGCGGGCTCTTCCGGCACGCCGTTCACTGAACCGGCTGCCCAGGCAACCGGTGGCGAGCAGCCGCCGCGAAGGGAGACGGCACCGGAAGAGCTGGAAGGACAGCCCGCCCCTCGGCAGGTCCCCGAGCCTACACAGCCGACCTCCGAGGTCACGAACCGACACAACGGCGCCGGACGAGCCGGGGAACCTCGCGGCTCGTCCGGCGCGGTATCACCTCCGCTCGTGGAGCAGAAGCCCCGGCGTGCCCGAGAAGGTATGTCCGCCAGGGGTTCGGATCGTGCGGTGAGTGCGGGACGGACGACCACTCCATGGACAACCCCGCCCGCCACCCCGATCAGCGGGCCCGCGGGAAGCGACGGACGTCCCACGGGCCCTCCGTCTAACGGCCCGCGGGCGCCGGGAAAGGAACGCCAGGACCGATCCCGCCGCGACCGGCCCGCAGACCGGCCAGCCGGGAGAGCTGGTGTGTCGGCGGGGCTCGGGTGGCTGGCGCGGAGCTTGGCCGGTCGGCATGGTGTCGAGGTCTCCGGGTTCGACATCCCCGGGTTGGACGAGTCGGCCGTGCGTGAGTTCGCGGCGGCGGTCGATCGTGTACTCACCGACTACCCGGCCATCGTCGTCGACCATGTCGCGGTCGCAGACCTCGGCAGCGGAGCCGTCGTCCGATGGGAGGGCGGGCAGCGTGAGGGCCGGTCGCGGGCCGTCCGGTCGATAACGCTGGACCAGGACATGGCCTGCAAACCGGAGCGGGCAGCCGCTGCGACATCGGGGCCTGAACTTGAAAGTGACGACTCACTACCAGCGTCAGCGGATCTGCTGGTCTATGTGGCGACGGTGCGTGAGTTCGGCTGGGCGCTCGACTCGGCCGGTGGAGGTGTGGTCGGGCGGAGGGTGCAGCGGATTTTGATCGCGGAGTATCTGCGCTCGATGGCGGGGCGGTACACGACGCTCGGTGAGGTTGTGCGCGGATACCGGGGCTGGCGTGCCGAACTGCTCGCTGGCACCCGCGGTGTGGATGATTTCGACGTGCGTCGGGCTGTGGGGTGTGCGTTCGCTGATGTCGTTCTGCACGGGGCGCAAGCGAGCGTGCAGGCGAAGGTGGTTTACGAGGCCTTGATGGACGCGGCGTCCTCGGCGGGCGGGACGGACAATGGTGACTGAGGTGCTGTCGTCGGACCCGGCCGTGCAGGCGCGGGAATTGTTCGACTGCTTGCCCGAATTCGTGCGGCGACCGATCGAGATGGTGGTATTCGGTGGGGACTTGCCGCGGGCCGATGTGTCTCGAATGCGGTGGCTGGCTGCACAGCTCCGGGAACACGCTGTGGCGTTGAGCGGCCGTGCCGAAGACGCGAGAGCCCTGCTGGCGCAGCACGATTCGCTCGGTGCTTTCGGTGATCAGGCGCGCGAGATGCTGCGCCTGCACGACAGGGGCGCGGTCCGGCTGCACGACGAGGCACTGATTCTGGCCGATCAGGCGGACGGGGCGGCGAATGAGGCGGAGAAGACGCTGTGCGTGATGTTCGCGTTCGGTATCCAGCTGGCCTGGCAGATCTACCGGACACTGGCGGTAGCGGCGGTGGCCGGTCCGGCCGGGCAGGCGGCAGCGGCGTCGACGGTGGAGTCCATGCTGGTCAAGGGACGCGCCGAGGCCGAGATGATGCGCACGGGCCTGAAGCACGGTTTCACACAGCACGCGGCGAACGCGGTGGCCAGAATTACAGGACTGGGACCACTGCGACTCGCTGCCGTGGTGGGGAAATCGGCGGCGTTCCCTGCGGCCGTCGACAGCGGTGTGCAACTGCTGCAGTGGGCGCAGGGACACCGGGAAATGTCCCTGATTGGTGCGAACGGCGAGAATCCGAACGGTTTCGACTTGACCTCGATCGCCGCGATGGGTGCGGGCGGTGCCGGTGGTGCGGTCGGTGGTATCGTCGCAGGTCAGCTTGTGCTGAAGGTTCTTCCTCGAGTGGGGGCCAGTCGATCGTTGCTCGGACTGGTCCAGGGGACTGCTGGCGCGGTGGCGGGCTTGGGTGCGGCGGCGTTGGTCACCGGGTGGCCGCAACATTTCGATCAGATGCTCGCGGAGTTGCTCAATGGTGCGGCCGGCGGAGCGATGGCCGCCCACGCCGGTGCACTCGCCCGATCCGATGCAGTGGCGACAGCAGTGATCGACAGCAGCGGACGCTTCAGGCCGCCAGACGTGTCTGTCGGCGGGCCTGCTGAGAACACCGGCCGCGGTGTGGGTCCAGGTTCGCGCGGCCACACGATGGCAGATGCCAGCTCGGGCGGTAACGGCCGGTCAGCGGCCGGGCTCGCTACACACGGGCAACCTGAGGGCATCGAATCGAGAGGTGCGACCGGGCATTACGAATTGTCGGAGTCGACCGTCCAGAGTGGGGTGCGTGAGGCGATTGCTTCCAATGTCGTGCGGTCGGGGGTGCAGGAGAACCGGGCTGCAGTAGCGGAGAGTGGTCCGGCCGGTGCCGCGTCCTCGGTGGTGAACGGGCGTGAGGCGAAGTTGCGGGCCGAGTTGGCCGATCAGGTGGCTGTCGATGATCAGCGGGTGGTGGATGCTCGCAAGCAGCTGGATCGGGCGTTGGCGGCGGTGGAAGAGGCGCGCACAGCCCTCGAGTCGGAGATCGCGAGTCGTGACGTAGCGGCCGCGCGGGCCGCGCACGACGCTGCGGTGAGCGAGGCGGTCGAGGAACGCTTCGAAGCTCGGAAGGCGGAGGAGGAGGCCGCGATCGCGGCGGCCGATGAGCAGCGGTCGCGGGTGGAGGCGGAGACCGGTGAGCGCATGCGGGCGGGCCGTGAGGCGCTGGCGGCGGCGCGTGCGCAGTGGTCGGAAAGTCATGATGCGCATGAGGCGGCGGTGACCGCCTACGAGGCGAGTGTGCGCGGCCATGTGGAGGAGAGCATCGGGTCGGTTCAGGAGCGGGTCGACGCGGCGGGGGCCGCCCTGGCGCGGCGAGAACAGGAGTATCGCGATTACATCCGGAGCGCGGAGCCGGAGGCCGCGCACCTCGCTGGTTTGCAGCGCGGCGTCGACCGGGCCAGGGATCGGCTGCGGGCGGCGATGGTCGAGCGGGAGGCCTTGCTACGGGCCTTGATCGGGCAGGACGCCGTGGGGCGGGCTGATCACGCTGTCCGGCTGCGGGCCGCCGAGGTCGGCCGCAATGAGGTGGTGTCGCGTTGGGGGAGAAGGGCTTTCCGGTCCGAGGTGACGGTACGGGAGCAGTACTGGCGCCGGGCGCTAGCCGAGCACGAGGAGGCGGCGAGAGGCAGGGTCCGGGCAGCCGAGGGTGAACTGCGGCGGTGTACGGAGGCATACCGGACGGCGCGCGAGAGCCTCATGGCGGAGGGGGTGCGGGCGATTGATGCGCGGTTCCGGGTGGCGGCGGAGGCGGGTAGGGCGGATATCGCGGCGTATGAGGCGGGAGTGGCCGATCGTGATGCGGCGTTCCGTGCCGCGTCGGACAAGCGGCTGCGGGCGATGATGGCGACCGATGAGCTGGCGACCGAATACTACGAGGAGATGCGGTACGAGGGGGATTCGTCGGATCCGGTGGCGGTGGGGGTGGCGCCGGAGGCACTGCTGAAGGGAATCGTGGAGGGGACTCGCGCGGAGCGTTATCTCGCCATGCGGAAGTGGGCCGAATTGACCACCGGTAAGGACATGCGGGTGACGCAGCGTATCGCGTGGGGGCTGGAGCTGGCGGATATGAAGACCGGTGAGGGCAAGACGCTGCTGACCACCGTGAAGACCATCGATGACGCGATTCAGCACGGTGTGGCGTATGTGTGGACCAGCAGTGATTCGCTGGTGTTGGAAACGATCGCGTCGGTGGAGCAGGTCACCAGGTCCGAGCACGGGGATCTGCCGGTGGATACCTACCGGCTGGCGGAGATGAGTCAGGACGGTGACTTTCCGGAAGCGGCTCCGGGGCGCGGGCAGATGTTCGTCGGCACACCGGAGAACGCCGAGTTCCTGGTGTTGCGCCGGGGCAAGGCTTTTCTCGATCGCCTACTCGCGGCGGGTGCGCCGGGCGAGGCGGTCGCGGCGCTTCGGGAGCGGCTGTTTTCTCGGTCGCGCGAGCATCGGCCGCCGCTGGACGCGATCAAGGACGCGTTGGACGAGGCTGCGGAGCAGCACGGTCTGGGCGAGCGGTTCGAGCCGTTGCCGGGCGGGCGTGGGGCGAAGGTCCACACGATCGATGAGATGGACACGGTGGTCGACGGCCGTGAGGCGGTGCTGTCGCCCGGCGCCAGTGGGAACGAGGACCCCGGGACGGTGGCGCGGCTGGAGGAGGTCTGGCAGCGGTTCAAGGCCGCGCAGCGGCTGCCCGGCGGGTTGACGGCTGCCGATTTCGGCAGGCCGGAGGGCACTCGTGGGTTCTGGCGGGCGGTGCTGACCCCGGCGGCGATCGCCAAGCTCAACCTGGTGGGCGGGGAGCCGGTGACGGTGGCCGATGCCGAGTTGTACGCCAGTGCGGCGCTGGCGGAGTGGGCGCGGGTGCGCAACAGCGATTACATCGAAGGCCGTGGTGACACCGCGGACGGTCCGGGGAAGGTCCTGCTGTTGGCGTCGGACACCAACGATCAGTTGCAGGCGAATCGGGAGGAGGGGACCGAGACCCGGACGCAGGGTTTGGTAGGCCAGTTCATGGACCTCAAGGAAGGGGTGCCGGTGCGGGCCAACCTGCCGGAGGAGGCCTTGTACATCTCGGTGGATCAGCTGATCGGCAGCAGTTATCTGGGGCGGCCGACGGGATACTCCGGCACGCTCAAGATCGTGGAGGCCGAACTCTACGACCGTTACGGTATCGCGGGCGTCGCGGAGAATCCGCCCTACTACGTCTCGCAGCTGGAACGGCACTACCCGCTCAACGACGAGGCCCGGCATCACAAGCTCGCGCAGATGGGCCGTGACGTGGTCGGGGAGCTGAGATTGACGCCGGTCTTCGATGAGAACGGTGTGCTGGTCGGGGTGGAGCAGCACGGCCGTCCGCAGCTCAACGAGCATATGGACAACAGGAACATCCGTGGTGACGACGTTCGCGAAGACGAGAACGGCAACCGGATTCGGCTGCACGGGTGGCGCGACAAGTTCGACCACGAGAAGGGCCTGGTCGACTGGGTCGACCAGATCACCCACGACCATGTGCAGGCGTTGTCGCGGGCGTATCCGCTGCTCGACGCGTGTGAGCGTGCCGGTGCTCCCGCCGGTGAGGTGGCGGCGTTGCGGCAGCGGATCGCGCAGGCACCGCCGGTCGAGGTGATCCGCTCCATGCTCGACGCGGCCGCCGCGCACTACGGAGTCGAGGTGCGCTTCGATTCGGTGGACGGTCTACCGGTCGCCGACGGGATCGGGCTCGAGTATCTGGTTCTCGACGCCCGTACGTCCGATGAGCACGGCACCGGTGAGGCGGCCAAGCGGTGGGCGAACGATCGGATCAAGAACGCATGGGGGGGGGGCGCCGGGCACCGTCGCGTTCGTCAACAAGGAGTATCTGCGCGGCACCGACTGGGAGCCCACGCCGGAATCCATCGCGCTGGGCGGGACCCTGGCCCGGATGGATGGTGGGCCGTCTCGGGGGCAACGGGCGTTCGAGCAGGGCGTGGGCCGCGCATCCCGCGGCGGTACGAGCACCGACCGCGCAGCAGGCGGCACACCGGGCACCTTCATGCAATATCTCTCCCCGGAGGATTTTCACGGCACCGTCGCCAACCACGGCGTCACCGAGCAGGTCGTCATGTTCACCGACGCCGTCACCGCCCAACGCGCGGCGGCCGCCGAGCACGCGGTCCACAACACCGCCGACAGCCGCGCCGCGCTCGACCGGGCAGACCGGGCCGTCGCAGCCGCCGAGCGCGTCCTGCGCGAGCACGCGGCACCGGCCCAGATGCGCGCGGTCGAACACTACCTCCTGGCCTCCGGCCGCGCCCGGTACGCGCACACCCCTCCGGCCGCGGACGCCCCTCCCCACGCCGTCGCCCCTGGTCGGACCAACGCCTTTCCCCACGCCGTCGTCCCTGGTCAGGCTGTCGCACCCGTCCCGGCCATGGATGGCGGTTTCGCTCCCGGACCGGTGCATTCGGCCCTGCCGACATCCGGACCTCACGGCGCCGATAGCCTTGTCGGCCCGCAACATCCGGCCGAGCGATTCGCCCGTCTGGCCGGGTGGCTGAGGATCGCCGGGGCGATCCCGGGTGCGATCGCGGCCCCACTCGACGACGACGATGATCTGCCGGACCGGCCGCTGCGACAGCCGGACACCTCGGCGGCCGTGCAAGCGTTCAATCGGTTGCACGCAAGCCTGCCGTCCGCCGCCGTGGAAACGCTGAATCAGTACCTCGACCACGCCGGGCCCGCAGCGGTGGTCCACGACATGACCCTGTCCGACGAACAAGCACTGCACCAGCTCGAAGACCGGCGTGACCGACTGGCGAGCGCACTCGGCCTGCGCCCAGGTCAGATCGCGGGTGCGGAAGGAATACGCCTGGTCGGCGACATGGTGGAGCGAGCCCGCCAGAAGTTCTCCGGAGCGCTGGCGACCCTGCCCCGCCCGCCCGCCGAGGTCGATGCCGCCATCACCCGCGCGGTGATCGCCGACGCCGTCGCAGACCTCGCACGGATCTCCACCGACACCGAAGCACCGGCCGAGCCCATGGTCGAGGCCGCATCGAAATACCTGGCCGTCACCGCCCTGCTCGACCTGGTCGTCAGCGTGCACCAGCGGACCCCGAACGGCTGCGTCAACAACGCCGTGACGATGATGCGCGTGCTCTACCCGGACAATCAGCACTCCTATCGCATGCCCGAGCACACACCGCTGGCGGGCCACGGCAGCGCCGACGTCCAGTTCGCCTCCGGCGGAGGGGCTTTCACGACATTCGACAGCCTGGACAAAGCGGCCGAGTCGCTGGCGAAAATACCAGGAGGCGCCAGCTGGGTCGTCTACAACTGGATCGACACCGACGAAGGACAGGACGGGAAAGTCCGGACCCATTTGGTGTTGCTGCACAATAGAAGCGACCGCCAGAACGAGCCGGACCTCGTCGTGCTCGACATCAACGCCGGTAACACTCGCTCGGCTACCCTCCCCGAGGACCTGTCCGGCCCGAAGGCACTCCTGAAGCGAAGTGTCCGTTTCGAGAAGTGGAAGAAGAAGCAGGGAAGTCACATCGAACGGCTCAATGAAAAGGACAGCCTAGTCCGCGCCATCGAATTCGACAGCGGCGGCAATGCTCTGGAGCGCGATTCCGAGTCCCGGAACCCGGCCGCTTCCGCTCCACTCGCCGACGTGGTTTCCCTGGCTTCGCGGCGCAACCACGTGCCACCACAAGTCCAGCTGGACGAACTCAGGCACGCGGGCCACCGCCCACCCGACAGCCGACCGCACATCGACAATGTGCCGACGGCCGCCACAGAACTCTGGCGACCCGAATACGAACAATCGCCCGCAGGAGACGAGAACCCGGACGACGCCATCGATTCCAGCATGGCTCTCGCCGACAGCACGGAGACAGGTGTGAACCGGTACTTCGGCGCTGGCGCCGAGACATTCGAACCCGGTGGTGGCATCGGCTCCCGGCCATCCGGTCGTAAGGATGATTCTCTGCACGTGCAGATGTTCCTCTCGGCAGGGACAATCGGTCTCGATCCCGCCGCTGCGATCCCCGGCACGCCCGAACGTCAGCGGTTGGACGAAAGCCGCGACGCTTACCTTGGTGAATTCAGCCAGCTGCGGCGAAACGCGGGCGACCCCCGCCTCACCGGCGATCCCGCTTCGACTCTGACATCCCAAGAAGCCATACAGACTGTCGCACAACTGGACTCCGATGCGCTCGCTACACCGCAACAGCATGCGATCGGCCGCCTATGGCTGCACCTGCATCGGTTGCTCACCGCGGCCGACGAACTCACTCAATTGGAAACGACGGCTCGGCCGGACGACGACGTTCTGAAGCAGTTGGCAACCGTGATCGGCCTGTGGCGCACCGTCGTAGGCGCCGATTCCTACCAGGACGCCATCCTGGCGGAGTACCGCATGGAGTACGTGAAGACCAGCCTGCCTGGCGTCGACGCGGCGACCTGCCGAACGCTGCTGCGCCGCTACGAGGAGATACGCGAAGCCCTACCCGGTGTCGTCAATGCGCGCTACCCGACTTCGGAACCACCACACGCGATCCTCGAGGAATTCGTCGACAGCGTGCGGCAGTACGTCGGTACCGCACTTCTGCCGGAGAACCTGCAGACCCTGCCCGCCATGATCGACGCTGCCGCCGAGGCACTTCGGCCGCTCCTTATGGGATCGGTCGATTGGTCGCTCGATGACCTGCGGGCGTACGCCCTGCTGGATCTGCAACGCCGTTTCCTGGATCGACTGGTGCCCAGTTTGCGCGAACAGGCCGACTTCGAAGAGCACACCGATGGACCGGATCGTCCGATCGGCGCCCGGCCGCCAAAGGACGAAGAAGGACTGCCGGAGCCTGAGATTCGCTCCGCACCGGTGGGTCCGGAGACGGAGTTTTCCGAACAATTGCACAAAGAGCGCGCATTGCGCGAGGACGCAGCTAGGCAGGGGCAGGAACACGACGCGGCGGTGCCGCGCCCGCGCTCCGGGGACGGTCCGCAGGACTGGTTGCGCGCAATCCGCCGCCATCTTGAACTGAGTGCTGAGCAGATGGACGAGCTTATAGGGGCAACTGGCGGGACGTGGGCCGCCGCCGAGGCAGCGGTCGATCCGCGTTCGCTCACTGACGACGAGGTGCGTGCCTTGTTGCGCCGCGTACCTGGTGCCCGTCGCCTCTATTCGACCCTGGCCGAGCGCTTCTACCCGGGTCTGGAGACTCGGTCTCCCATGGTCGGTCGGAGCCTGCGCCGCATTCGCGAGAAGGCGGGAGTGCGGATCGAGCGATTTGCGCTTCAGCTTGGTGTCCTGGAGGCAACCGTTCGCCATCGAGAGTTGGCCCAGCACCTGCCGCCGTCGCGACGAGCCTGGGAAGGGCACTTGCGCGCTTTGGCGGCATGCTTACCTTGGCGGGTCTATGACGACGCGCACCTCGGCGCAGTTTTGAAGGTATTCCGCCTGGAATCCGGACGCGGTCGGGAGCAGATTGCTGAGACGATGGGCGTGTCGACGGAAACGATCGACAAGATCGAGACCGGAGTGTCCATCCCGTCGACGGATACCGTGCAGCAATACCTGCTGGCCCTGGTACCCGCCGTCCCTCGATATCCGGAGGGTTTTGAAGAGCTGCGGCATTACCTCAAATATCTTCGCGACACGGCGGGATTTTCTCAGTCGCAAGTGGCGAAGGCGGCGCGTATGCTCACCATCGCGGCCGTCAGGAACGTCGAAAGCGGAAAGACGCCGCCCTCCAAAGAATTCATCGAACTCTACCTTCGCATATTCGCGCCCAGTGCGGTGACGTATCGGGATATCGCTGAGACATTCGACGAGGTTCGGTTCGAGATCCCGCAGCGTGGCGGTAAGCAGGTTCTGTCTGGTCTGATGGTCGAAGTGGCGACGGTGGCGGATTTGGGGGCTTTGTCCGAGCGGTTCGGTCAGTCCTGGGTCTTCGAGGATCGTCTGCAGCGTCAGGATCGGGGGGGTGGTGTGTTGTTCGTGGCGCGTCGTGGCGGCGGTCTGGTGGCGCACGGGTTTTTGTGGCTCGAGGATGCGGAGGAGCCGGAGATTCGGTCCGGTCTTCCGGGTGTTGCGTTGATCAACCACCTGGAGGTGGCGGATGGTTTTCGGGGTGGTGGAATCGGCAGTGAGTTGATTGCGCGGATGGAGCGGTATGCCCGTGTGGAAGCGGGTCGTGATCGTGTCGCTCTGGCGGTCTTTCCGAGCAATACCGGTGCGGTACGCCTGTACGAGCGGTTGGGTTATGTCGATTGGGGGCGGGGGGCCGTGCAGTGTTATGGGATTGTGGAGCAGGCGGACGGTAGTCGGGTTCGAGTTCCTGATGTAGAGATGGCTCGCGTACTGGTCAAGGACCTTGCTCAGTCGGCGTTGCCGGACGATTCGCTTCAGCCGCCTTCTCTTCCCGCGTTTACACCGGCTGGCGGTGGTCCTCACCGCATTGACCCGGACGCTGGTGGCATCGGTGCTCAGGCTGTGTTCGGCGGGCACGCCGTAGACTCGACGCCGGAACAGGTCAAGGAGTTGCTGCGGCATACCCGTGTTGGCCGCCGGGTGTTGGCGTCGCTGGAGTCGATGCCGGTGCACGCGCGTTTCGAGCTGATGGGAGGCAGCGGTCACCGCGATGGCGAGTGGGTCGAAAGCGCACTGGCTGCCACGGTTTTCACCTCTGGGAACGACTTTGTGGCCCACGCGCTGGCTCTCGTACACGAGTTCATGCACGCCAAGTTCTTCGTCGACGGTCGCACGGTTCATGATCCGCTATCGATGTCGATCGACGAATATGTGTGGGCCATGGTCGTGGAGGAGACGGAGTGTTTCCGCCTCATGGCGGGGCTGGCCGTCGAACTTCGAACGCTCGGACTCGAAATACCTCTCCAGGTAACAGAGGCCGCTTACAACGAGGCATATGACAAAGCCGTAGAGCGTCGCATCGGGGCCGCACTGACCCCGGAACAGATTCACCAGCAGGCGCACGCGTCGGCGATGAGAGCGTGCGAACAGGAAGTCGCCACCTTCAGGTGGGTAGACGGTCGCAGTTACCGTCGGTACTACCGCGATGGCTATGAAGCGTTGGAGGCGGCTGCGCGCACCCGTTCTGAGGTCGCAACGGTCACCGCCACCAAGAATCATCGCCGCTACGACCTCACACCCGAGAGTGCGGAACGGATGCGCCGAGCTTCCCTGGATTACGACCACGATGCCGTATTGGCGAACGATCTGTCCCGGCGGTTGGCTGAGACGGCGGCCGAACTCGGTATCGCCGGAGGTTTCAGGTCGGTGACCAGAGAGCGGGTGGCGCACGAGATTGCTGCGCTGGACACAGAACTGGCGACTGATCCATCGGATCGGTTGCCCGAACTGCGGCGTCGACAGCATCAGTGGCGCGAACTGTCCGATATGGCCGATGAGTACGGCAGGCTCGATGCGTCGATGCGCTGGGATCGGGTGAAGCAGATGCAGGATGTCCTCGCCGCCGATGTCGTCGAGCGGATGGTGCGCACTGTCTCTGGCGCGGAACCTATTTCGGACCGAGCGGTCCTAGTGCCGGGTACGCCGAGGCGGCTGGTGATCGTCGGCGGTGCGGGAGACCATGAGGACGTGCTGGCCGATCCTGGTGTGGCCGCAGCGAGCCGTGACGCACAAGTCGAATACTGCCACGTGCAGATGGAACCGGGCGGGGAGCCGCACGTGTGGACGTCGATCGAACCGGCCGCAGCGCGACGACCGACGCCGATGGGATCGCTGCGCCTTGCTGAGCGGGCGACTCGGCAGCGCATGGACCGCATTCGCGCTGGACTAGGCAATACGGAGATCGGCAAGTGGGCACTTGAGGTACTGCACGACGTGGAGATCGTGCAAACGTCGGATGCCGCAGAGGCGGGTTACAAACCGGTCCTGCACCGGTTGGTCCTCGACGCCGGGATGTCGGATGAGCATCATATGGCTCACCTGGTACACCAGGCAATTCACGTTGCGGTAGCCCGAAGCAGGGAGTCGATCGAGGCCGTCCGCGCACAGCTGATCTCACCGCGAGAGGTGTACGTCGATGCGCGGATGGATGAGGAAACCCGCGCTCACGCTATGGAAATTGTTGCTGCAGTGCAGCTTCGAGCTGCGGGATACGACGTTCCCGAGCCGGTGGGGATGCGTGCCTACACCGAGGCCTACTATCGGGCACGGGCGGACCTGGCCGAGAACATGGCCCCGGACGGACAAGCGGTACCCGACCGGTTGCTGCCGGTGTTGGATCGGATGGCGAACGACGCCGGGCTGGTGGCGCTGCGGCCGGAAGTCGAAGCGCATGCGGAGTCCTACCGGGATTTCTACGGCAAGGCGTGGGATGCCGCCCAGGGCGTTCAGCCCTTCGCCGAGCAGGTCCAAGCCGCCCGCAGGAGCGGTGAGCGGTCGGTGCGAGCACTCGACGGCGGTGCGGCTGTTCCCGGTGTGCAGAACGTCGAGTTGGTTTCGTACAATGACGGTGCCGCGTATGTTCGAATGACAGTGCACGATTCCCGGGCTCGGCACGGCGCGGTGCTGTCGTCCCGGCTGGGCAGAGCGTTCGATGTGCCGATGCCCCGTGTCGTCGCGGAGGGCGACGTACTGTACTTCGAGCCGACATCATGGGCCCTGCCTGTCGAGCTGAGCAGAATCGGAGTCGGATCGATCCGACTCGGGCTGCACGACGCGTTGGTCGGTTTCCCTGATTCCGCCGACCGTGTGATCGTCGAGCGTAGCGAGCGAATCGCCTGGAGTAATCACCACCGGGCTTTCGAGTTCGAGGACCTGACTCGCGAAACGGTCAGCCGGTTCGCACAGCGGTTCCTGCGAACGCGCGCCGACGGCACCGTAGATTTCATCGCTCACGATGTCCCACGTTCCGAGCTCGAGTGGTTCCGAGACCAGGCCGAGAAGCTGCGGACCGACTTCGAACATCTCGGCCGCGCCGACTGGCACGACATGGTGATGACACGGCTCGCGAAAATCATGTCCCTTTCCGCCGCTGTTCCAGGCATCGAACCCGCAACGCGAAGCGATGGCCCCGGCGGTGCTCCCGCCGCAGCGGATGTGTCGCAGCAAACCATTAAAGGTCCACCACGCAACAAAGCGAAATCTGTTGTCACAAAAGGCTCACACGAACTGTCGAGAGCCGCGTCTCCGGTGAGGTTTGCATCCAACGGTCCAGTTGGTCGTCCGAACCGACCCGCAGAGTCGGGCAGCCGAGGAGTGGATCGTTCGACCGGTACCCGACTGCCCGGTGACCAAGCCGGGGCTCTTCCAGCCGACATCACACGATCGGCACCTTGGTCGGGCCAAGAGATACAGACGCCAGGCACACTGCCGGGCACTGGTTCCGGGGAGCCCGTGGTCGAAAAGTCGGCTACCGGTATGGATTCGGACAAGCTGCGGCTGGAGGATACGTCATCGTCGGAACCGGGTGTCGACGGCCGGCTCAATCGGCATGTGGGGGCAGAACAGAACCATGTGCTGTCGGGACCAGGACGTCCGGCGGCCGAGTCAGAAACCAACTCGTGGACAGACCACGGAACGGCCGACCGGGATAACACAGCTGAACCCGATAACAGATTGCGAATCCGATGGACGGACTTCCCGCTGCCAGGCCGCGTTATTACATCGGCGGCACCGTTGACGAAAGAGGACACGGAGAAAACGGCCGAGCTGCAGGAGTTCGCCCGACGGCAGGCAGAGGCCGGCAATGGAATGGTCGTCCGTCTGCTGGCTCGGGGGCGAAAGCCGACATCGGATGACTGGTATGCGGAGTATTGGCGGCTGACCGACGAACGGTCGCGAAATCTCGCCAGCTTATTCGGACACGAGCAACTCCTCGAACCGATCACGGACGAGAAGCCGAACGCCGATAGGCTCGGTCCGATCGGCAAGCGTCGTGAAGGGCCGGCGGTGTGGAGTCCGGAAGAGGCCGATTGGGTCCGTGGGCAGTCGGCACCCTCCTTCGAAGCATACGCGGAGGCAGGCGCACGGGCTCTGGACCGCTTCCGAACCGAAAACGTCGCAGGGGACGAACTGCAGAACACTGTCGGACTTTGTGATGGGACACGAATCAATGGAAATTCGCTATTCCGGGGCGAGCCGGCCGAGCGGGTAAACCGTAAAGCAAGAGCGCGTAGCTCTGCCATGGGCTTGGATGTCAACAAGCGGTCCGCGATATGGCTGGGGCAAGCATACGCGGTGGTTGGTACCGAAGCCGACAGGCAACGGATACTCCAGGATGCATTTCAACAACTCGCCGGATCTGCGATCTTTACTGTCGAGGTATGGGCGAATATCGCCTATAAACTATATCAGTCGCCGCAGTGGGTAAGTAATTTCGACTCGGTGATTCGAACGTATCTCGCCGCAGCTGCCATGTACCGGATGGGTCGTGTGCCACATTTCCCCCACCACTTAGATTTGCTCGCGTACGCCATGAGTCAGAAAGACTTTGTGCAGTATGTGGTCGATTACGACAATATAGTACTTCGGTTTACGAGGTCGTCGGAATCTGGTTCCAATCTGGAGGACGCGTGGTCTGCCTACGTGAAGGGGCCGCCGCAGGACAATGAGCGGCAGCTACTCGTAACATCGAACCCAATGCCGGAAAGGGCGCAGCAAGAGGCTGCTGGAAATCGTGCGGTCGTTGTCGACGAGCCCGTATCAGCGTGGGATGTCGATGCGGTGTTGTTGATCGACAGATTTGTGGGGGACACTCCGCCGACTCATGAGCAGTTGCGTCAGCGGCTGCGTGCACTGGCCAGCCGGCACCCTGGCTTGGCGTCTTACACACAGATCGGGCGTAGCCGGAAGGGGCGGCCTGTAGAAATGCTGTCCATACACGGTGGCCAGAACCAAGATCTGATGGATGTCGGTGTCCATCCCATGGAAGCGACGACCCGGGCGGTCGCGCTGGCGCACGCCGAGTACGTCCTCGAAAACGGGGAGATGCGGTCTGCCGACTCGTACAACATCGTCGTATGCTCCGATCCCGATAGCGAGGCATTGAATGCTCCCCTTGCGCAGACTGTGGGGCCGGTAGATCTCTACGCATATCACCTGGGGATCCACCGCGCCGCTGGACCTGAACAGCCTGGATGGAATTTTCCAACGGCTGCTCCTGTGCCGGGAGAAGCATTCGATTCGGCGGTTCCGAAACCGGAAACTTTGGCGGTGATGGGCGTAATTAAAGCGCTCAAGCCCGGCCTGTCCATGAGTCTGCACAGTATCGACACAGGCGGTACTTATATGTATGCTGGATATTCGGAGGATCGCCGATTTGAAATTTTTGGCTCGGAAATCGCTAGCGTATTTCACGCTGTTGCCGAAAAATATGGCATTCCGGTCGAATCGTCTCCGGGAGAAATTGCGGGTAGCCCTACGTCCAGGAAACTGGGAAATGGTGTCTATACTCATCCCGCCGATCGAGGGCGTGCACTTTCAGGTGAATTTGTTACCCGATACGGTGGCTTGCCGTTCATAGTCGAAGTGTCCGAGTGGATGACCCTTCCGTCGTCGTTCGAGAGATTTGAAGCGGCAAACATGTTGCGGGCTCGCGCCGATGTCCTCAGCAGCCTGATCCAGCTTCTTCCGTCTGACGTCGCCTCGACTACGTTCAGTGACAGTGCAAAATCGTTCGCTTCGGGAATGCGGATGCGAGCCGAGGAGTGGCAAGATCCGAGCCGAATTTTCGGTGCAGAATCGCTGCATCGTCTCTCCGTGCGGGGCGCGGGAGCGCTGATGCGACACATTCTTGAGAACCTGCGCGACCGACCTAATCACCGGGGCCTTATAGGGATTTACCGCCAAGCGGACAGGCATTACACCGACTGGATTCGTGTGCAGCGCGAAGACCAGAACCCGGTCTGGCGGCCGTTGCGCTCGACAGCTGGAATGCCGTTGGAAACGTACTACAAACTCAAGCAGGCGATCCGACGGCACCAAATGAAGCGTCCGATTCTGGTTAGGGGTCCGGACACCGCGTCGGCGGCCGACTCGATGTCCACGTCCTCACCTGGTCCCACGAACAGCCGTATCGACTCAAGTAGTTCACCGTTGGGGCGCGAGCTGGCGGGAGTTGACGACGTCGTTGGTGCGCGTGCTGTGGATTGCTTCGTGCGGGCGGCGGCTCAGGTTCGAAAGATGACTGGGTCCAGCGTGATCCGTGAGCTGGCGCCTGGACAGTCGGGTGCGCGGGGCGGGTTCCCGTTGGCGGTGCAGCGGGCCAGCGGCGGGGTGTTCTGTGTAGTAGGTACGTGGGCGGAGTTGGAGCGGCAACTGTTGAGAATGGGTCCTGGCGCAACCTTCTTGGTCGCATATCATCCGGTGGGAGCCGCGCGGCCTCTCAGTTTGACGGGTTTTGGTCCTGGCTCGCATGTGGTGACGATTTCGCGCTTCAAAAGCGAGGAGCAGCCCGCCGCGGAGGCGGCGCCCGCTCGGATCGTTTTCTACGATCCAAATGGTGACCGAGAGTGGGACTACGAGTTGGGGGCGCGTCCGGAGGATTTGGTGTTGCCGGAGGGTGTGGAGAAGGCGGCCGTTCTGTATGACCACGTCGGCGATGTAGTTCCGCTGCCGGGTCCGCCGATGCTGCCGGCATTCCCGGTGGGGGCTTCTCGGGAGGCGCCCGAAAGTATCGCGGATCCGCTTCGTGGCCCACCCGACTATGGTGCTGCCGATCGGCCACTGGATACATCAGCGGAAGACTCCCATCGCAGCCGACCCGTTGATGTTGGTCGCCGGTCGGACGTTCCGCAACACCGGCCGGTGGACAGTGCCGCCCACCACACTGTCGATTGTTTCCGGCAGGTACTCGAGCGCGTGCGTGTGGAGACCGGGAGCACGGAGATTACCCGGCCACCATTCGGACAGCTTGGTGCCCGCGGCGCTTTCCCGTTGGCGGCCCAGGCCGCAACAGGCGGCACATTCTGCGAGCTCGGTGACTGGCCGGAGCTGGAGCAGCAACTACTTGAGATGGAGCCAGGGGCAACCTTATTGGTGGTCTATTACCCATTGGGTGCCGCATCGAGCCTCATTACATTGCTCGACAGCGGTCCAGGCTCGCATACGGTAAAGATATCGCACAGCAAAAAGGAGCCGGGCAGGATCGAGTTCTATGACCCCGGAGCCCGGTCCCGGCCGTGGGGCTACGTACCCGGGAACCTGCCGGAGGATTTGGTGCTACCGCAGAACGTCGATAAAGTCGGAGTGCTCTATAATCATCGCGGAGATATCGTCTCGCTGCCGGGCAGCCGCCCCGTTTTGCCTCCGTTTCCGATTGCGGGAATGGGTGAAGGCCCCCCCGTTTCGGGCCCGGGTCCAGGCCACGTGGCAGGCCAGGACGCCACAGTCTCCGGTAAGCACCATGACGATGCACGCCCGAGCCGCGCCGCGGTCCCCGGCGAGGATCCCTCTGAGCGTGGAGTACGAGAGAGCGAAGAGGTCGCCGCGCCCGAGTCGGATCCGCTCTCCGAGTTGACTGGCCCCGCCGAGCTCGTCGCCGCGTTGCGGGAACACGGCGTCGTGGTGGATGGCGCCGCAGTGGCTGTGGCGCTGGGTGTGCGTCCGCCCGGCGATGACGCGGCGGTCGAGTTGTCGGTGCCCGAGTGGCTTTACCAGCGACTTGCCGAGCGGTCGGAGGAGTGGAGGGAGGTGTCACTAGACAGCGGCGAGGAACAACGATCGGTCGACGGGCATCCAGCGGACTTCTGGCCGCGGCGCAGCGAAAGCCATCCTGTGCTCGCGCATGGCCGTTATCGCGTTACGGTGGGATGGCCCGGCCTGTCGATGCTACAAGAGCTGCGAGATCCGGTCACGGGAAAGCAGCGGCGGGACTTGGCATCGCACGACGAGCTGCGGGACAGGGCTTGGCGGGGACCGAGCGTACTCGTTGCCGGACTACCAGATGTCTTGGCGTGGACGCAGGAGCGGGACCTTCCGGCAGATGCCATAGCCTCCCAATGGATCAAAGATGTACTGCTCGATCCGAGGCGTGCACCGCTGCCCGAAGGGGTACTGGCGGCGGATATCGCCGAGGTGACAGAGATCCTTCGCGCGGTATTCCGGAAGGTGGGGGAGTCGCTGCCAGACGGACTCCTCGCCGATTCAGAAACCCAACGTGCCATCGGCCTCATCGCCGAGGGGTTGTATACCGCACGAACGCTCTACGGAGACCCACGCATCGGGCGGGCGAACCATCGGTACGGGTCCTTCCAATTACCCGGATTCACGGGTTCGGCGTTCTACCACGACGGCGACATTGCGAATGGACTTTCCTCCATCGTGGAGAACGGAATTCTTCTAGGTGGCAAGCTGGAACGCATCCTTCTCGCCATGGCGGCCGCAGCGTGGAGTGACATCGAGTATGGCCATGGCGGGAAGAGTGATAATCCGGAAGGATATGACGAGAAGCGGTCGGCAGCGTTGCTCGAGCAGCGGGCAATTGTCCACGGTTTCAACGAGGCGAAGGCGCTGGAAGCGGCAAAGGCGGTAGTCGCTACTGCATTCGACGAGCAAACCGGAACGCAGACGTTCGTGATGAGCGATGACCTGCGGCAGCAGCGCTCAGTCGCCGGACAAGAGCCGCGGAATATTGGTCAATGGGTTGCTGGCGAGGATTTGCAGACCTTATCAAGTCCGGAAGCTGTGATCGATTGTATCAGCGCTGCAGCCGAAAGACTTATAATGCGTCGAAAAGATGGTAGGGGAGAATTCGGCCGTTTTCTAGCGAAGCTCGGAACAAGGGCCAATTATCTTGCGGACGCGTTGCACCTGATCGGCTTCTATCGCGATGTGCGTCCGGATGGACTGAATAGTGAAGGACCGACAGTTGGTGAGGCGTTCGTAGAACTGCTGCGGAAGTATAGCGGATTCGTCGATCCGGATTCGAGTTATGGTTATCGCTATCCCGATGGCTGGGTTCTCGGCAATCGCGATATGCGCCGCGAGCACGCCGCGCTCCTTCGGCGGATCACCCACAAGCTCGAGACCGATCGCGATTACACGCCGGTCGACGCCATGCGTGACGCGCAGGAGCATGCCGAGCGAATGCGGGAGAAGTACCGCGGTTTCCGATGGCAGCAGGTGATACGCCCGGGGCGGCAACCGTGGGACCCCCTCGGCATCGCGGACAGCCTCCGACGCCGACTGCCCGGTGGGTATGAATCCAGCAAGACGCGGGATGTCATCGATGGCGTCATCCGGGTCGCCGAACTCGTCGCTCCCGCCGCCGCGGACGCGGCCGCCACACCCGGCGGTATGGCCGACGCGGCGATTGTGCTGACGATGACCGAGACCACCGACGGGCGACCTCACCTGCGGGCGCAACTGGATTACAGCGTCCTGGGGACACCACCGAGCCGCGTGGCGTTGCACCAGGCACTGTCCGGGGTGGCCTGCCGGATTTCGATCGAGCAGGAACAGCCGCTGATTCTGTCGGAACAGCTGCCACGGCACCGGGTGCTGCTCGATTTCGCTGGTCCTGTCGTCGCCGACCGGCGGGATCGGACCGGGTTCGGGCATGGTCCGGATGGGCCGGTGACGGTGCCGATCACTGTGGGTTCCGATACCGGCGCGGTCACCCGCCGGGCTCGTTCGCTGGTGGAAGGCGCACTGGACGGGCGTCACTACACCGACAGGGTCGCGCCGGTCGTCGCCGAACTGATTACCCGGAGCAAATCCGCCGATGTCGTTGTAGACACCGCCCGGGGAGAAGGCGACACCGTCGTCAGTATGCAGGCCGGAGACTGGGTGCTGGGATTCGAGGCGGTGAACGCGCGGAATTACCCTACAGTGCAGATACGTTTTCCTACCACGCCCGACTCGGACGAGACCGGTGAGACGAACGATCTACGAGCCGTGTTGAGCGCGCTGCTCCCGGACGCGCCGCGCTTCGCCGACAGGCTCACCACGGAACTCGCCGGCCTAGGCGCCGGTGAACTAGCGCTCGTACTTACGGGCGACCCCGGCTACCGCTCCGTCCAGGCAGACTTCAAAGGTAGACGACCGATGCGGATCGTCCGCTTCGAGACCGACTTGGGAGTGGAAGAGGCAGTCGCGCCCGGTACGAACCTGCTCGATGGTGGCATCCGACCGATGCATCCGGCCGTTGCCACGACTGCCGAACGGCCCGCGACGGCTCAGACCGGTACAACCGACACCGACCCGCAGATGCCGGAAAAGGGCCAATACGAAGGCCCGATGTTCAGTATCCATATCTGCACCAAAGACGGGCCGGATCGTCTGGGGAAACTTCTTGCAGATATCGAATCTGTGGCGCCTTTCGTGGATGCAGTATTCATTTACGACGATTCAGTGAGTTGGATCAACCGCGTACGCGTTCGAACTGCAGCACAGCAGATGTCGTTCCCGACATGTTACATCGATGAACCGCGGCGCTACGAATTGCTGGAAAATCTACCGTGGCCGAGTCGAGGATCCCGATCCTATGCGCAGTACGCGTTCAAGGAACTTGGTAAGCCGGAATGGGACCATGCCGGGGCGAGAGCGCTGGCGCATTTCATTGCCGCGTCCATTGCTCCCCCCAGGGGCAAGATACTCTTTCTCGATGACGATATCAGGCTGGCTGACGCGCTCTTTCAGGGAGAGCTGCACGCCGTCGATTCAAGAGCTATTTCCGAATTCTTGGCAGGACCAGCCCCAGCGGATTCTATTGTGGGTGCCGAATATATCGGGAGGGCGGACATTTACGATGTGGAACATGCCAAACAGGCCCTTGAGTTGGATTCGCGGCAGTCCGGCCCGAGGGTCGTATATCGGACCGTGCCAGCCTACCAAGGTGATCAGAGAGACGAATCCTTGGCAGGTGACATACCGATCAGTGGCGCTTTCCTTCTAATGGACGGCCAAGCGGTACGTCGGGCACCTATACCGCACTCGTACAACGAGGACTGCGCATTCACTGCAGTGCTCCAATCCTACGGGTACCGCGTCGATGTGGCGCCATTCAAACCACTGCACACCGGCGACGAGAAATACATCAGATGGCGCACCGCGCTGATCCAGCAGGTCGGTGCCGTCGTTCAGAAAGCTCTCGAGCAGGCTCTCGGAGAGGTAGGAATCGTCGACTTGACGGTCCTCGTGGATCGCGCGGTGGGACATTGTGAATACCACGCAAGCGCCTCGGTAGCTGCGTGGAAAAAGCTCTTTTCCGACTCGAGCCGACAATTCGGCGAAGTGCATTACAGCAATATGTACGCACTGGTGGACTATGAGAGAATCGTACGAGGAGCGCAGGCCACTATCGTCGCCTATTTCCGGCAATGGGATGGCTGGCAGAAGCTCGTTAAAGACCCGGAAGTGTCGACGTATATACGGGGGTTCGCAGCAGGAATCTTATCCATCCCGCTACGTGAAGGTAGCGTAGAAAGCCCACTTCTCGCCCGTCGGCTGGCCGTGGATTCGCACGCGCCACCGGACATCCGCATCAACGGTGTCGTCCGCAACCTCGACGCCTTCTACGAAGCCTTCGGAGTTCAACCAGGCGACCGGCTCTACCTGGATCCTGCAGAGCGGGTGCGACTGTGGGGACCAGGGTCGAGCCTCGCAGCGGTATCAGGCAGCAGCGAGGTAGATGCGGCAATCTCGCATGCTGAAGGTCCAGCGCTCGGCAACCGGCCGCGGTCAACGCCGTGGCAGCGTGCGACCGGTGCGACAGCCGCCGAATCGCCCCCCAGAACGGTCGCAAACGCCGACGTACAAGTACGGATGCTGCGGCCCGACGACTGGCGTATCGAACGCGAGATGAACCTCGCGTCGAAGAAGGATACGCCGCATGAATGGCGCGATAGCTACGAGGATATCCTGGCATTGAGCGAATCGAATTTCCGTGAACTTCTCGCTGAGGAGACTTCACCGCGGGCAGTGACCTTTGTTGCCATGCGGGGTGGTAGTCCAGTCGGAACTATAGTAGGAAAAAAGCGCCCCGAACTACCCGGCCATACGATCGAGATGACAAGGATATTCGTCGTCCCGGAAGCCCGTGGCACCGGTACGGGCGACATGTTGGTGCGAACCTTTCTGGAGTGGGCGAAACGTAATGGATATCAACGTGCCGTCGCCGGTGTGCGCCCCGACAATGTGGCTTCGATGCGTTTGTGCGAACGCCATGGATTCGCGGCGACGGGCACCGTTTCCGGAAAACGCGTGAACCTGGAGTACGCCATTGATAACATATACGACCCGAAAACGTAGGCAGACACAACTTTTACGAACGCACAGGTGGAGCTTGTCGGGTTCTTCGCGCAGCGGCACGACCATCGTCACGACGATGAGCCGTTCCGCAATCAGGTCGACGTGTCGATCTTCGACACTGGTTGGCACAACCGAAGGCGCGGCATCGACCGTCTGATGCGCGGGACAACTAGAGCCCGGCTTCGGGATTGTCGACGGCGGTGCCGTCGGGTGCAGAGAGTTCGGGTGTGGATTTCGGCTCGCAGTTTGGGGTGCTGGGTGGATGTTGGGGGCGCGTTGCTCAGAGGCGTCAGCGCAGCGTGGCGGGTTTGCTCGGCGTGCACGGCGTCGAGTTCGCGGCGCAAGTCAGTGTGTTCTTCGGCGATGCGGCACCGCGTGGCTGTGGTTGGCGTGGGGTTGGTTGTTGGGTGCTGGTCGGGGTGGTGGCGTGCAGGATGCGGTCCCATTCGTCCTCGGCGCCGGCGAGCAGGACGGCATCGCGGCGTGCGGCACGCCACGTCTGCCGTGCGTAGTCGAGTCGCCTTGTATCCGATTGTGTTGCAGTGTCAGGCTTTTCAGGTCGTGTTCGACGTCCAAACGTTCGGTGCGAGACAGACGTGCGGCGTCGGCGAGGTCGTTGCGGGCTGTGGTGAGGGCGGGCCGGATGTGTTGGAGTTCAGCGATCTTGGCGGCGTGGTCGGCCTTGGTTTCGAGTGCGGTGGTGATGGCTGTGCACATGGCGGTGAGGTCGTCGGCGGAGGGTCCGGCGGTGGTCGTGGTGGTCAGTAGCGAGGGGTTGGTGAGGACGGCGTTCGGGCCCTCGGCGAGCTGGATGCGCTGCTGGAGGTCGAGGGCGAATTCGTCGAGTTCCGTGTCGGTCAGCGCGCAGCGGCTCGCTGGTTGCGGGGGCGGGATCTGGTGCTGGTGGCGCCGGGGGCGCGGCCGCCGAAGGTCACCGACGTCGGCGACGACGGCAGCCTCACCGCGGTCCGCATCGTGAAGGGCCGACCCGGCACCGACCCCGTCACCTTGCCTGCCGACTACACCGCCCGGCATGTGCGCTTGGGCTACGCCGCGACGATCGACTCCGCCCAGGGCATCACTGCCGACATCTGCCATACCGCGTTGCGCGGCGGGGAATCTCGTGACCAGCTGTATGTGTGCTGACCCGCAGCTGGCACGGCAACCATCTATATCTGACCACGACCGTCGACGGTGAGGAGATCTCGTTCTTCACCGACGCCGCGTCCTTTCCCCGCACCGCGGTGGAGATCCTCATCGCCATCCTGGGCCGGCGCCGCGCCCGCACCTCGGCCCACGCCGAGCTGCGCGATGCGCTCGACCCGCTGCTGCGCCTGGGCCGCGCCATCGACATCTTCCTCGACGCGCTCGGCATGGCCATCGAACATGCCCTGGGCTCGACCGCTCTGGCCGGCATCGACGACGGCGCCGATCGCGGGGAGCTGTTCGAGATCGCCCAGGAGCCGGATCGTGGCACCGCGCGACACCAGATACATCAACGCCCGCAACCGTTTGTCGTCGGTGATACGCATTTGCTCATGGATGTTCACCAGCGTCCGGTCGTCGATATCGAGCATCCACTGCGGCAGCGGACCCAGCGGATCCGCTTCGGCCGCAACGCGTTGCGGCGTGGGGGTATGGGCGCCCAGTCTCCGAAGGTCCTCACAGCAGGCGCGGTGCAGGCGTCGGATGTGGTGATCACCATGGGCTGCGGCGACGCCTGCCCATTCTTCCCGGGGGTGGACTACCGTGACTGGGTTCTCGACGACCCCGCCGGGCGGGGCGTCGAGGCGGTGCGGCCGATCCGCGATGAAATCCGTTCCCTCGTCGAGGAACTCGTCGCCGAACTCCTTCCGGCCCACCGCTGACCCGGCCACGATCGGAGCCGGGGTCAGCTGTACCAGCGAGGTATCGGCCAGCCGGGTGCGTGACCGGGGTCGGACGCCCACCGGCTACGTAGCGTGCCACGGTGCAGCATGGTCGCCAGTGCGGTCTGGCAGTCCATGCCGTGCAGATCGTGGTCGGTCAGCGGTGTCACCGGCGGTTGCGTCGGCACGTCGAGTTCGGCCGCGATGTGGTCGGTGTGCTGTTCGAACGTGGTTTTCGTTGCGGCGGCGGCGATTTCGAGATTGATCGCGTGGGTCTCGTTCTCGGTCAGCGTGAACGGGCCGCGATGCTGGAGATCCGGGCGCAACAGCACGAGCAGGTGATGCGGATCCAGAGGGTAGATCACGGCTGCGGAGTCACGGAATCCGAGGAAGGCGTCGCGGCCGCAGGGAGGGCCGGCGAGCGCGATGACGGGATCGTCGCAGGTGATCAGCGGGGTCGCGGTTTCGTAGATGGTCCAGCGGCGCTTGAACATCGAGCGGGCCAGTACGGTCCGGACATCGCTGAGCATGACACGGATGGCCTCGTGCTTGGTGTCGGCGTACTGGTTGCGGCACATCAACTCGATGTCGGCGGCTGACGACGTCGGTGCCGCGCGCCGCAGGAACTCCTTTTTGATCGATCGGGGTGAGGTGATGATGAGCAGGGTGTAGTCGCGTTGGCTCGGCGTCCGTACGCGCTGCAAGCCGAGGAACACCGCGAGATCGCGCTTCAGCTTGCCGTGGGTGACGCGTCCGGCGCCGGTCTCGAGGAGTTCGGTGAATCGGTGCGCGCACGCGGTTTCGATCCGGCCGAGGTGGGTTTCGACCCATTTCAACGGCAGGTCCATGGTGTCGGTGGTGGATGGCAGGGTGTAGAACTGTTTCTCCCGCGCCGCCATCCGCGGCGAGCACGGCCGCTGCCTGGTCCTGGTGTCGACGAGCGTCGGCTGGATCAGTGTGTCGATCGCCCACCGGTCGAGATAGAACCGCGGAACGTAATGGTGCTCTTTCGCGGTCTCGTTCACCGCCTGCCGGCGCGATTCCTCGGCGAACGCGTCGTCCAGCCACGGGTGCTCGAAGCGCATGGCGTTGAGCTGAGCCAGGAGATCGGGTCCCATCGCGTGATCGTACGGCCGCGCACCGTCCGCGACCCCGGATCCGGCGTCGCTGTGGGTTGTCAGCGCCGGACGGCAGCGGCCAGCGCGTTGGCCAGGAGCCGGGGTTCTGGGTGGTGGCCTTGGCCCGGCAATGTCTCGCGGTCCACGCGCGCGACGTGCCCGGCGAGCAGATCGGCCGCCTCGAGCAGGTAAGGGGCGCTGGTCGTGCCTGTGATCAGGGTCGTGGCGGCGGCGACTGCCGCGTACTGGGCGACCGTGGGCTGCACTCCGTCGAGAACCCGCAAGGTTGCGGCCAAGGTCGGTGCCTGGGCGACCTTGTGCAGCCACAGCGGTCCTCGCGCACTGCGGCCAGCTCCGCCGGAGAGAAGCCACCCGCACCAGCGAACGCGGCCAGCAACAGCCGTTCGTAGTCACCAGCGGCGAGTGCGGTATCGAGCGCGTCGAGGTCAGGTATCGGGTAGGTGGCCGGGAGTGGTGGTTCGTAGAGGGCGAGTTTCGGGATGCGGTCGGGGTGGGTGAGGGCGGTTTCGAGGGCGAGGACGGCGCCGTAGGAGTAGCCGAACAGCATCTGGAGAGGGTGTCGAATCCGGTGACGGTGAACCAGAAGTGCACATCGCGGCCGAGGGGGCGTTGCGGCACGAACTTCACCGGATGCCGGGTGGCGAGGGTAACGGTCGCATGGTCGGCGAGTTCGGCGGCGATCTGGACCGCGGAGTTCCCGGCCCCGACCACGATCACCCTTTGTCCGGCGAACACGGCCGGGTTCCGGTAGGTGCTGGCGTGCAGCAGTTGCCCGGTGAACTCGTCGGTGCCAGGCAACTGCGGGACGACGGGTGCGCCGAACGTGCCGGTGGCGGCGATCAGGCGTAGTGCCCGGTAGCTGGCGCTGGTGGTGTGAGCGGTGAACAGGCCGTTGTCGTGGGTGACGGTGTGGACCGGTGTACTGGTGTGGATGTCGGCGTCGAGCCGTGCCGCATACCGGCGCAGGTAGTCGGCGACTTCGTCGCGGTGCGGGTAACGGTCGGGGTCGCCGGGGAACGGAAGGCCGGGCAGGGCACTGTATGTGGCGGCTGAGAACAGGGTGAGGCTGTCGTAGTAGTGCGGCCAGGACCCGACCGGTTCGGTTCCGGCCTCGAGGATCGCGACGGTGTGGCCGTGGCGGTGTAGGTGGTGGGCGGCGGCGAGGCCGGATTGGCCGCCGCCGATGATCAGGGCGTCGTATTCGCTTGTCACAGAACATCCTTCGAACGAACGAGAGTATCGGGCCGGGGTGGTGTGGTGGCGGTCGCGGTGACCGCGGCCAGCACGGCGACCCCGGCGAGGATCAGGGAGGTGCGGGCGTAGCTGCCGGTGGCCGTCATCGCGTGGACGACAGAGTATTACGGGCTCGCTGTCGAGCAGATGCGCCGGAGCGGCCGCCGCGTCGACGACGATGTCCTGGCGCACATCAGTCCAGGTTTCCTCGGGTTGGTGGCCAGATTTCGTGGTGCTGGTGTCAGTGGGTTGCCGCTGGATCATTGCTCCAGCGTGCCGCCGAGTGGAGGGTGGCGTGGATCGTTGCGTTGACGATTCGGTGTGGGGTGAACAGTTCTTTGCCGTGCCACAGTGGCGGGTGTGAGTCGCCGGAACCCTGCAGGTCGTGCAGATACCGAGTGCCGGTGCGGATCGCCCGGTCGCGGGCTGGGAGATCCTTTGCGGCCCAGATCAGGGTCTGGATGGCGTAGGCGGTTTCCTCCGGCGTTCCGGCCCATACGCCCCAGGAGCCATCCGGACGTTGAGTGTCCAGTACCCAGCGCACGGTTCGGGCGATCACGTGTCCGGCCGTGTCTTCGGCGTGGCGGGCCAACGCGGGCGCGCAGCGCGACGCCGAATAGTATGGCGATGCGTGCCATTTGTCGGTCCAGGAACCTGAGGCGTCGTGGCTGTCGATCAGGAACGCGACAGACTTGTCGGCGATGCGCCGCATCACCGGGGAATCGCTCAGATGGCCGAGAGCGTCGAGGACGTGCGCGTTTACGGTGGGGGAGGGGTGTCGCTCGCCGGCATAGTAGGTGAAACAAGCCGAGTCGGATTCGTACCGGCTCAGTATCTGGGGGTCGGTGTCGAATCCGCAGCGTCGCAATACGGTCACGGTGGTGGCGGTGATATCACAATCGGGCGGGAAGCCCGGAGCCATTCCCAGACCACCGTTGCGCGACAAGCCGTGGCCTAACGCGGCGACCGCGGTTCGTAGCGCGCGAGGTAGTGCGATTCCGGCTGCGGTCAGTTGTGCGGCTATCCATACTCTTTCGAAGTTCACGATCGGGGACAGGTTCGGCAGCCCACCGCCGTGCCGCAGCGCCAGATCGTGCAGATAGCGTTGTGCTGAATCCCCCCGGTGAGTCCGGAGACTTACTGGTGTGACAGCCCGGCGGGTTGCTGGGCTGGATTCTGAGCGTAGTGGGCAGCCTCCATCTCCGCCGGTGGGATATCCCCGCAGTACTGGTAAAGGCGTCGGTGATTGAACCAATCCACCCATTCGGCGGTGGCGAACTCGACATGGTCGAGGGTGCGCCAGGGCCCGCGGGGTTTGATCAGCTCGGTCTTGTACAGACCGTTCACGGTCTCGGCGAGGGCGTTATCGAAGCTCGAGCCCACCGCGCCTACGCTGGGCTGGATCCCGGCCTCGGCGAGCCGTTCCGACAGCGCAATAGATGTATATTGCGATCCCCTATCCGTATGGTGCACAACATCTTTCACGCTCCAGCCGGAACGTTCCCGAGTCCAGATCGCGTGCTCGATCGCATCGAGCACCAACCCGGTGGTCATCGACGTCGACGTCCGCCAGCCGAGAATACGGCGCGCATAAGCGTCGATCACGAATGCCACGTACACCCACCCGGACCACGTCGACACATACGTGATGTCGGCGACCCAGAGCCGGTTCGGCGCCGCCGGCGCGAACTTGCGTTGCACCAGGTCTGCGGGCCGCTCGGCGGCCGGATCGGCGATCGTGGTGCGTTTGACCCGGCCCCTGGTTACCCCGCGCAGCCCGAGTTCGCGCATCAACCGCTCGACGGTGCAGCGGGCCACCTGGTGACCTTCCCGGTTCAGCTGCAGCCACACCTTCCGCGCCCCGTAGACACCGAAGTTCTCACGGTGCACCCGGGAAATCTCGACCTTCAGCTCCTCGTCGCGTTCCTCACGCTTCGTGGGAACTCGCTTGCGATACTCGTAATACGTTGAGGGGGCGAGGTTTACGCCAAGCTCGCACAGCGTGGCGCAGATAGACTCCACACCCCACACAAGGCCGCCGACTTCCCGGTGGCCCTGGTGTTCGGTGACGAACCTGCAGATCAGCGCTGTGGCCGGTCTATCTCGGCCGCGAAGAAAGCAGACGCTGCCTTCAGAATTGCGTTGGCGCGCTTGAGTTCTGCGTTCTCGCGCCGCAGCCGCTTCAGCTCGGCCGACTCCTCAGTCGTGACGCCCGGGCGGGCGCACTCGTCGATCTCGGCTCGGCGCACCCACGTCCTGACTGTTTCCGGATGCCCGACCCCCAGCAACTCGGCGACCGCGCCCATCGCGGCCCACTCCGACGGATGCTGCTCCCGGATCTCGGCGAACATCCGCACGGCCCGCTCACGCAACTCGGCCGGGTACTTCTTCCTCGACGACACGACTACATCCTCTCCAAGAGATGAAGTCTCCGGACATGCCGGGGGGATTCATGCAGCATGCGGCGTTCTACGCGAGGTTCGGTCAGCCAGCACGCGCCGTGTAGTCGAGTACACGGCGCCGGCCTGCGGCCGAATTAGCGGGTGAAGGTGAGGTCTTGGCATATGTCCCACCCAGTTCGCGTGTGGTTGGTGAACAGTCCGAGGTACGGGCCGGGTGAGAGGCGTTCGATGAGGGCGTACTCCTCGTCGGACCGGCCTCCATGTACTTGAGTGGGGGCGAACATCCATGTGAGTTGCTGGTGGGTGTGGATGTCTGCGTGACCGCGAGTGCCGAGGATGAGGTGTTCAGTGCGGCTGCGGAGGTGGGTGTCGAGTCCGGGGCATGCTTTGATCCACGTCAGCGGGGCTCGGGGGGTGAAGTCCCACGCTTCGAGGACTTGGTAGGCAGAACGAAGTGTGGGGTTGGTGCACCACATCCACAGGTATGCGTCGGCGTGCGCTAGCGCACTAACAGGCGCCGTCAGAAGTTCTGCCATGGTCATCCGGATGTGGTTGCCGGAAGTCAGCGGCCGGCCGGCGCCCGAACGCTGCCAGGGCGGATCCGCGACGATGGTCCGGTACCGAAAGGGCGCACTTGGCTGGACGGATTGCTGATCTTGCATGTAGGAGCACCTTTCGGGGGAGGAGGATTGGGGTTCACGTCGGTTGTGCAGGCTGTGGAGGGTGTCTGGTGCCCCCGCGTGTGTGGCCGGTCCGGGTGTCGGCTGGAACTGGCGGTCCGCGGAAGGGAAGGTTGCGGTGATGACGCTAAGCCTTGTCCGGACTCGGATATAGAGGTCGTTTTGGGGGCTCGGTTCGAAAGATGGTGGGAAAGTAGGGGACTCGCCGAAGCGGAGGTGGCGGTCGGCGCGGGTTTGCCGATGATGGTCGCCATGCAGAGAAGGATTTCGATTGGCGGGTTGGCGAAGGCGTTGCAGGAATGTGGACGTGAGCTTCGGGAGTTCACCCCGGCCGCGTTGTCACGGGACGTGCGATCCGCCCATGCGCTGCTGAACGAGTTGGGTGACCCCGAGTTGCTGTCGGACGAGGCCTATCGTCTGGAGCTTGCCAGGGCGATACCGCCAAGGGTGAGGATCATCGTTGACCAGATCTATGACCCGACGCGACGGCGCGTGGCTGAGGCGGCACTGGCCTTGCATCCGGACTATTACGGCACACTGGTCGGTGAGCGGAAGAAGACCCTCGTGAGCGAGGAGGGTATCTCCGCGGATGTCTTCCGGGACCGTCGACGTGATGCATTGTGGGACATTGCCGTCAAGCTTGCTCAGGCGTTCCCTGCGGGGTGGCCGCAGCGGCCTGTGGTGTGCATCGCCGGCAACTACGAAGGCACGCAATGGGATGCGGCTTGTCGGGCCCTCGGTAGCGGGCTGGCCGAGCTGGACGTCGATGTGACTTCCGGTTACGCCCGCGCGGGGCTCCAAGTCAGCATCGCAATGGCAAAGAGATTGGAGGAGAGGGGCATCCAACTCGGCACCGGGCAGATCATCCAGTTCGCGCGCCATGTCTATCAGCGGGATCATCCGGAGGGGTTGGTCGGTCACTTGCATGTCTATGGCGAGACCCAGCGGGCGAAGCGGCTGCAGATGTTGCCGGGTAGCGATGTAGTTGTGCTGATAGCAGGTGGTCCGGGGACTGCGGAAGAGGCGCGGTTGGCGCAGAGTCTGCGTATCCCTGTGATCCCGCTGACCTTCACCGGCGGCACGGCTCGCCGACATGGTGAAGCGATGCGCGCTGCTGGTCGACCGCTCGTGCTCGGTGGTCATCCAGTAGATCCGATGCTGGTCGCGCAGTTGGGTCAGGGGCATGGCGGGGCCGGGGTCCAAGCCGCGCTCGCTTTGATCAGACAGGTCATTTTCGCTTCGGCGGTTGATAGATACCGAATGCCAGGCGCATAGAAACCGTTTTCCCGTAGGCTACCAGGTGAAGTGCGTGTTCAGCCAGTTGAGGAATCCGGTGTAGTCGGCACCGTTCGCCAGCCAAGTGTTGTGGCCGTTGTCGTCGAGGAACATCCGGGCGTCGGGTTCGATGCGGAAGCGGCGCTTCTTGGTGAAAGTGACGAACGGTAGCCGCAAGGCGGCGGTGAGAGTGAGCGAATCGTGCTGGTGGGTGTAGGGATGGAAGCGGTCGAACCAGCGGTCGAAATGTCTGCCGAGGAGGGCCGCCCACGCGGGTGAGCCGGGTGCGGTGAGCCGGGTGTAGAACTGGTCGCCGCGGCGAACGACGATGGCGTCGTTGGTCGTGATATCGGAGATGACCAGACGTAACTCGGCAGCTTTGTTGATCACGGTGACAGCGGCATTGGGGTCGAGCCGGAAGTTGTGGCTGGCTCGGGCGGGATCTCGATAGTTGATCGCCCCGCCAGTCTGTGTGATGACGAGCTGGCCGGCGAGCTGCGGCATCTCGGTCAGAATACGCTTGAGATTGGTCAATGGCCCCATTCCCACCCACCGCACCGGGCCATCGGTGGCGGCGCACACCGATGTCACGGCTGCCATGATGTCCTCGGCCGGATCGGCGAGGTGGCCGGGAAAAAGATCATCGACGACCCAGTACCGGGTGTCGCCGAGTTGGGCGCCGCTGACCACCGGCACGTCGGGGCGGCCGAGCAGGTCGAGTAGGTGGCGCGCAAACCGCGCGCGGTCGCTTTGGTATTCGTCGCTGGTGATGACCAAGGCCAATTCCGGTGCTGTGAGTGCGGCGCAGGACAGGGCGATCGCGTCGTCGGGGTCGCCGCCGATGTCGGTGTCGATGATGAGGGGGGTTCCGCGTAAGGATCGTGGTGGCGGGCCGCTAGCGAGGCGCTGGTCGGCGATCAGTCCGAATCCTGGTCCGCGGATGCGGTTGGCGTGATCGGTGAGCGCTTCCCACATGTGCTGCGGAGACTCGGCGTGGTCGTCGTCGCTTACTTCGCCCACAGTTGCTACTCCTGTTCCAGCTGGTTTCTACTGAGGGTGTACTCGGTGACATACCTTTGCTTGTCGGCGAGCGTGCCCATGTCGCTGTAGCCTCGCCACACGGCATCGATTTCGGAGGGACTCAGTCTGCTGGCGCGGAGGGCGTTGTGGAGCACCGAGATGTGATGGCGGTCGATGGGGCGGGCAAATGATCGGATCAGTTCAGCTAATCCCGGATCGGTGTCACCCGTCGAGATCCACGACCGCACGTCATCGACGAACCGTTCGGCTTCCTGCTCCAGTTCGGTGCGCCAGTCGGCGCCTGCCGCACGGCGGCGGACGGCCTCGAACGCACGGTCGCGCACCGCTAGGAGCATCGCGTCGGCGGCGGCCAGACGCGTAGAGGGAGCCTGAAATGCTGGCGAGATGTCGAGGGGATTCAGTTCGTCGATCGGGGGTGGTTCGAGGGTCTGAATCGGATGGCCGTCGGCATCAATTCCCTGAGCCGACGACCATGGTCCGTGCAACAGGTCTTCGATGATCAGGATCGCGGAGGGATGGGCGAAAGTGTGCGCCCGGCTTGCCGGAAGTTCGTCTTCTCCCGCGCCGCCCCGATCGTGGGGCCAGCGCAGATCCAGGGCGAGCCCCTTTTTGGAGTCAGGGTCTGGATCGGTCTGTCCCTGCATGAAGACCAGATAGACGCCGCGCCAGTTGGGTTGTGGGTACTGAGTCGACAATCCGACCTGGGTCGAGCCTTTCAGACTCGTGTCGACGACGGTGATCGTCTGGCCTGGCTCATTGATCTGGAAGCCGCCCGACTCCAGCACGTCGGCCAGGTCGGCTTTCGCGCCGGTGACAGGTTCATCGATATCGTCGTTCTTGTACTTGCGGAACGCATCGATCTCGAAAGACTTGCCTGTCACGCGTTCTTGCTCTCGCAGGCTGTTTTCCATCATGCGTCGGGTGATGGACAGTGCGGCACCGTGGTGGGCATACAGATCCGGAGAGAGGACCGCGGCGCTGACGGCAAGGGCGTTGCCGTCACGGCCTAGGAACATGTAGCGGTGGTTCGGGTCGTCACGAATTTCGGCCTCGGCCTGGTGGACGAAGTCGGCCATGTGATGGACGATGAACGGCGCCACGGTGTTGAAGGTGACATTGTAGGCACGATGTACCGCTTCGAGACCCTCGGGTGTATCGACGCCTCGGATGCGGCAGATTTCAGGAAGCACGTGCTGCAAGGTGAGATCCCGCGCGCGCGGTGCTCCGTCTTCGCCTGCTCGGCCGTCGCCACCGTCTGGCACACGCCGATCAGGCCCCCGCGGTAATTCGCTTACTGGTCGGTCGAGGGCCGGGGCCTCTGGGTTATGTGGGGGTGCATGCCCAAGGTTCGCGGCCACACGGTGTCCCTCGATGGCCCTCATCCGCTCGGCGTCTGTTGGTTCGCTGTGATCTGCTGGAGGGTGGTGGTCACGATCGGAAGTGTGAGGAGTGTCGGTGGGTTCGCGCTCGAGCGAGGCCATGCGCTCGCTGTCGGTAGTACCGGTTTCCGGGCCAAGCCCTGGGCGTGGAGATGCCGGTGTGATTGCGGCGTCCTGATGATGGTCGGGCTGCCCGGAGTCGATACTCATGTTGTTTCCCAGAGCGGATGGATCTCGATGTCGTTGAACCATTTCTCCCGCTGTGGCAGCTATCCCGGCACAAGGCGAGAAGCGGTGCACGGGCTCCACCGAAGGACCCCTCCGATACCTCGCGCATCTGTCGGCCTCACCCGGCAACTCCGCGCAGCCCCGGCGCCGCCCTTGGCCGCGCAGTCCGCCGTGACGAGGTCGAACAGGAGGGTGTCGGCTTCCTGGCCCGGGACGGCGGCCCTGCATCGGTGCAACGCCCAGCAACAGCGCTGCAGAACCGATGGCCCGAGCGTGTATCGACGGGCGAGTAGTTACGCCTGTGGTGTACATCGTCAGTGGCACCGACTCCGCAGTAGGCACACCACTTGCCGAGTCGTTAGAACTTGCACCAGTACTGGGCCCACCGCATCCCCCAATGAACGAGTGGTTTCCATTGCCAATCCGCTCGACAGAGTAAGTGCAGTCGGCTTCTCATCGACGATCCGTTATGAAACAGTATCCTCACAAATCATTCACCGCGCACTGTCCAGGCCACTTGATATTCGCGCCACCGGCTTTGCTGACATGATCAGACAGAGCAGATGCTTTGGTCTACCTGACAGAATGTATGAGCCATTCGGTTTGCCAGCCGTACGGCTCGGCTAGTGCTCCGTTCATGGCGTGCGCAAACACGTCGGCCTGGTCGGGCACGCGGTCGGCCGACTTTGGGCAGCCATGATCAAACGTACGCGATAATTGTACTCACCAATGCTAGGAACAGCGGTATTCTCAAATGAATGCGTCGATGCACGGTCCGCCGCCACCGACCATCGGCGAATGTGGCGAGCAGCTACTAGCTGATACTGAATGACCTGCACGTCCATCGTGCCGTAGGGAGTTCAAGCGTTCAGAGCAACAAAAGAGCTACACGTTATCGTGACGACAATACGGTGCCGCTGTGGCAGCACATACCCGCAAGCACCGTTACTGTCCGGTAACGATCGCTGCGTGTAATCGCATAGGGCCTTAACCTTACCTTGCGGGCCTGCTTTACCACGTCTTAATTCCTGGGGGATATCGTGGATCAATTGCCGAATGCGGGTGGTCGCCATTTGGCTGCGCGATTGTTGGCGGCGCACGAGCGGTGGGGTTGGGAGTACGTGGCACCCGAACCGCTGGCGCCGAGTCCGTTGCAGGCGCAGGCCCCTCGCTGGCTGGGTTGCGCCGAACCGGAACCTCTGCGGCGAGACCGATTGCGCGCCAAAGCTATTCCGCTCAGTCTGGGTGCCGCGGTGCTAGTGGCGGGGTTTATATCTGTCCTGGCGTTCTCATGGGGGCTGCCCTTCTGGCCGATCTCAGGTGTTGTCGTCGTCGCACCGATGGCGGCATGGTGCGCGATGGTGGCACTACGATACTGGGCTGCCCGTGGATTGCATCAGACGCGCACGGCAGAGGAGTGGAACCGTTACCAAGGCGCCGTACAGGAGTGGCAGTCGCGGGTGGCCGAACACGAGCAACGCGAACAAGCGCGGCTAGCATCCACCGTGCTGTGGTACCCGGTGGTGCCGGAACAGCAATGGACGCAGGCGAACATCTTCGGTGGCACAATGGACGGCTGGTCGAGCCTGTTATCGACCCTGGGTATGTCGTTGCTGTCGAGTAGTCCACAGTTGCTAGTGCTGGATTTCACCGAGCGAGGCGTCGGTACAGGCCTGGCGACTCTGGCGGATGCGGCAGGGCACCATATATGCGTCAACCAGGTACCGGGCGATGGTGTTTTCGGTGTTGAAGGCCTGTCGGCCGCAGAAGCCGGAGAGCTGATGGCCGGCGTGCTGGCCGAGGCCCGAGGTTCTAAGCACCCGGATGCGGCGCGAGCACGAGCAGCGGACGCTGAGGTAGTAGAAGCCGTCTGCGGCCGGTTGGCACCACCGTGGACGTTCGAGCGGATCGCCGCGGGCTTGACGATTGTGCGGCGAGTCTTCGACACCGAGCGCCGACCATGCCTGTCCCACAGCGAGATCCGCGAGCTGACCCGGGCGACCGATGTCCTGGGACCCTTTTCCGACAGCGACGCATTGCGATTCGCCACCGCCACGCTCCGCCTTCTCAGCGATTCACCGCACGGCGGGACATCGCTGGGTTCTTTCTGGGCCTCGCCAGGGGTACATGTGGTCGCCACGGCGGATCCACACTCCCGGCGCAAGAATCTACAGGACCATTTCGTGTTCTTCCGACTCCTGCACGAAGTTCGCTCGGGAACCGTAGGCCTGGCAGGCGCGGTCGTAGTGGCGGGAGCGGACAATTTGCCCGTCGCCGAAATCGAGGCGCTCGCCCGGCATGCCGGACGAATGGGTATCAGACTGATCGTGATGTATGAGCACCTGCGCGGTGAGCACGCCCAGTTGCTGGGCGGGGCGAACACCTCGACCGTGCTGATGCGGCTGGGAGCGGCGGCAGAAGCCGCGACGGCGGCCGATTTCGTCGGACGAGGGCACAGATTCGTGTTGTCGCAACTGACCGAGCAGGTCGGCCACAGCTTCACAGGCGGAATATCCGATACCGCGGGCGACTCGGTCACCGCCACCGTAACCGACAACTACTCCCCGACCTCGGCAGGTAGTTCAGATTCACGGTCCCGCGCGGCGACGTGGTCGCAGACAAGCAGCTGGTCGTGGGGCGATAACTCGTCGTCTTCTCGGACATGGGCACGAGCGTACGAATACACGGTCGAACCCACCACGTTCCAGTCGCTACCAGCGACCGCGTTCGTGTGGGTGGAACCGGGAGGCCGGGGCCGCCGCGTCGTCGCCGGAGACTGCAACCCGGGCATTGCGCTACTCGACCGCGTCGCTCCGCATCCCCGGACCAACACGGCCGTAACATGCTGAGCGGCTTGCGCTTTCATCAGCTACTGGCTATCCCGACCTCGCAGCCAGGCGCCGACGAGCCTGCCCGAAATCAGAGCGCGCGTCCCTGGGCTGCGGTGTTCGCGGCATTGACCGCCGCGCACCCTGCCCTGGCCTCAGTTGACGGCGCGTCGTTAGCAGTGGCCTGGGACCGCGTCGGCGACGATCGACGCATCCGAGTGCTGGTAGGCGGACGCCTACAGTTTCCCGCAGTGTCGACCCGCAACGGCCGGACGACCGTGATGTTCCCACCGGGAGCCGTCGGTTGTGAAATGGATACGGAAACTATTGCGGCACAATGGAAAGCCTTGCCTGTTTGGCTGCGGTGCACGGGACGTCCAGATGCGCTGTGGTTGCAGGTGCCAGGTGAGGGGGCACGGACGCGGCGAGGTGGATTCGAAGACTACGTCACTCACCTGCCTGGCAGGTTCGTCTGGCTGGTCGTGGCCGCGCCTGTCCGCACAGAGGAAGTCGACGCCGAACTCGCCGCGCTAGAGGTGCAGCTCCCGCGGCTGCGAGCCCGCGACGACTCAGAGCCCGCCCGCGTCGCCGTGCGTCGCGGTGAACTCCGCTACCGGGAACTGTCTCGAGCACACGGGACCGGATTGTGGCGAGTTCATGTCCTCGTCGGCGGTGACGATCTCACCGCTACCCGCACCACCGCCGCACTACTCTGCAACGCGGCCGATCTCGACGATCTCCCGTACACACTGACCCCGCACCCGCAGACAGGCGACGCCGAGGAGGTGTGGCGCACCCCCGTGGTCGCTGGCGAAGACTCCTCGCCCTTTCTGTGTGACACGGAACTGCTTGCCGCACTGGCCCGTCCGCCACGACAGGAGCTGCCCGGAATTCGAATGGTGGAGACAGCCGGATTCGACCTGACACCCGAGAACGAGGGAGACATCGACCTCGGCTCCGTCCTTGGTGCCGCCGACGAACCCGTCCACCGGTTCAGCGTCACCCGCGAAACCCTCAACCGGCACACCCTGGTAGCCGGGGCAACCGGATCGGGCAAATCGCAGACGGTGCGTCACCTCCTCGAGCAGCTCCACACGCTCGGAGTCCCGTGGTTGGTCATCGAACCAGCCAAAGCCGAGTATGCCGCCATGGCTGGCCGCACCGGCGCGCCGGTCGCAGTGATCCGGCCCGGCGACCCCGACGCGGTCCCGGTCGGAATGAACCCCCTCGAACCCGAGCCCGGCTTCCCGCTACAAACCCATGTCGATTTGGTTCGCGCCTTGTTCCTGGCCGCTTTCGACGCCGTCGAACCATTTCCCCAAGTCCTGTCGCACGCGTTGATCCGCTGCTACACCGACCTTGGCTGGGACCTCGTGCTCAGCGAACCCCGTATCCCTGGCCGGTCACCGCGGTACCCGAAGCTGGGCGACCTACAGCAAACAGCACTCGAAGTAGTCGACGCAATCGGCTACGGACGCGAAGTCGCCGACAACGTGCGCGGCTTCATCGACGTGCGGTTGGCGGCGCTGCGGCTCGGCACCCCGGGACGCTTCTTCGACGGCGGCTATCGTCTCGACATTTCTGCTCTTCTGAACGCCGACACGGTCATCGAGATCGAGGACGTCGGAACCGATACGGATAAGGCATTCCTCATCGGCGTCGTACTCATCCGCATCGCGGAACACCTCCGCATCCACCGCAACGAAACGTCGGCGGGCACCTATCGGTTGGCACACGTGACAGTGATCGAGGAAGCCCACCGACTGCTGCGCCGCGCCGAGCCAGGCAGCCCTACCGCGCACGCAGTCGAACTATTCACCGCGTTGCTCGCCGAGATCCGCGCTTATGGCGAAGGAATCGTGGTCGCCGAGCAAATCCCGACCAAAATCACCCCGGATATCGTCAAGAACACCGCGCTCAAGATCGTGCACCGCCTACCCGCCGCCGACGATCGCGACCTTGTCGGCACCACCATGAACCTCGATTCCCAGCAGTCTCGCCACGTCGTCTCGCTACCACCCGGCCGCGCCGTCGCGTTCACCGATGGCATGGACCGTCCCATCCGCATCGACATCCCCCTCGGCGAAGAGCGCGAAGCACGAGGATCGGCACCAGCCCCCGCGGTTCTGCCGCCCCCACGCGAACCGCTGCTATTACTGCGGGACCTCAACCGCGCGCACCGGCTCGCTGAGGACCCGCGGCTGGTCCTCTGGATCGAACTGACTCTCATCGCTCACCTCGTCGGGCGAACGGTCCCACGCCCCGACCCCGCCTGGCTCAGCACCTGGCGTGGCCAAGCCAACCCGGCAATCACTGACGAAGCAGTCCACCACCTCGTCCGCACCGCCGTCGACCGACGAGGCCCCGGACTGTCCCAGTACTTCCCGCCCGAACACCTCACCGAACACCTATCCACGATCGCAACCACAGCCCTGCGTGGCGCGCCACAACGCTGCTGTAAGGATGATGAGACCTGTTGGCAAGCTGGCAGGTACCGCTGGAGCGATGTCGAAGAAGCGTTGCAAAATCCACAATTGCCACAGCAGTGCCCACATCCCGACACCAACGCTTGGGCTGCCCGCGGGCTGCGCCTGACCGGCACAACCCTGCCCGAGCAACGCGAACAACTCCGCGCCCACCCAGATAGTTGGGCCGATCCGGCCATCATCACCGGCCCCGCCCCAACATTGCTGTCCCTTACCATTGACCAACTCAGCCGCGCCGCTACCACTGAACAACGCCTTCAGCACGCAACCACACACCTGCACGGACTGACCCGCTGGCCGCTCGCGCTACTCGAACCCCACAACGCTTCTGGTGCGCAGAACGACTCATGACATCAACCCGACCGGTTCGGCCCGGGCGCCAATGAGTCGCCGCGGTCTGACGTCGGAGCAAGTGAATAAGGAATTTCGTCCCATATGGTATGGGTTGGTACCTCGCCTGAGTCGGCCAGCATCTGGGCGATGACGCCATGACCGTTCTGAATGTTCCGCGAACGCGGGCCTGTATGAGGCACAGCCAGGGGCGACCCGGTGTCGTCGACTTGTCGCAGGTTCGCGCCCTCGGCGGGGCACTATAAGGATGGGACCGCCGCTGACCAGCGGTTTGCCTGGGGAACATTGACAGTCGAAACGCGATTTGGCTACCCGAAGGCGAATCGAACGTGTTGAAGGCGGTCGCCGACGCGTTCGGCCGAGCCGTGCCCGCTCGGGGGAGCGAATCATCACTTGATGAGACAGCCGTGCATTCACGTCGAGCTCTCGAGGTGGCGAGCTATTGGTCAATTCTCGTTCTGATGACAGTTCGAATGAGGACTGGCCGCCAGGTTTGGTCGCGGCCGGAATGACTGGCGCACAGAGCTTTTCGACGACTACCCTTCAGTTCTCGTTCCGCCTGATGGTTGCCGGCGGCGTGCCCTTGCCCCGCGCCGCCGGAGGCCGTGGACGGTGGTCTCATCGAAGGTTCTGGCGACGTCGGCGGTACGGAATGGGAACCGGTTCCGCTGGTATATGCGAACGTGATCGGCGGGTGGCCACACCTCACTCCAATCGTGGCTCGCTCGGTCCGCCGCGCTGCTATTCGGACCCGGAGTGGCCGTTTCGGGCAGGGGCGGGGACGCGGTTGGTGCGGGCAAGCAGTTGGGTCGGTGGTGTCGGTCGCTGTGGTCGTCGCGCTGGCGTTGCCGGTGCGTGCAGATGCCGAGCCTCGGCTGTCCTGAGTCCAGGCTCGTGGCGGCCCGCGAGGGACGGCGCCGACGGCTATTCCAGCCAAGCAGAATTCGGTACTGGCACCACCTCCGGTGGTTGCACCACCCGGAGACCGTGTTGCGGCGTAACGGTAGCGTTTAGATGTCGATGCGCTATGCCGTGGGCAGTTGGCATTCGCTCTGCGACGATACGGGTGGTGGCTGACCCGGTACAAGTCGACATCCATCATGTGGCGCCGTTGACCGAGGCTCGGCGCTCCGGCGTCGAGACGCGGTGCCGGAGGAGGGGAATGTTCGCCAAGGATCTCGACCATCCGCAGCCACTGGCTGTCACCGTCGGGGTGAACCGGGCGACGGGTGATCAGGATCCGGCGCAGTGGTTCCGCCGAATCCGGAAACCGGCCCTCCGGCCGCCGGTTAGGACCTGTGCGTGAGCAAAGTGAATGAATTCCCGGGTGTGTCGCGGTAACGTAGCAGGTCAGAAAGTGTGCTCCCCGCGCAGGCGGGGATGATCCGCTACAGGGCGGAACGTTGTGCGCGCACGAAAAGTGCTCCCCGCGCAGGCGGGGATGATCCCTGATCCGCAATGGCTACGTGGAGGTTGTGGAGGTGCTCCCCGCGCAGGCGGGGATGATCCGTAGCGCCCACTCATCACCGAGAGGACCGGACAGTGCTCCCCGCGCAGGCGGGGATGATCCGCAGATGGCATCGACGAGCCACTCCCGCTACCCGTGCTCCCCGCGCAGGCGGGGATGATCCGCTCAACCCTACGGCCGCAGGGTTCCACATGGCGTGCTCCCCGCGCAGGCGGGGATGATCCAATCCGAGCAGTCCGACATATTTGTCGTCACCGGTGCTCCCCGCGCAGGCGGGGATGATCCGTCGGGGAGGGCCGGGCGAGACGTGGGGACATCGTGCTCCCCGCGCAGGCGGGGATGATCCGGCGTGATCGCGCACATCGGGGGATACCCGACGGTGCTCCCCGCGCAGGCGGGGATGATCCGTCTCGTTTGCCGTCGCGGTACGCGCGCAGGTAGTGCTCCCCGCGCAGGCGGGGATGATCCAAACGACTGAGGATCCCACCGAAGGCAAGGGCAGTGCTCCCCGCGCAGGCGGGGATGATCCGACGGGCGTGTGTGTGGTGACCGGAATGTTCAAGTGCTCCCCGCGCAGGCGGGGATGATCCGCTGATTGCCGCCGAGGAGCGGTGGGAGCGGCTGTGCTCCCCGCGCAGGCGGGGATGATCCGGCGTTCACCGTGGCGACGAACTCGAGGTTCGGGTGCTCCCCGCGCAGGCGGGGATGATCCCCAGTTCCCCGGAGGCAATCACAGTCGGGCACAGTGCTCCCCGCGCAGGCGGGGATGATCCGGGGACGCGCATCGTCGTCCTGGACTACCCGATGTGCTCCCCGCGCAGGCGGGGATGATCCGACCACCGGTTGTCCACCTCGCGGTAGAGGTTGGTGCTCCCCGCGCAGGCGGGGATGATCCGCGTCGCAGTCGGCCCGGTCAGCGCAGCGAGCGGTGCTCCTCGCGCAGGCGGGGATGATCCGTCGAGGCGGTCGACGACCATCGCCAAGTTCTCGTGCTCCCCGCGCAGGCAGGGATGATCCGGAGACGACCAAGACCTTTTCCCGTCTCGGCAGCGTGCTCCCCGCGCAGGCGGGGATGATCCCCGGGGAAACTGATCGGCGGCGTGCCCGCCGCAGTGCTCCCCGCGCAGGCGGGGATGATCCGCCGTCGACTTCCGCTTGCGGTCCGCACTGGACGTGCTCCCCGCGCAGGCGCGGGGATGATCCGCCACTCGCCGGTCGGCCGGTGATATCCGAGCTGTGCTCCCCGCGCAGGCGGGGATGATCCGGGTCGCGCGCCGACTGAGGGCATGTTCGCTGGGTGATCCCCGCGCAGGCGGGGATGATCCGGAACGCATCTTCCGCGACGAGATCGTCAAGCCGTGCTCCCCGCGCAGGCGGGGATGATCCTCCTAGGAGGGTAGATAGCTGTACACACTGACAGTGCTCCCCGCGGCAGGCGGGGATGATCCGTTGACACGGCGCACCCAGCGGCCGCCGCCGGTGTGCTCCCCGCGCAGGCGGGGATGATCCGCAGGGACCATCCCTGACGAACAGCACCTACGCGTGCTCCCCGCGCAGGCGGGGATGATCCGATGGCACGCCAGGACGCCCAGTGCACCTCGGTGTGCTCCCCGCGTAGGCGGGGATGAGACGGGTCGTGTGCTCGACGTCATGGGCACCGCGGCGTGGTCCACTCGGATGCGGGGATGGTCCGGGCGATGGGTGATGACCGACGACGGCCAGCCGTGTTCCCCGCGTACGCGGCGGTGACCCCCGCGTTGGTGTGCGGCGATTTGCCGGATGATGCCCACGGCCAGGCGGTGCTCTTCACGCACGGGGTGATCCCATGCGGTGCCGGATGCCGTGTGAGGCGAGTGGGGTCCGCGTCGGAGCGGAGACGTTTCGTGGTGTGGTCGTTGGCGGTAGGCGCTCTCGCGTGGTCGTGGTGGTGAGGTGCGGGCTCGTTGTTATCCGCGGGTTTGTGTCAGGGGTGGTCCGTTTCAAGATCGAAAGTTGTTGCTGTCGTGTCGGTTTGGTGGGGGCCGGGGGTGGTCGTGTCGTCTGTAACGTGTCGGTGGGGCGTGCGATAGTTCGGGCATTCTGTTGGTCTGCGTGGGCATCTGGAGGGGGACTGCGATGGGGTTGAGTGAGGCGGCGCGTTCGGTGTGGGCGAAATCGCCGAATAGCGTGGGGGATTGGCTTCCGTTGTGGCAGCACATGGATGATGCGGCGGATGTGGCGGGGTGGTTGTTCGATCGGTGGTTGCCGGGGTCGGTGGTGGAGTTGCTGGCGCGGGATTTGGGGGGTGATGTGGTGGCTGCGCGGGCGGCTGTGCGGTTTCTGGCGGGGGTTCATGATGTGGGTAAGGCGACTCCGGCATTCGCGGTGCAGCACGATTTGCTGGCGCAGCGGATGCGGGAGTTCGGGTTGAGTATGCCGACGAGCAAGCGTGAGCTGCCGGATCGGGATCAGGCGCATCACACGGTGACTGGGCATCATTTGCTGGTGGCGTGGCTGGTGGAGCGGGGGTGGCGTCGGTCGGTGGCGCGGTCGTGGGGTGTGGTGGTGGGTGGGCATCACGGTGTGCCGTTGGAGTCCGACCCGGCCGATACAGCGCAGGCGTATCCCTGCTTGTTCGGCCAGGGCTTGTGGCGGTCGGTGCAGTGGGAGCTGGCTGATCGTGTCGCGGCGCGGATAGGTGCGGCGGATTACCTCGATCGCTGGCGAGATGTGAAGCTGTCGACCGGTTTTCAGGTTGTGGTGACCGGTTTGGTGATCATGTCGGACTGGATCGCGAGCAGTGAGGAGTTGCTGCCGTTCCTGCACGGCGCGCTACCCGCGGTGGGCGACGGTGATGGTCGGGCGGTGCGAGGATTGCGGCGGTTGGCTCTTCCGGGGCCGTGGCGGCCGGATTCGGTGAATGAGTCTGTGGCGCAGCTGTTTGCGTCGCGTTTCCGGCTGCCAGAGGGCAGTGCGGTGCGTCCGGTGCAGGTGGCGGCGTGTGAGGCGGTGGAGGAGATGGCGGGGCCGGGGTTGCTGGTGGTGGAGGCGCCGATGGGGGAGGGGAAGACCGAGGCGGCGTTGGCGGCGGCGGAGTTGATGGCTGCCCGGTGGGGCGCGGGTGGTGTGCAGGTGGCGTTGCCGACGCAGGCGACGACGAACGCGATGTTCGATCGTGTGCTGGCGTGGCTGGACGCGATGGGCGCCGACGGGCAGCAGGTGGGCGCGGTGACCCTCAGCCATGGAAAAGCCCGGCTGCACAGGGAGTTCGACGGACTGGTGCGCGAGGGCTGGTTGCCGCGGACCGGAATAGGCTGTGACGAAGAGGATTCCGCGGATCCGCAATCGCGCCGGGGGCGGCATGCGGTAGTGGCGCATGCGTGGCTGGCGGGGCGGAAGAAGGCGCCGTTGGCGAATTTCGTGGTCGGCACGATCGATCAGTTGTTGTTCGCGGCGTTGAAAGCGCGGCATGTGATGCTGCGTCACCTCGGGCTGGCGGGCAAGGTCGTCATCCTCGACGAGGTCCACGCCTACGACGCCTACATGAACTCCTACCTGTTGAAGACGTTGACGTGGCTCGGCGCGTACCGGGTCCCGGTGATAGCGCTGTCGGCTACGCTACCGGCAGACCGCCGCACCGAGCTGCTGCAGGCGTATCAACGCGGACGCCTCGGCGCACCACCGGCGCCGCCGGCGGTGCAGGTGGGGTATCCGTTGCTGTCGTGGACAGCGGCCACCGAGGTCGGCAGCCGGGTCGTCGTGCCTTCCGGTCGTACGACGAGCGTCGCGGTGCAGGCACTAGGCGGAGCGGTCGATGACGACTTCGACGAACTCACCGCTGTGCTGAAAGACCTTCTCTCCGAGGGCGGTTGCGCGCTGGTGGTCCGCAATACCGTGCGCCGCGTGCTCGCGACCGCGGCGAGGTTGGAGGCGGAGTTTCCCGGTGAGGTGATCGTGACCCATGCCCGGTTCATCGCCGCGGACCGGGCGCGCAAGGACGCCGAACTGCTGGAAGACTTCGGCCCCGGCGGCGGGGCGCCGCAGCGGTTGCGGCGGCGGATCGTGGTCGCCTCCCAGGTGGTCGAGCAATCCCTGGATGTCGATTTCGATGTCCTGGTCACCGACCTCGCGCCGATCGATTTGGTCCTGCAACGCATGGGACGGTTGCACCGCCACCAGCGCGGCGACGGCCAATCGCAACGCCCGCCGAAACTGCGCCAGGCACGCACTTACCTTGCCGCTGTGGACTTCTCGGTCTCGCCACCCGCACTGGAACCGGCCGCGGCCCGGCATGTGTATCAGTCTTATCCGCTGCTGCGGGCCGCCGCGGTGCTGCTGCCGTGTCTGGGGTCGGTGATTTCGCTGCCCGACGATATCGCGCCCCTGGTGCAGAACGCTTACGGGCCCGAGCCGATCGGTCCCGGCAGCTGGCAGGCGGCGATGGCTGAGGCCCGGCAACGATGGCACAGCGACATCGCGCGCCGTACCGACCGAGCGATGGATCATCAGCTCGATGATCCTGGCCGGCCCGGTAAGCCGCTCGTCGGCTGGTTGTCGGCCAACGTCGGTGACGCCGACGACGCCGCGCAAGGGCAAGGCCAGGTACGTGACGGCGCCCCCAGCCTCGAAGTCGTCTTGATCCAAACCACCGACACCGGGGAGTGGCAGACGCCATCGTGGCTGCCCGACGGTGACGGTGGCCTGCCTATCCCGCGCGATGTCACCCCGGACGATTCGACAGCCCGTGTGATGGCCGACTGCGCGCTGCGGCTGCCGCTGGATTTCAGTTCGGCCGAGGCCGAGGAAGAACTGTGGCAGGCCACCCCACTTGCCTGGGAATCCTCGCTGATCATCTACCGCCTCCCCGCTCTGGTCGTCGATGAGCGCGGCCGTGGACGACTGGCTGGGAAAGACATCCGCTACACCCGCCACACCGGATTGGATGTGACCGCATGACACCACCCACGTCACCACCTCGCCCATCCAGCACCAAAGTATCGGCGACAGACTCACCGGTCGGCGAGCGGCAGCCGTTCAATTTGCTGGACGAGCCGTGGATCGTCGTGCTCGGCCGCGACGGCCGTGAACACGTGGTGTCGATTCTCGGATTGTTCGAGCGCGCAACGGAATTCACTGCGGTCGGGGGCGAGGTGCCGACGCAGGGTTTCGCCGTCACACGGTTGCTGCTGGCGTTCGCACATCGCGCGCTTCAGGGCCCGGTCGACAGTGATCAGTGGCAGGAGTTGTGGGAGCAGCCGGTTTTGCCGATCGAGGTGTTCGCCGAGTATGGCGAGCGGCTACGGCACCGGTTCGACCTGTTCGATCCGGTGGCGCCGTTCTTCCAGGTTGCCGGTCTGCGGACGGCGCGGGGAGAGGTGTCGGGGTTGGAGAAGATCGTGGCGGATGTGCCGAACGGGGAGCCGTTGTTCACGACCCGGTCGCGGCGCAGCCTGCAGCGGATCTCGGCGGGCGAGGCGGCGCGCTGGCTGGTCCACACCCACGCGTTCGATCCGTCGGGGATCAAGTCCGGTGCGGTGGGAGATACGACGGTGAAGGCGGGGAAGGGGTATCCGATCGGGCCGGGCTGGTCCGGGCAGATCGGGGGCGTGCTGCCCCTCGGCGCGGATCTGCGGGAGACGTTGTTGCTGAACCTGATCGCGTTCGAGGAGCAGCGGTTCGCGCGGCTGGGCGGGGCCGGGGATGTGCCGGTGTGGGAGCGTGAGGATCAGGACGGGCCGGTGTGGTCGGAGCGGCCACCGGCGGGCACGGTGGAGCTGTATACGTGGCAGACGCGGCGGATCCGGTTGGTCGGGGACCGGTCGGGGGTGACGGGGGTGGTGCTGGCCAACGGTGACCGGATCCAGCCGCAGAACCGGCACAGCCTGGACCCGCACACCGCGTGGCGGTATTCCGAGCCACAGAGCAAGAAAGCGAAGACGGTCGTGTACATGCCGGTCACGCATGCTGCGGAGCGGTCGGTGTGGCGTGGCCTCAACGCGTTGCTGCCCTCGGCCGCGGGCCGCCAGACGGCGAACGGTGCGCCGCAGCGGTATCTGGCGCCGGGGGTGCTGGGGTGGATCGGTGAGTTGTGCGCCTCGGAGGTGCTGCCCGGTTCCTATCGGCCTGCGATCGGAGTGGTCGGTGTCGAATATGGTGCGCAGAACGCGACCTATGCCGAGATCGTGGAGGACGCCCTGCCGGTGTCGGTGATGCTGTTGCGCGAGGACGACCCAGCGGCCGGGCAGGTCGCCGTCAACGCTGTCACCGACGCCGACAAGGCCGCGAGCGCGGTGTGGCGGCTGGCGGAGAACATCGCCCGTGCCGCGGGCGCGGAGCCGAAGGCCGGCGCGGGCGATCGGGCGCAGGAGCAGGTGTATGCGGCGCTCGATGCACCGTATCGGCGCTGGCTCGCGGCATTGGTGCCTGACAGCGATCTGATTGTCGCGCGTACCGAGTGGCAGCACACCGTCCGCCGCAGCGTGGCGGCGATCGCCCGCGATCTGGTGACCGCCGCGCCACCGGCCGCGTGGACCGGCCGTGAGGTCGACGGCCGCACCATGACCGTCGCCGCCGCCCAGGCAGGATTCATGGCCAGCGTGCGTGCGGCATTGCCTTTGGCGCACAACACATCCCGCACGACTGACTCCGAGGCAACCAAGGGAGTAGTGGCATGACGACATCCACCCGCGAGACCACCACGGTCGAGCGCAAGTATCGCCTCGGCGATCTGGGCCGGTTCCTCGACCCTCGCCTGACGCAGCTACAGGACAACCTGCTCCGGGGTGTGCCGGCGGCGCGGGCGGATCTGGCGCGGTTGCGCCGCGGTGTCGGTAAGCCGGTCGGTGACGTTCCCGAGATCTGGAACCTCACCGTCGGAGACATGCCAGACCACGTCCGCTGGAGTCGCGGCGAGTCCTACCCGGCCGTGTGGGACGACGCGACCCGCACCGAGCAGGCCGCTCATGCCGCGATGACGTTGTTTGCGGTGCACCAGCAGTCGATGACGGTTCGCGCGCACAAGCCGGGCACCACGTTCGGCACGGCTGTCGCCCAGCTGAAAATCCGCAAAACCGCCAACACCGAGGCGGTCACGCGGCGGTTCACCGCCCTGGCTACCGCCGAGACGGTCGAGGAATTCCTCACCCACGCCCGCGGCCTGATCACCCAGCTCCGCGGTGAAGGGCTGGGGTTCGACTACGCCCGTTTCGCCGACGATGTGGTCGCACTGCTGACGCCTGGCAGGCAGGTCACTGTCCGGCTGGCATGGGGCCGCGACTTCCACCGCACCACCACCGAATCCACCCCGAAAACCACCACTAAGGACTGAAACAGTATGGGCCGCACCATTTTCGACATTCACATCCTGCACACCGTGCCGCCGAGCAATCTCAACCGCGACGACACCGGCAGCCCGAAGACCGCGGTCTACGGCGGGGTCCGCCGTGCCCGGGTGTCGAGCCAAGCCTGGAAACGCGCCACCCGCGTTGCGTTCGACGACCGCCTCGACCGCACCGAACTCGGCGTGCGGACCCGACGCGTCGTCGAACTTATCGCATGCGAAATCACCAGCCGGGCACCAGAACTGACGGAACGAGCTACCGAGCTGGCGAGCGAGACGATCAAAGCCGTCGGGATCACGGTGAAGCCGCCGAAGAAGGACGCCACCGCGGAAGCGGGCTATCTGGTATTCCTGTCGCGGCGCCAGGTGGAGGCCCTCGCGCAGGCCGCGATCGACGCCGCCGGAGCCGAAGACACCGCGCAGGCGTTGAAACACGCGAAGGTGAAAGACCTTGCCGATCAAGCGCATTCGGTGGATGTCGCGCTGTTCGGGCGGATGGTCGCCGATCAGGCCGACCTGAACGTCGACGCCGCGGTCCAGGTGGCGCACGCGATCAGCGTGCACCCGGCCGAGACCGAGTTCGACTACTTCACCGCGGTCGACGATTTCCTCGATGACCACGAGAAGGGGGCGGGCATGATCGGGACGGTCGAGTTCAACTCCGCCACCCTGTACCGGTACGCGACCGTCGATGCCGACCGGCTCGCCGACAACCTCGGCGACCCGGTCGCCGCGCGGCGTGCGGTCGAGGCGTTCGTCGACTGCTTCGTGCGGTCGATGCCCACCGGTAAACAGAACACCTTCGCCAACCGCACCCTGCCCGAAGCCGTCGTCGTGCTGGCCCGTGACTCCCAGCCGATCAATCTCGTCGGCGCGTTCGAGCACCCGGTCCGGGAATCCGACCACACCGGCCGGGTCAAACGTGCCGCCGACGCCTTGCGCGACGAGGCCCGCGAAGTCGAACGCGCCTACACCGAAACCCCCGTCGCGGCGTGGGTGACCCGCCTCGGCACCGACACCGCCAGCCTCGACGACCTGGGCCGCAACGTCCCCTTCGCCGAGCTGGTCGCCGGGGTCGGTGAACTGGCCGCCCAGCGGCTGGCAGACCCGTCGTGAGCGTCCTCGCACTGCGGCTGGCCGGGCCCCTGCAATCGTGGGGCTCACGCAGCCGCTTCGTCCGCCGCGACACCGAAGACGCCCCCACCAAAAGCGGTGTCCTCGGACTGATCGCCGCCGCCCAGGGCCGCCGTCGCAGCGACCCGCTCGAGGACCTGCTCGACCTGAGGTTCGGGGTGCGGATCGACCAGCCCGGCCGCCTGGTACGCGACTTCCAGACCGCGCAACGCCCCCGCACCGAACGCGACGGCAGCACCCGCTGGCAGTCGCTGCCACTGTCCTACCGCTACTACCTCGCCGACGCCGTCTACCTCGCCGCCGTCGAAGGCGAGCGCGCCCTGCTCGACGGCATCGACCACGCCCTGCGCCACCCCCACTTCCCCCTCTATCTCGGGCGGCGCGCCTGCCCGCCCGCCGGGCCGGTCGCCTGCGGCGTCTTCGACGACACCCTCGACACCCGACTCGCCACCCACCCCTGGCTGGTCAGCGAACGCACCCAGAAACGCACCCGCGCCACCCAGGTGGAGCTGGCGACCGTCCGCGACGCCCGGCCCGGCGACACCGGCACGGAGATGCTGCGCGACAACCCGGTCAGCTACGACCCGGACCGGCGCGAGTACGCCTGGCGCCAAGTCGTACGCGCGACCGTGCGCATCGACAACCCGCACGGCACCACCGAACCGGTCGACGAGCACGACCCGATGACCATCCTGGAGGCATGACCGGTGTTCCTCACCAGAATGGCGCTCAACCCCCGCCGCCGCGGCGCCCGCCCCCTGCTGTCCTCCCCGCAAGCCATGCACGCCGCGGTCATGAGCGGATTCGCCGACCCCGGACCCACCGACCACGGGCGCGTGCTGTGGCGGCTGGACACCTACTCGACGCACCGCGTCCTGCTCTACACCGCCAGCCCCGGCAAACCCGACTACACCCACCTCGTCGAACAAGCCGGCTGGCCCACCACCCACACCTGGGACACCCGCAACTACGACACCCTCCTCGACACCCTCACCCCGGGTCAACGCTGGCAGTTCCGGCTCACCGCCAACCCCGTACACTCCGTGCGCTTGCGCGACTGGCCAGACACCAAACCCGTCGGCCACGTCACCGCCGACCAGCAGCAGCACTGGCTCCTCGCCCGCGCCGCCCGCGCGGGATTCACCATCCTCCCGCACTCCAGCGCCCCCGGCGAATACCAGCTCACCCTGGCCGAACGCCGCACCCACCGCTTCCGCCGCGGCGAGAACCAGGTCACCGTCGCCACCGCCACCTACGAAGGCATCCTCCAGGTCACCGACCCGGACCTGTTGCGCCACACCCTCACCCACGGCCTCGGACGCGCGAAATCCTACGGTTGCGGACTGCTCACCCTCGCCCCGCCCCGGCCCGCGCACCAGCCATGAGCACGATCGGGCGGCGCCCCACCCGCGCGCAAGAACTCGTCCGCATCTCCGACCGCGTCTCGTTCCTCTACCTGGACCGATGCGTGGTCAACCGCGACTTCAACGCCATCACCGCCACCGACGAACGCGGCACCGTCCACATCCCCGCCGCGTCCGTCGGCGTGCTGCTACTGGGCCCTGGCACCACCATCACCCACCAAGCCATCGCGTTGATATCCGACAGCGGCTCCACCGTCGTCTGGGTCGGCGAACGCGGCGTCCGCTACTACGCCCACGGCACCACCACCGCACGCTCCGCGCGGCTGCTCGAACGACAAGCCCACTGCATCACCAACACCCGCGTCCGCCTGAGCGTCGCCCGCGCCATGTACGCCATGCGCTTCCCCGACGACGACGTCTCCGAACTGACCATGCAACAACTACGCGGCCGAGAAGGCGCCCGCGTCCGCCACGTCTACCGACACCACTCCGCCCGCACCGGCGTGGAATGGAAACACCGCCGCTACGACCTCGACGACTGGGACAGCGGCGACCCCATCAACCAAGCCCTCTCCGCCGCCAACTCCGCACTGTACGGAGTCGTCCACTCCGTCATCGTCGCCCTGGGCTGCTCACCCGCGCTCGGATTCGTCCACACCGGCCACCACCGGTCCTTCGTCTACGACATCGCCGACCTCTACAAAGCAGACATCACCATCCCCCTCGCCTTCGACATCGCCGCCGACGAACCAGACGACATCGCCGCCACCACACGCCGCCGACTCCGCGACACCATCTACAACGGCAAACTCCTCACCCGCTGCGCCGCCGATATCCAGCACCTCCTCCGCGCTGGCGACGACGACGACCCGGAAATCGACAGCCTCGAATTCGACGTCATCACACTCTGGGACGAACACAACAACACCGTCCCCGGCGGAGCCGGCTACGGAGACGAATTTTGACAGTCATCGTCCTCACCGCAGTCCCACCGGGACTGCGCGGCCACCTCACCCGATGGCTCCTGGAAATCAGCCCCGGCGTATTCATCGGTCACATATCCACCAGAATCCGGCACCTCACCTGGGACCGCATCATCGAATACGTCGCCGACGGCCGCGCCATCATGGTCTACACCGCACACAACGAACAACGACTTGAATTCAAAGTCCACGGCCACGACTGGACCCCCATCGACTACGACGGCCTCACCCTCATGCAACGACAAACCGTCCCCGACTACACACCCGCACGAAGGACTCGGACCACACAAGACACACGCAACAGCGGCGCACCACAACTGTCCGACGAAACAGTGTGGCGCAGACGCGCAACACGACGGAAATTCAAACCAAAACAAACCGAATGAAATTCGCTCGTGGTCACCACAAAGCGCCTGGTCAACAAGTGTGCTCCCCGCGCACGCGGGGATGATCCGGCCATGAACGCGCTGTAGCCTGACCTGCACCAGTGCTCCCCGCGCACGCGGGGATGATCCGGCACCCTGGCGAAGCGCTACCTGCACACCGGCGTGCTCCCCGCGCACGCGGGGATGATCCGCACCTGTACCGCAACGAAGACGGAAGCTGGCCGTGCTCCCCGCGCACGCGGGGATGATCCGTACGGCCGTCGCGTGCCCAAGCTGCGATCGATGTGCTCCCCGCGCACGCGGGGATGATCCCTGCTGTCGGTGTGCTTCGATGTCGCCGCGCGCGTGCTCCCCGCGCACGCGGGGATGATCCGTTCGGCATCGAAATGCGCCAGCTCGACGGCTTGTGCTCCCCGCGCACGCGGGGATGACCCGGTGGGGTGGGCAAGACCACCACCACCGTGGTGCTCCTCGCGCGTGGAAATGGTTCAGAACGTCAGCGGTTTTGGTTGTTCGGGACCGGGGTGCTTCTGTCGGCTGGGGAGTACTGCTTGGTGCAGAGCCCGTGCGTGTGTGCGTTGGTTGGGGAAAGTCTGACGCGTCGTTGCGGGTTGGTCTGGCGTGCGCGTGGGGGCCGTGTCGGACGGTTGGAGTCGATCTGCTCGGTTGGTGTCGTGGTTATTCGCGTGTGAGGACGATGATTTCGTTGGGTGGTATGGGGCCGTGGAGTCGGCGTTCGAGGATGGTGGTGGCGTTGACGATGGTCTGGCAGGCGGTGCGGATGTGGCGGGGGCCGTGGTGGTGGTCGGATTCGAGGGCCAGGCTCAGGGCGGTGAGCCGGAACAGGGTCGCGACGGCGGGTGGCATGTCGGTTCTGCGTTCGAGGGCGGCGGTGACGAAGGCGGCGAGTTGGTCGCCGAGGTCGCGTATCCAGGGCAGGGGTGCATGGGTGAAGGTGAGGTCGCGTGTCATGTCGCCGGGGGTTTGGGTAAGGGCGGTGACGGTGCGTTGGTGGAGGGGTGGGTTGGGCTGTCCGGCGAGTCGCCGCAGTGAGGTGGTGGCGTGGGTGAGGGGTTTGTCGCGTTGGCCGGCGAGGATGAGCAGGTCGCGGAGGTGGTGGCCGGGGTGGGGGTGGAAGTCGGCGAACCAGTCACCGATCTCGGCGGCGCTGGTGAGGTCGAGGGTGTCGGCGGTGAGGTCCGGTTCGATCCGGATGCCCATGTGGTCGGTGAGGTCGTGCAGGGCGTCGGTGAGGCGGGTGGGTCTGCGGCGGCCGAGGGAGTCGTGCAGGCGTGCGAGTGCGCGGCCGAGGTCGTGGGCGTAGGCGAGTACGAGGGCTCGGGCGAGGGCGGGGTCGAGAGGGCCGACGAACATCGCGTTGTGCAGGCGGCCTTGGTCGGTGTGCAGGTCTTGGTAGTAGGTCGCGGTGTAGAGGCTGGCGGCGGCGCGGCGCCCGCGCAGGGGTTCGGCCGAGGGGTCGTAGGGGTCGAGGATCAAGGCCGTGGCTAGGTAGATGTCGCGGCTGAGGTAGTGGCCGACGATGTCGGCGCTGATGCGATAGGGGTGGTCGGTGCCGGTGGGGGTCCAGCGGATGTGCGGCGGGCGGCCGGGTCCACCGGCCGGTGGGTGGGTGGGGGAAAGCCACATCGGTGGTGGGGAGTCGGCGAGAGAGCCGTGGGCGGCGAGGTCGGCGGCTTCGCTGACGTGGGGGAGGCGGTAGCTGGCGGCGGGTTCGTAGTGGTTGACCCAGGCGACGAAGGCGGTGGCGTCGTCGTAGCGCACGCCGGTGACCGGTGCGGTGTCGAGCGGGGGGAGTGGGGTGTCGGGAGTGCGGTCGCGGCCTTGGTCGGCTTCGTCGGCCATGAACAGCCGGTAGAGGCCGGCGGGGACGGGGTGGGTGCCGCGGTGTTCGGTGCCGACCTCGACGGTGTGGCGCAGGAATCGCCGCAGGACGACGCGGGTGAGCAGGTGCCGCCGCACGGGGGTAGTGCAGGCGTTGCCGACCTCACCGAGCAGATCGCTCATCTGCGCGCGCAGTGACGGTGCCATGCGGGTGCCCTGTTCGGTGCAGTCGAAGGCCAGCTCGAGGGCGGCGGGGGTCTGGGAGGCCAGGCAGGCGTGGATGATGATGTCGGCGTCGTATTGGGCGGTGTAGAGGATGGTGGTTTCGCGCCACCAGTCGTCGTCGATGTTGGCGACGAGCAGGTCGACCTGGTTGCGGGCCTGAATCTCGACCGAGGCGAGGTATTCCTGGAAGGTTTTGTGGCAGAACCCGATCGCGCCGGTTTCGGGTTCGACGAGGATGCCGTCGTTGCGGAGTTCGGTGAGCATGGCCAGGGGGTCGATGACGCCGTCGAGTCGCTGCACGGCGGGCCGGATGATCGCGACGGCGCGGGAGGTGGAGACGTCGCGGACGCGTTCGGCCATCATCGTCAGCGCCAGGATCTGCAGGACGGCGAGTTTGTCGGTGCCCTGGACGGCCGAGGTGAGGCCTTTGACCGCGCGGCGACGCCACAGCAGGACCTCGCAGATCTCGCGATACAGCTCGACGCGGTTGCGGGGCAGCACGCCGCGTTCGCGGTGGACGTTGACGATCATGGTCAGCAGCAGCGGGTTGACCGACATGGCATCGAGCGTGGTATGGGTTTTGATCTGCTCGCGCAGGTGGCGGGCTTGCTGGGTGGCGTGGGCGCGGTCGGGTTCGACGGTGGCGTACCAGTTGTCGATGAACTGGGCGATCTGTTCGGCGCTGAGCTGGCGGACCTGCAGCACGTCGGCGCTGTTGATCGCGGCGGCGGGGTAGCCGTGGCGCCGGGAGGTGAGCACGTAGTGGTTTTTCGGGTAGGCGCCGATCTGCTCGTCGACCCACTTCACCAGCGTCTCCCGCAGGGCGGGCTGGCCCACCTCGTCGAGTCCGTCGAGCAGCACCACGCACCGGCCGCGGCGCAGCCGGGACTCGAACCAGCCCGCCGGGGGTGGCCGATCCAGCCCGGTCGGGACCGCGCGGGCGGGCAGCCGCAACGCCGGGTCCTCGGCGATGGCGGTGGCGTGCTCGCGCAGCGACAGCAGGATCGGTACCCGGCGGCGGCCGAACCGGCGCCGGCACGCCTGCCGCGCGGCTTGACGCAGCAGCGTGGTCTTGCCGCTGCCCGGCGCGCCCAGCACCGCGAGTACCCGCGCGTCCGGCGACTTGAGCAGCGTGGAGATCGAGAGCCGTTCTGCGTTCGCCGCCGGTACCCGGTCCGACAGCGGGTCGGTGCTCACCTGGTGGCGGGGGCGGTTGACGAGGCTGACGTCGATGTAGATCTGGTCGAACGCCGGCACCGAGTTGGGAGTGGTGACCAGGCCCTGCAGGTCGATCTTGCGCAGGTGGTTCAGCAGCCACCGCCGGTAGCCGTGGCCGTAGCGCGACAGCCGCGCGATGAGGACCCCGTCGACCCGCTCGACCAGCCGCGGCCGCCACCGATCGGCGACATCGGAGGCCACACCTCCGGTGAAACGCGCCGCGGCCAGCACGAACCAATACGCCGCCAGCAGCAGCAACGCCACCGGCGGATGCTCGACGGCGAACTCTTTCGCCGCCGCCGCGACGGCCACAGGTAGCCCGACCGCGGCAGCAGCCCAGCCGAGGGCCGCCCAGGGAAACGCTGGGCCGGTACGGTTTTCGTTACTCATCGCCCGGGACCTCCCCGGGCGCAAGGGAGATGAGCAGGAGATGACGCGCGAGTGTGTTTGCAGGTGAACTCGCAGATGTTCGATTGATCGAACAGGTGACACCCGATATCGTTGACACTGACAGCTCCGTGGTTTCAGCGGTTTCCGAAGCGCGTTGCGGCAGCTGTCGACACCCGTGCTCCGCCCCCCGGCACGGGGGCGGAGCACGACATCGGGTTACCACTGGCTGAGCTTCGGGTATCAACCCCACAGCAACGCTCGCACAGAACTGTAGTCGGGCAAACCGACTGAATCACAAGACGATAACGAAGCCGATACTTGACATCATTTGCTGTCAAATTCCTACCGTGCGCCGTATAAAGCGCTGGTCCCGCGCACCGAGGCATCATCGTGCCGGCCCGGACAAGATCAAAGTTCCCGATCTGGCCTGTTATCAACATCACATTTCCGGTGACGTGGATCACGTAGAAGCACCGGAACGGCGATCAGCCAAGCCGACACGCTGGAAGGACGCCAAATTTTCGCGATAAAGATTTTCTTGACATTATGCGTTGGTGTAGGAAGTATGAGGCCATGACTCGCAGGCATGGAACGGCTCCCGGCAGCCCGCTGCCCGTGCCCGACGATCAAGCGATTGCTGGGGCGGCGGCAGAACTCAATTTGGCAATCGGTGACAAATGCGACGAACTGGCCGCAAATCTGATCAATACCCTCGCAGAAACCAGCGACACGGCCTCGGCCGCCCCGCCCGGCGCCGGCCAGACACCTCCCCGCCTACATCGCGAACTCACCAAACTTCGGATCCGCCGCGCCGCCAACGCCGATCTCGGCGGCGCGGTCGCCGACGCCCGGCTCGCAGGCGCGACATGGGAACAAATCGGCTGGGCCTGTGGCTGCTCGAAACAAGCCGCATACGAGCGATGGCACACCATCGTGAAGAAGTTCGAGGCCGCGCGACGAGCCACCGACCAGCCCCGGCTGGACGCCCTCGACCAGTACGACCCCACCGGCGCACCACCGCCACCGTGAACGAGACCTGGTGAACTGCAGCGGACTGTCGCCCAGCCCACACCAGTCGTGCCGCAGAACGCAAGGCACGCAGCTCATTTCAGGATGCGAACCCTCCTGCGAAACAACCCAGGGCGATTGCTTGTACCACCACGCGACATTCAGCGGCGAACCCTTCGAGCCTGCGCCACGGGACCGCGCGGGAAGGGCTTCGGCCATCCACGGGCTCGGCCCGGCTCCCTTGACCCTGGGTGTCGTGCTCAAGCCGTAAATCGGTCGCATATTTCGGTTGCTTCCCGTGATGATCCGACCTACTTGGAATGCGGTGCCAAGGAAGGGATGTCATGTATCGGGTGTGGATGGATTGCGACAGCGGATTCGATGATGTCGTGGCGTTGATGGTGCTCGCGCGGGCGCCGGGCGTCGAGCTGGTGGGGATCTCGACGGTTGTGGGCAACACCCATATCGACAACACCACCGCGAACACCCTCGCCGCGGTCGAGTTCTGCGGGCTGGATACTCCGGTGTATCGCGGGGCGGCCAAACCGCTTGCGCAGGAACCACAGACGATCGAGCGGATCCTCGGCGCAGGCGCGATGGGCACCCTCGGCCGCCGATTCCCGGCCGCCCGCGGCACCGAGGCCGATACGGACGCGGTCGCGGCCATGGCCGCGACACTACGGGCGGCGCAGCCCGGGTCGGTCACCATCTTAGCCACCGGCCCATTGACGAATATCGCTGTCGTGCTGCTGTTGCGGCCGGAGCTGGCCGCAGCGATCGACTCGGTGGTGATGATGGGAGGGTCGGCGACCAGTGGTAACCACACTGCCGCCGCAGAGTTCAACGCCTACGCCGATCCCGAAGCGCTCGACGGGCTGCTACGGTCCGGTGTCGCGGTGCGCATGTTCGGCCTCAACCTCACCCGCCAGATCCTGCTCACTCCCGACCATGAGCAGCAGCTGCGGGCACTCGGCACCGACCGCGCTGCCGTGGTCGCCGACCACGTCGGGTTCTACCTGCGCATGATCGACTCGACCGCACCCCAGCCCATGGCATTACACGACCCCTCAGCTGCGGCGTACCTGCGCTGGCCGGAGCTGTACGACCTGCAGCCCGCACGCGTCGACGTTGAGCTGAGCCGCTCGATCGGTCGAGGAGCCACGTTTTGCGAGTTCCGGGTGCCCCGCAAAGCTCAACCGAACGCCCTGGTCGCCACCTCCGTTCAGGGGCATGAGGTGATGGCCCGCGTGATGAGCGAACTCCAGACACTCCTCACCTGAGCAGACCCGGGCTCACATCCCGACCCGGCGAGTGGCTGAACGAAGATCTCGCATCGCCCGGGGGCGGCGGCCTGCCGAGTCCTCGCGCCACAGCCCGGACCACGCTCGAGCCGCGACGGAACGGATTTCGGTTGGTCGGTCTGGGCATATAGTTCGAAGGTCAGGCTGGGTGCCGTGTGATCGAGGGGAGTCGATGATGTCTGATCTGCTTCGTGTCGATCCGGTCCGGTTGCGGGAGGCGGCGCGGTTCGTGGCTGATAAGGCGCAGGCGATGCGGGATCGGTTGGGGCAACTCGATGACACGATCGGTAAGCGTCTGCTGGCGGAGGGCTGGGACGGTACGGCTGCGGTGAAGTACGACGGGTCGTGGACGGAGTGGAAGCAGGGCGCTGAGGCGGTGATCGCCGCGTTGGACGAGTCGGCGACAAAACTGGCCGAGGCCGCGAATCTGTATGAGGCGCAGGAACAGTCGAACACGGCGGCGGTCGGTCAGATGTGGTTGAACATGGATACGTAGGGGGCGTGGTGGCAGACGGGAAGGAGCGGTTCCGGGTCGATCTGGATCTGCTGCACGAGGCCGTGACGGCGATGCAGACTTTCGGCACGGATGTCGAGACCTGGCTGGGGGAGATCGATACCCATATCGCGGATCTGCATCTGTCGTGGGACAGCCAGGCTGCCGCCGAACAGCGCACGGTCCACGACGAGTGGACGGCTGGCGTCACGGAGATGCGCGAGAACCTCGACGATCTGCGGCGGATCGCGCGACAGGCCCACACCAATTACACGACCGCGGTGGACACCAACACCGGTATGTGGCCGAAATGACTGCGCCCCTGGTCGTCGACCCGGGCGGGTTCACCCAGGCCGCCGAGGTCTACGCGCAGGTGCATCGCAACAGCCTGGTCCCGGCCATCACCGACCTGTTCGCAGTGCTGGCAGATTGTGGTGGGTCGGCGGGTTCGGACAACGCCGGGCTGAAGTGGTCGAGTGACTACGACCCGGTTGCGTACGACACTGTCGACGCGCTCGCTGACCTCGCGCTGGCGGTCGGGCAGATGCATGATCTGTTGCAGGCTACGGCGGCCAATCACAGCAACGCGAACGCGCAGTCGGCGCCGGATGCCAATCCGAACGCGCTGGTGTTCCCGCCGGGCTCGCTCACGGTGTGCAATCCGCCGGAGCCGCCGCCGACGTTCGGTGGCAGCGATCCCGAGCCGACGGGCTGGGATTGGGTGAAAGGCGCTGTCCAGGGCGAACTGTGGCCGAACGGCCACCCGAGCAAACTACGGAACGTCGCGGGCGGCTGGCGGCTGATGGCCACCAAGCTCCGCATGTCCACCATCGCCCTGCCCGGCGCGCGGCAGCTGATCGAATCGCAGCAAACCCCGGAAACCCAGCAGGCGCTCGAGCAGGCCGATCTTGTCAAAGCTCAGTTCGACACCTTGGCCGGGGTGTGTGACGAGTTGGCGAAATCTTGTGACGCTTATGCGGATTCGGTCAGCCACACCAAAGGCCAGATCACGCAAGCGCTGATCGAGCTGGCCGCGATCGTGGTGGTCGACCAAGCCTTCGGCTGGCTCGGCGCGGCGATGACCGGCGGCGGATCCGCCGCCGCGGCCCAAGGCGGCATGGCCTTAGCAATCTCGATCTACGGTGCCCGGATCGCGGCCATGATCCGTGCCCTGATCGGCCTCACGGAAGCGGCGCGGGTGCCGATTGCGGTGTCGCAGGCCATTTCTCGTGGCACCGAGGCGCTGATTCCGCTGCTGCGGGCTCGCCCGGCCTTGGCGGGTGCCGATGGGGTGGTGGCGCCGGGCCCGTTCACGTCGTTCGCGGATCTGCGGCGGCCGAAATTGACGCAGCAGACCAAGGATGCGATCGAAGCGAAGACCAAGAAGTGGGGCCCGTCTGGGAAGCAGGAGGAGTTCTATGAGGTGGAGTCGGAGCCTGCGGTCAAGGTCCCGATCAACAAATCCTACGACGACAAGCCGTGGGTGACACAGCTGGAGAAATCCGACGACGGGAAATACTACCTCGACCCTGCGAACCGTGCCCGGTACCCGGTCAATCCGAATTGGGAATACGGTCACCTGGGCGGGTTCGAGCACCGGCGTCTGCTGGCCGATGCGCAGACCCAGGGCATGAACCAGCAGGAATTCAACGACTACGTCAACAGCCACCCCGACTACTTCCACATCGAGGACCAGTACGGTAACCGCAGCCACAGACGGGAGCAGAAGTAAAATGAGCGAACTGGACGAATTCGGCCGCTCACCACTGCATTACGCCGCGGTCGACGGCGACCTGGCCGCCGTGGAACGACTACTGAACACCGAAGACGTCAACCTCGCTGACGCCGAGGGCTGGACGCCGTTGCACTTCGCCGCGCGTTCGGCCGCCGCGCCGGTGGTGGAACGCTTGCTCGACGCCGGAGCAGACATCGACGCGGTCACCGAGAAGGGTATGCCCGCGATCTACTGGGCAGCCGTCGCCCGCAGTGGTGACCCGGTCCAGACGATCCGCGTGCTACGCGCCCGGGGCGCCGACCCGACCCGCAAGACGATCAAGGACGACTACTTCCCACCCGAAAGCCCGCTGTACTTCATCAGCGAATCGGGCACCGCACCCGAGATCCGCGCCGAGTTCGCCGACCTCCTCGACCAGGAACCGTCGTGACCGGACGCGACGAATACGGCCCGCACCGCACTGCATTACACACTCCGCGACGGCGATCTGACGGCCGTCAACAGACGGCTCGACCGAAAACGTCACCCTCACCGACCACAGCCGCTGGACACCGCTGCAATTCGCCGCCCAGGCAGGCGCAACCAAAGTCATCACACGACTGCTCGACGCCGGCGCCGCCCTCGACGCCTCAACCGAGAAAGGCCACCCAGCGCCGTACTGGGCGGCGGTCACCAGCATGGGAAGCCCCGCATGAACAACCCGCGTGCTGCGAGAGGCACCGACCCCACCCGGAACACGACCATCGACCGGTACGGCCGGTTCCCCGCCAAGAGTGTCCTCGACATCCTGACGGCACCAGACCGCCGCCGCGGCCCCCGAAATCTTTGCCGAATTCCCGGATGTGATCAATGAGTGAATACCCCGACGTGGACGCCGGTCTCGCCGAAGTTCAGGCGAAAGCCGCACGCGTCCAAGCGAATCTGAAGAAGATCCGCGGCACCGGTACCGCCGCCAACGGCACGATCGTCGCCACCGTCGACTCCGCCGGACACCTCCGCGGCCTTACACTCCCGCCGAACACTACAAGGTTCGGTAGCCAGCTCAGCCTACTCATCCTCGAGGCCACGGCTGCCGCAGAGAAGGATGCTGCCAGAAAATCCGCCCACGCCGTGCGTCCCCTCACCGCAGACGACCGTGTCCAGGCCGGCCTCACTGCTATCCGAGCAACGCTCAACCAGCACGACCGGGTAACGCAGCAACCCCGCGCTTTGACCGAGGACGAGATCCAGGCTGCCGACGACGCCTACTTCGAGAAGATGAACGGGAACGGATGGCTGCAACGGTAGACAAACCCTTCGCTACAGTACGACAACGAGAGCACGCGGCATGCAGCCGGGACACGATTCAACGCGTGAGCAAACTGAATCGATTCCCGGGTGTGTCGCGGTAACGCGCCAGGTCAGCAAGTGTGCTCCCCGCGCATGCGGGGATGATCCGCCATCGCCCCGCAAGAGGTCCGCGCCATGAACGTGCTCCCCGCGCATGCGGGGATGATCCGGATGGCCAGCCTGCCCAAGCGGGGATGACTGGGTGCTCCCCGCGCATGCGGGGATGATCCTTCCTGTCGCTGATTTCGTCATGAGGTCGATTGGTGCTCCCCGCGCATGCGGGGATGATCCGTCGACGACGAGGTCACCGACCAGCGGGATCGGGTGCTCCCCGCGCACGCGGGGACGATCCGACCACCCCGACCTCTACGCCCGCTACCAATCCGTGCTTCCAGCGCACGCGGGGATGATCCTCGAAGAGGAAACCGGCCGCCGGTACACCCGTGGTGCTCCCCGCGCACGCGGGGATGATCCGGTGCTTTCCGAGTGGGTGAAGACCGAGGATGCGTGCTCCCCGCGCACGCGGGGATGATCCCACCAGGTCCGCCACGGCCCGCTGGTAGATGGGGTGCTCCCCGCGCACGCGGGGATGAATCCTGATGATTTTCCAGCGTGTGTAGCTGGTCCGGGGTGCTCCCCGCGCACGCAGGGATGATCCGCGAGTGACCGCGATGGCGCGAGAGGTTGCCGCGTGCTCCCCGCGCACGCGGGGATGATCCTCCGCCGATGACCGCACGGTTCGGCGTCTCGCGGCACTCCCACGCGCACGCGGGGATAATCCGCGCCGACGGGAGAAACCCGAGGGCGATTGGGATCATCCCCCCGAGCGCGGGGAGCACGGCGCCGAGGGATCGACGTTGGAGAACCATGCAGGGATCACCCCGCGTGCGCGGGGAGCACCGTGTGATCGTGAGGCATGTAGTCCGGATCTTTCTCGTGGCCAGACGCCGCACCCGCTGACGGGTTGGCGCGCCCGGCAGTTCCCGCTTCGCATGTCGGGTTCACATGGGCTCGGATGCCGAAGGCATTGGCGTCTCACCTAGTGCTGCATGAACCACGGGCCGTGGTCACGTCTGTTCGGTTGGGTTCAAGCTGATCTCGGCCCAGACGGTCTTGTATCCGGGGTGGCGGGTGTAGTCCCAGGCGGTGGTGAGCTGGTCGATCAGGATCAGGCCCCGCCCGCCGGTGTCGTCGGGCGTGCTCAGCCGCGGGTGGCCGGGTCCGCCGGTCGGCGCGCAGGTGATGGAAAAGGTTCACTCGCTCGTCGCACCAGGCCGGGCCGGACTATCGCCTGCACGGGCAGATCGTTGAGCCCAGGCCCTCGGCGGCCGGACAATAGCCGATCATTGGCCTGCCGCCGAGGGGCGCCGGCGGATCCGACGCCGAGGCGCTGGTGTTGCCCGCCGCGACCGCGGTGCCCGTGCCCGACGGCATCTCCGAGGAGGGTGGCCGCGAGCGTGATGATGCAGGCGATCACGGCGCATCACTTCGCCACCGAGGCCGCCCCGGTCGAACCCGGCAGGTGGCGTTGGTGCACGCGGCCCGCTGGTGGTTGGGGCAGAAACTGGTTCAGCTGATCAAGGCGCGCGGCGGGACTGTCATCGGGCTGGTCTCCACCCAAGCCAAAGCCGCCATCGCCCAGCGAATCGGAGCCGCCGACGTGGTGGTCTCCACCGGGGGCGGTTTCGTGGAGCGGGCGCTGACCTCACCGGTGGAGAGGGGGTGCACACCGTGTTCGACGGTGGCGGGGCGGCCACCTTCCGCGCGTCGATGGGCGTGCTGCGTCGGCACGGCACGCTGCTGAATTACGGGCCGTTCTCGGCGCGGCGCCCGCACCCGACGACAACTGTCGCAGCTAACCACCGCGCGGTCACGATCACCGGTTCCAGGCGGAGCACGGCGCGGAGATGGTGGCGTGGCGTGAGTGGGTGGCGCGGCGGCCGGGGCGGTGGCGTTGTGCGGGGATCCGGCGATGGCCGGGTTAGGTGAGGTCGACGATGTCGGCAGTGGGGGCGTTTTTCTTGACCGACTCGATGCCCTTGGTCGCGGCGGCTTTCGACTCGTATGCCTCGCCGGTTGCGATGGTCTCGCCGTTTCCGGCCTTGAGCCGGAACCGCACCTTGCCCGCCTTGTCCTTGTACAGCTCGAACTTTCCAGCCACGTGCGGTACCTCCAGTTCTCGGCCGAACGGGAAACCACCTGATCACAGAAGAATAAGCGGTCACCGGCGGAACAACGGGCCCGCCACGCACACGAAGCCGCGAGCCGCTCGACCCGGCAGTGGGTCACCGTACGAGCGCGGGTGCTCGAGCGAAGGTCGCGCCGTCGGGCGGCCGGCATCCCTCCGCGTGAGGCCGTCGTGTGCGCACGGGTTTCGGCTTGTGCGTGTCGTTACTAATCGTCTTTGAGCCAGCGCAGCACTGTGCCGAGTTTGCCGACGGCGGCAGGTTGTTCGACGTGTCCGTCGGGGTGTGTTCGGGTGGCTTTGGTGACGGTGCCGGTGGCGGTGGAGTAGCGCAGGTCGACGACGGTCTCACTGCGGGCGAGGCTGAGGCGCCCTGGCTGGTCGTCGTGTATCTGCCATTTCCGGAAGCCAGCCTCGGCGATGATGCGCTGAACTGGAGTCGCGCCGACTGTGACCGGTCGCTCGGTGCGCAGGACGACGACCAGGTCGCCGTCGCTGGTCCACAGGTTCTCTGAGGAGATCCCGCCTCTACCGATGGTGTGGCTGTGCCATTGCCCGTCGTCGCCGCGCTGGTACGCCCGGGGACGGCCGGACGCGGTGACAGGAGACTGGATGACGACCGAATCCGCCCCCAGCGCGGTCAACTCGTCGAGGGTGGACAACGCCGTCGCCTCGCTCGCTGGGGCGGGCACTGGGCGCGGTTCGGCGCGCTCGACGAGCGCCGAGGTCGTCTCGGCGAACGCTGTGCTCAACTCCGCCGGATCCGCTGTGCCGGGCCCGATGTCGACAGCGGTCGCCAAGCGGACCAGGCTGCCGTGGACGGTGATCAGCACCTCGCCGAGAGCTGCCGCTTGCTGCTCGACGCGGTCGGCGGCTCCGTGCTCGAGGATGGCGTCGACTTGTGCCAGGTGCTCGTTCAGCCGGGTGCGGGCCTGTAGGTAGTCGCGCACCGCGGCCTGCACCGGCTCGGTCGCTCGCTGCGCGGCGGTGCCGCGGCGAGTCGGTAGCCGGGTCACGTTGTTCTTTCTGGCCATCACCGGGCTCGTCTCCAAACAAGGGCGGAACACCAACGAGGCGGGGTCGCGCTGCGGAGGCGCGCTTGCGGGGCTACCCGCCGCACCGCTGCAACTCCGGCCCGCTGGCAATCGCCACGTTACCTTCCGTAGCTCTGCTGCCCCGGCACCTCCGAACTCCTCGGAGCAGAGCTGCTGGTCACACGATCTGGTTCATCGTTCGCGAGGCGCAGGCCGAAGGGCAGCCTTGTAGCAAAGGTGATTGGCCTGTTCGCGAACGTGCGGGCCGTTGGTCGTGCCCTGGCGGCGAATCTGGGCTGGTGTGGTTCGCCGCGATCGGCCCGTTGACGGCCCAGCGAGCACAGGTTCCACGGCGCGGGAGGTCATCGGTGCGTCGTTCTCGATGTAGACGGTCGGTGGCCGGTGTTCTGCGCAGGCTGAAGTGCCTGCCTCGGAACGAGCTGGGCGACCGGTAATCGGCCGTGCTCATTGCCGGTCAGGGCAACGAACTCGACCAGGCCGACCCAGCTGCCGTCTGTACATCGGGCCCAGCCGTGTAATCGACCGGGCACGGTAGCGGTCAGATTGAGACCTCCGATTCTCTCGCCGGCTGAAGCTGTTGCACTCCTGCCTGGGGTGTGGCCTGGTCCCGAGGTGGTGATCAGGAGAGGGACTGCCGTGTCAGCGGCAGCAATTGGGGTCGAGGACCACGCACAGAGCCGCCAGCGCTTCACGTTTCGCGTGGTGGACGACGTTCATGCCGATGCGCTCGGAATCGACGAGGCCAGCCTTACGGAGCTGGCTGAGGTGATGACTCACGGTCGATTCCGACAGTCCCACCGCGGCGGCGAGGTTGCCGCCGTTCTCCCCGATGTCGGGGCTGGCCAGCAGTAGCGACATGAGTTTCACTCGCACGGGATCGGCGAGGGCCTTCAGACGCAGAGCCACCTCGAGGGCGGCGGTGTCGTCGACCGGTCCGGCCGCGACCGGGGCGCAGCAGACCGGGGCGGACATGTCGATCACGGGCAACGTCTTGGGCATGGTACCGATCCTACCTGCGGTATTGACATATGTCGAAAAGGTGACAGACTCAGTCTCGACCACTTCTTCGATATATGTCTCACTATGGAGGTTCTCATGTCCCGCGTGCAACTCGCCCTCAATGTCAACGACCTCGAGCAGGCCGTGCAGTTCTACTCGACGCTGTTCAATACCGAACCGGCCAAGCGCAAGCCCGGCTACGCCAACTTCGCGATCGCCGAGCCGCCGTTGAAGCTGGTCCTGTTGGAGAACACCGGCCAGGGCGGCACGATCAACCACCTCGGGGTCGAGGTCGAGTCCTCCGAGCGGGTCCACGGCGAGATCGCCCGTTTGTCGGAGGCGGGGTTGTTCACCGAGGAGCAGATCGCGACCACGTGTTGTTTCGCCACTCAGGACAAGGTGTGGGTCACCGGCCCGAACGCAGAGAAGTGGGAGGTCTACACCGTTCTCGCCGATACCGAGAACTTCGGCACCGCACCGGAATTCGCAACCGACGACGCCGAAGCCATACAGGCATGCTGCGGCACCGGCAGCAGCACTACCGCCCTGTCCCTGACTGATGAGTCCGCGGCGTGCTGCACCCCCGCGGCCAAGGAGAAGGCGACCGCTTCGGGCGTGTCCTGCTGCTGAGTTCGACCGGGCGCGGCCGCCACTGTCGCGGTCGCGCATCATCGAAGGTGAAAGAACTTCTGTGATAACTCGATACGACGCTCTTGTCGTCGGTGGCGGACAGTCCGGGCTGGCCGCCACCCATCATCTGACCCGCCGCGGCCTGTCCGTCGGACTCCTGGAAGCCGGACCGGAGACTGTCGGGTCCTGGCCGCGCTACTACGACAGCCTGACCCTGTTCTCCCCGACCCGCTACAGCAGCCTGCCCGGCCTACGATTCCCCGGCGACCCGGACCGATACCCCCACCGCGACGAAGTCGTCGACTACCTGCGCCGCTACGCGGCCGCCCTACCCGCCGACATCCACCCCGGCCAGCGCGTCGACACCGTCACCCACGACAGCGGCACCTTCGCCGCGCACACGGGCACCGGTGAGGTGTTCACCGCGCCCCGGCTGATCGCGGCAACCGGCTCCTTCGCCAACCCGGTACTTCCGGAACTGCCCGGCCAGGACAGCTTCACCGGAAAACTGTTGCACGCCAGCGACTACCGATCACCGGCAGACTTCGCCGGTCAGCGAGTGAGCGTGGTCGGCGCCGGGAATTCCGCAGTGCAGATCGCGACCGAGCTGGCAGCCACCGCGAGCGTGACCCTGGCCAGCCGGGCACCGGTGAAGTTCCTCGAGCAACGTCCCCTCGGCCGTGACATGCATTTCTGGTTCCGGGTGAGTGGCTTCGACGCCCTGGCGATCGGGCCTTACCTGCGCACACCGCCGACCCAGCCGGTCTTCGACACCGGCCGGTACCGCGCGGCCCTCGCAGCAGCCCGGCCCGAGGCCAAACCCATGTTCACCAGCCTCGACGGCGATACCGCCGTCTGGCCCGACGGCACCGGTCACCGGGTCGACGCGATCATCCTGGCCACCGGCTACCACCCGCACCTGCCCTACCTGACCGGACTGGGAGCACTCACCGAGACCGGTCAGCCCCGTCACCGCGCGGGCCTGTCGACCACTCATGCCGGGCTCGGCTATCTCGGCTTGGAATGGCAGCGCACGCCCGCGTCGAACTCGCTACGCGGTGTCGGCGCCGACGCGAAACGCCTCGTCAAACACCTGTAGTCAGGGTTCGAAGGGGCGGAGGTGGGGGAGTTCACCGGTTGTTCGCTTGCCTTCCTGATTCGACATACGTCAATATTGATGTATGTCTAAATCAGAGGTGTCGGGGGCGCCGTCCGGGCCGGTCGGCTGCGATCCCACCCCCACGGTGGGCCGCACGCTGACCGGCACGGAAGCGGCCGAGTTCGCTGTGATGTTCAAAGCCCTCGCCGACCCCGTCCGGCTGCGAGTGCTCTCGGCCATCGCAGCCCGTGCCGGTGGCGAGGCATGTGTGTGTGATGTGTCCGATGGGCTCGATGTCACCCAGCCGACCATCTCCCACCACCTCAAGGTGCTGCGGGAGGCCGGCCTGGTCACCAGCGAGCGCCGCGCGTCCTGGGTGTATTACCGCGCCGTTCCCGAGGCCCTGGACCGGTTGTCGCTGGTACTGGGCCGCTGTTCCGGATCGGAGGTCCCGGCATGACAACCACCGAACACACCGACCACCCTGCGGTCGTCGGGAAACTGTCGACGCTGGACCGGTTCCTTCCGGTCTGGATCGGCGTCGCCATGGCCGCCGGTCTGTTGCTCGGTCGCTTGATTCCCGGCCTCGGCGACGGCCTGTCCGCGGTCGAGGTCGATGGGATCAGTCTGCCGATCGCGATCGGGTTGCTGGTCATGATGTATCCGGTGCTGGCCAAGGTCCGCTACGACCGCCTCGACACAGTCACCGGCGACCGCCGCCTGCTCGTCGGCTCGCTCGTGCTGAACTGGCTTGTCGGGCCCGCGCTCATGTTCGCCTTCGCGTGGTTGCTGCTACCGGACCTGCCCGAGTACCGCACCGGCCTGATCATCGTCGGCCTCGCCCGATGCATTGCCATGGTGATCATCTGGAACGACCTCGCCTGCGGTGACCGCGAAGCCGCCGCCGTCCTCGTCGCGTTGAACTCGGTCTTCCAGGTCGTCATGTTCGCCGTGCTCGGCTGGTTCTACCTCTCGGTCCTGCCCGGATGGCTGGGGCTGGAGACGACGACGATCGACACCTCGCCGTGGCAGATCGCGAAATCGGTGCTGATCTTCCTCGGCATCCCGCTGGTCGCCGGATTCCTCACCCGTCGACTCGGTGAAAAAACCAAGGGCCGCGACTGGTACGAATCCAAATTCATCCCACGCATCGGCCCGTGGGCGCTCTACGGATTGCTGTTCACGATCGTGATCCTGTTCGCGTTGCAGGGCCACCAGATCACCTCACGGCCATGGGACGTCGTGCGCATCGCGGTCCCGCTGCTGGCGTATTTCGCGCTCATGTGGGGCGGTGGCTACCTCTACGGCCGGCTGGCCGGTCTCGGCTACGAACGCACCACCACCCTCGCGTTCACCGCCGCAGGTAACAACTTCGAACTCGCCATCGCCGTCGCGATCGCCACCTACGGCGCCACCTCCGGCCAAGCACTCGCCGGAGTCGTCGGACCGCTCATCGAAGTCCCCGTCCTCGTCGGACTCGTCTACGTCTCCTTGGCACTGCGGAACCGCTTCCCCCACATCACAACCGGTGCCCCGGCGGAGGCGACTCGGTGACCAGAGCGCCGTCGGTACTGTTCGTGTGCGTGAAGAACAGCGGCAAATCACAGATGGCCGCCGCACTCATGCGCCACCACGCCGGAGACGAGATACAGGTGTACTCGGCCGGAACCCAGCCCGGCAACACCCTCAACGCGCTGTCGGTACAGACCCTGACCGAGGCCGGAATCGATATCGGTGACGAGCACCCCAAACGCATCGACCCCGCCCTCGCCGCGAACGTGGACGCGATCGTGGTCATCGGCCGCCAAGCCCGCCTCGACCCACCGCCCGGCCCGCGAACGCTGGTGTGGGACACCGACGAACCCTCCGAACGCGGCATCGACGGCATCGAACGCATGCGCCTGATCCGCGACGACCTCACCACCCGCGTCCACAACCTCCGTATCGAGCTCACCACCCCCCACCAGCTTCGGAGCACCCGATGACCACACCCGCCCGCGCCGCGAGAACCACGACAACGATCGACCAGGTGACCGCACTGGCCGCAGCCGCCGACCATCTGCACCGCGAGTTCGCCGACAACTTCACCTCGGTCGTGATCGACCGCTTCCTGCACTCGTCCTACGACGAACTCGCCGCCCGTGCCGCCGTCGTCAACTACATACCACTGCTGGCCGAACGCTTCGCCCGTCAACGCCTACGCGCCCTGGCCAAGATCGAAGGCCACCCCGGCACCGAAACCCCGGCCGTGCTGTTCCTGTGCACGCACAACGCCGGACGCTCACAGATGGCCCTCGGGTTCTTCACCCACTTCGCTGGTGACCGTGCCACCGGCTGGTCCGGCGGCACCGCCCCCGGCGACCGCATCCAGCCCGGCATCGTCGAGGCCATGGCCGAAGTCGGCATCGACATCGGCAGCGAGTTCCCCAAACCCTGGACCGAGGAAATCGTCGCCGCCGCCGACATCGTCATCAGCATGGGCTGCGGCGACGCCTGCCCCACCATCCCCGGCGGCCGCTGCGAGGAATGGGACCTACCCGACCCCACCGGTCAAGATCCCGCCAGCCTCCGCGAGATCCGCGACGCCATCGAAGAACGCGTCCGCACCCTCCTCGCCGACCTCGACCTCACCAACTAACCCCCCCACCTTCTCGAAAGGCCCTGACCCGTCATGGCATCCACCCCCAGCGTGCTGTTCGTGTGCGTCCACAACGCCGGACGCTCCCAAATGGCCCAAGGCTTCCTCACCCACCTCGCCGGTGACCGCATCAAGGTCCGCTCCGCCGGAACCGAACCCGGCGGCCGAATCAACCCCGCCGCCATCGAAGCCATGGCCGAAGTCGGTATCGACATCACCGCCCAAACCCCGAAAATCCTCACCCCCGACACCGTGCAGAGCAGTGACGTCGTCATCACCATGGGCTGCGGCGACAACTGCCCCTACTTCCCCGGCGTCGACTACCGCGACTGGAAACTCGACGACCCCGCCGGCCTCGGCATCGACGCCGTCCGACTCATCCGCGACGAAATTCGCGGCCGCATCGAACAACTCATCACCGAACTCCTGCCCGCGCGAACCTGACCTGTCCGGTGGCTCGACCGGCGTCGACGAGTACGCCGGTCGAGCCGCTACTCAACCGGCCATTTCACGGCTTCGAGTCTGGCGCGATCGGTCTCACGAGTGCGCTCGGAGCGTAGCTCGTGGATCACCTGGGCGTAAACGGCCAGCTGGGCTCGCAGCTGGGAATTCTGCTCTTGGAGTACCCGATTGGACTCTTCTGCGGTGCGGGCGCGTTGTTCGAGTCGGTGCAGCACGGTGGGCGCATCGGTGTCACCGCGGGCGCGGTGACGGAATTCCTGAGCCAGGTCAGTGTGCTTGTGGGTGAGCAGCCAGCGTTTGACCCCGGCCTCGGCGGCCAGTTGCATGATGCTCAGCGCACCGGTGGAACGGTATGCAGTGCCGGTGAGCAACCGTTCCATGGCAGCGCGGATCGCCGCGCGTTCACCGTCGCGGTCAGACACGGCGGTCCGGTTGCCGGTTGTCGTGGTCGGCGATGATGCGCAGGAGCCGGTTGAGTTCGGCTCGTTCGCGAGCAGCACGGACCGGTGGCGCGAGCGGGTCGGCGACGAGCACGCGTAGGCGGGCGGCGTCGGCTCGCACGGCGTCGATATCGCGGTCGGTGCGAGCGACGTTGACACAGTTCGGTCGGCAGTCCGACAGATCGGGGGTGACCCGGGTTGTGGTGTCGTCGCTGGCCAGTCGGCACACGGCACGGCGGGGATCGAGCACACACGTCATTCCCTGTCCGGGGAAAATCTGCAGAGCCGGGTTGGCCAGGAGCGTGCGGGCATCCCGGGTTGTGCGCAAGACATGTCCGGCGAAGCGCGGCGCGGATTCGATGTGCTGGCGGTAGCGGTCGGCTGCTGGCCCGCTCACGTGCTCGCCGGACTGCAAGTGCTCGTGGGCGTCGGCGAGGGTGTCCAGGCGGGTCAGCCATTCCTCGAAGGCGAGGTCGTCGGGGAATCCGGAAGCATAGGTTCCCGCGTAGCCGAGGGTCATCTGGATCTTGAGGTGGCCGTACTGGATAGCGGCGGCGACCAGCCCTCGGGGCTCGGGCAATGAACCAGGCCAGGGTCCGGCGAAAACGACGGGCGGTGATCTCCGGATGCGCCGAGTCCGGCGGGATCGGGTCGTCGCGGCCCTCGCTTCGACAGTAGTCGTCGGTCCAGTCGATCAGGGCTGCGATATCACTGTTGATGTGGGAACTGGTGCGCGCCTTGCCATCTCGGAATCTGCTGGTGCCCGTATTGGTTTTCTGCGGGCGCGCGCCGAGCCGATTCGGGAACAACAACCTCTCGGTGTGCAGGTTCTCCAGAACGGTGATCGCGGTCGCGACCGGTTCGGCCACGACCCACGGATCCGGCCGTATCCGGCCCTCGGGCACGTGCACCCCCTGGTCGTCACGCACGCCCTTCCACTGCCGCCCGCGCACCAGCAGCAGTCCCGAGGCCCGGTCACGCTCGAGGCAGCCGCGCTCCAGCGACAAGATCTCCCCGGGCCTCATGCCCGACAGGTATCCGATGACCACGAAACACGCACCGACCAGGCACCGGGCCAGCAGCCGGACTTCGCCCTCGTCGATAGGCAGCTCCCGCCAACGACGGCCATCGATCAACCCGGTCGGCGCCAGCAACAGAGCCGATCCCTCCCGGATCGTCAGCCCGCAGTTGCGGAGCAGGTCCTGGCAGGCGTTGCGGCGCAACGATTCCGGAGAGGTGTCGAGCAGGCGTGCCAAATAGTTGATATTGCACACCAACGCACCGCTGGGTGTTCGCAGACCCGGCAACGCGACGCCGAGGCGGCCGTGGGCGCGGATCACCGTCCGTAGGTCCTCGACGACCTCACCAGGACGGCGCTGATAGCGGGCCCGATCCGTGGCTGGGGTTCGCGTTCGGGCCTGCAGGCGCTGACACTCGTGCAGTGCCGCGGTGATGTCGGTGGCCAAGTCCTCGACCAGCCGCAGCGACCATGCCAGAAGTGCATTCATCGTCTCCGGTGGGATGCGCGCGATGGTCGATTCGGTGCCGCGCCGGCATTCGAGTAGGTGCTGCACACGCTCGCCACCCCACGGCTGTGCCGCGGGCAGCCGGTCGCGTTGATCGAGCAGTCCTCGGTAGGCCCAAATTTTGATCACCGCGGCGAGTAGGTCTTCTCGATCACTGTGGGTGGTCTCGATCGCCTTCACATCGGCCAGGTAGGCATCGAGGTCGAGGGCGGTCACCTCACTGAAGCATGTACGACCCCGCGCGGCCAACCAGTCCGTGAATGCGCGCAGAAACCGGAAACCGGTCGTCAAGGTCATGATCGCAGGCCGACGCGTTCGCAGCGTGTTGACCAGCGCCGCATCGCCGTCATGGTTGATCATCAGCCAGCACAACAACTTCAGCACATCGCGGAACGCGGGATGGACTGCGGTGAAACCCAGCGAGGCGGCATCGGCGTGCGGATGCAGCACCGCCGGAGTCAGCACCCACCGGTCGTCGCCGAACACCGACATCGAGGCGATATCGGTGCCCGGACGCAGCGGGCGGTTCACCAGCACCGCTGTGGCCGCGTCGGGACGGAGCGCGAACTCAGGCCAGGATTCGGGCGCGCTCACCGCAGATCCAGCGATCGCGACAGCAACCGGTCTACCAGCTGCTGCTGGTCGGGCCCTATCTCGGCGCGGGCATCTTCGATCATGGCCGCTGGGAAGCGGGCGATGATGTCGGCCAGTTGCGCGACCGGCCGGGCGAACCGCTCGGCCCACCGCAACGGTGTCATCGCCGCTGCCTGCTCGCGCAGCCGGTCGTGGGTGGCCACGAGTACCGGAAGATGCGCCGGAGTGGCCCGCGCGCACGGGCACGACAAACACAGCAGAAACGATGCGGTGCACGCCTGCCCAGCTGGTGTGTGCGGGCTGTGGGTGTTGTCGACGCAGCCGTTCAGTACGGTGTCCAGGTGCCCACCGACCAATTGCGCGAGCACCTGCGTCGATACGCCGACTTCGGCTGCCACCGTGTCCGGATCGGTGGGCGCGCGGGTGAGCTGTTCGACGGTCAATGTCCGCATCAGGGCGACGCGGCGGGCGGCATCGACTTGCTCGGCCAGCGTGGAAGCGACGACCTGCTGGTACTCCAGCAGGTTGCCGCGATCGCGGGCGAGGTAGTCGTTGGCCAGCGTCGCTTCGGTGTGAGCAACCGGGGTCTGGTGCAACTGCAGCCACGTCATGCGCAGCCGCCGTGTATCTATCACCAGCATCTCGGGTTCGCCGGTGACGGGATCGACGGTGTCGCTCGGCAATCGGCGCACACGCGACCATTCACCGACCGCGTGACGGCGCAGGCCCGGTAGGAACAGCATCCCGCGTTTGGGAGTGAAGTAGGCGAAGAGCAGGTCGCTGTTCGCCCGTTCGCGCACGGGTCCGCACACCTCGGTGAGCAGCTGGTAGACCGCGAACGGCGATGACACATCGACCTGCTCGCTCGCATCACTACTGGTTTCGCGCATCGCGACGCTCATCGATGCGAGGCTGCGGCCGCGGCGAGGCTTGATCACCTCGACGATCGCGGTGCGAGTGGCGCCGGCGTCGCCGTCGGGGCGGTGATGAGCGGCTGGCATTTCCACCACAGTGGACAGGTTGTGCCCGGTCAGGCAGATCAACAACGTGGCCGCGGCCGCCAGATCGCGAGGCGTCGGATACAGCTCGGCGAACAACACCGCGGTGCCACCATGGCGGGTCGACTTTCCGTGCCTGGAACCGCTGGGATGGCGCGGGACACGGTCGTGCCGATCGATGTGGTCGAGAAGCCACCCCTGCTCCCACCGCCATAAGTCGGTGTCGCGGTCAATCTGTCCGTCCCGCCATGCCGACAACAGAGCGCGCCCGGAACGGATCCGTCGCACACACCGGCGCACATCAGTTTTGGCCGCGTTCGTGATCCGCGCGAACTCACCGGTGGTGTAGCTGGGGAGCTTCGCCCCCTGCGCTCTGCCCATCGAATTGCGCTGGATCCGAACGACGAAATCCTCTGGGGCGTCGCGAGCGAATCGCATCAGAGACCGCATACCGCTGGCCACCCCACGTCGCGAGCCGGGCAATTGCGTCAGAAGGTACGCGTCCCAATGAAATCCACGAAGCTGCTGCGGCGATACCGGCACCGTGTCCAGGGTGGTCAGGTAGGCGGTGAACGAGCGGATCACCCGCCACAACGTCCGCACAGAACTCACCGTGCGATAACCGCCGCTGGGCCCGGATGCACCGGCCAGAGCCTCGGCAAACCAACCCAATATCGCCTCGGCCCCCGGGAGTTCGGACAGATCGAATTCGACCCCGCGGCCACCGCGTTCGGGAAAGACCTGCACCCGTAAAGGGTTGTTGCCGAATGGGTCTCGGCGCGGCGGTGTCGTGTACCCGGATCTCGGCAGCGCCGCCCGGCGTCCAAACTCGCTCATTGCATTTTCCGATCGGCCAGAGGATCGGTCAGGACTTGCGGGTGATGCCGCAACAATTCCGCCAGCAGCCCCTCGATCGCCGCGCCTCGGGTGTGCTCGATCAACAGCGTGATGTCCAGATCCCGGAACGGCTCCAGGTAGGTGTTCATGGTCGTAGCGACATTGCGGTGACCCAACAGAGTCATCACGAAGTACCAGGTGTCGCCGAACTGGGCTCGGAAATCGCGCAGCTCCGCGGCATCCAGATGAGCGAAACGCCGCTCATACACCAGCCGGCCCACCGAAAACCAGCGCAGCGCGAATGAGTGCCGCAGCATATGCGCGGTCGCAGCCAAACCGACCAACCCCGCCTGGGCCACGCGACGATTGGCGGTGGTGAATGTGTGCTGCCAACCGTGAACTTCCCGCGGCAGGCCGTCTTCGTTCAGCCACAACGCCGCCGGTATCAACCCACCGGGGCCCTCTATGAACAGTCGGCGCCGTGCTCGCGGAGCCAGACCATCCAAGGATGCAGACGACGACCTGCCCGCGCCATCACGCAATTCCACCCGGCGAGCCCCCAACAGCCGCACCATGATTCGACGTTCAGCGATCCGCTCGTAGCGGCCAGCCACCTGGGCCCGGCGCACCGCAGCAGCCCTCTCGCCCTCGGTATAGGCCGATACATCCGAAAGAGTGTGGCGCGGCATCCAGAATTGCCGGCCCCAGCCGCCTTTCCCGCACGCCGCCGCCAGCCTGCACGCGAAGAACCCCCGCGCTGAATCATCGACAGGCAACTCGACCTGCAGCACGCTCGCCCATTCACGCAACCGCAGTCCCGTCCCGTACAGGCCCTCGGCAAACGCGCAGTCGCGCTGTGAATTCCGGCCCCGCCACGACGCGACCTCGCGCCCCGCCAAGTCCAACCCGCGCAGACCGACATCTCGCCACCGCCGGTAACCGCCGGGGTCCAGCCACTTCACATCTCGATCCCGCACGATTCGCGGCGTGGCCTGAAATCCCTCGACCACGCCGCGTCCACGGCGGATCTGAGTCATGGCCACCGGGTTGGTCACCCCGTATCGCCGCTCAGCCCAGGTGTAGAACGCTCTGATCGCCACCAACCCGGACCGGACTGTGCCGCCCGCGACCCGCCTCGGGTTCGCCTCGTCGGTCATCCGCCAGAACTTGAACGCATCAATCTCGCCAGGACCGGCCTCGCTCCACGCACACCCGATCGCGTCCAGGAACCCCAACCACGTCGCCAGTTCCGTGACGTACTTCCGACGCGTCTCCTCGGCTGAACTACGCATCCGCGCAGAAGCGAAGAACTCGTTCACCTCTGCGGCGTACCGGCCGTCGGAATGCAACAACAGTGGTTGGCGCGCCCGGGTGCCGTGACGTTGAGCCCACTGAGCCAACGACGGCAGCCCAGCCAACACCGGATCCGCATCGAAATCCACTGTCGCACAATCTGTATCGCACCAGAACACCTGCCAGCGAGGAGGGATGAGCACGAGGAGACACCGTAGCCACGGACAGCTGTACTCGGCCCCGGAATCACAACAACAACAATCGACTGGCTAGAGACCGCCGACTTTCACGCGCATCGGTACGCGATCGCGCCCGAACCCGTTCGGCGCGACGGTGGGGATGGCTTTGGACAGATCGACGAGGACGGGCATCGGAGGGTCGACCACTCGGCGAAGCGATGGGGTGAACTCGTCAGGCCAGGTCTCGAACATAGATTCGAATCGTAATGGCTGTTGCTCCGTTTCTGGCGGGCGAGGCGCCCCAGGTTGTTCCGAGTCGAGAGAACGGGGCCGTATGCAAGGAGAACTGCACTTGCCCGCCATGCAGCGCAGTGGAATCTGCGAATCGCGGAAAGCTGGAAAGCTGGATTTACCGAACTGCAGAATGCTAGCATCCTCGCACGGAGGATTTAGATACATTGGATGCTCCGGAACCGTGCAGAAGCGCGGCCACTGCGGACACAGTGACCGCGCCCATGGTCAGAGGAGACTATGCAGCAAGATCGCAAATGTCGTCCACCTGACCAGCATGAGTGCATAGCGATAGGGAATCTCGGCGGTGACCGAAATTACCGCCGAGGCTCTCTGCACTCTCGCTGCTCCTCCTTTCGTTCTCCTCGTCATCTCACCCCCTCTCTGGGGCCGTGTCCTCGCAAACTGCGTCAGCGGATGACCCTGAGGATGTGCGCGGACGCCAATAACCTGGCCTCCGGCAGGAGACAGAATAGCCGCGACGAATGGATTTCGCGGATTTACTACATTCGACCAGTTCACGCTGTCGCGTGTCGCCTCGGCGTGTCGAGACAGCCTACGATAAACCACTACCGTGAAGGCCCCGCCTTATCGATGGTGCTCCCAAGGACCTTGGCCTCGTGGTCGAGAGCGGAGCACTCCGATGTTGTACCGATGAATGGCGATGCGCGACATGCGGGCTCGCCTCAGCGTGCATATCGACGTAGTGGTCTTGTCCAGAGTCAGTCGACCGGACGGGCCGCCTTGGGTTGGGCATCGGCGGACGGCCCGCCCGGCCTTGACTTCCCTCAAGAGATTTGGGGGAACACCGCGACCTCATGCGTCCCCGGACCGCAGACACCGCCGAGCCGACCCGGCGTGCGTCGTTGAGAAGTTCGGCCCGCACACTGCGGAAGTTGACGCGACCAGCGCGTCGTGCTGGGTTTATGGGTGGTTTGGTTTGTTGCGGAGGAATGTTCCGGCGCCGGGGCGTTCGGTGACTTCGAACAGGCCGCATTGTTTGAGGTACCGGCCGGGTCTGTTGCCGAGTTCGCCGTTGAGGGTGGTTTTGAGGGCGGGGTTGTTGTGCAGGCGCAGGCACACAGTCGACAGGTTTGCCCAGCCTTGTTTGTCGGCGGCTTTGGTCACGAGCGCGCGCAGTTGCTCGGTGGCGCTGGCCGACAGGCCCGTAGCGTTGCCGGTCCGCGTGGTTTTCGTCTTGGTGGTGTGCGTGGGCGGCGTGGTCGTCGCCGGTGGTGTGGTCGCGGCGTGGGCGGGCGTCGGGAAGGGGTGTTGGGGTGGTGTGGGTGGGGCGAGGTCGTCGATGGTGGTGAAGTGGTCGCAGGCGTTGCGGAATGGTGCGGAGGTTTTGCGTTCTCCGATGCCGTAGACATGCAGGCCGTATTCGCGGAGCCGGATGGCCAGGTCGGTGAAGTCGGCGTCGCTGGTGACCAGGACGACTGTTTGCAGGTCGGTGGTGTGTGCCAGGTGGATCGCGTCGGCGATCAGCACATGGTCGGAGCAGTTCTTGCCTGGTGAGAAGGCGATGGCGTCGATGCGGCGGATCGCGTGGGCGAGCACCGCGTGCCGCCATCCCGCCAGGTGCGGGCGGTCGAAATCGCCGTAAGCCCGTTTGATCCGTATCGGTCCGTGGTCGCGGGTCACCGCGGCGAGCACCGCGCCGATCTTCCCCGGAGCCACATTGTCGGCGTCGATGAGCACCGCGACACCACCACAACGGCGACCGGCGGCTCGGTCGGGCGGCGGCAGCATCGTCTCGCGCCGGGCTGGGGCCCGACGACCAGGACGGGGGGAGAGGATGCCGCGCAGCCATCGCTTCGAGGACACGTCAGTACGATACCGGCAATCAGGGAGATCGACTGCGGGACAGAATATTCCGCACCAACGACGGCGGCCTCGCTTCGGCTGCCGCTGCGGCGGAGACGATGTCGGATACGGGTCGGTGACAAGGCAGGCCCGGATGTCAGTCGCGGGTGCGTTCGATTCCGCGTTCTCGTCCGCGTTCGTCGCGTCCGCCGCGGCTGGATCCGGCGTGTGGTGGCTCGCGGTGGAGTGGCTCGGCGCCGGGTGTGGCACGCCCGACGATGAGCAAGTCGGCGATCTCGGGACCGCCACGGACCACCCGGCCGGCCGCGGCGGCCTCGCGAGCTTGCTGCCGGAATGCGGCGAGCCGCTTGGCGGCGTCGCGTTGCCGCTGACGTTCGGCTTTGTCCACCGCTTCCTGAGCGAGCCGCGCTCGCGCCTGCGCAGCGGCCTCGTCGGCTGCCTCCCGCGCCTGAACCCGTCCGGCGTCCTTCTCCTCGCGGTCGCGGCGCAGCACCTCCGGCAGGCGGAACTCGCGGATCACCCGTTCGGCTGCTTCGCGTTCCACTCGCTGCCGGGCTTCTCGCGCTTCCCGTTCGGTCCTGGCGCGGTCTTCCTTGGCTTGTACTTCTCGCTGGCGGACGATTTCGCGGATGTTGGCGAGTCGTTTGCGGGCGCGGTCGGCGCGGGACAGTTGATAGCTGCGGACCAGTTCCAGCTGCTGGGCCGCGAGGCTTCTGCCGAGTTCGAGGGCGCGTAGCGCGTCGGCTCGGGAGATCACTTCGTGGTGGAATCTGCCGGGGAAGTCGCGGGCCATCTGCTGGAGTTCGTCGCGGACGGTGCGCGGGACCTTCTCCCCGGCGACGGTTTCCCATCCGCTCTGCGTCAGCTGCCCGGTCCGCAGCGCGGCCCGTTCGCGGCGCAGCTGTTCCAGAGTTTCGCGTTCGTGGACCCGCCCGGATTTCCGTTCCCTGCTCCGGACGCCTCTGCCCTCGGTGCGAGCCGAATCCAGGCGCCGTATATTGCCGCCGACGTTGATCTCGAACTGGCGCACCCATCCCTTCTCCGGCGTCTCGCCGCGGATGTGCGCTCGCCCGAGTTCGAAGTACAGTCCCCGCTCATAGTTCGACAGATTCCGGCGTGCAGCATCGTAGTCGTCCGGCACGACACACCCCCCGTTTTTTCCGTTTCCGCCGGTTACACGGCGGTCCCGGCCTTCTGAATGCTGTACTCGACCATGCGCGGGCCGTAGTTCTTCATGAACAGTTCTTCTGCCAGTGACACCGGAGCTTCCCCCGCGCCCGATTCCGGGAAATGCACGACGGGCCCGAAATCGGCATACAGCGGCGGGCAGGCAGCGTCAGCAGGCCGGTTCGCCCACGCCATGCCGGGGTGCTGCCGCAGGCAGCATTCGCCCAGGAACCGCACCAGCTGGTCGGCGCACTCGCGCTGGTCCGGCGACAGGAACCCCGCCCAGTCCCCGAACCGGTCGACCGCGGCTTCGAGGATGCGCACCAGCAGCGGCGAGGCCCACCACGCATCCGACGCATAATCGGCGATACCGGGAACCGTGTCGGTGAGAAACGCCCGCACTTTCGATTCCATCAGGGCAGGCTCGACCCACTCGAGAAAAGCCTGCGTCTTCTCATCGAACTCGATCGCGAAACCGAGCTGATCATCGTCACCCATCACAGACATTTCCTTTCTCCCGACAAACCCCCACCGGCACAACGATATCCGTGTAACCCGACACGACCATGACAGCACAACACACGGACCGCTTTCCCACTGCTTGTGCGATTGTGGCGGTGTGTCGGCCGGTACCAGCGGTTGAGCCGGATGGTGCGGGCCCGGTCGGCGTGCAGGGTCAGCTCAGCCCTAAAGCCGAGACAGTCGGTGTCCGGGATGATCCACCATCGGCGCGGGCTCGTGAACGTTTCCCAGGTCAGCGGCGCGCGGTCGGGCGTGTGGTGCAGCACGCCCTCCGCAGCCACCTCGTACAGGGTCTCGTCCAGCACCAGGCCGGGCGCAACGACCACCGGGGACATGGACATGTCTTTCCCTTCAGTAGCAATGGATTGGAGCGACGTCATGGTTTTCTGCCGATGGCGGCGTAGCAGCCGACCTTGGCGTCCAGGGTCGTGAGGGTGTCGTCGTCGGGGTCGTCAACGGCGATCAGGTCGGGCCGCCACCGGGGCAGCGGCACCACGCCCGGGTCCACGAGGTCGAGTCCGGTGAAGAACCTGCTGATTTCCTCGCGGCTGCGGAATTGGCAGGGGATCTCGCCGCTGCGGTAGATGTCCTGGACCTTGTCGAAGCTCTCGCGGTCGAAATCCGGTGTGGCATGAGAGATCACGAGATAGCTGCCGGAGGGGACGGCGTCGAGCAACGTGGCGACGATGTCGTAGGGCTTGAACTCGTCGGGGACGAAGTGCAGCAGCGCGATCGAGCTGACCGCAATCGGTTTCTCGTCTCGGAGCAGGTTTCTCACCGCGGCGGCGGTGAGGATCTGGTCGGGCTCGGTGACGTCGGCGTGGAGGTAGGCGGTGGTGCCTTCCGGTGTGCTGGTCATGAGGGCGCGGGCGTGGGCGAGCACCATCGGGTCGTTGTCGACGTAGACGATGCGGGCGTCGGGGTGGATCTGCTGGGCGATCTGGTGCAGATTCGGCTCGGTGGGGATGCCGGTGCCGATGTCGAGGAACCGCCGGACCCCCGCGTGGGCAAGGTATTTCGTGGCCCGATGCATGAACCCACGGTTGTGGCGGGCGGCCAGCCGCACGGACGGAAACACCCTTTCCACCTGAGCGGCCTGGTCACGGTCGACCTCGTAATTGTCCTTGCCGCCGAGAAAGTAGTCGTACATGCGGGCCGAATGGGGAAAGCCCGTTCTGAGGTCCACGATGGTGCAGCTCCTTCCGGGAAGAGGTAGACGGGGTCAGGGGTGACGCCAGGTGCAGGACAAACCGAGCAGGGCGGGCAGCCAGCGCCGGAAGCCTCGGTAGTCGGCGGTCTCGGCACCTGGGCCGGGAATCCAGCCGGGTCGGCATATCCGGCCCATCGGCGACGAACACGATCGGCATCCGCGCCAGGTGCACACCGGTTTGTCGGTTTTCGTTGTCTGGTGGTCGGCGCGCGGAGTCGCGACACGCTTCGCTGGTGCGGTGTCGGGTGGTCGGGCGGCGTAGTCTTTCGCGCGACCACCGAGCACTTCAGGAGTTGCCTGCGATGGCGGATCGCCACTTGATCGATGTGCACGTTCTGCTCACCGATGCCGATGACCGGCTGCTGCTCACGCGCCGGGCGGGAGGCGATGTGTTCGCCGGACGCTGGCATCTGCCCTCGGGCAAGCTCGATAAAGACGAGCCGATCACCCATGCCGCGGCCCGGGAAGCCCATGAAGAGGTCGGTGTGATCATCGATCCGGTTGACCTGCGTGTTGTTCATGTCGCTCATGTCGCCGAGTCGGGACCTGAGCCGCGGCTCGGAGTTTTCCTTCATGCCGTCCGCTGGGCTGGTGAACCGGCCAACCTCGAGCCGGAGAAGTGTTCTGCGGTGCAATGGTTTTCGCTCGACGAGGTATCGGAGTTGGATGTGATCGAGTATCCGGCGGTCGGCATCCGCGCATTCCTGGCCGGGGCGTTCTCCTCGTTCAGTGAACATGGATGGCGGCTCCCGGTTCGGGTGTGACTGCGCGTTCGGATTCCGGGGTCGGCACGGTCGGTGTGGTCATGGGCATACGGTGTCGGTGAGCCAGTTCATGAAGGCCGGGTAGTCGACGGTTTCGCTGACCGGGATGGTCCGGCCGTGAGGGTCGCGGTAGAGGCGGACGTCCCGCTCGATTCGTATTCGTTCCTCGCCGAAGGTGATGAACGGCATCTGCAGGATTGCGGCGAGTGTCAGCGGGTCGCGCATCCAGCTGCCGGTGCGGTGGGTGAACCAGCCGTCGAAGTTCGCAGCGGCCATGGTCGCCCATGCTGGTGCGTCTGGTGCGGCGAATTGCTTGTACAGCAGCGAGTCTCGGGTGATCCGCGTTTGCGGGACTCCGGTGTGTTCGCTGAGTACCAGTCGCAGGTGGTGACACATCCGCAGCGCCACGCCGGCGGATCGTTCGTCGATGCGGAGGTTGTGTGAGGCTTTGTCGGGGTTGCGGTATCGGGTGGGGTCGAGCCATCCGCCCATTTGGGTGACCAGCAGCTGTTCGGCGAGATCCGGTGTGGATTCCAGGATTTCGGCGAGGTTGGTCATCGGCCCGCACCCCACCCAGATCACCTGTTCGCTGGTGTTGTCGCAGATGCCGCGGATGCCGTCGACGAGGTCGATCTTGGGCGGTTGCGGGAGTTCGTCGCGGGTCTGGGGGTCGAGGATCAGCTGGTCGTTGCCGAGGTCGACTCCCTCGATCACGGGGACGTCGGTGCGGCCGATCGCATCGAGCACGCCGCGCGCAGCTCGTGCGCGCCATCCGCCGACTTCGTCGGCCGTGACCACCACGAGATGCTGGATCGTTCGCGCGGCGGCGATGAGATTGGTGACAGCGTCGGGATCGAACAGCAGATCGGTATCCAGTACCACAGTCTGCCGATCGAAGACTGCACCGGTCGGAGGAGTCGTCGGCGACGTATCCGGTGGCGGCGCGACAGCGGCGCTGATAGCGCATGCAGGGGCCGGGGAAGGCAATGAGGGTCCTTTGGTAGCAGGGGCCGAGCAGCTCAGTGGTGGCTGCGGGCGTACTGGGTGCGGCTGAGGTAGGTGAGTTTGTCGCGGACGTGGCTGATCGGTGCGTCCGATAGCTGGATGCCGACGGAGAAGTTGAATTCGTCTCTGCCGTACATGGTTTCGTCGATCCCGTCGGCGGTGAGGTCGACCGGCGTGTAGTCGAGGAGTTGCTCGGCGGTGTAGCGGCCGGTGGCTATGAGCCGGGTCCATTCCGGGGTGCCCGGGTAGGGACGGAATTCGAACACGCTGGCCCGGAACGAGCCCGGGAGTTGGTCGGTGGCGTCCCACAGCTGGTGGATGAGGGTTTCGGTGTCGTCCATTTCCTGGGCGGTTTCGCCGGGGAAGCCGAGGATGAAGTAGCCCTTGACGTTGATGCCGCGGGTCAGCAGCCGCTGCACGACACGCACAGCCATGTCGGGGGTGATGCGTTTGTCGATGTAGCTCAGCACGCGTTCGTTGCCGGATTCGATACCGAGAGCGACTTCTCGTAATCCGCTGGCCGCCAATGTGTCCAGCATCGCGTCGGAGGTTCGGTCGAGTACGTTGATGCGGCCGGTGGCGTCCCAGCAGGCCCATTCGCCGATTCGTTCGCGGGTGAAGCCGTCCATCATCGTCTCGATGACCTTCTTCCAGCCGAGAAACAGGTCGTCGACGAACCGGAACGCGGTCACCTCGTGCTGCTCGCGCAGCTGGGTCATTTCCTCGATGATGTTGTGCGGCGTGCGGACTCGGATGGTGATGTCGGGGTTGGCGCTGACGGCGGCGCCGCAGAACGAGCAGTTGTAGGGGCATCCGCGAGCGCCGACCATGGTGGCTTCCCACCGGCCGTTGTCGAAGTGCGGGTCCTGGTGCAGGTAGGTGCGGTCGATGAACGGCAGCGCGTTGATATCCGGGGCGAGATGATGGTGCATGCCCGGCATTCCGCCGGTGACCGGGGTTTTCAGGATCGGATCCAGCCACATCACCCCGGGCAGCCGGGTGCGGTTGCGGTGATCGTGCAGCAGTTCCACCACTCGGGTCTCCGCTTCACCGAGCACCAGCGCGGCGCAGTGGCGCATGCGCGGGTCGGTGAGAATCGGGATGGGCATGGCTTTGGCCTGGTGGCCGCCGAGCATGACGAGGATGTCCGGGTCGAGACCGGCCGCGATGGTCGCGGAGATCTCGTAGGTGGGTGCCAGCAGGTTGAATCCTGCCCAGCGCGGCCGGGCCGTGTTCACCAGGTCGATGGTTTCGGTGATGCCCAGCCCGTGGGCCTCGGCATCGAGGACACCGACGTTGAACCCGTGCCGGGCGGCGTAGGTGGCGATGTAGCCCATGCCGATCACGGGCAGGGTGAAGTCGTTGACCCGCGGGCGGATCGCGTAGTCGCGCAGTGGCGCGTTCACCAGCAGCAGATCGATCCGGAGGTTCGGATCGGCTCCGGCGAGCAGGTCATGACGCGGCTGCGCGGTCGGTGTCTTTTCCATGGCTGATCCCCCATGCGAGTGTGAGAAGTGTCCACGCGGACAACTGGTTTCCCGCCATCTCTTCCCACGCGGCTTTGAACGCGGGTGCGCCCTGGGGCCACTGCCGGTCCGGATTGAGCCGCCGGGCCGCCGGTTGCAGGGCGATGTCGGAGTAGTCGTAGACGCTGAAGTCACCGGTGTAATCGGCGACGGCAGTCCGTGCCGTCCACCAGCCGACCCGCGGAATGGTCTGCAGTGCCGTGAGGAGGTCGGATGCCGGCAGGGCCTGCCAGCGGTCGCCGTCGTTGAGGTAGCACCGTGCGGCGTCGCGCAGTGCGGGCTTGGGGAATCCGGCTCCGGATTCGTGGAATTGCTCGTCGCTGAGGCGCAGGATCCGGCCGGGGTCGGGGAACTGCCACGCCGTCAATCCGTCCCGGGTGACCCGATCGCCGTAGTCGCTGCAGAACCGCTGATACCGTTTGCGCGCGTGACCGGCTTGGATCACCTGTCGCATGATCGCCGCCGACAGCGCATCCCACAGCGACGGGTTCGCCACGCGCACAACGGTTCCCGCGCCCTTGAGCGGGGAGACCAAATCATCGGGGCCAGCGAGCACCGCCGGGTCGATGGTGTCGACACGGAGTTCGGCGCCGCCGGAGTCGATCACGGTACCGCCGTCGGCATTGCGGCTGGCGGTGATCAGAATGGGCGTGCCGTCGACTGCCACGGCACGGTACCGGGTGCCGCTGTCGCTGGTGAGCCATCCGGGGTGGTCGGTCATCACGGTCATGCAGTTCTCCCTACGTCGCTGGCCGGGTCAGAACATCGTCGCCGAGCCGGGGCACGATCACGTTGGCCACGGCGAGCGCGGTCTCGCACGGCAATAGCTGCGTGCAATCGATCACCAGCACCGGCCACCCCTGCGCGCGGAGTTTGTCGGCGACAGCGTCGAACAACTCCAGCTCGCGGGCGGTGCTCGCCGGATCGGTCTCGAAGCGGCTGTGTGCGCCACGGGCACGTAACCGGGCGCTGATCATCCTCGGGTCGGCACGCAGAAACACCGCCGCATCCGGAGTCCGAACGCCGGTGTTCAGCGCCCACACGGTGTCGGGCGGTACTCCGTCGAGTACTTGCAGGACCAGCGATGACGGCAGATAGCGGTCGCACAGCACGACGTGGCCAGCGGCGAGTTCCGGTTCGATCTCGGTGGTCTGCTGGTGGTGGCGATCCGCGGCAACCAGGCACGCCAGCGCCATCCCGGTATAAGTGTCGGCGTGCGCGCGGACGAAGCCGCCGAGTGTGCTGCGGCTGGGCTGGCTGGTGGCATGCACCGGCACCCCCGCTCTGCGCAAGTAAACGGCGGTTTCGGTGACCGTGCTGGACTTGCCCACTCCGCCCGGCCCGTCGACGGTCACCAGCAGCCCGCTTTCGGAATTGCGGTGGATGACGGTGTGCGGTCGTGCGGCGGTCATCGGGTCCACTCCATCCACTTGTTCAGTTCGTTCGCCCGCCACACGCTCATCGCGCACGGTGCCGTAATCACAGTCCTGCCCTGCTGCTGGCGTGGATGTCGGCGGTGACTGCGGCGGTCACGGCCATGAGGTGCTCGTACGCGAGGGTTTGCGCGCGTGCCTGGTCGATGCCTGTGCGCCGCAGCACATCTACGGCGTCGCGGAAACCATTCGCCGCCTGGCCCAGCTGGCGGTGATCGGCGAGGTCGCTGGCCAGCGCGAGAGTCAGGGTGTACTCGGCGCCGTACTCACCCAACAAGGCCGTGATCAGCATCTCGATGCGGACGGGATCGAACAGAAGCACGCGTTCGGGGATGGCGGGAAGGCCGTCGGCAGAACTCCCATGAGATGAAACGCCCTCATGCTCTTTAGGTTTCACGGCACCTCCACCGGTCGGCGGGCTGACGCAGGCAGGTGCGCCTGGCTTGTCTCGTCGTCCGAACACGCCCCCGCCGCGACCACTGGGCGGGACCGCCTGCGACAGGTGCTCATGGGTGTGTCCTAAGTGTGTCGGGGTCCGGGATGCGGGCGAGCCCGCACAGGATCAGGCCGGCCTCGATCGGTAGGGGGGTCGCCGAGCTGAGCGGCGCCGGCCATGCGGTGAGGTCCGCGAGCCCTGGCTCGTGGAGTGTTAGTCCGTCGAAGCAGGCCGCGATCTCGGCGCCGGAGCGGAACCGGCCCGTGCCCACGAGCGCGGCGAAGTACTCTGCCAGCACGGTCGCGGTCCGGTGTGCGGGGTGGCGGGGGCCGGGGTCGGTGTAGTGGCTGACGGCGAGCCAGGATCCGGGAGCGAGCAGCTCGCGGTAGCGGCGCACGACCGTGGCGGGGCCGGGGTCGTCGGGGACATGCGACAGCGAGTCGGGCAGCAGCACCGCGATCGGCGTCGACCAGTCGATGAACGACCCGGCCGCACGCGCCCGGTCGAGCACGTCGGCCGGATCGGTGAGGTCGGCTTCGACAGCATGAACGTAGACGTTGTCGGCCAGCACGACCCGGTTGTGCGCGGTCGCCAGCGGATCCCGGTCCACATACACCACCTGCACGGGCCGGTTCCCCAATTCCAGCGCCGCCAGCTCGTGCACCGCGGACTCGCCGGAGACCGGGAGTCCCGCGCCGAGCACCAGGAACCGGTCTATTCCTCGCGCGGCGAGGTCACCTACCCGACGGCGTAGCCAGGCCCGGCTGGCCCGCACCGCCAGCTGCCAGCCCGGCGCATGCTGCGCCAGCAGCTGGCAGGCGTCGCGGTCGATCTCGTAATGATCCTTACCGCCGTAATACCAGTGGCTGTACATCCGGCACAGACTCGGACGCCCGACATCGGCCCCCACCGGATCCGCCACACTCGCCGCGGTCACGGGTTCTCCCCCGCGTAGGCGTAGAGGCCGGTGGACGGTCGTGACGTCGGCGTGAAGGCCACTGGCAGTGTGGTGAGTGCGCGGTGGAACGGTCCCGGCCGCCACACCAGCTCTTCGGCCGCGGCCGCGAGCTGGAGGTCGGGCAGGGCGTCGAGGAGCTGGTCGATGGCGTCCTCGGCGATCCGGAGCGCGACGTTCTGGGCTGGGCACAGGTGGGGTCCGGCGCTCCACGCCAGATGTGACCGGTTCCCGGTGCGGTCACCGGCCGCGATCGCCGGGTCGTTATTACAGGCGGCGAGGCTGATCACGACGGGCTGGTGCGCGGGCAGCCAGGTGTGGTCGATGAGGACGGGCTGGCGCGGGTATGTGGTGCAGAAGTTCGCCATCGGCGGATCGGTGAACAACACCTCATCCAGCGCCTCGCGGGTCGACAGGCTGCCCGACAGCAGGCCCCCGCCGAATCGGGAGTCGGTGAGCGTCAGCAGCACAGTGTTGGCGATCAGGTTCGACAAGGCTTCGACTCCGGCGCCGTAGAAACTCATCAGCTGCGCCACCACCTCGTCACCGGTCAACCCGGTGGCATGGCGAAGTATGATCGAGGCCATGTCCGGGCCCGGCTCGGAGTGCTTGGCCGCGACCAGATCCGTCAGCGCCTTCCGCAGGATCCGCATCGCCTCGGCGGCGCCGGATCCCGAGTCGAACCGGGCCGCCATCCCTTGCGCGATCTCGGTTCCGGTCTCTTCCGGGCACCCGACCAGCAGGTTCATGACCTGCACCACCAGCGGGTGCGCGTACTGGCTGATCACCTCCGCGGTGCCGTCGTCGAAGAAGGCGTTGATGAGCGGGACGGCGACTTGTTCGACCAGGTCGTGCAGGGCGTGGAGGTCGACCGCGTCGATCGCTGCCCGGGATGCTTCGCGGTAGCGTTCGTGCGCGCGGCCGGTGTTGTACCGGGCTGCCGGAAGCCAGCCCATCATCGCCAGCAACGGCGAATCGGCAGGCACCGACTGCTGCCAATTCCGGGGGTCGGACGGGAAATGCCATTCGTCGTGCAGGATCTCCACCGCGGTCCGGTACCCGAGCACCAGCGTCGCCGGTACCCCCGGCGCGAGGTCCACCGGCGCCAGAGCACCGAACCGGTCCCGCATGACCTTGTAGGCGGCGTGGGGATTTTGCGCGAAAGCCGGGTCGTGCAACGGGATTCGCTCCTCGGCGGTGCCGACCGGCGAGCCGTGCCCGAACGGGCACCGGCCGGACTCGGTCTCGGCCGGATGGTGATCAGGCGGTACGGGAGGTGTGGTCATCGGACGAAGCTCCAAAGATGTTGCGACAAAGGGTCATTCGGTCGCCATGCGAATTCGGCGACGGAAAGGTCAGATGAGCACGGTGCCGAGGTCGGCGAGCAGGGTGCCGCAGTCGGCTAGGCACACGCGCCCGGCCAGGTAGCCGTCCGGGCGGATCAGGCACGCGACATCGGAGTCGGCGCTTCCATAGAGGTCATGGACGTGATTGGTGTCGCTGAACACCGTGCCCGTGGGAGCCAGTTGGGTGTCCGGTGGGCACACCGAGACGGAGCGGACGCGGTCGCCGAAATGCTGCCGCATCTGCCGGACCAGCGCTTGGGTTTCCCACACCGATCGCGCCCGCCGGTGCACGGTCAGCAGCGTGTAGTTCGGATGATCCAGCATGTCGTGTATCCCGATCCGCGCGTTGATACCCACGTCCGGTGCACGGTCGCCTGCCGTCAGTCCCGCCAGCACGCGAGCACCGGCCGGGGTGGGGATGACGTCGCGATAGGTGTAGCCGAGCCCGGAGATCAGACTCGTGACCGACGTCTGAAACCCTGCGTTCTCCACCAGGGCGATGCGCTGTGTCACGGGTGTGTGGTGGTCCATGAGGATGGCGTGCAGCTGCGCGGCGACAGCCATTACCTGCGCGTCGGCGGGAACCCGTTCCCTCTCGTAGCTGTCGAGCAACGACGGGTGGGCTTTGCCGGTCAAGACCGCAGCGAGTTTCCAGGACAAGTTGATCGCGTCCAACATGCCGCAGTTGAGACCCATACCCCCCGCGATCGAGCGCACATTGCTGGCATCACCTGCAAGGAAGATCCGGCCGCTCCGATAATCGGCGCTCTGGCGACGGTACTGCTTGAACTCGGTCGCCCACGCCGGAGCCTCGAGCGTCACCTGGCCGGGGAACCACCTGTCGAACACCGCCTGCAGGTCACGGCGGATCGCGGCGACATCCACCGAGGCCGCCGCGGTCGCTTCGCCGGGCTCGCTGAACACCAACCGGGAACGGCCGCCGGGCAACTCGGTGACCATCAGCATCCCGGTCTTCGCGACCAGGTAGTGCAGGCGATCGTCGTCCAGCGGCAGCCCGCGCACCACCGCATCGGCCATCCGGGTCCGGCCTGCGTACTCGGTCCCGGCGAATTCCAGCCCTAGCTCTCTGCGGACAGTGGAATGCGTGCCGTCGCACCCGATCACATACTCGGCGTGTACCTCTTCGATCCGGCCGTCCGGCAACGCCAGTGTTGCGGTCACCCCGCCGCCATCAGGATCCGGTACCACCGAGATCAGGCGGGTACCCCACCTAACTAGCTGTCCCCGGGCCGCAAGTCGCCGACGCAGAATCGCCTCGGTCTGATTTTGATTGGACATCAGCACATGCGGAAAACGCGTATTGGTCAATCCGGTGAAATCGAGGCGTGCAGTCTTATCCGATTCCGCGAACAAATAATCCATAGACCGATGTACTCGCCCGTGCTCCATAAACGCATCGATCTCACCGATCCACGCCAGCCACTCCTGTACACGTGCGTGTACCGTGATCGCTCGAGTGGTCTCCTCCCAGCCCACGGCTCGATCGATCAGTGAGAACGGCACACCCCATCGCTCAAACTCGACTGCCGCTGCCAACCCCACCGGCCCCGCACCCACGATAAGAACCGGAACAGAAACGCAACCAGACACGGAAATCAACCTCCTGATTCGCATGAGCCAGCTCGGGTTAGCTATCTGAGGAATGGCTCAATTGAATGGAATTGCTGTTACTTAACACCAACGACGACGGCCCTGAATGTGTTGTCGGTCTTTCTCCTGTTGCGCAACGACTCAAGTCTCTGAGGCGACCGGGGGACATTCAGTGTCGAGTGTCTGGTGGAACCGTAGGGCCCGCTATCGCTGGTCGGCCATACCTATGCACGATCATGCACGAAACTGCGTCGATGCAGGACATCTATGGTAGAACCGCGTCCAACCAGGCAGGTATGCTGCCATGCATGTGCATGACTGGACAGGAGACGCCGCGATGAAGATCAAGCTCCTCGGCAAGGGTGGTTCCGAGGCCAACGGTTGCCCAGCTCTCTACGCCACCGAGCGGGCCAGCTATGTTGTGCAAGGCTGGGTGACGGAAACGACCGGAACTATCGAAATCCCGCACCTGCTAACAGGTTTCGCCGAACAACACACGTATATTGGGGCCGAGATGACCGACACCGGAAGGGGTACGTTCACCTTGTCCGGCCGACCCGTCGTGGACGACGACACCCTTGGCCAACTTGACCTGGCTGACGATGAAACTGCCATCGAGGTACCCAAGATCGGAAGGACCTATTACGGGCATGCTGCTAGTCGTCGGTGACCCTTGGCCTGACTGGTTCCGCGGGCTACGGCACTCGGCTTTCCACCTCGAAGTTCGGGATTCCTATGTCGAGGCATCGGAGAGTAGTCGTCTGCAAGCCTTCCTCGCTGGTGATCCTGCACCCGACGAGCCTCCAGTCCCATGGCATGGACTCATGCGGGAGACAACCGCGCGGGGAGTCTCCGTCAGCCGGGTACGCATCGTTACCGTACCTCACTCGGATTATCACCGGTGGTTGCTTTCGATCACTGGGCTCAATATCGAATCCGGCGAAGAAATCCGCTATCTGCCCCGAGATGAGGCAGGTCCGGTGCCACCCGACGATTGGTGGCTGTTCGATGATGAAAAAGTCGCGTACAACCTTGTTGACGCAGCCGGCAAGCCTGCAGGCGTAGCGGTCACCACCGATCCGCAGCTCGCAGAGTACTGCCGGAGTGTGCGCGACCGGCTGTGGCAGATCGCCACACCGTATGCGGAGTACATCTCGAGTTGACAAGCTCGATTCAGCAGCAGCGCGAAGCTCTCGGAGGGCGACTCCGAGAGCTTCGTCGTTCTGCCAAGCTGTCCGGCGCCGAGCTGGCACGCCGAAATGGCTGGCATCAAACCAAGATTTCGAAGATCGAATACGGCCGCATCAAGCCTTCCCACGACGATATCCAGGCATGGTGTGAGCACTGCAATGCCGTCGACCAGGTCCCGGACCTCATCGCGAGCTTGGAAAACATCAACGCTGCCTATCTCGAATGGCGGAGAGTGCTGGGTACAGGAACAAAACGCCGCCAACTCGCTCTCGTCAACCTCAGTGAGAACTCCGCTGTCATCAGGATATATAACCCACATTTCATACCGGGATTTTTGCAGACGGCCGAATATGCTGCCAAGGTCCTTCGCAACGTGAGTGCATTTTATCAAACACCTGACGATGTGGACGCTGGCGTGGCGAAACGGCTGGAAAGGCAGCAGCTTCTGTACGGGGGAAACCGACGCTTCCACTTTCTCCTCGGTGAGCAGGCGCTGTATACAAATGTCGGTGGAAAGGCGGTTATGGCTGGGCAGTTGGATAGATTACGAGCTATTGTGGGATTGCCCCGCGTGACCATCGGAATCGTACCGCGCGCGGCGGAGCTACCGTTCGCGCCGACAAATTTCTCTATGTTCGATTCCAAGATTGTTCTCGTCGAGTCGATTACGGCCGAGATCACTGTCACGCAACCACGGGAAATTCAGATATATCATCAGGCATTCGATACTCTCGTGAACAAATCGGTAACCGGTACTAAAGCCCAAGGGCTGATTAACAAAGCAGCTCGTGACGGGATGGCTGTTGACTGGCATGAGTGACTCGATACCTCACCAATTGCGCGGGCCGACCTCTGCCGCGGGCCCGCTCTTTGCCACCCGGTCACCCCCGACGCGTCAACCGGCTTCTTGTCGTCAGCTAAGGACTGCGTCGAGACCGTCGAGCAAAGCCTCGTGCTCGGAGAACGCGACGCGGCCGGCGAGGTAGCCGTCCGGGCGGATTAGGCACACCACATCGGAGTCTGTCGCGCCATAGATGTCGTGGACGCGGATGTTGTTAGTGAGCACGGTGCTGGTCGGCGCAGTCGTCCGCGAACCCGGCGAGCTGACCTGCCGCACCCGAACCAAGTCGTCGAACCGCTGGCGGACTCGCGACGCCAAATCCGTTGATTTCCAAGCTGAATGGGGCTGGTGATGCAGGGTAAGGAGGGTGTAGCCGGGATGGCGCAGCAGGTCGTGCACGCTCGTCGACCCGGTGAGGGGCAGCTCGGGTGCGCGATCTCCGGCAGCAAGACCGGTCAGCGGGTGCACGTCCGCCGGGATGGAAACGACGTCGCGGTAGGTGTGGCCGAGTCCAGAGATCATGCTGACGGCGCGGTCGTGGAAGTCGGGCTCCTCCACTATCGCGATTCGCTCGGCCATGGGGCGTTCATGGTCCATGAGGATCTGGTGGAGCAGGTCGGCCATTGCCCCGACCTGTTCGTCGGCGGGCCAACGCTCGTCCTCGTAACTGTCCAGCAGCCCGGCGTGAGCCTTCCCAGTCGCTACGGCGGCGAGTTTCCATCCCAGGTTGACTCCGTCTGCGATACAGGCGTTCATGCCCAGCCCGCCCGCGATGCTGCGCAGATTCCCGGCGTCGCCGACCAGGAAGATCCGCCCGCGCCGATACAGCGGTGTCTGACGTTTCCAGATCGTGAAAATGCTCGTCGACGACGGCTGGCCGATCGTCGCTGCGCCGTCGAGTTGCCGGTCGAGGACCCGCTGGAACTCCTCGCGTGCTACCGCCTTTTTCGCCACTGCGCCACCGCCGGGCTCGCTGAGTAGCAGCCGGTAGTTCTCTCCGGGGAGCTTGGTGATGAGGAGCATCCCCGCGTCCGTGATCAGATAGTGGATCCGGTCGTCGCCGAGCCAGAAATTCATCATCGGGGTGTCCATCATCCGGTTCCGGCCCGCGTAATCCCCGCCCGCATACTTCACACCGATCAGTCCGCGTACGGTTGAGTGGACGCCGTCGCAACCCGCCAGCCACTGGCATCGCACCGTTTCGGTGCTGCCGTCCGGCCGCGACAGTGACACTGTCACTCCATCGCGATCCTCGGTGGCAGAGGTGAGTTTGGTGCCCCACCGCACCGAGACGTCCCGTGCCGACAGGTACTCGCGCAGAAGTGTCTCGGTCATGTTCTGACTGCTGATGAGGATGTGCGGGTACCGCGTGCCGGTGAGTTGTGTGAAATCGAGCCGCGCGACCTTGTCCGTTGCCTCGAACCGGTAATCCATTGACTTGTGCAGCAAGCCTCGGTTCAGGAACTCGTCGATCAGGCCTATCTGCATCAGCCACTCCTGTGTGCGCATGCACAGTAAATGCCCGCGACCACGGATTCGGCTCCTCGGCGCTATCAACTATCTCGAACGGCACACCCCACCGCGTCAGCTCGATTGCCAGAGATAGACCTGCTAGGCCCGCGCCTGCAATCAAAACTGGCTTGGAGATAATTCGGGACATGAAATCAACCTCCTGCGGTTCGGCCATGGCGGAGGACACAGACTCAATTTCCAAGGTTGTGCGCAGGTATCCGAATGGGGCCGATGTGACTTGTGGCGTGTATGGCAATGGGATAGATCGAAGAATTTGACGATCGTGAAGCGGAGCGAATTGAGATTTCAGAGCCTGGCTCTTGACGAACGTGGCATTGCGATCATGGTGTGCGGATTCGCGGGTGAGGTCGTATGGGTGCTGCGCCGCCGCGAAGGCGTGCGTGCGGTGCCGGGATGTCGTTCTGGGATGTGGTTCGGAGCTTGCAGTCGGTTGTTCATGTCGAATCGACCCGATCAGTTCGAGCTGGAATGCGGGGTGTGCGCGTGCTGCATCGGTTGATGCGGCGGCGATGGTGTGGTGGACGAGGGGCCCGATCGTCAACTCTGACGCTAGGAGTCGTTCCCTGTGCTCACAACGGTGTTGCTCGAGGTTGCTCGATAGGGAACACCGCATCGCGGCAGAGCAGTGCTAATACAGCTCGTTGAGCAATTCTTCGCGATATCGGGCATATTGTGTTGAGGATCCGGCGGTCGGGTGTCCCGGTGGGCGGGATCTGCGGCGGCCTGTGGCCGATAGGTGTGACGTTCGGAAGGTATCTCCGTGACCAGGGTTGATGATGCACGGCAGGTACTCGGAGTTCGCCTGCGCGACCTGCGGGTATCGGCCCGGATGACCGGTCGCGGCCTCGCCGCGGCGGCGGGCTGGCATCCGGCCAAGGTTTCGAAAATTGAGCACGGCAAGCAACTGCCATCCGAAGAGGACTTGGCTATATGGTGCCGTCTTACCGACAACAAGCTGGCATTGCCGGACCTGGCGGCAGCATTGCGTAATGTCGATGCGGCCTATATGGAATGGCGGCGAATCGCAGCAACCGGGCGTGCGCACCGGCAGCGTCAGAGTATAAAACTCGAGGGAGCGGCGTCGCTTGTCCGTGGCTTCGACTGTCTTATACCGCCTGGGTTGCTACAAACACGTCACTATGCTGAAGCTGTGCTCAGTCGGTGCATTCGGTTCCTCGATGCTCCAGATGACTTGGACGCGGCGTTGGCCGCGCGTATGGAGCGCCAACAGGTGCTCCGCGCGCCAGGTCACCGCTTTCATTTCGTCGTCGCAGAATCGGCACTGTACACATCCGTCGGAAGTGAAGAGATCCGGCGCGCGCAGATGGAACATCTCCTCAGCTCGATGCATCTTCCCCGGCTGCGTATCGGCGTGCTTCCCGATACGGCTGAGTTCTTCTACGAAACCACAAACTTTCTGCTTTACGACGACAAGATCGCTCAAGTTGAAACAATCAGCGCGGAATTGACCATCCGGCAGCCTCGCGAGCTTGCTCTGTACGAGCGCGCATTCGAGATGCTGACCGAGCAGGCGGTATACGGCAACACTGCTCGCGAACTTGTCATGATCGCCATTAACGGCAAGGACCGGTGAGCTAGCTAGCCGGGAGGTCGTGGTCTGCGAAGACGCCTCCGACGAACCGGTCGGGGAATGGCGCGGGAGTGGTGTGGTGATCGATGCTGTCGGCGGGCTGGTAGTCGAGGCTGCCCCAGCCCGTGCGCGGCCACCAGGTCTCGGGGGTGTCGGATGTGCCGTAGAGGGTGAGGAATGGCTGGGGGAGGGGCTGGATGGCGGCGTTGTAGAGCAGGGTGGGAGCGTCGCGGGGCTGAGCCAGGTGGCGCGGTGGCGGGGTTCGCTGGGTTGTGATATCGGTGACGCCGTCGTCGCTGGAAGTGTGGGCGATGCCGCGCAGGATCACGACGGGCGCGCCTCGGCCGCGTTGTCCGAGGATGATGCCCGCGGCGGCGGCGATGAGGTCGGTGAAGGTTTCCTCTTGCCGTTTGCTGCCGTGCTCGGTGACTCGCAGGGGGTGATGCCGGCGGCGCCGAGCAAGTCTCCACAGTCGATCCCCTCTTTCGAAAGCCGAAGCCGCGCATGCTGGTTCCAGGTCTCGCGCAGCCCAATCCAGGAACCCGAATAGAAGTCCCCCGCAACGCATCTCCCACATGAACTGTGATAAGAGATACACCAGACCACCGACAACATCCCGGAACTGCACACGCGCTCAGCCCCGAGACGGGAACATCCGCAGACCAGTATGCGCAGCAACCGCTATCCATGCCGCTCAATTTCACGCGGACCGAAGGCGCGCATGCCGAACCCTACTGAGCTGCAACTTGTCCCGTTCCGCACAGGCGACCGAATTCGAGCGATTGAACCGGGTCGAGTACCTGGCGGCAATTAGGCGAAGCGCAGGTCTTCACCACCGACTAAGTCATCAGCGCTGAGACGACCCGGGCGGTATCCTCGCGACCGCTGGCTCTGCGCCACAACTGTTCTCGCCTAGCTAGCGTTCACCTGGCAACGGCGCGGTGGCACCGCGCCCCTGCCCCGGCTGCGCCGGTGTCGGGGTCGGGCGGTGGCGCGCCCGAACGGGCAGGACCACCACCTGCGCCAGCTCGCGGGTGGCGGCGGATGTGAATGTGCTGCAAACTGTACGCACCGCCGAGGCTCCGTGTTGTTGTACGGGCCACCGGGCACGGGCAAGACTTCGCTGATCGAGGCCGCCTACGAGGAGGACCTGCTCACCGTGCAAGGCGAATCCGACACCACGGTCGCGAACTTCGTGGCAGAGAACACCCAAAACTCCGACGGCACTTTTATTTTCGTGCACGAGGCCGAACAGGGCTCACTTCAGCTTTCCGGCCGTAAGCTGACGGCTCAACTCAATCACGCGGGCAGGGGCGGAAGCGTTGGCCGATGATGAAGAGACGCGGCGTTATTGGCGGACTGCGGGTGCTGTTGGTCTGCTCTCGGTCGCAGTCGCGCTCGGCGTAGGGATCTACAACCATCCGCCGAGCGGTGATTCTGCTGCGAGTGGCTCCCACGGTACCGATGGCGGGGTGACCGCCAGCCCGACCGTGGGGGCCGCCGCCACCGTTGGATCGCAGGATGATTTCGTCGCGGCCCTCCCGAGTCGGCTCCGGAACTCGACAGGATGCAGGCCGGGGTCGGAACCCCCCGCTACTCTTTGTGTCATTCAGACGACGCCAGACACTGACCGCCTGTTCACACAAGCTTACCCGCGCATTCGAGTCTTCGCCGGGCACCTGCTGCCGAATCAGCCCCCACTTCAAGCGGACGACTGCGGTGGCGGCAAGGCATCTGCCCGGGGTACAGACGCGGAGACCTGCTTCAATGCGGCTGAGAAGCAGCTCCGGTACTACAACCGCCGTACCGGATTGAGTCTTCTCATTGGGGATTTCGACAACGAGAGCAATGGCCTGGCCTATCTGACATGGTCCGGACTCTGATTTCATCTGCTGCGCCAGAGTCACCAGGATGCGGGTCGACCTCCGAGTCGCTCGCATCCTGATTTAAGGCGGAATCGTCGCCTCCCCTTCAGCTCGAAGCTTCATCCGCATCTTGACCGGACATGACTCGCCCGAACTTTGTGCCGGGCTGACCGCACCTGTCGCCGCAGCATGGCTGGCCGAGTCGTACTCGGTAACGCTCGGAACCAGGGAACTGCCCATCGGCCCCGTCTATGCCATCCACCCAGCCGCTGTCGCGACGAACGCAGACGAGGCAATTGCCGCGCTGGACGCAGGTTTTAGAGTCGCCTTCGCGCCCGGAGACGACCACTTCTTTTATCTAGCACTCGTAGACAAGCCGATCGAGCGCCTGCGAGGAGAACCCGAAACACCTCGATATCGACCAACCACCCCGCGCCTCCGAACGTTCCGAATCAGAGGCCGAGTAACTGCCGCAGGAATAGTGAGGACGCACCGTTCCTATTGGAGCCGGATTTGCTATGTGCCCGACCTCCCTTGGCTTAGTTCAGAGAAGCTTGCCTCCGGTGCGCACAATTGCATGTGAACCCGAAAATGCTACCTCGTCTCGACGAATTGGAGTCGGACTTGGAGAAGCGGAGGAAACGCGCCGCAGCCGAGGGGTGGCTGGGCGAGATCGAGGGGGTGGACCTCACACTCCAGTGTCTGCGCGGCAAGCGCGCCGACGCGCTCCGGCTCACGCGCATCACCCGCCAGGTGGACCTCGGCATGCCTGCCGTCGGCACAGTCCAGTAATCGAGTCAGGCGGATCGCTCCGGCTGGCCGAAGTCGTGCCGGGATGATCCGCCTGAAAGGGGCCTGTCAAACGAGGGTTCTGGCGCGCTTTCGGTGGTTGCTGAGCGTGACAGAAGGATCATCTCGCGCGTGAGCGCGTGATTCCGCTGCCTGGCTTCAGGAGGTTGTTCCGTAGGTGACCAGGGTGTCGACGGTGGGCGGTTGGCGGTGCTGGGTCGTGCGCGACGGTCTACGGCGGCTAGAGTCGATCTTTAAACAGTCCCGTCACTCGTGGGAACTCTCCTGGTTGCCTCGCGGTCGGTGTGGGGTTGGTTGGCGATGACTGCGGTGGTGGTGCGGCCGCCGTCGACGTCGATGACGGTGCCGTGGACGAAGGTGGATTCGTCGCTGGCGAGGTAGATGGCGGCGTTGGCGATGTGGTTGGGGGTTCCGCTTTGGTTGGCGGGGGTGCCGCGCATCATGGCGGTGCCGGGGCTTTCGCCGGTGTTCTCGGCGATGACGCCGGGGGAGATGGCGTTGACGCGGACTCCGTTGGGGCCGTATTCGGCGGCCCACATGCGGGTGAGGGTTTCCATAGCGCCTTTGGTGGAGGCGTAGAGGCTGGCCATGGGAATGCCCAGGCGGGCGACCCAGGAGCCGAGGTTGATGATGGCCCCGGAGCCGCGTTCGGCCATCTTGGGGGCGATGAGGCCGGTGAGGAGGAACGGGGTCTTGACGTTGACGGCGTAGACCTGGTCGAAGGTGGCCTCGTCGGTGTCGGCGGTGCTGGTGGCGGGGAAGATGCCGGCGTTGTTGACGAGGATGTCGATGGCGCCGCCGAGGGCGTTCGTGGCCTGTGCGGCGAGAGTGCGGGCGGTGTCGGCGGTTCCGTCCAGGTTGGCGGGGATGAAGACGGCCTTGCCGCCGGCGCCGGTGATCTCGGCAATGACCTTGTCGCCGCGGGTCTGGTCGCGGCCGCTGACGACGACGCGGGCGCCTTCGGCGGCGAAGGCGACGGCGATGGCTCGTCCGATGTTGCTGGTGGCTCCGGTGACCAGTGCGGTCTTGCCTTCGAGTCGTCCGGGCATGTGTACTCCTTGACGTCGGGTTGGACTGTGCGGACGTGCCAGTCGGGCTGAGTCTCAGAACCGACCGCCGGCGGGTCCGCGAGCCGCCGAAGCGACGAGGGCTTCCACCTGAGTCGTCGGGATCGAGGCGCCATCGGCCTTTGCCATCCACGCCATGAGTTCCTCGCCAGGCAGGTCGGTGGGCATCGCGCCGAAGTAGGGCATGACGTAAACCGGGGTGTTGGGTTCGCTGCGCCAGCTCGTTGACAGAGCACCGGTGTCCACGGCGTCGTAGCCGAGTGCGTCCATCAGGCCGCTGACCGCCTTCTTGGCGGCTTCGTCGTCGCCCGCGATGGGTAGTGCGGAGCGATCCGGTGATCCCGGCGGGCGGGCGAGGGTGTGCAGCTGGTGGTGGAAGACGTTGTTGAACGCCTTCACCACTGTTGCCCCAGGCAGCGTCCGCTGCAGCAGTTCGCTCGAGGTGACCTCGTCGGAGTCCAGCTCCGGGAAGCGGCCGTCGCGCTGGGGGTAGTAGTTCGTCGTGTCGATGACGACGCGGCCGGCCAGTGCGTCGGCCGGCAGGTGTCGACAGGCCGTGAGCGGTACGGAAACGACGACCAGATCCGCTCGGGCGGCTTCCTCGCCGGTCGCCGCGCGGGCGTGGCCGCCGAGATCCGCTACGAGCCCGGCGAGGGTCTCGGGACCGCGGGAGTTGCTGAGGACGACGTCGATGCCGGCGGTCGTGGCCAGGCGCGCCAGCGTGCCGCCGATCAGGCCGCTGCCGATAAAACCAAGAGTGGTGCCCACAGTTCCGGGACTCCCTTTCGCAGGAACTTAACATGACCGGCCGGTCATGTTAGCGACTGTACCACTAACTGGACCGGCTGGTCAGCTTTGTTACGCTCGTGGTCGACCGAGGAGGTGGCGATGGCAGCGCCCGACCGCCCCATGCGCGCGGACGCCGTGCGCACCCGCAAGGCTCTTGTCGCAGCAGCCGCCGCGGTGTTCGCCGAAAGCGGTGTGGACGCCACCACCGCCGAGGTCGCCGCACGGGCGGGCATCGGCAAAGGCACCGTGTTCCGCCACTTCCCCACCAAGGACGACCTGCTCGCGGCCATCGTCGCCGCGGCCGTCGACGAACTCGTGGCCGACGGTGAACGCCTGGCCGCCCATGACGACGCCGCCGCGGCCCTGCGGGAGTTCCTGTACGCGAGCGCCGCGCTCAACGCCCGCAACCGGGCCTTGGTCGACGCGCTCGACCGCGCTGACGCGGACCGGAATCCGAAGATCCAGGCCCAGGTCGAACGGCTCGTCGCCACGGCAGAACAGCTGGCCGCGCGGGCCCGCCGCGCCGGCGCCGTGCATCCCGACGTCCGCGGACTCGACATCGTGATGCTGACCTGCGGCATTCACCACGCCTCCGCACCGTTGGCCGACGAGGAACCAGACGTCTGGGAGCGCTACGTGGACATCGTGTTTGCCGGACTCCGCGAGGATCAGTCCTTCAACTGAACGATGCGATCGAGCACACCCAGGTGCTCGGCGTGCGGTACGCCGCCCTGCACCAGATCCCAGAACACCTCGTCGACCCCCAGCGAGGCCACCCGAGCGAGATCTTCCCGGACCTGGGCGAGGTCACCGACCAGCGGAAGCCGGTCGCTCCCGAGCGGTTCGGCGGTGACGGTGCCGTTGACGCGGACCACGACCGGTCCCGGCCGCACCCCCTGCGGCACCGCCTCGAGGTACGCCGCCAGCTGGGACTCGAAGCCCGCCCACTCGTAGATACCGGGGTTGAAGCCGAACCCGAGCCGGCCGGCGCGCTGGGCCGGGACCGCCAGCCCGGGAACCGCACCCAGAAGCACGGGCGGACCGCCGGGCCGCACCGGCTTCGGGCTGATCTCCGAAGCCGCGAACCGGTAGAACCTGCCGTCGTACCGCACAGGATCCGGCGTCCACGCCGCCGTCAACGCGGCCAGGAAATCCTCGAACCCGTTGCCGCGCCTGCTCCGTGCGACCCGGTCCGGTGTGATGCCCGCGGCTTGTTTGCGGTCGAGTTCTGTCATGAAGCGCTGGAATTCCGTGGTGTGTGGCGAGCCGTCGGCGAGGTATTTCGTGCGTCGTTCGCGGAGTCCGGAATCGACCTGTCCCGGTTCGACGGTGGTGAGCCAGATGCCGTAGGGCGATTCCTCGAATCGTGCCGCGGTGGCGAATCCGCGTAGTGCGGCTTTGGTGGCGACGTAGGAGGAGCGGTAGGGCAGCGGGAAGCTGGCCAGCATCGAGCCGACCATCACCACCCGCCCGGTACCGCGCTGGCGCATGCCGGGTAGTAACGCCCGGGTGAGTGCGATCGGGCCGAGCACGTTGAGCTGGAACAGTCGGGCTACGGCGTCGCCGGGCAGGTCGGCCAGCGGTCCGGCTTGGCTTTCGCCGGCGTTGTTGACCAGGACGTCGACAGTATCCAGCGTCGAGACGAACTGTTCGAGGGAGTCGTGGTCGGTCAGGTCCAGGGGCCGGTAGTCGATGCCCGGCAGGCGGTCTGTCTCCGGGATCGTGTCCGGGTTGCGGCTGGTCCCGATCACCCGGAACCCGTTGCCGGCCAAGACCGCTGCAGTGGCCCGGCCTATTCCCGACGAGGCCCCGGTGACGACGGCGACGCGTGTGGTGGGCATATCTCTCCTGACGATTCCTGGGCCGATGGCCACGCACGGTGGCACGCACAGGTGACGGTATTTCGCGGTGGAGGTTCAGTGGAAGCCGGCGCGGAACGATTTCGGTCCTTGCGGGCGATTGTTGTGCAGGAGCTGAGGGTCGGAGACGGATCGGCGGCTGCGCCGAGCGCTAGGAGTGCAGCAGGGCGGTCAGGCGCAACGCGCCCTGCAGGTGGCGGCAATGCCGGTGCTGCGTAGGGCAGTTCATGGCGCGGAGTCGGTGGTCGGCTGGGCGGGGTCGGCGGTGTTCGCCGAGACGCGGGTGGCGTGGTCGTCGCCTGCCGGCATGGGGTGGGCCCGGCCGCGGCCGTTCGGGTGATCTTTCCTGGCTGGCCAGTACGGGCCCCACTGGGTGCGCAGCCAGTCGAGCAGCTCCGGTGCCGCGGTCGGGGCCTGGTCGCGGTTGCGCCACAGCACATGCCCGTCGGGCCGTACCGCTACCGCGCCGTGTTCGCCGACTTCGTACAGTGCGATCAGGGCGTCGCGGTCGCCCGGGTCGGGGGCACGCAACGCGGTCACCTGTATCGGCAGCGGTGGCCGCGGGTCTGTAGTGAGCGCGGCGGTCCAGGCGTGAGGGTCGGCGGTGAACAGGGTGAGCCTGCCGGGCCCGAGCAGGTCGTGGATCGGCATCGGCTGGTGCTCGAATTCGATTGTCGCGTGGGGCAGGCGGGCGCCGGGCCAGGTGGTGGGCCGGTAGGTGAGCACGCCGTCGCCGTCGATGGGCACGGGGCCGGGTTCGGAGCGGATCAGCGGGCTGCGGTAGACGTAGCCGAATTCCAGGCCGGTGGCGATGAAATGCTCGAGCTGGCCGGGGATCTGGGCGGCGATGCGGGCCCGGACGCGTCCGGCGCGGCGGTGGCCGGGTTCGACGGCGGCGGTGCGGGCGGTTTGCATGTCGGTGAGCCGGTCGCAGAGCGGTGCCAGCAGCCGGTCCGGTAGCCATGCCAGCGGGGGGCGGGCCAGGGCGGCGGTGGCCTGCTGCACGGCGCGGTTGGTGACGCCGAGGGAGCGGGTGACCTTGTCGAGCAGGAAGTGGTTGCTGACGCTCTGCTCGGCGAAGCGGGTGACCACGGGCCGCCGTTCGGTGTCGTAGGTGTCGAGCAGGTCGGCGTGGGCGCCGTCGTGGAGGATGGCGGTGAGTTTCCAGGCCAGGTTGTGGGCGTCCTGGACGCCGCTGTTGAGCCCGAAGCCGCCGGTGTGGGGGAACCGGTGTGCGGCGTCGCCGGCCAGCAGTAGCGCGCCGCGGCGGAACCGGGACGCCATCTGCGAGGTCATCGTCCAGGTGCCGGTGGAGCGGATCCGGGTCGGCACGCCGGGGCCGAGCACCGCGGGTAGCATGCGTTCCCAGTAGGCGCGGGGGTCGCGCGCGATCTGCTGGGCGGGGTGCAGGTAGACGGTCATCAGGATGTAGTCGTCGTCGGCGTGGGCGATCATCACCCCGCAGAAGCCGGGCCGGTAGATCCAGCTCAGCAGTGGTCGCTCGGTTCCTGCCGGAAACAGGCCGGGGGCGTGGAAGAACACGCTGCCCATGTTCGCCAGCACTGGGCCTGTCATACCGATGCCTGCCTGCTCGCGCACGCTGCTGTTGGCGCCGTCGGCGGCGACGACGAACCGGGCGTAGATGGTCTCGGTCGAACTCGCCGTTGCGGGGCTCGCCGGCACGGCCGGGCGGGCGGTGACCACGGCGCTCGTGCCGGTCTGGTCGACCTGTTCGGCGAGGGTGGCGCGGCGGAAGTCGACCAGTGGTTCGCGGTCCAGGGCTTCCCACAGCACGGGCATCAGCTGGTGCTGGCCGATGTGGGACAGCAGGAACGGGCTGTGGCTGCGGACCTGCGCGGTCCAGTCCGGTCGCGACAGCAGGTCGATCTGCCCCAGGGGTGGCCCGGCCGGGTCGCCGCACCAGCGGATGATGTTGACCTGTTCGATCGGGGGCGCGAGGGCGGCGATGCGGGCGGCCAGGTGTGGGTCGGTGTGCTGCCAGATTTCGAGCGAGCGGGCGTTGATCACGTGCGCGGCCGGATGCAGCAGCGGGTCGCTGCGCCGTTCGAGCACGGTGCTGGGCACCCCGTAGCGGGCCAGCAGCAACGCCAGTGTCGATCCGGTGGCGCCGGCTCCGACGATGACGACAGGGCGGGTGATCATCGGTTACAGCGTCCTCCAGGTGATGGCGCGGGTGTTCGCGCGCGGTGTCGTTCCCGGGCGGGTCCCCGCCCCCGGTGCCAGCAGCGTCGCCGCGGGCTCGCCGCGGCGCAGCCGCTCCAGCAGGTAGTCCGGGTCGACCTCGACACCGATCGGGTTGGCCTCGAATGCGGAACTGGCGAAGTAGTCGGCGGTCGCGGCCGCCGTCTCGAAGTTCTCGACCTGGAACTCCAGCCGGATACCGTCGGGATCCTCGTAATACAGCGAGGTCGTCGGGCCGTGATTGATCGACCACACCGGGGTGATGCCCTGGCGGGCGAGCCGCTCGTAGGTGCCCAGCAGCCGGTCCAGCGACGAGAAGGTGAATGCGAGGTGGTCCACGCCGTAGAACTTGCGGCGGAATCTGGCCAGGAGCAGCAGATACCGCAGCACCGAGGGTACTTTGACCAGCGCCAGCCGGTGGCTCTCGTCGTCCCAGGTCAAGAACGCGATCCGGCGGTCCTCGTGCACCACCCGCGCACCGAAAACGGTTCGGTACCAGGCGATCATCTGTGGTGCGCGCGCGGTTTTCACCACCCAGTGCGCCAGCAGTTCGGGGACCGCGACATTGCTGTCGCGGGAATCGGGAACAGGTGTCACGGGAAACCTCCAGCGGGTCATGGAGCGGTGATCAGGGTGCGTTGAGTGCCCAGGTCCAGTGACCCGCTCTGGTCGCGGATCGACGCGGTGATCAGATCGCCGGGCGCGAGATAGGGTTTGCGCAGGTTCTGGCGGATGAACAGCGACCACAGCCGGTCTTCGGGCAGCAGCGCGGTCGCCAGGCGCCGGATCAGCGCGGGCGGGGTGGTGGCGGTGCAGCCGTGCGGGGTGCCGGTGAGCACGACGTCGCCGGGGCTCAGATTGCAGAACTGGCTCAACTCGGTCAGGGTTTCCGCGGGCCGGTAGAGCATGTGGGCGGTGGTGTCGTGCTGACGCAGCCTTCCGTTGACCTCGAGCCGCAGCTCCAGGTTGTCCAGCAACGGCATATCCGCGGGCTCTAGGATCGCCAGATACGGGCCCAGCGGGCAGAATCCGCGGTAGCTCTTGCCTTTGAGGAACTGGCCCTGCGGCAGCTGGACATCGCGGGCCGACAGATCGTTGGCGATGGTGACCGCGAACACATAGCCGGGCAGGTCCGCATCGGTGATCGTGACCGGTGCGTCGATCGCGCGGCCGATGACCAGGGCGAGTTCGATTTCGAAATCCAGCAGCCGTACATGCGCGGGCCGGGTGACGGGGTCGTGCGCGCCGGTGACCGCTGCGTCGGTCTTGTCGAAGAACAGGTTGAACGCGCGGGCGTCGGGGTCCATGCCGGACTCGATCGCGTGCTGACGGTAGTTGGCGCCCTGGCAGATCACCCGGCACGGTGTCGTGATCGGCGAGAGCACCGTGACCGCGTCGAGCCGGTGGACCGGTGCCCGGTGCCGCGCCGCGCGCCAATCCTGCTCGCCGGTCGTGATGAGGTCGGCGGTGCTGGGGTAGCTGCCGTGCAGCGGGGTGATCTTCGCGTCGTCGACCACCCCCCATTCCACGGCGTCGCCGAGGCGGTAGCGGATCAGGTTCGTGACCACGATGGGCTCCTCATGGGTTGGGCGACAAGGGTGTTCACGGCGCGGGCACCAGATCGAGGGCGGCGCGCACGATCGAGTCCGTGTCGATGCCGTGGTAGCGATACACCGCGTCGAGGTCACCGGATTGGCCGAACTCGGTGACGCCCAGATGGATCGCCGGCACCCCGTGCACGGTGGCCAGGAATGCGAGCGTGTGCGGATGGCCGTCGAGGACGGTCACCATCGGCCGGCCGGCCGCACCACCGAACAGGGTGTCGAGGATCCAGTGCTGTCCGTGCCAGCGGCCGCGGCGCGCCTGCACCGCGGCGAACAACAGTCCCGGGCTGGTCACACAGACGATCTCCGTTTCGATACCCAGCTCGTGCAGGCGGGTGGCGGCCGCGATCGCCTCGGGCACCACCGCGCCCATGGCCGCGATCGTCACCACCGGGTTCGGCGGCCTCCGCAGCACGTATCCGCCGGCCAGGACATGGTTGCGGCGCCGCTCGCGCGCGGCGGGATCGGCCGGCACGGCCGCGAGCCGCTGGTCGAGCGGACGCGTCGACAACCGTACGTACGCCGCGCGGCCCTGCGGCCGGTTCAGCTGGTCCAGACATCCCAGCAAGATCCATTCGGTGTCGAGGACGAACGCCGGTTCGTAGCTGACGCAGCCCGGCTGTTCCAGCCCGATCGAGGGTGTGACGATCGACTGGTGTGCGCCGCCTTCGGCGGCGAGGCTCACCCCCGACGGTGTCCCGACCAGCAGCGAGCGGCCCCCGGCGTAGATCCCGAACGACCACGGTTCCAGCGCCCGCGTCACGAACGGGTCGTAGAGCACACCGATCGGCAGCAGCGGCTGCCCCCACCGGCTGCCTGTCGCGCCGAGTTCACCCAGCACACCGACCAGATTGGTTTCGGCGATCCCGAGTTCGATGTGCTGGCCGCCCGGGCCCTCGCGCCACTGCAGGATCGTGTCGGGGTCGTCGGCGAACCAGTTGGGGCGCTCGGTCACCGACCACGTCCCGACCTTCGTGACCCACCCGCCCAGGTTCGTCGTAGAACTCACGTCCGGGCTGACCGTCACCACCCGCGCACCGACCTCCGGTGCGGCACGCAGCAGATCCAGCAAAGTCCGGCCCAGCGCCGACTGGGTCGACGCCACCCGCGCCGGGGTGCGCCCCAAATCGGCCGGCACCGCCAGCGGGCCGGGCTCGGTGACCGGCGGCCGCGCCAGCCGTCGCGCGGTCCGCGCGCACAGCACCCCCTCATCGCTGCCGGGCTCGAAACCCGCCCACCGGTCGGCGAGATCGACTCCCAGGCGGGCCGCGACCGCCTCCAGCTGTTCGGCACTCAGCAGCGAGGAATGGTTGTGCGGATGTCCCTCGGTCGGCAGCCCGTACCCTTTCACGGTGTAGGCGAAAATGACCGTGGGCCGGGTGTCGTCGATCGCGGCGAACGCCTCGCGCAGCGCACGGTGATCGTGCCCGCCCAGGTTGCGCCACGCGGCCAGCAGTTCCTCGTCACCGACTCCGTCGACCAGTGCCCGGATCGCCTCGGCGTCCGTACTGTAGCCGGGCAGCCGCTCGCGCAACCCGGCGGCGGGTAGCCGCAGCAGCCGCTGATACTCCGGATTGCTCATCGCGTCCAGCCGCGCCCGCAACGCCGCACCTCCCGGCCGGGTGAACATCGACTCCAACGTCGCGCCGTACTTGACCGTGATCACCTGCCACCCGGCGGCCTCGAACATCGCCGCCACCCGCGACGCGGCCAGATGCGGAACGACCCGATCCAGCGACTGGCGGTTCACATCCACGATCCACACCAGCTCACCCAGCTCGGGGACCGCCGGATCCAGCAGCGCCTCCCAGCAGGCGCCTTCGTCGAGTTCGGCGTCCCCGATCAGCGCGTACTGGCGGCCGGCCCCGCCGGCACCGAAATGATGCTCGACGTAGCGGCGTGCCACCGCACCCCACACCGGCGCCGTCGCCCCCAGCCCGACCGAACCGGTCGAATAATCCACCGGATCCGGATCCTTGCTACGGCTGGGATAGCTCTGCAATCCACCGAAAGCCCGCAACGTCGTCAGCGACGACCTGTCGAGCCGGCCGAGCAGATAGTTGATCGCATGCAGCACCGGCGCGGCGTGCGGCTTCACCGACACCCGATCCGCGGCGGTGAGCTGCTCGAACCACAACGCGGTCATGATCGACACCATCGACGCGCTCGACGCCTGATGCCCGCCGACCTTGAGCCCCGACGGGTTCTCACGCACCCGGTTGGCGTGATCGATCATCGCCACCGACAGCCACAACACACGCCGCTCGATGCGGTCGAGCACCTCGACGGGCGCAGCGGTCTCCAGGGCAGGCAACGGAAAAACCCCCGAACATCAACACCCGGCGACATCGCCACGACAGCACCGGTGACACGGATACGTACACCTCTATCGAAGCGCCGGACCCCTACCACCGGCTTGGCCTCCGATACAAACCCGTACGCAATGCTTGGACCCGAATCCACATGGGAGGGCAGGTGGCACAGGAGATCGGCGGCGACCCCTCACGCCCTGGGACCCGGTCGCCAGGCCGGCGCACCGGGGAGAGCGGCGAGGATGGCGACACCCCACCCCTGTATCGCCCCCGTGCGCGCCTGGTCCGCGACAGCATCCGGCAGCGCGCCCCGCACGGCCCGGCCGATACCAGGACACGCACTGCGCCGGGCCGGACGGCCCCGGTCTCGTCGACAACTCGCCACGATGGCCAGGAGCACGACACCGACGCTGTAGAACCGTGGCTCCGTGCCTCGTCGCACGCTGCAACCAGGTGTGTAAGACCTTTCAGAGGAACCCCAGGGCGCACGATGATTCGGATGCTGAACCGCACACGGATATCAGTGCGCGGCCGATCGACGGTCGCGCACACGATCGCGGTAAGTGAGGCAGGCATACCGCGATGGGACCGGCCGGATGGCGCTCAGAGCGACGTAGTGCCGCTCGAAGCGGGTCGGCTGATGGCCTAGTGTCCGGGGGTGTGGCGGCGATGAATTCAGCTGGTGTGGGTGGATGGATCCGGCTGCTCCGACCGCGCGGGGAGCAGGCGCTAGCGGGTTCGGTGCTGCCCGTGGCGACGGTCGAGGAGTTGACGGGGCGGCTCGGCGCGGGTCCGGCAGGGTGGGCGGTGGAGCTCGGGGGCGCGATTGCCGACCGGATCGTGGCCGAGGTGCCTGAGCTGGGTGTGCACGGCATCGTGGAGATGGTGCGGGTGGGCGGGGAAGCGGTGGCGTTGCAGGCCACCGCGGCATTGGCGGAGGAGACCGATTTCCGGGTGGCCGCCGTCCCCGAGGTGCTGCTGGGCCCCGCGGAGGTAGTCAGCCGCGGTGTGGGGGTGGAGCACATGCTGCGCAGCATCCGGGTGGCTCATGCGCTGGCGGTGGAGCGGGTTCTCGACGCGGCCGAACAGCTGGTTCCGGCGAGCGAGCGGTTCGCGCAGATGCGGCGGGTCAACGAGGTGCTGTTCGATATCACCGAACGGCTCAGCGACGAGATGGCCAGCGAGTACGGGCGCGCGCACGATGCGTGGCTGGCCAGTTCGGCCGCGCTGCGTCGAGAGGTGCTGCAGGAGATCTTGCGGGGCGGGCACGTTCCGCCCGATCGTGCCGTGCGCAGCCTCGGCTATGACCTGTCGCGGCATCACCTGGCGCTGGTGGTGTGGACCGACGACTACACGGGGACCAGAGCACACCAGCTGGAAGAGGCGGCCACGGCGGTGTTGGCGGCGTGCGCGTGCACGACGACGTTGATCGTGCCGGTCGGCGGGCGACGGGTGTGGGCGTGGGGTGCGCAGGTCAGCGGGGCGCCGTCGCGGCCGCAGACATCGTGGCCGCGCCCACCGGCCGGGGTCCGTGTCGCGATGGGGTTGCCCGGGTCGGGGGTGGCCGGGTTCGTCTCCAGTCACCGGCAGGCTCTCGAGGCCGAACGGGTGGCCACGCTCTCGGTGCTCGCCCGAGAAGTGTTCGATTATCAGGACCTCGACGTGGTGGCGATGCTGAGCAGCGACTTGGAGCGGGCGCGTGAGTTCGTGCGCCGCGAACTCGGTGGTCTCGCCGATCCCGGGGAGGCGGTCGCGGCGGTGCGGGCCACGCTCAAGTGTTATCTCGATGTCGGGCGCAGCCTGGCCGAGGCGGCGGCGCTGCTGCATGTGGCCCGCAACACCGTCGCCTACCGTGTGCAGCGCGCCGAGCAACTACGCGGCTGCAAGATCAGCGAGCGCCGGCTGCCGCTGCAGGCCGCGCTCGCCCTCGCCGACGAACTCGGCACCGCGGTCCTCGGTCACGCGCCCGTGACCGGCTGACCGCCGGCACCTCGACATCACCCACACCCGAGACTGCTTGGGCTCGAAACCAATCCGTGAGTGAGGGTTTGTGCCCGAGTCCAAGCGGGCGGGTCGGTGCGGGCATTTCGATAGAAGTGTTCGCATCCGTGTCCCGGTGCAGCCACGGCAACGTCGCCGGGAGTTTCTGTGAGGAGTGCCGTTGTTCGCGTCGGCCTCGGCTGTATCCGTTCGGGCGTTCGGTGGCGGTGTCTCGCCGCGATGTGGCGTGCGCCGCCGCACCGGCCGCGGTCCCGGGACGGCCTCGGCTGGCCCGGTGGCGGGTGTGGCCATGGCCGTGGGTCGGGTGCGGCGATGATGTCGACGACACGCGCGGGGTGGGCGCTGGTTCTCGGGGCGTGCGCCGTGGTGGCGATCGGCGGTTGTTCGGTGCCGACCGACGTCCAGGACGCGGTCGGCACGACACAGCACATCACCGCGGATTTCCGCAATATCGCGGGCATGTTCGAGGGCAACCCGATCACGGTGCTCGGCCTCGAGGTCGGCAAGGTGGACAAGATCGTGCCCAAGGGGCAGTTCGTCGAGGTCCACATGGTCGTCAACAGCGATGTGAAACTGCCGAAAGACGTGACGGCCGCGCTGATTTCGCCGTCCATCGTCACCGACCGCCACATCGAGCTCACTCCGCGCTACACCGGCGGGCCGACCCTGCCCGACAAGTCGCACCTGACGGTCGAGCAGACCCGCACGCCGGTCGAGCTGGACACGATGATCAAGACCATCGACCAGTTCGCCGACGCGCTCAAGCCCGCGCCGGGCGCGGCGGAGGGCCCGCTGTCGGGCACCCTGCTCTATGACATGGTCAACGGTCAGGGCTCGAAGATCCGCGACACCCTCAACGCCCTGTCCGGCGCGTTGAAGGTCGGCGTCGACAACACCGACGCGGTCGCGAGCATCATCGTCAAGCTCAACGAGCTGACGACCATGCTGGCGGAGAACGATCAGTCGGTGCGCGACTTCAGCAACCAGGTCACTCAGATGACCTCGCTGCTCGCCGAGCAGTCCCCCGGCCTGCAGGCCACGCTCACCCAGATGAACGACTTCCTCAACAACACCAGCGGCGCGTTCACCCAGTACCAGGACCAGCTGGCCTCCAGCCTGTCCGGGCTGACCGCGGTCACCGATCAGCTGCGCGCCAACGCCGCCGGTGTCACCGAGGTCGTCGACGTCGCGCCGCTGCTGCTGCACAACATCGACCGGGCCATGGACAAGCAACGCCGACATCTGCGCACACACGCCGTGCTGGGGGTCTCGGCGAGCGAAGTCGTCAGCGTGTTCTGCGAGCGCATCCAGATGCGCGCGGACGGCTGCCGGACCGGCAAGATCGAAGACCTCGGACCCGACCTCGGACTGACCGCCGCGCTGATGGGAATGACCGGATGACCGATCCGGGCCGGCGCGACGCGTCACCACCGCCGTGAGGTGTCGGTGAGTCCGATGTCGTCCAGCCGGGCAGGGGCAGTGGTGGTGTCCTGTGGCGGCGTCGGCCGGGCCGTGCGGGATGTGCTGCCGGATGCTGTCACGGACCAGGCGCGTGCGGGGGTGAGACCGGGTCCCCGCGCGTGAGGGATCGCCGGCGATCTCCGTGTGCCACCTGCCCTCGATGTGGATTCGGGTCCAAGCATCGGGTGTGGGTTCGTATCGGAGGCCAAGCCGGTGGGCGGTGTCCGGCGCTTCGATAGAGGTGAGGTGGAAACCCGTTCCTCTTAAAGACCGCCGCCGTCTCTACCGCCACCGAAGGGAACCAAATGCCGTTCACGCCCGCCCGATCGCTGATCACCGGGGCCAGTGCAGGTATCGGCGCCGCTCTCGCGCACGGCCTTGCGCGGCGCGGGTCGGACTTGATACTGGTAGCCCGTCGTGAAGATCGGCTTCGTCGGCTCGCGGCCGAACTGGAGACCACCCACGCGGTGAAATGCCAGGTGATCGGCCTCGATCTGGCCGAGGAGCGTGCTGGCCAACGACTGCGGGCGGCGGTCGACGGCGATATCGACCTGCTGGTGAACAACGCCGGTGTCGCGACGCAAGGTCCGTTCGTCGACGCCGAGGCGCAGGAGCTCGACCGCGTTCTCAGCGTCGATGTGGCAGCGCTGGTCGATATCTGCCATGCCTTCTTGCCCGGCATGATTCGGCGGCAGGAGGGCACCATCGTCAACGTGTCGAGCACGACGGCGTTCCAGCCGGTGCCCTCCTTGGCCGTCTACGCCGCGGCCAAAGCCTTCGTGCTGAGCTTCACTCAGGCTCTGTGGTACGAGGCCCGCCCGCACCATGTGCGGGTCATCGCGTTGGCGCCTGGTCCGACCAGGACCGAGTTCTTCGATGTCATCGGCGAGAACGCCGCCATCGTCGGCACGACACAGACCTCCGACGAGGTCGCCGCGACTGCCCTGCGCGCCCTCGACCGACCGATGGTGCCTCTCTACGTCGTGTCCGGCACACGGAACAAGCTCTTGGCCCACCTTGCTCAGGTGACGCCCAATCGTCTGCTACTGCCGTTCATCTCACGGTTCATGCGCGGGCTCGATTCCTGACCGGCATTCGTCCGATCCCTCCGGCCTGCGGCACAGTTCGCTGTTCCTCACCCCGAATCGCACTCACCAATGAAAAGAGGACGTGTATGACCACCGTCGTTGTCACCAGCGCGGCAGGAGGAGTCGGCCGCCCCCTCGTCCGGAACCTCAGTTCCTCCGGCGCCACGGTGCGGGCGCTGGTGAAGAACACGGCGCAGGCCGACATCGCCCGCCAAGACGGCGCCACCGAATTCTGCGTCGGCGACCTCCGTGACAGAGCCACTCTCGCCGACGGCCTGCGCGGCGCCGACGCCATCTACCACGCGGCACCGACGCAGATCATCGACGAATACCCCATCGCCGAGGAACTGGTCGAGATCGGCCACGATGTGAGCCTGAAGCATGTCGTGTTCCATTCGGTGATCCACCCCGACATCGCTGAACTGCCCCACCATCAGCAGAAAGAGCGCGTCGAAAAGCTGCTGCGCGATTCCGGGCTCGCGGTGACCGTCCTGCGCCCCTCGCACTACATGCAGAACTATCTCGAGCTGTGGGAGTTCATCCAGGGCGGCCTCATGCCCTATCCCGTATCGCCGACCAGCGTCATGGGCGTCGTCGACGTCGAGGACGTCGCCGCGGCCGCGGCCGCGGTCCTCACCCGTCCCGACGACCATGTCGGCAAAACCTACGACTTGTCCACCGAAGAACTCGACCGCAACGCCATGGCACGCGCATTCACCGGAGCACTCGGGCACCCCGTCACCGCGATCCGATTGCCGCCGGACACCCTGGCCAACCCGCTATCGGCTGCCGCCTCACTGACCAAGGGGCTGATCGGCGCGCTTCCCACAACATCGCCCCCCAGGGCGTTGCACCTTCTGCGCGGTATCGCCCAATCCTGGAACGCGCGCGGAATTCGCAGCTGGCCCCGCGAGGCTCAGCAGAACTACGTCCAGATGATGACCTACTACGACCAGCACGGCCTCCCGGCCGGCGACCGGGACCACCTTCCAGCGCTGCTGGGCCGCGCCCCGACCAGCTACACCGAGTTCGCGCAACACGAAGCCTCCCGGCGGCTCCACCCATTCCGCCACTAGCGCACCAACCCGACCAGCTGCGGGGAAGCTTGGCACCGGCGACGCACCTTGTATCGCGAGGCGCCGATGAGGCGATGTTGCGCGCTACGGCGCGGATGACGTCGAAGCCGGAATGTCACCCGGCACTGAACGAATCGTCGCACCTCGACGCTTGGTGGCCACTGAGTAGTTCCCAGCCGGTTCCGCGACCCGAGAACCTCGGGGGCGGTGTACACCACCGGCCTTCGAGAGCCGGTCAGCAGTTGACCCTTTCGAGTCCGTTGCCGCTTTTGCCCGCGGGCACATCTCCTGTGTCCGGTTAGACGAGCTATCGGTGAAGTCATCGTCCGTGAAACGCCGGGTCGGTTCGCGCCTGCCAGTCCGGCAACCCATCCTGCCCAGCCACGCCTGCTTCGCCAGTTGCCGGACCGGCGCACGTCCGGACAATGTCATCGGCGTTGGCGTGGATGCACAATCCTCTGCGGCGGGCGTCAAGCCGCTGTGGCGCGACTGGTGCAGGTTACTCTGCGCACGCACTATCGGTGGGCGAGGAACGACCAGATCACACCCGAGACGCGCAGTCGGGCCGGGGCGGATGATGGTCCTCACCGTAGGGCCACTCCCGGCACGCGGGCGCGGATTGCGTCGAGTGCCGCTTCGTCGGAGATGCCCTGCCAGTCATATCGCGGCGTGTACGGGGCGGTGAGGGCGCGGATGTCCTCGTCGCTGAGCACCACGTCCAGTGAGGCGGCCGCGTCGTCGATCTGTTCGATCGACCCGGCGCCGACGAGCGGGGCGGTGACGACCGGCTGACGGTGCAGCCAGGCCAAAGCTATGGCCGCGCGGCTGACGCCGTGGGCGTTCGCGACCTGCCCGACCGCTTCCACGATCGCGCGGTTGGACATCTCCTCGGCGGGTGAGTACAGCATGTCGGCGTACGCGCCGTCGGTTGCGGCCCGTGCTGTGGTGTTCGCGTCGTTCCAGGCGCGGGCCAGACGGCCGCGGGCCAGCGGGCTCCAGATGATCGTGCCGACCCCTTCGTCCAGGCACAGCGGGATCATCTCGCGTTCTTCCTCGCGCGCGAGGAGGTTGTAGTGGTGCTGCATGGACACGAAGCGGGCCCAGCCGTGTTGCTTCTGCAGGTGCAGGGCTTTGGCGAATTCCCAGGCGAACATCGATGATGCGCCGAGGTAACGCACCTTGCCGGCTTTGACCAGATCGCTGAGCGCCTCCAGCGTCTCCTCGAGCGGGGTCGCGTGGTCGTTGCGGTGGATCTGGTAGAGGTCGATGTAGTCGGTGCCGAGCCGGCGCAGCGAGTGCTCGACCTCGGTCATGATCGCCTTGCGGGACAGCCCCTTCCCGTTGGGGCCAGGGCGCATGGGATGACGCAGTTTGGTGGCGATCACGACGTCGTCACGGTCGGCGAGATCGCGCAGGGCGCGTCCGAGGATTTCCTCGCTGGAGCCGTTGGAGTACATGTTCGCCGTGTCGAAGAAGTTGATGCCGACGTCGAGGGCGTGCTTGATCAGCGGCCGCGCCTGTTCCTCGCCGAGGGACCAGACGGGGTGGCCGCGGTCGGGCTCACCATAGGTCATCGCGCCGATCGCGATGGGCGAGACGTCCAGACCAGTAGTGCCGAGTTTCACATAGCGCATGGGGTTCTCCTGCGAGGATGTACTTGCGGAGGAGTCTCCGAAAGTGATTTCGAAACTAGCGGAGGATTCTCCGCATGTCAAAAGTGGGGCATCATCGAGACATGACCGACGAGACCCCGAGCACCTACGGCACCCAGCGCAAGGCCGCCGCACGCAACCGGGTCGCGATCATCGAGGCCGCCCACGAGCTGTTCGCGGACAACCCACTCGTGCCACTGAGCGAGGTCGCCAAGCGCGCCGGCGTGGGTGCCGGCACGCTCTACCGCCACTTCCCCACGCGCGAGGACTTGATCCTGGCGGCCTACCGGCACGACATCGAGCGCCTGACCGTCACCGCCGAGGAAGTGCTGGCTCGGCACTCCTCGGCCAAGGCCGCGTTCGTGGAGTGGTTCGAGACCCTCGCCGGTTACATCCGGATCAAGCACGGTCTCGGAGACGCGCTGCACAGCGCCGCGGCCCAGGACGTGATCAACGCCTCCTGGGGGCCAACCACTGCCGCGGTCGCGAAGCTGGTCGACGCCTGCGTGGCCGAAGGCACCATCGCCGCAGGGCACGACCCCGCTGACATCATCATGCTGATGAGCTTCCTGTGGCGAGTGGCGAACAACGAGGACGGCGTAGCACGGGGACGGCGTCTGATCGCCGCCGTGTTCTCCGGCCTGAAGGACGCGCCCCAGCCGCTCTGATCCCAGCCGACACCGATGTCTGCCATGGCGCGCGCGTCAGGGAACCACCGAATCACAGGAGCGCCGTTCGACTGTCGCCTCTTCGAGACGGAGATGACAGTGCGTGATCACCGAGGGTGCTTCGGCTGCTGCTTAGGGTGTCGGTCTGCGCCCAACTATTCCACCGGATTTCGATGGGGCATGGGCGCGTCGTTATCGTCGTGTTCGGCGATCCGGCCGCACAGGTCGGTAGATGTCGTGCGGGTCTCGTAGGTCGTCGGCGGTCCGGTCCTGTCCCTGTTGCGACAAGCTATTGAACCCAAGCGGAACCCAGAGGTCAGTATTGGGCCGGAATCGACAAGTCTCTTGTGGGAGGTCAGTGTCAGGCTCGCAAGATCCGACATCGCAACGCATACGTCCGGGTCGGGGTCGCCGTCCGCGCGCTCCGTACCGGCTCGCGCTGCTGAAGCTCGGGTATTACAGCCGGATTCGACCTCGGCCGCCCAGTTCTCGCCACCGGCGAAGCCTGCGATCAGGCAACGGTTTTCGGATGCGCAAACCCCTACGCCGGTCGCAGGCCGTCCAGTACCGCGGTCAAGCCGCGCTCGAAGCGGTCACGCGCATCGGCGTTCGCGTAGCCGGCAAGGAACTGGGCCGTCGGTGCTATGTCCGTGCCGTCGGCGGCTGTCAGGTTCGACAGTTCGGCGATGGACGCACCCGCCGTCGACCCGTTATGTGCATAGGACGATTCGGCCAGCGCCGCGCCGAGCACGTAGTAGTAGAAGCAGGTCGTCGCGGATTCCAGTCGCTCGCCGCTGAAGCCTGCGGCGATGAGTACCCGAAGGATCGTGCCGAATTGGGCGACAGCTGCCGGTCCTATCGGCGGTGCGGCGCCGACCAGTGCGGCCGCCCAGTGGTGGCGCAGCAGGGCGTCGAAGGTGCGGCCTCCGATGGCGCCCAACGCCGCCCGCCAATCGTCGCCGGGTTCGACATCGTCCAACATCTCGGCGAATACCGCGTCGAGCGCGTACTCGAGCAGGTCGTCCTTGGTGGCGACATAGCTGTACAGCGTCATCGGCGGGGCACCGAGCCGGTCGGCGAGCTTGCGCATGGTCAGGCCGGCGACCGATTCCTCGTCGAGCAGACTGACCGCAGCCCGCACGATCCGGTCGCGGTCGAGCACGGGCCGACCGCGTCCAGGCTTCGCGGGACGCAGCCAGATCGACGTTCTCTCGGGCATTGACCGATCCTACGCCGCGCCGTACCTTGAACGAACTTCGTACGTTGTACCGCTAGCGGTATGGTGTACGTGAATGGTCTGATCGGAACGAGGTAGCGGTGACAGCAGGTAGTACGCGCAAGGTCGATGTGGTAGTTGTCGGTGCCGGCGTGTCCGGGCTGGCCGCCGCGCGGCGATTGACCGATGCGGGACGCTCGGTCGCTGTGTTGGAAGCCCGGCCGCGGGTCGGCGGCCGCGCACTGACCGGCTATGCGGGCGGCGTTCCGGTGGACGAGGGCGCGACGCTCGTTTACCCGACGCATCACAATGTCTTTCGGCTGGCTCGGGCATGTGGCGTCGATTTGTACGAGAGCAACTCCGAAGGACGCTTCCTGCTGCACACCAACGGCACCACACACAGTTTCCGATTCGGCGACTCACGCGGCATGAGACTGTTCGCCATCCCGGCGTTGCGCCCTCCGCTGCGCGCCATCCTCCACCTTGCGGCACGCTGGACGGCGCTCCCACTGGAGCCCGAGGCCATGACGCAGCTGCTGCGCGCTATCGCCACATTGGACGAACTCGCGGCCACGGTGCCACCCGCGGCACCGTGGACCGCGCCCGACGCCGACCACCTCGATCGGCGGACCTTGGGCTCCTGGCTGAGCGAACTGGTGCCCGCACCCCAGGCGCGGCGATTGTTCGAGGCGAACGTCGCCGGGTACCTGTCCGAGTCCACGTCCCTGCTGTATACCCTGCACTTCCTGCGTACCTGGGGCGGTATCGGCAACCTCTTCGCCACCCCCGCGCGGGTGTACCGATTTCACGGCGGCGCCCAGGAACTGGCTCGCGCGCTGGCTGCGGCACTGACTGATCGAGTAATTCTCGCCTGCCCCGTTCAGGAAATCGTCCAGCGCTCGAAAGGAGTCGTGGTGCGCTGCGCCGACACCGAATTCGAGGCGAAGCGAGTGATCGTCGCGATCGCCCCCTCCGGTATCCGAGGCCTACGCTTCGATCCTCCGCTGCCCGCCGATCGCGTCGCCATACAGCAATCCTGGCAGCCGGTGCACGGCCGCAAGATCAATATCGTCTACGACGAACCGTTCTGGCGACAGGCCGGACTGTCGGGCTCCGTACTCACCGATCTCGACGCGGTTCCCGGACTCCTCGACGCCTCACCCCCGGACGGACACCTGGGCGTGTTGGCCGGTTACCTACCTGCCGAACGCGGCCCCGCCGACGCCGCCGAGCGCCGCCGTACCGTCCTCGCAGTGTGCACGGAGCTGTTCGGGCCACGCGCAGCCGCTCCCCGCCACTATCTCGAGAAGAACTGGCAAGACGAGCCGTACGGGCACGGCTGTGAAGGCGGTCTCGCCGTCGGCGCGCTCACCACGGCGCGCCGCCTGCCGAAAACCCCGGCCGGCCGAGTGCACTGGGCCGGTGTCGAGACGGCGGACGCCTGGATGGGCTTCCTCAGCGGCGCCATCCAGGCAGGCGAACGCGCCGCCGCCGAAATCCTCGAAGCGCACACGGCTCGATAACCCCGCCGAGACCAGATTCCAGGAGGGCCTGAACGCGGCGTACCTACCCAACAAACTTCCGGAACGAGGTCCGCGCCCCGAAATCCCGAAGCAAATCATCAGCGCGATCGACACACAGACGCACAGCAACGCCTTTAGGCCGTCCAAGAGCGGGTCGCACCGGGTATCGCGAGCTTGTTTCGTCAGCTCAACCCGCAGCACCGAACATCCTAGCCCGGGTCAGTTGTGTGAACCCTCGTCCCGCGACAGTGGCCTCTCGAGGCCGCATCCACACCTGACAGGCGATACGGTGCAGCTACTTCTGCCCAAGAGAGGCGTCCGCTTGGGCCCGGCCTGCTTCCACCTCCAGCATAAACCGGGTCATAAGAGCCGCGCATTCTACGGAATGTGTTTCCAGGAGCTGGTGTCCGCCGTCGAAGACGTGGGTTTCCAACGCATCGAGGACGCGGTTGTACGCCATAATCTCCTCGAGGTCGAAGAAGGGGTCGTGCCTGCCCCAGAGCAGGAGACATGGTGGCTGGTGTTTACTGTGGTAGGCATGAATGGCCGGAAAACGGGCGATGTGTGACCCATAGTCGGAGAAAATCTTGAATTGGAGGTCTCTGATCCCCGGCCGCGACAGGCGTTCCCAATCGAGATACCAGCCCTCGGGAGGATAGAGACACGCCAGGCGCTCCGGCTGGTTTCCGATGTACTGGTATCGAGTTGTCTCGAAGTTCATCCATTCGGGCAGCTTGGCCCTGTTCGCATCGGTCGGATCGGCGAAGAATGCCTTCGGGCCGTCCCACTCCCGCCCCAGCCCCTCGTCATGGGCATTGCCGTTTTGAACGATCAGGCCACGGATCCGATCCGGTCGACGCGTTGCGAGATAGTAGCCGACGGGTGTCCCGAAATCGGTGACAAACAGGAAGAAGCTTTTGATATCCAGCGCAGCGAGGAACGCGTCGATCGTGTCGGCGATGTTCGCGAATGTATAGTCGAAAGTCTCGGCAGATGGCGCGGCGGAAAAGCCGAAAGCGGGCAGATCCGGTGCCACGACGTAAGCAGTTTCGGCTAACGGCTCGATGACATCACGAAACGCGTAGGACGAATTGGGGTAGCCGTGCAGCAGCAGGATCGCCGGCAGCTTCGGGTCTCCGGCATGCCGGTAGAAGATCTCCAAGCCTTGGACATCGATCGTCTCGTGGCGGGTCTTGTGGTGATGGCTGAGCATCTCATCCTCCTGGCCTGACGATCTGTGTACCGGATACTATGAGTATACCGGTTACCGGTCACCGTAACCAGTTAAGCTAGCGAAAGCGGTTATGCTCATGGGTCATGCAGAGACGAGATGGGTGCCGGGGCATTTCGTCGGCGGGCACCCCGCCTTGGATCTGGCGAACGCGGTGTTCAACCGGCGGATACCCGAGTCCGACAATGAGCTGCTCAAGTCTGCCCGTGACATCGGGAACTGGCTCGAGGCGTCGGGGCTTGCCGATGTGCGTGCGGCTGCCGCAGTCGCAGGAATAGCGGATGAGCCGTTCGTGGAGCGGATCCATGCCGTAAGAGAGGCATCGGCCCAGATCTTCGGGTCGATCGGTGCGGACCGCGCACCCTCGCCGGAGGCTTTGAGCTTCCTGTTCGAAGCCGCCGCCAGCGGACTTGCCGGCGGTGCGGTCGGGTTGAACGGCACGAGACCCGACGTCGTCCTTACTCGTTGGCGCGATCCCGCCGCTGTCGCGGCAGTCTTGGCCCTGCTGGTAATCGAGGGCTTTTTCACTCTGCCGCGCGAAAGGCTGCGCTCCTGCCCCCGCTGTGGCTGGCTGTTCCTGGACACGTCCCGCGGTGGAAAACGCCGCTGGTGCAGTATGCGAGTCTGCGGAAACCGTGAGAAAGTGTCACGCCACAGGGGCCTTGCCTAACGTCCTGTCCTGCAGGAACCCGCCGTCCGGGGTGCCCATCGGTGCGCGCCCGCGAGATCGCTGGACAGCCGGTCGACGAACCCGACGCCGACGACAGAGCGCACCTGGTCGTTCAGCGGCGCACGGGGGTGAAACCGGCTGTATCGCTGCGGGATTCGTGATGTCGCCGGGTTGCTGTGTCGGGTCGTCGGCGGCCACGACATCGATGGGTTCGGCCGATACCTGCCGGACAGCGGTGACGGTTGGATAATGCTGCATCGGCAAGCATCTCCGATCCGGGTGAGAGTGCCGTATCGGACGCGGCAAGACTCTTTCGGGCGCGGGAGTCATCGTGTCCGGGGGTGCCGGTTGGTGAAGAAGTGGGCGGCTCGTTGGAGGGAGTGCTCGACCGGCTCGGGGCGCCAGCCGAGTTCACGAGTGGCCTTGCTGTGGTCCAGCGGCGACATCAGCTCGGCCATGCGGATGCCGACAGCGGCGAACGGCAGGTCCCGGCGCAGCAGCCGGGCAGCGAGATCGTTGGCGCGGGCGCCCGAGTACAGCAATGGCAGCGGTAACCGGGTCCGGGGAGACGGGACTCCGGCGGCCGCGGCGACGGCGTGACGGATGTAGCGGTTGGTGAGGTAGCGGTCGGAGATGATGTAGCGGTGCCCGCCACGGCCGTGGCGGGCGGCCAGGGTCATGGCGCGGGCGGCGTCTTCGATGCCGACGACTTCGGCGGAGAAATCGAAGTAGAACGGGAAGCGTCCGGTGACCACGCGCGCGATGAGTGCGCCGTGTGGTGTGGGGGCGAAGTCGCCGGGGCCGTAGGTGGTGGAGACACGCATCGAGACCGCCGGAAGCTGTTGCCTACGTGCGTAATTCAGCACCAGATACTACGCGGCGAGCCGGGATGCGATGTAGGCGCCGCCGTCCCGGTTGTGCGGGTCTTCCTCGGTGACCGCGCGTTCAGTGCTGACGGCCATCGTGCCGGTGGTGCTGGTGAACACGAACTTCTCCGGCCCGGTCGTCACCGCCGCGTCGAGGACGTGGCGCAAAGCCTCGACATTGGTGCGCCACAATACCTTTGGGTCACGTACCCACATGCGCGCGTCGACCACGCAGTAGTAGACGACGTCGCAGCCCGTCATGGCGGTACGCAGGCTGGCATCATCGAACAGGTCGCCGTAGTGGCGTTCGACGTCGAGGTCGTCGAGGGCGCGGGTGGAGCTAGTGTTCCGCGCCTGAAATCCGTTGCAGATATCGTGCGAGGGAGTCGAGGATCTCCTCGGCTGTCTTGCCGCGCGGCTGCGGGCGAATCTGGAATTCATCCGCGCCCACGCGGCGCACATCCGTGCGGTGCAGCGCATCCTGGAGAACGCGCCCCATCATCGCGCCCGCATACCCGATCTGGTGGAGCCACTGTCGGAGTTGCTGGCCGCCGGGCAGCGTTCCGGCGAGTTCGCCGCCTTCGACCCCGTCGTCGCCGCGGCCGCCGTCCGGGCGATCGTCGATGCCACCGCGTCCTACCTCGCCCATACCGATGCCGCCGACATCGATCACCTGCTGTCCGAGATCGTCCGATTCATCGAACGAGCGACCGCGAGCACACGAGACGGGAAGCAGCAGTCATGAACACATCCACGAAAACCGGGCAGCCGACGACCGTATCCCGGCTCGCCGCAGCCTATCTGGCCCTCGGCGTCGCGACCGTGCTCGCGCTCGCCGTCCTGTCCGCGGTGGCGTCGGCGCAGGTCACTCAGCAGGCGTGGGTGCGCGGCGTCATCGTCGCGAGCACCGCGATCCTGACCTACGTCTTCGCCCGCCGAGCCGACAGCGGCGATCCGCGCGCCCTGCTGCGGCTGCGCATCATCGTCGTGATACTGCTCATCGCCTTCGCCGCGGTGCTGCTCTTCCTCCCGCTACCGCTGTGGATGGTTGTCGAACAAGCACTTTGCCTCGTACTGCTCGCGATACTCGCCCTCCGCCTGTTCCGCACGAAGTAGGACTGTTCCGAGTGCCCCGCAGACCTGAGACAACCACGCTATGGGTAACCACGAGGGCATGCTGAAACTTGTTGTGCACCATGAGGAATGATCGTCGTGCCGGTCTCTCGTCCCCAACAGCTGGCGCCCTTCGGTGACACGGCCCGCGAGGCCGTCGCGGCGTTTTTGGCGGAGATCGGAATTGTTCCGCGAGGGGCCGTCGGTCGACGTCACATCAGCGGTTCAGGCACACGGCGGTGTGCGTGTGACAGCGGTCGCGAGCGTGGCCGCTGCTGCCTTCTCGGCGGTTTCGACCGTGCACCGTCCGAAACCACATGCCGTCGCGACACCGTGGGCCGGGCGGTCGAGGGCGTCTTCGAACAAGGCCAACGCGTGTGCGCTGGTATCGGTCTCGGGAGACACCACACCCGCGATCACCCGCCATGCGGAGTCCAAAGCGCCCAGCGGGTGGTAGAACTCCGGCGTGAGTGGGGCCGGTTCGGCGCCGTAACCACATGGAATGTGTACTGGGGGAAGGGGGATCGCGCGGCGGCGCAACCGGCGGGCGGTCGCGTTGAGCAATCGCACGGCCGGCGCGAGCGAGCGCGGCGTCAGCAGGCTCCGGTGCTGATAATCGCCGTAACACAGGTGCAGGACGGTTTCCAGGTCCGCGTTGTGTGTGCGGGTCAGCAGTGCGGCCAGCTGTCGGGCGAGCAAGGGAGCCAGCAGCCGGTCGGCGTGAAACTGTGCGGCTTTTACCATGGCGAGCATCGCGATCGGAGTCTCGATCTGCCAGACGATGTGATGGTGCCGGGCCGATACCGCCGCCATCTCGCCGAGCACGGCGTCGACGAACACTGGCAGCATTCGCACGGCGTCGACGACTGACGCGGCGTGGCGCAGGGCCGGCAACGTCGGCAGCCCCGACGACACGGCAGCGCTGGCGAAGACGAACATTGTCATATCCAGCGGATTGGGTTGGCTGATCTGTAATCGCACGCCCAGCGCTGCGGTGTTCTCGGCACGCAATTTCCCGTAGGCGACGACGACCTCGTCGATCCGGTCGGCGCGGTCCATGGCGACGTGCTCCGGACGGAGACGCCGCCCGCGCCGTACCCGGAAGGTCGGAAAGTCGTTGTAGTCGGCGAATGCGCCGGGTCGTATCAGCTCGAGGGTGTCGGCGTGTTTCGCGCGGGCTCGGAGATAGTCGAGGATCCAATCGGTGTCGAGGTCACGCGGAATCGCGCCCACCGCCGCGCCGGTGCAGCGGTCCAGGAACCATTGCAGCGCTGCGCGATCGTCGGCCGCCAGTTCCGGTGGCAGGCTTCCAACGAAATGAGCTATACGAGCCATGCGAATACTCCAGACGCTGTGCGTCCACCCGAGACAGCGGATCAGCGAATCGGAGGCTACCGGGATTTTCAGCGGGCAACATCGGTGCAACATACTTAGGTATCCCAGCCCCGCCGTGCTCTGCGTTGTCCTCGAACCGACTGCGGCCGCTAACCGGCGACACCCACCGAAACCCGAGGCGCACACGCACCGTCACGACGTCAGTTTCCACCGACACGAACAGTCCCTCACGCCTGTAACCGGTGTCACCGTTCACCGAAAAACGACGTCCGACATCACCTGGGCAGCTAGTGCCGCGTCCGGGAAGGTTCGTGCAGTAACTGCCGGGGTGTCGAGTTGATCGTGCCCACCGGCAGCACGATGCTGCCGGTGGAGGTGGTGCCCGGTGGCGCGGAAGCCGGATGTGTTCGTCAGAGCGGTGACCCCTCAGGAGGGTCGCAAGCTCGCCCAGGTCGCCCGCCGCAGTAAGCAGCCGGTGCGGATGCGGCGGGCGATCGTGGTGATGGCCTCGGCGCAGCATCAGCCGGTGCCGATGATCGCGAAGCTGATGCAGGTGTCGGAATCGTATGTGCGGCAAGTGATCCACGACTTCAACGAGAAGGGTTTCGACGCGCTCGACCCAAAATGGAGCGCGGGCAGGCCGGCGAAGACCGATCAGGCGACACGTGATCGGATCTGTTCCATTGCCCGGTGCTGCCCGCGTGATCTGGGCTGGCCGTTCTCAGTGTGGAGTCTGTCGAAACTGGTAGAGGTGTTGCGGCACAACGATATCGCCGACATCAGCCGGGAAACGCTGCGCCAGATCCTCAAAGCCGGTGGGGTGTCGTGGCAGGCCACCAAGACCTGGAAGGCCAGCAATGACCCGGATTTCGTCGAGAAGATGAACCGGGTCCTGGACCTGTACGACAATCCTCCCGCCGACGGGCGCGTGGCCTGCATCGACGAGTTCGGGCCGCTGAATCTGCAACCCCGGCCCGGTCGCGGCTGGTTCGACCGGCGAACGCCGAGGCGGCTGCGGGCGACCTATCACCGCACCCAGGGTGTGCGGCACATGTTCGGCGCACTGGACCTGAGCACAGGACAGCTGTTCTACCGAATCCGCGACCGGAAACGCTGGACCGAGTTCCTGACCTTTCTCAAATCCCTGCGCCGCCGATGGCCGGGCCAGAGGTTGTATCTGATCGCGGACAACTATTCGGTGCACAAGCGTCGCGAGGTTCGGCAATGGTGCGCTGCCAACGATGTGGAACTGGTGTTCGTGCCGACCTATTCGTCCTGGTTGAACCGCATCGAGTGCGAGTTCTCCGCGCTGCGGTACTTCGCTCTCAACGGCACCGACCACCGCAGCCACGGCGAACAGGACGACGCGATCGGCACCTACATCCGCTGGCGCAACCAGCACGCCGAACCGATCCGCGACTTCGCCGTCGGATCGAAGATCCGGCACCCCGATTACCTACCGAAGGTTGCCTGACGGGGCACTAGCTTCGAGCAGGAGCATGCTATCTGGTCGGTAAATGGGCCCACGCCGGCGGGCGCAGGAGATGAGTCCCACCCTGTGGTCGAGGAGTTCATGGCACGGTGATTCGATGGCTGGGGTGTGCTGGCCAATAGTGCTGCGGGCCATGAGCGGTTGTCGGTGGGCTGAGAGAGAATCGGGCATGCGTTCTGGGGAGAATATTGTTGAGCAACGCGATGAGTGGGTAGCCCGGGTCTGTGAGGTGCTGATCGGCCCATACGACGAACACCCGGCCTTCGGTGCGGTTGAGACGGTCCCTGAGTTGGGGGACCCTGGATTGACCTGTGCATTGCTGGTCGCGCGAATCGCTGCGCTTACTGCTAATGGGAGTTCGGTTGCTGAGGTCGTGGAGATACTGGTTCACGATCGAAACGCTGCCAGGTTCCGGGATGACCTGACTGATCTCGTTAAGAAAGTCTGGTGGCAAATCGAATGGGATGGCGTGGTCGGGTCAGACCGGGTCAACTGCGGTTTGCGGGGTTGGAGCCCTGAGAGCACCTATCGCCTGATGCTGGAACTCTGGTCGGCGCATCGCCGGGCATCCACCTCCGATGACAAGCTCAAACGAGAGTTGGTTCGCCGGTGGGGTATTGATGATCCGGATTGGCTCGAGACCTGTCGAACTCGTCGACCGAACCCACTGCTGGCATTCCCCGACACGTCTGCCAGCTTGCATGCCGAATCCGATGTCAGGGCGGCGAACCTGGCTGCGTACGGCGTCGGAGGCAGCGAGCTGAGCGCGAAGGCTTGGGACTGGTGGTCGAGTCGGCTGGCGTTCGGGATATTGGATGCCAGGCATCTGTTCGCGGTCGGCGGTGACTTGGTTCGCTGGCGCCAAGCCCAACAGGTACTGCGTCCGGTGGGCGATCCGGACTTGCATGGGCCGATGTCGCGGGCGATACAGATTATCGAGGACGGGCTCGGAGCTATGGCCGAGGCCGTCGATGGGCTGAGCACTCTGGAGCGCGAACTTCTGGGTGAGCGCTCGGACGAGATCAATTTTCAGGAGTGCTGCCTCGCGACCGTGGTGAGGTGGTCGTGCTACGGGACTGGATTGCCACGGTTCGTGGAAACCTATGGCGTGCAGGGTAGCTGGGGAGATGGTGCCGATGCCGCGCACGGCCTGTGGGGGCCGTTGCCGTGGTGGGTAATCACTGTGCTCGACGGCGATCAGGAAAGGGCGGCTCGAGCGACCTTGCGCGAGGGCACTCTACCGCTCGGTATCGAGCAGAATTCCGCCGCTTCCCATCGGCTGACGTTGGTTGTCCGTCGACCTCGAACGGGTGAACCGGGCCTGCGTGCCTCCTTCATGTTCGACCTGACCAATCCTGCTCATGCAGGCGAGTTGCTGTTGATCGGCCGACGAGGTGGGGTCTGTGTCGATTTGGTGAGAGTGCCCGACTATGACTCGATGGACCCAGATGATGACGACGTGCAGGATCTGGCGCCGACCGAGCTGGGCACGGTGAGTGTCGAGGCAGGTGGTGAGCTGGCCCGACTTCTGATCGAGCGTGCTTCCCAGGCTCTCCAAAAATTCGTGTCAGAAGAATGGGAGTCCAACCACCAGGGAGAGATCCAATCGCTCCAGCAGGCACTGGAGGGCTGCGGGAGGCCGGCAGTAGGCAGCTATTCGCCCTCCAAGCGTCGTGTCCGGGTGACTGCTCACGAACGAAGAGATGACGGCATCGTCCTAGAAACCGATGATCCGCCCAGCGCCACGACGGACTTCGGGCCGCTCCGCTTCAAGATCGAACGGTCACCGAAAATTGTCTCTCCGCCGCGACCGTCACGAGCCCAGGACGCCGGATTTGTGTATGTTCTCCGTAACCCCGGCATTCCCGGAATGCTCAAGATCGGCTTCTCGCATCGGTTGTCGGAAGATCGTGCCGATGAGCTGTTCAGTACGGCCGTGCCGTTCCCGTTCGAGGTGCTGTATCGCGCGTACACCTCCCGTCCCCGCGATGTCGAGCAGGCTGTTCACCGACTACTCGCCGCACACCGTGTCGCCGCGAACCGCGAGTTCTTCCGGGTCAGCCTCGAATCGGCAAAGGAGGCGATTCGGCACTGCCAGGAACTCGTCACGGGAATCGAGAGCTGGGATCCGCTACCGGAAATGCGCCTGCTTCATGCCGGTGACCGGGTTGTGCTGCCCCTTAAAGACAGTCAGTTGCTGATACTGACCGCCTTCTCCAACATACTGGCGCCGAACGCCGACGTGGTCGATCTATGGCAAGCTCATTCAGACGGGGACCTGCTCGAACTACATCTCACGTATGACGCCGGGCAAGTACATGGTCTCAGTGACTCCGACCCCGACGGTGTCGAAGACCCAGTCCCGTACCTGAATCGGGACAAATCCGCGCCCAATGGTTGGCTCCATGGCAGGGAACGGCTGACCCCGGGTGACCGGCTCAGCTGGCTTTCGCACCCGGACGCCGCCCACAAACTCCATGTGGTCTTCGAAATCTGCGATCCCTGTCAGGTTACCTACCGAACCTGGAACCCGCAGAAAAGCCCCGAAGGTTCGCCGATGCTGCTCAACTTTGTTACGCGCACTCTGGACGAAGCCGTGAAGGTTGAGGTCAGGAAGGCGCTCACGCTGGGGGTACCACGAAGTTGGGCTCCTCGAAATCCGGACTCGGCAGAGTGGGTGCAACCGGCGTCCCGCTCGACTGGTCCAGAAGACTGGCTGCCGCAGCTGCGACCCCGTCGAGGCCGTGGACGCCCGCCCTCTGCTACTGCCGCCGATTGAGCTGTTCGTCGCCGGCCGGTCTCTGCGGCGGTCAGTCGTCATGGATCCGTGCCCTTGGTCAGTGACGTTTCAGGACATCCTCGTGACATCACCCTCGCCAGGGCGCACAGAACTCCGGGGCAGCGCAATAGCCGAACCTCCTACGTCGGCACGACGACTGCAAAACCGTGTGCCTCGGCGGCAGCGATGAGGTTCTTGTCGTAGGTGAGGTTCCCCCGCCGAGCCGGAGAGCGGATTATCTGGTTCCGGCCAGAACCCGTTGATGGTAGCTGGCTTCGTACTCGTCGGGTGATCGCCAATCCAGCTTCTTCTGGATGCGCTGGGTGTTGTACCAGCCGTCGATGTAGGAGAACAAGGCGTTCTCCGCGTCTTCCCTTGTGCGCCAGGAGTTCCGGTACACCAGCTCGGTCTTCAGTGTGGAGAAGAAGTTCTCCATGAGCGCATTGTCGTAGCTGTCTCCGACCGACCCCATCGACTGGGCTATTCCGTTGTCGGCCAACCTGTTTGCGAACCGAATGGCTGTGTAGGTCGAGCCGCGATCGGAATGATGGACCAGTTGTCCGTCACGCACATCCCGCACCCACACCGCGTATTCCAGGGCCCCGAGTACCAGCTCGGTGTCGCAGCGGTCGGAGCATTTCCAGCCCACGATCCGGTTGGAGAACGCGTCCCGGACCGCCGCCAGCCAGAACACGCCCTCGCCGGTCGGGATCCGCGTCGCATCCGCCACCCGCAACCGGTCCGGGGTGTCCGCGGTGAAGTCACGGTTGACCAGATCCGGTGCCGGCGTGGCGCGGCGGTCCTGCCGCGTCGAGGGAATACGCCATTTCTTACGCAGGAACGCGCCCTGCAGCCCCGCCCGCCGCATCAGCCGCTCGACTCGTTTGCGGCCGACCGCGATACCGCGGCGGCGCAGCATCGCGTGCACTCGCGGCGATCCGTAGGTGCCGCCGGAGCTGGTGTGGATATCGACGATCTCAGCCAGCAATTGTTCGTCGGCCAGCCGCCGCCGCGAGGGGTTCTTGGCCTGGGCCAGCCATCCATAGAACGTCGACGACGCGATGCCCAGCACCCGCAATACGAGCTCGACCGAGTGCTGCGGGTGATCTTTCACGAACCGCACGATCACCTCCGGGTCTGGCCGGGCTCCGACGCGAAATACGCACTCGCATCACGCAATACGGCGTTCACGCGTTCGAGTTCGGCGACCCGCTTGCGTAGTTGCTTGTTCTCTTCGGCCATGTCGGTCGTCGGCCGATCGCTACGCTCGCCGGCGTCCGCTTCGGCCTGGCGGATCCAGTTCCGCAGAGCCTCGTGATGCACCCCCAGCTGCGCGGCCAGCTTCCGGATCGTCGGCTTGGGATCCGCATCCCGATACAACCTGACCGCCCGAGCCCTCAACTCGTCCGGATACTTCTTCGGTGCTGCCACTGATGAACTCCTTCCGGCCCCTATCGGACCACGTCAGAGCTCTCCGTGAAAGCGGGGGAACCTCACCGAGCACATCGAGCCAGGAAGAGCCGGTCTGTGGCGAGGTCACGACGGTGAAGATTCCGGTCGAGGACAAGGTGCGCGTGGTGCTGTCGGTCTTGTCCGGGGAGATGAGCGCTGCGGAGGCCGCGCGACGGCGCGGGGTGAGCACGGCATCGGTAGGTAAGTGGAAGCAGGTGTTCCTGGAGGCCCGGACCAAGGCCTTGGATGAGATCCCCTCCGGCCCGGCCGGCGCGCAGGGGACGCCGGAGCAGCGGCGGCTGCGTATGGAGAACGAGCAGCTGAAGCTGGCGCTGGCCGAGGTGACGGTGCAGCTGCGGGTGTGGCAGCACGGTGCCGCTTTGGTGGATCAGGTCCCTTCGCTGACCTCGAAGCTCTGAGAGCGGCAGAGGGACTGCCGGTTTCGAGGTTCGTTCGACTGACCGGAATTCCGGAACGCACCTATCGGCGACGGCTGGCCCGGCTGCGCGAGGGTGACCCACCGTATGGTCCGTGGCCGTCGCCGAAGATTGATCGATTCGAACCGATCGCGGCAAAGTACGCCGAGGAGTGGCCGGCGTGGGGGCACCGCAAGATCGCCGCGTTGATGCGTGCCGGCGGCTACGGGTCTCCACCTCCACCGTGCAGCGGGCCCTGCGGCGTCGTGGGCTATTGCTGCCGCAGGGGTATCGGGCCGACCGCAAGTCGTGGGCGATGCTGCGGCGCAAGGTATTCCACGATCCGCCAACCGATCGGAATCGAGTGTGGCAGACCGACTTCAGTGAATTCGAAACCAGCGGTGGTGGCATCTGGCGGATCTGCGCGGTGATCGACTACGCCACCTAATACTGCCTGGCTATCACCGTGACCCCGACCGCCCGCGGCGCCGACGCACTGGCGTGCCTGCGGCTCGCGGTCACTGAGGCCGAACGAATCCTCGGTCTCGAAGACCTTCGCACCGATCGCGGACTGGCCGAGGTCATCGGTCCGGCCGGGGAAGTACTCGATATGGCACCGGCGCCGATTGCGGTGGTGTCGGACAACGGCCCCTGCTTCCGCGGAGAGGTCTTCAAGACCGCGTTCGACGGGCCGGATCCGCTGCTGCGGCATGTCCGCACCAGAGTCCGGTCACCCCAGGCGAACGGTGTGATCGAGAGGTTTTTCGGCACCTTGAAATACGAGCACCTGTTCCGCGGCGTCATCGCCGACGGCGACGCCCTGGACATGGAGATCCATCGATTCCGGGTCATTTACAACACGATCAGGCCGCACCAGGCGATCGACGACCGAGTACCTGGCACGGCCTTCGCTGATCGTGACCAGGGGATAAGCACTCGATAAGCGGCTACTGTCGTTTCGCCCGGCTGCTCTCGGTGCGGGATCTGACCATCGGTTAGAAGGAAAGCGTCAGAGTGACGTGCGTTGACGAGCTCGGTCGAGGAGGCTGTCGATGGATTGCCAGGTGCGGTGGGTGGCGTCGGGGTCGTGGTCGGGCAGGCTGGAGTCGGTGTAGAAATGGCCGGCGCCGGGGTAGGAATGCAGTGTGGCCTGGGCGCCGGCACGAGCCGCGCTCGTCTGGTAGGCGGCCAGTTGGTCGGGTGGGGCGAATCGGTCGCCAGCGGCGACGTGGGCCTGTACTGGTGTGCCGCTGGGGATGCCCTCGGGAACAGTGGTGGTCGCGTGGAGGAGGAACACGCCGGCGGCTGCGAGCCGGTCGGGCCACAGGTCGCCGATGACGCCGACCCCCATCGAGAATCCGCCGAGAACGGTGTTGGCGGGCAGATCGCGTACGGCGGCGCGGGCCCTGGTCATGATCGTGTCCCAGCCGATGCGTTCCATGAGCGCGAAACCGTCCTCGAGCGCATGCACCAAACCATGATCGCCCACGACTGCACCGGCGAACAGGTCTGGCGTGGAGACCCGGTGACCGCGGCCGCGTAGACGCTCGGCAGCGGCCAACTCGACCGGTCGCAAGCCGAACATCGAATGAAACAGGACCACTGTGAGTGGTTCACGCGCACTAGCATTCATCAGACCGTTTCTACCCCGCGGGACGACGCCGCCGCCTCGAGAATGCACCATCCGCGTCACCTGGTCGGTGATGAGAACCGCCGCTGACGACGATCTCGATGGCGCCAGCTGACCGCCACGATGCGAAGGAACACTTATGGCCGGGTTGCTGAATTACGCGCATGCCATCACCAAACTACCTGCTCAGGACCTCGATCGAGCACGACGGTTTTACCGTGAGGTTCTTGGGCTCGACGCTGTCGAGGAACGCGAGGGCGGATTGCGCTACGTGTGCGGGACGACGGAGTTCCACCTGTTCCTGTCATCCGGGACGGCATCAGGAACCGCGACACAGATCGGCTTCGAAGTCTCTGACCTCGACAAGGTCATGGCCGAACTCCGGGAACGCGGACTGCGCTTCGAAACAGTCGATGTCCCCGGCTTCATGGTCGACGGCGATACCGTGACCGTCCCCAGCAACTACCCCAGCAAGGGCAACGGCGAGCGCGGCGCGTTCTTCCGCGACAGTGAAGGCAACCTACTCGCTCTCGGACAGGCGACCGGCTGACCGATGAGCAGGTTCCCGCATCCGCTCCAACGGGGTCTGCCGTATCAATCCTTTGCACCCACAGCATCAGCAGGCATCTCCTGATCGGCAACCGAACGCTTTCAGGTGATCTCCCAAGCCGTGCCATCAACCAAATGACCAGCAAGACCCTGCCAGGATCTTGACTCGAGACGCATTGACCGTTGCGATCTGGCCATCGCGGGTCCTCTTCCTGATCTCTTGCTCGGAGCGTGAACCGAGCAACCTGCTGAGAAGGCTGACGCGCTGGGGTATGTCCACACTCGGTTACGCACGGTGGAGCGGCGAGGTCATCGAAACTCAGTTCGGCACAGTCGAACTCACGCACACGGTCAGGGTCCCCCACTGACCTTCATGGCCGTCGGATCACAACAGAAGCAACCGACCATCGGACCGGTGGAGGCAGGTGTGGGCGGGTTCGTGCCCACAGGTTCGTAAGACCACTTCCCATCCCTTCTGGATGGTGGGGCACTGTCTGTTCTTGACCTGCTGGAGGAGTTTGTAGAGCGACGTCGCCGGGTTGGGCCGGGCGCTCGGTGGTCTCGAATATTCTGCATCGGGCGGTTCCCTCGAGTCCTGCGGCCACCAACGGATTCTCGACCAAGATCAATGGCATGCCCGCACTGGAATGAACGGTGAATACAGCGGATGACAGGATCATGATACGACAAACCTGGTGGTATCGAATATGTGACGTTCCCGTAATCGCAAAATAGAGTAAGCGGCGCAGAAATCGCTACGCTGCAACGATGCCGAGTCGTCGCGCGTTCTATTTCGTCACCAGTGTCGTCTGCCTGCTCATCTCGGCTGGCCTCTATGCCTCCGCAACTGCCAACTACCCGCCGCCGTGGAATAACCCTCGAGCCGAGGCTCCGTTGCCCTCACGCAGCTCGGCACTTCGCGTGCTCACCAATGAGCCCGGCGCCGAGGTCAAAATACGAGTTCGGTTCAACCTGTTTCGAGCTGAGACGATGACCGGATTCACCGAGATCACATTTCTCAATGTGCGCGACCGAGTAAATTTTCGATGGGCGCTCATCGGTACAGGAAGCATGCGGTTTCGTGCTCGAATGATCCCTGTGACCAACGGCAATCCGCAGGCAACGTTCGATGCGCTACCGGATTTCCAAGACGCATATGTCGATACAGCACCGACCAGCTGGACGCCGGCGGACATTCGAGATTGCCCGAGAGACGCAGAACTCAACAAGAAGATCGGACTCAAAGACCTGGGGGCGGTTTCGGCTATATTTGGAGGACTCGGGCAGGCTCGGTTGGTCGCGAGCAATGGGTGGGATTCGACCGTCGCTGACGGGGTAACCATACAACTGATATTCCCCGAGGTCGTGCCGGAGACCACGCTGATCGCATCGACTTGGAGAACCGGCAGAATAGGTGATCAGGCGATCGATTTTTCCACAGGAACTCTGAACTTCCACAGGTCCGAATGTTTATCCGTCTACGGCCAGGAGCTGAGATCGACAGACAAAAAGCCGAGCATTACCGCCACGCTGTACAGCAAAGAAGCCTCGAAACAGATCGCCATCGCCGATCCACCCTCCAATTCGAACGTACACGGCGATTGGAGCCGCAGCGAGCCGTTCACCATCATGGCACGGTTCGAGGACCAGAAATGGAAATCGATCCGCGACGCCATGATCTTCCTGGCCGGCGTCATAGGCGGGCTATTCGCAGGATTGCTCGTAGCAGGCTTCCAGGCACGAGAGGGAGACTGACACCCCGTCTCCGTCCAACTCCGCGTGCACACCGAGAAGCGAACACCAATGAAACCAATACACCTGCGGTGTCCGCTACCGCGGTGTGGGCAACCAACTGATCACCGGATAGAGAGCGCCCGGGGACGTCCGTGAGCCTACTAGGCCGGCTGCTCGGTGAGGCAGTTCCGACGGGGAGTAGTCGACTCTATGGCCGGACAGTCCGGGACTCGCTACGCATTGTTGTCGTTTCGCCCGTGAGTCGCTCGACCTTCGGCAGGTCGGATCATGCCTGATGCGGCGGTGCCAGTGCAGCAGCTGGGATGGCCGTCATTCGTTCGGGTCTGCCGGTTTTCGTTGTCCGGGTGGTCGGCGCGCGGAGTCGCGACATGCTTCGCTGGTGCGGTGTCGGGTGGTCGGGCGGCATGGTCTTTCTCGCGGCCACCGACCGGGAAGCCTATGAAGAGGTCGGGGTGATCATCGATCCGGTTGACCTACGTGTTGTTCATGCCGCTGATGTCGTCGAGTCGGGACCTGAACCGCGGCTCGGAGTTTCCTTCATGCCGTCCGCTGGGCTGTTGAACCGGCCAACCTCGAGCCGGAGAAGTGTTCTGCGGTGCAATGGTTTTCGCTCGACGAGGTGTCGGAGTTGGATGTGATCGAGTATCCGGCGATCGGCATCCGCGCATTCCTGGCTGGGGCGTTCGCCTCGTTCAGTGAACATGGATGGCGGCTCCCGATTCGGGTGTGACTGGGCGTTCGGATTCCGGGTCGGCACGGTCGGTGGGGTATGCGATCCTGCTCATCGTCGCCGCGGTCATCATGTGGGGCAGCGGGGCCCGCTACGCATCTCCTTGAATCTCCGCGCCGCGCGAAGCGCGTGTCGACGCCGGAACGTTTTCCGCACCGGTGTGCGCGGCCCGGGCACCGACGGACTGTATCCAGGGAACCGTCGACCGGAGCCGGGCCGGGGGAGTGGCGGCGGCGTCGCCCACCACCGGCTCCTGCTGTGTCTCGGCCTCGTCCACGGTGGTCGCCTTGCCCGCCGATTCGGCGGCCGCGGTTCTCCGTCTGGCTTTTCTGCGGTTGCGGAATGCCGCGTCGAGCATGTGGGGAGCCGCCGATTGCGATCGGCCGCCGGTGAACTCGTTTTCTACCGTCGACCACGGGGTCCGTGTCGGTTCCGTCTCTGCTGCCTTATACGTCTGGTCGGTGAGCGCGGCTTGCTCTCGACCGTGTTCCTGCGAGACCGCTCGACTGTCGTCGGAATTCGACGCGGTAGTCGATGGCGTCGCCGTCGCAGCGATGTATTCGGAGTCCCGGGTCGGCGAGCCGGGCTCTGTGGGCTGGTCGACAGGTGCGCCGACGGCCCCGTCGGCAGGACGGCCGGGGTCTACCTGCGGCCTTGTCGATTCGCCGGGTTCTCCGGGCTCGACGCCCGGTCCGGCTTTCGGCGGTGCGGTACCGGCGACCAGTGGTTTCGAAAGGTGTGGTGGTTCCGCTTGCTCCGTGGTGTCCGCAGGCGGAGCTGGCGCGACGGGTGCGGTTGGCCCGGCGGCAGGTGTTGCCGGAGAGGTCGTCGAGCGAGCCATCGGCTGGGGAGGTCGCGTCAGGTCCTCCACTCGCCGAATCAGCCCGCCTACCTCCCCGGCGTGGCGGTGCTGTTTCTTCGTGATATCCCGGACTATTCGATCGACGGTGTCGAGCCCGCTGTCGACATACTGGAGAATGTGCTGGTTCTCGTCCCGCCCGATCGGGGCCGTGTGCGCATTGTCGTTTATTCTGCGAATAGCGGCAATCAGCTCCGACCGCCCATTGTTCACGGCGGCGGAAGTTCGCCGTACCGCGTCGGCTATCTGCGCATCGGCTCTCTGGAGATCGGTGAACCACTGCCCGAGCTTCTCCAGCGACTTCTTGTAATCCGCTATCGCGGAGCCCGAAAGCCTCGGATCGATATCCGTATTCGCCTCGATCTGACCGACCGCTGGTGTCTGCGGCGGCCCGGAGGCCGCTTCCGACCCGAAATTATCCCAATTCCCCCGCAGCGTACGCGGCAGTTCACGATGGAATTTCTCGATATCCGGAGAGAACCGATACTCCGCGGGATAGCCCGGTGCGTATTGGTCCGGCATGAAGACGTCGGGCATCTCCGTCATCGAGCACCTCCTTGCCTCGCGCAGCCGACCGATCGCGTACCTGACCGGCGGAAATGATAGCATCTCGGGGAAACACCGAGCATCCGAACCGAGGTAGTCGAGTCACTGTGGACGCCGAAACGAAGAATCTACTCATAGGCCACGCCGCCACCCTGGTCCTGCCTGCCGTAGGCCAGATCTTCGGCCCGGCGGGCGGCGCGATCGGCGGCCTTATCGGTGGCGCTGTCGCCGGTGTGCTGCGAAATGACACCGGCTGGGCACTGGTCGGAGACATCGCCGGTGGCGCGATCGGCGGCGGATTGGGTGGCTGGTTCGGAAAGTCGCTCGGCAAATATGGTGCCCTCGACTCGGCCGCAGGCCTGGAATTCGGAAAAGGCTGGTACAAGTTCGCCGAACTGACCAGCGCCGGTGTGGGTGGCGCTCTCAGCTCGATCGGAAGGGACATCGCGGGAATAATCCACTCCGAGGTGACAGGCCCCAGCATCCCCGCATCGCTACCCACGGTCAACCTGGGCAAGGGCGACACCTGAAGAACCGAGACATAAATCGACCGTCTAAGACCGTGTCTCATGTCGCTGATTTCGCGCGTTTCTTGTAGCAGGTCAGTGTTGCAGCGAGGGTGAGGGAGCCGAGGTAATTGGTGTTCGCCGCCGAGATACCCACGGACAGAGGGATTCCCGCACGCTCGGCGAGCACATGGATCTTCGACCCGCTCCTGCCGCGGTCGACCGGGCTCGGCCCGGTCATAAAATTCCCTTTTCGCTCGCACCGACGCCGTGTCCATCACCGCACGCGACCAGTCGATCAAGCCTCGGCTGCCCAGCTCGTCGAGAACGGCACGGTGTAACCGGCGCCAGATACCGGCTTCGGTCCACACGCTGAACCGGCGGTGCGCCGTCGGCACCGTCAGCCCGAACGACGGCGGCAGCATCCGCCACGCGCAGCCGATGGTCAGCACGAACACCACCGCCGCGAACACCGCCCGCTCATCGCTCGGCGCGGTGCCACCGCCCTGCGGACGCGGTGTGAACACAGGCAGCAGTGGCTCGGCCAAAGCCCACAACTGGTCCGGCACAAGACGTTCGACAACTCGGCGGCCACAAACCGGACATCATGCAGCACAAGCGGATCCGACGCAGCGGAACCGAATCACAACACGTAAGACGTGGTCCAAGCCGGGAACACCTGCGGCCCGTCGATGAGCGGTTCCCGTGTTTGGGAACGTGGTTCGGCGGTCTCGATATGTTTCCATGTCGGCGGATCCGCTGCTGCTCGTTCGAATTCGCGGCGGACGGAGCGGTGGCGCGAGGAGTCGATGATGGTCCGTGGCGACGTGCATTTGTGCGGCAGTGTTCCGTTGGCGGACACCGAAGCGGTGTTCACCGCGGCGGCGCGGCGGCTGGGTCCGTGGTTGGCGCGCATTCCCGACGGGGAGGTCGGCGAGCGCGACAACTTCACGGTCTGGCAGTTGCCGCGCATGGCCGCCCACCCGGATCTGGAGATGGCGCCGCCGCCGAGTCCGGAATATGGGCCCAGCGCGCGGGTGCGGCCGCGGCCGGGCATCGATGCGGCCACGATCGATTTCGGCCCGCTCGGTTACGCGGAGGCCGCACTCGACTCCTGGCAGGTCTTCCGCAGGCTGCGCGAGGGCGGGACCATCGACGCGGACGTCCGGTTCCAGGTGTGCCTGCCGTCGCCGATCTCGGTGGTCGGGGCGTTCGTCGGAGACCCCCAGAATGTGCTCGAAAGTCGTTACGAGACCGCGGTGCTCGCCGAGCTCGACCGGATCGTGGCCGGGATCCCGGCTGCGGACCTGGCGGTGCAGTGGGATTGCCCGGTCGAGTTCGCCATTTTCGAGGGGATATTCCCCTCCTGGTTCGGCGACGACTATCCCGAGCAGCTCGCGCAGGTCGTCGAACGCCTGGTCCGGCTCGGTGACGCGGTACCCGAGGGCGTCGAACTGGGATACCACCTGTGCTACGGCGATTTCGGGCATCAGCATTTCGCGGAGCCGGCCGACACCGGCCGCATGGTCGCGGTCACCGCCGGAATACTGGATTCGCTGACGCGGCGGGTCGACTGGGTGCACATGCCGGTTCCGCGGGCGAGAGCCGACCGCGCCTATTTCGAGCCCTTGTCGAAGCTCCGGCTGCCCGAGCAGACCCGGCTCTATCTGGGGTTGGTGCATGCGACCGACGGGCACGCGGGCGCGCAGCGGCGGATTGCGGCGGCGCGCGGTGTGATCGACACCTTCGGAATCGCCACCGAATGCGGCCTGGGACGCCGTCCGGCCGAGCAGATCTCGAGTCTGCTGGACCTGCACGCCGCGGTGGCCGCCGACCTGGGCTGAGGACGCCACGGTCAGCCCGGAGCCGGGCTGGTGCCGGAGGGAAGATCGTTACTCCACCGATTCCATGGACGCCCATACCCACGTGCGGGCCCGTGGCCCTGCAAGGCGGCCAGCACGGTCGTCGCGGCCTGCTCGGGTAGGTGTTTGCTGGGGCGTGCATTCATCGGAGAGCGTGTAGGTAGCCTATATCCCTCGGGGCAATGGGCCGGCAACGGGCGTTTGTGAGATCTGTGTTGCCCAGAATCGGTCATCTGGCTGCGGTCGCTCAGTGTTCACGCAAACCTGTTGCAGCCGTGCGGTTTCTCGCCCGACTCAGGCCGAGCGTCCCGGTGTGAGCACTCCGGCGGCGACGGCGGCGGCCGCCGCGGCCGATGCGGCGACCACGAACCCGTCGCTGAACCCGGACGAGGTGTTCGCGACCAAGCCTGCCGCCGCCACGCTGGAGACGACCGCGGCGCCGAGTGACGCGCCGAACTCGTGGAAGGTGCTGACGATGCCGGAGGCGATACCCGACTCGTGCGGCGCGACCTGCCCCAGCGCCGTCGCCGAGGCGACCACGAACAGGGCGCCGGTTCCGGCCGCGGCGACGGTCACGCCGATCACCACGGTCACGGTGTCGAGCGAGACGGTGGGCACCGCCATGCCGAGCGCGGCGACGAGCAGCCCGGCCACTGCCAGGGCACGTGCGCCGAACCGGGCGAGCGCCCGGCCGGTGAGGTTCGCGCCGACCATGGTCGACAGGGCGACGGGTAGGAACAGCAACCCGGTCCGCAGCGGGCCGTAGCTCAATACCTGTTGGAAATAGAAGGTGCCCAAGAAGAACACCGCGATCATCAGCGCTGTCGCCATCGCGACGAGGAAGGCCCCGGTGGCCACCGGCCGGCGCACCAGCAGTCGCACATCCATCAGCGGCGACGCCACCGTCCGCTGCCGGACCACGAAAGCCAGGTAGCCGAGAATACCGAGTAACACGGGCAATCCGGTGTCCACGGTCAGCCACCCACGGTCGCCTGCCGAAATCAGTGCGTAGATCACCGCACCTGTCGAGGCGGTCACCAGCAGCGCGCCGAGCACATCCAGGCGGGGCCGGGGGACCGCCGCGGCCCGGAGTGGCAACAGCACCGTGAGCGCCACCAGGATCACGAGGCCGATCGGGACATTGACATGGAATACCCACGGCCACCCTGGGCCTGCGGTGAGAAGGCCACCCAGCAGCACACCCAACGCCGCACCGCCACCGCCGAGCGCCGACCACACGCCCAGCGCCCGGTTCCGCTCGTCACCGCTGAACAGCGACACCACCAGCGACAGAGCCGCCGGTGACAGCATCGCCGCCCCGACGCCCTGTGCGACGCGGCCCGCCAGCAGCACCTCGGCGCTCCCGCTGAGCCCGGTGACCAGCGACGCCGTCGTGAAGAGCCCCAGCCCGGCGAGCACCACGCGTTTGGCCCCGATCAGATCCGCGATACGGCCGCCGAGCAGCATCAGGCCGCCGAACGCCAGCGTGTAGGCGCTCACCGTCCAGGTCACCGCCGCGCGGCTGAGGCCGAGGTCGGTTTCCATGTGCGGCAGGGCGATTGCCACGACGGTGACGTCCAGGATCAGCATCAGTTGGGCGATGCCGAGGAAGCCGAGGATGCGCCACCGCTGGGGGTGTGCCGCCTCCGACGTCCGTTCGAACTCTTGCTGTGTCATCGGATACTCCCGGGAGCTAATTCGTACTTGCGCGTACGACATGCAACTCCGACGGTAACACGTACATTCCAGTACGAGCTAGAGTGGTGCCATGCCGACCACCGAGGAGCGCCCGCGCCGCCGGGCCGATGCCGAACGCAGCATCGCCCGCATCGTCGCCGCGGCGCGCACCACCTGGAGCAGCAATCCGCAGGCCAGCATCGACGACATCGTCAAGGCCGCCGGGGTCGGCAGGATGACGCTGTACGGGCACTTCCCGAACCGGGCCGAGCTGGTGGAGGCGGCGCTGGTGGCGGCGCTGCGCGACGGCGAGGAGGTGTTGTCCGCCGTGGATCTGGACGGTGATGCGCGCGCGGCGATGGATCGCCTGCTCGCGGTGAGCTGGTCGCTGGTCGCCGAATCGGCGGCCCTGCTCACAGCGGCCCAGGAAAGCCTGTCCGCCGAGCGGATCCGCGAGCTGCACGGCGGCGCCGCCAACCGCGTCGAGAATCTCATCCGCCGCGGCCGCCGTCAGGGCGTGTTCCGCACCGACCTCTCGATTACCTGGATGGTCGGCATGGTGCACTACATCCTGCAGGGGGCGGCCGAGGAGGTTCGGACCGGGCGCATCTCGCAGAAGCAGGCGGCCGGAGCGGTTACGGCGACGGTGCAGTCGATCCTGCGTGCCGGCTCGTGAACGCGGAGCACTACTACTCCCGACAATCGCCACGCCGACCGGCGTTGGCCTGAAACCGAAGCCGGTCCTCTACTCGTGGCGAATCAGTCCGTTGTGGATGAGGGGTTTGTCGGCCGATCACTTGGGCCGAACCGGTCAAACCTTCGTTCCGCCAACATTTTTCGCGGTGAGGTGATGAAATGCTCTTGATCGACGGGGTTGTGGATGAGCGATGTACGAGACCAGGAGCGCGTGTATGCCCAGTGAAATCGATTCCGCTGTCTTCCCGCACCTGGCGGCGGATCTGGAGCGGGTTCTCGAGGTTCTCGAACCGATCCGGTTCCCGGGCAGGCCGGAGCTGACCGCACTCACCGGCGGCGGACCCGAGACGTCTCGCCGTCTGGTCCGGCCCACGTTGACCTTGCTTTCGTATTACTTACTCGCCGATCCGGCGGCACCGGCCGACGACCGGGCGGTGCGCGCCGCGGCTGCGGTGGAGTTGCTGCATCTGGGTTCGCTCTACCACGACGATGTCATCGATCATGCTTATGAGCGCCGAGGCCGTCCGAGCACCAATGCGGTGTGGGGCTCGCACATGGCTGTCCTGGTCGGAGATTCGGTGACCATGGAGGGTGCGTACCTACTGGCCGAACTCGGCAAGCGCGAAGCTCTCGCGGGAACGAACGCGGGCAAGCGGATGTGCGCGGGCATGGTGATCGAGGCCGCCGACCTCTATAACGCCGAGCGCAGCGAGCAGTCCTACCTGGACTCGATCGAGGGCAAAACCGCCGCGATCCTCTCGCTGGCCTGCCGAATCGGCGCGATGCAAGCCGGCCGTGACGAGCGGCACGAACAGGCGCTGGCGGAATTCGGTCGCAACTTCGGACTGGCCTACCAGCTGTATGACGACATCCTGGATTTGACTGCGACCGCCGAAGAAATGGGCAAGACCGTCAACGCCGATCTGCCCCAAGGTATCTACACACTGCCCGTGATCCGCGCCGCCGCCCGCGACCGCGGTCTTGCCGGGCTGATCCAGGGCAGAATGACGAGCGAGCAGGCCATCCGCGCCCGCGAGCTCGTCGTCGCCTCCGATGCTGTGGCCGAAGCACAAGCGGTGGCCGACGGATTCATCGACGAGGCCGTTGCGCAGCTCGCCGACCTGTCCGCCGACCCACGCGCCCGACACGCGATGACCGCCTACGCCCGGTCGATACTCGACCGCCGACCTGCCAGAACCGCAGACTCGCGGTCCTCGACACAGCCACCCCGGCCTCGTGGTGACGGGCTTGCGCCGCCTGTCATGGCATGGGTGCGAAATTGGTTGGTGGACACCGGTCTTGCCGCCTCCGAGGCCGAGTTGCGCCACCGCCGGTGGGTCGGAGCATTCGCCCTGATGGCAGCGGTGGCACCGGCAGTTGTTTCCACGGATGTGGCCCATGAACAGACCGCGGTCGCCCTCGGCATGCTCTGCCTGCTGTGGGACGATCTTTTCGAGGATCCACAGTTGACGGATCCGCAAGCCATCGCGGCGCTGCGCCGTGGCCTGGTCGCGACACTGCGCCAAGATCCCGACAACCCATGGCGGCACGGCGCGCTCCAAACGGCTTGGGCGAGTTTGTGGCCGCGACTGCGGGCGGGCCGGACCAGCCGCTGGCAGGCCGCGTTCCTCGACGACTTGGAGCGATGGTACGAAGCAGCCGAACGCGAAGCGAATCATCGCCTCGACGGCTACATCCCCTCCACGGCTGACTATCTGGCGCTGCGGAGGTCGACCAGTGGGTTCGACACAGCTATCGCGATATTGGAGGTGCACCACGACCATGAGGTACCGCCCAGGTTGCGCCGCCACCCCGTGATCCGCCGGCTGGAGGAGCTCGCCTTCTTCGTGGCCTTCGTGGAGAACGACCTGGTGGGAATCGAGCAGGATGAGGCTGACGGAGTGCCCTACAACCTGATCCGGGCCATCCGGCACGAAACGGGATGCACTCGCGACGAGGCCGTCGAGCAGGTGCGCCGCCAGCTCGCCGAGCACCGCGCCCAGCTCGACGCGGTGCTCCGCTACCTCCCCGCACTGCTGCGCATGCTTCCCGGTATGGCCGACCTCAGGAGGAAGTATGTCGCGATCTACGAAAGCATGACGAGCATGGCGCTGTCGGTGCCGCAGAGCGATCGGCACACCCAAGTCCCCGATACCGAGGCGCCGGAACCGGATTTGGAACGCCTCCGCCGGGACGTCTACCACCTGGCTGTCGACCCGGCTCACACAGTGCCGTAGTCGTCGAGGCGGTGTCCGGCCCGATCACCACGATGATCTGGCCGGACACCGGTTCAATGCTCGCCCGCCCGTTCGGGCACACCGATCAGCGTCGTGGCGGTGAGAGCCGAACGGGTCCGCAGATGGAACGCGACCAGCCCGACCAGCACGCTCGCGGTGAACCAAGCCAGTTGGAGAGCCAGACCCGCGAAAAGTGTCGTGTCGGAGAAACCGGCCGCGGTCGAAGTCTGCATGGCTCCGTAGGAAGGCAGCAAGCGCACGAAATCGCTGTCGGCTCCGATGCTGGCGACCGGGTTCTGCACGACCATGTCGAAGCAGCTGATCATCGCGATCGCGAACATGCCCTCCACCTCTCGGCGCAGCATGGTGCCGAGCGCGACACCGAGCGCCCCATAGGTCATCGCATCGCAGAACAGCGCCGCCGCGAGCACGATCGGCTGCCGCGGCGACCAAGAACTGCAGATGGACACGGTGGCATAGACGCTGACCGCCATCGAGGCCGTCACCAGACAGGCGACCTTCGCCGAACCCAAAGCGACCCTTGGGTATCCGGCCATACACAACCGCCGGTCGAATGCTCCACTGCTGAAGGTCGCCGCGAACGTCATGAACCCGATGATCAAACAGACCGCGGTCAGTGCACCCGAGATCTGGGCCAGCTCATTGCCGGCGGCATGCACGACCACACCGGTGCCGCGGAGCCGGAACGGTACCTGTGCGTCGGTGATGATCAGACCGGCCAGCGTCACGAAGACAGGGATGAACACGGCCACCAACAGCATGGCGAAGCGGTTACGGGCGTGCTCGATCAGGCCGTAGCGCGTAGCGACCAGGAAAAGCCGTACATTCTCACTCATCCGGACTTACCTTTCGGCCCTGTAGGACGCCGTCGCGTAACCGCCACACCTGATCGAACCGGCCGGTGTCGTAGGCCAGATGCGATACGACCAGCACCGACCCGCCATCGTCACGGAATTGCGCGACCAGCTCCCAGAAACGCAGATACGTCTCCCAATCGAAACCTTGATACGGCTCATCGAGCAGCAGAACCTGCGGATCATGCATCACCGCAAGGGTCAGGTTGAGCTTCTGTCGGGTGCCCCCGCTCAACGTCGCGACCCGCTCGCCGGCGTACTCGGAGAAACGCAGAATCTCCATCGTCTCTTCGGCCCGCCGCAGATCCGGAATCGCGTAGGCCGCGGCGAACAAGTCCAGGTGCTGCCGGACCGTGAACGCGTCGTTCAAAACAACCTGCTGCGGGCAATAGCCGAACCGCCTGCGATGGCGAACCACGCCCCGGTCCGGTCGCAGCTCTCCGGAGAGAACTTTCAACAGTGTCGACTTACCCGACCCGTTCTCACCGACGATGCCGACCAGCGCCCCCGTCGGCAGCACGAAATCGATGCCGCGCAATACTGACCGTCTGCCATACGAGTGGCGGACGTCCCGCACTTCCATCAGCACCCCTCACCAGCCGGTGTAGTTGCCCGACCACCACTCGAATGCTATCCAAACACCACGAAAACGCATGCTGGAACAGCGAATTCACGCGTCAGCACCTTGGGCGGCAGCCCTCACCGACGGGACTGCAGATAGTCACCGTGCGCCAACCGGCACGTCGAGAAGGGTTCGTGGAACCACAGCGCCCGGTGTTCTTGTCGGACAGTGATGCGGCCGTGAGCTGCGTCGGCCGTCCCGGCCACGCCCTCGGCACGGTACCGGTCGGCCCACGTGCGGGCAGTCCGGTACTGCGGAAGCGCACGGCCATCCCCGGCTCGGGAACCGCGGGCGAAGACGATCGGCAATGCATTCACGGCGCCCTGGGGCCCAGGAACAGGCCGCCGTTCACCTCGAGAGTCTGACCGGTGACCCACCGGCCGTCGTGGGAAGCGAGAAAGGCGACCGCGTCTGCGATGTCGGCCGCTCGGCCAACTCTGCCGAGAGCGGTCATCGCCGAAACGCCCGCCGCGGCCTCGTCGGATTCGTGCAGCCACGAATTCATGTCGGTATCGGTAATTCCGGGCGAGACGTTGTTCACCGTAATGCCGCGCTCCCCCAGGGTATTCGCCAGCGACCGGCCGAACACATTGAGCGCCCCCTTCGTCATCGAGTACACGATCTGTGGCGTGGCGAACCAGGTGACACCGGAGGAGATATTGATAATGCGACCACCGTCGCGCAGTAACGGCAGGGCCCGCTGAACCACGAAGAACGGCGCCCGCACGTTCAGCGCGAACTGCCGATCGAATTGTTCGACGGTAGCCTTCTCGATGGTGGCCTCGGGTACGGCGACGGCGGCGTTGTTCACCACGATGTCCAACGGCCGACCCTCGAGACCATTGAACAGCTGGTCCACGCCGTCGGTGGCCGTTAGGTCCGCACGTACCGGAAAAGCCTGCCCGCCTGCCTGTTCGACTGCGGCGACGGTTTCCTGCGCGGCGCGGTCATTGCTGCCGTAGTGGACAGCCACCAGCGCACCGTCTTCGCCGAGCCGCTGGGCGATGGCTCGGCCGATACCACGTGACGCCCCGGTGACGAGAGCGGTCTTTCCAGCCAGATCAGTCATTGATCCACACCTTAACCACCCCACCGAGATCTCGAATCGGCACAATTGCCAGTCGGAATAGCTCGAATCAGTCGAGAACACGCGTCAGCCGGGCCCGCCACCTCGTCTGATCGGACCACTGGATCCCCGAACGACGCCACGGTCCAGGCCGCCGCTATCCGTTGACGCCACAGGACCACCTTCCCAGTGGGACAGGTGATCCTGGCGGCGATATGCGAGCCGACTATGCGGGCCCGCGTGAACCAGCAAGACTCGGGCCAGCAGTACGGTCGCGAAAAGAACGGGACGTATTGACCGGCCTGTTGCATCGTGCGCGCACCGGCTGTGGGCAGTGGTTGCCGACCATCGACCCACGAAGATCTACATTGTGCCACTGCCGCCGACGCTGTTCCCGGAAATCGTCTCTGGTCGAATCCGGGTCGTATGGTGGAGTCGTCGGTGGTCAGCGCGGGCGGCCCACGTTCTCGGCGAATTGGCCCATCGTGTTGCCGGCGGGAGCATAGTTGACTACGACGTAGGCGGTGGAGCCGCTGCATGCGGCCCCAATTCCGATCTTTTTGCTGCCCTTCCAAACTACCTGGGTGGAGTGACCGATTTCGCTGAAGTCCGCCATGTTCGAATCGGGATCGTCGAAATTGTAGTCTTTGATCTCGTTGTACCAGGATTGGACGACCGACGCGTCACCGAGTTGGCGGGATGGGTCCGATGACCGGGACATGTGCAGGTTCTCGCAATGACGTCCGCACCAGTGGATCCGGACGGCCGGGTCCAGTAGGGTGACCGGCCTATCCCGTGGCGAGCCCAGGCCGCATAAACACAGTTTCCAATGCTGCGGGTGGTCACCGCAATACAATTTTGAATGCACAGGACGTCCCGAGTTCTGTGCGCTGTCGACAAGGGTCACGCGGGCCGTTGCATGAAATACCAGCCCTGTCCGTTGTAGTCGTCGAAAAAGCAGTTCAGTCCCACTTCCCACCCGCTTTTGGCTTGTATTTGACGAGCTTTATCGCAGTATGGTTGTGACGGGTACGGTCCAGCCGCAGTGAACGGCCCTGTGCCCGCATGTGCCGTACCTACACCCATGCACAGTGCCAGAGTGGCGATTCCGACAGCTGCAAAGTGCCTGGCGGTGTCCAAATTCTTCTCCTGCCGATATTTTCGTTCGCTGTATCACTCGTCACGAATTGCGCACTCACCCGCTTCCTCGAATGCAAGGGCACAGATTCGTTCGACGAATCGAATTTGCCGTAGCAGAGCAGTTGTCGCATCGGTAGACGGCCGGTATCGGGTAGGTACAACGTCAGGCTCCACAGGTTGTCCCGTGCAACGGTGAGTCGGACCGGAGGTGCCTACACGCGTACCCCCTGGGCCGTGGCCACACTCTCGAGCTGTCTCGGTTCTCCGCAATGTGCCGCAGAGTTCTGCAAGGCCCGTGACCTGGTGATCGAGGTGTGTTGCAGTGGGTCTCACTACCGGCATCACAGGGAATGGAGAGCGGCGATGACGGGGATGTGGAGCCAACTTGGGCAGACGGTTCGCAAGGCGATGGATGATTCAGCGGCGATGTGGCGGTTCGTAGTGTGCGTGATCGTGCTGACTGCGGCAGCGGTCGCAATCATCGTCGCGGCTGCGCCATAGCCACCCATGAAGGGAGTCGTTCGGTGATGATGGTTTCGATGACCAGCACCCGCATCGGTGGCGCCGACCGAGGAAACCGGCGGCTCGCTCGCGAACTCATTGCGTTGCGTCGCAGTGTGGACGCGGGAATCAGTGAGCTGGCCAAGGTGTCTGAAGGCGGTCTCGCAGATGAGCGCCTTTCGGAGAACACCGTCCGCAATATCGAGGACGGCAAGAACGTGTTCGAAGTATCAGTGTCGAAATATGTGCGGGCCTGTCGGCGCATCGCCGAGGCCAAGCACAAGCGCATCGACTCGAACCGGTTCGACGCCGGATACTGGCGGCGGTTGTGGCAAGACGGGGAGAAGGCGCCTTCGTTCGCGGAGTGGGTCACCGAGCACACGTCCACCGCGCGGCGGGGAGCCGAGACCGGGCGGGTTATGGGGATGCCACCTCGAGGGCAGGACCTCGCGGAGGTCGGCGACCCGTTCGGGGTCGGGGTCGATGTGCATCGGTCGATCACTGTTGATCCGGCGCGGGAGTGCGCCTTGTTGCCACCGTATGTCCGTCGCGGCCATGACGACGAGTTGGGGGAACGCGTCGAGGCCGCGCGATGTGGTCGCAGTGGCATGGCGGTGCTGGTAGCAGGATCCTCGACGGGTAAGACCCGAGCATTGTGGGAAGCGTTGGCGTCATTGCGGAATGACGGCGGATGGCGGTGGTGGCATCCGGATGAATCCGCAGACCCCGAGGCGATACAGGCGTTCGAGAGTGTGGGCCCGCGTACGGTGGTGTGGCTGAACGAAACTCAGAATTATCTCGGCCATCACGTCTCCGGCGACCCGCAGCGACTAGCGCGGCGGCTGCGGGAGTTGCTGGCGGACCCGCTACGGGCTCCGGTACTGGTATTGGGCACCCTCTGGGGCGACCATTGCCATACGCTGTGTCGCGATCACACCTCACAGGTGGCGAAGCTGCTCGCGAACAGCCTGATTCGGGTGCCCGAGAACTTCGCCGGCGAGGACTTGGCGGCGATGCGCGCGGCCGCTACCGATCCCCGGTTGAGCGAGGCATGTGAGCACGCCGAGGGCGGGCAGATTGCTCAGTACCTGGCCGGCGGACCGGAGCTGATCGCCCGTTACGAGTCCGCGACACCGGCGACGCGGGCGGTGATCGAGGTCGCGATGGACGCCGTGCGTCTGGGCCACCGAAACATCCTGCCTCACACGCTGTTACACGATGCGGCGGCCGCACGCATGAGCGACAGCTCCTGGGACGGGCTGGCAGAGAACTGGTTCGAACTCGTCCTGGCCGAGGTCGCCGAATCATGCAAGGGCGCACGCGGACCGATCACCCCGATCCGTGACCGCCCGTTACCCTCACGCACCGACCACACCGCCGCCCGGCGCGGCGAAACGGGCGCACCGGTTTATCAGCTCGCCGACTACCTCGATCAATACGGCCGCCGCGCACGTGCGAACACAATCCCGCCCATAGGGTTCTGGGAAGCCGCCGCCGTCCACTCCCGCCCCGACGACCAACACGCGCTCGCGCAAGCCGCTTGGGCGCGGGGCCTGTACCGCGACGCTGCCCAACTATGGAAAAACGCTGCCGCCCAGGGTCTCTCCACCGCTGCCGCCCTGCTCGTCACCCGCCTCCACACAGTGTTCCCCGACGACTCGCAGCCCGCCGATTGGGCTGCCGCGCACGCCGCCGTGAACGAGGCGGTCGCGGTGGCGAAGCTGCTGCGGGAACTGCGACAGCTCGGCGCCGCCGACCAGGCCCGGACACTGGCCGCGCGGGCCACCGCCCATGTCCCGCTCGACAACCCGGCTGCGGTAGCCGACCTGCTGCGGACGTTACGAACGCTCCGTGCGGACGGTCAGGTCCAGACACTGGTTGCCCGTGATCCCGCCGCCCTCGTCGCCCTCGACCATCCGGCCGCGGTGGCCGATCTGCTGCGGATGCTGCGAGAGCTCCGCACGGACGACCAAGTCCGGACACTGGCTGTGCGGGCAGCCACTCACGCTGCCCTCGACGACTCGTGGGCGGTGGCCAGGCTACTGCGGGAGCTGCAGAAATCCGGCGCGGACGACCAGGCTCGAGCACTGGCAGCACGAGCTGCCGCCCACGCCGTTCGCGGGGGCACGGCCGCGGTGGCCAGGCTGCTATGGGAACTGAGAAGGTCAGGTGTGGACGACCAAATCCACACACTGGCAGCATGGGCCGCCGCCAACACCGCCGACGGCGACGCGGGCGCGATAGCCAGCCTGTTACGGACGCTGCGAGAGTTGAGGGACCTCGGCACGAGCGACCAGGTCCAGGCACTGCTGTCCCGTAATCCCGCCGTCCACGTCACCCTCGACAAACCGCGGGCGGTAGCCGATCTGCTGCGGGAATTGCGAGCGCTGCGCGCGGACGACCAGATCCGGGCACTGTCAGCTCGCGATCCCGCCTCCCACGTCACCCTCGACGACGCGCGCGGGGTGGCCGCTCTGGTGGAGGAGCTGTGCGCGATCCGTGTGGACGACCAGGTCCAGGCCCTGGTCGCACGGGCAGCCCCATACACTGCCCATGACGACCCGGTCGTAGTGGCTTGGTTGCTTCGGGAGCTGCGGAAAAATGGCGCGAGCCAGCAGGTCCAGGCATTGCTCGCCCGCGATCCCGCCTCCCACGTCACCCTCGACAAACCGGAGGCGGTGGCCGATCTGCTGGCAGAGCTGCGAGACCTCGGCGCCGCCGACCAAGTCCGGACACTGGCTGTCCGGGCAGCCGCCTACGCCGCCCATGACAACCCGGTCGCGCTGGTCAAGCAACTGTGGGCACAGCCAGAGGCAGACCGCCGGCTCCAAGCGCTGGCCGCACGGGCGGCCCCGCACACTGCCCATGACGACCCGGTCGTGGTGGCTTGGTTGCTTCGGGAGCTGCGGAAAAATGGCGCGAGCCAGCAGGTCCAGGCATTGCTCGCCCGCGATCCCGCCTCCCACGTCACCCTCGACAAACCGCAGGCGGTGGCCGGCCTGCTGGCAGAGTTGCGGAAGCTCGGCGCGGACGACCAAGCGAACACGCTGTCCAATCGGCTCCCCGCGAGCGGCCTTTTCGATATCTTCCTCCACTCACGAACAGGTCGAGCAGATCAGTTCCGCTTCGGCCGAGAGCCAGACGGCGCTCGCGCCGAGCAATGGAGGTGGGGTGATCTGCAATAGGAAAGACACTCAGGGCTGACAGCGGAGACCATCGTCCGATTTGGTGCGGGCGTCATCGCGAAGCTCAGTGTTGGTCGTGGGAGGATAGGCCGAGCAGGGGCAGCCACACCGTATCCACGATCTCGACGATCGCCTCGTCCGGTACCGCTTCCATGGTCATCAGCATGTCGTGGCGCACCAGGTCGAACGGCAGGTTCATTACTCGTTCGGGTCGCGGTACATCCGTAAGTTCGCCGCGCTCGACGGCGCGGCCGACGAGTGTCGTGAAAGGGGATGTCCGGGTTTCGGGGCGGAGGCGGCTGCGCAGGTCGCTGAAGCTGGTGCCGGTCTCGCGGAAGTAGTCCGCGAGCTGGACGCGCAGGAGTATCACCGTGCGGGCCCGCTCGGCGTTGACCGCGCGCAGGAGGGTGAGGGCGTCCTGGCGCAGGCTGCCGGTGTCGGGAACGTCGAGTGGACGCCAGTGTCGGGCGAGCGTGGCGATGAGGAGGTCCTCGCGCCGCGTCCAGCGCCGGTAGAGCACTGGTTTGCTGGTTCCGGCGCGTGCTGCGATCGCCTCGTAGGTGAAGCCGTGGTAGCCCTGCTCGACGAGCACTGCCCAGGCGGCGTCGGTGATCGCGTTCTCCAGGGCGGTGCCCCTGCGCCGGGTGGGAGTGGCTTCCGAACGCCGCTCGCTCGCCGCTACCTCCATCTGTTCATCTCCGTAGTATCGCGCCATATCTTTAGATCCGCTTGCGTATCTTAACCTACGGCCCTACGCTGGGAGATAAGAAACAGAATCGTATCTTACCGGTGCCGTGCGCCAGAAAGGAAGTAAACGCGCATGTCGATGATCAACGCCGCGCTCGTCGAGTCATTCGACGAGCCGCCACACTTCCGTTCCATCCCTGCCCCCGAAGCCGGCCCCGGCCAGGAGGTCGTGGACGTTCTCGCCGTCGGCGTGCACCCCGCCACGCGCGGCATCGCCGCCGGCAAGCACTACACGAGTCCTACGAGGCTGCCCGCTCTGGCGGGTGCGGACGCCGTCGTCCGCCGGGCGGACGGCGGCCTCGGCTACGTCATGGTCATGGGCGCGGGCAGCCTGGCCGAGCGCATCGTCATCGATCCGGCCGCCGTCATCCCGGTGCCGGACGGAGCCGATCCCGCGCTCCTGGTCGCCACCATGAATCCTGCCCTGTCCTCTTGGGTCGCGCTGCGCACCCGCGTCCCGTTCCGGGCCGGTCAGTCGGTCCTGGTGCACGGCGCGACCGGCAACGCCGGCTCGATGGCCGTCAAGGTCGCCAAGCATCTCGGCGCGGGGCGGGTGGTCGCCGCCGGACGCAACCGCAGCCGCCTCGACGAACTCGCCGGCGAGGGCGCGGACGCCGTCGTTCAGCTCGTCCCCGACGAGGAGGCCACCGCGGCCGCGCTCGCTGAGGCCGCCGCCGAAGTCGACGTGGTCCTCGACTATGTGTGGGGGTCTCCCACCGAACTCGCCATGCGTGCCGTCCTCGGAGCGCGCACCCAGCACACCCGCCTGCTCGACTGGGTGCAGATCGGCGGCATGGGCGGAGACGCGATCACGTTATCCGGACATGCCCTGCGCTCCAACGCCTTCCGCATCCTGGGCAGCGGCTTCGGCGCAGTGGACACACAGATCATGCAGCGGGAGTTCTCCGAGCTCGTCGGTGCGATCGCCGCGGGCGGTATGACCGTGCGCCCGCAACCGTTCCCGCTCGACCAGGTCGAGGCGGCCTGGGCCCATCACGACGCACCCGGCGAGCGCACCGTCATCCTCCTGTGACACCCGCTGCGGCTGCCCCGCCTGAACGAGGGGTCATCGAGTGACTCGCCATCAATGTCTTCGGCCTACTCAGCGGGCGCAACAGAGCAAGTCCGGTAGTCGAAGTCGTCATCGACGGCGGAAACCAGCTGCACCAATAGAATCCCGGGCCACCGAGGTGGGTCTTGGTCACGTACCGATCCATGATGAGCCGCGGTCACGCGGCAGTCAGGGCACAAGGAGAGTTAACCGCGATTTATCACAACGCGCGTTGCTGCGGTTGCCGTACCTCTATCCTGGCGCGTGCGAGTTGCTGATGGTTTGTTGAATCTGTCGACGCTCCAAAGGGGTTCGTATGATGCCGGAATTCGAGACAGCTGACAACCCGGTGCCGATGGTGGCCGCTCGCGCAGCCCGCCTGGGGTATCGGCTCGCGCCCGTGGGCGGTGCGTGCCGCGAACCGGCCGTGTGGCATCTGCTCGACAAAACCGACGGAGCCCGCATCGTCACCGGTGATCTCGATGAGGTCAACGCCTGGCTCAGCACCTGAGCCGACATTCCTCCTACCCGGCGGTCATGGAGGTCATACATCCGGCAGCAGCGACAGGGCGGGCCGTTCGCGGCATACCGCAACACGACAGGCGGCGACGCTCCGGCGGAACGCGACCGTCCCGAGGTCGCGATCTCGACGGAAACCAGTTCAGCCGACCGGGCGCTACGCTCAGCGGCGTCGTACAGGACAGGAGTCATTCGTGAACAGTGACGACGCCGACCCGAACGGCCCGGACGTCCCGGCCGCAGCCGCGGTACTTGCCACCGCTTTCGCCGACGACCCGCTCATGACGTACTTCTGGCCCAACGCTGATCGACGCCGTAGGCACCTGCCGCACTTTTGGGCATGGCGCGTGAGATCACGGCACCGCGACGGCATCGTGGACGTAGCTCGTGACCACTCCAACCGCATGGTCGCCGTCGCTCTGTGGGAGACGCCCACCACAGCCTCGCCCCCGCTCGAGCCACGGACTCTCATCAAGACTCTCGGCACGGCCATACCTCGCGCACTGGCCGCAGCGGCACAGATGGGCAATGCCAGACCCGCCGAACCGCATTTCTACCTCGCGGCGATCGGAACTCTCCCTGCGGCCCGCGGGCAGAACCACGCTACGCAACTGATCAGAACACGGCTCGCCGACACCAACGACACCTGCTTCCTCATCGCCACTCACCCGAAGAACCGACCGTTCTACGAACACCTCGGCTTCGTGCAGAACCAGGAAATCAAAATCAAGAGAGGCCCTACCGTTTATCCCATGTCCCTTGACCCAGCCTGACGGGGCGACCATCACAACGGTCTGGATCCGAACCAAGCAGTCGGCACATGGACTCTGATGTCACGACCGGCGAGGTGGCCGGTACAGGCACGGCAGCGACCGCCAGCGCGTGCCCATCCTGCTCACCGGGACGCGATAAAGCGGCCAGCGTACCGCGCTGATCACTGCGGGAATGTCGGCTCGCTCAACATGTGTGCGATGGGTTGCCAATTGTGGAATCGGCGGGCCGTGAGCGTGGCCAGCGGTGCGCGCGAATCAACAATGCCGCTCTCAGGTGGCATAGGCCGGTGAGATCGGTAGGGTCGAATCCTGTGATCTGCCTGATTCGCTTCAGCCGGTAATCGACGGTATTCGTGTGCACATGGAGTCTTCTGGCCGAACGGTTGCGCTGCATATTGGTTTCCATATGCACTTGCAGCGTCCGCAGCAGTTCCGGATGGGCTTCGAGGGAATCGAGCACTGAACTCAGATAGTCGCGCGCGGGTCCGGGCCGGGTCAATTGATACTCGAATGCCAATTCGTGCGGACGGTATACTTTGCTTGCACCGCGCAGCCGATGGGCGATTTCGACGAGCTCATGAACTTGCTCGGCGACCTGCGGGATCTCCGATGGCGGTGAGGTCATCGCTACAGCTCTGACCGGTACCTGTGCCGCATCGGACAGTCGCGCGATCAATTGGTCGAGATCCGCGTCGGAGAAGTCTGGGCTGGGTAGCAGGAGTGTGCCGCCGTCGACACTCAACAGAGACAGGACCTTGCCATCGCACCGGTTGGCCAGCTCTGCCTGAACCCGCCGCAATTTTCGGCGGGCAACCACATTCGCGTCGAGCGCGGAATCGAGCTCTTCTGGATGCGGCGGAAGGTCCAGCGCGACGACATGATAGTGATCGGCCAGTTCGATACCGCATTCGCGGACCATCGTAGAGGTGCTCTGTCCGCCCAGCAGTGCCGAAGTCAAGGTATGAACCGCGGTGTGGTGCTCGCTGACCACCGAACGCAGTTCGCGGACATAAGCGACAGACACAGCCGAGGTGATCATGTCCAGAGCGTCCATCAAACGTCGCGCGACCCCTGCCATGGTCGCATGATCATGAGTGGTGCCATTCGCCAGAATGAGGTCGAATCCGAGCTTGAAACCTTCGTGTATAGCATGCTGGATGGTATCGATCGGGATTCCTTCCCGCGCCCACCCCTCCGCTGCGGCCTGCACCCGCTCGGTGCGGCCTGGAAGATCACGGCCGTCGAGCATACTCCTGGTTAGCTCCAAACATACCCTCGTAATGGTAGTAACATCGCCGTTCAGCGCTTCGCCAGGCAATGTCGCACACGGCACGACGTTCTCGATGAAATGTCCGACCATTTGTCGGGAAACGGTCCGTACATCCTTCAACGGACTTGACACCGGCCGACCCGAGGAGGTCAGAAACGGTTCGGAAGAGGTTACGACAGGCATGGTAATTCCTTTCCTACCCACAAGCCATTGGGCAGGGCCCCACGCTACCGCGAGACCGGGCGCTCACATCCGGCTCTGAGCTTGTGACAACAGAGCAGGGATGCCCGGCGATTTTGGAGAATCTAACAATCCTCGCCAGGGCCGGCGTGTGGCAATGGGCCGCTATTACCGTGTGCCTGCCGTGAAGGGAACCGTCATTCTAGGCTGGGTTCGTATTCCGCTCGGCTTCCAGCGGAATAGCAGCACATCGACCCCGGGCGGCGGTGACGAATCTCCACGCCACCGCCGCACAGGACTCACATCAGCCGGTTACAGACACAGGCTGAACTCTACCGGGCCGAGGGGGACCGGGACACAAAGCTCCACGGAGCCCGCGACCGGGTTGACGGCGTCCGCAATGGTTACGCCGTCGCTCTCCGCCGACGCCATGCCGCCCCCCAGGGAAACGACGGACAATGCGAGCCCGGCGACTACGAGCGGACGGATAATTTGGGATTTCATACACTGATCCTTGGTTGTTCCATCTGACACGCCCCGGTTTCGGGACTGATTGATCACAACACATCGATCCGGCGGGTACTCGCCACTCGTCCTGATTTGGCTCATCCAATGGGCGCCTGCGGAAACTATGATGGATGTCCACAATTGCTCGAGCCTGGAAATCGGCAATAATCGCACTGTGTATATCCATAATGTCAAGATCATTCGGCGGCCTCTTTATGTGCAGATAGCGGATACCTCGATCTCGACAGGATGATTAGGCTGCGCGCGCTTGCTTTCATAGCGGTGCGCACGAAGACAACATGCGCGGCGCCGATGAAAGAGACACATCCGACCGGCAGTGCGGCGCCACCACCGCGGAAACGCCGGGTGGCTAGAGCGTACTGCCGTGAAACCGATCGGCTGGACGCAGCACCCGCACGCAACGCGCTGGTGGTGATCGCTCGGAGCCGACCAACTGGACGTCGACCGCGTCGCGGGTGAATCCGTTGGCGCCATCACAGCCGAGGACGACGTGTGCACTCGCGTTCGCACCTTCGCGACGACCTTGCCGCGAGCCGAGACCACAGGGCACCCGCGCCGGGCAGCGTGTCGCTGGCGGCGCCTTTCTACGCTCCGGCATTCGCCGGGTACGCAAGACTCCGCCGTCGAGCACGCCGGCCGAGGGCTTGGAGTAGACGCCGCATTCCCGCCCCAATGCGAGGGACTGCTCGCTGATGCGGTGGCGTTTTCCGATTGCGGTCCGCTCACGCTCCTCGGGTTCGGGTCTAGGCAGCCGAGTTGCCGAGTGGTTGATCCAGTGCGGGTAAGGGGCGTCGGCAGATTTCACGAGCTTCCTCGGGCGGGAGGCCGAACATCCGCAGGAGGTCCTCGGCTACTTGATCGGCGGCCTCGGCGTCGTCGCGTTCGGGGTGGGTGTGAAGCAGCTGCCCGAGGCATATTGCGGCGCCGGCGACGACGGTCATGGCCAGCTCCGGGTCTCGAACGTCGAAGCGCCCGGCGCTGGCCGCGGCCTCGATGTCACGCCGGGCGCGGGGAGCGAGACCCTTGTTCGAGCTCGCGAGGTTGAGTCCGTCGTTGAGAAGGACCTTGCTGAGGGTGGGGAGCCGGCGGTGCAGGCGGCCGGTGAGGCGAAAGCTTTGCGCGAAGACCTGGGCTGGATCTTCCACGCCTTCGCACAACAGGTCCAGGAGTGCGCCGTGGTGATCGAGCGCCTCCTCGATGGCGGTTCGGAACAGTTCCTCGCGGCTGGAGAAATGGTTGTAGAACGATCCCATCCCGACGTCGGCGGCCTGGGTGATCTCGAGGATCGGCACGTTGAGCTTGCCCTCGGCCAGTAGGGATTGTGCCGCCGCGACCAGTGCGGCACGGGTGCGTGCCTTGCGGCGTTCGAGGCGGTTGGGCGCCGAGCCGTTGCCTGCGGTCATCGATTCACCTCTCTGGCGTACGTGCCCGCATCATAGCCTTTCCGCTCAATTTTGAAGAAATCGTCAGTTTCTCTTGACTGACGTCTCTCTCGTAAGTGACGATACCGTCAGTACATGGAAGGGGGTGGTCGATGAACGGCCATCACGATGCGCACACCGGGTTGCACAGCGAGCATGGCGCGCTGGCGGGAGAGCACCCCGGACGTGCGCGCAATCCCGTGATCAAGGTGCTCGACCTGGCCTGGCTGGAGTTCGAGAAGCCCGATCTGGATGCGGCGGAAACCTTCGCCCACGCTTTCGGCTTCGTGACCGCGATGCGGACGGCCGACGAGGTGCAACTCCGCGGAACCGACCCTGGCTCGCCCTGCGTCCTCATCCGCCGTGGCGGGCGTTCGCGTTTCGTCGGTCCGGCCTTCTATGCCGCTGATTCCACCGACCTGCTGCGTCTCGCGGAAGCGACCGATGCGCGAGCCGTGGCGGCGCTGCCGGAGTCGTTGGGCGGGTCGACCGTTGATCTCGTGGACCCGAGCCGCTTGCGTGTGCGGGTTGTCGCCGATACCCACGAACTGGAGGCGCTGCCCGCCCAGCGGCCGCGCCTGCTCAATGTCGGGCATGAGGTGCCGCGCGTCAACGACACCCAGCGGCCGCCTCGGGTGCCGGCGCGCGTGCGGCGGCTCGGTCACGTGGTGGTCCAGACGACGCGATATCGGGAGGCTCTCGATTGGTATCTGGAGAATCTGGGTCTGATCGTCAGCGACTTCCTCTATTACCCGGGTCAGCGTGACCGCGGTCCGGTCATGAGCTTCATCCGCTGCGACCGCGGTTCGGTACCCGCGGATCACCACACACTGGCGCTGACATTGGGACCGTCGAACCGCTACCTGCACTCGGCGTATCAGGTCGCCGACATCGATGCGCTCGCGGCCGGTGGTGAATACCTGCGTGAGCAGGGCTATCGCCGATCGTGGGGGATAGGGCGCCATATTCAGGGCAGTCAGATCTTCGATTACTGGCGCGATCCCGACGGCTTCCTGGTCGAGCACTTCAGCGACGGCGACATGTTCGACTGCACCCTCGAGCCGGGGTGGGCGCCGATGAGTGCTTCCGGCCTGGTGCAGTGGGGTCCGCCGGCGACCAAGGACTTCCTCGGCATCAAGCCCGGCGCCGAATCGCTGCGCGAGTTGCGCGCGATCGCCGGAGCGTTGCGCGGGGACAACGAATTCGATCTTCGCCGCCTGCGCGGCCTGTTGAAAGTAGCCGGTTCATGACCATATCCGTCCTCCGCACCGCCGATGCCTGGTGGGTGCGAACACCTGCGGGCGCGGCTCGCATCGACACGGTCGCGACGACCACCGGGGAGCTGTTGGCCGACCGTGCGGCGATCCGCACCGCAGCCTCCAGCGCGGAAGCCGTCCCGGTGGAGAGTCTTTCGCTGATCTCGCCGGTGACCGCGCCATGCCGCGTCGTGGCGCAGATGACGAATTTCGTCTCCCACGTGAAGGACTCGGGCATGGACCCCGAGACGGTACCGTTGACGTTCTTCCGCAAGGCTTCCGGATCGATCAGCGGACCCCACGACGACATCGTGCGGCCCGCACACGTGCGTCTGCTCGATTACGAAGTGGAGATCGGCCTCGTCTTCGGCCGCGACATGCCGGTGGGCGCGCAGGTCACGACGGAGAATGTGGCGGAGTTCGTCGCGGGTTTGGTTGTGACGAACGATGTTTCGGCGCGCGACGTGCAATTGCCGAAAACCCAGTTCTACGAGGGTAAATCGTACCCGACCTTCACTCCGGTCGGACCGGAGCTGGTGCTGCTGGACGCCGATGAGCTGAAGCGGTTCGAGGATCTGCGGCTGCGGCTGTGGGTCAACGGCCAGCTCCGGCAGGACATGACCGTCGCGGACATGATCTATCGGCCGTTGGAGACCCTGCGGGCGCTGACTCGTTTTCAGCGGATGGATGTCGGAGACCTGTTGCTGACCGGCACTCCCGTCGGTACCGCCATCAGCGCGCCACCGAAGGCGGCGGAAATCATCGGCTCGCTGCTACCGCCGAAGGTCAAGTGGAGGTTGTTCTTCCAGGGCCAGGCCAAGAATCCGAAGTATCTGAAGGAGGGCGACGTGGTCGAGGCGGCGATCGCAACCGACGACGGCGCCATCGACCTGGGCCGTCAGCACACGATCGTGAGGTACGCCCGATGACCGACCAATCGGTAATCGCGACCTCGGCCGAGGAACTGCTCTGGCCCCGCTATGCCGGGCCGGAAGACCTCACGGCCATCGAAGCCGTGCCGTTGGCGGCACGCGGGCTACCCGAAACCACCTACGACCTGCTGACCCGCGCGGCGACACGATGGCCCGAAAGGACCGCGGTGACCGTGCTGCCGGACGCGGAGCATTGGCGAGAGCCGTTGCGGCGCACCTACTCCGAACTGCTCGCTGACGTCCATCGGTATGCCAACCTGCTGCACGAGCTGGGAGTGCGCCGCACCGACGCGGTCGCGCTCATCGCGCCCAACTGTGCACAGTTGATCCCCGCCACCCTCGCCGCGCAGCTGGCGGGCATCGCCGCGCCGATCAACGGCGGCCTGTCACCCCACCACATCGCCGAGCTGCTGCGCCGTTCGGGAGCCCGGGTCCTGATCTGCGCCGGCCCGGAACTGGCACCCGATACCTGGTCCGCGGCAAGCGAGCTGGCTGCCCAGGGACTCGTGGATGCTTTGCTGGTCTTGCGTCCGACGGCCGCCCCCGATCCTGCTCCGCTCCTGCCCGCCATCGGGGATCTGCTGATCGGCTACCTCGATGTTCTTGCCGCCGCACATGATTCGACCGGGTTTCGCGGAGAGCCACCGGCGGCCGCGGACCTGGCGGCGTTGTTCCATACCGGCGGGACGACCGGTGTGCCGAAGCTGGCGGCGCACCGTCACTCCGGTGAGGTCGCCAACGCATGGATGATCGCCGCCAACTCCCTGCTCGACGAGGAATCGGCGATCTTCGCCGCGCTGCCGCTGTTCCACGTCAACGCGTTGGTCGTCACCCTGCTCGCGCCGCTGTTCCGCGGACAGCCGGTGGTGTGGGCCGGTCCGCTGGGTTACCGGGATATCGCGTTGTACGGGCAGTTCTGGAAGATAGTGGCGCACTACGGAATCGCCGCGATGAGCGCGGTGCCGACGGTGTACGCGGTGCTGTCGCAATGTCGCGTGGACGCCGATATCTCGAGCCTGCGCTACGCGATGGTCGGAGCTTCGCCATTGCCACCTGCGGTGCGGGAGAACTTCCAGCGCCATACCGGGGTGACCCTGGTCGAGGGCTACGGACTCACCGAAGCCACCTGCGCGACCGCGCGCAGCTTCCCCGACCTGCCGCGACCCGGCGCGGTCGGGCAGCGCATGCCCTATCAGCAGGTCGGGGTCGTCCGTACCGCCGAGGACGGGCCGTGGCAGCGGCTGCCGGTGGGGGAGACCGGTGTGCTGGTGATCAGCGGGCCCACGGTTTTCGCCGGGTATGTGACCGGCCATGACGAACGCGGCCATCATCTGGATGTACTGGGCACCGTGGTCGACGGCTGGCTCAGCACCGGAGATCTGGCTCACCTCGATGACGACGGATTCATTCATTTGCACGGTCGCGCAAAGGATCTCATCATCCGTGGCGGGCACAATATCGATCCGGCGATCATCGAGGACGCGTTGCTGAGCCACCCGCGGGTCAGCGCGGCCGCAGCGGTGGGCAGACCGGACGCGCACGCCGGTGAGGTTCCGGTCGCCTACGTCGTCACCTCCGGTACCGATGTCACCGAGGAGGAACTGGTGGCGTGGGCCGCCGAGCGCGTATGCGAACGCGCGGCCGCGCCCAGAACCGTCACGATCCTCGACGCGCTGCCCGTCACCGATGTCGGCAAACCCTACAAGCTCGGGCTGCGCGCGGACGCGACCCGCCGTGAGCTGCTCGATGCGCTCGCCACGATCTCCGGCATTGCCGGCATCAGCACCGTGGTCGACGACGGAACGATTCTCGCTACCGTCACGGTCGCTCCCGAGACCGACCGGACTACGGCCGAGGCGACACTCGGCCGGTACGCGATCGACTGGAAATTCGAGGTGCAGCAATGAGGATCGCGTCGATGGTGCTCGCGGGCCTGCTCGCGGTGGAATTCGCGTCCTTCGGAGCGGGCAAACTGCTGGCGGTCGCTTCGATGCGCAAGCGTGCCGAGCATCTCGGGTTTTCGACAGCCGCATATCGCGGGATCGGTGCGCTCGAGCTCGCCGCCGGCGGCGGCGTACTGCTGGGTCTCGCCTACCCGTCGATCGGCGTGGCCGCCGGGGGTGGGCTGGTGCTGTTGATGGCCGGTGCGATCGCCTCCCATCTCCGAAACAATGATGGCCCAACGGAAATCGCGCCGGCTGCGGTCTCCGCGGTGGTTGCGGTGACGTATGTCGTCACGCTGGCGGGTGCGTTCTCGTGAGCCCGCCGGCTGTTCCGGTCGCGATCGTCGGTGCGGGTCCGGCAGGGCTCACCGCGGCCACGCTGCTGGCGCAGTACGGCGTCGAATCGCTGGTCCTGGATCGGTGGGACGGCGTCTACCCGCAGCCGAGGGCGGTCCACCTCGACGGCGAGGTCCGGCGAATTGTCGAACGTCTCGGCATCGGTGCGGAATTCGACGCGATCTCGCGGCCCGCGTCAGGGCTGCGCCTGGTCGATCCGAATCGCCGGGTACTCGCGCAGTTCGATCGCGACCCGTCGGGAGGACGTAACGGGTTCCCCGAGGCGAATCTGTTCGATCAACCGGAGCTGGAAGCGCTCCTGCGCGCCAACCTGGACCGCTATCCGGCCGTCACGCTGCGCGGGAACGCCGAGGTCACTGCTGTGACCGAGGAACTCCACTGTGTCCGGGTGGAATTCACCGACCGAACCAGCGGTGCCGTGGCATCGGTTCGAGCGGACTATGTTCTGGGCTGCGACGGCGCGAACAGCCTGGTGCGCGCTGCCATCGGCGCGCGCATGCGGAATCTGCGATTCGAACAGCGCTGGCTCGTCGTCGACATCGCCACGACGGTCGAGCTGGGGCAATGGGACGGCGTGCACCAGGTCTGCGATCCGAGACGTGCGGCGACCTACATGCGCATCGGCCGGACCCGCTATCGGTGGGAATTTCGCTTGCGTCCCGGCGAAACGGTGGCGGATTACCGAGACCTCTCCGGGCTCTGGCCGTTGCTGTCGCCGTGGTTCGATGGAAAAGACTGCGAGAGTGTGGAATTGGTGCGGGTCGCGGAGTACACATTCCGTGCGCAGCTGGCCGATCGGTGGCGCCGCGGACGGGTGTTCCTGCTCGGCGATGCCGCTCACCTCACACCCCCGTTCATCGGGCAAGGCATGGGTGCGGGTATGCGAGACGCGGCGAATCTCAGCTGGAAACTCGCCGGGGTGCTGCACGGTGACCTGCCCGCGAATCTGCTCGATACCTATGAGGTCGAGCGAAAGCCCCACGCGCGCGCCATGATCCGGCTCGCCAAGCTCACCGGATTGACGATGACCGAGGGCGGTGAACTCGGCAACCGGCTGCGCCGCCTCATCGCGCCGAGGCTGCAGTCGATACCCGGCCTCACCCGAACAGCCGCCAGTGGCGAGTCCCCGCCGCTGCGTCGCTCAGCGCTCGTCGTGGCGCCGCCGCTACGCCGAGGTCTGTCCGGCCGGCTGGTCCCCAACGGCCTCCTACCGGACCGGCAGCGTATCGACGATGTCATCGCGGGCCGCTACGCCGTTGTCACCCTCGCGGATCCGTTGCCCGGGGACCGGACGATCGTGGAACAACGCGGTGGCGTCGTGCTGCGCCCGGCCCCGCACACAGAGCTGTACCGCTGGTTGCGGCGCGCGGGCCTGACCGCAGTCCTGGTTCGACCGGACGGCAGCGTGCAGAGCGGCGGAAGAAGTCCGTCGGCGCTGTGCACATCAATACCCAGGTTCACACCGAGTTCCGTTCCCGCTGCGGGCGGCCGCCCCCATCTCTCCAGGAGTTTCGATGCGTAACCACGCCGATGTACCCACCTACGAGCCGGATTTGTACTCGCCGCAGGCGATTCGTGACACCTATCCGCACTACGAACGGCTGCGGGAACTCGGCCCGGTGGTGTGGCTCGCCCGTCAGAAGGTCTACGCACTGCCGCGGTACGCCGAATGCAAGCAGGTCCTTCTCGATGACGCGACGTTCGTCTCCGGCGCCGGTGTCGGCCTGAACCCGATCACCAATCGGCTCTCGCGCGGAACCACGTTGAACAGCGACGGTGCCGACCACGCCCGTCGTCGAGGACTGCTGTCCCCGCACCTGACGCCGCGAGCGCTCCGCACCATGCGTGCTTCCGTCGACGAGCAGGCGGACGCGGTCGTCACCGCCGCCACCGCGAAAGGTCGCATCGACGGTGTCGAGCTGGCGACCGCGCTCCCGATGTCGATCGTGCCCGATCTGATCGGCTGGCCGCACAAAGGCCGCGAGAACCTTTTACGTTGGGCCGGAGCGACCTTCGACGCGCTCGGACCCATCAACCAGCAATCGGTGCGATCCGCGCCTTCGGGCATCGAGATGATGCGATTCGCTCGGCGGCTCGCCCGCGATCGCGCCATCTTGCCCGGCGGCGCTGGGCAAGACGTGTTGCGGGCCGGTGACGAGGGCACGATCCCGCGCTCCGAGTGTCCGGCCATGCTGATCGACTACTTGGCACCGTCATTGGACACCACGATCAGCGCGATCGCGAGTGCGTTGTCTCTGCTGGCCGCCCATCCCGAGCAATGGCGGCTGCTGAAATCGGACCCGTCGCTGATCCCCAACACGGTGAACGAAGTCGTCCGATACGAATCCCCGATCCGCGCGTTCTCGCGCAAAGCGGTCCGTGACGTCGAGATCGCCGGAACACCGATCGAAGCGGGGACACGGGTCGTGGTCATCTACGGTTCGGCCAATCGCGACCCACTCGAATGGGAATCCCCGGACACCTTCGACATTCGCCGCGACGCCGCCCGCCAACTCGGCTTCGGCCACGGCACCCACGGCTGCGCCGGCCAAGGGCTCGCCCGCTTGGAAACCCAAGCCATCCTGCGTGCGCTGATCGAACGCGTCGACCGCATCGAGGTGGCCGGAGAGCCCGAATGGGCGATGAACAACATCATCCACCGTTACGCGCGTTTGCCGCTGCAACTCTTTCCTGCCTGAAGGAGGCACTCCGATGAAAGTCATCATCGACCACGACCGCTGTGAGGGACACGGGCTGTGCGCCGAACAAGCCCCGGCGGTGTTCAGTCTCGACGACGACGCCGAACTGATTTATCACTTCGACGGTGGGGAAGTGCCCGACGACCAGGCCGACGCCGCTCGTGCGGCCATCGTTTCCTGCCCGGTCGCGGCCCTGCGGGCATCGTGGTGAGCGAGCGTCACGCCGTGGTCGTCGGTGCCTCCATCGCTGGAGTCACCGCGGTCCGCGAATTGCGGGCGCTCGGTCACCGCGGAGCGATCACCATGATCGGCGCGGACCCGCACGGCTCCTATGCGCGGCCGCCGCTGTCGAAGGCGGTGCTCAAGGATTCGGCCGCCGATGCCGCCTTGGGCTACCGGCTCGATGATCTCGACGTCAACAGCGTGCGTTCCGCAGCGGTCGCTGCTGATTTCGACCGGCGCACGGTCGTAACGGCTGACGGCGAGACCATTTCCTACGATGCGCTGATCATCGCGAGCGGTGCCGAAGCGCGCCGCATCGCCGCCCCCGGGCAACGCGGCGAACTCGTGCTGCGCACGCTCGACGACGCGCGCACACTTCGCCCACGCCTCGCCGCCGCCACCTCGGTGATCGTTGTCGGCGCGGGATTTCTCGGGATGGAGGTCGCCAGTGCCTGCGTCGCACGCGGCATTCCCGTGACCGTGATCGATGTCGATCCGCCCCTGCACACCATTCTCGGTTCGTACCTGAGCGGAGTGATCACTGCACGCGCCGAAGAAAAGGGCGTTCGAATAAGGCGGACAACAGAATTCGTCACCCTCGTCGGTGATCCCGTCAGCGGTGTCGCCCTTCCGGGAGGCGAGGTATTGACAGCAGATCTAGTGGTCACCTGCGCCGGAGATATACCGAACACCTCCTGGCTGGCAGGCACCGCTCTGGCCGATCGCATCGGCATCGGCATCGACGACGCGTGCATGACCACAGTCCCCGCCGTGTACGCCGCAGGGGACGTCGCGTACCTGCGCACCATGAACAAGAGGGCGCCGTTCTGGTCCAACGCCGTCGCTCAAGCCAAGGTCGCCGCGGCTTCGGCGCTGAGACTGCAACCGGTCGGACCCGCGAGCGACGACTATTTCTGGACCGAGATCCTCGGCATCTCCATCAAGGTGATCGGGCGGCTGCCAGTGACCGGAGCTCCCACCACAGTCGAGGGAAGCCTCGCCGACGGATCCGCTCTGCTCGCCTGGCGTCATGGTGCGGGTGAGGCAACTGTCGTCGCCTACGGAGTCCGCAAATCCATCGCGGGTCTGCGTTCACTCGCGAATTCACCGACCCGTTCATCGCGGGCCTAGGTCGAGCGACATTCACCGGTCCGGCTGAACCACATCGGTCTCGCCGACACCTCACGGCGGTGGTGACGCGTCGCGCCGGCCCGGATCGGTCATCCGGTCATTCCCATCAGCGCGGCGGTCAGTCCGAGGTCGGGTCCGAGGTCTTCGATCTTGCCGGTCCGGCAGCCGTCCGCGCGCATCTGGATGCGCTCGCAGAACACGCTGACGACTTCGCTCGCCGAGACCCCCAGCACGGCGTGTGTGCGCAGATGTCGGCGTTGCTTGTCCATGGCCCGGTCGATGTTGTGCAGCAGCAGCGGCGCGACGTCGACGACCTCGGTGACACCGGCGGCGTTGGCGCGCAGCTGATCGGTGACCGCGGTCAGCCCGGACAGGCTGGAGGCCAGCTGGTCCTGGTACTGGGTGAACGCGCCGCTGGTGTTGTTGAGGAAGTCGTTCATCTGGGTGAGCGTGGCCTGCAGGCCGGGGGACTGCTCGGCGAGCAGCGAGGTCATCTGAGTGACCTGGTTGCTGAAGTCGCGCACCGACTGATCGTTCTCCGCCAGCATGGTCGTCAGCTCGTTGAGCTTGACGATGATGCTCGCGACCGCGTCGGTGTTGTCGACGCCGACCTTCAACGCGCCGGACAGGGCGTTGAGGGTGTCGCGGATCTTCGAGCCCTGACCGTTGACCATGTCATAGAGCAGGGTGCCCGACAGCGGGCCCTCCGCCGCGCCCGGCGCGGGCTTGAGCGCGTCGGCGAACTGGTCGATGGTCTTGATCATCGTGTCCAGCTCGACCGGCGTGCGGGTCTGCTCGACCGTCAGGTGCGACTTGTCGGGCAGGGTCGGCCCGCCGGTGTAGCGCGGAGTGAGCTCGATGTGGCGGTCGGTGACGATGGACGGCGAAATCAGCGCGGCCGTCACGTCTTTCGGCAGTTTCACATCGCTGTTGACGACCATGTGGACCTCGACGAACTGCCCCTTGGGCACGATCTTGTCCACCTTGCCGACCTCGAGGCCGAGCACCGTGATCGGGTTGCCCTCGAACATGCCCGCGATATTGCGGAAATCCGCGGTGATGTGCGTGCTGTGGGCGATCGGGTTCGATGTCGACGCGCAGCTGACCGTGAGCAGTGCCGCGACACTGACGTATGCGATCAACCCGACGCGGAGAGCGGAAGTCATTCGCTGGTTCTCCAGGCAGGTGAGAGGCCGGATGCGACGACGGGACGAGCTCGAACTCGACTGACGACGCAGCACCGCAGGGCGAAGCATCCATAACGGACGAACGCTCCAAGATTTCGGATACACAGTAACCGAAATAATGTAGCTGGTCAACGGTTTATAGCAACACTGTTGCCGTTATCAGAAGATCGCACCGGATACGGCCGCTACCGCCGGTTACCACCGGGCAGATGTCGGCGGCAGCCATGCGTCAGCGGGCGCCGTGCACGTTGGCGAGGTGGTCGCGGACCGTTCGCTCCAGGTGCGTCAGGTCGTTGGCTACGCTGACGAAGGTGAAGCCCTGCTCCAGGCGTCGGCGCGCGGTGGGGCCATCCGGACAGTGGATGCCCGCGGGTTTGCCGGCCGCATTCGCGGCCTCGAGCACGGTGCGCAACGCCGCGTCGAATTCCGCGTCGACAGCGGGGTCGGTAGGGCTGGCGCCGCCGAGTGCGAGGCGCAGGTCCGACGGGCCGATGTAGAGGGCGTCGACCCCGGCGACCGCGGCGATCTCCGCGGCGTTGCGCAGCCCGGACGCGGTTTCGATCATCACCACGCACGCGATCTCGGCATTGGCCCGGGCCGGTGCGGGCCCGATGCGTAATCCGGCGCGCAGCGCTCCGTTGCTCCGGTGGCCGGTCGGCGGGAAATAGCAAGCGGCGACAGCCTGCTGGGCCTCGGCGGGAGTGCCGACCATCGGCACGATCACCCCGCGCGCACCGGCGTCGAGTGCTTGGCCGATCCAGAACTGGTCGTTGGCTTGCACCCGCACCATGGCGGCGACTCCGGCGGCGTCTATGGCGGTGATCCCGGCGAGCAGGCCTCGGTACTCCATCAGTCCGTGCTGGGCGTCGAGGCAGATGTAGTCGTAGCCGGTCGTGGCGATCCGCTCGGTCGCCACAGGGTTGTCGCAGACCACCCAGTAGCCGACGACCTGGTGGCCCGACCGTAGCCTGCCGGCGAACCCGCTGTCATCGTGCGGTGATTCGCTGATCATGTGCGCTCCTTCTAGTGGGGGTGGTGGCGTCGATGTTCGGCGAGGCTGTCGATGCCGAAGTCGGCGGACAGATCGCGCCAGACCGAGTGCGCGTGATTGGCCTTGCGCTGGGTGTTGTCGTATTCGATGAGCAGGTCGGGACCTTGGACCCGGTAGTAGTGGGGCTCTCCCGGCGCGGTACTGCCCGCCCAGCCGAAGTAGGTGTCGTCGAGCGCCGCGGCGTTCGTGTAGCGGTCGGCGAGTACCTCTGCCAGAGCGCTGGGCATCCGGCCGGTGTACAGCGCGATCAGATGGCGGAGGTCGTCGCGCTGGGCAGCGCCGAAGGCTCGTGCGGCGAGGCCCTTGGGCGGGACGGAGATCGCCAGCGCGGCGTGGTCGGACTCGGTGTAGCCACTGGCCGCTTCCGCGCGTCGGTCGATCTCGTCGACACGTTCGATCAACTCGGGATCGGCGAAACGGCCTCGCCACAGTTGCTGCATGTGCATCATGGCATCGCCGTGTAAGACGCGGGCTCTGTTGCCGGACACGATGTCCGAGACCGCCGACTGATGCAGCAGAGCTCGGGCGCGCTGTTCGGTATCGCAGGACCGGATCAGGCGAAACGCGGTGTCCTCGATTCCGCCCAGCGGCCGTAGCGATCCGCCCAGCAGTGCGACCCTGGCGGGGTCCGCGCCGAGGAAGCAGGGTGTCATCGACACGACCGCGCCGTCGATGATCAGATAGTTCAGGGAGATGTGATGGCCACCGAACCGCCACGCCCACACGTGTCCGCCCGGCGTCCCGAAGACCCTGAGCCAGTACAGTCCCGGATCGCGGCCTCGTTCGCGGGCCCAGCGGGCCTGCCAGCCCTCGACTCGGTCGAGGATGTTCTCCAGCCCGACAATCGTTGCGACAGTGTCGTAACCGGCCTCGGACAGGCCCGACGCCACCAGCTGCATCGCGAGGCCCTGTTGCCGCGGAGATTGCTCGCCCAGCGCCAGCCCGCCGTGATCGGTCGGTGTGTAGAACCACCGCAGCCGCTCGGCGTCGGCGTCGGGCGCCAGCGGCGAGCCGATCAGCGCGTCGAGGCGCTGCCGGGAAGTGAGCGCGTCCAGCCATGCCGTGGCCGCCCGCTGCATGGCGGCCGCGACCAGCTCGCGTGGGCCGGTTCCCGGCGCGGGACGGAAGGATGCGGGATGGTCACCGGCCATCGATCGGTTCCGTAGCGTCGGACACGTCGAGCATCACCTTGATGGCATCGTCTCGGCGCTCGGCATAGGTGTCGAACGCATCGCCGATGTCTTCGAGGGCGAAATGGTGTGTCACGAGGGCGTCGGTGTCCAGCCGGCCCTGCCCGGCGAGGGAGACGGCTCGCGCGACCGAGCCCTGCCCTTCCCCGCGCACCGTATGCAGTGAGATCCCGTTCATCACAGCGTGATTGAGGTCAGCGGTCACCGGCCGGTCGAAGAACCCGACCAGCACGACCTTGCCGGAGCGTTTGGTCATGTGGATCGCGTCGTCCACCGCGGCCGCGGCGCCCGAGCATTCGAGCACGATGTCGGCCCCCCGCCCGCCGGTCAGGTCACGGACCGCGGTGACGGGATCGTCGGTGCGCGAGTTCACGACCAGCCCCGCGCCGAATCGGCCGCCCAGCGCCAGTCGGCTGTCGCGGGTACCGACGAGGGCTACCGGGTCCGCACCGAGCTGTCGTGCGACCTGCACGGCCAGCAGACCGATCGGGCCGGGCCCGATCACGGCGACACTCGCTCCCACGACCAGGGAACCGAGCACGTCGAAGGCGTGCATGACCGAGCCGACGGTGGTGAGTACCACCGCGGCGTCGAAGGTGACCGAGCCGGGCAGCGCATGCAGCGTGGACACGTGATTGACCACGTAATCGGCGAATCCGCCGTGGACGGTCATGCCCTGGCACCGATGCCCCTTGTCGGGTCTGCCGTAGTTCAGGCAATCGGTGTAGAAGCCCGCCAGGCAGTTGACGCATCGCATACACCCGCGATGCGACTCACTCACCACCCGGTCGCCGACGGTGAACTCGTCGACGCTGTCGCCCACGGCCACCACGACGCCCGCGTACTCGTGTCCTGGGACGAAGGAACCCGGCGGCGGCGGGGAGCCGCCGAAGAAGCTCGAGCTCCGGATCTTCAGGTCAGTCCCGCACAACGACGCTCGCCGCACCCGGACCAGCACGTCCTCGTGCCCTGGCGTGGGTATCGGCAGCTGCGTCGTCGTGATCGTGCCCGGCTCGCCGAGGACGGCGGCCCGCATTGTCTCCGAGGGCATTCACGGCCTCCCTTGTGGATTCGGGCAGAAGCACTGAACTGCACGCCCGTAACGAATGATGTTGTTGCGCAACGATTTCAAATCATGCTGGTGCGCGGCGGGGGTGATGCGTTCGGGCCCGCCGTGGGTTGGCATCGCGTTACCTGCTGGTGGTGGCGAAGCAGCCACGTTCCTCGCGTCGCCGTTGACCGGTCTGTACCGGGCGCGACCTAAGGCTTCGGTCGGCCGTGCGGTTGTGCCTGGTGCCGAAGCTGCCGGCGCACCACCTGCTGCACCACACGTCGCTGCACGCGGGCGAACACGCCCGTGCGGCGGATTTCGCGGAGGATGCGTTCGCCGGATTTCTGCAACTCGTCCATGAGTTCGTCGACCGGCCCGGCGAGGAGGACGTGATCGCGTTTGCGCCAGGCGCCGGCGACCATGACCGATTCGATGTTGGCCGTCGTCGAATTCAGCGCCGCGGCAACCGGATCGTGGGACGGCCACAGATTGAGCATGCGCCCGTCGAGGATCACCAGGTCGGCCTGCTTTCCCGGTTCGATCGTGCCGATCCGATCGGCGAGACCGAGCGCACGAGCGCCTTCCAACGTGGCCCACGACAGCGCGTGTTTGGCTGTGAGCGGCATCTGTGGTGCGCCGAGCCCGGTGCGCTGGTACTCGTGCGCGTGTGCGGTGCCGCGGTGCTGCGCCAGGCAGAGCCGGGCAGCGACGAGCATGTCCCCGGCGACCACGACCTCCGTGTCGGTGCCCAGCGACGGCGCCGCCCCGCACCGCAGCAGGTGGTCCACTACAGCGGTGCAATGTCCCTGTCCCAGCTCGTTTTCCGGTGTCGAGGTGATGGTGGCACCCGCGTCGACCAGTTCCCGGACCGTGTCGTCGGTCAACCCGGTACCGTGCACGATGTTGGTCAGCGGACCCCACAGGCCCGCAGCGCGTACCGCCTCCCAGCCAGTGCCCGGCGCCCCCGCGCTCTGGTGCATCGACGCCAGCACGCCGCGCTCGGTGGCGGCCCGCAGGTCGGCCAGTGCGACATCGGGTTTGGACAACTGCGGTCCCTTGATCGCCATCCCCACGGACAGCTGATCACTCGCACCGATCGCGCCATCGATCAGACGGTCGATCTCGCGGGTGTCGTGCGGACGATCCCTCAGCGCGTGTGGGGTTCCATGGAGGAAGACCGCACGGACACCGGCCTGCTGCAATCCCTCGACGGCGGCGTCGGCGTGCTCCGGCGTGCTGCAGTTGTGACACCAGTCGCCGATCGTCGTGACACCACTGTTGATCTGGCTGACAGCGCCGGCCGCCGTGCCGATCCGCATGTCTTCGGGGCGATAGTGACGTGCCGCCACCCCGTGGGCCTGCGCGAGGTAGTCCGGCAGAGTCCAGTCCGTACCGGCGAACCGCAGAGCGGTCTGCCAGGTGTGCAGATGCGCGTTGACCAGCCCCGGGATGACGATCCTGCCGGAGAGGTCGACGGTCTCCACGTCGTCGGCCCGCAGACGGTCGCCGATCTCCGCGATCCGGTCGCCGTCGATGAGGATATCGATGTCTTCGGCGTCTGCGCGGTGCGGTGACATCGTCACCACCTGCGCCCCGCGCAACAGGATTCGGCTCATTCGCTACCTTCCGACTTCCGGCGAGCGCGACCGGACATCGAGGCTCCCCGCGTGCGGGTCGGTAGCATGCCGCGCGCCGCGGCCTGGGTGATGCCTACGCGATCGTCGCCGATCGCGATCGAAGCGAGGTAACCGTCCGGGCGGATCACGAGCAGCGCCGGACCCGCGACACCGTAGCTGCGCGCGAAACCACCGCCGATGTCGGCGAGGATCACATCGGCGTCTGCGGCGGGTCCCGCGTCCACGGCCACTCGGCACAGCGCGGCGCCGGATTCGGGCCAGCGCAACGCCGTCAGTTCGGCGGCCGCCTCGGCGCCATAGCCGATGACGGTGAAATGCGGGCCCCGCATGATGTCGAACAATCGCTGTGGCCCGCCCACGGCGCTGAGCAGTTTCGCGTCCGGTGCTCGGTCTCCGACCCGGAGGGTGGCCGTGTGTTGGGCATCGTGGGAGGCCAGCGGGCCACCGTGGTAAGAGATCGCGAGCTGGCTTTCATCCTTGCCGCGTTTGATGCTGGAGGGATCGAGCTTGCCGAGCCCTTCGTACTTACCCGTCGACAAGTTCAGCACGCCGGCCGCGATCGGAAGTCGTTCGGCCTCATAGCTGTCCAGCAGAGCCTCAGAGGCGCCGGCCAGCACCTGCCCGAGTTTCCAGCCGAGGTTGTAGGCGTCCTGGAGCCCGGTGTTGAGTCCCTGCGCGCCCGCCGGGGTATGCACATGGGCAGCGTCACCGGCGATGAACACGCGGCCGGATCGGTAGCGGTCGGCCATGCGGATGTTGGGCCGGAACACCGATGTCCATGCGATGGCGGACAACCGGATTCGCTCGTCGCCGGTCTGCGCGCGGATCCGTGCCAGGACGGCTGCTTCGTCCGACGGCGGGTCCTCGTCCGGACGCAGGCGGATCATCCACTGGAACCGGCCGGAGTGTGGCAGCGGACAGGCGCCGACGAACCGGCCACCGGGCGCGGGCCAGACGTGCCAGCGGTCGCGGCGCAACCCCGACACCTCGGCATCGACGAGCAGAATCCGATCCGCCTCGTCGGTGGACCCCGAGAAGCCGATCCCCAGTCCCTTGCGGACCGTGCTCGAACCGCCGTCGGCACCGACGAGGTAGCGCGCGGTGATCTCCTCCGTCCCTCGGGCATGTCTCACCGTGGCCACCACCCGGTCGGCGTCCTGTTCGAAAGCGATCAGTTCGCGGCCGAATTCGACACCGCGGCCCAGAGTTTCCAGCCGGGCGTGCAGCGCGGCGTCGGTGCGGTGCTGCGGTATCAGCCAGGTATTCGGGTAGGGGATCTCGGTCGACGCATCGTGCTGTGCTTGCATGCGCCACGGAATCGTGAAGGGGCCCAGGTGGATTCCCATCAGCGGATAACCGGAGCCGCCGGCCAGGATGTCATCGAGCACACCGAGGTCGTCGAGTACCTCGAGGCTGCGAGGCTGGATGCCTTTGGCACGCGAACCGGCGAAGGCGTGCTCGGCCTGGTCGAGGATCCGCACCGACAGTCCGCGCCGGGCCAGATCTATCGCCAGCGCCGTACCGGTGGGGCCCGCCCCGGCGATGAGCACGTCCACGCGGTCGGCGGCCATCACCGCACCGCCTGTCCCGCACGGCGGGCGAACGCATCGAACTCGGCCGCGACCTCTCCGGGCCGTTCGTAAGGCGCCATATGTCCGCATCTTTCGAGGACGTGCCAGCGGGTGGGAGTGAGCAGGCGGCGCATCTGGTCCATCCGGGCCATGGGGGTGACGCGATCGTCAGCACCCCACAGCAACAGCGACGGCACCGGCAGCCTGCCTACTCGGGCATAGAGGTCCTGCCGTCCAGTGAGGGGGAAGTCGGCCAGCGTCGCGAACAGCGCGTAGATCGAGCCTTCGAACTCGTAGCAGGCGTTCACGGTCGCCGACAGCCTCGCCGACAGCTGCGGATCCCGCACGTTGTGCGACAGGTGTGTGCGCAGCAGGCGACCGCCCAGGTATCGGCCGACCAGTGCGCTGAGCCGATGGTGGCGCAGCAGTTTCGTCGCCGCCATAGGTGGCTCGAGCCCTGCCGGACCAGCGAGGGTCAAGGTGGCGGTCTGTTCGACATGCTGTTCGACGAAGGCGGCCGCGACCACCGCACCCATGGACGTGCCGATGACGTGCCACGGCCCGGTCAAACCCAGCCGGGAAATCAGATCCGACAGCTGGCGGACGAACAGTGCGTCATCGTAGACCGCGCGGACCCGATCGGAATAGCCGCGCCCGTACGCGCTGTAGGCCAGAGTGCGGAAACCTTGCCGGTGCAATTCCCCGGCCAGTCCGTCCCAATAGAACAGCGGAACCGTCAGGCCGGGCGCCAGTACCACCAGCGGGCCGTCGCCCGGACCCGTCAGCTCGTAATGCGTGACGCCGTCGGAGCATTCGACGAAACTACCGCGCAACGGCCTGCGAGTATCCGGATCCAGACGCCGGTTTTCTCCCCGCGCCACGAAATATCTCACGATCGCTCCTTCTGTCCGGCGTGCCCACCGTCCAGGCGGGTGCTCAGGAATTGGCGGACCTGGTCGGCCACCCAGCCGGGTGCCTCTTCCGGCAGCAGATGCCCTCCGCCGTCGTAGACCGCTTCCTGGCTGCCGGGAATGTCCCGGGCGAAATGCTGGGCGTCCATCCCTCCGCTGCGCAGCACCAGAGTCGGGACGGCGATCTGCGTGATCTCCGCGGTCCGGTCGGCCTGCTCGGTGTTGGCGAAGTCGATGAATGCTTGTTGGTTGCCCTCGCGCGTCAACATCGCATACACCCGGTCGACCATGGCGTCATCGACGATCGAGGCGACACCCGCACCGACGGTGGAGCGCAGATTCCGCGCGGTGGCCGAACGGGTGACCAAATGACGCATCAGCACTCTGGTCACCGGGTTCCGCGCCAGCCGCAAACCCAGCGGTAACGACTTGCCCGGATACCCGGTGGCGTTGACCAGCACCAGTCGCTGCACCCGCCGTGGATGATCCAACGCGAAGTTCCAGGCGATGTTGCCGCCGAGGGAATTGCCCACCAGCGAGACTTTCGCGACGTCCAGCGAGTCCAGAAAACCCGCCACCGTGTCCACGTAGGTGCGAATGCGGTAGTCGCGATCACGACGAGGGCCGGTGAGCCCGAAGCCCGGCAGGTCCAGGCGGATCACATCGAATGACGACGACAGCGCCGCAGCGACCTTGTCGAAGTGATGCAGCGAGGAACCGCTGCCGTGCAGCAGCAACACCGGTGGTCCCGCTCCGGCCCGCTTGTAGTGGATGTTCGCGCCGTCGACCGTGGTGAAGCGCGAGTCCGCGTCGATGTAATCGTCGGCTGCTCTCGGTCCCCTCATAATGGCAACAGTGTTGCCGAAATTAGGGGAGGCGTCAAGCCTCGGTGCGCATATCCGCCAGCGCGGTGACGAGCAGTCGCAAACCGAAGCCGAATTCCTCCTCGAGCCGGCCCGAGGGCAGGACATCGGCAACGGCCAGCGTGGCCGGGAAGGTGGCCGGATCGAGCCGACGGTAGAACGCGGCGATCGCCGCGGGCTCCGCCTGCGCCAATCCGTCGTGCGCGGGCAACTGCGCCGCGAAGCCCAGGACGAAACGGGCGATGGTGGCATACGCGCGTGCCGCGGTCACCGGAGAGAAGCCACTGGCCAGCAGGAACTCGAGAAAGCGCTCGCGATGCAGCATCGCGTTCGGCCCGACCGGCACTTGTTCGATGAGCAGTGGCGCGATGCGCCGATGGCGACTCAGAACGTCGAAGAGCCCTTGCGCAGCCGTCAGGCACGCCTGCTGCCAGTCCATATCCCGCACCGCGACGGGATCGAAATCGATCTCACCGAAGATCCGGTCGACCACATGCGCCACCAATTCACCACGATTGGCCACCGCGCGGTAGAGAGTCGCAGTACCGGTGTCCAGCCGCTGGGCGAGCGTGCGCATCGACAACGCCTCGGCCCCCTCCTCATCGACAATGCGCAACGCCGCATCAATGATTCGATCGAACGGAAGTCGCGGCCGCCCCGGAGCGCGACGCGCTTTGCCCTCGGAGCCGGATGGGGTGCTGGAATCGGCAGTAGTCACCGTCCCAGTGTCTCAACAACCGGCCGGGCGGCAGGCCACCGAAATACGAGCGTCCTGCCAAGGGATCGATCGTGGATGCGGTCGGACCGCAAATCCGGGAGCTGCTGAAGCTGTATCCGAAGACCGGTGACTCTACCGTTGCGTCACAGGAGGAGACTCTGAGGAATTGAATACTGCGGATGCCGAGTGTTATCGGATGGTGGTGTGGCGGAGTCTGTGAGGAGGATGCCGTGCTCACGATCGTGCAGATTTCGGCCGCTGTGGCGGCGCTGGTGCATTGTTTCATCTTCGTGCTCGAATCCGTCCGCTTCGCCGATCCCGCAATCTATCGGCGGACCTTCCGCGTGGCCGACACCGATCTGGCCGCGGTCCGGAATTGGGCATTCAACCAGGGTTTCTACAACCTGTTCCTCGCTGTCGGGGCCTTCGCCGGTGTCGGGCTGCTCCGGAGTCGGCCTTCGGCGGGCTGGGCGCTGCTGTTGATGAGTTGCGGTTCGATGCTCGCCGCCGCGGTCGTGCTGGTTGCCAAAGACCGTCGCTTCGTGCGGGCCGCCGCCGTGCAGGGGGTGTTCCCCGCGCTGGCCCTGCTGGCTGCCCTGACGCAGCTCTGACCCGGAGTGGACGGTCAGGGCGACGGCCGATCGAACGGTGGAATCACCGCCGACGCGATACTCGGCCTGCTGGTGGTCGAGACGGGGCACCAGTGCCTTCCCGCTTCACTTCGACACCGGGAGTAGGCATCATGCCCCAACCTCGGCATCCCCTTCCCGCGTGCGGATACGGCAAGCACGCGTCCTGCCGAGCGGCACCAGCCTCGGCGAACACGCCCGAGTAGCCACGGTTGTCGGTGATCCGATCACCGCAAACGGAGTGACGATCGTGCCGGTGGCCCGCCGGATTCGGCTTCGGTGGCGGACTCGGCCGCGAATGGGCCGCCGACAGGGTTGCCTAGGGCGGCGGCGGAGGCGGCGGCATGGACGTACGACCCATCGTATTCATCGAAATACGCGCGAGCACAGCGCGATTCCGCTCGCTGGGCGATCCCTGGACCGAGGTCGTCGCCCCTCCCGCCGCGGGTCCTCGCCAACCTGATGGCGCCGCGCCTGCTCCGCAAGCGAATCTCGCTTCGCCGTGCATGTGCACGCAACTGCTGACCCGCGCATGCTGTGCGCCGGGCGAGGATCTGTCTTCGGGGCCGGCGCCACATCGGGTGTCCGCTCTTCGCAGACGGCGTCGGTGAGGTCTCTGGGGTGGCCCCATACCTGGCGGGCGTCTGCTTCGCGTCAGGGGCGGAGGGCTGCCACGATGCGCTCGCGAGCGGCTTTCGCACTGCGCGTCGGAAGTAGCGGGAAGACATGGACGGCGTCGGGACGCTCGATGAAGGTCACATCGACGCCCGCCGCGCGAGCCTTGTCGACAAGAAGGTGCGCGTCGGGGTTGAGGACGTCATGAGTGCCCGAGAAGAGCAGCATCGGGCCGAGGCCTTGCAGGTCGCCGAGGAGCGGGCTGACTTTCGGGTCGTCGATCGGGAGGTCTCCTGCCCAGTTCTCGGCCAGCACGCGTGTCCCGTCGACCCCGAGCCAAGGGTCGGTGGGGAGCACTGCGGGAATCCTCGGGTTCGACAGCGTCAGCTCCAGCGCCGGGGAGATGAGGACGGTGTGAATGTCTTCGACGCCTTGGTCGCGAAGGGCGAGCGCGGCGGAGAGTGTGATCTGGCCGCCCGCGGAGTCGCCGGCAAGTCGCACATCGCTCTGTTGGCTCTTCAGATCGTGGAAGAGCCGGAGAATGAGTTCGTTCGCCTGGGCGGCGTCTCCGTAGGGCAACAGCTTGTAGATCGGGACGGTGACCGTCACGCTCGCTTCTGCGGCGATCTGCGCGACCAACGCCCAATGCTCGGGACTGATGTCGTGGACCCAGCCCCCACCGTGTGTGTAGAGAACGCTGCCGGTGGGTGTGGTCAGCTTGGGCGTCACGGTGTAGATCGGGTACTCCTCCTCTCGTCTCACGCTGATGGTGACATCGGGGCGGAGTCTCGCCGGTGGATTGTATGACGTGGGCCGCAGTGCCTGGTTCTGTATTTCCGCCGCGGCACCCTCGGCGGTAAAAAAGGGCGCGTTCTTACGGATGGCTCGGAGATAGATCGGGACAAGTCGATCGGGGATGTTCACGGGCTTCCTCCACATCGGTTGGTTTCGCTGCGCGCCGACTACGACGGCTCTGCCGCTTCTTCGCCCGGTCCTCTTTCGCTCCGCCGACAATAACAACCCTGTGCCGCTGAGTGCTCGGTCGGCGGGCTCGGGGTCCGGCGCAGCCGCGAACCGACACCCTCGCGTTCGGCACCTACCTAAGCGAGTAGCGCTGCCCTACCGATGTCTGGGGCTGGGTATTCGAGAGAATCGTCACATCGACCGCAGCGCGAGGGCGCAGGGTAATTGCAGAGGTTTCGATGTTCGACGGATGGTACAAAGAACTCGTCGGGAGCCAGCGGTATCCGATACTGGACCCGTATTCTGATTTTCCTCTCATCACCGAGCTGATACTGACCACCGATGGTTCCACTACGTTGCTTCTTCAAGTTTTGGCCGGATCCCCGATCACGGCGGAACCAGTACAGGTCCGGTCGACAACCGTCGACGATTGCCCTGAGAGACACCAAGTGTTCAGTGACGACGAGCCGGTGGCGGTGCGTCGATCCAAGCTCCGCGACCATACGGGTGCGATCGTCAGCGAGAATCTGATCACCTATCGGCAATGCGACCAGGGCAGCCTCATACCGGCCGAGGGGGTCCCGTTCGGTCTGCACACCCGTCGCATGGGTCTCTACGAACGCCGCCGCATCTTCCGAGCAGGCATCACGCGCGACGCCTTCGGGGCGCTACCAGCGGGTTCCGCGGGCCGAGTCTACGAGATCGTCTTCTCAACCGAGCAGCGAGTGCTGGTACACGAGGTGTTCGCACCAAGCTTGCTGCCGATGCGGGCTGATTCATTCGAACTTCCCGCCGCGATGCGTTCCGATCTTACCGCCCGCAGGAAGTACCTCTCCAGGTTCTACCCCGAGGGAAGGGTGTCACGTCGGTTCGCCTCACTCGGTCCAATCTTCCAATGAAGTAATTCGATCGGCCCGGCAGTCGGCCATATAGTGCGTGATGTCGGCCGTGGTGGCCGTTCTGAGCAGTGCGAACGTGCGGGACCCGGGAAATCCGTCATTGCGGCTGGTCGTACACTTGCCGGTGGAGACCTGACAGGGTCTGGGTGAGCAACCGGGAAATCTGCATTTGCGACACCCCGAATTGCCGGGCGATTTCCGATTGTGTCTGCCCGCGGAAGAAGCGTAGATACAGCAGGCGCTTACGCTCGTCGGGCAGATCGTCGAGCAGGGGCCCGGCGGTGAGCGCCTGCTCGGTCAATAGGTATTTCGGATCGTCGGCGCCGATGGTTTCGACGACCGGTACCGCGCTGTCGTCCGACCCGTCGCCGGGGTGCTGCAACGAGTCGGTGCGGTAAGCATTCGTCGCCAGCAGCGCCTGTACGGTCTCGTTCAGGTCGACGCCGAGTTCGATCGCCAGCTCCACCGCACGGGGAGCCCGGCCCAAACGCTGGGACAGCGCCTCGATCGCCGGTCCGGTACGCTGCTGAATCTCCTTGATGCGTCGTGGCACTCGCAGCGCCCAGGTGTGGTCGCGGAAATGCCGCCGGACTTCACCCATCATGGTGGGCACGGCGAAGGCGAGAAACGATTGCCCGCGAGCCGGGTCGAACCGGTCGACGGCCAGTACCAGTCCCACGCTCGCTACCTGGTACAGGTCGTCATAGGACTCGCCGCGACCGCTGTACCGGCGGGCGATGTGGTCGGCCAGCGGGAGGCACCGCCGCACGATGTCATCACGCAGCACGGTGCGCCGCTCGGCGTCGGGTGCCAAGGCGGCCAGCTCGTGCAGCGCCGAGTCGATGCCGTCGTAGGCGTCGGCCCCTCGCCGTCTACGGGCGGGTACCGAAATGTCGATCGTCAACGTGTCGCCTCCGGCAGCTCTGGGCGGGAAGGAGCCGGCTGGTTGTTCAACCGATGATCCAAGATCGAGTCTGTCAGGCGCACCGGCCGTCCGCCGTGCGGTTGGCGCAGACTTGACCCGTGCCCGGTCCAGAAAGCGAAGAACTCCGCGGCACCGGGCATGATAGGAAGCCACGGGTTCAGCAGTGTGCCTGCACGGTAGGTTCTGCTCTGCCCCGAATCACTGCGGGCACGTGGGCAGTCCTGGATACGCGGGAGGGCCGCTCATGGCTACTGTGGAATTCCACAGCAGGTACTTGGATGCGACCGAGCAGTTCTTGAACAAGCACTACACGACGATGCGGATCGGACGCGGTCCGCGCGCTGCGCCGGTGTCCAGTCGGATCACCCGGGAATCGTTCGGCACGGTCACTCTCGATCGAGTGGATCTCGCGTTCGACATGGTCTACGACGCCGACCCGCTCGGCAAGATCTGTCTGTGCGTAGTGGAGTCCGGCCGGATCGAGACCACTACTCCGGGCGAGACCGCCTACACCTTCGGGCCGGGGGAACTCGGGATACCGACTCCGCCCGATCTGCCGTACTCCGGTGTCGTCCACGACGCTCGCTACACCATCACCATGCTCGAACCCACCGAAATCGAGCGGCTGGCGTCCACGGCCGCTGGTAGCGCGCCGGTGCGGTTGACCGGGCACCGCCCGGTGTCCGACGCCGCGTGCCATGCGCTGATCGATACCCTCACCCATCTGCGCGAAATGGCCACCCGATACCCCGACGGTGTCCCGCCGTTGATCGCCGCGTCCGCGACTCACTACCTGGCGGCGAGTGTGCTCACCGCGTTCCCCAATACCGCGGTCACCGCGGACACCACCGGTGACCGCCACGACGCCCACCCCGGCACCGTGCGACGCGCGTTGTCCTACATGGAAACCCACGTGCGCGACGATATCGCCGTCGCGGATATCGCCGCAGCCGCCTTCGTCACCGTCCGCGCTCTGCAGTTGGCGTTCCGCCGGCACTTGGACACCACGCCGATGGCGTATCTGCGGCGGCTGCGGCTGCACGGCGCTCACGAACAGCTCGTCGCGACCACGTCCGGCGATCGCGCCACGGTCACCGCGATCGCCGCCGAATGGGGGTTCGCGCATCCCGGCCGATTCGCCGCGATGTACCGCCGCCATTACGGGCGGTCGCCCGCCGGAGTGCTCGCCGGCGACACCGGGGTCGTGGGACATCTGATGCCGCAGCCACCGCCGGTGCGCAAAGTGGATGAAAACCATTCGTTTTCCGGATGGGACGGCACTTTTCGGGCTCCCGGGCGCGGGTAGTCACGCTGTGTATTCACACCACGTCGAGCTCGCCGCCCGCAACGTACGGCAGGGCTCGGCGCCGGTAGCCGGAACAGGAGCACACCATGCACGACGATCCCGAACCTCCCGACGAACCTGCGGTGTTCTCCACCTCCGGCAGCCCGATAGTGGTGCACTGGCCCGTGCCCAGCTCCCTCGATCGCTGGTGGGACACGGTGATGGCGCTCGACTCACCGACGCGACCCGACGGACCCGCCGACCGGCGCGAGCGGCTCTGACCCGAGCCCAATCACCGGACCGGAACGAGTTCGTCGCGGCGTGGGCAGACTCGGATTGTTGGGCCGCAATCCCGAATGGACCGCCATCGAGTCGGTTGCTTGCCGGTCGCGGATCGAGCTGGCGGCAACCGAAAATCGACGAGAACACGGAAGCCGACCACGGCGAAGCCGAGTGTCGAGCCCGGCTCGCGGGCGGGTGGGACCTGGGTGGTCAGCGGTGTAGTCCGTAGGTGCGGGCGGTGAGGCGTTCCATCAGGCTGCGGGGGAGTACGCGCTGGAGTGCGTAGGCGGCAGGTGCGTTGCTGCCGATGGCGTAGAGCGGGCGGGGGCGTGGTGCCGTGACAGCGGTGAGTATCGTGCGTGCGACCCGGTCCGGTGTGATGCCCGCGGCTTGTTTGCGGTCGAGTTCTGTCATGAAGCGCTGGAATTCCGTGGTGTGTGGCGAGCCGTCGGCGAGGTATTTCGTGCGTCGTTCGCGGAGTCCGGAATCGACCTGTCCCGGTTCGACGGTGGTGAGCCAGATGCCGTAGGGCGATTCCTCGAATCGTGCCGCGGTGGCGAATCCGCGTAGTGCGGCTTTGGTGGCGACGTAGGAGGAGCGGTAGGGCAGCGGGAAGCTGGCCAGCATCGAGCCGACCATCACCACCCGCCCGGTACCGCGCTGGCGCATGCCGGGTAGTAACGCCCGGGTGAGTGCGATCGGGCCGAGCACGTTGAGCTGGAACAGTCGGGCTACGGCGTCGCCGGGCAGGTCGGCCAGCGGTCCGGCTTGGCTTTCGCCGGCGTTGTTGACCAGGACGTCGACAGTATCCAGCGTCGAGACGAACTGTTCGAGGGAGTCGTGGTCGGTCAGGTCCAAGGCCCGGTAGTCGATGCCCGGCAGGCGGTCTGTGTCCGGGATCGTGTCCGGGTTACGGCTGGTCCCGATCACCTGGAAACCGTGGTCGGCCAGGGCCGCCGCGGTGGCCCGGCCTATTCCCGAGGAGGCCCCGGTGACCACGGTGACGCGTGTTGTGGGCATGTCTCTCCTGATAATTGCTGGGCCGATGACCACGTACAGTGGCGCGCACAGTGAGCGCGCCCTGCGCCCTGTGCAGATCGACGTGCGGATCGTCGTATGCGGACACTGTCATCACCACCCTCCTTGAACGCTGAGGAAATGTTCAGCAATGATGGGATCCTCCGTCAACAATATTCAGAGTTGGAGTGACATTCAGAGTTGAGGAAGGACCTGTCCCGTGAATTCTCCTGCGCGACGCTCGAATCGCGTCGAACGCAAACGGGCACGAACACGGGCGGCGCTGATATCGGCCGCGGCCGAGCTGTTGGCCGGCCCGGGTGGTCTCGATGCCAGCGTGCAGCAGATCGCCGACCGCGCGGACGTGGGCGTGGGCTCGTTCTACAACCACTTCGCCAGCAAGGCGGAACTGTTCGAAGCTGCCATCGCCGAGACCCTCGACAGATACGGAGAATTGTTCGACCAGGCCTCAGCGGGAATCGAGGATCCGGCGGAGATTTTCGCCAACGGCATCCGCATGACGATGCACCTGACCAAGACCCACGCGCAGCTCACCGGAACTTTGCTGACCATCGGTTTCCGACTGATGTCGCCGGATCAGGGCCTCGCGCCCCGCGCGCTGCGAGACCTGCGGCGAGCGGGCGACGCCGGCCGCCTGACCATCAGCGACTACCCCGCCGCACTCGCCTGCACTGCCGGTTCGTTACTCGGCTGCCTCCAGCTTCTCGTCACCGACCCCAGCACCGACATCGACTCCCTCGCAGACACCCTCGCCGTCAATCTGCTGCGCATGTTCGGACTCAGTCTCGACGACGCCCGCGCGGTAGCCACGAAACCGCTGAGAATGTCATCCCTCCCTGCTCGCACACCCACACCATCGAGCCACTGATAATCGCTGGCCACAGCGATGCCCGCCCTCGGATTCGGGGTAGGCAGCGGCTGGCGCAGGGAGCACCCGGCCGTGCATGTTCGATGCGCCTACTTCACACAGCGCGATCACAGCGAGCGGGCCGGATAAGGTCCTGGGGTGAATGAAGGTGAGCGGGAATCGACCTCGTCGGTGTTGCGGGTCGAGGTTCGGATGGTCGGCGCGGTAGCGGTGGTGACCGTCGAGGGCGAGGTCGACGCCGAGAGCGCGGGGCGCATGGCGGCGTCGGTTCGCGAGGGGCTGGATCGCACCCGTGCGGGATTCTGCGTCGTGGATCTGACCGGCGTAGAGCACTTCGGGGCGGCGGGTTTGCAGGCTCTCGCCGCGACCAGTAGGGAGGCCGAGAACCGTCGCGAACCCTTACGTGTGGTCGTCGACGCCAACCGCCCGGTCATCCGACCGCTCGAGCTGTCGGGACTGGAGGAGGTCCTGGCGCTTTATCACAGCGTCGAGCAGGCTCTCGCCGCCTGACTCGCGTCCGTCTCACACCGCGGTCCGGTCGGCCGGGCTGGGTAACCCTCAGGGCTGGTCGGTCGGTGGCATGGTGGACATGGGGGGAACGCGGGGGCGATCCAGCGGCAGCTCGGCCCACACGGTCTTGAACCTGGTGTAGTCGATCACGCCCCACTCGGTGGCCAAGCTGTCGATGACGGTCATACCGCGCCCACCGCTGTCATCGGCTGTGCGCAGGTAGGGCACGCCGGGTCCGCAGTCGTCGACTTCGACTCGCAGCCGCTGCGGGCGTGGTTGCACACGGAACCGGACTCGCCGCGGCGGCTGCCCGTGTTCGATCGCGTTGGTGACCAGTTCGTCGGCGACCAGCACCGCGTCTTCGACCACGACACCGGTCCGGGGAGCGAGCAGCGCGCGTACCGCCTCCCGGATCTGCCACAGCGCGGTGTCCTCGAGATCGAATTCCGCGTCGTGTGCCGGATCCTCGCCGATCGGCCCCAGGGGCGCCCTCATCCTCCACCCGCCCTCTCCGCAACCTCGGGATACCGCCTGGCTACCCACGATCGCAACGCGAAAACTCTTGGGTGAGAAGGCTCTCCGCGCGCTGGATGGCCGCATAGGACGGTTGTCGGGTGAGAATAGCGAAATCGGTGCGCCACAAGGCGCGGCGGGGTCCGCTCGCGACCGGAATTGTCGCCCCTCGCTGCGTGACGCGTTCACCGCGCGGGATCGGCCAGCAAGGCCGCGGCCGTGAGGCGGCGGCCTCGCCGGGACGAACTACCGCTCACACGGCCCTTCGTGGAACGAACACCAGCTGCCGCTGCCGATGGGGACATTCGCGATGAACTGGTGCAGGTAACTCTCCAGGGTCACCGGGCTCTGTACCGGAGATGCCGGTTCGGTCTCGGCCGCGGCGACACCCGCGCCGGAGAGAACTGCTACGCACGTCGCGCAACTTGCCGCGAACACCTTGATGCCGCTGATCTTCACCACACACCTCTTCTCGCTGGACCGGACACGACAACCGGAGGACGCCATCGATCGCACGGGTCCCCCGGAGGTACCGACTCGCACTGCACCCATACGGACGTATAGCACATCGAGGCGGTGTTGCGTAGTTTCGCCGGAGAGTCCCGGGCCGACGCGCGGAGGGCATCACGCGCGTGGGTGTGTGTGACGAAGCGGTCCGCCTGTCCGTCGTCGAGCCTGCGATCTTTCAGGCTCGTGCACGCGCGAGGGCGCGGTCGCGGTGTTCCTCGAACCTGGGTACCTGTACGGTTTCCAGATCGCTGAGGTAATCGGCGAGCCGTTCGCGGGCCTGTTCGCCGCGAGGCCCGAAATCGTTGCGATCCAATATGTTCCAGTGGCGAATGACGGGCTGGAGGACTTCTTCCAGGTGCTGCCGCAGATCGTAGATACCGTGTTTGGCCATGAGCACGCCGTTGCGGCGGAAGTTGGGCATCCCGGCACCGGGCATGCGGAAGTTGCGCACGATCAGGTCGATCGCCTCCATCGCCTGGTCGGGGACGAGGTCCAGGGCCGCGCCGCACATCGTGCGGTAGAAGATCATGTGGAGGTTCTCGTCCAGTGCGACCCGTTGCAGCATGCGGTCGGCAATCGGGTCATCGCACGCGGAAGCGGTGTTGCGGTGGCTGATCCGGGTCGCGAGTTCCTGGAACGAGACGTAGGCGATCGAAAAGAGGAAGCCGGACGACCCGGCGTCGCCCTGCTCGACCGGGGTGTGGAAGCCGGTGGTCATGTGGGCCATGCGGGCGTTCTCCAAGGCGACGGGGTCGACGCCGCGGGTGACCACCAGGTAGTCGCGCAGGACGATGGAGTGGCGGGCTTCCTCGGCGGTCCAGCGGCCGACCCACGTTCCCCACGCGCCGTCGGGGGAGAAGTTCGCGCTGATCTCGCGATGGTAAGAGGGCAGGTTGTCCTCGGTGAGCAGATTGGTGACCAGGGCTGCCTTCGCGACCTCCGGCAGCCGGGATTGTCCGGGCTCCCAATCGGTGCCGCCGAGCATCGCGAAGTTGCGGCCGTCGTCCCACGGGATGTAGTCGTGGGGATGCCAGTCCCGCGCCATGGACAGGTGCCGGTCCAGCGCCTGTCCGGCCACGGGCTCGAGTTCGGTGAGAATCTGCCACTGCGTCAGATCACGTGCCACTGTGGATTTCCGCCTTTCCCAAACAGGCTGGTTCGCCCTCGACAGTTCGTCTCCGCGGCGCGGCCGCGGGAACGCCGTCTACAGTCGCCGCCGCGCGGGATTGCCGGTAGGGAAGAAGGTCCCGACTACTACACAACGTCGTCATCGACACCACCGGATATCCGCAGGCGTCGTCCAGGGCGTGCTCGACGCGCTCCCGAAGCAGGGTGCCGCTGCACCTGGTGCGCATCGTCAGTGGTTCCGGTAGGCGGTGCGGGAGGCGAGATCTCGCAGGGCCTCGCGGACAACCGTGTCGGTCGGTATCTCGTCGGCGGCGCGCACGGCCGCCCGCATTTGCCGTCCGATCCTTTCCTCGATGGCTTTCACCGCACCGGTCGCGACCATTATCTCGCGCAGGCACGCTACATCCTCCTCCGTCACCGTCTCGCGCCGCAGGTGGGCATCGATCGCCCGCCGCGCGACGTCGTCGGCCAGTTCTCTGGTGGTGGCCATGAGAACGGTGCCCTTACCGGCCCGCAGATCGTCACCATCCGGTTTGCCGGTCAGCCTCGGGTCGCCGAACGCGCCGAGCAGGTCGTCGCGCAATTGAAACGCTTCCCCCAGCGGGAGCGCATATCGGGAAAAGGAATTCACGACCACCGGATCGCCGCCCGCCAGAGTGGCGCCCAGCTGCATAGGCCGTTCGATGGTGTACCTGGATGTCTTGTACACGATCACTTTCGACGATCGAGCTATGGATGGATGCTGCGCACTCTGCTCGGCGAGATCGAGATATTCCCCGCCGACGAGCTCGGCAATGGTTCGGGATGCCAAACGGCGGACGTCCCGGCCCTGCGCCAGGCCGAAGACACCGGCGTCGAGCATATCGCGAAACCAGCCCAGGCACAGGTCACCGACGAGAATGGCGACAGCCTCACCGAACGCTGCGGAGTGCCCGCGCAATCCATACCTGCGGTGTAGCTCGGCGCAGTGTCGGTGCATCGTGGGGAGACCACGGCGAATATCACTGTGATCGATGATGTCATCGTGGACCAGAGCGAATGCATGCAGTAACTCCAGCGCGGCCGAAACCTGGACGACACGGTCGCTATCTGTACCACCACCAGCCCGCCAGCCCCAATAACAGAACTCCGGCCGCAGATGCTTGCCGCCGGCGGTGAAGCGTTCGATATCCGCCACGACCGAGCTCCATATCCGGTCATCGCCGACGATATCTCCCAGATGCGCGAACTGTTCACGCAGGAATGTGGTCAGGACCGCGGTCGTCCGCTCCAGATGGGACGCAACAGGATGAGCTGTCGGCGGGGTACGTCGTGCGGTCACGATAATCCTTCATCGCCCGCACGCGCCGAATCGGGCACCCGGTCGGAGTGCGGCCCGATATCTGCGAGCTTGTAGCCGATCGGATAGCCGGGGTAGGTACGCGCTGTCGGTCTGGTCATCAATCGCGCCGTCGTCCGGGGCATCAGGAATTCGGCCAGCGCGTGCGAACGCAGGCCCCCCCTGCTCGCCGCCCGGATGAGCACGTTCGGCTCCGGCTGACCCAATGCCGCGCGGGCCGCCCGGTCCAGCCTGCAGATCAGCGTCTCCGCGAACAACGCGCTGAGCGGACGGCCATACCACGAGGTGTACACGGCGAGCATCGCGTTGCTCAACTCCCGATTGGCCGCGGCGTACCGGAACCTGCGCTTCTCGTAATCCTTGTTGAACTCCAGGAATGATTCGTAAGTGTCGGGCAGGGCGGCGATGTTCATGCGCTTTCCGATCTCACGGAAGAAATAGAACGAGCCCAGCCGCTCGGCTGGCGTCACGCTACGCCATGCCCACTTATCTATCCACCGGATAGGCTCGAAAACGAAGGCCGAAAGTACATACAACATGTCTTCGCCGTCCAGATCCAAGCCGTGATGCGCGCGATTGATCTGTCGTATGGATTGCCTTCCTCTAGGTGAATCATAGCCGTGTGCGACGATCTCGCCGATCAGGATGCGGGTGTCGTCGTATCGCTTCTGTCCCGCTCGGACGAAGTGCCCCGACCGAAGCAGAACCGCGGAAATCTCCGGTACGCAGCAGGTCTTCCATACGGCAACCTCCAGACCGCGACCATAATCCCAGGGAAATTCGACATTCGAATAGATCCGATGGATCTCGTGGCAGTCCTGCTCCGGATCCAATGTATTCAGATATCGGGCGCGCGCGTACCGTTTTCTCACTGATAACTCCAATATTTCGCGCGACTGCGCGATTTTGCAGTGATCCCGGACGCCGCAGACGACTTTGGCGGAAGGCTAGTAGTTCCGGGATGCCTTGCCCTCGACCAGCGATAGGTTGACGCTGGTGTTCCGTTTGGTTTCGAATCGCCATTGCATTTGGCCGCTCAACCAACTGCGCATGTTGTCCACGTGGCCGATCAAGATATCTCTGGTCGGCATATCGGTGTGCTCGAGAGCCCAGCTACCGGCGATCGCAGTGGAAATGTCGGCGAACCGGTCGATGCGATCACGGATCATGTCGCCGACGATGTCCGCCGCCTGCTGCAGACTGATTCTCTTCTCTTCCGCGAGCACTATCACCAGGTTATGGACGTCGCCGAGCGTGTACTCCTTCTCGCAAGAGAACAGGTCGTTCGTCCATAGCACACAGTCCGACAAGGTCTGGTTGAGTTCACTGACGATGGCGGTCCTGTACAGGTGTTCGGGGATCTCCCTGTGACCGACGAGTTCCAGCAGATCGATATAGGGCATGAAAGCACAGGCGCGCATCCGAAGATACTCGTCGACGCCGGGTATCACTCCGCTCCTCCGATTGTTCGCTTCCCAGACACACCGGCTCAGGAACTGGCCGAAGTGCTCACGAAATCTGCGGCGCCAGGTGGGGCTCGCGCGAGCGCAGGTCCTGGTCCAGATATCGGTGTAGGCCCGCGCGAACGGCGAATCGTCGGGTGCGGCAGAGCCGTCTTCGCGTAGCCAGTCGAGTACCCGGTCACAGAACGCACGCAGACGCGGCGGTTCCTCACCGATATCGGTCTCGTCGAAAAGATCGTCGAGTACGAGGTTGCAGCCCATCCAGTCCGCCAGAAGTTCGACCGTCTCCCGATCCGCTCGCGGACATGCTCGGCTGACCAGGATCCCGAGCAGCGACTCGTCGAAGTGCCGTTCCGCCTCGTCCGTGGTCACCAGGCCGAAATGGCGGACGAACCACCGGCAGTGTCGCTCGGCACGCTCGGCGTATGGGTTGATGCTTGCCGCGAAGGGGATCGGAAGACTCGGGAAACGCATTGCTCGCCTAACACTCGAATCGACGTCTGACATTCCGGGTCACCGCTCACCGCTGCAACGACTTGGTCTGCAAATATTCTTCGATGCCGTGACGGCCGAGTTCCCGCCCGAAACCGGACCGCTTCATCCCGCCGAACGGTGCGATGGGATTGAATCTTCCCCCGCAAATGTCTATGTGCCCGCTGCGGATCCGTCGCGCGACCGCGACCGCGTGATCGCGATCCTCACCCCACACCGCCCCGGACAGTCCATAGACGGAATCGTTCGCGATGCGGACCGCGTCCGGCTCGCCGTCATGCGCCAATACGGTAAGCACGGGACCGAAAACCTCATCTTGCGCGATGGGCACGGAATTGTCAGGAGCCAGCAGGGCCGTCGGACGCACATAATAGCCGTGGGTCAGATGAGCAAAGCGCTCCACCCCTCCGTGTACCAGCCGGGCTCCGTCATCGACCGCGGATTCGATATGCGCCAGCACGGTATCGTATTGCTCCCGCGAAACAACCGGCCCCAGCTTCGTATCGGGGTCCATGGGGTCACCGGCCGGGTAACGGTCCATCAGAGTGCACACGCTCTCCAGAACCGGTTCCACTCGCTCTCGCGGAACAATCAATCTGGTCAACGCGGTACAAGTCTGCCCAGAATTGAGCAGGCAACTCTTCACAGTATCGTCGAGGGCCTGACGCTCCGTGTCCGCCGACAAGTCGTTCAGGAGAATGCAGGCCGATTTGCCGCCGAGTTCGAGCAGCACCCGTTTCGGTGCGCGGGCAGCGAGTTCGCTGATCCGGCGACCCGTGACCAGCGAACCGGTAAACGAGACCGCATCAACCAGTTCGTGTTCGACCAGCGCCTCCCCGGTCACCCGGTCACCCGGCACAATGTTCAGTACACCGGGCGGCAGACCGGCCTCGTCGGCGACCTCGGCCAGTAGCAGAGCGTTCAGCGGAGCGAGTTCGCTCGGTTTGACCACAATGGTGCAGCCCGCCGCCAGAGCGGCGGAGACCTTGGCCGCGATCTGATGCAACGGGTAGTTCCACGGTGTGATCGCACCGATCACACCGAGCGGCTCCGCCGATACCAGCGAGTTCCCGACCTCCACTGCCCACTCGATCTCGAGGGCGAGATCAGCAGAATTGCGGAAATCGGCGACGGGCAATCCTGCCTGAATCCGTTGCGAGACGGTCAACGGCGTACCCACCTCGGAGGTAATCAATGCCGCGACGTCGGCTCGACGCCGCTCCAATCCGTCACCGATAGCACGAAGGTAGTTCGCGCGCTCGGCCACCGGAAGCGCCGACCAAGCGGGAAACGCCGCCGAAGCTGCCCGCACCGCACCATCCACATCACCGGCGGACCCTGCCGCCGCGACGCCGATCACACCCTCGGTGGCAGGGTTGAGCACATCGATGCCAGCCCGATGTCGCGAATCCACCCATCTACCGTTGATATAGATCAACCGATCGCGCACGGGTCCTCCTGAAAAGTGTCGACGGTGGGAATGCGACCACCTCGCCAGGCCGGCGAAAACGCCGACAGGCGGTCGAATGCTGCGGCCTGCACCACCGTGTCATGGCGAATCGCGGAACCACGTACCGTCGTGTCGGTATTTTCTAGCAGGAGAACTTTGCGTGTGTCCGACGAATGGTCCTCTGCGGCACCAGGACCGGTGATCTCACCGATTCGGCTGCCTGATATTCGTTCGGCCGTGCCCCGACCGCACCGTATCCGCGCCGAACCGGTCGGCACGGCGGTCGACTGCCGCTGAGAACACCGGGCCATTGCTGCGTAGCCGTCCCAGCACACACAGGAGGAAACCAGCGGTGATCGCTTTCGATGTCGAGGGCTCGCCTTTCGGAGACGACCTCGAATGCACACGCGACCTCGACTGCCGAGGTCGGCTACGTCGAGTGGTCCGGCCTGGGTTCAGCAGGCATTCCGGTCGCGGACCGATCGGTCCTGCGGACCGGCATCATGCAGGTCACGACGATCAGCACGGAGCCGAGCGCGGCGATGGCGCCGAACATCGCCGCGGTGCCGAAGCTGACGCCGGCGAGTTCGCGGACATTGCCGGTGCGGTTGCCCGACAGCAGATCGCCCAGCCCGCCGGTGCCGGAACCCTCGACGAGCGTCTTGAACACCTGGCCCTTGCCGTTCAAATACAGCAGCATACAGAACACCGATAATGCTTGCACCGCAGCCGAACCCAGCACGAGCAGGGCCAGCTCGTCTCTGCCGTCGCGCAGATACAGTCCTACCGCGAGGATCGTCGCGATCGCCGCCGCGGCGGTCAGCACGCCCCAGCCGCCGCTGATGTGTGCCGGATTCGCGCCCTCACCCCAGGCATTGGCGAGGCTCGAGTCGGTCGTGCCCTGCGTCCGGCCGAAGGCGTCGGCCAGGATCCTGCCTCTCGGCCCCTCCGCGATCAGCCACGGCTGGAAGAGCAGGACGGTGGTAACGAGGCTCAGCGCCGCCGCGCACAGGAAACCCCAGTAGACGCGTAGATCTCGGCCGGTCATCACGACATCCTTGCTCCGCTGCCCGCCTCTGGCCGAAGATTCCACACTGCGCTGCGGCGACGTGAAGTCGACTGGGCCATTGTCCTGAGCCTGAGGCCGTATTTCTCGCATTGATCACCCGACAAGCTGAAGCGGAGGGCAAAGCGGCGAAACGTCTCCGAGACGCCGTGTCCATCAGAAGCTGTCTCTCGGCAGCGTACAGGTACCTCGGTAGCCGCGATACCTGACCTGCGCAACGTCGTCGCCTCGAACGACACCGCTGTTGGCGCCGATCTACCGTGAGAAGACACGGTCCCTGGCTGCGCGCGGCCCGTCGCCCGCATTTCCGGGGGCCGTGCCGGCACCCGCGGGATCGCCGTGAGCGGCTCGAGAGGGACTGTCGGTGACGTGTTCACCTCAGGCCTCGTCAGTGCGCAGCGCCGGGTGTCCGCGCCGCAATTTCTCCAGGATCCGCGCCTCCAGGATGTCGATCGCCGCCAACGGCGACCGTGGGTCACTACAGACGAGAGCGGGAAAGTCGACACTGTAGGCGATATACGCACTGTCGGCAGGGGACCACCACACGTCCGAATGGATGTCGAGGAGTCTTCTTTCGACTTCGCCGGTGGAGCCGCCGGAAATCCTTGTAGTTCTCATAGCGCAACTATGCGCGCGTGGGAACGATTGCAACCGATGCCGATGACCTTCGAATCCAGGGACCTTCGTAGGCGATGAGCATCCGGTGGGTGCCCTGTTGCCGGCAATGGATCGGTCCGGCGCCGCTGCCGCGCCCGGCTGTCGACGCCCGTTGGACCGGTGCCGGCCAAACCGGCTCGATCATGTCAGAGGCGAATGGCGATGTGTACGACGCCGTCTTGGCGAGCCGTCTCGAACGGCAGGCCGGAATCGGTGAGCAGTCGCATCATCCTGGCGTTCGACGGCAGAACGTCGGCGACGAGCCGTTGGATTCCGCGGGCGCGGGCCGGCCGAGCCAACTCGTGGAGCAGCCGGGTGCCGATCCCGTGTGCTTGGTCTTCGTGTGCCACGACCAGGGCCGTTTCGGCGGTTCGGCTGCTCGGAAGGACGACGAAGTTCGCCATTCCGACCAGCCGTCCCGCATGAAATGCGCCGACGGCGCAGTGCGTCGGATCGTTCGTCGACAGGCCGTCGGCCATCCGGGCGAGATTTCGTGGTTGGTGACCGAAGAACCGGTAATAGCTGTCCCGCTCGTCGAGCGCCGCGTGCAACTCCACGACGGCGTCGACATCATCGCGATCCAGTTCGCGGAACGTGATCGGCGCGTTGGGTGCGGGTATCGGTGCCATAGTGGGGTCCTTCGTCGCAGTGGTGTCGGCTCGCTCGTCCGGCTGGTCGCCGATGGCGGCACGACCATGTGCGGCCCTCATTGTGTCGCTGCGGGTGTACCGCTGACAGGGGCAACGGGATCGTGTGGTGCGGGGCGGAAGACCTCAGCAGATGGTTGGTGGGCATCGACACGTCGATCCGTATCCGACGGCCTCGAGGTTCGGTGACATTCGACCGTCTCGAATCCCCACCGGTGCCGACCACGGCGTGCACGCAGCTCGGGAGTCGCATCGACAAAGCGATACGCGGTGAGCCAGACGTGCATGTTGCCGATGAGCAGGGATTGCGGGTGGTCGGGGTGGACCTCGGGCGTGCGATGGTTCAGGTCAGTGGTGCGCTCCAGCAGACGCGGGTGCCGGTGCCGGTTTCCGGTGGTGACACCTGGAATTGCCCTCCGGCGGCTGTGGCGCGGTCGGCGAGGTTGGTGAGTCCGCTGGGGGTGATGTCGGCGGGGATGCCGTGGCCGTCGTCCTCGATGAGGAGGGTGAGGTCGTCGGCGACGGTGACGTGGACGGTGACGGTGGTGGCGCCGGAGTGGCGCACGGCGTTGGTGACGGCTTCGCGGACGACGGCTTCGGCGTGGTCGGCGAGGGTGTGGTCGATGACGGACAGCGGTCCGGATATTTGCAGTTGGCCGGTGATTCCGGCGGCGTCGGTGGGTTGGTGGAGGGCGTCGTCGATGCGTTGGCGCAGGCGGGTGGTGCGGTGATCGCCGCCGTGGAGGTCGAAGATGGAGGTACGGATTTCCTGGATGACCTGGTGGAGGTCGTCGACCATGCTGGTGAGTCGTTGCCGCACTTCGGGGTTGTGGGCGCGGGCGAGGGTGCTTTGTGCGGTGAGGCCGATGGAGAAGAGTCGTTGGATGACGTGGTCGTGGAGGTCGCGGGCGATGCGGTCGCGGTCGGAGAGTACGTCGAGTTCCCGCATGCGCTGCTGGGTGTCGGCCAGTTGCATGGCGAGGGCGGCGTGGTCGGCGAACGCGGCGGCGAGTTCGACGGTCTGGTCATCGAAGGGCGGCGCCCCGGGCTCACGCAGTGTGAGCAGCACGCCGAGCGCGGTGTCGGGTGTGGACAGCGGCAGTACGAGCGCAGGACCGCCCTCGGGCAGCGGGTCGCCGAGTGCGGCGTCATGACCATCGCCGAGACATACCGGCTGACGTCGCAGGAACGCGTCACCGACCGCCGTCCCGGCCAGCGCCAGACCACGCCCCTCCGGCGCCACATCGTTGCCGGCGCGTTGAGTCACCATCAGATGGGTCAGTTCCTCGACGGGGATGTCCGGATCGTCGGGCACCGCCAGAATCGCGCTCTGGGAGATGGTGAGGGTGCGGGCGTGTTCGACGACTTGGCTCAGGACTTCGTCGGGGTCGGTGCCGGCGAGGAATTCGGTGGCGATGTCGCGGGTGGCGGCGATCCATGATTGGCGTGCCTGGGTGCCCTGGTAGAGGCGGGCGTTGTCGATGGCGACGCCGGCGGCGGCGGCCAGTGCTTGGACGATCACCTCGTCGTCCTCGGTGAACGGTTGTCCGCCCGCTTTCTCGGTGAGGTAGAGATTGCCGAAGATCTCGTCGCGGATGCGGACCGGTACGCCGAGGAACGAGTTCATCGGTGGGTGGTTCGGTGGGAATCCGACCGAGGACGGGTGTTGGGCGAGGTTGGCCAGCCGGATCGGTTTGGGCTGGTTGAACAGCAGCCCCAGTACCCCGCGCCCGCGGGGCAGATCGCCGATCAACGCCCGGGCTTGCTCGTCGATGCCTTCGTTGATGAACTGCTCCAGCTCATCACCGTGACCACGCACGCCCAGCGCCCCGTAACGGGCCTCCACCAACGAGCACGCGGTCTGCACGATCGTGCGCAGAGTACGGTCCAAGTCCAAGCCCGCGGTGACCGACAGCATCGCCTCGACCAGCCCGTCCATCCGGTCGCGGGTGTCGATGACCTGCTCGATGCGGTCCCGGACCTCCGACAGCAGTTCCCGCACACCCAGCTGCGACAAGGTCTCCCGCACCGAATACGAGCCGACATCGCCACCAGCACCGTGTGGGGGTAATTCCGATTGCACGATCGCCCTCCTAGCTACCGGACACACCCGCGGTACCCGACACAGCCATCACGTCATCGATCCTAGTGCTCGGTGAGATCGGAAGTGCGCCTCGCTCGAAGCCCTCGCTCGAACGGCTGCCGCATTTTTCGTTTCCGGGACCGCTGTGACCGCGTGCATAGGCCGTGCTGTCGCAGCGGAAGGCGTGCGGGCCGAGGGGAATGAGGATCTGGTATTTCGGTGCCCCGTCGCAGTGACGTTCTGCCCTAGGTGCCTGTCTGCGGGTGCTTCAGGCTGATCGAGAGCAGACGGTGATCTGTTTCGCACCAACCGATCCAGGAGAGGGCCGGACCATGAAGCCACTGTCGGAATCGTTGATCGATCTCGCGGCTCGCGTCAAGCACATCGAAGAATCGTCCGCGGCGGCACGGGAGCGCAACCATGCCGCCCTGCAGTCGCGCCGTGCCGAGCTGGAAGCGGCGATCGAGCGTGAAGGCAAGGAGCTCGAGCAGACAGCGAGGGAGGTTCGGGAAGCGGCACACCGCTGGTGGCGCGAGACCAGAGGCTCGGTGGAGCACCAGCTCGACGTTCTGCACGCCGACCTTGCCCACGGGGAGGCCATGGACAAGGAGAAGCGCACGGAACGAGCGGCCCAGACCGCCGAGGACGCGGCGATGGCCGCGGTCATCCTGGCCCGCTATTGCGTGAATGCCGCGGAGTGGGCGGTCGTACGCGCCGGTCTGGCTCGTGGTGAAGCCGAGGCGCCGGTGGCGGACCGAGCCGGTAAGCCGAAGGTGACGCGATGACCGAGCAGATCGCGTCGCGAGCGCGGGATTCGGATCTGCCGATCGTGGCGGCGGTCGACGGGTCGGCGGTGTCGTATCACGCCGCGGCCTGGGCCGCCGTCGCCGCGGCGCTGCACGGCTGCCGGTTGCATCTGGTCACCTCGGCCGCCCTGCAGACCGGCTACGGCCCCGCACCGCTGCTGACCGACAAGGACATCGAGCTACTGCGCCGGGACGGGGAACGGGTGCTGACCGAAGCGAAACGCATCGCGCGCGGTGCGTCATCCGGTGACGCGCCGCAGATCAGCACGGAGGTGGTGTTCGATCCGGTCATTCCGCACCTGATCGTGACCTCGCGCGAGACCCGCATGCTTGTGGTCGGCAGCCGTGGCCTGGGAGCGGTGCGGCGGGGTCTGCTGGGATCGGTCGGTTCCGCTCTGGTTCGGCATGCGCACTGCCCGGTGGCCGTGGTGCACTCGATGTCGGCGACCGATACGGTCTCGATCGGCAAACCGGTGCTGGTCGGTGTGGATGGCACCCGCAACAGCGAACCGGCCGTCGCGTTGGCCTTCGAGGAGGCGTCCCGGCGCAAGGTCGGCCTGGTCGCGTTGCACGCCTGGAGCGATTCGACCGGTCCGGTCGTGGTGTCGGGGGGCTGGGAACGCGAGGCGGGAGAGGCCGTGCTCGCCGAGAGCCTCGCCGGGTGGAGTGAGCGGTATCCGGATGTCGCGGTGCGGCGGGTGCTGGTGCGGGACCGGCCGGTCCGGGCGTTGCTGAGCGAGGCCGAGAATGCGCAATTGGTCGTCGTCGGCAGTCACGGGCGAGGTGGATTCACCGGCATGCTGCTCGGCTCCACCAGCGCTGCGCTGGTGCAGTCGGTGGAATGCCCGATCGTCGTCGTCCGCGAACGCACCCTGACGTGAGCGCCTGCGGGCGGGCCACGCTCATGTGTATGTCTTCGAACGCCCAGTGCGGCATCCGATTACGTCGACATGGACCGATCGTGGTGGGAATCGACGGCTCCGACGCTGCCGTCACCGCGGCGGTGTGGGCTGCGCGAGCCGCCCGGACGAACCATGCTCGACTTCGCCTGATCCACGCATTTCCGAGTATCGACAAGCCCGCATTCCGATACGGCGGCGTGCGGCATCGGAGGGCGCTCGCCATGCTCGATGCCGCACGGCGAGCGGTCGTCGCCGAGTATCGGTCCGGTGGTGACAATCCGGAGATCGAAACCGCGATCCTGGCCGGGCATCCCGGTTCAGTGCTGATCGAGCGTTCCCATACTGCGGGTTCGCTCGTTGTCGGAGCCACCGGTGCGGGATTTCTTTCTCATGCGCTGCTGGGATCGACGACGTTCGCGCTGATTCGAGACGCTCGCTGCCCCGTCGTGGTGGTCCGCGGCAACGCCGCGGCGCGAGGGCCGGTGCTCGTTCCGGTCACTTCCGTGTCGGCATGCGGCTCCACGATCGGCACGGCGTTCCGGGAGGCAGCCGATCGCGGCACCGACGTGCTGATAGCCGATATCTGGCAGGGACGGCCGCGGCACGTCGCGAATCACCCCGGACATTCCGGTCCGAACGGTGTGGTCGCGCGCTGCCGGGCGGAATTCCCGTCCGTCGCAGTCGGATCGGTGACCGTCGGTCCATTGACCGTCGAGACGGTCGACCAGCTCACCGCGAGTGCCCAGCTGGTCGTGGTGGGTCACGGGCGAGCCGATCACCGCACCACCGGACTCGGCAATCTCGAGCATGGGCTGCTGCAGCACGCACACTGCCCGGTGCTGGTGCTGCCCGGATCGGTTACCACGCCGGACCGCGTACGCGGCCACCTTCCTGTCGGCGGAGCCCAGCCCGCGGAGAACCCAGCATCGGCTCGTGGTTGTTGATCGAGCGAGCGTACGTCGGTGCGGATCCCGTCGCGGGTAGACGGGATCTGTGCCCGCGGACTCCTACTTCGCCGGGTGGACGACCATTACGGGGCAGTGGGCGTGTTGTACCAGGAAATTCGACGTAGAGCCGAGCAGCAGACCGCGAACGCCGCCTCGCCCGCGGCTGCCGACCACGAGCAGCTGTGCCGAGTTCGACCAGCGCAGCAAATCCGCCTTCGGCTCGGCCGGTGCGACCTGGCGCCGCACGGGGACCTGCGGATACTTCTCTTGCCAGCCCGCCAGCCGTTCGGCGAGGGACACTCGTTCGCCGGTCTCGATCTCGTACCCCGGAAACAGGACGTACGGGTCGCCGGGGAACCGACCGCCCATCGCCACCAGATACGCGGTCGCACTGTGGCGCAACAGCAGTTTCGCCGGGCTATCGAGTGAAATCTCGGTCGCGACACCGACCTCGGGACGGGTCTCCCGGACTCGCTGTTCGGCGCGCCGCACCAGTATGGCACCGTGTGTGCGGACGGCGTCCTGTATGGCGGGCATCCACATTTCGTGGCGACCGAAGACCTCGCGCATGCCGCCGAAGCTCAGACCGTGCACGATCCGCAGCTCCCGCTCGCGTTGCGCGGCGAGGTCGGCCGCCCATGCCACCGCGGCATCCGCCCCTGCCGAACCGTCTACCCCGACCACGATCGGCGCGATCGCCGGCTGGCGCGGGTCGTCACCGTATTCGCGAGCCATCACCGGGTCCTCTCACCGAATTGCCAGTGCACCCCTGGGCACCGGATGCGCGGCGGACGCGACAGTGTGCGCATGGCTGTCGAGGGTGTCGAGCAGTCGCTGTCTGGCCAGGCGCTCGCCGAGTTCGGGAATCGCGCTGCGGGGGACACCCGCCAGGTCATCGATACACCCGCGGATCACCTCTACCACCGCCGGGCGGGAAAACCGGCCAGCGAATTCTGCGTAGAGTCGATCGGCGGTCTGCTCGATCACGGATTCTTCGCGCGGTATCGGTTTGCGTTGCGCGAGTCGAACATCGGTCACGAACGCACAGCTTGCCGAACGGATGCTCCCGGCAGCAGGGCCGAGTGGCCCCTGTCCGCGGTGACTACAGACCGCACGTGTGCGGAAGGGGTCCTCGGGCCTGCCACGCGAGCACCGTTGTCGGGTGACGCGGACGAACGATCTGTACCGCGGTGACCTATTGCCCTCTCGGGAGATGCGGGACCGGTGGCACCGTCCTGTGTATGCAGAACAGTGTCTCGCCGGCGCAGCCGGCCCTGCGGGTCTCGGTCGGTCGTAGCGTTTCCGGCGCCGGGACGGAGTACGCGCGCGAGAAGATCGGCCGCGCGCTGAGTTACGCACCGGAACCGGTGCTGTCCGCGCGAGTGCGGCTGACCGGGCATGGTGATCCCGCGCTCGCGGGTTCTGTTGTGGCTCAAGCGAATGTGAGCATCGCCGGTCGTCCGGTACGGGTGCAGGTCACCGGCGAGAGCACTCGAGAGGCCGTCGATCTGCTGCAGGCGCGGTTGAAGTCGCGGCTGGCCCGGTTGTCGCGGCACTGGGAAGCGGTGCGCGGTGGACGATTCGCGGGGCAGGGCCACGAATGGCGGCACGGCGGCGCTGCGCGGCAGGCGTTGCCCTACTTCCCGCGGCCGGTCGAGGAGCGTCGTGTCGTGCGGCACAAGTCGTACGCGCTGGCGCGCGAGACCGTCGATGAGGCGGTGCTCGACATAGAGCTCATGGATTACGACTTCCAGTTGTTCACCGAGTCGGCCAGCGGCGTGGACAGCGTGTTGTATCGCGACGATGCCGTCGGCTATCGCCTCGCGCAGGTACATCCGCGTCCGGACACAGTGGTCCGGGGCCTGTCCGCGGTGTCGATCAGCCTGCATCCGGCTCCCGAGCTGAGCGTTGCGGAGGCGATCGGGCGGCTGGAACTCACCGGATGGAGTTTCGTCTTCTTCCGGGACTGTGACCTCGGTCGTGGCTGCGTGCTCTACCACCGCTATGACGGCCACTACGGACTCATCACCCCGTCCGATTCCGGCCCCGGCACGACCGCTCCGTAACGACTCGTGCAGACGTGACTCGCGAGCTTGCCCGGTGGCACGTGGCGCTCGACAACCCTTCGCGCCGAACGATTTCGAGGAGACTGACATGACTGACACGGCGATTTCTGTCGCGGGACTCACGAAGGTGTTCGGCCGGACCAAGGCTCTCGACGGGTTGGATCTGACCGTGCGCACCGGCGAGGTCCATGGCTTTCTCGGTCCCAACGGTGCGGGAAAGACCACCACGATCCGGGTACTGCTGGGAATGCTGCGGTCGGATGCGGGCTCGGTGCGGGTGCTCGGCGGCGACCCGTGGCTCGACGCGGTCGAGCTGCACGCGCGTCTGGCCTACATTCCCGGCGAGGTGGCGCTGTGGCCCGGCATCACCGGTGGTGAGGTCATCGACCTGCTGGGCAGGCTGCGCGGTGGTGTGAATCCGCGTCGCCGTGCCGAGCTGCTGGAACGGTTCGATCTCGATCCGCGTCAGAAGGCGCGCGCATATTCGAAAGGGAACCGGCAGAAGGTCGCGCTCGTCGCGGCGCTGGCCACGGACGTGGAATTACTGCTGCTCGACGAGCCGACGGTCGGGCTCGACCCGCTGATGGAGGCGGAGTTCCAGCGCTGCATCCAGGAAACGGCGCACGAGGGGCGGACGGTGTTGCTGTCCAGTCACATTCTCGCCGAGGTCGAGGCGTTGTGCGAGCGGGTGAGCATCATCCGGCACGGGCATACCGTCGAGTCCGGCTCGCTCACGGAGCTCCGCCACCTCACCCGGACCACCGTGACGGTGGAAACCGTTCGTCCCGCCTCGAACCTGAAAGCGCTGGCGGGTGTGCACGATCTGGTTCAAGACGGCACCCACGCCCGGTTCGATGTCGAGAGTTCGGCGCTGGACGCGGTACTGCGGGCGGTGACCGAGTGCGGGGTACGAAACCTCACCAGCACTCCGCCCACGCTCGAGGACATCTTCCTGCGTCACTACGGCGCGCAGACGGTGTCGGTCACGGGGGAGGCGTCATGATCATGCCTACCGCTGAGGTGCGAGGCGGGTTGCGGGACAACACCGCCGGTGCCGGCACACTGTTGCGCTTCGCGGTCCGTCGCGAACGGTTCGCCCTGCCGTGGTGGCTGCTGGGAACGGGATTGCTGCTCGGGTTCCAGTCTGTCAGCAGTCAGGACCTCTACGACACGCCGCAACGGCTGGCTCGCTTGCGCGAGACGATGACGGGCAATGCCGCGGCCGTCGCGCTGGGCGGGCCGACACGGCTGCTGAACACCCTCGGCGGGGAGGTGCTGTTCGAGATCTTCGCCTATCTGGCCATCGTGGCCGCGCTGATGAACATGTTTCTCATCGGCAGGCATACCCGCACCGACGAGGAGACCGGACGACTTGAACTGATCCGATCGGCGCGGGTCGGGCGGCGGGCTCCGGCGGTGGCGGCACTCGCACTGGCCGGGATCGCCGACGCCGCGGCGGCGCTGGTGGTCTTCGGCACGGCCGTGGGCACGGGCCTGCCGGTGGGCGGGTCGGCGCTCCTCGCGGCATCGGTTGCGGGAGTGGGGTTCACGTTCGCGGCGTTGACCACTGTGGCCGCGCAGGTCTTCGAGAACCCACGCAGCGTCTACGGTGCCGTCGGGCTGGCGCTCGCCGCGGCGTACGTGCTGCGCGCTGTCGGAGACGTTGGCGGCGGCGCCCCATCGTGGGTTTCGCCGATCGGATGGGGCCAGCGCACGTACCCCTACGTCGATGATCGCTGGTGGCCGCTGCTGTTGTTCATCGTCGCGAGTGCTGTACTCGTGGTGGTCGCTTTCGCTCTGCTGGACCGGCGGGACTTCGGCGCGGGTCTGCTGGGCTACCGCACCGGCAGGGCGACCGCGTCGTGGGCGCTCGGTTCCCCACTCGGACTGGCATGGCGACTGCACCGCGGAGCGCTGGCGGGCTGGGCGATCGGTGTCTTCGCCCTCGGTGCGGCGTATGGTTCCTTCGCCGACAGTATCGAGGACTATGTGGCCGAGAACCCCGAACTCGCGCAGTATCTGCTGGGCGGGGCCGAGGAAGCGGTGGATTCCTATCTGGCTCTGACGCTTTCGCTGTCGGGAGTGCTCGCCGCGGCGTACGGGATCACCAGCGTCCTGCGTGCGCGAGCCGAGGAGACCGCGGGCCGTGCCGAACCCGTGCTCGCCGCTCCGGTCGGTCGGACCACGTGGCTGGCAAGCCATGTGGTTATCGCCCTGCTGGGCAGCGCGGCGGTTCTGGTGGTCGGCGGGTTCGGTGAAGGCTTGTCGCACGCGCTCACGGTGGGAGACGCCGGACAACTGGCCCGTCTGACCGGCGCCGCCGTGGTCCATCTGCCGGCCGTATGGCTCGTGATCGCCGTCGCGGTCCTCGGGTTGGGCTGGTTCCCCATGGCGGTCGCTCCGGTGGCGTGGACGGCATTCGCGTACTGCGTGGTCGCGGTGCTGTTCGCGGACTCGTTCGACCTGCCCGGATGGTTCGACGACGCCTCACCCTTCGCGCGGACACCGCGCGTCCCGCTGGCGGACCCGACGGCCGCACCGATCCTCGTGCTCCTGGTGATCGCAGCGCTGGGTATCGCCGGCGGATTCGCGGGCCTGCGCCGACGTGACCTCGGGTACTGAGCCCTGGCGTACCGGGAGCCGCAACGGAGGTCCCCGCGAGGATGGACTTTCCGCTCTGCCGGCCGTCGCCGGGCACGCCGTTGACTGAAGAGAACAACCACGATTTCACGCGATCCGGAGACGAGATGAGCACAGTGGGCAACTACGGCACCGGGCAGACGCGCTGGGAGCCGATCGACAAGTCCCCGGCGGAACGAGCAGCGGCCAACCTGACCGATTATCGCCTGGCTTGCCGCGAATTCTCCTGGCAGGCAGCACGACTGGACTTGGCCGGGCTTCCGGGCGGCGGCGTGAACATCGCCTATGAGGCGGTCGACCGGCACCTCGACGAGCCAGGGGCGCCCGCGCCGTCGCTACGGTGGCTGTCGGCCGCGGGCGGGTGCACGACCTTGGGCTGCGAAGACCTGGTTGCCCTGAGCAACCGATTCGCCAACGTGTTGCGCGAACTCGGTGTGCGCCGCGGGGAACGGGTGTGCACGCTACTCGGCCGAACCCCGGACCTGTATGTCGCGGCGCTCGGCGCGTGGAAGGCCGGATGCGTGGTGTCGCCGCTGTTCGCGGCATTCGGTCCCGAGCCGGTGCGGCAGCGGCTCGCGCTCGCCGGGGCGACGACGCTGGTCACGACCGCCTCGTTCTACGAGCGCAAGGTCGCTCCGATCCGGGACGAATTGCCACTGTTGCGGCACGTCCTGGTCACGGACGCGGGACCGAGCCCAGCCGGCGGGATCGAGTTGCCCGCGGCGATGTCCGCGGCCGAATCCGAATTCACCATCGTCCGAACCGATTTCGAAGATCCGGCGCTGCTGCATTTCACCAGTGGCACGACCGGGACACCGAAGGGCGCGGTGCACGTGCACGGTGCGATCGTCGCGCATCGGGCCACCGCCCGTTATGCCCTGGACCTGCGCGCTGGCGACGTATTCTGGTGTACCGCCGATCCCGGCTGGGTGACCGGCATGTCGTACGGGGTGATCGCGCCGCTGAGTCTGGGTGCCACCGTGATCAGCGACGAGGCGGAGTTCGACGCGCGCCGCTGGTACGACATCCTCACCGCCGAACGGGTTTCGGTCTGGTACACAGCGCCGACCGCGCTGCGCATGCTGATGCGCTACGGCGACCGACTGCCCACCGGGACGGACCTGTCGTGCCTGCGGTTCGTCGCCAGTGTCGGTGAACCGCTCAATCCGGAGGTGGTGGATTGGGGTTATGAGGTCTTGGGCCATCCGGTGCACGACAACTGGTGGCAGACCGAGACCGGGGCGATCATGATCGCCAATCTCGCCGCCGAACAGGTGCGGCCGGGGTCGATGGGACAGCCGCTGCCCGGCATCGAGACCACCGTGCTGCGGCGTGGTCACGACGGTCGCGCCGAGGTCACCGACGGACAGGTGACCGTGGCCGAGATCGGTGAGGTGGGCGAGCTGGCGGTGCGCGCCGGCTGGCCGTCGATGTTCCGCGGGTACTGGCACGAACCCGCCCGCTATGCTCGGTGTTTCGCCGACGGTTGGTACCTCAGCGGTGACCTGGCCCGCCGCGACCGCGACGGCTACTACTGGTTCGTCGGCCGGGCCGACGACGTGATCAAGTCCGCGGGACATCTCGCCGGGCCGTTCGCGTAGCCGCCTGTCGCCTCGCGGATCGGTGGCCTCGGCCATCGGCTCGTTTCGCTCGGCCCGTCTGCCTCGTCTCGATCGCGCGGCGAGGGATGCCCTGCCGGTGCGGCGAGCACACTCGGCAGGGCATCCCTCGTTCCTATTTGCCGCGAGAGCCGATGTAGGTGCTGGCGATGGCGGTGATGGCGATGAGCAGTGCGATCAATACGGCGGCGGTGGGCCAGTTCACGGTGTTTCCCCTGTCGTCGAAGGCGTGATCCGCCTCGTGTGATTCCAGAGTGGGTGCGATGCCACCGTCCGCGACAGGGTCGATCGTCCCCGGTCGGATGAGTTGTTTCGCGACCAACCAGCCTACTGCGTGCCGACTTTGGTCCCTGTGCCCGACCGCTACGTCTCGGAATGCTCGAAGTGGGAATCCGGCAGGAGGAGGTGCCATGGTGAACGCGGTTCCGGGCCGGGAGTGCCCAGCCATATCCGACGAGCCCATCGTGACCGGACGCGCGGCCGGATTGACATCGGCCGAGGCCGCGGCGCGGCTTGCTCGCGACGGCGAGAACGTGTTACCTCGACGACGACCCGTCCGGGTATGGCAGCGTGTGCTGACCCAGCTGCGTGATCCGCTGATCATCGTGCTGCTGGTGGCGGTTGTGCTGACCGTGATCACCGGGGACTGGACCGACATGTCGGTGATCCTGTTGGTGATCGTGGTGAACACCGCCGTGGGGGTCGGGCAGGAAATTCGTGCCGAGCGTGCTATCACGGCGTTGTCCCAGCTGGCCGCGCCGAGCGCGCGGGTGGTACGCGACGGGCAGCAGCAGGAGATACCCGCCGCCGGTGTGGTCGTCGGCGACCTGCTGGTCCTCGCGGAAGGCGACATCGTGGCGGCCGACGCTGCCTTGCTGGAGGCGGCCGGGCTGACCGTGGACGAGTCGGCCTTGACGGGCGAGTCGGTGCCGGTGGACAAGTCGGCGACCGCCGAGAATCTGGTCTCGGCGGGAACGGTCGTGGTCAGGGGGCGTGGCCGGGCGGTGGTGTCCGCGACCGGGACGGCGAGCGCCACCGGACAGATCGCGCGACTGATGACCCGGCACGCCGACCGGACACCGTTGCAGCGCAGGCTGGCCGGGGTCGGACGGGTACTGGCCGGCGTCACGGTCGCGCTGTGCGGCGTGGTTCTCGCGCTGGGCCTGGTCCGGGAGCAACCGGTCGAACTCATGCTCGTCACCGCGATCAGCCTCGCGGTCGCCGCGGTCCCCGAGTCGCTGCCGGCCGTGGTCACCCTGGGTCTCGCGCTGGGGGCTCGCCGGATGGCGGAGCGTCACGCCTTGATTCGCGAGCTGCCCGCCGTCGAGACACTCGGCTCGGTGACAGTGCTCGCCACCGACAAGACCGGCACGCTCACCGAGGGCCGCATGGTGGTGCGGAAGATCTGGACGCCGACGGTCGAAGCCGCCGTCACCGGAACCGGCTACGGACCGCAGGGTGAACTGGCGGTCGACGGCCGGCCGTTGCGGCAACCGGCCCTGCCCGCGGTGACCGACCTGATGGCGGCGGCGGCATTGTGTAACGACGCGCGGCTGCGGCCGCCCATGACAGCCGAGGACAGCTGGAGTGCGCTGGGCGACCCGACAGAGGCCGCGTTGCTGGCGGCGGCCGCCAAAGCCGGCATGGATCGGCACGAACTGCATGGGCGGCTGCCACGGGTCGCCGAACGCCCGTTCGACAGCGACCGCAAACGTATGAGTACCGTGCACCGCCTGCCCGATGGCTACCTGGTGGTCTGCAAAGGAGCCCCGGAGGCCGTATTGAATCCGGCTGTCCTCAGCGATGATCCGACGCTGGTGCGCCGTGCCGCCGATCGCGCCGACCGGTACGCCCGCGACGGGTACCGTGTTCTGGCCGTGGCGTCGCGCAACCGATCCTCGGCGCCGCCCGCCGCCGAGGACCCCGAGCACGGTCTTCACCTGCTCGGTCTGCTCGCGATCCACGACCCGCCCCGGGCCGCGGCTGTCGCAACGATCGCCGCGTGCCGTCGCGCCGGGATTCGGCCGGTCCTCATCACCGGCGACCATCCGGGCACCGCGCACGCGATCGCGACCGAGCTGGGGATCATCGCGTCCGGTGAACCGGTGATCGACTGCCGCGACACCACCGCGGATCTTGCCGAGGGGACCGTGTACGCCCGCGCCACACCGGCGCAGAAGGTGGACATCATCGAGGCGCTGCACGCCGGCGGCGAGATCGTGGCGATGACCGGTGACGGGGTGAACGACGGTCCCGCGCTGCGCCGCGCCGACATCGGGGTCGCGATGGGCCGGCGTGGCACCGAGGTCGCGCGGCAGGCCGCGGATCTCGTCCTGGCCGACGATAATCTCGATACCGTTGTGGCGGCGGTCGAGGAAGGCCGCCGCGTCTACGACAATATCCGCCGCTTCCTGATCTACGGCCTGTCCGGTGGTGCCGCGGAGATCGCCGTGATGATGCTCGGGCCGTTCCTCGGGCTGGCGTTGCCACTGTTGCCGGCGCAGATTCTCTGGATCAACCTGCTGACGCACGGTGTTCCCGGTGTGGCGCTCGGCGGCGAACCGGTGGAACCCGGATCGATGCGGCGTCCTCCCCGGCCGCCGGCGCAGAGCATTCTCGGGGCGGGCCTGTGGCAGCGGGTGCCGCGGATCGCGGTGGTGCTCACCGCGGTCACCCTCGGTGTCGCGGTCTGGGCTCAGCACACCGACCGGCCCTGGCAGACCATGGCGTTCTTCGCCTTGGGCGCAACGCAACTCGGCGTCGCACTGGGTTCGCGCTCGCGTCCACGGACGCTGGCCAACCCGATGCTGCTTGTCGCGGTGGGCGTCGCGTTCGCGCTGCAGCTGGCCGGAGTGTACTTCCCGCCGCTGCGGCAACTGCTGGGAACCGAGCCCCTCGGACTCGTGGACCTGCTCATCGTGAGCGCAGTGGCGGTGCTGGGCTTCGTAGCGGTGCGCGCGGACCGCATGATTCACCCGGCACGCGAAACGGTGCTCGGCCGGGACCAGCCCCCTCGGTGAACGCTCCGGCCGAGTCGGCACGGCCTTCGGCGTAAGAGCCACGATCCGTGGGTCGTCGCCATCTCGGCCAAGCTCTCAGCGGGGAGCGCCGGGCACGCGGAACGTGTGATGGGTCAGTTGCTCGCCATCCCAGCGTCGTCCGGCGAGGTCGGCGGTGACGTGTGTGCCGTCGTCGGTGATGCCGAGCACGCCGTACTGACCGCCGCCGGGGAACGTTCCCTCGCTGTACGGTCCGCCTTTCACGCTGCCGGGCCGGTCGAGCGCGGCGGCTTGGAGCAGAGGGAATCCGGCCCCGCCCGAGCCGGAGTAGTTCGTGTTCGTGCCGTTGTCGATCGCGACCATGTGGGCATCTCCGCTGACCATCACGAGGTTGCGGATGCCGGCGCTGGTGATGGCGTCGGCGATGCGTTTCCGCTCGTCGGCGTGGCCGGGCCAGCCGTCGGCGCCGGGCCGTGCCGCGCCGATCCACGGCACCGAGTTGCCCCAGACCACGAGCGCGTGGCTGCGGGCGGCGCGGGTGAGCTCTTCGATCAGCCAGCGTTCCTGCTCGGCGCCGAGCAGGGTGGAGTCGGTGGCCTCCGAGCGGCCGTCGGTGAGTATGAACCGTACCCGGCCGATCGTGAACGCCTGGTTGATGGTTCCGCCGGTGGTGGCGTACGGGTAGTGGGGGGCCGTGGTGCCGAAGGCGTCCCGGACCGCGGCACGGCCGGGTGAGGTGGCACCGGCGTCGTTGGGTCCGTAGTCGTGGTCGTCCCAGACGTAGGCGATCGGCGTGCTGCGGTAGAACGCGGCTTGACCGGGCTGTGTCAGCAGGCGGTCGTAGGCTTCGAAGAAGGGTGTGCGGGACGTACTTTCGATGTTGGCGTAGTGCAGATCGCCGAGCGCGAGATGTATCAGGCTGTGCTCGCCGGTCAACGCGTCGAACACGGCGCCGTTGGATCCGACACGGGCGCAGGCGCCGATGGTCACGCGGAACGACATGGGCCCGGCGGCGGGTGTGGCGAAGCGGCCGGTACCGCGGGAGGTGTCGGCGGTGCCGTCGACCAGAACGGTGTAGCGGTACTCGGTGGCCGGTCGCAGTCCGGTCACCTCGAGTCGCGCGATGCGGTGCTCCCCCGCCGCGACCGGAAGCGAGGTCGTGGTCACCGATCCGTCGGCGGCCTCGACTCGCAGCGCGGCGTCGCGGTGTCCGGCGGCGAGCCGTGTGTTGACAGTGATGCCGTCGTGACGCAGCGCGCCGGACCACACCCATTCGACACGGTCCACTGCCAGGGCGGGTGCCGAGCTGCCGGGATGCGTGGGCCCGAAATAGGCGGCATAGACCCGGTTGGCACCGACCCACGCGGTGCCGAGCAGCAGCAGGGTGATCACTGCCAGCACCACGAGTTCCACTGCGGTCCGGCGATGCTGCCAGCTCAGCCACAGCAGCACCGCGGGCACCATCGCCCCGGTCGTCAGCGCCATCGCGTAGATCGGCTGGTACTCGATCGCGGCGAAAATTCCCAAACCGGTTGCGGCCAAGGCGATCAATACCGCGCCGACGGCCTCCCAACGCCATGAGATCAGCGCGCCGATCGAGACGACACCGGCCAGGGCCAGCTGCACCGGTGTCTCGATGCGAGAACCGAAAACGAAGCCCTCCCCGTTCGCCGGTACTCCGACGGCGAACGTCAGCACCGCCAGGGTCACGGCCACGGCTGCGGCGGACAGGTGGGCCAATACACGCACCGTCTGTGCCGCGGACATGGACAAGGGAATGATGCCGCGCGGCGGGTGTTCGTGGTGGGCGACCGGCGACCAGGGGCAGCCGCGGCAGGCGACGTGTGACTGCGGCACGTCGATCACCCAGCGGGCCCCGAGGACCAGCGCCAGTCCGATGCCCGCGCCGCCGAGCACGTCGGTCGGCCAGTGCAGGCCGTCGGCGACGCGGCCGATCGCGGCGCCCGCGGCGATGACACCGAACACGAGAGTCAGGGGCACGGCGATCCGGCGCCGGTTCGCGAGGGTGGCCACGGCCAGGGGCACCAGGCCGGCGATGACGACGGCCTGAACGATATGCCCGCTCGGATAGGAGTCGAGCCCACCGGACAGCGGCCCACCGGGCGGACGGGGGCGCTCGATGAGAGGTCGCAGGGCGACACTGGCGAGCAAACCGAAGCCCGTGGCGGCGGCGTAGGATACTGCCAGCGCTCGGCAGCGCATGGCCGCGAGCCCGACGACCACCACCAGTGCCACAACGGTCTCCGTGCGGAATGCCGCGTCGGTGATCGAAGACAGCAGCGGAATCGATGCCTCGCCGAGCCAATCGGCGGCGCGGCGGTCGAACCCGTCGACCACGTGCGGTGACGCCGCGACCACCAGAGACAGCAAGGCCGCACCGGCCGTGGCGGCCATGAATCCGGCACCGAGCTTCCATGACGGCCTGCCGAGCCATTCCTGCCCGTCCACCGGCCGTGTGGTCAGCAGCGAGCCGGTGAGGACCCGGGTGAGCGCCGCGGGCGGTGCGGGGTAGCGGACGAACACGATCGCGGCCACCACACCGTAATAGGTGGCGAGCAGCACGGTGGACGAGGCGATAACGAGCAGCCAGGCGATATCGGCGACATAGCCCCGTTCCTGAAAGTAGTTCGCGACCGACCCGATCGCCACATACACCGCGCCGCCACACAGCGTCAGCGCGATCAACAGATATACCGGTCGAGGTCGCAGGCCACGCCGGGCCGGCGTCTCGGCACCCCGATCACCGGCGACAGTCCGGGCGACGGCGTGACCACAGATGGCGGCGCGCTTCGCCCGCGACGCCTCGCCACTGCTGCGCACGAGTTCACGCAGCTCGCTGGCCAGCCAGAACAGCAGGCCCACACTCATGATCGCGGGCACGAAGATGTGCAGACGGTCGACGCCGAACAATTCGGCTTCACGACGGTCAGGGGCGCGGTGCGACATCGGCTTCCTCTTCCTCGAGAACCGTCACGGCGCCGGTGTCGCCGTCGACATCCACGAGCCGTCCGTCCAGTGCGGCTGCGGCGCCGGGGAGGTTGAACACGGCCGGAACACCGAATTCACGAGCCAGGATGGCCGCGTGCGACAGCGGCCCGCCCTGTTCGATCACCATGGCGCCGCACCGCATCAGCAGCGGCGCCCAAGATGGGTCGGTCGTCACCGCCAGGAGTACCTCATCGGGGCGCAGCGGTTGTCCGGGATCGGTGAGGTGCCGCGCGACACCCCGGAAGCGTCCCGCTCCGGCGGCCCAGCCGGTCATCCGCTGCCCCGACGGTGCGGCCGCGCGAGTGGCTTGCGGAACGCCGGTGAAGCGCTGCGGCAACGGGTCTCGCTGTTCGTGGCGGCGCAACCAGCGGCGGCGGCGCGCCAGCTCGGCGCGCGCGGGGGCGAAGTCATCGCGCAGAGCCGTGCGAAGTTCGCGCACTGTGAGCAATTCGACGTCGAGCAGGTCCGCGGTGACACCGCGATCGGCCAACCACGCACCGATTTCCAGGTGGATTCGGCGAATCTCCCCGCCCAGCAAGAGAATCGCCTGTTTCGCCGCTTCACGGCGTGCCAGCTGTGCGGCCGCCTCGCCGGTGAGCCGTTCGACACGCCGCTGCGTCAGCCATCGCCCGATAGCGGTACTCGGCCGTCGCGGTCCGGCTTCGACGGCCTCGCGGATCTGGTCGAGCACGGTCCGGTGATCGGTGACGACGGAAGTCTCGGGCGGATCGATACCGAGCTCCAGCCAGGTCGGCCCGGCCGGAATCGCCGCGCTGGCACGGCGATTCGGCACGAGCGCCGTGTCCGGGACGGCCGCGGCGGCGGCGAGCCGCTGGGCCTGCGGCTCCGGCAGGTAGCGGGCGAGCAAAACCTGGAGTCCGGCGTGGATCGCACCGGCGTCCGCGGCGACGGTGACCTCTGCCGTCATGGCCCGCACGAGCAGATCGATCAGTGCGCAGTGGTAGCGCAGGAGCTCCGAGCTGGGCAGGCCGGTGAGATCTCGGGCGGCGGAGTCGATGTCGGCGGCCGCCTGGATCGCCACGTCGGCGTCGAACCGGGCGTGCCGACGAGCGCGCAGGGCACGGCGGCGATGGCGGAGCCGCTCCAGACGTCCGATCGAACCGGACGGTGGTGCGGCGGCGAGGGAATTGTCCAGAGCGGCGCGGCCGTCGACCCTGACGAGTAACCGGCGCCGGGAGTCCTCGAGGCAGGGGAGCGAGCCGAGTGCGCCGAACATGCCACGCAGGGCTTCTTCGACGGCATACGAGCAGATGTCCCACCGCAGCGGTCCGAGCACCCCCGGCAGCATCTCGGCGATCCCCGTCGTGGTGAACTCACGGTGGGCAAGCAGGCCCACAGGCGTGTCGAGCGGATCGGGCGCGGTGGCGGTGACGGTGATCGGGCGTGCCTGCACGATCCACAGCCGCTCGCCGTCCCAGGCCCATTCGACGTCCTGCGCGCAGCCCGTGCGTCGGGCGATGTCCTGCGCGAGGGTGACGAGCGAGGCGAGTTCGGGTGCTGCTGCCTGCGAGGGCAGGGCACCGTCTCGTACCAGTGTGACCTGTGGTGTCCGCTTGCCGGATACCAGTACGTCGGCGAGCCCGGCGACGGTCTCGATCCGCATGGTGCCGGGGGAGCCCGTGGGGTCTTGGGTGAACAGCACGCCACTGCGTAGCGCGGGCACCATCGGCATCATCAGGGCGGCCATCGCCGCGTCGTCGGCGGCGACCCCCAGCGCCCGTCGATACGCACGGGGCGCCGGATGGTGCAGTGAGGCGAAGACCGTGAGCACTGCCCGCTCGACGGCGGCGGGGTCGGTGGCTTCGACGTCCAGTACGGACACGTACTGCCCGGCGAACGACGAAGTATCCATGTCCTCGACCGTTGCGGAGGACCGGATCGCGACGGCCAGCCCGTTCCCCACCCGCGCGGCGGCGGTGTAGACCTGTTCGGCGATATCCGCGGGTAATCCGTCGCGATGAAACGCGTCGTCGATCTCTTCCGCGTCGATGTCGTCCCCGTCTGCCAACCGGGCGAGCACGGCGGTGACGGTCGGCCCGCGGGCGACGAGCCGGTAGGCGGCGGCGGTGACGGCCGCCGCCGCGGGCACCGGAAAGTGCCAGCCGATCAGCCTGTCCAGTGCGGCTGCCTTGCCACCGATCAGAGTCGCGGGTGCGCCGGCGCCGTCGAGGAGGTGAACGGCCGGTTCGTCGTGTGCGCCCGACCGGCCGGCCTCGGCGAGTGCGCGCGTGGTTTCGGTCATGCGTGCGGTTCCTGGTCGGTCATTCCGGCGCGATAGGCGGCTATCGCCCGGTCTGCGACGCGATCGGGCGGCTCCCCGGCGGCCGCCGCACGCAGAGCCAGCCAGTGCGCCAGGTCAGGGCGCAGGGTGAGGACACGACGGCCGCCGGGCAGGCCCGAGGCCGCGGCCACCGCGAGGGCCATGATCACGCCGAACACGGCGACGAGATCCCAAGTGCGTGCTGTCGCCGCATCGATGATGCCGATGCCGGCCGCCAGTACGACGAGCGTCAGCAGCCAACTCGAGCGCCGGGTCGTGCTCATTTCGCGAACCCCCGGGGCCATTCGATATCCGCCATGTCCGTTCTCCTACCTCCCTATGCCGCCCCGACGCGGTCTGCCTAGATTCGATCAGCAACTCCGAGCGCGCTGTAGAGACAGCGGTCCTGGTGATCGCGGGTCCTTGGGCATCGCCGCGCCCGACCTGCGGCTCCGGTTCCAGCCGAGTCCGGTGTGTGCTCAGCCTTTCCGATGCAGTCGGTCTCGCCATCGGGCGGTACGTATCGGGACCGGCTCTCTGAGACACCGGTGATGCTGCGGGTGCGATTCGGAAGGAGTTCCAAGGCCCGGCATTCGGGGGACTTCCGGCTCTCGGCGTGGCGATTACGGGTGGCGAATGATCAGAGGTACTCCGTAGCCGAGATCCAGGATTCGCGACCTCGGCTCGGCTGCGGTGACGGAACCGGTACGGGGCGACAGCGTCGTCGTCCGAGTGGTCCTGCCATCCCGATGCTGTGGTGGTGTGACGACGAATTCGTACGCGGAATCGATCGACTACTTGTACAGCCCGTGATCACTCGCCCGATGCGATGGAAGGAATCCGGATGTATGGGTACAGCGGCGGTGTTGATTCTGGTGGTCGCGGGTGTGGTGGTGGCCGCGCTGCTCTGTCTGGGAGCGGTCTGGACGGCGGTGCGTTGGACGCGTCGCCGGCCGCTGCCGTATGCGACGGGCACCGCGCCCTCGGCCGGTGAGGCAGGTCGCATGAGTGTGAAGACGCGATACCCATGACGGCAACCGGTCTGGCGTCCGGTTTCCGGGGGCTCACCGCCGCCGAAGCCGCTTCCCGACTGCGGCGGGACGGGCCGAACGCGTTGCCGGTCAGGCGTCAGATGCCGGCGTGGCGGCGCTTCACCGCGGAAATGGTCCACTTCTTCGCCCTGTTGTTCTGGGTGGCCGGTGCGTTGGCGTTCATAGCCGGTATGCCGCAATTGGGTCTCGCGGTGTTCGCGGTGGTGGTACTCAATGCGGCGTTCGCGTTCGCGCAGGAGCAGCGAGCCGAGCATGCCGCCGAGCGGCTGCGAACCCTGCTCCCGCGTCAGGTGACCGTTCTCCGCGACGGTGCCGCGCAGCGGATACCGGCAGAACGAATGGTCGTCGGCGACGTGGTGCTCCTGACGGAAGGTGATCGGATCTCGGCGGATCTGCGGCTGGACGAGGTGCGGGCGCTGGCCGTGGATACAGCGGCGTTGACCGGCGAGAGCGTGCCGGGGCACCCGACGTCCGGCGAACCGGTGTTCGCCGGGTGTTTCGTCGTCGAAGGGGAAGCTCGCGCCACCGTGACGGCCACCGGTAGCGACACTCGGCTGGCCGGAATCGCGAAACTCACTCAGGCGCAACGGTCGGTGCGCACGCCCCTGCGACGAGAGCTGGACCGGATCTCGCGCATCATCGCGGTCGTCGCAGTCGTGATCGGTGGCGTGTTCTTCTCGGCGGCGCTGCTGCTGGGCACTCCGGCCGCCGACGGGTTCCTGTTCGCGGTCGGTGTCACGGTCGCGGTGGTGCCCTGCGGGTTGTTGCCGACCGTGACGTTGTCGCTGGCGATGGGCGCGCAGCGGATGGCGGACCGCCGTGCCTTGGTGCGGCACCTCGAAGCCGTGGAGACGCTCGGCTCCACGACCTTCATCTGCACCGACAAGACGGGCACCCTCACGCGCAACGAGATGTCGGTCGTGGAGGTCTGGATGCCCGGCGGCGTCGCCACCGTGGACGGGACCGGGTATCGACCCGAAGGTCGGGTGGCATACGCGCCGGCGACGTGTTCGGCGGCGGTACGGAAACTCGCGTGGGCGGCCCGCCGGTGTTCGTCGGGCCGTGCGGTCCAGCGAGACGGCCGGTGGGTCGCGCAGGGCGACCCGATGGAAGCGGCGCTGGACGCGTTCGCCCACCGCGCGGGCGCCGCGGAGGAAACCGGCGCCGACCCCGAACTCGCCCGTTTCCCCTTCGACCCGCGCCGGCGTCGGATGTCGGTCGTGGTGGGCGACCGGGTGCTGGTGAAGGGCGCCCCCGATGCGGTTCTCCCTCGGTGTGCCCCGGATGCGGAGGCGGCCGACGCGGTGCATCGGCTGGCGGCGCGTGGCTTCCGTGTGCTCGCTGTCGCCGCAGGCTCGGTCGCGGGCCGGATCCCCGACTCGGCAGACGAGGCGGAGCGGGAATTGGCCCTTCTCGGTTTGGTGGCGCTCGAGGATCCGCCACGGCCCGGGGTCACCGCAGCGATCCAGGCGTGCCGTCGTGCCGGTATCCGGGTGGCCATGATCACCGGTGACCACCCGGTGACCGCACGGGCCATCGCTCGGGAGGTAGGGCTGAGCGAGCTCGGGGGGCCGGTTTTCACCGGAAGCGACCTGCCCGCCGGGCCGGCCGAGTTGGGGGAGGCGCTGGATCGGGACGGCGTCGTGGTGGCCCGGGTGACTCCGGAGGACAAGCTCCGGATCGCGCAGGCGCTGCAAGCGCGCGGTCATGTGCTCGCGATGACCGGTGACGGCGTCAACGACGCACCGGCGCTCCGCGAGGCGGCCATCGGTGTCGCGATGGGGCTCTCGGGTACCGATGTCGCCCGGGAGGCGGCGGATCTGGTGTTGCTCGACGATGATTTCGGGACCATCGTGGCGGCCGTGGAACAGGGTCGTGCCACGTTCGCCGATATTCGCCGGTTCCTCACCTATCACCTCACCGACAACGTCGCCGAGCTGGCGCCGTTCGTGGTCTGGGCGTTGTCGGGAGGTTCGTTCCCACTGGCCCTGGGCGTGTTGCAGGTGCTGGCTCTCGATATCGGTACCGATGTGTTGCCCGCGCTCGCGCTCGGCGCCGAGCCTCCGGCGCGCCATGTGCTGGATCGTCCCCCGGTGCGGGGGCACCTGCTGGACCGGCGGCTGTTCGCCCGAGCGTTCGGTGTCCTGGGGCCCGTCGAGGCGGTGATGGCCCTCGCCGCCTTCGTAGTCTCCCTGCTCGCTGTCGGGTGGCGGCCGGGCCAATCGTTCCCTGCTGGAACAGAACTCGCCGCGGCGTCGGGTGCGGCGTTCACCGCGGTGGTGTTCGGGCAGGTGGCGAACGCTTTCGCTTGTCGCAGCACGGTGCGCCCGGTGTGGCGGGTTCCGTTGCGGGCCAACCGTCTTCTGCTCGGTGCCGTGCTCGCGGAGCTCGGCATGCTCGCCGCATTCCTCTATATCCCCCCGCTCGCCGATCTGCTCGACCACGCGGCACCGAACGGCTGGGGATTCCTGGCGGCCGCCCTGGCCATGCCTGCTGTGCTGCTGGCCGACACGGCCTACAAGAGCCGCAGACTCCGCAGGTCCCGCTGATCAGCTTTTCGCGCCTGGCCGGCCGCGCAGTTCGGCCGCGTATACCGCCGCCTGGGTACGCCGTTCGAGTCCGAGTTTGCTCAGCAACCGTGAGACGTAATTCTTCACGGTCTTCTCCGCGAGGAACATGCGCTCACCGATCTCTCGGTTGGTCAGTCCTTCGGCGAGCAGATCGAGAATCTCGCGCTCCTTGGCGGTCAGCCCGGCCAGCGGATCATCGCGGTCCTCGATACGGCGGCGCAACTGCTGCATCAAGGCCGCGGCGGCGCGGTTGTCCAGCATCGACCGCCCGGCCCCGACCTCCTTCACCGCGCGCGCCAACTCCAGACCTTTGATGTCCTTCACGACGTATCCGCTGGCGCCGGCGAGGATCGCGTCGAGCATCGCCTGATCGTCGGTGAACGAGGTGAAGATCAAGCACCGCAGCTCGTCGAGCTGCGACAGCAGATCCCGGCACAGCTCGATACCGTTGCCGTCGGGCAACCGTACGTCGAGCACCGCGACGTTCGGCCGCAGCGCCGGGATTCGCGCCAGCGCCTCGCGCACGGAGCCCGCCTCGCCGATCACCGTCAACTCCGGATCGTCGTTCAGCAGGTCGACCAAGCCGCGACGCACGATCTCGTGATCATCGACGAGAAATACCTTGATCACCGGCACAGCCTCCTCGCACCGCGAAACCGATCACCACTCACGATAGCGGTCCGATACGCCTGACGCCGTAGGCGTTCGGTCCGCGGCCGGGTATCGGCACACTACGAAGCGATGGGACCGGCGTCGGTGTGCTGCGGGACCAGCCGGCGGCCGGTGACGAGGGTCGGTTCGATCGCGACCACGACATCGGCGACACCGTCGATCCATGGTCGCAGGGTCTTCTCGTAGTGGGCGACACGCTCCGGATCGGCAACCGGACGGGCCATGCCGGTGACCACGACCGACCAGCCGGTGCGCTCGATCGGATCGATGTCGTCGGCCTGGTAGGCCACGACGACGGCGGGCTCGGACCGGACCGTGTCGGTGAGGCGGGAGGTCAATCGGGTCCGGATGATGATGTTGCCGTCACCATCGACCTGGTGGTTCACCGTCCGGACGGCCGGCAGCGCGTCACGGGTGAACACGACGCGGCCGAAAGGCGAGCCGGCCAACAGGCGCATCGCGTCGGCGCGGTTCATTTCCACCATCCTTCGTGGCGAAGGATCCGCGCGCACGGGACTGTCGGACGCCGGAACCGGGTCCGCATCGGCCGAGGCGGGTTCGAACAACGCCACTGGACTCAACCTGCTTTCATATTTGCGAAATCAGCCTTCCTATTTCAGTGCAGCATCGATGGGATGTGCCCGACAGGGAAAAAGGTCACCTGACCGACTGGCGAACGCGAGGTCCCGCGCGGCGGATCGGCTGCGCGGGACCGTGTCGCTACCGACGTTCGCGCCCTGCTGCGGGCCCGCGATCCAGGGCCTGATCGAGCAGCATGCGGCGTTCCGCGGCGGCGACGGCGCGACGGGTGGCCGCGAGGGCGTCGGGGGTGACCGATACCGAGGTGATGCCCATGCGCACGAGGTGCTCGGCGAACTCGGGCCGGGTGGAGGGGGCCTGCCCGCACAGCGAGGAGGTGATGCCGAGGCGGCGGGCGGTGGTGACGATCCGGCGGATGGCATCGAGGACGGCCGGGTCGGATTCGTCGAACAGTTCGGCGCACTGCTCGGAGTCACGGTCGACGCCGAGCACGAGTTGGGTGAGGTCGTTGCTGCCGATGGACACGCCGTCGATTCCCGCTCGCACGTATTCGGGCAACCAGTACAGCACCGAGGGGACCTCGGCCATGACCCAGCGGTGCAGGCCGCGGTCACGGCCCAGGGGGGAGTCGTCCACCAGTTCGAGGCAGGCTTCGAGTTCCCAACGGGTCCGGACGAACGGAATCATCAAGTGCAGGTTGGAGGTTCGCTCTCGGACCCGGGCCAGGGCGGCGAGCTCGAGGCGGAACAGCTCGGGCTCGCGCACATACCGGTAGCAACCGCGATAACCGATCATCGGGTTGTGCTCGACGGGCTCGTAGCGGGAGCCGCCCTCGAGGTTGCGGAACTCGTTGCTGCGCAGGTCGGTGGCGCGGTAGATGACCGGGCGCGGCGCGAAGGCCGCGGCGATCCGGCGCAGGGAGCCGGCCATCTTCTCGATGAAGGCCCGTTCCTCGCCGTGGGCGATGAGGTCGCGGGGGTGGCGGCCGCCGAGTGCTTGCACGAGAAGAGTTTCCGCGCGCAGCAGTCCGACGCCGTCCGCGTCGGCCGCGGCGACGTGTTCGGCGATCTCCGGCATGGCGATGTTGACGTAGATGCGCGTGGCGGTCGGCTCGGCGAGTGCGGGCCGGATGGGGAGGCGCTCGCGTTCGGCGACGAGCAGGCTGCCGGCCGCGGGAACGAGCGCGACCTCCGTGGTGCCGGTCGGCTCGCTCGCGGTCCGGATCTGCCCCGCGGTGCCGTCGACGGTGATCCGCTGGCCGTCGTGCAGGCGGGTAGTGGCGGTGCGGGTGCCGACCACACACGGGACGCCGAGTTCCCGTGCGACGATGGCGGCGTGACAGGTCATTCCGCCGCTGTCGGTGACCAAGGCGGCGGCGCGCGAGATCGTCGGCAGCCAATCCGGATTCGTCATCGGCGCTACCAGCACCTCACCGTCGCGCAGCGTGGCGCCCTGCGCCGGTGAGGTCAGCACGCGGACGACGCCGGTCGCGTGCCCTGGTGCGGCGGCGAGGCCGTGCAGCAAGATGCCAGGGCCGGCCGTGACGGTGTCGGTCTGCGAGCCCGGGTGGTCGGGCAGCATGGTGATCGGCCGGGCCTGGACGAGCCACAGCTCGTCCTCGTCGAAGGCCCATTCGATGTCCTGCGGCGTGCCGCCGTAGTGTCGCTGCACGTCGAGCGCGAGGTCTGTCACCGCCAGCACCTGGTCGGTCGTCAGTACCGCGGTACGAGCGTCTGCGGTGGACACGTCGATGCGCCGGTCGCCGTCCGGCCCCGGCACGATGGCGAAGGCTTGCTGTCCGAGCCGGGACTCCACCAACTTCCTGGTCTTCGCATCCACGACGTACGTATCGGGCTCGGCCGAACCGGACACCACGACCTCGCCTTGGCCCCGCGCGGCATCGATGACGACGCGGTCGCGGCGGCCGGTGGCGGGGTCGGCGGTGAATGCCACACCGGCCTGCCGTGCGGCGACCATGCGCTGCACCACAACCGCCATCTCCGGCCGCTGATGCATGTGGCGGCGGGCACGGTAGGTGAGAACACGTGGCGTGAAAAGTGAAGCCCAGCAGGCGATCACCGCGTCGATGAGGGCGTCGTCGCCCCGAATGTTGGTACGTGAGAGGTTCATTCCCGCGAACGACGCCGTAGCGCTGTCCTCGCCGATGGCCGAAGAACGCACCGCTACCTGCGCATTGTCGCCGAGCCGGTGATATTCCGCGACGGTCGACTCTCGCACGCTCCGGCTGGGTTTGCTGTCGAGTACGAGCTCACGCATGCGTCGGCACAGGTCCTCGAGCCGCTGGACTCCGGGCGGCTCGTGGCTTTCGGTGGCTCGCAGTGCTTGTCGGTGTAGGTCATCGAGTTCCGGGCCGTGCGGTCCTTGTTCGACAACGGCCTGATACGCCGACCGGAGCAGAACGAAACCCGGCGGCACCGGCAGCCGGGCCGCCACCAGCTCACCGAGGTTCGCGCCCTTGCCGCCGGCACGATCGGCATCCGCCAGCCGCAGCTGTCCCAGGTCCGCCACGTACTCATCCATCGCGATTCCATTCCGTCGTCGAGTCTTGTGATGCCAGGGTCACGCGCGGCGGGTGCGGCGTACTACGGACGAAGGTCCCGCAGCGCGGCGTCGATCGGCCTGCGGTGGCCGGGCCCTGCCGTCATGGCCGTGCCCCCGAGTGGTGTTCCGGCGCATGCGCCGGGCGCGAATTGCGCACCGGCAGACCGAGTGCCGACCTGTCGCAGGCGGTGGTCAGGTCGGTGGTGGTAACCAGGCCGATGAGGCGCCCCGCGCGGTCTACGACGGTGATGGCGTCGAGTCCGGGGCGCAGCACCACCCGGGTGGCGGCGTCGGCGAGCAGCACGTCCGGGCCGACGATGGTGCCGCGGGGCAGTCGATGCGCGGCGGCGCGGACGGATGTGGTGGCATGTGCGGCGGCCGGTACGGCGGTGAGGTCGGACCAGGCCAGCAGTGCGACGGGGTGACCGTCGGCGTCGACCACCGGGAAGACCCGGTGCCCGGTAGCGGGTGCGTCGGACGCGAGCAGCCGGGCAATCGGCCAGTCGCCGGGCACGGCCATCGGCTGTGCGCTCATGACGTCCCGAATCTGTATGTCGCCCAGTCGATGTCGCAGCGCGGCGGTGGCGAGTTCGGTATTCGCGGCGGTCTGCAGGAACCACCCGAGCAGCATCATCCACGCACCTGCGAGATGCCCGAAGACGATGAGCTCGGCCACCCCGAGCAGGATCAGCGCGGTCCCGAGGGTGCGGCCGGCGCGGGCGGCGATGGTCGCCGAGCGCAGCCGGTCTCCGGTGCGCCACCAGATGATCGCGCGTAGTATGCGGCCACCGTCGAGTGGGGCGCCGGGAAGCAGATTGAACACGGCGAGTACCGCGTTCGTGACCGCGAGCCAGGTGAGCGCCCCGGCGACCGCGCCACCGGGCGCGATGGTGTCGGCGAGGGTAGCAGTCCCGTAGGCGAGAGCCGCGACCGCGAGGCTGGTGAGAGGTCCGGCGATCGCGACCCGGAATTCGGTGCGGGCGTCGCGCGGCTCGTCGGTGAGTTCGGAGGCGCCGCCCAGCAGCCACAGGACGATGCGTTCGACGCGTACACCGTGGCGGGTGGCCACTATCGAATGCGCCAGCTCGTGTGCGGTCAGTGCGGCGAACAGGGCCACCGCCCCGCCCACCGCGACCGCCCACACGAAACCGGTGCTGCCGGTGTCGCGCAGTTCGGTACCGAGGATCCAGGTGAACAGGGCGATGGTGGCAAGTACCGACCAATGTGCGCCGAGGCGGATACCGGCGACCCGGCCCAGCGAGATCGTGTCGTTCAACATCGAGGGAAACCCTTTCGTGTCAGCCCCGAGGTGCGGCGGAGCCGATCAACCCTTCCGACAGCAACATGTGATGGACGCGCTGAGCGGCCGACAGTCGGCGTGTGGTGTCGAACTCGGTGCCGGGCAGTTCCTCGAGCCCCCGGGCGAGCACGGCCACGGCGTCGCTCAATGTCTGCAGCCGCGCTTCGAGATCCGGCGGCTGGGCGGTGCCGTTCTCCGGGACCTCGGGCGGCTCGATGCCTTGCAGTACGGCGCGCAGTCGGCCCGGCAGCACGGCCAGTACGTGGTCGAGCTGGCCGGGGGAGAACAGGCCGGCGAGCGTATCCGTCACGGTGCCGAGCAGTGCGACGGCTTCGGAACGCGAGACGTCCGCCTCACTCGCGAACAGTTCGACGCACGACGTGACGTCGTGTGCCACGGGCACATGGCCGGGCACCCAGCCCTCGTAGAAGCTGCCTCGCAGCACCTCGGGCAGCTGGGCGCTCAAATGGGCGGCCGAGGCGACCGGGAGCCGATCGCGCACGACATGCAGCCACGCCCGCAACACTCGGTAGGCGTGATGCCGGTCATAGGTGTTCAGTGCCTCGGTCACCGCGCGCAGCCAGTCGTGTGCGGTCCGGACCGCGGGAGCGAGCGGATCATCTTGATAGGACATGAATTCGGTCCTCACGGGTGAATGACGGAAGTTTGGGTGCGGGGCAGTCGGAGTGTGTCGGCGATGGAACCCGCCCAGATGGCGATCGCGGTCCAGTCCCGCAGGTCGCCGTAGCGAGCGCCGCCCAGCAGCCGGTAGCGGATCCGGGCGGGCAGATCGACGCCGATGCGCTCGTAGTGCCCGGCGAACGCTCGGTAGTCGATGGCGCTGATCGAATCGCGAAGTGCCGCGATCGCCTTGGGAACATGGTGGGCGACCCGGCGACCGATCGGCCCGCGCAGCGCCGCGTCGATACCGGCGCTGAACAGCCACACGCTCCGCAGCGCGAGGTCATCGCGATGGTGATGGACGAAGGCGGCGGCGGCCGGGAGGAAGGCGCGGTCGTGCACGGCACTGCCGAGCACGACCCCGTCGAACCGTGACAGGTCCGGCGCGTGGTCGACATCGGCGATCTCCACGGCGGCGCCGCGGTCGGACAGGACGGCTCCGATGAATTCGGCGATCTCGCGGGTCGAACCCTGCGCGGAGGCGTATATAACCGCGATACGGGGTTTGTTCATATCCATGCCACAGAGCCTGCGCCCGGTCGGGTCGTACTGGTGAGAGGCGTGATGCCTGCTGCCACGGGACCAAGGTCATGGCCCGGCGGGCGGGTCGGCGATCGCGGTGTCCGCTGGTGCCGACAAGCGGTCATTCGGCCACCAGCTCCGGGTGCGCTGGTGCGCGCAGGGCGTCGAGAGCCGTGGCGAGGAGACGGCGCGTGTCGTCGGCCAGCGGCCGCAGGTCCCCTCGATCCGCGGCGCGGGTCAGGACGGCCGGGTCGGTGGCTTCGACGAGTGCCGCACCGTCGACCGCGCGCACGACGACACTGCACGACAGCAGCAGTCCCGCCCGGCTGCCGGCACGCACCGCGCGGCGTGTCAGCGAGGGACTGCAGACAACGAGAACCCTGTACTCCTCGATGCTCTCGCTCAGCTCGTCGCGCAGCACGCCCTGCACATCGGTCTCGGTGAGGATACGGAAACCCTGCTGCCGCAACGACTTGCGAGTTCTCTCGAGTACATCGGGGAATGGCGCGTCGACGCGTACGGCGATCACGGGTGACGGTGCGATCGGGATGCGGATCTCGGTGATCAGCCTTCGTGGGTCGCTCACCTCGTCGGGTCCGACGAGATAGACTTCGGTCGCCGGGCCGACCGGGTGGTACCCGGCTGCGTCCATCCATTCCTGCAGGGCGCGGTAAGCGTCGGCGAGGCTACCGTAACCACCTCGATGGCAGGTTCTCGCGACCGTCGCGCCGGGAGACACGAGCACCTCGGCGCCCGAGCGCGGACCCAAGGTGGGGGCCGGTTCGACGGGCACACCGAAATCCACGATCGCCGTCTCGTCCGGTGCCGTCTCGTCGCGAAACGTGAGAGTCGGCGCGCCGCAGGCGGTCAGCCCCGCGCGCCGGACAGTCGCGGTCAATTCCCGCATTCCGGCGGCGATGTCCTCGCCCAGCCGATCGGGCCGCACCTCCCGTGGCATGCGCAGCACAGCCTGCGGCACCGTCTCGCAGGCATCGATTCGATACTCCATCCCATTCCTCCTCTCTCTGTGGCCGAGAGTGCGCCGGAACAGTGGCCGTGTCGAGGGACGAAGGACCTGGCCCAGCGGGCACATGCGCAGTGCGGGCGCCACGTGTGCGGTGCGGTACGCCACCCGCGTGCGGTCGTACATCTCCGCACCGGAATCGGCCGGGACTTCGGTCACCGGGGCGAACTACTCGATGCCCTACTCGCGCCGCAGCGCGGGACGTGAAATCGACAGTGCCAGCATTTCCCGATTCGAGGAGAAATCATGAATTTGCTTCCGGCCCATCGTCCCGGTTCGCTGCTGTCGGAAATGGCGGATCTCTGGAACGCCTTCCCACCCGCGCATCTGCCGCTGTTCGGCGCTCACGTGCTGCGGGTCGAGGACACCGTCGACGACGGCCGCTACGTGGTGCGCGCCGAGATCCCGGGCGTCGACCCGGAGAAGGATGTCGAGGTGTCGGTCCGGGACGGGCAGCTGACCATCAAGGCCGAGCGCAGCGAAAAGCACGAGGAGAGGGGTCGCTCGGAGTTCAGCTACGGATCGTTCGTACGCACCGTCACGCTGCCGGCCGGCGCCCGCGACGACGACATCGCCGCCGAGTACGCCCAAGGAATTCTCACTGTCACGGTGCCGTTGAGCGAGCCCACGGCACAGCCCAAGAAGGTCGAGATCAAGTCCGGCGAGTAGCCGGCCCGGACCCGAGGAAGGTGCCGCGATGTCGATCGTCACGCTCACGATGAACCCCGCGCTCGACATCGCCACCCCCGTCGGAACACCCGCAATGGCGGTGTGCGCGGTAGCGCGTACCCGCGTGGGCCGCGTGTGAGCCCCGACTCCGACCGGAAGGAAGCGGCAATGACGCAGTGGCACAACGACAGACATCGTCTGGCCTCGGCTCCTGTCGTGGTCGGGATCGACGGTTCCCCCGGCGCCGCGACGGCGCTCGACTGGGCCGCGGACCTGGCCGCGCGCCGCGGCCGCGAACTACGCGTCGTGCACGCGGAGGATTCGGCCGGACGGCGGCTGCTGCACGATCGGTACGGGAGGCGACAGTAGCCGGGGCGTTCAGGCGAAGGAGAGGAAGAGTCTTTCCATCTTCTTCGTGTCGACGCTGTCCGGGCCGCCGGTGGTGAGGCACTGCTGGAGGCCGGTGGCCACCAGCGCGTACCCGCTACGGCTGAGGGCCTTGTTGACCGCGGCGAGTTGAGTGAGGACGTCCTCGCAGTCGGCGCCCTCTTCCATCATGCGGATGACAGTGGCGAGGTGGCCATGGGCCCGCTTCATCCGGGTGGTCACCGCCTTGACGCTCTCGGGCTCCAGCCGCATAGGTCTGCCTCCTTTGTCTAATGCGGCTACCGCCGCACAGACGAGTATATCCCCCCGGGGGGATGCTATGCTGACAGATATCCCCCCGGGGGGATGTGGAACAGAAAGGAAATCCGATGTCAGCACCCGCCGATCGCGCCCACGCCGCTCCGCACGGCTCCGAGGTACTGCGCGACCTTTCGCCGTTGCACCGGGAGCTCCGCCGTGCCATTCCTGGGGTCTATCAGGGTTTCGGCGAGTTGAGTAAGGCGGCGTTCGCGCCGGGTGCGCTCGACCGCAAAACGAAGGAGCTGATCGCGTTGGCGATCGGGGTGGTCGAGGGCTGCGACGGCTGCATCGCCTCGCACGGGCAGGCCGCCGCCCGCGCGGGGGCCAGTCGGCAGGAGGCTGCCGAGGCCATCGGCGTCACCTTCCTCATGCACGGCGGTCCCGCCACGATCCACGGTGCCCGTGCGTACGAGGCGTTCTGCGAATTCGCCGACGGCGACGCTCCGGAGTGAGCGTCCACGAGAAGGGAAGTCCCCATGTGCAATCCCGTCCGCTGCACGGTGTGCGGCAAGACAACCTGGTCGGGCTGCGGCGCCCATGTCGCACAGGTCCGAGCCGCGGTACCCGCCGCGCAGTGGTGCGACGGACATCAGAATTCCGGCACCGACCGGCGGCGCCGGATCTTCGGGCGATAGGAAACGGGTGAGGACGACGATGGATACGACTTTGGCGACGACTGTGCGGACGTCATTCGCCGACGCGGTCGAGCGAACGCGAAAAGCGTTGTCGCAGCAAGGTTTCGGTGTGCTGACCGAGATCGACGTGCAGGCCACCATGCGCGCGAAACTCGGCGTGGAGATGGAGGACTACCTGATCCTCGGCGCCTGCAATCCGCCGCTGGCCCATCGCGCGCTCGACGCCGAACGCCGCATCGGCCTGCTGCTGCCCTGCAACGTCGTTGTTCGCAGCACCGGGCCCGACACGGTGCTGATCGAAGCGGCAGACCCCCAGATGATGATCGGTCTGGCCGACGCACCCGCTCTTACCGCGGTGGCCACCGACGCCACCGACCGCCTCCACGCTGCCATCGAATCGCTCACCAGCGACTGAACGACTCACCCGGGGGCCGGCTGATCGGGCCGCACGCATGGTCTGCGCTGGGTTGAACCCTTGCCGACTTCGGGACCGCGCGTCCCGCCCGGGTTCGGCTCGCGCCGTTACTCGGCCGGGTGTACGACCATCACCGGGCAGTGCGCGTGCTGGACGAGCGCGTTCGAGGTGGAGCCGAGCAGCAGGCCGCGGAAGCCGCCCCGGCCCCGGCTGCCCACGACCAGCAATTGCGCCGATTTCGACCAGCGTTGCAGCTCGGCGGTGGGGCTGGACAAGCCGACCTCTCGCCGGACCTGGACATCCGGGTACTTCTCCTGCCAGCCCGCCAGCCGCTCGGCGAGGGCGGCGCGCTCGTCGGTCTCGATCTCGTTCAGCGGGAACAGCAGATATGGATCACCGGCGAACTGCCCGAGGTTGACGTCGCTCCACACGTGCACCGCCACCAGTTCGGCACCGCGCAGGGATGCCTCCTCGAACGCGGCCGCCAGCGCCGCCTCGCTGACCGGGCTGCCGTCGACCCCGACGATCACCGGTCCCTCGGTGGGTGCCCGGTTGCCGGACTCGGGATCGGTGCGAACCACCACGACAGCTCCCTCGGCGTGGCTGGTCACCGACAACAGGATCGAACCCATGTGGGCCAGTAGCCCATTGGTGCCCGAGGCGCCGAGCACGACCAGGTAGGCCGTGGCGCTGTAGCGTCGCAGCAGCGCGGCCGGATTCTCGTCGGACACCTCGGTCGATACTCGCGCGTCGGCCGCGGCGGCGACCCGTTGCCGGGCCCTCTCGACCAGCACCGCGCCTTCGGCGCGGAGCGTGTCGGGTACCGGCGGGACCAGGACGTCGTAGCGGCCGAAGACCTCGCGCATGCCGTCGAGGCCGAGTCCGTGCACGATGCGCAACTCGCGGCCACGGCGGCGCGCGACGTCGGCCGCCCAGCTCAGTGCGGAGTCGGCCGCGGCGGATCCGTCCACGCCGACAACGATGGGTGCGGAGGCCAGATGGTGCCGGTCGCTGCTGTAGTCGGCGGTCATCGCGAGGTCCTTTCATCGAAGTGAGCCCGTTGTGTACGCAACGGGGTGCGTCCTCCACGCTATGAACGGTGATGGTGTGGCCGATGCGGCCGAAAGTCCCGTGCCGCAGGGCCTCCGGTCGGCGGCCGGCATCCTGGCAACGATCCGGGGTGCGATGCGGTGATCACTGCCGGACGGCCCGGCAGGCGATGACTTTGGGCCGTCCCGGAATGAGCCGCCCGCCGCGATGCTGAATACCGCCGGTCGTCGGCACGCTCGGTCGCCGCGGACACGATGGTTCAGGAGAGGGTCGAGATGACACGTTATCCACCGGCGGGAATGCGGAAACCGGCGGATGTTTCCGTGGTGCCGCAACGTACCGCCGCGCCCGCCGGGCCCGTCGGCAGCACGCTCGCGGATCTGGATGCCTGGTGGCGGGCGGCGAACTACCTGTCCGCCGCGCAGATCTACCTCGTGGACAATCCGTTGCTGACCGAACCGCTCGCGCCGCAGCACATCAAGCAGAGGCTGATCGGACATTGGGGCAGCGTCCCCGGTGTCACCCTGACCTACGCCCACCTCAATCGCGTCATCTCCGCCCGCGGACAGCGGATGTTGTTCGTATGCGGTCCGGGACACGCCGCAGCCGGTGTGAACGCCGCGGCATGGCTGGAAGGCGGCTACAGCGACAAGCACCCCGAGGTGGCACAGGACTTGGCGGGCATGCGGGAGTTGTTCCGGCAGTTCTCGTTTCCCGGCGGGGTGCCGTCCCACGCGTCGCCGCACCTGCCGGGATCCATTCACGAAGGCGGCGAACTGGGATATTCGCTCGCGCACGCCACCGGCGCCGCGTTCGACAATCCGGACCTGGTGGTCGCCTGTGTCATCGGAGACGGTGAGGCCGAGACCGGCGCGCTCGCCACCAGCTGGCATGCTCCGGCGTTCCTGAATCCGCGCATCGACGGAATGGTACTGCCGATCCTGCACCTCAACGGTTACAAGATCGCCAATCCGACACTGCTGTCGCGGATCCCCCGCGCGGACCTCGATGCGCTGCTGGCCGGGCACGGGTGGGAGCCGCGGCACGTCGGCGGCAGCGATCCGGGGGAGGTGCACGAGCAGTACCTGCGAGTGCTCGACGAGGTGTTCGACCGTATCGCCGAGATTCGCGACGCGGCGCACCGCGGCCTCGGGCCGATCAATCCCCGGATACCGATGATCGTGCTGTCCACGCCGAAGGGCTGGACCGGTCCGGCGGTGGTGGACGGCGTGCCGATCGAGGGCACGTTTCGCTCGCACCAGGTGCCGCTGCCCGGTGTCCGGGACAACGCCGAACACCTCGCCCAGCTGGAGAAGTGGCTCCGCTCGTATCGGCCCGAGGAGCTGTTCGAACCGGGTGGGGCCCCGGTGCCGGGAATCCGCGGCCTGCACCCCCCGGGAGAACTACGGATGAGCGCCCAGCCGACGGCGCACGGGCAGACCAGCGTCGAACTGCGCCTGCCCGCGGTTGCCGCGCACGCCCTGCGCCTGCCCGGTCCCGGTGTCGTCACCGGGGAAGCCACGCGGGTGCTGGGCGGCTTTCTGCGCGACGCGCTCGTCACCAATCCCCGTGATCTGCTGTTCTTTTCGCCCGACGAGCACACCTCGAACCGCCTCGACGCGGTGCTGGAGGTGACCGGCCGACGGTGGAGCGAGCGGCGTGCGGACGACGATGATCGGCTCGCACCCGACGGCCGGGTGTTCGAGGTGCTGTCGGAGCACCTGTGCCAGGGCTGGCTGGAGGGGTATCTGCTCACCGGCCGACACGGTGTGTTCTCGACCTACGAAGCCTTCGCACACGTCGTCGACTCGATGGTCGTGCAGCACGCCAAATGGTTGCATACGGCCGCCGAATACCCTTGGCGGGCACCGCTTCCCAGCCTCAACTACCTGGTCACCTCACATGTGTGGCGTCAGGATCACAACGGTGCCTCGCATCAGGACCCGGGGTTCATCGACCACGTGCTGAGCAAGCGCCCGGAGATCTGCCGAGTGTATCTTCCGCCCGACGCCAACTGTCTGCTGCACGTGTTCGACCATTGCCTGCGCAGCCGCGGACACGTGAACGTGGTGGTCGCGGGCAAACAGCCGGCGCTGCAGTACCTTGGCGACGAGCAGGCACGCGCGCATTGCGCCCGGGGACTGGATGTCTGGCCTTGGGCGGGTTCGGATCTCGACCGCGCCACGGATGTCGTCCTGGCCTGCGCCGGTGACGTGCCCACCCAGGAGACTCTGGCCGCAGCGGCGCTGCTGCGCGAACTGGTGCCCGACTTGGCGGTCCGAGTCGTGAACGTCGTCGATCTGGCGCGGCTGTTCCCGCCCGACCGGCACCCGCACGGCATCACCGACCGGGCCTACACCGAGATCTTCACCGCCGATCGCCCGGTGATCTTCGCCTTCCACGGCTATCCGTGGCTGATCCACCAGCTCACCTACCGCCGCCCCGGCCACGAGCGGCTGCACGTCCACGGCTTCCGCGACAACGGCACCACTACCACACCGTTCCAGATGTGCGCGATGAACGAGATCGACCGCTACCACCTGGCCCTGGCGGCGCTGGAACGAGTTCCGCGCCTGGGTGATCGGATCGGCTACCTCCGGGACGAACTGCTCACACGGCTCGACGACGCGGCAGAACACGCCCGGCAGGTTGGTACCGACCCGGAGGAAATCAGCCATTGGTCATGGCCCTACGCACCGAGCGAGTGACAGACTGCGGGCTGCCGAATACCTGGAGCCCGTGGTTGTCCGCCCGTCTTCAGCGTTCGGCCAGTGCTTCCTGGCGAATCCACCGGAGCAGGGTGGGATTGTCGACGGTGGTGACGACACCGACCGTGGTCCGTAGGTAGCGATCGTCTGTCAACGCGGCCAGCAGGCTCGCGGCCAGGTCCACGCGGGCGGTGAACCGGCCGTCGGCGTGCCCCTCGACGACGGTGTACTCGGTGACCGCGGGCAGGTGGTACAGCCCGCTCGGGCGAATGATCGTCCAGTCCAGATCGGTCGCGCGAATCAGCGATTCCATTCGCCTCATGTCGTCGTAGAGCGTCTTGCCCAGCACCCGCGTGACATACGGCAGCAGTACGTGATTGAAGAAGATTCCGCCGTCGGAGTAGGGACGCGGATCGACTCCGCTGGAGCTGACCACGGCGAGTCGGCGCACGTCATGCCGCTGCATGGCAGCGACGATATTGGTGGCACCGTCTGAGTAGGTGCTGATCGGTTTCTTGCCGGCGGGTACGCCGAGGGTCGACAGCACCGCGTCGCACTCGGCCACGGCAGTATCGACGGCTGCCGGATCGAGGACATCGGCACCCAGCACGTCGAGCTGACCATGGTGCAGTGGAAACGACTCGGGCTTGCGGGTGACCGCGGTGACCTGATGTCCAGCGGCTAATGCCTGGCCGGTGAGCAGACGTCCGGTGAGCCCATTGGCGCCGAATACAGTGATACGCACGGGTTTGCCTTTCCTGACGGTTCGATGACGCCGCGGTTCCGAAACGGGACCAGCGCCGTCCGGGCCCGAGTAATCGGGACCGAACACGAGTGCCCGGCGGCCGCGGCCCCGTGACAGCGCGGCCGCGTGACGAGCACCACAGCGTCCGGATGTCACAAGCCGGGCGGGGCGCGCCACTAATGGTCGAACAGCCCGACGGACAGGACCACACCATGAACGACGACGGCGATCGCAGCGTCTCCACCGAGGCTTTCGTCACCCACCGCAACCTGCTCTTCACGGTCGCCTACGAACTGCTCGGCTCGGCAGTCGACGCCGAAGACGTGCTGCAGGAGACCTGGCTGCAGTGGGCGGATGTCGATCCAGGCGCGGTGCGCGATCAACGCGCCTTTCTGGTCACGATCGTTACCCGCCAGGCCATCCGGCGACTGCGCACACTCGGCCGCCGCCGGGAGTCCTACGTCGGCCCCTGGCTGCCCGAGCCGTTGCTCACCGCGCCCGATGTCGCCGACGCCATCGAGCTGGCCGACAACCTCTCGATGGCGATGCTGCTGGTGCTCGAAACGCTCGCCCCGATCGAGCGGGCGGTGTTCGTGCTGCGCGAAGTGTTCGATATGCCCTATGCCGAGATCGCGTCCGCCGTGGCGAAAAGCCGCACCGCGGTCCGTCAGATCGCCCACCGCGCTCGCGCGCACGTCGCCGCACGTCGCCCGCACGGAGCTGGGTCGGCTGCCGATGCCCGGCGAGCGCTCGAGGCCTTTCAGCGAGCCGTCGAAACCGGTGATCTGCAGGGCCTGCTCGACATCCTGGCGCCGGAGGTCGTATTCCTGGGCGATGGTGGTGGAGTCAAACAGGCTGCGCCGCGGCCTATCGTCGGCGCGGATCGCGTGGCACGTGTGTTGTGCGGTGGCACCGGCTGGATGGGCGGCCGGACATCAGCCGAGCCGGCGCACGTCAACGGCTGGCCCGCACTGATCATCCGGCTCGATGACGAGATCGATGGCGTCGTGGCGGTACGGATCGACGACGGCCTGGTCACCGGGCTCTACTACGTACGTAACCCCCACAAGCTCGCCCACCTGCACCGGGAAGCCGCGCTGGAACATCGACCGGCGGCCATCTCGTGCGCAGACCGGGATCCGTGCCGCTCCGGTGTCAGCCCGAAACCTCGGTCAGCGTTCGGCCCGCGAGCGTAGGGACTCGAGCTGCGCCGGGGTGCCGAGGGCGATGAGGATGGTGCCCGCGTCGAGTTGGGTTTCGTCGGTCGGATTGGCGATGAACCGGCCGTCGGAGGTACGGAGCGCCATGAGCAGCGCTCCCGTGGTGCGACGCAGGTCGGTGTCGGTCAAGGAGCGGCCGGCCAACGGTGACTGTGCTGCGAGCACGACCTCTTCGATCCGATATTCGAGGGTGTCCTCGTGCATGACGACGTCGAGGAACTCGGCCACGTTGGGTTGCAGCGCGAAGGCGGCCATGCGGCGGCCCCCGATCAATTGCGGGTTCACCGCCCGGTTCGCGCCTGCCCGAAGCAGTTTGGATTTGGAGGCTTCCGTCCGTGCTCGCGCGACGATCACAAGATCCGCGCGTAGTGCCCGGCTCGACAGTGTCACGTAGACGTTGTCGGCGTCGTTGTCGAGGGCGGTGATCAAGGCGTGGGCATGGTCGATTCCGGCGGCGACGAGAACACTGTCGTCGGTGACGTCACCGACGATGTGCGGAAAATCGGTGTCCCGCAATTGTTCCGGGTCGCGATCGACGGCCACGATCGTCTTGCCCAGACCGCGCAGGTACTGCGCGGTCGACCGGCCCACTCGTCCCCAGCCGCAGACGATGATGTGCCCGCGCATCCGTTCGATCCGGCGATCCATACGCCTCCGCTCCACGTGGTGTCGCAGGTGCCCTTCGATGAGGGCCTCCAGCAGGACCCCGAACATATAGAACACGGTGCCCGCGCCGACGAGGATGAGCGCCATGGTGAACATCTGCCCCGCCGGGGTGAGCGGATGAACCTCCCGGAATCCGACCGTGGTGATCGTGGTGACCGTCTGATACAGCGCATCGAGAAGCCCGAAACCCAGGATCACGTACCCGGCCGTCCCCGCAAGGGCTACCAGCACGAACGCCAGCGCTACACGACTGAGACGGCGCAAGGGGTTCATTCGACGATTCTGGCATCAGCGAGCGGGGCTGGGCCGCCTCGATCACTCGATGCCTACGGGGTACCCATCTCCAGGATGTCGGACAGCGGCAGGCGGGGGGTCGGCTCGGTCGCGGACTCCGGGCCGGTGCCGACGCGAACGAGTACTTGGGGCATCAGGTTTCGGCCCGTGAGGTCGCGCACGATGGAGCGGCTGCGGGGGATCTCGGTGAGGTGGGTCAACGGGCAGGTGGCGTATCCGGCGAGCGTGCATTCCAGCAGCACCGTCGACAGCACCTCGCCGCAGCGCAGCAGATCCCCGGGGGCGTCCGTGTCGGTGGACAGCACCAGGACCGTCGACTTGTCGGTGCCGAAGTCCGCAGCCGCGGCTGCGTCGCCCGCCGGCAGTCTGCGGCCGATCGGGACGCGGCTGCGCTCCTGCTGAGTTACCAATGCCTGTCGGGGAACACCGGTCGAAGCCACGACGTGCCCTGTCCACCACTGTAATTCGGCTTGATAGCTGGAATCGTAGCGTCGCAGGGCGGCGCTGAGCTCGGCCGCGTGCGCGAGGGCGGGCCGGCAGTCGTCCGACAGTACGTCCACAGTGGCGTCGTCCGGGGAGAAAGTGCTGCGCAGCACGGTTTCGAAGCTATCCCAGTCCGCGGGCGCGGCGAACGGCCGCCGGTCGGTGCGGCGGCGCACGATGGCGTCGGCACGGTCCCGGTCCGCGTCGCTGACGACGCGCGCCGAGTGGAACCGGACGGTGGCGAGGTGATCGCGGCGATTGGGATTCGGAAACCGTGCGATCGACGGGCGCAGGCCTGCGGCGGCCATGGCCGCGTTCAGATGCCCGAGGGCGATCCCGCAGCTGATGATCATCTGTCGCCCCGAGGAATCGGTGGCGGGCAGCATCCGTCCGGGAACCGCGAGAAGATGCAGGGCCACACCGTCGAAGATCCATCGCCACGGCTGGCTGTTGTGCAGCGACGGCGCCCGCCCGGCGAGCAGGACTGCCTTCTCGACGACGGTTCCGGTAGGCACGGTGGTCATACGTCGACCGTACGAGCCGGCCGAGCGCGTGTGAGGGGCATTTGGTCCCCAGTTCGATCAACCGATGTAGCCATGCCCTACGAGTGCGGCGCACCGGGTTCTCCGCAGTCGGGACGCGGCCGATCGCACCCGGCCGGAATACCCTCCGGGCGCGTGTGTTTCGAGCTGTTCGCGCCGAACGACCGGTTGCTGGACAAGTGACAATCGCGAATCCGTGACCGACGGGAGTACGTGCTCGAGCGGGGGGACCAACGGCCCCTGTGCGCCGACTCGGAGATTCGTAGCGTAAGGGTATGGATTCGCTCCCAGGACCACCGGCCGCCGCCATCGTCGCGGTGGCGGATCGTGCGATCAGGCACGGGCGGTCGTGATGAACGCGGCCGGACAGCTGGTGGCATCGGCGCGGGCGGGCGTGCGTCGTCGGCTGGTGTGCTACTTCGCGCTCGCATGCGGGTTGTCCTGGCTGTGGTTGGTGCCACTGATGGTGTCAGGGGCAGTGGTTCATCCGGGCGACGGCCGGCCGTCGCATTTTCCGGCGCTGATCGGTCCCGCCGTCGCGGCAGTGGTGACCGCGGCTGTATTCGACGGACGGGCCGGGGTGGGCGAACTGCTGCGGCGGGTGATCCGGCTGCGTGTGCCGCTGCGCTGGTGGGCGGTGGCGCTGAGCCCGGTGGCAATCCTGGCCGCGGTACTGCTCACCGGTGTGGCGATGGGTGGGTCGATGCCCGCGACAGCGGACTTGGCTGTGATGAGCGGTCTGCCCGCGGGTTGGGGCGTGCTGGGTGTGGTGTCGATGGTGTTGGTGGTCAACGGTTTCGGTGAGGAGACCGGCTGGCGGGGTTTCGCGCTGCCGGTGGCTCAGGGTCGTTTCGGCCCGCTGTCCTCGACCATGATCGTGGCCGGTGGCTGGGCTGTCTGGCACCTGCCGTTGTTCGCCGTGGTCGAATCGTTCCGCGACTTCGGCAACGCCACCCTGGTCGGCTGGCTGCTCGGATTGTTCTGTGGGGCGGTATTTTCCACCTGGTTGTTCAATCGCAGCGGCGGCAGTGTCGCGATCGTCCCGGTCTGGCACGGTGCCTACAACGTGGCTTCGGCGACGCGTGCGGCCGAGGGGCTGGTGGCAGCGATGGTCACAACGGTGGTGATAGTGGCCGCTCTCGCCTTGGTCGGCGCGGAGATCCGGGCGATCACGCGGCACACTGTGTCGGTACTGGCCTGACTCCACCGCTACCACAGTCTGCGTTCCTTGCGTTGGCGAAGCGTGGACCGTGTGGTTGTGCTGTTTGCTAAACTCTGCAAACACGTATGAGTGGGTGGCCTTCCCGGCGGCGCCCGGCGGAAGGGGATGGCAGCGATGCCCGGCATGCAACGGCCGCTCTATCAACTGAAGGCCGACTTCTTCAAAACCCTCGGCCATCCGGTGCGTATCCGCGTGCTCGAACTACTCAGCCAGCGCGAGTACGCGGTGTCGGAGATGCTCGACGAGGTCGGTGTCGAACCGGCGAATCTCTCCCAGCAGCTGTCGATACTGCGTCGCGCCGGCTTGGTGACCGCCCGACGCGAAGGTTTGTCGGTGACCTACGAACTCACTTCGCCGCGTGTCGCCGAACTCCTCGCTGCGGCACGCGCCATCCTCACCGGTGTGGCCGCCGACCGAGTAGAGGCTCTCGAACAGCCCATCTAGCCGGAGCAATGTCCTCGACCGGCCGCATCCAGACCCGAGATCTGATTGCCATTTTTCTAAACTAAGTACCTTGCCTGTTTATGAAGGAGAAAGACATCGTGAACGAGCGCGCCGGTGTTGCCCGGACCACGCCCGGTGAGGATCCGCGATGACCGTGCGCGCGCTACTGCCGCGCTGGTCGGATTGGCGGTCCGCGACGCGCGCACCCGGCGCGGACCTGCTGTCCGGGTTGCTCGTGGCTCTCGTCGCGTTGCCGCTCGCGCTGGGCTTCGGCATCAGCTCCGGACTCGGCGCCGCGGCCGGATTGACGACCGCGGTCGTGGCGGGCGCGGTCGCCGCCGTATTCGGCGGTTCCCGGTTCCAGGTATCGGGCCCGACCGGCGCGATGACGGTGGTGCTGGTACCGATATTTCATCAGCACGGTGGTAGCGGGGTGCTGGCCGTGGGCCTGCTGGCCGGGGTAGTGCTGGTTTTACTCGCGATCGTCGGCGCCGGGCGAGCGGTCCGGTATGTGCCGGCGCCGGTGATCGAAGGGTTCACCGCGGGTATCGCCGTTGTCATCGCGCTGCAGCAGCTGCCGGCGGCCCTCGGAATCGCCCATGTCCGGGGCGATAAGGTGTGGCAGGTCGCCTATGACGCGGTGCGCCAATACCTCTCGCATCCGCATCACACATCGCTCGTGACAGCTCTCCTCGTGGCGGCGGTCCTGCTGGCGGGTGGCCGATATCTGCCGAAGCTTCCGTTCGCGCTGCTCGCCGTCCTCGCTGCCACGGTGCTGGCGCGAGTTCTCGGTCTCGATCTCGCGCGCATCGGCGAGATCCCGTCCGGGCTGCCCGCCCCCACACTGGAGTTCCTACATCTCGACCAGCTCGGCGCCCTGGTGGCGCCCGCGCTCGCGGTGGCCGCCCTGGCAGCGCTCGAATCACTGCTGTCCGCGACCGCGGCCGACGCGATGGCCGTCGGTACCCGCCACGACCCGGATCGGGAACTGTTCGGCCAAGGCCTGGCCAATATCGTCGCCCCGCTGTTCGGTGGCGTGCCCGCGACCGGCGCTATCGCCCGCACGGCGGTCAACGTCCGCGCCGGCGCGCGTACCCGGCTCGCGGCTCTCACACACGCGATCGTGCTCGCCGCGATCATCTATCCGGTCGCTTCGCTCGTGGCCGATATCCCATTGGCCGCGCTGGCCGGAGTGCTGCTCGCCACTACGGTGCGCATGGTGGAGACGGCGTCCCTGACGGCTATCGTCCGCGCGTCCCGTGGCGATGCGGCGGTCATGGCAGTCACGTTCGCTGCCACGGTGGTCATGGATCTGGTCGCGGCCGTGGCCGTCGGCGTCGGCGTCGCCGTGCTGCTGGCTTTGCGCTCGGTGGCGAAAGAAGCGCGGCTGCAACGGATTCCGCTGGGGGGTCCGGTCGAAGACTCCGAACATGTGACCGAGGAGCGGGAACTACTGCACGACCACATCGTCGCTTACCGGATCGACGGGCCGGTGTTCTTCGCCGTCGCGCACCGCTTTCTGCTCGAACTGGCGGAGGTGTCCGACGTGCAGGTGGTCATCCTGCGCATGTCACGCGTCACCGCTCTCGATGCCACCGGGGCGCTGGTGCTCAAAGACGCGATCGGCAAACTCGAGCACCGCCACATCACCGTGCTGATGTCGGGGGTCCGTGGTGACCACGTCCCTCGGCTGGCCGCCGTCGGCGCATTACCGGCCGGTGGGAACGAGCACCTGTTCGAGCACACGCCCGATGCGATCGCCTACGCCCGCGGACAACTGCCGAGCCACCGCGCGGAGCCGTCCGGATGACGAAGGAGGCGCCTACCAAGTGGTCACACGGTCGGCACCGGGCTCGAAGGTCCCGTCCAGGTCGGTGCCGCGCAGGACGCGGCGCAGATCGGCGGGCAGCACGGCGAAGACATGCTCGAGCTGGCCGGGCGAGAACAGGTCGGTCAGCGCCTCGGTGACCGCGCCGGCGAGCGCGACCGCTTCGTCACCGCAGACGCCTGCCGCGCTGGCGAACTGATCCGTGAACGACGCCACGTCGTGGCCTGCCGGTGCCCGGTCCGGTGTCCAGCCTTCGAACAGTATGCCGCGCAGCACTACCGGCAATTGTGCGCTGAGGTGCGCGAGGGTGGCTGCGCCGACGCGGTCGCGCACCGTGTGCAGCCAGGCGCGTAGCGCGCGGTGGGCGAAGCCGCGGTCGTCGGTGCCGAGACCGGCCGCGACGGAGCGGATCCAGGCGTGCGCCGTGTGCACGGCCGGTGCCAGCGGATCGGCGTGGTCTGTCATGGTTTCCTTCCGCATCGAAAGTTTTCAGGTGTGCTCGATCGTGAGGATGTCGGTGAGTGGGCGGCGGGGCGTGAGCGGAAGTTCGGATTCCCCGGGCGGCACGGTACCGACGCGGATCACGACTTGCGGGACGGCTTGGTGGGGGAGCAGGTTGGCCAGGGTGCGCCGCCCGGCGGGCAGCTCGGTGACGTGGGTGACCGCGCATGTCGCCAGGCCGGCCGCGGTGCATTCCAGCAGCACCGCGGACAGCGCTTCGCCGGTGTGCAACCAGTTCGGCACCGAGTCGCCGCCGGAGCCCAACGCCACCAGCTGGGCATGGTCGGTGTGCTCGGCGCGGCGCATGGAGTGCGGTGCGGCGGGAAAGGCGCGGGCCACTCCGACCCGAGCCGCCTCGGCGTCGGAGACCAGCGCGTCGAGCGGCACGCCTTCCTGAACGCCGGAATGCCCTGCCCACCACTGCAATTCCATCTGATACATCTCGTCGTCGCGGCGCGCGGCGGCGGCCTGTTCGGAGATCGCGGCCAGCCGGGCGCGGCCGGTGCTGTCGAGCACGTCGAGAGTGATGTCGTGAGGTGAGACCAGCTTCCGCAGCGCGGGCAGCATTGCCGCCCAATGCTCGGGATGCAGCAGCGGCAGTCGGTCGCTGCGCCGGGTGTTGATCGCCCCCGCGCGTGTTGCGATACCCGCCGGCGGGTCGGGCCAGGGACGGAATTCGATCGCCGCCAGGTAGTCGGGCCGGTCGGAGTCGGGTATGCGGGTGGTGTCGGTGTGCCAGCCGTGCGCGGCGAATGCGGTGCGGGCGTGGTGCAGGACCGCACCGCAACTGATCACCTGCTGGCGGCCGTGCGGATCGGTTGCCGGCAGCATGCGGTCGCGATCGGTGTGCAGCTCCAGCCGGGTACCGTCGAACCGCCAGCGCCAGGGCTGGGTGTTGTGCACGGACGGTGCTCGCTGTGCCAGTTGCAGCGCCGCGGTGATTGTGGCGTCATCGGGAGCGACGCGGGTGTCGGGGGTGTGCGCGGAGGTCATGGGTTCAGCCTCCGGTGTGACCTCCTGCCGCGACAGGGGTCGTTGTGTACCGGATGGCGAGTCGATGGTCACTTTTCATGGTGCGCCCCGTGCTGTCGGGACCCAGTGCCCTGCGGCGCGCCGCCTTCGGACAGGTGGCGGGGCGGCAGCCGGCTGTGCCGGAGTGCCTGTACCGGATCGACCTTGGACCCTGTGTGCGCCGTGCGAGGTCGGGCAGGCTGATGGTCGATACCGGACAGAGGAGACGATATGACAGGACCGGACAGCGCGGCGACCATCGTGGTCGGGGCCGACGGATCGGAGATCGCGTTGCAGGCGGTGGTGTGGGCCGCGGTCGAGGCTGCCCTGCATCGCTGCGCACTGCACGTCATCACCTCCTTCGGCGTGGCACCGCATCCGGGACTGACCTCGATGCTGGCCGCGAACGAACAACAGTGGCTGCGGGCGGACGGCGAGCGGGTGCTGGCCGAGGCGGCGTCGGTGGCGCGGCACGCCACGCCCGACGCGGACGTCGCGATCACCACGGAACTGACATTCGACATGATCATTCCCACGCTGCTCGAGCGCTCGGCACGAGCGCGGATGGTCGTGGTCGGCAGCCGCGGGCGCGGCGCGCTGCGCCGCATGCTGCTCGGCTCGGTCAGTACCGCGATCACCCGGCACGCGCGCTGTCCGGTGGCCGTCGTGCACGGTGATGCCGCCGCTGACGCCGGGTGGTCGGGGAAACCGGTGGTGGTCGGTGTCGACGGCACCGCGCACAGCGTGCCGGCCGTCGCGGCCGCGTTCGCCGAAGCGTCACAGCGCAAGGCGGGTCTGGTCGCTGTGCACGCGTGGAGCGACATGAGCGGGTACGACCTGCCAGTGGTGGGCTGGGACGGCATCCGCGAAACCGAGCAGGTCCTGCTCGCGGAGAGCCTGGCCGGCTGGGCCGAGCAGTTCCCCGATGTGCCCGTCGAACGAGTCGTGGTGTGCGACAGCCCCGTTCGCGCCTTGCTGGCACATGCCGAGGACGCGCAGCTGCTGGTCGTCGGCAGTCACGGGCGCGGCGGTTTCCCCGGCATGGTCCTCGGCTCGACCAGCACCGCGTTGCTGCATCTGGCGCAATGTCCCACGATCGTCGTGCCCACCGGCGCGGACCGAACGCCGGACACCGACCGGGGCGCGAGCAGCGCGTAGGCCAGGACGCGGCGGCGGCCCGGGGCAGGTGTGGACGATGACGGAACTGAGCCCGCTGGACACGGGATTCATGGAGCTGGAAGATTCCGACCGGCATATCAGCCTCGGTATCGCCGCGGCGGCGATCATAGCGGGGCCGCCACCGAGCCGGGCGGAATTCCGCGCCGGTGTCGACCGTGCGCTGCGGCGGCATCGGCGGCTGCGGCAGCGAGTACGGCGCAGCCCACTGGATGTGACCGCGCCCGTGTGGGAAGACGACCCGGATTTCGATCTGGGGCACCACATTCGGTGGACCGCATTGCCCGGTACGGGCGACGATGCCGCGATGTGTGAACTGATCGCGACCGAGCTGACCGAACGGCTCGATCGTGACCATCCGCTGTGGGAGGCGGTCATGGTGGATCACCTGGCGGGTGACCGCTGGGCGGTAATCGTCAAGGCGCATCACAGTATGGTCGACGGTGTCGCGGGGATCACCTTGTTCGAGAGTTTCTGCGATGCCGCCGCGGACTGGCCCCAGCGCGGCCGCGCGCCCGCCGAACCGGCATCGCGTGGTATGCGGCAGTGGATCGGTCAGGCCGTCCGGCTGCCGTTCACCGCACCCTGGGCAGCTGTCAGGTCCGCGCGCACCCTCGTGCCGGTGTTGCTGGCCGCGGTGACACCGACGAGCGGGACGTCGCTGAACGGACCGATCGGACGCCAGCGCCGGTATGCGGTGGCACGGGCGAGCCTGACCGAGATGCGCGAGATCGGCGCGGCGTTCGGCGTGACGATCAACGACGTGGCGGTGGCGGCGCTCGCCGGTGCCTATCGCCGGCTACTGGCGGCCCGGGGCGAGCGGCCGGCGTCGGGGGCGGTACGGATTCTCGTCCCCGTCTCGGTGCGGGCCGTGAATGCGAAATACGTTCTGGACAATCGGGTTTCGGCGATGATCACGCGTCTGCCGACAGAGCTCGAGGACCCCCTCGAACGGCTTTGCGCGGTGCACGACCACATCGCGCGGCATCGTTCCCGTGGCGAGGCCGAAGCGGAGAGGTCGTTGCTGTCGCTGGCGGGGCTGCTGCCCTCCGCGATCGTGGCATGGACGTTGCGGACCGCGTCGCGGGTCCCGCAGCGCGGTGTGGCCGCACTGGCGACGAACGTTCCCGGTCCGCGACGACCGCTGCGGCTCGCCGGGCACGACGTACTGGAAATCTGGCCGTGTATACCCGTCGCCATGCGGGTGCGCACGACCGTCGCGATTCTCAGCTACACCGACCGGTTGACGTTCGGCATCACCGCAGACTATGACTCCACGCCGGACATCGACGTCCTCGCGTCGGGTATCGCGGACGAGATCGCGGTTCTACTGGACCGGGCGCGTCGACGAGCCGACGGCGCCGACGTGGGCACCGGGAAGCCGGTCGGGTGACGTTCCACTGTCGGCCATGGTCCGGCGCGTCGGTCGGTCGGGCAACGCCCGCGCGACCGGCAAGATGATCCGGCAGCGCGCTCGTATCTCCTGCATGGAGGTACCGTGCCGAGGCGGGTGCGAGGGTGTCGGAGACGCGGAGGGTGTGGTGATGGCCGAACGAAAACGGCGCGCCGGATGAGGTGGTTCGCGGGGCTGGAGCAGTTTCGCGGCTACCGTGCGGAGTGGTTGCGCACCGACGCTGTCGCCGGTGTGACCGTCGCCGCCTACCTGATTCCCCAGGTGATGGCCTACGCGACGGTGGCCGGACTGCCGCCGGTCGTGGGATTGTGGACCGCGCTGGGTCCGCTGGTGGTGTACGTGCTACTCGGCAGTTCGCGGCAACTGTCGGTCGGTCCCGAATCGACCACGGCGCTGCTCACGGCGGTCACGCTGGTGCCATTGGCGAACGGCGATGCGCGGCGGTACGCCACTCTGGCGGCGGTGCTGGCGCTGTTGGTGGGGGCGATCTGCCTCGTCGCGGCGGTCGCCCGGCTGGGTATTCTCGCCGACCTGCTGTCGAAACCGGTGCTGGTCGGATACCTGGCCGGCACCGCCGGGATCATGATCGCCGGTCAGCTCGGGCGTGTGAGCGGCGTGCCCGTGACGGGGGAGACGATTCCCGAGCAGCTACGGTCGTTCGCGCAACATCTCGGCGACATCCATTGGCCCACTGTCGTATTGGCCGGTGCCGTGGTGGGATGCCTACTGGTGCTGGGCAAGTGGCTTCCGCATGTGCCGGGACCGCTGCTGGTGGTACTGGCTGCGTCCCTCATCGTCGCGGTGTTCTCTTTGCAGCAATACGGAATTCGGGTAGTCGGAGCGATACCTTCCGGGTTGCCCGTGCCGGGATTCGGCGGTGTGACGGTCTCGGATGTGGGCAGGCTGGTGCTGCCCGCGGTCGGAATCGCGGTCGTCGCCTTCTCCGACAATGCCCTCACCGCACGGGCGTTCGCGGCACGGCACGGGCGCCACATCGACGCCGAGGCCGAACTCGCCGCTCTCGGTGCGACCAACGTGGCCGCCGGGCTCCTGCACGGTTTTCCCGTCAGCTGCAGCGGCAGTCGCACGACCCTCGCCGATGTGGCCGGTGCACGGACGCAGATGTATTCGGTGGTCACGGTGGTGTCCGTGCTGGCCGTCCTGCTCGTGGGCCGCGGGGTGCTCGCGGTCTTCCCCGCGGCCGCGCTGGGTGCGCTGGTGGTGTACGCGGCGCTGCAGTTGATCGATCTCCCCGAGTTCCGCCGCATCGCCGGGTTCCGTCGCAGCGAGCTTGTGCTGGCGGTGGGCACGACCGTGGCCGTCCTCGGACTGGGCGTGCTGTACGGCGTGCTGGTCGCCATCGCCCTGTCGATTCTGGATCTGCTGCGGCGGGTGGCGCGCGCACACGACGCGGTGCAGGGGTTCGTGCCCGGCCTGGCCGGCATGCACGACATCGACGATTACCCGGATGCCGAACTCGTGTCGGGCTTGGTGGTGTACCGGTACGACGCACCGCTGTGCTTCGCCAACGCCGAGGACTTCCGGCGCCGTGCGCGCGAAGCCGTCGAATCGGCGGCGGTGCGGCAGGGGACGGTGCGGTGGTTCGTGCTCAACGTCGAGGCCAACGTGGAAGTCGATCTGACCGCACTGGACGCTGTGGAGCAGCTGCGTGCCGAATTGACCGGGCGCGGCATGGTTTTCGCGCTGGCCCGGGTGAAGCAGGACCTGCGCGAGGCCCTGGACGCCGCCGGTCTCACCGAGCGGATCGGACCCGACCTGCTGTTTCCGACGTTGCCCACTGCACTGGATGCCTACCGGCGGGCGGCGCCCGGCGACGCGACCGGCTGATCGGGACGATCGCGCCGCAGCGACGAGGCGTAGACGGCGGCCTGGGTACGTCTCTCCATGCCGAGTTTGGCCAGCAGGCGGGAGACGTAGTTCTTCACGGTCTTCTCGGCGAGGAACATCCGCTCGGCGATCTGCCGGTTGGTGAGTCCCTCACCGAGCAGGTCGAGCAGCTTGCGTTCCTGCTCGGTCAGTGTCGCCAGCGGCCCGTCGGGCTCGGTGCGTCGGCGCAATTGTTCCATCAGCGCCGCGGCCGCGCGGTTGTCCAGCAGCGAGAGTCCGGCTCCGACGTCCTTGACCGCCCGGGCCAGTTCCATGCCCTTGACGTCCTTGACGACATAACCGCTGGCACCGGCGAGGATCGCGTCGAGCATGGCCTGCTCGTCGGTGAAGGAGGTGAGGATCAGGCAGCGCAGGCCGTCGTGCTTGGACAGCAGCTCACGGCACAGTTCGATGCCGTTGCCGTCGGGCAGCCGCACATCGAGGACGGCGACGTCCGGGCGCAGGGCGGGAATTCGGGCGAGAGCTTGCGAGGCGGTGCCGGCCTCGCCGATCACGGTCAGTTCCGGATCGCTCTCCAGCAGGTCGGCCACGCCTCGGCGGACGATTTCGTGGTCGTCGACCAGGAACACTGTGATCATCTTTCGTTTCCAATCCCGTAGTGGTGATGTCACCACGCTAATTCGGACGCAGGGGGGACGGTACGTCCCAATGGCATCGTCTCGGCCCTCGGATGGTCCTTCCGGCAGCCGCGATTCGTGGGACCTTCGGCCCTACTCGCTCGGCCGGCCCGGTGGTCGGATGACCTGGATAGCACGGGGCCAGGGGGTCTGAATTAAGGAAACAGGTCGTTGTCGAGTGATACTGCCGGGCCGCTGCGGGAGGCCGATGTGCCGGTTCGGGTCAGCGGCCCGTCCGGATTCGTCGCCGAGCGGCTGTGCCGCTACGGTTTGCCGGTCGTGCTCTGATCCGTCCGCGTCGCCCGCTACGAGCGGCTGCTGCAGTCGTGGGTCGACAACGTGATGGACACCGTGATCATGATCGAGCCCGAGATCGTCACCGGTATCCGGCTGATCGAAAAGCGACGATGAGCAGTCGGTCACTCGGTGGGATGGACCACCATCACCGGGCACCGTGAATGCTGTACAAGGGAATTCGACGTCGATCCCAGCAGGCCGCCGAGCACGCCGCCTCGGCCGCGACTGCCGATCACCAGCAACTGTGCGGTGGCCGACCAGTCGCGCAGGCGGCGGGCCGGATCTGCCAGGTACACGTGGCGCTCGATCGTGACGTCGGGATAGGCGGCCTGCCATCCCGCCAGGCGTTCGGCCAGCAACGCGATCTCGGTGTCCTGGACGTTGCCGAGCGGAGAGAAGAAGTCGCCCAACCCCGCATAGCGGGTGAGTCTCAGGTCGCTCCACACGTGTACCGCCACCAGCGGAACGCCGCGTTCGGATGCCTCGTCGAACGCCTTGCCGATCGCGTCCTCGCTGACCGGACTTCCATCGACACCCACCACGACGGGGCCGTCCGTCCGGACCTGGTGCCGGTTGTCCGGACGGACCACCGCCACCGTGCCACGTGCATGGGCTGCCACGGCCAGCAGGACGGAGCCCACGTGTGTGGCGACGCTGTTGGTGCCCGACGCGCCGAGCACTACCAGGTACGAAGTGATGCTGTGGTGCACCAGCAGCCGCGCCGGTGCGGAGTCCGCGACCTCGGCCGCGATCCGCAGTCCCGGCCGGGCTCGGCGGGCTCGCTGTTCGGATCGCTGTACCAGCGCGGTCGCGGAAGCCCGGACGGCGTCCAGCGCGGGCGTATTCCCGATACCGTAGCGAGCGGCAGCGGACCGAATTCCGTCCAGGTCGGCCCCATGGACGATTCGCAATTCCCGGCCGCGCCGGTCAGCGAGTTCGGCGGCCCAGTCCACCGCCGAGTCCGCTGCCTCCGAACCGTCTACACCGACCACCACCGGCGCCGAGGCCAGATGATGTGCGTCCGTGTTCGGCTCCGCTGTCATGGCGAGTCCTTCCGTCTGTCGGCGCACTCGTTGCGGGCATGCCCGGAACCGGTCAGCCGGAAACCGGGCGGCGCCGTAACGATGGTTCGAATGCGACGTGTGTCGCGCGGCCTGTTCAGCTCTCGGTGGGATGGACCACCATCACCGGGCAGTGGGCGTGCTGCACCAGTGAGTTCGCGGTGGAACCGAGCAGCAGTCCGGCGAATCCGCCTCGTCCGCGGCTGCCGACAACGATCAGTTGCGCGGCATCGGACCATTCCTGCAGTTGTGCCGCGGGTCGGAACAGGTAGACCTTGCGAGTGACGCTGACCTCGGGGTACTTCTCCTGCCATCCGGCGAGCCGCTCGGCGAGGATCGCTTCCTCGGCTTGCTCGTAGTCGGCGTTGGGCAGGAACAGATCGTCGCGTCCGGCGAACTGTCCGAAATCCCAGTCGCTCCAGGTGTGGACGGCGACAAGGTTGGTGCCGCGTGCGGCGGCCTCCGCGAAGGCGGCCGCGATCGCCGCTTCGCTGGTCGGACTGCCGTCGACACCCACCACGACCGGACCGGTCGTGTGGACGGTGTCATCGGCGGGATCGGTACGGACCACGATCACCGTGCCCTGGGCGTGGCCGGTCACGGCCAGCAGGGTGGACCCGAGGTGGGTCAGTGTGCCCACCGAGCCGGTGGCGCCGAGGACGACGGCGTAGGCGTCGGCGCTGTGGTCGATGAGGACGCCGGAGGCGGCGTCGGCCGCGAGCACGATCATGACCGGCAGATCAGGGGCGATCTCGCGCACGATCCGTTCGGCGTCCTCGACCACCGCTCGCCCGTGCGCGCGGGCCGCGTCGATGACCGGTGCCGCCGTGACCGCGTAGGCGCCGAACCGGGCGGCGGTTCCCACCAGGTTCATGCCGTGCACGATCTGCAGCGCGCGGCCACGCCGCGACGCGAACCGGGCCGCCCACCGTAGCGCGGTCTCGGAGCCGCGGGATCCGTCGACGCCGACGACCACCGCAGCGGAGGCCAGCTGATGCACTTCGTTCTCGTGTGACACGAATCCTCCTCGAAGACAAGGTTTCCCGGCATCGAACCGGGCACCTGCTCACACGGTAGGAGATGCCGGTGCCGCCGCGACGCTGCCGAGCGGCACCGGTTCGCCGGGACGAAAGGCCCTCGGCCCGGATACGAGCCGATGGGCCCTATCGGAGGTCTCTCGCTCGCGGGGCGGACGGCACCGCGTCCCAGAGCACCCCGGTGTCACCGTCCTCGATAGCCGCGCAGATACAGGCCGAGAGCTGCCACGGTGAGGCCGAGCAAGCCGAACACCGGCTGCAACCAATGGAACTGGCCGATGATCGCCGGCTGCACCGTCACCCAGCCGACCAGCACTGCCCCGCTGAGCATCGCGACGGTGTCGGAACGGTGATCCCGGCGCACCACGGCCGCCGCGGTGAGGGCCATGGGCGCACCGATCACCAAGGCCAGCAGTACTCCTGCCACAGCGGTGCTGTGCCACGGTAGTCGTGCGGTGACGGTGGCACCCGGGTCGGCGCCTCCGCCGATGAGGCCGACCGCCCCGGCTGCGGCCCAGAACGCGGTGAAGCCGGCCACGCCGGCCAGCGCCGCGCGCGCCGCCCGCGCGCGGCGCGCATCGGCGAATGTCGTCATGTGTGCTCCCGATGGCGCACCGGCGGTCAACGTCGGTGGTCGGGTTCGGTGACGGCGGGGAATCGTGTGTCCGGCAGTCGCTTGTCGATCCAGCTGACGATGCTGTCGGTCCATGTGCCGATGGCCGTCCAATCTCGTTGATCGCCCACGCGGCAGCCCAGCAGCCACATGATCAGTCGTATCCGGAATTCGTCGGGTCGCTGGAATACTCCCGCGAACGATCGGAAACCGAGCGCGCACATGTCTTTTCGGACGGCCGCGATCGCCGGCGGGGTGGCGTGCCGCAGCGGGGTGCCGAGCGGTCCGCGCAGGGCCGGGCCCATGCCGACGCTGAACAACCACGCCGGGCGCAGTCGCAGGGCGACGCCGTGCCGTTCGGTGTACTCGACGAACTCGGGCAAGAACGCTCCGTTGTGGATGGCGCTGCCCAGCACCACCGCCTCGAACAGTTCGGGGTCGAGATCCTCGGAGACCGAAGCGACACGGACGTGTAAGCCCTGATCCCGCATCCGGTTCGCGATGAACTCGGCGATCTCGGCGGTGGACCCGCGGGCACTGGCGTAGGTGACCAGCACCGTGTGTTCGGTGCGGTCGGAACGGTCGGAAGTCATAGGTCCACTCTCTGCGGCGCGCGGTCCGCCCGGCAGGGGCTTTCGTCGCGGTTCGAAGCGACCTTTGCCCGGCGCTGGCCACTTCTGTCGTCGGCGGACTCGCAGGACCTGTCCGACGGCCTGACCGGAGGTGACTTTCGACTGTCCCGGCCGGTGTGGCGGCGGGCGATGCTGAATTTCGAGCGCAGACATCGAACCGAAGGGATACGGAACCGTGAACGAATTCACCGGCAGAAGCGCGATCGTCACCGGCGGTGCGCGTGGCATCGGAGCAGCCGTGGCGGCTGCGTTGGCGAAAGAGCAATTCGGTGTGGTGATCGCCGATCTGCTCGACGGCGAAGGAACGGAACTGGCCGCGTCGCTGGGGCCACATGTCGCTTTCCGGCACTTGGACGTCACGGACGAGAACGACTGGCGCACCGTGATCGCCGATGCCGAAGCACTGTTCGGTCCCCTGGGCGTTCTGATCAACAACGCGGGCATTCTGGACTTCGGCGCGGTGGACAGCGAATCGCCGCAGATGTTCCGGCACGTCCTCGACGTCAATCTGTACGGAGCGTGGCTGGGCATGCATCTGGCCGGACCGGCGCTGCGGGCCGCGGGTAACGGCGTGATCGTGAACATCTCGTCGACCGCCGGACTGATGGGCTATTCGGGCATCGGCGCCTACGTGGCCAGTAAATGGGGGCTTCGCGGCCTGACCAAGACGGCGGCTCTGGAACTCGGCCCCGCCGACGTGCGGGTGTGCTCGGTGCATCCGGGCCCGATCCACACGCCGATGACCGCGCAGATGGACGAATCCATCGCCGCCGCACAGCCTTTGCCGCGGTTCGGGGAACCGGAAGAGGTGGCGGCGATGGTGCGGTTCATCGTCACCGAGGCGACGTTCTCCACGGGGGTGGAGTTCGTCTGCGACGGCGGGGCGACGACCGGCCAGGTCCTGGCCCTGCCCGTCGAACAGTGAAGGGTCGCAAGAGATGACGAACCATCCTGATCACGATACGATTCGTGCTGCTCTGGGACTGGCGGTGCGCGCCCCGTCGGTGCACAACACCCAGCCATGGCTGTGGCGCCTCGGCGCCGATACCGTGCACCTGTACGCCGACACCGCCCGCCACCTGCCGCACACGGACCCCGATCAACGAGATCTGATCATGAGTTGTGGTGCGGCACTGCAACATTTCCGTGTCGCGGCGCAGGTCTTCGGCTGGGAGACACTCGTACACCGGCTGCCGAATCCGGCGGACCCGAACCACTTGGCAGCGGTGGAATTCCGTTCCGGCGTATCGACTCCCGAGGCGGTACGGATGGCGCGCGGCATCGCCCGGCGACGTACCGACCGGCGCCGCTACACCTCCTGGGAGGTCCCCGCCGCGTTCGTCTCCGCCCTCGTCGACGCGGGTGTCGCCAACGGTGTCCTGGTCCGCGATATCGACAGCGGCTCTGTCCGAGCGCGACTTCTGGACGCCTTCGAGCAGGCGGCCTCGCATCATGCCGGTGACTTCTCCTACGGCACAGAACTGTCTCGCTGGAGCGGACGCCATGCCACGCCGGAGGGCGTGCCCGCACGCAGCGCGGTCGTCGCGACGGACCCCACCGTGCGGCCGTTCGCGAACCCGGGTCTGCGGCAGGCGGTCATCAGCGATGTCGACGCCGACGCTCGGCTCCTGCTGCTGAGCACCACCAGCGATGACCGGATCTCCTGCCTGCGGGCCGGTGAGGCGGCCGGCGCGGTGCTGCTGACCGCGACCTCGCTCGGGCTGGCCACCTGCCCGCTGACCGAGCCGCTCGAGGTCCGCGGCGCGCGGGACTACATCCGTACGGAGGTCCTCGGCGACAGCGGCTTTCCGCAGCTGATCATCCGGTTCGGCTTCGCCGCGACGAGTGCCGACCCGGTACCGCGGACACCGCGGCGGCCGATCGACGAGATCGTGCGCCCGCTATGAGAGCCGAGGAACCGGACGCGGTGCGAGCGAACGCCGCGTATCCGTGGCCGGCCTCGCGGTGGTGGCGGACCGCCCCCTGGTCCCGCAACCCGCTGCTTCGGGTGTCGGACCGGTTCGAGAGTGGCGTCCGTGTCATGGCGATCGTCGTGGCCCTCGGCGCCGTTCCGGTATGCGGCGCGATCGGCACTGCCGGCTACACCGACGCGCAAGCCGAGATCCGTGCCGACAATGCGGCGAAAACACAAGTGACAGCGACAATTACCGACGAGCCGGTGCGCGTGTCGGCGATCGTGAACGACACCGGCGACAATCGGTACGAGACTGTGGTGCGGTGGAGTGAGGGTGGTGAGACGGGCCAGGCGTCGACCGACGTCGATCCGACGGCCCGCCCGGGCGATCACGTAACACTCTGGGTGGGACGCGACGGACGTCCCACGAATCCACCGGTGCCGGTCGGTACGGCGGCCTGGCGGGGTATCGGGCTCGCGCTGGGCTTCCTGGTCGAGATCGGCACGTGCATCGCGGTGATGGTCTGGCTGACCACATGGCTGGTCGACCGGTGCCACCGAGCCCAGTGGGCACGGGAATGGCGCACGATTTCCCGCCCCATCGAACAGGACAAGCAGTAACCATGAGCGCCGAGGGTGACCGCCGAGCCGCGGACCCACCGGCGCGGCGTTGCCGCAGGCGGTCGGCTGCCCGATCATCGTCGTGCGCGCTCGCGAAAGATGCTGCCGGACAACAGCGGTAAGGGTGATCGGTCAACGTGGCATCAGCCGGCGCCGGGGGTCGGGAGGGAGTGCCATGCCCAGAGACAGCACGACCAGTCCCGCTGCCACGCACACCGGTTGCAGCCAGCTGAACACCTCGATGGTGTACGCCTGCAGGACAATCCATCCGATGAGCAGCCCACCGGCGATCATCGCCACCGCCGGTGCTCGGGGATCGGCGCGAACGGCGAGCCCGGCGGTCAACGCCTGAGGTACACCGACCACCACCGCCAGTGCGACCGCGGCCAGCACCGGGCTGTCGAGGGGAATGCGCTCCTCGACCGCCGTGCCGAGTTCGACGATTCCCGTGGCCAGCCCGGCGGCCCCGGCCAGCGCCCAGATCGCGACGAGTCCCGACACCAGCGCCAGTACCGAGTGCCGATCGCCGATGTGGCGCGTGCTCCGAGTAGCCATCACGCATCCAGAATCGCACCGCGCCCGGAAATCCGGTAGATGCGATATGCCCAGCCGCACTGGGACTTTCGTCCGTGACGACTCCGACGAGCCGGCCGCCACCTGATGCGCCGAGCATGTGCTCCCATACGGTCCGCCGCGCGCCACGCAGGGCCGCGCGTCAGAGGATTCGGCGACGCTGCAGCGACCGGAACGAGAAGAATCCGATGGCGGCAGGCAGCCAGAAGGTGGCCAGGCGGTAGGACAGCACGCCGGCGATCGCGGCGGCGCTGGGGACGCCGCCGACGGTGAGCCCGGCGACCAGGGAGGCTTCGACCACGCCGAGTCCGGCGGGGGTGGGGCTGGCGGCGCCGAGGGCCGCCCCGCCGAGGAAGACGGCGGCCACCAGCGCGGGCGACGGCGCGCCACCGAAGGCGTGCACCGCGAAGCCGAGTGCCGCGATGTAGCAGATATTGGTGCCCAATTGCCCGCCGAACAACAGGGCGGCCCGGCGTGGTGTGCGCGCGAGGTCGGTGATCGCCGCCGCGGTACCGCGCACATGGTCGAACCACTCGGGCCGTTTCAGGAATATCCAGACGCCGGCTCCGAGCACGGTCATGACGGTGACGAAACCGATGAGCAACCCCCAGCCACTGGGCAGCGCCGAGGTGAGCAGGAGACGAGTGCGGCCCAGCCACAGTCCCGCCCCGACCAATTCGACGAAATGGAGCAGGAATCCGGAGCTCACGATGAGAGCGATGGCGGCGACCGCGCCGGGGCGCGGCACTCCGGACCGCTCCAGATATCGCTCGTTGACGGCGGTGGACCCGAGACCGAACGGCGCGAGCCGGTTCGCGAACGACGACGCCAGCTGCGCGTTGACCGTGCGCCCGAAGGCCAACGGCCGCGGACAGGCGCCCATCAGCGCCAGCGTCGCGGTGAGGTAGGTGGCCGCGGCCATCGCGAAGGTTCCGGTCAGCCAGTACCAGCGCGCGTCGTCCAGGACGGCGATGGTGGCGCCGAGCCGGCCGATCTGCGGCAGCAGGACGTAGGTGGCGAACACGGTGGCGGCGATCCAGGCCAGAGTTTGCCAGCGCACGCGCACCATCACCTCCGGGCGCACGGCATCGGTGTCGGTCGCCGCGGCGACAGCCGACCGCAACTCCTCGAGCAGGCCGCGGTGGCGGCGGACACCGCTACGTGTCGCCGATGCCAGCGCCAGCGGTTGCAGTTGCGGTGCGGCGCCGAGCACCGCGTCGCGGCCGAGCACTTCGAGAGCCGTGCGCACCGCTCGTGGCGCGCCGACCGCGAGACTCATCGAGACCAGTAATTCGGCCACGTCGCCGTCGAGCCGGTGCTGCGACGCGCTGGCTTCCCCGAAACCGAAGTCGACGATCCAGGGTCGTCCCTCGCCATCGACGAGAACATTGGCCAGTCGCAGGTCACGGTGGGCGATACGCGCGGCGCGCAGCAGCGCGAGCTGACGCCAGACATCGCGGAGCGTGTCATCGGAAACGGATTCGGCCGGGTGCGCGAGAGTGGTTGCGGCGATGCGTTTCTCGGCGAACCAGGCATCGCCGTGAGCGGTGGTTCCGACACCCATGATCTCCGGGGTGCGGACCCCCGCGCGGCGGGCGAGCAAGGCGAGGAATGCCTCGTGTTCGGCTTGCTGTTTCGGTGTGGCGAACGGTGACTCGTCTTCCAGTTCACGGAACATCAGGTGCCGGAAGAGTTTGAACAGCAGGTCGGAGTTGCGTTCGTGGTAGCCGATGACCTTCACGAACAGATCGCGGCCGGTGTCGGTGGTGACGGTGAAGGGCCGGGAACCGCGGGCGTCTTCACGCACGGGCGCGACCTCGAGTGGCTGGAAACCGGCCGCCGTCAGCGCGCGCCGGACGTCCGGCGGTTCGGCACGGTGCACCGGTGCGCCCCACAGCAGATGCAGTCCGGCGGCGATCGTCCAGCCGAGGGCCGCGCCGCCGAAGACGTCGAGTATCAGGTGCGCGCCCATGAATACGCGCGCCAGAGCGACGGTGGCGGCCGCGGCCCACGCGACGCGACGCCAGGCCCGAGGCAGCCAGGGCGCGGTGGCCGCGGCCAGCGCCGCCGCCACCGCGGCGTGTCCGGACACGAACCCGAGCCCGCCTTGGTGGCTGCGCAGCACCAGATCCGGCAGCAGGACGTCCGGGCGGGCCCGGCCGACCAGGTGTTTGACCACCAGCGCCAGCACGTAGGCGAGGACTCCGGCGGCGGCGATATCGCGGGCGAGCCGCACGCGGCCGAACAGCAGCGCGGTCACTGCCACCACGCCGACGGCCCCGATGGTGCCCAGCTGCATGACCGGCCACAACGCCGGCGTAACCCACGACGGCAGATCGTTGATGAGGTGGAACAGGTCGGCTTCCAGCCGCGGCACTTTCGTGTAGTGCGCGACCAGCGCGGAGACGAGGACGGCGGCGATGCCCAGGACCACCCGCACCGCGTCGCCGATGTGCCGCTCGATCGGCCTGCGCCGCGGTGCGCGGGACGATTCGGCCGCCCGAGCCGGGTGATCGGTGGTCGCGTCGATTGTCATGCTCGGTTGCCCTTCTTCGGTTCACCGGAACCATGCCACCGGCGTCCGCTGCCGGTCAGGGTCTTTCGTCGCGGATCGGTACGGCCGGTTGTCGCGGGCCGCGGCGCGGGAACGCCGACAACGAGATTCAGCAGCGCGCCGAGCGCGATCCCGGCGGTGGCGCCGCCGAGGACGTCCAACGGCGTATGCGCCCCGAGGTAGACCCGCGCCACCGCTGCGGCGACTGCCGCGCCGAAAAGACCGACGCGCCAACGGCTGTCGAGGTACGGGGACAACAATGTCGCCATCCCGAAGACGATGATCGCGTGTCCTGACGGGAACGCGAGCCCCGCGGCAGGGACATCCCGCAGGATCGCGCCGGGTACCACCGTGCCGGGACGCTCATGGTCGACCAGCACCTTGAGGATGTCGTACTCCACCAGAAGCTTCGTCGGTGCCAGCAACAGCATTCCCGCCGCCAGCCGCCGTCGGCGAGTCAGGAACGCGGCGATCGCCACGGCCATCGGTGCGCCGAGTACGCCCAGCAGCTGCATCACCCACAGCGGCCGATACCCTCCGTCCGGGACAGAATTGACCAGGTGGAAGACGAACCGATCCGCGGCGTCGGCGACGCCCGATTCGGTGACCCACATCACCGCGGCGGTCGCGCCGACGCAACCCAGCGCCAGCCAGTGGAACCGTGGTGGCCGCACGTACGCGACCGCTGCGGAGTCACCGTTCGGGCGCGGCGGGGACGGCTCGTCGATCGCGCACCTCCGCTGCCTGCGTTACGAACTACACCGCCACCGGTCCGCGAAGATCGGTCCGGTTGTCTCAGTGTGGCGATGCCGCGGGTCGAGCCGCCGCGGGAGAACTCCTTCGATGCCAGGGACCAAGGTCATCGCGTGCGGCGGTGTACCGCGTTCGCCGGTATCGGCCGGGACTTCGGCCACCGATGCGACCTACTCGATGCCCTACCCGCGCCGCCGCGATCAACGTGGAATCGACAGTGCCGAAACATCGAGACCGCACCCGGCGACCGGCCGGGCCGGACCCCAGGAAGGTGGTGCGATGTCGATCGTCACGCTCACGATGAACCCCGCGGTCGACATCGCCACCCGCGCCCCGGCATTGCTTCCCACCGATAAAATGCGCTGTAGCACACCGCGGTTCGATCCCGGTGGCGGTGGAGTCAACGTCGCGCGCACTGCGGTGGCCCTGGGGGAATCGGCCACCGCGGTCTTCCCGGCGGGCGGGCACACGGGGCGGTTTCTCATCGAGATGGTCCGCGCGGCGGTACCCGTCCGGGCCGTGCCGGTCGCGGAACCGACGCGAGAGAGCTTCTCGGTCAGCGACACCGGCTCCGGCCGGCAGTACCGATTCGTGTTCCCGGGGGCACGGCTGACCCCGGCCGAACAGCATCGGTGTCTGGCAGCGGTCGAGGAGGTCGCCCGTTCCGCCAGGTATCTCGTCGCCAGCGGAAGTCTGCCTCCCGGTGTGCCGGAAACCTACTTCCAGCAGGTGGCCGACCTCGCCGACACGCTGGGTGTGCCGTTGATCCTCGACACCTCCGGCGCACCGCTGCGCGCCATGCGCCGTGGTGTGTATCTGTTGAAGCCGAGTGTGCGGGAACTCGCCGACTGTGTCGGGCACCCGCTACCGAACCGGGCCGACCAGGTGACCGCGGCACGTGAGCTGATCGCGGCCGGTGTCGCGCGGATCGTGGTGGTGTCGCTGGGTGCGGAAGGCGCGCTGGCCGTCACCGCGGCGGGAGACGAGTGGTTCGCGCCGATCACGGTGCCGGTGCGTAGCGGTATCGGAGCGGGTGACGCGATGGTCGGCGGTCTCACCGTCGGGCTGGCCCGCGGGCTGGATCTCGATGACGCCGTTCGTCTCGGGATCGCCGCGGCCACCGCCACACTGACGACACCCGGGACGGGCGTGGGGCTACCGTCGCGAATTCGCCAGCTGTATCACGACCTTACCGGCTCGGCCACCGTGCTCGGATGACGGTCCGCTCGGCTGGTGATCGCCTGTCGTCCGGGCTTCTGGGGATGAAAGGATCGCTCATGGGGTGGTACGGAGATTACTTGCGGTGGCTGTACCGGGGCGGGCGTCCGAATGCCTTTGCGCGACTACAGAATCGGTGGTCAGCGTGGGCGTTCGGGCTCGGTGTGCTGCCGCATCGAGCGGCGGCGCTCGGCGTTCGGGGCCGCCGCAGTGGCCGTACGGTCTGGTTCCCCGTGGTGCTGACCGACCACGACGGCGGACGGTACGTGGTGTCGATGCTGGGGGAGCACACGAACTGGGTGCGCAACCTGCGGGCCGCGGACGGCCACGCGGTATTGCGGCACGGCCGCCGGGAAACGGTGCGGCTCATCGAGGTCGAGCCGAGTCGGCGGGCGCCTGTGCTGTGGCGCTACGTCCAGGTGGCGCCCGGTGCGCGACCGCATATTCCGGTAGGGCGGGAGGCACCGCCCTCGGCGTTCGAGCCGATCGCCGCCGACTACCCGGTGTTCCGCGTGGAGCCATGCCGCGGGCGCCGGGATCAATGATGCGGTGGCACAGCGGCAGACAACGCCCGGCCGGGCCTCGGTAGCGGCCGGAATGGGCGGCCCGCTGGGCAACCCGCGGCCGAACAGCGCGGTGGATCGCCCGAGCCGGTGTCAGCGCTCGCCTGTTCGCTCCCACACGCACAACGCGGCGCGGATGCTATCGGGCAGCGGGCGGGTGGTGTCCAGGCTGACCGCAGCAGGCCAGTATGCCTGGTCGGCGGCCATCGCGGCGGCGATCGCGGGCGTCGCCTCGGATTCGCCGCCGTGGCGGGCCGTGATGCGCGCCGTGGCGACCGAAGGCGGTGCGGTACAGCGGATCTCTACGAGCTCGGCGTGGGTGTCGGCGGCCGATCGGGCCGCGCGGCGGCGCTCGTCGGCAGCACACCAGCTGGCGTCGAGCACCACCGAGTGGCCGGCTGCCAGCAGTGTCTCGGCCTCGGCGCGCATGACTGCGTACACCTGAGCCCGCGCGTCCGGACGGTAGGCGCCGCCACCGTAGACGCCCGCCGGACCGGCGAGCACGCCCTGTGCCCGGCGGCCCGCGCGGATATGGTCGCTGGACAACAGGATCGCGCCGGTCTCGTGGGCCAGCGCTTGTGCGACAGTCGACTTCCCGGTGCCCGGCAATCCGCCGACCAGCGCCAGCCGGACCGCACCGGCCTCCAGGTGCCGTATCGCCAGGTCGACGTGGCGGGCGGCGTGGTCGGCCGCGTCGTCGGCGCCCTGTCGGCAGCGGATGCAGTTCACCTTGGCGCGGACCACCGCTCGGTAGGCGATGTAGTGGTGTCGCAGCGACGGCGGCGCGGGATCGTCGGTGCGGGTCAGATACTCGGCGAGTAGCGTATCGGCGATATCGCGATGGCCGAGGAATTCCAGATCCATTGCCAGGAAAGCGATGTCGTCCAGTCGGTCGACGTGGCGCAGTGTGTCGTCGAAGTCGAGGCAATCCAAGACGCGGAAGCCGTCGGGGAACACGAAGATGTCACCGGCGTGCAGATCCCCGTGCCCGTCCACGATCCGCCCGGTCGCGATCCGCTTGTCGAACAACGGCTTCCGGCCGTCCAGATACCTCGTCACCAAACGCCGGAGGTGGTGTACGCGCGCCTCGGACACCGGTGGATCGGTGAGCCCGTCCAGCAGCGAATCCCATCGAGCGCGAACCGCGGAAACTTGCGCGGCACGGTCGATCTCCCGGCTTCGGTTCGCGCGGTCGTGAAATTCCGCGAGCACCCTTGTCAGCGCCGACAGTGCGCTCTGGGCCTCCCGCGCACCGGCGACCACGGTGGACAACCGCGCGGCGTCCGGCATGCGTCGCATGACGAGGACCGGTTCGCCGGGTCCCCCGGTCGGATCGGTGAGTCGCCCGACGCCGAGATAGACGTCCGGCGACAGTCGCCGGTTCAGCTCCAGCTCGCGCGCACACGCCTGCTCGCGCCGTGCGAGAGTGCCGAAATCGAGGAAATCGGTGACGACCGGCTTCTTCATCTTGTACGCGCGATCGCCCTGTATCAGGACCACCGCGGAGTGGGTTTCGTGGAGGACGGCGAAAGGCTCGTCGTGCGGCATGGTCTCAGTACACAAAGTGATGGCCGGGAGCGGGGAGAGGCCGGACGTCCCTGCGGCGAATGCGCCCTGCGCGCGCTGCATCGTCGCTCATGACGTCGTCCCACCATGAGGTGAGCGGGCTGGGGTCGGGCCATACCACCGGGTCGTGCGCCTGGCTGACGTGCGGTGTATTTCGCAGTTCGGCCACACCGGCCTCCTTCGTGTGCGTGCCCCCGCAATCGGGTGATCCGGGATCCGGTGCCTCCAAGATCGCCGATGTACCGGCACCCGAGCACGGGTCCAATGGCCGTTCTCGAGCGGAGAAGGTCCCACAGGGATCGCGGCGACTACCGACCTTCATCATCCGATTCGCTGAGGAGTTCGCTGATGTCACAACCACCCCGCGCCGATCAGCATCCGGTTGTGGTCGACTTCCGGAGCAGGCGCAGGGACAACTGGCAGCTGCGGTTGGCGGATTGGACCACTCGGTTCGCCGGATCGATGCCCTTCGTCTATCTCCATGCGGCGGGGTTCGCCGGGTGGATGATTCTCTGCGAGGACAGTCCGTGGCCGACGCTGACGCTCGTGGTGTCGCTGGAGGCGATCTTCCTGTCGACCTTCGTCATGATCGGGCAGAACCGTGCGGCCGAGTTCCAGCAACTGAAAGCCGATCACGACTTCGCCGAGGAAGAACTCGAACTCGAGACGAACACCGAACTGACCCGGGCCATTCACGTCATGACCACAGAACTACATCGCCGAATCATCGAGGAGAATGCCGGCCCGGCCGACGAATCGTGATAGCGGGCGAGGCTGCGCCGCCGTCCTCCGCTCGCATGGGCGAACCGGGACTTGCGACCCTTGCCGGTCCGCCGCGGCCGCGACCACAGTGGGGGTGTGCACGATATGTCGACGGCAGGGCCGACGCTGGACACGCGCCGCTACGACGCGGTGATCTTCGACATGGACGGCGTCGTGACCGACAGCGCGTCGGTTCATTTCGCCGCCTGGACAGAATTGTTCGATGCGTTTCTCGCGACCCGCCCGGCCTCGGCCGGAGAGGACACCGCTCCGTTCACCACCGCCGATTATGAGCGGTATGTGGATGGCAAACCGCGCTATGACGGTGTCGCGGATTTCCTCACCGCGCGGCGCATTCTCCTGCCCTTCGGCGAGCCGGCCGATCCCGACGACGCGATGACGATCTGCGGACTGGGCAACCGCAAGGACCGCCTCTTTCTGTCCCGGCTCCACCGTGACGGTGTACCGGCGTTCGCGTCGACGATCGCCTTGATCCGGCGGTTGCGCCGCGCCGGCGTCGGCACCGCGGTCTTCTCCGCCAGCCGCAACTGCGCCGAGGTACTCACGGCGGCCGGGATCGCCGACCTGTTCCGAATTCGAGTGGACGGCCTTGTGGCGCAGGAGCTGGCGTTGCCGGGTAAACCGGATCCGGCGATGCTCGTCGAGACGGCCCGCCGCCTGGGCGCCGACCCGGTGCGCACCGCGGTGGTCGAAGACTCCGAAGCCGGGGTGGCCGCCGGTCGTGGCGGGGGATTCGGGCTGGTCATCGGAGTGGATCGGAGTGGCCACGCCGATCGGCTGCGCGGGTCGGGCGCTGATGTGGTGGTCACCGATCTGGCCGGTGTCCGGGTACGTGATGGCTTCCGGAAAATGTGGGATCTGCCGGACGCGGTGGCCGCGTGGCCGCAAATCGCTGACCTGCTGGACGCCGACAGCGCGGCCGTCCTCCTGGATTTCGACGGCACCCTGGCCGAGATCGTGGCCGATCCGGACGCTGCGACGCTGGTCGACGGCGCGGGGGAGTCGCTGGCCGCGCTGGCGCGGGTGTGCCCGGTCGCGATCGTCAGTGGCCGCGGGCTCGATGATGTGCGGAAGCGAGTCGGGGTGGACGGGCTCTGGTATGCGGGCAGCCACGGCTACGAACTCTGCGCACCCGACGGCACAGTGCACATCCACGAGGCCGGGGCGGTGGCGGAACCCGTGTTGGCGCGCGCCGCCGCCGACATCGAACAGCGGCTGCGGAACGTCGCCGGAGTGCGGGTGGAGCACAAGCGATTCGCGGTCGCCGTCCATCACCGCAACGTCGCCCGCACAGCCGTCGGCCAGGTTGTGGGTGCCGCGCACGAGATCGGCAGGCGGCTCGGCTTACGGGTGACCAACGGCCGCATGGTCACCGAGCTGCAACCGGACGTGGACTGGGACAAAGGCCTTGCGCTGCAATGGATCATGGACCGGCTCGGGATGCCCGCTCGGCCCGTCTACGCCGGTGACGACCTGACCGATGAAGACGCGTTCGACGCGATCGCCTCCGACGGCATACCGATCGTGGTCCGTCAGGCCGAGAACGGTGATCGACGCACCGCGGCGCATTTCGCGCTGGACGGCCCCGCGCGGGTCCGCGACTTTCTCGACCGGCTCGCCGAACTGCTCTCTGGAGCTGACGAGGCCGCCGCCTCCGACTCGTGGCTACTGACCTATGACGGCTACGACCCGGCCACGGAAAAGCTGCGCGAAGCGCTGTGCACTGTCGGCAACGGCTACCTGGCCACTCGTGGCGCGGCACCCGAGTCCCGCGCCGCCGCCCATCACTATCCGGGCACCTACGCGGCCGGGATCTACAACGAACTCCGCGACGAGATCGCCGGGCGCACCGTGCACAACGAAAGCCTGGTGAATCTGCCGAACTGGCTGCCGGTCCGCTGGCGGATCGACGACAGCGAATGGTTCGACGTCGACGACACCGACATACTGACCTACCGGCAGCAATTCGATCTACGCCGCGCCGTACTCATCCGCACCCTGCGCGTGCGTGACCGGGCCGGCCGCGTCACGGCGGTGACCCAACGGCGGTTCGCGGCCATGCACGCCCCGCATCTGTGCGCGCTGGAAATGACGGTCGCCGCCGAGAACTGGTCCGGTCGCCTGACCATCACGTCCGGCATCGATGGGACGGTCCGCAACACGCTCGTCGATCGGTACCGGGATCTGTCCGGCGCACACCTCGCCGTTCGGCAGGCAGCCCCAGTGGGTACCGGCATCGCGCTGGTATTCGCCGAAACCACGCAATCTCGGATACCGATCGCGACCGCGACACGTACGGTCGTGTACCGGGATGATGAAACTCTGGTCGTCGCAAGAGAATTCACCTCCGCCGACAACCAGCCCGCGCACGAATTCGAGATCGAGATCGTTGCGGGCGAACGGGTACTGGTGGAAAAGGTCGCCGCCGTACACACCGGCCACGACACCGCCATATCCGATCCCGCCGCCCAGGCCCTGCGTTCACTCGCCGACGCGGGGCGGTTCGCCGAACTGCTCTCCCGGCACACCACGGCCTGGGAGCACCTGTGGGCACGGTTGCGTATCGACGCCGACGGCAGCGCGCATTTGGCCCGGACCACACGCCTGCACCTGATCCATCTGGCCCAGACATTATCGCCGCACACCGCCGATCTCGACGCCGGAGTACCGGCGCGCGGACTGCACGGCGAGGCCTACCGCGGTCACGTCTTCTGGGACGAACTGTTCGTGCTGCCGGTACTGACCGTGCGCTTCCCGGCATTGACCCGTGCCCTGCTCCACTACCGCTACCGGCGGCTGCCCGAAGCCCGCCGTGCCGCAGCCGATCTCGGTCGCCGCGGCGCGCTGTTTCCATGGCAGTCGGGCAGCGACGGCCGCGAACAGAGCCAGCGGTTGCATCTCAACCCGCGTTCCGGACACTGGACCCCGGACCCGAGCCACCGGGCCCACCACGCCGGTGCGGCGATCGCCTACAGCGTCTGGCAGTACTACCAGGCCACCGAGGATCGCGAGTTCCTCGCCGACCACGGCGCCGAACTGCTGGTGGAGATCGCCCGCTTCTGGTCCGGCAGTGCCGTCTACGAGCCCGCCGACGACCGCTATCACCTGCGCGGTGTCATCGGTCCGGACGAGTTCCACTCCGGATACCCGCAGGCCCCGTACGACGGTATCGATGACAACGCCTACACCAACATCATGGCCGCCTGGACGATCCGTCATGCTCTCGCCGCCATGGACCTGCTGGCACCGCGCGCTCGCGCCGAACTCATGGAGACCCTCGGCGTGACCGCGGCGGAACCCGCTCATTGGGCGGAGGTCGCATCCCGGATGTTCATTCCCTTCCACGACGGAATGATCAGCCAGTTCGCCGGTTACCATGATTTGGCCGAGTTGGACTGGGACGCCTACCGCCGTCGCTACGGCGACATCCGCCGGCTCGATCGAATCCTCGAGGCCGAAGGCGACGACGTCAACCGTTATCGCGTCGCCAAACAAGCCGACGTCCTCATGCTGCTCTACCTGCTCTCCGCCGACGAACTCCGAGACCAGCTGCACCACATGGGATATCAGCTCGACACCGACACGATCCCGCGCACGGTGGACTATTACCTCGCCCGCACCACCCACGGCTCCACCCTGAGCGCCGTCGTGCACAGCTGGGTACTCGCACGCGCCAACCGCGACCGCGCCCTGGAGTTCCTCACCGATGTCCTGGAATCCGATATCGCCGACATCCAGGGCGGCACCACCGCCGAAGGCATTCACCTCGCCGCCATGGCAGGAAGCGTCGATCTCCTGCAACGCTGCTTCACCGGTCTCGAAACCCGCAGCGGCCGAATGGGTTTCAGTCCTTGCTGGCCCGCGGCACTGGCTCCGTTGACGTTTCCGATCCGGTACCGGGGGCACCGCCTGACGATTCGGATCGACAGTCGAACCGTCGAAGTGCACGCCGACCGCGGCGACGCCGCGCCGATCGAAATCGAATGCCGCGGCCGGTCCGCGCGCCTGGCCGCCGGCGAAACGATCCGGCTGCCGGCAGGGAAGTGACCGGTGTGACCAGGGGCCGGAAACCTCGCCGCGTCTCGGCGGCCGGGGGGACGGCGGTCCATCCCGTCCGATGACCTTCTTCCCTGGGCGGGCCGCGAGTCGCGCGCGATGCTCGAAGTGACACCGACCAGGAGGCATCATGGCAGAATCCCCGACACTCGACACCGGTCTCGTGGACCGCCCGATCGTTGCGGCGGTGGACGGCTCGAAGATCTCCTACCAGGCGGTGATGTGGGCGGCGGTGGATGCCCAATTGCGGCAATGCCCGCTGCACATCGTCACGTCCAATGCGATTGCGACCGGGTACGGCCTGGGGTCGACGCTGGGCGAACCGGAACTGGAATGGCTGCGTGAAGACGGGCGGCGCGTGCTCGCCGAGGCGAGCGCGGCGGCGCGCGACGTGGTGCCGGGTGCCACGATCCCGGTCACGACGGAATCCACCTTCGAGCTACCGATCCCGGCCTTGATCGCGCGCTCGCGGGTAGCCCGGATGGTGGTGGTCGGCAACCGCGGCAGGGGTGCGATCGGCCGGGCGGTGATGGGGTCGGTGAGTACGGCGCTCACCCGGCACGCGCACTGTCCCGTCGCTGTCGTGCACGGCAATGCGCACACCGACCCGGTATCGGCGCGCCGCCCCGTGGTCGTGGGCGTCGACGGGAGCCCCACCAGTATGCGTGCCGTGGAGACAGCGTTCGAAGAGGCGTCGTGGCGAAAGGTCCCGCTGGTCGCCGTGCACGCGTGGAGCGACACGTCCGGTTACGACCTGCCCGTTCGCGGTTGGGACGATCTCCGGGAATCTCAGGACATCCTGCTGGCCGAGAATCTGGCCGGCTTCGGCGAGCGGTATCCGGACGTGGCCGTCGAACGGATCGTTGTGTGCGACAGGCCCGTTCAATCGCTGCTGGAGTATGCCGACGAGGCGCAGTTGCTGGTGGTGGGCAGCCACGGGCGTGGCGGATTCGCCAGTATGCTGCTCGGGTCGACCAGTACCGCGGTGTCGCACGCCGCCGAATGCCCGGTGATCGTGGTGCGCGAACCATGAGCCGGATCGACGGCCCCACCGGCGTGGCGACACCCGGCCGGAACACGGTGGCGAACGAGGATTCCGACCTCGCGCAGCACGTGGCCGCGTTGTTCGGGCGGCGACCGGTGGTCGGGGGAGTGGTCGCGGTCGTGCACGACGGTGTGGTCGAATACGTCCGGCACGGTTGGGCGGACATCGCCGAGCGCCGACCGGCCACCGAGCACACCGTTTTCCGGATCGCCTCGATCACGAAGACGTTCACCGCGATAGCGATCATGCAGCTGTGGGAACGCGGCCTACTCGACCTCGACGCTCCGGTCCGCAACTACCTGCGCGGTTATCGCCTGGCCCCCACCGACCCCGAATTCGGGCCGGTGACCGTGCGGCACTTGCTGACCCACACGTCCGGCATCGGCGAAACCGCTCATCCGTGGCGGGTACTCGGGCCGGATTTCGGTGAAAGTGTGCCACCGGGCGCGCCGGTGACGCCGCTCGCCGACTACTACCGGCAGGGCCTGCGGGTCGATGCCGAGCCGGGCACCCGGTGGACCTACACCAACCACGGCTTCGCCACTCTCGGCCAGGTCGTCGCCGACATCACCGGTGTCGCGTTCGCGGACTACCTGCACACGCACATCTTCCAGGCGCTGGGCATGTTCGACACGACGATGGTGTCCGGGGAGGTATCGACCCGCGACCGGGCCACCGGGTACACCCTGGGCGCGCGGGGCCCCGTACCGGTGACACACCGCGAAATGATCACCGCCCCGGCGTCTTCGGCGTACTCCACGGCTCACGACATGACCCGCTACCTCGCCGCCCTGCTGAACGGCGGCCGCAACGACCACGGCCGCATTCTGCAATCCGACACGCTCGCAACGATGTTCGCACCCCACTACCAGCCCGATCCACGGATCCCCGGCATTGGACTGGGCTTGTTCCGCGGCCTCGTCGGCGACCGCTCCGTGGTCGAACATCAGGGCATCCTGCCGGGGTTCAATGCACAGATGTGGCTGAGCCCGGCCGACCGGACCGGTGTCCTGTCGCTAGTCACCGGCGGCCACCGCGCGCTGCTGTGGTTGCCGGCCGAGACGTCGACGCTGCTGCACCAGGTACTCGGTGTCCAGGAGCCCCGCATCCGCACCGATGTCCCACACCGCCCCGAGGTCTGGCCGGACATCTGCGGTTCCTATCGGCTTCCCGGATCGCTCACCGACGTTCGCGCCCGCGGAATGGTCGGTGCCGGCGCCGAGGTCCGGATCAGCGGCGGTCGCCCCGTGCTGCGTGTCCTGACGCCGATCCCCGCACTGCTACGCGGCCTGCCACTACACCCCGACGACCGCGACGACCCCTGGGCCTACCGTCTCGACCTCACCCGGTTCGGCCTGGGCACCGGACGAATCCTGTTCGGTCGCGATGCCCGGACCGGAAGACACACAATGTATTTCGACCTCCACCCCTTGACCATGGAACGCCGGAAGCGGGGGTAGCGACAACGGACGCGTCGCGCGGTCAGCCGACAGTCGGCCACCACCCAGGCCGACACTGGATCTCGTCGACCGATCACTCGTCGCCGAGCTTCCGGCAGGGATCGACCGGTACGTCCTGCTCCGGTGGAGCGCGTTTCGCGCCAGCGCGGATCGACGACCCAACAGTGTCCAGGGGCCGCCAGCGGCGCGAAGGCATGGCGACCGAGTGTTTTCGCCCGTTCGAGCTGCGGTCACCGCAGGCTCCCGAGGGACCTCGGCAGCGAAATGTGTCGATGCCGCTCGGTGGCCGCTGACGCTCTGTCGGTTTCGTCCAAGACTGTGTGACCGGCTGTTCCTATGCTGACCGCAGGCCCGATTCGAGGCCGGTACTCAGGAGGAAAAGATGGCACGCGAACTGGTCTACACGGGTTTCATGTCGCTGGACGGCGTGGTGGACTCGCCGGGCGGAAAGGCCGAGGGGCACCGCAGCGGCGGGTGGGTGATGGACACCGAATTCGTCCCCGAGGCGTTCGCTCTCAAAGGGGAGGAACTCGCCGACACCACCGCGCTCATGTTCGGTCGCCGTAGTTACGAGGCGTTCGCCCCGATCTGGCGCGACTCCGAGGACCACGCCGCGTACAAAGAGCTGCCCAAGTATGTCGTCTCGTCCGGGTTGACCGAGGACGCGCTGATCGACGGCTGGGGAGAGATCACGATTCTGCGCACCACGGAGGATGTCGAGAAGCTCAAGCAGACCGCCGGCGGGCCGATCTACATTCACGGCAGCGCGGAACTGGCCCGGCGGCTGGGCGAGGCCGATCTGATCGACAGGTACAACCTGCTCGTCTTCCCGGTGCTGTTGGGCGCGGGAAAGAATCTGTTCACCCGAGCGGACCGGGACAAGCAATCGCTGCGGTTGCGGGATTCGGCGAGCTATTCCAACGGCGTCACCAAACTCGTCTACGAGGTGGTGCGCTGACCGGGGTCGAGTGCGATCGCGCCCCCGATCCCGGCCCGCAACTGCTGGGCCGTCCGCCCGACGTACCGGCGTAGCGCACGGGCGAGATGGGGTTCGTCGTAGTACCCGAGTTTGTCGACGACCTGAGCGGCCGTCGCACCGGAGGTCAACAGGATCGCGGCGGTGCGGGCCCGCCCGATCTGCCGGACCCCGCCCTGCGTGAGCCCGGTCGCTGCCCGGAATCGACGCTCGAGCGTGCGCTCGCCGACCCCCGGCGCCGACCCCTGTAGCGTCGCCGCGACCAGCGGGTCGCGGACCACGACCCCGTCGCGCACGAGCCGGGCGACCAGCGCCTCCGCGTCGTCCGGCCGCGGCGTCTCCCGATGGACTCCGTCGAGGAAGAAGGTCCGGCCGGTCACGTCGGGCAGCACGATGCCGCCGTCGAGCAGTGCGGATGTCGCGGTCATGCGCAGCGAGGTGCCCACGGCGAACTGGATTCCCACGAACTGGGCGCCCTCGGGGACGGGCGCGGTACCCGTCCGGGTCTCCGGCCCGGTGATCGCCGCCTGGGCGCGCCCGGCCTGCTCCCAGAACACCAGCCCCCAGGTCTCCGAGGCGACCGAGGTCATCTCCGAGACGTCGTCGCTGCGGCAGGTCCACACCGACTCGACCCACGGCGAATCCGACCCGCGCGTCCCGAAATCCAGCCCCACCTCGCAAATCTTAAACCGACGAACCCGCACGCACCCTAGGCACCTCGAAGTGCGTACTTCCCGGTGAAGAGCGGAGCTTCCTGGATTCGGGGCATGGCAGAGCGGGGGACGATGCGGGCCGTGGTCGCTCGCGGTTACAGCGGACCAGACGTGCTCGAGGTCGTCGAGGTCCCGGTTCCCGCACCGGGTCGCGGGCAGGTGTTGATTCGCGTCGAGGCCGCCGCGGTCAACCCCGTAGACCTTGTTGTCACTTGCTCCGGCGATCTGGCGGCCGCAGGACTGATGGCCCCACGGGACGTCACCGGAATCGGCTGGGACGTCGCGGCCGAGATCGCTTGCCTCGGAACAGGTGTCGCCACGTTCGCGGTCGGGCAGCCGGTCATCGGACTGGATCTCCTCGATCGCGCCCTGGCCGACTAGCCTTGGCAGGCATGAAGCCCGCGACTGCGATTGTCTCGTTGCCCGTTGCCGATCCGGAACGCTCATTACGGTTCTACCGGGACGGGTTGGGGTTGGCCCCAGCTGAGGCCGATGAGAGCATCATCGCGTTCGAGTTGCCGAACCTGTCGCTGTACCTTATCGAGTACGGCGAGTATGAGAAGTACACGAGCCGCGCCGGTATCGCTCCTCGCCTGCCTGCGCCCGGTGCCTGCTCCATCTCGTGTGCCATCGGGAGCAAGGAGGAGCTGGACGACATCCTTCGTCGAGCGACAGCGGCGGGCGGTTCAGTGGCTCGGTCGGCCGATGAGTATGACGGGTCGTACATGGGGTACTTCAGCGACCCGGACGGACACCTGTGGGAGCTCGTCGTCAATGCCCGGACCGAAGCGGCGGCCGCTGCGCAATAGCGCAGCTGCCCGGGAGCAGGCCGGGCTCGGTGATGTCGGAACTCCGGCAGCGCAGGCACGGTCTAAACCGGCCTGTCTCCCCAGCATCCCGGCCGCGACCCGGTCAGCACGCAGAACGCGTTGAGTGCCGCCTCCAGCAGATACCCGGACCCGGAGTAGGACCCGGAGTCGATCGGCTCGGCCGCCGACGCCGGGCCGCTCACCGTCACCAGCGCCATCCCGACCGCGGCGGCGGCCACCGACTGCCGCACGGCATTTCTCTTGATTCCCATTCGACACTCTTTCCGATCTCAGGAGTAGTTGTAGTAGAACCACTGCCCCGCCGCGTCGGACGTGCAGACGGTGTAGGTATCCCCGTGCAGGAAGGCGTAATTGCGGTCTCGGTTACAGTCGTCGAGGCTCGCGAAGGGTCCTCGAATGCCTCCTCCTGGATTTCGATTCAGACGACCAACGGCCCCAGCATAGGTTCGGACCTTCACCGCGGACATCGGTAACCGATACGTACCCGCTCCGAGCACGGCCACGCCCGTCCGGCTAGGCTCGTGCACATGGCAACGCGGCTGCGACAGTGAGTCCTGAGCGAGCTTCGCGGAGACCACTACTGGTGGCCCAGCCGACCGCCCGACACGGGAGTTGCGATCATCAACATTTCCGCACTCCGATATTTCGAGACAACGAATATTCTCACCCCGTCGACCAGATGATTCGGACTCAGGAAGTGCCGACGCATGAGGTGTATGCGTTGTATTTACTGCGGTGGTGAATACCGATCAGTCCCGCGCACAGGATGTACACGAGGTCGGCGCGGATGTGGCCCGGTCAACCGCAGACGGGTGTGGCAGACCTCGGTCGGGTGGATCTATTCAGTGGCGAGGGTTGTCGCCGCGGCACGATGATAGAGGGATGAGACCCGCCCTCGGCGCTGCCCTGGCCCTGTGTGCGGAGTGCGGCGGCTACGAGTACAGCGGAGCGCCCGATTGTCGCCGTTGTCGGTTCCTCGTCGACGATATCGTCGAGCAGCAGTGGCGTCTGTTCCTCGTCGACTGGCCGGCCGAAAGCGAACTCGACCTCGCGGAACTCGTTGCCGCCGAACCCGATCGACATGACTGGCGGATCGTCGACGCTGCCCTCGATCGGATCGTCTGCGACGAGTGCGGAAGCCGTCTCGGGCGCGGTCCGATGGCGTGTTCTGCCTGCCACCTCGCGCACGGATTCCGCTATGCCGCTATCGAAACCGATCGACCGGGTGTCCCTCGGGGTAACGAGCATGCCATCCGCGTCAACGTCTCGGTCCTGCGCCGACCTCAGATGACATCGGCGCAAGAGCTACTGGCTCGCAGGCTGCTGCTACCAGCCCTGCTGGTCGGATTCCTGCCCACAACCGCACAGGCGCAGCGCGTCAGCGCGATGATCAAATCCGATCCCACGCCGCACCGAGTCACCGCCGCACTAGACAACTGGCTCCGCGACAACGGCCTGACGACCCTGAGGTAGGCGATCTGCGGCTATCGTGCTGGAATGTCCGGTCACACTCTTCATCGTCGAATCATCGTCGACGGGGTCGACACCTTCTATCGGGAGGCTGGCCCTCCCGATGCACCCGTGCTTCTCCTGCCGCACGGCTATCCGTCTTCCTCGTTCGCCTACCGGCGGCTGCTGCCCGCACTGGCCGATCGCTGGCGACTGATTGCACCTGATTTCCCCGGCTGTGGCTACACCGCCGATCCTGAGGACTTCTCCTACGATTTCGATGGATACGCCCGATGGCTCTCGGAGTTCGTCAAGGTATTGGGCGTGGAGCGACACGCACTGTGGTTACACGACTTCGGCTCGCAGATCGGGCTGCGCTACGCGATCGCGCATCCGGAGCGAATCGTTGCGCTCGTCATCAGTAACGGCGACATCTATCGCGACACTCTCGGCCCCGGCTACGAGATATTGCGGCGGTACTGGGAAGACCCGTCCCTCGAAAACCTCGCTGCCATCCAAGCCGCGGTCAGCAATGACGGCTTTCGCGAAGAAGTCCTCAACGATATCGGTGCAGAGCTGGCGGAGCGGATCCCACCGGACATGTGGGAGTTGCATTGGCACCTGATGACCGATCAACGGCGCGATATCGCGGTGCGTGTCATCGCCGGTCTCCGCGACAACCTCGCCTGGTTCCCCCGATACCAGGCGTACTTGCGAGAACACAAGCCACCCGCACTGCTGCTGTGGGGCCCGCACGACAGATACATGCCCGAGGAGTCCGCCCGCGCCTACCACCGCGACCTTCCCGAAGCCGAGCTGCACCTACTCGATGCCGGACACTGGGTCCTCGAAACCGCTTTCGAGGAATGCGTCGCAGCACTCCGCCCCTTCCTCGACCGAGTACTACCCACGAACCAGTGAACTCCGTGCGCGACTCCGATGCACCGCGCAGCGAGTTCGAGGCGGGGACACCGCTGCACATCAGTGACCCGAGATTTCTCCGGGGCACTCTGGTTGGGCCTGACACGCCACCTGTGGTGTCGCGGCGGGTCCTTCGGCGATGTGAGCGCCCGTCCTGGCCAGGTGTTGGCACGATGCGTGCTTCGGCCACCGATTCGCGTGCGCTGGAATAAGATTGGGCGATGCTCGGTCAAGTGCTGGGAACGCTTGCGGGGGTGGCTGTCGGTGGTGCCCTGGCGTTTGTCACGGCCTACGTCAACGAACGTGCCAAGTGGGCTCGGAGTTTAGCGGTGCGGTGGGATGAGCACAGGCTTTCGGCGTATGTGGAGTCATTGGCAAGTCTCCATCGGCCACGCCCGGGGCTGGGACGTCGTCGTGGCCCCGGGTCACATCAGAGGCCGAGTGGTGTATCCGACTCGACTTCACCGGAGGATTCGGAACGGAAGGGGTCGATGATGGTATCGGAAATCAGTGAGTACCAAGGTGCCTCATCGGATGCGGTCCGGCAGCACTATGACATCGGAACCGAGTTCTATCGGCTGTGGCTCGACAGCAGCCTGACATACTCGTGCGCGCTGTGGTCCGACGGCGACGATCTCGCCCACGCGCAGCAGCGCAAGCTCGACTATCTGATCGAGCGGGCCGACATCGTCGGTGCGGAGCGCGTGCTGGACATCGGGTGCGGCTGGGGCAGCCTGATGCGGCGGGTAGCCGACCGGAACTGGCAGGCCCACATCACCGGCCTCACGCTGAGCCGAGACCAATACGACTACGTCCGAAGGCATTCGACGGATCGGATCGATGTCCGGCTCGAACACTGGAACACACATCGTCCCGACGGTGCTTATGACGTCATATTCTGCGTCGGCGCCCTCGAACACTTCGTGAAATTCGGACTGTCGCGGCGTGACCGCACCGCGGCCTATCGAGAGTTCTTCACGCACTGCTCTCGCATGCTGCGCCCGGGCGGCGGGCTGGTCATCCAGACGATCGGCAAGGGCAACCGGCCGCTGGACCACGAGGCGCTCAACGATGTGCAGTTCCTGGCGAACGAGATATTTCCGGAATCGGATCCACCGCGACTGGCCGAACTCGCCCATGCCGCGGAGAAGCTTTTCGAAATCGGTTCGGTGGTCAACGATCGTCACGATTACTCGGCCACCTGTGCGGAGTGGCTGCGTAGGCTCCGGTCACACCGCACCGAGGCGGAACGGCTTGTCGGCGCCCGCATTACCGAGTCATACGAGCGTTATCTGGAGGCGTCGATCCGGCAGTTCGACCGGGAACATCTTGTGCTCTACCGGATCTCGCTTCGCAAGTTGACTGATCTGCCATCCGAGGCGTGACCGGCCGTCTACCCAGCGAGGAGTCAGTCATGAACCCGGGAGCAACGCCCCGCGGCCACGATGTCATCACCGACCTCGACGGCCTGCGTGTCGACCTCGCCGGACGCCACCGGGCCACGGTCAGCGCGGGGGCGAGCATCGACCGCCCGGTGGTCGATGCCGATATGGCCGCCCTGGATCGTGACGGGTATGTCATTCTGCCGGACCTGATCACACCCGAGGAATGCGAACGCATACATGCTGCGAGCACGGCTCTGCTCGGGCCGCCCGGCCGAAACACGTTCGAGGGCAGACGAACCCAACGGGTGTACAGCCTGCTCGAGAAGACCCGCGCCTATGACCGGCTGGTCGACCATCCACGTGTGCTGGCCCTGCTCGACCGGCTGTTCCTGCCGAACTACCTGCTCTCCCAGCTGCAGGTGATCAATATCCTGCCTGGTGAGCAGGCTCAGCTCCTGCACTACGACGACGGCTTCTATCCGATACCCAGGCCCCGCCCGCCGTTGAGCGCCGCAACGATGTGGGCCATCGACCCGTTCACAGATCGCAACGGCGGCACCGTGATTCTGCCCGGCAGCCACCGATGGGATTCACGCCAGCCGGCCGAATCCGACACCCGAATCAGCACGCGAATGTCGGCGGGCTCGTGCGTGTTCTATCTCGGAACGCTCTGGCACGGCGGCGGCGCGAACCGGACCAGCGCCGCGCGGCTCGCCGTGACCGCACAGTACTGCGAACCATGGTTGCGCCCTCAGGAGGCATACACGCTGTCGACCAGTCGAGAAACCGCCCGAACGGTGTCCGAGGACATCCGGCGAATGCTCGGCTACAGCATCCACCCGCCGTTCATGGGCGCTGTCGACGGCATGCACCCGAAACGGCTTCTCGGCACCCCCGATCCGGCCCTCCCGCAGTCGGGCGCTTAACACAGCGGCCGAGCCGAGGGCCGTCGCGGCGATGCTGATCGGTCCGTTACGAGGCACAGTGCCCGCCACCGTTATTCGACCGCCGGTGTGGTTATGGCGGCGCTTCAGGGCTGGGTCGCCAGGTCGGTAATGATCGCCAGCAGCGCGATCAGGATGATGGCGGCGACAGCGAGGTGGCTGCGCCGGTAGTGCGTCGCGAGGACGGCGACGAATTCGCGCAGGAATGCGGCGGGGAGGAAGTAGGCGGCGGTGGCCGAGCCGACGACTTGGGCGTCGATCCCGAGCCGGCGAGTGAGTGCCGCGGCGCGCAGGACATGAAAGTTACTGGTTACCACGGTCATTCGAAGATCATGGGCAGGGATGCCGCGTAGTTCGAGTTCGCGCAGGCAGTTGCGCAGGTTCTCGGCGGTGTTGCGCGAGTGCCGCTCGCGGATCACCGAATGTGGCGGCACCCCGGCGGCTACGAGGTAGCGTGCCATCGCGTCGGCCTCGGTGGTCGCCTCGTCCGGCCCTTGTCCACCGCAGGTGACCACGACCGGGTCGTGTCCCGACCGCACCGCCACGTCGTAGACGGCGATGCCCCGATCGAGCCGGGCCGCCAGCAGCGGTGTCACCGATCTTCGATCCAGCCCGCATCCCAGTATCACCACGGCGTCGGCCTCCGGGCGGACCGGCAGAGTGCCGTAGAGCAGAGCGTAGCCGCCGAAAGCGATCATGTGGACCACCAGGTACACCCCGGCGACGATCGCGATGACCGTCACCCGCCCTGCCCAGCTCGGCACCCGTGGCCCCGATTCGACCATCGCCGCCGCGGCGAGCAGGAACAACAGACCGGCGCCGACCACCACCGGTGTAGCGGTGAGTGGTGCGATTCCGTCTCTGCGCATCAGCCCGAGCCCGTTCACGATCAACCCGATACCGGCCACGGCGAGTGGAACAGCCACCAGCGCCACCGCGCCACCGCCCGGCGACGTCGCGGGAATCAGCCCCGCGACCACCACCGCGGCCCCGGCTCCCAGCAAGACAACGGCCGCCAGCAACACGAAACCCGTGGACAGCCGACGCGGTTCCGACACCACCCGCACGGCCCCGGCGAAGGCCAGCGCCACACCACTCGATGCCACAGCCACACCGGCGATCAGTTGCACCACCGTCGTCTGCATCCGCCCGCGCCTCCCTCACATCACCGCCCTCGATACTCGGGCGGCGGACCGGCGATTCCCCCGTTCGGCATGCGTGAAACAACAAGCGCCGAGCCGTTGTACGTGCGGATGCGTGGAGACGCGCGGTCGGCCTATCGGGAATAGCGGAACGAGGGCCCGCTGTTCGTGATCATGAATTGGAGGAGTTGATCGTTCATGCGTGCACTGGTTGTGGACCCTTCCGCGCCCGAGGCTGTGCGCCTCACCGAGGTTGCCGAGCCCGTTGCCGGGGGTGAGGACGTGTTGGTCGAGGTGCGGGAGGCGGCGCTGAACTACGGGGATCTCAACGATGCCAAGTCCGGGCGGGTGCCGCCGGGCGCGGTGCTGGGGTCGGATGTGGCGGGGATTGTGCTGCGATCGGGATCCGGGGGGCCGCCGCCGGGCACGCGGGTGGTGGCGCTGGTCGCGGGAGCGTTCGCCGAGCGGGTGGTGGTCGACGTCGGCTCGCTGGCCGAGGTACCGGCGGGGGTGGATCTCGCGCAGGCGGCGGCACTTCCGGTGGCCGGCGTCGCGGCGTTGCGGGCGTTGCGGGCGAGTGGCGCGGTGCTCGGCCGTCGGGTGCTGGTGACCGGCGCGTCCGGTGGTGTGGGCCGATTCGCCGTGCGGCTCGCCTCGATCGCCGGGGCCTCCGTGATCGCCTCGGTGGGTCGTCCGGAACGAGGCGCCGGCCTTGCCGAGTTGGGTGCGGATGAAGTCGTGGTCGGTCTCGAGGGCATCGACGGGCCGGTCGACGTGGTGCTCGACAACGTGGGCGGCCCGCAGTTGGTAGCGGCCTGGCAGTTGCTCGCGCCGGGCGGCACCCTGCAGAGCATCGGCTGGACCTCGGGCGAGCCGGCGGTGTTCCCGCCGTACTCCACGATCGGCCCGCCCAAGTCGCTGACGTCGTTCCTCAACCAGGGGGCGGCGGCGACCGACCTGGCCGACCTGGTGCGGCTCGTCGAGTCGGGCGCGCTGCCGGTGGAGATCGGCTGGCATGGGCCGCTGGAGCGGTTCGCCGAGGCCGCCGAGGCGCTGCGTGGGCGGCGGGTCAACGGCAAAGCCGTTCTCACCGTTACCGGCCGTCTGCCCGCTTCCTGACGCCTTGCGCCGCGAGTGCCGTCCGTGCGGCGGCGTGCCTGAACCCGCGCTCGAACTTGTCGACCATCTCCTCGATCGCATGCTCGGGCAGAGCCCCGGGAACAGCCACTGAACCCTGATTTTCTCTTCGGAATGTCTTCTGCCGCAGAGCAAATCGGCGCGCGTCGCGGCATCGACGTGTCCTCTCCGCGCAGCTCTGCCGGGTGCGCGCCTTGTCTCCTGCGGAAGCTGCTGCGGCGCAATATGTTTCGATGGATATCGGGCGGTGCGCCATGCTCATCCCGATTGGGTTGCCGCCGTGGTGTTTCCAGCGTTGGGGGTGATACTCACGGGATTTTCCGAGGCGCTCCTGGTACTTATTGTCCCGTTTGCCCTATGTCAGACAACAACTCAGGGGAGCTGTATGCCTGCCATGAGCTTTATCCCATCGCACCGTGTGCTCGTCCTCGCTTACGGATCACTGCTCGCGACCGTCGCGGGTTTCGTCAATGCCGTGGCCATCTTGACCTTGGCGATCCCGGTCGCCAACGTGACCGGCACGACCACCCAGTTAGGGATGGACGCCGCGAGCCCGTGGATGTTCGAAACCAGCCTGCTGGTTGCGATCATCGTCGGGTTCCTGCTGGGTGCCGCGGCGGCCGGTGCGGTCCTGGCGCCGGCGAGCGCGCATGCCGGGGGACGGCACAGCGCCGTCATGACCGGTGAGGCGTTATTGCTGTTGCTGGCCTTCATCTGGTCGGGAGATCTGCTGTCGATCTTCCTGGCCGCGCTGGCCTGCGGGCTGCAGAACGGGGCGACCTCGAGCCTGCGGACGATGCAGATCCGCACCACGCACTTCACCGGTACCGTCACCGATCTCGGCCTGCTCATCGGACGGTCCCGGCGTCACGAGTTCGACCGCTGGCGGGCGACGGTGCTGTCGGCCACGGTCGTCTCGTTCATCGCCGGGGGCGTCGCGGGCACCGTCATGGGCAGCCGGGCCGGTGAGGCGGCGCTGCTGCTGCCCGCCGCGGTCTGCGTCATGATCGCCCTCGCCGGACTCGCCTACGACCGCCGAAGACAGGTGCTCACCTCGTCGAGCGAATCCGATCCACCCGCCCCGGCCGACCACGATGAGCCCGACCACCGACGAGCCTCGTAACAAGCGGCAACCGGCGCCTGCCGCGACGGCCGGGAGCGAGCCCTCCTTCCTCAGCCGACGCCGTCCACCACCGGATAGTCGATGACGACCACGCCGCCGGTGGCGTAGTTGGCGACATCGGCGGTCAACCGCTGACCTTGCGGCGACGATCGCGCCGCGGCCAAGGCGGCGGCATCGGCGAAGTCGGCTTCGAAGACCGCGAAATACGGGGCTTCTCCGTCGGTCGCCGCCACGTCGAAGCTGTAGCGCCACGCGAGCACGCCGGGCCACTCCACGACCAGTGGCAGGTGGTGGGTCACGTAGTAGTCGCGGAAGTGGTCGGGGTCGACCGGCTCGGGGTACAGGACCACCGTCTTATGCATGACGACCTCCGTCCGGATCAGGGGCGTGCGTGAGTGCGATATTCGGTACCGCGGTCGAGTGGATCGTCATATGCGCAGGTTAGGGCTTGCTGTGTGGTCGAGGGAAAGACCGGGACGGGATAGACTCAGAACGGATCGTTATCAATCGGCAGGGAGGGCACGTGGCGCCGGACACGGTGAGCCTGCGGTACTTCCTGGTGCTGGCGCAGGAGTTGAACTTCACCCGCGCGGCCGCACGGATCGGTATCGCCCAGCCCGCGCTCAGTGCCCGGATGCGCCGATTGGAGGCGGAACTCGGCACGACCCTGCTGGTCCGCAACACGCGTAGCGTCGTATTGACCACGGCCGGTGCGGCTTTGGCGGAGTCCGCGCCGCCCGCGCTGGCGGCGCTGGACCGAGCATGGGACACCGCCCGGAACGCGGGGGCCGGGGAACTGGGCACGCTGCGCATCGGATACAGCCTCAGCACGGGGGCCGAGACGGCACCGGCCCTGGTGGACAGGCTCATTCGCAGCAGCCCGGGGCTCGAGGTCGGCGCGGTCCCGATGGCGACACCGGAGATCTCTCCCGCGGTCGCCGACGGCCGCATCGATGCGGGGATCACCCGCGGCGAACAGCCCGGCCGTGGCGTGCGCAGGTTCCTGCTGCGGCGTGAGCGGGTCGGGGTCCAATTGGCACAGCATCATCCACTGGCCGAGCACGCGGAGATCGAGATCGCCGATGCGGCCGCGTATCCACTGCGGCTCCCCGACCGTACGGCCAACCCCGTGATCCACGATCAGCTGTCCGCACTGTTCCGCGACACCCGGCCGCAACCCCGATTCCACACGCCGGCAGTCTCTTTCGACATGTCTCAGCGCGACCTGCGCGACGGCCGCACCCTCGCTCCGGCCGGTGAGGTCGCGGCCACGACCCAACCTGCCGGTCTCACGTGGCGACCGCTGCGGGGCGCACCCACCCTGACCATCCACCTGGTCCTCCCGCGCGTACAGTCACCACTGCACCGCCGCGTCCGCAGCGTCGCCAAAACCCTTGCACGCGAACTGCACTGGCTCCCGGACTGACGCGCCATCATCCGTTACAGCACAGCGTGCACGGCCGGGCATGCCGCGATCACCACGCACCATGACACACAGGCGATAACCAGGTAGCCGGAACGCCGGGTAGCTTGACCCGACGACGCGGCGCGACGGCGGCGGCCGACGAGGGTGAAGCCGGCCGAGCCGGACGCCGGCACCGCCGTGCCGGGCGCGGGTCAGTGGGTGTCGTTCCAGAATTGTGCTCCGGCGGCGATCAGGGCCGGGATGCCGACGACGATGGTGCCGACGACCGCGCCCATGGCCGCGAGTGCCGCGCCGGTGACCAGGCAGCCGCCGATCGCCGCGGGCACGGCGAGTAGTCCGATGGACACCACGCCGCCGGTGGCCCCGCCGACGATACCGCCCGCGACACAGCCGATCCCGGCGCCGACGGTACTGCCCAGCAGGCTGCCGACGGTCGCGGCGGCCATCATCGACATGCTGAAGTTGCCCAGTGCCGCATTGTAATTCGGGTGCGAGAGGGCGTCGATTTCCTGTGCGGTGGCCGCACCGGGCGGGTACGCTGCGGCGGGATCGGTGGACGGGGTGAGCGTGACGGTGTCGCCTTCGGCGTGCGCGGCGATGGGGAGCGCGCTGCCGCCGCGGAGGTAGGCGAGCGGCAGGGTGGCGACGGTCGCACCGTGGCGGTCGACGAACCGCAGGTGCTCGTCGGCGACCGACAGAGTGCCGGCGTCGGCGGTAAGGACCACGGAGTGGTCGACGACGGTGGCCTGGAAATGGATATCCGGCGTCTCGGGCGCCGGGTGGGCCGCCGCGGTTCCCGCCGTGATTCCCAGCGCCGAGACGACCATGGCCGCGATCGCCGCGCCTGTGCGGAGCATCATTGTGTTCCAACTCCCAATACTGTTGTCGGGCAACGCGATTTCGCTGCCGACAAACAAGTCGCCGACAGCACGGGGAAAGTTCCCGGCCTGAGGTGACAAAGATCGCATTGCTTCCCGAAGGGAAACCGTAGTTATCGAGATAAATTGCGCCGCAACGGGTTCCGAGTCAGCGTTCGCGGGAACGCTGTCGCGCTTGTGCCTGCAACGCCCGGCGGTCGACTTTCCCGGCGGGACCCAAAGGCAGCGAAGGCAATTGGAGAAGGCGCTCGGGAAACTTGCGCGGCTCCAGTCCTTGTCCGACGAGGTGCTCGGTGAGCTGGTGCAGGGTGAGTGGTTCGGTGGCGACCAGGCAGGCGCACAACCGTTCCCCGTAGAGCGGGTCGGGAATCGGAACGCAGGCGACGTCGGTGACGGCGGGGTGGGCGAGGAGCACGGCCTCCACCTCGGCCGGGCTGATATTGAGGCCGCCGCGGATGATGACGTCCTTGCTGCGGCCGACGACGGTGAGATATCCGTCGGTGTCGAAGCGGCCGAGGTCGCCGGTGCGGGTCCAGCCGCCGGGCGTGCGCAGCGCGGTGTCGAGTTCGGCAGCACCGACGTAGCACATCGGCGACATGGGACCGCGGGCGATGATCTCACCGACCTGCCCGGGCGGAAGCGCACGGAATTCACTGTCGACCACGCGGATTTCGGCCACGGCGGGATCGGGGCGGCCCGCGGTGGTCGCACGGTCGGCGGGATCATCGAGGGCGGGGTGGCTGGAGACGCCGTCGGCGGAGCCGTAGAGATTGATGACCGGGCATCGGAACAGGTCGCGTCCCCGGCGTGCGGTCTCGCTGTCCAGAGGTGAGCCGCCCAGCACGATCGCGCGCAGTCCGCTCGGATCGGTGGCCGCGGCAGCGGGGTGATCGAGCAGTAGTCGCAGCATGGTGGGCACGCCCAGCAGGTGGGTGGGACGGGTCTTTTCGACCATCGCGAGGGTGGCGGTGGGATCGAATCGCGGTTGCAGGACGAGGGTGGCGCCGAAGGCGGCGAGGGTGACCGCGGTGCCGCTGGATCCGAAGGCCGAGGCGAGCGGGACGAGGAACAGGTTGCGCATGGTGGCCGGGTCGTCGTCGTGCAGGGCGGCGAGCATGGCGCCGCGGCCGCCGGTCAGGGCGTTGTGGGAGTACAGCACCATTTTCGGTTCGGCCTCCGACCCGGAGGTGACCAGGATCCGGGCGGGCCCGTCCGCATCCGGCCGGTGCGGCCGGAAGTCTCCGGCATCGGGGGCGAGCAGCGCGTGGATGGGCACGCAGCCGCGGCAGCTGTGGCGGCCGACGCCGATCACCGCGCGCAGGGCGGGCAGGTCGGCGGCCATCTCGCGGATCAGGCGGGCGCTGTGCTGCCCGTTGTGCTCGGCGAGGGCGATCACGGCGACGGCCTCCGAGCGGCGCAGCAGCGTGGCGGCCTCGCGGGTGCCGCGGCCGACCGGGAACGGCAGCACGATCGCGCCGAGCGCGGCGACGGCGAGATCGGCCGCGCACGCCAGCCGGGAGTTCGGAAGCTGCACGGCGACAACGTCTTCGGCGCCGATCCCGAGGCGCGACAGCCCGGCGGCGAGCCGGACGGTCAGATCGTCGAGTTCGGCATAGGTGACGGTACCGTCGGCGTCGACGACGGCGGGCTTGTCCGGGTGCCGGGCCACGTGCCGGGCGAACAGGGTGTAGATGTCACTGCCGGGATAGTGGCCGGCGGCGGACCAGGCGCCGCGTAACTCGGCGGGGACGAGATCGGTGTAGCGGCTGGTGTTTTCGACGAGGGTCACGACAGTCTCCACGGTGTGGTCAGGGCGGGGCAGCCGAAGGTGTCGCGGCCGAGTACGGTCGCGAAGCGGGCGTCGGTGGGTAGATCGGCGAGGTCGCCGGTGACCGGAACCGGGGTGCCGGAGGAGCCGACGGCGACCCAGCGGCCATCGAGCCGGAACGGTTGCCGGGTGCCGCGCCGACTGGTCGTGCGGCCGTGCCGCCGTAGCGTGTTCGAGGCGCTGAGCAGGCTGCTTTCCACCGCGGCGCCGGCACCGGTGCGGTCGCGGTGCAGCAGGCCGAGGACGGTCGCTTCGGCACCGAGGACACCGCCGAGCACGTCGAGCAGGGTCATCAGCGACGGAGCGGGCGGGGTGTCGGGCGGGCCGACGAGGTCGGCGAGGCCGCTGCGCGCCTGCACCATGAAATCGGTGCCCGGCGGCAGATCGGGCAGGTCGAGCCCGGACCAGCCGGAGGTATAGGTGTAGACCAGTCCGGACGGCAGATCGGCGGCGGCGAGGCCGAACTCCTCGGCCTTCCCCGGCGCCCAGTTGTGCAGGAAGACATCGGCTTCCGCGGCCGAGGCGCGCAGCCGGGCGCGGTCGCCGGGAGATTTGATATCGAATTCGGCGGCGGCCTTGTCCCGGTTGAGCGCCAGCCACCGCGACGAGAGGTCGCCGCTGCAGGGCGGCATCTGCCGCAGCGGGTCGCCGCCCGGCGGTTCGACCCGGGTGACGTGCGCGCCGAGCAGCCGCAGCAGGTGCGCGGCCAGCGGTGCCTGCACGCGCCGCCCGGCCTCGAGCACCCGGATTCCGGACAACGGGCTCGACGCCATCGGTGCCGAATACCGTTGCATCGCCATCGGTGCCGAATACCTTTGCCTCGCAACCTTCGTCGGCTGCGGAACGAGCGACCAGGGGGCGGGGAGGCAATCCGGCGCCGGGGCGCCCGGCTCGTCGCCGCGATACAACCGGCACACCGAGACGCCGGATCGTGCGGCGATGCGCGTGATATCGGCGAACATGCGGCCCCGGGTGGCGTCGTGCAGCGCCTGCGGCACGGGTGCGGTGGCGGTGGCGTAACGGAATTGGAAGGGCCGCCACCCTTTCCGTAGTGCGCGGGGTTCGGCGTCGAGCGCGGACCAGAACGCCGCCCACGGTTCCGGTTGCAGCGACTCGATTTCGAACCGGACACCGTCGAGGCTGACGAACGGCGGGCCGCCCGGCGCCGGGTCCACCGCCTCCGGGTCGTCGGCGCCCGCCGCGGCCAGATACTGGGAGACCGCCAGCAGCGCGGCCTCGGCCACACTCGTGTCCACGCGGAGTCGCTCCGCGGGCAGGAGCAGGCTCGCCAGCAGGCCGGTGGCCGCGAGCACGCCCGCCGCGGTGGCGCAGTAGTCCACCTCCAGCCCGCGTGGGTACCCGCTGCGGCGGCCGTTGACGTGCATCACCCCGCAGATCGCCTGCACGGTGGTCTCATCGGCGAGGTCGGGATCGGCGACCGGGCCCGCCCATCCGACGGTGGCCGCGCGGCGGCGGCCGTCGCCGAGTGACAGCGCCACGGTCGCCGCGGCCGAATCATCCGTCCCCGACTCGTCGCTGCCCGTGAGCGTCGCGCCGATCGCGCGCAGATGCTCGCGCAGGACCTGGGCGGTGGCGCCGGATCCGGTGACGGTGGCGGTCGTTCCGGCGGGTAACAGAGCGACCGCCGAGGCGGGTACGGATGTCTGCGTCGTCATGGTTCGCCTTCCACCGAAGTCCGGTTCATCGCCGAATAGGTCGGCCGCAGTGCCCTCCGAGTTCCGGGCATCGGTGAGATCGGAGCATGGGCAACGAAAGAGGCCGGGCATCGGCGAGATCGGAGCATGGGCAACGAGGCCGGGCATCGGCGAGATCAGAGCATGGGCAACGAAAAGGCCGGGTATCGGCGAGATTGGGCGTGGGCAACGAAAAAGGCTGTGGAATGGCCAGATTGGGGAGTGGGCAACGGAAAGGTCGGGTGATGGTGTGATCGGGGCATGCGTGACGAAAGACATTCCGGCCCAGACCCGTTCGCGACGTTGCGGAGACGGGTGCGCGATTTCGTTGCCCACCAGGTCATTCCGGCCGAGGACGCGCTCGACGCCGGTGCCGCCGCGGCCTGGGAGCGGCTGCGGCGGCAGGCGACGACGGCGGGGGTGTGGGCACTGCCACTCCCGTCCGAGTACGGCGGTGGCGGTCTGCCGCTCGCGGAGTATCTCGCTCTCGCCGAAGACGAGGGCCGCAGCGACCACGGCCCGGACGCGCTGGGCTCGTCCGCGCTGCTGACCGTGCGCATGCTCGCCGCCCACGCCCATCCCGCGCTGCGCGACGGCCTGCTGCCGGACCTGGTCTCCGGGAAGCGCCGGGCCGCCTACGCCATGACCGAGCCCGGCGTCGCCGGATCGGACCCCGCCGGACTACGGACCCGCGCGGTCGCCGCGGGCGACGGGTGGCGTCTCACCGGCCGCAAGTGGTTCACCACCGGCGCGGCCCGCGCCGATTTCGTCGTCGTCGTGGTGCGGACCAGCGACGGGCCGGTGCGAGAAGCGTTGTCGATGCTGGTGGTGCCCACCGACACTCCCGGATACCGGGTGGTGCGGGAACTCGACGTCCTGGGCGCGGGCGGGCAATCGGAGATCGCCTTCGACAACGTGTTCGTGCCCGCGACACACCTGGTCGGTGCCGTGGGCGCGGGATCCACGTTCGCGGGCGAACGTTTGGCACTCGGCCGGACACTGCGTGCGCTGCGCTGGATCGGGCAGGCCCAACGCGCTGTCGAACAACTCGCCGCCCGCGCGGCCGCCCGTCCGCTCGGCGGCGGGGTGCTCGCGGATCGGCAACTGGCGCAACAACACCTGTTCGAGGCCGAACTCGCGGTGCGCTCCGCCCGCCTGCTCACCGTCCGGGCCGCGGAGCTGGTCGCGGCCGAGTTGCCCGCGCAGATCGAGGTGAGCATGGCCAAGGTCGCCGCCGCCCGCGCCCTGGGTACCGCCGTCGACAGTGCCATCCAGATCTACGGCGCCGAAGGACTCACCGCCGCAACCGGACTCCCGCGCCTGCTGCGGATCGCCCGCGCCGCCCGCATCCTCGACGGTGCCGACGAGTTCCACATCAGCGCCACCGCCCGCCGCCTGACCCGCCGATACCTGCACGACCCCCGGCCGTCCGCCGGTGATCCACCGATCTGCCCTTCGGCACCGTCCGAGCCGTCATGACGGTGCTGCTCGGTGAGCCGTAGCCGATACGTCTGCGCGTGAACGTCATCCGGGATTCGAAAAGTTCGGGAACTTCCGGTGCCGGGCGGCCGACAGTGTCGGTGAGACGAGTGGAGTGACGGTGCGTGAGGGTTCGAGGATCGAATGCGCGGACGTGTGGTGTGCGCACGGCCGCCGGGCGGTGGTGCGCGGAGTAGACCTGACGGTCGCGGCGGGGGAGCGGGTCGCGGTGACCGGTACCAACGGCTCCGGGAAGACGACGTTGCTGCGGGCGGTACTCGGGCTGCATCCGGTGACGGCGGGGTTGATCGCCGTCGACGGTGTGGTGGCACGCGGCGCGGCCGACTGGGATCGGCGCAGACGCGCGGTGACCTGGATTCCGCAGCGGCAAGCGCCCGGCCGGTTTCCGCTGCCGGGCCGTGAACTACTCACCAGCAGTGGCGCTTTCGACGCGGCCGCGGCGGCCGCGCGGCGGCTCGGGGTCGCGGATCTGATCGCCCGGCCCCTGCACACGTTGTCGGGTGGGCAATTGCAGCGGATGTATCTCGCGCGCGCCCTGGGCTGTGTGGCGGCCGGTGCCGGGGCGCTGCTCGCCGATGAACCGACAGCCGCGTTGGATTTCGCCGGACAGGAGGAAGCGGGTGCGTTGCTGACCGAGCTGCCGGTGACGCTGCTGGTGGTCACCCACGATCGGGCACTGGCCGCCCGGTGCGATCGCGTGCTGGAGATGGCCGACGGACGGCTACGCCGAATACCCGCCGCCGCAGGGGAAATCGCGTGAACGCTGCCGCGAGCTTCGTGGATCTGTGGCAGCTGGCCTCGGTGCAGCGGGCACTGGTCGCGCTGGTGCTGGGTGCGGTGGGACTGCCGATCGTGGGTGTGGTGATCATCGGCCTGGACATCATGCCGGTGCGGTTCGCGATGATGCACGTCGCGCTGCTGGGCATCGCGGTGGGCATGCTGATCGGACTCGACCCGCTGCTGTGCGCGCTGGTGGCGTGCGGGACCTCGGGTGCGGCGTTGACGCCGATGGCGCGCAGCCCCGCCGGATTGTCCGGTGCCATGGGCCTTTTGATGAGTCTGGCGATCGCGGGTGCGCTGCTGGTGCTGTCGATCGCCGGAGTCAATGCCAATAGTGCGTTCGAACTGCTGTGGGGCTCCATCCTGGCCACCCGCACCCGTGACGTCGTGGTGCTCGGCGTGCTCGCCGTGCTGGTGCCGCTGCTGTTCTGGGCACGGCGGCGGCAGCTGGGACTGCTGCTGTACGACCGGGAGCTGGCAGCGTGCTCGGGCGTACGCGTCGATCGGCTCACCCTCGTTCTGCTTGTGCTGGTGGCGGTCTCGGTCGCGGCCGGGATTCGGCTGACCGGTGCGCTGCTGGTGGACGCGTTGACGCTGCTGCCCGCGCTCGCGGCGCGGCGGCTGGCGAATTCGCTGCCGGGCATGGTGGCCGCCGCGGTGGCCGTCGGGCTGGTGGTGAATGTCGCCGGGTTCGTACTGGCGGTGGCCTGCGACCTGCCGCCGGGCCCGGTGCTGGTGTTGTCGGCGGGCGCGGTCGCCCTCGCTGTTCATGTGTTACCCGATGGGAGAAAACGACGATGGCCCTTCTCGCGCGAAACAGCTTCGGCCGCTGCCGATCCGGTGCCGTGGCACTGATCGCGGCCGCTCTCGCGGCGGCCGGTTGCGGCACCGGCGACCACGACCACGCCGAGCACGACGGCCCGCGCGTGGTCGCGACCACCAGCTGGGAAGCGGCCTTCGCCAGAGCCGCCGGAGCCACCGACGTCACCGTGATCGTGCCGTCGTCGATCAAACACGCTCCGGACTACGACCCGAAGCCGTCGGATCTCGCCGCGGTGACCGAAGCGGACTTCGTGCTCTACGCCCGGTTCGAGGGCTTCGCGGGCAAGATCACCGAGGCCGCGGGCTCGGCGGCGAGAACCGTCGCGGTGAACCTGGACAACAGCCGCGCCGCCGTCGTGGCGGAGGTGCAGCGTCTCGGTGACCTGTTCGGCACCCGCGCCGCCGCCGACACCTGGCTGCACGACTTCGGCGGCGAATACGACAGGCTGGCAGAGGAAGTGCGAGCGGCATGGCGCGACGGCCGAGCCCCGAAGGTCCTCACCCAGGCATTCACCGGTTTCGCCGCCGAACTGTCCGGCGCGGAGGTCCTCGGCACCTACGGCCCCGAACCCGTCACCGCCAGACAGGTCGCGGCCCTGTCCGCCCTCCACCCGCAGTACGTGCTGGCCAACGAGCAGATGGATACCGGCACGGTCCTGCCCGGCATCCCGGCCACCCAGATCACGCTCACCAACTACCCCACCCACGACGATGACCTGCGTACGGTCTACCGCGACGCGGCCGCGAAAATCACCGCGGCACTGCGGAATTGACCACCGGCGCATCGGGAGGGACATGTCGTGCGGTCATCGCGCCGCCCGCCGCTGCCACCACCAGGCCACGACGGCGGCGGCCAGGAATTCCGCGGCCACCAGCGTCCACGCCGGGCCGTACCGGTGGCGTCCGGATGCGGCGAGCACTCCGAACAGCGGCGGGCCGACCACGAACCCGGCGAAGAAACCCGCCGACACCACCGCCGAATCCCGGCCGACGTGCTCGGGAGCCGCGGTGGCGATCACCGTCATCATCGACACCGCGTTCGCCGCCACCGCGCAGCCGCCGATGCCGAGCACACCCGCCCACGCCAACCACGCCCCACCCGCGGCCGCGGCCAGGATGGCCAGCGTGGCGATGGCGGCACCGAAAGCCAACGGCCCCAGCACGACACCGGAGCAGCGCAGCTTCGACGCCCACCTCGTCCAGCCCACGCGGCCGGTGATGCCCGCGACGCCGAGCACCGCTACCAGCATGCTCGCGGTCGTCGCCGACAGCGACAGTTCGTCTGCCGCGTACAAGGCGATATAGGTGTTGATCGCGGAGATACCCGCGCCGAGCAGCACCGAGAAGCCGCACATCCAGCCCGCGTCACCGGCCGAAGTCGCCACCTCGACGCGGGGAACACGCGGCGGCGCAGCATCTTTCGTGACCGCCAGCGCCAGCGCGGCCGCGACCGCCGCGCCGGCCGCCGCGGCGCCGACCGCGACGCGCCACGTGGTCGCCACCGCGATCGCGGCCAGCGGCAACCCGGCGAGAAAGGCGCCGAACTGCACACCCGACTGCTTCCAACCCGCCACGCTGCCGCGCCGGTCGGCGGAAATGCGCGTCGCGATGAGCTGATTGGTCGTCGGGTTCGCCAACGCCTGCGCCAGACCGGACACCGCGATCGCCGCCACCAGCACCGGGTAGCCGGGCGCGACGGCGAACAGCGTCAGCGCCAGCGCCGACACCACGAACATCGCGACCAGGCACCGGCGTACCCCGAGCGCGGCCACCATCGGCCCCACGATCAGCGACAACACCGCCGCCACCGCGAAGCCCGCCGCGACCAGCGCACCGAGAAGGGAAGCGGCGCCGTCGAACTCATCGATCAGACGTGGCCCCAGCGCACCCACCAGGAACAACGGCAGCATCGACAGCGTCATCGCGGTGATCAGCAGCCCCGCCAGAACCCATTGCCGCGCTCCCGGAACGGCTTTCGCGTCGACCCTCACCGAACACAGGTCGGCTCCGCGCCGGAGAAAGTTCCCGGCGCCCGGCCGTGTGGCTGGTCAGCCGACGCCGTCGCGCTCCTCGCTCGCGGCCAGCAGATCCTCGCGCGCCCGCGCGATCCGCGAGCGCACCGTGCCCACCGGCACCCCGCACACGTCCGCGGCCTCCTGGTACGACAACCCCAGCACCTGCGTCAGCACCAGCGCCTCGCGCCGCTCGGGATGCAGGCCGTCCAGCAGCATGCGAATCTCGACCATATCCTCGAACGTGCGACCCGAACGTTGCTGAGCGGCACGCTGTTCGGCGACCGACTCCCAGTCGTCGCCCCCGTGCAACCGCGGCCGCGCGACGGCGGACCGGATGGAATCCACCACCACCCGCCGTGCGATCGACAGCAGCCAGGCCCGCGAGGTCGACCGGCCCGCGAACCGCGGCAGGCTGCCGAACGCCCGCACGAACGTCTCCTGCGTCAGGTCGTCGGCAGCGCCCGGGCCCGCCCGGTAGGCGTGAAAGCGCCACACATCGGCCTGCAAGGCCCGCACCCACTGCTCGAACGCCCGCCGATCACCACGTCCCGCGGCCATAGCAAGCGCGGTCAACTCGTCTTCCAAGGCACCACCGCGCACGGTCAGCACGCTACTACAGCCCGTCGTGGAATTTCACCCCCCGCTCTGGGAACCTGTCCCGCGGCCTGCGCGACCATAGAGACATGAAGTGCGAAACGGTCCGTGCAGCACTGTCCGCGCGTATCGACGGCGAACAGGAACCGATCCCCGCCGACACCACCGATCGGCACCTGAGCGCCTGTCCCGCCTGCCAGGACTGGTATCGCCGCGCGGAAGCCCTGCGGCGCGCCACCATCCTGCACACCGCGCCCGAGGTTCCGGACCTGACCGCCGCCATCATGGCACGGCTGCCACCGCGCCGCGAACATCCTTATGCCCGAGTCGCACTCGGCGTCGTGGCCGCCGCGCAGACCGTCCTGGCGCTCACGCAACTGTTCGGCGTGGCCGGTGGGCACGGGCACGAGGCGTTCATGATGGGCCACATGAGCCACGAGAGCGCGGCCTGGAACGTCGCGATCGGCATCGGACTGGTGTGGGCCGCGCTGCGCACCCGCGCCGCCGCCGGACAACTGCCCATGCTGACCGTCTTCGTCGGAGTTCTCACGGCCGCCTCGCTGCTCGACCTGACCCGCGGCGACGTCACCGCCGCCCGCCTGGTGTCCCACATCCCCGTCGTGCTCGGCGTCGCCCTGCTGTACCTGGTCTACCGTCGGCACCGCGACGACGACCACCCCGACCACGCCGCCGCACTCACCCCATCCGGCACGTCCGGCGCCGACAGCGTCGAATCGCGGCCCACGCCGCGGGTTCCGGGGAAGACATTCGGCCACCAGCGCCCGGCAAGCCACCACCGCGCCGCCTGACCCGGTTCCTGCGGGCCGGGCGGAAACCCGTGTCCAGCACCGGAAGCCGTGTCGACGCCGCCACCTGTCCGAGTCGCGTCGGAGCGGATCACGGCGAGCGTTCGGCGAGCAAATCGGTGCGAAGCGCGCCAGACTGGCGGGATGCGTGTTGTGATTCAGTTTCGTCCGGAGACCGATTCCGCTGTTCGCCTCACCGCGTCGGAGGTGGTCGGGGGTGAGTTGCCCGGGTTCGCGCTCGATCGGGACTACGGGCCCGTCGTCGTGGCGCCGGGTGTGGATGTGACCGGTTCGGCCGTGCCTTCGCCGGAGCCGGAAGGGAATACGGTCGTGGTGCGGGGCGAGGTGGCGGACGAGGCCGCCGCGGCGGCGGTGCGGCGATCGGCGGGCGTTGTCGGTGTTTTCGCCGATCCGACCATTCAACCGGTCGTCACGTGCGGCGATTCCGCAGCGGTGGGGACCTGGCACGATGTCGAAAGCCGTTTGCGTGTCGGCGATCTGGCCGCGGCGGGGCTGGACGGCGCGGGCGTGGCGCTCGCGATCGTGGATACCGGCATCAATGCCGCGAAGGTCGGGCAGGTGCGCGGGCGGCCGACCGTCGACGCGGGACGCAGTTGGAACCCGCAGGGCGTCAAGGGAACCGCGGGTGAGTTTCCCGTCGGCCACGGCACGATGTGTGCCTTCGACGCGATGATCGCCGCGCCCGCGGCCACCTTGCTCGATCTTCCCGTGCTGCGCAGTTCCCGTCAGGGCGGTTCGCCTACCGACGGACTGCTCTCGGATGCGCTGGCCGCCTACGCGCACCTGCGCACGGTGCTCACCGCCCAGCCCGAGTCGACGCGGGCCCTGGTGGTCAGCAACAGCTGGGGCGTGTTCTCACCGGACACCGACTTCCCGGTCGGCGATCCCGGCAACTACTCCGACAACCCGAGCCATCCGTTCAATACGATCGTCGGCACGCTGGCCGCCGCCGGGGCCGACATCCTCTTCGCCGCCGGCAACTGCGGGCGCGACTGCCCCGACGGGCGGTGTGCCTTCCCGGATCGGCCGATCAACGGGGCCAATTCGCATCCGAGTGTGCTCAGCGTCGGCGGCGTCGACACCGGCAATCAGCGGGTGGGCTACTCGTCGCAGGGGCCCGGTCGCCTGGCGGAGCGCAAACCCGACGTGTGCACCTACACCCACTTCCTCGGGTCGACGGCATTCGGCGCCGATACGCCCGACACCGGCACCTCGGCCGCCTGCCCGACCGCCGCCGGGCTGATCGCGGCAGTGCGCACCCGGTATCCGGCCGGGGTGATCCCGCCGGAGCGGTTGCGGGACCTGGTGCGGCGCACCGCCCTGCGGCACGGCGGCACCGAATTCGACTACGACTACGGATACGGAATCGCCGACACCGCAGGGATTCTCGGAGCCCTGCGGCAGGAGTCCACCCGCGCGTAGCGTGGTGGGCATGCAGCTGCTCACCATTCAGCTCCCGCCGGGCGCCACCCTGGCCGACGCCCTGCGGGCGCTGCACCTGACCACATCCGACGTCGACACCGCATACGGCCTCATCGCCGTCGACCCGGACCGGGGAACCTACGCGCTGCGCGTCGACGACCCGGTCGCCGCCCGCGTGGCGGCGGCCGGGGGCACCGTCTTCTCCGATCCGCGCGTCGAAACCGGCGGGGAGGACTAACCGATCGCCGGCGTCGGTGGCCTTCGCACGGGATCTCCCGCCGTGGTGTCGGTGAAGGCGGCAGCGTGGCGGCGGGCGAACGCGGCGAAACTGGTCGGCTCGACACCGAATTCGCGGTGGGTGTCGAGGACCACCCGCGACTCGGGGGATTCCGCGCGGCCGCGATAGATCTCGTCGAGGAGGTCGAGCACCTCGGGCGGGAGTCCTTCGGCTTGGTGCAGGGCTCGCTTCTGCTCGAGGGTTACCGCCGTGTAGCGGTACCGGCGACCGGTGGCCGCGGTGATCCGGGCCGCGATTTCCGCCATCGTGAGCGCTTCGGGGCCGGTCATGTCGAAAGCCCTGCCCTCGATGCCGTCTGCTCGCATCATCGCGACGGCGACCTTGGCGATGTCGGTGATGTCGACCGGCGCCAGGCGACTGTCTCCGATGGGCATGACCAGCTCTCGCCGTCGGCTGTCCACGCCGGTCAGCGTGCCGGGCAGGTAGAACTGCATGAACTGGCTCGGCCGCAGATGGGTCCAGGCCACGCCCGACGCCTCGAGATATCGCTCGATCTCCAGGTGCCAGCGGGTGCCGCGAAAACGATTCGGGTCGAACGTCGTTCCCGATTCCTTGCCGCTGAACTTGACGATGTGCCCGACGCCCGCGGCCTTCGCGGCGTCGATGAACCGGCACTGGGTCTCGACCATCTGCTGCCGGGGTGAGGAGATCATCAGAACACGGTCGATATCGGCGAGCGCCGCGGTGAGTGTGTCCGGCCGGAGCATGTCGCCGTATACGACCTCGACGGTGGGGAGGTCGTCGAGCCACTGTCCTTTGCCGCGGTCGCGGACGAGTACTCGGACCGGAACCTGTTGGGCCGCGAATTCACGGACCACGATCGAGCCCGCGGAACCGGTGACCCCGGTGAGAAGTTTCATCGTTCTGCTTTCTGAATGAGATCCGGAAGGTCGAAAAGTGGGAAGAGGGTGGGGTCGTGGATCATGTCGATGCGGGCGATGCCCGATTCGGTGAGGGTGAGAAGCTGCACGGCGTGCGGGTGATGGACGCCGCCGTGACCGTGCAGGTACACACCGAACGCGGGCTGGGCGTTGGCAGCGGTCGGCACCAGCCGGACGGCGCCGGGTGTGGTCAACCGGGAGCGCAGGAATTCCCCGACCTGGTCGCGACCCCGGAACCAGGTGGGCACAGGGGGCATTTCCAGCACCGCGTCCTCGGTGAGCACGCGCACCAACTCGGCGATATCGGCATTCTCGAACGCGGCGGCATACCGGTCGAGTACTTCGCGCCGCTGCGGATCTGTTGGTTCGGACAGGTTGTATCCGGTCGTGGCGAGTGCGGCCAACTGGGTCCGTGCGCGCTGCAAGGCACTGTTCACCGCGGGGGTCGTGGTGGCCAGCAGGGTGGCGACCTCGGCGGCCGGGAACATCAGTACGTCACGCAGGATGAGGATGGCCCGCTGTCGTCCGGACAGGTGTTGCAGGGCGGCGATGAAGGCCAACCGGGTCGCGTGCCTCGACTCGATCGTCGCCGCCGGATCAAGTGCGGTGTCGGGTACCGGCTCGACCCAGGACACTTCACGCAAGCGTGGCCGCACCGGCTCGCCCGGGTCACCCGGCCCGCCCAGTCCCGAGGGCAGCGCGCGACGACCACGGCGGTCGATCGCTTTGAGGCAGACCCTGGTCGCGATGCGGTAGAGCCAGGTCCGCAGCGACGCACGGCCCTCGAAATCGCCGTATCCGCGCCACGCCAGCAGATAGACCTCCTGAATCGCGTCCTCCGCGTCGTGGGGCGAACCGAGCATCCGGTAGCAGTAGGTGAACAACTCGCCACGGAACTGCTGGGCGGCGGACTCGACCGGGTGCGTCATGCGAGGATCCGACGAGTATCGAAAATGACGGTGTCCGAAGCGATTCGACCGTGCCGGACGACCACATGGTCCACGGTGCGCAGCGTTCCGAACGGCCCGGTGTGCATGTCGTAGACGACCACGGCGCGCTCGTCGTCACCGAAGGCGTCGATGATGTCGACTCCGGTCACCGCCTGGGCGAAATCTGTGATGGCGGCCAGCACGTCCGTCGCGTTGGTGATGCGCACCCGCGGGCTCTCGAACACCACGTCATCGGCCAACAACGCCGACACCGCGGACATGTCACGTTTGCCGAACGCCTCGACGAACGCCACCGCGACCACCGCCGCATGTCCGGCGGCGGGGGCCGGGTAAGTGCCGACCACAGTGGCGCGCGCCGACCGTGGCGCTTCCGGCACCCGGGAACGGATATCGCGCTGAAACTCCGCGAAGGCCGTCGACGCGGTCAAAGACGCACCGTCGGGCTCCTCGGCGGCGACGTGGACGAAACCCGCGTCGTCATCCAGCCGGTATACCGTATAGCGCAACCCCGCTGGTCGTTCCCGATGCAGCTGGGCGAAGACATTTTCGATCAGCCGCTGGTTCTCCTCCGCGGCCGACGCATGCGTCCGATACCGCACCATGACAGTCCTGGTCATCCTGGCTCCTTCAGTGAATCGGTGTCACCAGTACTGATCCGAGAGAACCCGCGAACTCATCGCTCCCGCGTGTGATCAGCCGCGGAGTCGTGCGGGGCCCCGGAGGCATCGGTGAATTCGCCTCCGGGATGGAACGTTTCGATCCCCTCGATCGCGACCGACCTCGGCGCCCGTTCACCGAAGTTCCGCCGGGCGCGCCACCAGCGTTTATCGTGTGTGTCTGCACGAGCCCGTCTATGGCCCTTCTGGCGGGGATGAGGAGCGGGATATCAGCGGTGGACGAACAGCGACGTTCGGAATGGGTTGCCCAGTGGCACGACGCCCTGGGCGTTGTCGGAGCGGCCGCGCGGCCGCAGCTGCCGATGGTGTTGGGCCGCTTGGTCGACGAGTTCGCCGAGGCGGTGGACGCCGACCCGTTCGACAGCTCCGCCGGTGCCGGTGTGGGCCGCGCTCTGGCCCGGGCGCTGCCGTGGGATCCCGCGGTTCCCGTGCTGTCCGCACCTCTGCTCGCGCGGCTCGCCGCCGCAACCGGTCGTCGCGACGCGGCTGCGCGGGCCGCGGGTGTCCTCGCCGCGCTGGCGCAGGGATACCAGCAGGCGCGAGCGGCAGCGCCGCCGGACAGCGCCGGTGCCACGGAGGCGGATCGGGCGGCCGCCGACCGGTTCCGGGTCGTGTTCGACAACACCGCGGTCGCCATCGGCATCGCCGACACCCGCGGTGTGCTGATCGACGCCAACCAGTGTCTGGCGGCCATGCTCGGTGCGCCGGTCGAGACGCTGCGGGGGATGCCGGTGGATCAATTCGCGCATCCGGCCGATCTCGCCGACATCCATGCGCGTGTGTTCGGTGAGCTCGTCGCGGCGCGAAAAGGATCGGTGCGGATCGAGGGCCGGGGCCTCGCGCCCGCCGGGGACACGCGATGGGCCGCGTTCACGGTCACCTACGTGCCCGGCGGTGACGGGCAGGACGACTATCTGCTGGCTGTCGGCGAGGACATCACCGAGCGCCGCCTGCTGCAGGACGAACTGCGCTGGCAGGCCCGCCACGACCCGCTCACCGGCCTGCCCAACCGGCGGCAACTGCTCGAACTGCTGCACGCGGCCGCGGATTCGGCGACCGACAACGCTTGCGCGGGACTGTGTTTCGCCGACCTCGACGACTTCAAACAGGTCAACGACACCTACGGTCATCGGGTCGGCGACGAGGTACTGCGCGCGGTCGGCGCCCGGCTCCGCCGACACCTGCGCCGTCACGACTGCACCCTGGCCCGGCTCGGCGGTGACGAGTTCGTGGTCTTCCTGCCGCCGCCGGTCGATGACGACCGGCTCGCGGCCACCGCCGCCACCCTGCGGTCCGCGCTCGCCGTCCCGGTCGTCATCGACGACCACCGGATCGTCCTGTCCCTCAGCGTCGGCGCCGTGCTCGCGCCGGTGGCGCACACCGCGGCCGACGCGTTCCTCGACGCCGCGGACCGACGGCTCTACCTCGCCAAGACCCGGCGCCGGCACCGCCTGCAACACGCACCGAACTGATCCGCCGCGCGATCAGGGTTGCCGGACGCCCGGCCGCTCGGCTCGCGACCGGTGTTCCGGATCGGGGCCGTCGGCCGGCCGCTGCGAGCCGGTCCAGGTGGCGAGCAGCTCGAGCGCGGTCTCCGACGGCGAGCCTGCTTCGGCGGTGTAGATGCACAGGGTCTGGTCGGGATCGCCCGGCAGGGAGACGCTTTCGTAGTCGATGGTGAGATCGCCGACGAGGGGATGGTGGTAGCGCTTCGTGCCGTGACTACGCTCGCGGACGTTGTGGTCCGCCCACCAGCGCCGGAACTCCGGGCTCTTGACCGCGAGTTCGCCGACGAGTTCGGTGAGCAGTGGGTCGTCGGGGTGGCGGCCGGCGTCCAGGCGCAGGACCGCGACGTTGTCCCGGGCGACCTCCTCCCAATCGACGTAGAGCTCGCGGGCGGAATCGTCGAGGAAGGTGTAGCGCAACATGTTTCGGTCCCGAGGCGGAAGCGCCTCGAAGTCGGTCAGCAACGCCCGGGCGAGACGGTTGGTTGCGAGAATGTCCATGCGGCGGCCGAAGACGAAGGCGGGCGTCACGTCGTCGAGCGTCTCGAGGATGCGGCGGACTCCCGGGCGGACGCGCTGTACTCGCGCCGGAGTGCGGCGCCGGGCACGCCGCGGATTCGCCCGGGCGATCTGAAACAGATAAGACCGCTCGACCTCGTCCAGGCGCAGGGCGCGGGCAACGGCGTCGAGGACATCGTCGGAGACGTTCAGATTGCGGCCCTGCTCGAGGCGGCTGTAGTAGTCCACACTCACCCCGGCCAGCCGGGCCACTTCCTCGCGGCGCAATCCCGGCACCCGGCGCACGCCGCCCGTTCCGCCGACCTGGACGTCTTCGACGTTCAGGCGCGCACGGCGGGTGCGCAAGAACTCCTTCAGCTCGGCGTTGTGCTCCATGGATCCAGTGTGACCGGACCGTCGGCACCTGTCGCCGCCGAAGGTCGGTCTGCTGGAACCAGGTTCGCCGGACCTAGGTCGATCAGGGCGCGATTCGGCCGTCCGCGGGCGGTGTTTCGGCGGTTGTCTGTCATACGCGGCGCAACCGCCGCGGACGACACGAAGGAGAGACCACCGATGACTACCCAGAAGACCCTCGCCGGCCGCGTCGCCGTCGTGACGGGTGCCTCCAGCGGCATCGGCGCGGCCACCGCCGAACGGCTGGCCGCCGCCGGGGCCCGGGTTGCCGTGCTCGCACGCCGGGCCGGTCGACTCGAACAGCTGGTCGCGCGGATCGAGCGGTCCGGCGGGACGGCGCTGGCCCTGGCCGTCGACGTGACCGACGCGCAAGTTGTGCGAAACGCCGCCGAGCGAGTCGCCGCCGAACTCGGCACCGCCGACCTGCTGTTCAACAATGCCGGTGTCATGCTGCCCGCACCTGTCGAGGAACTGCCGGTCGAGCAGTGGCAGCGGCAGATCGATCTGAACGTGACCGGCCTGATGAATACCATCGGCGCGTTCGTCCCGCAGTTGATCGCCGCGGCCGCGGACAAGGGCGTGGCCGACCTGATCAACACGTCCTCGATCGCCGCGCAGAACATCTTCCCGAACTTCGCGGTGTACTCGGGCACCAAGGCCTACGTGACGCACCTGTCACGGACCCTGCGCGCCGAACTCGGAGCCAAGGATGTCCGAGTCGCCGCGATCGAACCGGGCATCGTCGGCACGGAGTTGCAGGGCCACGTCACCGACCCCGGCGCCCAGGACTGGCTCGAAGCTTCGAAACAATCGATGACCTGGCTCCACCCGGAGGATATCGCCGCCGCCGTCGAATTCCTGGCCGCCCAGCCCGCACGCGTGAACCTGCAGCAGGTCACCATCATGCCGACCCGCCAGCCGTCGTGAGCCCACGGGGATCGGCACGGTGAACGAGCGGGATGGCCGGTCGCCCTCGGATCGGGATCGGCGAATTCGTCGGAGTTAGGGGCCGGAGTCCTGGGCTCGCCGGCATGTCTGCGGGCGAGCCCAGGACGACGGGACAGCGCAGCGAAGGGTCTCGGCTCGTCAGATGCCGAAAGGTGCTGCGTAACGGACGGTTCCGCTGGGTAGCTGTCCGGAGTTCAGGCTCAACGCCATCAATGCGTCCTCCGGGACATCGATACTCAGGCGAATGCCGTACCGGGAGGCACGGGTGAAGCCGAATCGCGGGTAGTAGCTCGGATGCCCGAGCACGATCACGAAATTCTCACCCGCTCGCGCGGCGGCCGCGAGCGCGGCGCGGATCGCGGCGGAACCCGCCCCGGTCCGCTGGTACTCGGGCAGGACCGCGCACGGTCCCAGGCACAGCGCCGGGGTGTCGTCGACGTGACAGCGAGTCAGCAGTGCGTATCCGACCGGCTCGCCGTCCGGTCCCGCGCTGACGATGGACAAGCCGTCCATCCACGCCGGATCGGCGCGCAGAGCTTCGACGAGATCGGCCTCCTCCGCGGTATCGAATGCGCCGAGGTTGATCTTGCGGATCGCCGGAATGTCGGCGATGGTCTCGGCACGAGTGATCCAGTTGATATGAGTGCTCAAAGCGTTTCATCTCCGTGTGGAAAGGTGAGTCGCACGGCTGTGGCGTTGGCATGTCCACGAGCGAAAGCGCCTGCGGCGGACGGACGCACGCAGCCGAGCGGTCGCCGGGTGCGTCTGCCACGGGCACACGCCACGATCGGCGAGGGGATTCGATCAGACCGGAGCCCCGGACATGAGGATGATCGGGGCGCTGCGCAACGCAGCGGTCTTCACCACAATCATCGACTCACCTCTGCTGTCTCGCGCCACGTCGAACTCGATCACGCGACGCTAACACCGAGACGGCCACGCCCGCCAGCGATATATCACCGGCCGCCGCCAGCGCCGATCCGTCGGCTGGACGATACGGGGCCGGGCCCGTCTCGGCGCGCTTCTCCGGCGGTCTCGGCGTACACGCCGGTCACAGGGCTGGTGTCGCGTTTTTGCAATCCGGTGCGGCGGCGGTGGTCGCAGACTGTCGACGGTAATTTCGTTGCGGAGAGGAAGACCCATGGCAGTTGCTACGTTGAAGATGCTCACTCTCGACAGCTCCGACGCACGGCGGGACGCGGAGTTCTGGGCGGCGGCGCTCGGTTGGGAGATCGCCCACGCCCAGGACGAGTACGCCATGCTCACCGGTCCGGATCACGCGCTCGGGTTCGGCACCGTCCCGGATTATCAGGCGCCCGCCTGGCCGAACGAGCACGGCACCAAGCAGTTTCACCTGGATCTGGCGGTCGACGACCTCGAGATGGCCAGTAAGCAACTGGTCGAACTGGGCGCTACAGTGCCGGAGTTCCAGCCGGGCGACAGCTGGCGGGTGCTGCTCGATCCGAGCGGCCACCCGTTCTGCCTCACTCTCGCTGCCAACTGGGGCTAGGTGCTGCGGACGTATCCCGTCACGATTCCGGCCGCAGCTGCACGGTGACGGTGCGGTTGCGCGCGGGCTCGGGATGCGGGGCGTCGCGCTGGTCGGCGCAGGCGAGGGTGAACGCGGTGAAGGGGCGTCCGCTGCCCGCGGCGAGGTAGGCCGCGGCGACGGCGGCGCGTTGCCATCCGACGGTGGAGCCGCCGGTCTGCGGGCCGCCCGCGACGGCGACCGTGTGCCCGACCACCGTGGCCGACACCGGCAATGCCGCTGTGCGCGCACCGATTTCGGTGAGCAGATCCGCCGCGGCGGTGGTGATCTCGGTCCCGGACTCGAAGGCTCCGGCGTCGAGGACGACCTCGACCCGGTCGGCGCGGCGGGCGGCCGTCGCGCCGGGCACGGAGGCCGCCGCGGCGATCGCGTCGAGATCGCGGTCCACGTCGTCGGTGATCGGAGCGTCCGATTGCCGTTGCGGCGCGGGAGTTCTCGATTCCGGTGCGACGGACACCGCGCGGACATCCGACCGCGTCTCGGCCAGAAACCACCCGCCGGCCGCGGTGACCACCGCGACCGCCACGACCCCGGCGATGACCGGGTGTGGTCGCAGCCGCGGTCGGATCGGCGTGCGGCCCTGATCGATTCGGGCGATGACCGCGCGACCGATGTGCGCGGGCTCGTACTCGGGCGCCGCAGCCAGGACGCGGGCCCAGCACCGGTCGGCCGCCGCGAGGTCGCCGTTCTGGGCGTGGACGCGGGCCCGCAGGTCGAGCACGGCAACGTCACCCGCGGCGTCGCCGAGATCGTCGAGCAGTCGTGCGGCAGCGTCGAGACGCCCCGCGCGGGCGGCATCGGCGGCTCGGGCGACCGCCAGCCGCCGGGCCACGGTGGCATCGGCCGACGTCATTCGACAATTCCGATCGAACTGGTGCGGATGTCCGCGGGCAACAGCGCGCGCAGGCGATGGTTCACCGAGATCAGGGCCCGCATGTCCCCGCGATCCGCGGCCCGCCCGCCCTCGCGCAGCAGTGGCCCGGCGGCGGGCGTCGCCTGGAGCTGGCTCTGCAGCGCGTGAAACACCAGCAGGGGGAATTCGGGTCGGCGGCGCAGCAGGTCGATATGCAGTTCCGTGGCGCGGTCGAGCTGGCGGCGCAGGGCGACCGGATCGTGTGCCCGTACGGCCTCGTCGGCCCGCGCCCGCAGTTCGGCACAGCTGCGGCGATCCTCGGCGTCGCCCGTCTGGTCGACCAGCGTCGAGATCTCGGCGAGGGTGGATTCCAGGTCGCGGACGAGTTCGGGGACCGCGAGGGCGTCGGTGATGTCGTCGAGGGCGGCGTGCAGATCCCGGAGCCGGTCCTCGGCGGCGACCGCGGCGGCGGGATCGGCCGCGGCGGCATCGACCTTCTCGCGCGCGGAGGCGACCGTGTCCTCCTCGTCGATCCGGCCGCGCACCCGGGCGGCCCGCGCCGGCATCCGGGAGTGGTCGGGCAGCAGCGACAGTCGCTGTTCGGCCTCGCGGAGTTGGGCGGCCAGATCCCGGTGCGTGGGCGGGGCGAGGGCGGTGAGATCGATGACCGCCTCGGTCTGGATGTCGGCGCCCGGCAGGTCGGCCACCGCGGTGACCATGCCCGACGTGTCGACTTCGAAGGTGACGTCCACGTCGCTGCCGGCGGGCAGGTCGACGTGGATGTCGGCGGACCTGATCTCGAGCATTCCCACCCGCCGGTTGCGTTCGCCCCGGCTGCGCTCGCCCTCGGCGATCGGGATGCGCAAGACGCTGTCGAGGTCCGCACGCCGCAGGGCGTCGGAGGTCTTGAACTGCTTGTGCACGGTGGCGGGCAGCGTCGCGCCCTTGCGCAACAGCACCGTGAACCCCTCGTCGGCGCGTTGCACACCCAGCGAATCGGCGAGCCGGACGCCGCCGAGCTCGGGACCGGCCCGATGGGTCAGCGTGAAGGTGTCCGGTTCGAGCGCGCAGGGCGTGCCGGCGGCGTCGGTGAGTTCGACCCGGAACCGCGAGGTCCGGTGGGCATCGAGGTCGACCATCGTGCTGAAGGCGCCGTTGCCGTTGAGCGGGATGCGCGCCGACCGGAACGGCACCGCCGATTCCGGATTGCTCAGTGTCACCGAATAATCGGGCCAGCCGCCCGCCGCCGTGCCCCGCACCCGCCCGGCGACCACGGCGGTGGTGGTGGTCACCGACGGTTCGTGGGTCAGCTCGAGCGCGAAGCCGTTCGCGCGCGCCGTGTGCGCTGCCCGGCGGGGACGGCGGACGGTGGCGGCGAACAGGGCGGCGCCCCGCGCCACCACGGTGGTCGGGTCGGCGCTGAAGTCGAGTGCGATGCCGAGCCCGTGCCGCGGGTCGGCCAGCCGCTCCCGCAGCCCGGGAGCCAGCGTGGTGCCGCCGACCAGCAACACCCGGTCGATCCGTCCCGCGGTGAGGGCGGCCTCGGAGATCGCGGTGCGCGCGAGATTGATCGCGCGAGTGTAGAAGGGCTCGGCGAGCGCGTCGAGTTCCTCGCGGCGCACGGTGAGCTCGAGCATCTCCTCGCGGCCGTCGAGGCGGCCGTCGACATTGAGCTCGGCCAGCAGATCGGTCGAATCGTGCTGGGAGAGGTCGATTTTCGCCTGCTCGGCGAGGGCCTTCAGGCTGCCGAAGACGCCGCTGAAGCGGCGATTGCCGCGGTCGAAATCATCGAACCCGAACTGCCGCGCCACGGCCGGGGCGAGGACGTGCTCGACCAGCGCCCAGTCGATGTCCTTGCCGCCCAGGCTCCGGTCGCCGGCGTGGGTCAGAACCCGCAGTTCGTCGTCGCCGCGATCCACCACCGCGGCGTCGAAGGTGCCGCCGCCGAAGTCGAAGACCAGCCAGTACCCGCGGCCGGTGCCCTCGTGCAGGGCGTAGGCGAACGCGGCGGCCGTCGGTTCCTGGATCAGCGGGCAGTCCCGGCCCAGGCCGGCGAGTTCGGCCGCGTGCAGGGTGGCGTTGCGCTGGTTGAGCGCGAACGCCGCCGGGACCGTGATCACCGCGACATCGGGCGCCTCGCCCCGCGCGCGAGCGACGTTCTGGCGCAAGGTTTTCAGGATCTCCGCCGACAGCTGCTGCGGTGTCAGCGAGATGCCTGCCTTGGTGAAGTGCCAGGCGGCGCCGTCGTAACCCATCATCTGTTTGAATTCCGATGCCGTGTTCCGCGGGTCGGATTCGGCGCGTTTGCGCGCTCGGTCGCCGACGTACACCAGATCGCGGCGCGGAATCCACACCGCCGACGGGGTGATCTCGACGTTCTCGTTGTTCTTGACCACGGCCGCGTCACCGTCCGCGGCGACCGCGACGGCGCTGTTGGTGGTGCCGAGGTCGATCCCCACGTCGATGGTGTCGCTGTTCGGTGCGGGCTCACTCACGGTTTCCTCCATCGTGCTCGGCCGCGCCGGAACCGTCCTCGGCCGGGCAGCCGACGATCACCTGCCCGGTTTGGATGCGCCGGTCGCGGAAATAGACTGTGGGACGGACGGTTTGGATCACTGTTTCGGCCGTGAGCGCCGGATCGTCCTGGAACGCGAGCACGTCCAGGGAACGGCCGGGGTGGAACGCGTCGCCGTCGTGATCGTGGACGACCAGTCCGGCGCCGGTCAGTGCCTGCCGGGTGCGGTCCAGATAGCGGCGCGCCTGCCGAGCGCGGGCGGCGGGATCCCCGCTGTCGGACCGCAGTTTGCGTTCTGCCCGCCACAGGCTGGTCGCGGCCTCGGCGAGGGCGTGCTCGTCGAGCGGTGGGGGCGAATCGGAATTATCGTCGGCGCAGGGGAATTCGGACAGCAGCTGCTGTAGTTGCCGACGGCCGCGCTCGTCCCAGTCCGGTGGCGCGATGCGGAAGGCGCGGTGGTACCTCCGCTGGCGCAATTCCCGTCCGATTCTGCTCATCGCACGCCTCCGTCGAACTTCCGCCCGTCGATGCGTTGTGCCAGGCAGGTGGCGTACTTGCGCGTGCCGGACAGGTTCCACCAGTCGCCCGCGGGCGCGACGACTTGCAATCGGAAATCCTTCGGCAGCGCCGCGAGGCGCAGGCACGCCGATTTCGCCGTTTCCTGCGTCGCGGCGTCTCCGGGCCACGGCGTGCCCGGCTCGTACAGCACCGGGTAGCCGACCACCTCGGCCCAGTGCGGGACCTCGCAATCCACCATCGTGACGTCCTTCACCGAGGCGGTGAATTCTCGTTCCTCGGCGACGCAGCTGCCCACCGGTGGATTCGTGGCGATCGCGTCGGTGTACAGGCTCATCCGCAGCGAAGGAGGTAGCTGCCGCTCCGGATCCACCAGCGGCCCACCGGAAATCGGCGCGCCGTCGCGGCGGTGCACCACGCAGGTCGCGTAGTTCTCGAACCGCGTGTCGCCGGTGTTCCACACCCGCGCGTCCGGGTCGATGCGGGAACTCTCGAAGATCGCGGGGGACAGGCCCTGGCTCGACAATTGCAGCCCGCACCGGAATCGCGCCAGGGCGACCACTTGGTCGTCGCCCGGGTACGGTGACGGCGACGGCGCCAGCCGCGGATAGCCGAGTATCTCGCCCCAGTGCGGACGGTCGCAGTCGGTGAGGCGCACCGTGGTGGTCGCCGACCAGTCCGACTCCTGCCCGATGCACCGGCCCACCGGGGCATTGGCAGACACCCGCGCCGCCCACACCATGGCCGTCTCCTGCGCGCTCGCGGTCTGCCACACCGCCAGCCCCACCACACCGAGCATGAACAGCGCGCCCGCGGCCACCGTGACCAGCGTGCGGCGCGTCCCCATCGCCGCGAAGGACAGTAGATACAGGTTCGCGCGACTGCGCGCGAGAGTCGCGGCGAGCGTGGCGATTACGGTCCGCCGCTGCCGGGCGCGCCGTTCCCGCCGCCGCTGCCGTTCCTGTTCGATCTCCTGCCACTGCCGCCGTTCCCGCTCTCGTCGCTCGGCGCGCCGCCGCTCGTCGTGCCGTCGCCGTTCGGCACGCTCGCGCGCCGCGCTCAGGACGGTGCGGTTCGCCGAGATCGCGGTCGTGGTCTCGGCGTCGACCGCCAGTTCCAGGGCGCTCAGCAGCCAGCCATCCGCCCGGTCGAGCTGCGCCTCGTCCGCCCGGTCGGCCACCGCCAGGGCGCAGTTGTTCAACACGACGGCCGTCTGATCACACAGGGTGCTCGTGCGGCGGAACCGCTGCGCGGGCAGCACGGATCGCAAGCGCCGCAGATCCGGCAGCAGCTGCTCGGCACATGTTGCCGCGCCGACGAATTCGTTGTTCCGCAGCAGGTCGAACGCCTCGTCGAGCATCGTGTCGAGCCGCCCGCACAGCGGCTCGGCCGCCTGCTCGAGTAGATCGTCCACGACCGGCTCGGGCACCGGCCACTTCCGGGCGATACCGATCGGCCGGGCCGGGTCCGGAAGCGACATCGCCAATTCGACAAGGGGTTTCACCAGGGTTGCCGGGACCGCGCCGCGGATCGCCTCGACCGTCGAGAGATCCAGCGCGCGGTCGTTCAGGGAACCGACGCGATGCCGGAGATGGTCCCAGAAATCGGTGCGCCGCAACGTCAGCCGCCAGTGCCGCCCCGCGCGCGCCCACAATTCGGCCACTCGCGCCGCGGGTGCGTCCGGGTCGTCCTCCGCGTCCAGCGCGGCGCTGTGCGCGCGCACCGCGGCATCGTGATCGTGGTGCACTCGCGGGGCACAGCCGCAGCGTGCGACCGAACGACCCCACAGCCAGAACACCTCGTCGGCGAGCCGCCGCCGCGGATCGCCCAGCAGCACATCGAACGCCATGCGCACCTGTGATTCGGTGACCGCCCGGCCGTGTCCGAGGTCGATATCGGCTCCGGCGGCGACGGCCGCGACCACCAGCTGCCGCCGCTGCCGCACCGTCGCCCGGTCGGCGTCGGTCGCGATCCCGGTCACGCGGAAAGCGTTGTGCCGATACAGATCCCGCCCGGAGACCTCCCGCAATCGGGCCACCGCCGCATCCACACCGCTCTCCTCGCCCGGACTCGCACCTGCCTGCGCCAACCGATAGGCGACGGTAAGCGCGCACGCCCGGGACCGGTCCCGGAGCGCCGTGCCGCGGTAGTAGTGCCCGGTGGCCGGAGCGTCCATTGACCGGGACGAGTGTGCGGCCTATTCTCATCTTTCATCGGTACCAGTCCGTACCAGTGACGTGCGGATGCGTCGACGGCCGGGGAGATATTCGCTATGGGCTCAGCACAATTCATCGGCGCCGCGCCCGTACTGCCCGGCACCGAGACGATGGGGCGGCTCGCTCGCACCGCGGTATCGCGGTGGGGAGCGCGGACCGTTCATCGCCTCGTGTACGCGGTGGCCTGGGCTATTGCCTTCTCGCTCAGCGTGATCGGGCTCGTAGTCATCGTCGTCCGGATGCCGCGGGGCACCGAGCCGGGCGAGGTGGGGGAGTTCTTCGACGACTACAACCCGCTGTTGCGTGCCGCGGCCTTCGTCGCCGCCTGCGCCATGGTGTACGTGGTGTGGTTCTCGGCCGTCCTCACCAGTCGCCTGGTCGAGGCCGACACCAGCCCGCGCCGGTATCTGAGCCGGCTGCTGTGGACCACCGAGACCATCTTCTACGCCGTATTCGCCGTCATGGTCGGGCTTTTCGCGGCCTTGCCGCTGCTCAGTGACGAGGTCTCCGACGAGGTGCTCGCCGCGCTGCATGTGGCGGTGCTGGTGACGGCCGCGCCGCTGGGCCTGCTCGGCGTGCCCTACCTGTGGGCGATGTACGCGATCGCCAAGGGCGCCGGGCTGTTTCCGGGCTGGCTGACCGCCACCGTGCTGGTGTGCCTGGTGCTGAATCTGTCGCTGGCCACCGGATTCTTCGTGCTGACCGGACCGTTCAACGCGGTGGACGGCGTGATCTGCATGGGCGGCAACCTCATCGCGTTCTTCGTCCTGCCCGCCGTGGTGAACGCCTGGATGATCAACGAGTGGATCGACGAGAAGGCAGCGGACTCCGCATAGAATTCGGGGCGGTACAGTGCGGAAGTCGCTGTCGAATTTGCGGGTAATACGCGCCGTGTCGAGCAACTCGGTGAATTCGTCTCGGCCTGTCGCCCGCATACCGCCCTGCTCTGGGTACATCATCCACCGTAGAAACCGACCTGACGTCAGATTCAAGCCCTGAGCATTTCTCCTCCAGCTCCAACCCGATCTCTGGTGCACGACGGTCGGGGGCACTTCGCGTATTGTCCACCTACTACCGACGGGCTACCGATGCGACCGGTGCCCTGCGGCGGAATAGTCGATTCGCCGCGTTCCACGTGGGAGAGGAAGTGTCAGAATGGCAATGCCCGCTGTATCGGTTGTGATTCCTACCTATATCGACACCGGCACGGGTGTGAATTTTCTCGACATTCAGCTGGGTGCGCTCGGGCGGCAGGATTATGGCGAGCGTTTCGAGGTGATTGTCGCCGATAACGGATCGCCGGTCGCGTTGTCGGAACATCTTGCGGGCCATCCGCTGCGAGAGCGGCTCGGTCTGCGGTATCTCCACGCTGCGGAGAAACGTGGGGCCGCGTTCGCCCGCAATCGAGGTGCCGAGGTGGCGAGCGGCGAGATCCTGCTGTTCTGTGATCACGACGACCGGGTATATCCCGACTGGATCAGCAGGCTGGTGGAGTTCCTCGAAACCGGATACGACCTGGTGAGTTGCGCGGTCGAGGGCCGCTCGCTCAATCCGGGCGGCCCCCGCGTCGCGGCGGATATACCCGAGCCCGACGCCTTCCAGCCCGTGGGCGTGCTCGCTCCGGTGGTTGTCGGAGCCAGTATGGCGTGCCGTGCCGCCGTCTATCGGAAGGTGGGTGGTCTCGATGTCACCTATCCGGCGAACGAGGATGTCGAATTCGGATTCCGGGTGCACCGGGCGGGCTATCGCGTGGGTTACCTGGCCGCCGCGCTCGTCGCCTACCGCTATCGGCACGGCTTCCGGCCCGCGCTGCGGCAGGGATACCCGCGTGGGCTGGGGCTGGCGCGCCTGCATGCCGATTTCCCCGGTTACGGTCTGCCCGAGATCCGGCTACCGGTCGTACTGAAGGAACTGTGGAGTGTGACGCTGGCTCGCGGTGTCGCCGCCGAGGAACGCGGGCTGCTGCTGGGTCTGCTGGCTGGTCAATTGCGCGGCGGGTTGCGTCACCGGACGCTTCGCATGCGTTGAGCGGAATGCCACTGCCGACCGGTCAGGCGTCGTGACCGGGCTCGATATCGGGCATGGTGGTGAAGCGCAGCGGCTCGACCGTGGTCTGCCGCTCGGGGCCGAATTCCGGTGCGAGGACGAAACCCGTGTGGTCGCCGCCGGTGAACCGGTCGACGATCGGGCCCGCGAACCAGGCCGAGGTCTCCCGCAGGATGGGCAGGCCGTGCGGGCCCTCGTCCCACTCGCAGCGCGCGAATTTGTCGACGTCGTCACCGGATTCGCCGCCGAACAGGCGCGCCAGCCCGGTCTGCTGCCGCTCGACCAGGTGGACCGCCAGATGTGTCGCGCGCTCGGCGATGCGGTGGGTGTGGTTGGCCTGCGAGACGCAGACCAGGAACCGCCGCGGGTCGATGCTGATCTGCGTGGCGAATCCGACCAGGCAGCCCGCGACGTGCTCGCCGGCACGCGCGGTGACGACGAACATCGGATAGTCGGCATTCGCGACGAACCTGTCGAAACCGCGCTCAGCGTTGGTAGGCATTTTCCCCTCTCGGATAACCGTCCGCAATCACCCGTCAGCGTAGTGCGGTGCCGTGCCGATTCGGCCGCACCCGGTGGCACCGGCGCGCTACCTACCGGCCACCGATGCCGCCGGAAACTCGATGCCTTCCCGGTCCTGGTGGGCACGCCCGGCGTATTTATGCTGGGCAACTGTCGAATTCGGGATGTCGGCAGTAGCGCAACAAAAGCGAGGAGGTAGGCGGATGACGCGATCCGCGGGCCGACGGCCGTGGCTGCGGAACACCGGAATCATCGCGGTCACGGTGCTGCTGATGTCGTGGATCGGCGCGGCGGCGGCCGTGGCCACGCCGGTGCACGCGCCGGTGCGGCAGACACCGGCGGGCGGGTTCCAGGAGTTGTCGGTGCCCTCCAGCATGGGGCCCATCAAGGTCCAGGTGCAGTGGGCGGCGCGCGGCGGGAGTGCGGCCCTGTACGTGCTCGACGGCCTGCGTGCCCCGGCCGATCACAATCAGTGGACGACCGATACCGACGCGCTGCGCCAATTCGCGGGCGACAATGTCACATTGGTGTTCCCGGTCGGTGGCCGCTCGAGCTTCTACACCGACTGGCACCAGCCGAGCAGCACGAATCGCCAGGCGACGACATACCGGTGGGAGACCTTCCTCACCGCCGAATTGCCCGCATTCCTGTCTCGATACGGCGTCTCGCGCACCAACAATGCCATTGTCGGCGCGTCCATGGGCGGTAACGCCGCCCTGACGCTGGCCGCTCACCACCGCGACCAGTTCAGGTTCGCCGGATCCTTCTCCGGGTTCGTGCACCCGACCTTCCCGCTGTGGAACGAGGCGATGCGCGCGGCCATGTGGGACGAGGGCAACTACAATGTCGACGACATGTGGGGCCCCGCGACAGATCCCGCCTGGCGTCGCAACGACGCCACCGAACAGGCCGAATCGCTGCGCGGGCTCCCGATGTACGTCTGGGCCGGGAACGGCGTGCCGGGTCCGCCGGATCTGCCGAACGGCGTCGGCAACACGGTGAACGCCATGGCCCTGGACGCGTTGACGATGGTGGCGGCGCAGATGTTCCGAGATCGCTTGTCGGCGTTGGGCATCAGCGCACGCGTCGATATCGGCAACGGCACCCACACCTGGGCGTACTGGCAGGAGGCGCTGGCGACGGCGCGTCCGATGATCCTCGACGCCCTCGCCGCGCACTGACCCGCGGTCGCCGGACCTGTCCTAGGAGTAGTCCTTGGCGACGATGGTGCGGGCGATCTTCTGCGGTGCACCGCCGATGAGGCCGCGCCACGGCAGGTAGGGGAGGAGGCGCACGTTGAGGTTGCGGAAGCGGATCATGGCTTTGCTCGCGGGTGCGTACCAGGCGCCGGTGCGCTCGGCGAACTTCTGGCAGGCGTCGACCATGGGCCGCATCTGCCGCTCGTAGGCGGGCAGGGCGGCGGTGTGATCGCCTGCGGCGGTGGCCAATTCACCGGCCAGGGTGTAGGCGCCGACCAATGCCAGGTCGGCACCCTGCCCGGACAGCGGGGACGCGCAGCACCCGGCGTCACCGACGAGCGCGACCCGGCCGTGATGCCAGCTGTCCAGGTGGATCCGGGTCATCGCGTCGAAGTAGAAGTCCGGCGCGGTGTCGAGGTGGGCGAGTAGTCGCGGCACCTGCCACCCCTGACCGGCGAACGCGTCGGCGACGATCTGCTTCTGCTGTTCGACATCGTGGTGGTCGAAGTCGATCGGATCCGAGGCCCACGCGAAAATCGCTGTGGCCTCGGTGTTTTCGCGTGCGCTGTAGGCACCGGCGATGGCGCCGGGTGTGTTGTAGTCCATCTCCCAGTGGTCGAGGCCGAGGAAATTCGGGATCGTGTAGGTGCTGATGTAGTAGCCCATGTGCCGGGCGAATTGTGCCTCGGGCCCGAAAGCCAGTGCGCGCGTGTGTGAATGGGCTCCGTCCGCGCCGATGACCAGATCGAAGGTGCGCGGCGGCGCGTGGTCGAAACTCACCCGCACCCCGTCGGCGTCCTGTTCCAACGCGGCGACGGAGTCACCGAAGCGGTATTCGACGTCGTCGCGGGTGGCCTCATAGAGCACCCGGGCGAGGTCGCCGCGCTGAATCTCGCTGTCCCCGTTCGCCCCCACGCCGTTGAAGGTCTCGCTCGAGATGACCGCGCGCGCCCGGCCGCTTGCGTCGACGTAGGAGGTGCCGCGTTTGCCGGTGCTCAGTTCGTGCACGCGGTCGAGCAGGCCCATGCGGCGCACCACCTCCGTGGCGGTGCCGAGCACGTCGATGGCCTGGCCGCCGTCGCGCAGCACCGGGGCCTTCTCCACGACCGTCGGGGTGAACCCGTAGCGCCGTAACCAGAAGGCCAGGGCCGGCCCGGCGATGCTGGCGCCGGAGATCAGGACATCGCGGTTGCTCATCTGCTGCATGAGCAGAACCTACAGCCGATTTGGGCAAATGCGCAAGACAATCGTCTAAGGCGTTTGCGCTATGCTGCTGGCATGGGAAATCGCGAGGATCTGCTGGCCGGCGCCCGGCGGTGCCTGTTCGAGAAGGGCTATGCGCGCACCACGGTTCGCGACATAGCCACCACCGCCGGGGTGAGCATGGCGGCCATCGGCTATCACTTCGGGACCAAGGAGGCCTTGCTCACCGCGGCGCTGGCCGAGGCGACCCAGGAATGGGGCGCGGATCTGGAGCAGGCGCTGGCCCGGGTGCCCGACGACGCGGCCGATCCGTGGCTGCGGTTCGCCGACCGCTGGGACGCGGTGCTGGCCACGATCGCCGCACACCGCGGTGTGTGGTCGGCCACCTTCGACGCCTTGGCCCACCCCGAGGCGCGCGCGGAACTCGCGGGCAGTCTCGCCGAGGCTCGCGCCGGGCTGGCGCGGGTGTTCGACGGCGCCGATGAGGACGATGCGGCGTCGCCTGGCGCCGGAACCCTGTATCAAGCGCTGCTCACCGGAATCGCGGCGCAATATCTCATCGACCCCGATCGTGCCCCAACCGGCCGTGAACTCGCCGAAAGCCTGCGACGGCTCACCGCTGTCCCGCGGTGAGCTCGCCGCGCCGATCACCGCCGGGGCGGCTTGCACCGATCACCGCCGGGGCGGCTTGCACCGATCACCGCCGGGGCGGCTTGCGCCGATTACCGCCGGGGCGGCGGGGTTTCACCGTCCCGGCGGTTCGGTCGCACCGACGCCTCAGGCCGGACCACCGTGCAGGCGCGGTCCGCGATGCAGACCGGGTCCGCTGGTGCGCGGGGTGTCCCGGGTGACGGTGGCGCCCTCGGTCACGCCGGGTGTGGCGGTCACCGGGCGGGTCTCCGCGGTGCCGACCTCACGCCGCGCGAAGGCGAGATCGCGGACGCTGCGGACCGACAGGCGGCCCAGTGAGGTCGCGGCGAAGAACAGGATCAACGCGCCCAGCCCCGAGAAGAAGGTCAGCTGGATCAGCGCCTGTTTCCAATCGGATCCGGCCAACGGGGCGCCCACCTCGCCGAGGTGGAACGGGCCTGCCAGCGCGGGCCCGATCACGAACCACGCACCGGCCGCCGCGGCCAGCCACGCACCCGTGATCGCCACGGCACGATTGCCGCTCGACAGCATGAGCAAGCCGCCGATCGCCGCCACCACGCCCGGCAGCACCTGCAGCCAGCCGCGCGCGGCCGACCACACCCACGGCTCGTCCGGGGTGTAACCGAAATCGAAATAGGGCCCGATGAACGGAATGAACGCGCCCCAGATACCCAGCAGCAGTACGGCCAGCCCGCCCAGCGCGCCGCGACTGCGTGGAATACGAAGCCGACCGCCGCCTCCGGTGGCCGTCCTCTCGTCGACGTCTGTCATGACGCCTCCAATCATCGACAGTAATGGCGTTCTCGCATTACCCGTAATGGTCGGAGCTACGCGGCGCGACCGGATCGAATACCGTGGCCGACGGTGGCGAGTCAGGCGTCGCCCGAGCCTTTGGAGTTGCTCCGCGAGGGCACCGGGGAGCGAGGCGGCGCTAGTCGTCCGGCGGTGTGTGGCCGACGCCGTTGTGCGCCGTCAACAGGACGTGATCGAGGCGGGACCGTAGCTTGATGTCCTCGTCGGCCATGCCGGGCAGGCCCGCGACGATGCGGCCGGCGATCGCACGGAGTTTGGTGTTGGTCTCCTGCGAGCGCCACCGCAGCACCGCGAACGCCTGGTCGGCGTTGATGCCGTAGCCGAGCATGAGTGCGCCTTTGGCCTGTTCGATGACCGCGCGGGCGTCGACCAGTTGCGGCAGGACGTCGTCGAGTACCTCTTTGCGGTACTCGGCCGCGGCGACCGACAGATCGATGTAGTAGCCCTGGGTGCCGATCACCGCGCCGCTCTCATTGGTCATCGGCTCGGACACCACGAGGACCTCCCGGGTTCGCCCGGCGGCATCGATGATGCGGTGGCGACTCGAGAACGCGCCGCCGTCCTCGACAGAGGTGATCAATGCCTCGAGCCGATCGCGGTCCTCGGGGTGCTTGTGCGAGAGCAGCAGCGCGGTGGTCGGCTCGGTGTCCGGCGGGTGGCCGTGCATCCGCGCCACTTCCGGGGACCACTCCCACCGGCGCGAACCGAACCAATAGCGGAATCGGCCCACGGCCAGCGGATCGCCGACCCCGACGACACGTTCGACGAGGTCCATCTCGGCCCGCGACACCTCGTCGCGCTCTGTCATGCGCTCATAATGCCCGATAGCGGCCACCGGCGCTCCCGAGCACTCACCCGACGAGGGTCACGTCGGCGCCGCTGAACAGCAGATCGTCCGGCCGGGTAGCCGGTGATCGGGGCTGCGGCGCGAGGCGGCACTCGGGCGCGACGAGCCGCCATTCTCGCAGGAAGACCTCGATCGCCAGCTGAGCCAGCGACTTGCCCGGGCAGACATGCCTGCCGAAACCGAAGGTCAGCGGCAGTTTGCCGGGTGCGTGCAGATCCAGCGGAGCGCCGAATGCCCGCGGATCGCGGTTGGCGGCGGCGAACATCACCAGTACCGGCCCGGCGGGCAGCGTGGTGCCGCTGCGCAGCGTCACGGGCCAGGTCACGTCGCGTTTCCACGCCACCAGCCCGGGGTCGAGGGCGAGCACCTTGGTGGCGACGCGCCCGGCGTCCGGTCCGGCCAGCAGATTCCACCAGTGCCGGTCGGGATCGCTCAGCAGCCGTTGCAGACCTTGCTGAATGGTCCCGCTCACGGTGTGCACGCCGGCGGCGAGCGAGTTCGCCATGGCGGAGACGGCGACGCGGTGCGGAATCCCCGCCGCGGCCAGCCGCTGGGCGAAACCCGCGGTGCGCTGTCGGCGCGCGGCGGCCACGGTGTCGCCGCTCACCGTGAACAACCGCCCGAGCGCGCCGACCGCGTCGGCCAGTTCGCGGCCCCGCAGCCGACGGCCGAGCAGACCGGACTGCGCACCACTCCATTCCGCCACCGACGGCCACTGCGTCGCGGGCAGGCCCACCGCCGCGCCGACGACCCGGGCGGCGTAGGCGATCGACAGCGCCGTCGCGTCGATCGTCGTCCCGCGCCGCGGCGCGCGCCCCTCCAGGGTCGCGTGGAAATGCGCGGTGAGTTCGGCCGCGCGCTGTTCGCGCAGGCCCGCGGGAATCGTGAAGTGGCCGTCCGGCCCGGCCATGCTGTCCCACACGCGCTTGTGCAGGACGTCGTCGGTGCAATCCGCGGTCGCCTTGGCGGGCAAGGGAATCAGATGCCGGCACAGGTGGCCGACGGCGCGCGGATTGGCGGCGATACGCGGATAACCGACCAGCGGTTGCAGCGAGTTCGCGTTCGAGATACCGGATTCGCTCGCCTCCAGCAGTTCCCGGGCGTCGTCGTAGCGCCAGACCATGCGCAGTCCGCTGTGATGCGGATAGCTACTGTCGGGCCATGCGTGCAGCTGCGCATATCGCGCGTCGCGCTCCTCGAACGACAGTTGATTCGAAGTCACCTCGGCGAAGGGGAAATTGGTCGCCACCAGCTCTCATTTCTACTCACCGTCGCTCGGCGCGGCGCCGTGTTCGTCCTGCGTGCGTGACCGTCGCACATTCGCCGCGCGGTCGCCAGTCGAACGGGTGAGATGGCCGCATGAGAGGGTCCGAACGCGTGGCCGACCGGGGGCCGTGGACGGCCAACGCGTTCACGCTCACGTTGTCGGACTCAGGCGGCGGTGTCGGCGGTCTCCGGAGCACCCTCGAGGCGTCGGAAGCGCAGCAGCGTCACACCTGCGGGGAAGGACCTCGGCGGTTCGGTCAGTTCGAAGCGGGCGGCGGGCGCGCCCTCGGGGAACAGTCGCTTGCCCTGGCCGATCACGACTGGACACATCCACAGGTTGACCCGGTCCACCAGATGTTCGCGGAACAGCGTCTGCAGCAGATCGGCGCTGCCCCACGTGTGGATCTGCTCGTGCCGCCGCCGCAGGTCGCGCACCTCTTCGGCGGCGTTCGTGAGCTGAAAGCTGGTGTCCCAGGACAGTTCCGGCGTGCCGCGAGACGCGACGTACTTGGGTACCCGGTCGAATGCCCGGCCGATCTCGTCGGGCTGGCCCGGCCAGTATCGGCGGAAGATGTCGTAGGTGGTGCGGCCGAGCAGCAGCGCGTCGGATGCCTGCACGTCCGCGTTGATCTGTGCTTCGGATTCCGGATCCCAGAACGGGCGTTCCCATCCGGAGTACCGGAAGCCCTTGTCCTCCTCGGTCGGACCGCCGTTCGCCTGGATCACCCCGTCGAGCGTGATGTTCATATTGACGTGCAGCTCACCCATTGTGTCAACTCCTCGGAACTTCTCGACCAGCGGCGGGGCCTCAGTCTGCCCGCCCGGCAAGAAGGCCGATACCGGCGAGATCGCCAGTCATGCCTGTCACGCTCCGCGGGCCGACTCCGGATTCCGGCATCATGCTCGGCGCGCGGCTCGACGGTCACCTGGCCGAGACGTGGCCGCCCCGGCCCGGTTATGGTCTGCCCATGCCCACGGTGATCGTGATCCTGCTGGTGGTGGTCGCCGCCGCCGAGGCTGTCGCGCTGGTCGTGGTCGGCGTGCTGCTGTCGCGCGCGAATCGCCGGCTGCGGTCGCGGCGCCGTCGGCCCGACGCGAGCCGGATCCTGCTCTCGCGTGGGCGGCTGGCGGTGAAGACCGTGTGGGAAACCGCGAACCTGGTGCGGGAGAAGGGGTTTCGTGGCGCGGTGCTCAGTTCGGTCGAGGAACTCGCCGCCTGGGCCCGGGTGGAGCGACCCGACCTGGCGAAGCTCACCCCCGACGGCAACGTCGTGATCGTATTCTCCGATATCGAGGGCTCCACCGCGCTGAACGAGCAGCTCGGCGATCGCGCCTGGGTCAAACTGCTCGACCGGCACGATCGGCTGGTTCGAGACCTGGTCGGCACGCATCGCGGTCATATCGTGAAGAGTCAGGGCGACGGCTTCATGATCGCCTTCGCCGAACCGGAGCACGCGGTCCGGTGCAGCCTCGACGTCCAGGTCGCGCTGGCAGGGGCCGATTCGCCGCGCCGGCCGACTGTGCTGGTGCGGATCGGTATCCACATGGGACCGTCGGTGCGGCGCGGCGACGACCTCTACGGCCGCAATGTCGCGATGGCGGCCCGCGTGGCCGCGCAGGCCGGTGGCGGTGAGGTGCTGGTGAGCGAGGCCGTGCGGGACTCGATCTGCGCGGAGCCGGACATCGCCCTCGGTCCCGAGCGCGAGGTGGAACTCAAGGGATTCGAGGGCACCTTCCGCCTCTACCCGGCCGAACGCGCGCAGAGCTAGCGGCCCGCAGGATCCGTTCCGGTCGCTCGACTGAGTTGCTCGGACACGTCGGGCAGGTCGGCATGGATGCGGCGGTCCATGGCGCGCGCGAGTAGTTCGTCGGCGACCTGATGCACGACCGGGCGCAGGTCGGCGAGCGATGTCGCCAGCTGCCGTAACTGCTCGGGCGACGGGTGTTCGAGGACCCGGCCGACCACGTGCGTGCGGAATTCCCGGACGAACGCGAAAGCCATCCGATCGAAGGCGCCTTCCAGTTCCCAGCTCAGCGCCAGCACCGTCCGCAGCGGAATGCCCGCGGCGACAAAGCCGGTCGCGCCTTCGAGCAGGCGCGCGCTGGAGAACACGAAGCCCTCGTCCTCGATGCGCAGATAACCCAGCTCGACCGCCTCGGCGATCGTCTCCGGCGTCACCTGCTCACCGAATCGGGCGAACATCTGCTCGAGGTCGACGGTGACCTCCTCGTCGCCCCACGCCACCGAGGCCGCCTTCTCGAAACCCAGCAGCTCCGAGACACCACCGCCTTGTTCGGCGCTGGCCAGCAGATCCGCGATGCCGTCGAGGCTGTGGCCGCGTGCGAGCAGATCCGCGATCAGGGTCAGCCGCTCGAGATGGGTGTCGTTGTAGAGGGCATGGCGGCCGTGCCGCCGGGGCGGGGGGAGCAGGCCGCGCTCCTGGTAGTAGCGCACCGTGCGCACTCCCACCCCCGCCGCCGTCGCCAGCTCGGACACCCGGTACTCCGCAGCGGGTCCCGTCATCGCCATACCTCTCCCGCTTGCCGGTCTCGAGCTGATTTTCTCGAGCGTAGCTCAATGATTCCAGTAGATGGTGGCTAAAAGGTGACCGGGGTCCTGGTCACTAGCGGAAGAACCGCCAACGGTTGTGTTGGACGTCACTCACAATTACAGTAATCGCTGACATGGTTGGCCAGCATGGTCGGAGGTTGAGGTCGATGCCGACGAGCATCCCGGGTGCGCCGCAGGAACTCGAGATTGCCGGGGTCGCGGCCGTCGCGCACCTGCGCCGGAATCCGCATCTGTCCCGGCAAGTACTGGGACATGTGACCGGTTCTGCCGACGACGCCCCGCCGGAGGCGAAGTTGCCGTGTGGGGTGGTGCGGCGCGAGGCCGCGGAGGTGGTGGCGGGATGCCTGGGCCTGGTCGCGGCGGCGCTGCAGGGCCGCCCGGTGGACGAGATCCCGGCCACCCTGCGCACCAAGATCGCCGACTGGGCGGCGGAAGGTGTGGCGCTCGAAACCGTGCAGCACGCCACCCATCTCGGGTTCCGGTTCGTGCTCGAGCTGCTGTCGCGGCGCGCTACCAGTGCCGACAGTCAGACGATGGTGCTGGCGGGTCAGCGGCTGGCCGAGGTGCTCGACCGCATCATCACCGCGTTCACCCGCGCCTACCTGCACGAGATCCGGGCCAACACGGTCGACCGGCACGCCGGGTCCGAGGCGCTGGCCGCCGCGTTGATCTCGGGGTCGGCCAGCACCGTCATGGCGCGGGGGAGTGGTGTCACTTCGGCGTATGCCGTTCTCGCCCTTGCTATTACGTCCCCACCGGAGCCGCCCGCCCGGTTCGCGCGAGACCGCGGCGAGGCTCGCCGCCGGTTGCACAGGTTGCGCACCGAACTCGCCGCCGACCCGGCCGCGCCCCTGGGCATCCTGAGCGAAACGGGCGGCACGGTATTGATCCCCGAACCGGAGACCGGCGACACCGCCACGGTCGAGCTGTTCGAGCGCCTGCAGAACACCGCCCGCGTGCCACTGCTGGCGACGATGGTGCACGCCCAACGGCGCGAGATTCCCGAGGCGGCGCATCGCACGCACGAAATGCTCGAGCTCGCGCAGCGGCTGCACCGGCCCGCCCGCCTCTACCGATTCGCGGATCTGGCTCTGGAGTACCAGATTTCGCGCCCTGGTCCCGCGCGACAGCGCCTGGCCGCGCTGATGGACCCGCTGCGGTCGCGGCCCGAACTGCTGCAGACCCTGGCCGTGTACATCGCCAGCAGCCAGCAACGCCAGCGCGCCGCCGACCTGCTGCACGTCCACCCGAACACCCTCGACTACCGGTTGCGCGGCATCGCCAAACACACCGGCTTCGACCCGGTCCGCGGCGACGGCCTGTGGCACCTGCAGGCCGCCCTCGTCGCCCACACCTACGAGACCGACTTCGCGGATGTCACCGCCCTGGCGCCGATGCAGGCGAGCTCCTGACCGGCCACGGCGCGCTCGCCCCCGCTCGTTCGTGCATCCGGCGTTGCCGGTGTCCGGCTGCCGGAAGAAACGCGCTCGAGCCCCGCGGAGGTCAGCATTGTCCTGCGGCGCGGGCGGCGCGGCGGGACAGGGTGGCGAAGGCGTCGCGTAGTTGCTGGGGGGCGACGGCCTCGATCTCGGTGTCGAAACGGGCCAGCGTCGCCGCGAGTGCGGCCCAGGACCAGGAGCCGAGCAGGAGTCTGGTCCGGTCGGGCCCGTATGGCTCCACCACACCGTCTCCGGCGAACGGAAGGACTTGCGCGGCAGAAAGTTTCAGGATCGCCTCGCCGTTGCACGGCCAGATGTCGGTGCTGTGGGAGCCTTTGAAGCGAGCGGAGAGGAACGCGGCGACGTCGCCGTCCGGCACGGGCCGCGGGGAGAAGCGGGGACCGTTGGGAATGCGGAGCGTCATGCGGTCGGCGCGGTAGATCCGCCAGTCCGCACGCTGCGGGTCCCACCCCACGAGATACCAGTAGCCGCCGCGAGCCACGAGATGGTGGGGTTGCACCCGCCGCGGCGGGCGCGGCTCGGTGGTCTGCGGCCGGGCCGGGGACGCATAGTCGAACCGCAGTTCCTCCCCGGATCGGATGGCGGCGCCGAGCGCGAGCAGGGTGTCGGTGTCGGCTGGGAAGCGGCGCGAATTCCGGTCGATTTGACCGCGGTGAACTCGAGGGCATCGACGCGCCGGCGCAGGCGGGTTGGCAGCACCTGACGCACGGTCGCCAAGGCTCGCGCGGCGGCCTCCTCGATTCCCGCTCCCGTCCCGACCGCGGTCCGCAATGCCACGGCGAGCGCGACCGCCTGCTCGTCGTCGAACAGCAGCGGTGGGAGTTCGCTGCCCGCTTCCAGCCGATAACCACCGTCCGGCCCTTTGACCGCCCGCACCGGATAGCCCAGTTCGCGCAGGCGGTCGATATCGCGGCGCACCGTGCGTTCGCTGACGCGCAGCCGCTCGGCCAGCAGACCTCCCGGCCAATCCCGCCGGACCTGCAGCAGCGACAGCAGCGCGAGCAGGCGGCGGGAGGTCGACGTCGAGGAAGCGGACGGCATGAGGTTCATGCTGTCACGAGTAGCGGACATTCTCTGTCCGGTACCGGTGCCAGTGTGGATCTCGTCGCCGGAATCCTCCGGCGCGAACCACTTTCGTGAAGGACCGGATCACCATGTCGATCAACACTGTTGCCCATCTGAACTTCCACGGTCGGGCTCGCGCGGCCCTGGAGTTCTACCGGACGGTATTCGGCGGCCAGCTCACCATCGTCACCTACGGCGACTTCGGGATGCCCGCTGCGGCGCCCGACTCCGGCAAGGTGGCCTTCGGCCAGGTCGTCGCCGACGACGGATTCGAGGTCATGGCCTACGACGTGCCCGGCCGCGAGCAGCCCGGCGCCACGGGCGCACCCACCACCCGCCGCGAGAACGGCGCCACCTTCACCGAGGAGCCGTTCTTCCTTTCGGTGCGCGGCGAGTCCGTGGAGGAAGTCGGTGCGCTGTGGGAACGCCTCGCCGACGGCGCGACGGTGGTCGAGTCGTTCGGTCCCGCCCGGTGGGCGCCGGCCTTCGGCATGCTGACCGACCGCTTCGGCATCACCTGGATTCTCGACGTCACCCCCGAACCCGCCCGGTCCTAGATCCGTCGCACGCGAGCGGCTGGCCCGAGAGGGTCGGTCAGCCGACGTGGGCGTCGGCCGGTTCCGTGCGGGGAATCCGATGCGGGACAGGTAGTCCCGCAGGTGCGCGGAGCCGGAGCGCAGTTCGGCGTCGGCCGGTGCCGTGCCGGGGGCGATGACGGTGGCTCGCCCGTCGCCGATTCGCCGGCGGGCGGTGCTGTCGTCGATGTGGAAGTCCGACCATGCCGCATGTGGAACGGTCGAGTCGGTGAAGGGTGTGGGGCTGACGCCGTTGGCGGGTGTGCGTGGTCAGAGTTCGGTGCCGATTCGGGGGGTCTCGGGGGGTTGGTGTGCGGTGGTGGTGCGGTGGATGAGGGGGATGCTGAGGGTGAGGAGGAGGGCGAGGGCGGTATGGGCGGCTACCAAGGTGAGCCACGGGAGCATGAAGCCTTCGTCGGTGAGTTCGCCGCGGTCGCCGACGCAATGGAGGGTGAAATTCGTGGATGTGCCCTCGGAGTCGTGGAAGGTGTCGGACACGACGATCGGCTCCCGATACGGGTCCGCGCAGAACAGGGGTGCGGTCAAGGCGATCTCGCCGGGCCAGGCCACGGAGAGCAGGATGCTGAAGCCGAACACACCGGGCACGAGACCGCTCAGGAGTGCGAAGGGTTTGGCCATGGTCAGGCCCGCTGTACGCGGAGCAGGGTTCCGGCGTGGTCGAACTGGAGCACGGTCACGCCGCGGGGCGCGACGACATTCACCGTGACGAGCACATCGCGTCCGGATCGGTGCACCAGCAGCGCCGACACGTGCGCATCGTCGAGCCCGCTGTGGGCGACCGACGTGTCCACGATCTCCTCGACCCGCCGCAGCGCGGGCACCTGGTCGATCGCGAAGGTGGTGCCGTTCAGATCGCCCGCGAACGCCTGCACCGGTGTGGGTTCGCTGAGGGTCTCGAGCGCGAACGTGTAGTCGTCGAGCTGGTCCGGCGCCTGCGGAACGCGAATTCGCAAGCGCGCCACCGGATAACGACCCGACAACGCGCCCCCGCTGTTCAGTGCCGCGGTGACCTGCGGAGGCTGGTCCAGCATGACGAACTGGAAGCGGGACGAATTCGGCGCGGCCAGCAGGATCACGCTCGCTTCGAGATCGGCCGTGCCCAACCGCCGCTGCAGCGCACCGATCGCGTCGCCGGGCAACGCCGTGACCAGGCCGCCCCCGCGCGCCTGCACGAGCTCCTCGAAATCGGCGCGATCCACCGCGCCGATGCAGCCTGTGGCGGTCAGCGTGACCACACACAGCCCGAGAACCGAACCGCGCCACCGCCGGTAGTGCGTCATGGCGTGAACATACCGGCGCCGGGTACGGACCGCGACCGCACGAAGGCGCCGGGCCAGCTCGGGATCCGGGCCGCGATCGCGACGCGACTTCGACGCACCACGCGGGTGCAACGCCTCGTCGATGCGCAACCGGGGATTTCCAGCTGGTCGATTGTCCTCCAAGCGCATCCGTTACCAGCGGTCGGCACGGCACATCCGGGCGGACGACGACCGCAGCGCCCGGCTGGTGATCCCGCTGTCCGGCGGCATCGGGCTGTCACAATGCGACGACGCGGTACGACTGCGGCCGGGACAGCTGGGCATGATCACGATGGCACGCCCGATGACGTTGGCGGTTCGTAGGTGCGGCAGGGCCGGTTGTCCCCCCACGGTTCTACTCCCGCCCGTACCGAGGGACTACGTCGAACGAGAAAACTGCCGATAGCGTCGAAATCGCGAACATCGCGCGGCTTCAACGGATTCGGAGACTCATGACAACGTCGGCCCTGGTTCCACAGTCAGCACCACGAGCGCGGGGGCGCGACGGCGATTACTCCCGCCTGTTGCGCCGGATCTCCGACGCCGGACTCTTGCAGCGGCGTCCCCGCTATTACGCGATCCGGCTCGGCCTGGTCGCGGCCGCGTTCGTGGCGAGTTGGGCGGCATTCGTTCTGGTCGGCGACTCGTGGTGGACCTTGCTGGTCGCGGTGTTCATGGCGGTGGTCGGCGCGCAGGTCGCGCTCGTCATGCACGATGTGGCGCACCGGCAGGTCTTCCGGTTGCGGCGGCCGACGGAGATCGTGGGCCGCGTGGTCGGCAATGCGGGGATCGGGCTGGCCTACGGCTGGTGGCAGGACAAGCACACCCGCCATCATGCCAATCCGAACCACGAGGAGCTCGATCCCGATGTCGCACCGGACATTCTGGTCTGGTCGCAGCGACAGGCGCGGGCGAGCCGCGGCCTGCCCCGGCTCCTCGGGCGGGCCCAGGCGTACCTGTTCTTCCCCCTGCTGATGCTGGAAGGGCTGAATCTCCATCTGGCCGGCGCCCGTGCGCTCCGGGACCGGTCCGTCAAGCACCGCGCACTGGAGGGCGCGCTGCTCTTCGGTCATGTCATCGGCTATCTGGCCGCGTTGTTCGCCGTGCTGCCCGCCGACAAAGCCCTGGCGTTCATCGCCGTGCATCAGGCGCTGTTCGGTCTGTACATGGGGTGCATCTTCGCCCCGAATCACAAGGGCATGCCGACCCTGACCGGCGACGATCGCCCCGACTTCCTCCGGCGACAGGTGCTGACCTCCCGCAATGTGCGCGGCGGCAGGCTGACCGACTTCGCCCTGGGCGGGCTCAACTATCAGATCGAGCATCACCTGTTCCCGAGCATGCCGACGCCGAATCTGCGGCACGCCCAGGTGATCGTCCGCGACTACTGCGCGGAAATCGGTGTGCCATACCACGAAACGGGCCTCATCGCGTCCTACCGCGAGGCGTTGCGGCATCTCCACCACGTCGGCGCGCCGTTGCGCGCTACGAGGTGACCTTCGCGGCCGCACGATCGGCCGGGGTACGTGACAGCGTCCGGCCCAGCGCCAGCGCGGCGGTGCGGACCGCGGGCGCGAGCAACTCGGGCCGGAAGCTGTCGGTGGGCACCGACACCGACAGGGCCGCGATCGGCCGCCCGGCCAGCAGCACCGGCGCGGCCAGACAGCAGCCGCCCGGAGCCGCCTCCTCCCGCTCGATCGCGACACCGGTCCGGCGCACGGCCTCGAGCTCGCGGGCCAGGTGCGCCGGGTCGGTGATGGAATTGCCGGTGTAGCTGCGCAGCGGCAAGCCCAGGACGTAGGCGCGGACCTCCGGCTCCTCCGGTGCCAGCAGCGCCTTGCCGACCGCGGTGCACGTCAACGGCAGCCGCCCGCCGATCTGTGAGGGCAGCGGCAGCGCGGCGTGCCCATGGATCTTCTCGACGTAGACCGCGTCCTGGCCGTCGCGGACCGCCAGGTGCACGGTCTGCCCGGTCACCGCGTAGAGATCCTGCATGAACGGCAGCGCCGCCGAACGCAGCCGGTACTTCAGCCCGACCCGCTCGCCGAGCTCGAACAAGGCCAGGCCGAGTTCGTATTCGCTGCCCGTGCGCGTCAGCCAGCCCAGCTCGACCAGACCGCTCAGCACCCGATGTGTGGTCGAGCGCGGCAGCCCGGTGCGGGCGGTGACCTCGGCCAGCGACAGGGCGGTACCACCGGGAAACGCGTCGAGCACCAGCGCCGAGCGCTGCAGCAGCGACAAATCATCCCGTTTCATGGGACACATCCTATTCGCGGCGGATTCCCGGCCATAGCGTGCGTGGCATGACGACGGTGCAACCCCACACGATCGGCGCAGCCGCCGAACGACTCGCGGCAGCGGCGGCCACCCGGACCCCGTGCGCGCCGATCCGTGACCTGATCGGGCCGGACGACCTCGACGCCGCCTACGAGATCCAGCAGCGAAATATCGACGCGCTGCTCGCCGGTGGCCGCACCCGCGTCGGGCGCAAGATCGGCCTGACCTCTCCGGCCGTGCAGCGCCAGCTCGGCGTGGCACAGCCCGATTTCGGTGTCCTGCTCGACGATTTCGACTGCACCGGCGACGACAAGGTCGACCTCGGCAGACTGCTGCAGCCCCGGATCGAGGCCGAGATCGCCTTCACCCTCTCCGGTGACATTCTCGACCCGATCACCGCCGCCGAGGCGCCGCATTTCGTGGAGCGGGTGCACGCGGCGTTCGAGATCGTCGACAGCCGAATCGCCGACTGGGACATCGGATTCGCCGACACGGTGGCCGACAACGCCTCCTCCGGGCTGTATGTGCTGGGCGACTCGCTGCCGACCGCCGCCGCCCCCGACCTCGTCGCGGTCACCATGACCATGACCTCCGGCGGCGAACAGATCTCGACCGGCCGCGGCGCGGACTGCCTGGGCAGCCCGTGGGAGGCGCTGGCCTGGCTGGCCAACACCTGCTGCGTGTTCGGATCCCCGTTGCGCGCGGGCGAGGTCATCCTCTCCGGCGCGCTGGGCCCGATGGCACCGGTGACACCGGGCGCTACCTACCGGGCCCACATCTCCGGAATAGGTTCGGTCACCGCCACTTTCACGGACTGACCCCTCACCCGAAAGCAGGACACCATGAGCCGGATCAAGGCCGCGGTCATCGGATCGGGCAATATCGGCACCGACCTCGTCATCAAACTCCTCCGCGTCGCCCAGCACGTCGAGATCGCCGCGCTCGTCGGCATCGACCCGGCCTCGGACGGGCTCGCCCGCGCGCGCAGGCTGGGCGTCAGCGCCATCGACACGGGGGTGCGGGGGCTCATCGCCCATCCCGAATTCGACGACATCCGAATCGTTTTCGACTCCACCTCGGCCAAGGCGCACCTGGCCAACGAGGAGGCGCTGCGGCCCTACGGCAAGCGGCTCATCGACCTCACGCCCGCGGCCATCGGGCCGTTCGTGGTGCCCGCCGTCAATCTGGACGAGCACCTCGACGCCCCGATCGTGAACATGGTGACCTGCGGGGGACAGGCGACGATCCCGATCGTCGCCGCCGTCGCCGCGGTCACCCCGGTGCACTACGCGGAGATCGTGGCCTCCATCGCCGCCAAATCCGCGGGCCCGGGGACACGGGCCAATATCGACGAGTTCACCGAGACCACCTCCGAGGCGATCGTGCGGGTCGGGGGCGCCGCGCACGGCAAGGCCATCATCGTGCTCAATCCGGCCGAGCCGCCGCTGATCATGCGCGACACCGTGCTGACCCTGGTCACCGACCCGGACCAGGCGGCGATCCGAAAGTCCGTGCGGGACATGGTCGACGCGGTCGCGGCCTACGTTCCGGGGTACCGGCTCAAGCAGGACGTGCAGTTCAGGAAGCTGGACGACGCCGAGTCGGTCGCCACCCTCACCGGCGGCGTCGACACGGGGCCCGGTCTGTGGCAGGTGTCGGTGTTCCTCGAGGTCGAGGGCGCCGCGCACTACCTGCCCGCCTACGCCGGCAATCTCGACATCATGACCTCCGCGGCCTTGCGGGTCGCGGAGAAGATCGCCGACAACATGCTCCTGGAGACGGCCCGATGACCCAGACGACCACCCGCCCGAATGCCACCGACGGCGCCCCGCTCTACATCCAGGACGTCACCCTGCGCGACGGCATGCACGCCATGCGGCACCGGATCAGCCCGGAGCACGTGGCCCGGATCGCCGCCGCCCTCGATGCCGCCGGGGTCGACGCCATCGAGGTCACCCACGGCGACGGCCTGGCCGGGCACAGCCTCACCTACGGTCCCGGCAGCAACACCGACCGGGAATGGATCGAGGCGGCCGCCGCGGTGGTGCACCGCGCGAAGCTGACCACACTGCTGCTGCCCGGGGTCGGCACCGTCGCGGAACTGAAACAGGCCTTCGCGCTCGGAGTCACCTCGGTGCGGGTGGCGACGCACTGCACCGAGGCCGACGTGGCCGCCCAGCACATCGGCACCGCCCGCGAGCTCGGCATGGACGTCAGCGGCTTCCTGATGATGTCGCACCTGTCCGGACCTGCCGAGCTGGCCAAGCAGGCCGAACTCATGGAATCCTATGGCGCGCACTGTGTTTACGTCACCGACTCCGGTGGCCGGTTGACCATGGCCGGGGTGCGGGAGCGGGTGCGCGCCTACCGCGACATCCTCGACCCGGAGACGCAGATCGGTATCCACGCGCACCAGAATCTGTCGCTGTCGGTCGCGAATTCCGTTGTGGCGGTGGAGGAGGGAGCGATCCGCGTGGACGCCTCGCTGGCCGGGCACGGCGCGGGCGCGGGCAACTGCCCGATCGAGCCCTTCGCCGCGGTCGCGGACCTGTCCGGCTGGAAGCACAACTGCGACCTGTTCGCCCTCCAGGACGCCGCCGACGACATCGTGCGCCCGCTGCAGGACCGCCCGGTGCAGGTCGACCGCGAGACACTGACCCTCGGTTTCGCGGGCGTGTACTCCAGCTTCCTGCGCCACGCCGAAGCGGCGGCACAGCAGTACGGGCTCGACACCCGCGACATCCTGCTGGCCGTCGGTGAGCGCGGACTGGTCGGCGGCCAGGAGGACCTGATCACCGACATCGCGCTGGATCTGCGCGCGGCGAAGCAACGCTGACGGCACTGCGGGAATCCACGCCGAAACCGTGCAGCCGGGCCGCGCGCATGGTTCTCCTTCGGCATAGGATACCCAGTCACTGCGCGGTCCCGTGTGTCCCGTGCCCGACATCGAGACGTACACGATGTCGGGCCATAGTTCGTGTAGCCGTTGGTAGCCGAATCCCATCTTCGTCATGACCGAGGAGCCACCGCTCGCCCGGTCCGTTGGACAGCCGAAAGCACTGGGCAACACGGGATCCCGCCTGGCACCCCGCCGAGTGGGATCCCCGCTCGTTCGCGAGCGCCGAACAGACGTGCCCAACCGCCGCCCTTGACGAGGGCAGGGCTCGTCGGACGACCATGGTGATGTGACCCGTGCCTTGTCGACCCCGCCCACAGTCCCCGCCGGAGTGCTCGGCGGCTCCCCGCAACCCGTGCTTTCCGCCGCCGGAGACCTCCTGCTGCGCCCCTGGGATTCAGCTGATGCGGCGGTATTCCTCGGCGCCTATCAGGATCGGGAGATCCGGCGGTGGCACACGCGCCGGCCCTCGAGTGTGAACCAGGTTCTGGAATGGTTCGAGGGATATCTACGGGATTGGCGGGCAGAGGTGGGTGGGCACTGGGCCGTGGCGCGGGGCGGTGGGGAGGTGGTGGGGCGGATTGCGATGCGGGGCTTGGATTTCGACGACGGTGTTGCCGGGATCGGGTACTGGGTGCTTCCGGGTGCGCGGGGCGGTGGGGTCGCGTCGCGGGCGCTGTCGGCGCTCAGTAGCTGGGCACTGGGCGAAATCGGTTTCCATCGGCTGCAATTGGAGCATTCGACGCGCAATCGGGGTTCGTGCCGGGTTGCTGTGAAATGCGGCTATCGGATGGAGGGGGTTATGCGTAGTGCCGCGGTGCACGATGATGGGCGGCACGATATGCATTTGCACGGTCGGGTTCGGGGGGATTGAGGTCGGTCGGTCAGGGGGTTCGGCGGGTGGGGGAGGTGGCGAGGCTGTGGTACAGGGTGCTCAGGTCGAGTGTGTCGAGGGAGGGGGGCGTGGGGCGGGCGGCGTGGTCGACCTGGCGGTGGAGGGCTTCCATTTTCTCGTCCAGCTGGGCTGCTGCCGCGGCGGCCTGGGTGAGGTCGGTGCGGAGGTTCGGAGGGACCTCGCCGCGATACTTGTAATAGATCTTGTGTTCCAGGCTGGCCCAGAAGTCCATCGCGATGGTGCGGATCTGGATTTCGACCGGCATCCGTTCGGTGCGGTTGGAGCGGAATACCGGGATCGACACGATGAGATGCAGGCTCTGGTAGCCGTTCGGCTTGCGGTGGGTGATGTAATCGCGCTCCTCCAGCAGGGTGATGTCCTCCTGCCCGATCAGCATGTCCCTGATCTGCGCGATATCGGAGATGAAACTGCACACCACGCGCACCCCGGCGATATCGAGCACATTCTCCCGGATGGACGCCAGAGTCATCGCGTAGTTCTTGCGCTGCACCTTCTCGAGCACGCTCTCGGGTGACTTGAGCCGTGATCCCACATGCTCGATCGGGTTGTACTCGTGAGTGCTGTTGAAATCCTCGCGCAGGATATTGATCTTCGTCGTGATCTCGTCGATCGCGAACTTGTAGCCGAGCATGAAATCGAGAAACTGCTCGCGCAGCGCGCGAACGTCGTCGATGGTGACCCGACCCGTGTCCGCGGGGGAGCGATCGTCGGTATGGGGGATCGGCTGCCAGGCTCTCACGCGCTTCATTCTGCCCTCGCCTGCGGTTTTCCTGCCACGCCGGGTGACCTCCGCCACGGCGGGACGCTGTGGCGCCGGTCAGGAACGACTGAAGTCGATCTGCGCGGCGGCGTTGGCGACCGCGGTGACCATGCCGGTGCCGAGGGGGCCGCGGGAGTCGAACAGGGTGGCCGTGCCGACCGAGATGCCGTTGCTCGTCAGATGCGTTTCGGCGTGCAGGCCGATGCGGTCGCCGACGGGGACGCGGTCGAGCGCCACGGTGAGGTCGGCGTTGATGTAGCCGATCCCCCGCGAACCCCAATTGGTCACCAGGCTCGTGGATTCCGCGGCGACCACGGCCTGCACGAAGGGACTGCGCTCCTCGCCCTCGACCGCGCCCAGCGGGACCGCCCACAGGCTCTTGCGGCCGGAGTTCTGGTGGTCGGCCAGGACGGTGGACCAGTCGTGGTCGCTGCGGTACCACCAGTCGACGCCCGCGTCGGCGGGCGGATCGAACGGATGCTCGGAATGCCATTCGACACCGGGCGGCGCGTCGGCGGCCCGCAACTGCACCAGACGAGCCTCGGCCACCTCGACATCGCCCTGACGCACCCGGGCCGCGGCGATATGGATGCGCCGGCCGGAACGCACGACCTCGGTGTGCACCTCGAGCGGAGCGCCCTTGGCCGCCTTGAACATATCGATGGTGAACCGTACCGGCACGAAATCGGCCAGGCCGTGCTCGCGTTCGAGCGAGCGGGCCGCCGCGGCGCAGATCGCCGGGCCGCTGAGCATGTCCGCCCCCCACCGACCGTACGCCCAGCTCTGCGGGAGGTACCGCCCGTCGTCGTCGATCGTGAACATGGAAGGCATATCTGTCATACGCCCATAGTGTCGTATCGCCGACGATCGGTCCGCGCCAGGCCGGTCGGAGAAATGATCGCCGCCCGGTCCGCGCATTGTTCACGTTTGCCGCCGAGGGCCGGTGGGGTGCGTGCTATGTTTGGGGGCATCCGTCGGGAGGGCAGCGTTGGCCGAGTTCCGGAGCATTCTGTGGAGAGGTGGCGACGAAACGTACGCGGTCGACACAGCGCCGCATGTCCGCACCGATTTGAATCTTGACCAAATCTTCACGGCCACAGGCGCAAGCGCGCACGAGGCGGTCTACTGCCGGACGCTCGAAGAGCTGGACGGCGCGCTGGCCGCATTGCCGTCGCGTTCCAACGGTTTGCGCGACTGGCTGCACGACCATGTCGGCGCGGCGCCGTATCGAGAGCTGGCCGCCGGACAGCATCCCCGGGCGTTCCGCAGGCTCGAACAGCACGCCGAACGGCATCGCGATTTCATCGCGCCCGCGGTCGCGCGATTCGACGCCGAACTGCGGTTCTATCTCGACTATCTTCGATTCGTCCGCGAACTCGCCGAACACGGGACCCCGTTCTGCTATCCCGAGGTCACCACGGAGTTCGCCGATATCCACGCCGAGGACACCTATGACGCCGCGCCGGCCGTCCGGCTGGCCGGCAAGTCGGGCACTGTGGTGCGCAACGATTTCCGGCTCCCGGGACGGGAGCGGATCATCGTCGTCACCGGCCCCGACCAGGGTGGCAAGAGCACCTTCGCCCGGGCGTTCGGGCAATTGTTCCATCTGGCCGCGCTGGGCTGCCCGGTGCCCGGCACCCGGGCGCGAGCGCCGCTGCCGGACGCATTGTTCACGCAATTTCGTCCACGACGACGACATCAGCGATCCGGACGGCGCACTGGCGCAGGAACTGCTGCGGATGCGCGACATCATGGCTGCCGTCACCCCGCACAGCATCGTTTCCTGAACGAAAGCTTCAGCACCACAGCGGCCGCCGACGCGCTGCGGATCGGCGGCGACGTGGTACGCCGAATTGTCGATCGCGGCGCCGCCGCATTGTACGTGACATTCTTGGACGAACTCGCGGAGCCGGGACCGGAGGTGATGAGCATGGTCGCGGGAGCGACCGACAATGTGCAGGACTTCTTCCGGTACCTGCGCACCGAGCTGGCCTTCTACCTCGGCTGCCTGAATCTGCGAGAACGGCTCGGCCGGACGCGCACGCCGATCTGCTATCCGGTACCGGTGCCGGGCACACCGACATTGCGGTGCGACGACCTGCGCGACGCCGCGCTGTGCCTGGCGTCGGACCGCGTGGTCGGCAACGACGTGGATGCGGCCGGGGTGACATTCTTCGTGGTCAGCGGCGCGAACAGCGGCGGCAAGTCGACCTTCCTGCGCAGCGTCGGCACGGCACGGCTGATGATGCAGGCCGGTATGTTCGTCACGGCCTCTGCCTTCACCGCGGACCTGCGCAACGGTGTGTTCACGCATTTCGTGCGCGCCGAGGATCCGGATATGGAACACGGGCGGCTGGACGAGGAACTGACCCGCATGCGAGAGGTCACCGAGGTCCTGCGGCCGGGCGGAATGCTGCTGTGCAACGAGCCTTTCGCCTCCACCGACGACCGCGAGGCCGCGGCGATCGCCGACCCGATCATGTCGGCCCTGCTCGACTCCGGCGCGAAGGTCGTTCTGGCGACCCATCTCTACGACTCGTCCGGCAGCGGCACGCCGGCGGGCGGGACACCGATCTGTTCCTGCGGGCCCAGCGCGCTTCCGACTGCCGGCGCACCTATCGGGTGGCCGCGGGCGCCCCCGAGGCCACCAGCCACGGCGAGGACATCTACGCCCGGGCGTTCGGGGAGCGGCTCCCCGGCGGCCCGGCGGGGAGCTGACCGCCGCCGCTCAGGGCATCTCGCGATACACCTGCTCGAACGCGCCGGTGATGTGCAGATCGGTGACGCCCTTGCGGTCGGTGCGGGTCAGCTGCTGCATTTGCCCGTCGTACCAGTAGAAAATCTCTCGCGACACCGGCGCGCGGCCGCGCTCGGCGAAATGACCGGCGAAGTCGATCAGCAGGTAGCCGGTGAACAACGCGTTTGCCGCGCTGCTCAATCGGTGGAATGCGATCATGTGCTGATCGGGGATGGCGATCAGCACCCCGTAGGGCGCCGGGCCGATCTCGCTGGTGACCAGGTAGGACATGACGGCGATCTTCGACGCGACGAACGGCGATTCACCTTCCAGCACATCGATGACGATATCGTTGCGTTCCAACCTGTTTCGATGATCGATCGGCTCGGCCGCGGTATTGGCCGAGGCGAGGGTCCACAACTCCTCGGCATCCCGGCCGCCCACGGCGGTCTCGCCGGTGCTCGGCTCGGGGCCGGAGGGGTGCAGGAGTAACCCCGCCAGCGGCACCGCCGTGTCGATATCGGAGGCAATCGGCTTGGCGTGCAACAGCTTCGGGCTACGCTGACCGGCGGTGTGGGGCGGCGCCACCTGGACGCGAATGTGGTCGGCGACCGGATCCCGGGCGGGCTGGGGCGGTGCGCAGACGCCGGCGGCGGTGAAGTGGTCGTAGACGATGTGCGGCCACCGGGTGTCGGGCTCCTGCTGGCACTTGGACAATAATGTCTTCAAGTAATACCGGGTGCCGTCGACCGCCACCAGTTCCAGCGAGGCGGCCGGTGCGACGATCACCCCGAGGCCGAGAAGTGTGTTGATTGCGATTTGCCTGACCTTGGCTACCACTTCGTCCCGGCGCGAAGATGATTGATTGCGCAATGCTTGCTCCCCCCGCAAAGGTCAGAACTCGATCATATACGTCGTACATATGGCAGTAAACCAAGGGTGTGGGTCCATTCGGGACGCATCGGTGGGTTGCCTACACAATGCTGTGTCGGCTCCGCGGGCTCCTCGGAAACGGACTGGTGTGGTTAGGGAGATGATGCCTGCGTACGAAGGCCCTGTCAACGTTCTGTGGCGGCTCACTACGGCCGTGGACCGCCGGTCCGACGACCGCGGCCGGGCCCCGCGTGATCGGCGAAATACGTTGTGGCGCTGGTGGTTGCGGTCGCCGGCTCGCGACGACGAAGCTCAGGTTCCGAGCGCGGCGACGGACCGCGCGGGTGCCGTCAGTTTCAGGGGCATCGGCTCGCCGATGCCCCTGGTCGCCCACGTCGCCCGGTACGGAGCACCGTTCTCGGTGCCCGAATAATCGGAAATGTCCGAAAATGACGAATGCTCGCGCTCAGTGCGCGGCCTTGAAAGCGTCGTGTACCTCGTTGGAGATGCGCCCGCGCGGCGAGACCTCGAACCCGTGCGCGAGCGCCCACTCGCGGACGGCCTGGATCTCCTCCCGCGGCCGCCGCGGCGACGGGCCCTTGCGGCGGCTGCCGCGCTTGGTGGTCGGCCGGCCGGTGCGCCGTGCGGGGGCGGCGCGGCGCTCGGCGGGTGCCTCCGGCTCCGCGCCACCGGACTGGGCGGCCTCGAGCCATTTGCGGATGTGCGCGCGGAACTTGTCGACGTTCTCCGGGCGCAGATCCAACCGGTACTCCGCGCCTGCGATGCTGATCTTGACCTCGAGAGCGTGCCCATCCTGGATTTCGTTCCCGTCGAAATCGTCGGTAACGACAGTCTTTGTGATGACTTTTTTTGCCACCAGAGTCCTTTCACGGAGGTTGGACACCCTTGTGCAGGACATGGTAAACGCGCGCATTGTCGAAATGCAACCGGCCCGAGCCGATCGACGAAGAATCTCGTCGTTCCGCTCCCGATCCCCGGGCCGCGGATTGCGGTGCACCTCACATCGCCGGGGTGACCGGTGCGAGGGCCGATGGTCCGCAATGCGGGGGAAATGTGGACGGCAAGTGCGGATAATCATCGGGTCTCGGGGACTGCTTCGTTAATCGCGCGACGTTGCCACGGCGCTACCCCGCTGTGGCGAAAGCGAAGTGGCGTTGTTGCCGTTTCGTCACGGCCCACGGCAGCTGAAAATTCTTTGCAATGTGCCTCCGTATCTCAGATCCGTTTGGTCGGCGGGACCACGTACCGGCTGTACACAATGTCGCGCAGGACGTCCTCGCCGCCTTCGACGATTGCGATATAGCGCATGTCGCGGACCAGCTTGCCGATGTTCGATCCGGTGGTGTAGCCCAGGCCGCCGAACATCTCCGAGCCCGTGCCGGCGATCGACCAGCCGGTCTGGCCGCAGAACAGCTTGGTCGTCAAGGCCGAGCGCAGCGAGCCCCGGCGGCGGAATTCGGCCGCCGCGTCCGGGGTCGCCATGAGCGTGTCGTATTCGCGCGCGGCGGCCAGGCACTGATTGCGCATCACCTCGATCCAGGTTTCCATCTGGCCGAGCTTGGCGGCGAAGACCGCATTGGCGGTGAGCGGTTCACCGCGGACGTGTTTGTGCCTGCCGTACTCCATGCTCAGGTCGCGGATGCGGCGGGCGATGCCGACCGCGGTCGCGGCGATGAGGATCCGGCTGGCATTGAGGCCGAACTCCAGCAGTCGTAATCCGTGTCCCGCGAGCACATTCGCCGCCGGCACCCGGCAGTCCCGCAGGCTCAGCTGATAGGTGCCCGACGACCGGAGGCCGATCATTTCCCAGCGCCGCACCACCCGCAACCCCGGAGTGTCGCGTGGTACCAGCACGGCGAGGTATCCGTCGGCGGCCTCCTCGGAGCGGGCGACGACAATGGCGAAATCGGCGAACCCGGCATTGGTGGAGAAGTACTTCTCGCCGGTGAGTACGACCTCGTCGCCGTGCCGCGTGGCGGTGGTGGTGATCCGCGACAGTTCGCTGCCCGCCTCCTCCTCGCTGCCGACGGTGGCGCAGAACGTGCCGTTGCGGGCCATCGGTTCGAGGTAGGTGGTGCGCAGGTCCGGCGAGCCGTACAGCTCCACGATGCTGGTGCCGAGGATCGACACGAACAGGGTGAACGCCGCGCCCGCGTCCCCGTACGCCAGTTCGGACACGATGTCGACGCTGTCGGCGAGGCCGAGGCCGAGGCCGCCGAGATCCTGCGCGAGCCACCAGTTCGCCAGTCCGGTCTTGTGGAACCGCTCGTACAGGGGCAACGGCGCGTCGGCGAACGAGTCCAGGTACTCCTGCTGAGGTGTCAGCTCCTCGGCGACGAACTCGCGGATCGACCGCAGGTGCTCGGGACGTAGTGCCATCAGGGTGACCTTCCCTTCGCCGGACCGGGACCGAAGATTGCTCGCCTGCCTCCGAAGAATGCATTGTCGGCATCATAGATGCGGATGCCGGTGCGCGGGTGCCCGTGCGCGCAAATGCTCGGTCCGGAACCGCTCGTCGGCCACGGAAGCCATTGTACCGCAAGGGTATTGACGCAATCGGTCCGTGTCGATCCGACAATGTCGCCGCGCCGCCGCCGAAGAAGGGATCACATTCTTCCGCCGATCGGATATTGTTCATTGGGGGACCGGCCCGGTGCCCACTCACGACCCGGGGAGCGCGAGGCGATGGAGACCACTACTGCCGCGACGCCGGTGACCGACCGCGACGACATCGCCGTGATCGGTATGGCGTGCCGGGTGCCGCGCGCCCGGACGCCGCAGGAGTTCTGGCGGTTGCTGGTGGACGGCCGCGACACCCTCGGCGACACACCGGCCGATCGCCGGTCCGGCGCCGCGCCGCTGCCGCCCGGCCTGCGCCGCGGGTCCTACCTGCCCGACGCCGCGGAGTTCGACGCGGACTTCTTCGGGATGTCGCCGCGCGAGGCCGCGGCGACCGACCCGCAGCAGCGCTTGGCCCTGGAACTGAGCTGGGAGGCCCTCGAGTCGGCGGGCATCGTGCCGGATCGTCTGCGGGGCGGGCGGACCGGGGTTTTCGTCGGCGCCTCGGGCGGTGACTTCGCGACGGTTCTGTCGAGGCTCGGCGACACCGCGGTCGGGGCGCACACACTCACCGGCACCAGTCGCGGGCTGATCGCGAACCGGGTGTCGTATGCCCTCGGTCTGGGCGGGCCGAGCCTGGCCGTCGATTCCGCGCAGTCGTCGTCGCTGGTCGCCGTGCAGCTGGCGTGCGAGAGCCTGCGGTCGGGCGGCTGCGACCACGCGATCGCGGGCGGTGTGCACCTGAACCTGCTCTCCGAGACCGGGCTGTCGCTGGAGCGGCTCGGCGCGCTGTCGGCCCGCGGCCGGTGCCACACCTTCGATTCCCGCGCCGACGGGTTCGTGCGGGGGGAGGGCGGCGGCATCGTCGTGTTGAAGCCGCTGTCGGCGGCGATACGCGACGGCGACCCGATTCGCGCCGTGGTCCGGGGCGGCGCGGTCAACAACGACGGGGCCACCCTCGGCCTGACCACGCCGAGCATCGACGGGCAGGCCGAGGTGCTGCGGGCGGCCTACGCGCGCGCGGGCATAGCACCGGATCGGGTCGGTTACGTCGAATTGCACGGTACCGGAACGCGAGTCGGGGACCCGGTCGAGGCGGCCGCGCTCGCGCGGGTGCTCGGCGCCGGACGTACCGCGGCGACACCGCTGCGGGTCGGCTCGGTCAAGACCAATATCGGGCATCTCGAGGGCGCGGCCGGTGTCCTCGGGATGATCAAGACGGTGCTGGCGCTCGAGCACGGCCGAATCCCGGCGAGCCTGAACTACGCCGAACCCAATCCCCGAATTCCCATGGCGCAGTGGCACCTGCGGGTCCAGGACCGGCTCGGCGACTGGCCCGACCACGATCGGGCGCGGGTGGCGGGCGTCAGCGCGTTCGGCATCGGCGGGACGAACTGCCACCTGGTGCTGTCCGCGCCGGAACCGGTGGGCGCGCCCGAGCCGCCCGCGCGGCGTCGGCGCGGCGCGCCGATCGCCTGGCCGCTGTCCGCGCGATCGGCCACCGCCCTGCGCGGACAGGCGGCCCGGTTGCTCGAGGTCGTCGACGGCGCGCCGGGACCGGATCCGGTGGATATCGGCTGGTCGCTGGCCACCACCCGGACGGCCTTCGAGCATCGCGCGGTGGTGCTGGGCGCGGACCGCAACGAGTTGGCCGCGGCACTGCGCGGCATGGCCGCCGGGGAGCCCGGCGAGACGGTCGTCACCGCCGCCCGCCCGGCGCGGGCGTCCGGCGCGGTGTTCGTATTTCCCGGACAGGGTTCGCAGTGGCTCGGCATGGCGCGCGCATTGCTGGCGACCTCACCGGTGTTCGCGGACTCGATCGCCCGCTGCCACGAGGCGTTCCGGCCGCTCGCCGACTGGTCGCTGCTCGACGTGCTGGCCGGGCGCGCCGAGGAATCGACCGCCGAGCGCGACGATGTGCTGCAACCGGCATTGTTCTCGATGATGGTCTCGCTCGCGGCGGTGTGGCGATCGTGGGGTGTCGAACCCGCGGTGGTGATCGGGCACTCCCAGGGTGAGATCGCCGCGGCGCATGTGGCGGGCATCTTGTCCCTGGCCGACGCGGCGCGGGTGGTGGCGCGCAGATCGGCTCTGCTGCAGCGGTTGCCGCGCGGTGGCGGCATGCTGTCGGTCGCGGAGTCCGAGGCGCGGCTGCGGCGGCGCCTGGACGGCCGCGAGCTCGAGATAGCCGCGGTCAACGGTCCGCGCCAGGTGGTGGTGAGCGGCGCGGTGACCGCCCTGACCGCCTTGGCACGCGAATGTGCCGCCGCGCGAATCCGTACCCAGCTGCTGCCGGTCGGGTACGGCTCGCACAGCGAGCACGTCGACGCCGTCCGAGACCGGCTGCTCGCGGAGCTGGACGGCGTCGACCCGCGCCCGGGAACGGTGCCGTTCCATTCCACCGTCGAGAACCGGCGGCTCGACGGCGCCGAACTCGGTGCGGCGTACTGGTTCCGGAACCTCCGGGAGCCGGTGCGATTCGACGCGGCCGTCGCCACGCTGCTGGGCGAGGGGCATCGGGTGTTTCTCGAGTCGAGCCCGCACCCGGTCCTGGTGGGCAGTGTGCAGGACATCGTGGCGGAGTCGGTGACCCTCGGGGTCTCGGCCGTCGGGTCGCTGTCGCGTGCGGAGGGCGGGCTCGGCCGGCTGCTGGAGTCGGCGGCGCGGGTGTTCGTCGGTGGCGGCGGTGTCGACTGGCCGGGCGCGCTCGCCGCGACGGCCGGAAGGGGGCGGCGAATCGAATTGCCGCCGTATGCATTCCAACGGCGGCGGTACTGGCCGGACACGTCGGCGGCGGCGCCCGCGCCCGCCCCGGCGGCAACCGGGCCCCGGATCGCGCCGGAGGAAACCGCACCAGCCGAACCGGACGACTACATCGGCATCGTGTGCCGCGAGGCGGCGAGCCTGCTCGGACATCCCGACACCGACGCGATCGTGCCCGAGCGGCCGTTCAAGGCCGCGGGCCTGGCCTCGGCGACGGCCGTCGACCTGGTCACCAGGCTCAGCGCACGCATCGGCGTGCCGTTGCCGTCCAGCGCCGTGTTCGACTACCCCACCCCGGCCGAACTGGGGCGGCGCATCGCGAATCTGGTCGCGGGCGAAGCGGATACGGCCCGCGCGTACGCCGCGGTGGTGACCGACGAGCCGCTCGCGATCGTCGGGATGGCCTGCCGGTTCCCCGGCGGCATCCGATCACCCGAACAGCTGTGGGAGGTCCTCACCGAGGGGCGCGATGTGGTCGGCGACTTCCCAACGGATCGCGGCTGGGATCTGGACGGGCTGTTCGACCCGGACCCCGACGCGCGAGGCAAATCCGCGGTGCGGCGGGGCGGATTTCTCGACGGGGCCGCGGAATTCGACGCGCGCTTCTTCGGGGTCAGCCCGCGCGAGGCGACCGGCATGGATCCGCAGCAGCGGCAGCTGCTCGAGGTGTCGTGGGAGGCGCTCGAGACCGCGGGCATCGATCCGAAGTCGTTGCGCGGCAGCGACACCGGGGTCTTCGTCGGGATATACGGCCAGGACTACGGGCCCCGGCTGCACGCCTCCGGCGGCGACAGCGAAGGCTATCGGCTGACGGGCAGCGCGCTGAGCGTGGCCTCGGGCCGGATCGCGTACTTCCTGGGGTCGCACGGGCCGACGATCTCGGTCGACACGGCGTGCTCCTCGTCGCTGGTGGCGCTGCATCAGGCCGGTCGGTCGCTGCGGTCCGGCGAGTGTGGGCTGGCGCTGGTGGGCGGGGTGACGGTGATGGGTTCGCCGTGGCTGTTCCTGGAGTTCTCCCGGCAGCGCGGCCTGGCGCCGGACGGCCGCTGCAAGTCGTTCGCCGCCGCGGCCGACGGCGTGGGCTGGTCGGAGGGCGTGGGTGTGCTTGTGCTGGAGCGGCTTTCGGACGCACACCGCCACGGGCACGCGGTGCTCGCGGTCGTCCGCGGCTCGGCCGTCAACTCGGACGGCGCGTCCAACGGCCTGACCGCCCCGAACGGGCCCGCGCAGCAGCGGGTGGTGCGCGCGGCGCTGGCCGCGTCGGGCCTGGACGCCACGGAGGTGGACGCGGTCGAGGCGCACGGCACCGGCACGACGCTCGGCGACCCGGTCGAGGCACAGGCGCTACTGGCGACCTACGGGCAGCGGCGACCGGCGGGTAGGCCGCTGTGGCTGGGCTCGGTCAAATCGAATCTGGGTCACACCCAGGCCGCGGCGGGCGTAGCGGGTGTCATCAAGATGGTGCTGGCGCTGCGGCACGGGGTGCTGCCGCGCACCGTGCACGTGGACGAGCCGTCGCCGCACGTGGATTGGTCCGCGGGTGCGGTCGAACTGCTGACCGGAGCCCGGCCCTGGCCCGTCGTGGACCGCCCGTGGCGGGCGAGTGTGTCGGCGTTCGGCATCAGCGGCACGAACGCGCACGTGATCGTCGAGCAGGCGCCCCCGGCCGATCCGGTCGCGGAGCCGCCGCCGACACCCTCGCGGGCGACGGCGTGGGTGGTCTCGGGTCCCGGCCCGGAGGCGCTGGCCGCACAGGCGCACAGGCTGCGCGAATTCCTCACCGCGCGAGCCGATTCGGACCCGGCGTCGGTCGGCTGGTCGCTGGCGCACCGGACGGTGTTCGAGCACCGCGCGGTGGTGACCGGTGCCGACCGCGACACGCTGCTCGCGAAGCTGGCGGGGGTCGGCAGCGCGGGCCCCGGTCCGGTGGCGGGCAAGACGGCGTTCGTCTTCGCCGGGCAGGGAGCGCAGCGACTCGGCATGGGACGCGAACTGTACGAGGCGTTTCCGGCGTTCGCCACGGCGTGGGACGAGGTGACGGCCGCGCTGGCGGCTCACGATCTTCCGACCCAGGGCGTCGTGTGGGGTTCGAGCGCGGCGGACCTGGAGCGCACCGACCAGGCCCAAGCGTCGCTGTTCGCGGTCGAGGTGGCGCTGTACCGGCTGCTCGAAACCTGGGGTGTGACACCGGACCTGGTGATGGGGCACTCGGTGGGCGAGATCGCCGCCGCGCACGTGGCGGGAGTACTGACCCTCGACGAGGCGGCCGGGCTGGTCGCGGTCCGGGGCCGCCTGATGCGGTCGCTGCCGCCGGGCGGGTCGATGGTGGCGGTGCGGGCCGCGGAATCCGAGGTACGCCCGTTCGTGGGCGACGGCGTGGATATCGCCGCGGTGAACGGGCCCCGAGCGGTGGTGGTCTCCGGTGTCGACCACGCCGTGCAGCAGGTCGTGATCTGGTTGCGGGAGCAGGGTTTCCGCACCAGGAGCCTCGCCGTGTCGCACGCCTTCCACTCCGAGTCGATGGAACCGATACTCGCCGAGTTCGAGCGGGCCGCGGCGCATCTGACGCCGAGGCCGCCGAGGATCCCGCTGGTGTCGAATGTGACCGGCGCACCGGCCGATGCGGATTACGGGTCCGCGCGATACTGGGTCCGCCACGCCCGGGAACCGGTGCGTTTCGCCGACGGCATCCGATTCCTCGAGGACGCCGGGGTGACCAGGTTCCTCGAGCTCGGGCCGGACGCCGGTTCGGCCGCGGCGGTCCAGGAATCGGTGCGGCGCCCGGATGTCGTCGCCGTCCCCACGCTGCGGCGGCAGCGGCCGGAGGCCGAGGCTGTGCTCGCGGCCGTGGGCACGGTGTTCGAAGCCGGTGCGGACGTCCGGTGGAAGGCGGTCTTCGACGGCACCGGAGCGCGACGGGTGCCGCTGCCCACCTACGCGTTCGCCACCGGCCGGTACTGGCTCGCCGACGCCGGAGCCCGACCGGGCGACACCGCCGCGGCCGGACTGGACGCTGCCGCCCATCCGATGCTGGGCGCGGTGGTGCCGCACCCGGATTCGGCGGGCTTCACGCTCACCGGCCGGCTCGCGCCCGACTCGCCCGGTTGGCTGCGCGACCATGTGGTCGGTGCGACCGTGCTGCTGCCGGGCACCGGATTCCTCGAATTGGCGCTGCGCGCCGCCGCGGAGGCCGGATGCGCGACCGTGCGGGAGCTGACGCTGCAAGTGCCACTGGTGTTCCCGGACGACGCGCCGCGGCAGGTGCAGGTACTGGTCGGTGCGCCGGACGAGGCGGGCGAGCGGACGATCTCGGTGCATTCGCGGGCGGCGCACGGGCAGAACTGGACCACTCACGCCCAGGGCGTGCTCGCGCGGGAGCGCGCGGCGGCACCCGACCCGGGCGAGTCGGGCCGATGGCCCCCGGCCGCGGCCGACCCGATCGAGACAGCGGACGGATACGCCCGCCTGGCCGAGTGGGGGTTCGAGTACGGGCCGTCGTTCCGCGGGCTGACCGGCGCCTGGCGGCGCTCCGGCGAGATCTTCGGAGAGGCCGCGCTGCCTGCCGAAATGCGCGGTGAGGCAGCCGATTTCGCGCTACACCCGGCCCTGCTGGACGCCGCCCTGCACGCGCTGCTGCACGCGTTCCTGGCCGACCGCGGCGCCGGCGACGTGCTGCTGCCGTTCGGGTGGGAGGACGTCTCGGTCGTCGAACCGGGTGTGCCCGCGGTGCGCGTGCGCATGACATTCACCGGAGCCGACGCGGTCTCGCTGGTGGGCACCGACGAGTCGGGCCGGGTGGTGCTGACGGTCGGCACGTTGCGATGGCGTCCGATCTCGGCGGAGCAACTGGGCGCCGCGGACGCCCGGGACCGGCTGGCCGAAGTGCGGTGGGTGCCCGCGGAGGCGGCCGTCGGCCGGGCCGCTCGGCCGTGGGCGCACTGGCCCGAGGTCGCGCGGCTGCCACAGGTTCCGCCCGTGGTGCTGCTGGACTGCCGGTCCGGCGAGCCCGCCGCGGACGTCCCGGAATCCTTGCGCGAGAAGGTATCCGGCGTGCTCGCCGTGGTGCGGGCCTGGTTGTCCGAGGACCGGTACGCGTCGAGCACCCTCGTGATCGCCACCGGCGGCGCGGTGGGCGAGAACGTGCGCGACCTCGCCGCGGCGGCGGTGTGGGGACTGGTGCGCTCGGCGCAGTCGGAGGATCCGGGCCGCATCGTGCTGGCCGACGTGCCGTCCGGCGACATCGATGTGGAGGCTGTCCTCGCGCCCGGCGAACCGCAGGTCCTGCTGCGTGACGGGGCCGCCCACGTGCCGCGGGTGACGCGCCTGCCCGGCGACTCGACCGCACCGCCACCGGACCTGCGGGACGGCACGGTGCTGATCACCGGCGGCACCGGCGGATTGGGTGCGGTGCTGGCCCGCCACCTGGCCGAGCACTGGGGTGCGCGGCGACTGCTGCTGGCGAGCCGGCGCGGAACCGCGGCGCCGGGCGCGACGGAACTCGTTCGGCGCCTGGAGGATACCGGCGCGGTGGTGGACGTGGCCGCGTGCGACGTCTCCGATCCGGTCGCGGTCCGCGAGCTGATCACGAGAGTCGCTCCCGAGCATCCGCTGGCCGGTATCGTGCACGCCGCGGGCGTCGCGGCGAACGGTCTCGTCGGTGCGTTGTCGCCGCAACAGCTGGAGGCGGTGCTCGCGCCGAAGGCCGTCGGCGCCTGGCGGCTGCACGAGGCGACGCGGGACCTGGATCTGCGGCTGTTCGTGCTGTTCTCGTCGGAGGCCGGTGTGCTCGGCGGCCCGGGACAGGCGAACTACGCCGCCGCCAACACCTTCCTCGACGCCCTGGCCGTATGGCGGCGCGCCCGGGGCCTGGCCGCGCAGTCGATCGCGTGGGGATTGTGGCAGCAGGACGGCGGCATGACCGAGCGGCTCGGCGACCTCGATCTGGCCCGCGTCGAGCGGGACGGGCTGGTGGCGATGTCCACCGCCGAAGGCCTGGCCATGTTCGATGCCGCCGTGCGCACCGGCGCCGCGGCCGTGCTGGCCGCCCCCTTCGACCCGGCCGTCCTGCGCGCGCAGGCACACGCCGGGCAGCTCCCGCCGATACTCGGCGGGCTGGTGCCCGCGCGCGCACCGGTCCGCTCCGGTGGCGAACTCGCACAGCGTCTGCGGCGCACCCCCGAACCCGAGCGGCAGCGCCTGGTGCTCGACGCGGTCCGGGCCGAGATCGCGATCGTGCTGGGCCACAGCGGATCCGGCGCGATCGATCCCGGCCAGAAATTCGAGGAGATGGGGTTCGACTCGCTGAGCGCGGTGGAAGTGCGCAACCGCATCAAGAACGTGACCGGCCTGCGCCTTTCGACCACCGCCGTCTTCGACTACCCGACACCGAGCGCGCTGGCCGCGCATCTGGCCGAGCAACTCGGCCCGAGCACCCCCGCCCGCTCGGAGCCGGTGGTCGACGACGACGCCCTGCGCCGGGCGTTGCGGTCGGTGCCGATCGAGCGGTTCCGGGCCGCGGGCATTCTCGACACGCTCGTGGGTCTGGCAGCCGAGCAGCGGCAGGCGGTGGCGCAGCGCGGCGCCGTCCGGATCGACGAGATGGATCAGGAGGCGCTCATCCGCCACATCCTGCAGTCCGACAGCGGTTCCTGACCGCGCGCACTCGACCCATCGACGGAGGGTGTCACCATGACCGCGCCGCAAGACCGGCTCCTCGAAGCGCTCCGCGTCGCCGCGAAGGACAACGAGCGCCTGCACAGCGAACTCGCGGCGCTGCGGGCCGCCCGGTCCGAGCCCATCGCCATCGTCGGAATGGGCTGCCGCTATCCCGGGGATGTCGGGTCGCCGGAAGACCTGTGGCGCTTGGTCGCCGACGGCCGCGACGCGGTGGGGGACTTCCCGTCCGACCGCGGCTGGGACCTGGCCAACCTGTTCGACCCGGATCCGGACGCGGTGGGCCGGTCGACGGTGCGCCAGGGCGGGTTCCTCTACGGGGCTGGCGAATTCGACGCGGGCCTGTTCGGCATGTCCCCGCGCGAGACGCTGGCCACCGATCCGCAGCAGCGGCTGTTGCTCGAAGTGACCTGGGAGGCGCTGGAATCCGCGGGCATCGACCCGAAGTCGCTGCGGGACAGCGATACCGGGGCCTTCATCGGGATCATGCACGGCGACTACGGTTCCCGATTCTCCGGCGGCGCGCGGACCGCGGCGGGCGCGGAGGGCTACCTGCTGACCGGCAGCGCCGGAAGTGTCGCATCCGGCCGCGTCTCGTACTTCCTCGGCCTGGCGGGACCGGCCGTGACGGTGGACACCGGCTGCTCCTCCTCGCTGGTCACCCTGCACCAGGCCGTCCAGTCGCTGCGTGCGGGGGAGACCGCGCTCGCGCTCGCGGGCGGGGTGACGGTCATGGCCACGCCGTGGATGTTCGTGGAATTCTCCCGGCAGCGCGGTGTCTCGCCGGACGGCCGGTGCAAATCCTTCGCCGCGGCGGCCGACGGCGTCGGCTGGGCGGAGGGCGTGGGAATGCTGGTGCTGGAACGGCTTTCGGACGCCGAACGGCACGGCCACGAGGTGCTGGCCGTGCTCCGGGGCTCGGCGGTGAACCAGGACGGGGCCAGCAACGGGCTGACCGCCCCGAACGGTCCCGCGCAGCAGCGGGTCATCCGCGCGGCGCTCGCGAACGCCGGTCTCACGGTGACCGACGTGGACGCCGTGGAGGCGCACGGCACCGGCACCACCCTCGGCGACCCGATCGAGGCCCAGGCCGTGCTGGCGACCTACGGGCAGCGCGACCGGTCGGGACCGCCGCTGTGGCTGGGGTCGATCAAATCGAATCTGGGCCACACTCAGGCCGCGGCGGGTGTGGCCGGGGTGATCAAGATGGTCCAGGCGATGCGGCACGGTGTGCTGCCGCGCACGCTGCACGTGGACCGGCCCAGCCCGCACGTCGAGTGGGACACCGGTCATGTCGCGGTGCTGACCGAACCGCAGCCGTGGCCGGACACGGGCCGCCCGCGCCGGGCGGCGGTGTCGTCGTTCGGCATCTCGGGCACCAACGCGCACGTGATCGTCGAACAGGCACCGCCGCGCGAGCCGGAGCCGGAGCCGGTCGCCCTGCCCGTGATCGCGTGGGCGCTCTCCGCGCGCAGCCGGCCGGCGCTCGCGCAGCAGGTGGAACGCCTGTCGGCCTGGTTGTCCGCGCACCCGGACGCGCTGCCGGTGGAGGTCGGCCGGTCGCTGGCCGGGCGCGCCGCCCTCGACCATCGCGCGGTCGTGCTCGGGTCCGACCGGGGTGAATTGCTGGCGGGTCTGGCGGCGATAGGGGAGACCGCGGCGGCCGTCACCGGTGCGACCGCGTTCGTGTTCGGTGGTCAAGGAGCGCAGCGGCCGGGGATGGGCCGCGAGCTGTACCGGGCGTATCCGGTCTTCGCCGCGGCGTGGGATGCCGCGTCGGCGGCGATCGAACGGCATACCGGCTGTGCGGTCGCCGATGTCGCGTGGGGCTCGGACGCCGCGGCGCTCACCCGGACGCTGCACGCGCAGACCGGGCTGTTCACCGTCGAGGTCGCCCTGTTCCGGCTGCTCGAGAGCTGGGGAGTGCGCCCCGACGTGGTGCTGGGCCATTCGGTGGGGGAGATCGCGGCCGCGCACGTCGCGGGGGTGCTGTCGCTCGCGGACGCGGCGGCGCTGGTGGCGGCGCGCGCCCGCTTGATGGACGACCTGCCCGGCAGCGGTGCGATGGTCGCGGTGCAGGCGAGCGCGGACGAGGTGGCGCTGCTGCTGGCGTCCATGGCGGCCGTGGCCGACGCGGCGCCGCCGCTGCTGGCCGACGGCGTCGGCATCGCGGCGATCAATTCACCGGTGTCGGTGGTGCTTTCGGGTGTCGAGGAACGGGTGCTCGATGTGGCGGCGGGGCTCGTCGCGCGAGGGCGGCGGACGACACGGCTCGACGTCTCGCATGCCTTCCATTCGCAGCTGATGGAGCCGATGCTGGACGAATTCCGCCGGGCGGCGGCCGATCTCACGGTGCGCGCGCCGCGCCTGCCGATCGTCTCGAACGTCACCGGCGCGGTGGCCGCGGACGGCTACGGAACGGCCGACTACTGGGTGCGGCACGCGCGCGAGACGGTCCGGTTCGCCGATGGTGTTGCGGCGCTGCGGGATCGGGGCGTCACCAGGATCGTGGCGGTGAGTCCGGACGCGAGCCTGGTCGCGGCGATCACGGAGTCGGCGCCGGAGATCGGCACCATCGTCGCGGCGCTGCGTAAGGATCGGCCGGAGCCGCGCGCCCTCCTCGAGGGCGTGGGGCGGGTATTCGCGGCCGGGCAGGCGGTCGACTGGCCGGCGCTGTTCGAGGGTACCGGCGCCAGGCGGGTTCCCTTGCCCACGTACGCCTTCCAGCATCGCCGGTATTGGCTGCCGATGCCGGACGGGGGCGACCCGGCGGGCCTGGGGCTGCGCAGCCCGGAGCATCCGCTGCTGGGCGCGGTCCTCGACGGGCCGGAGCCGGGAGAACTGCGGCTGACCGGACGGATATCACCCGCCACCCATCCGTGGCTGGCCGACCACCGCGTGCACGACGCGGTCCTGTTCCCGGGAACCGGATTCGTCGAACTGGCGTTGTGCGCCGCCGCGGCGGCCGGGTGCGCCGCCATCCGCGAGCTGACAGTGCTTGCGCCACTGGCTTTCCGCGAAGACGAGCCACGCCGGATCCAGGTCGTGGTGCAGGCGCCGGACGGCACCGGCGACCGCGCGGTGCGCATCCATTCGGCCGCCGACGCCGTCGACGGCGAGTGGGTCCGGCACGCGGAAGGAGTACTCCGCGCCGAGGCCGACGCCCGGCCCGGCGCCGCACCGCCGTGGCCACCTGCGGATCTGACGGAGCTGGATACGGACGCGGCCTACGACCGGCTCGCCGAGCTCGGGTACCACTACGGCCCCCGCGCGCAGGCCCTGCGCCGCGCGTGGTCCGGTGGGGCCGACCACGCCGCTACGGCCGAGCTGAGCGGTGAGAACGCCACCGAGGCAGCGGGTTTCATACTTCATCCGGTGTTGCTGGACGCGGTGCTGCACGCCCTGCTGCTCGATCGGGAGCCGGGCGAGGCCCCGGTGGTGCCGTTCGCGTGGGAGGACGTGGCGGTACCGGTGCGGGGGATCTCGGTGGCGCGGGTGTGGCTGCACCGCGGCGGTGACGATGTGTACTCGCTGCACGGTGCCGACGCATCGGGCCGCACCGTGCTGTCCGTGGGGGCGGTCCGGTTGCGTCCGATGCCCGAGACGCCGGAAGCTGTCCGCCGGACACCCTTGCCGCTCACCGCCTTACAGTGGATCCCGGTCGAATCGGTCGATCGGGCACCGGTGCGCTGGGTCCACTGGTCGGACCTCGACGACGTGGCCGCGATACCGCCGGCGGTCGTACTGGATTGCCGCTCGGCAGCGCCCGAGACCGCGATCGCGCAGGCCGCCCACCGGCTCGTCGGCCGGGTGCTGGAGGTGGTACGGCGCTGGTTGTCCGATCCGCGGTTCGCTGCCGGGACCCTGGTGATCGTCACGTCGGGAGCGGCGGGCGACCGGGTGACCGATGCCGCGGGTGCGGCCGCCTGGGGCCTGGTGGCCTCGGCCCAATCCGAGGACCCGGGCCGGATGGTGCTCGCGGACGTGCCGCCGGGCGAGATCGACGTCGCGGGCATCCTCGGCGCCGGCGAACCCCGGGTGGTGGTGCGCGACGGTGTACCGCACGCGGCGCGGCTGCGAGCCGTGCGGGACTTCGGGCACTTGGCAATTCCGCCGGTGTCGGCCGGGCCCTGGCGTCTCGCGGCGACCGGTGGCGGCGCGCTGGACGGGCTCGCCTCGACACCGTTCCCGGAGCTGGCCCGGCCGCTCGGTCCCGGCGAGGTGCGGCTCGCGGTCCGGGCCGCGGGGCTGAACTTCCGCGACGTCCTGATCGCGCTGGGCATGTACCCCGATACCGGGACGCCGATCGGCTCGGAGGTGTCGGGAGTCGTGGTGGAAACCGGTCCGGGCGTAACCGGCCTCGCGCCCGGCGATCGGGTGATGGGTCTGGTCGAACAGGGCGTCGGGCCGCGTGTCGTGGCCGATCACCGCCTGCTCGTCCCCGTCCCGGCGGGCCTGACGGACACCGAGGCCGCCGGCGTGTGCGTGGCATTCCTCACCGCCGAATACGCGCTCACCGATCTGGCCGAACTCGGTCCCGGCGACCGCGTCCTCGTTCACGCCGCGACCGGCGGCGTGGGCGCCGCGGCCGTCCAGCTGGCCCGGCGGCGGGGCGCGGAGGTCTTCGCCACCGCCAGTCCGCCGAAATGGAACGCCCTGCGCGACATGGGCTTCGACGACGAGCACCTCGCCTCCTCCCGCACCGGCGAATTCGAGGAGAAGTTCGCCGCGGTGACACACGGCGAGGGATTCGACGTCGTCCTGGACTGCCTGGCCGGTGAGCTGGTCGACGCCTCGCTCCGGCTCCTGCCGCGTGGCGGCCGGTTCGTGGAGATGGGCAAGACCGACATCCGCGACGCCGATGCGGTCGCCGAGCGATATCCCGGCGTCACCTACCGGGCCTTCGACCTGTTCGACGCCGGACCGGACCGGTTGCGGGCGATGCTCACCGAACTCGCCGGACTGTTCGACAGCGGTGCGCTGCGGGCGCTGCCCACCCGCAGCTGGGATATCCGGGACGCGCCCGAGGCATTCCGGTTCTTCGGCCTCGCGCGGCAGGTCGGCAAACTCGTGCTGACGATCCCGGCCGCACTGTGTGAGGGGACCGTCCTGATCACCGGCGGGACCGGGGATCTGGGCGCGGCGGTCGCGCAGCACCTGGTATCACGGTGGGGGACACGGCGTCTCATCCTGGTCAGCCGGCGGGGCGCGGCCGCGCCGGGCGCCGCGGAACTGCTGGCGCGCCTGCGCGACGCGGGTGCGGTAGCCGAGGCGGTGGCCTGTGACGTGACCGACCCGATCGCGGTCCGTGACGTGGTGGCCGCGGTGCCGCCGGAGCACCCGTTGACCGGGATCGTCCACGCCGCGGGCATTCTCGACGACGGCGTCGTCGGCGCGCTGACTCCGGAACGGGTCGCCGCGGTACTCGCACCCAAGGTCGACGGCGCGTGGCGGCTGCACGAGGCGACCGCCGCCGCGCCGCTGTCGGCCTTCGTGCTGTTCTCCTCCGTCGCCGGAGTGTTCGGCAGCGCCGGTCAAGGCAGCTACGCCGCCGCCAACGCCTTCCTGGACGGCCTGGCCGCGTGGCGGCGTTCGCGGGGCCTGCCGGGCCAGTCCATCGCCTGGGGCCCCTGGGGCGAGGCCGGTGGCATGGCCGGGCGGCTGGCCGCGGTCGACGCCGCGCGCATGCGGCGCGACGGACTGGTGGCGCTGTCCACGGCCGAGGCGCTGGCCCTGCTCGACGCCGCGCTCGAACAGGGACCCGATCGCGTGGTGGCGGCACGGCTGGACACCGGCGCGCTCCGTGCCCGCGCACGGGACGGGCAACTGGCGCCGTTGCTGTCCGACCTGATCGCCACGGTTCCGCGCGACCCGGGCCGGGCAGTCGCCGGGCTGGCCCGGCGACTGCGAGAGACCCCGTCCCGCAACCACGTCCGCGTGGTTCTCGACATCCTGCGGACCGAGATCGCGCTGGTGCTCGGCCATCACAGTGCCGCCGCGGTCGACGGCGACCAGAACTTCAAGGACATGGGCTTCGACTCGCTCAGCGCCGTGGAACTGCGCAATCGCCTGAATTCCACGACGGGCCTGCGGCTTTCCCCGACCCTGCTGTTCGACTATCCGACTCCGGCCGCGCTCGCCGCGCACGTGCTGGCGCAGTTCTCCCCGGGCACCGAGTCACCCGCGCCCGCCGAGCCGGACCCGGACGTGTACTCGGCCGTCGACACCATGGGCACTGCCGATCTCGTGGCGCTGGCCCTGGCACCCGAACGCGACGACGAGGCGGGGTAGCGCATGGACGACATCGTGATCACGGGACTCGGCGCGGTCTCGTGCTTCGGCCGGGGCGTCGAGGCGCTGTGGGCGGCGATGGCGGCGGCGGTCAGCGAGCCGGTGGCGGTCTCCGACGAGTACGCGCGCATGCCGCACCGCAAACTGTACGCGGTGCCGGAGCGGGCGATCGACGCCGAACCCGCCGCGGTCGGTGAGCTGCCGATCGGCGCCGCCGGGCGCCTGGCGATCGACGCCGCCGAGCAGGCACTCGAGGACGCGGGTGCGGCCGAGACCGATCCGGACCGGCGAGCCGTGGTGGTGGGCAGTGGTTTCGGTGACTGGCGGCTGCACGAGCGGTGGCGGACCGAGGGGTTCCCGGACACCGACTCCTGGGCGCCGACGTTTTCCGTGGCCGCCGCCGTCGGAGCCGGGCTGCCCGCGCGCGGTCCCAATATCAGCGTCAGCAACGCCTGTGCCGCAGGCGGATACGCGCTGTCCCTCGCCGCGGAGCTCATCCGATCCGGGCAGGCCGATGTCGTGGTGGCGGGCGGGGTGGAAACCTATCACCGGACGTCGATGGGCTGCTTCAACCGGCTCGCCGCCGTCGACCCGGTCCGCTGCCGGCCGTTCGACGCGGACCGGCAGGGCACCATCTTCGGCGAAGGCGCCGCGATGCTGGTGGTCGAATCCGCCGCGCGGGCCGCCCGCCGTCCGGCCGCGCGGAGCTACGCCCGTCTCGCCGGAAGCGCCTGGAGCAGTGACGGTTTCCACCTCAACGCACCCGAACCGGGCGGCACGCGGATCGAGCGGGCGATGCGCGCGGCCCTGGCGGCGGCGCGCATCCCGGCGGCGGCGCTGGGCTGTGTCATCCCGCACGCCACGGGCACCACCCTCAATGACGCGATCGAGGCGCGCGCCCTGGAGCGGGTGCTCGGCGCGCACGCCCCCACCACGCCGACCTACAGCTTGAAGGGCCTCACCGGGCACACCGGCGGTGCGGCGGGCGCCTTCGCGGCCGTGGCGGCGACCATGATGCTCGAGCACGGTACCGTTCCGCCGAATCCGCCCATCGGGCAACAGGATCCGCAGTGCCGGGTGTGGCTGCCGCGGCGGGCGCGGCGGCTGCGGCAGCCGTCGATCCTGGTGAACGCCTACGGCTTCGGCGGCAACAACGTGTCGCTCGTGCTGGCGGCGGCATGACCGGCGCGGTCCTCGCCCCGGAGGAACCGGTCGTCACCGGCATCGGTGTGGTCGTTCCGCGCGGCAGCGCGCCGGGCCGGCCATGGTTCGACTATCGCAGTGAACTCGGCCGACGCGGCTACAAGTACTTTCCACCGGCGTGTCACTACCTGCTGGCCGCGGCGCGGCGGGCGGTGGCGGACGCGGGCGGCCCGCCCGATTGCGCGCCCGCGCTGCGTTCGGCGGCCGTCGGGACCAACAGCGCGGGATCGGTGTGGCATTCGGAGATGGACCGGACGATCGTGGAAGCCGGTGCGCACGAACTCAGTCCGATGACCGCGACCTTCTTCTCGATCAATCTCGTCGCCGGTCAGCTCGCCATCGAACACGAGCTGACCGCCTTCACGCTCACGTTCACCAGCCCGCACGTCGCCGGGGTGGAGGCGCTGCAGCTCGGTGCGCTGTCGCTGCGGCCGGGACCGGCGCGGTGGATGCTGGTGGGCGCCACGGAGGCTGCGCTGGACGCGGACGAGCCGGGCGCCGCGCGCTCGGAAGAGGGATCGGTGGTGCTGGTCGTCGAACCGGCCGGGCTCGCCGCGGCCAGGGGAGCGCGGTGGTACGGGCGGTGCGGGTCGGCCTCGGGCTTCCTGCCGCCGGACGAGGCCGACCCCGGCCGCGCCGGTGAGCTGCTCGCGCGGCTGGGCGTGCGCGATGGCGCGGCGCCGGTCCGCGCGGTGGTGGACGACAGTTCGAGCGTCGGCCGGGCGGTGCGGCGGGCGCTGGGGCCGCGGGCGGGGATCGTGGCGGCCCGGTCCGGATGTCTGGAGCCGATGGTGCAGGTGGCGGCCGGTCTGACGGACGGCCCGCCGGTGTCGTTGTGTGTCGCGGCGTCGAGCGCGGGAAACATTGTTGTGACACGACTCGAGCGGGCGTTCCCGGGCAGTTGACGTGCATTCCTGTGTCTTCCGAAATCAGCTGCACCGCAACGGTATTCAGCCCTGACGGCCTGGTCGCAAAATCGACCGAGAATATTTCTCGCCGGACCGCTGAGAATGCGCTCGATCGGTTATCGTTGTTCTATGTCATCCAACGAAACGCGTTCGTCGCAGGAAAGACCGGCCGTCCCGCCGGCATCGCGCAAGTACGCGGGCGAACTGGTCACCCACGTACGGATCTACAACTCGATCATCACGATGTTCTTCTTCGGCGGTCGCGGCAAGCTGGACCGCGCCCTGGTCGACAAGAGCGGCGCGGCCGCCGGTCACCAGGTCCTGGACGTGGGCGCGGGCCCGGGTTTCCTGGTCCGGCAGCTCGCCGAACGCGTCGGGCCACAGGGTCGGGTGGTCGGTCTGGACCCGTCCGAGCCGATGGTGCGGTACGCGGCGAAGAAGAGCCGCCGCATCCCGAACTGCGAATTCCGGGTCGGCTACGCGCAATCCATCGACGCGCCGGACGGGTCCTACGACGTCGTCGCGACGACATTCGCCATGCACCACCTGCCCGAGGAGGAGCGCATTCCCACGGTCGCCGAGTTGTATCGGGTCGTCCGCCCGGGCGGACGGCTGCTGATCGCCGACCTGCACCCGCAGGAACGCACCGCCTACGGCCGTCGGCGTGCGGCGGTGATGCAGGCGATCGACCCGCGCCGATACATCGAGCCGCTGCGTGAACTGGGTTCGGAGAACGTCGAATTCACCTTCTTCAAGCCCTGGACGGGCTGCGTCGTCGCCGTCAAACCCGCCTAGCCGCGGCGGCCGCGCTCAACCGCACCCACCGGCGTGGCCGTCGTCGAAGCCGGGCATGGCCGTGGAGGCGCCGTCGGTCAGCGGCGCCGCGGCCGCCCCGGCCGACCGCACGGCGTCGGCGAAGCGCGGCAGCCGGTCGATACCCCAGAACTTCTCCCGCCCGGCGATGAAGAACGGCACCCCGAACACCCCGTCGCGATCCAGGTGCAGCAGCGCGGCGGTGGCCTCCTCCCGGACGGTCTCCGCGTCCACCGCACCGCGCACCGCGTCCGGCGCGAGCCCCAGCTCGCCCGCTACCGCGGCGACCACGTCGATATCGCAGATGTCCTGGCCCCGTTGCCATCTCGCGCGGCCGAGAGCGCGGACGTACTCCCTGTCCCGGCCGTATCGGCGCGCGACGAAATACGGATGATGCGCCACCTCCCACCGCGGGTCGACGTCGACCGGCCACCGCACCGTGAGACCCCGGTCCGTCGCCAGGCGTTTGACGTCCTGGAGAATGTAGAGATGCTTGTCCTTGGTCATCGGTGAGTACGGGAACGACCCGCCCGCCGCGCGCAGCCATTGCTGGTCCCGAAGCCCCGGCTCCCAGAACGGTCGCCACTGGATCGCCTGCGCCACATCGGGATACCGGTGTTCCAGATCGTGGACGGCCAGCCAGGAATACGGGCTGCGAAGATTGAAATAGCAGCGCGGGCGGCGGGCGGCGCTCACCGCGGACCTCCGATCCGCACCGCCAGCGCGGTCACCGTGCCGTCGTCGTCGCCGGTCACGACCACCGCCACCCGTCCGGCGGCATCATCGCGGCGCGCGTGCACGAGGGTGGCGGCGAGCTGCATACCGGCCGATACCGCGCCCACGTCACCGACCAGATCGGTGACGGCGAGGAGTCGCGGCCGGCCCTCGAAAACCGCTGGGACATCGCCGATGTCGTCCTCGAGCGCCACCGCCCACACCTCACGCGGCTCCACCCCCGCCCGAGACAGGCAGGCATGGACCGCCGTGCGAGCGACCTCGCGGACGGCTCCCCCGCGCCGGGACGCGACAGCGAGTATCTCCGCGAGTGCCGGAGTTCGCGCGGTCTCGGCCGGTTCCAGCAGGAATATCGCGCATCCCTCGGCCAGGGGCCGCGATCGCCGCGCCGGATCGGCCGCCCCGTGCCATTCCAGCCAGGCGCGTTGCTCGGAAAGCTCCTCGACCGCTCCGCACAGTACGGTCGCGGCATGCCCACCGCGGTGCAGGCGGCGGGCGTAGTTCAGCGCGGACAGCACCGTGGCGCGGCCGCTGGAGATCGTGGCGTTCGGTCCGGTGAGGCCGTGCCAGATGGCGCATTGCCCTGCGGCACAGTTCATCACGGTATTGGGGAAGCGCGACGGGTCCACGTGGTACGGCTTGTCCTGGGTGAGCGAGTCGCGGGTGAACTCCATCATCGATCGCGCGCTGCCGGTCGTCGTGCCGAGGACCAGGGCGGTATCGGCCGCCGCGTGCGGGTCGACGGGATGCGTGTCGAGCATCATCCCGACCGTCGCCACCGCGAGCCCGGTGGCGCGGTCCATCGAACGGGTGCCCTTGCGGCCCAAGTGCGTTCGCGTGTCGAACTCGTCGACCACGCCGATCAGTGACTGGGGCAGATGCTCGCCGTCGCGCGGCGGGCGCAGGGCGGTGCGCCGCTCGGTCACGCCCCGGGCGAATGCCGCGCCGTCCGGCCCGTACGGCGAGATCACCGACCATCCGGTGATCGCGAGTGTCGAGGTCATCGGCTGCTCCTGGGCGCGGTGCCGGTCAGCCGCGCAGCGCGGCGAGCAACCGGTCGTCGAAGTCGACCAGCGACCAGTCGGTGCGGTCGCGAATCACGGCGTAGCCGTGGGTGATCCGGCCGGTGGCCGTGCGGACCAACGCATCCTCGCGCAGCACGTAGCAATCCATCCGCGCGGTGTAGGTGGCGCGCTTGAAGACGTCCTCGACGGTGAAGACGGTGTAGAGCTCCTCCTCCATCAGCGCCTCGTCGGTGATCGAGATGTTCGACCGCGGCACGACCGGAATCCAGTTCTGCTCGTCCAGCAGCCGTTTGATCGAGACACCGCGCGAGTCCAGGAACAGGTCCACCACCTCCTCCATCTGCCGCAGATACCCCGACATCTGCAGCCGCTCGGTGAAATGGCAATAGGGATAGGGAATGCGCCACCGCCAGGCGAACCCGTTCGTGCCGCGGGTCAGCTCCCGCAGCACCTCGTCACCGCCGACGCCGCCGCGGCCGAGCGAGCCGCGCCGAATCTCGGGCAGCGGCAAGGCATCCGGCAGCGTCCGGCGTAGATCGGGCCGGACGTACGGGGTCAGCTGCGGGGGTACGGGTATCGCCGGTGCGCCGCCACGCTGATCGGTACGCAGCGCCACGGTGACGGTGGCGCTCGCGGCCCGGACGGTGCGGCCGTCGCGCCGATGCCGCAGCACCACCGCGAACCGCAGTTCGTCCGGCGCGGCCTTCCCGGCGGCGGACACCTCCGCGACCACCTCGTCGTCCAGATGGAACGCCGACCCGATCCGGGTGTCCAGATCCACGAATTCCACGCACAGCCCGTGGTTTTCGTACAGCGTCCGCGCCGAGCGGCCCAGCTCACGGAAATGCGCCAGCACGGCCTCCTCCACGAGGTAGTTGACGTGTTTGAAGCCGATCCAGGTGCAGATGTTGGCGCCCTCGTACCGTGGGCGCAGGTGGTGCGTGGTCGATTCGAGCAGCAGCGTGGGCGCGCTGAGCAGTTGGCTGGTCATGAGGCGACTCCTGGGGGATCGGCGGGATGCGGCCGGGGATGGCGTACTCGGGGGCGCGCGCCGGGCGCGGCGGTGCGGGACACGAAGTCGTTGACCGCCGCGGCGACCGCTCCGGGCCGCTCCGACATCGCGAAATGTCCGGCGTCGTCGAGGATGACGGTTTCCGAACCGGGCAGGGCGGCACCCAGCGCGTGCACGCCGGCGGCGAGCGCGCCCGGGTCGTGCGCGCCGCCGATCAGCAGTGTGGGTGCGGTGATCCCGGCCAGGCGCAGCGTCGGCGTGCGCAGATAGCTGTCGAAGAATCGCAGCCAGGTGTAGGGGCCCATCCACGCGCACATGCGCTCGACCATGTCCGTGCGCACGCCGGGGTCGACGCGGTCGCCGAGGGTCAGGGCGACACCCTGGTCGAGCATGGTGCGGAAGCCGTCGAAGTAGTACCGCACACTGTCCCACTCGAATTCGCTGACCGCGGCGCGATAGAACGGTGACAGCAGCACCGTGGCCGGTTCCCAGCCACCGCCGCGCCGATCCATGAGTTCCAGCACCGCGTTGGCCGCGAACGAATGGGCCGCCACCACATCGGGTGTGCCCCCGGGGCACTGCGCGAGGGCACGCTGTATCCATATCCCCGCGTCGCGCTCGACCGCCCACGCGGGGTCGGCGGTGGCGGCCCACGGCAGCGCCGCCTCCCACACCTCCACGGCCGGGTCGAGGTGGGGCGCCAGCGCATTCCAATTGTTCGTGCCGCCGCCCATACCGTGCAGCAGCACCATGCGCACCGGCGACGGACCGTCGACGGCGCTGCGGCGCAGGGTGACCGGCACGGCGGGCAACGGAGTCACGACGCCCCCTCGCGAGACAGGACCACCGCGCCCGCCCCCTCCACCGCATTACCCGCGACGGCCAGGGCGCGTATGCCGCCGTGCCGGACCAGCCACCGATGCGCGATCACACACTGCACCACCCCGAGCGCCCCACCGGCCCGCCCCAGATACTCCTCGGCATCCACCTCGGCGGCGATCCTCCCGATACCGCCTCGCGGGCCCACCGGCTCCTTTCCGGTGTCGACATCCGCCCGACCAGCTGTGTACCCAGTACGGGCCCGCAAATTCGCCGTCGAGTTTCGGATGTCGGGGGTCGTGTGGGGAGTTGTGCGGCTGGTGCCGGGCCGCAGGGTGATTGGCGGGTTTCGGGTGTCGGTGGGCGTGTGCGAGGTTGTGGCGCTGGTGCCGGGCCTCGGGTCTGGGTTCTCGGTGTCGGTGGGCGTGTGGGCGGCTGTGCGGCGGGGGCCGAGCCACAGGTCTATCGGCGGATGACCGGTTGCGGTGAGGGCGCGGGCGGTCGCGTCGGCCGGGTCGGTGCCGCGGCAACAGTGGTGGACTCGTAGGGTGGGGGCGGTGGTGGACCGTTCGACGACGAGTGCGGCTGCGCCGTCGAACAGGTGGGTGGGAGCGCAATCCTGGAGTGCCGCGGCGGCTTCGGTGGCCGATTCGGTGCCGACCACCACGACGCGGTGTGCCCGGCGCGCGCGGAGCAGGACCACGGCCCAGCCCAGGGCGTCGAGCCCGGACGGGGCGCCGTTGCAGAGTGTCACGTTGGGGCCGCGGAGGCCGAGGTGGATGGCGAGGGTGGAGGCGATCACATTGCTGGAGGCGTTCGGCAGCTCCATCGGGCTCGTCGCGCCCGCGCCCTCGGCGTGGATCACCCGCGCCGTGTCGCACACGGTCTGCAGGTTGCCGAAATTGCTGCTCACCACGACCCCGGTGGTCGCGGCCGGGCTGTCCTGCCCGTTGTCGCGCAGCGCGCGAATCGCCGCCAGCACACCGAGTTTGGTGGCTCGGTCCTTGTAGCGGTACCCGCGCCCGAGCTCCCGCCGCAGCCGGTCGGCGGCGTCGCCGGGCGCTCTCGCCGCGGGATCGAGCAGATCGTCGGCGGTGTGATGGCGGTCGGAGGCGACCCCGATTCCGGTGATCGCGATCGGTGCGTCGTCGTCCCTCATCCCGCGTCCGTTCCGGCTGCCGCCTCGATCAGTGCGACGGCGTTCACGCCGCCGAAGCCGAACGCGTCCACCTGAGCCACCGTGATCCCCGCCGCGGCAGTAGCCTGCGCGCACAGCCGCAGCGCGCTCGCCTCGGCCGCCGGAGTCCGCAGTCCGAGAATCGGCGGCACGACACCGTGGGTCAGGGTCTCCACGGCGACGACCAGACTGTGCAGCCCGGAGGCGCCGGAGGTGTGGCCGAGCATGGACTTGATCGCGGTGACGAGCGGGCCGGAATGCGCTGTGGCCCCGAAGATCTCGGTCAGCGCCTCGGCCTCGGTGCGATCGTTGAGCTGGGTGCCGGTGCCGTGCGCGAAGACGAGGCCGACCTCCTCGGGCGCGATCCCGGCGCGCGCCAGCGCGGCCCGCATGGCCGCCCGGATCCCGGCGCCGTCGGGCGCGGTGACATGTCCCGCGTCGCAGTTCAGGGCGACCGACCGCAGCAGCGCCCGGCCCGGTCCGTGCCGCCGCAGCACCACCGCCGCCGCCCCCTCGCCCAGCAGGACACCGCGACGGTCGGCGTCGAAGGGCCGCACGCGGTCCACGCCGCGTCCGCCGGCGCGATCGAGCAGCCCGAACATGCTCTCGGTGATGGTGTCCACGCCGGCGACGATCACCGTGTCGTGTGCGTCCGCCGCCAGCAGATCGGCGCCCAGCCCGAGCGCGTACAGGGCCGCCGAACACGCGTTGTTGACGGTGTGAACCTCGGTGCAGCCGAACCTTTCCCGCAGTATCGGGCCGAAATGCAGGTCGGGTGCCGACAGCGCCGGACCGCCGGTACACCACACCTCCGCGCGGCGCAGCGCCCGCAGACCGGTGCCGACGAGGACGGGTATGCCGGTCAGGTCGGCCTCGGTGAGACCGGCGGCGGCAGTGGCCTCGGCGATAGCCGCGCACAACCACGCGCCGGTATCGCCGGACGGGCGGCCAGGGCCGTCATCGATCTCGTAGGCGTGCCGGGAGATGTGCGATTCCGGTGTGAAACGCCGCAGCGGCGCCCGTCCGGACCGTCCGGCGCAGAGATTCTCGTAGAGGGCGGCAACATCCGCGCCCACACTGGCGACGGCGCCGGTCCCCGCTATCACCGGGGCGGTCACGACGCCTCCCGCCCGGCGGCGTCGGGCGCGGCCAGCACCAGCACCGCATTGTTGCCGCCGAAGGCCAGCGCGTTGTTCTGCACCACCCGCAGCGCGGCCGGGCGGGCCTGGTTCGGAACACAGTCCAGTCCACCGCATTCCGGGTCGGTGTGCTCGTGATTGATGGTGGGCGGGATGAACTGATGGGTCAGGGCGAGGCAGCAGGCGACTGCGGCCAGCGCGCTGGCCGCGCCCATGGTGTGCCCGATCATCGACTTGGTGGAGATCGTCGGTGGCGGGTGCGCGCCGAACACCTCGCGGATCGCGGCGGCCTCGGTGACGTCGTTGGCCTTCGTGCCGGTGCCGTGCGCGGAGATGAAATCCACGTCGCCCGGGGCGATTCCGCTGTTTCGATGAGCCAAGGCCATGCAGCGGGCGACGCTCGCCCGGTTGGGGGCCACCGGATGGTCGGCGTCGCAGTTCAGGCCGTAGCCGAGGACCTCGGCGTAGACGCGCGCGCCGCGGGCGAGTGCGCGGTCGCGGCGTTCGAGGACGAGCACGGCGGCGCCCTCGCCGGTCAGGATGCCCTGGCGGGCGCTGTCGAACGGGCGGCAGTACCGCGGTGCGATGGTGCCCAGCCGATAGAACCCCGCGAAGGTCTTGCGGCAGAGGGCATCCGCGCCGCCGACCAGCGCCACCTCGACCTCGCCGCTACGCAGGGCGTCGCAGCCGTAGCCGATGGCGTAGTTACCGGCCGCGCACGCCGTCGGCAGCGTCACCGCCTCGGTGTCGCACAGGCCGAATTCCTCGGCGACTGCGGCCGACAGCCGGCCGGCCGGTACGCGCGCCGCGACCTCGCCGGGCAGCAGCTCGGGCTCGGCGCGCAGCCACGATTCGACCAGCAGGTCGAGGTCACGCGACTCGCCGTCGGTCGTTCCGATGGCGATCACACTGGGCAGTTCGCGCAGGCGAGCGACCGTCAGACCGGCATCGGCGAGCGCCATGGCGGCCGCGGCCACCGAGAACGCGGTCGCGCGCCCGAGTTCGCCGGGCTTGTGCTCGGTCAGATAGGGCTCCGGGTCGAAGCCGGTGACCTCGCAGCCGTTGCTGTGGGCGAATCCGGTCGTGTCGAAGCTGGTGATCGGCCGCGCGCCGGAACGGCCCGCCGCGAGCGCCCGCAGGAACTCCGCGGCGCCGATGCCGATGCTGCTGATCGGGCCGAGCCCGGTGACGACCACCCGGTCCGCGTCGTATCCGGCGTCAGGCACGTGATCACCACCATTTCCCGCTTCCGCGCTCGACATTTATCCGACGATACCCGGAATCCGCACATTCATCGCGTCGGTTGCGTATCTCGTTGTGTCACAGCGATTCACGGACAGAGTACCGGACATATAAATGTAGGCGAAGCGTCGCCGTGACACCGTAACATTGTCACACCCGGGTATCGCCGACGTTCAGACCGGTAGGCTGCCCCGGGGCGCGTTGTTTCGGTGGACCCGGCTAGGAGGGACAGTCCTGATGACGGAATGGAAGGCGTTCACCGTCCGGATCGCGGAGCAGGTCGCCGAGGTGGCCCTCACCGGTCCCGGCAAACACAATGCGATGGGCCCGGACTTCTGGCGCGAACTGCCGCTGCTGTTCGGCGAGCTCGACGCCGATCCGCAGGTGCGCGCGATCGTGGTCACGGGTGCCGGGCGCAACTTCTCGGTGGGACTGGACCTGCGGGCGATGCGGCCGGTGTTCGACGAGGTACTGGCGGACGGGTCGGCGGCCGCCCGGCGCACCCGCTTCCACCGCGCACTCCGCGAGATGCAGGAGGCGATGAGCGCCGTCGCCGCCTGCCGCACGCCGGTGGTCGCGGCGGTGCACGGCGCCTGCATCGGGGGTGGCGTGGACCTGATCGCCGCTGCCGACATCAGGTACGCCAGCGCCGACGCCAAGTTCAGCGTCCGCGAGGTGAAGGTGGCGATCGTCGCGGATGTCGGTTCCCTGCAACGGTTGCCGCGGATCATCGGCGAAGGGCATTTTCGCGAACTCGCCTACACCGGCCGGGAGATCGACGCGTCCCACGCGGAGCGAATCGGCCTGGTGAACGAGGTGGTCCCCGACGCGGTGGCCGTGCTGCGCCGCGCCCGGGCCACCGCGCGAGAGATCGCGGCCAATCCGCCCTTGGTGGTCCAGGGCATCAAGGAGGTCGCCGAGCACGACCAGCGCGACGCCGTCGCGGCCGGACTGCGCTATGTCGCGGCATGGAACTCGGCCTTCCTCCCCTCGGCCGATCTGGTGGAAGCCCTGGCCGCCCTCGACGAGGGTCGTGCCCCCCGCTTCGCGGGGGAGTGAGGGGCGGCGGGGCAGTAAGGGACGGCGGGGGAGTAAGGGACGCGGGGAGTGAAGGGTGGTGGGGAGTGAAGGGCGGCGGGGAGTGAAGGGCGGCGGGGCGTGAGAGGTGGCGGGGAGTGAGGGGCGGTGAGGGGTGAGGGCGACGGGGTCAGAGGTGCATCTGGGTGAGGACTGCGTGGCCCAGGGGTGTGGCCGGGTCGGCGAGGTCCAGAGGTAGGTCGAAGTGGTTGCGGTGGGGGAATATTCGGGCATCGCATTGTTGTCCGGCACGGCGCACGGCTCGGACGAAATCCGTCTGCTGGCGGCCGTACTCGCCGGTCTCCGCCGCGGCGCGGGCCACGAGGATTCGGGCGGCGCGCAGGGGGAGGTGCCGGAGCGGGCTGTAGGCGCGGACATCGGCGGGGGTCATGCCGACCAGATCGTTGACGTAGCTGTGCCGCACCGGCTCCAGGTCGTATACACCGCTCAGCAGCGTGATCCCCGCGACCGGCGGGATGTCGCCGCCGTCGCTCGCCACCGCGGCGGCCACCAGGTGTGCACCGGCCGAGCTGCCACCGAGGTACACGCCGTCCTGCCGGATGCCGAGTTGGTCGGCGTGGTCGGCGATCCAGCGGATCCCGCGGCGCACCGAGCGCACCATGTCGCCGAGGGTGCGCTGCGGTGCCAGCCCGTACCCCAGTGCGACGAACCCCGCACCGGCCCGCAGGAACGCGGGAGCGGCGAAACACGAGTCCTCTTTGCTCGACTCCTGCCAATGCCCGCCGTGCACGAAGACGTGGACCGGCGCCGGACCACGCGGCGGCGGAAAGAAATGCAATGTCTCGGCGGGCTCCGGGCCGTAGCGGACATCGGCGTCGTGCCGATGCCGCGCCCGCGCCGAGTCGCTGCGCAGACGGTAGTCTCGCAGGATCGACAAGTACTGCGGCGCAACGGAACTGGGAGAATACTCGCGGTCGAGCTCGTCCCGCGGCAGCAGCTGTTCCATGGCGGCTCCGGATCGCAGCGAGCCCCGGGAATGCGTCCCGGCGGTCTCCGCAAATGCTGGTGATGGTTCCCATCATTGCACATAATGTTCGGGGAAACCGATTTCTCAGCGCCGGGCGACGGGCCCACCGGGTGCGGAAAGGTGTGCACGATGCCGACATCCGACGAGGCCGGGCGGCGCGACGCCGCCGATCCGCTCGCTACCCTGCGCGAGTACTTCCGGCTGCCCGCCGACACGGTCTACCTCGACGGAAATTCACTGGGCGCCTTGGCCGCCCACATTCCCGAGCGCCTGTCGCGGGTCCTGACGCGCGAATGGGGAGACACGCTGATCGGCGCCTGGACCGAGCACGACTGGTGGTCCGCGCCGCTGCGGGTGGGTGACCGCGTCGGCCGCCTGATCGGTGCGTCGCCCGGCCAGGTGACGGTCGGGGAATCGACCTCGGTGCAACTGTTCAACGCGCTCGCGGGCGCCGCTCGGCTGCGGCCGGGCCGCGACGTGATCCTCACCGACACCGGCCATTTCCCGACCGACCGCTACCTGGCCGACTCGGTGGCGCGGCTGCTCGGGATGCGGGTGATCGCCGTGCCCGCCGCCGCGGCGGCAACGGCCGTGGCACAGTGGTCCGGGCAGGTCGCGGTGGTCGCGCTCCCGGCGGTGGACTACCGCACCGGCGAGCTGTGGGACGTGGCCGCGACGACGGCCGCGGCGCACGCGGCGGGCGCGGTGACGGTGTGGGATCTGTGCCACGCGGCCGGCGCGGTACCGCTCGCCTTGGACGACGACGAGGTCGATATCGCCGTGGGCTGCACCTACAAATACCTCGGCGGCGGCCCCGGCGCCCCGGCCTTCGTCTATCTCGCCCGCCGCCACCACGACGGCTACGACCCGCCGCTGACGGGCTGGCACGGGCACGCCGCGCCGTTCGCCATGGAGCCGGAGTTCCGGCCCGCCGACGGGATCTCCCGCACCCGCATCGGCACGCCGCACGTGCTGTCGCTGCTGGCCCTCGACAGCGCGCTGGACGTCTTCGACAAAGCCGACCTCGCCGAGGTGCGCGCGAAGAGCCTGGCGCTCGGCGACTTCTTCCTGGACTGCGTCGCGGACCTGGTGTCCGAGGACGGCTTCGAGGTCGTCACCCCGCGCGCACATCGGCGGCGCGGTAGCCAGGTGGCGCTGCGGCACCCGGCGGCCTACGAGATGATCACCGCGCTGCTCGAACGGAACGTCATCGGCGACATGCGGCCGCCGGATCTGCTCAGGTTCGGATTCAACGCCCTCTACGTGTCGTTCCGGGACGTGTACCGCGCCGCGGGCGAGCTGCGCGACATTGTTCGATCCGGCTGCTACCGGGACGAACGGTTCGCGGTCCGGCGGCTCATCACCTGAAGCAGGCAGGCCATCTCCGGCGAAAAAACCGCTGGCACAAGGAATTAGATGGGCCATGGGCACGGTGCCCGCGCACCGGTCCGCGCCGGGATCGCATTGTCGGCGCCAGGTGACAGGCCGACCATCGCCGACCTAGGATGTCATTCGGGCCCTTTCGGGAAATGTCGGAGCCCGGTCGATCGGAAAGGTCGGTTGTCGATGTTCGCAAACAATGCGCGGCCCGCAAACAATGTCTGCCGCCGATCCGTGTGAGGGGCGGGAAGCCGTGGTGGGTGGCCTGTCCGAACCCGACGAGCGCACCGCGCGCACCGTGTCGGCCTGGCTCGGTACGGTGGTGAGCCGTCCGCACCCGCAGCTGGGCCGCGACGGTCCGGTGTGCCCGTTCGTGCAGCCCGCCGTGCGTGCCGGCGCCCTGTCGATCCTGGTGCATCACTGGCGCGCGCCGCACGACACCGCCCGGATGGTGTCGGTGATCGGCGACATCGTGCGCCGGTTCCGGCAGACCGAGCCGAGGTCGCCGAACCGGAAACTGCACGCCCTGGTGGTCGTGATCGCGGGCCTGCCGGACCGGCATTTCGGCCTCATCGACGAGGGGCACCGGGTGGCCAAGGACACGGTGATCCGGCAGGGGCTGATGCTCGGGCAATTCCACCCGCGGTGCGACGAGCCCGCCGTGCGCAATCCGCTGTTCCCGGTCAATCGCGCGCCCTATCCGCTGTACGCCGTCCGGCACATGGCCGTGCACGACATTCTGTTCCTGCACGACGAGCGGGACTGGTTCGACCACTACCGGCGTGCGTTCGGACACCGCTACTCCGACGGCTCCCGGCTGGACCGTCATCTCCGTGAGCTGTACGAGTCCTCGCTGCGGCGCTACGCCCGCCCCGAAGGAGAATTCGCATGACCGAGCCCCCGGACCGGCCGCGCACCTGCCCCGTCGCGGGAGGCGTCCAGTCGCCCCCGGCGCCCGGTTACGTGACCTACGCGCGGATGGACCGGTTGCACGAATTGGCCGAGCCCCGTACCGATTCCGCGCAGGAGCTGTCGTTCATCCTGCTCAGCCACGTCAAGGAGCTGCTGTTCCGGATGGTCTACGTCGATGTGGACCAGGCCCGGGACCGGTTGCGGGCGGGCGATGCGGACCAGGCCTGCCGTGCGCTGGAGCGGACCGTTCGCTCCCAGCGCATTCTCGTGATGACCTGGGAGGGCATCAACGCGATCTCGGCCGACGAGTTCCTGGCCTTCCGGGACGTCCTCGGCGACGCGTCGGGCGTGCAGTCGTTCATGTACCGCACGCTCGAATTCGCCCTGGGCAACAAGACTCCCGCGATGGTGCGGACGGCCTCGGCCCAGGCCGGCCGGTACCCGGACCTGCGCGCCGAACTGGCCGCGCCCAGCCTGTACGACGAGACGCTGCGCTTTCTGGCCCGCCGCGGGCACGCGGTGCCGGACACGCTGTGCGCCCGCGACTTTCGCGAACAGTACGCCGCCCACCCGGCCGTGGAGGACGTGTGGCTGCGGATCTACCGCGCGCCCCGGTCCTATCCGGACGAGTATCGTGTCGCCGAGCTGCTGACCGAGGTCGCCTTCCAGTTCTCGCACTGGCGGGCAACACATCTGCTGGTGGTGGAGCGCAAACTCGGCCGCAAATCGGGCACGGGCGGCACCGACGGCGTGGACTGGCTGCGTGCGGTCAACGAGCACCGGTTCTTTCCCGAGCTGTGGTCGATGCGCACCCGGCTGTGATCGAAGGCGAGAGGAGAACACGTGGTACACGACGATCGGTCGGCACTGCCGGACCTGGTGCCGGTGCTGTTCGGCCACGCGGCGTTTCAGCAACTCAACGCGGGCGCGGAACTGGGCCTGTTCGAGTTGCTCGACGCCAAGGGCGAGGTGGCGAAGGCGACGATCGCCGAATCCCTGGGCCTGAGTGCGCGTTCGGCCGACCTGCTGCTGCTGGGCACCACGTCGCTGCGGCTGACCGAGAAATCCGGCGACCGCTACCGCAACGGCCCGGCGATCGCGGAACTGTTCGCCGCCCGGCAGTGGTCGATCATCCGCGACATCATCGAATTCCAGGCGCGGGTGTCCTACCTGCCGGCCTCGGACTACACCGAATCCCTGCGCCGGGACCGTAATGTCGGCATCCGGCATTTCCCGGGCGACACCGAGGATCTGTACTCGCGGCTGGCCAATGTGCCCGGCCTCGAGGATCTGTTCTACCGCTGTATGAATTCCTGGTCGGAGCTGTCCAATCCGGTTCTGGTGCGCCAGGTCGACTATCCCGGTGACCGCGGCCTGCTCGATGTCGGCGGCGGCGACGCCGTCAATGCCATCGCGCTCGCGCGCGCTCATCCCAACCTGCGCGTCACCGTGCTGGACCGCGCGCCCGCGCTGGAGATCGCACGCCGCAATATCGACCGGGCGGGCCTGTCCGACCGCATCGGCACGCACGCCGCCGACATCTTCGCCGACGACTATCCGCCGGGCCACGACGACGTGCTGTTCGCCCACCAGCTGGTGATCTGGTCGCCGGAGCAGAACCGAGCGCTGCTGGCGAAGGCACACCGAGCGCTCGCGCCGGGCGGCCGGGTGCTGATCTTCAACGCCATGTCCGACGACGACGGCCGCGGGCCGCTCTACGCCGGGCTGGACAGTGTGTACTTCGCGACGCTGCCGTTCGCCCAGAGCACACTCTATCCGTGGGGCGCCTACCGGGAATGGCTGGCCGACAACGGGTTCGGCCGGATCCGTGCGATTCGCGGCGGCTCCTGGACGCCGCACGGCGTCGTCGAGGGGTACCGCTGAAGCCGGGCTAGCGGGCGGCGCGCGGGATATCCAGCTCGCGCCAGATGTCGTCGAGCGCGGTGGCGAACTTCTCGACATCGGTCGCGTCGTGGGTGGCCGACGGGGCGACGCGCAGGATCGCCTCGCCGGGCCGCACACTCGGCGCGTCGATGGGCTGGACATAGATGCCGTAACGCTCCAGCAGCAGTGCCGACGCCCGGCGGCACAGCCGTTCGTCCCCGATGAACACCGACACGATGTGCGACATCGGCGAGATGAACGGAATACCGTGCCCGTTCAGAAGCCGGTGCAGCAGTTGCGCGTTCGCGCGCAGCCGGGTGCGCTCGACCTCGGAACGCGACAGATGGCGGACGGCCGCCAGCGCGCCCGCCGCGATGGCCGGCGGCAGCGACGTGGTGAAGATGAACGAGCGCGAGAACGCGCGCACCGCCTCGATGAGCGGTGCAGGACCGGCGACGTACCCGCCGATCGTGCCGAACGCCTTCGCCAGCGTGCCCATGACCACCGTGAATTCGTCGGCCAGGCCCTCGCGGGCGGCGATTCCCGCGCCGCGCGGCCCGTACATGCCGATCGCGTGTACCTCGTCGATGTAGGTGGTCGCGCCGAAACGGCGGGCCAGGTCCGCGATCTCGGCCAGGGGCGCGATATCGCCGTCCATCGAGTACACCGATTCGAACACGACGAGCTTGGGGCGGGCCGGGTCGGCGGCGGCGAGCAGCTCGGCCAGGTGCGCGGTGTCGTTGTGCCGGAAGACGTGTTTGTCGGCGCGGCTGTGCCGGATGCCGTCGATGAGGCTGGCGTGATTCTTCTCGTCGGAGAATACGATCGTGTCGCGGGTGCGGCCGGCCAGCACCGACAGCGCGCCGTCGTTGGCGGTGTATCCGGTGCTGAACAACAATGCGGATTCCTTGCCGTGCAGGGCTGCCAGCTCCTGCTCCAGCAGGACGTGATACCGGTTGGTGCCACTGATGTTTCGCGACCCGCCCGACCCGGCGCCGTACCGGTCCACCGCGGCCTTGACCGCGTCCAGCACGAACGGCGCCTGGCCCATGCCCAGATAGTCGTTGCTGCACCACACACTGACCTCGCGTTCACCTCCACCGGCGGCGCCGTGCGCGATGGCGCTGGGGAAATGCCCTGCGCGGCGGCCGATTTCGAGGAAGTGCCGGCGGCCTTCGCCGAGCTGCTCCACCTCGCGCGAGAAGAATTCGAGCAGTTGTGTCATGGCGATCGAGTCACTCTCTGCTTGGTGGGCGGCGCAATGCATTCACCACATTAGCGGCGCGCGACATTTTCCGGCAAGATGATGCGGGAATGTTTGTGTAGTCGGCCCCCGAACGATCCGAGGCTGTCGTGGAGATGTCGGTAGCGGCCGTGCTGGCCGAAACAGCAAGCAGGACAGGCGATGCCACCGCTCTGGTGTGCGGCGACGACCGGGTGAGCTATCGGACGCTGTGGGCGCGGGCGAGCCGGTTCGCGGCGCGGCTGCGCGCGCGGGGCCTCGGCCGCGGCGACCGCGTCGCATTGTTGCTGACCAATACGGCGGCATTCCCGGTGGCCTATTTCGGCATTCTCGCGGCCGGTGCCACCGTGGTGCCGGTCAACATTCTGCTGAGCCCGGGGGAGATCGCCTACCTGCTGCGCGACTGCGCGGCGGCGGCGCTGGTGACCGAGGCGGCGCTGCGCTCGTGCGCCGAGGATGCCGCCGGGGCGGCGGGCGTGGCGATCCTCGAGGTCGCGGCGATGCCGGAAAACGATGATCCGGCAGGCGCCACGACCGACTACGAGCGCACCGCCGGGGACGACGTGGCGGTCGTGCTCTACACCTCGGGCACCACCGGCCGACCCAAGGGTGTGCTGCTCACCCACGCCAACCTCGTCACCAACATCACCGTCACCATGCTGTCCCCGTTCGACTTCGGCCCGTCCGACGTGTTGCTGGGCGCGTTGCCGCTGCACCACACCTTCGGCCAGATCTGCGGCATGTGCGTGTGCTTCCGGGCCGGGGCGACCCTGGTGCTGATGTCGCGGTTCGACGCCGGGCACGCCCTGGAACTGCTCGCGGCCGAACGCTGCACGGTGTTCATGGGGGTGCCGACGATGTACTTCGCCCTGCTCGACGCGGCGGCCGCGGGCGTCGAATCCGTGCTGGACCGCGCCTACTGCGGCGGCGCGGCGCTGTCCCCGCACACCCTGCGGCGGTTCCGGTCGGTGTTCGGCTGCGAGATCTACGAGGGCTACGGGCTGACCGAGACCTCACCGGTCGTCGCCTACAACGATCGGGGCGCGCCGGTGAAACCGGGCACCGTCGGGCGGGCGATCTGGGGCGTGCGGGTGGAAATCGCGCGCAGCGACCTGGACGACCGGATCGAACTGCTGCCCGACGGCGAGGTCGGCGAGATCGTGGTGCGCGGGCACAACATCATGGCCGGCTATCTGAATCGGCCCGACGCCACCGCGGAGGTGCTGGTGGACGGCTGGTTCCGGTCGGGCGATCTGGGTCGCAAGGACGAGGACGGCTACCTGGTCGTCGTGGACCGCAAGAAGGACATGATCCTGCGCGGCGGATACAACGTGTATCCGCGGGAACTCGAGGACGTGCTGATCGATCACCCGCGCATCGCGCAGGTCGCCGTGATCGGCGTGCCGGACGAGCGGCTCGGCCAGGAGGTCTGCGCCGTCGTGATCGCCCGCGACGGCGCGGCGGCGCCCGGGCAGGCGGCCGCCGAGATCGTCGCCTGGAGCCGGAATCGGCTGGCCGCCTACAAGTATCCGCGGCGCGTGGTGTTCGTGGACGAATTCCCGCTGGGACCGAGCGGGAAGGTGCTCAAACGCGAATTGGCCGCGCGCATCGGCTGATTCGGCCCCGGGTCACCGGGTGGCGGCCTCGCGCCGCAGCAACTGCTTGTCGATCTTGCCGGAGCCGATGACCGGCAGCTCGCCGCGGAACCGCACGACCGCGGGCGCGTGCCGTGGCGACATCCGATCGCGGACATGCTCGCGCAGCGCGTCGGCGGTGGCGTCGGCCGACGGCTTGAGCACCACCGCCGCGTGAATCCGCTCCACCCGGTCGGCGTCCGGCGCGCCGAACACCGCCGCCTGCGCGACCGCCGGATGGGTGAGCAGCGTCTTCTCCACCTCCGCGGGATAGACGTTCACGCCGTCGAACTTGATTCGATGCTGTAGCCGATCGACGAGGTACAGATAGCCGTCGGCGTCGAGATACCCCAGATCGCCGGTGTGGAACCAGTTGCCCCGCAAGGTGTTCGCGGTGCGCTCCGGATCGCGGAAGTACTCGGTGAGTATGCCGGGCGAGCTGACGCAGATCTCGCCGACCTCCCCGGTGGCCAGGTCGCGGCCGGTGTCGGGATCGCGGACCACCACGCGCGCCTGCCAGGACGGCCGCCCCACCGAGCCGCGCCGCCGCGCGTCGGTGTGATCCTCGCGCTCCAACCGGCCGATCTCCCAGCATTCGGTGGTGCCGTAGGACTGTACGAGGATCGGCCCGAGCACGCCGACGGCCTGCGCCAGCCGCTCGGGCGAGGCCGGTATCCCGCCGTACATCAACGTGTTCAGGCTCGACAGGTCGGTGCCGGGCAGCTCGGGATGATCGAGCACCTGATACACCTGCGGTGTCGCCCAGAAGACCCGGGTGACGCGCCGCGCGGCGAGCGCGCGCAGCACCGCGCCCGGCTCGAAACCCGCCAGCACGTGCAGCCTTCCGCCCGCGCTGAGCACGGCGTCGGCGATCGGACCCACGGTGTGGCTCAACGGTGTCGTCACGAGCATGACGGTGTGTTCGTCGCCGAGCATCGTCTCGACGGCGTAGCGCCAGGCGCGATAGGAACGGCAGATCCCCTTGGGGCGGCCCGTGGTGCCCGTCGTGTAGGTGATCACGGCCAGATCGCCGGCCGCCGCCGGATACGGGGCGGGGGGTGTGCCGGCGCCGCCCGCCGCGAGGTCGACCGCTCCCGCTCCGCCGCCGTACGCCCCGATGTGGAGCCGGTGGTCCAGCGCGGCGCGCAGCCGCCGCGCGCGCTCGAGATGCGCGGCGTCGACGGCGAGGAAGCTCGCGCCCGTCTCCCGGAGAATGCCGAGTTGCTGATCGTCCGGCAGCGGTTCCAGCGAGCTGGCGGCGTTGGTGGAACGCAGATAGACCACCGCGGCGCCGATGAGATTCGCGGCGTGGCGCGCGAACAGCATCAGCGGGCTGTTCGAACCCGCGAGGACCGCGACCGTGTGGCCGGGTCCGATGCCCGACCGGGCCAGTACACCGGCCGCCGACACAATGGCGTCGGCGCATTGCCGTCGCGTGTGGCCGCCGCCGGGCCAGTCGATCACAATGTCGTCGGGCCGTTCCGTCAATGCCGACAGAATCCTCGACACGTACTGCTCGGAGCCGCTCTGTGTCGCGGAATAGGTTGCTGTGCTGGGCATCTGATGCTCCCGTCTACCGACCGGATGGCTGCGGTGCGGGCGGCGTCCCGCCTCGATCATCGTAGAAGACGAGCGCGGCAGGGGCCATCGAAACATTCTCGCGGTGTCCCGGAGAATGTCGGCCCGAAGGCTTCGCCGCCCTTCTCCGGAATGCCTTCGTGGGCTACTGTGGAGCTCGAACAATGCGAGGGAACCTTGCCGCATTGTCGTGGAACCCGCACGTTCGAGGGAGGTCCGCCGTGAATTCCGTCCCGCAGGTCCCGGCGCCGATGGCGCTCATGGAGATGATCGGCAACGGATCGTTCGCGCAGGCGATCTACGTCGCCGCCAAACTGGGCATCGCCGACGTGCTGGCCGACGGCCCGCTGGACGCCGCGCAGATCGCCGCCCGCGCGGACACCGACACCGACGCCACCTTCCGGCTGCTCCGGCTGCTGTCGAGCCGCGGCGTGTTCCGGATGGAGCCGGACGGCCGCTTCGCCCTCAACGAATTGTCCGACCCGCTGCGCTCGGACGCCGAGGTGTCGATCCGGCCGTGGTCGCTGTTCATCGGTTCGCCGGAACATCGCGAACACTGGTCCCACCTGGACGAGGCGGTGCGCACGGGCAAGGCCGTGGTGCCCGCGCTGCGCGGTATGTCGTTCTTCGAATTCACCCGCAGCAACCCGGAATTCGGCAAGGTGTTCGACGACTCGCAGACCAGCGTCTCGGGGCTGACACTGCGGGCGGTGCTGTCCTCCCACGACTTCTCGCCGTATTCCGTGATCGTCGACATCGGCGGCGGCAACGGGCGTCTGCTCGGCGAGATCCTCTCGCGGACACCGGGTTCGCGCGGCGTGCTGTACGACACCGCCCCGGTGGTCGAGGGCGCCCGGGAGCGGCTGAGCGCCTTCGGCGACCGCTGCACCATCACGGCCGGATCGTTCTTCGACGCGGTCCCGCCCGGCGGCGACGCCTACATTCTCAAGCACGTGCTGCACAACTGGAGCGACGACGAGGCCCGCACCATTCTCGGCAACATCAAGCAGGCGATGTCGCCGGAGGGCCGGCTGCTGGTGATCGAGATCCTGCTGCCCGAGGGCAACGCCCCGAACCTGGGTTTCCTGACCGACCTGAATCTGCTGGCGCTGTTCGGCGGCAAGGAGCGCACCGAGCGAGAGCACCGGGAACTGCTGGCGGCGGCCGGATTCGAGGTCGAGCGGGTGGTGCCCACGCCCGCGGCCGTATCGATCATGATGGCCCGGCTCGCCTGAGCGCGGCCGGGCGGGCGAGGACGAGGAGACCGAGATGACCGAACCGGCGGCCGATGTGCGTTCGTTTCCGATGCCGCGCGAGGCGCGCTGCCCCTTCGACCCGCCGCCGGAGCTGCGCCGGGCGCCGCCGGTGTCGCGGGTGCGGATCTGGGACGGCAGCGAGCCGTGGCTGGTGACCGGCTACCGCGCGGTGCGCGCGCTGCTGGCCGATCCCCGGGTCAGCGCCGACGCGACGCGGCCGGGCTATCCGTTCTCGACGGTCGCGCTCGCCGCGAGTGTCAAGCGCGGCAACACGTTCATGTCCATGGACGACCCCGAGCACGCCGGATACCGGCGCATGCTGACGAGCTACTTCTCGATCAAGCGGATCGAATCCCTGCGCCCGGGTATCCAGCGGATGGCCGACGACCTGATCGACTCGATGCTGCGCGGCGGCGACTCGGCCGATCTGGTATCGGCCTACGCGCTGCCGCTGCCGTCGATGGTGATCTGCGAATTGCTCGGCGTGCCCTACGACGAGCGCGAGCGGTTCCAGCGGCTGGCGGGCACGTCGATCTCCACCACGTCCACCGCCGAGCAGGCGCTGGCGGCCGCGGACGAGATGCTCGGGCTGATCGGCGCGGTCGTCTCGGCCAAGCGGGCGCGGCCGGGCCCGGACATTCTCAGTCACCTCGTGGCGCAGGGCGAGCTGTCCGACCGGCAGATCGCCGGAATCGGCCGCGTGCTGCTGCTGGCCGGGCACGAGACGACGGCGAACATGATCGCGCTGGGCGTGGCGGCGCTGCTGGCGAATCCGCCACAGCTGCGGCGGTTCCGCGCGGCCGACGACCCCGTGGCGACCGCCGGTGCGGTGGAGGAGATCCTGCGCTATCTCACCATCGTCCACCACGGCAGGCGGCGGGTGGCGCGCGACGACATCGAGGTCGACGGCACGCTGATCCGCGCGGGCGAGGGACTGATCCTGGCCATCGAGTCCGCCAACCGCGATCCCAGCGTCTTCGAGGGCGACCCGGACGTGCTCGACCTCACCCGGCCCGCGCGCCATCATCTGGCCTTCGCCTTCGGGCCGCACCAGTGCCTGGCGCAGGCGCTGGCCCGGGTCGAACTCCAGATCGCCTATCACACCGTGTTCCGCCGCATTCCGGGATTACGCCTCGACGCCGACATCGTCGAGCTGCCGTACAAGCACGACATGCGCATTTACGGCCTGCACGCGCTGCCGGTGCGGTGGTGAGCGAGCCGGACGGCGCGGAACCCGGCGGGGTGACCGTCGACCGGAGCCGGTGTATCGGTGCGGGACAATGCGTTTCGGTCGCGCCGCGCGTTTTCGATCAGGACGACGCGGGCCTGGTCGTGCTCGTGGCGGGCGCGGCGGCGGATGGTGCCGAGGTGCGCGCGGCCGCCGAGCTGTGCCCCGCGGCCGCCATCGCGCTCGTCACCGATGCGCCCCCGCCGGGACCCCGCAGAGAATGCGATTGATGTTGGCGTCGTCGAAGAACTCGACCGGGGAGACGATGCCCGCGTTGATCGCGGCGAACGCGTCCATCGCCTCCTGATTGCCCTGCATCGCGCGAACCAGGCGCTCGAAATCGGCGGAGGCGGGCTCCAGCCGCGACAGGTGGGCGGTGTGCTCGTACACCGCCTCGTTGCGCGCGTCCCGGATGCGCTGATAATCCGCCATCGCCTCGTCGAACGACGCTGTCGCGGTGAAGGTTCGGTCGATCGCCGTGCTCAGCAGTTCCGCGCCCTGGAAGGCGTCGGTGATGCCGAGCGCGGTGATGGGGTCCTTGTTGTAGGCGGCATCGCCGACCAGCGCCCAGCCGGGACCGTAGGGCTTGCGGAAGTAGTTGGCCACGGCCGCGCCGACGAACGGCTCGACCCGGGTGGCGCCGCGCACGCGGGCGGCGAACTCCGGCGAGAGTTCCAGTGTCCGCAGGTAATTGCGCTCGATATCGGCCCGGAACTCGTTGCGCTGCGCCATCGGCCACGCGACCACGAGCATGGTGAGCCCGTCGTTCGTGGGCTGCGCCGCCCACACCCGGCCGGGCCGGATCACCACCTCGAATCCGTCGACGGGCAGGTCCCGCCAGTAGGTGTAGTACTGGTACTGGCCCTTGGGGTGTTCGTTGTACGGTTGCGCCCCAACGGCTCTGGCGATGCGGGAATCGCGGCCGTCCGCGCCGACGACCACGCGGGCCCGCTCCAGCACCGAGGCGCCCCGTGCGGTGTGCCCGACGACACCGACCACCCGGCCGTCCTCGAACACCGGCGCCTCGACGGTGAAGTGCTCGCGCACCTCCGCGCCGGCGGCCGCCGCCCCGTCGACCAGGATCTTGTCCAGCAGTGTGCGGCGCGGCGCGTACGCGGTGGCATGGCCGGTGGCCGTGCGGGCCGTGCCGGACAGCCGCACGGGGCCGCTGTCGAACCCGAAATCGAACGTGTACTTCTCGATGGGCGGGGTCCCCGCCGCGACCACCGGGCCCAGCAGACCCCATTGTTCGAGCAACGCTACCCCCGGAGCCTGCACCATGTGCGTGGACACCGTGTCGCTGGGGAATGTCGACCGGTCTACCAGCAACACACGATAGCCCTTGCGCGCCAACAACATTGCGGTGGGCGCGCCCGAGCAGCGAGCTCCGACAACAATGACATCGTATTTTGCCGTCATTGCTCGTATCCTTCCTAGGAAAGCGTGATCCGACAATGAAATCACTGTAGCGTTGTCCCGAGCATTCCGGCGAACATTGTTGTGCGGCCGGAGCCGGACGGTGAAGGAGTGCCGATGACTACCGACCTGCGCACCGGCACGGTGCGAGTGCCCGGGGCGACCCTGCACTACGAACTGCGCGGCACGGGCCCGCTGCTGCTGATCTCCGACAGCGGCGGCGGTGAGGTCCGGCGCAGCACCGAGATCGCCGCCCGGCTCGGCGACGCGTTCACGGTCGTCACCTACGACCGGCGCGGTTTCGCCCGCAGTCCGCTGGACCGGCCCGGCTCCGCGGTGCCGGTCGCCGTCCACGCCGAGGATCTGCGCCTGCTGCTGGCCGAGCTGACCGACCAACCGGCACATGTGCTCGGTTGCGCGCTCGGCGCACTGCCCGCGCTGCATGCCGTGCTCGCCGCGCCCGCGATGTTCGCGACGGTGGTCGCGCACGAACCACTCGCGCCCGCGCTGCTCACGGGTGCGGACCGGGCCGAACACGTGGCCGCGTTCGAGGAATTGGAGGCCGACTACCGCGAGCGCGGCCTGCCCGCCGCCGTGGTGCGCATCTCCGCGATGCTGGGCGCGGGCGCCGCCGCGCGACATCGGGTCCAGCACAGTCTCGACCACGATGCCGGGCGGGCCGCCGATCCGGCCGTGGCGGGGCAGCGCACCGCGAACTTCGACTTCATCCTGACCAACGAGATCCCGCAGGCGCGAACCACTCCGGTGGATGTCCCCGCGCTGCGTAACACCCCGGTGCCCATCGTCGCGGCGGCGGGCGAGGCGACCGACCCGGCATTGTTCGGCAGCCGCTGCGCCCATGCCCTGGCCGCCGCGCTCGACACCACGGCCGTGACATTCCCCGGCGGCCACAACGCGCATTTCACCCATCCCGTCGAGTACGCGCGGCGGCTGCGCGACGTGCTCGGCCGGCAGTCCGCGCCGGCACAGCCCTGAGGAGCACGACCATGAGCCAGACGACCGCGGCCGTCTTCAATCCCTTCGAACCGGGTTTCACCGACGACCCCTATCCGCAGTACGCGCGGCTGCGGGCCGAGTCGCCCGCGCACGAGCACCCGCTCGGCTTCTGGTTCCTCGGCCGGTACGCCGACGTGCAGGCGATGCTGCGGTCCGAGCAGTCCGTCGAACTGGAGAATCTGGGGCCCGGCCGCTATCGCGATATGAACGAGCAGCTCTACGGCCGGGTGGGCACGCCGCGGCTGGGCGGGTTGTCGATGCTGGACCGCGATCCGCCGACGCACACCCGGCTGCGCAAACTGGTCACCAAGGCGTTCACCCCCCGCGCGGTGCAGGCGCTCGAGACCCGGATCGCGGCACTGGTCGAGGCCCGGCTGGACGAGATCGCCGCCGCGGGGACCGCCGATCTGGTTGCCGCGCTGGCCTTTCCGCTGCCGTTCGAGGTCATCTCCGCGATGCTCGGCATGCCCGACACCGATCACGTCCGGGTGCGGGAGCTGGCCGCGGTCTTGGCGCGCTCCTTCGAGCCCGGTGTCGATCCCGAGCTGGCGCGCGCGCTCACCGCGGCGGACGAGGAACTGGCCGGGATCGTGCGGGAGGTCATCGCGTGGAAACGCGGCCACCCCGCCGACGACCTGATGTCGGCGCTCATCGCGGCCGAGGACGACGGTGACGTCCTCGATGACGACGAACTCGTCGCGCAGGTCGAACTCATCTACCTCGCGGGCTACCACAACACGGTCAACTTCATCGCGAACGGGACACTGGCGCTGCTGCGCAATCCCGATCAGCTCGCGTTGCTGCGCGCCGAACCGGGGCTGATCGACAACGCGATCGACGAGGTGCTGCGCTACGACGTGCCGACGCAGGCGCTGCGGCGAATCACCGTGCGGCCGTTCCCCGCCGGTGACGTCGTGATCCCGGCCGGTGCCTTCGTTCTGACCAGCCTCGGCTCGGCGAACCGGGACGAGGAGTTCTGGGGCCCGGATGCCGACCGGCTGCGCCTGGACCGCGAGAACGCCCGGGCGCACCTGTCGTTCGGCGCGGGCTCCCGCTTCTGCCTGGGTTCGGCCCTGGCCCGGATGGAGGGCCGGCTGGCGATCGGCGGCCTGGTCGGGCGGTTCGACAAGCTTCGCCTGGACGGCGAGGTCCGCTGGAACGGCCGGGTGAACCTGCGCGGGCCGGAGACGCTGCCGATCTCCGTCTGACCCGCCCGTTGCGAGGGAAATGCGATGACTGACACTCCGGACACCGAACTGGTCGAGGCGCTGCGGGCCTCGATGCGTCGTGTCGAGCGCTTGCGCCGGGAGAACCGGGAGCTGCGGCTGGACCGCGCGCCCGAGCCGCTGGCCGTGGTGGGCATGGCATGCCGCTATCCGGGTGGCGTCGCGTCGCCGGAGGATCTGTGGCGGGTCCTGGCCGAGGGCCGGGACGTGGTGGGGGACTTCCCGGCCGACCGCGGCTGGGACGTGGCCGGGCTCTACGATCCGCGGCCGGGCACACAGGGCAGGTCGTACACCCGTTCGGGCGGATTCCTCGACGGCGCGGCGGAATTCGATGCGGCGTTCTTCGGCATCAGCCCGCGCGAGGCGGCCGGTATGGATCCGCGCCAGCGGCTGCTGCTCGAGGTGTCCTGGGAGGCACTGGAATCCGCGGGCTTCGATCCGGAAGTCCTGCGCGGCAGCGATACCGGGGTGTACGTGGGTGTGGCGTCCCCGCAGGAGTACGCGGCCTCTGGGCACGGCATTCCCGCGACGGCGGCCAGCGTGGTGTCGGGTCGGGTGTCGTATGTGCTGGGGTTGGAGGGTCCGGCGGTGACGGTGGATACGGCGTGTTCGTCGTCGTTGGTGGCGTTGCATCAGGCGGGGTTGTCGTTGCGGGCGGGGGAGTGCTCGCTGGCGCTGGCGGGCGGGGTCACGGTGATGGCCTCGCCGGAGGTGTTCGTCGAGTTCTCGCTGCAAGGAGGGCTGTCGCCGGACGGCCGGTGCAAGCCCTTCGCGGCTGCCGCCGATGGGACGGGGTGGGCCGAGGGCGTGGGAATGCTTGTAGTGGAGCGCCTTTCGGATGCCGTGCGCAACGGCCACGAGATTCTGGGCGTGATCAGAGGGTCGGCGGTGAATCAGGATGGTGCGTCGAACGGCCTGACCGCGCCGAACGGTCCGTCGCAGCAGCGGGTGATCCGTGCGGCGCTGGCGAACGCGGGTTTGTCGGTGGGCGATGTCGACGCCGTCGAAGCGCACGGCACGGGAACGACTCTCGGCGACCCGATCGAGGCGCAGGCGCTCCTCGCGACGTACGGGCAGGACCGGCCCGGCGACCGCCCGCTGTGGCTGGGCTCGATCAAATCCAATCTCGGCCACACCCAGGCGGCGGCCGGTGTCGCCGGAGTCATCAAAATGCTTCTGGCGCTGCGCCACCGCACGCTGCCCGCGACGTTGCACGTCGACCGGCCCACCCCGCACGTGGACTGGGCGGCCGGGCGCGTCGAGCTGCTGACCGAGCCGCGACCGTGGCCGAGCGCGGATCGGCCGCGCCGCGCGGGCGTGTCGTCGTTCGGGATCTCCGGCACCAACGCGCACGTCATCGTGGAGGAGGCCCCGGAGCGTGCCGTGGCCGCGCACACCGGTGACCGGGCCGGCCTGCCGGTGATCCCGTGGGTGCTCTCGGCGCGCTCGCCGCGGGCGCTGGCCGCCCAGGCCGACGGCCTGCGCGAATTCCTCGGCGCGCGACCGGAATTGGACTCGATCGACATCGGCTGGTCGCTGAGCAATCGTTCCCGATTCGAGCACCGCGCGGTGGTGCTGGGCAGTGATCGGGACGACCTGCTGGCGCGTCTGGGCGAGGTCGCCGAGGGCCGGGCCGCGCTCGGCGGGCCGTCGGTGTCGGGTGGTGTGGTGTTGGTGTTTCCGGGTCAGGGTTCGCAGTGGGTGGGGATGGGTCGGGTGTTGTTGGGGGAGTCGGTGGTGTTTGCGGAGCGTTTCGGTGAGTGTGAGGTGGCGTTGTCGGGGTTGGTGGGGTGGTCGTTGCGGGATGTGGTGGTGGGTGGTGGTGGGGGGTTGTTGGGTCGGGTGGATGTGGTGCAGCCGGTGTTGTGGGCGGTGATGGTGTCGTTGGCGGCGGTGTGGGAGTCGTTGGGTGTGGTGGTGTCGGGGGTGGTGGGTCATTCGCAGGGTGAGGTGGCGGCGGGGTGTGTGGCGGGGGTGTTGTCGTTGGTGGAGGGGGCGCGGATTGTGGTGGGGCGGTCGAGGTTGTTGGTGGGCTTGGCCGGTGGTGGCGGGATGGTCGCGGTGGGCGCGGGCGAGGGCGCGGTGCGGGAGTGGTTGTCCGAGGGCGTGGGGGTGGCCGCGGTGAACGGTCCCGAGTCGGTGGTGGTCTCGGGTCCCGTGGGCGAGTTGCGCGCGTTCGTGGAGCGGTGTGCGGGCGCGGGGGTGTCGGCGCGGTGGTTGCCCGTGGACTACGCCAGCCATTCCGCGGCGATGGACGCGGTGCGGACGGAACTTGTGGCGGCACTGGCCGATATCCGGCCCCGGTCGGGCCATCTGGACTTCTATTCGTCTGTTACCGGTGAGCGGATCGACGGCACCCTGCTGGACGCCGAGTACTGGTTCCGTAATCTGCGGTCGACCGTGCGCTTCGAGGACGTCACCCGCGCGATGCTGGCGCAGGGCTATACGACCTTCGTGGAGGTCAGTCCGCATCCCGTGCTGCTCGCGGCGATATACGACACGTTCGACTCGAGCACCGACGAGACGGTGCGCGACCGCGGCCTGGTAACCGTGCCGTCGCTGCGGCGCGACGACGGCAGCTGGCGGCAGCTGCTCGGCAATGCCGCCACGGCCTGGTCGAGCGGTCTCCCGGTGGATTGGCGGACACTGTTCGAAGGCACGGGAGCGACACGTGTTCCCTTGCCCACCTACCCGTTTCAGCACGAGCGGTACTGGCTCGACGCCGCCGCGGCGGCGCCGGGGCTCGGCACGGCAGGAATCCGCGCCGCCGACCATCCGATGCTGGCGGCGGCCGTCCCTTCCCCCGAGCACGGCGGGATCCTGCTCACCGGCCGTCTGTCCGCGACGAACCCGTCGTGGGCCGCCGATCACGTGGTGTTCGGCCGTACGCTGCTGCCGGGAACGGCTTTGGTGGAGTTGGTGATCCGGGCCGGTGACGAGGTCGGCTGCCCGGTCGTGGACGAACTGACCCTGACCGCGCCGCTGCCGCTCGATACGGGTGCCGTCGACGTGCACGTCGCCGTCGGCGCGGAGGAGACACCGGGTTCTCGGCCGGTGCGCGTCTATTCCCGTGCGGCAGGGTCCGATTCGAGCACCTGGCAATCGCATGCAGAAGGTAGGCTCGCCCGCCCCACGGCGGCCGTGCCGCGGTCCGACCGACCCTGGCCGCCGCGTGCCGACCTCGTGCCACTCGACAACGCGTACGACTCGCTGCACGACCGCGGATACCACTACGGCCCGCACTTCACCGGGATGCGACGAGTATGGCGGCGCGACGACCGCCGCTACGCGGAAGCCGAACTGCCGGAAGGGCTGGACAGCATCGGATACGGCATCCATCCCGCCCTGCTGGACGCGGCCCTGCACGCGATACTGGTGACCGAGGCGGTGGACCGCACTCCGCTCCCGTACCGGTGGTCGAGCGCGACCCTGCACGCCACGGGCGCCACCCGCGTCCGCGCGGTCCTCATCGGCACGGGCGGCACCTACGACGTCCGGCTCACCGACCCGGCCGGGCAGCCGGTTTTCATCGGGACACTCGAAACCCGCGACACCACTGCCGAACACCTCCGGTCCGGCGATCCCGATGCGCTACCGCTCTACGAACTCGGCTGGATACCACTGGAATCGGCGGACACCGGTCCGGGGACGATCGCGGAGTGGGGATCTCACGACCACCAGCAGGCCACCGCCGACATAGTCGTGCTGCGCTGCACGCCCTCGGGCGCCGATCCGGTCGAGAAGACCCGTGCCGCGACCACCACCGTGCTGGCGGCCCTGCAGGGCTGGCTCGACGACCCGCGCCTCGAGCGCGCCCGCCTCCTGGTGACAACCAGCAACGCGGTCGACGTCACCGGCGGCGAGCCCACCGACCCCGCAGCCGCCGCGGTGTGGGGCCTGGTGCACGCGGCCCAATCCGAACACCCGAATCGCATAGTCCTCCTCGACAGCCCCACCGACCTCCCACCCACCCGACTGACCGCGCTCACCGAATCCGGCGAACCCGAGATAGCGATCCGCCAAGCCCGCACCTGGGTCCCCCGCTTACGCCCCCTCCCAGCCGCAGCCCCCGCCCGATCTCCCGTTTCGTGCCCTGCGCCCACTTCCGCGTCCCCCTCGACGCCCTCCTCCCTTCCCACTCCCGAGCCCCCTTCCCCCTCGGAGTCCCGGTCCGGGCCCACATCCGGCCCTACGTCCGCTCCTCGCTCCCTGCCCGCGGGCGTGCCAGCTTCCGCGTCGGAACACACGCCGGCGCTCGAATCCGCGGCTGCTCCCGCGCGCATGTCCGTCTTCGGGACACCCGCGCTGCTGGGCGGGGCGGTACTGATCACCGGGGGGACCGGTGGTTTGGGTGCCATTGTCGCCCGGCATCTGGTGCGTCGGTATGGCGTGCGGCGGCTGGTATTGCTCAGCCGTCGTGGCGTGGATGCGCCCGGGGCGGGGGAGTTGGTGGCGGAGTTGTCGGGGCTGGGGGCCTCGGTGGAGGTCGCCGGGTGTGATGTGACGGATCGGGCCGCGTTGGCGGGGGTGGTCGAGCCGTTGCGGTTGTCCGCGGTCGTGCACCTGGCCGGTGTGCTCGATGACGGTGTGGTGCAGGCGCTTACCGCGGAGCGGCTGGCCGATGTGCTGGCGCCCAAGGTGGATGGGGCGTGGCATCTGCACGAATTGACCGCGGACAAGGAGCTGTCGGCCTTCGTCGTGTTCTCGTCCACAGCGGGTGTGCTGGGCGGTGCGGGGCAGGCCAACTATGCGGCCGCCAACAGGTTTCTCGACGGACTGATCGCGTACCGGCGCAGTCTCGGGCTGGCGGGCGTGGCCGTCGCGTGGGGGCTGTGGGACGAGGCGACCGCGATGACCGGACACCTGACGGACACCGCGGCGGGCGCATCGGCGATCGGGCGGCTGTCGACCGGGCAGGCGCTGCGCCTGCTGGACGAAGCCCTGGCCGCGGACGCCCCGCTGGCCGTGGCCGCGCGTCTCGACACCGCCGCCCTGCGCGCGCGGGCCGCGGAAGGCACGCTGCCACCGGTGTTTTCGGCGCTGATACCGAACCGCCGGGCAGCCGCCGCCGATGCGCCCGCGACGAGCCTGCGCGAGCGGCTCCGGAATCTCGACGCGGAGCAGCGGTTCGAGACCGTGCTCGGCCTCTGCCGCGGTCAGGCCGCCGCCGTCCTGGGACACAGCGGCCCCGCCGCGATCGATGCGGGCCAGGCGTTCCGAGACCTCGGGTTCGACTCCCTGGCCGCGGTGCGCTTCCGCAACGGGTTGGGCGCGGCAACGGGTTTGGCGCTGCCGTCGACCGTGGTCTTCGACCACCCGACGCCACGCGCCCTCACCCGGTTCCTGCTCGCCGAACTCAGCGGCGACGAGTCGCCCGCGCCCCGGCGTCCCACCGTCGCAACCGGGACGGACGAGCCGCTGGCCGTGGTGGGTATGGGCTGCCGGTTCCCCGGTGGCGTCGCGTCGCCGGACGACCTGTGGCAGATGGTCGCCGCGGGCCGCGACGTGGTGACCGACTTCCCGGCCGACCGAGGCTGGGACCTCGAGCGGCTGTACGACCCGCAACCCGGCGTGGCCGGTAAATCGTCCACCCGATTCGGCGGATTCCTCGACGGCGCCGCCGAATTCGACGCGGCCTTCTTCGGAATCGGCCCGCGCGAGGCCGCGCAGACCGACCCCCAGCAGCGGCTGCTGCTCGAGGTCGCCTGGGAGGCACTGGAATCCGCGGGCATCGACCCGAAGTCCTTGCACGGCAGCGACACCGGCGTGTTCACCGGCCTCATGTACCACGACTATCCGGCCGGTGACGGCAAAGGGTCCATCGCGTCGGGGCGGGTGTCGTATGTGCTGGGTTTGGAGGGGCCTGCGGTGACGGTGGATACGGCGTGTTCGTCGTCGTTGGTGGCGTTGCATCAGGCGGGGTTGTCGTTGCGGGCGGGGGAGTGCTCGCTGGCGCTGGTGGGCGGGGTGACCGTGATGGCGTCACCCGCCGTATTCGTGGAGTTCTCCGCGCAGCGTGGACTGTCCGCGGACGGCCGCTGCAAATCGTTCGCGGCGGCGGCCGACGGCACCGGCTGGGCCGAAGGCGCGGGAATGCTGGTGGTGGAGCGTCTTTCGGACGCTGTGCGCAACGGGCACGAGATCTTGGCGGTGGTGAAGGGGTCGGCGGTCAACCAGGACGGTGCGTCGAACGGCCTCACCGCGCCGAACGGTCCGTCGCAGCAGCGCGTCATCCGTGCGGCCCTGGCGAACGCGGGTTTGTCGGTGGGCGATGTCGACGCCGTCGAAGCCCACGGCACGGGAACGACTCTCGGTGATCCGATCGAGGCGCAAGCGATCGTGGCCACCTACGGACAACGTGACGCCTCGGGTGAACCGCTATGGCTGGGTTCGATCAAATCGAACATGGGCCACGCCCAGGCCGCGGCCGGTGTGGCAGGCGTGATCAAGATGGTGCAAGCCATGCGGCACGGGGTGCTGCCGAAGACTCTGCACGTGGACGAGCCGTCGCCGCATGTGGATTGGGCGGCCGGTCATGTGGGTTTGTTGACCGAGCGGCAGTCGTGGCCGGATTTGGGGCGTCCGCGCCGGGCGGCGGTGTCGTCGTTCGGGATCTCGGGAACCAACGCCCACGTCATCCTCGAGCAGGCCCCTCGAACCGAATCGGCCGAGACCGCGGCGCGCGCACCGCTGCCGGTGATCCCGTGGCTCGTCTCCGCCCGCACCCGCCCCGCGCTCGCCGCACAGATCACCCGGCTGAGCGAATTCGTCGGCGCGCGACAGGAATTGGCCGCCGAGGACGTCGGAGTGTCGCTGACCCGTCGCTCGGCACTGGAATACCGGGCCGCGGTGGTCGGCCGCGACCGCGACGAACTGCTCGCCGCCTTGGCGCGGGCGGACGCGACACCGGCGTCGGTGTCGGGTGGTGTGGTGTTGGTGTTTCCGGGTCAGGGTTCGCAGTGGGTGGGGATGGGTCGGGTGTTGTTGGGGGAGTCGGTGGTGTTTGCGGAGCGTTTCGGTGAGTGTGAGGTGGCGTTGTCGGGGTTGGTGGGGTGGTCGTTGCGGGATGTGGTGGTGGGTGGTGGTGGGGGGTTGTTGGGTCGGGTGGATGTGGTGCAGCCGGTGTTGTGGGCGGTGATGGTGTCGTTGGCGGCGGTGTGGGAGTCGTTGGGTGTGGTGGTGTCGGGGGTGGTGGGTCATTCGCAGGGTGAGGTGGCGGCGGGGTGTGTGGCGGGGGTGTTGTCGTTGGTGGAGGGGGCGCGGATTGTGGTGGGGCGGTCGAGGTTGTTGGTGGGTGTGGCGGGTAGCGGGGGGATGGTCGCGGTCGGTGCGGCGGAGCGTGCGGTGACCGAGCGGCTGGTGGCCGGTCTGAGTGTGGCCGCGGTGAACGGCCCGCAATCGGTGGTGGTCTCCGGCCCGGTGCGCGAGCTGGACGCGTTCGTCGACGGCTGCGTCCGCGACGGCGTGCAGGTGCGTCGGCTGCCGGTGGACTACGCCAGCCATTCGGCCGCGATGGAACAGATCCGAGCCGAACTCGTTGCGGCACTGTCGGATATCAGGCCCCGCGCGGGACACATCCCGTTCTACTCCTCGGTGACCGGCGACGTGCTGGACGGTACCGAGCTGGACGCGGAGTACTGGTACCGCAACCTGCGCTCCACCGTGCGCTTCGAGGACGCCACCCGCGCCCTGCTCGCCCACGGCCGCTCGGTGTTCATCGAGGCCAGCCCCCACCCCGTGCTGCTCGCGGCGATACACGACACGTTCGACTCGAGCACCGACGAGACGGTGCGCGACCGCGGCCTGGCGACCGTGCCGTCGCTGCGCCGCGACGACGGCAGCTGGCGGCAGCTCCTCACCAACGCGGCCGACGCCTGGACCCGGGGCGTGCCCATCGCCTGGCAGCGACTGTTCGACCACACCGGCGCACGGCGAATTCCGCTGCCCACCTACGCGTTCCAGCACCAACGGTTCTGGTCGGCCGATGCCCGGACCACCCCGGACCTCACGACGGCGGGCCTCGAAGCCACCGACCACGCCCTGCTGTCCGCTGTCGTCCCGGCTCCCGACGGTGACGGCCTCCGGCTCACCGGACGGCTGTCGCCGACCGTACCGTGGTTCGCCGACCATGTCGTGCACGGCCGCACACTGCTGCCCGGCGCGGCCTTCGTGGATCTGGCGGTCCGGGCCGGTGACGAGATCGGCACGCCGGTCGTCGACGAGCTGAGCCTGCTCGTGCCGCTGCCACTGGACCGGGGTGCGAGGCAACTGCACGTGATGGTCGGCAGCGAGCATCCCGACAGGCGGCGACCGGTGCGCATCTACGCGCGACCGGATGCCGCGGAGCCCGCGCCCTGGCAACTGCACGCCGAAGGGCTGCTCGCGCGGGAGTACGCCGAGACCCTCCCCGAGGACGACTCTCGGCCGCCGCACGCCGAACCCGTCCACCGCGACGACCCGTACGGCCTCCTGGAGTCCCGCGGCTATCACTACGGACCGAGTTTCCAAGGGCTGCAACAGGTCCGGCGCGCGGGTGATCACACCTACGCCGAGGTCACGCTGCCGGAGGGTGTCGAAGCCGGCGGTTACGGCATCCATCCGGCATTGCTCGACGCCGTACTGCACGCCGTCTTGCCCGAGGCCACCGAGCACGGCGCGACGCCGCTGCCGTACCTGTGGACGGGCGCGGTCCTGCACGCCACCGGCGCCACCCGCGTCCGGGCGGTCATCGTCACCACCGGCAGCGACACCTATCGCATCCGGCTCGCGGACCCGGCCGGGCAGCCCGTGTTCACCGCCACCCTGCGCACCCGGCCCCTGTCCGCCGAGCAACTGCGAACCGGGGACACGGCGTATCCACTGCACGAGGTGTCGTGGCAGGAGTCGGCGGACAGCGGTACTCGGCATCTCGACGGAAATGTCCGAGTCGTCGACCTCGCGGACTTCGCGGGTGCGATCGCCGACGATCCCCTCCCCGAGGTGCTGGTGGTCCGCTGCCCGAGCGCCGCGGACGTCGACGAGGACGACCTGCTCCGGGACGTCCACACCGTCACCCACCGAATGCTCGACATGCTGCGCGAGTGGCTCGCCGACGACCGCCTGCTGAACAGCCGCCTCGTCGTCGAGACCCGCGGCGCGGTGGCCACGCCCGGCGCACCGGCCGAGGACCTGGCGGCCGCGGCCGTCTGGGGCCTGGTGAGTTCGGCGCAGACCGAATATCGCGACCGAATCCTGCTCGTGGACACCGACGAACCGACCGATCCCGCCACCTACCTCGCCGCGCGTGACGACCGGCTCGCGGTCCGAGGCGGGCGCGTCTATGTCCCCCGGATCGGCGTACGCGAGGCCGATGCCGCCGACTCGTCCGCGGATCCCTTTGCCGTGCGGCTGGATTCGGGCACCGTGGTGATCACGGGCGGCACCGGCGGGCTGGGTGCGGTGCTGGCCCGGCACCTGGTCGGCGAGCACGGTGTGCGATCCCTGCTGCTGCTCGGCCGCCGCGGCGCCGACGCACCCGGCGCGGCCGACCTCGCCGCCGACCTGACCGCCGCGGGCGCCCACGTCCGCATCGTGGCGGCCGACGTCGCGGATCGGGAGGCGCTGCGCGCCGCGCTCGCGGCGGTGCCCCCGGACGCGCCGGTGGTCGGTGTCGTCCACGCCGCCGGTGTGCTCGCGGACGCCGTGCTGCCCGACCAGACCGCGCACGGGGTCGACACGGTGTTCGCGCCCAAGGTGGATGGGGCCTGGCATCTGCACGAACTCACCGCGGGCGCCGACCTGGCCGCCTTCGTCCTGTTCTCGTCGGTCGCCGGCACCCTCGGTGCGGCCGGTCAGGCCAATTACGCCGCGGCGAACAGCTTTCTGGACGCGCTGGCCTCCTACCGGCGCGCCCGCGGCGCCGTCGCAACCTCGATCGCGTGGGGGCTGTGGGCCGAGGGCACCGGCATGACCGGTCATCTCGCCGGGACGGATCTGCATCGGCTGCGGCGCGCCGGAGTCGCGGCCATGACCCACGACCACGCCTTGGCTCTGTTCGACCGCGCGCTGAGCACCGAGGCGAGCGCGGTGCTCGCCGGACGATGGGATCTGCCGGAACTACGCTCCCTCGCCGCCGCGGGCACCTTGCCACCCATCTTCGCCGAACTCGCGCCCGCCCAACGGGTTACCGCCGCGCACGCCCCGGCGCCGGGTGCGCTGTCGCGGGAACTCGCGGGACTCGGCGAGACACAGCGATACGAGCGTGTGCTCGAACTCGTGCGGTCCCGGGCGGCCGCGGTACTCGGCCACACCGACGCCCAGCGGGTCGAGCCGGCACACGCCTTCAAGGACCTCGGATTCGACTCGCTGGACGCGGTCGCCTTCCGTGACCAGATCGGCGCGGCCACCGGGGTCCGAGTGCCCGCGAGCGCCGTCTTCGACTACCCGACCCCGCGCCTGCTGACCCGCTACCTGGTCGGTGAACTGACCGGCAGCGGCTCGCCGCAGCATGTGCACCCGGCCGCCGCCGCGAGCGCGGAACCCCTGGCCATCGTCGGGATGGCGTGCCGATACCCCGGCGCGGCGTCGCCGGACGAGCTGTGGGACATCGTCCTGGGCGGGCGCGACGTGCTGGGCGAGTTCCCGGACAACCGGGGCTGGGACCTCGGGCGGCTGTACGACCCGGAACCCGGTGTGGCCGGGAAGACCTACGTGCGCGAGGGCGGATTCCTCCATGACGCCGGGAGCTTCGACGCGGGGTTCTTCGGCATCACACCGCGCGAGGCGCTCGGAATGGACCCGCAGCAGCGGCTGCTGCTCGAGGTCACCTGGGAGGCGCTCGAGAACGCCGGAATCGACCCGGAAGCGTTGCGGGGCAGCGCGACCGGCGTGTTCGCGGGGGTGGCCTCGCCGCAAGGCTACGGCGCGACCGGCTACGGCATCCCGGCCATCGCGGCCAGTGTCGCGTCGGGTCGGGTGTCGTATGTGCTGGGTTTGGAGGGGCCTGCGGTGACGGTGGATACGGCGTGTTCGTCGTCGTTGGTGGCGTTGCATCAGGCGGGGTTGTCGTTGCGGGCGGGGGAGTGTTCGCTGGCGCTGGTGGGCGGGGTGACGGTGATGGCGTCGCCCGCGGTGTTCGTGGAGTTCTCGTTGCAAGGCGGTTTGTCGGGGGATGGGCGGTGTAAATCGTTCGCGGCTGCGGCCGATGGGACGGGGTGGGCTGAGGGTGTGGGGGTGCTTGTGGTGGAGCGTCTTTCGGATGCGGTGCGCCACGGGCACGAGGTTTTGGCGGTGGTGAAGGGGTCGGCGGTGAATCAGGATGGTGCGTCGAATGGGCTGACCGCGCCGAACGGTCCGTCGCAGCAGCGGGTGATTCGGGCGGCGCTGGCGAACGCGGGTTTGTCGGTGGGCGATGTCGACGCCGTCGAAGCGCATGGCACGGGAACGACTCTCGGTGATCCGATCGAGGCGCAGGCGGTGCTGGCGACCTATGGGCAGCGTGATGTTTCGGGTGAGCCGCTGTGGCTGGGTTCGATCAAATCGAATATGGGTCATGCGCAGGCTGCGGCGGGTGTGGCGGGGGTGATCAAGATGGTGCAGGCCATGCGGTACGGGGTGTTGCCGAGGACGTTGCATGTGGATGAGCCGTCGCCGCATGTGGATTGGTCGGCGGGTCATGTGGGTTTGCTGATCGAGGGGCGGTCGTGGCCGGATGCGGGTCGGCCGCGGCGGGCGGCGGTGTCGTCGTTCGGGATCTCGGGAACCAACGCCCACGTCGTGCTGGAACAGGCGCCGGTCACCGCGGATTCGCCACCGGAACGCCCTGTGCCTCCTGTCCTTCCGTGGGTGGTGTCGGCGCGTACCCGCACGGCGCTGTCGGCGCAGGTCGACCGGCTGCGCGCATTCGTCACGGAGCGACCCGATCTGGCAGCCGTCGAGGTGGGTGCGGCCCTGACGCGCCGGACGGTGTTCGAGCACCGTGCGGTGCTCACCGGATCAGGGCGGGCCGAACTGCTGGCCGCCGAAGTGGCACCGGCGGAACGGGTTCCGGGCCGGACGGTCTTCGTGTTTCCCGGGCAGGGATCGCAGTGGCCGGGCATGGGCCGCGAGCTGTACGAGGCGTATCCGGTGTTCGCCGCCGCCTGGGACGCCGTCGAGGAACATTTCGCGCTGCCGCTGCGCGAGACCGTCTGGGGCACCGACGCCGACCTGCTCGCCCGGACCGGGAACGCCCAGGCGGGTTTGTTCGCCGTCGAGGTCGCCCTGTTCCGGCTGCTGGAGTCGTGGGGCGCGACACCGGACGCGGTCGTGGGGCATTCGGTGGGCGAGATCGTCGCCGCGCATGTCGCGGGCGTGCTGTCGCTCGCCGACGCGGCGCACGTGGTGGCCGAGCGCGGCCGGTTGATGCAGTCGCTGCCCGGCGGCGGCGCGATGATCGCCGTGCGGGCGAGCGAGGACGCGGTGCGTCCGCGATTGCTCGACGGCACGGAGATCGCCGCGGTCAACGGCCCGCGATCGGTGGTTGTCTCGGGGAACGCGGAGGCCGTCGAAGCGGTGGCGGCGACCCTGGCCGCCACGGGCTGCCGTACCAAGCGGCTCACCGTGTCCCACGCGTTCCACTCGGCGTCGATGGACCCGATCCTGTCCGACTTCGCCGCGGCCGTCGCGGACATTTCGCCTGCCGCGCCGCGGATTCCGGTGATCTCGAACCGCACCGGCGCACCCGGTGGAGACGACTACGGCAGCGCCGCGTACTGGGTGCGGCACGTGCGGGACGCGGTGCGATTCGGCGACGGCATCGCGACACTACGCGACCAGGGCGCCCGGCGATTCGTGGAAGTCGGTCCGCACAGCGGGCTGACGGCCGCCGTCGCCGACATCGTGGACGACGCGGCCGTGATCGCGACACTGCCGACACCCGGCGGCGAACCGGCCGCGGTCGTCGCGGGCCTGGGCCGATTGTTCGAGGCCGGGCACGACGTGGACTGGCCGAAGTTCTTCGAGGGCACCGGCGCCCGCCGGGTCACCGTGCCCACCTACGCTTTCCAGCGCGAGAACTACTGGCTGACGGCGGCCCCGGGCGACGCCACCGAGTTCGGCCTGCGCCCTATCGACCACCCGCTGCTCGCGGGTGTGGTCGACAATCCCGACACCGCCGCGGTGACCCTCGCCGGGCAGTTGTCGCCGCGGACCCACTCGTGGCTGGCCGACCACGCCGTCCTCGGCGCCACCCTGCTGCCCGGTACCGCGTTCGTCGAACTCGCCCTCCGCGCCGGGCACACCGTCGGCCTGCCGGTGCTGCGGGAGCTGACCCTGGCCGCGCCGCTGCCGCTGGACCGGCACGGTGTACCGATCCGGGTTCTGCTCGGCGCGCCCGAAGACGACGGGCGGCGATCCGTGACCGTCTACTCGCGCACCGGCGACGCCGAATGGATCCAGCACGCCGAAGGTGTGCTCGCCCCGGCCGATTCGACCGTCACCGATCCGGCCGTGCCGGACGGCCCGCCCGCGGCGGCGCGGCGACTGGACTCGCCGGGGCTGTATTCCGCCCTGGCCGACCGCGGCTACGACTACGGCCCGGCCTTCCACGGCCTGCGCGGCGCGTGGCGGCAGGACGGCGAGGTGTATGTCGAGGCGGCACTGCCCGAATCCGTCGACGCGGACGGCTATCTGCTGCACCCGGCGCTGCTCGACGCCGTGCTGCACGCGGTCCTGCTCACCGCCGACCCCACCGGAGACACCCTGCTGCTGCCCTTCTCCTGGACCGGTGTGCGCCCGGCCGGGCCGGGCGGCACCCGCGTGCGCGCGCGGATCTCGCCGATCGGCCCGGACGCCGTGACGGTAGCGGTGGCCGACGCGTCCGGCCGACCCGTGCTCACCATCGAAAGCCTGCGCTCCCGGCCGGTTTCCGCCGCCCAACTGGTCCCGGGCACGGCCGCGCACCTGCACGGCCTGCACTGGATCGCGCAATCCGGACCGGTCGCCGACCCCGGCATCGTCGCGGTCACCGATCCGGCCGGTCTCGCCGCCGTGTCCGGGCGCAACGGGGACGGGCCGGACGTCGTGGTCGTGGAATGCGGTGCGGCCCAGCGGGATTCCGATACCCGGGAGCAAGCGGCGGTTCGCGAGGTACTGCACCTGACGCAGTCATGGCTCGGCAACCCGCACAACGAACGCACGCGGCTGATCATCGCGACCCGCGGGGCCGTCGATGTCGGCGCCGGTGCACCGGATCCGGCGGCCGCGGCGATCTGGGGGCTCGTCGCCTCGGCGCAATCCGAGCATCCGGACCGCATCGCCCTGGTCGACCTGGCGGCGGACGCCGACCTCGACGCCGCCGCGCTCGCGCGCTGCGCCGAGCCGCAGTCGGCGGTTCGGGACGGCGGCGTGCTGGTGCCGCGACTGCGACGGCTACCGGAGGGCCGGGGCGCGCGGCCCGAATTCGGTTCCGGCACAGTGATAGTCACCGGCGGCACCGGCGGGCTCGGCGCGCTGCTGGCCCGGCATCTGGTGCGCGAGTACGGGGTGCGATCCCTACTGCTGATCAGCCGCCGCGGCGCGGCCGCGCCGGGCGCCGCCGACCTGGTCGCCGGCCTGACGGCCGCCGGTGCCGAGGTACGGGTCGCCGCCGCCGACGTCGCCGATCGGGAGGCGCTGCGCCGCGCGCTCGCCGCCGTGCCGGGCGACGCGCCGCCGACCGGAGTGGTGCACGCCGCCGGTGTCCTCGACGACGCGGTCCTGGCCGCCCAGTCCGCGGATCGCATCGATCGGGTATTCGCGCCGAAGGTGGACGGCGCCCGGCACCTGGACGAGCTCACCGCCGACGCCGACCTGGCTGCCTTCGTGCTGTTCTCCTCGGTCGCCGGGATCCTCGGCACCGCCGGACAGGCCACCTACGCCGCCGCCAACCGCGCCCTGGACGCGCTGGCCGCCCGGCGGCGGTCCCGGGGCCTGCGCGCCACCTCGATCGCGTGGGGCCTGTGGGACGAAACCACCGCGATGACAGAGCGGCTTGCGACCGCCGACCGGGACCGGGGGCGCCGGACCGGCGTGGCGCCGATGCCGATCGACTACGCGCTGCGGCTGTTCGACTCCGCACTCCGCATCGAACACAGCGCCGTCGTCGCCGCGCGCTGGGACCTGCCGGGCCTGCGGGCCCGGGCGACCGCGGGGATGCTGCCGCCCCTGTTCGATGGACTCGTCCCGGTACCACCCGACCCGGCCGCCACCGGGACACCGGTCGCGCACCTGCGGGAACGACTGCGCGGCGCGCCACCGGCCCAGCGGCCCGATCTCGTGCTGGAGGCCGTCCGCGCGCACGCGGCGGCGGTCCTGGGCCGCGCCGAGGCCGACGCCGTCGACGCGGATCAGGCGTTCACCGACCTCGGTTTCGATTCCCTCGGCGCGGTGGAATTCCGCAACCGGCTCAGCGCCGCCACGGGCCTGCGGCTGCCGGCCGGTCTCGTCTTCGACCGGCCCACCCCGCTGGCCCTGAGCGGTTACCTGCACGACCTCCTTGCCCGGGAACTGACCGAAACCACATCGGCACCGGCGGATTCGCTCGACGCCCTGCTGGATCGGCTCGACACCGCGCTGTCGCACACCGCCGATCCCGGGCGCACCGCCGACCGGGCGCGGGTCCTGCACCGCCTGCAGACCCTCACCGCGAAATGGCAGCACGCCGCGCGGCCCGGCACCGACGACGACATCGAGGCCGCGACCGGCGACGAACTGCTCGCGATCATCGACCGCGAACTCTGAGCGTCGAAAGAGAGGATCCGACGTGACGACCGACAACGACAAGTACGTCCGATACCTGAAACGCACCGCGGTCGAATTGCGCCAGCTGCGAGAGCGTAACCGCGAACTCGAGAATGCCTGGTGTGAGCCGTTGGCGGTGGTGGGTGTGGGTTGTCGTTTTCCGGGTGGTGTGGTGTCGGGGGAGGGTTTGTGGGGTGTGGTGTCGGGTGGGTGTGATGTGGTGGGTGGTTTTCCGGTGGATCGGGGGTGGGGTGAGGTGTTTGATCCGGTGCCGGGTGTGGTGGGTCGGTCGTATGTGGGGTGTGGGGGTTTTGTGGCGGGGGTGGGTGGGTTTGATGCGGGGTTTTTCGGTGTGTCGCCGCGGGAGGCGGTGGGGTTGGATCCGCAGCAGCGGTTGGTGTTGGAGGTGGGGTGGGAGGCGTTGGAGGTGGGGGGTTTTGATCCGTGGGGTTTGCGGGGTGGTGGTGTGGGTGTGTTTGCGGGGGTGATGTATCACGATTATGGGTTGGTGGGTCAGGCGGGGTCGTTGGTGTCGGGTCGGTTGGCGTATGTGTTGGGGTTGCGGGGTCCGGCGGTGTCGGTGGATACGGCGTGTTCGTCGTCGTTGGTGGCGTTGCATGCGGCGGGGTTGTCGTTGCGGGCGGGGGAGTGTGGGTTGGCGTTGGTGGTGGGGGTGACGGTGTTGGCGACGCCGGAGGTGTTCGTGGAGTTTTCGCGGCAGCGGGGGTTGGCTCCGGACGGACGCTGCAAATCCTATTCCGCGTCCGCGGACGGCACGGTCTGGTCCGAAGGCGTCGGAGTACTTGTCGTGGAAAAGCTTTCGGACGCCCTCCGGAACGACCACGAGATATTCGCGGTGGTGAAAGGATCCGCCGTGAACCAGGACGGCGCGTCCAACGGATTGACCGCTCCCAACGGCCCGGCGCAACAACAGGTAATTCGCGCGGCTCTCGCGAACGCGGGCCTTTCCGTGACCGATATAGACGTCGTGGAGGGACACGGCACGGGCACCACACTCGGCGACCCGATCGAGGCCGACGCCATTCTCGCCACGTACGGACAGCGGGATTTCTCGGGTGAGCCGCTCTGGCTCGGTTCGGTGAAATCGAATATGGGCCACACACAGGCGGCCGCGGGTGTGGCCGGTGTGATCAAGATGATTCATGCGATGCGGCACGGGGTGTTGCCGAAGACGTTGCATGTGGATGCGCCGACGCCGCATGTGGATTGGTCGTCGGGGCATGTGCGGTTGCTGACCGAGCAGCGGCCGTGGCCGGATCTGGGGCGTCCGCGCCGGGCGGCGGTGTCGTCGTTCGGGATCTCCGGCACCAACGCCCACGTCATTCTCGAACAGCCACCGCGCCCGGAACGCCCGGCGCGCCCCGAGCGCCCGCCCATCGTGGCGTGGTCGCTGTCCGCCCGCACCCGGAATGCCCTGTCCGCGCAGGCCGCCCGGCTACGCGAGCACCTCGGCGACAATCCCGCCCTCGACGCCGCCGACGTCGCCGCGGCACTGGCCCGGCGCACGGCGTTCGAGCATCGCGCGGTGATCACCGGTGACAGCACGGCCGAACTGCTCGACGGCCTGGCCGATCTCGACGCGCACGCCGCTACCGGCACCGCCGGGAAGACGGCGTTCGTGTTCACCGGCCAGGGCTCGCAGCGCCTCGGGATGGGACGGCAACTCCATGCGGCCCACCCGGTGTTCGCCGCGGCCTGGGACGAGGTCGAGGAAGCGCTCGGCCTGAGGGTCCGCGACATCGCGTGGGGTGAGCGGCCCGACGATCTCACTCGCACCCTGCACGCTCAAACGGCGTTGTTCGCGCTGCACGTGGCCACCTTCCGGCTGCTCGAATCATGGCGCGTGGTACCGGAATTCGTGATCGGACATTCCCTCGGTGAGATCGCCGCCGCCCACGTCGCCGGGGTGCTGACGCTGGCCGACGCCGCCACCGTCGTCACGGCCCGCGCCCGGCTCATGGAATCGCTGCCGCCCGGCGGGTCCATGCTCGCCGTCCACGCCGCCGAGCAGGACGTGGCGCCGTTGCTGACCGAGGAGGTGGAGATCGCCGCGGTCAACGGCCCCGCCGCGACCGTCGTCGCGGGACCGGACGACGCGCTCGGCGGAGTCGAAAAGCGCGCGGCCACAGCCGGTTACCGCACCCGGGCGCTCACCGTGTCGCACGCCTTCCACTCCGCCGCCATGACCCCGGTGCTCGGCGAGCTGCGCACCGCGCTGGCCGGTGTCACCCCCGCCCCCGCGCGTATCCCCCTGGCCGCCAACCTGACCGGCGACCTCGCCGACGGCGACTACGGCACCGCCGACTACTGGGTACGCCACGTCCGCGACACCGTCCGATTCGCCCGCGGCATCGCGACCCTCGCCGACCGGCGGGTCACCCGCTACCTCGAGATCGGCCCGCCCAGCGGCCTGATCGGCCACATCACCGAGACCGCGCCCGCCGCCACCACGATCGCCCTGCTGCGGCGGGACCGGCCCGAGCCCCGATCGGTACAGGAGGCGCTCGGCGCGCTGCACACCTCGGGACACACCGTCGACTGGACCGCCCTCTACCCCCGCAGACCCCACGGCGTGGCACTGCCGACCTATCCCTTCGAACACCGCACCTACTGGCAGGCCCGCCCCACGACCGGGGACGCCACCGGGCACGGGCAGCGCCCGATCGACCACTCGCTGCTGTCGGCGGCCCTCGACGAACCGGGATCCGGGGAGGTCCGGCTGACCGGACGGATCTCCCTCGCCACCCACCCGTGGCTGGCCGACCACGCGATTCTCGGGCAAGCGCTGCTGCCGGGCACCGCCTTCGTGGAACTGGCCCTGCGCGCTGCGGACGAGGTGGGCTGCGCCACCATCCGGGAACTGACCCTGCACGCCCCGCTGCCGATCCCGCCCGATGCCGCCGTGCGGCTGCACGTGCTCGTGCGCGACATCGTCGCGGGCGAACGATCGCTGCGGATCTCCGCGCGGCGCGACGACGCGGACGACTGGACGACGCACGCCGAAGGAACCTTGACCGTCACCGCACCGGCTGTCCCACAGCCCGATTCGGCGCCGTGGCCGCCACCCGGCGCCGCGCCGGTCGAGCTCGGCGGCGCCTACGACGCCCTGGCCGGGCTCGGCTACGACTACGGCCCGGCCTTCCGCGGTGTCCGCGCGGCCTGGCGGCGCGGGGAGCGCTCCTTCGCCGAGGTGGCGCTGCCCGACGCGGCGGCCACCGGCGCGAGCGCCCATCTCGTCCACCCGGCACTGCTCGACGCCGCCACGCATCCGTCACTGCTCGAAGGCGGCGACCTGGTGCTGCCCTTCGTCTGGACGGGCGTGACCCTGCACGCCGCGCACGCGAGCGAACTGCGCGCCACGGGCGTCCGCCAGGGCCCCGGCCGGATGTCGCTGCGGGCGGTGGACCCGTCCGGCAATCCGGTGCTGACGGTCGAATCCCTCACGGGGCGACCGGTCGCAGCGGACCAGCTGAACGCCTCGGCCCGAGTGCGGGGCGCGCTGTTCACCACGGTCTGGCAGCCCGTCCCGGCAGCCGAGGCCACCGGCCACCACCTGAGCGAATGGCCCGCCACGGACGGCGATGTCGTCACGGTCCAGTTCGCTTCCGGCGGTACGGAGCCGTTGCGCGGTATGCGAGATCGGCTCGCCGAGGCCCTCGACGTCGTGCGGCGGTGGTCCGCCGACCCTGGTGCGCCCCGCCTGCTGGTGGTCACCCGCGGCGCGGTCGCGCGGCCCGGCGAGGACATCCACGATCTCGCCGCCGCGCCGGTGTGGGGCCTGGTGCGATCGGCCCAGGCCGAACATCCGGGCCGGATCATGCTGGCGGACACCGACGATACCGTCGACCCCGCCCGGCTCGCGGCCACCGGCGAACCGGAGCTGATCGCGCGCGACGGCCAGATGTGGGCGCCGCGGCTGTCGGTGCTGCCGGGCACCGAAAACACCGCCGCGCGGCCACTTCCGGCCGAGCCGCTCCGCGCGGGCACCGTGCTGATCACCGGCGGCACCGGGGTTCTGGGCGCGCTCGCCGCCCGCCACCTGGTCGAGGCCCACGGCGCGCGCAGCCTCGTGCTGGTCGGCCGCCGCGGCGAATCCGCCCCGGGCGCCGGAGAATTGGCCGCCGAGCTGACCGGCATGGGCGCCCGCGTCCGCATCGTCTCCTGCGACGTCGCGGACCGGGACGCGCTCGGCCGAGTCCTGGCCGACATTCCCGGCGACCGCCCGCTCACCGGAATCATCCACGCCGCAGGTGTTTTCGACACCGGCATCGTCGCGGGGCTCACCGCCGACCGGCTGGACACCACGCTGCGCTCGAAGGCCGACGGGGCCTGGCATCTGCACGAACTGACCCGCGACCGCGACCTGGCGCTGTTCGTGCTGTTCTCCTCCGTCGGCGGACTGATCCTCGCCGGTGGCCAGGGCGGCTATGCGGCGGCCAATGTCTTCCTCGACGCACTCGCCGCGCACCGCCGTGCGCACGGGCTCGCCGCGACCTCGCTCGCGTGGGGTCCGTGGGCGGACGCCCGCATGGGCGCCGAGGTGAGCGAGCAGCAGGCCCGGCGCATCCGGCGGCAGGGCATCGCGCCGCTGCCGACGGCGGCCGGGCTGCGACTGCTCGACGCCGCACTGGCGGCCGACGCGCCGGTCGTCGTTCCCATGGCGGTCGACCGGGCCACCCTGCGGACGCGGACCGGCGAACTCCCGGCGCAGCTGCGCGGTCTCGCGTCCGCCCCGCCCCGCGCGGTCGCCGCCGCGCCGGACCGGGAAGCGGCCCTGCGCGAGCGACTCCGGCCGCTCACCACCGCGCGGCGACGGCACGAGTTGCGGGAACTGGTGCGCGGCGTCGTCGCCGCGGTGCTGTCCTACCGCTCGAGCGCTGAGGTACCGGTGCAGTCGACCTTCCAGGATCTGGGATTCGACTCGCTCAGCGCCATGGAGTTCCGCGAACGCATCCGGTCCGAGACCGGGCTGCCGCTGCCGGTCACGCTCGTCTTCGACCACCCCACGCCCGAGCAACTGGCCGATCACCTCGTCACCGAACTCGGCCTCGGGCACCCGGAGACCGGCGACAGCGGGACCGCGGCCGATGTGCCGCTCGAAACCGATTCCGGGACCACGGAGTTCGACAGCATGGACGCCGGAGCGCTGGTCCGCCACGTCCTCTCCGGGCCGCGCCGAACGACTGGTGGTGAGTGACGGTGACCACCGACGAGGAACTGCTCGCCGCGCTGCGCGTCGCGGTCAAGGACAACCACGCGCTACAGCGCGAGAACGACGAATTGCGTTCCCGGCCCGCGGAACCGATCGCGATCCTCGGCATGGGGTGCCGCTTCCCGGGCGGCGTCCGCACGCCGGAACAGCTGTGGGAGATGGTCGCCGCGGGGCAGGACGTGATCGGTGAGTTTCCGGCGGACCGCGGCTGGGATCCGGCGCTGTTCGATCCCGAGCCGGGCCGGGCCGGGCGCACCTCCACCCGATACGGCGGCTTCCTGGCCGACGTCGCGCAGTTCGACGCGGGCTTCTTCGGTATCGGCCCCCGCGAGGCGCGGATCATGGACCCGCAGCAGCGGCAGGTACTCGAGGTGTCGTGGGAGGCGGTCGAACGGTCGGGCCTGGATCCGAAGGCGTTGCGCGGCAGTGACACCGGCGTGTTCATCGGCTCGTTCTCCTGGGACTACCTGCCGCGCATGAGCGAAGCGCCGGCCGAGATCGCCGACTATCTGCTGACCACCAACGGCGGTTCGGTGCTGCCGGGCCGGGTGTCCTACACGCTCGGCCTGACCGGTCCGGCGATCGCGGTGGACACGGCGTGCTCCTCCTCGCTGGTGGCACTGCACGTCGCGGCCCAGTCGCTGCGCGCCGGGGAATGCGCGCTGGCCCTCGCGGGCGGCGTCACCGTGATGTCGACTCCCGGTATGCTGCTGGGCTTCTCGCGCCAGCAAGGGCTGGCGCCCGACGGCCGGTGCAAATCCTTCGGCGCGGGCGCCGACGGCGTGGGCCTGTCCGAAGGCGTCGGCATCCTGGTACTCGAGCGGTTGCGCGACGCCCGCCGCCACGGCCACGACGTGCTGGCGGTGCTGCGCGGCTCGGCGGTCAACCAGGACGGCGCGAGCAACGGCTTGACCGCACCCAACGGTCCCGCGCAGCAGCGCGTGATCCACGCGGCGCTGGCCGCCGCCCGCCTGACCGCGGCCGATATCGACGTCGTCGAGGCGCACGGCACCGGGACCACGCTCGGCGACCCGATCGAGGCGCACGCTGTTCTCGCCACCTACGGGCGGGACCGCCCGGCGGACCGGCCGGTATGGCTGGGGTCGATCAAATCGAACATGGGACACACCCAGGCGGCCGCGGGCGTGGCGGGCGTGATGAAAATGGTCCTGGCCATGCGGCACGCCACCCTCCCGCCGACCCTGCACGCCGACCCGCCCTCACCGCACATCGACTGGTCGGCGGGCGCGGTGGCATTGCCGACCCGGGCCCAGCGATGGGACGGCGGGGACCGGCCGCGCCGCGCGGCCGTGTCCTCCTTCGGGCTGTCCGGCACCAACGCACACGTCGTGCTCGAACAGGCGCCGGACGCGGCGGCCGAAACTCCGGCGCGGCCGGTGGCGGCCCTGCCCCGGATCCCGTGGATGCTCACGGGCCGGACCGAGGGGGCGTTGCTCGGCCAGGCCCGGCGGCTGGCCGAATACCTCGACGTCCGAACCGAACTCGCCCCCGCCGACGTCGGCGCGGCGCTGGCCCGGCGCTCGGCGTTCGAGCACCGCGCGGTTCTGCTCGGCACGGGGCGAACGGAGTTGCGCGCGGCCGCCACGGCGCTGTCGGCCGGTGAGCGAACGGCGAATGTGATAGCGGGACAGGTGGTTCCGGGCACGACCGCCTTCGTGTTCGCCGGGCAGGGCTCGCAGCGGCTCGGCATGGGACGCGAACTGTACGAGAGGTCACCGGTTTTCGCCGCGGCATGGGACGAGGTGGTCGCGGCGCTGCGGCGCGACGCCGACATCGCACTGGCCGAGGTGGTCTGGGGTACCGACCGGGAACAGCTGGACCGGACCGGATATGTGCAGGCCGGATTGTTCGCGATGGCGGTCGCGCTGTACCGGCTGCTCGAATCCTGGGGCCTGACGCCGGATTTCGTCATGGGGCATTCCGTCGGTGAGATCGCCGCGGCGCATGTCGCCGGTGTGCTGTCGCTCGATGACGCGGTGACCCTGGTCGCCGCGCGGGGCCGGCTCATGCAGGCGCTGCCCTCGCGCGGCGCCATGGTCGCGGTGCGGGCGGCCGCGGCCGAGATCACGGCGCAGCTGGTGGACGGCGTGGAGATCGCCGCGATCAACGGCCCCGACGCGGTGGTGATCTCGGGCGACTCCGGACCGGTCGGCGACCTCGCCGCGCGGTTCGCCGCCCGCGGCCGCAAGACCTCGCGCCTGCGGGTGTCGCACGCCTTCCACTCGGCGCTGATGGAACCCATGCTCGACGAGTTCGCCCACGCGATCGCCGGGATCGCCACGGCCGCACCGCGTATACCGATCGTCTCCACCGTGACCGGCGAAGTGGGCGGTGCGGGCTACGGCACCGCCGCGTACTGGGTCCGGCACGTCCGCGAGACGGTACGATTCGACACCGCGCTGCGAGCCCTCTCGGCCGCCGGCGTCACCCGGTTCGTCGAGGTCGGACCCGACGGTGGTCTGTCGGCGCTGATCGCCGAGGCGGTCGACGCGGCGGCCGTCGTGCCCGTGCTGCGCGCCGGGCGGCCGGAGACCGACACCGTCGTCGAGGGTGTCGCCCGCGCCTTCGTGGCGGGCGCCGAGGTGCGCTGGTCGCGCTACTTCTCCGGGGCGTCGTCCGGTCCGATCGACCTGCCCACCTACGCGTTCCAGCACCGGCGCTACTGGTGGTCGGCCGCCGGTGCGGCCGGGCCGGGTATGCGGCCGATCGAGCACCCGATGCTGTCGGCGGCGCTGGACGATCCCGGGAGCGGCGCGGTGATCTACACCGGCCGGATCTCCCCGGCGGCTCAGCCCTGGCTGGCCGACCACCGGGTGTTCGGCACGGCCGTGCTGCCCGGAACGGCCCTGGTGGACTTGGCGATTCGCACGGGTGACGACGTGGGATACGCGACGTTGCGGGAACTCACGCTGGAAGCCCCGGTCCGGGTGCCCGACGAAGGGCTGGAGATCCGGGTCGTGGCCGAGGCGGAGACTACCGACGGGCGCGTGGTGACAATCTATTCCGGTGGCGCGGGCGGGCGCGGGGAATGGACGCCGCACGCCCGCGGGTTGCTCGGCAGGGAACCGGGCGCGGCGGACGGCGAATTCGCGCAGTGGCCGCCCGTCGCCGCCGAACCGATCGACGCCGACGACCTGTACCGGGACCTGTCCGCTCGCGGTTACGCCTACGGCGCGTCGTTCCGCGGCGTGACGGCCGCGTGGCGGCGGGGCGGCGAGTGGTTCGCCGAGGTCGCCCTGCCCGCCGCCGTCGCCGCCGAGCACGCGGCGTTCGGCCTGCACCCGGCGCTGCTGGACGCGGCGCTGCACGTCGGGCTCGCCGCGACCGCCGAGCCGCTCGTGCCCTTCGCGTGGAGCGGGGTCACCCTGCACGCCGCGGGAGCGGCGCGGCTGCGGGTCGCGCTGTCGGGCGACGCGTCGAACATGACCGTGCGGATCGCCGACGCGGCGGGCCGGCCGGTGCTCACGGCGCGCTCGGTGGCAGGCCGCCCGCCCGCCCTCGACCGCACCGAACCCGTTGCCGCGCACCAGGAGTCGGTCTACCGTCTGGAGTGGACGCGGCGGCCGCTGCCGCCGTCCGCGCACCTGTCGGTCGTGGAATGGACCGGCGCGGACGACGTGACCGCGGCCGCCGACGTGATCGTCGTCCGCTGCGTCGCCGCGGCCGAACCGGATCTCGCGGCAGCCGCCGACCGGACGGCCCGCCTGGTGCGCACGATGCAGCGCTGGCTGTCGACGCCCGGCCTCACCGACACCCGGCTGCTGGTGGTGACCCGCGGCGCGGTGGCGCTGCCGGGCGAGTCGATCGCCGACCTCGCCGGTGCCGCGGTATGGGGTCTGGCGCGCGCGGCGCGGGCGGAGAATCCCGACCGGATCGTCGTCGCCGACGTGGATACCGACGACATCGATCCGGCCGTACTGCTCGCGGCGGGCGAGCCGGAGCTGGCGGTGCGCGGCGGCGCGGCGTGGGCGCCGCGGCTCGCCCGCGCGCGACTATCGGACTCCGGCCCCGGGGCGATCCCGGGCACGGTGGTGATCACCGGCGGCACCGGCGGTCTCGGCGCGACCGTCGCGCGCCACCTGGTGCGTGCGTCCCGCGCCCGGAACCTGTTGCTGCTCAGCCGAAGTGGCCCCTCGGCCGACGGTGCGGCGGAGCTGGCCGCCGAGCTGGCCGCCGCCGGAGCGACCGTGCGCATCGAGTCGTGCGATGTCGCCGACCGCGAATCGCTGCGCAAGGCGCTCGCCACCGTGCCGGCCGATGCGCCGCTGTCGGGTGTGGTGCACGCCGCGGGCGTGCTCGACGACGCGGTGGTGCAGTCGCTGGACGCCGAGCGGATCGCGAAGGTGTTCGCCCCCAAGGCGGTCGGGGCCTGGCATCTGCACGAACTCACCGCCGACCTCGACCTGTCGCTGTTCGTCCTGTTCTCCTCGGTGTCGGGTGTGCTGGGCGGGCCGGGCCAGGGCAACTACGCCGCCGCCAACGCCGTTCTCGACGCCCTCGCCGAATACCGCCGCGCACGCGGCCTTCCCGCCACCTCCATCGCCTGGGGGCCGTGGGCGGGCGACGGGATGGCCGGGCGACTGGCCGGGACCGACCGGCGGCGGATGGCTCGGGCGGGCCTGCTGGAAATGCCCGCCGCGCAGGCGCTGTCGATTCTCGACGGCGTGCTGGAGTCCGACCTGGCGGTCGCGGTCGCCGCCCGGCTGGACGAGGCGGCGCTCGAGCGTGGCGGTTTCGTGCCGCCGATCCTGGAACGGCTGGTGCGCAGGCCCGTCCGGCCCGTCGCCACCAGCGACCGCGCACCGCGCGCCGGCTTCGCCGGACTGACCGGAAAGCAACGATTGCGGGCCGTGCTCGATATCGTCACCGCCGAGGCCGCCACCGTGCTCGGCTATCCCGACGCGACCGACGTCGACCCGCACCGTCCGTTCCTGGACCTCGGATTCGACTCACTGAGCGCGGTCGAACTACGCAACCGCGTGCGCGCCGCGACGGGCCTGTCGCTGCCGGCCACGGTCGCCTTCGACCACCCGACACCCACCGCCATGGCCGAGTTCGTCACCGGCCTGCTCGGTGACACCGGCCCGGCCGGCGACGACGACCGGATCCGGGCGGCGATCGCCGCGATCCCGACCGAGACGCTGCGCGCGGCGGGACTACTCGATCGGCTGCTCGAACTGGCCGGGGACAGCCCGCCGCCCGAGCGGCACACCGCGTCGAGCATTCACGACATGAGCGAGGCCGAGTTGATCCGATTGGCGCTCGGCACCGCCGAATTGGAGCAGTAGCCGGAAATGAGGGACACCATGGCGAACTCGGACCGCAGACTCGTCGAGGCGCTGCGCAAATCGCTGCTCGAGGTCGAGCAATTGCGTGCCGCCAACCAGGAATTGCGCGACGCCTGGTGTGAGCCGTTGGCGGTGGTGGGTGTGGGTTGTCGTTTTCCGGGTGGTGTGGTGTCGGGGGAGGGTTTGTGGGGTGTGGTGTCGGGTGGGTGTGATGTGGTGGGTGGTTTTCCGGTGGATCGGGGGTGGGGTGAGGTGTTTGATCCGGTGCCGGGTGTGGTGGGTCGGTCGTATGTGGGGTGTGGGGGTTTTGTGGCGGGGGTGGGTGGGTTTGATGCGGGGTTTTTCGGTGTGTCGCCGCGGGAGGCGGTGGGGTTGGATCCGCAGCAGCGGTTGGTGTTGGAGGTGGGGTGGGAGGCGTTGGAGGTGGGGGGTTTTGATCCGTGGGGTTTGCGGGGTGGTGGTGTGGGTGTGTTTGCGGGGGTGATGTATCACGATTATGGGTTGGTGGGTCAGGCGGGGTCGTTGGTGTCGGGTCGGTTGGCGTATGTGTTGGGGTTGCGGGGTCCGGCGGTGTCGGTGGATACGGCGTGTTCGTCGTCGTTGGTGGCGTTGCATGCGGCGGGGTTGTCGTTGCGGGCGGGGGAGTGTGGGTTGGCGTTGGTGGTGGGGGTGACGGTGTTGGCGACGCCGGAGGTGTTCGTGGAGTTTTCGCGGCAGCGGGGGTTGGCTCCGGACGGACGCTGCAAATCGTTCGCCGCCGCGGCCGACGGCGTGGGCTGGGGTGAGGGCGTGGGTGTGCTGGTGGTGGAGAAATTGTCGGACGCGCTGCGCAACGATCGCGAGATTTTCGCGGTGGTGAAGGGTTCGGCGGTGAATCAGGACGGGGCGTCGAATGGTTTGACGGCTCCGAACGGTCCGGCGCAGCAACGGGTCATCCGTGCGGCATTGGCGAACGCGGGTTTGTCGGTGAGCGATATCGACGTCCTGGAGGCGCACGGTACCGGCACGAAACTCGGCGACCCCATCGAGGCGCAGGCGGTGCTGGCGACCTACGGTCAGCGCGACCGCGACGGCGAACCGCTGTGGCTGGGATCGGTGAAATCCAATATCGGGCATACGCAGGCGGCCGCGGGTATGGCGGGTGTGATCAAGATGATTCATGCGATGCGGCACGGGGTGTTGCCGAAGACGTTGCATGTGGATGCGCCGACGCCGCATGTGGATTGGTCGTCGGGGCATGTGCGGTTGCTGACCGAGCAGCGGCCGTGGCCGGATCTGGGGCGTCCGCGCCGGGCGGCGGTGTCGTCGTTCGGGATCTCCGGCACCAACGCCCACGTCATCCTCGAACAGCCACCCACGCCGCCCGACCAGCCGCGTTTCGTCCCGCCCCGCCGCCGAATCGTCGACACGCAGAGCGGCGCGCCCGCGGAACAACCTGTGCCGCAGGTGATTCCGTGGGTCGTCTCGGCGCGCTCGCGGGCGGCCCTGTCGGCCCAGTGCGAACGACTGCGTGAGTTCGTCACCGAGCGTCCGGAGCTGGAGGTGGCCGACGTGGGCGTGTCCCTGGCCCGGCGGACCGTATTCGAGTATCGGACGGTGGTGTGCGGAACCGACCGCGAGTCGCTGCTGACCGGATTGCGGACGGCCGGGACGGAGACACCGGCGGCATCCTCGGTGCGCACCGCGTTCCTGTTCCCCGGCCAAGGGGCGCAGTGGCCGGGAATGGGCCGCGAACTGTACGAGCGGTATCCGGTCTTCGCCGCCGCGTGGGACGCGATCGCCGAGCAGTTCGGGGTCGGGCTGCGAGAGACGGTGTGGGGCAACGAATCCGCGGCGCTGGCGCGGACGGAGAATGCTCAGGTCGGCCTGTTCGCGGTCGAAGTGGCATTGTTCCGGCTGCTCGAGTCGTGGGGCATGGTCCCCGACGCCGTGGCCGGGCATTCGGTCGGTGAGATCGCCGCGGCGCACGTCGCGGGTGTGCTGTCGCTCGCGGACGCCGTGCGGGTGGTGTCGGCGCGGGCCGCGCTGATGCGGTCGCTGCCCGATGACGGGGCGATGATCGCGGTGCGGGCGGACGCGGACGACGTGCGGGCGCGGTTGTGCCCCGGAGTGGAGATCGCCGCGGTGAACGGCCCGCGGTCGGTCGTGATCTCGGGCCGCGCGGAGGCGGTCGAACAGGTCGCGGCGGACTTCGCCGCGCGGGGCCGCCGGACCAAGCGGCTCACCGTGTCCCACGCCTTCCACTCCCCGCTCATCGATCCCGTGCTCGCCGATCTCGCCGCTGACCTCCGCGGCATCGCGACCGCCACGCCGGACATCCCGGTCGTCTCGAACCTCACCGGCGAGTTCGCGGCCGCGGACTACGGCTCGGCGGACTACTGGGTGCGGCACGCCCGGCAGCCGGTCCGCTTCGCCGACGGCATCGCCGCCCTGCGCGAGCACGGCATCTCGCAGTTCGTCGAGGTCGGCCCCGGGAGCGGGCTGACGGCCGCCATCGGTGAGATCGCCACCGACGCGGTGGTCGTCTCGACCATGCGCAAGGATCGCGGCGAGCAGGAAGCGTTACTCGACGGCGTAGCGGGGAGCTTCGTCCACGGCCGCCACGTCGAGTGGCAGGCGCTGTTCCGCGACACGGGCGCACGACGAGTCGCCTTGCCCACCTACGCATTCCAACACGAGCACTACTGGATCGCCGCCCGGCGCAGCGCGGCCCCGGACGTCCCGGCATCGCCCGCCCCGCAGCCCGCCGCAGTGGTCGAGCCGCGAACTCGCACCGCACCGGAAACCACCGGCACACACGAGGAAGCGCTGTATCACGTGCGCTGGCTGCCCGTGGAGTCACAGCGACTCGGCGACGCGGACGAAGCCGAGGAGGCGGGCGAACACACCGGAACTCATACCGAATGGGACCGGCTGCGGCCCGGCGGCCCGGTGTCCGATCCGGTCGTCCTGCGGGTGGGCGGCACGGCGGACGACGGTCCGGCGGGCATGCGCGAGACCACCGGCCGGGTGCTGACCGCACTGCGGGCCTGGCTCACCGATGACCGATACGCGCACTCCCGCCTGCTGGTCCTGACGCGCGGCGCGGCCGACGTGGCCGGAAAGGACGTGACCGACCTCGCGGCCGCGCCCGTGTGGGGCCTCGTCCGCGCCGCCCAGGCGGAACATCCCGGCCGCATCCTGCTCGCCGACACCGACGACTCCGCCGATCCCGCCGTCCTCGCCACCCTGGACGAGCCCGAACTCGCCATCCGCGACGGGCAACTCCTCGCCCCGCGCTTGACCCGACTCCCGCGCGGTGACTCCGGATCCGTCCTCGACGCCACCGGCACCGTGCTCGTGATCGGCGGGACCACCGGATACGGCGCCCAGATCGCGCAGCACCTGGTCGCGGCGCACGGCGCGCGGCGGCTCGTCCTCACCACCCGCGAGCCGGTTCCCGAGGGAGTCGCCCGGCCGCTGCTGGGCACGCTCGCGGACGCGGGCGCCGCGGCTCGCATCGCGGTGTGCGACCCCGCGGACCGACATGCGCTGCGGGACTTGCTCGCTGGGCTCGCCGACGCCGACACACCGCTCGGCATCGTCTACACGGCGCCCGCACCGCCGCTGGGGCTGGTCCGCACCCTGACCGCCGCTCAGCTCGAGGCCGCATTGCGCGACCGCGCGGCCGGGGCCTGGCACCTGCACGAACTCACCGCGGACCGGGACCTGTCGTTCCTGCTGCTGCTGTCGGCGGCGACCGGCTCGGTGCTACCGGCCGCACAGGCGTGCGACGCGGCGGGCACCGCCTTCCTCGCCGCGCTGGCATCCCACCGCAACGGGCAGGGCCTGCCCGCCACGGCGCTGGCGTGGGGTCCGTGGGCCGAACTGGGCGCCGGCGCCCTGACCACCGAACTCCAGCTCGAACGCCTGCGGCGGCAAGGTGTTTCGCGGCTCGGCAGGGACGAGGCACTGAACCTGTTCGATCGTGCCGTCCGGTGCGGGGAACCGGCACTGCACGCGGTGCGAATCGACGCCGCGATCCTGGCCGACCGCACCGACTACCGCCCCGCACTGCTGCGGCAGCTGGTAGCCGACGCCGCGCGCGCGAGATCGGAACCGACGCGAGACGCCGCCCACACCCGGCCCGACGGGCAGCGGGACATCGCCGGTGACGTCCGGGCCGTGGTCGCCGCCGCGCTCGGGCACCGGGACCCCGGCGCGGTCGAACCGGACCGCCCCTTCCTCGAACTCGGGGTGGAATCGCTGAGCGTCATGGATATCCAGGCGGGCCTGCGCCGGGCGACCGGAATACGACTGTCCCCCAGGGAAATCCTGGATTCCGGCTCGGTCACCGGGCTCGCGCGCCTGGTCGCGTCGCGTTCGGCGCGACCGGATGCGGCGGACACCGAGGCCGGTGATCCAGCGTCAACGGATCTCGGTGTCGCCGAACTCTTCCGGGCCGCTGTCCGAGCTCGCGCCGTGGACCGGGGACTGGCATTGATCAGTGCGGCGGCCGACCTGCGCCCGACGTTCGACACCGCGGGTCCGCCGCCCGCATCGCTCGCGCTGTCCCGAGGCCCGGCCGAGCCACTGCTGGTGTGCGTCAGCGCGCCGATCATCACCGGCGGTATCCACCAATACGTGCGTATCGCGAAGCGATTCGAGGGCCGGATCCCCGTGAGCGGAGTGCCGCTGGCCGGGTTCGGCGCGGGCGAATCCCTGCCCGCCACACCCGCGGCCGCCGTCTCCTGGCTGTGCGACGCGGTGGAACAGGCGGCGGGTGGGCGGCCGATCGTGCTCGTCGGCTACTCCTCTGGCGGCGCCCTCGCGCACGCCGCCGCCGGGCGACTCGCCGCCCGGGGATCGGCCGAGCTGCGCGGCCTCGTCATGCTCGACAGCTTCCGGCCGGACGCGGCGGGCTGGGGCGCGCCGATGGAACCGTTGTTCGCGGGCATGCTCGACGGCGAGGACGGCACGGGCGACGGCGGTCTCGCGGTGCGACTCACCGCCATGGCGATGTGGGGCCGCCACCTGCGCGCGCTGCCACTGGACCCGCTGCCGCTGCCGGTGCTGTTCGTCCGCTGCACGCGGAACTACCGCCCGCCCGGCGGCGACCTCCCGGAGTTCCCGCTCGCCACCGGGTGGCAGCCCGAGCACACCGTGCGCGAGGTCGGCTACGACCATTTCACCCTGCTCACCGACGGCGCGGCCGACGTCGCCCGGCACATCACGAATTGGCTTGCGCCGCACTGACACAGATGGGACCTCGGCATGGGACTGTTCCGGGACATCACCTCCACCTACAGCGGCTTCGAATCGTGGTTCTACGACCGGACGGTGGCTGGCAGCGTGCTGGCCAGTCAGGCCGGACTCGTCGACAGCCTGCTCGCGGACGTCGCCATCGGCGGCTCGGTCCTCGACGTCGGCTGCGGCGGCGGCCATCTGGCGCTCGCCGTCGCCGAACGCGCCGACGACGTCTCGGTCGTGGGCGTGGACCTGTCGGCGGATCAGGTCGAACGGGCCACCCAGCGGGCTGCCGGACTCCGCGACCGCGTGACGTTCCGTGTGGCGTCCGCGACGGAGTTGCCGTTCGCCGACGACCGCTTCTCGACGGTGGTCAGCGTCGGCTCGATCAAGCACTGGCCCGACCGCGCCGCGGGCATGGCGGAACTGGTGCGGGTGCTGCGGCCGGGCGGGCGGCTCACGGTCCTCGAGATCGACCGCGGTTGCACCTTCGAGGCCGCACAGGGTTTCGTGGCGCGGATGAATGCGCCCAAGCTCGCGCGCGGGCCGCTGCTGTGGCATTTCCGGACCTATGTCGCGGGCCAGGGTCTGGAACTGGACGAGGCCCGCGCGATGGTGCGGGATCTGCCGCTGCAGGAGGTGAGCGTGTCACGCATCGCGCAGGATCCGACCCTGCTCGTGGTGGGGCGCAAGGCCCCGGCGTAAACCCGGCGAAGCGACCCTCCGCGCGCGGAGGGTCGTCGCCGCCGCGGCTACGAGGTCGCGGCCACGGGTGCGCGGTCGGCCGCGGTCTTGGGCTCGTGCACGACCTCGTCCTCGGTGAGTTCCCTGGTCCAGCAGGCGAATTCGAGTAGCACGCCGTCGGGGTCGCGGAAGTAGAACGAGCGGCAGTACACGCCGGGGTGCAGCTGCTCGGCCTCCTGGGTCTCGCTGTCGTCGTGATTGCGGATCGGTCCGACGCCGACCCCCTTGGCCTTCAGCCGCTCGTAGTACTCGTCGAACTTCTCCGGCGGCACATCGAAGGCGATGTGGTTGAGCGAGCTGATGGCGGCATTCCACTGCGGCACATCCGGCGCCTGGTCGCCCGGCGGGGGATTGAAGTTGCCGGGTCGCCCGTCGGTCCGGTTGGCCAGCCAGAAGATCGTCAGCGAGGCGCCGTTGCCGACGTCGAAGACGAACTGCTGGCCGCCGCCGGGCCGTTTGGGCAGGTCCACCGTCTTGATCAGGGGCATCCCCAGGATGTCGCGATAGAACTCGACGGTGCGCTTCATGTCGTCGCACAGCAGCGACACATGATTGAACCCGCCGAAGCTGAATTCATTGTTTGTCCGCCTGGTCATGACCACCTCCGGCTATTGTCTGACACCGAGGCCCATAGTAGCTTGAATTGTCGAGCATTGACGGCCGATCGACAGCCGGACGAAACCTGTTGCAGCACAGCGTTTGACGTGCGAGCCGTGATGTCCACGCTGGTGGCGGCCCCCGGGTTGGAGGGACATTTCCGTGAATGGTACGAGCCGATCCGGAACATTGCAGGTGCCCGGCGCGGGATTGTTCTACGAGGTCTCCGGCGCCGGGCCCCTGCTGCTCATCTCCGACAACGGCGGCGGGGAGTCGCGCCGCCGCGCGGACGCCATCGCCGAACTCGGCGAGGCGTTCACCGTGGTCACCTACGACCGCCGCGGCTTCCATCGCAGCCCGCTCACGGGTGCGCCGGGCGGGCTGGTCTCGCACGACACGCACGCCGAGGACGCGCAGCGGCTGCTCACCGCGCTCGGCGGCCGCCCGGCCCTCGTGTTCGGCGTCGGCCTCGGCGTGGTGACCGCGTTGCTGCTGGCCGCGCGGCATCCGCGACGGGTCGCCACCGTGGTCGCGCACACCCCGCACGCCCCCTTCCTGCTGCCCGAGCCCGAACGGGAGCGGCATGTCCGCGAATTCCTGGACCTCGCGCACACCTACCGGACGGCCGGGCTGGTCCAGACGATCGTGCGCACCGGGGAGTTCCTCGGCATCGATGTCGCCGACCAGCGCCGCGGCGCCCAGAGCGCCAAGCGGGGGCCGGGCGGCGGCCAGACGGCCAAGCTCAACCTGAAATCCCAGGTGATGTCGGCCGAGCGCACTCGCAACTTCGAATGGCTGTACGTCAACGAGATCCCGGCCGCCTGCGAGACCGAACTGGACCCCGCGGCGCTGGCCGCGTCCGGGGTGGAATTCGTTGCCGCCGTGGGCGAATCGACCCCGCCGCAGATGTTCGGCAGCCGCTGCGCGCACGCCCTGGCCGATGTCGTCGGCGGCGAGGTCTTCGTGTTCGACGGCGGCTACAACCCGCACATCACCCACCCGGTGGAGTTCGCCGGGCAGCTGCGCACATTGTTGAAACATTGCTGAAGAATGTTCTGACAATGCGTGCGAAGATTGGATATCGTCGAGACCGGACACAGGAGACAGCGATGACCGACACGACTTCCTACCAGGCCCACATGGACGAGCTGCGCGAGATCGTGTGCGATGTCCTCGAACTGGAACCCGACGAACTCACCGACGACAGCCTCTTCGTGGAGGACCACGAGGCCGATTCATTGCGCGCGATCGAGATCCTGGCTCGCCTGGAGAAGACCTACAAGGTGGAGATACCGCAGTCGGAGCTGGCGAAGATGGTCAACATGAAGGCCGTCTACGACGTGGTGGCCGAACACGCGGGATGGCGTTGATGCCGCGTGTGCTGATCGTCGGCGGCGGGCTGGCCGGTCTGTCGGCGGCGCTGTTCCTGAACTGGTACGGCGCGGAGGCGGTACTGGTGGAACGCCGCCGGGAGACCTCGACATTGCCCAAGGCGCGGCGGATCAATGTCCGCACCGTCGAGATCTTCCGTCAGATCGGCATAGCCGAGCGCGTCCTGGCGGCCTCCCGGACGATGACGTTCCGGGGCGGCGGGCAGCTCGCCTCGGCGGGCCCCTCGGTCGTGGCGGCGAAACCGCTCGACCTCCCGCGCCCGCCCGGCCCCGCCCCGGCGGGCGTGACACCCGTGCGGACGTGCCTGTGCGCGCAGGACCTGCTCGAGCCGGTGCTGCGCGAGATCGCGGCGGAGCGCGGCGTCGAGCTGCGCTTCGGGGTCGAATGCCGTGACTGGTCCGCCGACGCGGACGGCGTCACCGCCACCGTGCGGGCGGGCGACGGTGGCACCGAGACCCTCCGGGCCGACTACCTGATCGCCGCCGACGGCGCGCACAGCGAGATCCGGGAGCGGCTCGGCATCGCCCGCGGCGGCCGCGGCGCCATGGAGACGTTGGTCAACATCGAATTCCACGCCGACCTGTCCGCTCTGGTCGACGACCGCGAGAACCGCATTTTCCAGATCGACAACGAGCACATGGCCGGGGGACTGGCCGGTGCCGGTGGCGGGCGCTGGTTGTTCACCACCGCGGGGTATCACCGTCTCTCGCAACGGGAATGGGCCGAGGCGATGCGGGCCGTGATCGGCGTCCCCGACATCGCGGTGCGGGTGGATCGGGTCATGGAATGGACACCGGGAATGTTCGTCGCCGACCGATTCGGCGCGGGCCGGGTCTTCCTGGTGGGCGACGCGGCACACGTGATGCCGCCGTACGCCGCGCTGGGCGCGAACACCGGCATCCAGGCCGCGCACAACCTGGCGTGGAAGCTGGCCGACGTCCTGCGCGGCGCCGCCTCCCCGCGCCTGCTCGACACCTACCACGACGAACGACATCCGGTGGGCTGGTTCACCGCGGATCAGTCCAGCCTGCGCAGCGCCGCGGATCTGCGCCGCAAGTACGGCACCGCGCCCGACGGCACGGCGCTGGCCGATCCGACGGTGCTGATCCTCGGCGCCCAGTACCGATCGGCGGCGGTCATAGCCGACGGAAGTGTCGCGCCCACAGACCGTTTCGCGCTGTCCGGCCAGCCCGGCACCCGGCTCCCGCACCGGCCGCTGGACCACGACCGGTCGACACTCGACCTGATCGGCCCCGACTTCGCACTGCTCACCGGACCCGACGCGGCGCAGTGGAAACCGGCGGTCGACGCCGCCGCGCGGCCGGGCCTGCGGCTGCACAGCCTGGACGCGGCGTGGGCGGCGTCGGTCGGACTCGACGACACCGGTGCGCTGCTGGTCCGCCCGGACCAGGTGGTGGCGTGGCGCGCCCGGCGCGCCCCGGTCGACCCGGCCCGGGCCTTACGGGAATCGCTCGACCGCGTCCTGCTGCGGTCGGAAGTCGTTGCGGTGGAGGGCAGATGAGCGGCGCGGGCACACTCCGGTTCGGAGTCAACACGGTGTGGTCGGGCGACCGCACGGCGTTCGTGGAGGAAACGCGGCGAGCGGAGAAGCTCGGCTTCGACGTCATCGGCCTTGCCGACCATCTCGGATACCCCGCCCCGTTCCCGGCGCTGGTGCTGGCCGCCGAGGCGACCGAGCGCGTGCTGGTCAACACGTTCGTGCTGAACGCGGGCTTCTACAACCCGGTACTGCTGGCGCGAGAGGCGGCGACGGTGGACCGGCTCACCGGCGGCCGCCTCGAGCTGGGCCTCGGCGCGGGCTATGTCGAGGCCGAATACCGCGCCGCCGCGATACCTTTCGGCACCCCCGGCGACCGGGTCCGGCACCTCGAACGCACGGTCGCCGAGCTGAAGTCGCGCTTCGCCGACCCCGAGCACGCGCCCCGTCCGCACCAGCCGTGCCCGCGGCTGCTGATCGCGGGCGGCGGTGACCGGTTGCTGCGGCTGGCGGCCGAACACGCCGACGTGATCAGTTTCAGCGGCGCCGCCAAGGCGCGCGACGGCGGCCGGATCCCGGCCGGATCGGCGCAACTGGCCGAGCGCGTGTCCTTCGTCCGCGCGGCCGCGCGCGACCGCCTGGCCGAGGTAGAACTGAACCTGCTCGTGCAGCAGGCCGCCACCGACGCGGGCCCGCTGCTCGAGCGGCTGCGGCCGCGGATGCCCGGCATCACACGCGAAACCCTCGACGACTCACCGGTTTTCCTGCTCGGCACACCGCGCGACATCGCCGATCAGATCGCCGAACTCCACGAGCGGCTGGGCATCACCTACTTCACCACCTTCGGCCATTCCATGGAGCTGTTCGCCGAGGCCATGGAACTGCTGCGCTGACCGGACGACGGAAACACCAAGGGAGAACGGAACAGTCATGGCCGAACTGATTGCCGAAGCGGTGTGCCCGCACTGCGGAGCGGACCCGGATACCGACACGATCACCGACCTGCTGGCCACGCGCTGGGTCGGCTACGCGATGACCACGGCCGCCGAACTCGGCATCGCCGACGCGCTCGCCGACGGACCCCGGACGGCGGCTGCCGTCGCCGCGGCCACCGGAGCCGACGAGGTCGGCGTGACCAGCCTGTTGCGCGCCCTGGCCACCATCGGCCTGGTCCGCCAGCTCGACGGCGACGAACTGTTCGAATCCACCGCCGCCGGTGCCGCGCTGCGCGCCGACGCGCCGGGCTCGCTCCGGGATGCCGTACTCGTCTCCGGCGGTGAGCGTTTCCTGCGCGGCTGGATGCGGTTGACCGAGCGCGTGCGGGCCGGGCGTGCGCCGATCAGCGAGCAGGAGCGGGTGGCCGACCCCTTCGACCGGCTGGCCGCGCTGCCGGAGGCGCAGGATCGGTTCCACACGGCCATGGCCGACGCCACCGGCGCCGTCGCGCAGGCCGTCGCCGACGCCTACGACTACACCGGGATCGGCAGCATCGTGGACGTCGGCGGCGGATACGGCACACTGCTGCCGCCGATCCTGTGGCGCTACCCGGATATGACCGGCGTGGTCTTCGACCGGCCCTACTGCCGCACGGGCGCCGAGCGCGTCATCGCCGATGCCGGACTGGCCGACCGGTACCGGTTCGCCGGCGGCAGCTTCTTCGGCGATCCGCTGCCGCCGGGAGCCGATGCCTATGTGCTCAAGAGCGTGCTGCACGACTGGGACGACGAGCGGGCCGTGGAGATCCTGCGCAGCTGCCGCGCGGCGATGGGCCCGCGATCGCGTTTGCTCATCGTGGAGGTCGTGATGCCGGATCGCACCGAATCGACTCGCGAACACCGGCAGAAGATCTGGGCGGATCTGACCATGTTCGTGGCCTCCGGGCGCGGTGAGCGCACCGAACGCCGCTACGCGGCGCTACTGGAGGCGGCCGGAATGCGGATCGCGCGAATCGTGCCGACCGCGACGCTGGATCGCGCCGACATCATCGAAGCGGTCGCGGCATAGAGGAGGACACCATGTCACGACGGATCACCGAACTGCAATCGCCGGAGATTCGGAGCTTTCTCACCGGCATCCGCTCGTCGTGGTTCCGCCTCGCCACGCTGCAGCGGTACGACTTCGACTCCGAGGCCGAGCCGATGCGGGAGTACCTGCGCACCGGCCGGATCGACAATCTGCCCGACACCTTCCTGCGCGTGATCTCCGGCCATGCCGCCGCGGGCCGCGTGCTGCAGCGGGTCTTCGTCGTCCGCGAACCGCTCGGCGACTACCTGCGTTTCGCGCTGGCCGCGTTCGAGCAGTGTGTGGAGGCGGGCGAGGACATCCGGGTGCTGCCGGTGCCCGCCGGGCCGTGGCCCGCCGACCTGCCGGAGGGATTCGATTACTGGCTGTTCGACGACACCGCCCTGTGGTCGATGGAATTCGACGCGGACGACCGCTTCGTCGCCACCCAGGAACTCACCAACCCGGCCCTGCTCGCGCAGTGCCGGCGGTGGCGCGACATCGCGGTGGCGCGGTCGGTGCCACTGCGTGCGTACCTGTCGCGGGGCGCGGCCGCGGTGGGCGCGCGAACCTCAAGCGCCCCGCAGTAATTCGACGACCGGGGCGAACTCGTCCTGATGCCGGTCGGGGACGGCGAGGTAGGAGATGCCGAACCGCTCCCGCAGGCCCTCGACCTGTGTCGCGATCTCCGCGATGCTGCCCACCAGGAGTATCGGGAGGTCGGCGAGGACCTCGGCGGGCAACCGGAACCGCCGGGTGAGGGCGCGCAGCGCGGCGTCACGGTCGTCGGTGACCACCACCGCGCGGACGGTGAGATTGCGTTCGATCGCCGCCGACCGGTCGGCCGCGACCCGGTCGAAGTAGGCGACCCGTTCCGCGAAGGCGCGCTGCCCGAGCGGGCTCAGCCCGCCGGCGGCCGCCGGGTCGTAGCGCATGCCGAGGAAGCTCACGATATCGGCGTGGCGGGCGGCCAGCCGCAGCACGCGATTCCCGTTGCCCGCCACCAGGATCGGTACGTCCGCCCGTCCGCCGAGTGCGGCGCGGGCGGCGTCGAGGGCGCGCGCCAGATCGTCCACCCGGTCCCGCGGCGATCCGGGATCGACGCCCACCGCGGCGAATTCCTGTGGCAGATAACCGGTTCCGAGCCCGAGCTCGAACCGTCCCGCGGTGTGCCCGGCGACGGTGGCGATCTCGCGGGTGAGCAGTGCCGCCGGATACAGGCCGGAATTGAGCACATAGGTGCCCACGCGCAGCCGCGTCGCGTGTGCCGCGGCCACCGCGAACGGGAAGGGCGCCGGAGTCGTCAGATGATCGGGCGCCAGCAGGATGTCGTAGCCCTGCGATGCGGCGCGCGCACCGGCCGCGATCCATTCCCGGTCCGCCGGTGCCGCCATCACGCTGAGGCCGAACCTGAATGCTCGTGTCATGCCGCCGGATCTCCTCGTTCATCGGATCTTTGCGTGAAAACAGCTGCACGCCAGGCTATTCGACATTCAGCGCATCGCCCGGCCTGTCGGCGGTGACGCGCGCCGGGCGTGCGGCAACGGCTCTCGAACAATGCACAATAAATGTTATCCGACGCTTGCCCGCGGCCGCCGCGCTCGCGTACTGTCATTCATTGTGCAGCTGCTCGACCGGCGGCGGTCGTGACGTTCGTCCGTGACCGGAGGTGGACCGTGGAGTTCGCGTCGACCCCGTGGTACGGCCGGCTGTTCGTCATGCTCGCGCCGTGGGCCTGGGCGCACGCGGCCGCGGTGATGCCGGTCTGGCCGTATCCGGCACCGGAGGAGAGGTTGCTGTCATGACCAGTTCGACCAGACCCGATATCGACGAGCTCCGCGAACTCGTCTCCGACGTGTTCGACATCGACCCCGAACAGGTCACCGCCACGGCGCATTTCAAGGAAGATCTCGGCGCCGACTCCGCCAAGGGGCTGGAGCTCGCGGTGCATCTGGTGCGCCGGTACAACGTGGAGGTCAGCGGCGAGGAACTGCTCGAACTCGGCAATGTCCAAGGGCTCTACGACCACCTGCTCGGCCGGTTGCCCTGACCGCGGCGGGGTGAGGTCATGACCGTCGAGGACGTCCGGGCGCCCGGCGCCGTCGCCCTGCTGTTCCCCGGACAGGGTGCGCAGCGGCCCGGAATGGGCCGGCCATGGACGGAGACCGAATCCTGGGCGCTGGTGGCCGTACTGGCGGAGCTGGCCGGGCGCGACCTCGCCGAACTGCTGTTGCACGCCGACGCGGCGACCCTGCGGCGCACCGACAACGCGCAATTGGCCACCTTCGCGCTGGAAATGGTCATCCTCGCCGAGCTGGTGGCCGCGGGCCTTCCGGCCGACGGCCTGGCCGGTTGCGCCGGGCACAGCCTGGGTGAGTACTCGGCGCTGGTGGCCGCGGGGGTACTGACCCTCGCCGATGCCGCGCGAGTGGTGCGCGTCCGTGCGGAGGCGATGGCGGCGGCCGCGCGGCGGCGACCGGGGACCATGGCGGTGGTCGTCAACGCCGATCACGCCGACACCGCCGATCTGGTCGCCCGGGCGCGGGCGGCGGGCGCGGCGGTCTGGGTCGCGGGAATCAATGCGCCGCAACAGATCACCGTCGCCGGGACCGATGCGGGACTGGCCGCGCTCGATACCGGGGTCCGTGCGCTCGGTGGCAAACTCATCGACCTGCGCGTCGGCGGTGCGTTCCACACCCCCTTCATGAGCCCGGCGGTGCCCGCCGTCGCCGCGGCGCTGGCCGCTGCCCCGGTGGCGCCGGGCCGCACCGCGGTCGTCGCCAACGCCGACGGGCTGGCCGCGAAGAAGCCGGTCGACTGGGCGGAGCTGGTGTGCCGGCAACTGGTCGAACCGGTGCAGTGGCACCGCACCATGCGTACGCTGACCGATGATCTCGGCGCTCGCATTGTCGTGGAGGCGGGCCCCGGCAAGGCGCTGTGCGGCCTGGCCCGATTACACGACCGCGAATTGGCCGCGCTGACAGTGAATTGTCCCGCCGACATACCGGCGACCGTCGTGCGATGTCTGGAAACACTGGTGTGACAGAGGTGACGGAGATGAGCGACGACGGGGCCTGTGCCGTCGTGACCGGAGGGTCGCGCGGCATCGGGCGGGCGATCGCGGTGCGGCTGGCGCGCTCGGGCTACGACATCGGGCTGTGCTACCGCGCCGACGAGAACGCGGCGCGCGCGGTGGCCGACGCCGTCACCGAGGCGGGCCGGAAATGTCACTACGCGCGGTGCGAGGTCACCGACGATACGGCGGTGCGGCATTTCCTCGACACTGTCGAGGAGACCATCGGGCCGATCGAGGCGCTGGTCAACTGCGCCGGGGTGATCCGGGACAAGCCGCTGGCGCTGCAGGCGGACGCGGACTGGCACACCGTGCTCGACACCAACCTGACCGGTACCTTCCACTTCTGCCGGCGCCTGGCGTTCACGTTCATCAAGCAGCGCAAGGGCGTGATCGTCAACGTCTCCTCGGTCGCCGGGGAACGCGGCAACGCCGGGCAGGCGAACTACGCCGCCGCCAAGGCGGGCATCGACGGGCTGAGCCGATCACTGGCGAAAGAGCTGGGGCCCTACGGTATTCGCGTCAACTCCGTCGCACCCGGGTGGATCGAGACCGACATGACCGCCGCGTCGACGGCGGCCGCGCGCGCCCGCGCGCTGGAGGCGATCACCCTGCGGCGCTTCGGTACCCCCGCGGAGGTCGCGGAGCTGGTGAACTTCCTGGTCTCGGACGCCGCGAGTTTCATCACCGGCCAGGTCGTCCGGATCGACGGCGGGATGGTCCTGTGACCGGGCCGGTCGCTTCGCCGATTCCCGCCGGGCCGAGGGCGCGGCCGCTGAGCGACGGCGAGTTCGAGGCCGAGCGGACCGTCGTCGCCACCGATCCCTATCAGGCGGGGCATTATCCGGACTATCTCATCTATCCGGGCGTGTTCATTGTCGAGAATGTCGTTCGGGCGGCGAAAGACGCACTGGCGCAGCGAATTCCCGGCGGCGCGGGGGCGTTGCGGTGCCTGCGGTCAGCGCGCTTCACCGCGCCCGTGCGCCCGGGGGATCGGCTCGTCGTGCGCGGGAAATTCTCGGTCGACCGGTCGGCCGAGCGGATCGAGGTGCGGGCGAGGTGTGTGCGCGGCGACGGCGTCGCCGCCGCCACGGTGCGCCTCGCCTTCGCGCTGAACGGAGGCGCCGATGCTGGAATACGGTGAGATCGGGCGATTCCTGCCGCACCGGCATCCGATGCTGCTGGTGGACCGGGTCCTGTCCTACACCGCGGGGGAGCGCATCACCACGGTCAAGGCGATCTCCGGGGCCGAGCCGTGCTACGCGGGCGTGCCGCCGGACGCGCCGCCGGAGGCGTTCGGCTATCCCGAGACCCTGCTGATCGAATCGTTCGCGCAGAGCGGCGCGCTGCTGTGGCTGATGACCGCGCACGACCGCGGGGAACGGCTCGGCGGCGTCGGCATGGTGGCCGTGCTGCGGGAGTGCGCCTTCGGCCGCCGGGCGTGGCCCGGCGACCTGGTCCGTCACGAGGTCCGGCTGGAACGGATGATCGGCGACAACGTGGTGTTCTCCGGCGAGATCCGCACGCCCGCGGGCCCGGTGGCGACGGTCGATTCCATCATCGCCGCATTCCGTCCGGGCGAAGCCCTGGCGGCGTCGGACAATGTTGCCGAAACAATGACGCCGCGCTCCGATCACGTTGTGGCACAACCATTGCAGTGAATGTGGGACTGCGGTACCGTCGATGCGGTGCAGATCATTTCCATGATCGGTGGCTCGGGCGAGGACGGGGACGATGCCGCCGGGAAATCCGCGAGGCGCGCCGCCCCCTCGCCGCCCGTGCCGGAACGGGCGGCCGACTCGAGTCTGAAAAGATCTGAGCTGCACCAGATTCCGCTGTCACCACACTCGCTCACCTGGCGGTACATGGGTGATTTCCGGCATTTCGGCATCGCGCTGCGCAGTGCGGTCACCCAGGCGGTGCACCCGCAATTCGCTCAGTCGGGAATGCAGCATTCGCGGGCGCACGGCCCGCTGGAACGGCTGCGCGTCGCCTTCGTGCCGATCTTCGAAACGGTGTACGCGCCACCGGAAGAAGCCCGCAAGCGCGGTCTGCAGATACGGAACTACCACAAACCGCTGTCGGGGACCATGCCGGGCGGCGGCCGGTACCACTCGCTGGACGCGAATACATTCTTCTTCGCGCACGCCACATTCCTCGATCACGTGGTGACCGGAATCGACCGGTTCGTGCGGCGGCTGAGCCGGGCCGAGAAGGAACAGCTGTTCCGCGAGAGCCTGGACCTCTACTCGATGTGGGGCGTCGCCCTGCCCGCCGACGCGCCGGGCAGCTGGGCGGAATTCGAGGCGTACTTCGAGCGCGCCCTGCGCGAGGAGAGCCGGGGCAATATCGGCGCCCGGCACGTGGCCCGCCGGCTCAACAGCCGCACCCTGCCGCGTCCGCCCGGCGGGAAGATCCCGCCCCGAGCCTGGAACGCGCTCGTCGCCGTGCTCATGTTCCTGACCATCGGCGGCACCCCGGCCGCCGTCCGCGAACAGCTGGAGATCTCCTGGTCGGCCCGGGAGGAGCGGCTGTATGTGGCCGTCTGCGCGGTCAGCCGGGCACTGAGCCCGCTCTGGGAGCGCCTCGCCCCGCTGTCGTGGCGCTACCCGCGAGTCGCCGTCGCGGCCTTCCGCCGCGAACGCATCAATCCCCGCCGCATCACCATGCGGCGGGCCGACGACGCCGATCCGCGCCCGGCGGTGGTGGAGAGGAAGTGGAACCGGTGAAGAAGACCTCCACCAGCACCCTGCCCTACGAAATGTATTACCGCCTGGGACTGGCGTTCTGGGACACGTTCGACACCGACCGCGGCCTGGTCGAGCTGGTCGAGGGCGCCGCCGCGCTGCCGCCCGGGCGCGCGCTGGACCTCGGCTGCGGCACCGGCCGCAACAGTGTCTATCTGGCGAAGCACGGCTGGGAGGTGACGGGGGTCGAACTGGTCGCGGAGGCGGTCGCGCGCGCGGAGGAACGGGCCCGCGCCGAGGGCGTGACGACGGCCCGGTTCGTGCACGGCGACATCCTCGCCCTCGAAGACGCCGCGATCGGCGCCGACTACACGCTGCTGGTGGATTTCGGCTGCCTGCACAGTGTTCCGTGGGACTCGCGCGACAGGTACGCCGAGGTGGTGACGGCCCACGCGGCGCCCGGTGCCGTGCTGTGGATCTGGGGCCGCCAGGCCTACGGCGAGGTGGGGATGACCGCGGAAGAACTCGGCCGTCGTTTCCCGACGTGGGAACTGATGCTGGCCGAGGAGGTTCCCAACGAGGAGATGCAGAGCCGAGTGGGGGAGGTGCCCGCCACGCAGCGACCGATTCGCGCCTTCATGACCTCGTCGAAGATCCCGCCGGCCTGGCGATTCCGACTCGTGAAACAGACCTGACCACCGAAGGAGGCTCGGTATGCCGGTTACCGAGACACTGCCGCGGCTGCCGTTCCCGCGCGCCAGCGCCCTGGAACTCGCGCCCCTGTACGCCGAACTGCGCGCGGCGGGCCCCATGGCGCGCATAGTCACCCAGGCCGGGTACGAGGCCTGGCTGGTGACGGATTACGAACTGGCCAAACGGTTGTTCGCCGACCCGCGCCTGATCCGCGTTCATCCCGACGACCCCGGCCAGGACCGGAAATTCACCACCTCCTCCTCGGGCGCGCACGTGCCGGCCGACCGCTCGCACGAGCAGGCCGACCACGCGAACATCAGAAAGCTGCTGGCTCCGGCGTTCTCGGCGCGCCGGATGCGGCGGCTGCGGCACCGCATCGGCGAACTGGTCGAGGAGTACATCGGCCCGCTGCGGGAGCGGCCGCGTCCTCTCGATCTGCACGCGGAATTCTCCGTGCCGCTGCCCGTGGCGGTGATCTGCGAGATCGTCGGCATTCCGCACGCCGACCGGGATCGGTTCCTGCCCTGGTGCGACGCGATCGGCCTGCTGAACGATCCCGCGGCGGGCGTGCGGGCGACGAACGAACTCTTCGCCTACATGATGGATCTGGTGGCCCGCAAGCGCCGCGAACCGGGCGCGGACGTGGTGTCCGATCTCATCGCCGCCGAGGCCGCCGAGGGCCTCGACGCCACCCTGATCGCCAGGACCGCCGCGGTGCTGTTGTTCGCCGGGCAGACGACGACCGTCGGCCGCATCGACTTCGGCACGCTGTACCTGCTCGCCGAGCCCGGCCGGTATCGGCGGCTGCGCACCCACCCCGAATCCGTGCCGGGCGCCGTGGAGGAGATCCTCCGCATGGCCGCGCCGTCGGACAACGCGATCCATCCGCGGCACGCGCTCGAACCGCTGGAGGTCGACGGCATCACCATCGAGCAGGGCGACCTGGTCGTCATCGCCCCGGCCGCCGCCAATCGGGACCCGAACGTGTTCGACGCGCCCGACGCCTTCGACCCGGCCCGGAATCCGAACCCGCACATCGCCTTCGGCCACGGCGCGCACCACTGCATCGGAGCCGGCCTGGCCCGGGCCGAGCTGAACGTGGTCTTCACCGAACTACCCCGGCGGCTTCCCGGTCTGCGACTGCCCCGCCCGGCCGAGGCCGTCCAGCTGTATACCGACAAGCTCAACGGCGGCCTGACGGAATTGCTGGTGGACTGGTAGCGCGGGGGCCCGCGCCCGGCGATTCATCCTCGCCGGGTGAGGTCGTCCGGGCGGACCTCGTGATCGAATACAGCCGCATCGCTTCTCGAACGGCGAGGAGTCGCGGCGACAGGGGTTCGGTATGGGTCCGGTCCTGGGTGAACTGTTACCGCTGGCGGTCGGCGTCGCGATCTCGCCGATCCCGGTGGTCGCGGCCATCCTGATGATCCTGTCGAAGCACGGGGGCGGCGCGGGTGGCGGGTTCGCGGTCGGCTGGGTGGTGGGCATCGGCGGGGTGACGGCCGTGGTGACCGCCCTGTCCGGACGTCTCGGGGACTCCGCCGACCGGCATCCGTCCGTGGCGGCCGCGTGGATCAAGATCGTCCTCGGTGTGCTGCTCGTACTCCTGGCCGTCGCGCAATGGCGCGGTCGCGCCGACACCACCCCGCCGGGCTGGATGCGAGCACTCGATCAGCTCACCGCGATCAAGGCCGCCGGGCTGGGCATGCTGCTGTCGGCGGCCAACCCGAAGAATCTGCTGCTGTGCCTGTCGGCCGGAGTCGCGGTCGGCGCCGCCGACCTGGACGTGAGCGGCGAAGTGGTGGCGGTCGTGGTCTTCACGGCACTCGCGGCGGCGAGCGTGCTGGTCGTGGTGCTGGGTTACGCGTTCGCCGCGGACCGGCTGCGCGGCACCCTCGACGCCGCCCGGATCTGGCTGCAGGACAACAACCACACGGTCATGGCCGTGGTGTTGCTCCTGATGGGCGCGGTGGTAGTCGGCAAAGGACTCGCCGGTCTGTGACCGGTTCCGGGGCGGGACGGCCACGCCGTCATCTAGATACGATTGCGTAGCTACGTGAACGTATCTAGTGTGGTGTGATCCGGATTCCGCACCCGCTGGAGGTCTCATGTCCCATCCACTGCCGGTCGTCGTCGACTGGACGACACCGGTCATCACGTCGCAGACCGAACTCACCACGCACCTGTGGACAGCGCCGCCGCTGCGGCGCGGGTCGGCGATGCACGACAAGGCCTTCGCCGCGCTGCGGGACCTGAAGGTGGACCACGCGCGATTCCTGCCGTGGTGGTCGTCGCCGAAATTGTCGGTGCCCGAACTGGATCCACCGGCCGACGGCCGGACGTCGTGGGACTTCGGCCGCCTGGACCCGTTCGTGGACGATTTCCTCGACGCCGCGCAGGGCCGACCGGTGGTCATGAACTTCGCCACGATCCCGACCTGGATGTTCGAAACGCCGGAGCCGGTGCGGTACGCGGACGATCCCGCGGCGATCCACTGGGATTACGAGCAGGGCACCGAATTTCGCGATCCGAGCCTCACCGAGGTGGCGGATCACTTCGAACGGATCGGCCGGTGGTATCTCGGCGGCGGCTTCACCGACCAGTTCGGGGTGCGGCACGAGTCCGGGCGGCGTCATCGGTTCGCGTACTGGGAGGTGCTGTGTGAGCCCGACATCGGGCATCGGCTGTCCCCGGAGGTCTACACCCGTCTCTACGACGAGATCGTCGCACGCCTGCGTCCGCTCGATCCGGACATGAAGTTCATCGGGTTGTCGCTGGCCATGGTCGAGACGAATCCCGAGTACTTCTGGCACTTTCTCGACCCCGCCAACCACGCGGCGGGCATTCCGCTCGATGCCGTCTCCTACCACTTCTACGCCACCCCGGAGATCCTGAATCCGGTTGCCGGCGAGGGGAATCAGCCCTTCGATCGATGGCGGGCGTCGTATTTCGCGCAGGCGGACGGCTTTCTGCGGCAGGTCCGGCTGATCGACTCGATCCGCCGGAGGCTCTCGCCGGGAACGAAGACGTTCCTCAACGAGATCGGGACCTTCAACCCGGACGTGATGAATCCCGAACCCGCCGTGCCCGATGACTACTGGGCCCTGGCCGCCGCGGTCGTCGCCTACCTGTGGTCCGAACTCACCGCGCTGGGCATCGATCTGGTGGGAGTCGCCGAGTTCAACGGCTATCCGGGCATGATCCCGGGAGTATCGCTGCTGGACTGGGAGACCGGCGCACCCAACGCCCGCTATCACGTCCTGAAGCTGCTGCTGGACAACTTCGGTGTCGGTGACGTCCTGTGCGAGACCACGGTCGGCGGACCGATGTCCCCCGTGACGCGGATCCACGCCCGGGGCATCCGGACCGCCGCCGGGCAGCGAAAGGTGTTGCTGATCAACAAGTTCGCCGAACCCGTGCGGATCGGGCTCGCGGGCGGCGGCACCGCCGCGGTCATCGATACCCGCACCGGCCCGCCGGTTACCCGGCCCGTTACCGGGGAGGCGATCGAACTCGGACCGTTCGCCACAGTGGTCGTCACCCTGCGCGAAACCGAGGACTAATCTGCAGCACGGACACCCGAGCACCGCGAGAGGAAGATGATGGCCGCCACCCGGAACCGTCGCACCGACGCCGAAGTGGTGCAGGCCGTCCGCGCCGCGGTCCTCGCCGAACTCGACGAGGTCGGGCTCGGCAAGCTCACCATGGAGGGCATCGCCCACCGCGCCGGTACCGCGAAGACCTCGCTGTACCGGCGCTGGGACAGCCCGCAGGCGGTGCTGCTCGACGCGCTGCGCGGCGCGTTCCCGCAGGAGCGTCCCACCCCGGCGACCGACAACCTCCGGCAGGATCTGATCGACGCCCTGACGCTGATGGTGCGCTGGCTGGCGACACCGACGGCGCAGGCGGTCGCCGCCATCCTCGTCGAGCGGTCGCGGTATCCTGAACTCGCCGAGGCGATCTACACCCACGTCTTCGACGCCAAGGGCGGCCGCTTCACCAGCACCGTCCTGCACCACTACGCCGCCGCCGGAAAGCTCGACCCGGACTTGCTCACCCCCGTCGTCACCGACATCGGCGAAGCTCTGGTCCTCAAGTTCGCCTTCGACTCCGACGAGCTGCCGGGCCAGGAGACCCTCGCGGCGATCGTCGACCAAGCGATCCTCCCCGCGGTCGGCCACCCGCGGCCGAATTCGTTCCGTTCGTGACCAAACCATCCGGCCGGGCTGTTCGAAGCCCTTCCGAATGACTGGCCCGCACACCACGAAGGAACGAGCGAATCGTGCGCCGGAGACGCTCCGGCCCGGTTCGGCGAAAGTCACAGGTGCAACCCTGATGAACGAAGTGAGAACGGCCGCCGACCGTCTCGGACACGGCGAAGCGAGACGTTCGCTCGAGGATCTCCTCGCCGCGGCGGGCGACGGTGATCGCGACGCGTTCGCGATGTTCTACCGGCAGACCGGCCATCGCGTCCGCGGCCTGGCGTTGTCGATGCTGCGCAATTCCGCGACGGCCGAGGAGATCGCCCAGGAGGTGTACCTGCAGGTGTGGTCGCTCGCGGGCCGATACGACCCGCGGCGGTCGAGCCCGATGGGCTGGTTGATGATGCTGACACACCGGCGCGTCGTCGACCGCGTCCGCGTCGACCGCGCCGCCGCGGGCCGGGAATCGGTGTTCGGCCAACGGCATTCGGGTCGTGCGCACGACACGGTGTTCGAGGCGGTCGACCAGCGTCTCGACGAACAAGCGGTGCGGCACTGTCTGTGCACGCTGACCGCGTTGCAGCGGGAGAGCATCGTGCTGGCCTACTACGGCGGACTCACCTATCTCCAGGTGTCCGAGCGTTTGCAGACGCCGCTGGCCACCGTGAAGGCACGCATCCGGGAAGGTCTGCGGCGGCTCGCGGCCGGGTTGGCCGACCGTGGGAGGGCATGAGTGCCGCGGAATTCGACCCGGTGGTCGCGGAGCGCGCCGATGCTGGAGGACACCGGCGGCCGGCGTAATGTCCGACTCGGGAGGGGCATCGTCGCCGAGCCACCGCTACCGTTGGAGACACACAGTTATGGCGGATGAACCCCGCACCTTCTCCGTGGGCGGTCTCGGTGTGCGCGGCTCCGGACCGGACGCCTGCCCGACGGCGCGCCCGGCCGTGGCCGAGGAGGCCGCGGCTCGGCTCGCGGAGCTGCTGGAAGGGGTCGCGGGCGGTGACCGGCAGGCGTTCACTCAGCTCTACCGCTCGACGCACCATCGAGTATTCGGCCTGGCGCTGCGTATCCTGCGGCGACCCGCGCTCGCCGAGGAGACGGCCCAGGAGGTGTATCTCCACGTGTGGAAGGGAGCGGCGCAGTACGACGCCCGTCTCGCCAGTCCGATCGGGTGGCTCATGATGCTCACCCATCGCCGGGCCGTCGACCGGGTTCGGGTCGAGACCTCGTCCACCACAAGGGATCTCGCCTTCGGGCAGCGGCACCTGGGCCGCGACCACGACATCGTGGCCGAGACCGTCGGGCAGCGCTCGGACGAGCGTGCGGTGGTGGCGTGCCTGGAAACCCTCACCGAAACCCAACGTGAGACGGTCGCGCTGGCCTACTACGGCGGCCGAACCTACGCCGAGGTCGCCGACCACTTGGACGTCCCACTGAATACGGTCAAAACGCGCATCCGCGACGGCCTCAGGAGACTACGGAACTGCTTGACAGGATCGGTGCGCGATGCCTGACGCCGACCTCCTCGACCTCGCGTACCCCTACGCGCTCGACGCGCTGCCGCCGGATGATCGGCGCGCAGTCGAGGACATGCTCGACGACGCCGAATCCGGCGTGGCCGACGATTTCCGTGCCACCGTGCGCGAGCTACGCGAGACGCTGGCGATGATGACCGTCGTCGACGCCGTGCCCGCGCCCGCCGGACTCGAGGCCGCCGTGCAGCGGGCGCTGGACCGGGAGCTCGAGCGCCCGGCCCGCGCGTTCGGGCTCGCGCGCCGCACGCGGTGGCTCGCGGCAGCCGCGGCGGTGGTGGTCGCCGTCGGCGCCGCCGCCGGAATCACGGTGTACCGCAGTCAATCCCACCGATCCGGCGAGGTCACCGCGCAACACATCATCGAACAACCCGATGCCCGCGCCAGCGTCGTGCCGGTATCGGGCGGCGGCACCGCCACCGTGCAGCTGTCACGCCGACTCGACGCGGCGGTCGTCTCCTTCGACACCGTCGCGGCCCCACCGGCGGACCGCACGTACCAGTTGTGGCTGATATCGGGCACGGGCCAGGTCCGTTCGGCGGGCGTGCTCACCGGCCTTCCCACCGCTCGGTCGCCGTTGCTCGTGCACGTCGGCGACGCCGTGCAACTCGCGCTCTCGATCGAACCGGCGGGCGGCTCGCCCGCACCGACGACGGATCCCCTCGTCGGTGTGCCCCTCACCTGACGGCCGGGTCGGAACCGGGCCGGCGGCAACGGAACAGGGCGCGACGCCAAACCTCGGGCGGTCGCGGCGCGAACCCCTCGTGATGCCGTCGGCGAACAGCGCGCGGCACGAGCGAGAGGGGCTGGATGGTGGGAACACGGCGATCGACCCGCGCGGCGGCGATGCGATGGGTGCTGGCCGGTGCGCTGGCGGCGGCGGGCGCGACCACCGCGACCTCCGCCACCGCCGCGCCGGATGCCCCGGGCGTGGTGTCGGTGGCGGAGGTGAACGACCGGCAGCAACTGGTCACGGTGTTCTCGGCCGCGATGAACCGGCCGATTCCGGTACAGGTCGTCCGCGCCGCGGACCGTTCGCGGCCCACGCTGTATCTGCTCAACGGCTCCGGCGGCGGACCCAATCAGAGCGGGTGGGACGTGCAGACCGACGCGTTCGACTTCCTGCGGGGTGAGAACGTCAACGTCGTGACGCCGTTCGGCGGCAGCTATTCCTACTACACCGACTGGATACGCGACGACGCCGTCCTGGGCCGCAACAGATGGCAGACCTTCCTCAACGAGGAACTGCCGCCGATCATCGAGGACTATCTCTCCGCCGACGGCAACCGCGCGCTGGCCGGGGTGTCGATGAGCGGCACCTCCGTGCTGAACCTCGCGATCGCCAAGCCCGGCTTCTGGCAGGGCGTGGCCTCCTACAGTGGTTGCGCGCAGACCTCCGATCCCCTCGGGCACGAATTCGTCCGCCTCACGGTGGAGAACTGGGGTGGCGGGCAGAGTGTGGAGAACATGTGGGGCCCGGCCGGCGGACCGCTGTGGCGGGCCAACGATCCGCTGATCAACGCGGACCGGTTGCGCGGGACCGCCGTGTATCTGAGTGCGGGCAGCGGAATTCCGGCGCCGCCACACGACACCCCGGCTGATCGGCGCGTGCGTGAGGGCCGAATTCCGCTGCCGGTGCAGATCGCGTTCGGCGGCCCGATCGAGGCGGCGATCCACTACTGCACGGGCAATCTGGCGAACCGGTTGCACGAGTTGGCGATCCCGGTGACGTTCGCGGACCGCCCCATCGGGACGCACTCGTGGGGTTACTGGGAAGACGAGCTGCGGGCGTCCTGGCCGTTCCTGGCGCGGTCACTCGGTAGCCGGTAGGCGGACAGGGCAGCCACCCGCACAGTTAGCCACAAGTTGACAGGAGTGGCGGGGTAGTGGTTTGTTCGGTGGTTGCCAGGGGCGGGAATCGCTTCGGAATCGGCCGGATTCGAGACTTGTTTCCACTGTGAACCAAACCGGATCGCCTGGCGGCACGAATCATCAGTGGGCACTGTCGCGGCGGTTCGAGAGGATCGCCGTGCTGGTTGCTCGTGCGTAGCAGTCTGTTCCCTCTCGTTCCGTCGATTGGAGTAGCTGGATGACGTCGTTGGCCCCGAAGTCGACGCGCGAAGCGGTACCGGTGTCAACACGATCGTTCCCCCTGTCCGAGGCGCAGCTCGGGATGTGGCGGGCCCAGCACATCGCCCCCGGCGTGCCCCTGTCGGTCGCGCAATACGTCGAGATCCCGGGCGAGCTCGATGTCGAGGTGCTCGACGAGGCGATCGACCGCTGTGGTGCGGACCTGCAGAGCGCGCACCTGCGCATCGTGGAGGGCGACAGCGAGCCGTCCCAATACGTGGCCACAGATATTCGCATCGTGTCGCAGGTCGTGGATCTGCGGGCGGAAGCGGATCCGCGGGCGGCCGCCCGGCGGTGGATGGAGCAGGACGCGGCCACGCCGATGTCGGCGACGCGGGGGCCGCTGTTCGAGAGCGCGGTGCTGCGCATCGCCGACGCGCGGTACTTCTGGTACGCGAAGATGCATCACATCGCGATCGACGGCTACGGGGCGATGCTGGTCATCAGCCGCATCGTGGAGTGGTACAACGCGCAGCTGGACGGTGTCGAGGCCAGTGCGTCGGCGGCCGCCGACCTGTACGAGGTCTACCGATCCGAGCGTGAGTACCGCGAATCGGCCGCCTTCGACGAGGATCGGCGCTACTGGTGCGAGCGGGTCGCCACGATGCCGGAGGAATTCACCCTCAGCCACCGGTCCGCGCCCGCCAACGGCCACCGCCGCACCGTCGGCGCCCGGTTCGGGGGTGCGGCGGCCGAACTGCTCGAGGCGGTGCGCGCGCGCACGGGCGCCTCCCGGCCGGCATTGTTCATCGCCGCTCTCGCAGGCTATTTCGCGGCGGTCACCGGCAACGACGACGTGGTCGTCAGCCTGCCCGTCACCGCGCGGACGACGCCCGGGCTGCGTTCCTCGGCCGGTTACGTGTCGAACGTCGTACCGCTGCGGGTCGGGGTCGCGCCGGAGATCACGGTCCCGGGCCTGGTGGCCGCGACCGCCGACCGGATCCGAGAGGCGCTGGCGCATCAGCGCTATCGCCACGAGGACATCCGGCGCGACCGGGGCGGGGCGGGTCATCGCCGCGGCTTCTTCGGGCCGGTGGTGAATATCATGCTGTACCACAACCAGTTTCGCTTCGGCTCGGCCGTCGGCACCATGCAGCTGGTGTCGACCGGTCCGGTGGACGATCTGTCGGTCAACATCTACAACGGCAGCGCCGGCGACGGCCTGCACATCGACTTCGTCGCCAACCCCGACCGCTACGACGCCGACGAAATCGACGGCCATCACGAGCGATTCCTCGACTACCTGACCGCGTTCCTGAGCGCCGACGCGGATACGCCGGTGCACAGGTTGCCGCTGATGAGCGCGGCGGAACAGGCACGCCTGCTGGGCAGCGCGGCTCCGGCCCGGACCGGTCGCGGCGGGCCGGAGACCACACTGACCGAACGCTTCGACGCCGTCGCGGCGGCACACCCCCGGCGCTGCGCTGTCCGGTCCGGGGACATCTCGATGACGTACGCGGAATTGGACGCCGCCGCGAACCGCCTGGCCCGCAAGCTGATCGAGCTCGGCGTCGGCCCGGAGTCGCTGGTCGCCGTCGCGCTGCCGAGGTCCGCCGAACTCGTCGTCGCACTGCTCGCCGTGCTGCAGGCCGGGGGTGGGTACCTGCCCGTGGACCCGGACTATCCGGCCGACCGCGTCGAATTCGTGCTGGCCGACGCCCGGCCGGTCTGCCTGATCACCACTTCGGAGCTCGGCGTCGAGACACCGCCCGGCCTGCCCGCGGTGTGGCTGGATCGCCTCGACCTGTCCGAATTCGACACCGCCGCGATCACCGACGCCGATCGGCGCGGGGCGCTCGGGCCCGGCCACATCGCCTACGTGATCTACACCTCCGGCTCCACCGGCCGCCCCAAGGGCGTCGCCGTCCCGCACCGCAATGTGACGACGTTGTTCGCGAATGCCCAGGCGCACTTCGAGTTCGGCGCGTCCGACGTGTGGACGATGTTCCATTCCTACGCCTTCGACTTCTCCGTGTGGGAGCTGTGGGGGCCGCTGCTGTACGGCGGCACCCTGGTCGTCGTCGACTACGTCACCTCTCGTTCGCCCGAACAGTTCCACGAGCTGCTGCGGCGCGAGCACGTGACGGTGCTCAACCAGACCCCGTCGGCGTTCTATCAGCTCGACGCGGTGGACCGGGCCGCCGGGCCGGGTTCGGCGCTGCCCGCGCTGCGGTACGTGGTGTTCGGCGGCGAGGCCCTGGAGCCGCGCCGCCTCGCCGACTGGCACGACCGGCACGGCGCCACCGCGCCACAGCTGATCAATATGTACGGCATCACCGAGACCACGGTGCACGTGACCTGTCGTGCCCTCGACGCGGCGGCGTTCGGCGGGGCGCGGCCGCGCGGCATCGGGCAGGCGCTGCCCGGCCTGCGAATCCTGCTGCTGGACAACAGATTGCGTCCGGTGCCGGTCGGCGTGCCCGGCGAGATCTACGTGGAGGGCGGCCAGCAGGCCCGCGGCTACCTCGGCCGCGCGGCGCTGACGTCGGCCCGGTTCGTGGCCAACCCGTACGGTCCGCCGGGATCCCGGCTGTACCGTTCGGGGGACCTCGGGCAGTGGAGCGCCGACCACGAGGTCGAGTACCTGGGCCGCGTCGACGATCAGGTGAAGGTGCGCGGCTTCCGTATCGAACTCGGCGAGATCGAGGCGGCGCTGCTGGCGCACGAGACCGTCCGGCAGGCGGTGGCGGTCGTGCGGGACGACTCCGGCTCGCAGCGCCTGGTCGCCTACCTCGTCGGGCCGCCCGGTGCCGCGCCGGACGTGGCCGCGGTGCGCGCCGCGGCCGAACTGCTGCTGCCGGACTACATGGTGCCCTCGGCGTTCGTGGTGCTCGACGCTGTTCCCTTGACGGCCAACGGCAAACTGGACCGGCGCGCGCTGCCCCGGCCCGCCGCCGCGGTCGAGGCATACCGTCCCCCGCGCACCGCCGTCGAGCGGGCGGTGGCCGAGGTGCTCGCCGAGGTGCTCGAGGTGGACCGAGTCGGGCTGGACGACAGCTTCTTCGCGCTCGGCGGCAATTCCCTGTCGGCGACCCGGGTGGCGTCGCGGCTGGGCGCGGTGCTGGACACCAAGGTGCCGGTGCGGCTGCTGCTCGAGGAGTCGACGGTGGCCGAACTGGCGGCGCGGGTGCGGGAGCACGGCGGGAGCGAGACCCGCACCCCGCTGGCGGGACGGCGGCGCCCGGCCCGCATCCCGCTGTCGCTGCCGCAGCAGCGGCTCTGGTTCATCAACCAATTCGACACCGCCGCGAGCACATACAACATTCCGTTCGCTCTGCGCATGACCGGCGAGCTGGATGTGGCCGCACTGCGCTACGCCCTGGCCGATGTCGTCGAGCGGCACGAGTCGCTGCGCACGGTATTTCCCGGCAGCGGCGACGGCGCCACCCAGACGATCGTGCCCGCGTGGGAGGCGGCGCCGCGGCTGCCGGTGGTGGAGGTGACCCCGGACGAGGTCGAGGGCCGGTTGCGGGACGTGGCCCGGCGCGGATTCGATCTCACCCGCGAGACGGCGCTGCGGGTGGAACTGCTGCGCGCCGGGCCGCGGGAGCACGTGCTCGCGGTGGTCCTGCACCACATCGCCGCGGACGGCTGGTCGCTGGTGCCGCTGTTCGGCGACCTCATGACCGCCTACACCGCGCGGCGTGCCGGGCAGGGCCCGCAGTGGTCACCGCTGCCGGTGCAGTATGCGGATTACACGCTCTGGCAACGGGAGCTGCTCGGCGACGACGCGGCGGCGGACAGCCGATCGGCCGCGCAGCTGGCCTACTGGACCAGGCAGCTCGCCGACCTGCCCGAAGAGCTCTCGCTGCCCTACGACCGGCACCGTCCGCCCGTGCAGTCGATGCGCGGCGGCCGCGTCGGCCTCAGCATCGGCGCCGACCTGCACCGGGGTCTGGCCGAACTCGGGCGCACCGGCAACTCGACGCTGTTCATGGTGGTGCACACCGCGTTCGCGGTACTGCTGGCGCGGCTGTCGGGGATGGACGACGTCGCGGTCGGCACGCCGGTCGCGGGCCGCGGCGAACGCGAACTGGACGATCTGATCGGAATGTTCGTGAACACCTTGGTGTTCCGGGCGCGGGTCGACCCCGGTACCTCGTTCACCCGGTTGCTGGCCCAGCAGCGCGCGGTCGACCTGGCCGCCTTCGCCAACGCGGACATTCCGTTCGAGCGGCTGGTCGAGGCGTTGAACCCGGTCCGGTCGACCGCCCGCCACCCGCTGGTGCAGGTCGGCTTCTCGTTCCACAACCTGGCCCAGGCCGGCCTCGAGCTGCCCGGTTTGAGCGTGAGCGGTACCGAGATCGACACCGAGGTAGCGCAATTCGATCTGCAGCTGGTCCTCACCGACACCTACACCGACGACGGCGACCCGGGCGGGCTGCACGGACATCTGATCTACGCCACGGATCTGTTCGACGAGCCGACCGCGGCCCGGTTCGTGACCTGGTTCCAGCGGCTGCTGCGCGGGATCGTGGCCGCCCCGGACACCGCGGTCGGCGAGATCGACATGCTGGCTCCGGCCGAACTCCGCGCCCTGCTGCACGAGCCGAACGCGACCGCGCACGCCGTGCCGGAACACGCCACGCTCGCTTCGATGTTCGACGCGCAGGTCGCGGCGACACCGTGCGCGGTGGCGCTGGTCGCCGACCCTGGGGCGGGTGGCACGGGCGCGCCGCTGACCTACGAGGAGTTCGCCGCACGCGTGTATCGCTTGGCGCGCCATCTGATTTCGCTCGGAGTAGGCCCGGAGATCCCGGTGGCGCTGGGGTTGCGGCGATCGGTGGACCTGGTCGTCGGCATGTACGCGGTGGTGGCGGCGGGTGGCACGTACGTGCCGCTGGACCCGGACCAGCCGCGGGAACGCCTGAGTCACATCGTCCGCACCGCGGCGCCGCTGTGCGTGCTGACCGCCGGTGAGCTCGCTCTGGACGCCGACGCCCCGCAGCTGCGCATCGACACCCTCGATCCGGCCGATCTGCCCGCGGGCCCGGTGCGCGACGACGAGCGTCTGGGCCCGCTGCGGCCACACCACACGGCGTATGTGATCTTCACGTCCGGATCGACCGGGCAGCCCAAGGGCGTCGCCGTGCCGCATCGCGCGATCGTCAACCAATTGACTTGGAAGAAAACGGTTTTCGCGCTCGGACCGGGCGATTCGGTGCTGCTCGAGACCACGGCGATGTTCGACCTGTCGGTGTGGGAGTTCTGGTCGGCGCTCGTCTCGGGCGCCCGGCTGGTCGTCGCGGCCCCCGACGGCCACCGCGATCCGGCCTATCTGGCGCGTGCCCTCGCCGAGCACGAGATCTCGATCCTGCACGCGGTGCCATCGAAGCTGGAGGCCTTGCTGGCGATCACCGGCGGCACGCTGCCGCCGTCGCTGCGTGCCGTCCTGGCGATCGGTGAGGCGTTGTCACCGCACACCGCCGAGCGGATCACCGCCGCCACGGTCGAGCTGTGGAACCTCTACGGTCCGACCGAGGCCGCGGTGTCGGTCACCGCCCACCGGGTCACCGTGACCGACTCGGGTTCGGTGCCGATCGGTGTGCCGCAATGGAATACGCGCGTGTATGTGCTGGACGGCCGGATGCGGCCGGTCCCGGTCGGTGTCGCGGGCGAACTGTATCTGGCGGGCAGCCAACTGGCACACGGTTATCTGGGCCGCGCGGGCCTCACGGCCGGGCGCTTCGTCGCCGACCCGTACGCGCCGACGCCGGGGGAGCGGCTCTACCGCACCGGCGACCTGGTCGCCTGGAATACCGCCGGTGAGCTGGAATACCTGGGCCGCACCGACTTCCAGGTCAAGATCCGCGGCTTCCGGATCGAACTGGGCGAGGTCGAGAGCGCGCTGCGGCGGCGGGGCGAGATCGACGCGGCGCTCGTGACCGTGCACTCCGACCCGGCGACCGGCGACCGGCTGATCGCGTACGTGGTTGCCGCGCAAGGGTATTCCGTGGACACCGCGGCGGTGTCCGCGCACTTGGCCGAGCTGCTGCCGTCGTACATGGCCCCGGCCGCGTACGTGCTCCTCGACGCGTTGCCGCTGACGGCGAACGGCAAGGTGGACCGGCGCGCATTGCCGCAGCCGAGCTTCGCCCCGCGCGAATACCGCCCGCCGCGCACCGATCTGGAGCGTTCCGTCGCGGCGGTGTACGCCGCCGTCCTCGGCATCGAACACGCGGGCCGCGACGACGACTTCTTCGCCCTCGGCGGCAATTCGCTGGCCGCCACCCGCGTGGTGGCGCGGCTGAACGAGGCGATCGCGGCCACCGTCACGGTGCGGGCGGTGTTCGAGGCCCCGACCGTCGCGGGCCTGGCCGCGTGGATCGCGCGGCAACCGGGTTCCCGCCCGCGGCCGGAGCTGGCCCCGCGACCACGCCCGCAACGCGTTCCCCTGTCGGCCACCCAGCAGCGGCTGTGGTTCCTCAACCGCTTCGACCCGGCCTCGGGCGCCTACAACATCGCGGTGGCGCTGCGCCTGCGCGGCCCGCTCGATGTCGCCGCACTGTGCGCGGCGTGCGGCGACCTCGTCGCGCGGCACGAGTCCCTGCGCACGGTGTTCCCCGACAGCGCGGACGGTCCGCACCAGGTGGTGCTGGACGCGGCGACGGCCGCCCCGGCTCCGGCCGTGCTCGAGGTACCCGCCGCCGAGGTGGCCGCTCGCTCGGCCGCCGCGGCGCGGCGCGGCTTCGACATCACCACCGAGACCCCACTGCGCGTCGAACTCCTACGCAGCGGCACCGACGAACACGTCCTGGTCCTGGTGCTGCACCACATCGCCGCCGACGGCTGGTCCCTCACACCCCTGTCCGAGGATCTGGCGACGGCCTACCGGGCCCGCTGCGGCGGCTCGGCCCCGCGGTGGGAGCCACTGCCGGTGCAGTACGCGGACTTCGGACTGTGGCAGCGCGAACTGCTCGGCGACGACACCGAGCCGCGGTCGCTCGCGGCCACCCAGCGCGAGTACTGGACGTCGCGGCTGGCCGCCCTGCCCGAATGCCTCGAGCTGCCCACCGATCGGCCCCGCCCCGGCACGGCCTCCCAGCGCGCGGATACCGTTGCCGTGACGGTTGATTCGCGGCTGCACGCGGGGGTGGCCGAACTGGCCCGGCGCCACGACGCCAGCGTGTTCATGGTCCTGCACGCCACGCTCGCCGCGCTGCTCGCGCGGCTGGCGGCGACCGGCGACGTGTGCGTCGGCACACCGATCGCCGGGCGCACCGACCCCCGGCTGGACCGGCTGATCGGCATGTTCGCCGGAACGCTCGCGCTGCGCACCGAGGTCGATACCGGCCGCTCGTTCCGCGATCTGCTGACCGCGGTGCGCGATCAGGACCTGGACGATTTCGCCCACGCCGACCTGCCCTTCGAGCGGCTGGTCGAGGTGCTGAACCCGGTGCGTTCGCCCGCGCACCACCCGCTGTTCCAGGTGATGCTGTCGGTGCACAGTGAAGTACCCGACGGCGTGGACCTGCCCGGCGTCGACGTGTCGGCCGAGGCGATCGAGACCGGATTCACCGCGTGGGACCTGCAGTTCACGCTGATCGAGTCCTACACCGCCGACCGCGCGGCCGCCGGGATCGGCCTGCGCCTGACCTACGCCACCGACCTGTTCGACCGCGCCACCGCCGAACGGCTGTGCGGCCGCTTCCTCGACATGCTGTCGGCCGTCGCGGCGGACCCGCGAATCCCGGTCGGCGACATCGACATTCTCGACGCCGGGGAGCGGGCCGCGCTCGCACCCGCGCGCGGCGAGCCGGCCGCCGCGCCGGTCACCCTGGCCGACTACTTCCGCGCGGTCCTGCGGCAGCGGCCGGACGGCGACGCGCTGCGCGCCGGCTCGCGGACCCTGACCTATCGCCAGCTGGACGACCGGACCGACCGGCTGGCCCGCGCCCTGATCGCGCGCGGCGCCGGCCCCGGTGAGGTGGTGGCGCTCGCCCTGGACCGCTCGATCGACTCGGTGCTCGCGGCGATCGCCGTCACCAAGACCGGCGCGGCCTTCCTGCCGATCGACCGCCGCTACCCGGCGGACCGCATCCGGCACATGGTGTCCGACGCGCGGGCCCGCGTCGGCCTCACGTCGGGCGACCCGGCCGCCCTGCCGGACCCGGTCACCTGGCTCACCCTGGCGGAACTCGACGGACCCGGGATCGACCGAGAACCGCCGCGGCCCACCAGGATCGACGACATCGCCTACGTCATCTACACCTCCGGCACCACCGGCCTGCCCAAGGGCGTCGCGGTCACCCACCGCGGCCTGCACGGCTTCGCGGTGGCTCAGCAGCAGCGCTACCGGGTCGACATGTCCTCGCGGACACTGCATTTCGCCTCGCCGAGCTTCGACGCGTCGGTGCTCGAGCTGCTGCTGGCGCTCTGCGGCGGCGCGACCATGGTCATCGCGCCGACCGGCATGTACGGCGGCGACGAGCTGGCCGAGCTGCTCGACCGCGAACGCGTCACGCACGCCTTCCTCACCCCGGCGGCGCTGGCGAGCATCGACGCGGTCCGCCACCCGCTGCCGCGGCTGCGCTGCCTGGTGGTGGGCGGCGAGGCGTGCGGGGCCGAACTGGTCGAGTCCTGGGCGCCGGGGCGCACCATGCTCAACGCCTACGGCCCGACCGAGGCCACGATCGCCGCGATCATCTCCGAGCCGATGCTGCCCGGACAGCCGGTGGTGCTGGGGGACAAGCCGATTCCCGGCGCGAGCCTCGCGGTACTGGACGAACGCCTGCACCCGGTGCCGCCCGGTGTCACCGGTGAGCTGTATCTCGCCGGGGCCGGTCTGGCCCGCGGCTACCTGCATCGGCCCGGACTGACCGCGCAGCGCTTCGTCGCGAACCCGTTCGCGGGCGACGGCGAACGGCTGTACCGCACCGGAGATCTGGCCCGGTGGACCGCCTCCGGGCAGCTGTCCCTGGTGGGCCGCGCCGACGATCAGGTCAAGATCCGCGGCTTCCGCATCGAGCTGAGTGAGATCAACGCGGTCGTCTCCGCCTGCGGAGAGGTGCGATTCGCACACAGCGAGGTTCGCCGCGACCACGCGGGCACGCCGCGGATCGTGACGTATCTGGCCGTCGCCGAGGGCGCGGCGCCGGCTCTCGACTCGATCCGCCGACAGGTCGCCGACCGGCTGCCCGCCCACATGATCCCGTCGACATTCGTCGAGCTCGAGACCATACCGTTGACACCGGCGGGCAAGCTGGATCGTACGGCCCTGCCCGAACCCGATTTCACCGCCCCGGCGTCCGCCGGACGCGAGCCCGCGACGCCGAACGAAATACTGGTCGCCACGGTCATGGCCGAGGTGGTCGGCCACGCCCCCGTGTTCGCCGACCACAACTTCTTCGAGCTGGGCGGCAACTCGTTGTCCGCGACGCAACTGGTGTCGCGCATCGGCGCGGCCGCGCACCGGAAACTGCCCGTGCGAGCGGTATTCGACCATCCGACCCCGGCCGGGCTGGCCGCCCTGCTGGACCGCGCCGCCGGTTCGGGCCCGGTGCTCGGCCGCCGGGAGCGGCCCGCGCGGATGCCGCTGTCGGCGGTGCAGCAGCGGCTGTGGTTCCTCAACCAGTTCGACACCTCCTCGGGTGCCTACAACATCCCGATCGCCCTGCGGCTGCGCGGGGCGCTGGATGTGGCGGCGCTGCGCCGCGCCCTGCACGATGTCGTCGAACGGCACGAGACGCTGCGCACCGTCTTCCCCGATGCCGCGGACGGCCCGAGCCAGATGGTGGTCGCGGCCGAGACCGCGCAGGTCACGCCGCCGGTGCTGTTCGTACCCGCCGATCGAGTGCAGGCCCGAATCCGGGCGCTGGCCCGGCGCGGGTTCGACCTCACGACCGATCTCCCGCTGCGCGGCGAACTGCTGCGCACCGGCGATCAGGAGTTCGTGCTGGTGCTCGTGGTGCACCACATCGCCGCCGACGGCTGGTCGATGACGCCGCTCGCCGCCGACCTCGCCGCGGCCTACCAGGCCCGGCACGCCGGACAGCCGCCGCGGTGGACGCCGCTGAGCGTGCGGTACGCCGACTACACGCTCTGGCACCACGAGGTGCTCGGCGACGAGGACGATCCCGCCAGTGTGGCGGCGACCCAACTGGCGTACTGGCGCCGCACCCTCGCCGCGTTGCCCGAATGCCTGGAACTGCCGACCGATCGGCCCCGACCGGCTGTCGCGACGCACGCCGGGGCCGCGGTCACCGCCCGCGTCGACGCCGAAACCCACTCGCGCATCACGGAATTGGCCCGAAGCCGGGACGCGAGCGTGTTCATGGTGCTGCATGCCGCCTTGGCGGTCCTGCTCGCGCGACTGAGCGGCGGCACCGATGTGGCGATCGGCACGCCCGTCGCCGGGCGCTCGGACGAGCAGCTGGAACGGCTGGTCGGCATGTTCGTCGGCACGCTGGTGCTGCGGACCGAGGTGGACGAGGACCGCTCGTTCACCGAATTCCTGGACGCGGTCCGCGAGATCGATCTGAGCGCCTACGCCCACGCCGACATCCCGTTCGAACGGCTGGTGGAGCTGCTCGATCCGGTCCGCTCCACCGCCCACCACCCGCTGTTCCAGGTGATGCTGTCGGTGCACAACTCCGGGCCCGCGCCGCTGCGCCTGCCGGGTCTCGAGATCACCGCCGAGCAGGCCGATCCCGGTATCGCCAAGTTCGATCTGCAATTCGAGCTCACCGAGACCCACACGCCGCGGCAGCGGCCCGGCGGCATCGAGCTGCGCCTCGACTACGCCACCGACCTGTTCGAACACCACACCGCCGAGCGCCTCGTCCACCGCTATCTGCTCGTGCTCGAAGCGCTGGTCACCGCGCCCGCGGCACGCATCGACGCCGCCGGTCTGCTGCTCGACGAGGAGCGCGCGGCGACCGTCCCCGCTCGCGGGAGCGGGCCCGTGGCGGTGGCGACACTGCCCGAGCTGTTCGCGGCGGCGGCGTCGGACACCGACCGCATCGCGGTGCGGTCCGACAGCACCGAGATGAGCTACCGCGAACTCGACGCCCGCTCGAACCGGCTGGGGCGCAGTCTGATCGAGCGTGGCATCGGCCCCGGCGACATCGTCGCACTCGGTATGACCCGCTCGGTCGAGTCCGTGGTCGCCACGCTCGGCGTGAGCAAGTCCGGGGCGGCCTACCTGCCGGTCGATCCCGGCTATCCGCCGGAGCGGATCCGGCACATGGTGTCGGACTCCGGAGCGCGGATCGGTGTCACGACCGCTACCGATGTGGCGCGGCTGCCCGGGGGTGTCGAGTGGCTGACACTCTCGGAACTGCTCACCGGCCCCGCCGCGCCGATCACCGATCGCGACCGATCGCGCCCGCTGTCGGCCGACGACCTGGCGTACGTGATCTATACCTCGGGTTCGACGGGCCTGCCCAAGGGCGTCGCCGTGACCCATCGCGGGCTGGCGAACTTCGCCGCCGCCCAGCGCGACCGCTTCGGCGTCGAACACGTTTCGCGCACACTGCATTTCGCGTCGCCGAGTTTCGACGCGTCGGTGCTCGAACTGCTCCTGGCGTGGTGCGCGGGCGCGACCATGGTGGTCGCGGCGACCGACATCTACGGCGGTGACGAACTGGCCGACCTGCTCGACCGCGAGCGGATCACCCACGCGTTCGTCACGCCCGCCGCACTCGCCAGCATCGACGCCGCCCGCTGGCCGCTGCCGCAGCTGCGGACCCTGGTCGTCGGCGGCGAGGCGTTCGGCCCGGACCTGGTCGCGGCGTGGGCGGGCGAGCGCGCGATGTTCAACGCCTACGGCCCGTCGGAAGCGACTGTCGCACCGGCACTCTCGCGGGAACTGCGGCCGGACGGCCCGATCACGCTGGGCGGCCCCATTCGCGGGGCCGCGGCGGTGGTCCTGGACGCCCGGTTGCGGCCGGTGCCCGCAGGTGTGGTGGGCGAGCTGTACGTCGGCGGCGACGGGCTGGCCCGCGGTTACCTGGGACGCGAGGCGCTGACCGCCGCGCGCTTCGTCGCGGACCCGTACGGCGGCCCCGGGGCGCGGCTGTACCGCACCGGCGACCTGGTGCGGTGGACCGGCGACGGCGAGCTGAGCTTCGTCGGCCGCGCGGACGATCAGGTGAAGATCCGCGGCTTCCGGATCGAACTCGGCGAGATCACCGCGGTACTCGCCGGGCATCCGGGAATCCGCTTCGCCCACACCGAGGTCCACACCGGCGCGGGCGCGGACCGCCTCGTCGGCTACGTGGTGGCCGACGAGGGCGTGGACGCCGCGGCCGTGCGCGCCCACGCCGCGGCGGCGCTGCCCGCGCACATGGTGCCCGCGGCGGTGCTCATGCTGCCCACGATCCCGCTGACCCCCTCCGGCAAGCTGGATCGCAAGGCCCTGCCCGAACCCGACTTCGCCGCCCTCGACGCGCCGGGCCGGGCACCCGCCACACCCACCGAAGCGCTGGTGGCCGCCGCGATGGCGGCCGCGGCGGGCGTCGCGACGGTGGGCGCCGAGCAGAACTTCTTCGACATCGGCGGCAATTCGCTGTCCGCGACCCGCGTGGTCGCGGCGATCGCGGCCCGGACCGGCTGCCGATTGGCGGTGCGCACGGTGTTCGAGGCGCCGACTCCCGCCGAGCTGGCCGCGCTGCTGGACGCGCGGGCGCCCGAGGCCGCCGGGCAGCCGGAGCTGGTGGCCGGTCCACGGCCGGACCGGATTCCGCTGTCCTCGGCGCAGCGGCGCCTGTGGTTCCTGAACCGGTTGGAGCCCTCCTCCGGCGCCTACAACATCCCGATCACGTTACGGCTGCGCGGAACTCTCGACCCGGACGCGTTGCGTCGGGCGGTGAGCGATGTCGTCGAGCGGCACGAAATCCTGCGCACCGTCTTCCCGGATTCGCCCGCGGGCCCCACCCAGGTGATCACCGACGCGGCGACCGAGCTCGACTGGACGCTGCTCGAGCCCGGCGCCGATCCCGCCGCCACGTGGACGGCGTTCGCCGCCGCGGGTTTCGACCTGACCGCCGAACCGCCGCTGCGCGTGGGGCTTTCGCGCCTGGCCGCCGACCACCACGTGCTGATCCTGGTGGTGCACCACATCGCCGCGGACGGCTGGTCACTGGGCCCGCTCGCCGCCGATATCGCCACGGCCTACGACGCGCGCCGCACCCGCCGCGACCCGCGGTGGCAGCCGCTGCCGGTGCAGTACGCCGATTACAGCCTGTGGCAGCAGGCCGTCCTGGGTGAGGAGAGCGACCCGGGCAGCCTCGCCGCACGCCAGCTCGACTACTGGCGCACCCGGCTCGCCGGTCTGCCCGAATGCCTGGAGCTGCCCGCGGACCGGCCGCGCCCGACGGTGGCCTCCCACCGCGGCGACGTGGTGAATTCGACTGTGCCGGTGGAGGTTCACGAGGGTCTGCTCGGCCTGGCCCGGGCGCACGACGCGAGCCTGTTCATGGTGGCGCACGCGGCGCTGGCCGTGCTGCTGGCGCGCTCGGCGGCCACCGCCGACATCGCCATCGGGACGGCGGTCGCGGGTCGCATCGACGAGCGACTCGATCACCTGATCGGCATGTTCGTGGGCACGCTCGTCCTGCGCACCGAGGTGGACGGCCACCGCACCTTCACCGACCTGCTCGACACCGTGCGGACCCAGGACCTCGACGCCTACGCCCACGCCGACGTCCCGTTCGAGCGGCTGGTGGAGCTGCTCAACCCGGTCCGCTCCACGGCGCATCACCCGTTGTTCCAGGTGCTGCTGTCGGTGCACGACGCGGCCCCGGCGGCCCTGCGGCTGGCCGACCTCGAGGTGGTGGCCGAGGAACTGCATACAGCGGGCGCGAAGTGGGACCTGCAGGTCACGCTCACCGAGAACTACGACACCGACCGGCAACCCGGCGGACTCGACCTGTCGCTGACCTACGCGACCGACCTGTTCGATCGGTCCACCGCCGAGCGGTTCGAGCGGCGTTTCCAGCGGCTCCTGGCGGCCGTGGCGCACAACGCTTTCCGTGCCGTCGGCGACCTCGAGCTGCTCGATGCCGAGGAACGGGACACCCTGGTCCCGGCGCGCGGCGCGGCGGCGACCGAGCCCTCGGTCCTGGCCGAGATCTTCGCCGCCGCGGCGATCCGGGATCCGGGACAGACGGCGATCCGGCACGGCGCGCGGACCATGACCTACCGCGACCTCGACGAGCGCTCGAACCGCTGCGCGCGGGCACTGCTGGCGCACCGGATCGGCCCGGGCGATGTGGTGGCGATCGGGCTGCCGCGCTCGGCCGACTCGATCGTCGCCGCCCTCGCCGTCACCAAGACCGGCGCCGCCTACCTGCCGATCGACGTGCGGCACCCCGCCGAACGCATCCGCCACATGCTCACCGATTCGGCTGTGCGCGTGGGGATCACCGCGAGCGCGTTCGAGCCCGCACTGCCCGCGGACGTGTCGTGGCTGACCCTGACCGAGCCGCTCGACTACGACGCCACCGCACTCTCCGATGCCGACCGGACGCGCCCGGCGCGGGTGGACGATCTGGCCTACGTGATCTACACGTCCGGGTCCACCGGGCGGCCGAAGGGTGTCGCGGTCACCCATCGCGGTCTGGCCAATTTCGCTGCCGAGCAACGGGATCGGTTCCGGACCGACGCGCGGTCGCGCACGCTGCACTTCGCCTCACCCAGTTTCGACGCCTCGGTGCTGGAGCTGCTGCTGGCCTGGAGCGCCGCCGCCACCATGGTGATCGCGCCCGCCGACGTGTACGGCGGCGACGAGCTGGCGGCGCTGCTGGACCGCGAGCAGGTCACCCACGCCTTCATCACCCCCGCCGCGCTGGCCAGCATCGACGTCGAGCGGTGGCCGCTCCCGGCGCTGGCGAATCTGGCGGTCGGCGGCGAGTACGTCGGCCCGGAACTGGTGCGGCACTGGGCCGCCGGGCGCAACTTCTTCGACGGCTACGGCCCGACCGAGACGACGATCATGACCGTCATCTCCGATCCGCTGCCCGCCGACGGCCCGGTGGTCATGGGCCGGCCCATCCGCGGCACGACGGCCGTGGTGCTCGACGAACGGCTGCGCCCGGTGCCGACCGGTGTCACGGGCGAGCTGTATGTGTCCGGCTGCGGCCTGGCCCGGGGCTACCTCGGGCGGCCGGGGCTGACCGCCGCCCGTTTCGTCGCCAACCCGTTCGGCGCGCCCGGTGAGCGGGTGTACCGCACCGGCGATGTGGTGCGGTGGACCGGGGCGGGCGAGCTGGTCTTCGTCGGCCGCTCCGACGATCAGGTGAAGCTCCGCGGTTTCCGCATCGAACTGGGCGAGATCACCGCCGTGGCCGCGCAATGCCCCGGGGTGCGGTTCGCGCACACCGAGGTCCGGCGGGCGGCGGGCACGCCGCTGCTGGTCACCTATGTGACGGTGACCGAGGCCGCCGGGTCGCCGCAGGAATCGGTCCGGCGTTACCTGGCCGACCGGTTGCCGTCGCACATGGTGCCCGCGGCGATCGTCGTGCTCGACGCGATTCCGTTGACCCCCAACGGCAAACTGGACCGGTCGGCGCTGCCCGAACCGGAATTCGACACCGACCCCGCCGCCGGTCGCGCGCCGGCCACCCCGAGCGAGATCCTGGTGGCGGCGGCGATGTCGGCGGTGGTCGGGGCCGAGCAGGTGCGCGCGCACCAGAACTTCTTCGATCTCGGGGGCAACTCGCTGTCGGCGACGCAACTGGTGGCCCGGATCGCCGCCGAGTCCGGGCAGCAGCTGCCGGTCCGGTCGGTCTTCGAACATCCCACCCCGGCCGCGCTCGCCGCCTTCCTCGACGACCGTGCGGCACACGGCGGTTCGGCCCGCCCGGCGCTGACCGTGCGGCCGCGACCCGAGCACATCCCGCTGTCCCCGGCGCAGCAGCGGCTGTGGTTCCTCAACCGCCTCGAACCCGATTCGGGCGCCTACAACCTCCCGGTCGCGCTGCGGCTGCGCGGCCCGCTCGACGCCGGTGCGCTGGAACAGGCGATCCGCGACGTGGCCGACCGCCACGAGGTGCTGCGCACCGTCTTCCCCGACCGCGGACCCGCGGGCCCCGCCCAGGTCGTCACCTCCGGCGCGGACATCCGGCTCGAACTCGTCACCTGCATGCCCGAACCGCGTGACGACGGCGCCGCGCCGCCCGCCGACGGCCACTGGCGAGCCGCCGCGCGGGAATTCGGTGCGGCCGGATTCGATCTCACCACTCGAATTCCCTTGCGGGCGGCGCTGTTCCGGATCGCCGCGGAGGACCACGTGCTGGTGCTGGTGCTGCATCACATCGCGGCGGACGGCGGTTCGCTCGCGCCTCTGGCGACCGACATCACCACGGCGTACGCGGCCCGGCGGGCCGGGGCCGCGCCGGACCGGCCGCCGCTGCCGGTGCAATACGCCGACTACAGCATGTGGCAGCGCGAACTGCTCGGCGCCGAGGACGACCCCGCCAGCCTGGCCGCCCGGCAGGCCGCGTACTGGCTGCGGACGCTGGCCGACCTGCCCGACTGCCTCGAACTGCCCGCCGACCGCCGGCGTCCGGCGCGGCCGTCCTACCGCGGCGGCCGGGTGTACGCCACCATCGAGCCGGACGTGCACGGCGCCCTGGCCGCGCTGGCGCGCCGCCACGAGGCGAGCGTGTTCATGGTGCTGCACGCCGCGCTCGCGGTGCTGCTGTCGCGGCTGAGCGGCCGCGGCGACATCGCCGTCGGCACGGCGGTCGCCGGACGCACCGACCCGCAGCTCGCCGAGCTGGTCGGCATGTTCGTCGGCACGCTGGTGCTGCGCACCGAGGTGCGCGCCGCCCGGCCGTTCGACGAACTGCTCGATCGGGTCCGGGAGCACGACATCGACGCGTTCGCGCACGCCGACCTGCCGTTCGAACGTGTTGTGGAACTGGTGAACCCGGCCCGCAGCACCGCCTACCATCCGCTGGTACAGGTCGGGCTGGCGTTGAACAACCATGCCCCGTGGCAGGTGCGGCTGCCCGGGGTGGAGATCGCGCCCGAGGACGTGGGCGCCGACACCGCCCAGTGGGACCTGCATTTCGGTCTCACCGAAGCGGCGCCGGCCGGGGACGAGACCCATGGCGCGATCGACGTCTGCGTGCGCTACGCCGCCGATCTGTTCGACGCCGAGACCGCCGAGCGGTTCACCGCGCAGTTCGTCCACATCCTCGCCGAGGTGGCCGCGAACTCCGCGATCGCGGTGGGCGACATCGATCTGCTCGACGACAACGAACGCGACACCCTGGTCCCGGCGCGTGGCGAGCCCGCCGCCGAAACCCGCACGCTGCCCGGCCTTTTCGCGGCCGCGGCGGCCGACCCCGACCGGGTCGCGCTGCGCGAGGGCATGGCCGAGCTGAGCTACCGCGGCCTCGACCAGCGGACCAACCGGCTCGCACGGATTCTGGCCGGGAACGGTTACGGCCCGGGGGATGTGATCGCGCTGGCCATGGCGCGGTCGCTGGAGTCGGTGGTCGCGTCCCTGGCGATCGCGAAGACCGGTGCGGCGTTCCTGCCCATCGACGTCCGCTATCCGGCCGAGCGGATCCGGCACATGCTCGCCGACGCCGAGGCCCGCATCGGCCTCACGACCGGTGACCGGATCGGCGAGCTGCCCGACGAGGTGCGCTGGCTGTCGTTCACGGACCTGGACGATCCCGTGGTCTCCACGCGGGCGCTCACGACCGCCGAGTTCCGGCGGCCGCCCCGCGCCGCCGACATCGCCTATGTCATCTACACCTCCGGATCGACCGGGCTGCCCAAGGGCGTGGCCGTCACCCATCGCGGGCTGTTCAACTGCGCCGAGGTGGTCCGTACCCGCTTCGGGATCGACAGTCGTTCGCGCACACTGCATCTGGCCTCGCCCAGTTTCGACGTGGCGATCCTGGAACTGCTCATCGCGTGGTCCGCCGGGGCCACCATGGTGATCGTCGGCGCCGACACCTACGGCGGCGACGAACTGGCCGAGGTGCTCGAGCACGAGCGGGTCACCCACGCCGTGGTCACTCCCGCCGCGCTGGCGACCATCGATACGCGGCGCTGGCCGCTGCCCGAGCTGCGCACCCTGATCATCGGAGGCGAGGCGTTCGACCAGGATCTGGTGGAACGGTGGGCGGTCGGCCGGGACGTGATCAACGGCTACGGCCCGAGCGAGGCGACCATCGCGACCACGTTCTCCCGACCGCTGCAACCGGATCGCCCGATCGCGCTGGGCCGGCCGATGCGCGGCGTGACGGCCGTGGTGCTGGACGGCGGACTGCGGCCCGTACCCACCGGCGTGATCGGCGACCTCTACGTCGGCGGGATCGGACTGGCACGGGGCTACCACCGCCGGCCCGCCCTGACCGCCGCCCGGTTCGTGGCCGACCCGTACGGCCTCCCCGGCGAGCGCATGTACCGCACCGGAGATCTGGTGCGCTGGACCAGGGCCGGCGAACTCACCTTCGTCGGCCGCTCCGACGACCAGGTGAAGGTGCGCGGCTTCCGCATCGAGCTGGGCGAGGTCAACGCGGTCGTATCCGGTTGCCCCGGTGTTCGTTTCGCGCACACCGAGCTGCATCGCGACGACGCGGGCGAGGCCCGGATAGTGACCTACGTGGTCGCCGCCGAGCACACCGGCGAGTCGCTGACCGAACAACTGGCCGGACGTCTGCCCGCCCACATGCTGCCGACCCTGGTGCCGCTGGCCGAGATCCCGCTCTCGCCGACCGGCAAGCTGGATCGAAAAGCGTTGCCCCAGCCCGACTTCACGGCCGCCGCCGAACCGGGCCGGGCGCCGCGGACACCGAACGAGATGCTGGTGGCCGCCGCGATGGCCGAGATCGTGGGCCGCTCGGAGGTGGCCGCCGACCACAGCTTCTTCGACCTGGGTGGCAATTCGCTGTCGGCGACACAGCTTTCGGCACGGATCGCCACGCTGTCCGGTCACCAGCTGGGCGTGCGCGCGATCTTCGAGCATCCCACCCCGGCGGCGCTCGCCGCGCTGCTGGACGCCGCCGGTCCCGGCGCGGCGCTGCCCGTACTCGACCGCCGCGACCGGCCCGCGCGCATTCCGCTGTCACCGGCCCAGCAGCGGCTGTGGTTGCTCAACCGGTTCGACACCGCCTCCGGGACCTACAACATCCCGACCGTGCTGCGCCTGCGCGGCGATCTGGATGTGGCGGCGCTGGAGCGGGCCCTCGTCGATGTCGAAACCCGGCACGAGGCGCTGCGCACCGTGTTCCCGGACTCCGGCGCGGGCCCCGCCCAGGTCGTCCTCGCGCCGGGGGAGACCGGCTTCGCGCTGCGGGTGCTCGCGGCCGACGAGACCCTGGCCGCGGACCGCGTGCGCGAACTCGCCGCCGCGGGTTTCGACGTGCGGGTGGATCCGCCGCTGCGCGCCACCCTGCTGCGGCTGGCCGCCGACGAACATCTGCTCGTCGTCGTCATCCACCACATCGCGGCCGACGGCGGCTCGGTCGCGCCGCTGGCCGCCGACCTGACCGCCGCCTACCGGGCCCGCCGCACCGGCGCCGCGCCCGACTGGGCGCCGCTGCCCGTGCAGTACGCCGACTACAGCCTCTGGCAACGCGAAATGCTCGGCGGCGAGGACGATCCGGACGGCCGTCTGGCCGCGCAACTGCGGTACTGGCAGGAGGCGCTGCGCGGCCTCCCGGAATGCCTGGAACTGCCGACCGACCGGCCGCGCCCGGCTACCCCGAGCCACGCGGGCGCGTCGGTCCGGACGATGATCGGCGCGCCCACCCACGCCGCGCTGCGCGAGCTCGCGCGCCGCCACGACGCGACCGCGTTCATGGTGCTGCACACGGCGCTGGCGGTACTGCTGTACCGGATGACGGGCACCGCCGACATCGCCGTGGGCACCCCGATCTCGGGCCGCACCGAGGAGCGGCTCGAGCAGCTGATCGGCATGTTCGTCGGCACCCTGGTGCTGCGGACGCCGCTGGCCGCCGAGCGGTCGTTCGCGGACACGCTCGCGGCCGTGCGCGCGGGCGACCTCGACGCCTTCGCCCACGCCGACCTCCCGTTCGAGCGGCTGGTCGAGGTACTGAACCCGGCACGGTCGACGGCGCACAACCCGCTGTTCCAGGTGATGCTGTCCGTGCACGGTTCCGCACCGGTGCGGCTGCGGCTGCCTGGCGTCGAAATCACCGCGGAGACACCGGAATTCGATGTCGCCAAGTTCGATCTCCAGTTCACCCTCGCCGAGGCGTTCACCGCCGACGGGCGGCCGGACGGTATCGAACTCACCGTCACCTACGCGACGGACCTGTTCGATCGCGCCACCGCGGACCGTATCGCGGCGCGGCTGATCCGGCTGCTCGATGCCGCGGTCGCCGACCCGGCCCGGCCGATCGGCGACCTCGAGGTGCTGACCGAGCACGAGGCGAGCGCCCTCGCGCCGGTCCGCCGCCCGTCCGGCACGGCGCCGGCGACACTGGCGGACCTGTTCGCCGCGGCCGTGGCGGTCAACCCGATCGGCGCGGCGATCCGGTACCGCTCCGAGCAGCTGAGCTACGCGCGGCTGGATCGGATCACCAACCAGCTCGCGCGAGTGCTGATCTCGCGGGGCGCGGGGCCCGAGCGATGTGTCGCGGTCGGGATCGCGCGGTCGATCCGGTCCGTGCTGGCCGTGCTGGCGGTGGCCAAGACCGGTGCGGCCGTCCTGCCCGTCGACCCCGCCTACCCGGCGCAGCGCAAGGAGCACATGCTCACCGACGCGGGTGCGGCGATCGGGCTGTGCGTCGGCGAATCCCGCGGGGATCTGCCCGGCACCGTCGACTGGCTCGTGCTGGACGACCCGGATTTCGTCGACACCCTGCTGGACGCCTCGGACGCACCCGTCCTCGACACCGATCGGCGCGCGCCGGTGCGTCTCGACCAGCCGGCCTATCTGATCTACACTTCCGGCTCCACCGGAATTCCCAAGGGCGTCACGGTGACTCATGCCGGGCTGGCGAACTTCGCCGCCGAGCTGACCGAGCGGTGCGCGGTCGCCGCGGGCTCGCGGGTGCTGCACTTCGCCTCACCCAGTTTCGACGCGGCGGTGCTGGAGCTGCTGTTCGCCCTCGGCGGCGCGGCGACGATGGTCGTGGCGCCCGACGATATCTACGGTGGCGAGCCGCTGCGCGAGCTGCTGGCCGAGGAGGTGGTGACGCACGCGTTCGTCACCCCGGCGGCGCTGGGCACCGTGGACCCGGCCGGACTGGACCACCTCGAGGTCGTGCTGGTCGGCGGTGACCGGTGCGGTCCGGAACTGGTGCGGCGCTGGGCCGCGGACGCCGGGAAACGAATGTTCAACGCCTACGGTCCGTCCGAGGCGACCGTCGCCGCGACCCTGAGCGCACCGCTGCGGCCGGGTGTGGCGGTCACCGTCGGCGGGCCGGTGCGCGGCTTCGGCCTGCTCGTGCTCGACGCCCGGCTGCATCCGGTGCCGGTCGGGACGCCCGGCGAGCTGTACCTGTCCGGCATCGGACTGGCGCGCGGGTACCATGCGCGCCACGGCCTGACGGCGGAACGGTTCGTGGCGAATCCGTTCGGTGAGCCCGGCGATCGGATGTACCGCACCGGAGACCTGGTGCGATGGGCGCCGCACGCGGACGGCCCGGAGATCGAGTACCTCGGCCGCACCGACCACCAGGTCAAGATCCGTGGCTTCCGCATCGAGTTCGGTGAGATCGACGCGGCCCTCACGGCCCACCCGCAGGTGCGGCACGCCGTCACCGTCGGGCACGAAACAGGCAGCGGCACAACGATACTGGCGTCCTATGTGACGACGGAACCGGGCGCGGCGGCCACGGCGGCGGAGCTGGGCCGGTATCTGTCGGCGCGTGTCCCGGGATACATGGTGCCCCAGGCCATCACGATCGTGGACGCGCTGCCGGTCACACCGGCCGGGAAGATCGATCGATCCGCCCTGCCGTCGCCGGTGCTCGCCGCGAGCGCGAGTTACCGGCCCCCGGCCACCCCCACCGAAGCGGCCCTGTGCACCGCGTTCGAGGCGGCGCTCGGCGTCGATACCGTCGGCGCGGAGGACAACTTCTTCGAACTGGGCGGCAACTCCCTGCTGGCGACGCAGGTGGTCGCGCTCGTGCGTGAGCGGCACGGGCTCGACGTGCCGATGCAGACGGTGTTCCTCGACCCGACTCCCGCCGGGATCGCGGCCCGCCTGGACGCGGACGTGGACCGCACCGAATCGGTGGTCGACGCGGCCTTCGCCACGGTGTTGCCGCTGCGCGCGGAAGGCACTGCGCCGCCGCTGTTCTGCGTGCATTCGGTCACCGGGGTGGCGTGGACCTACTCGGGCCTGCTCGCGCACCTCGATCCCGAGCAGCCGGTCTACGGACTGCAGCTGCCGCACCTCACCGGCGACGGGGAGGGGCTCGATACCGTGGAAGCCCTCGCGGCCCGCTATGTGCGGGAGATCAGACGAATGCAACCGGAGGGGCCGTACCGGCTACTGGGCTGGTCGCTGGGCGGGCTGGTCGCCTACGAGATCGCCGGGCAGCTCCGGCGCGCCGGAGCGCGGGTCGCACTGCTGGCCATGATGGACAGCCGGATCCTGGCCGGAGTGCCCGAGCCCGCGGAGCCGACGGCCGGGGAGTTGCTCGGCGCGCTGCTCGGCGATGCCGCACTGGCCGGGCGTGACCTGTCCGCGCAGGAGGCGGCGGAACTGCTGGGCCGCCACCCGGGCCCGTTCCAGTCGCTGACCGCCGCCCAGGTGCAGCGGCTCTACGACGCCTATCTGGTGGGGGCCCGGATGGGCCACCGGTACCTGCCGAGCCACTACGACGGCGAGCTGGTGTACTTCACGGCCCTGGCCGACTGCGGTCCCGCGGACGGTGCCGAACCGGTCGGCGGCGCCGCCGGGTGGGAGCCGTTCGTGGACGCGGAGATTCACGAACATCTCGTCGACTGCACGCACGTCGAGATGTCCGGTCCGGCTGCCCTCGCCGAGATCGGGCCGACGCTGCGGGCACATCTGGTGAAATCCGGCGACCACGTCTTGTCATGACGGCATGGGAGGAGATGCACGAACTGACCGGAGTCTATACCTTGGACGCCCTCGCCGGACTGGAGCGCGACGCCTTCGAATGGCACCTGCTGCGCTGTGGCGGCTGCGCCTCGGAGGTCGCCGACTTGCACACCGCCGTAGCGCTTTTCGCCACGTCGGCGGCCTGCCCGCCGCCGCCGCGGCTGTGGGACTGCATCGCGTCGAGTATCGCCGCCGACGGTGACGAGCGGACCCCCGAGCACTCCGCGCGGTCGCGGCGGAACGAATGAGAGGAAACCGATGCCCTTCTTCGACGGTGTGAACGGCCGCGTGCACTACCGCCGATGGCCGGCGGCGCGACCGCGGCTGGTGCTGGTGTTCCTGCACGGTCTGGGGCAGCAGAGCGCCGACTATCACCGTTTCGCGCGGGCGATGAATCGCCACGACATCGACGTGTGGGGGATCGACCACGCCGGGCACGGCCTGAGCGAGGGGGAGACCGACGGGCACGCGCCCGTCGAGGATCTGGCCGTGGACGCGCTGACCCTGGTCGAGCGGGCGCGGCGCGAACACGGCGGCCTGCCGTTGGTCCTCATGGGGCATTCACTGGGTGCGGGGACCGCACTGATCGCCATGCGCTCCGGGTCCGCCACGGTCTCGGCCGTCGACGCGGTCGTGCTGATCGGGACCCCGCCGCAGGCGGAGGCGTGGCGCATACCGTCGCCGCCGGTGCCGACGCTGGCGCTGCACGGGTGCGACGATCGTCGGGCGCCGGTGGAATCGATCCGGCGGTGGGCCACGGGCGAGGCGCTGGTGGACCTGGTCGAATTCCCCGACGCCGGACACGATCTGCTGCACGAGCCGGTGCGCCGCCAGGTCGCCCGTACGATCGTCGAGTTCATGGAACGCCGGGCGCGCGCGGCGTGGCCGCCGGGTCAGCAGGAGGGCGATTCGGCGGCGAGCATGGTGAGGTCGATCGTCTCGGCCATCGCCCGGTAACCGGCGAGCTGGTGCAGGTCAGTGCCGTCGCGAGGGCGCGAATTCAGGGGCGGCGGGTCGCCGCGGCGCGGGCCAGGGCGGCGGACCTGCCTATTTCGAAGTAGGAGCGGAGGGTGGCGCGGGCGTGCCGGCGGAGGGGACGGTCGGTGGGGGTGCCGCGGGCGGCGAGGATGTCGACCACGCGGGAGCGGAAGCGCAGTTCGGTCATGCCGAAGTTGACGAGGATCTCCTCTGCCGGTGGGCCGCCGTAGGGCTGCCACAGCAGGGCGAATTCGATGATCGTCAGGTCTTCTCTGTCCATCTTGTACTCACGTGTTCTCGATCGGCTTCGGTCCGGGCGCCCGGCGCATTCGGGACACCTGTCTGGATAGTAGTCCGAACAGTGGGCGGCTGTGTGTCGCCGGCCCGCGAAGTGCTGTGGGCTCCGGCCCAGACCAGCACCGCGGCAACGGCATAACCCGCACCGACCCAGCAGGAGGCGGCCCACCCCCCATGGCTGTAGGCCCAGGCGGTCGTGATCGCCCCGAGGGCGGAACCCAGGGAGTAGAACGCCATGTACCCGCCGATGACGCCCCCGGCATGGTCGGGATGGGCGGCGGTGAGCAGGTGCTGGTTGCTGACGTGCGCCGCCTGGACGGCGAAATCGAGCAACACGATGCCGACGACCAGCTGCCACAGGTTCGATTCGGCGCGGGAGATGAGCAGCCAGGAGACGGCGAGCAACGCCAGCGCCGAGCCCGTGATCGCTTGCGCGCGGCCGGAATCGGCCCAACGCCCCGCCCGTCCCGCGCCGACCGCCCCGGCCAGTCCGGCCACCCCGAACAGGCCGATCTGTGTGCTGCCCAGGTGCCAGGGTGCGGCGCCGAGCGGGAGTGCCAGCCCGCTCCACAGCGTCCCGAAGGACGCGAAGAGGAAGAACGCGATCAACCCCCGGCTCAGAAACAGGCGATCCGTGCGCACGAGCCGCCCCATCGACGCCAGCACCCGCGCGTACCGCGCCCCGGCGCTCCGGCGGTCCGGATCGAGCACGGCACGGGCCGCGACGGCCAGCGCCACGCAGAGCGCCGCCAACAGCGCGTACACCGCACGCCAGCCGACCACATCACCCACCGCACCGGCGAGAACCCGAACCCCCAGGATCCCGATCACCACACCGGAGGTCACCGCGCCGATGGTGCGGCCCCGCTCGCCCGGCGCCGACACGGCCGCCGCGTACGCGACGGTCACCTGAACCACCACCGCGAACAGGCCCGCGACCGCCAGCCCCACCATCGCGACCACACCGTTCGCGGCGACGGCCGCGACCGCGGCGCCCACGCCGGTGAGCGCCAGCTGCACGCTGATGAGCCGACGGCGATTCAGCACATCACCCAGCGGCACCAGCAGGATCAGGCCGACGAAATAGCCGACCTGCCCCGCGGCCACCAGCCCGCCCAGCGACTCGCGCGCCACCCCGAGCCCGCCGCCCGCCGCCGCCAGTACCGGCTGGATCGCATAGATCGTCGACACCGCCACCGCGCACACCGACGCCAGCACGAAACGCTGCGATCGCCCGGTTCCCGTCGCCACCACGCCTCCCAAAAGTTGCAAATTGAAACTCTTGAACCATAGGGCATAATGGTTTCAAACCGCAACTGATCGGCAGGAGGCGCATGACCACGATCCGCGACCGCGACTGGACCGATCCCACCTGTCCGGTCGCGCGCACCGTCGACCTGGTGGGCGACCGGTGGTGCCTGCTGATCGTGCGCGACGCCATGGACGGCGCCGCGACCTTCACCGAATTCCAGCAGCGACTCGGGATCGCCCGGAACATCCTCACGGCTCGCCTGCGCCGCCTCGTCGACCACGGCATCCTGGCCACCAGCGTCAACCCGGGCGGCAAACGCCATACCTACGAACTCACCGAGGCCGGGCGGGATCTGTTCACCGTCGTCGTGGCGCTGCGGCAATGGGGCGAGCGGCACGCCTTCGCCGCCGGCGAACCGCACTCGGTCCTGGTCGATCGCGACGGCGGCCCCATCGCTGTGCTGCGCGCGGAAAACCGTGCGGGCAAACGTGTTTCCACGGCCACCACCCGGGTTCGCAAGGTGAAGTGACGCTGTCACCGCTCCCGCACCACGCCCGAAATCCATTATGGACAGGTGTACGGACATCTGTTAACAATGGTTCCGGAAGGTGGTGGGCATGACGATCGACGGTGACACACAGGCGGATTCGGTAACCGCGACGGTGCTCGGGCTGTGGGGCGCGCTGTCGCGGCGGGATTGGGACGCGGTGCGGGCCCACCTGTCCGACGACTGCATCTATCTCGACATGCCGGTCGGTCCGACGGCGGCGGCGCGGGGCCCCGACGACATCGTCAAGCGGCTGAAGATCGGCCTCGAACCCCTGGCCTCCTACGAGAACTTCGACGGCCTGCTGCTGGACAACGGCACCGACGTCATGTACGAGCACCACGAGGAATGGCACTGGGAGACAGGCGAATCCGCCACCCTGCGATTCGTCTCGGTGCATCGGGTCGAGCACGGCAAGATCGCGCTCTGGAAGGACTACTGGGACATGAGCGCCCTGGCCGACCATGCCCCACCGACCTGGATGGCGGACTTCGCCACCGCGGACATGTCCTGGATATTCGACGCCACGGGCCTGGTGTGAGGCTCGGGCACGCACCGATTCGAGCGGCGTGTACGGGGTAGATCGGTACGACAGCGACTCCGAGACGAGGAGGTTGTGGTGCCCGATCCCGCAGCGGTGCTCTTCGATGTCGACGGCACCCTGGTCGACTCCAACTACCTGCACGCCCGGGCCTGGCACCGGGCGCTGCGCGAGGCCGGGGCAGTCGTGCCGACCTGGCGCATTCATCGCGCCATCGGCATGGACGGCGGCACCCTGCTGCGGACCCTGGCTCCGGAACTGGGCGAGGACGCCGCCGACCGCGCCGACGACCTGCACTCCCGCTACTACCTCGACAGCGCCGACGAGCTGACCCTGCTGCCGGGCGCGCGGGAGATCCTGGCGCACCTGCACGACCGCGGCCTGCGCGTCGTACTCGCCACCTCCGCGCCCCCGGAGGAACTGGCCCGGCTGCGCGAACTACTGGACAGCGAACCCGCCCTGTACGCGGTGACCGGCGGCGAGGACGTCGAGGACGCCAAACCCGATCCCACCATCGTGCGGATCGCGCTCGACCGGGCCGGTGTCTCGGCGCGGCGAGCGGTCTTCGTCGGTGACGCGGTGTGGGACGCGCGGGCCTGCGTCGCCCTCGGCGTGCCCACCATCGGGGTGCTCAGCGGCGGTATCTCCGGCGCCGAACTCACCGCCGCCGGAGCCGAATTCGTCTGCGATGACGTCGCCGAACTACAGCGCGGCATCGCCGACAGCCCCATCGCACGCCTGCTCTGAGCCCGTCAGGACCGTTTCATCGGACCGATGCTCAGCGACCCGCTCGCCCCCGGCCGCACCCCCTGCTCGACCGCGCGGACATACTCGGCGGGGTCCTTGTCGACCGACCGGACACCCGCGTAGTGACGCGCCTCGTACGCCGCGAAGGCGACGGCCAGCTGATGGCGGCGCGACAGCCCGGCCAGGCGGCGGAAATCGGTGAGGCCCTCGCGTTCCTCCTCGGCCATGTGATCGCCGTTGGCCTCGTTCGCCGCGGCGACGGCGGCATACCAGTCGTCGGTGCCGACGCGATGACGCGCGACCTCGGCGACCGCGTCGCGGATGTCGTTGTGGTCGTGGATGGCATCGAGCGTCTCCGCCTCCACTCCGGCCGCGCGCCGGGCCGCGACGCCCAGCTGCAGCAGCTCGGGATAGAAGATCTCCTCCTCCGCTTGCGCGTGCAGTTCCAGGAAGCTCGCCAGCCGATCCCAGATGGCCGACAGTTCGCCGGTCTGCGACCGGTCGATCTGCTCCAGGATGGCGAACAGCCGCCGCTGCTCGTGATGGTCATCGAGGATCAGCTGGGTAATGTCCACGGTTCCTCCCTGATCTGCGTGCCGGGCGGCGCCATCGCCCGCTCCGGTCGATGGTAGGCCGGGGCCAGGTCCCCGGCACGAGCGCCGCGCGGCGGGTCAGGGCGTCACGATGGCGAAGTCCGGATCGGGGGCGTCCAGGTAGCCGACCAGTTCGGCCAGTACGGTCGCGTCGCCCTCGGCGGCGACGGTGCCCTCGGCGATCATCTGCCGCAGATCCTGCCCGCCCAGCAGCGCGGCGTGCAAATCGGCGTCGGTCAGCGTGAATGTCGCGTCCGGCGCCGCGACGTCACCTTCGATGTCGAAATGCACCAGCACTCCGTTGCGAAGTTCGGTGCGGTGCACCAGTTTCCGGTCCGACACCCGCCAGTCGATGGTGAGGTGGGCCGACCAGGCCCGGGGTCCGTCGATGCGCAGCGCCATCGCGTCGAACAACTGCTCGACGCTGAGCGCCGCGGCGATGTCGGGCGCGGCGGTGGCGGTCGGCGTGCCGACCGAGCCGTGGCGCAACTCGTAGGCGCCCATCAGGTAGAAGTTGCGCCAGGTGCCGTTCTCGGCGCCGAACCCGAGTTGCTCGAGGGCGTCGGCCTGCAGCGTCCGGGCCTGCGCGTGCTCCGGGTCCGCGAAGATCACATAGTTCAACACCTGTGCCACCCACCGGAAGTCGCCGTCGGCGAAGGATTCGCGGGCCTTGCGCATCACCGCGTCCGCACCGCCCATGAACTCCAGGTGCCGGCGCGCGGACGCCACCGGCGGGTGCTGCCACAGCGTCGCCGGGTTGCCGTCGAACCAGCCCATGTAGCGCTGATAGATGGCCTTGACGTTGTGGCTCACCGAACCGTAGTAGCCGTGGGTGTGCCAGGCGTGCGCGACGGCGGGCGGCAGCTCGATGGATTCGGCGATCTCGATCCCGGTGGCGCCCTTGTTGAGCGCCCGGAGGGTCTGGTCGTGCAGATAGCCGTAGAGGTCGCGCTGCAGGGCGAGGAACTCGGTGAGGCGTTCGGTGCCCCAGGTCGGCCAGTGGTGGGACGCGAACAGGACATCGCTGCGGGCGGCGTAGCGGTTGATCGACTCGGTCAGGTACTTCGACCACACGTGCGGATCGCGCACCAGCGCGCCGCGCAGCGTCAGCAGATTGTGCAGGGTGTGGGTGGCGTTCTCGGCCATGCACAGTGCGCGGCGGTCCGGGAAGTAGAAGTTCATCTCCGAGGGCGCCTCGGTCCCCGGGGTGAGCTGGAACTCCACCCGGACGCCGTCGATCACCTCGGTCTGGCCGGTCCGGGAGACGTCGACGGTGGGCGTGATGAGGGTCGGGGTGCCGGTCGAGGTCGTCGGTCCGAGCCCGGCGCCGACCGCGCCGAGCGGCCCGCGGGGCAGCGCCGCGCCGTACATGTAGGCGGCGCGGCGCGACATCGCGGTGCCCGCGTAGACGTTCTCCTCGACGGCATGTTCCACGAAACCCGCGGGCGCCACGATCGGGCAGCGGCCCGCCGCCACGTCCTCGGCCGTGGTGACACCCTTGACGCCGCCGAAATGGTCGATGTGCGAATGCGAGAAGATCACCCCGGTCACCGGGCGTTCGCCCCGGTGCTCCCGGTAGAGTCCCAGCCCGGCCGCCGCGGTCTCCGCGGAGATGAGCGGATCGATCACGATCATGCCGGTGTCGCCCTCGACGAGGGTCATATTCGACAGGTCGAGCCCGCGGATCTGAAAGATGCCGTCGGTGACCTCGTACAACCCTTGCATCGCACAGAGTTTCGACTGCCGCCACAGACTGGGATGCACCGTCGGCGGGCAGTCGTCGTCCAGGAACGCGTAGGCGTCGCTGTCCCACACCACCTCGCCGTCGGAGTTCTCGACCGTGCCGGGGCGCAGGGCGGCGACGAAGCCACGCCGCGCGGCGGCGAAGTCCTGGTCGTCGTCGAAGGGCAGGTCGCGAGTGAACTTCTCGTGCTGCGATTCGACGCTTGCCGAAACATCGCTGCGTACGGTCATGGCATGCACCCCTGTCGCTGCCGTGGCGGGCTGATCGGTGCTGTGACGATCGCAGTCGCGGGCCGCGGCGGCCTCACCCACGGCGGGTGAATCTCGGTGCCGCGGCGGCCGCCGCGTGGGCCCGCGTGCCGGGCGGCCGGAGATCATCCTGACCGGGTGAGGTGGCGACGGGACCGCGGGGAGACCCTGCTGTATCGGACAACTCATCGGGACAACCCCTGATCCGGCACGTCAGGAGCTTGCGATGAACATGATCTCGCGCCGTGCGGCGCCCACTCCGGCCTCCTCGGCAACCGTCGGATTTCTCGTGCTGATCCCCGCGCTGGTGTTCATCGGTCCGGTCGCCGCCGCCCTCCTGCTGCGCTACCACCATGCCGAGACCGCGGCGAGCACGGCCTTGCTGACGGCGACCCTCGCCGCGACCGCGGCGCTGCTGGCCGTCGCGATCACCGCGTTCGCCGTGGCGTGGCGGTCTTCGCGAGCGCGCCGAACCGCGCCCGTGCGACGGTCGAACACGTTGACCGCCAACAGGATCGGCATGGGGAGGCCGCTATGACCATGGTGCTGCCCGTCGCGACGGCGGCCACGACAGCGGTGGACGTCTCCTGCCGCCGGCTTCGGCTCCGCGCCGACATCCACGACCCCCGGGCATGGCGGGTCAGGGTCGACCGGTTGCTCGCGGCGGGGCGCGGACGATGGTCGGGCCGAACCGATTTCGCGGCGTGCCCGGCGCTGCGCCGCTGGGGCGGCATCGGATATCCACCGGTACCGGACGGGCAGGTCACGCTGTTCAGCGCCGTGGCGGCGGCCGCCGCCGGGATCCGGATGCCCGATGCGGGCGCACCGGCCGAACTGAGCACCGCCGTCATGCTGCTGTCGGGCTGCCCCGCCGTGATCGACCGGTTCGATCCCGCGCTCGCGCTCGCCCGCCCCGGCGCCCTGACCCTCTCCGTATTCGCCCTTCCCGCAGACGATCTCGCCCTCGCCCGCGACCTCGCCGAGACGGTGCTGACCGCGTCCGGCACCCTCGCGTTCCGCCGCGAGACCACCGTAACCGTCCCGGCGGCCGCCCGGCACGCCGGCGCCCGGCATCCGATGCCCGCGGCCGCGTGGTGACCACACGACACACGAAACTCGGTGCGCGCCGCCCGATGACGGTCCGCGGACAGTTCAGATCAGCCCGAAGTTGCGGCCGTGGGCGATGGCGTCGGCGCGGGTGCGCACGCCGAGCTTGTGATAGATGCCGCGCAGGTGGGTCTTGACGGTGTTGATCGACACGCCCATATCGGCGGCGAGACTGTGGGTGGTCATGCCGGACGGGAGCTGGCGCAGCACCGCGAGTTCGGTGTCGGTCAGGTGTGGTAGCCGCGCGGTGGCCCGGGTGCGCGGGCGATGCCGGATGGTGTCGACGAATTCGTCGAGATGACCGAACCTGCCCACGAATTGGTCGAGCAGGCCGAGGGTGCCGGGCACATCGAGGAAGGGGCGGATCACCCGATCGGTATAGGCCAGCGCCAGCGCCCGGTGCAGCGCCTCGTAGGCGGCGGTGGACCGGTCCAGGCGGTGGTCGGCCGCGGCACGCAGCAGCCAGGCGTGCACGGCCGACACCGGGTGCAGATTCTCCTCCTGCCGCAGCAGCGGTTCGATGAGCTCCACCGTGGCGGTCGAGCGATGGTGGTAGTCCGCGAGCGCGGCCTCCACCAGTGTCGTCTCGGGCAGCCGGCCCAGCGTCGTCACCGCCCGGTCCAGCAGTTGCTGTGCGGTGTCGTGGCGGCGCAGGCGCAACAGCGCCCAGGTGACGTGGGCCAGCAGTCCGCCGGTGGTGGCGGGTACCGGGGTCTCCTCCAGGAGGCGGTGCATGGCGTTGCGCAGTGTGTCGGCGACGGCATGCCGGTCGGGGGCGGTGTCGAAGGTGAACAGGTGCGCGAGCACATCGGCGTGCCAGCCCGACGCGGGCGCGGTGGAGCCGTCCAGACGTGTTGTGCGGGGCAGTATTTCGGCCGCCTGCAGGTAGTGGTCGTCGGCTTGCAGGTACGCCATCAGCGCGACCATGACCCGGGCGTGTGCCAGCGACGCGGTGTCGTGCAGGCGATGATGGTCGGCGAACGCGACGGCTCGGAAGGCACGCTCGCGCATGAGCGCGAGCGAACCGCCCAGACCGGCCGCCATCGCGAGCCGGGTCAGCGCATGCAGGGTCAGGCGGTGCAGACCGGCCCGTTCGGACAGCGCCAGGGCGTGCCGCAGGCCCGGTTCGCCGCGCTGCCCGGCGTCGGCCGCGAACGTGTGCGCCGTGGCGATCTGCAGGGCGATATAGCAGTCCAGGTCCAGGTGCCCCGTCGCGGGCGGCACCGGAGGCACCGGACCGGGAGCGTCGGTGGTGCCGGCGGTGACATCGTGCACGACGGCGAGAGTGAACGGACGCAACAGTTCCGGCGGCACGAACACCGAATCGCGTTGCGGCCGTTCGGCGATGAGTTCGCGCAGGGCGGTGGCCTGGACCACGTCGCCGTGTTCGATGGCGTCGGCGGTCCGCAGCAGCAGCACGAACCGGTCGTCGGCCGGTGCGTCGATGTGGTCGAGCGCGCGGAACAGGGCGGCGCCGTTGCCGTCGAACACCATGCGAGGCCCGTGCGCGCGGACGAAGCCGGGCAGCGCGGGATGACCCGGTTCGGCGAGAACGTGACGCAGAGCGGCGGGCAGCAGGGCCGTGGCGACGAACCAACCGGCGCATTCGCGATGCAGCTCGGCGATCCGGTCCGGGTCGGCGCGGCCCGCCTCGGCCAGCAGGTAGGTGCGCAGCATGGGGTGGTAGGTGTACCAGAGCACACCGTCGTGCGCGGTGACCTCGACGGGAAAGTTGTTGCGCAGCAGGTGTTCCAGCATCCTCGCCGCGGCCGGCCCGGCGAGCGCGGCGGCGAGTTCGGCGCAGAACGAGTCCGGGACGGCCGTGGCGAGCAGGAACTCGCGCGCCTCGGCGGGCAGGGTGGTCAGCAGTTCCCCGACCAGGAAGTCGGCCACCGCGCGCGGGCCCTGCGCCAGCGCGGCGATCGCGGTCTCCCGGTTGCCGGTGCGCGCCGCGAGATCGATGGCGGCGATCCGGACCAGACCGGCCCAGCCGCAGGTGAGCTCGTGCACTCCGGACAGCTCGGTCGCGGTGAGACGGCAGTCGTGCTGGGCGAGCAGCGCGGCGGTGTGCGACTCGTCGAACCGCAGTTCGGGTGCCGAGACGCGGGTCAGCCGGGCGGTCATCTCCAGCGCGTGCCAGCGGATCGGCGGGTCGTAGCGGCCGAGCACGACGGTGATCAGCTGGCGCGGGGCGTGCTCGACGAAGTACTCCAGGCCGGACAGCGTCAGCGGGTCGTTGATCAGGTGCGCGTCATCGATCACCAGTACCGTGCGGCCGGGGCGGGCGGCGAGCGCGGACAGCAGGGCGGCGGCGTCGTCCACCGGCGTGTCCGGCACGGCGTTGGGGCGGCTGACGACCGGCAGCCGCAGCGCGTCGGCCACGGCCGGCCACAGTCGGTCCGGATCGGCGGCGGCATCGCCCAGACCGACCCAGCCCACCGGAGTGTTCGCGTGGCGGCGCCGGATCCAGTCGGCCACCAGGACGGTCTTACCGCTACCGGCCGGCGCGCACACCAGCACGGTGTGGCCGTTGCCGGCGCGGACGGCCCGATCCAGCCGGGCATCGGCCTCGGCCAGGCGCAGCGGCGTGAACGGCAGGTCGGGTGGCGCGGATGGCGTGTCGTGACCGGGGACGACGCGACGGCCGCCCGATTCGTTGACGAACAGTTGTGATGAGACCACTACGCCTCCGTAAGCTTCTCCGGTTCCGGTCGAGCTCGTGCAGCGTGCCTGATCTGTCGGTATTCGACCGTATACCCGCACGTCGGGGTCTGCGCCGAAACGTTTTGGTCTCGTGACCTGATCGCGGCCGTCAGTCCGGGAGCCGGGACATCTCGAGGAGGGTGAGGCCCAGCGCATCGATGCGGGCCATCACGCCGCGTACGGCGGTGTTGTCGGGCACGGTCCCGTAGAGGGTGGTGGTGCCGGAGGTGGAGTGGTCGCTGCGGGACAGCTCGGGGAAGGCGGCCCGCGCGCGTTCGGACAGCTCGCCCTCGATGACGAACTGGTATCGAACGGCATCCGACATGGACGCTCACCTCCTCGGGTGGATCGGTGGGTGCCGCGGCGATGTCCGGGGCGGTGCGCCTGCGGTCCTCAGCGTCGCGGGCGGGTGTGGCGGCGAGCATCATCCGCTCGGGGTGAGTTCGGCCGGTGGCCCGACCGCGGGTCGCCTCACCCTGCGCGGGTGAAGCGCCGCCGGCCGCGGTGCGCAACAGTCCTCCCAACAACCGCGCTCGGAACTCGGAAGGAGACGGGAATGTCAACCACCTCGCACAACCATCCCGTGCGCCAGGGAGTGGCGGCAGGCACGTCGATCGGTGCCGCGACCCTGTTGATCACCGTCGGACTGCTGTCGCTGTTCCAGGGCATCTCGGCGGTCGTGGACGACGACCTGTTCGTCGTCGGCGTCGACTACGTCTACAAGTTCGACGTCAGCACCTGGGGCTGGATCCACATCGCGCTGGGCATCGTCCTCGTGATCTCCGCCCTGGGCCTGATGACGGGCACGGCGTGGGGCCGCGGCGCGGCGATCGGCATCGCGGCGCTGTCGATCCTGGCGAACTTCCTGTGGCTGCCCTATTACCCGTGGTGGTCGGTGCTGGTCATCGCGCTCGACATCGTGGTCATCTGGGCCGTCGCCACCTGGCGCCCCGAGGGCTGAGGCCGGGCCGGGGCATGATGGGGTCATGACGAGCGACGACCATGACCCCGGACCGCGCCCGGACGCGGCGGGGGAGGTGCATACGCTGCTGCATCGGCTGGCCGAGCGTATCGGTGAAAGCGCTTCGGCGGCAGCGGTTTTCGGTGCTCCGGTGGTCGCGGAGGGCGTCACCGTGATTCCGGTCGCGCGGGCCCGTCTGGGCTTCGGCGCCGGAATGGCGGGCGATTCGGACGTGGGGCCGGGTGGCGGAGGCGGTGGTGGTGTCGATGTGCGTCCGGTGGGATTCGTCGAGATCCGCGGCGGCACCGCGGTGTATCGGCCGATCCGCGATCCGTGGGTGGATGTCGTGGTGCCGTTGGCCGCGCTGGTGGCCGGGCTGACGGTCCCGCGACTGCTGCGCGGGCGGCTCCGGTTGCCGCGTCCGGGGAAGCGGCAGGGGGCCGACGCCCCGGTGTGAGGGCGGTTTCCGCGACGTCACACCGGGGCGGATGCGCGATCCTATTCGCTGCCGCCCGCGTGATCGGTTGCGGCGGAGGGGCTTTCGTGCTCGTACGGCTCACTCATGGTGTGCTGGAACTTGATCGCCGAGGCGATGCCGACGGGCACGCCGAGAATGCCGCCACCGACGATCGCGCCCAGTGCGCCCAGCGCGCCCGCGCCGGCCAGGCACCCCGCGATGACGGTCAGGCCCGCCACGTCCAGGACGGGCGCGCCGAACACGGCGCCCGCGACGGCCCCGACGCCGCAGCCGATGGCGGCGCCGATCACGCCACCGGTCATCGTGCCCGCCGCGACAGCCAAGGTGAACTCGTTGACGGCGGCCTGGATCGCCGCGTCGAAACGCTCGGTCTGCGGGTCGCCGTGGATATCGTCGAGGCGCAGCGCGGGCGTGGTCGCACGCACGGCGGCCCGCACATCGGCGGGGGCGTGCACGGCTTCCCAAGCCTTCGGCTCGTCCGCGAACTGCGCGACTCCCGCCACCACGCTGCCGGCGGCGTCCCGAACCTGGAACTGTCCGCCCTGGGTGACGAGGGTGGCCGCGCCGGTCTCGATGACGACCGACTGGTCCACGGTGCTGCTGGTGTACTGCACCCCCGGCATGATCTCGGTGCTCAACGTGCGCCCGGCCTGCGCCGCGGGAGCGGCCGACACGGTTACCGAGCCGATGCCCAGGGCACCCGCGACCGTCAACGCGACTACGGCCGCACGGGTGATCTTGTTCATGTACTTCCTGTTCTCTGGTGTGAAACCACGCAGTCTCGACTACGCGGCGCTGAAGTTTAACGGAAACGATTACCGTTTCCCCTATCGCGCGACGGTGTCCTGCGCCACAGCCGCGCCCGGCCGCCCGCACCGTGCGGACCCAGATAAGTTTCCGGCCGTTCTTCGGCGAATATCAGTACAACCAGCTCCCAATCTAGTTATGTTAATAGATATTCTGATCGGTGAGGATGGGCTGACGCTGGTCGGCCGTAGTGACGAGAGGGGCGAACCATGAACCTGTGGGTCCTCATTCAAACGCTGCTGTACCGCTTGGATGCGGGTTCTTCCGCCTTCGGCGGCTGGTAGCGCGGCCGCTGGTCAGCGGCTGGAAATTCCTTCGAATTCTTGTGATCACAGTCACTCTGTGTTCTCATCGAGATACACAGATGCAGATTGTGTATCTCTGTATCCGGGACTCGACGAAGAGGACGATCGGCATGGATGGACACGGGCTGAACAGGCGAGACGCGTTGCGCGCCGGAAGTGGACTGCTGGGGGCCGTCGGCGCCCTGGCGCTGGGTGCGCGAACAGTGCGCGCCGAACCCTGGACGTGGTCGCCGGACGGGTCGGTGGTCGGCAGCGGCGGCGGGGCCGACCCGATGACGGTGTGGGACGCCGAGGCCGATCCCGTGCTGGCCGACGTGATTGACCATGCCGACGTGACGGAGGTGAACCGGCTGCTGGGCATGTGGACCACCAACGACCAGCCGCTGCCGGCCGGGCTGCCCACGGGGTTGCGCGAGTTCATCGAGGACGCGCGAAGGCTCCCCTCGTGGGCCGATCAGGGCAAGCTGGCCGCCTCGTTCGAATTCAACAAGAAGCGCGGGCTCTATCTCGGCGTGCTCTACGCGTTCGCCAGCGGCATGATGTCCACGGTCATTCCGCACGAGGCCCGCGTGGTCTACTACTCGCGCGGCGGCTCGCACCTCAAGGAGCGCATCGCCAAGACCGCGAAGCTGGGCTACGACATCGGCACGGTCAACGCCTACGGCCCCGGCGGCCAGATGATCGTGACCTGCGTCAAGACCAGGATCATCCACGCGGCGGTGCGGCACCTGCTGCCGCAGTCGCCGCACTGGCCCGACGACAACACCCCGATCAGCCAGGACGACATGATGGTCACCTGGCACAGCTTGGCCACCACGATCATGCGCACGTTCCGGACCTGGAATGTGGTGATCCCGGCGGTGGAGTCCGAGGGCTACCTGCACAGCTGGCAGCTGGCCGCGCACATGCTCGGCATCCGGGACGAGTACATCCCGGCGACCTGGGAGCAGGCCGACGCGCAGGCGAAACAGGTGCTCGACCCCATTCTGGAACCGACGCCGGAGGGCATCGATCTCGCCCACAAGCTGCTGGACCTGGGCGTCAACCTCGACCTCACGCTGCTCAGCAAGCCCATCCTGGGCGCGTTCACACGGTTCGTCATGGGTGACCGGATCGCCGACTGGCTGTACATCGCCCGCGAGCCGGTGTGGGATCCGCTGCTGAAGTTCAGCTGGGGGCCGTTCCTCGCGGTGCGCGAAGGCGTGCGCGAGCTGGTGCCGCCGGTGGACAACGCGTACTGGATGTTCGACGAGTTCCTGCGGCAGTTCGCGCTGTGGTACCTCGCCGAGCTGCGCATGCCGATAAGTATCGAAATCCCCCGCACCAACCGCTGATTTCCGAAGCGCTCAGCGGCTCGTCGCCTCGACGAGCCGCTGGCGCAGCCAGGTCATCGCCGTCGTCCCGGTGACGCCGACGGGGTAGACGGGATAGCTCTGGTGGACCCCCGACGACAGGAACCGATCGATCTGGAGCCTGCGCTGCTCGTAGGCCGAGGCGTCGAGATCGGCCGGCAGCCGCGGCCCGCCCGCGGCCATCGCGTCGGCGAACGTCAGACACCGTGACCACCCGCCACGAGAGCCGCCGTGAGAAGATCGTCATGGCACCGCCGGGTGGATATCGCGAGCAGCTGCGGAAGGGAAATCGTGGAACCTGCGTCGGTCTCAGCGTCGGCTTCCACCGCGGAGTCCCTGATCGAGCGCGCCTACATCGACGCGGTCGAGCAGGTCGACGACAGCGACGAAATCCGTTCGCGGGTACTGGATTCCGCCTACGAGCAGTTCTGCCGGATGGGCATTCAGCGTTCCACCATGGAGGATGTGGCCCGGCGGGCGAAGGTCTCGCGGATCACGGTCTACCGGCGCTTCGCCACCAAGGACGCGCTGGCCGAACAGGTGATCGCGCGGGAGTTCCGCCGCTACTTCGACCGTTTTCTGCTCGATATCGCCCGCGCGCGCTCCGCGGAGGAGCGCGTGGTGATCGGTTTCGTGAGTTCGCTGCGGACCCTCCGCGGCAATCCGCTCATCGGCGGCCTGCTCGCGGTGGAACCCGATCAGTTCGTCGGTTCACTGATCGGCGACCAGGGCCGCACCGTCGCCGCCGTACGGCAATTCGTCGCCGGCCAGCTGCGCAGCGAGCAGCGCGCGGGCCAGGTGGCGCCCGAACTGGACGCCGATCTGGTGGCCGAGCTCATGGTGCGGATCTCGGCGTCGTTCCTGGCGATCCCCAGCGACCTGGTCGATCTCGAGGACGACGAGCAGCTGGCGGCGCTGGCCCGTCGCTTCCTCGTTCCCATGCTCCGGCCGCCCGAACCGGCTGCCGGGCACTGAGATTCGCGGTCAGCTCCGGGTCGGCCGCACCGCGCGGATGATCAGCGCCGCCCGCAGCGTGCACAGGTCCGCCAGCTGGTTCGGGTCGTAGCCGGTGAGCTGGCGGACCCGCCTGAGGCGATGGTCGACGGTATTGGCGTGCACCCCGAGTTCCTGGGCGGTGCGCGTCCGGTTGAGTTCGTTGTGGATGTGCCTGGCCAGGGTGTCGAGCAGTTCGGGTTGCGCGGTGAGCGGGTCCAGGATCGCGAGGAGCCGGTCGCGGGCCAGACCGGGTCTGGTCACCTGATACTCCACGACGAGGTCGCGGAATCGCCGGAGTCCGGGGCCGTGCCCGGCGGCACAGGCCAGCTCGAGCAGTTCGTGGGCGCGGGTGTGGGCGTCGGTGACTTGGTCGCGGTCGGCTCGGACCAGCGTCGCCGTGACGGTGATACCGGCCGCCGCGGCCGCCGCCGCGAGCACGTCGTCCATCCGGTCGTCGGGCACCGCGTACTCGGGAACGAGAAAGGTCGCCCCGGCGCGGCCGGACACCGACAGTACCGGGGTGTCGCAACGCTGCTTCAGCTCGGCCGACAGCCGCGACCACACGGCATCCGCCGGGCGGTCCGGTGGCTGCGAGAAACGCACTGCGAGAACATGATAGGCGTCCGCGCCGGACAGCGCGCCCAGCTGCCGGGCGGCCCGCGCCTCGTCGCCGCGCAGCAGCGCGACGGTCAGCGCCTGCTCGGCCGCCGTCGTCACCGCGGACCGCGTCTGCACCTCGCGCCGGAACGCGTGGTACGCCGCCACCGTCATCGTGTGAATGGTCTCCAGGGTCCTGCGCACTTGCGCGGCCGCCGCGGCGGTGTCCGGCGGGCCGGGGGTCTCGGCGACGAAGCGATCGACGGCGTCACGGGTGCCCTCCCAGACGGCGTGGTGCACCACGTCGAAGGACACGCCCGTGTGCGCCCAGCGGTGCGCGGCCTCGTCGAAGCGGCGCAGCGAACCGGTGGCCGGCTCGCCCCGCAGCGACAGCGCGGCGAAATCGTGGGCGAGCCGGACCGCCTCCGAGTGCGGGCTCGAATGCGCGGTGGGCGAAGGTATCTCGTGGCGACGGGGCGGGGAACTCAACGGTGACCCTCGACGGCGTTGTGGCGGACCGCGCTGCCCGGTGCGGACCGTACCCGCCGATGGGAGGTGTCGACGGCCGCGCCGTAGGCCGTCCGGTCCGCCGCGGCGCCGAGCACGGCCGAGTAAGCCGGCGTTGTCCGGCTGCGGCGCGGGCGCATCGCGCGGCGGCGGCTGTCGACGATGCTGTCCACGATGTCGCCCCCGACCAGTGGAAGGCTCAGTGGCATAACCACATCGGCCGGTCCGCCGAACGGCTCGGCGGGGCTCGTCAGGGAGCGGCGCCGGTCGGTCGGCTCGAGGTCCGAAGCGGGATCCATGCGCAATAAGTTAATGGAAATTCTCGCCAGGCGGTAGGCTTCGGCACGAACGTCGGCTCCACCGGAGGTGTGCTTGTGAGGACCAGGTTGTCGCCGTCGGCCGGGCCGCTGCGCCCGCTGACCGATTCGCTCGCGGCGCTGGCGGTCCTGCGCCGGCGCGGCATGGTCGATCCGACACGCCCGCTCGATCTGGTTCGCACCGTGCGCGATGCGGGGGTCTACGGGCCGTTCGTCACTGTGCTGCGGCACGCCACCCGGCGGTACGGCACCACCACGGCGATCATCGACGAACGCGGCGCCCTGACCTTCGCCGAGCTGGACCGGCTGTCGAACGCGCTCACCCGGGGACTGGCGGCGGCGGGCATCGCCGCGGGCAGTACCGTCGCGGTGCTGTGCCGCGACCATCGCGGCATGGTGCTGGCGCTGCTGGCCGCCGGCAAGCTCGGGGCCCGCGTGGTGCTGATGAACACCGGGTTCGCCGGACCGCAGCTCGCTGAAGTCGTGGCCAGGGAACAGGTCGGCGCACTGCTGCTCGACAGCGAGTTCCTGCCGCTGCTGGCGGCGGTCCCGGGCGCGATACCGCGCATCCTCACCTGGGTGGACGAATCGGACCCGGTACCGTCCGGCGCGGTGACGATCGACGGCCTGATCGCCGCGCACCCCGCCGGCGACCTGCCCGCGCCGGCGCGGCCCGGCGGCACCGTCATCCTCACCAGCGGGACCACCGGAACCCCGAAAGGCGCTCCCCGGGACAAGGTCTCACCGCTGCAATCGGCCCAGTTCCTCGATCGGGTCCCGCTGCCGCGCGACGACACCATCGTCATGGCGGCGCCCATCTTCCACGGCACCGGCCTGTCGCAGTTCACACTGGGGTGGGCGCTGGGCAACACCATCGTCTTCCAGCAGCGTCGGTTCGACCCGCGGCGGACGCTGGCCGCCGTGGCCGAATACCGCGCGGCCACACTGGTTCTGGTGCCGACCATGCTGCAGCGCATCGTCGATCTCGGCGAGCAGACGCTGGCCGCCTACGACACCTCCGCGTTGCGCGTCATCTTCGCCGCCGGCTCGTCGGTCTCCCCGGATCTCGCCCGCCGCACCGCCGCCGCCTTCGGCGACGTGCTGTACAACCTGTACGCCTCCACCGAGGTCGCCGTCGCGGCGGTGGCGACGCCCGAGGACCTGCGCGCCGCGCCGGGCACGGTGGGGCGGCCGCCGGTCGGCTGCCGCGTCGCGCTCTACGACGAGCGGCGCCGCCGGATCACCGAACCCGGGGTGGTCGGCACCATTTTCGTCGCCAGCGGACTCAGCTTCACCGGCTACACCGACGGCGGCCGCAAGGAGATCGTCGACGGCATGCTGAGCAGCGGCGACGTCGGTCACTTCGATGCCGACGGGCGGCTGTTCATCGACGGCCGGGACGACGACATGATCGTCTCCGGCGGCGAGAACGTCTATCCGCTCGAGGTCGAGAACCTCCTCGCCGAACGGCCCGATGTCGCCGAGGCCGCCGTCGTCGGCGTCGACGACCGCGACTTCGGAAAACGCCTGCGCGCCTACGTCGTCCGGCTCGGCGGCGCGACCTGCGACGAGCAGGAGATCAAGGCGTACGTCAAGACGCATCTGGCCCGGCACAAGGTGCCGCGCGAGGTGGTCTTCCTGGACGAACTGCCCCGCAACGCCACCGGAAAACTGCTGCGGCGCATGCTCGAGCAGCCGGATCTCGGTTGAGCGCGGCCGCGACTACCTACGCGTTACCGATGCGTGGATCGGCAGTACCGTGGGAGAACTGCGCTACGTTCGCTGTCACGACAACCGGAGGATTCCCATGCACGCCGTGCCGAAAGCCGTTGCCGTAGCCTCGATCACCCTGGCCCTGGGACTGCAGCCCGCCCTCGCCGCCGCCTCCGCTCCCGAATCACCCGCCCCGCGCACCCAGGCGACGGCCCCGTTCGACCCTATCTGCCCGCTCTGCTTCATCCGCGAATTCTTCGAAAGCGGTTCCGCGCACCCCTGAACACCGGTGAACCAGCCCGAAGGTCAGGCCCGATCTCAGACCGGGGCACGATGTGCGGGGCCGGTGCGCGCGTTAGCTTTCAGGGATGAAGACCTGGCTGCACTGGGCCGTGATCCACGGTGCGCCACGCGCGTATCTGAAGGCGCAGGCGCGACGGGGTGAGCCGCTCGCCCGGATCATGGCCGATCCGCGCACGCGGGCGAACCCGTACCTGCTCGCCGATCGTATCCGGGCGCGGGGGCGGCTGGTGCGCACGCCGTCCACGTGGGTGACGGCCGACCACGGTATCGTCCGAAATGTCCTGCGCTCCAAAGATTTCGGTGCCGTCGTCCCGGCGGAGCTGAACATCCCGCGGCCGCTGCGCGCTCTGATCCGGGCCACGGATCCGCGCCTGCCGAACCCGATCGAGCCACCCGCGATGCTGTCGCTCGACCCGCCGGAGCACACCCGCTACCGCAAACTCGTCGCCCAGGAGTTCACACCCCGCGCCGTCCGGCGGCTGACCGACCGGATCGACGAGGTCACCGGCGAACTGCTGGGCGAACTGGCGAGTCGGCAGCGGGCGGACCTCATCACCGATTTCGCGGTGGAACTGCCCGCCGCCATCATCTCCGAGATGCTGGGCATCCCGAAGGACGTGCGGGCCCGCATGCTCGCCGCGGGCGAGGCCGGCGCCGCCCTGCTCGACACCGGCATACCCTGGCGCGCCTACCGCCGCGCCCAGGACGCGCTGCGCGACGCCCGCGAATTCCTCGACGAACATCTCGACCGGCTGCGCGCCGCGCCGGGCGACAACATCCTCAGCGCGCTGGTCACCGGCGCCCAGCTGACGAAGGAAGAACTCATGTTCACCACGGCGCTGCTGGCCGGCGCCGGGTTCGAGACGACCGTCAACCTCATCGGCAACGGCGTCGTCGCCCTGCACGAGCATCCCGGGCAACTGGAACTGCTGGCCGCGCGTCCGGACCTGTGGCCGGGCGCGATCGAGGAGATCCTCCGCTTCGACAGCCCGGTGCAGTGGACCGCGCGAGTCGCGCTGCGCGACACGGAGATCGACGGCCGCCACCTCACCCGCGGCGCGCTGATCACGCTGCTGCTCGGCGGCGCGAACCGGGACCCGGAGGTGTTCACCGACCCGGACCGGTTCGACGTGACGCGCGTCAACGCGCGCGAGCACGTGTCGTTCTCCAGCGGCGTGCACTCGTGCCTGGGTGCCGGTCTCGCCCGCGCGGAAGGCGTCATCGCCCTGCGCACCCTGCACGAACGCTTCCCCGGCCTGCGGATCACCGCCCCGCCGCCGCGTCGCGAACTCGTCAATCTCCGTGGCTACGCCCACATTCCGGTTCGGCTCGCGGCCCGCGACCGGGCGGCGAGCTGAGCGTACGCCGCGCCCGGGCACTCAGCTGAGGCGGCGGATCTCCGCGGCGACGAGGTCGGGTTCGCAGATGAGCACATAGTGGTCGGATCGTTCGGCGACCACGTGGCGGCCGCGCGGGGAGCGGGCCGCGCTGCGGGCGTGCGCGTCGTTGAGGGAAGCGCGCAGCTGTGCGTCGACGCCGTTGCCGGGGCGTCCGGCCGAGATGATCGTGACGGCGATATCGCCCAGATGCGGCGGATCGTCGCGGAATTCGGCGAGTTCGTCGAGATAGGTGCGCTGCTGGGCGGCGAAGGTCCGCATGGCGCGGGCGGTGAAGCCCTCGCGACGCATGTCCCGGCCCGCGTCCGGGGGCAGCGCGGCGGTGATCGAGCGGTAGCACAGGCCCAGCAGTCGCATCCGTGCCGCCACGCTCAGCAAGGCGATGGTCCGGCGTTCGGACTTGCGGAACGCCTTGCTGAACAACGCATCCTGGCCCTCGTCGGTCGGGTCGACCAGCACCAGCCCGGCGACGCGCTCGCGACACGCGGCCGCGGCGGCCCGCACGATCGGACCACCGGCGCTGTGCCCGACCAGCACGTACGGTCCCGGCCCGAAATGGTCGAGCACCTCGCCCAGATCCGCGGCCATCCGGTGCAGCGTCCGAGCACACGGGTCGGGGGCGCTGCGCCCCAGCCCCGACCGGTCGTACACGATCGCCCGCGCCCACTGTCCGGCCAGCGGCTGGACCAGCGCCCACAGCGAGCGGCTGACCGCGGCCCCGGACTCGAAAACGACCGTCGGCGCGGTCGACCCCGCCGGTCCGGGCAACACCATGGCATGCAGCCTGCGCCCGTCGGAGGTCGTGACCCAGACGCTGTCACCCTGCGTGTGCTGCTCGGATCGGAACGAGTCGACCTTCGGCACCGGTGCCGTCTCCCTTCGTGCGTCTTCCCTGGTGAAAAAACCTGCCGGGCAACCGCTCAGCAGCCTACAGGCGAATTCCGCCGATCGGGGGCCGTGCCGGTCCCGACGGATTACTTGGCGTCCCAATAGCATTCGACGACAGCCGTGGTGAAGGGGAACCGGACCGGCGTGGGCCCGAAGGCGAGTCGGCCCGCGGTGTCCGCGGCCGCGCCGATCGCCGCGGCGACCGTCGCGGCCTCCGCGGCGGGGCAGTGCACGATGACCTCGTCGTGCTGGAAGAAGACCAGTTCGGCCCGCAGACCGGCGCTCGCCAGCTCGCGCCGCAACGCCGCCAGCACCAGCAGCGCCCAGTCGGCGGCGCTGCCCTGCACGACGAAGTTGCGGGTGAAGCGGCCACGGGCGCGGGTCGCCGAGGTGCTGCCGTACCCGCCGTCGCCGGTGTCGAGCGCCGGATCCGCCTCCCCGGCCGGTGCCGCCGACACCGGCGGGCAGGTGCGGCCCAGCCAGGTGCGCACGAGACGGCCCTCCTCCCCGGCGCGCGCCGCCTCGTCGACGTATGCCATCGCGGCGGGGTAGCGGCGGCGCAATTCGGCCATGTGGGCGCGGGCGTCGCCGGAGGTCTGGCCGTAGATCGCGCCCAGCAGCGCGAGCTTGGCCTGGTCGCGGTCCCCGGCGAACGCGCGGGCCGCCAGATCCGCGTACAGGTCCTCCGGGCGCGCGGCCACCTCCATCAACCCGGGATCGCGCGAGATGGCCGCGAGGACGCGCGGTTCCATCTGATCGGCGTCGGCGACCACCAGCCGCCACCCCGGATCGGCGCGGATCGCCCGCCGGATCACCTTCGGAATCTGCAGCGCCCCACCGCCGTTGGTGGTCCAGCGGCCGGAAACCGTTCCGCCGGGCAGGTATTCGGGGCGGAAGCGGCCGTCGTGCACCCACTGCTCGAGCCACGACCAGCCGTGGGCGGTGTGGAGCCGGTACAGCGACTTGTATTCCAGCAGCGGCGCGATCGCCGGATGATCGATGGCCTGCAACTCCCACTTGCGGGTCGATGTCAGGAAGATGCCCGCGCGCGCGAAGGCTTTGACGATGTCGGCGGGCAGATCGGGCCGGACCCGCACCCCGAACGCGCGCGACACCTCCTCGGCCAGCTCCGCCAACCGGCGCGGTTCGCTCCCGCCCGCGAAGCGTTCACCGAGGAGTTCGTCCAGCAGCGCGCGATGAATGTCCGCGCGCCACGGGATCCCGGTGCGAGACATCTCCGCCGCCACGAGCATCCCGGCCGATTCGGCGGCCAGCAGCAGCCGCATCCGCTCCGGGTGCTCGGTGCGCGCGGTGCGCTCCACCTGGGCCGCGTAGACCTCCAGCAGGGCGGTCAGTTCGTCGGTATCCGGCGGCAGCGCACGGGAATTCGACTCGAACAACGCCGGTTGGGTCTCGGCGGCGCGGGCGGGCGCGTCCGGCGGCACGGGCAGGCCGTGCCGCCGCGCCCACGCGGCCGCCAGCGCCCGGGGCTGACCCGACTGGCCCTCCTCGTGCCCGATCAGCAAGCCCTCCGCGGCCTCGACGTCGTAACAGCGCTCGACGCGCACCCCCGCCGCCAGCAACCGCCGGTAGACCTCTGCCGACCGCCAGACCCACCGCTGGGCCTCCGGTCGCGAACGCACCGCCGCGGCGAGGGAGGACTCGCGCAGCACCGGACCCGCGGGCCGTCCGTCCGCGCCCAGCGCGCACAGGCTCGCCCCGCCGTCCTCGCACTCCGCCACCGCCCATCGCACGTCCACGAGTCTGGCAGCGCGGCCGGCACCCGACCGCAGGGGCATCCCGTGACGCGCAGGGCCGGGGTTTCGATTGCCAGGAAATGGCTACTCTGCGGGCGTCTCGCACCGGAACAGGGGTGACATGCCGAGCGGGCGAGTTGCTTCCGAGCGGGTAAAGGGGTCGGCGATATGACACGAGGGGGCAATGTGAATCCAGCGCAGCGACTGCTGGCCGATGTCCTGGCGACGGGATACTCCGTCGACGAGTTCATCGCCCGGCTACGCGTCACCGCCCTCGTCGACATCGACGCCTGCACCGAACTGCTACCGGTGCAGCCCGTCGCGGCGGCCGGGCGTCATCGCCGCCCGGACTGATCCGCCGCATCGCCGGGCGTGCGGCCGGGATCAGCGGGGCGGGCGCAGCGGTTCCAGCACGCGTTCGACCAGCGCGGTATCGCAGTGCTCGATCACCTCGGTGATGCGGCCGCCCGCGATCCGGAAGATGAAACAGTAAGTCTGCCGGTAGGTTTCGCCGCGGGTGGTGGTCGCGTGTCCCTCTACCTGTGCCACCACCCGGTCGCCCTCGGCGAGCAGCAGATTCGCCGCGCTGCGATAGCCGTCGTCGGTGAACTGGGCCGCGAGCGGGCGCAGCAGGTCACCCACCACCACGGGCTTGGATTCCCAGGTGCCCGACCACGACCAGTTGCCGGGAAAGACCCAGCGGCAGTCGTCGGCCATCGCTTCGCTCAGCGCCCGCGTGTCGCCGCGCGACATCCGCTCGAAGACCGCCCGGATGAGTTCCTTGTTCGATTCGGTGTCCATGCCGCCGACGCTACGGCCGCCGCTGGTATGCGACCAGCGAGAGTCTCGCATATGTGGTATCAGCTTTACGCATGGCGGAGTTCACTGTCACGGGATTGCGGGTCGTGCGCGCGGCCGCCCGCTACCAGTCGTTCTCGCGGGCGGCCGAGCATCTCGGCTACACCCAGTCGGCGGTCTCGCGGCAGATCACGCTCATGGAGCAGGCGGCGGGCGCCCCGCTGTTCGAACGGCTGGCCCGCGGCGTGCGGCCCACCGCGGCGGGCCGGATCGTGGTGCGGCACGCGGATTCGGTCCTGGACACACTCGACAACATCCGCGGCGAGCTGCGTGACGCGAGCACCGGCGTCGCGGGCCGAATTCGCTTGGGCGCGTTCGCGACCGCCACCGCAGCGCTCGTCCCGCGGGCGCTGGCCGCGGTGACGCCCCGCCATCCGATGCTCGAGGTGCGGTTGCGGGAAGGGCTGACCCCCGGCCTGCTGGCCGCCCTGTCCCGCGGCCGCCTGGACATGGCGGTGCTGTCCGGGGAGGTCGATCCGCCCGACACCGTGGCGACCGCGCCCCTGCTCGACGACGCGCTGTATGTCGCGGCGCCCGCGCGGCATCCGCTCGCGCACCGGGTCTCGGTCCCCGCCGAGGAATTGCGCGGCGAACGCTGGATCATCGGCGGCGAGGACCCGCGCGGCACCCTGCTCGGTGCCTGGACCGGCGCCACGTGGCAGCCGATCGTCGCCTACACCGCTCGCGACTGGGGCGCCAAGCTGGGCCTGGTGGCGGCCGGTCTGGGTGTCACCGTGGTGCCGGGCCTGCTGGTTCCCGCGCTGCCCGCCGCGGTCGCGGTCGTGCGCATCGACGACCCGGCCGCCGTCCGGCCGACGGTGCTGGCATACCGGAAGCGGGGGCCGGACGGCGGGCACCCGCTCGCCGAGGCCCTCCGCGACACCGCCGCCGTGCTCAACGCGCAGTTGCGCGCCAGGCTGCGCGACTAGCGCTCCGGCTCAGCCCAGCCCCAGGCTCTTGTTGGACGGCTCGAGCGAATTATTCGCCGGGGCGATGGTTTCCACGTCCGCCGGGGCGAGCGGGGCGGCGTCGGCGGCGAGCCCCTTCTCCGCCGCGGCGGTCCGGATCGCGTCCACCACGAGCAGCAGGGCGGCGCGGCGCGCCGTATTGGTGCGGTAGGCCAGCGACACCGTGCGGGTGAGCACGTCGCCCAGTGCGACGATGTCCACGCCCGGCGGCCGCAGCGCCAGGCCCAGATCCGACACCAGCGTCACGCCCAGCCCGGCCGCGACCATCGCCATCGCGGTGGCCTGTTCCTCCACCTCGTGGTCGATCCGCGGTTCCAGCCCGACGGACTGGAACGCCAGCCGGACCGCGTGCCCGAAGTTCGAGCGGGCGGGCGCGAGAATCCACGGATGCTCGGCCAGCTCGGCCAGGGTCACGCTGGCCGCCGGCACCGCGCCGGCCGGGACGGCGGCATACACCCGCTCGACCGCGATGATCGTGCGCTCCAAGCCGCGGTCCCAGGTCATCGGGTAGTTGGAGTAGTCGAGGACGAACGACAGGTCGAGCGCGCCGTCGCGGACCGCCGCCGCCGTCGCCTCCGGCGCCAGCTCGCGGGTCCGCACGCGGATGCCGGGATGGGTGCGCGCGAGAGCGGTCAGCGCGTCGGGGATCAGGCCCGAGGCCACCGACGCCCAGACCCCGGCGGTGATCGTCGCCGTCACCGACTCGCCCGCCTCCTCGAGCGCCTGGGTCGCCCGCTCGACCGACGCGAGGATCTCCTCGGCGTGCTCGGCGAGCAGCACCCCCAGATCGGTGAGCTGGACCCGCCGCCCGCGCCGCTCGAACAGCCGGGTGCCGACATCGCGTTCCAGCTGCGCGAGTTGCTGGGAGACGGCCGACGCGGTGTAGTGCAGCGCGGTCGCCGCCGCGGTGATCGTGCCGCGGCGGTGGAGCTCACGCAACATTCGCAGACGAGGCAGCGACAGGTCCATGGCACCGAGCGTAAAGGCTGTGCAGGAACGCTGAACACTGCCGTGAATGAACCGTAAATAGACGCGCGCCTACGTGCGAACGCAGGCTGGTGACACCGGGCGCGAGTCATCGGCCGGGGACAGCGAGGTCCGGGCGGGAGTCGCGCGACCGGCGATTCCCGGTGGGTGGTGGTTACGGCACTAGTACGAATACGGAGGTGGTTCCCCATGACGATGATGCAGAACCCTGTGGAGGGTACCCAGCAGGCGATCGCGCAAACCGCTCCGACCGTTCCCGCCGCGCTCGCCCCCGTGAGCCGTCGCCCCGAGCCCTACATGCGCCTGCAGTGGACCGATCCGCACACGGGCGCGGTCGGCTACCTCGTCGTGCACACCCTGCGCGCCGGGCTGGCCACCGGCGGTACCCGGATGCGCGCCGGTTGCACGCTGAGCGAGGTCGAGGACCTGGCGCGCGGCATGGCCAACAAGACCGCCACCTTCGACCTGCCGATCGGCGGGGCCAAGGGCGGCATCGACTTCGACCCCAAGGACCCGCGCGCGGTCGCCGTGCTGGAGCGGTTCTGCGAGGCCATGCGCCCGTGGATCGACTCGCACTGGGTGACCGCGGAGGATCTCGGCGTCCCGCAGCATCTGATCGATGAGGTCTTCGACAAGCTCGGCCTGGGCCAGAGCTACCACGCCGCGATTCGCCGCGCGAGTGATCCGGCGGCCACCCTGGCGCGGGTGCGCAGCGGCCTGAACGCAGTGGTCGAGGGTGGTTTCCTGCTCGGCGACGTGATCGGCGGCTACGGCGTCGCCCACGCCTGCCTCGCCGCCGCGGTCTCGTGGGGGCAGCCACCCGCCGCGACGACGGTCGCGATCCAGGGGGTCGGCACCATGGGCGGCTCGGCCGCCTACTACCTGCACGAGGCGGGGATGCGGGTCACCACCGTGGCCGACGCGGCCGGCACGCTGCACTGCGCCGCGGGGCTGGACATCCCGGCGCTACTGGAGCTGCGCGACGGCTACGGCGAGATCGACCGCTCCCGGCTGCCGGCGGGCATCGAGCAGCTGCCGCGCACCGCGATCCTGTCCGCGGACGTGGATATCCTTGTCCCCGCGGCGATTTCGTACGCGATCACGCCGGACAACTCCTTCGACATCCGCGCCCGGATCATCGTGGAGGCCGCCAACGCCGCCACAACACCGGAGGCGGAGGCCATGCTCGCCGCCCGCGGCGTCCCGGTGCTGCCGGACTTCGTGGCCAATGCGGGCGCCGTGGCCTGGGCCTGGTGGCTGCTGCTCGGTGAGGTCGACGACAACCCGGACACCTCGTTCGACCGGCTGCGCACCATCATGCACGCCAAGGTGGCGCAGCTGCTGGCGGCGTGGACCGAGGCGGGCGTCACTCCGCGCGAGACCGGACATCGCTGGGCCGACGAGCCGACACCGGCGCTCGGTCCGGTCGTCATCCCCTGACCGGTCGATATCCATGCGACCGAAGTAGTACCCGCACCGGCCGCTGCGCGACGTGGCGCCCGGCTGCACCATCGCCGCCTGCCACTTCGCACCGTGACACCGCCCGGGTGGTTGTCGCCGCGCGGATACCATCGGCGGTTATGGAGGCCGACCGGCGAGTGCTTATCGTCGCGTACGACGATGCGCAGATTCTCGATATCGCTTGTCCCAGTGGTGCATTGGATATGGCGAATCGAGCCGGAGCGCAGCCGCCGTACCGGGTGGACGTGGTGTCGGCCGGCGGGCGCGGGGTCCGGACCTCGGCGGGGATCGTGCTGGGCAGCCGTCCGCTGGAGGCGGTGACCGGCCCGCTGGACACGCTGATGGTCGTCGGCGGGGCGGGCACCGAGCGGGCCGCGGCCGACCACCGCCTGCTCGATCAGGTGCGGCGGCTGGCCCGCCACACCAGGCGGCTCGCCTCGGTCTGCACCGGCGCGTACGTGCTGGCCGCGGCCGGTCTGCTGGAACATCGCCGCGTGACCACGCACTGGGGCTACGGTGACGAACTGGCCGCGCGGTTCCCGTCGGTCGCCGTGGACACCGCGCCGCTGTACATCCGCGACGGCAATGTCTACTCCTCGGCCGGGGTGACCAGCGCCCTGGACCTGACGCTGTCGCTCATCGACGACGACCACGGCCCGGCACTGGCGCGCACGGTCGCCCGCATCCTGGTCACCTACCTGCACCGGCCCGCCGACCAGGCGCAGATCAGCATGTTCCTGGCGGCGGCGCCGCGCGAGGACCGGGTGGTCGGCGACCTGCTGGCCTACGTCTCGGGCCACCTCGCCGAGGACCTGACACCGGCGGCTCTCGCCACCCGAGCGGGTCTGAGCACCCGCCAGCTCACCCGGCTGTTCGCCGTCCACGCGGGGACGACACCCGCGCGGGCGGTACGGGAGGCGCGGGCCGAGGCGGCGGCCCACCTGATCCGCCGCACCGCGTTACCCATGACCGCCGTCGCCCGGCGCTGCGGATTCGGTTCCGTGCAGACACTGCGGGCCGCGCTGCGCGCCCGATACGGCATGAACGGCGACACGATGCGCAAGAACACGGACATGCCGAGCGTCGGAGCCGACGCCGGGGACGACACTTCGGCAGCGTGACACCATACCTCTCCCGCCGCCGATTGGTCGGCGGCACAGCCGCGCTCGTGGCCACCGGTTTCGGTACCGCACCGGCGTCGGCACGGCCCGACGGCGCCGGTCCGCGCATCGGCATCCTGCTCTACGACGGGTTCAGCCTGCTCGATCCGACCGGACCGGCGGAAGTCCTGTCCCGCGTACCGGACGCGCGGGTGACGATGATCGCGGAACGTCGCGGCCCGGTGCGCACCGACACCGGCGATGTCGCGATGATGGCCGAGCTGGCCCTGGAGGAGGTGGATCGGCTCGACGTCCTGCTGGTCCCGGGGGCGGGCAGACGCGGCAGTACGGCGGTCACCGCGAACGACGGTGTGCTGCAATGGATCCGGGACATCGATCGCACGTCCACGTGGACCACCTCGGTCTGCACGGGCGCGGTGGTGCTCGCCGCCGCGGGACTGCTGCGGGGCCGGGAGGCGACCACCTACTGGGCGGCCGGGCCTTACCTCCAAGCCACCTACGGCGTGACCTTCGTGCCGCGCCGTTACGTCCGATCGGGCAAATACCTCACCGCCGCAGGCGTTTCCGCCGGTATCGACATGGCCCTGTATCTGGCCGCGCTGCTCACCGACGACGACACCGCCCGCGCGATCCAGCTCGGCATCGAATACGATCCGCAACCGCCGTTCGACGCGGGCGACGCCGCCCGCGCCTCCCAGGAACTGCGGGAACGGGCCCTGGCGCTGCTCGAGCGGTCCACGAGCTGAGCATCCGGGCCGAAGGTCCACACGGAGGAGGACTTCGGACCGCCACGCCGCGCCGCCGCGATGAAGCTCGGCAAGCTGATCTCTCGAAACGCCTAGTGGGAGACCGGGCGGTCTCAGACTTCCCGGAAGGCGTCGGCGCGGTGCGACAGCCGCTCGGCGAACGTTTCCGTCCAGGCCGCCGACTCCGGCTCATCGACGACGTCGGGCCTGCGCCGCACGGGCGGCAGCCCCGGATGGTCGTCGGCGCGCAGGGTCCTGCCGGGCGCCGTGCGCGCCGCCAGTAGTCGCACTCCCCACGCGACGTAGGCGTCCACGCCCATGCCCGCGCATTCGGCCGCGTCGCTCAGCTCCAGCCAATCGGCTTCGTCCACCGTGACGGTCACCGTGATATCCCTGGTCGACATGCATCACCACCGTAGTCCTGTCGAGGTCGCCGCACACCCCGCCACCCCCAGGACGGAGAAAGTCACCGCACCGCCGCGGTTGTTGCATGTGTGAGCCCGATGCGGATTCCGCTGTGAGTGCTCCGGTTATCCGGCTCGAGGGGGGTGCGGCGGTGTCGATACCGCTTAACGTGCGCTGGGCACAGCGGAAGTGGCTCGGAAGGTGGCACAGGGCGTGGTCGGTACCCAGGCGAAGCTCGACGAACTGGTGAAACTGCTGGCGGTCGCGACCGAACCGGCGGGGGCGGCCGGGATCGCGAAGCGGCGGAAGAAGGGCATTCCCAGCGTGCGGCGGCGCATCGAGATGTTGCTGGACCGGGGAACCTTCGTCGAGACCGGTGCGCTGGCCCGGCAGCCCGGCGACCCGGACGCCCTCTACGGTGACGGTCTGGTCACCGGCCGCGGGCTGATCGACGGCCGGCCGGTGGTGGTGATCGCGCACGACCAGACGGTGTACGGCGGATCGGTCGGCATCACGTCGGCGCGAAAGTTCGTGCGCGCCTTGCGCCTGGCGTTCGACAACGCCTGCCCGGTGGTGACCATCAACGACTCCGGGGGTGCGCGCATCCAGGACGCGGTCGGGTCGATCGCGTCGTTCGGCGACATCTCGCGGGCGCTGGAGCGGCTGTCGGGGTACGTGCCGCAGGTGTCGATCATTCTGGGCAAATGCGCCGCGGGCTCGGTATACGGGCCGATCAACACCGATGTGCTGATCGGCACCGAGCAGTCCTACATGTTCGTCACCGGGCCCGAGGTGATCAAGGCGGTCAACGGCGAGGACATCTCCGCCGAGGAACTCGGCGGTGCGAAGGTGCAGGCCGAACGCGGCACGCTGCACCACGTCGCGGCCACCGAGCGGGAGGCCTACGACTGGGCCCGCGCCTACCTGAGTTACTTCCCGTCGAGCTGTCTCGAGCTGCCGCCGATCGTCAATCCCGGGCTGGAACCGGAGATCACCGACACCGACCGCGAACTCGACCGGATCATCCCGGATTCCGACCGCGCCGGATACGACATGCACGAGATCCTGCTGCGCATCTTCGACGACGGCGAATTCCACGAGGTCCGTGCCGCTTTCGCGCCGAATCTGATCACCGGCTTCGCCCGCGTGGACGGCTTCCCGGTCGGCGTGATCGCCAATCAGCCGCTGGTGCTGGGTGGTTCGATCGACGCCGCCTGCTCGGACAAGTCGACCTATTTCATCCGGCTGTGCGACGCGTTCAACCTCCCGCTGGTGTTCGTCGCGGACACCCCCGGCGTGCTGCCGGGCCTCGAGGAGGAGCGCAACGGCGTGATCATCCGCGGCGGCCGGGTGCCGCGGGCGATCATCGAGGCGACGGTGCCGATCGTCAATCTCGTGGTGCGCAAGTCCTACGGCGGCGCCTACGGCATGATGGCGGCCCGGCAGGTGGGCGCCGACATCAGCCTGGCCTGGCCGACGGCGCGCATCGCCGTGATCGGCGCGGAGAGCGCGGTGGATCTGGTCGGCAAGCGGCAGCTGGCGGCGGTGCCGGAGGACCAGCGGGAAGCGGCGCGCCAGTTCCTGATCAATCAGTACAACGAGACCGTCGCCACCCCGTGGATCGCCGCCGAACGGGGCTATATCGACGCGGTCATCGAGCCGTCGCGCACCCGCCTGGAGATCCGCCGCGCACTGCGCCTGCTGCGCGACAAGCGCCCGGTGCTGCCGGTCGCCAACCCGCGCAAGCACCCGCTGTATCCGATGTGAGGCGTCTCAGGAGACCGGAACCCGCCGTCCCGTGTGCGCCGCGGCGCGCACGGCGTCGAGCACCCGGTGCACGCGAACGCCGTCACCGAAGGTGGGGACCGTCGCGGCACCGGTCCGGATATCCTGTGCCAGAGCCGAATACAGGCGCGCGACGTTACCGGGCTCGATCCCGATCGGCATCGCCGCCAGTGGATCCGCGCCGTCGAGTGGCTGCCACTCGCCGCCCCGGGAGCCCAGCAGGCGCAGCTCGCTCAGCGAGATGCCGCCCGGCCCGCCGGCACCGGAGACGATCGCCAGATCCCCTGCGGTACCCGCGATTTCGATCCGGGTGCGGCCGTTGGTCACCTTGGAGTCGTGGATGTGCGCCGACACCACGATGCCCGCGGCCGTGGCGGCGTCGAGCAGCAGGTGGCCCGGACTGGTGACCTCGACGTCGCCGACTCCTTCGACCACCGCCCGGGAGTGGTGGCGGGCGAGCCGGGCGGACACGTCGGTGAACCGGCCGATCAGATATTCGACCGCGTCGAGCGTGTGGCCCCCGAGGACCTCCACGACACCCGCACCGGTGCGCCGATCCAGGGTGTAGGCCGCCCAATCCGGCACCTCCGTGCCCGCGCCCAGCTGCCGGGTGGCGTACACCGTCGCCGAAACGACCTCGCCGACATAGCCTTCCGCCAGCAGCCGGCGGGCTCGCGCGACGGCGGGGGAGTACCGGGTCTGCAGACCGACCGCGTGGTGGACGCCCGCGGCCGCGGCCAGTCCGGCCAACTCCTCGGCTTCGGCGGTGTGCAGGGCGAGCGGCCATTCGCAGTAGACGTGCTTGCCCGCCGCCAGCGCCAGGCGGATCAGTTCCGCGTGCGCGGGCACCTTCACCGTGATCGCGACCAGATCGACGCCGGGATCCTCCGCGAGCTCGCGTGGATCGGCGTAGGCGTGCGCCGCGCCGAACAGCCGGGCCGCCCGCTCGGCGCTCTCGAGTCGGCTGGTGCCGACGGCGGTGATCCGGTAATCCGCCAGCGCCCCTAGCGCGGGCACATGCGCGCGCACCGCCCAGCCGCGGTCGGGGCTGGCTCCGACGATGCCCACTCGGATGGAATCCATGGTCGTTCCCTCAGATAAACGGACCTTTCGAGTCCGTTTATACCGAAGCGGACTCGTCGAGTCCAGTTGCTAAGCTGGCGGGCGTGACCAGCGCTGTCGATCGACTACTCGCCGCCGAGCCGGGGACGGGCCCGCGCGCCGACGCCCGCCGCAATCTGGAGCGCCTGGTCGCGGCGGCGCGATCGGCGTTGGCCGAGGTCGGCGTCGAGGTCACCGCGCAGGAGATCGCCCAGCGCGCGGGCGTCGGCAAGGGCACCTTCTATCGGCGGATCCCCTCGCGGGAAGCGCTGTTGCACGCGGTGCTAGAGGAGGTGCTGGGAGAGACCATCGCCGCGGCGGACCGCGCGCTCGCCGACCCCGACCCGTGGCGCGGATTCACCGAATTCGCCCGCGTGTACGTGCGGCTGCGCGCCGAGAGCTGCGGCGCGAACGAGGCGCTCGGCGGCGCGGGCGTTCCGGGGCTGGATCGCCTGCTGGCCGAGATACGCACGCGGATGAGGATTCTGGTGGAGGCCGCGCAGCACGCGGGCGCACTGCGCCGCGACATCGCCTGGGAGGACGTGGCTTTCCTGCTCGCGGGTGTCTCGACCGACGCCCACACCCTCGGCCTGCGCAGCGCCGCCGACCAGTGGAGCCGCAATCTGCGCATAGTCCTCGACGGGCTCGGCGCCTAACTGTGCTGTCACCGGGCCTCCGGCGGACCGTGGGAAATCGAGTCGGCGCCGCGCCGCGCGGCGGCTAGCATCTGGCCGGTGACGAACGAGGTCAACAGGCAATGGATACTGCGCCGTCGACCGGACGGACCGGTGCGCGACGACGATTTCGAACTGCGCCGCAACGCGATTCCCGTTCCGGGTCCCGGCGAGGCGCTGATCCGGGTGCGGTGGCTGAGCATCGATCCGACCCAGCGCGGCTGGCTCAACGACGCCGACAACTACATCGACGCGGTGCCGCTGGGCGAGGTGATGCGCGGCGGCGGTGTCGGACAGGTCGTGTCCTCGAACACCGCGGCGTTCCCGGTGGGCGGCTGGGTCGCCGGAATGCTGGGCTGGCAGGACTATGCCGTGGCCGCCGAGGGCGGGCTGTTCGGCGTGAACGCCGTCCCCGACGGGGTGCCGCCGAAGCTGATGCTCAGCGTGTTCGGCGCGCCGGGACTGACCGCCTACTTCGGCATGATGGATGTCGGCGGTGCCGAATCCGGGCAGACGGTGCTGGTCTCGGCGGCGGCGGGCGCGACCGGGTCGCTGGCCGGTCAGATCGCGAAAGCCCTGGGGTGCAAGGTGATCGGCATCGCGGGTGGCCCGGCCAAATGCGCATGGCTCACCGAGACGGCCGGTTTCGACGCCGCCATCGACTACCGCGGCGACGACATCGACGCCCGCCTCCGCGAGCTGGCGCCCGCCGGTGTCGATGTGTTCTTCGACGGCGTGGGCGGCGACATCCTCGAGCACGGCCTGGCTCATCTCGCGCCGCGGGCCCGGGTCGTGCTGGCCGGGGCCGTCTCATCGGGATACCGGGGCGTCGACCCGCCCGGCGGCCCGCGCAACTACATGCAGCTCGCGTTGCGGCGGGCCCGCATGGAGGGCTTCATCTTCCTCGACTACCTCGACCGGTTCCCGGAGGCCTTCGCGGCCCTGCTCGGCTGGTACCGCAGCGGCAAGCTGACCGTCGCCGAAACGGTCGGCGCGGGACTGGAATCCGCGCCGCGCGCCCTGCGCGCCCTGTTCGAGGGCGGCAACCTGGGTAAGCAACTGGTCGAGGTGTGATCGCCGCCGACACCAGTATCGCGACCGATGCGGGTACTGATAGGCCCGGCCGTACCTTCGTGCTCGTGAGCCGCCGCGACCGTGCGGCGGCCGGGCAGAGGAGATGACCGGAGATGACCGAACACCCGCACCAGGATCCGCAACTCGCCGCGCTCGACCGGCTGGTCGGGACCTGGAAGGTCACCGGCGGCGCCGAGGGCGTCGTCACCTACCGCTGGATGACCGGCGGCTACTTCTTGATCCAGGAGGTGGAGTTGGAACAGTACGGGGAGCGCATCGAGGGCATCGAGGTGATCGGACGCGAACGGCCCTACGGGGCGGACGCGCCGAGCGCCGACATCAAGAGCCGCTTCTACGGCAACAAGGGCGACACGCTGGACTACGTGTACGAGCTGGACGGCGACGTGCTCACCATCTGGGCCGGCGAGAAGGGTTCCCCGGCCTACCTGCGGTCCACCTTCGACGCGACCGGGGACGTGCTGAGCGGTGCCTGGGTGTACCCCGGCGGAGGTGGCTACGAGAGCACCTCGACGCGCGTCGCGCCGGGACAGTCCGCCCGGTAGCGCGTATTCGCCGCGGGTGCACCGTGGCAGGCGGTGCACCCGGGCCGGATTGTTACTGTTCTCCCGTGGTTCTCGGGCGTGCGGAGGAGCTGGCGCGGGTCGACCGGCTGCTGGCCGACGCCCGTGCCGGGACCGGGGGAGCGCTGGTGATCCGCGGCGACGCGGGCATCGGGAAGACGGTGCTGCTCGACCACGCGGCCCGCGCGGCCGACGATATGCGAGTGCTGCGCGGCGTGGGCATCGAGTCGGAGGTGTCGGTGCCCTTCGCCGGTCTGCATCTGCTCCTGCATTCCTGTCTCGACCGGATCGACGCCCTGCCCGAACCGCAGGCGCGGGCACTGCGCGCCGCCTTCGGCCTCGGCGACGGCGGTGGCGGGCGGTTCCTGATCGGCGCCGCCACCCTGTCGCTGCTGTCCGAGCTGGGCGGGGACGGACCCGTCGCCTGCCTGATCGACGACGCCCACTGGTTCGACCCGGCCTCGCTGGACGCCCTGCTGTTCGCCGCCCGCCGCCTCGGGCAGGAACCGGTGGCCGTGCTGTTCGCCGTGCGCGAGGGCGCGGGGCACTTCCCGGCGGCCGGGCTGGACACGATGCCGCTGCCCGCCCTGGACCGCGCCGGTGCGACGGCCCTGCTCGATCGGCGCGCCCACGACCTCGCCGATCCGATGCGCGCTCGCATCCTGGCCGAGGCACACGGAAACCCGCTCGCCATCATCGAATTCACCGCCGCGCTGACCGGCCGCGGCGGTCACGGCTGGTCGCTGCCCGTCGAACCGCTGCCCGTCGCGCGGCAGGTGCAGGACGCCTTCCGCGCCCGGATCGGCGAACTGCCGGAGGCGGCACAGCGCATGCTGGTGCTGGTCGCGGCCGACGACACCGCCGACCCGGCGGTGGTGGTGCGCGCGGGCGAACGACTGGGGCTCACCGCCGCCGACCTCGAACCGGCCGAGCGCGCCACCCTGCTCGAATTGTCCGCCCGCGCAGTCACATTCCGGCACCCGCTCATCCGCGCCGCCGCCTACCAGGGCGCGCCACGCGGCTGGCGGCTGGCCGCCCATCGGGCCCTCGCCGACACCCTGACCGGACAGCCGTACGCCGATCGCCGTGCCTGGCATCTGGCCGCGGCCGCCACCGGACCGGACGAAACCGCCGCGGCCGCCTTGGAAACGGCCGCGCACCGGGCCCAGCGCCGCGGCGGATCGTCCGCCGTGGCGCTCGCCCTCGAACGCAGCGCCGAGCTGAGCGCCGACCCGGACCGCCGGAGCCGCCGCCTGGTCGGCGCCGCCCGCGCGGCCTACGACGCCGGCGAGCTCGACCGCGCCACCGAGTGTGCCCGCGCCGCAGCCGATCTCACCACCGCCCCCGACACGCTGGCCGAGGCCACCTGGATACGCGCACAGCTCGCCTACGAACGCGACTCGCCCGCGGCGGCCGCCGCGCTGATGGTGCGCGGCGCCACCCCGATCGTCGGAACCCAACCGGCACAAGCGGTCTCCATGCTGACCGACGCCATCGGGTGCGCCAAGGACGGCGGTGCGCACGACCTGGTGCGGGCGGCCGCGCGGCTGCTCGCCGACGTCTCGCTGGAGCCCGGCTCCGAGCTGGAGCCCGTGGTCGCCGGAATGACCGGGCTGGCAGCGCTTTTCGACGGAAACGCCGCCACGGGGCACAGCGGCATGCGCGCGTTCGTGACCGCCGCGCTGGACGGCCGCGTGACCGGCCGGGTGGAGCTGGTGCTGGCGGGCTACCTGGCGCTGATCGTCGACGACCGGGCCGCGACCGAGGTGCTGACCGGCCTGATCGCCGACGCCCGCCGATCCGGTGCGCTGGGCTGGCTGCCCTACGCCCAGGAACCGCTCGCCATCGCGCTGCTGCTGCGCGGCCGGTTCCGCGACGCCGAGGCCGCGGTGACCGAGGCCCTGTCGGTGTCCGCGGATCTCGGCCAGGACACCAAGACGACGACGATGAGCGCCATCCCGGCCTGGCTGGCCGCCGTCGCCGGAGACGCTGCCGCCTGCCGCGACCACGCGGAAACCATGCTGCGCCACCGGACACGCCACCCCACCAACGCCGCCCTGGCCACCTGGGCCTTGGGTCTGCTCGAACTCGGCGGCGGCCGGTTCGAGGCCGCCGCCGACCGGCTGGACGTCGTGTGCTCGGGTCCGGGCCGGCGCGACTTCCTCGTCCGCGCCGTTCCCGATCACGTGGAAGCGGCCGTGCGCAGCGGCCGGACCGCCTGGGCGGCACGATATCTCGACAACCTGACCGACTGGGCCGAGCACACCGGGCAGCCCGCCGCTGCCGCCCTGGTCCACCGCTGCCACGCGCTGCTGTCGGCCGACCCCGAAACCCATTACCGCGCAGCGCTGTCGCGGCACGACGACGCCGACTGCCCGTACGACCACGCCCGGACCGCGCTGCTGTACGGCGAGTGGCTGCGCCGCCAGCGGCGCCGCACCGATGCCCAGGCCCGGTTGACCACGGCCCTGCACGCCTTCGAACGGCTCGGCGCCGCGGGCTGGGCCGAGCGGGCGCGCGCCGAACTGGCCGCCCTCGGCGACCGCCCGGTCGCCCGGCCGCACGACCACGACCCCACCGCGCGGCTCACACCCCAGGAACTGCAGGTCGTCCGATTGGCGGCGGCCGGGCTCAGCAACCGGGACATCGCCGCGCAGCTGTTCCTCAGTCCCCGCACGGTCGGCCACCACCTGTACCGCGCCTACCCGAAACTCGGCGTCACCAAGCGCACCGAACTGGCCCGGCTCGCCCTCTGACGATCAGCCGCGCCGCAGTCCGGTGAACGTCACCGCCAGTGCCAGCAGGCGGTCGGTGAGCACCAGCGGATCGGGTTCGCGCTCCCGGTCGGCGAGCAGCCAGTCGTCGATGACCGCCATGACCCCGCCGACGACGAAGGTGCCGGCGACCGCCGCGTCCCGCGGCGGCAGGGCATCGAGAATCGGCACCGGAGTCTGGCGGTGCAGCTGATCGAAGGACCGGATGGCGGCGGTGCGCAGGGCGAAGCTGCACGAACCGGTGACCAGCGCTCGATAGAAGCGATGATGCACCGCCAGATGCCGAGCCGCCGCCAGCACCCGCGCCCGCAGCGTATCCGCGCCGAGGTCGGGAAACAGCGGATACAGCTCGCGCTCGGCCAGCTCCACGGCGGCCGCGGCGAGCAGCGAATCCCGGTCTCCGAACTGCAGATACACCACCTGCCTGCTGACCCCCGCCGCCTCGGCGAGGTCGGTCACCGCGATCGATGTCGTGCCGCGCTCGGACACCAGCCGCACCGCGGCCGCCAGCAGCGCGGCGCGAGTGCGTTGCACACGCCGATCGCCGACGGCGGTGACCTGCGAAGAGTCGGTCGCCATCGCTACAAGATAGACAGCTGTGAGAAAATTGACAAGTGTAAAATAGAGTATTAGATTCTCCGCCGAGTGCAAGACGGCACTCGAGTGTTTGCTAACCGGCCAAGGTCGCCCGAGAAGACAGCCCGGCGGCTCCCGCCGGGAAGGGACGTCCGCATCGTGGCTGACGACAGCATGCATACGGCCGATTTCGGTTCACCCCGCCTCGGCGGGACCGGCCTGGGCCGGGTGCACCGGCTACCGGATTTCGCGTCGTCGCCGCGCCCGCGCCCGGCGCGATACCGGCTCGACGTGGTCGCCGCGAACATCGTGGACGTCGTCGAGCACGCCGGCGGCTGGCTGTTCGACCGGGCGGTGGCGGGGTGGGAGGTCACGGTGCTCGTCGTGGACTGCTGCGATGCGCGCCCGCTGCGGATTCTCGGGGCCGAGCTGCTGGAACTGGAGCCGGTGCTCGCCGCCCGCGGCGGCGGCCGCCTCCCGCAGGCGCTCGCGGTCGCCACGAGTCTGTGCGCGCACGACCCGCGCACCCGGCGCGGTCTGCTGAACGCGCTGGGACACAAGGCGACCGAGGTGGTGCTGTGGGGTGAGGGCCGGCCACCGCGCCCGGCGCACGACGCCACGCCGGTCCTGCACACCCTCAGCGTCGCCGCGCGCGCCTTCAAGGCCCATGCCCTGGCCGCGGCGGGCAGGCCGACGCTCATCGGCGCGACGGAGACGTTCCTGCGCGCGGGTCTGCCCACCGGTCCCTCGCCCGGCGCGGACCTCCGGCCCGCCTCCTGACCGGTCGGCGGCGTCGGGCTACCGCGTCCTCACCGCCGGGTAGGCGGTCTCGGTGATATCGCGGCCCTCATTAGCATCGGAGCCGCGAACCCATCGAGGAATCCGAGGACCTGCCTTGACTACCGAACACCTTGACCGCTGGAACGCCCAGGAAGCCGCCGCGGAGGCGATGATTCCCCTCATCGGCACGCTGTACCGGGCGAAGGGCGTGACGATTCTGCTGCACAGCCGGTCGCTGGTGAACAAGTCGGTGATCAGCATTCTGCGCACGCACCGCTTCGCCCGCCAGATCGAGGGGGAGGAATTGTCGGTGGACGAGACGCTGCCGTTTCTGCGCGCGCTGAGCGAACTGGATCTGGGGCCGTGCAAGATCGATCTCGGCCAATTGGTCACGGCGTATCGCGCCGACGCGCGCGGTGTGCCGGTCCGCGATTTCGCCGAGACGGTGCTGGCGGAGGTGACCAATGGCAACAAGACGCGGTCGCCGGGCCCCCGCGATGTCGTGCTGTACGGGTTCGGCCGCATCGGGCGGCTGGTCGCGCGGTTGCTCATCGAGAAGGTCGGTTCGGGCAACGGGCTGAATCTGCGTGCCGTGGTGGTGCGCCGGGGCGGCGACGGTGATCTGGTGAAACGCGCGTCGCTGCTGCGCCGCGATTCGGTGCACGGACAGTTCAACGGCACCATCAAGGTTGATACCGACAACGACACGATCATCGCCAACGGGAATGTCATCAAATTCATCTACAGCGACGATCCGGCGACGGTCGATTACACCGAGTACGGAATCGCCGACGCCATTCTGATCGACAACACCGGCAGATGGCGCGACCGCGCGGGGTTGTCGCGGCATCTGCGTCCCGGTATCGCGAAGGTCGTGCTCACCGCGCCGGGTAAGGGCGATGTGCCGAATATCGTGCACGGCGTCAATCACCGCGAACTGGACCTGTCGCAGCGGATCTTCTCGTGCGCGTCCTGCACGACCAACGCGATCGTGCCGCCGCTCAAGGCCATGGACGACGAGTACGGCATCGTCCGCGGCCACGTGGAGACCGTCCATTCGTTCACCAACGACCAGAACCTGCTGGACAATTATCACAAGGCCGACCGCCGCGGCCGGTCCGCGCCGTTCAATCTGGTGCTCACCGAAACCGGCGCGGCGTCGGCGGTGGCGAAGGCGATGCCGGAGTTCAAGGCCAGAATCACCGGCAATTCGATTCGCGTTCCCACCCCGGACGTCTCGGTCGCGATCCTGAATCTGCAACTCGAACGCGAAACCACCAAAAGCGAGGTGCTGGCCTATCTTCGGCGCGTATCGCTGGCCGGGCCGCTGAGCCGCAACCTCGATTACACCGCCGCCACCGACGCGGTCTCCAGCGATTTCATCGGATCGCGCGCGGCCTCGATCATCGACGCCAATGCGACGATCGTCGAGGGGGACACCGCGATCCTGTACGTCTGGTACGACAACGAATTCGGTTACTCGTGCCAGGTGGTGCGGACGGTGCAGTACATCTCGGGCATCGAATATCCGATCTATCCGCGGCTGGATCGCGCGCTGACCGCCGCCGACGCCCGGTAACGCTCCGCTCGCATCGGCGATAGCGCGGCACCCGCCGTGCCGTCAGCCCGTGGAAACCGGGGCTTGCCGGTGGTCACGGCCCGTGTTGTGGTGATCTGCGGGCGACGGCACAGGCCACTCGCCGCCGAGACGAGGCTGGAGAGGTGAGGGTGGTCGCGGAACATGTGGAGCGCGTGGCCGAGCACGGCGCGGGGCCGGTGGCGGAGCTGCTGGCGTACTTCGGCTCGATCGCCTCGGTCGAATTGACCGCCGAGGACGACATTTTCGCGCTGGGACTGGTGAATTCGCTGCGGGCGCTGGAGATCGTGGTGCACGTGGAGCAGACCTACGGCATCACGGTCGAGGTGGAGGATCTCGATCTCGGGAACTTCCGCACCGCGGCCCGCGCGGCCGCGTTCGTCGAGCGCAAGCGGTCCGGGGCCGGACAGCCGTGATCGACCCGGAGAAGGTGGTGGCGGCCGCCGAGGCGGACGCCGCCCGATGGGACCGCGACGGCGTGCCGGACGAGATGATCGCGCTGGTGGCCCGGGCCGGGCTGCTGGGCGCGGATCGCCCGGCCGCGTTCGGGGGTGGCGGCGTCGACGCGCACGAACTCGGCCGGTTGGCCGCGACGCTCGGCGCATGCTGCACGAACCTGCGTTCGCTGGTCACGGTGCACACCATGGTCACCGCGGCGGTGGACCGGTGGGGCACCGCCGAGCAGCGCGGCGACTGGCTGCCCCGGCTCACCGGCGGCGAGCTGATCGCGGCGCTGGCCGCGACGGAGGCGGGTGCGGGGACCGAACTATCCGCCGTCGCAACGTCTTTCGAACCGGACGGGACGGACCGGCTGGTGTCCGGGCACAAGCTGTGGGTCACATTCGGGCAGGCCGCCGACGTCTTCCTGGTCCTGGGCCGCGCCGCGGGCGGCCTGTGCGCCGCGCTCGTCGACCGTGACCGCCCCGGTGTGTCCGTGGAACCGGTGCGGGATCAGCTGGGACTGCGCGGCGCGCGCCTGGCCCACATCCGCTTCGACCGCGTGCGGATACCCGCCGCCCGGCTGCTCGCGCCGCCGGGCTTCGGCCTGTCCCACGTCGTCGGCACGGCACTGGACCACGGCCGGTTCACCGTGGCGTGGGGCTGCGTCGGGCTCGCGCGGGCCTGCCTGGCCGATGCCGCCGCGCACGCCGCCACCCGCCTCCAAGGCGACACCGTCCTGGCCGAACACCAGCTGATCCGCGCCGCACTGGGCCGCTGCTGGGTGGAAATCGCGGGCGCGCAGGCGCTGTGCGAGCGCGCGGCGGCCGCGCGCGCCGCCGGATCGCCGGAAGCGATCGTCGCGACCATCGCCGCCAAATACGCCGCGGCGCGCGCCGCGGCCACGGTGAGCGAACAGGCGGTGCAGGTGCTCGGCGCCGCGGGCTGCGCGCCGGACAGCCGCGTCGGCAGGTTCTACCGCGACGCCAAGGTCATGCAGATCATCGAGGGCGCGCAGGAGGTCGCCGAGGTGACCATCGGAGAACGGGTGCTGCGGGGTGGCGCGTGGTGAGCGCCGCGCGGCCGCGGAAGGCGGGAGCGATGACGGCCACGGTGAAATGCCTGGTCTGGGATCTCGACGATACGGTGTGGCCCGGCGTCGTACTGGAGGCCGACGGCGGCGAGCCGAAACCCGAGGCGCTGCGGGCGATCCGGGTCCTCGACGAGCGCGGCATACTGCACGCCGTCGCCAGCCGCGGCGACACCGCGGCGGCCACCGCGCACCTGCGCCGGCACGGCCTCGAGGACATGTTCTCGGCGGTCGAGGTGGGCTGGGGACCGAAGTCGGAGGCGATCCGCCGCATCGCCGAATCGCTGAACATCGGCCACGAGTCGATGGCGTTCGTCGACAACGATCCCGTCGAACTGGCGGAGGTGGCGAGCGCGTATCCGGAGGTCCGGTGCTACCCGGCCGACCGCATCGCCGAGCTGCCGCAGCTGCGGGAATTCATGCCCGCGGCGATCTCGCCGGAAGCGCGGCACCGCCGGTCGTACTACCGCGCCGAGCACGCGCGCCGGGTCGGCCAGGCCGAATTCACCGGCTCCGACAGCGCTTTCCTCGCCTCGCTCGGGCTGGTCATGACGGTGCGCCCGGCCTCGGAGGAGGACCTGGTGCGCGCCCACGAACTGACCGTGCGCACCCATCAGCTCAACACCACCGGCGTCACCTTCGACATCGATGAACTGCGCGCGATGTGCGCCTCGCCGCGCCACGAGGTGCTGGTGGCCTCGCTGCGGGACCGGTTCGGCGGCTACGGCACCATCGGGCTCGCGGTCTCGGAGCTGCGCGGCGGGGATTCGGTGCTGCGGCTGCTGCTCATGTCCTGCCGGGTGATGTCGCGCGGGGTGGGCACGGCGCTCATTCGCGAAGTAGTGCGGCGCGCCCAGGAGGCCGGTCGCCGTCCCGCCGCGGAATTCGTTGCCACGCCGGTCAATCGGGTGATGCTCGTGACCCTGCGGTTCGCCGGTTTCGAGGTGGTCGAGTCCGCGGGCGACCGCATCCTGCTCGCCTGCGCGGCCGCGCCCGAGGAGATCGGCGGCGCCGGACATGTCGAGGTGGTTCGATGACCGACCTGCTGGAGGGCGTGCTGCGCCAAGCCGGGCGGGTGCCCGGCCGCACCGCCCTGATCGTCGGTGACCGGTCGCTCACCTTCGGCGAACTCGGCACGGCCACAGCGCTTCTCGCGCGCCGCCTGGTCGCCGCGGGCGTGCGGCCCGGGCAGACGGTCATGGTGCTGCAGCGGCAGAGCCTGGACACGCTGATCGGGATGATCGCGGCGCTGCGCGCGGGCGCGGCCTGGTGTGTCGTCGAGCCGGGCCGCCCGGCGGCCACGCTGCGTGCCGTGGTGGACGCCGCGACGTGCACCGCGGTCGTCGTCGACGGGCGCGACCCCTTCACCCTGCCCGGCGAGGTCGCGGCGCTGCTGGCCGGAACCACCACCGCGCCCGTGGTGCTCGACCTCGGCGACGACGCGGAACCGCCGGATGTGGCGCTGCCACCGCCGCCGCCCGCGCGGGCGCCCGCGTACGTGATCACCACCTCCGGCTCGACGGGTGAGCCGAAGGCGGTCGTGGTGTCGCGGGCCAACCTGGCCGCCATGATCGGCTCGCGGCCGTTCGAGCACACCGACGGCGCGCTCGTCACCTTCGCGGCCATGCGGCTGATCTGGGACGGCTCCCTCGCGGCGCTCGCCTGGGCGCTGGTGGTGGGCGGCACGAGCGTGCTGCCCGACGCCCGGATGCTCCCCGATGTCGACGCGGTCGCCGAACTCGCTGCCCGCCACGGTGTTTCGCATTTCGTGGCGACGCCCTCGTACTACCGGCTGCTGCTGCCGCGCCTGGCGGGGCTGCGGCCGACGCTGCGGATGGTCACCCTCTGCGGGGAGCCGGTCTCCGCGCGGCTGGTCGAGCAGCATCACGCGATGCTGCCCGGGGCCCGGCTGCACAACGAGTACGGGCCCACCGAGGCGACCGTCACCTGCGTCTGCCACCTCGTCCCGCAGACGCCCCGGCGCGTGGTGCCGATCGGGACGCCGACCGACGGCACCACGGCCCACGTCCTCGACGGCCGGTTGCGGCCCGCACGGCACGGCACCCGTGGCGAGCTGTATCTCGGGGGCGCGCAGATCGCCGACGGATACGCGGCCCGCCCCGGCCAGACCGCCACCCGGTTCGTGGCCGACCCGTTCTCGCCGGAGCCGGGCGGTCGCATCTACCGCACCGGCGATCTGGCGCGCGTGGACGCCAACGGCGACATCGAATTCCACGGCCGCGCCGACAGTCAGGTGAAGGTGCGCGGGGTGCGGGTCGAGCGCGGCGCCGTCGAGGCCGTGCTGGAAGGACATCCGGCGGTGCGCGAGACCGTCGTGCTGGACGCGGTCGACGCCGACGGCGCGGTGTACCTGGCCGCCTTCTGGATACCGGCCGACGGCGCCGCGCCGTCGATCGCCGCGTTGACCGAATACTGTGCCGAACACCTCGCGCCGGAATCGGTTCCGGAACGGTTCGTGCGGATCGACGCCCTGCCGATCGCGGCGGGCAGCAGCAAACTCGACGAGGCGGCGCTGCGGGCGCTGCTGAGCGCGCCGCTCGAGCACCGGCCCGCGCCGTCCCGGGAGCAGTGGACCGACAACGAACGGGCGGTGGGCGAGATCTGGTCCGAGGTGCTCGTCCACGACGAATTCGACCGCGACGACCGGTTCTTCGATGTCGGCGGCAACTCCCATCGCGTGGTGGCGCTGCATCTGCGCCTCGAGGCCCGGTGGCCGGGCGCGATCTCGGTGGGCATGCTGTTCGACCTCGACACCGTGGCCGCGCAGGCGGGAGCGCTGACGCCGGACGCCCCCGCCGACTCCGAGCCGGCACGAACCGTGCCGCTGGCCTTCGAGGTATGAGGACGCCGTGACCGTGTATACCGCAAGCGACGACGACATCGCGATCGTCGGAATGGGTGTTCGTTTCCCCGACGCGCCGACCCTGGCCGAGTTCCGCGCGAACCTCGACGCCGGGCGCGACTCGATCGCCCCCATGCCCGAGGCCCGCGCGGTGGCGACCGCACTGGACCGCTCCGCGCGCTATCTGCCGATGGGCCACCTGGCCGACATCCACACCTTCGACTACGCCTTCTTCGAGCTGTCCAAACGCGAAGCGTCGCTGATGGATCCGCAGCAGCGCATCGCACTGGAGCTGGCGCACCAGGCGATCGAGGACGCCGGGTACGCGGCGGCGACGCTGCGGGAGGCCACCACCGCCGTGGTGTTCAGCGCGCCGATGCCCTCCTACCACGCCATGGCGGTCGACCCCGGGCCGCTGAGTATGCTGGGCAATCTGCCCTTCGGCACCACGGCGCGCATCGCGCATCTGCTGGGGCTGACCGGGCCGTGCTACGCGATCGACAGTGGCTGCAACGCCTCGCTCATCGCCGTTCACCACGCCTGCCGCGAATTGCGGAGCGGTGACGCGGACTACGCGCTCGCGGGCGGGGTCAGCGTGCGCGCCAACGGTTCTCCGGAGTGGGCCGCGCGGACCATGACGGAGATCGCCTCGCCCAGCGGCGTCTGCCGGGCCTTCGACGCCGACGCCGACGGCACGGTGCCCGGCGAGGGCGGCGCGGCGCTGCTGCTGACCACGCTGGGCCGCGCCCGGGCCGACCGCGCGCCCGTGTACGCGGTGATCCGGGGGAGCGCGGTGCTGCACAACGGGCACGCGTCGGCGACCATCAGCACGCCGAGCGCGGCCGCGCAGGCCCGGGTGATCACCACGGCCTGGCGGCGCGCGGGGATCGACCCGCGCGCGGCCGGCTACGTGGAGGCGCACGGCTCGGCGACGCGCCTGGGCGACGCGGTCGAACTCGAGGGCCTGCGCACCGTGTTCGGCGAACGGCCGCGGCCGCTGCCGATCGGATCGGTCAAGACCAATATCGGCCACCTCGACCATGCCGCCGGGATCGCCGGGCTGGTCAAGGCCACGCTGGCCGTCGCCGAGGGCCGGCTGTACCCGTCGTTGCACTTCGAGCGCCCGACCGGCGATCTGGACCTGCCCGCGGCCGGGCTCGAGGTGGTCACCCGCGCGCGGCCGTGGGCCGACGGCGAGCCGCGCCTGGCGGGCGTCAGCTCCTACAGCCTCGGCGGCGCGAACGCGCACTGCGTGGTGCAGCAGGCCCCCGGCGCCCCGGTCACCACCCCGCCCGCCGAATCCGCCCCCCGGCTGCTCGCGGTGTCGGCACGGACACCGGCCGCGCTCGCCGAGTCCTGCCGCGACCTGGCGGCGGCGCTGCGCGACGGCACGTTCTCGCTTCCCGACGTCGCCTTCACCCTGGCGCGCGGCCGCACCCACTTCCCGCACCGCGTCGCGGTCCGCGCCACCGACATCGAGTCGGCCGCCGCCGAATTGTCCAGGCGCGCAACGAATATCCCCCCGGATCAACCCCGACCGACCACACCCCGAGTAGCCCTGCTCCTCTCACCCGGCGCGACCCCATCCGGAATCGCCCCGGCCACATCGCCCACGGAACAGCCCACGCTCACCATGACAAGTTCGGTCGTGCCGCCCGCCGATACGCCAGCGGCCGGCGCGGCCGTCCCGACCGTCCCGCCTGCCGAGCTCTCCGCCTCGAGCGCGGCCGTCCCGACCGTCCCGCCTGCCGAGCTCTCCGCCTCCAGGGCGGCCGGCCCGAGCGTCCCGCCTGCCGAGTTCTCCGCCTCCAGTGTGGGCAGCCCGGTTCTGCCGCCTGCCGAGAATCCCGCTGCCGGTGCGGGGAGCTCGGCTGTACTGCCTGCCGAATTGCCTGCCGAGGGCGAGGTGGGGGCGGTGCTCGCGGGACAGATCGCGGTGCACGATCGGTTGCGGGACTGTGGTCTTTCGTTCGCGGCCGTTCTGAGTGGGGGAGCGTCGAAGTTCGCGGCGCGGTACCTGCTCGGTTCGGCGGTGGCGGCCGATGCGGGCGAGATCGCGGCCGCTGCGGCGGCGCCCGCGGTGGACCGGTCGAGGCTGCGCGCGGCGGCGGAGACGCTGTTGCGGGAGGGGCCGGTCGTGTTCGTCGATCCGAGCGCCGACGGCCTGCTGGGCCGCTACCTCGCGGAGGACCTGGCCGGGCATCCCGACGCGGAAATCGTTGTCGGCGGGGAGGATTCGGGCGAGCCACTCGGCATTCTCGGACGGCTCTACGAGCTCGGCGCGGACCTCGACTGGACACGGGTCGATCCCGGTGACGGCCGCCGCGTGCGGCTCCCCGGCCATCCGCTGCACGGTACGCGGTGCTGGGTGGAACTGCCCACGGCCGCGCGGCCCGCCGCGCCCACCACCGACCCCGCCGCGCCGTCGACCCCGGCCGCCCCCGCGGACCCGGACGAATGGCTGCGCGCCGAGCTGCGCGAACTGCTGCACTCGGAGACCGAAATCGCCTCGGAGGACGATTATTTCGACCTGGGCGGCAATTCGATCATCGCCGTGCAGCTGGTCGAACGGGTCGCCGAGACCTACGGGTTCCGGCCCAAGCTGCTCGACGTCTACGAGCGCCCGAAGGTCGCCGACTTCGCCGCCCTGCTGCGCGACGGCGCCGCACCGGCGGCCGCCGCGCACGCCGCGGCGCTGCCGCCGATCACCCGCACCGACGAGCTGGTCATGTCGTCGGGGCAGGAACGCATGTGGTTCCACCACCAGCTCGTGCCCGACACCACGCTCTACAACTACCCGGTGGTTAACACGCTGCGCGGGCCGGTCGACGTGGCGGCCGTCCGGGGCACCTTCGAGGATTTCGCCGAACGGCACGAGCCGCTGCGCTACAACCTCGTCGAGGTCGACGGCAAGCCCGCCGTGCGGGTGCGGTCCTCGCTCGGTGACTTCTTCCGCGTCGTGGACGTCTCCGGCACACCCGACCCCATCGCCGCCGCGCGCGAACTGATCCGCGACGCCACCCAGACGCCGTTCGATCTGGCCCGTGACCCGCTGGTGCGGGTGCTGCTGGTGACGCTGGCGCCCGACGAGCACGTGCTGCAGGTGACCTGCCACCACTGCGTCACCGACGGCGCCACCCCCGGCATCCTGGCCCGCGAGATCCCCGAGCTGTACGCCGCGCGCCGGGCGGGCCGCGCCGCCGCGCTCGCCCCGCTGCCGGTGCGCTACCGCGACTACGCGGCCTGGCACCGCGAGCTGACCGAGTCCGGCGCGCTCGACCACGAGTTGCGGTACTGGGTGCACCTGCTGCGCGACGCGCCGAAGTTGCGCCTGCCCACCGACTTCCCCCGCCCGCCCCGCAAGACGTTCGTCGGCGACCTGGAGCCGTTCACGGTCCCGGCCGAGCTGCTGGCGCGGTCGCGCGCGGTGGCGAAGCGGGAAGCGGTGTCGCTGTTCGTGGTGCTGCTGTCGGCGCTGTACCTGCTGCTGGCGCGGCGCAGCGGGCAGCGTGACCTCGTGATCGGCACCCCGACCACCGGCCGCACCCGCCGCGAGATCGAAGGGCTCGTGGGCTTCTTCAACAGCACCGTCGCCCTGCGCGCCAACCTGTCCGGTCCCGCGACGGTCGCCGACCTGCTGGAGCGGGTGCGGGCCATCGTGCTGGGCGCGCTCGAGCATCAGGAGATCCCGTTCGAGCGGGTGGTGAACGCCCTGGGCGACCAGCGCGACCTGTCCCGCACCCCGCTGTTCGACGTGCTGTACGTCCACCAGGAACTGCCCGGGATGGGCAATCCGCTCGGCCCCGGCGCGACCGAGGTCTTCGACCTGGATCATTCGATACAGAACGCGTTCGGCGGATTGCCCGCCGGGACAGCCAAATTCGACCTCAGCCTGATCACCTACGACCGCAGCGACGAGTACGACATGCTGGCCTGCTTCGAGTACAGCACCGAGCTGTTCACCCGCCAGACCGCCGCCGGTTTCGCCGCCGCCTACCTCGAGACCCTCGCGGAACTGGTGGAATCGGCTCCCGGCCGATCCATCGACGAACTCGTCGTGATTGCCACGGCGGTACCGGAGACAATTGCGGTGCTGGATATTCCGACCGATCGGCCGCGCACCGGCAGCACGGCCGGGTACACCCCGGCGACCGTCCGGGAACGGCTGGACTCCACTCCCGGCGACGCGGCGGTGCTCGGCGCCTGGAGCGCACTGCTGGCCTGGTACTCCGGGTCCGACGAGGTCACGGTGGGACTCGCGGCGGGCACGGCGCGCCTGGACCTCGCCGACGAACCGGACGGCGCCGAACTTCTCGCCCGGACCGCCACGGCGCTGTCCACGGCCGCGGGCGCCGACGGCGACCGCCCGCTACGGTATCGCGCCGCCTGGTCGGCGACGACGGAGCTGGCACTGGACCTGCGGTCCGGCGACGACGGCGACATCATCGAACTGACCTACGCCGCCGAGCTTTTCGACGACACCACCGCGCGCGACATGCTCGGCGATCTCCTCCGGGTACTGCGCGGGCTCGCTGAGACACCCGGCGACCCCGTACCGGAGATCACGCTGCGCTGCCTCGCGGGAGCCGAGGCGACCCGGTGAGCGGGGGCGCAAACCCGGTGCGCGGCAACGACAGTGCGATGAGCGAAGACGAGGCAGGCACGGTGACCGACAATGGAGACGCCCCGGCCCCCGGGGACGCGAACAGCATCCGGATCGTCGCGGTGATCGGCGCGGGCACCATGGGCACCGGCCTCGCGCAGTGCCTGGCGCAGGCCGGATACCGGGTCGAGGTGGTCGAGCCCGACGACGCCACCACCGAACGCGCCCGCCGCGGCCTGTCCGACGCGGTGCGCCTGGCACTGCTGCTGGGGCGCGGCGACCGCCGCACCGCCACCGGCACCGCCGGACGGGTGCGGTGGCTGCGGCGGATCGACGAACTCGGCGAGATCGACTTCGTCATCGAATGCGCCACCGAGCGAATCGCGCTGAAGGAGAAGCTGTTCGGCGAACTGGACCGGCACTGCCGCGCGGACGCCGTCTTCGCGTCGTGCACCTCCGCCATCCCGATCGCGCGTCTGGCCGCCGCGACCCGGCGGCCCGACCGTGTGCTGGGCCTGCACTTCATGAACCCCGCGCCGTTGACGACCGCGGTGGAGGTCGTGCGCGGCGAGCGGACCGCGCCGTCCGCGCTGGCGCGTGCCATCGGCCTGGTGACGGCGCTGGGCAAGGAGGCGATCGTCGTCGGCGACCGCCCCGGCTTCGTGCTGAACCGGGTCCTGATGCTGTCCATCGCCGAGGCCGCCGCCACCCTGGATACCGGCACGGACGCCGAGACCGTCGACGCGCTGTTCGAACAGTGCCTCGGGCATCGGATGGGCCCGCTGCGCACCGCCGACCTCATCGGCCTGGACAACGTCGCCGACACCATCGAGGTGCTGCGGCAGGAGACCGGCGAGCCGCACTACCGGGTGCCGCCCGCACTCGCCGCCCTGGTGGACGCCGGGCATTTCGGCCGCAAGACGGGACGGGGCTTCCATGACTATCGCTGAGAGCGCCGACGCGTGGGTGCCCGGTGATACGCAGCGCGCGGCGCTCGCGGCGCGCGATGGCGGTGTCGAGCTGTATCTCGAGCTCGGCACGATGGACCCGGAGGCGCTGCGGAGCGCCATCGAGGCCGTGGTGGCCGAATGCCCGGTGCTGCACAGCGTGTTTCGCGTCGAGGACACCGGCGTGCCGCGGGTCCGCGAGACCGCGCCCGCCCCGGTCGGCGCACTCGTCGCCGACGGCCCGGACCCGGACCGGTTCGTGTCGGCGTGGATCGCCGAAGAGCGTTCGCGCGCAATGGATATCGCCCGCGGTCCGCTGCACCGGCAGGTGGTGATCCGGTTCGCCGACGGCCGCGTGGGCTGGTATCAGCGCTATCACCACCTGGTCAACGACGAACCGGGCGCGCTCGCGATCGTCGCCCGCGTGCGCGAGGTACTGGAGGGCGTGCGTACGGACCCGCCGCCGACCGCACCGTTCGGCGCGACCGCCGACCGGCTGGACGGTGAGCGCCGCTATCGCGAATCCGGCGCCTGGGCGCCCGATCGCGCATTCTGGGAGCAGTCCCTCGCCGATGCCGCCCGGCCCGCACCCCTGCCCGCCGCGCTGCCCGGCCCGGCCGGCTCGGGTGAATTGTGGTCCGAGGTGACGGCGTCGGCCGACCTCACCAGGATCGCGCGGTCCTGCGGCGGCGGCGCGGCGGCCGTGATCGGGGCGGCGCTGGCGGTCTACGCGACGCGCTCGACCTCGACCGACGAGTACGTGATCGGCGTGTCGGACGGGGAAAACCCTGTGCCGCTGCGCATTCCGGTGTCGCCGCACGCGAATTTCGACAGCATCGCCAAACAGGCCGGGCTGGCACTGCGCCGGGCCCGGCGCCACCGCTACCTGCCGGACATCGACGAACCCTGGCCCGGCGCGCCGGTGCACGGGCAGTGGCCGCTCGCGGTGCGCGTCCTCGGCGGCGGGGCGGTGCGGCAGCTGAGCGGGTCCCCGGTGACCGCGTCCTTCGGCCGGGGCCACGGGTTCACCGTGTGTGTGGACGACCGCGCCGCCAGCGGCTGGCAGCTCGCCGTCGCCACCGCGCACCCGACCCACCGGCACGCCTTCACGCGGCTGCTCGACCGCCTCGCCCGTAACCCGCGCACGCCGGTCGGACGCATCGGCTCGGCCGGGCCCGACGACATGGAACCCCTCGCGGGCCCGCGCACGCCGGTCGGACCTATCGGCTCGGCCGGATCCGGCGACATCGAGCACCTGGCGGGATCGCGCGCCCGCCTCGCCGACCTGCTACCTACGACGCTGGCAGACCTGCTGGCGCAACAGGTTTCCCGCACACCGGATTCGGTCGCGCTGGTCGCCTCCACCCGCACTGTGTCCTATGCGGACCTGCACGCCGCCTCGAATCGCCTGGCGCGCATTCTGATTCGCCTCGGTGCGGGCCCGGAGCGACTGGTGGCCGTAGCAATGGACCCGTCCATCGAACAGATCGTCGCGGTGCACGCGGTCCTGGCCAGCGGGGCCGCCTATGTTCCCCTCGACCCCACCCACCCCCGCAACCGACACGCCCACCAACTCGCCATCACCCGCCCGATATGCATCCTCACCACCCGCCGCGACCGATTCGACCCACCGCCCGGCCCACCGGTACTCAGCATCGACGGGTTGGGCCTGCCCAGCAGCTCACCCACCCCAACCGACGAGGCTGACCGGCTCGCCCCACCGCCCGAAAGCACGGTGCGCCCCGACGCATTCGATCTGCCCGCTGGTTCGTCCGCCCTCGCCGCTGCCGGCGACCGGTTCGCCCCGTCGTCCGAAAGCACACTGCGCCTCGACGCACTCGGTCTGCCCGCTGGTTCGCCCGCCCTCGCCGCTGCCGGCGACCGGCTCCGCCCGTCGTCCGACAGCATGGTGCTTCACCTCGACCTGTCCGGTGAGTCGGCCACCCCGGTGACCGATGCCGAGCGGATCGCGCCGCTGCGGCCGGAGAATCTGGCGTATGTGCTGTTCACTTCGGGGTCGACGGGGCGGCCCAAGGGCGTCGGCGTGCCGCACGCCGCCGTATGCGCGCACCTCGCGTGGATGCAGCACGTGCACGGGCTCGACGGCACCGACGTGGTGCTGCGCAAGACCGCGCTGTCGTTCGACGTGTCGGCGTGGGAAGTGCTGTGGCCGTTCGTATCCGGGGCCAGGGTCGTGGTCGGCGCGTCCGGCGCGTACCGCGAGCCCCTCGAGCTTGCGCGCGCGGTCGCCGAGAACGACGTCACCACGGTGCAATTCACGCCGTCGACGTTCGTCGCGCACCGGCGCGCGGTGGCCGAGCCCTTGCCGCCGAGCGTGCGCCGCGTGCTCGTCGCCGGTGAGGCGCTGACATCCGCTGTCGGCCGGGACCTTTCCGCCGCCGCGCCGGACGCCCGGCTCGACAACCTCTACGGCCCGACGGAGGCGACCGTCGCCGTCACCCGCCACGAGATCGGCGGCGACCACCGCGGCGCGATCCCCATCGGCGCACCGGGCGGGGACACCCGCGCGTACGTGCTCGACTCCTGTCTGCATCCTGTCGCGGCGGGCCTGCCCGGCGAACTCTACCTCGGTGGCACGGCCCTCGCCCGCGGCTACGCCGAGCATCCCGGCCCGACCGCCGGACGGTTCGTCGCCGACCCGTTCGGCACGCCCGGCGGGCGGCTGTACCGGACGGGCGACATCGTGCGCTCGACCGGGCACGGCGAGCTGGAATACCTGGGCCGCACCGACTTCCAAGTGAAACTGCGCGGCATTCGCATCGAGCTCGGCGAGATCGAGGCGGTCCTGGCCGAACAGGAACAGGTCGACCGCGCGGTCGTCGTCGTGCGCGCCACGGCGGGCTCCGAGCGCCTGGTCGCCTATGTCACGGCCGCGGCCGGGCACCACCTCGATCCCGAGGCGCTGGAACGGCGGCTGCGCGAGACCCTGCCGGGACACCTGGTGCCGTCGCGGATCGTCGTGCTCGACGAGTTCCCGTTGAACCGGTCCGGCAAGGTGGACCGGGCCGCACTGCCCGAACCGGCCGCCGAGCCGGTGGCCTTCCGGGCGCCCGGCACCGCGACCGAACGCACTCTGGCCGGTGTGTTCGCCGAGGTGCTCGGCCGCGACACCGTCGGCGTCGACGAATCCTTCTTCGCCCTCGGCGGCGACAGCATCATGTCGATTCTGCTGGTGTCACGCGCACGCTCGCGCGGCATCGCGGTGACCGCACAGCAGGTGTACGAACACCGCACCGTCGCCCGGCTCGCCGCCGTCGCCGCGGTCGCGGACGGGGACGCGCCCCGGCTCGCGGAACCGCCCGGCGGCGGCGTGGGCGACCTGCCGCTCACCCCGGTGATCCGGTTCCTGGTCGAGCGCGGCAGCGACTTCGGCCGCTTCTGCCAGTCGCTCACCCTGGAGCTGCCCGACGGGATCGACCGCGCCGCAATGGTTTCCACCATCACCGCGGTCGTGGACCAGCACGACATGCTGCGATCGCGGCTGTACCGCGACGCCACGGGGGAGTGGCGGCTGACCGTCGCCCCGCCCGGCAGCGTCGACGTCGACACGCTCATCGATCATGTCGTCCACGACGACCTCACCGGCGCGGAGCTGACGGCGTTCGCCACGGCCGAGCTGAACGCCGCGGTCGACCGGATCGACCCGGCGACCGGCGCGGTGCTGCGTTTCGTCTGGCTGACGCCGAGATCCACGCGGTCGCCGGGCCTGCTGATCGTCGCCGCGCACCACATCGCCGTCGACGGCGTGTCCTGGCGAGTACTGCTGCCCGACTTCGTCGCCGCGTGGGCGGCCGTGTCGGCGGGCGCCGCCCCCGTGCTGCCCGCCGTCGGCACCTCCATGCGGGCGTGGGCGCACGCCCTGGTCGAGGCTGCGCGCGATGACGACCGGAGCGCCGAATTGCCGGTCTGGCGAAGCATTGTCGAGGGCCCCGCCCCGGCCTTCGGCGACCGCCCGTTCGATCCGAGCCGGGACCTCGCCGCGAACGTGGCGCACACCGCGATCGAACTCGACGAACGCGACACCGCCGCGCTGCTCACCGCGATACCCGGCCGCTACCGGGCCCGCGTCGCCGACGCGCTGCTGACCGCGCTCGCGCTGGCGGTCGTCCGCTGGCGGTCGCGGCGCGGTATCGGCGAACGATCGGTGCTGCTGCGGCTGGAAGGCCACGGCCGCGAACAGGACGCGGTGCCGGGCGCCGACCTGTCCCGCACCGTCGGCTGGTTCACCTCGATCGTGCCCGCCCGGCTCGACCTCACCGGCGTGGATCTCGACGACGCCTTCGCCGGCGGCCCGGCCGTGGGCGACGCGCTGCGCGCCGTCAAGGAACAGCTGCGGGCCGTACCGCACAACGGTTTCGGATACGGCCTGCTCCGATACCTGAACGAGGAGACGGCCGCGAGGCTGCCGCGCGAGGAGCCGGGCGAGATCTCGTTCAACTATTTCGGGCACATCACCGGCGTCGACATTCCGGCCGAGCTGTCGGGTCTCGGCTGGCTGCCCTCGCCCGAATTCGGGACGCTGCCGATCCGGCCCGACGCGCGGCGGGGCGCGCTGGGCGCGGTCGAGGTGGACTCGATCGTGCTCGGCGACCGGCTTCGCACCAGCATCGGCTACGCGCGCACGCTGTTCGACGAGGCGGCGGGCGGCGAGCTGATCGGGTTGTGGCGCGAGGCGCTGGTGGCCGTCGCGCGGCACGCCCGCGACCCCCGGACCCGCGGCGGGCACACCCCCTCGGACTTCCCGCTCGTCACCGTCACTCAGGGCGATATCGAGACCTGGGAGCGGCGCTACCCCGCCCTGACCGAGGTGTGGCCGGTGTCGCCGTTGCAGGCGGGCATGATGTTCCACGCGCTGTTCGACCCCCGCGCGGTGGACGTCCACACCGTGCAACTGGTACTGACCCTGGACGGGACCGTCGACGCCGACCGACTGCGATCGGCCGCTGCCGCGGTGCTCAAGCGGCACCCGAACCTGCGCACCGCCTTCACCGTCGACGCCTCCGGTGCGCCGGTCCAACTCGTGCTCGCCGACGCCGTATTGCCATGGCGCGAACTGGATCTGGTCGAGTCGCCGGACGGTGCGCACGAACGTGTCCTCGACGCCGAACGGGCCACGCCGTTCGATCTCGCGCGACCGCCGCTGCTCCGGTTCCTGCTGGCCCGCCTCGGCGGTGGCCGCACCCAGCTGGTCGTCACCTATCACCATCTGCTGCTCGACGGCTGGTCCATCCCGCTGCTGCTGCGAGAACTCGTCGCCGGTTACGCCGGCGCCGTGCTCGACCCGCCGCGACCCTACCGCCATTATGTCGAATGGCTTGCCCGCCATGATGTTACGGACTCCGTGCGCGCCTGGGCGGACGCGCTGTCGGGAGTGTCCGAGCCGACACTGCTGGCGGGGGACGCACGGGCGCGCACCGCGTCGGTGCTGCCCTCCGAACACGAGTACGTGGTGGACGCGGCGCGGACACAACGGCTTTCGCGGCTGGCGGCCGAACTCGAGATCACCATGAACACGCTGCTGCAGGCCGCGTGGGCGATCCTGCTGGCCCGGCTGACCGACCGGACGGACATCGTGTTCGGCACCACCGTCTCGGGCCGACCGGCCGAGTTGGCGGATGTGGAATCCATGGTCGGGTTGTTCATCAACACCGTCCCGGTCCGGGTGCGGACCGAGCCGGGCGAGCCGGTGCGCGCACTGCTGCGCCGTATCCAGCGCGAACAGTTCGAGCTGGCGCCGCACCAGCATGTCGGGCTGCCCGACATCCTCGCCACCGTGCCCGGCCGCGCCGCCGGCGAGCGTGGGCTGTTCGACACCCTCCTGGTCGTCGAGTCCTACCCGTTCGATGCGGCGCGGTTGCGCGCGAATGCCGCGACCAGCGCCGGACTCGGCATCGCCGGGCTGCGTTCCCGCGAGGCGACCCACTACGCGCTGACGCTCACCGCCCGGCAGTCCGACCGGCTGCATCTGCTGACGAGCCGGCGGCCGGACCTGCTCGCGGAATCGACCGCCGCCCGGCTGGGTGAGCGGCTGGAGCGGATACTGCTCGCGATCGCCGCGAACCCCGATGCGGCCGTGGCGGATCTGGACCCGCTCGGCGCGCACGAGCGGCAGCTGCTGGAGAGCTGGCAGCGGCCCGCGCGGCCGGTGCCCGCCACCACGCTCGCCGCCCTGTTCGAGACGCAGGCCGCCGCGCGCCCGGACGCCGTCGCCGTGCGACACGGCTCCCGCACGCTGACCTACCGTGACCTGGACCGGGCCTCCGCGGCGCTGTCGCGGGTACTGGCCGTGGCGGGAGTCGGCGCGGAATCTCTGGTCGCCGTGGGTATCTCGCGTTCCGCCGAGTTGATCGTGGCGATCCTGGGGGTATTGCGGGCAGGAGCGGCTTACGTGCCGCTCGATCTCGCCAACCCGGCGCGGCGCCTGGAATTCGTTCTGGCGGAGACGAATCCGGCTGCCGTGGTGACGACGACAGCCGACCGCGCCGCGCTGCCGGAGGGTGACCGGCCGATCCTGCTTCTCGACAACCTCGGCGAGGCAACAGATGCCGCGTGTGCCGTGCCGAATCCGGACAACGTCGCCTACGTGCTCTACACCTCCGGCTCCACCGGCCGCCCGAAGGGCGTATCCGTCACGCACCGCAATGTGGTCGCGATGCTCACCGCCACCCGAGCCCTGCTCGACATCGGGCCCACCGACGTGTGGACGATGTTCCACTCCCACGCCTTCGACTTCTCGGTATGGGAGATGTGGGGCGCACTCGCCTCCGGCGGCACCCTCGTCGTGGTGGACCACGGCCGCACCCGCTCCCCGGCGGAATTCGGCGAACTGCTCGAACGCGAACGCGTCACGGTGCTCAGCCAGACTCCGTCCGCGTTCTACACCTTGCTCGGCCAGGAGGCGACCGGGTCCGCGCTGCGGCACGTCGTGCTCGGCGGCGAGGCCCTGGACCTGCGCAGGCTGCGAGCGTGGTACGACGCCCGGCCCGCGAACGGACCGCGGCTGTCGAACCTCTACGGCATCACCGAGGCGACGGTGCACGCCACGCACCTGGCGGTGGACCCGGCGACCGCCGGCGCGGCGCGGGGCAGTCTCGTCGGCCGTGGCCTGCCGGGAACGACTGTGCGGGTGTTGGATTCGCGTCTGCGCCCCGCTCCGGTCGGTGCGCCGGGCGAGATCTACCTCGCCGGAGATCAGCTGGCGCGCGGCTACCACGCGCGCCCGGCGGCCACCGCGTCCCGCTACGTGGCCGACCCCTTCGGCGCGCCCGGCACGCGGCTGTACCGCACCGGCGACCTGGCCCGCTGGACCGCCGACGGTCAGCTCGAATACCTCGGACGCGGCGACGACCAGGTGAAGGTCCGCGGTTACCGGATCGAACCGGCCGAGATCGAGGCCGCGCTGCTCGAGCACGACGCGGTGGCGCAGGCCGCCGTCGTCGCTCGGGCCGGGGCCGGGGTATCGCGACTGGTCGCCTACGTGGTGTCCGACGAGCTGGCCCCGGGTGTCCTGGACGACCATGTGGCGCAACGGCTTCCGGAGTACATGCGGCCAGCGGCCATCGTGCCGCTCGACGCGCTGCCGTTGACCGCCCACGGCAAACTGGACTGGGCGGCCCTGCCCGATCCGGTCTTCCGCCCGCGCTCGGCGCAGGCGCCCCGCACACCGGCCGAGCGGGTGGTGGCGGACGTGTTCGCCGAGGTCCTCGGCATCGACCGGCCCGGCCCCGACGACTCCTTCTTCGCACTCGGCGGCGACAGCATCACCTCGATCCAGCTCGCCACCCGCGCACGAGCGGCGGGGCTGCACCTCACCCCCAGGGAGATCTTCGAACACCGTACGGTGGCCGGAATCGCCGCCGCGGCACGGACATCGGCGGACGAACCGGCGGCGCGGCTGGCGGAGCTGCCCGGTGGCGGCGTCGGCGAACTCCCGCTCCCGCCCGCCGTCCGCTGGCTGACCGAACGCGGCGGCAGCTTCCGCCGCGTCAACCAGAGCCTCACCATCGAACTGCCGGCGGGCATCGGCCACGACACCCTGGTCGCCGCTGTCACCGCGCTCATCGACCGCCACGACATGCTGCGTAGCCGGTTGTCTCGCGACGGGGCGGGCGAGTGGCGGCTCAACACCGCGCCGCCGGGCACGATCGCTGCCGCGGAGCTGGTGCGGGTGTGCGAGATCACCGAGCACACAGCCGAATCCGTTGCCGCGGCGGAATTCGACGCCGCGCTCGACCGCCTCGACCCGGCGGCGGGTGTCGTGGTGCGGTTCGTGCGGTTGGTGTCCGGTGACCCCGGCGTCCCGGATCGGCTGATCATCTGCGCGCACCACATCGCGGTGGACGGCGTCTCGTGGCGAATCCTGATTCCCGACTTCTTCACCGCCCTGGCAGCGGTCACCGAAGGCGCGGTACCGCAATGGGATCCGCCGGGCACCTCGATGCGGCGATGGGCGCACGCGCTGGTCGACGCGGCCCACGCACCCGACCGCATCGCCGAACTCGGCCTGTGGCGGCGCCTGTGCGCCACCCCGGATCCGCTGCTCGGGCACCGTCCGCTCGACCCGGACGTGGATGTCGCGGCACGGACGTCGACGGTGGCGGTCACGGTGGACGATGCCGTGACCGACACCCTGACCCGGGTCGTGCCCGGCCTGTTCCACGCCGGTGTCGACGAGATCCTGGTCTGCGGCCTGGCCGTGGCGCTGACCCGCTGGCGCGCGCGACGCGGCGTGCACGCACCGGTGACGCTGCTGCGACTGGAGGGCCACGGCCGCGAGGAACAGCTCGCGCCGGGCGCGGACCTGTCCCGCACGGTCGGGTGGTGCACCTCCCTCTATCCGGTGCGACTGGACCTCACCGGCTTCGATGTCGAGGCCGCGCACGCCGGTTCCGACGCGGCCGGGGCGGTGCTCAAGGCGGTCAAGGAGCAGCTGCGCGCCATCCCCGACCACGGCATCGGCTACGGGCTGCTGCGCTACCTGAACCCCGACACCGCGGAACAACTGCCGGGACCGATGCCCGGCCAGGTCGCCTTCAACTATCTGGGCCGAGTCGACGACCGTGGCGCCGGAGTACTCGCGGCCCCGACCGGCGCCGCGGACCCCGACCTGCCCGCCGCCGCCACCCTCGACGTGAACGCGATCATCACCGGCACTCGGCTGCACGCCGGATTCACCTATCCGGCAACGCTTCTCGACGCGGCGGATGTCTCGGAGCTGGCCGACCTGTGGGTGACCGCGCTCGGCGCGCTCGCCGCACACGCCGGTACCCCGCACGCGGGCGGGCACACCCCCTCCGATTTCCCCCTGACCCCGGTGGCCGGCGCCGACATCATCCGATGGGAGCGCGACTACGGCCGCCTGACCGATGTCTGGCCGCCCGCGCCGCTGCAGGCGGGCCTGTACTTCCACGCGGTCCTGGCCGACCCGGCGCGCACCGGCCACGGCGCGATCGACGTCTACAACGTGCAGGCCATCCTGCGGATCGGCGGGCCGGTGGACCGCGACCGGCTCCGCCGCGCGGCGTACGAGATGCTCCGGCGGTACCCGAATCTGCGCGCGGCCTTCGTCCCCGACAGTTCCGGCGCGCCCCGGCAGGTGGTGCCCGAAACGGTCGAGTTGCCTTGGTACGAAACGGAACCGGCCACCGAGGCCGACCTCGCCGAACTCGTGGCCGGGGAACGCGCCCGCCGCTTCGACCTCGCCGCACCGCCGCTGCTGCGGTTCACCCTCGCCCGCGTCGCCGGTGCGGACCATGTGCTGATCGCGACCTACCACCACATCCTGCTCGACGGCTGGTCGGTGCCGCTGGTGCTGCGAGATCTGCTGGCGCTCTACGCCTCCGATGATCCGCTGCCGCCCCCGGGGGCGTCGTTCCGCTCCTATCTCGCGTGGAACCACCACCGCGACTCGGCCGCGTCCGCCGCGGCCTGGCGGCGGGCACTGGACGGCGTGACCGCACCGACGCTGATCGCGCCCGCCGCGCGCGGCCGCACACTCACCGGCACCGCCGAATACCGATGGGCCCTCGACCCCGGCGCCACGGCCGCGCTCACCGCGACCGCGGCCGACCTCGGTGTCACGGTCAACACCATGGTGCAAGCCGCCTGGGCGGTCCTGGTGGGCCGCCGCTGCGATCGCACGGATGTGGTGTTCGGCGCCACCGTGTCCGGCCGCCCCGCCGAGCTGCCCGGCGTCGAATCCATCGTCGGCCTGTGCATCAACACCGTGCCCGTGCGAGTGCGGTTCGACCCCGGTCTGCCGATGGCGACGCTGGTCTGCGCCGTGCAGGCCGAACAGGCGGACCTGATCGAGCACCACCATCTCGGCCTGACCGACATCCACGCCGCCGCCGGGCAACGAGACCTGCTGTTCGACACGGTGCTCGTCTACGAGTCGTACCCGATCGACACCGCGGGCCTCGCCGCGGCCGCCGCCACCCTCAACGGCGGCACCGGCACCCGCATCGAACTACACGACGCCACTCACTACCCGCTGACGCTCACCATCGACCCGAGTGCCGCCCTCCGCATCCGATTCGGTTATCTGCCAGAGGTTTTCGACGAACGACAGATCGCCGCGATCGGCGCGGACCTGCGCGCCCTGCTCACCGCCCTCGCCCGCGACCCGCGCACCGCCGTCGAGGCACTGCCGTGACAATTCGCCGGCCCGGGAGCGCTACAGCGTAGCTCCCGCGGCCGCCGCCGCCACGATGTCGCTGGTCCGTTCGGGGCCGAGGGCATTGATGCACAGGCGATTCCAGATCTCGTGGTACGCGTCGATCTCGCGGCGGCCGTCGAGGAACGCGGCGCCGGTGGCGTGCGGGACGTGCACGATATCGCCGCGATGGGTGGCGGCGAATCGGAAGACCGTGAACGGCACGGTGCTGATGATCGGCCCGGCGGCGTGGTCGGGCATGATCTGCACGCTGAAACCGGGCCGGGCGGCGATGTGGGCCAGATGGTCGAGCTGCTCGCGCCACGCCTGGTGGCTGCCGAGCTGGCGGCGCAGCGCGGCCTGCTCGAGCACGATCCACAGGCGCGGCGGATTCGACCGGGCCAGCAGCTGTTTACGCTGTTCCAGCGCGGCGAGCTGCGGATGCGGTCCGGTGGCGTGGTCCGGGTCCGCGATCGCGAGAACCTCTCTGGTGTACTGCGCGGTCTGCAACAGACCGGGAATCATGCCGGGTGCGTAGCAGCGGATGAGCGAGGCGGAACGCTCGAGGTCGAGATAGGTGTCGAGCCAGCGCGATGCGAGATCGTCGTCCGGCTCGCCTTCGTTGTCCGCGAAGGCGAAGGCACTGCTCATCGATCACCGACCCTTCCGCATCGGTCAGGTAGCCACATCGCCGAGCCTGCCTCGGCCGTACCGTCCGTCACCCGATCTCCCGGTGCGCGGCGATCGGCCCTGACGTGCGGAACCCGGTCGTGACGGCCGTGCTCGGTGCGAACGTCGATCCCGACGCTCGGGAATAGCCTGTCATCTCGCGCGGCCCAGAAGGTCTCGAGGAGATCACGATCCGCCCGAAACGCCCGGCTACGACCCGCCCGACAGCCACCGCCGCAGCCGGCCCGGCCGGGCCGATCCGCGCGGCCGCGTCCGCCGGGCCGCGTCGAGCCAGGCGGGCAGCGGTTCCCGGGCGGCGAGCCACGCCCGTGGGACTCCCGTGACCGTGCCGGTACCGGTGTGGGCGGCGACGATCCCGCCGACGATGGCGCTGGTGGTGTCGATGTCCCCGTCGGCCGCGATGCACGTGGTGATCGCGGTGGGGTAGTCGTCCAGATGTGTTGCGGCGACCCAGATCGCGAACGGCACCGTGTCCTGCGCGGTGACCCGGGAGCCGTTGCCGAGTTCGTGCGCGGCCCGCTCGGCCGAGGTCCCGAGGAGGGTGCGGGCGTGGCGAATCGACCGGGTCGTCTCGCCGTCCTCGAGATGGCCGAGGATCTCGGTGATGAACTCGGCGGGTGCGGGCCGCGTGCCGCCGAGGCGGTTGCGCGCGGCCGCACCGGCGGCGAGCGCCACCGCGACCGCGCCGCGCACTCCCTCCGGATGCCGGTGCGTCACCTCTGCCGACCGGACCGCCTCGGCCGCAATCGTTTCCGGATCACCGGCGTAGCACGCGCCGAGCGGAGCGACCCGCATGGCCGCGCCGTTGCCGCAGGAACCTTGGCCGTCGTAAGCGGCCCCGGCCGCCTCTCGCCAGTGCACCCCGTCCCGGATCCGGCGCAAGGTGTCGACGGTGAGGAAGCCGTAGTCGCGGTGCGCCTCGAAGCGATCGGCGAACGCGCGGGCCAGCCGGTCCGGATCGATTCCGCCGCGCAGGTGCAGTTCGGCGATGACGGTACAGGCCATCTGAGTGTCGTCGGTCCATCGCCACTCCCGCTCCCCGAGCTCGCCGGCGCGAATATCCGACAGTGATCGGCGCAGGATCGGGAACTCCGCGCCGAGCGCGTCGCCCACGGACAGCCCGTCCAGCGAATCGAACATCAGATCGGTGTGCATCGCGACGATCGTAGCCAGTCCCGCGCCCAATGCCGGTGCGCCTCTGGTGCGCCTGCATCGGGCAAACGCTCAGCACACATACGATTCGATGCTGGTAGCGGCAGAGCACGATCCTTCCGGAACAGGGAGTGCGGCGATGGAACAGGACAGCGGACGCCGATCGGCACGTGAGGTCTTGCAGGCCCTGCCTCGTCACGTGCGCGTGGATGCCATCCGGCGCCTACGCCGCCGCGGCCGTCCGCTGGCGCTGCGGGACATCACGGTGGTCGACGCGGGCATGCTGAAACGTGCCGTGGTCGCCGCCGCGCTGGGAAACTGCATGGAGTGGTTCGACTTCGGCGTCTACAGCTATCTCGCGGTTGTCATCGGCAAGGTGTTCTTCCCGGAGGTCGGTGCGGGCGTGCAGGTGCTGGCCTCGTTCACCACCTTCGCCGCGGCGTTTCTGGTCCGGCCGCTGGGCGGGCTGTACTTCGGCCCGCTGGGTGACCGGATCGGCCGCCAGAAGGTGCTGGCCACCACCATGCTGATGATGGCCGCGAGCACCTTCGCGATCGGCTTCATCCCCGGCTACGGCACGATCGGCATCGCCGCGCCCATCCTGCTGCTGATCTGCCGGATGGTGCAGGGCTTCTCCACCGGCGGCGAATACGGCGGCGCGACCACCTTCATCGCCGAGTACTCGCCGGACCGCCGGCGTGGATTCCTCGGCAGCTGGCTGGATTTCGGCACCTTCGTCGGGTATGCCGCCGGTTCGGGCCTGGTCACCCTGCTCACCGCGACCCTCGGGGAGGACACCCTGGAGGCGTGGGCGTGGCGGCTGCCGTTCCTGATCGCCGGGCCGATCGGTGTCATCGGACTGTACGTCCGGCTGAAACTCGAGGACACTCCGGCCTATCAGGAGCAGTTGGACGCACACGATCGCGAGCTGGCCGAACAGGAGGCGGGCACCAGCCGGTCGGGCGAGATCGCGGTGATCTTCACCCGGCACTGGCGTGCCATGCTGATCTGCATCGGGCTGGTATTGCTCTACAACGTCACCAATTACATGGTCACGGCCTATCTGCCGACCTATCTGACCGAATCGCTGCACCGGTCCGCCACCTATTCCGACCTGCTGGTGCTCAGTGCGATGGGGCTGGTGGTGCTGCTGATCACCTTCGTGGGCCGCGCCAGCGACCGCTTCGGGCGGCGGCCGGTGTTCCTGGCCGCGGCCGTGGCCCAGGTGCTGCTGGCCTACCCGTGTTTCGTGCTGATCCGCCAGGATGGCTGGGCGCTGCCGCTGACGGGCACGCTGCTGCTGGCGGCGCTGCTGGCCGGTTTCGCCGGACCGAGCGCCGCCACGCTGCCCGCGCTCTTCCCGACCGCGGTGCGCTACGGCGCCATGGGGATCTCGTTCAACATCGCGGTCTCGGCGTTCGGCGGCACCACGCCACTTGTCAACGCCGCCTTGGTGAATGGCACGGGCGATCTGATGGTGCCCGCCTACTACCTGATCGGGTCCGGTCTTCTCGGCGTGCTGGCGGCGCTGGTGTTGAAGGAGTCGTCGCTGCTGCCGCTGAAGGGCTCGCAGCCGATGGTCGGCACCGACGAGGAGGCGGAGGAACTGGTGAACACCTCCGAGCTGGCCCTCGCGGAACTGCGTGCGCACGGCGACCGCTAGTGACCCGCGTCCGATCGCTGTCGCGCGAACGGTGACGTTCCGAGTCGCCGCGCCTGGACGAATCCGTGGAGACCGACGGCCGCGCGCCGCGCGGCACTCACGCGGGCGCGATGGACGAAAACGTCGAAGTCCAGATCCTCGATGCGATCGAGGATTTCGGAATAGAGCGTCAGCGCCGCGGATACGCAGGGCCGGGACCGGGGCGCGAGCAAGTCGATTCCCCGGCCGGCGTAGGCATAGATTTCACGGGTGCGAGCGTGCTGGTCGGCAAGGGCGCGACGGACCCGCGGATCCGTTCGCCGATGGGCCTGGCACCACTGCAGTAGATCCCGGTCCACGCCGTGTCCGGCCAGTTCATCGGCGGGCAGGTACACCCGGTCGCGGGCGAGATCCTCGTTCACGTCACGGAGGAAGTTGGTGAGCTGGAACGCCTTTCCCAGCGCCGCGGCGTACGGCGCGGCCTCCTCGAGCGGTGCCGCGACGCCCAGCACCGGCAGCACCTGTAACCCGATCACCTCGGCCGATCCATGGATATACCGGTCGAGCGCCGGCCGGTCGGGGTAGTCGGTGACCGTCAGGTCCATGCGCATCGAGGCCAGGAACGAGTCGAAGAGCACGTCGGGAATCCGAAACCTCCGCGCGGTATGCAGGACGGCGGGCAGTACCGGGTCGGCGTCCGCCGTGCGGCTGCGGAAATGCCCGGCGAGCTCGTTCAGTCGCGCCGCGCGGTCATCGGGGGCGGCGGCGGAGGTGAGGTCGTCGAGGATATCGTCGGCCCTGCGGGCGAACCCGTACAGGGCATGCACGGCGGGCCGCTGATCGGGCGCCAGCAGGCGGGTCGCCAGGAAGAAGGTTCTGCCGTGGCGGGCGTTGAGCGCGCGGCAGGCGCGATAGGAACGGCGCAGCCGCGGATCCGTGGGGTGGTTGGGCAGAGTCACGGTGGGAGACATGGACTTCCGATCAACGGGCAGGAGTGGGCAGGGCGGAGCTGTGACCGGTGATCCGGTCGGCGGCCAGCCGCCCGGAGATCAGGACGGGCGGAATGCCGACGCCCGGAACCGTCGAACCACCGGCCAGCACGGCGTTGTCCAGTCCGCGAATCAGGTTGGCGGGCCGGAAGGGTCCGGTCTGGGCGAAGGTATGGGCAAGGGCGAAGGGGCTACCGGCCGGCATGCCGCGGCGTGCCCAGTCGGCCGGTGTCGTGACACGCAGCAACTCCGCGTCGGGCAGTGCGCCGGGGAGCCGGTGGCGGACGGTGGCCAGTATCTCCTGGGCGTAGGCGGGGGCGTAGCGGTCCCAATTGATCGGTGCGCGAGAAAGATTCGGTGTCGGCGCCAGCACGTACAGCAGGTCCCGGCCGGGCGGGGCGAGCGCCGGATCTCCGGCGGTCGCGCGAGTCACGAGCAGCGACGGGTCCCGCATCACACGTCCGTCCCGCATGAGGTCGCGGAACGTGTGCTCCCACGCCTGTCCGAACAGCAGCGAGTGGTGCGCCGTGCCGGGCGTACGCGCGCAGCCGACGTGCAGGACCACCGCCGAGGGTGCGGCCGTGAGCCGTAGCGGCCGTCGTGACCGGTGCGCCAGAAGGCGGTAGGAGTCGGGTAGGTCTGTCGTCAATACCACCGCGTCGCAGGCGATCCGTTCGCCCGCATCGGTTTCGACCGCATGGACGCGGGAGCCGCGGCGGTCCAGTGCGCTGACGGTGGTCCGGTACCGGATACGGACGCCGGCGGATCGCGCTGCGCCGGCCAGGGCGTCCGGCAGCGCACGCATGCCACCGCGCGGGAAGTAGACGCCACCGACCGTGTCCATGTAGGCGATGACCGCGTAGGCGGCCATCGCTTGCCTCGGGGCGACCCCGGCGTACAGCGATTGAAAGGTGAATACCCGGCGCAGACTGGGATCGGCGAGGTGGGCGGACACGGCACGATCCCAGCGGCGCAAGCCACCCAGTGCCACCAAGCGCCCGAGCGCGGGAGTCAGCATCGACAACGGCGAATCGAAGTTCGTGGCGAGGAAGTGGTCGTACTCCGCGCGGTAGAGGCGAATCAGCCACTCCCGCAACCGAAGATAACCGGATACCTCGGCGCTTCCGGCGAAGTCGGCGACCTCGGCGGCCATGCGATCGCGGTCGGCATGCACCGCCAGCTGTCGCCCGTCGGCGAAGTGGGCCCGGTACGCCGGATCGACCGGTTCCAGGGTCAGGTGATCTCGCATTCGCTCGCCGACGGCGGCGAATACATCTTCGATGAGGTCCGGCATCGTCAACACCGTTGGCCCGGTGTCGAGGCGGTAGCCCGCGATGTCGGCGCGTCCGGCCCGGCCGCCCGGCACGGCCTCCCGTTCGATCACGGTGACCTCCCGGCCCCGGCCGGCCAGATGCAGCGCGGTCGACAGGCCGGCCAATCCGGCTCCGACTACGACGACGTGGTCGGATCGGCCGATGGTCGTGCGCATCGCACTCCCTTCTCCTCACATTTCACGGGTGGTGCAGATGCGGATCATGCCGTCGAGCAGGTGCCGCTGCGGCTCGGGCAGGCAGGCGGTGGCGACGATGCGCCGCGCCTCGGCAGTGCGGTCGCTGATCATTGCCTCGATGTGCTCGCGAGCGCCGGTCGCGGCGATGAGCGTGCGCAGCCGTGCGACCGCGGCCGTGTCGAGCTCCGGCGTGGCCAGCAGAGTGCGCAGTTCGCGCCGGGCCGCTGCGTCGGCCAACTCCAAGGCGGCGACGACCACCGTGGTGGCCTTGCGCTGGCCCAGGTCTGTGTCGCCGGGCTTACCGGTCACCTCGGCGGTGCCGAAGGCACCGAGGATGTCGTCGCGGAGCTGGAACGCCTCGCCCACCACGCATCCGTATCGGCCCAGCGCCGTGCGTGTCCGCTCGTCGCACCCTGCCATCGCGGCGCCCATCTCCAGCGGTCGGCGCACGGTGTAGTTGCCCGATTTCGCCCGCGCTACGGCGAGCACCGCGCCGAGGCCCGGTTCGGCGCGGGCGTCGTTGAGCAGGTCGGCGAACTGCCCGACCGCCAACTCGACTCGCATGGCGTCGTACTGCGGCCACACCCGATCCAGGGCGGTGCGGTCGACCCCGCTGTCGCGCAGCATCTTCTCCGCCCATACCAGGCAGATGTCGCCTACCAGTGTGGCAGCGGACTCGCCGAATCGGTGCGCGTCGCCGGGCAGATCCGCGCGCCGATGCCGGGCGGCGAAGCGCACATGAGCGGCCGGCTCGCCGCGTCGTAGCCGTGCCGCATCCATCACGTCGTCCTGTATCAGTGCGAACGCGTGCACCAGTTCGAGGCCGGCGGCGGCGCGCAGAGCGGCCGCGTCGGCGTCGGCGCCGCACAGCCAGCCCAGATACATGAAAGTCGAGCGCAGGCATTTTCCGCGGCCGACATACTGCCGCGCGATGTCGTGCACGGCGATGTCGCGGACGGGAGCGATGTGGTTCCGGGTCAGGAACGTCTCCAGTTCGGCGAGGACATGGGCCCGCACGGTGGCTCGCCACTGGCGCGTCGACTCCGTGGTGTCCGAACCTCGGTGCGCGAAATCCCCTGCGAGACAGGCCGACCGGTCGGGGCGGAAGGCGGCGACACTCACGAGGGCTCCTCGGATCGCGGAAACGGTCTGACGCGGTGTAGGTCGCCCATGTTACATGAAACGATGCATAAATGATGCAACCTGCTGACCGCAGACGAGCGGACTGCGATAGTTGACGTTGTCCGAAGCGCATGGTTCGACGAAAGGCGGTGTGTCATGGAGTGCGTTGTCTTCGGTGCGACGGGCTATATCGGCGGGCGCCTGGTTCCCGAGTTGGTGGCAGCCGGGCATACCGTCCGGGCTCTCGTGCGCAGTCCTGGCAAACTGGACGAGGTGCCGTGGCGCGACCAGGTCGAGATCATCCGCGGTGACGTCACGGTCGCCGCGGACGTACGGCGCGCCATGGCCGGGCAGGAGATCGTCTATTACCTGGTGCATTCGCTGACACGATCGGATTTCGACACCGTCGACCGCGAGGCGGCGGAACTGGTGGCACGGACGGCAGCGGATGCGGGAGTGCGGCGGATCGTGTATCTGGGCGGGATCGTGCCGGCGGGGCAGCGGTTGTCGCGGCACCTGGCCTCGCGCGCCGAGGTCGGGCGTGTGCTCGCGGCCGGGCCGGTGCCGGTCGTGGTGCTGCGCGCCGCGGTGATCATCGGCTCGGGGTCGGCGAGTTTCGAGATGCTGCGGTACCTCACCGAGCGCCTGCCGGCGATGGTGACACCGCGTTGGGTGCACAACGCCATCCAGCCGATCGCCGTGCGGGACGTCCTCTACTACTTGACTCGTGCCGCCGAGGTATCGGGGCGGTTCGAGGGGAACTTCGACATCGGTGGCCCGGACGTGCTGACCTACGCGGGGATGATGCGTGGCTATGCGGCCGTAGCGGGCCTGCCCCGTCGGCTGATCGTTCCCGTTCCGGTGCTGACCCCGTGGCTGTCCGCGCAGTGGGTGAACCTGGTGACGCCGGTGCCCCGATCGATCGCGGTACCGCTGATGGAGTCGCTCGTCAACGACGTCGTCTGCGCGGATCACCGGATCGCGGAGTACATTCCGGACCCGCCCCGCGGACCGACATCGTACTGCCGTGCGGTGGAATTGGCGTTGCGGCGCATTCGCGAACTCGACGTGCCGACTCGCTGGTCGGACGCGAATTTGCCCGATGCGGCGTCGGATTCACTGCCGACCGATCCGGAGTGGTCGGGCGGATCCATGTACCAGGATGTGCGCGAACGAGATACGTGTGCCGACCCCGGAACGGTGTGGACCGTGATCGAGGCGATCGGTGGTGCGAACGGGTGGTATTCGTTCCCGCTGGCGTGGTCGTTGCGTGGTTGGATCGACCGCCTCGTCGGCGGAGTCGGGCTGGTGCGTGGCCGGCGCGACCCGGAACGCCTGCGGGAGGGCGACGCCCTGGATTGGTGGCGGGTCGAACGAGTCGACCGCCCCCGCCTGCTGCGCCTGCGCGCCGAGATGCTCCTGCCCGGCCGAGCGTGGCTGGAACTGTCCGTCACGCCGGAGGGTGGCGGCGCGCGTTACCGTCAACGTGCGCTCTTTCAACCCCACGGCCTGGCTGGTCATCTCTACTGGCAGGCCATCGCGCCCTTCCATGCCGCCATCTTCGGCGGTATGGCTCGCAACATCACCGTCACAGCCGAGGCGGCCGCTCACTCGGCCGAAGTTGTCCGGCGCGATCGACGGGACGGCAGGCGTCACATGCCGAAGTGGGTGCGGCGGACGGCGTCGACCGCGTCGGCGGGGCCGGTCACCTCCACCTGCGCGGCGCGGCGGCGGCCGAACAGGTAGAGCACGATCTCTCCCGGCGCTCCCGCGATACGGGCCGTGGGCTCGCCGCGGCGGGCCCGGACGGTCTCGGGCGTGCCCGTCCACTCCAACACCAGGCCCGCGCCGCGCAGGCGGCGCGCGAGGAACCACGGTGTGCCGCATACGTTGTGCCACAACGCCGCATCCAGCGCGGGCGGATTGGTGTGGGGGCCGCGCCCGTTGGCCCGGCGCACGTCCTCGTGGTGGACGAAGAATTCGTTGAGGCGGGAACCCGCCGCACCCGGTCGATCCGGAAGAATCCGCGCGGCGGCTCCGTGCGGAATGTGGCCACCAGCTCGCGGAAGTCCGTGCGCGCCAGCAGTTTCCGGCGGCGCTCGGCGAAGCGCGCCCACGGTCCGGGGAGGACGAGCCCGGGTCCGGCGAAGGAATCGTGCTCGCGGAGTACGAGAGGCGCGGCGAGATCGCGAGTCGTCCACGGAGCGAGGAGAGCCGGCGCAGCGGGACCGAGCCGGTCGAGGAGGTCGGCAAGGTGTTCTCGCTCGGCCGCGTCGAAGAACGGGCCTGCCATGCGCGGGAGTACAGCGGGGTCCGCCGGGTGGGCGGACGCGGATCCACCGGCATGGACACGATTTCTCGGGGTATCACCGGACCGGCGACGAGAGGAGTGGTCCGATGCGGTTGCGGCGCAGTGCACCGTACGGCCGCGGCGTGCGCCGGGTGCGGCGCGGCCGGGGCTTCTCCTATGTGGACGACGACGGCGCGCCGGTCCTCGACGCCGAAACCACCGGGCGCATCGAGGATCTGGCCATTCCGCCCGCCTGGCGGAAGGTGTGGATCTGCCCGCATCCCAACGGTCACATCCAGGCCGTGGGCGTGGACGCGGCGGGCCGGCGGCAGTACCTCTACCACGAGCAGTGGCGCCGTGAGCGGGACGAGGAGAAGTTCGACCGCGTGCTCGACATGGCCGCGAAGCTGCCCGGCCTGCGCGAACAGGTGAGTAGCGACCTGCGCCGCACGGGGCTGGTCCGGCCGCGGGTGGAGGCCGTGGCGCTGGGACTGCTCGATCGCGGCGTGTTCCGGGTCGGCGGCGAGGAGTACGCGGAGGAGCACGGCACCCGCGGTGTCGCGACACTGCTGCGCGAACAGGTGCGGGTGTCCGGTTCGGAGATGCTGTTCGACTATGTCGCCAAGGGCGGCCTCCGCCGCCGGGTGCGCATCGTCGAACCCGACCTGGCGCGGGCCGTGCGCGCGCTGCGCCGCAATCGTTGCCCGAGCGGGCGGCTACTGGTGTATCGCGACGGCGACCGGCTGCGCGAACTGCACTCCGACGACATCAATGCCCGGTTCAAGGAACTGGTGGGAAACGAGCACAGCGCCAAGGACTTCCGCACCTGGCAGGCGACCGTGCTGGCCGCCGCCGCGCTCGCCGCGACCGAACTGCCGAGCTCCCGGCGCCGCCGCACCAGCGCCGTGCGCGAGGTCATGACCGAGGTCGCCGAGGCGCTCGGCAACACCCCCACCGTGGCCCGCAACTCCTATGTCGATCCCCGCGTGATCGAGGCGTGGGAGCGTGGCGAGACGGTCGCGGCGGCCCTGCGCCGATCTCGCCGCGCCCGCACCGACGACGACCGGCAGGCCGCCGTCGAACGGGCCGTGCTGCGGCTGCTCCGCGCCGCGGCTCGCGCCCACTGACGCCCGGAGCGCGGATGTTTACCAGGGAAGACGCGGGTACTCGGGGCCTATGACCGAGATCGACAACGCGACCCGCATCGAGCGTGATTCGGTGACGGGCGACGCCGACCTGGTAACCGTCCTGAGCACCGCCCGCGCCGTGCAGCCGGCCTGGGCGAGCACACCCCCGGCCGCCCGGGCCGGGGCGCTGCACGCCGCGGCGGCCGCGCTGCGCGAACACGCGGGCGAACTCGCCGCCACCCTCGAGAGCGAGACCTGCCGCCCCGCCGCCTCGGGTCGCGAGGGCGTGCTGGCCGGTGCGGGCACCCTCGACCAGTACGCCGAGCTGGGGCCCGTGCATCGCGGGAAGACTCTGCAAGGCCAATGGGACGCAACGGATTTCATGATCCCGCAACCGCGCGGCGTGGTGCTGGCGCTGACGCCGTGGAACGATCCCGTCGCCATCGCCTCGGGACTGCTGGGCGCCGCTCTCGTGACCGGCAACACGGTGGTGCACAAGCCCAGCGAACGGTGCCCGCGCACGGGCGAGCTGTTCGGCAGGTTGCTCGCCGAGCACTTCCCGCACGGCGTGGTGCAGACCGTGCCCGGGGACGGCCGGGTGGGCGCGGCCCTGGCCGAATCGCCGGAGGTGGACGTGATCGCGCACGTGGGCGGCAGCCGCACCGGCAGCAGTATCGCCGCGGCCGCCGCGCGCACCGGGGCCAAGGCGCTCCTGGAGAACGGCGGCAACGACCCGCTGCTGGTCGACGCCGACGTGGATCCGGTGTGGGCCGCTGAGCAGGCGGCGCTCGGGGCGTTCGCCAATGCCGGGCAGATCTGTGTCTCGGTCGAGCGGCTCTACGTCCACCGCGACGTGGCGGAGGAATTTCTCGCCGCCCTCTGCGACCGGGCCGAGCGCTGGAACCTCGACCCGCAGCCACTGGTCGACGAGCGGCTGCGCGCCGAGGTGCACGCGCAGGTCCGCGAGGCGGTCGCCGACGGTGCGAAAGTCCTTGTGGGCGGGGAGATCCCGGAGGGCCCCGGCAGCGTCTACCCGGCGACGGTGCTCACCGGCTGCACGCCCGCGATGCGGGCGCTGTGCGAGGAGACCTTCGGTCCCGTCGCGCCCGTGCGGGTGGTGCCCGACTTCGACACCGGCCTGCGTGAGGCGTGCGACGGTGAATATGGTTTGGCGGCAACGGTTCTCACCGGCTCCCTGGAGCACGCGCAGCGGGCGTGGCGGTCGCTGCCGGTCGGCACGGTGAAGATCAACGCCGTCTTCGGCGGCGCACCCGGCGGCGCGGCGCACCCACGGCGCGCCTCCGGCTCCGGCTACGGCTACGGTCCGGAACTTCTCGACGAGATGACCACCACGAAGGTGGTCCACCTCGAGCCCCTCCCACCCCGGCAGTGACGGGCGGCGGATCCGAACCTGCGGACGCATGAAAATCGTGATCACCGGCGCGACCGGAAATGTCGGCACCGCCTTGATCCGCGCGCTGGCCGGAACAGGCGACGAACTCGTCGGTATCGCCCGTCGCTGCCCACCGTCGGATCGGGAAGCGCACGCGCCCCGGTACCGAGGCGACAGCGATCCGGCGTCCACGCCTGATCCGGCCCCCGTCGCACCCGTTGATCCCGACCGGTACCGAGTCCGCGGCAGTAGTGGCGATCCGGCGTCCGACCCGGCCCGCTGCCCGCCCGCCGATCGCGATCCGGACACGCACGTGCGGTGGGCCCGTGGTGATCGGGCGTCCATGCCCGAGTTCGGCCGCCGCCCGCCTCCCGATCGCGATTCGGATGCGCACGTGCCCCGAGCCCCTGGTGGTCGGGCCTCCACTCGCGAGCTTGCCTGCGGTCCGCCCGTGGATCGGGAGCCGGAGACGCATGTGCGCTGGGTCTCCTGCGATATCGGTGATCCGGCGTCGGCGCCCGTACTCGCCGCCGCCTGTGCGGGGGCGGACGCGGTGGTGCATCTGGCGTGGGCTGTGCATCCGCGTCGTGACGATCCGCCGATGGCTCGGACCAATGCCGGGGGCAGTGCGCGGGTGTTGCGGGCCGCGGCCGCGGCGGGGGTGCGGCAGGTGGTGTGTGCCTCGTCGGCTGCGGCCTATCGGCCGGGTCCGCGTTGGCAGACCGTCGATGAGGGAGCGGCGCTGGGTGGGGTGCCCGGCAGTGCCTACAGCCTGGGCAAGGTGTACCTCGAGGCGCAGCTGGACGAGTTCGAGCGGCGGGAGCCGTCGATCCGGGTCGCTCGCATCCGGCCGTGCGGGATCGGGCAGGCCGAGGCCGCCGGTGAGCTGGCCGGCTGGTTGCTGCCGCCGTGGCTGCCGCGCGCGCTCATCGGCCGCCGATGGCTGCCCGTCCCGCTGTGGAAAGACCTGCGGTTGCAGCTCGTTCATGCCGACGACGTCGCGGCGGGGGTGGCCCTCATCCTCCGCCGGGGAGCGTCGGGAGCGTTCAATCTGGCCGCCGAACCCGTGCTGCCGGCCGCGGCGCTGGCCGACTCGTACGGCGGATTCCGCCTGCCTTGTCCACGCCGGGCGGCCCTGGCGGTGGCGCGGGCGAGCTGGCGGCTGGGCCTGCAGCCGCTGCATCCGGGCTGGCTGGTTCTGGCCGACCGGGCCCGCCTGGTCGACGCGACGCGGGCCCGCCGGGACCTGGGCTGGTCGCCGCGATACGACGCCGCGGCCGTCTGCGCCGAACTCGCCGCCGCGATGCGGGCCGATCGGCGCGGGCATTCCGCCGCCCTCGACCCCGCGCGCCTGGGCGTGCGCCTCGGCCGGCCCACGCATCAGTCCCAGGACCCGCCGCCGTAACCCCACGCGATGACCATCTCGGCCGAGACGGGTTTGACCGGGGTCGTCCGCGGTAGTCGGACCCTAGGCCACCGGCCGAGCCAGGACAGTGCAATGGCGGCATCGAGGACGAAAGCGACGTGCAGATGACCGAAGTCGAAACCCGGATACCGGTACCGCCGAGTGCGGTGTTCGAAGTGCTCGCCGACGGCTGGTCCTACACCAACTGGGTCGTGGGCGCGTCCCACATTCGCGATGTGGACCGCGAATGGCCCGCGCCGGGCGCGCGCATCCACCACAGCGTCGGGCCGTGGCCGCTGCTGGTCAGCGACACCACCGTCGTCCTGGCCGCCGACCCGCCGCACACCCTAGATCTGGAGGCGCGGCTGTGGCCGTTCGGCGCGGCGACCATTCACCTGGAGCTGACCGAGGTCGAGGACGGCGTCACCGAGGTCCGGATGGCCGAGCGCGCCACGGCGGGTCTGGGCCGGTTCGCCCCCGACCCGGCGCAGGCGCTGCTGCTGCGGCCGCGCAACAACGAATCACTGGACCGCCTCGCCCATCTCGTCCTCGGCAAGCACCGGGGCTGAGCGCGGACGGCCCGCACCGGCCCGGAATTCCTGCTGCCCCGACGCACCGGGCCGAGTCACCGGCCGGTGCGTCCATGTCACTCGGCGCGACTGCGCGACCGACGTGAACCAGTTGATAGCTGTGTTAGTAGAAAGTAGGGCGTATCGGTTCGGCTCCGCGGTGGGGCTCGGCCGGGCATGTCACCACGCCCGATAGGCGGCTACGCTTCAGCATCCGAGGTTTCGGTGGATGTGTGGCGTCGGCTCCGGGTGCCCTGCTCTGGTCCGACGTGAGCGGCACGCCCGCTCCGATGGATCGAGAAGCCCAGCCGACTGCGACCACCATTCGTGCGATGTCGTCGAAATGCCTTCCAGCTGCTGGGTTTCGCAGACATCCGAGGGTCCGGCCGAGCGGTCCGCCTGTCCCGCAAGCGAAACGCCGCTCCTTGGCGTCGGCGCCGACCGCACCCGGCGTCGCTCGCACATCCCGACGTCCTTCTGTGTGACCGATTTTCGAATCCTGTACCAGGACGCGAGCAAACCGACCAATCCGTACCCGCGACGGCAACGACTGCCGGTGGGGCCGATGTTGCTGAACGCTTGCCCCGATTGTTGCGTGACCCGTTGTCTCGACCGTCGAACGGAGCGTGTGCATGACCTCGTTGGCCCCCGAGTCCGCAGGCTACACCGAGTCGGAAGCCGAGGGCCGGTTCCCTCTCTCGGCCGCGCAGACCGGGATCTGGAATGCCCAGCACATGACGCCGGACGTGCCGCTGACGGTCGCGCAGTATGTCGAGATCCGGGGCCGCCTCGACATCGCCGCGCTCGACCGCGCGATCGCGGGCGCGGCGGCGGACCTGCAGAGCCTGTGGCTGCGCGTGGTGGAGGTAGAGGGCACGCCGTGGCAGCTGGTGGACTCCGGCGTGCCACTGGGGTCCGAGGTGGTGGACGTGCGCGCGGAGCCGGACCCGCGCGCCGCCGCCCGGCGCTGGATGGAGCGCGACGCCAGTGCGCCGATGCCGTTGTCGGGCCCGCTGTTCCGGTCCGCGGTGCTGCTGGTCGCCGACAACGAATACCTGTGGTACGCCAAGATGCACCACATCGCGATCGACGGCTACGGCGCGATGCTGCTTGCGGCCCGCATCGTGGAGCGGTACAACGCGGCCGCCGCGGGGACCGCGCCCGGTCCGGCCAGCGCCGGCACGCTGTACGAGGTCTACACCGCGGAACTGGAATACCGGGACTCGGCGAGTTTCGTGGAGGACCGCCGGTACTGGCTCGACCGCCTGGCGGGCGTGCCGGAGTGCTTCGAGCTGAGCGATCGCCCGGCACCGGCCGGGGCGGGGCGGCGCACCGAGACCGGCGCCGTCGACACCGCGGCGACGGCGCTGTTCGGTTCAGCGCGTGAGCGTTTCGGTGTCTCGCGGCCCGCGCTGTTCGCCGCGGCGCTGGCCGGATATTTCTCGGCGGTCACCGGCAGCCCGGACGTGGTGCTGAGCCTGCCGGTCACCGCGCGCACCACGCCGCTGCTGCGGGCCTCGGCGGGATACGTCTCGAACGTCGTGCCGCTGCATCTGCCCGTCGACGCGGGCGCGACCGTGGACCACTTGGTCCGCACGGCCGCGGACCGGTTGGAGGAGGCACTGCGGCATCAGTGCTACCGCCACGAGGACCTGCGCCGCGATCTCGGCAGCGCCAACAACCGCCGCGGCTTCTTCGGCCCGGTCGTCAATCTGATGCTGTACCACAACCGGATGCGTTTCGGCGACGCGGACGCGACGGTCCACGTGGTGTCCACCGGACCGGTGGAGGACCTGTCGATCAACATCTACAACGGCGCCGGTGACGCCGGACTGCATGTGGACTTCGTCGGCAACCCGGACCGGTACGACAGCGCCGAGCTGCGCGCGCACCACCGGCGTTTCCTCGCCTACCTCGGCCGCTTCCTGGCGGCCGGCCCGCAGGCGGTGGTCGCGGACCTGCCGCTGCTGAGCCCGGACGAACACGAACGGTTGACCGCGCAGGCCGCGGCGCGCGTCCCGATCGTGTCCGACGAGCGCACCCTGACCGAACTGTTCGATGCGGCGGCGCGCGCGCACGCGACGGCCGTGGCGGTGCGCTGCGGCGCGGACAGCCTCGACTACGGTGAATTGGACCGGCGCGCGAACCTGTTGGCGCGCAAGCTGATCCGAGCCGGGGCCGGGCCGGAGACACTGGTCGCGGTCGCGCTGCCGCGCTCGGCGGACCTGATCGTCGCGCTGCTGGCGGTGCTCAAGTCCGGCGCCGGATACCTGCCGATCGACCCGGCCTACCCGGCCGACCGCATCGAGTACATGCTCACCGACGCCCGGCCGGTGTGCGTCGTGACCACCCGCGACGTCCGTGCCGCGCTGCCACCGGGAACACCGGAACTCGACCCGGGCGCGCTGTCCCCGGACGACGGCGACGGATCGCCGGTCACCGACGCCGACCGGCGCGCGCCGCTGCGGCCCGACCACATCGCCTACGTGATCTACACGTCCGGTTCCACGGGCCGCCCGAAGGGCGTGCAGATCCCGCACCGCAATGTCACCACGCTGTTCGCGAGTACCCGCGCCCGGTTCGGCTTCGACCACACCGACGTGTGGACGATGTTCCACTCGCACGCCTTCGACTTCTCGGTATGGGAGCTGTGGGGTCCGCTGCTGCACGGCGGGACGCTGGTGGTGGTCGACTACCTCACCTCCCGCTCGCCCGAGCAACTGCTGGAGCTGCTGCGGCGCGAGCGGGTCACGGTGCTCAACCAGACCCCCTCGGCGTTCTATCAGCTCGACGCCGCCGAAGCCGCCGCGCGGCAACAGGGACCGGCCGACATGCCGCCACTGGCCTTGCGGCACATCGTCTTCGGTGGCGAGGCGCTCGAATTACGCCGCCTGGCAGACTGGTTCGATCGGCACGGCGACCGGGCACCGGCGCTGGTGAACATGTACGGCATCACCGAGACCACGGTGCACGTGACCCATCGCGCCCTGGACCGGACCGACGTGACCCGGCCGAGCGCCGGTGGTATCGGCGCGGCGATTCCGAGCCTGCGCACCTTCCTGCTGGACAACCGGCTACGTCCGGTCCCGGTGGGCGTGCCGGGCGAGATCTACGTCGCGGGCGGGCAATTGGCCCGCGGCTACCTCGGGCGGCCGGGCCTGACCGCGGCGCGTTTCGTGGCGAACCCGTTCGGCGCGCCGGGTTCGCGGCTGTACCGCTCCGGCGACCTCGGCAAGCGCATCGCCGACGGCGCCCTGGACTACCTGGGCCGCGCCGACGACCAGGTGAAGATCCGCGGCTTCCGCATCGAACTCGGCGAGATCGAGGCGGCCGTGCTGGCTCAGGACGGGGTGCGGACCGCGGCCGTCGTCGTGCGCGAAGACGTTCCCGGCGACAAGCGCGTCGTCGCCTACCTCACCGGACGACCGGGGACGCCGCCGGACACCCGGGCGGTGAGCGCGGCGGTCGCGGCCGTGCTGCCGGAATACATGGTGCCCGCGGCCTTCGTGGTGCTCGACGCGATTCCCTTGACCGCCAACGGGAAACTGGACCGCCGGGCGCTGCCCGCGCCGGTCGCCGAGGTCCGCGACTACCGCGCGCCCCGCACGCCGATCGAGTACGCGACCGCCCGCACCCTCGGCGACGTACTCGGTGTCGACCGGGTGGGCCTGGACGACGGGTTCTTCGCGCTCGGCGGCAACTCGCTGTCGGCGACCCAGGCCGCCGCGCGCCTCGGCGAGCAGATCGGGGCCCGGCTGCCGGTCCGCCTGTTCCTCGAGGAGGCGACCGTCGCCGAACTCGCGGCGCAGGTCGAGCGGCACGTCGGCAGCGGCGGCAGCGCGCCGCTCACTCCGCGACCCCGGCCGGACCGCATTCCGCTGTCACCCGCGCAGCAGCGGCTGTGGTTCATCAACCGGTTCGATCCCAGCTCGAGCACCTACAACATCCCGTTCACGCTGCGCCTGCGCGGCGAACTGGACGTGCCCGCGCTGCGCGCCGCGCTCGGCGACCTGGTCGAGCGCCACGAGACGCTGCGCACGATCTTCCCCGACGGTCCGGACGGCCCGTGCCAGGTGGTGCTGCCCGCCGCCCCGCTGCCGCTGCCGGTTGTCGATGTCGAACCGGGGGAGGTGACCGACCGTGTCCGCGAATTCGCCCGCGGCGGTTTCGATCTGACGACCGAGACGTCGCTGCGGGCGGGGCTGTTCCGCACCGGCCCCCGCGAACATGTGCTCGCGCTGGTGATCCACCACGTCGTCGCCGACGGCTGGTCGCTGAGCCCGCTGTCCGACGACCTGTCCGCGGCCTACCGGGCGCGCCTGGCCGGACGGGCTCCCGGCTGGGCGCCGCTGCCCGTCCAGTACGCGGACTACAGTGTGTGGCAGCGTGATTCGCTCGGCGACGAGTCGGTCCCGGGCACCCGCGCGGCGGTGCAGCTGGCCTACTGGACCGAGCAGCTGGCCGACCTGCCCGACGAGCTGACCCTGCCCTACGACCGCCCGCGCGGCGCCACTCAGTCGTTCGAGGGCGGGCGGGTGCCGGTGGCGCTCGACGCCGAGTTGCACGCGGGCCTGGCGGAGCTGGCCCGCGCGGGTAACGCCACGCTGTTCATGGCCGCGCACGCGGCCTTCGCGGTGCTGCTCGCCCGGCTCTCGGGCATGTCCGACATCGCGGTCGGCACGCCCGTCGCGGGGCGCGGTGAGCGCGAATTGGACGGCGTCATCGGGATGTTCGTGAACACGCTGGTGTTCCGCGCCCGGGTCGTGCCCGGCGAATCGTTCGCGGTGCTGCTGGCTCGGCAGCGCGAGGTGGACCTCGGCGCGTTCGCCCACGCGGAGGTGCCGTTCGAGCGGCTGGTGGAGGAACTCAACCCGGTGCGCTCCACCGCGCGCCACCCGCTGGTGCAGGTCGGCTTCTCGTTCCAGAACCTGGACCCGGTGCGGCTGGACATGCCCGGGCTCGCCGTCTCGGCTGCCGAGATCGACACGGGCATAGCGCAATTCGACCTGCAGTTGGTCGTCACCGACACCTACGACGACAGCGGCGCGCCCGCCGGCATCACCGGCCACCTGGCCTACGCGTCGGACCTGTTCGACGAGTCGACCGCCGCCGCCATCGCCGCGCGCTTCCGCCGCATCGTGAGCGATGTCGTCGCCGCGCCCCGCCGCCCCGTCGGCGACATCGACGTGCTCGATGCGAGCGAGCGCCAGCGGATGCTGCGCGAATGGAACGACACCCGGCATCCGGTCCCGACCTCGGACACGCTCGCGTCGCTGTTCGCGGCGCAGGCGGCTCGCACGCCGCACGCGGTGGCGATCGTCGCCGACGGCTACGGCAGCGAACCGGCCTGGTCGCTGACCTACGGTCAGCTCGCCGAACGCGTCAATCGCCTGGCGCGGCAATTGATCTCGCGGGGCGTCGGGCCGGAGACCCGGGTGGCGCTGGGCATGCGGCGGTCGGTGGACCTGATCGTCGCCATGTACGCCGTCTCGGTCGCGGGCGGGGTCTACGTGCCGCTGGATCCCGCCCAGCCGGCGGACCGGCTGGGCTACGTGCTCGACACCGCCGCGCCGCTGTGCGTGCTGACCACCCGCCGCGATCGCGCGACGTTCACGACGAAAGCCCCGGTGCTCGAGGTGGACACGGTCGCGCTGTCCGCCGCATCGGCCGCGCCGGTGACCGACGCCGACCGGCTCGCCCCGCTGCGCCCGGAACACACCGCCTACCTCATCTTCACCTCCGGCTCCACCGGCCGCCCCAAGGGCGTCGCCGTGCCGCACCGCGCCATCGCCAACCAGCTGGCGTGGAAGCGCGCGACCTTCGCGATGAACGCCGAGGACACGGTGCTGGTGAAGACCGCCGCCACCTTCGACCTGTCGGTGTGGGAATTCTGGTCGGGCACGGTCTGCGGCGGCCGCACGGTGGTGGCCGCCCCGGACGGGCACCGCGATCCGGTGTACCTCGCCAAAGCCATGGAGGCACATCGCGTTTCGGTCCTGCACGCGGTGCCCTCGACCGTCGACGCGCTGCTGACCACCGGCGCGTCCCTGCCGTCCTCGCTGCGGGTGGCGCTGGTCATCGGCGAGGCCCTGCCCGGGCAGACCGCGCGGCGGTTCCGGGAGGGCAACCCCGGCGTCGAGCTGTGGAACCTGTACGGCCCCACCGAAGCCGCCGTCTCGGTCACGGCACGGCGCGTGGACGACGAGCATGCGGGCACCGTGCCGATCGGCGTCCCGGAGTGGAACAGCCAGGTGTACGTGCTCGACGCCTACCTGCGTCCGGTGCCGCCGGGCGTGGCGGGCGAGCTCTACCTCGCCGGAGCACAGCTGGCCCACGGCTACCACCGCGCACCGGTGCTGACCGCGGAACGCTTCGTCGCGCATCCGCTCTCGCAGCGTCCCGGCGAACGCCTGTACCGCACCGGCGATCTGGTCTCCTGGAACTCCGCGGGTGAACTGCAATACCTGGGCCGCACCGACTTCCAGGTGAAGGTGCGCGGATTCCGGATCGAACTGGGCGAGGTCGAGGCCGCGCTGCTGCGACTCGACATGGTCGCCGCGGCCGCCGTGGTCGCGCACGGTGAGCGCGCGGGCGACCGTCTCGTCGCCTATGTCGTGCCCGCGGCCGACGCGACGATCGACACGGCCGTGGTGACGGCCCGGCTCGCCGACGTGCTCCCGTCCTACATGGTCCCGTCGGCGTTCGTCGTGCTCGACGCGCTGCCGCTGACCGCCAACGGCAAGCTCGACCGCAAGGCGCTGCCCGAGCCGGTGTTCGAGGTCGCCGAATTCCGGCCGCCGGTGGGGCCGATCGAGCGGCTCGCCGCGGGCGCGTACGCGGAGGTGCTCGGGCTGTCCCGCGTCGGCCTGGACGACGACTTCTTCGGCCTGGGCGGCAATTCGCTGGCCGCCACCCGGGTGGCGGCCCGGCTGAGCGCCGCGGTGCGCCAGCCGATCGGGGTGCGGCTGATCTTCGAGGCGCCCACGGTCGAGGCGCTGGCGGCGCTGGTGAGCACGCAGTCCGGCGTGGGAGAGCGCCCGGAGCTGGTGGCCGCGCCGCGCCCGCAGCGGATTCCGCTGTCCCCGGCGCAGCAGCGGCTGTGGTTCCTGAACCGGTTCGACCCGCACTCCGGCGCGTACAACATCGCCCTCGCGCTGCGCCTGCGCGGCGAACTCGACGTGGACGCGCTGGGCGCGGCGCTCGGCGACGTGGTGGGACGGCACGAAGCACTGCGCACCATCTACCCGGACGGCCCGGACGGCCCGTGCCAGGTGATCGTCACCGAATCCGCGGCGACTCCGGCGCTTTCGACGGCGCCGGTGCGCCCGGCCGACGTCGAGGCCCGCCTGCGCGCGCTGGCCGCCACCGGCTTCGACGTGACCACCGAGACCCCGCTGCGCGCGCAACTGCTGCGCACCGCACCCGACGAGCACGTCCTCGGTCTGGTGCTGCACCACATCGCCGCGGACGGCCGGTCGCTGACGCCGCTGGCCGGTGACCTGGCCGCCGCCTACTCGGCCCGCTGTGCGGGACAGGCACCGCGCTGGGAGCCGCTGCCGGTGCAGTACGCGGACTACAGCATCTGGCAGCGCCGGGTGCTCGGCGACGAGGACGACCCCACGAGTCTCGCCGCGGCCCAGGTCGGTTACTGGGTGCACCGCCTCGCCGGTCTGCCGGACTGCCTGGAGTTGCCGGTCGACCGGCCGCGCCCGGCGGTGGCGTCGCATCGCGGCGCGTCGCTGGTGGTGCCGATGGACGCCGCGCTGCACGCCGCCGTGGCCGGCCTGGCCCGCCGCTCCGAGACCAGCGTGTTCATGGTGACCCATGCCGCGCTCGCGGCGCTGCTGGGCCGGTTGGGCGCGACCGACGACGTGTGCGTCGGCACCCCGATCGCCGGGCGCACCGACGCCCAGCTGGATCCGCTGGTCGGAATGTTCGCCGGCACCCTGGCGCTGCGCACCCGGGTGGACGGGGCCGCGCGTTTCACCGACCTGCTCGCCGCGGTCCGCGAGACGGACCTGGACGCGTTCGCGCACAACGACATTCCGTTCGAACGGGTCGTGGAGGTGCTCAATCCGGCGCGCTCCACCTCGCACCACCCGCTATTCCAGGTGGTGCTCTCGGTGCACGACTCGGCGCCGGAGACGGTGCGGCTGCCCGGCCTCGAGGTGCTGGCCGACCAGGTCGAGACCGGCGTCGCCATGTGGGACCTGCAGTTCACCCTCACCGAGCGCTACACCGCCGACCGCACGCCCGACGGCATCGAATTGCGGCTCACCTACGCCACCGACCTTTTCGACGCGGCCTCGGCGGCGCGCATCGCCGAACGCTACATCGGTCTGCTGTCGGCCGTCGCGGCCGACCCGGCCACCGCCATCGGCGACGTCGACCTGCTCGCCCCGCCGGAGCGCGTCGCGCTGGCCCCCGCCCGCGGCCCGGCAGCACCCGACCCGCTGACCCTCGTGGAGCTGTTCGACCGTGCCGCACTCGCCGACCCGGCCGCCGAGGCATTGCGCGCGGGCTCGGCCCGGCTGACCTACGGCGACCTGGCCGAGCGCTCGAACCGGCTGGCGCGCACGCTGATCCAGCACGGCATCGGCCCCGGCGACGTGGTCGCCCTGGCCTGCCCGCGCTCGGTGGAATCGGTCCTGGGCGCCCTCGCGATCGCCCGCACCGGCGCCGCCTTTCTCCCCATAGACCCGTCCCACCCCGAAGCCCGAATCCGCCACATGCTCTCCGACGCCCAGGTCGCAATCGGCCTGGCCCCCACACCCACCGCACCACACCTGCCACCCCACGTCCGCTGGCTACCCCTGGACGGTGCCACGCCCGGCACGATCACCACCACACCCACCGACCTCACCGCCCCAACGCCCACCGCCGCAACCACGCAGGCTGCTGCAATGACGCAGGCTGCCGCTACGACGCAGGCTGCTGCAATGTCGCAGGCTGCCGCTACGACGCAGGCTGCCGCAATGTCGCAGGCTGCCGCGACGACGCAGGCTGCTGCCACCAGGCAGGGCGCCGCTGCCGTACAGGCCGCCGCTGACGCGCTGGGCAAGGCTGCAGTGCCGGGGACTGCTGCCGCATTCGACAGCGCCGGCACGCCGGTCCGCGTACCGCACATCGACGATGTCGCCTATCTGATCTACACCTCCGGCTCCACCGGTACCCCGAAGGGGGTCGCGGTGACCCATCGTGGGCTGGCCGGGCTCGCGGCCGAGCAGCGCGAGCGGTACGGCGTCGAAAAACGTTCCCGGGTACTGCATTTCGCCTCGCCGAGCTTCGATGCGTCGATTCTGGAACTGTTGCTGGCGTTCGGCTCCGGTGCGGCGCTGGTGCTCGCCCCGACCGATGTCTACGGGGGCGATGAACTGGGCGAGTTGCTCGGCCGGGAACGGGTCACCCATGCGTTCGTCACGCCCGCGGCGCTGGCGACGGTCGAACCGGATCGCCACCCGCTGCCGGAACTGGCGTGCCTGATCGTCGGCGGCGACGCCTGCGACGCGGAACTCGTGCGGCGCTGGGCCCCGGGCCGCCGGATGTTCAACGCGTACGGTCCCACCGAATCGACCGTCGCGGTCACCGTCGCCCCGCTCGAGCCCGAAGCGCCGATCGAACTGGGCCGCCCGATCCGCGGCGTCACGGCGGCGGTGCTGGACGGGCGGCTGCGCCCGGTGCCGCCCGGCGTGGTGGGCGAATTGTGTGTGGCCGGTGCGGGTTTGGCGCGCGGCTACCACCGCGGGCCGGTGCTGACCTCGGCCCGGTTCGTGGCAAACCCGTTCGGCGCGCCGGGCGAGCGCATGTACCGCACCGGCGATCTGGCGCGCTGGACCCCGACCGGCGCACTGGCCCTCGTCGGGCGCGCCGACGATCAGGTGAAGGTCCGCGGGTTCCGGATCGAGCCGGGCGAGATCACCGCGGCGGTGGCGGCGTGCCCGGAGGTCCGGTTCGCCCACACCGAGGTGCGGCGGGATCTCTCCGGCACCCCGCACATCGTCTCGTACCTGGTGGGCGCGGGGGCGGCCGAACCCGACACCGGCGCGATCCGGGACCGGGTGGCCGCCCGGCTGCCCGCGCACATGGTCCCGGCGATATTCGTCGCGCTGTCGTCGATCCCGCGCACGCCGACCGGGAAGCTGGACCGCCGTGCCCTGCCCGAGCCGGATTTCGGCGCGCTCGCCGGTGCGGGCCGGGAACCGGTGACGCCCAACGAGATTCTGGTCGCGGAGGCGATGGCCGAGGTGGTCGGCGCGGCCACGGTGTCGGCCGACCACGCCTTCTTCGATCTGGGCGGCAACTCACTGTCGGCGACGCGGCTGGTGGCCCGGATCGCGGACCGGTCGGGGCATCGGCTGGGCGTGCGATCGGTGTTCGAGCATCCGACCGCGGCCGGGCTGGCGGCGCTGCTCGACGCCGCCGACCGGAATGGCCGCACCGCGCGGCCCGCGCTGACTGCCGGGCCGCGGCCGCGGCGGATCCCGCTGTCGACCGCGCAGCAGCGGCTGTGGTTCCTCAACCGGTTCGACACCGCCTCGAGCGCCTACAACATCGCGATCGGGCTGTGGCTGCGCGGCCCGCTGGACGCGGCGGCGCTGCGGCAGGCCCTCGGTGACGTGGTGGAGCGGCACGAGAGCCTGCGCACCATCTTCCCCGACTCCGAGGAAGGGCCCAGCCAGGTCGTGCTGCCCGGCGCGGAGGCGCATCCGGAGCTGCCGCGCACCGAGGGCACCCCCGAGCAGGCCCGCGCACGCGCTCGCGAACTGGCGGCGCGTGGCTTCGATCTGGTCGCGGAGGTCCCGCTGCGGGCCGAGCTGATCCGCACCGGCGACCGGGAACACCTGCTGGCCTTGGTGATTCATCACATCGCCGCGGACGGCTGGTCGCTCGAGCCGCTGGCCGCCGATGTGACCGCCGCCTACGAGGCGCGGCGGTCCGGCGGCGCGCCCGAGTGGGCGCCGCTGCAGGTGCAGTACGCGGACTTCAGCGTGTGGCAGCGCGCGGCGCTCGGCGACGAGGACGATCCGGACAGCGTGCTGTCCCGGCAGATCGGCTACTGGACCGACCGGCTCGCCGGACTGCCCGAATGCCTGGAACTGCCCCTCGACCACCCGCGCCCGGCCGTCGCCTCCCAGCGCGGCGGCGTGGTGTCGGCGCAGCTGAGCGCGGCGCTGCACGCCCGGCTGACCGAACTCGCCCGCACTCGCGGCGCGAGCCTGTTCATGGTGGTGCACACGGCGCTCGCGGTGCTGCTGGCCAGACTGTCGGGCACCCGCGACATCGCGATCGGCACGCCGATCGCGGGCCGCACCGAGGCACAGCTGGACCGGCTGATCGGCATGTTCGTGGGCACGCTGGTCCTGCGCACCGACGTGGACGGCGGCCGCTCGTTCACCGACCTGCTGACAGCGGTGCGCGAGGGGGACCTGGACGCGTTCGCGCACGCCGACGTGCCCTTCGAGCGGCTGGTGGACCTGCTGAACCCGGCCCGCTCCACCGCCTGCCACCCGCTGTTCCAGGTCATGCTGTCCCTGCAGGACGCGCAGCCGGTGCGAATGACCCTGCCGGAGCTCGACATTCACGGCGAGCGTATCGACGCCGCGGTCGCCCGCTTCGACCTGCAGTTCACGCTGACCGAGTCACACAGCGGCGACCACGCGCCCGCGGGGGTGGACCTGCGCCTGGACTACGCCACGGACCTGTTCGAATCCGGTACGGCCGAACGCCTGCTGCGCCGCTACATCGCCATTCTCGACGCGGTCGCGGCCGACCCCGCCGCCGTGGTCGGCGATCTCGAGGTACTCGACGAGTGGGAGCGGTCGGCGCTGGTTCCGGCTCGCGGCGGGCCCGCGCTGCCCGCGGCGACTCTGGACGAACTGTTCGCCCGCGCGGCGGCGGCGCCCGAACACATCGCGCTGCGCTGCGATTCGCTGTCGGTGACGTACCGCGAACTCGACGAGCGGGCGAACCACCTGGCGCGGACCCTGATCGGCCGCGGCGCGGGACCCGGCGGCACGGTGGCGCTGGCGCTGCCACGATCGGTGGAATCGGTCGTGGCCGTGCTCGCGGCCGCCAAGACGGGCGCGGCGTATCTGCCCGTGGACGTGCGGTATCCGGCCGACCGCGTCCGGCACATGCTCGCCGATTCCGGCGCTCGCCTCGGCGTCACCACCACCACCGACCGCGCACACCTGCCGGACACGGTGGACTGGGTGAGGATCACCGACTCCGGCGATCCCCGCCCGGTGACCGCCGCCGACCGGCTGCGCCCGCTGTCGGTGGACGACGTCGCCTACGTGATCTACACCTCCGGTTCCACGGGCGTGCCGAAGGGCGTCGCGGTCACCCATCGTGGCCTGGCGAATTTCGCGGCGGCCATGCGCGACCGGTACGGAGTCGAAACCTCCTCGCGCACCTTGCATTTCGCGTCGCCGAGCTTCGACGCCGCGGTGCTGGAGTTGCTGCTGGCGTGGGGCGCGGGCGCCACGATGGTGATCGCCCCCGCCGACGTGTACGGCGGTGACGAACTGGCCGAACTGCTGGAGCGCGAGCGGGTGTCGCATGCCTTCGTCACCCCGGCCGCGCTGGCGAGCATCGACGCGCGCTGGGAACTGCCGCACCTGCGGTCGCTGGTGGTCGGCGGCGAGGCGGTCGGCGCGGATCTCGTGCGGCGCTGGGCGTCCGGACGTCGACTGTACAACGCCTACGGCCCCTCGGAAGCGACTGTGGCGCCGGTGCTCTCGGACGCCCTGCGACCGGGCGAACCGGTCGTGCTGGGTGGTCCGATCGGTGGTGTGGGTGTGGTGGTGTTGGATGGTCGGTTGCGTCCGGTGCCGGTGGGTGTGGTGGGGGAGTTGTATGTGTTGGGTTGTGGTGTGGGTCGGGGGTATGTGGGTCGGGTGGGTTTGTCGGCGTCGCGTTTTGTGGCGTGTCCGTTCGGTGGTGTGGGGGAGCGGATGTATCGGACGGGTGATGTGGTGCGGTGGTCTGCGGGTGGTTTGGTGTTCGTGGGGCGGTCGGATGATCAGGTGAAGGTGCGGGGGTTCCGGATCGAGCTCGGCGAGATCACCGCCGCTGTATCCGACTGCGCCGGTGTGGGTTTCGCGCACACCGAGGTGCGTGACGATGCGATCGGGCAGCCGCGGATCGTGTCGTACGTGACGGCGGACGACACCGGCGCGGCCGACCCCGCAGCGATCCGGCGCCACGTCGGCGGGCGGCTGCCCTCGCACATGGTGCCGTCCGCGGTCGTCGTGCTGGCCGCGGTTCCGCGCACCCCCGCGGGCAAACTGGACTGCGCCGCGCTCCCGGAACCCGAATTCGACGCGCCCGGCGGCCGCGCCCCGGCCACACCCGGCGAGGAACTCGTGGCCGCCGCCATGGCCGAGGTGGTCGGCCGGGAGACGGTCTGCGCCGACCACAGCTTCTTCGATATCGGCGGCAACTCGCTGCTGGCCACCCGCCTGGTGGCGCGCCTGGCGGCCCGGACCGGGCACCGGTTCCCGGTCCGGTCGGTATTCGAGCATCCGACACCGGCCGACCTCGCGGTGCTGCTCGACGAGCGTCCCACGGACGCGGACGGCGCCCGGCCCGCCTTGACGCCGCGCGAACGCCCCGGCCGCATCCCGCTGTCCTCCGCGCAACGCCGGCTGTGGTTCCTCAACCGCTTCGACGCCGGCTCCGGCCTCTACAACATCCCGCTGGCGCTGCGGCTGCGCGGCGCGCTCGATGTGGAGGCGCTGCAGACCGCGCTGCGCGACGTCGTGGAACGGCACGAGGTGCTGCGCACCGTCTTCCCGGACGCCGGTGACGGCCCCTACCAGTCCGTCCGCGAGATCGACGCGCTGTGGCCGCAGGGGACGCCGCTGGGCGAACTCGGCCCCGACGCCGCCGCGATCGCCGAATTCGCCACCGCCGGTTTCGATCTCACCGAACAGCCGCCGCTGCGGGCGGGCCTGTCCCGGGCCGGGGCCGACGAACACGTGCTGGTGCTGGTGGTCCATCACATCGCGGCCGACGGGTGGTCGCTGGGACCGCTGGGCGCGGACGTGGTGGCGGCCTACGAGGCGCGCCGCGCGGGCGCCGCGCCGCGGTGGGAGCCGCTGGCGGTGCAGTACGCCGATTTCAGCCTGTGGCAGGACGAACTGCTCGGCGACGACGACGATCCGGAGAGCCTGGCGGCCGCGCAGCTCGACTACTGGCGGCGGACCCTGGCCGGACTGCCGCAATGCCTGGAACTGCCGTGTGATCGGCCGCGTCCGCAGGTGGCGTCGCATCGCGGCGCGGCGGTGGTGACACGGGTGGACGCCGAGGTGCACGCGGGCCTGGTCGAGCTGGCCCGCCGCCACGACGCCAGCGTGTTCATGGTGCTGCACGCGGCGGTGGCGACGCTGCTCGCCCGGCTCGGCAACACCGACGACGTCGCGATCGGCACCGCGGTGGCCGGACGGTCCGAGGAACAGCTGGACCGGCTGATCGGCATGTTCGTCGCGACCGTGGTGCTGCGGGCGCGGGTCGACGCCGGGCGGAGCTTCGCCGACCTGCTCGAGTCGGTGCGCGAGGGCGATCTGGACGCGTTCGCCAACGCCGACGTGCCGTTCGAACGTGTCGTGGAGGCGCTCGATCCCGTCCGCTCCACCGCCCATCACCCGCTGTTCCAGGTGATGCTGTCGGTGCACGACGACCAGCCCGAGGTGATGCGCCTGCCCGGCCTCGAGGTGGCGGGGGAGCCGATCGACTCCGGCTCGGCGAAATTCGATCTCCAGTTCACCCTCACCCAGTCGTGGACCGCCGACCGCGCGCCGGGCGGCATCGAGCTGCACCTCACCTACGCGACCGACCTGTTCGGCGCCGGGACCGCCGAACTGCTCGCGGAACGGTTCGTCCGGGTGCTCGCCGCCGTGGTGACTCGGCCGCACACCGCGGTCGGCGACATCGATCTGCTGACCGCCGCGGAGTCCGTGCTGGTGCCCGCGCACGGCGGCCCCGCCGTCGCGGCGCGGCCGCTGGCCGACTGTTTCGCGGCGGCACTGGCGCTCGGCCCCGACCGGGCCGCGCTGCGCGGCGAGGCGGTGGAGTGGACCTACCGGGAGCTCGACGAACGCGCGAACCGCTTGGCGCGCGGGCTCATCCGGCACGGTGTCGGCCCGGGCGACGTGGTGGCGCTGGCGCTGCCGCGTTCGGCCGAGTCGGTGCTCACCGCGCTCGCCGTCACCAAGACCGGCGCGGCGTTCCTGCCGATCGACCCGCGCCATCCGGCCGAGCGGATCGGGCACATGCTCACCGACTCCGGCGTCCGGATGGGGTTCGCGGCCGACCCGGCGGCCCTGCCGGACGGCGTGCGGTGGACGACCACGGCCGAACTGGCGGGCGGCGACCCGTCGCCGGTGACCGATCGCGACCGGGTGCGGCCGCTGTCGGTGGACGAGGTGGCGTATGTGATCTACACGTCCGGCTCGACCGGCGTGCCGAAGGGCGTGGCGATCACCCATCGCGGTCTCGCCAACTTCGCCGCCGCCCAGCGGGAGCGCTACCGCATCGAACCAGGCTCGCGCACACTGCATTTCGCCGCACCGATCTTCGACGCCGCGGTGCTGGAAATGCTGCTGGCATGGTGCGCGGGCGCGACCATGGTGATCGCCCCGGCCGACGTGTACGGCGGCGACGAACTCGCGCGACTGCTGGACCGGGAGCGGGTCACGCACGCCTTCATCACCCCCGCCGCGCTGGCCAGCATCGACGCGCACCGCTGGCCGCTGCCCGCGCTGCGGTGCCTGGCCGTCGGCGGCGAGGCGTACGGCCCGGAGCTGATGGAACGCTGGGCCCCCGGCAGGATGTTCCGGAACGTCTACGGCCCCACCGAGACCACCATCGTCATGCTGATGTCGCAGCCGCTGCGGCCCGGCGATCCACTGGCGCTCGGTGGTCCGATCGGTGGTGTGGGCGTGGTGGTGTTGGATGGTCGGTTGCGTCCGGTGCCGGTGGGTGTGGTGGGGGAGTTGTATGTGTTGGGTTGTGGTGTGGGTCGGGGGTATGTGGGTCGGGTGGGTTTGTCGGCGTCGCGTTTTGTGGCGTGTCCGTTCGGTGGTGTGGGGGAGCGGATGTATCGGACGGGTGATGTGGTGCGGTGGTCTGCGGGTGGTTTGGTGTTCGTGGGGCGGTCGGATGATCAGGTGAAGGTGCGGGGGTTCCGGATCGAGCTCGGCGAGATCACCTCCGTCGTGGCGGCCGAGCCCGGAATCCAGCTGGCGCACACCGAGGTTCGCGCGGACGAGGCGGGCGAGCGGCGCATCGTGACCTACGTGGTGCCGACCGGATCCGCCGCGCTCGACCCCGAGGCGCTGCGGGCCCGCGCTGCCCGCCGGCTGCCGTCGCACATGGTGCCGTCGGCGATCGTGGTGCTCACCGACGTGCCGCTCACCCAGACCGGCAAACTGGATCGCAAGGCGCTGCCCGCACCGGAGTTCGCCCGCGAGCCCGCCACGGGTCGCGCACCGGCCACGCAGACCGAGGAACTCGTGGCGGCGGCGATGGCGGAGGTGGTCGGCCGCGAAACGGTCTGCGCCGACCACAGCTTCTTCGAACTCGGCGGAAACTCGCTCATGGCAACGCAATTGGTGGCGCGGATCGCCGCCGCCACGGGTCGTCGGCTCGCCGTGCGCACGGTGTTCGAACAGCCGACACCGGAGGGCCTCGCGGCGGTGCTGGACGCGACCGAGCACACCGCGTCGCGACCGGAACTGACAGCGCGCGAACGGCCGGAGCGGATCCCGCTGTCGCCCGCGCAGCAACGACTGTGGTTCCTCAACCGCTTCGACACCACCTCCGGCGCCTACAACATCCCGGCCGTCCTGCGGATGCGCGGCGAACTCGACGCCGACGCGCTCGCCACGGCGCTCGCCGACGTCACCGCCCGGCACGAGGTGCTGCGCACCGTCTACCCCGAGGGCGCCGACGGTCCCGCACAGGTGGTGCTGCCCGCCCACCGGCCGGCGCTGCCGGTCACCGACCGCGCGCCCGCGGACCTGGCCGCAGCCATCGGCGAATGCGCCTCCGCCGGTTTCGATCTCGCGACGGAACCGCCGCTGCGCGCGGCCCTGTTCCGCGTCGCTCCGGCAGAACACGTGCTGGTGCTGGTGGTGCACCACATCGCGGCCGACGGCTGGTCGCTGGCGCCGCTGGCCGCCGACGTGGCCCAGGCCTACCGGGCGCGGCGATCCGGGGACGCTCCGGACTGGGCGCCGCTGCCGGTGCAGTACGCCGACTTCAGCCTGTGGCAACGCGCGGTACTCGGCGACGAGGACGACCCGGACAGCGTGTTGTCGCGGCAGCTCCGCTACTGGACCGAACGCCTGGCCGGACTGCCCGAATGCGCCGAATTGCCCTGTGACCGACCGCGTCCCGCGGTGGCGTCGCATCGCGGCGCCTCGGTCCTGACCCGGCTCGACGCCTCCGTACACGCGGGCCTGATCGAGCTGGCGCAGCGGCACGACGCCAGCGTCTTCATGGTGCTGCACGCGGCGCTGGCCGTGCTGCTGGCCCGCGTCGGCGCGAGCCGTGACGTGGCCGTCGGCACCGTGGTGGCCGGACGCACCGACCCGCGACTGGACCGGCTGATCGGCATGTTCGTCGGCACGCTGGTGCTGCGGACCGCGGTGGAACCCGGGCACGCCTTCACCGACCTGCTCGAACGCGTGCGCGACGACGACCTCGACGCCTTCGCGCACGCCGACGTTCCCTTCGAGCGGCTGGTCGAGGTGCTCAACCCGGAGCGTTCCGCCGCGCATCACCCGCTGTTCCAGGTCGGCCTGTCGCTGAACAACCTGGCCCCCGCCCAGCTGCGCCTGCCCGGCCTGGAGATCACCAGCGAGGACGTCGACACCGGCACCGCGAAGATGGACCTCCAGTTCACCGTGACCCAGTCGTGGCTGGACGGCCACCGTCCCGGCGACGTCGAGGTGTGCCTCACCTACGCCACCGACCTGTTCGACGCCGAGACCGCGGAAGCCTTGGCGCAGCGGCTGATCCGGATCCTGACCGAGGTGGCGGCGCGGCCGCGGGTCGCGGTGGGCGACATCGATCTGCTCACCCCGGCCGAGCACGAGGCGCTGGTCCCCGCCGCCGACGGCGCCCCGGCCGACCCGCTGACCCTGCCCGCCGTCTTCGCCTCGTCGGCCGCCGACGCGAATCGCGTCGCGCTGCGGTGCGGTCCGGTGCGGCTGACCTACCGGGACCTGGACCGGCGGGCGAACCGGCTGGCCCGGGCGCTGATCGCGCGCGGCCTCGGCCTCGGCGACGTCGTCGCGCTGGGCATGGCCCGATCGGTGGAATCGGTGCTCGGTACGCTGGCCATCGCCAAGACCGGCGCGGCGTTCCTGCCCGTCGACGTGCGCCACCCCGCCGACCGGATCCGGCACATGCTGTCGGATTCCGGTGTGCGGGTGGGACTCACGCGACCGGAGGACCGGCCCGAGCTGCCCGGCGACATCGACTGGGTGACCCCGGCCGACCTCGAGACGCCGGACGCGGTATCGCACGCGGTGCTCGATACGGTGCGCACCCGGCGGCTGCGAGCCGACGACACCGCGTACCTGATCTACACCTCCGGATCCACCGGGCAGCCCAAGGGCGTCGCGATCAGCCACCGCGGGCTGCGCAACTGCGCCGCGGAACTGCGCCGCCGCTTCCACATCGACGCCGATTCGCGCACACTGCATCTGGCATCGCCGAGCTTCGACGTGTCGGTGCTGGAACTGCTGATGGCGTGGAGTTGCGGCGCGACCATCGTGGTCGCCCCGGCGGATGTCTACGGCGGCGACGAACTCGCGGCGCTGCTGGAGCGCGAAGCGGTGACTCACACGGTAACCACTCCGGCGGTGCTGACCACCATCGATCCGGTGCGCTGGCCGCTGCCGCGGGTCCGCACGCTGGTGCTCGGCGGCGAGGCGTTCGACGCCGACCTGGTCGCGCCGTGGCTGCCCGGCCGGACCGTGATCAACGGTTACGGGCCGACCGAGGCGACGATCGCGACCACGCTCTCGCCGCCGATGCGGCCGGGCCGCCCGGCCGTGCTCGGTCGCCCACTGCGCGGCGTGACGGCGGTGGTGCTGGACGACCGGCTGCGGCCGGTGCCCCCGGGCACCGTCGGCGAACTGTATGTCGGCGGCGTCGGCGTCGGCCTCGGATACCACGACCGGCGGCAGCAGACCGCCACCCGGTTCGTCGCGAACCCGTTCGGCGGCACGGGGGAACGGGTCTATCGCACCGGCGACCTGGTGCGCTGGACGCGGGCCGGGGAGCTGGTCTTCGCCGGACGCGCCGACGACCAGGTGAAGGTCCGCGGCCTGCGCATCGAACTCGGGGAGATCACCGCGGTCGTCTCCGCCTGTCCGGGCGTGCGGTTCGCGCACACCGAGGTGCGCGCCGACGCCGCCGGCGCCTCCCGCATCGTCGCCTACGTGGTGTGCGACGAGACCGCGGTGCGCGCGGTGCGCGAGCACGCGGCGCGCCGCCTGCCCGGCCACATGGTGCCCGAGGCGATCGTCCCGCTGCCCGCGCCGCCCATGACGCCGACCGGGAAGCTGGATCGGAAAGCGTTGCCGGAACCGGAGTTCGGTATCACCGGCCGCGGGCGCGCCCCGGCCACGGCGGCGGAGCGGCTGGTCGCCGCGGCGATGGCCGAGACGGTCGGGCGGGCCGAGGTGGGCGCCGACCACAACTTCTTCGAGCTGGGCGGCAACTCGCTGTCGGCGACCCAGCTGGTCGCGCGGATCGCCGCCGCGAGCGGGCAGCGGCTGGGCGTGCGCGCGGTCTTCGACCATCCCACGCCCGCCGGCCTGGCGGCCCTGCTCGACGTCGCGGGCCCGGCCACCGCACGCCCGGCGCTCGCCCGGCGCGAGCGGCCGGACCGCATCCCGCTGTCACCCGCCCAGCAGCGCCTGTGGTTCCTGAACCGGGCCGACGTGTCCTCCGGCGCGTACAACATCCCGGTGGTGCTGCGCCTGCGCGGCGCTCTGGACACCGCGGCGCTGTGGGCCGCGCTGCACGATGTGGTGGAGCGGCACGAGAGCCTGCGCACCGTGTTCCCGGATTCGGTGCACGGCCCCAGCCAGGTGATCACCGCCGCGCGGGTGCACCCGGTCACCGCCGACACCGACGCCGACGGCGCGGCCGAGCGCGTACGGCGCGCGGCGGCACAGGGATTCGATCTCGCCACCGAGACCCCGGTGCGGATGCTGCTGCTGCGGCTGAGCGAGCACGACCACGTGCTCGCGGTCGTCATCCACCACATCGCGGCCGACGGTGGTTCGGTGCCGCCGCTGGCCGCCGATCTTCGCACGGCCTACGCGGCCCGCGTCGAGGGCCGCGCACCCGGCTGGGAACCGCTGCCGGTGCAATACGCCGACTTCACGCTGTGGCAGCGCGAGTTGCTCGGCCGCGACGACGATCCGGACAGCCCGGCGGCCGCCCAGCTGGACTACTGGCGGCACACCTTGGCGGACCTGCCCGAATGCGTGCAGCTGCCGACCGACCGGCCCCGCCCGCCGCTGCCCAGCCACCGCGGCGCCACCGTGGTCACGCCCATCGACGCGGCGGTGCACCGGGCCGTGCACGACCTGGCCCGCCGTCACGACGCCTCGGCGTTCATGGTGCTGCACGCGGCGCTGGCGGTGGTGCTGTCGCGGCTCGCCGGCACCGGCGACCTCGCGATCGGCACGCCCGTCGCGGGCCGCGAGGACATCGGTCTCGACGGACTGATCGGCATGTTCGTCGGAACCCTGGTGCTGCGCACCAGGATCGAGCCCGACCGCGCGTTCGCCGATCTGCTCGCGGCCGTGCGCGACGCCGACCTGGACGCCTTCGCGCACGCCGACGTGCCGTTCGAACGACTGGTCGAGGCGCTCGATCCGGTGCGCTCCACCGCCTACCACCCGCTGTTCCAGGTGATGCTGTCGGTGCACAGCTCCGCCCCGGTGGCGCTGGAGCTGCCCGGCGTCGCGGTGACGGCCGAGCCCGTCGAGATCGAGACCGCGAAATTCGATCTGCAGTTCACGCTGGCGGAATCGTTCGGCCCGGACGGCGCACCGGCGGGCATCGAGCTGAGCCTGACCTACGCCACCGACCTGTTCGAGGCGCGGACGGCGAGCCGGATCGCCGAGCGGTTCGCCCGGGTACTCGGCGACGCGGTCACCACACCCGGCCGCGCCGTCGGCGACCTCGAACTGCTGGACCCGCCGGAACTGCGGGCGCTCACCCCGGTGCGCGGCATCGGATCCTGCGCGGCGAGCACCTTCGCGGGCCTGTTCGCGGCGGCGGTGGCGGTCGACCCGCGGACCGTCGCGTTGCGCTACGGCGCCGAGGAACTCACCTACGAGCAACTGGACCGCCTCACCAACCGCCTGGCCCGGGTGCTGCGCGAGACGGGCGCCGGGCCGGAAAGGTATGTCGCGGTGGGCATCCCGCGTTCGATCGAGTCGGTCGTGGCGGTGCTCGCGGTGGCGAAGACCGGCGCGGCGTTCCTGCCGGTCGACCCCGCCTATCCGCCGCAGCGCAAGCAGCACATGCTCACCGATTCGGGCACGCGGCTGGGTATCACGGTCGCGGCCTGCCGTGCCGACCTGCCCGACGGCCCGGACTGGCTGGTCCTCGACGATCCGCGGTGCGCCGACCGGCTGGCCGCGGTCGCGGACGCGCCGCTGACGGACGCCGAGCGCGGGGCCGGACCACGCCCGGCCAACCCGGCGTACCTCATCTACACCTCCGGTTCCACCGGAATCCCCAAGGGCGTCACCGTCACCCACGGCGGCCTCGCCAACTTCACCCGGGAACTGGCCGAGCGCTGCGCGGTGCATCCGGGTGCGCGGGTGCTGCACTTCGCGTCACCGAGTTTCGACGCCGCGGTGCTGGAGCTGCTGTTCGCCCTCGGCGGCGCGGCCACGCTGGTCATCGCCCCGGCGGGGGTCTACGGTGGGACGGAATTGCGGAATCTGCTACGCGGACAGCGCATTACGCACGCCTTCGTGACCCCGGCCGCGCTGGCGACCGTCGACCCGCGCGGACTCGACGACCTCGAGGTCGTGATGGTCGGCGGCGACCGGACCGGACCGGAACTGGTGGAGCGCTGGGCGGTCCCGCGCGGCGCCGACGCCGAACCGCGCCGGATGTACAACGCCTACGGTCCCTCCGAGGCCACCGTCGCCGCGACGCTGAGCATGCCGATGCGGACCGACGCCGCGGTCACGGTGGGCGGTCCCATCCGCGGATTCGCCTTGCTGGTGCTGGACTCCCGGCTGCGGCCGGTACCGGTCGGGGTGCCGGGTGAGCTGTACCTGTCGGGAGTCGGCCTGGCCCGCGGCTATCACGGCCGCCACGGGCTGACCGGTGAGCGGTTCGTCGCCAACCCGTACGGTGCGCCCGGCGAACGCATGTACCGCACCGGCGACCTGGTCCGCTGGGCGCCGCACACCGCCGACCGCGAGCTCGAATACCTCGGCCGCGCCGACGATCAGGTGAAGATCCGTGGTTTCCGCATCGAACTCGGCGAGATCGACGCGGCCCTGGTACGCCATCGCGAGGTCGACCGGGCGGTCACCACGGCGTTCGAACTGCCCACCGGCGCACCGGCTCTGGCCTGCTACGTGCAGCTGGCGCCCGGCGCCCGGTGCACCGCGGCGGATCTGCGCGCCCACCTGGTGGACCGGGTGCCTAATTATCAAGTGCCCCAGTCGATCACGATCCTCGACGCGCTGCCGGTGACGGTCTCGGGCAAGCTGGACCGCGCGGCGCTACCCGCGCCGGTCCTTACCGAGACCACCGCCTACCGGCCACCGGCCACGGCCGTCGAGTCGGCGCTGTGCGCGGCTTTCGCGGAGGTCCTCGGCGTGGCCCCGGTCGGCGCCGACCACAGCTTCTTCGAACTCGGCGGCAACTCGCTGCTGGCGACCCGGATGGCGGCGGTGCTGCGCGAATCGCACGGGCTCGAGGTTCCGGTGCAGGCGGTGTTCCTGGACCAGACACCGGCGGGCATCGCCGCCCGCATCGACACGGCGGCGAACGAGCCGGCGCTCGCCGACGCCGCCTTCGACACGGTGCTCCCGATTCGCGCGGACGGCACCGAACCGCCGCTGTTCTGCGTGCATTCGGTGAGCGGCGTGTCCTGGAGCTACGCCGGTCTGCTGCCACACCTCGACCCCGGGCGGCCGGTGTACGGCTTGCAGATCCCGCACCTGACCGAGGGCGGCGCGGGACCGGACACGGTGCAGGCGCTGGCCGCGCGCTACGTCGACGAGCTGCGGCAGCGGCAGCCACACGGCCCGTACCACCTGCTGGGCTGGTCGCTCGGCGGACTGATCGCCTACGAGATGGCGATCCAGCTGACCGCGGCCGGGGACCGGGTCGCGCTGCTGGCCCTGCTGGACAGCCGCATCCTGACGGGCGAACCGGAGGCCGCCGAGCCGACCACCGGCGAACTGCTCGGCGCGCTGCTCGGCGACGACGACCTGAAACGCGTCGAGGTGACCGCCGAGCAGGCCGCGGCGCTGCTGCGCGAGCGGTCCGGTCCGTTCGGCGCGCTGACCCCGGGTCACGTGGAACGGCTCTACGCCGGATATCTGGCGGGCAGCCGGATGGGGTCGCGGTACCGGCCGGGCCGCTACGACGGCGACGTGGTGCTGTTCACCGCGACCGCCGAGGACGACGGCCCCGCCGGGACCGGCCCGAATCCCGGTGCGGCGCAATGGCGTCCGCTCGTCGCCGGCCAGGTGCACGAGCATCTGGTGGACTGTTCGCACGGCGAGATGACCTCGCCCGCGGCACTGGCCGACATCGGCGCGGTGCTACGGGCTCGTCTCGAGAGATCCGAATAGCGGGTTCGGGCCGGACCGGCCGCGCGCCGGTCCGGCCCGAACCCGGGTGGTCACGGACAGGAGACGCTTCTATCGGGAGGTAGCGCAGTGCTCTACACAGTCACCGCGGTCGTGATCGACCGGACGGTCGCCGCATCGTGAACGCATGTCCGGACTGGGGCGCGCTCAGCGGCGCGTACGTGCTGGACGCGCTGGCCGACGGCGAGCGGGCGGAGTTCGAACGGCACCTGGAATGGTGCCCGGCGTGCCTGCTCGAGGTCGCCGAATTCCGTGCAGTGCTGGTGCGGCTGGCGGAATGCCTGGCGTGTCAGCCCGATCCGGCCCTGCGGGCGCGGGTGCTGACCGGGCTCGCGGAGTGAGCGGGCCGGCGGGCGACCGGCTGCTGGGGTGTGGCCTCGATGCGCCGCAGCACCCGCGCCCGCAGCTCCTCCGACGGGGGTTGTGCCCACGCGGCCGCGAGCCGGGCGACGGTGCCGCCCAGCTCGCCGATCTCCCGGCGGCAGCACGGGCATTCGCGCAGATGCGCTTCGAAGGCGGTGCGTTCCTCGTCCGGTAGCGCATCGAGCACATAGGGTGCCGTGAGATCGTGCATCCCGGCCGGACAAGTCACTGTTGAGCTCCCAAATATTCACGCAACCGGATCAGACCGTCACGCATCCTGGTCTTGATCGTTCCCACCGGTGTGCCGAGGACCTGGGAGACCTCGCGGTAGGTATAGCCGCCATAGTAGGCGAGCACGATGGACTGCCGCTGCAGCTCGGTCAGCTTGTCCAGCGCGGTGCGCACCTGCTGCTCGTCGAGGCGGGCCAGCGCCGTCTCGACGACCTCGTCGACCGGGCGGCGCACGTCGAGCTGTTCGATGCGACCCTCGCGGTCGGAACAGGCCTGTTCGTGCCGAACCCGATCGATGGCCCGCCGGTGCGCCATCGTCACCGCCCACGCCATCACGTTGCCCTGCTGTTCGCAGAACTTGGGCGCCTTGAGCCAGATCTCCAGCAGGACCTCCTGCATCACCTCCTCGGACCGGGAGCGGTCGCGCAGGATTCTGGTGACGATCCCCAGCACGGGACCGGAGACGATGTCGTAGAGATCGGCGAAGGCCTGCTCGTCACCCACGGCAACGCGTTCGATCAGCGCTTGCAGTGGCGCGTCCGCGCCGGCGCCCTCGCCGGCCGAGACGGTACCCGCCGAACCTCGGGCGCGGATGACCAATTCAATGTCCTTCCAGACCGACGGCCAATGCGTACGACCTCACAGAGAGGGAGTCGTCGCCGAAGCATCGCCGGATTGGTCCCGGACGAGAATTTTTCGCCGGGAAGCGAGGGACGCCCCGCGGCGGGTGCGTCGCCGTGTCACCGCGGCCGGGAAGGATCGGCGGTCGGGCCGGGGCCGGTGCGGAAGGTACTGGTCATGACGGTCGGGGTAGGGTGCGCGATCCTTTCGCCAGGGGCTGACACAGGGGAGTCGGAGCGGCCGCCGCACCGGATTGGTCGGCGCGGGTGCTATCGAATCGTGATCAACTCGTGCCCCCTTTCACAGGGAGCGCACGGTTGACTCTTGGATTGCCGGCGTTTACTCGAGTTGTGCTGATCGACAGCGCACGCGGGCCAGTCCGAGGAGGCCAGGCCGTGGACAACGCACCCACCACCGCCATTACTCGCCGCGAGCTGATCCGGCTCACGGGTATCACAGGACAATCGGTGAGCCGGCGTGGCGGGCGTTCGATCAACGCGGACGCGGTGGCCGGTCACACGGACCCGGCGACGGGCCACACCGCCTTCGTGGTCGCCGACGGCGTGGGTGATCATCTGCTGGCGGCCCGCGCCGCCCGCACGGCCGCGACGACGGTGGCCCGCGAGGCGGCCGCGCACGGCCCGCAGTCGGGCATCCTTGCCGCGCAGCGGGAACTGCTCCGCGAGTTCCCCGAACCGAGCGCCGACGCCGTGCTGGTGGTCGCGGTGCTGCCCGACGACCGGTCGTCGGGCAGCTGCGAGATCGCCTGGGTGGGCGACTGCCGCGCCTACCGGTGGAACGGCCGGGTGCTGCACCAGGTCACCACCGACCACACCGTCGCCGAGTATCTGCGCACCCGCGGAGTCGAGCCCGCGGCCCGGGCCGACCACATGGTCTACACGACCGTCCGCACCGTCCGGGCCACCGACATCGGCTGCGCCGTCACGGGCACCAGCACCGGCCGCCTGCTGCTGAGCACCGACGGCGTGCACAAGATGCTGACCATCGCGCAGGTCAAGGAGATCCTCGCCGCCCACCCCACCCCGGACACCGCCGCGGAAACCCTGGTGGACACCGCCCTGCGCGCGGGCGGCACGGACAACACCACCGCCCTGGTGATCGACAGCCACTGATCGGGAAACCTTGGGCGCCAAGCCTTCTCAACGTCCCACGGTGGCCGCGACGAGGGTGCGGCGCAGCCGCCAGGGCAGCTTGCCGAACAGCGCGGCCATGGCGGCGGCGGTGCCCGGGAGGTCGGCGCGGCCGGACAGATAGGCGCGCTGCCATCGGGGCGACAGGTCGAAGAAGGCGTCGAAGAAGCGCGGCACGTCGGACGGGGGCAGCGCGAGCAGGGCCCGCAGCCCGGCCGTGCGCAGACGATGGACCGCGCGGGCGGTGGGCGGCCAGATCGAGGCGCTCGCGGCCACGGCGTCCGCCGCCGCGAGCGACGCCGCCACGCTGTATCCGGTGGCGGGGTGCAGCAGCGCACCCGCGGCGCCGAACCGGCGGTGGCCGGGCCGCCCGCCCTGGACCGGGAAGCGCACGTGCTCGACCGGCTCACTGCCGTCGAGTTCGATACCGCGACAGCGCAATCGGGTGCGCAGCCGCTCGCGCAGTTCGGCCCCGCTCAGTGCGGGGCGTCCGGCCAGGCAGGTCTCCTCGAGCAGGCAGGTGCCGGGACCGAGGGGGATCGCGTAGAGGAACGAGGGCGGCTCGCCCATACCCGCCCCGTGATCGGGACGCCAATCCATGAACAGCGGTTCGGCCCACCGCTCGCGGGCGACCACGACGCCGTAGGCGGTCTGCTCGGCCCAGGCCGGGGAGCGGCCGACCCCCCGGGCATCGATGATCCGCCACGCGGTCAGCACCTCTCCCGACGCCAGCCGCACCGCCTCCCGCCCGGCCCCGCGGCGCGGCCGCACGATCTCGGCGGCCCGGTCCGCCACCACCCGGGCGTCGCCGAGTGCCAGCGAATCCTGCAGTGCCGCGACGTCGAACACCGCGTACGGCCGGTCGATCTCGAATCGCCGGGTGCCCCACGCCACCGGCCGGGCCACGGTGGCCGCGATCGTGTGCGCGGGAACCCACTGCGGAATGTCGTCGGCCCACGCCGCGTAGGTGGCCGTCCACCGCCGCTCCGGGCGGGGATCCACCACCGTCACCGACATCCCCCGCGCCACGGCGCGATGCGCCAGTGCCCGCCCGCCGGGCCCGAGCCCGCAGACGATCAGGTCCGTGGTCACGACTCCGGCACGCCCCCGAACCCGCCGCGACGCGCCGATTCGCCGCGCATCCCGCGCACCGGCCCGTCCGAGCCGATCAGAGCCCGCCGGTCGCCAGCAGGCCGCCGTCCACCCGCACGACCTCGCCGGTGATCCAGCTCGCCTGATCGGACACCAGGAATCCGATCAGCGCGGCCACGTCCTCGGGGGTGCCGAGCCGCTTCATCGGATAAGGCCGCGCGGCCGCTTCCTCGTCCGCCGAGTACAGCGCGTCGGCGAACTTCGTCTTCACCACGCCGGGCGCCACCGCGTTCACCCGGATGCCCGGCCCGAGCTGCCAGGCCAGCTCCTCGGTGAGGCGGATCAGCGCCGCCTTCGACGCCCCGTACGCGGCGATGACGCCGCTGGACCGCAGCCCGGCGACGCTGGCGACGTTGACCACCGCGCCGCCGTTGTCCCGCATCCAGGCTCGGTAGGCCTCCTGCACATAGCCCAGCGCCGCAACGACATTCACGTCGAAGATCTTGCGCACCGCGTCGAGGTCGGCGTCCATCAGCGACCCGAACACCGGGTTGATGCCGGTGTTGTTGATCAGGATGTCCAGCGATCCGAACTCGGCCACCACACCGGCCACCGCCTGGGCGCGCGCCGCGGCGTCACCGGAATTGCCCGCCAGCGCCACCACCGTGCCCGGATGTCCCAGTGCCCGCAGATCGGCGGCGGTCTCGGCCAGCGGTTCGGCCTTGCGCGCGGTGATCAGCACGTTCGCGCCACGAGCCAGCAGCTCGGCGGCGACCGCCTTGCCGATGCCCCGGCTCGCCCCCGTGACCAGCGCCCCCTTGCCCTTCAGATCGCTCATGGACCGCACGTTACCCGGTGGGGGGTGGTGCACGTTACGGCAACCGATCCTTCGCATGGGTAAAATCGGTGGTTCTTGTGTGCCGTCCGCATGCACACTCGAGCCGTTGCCCGCGAAACCCGCCGAACCCGCCGAGGAGAAATCTGTGATCACCGCGACCGACCTGGAGGTCCGGGCCGGAATCCGCACCCTTCTGACCGCGTCGGGCTCGGCGCTGCGGGTGCAGTCCGGCGACCGGATCGGGCTGGTCGGGCGCAACGGTGCGGGGAAGACCACCACCTTGCGCATCCTGGCCGGCGAGGCCGAACCGTACGCGGGCAAGGTGATCCGCTCCGGCGAGATCGGCTACCTGCCGCAGGATCCGCGCGAGGGCGATCTGGACGTGCTCGCCCGCGACCGGGTGCTGTCGGCCCGCGGGCTCGACGCCCTGATCCGTCAGATGGAGAAGCAGCAGGCGCTGATGGCGGAGGTCGCCGACGACGCCGCCCGCGAGCAGGCGGTGCGCAAGTACGGCCGCCTGGAGGAGCGGTTCTCGGCGCTGGGCGGCTACGTCGCCGAGAGCGAGGCCGCCCGCATCTGCAACAGCCTCGGCCTGCCCGAGCGGGTGCTCGGCCAGTCCCTGCGCACGCTGTCGGGCGGTCAGCGCCGCCGCATCGAGCTGGCGCGCATCCTGTTCTCGGCGTCCGACGGCAGCGGCGGCAAGTCCGACACCACGCTGCTGCTCGACGAGCCGACCAACCACCTCGACGCCGACTCCATCACCTGGCTGCGCGGTTTCCTGCAGAGCCACGACGGCGGCCTCGTCGTCATCAGCCACGACGTGGAACTGCTCGAGGCGGTCGTGAACAAGGTGTGGTTCCTCGACGCCGTGCGCGGCGAGGCCGACATCTACAACATGGGCTGGAAGAAGTACCTCGACGCCCGCGCCACCGACGAGCAGCGCCGCCGCCGCGAGCGCGCCAACGCGGAGAAGAAGGCGTCCGCGCTCAAGGCCCAGGCCGCCAAACTCGGCGCCAAGGCCACCAAAGCCGTTGCGGCACAGAACATGGTGAAGCGGGCCGAGCGGATGCTGGCCGAGGCGGACGAGGTGCGGGTGGCCGACAAGGTGGCACGCATCAAGTTCCCCGAGCCCGCCGCCTGCGGCAAGACGCCGCTGATGGCGGAGAACCTGACCAAGATGTACGGCTCGCTGGAGATCTTCACCGGCGTCGACCTGGCCATCGACCGCGGCAGCCGGGTGGTGGTGCTGGGCCTCAACGGCGCGGGCAAGACGACGCTGCTGCGCCTGCTCGCCGGGGTGGAGCAGCCCAGCGCGGGCGGCCTGGTGCCCGGCCACGGCCTGAAGATCGGCTACTTCGCGCAGGAACACGACACCCTCGACGACCGCGCCTCGGTGTGGGAGAACATCCGCCACGCCGCCCCCGACGCGGGCGAACAGGACCTGCGCGGGCTGCTGGGCGCCTTCATGTTCACCGGCCCGCAACTGGAACAGCCCGCGGGCACCCTGTCCGGCGGCGAGAAGACCCGCCTCGCCCTGGCGGGCCTGGTCTCCTCGGCAGCCAACGTCCTGCTCCTCGACGAGCCCACCAACAACCTGGACCCCATCTCCCGCGAACAGGTCCTCGACGCCCTCCGCAGCTACGCCGGCGCGGTAGTCCTGGTCACCCACGACCCAGGCGCCGCCGAGGCCCTCAACCCCGAACGAGTGATCATGCTCCCCGACGGCACCGAAGACCATTGGTCCCAGGACTATCTGGAACTCATCCAACTGGCCTGAACCGCCCGCGGCGCCCCCATTGCCTGAACCGCCCGCGGCCCCCCATTGCCTGGACAGCCCGCGGTGCCCCATTTCGTGGACCGCGCGCGGTTTCCCCATTTCGTGGACCGCGCGCGGTTCCCCCATTGCCTGGACCGTCCGCTCTGGCGGGCGGTTCAGGCGGTGAGAGGGGCGGTGGACGGACGCTGGTGGCAGTCCTATTACCTGGACCGCCCGCGGTTCCCCCATTGCCTGAACCGTCCGCCCTGGCGGGCGGTTCAGGCTGACCGCATCCCTCAATTGTCCTGGGGCAGATGCTGTTTGGCCTCTTCGTAGCCGCCCTCCAGCTGCTCGCCCGGACCGTAGACCTGATGTACCACACCGGTTTTGAACGGGGTGGAACTCAGCAGGGTGAGGGGGAGGGTGGTGTCGGCTTCCTCGAACAGGCGCATGCCCTTACGGACGGCGATCGGGTGGACCAGGAGATGCAGTTCGTCGATCAATCCGGCGCTCAGCAGTTGACGGACGACCGAGACCGAGCCGCTCATGCCGATGTCGCCGCCGGACTCCTGCTTCAGGGCCGTGACCGCCTCGATCAGATCGCCTTTCAGCACCTCGGAATTGCGCCAGGTGAAGGTGAGGTCCTGGCTGGTCACCACGATCTTGCGGGCGTCGCCGAGCTTGCGGGCGAATTCGGCGTCCTCCGCACCGCCGGCCTCCCGCTCCGGCCAGGCACCGGCGAAGCTGTCGTAGGTCTTGCGGCCCAGCAGCAGCGTATCGGCGTTGCCGAGCTGGGCGTCGACGGCAGTGCCCATCTCGTCGTTGTAGTAGGGGAAATGCCAGTCCTGCGGATCCTCGATGACGCCGTCGAGGGCGATGAACAGACCGGCCGTGATCTTGCGCATGGGGTGCTCCTGGATGCTCGTACTGCACTCGTTGTCGAACCTGAGGACGGCGTCGGCGGTGGAAAATCGTCGCTCGGACCGGACTCCCACCGAAATCGGTGAGCTAAATCACAAAGAGGCGTTGATCACCGACTGCCGAATGTCTAGCCTGGAGTGAGGCTGCAGGGCGACCGGAGGAAGCCATGAGTGACAGGCCCGCACAAGGGAAGTCCACGCTGGGTAAGGGCACGCGCGTCACCGGAAAGTCGCGAGACCGCCTGCAAACCCAGCTCAAGAAGCAATACGAGGCGGGTGCGAGCATCCGTTCACTGGCCCGGGAGACCGGCCGCTCGTACGGGTTCATCCACAACGTCCTGGTGGAGTCGCATGTGCAACTCCGCAGCCGGGGTGGGGCGAACCGGCGTAAGACGGTCGGCAAGTAACCGCCCCGAACTCGTTGGGTAGCTTGTCGTCTCGTGGACACGCTGCACGAGACGGTAGCGCGCGAGATCGAGGCGTTGCACGGGGACCTGAGTCGCTGGCTGGGTAGCGAGGCGGCGTCGGAGGTCTTCGACCGCTTCGCTGCCCAACAGCACCCCGACCTGTCTGTGGTGACCGTGTCCGGCACGGTGATCGCGCGCGCGGCTCTGCTCGAAGGACTCGCGGCGGCGCGAAACACCGCGCCGGGCTTGGTGATCGAGGTGACCGACATCGAACTACTCGTCATCACCGACGATTACGTGCTGACCAGATTCCGGGAACGGCACCGCAGCGGTGGCGATGCCGACGACCGCATCACCACGGCGATGCTGCACCGAGACCCGCACGCCCGCAACGGTTTGCGATGGCGTGCGGTGCACGAGACCGCCTGCGGAGGGGTGACCGGCGCGTCGTAACCGCGGAACTGGTCAGGCCCGGTTCGCGGTGCGCTCGGCCCACCACCGCGGCGCGTCGACGAAGTGGTTGTCGTACTCGTCCTGCACCGCCGCCAGGTCGGTGAGGGTGGCCGCGCCGTGGGCGACCCGCTCGAGCATCCGGAAGTACTCGAAGCGCTGCACGCCCGGGGTGAGTGCGATCAGGATCCGCGCGGTGCCGCCGGGGGCGGCGCCGAACGCGTGCGGCATGAACCGGGGCACGACGAGCGAGCCGCCCGCCCCGACGGTGACGATCTCCTCGCCCGCGAGTACCTGCAGCTCCCCGTCGGCCACGTAGAACAGCTCCTCGGAGCGCGTGTGATAGTGCGGCCCGGCCCCGTCGGCGCCGGTCGCCAGCGTGACCTCGAGACTGCTCAGGCTGCCACCGGTCTCGTCCGCGTCGATGAGCAGCCGCATGGTGACCGCGTCCGTGCGGTGTACCTCCGCGTCCTGCGGGTGGCGGATCGCGGCGGGGATCCGGGGCGTGGTGATGCGCATGGCCGACGTCCATATCGTTCGGTGATTAATAGTTCGCTGACGAACTATATCCCAGCGAATAGAATGCTGTCCATGGTGCAGCGAGACGCGGTCGACGAGATCGTGGCGCAGTGGCGGCGGGAACGGCCCGACCTCGAGGTGGAGGCGATGGCGATCGTGGGCCGGCTGGGCCGCCTGCAGCTGGTCGCCCAGCGGGCGATCGAGGCGGTGTTCACCGAGCACGGCCTGCAGCGCGGCGAGTTCGATGTGCTTGCGGCCCTGCGTCGTTCGGGCGAGCCGTTCGAATTGAACCCCTCGGTGCTCGCCGACACCATGATGCTGTCCCGCGCGGGCATGACCGGCCGGCTGGACCGGCTGGAGTCGGCGGGCCTGGTGCGCCGCGTCGCCGACGCCGGGGACCGCCGCGCGGTGCGGGTCGCGCTGACGGCGGCGGGCCGCGCACTGGTCGACGAGGTCGTCACCGCGCACAGCGAGAACGAAACCCGTTTGCTGTCGGTACTTTCGGCGAAGGACCGCCGCGATCTGGACCGCATCCTGCGCGTGCTGCTGGGCAGCCTCGAGGAGGAAGCCCGGTAGGCGCGTCAGTAGTCGGCCACCGCCGCGTCACCGTGCACCAGGTAGTTGGCGAGGCTCTCGAAGATGGGCAGCCCGGTCTTGATCTCCAGATAGGCGAACTGCCCCTGCGGATTCACCTCCAGGAAGTAGTACTCGCCGTCGACGCCGAGCCGGATGTCGAGCACGCCGAACGCCAGTCCGAGCGCGCCCATCAGCGTGGCGAGGGACTTGCTCACCGACGCGGGCAGCCGGGCGGGGGCGAAGTCCACCGAGGTGTCCAGGCGCGAATCCACCCGTCCCACACCGGATTGCGAGTCGATCCGCACCGCCCACTCGATGCCGTCGATCCATACCACCCGCAGATCGCAGTCGGCATCGATGTAGTCCTGGAAGGTCGTCGGCGCGGAGCGGATGCCGCCGAGCAGATCCAGATCCGCCGGTGCCACCAGGCGGGTCTCGGCGAACTCGGTGCGGCCGGTGCCGGTGCGCTTGTACACCACCGGCCCCGGCCGGGAGTCGACGAAGCTGCGCGCCTCGTCCGGGTCGTTGGTGATCAGCGTCTCGGGGATGGCGAAACCGCTCCGCCGCGCGGTCTCCAACTGCACGATCTTGCGGGTGGCGGTGCGGTCGGCGCCCGGATCGTTGACCCATACCGCCGGAATCGACCACAGCAGCCCCTGCAGGAAGCCGTCGCATTCGGCCTGCCGGAAGTCGTCGTCGGCGTCGCGCACACCGCCGGGGACGACGCACCGATGCGGCCGTCGCCACCACACCGCGGTCACGTCGTCCAAGCCGACCACATGCGACAGCGAACGCGCGGTACCGGCCCGGTCGAGCCGGAAACTACCGCCGACCCTGGGGAATTCGCGCATGTCGAGACGGATCGGCGTGTGCTGGTGGTGTTTTCGCAGCGTGGCCGTCATGGCGTCGGCGTGCAGATCGTCGGTCTCGGTGACGATGAGGACCGAACCTGCCGGGCGTGCGGCCATCGAGATGCCTCAGTCGAGACTGTCGCAGGCGGTGCCGTCGTCGCTGCGCGCGGAGGTGCGGGTCTGGCAGAAGGTGAAGGTGGCGCCGCCGACGCCGGGGGTGGCGGGTAGCCGCAGGGCGCGGGCCCAGTCCTCGGTCAGGCGGCGCAGCGCCTCGTCACCGAGCGCGGGAGAATGCCGCCGCGCCAACGTCATCGGGCGGTCGGTCAGCTCGATGCGCCGCCGCTGCGTGAAGTCCGCCATGGCGCCCGGCCGGATCCGTAGCCGCACGGGGCGGCCCGGCACTTCGGAACGGCTCCGCCCGCCGACGGACTCGTCGATACTCAGGACATCCGCCCGGTCGAAGGTCCACGTGCCCTCGCCGACGCGAACGCTGAGGGTGTGCTCCGACTCTGCCACCAGGTAGCCCGACAGCGGGGGAACGATCTCCCGCTGCTCGGGCGCCGATCCGGCGGCAGGGGTGAACGGGTGCAGAGTTTCAGGCATCAGGGCTGGTCTCCGATCTGCTCGCGGTTTGCCACGGAAGCCGAGCGTGATCTGGATCATAGCTCTACCGTCGGGCCGTTCGGTTCACAACGGAAGATTTCAGGTGCGGCCGCGCAACGGGGCACCGGAATGTAAACGCCTATCGCCGAAAGATTTTCAGTTGACCGCTCAACGACCCGCCGCGTGCCCGCCGCGCCGGAGACCGAGCACCTCGCCGGAGTCGACGAGTTCCAGGAAGCGCTCGGTCGGATTCGGCACGAGTTTGCGCGCGGTGAGGTCCATCAGCCCGAGCACCACATCGAATTCGGCCGAGACGGTGCCGTCCAGCTTGATGATCCGCTGCCGCATCCGGAAGACCTTGCCCTCGCCCCACTCGGTCTCGCAGGTCACGGTCACCTCGTCGCCCAGATGCAGTTCGCGCAGGTGCTTGACCGTCGATTCCAGCACCACCGGCCCCAGCCCCGACAGCCGGATCTTGTCCGGGACGAGCCCGGCGGCGCGCATCACCTCCCAGCGCGCGTGCTCGGCGTACTGGTGGTAGACGGCCTGATTCAAGTGGCCGTTCACATCGAGTTCGTAGCCGCGGACGGTGACGGGCACGGAAAAGGTCATACCTCGGCGAACTCCTGGCGTCTGCCCGGTTATTTCCGGATCGGGCGTGGTTTGTGTCACGACGGCGGAAATCGTTGCGGCGCGGGGTTTTCCGCTCACTGCTTGCGGCGGACCGACGCCTCCACCAGGTCCAGCACGGCCGAGAGGTTGTCGTTGGCGTGGCCCGACGCGATGCGGGCGATGAGCCCGTCCAGCACCAGATCGAGATAGCCGAGCAGGACATCGGTGGGCACGTCGTCGCGCAGCGCCCCGGCCGCCTTGCGGCGCTCCAGGCGCGCGATGGTCGCGGCGGTCAGCTCCTCCGAGCGCTGCTCCCAGTTCGCGCGGAACTCGGGGTCGGTGCGCAGCCGCCGCGCGATCTCCAGCCGGGTGCCCAGCCAGTCGAAATCCTCGGGGCGCGCGAGCATGTCGCGCATGACCTGCACCAGGCCCTGGGTGGCCGCGACCTCCGCCATGCGGGCGGCGTCCTCGTGCGCGAGCGCCAGGAACAGCGCGTCCTTGTCGCGGAAGTGGTGGAAGATCGCTCCCCGCGACAGTCCGATGGCGTCCTCGAGCCGGCGCACCGTGGCGCCCTCGTAGCCGAATTCGGCGAAACAGCTCCGCGCCCCGTCCAGGATCTGACTGCGCCGCGCGGCGAGATGGTCGTCACTGACCTTGGGCATGGACTCCTCCATCGGGATGCACGGACCCCCGCGCCGAACGCGTCGACGCGGGGGTACTCACAGTACGAGCGAACCCGCTCGGTGGACGAAACCGCAGATCAGCTGCCGATCATATTGCGCAGCACGTACTGCAGGATGCCGCCGTTGCGGTAGTAGTCGGCCTCACCGGGGGTGTCGATGCGGACCTTGGCGTCGAAGGTGATCTTGTCTCCGTTCTCCTTGGTGGCGGTCACCTTCAGGGTCTTCGGAGTCACCCCCTCGTTCAGCTGGGTGATGCCCTCAATGTCGAAGGTCTCGGTGCCGTCCAGCTTCAGCGACGCCGCCGACTCGCCCTCGGGGAACTGCAGCGGGATGACGCCCATACCGATGAGGTTGGAACGGTGGATGCGCTCGAACGACTCGGTGATGACCGCCTTGACGCCCAGCAGGCTGGTGCCCTTGGCCGCCCAGTCGCGCGAGGACCCCGAGCCGTACTCCTTGCCGCCCAGCACCACCAGCGGGATGCCCGCGGCCTGGTAGTTCTGCGAGGCGTCGTAGATGAAGGCCTGGGGGCCGCCCGCCTGGGTGAAGTCGCGGGTGTAGCCGCCCGAGACGTCGTCGAGCAGCTGGTTGCGCAGCCGGATGTTGGCGAAGGTGCCGCGGATCATCACCTCGTGGTTGCCGCGCCGCGAGCCGTAGGAGTTGTAGTCCTTGCGCTCGACGCCGTGCGACTCCAGGTACTGCGCGGCCGGAGTGCCCGGCTTGATGTTGCCCGCGGGGGAGATGTGGTCGGTGGTGACCGAATCACCGAGCAGCGCAAGCACTCGCGCGCCCTTGATGTCCTGCACCGGCTCCGGGGTCTGCGGCATGCCCTCGAAGTACGGGGGCTTGCGGACGTAGGTCGAGTCCTCGGCCCACTCGAAGGTCTTGCCCTCCGGGGTGGGCAGCGAACGCCACCGCTCGTCGCCCTTGAAGACGTCCTTGTAGTCCTCGAGGAACATGTCGCGGGAGATGACCGCGTCGATGGTGTCCTGGATTTCCTTCGGCGAAGGCCAGATGTCCTTCAGGAACACGTCGTTGCCGTCGGAGTCCTGCCCCAGCGCGTCGTGCTCGAAGTCGAAGTCCATCGTGCCCGCGAGCGCGTAGGCGATGACCAGCGGCGGCGAGGCCAGGTAGTTCATCTTCACGTCGGGGGAGATGCGGCCCTCGAAGTTGCGGTTGCCCGACAGCACCGCGGTGACGGTCAGGTCGTTGTCGTTGACCGCCTTGGAGATCTCCTCCGGCAGCGGGCCGGTGTTGCCGATGCAGGTGGCGCAACCGAACGCGACCAGGTTGAAGCCCAGCTTCTCCAGGTACGGCCACAGACCCGACTTCTCGTAGTACCCGTTGACGACCTGGGAACCCGGCGCCATCGAGGTCTTCACCCACGGCTTGCGGGACAGGCCCTTGTCCACGGCGTTACGCGCCAGCAGCGCCGCGCCGATCATGACCGACGGGTTGGAGGTGTTGGTGCAGGAGGTGATCGAGGCGACCACCACCGCGCCGTGGTCGAGCACGAAGTCGCCGTACTCCTCGGTGGAGACCTTGACCGGCTTGGACGGCCGGCCCTCGGCGCCGTTGGCGGCCGAGTGCAGCGGCACCGAGCCGTCGTCGGCGAACGACAGCACCGCCGGGTCGCTGGCGGGGAAGGACTCCTCGACGGCCTCGTCCAGCTTGCTGTGCGGGGTGCGCGCGGCCGGGCCCGACTCGGCGTCGGAGGTGTAGTTGTGGATGTCCTTGCGGAACGCGGTCTTGCTCTCCGACAACAGGATTCGGTCCTGCGGGCGCTTCGGTCCGGCGATGGAGGGCACCACGGTGCTCAGGTCCAGCTCCAGGTACTCCGAGTAGGCCGGCTCCTTGTCGGCGTCGTGCCACAGGCCCTGCTCCTTGGCGTAGGCCTCGACCAGGGCGACCTGCTCGTCGGTGCGGCCGGTCAGCTTCAGGTACTCGATGGTGACGTCGTCGATCGGGAAAATCGCCGCGGTGGAACCGAATTCGGGGCTCATGTTGCCCAGGGTGGCCCGGTTGGCCAGGGGCACCTCGGCGACGCCCTTGCCGTAGAACTCGACGAACTTGCCGACCACGCCGTGCTTGCGCAGCATGTCGGTGACGGTCAGCACCACGTCGGTGGCGGTGACGCCGGGGTTGATCTCACCGGTCAGCTTGAAGCCCACCACGCGCGGGATCAGCATCGACACGGGCTGGCCCAGCATGGCCGCCTCGGCCTCGATGCCGCCCACGCCCCAGCCCAGCACACCCAGGCCGTTGACCATGGTGGTGTGCGAGTCGGTGCCGACGCAGGTGTCGGGATAGGCCTGCCCGTTGCGGACCATGACGACGCGGGCCAGGTGCTCGATGTTGACCTGGTGCACGATGCCGGTACTCGGCGGCACGACCTTGAAGTCGTCGAAGGCGGTCTGGCCCCAGCGCAGGAACTGGTAGCGCTCGCCGTTGCGCTGGTACTCGATGTCGACGTTGCGCTCGAAGGCGTCCTCGCGGCCGAACACGTCGATGATGACGGAGTGGTCGATGACCATCTCGGCGGGAGCGAGGGGGTTCACCTTGTCCGGGTCGCCGCCGAGGGTGGCGACGGCCTCGCGCATGGTGGCCAGGTCGACGATGCAGGGCACGCCGGTGAAGTCCTGCATGATGACACGCGCGGGGGTGAACTGGATTTCGGTGTTCGGCTCGGCGGAGGGATCCCACTGCGCGATGGCACGGATGTGGTCGGCGGTGATGTTGGCGCCGTCCTCGGTGCGCAGCAAATTCTCCGCCAGCACCTTCAGGGCGTAGGGCAGCTTCTCGGTGCCGGGCACGGCCGAGAGGCGGAAGATCTCATACGACTGATCTCCTACCTCGAGGGTGCCCTTGGCGCCGAATGTATCGATGCTCGTCATACGTTCAGCTCCACTCGTCGTGTCTGATGGGGCCGCGGGGGCCCTACGTGGTTATGCAAGCTTCCTCCGCCGGGTCCTGCCCGCAGGCCCCCACGGGGGTCGGCCGCCGGCGGGGCTGTGCCGGCGACCCGGGTCGAGGGCGCAGTCTGGGCTGTGCGCCTCGTACGGACAACCCTAACAGTACGCTTGTCCTGTGAAACGCGGGGGGCGCGTCACGCGCGCCGTGCCAGCAACCATCATCCTCCTGTCGCGTACTGTGCTCACGAGTCCGCCGGAGGTAGTCGGTTCCGGCGACCACCGTCAGCATGCTGATCGCCTGCAGAGTGTTGGATGCCCGTCGCGCCCGCGACTCGACAAACCGGATGGAAGATGACCGTCTTTGACACCTCGGTTCTCACCCCCAAGACCGCGGAGCTACCGCACGACACGGATTTGAACGCGGTCCTGGCCGATCTCGCGGACAACCACGTCGCCACTCCGAAGGGGCAGAAGCAGGGTGAGCTGGCGGCGATCGTCCAGGACGCCCGCGACAACGGCATCCCGTTGAGCATCGTCGTGGTCGAGGGCAACCCGGCGCCGGACTCGAGTCTGCGTGACCTGGCCACCAAGGTGGGCAAGACCGAGCACGGCACCGTCGTGGTGCTCAGCGACGACTGGGCCGGCACCTACAGCGAATCCATCAGCCGCTATCGCCTGGAGCGCGCGGAAGACGTGGCCAAGAACCGGCACGGCGGTCACAGCGCGGAGGCCGCCCAGGCTTTCGTCGGCAGCCTGGAAGCCCCCGAGACGGTCTCGTCCACGGTCGCCGCGAGCATCTTCATCGCCGCCATCGCCGTGGTCGTCGTGGTCCTCTACCGCGTGAAGCTGCGCCGCAGCGCGAACACCACTCCCGGACCCGAGTCCGCCGCCGGCAGCGCGGCGGCCGGGAAAGGCGCTGAATAGCGAGACCCGAGGCGGATTGCTCTGCATGTGCCCCCGGCGACTCCCAGGAGTCACCGGGGGCATTCGCGTCTCTTCAGGGCGCTTTACCGAACGTGCGGTCCGTTTTGCGCGCATAAATCCGCGCGCAAGAACAGCTATTGCACGGCTACCGTCGAACTACAAGCCTGTCATTCTGTGACAGATGTTTTCTCCGTGCAAGAAGTGTCGTACGGTTTCGATTGGCACGGAAGTGGAAAGAGTGTCATATGAGCCCACAGCAACCGTTGGGGTATCCGGGGTGTCCGGTGCGGTCGGGGCTCATGAGGCGATGCCGGTAACTGGTCGCCCAGCGCAGTCCCGGTGAACCTCGTTCCCCGGGAACCGGAGCGGGATCCAGGGAGGTGTGCGAGTGGGGCGGCACGGGGCCTCGATCAGAGTCGCGCTGGGGTTGCTGGTGTGCGCGGTCGCGTTGTCGGTGTCGGTCGGCGCGGCCGGTGCGGTGCCCGCGCCGCCGCCCAATCCGAGCGACGGCGACATCGCCGACGCGGGCGGGCAGGTGGATGCCGGCGTGGCCGAGGTCAGCGGGCTGATCAACGAGGTCGCCGCCGCCGAGCAGCAATTGCGCCGCCTCGACACCGAGGTCGCGCTGCGCCGCGAGGCGGTGAACAAGGCCCTGGTCGACCTGCAGGCCGCACGGGCGGCGGCCGATGCCGCGAACGCGGCGGCCGAGGCCAGCAGCCGCGACCTCGCCGCCGCCGGTGCCCAAGTGGCAAGGGCCCGTACCGAATTCGATCGGTTCGCCATCGAGGCCTACACGCAACCGGCGACCGGATCGATGGTGAACGTGCTCGCGGGCGCGGATCCGGCCGAAGCCCTCGACCGGGCGCAACTACTCGGTGTGGCCTCCAAGAGCAGGCAGGACGCCCTGCAGCTGCTGCGCCGGGCCCAGCTGGAGCAGGCCAACCGGGACTCGGCGGCGCGCCGGGCGAAGCAGACCGCCGACGCCGCCGCGGCCGCGGCCGAACAGAAGAAACTGGACGCCCAGCAGGCCGTCGTCGCCGCCCAGGCCGCCCAGCAGCAACAGGCCGCGCAACGCACCGCGCTACTGGGCCAACGAGATTCGGCCCAGCAGCGGCTCGACGCGGCACGCGAGCGAGTGGCCGGGCTCCAGGGGCAGCGCGAGGCGTTCCTGGCCTGGGACCGCCAGCGCCAGGCCGAGGCGGCCGCCGCCCAGGCCGCCGCGGCCGCTGCCGCCACCCGCGCGGCCGCCGACCGGGCCGCCCACGACCGCGCCGCGCAGGTGGGCACGGGCAAGCGGCCGCACACCCAGCTCGACAACGCACCCCCGCCGCATGCCTCGCTGCCCGACCGTCCGGCGCGTCCCTCCGGCAGCCGGTCGGAGCTGATCGAAACCGTGGTCGACCGCGCGATGTCGCAATTGGGCGTCACCTATTCCTGGGGCGGCGGCGACGAGAACGGCCCCACGCTCGGCATCCGCGACGGCGGCGTCGCCGACAGCTACGGCGACTACGACAAGGTCGGTTTCGACTGTTCGGGCCTGATGATCTACGCCTTCGCCGGAGTCGGGATCGCCCTGCCGCACTACAGCGGCTACCAGTACACGATGGGCACCCGGGTGCCGGTCGCCGAACGCGAACGCGGCGACATGCTGTTCTGGGGCGCCAACGGCAGCGAGCACGTGGCGCTGTACCTCGGCGACGGCAAAATGGTCGAAGCGCCCGAATCCGGCGACGTGGTGAAGGTTTCGCCGGTCCGCGAGGGGGGCATCATGCCGTACGCGGTGCGACTGCTCACCTGAGGACTCCCAGTGTCCTCTCAGGCGCGCGCGGCGGGATTTGCGTTAGGGTTCACAATGCCGCGCGTGGCGCGCGGCGAGTTGGCGTGTCGGAATCCCCTGGCTGCGTTGGGGGAGGATGTCGAACCTGGAATAGTGGTGGGGAACACGCCGGGTGACGTCGGACGGCCGCCGCGGCCGACACGACGCACCGGCTGGTGAACCACAGATGCAGCGGCGAGCCTCACGGGGCCGGACTAGGCGAAAGCGGGGATGTTTGTGACTTCGACTGATGGTGTGAGCACGGTGAATTCGGCGAAAGACGCGCCGGCGCCCGCCACCCTCGAGCGCGATGTCCAGACCCTGGAGAAGGCGATCTACGAAGTCAAGCGGGTCATCGTCGGCCAGGATCGTCTGGTCGAGCGGTTGCTCGTCGGTGTGCTCGCGCGCGGCCACGTGCTGCTCGAGGGCGTGCCGGGCATCGCCAAGACGCTCGCGGTCGAGACCTTCGCACGGGTCGTCGGCGGCACCTTCTCCCGCGTGCAGTTCACCCCCGACCTGGTGCCGACCGACCTCGTCGGTACCCGCATCTACCGGCAGGGCCGCGAGGAGTTCGACACCGAGCTGGGCCCGGTGGTGGCCAACTTCGTGCTCGCCGACGAGATCAACCGCGCGCCGGCCAAGGTGCAGTCGGCACTGCTCGAGGTGATGGCCGAGCGGCACGTGTCGATCGGCGGCAAGACCTTCCCGATGCCCGACCCGTTCCTGGTGATGGCCACCCAGAACCCGATCGAGAGCGAGGGCGTGTACCCGCTGCCCGAGGCGCAGCGCGACCGCTTCCTGTTCAAGGTCGTCGTCGACTACCCCTCCATCGAGGAGGAGCGCGAGATCATCTACCGGATGGGGGTCACCCCGCCGGAACCCAAGCAGATCCTCGAGCCCGGTGAGCTGATCCGGCTGCAGCGCCTGGCGTCGAACACCTTCGTCCACCACGCCCTGGTCGACTATGTGGTGCGGGTGATCTCCGCGACCCGCAACCCGGCCGAGTTCGGCCTCGAGGACGTCGCGGGCTGGATCGCCTACGGCGCCTCGCCGCGCGCCAGCCTCGGCATCATCGCCGCCGCCCGCGCCGTCGCGCTCATCCGCGGCCGCGACTACGTGGTCCCGCAGGACGTGGTCGAGGTGGTGCCCGATGTGCTGCGCCACCGCCTGGTGCTGTCCTACGACGCGCTGGCCGACGAGGTCAGCCCCGACGACGTGATCCGCCGCGTGCTGCAGACCGTCGGCCTGCCGCAGGTGGCGCCGCAGGCGAACGCGCCCGCGCCGAACCAGCAGCCGGTCGCGCCGATGCCCGCGCCCGCGGTGGGCCCGCAGCAGGGCGTGCCGCAGCCGCCCGTCCCGAACGGTCAGCAGGCCGTCGGTCAGCAGCAGCCGCAGCGTCCGTGAACGGAGCATCGGATCCGGTTGCCCCAGTGACGAATCCAGCGAAGACCCCACCCACCCGAGGAAGTGCCGCACCCCCTTCGTTCCGTTCCGGCCAGTTGAACGATCCGCGGCTGTCGGCGGCGCTGAAGACGCTCGAGCTGACCGTGCGGCGCCGCCTCGACGGCGTGCTGCACGGCGATCACCTGGGCCTCATCCCGGGCCCGGGCTCCGAACCCGGCGACGCGCGCGAGTATCAGCCCGGTGACGATGTGCGGCAGATGGATTGGTCGGTCACCGCGCGCACCACGCACCCGCACGTGCGGCAGATGATCGCCGACCGCGAGCTCGAGACCTGGCTCGTGGTCGACCTGTCCGCCAGCCTCGACTTCGGCACCGCGCTGTGCCAGAAGCGCGATCTGGTGGTCGCCGCCGCGGCCGCGGTCACCCACCTGACCAGCGGCGGCGGCAACCGGATCGGCGCGGTCGTCGCCAACGGCGAGCGGCTGTTCCGCATCCCCGCGCGGGCCGGGCGCGTGCACGCCCAGGCGATGCTGCGCAGCATCGCCACCACCCCGCACGCGGCCGACGGCGTGCGCGGCGACCTGCGCGGCGCGATCGAGTCGCTGCGCCGGCCGCAGCGCAAACGCGGTCTGGCCGTGGTGATTTCGGACTTCCTCGGCGACATCGACTGGCAACGGTCGCTGCGCGCCATCTCCGGCCGCCACGATCTGCTCGGGGTGGAGGTGCTGGATCCGCTGGATCTGGAACTGCCCGACGTGGGCGACGTGGTGCTGCACGATCCCGAGACCGGCCGCACCCGCGAGTTCTCCGTAACGCCCACGCTGCGCGGCGATTTCGCGCGCGCGGCGCAGCGGCACCGCGGCCAGGTCGAGCAGGCGCTGCGCGGCTGCGGCGCCCCGGTGCTGACCCTGCGCACCGATCGGGATTGGATCGCCGACGTCGTCCGGTTCGTGTCCACCCGGCGCCACACGTTCGGCGCCCCGACCGGACAGGTCCCCCGACAGTGAGCATTTCGCATTTCACGGCCGCCGTCTGGCTGGCCTTCCTGCTGGTCGTCGCCGCCATCGCGCTGCTGTACGTGGTGGTGCAGCGGCGTCGTCAGCGTCATCTGCTGCGGTTCGCCAACATGGAGACCCTCGAGCAGGTCGCCCCGAAGCGGCCCAGCGGCTGGCGGCACGTGCCGGTGGCGCTGATCCTGGTCGGCCTGGTGCTGCTGACGATCGCCGCGGCGGGCCCGCAGGCAGCGAAGAAGGTGCCGCGCAACCGCGCCACCGTCATGCTGGTGATCGATGTGTCGCTGTCGATGGAGGCGACCGACGTACCGCCCACCCGGCTGCAGGTCGCCCAGAAGGCGGGCAAGGATTTCGTCGACGAACTGCCCAGCGGCATCAATCTCGGTCTGGTGGCCTTCGCGGGCACCGCGTCGGTTCTGGTGTCGCCCACCGCGAATCACGAAGCGGCCAAGGCCGCCATCGACAACCTGAAGCTGTCCGAACGCACCGCCACCGGCGAGGGCATCTTCTCGGCGCTGCAAGCGATCGAGACACTCGGCTCGGTCCTCGGCGGCGTCGAATCACCGCCCCCGGCCCGCATCGTGCTGATGTCCGACGGCAAGCAGACCGTCCCCTCCTTCGAGGACTACGACAACCCTCGCCACGAATACGTGGCGGCCCGGGTGGCCAAGGAGAAGAACGTCCCGGTCTCCACCATCTCGTTCGGCACCAAGGGCTCGTACGTGGAAATCCCCCGCTCGGACGGGACGAAAGAGCAAGTGCGCGTGGATGTCGACGACGAGGCGATGCAGGAGATCGCCAAGATCTCCGGCGGGCAGTTCTACCGCGCGTCCACCTTGCAGCAGCTGACGGACGTCTACGACACCCTGCAAGGCCAGATCGGCTACGAAACCGAAATGGGTGACGCGAGCCGCCCCTGGCTGCTCCTGGGCCTCCTGCTGACCGCCGCAGGCGCCGTAGCCGGCCTGGCATACCGGCAACGACTCCCGTAATCCGGACAGGTGCGCGGCGAACTCGACCACTGCCGGGATATTCGGAGTCGCGGTCGGCGATCACCGTTGTGCGATATCCCAGGACGGAGTGCCCCGGTCGATTGCCGCTGCCGCGAGAGGGTAGGTTTACCCCCATGTCGAACTTCACATCCCGGTCGGTGCTGGTGACGGGCGGCAACCGCGGCATCGGTCTCGCGGTCGCCCAGCGGCTCGCCGCCGACGGACACAAGGTCGCTGTCACGCATCGGGGTTCGGGGGTGCCGGACGGGTTGTTCGGCGTGAAATGCGATGTGACCGACAATGATTCGATCGACGAGGCGTTCTCCGAGGTGGAGGCCGCGCAGGGTCCGGTCGAGGTGCTGGTGGCCAATGCCGGCATCGTGGACAACACACTGCTGATGCGGATGAGCGAGGAGCAGTTCACCCGCGTCATCGACGCCAACCTCACCGGCGCGTGGCGCTGCGCCAAGCGGGCCAACCGCGCGATGCTGCGGGCCCGCTTCGGCCGGATGATCTTCCTCGGCTCGGTCGTCGGCACGATGGGCGTGCCCGGACAGGTGAACTACGCCGCCGCCAAGGCCGGTCTGATCGGCATGGCGCGGGCCATCACCCGCGAGATCGGTTCGCGCAACATCACGGCCAACGTGGTCGCGCCCGGCTTCATCGACACCGACATGACCCGCGAGGAGATGACCGAGGAGATGCGCGAGGTCGCGCTCAAGGCGATCCCGGCGGGCCGCATGGGCCAGGCCGAGGACGTCGCGGCCGCCATCAGCTTCCTCGCCTCCGACCAGGCCCAGTACATCAGCGGCGCGATCATCCCGGTCGACGGCGGCCTGGGCATGGGCCACTGAGCATTTCGATCTCGTTCCCGGCCCCGCAGACCTCGAACAGGAGACCCGACGACTCATGAGCGGATTGCTCGCAGGCAAGACCGTCCTCATCACCGGCATCATCACCGATTCCTCGATCGCCTTCCACGCCGCGAAGGTGGCGCAGGAACAGGGCGGCAAGGTGATCATCACCGGCATCCCGGAGCGGCTGCGGCTGATCGACCGGATCGCCAAGCGGCTGCCGCAGGAGATCGCCCCGGCCATCGGCCTCGACGTCACCAGCGAGGACGACCTGGCCGCGCTGCCGGACAAGGTGCGCGAACTCGCCCCCGAGGGTGTCGACGGCGTGCTGCACTCGATCGCCTTCGCGCCGCGCACCCTGATGGGCCCCGACGCCAAGCCGTTCCTGGAGGGTCCCGGCCCGGATGCCGCCAAGTCCTTCGAGATCTCCGCGTGGAGCTACGCTTCGCTGGCGCGGGCCGTGCTGCCGGTGATGAACGAGGGCGGCTCGATCGTCGGCATGGATTTCGATCCGCGCACCGCGCTGCCCTACTACAACTGGATGGGTGTGGCCAAGGCCGCGCTGGAGTCGGTGAACCGGTACGTGGCGCGAGAAGTGGGCGAGGCCAAGCGCATTCGCTCCAACCTCATCGCCGCCGGCCCGATCAAGACCCTCGCCGCCAAGGCCATCGCGGGCACCGCCACCGACGACGCCAAGCAGCTGACCATGCTGAACACCTACTGGGACGGCGCCTCCCCGATCGGCTGGGACGTCGACGACCCGACCGTGGTGGCGAAGTCGATCGTCACCCTGCTGTCGGATTGGCTGCCCGGCACCACGGGTTCGATCATCTACGTGGACGGCGGGGCCAGTCACAACACCTGGTTCCCGGAGAACTGGTCGGCAAACTGAGCGTTTCCGGCTTCCGGACCGTCGCGACATCGACGTGAACTGAGGTGGGCATGGAATACGACGCACTGCTCGTCCTGTCCTTCGGCGGTCCGGAACGGCCGGAGGACGTGCTGCCGTTCCTGGAGAACGTCACCCGTGGGCGTGGCGTGCCGCCGGAGCGGCTCGCCGAGGTCGCCGAGCACTACCTGCATTTCGGTGGCGTCTCGCCGATCAACGCGCTCAACCGCGACATCATCGCGGCGGTCGAGGCCGAATTCGCCCGTGCCGGTATCGAATTGCCGATCTATTTCGGCAACCGCAACTGGCATCCGATGGTGGAGGACACCGTCACCCGGATGCGCGACGACGGAATCGGTTCGGCCCTGGTGTTTCCCACCTCCGCGTGGGGCGGCTACTCGGGGTGCCGGCAGTACGACGAGGACATCGCGCGGGCGCGCGCCGCGGCCGGGGAGCGGGCGCCGGAGTTGGTGAAGCTGCGCCAGTACTTCGACCATCCGCTGCTGGTCGAGGCGTTCGCCGACGCCATCCGCGCGGCGGTGCGCGACCTGCCCGGCGACCGCCGGGACCGGGCGCGCCTGGTCTTCACGGCGCATTCGATCCCGGTGTCGGCCGACGTGGCCGCGGGGCCGCCCGCGGACGGCGGCCACCTCTACAGCCGCCAGGTGGTCGACGCGGCCCGATTGTGCGCCGCCGCAACCGGTTTCGAGGATTTCGACGTGGTGTGGCAGTCCCGTTCCGGCCCGCCGCAGGTGCCGTGGCTGGAACCCGACATCGTCGATCATCTGGAAGCTTTGTCGGCCAAGGGAATCGACGCCGTCGTGGTGTGCCCGGTCGGGTTCGTCTCCGACCACCTCGAGGTGATCTGGGACCTGGACAACGAGGCGCGGGCGAAGGCCGCCGAGCTGGACATGGCCTTCGCCCGCGCGGGCACGCCGGGGCCCGACCCCCGATTCGCCGAGCTGGTCACCGAACTCGTGCGCGAACACCTCGCGGGGCTCGCGCCCCGTCGCCTCGGCGAAGTACCGGGCTACGGCTGCACCACCAACGGCGCGCCCTGTGCCCCCGGTTGCTGCGAACCGGTCCGCCGCCGGGCCTGACCCGGGGCGAAGAGAACTCGGCCTTTCCGCGCGCCGGTGGGTCAGCCGGAGAAGAAGGTCCCGATGACTCCGGCCACCCGCTCCGGGGCGTGTTTGTCCAGCCCGAAGTGATCCAGATCCGGAAACAGATGCCCCGTGCAGCGGGGTATGACGTATTCCAGTGTGGCCCGGTCGATATCGGCCTGCGGCGCGTGGTCCTTGCCGCCCTGCAGGAAGAGCACCTCGGCCTCGATCTCGCGGTAGCAGGGGTAGGTGTTGTCCAGCCGCACGATCTCGCGGTGCTCGCGCAGATTCTCCGCCAGCAGCCCGGTGACCAGTTCGCGCTCCGGCGCCGCCATGACCAGCGGCATCATCCGGCGCATCACCCAGCGCGGGGTGCGGCGAACCGACTCCGGGCCCAGCGCCCGCACGAATTCCACGAACGCGTCGAACGGCTTGTGCTGTGCGAGTTTCCGTTCGTACACCAGCATCCAGTCGCTGGGCATCGAACCGTCGATGGACAGCCCCGGTTCGTACACCGCGACCTTGCGGATGCCGGGACACCCGCGCGCGGACTCCAGGGCCACCAAACCGCCGTAACTGTGGCCGACAAGCAGTTCGGCCCCCGTCTCGGCGCGCAGGGCGAGCAGGTCCGCGCATTCCTTGCCGATGCTGTAATCGGCGCCCTGCGGTCCGCTCCCGTCGCGTCCGCGGCGCTGCATGACATGCACGGTGTAGTGCGCGCCCAGTGCCCGGGCGAAGGCCAGATACCCGCTGGCAACCGACAATACGCCGGGGACGACGATCACCGCGGGTCCGTCGCCGACGGTGAGGTAGGCGATGGTGGTGCCATCGGCGGAGACGACAGTCGAGTACGGCAGGTTCGGGTCCGGCGCGGTCATCAGCTTCCTCGTCACTGATCGATGCTCCCCGCGGCCGCGCACATCCCGCGTCTTCGCGGCCGGAGTGGATGTGGTCAGGGTACGTCCGGAACGGGACGGTCCGGGCGGGTTCGGCGACACTTCGCACATCCGGTGCGTCGGCGCGGCATCGGGTGTCGGCATTCCGGCAGCAAATGTGGATAGGATCGCGTTCGGTCGCCGGTGACCAAGTCACCCAAGCGGATTCATACCGCTCGGTTCAGAAGTCGAGGGTGGGGACGCGCGCGTAGACGCCGGGATAACCGGGCTCGGCGCTGCCCTTGCCCCAGGAGACGATACCGGCCAGGGCGCCGTCGACGAGAAGCGGTCCGCCGCTGTCGAATTGGGCGCTGTCGGCGAGAGTGGAACCCGCGCACACGGCCTCACGGGGGTCGAACTCGGCACCGTAGGCGGCGCAGGCGTCGTCCGCGAGCAACGGGATGCGTGCGCTGTGCAGACGGCTGTTCGACATATCGTCGTCGGCGGTGACGCCCCAGCCGACCACCTCGGCGGAATCGCCGTGCGCGGGCCCGACCGCCAGGGTCGGCAGCGCTACCGGCTCGGCCAGGGTCAGCATCGCGATGTCGTTGTGGAAGGCGAGATCGTCGCCGAACACCGACACTCGGAAGTCCGGATGCAGCCGAACCTCCTTGATAGCCACGGTGAGTCCGCCCGGACCGGCCATATTGGTGCGCCCGAACGTCACCGTCGTGCCGGGCAGGATCTTCGCGACGGCGCCGCAGTGCCCGGCCGTGACCACCCGATCGGGCGCGACGAGCGCGCCCGCGCAGAACTGGCCACCCGCGCGGGTCGCGTAGATCGGCGTGCCGAGGGCGGCGAGCCAGGGGTACGCCGACGCCTCGGCCGCGGTGCCGCCCACCACAGCGCCTGCCGGGGGCGCCGCGGACAGGCCGAGCGCCAGGAACGCCGCGGTGAGGGCCGCGGCGCCGCCGCGCGAGATCTGCATGCGCCGAGTCTGCCGCATGCGGCCCGCCCGGATCCAGTGGGTGCCGCACCGCGCGATCGGGCCCGGATTGTCGGTGCCCCCGCCTACCGTGGGGACATGACCAGCTGGGACGAGTTCACCGCGGCCGCGCCGCGGACCTCCGCGATCTTCCTGCGCCGCCACACCGCCGCGGGAAACCTGTGCATGCTGGCGACCACCCGGTCCGACGGCTATCCGCGCATCAGCCCCATGGAACCGCGGATCTTCGAGGGCAGGCTGATCGTCGCGGGTATGCCCGGCACCACCAAATTCCGTGACCTGCACCGCGATCCGCGCTTCTGCCTGCACACCGCCACCGTCGACACCCAGGTCACCGACGGCGACGCCAAGCTGTGGGGCGTGGTCGGCCACGTGCCCGACGAACAGCTGCACCAGCGCTTCGCCACCGCCCTGTACGAGCAGACCGGGTTCGACCTGCGCGGCCGCGTCTTCGACCCGTTCTACGTCGCCGACATCACCGGGGCGTCGGCGGTAGAGCTGATCGACGGCCACATGGAGGTGGTCATCTGGAAGCCGGGGGCGCGGGAGCGCGTCGTGCGCAAGCACTGAGCGCCAAAGCCGGCAGCAACCCGCCGAAGTCGCCCTAGACTTCCCGTCATGCCATCCGATAGGGCGGAGAACGCTATCCGGCTGCTGGTGGCGGAGGACCATCCGATGGTCGCCGTGGCACTGGACTCCGCCTTCGAACTCGTCGAGGACATCGAGATCGTCGAACGGACCGGCTCGGTCGCCGAGACGATCGCCGCGACCGCCCGCACGTGATCCTGCTCGACCGCCGCCTGCGCGACGGCGACGGCATCGAGGCGCTGCGCGAGCACCCCGACGTGGACGTGATCCTGATGGACGTGATGATGCCGGAGATGGACGGCTACGCCACCACCACGACCATTCGCACGATGCCGCATTTCGACCGGCTGCCGATCATCATGGTGACGGCCGAGGCGATGGCCGGTGACCGGGAGAAGAGCCTGGCCTCGGGCGCGAGCGACTACATCACCAAGCCGGTCGATCCGGATGAACTGCTGGACTGCATCGATCGCTGGCTCGGTGACGAGGCCCGCGAAAGCGCCGAACCGGTGTGAGCCGCGCGGCTCAGCGGGCGCCCGCGGCCGCGTGCACGGCGGCGAGCCGGGCGGCGCGGATCGCGTCCCACAGCGGACGCAGGAACGTCTCCTGTGCCTGCATGGCGCTGGCCGAGGCGGGGGAGGAGGCCGGGGCCTGCTGCGCGACGGTGAGGATGGCGGCCACGTGGTCGGCGGTGTCGAGGATGCGGCGGGCCCGCAGCGGCGCCGAGTCCGGATACCCGTGCCGGGAGTAGTCGGCGAGTTCGGCCTCCACCAGCTCGCGCGGATCCATGTCGTCGGTGCCGACCGCGGTGGTCTGCAACGTCATCAGGGCGTCGGCGGCGTCGCGGACCGCCTGCCGCATCGCGTACTCCGCCTCGCCGAGGGCCATGTCCGGCACCGGGTTCGGGACCGGCGTGTGGAAGACGGTCCACTGCAGCGTGTCCTCGTCGGTCCACTGCGGGACCAGGCCGATTCCCTCCGCGCCGGGCACGCCGACGAGCAGGCCCTCCTCGGCTTCCATTGCCGCCGTGGCGAATTCGGTGCCCGCCGGGACACCACGAAGATCGCCGGGTACCGGCAGCACCAGCCGCAGCTGCGCGCCGGGCGCGTCGAGAGCCTCGCGGATCACCTTGAGCAGCACCATGATCCCCGTGCCGGCGGCCAGCGGCTCGGCGGTCGGCCAGGGCAGTCCGGTCCGCCCGCCGGTGATCGGATCACCGGCGGCCACGCCGTGCCGCGGCGCCCAGGCCCGCAGCGCGTCCAGCACGTCGTCGGGCGCGCTCTGGCCGGCCAGCCAGGAACCGGCCCATACCGTCAGCGTCGCACTGGGAGAACACATGTTTCGAGCATAACTGGGCAATAGCCTGCCGACCCGCCGACGTGGGCATTCCCGCGGAGGTCGGCGCGCTCGTCCCGGCGCGGGCGTGGTTGTCGGTGGGTGTCGTTATCCTGCGCGCAGCCGAGGTGAGCGGAGAGGGTCCATGAACCGGACGGATCGACTGTACGCGCTGGTCGAGGAGCTGCGTGCGGTGGCGCCGCGGCGGCGCAGCGCGCGGGAGCTGGCGGCGCGGTACGAGGTCAGCGTGCGCACGATCGAACGCGATATCGCCGCGCTGCAGCAGTCCGGGGTGCCGATCCTCGCCGACGTCGGCCGCACCGGCGGGTACACGCTCGACAAGCGGATGTCGTTGCCGCCGTTGAACTTCTCGCCCGCCGAGGTGGTCGCGGTCGGGGTGGCGCTGCAGCGCATGCGCGGCACGCCCTTCGACGCCGCCGGGCACGCCGCGCTGGCCAAGATCCTGGCGGCACTGTCCGACGAATCGGCCGGCGCCGCACGAGATCTCGCGGCGCAGGTGCGGGTCGTGGAGCCGCCGGAGGAGCCGCCCAGCGCCCCGTTCGCGGCGCTGGTCCAGCTGGCGCTGCAGCGCCGCCGGCTGATCGAGATGTCCTATGTCGACCGGTTCGGCGCGGTGTCGGACCGTGCGGTCGAGCCGTCGGCGCTGATGTGCGGCGGCGAGGGGTGGTATCTCGTCGGGTGGTGCCGGCTGCGGGAGGAGACCCGGGTGTTCCGGCTGGACCGGATCCGCGCCGCCGATCTCACCGAATTCCTCACCGTGGTGCGGCCCTCGCGCGAGTACTGCGACGTGCCGCCCGGGCGGATCGTGCGTGCGGTGAGCCTGGAGAAACCGGCCGCGATCGCGGAGAAAACACCGACATAGGGTTGTCGCGAGGGTGCCCGACGCTGAGTGGGCGCGACCGTCCGGCCGCGCCCGACCAGAGGAGAGATATCGCATGACACCCGCTTTCGGCACCGTGGCCTGGTTCCAGGTGGGCAGCGCGGACCCCGCTGCGGCCCAACGGTTCTACGGCACCCTGTTCGGCTGGACCTTCGGCGCCGATCCCGGCAGCGGTGCGGGCTACGACCTGATCCGCTACGCCGACACCCAGGTCCCCAGCGGCGGCCTCGCCCACCTCGACGACTCCGACACCCCGCACGCCATCTTCTGCGTGGTGGTCCCCGACGTCGCCGCCACCTGCGACCAGGCCGTCGGTCTCGGCGCGAAGATCCTGGTCCCCGCCGTCACCACCCCCAACGGCCTGATCTTCGCCCACCTCCTCGACACCGACGGCAACCGCTTCATGGTCTTCACCCCGGCCCCGGCCTGACCGACCGGCGGCGGCATCCCCCGATGCCGCCGCCGGGCCGCTGCCCGGTCGTGGCGGGCTAGTCGCTAGTCCTCTTCCGGTTCGGTGACGAAGTCGATGAGGCGTTCGACCGCGCCGATCAGCGGGGGCTCGAGGTCACGGAAGGTGTCGACGGCGTTGTATACCCGGCGCCAGCCGTCCTGGGGTGTGCCCCAGCCGAGGCGGCGGCAGATGCCGGTCTTCCAGTCCTCGCCGCGCGGGACCTCGGGCCAGGCCCCGATGCCGACCGCGGCGGGGCGCACGGCCTGCCACACATCGATGAAGGGGTGACCGGTGACCAGGACATGCGGTCCGAGGCCGGTGGTCAGGCCGGTCTCCTTGGAACCGGTGACCAGGTGATCGACCAGGACGCCGACGCGACGTCCCGGACCGGGCTCGAATTCCGCCAGCCGCTCGGCGAGATTGTCCAAACCCTCGAGATGCTCGACGACTACGCCCTCGATCCGCAGGTCGTGCCCCCACACCCGCTCGACCAGCGCCGCGTCGTGCACGCCCTCCACCCAGATCCGGCTGGTGCGCGCCACCCGCGCCCGCACCCCCGCCACGCGCGTCGAGCCCGACGCGGACCGGGTCGGGCGCGCCGGCGCCGCGGGCGCCGGGCGGACGAGGGTGACCGGGCGGCCGTCGATGAGGAAGGCCGCCTCCCGCAGCGCGAACAGCCGGACCTTGCCGTGGCGGTCCTCGAGTTTCACGAACTCGCCGTCGTAGCTGCGATCGAATCCCACGACGGCGCCGCAGAATCCGCTCGCGGCGTCCTCGACGACCAGTTCGCGTTCGGCCTCCACCCGCGGAACCGCCCGCTGCTGGTTCCGGGCGTGCCCGCCGAAGATGTTCCCGTAGTTGCGCGCACTCACGCGCTCGAAAATACCTGTGATGGTTCGGTTCCCGGCGGCGACGGGCCGCATCGGATCACAACACCGTACCGGTCGGGTGCCGATTCCGTTGCGAAGGCGCGCACTCCGCGCGCGCCACACAACTCGGGCGGGCTCATGTTGCGTGTGTATCCCGCATCGTGCGGGGGCGCCCACTAGAGTGTTCGCCGTGGCCGCAATAGTGTGGCTGGTCGCGGGGATCCTGCTCGCGGCCGCCGAAATGCTCACCGGTGATTTCACGCTGCTCATGCTGGGGGCCGCCGCGCTCGCGACCGCGGGTTTCTCCGGGCTGGCGGACACCTCACTGATCGTCGACGCCATCGTGTTCGGTGTCAGCTCCGCGGCGCTGGTATTCCTGGTGCGTCCGATGTTGTTGCGGCGCTTCGCGACTCCGCCGCCGACCCCGACGAACGTGGACGCCCTGCCGGGCAAGACGGCGCGGGTGCTCGAGGCGGTGAACGAGCACACCGGCCGGGTGAAGATCGGCGGCGAGGTGTGGAGCGCGCGCCCGCTCGACCCGGGCGAGGAGTACGCCGAGGGTGAAACCGTCTACGTCATGAAGATCGACGGCGCGCACGCCGTCGTGTGGAAGGGGCCTTAATGGCTGTACTGATCGTCGCCGTCGTCCTCGTCCTGCTGGTCGTGGTCGTGGTGTTCAAGTCGATCGCGCTGGTGCCGCAGGCCGAGGCCGCGGTCATCGAGCGATTGGGCCGGTACTCGCGCACGGTGTCCGGCCAGCTGACCTTCCTGGTGCCCTTCGCCGACCGCGTCCGGGCCAAGGTGGACCTGCGCGAGCGCGTGGTGTCCTTCCCGCCGCAGCCGGTGATCACCCAGGACAACCTGACCGTCCAGATCGACTCGGTGGTGTACTTCCAGGTCACCAGTCCGCAGGCGGCGGTCTACGAGATCAGCAACTACATCGCCGCGGTCGAGCAGCTGACCATCACCACGCTGCGCAACGTGGTCGGTGGCATGACCCTGGAAGAGACCCTGACCTCCCGCGACCAGATCAACTCGCAGTTGCGCGGCGTCCTCGACGAGGCCACCGGCCGCTGGGGTCTGCGGGTGGCGCGCGTCGAGCTGAAGGCCATCGATCCGCCCCCGTCGATCCAGGAGTCGATGGAGAAGCAGATGAAGGCCGACCGCGAGAAGCGGGCCATGATCCTCACCGCGGAAGGTAACCGCGAGGCGCAGATCAAGTCCGCCGAGGGCGCCAAGCAGGCGCAGATCCTGGCGGCCGAGGGTTCCAAGCAGTCGGCCATCCTGGGTGCCGAGGGCGACCGGCAGAGCCGCATCCTGCGCGCCCAGGGTGAGCGCGCCGCCGCCTACCTGCAGGCGCAGGGCCAGGCGAAGGCGATCGAAAAGGTCTTCGCCGCAATCAAATCCGGCAAGCCGACCCCCGAACTGCTCGCCTACCAGTACATGCAGACACTGCCGCTGGTCGCCAAGGGCGACGCCAACAAGGTGTGGATGGTGCCCAGCGATTTCGGCAAGGCGCTGGAAGGGTTCGCCCGCAACTTCGGCACCCAGGGCGAGGATGGTGTGTTCCGCTACGAGCCCGCGCCCGACGGTGACGGCGGTCCGCGCCCCGAGGACGACTCCGACGAGGTCGCCGACTGGTTCGACGTCAAGACCGACCCGGCGGCGGAACGCGCCGTGCGTGCCGCCGAGGCCGCGGCTGCCACTCCGGTGGAATCGGCTGTGCCGCCGGTCCCTTCGCGCAACCTGCCGCAGCAGGGCGCGCTCGGCGGCACTCGCCCCACCTTCCAGCCGGAGCAGCAGCCGCCGCAGCCGCCGCCGGTCCAGCAGCCCTATCAGCCGGGGTCCGGCGAGACCCGGCCGTGGACGCCGCCGCAGGGGCGTTGACGGCGAAGCGGATTCGACGATGTTCCGGGTGGCCGATGGGTAACCTCGGCCTCTGGGACTGACTCGACCGGCTGCAGTGACGCGGGGGGACGATGATGAGGCGACGAGCCGTACTCCAGGCAGGCGTGCTCGCTCCGGTCCTGGCGGCGTGCGCACCCAGTGCCGTGCTCGGCAATCCCGACGCGATCCGAATCGCCGTGCCCTGGAGTGGATCCGAGCTCGTAGCCTTCCGCGCGGTGCTGACCGGGCTGGGGCTGCGGGACCGGGTCGACGTGCTGCCGCTCGGCGACGACATCGACACCGCCCTGCTGGCGCGCGGCCGCTCGAAGCCGGATCTGGTGATGCTCCCGCACGTCGGCCGGGTCCGCGACATGGCGGGTGACGGCCTGCGGCCGGTCCCGGAGTCGCTGTGGACCGACGGGCAGGGACCGCGCTATTCTCAGGTCTGGCGGGACCTGCTGTGGCACAACGGGGTTCCGTACGCGGTGCCGTTCAAATCGGCGGAGAAATCGCTGGTGTGGTACGACCGGTACGCCTTCGGCGGCTCCGGCCCTCGCGACGACCCGCAGGAGTGGACCCTGGCCCAGTGGCCGGAACAGCTGTGCCGCATCGCCGCGCACGGTCGCCGCCCGCTGGCCCTGGGCGCCGCCGACGGCTGGGTGCTGGCCTACATGTTCGCCAACGTGCTGTACTCCGAATCCACCGACGACTACGCGGAATTGGCGGCTCCCCGTGACGACCGCTCGCCGCCCCGCTGCTGGAATCGCGACGCGGTACGCCGGACGTTCCGGCAGCTCGGCGCCGTGTGGGGGCAGCCCGACGCGTTCCCCGGCGGCGTGCCCGGCGCGCTGACCCGGCAGTACCCGGACGCGGTGCGGCAGGTGTTCGAGCTGCGCGACGCCGCCATGGTGGTGGCTCCGGACTTCGCCGAGGCGATCGTGCGCAGCAGCCTGCGGCGAGCGCACCGGCCCGACGACGCGGTGGGAGTGATGCGGTTTCCGGTGGGATCGCGCGGGGTGCGGCCGCTGATCGGCGGCGGCGACGTCCTGGTGATCACCGCCGACCCGAATCCGGCGGTCGACCGGGTGGTCGAGCAGCTGGCCGCCCCCACCGCCGCGCAGCCGTGGATCGACTCCTACGGCGGGTTCCTCTCGCCCAGCCTGCGCACCCGGCCGACCTACCCGCACACCCTGGATCCCGTTGCCGACCAGCTGAATTCGTGGACCGCGTTCGATCTGGCCGACCTCATCGGCGAGGCCGGGCTGCGCAACGGGCTGTGGCGCGTCCTCACCGACTTCCTGGTGACCGTCGGGGACGGCCGGTTGGACCGGATCACCGGCGCGACCGACCGTGCCGTCGCCGCGCTCGACGAGTTCGAGCGGAGATCGTGATGTCGGTGCAGCGGCTCTACGCCAACGGCCTGGACCTGGAGCTGGCGACGCGGCGGATGGCCGGGCCGCTCGTCGGTGGCGGGCCGCCGCGCCGGTGGGTGTCGTGGGTCCTGCAGCTACCGGCCGCGGCGCTGGTCGCGGTGCTGCTGGTCGGCCCGGCGGCGACGACGGTGTGGACGGCGGCTCGGGTGCGGCCGGGCATGGTGGCGGCGTGCGCGCTGTTCGTGGCCGCGGCGGTCGGCCTGCTGCTGGTGTGCCGCCGAGACGAGCGGCTGCACACGCTGTGGCGCGCGGCCCGGCGCTCGGAGTGGCCGCTCGTGCGCCGGACGCTGGTGGATATCGCGCTGCTGCGGAACCGGACGCGCGTGTCGGTCGGGCGCTCGCTGCTGGGGCTGGGATCCGCAGTGGCGCTGGCGTTTTCGGGCTGGGTGATCGCGGTGGCGCTGGGCGCCGACGGTCGCGGCGCGTACGGCCGGACCTTGCTGTGGGTGCTGTGCGCGGCCGGGATCCTCGGCGCGGCACTGGAATTCGCCCGGCTCGGCCGCCGGGTCTGGTGGCCGTGGCAGCCGCTGATCCTGCCGTTCGGGATCTCCGCGTTCGCGGCCGGGGTGGCGTTGCGGCTGGTGTTCGAGTACCCGCAGCGGCGGTTGCCGCTGGACAGCGTGTTCGGGCAGCAACTCTGGTTGTTCGGGCTGTTGCTGGCCGTGTTCGCGTGGAGCTGGCTGGGTGTGCTGTTCGCGCTGTTCCGCGCCGCGGTGGCGGCCATCGAGGCCGATCCGGTGCGCCGGGATTTCGTGTACCAGCGTGACCCGTCGCCGAATTCCGATGTGCGGCGGCGTTCGGCGGTCGCCCGGCTGCTGCACCCGCTGCTGCGGCGGCTGGGCGGCGTCCGTGCCGCACGGCGCGCCTGGATCGCGATCCGGCGGCAGCGACGTTCATGGTCTGCGCGACAGCCCGAAATCCCTTCGCGCAAGCGACTGTTCGTGCTGGTCCGACCGGTCTTCCTGGTTCTGGGTCTGGTGGTGGCGGTGGCCGCCGCGCGGGTCTTCGACGTGGTGCTGATCGCGGTGCCCGGCTCGCTGCAGTACTCCCTGGACAGCGCGACCGTGCACTGGTGGCGCCTGGTCGGCGACGACGGGCTGGACCCCGGTGTGGCGGCGGCGTATTCGCTGCCGCTGGCGGTGCTGGTCGGCCTGGCGGCCTACATTCTCCAGACGAATGTGCGGCGCCATCGCACGGCCTGGTCGCGGAGCCCGGCGCGGGAGGCGGTGCCGCGCCGCTGGACGGCCTCCGAGGCGGTGGGTCCGCGGCGGGTGCCGCCGATCGCGCTGGGGGTGCTGCGCGTCGCCGCGGTCTCCCTGCTGGCGGTGTGGCCGCTGGTGGCGCTGGCCGTCTTCGCGTGGATCGGCGCGGACGGCCCGGGATTCCACGGGCCGGGCGCGGTGTGGCGGGACACCGAACTGCTGCAGGGCATGGTGAACACGGGGTGGGTCGCGCTGTGGGCGACGCTGCTCGTGCTGGCGGCGGCCCTACCCGTCGCGCACCATCTCGCGGCGCTGCGGTCGGACAGTGTGCTGTCGAAGGTGGCCGTGGTCTTCCTGGTGGTGTTCACGGTGCTGCCCGCGCAGATGTACGCCGGACCGATCCGCCGGGCCATCGAATTGTCCGGCCTCACCGCTACTTCCGTGTCCTCGCTGATCGTGGTGCACGCCGCCATCGGGCTACCCATCGCGGTGCTGATCCTGCGCGGCGCACTCGTCGCGCCGCAGGACAGTCCCGCCGCCGACGCCCTGTACGGGCTGGTCGGGCCGTGGACGGTGGTGTGGCGGGCAGTGGTGACCGCGCGCCCGGCGCTGGGCGCGGTGGCGGTGCTCGAATTGGTGCAGGTGTGGAACGACTTCTTCGTCGGGTTGCTGGTCAGCGGCTCGGACGTGAGCCCGTGGTCGCTGCTGCTGTGGGGTGAGGCGCGGCAGTTCAACGAGAACGCGAGCCACCTCGCCGCCGGGGCGCTGCTGGCGGCCGTGCCTCCGGCGCTGCTGCTGCTGGCGACCTGGCGCCGGTTTCTCGTGCCCGGTCTCACCGGCGGGGTGCTGCGATGACCGAGCCGTACGGCGAGCAGCGCCGCCCGCCCGCCCACGAATCGGCGGAAACGCTGATCTCGACACCGAAATCGTCTGTCTGGCAAGGACTGCTGGGCAGTGCGTGGGTGATCGCGTCCTCGATCATGCTCGAGGTGGTCGCCAAACTGCTCGAGGGCGCGGTCGGCGAGAACGAGGTCGTCACCCGGGTCGTCGGCGCGGCACGCTGGATCGTCGTGGCGGTGGTGGTGCTGGCCGCCGGATACCTGGTGTGGCGGCGCGTGTCCGACATGCGCGAACGCGTCCGCCGCGCCAGGGAACTCGATCTGACCGCGACGCTGGTCGAGCCGGCGGCGCCGGTGCCGATGCTGCTGGCGCCCACGAGGTTTCGCGGCCCCGGGCAGCGGCCGCCGCTGCGGCCGGAGGATCTCGTCGTCGCGGCGGCGCTGCGAGAACTGGCACTGCCCGACTTCGAATCGGCCGCCCTCTACGACGTGGTGAGCGCCATGCTGGCGGCCGCGGACCTGCTGCCGCAGCCGCGCCGCGCCGGCGCGGCGAACCGGCCGACGGCGGACGCGGTGATCCGCCGCCTGATGGCCCACGAGGTCCTGGTGCACTGCGCCGACGACCGATTCGCCGACACCAGACGACGCGCCGAACCCGCCGCTCCCCACGAAACCCGGCGGACCGCCGACGTCTTCCGCATCGCCGACAGCCCACCCCCCGGCGCCGCGTCCCCACCCGGGGAAAGCATTGCGTCGCTTGAACTCTGGCAACGTGCGGCCCGCCAGGTGATGACGCCCGCCCTCCTCCGCCACTACGCGGACAGGGTGCAACGCTGGGTGATCGCCCTCGACTCCACCCGCCTGGGCCCCGGTGCCCGCCGCTGGTTCACCGATGAATGGCCCCGCCTGGCCGAACTGGTCCGAGCCTGCGCTCCGGGAGGCCCGCCACCCACCGAATCCGCGCCGACCCTGCCACCCGACCTGCGCGACACGATCGACATCCGCGCACTGGCACACATCGCCGACGCCCTGGACCTCTGGTTCGCCGACAACAACTGGCCGGAGAACACCGACGGCATCGCCGCCGCCATGCGCCTGATACTCGATTCCCCGCTGGGCGACCGCTACCCGGAACTACGCGCCCAGGCCAGAATCCGAGCAGGCGACACGTCCCGCCGTCCCCGGCGATACCGCCCCCGCCGCTACGCGACCAGCCTCCAGGCCCGCCACGCCCACCGCCAAGCCCTCCACCGCCTGGAACCTCCCGAGCCACCGGCCCCCACCCCGAACCCGAACCGAACCGCCCCCCACCCTCGAAAACCCGCACAACCGATCACCGCCGCCCAGCCCGCGACAACCCCCGACCCGTCACCCAGCCCACAACCACCCACCGACACACCACCACCGACCGGCACGCACCAGCCAGCAGACCCGCCACCGGCGGCAGGTGCGCACCGATCGACCGATACGCAATCGTCGGCCGGGCCGCAGGTCTCGACGGCCGCCCAGCCGTCAACGGTCCAGCAACCGATGACGGCTGCGCAACCGCCGACCGGACCGCAACCGCCGACCGATACGCAGCTGACGACCGGCACGCAAGTTCCCACCGACGCGCTGCAGCCAGCAGACCCGCAACCAAGGACGGGCCCGCAACCACGGACCGATACGCAACCATCGGCAAGTGCGCAAGGGTTGACCGTTGCGCAGTCACGGACTGATGCGCCACCGCTGTCGGGTGCGCAAGGGTCGATCGTTGCGCAGCCCCGGGCTGATGTGCCACCGCCGTCGGGTGCGCAGGGGTCGATCGATGGGCAGCCCCGGGCTGTTGCGCCACCGCCGTCGGGTGCGCAGGGGTCGATCGATGCGCCACCGCCGAATGACACGCGAGTATCGACCGGCGCACCGGCGTCGGCGGATATGCAGCAGGCGGGTGACGCGGGTGCGGCTGGCGGCGGGCGGGGGCGGACCCGCGGGGGATGGCTCGGCCGTCTGCGGGCGAAAGGGGGTGTGGTGGAGATGCTTTCGGCGGGCGCGCGGAGGGAACGGGGGCGGCGGGATGGGCTGGACGAGGTTGTCGATCAGCTGGAGAAGGCGTGGTGGTGGCTGCCGCGTGCGGATGTGGCGGGGGAGGTGTGCGCGTTGATCGACCTCGCGGTGGTGCACTTGCGGCAGGGGCGTTTGGTGGCCGCGCGCAACCGCTTGGAGCTGGCGGAGTCGCTGACCCGGAGCGGGCGCGACCTCGCGGGTCGCGCGCACACGTTCGAGTTGATGGGTGTGCTGTGGTGGGTGCGCGGCGAACCCCGGCGGGCGCTGCGTTTCTGGCAGGTCGCCCTCACCCGCTACAGCGAATTGGACCACCGCCTCGGCACCGCCCGCTGCCTGCAGCACCTCGGTTCGGCCATGGCCGCCGCACCGGAGTACGGCAGCCTGCTGCTCGACGGCGACATCGATACGAGCGAAGTGCTGCGGCAGGCGAGCGGCTGGCTCGCCGAAGCCCGGGCCCGGCACCCGGACGCGCTGTTCGCCGACCGATACCGCACCGCGGTGTGCGAACAGCTGCGCGCCTGCGACCTCGCCCCTCTGGACCGGGCCGAGCGCTGGCCGCTGCCGGTGGCCGACGGCGGCGACGCGGCCGTAGCCCTGGCGTGATCCGGCGCACCGGTGCGCGTGTGGTTGACTCGAAAGCCGATGCGGCGGTGGGGCTCGCCGCTCCGGGCACGACCCGGAACAACCGTGGCGAAGCCGCCGACAGTCCCTACCCGATGAATACCCGTGTGGTCGAGTCGTGTAGGAGACGTGTGTGACCAGCAGGCAGACCGAGCCGATCGATCCGGATTTCGATCTCGCAGTACCGGAGCAGCGCCGCGAGCTGAGCCGCGCACACGGTGTGGTGCTGCCGGTCATCGCGACCGGCGGCGCCGTGGGCGCGCTCGCCCGATACGGCCTGGCGCAATGCTGGCCGACGCCCGCGAACGGTTTTCCCTGGGCCACGTTCGTCACCAACGTCACCGGCTGCCTGCTCATCGGCGTCCTCATGACGGTGATCACCGACATCCGGCCCGCCCATCCGCTGGTCCGCCCGTTTCTCGGCGTCGGCGTACTGGGCGGTTTCACCACCTTCTCCACCTACGCCAACGAGGCGCGCGCACTCCTGCGACCGGACACGATCGCGGTGTCGTTCGCCTATCTCGTGGGCACACTGGTGTGCGCGCTCCTCGCCACCGTCCTCGGTGTGCGCGTGACCCGCGCCGTGCACGACGGCCTGCGGGGGAGGCGAGCCGCATGACCGTGATACTGATCGTCCTCGGCGCGATGCTCGGCGCGCCGCTGCGCTATCTGATCGACCGCGCGGTGCAGTCGCGGCACGACAGCGCCTTCCCCTGGGGCACGTTCCTGGTGAATCTCACCGGCTGCCTGCTACTGGGCGGGCTGGCCGGGGCAGCCGTCTCGACGCCGCTGTTCACCCTGATCGGCACGGGTTTCTGCGGTGCGCTCACGACATACAGCACCTTCGGCTACGAAACGGTGCGGCTCACCGAGGAACGCGCCTATCTGTTCGCCGCGCTGAATGTCGTCGTCAGCGTCGTCGCCGGGCTCGGTGCGGCACTGCTGGGATATACCGCCGTCGCAGCCGTCATCGGCTGAGCGGTTCGCGCGACTCAGCCGTGCGCGGTTGCCGTTCACGCGATAAACCTTCCCGCAGAACCGAACTCGGACGTCCGCGACGATTCCCGCGAGCCGGGCGCCGCAGCCGTCGGGCTCGATCCTGCCGGCGCGCGGCGAGTCGACCAGCATCACGATCAGCGTGATCGAAAAGAATGGCGACGTACCCGTCGATTCCGGGTACGACGACATTTCCTGCGCCGCAGCGGATTACGAAGCTTCGGTAGGCGGCGGCCGATGCACTGCCCGGTCCGACATTCGGATTTCGTGTGACGCAAAGAAATTCAGCACCGTTGCGCGAGCTGAAAGGTGAACGAATAGAACCGCCGCCTATTCGGCGCCTGACCGAGCGGTCCGCGTCCCGGCCGCCGCCTGGAGGTTGCCGTCGATGTGTCCCGGCCACGCTGCCCGAGGCGGTCCATTTCGTTACCTACCTGGTCGGACTCGTTACCAAAGGCCCAGGTAGAGGTCGAAACCTTGCTCTAAACGTGACCCAGACCACAATGTAGCTGTGATCTCGGTTACATAACAAACGGATAACTACGGGCATGTAATACCCATTTCCGCCTTTCGATCTGCATAAATAACGTACATCTCACGTCTTGGTCGAGACTTCATGGTTGTTATCGCAACGTGATCCATCGAGATTTGTTCGTTACCGTCGGTCGCGGCCCGGAACAACGGGCTGACGCTCGAATCGCCGAACACCGGCAACCCTGTCCCGCGATTCGAGTTCGACCCCGACATCACTGGGGACAGGGACCCGGTAACGCATTTCCACCGGGCCGGCTGGGCGCAGGCAGGAACCACTACATGTCTCGTAACCGTAAGTTCAGCTCCCGCGCTCTCGGTCTCGCCGCCGTCGCCGGCGCTCTCGTCGCCGTGCCCTTCGGCCTGACCTCCACCGCGTCCGCCGAGGGCGGCCACGACTGGGATGCCGTCGCACAGTGCGAGGCCAGCGGCAACTGGGGCGCCAACACGGGTAACGGCTACTACGGCGGCCTGCAGTTCACCCAGAGCACCTGGAACGCCTACGGCGGTACCGGCAACGCCGCGGACGCCAGCCGCGAAGAGCAGATCGCTGTCGCGGAGAACGTGCTCGCGGGCCAGGGCCCGGGCGCGTGGCCCGTGTGCGGCGCGTACCTGTAAGGCTACGCGGCCGACCAGACTTTCACGGCCCCGCTGCCCGGTGTCCCGGGCAGCGGGGCCGCGTCGTGTCCGGACCTACCTCGGACCTTCCGGTGGCCAGCGCCGGAAGCCGCCCTCGGCGTGCACCACATTGCCGGTGACCCACTCCGCCTCGTCGGTGGCGAGCCACGCGATGAGACGGGCCGGATCATCGGGCATGCCCCAACGGCCCGCCGGGAACCGGGCGGCGATGAAGTCGTAGTCGTCGCCGGTCAGGTAGCCGGTGTCGACCGGTCCGGGATTCACCGTGTTCACGGTGATGCGCCGGGATGCCAGGGCCGTCGCGAGCGTGCGGGTGATCGAGGCCAGGGCGCCCTTCTGCAGCGCGTAGGCCACCTCGTCGGGCATGCCGTCGGCGATGCCCTGCCCGGATGTCATCATCACGACCCGGCCGCCCGGCCGCGGCGGGCGGGCCGCCGCGAACGCCTGGACGAGCAGGATCACCGAGCGCGTGTCGACGGCCCAGTGCGCGTCCAGCATCGGGGCGTCGATGCTGTCCAGCGTGCCGTCGCGCCCGCTGCGCGCGTGATTGGCGACGAGAATGTCCAGCCCGCCGAGCCGCGCCGCCGCCTCGGCGACGAGCCGCGCCGGTGCCGCCGGATCGGCCAGATCGCCCGGTCCCGCGACGATCTCGGCGCCCGGATCGGCGCGCGCCGCCCGGACCCCGGCCACGACCGCTTCGGGTTCGTCCGCACCCCAGGGCATCTCCGCATCGTGCGGAACATGATGATGCAGATACACGCTCGCCCCGTACGCGGCCAGCCGCCGCGCCACGGCATACCCGATACCAGCACGACGGCTGGCCCCCGTGACGAGGGCGGCCCTTCCGCGCAGCGGCAGCGGATCGCGACGCAGATCGTCGGGATCGGGATGCGGTGGCAGCGGCATAGGCACATGATGCCGATCACGCCGCGCCCGAGACAGCCGATTTCGCGAGTCAGTGCGCCACCGGCTCCTGTTCCATCGGGGCCGCGGGCTCCGCGAATTGCTCTGCGCCCCAACGCGCGTCGACGACCAGGCCGATCACGCCGAGGGCGATGCAGATCCCCGACAGCACCAGCAGTCCCGGCTCGGTCCGCCCGGTGAGCGCGTCGCCCAGCACCACCACGCCGATCGTGCCGGGCAGGATCCCGACGACGGTGGCCAGCAGGTACGGCGCTGTCCGGATCGACGACAGCCCGGCGCAGTAGTTGATCACCGAGAACGGCACCGGCGCGATCAGCCGCAGCGAACCCACCGCCAGCCACCCCCGCCGCGCCAACCGGCGATCCACCGCCCGCACCGCCGGATGAGTGAGCCGAGCCGCCACCTGATCGCGGTCCAGCGCACGTACCAGCAACAACGCGAGCGCGGCGCTGACGGTCGTCGCGGCCACCGCCAGCCCGATGCCGAGCACCGGCCCGAACAGCAATCCGGCGCTGAGTGTGAAAACGGTCCGGGGGAACGGCGCCACCGTGACGATCGCATGCACCGCGAAGAACACCAGCGGAAACAGCGGACCGACCGAATCGGCCCAGTCGCGCACCTGCTGCGGCGCCGGATGCGGGGTGAGCAGCGCGACCGCGACCAGGGCCGCGCCGAGTACCAGCAGCGCCAGGACGCGCGGATTGCGGATTCTCCTCAGCACCGCGTCAGAGTACCCGCCGCGCGGCGGCGCCGAGGTTACCGGCGGGTAGCTCCGGGCCGTGCGAACCGGCCCGTGGCCGGCGGTTAGCATCAGCACGGCAAGGAGGAATGCCGGTTAACCGAAATGCTGATTGAACTGCGCGAACCATCGCATAAGCACCGAGCGAACGAGACACACAGCGCGCTGCGAAGACGGTGCGAAGGGTTGGGTGTGCGCCCGGGTTTGCGGTACAGCTGGAGTATCGGATCGAGTGGAAGAGGGACAGCAGCGATGCCGATTGGTTCGGATCCGGGCGAGGAGGCAGTGCCCGGGTATGCCGCATGGCGCAAGGGCGTGGCCGGTGTGCTGGCCAAGGCCCGCAAGGTGGACGCGTCCGAACTCGGAGACGAGCCGGAGCGGCTGCTCGATGTCTCGACCTACGACGGGCTCACGGTGGCCCCGCTCTACACCCGCCGCGACGAATTGCCCGAACAGCCGCTCCCCGGCGAGTTCCCGTTCGTACGCGGCACCGACGCGACGCGCGACGTGCACCGGGGCTGGTACGTCGCGGCGCGATTCGACGGCAGCGACGCCACCACGGTCAATCGCGAGATCCGCACGGCGCTGGAGAACGGAGTCGGCGCGGTGTGGCTGGGTGCGGGCGAACGCGGTGTGCCGGTCGCCGAACTGCCCGCCGCCGTGCGCGGGTTGCTGTTCGAGCTGGCTCCGCTGCTGCTGGACGCCGGCGCCGACGGCGCCGACGCGGCGGCGCGACTGTTCGCCGTGCTCGACGACTACCGCATCGAGGGTGTCGCCGACCCGAATCCGGCCGACATCCAGATCTCGCTCGGCGCCACCCCGCTGACCAGCCGCTTCAACGGCACCACCCACGTCGGCACGGACACCGCGGTCGCGCTCGCCCGGCAGTCCGTCGCGCGGCCGGAGACGGTGCGCGCGATCACGGTCTGCGGCGTCGCGTTCCACAACGCGGGCGCCTCCGACGCGCAGGAGCTCGGCGCCGCGGTGGCCGCGGGCCTGGAGTACCTGCGGCTGCTGACCGCCGCGGGCGTGGACGTCGCGGATGCGCTGGGGCAGTTGCTGTTCCGGTTCGCCGCCACCGACGACCAGTTCGAGACCATCGCGAAATTCCGTGCGGCCCGGCGGTTGTGGGCGCGGGTGGCGCACGAGCTGGGCGCGCCCGCGTTCGGCAACGCGCCCCAGTACGCGGTGACCTCGGCGGCCATGATGACCCAGCGCGACCCGTGGGTGAACATGCTGCGCACCACGCTGGCCGCCTTCGGCGCGGGCGTCGGCGGCGCGGACTACGTCACGGTGCTGCCCTTCGACGCCGCGCTGCCGCCCGGCGAACTCGACGTGTCGCAGGCGTTCTCGGCGCGGATGGCGCGCAACACCCAGCTGCTGCTGCTGGAGGAATCGCATCTCGGGCACGTGCGGGACCCGGGGGCGGGTTCCTGGTACGTGGAGAGCCTCACCGATCGGCTGGCCGAGCGCGCGTGGGGGTTCATGCGGGAGATCGAGCGCGCCGGCGGCTATGTGGCGGCGCTGGACTCGGGGCTGCTGGCCGATCGCATATCCGCGGTCCGCGCGCAGCGCGAAAAGGATGTGGCCCACCGGAAGACGGCGGTCACCGGCGTCAACGAATTCCCGAACCTGGCCGAGGAGCCGCTGTCGGAGGCGGCCCGCCGCCCCAGCCGAGTCGCCCGGTACGGCGCGGCGTTCGAGGCGCTGCGCGACCGGTCCGACGCCTACCTGGCCACGCACGGCACCCGGCCGCGCGCGCTGCTGGTGCCGCTCGGCCCGGTGTCCGAGCACAACGTGCGGGTGACCTTCACGGCGAACCTGCTGGCGTCGGGCGGAATCGAGACGATCAATCCGGGCACCCTGGACATCGCCGGAATCGGCACAGCCGCAACCGAATCCGGTGCCACGATCGCCGTGCTGTGCGGCACCGACGCCCGCTACGCCGCCGAGGCCGGCGCCGCGGTCGAACAGTTGCGCAGCGCGGGCATCGCGACGGTACTGCTGGCCGGGCCCGAGAAGGCCGTGGCCGAACTGTCCGGCACGGAGCGGCCGGACGCATTCCTGACGGCGCGCATGGACGCGGTGACGGCCCTGTCCGGCCTGCTGGAAAAGCTGGGAGCGTAGATGACGACACGGGAAATCAAGCATGTCATCGGCAGTTTCGCCGACGTGCCGCTGGGCGAGACCGCCGCGGCGGAGGTGAGCGGCGCGCAGGTCGAACAGTTCGTGCGCGCGGCCGCCGCCGCGAATCACTATGCGCCCGAACAGCTGGTGTGGTCGACCCCGGAGGGCATCGACGTGCCGCCGGTGTTCACCAAGGCCGACCGCGACCGCATCGCCGCCGAGGGTTATCCGCTGGACTCGGTACCGGGCGTCGCGCCGTTCGTGCGCGGGCCGTACCCGACCATGTACGTGAACCAGCCGTGGACGATCCGCCAGTACGCGGGCTTCTCGACCGCCGCCGACTCCAACGCCTTCTACCGGCGCAACCTGGCGGCCGGTCAGAAGGGCCTGTCGGTGGCGTTCGACCTGGCCACGCACCGCGGCTACGACTCCGACCACCCGCGCGTGACCGGTGATGTCGGCATGGCGGGCGTGGCGATCGATTCCATCCTGGACATGCGGGAGCTGTTCGATCACATTCCGCTGGACCAGGTCTCGGTGTCGATGACCATGAACGGCGCGGTGCTGCCGATCCTGGCGCTGTACGTCGTCGCGGCGGAGGAGCAGGGCGTCAAGCCCGAACAGCTGGCCGGAACCATTCAGAACGACATTCTGAAGGAGTTCATGGTCCGCAACACCTACATCTACCCGCCCAAGCCGTCGATGCGGATCATCTCCGACATCTTCGCCTACACCTCGGCCAAGATGCCGAAGTTCAACTCGATCTCCATCTCCGGCTACCACATCCAGGAGGCCGGTGCCACAGCGGATCTGGAGCTGGCCTACACCCTCGCGGACGGCGTGGAGTACATCCGCGCCGGACTGGCCGCGGGCATGGAGATCGACCAGTTCGCGCCGCGGCTGTCGTTCTTCTGGGCGATCGGCATGAACTTCTTCATGGAGGTCGCGAAACTGCGTGCGGGACGGCTGCTCTGGAGCGAGCTGGTCTCGAAGTTCGAGCCCGAGAGCCAGAAATCGCTGTCGCTGCGCACCCACTCGCAGACCTCCGGATGGTCGCTGACCGCGCAGGACGTGTTCAACAATGTCGCACGCACCTGCGTAGAGGCGATGGCCGCGACCCAGGGCCACACCCAGTCGCTGCACACCAACGCCCTGGACGAGGCGCTGGCGCTGCCGACGGACTTCTCCGCCCGCATCGCCCGCAACACCCAGCTGCTGATCCAGCAGGAGTCCAACACCACCCGGCCGATCGACCCGTGGGGCGGCTCCTACTACGTGGAGTGGCTGACCCACCAGCTCGCCGAGCGCGCCCGCGCGCACATCGCCGAGGTGGAGGCGCACGGCGGTATGGCACAGGCGATTTCGGAGGGCATCCCGAAGCTGCGCATCGAGGAGGCCGCCGCTCGCACCCAGGCCCGCATCGACACCGGTCAGCAGCCGGTGATCGGCGTGAACAAATACCAGGTCGAGGAGGACCAGCAGATCGAGGTCCTCAAGGTCGAGAACTCGCGGGTGCGCGCCGAGCAGGCCGAGAAGCTGCGCCGCCTGCGCGCCGAACGCGACTCGTCCGAGGTGGAGCGCACGCTGGCCGAATTGACCAGGGCCGCGGCGTCTTCCGAGGGCGGCATGGGCAACAACCTGCTCGCCCTCGCCATCGACGCCGCGCGCGCCAAGGCCACCGTCGGCGAGATCTCCGACGCGCTGGAGCAGGTCTACGGGCGGCATCAGGCGGAAATCCGTACTCTCTCAGGCGTTTACCGCGAGGAGGCCGGCAAGGTGACCAACATCAGCAGGGCGATCGACCTCGTCGAGGAGTTCGCCGAGGCCGAGGGCCGCCGCCCCCGCATCCTGGTGGCCAAGATGGGCCAGGACGGGCACGACCGCGGCCAGAAGGTGATCGCCACGGCGTTCGCCGACCTCGGCTTCGACGTCGACGTGGGCCCGCTGTTCCAGACCCCGGAAGAGGTGGCGCGGCAGGCGGCCGACAACGACGTGCACGTGGTGGGCGTGTCGTCACTGGCGGCCGGCCACCTGACGCTGGTACCGGCCCTGCGGCAGGCGCTGGCGGACGCCGGGCGGCCCGACATCATGGTCATCGTCGGCGGGGTGATCCCGCCGGGCGACTTCGAGGAGCTGTATCGGGCGGGCGCCGCGGCCATCTTCCCGCCGGGCACCGTGATCGCCGACGCCGCGGTCGGCCTGCTGCGCAAGCTCGCCGCGGAACTCGGCCACGAGATCGGCGGCACGGTCACCGGCGCCGAATGAGCGAGCCGACACCGGCGACCGGAGGCGGCGACGAGTCGCCTCCGGCGCAGCGTGGTGAGGAGTCGCCTCCGGCGCAGCGTGGTGAGACAGTGAACGTCCCTGGCACACAAGCCTTGTCGACCGAACGGGGCCTGCCCCCGGCAGTGCGTTCCGCCGCCCGCGACACCGGCGGTGGACGCAGGCGCGAGGTCGACGTGGAACGACTCGCCCGATCCGTGCGCGACGGCGAGCGCGCGGGCCTGGCACGCGCCATCACGCTGGTCGAATCCACCCGGGCCGATCACCGCGAAGCCGCGCAACGGCTGCTGCTGGAACTGACGCCCGACGTCGGCCGGATCGAATCCAACCGGGTCGGAATCACCGGCGTCCCCGGCGTCGGCAAGTCGACCTTCATCGACGCGCTGGGCATGTACCTGATCGGGTCGGGACATCGGGTGGCGGTGCTCGCGGTCGACCCGTCCTCGACCCGCACCGGCGGCTCCATCCTCGGCGACAAGACCCGCATGGCCCGGCTGTCGGTGGAGCGCGACGCCTACATCCGCCCCTCGCCGACCGCGGGAACACTGGGGGGCGTGGCGAAGGCGACCCGCGAGACCATCGTGTTGCTCGAGGCCGCGGGCTACGACGTGATCCTGGTGGAGACCGTCGGCGTCGGCCAGTCCGAGGTCACCGTCGCCAATATGGTCGACGTCTTCTGCTTCCTCACCCTGGCCCGCACCGGAGACCAGTTGCAGGGCATCAAGAAGGGCGTACTGGAGCTGGCCGATCTGGTCGCGGTCAACAAGGCCGACGGCCGCCACGAGATCGAGGCCAAGTCGGCGGCCCGGGAACTCCAGGGCGCCATGCGCCTCATCCATCCGCGCGAATCGCTGTGGCGCCCACCGGTTCTCACCATGAGCGGCCTCAACGGCACCGGCCTGGACCGGTTCTGGGACACCGTCCTCGAACACCGCCGGGTCCTCACCGAAGCGGGTGAATTCGCCGAGAAGCGCCGCCGCCAGCAGGTCGACTGGACCTGGACCATGGTGCACGACCAGCTCCTGCGCCGCCTCGCCGACAACCCCGCCGTGAAATCCGTTCGCGCGCAAGTGGAGAAGGGCGTCCGCGACGGCTCACTCACCCCGGCCCTGGCCGCGGAGGAAATACTGCGCGCCTTCGACCAGCGCTGAACCCGCCCGCGCGGGCGATGCGGCCGACCACGGCGGAGCATCGCCGAATACGCTGCTTCCATGGTCGACAGTGAGCTGACGTCGGAGGCCCTCGGGCCCGCGCCCTGGGGGTCGCGGTTGCTGGGGTCGGCGGACGAGACGTCCGGGGTGCGGCGCCTGCGGGTACAAGCGCTGCTGACGATTCCGCTGCTGGTCGCCAATCTGACCGGAATCGCCGTGGTGGTCGCGCTGGTGGGTTTCGTGCTGCCGGGCCCGTCGGTGTTCAGCCGCCGGCTGATCCTGCAGAACGTCGTCGCGACGCCGCTGTACGCGGCGCTGGCGGTGGTGGTCGGCACGGTGTGGGGGACCGTGTGGGGAGTGCGGACCTTGCGCTGGGCGATCGATCCCGACCGCGTCCCCAACCCGGCCGAGCAGGCGGCCGCGGTCCGGGTGCCGCGGCGGCTGGTGATGCAGCAGGCGGTGCTGTGGCTCGGTGGCGCGATCGTGCTGACTCCGCTCTATGGCCTCGTGGACCTCGCCTTCGTGCCGAAACTGTTGCTGGGCATGGGTTTCACGGTCGTCGTGGTGTGCGCCAACAGCTACCTGATCGCCGAGTTCGCGCTGCGCCCGGTCACCGCGCGGGTGCTGGAGGCCGCCCCGGCCCGCCGGTTGCGCGGCTTCGGTGTATTCGGCCGTTCGGTCCTGGTGTGGACGCTCGCGACCGGAGTGCCGGTGACGCTGGCGATGGTGCTCGCGGTGCTGTCGCTGTGCGGCATGGATTTCAGTGAGGCCCGGCTGGCGATCTGCGTGCTGTCGCTGGGCGGCGCGACGCTGGTCTTCGGCCTGTTGCTGATGACCCAGACCTTCGCGGCCACGGTCGCGCCGGTGCGCACCGTGCGGCGCGCGCTGCGCCGCGTCGAGAACGGCGAACTCGACGTGCGCGTCACGGTCTTCGACGGCACCGAACTGGGCGAGCTGCAGAGCGGTTTCAACCGCATGGTGGACGGGCTGCGCGAGCGCGAGCGGATCCGGGATCTGTTCGGCCGCCACGTCGGCGACGAGGTGGCCGACGCGGCGCTGGCCCGCAACCCCGAACTCGGTGGTGAGGAGGTGGAGGCCGCCGCGCTGTTCATCGACATCGTGGGATCCACCACGATGGCCGCGACCCGGCCCGCCGACGAGATCGTCGCGATGCTCAACGACTTCTTCGGCGTCGTGGTGGACGAGGTGGAGCGCTGCGGCGGCCTGATCAACAAGTTCGAGGGCGACGCCGCGCTCGCGGTCTTCGGCGCCCCCGCCCCGCTGACCGACCACGCGGGCGCAGCGCTCGCCGCGGCCCGCGCCATCCGCCGCCGATTGTCCGAGAGCGCGCGAGAATTCGACGCCGCGATCGGAGTGTCGTCGGGCCGCGTGGTGGCGGGCAACGTGGGCGCGCGGCGCCGGTACGAGTTCACCGTGATCGGCGACGCCGTCAACGAGGCGGCGCGGCTGTGCGAGCTGGCCAAGCAGGAGCCGGGCCGGGTACTCGCCGCCGCGGTCACCGTCGAGGCCGCCGCCGCGGCCGAGCAGGACCGGTGGCACACCGGCGAATCGGTGGTACTGCGCGGCCGGGTACAGCCCACCCGGCTGGCGCGGCCGCAAGCCTAGCCGAGCCCGAACATCCGAACGGCGTTGGCATCCGGGCCCAGGCGTTGCCCTCGGTGCTCATCTGTCCACTTACGCCCGCGTGCCGGACGCGCGGGCGAAGTCACCGACGCGGGCGATCAACCGGTCGAAGAACGCCTCCGGGTCGGTCCCGATCACGATGTCGGCGTTGGGTTCTCGGCCCCACATCCCCGTCCAGTCCGCGATGGTGGCCCCGCGGGTGAGGGTCCCGGTCAGCTCGACGTCGACGGTGGCGGGCCGGGTGCGGGCGAGCGCCGGGTCGAGCGCGACCGCGGCGGCGAACGGATCGTGCATGTGCGCGATATATCCCTGGCCGTAGGCGTGGTGGAACTCGAAATAGAACCGCACGGCGTCGGTGACGAACCGGACGATCGCGTTACCCGCCTTGGACACCGCACCGGGCGGGTCGTTCTCGCTGAGGAGTTCCACCGGCAGGCTGTGCGCCCGTTCGGCCAGCCGCGCCAGATGGTCCGGGTGCATCTCGATGGTCTCGGTGACGTCGAGCCCGCAGACCAGGGGCCGCCGATCGGCCGGCGCCGCCGCGAAGGCGGCGAACACCTCCTGCCAGGCCTCGGGATCGACGTGCACGTTCCACTCGTTCGTGGGCGTGGTGTTGCCGGGATGCCCGAACGCGCCACCCATCACGACCAGGCGCCGCAGCAGCCGGGGAAGTTCGGGCTCGAGCCGCAGGGCCAGCGCCAGATTGGTGAGCGGTCCCGTGCACAGCCCGACGACCTCGCCGGGATGCGCACGGGCGGTGTCGACCCACAGTTCGGCCGCCGACCGCGATGACAGCTGCCGGGTGGGCGGTGGGAACCGCGCGTATCCGACGCCTTGCGGGCCGTGGGTGTCCTCGGTGGTGCGCAGCGCGATCGCGAGCGGCCCGGCCGCGCCCGCCGCGACTTCGATGTCGGGGGCGCGGCACAGCTCCAGCAACGCCAGGTTGTTCGCGGCCACCTGAGCGGTGGCCACGTTCCCCGCGGTGGCGGCGATACCGGTGATCTCGGCCTCCGGGCTGGCGAGCAGGTACAGCAGGGCCAGCGCGTCGTCGATGCCGGTATCGACATCCATCATGATCTTCTGCCGCACGAGTCGAGCCTAGCGAGCGGTGTGGGCCGTCAGTACGTGGGCAGTTCGTAGCTGTCGGTGTCGGAGAAGAACGCCTTCATCATCACCGGCCGCAGCGGCCGCGACATCATGACCCGCGCGGAGGTGCGCGAGAGCGCCGCGCCGATCCGCGTATGCGGCAACATCATCTTGATCCCGCCACCGGGCATCTGTTTGGCCTCGGCCAGGAACGGCGTCACCTTCTCCTCGTACCGGGCCAGCGCGGCGGGGAGATCATCGGGGGTCGAGGCGATTTCCCCGGCCAGGATGTAGGCGCCGACCAGCGCCATCGCGGTGCCCATGCCCGTCATGGGGGAGCCGCAGTAGCCCGCGTCTCCGGCCAAGGTCACCCGACCGGCCGACAGTGTCGGCATATCGATGCGCGCGAGTTCGTCGAAGTAGAAGTCCGGGGTCGTTCGCATCGCCTCCAGCACGAGCGGCGCGTGCCACCCACCCCCCGCCAGCATGTCGCGGATCAACCGGTGCTGCGCGGAAACATCCCGGCGCAGTGCCGGATTCGCGTCCATACGCACCGTGATCATGGCCTTGGCCGTGCTCGGATCACCATCGGGCCGGATGCCGAGGGCCACGCTGCGCATCCGATACATCGCGAACCAGCCCGGCCGCACGTCCGGCGGGGTCGGGATGGTGAAGAACGCCCCGTACCCGCCGAGGAACGTCGCGAACCGCTCCTCCGGTCCGAACGCCAGCCGCCGGGTGGCCGAATGCACGCCGTCCGCGCCGACGACGAGATCGAATCGTCCGGTGCGGCCGGACGCGCAGGTGACCTCCACACCGGTGTCGTCCTGGCGCAGGGCCTCGATCCAGTCGCCGTAGCGATAGTCCAGTTCGCCGCCCGCGCCCGTGACCTCGTCCAGCAGCACCTGATTGAGGTCCCCGCGGGTGATCTCGATTTCGGCGACCGGTCCCTTGCCGTCGAACATCTCCATCGGCATGGTCGCGAACTCGCGGCCCCGGGCGTCGACGTAGGCCATGCCCAACTCCTGCAGCTGGTACTTGCGAATGCCCGGCATCAGCCCCATCCGCTCGGCGACCTCCCGGCTGGGCCCGCGCAGATCCACGGCCTGCCCGCCGGGCCGGGGAGCGTCGGCGCGCTCGAGGACGGTGACCCGGGCGCCGGCCCGGAGCAGTTGCAGCGCAACGGCATTGCCGGCGATGCCGCCGCCGGAGACGAGGACGTGGGGGAGGGGTGCGGAGGCAGTCACGATGTTTCCTGTTCTTTGGTTCGAATGTCTTAGACAAATGTCTAACACAGGTTGGCACGGATGTCTAGAACAAACGTCTAAGACGCTGGTAGGGTGGGCTGCATGGGAAACCGGGAAGATCTGCTGGCAGGTGCTCGCAAGGCGATCCTCGAGCGGGGACTCGCCAAGGTGACGGCGCGCGATATCGCGGCGGCCGCCGGTGTCAGCCTGGCGGCCATCGGTTACCACTTCGGCTCGAAGGACAGGCTGGTGTCCGAGGCGATCACCGAGTCGATCGGCACCGATATCGGTGACGGCATGGAGGCCGCGATCCGCGACGCGGGGGAGGGGCGGTCGCTGTGGGAGGCGATCGAGCCGACGTGGAACGGCATGCTCGACGTCGTCCAGAACAACCACGAGCAGCTGCTGCTGAGCCTGGAGAACGGGCTCCGCATCGCGCGCTCGGAGGAGCTGCAGGCGTACCTGTCCGACGCCACCGAGGGCGCGTATGCCGACCTGGGTGCGGTATTGCGCGAGCTGCACCCGGAGTTGTCGGCGAAGGAGGCGCGCGCGGTCGCCAAGCTCTATTTCGTGCTGTTCCAGGGCTACGCCATGCTGGCGCTGCTCGCTCCCGCCGGTGACCTGCTGCACGGCGAGGACGTGGAACTCGCGGTGCGGGCGTTGCGCGGAAAATGACATCGGCTGCCGCTGCGACGTGTGCGTGAATGCACGCTGTGCAAGGTGCGCATCGGGGGATGGCAGCCGGGCGTCGGCGCTGTGCGATGCTCGAACTGGATGCTCGTGCCGAATCCACGGTAGGCGTTCGAAGGAGGCGACGTGGCGGTAGACGGCAGCGGCACCTGGTTGCGGGAGTTCCGGACGGAGGCGCGGCCGCGCGCGGTGCTGGTGTGCTTCCCGCCGGGCGGCGGTTCGGCGAGTGCGTTCCGTCCGCTCGCGCAACGAATGGACGGCATCACCGTCGTCGCCGTGCAGTACCCGGGGCGACAGGACCGCCTCGGTGAGCCGATGGTCGACGATATCGGCGCGATGGCCGCCGAGGTGGCCCGCGAGTTGACGACCCTCGCGCAGCCCGCCGGGCTCGCGCTGTTCGGGCACAGCATGGGCGCCACCGTCGCGTTCGAGACCGCCCGCCGCCTGGAGGCCGCGGGCCGCGACCTGACCCGCCTGTTCGTCTCGGGCCGCATCGCCCCGTCGGCGCCGTACCCCGGCCGCCTGCACGATGCGCCCGACGCGGACCTGATCGCGGAACTGGAGCGGCTCGCCAACGACCCCGCCTCGGTGGCCGTGCTACGCACCGAGCCCGGACTGGCCGACCTCGTACTGCCCGCCGTCCGCAACGATTACCGGGCGGTCGAGACCTACGCGCTCGCACCCGGAGAACCGTTGCGCTGCACCATCTCCGCGCTGCTCGGCGACGCCGACCCCACCGTCACCCCCGAGCAGGCCGGGCAGTGGCGCGACCACACCACCGGCGAGTTCGAGCTGGCGACCTTCCCCGGCCGGCACTTCTACCTGGACGAAAAGGTTGCCGAGGTGGCCGACTACATCGCCGCGCGCCTGCCCTGACGGCGCGGCCGGCTACTGCGGCGAGGGCGGAATCGGCGTGAGATAGTCCCGTCGCCGCGACAACCACCACAGCCCGGCCCACGACATCGCCACCACGATCACCACCAGCACCCGCACCAGATCCAGCGCGTCTCGCGGATACAGGACTCCGGTGATGTAGTGGTCGATGAACCCGCCCGGCGGCAGTCCGGCGGCACCGCCCCGGTGCCGAGCCCAGTTCTCCAGATGGGTGAGCGGGCAGTCGACCCCGAAGAGCACCGTGCTGAACCCCCAGCCGACGGCCGCCAGATGCGTCCAGATGGTCCAGCGCCACCGCCACGTGAGGAACCCGCCCGTCACCAGGTAGACGACGAACAAGTAGTGCACGCCCGCGGTGACGTCTGCCAGCAGCCGGTACATCACACATTCAGCTTAGAAGGACGTGACCCGGATGCCCACCGAGTTCGCGCCCACCCACCTTCCGGCTCAGCGATTCTCCGCGGCCACCAACCCCGGCAACTCGTCCAGCGACCGAATTCGGGAGTCGGCGAGCGCGACTTCGGGGGAGTCGCGGTTCCCGACGATCCCTACCCAGACCGCGAGGCGGCGCAGGTCCGAAAGCGCTTGCCGCACTTCGGAATAGAGATCACCCTCGGTGATCCCCGGCCCGTGCGCGGCAGTGAGCGACTCACGCTCGCGATCCAGATCGAACCCGGGCCGGAACACCTCGAAAACCTCGGAGTAATCCCGTCCGGCAGCGATCACTCCACCGAGCACGCCCATGAACGTCAGCCGGGGGACTCCGATCCAATCCGCCCATTGCTCATACCGTCGAGTCTCATCGACCAGGGTCTCTCCGACATCGAAAAACGACAGCCTCGATCACCGGGGCAGCCTAACGGCGAAGAACGAGGATGCATTGCCGATACCTATATACCGATATGCGAATTCTGGCATGTAAAAGGTTTGTCGAGTGGATGCGAGATGCTCGAACTTCGATGGGGGAGCGGCAGCAGTGACGGCATCCGAGATGCTCCTCGGGGGGCGTCGCCCAGCCCTAAGGTCCGGCGCGGTCAACCAATATGACTGTGTAACAAGGCGTTCGGGCGGGCGAAGGCTTGGCAGGCGGATCGCAGTGAGCAAGCCGGTATAAAGATACCGCTATCGACCTATGCGAATTTAAGCATGTAAATTCAACCCAAACATCAACCGCAGAACACACAACCTCACTCCAAAGCAGCAACGAGGACGAGAACCTCAGGTGGAACGGCGGATTCGCCGGGCCTCACCAGTTGGACGGCTCGTAGTCCTTGAGGAAGCAGCCGTACAGGTCGACGCCCTGCTCGCCTCGGACGATGGGGTCGTAGACGCGCGCGGCGCCGTCGACCAGGTCGAGGGGCGCGTGGAATCCTTCCTCGGCCAGGCGGAGCTTGGTGTAGTGCGGGCGTTCGTCGGTGATCCAGCCCGTGTCGACGGCGGTCATGAGAATGCGGTCGGCTTCGAACATTTCGCGGGCGCTGGTGCGGGTGAGCATGTTGAGCGCGGCCTTGGCCATATTGGTGTGCGGGTGGCCGGGTCCCTTGTAGGCGCGGCTGAACACGCCTTCCATGGCGGAGACGTTGACGACGTACTTGCGGCGGGCGGACGCGGCGGCCATCGCGGGGCGCAGGCGCGAAACGAGCACGAACGGTGCGACCGAGTTGCACAGCTGCACCTCGAGCAGTTCGGTGGCGTCGACTTCGGCGACGGTCTGCACCCAGCTGTTGGTGTGCGCGAGGTCGGGTACCAGGCCGCCGGCGTCGATGGCGACGCCGCGCGAAATGCGTTCGGGTGTGGCCGAACCCGCGACGAGGGCGAGGTCGGTGACGTCGGCGGCCGAGAGCGCGGGGGCCAGCGATGCGGTGAGCGCCGTGGGGTGGGCCTGCATGGTCTTGCCGAAGCTGACCGTGTCGGGCAGTTCGCCGGCGGGCAGCGGGCCGTTCTCGGCCTCGGCGAGCGCGCTGTAGGCGCCGGGTGAGCGGCGGACGGTCTGCGCGGCGTTGTTGATCAGGATATCGAGGGGCCCTTGTGCCGCGACGTCGTCGGCCAGCGCCACCACCTGAGCGGGGTCGCGGAGATCGATGCCGACGACGCGGAGGCGGTGGATCCAGTCGGCGCTGTCGGGCTGGGCTTTGAAGCGGCGGACGGCGTCGTTGGGGAAACGGGTGGTGATGGTGGTGTGGGCGCCGTCGCGCAGCAGCCGCAGCGCGATGTACATGCCTATCTTGGCGCGGCCGCCGGTGAGCAGCGCGCGGCGGCCGCGCAGGTCCGTGCGGGCGTCGCGCTTGGCGTGGCTGCGGGCGGCGCAGTCGGGGCACAGCTGGTGGTAGAAGGTGTCGACGCGGGTGTATCGCTGTTTGCAGATGTAGCACGGCCGGGGGCGGACGAGGGTGCCCGCAGTGGTCCCGGTGCTGTTGGGGGACAACGGGATTCCGGCGGTCTCGTCGTCGATGCGGTGGGGTGAGCCGGTGGCGGTGGCGGCCACCACGGCACGGTCGGCGGCGGACTTGGCGTCGCGGGCGGCGACGCGGCGGCGCTGCTTGAGCTTTTTGAACATGTGCCCGACGGCGTGCTGCACGGCTACCGAGTCGGGGTGCTCTTTGTCGAGTTGCGCGGCCTGGTCGAGTACGCGGAGGCAGGCGGCGAGGTCCGCCGGGTCGATGGCGGGCTCCGGCGATGCCGTGCGGGTCGTCGGGTCGTTGTGGGCCATCGTGGTGCGGGTCTGTCCTTCGTGCGCTGGTGAGGTGGCGTCTCATTGTCGCATCGTGGGCCCGCGGCCGATCTCGGTGGCCGAGGTTCGGCTATCGCGGCGAGTATTCGATGGGGGCGTTGTCGGCGCGGAGGTCGTCGATGAAGTTGGCGATCGCCTCGCCGACCAGCAGTGGTTCGGTGATGGGCAGCCAGTGGTCGGCGGGCAGCCGGTAGCACCACAGCCGGTCGGCGCCGCGGCGGACGTGGTCGGCGGCGGCGGGCAGGGCGAGGGCGTCGGCGCGGTCGACGATCAACTGGACCGGTACGGCGGTGTGGGTTTCGGCAGGGTGGCGTAGGTGGTGGAGGAGGTTGGCGTGCACGATGCGGGCCCCGGCGAGCAGGTCGGTGGCCCACGTGCGTGCGAGCGGGGGTGTGCCGTGGACGAGCCGGGCGCGCACGCGCGGGCGGCCCAGTAGGCGGCGGCCGAGGACGAGCCAGCCGAGTCCGGGAAGCTTCCACCAGGGTGCGTCGGGCAGGCGGGGGTGGCGTAGGGCCAGTGCGAGGCGGCCGAGGTCGGGGGCGCACAGGGCGGTGCCGGAGGCGATGCGGGTGTTGGCGCGGGGGTCGCCGAGCGCGGCCCACAGTTGGAAGGCGCCCCAGCCGTGGCCGGCGGCGTGTGCGGGGCGGCCGGGGCTGACGGCGTCGAGTACGGCGTAGAGGTCGTCGGTCAGGTCGGTGAGCCGATAGTCCTGGGCGCGAGGGGGTTTGGCGGAGCGGCCGTGGCCGCGGACGTCATAGGTGACGACGTGGAAGCTGTCGGCGAGCATCCGGGCGACGTCGTCCCAGATTCGGTGGGTGTCGGTGATGCCGTGGACGAGGACGAGGGTGTCGGCCTTGGGGTTGCCGCGTTCGTGGACGGCGAGTTCGAGGTCGCCGTTGCGCACGGTGCGCCGGCGTGGCCGGAGCAGGTCGGGGTCGGGCAGGTGGGTCATCGTGTCTACCTCGCAGTGCCGGGCTGTCCCGCTGGATCGTACCGCCGGTACGATCGACGATACCGAGGGTACGGGGATATTGGGTTGGCGGACGGTGCGTACCTGGTTTTCCCTGTATACGTTCACAGTCGGTGTGGGCTGCTTTCGTACTGCCGGTACGTGTAGTCTCGCTGTGAGCCCACTGCCCCAGGGAGTCGAGTCGGTCGTGCCCCGTCCCAGCCGTAATACCCATTCGCCGCGCGTGACTCGCGACGAGATCGTCGACGCGGCGATTCGGGTGATCGATCGGACGGGTCCGCGGCCGAGTATGGACGGCATCGCGCGCGAGGCGGGGATCACCAAGCCGCGGTTGTATCGGCAGTTCGCGGACAAGGCGGATCTGTACACGGCCGTGGCGGAGCGCATGTCGCGGACGGCGTTCGCGGCGACGGGGGAGGATATGACGCTGCTGTTGCAGCCGCCGCGGCCGGCGTTGCGGCGGGTTTTCGGTGATTACGCGCGGGGGATTCTGGAGCATCCCAACGTGTTCCGGTTCCTGGCGCAGGCGCCGGTGTCGCCGGGGTCGGGTGGTGAGCGGGACGGTTCGGTGTTGCAGTTCGATCTGGGCCGCGATGCCGCGCGCCGGTTCACCAAGCTGGCGCGGGCGATCGCCGACGCGGTGCCGGTGGAGGTGGGCGGGATCGATTATCTGTCGCGCGCGGTGATCGGTGTGGTGGTGGCGACGACGGATCTGTGGCTGGAGGGTCCGCCGGCGGAGGGGGCGGAGGAGTTCGTGGTGGAGGCCAGTGAGCTGGTGTGGGGGTTGATCGATGGGTTCCTGCGGCGGCAGGGGATCGCCGCGGATCCGGAGACGCCGATCTTCACGACGCTGGCCGAGGTCAATCAGGCGCACGAGGCGGGGTGACGGCCCGCCGGGAGCGTTGTTGACATTCCGCCAATAGTCGTCCACGCTGGTGCTCGGAGGGCCGGTGGGTGCCGGCCGGGCATGAGACGAAGGGCAACAACGATGGTGCGCGCCCCATGGAGCGACGACGAGGTCGAGGCCGTACGCGAGTTGGCGAAGGACTTCTTCGCCAAGGAGGTCGTTCCGCACGAGGAGAAGTTCGTCGCGCAGGGCCATCCCGATCGGGAGCTGTACCACCGGGCCGGTGAGCTGGGCCTGCTGTGCGCCTCGATTCCGGCCGAATACGGCGGCGGCGGAGGCACTTTCGCGCACGAGGCGGCCATCATCGAGGAGCAGACCTTCCAGGGTGACGGCGCGCTGGGCATGCCGGTGCATTCGTCGATCATCGCGCCGTATCTGCATCAGTTCGGTTCCGAGGAGCTCAAGGCGCGGGTGCTGCCGAAGGCGGCCAGCGGGGAGATGGTGCTCTCGATCGGGATGACCGAGCCGGGCACGGGTTCGGATCTGCAGAACATCAAGACCCGGGCGGTGCGCGAGGGCGACGAGTACGTCATCACCGGGTCGAAGATATTCATCTCCAACGGCTGGCTGTGCGACGGCATCGTCATCGCCGCCAAGACCGATCCGACGAAGGGCGCCGCGGGGGTGTCGCTGATCTTCGCGGAGGTCGGGGACGACACGCCGGGGTTCGAGCGCGGCCGGATCCTGTCGAAGATCGGTGGCAAGGGGCAGGACACCGCGGAGTTGTTCTTCGACGGGCTGCGGGTTCCGGCGGCGAATCTGCTCGGTGAGGCCGAGGGGCAGGGCTTCTATCAGATGATGCAGCTGCTGGCGCAGGAGCGGCTGGTGACCGCGATCATGGCGGTGGCGATGATGGAGAAGGCCGTCGATCTGACGGTCGAGTACACCAAGGGGCGCGAGGCGTTCGGCAAGCCGCTGTTCGCGATGCAGAACACGAAATTCGAGCTGGCCGAGTGCAAAACGCTGGCAACGGTGGGCCGGACGTTCCTCGACGATGCCATTGTCAAGCATCTGCGTGGTGAGCTGGACATCCCGACCGCGGCCATGGCGAAATACTGGCTCACCGACCAGTTGGGTATTGTGGTGGATCGCTGTCTGCAACTGTTCGGTGGCTATGGATACATGACGGAATACCCGATCTCTCAGCTGTACACGGGTGCCCGGGTGCTGCGCATCCTGGCCGGTTCCAACGAGGTGATGAAGGATCTCATTGCCCGCTCACTCTGAAACCAGTCGCTCCGAGACCACGCTGCCGGTGGATACCGTCGCCGATCCGTCGGCGCGGCGGCGTCGGCTCGAGCCCGACGAACGGCGCGCGCAGATTCTGGAATGCGCGATCGAGATGTTCGGTGAGCGCCCGTACGCGGCCGTGTCGACCGCGGAGCTGGCGCAGCGTGCGGGTGTCGCGCGCGGGCTGATCAATCACTATTTCGGCAACAAGCGTGACCTGTATCTGGCGGTGGTGCGGCGGATGGTGACGCTGCCGCGGCCCGATCACATGGTGGTGCCCACGGGCGACACCCGCGAGCGGGTGGAGGCGAGTGTGGCGTGGTTGCTGGACACCATCGGCGAGCACGGCAGCACGTGGGTGAAGGTGACCGGGCACGAGGGCATCGGTGACGATCCGGAGGTGGAGCGCATCCTCGACGCGGCCGACGACGCGGCCGCCGACCGGTTGCTGCATATGGTCGGCCTGGCGGGCTCCAAGCGCAGCGCTGAGTTGCGCGCGCTGGTGCGCGCCTACGGCGGGCTGGTGAAAGCGGCTGGGCGCGAATGGATCACGCGCGGTTCGCTGTCGCGTGAGCAGGTGCACCATCTGCTGGCGGACATGCTGCTGACCCTGGTCACCCGGTCCTTCCCGAAGATCGAGGATCAGGGCTGACGCGGTCGGTTCCGGCTACTCCTTGCGGGCTCGGCTGGGCTGGACGCGTGGGGGTTCGTTGGGCATTTTCGGGTAGACGGGCGGCCAGGGGGCGTCCATGAGGCCGGATTCCAGGTCGCGCGTGGACATGTCGAGCAGTGGCTCGATGGATTGCGGGGTGCGGTCGGCCCACGGGTCGCCGAGTTCGGTGACGCGGGCGGGGACGGTGGCGAGGGTGAGTTCGTCGGGGACGACGGTGTCGAGTTCGTCCCAGGCGAGCGGGGTGGAGACCTGGCCGCCGACCTTGGGGCGCACGCACCAGGCGCCGAATACGGTGCGGTGCGGGGCGTTCTGGTTGTAGTCGACGAAGATTCGGCTGCCGCGGTTCTCCTTCCACCATTGGGCGGTGATGAGGTCGCCGTGGCGGCGTTCGAGTTCGCGGGCGAGGGCGACGGCGGCCGCGCGGACCTGGTAGCCGTCCCAGCGGGGTTCGAGCAGGATGTAGATGTGCAGGCCGCGGGAGCCGGAGGTCTTGAGGCGGGCGTCGATGCCGAGTTCGGCGCACAGATCGCGGGTCAGCGCGGCGGTTTCGCGCAGGTCGTCGAAGGCGGTGCCGGGGGAGGGGTCGAGGTCGATGCGGAGTTCGTCGGTGACGCCGGTGGGTGGCAGGAGTGTCCCGGCGGCGTCGTGCACCTCGGGTGCGGTGCTGTGTTCGGCGGCGCCGGCGTGGGTGGGCCAGACGTGAAATCCCAAGCAGCCCAGGTTGACTGCCCACAGGATGTGGGCGAGGTCGGCGGCGACGAGGGCGTCGCTGGTGGTGCCGTTGGGGGTGGAGACGACGGTGGTCTGCAGCCAGTCGGGTACCGATTTGGGGACGCGTTTCTGGAACCAGGATTTGCCGCTCGCGCCGTCGGGGTAGCGTTCGAGCAGGACGGGCCGGTCGCGGACGGTGCGCAGGAACGGTTCGGCGACGGCCTGGTAGTAGCGGACGAGGTCGAGTTTGGTTTCGCCGCGCTTGGTGAAGTAGATCTTGTCGGGGTTGGTGATGGTGACGGTTCTGCCGTCGACTTCGAGGTCGATGGCGGTGCTCATCGCTTGGCCTCGGCGAAGATGTCGGCGAGTTCTGCGGGGGCGACCTCGTCGAGCTGGGCGTAGGTGCAGGATTCGGGGGTGCGGTCGTCGCGGAAGCGGACCAGGCGGCCGCCGTGGCGTAATCGACCGGCCATGACGTGCTCGTAGCGGACCTCGGCGACCAGTTCGGGGCGCAGTGCCTCCCAGGACAGGTCTTTGCCGCCGGTCCAGCGGCTGATGCCGCCGGGCATCTTGCCGTCGGCCTTGGCTTGGGCGGCGGCGTCGGCCCAGCTGCGCCAGGGGTGGTGTTCGAGGGCGTTCTCGCGCAGGGGGGCGAGTTCGTCGACGAGTTCGCTGCGGCGTTTGGCGGTGAAGCTGCTGGCGACGCCGACGTGGTGCAGGCTGCCTTCGTCGTCGTAGAGGCCGAGCAGCAGTGATCCGACGCCCTGGCCGTCCTTGTGCCAGCGGAATCCGGCGACGACGCAGTCGGCGGTGCGTTCGTGTTTGACCTTGACCATGACGCGTTTGTCCTGCAGGTAGGGCAGGTCGGTGGCTTTGACCATGACGCCGTCGAAACCGGCGCCTTCGAAGCGGGTGAACCAGTCCTGGGCGGTCTGCGGGTCGGAGGTCAGGGGGGTGAGGTGCAGGCGTTCGTAGCTGCCGGTGAGGAGGGTTTCGAGGGTGCGGCGGCGTTCGGCGAACGCTTTGCCGGTGAGGTCGTCGTCGCCGAGGGCGAGCAGGTCGAAGGCGACGAAGCTGGCGGGGGTCTCCACGGCGAGTTTGTTGACCCGGGAGGCGGCCGGGTGCAGGCGTTGCTGAAGGGTGTCGAAGTCGAGGCCCTGTGCGGTGACGACGACGACTTCGCCGTCGATGACGCAGCGGTCGGGCAGCGCCTTGCCCAGCAACTCGACGAGTTCGGGGAAGTACCGGGTCAGCGGCCGGTCGTTGCGGGAGCCGAGTTCGATCTCGTCGCCGTCGCGGAACACGATGCAGCGGAAGCCGTCCCATTTGGGTTCGTAGCAGAGGCCGGGGTCGCGCGGCAGGTCGGAGGCCGATTTGGCCAGCATCGGCTTGACGGGTGGCATGACGGGCAGGTCCACACGATCCTCCTCGGGTCGGTCTCACCGATACCGACGGTGCGGGCGAGGTGGATTCATCGCCCGCAACCGCTCAGCAAGATCGTATGCCCGGCAGGTCAGTTCTCCAGCCAGCCGTGCTGATCGGCGAAGGCGGTCAGCCGGTCGCGGATGGTCAGTATCTCCCCGGCGGTGAGGGCGGGGCTGGCATCGAGCAGGAGCTCGGTGATCAGCCGCCGGTGTTCGGCGGGGGTGAGCTGGCCGGAGTTGCGCTCCCGGTTGCGGTGGCGCGGGGCGGCGGTGGCCGCGGGGGGCGGGCCGCCGACCGCGGTGAGGTTGACCGCTTTGGGTCCGCGGTCGCCCTCGGTCACCTCGAATTCGAACACCCGCCCCTGCCGCAACTCGTCCTCGTCCAGTCCTATGTCGTTGACGTGCACGAACACATCGGGGCCCCCGTCTTCCGGGCGGATGAAGCCGAATCCCCGAGAACTATCGAAGGACACCAATTTCCCGATGGACACCTACACCCGCTCCTCGTCGCAGTCCCTGGTGCCGTCACTCTAACCGTCTTGCTGATCGTTGTCGGAGGAAAGAGCTTTTTGCAGGGAGTTGTACACGGTGAGTCCCTGGCCGACCATTCCGTTGACCAGTTCGCTGACGCCGTCGGGGCCGTTGAGGACGGTCAGGTTGGCTTGGGACAGGCCCTGAGCTGCTTGTTTGACGATCTCGGGGAGTTGCTCGATGAGCAGCTGGTCGAGGGCGATGCGGTTGTTGGAGGCGGCGGCCTCGGCCTGGATGCGGGTGCGGTCGGCTTCGGCCTCGGCGAGGATGCGGACGCGTTCGGCTTCGGCGCGGGCGGGTTTGACCACTTCGGCCTGGAGTTGTTCCTCGCGCAGCTGCGCTTGTTTGCGGGCCTGCTCGGCCTGGGCGGTGAGCACTTCCTGCAGGGCGACGGCCTGGGCGAGCGGGCCGGCCTGGGCGGCTTCGGCGTTGGCCTTGTCGATGTCGCGCTGGTATTGCGCCCGCAGCAGGGCGGTCTCGCGGGCGTATTCGGCCTGGCGGCGCTCGGATTCCTGCTGGGCCTGGGCGGCGAGCTGGGCGGCCTGGGCCTGGGCGATGTTGGCGTCGCGCTGCACGGCGGCGTTGTGCGGTGCGGACAGGGCGGTGATGTAGCCGAGGTTGCCGTCGTCGATGGACTGGATCTGGAACGAGTCGACCCACAGCCCGATGTTGCTCATTTCGACCTTGGACGCCACCAGCACCTCGTCGGCGAGTTTCTGGCGTTCGCGGATGATCTCCTCGACGGTCATCGAGCCGACGATCGAGCGCAGATGGCCGGAGAAGATGCGTCCGGTCAGGACGGACATCTCCCGTTCCTGTTCGGACAGGAATCGTTGTGCCGCATTGACGATCGAGACGGTGTCGTTGGCCACCTTGAAGGCGATCACGGCGCGCACGTCGAGCTGGATCGCCTGTTTGGTGACGCAGCGTTCGGAGATCTCGGCCTCGAACATGGCCAGCGACAAATAGCTGACCTTGCGAAAGAACGGCATGACCCAATTGCCGCGACCGATGACGACCCGGAACGGCGCGTTGTCGGCGGCGCGCCCGCCGCTGACGAGCATGGCCTCGTCGGGATCGGGCACGTGGTACCCCAGCACTGTTGTCTCCCTTGCTATTTCGTTGTCTCCCCACCCGGTCCGAAGTCGAGCGGCACCCAGGGAACGACATCGACGATGCGGCCGGGGTGGACGGCGACGACGAGCACGGTGGTGCCCGCGTCGAGCGCCTCGGCGGCTCGCGCGATGTAGATTTCGGTTCCCCCTCGGATCGCGACCAGGACCTCCCCGAGCATGTGTGCACCCCGGATCGGCGTTGTGAGCGTACCGGTCAAACCCTGCACCGGGTCGGTCATCGGTGGGAACTCCTTGCCGGGCAACGGTGTAGGACGGTGGCCGCCCAGCCTACCGGCGGCGCGGCGGGTCGGATGTCCGGTTTCGGCGCGGCCTCTGGTGATTCGGGGCGGCACCTGGCAGGCTGAAGCGGTGACCCAACCTCCGGATACTCCCGGGCCGCAGTCGGGACCGGTTTCCGACAAGCTCGATGCCGCCGTGTTCAAGGTGGCCGGTGTGGTGGTGATCGGCGCGATCATGTCGATTCTCGACATCACCGTCGTCACCGTCGCCATTCCCAAGTTCCAGACCGAATTCGGCGCCAGTTACGCCATCGCCGCGTGGGCGATGACCGGTTACACGCTGGCGCTGGCCAGCGTCATCCCGGTGACGGGCTGGGCGGCCGACCGTTTCGGCACCAAACGGCTGTACATGCTGGCGCTGGTGTTCTTCGTGCTCGGTTCGGCGCTGTGTGCGACGGCGTGGAACATGCCCTCGCTCATCGCTTTCCGCGTCATCCAGGGCCTCGGCGGCGGCATGCTGATGCCGCTGGGCATCACGATCATGACCCACGCGGCCGGGCCGCAGCGGGTGGGGCGGGTGATGGCGGTGATGGGCGTGCCGATGCTGCTGGGCCCCATCCTCGGCCCGATCCTGGGCGGCTGGCTGATCGGGTTCCACTGGCAGTGGATCTTCCTGATCAACGTCCCGATCGGCGCGGTCGCGCTGGTGCTGGCGTATGTGGTGCTGCAGTCCGACCGACCGGAGCCGTCGCAGTCGTTCGACTTCCTCGGGATGCTGCTGGCCTCGCCGGGCCTGGCGCTGTTTCTCTACGGTGTGTCCTCCATTCCCGAGGAGCACACCGTGGCCGCGGCGAAGGTCCTGGTCCCGGCCGTGCTCGGGCTGGTGCTGCTGGTGTTGTTCGTGCTGCACGCGCTGCGCACCGAGCATCCGCTGATCGATCTGCAGCTGTTCCGCAACCGCGACCTGACCTTCGCGGTGCTGACGATGCTGCTGTTCGCGGTGGCGTTCTTCGGCTCCGGGCTGCTGCTGCCGAGTTATCTGCAGCAGGTGCGTGGTGAGTCGGCGTTGCACGCCGGGTTGCTGCTCGCGCCGCAGGGCCTGGGCGCGATGCTGACGATGCCGATCGCGGGGCGGCTGGTGGACAAGATAGGTCCCGGCAAGATCGTGATGACCGGTATCGCGGTGATCGCGGTCGGCATGACGTTCTTCACCCGGCTCGCGGCCGACACCTCGTACTGGATGATGGGCGCGGCGCTGTTCGTGACCGGTCTGGGCATGGGCTGCACGATGATGCCGACGATGACCGCCGCGATCCAGACCCTCACCCATCAGCAGGTGGCGCGCGGGTCGACGCTGATGAACATCGTCAACCAGACCTCGGCCTCGATCGGCACCGCCACCATGTCGGTGGTGCTGACCAACCTGCTCAACGACAAGCAGTTCGCCCAGGCCGCCATCGGCTCGAACTTCGACCCGTCCCTCGCGGCGAAGCTGCCCCCGGGGGCGTTGGAGGAGGGCTTGTCCCAGGCCGCGAACTCCTTCGCGCACACCTTCATCGTGGCGGTCGTCCTGGTGGCCGCCACCTTGATCCCCGCGGCGTTCCTGTCCCGCAGGAAACCGGCCAACCCCGACGCGGTCGCCGACGCCCCGGTCATGATGGGGCACTGAGTCATTCGGCAGCGGTGCCTCCCGTGCCGGGAGGCACCCGGTATCCGTGGCGCGCCGAACCGATCGCGCTGGTCGCAGTAGGTGCTGGCAGGATGGGCGGAGTGCATATCGCTGTCGGGCTGGTGATCCTCGTCGCCGTGGCGGTCGCGCTGGCGGCGCTGGCGCGGCGGCTGGGGATGGCCGAGCCGTTGTTGCTCACTGTCGCGGGTGTGGTCGCCTCGTATCTGCCGTTCGTTCCGCAGGTCGACATCAATCCGGAGCTGGTGCTGCTGGGGTTGCTGCCGCCGCTGCTGTACACCGCGGCGATCAATACGTCGCTGATCGAGTTCCGGCCCAAGAAGTTGTCCATCGCGCTGTTGTCGGTGGGCCTGGTGCTGGCGACGGCGTTCGCGGTGGCGGCGGTGGTGTGGTGGCTGCTGGGGGTGCCGTTCGCGGCGGCGGTGGCGATCGGCGCGGTGGTCGCGCCGCCGGACGCGGTGGCCGCGATCGCGGTGGCCCGCCGGGTGGGCATGCCGCGGCGCATCGTGACACTGCTCGAGGGTGAGTCGCTGTTCAACGACGCGACCGCGCTGGTGTCGCTGCGTACCGCGATCGCCGCGATGGCGGGCAGTTTCAGCGTGTGGCAGGCCGGCGGTGACTTCCTCTACGCCGCGGGGGGCGGCGCGCTGATCGGGGTGGTCGCCGCGGCGGTGCTGGCGGTGCTGCGCCGGCGCATCACCGATCCGGTGCTCGACACCAGCCTGTCGCTGCTGGCGCCGTTCGCGGCGTATCTGCCCGCCGAGGCCGCGCACGCCTCGGGGGTGATGTCGGTGGTGGTGTGCGGGCTGATCCTGGGGCAGGGCGCGCCGGTGTGGCAGACCGCGGCCTCGCGCATCGCCGAGCGCACCAACTGGCGCACCATCCAGTTCGTGCTGGAGAGCGCGGTATTCCTGCTGATCGGGCTGCAGGTGCGCCACATCGTGGAGGACGCGTGGAACAGCGGCCTGGATCGCGGCACGATCGTGGTCGCCTGTGCCGCGGTGCTGCTGACGGTGGTGGTGGTGCGTCCGCTGTGGGTGTTCCCGGCCACCTATTTCGCCTGGTTCGTCGAGTCGCGGCCGCGGGGCAAGCCGCGCCCGGCCTGGACCGGCCCGGCGGTGGTGTCGTGGTCGGGCATGCGCGGCGTGGTGACCCTGGCGGCGGCGCTGCTGCTGCCCGACGACACCCCCGAGCTGGCCACGCTGAAACTGCTGGCGCTGGTGGTGGTCGGCGGAACGCTGCTGCTGCAAGGGGTTTCGCTGCCGCTGCTGGTGCGGCTGCTGCGGCTGCGCGGGCCCAGCCGCGCCGAGGACGCGCTGCAGGAGGCGAATCTGCTGCAGCAGGCGACCACCGCCGGGCTGGCCGCGTTGGAGTCGGAGGTCGCGCCGGAGACGCCGCCGGAGGTGGTGGCGGCACTGCGGGATCGGGTGTCGCGCCGCGCGTTCGCCGCCTGGGAGCAGCTCGGGCGCGCGGAATCGGTGCGGGTCACTCCGAGCGGGGAGTACCGCAGGCTGCGGCTGGCGATGCTGGCCGCCGAGCGCGCCACCGTGCTGGAGGTGCGCGACGCGGGCACCGTCGACCACGAGGTGCTCGCGCACGTGCTGGCCGCGCTCGACATGGAGGAGTCGACGATCGACCGGGTCGCCGAGGTCGACGACGAGCCGAGCGGGCCGCTGCGCGCCGCGGGCGGCGGGGACTGCGAGCACCTGCGCGCGGCCCCGCACACCGCGCGGCCCGACCATCCCGATCAGTGCGCCGAATGCGTGGCCGAGGGCCTGACCTGGGTGCATCTGCGCATGTGCCTGTCGTGCGGGCATGTCGCCTGCTGTGATTCCTCGCCGGGCAACCACGCGAGTGGCCACTTCCGCGCGAGTGGGCATCCGGTGATGCGCAGCGTCGAACCGGGGGAGAAGTGGCGCTGGTGCTATGTCGATGAGCTGCTGGGCTGAGGGCCGTTAGGGTGGGCGCGTGCAGACTGGTCAGGACTCCGCCGGCGCCGAACCCCGCATCTGGGGCGGGACGACGCTCACCGAACGCCGCGAGGCGCGCCGCACCGCGCTGCTGGAGGCCGCCCTCGACCTGATCGGCGAGGCGGGCGCGGGCGCGGTGACGATGCGCGCGGTGTGCCGGACGGCCAATCTGACCGACCGCTACTTCTACGAAAGCTTCACCAGCCGTGACGATCTGCTGGACACGCTCTACCGGCAGGTCGCCGAGGAGTTCCTGGAACCGATGACCGCCTTCGCCGCCGCCGACAGTCCCGCGCGCGACCGCGAGCTGGCGAGTGTGCTCGTGGACAAGGTGCTCGAGGATCCGCGCAAGTCGCGGCTGTTTCTGGTGGAGCCGTATTCGAGTACGGGGCTGGGGCAGACCACGATCGCGGTGATGCCGACGTTCACCCGGCTCATCCAGGACCATCTGTTCGGCCACATCGCCGATCCGGTGCGCCGCCGCATGGCCGCGGTCACCATGGCCTCGGGTAACGCGGGCATGTTCTCGGCGTGGCTGAACGGCTCGCTCAAGGTGACCCGCGAGCAGGTGGTCGACCACCTGGTCGAGGTCATCACCGTGTACCGCGCCCTCTATCGCGCTTGAATTCGGCTGCGCCACAACACATTCTGTGCCTCGCCACGGCCTTGCGGCAGCGGCACGCACCGGGTCGTGGTTACCGAGGAACCCCGCAATGGCTGGTCCGGGACCGGCCGCGGCACATGGGGTCCGATACGGGGCCGGGCATCACCCACGCCGCCGGGTGGTGCGAGTTCGCTCACAGGAGGGTTGCCGGGAGTTCGGTGGCGGGTGTGTACTGTCCGGCGCATGGTGCGCACACTTGATCCGGAGGAGGTGGTCGACGTGCCCGACAGCGACAGTACGCAATTCGCTTGTGCCGACACGACATTCGGCGACCACCCCGCTTCGCGCCGCCGCCCGCTCTCGCGCGGGTAGCCCGCCGCGCCCGGTCGCCACGAGCCTGCGGAGGGCCGACTCATGACGACTTTCGAGATGCTGGCGCGGCTGGCCACCGGCGTGGGCCTGGGCGTGGCCATCGGGCTCGAGCGCCAGTACCGGGCGCGGATGGCCGGGCTGCGCACCAACGCGCTGGTCTGCGCGGGCGCGACGCTGTTCGTGCTGCTGTCCGCGCACGGTTTTCACGGCGGCACGGCCGATCCGACCCGGGTTGCCGCGCAGATCGTTTCGGGCATCGGCTTCCTCGGCGCGGGGGTGATCATGCGCGAGGGCGCGAGCGTGCGCGGGCTCAATACCGCTGCCACGCTGTGGTGTTCGGCGGCGATCGGCGCGCTCGCCGGGGCGGGCATGTACGGCACCGCCGCGGCGGGCACGGTCGCGGTGGTGGCGGTCAACACCGCGCTGCGCTGGGCCGGGCGCGCGGTGGATCGCCACCCCGACTCCGGCCGTGAGCAGCGCGCGGATTACCTGTTCACCGCGGTCACCGACGACGCCGGGGAGGCGCACGTGCGGGCTCTGCTGGTACAGGCGCTGGCGCGCACCGATTTCCGGCTGGTGTCGGTGTCGAGCCGCAACCTGCCCGAGCCCGAGCCGGGGGCCGCCGCGCCGCGCGGGCGGGTGCAGGTGTGCGCCGCACTGTCCGGCGATCAGCGCGACGACCGCCAGATGGAGTCGGCGGTCAGCCGCCTGAGCCTGGAACCGTCGGTGACCAGTGTCGGCTGGAGTGTCCCCGACACCTCCGCCGCCGTGGGATGAACCGTGCTCAGCGGACCTCGCGGGCGGGCTCCTGGGATCGCGCCGCCCGCAGCCGCGCCTCGAGGCCGTCGAGCACGCACAGCAGGCCGAAGTCGTAGGCGACCATGCGGGCGGTGTCGGGCTCGGTGGGCATGTATTCGCGGTAGTCGCGCAGCATCTCCGGATAGTCGGGGGCGACCTGCTCGAGAGTGGCCATCGCGCTGTCGTATTCCCAGTCCGGCCCGTCGGAGACCCGGCGCAGGCTGATCTCCGGAAGCACCTGTCCCAGGACGAAACTGATCACCATCCCCGACGCCAGGTAGATGTCCAGGCCGGTGAATCCGGCCTGCACGAACGCGCGCCGCAGCCGGTCGCTGAGTTCGAACGCCTTCGGCCCGACCATGGGCATCTGCCCGATCAGGCCCCCCACCCAGGGGTGTTCGAGCATGGTGACGCGCAGGCTGTAGACGAAGGTGGTGACCACCTCGCGCCACGGCTTGTGCTCCGGTTCGGGCACCTCCACGTAACCCCAGAACTCGTCGAGCACCAGCTCGAGCAGTTCGTGCTTGTTCGCGACGTGCCAGTACAGGCTGGTGGCCCCGGCGTTGAGCCGGGCGCCGAGCTTGCGCATGCTCAGCGCCTCGAGCCCCTCGGCGTCGAGCAGTTCCAGCGCCGCGGCCACGATCTGCTCGCGCCCGAGTCCCGACGTCCGCGCCGGGCGCGGCGAGCGGGTCCACACGGAGGAAAACTTCTCGGCCACCGCTTCACCCTAAATCACTGGCACAGCGTTCGAGATTATCGTACGGTGTGCGAGTGGAATCGAACACTGTACGAGAAACCGGGGAGATCGCCCGCGACCCGCGCCGCTGGTGGATCCTGGCGGTCCTCTGCCTGTCGCTGCTGGTGCTGATGATCGACGGCACCGTCCTCAATCTGGCCATTCCGTCGCTGATCCGGGAACTCGGGGCCGCCCCCGCCGACATCCAGTGGATCCTCGACGCCTACATCCTCGTCTTCGCCGGCCTGCTCCTGACCGCGGGCGCGCTGTCGGACCGGTTCGGGCGGCGGCGCATGCTGATCACCGGACTCGCCGTCTTCGGCGTCGCCTCGCTGGTGGCGGTGCTGTCGAGCGAACCGTGGCAGGTCATCGCCGCACGCGCGGCCATGGGCGTCGGCGGATCGCTGCTGATGCCCTCGACCCTGTCGATCCTGATGACCACCTTCGCCGAGGACGAACGCCGCAAGGCGATGGCCGGATGGTCGACGGTGTCGATGGTCGGCATCGTGGCCGGGCCGACGCTGGGCGGCCTGCTGCTGCAACACTTCTGGTGGGGTTCGGTGTTCCTGCTGAACATCCCCGTCGCGATCCTCGCCATCGCCGCGGCCGTGGTGCTCATGCCCGAAACCTTCGGTGAGCAGCGGCCGGTGGACCTGGTGGGGGTGGCGCTGTCTATCGTGGCGCTCACCGCGACGGTGTACGTCATCATCGAACGCGAATGGAACATCCCGGTCATCGCGCTGGCGGTGCTGGCCGCGGCCGCGTTCGCCTACTGGGAACACCGCTCCGAACATCCGATGCTGCCGCTGGGGGTGTTCCGCAACCGCGACTTCACCGGCACCTGCCTGACGCTGCTGCTGATGGTGTTCGGCATGGGCGCCGTGCTGCTCATGCTGACCCAGTACCTACAGTTCGTGCTCGACTACACCCCGATGAAAGCCGGATTCGCGCTCCTGCCGTACGCGGTCGCGGCCGCGGTGTGCAACGGGCTGGGGGCCACGCTGGGCAAGAAGCTGAGCAACAAGACGCTCATCGTGTCGGGCCTGCTGGTGATGGGCGCGGCGTTCGCGGTACTGGCCAACGCCGACAGCTACCTGTGGGTGCTGGTGTCGATGCTGGTGATGGGTGTCGGCGGCGGCCTGGCCGGGCCCTCGGCCTACGCCTCGATCATGAGCGCCATCCCGCTCGAGCACGCCGGTGTCGGCTCGGCCATGAACGACACCCTGCAGCAGGTCGGCCAGGCGCTGAGCATCGCCGTGCTCGGCAGCGTGCTGGCGGGCGTGTTCACCTCCCACATGCCCGCCGAACTCCCCGCGGCCGCCCGCGACAACATCGGCGCCGCCCTGCAACTCGGATTCACCGACCCGGCCCGCTCGGCCTTCACCACCGCCATGCACTACGGCTCATGGATCAGCGCCGCCTTCGCCGTAGCCGCAGCCCTGCTGGGCCTGATCCTGCTACGCACCCGCAAACCCACCCAGCACCAGGAACCGGAAACCGCCCCGGTGATGTGAACCGCGGGAACTCATAGCCCGGTGATGTGAACCGCGGGAACTCATAGCCCGGTGATGTGAACCGCGGCGACTCATAGCCGGGTGTTGTGAACCGCGGCAACGCACAGCCCCCTGATGGGAAACGCAGAAAACTCATCGCTCCCTGATGGGAACGCGGGGAACCCACGGGCCGCTGATGTGGACCGTGGAACGTACGGCCAGGTGGGATGAGCTGTTGCGACCGCACAGCCCGGTGATGTGACATCGCTGCGACCTCATGGCCCCGGTGGTGTGGCACTCGGGGAACGGTTATGGGCGGGTGGCGGGAACTCATGGGACCTCGGTGGCCTGGGGGTGGGGTCGGTGGGATGTCAGCGGGGTGGTGGGGCGGACTCCAGGGGCAGGCCCGCGTCCCGCCAGGCCACGATGCCGCCGTCCAGGCTCGCCGCGTCGAAACCGGCGCGGCGGGCCAGGGCCGCGAATCGGCGCGAGACCTCACCGACCGGGCAGACGAAAACCACCGGGCGCGACCGCGAGAACGGCATTCCGTGCCCCAGCATGTCGTCGAGCTGATCATCGCGAATGTTCAACGCGCCCGGCACATGCCCGATTCGGTAGGCCATCGCGCCGCGCGTGTCCACGATCGTCGGCCGCGCGGTGGCGTCGAGGTCGGCCAGCGCGCCCGGCGACAGCACCGGCACCTCGGCCAGCTCCGCGGCCGTCGGCGGGCGCGTGCGAGAACCGCTGCGCCCGAACAACTCCGGACGCCGCTTCTTGATGTAGGACAGATACGGTTCGAGCCGGTCGCACACGATGATCACCGCCACCACCGGTTCGGCCGTGGCCGAAACATCCAGCGCGTTCAGGAATTCCAGCGCCGCCGCGTAGGTGGCGCCGCTGGTCGGCCCCGCCAGCACGCCGTATCCGGTCGCCAGCTCCATCGTGGCGTCGATCGCGCGCCCGGAATCGACGGTCAGGATGTGGTCGTAGAAGTCGGGCCGGAACAGCCCCACCTCCCACATCTCGGTCTCCGAGCGGATACCCGGAATGAAATCCGACCGCTCCGACACCACCGCCAGCGCCCCCAGCTCCGGATTGTGCTTGCGCAGATACGCCGCCGCGCCGCGGGTGGAACCGGTGGTGCCCAGCCCGCCGACCAGATAGTCGACGCGGTGCACCCCGTCGCGGGCGAGGTCCTCGTGGATCTCGCGGCCGGTGCCGTGATAGTGCGCCTCGATGTTCTTCTCGTTGGTGTACTGCGACGGATGATGGTAGACGCCAGGGTTTTTCGCCATCGTCGACTCGATCACCGAGTACACGTCGTTGGGGGTGGTGGGATCCGGGCACTCCGACAACCCCGGCAGCTCCTCGATCTCGGTGCCGAACAGCTGCAGCAGCTCCCGCACCTCGCCGACCTTGATCCGGTTGGTGACCGCGCGTAACCCCACCCCGTGCAGCGCGCCCAGGATGCGCAGCGCCTTGGCGGTGTTGCCGCTGGACGCCTCGATCAGCGTCTGCCCGCGCGCGGTGATGTCGTCGAGTTCGTCGCGGATCATGCCCCACGCCACCCGGTCCTTCACCGACCCGAACGGGTTGGCGGACTCCAGCTTCGCGTACAGCTGCACGTTGTCGAGCCCGTGCACGGCCGGATCCAGCCGCAACAGCGGCGTGTTACCGATCAGCTCGGTGATGTGGTCGTAGCGCATCACACCGCCCCGGCGGCGACGGCAGGCTCGTAGTCGGCGTCGCGGCAGATCCGGAACTGCCCGGACCGGTGCGCCACAGCCAGTTTCGGCGGCAGCGGATGCATCGACGCGGCCGCGGCCGACAGGTCGGAATGGTAGGCGGCGGTATTGGGGAACACCACCAGATCCCCCGGGCGCGGCCGCGCGTCCAGCCACACCTTGTGATTGGTGATCAGATCGCGTTCCAGGCACAGCCGCCCGGCGAAGAACACCCCCACCGGGCCCGCCTCGGCCACCGGACCGGCATCGCGACGGGGCAGTACGATCGGATCCACCATCACCTCCTGATCGGCCGGGGTGACGGTGTCGCGGCTGAGGTCGAGGTTGACCAGCACGCTGCCGTCGGCGGCCTGTTTGACGAATTCCACCCGCGCCACCGAGATTCCGGCGTGGTCGACCAGCGCCTTGCCCGGCTCCAGCCACAGTTCCAGCAGATTCTCTGCGGCCAGTTGCGCGACGGTGCGGCCGCCGTGCGCGTCGAGGGGTGCGGTGAGCAGGTCGTCGAGCATGCGGGTCGCGGGCACCGTGTTGGCGTACTTGTGGAACACCGGCGTGCCGTGCACGCCCGCGCCGTCGACATGGAACCCGAAAGTGTTGCCGCCCCACGTCATCGGCTCGCCGCGGCCCAGCAGTGCCTCCCGCAGCGCGGCCACGTACCCGTCGAAGCGGTCGGCGTCGGCGGTGAACACCTGCCGGAAACCGCCCCCGATATCGAGCACCGCGGGCGCCAGGCCGTGCGCGTAGGCGCGCTCGACCAGGCCCAGGCACGCCTCCACCGCACGCACCCGCTCGGCCGGCTCCCCGGAATCGATATGGAAGGCGAACCCGCGCAACGTGACCCGGTCGCGCCGCGCCGACAGCAGCTCCAACGCCTCCTCCACCTCGCCCAGCGCGATCCCGAACCGGCTCACCGCACTCGCCGCGAACCCCGACACCCGCAGCAGCACAGCGACATTCGCGTGCCCCGCGGCCAGCTCGGCGAGCCGCTCCAACTCCCACCGATTGTCCACATTCACCGTCACCCCGGCCGCGACGAGCGCGGTCAGCAACGACTCACCCTTCGGTCCGGTCACCTCGATGCGTTCGGGACCGAACCCGGCCTCGGCCGCCGCGGCCAGTTCCTGCGCGGAGGCGACATCGACGGCGATCCCGGCCCGCTCGGCGGTGCGCAGGAACGCCCGCGACCGATTCACCTTGTGCGCGTAGCAGATCCGGTATCGCGGCAGCCGCCGCCGCAGCACCGTCCGCAGCCGCGCCAGATTCTCCGCGTACACCTGCGGGAACACCAGGTGAGCGGGGGAGCCGAAACGGTCCAGCGCGTCCTCGGCCGCGCCCGGGGTGTCGAGGAACGCGCGCACCAGCGGATGGATCTTGGCCGGTAGCGCGGGCACCGCGGCGGTCATACCGCGCTTTCCGCGCCGTGCGAGATCGCGGGCTCGGCCGCGGGCCGGGTCCGCACCGGGTTGTAGCCGCCGTCGCGCAGCGCCTCGAACGCCCGGTGCCGGTTGCGCGGGCTGCGGAACTCGGCCACCACCCGCTTGCCCGCCAGATCCACCTCGTGCACCCGGATCCCCATCGATTCCAGCACGCCGGTGATGGTGCGCACGCAATGCTTGCAGTTCATGTCCGGGACGAAGAAGATCTGATCCTCGGCGGCGAGATCGCCGGTGCCGGGCTCGGATTCGCCGGGCGCCTCGGTCACCGTCAGCGCCGCGACGGTCTCGCAGAACAGCTCCACGAACCGGTCCACCACCATCGTCAGCACACTGTAGTGCTCGCCGTCGACCCGATGCGGCATCGCCGCCAGGCACGCCGGGCGCGTGCCCGGCGCCAGCAGCGCGTACTGGCGCGAGATCAGATCCAGTTCGTCGTGGTACTTCTCGATCGCCGCGGCCACCGTCAACCCCTCCGGGCCGGTGGCGCGGCGCATCACGGTGTGCGCGTCGGTGATGGTGGCATCCTTCATGGCGCGCAGCGTGGCGACGGTGTCGGCGGTGTAGCGCACGCTGCCGTCGGGCTGGGCGGCGAAGGCCACCGCGATCATGCCGCGCCGATAGGTGGAGGCCTGCAACTCCCAGAACCAGCGGGTGGCCACTGCCGCGAAAATGCCGGAATCGCGCATGCCGCATGCGAATTCGGCCGGCGTGCGGTAGGGCGTCGAGTCGGCCAGCAGCGCGTGCTGAGCCAGCGCGCGCCCGCACGCCTCGATCCCGACCCGGAAGATGTCGATCGGGTCGTGGTCGGTGGTGGTGCCCGCCAGCACCGCCCGCTCACCCGGCGCGACCGCGGCGATCCGCGCGGCCAGCGCCGCGTCCCCGGCCAGGGCGTGCCACATCCGCAGCACCGTCTCCCGCATCGCGATCGGCACGACCGGGCCCAGGCCACCGGCCTGGAAGTGCCCGGTGTTGGGGATGCCGTCGGAGTCGGTCCACACCACGCGGTGGGTGGCGCTGGTGACCTGGTCGGCGCGGCAGGGCCGCATGAACCGTTCCAGATACAGGCGCTGCGACAGCGTCAGGTGGCTGCCGGGCTCCGGACGCAGCGGCGCGGTGCGGTATTCGATCGCGCGCGGGCCGGGATCGGGCGGGTCGGCGAACAAGCCGGGGCGGGCCAGCCCGGCGAGCACGCGGGAGGCCGCGCGCCGGTCGTAGCGGGGGTGCGCCGGATCGGTTGTCATCGGACCTCCGTGGCAATGGTGGTGACACACCGCACGAATCGGTCGATCTCCTCGGCGGTGTTGTACAGGTGGGTGCTCACCCGTACCGAATCGTCGTCGGCGGCAGCGATACTGCCCGACGGCACACAGTGCGCGCCGGTGCGGACCAGGAATCCGCACTCGGCCAGCACGAAACCCAGATCGGTGGCGCCGATGCCGTCGAGGGTGAACGACACGATGCCGTACCCGGTCTCGCACGGCGCGTGGGCCGGGCCCGGCAGGAACTCCAGCCCCGGCACCGGGCGCAGGCCCTCGATCAGCTGCCCGGTCAAGGCCCGGTTGTGCGCGGCGATCGCGTCCAGCCCGACCGTGTCCAGGAATTCCAGCGCCGCGCCGAGGGCGAGCACACCGGGCAGATTGGGTGTGCCGCCCTCCAGCAGCTCGGGCATGTTCCCCGGCGCCAGCCCCGAATCCGCCACCGCGACAGCGGAATTGCCGCCCGGCAGGAACGCGGTGAGCTGATCGTGCACGCGGGCGCGGCAGTACAGCACGCCGGTGCCGGGCGCGCCGAACATCTTGTGCGCCGACAGCACCGCGAAATCCGCGCCGAGCGCCTCGACGTCGACCGGCAGATGCCCGGCGCTCTGGCTGCAGTCGAAACACAGCAGCACCCGCGGATCCAGCCGACCACGCAACTCCTCGAGCGTTGTGCGCGCGCCGAACACGTGATGCAGATGCGAGACGGTGATCAGCCGGGTCCGCGGGCCCAGTTTGGCGGCGATGTCGTCGATGTCGGCCTCGCCCAGCGCGGTCACCCGATAGGGGACCAGCCGGATGTGGCGGCCGAAGCGGCGCAGCGTCGCCCGCAACTGCTGCCAGGGATACACGTTGGAGGCGTGATCGCGTGGGCTGTAGAGGATTTCGTCGCCGTCGTCGAGCGCGGCCAGCCCCCACGCCAGCGCGATCGCGTTGAGTCCGGCGGTGGCCCCGGCGGTGAACACGATCTCTTCGGTTGCGGCGCCGAGGAATTCGGCGGTACGCGCCCGGACCTCGGCCACCGCGCGGGTGAGGGTGGTGGCCCACGGGTAGCTGCCGCGACCGGCGTTGGCGGTGCGGGAGCTGTGGTAGCGGTGCACGGCCTCGATCACCGGACGCGGTTTCTGCGTGGTGGACGCGCTGTCCAGATACACCTCGGTGGATTCGGCCAGCGCGGGGAACATCGCGCGCAGCGCCGCGGCGGGAACGGTCGGTGGTGGCCCGGCGGGGGCAGTCGATGACGCAGATGACCGCAACGTGACGCTCCCTTCGGGTCGTGACGCTCCGACCTCACCAACGATCCGACCCCTCAACGATACGCATATTTTCCGACGTGTTCGAAGGTTCTCCCGGGCAACGGGTTTCGGCCGCCGTCCCGGCGCTCGCGGCCGGTGGTGTCGCGGCGCGGGCGCGGCCGGTACCGTGGGGTCATGGCGCTGACTCCGCGAGACCGCGAGAAGTTCCTGTCCGAACCGCACATCGGGGCGCTGGCGATCGCCGCCGGACCCGACCGCGGGCCGCTCACCGTCCCGATCTGGTACGACTACGTGCCCGGCGGCGAACTGTGGCTGCTGACCGGTCCGCAATCGAAGAAGATGACGCTGCTGCGGGCCGCGGGCCGGTTCAGTCTCATGGCCGAACGCCTCGAACCGACCGTCAGGTACGTGACGGCGGAGGGTCCCGTCACGCGGATCGTCCCGGCCGACGACGCGCTGCACGAGGCGATGGTGCGGCGCTACCTGCCCGAAGACCAGGTCGCCGGATACCTGAAGTTCGCCGAAACCCTCGGCGAGCAGGCCGCGGTGTACATGCGGCCCGAGCACTGGCTCTCGGCGGATCTGGGTGATCTGAGCGAACTGTGAAGCGGCCGGGTCAATTACCCGCCGGGTCCGGCCCGCCCGGATTGCACCGGGCCTGCACGGTGCCCTGATAGCCCGGCGCCGGCCGCCACGGCTCCAGATTCCAGCTCGGCTTGTCGGGCGCGACCAGCCGCGCCCACTCCCAGTGGCACTTGAACTGGTCGTACATGCCGGGCGTATCGGCGTCGGGCACCGCGGCCAGCACCTCGCCCCACGCGCGGTCCAGCGCGGCGGGGAAGGTGTCGGCGCGCCCGGCCGCGCTGGGATACACGCGCAGGCGGCGGCCGTCGGGGTCCTCGCTCCACTCGCCGCGCTCGATCAGCGCGCTGTCGGCGTACTCGTCCACCGTCGGTGCCGCGTACGGCGACCCGGTACTCGTCGCGGTCGGCGTCGTGGTCCGTGCGGGCGGTGTGGTCCGTGCGGGCGGCGTGGTTGTAGTGACGCCGGACTCGGCCGCGACCGGCGCGGAATCGTCGGCGCCGCACCCGGCCGCCGCGAGCGCCGCGGCCAGCGGCACCGCCGCGACGACCCGTCTCAGGGTGTGGCGCACCGCGAACTCCTGCCTGCTCGTGCCTGTCTCGCGCCCGTTACCGTACCCGCCCGGCGCGCCGCGGCCGCAATTCGCTTGCCGGCGAGCCGGTTGCGCCACCCTGGCCAGACAGCGCCCCGGCCCGTCGCGGGACCGGCCGGGCCGCCGCGGATAAGCCGGAAGGCGGGCCGGGCAACGTAAACTAGGACGGTGGCCGCACAGCTGACCAAGGGACAGGTCGACCGCCTGGCCGTCGACGACATCGTGGTATCGGTTCGGCACAGCGAGCCGATCGACATCTCCGCCCTGCTGCTCGACACCGGCGGACGGGTGCGCTCGGCCGAGGATCTGATCTTCTACAACCACCCCACCGGCCCGGGCGTGCGCTGGTCGCCCGAGGACGCGACACTGTCGATCGCGCCGCGGCAACTGCCTCCCGACATTCACCACGTGCGGGTGTCGCTGTCGCTCGAGGACACCGGCGCCCGGTTCGCCGACTTCGCGCCACCGCAGGTCCTCGTCGAGGACACCGCCGGAAACCTGGTGTACGAGTACGTGATCGACGACGCGAGCCAGGAATCGGCGGTCATCGCCTTCGATCTCGACCGCGCCGGTCCCGGCTGGCAGCTGCGCACGCTCGGGCACGGCTATCCCGCCGGATTCGCCGCCCTGGTCACCGCGCACGGCGTCCCCGTCGGCGGCCCCGCCGCCCAGGTCTACCGCGGCCCCGCCGTGCTGGACCCCGGCCAGGAAGTCGCGCTCAGCGAGATCCGCAACGGCGACCTGTCGCTGGTGAAGATGGCCGTCGGCTGGGACCCGGTGAAGGTGCACGGCCCGCGCGGGCTGCGCGAACTCGAGATCGACCTGGACGCCTCGGCGCTGCTGTTCGTCGGCCACGACCTCGTGGATGTCGCCTTCTACCAGCAACTTTCGTCGCGCGACGGTGCGGTGCGGCACTCCGGGGACAACCTGACCGGTGAGGGCAAGGGCGACGACGAGGTGATCACCGTGGACCTGGGCCGCCTGCCCGCCCCGGTGACCGCGATGGTCTTCGTGGTCACCTCCTACGCCGGGCACACCTTCGAACGCATCCGCAACGGATACTGGCGCATGGTCGACGGCTCCACCAACGCCGAACTGGTGCGCGGCAATCTGCGCGGCGGCGGCCCGCACACCGCCATGGTGGTGGCGAAGGTGTATCGAGAGGGCGGCAACTGGCGGCTGGCCTCCATCGGCGCGCCCATCGAGGCGGGGCATCCGGTCGAGGCCGTGCCACTGGTGTCGCCGTATCTGTAATCGCCGTCGGGGACCATACGAGAGCGTGGGGACCACATGAGCGCACCGGCAGTGAAATGCCTTGTCTGGGAACTGGACAACACGCTGTGGGACGGCGTGGTGTGTGATTCCACCAGCGGGGCGCTCCGTCCCGACGCCGTGCGCGCCCTGCGCACCCTGGCCCGCCGCGGCGTCGTGCACGCCGTGGCCAGCCGCGGCGAATGGGACTGGACCAGCGACAAACTGCACCGGCACGGCCTGCACGCCGCCTTCGCCGCCGTCGAGGTCGGCTGGGGACGCAAATCCGCGGCCATCGCGCGCATCGCCGACCGCCTGCGCATCGACCTTGCGGCCGTCGGCTACCTCGACGCCGAACCGCTGGAACGCAGCGAGGTCGGCCACGCGCTCCCGCAGGTCCGCTGCTACGCCGCCCGCCACGTCGACGTCCTCACCGCACTGCAGGAATTCCGCGCCCCCGCCTCCACCGCGCCGCCACCCACCTCACCCATGGGTTTCGCCCGCCTGCCCGAGCAGTGACCGTGGCGCCGAATACCGTGCGCGGCAGGCACTCTCACCCGAGATCGGGCGGAATATCGTCGAGCAGCCGCCACATCGTCAAGGCCAGCTCGGCGCGCACCAGCCCGCCGGGCTCGGTGAGCTCGAAACCCAGCGCCTTGCTCACCTGCTCGAGGCGGCGCGCCACACTGCTGTGATGCAGATGCAGCAACTCGGCGGCGCGGCGCAATGATCCGGTGGCGCAATAGATGTCGAGGGTCTCCAGCTCCCCGGCGCCGAGCCGGGCGATCGCCGCGACATCGGGATTGTCCCGGGCCGCGTCCGCGGGGATCCGCGCCAGCAACGCCAGCCCGCCCAGCGCGCCGTACCGCACGACCGGTCGCCGCGCGGTGGTGAAACGCAACGCCGTGCGGGCCTGGCGCCAGCCGTGGTCGGGCCGGTCCGCCTCGCCCAGGCCCGCGCGGACACCCGCCGGGAACGCGTCGAGGTCCACGGCCGCGGCCAGCACGACACCCACCCCCGCCACCGGCGCCGCCTTCACCGGACGCGCCGGGCAGATCGCGGCGCCGACCCGGTCCAGCGGCACCGCCGAACGCACGGCCACCACCCGCACCGGCAGCTCCGCGGCGAAACCCAGCAGCCGCAACGCCCGCGCCCGGCCCGCCTCGTCACCACCCGCGCCGATCGCCAGCTCCACCAGCGCCGGATCGGCCATCGTGGTGCGCGCCGGGCCGTACCGCTCGACCACCGCCGCGGCCGCGATCGCCAGCCGATCCAGCAGCACATCGTCGAGTTGGCGGGCGGTGCCGGTGCGTTCCAGCCACACCGCGCCGATCTCCTCCTCGTCCAGCACGATCGGCACCGTCGCCGCCGACACCGGCGCGGCGGCCCCGGCGGCGCGGCCGTCGGGCGCGAACCGGACCACCCGCCCCGCACCGTGCAGCCTGATCCCCGCCACACATTCGGCCAGCCCCGCCGAGGCGCGCGCCAGCGCGGGCAGATCCACCCGCCGCCGCATCAGCGTGTCGTAGAACATGACCACCCGCAACGCGCCCTCGGCCTGCGAATCCAGTTGCGACAGCCGTTCCACCAGAGCCTCCATGCCCGGAGAATAGGCGCCGATCGGCGCGCGAACCAGACCGCATACCCGACGGACGGCGGATGCCCGCGCGGCGGCGCGGCTGTGAGGATCGAGGGCATGGACCCCGAACTCGAAGCCTTCCTCGCCCTGTTCCCCAAGGCCGACCTCACCGACCCGCTCACCGCACGCGAGAACTTCGCCGAACTGGGCGCCGCGATCCCGGTCCCCGACGTGCCGGGCCTGCTCGTCGAAAACCGCACCGTCCCCGCCGATCCCGCGGTGCCCGTGCGGATCTACCGGCCACAGCACGCCCACGGCGCCATCGTGTGGCTGCACGGCGGCGGCTTCGTCATGGGCGATCTCGACACCGAGCACCCGTGGGCGACCCGCATCGCCGACAGCGCAGGCGCGGTGGTCGTCTCCGTCGATTACCGCCTGGCCCCCGAACATCGGTTCCCCGCCGCCTTCGACGACGCCTACGCCGTGCTGACCTGGACCGCCGAGCACGCCGCCGAACTCGGCATCGACCCCGACCGCATCGCCGTCGGCGGGCACAGCGCCGGAGCCAACCTCGCCGCTGCGATCGCCCTGCGGGCCCGCGACGAACAGGGCCCGCGGATCTGCTTCCAGTTGCTCAACCAGCCCGGCCTCGACGATCGCCAGCAGAGCTGGTCGGCGCGGCAGTTCACCGACACCCCCTGGATGAACCGCGCCAAGGTCACCTCGCTGTGGGGACACTACCTGGGCTCCGCGCCCGCCACCCCCTATGCGGCGCCCGCGCGCGCCACCGATCTGTCCGGTCTGCCCCCCGCCTACGTCGCCGCCGCCGAATTCGACCCCAACCGCGACGAGGACATCGACTACGCGCTGCGGCTGCTGCGGGCGGGCGTGCCCGTGGACCTGCACCAGTGGTCGGGCACCTTCCACGGCTCCCAGGCCATCCTGTCCGCCGAGGTGTCGCAGCGGCAGATCGCCGAACTCGCCACCGTGCTGCGGCGAGCCCTCGCCGGGTGAGACCGGGAAACCCTGCGCCGCAATGGCATCGAGTGCGGTAATGCACTCGATGCAACAGTGCGCGCACTGCCGTCGCCGGTGGGTCGGCGACCCGCCCGCTCAGGCGGTGTCGCGGCGGATCTCGACGATCGGCAGCACCAGCGCCGCGGGCGCCCCGGCGGGCACGACCGGCCGCTGCGGCGCCACCGGCGAGATCCGCTCGTACGGCGCGTGCTGCGGCGGGCGGGTGTCCCGCTCACCCTTGTTCGGCCACAGCGCCGCGGCCCGCTCGGCTTGGGCGGTGATGGTCAGTGACGGATTCACGCCCAGATTGGCCGACACCGCCGCCCCGTCCACCACACTCAGCGTCGGATAGCCGTACACCCGGTGATACGGGTCGATCACGCCGTGCTCGGCATCCGCGCCGATCACCGCGCCGCCCAGGAAATGCGCCGTCAGCGGGATATTGAAGATCTCGCCCCAGGTGCCGCCCGCGATGCCGCCGATCTTGTCCGCCACCCGCCGCGTCACCTCGTTCCCGGCCGGGATCCAGGTCGGATTCGGTTGGCCCTGACCCTGTTTGGAGGTCAGCCGCCGACCGAACAGGCCGCGCTTGGTGTACGTGGTGATCGAATTGTCCAGGTGCTGCATGACCAGCGAGATCACGGTGCGCTCGCTCCAGTTCTTCACCCGCAGCATCGACAGCAACCGCAGCGGATGACGCAGCACCTCCCACAGGAAGCGCAGCCAGCGCGGCACGCGTCCGCCGCCGTCGACCATGAGTGTCTGCAGCAGCCCCATCGCGTTGGAGCCCTTGCCGTAGCGCACCGGCTCGATGTGGGTGTCGGGGGTGGGGTGGATGGAGGAGGTGATGGCCACGCCGCGGGTGAAGTCGCGGCGCGGATCCACCGTGCGCGTCGCCGCCCCGACGATCGACTCGGAATTGGTGCGGGTCAGCTCGCCCAGCCGCGGTGAGAGGTTCGGCAGAATTCCCTTGTCGCGCATCGCGAACAGCAATTGCTGGGTGCCGCGGGTGCCCGCGGCCAGCACCACGTGCCCGGCCGTGTACGACTTCGGCGACTTGCGCAGCCAGGCGCCGGTGCGCTCGGTGTCGACCTGCCACGTCCCGCCGTCCAGCGGCCGTACCGCCGTCACCGTGGTCAGCGCGATCACCTGCGCCCCAGCCTGTTCCGCGAGATACAGGTAATTCTTGACCAGCGTGTTCTTGGCGCCGTGCCGGCAGCCGGTCATGCATTCGCCGCACTCCAGGCAGCCGGTGCGGTCCGGGCCGACACCCCCGAAGTACGGGTCGGACACCCGCTTGCCCGGTTCGCCGAAGAACACCCCGACCGGCGTCTGCACGAACGTGTCGCCCACCCCCATATCCTCGGCGACCTGCTGGAACACCTCGTCGGCGGGTGTGATGTGCGGATTGCGCACCACCCCGAGCATCTTCGTGGCCTGCTCGTAGTAGGGCGTCAGCTCCGCGCGCCAGTCGGTGATGTCGCGCCACTGCGCGTCGCCGAAGAACGGGTCCGGCGGCACGTACAGCGTGTTGGCGTAGTTGAGTGAGCCGCCGCCGACGCCCGCGCCGCCCAGGATCAGCACATCGCGCAGCAGGTGGATGCGCTGGATGCCGTAGCAGCCCAGCTTGGGCGCCCACAGGAATTTGCGCAGATCCCAGCTGGTGTCGGGCAGTTCGTCGTCGGCGAAGCGCCGGCCGGCCTCGAGCACGCCGACCCGGTAGCCCTTCTCCACCAGCCGCAACGCGGTGACGCTGCCGCCGAAACCGGAGCCCACGATGAGCACGTCGAAATCGGTGTCGGGCTGGGCCATGTGCCGCTCCTTGCTCGGTGTCGCCTGTGACGCTGCTTACGTTACTACCGAGTACAGTACCTGTGTCGCGCGGTATCCCATAACGCGACGGGGGTGCTCACCAGCACAATCACCTCCGTCCTGCCGGAAGCGGTGATCGCATGTGGATGCGGTGCTCTCGATATGGCATGGTGGAGGCATGGCCGCCACGACACCGAGGGCGCGCGCCCGCGCCCGCACCATGGCAGACATCGTGCGCATCGGGCGCGAGCACCTGGCCCAGCACGGCGCGGCGGCGCTGTCGCTGCGCGCGGTCGCCCGCGACCTCGGCGTCGTCTCCTCGGCGGTCTACCGGTACGTCAGCAGCCGCGACGAGTTGCTGACCATGCTCGTCGTCGACGGCTACACCGAACTCGCCGACGCCGTCGACGCCGCGCTGGCACAGGCCCCCGCCGATCCGGCCGAGCGGCTGCGCGTGCTCGGGCGCGCGGTCCGCGCCTGGGCGCTGGCCGAGCCCGCGGGTTACGGACTGCTGTTCGGCACGCCCGTGCCGGGCTATCACGCCCCCGCCGAGCAGACCGTCGCGCCGGGCACGCGCGTCATCGGAGCCCTGCTCACCGTACTCGAGAACGCTTACGGCGCAGGGCTTCTCGACGAGCCCGCGCAGCTGCCGCCGGTGTCGGAGCAGCTGGCGGGCGACCTGGTGCGGATCCGCGCGGAATTCGGCCTGGCACTGCCGGATTGGGCGCTGGTGCGCGGAATCTCGCTGTGGACCGGGCTGTTCGGCGCGGTGAGCTTCGAGGTGTTCGACATGTACGGTGCGGACACCTTCACCGACCGCGCCGAGGTGTTCGAACGCCACCTCGACAGCCTGTGCGCCCTGGTGGGGTTGAGCGAGGCCCGGAAGGGGTAGCCGCGCAGTGGATGTGCATTCGGCGCGGTTGTCGTGCAGGATGTCACAACCCGACGAAGCGCTTTCTCAGCTTCTCCACAGCACGATGGTGTGAAACTGTACGGCGAGATGAACGACGAAACCGAACCGATCCCGGTCGTGCCCGACCCGCGCGCCGGTGGTCGCCACGCTCGGCCCGCGCGGCCCGAGTCACCGGCCGCCCCCGATCGGTCCGGACAGTCCTCCGGGCGCACCCGCCGCGAGCCGCCGCCGGGCCGCTCGTCGAATCGCCGCACTCCCGCAACAGATCCAGCACGCAACCCGGCCGAAGCAGGCAGACCGGCACGCGCCGGCGGCTCCCGCCCCTCGGGATCGACCGGAGCGACGCGCCGGGTCAGCGGTACGCGGGCCGAAGGCCCCGGCGACCCGGGCACGGGTGCCACGCGGCGTGTCGGTGCCGCCCGCAAGGACGATCGCGGCGCGGAAACCGGAGCCACCCGCCGCGCGAGCCGGAGCAGGAAAACCGTTGCCGCGGAAGAGGACAGCGCCGCCGGGCGGCACACCCGCACCGGCGCGGCCGCGGCCGTCGATCTCGCCGACCAGCCCACCGAGCAGTACGCTCCCGCCACGCCGAACCGGCGCACCCGCCGCGCGCGGCAGCGCCGCCCCGGCAAGGCGGAACGGGCCGCGCGGATCGCGGGACGGCTGGTGGCCGCGGTGACCGCCGTCGTGGTCGTGTCCGGCACCGGATTCGCCTACTACACCGAGCGCAGCCTGGACCGCGGCTTCACCCGCTCCAGCGTGATCAGCGCCGAGGACGCGGCCGCCCTCGACGGCGACATGAACATCCTGCTCATCGGCCTGGACACCCGTAAGGACCAGAACGGCAACGATCTGCCCAAGGACATCCTCGACCAGTTGCACGCCGGTGACGGCACCGAGGGCGGCTACAACGCCAATTCCCTGATCCTGGTGCACATTCCGAAGGACCTGAAGAAGGTCACCGCCTTCTCCATCCCGCGCGACGACTACGTCGCCGTCAACGGCATTCCCGGCTACGACCACGCCAAGATCAAGGAGGCCTACGGCCTGAAGAAGGCCTACGCCGAGCAGAAACTCGAGAACCAGGGCGTCAAGGACAAGATCGAGCTCGAGCACAAGGGCCGCGAGGCCGGCCGCGAATCCATCGTGCAGACGGTCAAACAGCTCACCGGCGTGCCGATCAACCGGTTCGCCGAGGTCTCGCTGGTCGGCTTCTACCACATCGCCAACATCCTCGGCGGCGTGGACGTGTGCCTGAACCAGCCCGTCAACGACGAGTACTACTCCGGCGCGGTGTTTCCCGCGGGCCCCCAGCATCTGGACGCGGCCAACGCGCTGGCCTTCGTGCGCCAGCGCCACGAACTGCAGAACGGCGACCTCGACCGCACCCACCGCCAGCAGGCGTTCCTCACCTCGGTCGCCAAGCAGCTCAAGGACTCCGGCACCCTCACCAACGTCGGCAAACTGCAGCAGCTCATCAGCGCCGCCCAGGAGGACATCGTGCTGTCGGAGGGCTGGAACCTGCTCGATTTCGCCCAGACGCTGGGCAAGGCCGGCTCGATCCCGATCGAATTCCAGACCCTGCCGGTGAAGGCCTACCAGACCGTCGACGGCCAAGAGGTCAACATCATCGACCCCGCCCTGATCAAGAAGACCGTCCGCGCCGCCTTCGGCGTGCAGGCACCATCGCCCGCCGAACCCAGGACCACACCCACCAGCACGGTCGACGTCGTCAACTCCGGCGGCCCGGACGGCATGGCGCGCAAGGTCTCCACAGCGCTGTCGGACAAGGGCTTTCCCCAGGGCCAGGTCGGCAACGCCGCCGCCTACACCGACGGCTCCAGCTCGGTGGTCTACTACGGCGCCGGTGCCGACGCCGACGCCACCCAGGCCGCCGACATGCTCGGCGGCCTGCCGACCGCGCCGTCCAAGAGCGTCCAGTCCGGCCACGTGAAGATCGTCGTCGGCGCCGACTTCAGCATGCCCGAGGAACTGACCTCCGGCGAAACGAGCACCGGCACAGGCACTTCCAGCGGCTACGGCAGCACGACCGCAGGGTCCTCGGCCACCTCCGCCCTGGGCGCGACGGCCACCGGCGATCCCGCCCCCGACTCGGGTAAGCCGGTCACCACCAGCATCGGCTCCGACATCCCCTGCGTGAACTGAGCCCGCCCCGGCCTCTACGATCGCCCGGTGACCGGATACGACGATGCGTTCGAGCACCTCGACACCTCGACCCTGCCGCCCCGGCAGCAGCGGATCCTCGCCGCCATCCACGACTCGGTGGTGCGCAACGGATATCCGCCCAGCACCCGGGAGATCGGCGCGGCGGTCGGGCTGCGGTCCGCCTCGTCGGTGTCCAAACACCTGAAAGCGTTGGAGGACAGGGGATTCCTGCGCCGCGGCGACAGCATGTCGCGCCCGATCGACGTCCGGCTGTTCCTGCGCTCGGCCGCCCCACGCGACCGCGACGAGGACTCGGTGCCGGTCCCGGTCGTCGGCGACATCGCCGCGGGCACGCCGATCCTGGCCGAGGAGCACACCGACGACGTGCTCACGCTGTCACGCCAACTCGTCGGCCGCGGCACGGTCTTCGCGCTGCGCGTGCGCGGCGACTCCATGATCGACGCCGCGATCTGCGACGGCGACATCGTGGTGGTCCGCCGCCAGCCCGAGGCCCACACCGGCGACATCGTCGCCGCCATGATCGACGAGGAGGCCACCGTGAAGGTCTACCGCCGCCGCGACGGCCACACCTACCTCGAACCCCGCAACCCCGCCTACGACGTGATCGACGGCGACCACGCCGTCATCCTCGGCAAGGTCGTCTCCGTCATGCGCCGCGTCTGAGTCCCGCCCGCCCGCCGGACACGCGCCGCGACCGGCGCTCGCCCGCGCCGGATCAACCGGTCGGTATCGTCCCGATGAGTTGTCTACCAGCGACGTTCGGGTTCGGGAAGGACCGGCGATGGCGGCGAGGCGGGCGTGAGCAGACTGCCGCACTACGCGGCGATGCTGGCGACAGCGGGCACGCTCCCCACCGACGGCCCGCGGTGGAACTACGAGGTCAAATTCGACGGCATCCGCGCCATCGGCTACGTCGAGCGGGAACTGCGGTTGCAGTCGCGCAACGACAAGGACATCACCCCCGCCTGGCCCGAACTGGCCGCCATCGCGCCCGGCGACCCGCCCTTCGTCGTCGACGGCGAGATCGTCGCGTTCGACACCGGCGGCCGCACCTCCTTCGAGGCGCTGCAACCGCGCATGCACCAGCGCAACGCCGGCATGATCCGCGCCCTGGCACAGTCGGTCCCGGCCACCTACATGATCTTCGACCTGCTGCACATCGGCGACCGCTCCCTGGTCGACCTGCCGTATCGGCAACGGCGCGAACTGCTCGAACAACTCGACCTGCGCGGCCCGCACTGGCAGGTGCCCCCGCGCCTGCACGGCGACCCCGCCCACATCCTCGCCGAATCCGGCAGACTCGGGCTCGAGGGCATCGTCTGCAAACGCCTCGACAGCCCCTACCTGCCCGGCCGCCGCAGCGCGCTGTGGACCAAGGTCAAGAACTCCCGCGACCAAGAGGTCGTGATCGTCGGCTGGCGACCGGGCACCGGCCGCCGCGAGGGCCACATCGGCTCACTGCTCATGGCCGCCCACGACGACACCGGCGCCCTCACCTACATCGGCAACGTCGGCACCGGCTTCACCCGCGCAATGCTCGCCGACCTGAAGCAACGCCTGCGCCCGCTGCGCCGCACCACCCCCACCGTGCGCGCCGAGGTCCCCGACGCGGTCTGGGTCGAACCCGAACTGGTCGGCGAGGTCACCTTCACCGAACGCACCAGCGACGGCCGCCTGCGCCACCCCTCCTGGCGCGGCCTGCGCCCCGACAAGACCCCCGCCGAGGTCACCCTGCCCTGACCGGCGCCACTCGCGGCGCGACGCACCGCCCGCGTACGACGCCGCAGGCACGACGGTGGGATACAGTCCGGACGGTACGGAAGTTTCAGGATGCGGTCTAGTCGGCTACGGAGGCGCACGTGGCGGTTGGCAATCGGATCGGAACAGCTGTTGCCGCAATGGTTCTCGCGGCATCGACCGTGGCGGTGGGCGCCGGGCCCGCGACCGCGGACACCGGCGACCCGGTGATCGGGTCCCGCAGCCTGCTCGCGGACCCGCGCTCGGCCGACGGGTCCTACATCACCAAGGCGACCGTGCAGGACGACCGCAACATCCGCCTGTACGTGTACTCCGCGGCCATGGACGACACCTTCGCCGTCGACGTGCAGCGACCCGCCGACGCCTCGGTGCCGCGGCCGGTGCTGTACCTGCTCAACGGTGCCGGCGGCGGCCAGGACGCCGCCACCTGGGACCAGCGCGCGCCCGACGCGCTGCGCTTCCTCGCCGACAAGGACGTGAACGTGGTCCGGCCGATCGGCGGCGCCTGGAGCTACTACACCGACTGGCGCGCACCCGATCCCGTCCTCGGGGTCAACAAATGGAGGACGTTCTTCACCGAGGAACTGCCGCCGCTGATCGACGGGGCACTGGGCACCAACGGGCTCAACGCGATCGCCGGACTGTCCACCTCGGGCACCTCGGTGCTGCAGCTGCCCATCGCCAAGCCCGGCCTGTACAAGTCGGTGGCCGCCTACAGCGGATGCGCGCAGATCTCCGACCCCACCGGCTACACCTTCGTGAACCTCGCGGTGAACGTGTGGGGCGGCGGCAACACCGAGAACATGTACGGTCCGCAGAACGACCCGATGTGGGCCGAGAACGACCCGTACGTGCACGCCGACCAGCTGCGCGGGCTGAACCTGTTCATCTCCAGCGGTTCCGGGCTGCCCGGCCGGTGGGACGGCCTCGACGGCCCCTACACCCTGCCCGGCGTCGGCGGCTGGGCCAACCAGCTCATCGTCGGCGGCGTCATCGAGGCCGCGGTCAACTACTGCAGCCACAACATGCAGGCCAAACTGGACTCCCTCGGCATCCCCGCCACCTACGACTTCCCGCCCACCGGCACCCACTCCTGGGGTTACTGGCACGACGCCCTGATCAAGTCCTGGCCGGTGCTCGCCAAGGGCCTCGAACTGCCCGCCTGAGCCTGACGGTTCGGCGTTCGACTACTTCAGTACCCAGGCGCGGACGATGACGGGGCGCTGCGGTAGCGGTAATGATTCATCGGTTCGTGGCGGCGATGATGGAATCCAGGGCGTGCTGTGCGCTGTTGAGCTCGTCGATGGCGGCGGAAATCCTGTCGCGTTCGCGGTGCAGATCGGCGAGCAGGTCCGGGCAGGCCGCAGCGAGCCCGCCATCGGTGTCGATGGTGCAGGGCAGGACATGAGCGATGGTGGCAGTGTTGAGGCCTGCGGCCAGCAGCGTGCGGATGCGGTGGACCCGGTTGATGTCGCTGTCGCGGTAGCTTCGATAGCCGCTCGGCTCGCGAAGGGGCGCTAGCAGGCCCTGTTCCTCGTAGTAACGCAGCAGTCGTTGGCTGACTGCTGTCCGTTCCGACAGTTCACCGATGCGCATCGTGGTTCTCCGGCTTGACTCTCACATCCATGTGAAGGATTAGCGTAGCCGAACCAAGCCTTTCGCCCACGTCTCGGTGGGCAGCAACGCGGAGAGAAGACATGATGCTTACACCTGTGGGGATATCCGTGACCGTGCTCGGACGCGGCGTCCGAGCAGAGGCGATGGCCGAAGCTCTGGCGACGGACAACGCGGTCACGTTCTGGGACGAGCACAGCGACGCCCCTCATCCGCGCTCGATTCGGCGAGCGGATTCACTACATGCAGCTCTCGACGGTGCGTCCCTGGTCGTTGTATGCGTCGATGACTACGACGCTGCGGCTCGGATCCTCGGGCGAGCTGAGCAGCACATCACCTCCCGCGACGTGGTGAACGTGACCTCAGGCACCAGTGTGCAGGCCCAGCAATTGGCCGCTTGGGTGGGCGAACGTGGCGGCCGGTACCTCGACGGTGCACTGATGGCGCATCCCGAACATGTCGGCAAGCCCGAGACAGTGCTGGTGTACAGCGGTTCCGAAGAACTGTTCGCACATCACGAACGACTGCTCGGGCAGCTGGGTAGCGCGACGTATCTGGGGCCGGACCCCGGCACGGCGGCGCTCTACGACCTCGCGATGCTGAACTTTGCGTGGGCCACCCTGATCGGATACCTGTACAGCGCAGCTTTGCTGCGCACGGCCGAGGTTCGCGCAACAACTACGGCCCCACTGCTGAATCACTGGATGTCGACAACGATCGCGTCGGTCATCGCCGACTACGCCCAACAGATAGACAACGGTCGGTACCCCGGCGATGGGGAATGGCTCGAACTCGACGCACCCCTCATGGACCACCTCATCCAAGCCGCCCAAGAGCGCGGCATCAACACAGAACTTCCCCAACTCATCAGATCGCTCACGCACGGGGGCATCGAAGCCGGCCATGGCAGAGACAGTTTCGCAAGCCTGATAGAGATCATCGCCAGCTCCTGAGAACCCGATGCGGGGTTCCGGTAGTAACGTGGTCGCTGCGGCCATGATCGACCGCTTGGCCCACCACGCCGAGGTCCGCACTCTCGCAGGCGATTCCTACCGCACCCGCCGACGCCGAGCCCTGCTCGCCAAGGACAACCGCACCGGCGACTGAACCGCCAAAGCTGACCCCTACCAACTCCCGAAAGTTGACCCGGGATCAGCATCCACGGTTCGCCTGGGGGTCAGCCTTCGCGCGTTTGTCGACAGGTGGCGAAGCCCAATCGATTGCTGTCGCGGCGGCGTTCAGCGATTAGCTCGTGGTCCTGGTCGTCGAGATGGAAGAACCGCTGCCGCTCGACCCAGGACAACACTCCGAACTGGCCGTACCCGGCGTCGCACCCTCATCCTGCACAGCCGCTCATGAAACCGTCAGCGCGGCAACAATGCTCACCGATCTCCCGAAACGGTGCTCAGACCACCTGATCTGGCTTAGCGTGAGTTTTCACGCCACTGGACCCCACATGCCTTCTCCGGCCCCCGCGGGGCACACCCGGCAGCGCGGGTCAGGGGGCCGGAGATTCGGGGTCGACGGTGACCGGCTCGTCGCAGCTGGCGGGCGGGTCCACCTGAGAGCACTCGACCGGGCCGCGGGTGGGCCGGTAATCCGCCGGGACACCTCCGGTCCGCGTCAGCGTGGCGTACGCCTCGACCGCGTCGGTGGGATGACGGGTCAGCGTCGGATCCTGCTCGGCGTCGACGGTGTAGAGCCCGAAACGCGGTGCGTAACTGCCCCATTCGTAATTGTCGGTGAGGCTCCAGTAGTTGTAGCCGCGCACGTCGATACCGTCGGCCTTGGCCCGCTGCAGCCAGTAGACCGTGTCGCGCAGGTGATCGACGCGGGTGTAGCCGTCCGGGCGCGGCCGCCCGTTCTCGGTCGGCATGCCGCTCTCCACCACGTAGAGGGGTTTGCCGGGAAAGAGCCGGGCGTAATGGCGCAGCGCGTAATAGATGCCCTCGGTTTGCAGGGGGAGCTCCCACATGGCGGGGCTGCCGGCCGAGGTTTCCCCCGCGGCGCTGTGGTCGTCAGGGCCGAAATAGTAGTCGACGCCGAGGAAGTCGAGCTTGTCGGCGACCAGATCGACGAAGGGCTGATTCACCTCGGTCTCCATCCCGGGCACGTAGCCGAGATTGCTGGTGACCTGCGCGTCGGGCTGGTTGTGGTGGATGGTGTCGTAGATCTCGTTGTGCACCTGGGCGAGTCGCTCCCGCATCAGCGGTTCCTCGCCGGGGCCGAGCGCGCCGATGCGCAACTCGGTGCCGATGTAGGCGGCCGGTTCGTTGATCGTCACCCAGATCGGCTTGCGCGAGGCGAAGCGGTTCACCACCTTCCGGGCGTTGGCCAGCCAGTCCTCGACCATGCCCGGATTACGCCAGCCACCGCGGTCGGCCGCCCAGCCCGGATACACCCAGTGGTCGAGGGTGATCATCGGGGTCATGCCGTAGGCGATGATCTTGTCGACCATCCGGTCGTAGACCTGGAAGGCGTGCTCGTCCCAGCCGTCCGGGGTCGGCTGCACCCGTGCCCATTCCACGCTCATCCGGAACACCTTCACCCCGAGCCGGGCGGCGTGGTCGATGTCGTCGGTGTAGAAGTCGAGGAACCGCACCGAGTCGCGGTAGTCGTCGACCGCGCCGGATTCGATGAAACGACTCCAATTGCTGTCGGGCACAGCGCCTTCGGACTGGAAGCCGGAAGCGGCCACACCCCAGAGGAAATCGTCGCCCAGCGGCGGCAGGGCACCGGCGTGGGCGGCCGGGGCGATCCAGGTCAGACCGGGCACCAGCAGGGCCGCGACGGCGGCGGCAGACGCCGCCAGGGCGTGGCGGCGATTCGACTGTCGCATTCCAGCAATCGTAGCTGGACAATTGCTGAAAACTCCGGCGGCGGTCGGCGTGTCGTCAGGCGGGCACGGCGGCCCGGGCGCGGCGGGCGAACAGGGCCGCCGCCACCCCGGCGGGCAGATTCATCAGCACCCCGTACACGGCCGCGGGGACCGCCATGGCGGAATCGTGCAGCACCGAGGTCGCCACCGCGATGGCGAGCGCGCCGTTGTGGATACCGATCTCCATCGCCGCGGCCACCGCCTGATCGGAGTCGACACCGAACAGCCGCGACACGAAATACCCGGCCAGGATGCCGATCGTCGCCAGCAGCAGGCACACCGCCGCCAGCGCGCCCACATTGTCGGTGAGGGTGTCGACATCGCGCGCCACCGCCGCGAGCACCACCAGCGCCAGCACCACCACCGACAGCACCTTGACGCCGCCGCGCCGCCGCGACCACTCCGGGAACCGGTGGTGCACCCACATGCCCAGCGCCACGGGGATCAGCACGATCGCGAACACCTGGGCGAACTTGTTCGGCCGCAGCCCGATACCCGCGTCACCGTCGAGGTACAGCGCGTAGGACAACCCGACCACCAGCGGCAACGTGAACACCGCCAGCACCGAATTGACGGCGGTGAGAGTGATGTTGAGCGCCACGTTCCCGCCCGCGATATGGCTGAACAGGTTGGCCGACGGCCCGCCCGGCGAGGCCGCCAGCAGCAGCATCCCCGCCGCCACCGCCCCCTCCAGCCCGAACAGGTGGATCAGTCCCACGCACACCGCGGGCAGCAACACCATCTGGCAGACCAGCGCCACCGCCGCCGCCTTCGGATACCGCAGCACCCGAGCGAAATCCGCCGCCGTCAGGGTGAGCCCGAGCCCGAACATCACCAGCGCCAAAGCCAGCGGCAGGAACACCGCGAACAACGAACCCACTGCCCACTCCTCGTCTACGCACATCCCCACCCGCTCGGCTCCAGACCCTAATAAGCCCACGCGACCGCCGGCGACCCCGAACCCTCACGGGTGGTGAACATCTCGGCGCGGGCCCCATCCACCGCCCCGAGCCGAACCCGGGCTATCCCGCTGCCGTCTGACCTGATGCGGTCGGAGACCCGGGATGGTCGTGTCCGGATCTGTGGGCTTCGTGTCATTGCGGACTCCTCTCGGCGCGGGCAAGACTCGGTGCATGGAAACCGACCGCGGGGATGTGCTGGTGGCGCTGGGCGAGGGAGCGCTGCTGCTCGACATCGCCGGGCCCGTGCAGGTGCTGCACTGGGCGGGACGGCGGATCCGGTTCGCCTCGCCCGACGGCCGGGCCGCGCGCACGGATGTCGGTGTGCCGCTGGGCGTCGACGGTGCGATAGGTGAATTCGCCGGGAGGGTCGACACTCTCGTTGTCCCGGGATACGCGGTGGGGGAGGGACTGCCGCCCGGGCTGGTGCCCGCGGTGCGCGGCGCGGCGGCGGGTGCGCGGCGGATCGTGTCGGTGTGCACCGGGGCGTTCGTGCTCGCCGAGGCCGGGCTGCTGGCGGGCCGCCGCGCCACCACGCACTGGACGGCGTGTCACCTACTGGCGCAACGCTTCCCGGATATCGAGGTGGACCAGGACGCGATCTATGTGCGCGACGGCCCGGTCGTCACCTCCGCGGGGGTGACCACGGGCATCGACCTCGCGCTGGCCCTGGTGGAAGAGGACGAGGGCTCCGACCTCGCCCGGTCCGTCGCCAAGCACCTGGTGGTGTTCCTGCACCGGCCCGGCGGGCAATCGCAGTTCAGCGTCCGCGCCACCGTCGCCACGCCACGAAACTCCCGCCTCCGCCACCTGATCGACACCGTCGCCGCGAATCCGGCGGCCGCGCACACCCTGGCGACCATGGCCGCCCACGCCACGATGAGCGAACGCCACCTGACCCGGCTGTTCCGCCGCGAGATCGGCATGACACCGGCCCAATACGTCGAGCGCGTCCGTGTCGAAGCCGCCCAGCACCTACTCGAGGCGTCCGACGACGGCGTCACCACCGTCGCCCGGCGCTGCGGATTCGGGTCCGAGGAAACCCTGCGCCGCACCTTCCTCAAAGTCCTCGGCACCACCCCGACCGACTACCGCACCCGCTTCCGCGCCACACCCCACTGAACCCCACACCACGAATCCCCATCACTCCCGCTACATCCCCGCCAAAACCCACTGCCAACGACTCAACCCGACTGCACCCCACTGAAACCCACCGCGACTTGCTGAACCGACAGCATTTCACTCCTGACCGCCGGATGCCACCGCACCCTGCTGAGGCCGCTGCATGCCACCACACCCCGCCGCATCCTGCTGAACCCGGCCGCATCCCATGAAACCGACTGCATCATCCCATGAAACCGACTGCATCCCGCTGGCCCCAGAGCGTCCCGCTGAACTCCACTGCATCCCCGCTGAGCCCCACTGATTCTCGCTGGATACCCGCCGCATCCGCCGCGTCCGCCGAATCCTGCTGAACCTCACGGCATCTCGATGAACCCACTGCATCCGGCCGAATCCCACTGCCTACCCGTCGCATTCCATTGCGTGCACGGTGAATTACAACGCATTCACTGACCCCCGATGGAATCCATTGCTTTTCAACGTGTTCCGCTGCATGGCGAATGCGGCGCACCACGACCCGCCCTACCTTGAGGAGAGATCACTCATGTCCATCACACGCCGTACCGCACTCGGCGCAGGTCTGGTTACCGGCGCGGTCCTGGCCGCTGGAACCGCTGCGGCACAACAGGATTCGCTCGCGCTGCCGTCGACACCGCTGGCGGACACCGCGAGCGAGCTGATCGCCCGCGAACTGCCCGCGCCTCTCCGCAATCACAGTGTGCGCGGCTACCTGTTCGCCCGCGCGGCCGCCGCGCAGCAGGGCCTGCGGCCGGGCGCCGACTACGACGACGAGGCGATGTACCTGATCTGCGCCCTGCACGACCTCGGCCTGGCCGCGACCGGCAACGGAACCCAGCGCTTCGAACTCGACGGTGCCGACTACGCCGCGCGGTTCCTCGAAGACCACGGCGCCCCCGACACCCTGATCGACACGGTATGGGACGCCATCGCCGCCCACACCTCCGGATTCACCGCCTCCCCGGTCTATCGCCGCCGTCGCCCGGCGGAGAGCTGGATCGCCGTGCACGGCATCGGCATCGATGTCGCGGGCACACCGGGCGACATCACACCCGACTACGCCGATCGAGTACACGCCGCCTACCCGCGACTCGGCGGCAGCCGCGCCCTCACCGCCGCCATCGAGGCCCAAGCGCTGGCCGACCCCCGAAAAGCGCTGCCGGGCACCCTCGCCGGTGCGATCGTGCGCGAGCACCACCCCGACACACCGCACCTCACCTGGGACGCGATCCTGGCCACCAGCATCTGGAACGACGCCGCATGACCAAGGCCCTGCTCGCCCTCCATGTGCTGGTGGCGATCATCGCCATCGGCCCGATCACCGTGGCGGCCGGCATGTTTCCCGCCGCCACCCGCCGCGCCGCCGCATCCGGCGCCGACCGCGACCATGCCGTCGTCGCGGCGCTGCACCGGATCTGCCGCGTCTACGCCGTGGTCGGACTGGCCGTCCCGGTCCTCGGCTTCGGCACCGCGAGCAGCCTCGGCGTGCTCGGCGACGCGTGGCTGATCGCGTCGATCGTCCTCACCGCCGCCGCGGCCGCGGTACTCGCGGTCGGCGTGCTGCCCCGGCAGGCCGCGCTGCTGGGCGACGAGGGCGTCACGGCGCTGCCGGGCGACAAGGGCGTCACCGCGCTGCCGGGCGACAAGGGCGTCACCGGGGCGCGGGCCGAGGCGCGCACCGTCGCGCGATTGACCAGCTATACAGGCATTTTCAACCTGCTCTGGGTGATCGTCACGGTCCTGATGATCGTGCGGCCCGGCTCGACCACCGGAGCGTGAGCATGCTGCGCGGACCGATCACCGGGCAGCGAACACGGCCGCCGCCGGGAAGACCGTGACCCAGCCCATCAGCGCCACCATCACCACGAACATCTTGGCCCGGGGCCGCACCACCGCCATCGCCTCGTCCAGCGGCTTGCGCCACACACCGGCCAGGGTGCTGCCCAGATACCACAGCACGATCAGCAGGACCGCGGCGTAGGGCAGCAGCGTCCAGGTCCAGCCCGCGACCGTCACCACGCCGCCGATCACCAGGGCCGCGCCCACACTCACCCGGGTCATGGATTCGGCGAACGACAGCGGCAGGCCCAGCGCCAGCACCGAGGTGTTGATGCCGTGCTCGGCGTCCTCGGGAATGTCCTCGGCGGTATTGACCGAGAAGATCCCCGTCAACGTCAGCCCGAGCCCGAGCACGGCCAGCAGCGCCGGGATCTCGATCGGCCGATCGTAGAGCCGCAGCACCACCAGGCCGGGAAACACCATGGTGCCGACGTAGGTCCACGGGATCTGCCAGAACCCCGCGGACTTGAAATGCCACGGCGGCAGCGAGTACTGCAGCAGCAGGAAGGTGCCCAGCGCGACGAGGGGCACCAGGTCGTAATGCCCTGTCGCCCAGGCGATGTACCCGCCACCGAGCAGAATGAACGCGGTGGTGAGATAGACCTGCCAGGCGACGAACCGCACCCCGAGATCACGCACCATCCGGGCGAACTTCGACTTGTACTCCATGTCGACCCAGCGGTCGGCCAGGCAGTTGGCCACGTGCAGCAGCTGGATGGCCGCGGCCAGGATCAGCGCCGCGACCAACATGGGAACATTCGCGATCTCCGCCCCGGAATGGGCGCTGAACAGGACATCGGCCACCATCACCGCCGCGGACATGGGCGCGATCTCCGGCCGCGTCAGCCACAGCGCGTAATCGAGCTTGGTGCGCAGCGGCAGCGGCCGGCCCTCCTCGCCCGGACCGGCGGTGAAGATGCGCCGCAACTGCCCACGCAGGGATTCGCTGTCGCGGTGTGTGATGGCCATGGGCAGGTCCTAATCGTTGTCGCGGGCGCTCATCAGACCACCCGGTCGGCGACGATGAGCAGATACTGGAAACTACCCTCGCGGTAGGCGGTGAGGAACGACTCCTCCACCCCGGTCGCGAGCTCCGAATGCGTGCGCAGCTCCCAGTACGGGATGGTGGCCGCGGTCAGATCGGTGACGCTGACCGGCACCAGCTTGCTCGCGGCCAGCGCCTTGAAGTAGTCGCCGCGCGGGTGGATGTTGCAGGTGTAGTGGGCGTCGATCTTGCTCACCGCCGACGACCGGCCCCCGATGACATCGTTGGAGCAGCCGGTGATGCACACGTAGCGGCCACCGGGCCGCAACACCCGGGCGAATTCGGCGTACAGGTCGAAAAGGTTGACGTACATGGTGGTTTCGTTGGTCCACACCCCGCCCATCGAGCCCGCCTCGAAGCCGGTGTCGAGCATGTTGCGCAGGTGGAATTCGACCCGGTCGGCGACACCGCGCTGCGCGGCCTGCTCGTTGGCGAAGCCCACCTGGTACTCCGAGATCGAAACCCCGTCGACCCGGCAGCCGAACCGGGCGTTGGCCATGATGCTGGTGCCGCCGCGCCCGGAACCGGCATCGAGCAGCCGATCGTCGGGACGCACCGCCCCGAATTGATCCAGCAAATAATCGGCCTGTGCGGTTTCCAGTCGATGCAACTCGGCGACGAGCCGTTCCTGGCGGGACTCCGCCGGGCCCTCCAGAACGCGCGGATCGTAATCGCCGATGCCGTAGTGATGATGGTAGAGGCCGTCGACTTCGCCGAGCTTCACATTGATGCGGTCGTCGTTGGGATTGTTGTTCCAGTAGTCGGCCACGGCGCGCTGATAGGGCGTGCGCAGGACATTATCGGTTACCGAGTCCAGCATCGACATAACGGCATCCTTTCGTGCTGTTCTCACAGGCGGAAATCAATTGTATTATGCGCGGGTACCGGGTTGTTGTTCGACGATTTGGAGAATTCGATGACCATGGGCGCAGCGGCGGAGTTCCGCCGGGTATTCTCGGCGGACCCGGCGGAACGCGAGCGGAAAATGTCGCCGGTGCGCGCATTCCGGCTCGGCCTCGCCGTGCATCGCGTGGAGGTGCTGCCGCTCGGCGCGGGCGTGATGGCCGCGTCGGTGGTCGTCAGTTCGCATTCGTGGAGCGAGGTGCTCTCGGTGCGAATGCTGGTCACCATCGTCATGCTCACCGCTTACGTGCTCTTGACCAATGTCGTGAACTGCCTGGCCGACCGCTGGCTCGACGCCGACTTCAAATCCCGGCTCTCGCGGGCCGTGGGTGATCTCGGAGTGCGGCGCGTGCGGCGGCAGATCTTCGCCTGGGTCGCGGTCATCGCGGTGTGCCTGAGCTGGCTCATCGGCACGACCGGTCACCTCGACCTGCTGGTGGTGATGGGTATCGGGGTGGTGCTGGCCTTTCAGTACTCGCTGCCGCCGCTGCACCTGAAGGGTGCCGGAGGCCGGCAGATTCCTGCGGTTCTGGTGATGGTGACGCTCCTTCCCGGTCTCGCGCTGCTGCGGACCTACGACCGGCCGCTGGAATGGGCGGCCGTGGCGGCGATTCTCGGCCTCGGGCTCACGGTCAATTCGGTATTCATCGTGAACGCTGCCGAAGACGTTCCCGAAGACGCCGAACATTCCATTGTCACCGCCCCGCGCGCCCTCGGAATATTTCCGTCGTTCGCGATCGGGCTCGCGCAGCTCGTGACCGGCGCCGCCGTTTTCGTCGCGGTGACATTTCCGGCGGCCGGATACTCCTGGACGTATATTCCGTACCTGGCGGCGGTAGCCTTCGGCGTGATATATCTCGGGCGGCTGCTCGCCGGTGTGCGCGGTAAGCCGATCGGGGCCGCGATCGGCGTCGTGCGCCGCGCGAAATCATTCGCCTTCGTCGCGATGCTCCTTTCCTGGGCGACGGTATTCCCCGCCGCCGCGGTATTCGCGAATCGGTGACCGCGCATGTCCCTCCTCGCCTCGATTCCGATCACAGAGCCGCTGTACGCGCGCGCTGCCGCGCCCGGGAGATACTGCGGCGGAAGAACGGCCGCATGAAATCCTCGGGAATATTCGCCCAGCGCAGGAGAAAGGTGGTGAGCAGATCGGTGGTGATGTGGTGGCGGCCCCGCTCGATACCCCGCACCGCCGCCTCGGCCACCTTGTCGGCCGGCAACGGCTTGATATTGCCGGTGATGGCCTTGGTCTCCGGCGGCTTGCGCAGATTCTCCCGCACCAGCCCCGGTGTGTCGGTGTCGGCGGGATACAGCACCGACACCGACACGCCGGCCGGTTCGGTCTCGTAGCGCAGGCACAGGCCCAGCTGCCGGATGCTCGCCTTGGTGGGCGCGTAGGCGCCGTACCCGGGGATGCCGAGGAACGCCGAGGTCGAACTCAGCAGCAGCACATGGCCTTTGCCGCGTTCGATCATGCCCGGCAGCACCGCGCGCACGGCGTACACCGAGCCGAGATAGTTCGCGTCGGTCTGGATCGCGAACTCGTCGTCGCCCAGTTCGGTGAACAGGCCCGGCAGGGTGAGCCCCGCACAGCAGGCCAGCACACCGCAGCCGCCGTTGCGGGCCTCGAGCTCCGCGATCGCCGCCGCCAGCGCCACCCGATCGGTGACATCGGCGGCGCGGTGGTCGGCGCCGAGGCGTAACGCCGTGTCGCGCAACGGTTCCGGACGCCGGGCGATGATCGACACCCGGGCGCCGCGGCGCGCGAAGGCGGCGGCCACGGCGGCTCCGATACCCTCCGACCCGCCGGTCACGATGACGTGCACGCCCGCCCAGCGCGCCCCGCTCATGCCGGTACGGCCAGCGCGCCGAGGTGGTCGCGCCAGGCCTGATAGGCCGCCGCGGTGCCGTCCTGCGGGACCTCCGCGAACGCCCGATCGATCAGCGCGGCGGCCTCGTCGAGCGTGCGGCCGGTGTAGGCGCGCACCGCCGCGTGGGTGTGCGGGATAGCGCTGTCGGCCTGCTGGCGGATCTTCGCGACCATCGCCGACCCGGCGGCCAGCGGCTCCCGGAACTGCGGCACCCGGGCCAGGATCGCCTCCAGATCGCTGGCCGCCACCCCGCCGGCGAACGTCGTCGCGATCCCGATACCGCTCCACAGATCGGCGTGCCGGCTCGCGTCGAACTCGTCGATCAGTTTGGCCACGCCCTCCGGCGAGCCGCCGCTGACGAACCACAGCGCCCGCCCGATCCCTTGATCGGCGCAGCGGCGCAGCGGCGCGCGGTCACCCATCCAGCGCGGGTACCGGTCGGCGGCGAAGTGCCGCCCGATGTACTTCTCGGTGCGGAAGAAGGCGTTGTAGAAGCCGAACCCGTCGATCGCCAGCCACCGGTAGGCCGGGTGTTTCGGAAACACCTTGCGCCAGAACGGCCTCGGGATGCGTCCCATGGCCAGCCCGACACCCACGTACATGGTCAGATCGTGTTTGGCGGCGGGCCCGGTGATCAGGTCGTGCGCGCGGCGGCTGAACGGCGTGATCGAGTCGACCGCCGCCAGGCCCGTCGCCGCGCCCTCGAACGCGAAGCCCTGATACTGCTGGGGCAGGCTCTCGATGTGCGCGATCAGTTCGTCGTTGTTCTTGCTGCGCACCGCGACGTCGATGCTGGTGGCGAGATGGGTGGCGACGCGCTCCAATTCGGCCTTGGTCCCCGGGTTCGGCGTGGCGAACCCGGGGCGGCCCAGCGGTGGCACGTCGGCGCCGGTGCCCAGCAGCACCGACCGTAGCGGTCCGATCCTCGACGGCATGGCGATCCTCGATTCTGTTGCGGCGGCCGGGGTCACGACGGTGCGGCCGCCGGTTCCAGCGCGGCGGGCTCGGCCGCGCGCGGTGCGGGTTCGGCGGGGACGGCGCGCTTGGCGAGCCATTCGCGAATGTTGCGGTACCACCAGAAGACGCCGCGGCTCGCGCACACGATCACCAGCGCGAAGAACAGCCCGAACGACACGTTCAGCGCCATCAGCACCCCGTACATCAGGCCCACCGACGCGCCGAAGACGACCTGATCCCGCTTGGCGAACGGGGACGTCGCCGGGTCGGTGATCATGTAGTTGGTGTAGAGCACGAACGCGATGCCGGTGATCGGCAGCAGGGCCGCGATGATGGACACGTCGGGATCCAGCGCCCCGCGCACCACCGCCTGCAACACGAACGCGCCCAGCCACGCCGCGATCAACGGTGTCTTCTTGGTCAGCTTGGCGTTGAGCATGGTGCCCGCCATCAGCAGGCCCAGCACCAGCAGCGCGTCGGCCGCGCCCTGCACGTTCTCCACGAAGTGGTAGGGCCCGACGACCGCGATCTCCGGGAACACCAGCAGCGCCACCACGATCCCGAAGTTCGACGGGTTCATGAAGTGCTTGACCTTGCCGTGGATCTTCGCCCGCAGCACCCACTTGGTGCCGACCGCGACGGTGATGCCGAACATGATCGGCAGCCACTGGTCGGCGGCGTACATCAGGAAGTTGAACGCGACGCCGGTGATGTGCGCGGGCATCAGGAACACGAACAGGCCACGCAACCCGTTGCCGCGGTAGGCGGGCGGGCGCTGGTAGGCCCACGCCGCCAGCGTCTCGAGGATCAGCTCGACGGTGTAGGCGGTCAGCGCCGCCAGGATCGGCCACAGCCACGGCTGCTCGAAACCCAGCCACAGGAAGCCGATGACGTTGAAGAACGTCAGCGAGGCCGCGAAGTTGCGTAGCGCCAGATAGCGCGGGTCGCGGCCTTCCTTGTTGACCCCCAGCCACTTCCGCCGCCACGCCTGGAACGCGGTTGGGGGCGCCTCGGCCGCGCGGACCGCCTCGCCGTCGGAGTCGGGATGATGGCCGTTGCCTTGGACACTCATCAGTGCACCTCCCGGGCATCGGTGTCGAGAACGAGGGTGTGGCTGCCCGGCCGCAGCTGCAGCTGCTGGGTGTGCACGGCGCCGTGGTTGTCACGCCAGCTCAGCTGGACCGGCAGCGGGGTGGCGGGATCGACGTCGCCGAGCCCGAGATGGATGTCGGTGGCCCGCTTCCCGGCGTGCCCGCTGCCGCCGTCGAGCTGGGCGATGTGCGGCCTGCCGTCCGGGGTGGTGACGGTGACCTGGGCGCCGACGGCCGGTGAGCCGAGGATCGGCTTGCCTGCCAGGGTGGTGTCGCCGGGCGCCGAGTTCGTCGGCGGGGTGAACAGTTGCAGGCCGAGGTACCGGCCCGTATCGGGCGAATCGTTGCGGTAGTAGACCGGGGTGTCCCACTGCCGGGCGACGGCGAAGCTGAGCTTGCCGGTGCCGGTGGGATCACCGATCGCGATGCCCCGGGTCGGGACGGCCGCGAAGATGTCCAGGGCGGGGGAGATGTTGGTGAACTTGCCGTTGTCGTCCTGGGCGAAGAACGCCATCCGGTTGTTACCGGCCAGGTCGCCCTTCGCGGTGAAATTCGGCCAGGCCCACGGGTATCGGGCCAGCAGGTCGTTCATGGTGGCCATTTCCTGCACCTGCGGCCAGCGGGTGGTGTCGCCCTTGAACATGCCGTTGGTCTGCACGATCTGCGGGCGGCCGCTGTTGTCGAAGTCGGCGATCTTGGTGTCCCAGCACCAGCCGCTCCAGGCCAGGCCCTGGCTCACCGAACGGTTCTCGAACGGCGCCACTCCCGAATTCAGCTGCGCGGCGGCGTCTTTCGTGTCCTTGGCGGTGTTGTAGAATGCCAGGTTGCCCTCGATGATGCCCCAGCGCTGGGCGATGTTGCTGACGAACAGGTCGGGCATGCCGCGGCCGTCGAGGTCACCGAAGTCCACGCCCATGCCCTTGAACGAGTCGTGCCCCAGCACGAAGGACTTGGGATCGGTCGGCCCGCGCTTGCCCTCGGCCAGCCCGAACTCGAAATGGCCGGGGGTGGACTTGTTCACGAACAACCGGTCCGGGCCCATGTCGTTGGCGACATACAGTTCGGGCAGCTGGTCACCGGTGAGGTCCTGCGGCGCGGACGCGATGGTCCAGCCGTTCTTCGCGTGCTCGGGGAAGGCGTCGAACACCTCGCGGAACTCCGCGTTCGGTTCCGTGCCGCCGGTGCTGCGCTGCAGCGAGAGCAGGTGCGCGCCACCGGCATTGGTGGCCTTGGAGAACGATTCGTTGAGCGTCAGGCTGTGCTCGCCGGTGGCGCCGATGAAATCGCTGTCGGGGAAGTAGTTCCCGATGAAGATGTCGAGATTGCCGTCGCCGTCGAAATCGGCGACCGACGACGCCAGCGTGAACCAGCGCGCCCCCTGATAGCTGCCGTCGGGAGTGGCGGGCGGCGCCACGGTCTCCACCGGCCGGAAAGCGGCGTTGTTCAGCTGTTTGGCCCCGGCCCGGGGCAGGAACACGATCGGGGTGCGGCCACCGTAGTAGACCATCAGCCCGATCCGACCGGAGTGGTCGAAATCGCCGGGAATGCATCCGGTGGGCGCCATCTCGTCGTCGGTCGGCAACGGCGCCGGATTCAGCACGAACGGCTGATAGCGGCTGGTGTCGCTGTCGGGTGCGGGAGTGACGATCACGCTGTCGGAGCGGGAGTCGACCAGGCACAGATCGTCGGCTCTGCCGTTGCCGTCGATGTCGTTGATGGCCACCGCCGCGTTCACCGACGACATCCACGCCACCACGTGTTCGTAGCGGGGCTCGATATTGCGGATCTTGCGTTCGGGCAGGCCGGGCGGCAGCGCGATCGGCATCTCGGTGAACTTGAACTTGCTCGCCAGCGGCGCGCCGGCGTCGGACTCCACCGGGGCGACCATGGTGGAGTGCGCGGGCACGAACAGCGCGACCATCATGCCCAGTGATGCCAAGGGCACCAGCGCTTTTCGCAGCAGATTCGGTGGTAGCTTCACGACTGGGGCCCTTCTTCCGTGGTCATGCCGTCGAACACCTGCCGCACGGTGTTCAACGCCTGGTCGAGCTGTTGTTCGGTGTGCCGGCAGTTGACGAAGAACCGCAGCCGGGCCTCGCCCGAGGGCACCACCGGATGTCCGATGGCGTTGGCCATCACGTTGTGTTCCAGCAGATCCATCGAGGCGCGGACGGCGGGCTCGTCGGCGCCGGTGATGATCGGGGTGATCGGCGTGCCCTGCCCGTTGCCGGTGTCGAAGCCGAGTTCACCGGCCCGCCGATGGAAATACCGCGCGTTGTGCCGCAGCGCCGCGACACGTTCGGGTTCGTCGTGCAGCACCGCGAGCCCCGCGAGCGCGGCGGCCGCCGCAGACGGCGCGGGCGAGGCGGTGTACATGCTCAGGCCCGACGCGGAGTACTTGAAGCCGTCGACGAGCTCGCGGTTGGCCGCCAGATAGCCGCCGACGCTGCCCAGCGCCTTGGACAGGGTTCCCATCCAGACGTCGACGGCGTCGCCGGGCAGGTCGAAATGCTCGCGCACGCCCAGCCCGCGCTCACCGAGGACACCGAACGAATGCGCCTCGTCGATCATGATCGAGCAGTCGTATCTGCGTGCCACCTCGATGATTTCGGGCAGCCGGACGATATCGCCGTCCATGCTGTAGACGCCCTCGACCAGCACCATGGCCCGTTCGAAGCTGCGCCGCGACATCGACAGGATCGCCTCGAGCGACTCCGGATCGTTGTGCCGGAACGTGACCCGCTTGCACCCGGCCCATTCGGTGCCCGAGACGATGCTGTTGTGGATCAGTGAATCGCACACGGCGATATCGCGTTTGCCGAGCAGGAACGCCACGGCCGCGGCGTTGGTGAGGAAACCGCTCGAGGTGACGATCGCGGCGTCGGTATCGTAGATGCGGGCGATCTCCGACTCCAGCTCCCCGTACAACGGCAGCTCGCCCGCCACCAGCCGCACCGCCGCCGCGGAGGTGCCGTAGCGGGTGATGGCATCGGCCGCGGCCGCGTGCACCCGCGGCTCGGCGGCCAGGTCCAGATAGCCGAAGCTGCTGAAGTTCAGCATGTCCCGGCCCGCGAAACGGGTCACCGCGCCACTGACGCCCTCGTGCGGCAGGTAGTACGGGTTGATCACCCCGGCCCCGCGCGCCCAGGTGTCGAAGCGCGCCCATTTCTCGGTGGCCTCCACCACGCCCGGGTGGTCGCGGAAGTCGGTGCGCGGCGCCGGGCGCGCGGTCGCGGGGGTGTCGATCGCGGCGGCCGGGGTGGCCGCGGTGGTGGCGCCGTTGCCGCCCGGGTCGTGCTTGGACATCAGGGAGCGCGCCAGTGCGCGCGCATCGGTCGTCATGGGCGATTCCTCACGGTGCCGTCGGTTCGGTCGTTGCTTCTTCCTGGGCGATCTGCGCGGCGATCTTGGCGCCGAGCCCGCCCAGCGACAGTCCGGCGCCGATGGACAGCACGGACATCTTCACGCCCAGGCTCTTGACCACCCGGGCGCCGAATTCCATCGCCATCAGCGAATCCAGGCCCAGTTCGCTGGTGGGGGTGTCGAGGTCGACGATGTCGGCGTCGACGCCGAGCACGATCGCGAGCTGTTCGGCGAGCAGCCAGGCCACCACCTCGCCGCGCTGCTCGGCGTCGATGGTGAGGATCTCGGCGCGCAGCGCGCCGGTGCCGCCCGCGCCGCCGCCCGCCGCCGTGACCAGTTCCGCGAATCGCGGGGCGCGCGCCGAGGAGCGGTGCGCCAGTGCCCATTGCGCCCAGTCGATATCGAGCACCGCGCACTGTGGCACGTCCAGGCGCAGGCATTCCCACAGCAGCACCGTCGCGAAATCCATGTCCAGCGAGCCGTATCCGGTCATCTCCGCGTACCGCGACACCGCCCGCGAGTCGGCCATGCCGCCGTCGCCGCGCATGAACCCCCAGTCCACCGACACCGCGGGCCTGCCCTGGGCGCGCCGCGTCCAGGCGAGCGCGTCGAGCGCGGAATTGGCCGAGGCATAACCCAATTGGGGCGACAGCCCGGCGATGCCGCTGGCGGAGGAGTACAGCACGAAGAAGTCCAGCTCCACCCCCGCCGCGGTGGTGGCGCGATCCAGGTGCAGCGCGCCGTGCACCTTGGGTTCGAAGATCTCCCGCAGCGAGTCGAGGGTGACCTCGGGAATCTCGGTGTTGTTGACCACCCCCGCCGCGTGGATCACCCCGCGCAGCGGCGCACCGCTCGCCTGGATGCGGGCGACCAGCGCGGCCACCGCGTCGTAGTCGGCGACATCCACCCGCTCCTCACGCACATCTATTCCCGCGCAGGCGAATTCGGTGAGCTGCGTGCGCGCGGCGGCGGTGGTCGCGCCGCGCCGACCGGCCAGCACCAGGTGCCGGACCCCGCGGCGCACCAGGTGGCGCGCGGTCGCCAGCCCGAAGGCGCCGAACCCGCCGGTGACGAGATAGCTTGCGCCCGGGTCGATCTCGGGCTCGCGCGGGATGTGACGCACCGCGGGCCGTTCCGCGCGCAGATCCAGCACGACGCGCCCGACCTGGGCCGAGCGGGCCACGGTCTCGAACGCCTCGGTGAGCCGGTCGAGACCGAATACCGTATTGGGCAGCGCCCGGTACTCGCCGTGATACATCGCGTCCACCACCCGCCGCGCGGCGTGGCGCACCTGCTCGGGCCGATGCGCCAGGATGCGGTCGATATCGACGGCGAAGAACGACAGGTTGCGGTCGAACGGCCGCAGGTCGATGGCGCCCGACCCGTAGATGTCGGCCTTGCCGATATCGACGATGCGGCCGAATTCCCCTGCGACACGGAAGTTCTGCTGCAGGATCTCACCCGGCGCGGAACTGTAGACGACATCCACCCCCGCGCCGCCGGTCAGCCGCAGCACCTCGTCGACGAAAGTGACCGAGCGGGAGTTGAGCACCTCGTGGGCGCCCAGCGCCCGCACCTGTTCGCGGCGTTCGGGGCTGCCCGCCGTGGCGATCACCGTCGCGCCCATACGCAGCGCCACCTGCACCGCGGCCATGCCCATGCCGCCGGCCGCGCCGTGCACCAGCACCGTCTCACCCGGCCGCACCCGCGCCAGTTCGCCGAGCCCGATCTCGGCGGTGAACAGCGGCATCACCGAGGTGCAGTGCAGCGGGTCGAACGCGCCCGGCGGGAAGATGTCCATCGCGGTGGTCGCGCCGGTGTCCGGGCGCAGGGTCACGAAGCGGCGCACGATGCCCGGCGCCACGACCGAGATCTCGTCGCCGGGCGCGATGCCGGTGACGGCGCTGCCGACGCGTTCCACCACGCCGTAGCCGTCCATGCCGATCTCGGTGCCGAAAAACGTTCCGTCGAGCTCTTTTTCGGTGAGCACGCCGAGGACCTTCAGCGTGTCCTTGTAGTTGAGACCGACCGCCTGCATGCGGATCTCGATCTCCTCCGGGCCCGGCGCGATTCGCTCGGTGGTGCGCAGCGCCAGCTCCGGCAACAGCCGCGACCGCGGAATGTCGAGACAGTAGGACCGTTCGGGATCGGTCAGCGGCGCCGGGGCCGCCCAGCGGGCCAGATGGCCGCCGAGGGTGTGCCGCCAGCGGATGGTCCAGCACGCCCCCGCGCGCAGCGCCACCTCGTCGGTGAGGGTGTCAGCGTAGATCTGTTCCAGGACGTCGGCGGCGGCCGTGGCGGGCTCGGTGTCCACCAGCCGCCACCCGGCGGCGGGCAGCTCGTTGAGCAGTTCGCGGCGGCCACCGGCCAGCGGGGCGTGCTCGAGGCGGGCGAAGCGGTCGATCGGCAGGCACAGCGCGTTCTCCGTGACGACGATGCCACGGATCTCGCGCGGGGTGCCCGGCGCGGCATCGGGCGACGTATCGTCCAGCGCCAGTACCTGTTTCACCGCCCGGGCGACCTGTGCCAGGCCGTCGACATTGTGGATGCCGTCCAGATCGGACCCGGCGACGACGACCAGGCGCAGCCGCTCGACGCCGGGGCGGGCGAGGCCGCCGTGCAGCAGGTCGATCAGCTGCGGCGTGCCGAGCGCGGCGGCGTGCTCGCCGACGGTGACCAGCTCACTGGGCCGGGTGCTGGCGATCTCCTTGGCGCGCTGGGAGATCTCGGCGCCGAGATTGACCACCACCAGCGCCTCCTCGTTCAGGGCCGGTGGCGGCGCGGCCTCGGCGGTGTCGGACACGATCCCCCACACCGGCTCGTAGTACAGCTCGTCGAGCTGATCCGACAGCGGGCGGCGCGGAGTGAGCGTGCCGAACCGCACGCCGGTGAGCGTGAGCGCCACCGCGCCCGCCGGGGAGGCGATCCGGATGTCGGCGCGCAGCGCGTCGGCGGGATCGCGGGTGACCACGACCACCGGGTCGGCCGGAATCGGGCCGGTCCACCGCACCCGGTCGATAGCGGCGGGCACCACGACATCCGGGTCGGCCGCGCCGTCCTGGGCGACGGTCGCCGCGTAGAGGGCGGCGAAGCACTGCAGTGCGGCATCGAGCACGGCGGGATGGGCCAGATGCCGGTGTGTGGCATCGTGCGGCGGCGTATCCACCTGTGCGACAACACTGTCCGGGCCGACGTGGACCGTGCGCAGCAGCCGGAACGCCGGGCCGTAGGTGAGCCCGTGCGCGGCCATGCTGTCGTAGAGCGTGTCGGCGGGAATCTCCGCGGCGCCGGGGGGGACGGCGATGTCGACGCCGCTGCCGTCGACATCGGCCTCGACCAGGCGCCCGAAGGCATTGACCGTCCAGTCCGCACCGGTCGCCGTCCGCGACCGCACCGTGAACCGCCGCGTCGTCTCCTCCACCCCGATCCGCAGCACCGGAACGTCGTGTTCGTCGACCACCAGCGGGTTGACGAACTCGACGGATTCGAGCCCGAAGCTGTCCCGGCCGGTGCGGGCGGCGATCGCGCTGAGCGCGGCATCGAGATAGGCGGCCCCCGGCAATACCACGGCCCCCGCGACCACGTGGTCGCGCAGCCACGGCAGATTCGTCACCGACAGCGACACTTCCCATTCCGGCGCCGCCGCCGCGATCCGGTCGCCGAGCATGGCGTAACCGTCCGGGGTGCCGAGCCGGTCCAGCCGGGTCTCGGGCTCCTGCGCCCACACGTGCCGCCGCTGCCACGGGTAGCGCGGCAGCCCGGTGTGTGGTGCGGTGGCATCGATCGGGCGGGGGAGACGCTCGCTGTCCAGTGCCCCGGCGCGGTACAACTCGGCGACGGCGGTGAGCAGGTTCTCCCGATCGTCACCGCCGCGGGCGAGGGTCGGCACCGCGGCGCCCGCACCGCCCTGCTGCAGCAGGATCTCCCGGATGCTGCCGCTGAGCACCGGGTGCGGCCCGACCTCGAGGAAGATCCGGTGCCCGGCACCGAGCAGGACCTCGACGGTGTCGGCGAAGCGGACCGGCTCGCGCACATTGCGGCACCAGTACTCGGCGTCCCAATCCTGTGCTGTCGCCGCGGCGGCGGTCACCGTGGAGTAGGCGGCAACCGAGGTGTCGCGGGCGGACAACGCGGCCAGCGCCGTGCGCAGCTCGTCGAGGATCGGGTCCATCAACCGGCTGTGGTAGGGCACCTCCACACGCAGCATGCGGGCGAAAACGCCGTCCGCGGTGAGCTTTTCGGCGACATCGCGCAGGATCGGCGCCGGGCCCGCGAGGGTCACCGCCGACGGGCTGTTGATCGCGGCGACGTCCACGCCGTCGAGGTCGGCGAGCAGCTCGCGGGTCTCGGCCTCGGACAGCCCGACCGCGAGCATCGCGCCGCTGCCGGCGGTGGTGGCCTGCAGCCGGGAGCGGTGGTAGCTGACCGTCACCGCCTCGGTGAGAGTGAGCGCGCCGGACACGTACGCGGCGGTGACCTCGCCGACGCTGTGGCCCACCACCACCGCGGGCCGGATGCCGCGCTCGGCGAGTTCCGCGGTCAGGGCGGTCTGCAGCAGGAAGTTCGCGGGCTGCGCGATCTCGGTGCGGGTGATGCGGGATTCCGCCTCCGCGCGCAGCATCTCGTCCAGGATCGACCAGCCCGCGAGCTTGCCGAACTCCCGGTCGACCTCGCGCGCTACCGTGGCCGCCGGGCCGTCGCCGCGCAGCAGTTCCCGGCCCATGCCCCACCACTGCGGCCCCATGCCGCTGTAGACGAACACCGGATCGGTACTGCCCTCGGTCACCGCCCGCGCCGGGACCTGCCCGCCGCCCGCCGCGAACTCGGCCAGCTGTGCGCGCAGATCGTCGGAGTCGGTGTAGCGCAATGCCACCCGCAGCGGATGATGTGCCCGCCGCACCCATGCCGCGGCGGTGAGACGGTCCACGGGTTCGGGGTCGACCGCCAGTTCCGCGGCCAGCGCCCGCAGCGCCGTCTCGCTGCGCGCCGACAGGGGGAAGATCGGCAGACCGGGGGCGTTGCCCCGCACGACGATCGGGTCGGTGCGGCCCGCGCGCAGCGCTGTCGTGGCCCGTCCGGTGACGGTGCCGGTGTCGGGCCGCGGTGGCGGCACCGCGCCGGAATCCGGTGCGGGACCGATGATCACGTGCGCGTTGGTGCCGCCGTAACCGAAGCTGTTGACCGCGACCAGCGGCCGGCGCAGCGGCTCGGGCGCCATCGGCACACGCAGCCGCAGGCCGTCGAAGTCGATGTCGGGATTCGGATTGTCCAGGCGCACCTGCGGGGCGATGGTGCCGTGGTAGACCGTCAGCGCCGCTTTGATCACCCCGGCCACGCCCGCCGCCGCCTCGGTGTGCCCGATATTGTTCTTCAGCGAGCCCACCGGCAGCGGCTCGGCGCGCCCGGCGACCGCGCCGTACACGTGGCCGAGCGCCGTCAGCTCGATCGGGTCGCCGACCGGCGTGCCCGTCCCGTGTGCCTCGACGAATCCGATCTCCTCGGGCGCGATCCCGGCCTGGGTGTGGACGCGGCGCGCGAGGTGTTCCTGGGCAACGGGATTGGGCACCGGGATGGCGAGCGTGCGGCCGTCCTGGTTCACGCCGCTGCCGCGCACCACCGCGTAGACGCGGTCACCGTCGCGTAGCGCGGCGTCGAGTGGCTTGAGGATCACCGCGCCGGCGCCCTCGCCGCGCCCGTAGCCGTCGGCCGCGGCGTCGAACGATTTGCAGTGGCCGTCGACCGCCAGGAACCGGCCCTTGCACATCGAGATGAAGGTCTCCGGCTGCAGCATGGCGTTGGTGCCGCCGACGATGGCCGACTCGCATTCGCCGTCCGCCAGCGCCCGCACCGCCTGATGCAGCGCCACCAGCGACGAGGAGCACGCCGTATCGATCGTCATGGTCGGACCGTGCAGATCGAGCAGGAACGCGATGCGCGCCGACAGCAGCGTATGCGAGGAACTGGTGGGGGTGTGGCTGTTGATGGCATGCCGGACCACGTTGCGTCCCACCGCATTGTCCATCATGAATCCGCCGACGAACACGCCGACGTCGCGCCCGCCGACGCGCCCGGCCATGCCGCCGTCGTCGAGTGCCTCCCACGCCACCTCGAGCAGTAGCCGCTGCTGCGGGTCCAGGATCGAGGCCTCGCGCTGGGAGATGCCGAAGAAGTCCGCGTCGAACTCCCACAGCGACTGGGCGAGGAACCCGCCGTGGCGGGTGTACATGCGGCCCGGCGCCTCCGGGTCGGGATCGTAGAACTTGTCCAGGCTCCACCGGTCCGGCGGGACCTCGACGATGCCGTCACCCTGTCGGATCAGAAAATCCCAGAAGGACGCCGGATCATCGATGCCACCGGGAAAGCGGCAGCCGATCCCGACGATTGCTGCATCGGACATTGCGCGGTCCTCTGAATATCTGCACCGACCGGTGCGCGGCGGTAAGACTGTGCGGCCGAGTATTTCCCGGAACAGTGGGACAGCATAGTTTCGATGCTCGACGCCGGGGGCCAACTTCGTCGAAAGTCCTTGGTGGACAGTGCAAGTAGGCATGACGGGCGGGAATTGCGCGATCCCGGCGCAGTGCCCTGACGTTGTTATCGCCACCTGACATCGTTATTTGTCCACGCCGCCGCCGGAGCGCCGCGAGAACGCAAATTCCCGATAACACCGTCATTGCCACCGATTACATCGTTATCAACCCTGTGACATTGTTATGGGTGTACTTTCGCGCCCATGCACTCCGGTGAATTCACGCTCGACCCGGGCGCCGAGCCGATCGCCGGCCGGGACTGGTTGCGGGCCTTCGTCGATCGCTACATCGCCGGCTGGAACACCGGGGACCCCGCCGCCGTCGCCGCGTGCGTCACCACCGACACACGCTGGCTGGACCCCTCGGAGGAAGCGCTGATCGTCGGCCGCGCGGGGGTGGCCAAATTCGTCGGCGACACCGTGCGCTCGTTCCCCGACGTCTCCTACGACCTGGTCTTCGAACCCACCCTCACCGCCGACAACCGGGCGGCGATCGTGCCGTGGCGGATGAGCGGCACCCACCTCGGGCCCATCGACCCGCCCGGATTCGCCGCCACCGGAAAGAAATTCGATCTGCTGGTGGTCGACATCTGGCAGTTCCGGTCCGAGCTGATCTGGCGCAGCAAGGCCACCTGGGACCTCAACGAACTGCTGCTGCAACTGGGCCTGCTGCCCAAGCGCAACGGCTTCGCCGAACGCTTCATGGCCCGGCTCCAGCGGGCCGGGGCGAAGCTGCGCCCGCCCCGCTGAGCATCGCGCGGTCAGGTCAGGGTGACCGGGTCCTGGCTGGGCGAGAGCACCAGTTGCGCGACCCGCGTCACCGACTGCTGTACGCGCGCCGGTTCGGCGCCCATCCCGATCAGGATGTTGACGATCGAGGGCAGCAGCACTTCGGTCAGTCCCTCGTCGCCGTAGAGCCCGGCCATATCCAGCTGGATGAACCCGTACAGGCCCGTCCAGAACTGGGCCGCCGCCGCCCGCGCGTTCGTGGCCCGGATCAGCCCGGCATCGAGCGCGCGCTGGGTCGCCCGCACGACATGGTCGAAACTCTCCGCGAAGTTCTCGAAATCGGAGTCGCCCGAACCGGACAGGATATTGCCGCGGTTGAGCTTGACCTCCGCCTTCGGCGACTCGGTGGCGTACATCAGCCGGAACAACTCCGGCTTGTGCAGCGCCTCGTCGCGGAAGATGAAGCCCAGCACCAGGATGTCGGTGATCGGGTCGTCGCTGATCGCGCACTCCGACAGGCGGGTGTTGAGCTGCGCGAAGCCGACCGAGCCGACCGCCCGCAGCAGGCCGGGCATGCCGCTGAAATTCGAATAGATCGCCATGGTCGATACATCACATATCCGGGAGACCCGCCGCACCGTCAGCGCTGCGAGCCCCTCCGTCGAGAGGAGTTGGATTGTCGCATCTATCAGTCGTTCTCGCAGCGACGACACCGTGTCGGTTGCCGTGCTTGTTCCGCTCATGCTAGCCACCTGCAATTCGTCGGCCTCGGTCAGCGCCGCCACCCATCCGCTGCATCACCGAGCCCTCCTTCGCAAACCCACCCCAACTACCCGTTACCGGTCGGTAGCGTACGAGATATCGGACCTGGGGAAGGTCCGTTTGGTGAATTTGAGGACTTTCGGAAGCCGGTGCTCAGCGTGCCGCGTCGAGCAGCCAGTGGCGCAGCCAGCCGGTCGCGGTGGCTCCGTTGCCGTCGACGACGTAGGACGCGTACTCCTGGTGCACCTTCGAGCTGTAGAACTCCTCGAGTTCCTGGCGGCGCTGCTCGTTGGCGGAATCGGTGAACTGGCTCTGCAACATCGGCAGCCCGCCCGCGGCCATCAGATCGTTGATGATCGACTGCGCCTCCTGCTGATAGCGGTTCGCCAGGCCCGGATCGGGCGCGGAGAGCTGCGCGAAGAACCCGGCGATGCGGGTGGCGTAGTCGTCGTCGGGCGTGGAACAGTACAGGTCACCGACGGCGCAGATGCTCCGCACCCGCGGTGTCAGCCAGCCGAATCCGCCGATCCGGGGTCCGCCCGCGCCGGCGCCGGGCACCGGCGGGCCGACCATCGGATCGGTCGGCGAGCGGCGTGGGTCGGCCAGCAGGCCCACCGCGGCCACCCGGTCCGGCGGGACCACCCCGAGACCGGTGCCGATCTGGGCGGCCAGGTCTCCGGCGGCGTCGGCGCCCTGGCTGTAGCCCAGCAGCGCGATCCGGGTGGCGGGGCAGGCGCGTCCCATGTCCGCGACCAGGTTTCGCGCGTTGTCGAAACCCTCCTGCTTGGACCGGCCGTACACCTCGCCCTCCCACGGCATCGCCGTCGCGGCGTAGCTGACGTAGTCGGTGCGGATATTGCCGGGCAGTCCGTCGGTGACGGCCGACAGCATTCCCTCCCGGGGATCCTCGCGCGAGGTCTCCCAGGTGCCGGGCACGGCGACCACGTACAGATCCGGGCAGCCGCCGGGCGCCGCCTGCGCCGCGGGCGTCCCGGCCGCCGACACGACCGCCGCCGCGATCGCGGCCGCGGAGGCGAGAGCGCCACAACTTTTTCGAACAGACACGACCGAACTCCTTGCGCCGCAGAACCTTTCCCGGTGAGACGGTCGCCGAGCGCGCGATACTCGCGGTGCGCGAATACCTCGAGGACGTGCTCGCGAACCCCCTGCCGACTCGACGGTAACCGAGACCGGCGGTACCGCGCGCGGGGTTGGGCCAAGATGTAGGTGAACCGTGCCTGAACCCTTACCAACGACGGGAAGCCGCGGTGAGGTCAAGCGGTGGCCGCGGCGGGGGCTTCCCCCGGGCTCATCGCCTGCTCGAAATGGGCCACGACGCGCTCGTGGAACATCCCGAACAGGTCCTCGAACAGCGCCACCTGCGCATCCGACGGGCCGGACTCGGAAGCCCACACCGCCGCCAGCGCCCGCCACATCAGCACGTGCAGATCCGGGCCCACCGCGTAATAGGACTCGACGGCCGCGGGCACCTCGAGGATCATCTCGCCGATCGAGTTGAGCACCGCGCGCTGCATGCTGTGGCCGAGCGCCGACAGCAGCGTGCGGACCAGCGCCAGCTCCCCGGAGAACAGCGCCGACAGGTTCGGAACCGGCTGGCGGGCGAGGGTTTCCAGATCGTCGATGGCCCGCTCCAGCACCGCGGTGTCGGCGCCGTGCGGGTCGGCGGTGTAGACCAGTAGCGCGTCCATCACGATCTGCCGCTGCATGGTGACGATGTCACGGAACATCTCCACCGCGACCTCGGGCTGCGGCAGCGAAAGCCGGAACAGCCTGCGGTACACCTCGACTCCGCCGTGCTCGCGCACGTCGCGGATGGTGAAACCCTTGCCGCGGTGCGCCTCGACGAACCCGTGCGACTCCAGGCGGCCCAGGATGAGTTGCGCGGTGGCGCGATTCATCGCGAATTCCTCGGCCACCTGGCGAACGGAGGGCATCAGGTCGCCGGGAGTGTACTCACCCGCCGCCACCCGGCGCGCCAACTCGTCGGCGACATCGGCGACGACCGTCTGCGCTCCCATTGATCTCTCAACCCTTTCGATGTGGTTGAAACCGATGTGGTTGACCCACGAACACTTTTCGGCTACGTCCCAGACAGTCTAAGCTGTGCTGTGCCGAACTGCACGTGCATGGTTGCGGGCTGCGCACACGATGGGGTGATCGATGTCTTTTCGTCGCGTCGGCGACCGGCCGGAGAACGAACGCACCGGCGCCGGTCGCGCGTGGGGCCGTGCCCGCCGGGACGGAAATCCGCCGGGGCACAGGATGGTTCGCAGCGCGAAGCTGGCGGCCCTGCCGGTGGCCTTCGCCGGGCGCCGTGCCGCCGGGGTCGGCAAACGGGCGCTGGGGCGGTCGCCCGCCGAGATCGAGCACGAGATCCAGGTGCGCACCGCCCAGCACATCTTCGAGGTGCTCGGTGAGCTGAAGGGTTGCGCGGCCAAGCTGGGCCAGCTGCTCGCCATCTACGAGCTGGCGCTGCCGCCCGCGCTGGCCGAGCCGTACCGCACCGCGCTGAGCCGCTTGCAGGACTCCGCGCCGCCGATGCTGCCGCGCACCGTGCACGCCGCGGTGGCCGAGAGCCTGGGCGCGGACTGGCGGGATCGGTTCGCCGAGTTCGACGATCGGCGCGCGGCGGCGGCCAGCATCGGCCAGGTGCACCGGGCCGTCTGGCACGACGGCCGTCCGGTCGCGGTGAAGATCATGTACCCCGGCGCCCGGGCCGCGGTGCTCGGCGACCTCGAGGAGTTGCGCCGAATCTCCGCGCTGGCACCGGTTTTCGCGCCGGGCGCGGACATCAAATCGCTGACCGAGGCGCTGGCGGCGTCGGTGCGGGCCGAACTCGACTACGTCGCCGAGGCCGACAACCAGCGCGCCTTCGCCGCCGCCTACGCCGACGACCCGGACTTCCAGATCCCGCGGGTGGTGGCCCAGCAGGGCGACGTGGTGGTCTCGGAGTGGCTCGACGGCGTGCCCCTGCCGCGGCTGATCGCCTCCGGTTCCCAGGCCGAGCGGGACCGGGCCGGGATGCTGGTGCTGCGGTTCGTGCTGTCGGCCTGGCAGCGGACCGGGCTGCTGTACTGCGACCCGCACCCGGGCAACTTCCGCATGCTGCCCGACGGCCGGTTGGGCGTGGTCGATTTCGGGGCCTGCACGCCGTTCCCGCCGGACGGCTTCCTCGACGCGGTGTCGGGCATCGGCGAGGCGCTGGTCAACGGCGGCGGCCCGGAACTGCGCGCCGCCATCCGCACACACGGATTCGTCGATCCGGCACGGGATTTCGACGTCGACGCGCTGGGCAAACAACTCGAGCCGTTCGTCGAGCCGCTGCTGGCGCCGACGTTCCAGCTGTCCACTCGATGGCTGCGCAAGCGCGTGCTGCGGGCATTGGACCTGCGGCTGACCAATGTCAATCGCGAACTGACCATGCCCGCGGACTACACCCCGTTCGCGCGCTGCGTGCTGACGGCGGCCGGGCTGATGTGCCAGCTGCACGTGCAGGGCCCGATCGGCGCCGAAATCCAGCGCTGGTCACCGGAATTGGCCGAGGTGGTGGACCGCTACCGGTCGCGCGCCCCCGAGCCGCCCGAGCCCGCCGACCTCGACGCCGCGCGCCGCCGCCGAGCCCGGGCGGCCTCCTCGGCGGAGGCCGCCGGCTGACGACCCGGCGAGCGGAACCGGTACTCGAACTCAGTACTTGCCGAACAGCACCGCGGCGTTGTGACCACCGAAGCCGAACGAATTGTTCATCACGAACTCGACATTGGTGTAGCGCGGCTTGTCGCGCACCACGTCGAGATCGACCTCCGGGTCCTGGTTCTCGAGGTTCAGTGTCGGCGGGATGACCTGGTCGCGCAGCGTCAGCACCGAGATGGCCGCCTCCAGCGCGCCGACCGCGCCCACCGAGTGGCCCAGCGCCGACTTGGGCGCGTAGACCGCCGGGTGGCTGCCGATCGCGGCGGTGATGCCCTTCGCCTCGGACAGGTCGCCGATCGAGGTGCCGGTGGCGTGGGCGTTGACGTGATCGACGTCGGCGGCGGTGACGCCCGCGGTCTCGATGGCCCGGCGCATCGCCCGCGCACAGCCCAGGCCCTCCGGGTCGGGCGCGACCATGTGGTAGCCGTCGGCGGTGAGTCCGGCGCCGAGCAGGCGGGCCAGCGGCTTCGCGCCGCGGGCCAGCGCGTGTTCCTCGGTCTCGAGTACCAGTAGCGCCGCCGCCTCGCCGAAGACGAAACCGTCGCGGTCGCGGTCGAACGGACGCGAGGCCCGCTCGGGCTCGTCGACCCGCGAACTCAACGCGCGCGCCATGGTGAAACCGGCGATCGCCATCGGGTTGATATAGCCCTCGACACCACCGGCCACCATCATGTCGGCCTCGCCGAGAATGATCGTGCGCCAGGCGTGCACGAGCGCCTCGTTGCCCGACGCGCACGCCGAGACAGGGGTGACCACGCAGGCCCGCGCGCCGATGTCCAGGCCGACGACGCCGGACACGCCGTTGGGCATGCTCATCGGCACGGCGAACGGCGACACCTTGCGGTAGCCGCCGGCGCGCATGGCGTCGTTGGCGTCGACGATGGTGTCGGCGCCGCCGAGGCCGGTGCCGATGCACACGCCCAGACGGTCCTTGTCGACCTCGGGCTCCCCGGCCGTGGCCCACAGGCGCTTGCCCATGGCGTAGGCCATCTGCTGCACGTAGCACATCCGGCGCTTGCGGACCCGGTCCAGATCCGTGGTCGGGTCGTGAACGAGCTTGCCGCCGATGGTGTTCGGTAGACCGGCCTCGGTGACCTCCGGGTCGGTCAGCATCTTGATCCCGCTCTCGCCCGACAGCAGGCCTTGCCAGCTGCTGTCGGTGTCGGCGCCGATCGACGTCGTGATCTCCACCGCGGTGACCACGACATCGCGGAAACCCCCGTTGCGAGTGGAGAAGTTCTCGAGCTTGCCCACGTTCTGGTAATCCTCACTGTCGGTCCCTGCGGACGCGAATACGGCAGCATCGGCGGACGCGATGACGTCATTGTCGAAGGCGTACGACACCGGCGCCCAACCCGCTTGTGCAGGTGAACGGATCGCGTGCTCGGGTCAGCCTACAGCGTGCGGGCCGGTCGCTCCGCTCGGCGAAACGCCCCCGCCGGGTAACGGGTCCGCACCTGCCCGCGAAGGACTCCGGCCGAGCCGCGATGCTCGATGTTTGCCCTGGCCGGAGCGTGGAACCCTCCCGATACCACCGGGCCGAAGCCGGCCCGTACGGGCCACGGAAGGGGCGTGCCCGAGATGGTGATGACCGCGATGTCGGAGCTGGTTCGCAACCAGCTGGAAAATCCACACCCGGAGGCCCCGCCCGGTTCGGAGGCGTCGACCTCGTTGTTGCGGCACCTTGTCTGGCTGCACCTGGCGGCCACCGCAGTCGCCACCATCGCCTGGGTGCACCTGGCACGCACCCGCGGCGGCGGGCGGCTGCGGACCGTGCACGTGGCGATGCTGGCGATCCTGCTGGGACTGTCGTCCGCGGGGGCGGGGCTGCTGCTGGGAGCCGCGCTGGAATAGGCGGCGGGCCGTCATCGCATGGCGGCCCGCGCGACACGCAGGTCCGCGAGGAAGTCCGCGTAGGCGGCGTCGCGGTCCGGAGACCGCAGTACCGCCGACGGATGTACCGTCGCCACGGCGTGGCCGGCCCCCAGCGGCACCACCTCACCGCGCTGCTTGCTCACCCGGAACTTCGGGTCGATGACCGACTGCGCGGCGATGGCGCCCAGGCACACCACCAGGTCCGGTTCGATCCGTTCCAGTTCGGCTTCGAGCCACGGCCGGCACGCGGTGATCTCGGTCCGGCCGGGCTGCTGGTGGATGCGGCGCTTGCCGCGTTCGGTGAACTTGAAGTGCTTGACCGCGTTGGTCAGATACACCGTCTCCCGATCGATACCCGCCTCGGACAGCGCGCGATCCAGCAGCCGCCCGGCCGGTCCGACGAACGGGCTGCCCGCCACATCCTCCCGGTCGCCGGGCTGCTCGCCCACGAGCACCACGCTCGCGCTCTCCGGCCCCTCGCCGAAGACGGTCTGGGTGGCGTGCTTGTACAGGTCACAGCCGTGGCACCGGCAGGACGCCGCGCGCAAGGTCGCCAGATCCGCGCCCTCGGGGATGAATTCGCTGGCGCTCATATCCTGTCCTCCCTTGTCGGCTGTTGCGGCTGTCGGCTGTTGCGGCGATACCCGGGGCGTGACCGGGGAAACCGCCGCCCCACGCTAGACGTAACCCGTGATCACACGTACCCTGCGGGTAGGCCCGGTCACGGACGTCCGGGCGGAGATGACACGAAACGAGTACCTCAATGGCGCGGCATGTCGACGTACTGATCATCGGCGCGGGCCTGTCCGGCATCGGAATGGCCTGTCACCTGACCCGCGAGCAGACCGGGCGCAGCTACGCGATCCTGGAGCGGCGCACCGCCATCGGCGGCACCTGGGACCTGTTCCGCTATCCGGGCATCCGCTCCGATTCGGACATGCTGACCTTCGGGTACGGCTTCCGGCCCTGGCACGGGACCAAGGTGCTCGCCGACGGCCCGCACATCCGCCGCTATATCGCCGATACCGCCGACGAGTACGGCGTCACCCCGCACATCCGCTTCGGCCGCAAGGTCACGCGCGCGAATTGGTCCAGCGCACAAGGGATCTGGACAGTGACCGCCCGCGACGAGCAGACCGGCGAGACCGAGGCCTACACCAGCAACTTCCTGGTCGGCTGCACCGGCTACTACGACTACGACAACGGCTACCGCCCGTCGTTCCCCGGCCAGGAGAACTTCCGCGGGCCCCTCGTGCATCCGCAGCACTGGCCCGAGGACCTCGATTACCGCGGCAAGCGGGTCGTGGTGATCGGCAGCGGCGCCACCGCGATCACCCTCGTCCCGGCGATGAGCGCCGACGCCGCGCACGTGACCATGCTGCAGCGCTCACCCACCTACATCACCGCGCTGCCCGCCGACGACCCGGTCGCGGTGGGCCTGAAGTTCGCGCGGGTGCCCGCCGCCATCGCCTACAAGACGGGCCGGGCCCGCAACATCGCCCTGCAGCGGGCCAGTTTCCAGCTGTCGCGGACCAATCCGAAGCTGTCGCGCAAGCTGCTGCTGGCCGCGGTCCGGGCACAGGTCGGGCCGCAGATCGACATGCGGCACTTCAGCCCGAGCTACGACCCGTGGGATCAGCGGCTGTGCGTGGTGCCCAACGGTGATCTGTTCAAGGTGCTGCGCAGCGGAGCGGCCTCGATCGTCACCGACCGCATCGCCGCCTTCACCGAAACCGGGATCCGGCTGGAGTCGGGGGAGGAGCTGCCCGCCGACATCATCATCAGCGCGACCGGGCTCACCGTGCAGATGCTCGGCGGGGCCACTCTGGAACTGGACGGCGAGCCGGTCTCGGTGCGCGATCTCGTGGCCTACAAGGGCGCCCTGCTCGGCGGCATCCCCAACGCCATGATCGTGATCGGCTACACCAACGCCTCGTGGACGCTGAAGGCGGATCTGGCCGCCGAGTACTTCTGCCGCCTGCTCAACCATCTGCGCGACCACGGGCTGACCCGGTTCGTCGCGGTGCCCGAGCCCGGCGACATCTCCCGCCATTCGCTCATGGGCGGCGCGCTGACCTCCGGCTACATCGCCCGCGGCGACGCGGTGATGCCGCGCCAGGGCACCCGCGGCCCCTGGAAGGTCATCAACAACTACTTCCGCGACCGCGCGCTGCTACGCAAGGGACCGCTCGAGGACGGCGTGCTCCGCTTCTCGCGCGACACCGCCGGCCTGCGCGCCGTGCCGGAAAGCCGTTCGGCCTGAACGGTTTCGGCTCGGTAACTGCGGCGCGAACCGGCGCTCTCCGGCGGAAATCAGCGGCAGGGAAGGGATCGGGGGAGGCCGAACCATGGGAGCACGCTGTTGTCGAAACGGGTCACGGCACTTATCCGGTTGCCGGCGAGCGTGAGGACGAGAAGTCCGGTCCCGCGCCGGATGCCGTCGGTTGCCGAGCGCAGATAGGTCCCGAACGCCGGTTGGCCGTTGGCCCGTGTCGGCACCATGTGGTACTTCCGGTCGGGGCTCAGCAGCGCGGCATAGAAGCCGGCGACGGCGTCGCGGCCGGCGTATTCGAGGGGCATGGGCGGCATGGAGATGCGAACGTCGTCGGTGAGTAGGGCGACCAAGGCGGCCATGTCACCGGATTCGTAGGCGCGGGCGAATCTCGCCACGAGTTCCTGCTCGGCGGGTGAGGCGGGCGAGGGAGGCGAATCGGTGTTCGTACTCGACACGAGTCGCTGGTGCAGCGTGGCGCGTGCTCGTTTGAGTGCGCTGTTGACCGATTCGACCGTCGTGTCGAGCATGTCCGCGACCTCGGCTGCCGGGTATCCGAGCACCTCGCGCAGGATCAGAACGGCGCGCTGGCGCGCGGGGAGGATCTGCAGCGCGGTGATGAAAGCCAACGAGATGGACTCGGCTTGCTCATAGCGGGCTTCCGGGCCGAGTGGCACTGCGGTGGCAGGGTCGAGGAGCGCGTCGGGATACGGCTCCAGCCACACCACCTCGCCACGTCGGGTCGGTTCCGGAGGTTCGATCTCGGGCACGTCCCACTCCTTTGCCGGGCGCCGGGCGGCCGAGCGAAGCGCATTGAGACATTGATTGGTGGCGATCCGATACAGCCAGGTACGGATCGAGGAACGCCCTTGGAACCGGTCGAGACCGCGCCACGCCGCGAGCAGCGTGTCCTGGAGCGCGTCCTCGGCGTCCTGGAACGAGCCGAGCATTCGATAGCAGTGTCGGTGCAACTCCCGGCGGTGCGGCTCGGTCAGCTGCCGGAACGCCTCGCCGTCCCCGGCCCGCGCCCTCACGATCAGGTTGCTCACGGTCACGTGTCATCACCTCTACCGGGTGTCGGGTTCGCCGTTGTCGGCCTTCACCGTGTGGTGACACCGCCCGGACCGCAGACTGGGCGCTCCGGCCCCGCCCATTTTCGCGCGGGCGCGGTGTCTGCACCATCGACAGTTCACATTCGCCTGATCGGAGAACACATGACGCTCGCGGACAAAACGGTTCTGGTGACCGGAGCCAACCGAGGCCTCGGACGGGCTTTGGTCAACGAAGCCCTCAGCAGGGGCGCCACCCGGGTCTACGCAGGCACCCGGCAGCCGCTGACGTACTCCGACCCCCGCGTCGCCTCCTTGGCCCTGGACGTGACCGACACCGAACAGATCGCCGCCGCCCGCCAGGCCGTTGCTTCGGTCGATGTTCTTGTCAACAACGCGGGCTCGGGAGGCTACGAAGACCTCGCTGATCGTGCCGCCCTGGAGCGATATCTCGCGGTCAATCTCTTCGGCCCGTACAGCATCACCCAGGCGCTCCTGCCCCGGCTCGTCGAGTCGCGGGGCGCGATAGTCAACGTGGTGTCGATGGCGGCGTTGGCGGCAGTGCCGGTCAGTCCTGGTTACTCGATCTCCAAGGCCGCAGCGTTGTCCATGACGCAGTCCCTGCGCGCCACCCTCGCCGGCCAGGGTGTACATGTGCACGCCGTGCTGGCCGGTCCCGTGGACACCGATATGGTGCGCGATCTGCCGATCCCGAAGGCGTCACCGTCGTCGGTTGCCCGAGCGATCTTCGACGGAGTGGCGAAGGGCCACGACGAAATCTTCCCCGACCCTTCTCGCAGGCGTTCGCCGACGGCTGGAACGGCGGCCCGATCAAGACGCTCGAACGCGAGAACGCGGCGCTGATTTCCACGGTGCAACCGTTCCCCGGCGGAGACGCCCGCGGCGCCGATTCGCCCGGGGCGTGAACCGCCTGACAGCGGCCAGGCGGGGCAGGCATTCCGGCCTGGGCGCCGGGCGGGTTCACCACCTCGGGCAGCGTGCCGGGGGGGCAGGCCCGGCCAGGCCAGCATCCTCCGCCCGAGCGCCTGGCGAGCGGGCCGAATGTCGGCAGTCGAGTGCCGAAGGTCCCTGCGGCTACTGCGGCACGGTGACCGGATCGGTGCAGCTACCGGGGGTATCGACCAGCGAGCAGGCGCTCGGCGCGCGGGTGGGGCGGTAGTCGCCGGGCACTCCGCCCGCGCGGGTGATCGCGCTGTAGGCGGCGACCGCGTCGGTCGGGCGCCGGGTGAGGCCCGGATCGGTCGTCACGTCGACGGTGTAGAGGCCGAAACGTGGTGTGTAGCTGCCCCATTCGTAGTTGTCGGTGATGCTCCAGTAGTTGTAGCCCATGACGTTCATACCGTCGGCGCGGGCGCGCTGAATCCAGTAGACGGTGTCGCGCAGGTCGTCGGCGCGGGTGTAGCCGTCCGCGCGCGGTGCGCCGTTCTCGGTGGGCATCCCGTTCTCCACGATGTAGAGGGGTTTGCCCGGGAAGCGGCGGGCGTAGTGCTCCAGCGCGTAGTAGATGCCCTCGGGCTGCAATGGCATGTTCCACAGGGCCTCGAAGTCCGGCGGTGCGCCGTTCAGCAGCGACTGCGGGCTGTAGCCGTAGTAGTAATCGATGCCCACATAGTCCAGCCGGTCGGAGATCGGGTCGATGATCCGGCCGTTGAGCGGACCTTCCACAGCGCCGACGATGTAGGCCACATTGCTGGTCACCTGCGCCCCGGGCTGCGCGCGGTGGATGTGGTCGTAGATGGTGTTGTGCGCCTGTACCAGCGCCTGCTGCATGCCCGGCAGCCCGGCCGGGGACAGGCCGCCGTTGCGGGTCTCGTTCACCAGGTAGAACGTCGGCTCGTTGAAGGTGACCCACAGCGGATTGCGAGAAGCGTAGCGGTCCACCACTTTCCGGGCGTTGGCCAGCCAGTCCTCCAGCATGGCGGGGTGGCCCCAGCCGCCGCGTTCGGCGGCCCACCCCGGGTACACCCAGTGATCGAGGGTCAGCATCGGGCGGATGCCCGCGGCGGCCATGGTGTCGAGAACGCTGTCGTAGAAGGCGAATCCGTCCGCTGACCACTCGCCCGGCCGCGGCTGCACCCGGGCCCATTCGACGCTGATGCGGTACACGCCCACACCCACACCGGCGGCCAGCTCGATGTCGGAGGCGTATCGGGTGTAGAAGTCGACCGCGTCGCGGTAGCGGTCGTAGTCGGGGTGGGCGTCGATGTAGCGTGTCCAATTGCTGTCCGGCGCATGGCCTTCGCACTGGAACCCGGCGCTGGCCACGCCCCAGAGGAAATCCGATCCCAGCGCCGGCACGGTCGCCGGCGCGGCCGGGCGGGCACCGGCCCACGGTGCCGGACCGGCGAGCGCGGCGGCGGTACCGGCCGCGAACAGGCCGAGAGCGTGACGGCGACTGAACTGGCGCATCGGACTCCTCTACGTCGATGGACGGCTGACCTTCGGCAGGCTAACCGGGACCGCGGGCCCGGCCGCGGACCGCGCGGGAATGTCGTCATTCTGGCCGGTAACTGGTCACCTGTCCATCTCGGTGGCGGCCCGGCGGCGGTGTCGGTGGGCCCGGCTACGGTGGATGCCATGACGACGCATCTGACGCACTGGGGAGCGTTCGAGGCCGCCACCGACGGCGAGCGGCTGACCGAGGTGCGGCCGTGGCACGGCGATCCCGAACCGCTGCCCCTGATCGAGAACGTCGCCTCCGCCCAGCATCACCCCACGCGCATCGACCGCCCCTATGTGCGGCAGGGCTGGCTCGAGCACGGCCCGGGCGCCGCCCGCCGCGGCGACGAGCCGTTCGTGCCGGTGTCCTGGGACCGCGCCTGCGAGCTGCTGTCCGACGAATTACGCCGGGTCTACGGTGAATTCGGGCCGGAAGCGGTCTTCGCCGGGTCCTACGGCTGGGCCAGCGCCGGGCGTTTCCACCACGCGCAGAGCCAGGTGCACCGCTTCCTCAACTGCCTGGGCGGCTACGTCCGGCACGTCAACAGCTACAGCCTCGGCACCTCGGCGGTGCTGCTGCCGTACGTCCTCTGCGACGTCTACTGGTTGCTGAGCCACAGCACGGCGAAGTCGGTACTCAGCGAGCACACCGAGCTGGTGGTCGCCTTCGGCGGGCTGTCGCCGAAGAACGCCGCGGTCAGTCCCGGCGGCGTGTCTCGGCACAACGCGCGCGGGTGGGTCGCCGCGGCGTGGGAGCGGGGCTGCCGATTCGTCTCCGTCGCCCCGCTGCGTGACGACACACCAGACGAGGCGCGGGCGGAATGGCTTGCGCCCCGGCCGAATACCGACGCCGCGCTGATGCTGGCGCTGGCCCAGGTGCTGGACGCGGAAGGTCTGGCCGACACCACCTTCCTGGACCGCTACACCGTCGGATACGAGCGGTTCGCCCGGTACCTGCGCGGCGAGCCGGACGGGGTGGTCAAGGATCCCGCCTGGGCGGCGGCGATCACCGGCATCCCGGCCGACCGGATCCGCGCGCTCGCCCGCGAGATGGCCGCGGCACGCACGTTCGTGACGGTCAGCTGGTCGCTGCAGCGGGCCCGCCACGGTGAGCAGCCGCTGTGGCTGGGGGTGGTGTTGGCCGCCATGCTGGGCCAGATCGGTTTGCCCGGCGGCGGTTTCGGCCACGGCTACGGTTCGGCGGCCAATGTCGGCGAGCCCACGCGGCAGCTGCGGGTGCCGTATCTGCCGCAGGGCGACAACGGCGTCGACACCTTCATCCCCGTCGCCCGGATCGCCGACATGCTGCTGAATCCCGGTGCGCGCCACCGCTACAATGGGCAGGACCTCACCTATCCGGACATCCGGCTGGTCTACTGGGCCGGGGGCAACCCGTTCCACCATCACCAGGATCTGGCGCGACTGCGCGAGGCATTCGCCCGGCCCGAGACGATCGTCGTGCACGACCCGTTCTGGACATCGACGGCCCGGCACGCCGACATCGTGCTGCCCGCCACCATGACGATCGAGCGCGACGACTTCGGCGCCGGGGACAACGACCGCATGTTCTTCCCGATGCCCGCGCTCACCCGCCCGCACGGGCAGGCGCGCGACGACTACGCGATCTTCACCGAACTGTCCGAAAGACTCGGCGTCGCCAAGGAATTCACCGAGGGCCGCACCACCGGCGAGTGGCTGCGGCACCTGTACGAGCAGTGGCGCGACGGCCTGGGCGAGCGCGGCCGCGGGCTGCCCGGGTTCGACGAGTTCTGGGCCGGTCCGGGCCTGGAGCTGCCGGTCGCCGAGCCCGCTCAGGTGATGTTCGCCGACTTCCGCGCCGACCCCGCCGCCCACCCGCTGCCGACCCCGACGGGCCGGATCGAAATCTTCTCCGACACCATCGCCGGATACGGTTATCCGGACTGCCCGGGCCACCCGGTGTGGCTCGAGCCGGAGGAGTGGCTCGGCGGCCCCGCCGCCGCCCGGTTCCCGCTCCAGCTGATCGCCAACCAGCCGCGCACCAAGCTGCACAGCCAGCTCGACGTCGGATCGCACAGCCGCTCGGTGAAAATCGCCGAGCGCGAACCGGTCCGGCTGCACCCCGACGAGGCAGCGGCGCGCGGTCTGCGCGAGGGCGAGATCGTGCGCCTGTTCAACGACCGCGGTTCCTGCCTGGCCGGTCTGGTGACCGACGCCGGGGTACGGCCGGGCATCGCGCAGTTGTCCACCGGCGCCTGGTACGACCCCGACCCGGCCGACCCGAGCCACTGCCGCCACGGCAACCCGAACGTGCTCACCGCCGACCGGCCCTCCTCGACCCTGAGCCAGGGCACCACCGGCCAGCTGGCCCTCGTGCAGATCGAGGCGTATCACGATGTGCCACCGGACCTTTCGGTGACCGCACCGCCCGCCATCGTCACGGGGCGGGGGTGAGCGGCGATGGCGGACACCGATAGCCCGACCGTCACCGAGGTGGCCGTGGCGGCGACGCTCGACGATCTGCAGGCCCGCTACGACCGCTCGGTCACCACGCTGCGCGCGGCGGTGAAGGATTTCGTCGACAGCGGAGTCGTGCCCGCCGCCGAGGTCCGCGCCGCGGGCGCCTTCGTGTACCCCGAACTGCGGATCAGCTGGGACGGCCGCGCCGAGCCCAAGAACCGGTCGCGGGCGTGGGGCAGGCTCACCCGGCCCGGCACCTACCGGACGACCATCACCCGCCCGGCCCTGCTGCGCCGCTACCTGACCGAACAGCTCACGGTGATCGCCGAGGACTACGACATCCGCATCGAGGTCGGCCCCTCCCGGCAGGAGATCCCGTTCCCGTATGTCATCGACGCCACCGAACTGGGCCTGGATCGCTCGATGAGCGCCGACCTGGCCCGCTACTTCCCGACCACCGACCTGGCCGAGGTCGGCGACGAGATCGCCGACGGCCTGATCGACACCAGCGGCCCACTGCCCTTGAGCCACTTCGACGCCCTGCGCACCGACTTCTCGCTGGCGCGGCTGCGGCACTACACCGGCACACCCGTCGAGCACTTCCAGCCGTTCGTCCTGTTCACCAACTACAGCCGCTACGTCGACGAGTTCGTGCGCTGGGCCCGCGACCTGATCGCCGACCCCACAACGCCTTTCGAGGCCCTGTCCTGCGCCGGCGGCACCGTCATCACACCTGGAACCGGTGACCGCGAGTCGATGGTGGCCGACGACGCGTGGAAGAAACATCAGATGCCCGCATGGCATCTGATGTCGTCCACCGGGCACGGCATCACCTTGGTGAACATCGGCGTCGGCCCCGCCAACGCCAAGAACATGTGCGACCACCTCGCGGTGCTGCGCCCGCACGCCTGGCTCATGATCGGCCACTGCGGCGGGCTGCGCGAGAGCCAGGAGATCGGCGACTACGTCCTCGCCCACGCCTACCTGCGCGACGATCACGTCCTGGATCCCGTACTCCCGCCGAACATTCCGATCCCCAGCATCGCCGAGGTGCAACGCGCGCTGTACGACGCGACCAAGCAGGTGAGCGGCATGCCCGGCGAGGCGGTGAAGCAGCGACTGCGCACCGGCACCGTCGTCACCACCGACGACCGCAACTGGGAGCTGCGTTATTCGGCCTCGGCCCTGCAGTTCAACCTGAGCCGAGCCGTCGCCGTCGACATGGAAAGCGCCACCATCGCCGCCCAGGGCTACCGTTTCCGCGTCCCCTACGGCACTCTGCTGTGCGTCTCCGACAAGCCGCTCCACGGCGAGATCAAACTCCCCGGCCAAGCCAACCGCTTCTACGAGGGCACAGTCTCCGAACACCTGCAGATCGGCATCCGCGCCGTCGAACTCCTCCGCGCCGAAGGCGACAGCCTCCACTCCCGCAAACTCCGCACCTTCAACGAGCCCCCGTTCCGCTAGCGGTCTCGATTACCTCAGGCCATGCCGTGGCCCCGCGCCGTACCGATGCGGGACTCGATACCTAGGCGATCACACTCGCTCTCGGCAGACGGGCGGCGCCGCGGGGTGGAGGCCAGCGACGGCGAGCCCGGACATCTGCGGCCTCGGGAAGCAGGGCAGGTGGAGGATCGGTGATGTCCGACAAGGTGCCGCTGTTCCTGGGTAACGCGGCGGAGGTCGTGCTGCCCGGTGTCGGCGCGCTGATCGGCAAGGCATGGGGTCCGTTCGGCAGTATCGCCGGCGGTGCGATCGGCGGACTGGTCGGCGGTGCGATCGACGGTGTGTTGCGTGGGGAGTCGCTCGGCGATATCGCCCTCGACGCAGGCCTGGGCGCCCTGGCCGGGGGCGCGGGCAGCCTGTTCGGTTTCGGCCGGGCGAAATTGCTGAAATATACTGTGGGGCAGCGGATCACCACACAGGCCAGCGGAGCCTCCGTTGCCGGTGGTCTCGCGGCATTGTTCGGCAACTTCCGGCCGAAGCAACCGCTGGACATCGGCTGTGGCGCGTGTACGGAGATGCCGAGTGTGCTGAAGCCGGTCGGCTTGGACTCGGCGGTCGACGACCTGTACGAGCAGCTTCCAACATTCCTGTGCGACATCTGGCGGTCCCTCGGGAACCCGCCCCCTCCGGCCGGGAGCGCACCGCCACCCGCGCCGCCGTCGCTCACGGTCCCGGCCGGGCTGAGCGGAATCCCCGCCTACGAGGGCAGGGCAAACCTGCTCATCGACACGGCGAAGGTCTTCGCTGCGACAGAGCAGGACCTCGCTCGCATTGTCGACAGCACCGGTGAGAACTCCCGGCAGGGGAAGGACGCTATCCGCCGGGTGATCGCCGAGGTCAATAAACATGCCTCGGCCACCGTCCCGACCGATCTGGACATCAACAGCTACTACCTGGGTGTGGTCCAGCGCGCGATCCAGACCAGCGAGAGAATGCTGGAAGATGCCAAGACCAGAAACAACGGCAACGCTGCCGAAACCGAGCAGCAAACCGATCGGCTGCCCGATCCGCAGGATCCGGGTGCGGCCGATCCCCCCACCCCGCCCTCCGGCCGCGTTCCGGAACTCCCACCGGGCGGACTGGACGGCAATCTGCCCAACTCGGCTGACCCGGCGCCGCCCGGAGGCACGCCGTGACCCGGAGACATAGTGGCGCTGCGGCGGACCGTGTCCCTACGGTGCCTGGAAGCCGCCGATCTTCTGCTCGAGCAGTTCGGCCAGCCGCAGCGGCGTGCGGTCCTCGAACATCGGACCGATGAGTTGCACACCCACCGGCAGGCCCTCGGGGGAGCGGCCCGCCGGGACGGCGGTGGCGGGCAGGCCGGGCATGGTCGCCAGCCCGGCCCAGACGAGCTGGTCGAAGTACGGGTACTCGGCTCCGTCGATGTCGATGCGGCGGCCCAGCACGTCAGGGTCGTGGTCGTGCGGGAACGCGGGTGTCGGCGTGATCGGGCACACCACGGCATCGAACTCGGCGAACAGCTGCCGCCAGCCGTGGCGGTGCAGCTCGCGACGGTTGTTCACCGCCAGCCAGTCGCGGTGGCTGAACACCATCGCGCGCGACCGGGCCGCGTCCAGGCTCTGGTCCGCCACGCTCAATTCGCTTGCGCGCCTGCGTAGTTGCTCGTACTCGTCGACCGGGAAGTACGCGACCGAGCCCGAGAACAGCAATTGCAGGTAGAGTGTCGCGGCCTCGGTCAGGTCGGGCACCAGCGGACTGCGGCGTTCGACGCGGGCGCCCGCCTCGGCCAGCGCCTCGGCGACTCGGTGCACGCCCGCCCGCACCGCCGATCCGGTCGGAATGAGCGGATGGTCCTCGATGACCAGGACACGGAACTCCGACAGCCGCTCGTGGCGCGCGGGCGGCAGTGCCACGTCGTACGCGACGCCGTGGGTCAGCGGATCCGGTCCGGCCATCACGTCGAGCAGCAGGGTGAGGTCGCGGGCCGTGCGCGCCATCGGGCCGACGACCGCGAGGTCGAAGTCGACAGGCAGGGCGGGCGCGGGTGGCGCGACCATCCCGCGGGTCGGCGCCAGCCCGACCGTCGGCTTGTGCGCGTAGACACCGCAGAAATGCGCGGGGGTGCGCAGCGAACCGGCGAGATCCGAGCCGAGGGACAGCGCACCGAATCCGGACGCCAGCGCCGCCGCCGACCCGCCGGAGGAACCACCCGACGTGCGAGTGTGATCCCACGGATTGTTGGTGGTGCCGTAGATCTCGTTGAAGCTCTGGATATCCTGCAGCCCGAGCGGCACATTGGTCTTACCGAGCACCACGGCGCCCGCCGCCTCGAGCCGCGCCACCTGCAGCGCGTCCTCGGTCGGCACATAATCCCGATGTGCGGGCATACCCCAAGTCGTGGGCATCCCGGCGACGTTGTAGCACTCTTTCACCGTCACCGGAATACCGAGCAGCGGCCGATCCTCCCCGCGAGCCCGTGCCTCGTCGGCCCGCCGTGCCGCCTTCCGCGCCCGGCCGAAGTCCGGCACACAGATCGCGTTGACCACCTTGTCGTCCCGCTCGATCCGGGCGATCGCCGCCTCGGTCACTTCCACCGAACTCACGTCACCAGCCCGCAAAGCGGTCGAAAGGTCAGCGGCCGATTCGAAATCCCAATTCATGAATTCGACGGTATCGGCCTCCCGCAACGGCCATAAAACATCATTTCGCGCAAACCCGAAATCCGACCAACCGCTATTCGACGCAAATTCAACACAGCCGCTCCGCGATACCCCAGGTCACGGGCACCGACGACGCAGAACAGTTCACCACAGGCCATGGGATACCATCTTGCACAACGTGGCGGTTGTCACGTCGGCCACCGCACGTTTCGGCAGTAGTGTTCGGAACTAACCGATCACGCCCGGAAACTGCTTTCGGAGACGACCGAGACCTTCTTCGTCGAGTTCTTCGGACGAGCTGGCCCAGGGTATGGAAGTGGGATCACCAACACTCGGGTTCCCGCCACATTCATAGAATTCCGCCAACGCGGCATCGATCACATTCTCGATGAATCTGTCCGGCTCCGATCTCGTCACCGGATCGAAAACGCAACTGATTTCCAGAACTTTCCGACGCTCCGGGAGATCATCCGTGGTGAGATCCTCGTTGTACTCCAACCACTGCGTTACCAGCTTGAAAGAGTCGAACCAGTCTTCCCTCATAGAGAAATGTGCCGGTTCGCCACCGGTCCCGAGAGCCATATGCTTGGCGTAAACAGCCACGAGCCGAACGGCATCGTCCACGGTGCCGTAGATGTGAATACTCCCCATCATGACCATGTTTCGACCTCGGCCTATGCCGGTTCGGTAAATGTCACTACGGTCGAGTTCGGTAGATAGTGGGCTGAATTCTAATTTGCGAAGTTGAAAACCGTCACCGTGAAGTGCTATCTGATGAATTCAAGGAATGAAGCGACAGGTGATGTCGTATACGGCACCGGCAAGGATAAGACTGTGGCCCAGGCCGATGCGAACACCAAGGTGCCTTGGGGGCACAAGCTGAAGCACTGCGATGTCGTTCGCTGATCTCCGGATTGGGATCACGCGGATAGGAGACACTCCTGGTGGGCCGGTTACAGTCCCAGTTTCGTAACCGCGTTGTCCTCCAACGGATTTGCTGTGCGGATGTAGCCGTGGACGGTGCGGGGGTTGGACCAGCGGCCCTGGCGCATGATTTCGCGGTCGCTGGCGCCGCCGAGGGCGGCTTGGGTGGCGAAACCGGCGCGCAGGGAGTGACCGGAGAACAGCGACGGGTCCAGACCGGCTCGCGCGGCGTAGCGTTTCACCAATTCGGCGACGGCACGGCCGGACATGGCGTCGGCGCCGATGCCGCCGTGCCGGGAAATCGTCGGGAACAGCGGCAGGTCGGGGTCGGTGAGCGAGGTGCCGGTGAAGGCATGGCAGCGGTGAATGCCGGTGTCTGGCACCATCCGATCGTCCAGCCAGGCACGCAAACCCCGGGTGCCGTGCCGGAAGTGCGTCGCTCGCAATCGAACCCAGTCGGCGAAGGCGCAGACGGGACAGGTGCGCGGCCGGTTCCCGCGCGGCAGTGCCACCCGCTGCGCCGCGGCACCGGTGGGGTCGGTCTTGGTGGCGGGCAACTGAATCAGCAGCACCGGTTCGCCGCTCGCGTGATCGAGGTCGACCCGGACGTCACAGATACGCAGCCCGGCGATCTCGCTGCGCCGCAACGCTCCCGCGAAACCGACGAGCAGCACCAGCGCGTCGCGGCGGCGGGCCGGTTCGGTCGGCCAGCCCGGTGTGGGCAGGCCGTCGAGGAGCTGCTCGAGGGTGTGCAGCAGGACGGGCCGCTTGCGATTGGGCTGAGTGCGGCGGGTGCGCCGGATGCCGCGCAGGGTCAGGCGGACGACATCGGTGCGGGTGGGGGAGGGCAGGCCGTTCGCGGCGTGCACGGCCGCGATCGCGGCGCTCTTGCGCTCCAATGTCGCGGCGCTGAACGCCCACTCGCCGCCCGGCTTGCGGGTGTCGGCCGCGGCCGCGAGATACACCGCGACGTCCAGCGGGTCCGCGGGCAACGCCTGCCGTCCCTCGGCCGCACACCACGCCGACCACCCGATCCAGTCGGAGCGGTAGGCACGCACCGTATTCGGCGACTGCGAGGCCTCCAGATAACGTCGCAGCGCACCGGCCTGTTCGTCGTCGAACCGTTCCCGCACCAGGCGCAGGGCCGCGGTATCCACCAGCACGCTGCGCACGCCGCGGCGGAGTTCGGTGTGCACGGCCTCGGGCACGGCCACGGCAGCGCTCTCGACGGCAACGGAATCGGGTAATGGGCTCATCGTCGGCCACAGTACCGCGCCAGCGGCCACCGGCGGCGAATCCGCATGCGGCGTTTACCTATTCGCCACAACGCGGTCGAATCCGGATCGGCGCGTGCGACACGACCCCCGCTTGCCGTGGATTCGCTGCGGGCAAGGCAACATCGGATCCGGCGTGTCCGAACGGTTCGGGCCGCACGAGGAGATCGATGGACGAGACAACCGAGGACCAGGCGAGCCCCGAGATGCGGGCACGTATCCGCGACAGCTTCGAACGGCAGGGACTGATGCGCCATCTCGGGGCGCGGCTCACCCACATCGCGCCGGGCCGCGTGCACATCGCGCTGCCGAACCGCCCCGAGGTGAGCCAGCAGCACGGTTACGTGCACGCGGGCGCCACCAGCGCCATCGCCGACAGCGCGGGCGGCTACGCGGCCTTCACCCTGTTCCCCGAGCACGCGTCGGTGCTCACGGTGGAATACAAGATCAACCTGCTGGCGCCCGCGGCGGGCGAGTATCTCGAGGCGGTCGGCGAGGTCGTGAAGCCGGGCCGCACCCTGACCGTGTGCCGGTTGGACGTGTTCGGCGTGCAGGCCGATCGGCGGACACTCGTCGCCACCGGCCAGCAGACGCTGATCTGCTTGGCCGACACCCCGGACCGGTGAATTCAGGTGGTCGCCACCAGAATCTGCTCGGACCAGGCGGGCAGCAGCCCGTCGGGTCGGCCGGCGAAGTATCGGCCGATCAGCTCGTCCGGTGCGACGTGGCGGGCGGCGGGGAATCCCGCTTCCGTGGCCAGGGCCAGCATCTCCTCGGGCGTGAAGAAGCTGATGAACGGTGTGCCGGAGGAGCGGGCGCCCTGTTCGGCGAACCCGCGTAGCCGCTGCTCGTCCGGGCCGATGAGTTCCATCGGCACCATGAACGTCGTGGCCAGCGTGGAACCCGGCGCGAGCCGGGAAATCTCGCGGAGCGTAGCGATGTTCGCTTCCCGGGTGAGGTACATGCTGACGCCCGTGGAGGCGACGACGGCCGGTCGCCCCGGATCGAAGCCGGCGTCGGTCAGCCGATCCCACCAGGAGTGCGCCTCGAAATCCACCGGCACCAGCCGCAGCCATGGCGGTATCCCGAAACCGAGCTCCTCGAGCCGCCGCCGCTTCCACGCCTGCGGTCCCGGCTGATCGACCTCGAACACCGTGAGTCCTGCGGCCGACTCCGGACGGCGCTGCGCGAAGGAGTCCAGACCGGCACCGAGCAGCACGTACTGGTCGACCCCGCGTGCTGCCTGTTCGGCGACCAGATCCTCGATGAACCGCGCTCGGGCCAGGATTCCGGCCCGCATCGGGGCGGTGAGCGCCGGATCCATGTCCGGCCGATCCTGCCAGCCGTCCTCCGGTTCGACCAGGCGCAGCCCGATCTCGTCCTCGAAAACATAAGGCGGCGAATCCTTTCGGAGATGCATCGCGCGCCACAGCGCGGTGCGCACGGCCGTGCTGTCGGGCTGGACTTCGACAGGCACGGCGGTCACTCCTGCCCGGGAGCCTGCAGGCTCCACAATCGGCCGTCGGGATCGCGCACCGTCATCTCCCGAGTCCCGAAATGGGTCGGCTCGAATTCGGTGACAATCTCGACATCGCTACCCGGACGCTGATCGGTGCCTTCGGCCTTCAACACCAACTGCACCCGCGGCTCCTGGGTGGGGGCCACCTCCGCCACGAACACGTACGGACCGTCACTGTTACGAAACTGGCCGGAGTTGTGGTCGGTCTCGAACTCGACCTCGAACCCCAATCCCTGAAGGAACCTCGCGGTCTTTCCCCAGTTGTGCGTCTCCAAGAACACGGCCTCGATGCCTTCGGTCGTCATATCAATCCTTCCCCGTCTGCGATTGCTGATGGGCATCGTCGAGATAGTCCCGCAGCGCCGCGGCAACCAGCGCCGACAGCGACATCCCCGATTCGATGGCCCGAATCTTCACCTGCTTGATCAACCCGACCGGCAGATAGACGTTGAACTGCTTCACATCCTCGTCACCCACCCGCCGATGCTAGCATGCTAGCAAGCTAGGAACCTGCGGAATCTGGCGTCAGCCGCAGTGGTCCGATATTCAGCGCAGGCTCAGTGGGGTCTCGGATTCGACGCGGGTCAGTTTCTCCGGGTTGCGAACGAAGTAGAGGCCGGTGATGCGGCCGTCCTCGAGCCGGACCGCCATGATGCCGTCGATCTCACCGTCGATCCGGAAGATCAGCGCCGGACTGCCGTTGACCATGGTGAGTTCGGAGGTGAAGGTGACATTGTGCTTGCGGATTCCGCCGAGCATGAAGCGAGTCAACTTGTCGGATCCGGTAATCGGCTGCGGCACGGCCTGCTTGATGCCACCACCATCGCCGATCAGGACGACTTCCGGAGCCAGGACATCGAGCAGACCCTGCGGATCTCCGGCTTGCAGCGCTCGCTGGAACGACTCCAGCACGACGCGGATCTGACTCGCGGAGACCGACGCGCGGGAACGCCGGGCATCGACGTGGCGGCGGGCGCGGTGCGCGATCTGGCGCACTGCCGCCGGGGTCTTGTCTACCGCCGCCGCGATCTCGTCATAGCTGATATCGAAGACCTCACGCAATACGAATACGGCGCGCTCGGTCGGTGACAGCGTCTCGAGCACTAGCATCAGCGCCATCGAAATACTCTCCGCGAGTTCGACATCCTCGGCGACATCCGGAGCGGTGATCAGCGGCTCGGGCAGCCAGGAGCCGACATAGGACTCCTTGCGGCGGTTCATCGTGCGCAACCGGTTGAGCGCTTGGCGGGTCGTGATCCGAACCAGGTAAGCGCGCTCATCACTCACCTGTGCGACGCCGATCCTGCTCCACCTCAGCCATGTCTCCTGCAGGACGTCTTCAGAGTCGGCTGCCGATCCGAGCATTTCGTAGGCGATGGTGAACAGCAGATTGCGATGGGCGAGGAATACCTCTGTCGCTGGGTCAGTGGTATAGCCGCCGAAGGCCCTCACGCGGCGATGCGTGTTCACTGCAATGTCCTCTTCGTTGGTAGCGGTGGAATCCCACAACTGATGCCGCTCGGGTCAGGGGGTTAAGACGACCTTGCCGACTACCTCTCCACCGGCGGCGCGAACGTCGATAGTGTTCGCCTCGGCCCGCAGTTGGGCGGCCACTTCGAATCCCAGCTCTCGGCCCTCGACGCGGGCGGCCAGCTCGGCCACATGGGCGATCCGTTCGGCCGCGCGAGCATGGACAGTGGGCAGTTCAGACAATGGCAGCCGCTCGGCCACCGCGATCTCCAGATCTCCGGCATCGACGTGAGCGACCAGCGTGGCGAGCTGTGCGGCGTCGCTGTACGCGAAGGGCCGCACTGCCCGCACCCCGCGTCCGACATCCCGCGGGACCGGAGTGGTCGTACTGACGTATGCCCCACCGTTGGCGACCAGGTTCGTCAACTCCATGTTCTCCTCCGGGCTGCTGGGCGCCAGGTTCAGCACCACGTCGAACCGCTGCCCGGCCACCGCCTGCACGACAGGAGTTTCGGTGTAGTCAATGATCCGCTGCGCGCCGTAGGAGCGAATGCGGTCACGGCTGCGCGGGCCGGCAGTCGCGGTCGCAGTGGCACCGGCCTGCACAGCGAGCTGGACGGCGTACCCGCCCACCGCGCTGCCCGCACCATTGATCAGGACACGCTGCCCCGGTTTCAGCTCGGCGTGTTCGAACAATGATTGCCAAGCCGTGAGCCCGACCAGCGGGAGGGCCGCAGCGTCTGCGAGCTCGACAGTGCGGGGAGCGGAAGCCAGTATCTCGGCGGGCGCGGCGACGTACTCGGCGGCCGCGCCGGGCGCGGTCACCGGCAGGACCGCGACCACCGCGTCCCCGACGCTCCAGCCGGCCACGCCATCGCCGACCTCGGTGATGACGCCGGCCATGTCGACGTTCGGAATATGCGGGAAGGTCACCGGGGCAACGTCTTGTCGAAAGCCCGCGCGGAGCCCGGCGTCCGCGTCGTTGTATGAGGTGCCTGCCACCTGCACCACCACCTGACCCGCCGCCGAGACAGGGCGGTCTGCCTCCTCGTACACCAGAACATCACTTCCACCGTAGGAGTGGTATCGCACGGCCTTCATGGACTCTCCACTTGCCCTGCCTGGTTCGGTCATCGGTTGTCTCCTCCGGTTCACACGGGTTCGGTCACCAGACACCGCATGACCGTTCGCTGTGACAGGAGGTGAGGCAGGTCACTCCACAGGTGACGAGACGTCTGGCGCGTCGAAGCTCGCTACACCCTCGCTTCGCCAAGGCCGGTGGTCATGTTCGGCCCGACTCCGCCGCCGGGCGGCGCGTGCGGTGGCGCACGTCACGTCGACCTGGTGTCACACGCCCAGGTCCGGCGGTGTCTGATGCCCGACCAGTTACACCATCTGGAAGCCGACAGGGATGTCGACAACCGGGCATCAGCCACACCGGGTCCGCCCGGACCGCTTAGAACCTCGAGGAAGCTCATGAACTTCGCCCTCTGGATCGTTGCCGCGCTGCTTGCGGTCCTCTCCCTGTTCGGCGGCGCCACCAAGGCGTTCATGCCCAAGGACAAGCTGGACGAACTGGGCAGAAAGTCCGGTGGGGGATGGACTGAGCACGCCGGTGCCGGATTCGTCAGAACCCTTGGCGGCCTCGAGATCCTGGCCGCGGCCGGTCTGACCCTGCCCGCCATGCTCGACATCGCACCGGTGATGGTGCCGGTGACCGCCGTGTGCTGGATCCTGTTGATGGTGGGCGCGATGATCACCCACGCTCGCTACGGCCAGTACAAATACGTCGTGTTGAACTTCGTCTACCTCGCTGCGGCCGCCTTCGTGGCCTGGGGCCGCTTCGGCCCCGAGTCGTTCACCGGCTGAAGACTCGTCGGGGGTTCAGCTCACGCGCCACAGACGCCCCAAGCTGCACCGAGACAGGCACTGCCACAGGCGGTTTGCGGGGCGGTGACACGATCCTTATCGGCACCCCGATTGGTACGCAGGTGCTACCGGGCACAGTTTTCGAGGCCTTCCGTCGCAGTTACGTTGCGTTGGGAGGAACCAAACGTAAACGGAATTCAAGCGATGTCGCGAGAGAACCTGTCGCGCTATAACCCCCGATAAGGTTCACTTATCGGAGGTTACGGCGAGGCGGACCCGATTCCGCTCCAACAGTTTTCGTTTCGTGTCGATACGTCGAATCCAACGAAACAAACGCTACGATTTGCCGGTGTCGAACGTATGCAGCTATCCGGGGTGCTCCCGATCCATCACCCGCAACGGCGGCCCCGGCAGGCCATCGGAATACTGCGATCACCCTGAGCACACCCGATGGCGGGCATGGCGGGAACGTCAACGGCTCCAGCAGGAGGCCGAGGCGCCGGCGGCGAACGTCACTGTGACGCAACAGGGCCCGGTCACCACGGCACGACTGCGCGCCGACGAACTGCTCGGTCAGTTCCGCGCACTGGCCGACCAGCTGAACGGCACACTCAACGCCGCGGTTGCCGAACTGTCCACCCTCGCCGACCCCTCCGTCGCAGAAGCCCAGGTCCAGGCCGTGCAGGCGGATGCGGCCCGCCGCATCGCCGAGGCCGAGATGGCGACCGTCGCGGCCGAACAGGCGCGCCGCGAGGCCGAAGAGGCCAGAGCCGCGGCGGAATCCGCCGCCGAGGACGCCGCCTCCGCCGCCGAACAAGCGGAGGCTCGCATCGCCGAGGCACTGGCCGCCCGCGACGACGCGCTGGCCGAGGTCGGCCGAGTCACCACACAGGCGTCCGACGACGTGTTCGCCGCGCGCACCGAGGCCGAGGCCGAGGTGCGGACCGCCCGCCGCGAAGCCGCCGCCGACATCGAACGCGCCCGCGAACAGGCGAACGAGGAGATCGCACTGACCCGCCGCAAGGCGACCGCCGATATCGAACGGGCCAAACGCGAAGCGGCCCAGCAGGTCACCGCCGCAGCGGCCGAGCGAGACCTGGCGGTGCAACGCGCGGCCGACGCCGAACGCGCCATCGAGCGCGCGGAGGCGGCGGTCGGCGAACGCAATCAGGCGCTGCGCGAGACCCGCGACGAACTGAACCGCGTGCGCGACGAACTCACTTCCGTGCGAGCCGAACTCGCCGACACCCGCCGCACCGCGGCGGAGCAGACCGCGGCACTACGGTCCGAGCACGCGGCAGCGCTGGAGAAGGCCCGCACGGAGACCGCGGCACGCCTCGCCGCCCTCGACGACGCCCGCGCCCAAACTCTCGCCCGCGCCGAACGCGCCGAACGGCAACTGGACGAACTGCTGTCGTCCGGCCGCCGGGAGCCGGATATCAAACGCTTGTAAAATCCCGGTGACCGTAGGAACCGTGGCACCAGGTCCATGAGCGCTACGCGCGTGGTCCAGCTCTGCCGATGATCGGGCGGCCGATAGCTGAAGTGGTCGTCATGGCTCGATCGGCCTCGAGAGCAACGAGGTTCCCTTTACTGTGGTGTGGGAGCCGAGCCGGTGCAGCGAGACCGACAGGCCGTGTGCGACGGATTCCGCGTCGAATTCCCAGCCGTTGTAGCCGTCGAAGGCGGGATCATCTGCGGCTAGGAGTCGTGGAGTCGCCGGTCGCCGCCGCTCGTTGATCCACGCAAGCATCTCGTCGCGGCTCGCCGGACCCATGGAGCTGTTGCCGTACAGATCGTAGAAGCACGATTGCAGTACCTTGCCCTGCTCCGCGACGGTCCAGTCCGACCAGTCGCCGCAGCCGCTCTGGTACCCGTGGCCATAGGAGTGTGCCGCACCGAAGCGGGCGCTGAGCGCTTCGAGGTCCGCGTCCAGGGCTCCCTTGTACACCAGCAGGGTCCAGCCGTCGAACGCCGGAGTGACGACGACCGCATTGTCGGGTGGCGGGGCGCCTTGTGCATCAAAGAGCCCGGCGGCCTCGCGGAAGCCGACCGGCGCCGCGACGGTGAGCTGAAAAGCATCGAGCACTGCGGCCTGGTCGCAGCTCGGAACTGCGTACCAGGAGCACTCGTCGACGAAGGCGGGTTCGAGCGGCTCAGCGGCATCGAGATCCTGCGCGCGGCGACGCAGGAGGGCTTTGTCGAGTGTCGCGTCACGGGTCTCTGGTCCTCCCGAAAGCAGCTGGTGGATGGCCTGACTCGCCCAACCGCTTGCCACCATGCTGACGAGCACCGCCGTGCGGGGTCGCAGGTCGTACCCATTGTGTACTGTGACGCCGAGTGACTCGGCGAGCCGCGGGTTGTCGGTGCGCGCGAGTGCATCGATGACGAGCGAGAAATCGTCGGGGGCGACCCGGGAGATCACGCGCCGGTACTCGTGGAGGTATTCGCCGGCCTTTTCGTTGAGGAGGTCCAGCACCGCCGCAAGCCGCTCTCGACACTGCTGGTGACCTTCGTCGCCGGCGTGGTACAGCGGGCGCAGAGCGCGGTGCCTGACCTCCGGATCGGGGTGCAGCAGCTGCTCGCGAAAGGACATCCTTGTGTCGGTCACGGCGCGTAGCGTATGCCCTCCGCCGGAGCCGCCCAGGTCTGACCGGTGAGGTCCAGCTCGACATCCTGTGCGGCAGGCGCGAAAGGCGCTCCCACAACTGCGGGTCAGCGCCGACCAGTCCAGTCCCTGGGACTTGATCAGCAACTGTGGAAGCTCAGTCCGCCAGGGCCAGGCGGCCGCAAGGCACCCGCGCTCGTCACCGGCCGGGCAGTACCGCGAACTCGTGCCCGCGTACCGACCTATCAGCTCGGGCGCGTTCAGGACCGGGCGGTATCTGCGACCCGCACTTCCGCGCTGCCGTTGACCCTCGAAGCACCGTCGACTTCAGCAACTCGACCAAGGTGACTGCGCGGCCGGTTGCCACGACGTAGAGTGCGGCGATGCTCGGGTAAGGGCTGTGCTGCGGTTATACCGCGGGGGCCGCTCTCGCGTGGGCGTGGCGAAAACCCTGACGGCGCGGTCGATTACGTCGCATGCCAGGTAGGCGTGGAGGAGCCGTTCGACGCCGATCGCCCGCATTCGGGCTGCACGGTCCGACGCGAGCAGGTTGACTGTCATCATGACATCGGCACACCGGAACAGCAGTTCGGAGCGATCGGCGTCGACCGGTGACCTGCGCTCGCCGCACGAGCTGATCGTGGTCACCCACGGCACCGCCGCGCCCATCGATTACGTCTCCTTGGACGCCACCCGCTCGGCCGAAGACCGCTTGGCCGCACTGCTTCCCGACGATCTGGCACTCGTCCGGATCTTCGGTGCCGGTGACCGCCTGCAGTACAGCCTGTACGGAACACCGGCGGAGCCGACCGGCGCTCAGTTCCTGAACTACTTCGCCGTCCACGGCGCCGACCAGGTACCGACCGCGGACCTGAGAACACTGGCCGAACGCTTGCGCGCCGACGACGCGGTGGCGGCCGCCTACGTGAAACCACCGGCCGAACCCCCGGTCGATGCCCGAGTCTCGGTGGTGCGCGCGCAATCCGACGCTCCGCCGGTGACACCCGAATTCACCGTCCGGCAGGGCTACCTCGATGCCGCGCCGAACGGTATCGACGCGCGCTGGGCCTGGACGCGGCCGGGCGGTCGCGGCACGGGTGTGCGCGTGGTGGACGTGGAGGGTGCGTGGCGGTTCACCCATGAAGATCTGCGCGAGAATCAGGGCGGCGTGATCGGCGGCGTCCCGTCGACGGATCTGGGCTGGCGCGACCACGGCACCGCGGTGGCGGGCGTGATCAGCGGGGACGTCAACGCGTTCGGCATCACCGGGATCGCGCCCGAGGCCTCGATCCGGGCCGTGTCCTTCTTCGGCCCGGGCTCGGCGTCGGCGATCCGGACCGCCGCGGACGCGCTCACCGCGGGCGACATCATCCTGCTCGAATTGCACCGTCCCGGACCACGTTTCGACTATGCCGGCCGCCCGGATCAGCGCGGCTACATCGCCATCGAATGGTGGCCCGACGACCACGCGGCGATCCGCTACGCGGTGGACCGGGGTGTGGTCGTGGTGGAGGCCGGCGGCAACGGCGGCGAGGACCTGGACGACCCTGTGTACGACACGTGCCCGGCGGACTTCCCGCAATCGTGGCGCAACCCGTTCCGGGGTGGCGCCGCGGATTCCGGGGCGGTGCTGGTCGGCGCGGGCGCGCCGCCGCCGGGCACGCACGGCCGCGACCACGGCCCCGGACGATCGCGCCTGCCCTTCTCGAACTTCGGCGCCCGGTTCGACGTGCAGGGCTGGGGCCGCGAGGTGACCACCACGGGTTATGGCGACCTGCAGGGCGGCGGCAACGAAGACTACTGGTACACAGACGTTTTCAGCGGCACCTCCAGTGCCGCCCCGATCGTGGTCGGAGCCGTCGCGAGCCGGCAGGGCGCGGCCGCGGCGACCGGCACCCGGCTCACCCCCGCCCAAATCCGCACCGAGCTCCGCGACACCGGCTCACCCCAGACCGACGCACCGAACCGCCCCGCCTCCCAGCGGATCGGCACCCTCCCGAACCTCCGCGCCCTCATCGCCGGAGACTGACCGGCAGGCGGGCGCGCGGTCAAGGTGACGCCGTTCAGGGGTCCGGCCGCGATGGTCCAGCAGTCCACCAGCCCGGACCGGACAGCATCACAGACCTAGGCCGTCGCGGTACGATTCTCGACCCGCTCCCGCAGCCCGTCCAGTAGTGCGGCGAGCCCGAATTCGAAGCTGGCCGCCGGGGCGGCGTTGTGCTCGGTGGCCGCGGCGCGTTCGATACGGCTGCGCAGGCGCGGGTGTCGCGCGGCGATGTCGGTCGCCTCCGACATCGCCGCGGCGAGTCGAACTTCCGCGTCGTCACCGCTGTGGGCGAGCCGTCGCTTGACGGCGATATCGGCGGACGCGCCGACGGCATTGCCGAGCACGAACATGAACACCGCGGCGGCGGCCCGATCGGCCTCCGCCTCGTCGAAACCGGCTTTCTCGTAAACGCCGAGCACATGCTCGTGATGACGAGAAATGTTGGGGCCGTACAGCAGATACCCCGCCTGCGCCTGCACGACCCACGGGTGCCGGGTGATCATCGCGTACATGCCGGTGGCGGTGGTCTCGGCGGCGGTGCGCCAATCCACGTCGCTCGGATCGGGCAGGTCGATCTCGCCCCAGACCTCGTCGGTCGCCAATCGGACCAGATTGTCCTTGTTCTGGACGTGCCAGTACATCGCGGTCGCCGCCGCGTCGAGGCGTTTGCCGAGGCTGCGCATATTGAGCCCGTCCAGCCCCTCCTCGTCGAGGAGTTCGATGGTGGTCCGGACGATCTGTTCGCGGGTGAGGCTGTCGCGCGCCATGGTCTCACCATAGGGGTCGATCAAGGCGTTTCACAAAGTTCAAGATGACTTGCACTTAGTTCAAGTGATGCGGTACGTTCCTCTTGCACAAAGTTCAAGAGGGTTGCCGGGACGGCGGCTCGAGAAGCAGGAGAACCGATATGAACACCGTGATCGCCGCCGTCGAGGTCATCGCCGCCGCCGCTTTCGTGAGCATGCCGATCGTGCGCAATTGCTACGGCACTGCCGCGATGGCTCAGGCCGAGCAGGAACTCGCCCGGCAAGGCGTCCGCACCACCGCGCTGCGCGAGAACGGCCTGCGCTTCGACGCCAGCGGCCACGAGTGGTGGGCGCCCGGCGGCATCGCCGTCCTGCTCGTGCTCACAGCGGGCCTCACGCTCGCGGGCTTCGGCTGGATGCGCCCGGTCAACTGGGCCGTCCTGGCCCTGTTGTTCCTCGGCAACTGCGTCATCGTCTACAGCAACCTGACGGCGGTACGGTCGGTGCGGGCGGCCTTCGGCAGGAAGAACGACCCGGAACTGGCCCGCGTCGACGTCCCCGCCCTGCTCCGGATCGCCGAATCCGGCTTCCCCCGATGGACCTGGACCTTGCAGACCGTGCGCAACACCGTCGTCTTCGGGGGTGCGTTGCTCGGTCTCGCCGTACTCGCCTTCGCCTGATGCCGCTCGCTGTCAGCGCACGGCGAGCGCGACAACTTGCGTGATCTGGTCGCCGGAGAAGTTGTCGTCGCTGACCAGGACCAGCGTGCGCTCGCCGGAGGGAAGCCGCGGTCCCCACGTCATGCCCTCGATATTGTCGATCTCGGTGAGCCCGAATTCGGCGAGATCGACGAGCAGCCGCTTGCCGACGGGGCGGGCCTGCTCCAGCGGCGCGTCGAGAACATTGGTGGCCCCGGCGAAGTCCGTGTCGTAGATGCGGATCCTGTTGCCGACACCCTCGACGTAGGAGCGTTCCAGCACAAGGTATTTCGTCGGCTCGACCGGGTCGGCGGCGAGGATCGCGGCGATGCCGTTGGTGCCGCGCCCCTCGGCGAAGACCGGGTCCAAGGGGTAGGCGTACTGCGCGAGCAGCGGACCGGTGCGCGCCTGCACCGTGATCCGAGTGAGCCCGCCGGAGGTCGCCGTTGGGTTCGGACCGTCCTGCAGCAGCGGACCCTCCACCGAACTCACGATCAGCGCACCGCCCGCCGCGAAGGTGAGGCCCTCGAGCACGGCGTTGGTTCGCGGGCCCGAATCCGGCCGCATGCGTTCGCTGTCCGGAATCGGCAGCTCCGCGGCGAAGCCGCCGTCGGGGTGGGCGACCCGGATCGAAGGGTCGGTGAGCACGGTACCGGCGCGCTCACCCTCTTGACTCCACACGTAGTCACCGGTCCAGGGATCGACCCGGATGTCCTCGGGATCGACATCGCCCATCGGGTACATGCCACCGTCGGGCATCCGGAGCGGACGAGTGGCGGTGAACTCGACCGGGCCCACGCCGTTGCCGTCCACCGGAATTCGCGCCGTGTAGAACCGTGCCGGATTCCTCGCCGACCGGTCATCGCTGATCAGCACATACTCCCCGGACCGTGCGGAGTAGTCGATACCCGACAACCCACCCACCGTGGTTCCCCTGAACTCCAGCCTGTGCGGTACCACCTGCTCACCGAGCAATCGCACCCCCGGCGCCTCCGGATCGGCGTGCGCGGGAACGGCAGCGGAGGCAAAGGCGCACAACGTGAACAACAACGCATATCCCGACCGAGCCACAGCACACAACGTTACGGCGTACCGCACCGACAGCGGAGCCGGACGCCTGAGAGGCGCGAACGGCGGTGTGCGAGGCTCGGACCATGGTGTTGCGGCGTGGAATTCTGGTGACAGGAGCTTCTCGGGGAATCGGGCGGGCGATCGCTACGGCCTTCGCCGAGGGTGGTGACCGAGTCGCGGTGCACTATTCGTCGCGCCGGGACGAAGCCGAGCGGACGCGGGCGAGTCTGCCGGGCGACGGCCATGTGGTCGTCGGTGGTGACATCGGGACACCGGCCGGAGCACAGGCCCTCGTCGACACCGTCGTGGCCGCGCTGGGGACCGTGCACGTGCTGGTGAACAACGCCGCGATCAACCTCCCGCATCCGCTGCCGACGACGAATTTCGAAGACTGGCAACGAATCTGGCGCCAGACGGTGGACGTCAACCTCCTGGGCACCGCGCACGTGTCCTACGGCGTGGCCCGCCACATGATCGAGCGGGGGGTAGCGGGACGCATCGTGAACGTCGGTTCGCGCGGTGCGTTCCGGGGCGAGCCGGACCATCCCGCATACGGTGCGACCAAGGCGGCGGTGCAGGCCCTCGGCCAGTCGCTTGCCGTCTCGCTGGCACCGCACGGCATCGCGGTGGCATCGGTCGCGCCGGGATTCGTCGCGACCGAGCGAGTCGCCCACCGCGTCACCGACCAGGTGCGGGCGCAGAGCCCGTTCGGCCGGGTCGCCGAGCCGGGCGAGATCGCAGCGGCCGTCCGCTACCTCGCCTCGCCCGAGGCGGCCTGGAGTTCCGGCGCCGTGCTGGACGTGAACGGCGCCTCGTATTTGCACTGAACCGATGGTCACCTAGCGGGCGCGCTCTGCCGACCGTCGACCGCGGTCAGCACGACCGGGGCGCCGCCGGCCGGGACGTTGGTGATATTGCGGATTCGGCCGCGCTCGGTAGTGGCGCCGGGCGGCAGGGCGAGGGTGTAGCGCGACAGCACCTCGCGCAGCACGACGGTGCCTTCCATGAGGGAGAAGCCGGCGCCGATGCAGCGGCGCACACCGCCGCCGAACGGGAGCCAGGTGTGGGCGGCGACGCTGCCGTCGAGGAAGCGGCCGGGGCGGAAGCGGGCGGCGTCGGGATAGTTGTCGGGCCGTTGATGCGCCAGCACGATGGAGGTGGACACGACGGTACCGCGCGGCAGGTCCAGCCCGGCGATGGTCACGTCGCGGGTGAGTCGCCGCACCGCGCCGCCGATGACCGGGCGCAGCCGCATCGCCTCCTTCAGCACCGCTTCCAGGTACTTGTCGTCGCCCTCGGCGGCCGCCCGGCGCGCCAGGTCCTGTGCCACCGGGTCGGCGGCGAGTTCGTGAAATGCCCACGACAGCGCCGAGGCGGTCGTCTCGTGCCCGGCCAGCAGCAGGGTGATGAGCTGGTCACGCAGCTCGGCGTCGGTGAGTGCGGCGTCGGCCGGGTCGGCACCGGAACCGACCGCGAGCAGCCGGGACAGCACATCCGCCCGCTGGTCCAGATCGGGATGCCCGCGGCGGCGGGTGATCTCGGCGTAGAGCAGTTCGTCGATGGCGTTCTGGTTGTCGCGGAAGCGTTTCCACGGCCCGAAGCGCTGCAGCCGCGGATATTTCCAGCCGAAGAACACGATCGGGTTGATGTCGATGATGTGGCGCAGCAGCGGTGCCAGTTCGTCGCGCCGGTGCTTATCGGTCATCCCGAACACCACCTGCATGATCACCTCGAGGGTGAGCTGGTTCATCCGGTCCAGGGTGGGCAGCGGCGTCCCGGTGGACCAGCTGTCGACCTGGGCTTTGGTGATGGCTTCCACGAGGGACCGGTAGCCGCGCAGCGCCGACCCGGTGAAGGCGGGCATCAGCAGCCGCCGCGCGCGAGCGTGCTCGGCCTCGTCGGTCAGCAGCAGCGAGTGTTCGCCCATGATCGCGCCGAGCACCCGATTGCCCTCGCCCGCATGCAGATCCGCCGGATCACCCGCGAAGATCTCCCGGATGTGCTCCGGCCGCGAGAACACTACCAGCCGCTCGGCGTAGGGCGGCACCATCCGCACCGTGAAGACGTCGCCGTAGCGGCGGGCCAGAGCCGACACGTACGCGCCGCGCCGCCGGGTGTACAGCACGGTCTGAATCGCCCTGGGAAGCCGAGGGCCCGGCGGGTACGTGCTGGTCACGAGGCAGTCCTTCCGACATGCCGCAGCGGTGCGGCACAGCGCTCGAAACGCTGTGTCCACCACGGTAACCCGCCCCGGCGGTCATCGGCACAGGCCGTGCGCCAGCAGGCGGTTCGGATCGATCCTCTCCTCGGGCAGACCACCGGTGATCGACACCGTGAGCGCGCGGCCCTCCCGCGTCGCTCCCGAGATCGCCAGGAAGCCGTGGATCCCGCCGAAGTGCCCGACGAATTCCGCGCCGCACGGCAGCGGGCCGTACATGACGCCGAGCCCGTAGTTCGGCCCCTCGGGACCGGTGGGCCCGCCGTCGAGCATCTGCCGCAGCCGGGCGGGCGGCACCACCCGTCCGGCGGCCAGTTCGGAGTAGAAGCGATTCAGATCGGCGCCCGTGGACACCAGACCGCCCGCCGCCCACGGCACCGACGGTTCGATCCGCGAGGCGTCGACACGTCGGCCGTCGACCTCGGCGTAGCCGTGCGGATGCGGATCGCGCAGGTCCAGCTCCCCGGCGGGCGGCAGATACGTTCCGGTCAACCGCAGCGGATGCAGGATCCGGTCACGCAATTCGTCGGTGTAAGCGCGCCCGGTCACGCGCTCGACCACCATCGCGGCGACGATGAAATTGGTATTGCTGTATTCGTATCGGCTGCCGGGCACGAAATCGGCCGACCGCCGCAATGCGATGGCTATCTCCTCGCCGGGCGTGAAGGTGCGCCCGGTCCGCGCTGCCAGGTCCTCGTCGATCTCCGGATTCTCGGTCAATTCGGGCAGCCCGCTGCGGTGCTGGAGGAGCTGGCGCACGGTGATGACCCGGCCGTCGATACCGTCGCCGGTGAGCACACCGGGCAGGTAGGTGTCGACCGGTGCGTCGAGATCGACGCGCCCGGCGTCGGCCAGCTGCAGCACGATGGCGGCGACGAACGACTTCGCGATGCTGCCGACCCGCACGTGCTGCGGCGGCTCGGCCGGAATGGGTTGGCCGGTCTCGGCATTCGCGGCGCCCGCGGTGAGCGTCACCGACCGTCCGTTGTCGGTCACGGTGGCGATCACCCCGACCGCCCCCGCACGGATCAATTCGTCCAGATCGCCACGGACGGCCTCGACGCGAGCTGCGGGTACGGGGGAGGATGTGGACTCGGTGGCGGTGTCGGCGGAACAACCGGCCACGGCCAGTGCCGCGACCCCGAGCAGCAGCAGACTCGAACGCATGAGCAGACGGTAGGAACGATCACTCCCGCGCACATCCGGTAGAACCCCGAATTTCGCCCCGATCCACCCGCCTCGTTCCGACCCTCCATAGCCGCGACCAGCATTTGGTCGGAAATCTCGCAAATAATCGGTTACCGACCGCGCGGAGTCATATCATTGTGCTATGCCCACTCTCCGACTCGCGGGGCGTACGGATATGTTCGCCGGCGATGCGTGGCCGGTGGCGCTGGCGATCGGCATGGGATCGTCGGTGCTGGGGGTGATGATTCTGGTCTGGCCCGGCAAATCGGCGCCGGTGGCCGGGGCGCTGTTCGGGGCCTGCCTGGTGCTGTCGGCGCTGTGGCAGCTCACGGTGGCGTTCCGGGCGCGCATCGCGGGCGGACTGCGGTTGCTCGAATTCGCTACGGCGCTGCTGGCGCTGCTGCTGGCGACGTGGTGCCTGCAGAGCGGGGACTGGCCGTCGGTGCTGGCGCTGGCGGTCGGCATGGGCTGGGTCGCGCACGGTGTCGTGCAGGCCGTCGTGGCGGTCTGGACCGACGACATGCCGCACGGCGGGCGCTTCGAGCGCTACGGTGTGCTCGTCGTGGCGGCCGGGGTGCTGCTGATGATCTGGCCCATCGAAACCCTCCCCGCGCTGTCGTTTCCGGTCGGACTGGGCCAGATCGCCTTGGGCGCCATCCAGATTCAGGCGGCGGTACGCCTGGACCGGGCGGCAGCTCAGGAGCGCGCCGTCGGCATTCACGGCTTGCTGCGCACCGAGCCGAAGACCGGCTGATTCCCGGCGTGCGCCGGAAAGTCGCCGCGCAAATGCCGCTGGGTCCCGCCGGGCGCGGGTAACGTTCGCACCGTTCGTGCGGTTGGTGTTCGATCGCGCGCTTTGCGGCGTCGCCGGTCGGCAGTCCTCGAGGGAGGCGTGCGCATGGTGCAACTGGACGGCGAACTCACCGACGCCCTGATCGGGACGCGCCGGTTCTTCACCCGGGCCGAGGTGTCACCGGACAAGCGGACGCTCTACCAGGTCGGCGGGCGCCGAGCCGACGAGTTCTACCGTGACCGCTGGGCACACGACAAGGTGGTGCGCTCCACGCACGGGGTCAACTGCACCGGATCCTGTTCCTGGAAGGTGTATGTCAAGGACGGCATCATCACCTGGGAGACCCAGCAGACCGACTATCCGTCGGTCGGCCCGGACCGTCCGGAATACGAGCCGCGCGGTTGCCCGCGGGGTGCGGCGTTCTCGTGGTACACCTACTCGCCGACCCGCGTGCGCTACCCGTACATCCGCGGCGCGCTGCTGGAGATGTACCGGGAAGCCAAGGCGCGCACGGGAAATCCGGTCGACGCGTGGGCCGCCGTCGTCGAGGATCCCGAGGCGGCGCGGCGGTACAAGAGCCTGCGCGGGCGCGGCGGACTGGTCCGCGCCACCTGGGACGAGGCCACCGAACTGATCGCCGCGGCGCACGTGCACACCATCAAGACCTACGGGCCGGACCGGATCGCGGGATTCTCCCCGATTCCGGCGATGTCGATGGTGTCGTTCGCGGCCGGATCGCGATTCGTATCGCTGCTGGGCGGGGTGATGCTGTCGTTCTACGACTGGTACGCCGACCTGCCGGTCGCCGCACCGCAGGTGTTCGGCGACCAGACCGACGTGCCGGAGTCCGGCGACTGGTGGGATGCCGGATATCTGATCATGTGGGGTTCCAACGTGCCGGTGACCCGCACCCCCGACGCGCACTGGATGGCCGAGGCGCGCTACCGCGGGCAGAAGGTGATCGCGGTCGCCCCCGACTACGCCGACAATGTGAAATTCGCCGACGAATGGCTGGCCCCGCACCCGGGCACCGACGGCGCGCTGGCCCTGGCGATGGGGCACGTCATCCTGCGCGAATTCTTCGTCGACCGCACCGAACCGTACTTCCGCGACTACGTGCGGCACTATACCGACCTGCCGTTCCTGGTGCGGCTCGACGCCGACGGCGACGACTACCGGCCCGGAAAGTTCCTCACCGCAGCCGATCTCGCGGAATTCGCCGACGAGGAACACGCCGAATTCAAGACGGTACTACTCGACGGCAGCGGAAAACCGCTGGTACCCAACGGATCTCTCGGATTCCGTTACGGTGACGCGGGCGTCGGGCGCTGGAATCTCGAACTGGGACGAGCCGATCCGCTACTGACCGCCTACGGAGAGGATTCCGTCGCGGTGCTGCTGTCGCGATTCGACGCCCTCGACGGCGCCGCCCAGCCACTCCGGCGTGGCGTGCCGGTCCGCACCGTCGGCGGCCATCTGGTCACCACCGTCTACGACCTGATGCTCGCCCAGTACGGCGTCCACCGCCCGGGGCTGCCCGGCGACTGGCCGAGCGGTTACGACGACGCGGCGCAGCCGGGCACACCCGCCTGGCAGGAGACGATCACCGGCGTCCCGGCCGCGGCCGCCGCCCGGATCGGGCGCGAATTCGCCGCTAACGCGGCCGAATCCCGTGGCCGGTCGATGATCATCCTCGGCGCGGGCACCAACCACTGGTTCCACTCCGACACCATCTACCGCACCTTCCTGGCGCTGACCACCCTCACCGGCTGCCAGGGCGTGAACGGCGGCGGCTGGGCCCACTACGTCGGGCAGGAGAAGTGCCGCCCGGTCACCGGGTGGGCACAGGTCGCGAACGCGCTGGACTGGTCGCGCCCGCCCCGGCAGATGATCCAGACCGCCTACTGGTACCTGCACACCGACCAGTTCCGCTACGACCCGTTCGCCGCCGACACCCTCGCCGGCGCCGCGGCGGGCGGACGGCTCGCGGGCAGGACCACCGCCGACCTGATCGCGCTGTCGGCACGGCTGGGCTGGATGCCGTCCTACCCGACCTTCGACCGCAACCCGCTGGACCTGGCCGACGACGCCGCGGCAGCGGGCGTGCCGGTCGCCGACCACGTGGTGTCCGAATTGACCGCCGGCCGACTGCGATTCGCGTGCGAGGACCCCGACGCGCCGCAGAACTTCCCGCGCGTGCTCAGCGTGTGGCGGTCGAATCTGCTGGGTTCGTCGGCGAAGGGGGACGAGTACTTCCTGAAACATATGCTCGGCGCGCAGTCGTCGCTGCGCGCGGAGCAGGCGCCGCCGGAGGCCCGCCCGCGCGAGGTGCGATGGCACGACGAGGCGCCGGTCGGCAAGCTGGATCTGCTGCTGACCCTGGACTTCCGGATGACCAGCACCACGCTGTACTCCGATGTGGTGCTGCCCGCGGCGACCTGGTACGAGAAGTACGATCTGTCGACCACCGACATGCATCCCTTCGTGCACTCGTTCTCCCCGGCGATCGCCCCGCCCTGGCAGGCCCGCACGGACTGGGACGCCTTCCAGGGCATCGGGAAAGCGTTCAGCCGCTTGGCCTTCGACCATCTCGGCAAGCGCACCGACGTGGTGGCGGCGCCGCTGCAGCACGACACCCCCGACGAGCTGGCCAACCCGCACGGCGTGGTCCGGGACTGGAAAGCCGGTGAGTGTGAACCGATTCCGGGCCGGACCATGCCGAAGCTGATCGCCGTGGAGCGCGACTACCCGGCGGTGGCCACGAAGATGGCGGCGCTGGGCCCGCTGCTGGATTCGCTGGGCGCCGCCACCAAGGGCGTCACCTTCGATGTGCGGCACGAGGTCGAATACCTGATCGACAAGAACGGCGCCGTGCGTGGCGGTCTCGCCGACGGCCGCCCCCGCCTGGTACGCGACATCGACGCCTGCGAGGCGATCCTGGCCCTGTCCGGCACCACCAACGGCCGCCTGGCCACGCAGGGCTTCCGAACCTTGGAGCGGCGCACGGGCACCCGGCTCGCGGACCTGGCCGCCGAGCACGAGGGCACCCGGATCTCCTTCGCCGACACCCAGTCCGCGCCGGTGCCGGTGCTCACCTCGCCCGAGTGGTCGGGCTCGGAGTCCGGCGGCCGCCGCTATTCGCCGTTCACGCTCAACGTGGAGCGGCACAAGCCCTGGCACACCCTGACCGGACGCCAGCACTTCTACCTCGATCACGACTGGATGGCCGAGCTGGGGGAGCAGCTCCCGGTGTTCCGCCCGCCGCTGAACATGACCGCGCTGTTCGCCGAGCCCACGCCCGGCGCGACCGGACCGCACGGGCTGGCCCTGCGCTACCTGACCCCGCACTCGAAGTGGTCGATCCACTCCGAGTACCAGGACAACTTGCTCATGTTGAGCTTGTCCCGCGGCGGCCCCACCATCTGGATGTCCGATCGCGACGCAGCGAAAATCGGTGTCGCGGACAATGATTGGATCGAGGCGGTGAACCGCAACGGGGTGGTGGTGGCGCGGGCGGTCGTATCACACCGGATGCCCGAGGGCACCGTGTACATGCACCACGCCCAGGATCGAGTGGTGGACGTGCCGATCGCGGAGACCTCCGGGCAGCGCGGCGGCATCCACAACTCGCTGACCCGGCTGCTGATCAAACCCACCCACCTCATCGGCGGCTACGCCCAATTGTCCTACGCCTTCAACTATCTCGGCCCCACCGGCAATCAGCGCGACGAGATCACCGTCATCCGCCGCCGCGACCAGCAGGTGCGGTATTGATGCCCGCCACCGTCTCGAACCGGCAGACCAGGAGGTGCGTGCGATGAAACCCATGGCGCAGCTGGCGATGGTGATGAACCTCGACAAATGCATCGGCTGCCACACCTGCTCGGTGACCTGCAAGCAGACCTGGACCAACCGCGCCGGCGTCGAATACGTCTGGTTCAACAACGTGGAAACTCGTCCGGGACAAGGGTATCCGCGCACCTACGAAGATCAGCGGCGCTGGCGCGGCGGCTGGACGCTGGATCGGCGCGGGCGGCTGCGGCTGCGCGGCGGCGGGCGGTTGCGCAAGCTGCTCACCATCTTCGACAACCCGATCCTGCCCGAACTCGCCGACTACTACGAGCCGTGGACCTACGACTACGACACCCTCACCTCCGCGCCCGTGCAGCGCCACACCCCGGTGGCGCGGCCCAAGTCGCTGCTCACCGGGCAGGACACGAAGGTCACCTGGTCGGCCAACTGGGACGACAACCTCGGCGGCGCACCGGAACTCGCGCGCCGCGACCCGCTGCTGGCCGAGCTCGGCGACAAGGTGCGCTTGGAGTTCGAGCAGACCTTCATGTTCTACCTGCCGCGGATCTGCGAGCACTGCCTCAATCCCTCCTGCGTGGCGTCGTGCCCGTCCGGTGCGATCTACAAGCGCAGCGAGGACGGCATCGTGCTGGTGGATCAGGACCGGTGCCGGGGCTGGCGGATGTGCGTGTCCGGCTGCCCGTACAAGAAGGTGTACTTCAACCACCGCACCGGCAAGGCGGAGAAGTGCACGTTCTGCTTTCCACGCACGGAGGTCGGGTTGCCGACGGTGTGCGCGGAGACCTGCGTGGGACGCCTGCGCTACATCGGGCTCATGCTCTACGACGCCGACAAGGTGCTCGACATCGCGAGCACGCCCGACGAGCACGACCTGTACCCGGCGCAGCGCGACGCCTTCCTCGACCCGAACGACCCCGAGGTGATCGCCGCGTGCGAGCGGGCGGGCATTCCGCGTGACTGGATCCAGGCCGCGCAGCGTTCGCCGGTGTACGCGCTGATCAACACCTACCGGGTGGCCCTGCCGCTGCATCCGGAATACCGCACGGTGCCGATGGTCTGGTACATCCCGCCGCTGTCACCGGTGGTCGATGTGCTGCGCGAGACCGGGCACGACGCGGAGCAGCACGACAATCTGTTCGCCGCCATCGAGGCGCTGCGGATCCCGGTCGAATATCTGGCGGAACTGTTCACCGCCGGGGACATCGCCCCGGTCGAGGCGGTGCTGCGCAGACTCGCCGCCATGCGTAGCTACCTGCGCGACATCAACCTCGGCCGCGAGACCCGCCCGGAGATCGCCGAGCGGGTGGGCATGAGTGCCGAACAGCTCTACGACATGTACCGCCTGCTGGCCCTCGCCAAATACGATGAGCGCTATGTGATCCCGGCCGCGCACGCCGAACAGGCCCGCGGACTGGAGGAGTCGGCCACCGGCTGCAGCCTGGACTACGACGGCGGACCGGGCATGGACGGGTGGGGGCCGTTCGGCGAGAGTTCCGGCGGCACGACACCGGTCGCGGTGGAGAACTTCCGGATGTTGCGCGATCGCCAGACCAGCGACACCGAATCCGCACCGGTCGGCAAGTCCGGCCGCGTCAATCTGCTCAACTGGGACGGCCGCGGCACACCGGAGGGACTGCTGCCACCCAGAACCGGAGGGAGGCACCGCAAATGAACCTCACGACCACGCAGCGCGCCGCCGCCTGGCAGGTGCAGTCGCTGCTGCTCGGCTATCCGGACGAGACCCCTCCGGCGCGGCGCGCTGTGATCGAGCAGGCGGTCGGCGCGCTGCCGACGGCGGTCGCCGCACCGTTGCGGTCGCTGCTGCACCACTTCGACAGCACCGCACCCCTCACGCTGGCAACCGAATACGTCGACACCTTCGACCACCGCAAACGATTCAGCCCCTACCTGACCTACTTCCTGTACGGCGACACCCGCAAGCGCGGGCTGGCGCTGCTGCGGTTCAAACAGGCGTACCGGGCGTCGGGCCTCGTCCTCGACGACACCGAACTGCCCGACCACCTCGCCGTCGTGCTGGAGTTCGCCGCCGCGCACCCCGAAGTGGGGCTCGAGCTGCTGACCGAGTACCGGGTCGCTGTGGAGCTGATGCGGCTCGGCCTGCGCGAGGCCGGGTCGCCGTGGGCGGGCGTGCTCGAATCCGTCGCCGCCACGCTGCCTTCGCTGCCCGGCCGCGACCGCGATGTCCTCGCCCGCCTGATCGCCGAGGGGCCGCCGGGGGAGGAGGTCGGGCTCGAGCCGTTCGCGCCGCCGTCGTACATGCCCGCGCCGATCGGAGGACGACGATGACGGCCACGGATATTCTGCTGTGGGTCGCCGTCCCGTACGCGGCGCTGGGTGTCTGTCTGGTCGGGCACGTGTGGCGGTATCGGTACGACAAGTTCGGCTGGACCACCCGCTCGTCGCAGCTGTACGAGAACCGGCTGTTGCGGCTGGGCAGCCCGCTGTTCCACTACGGGATCGTGCTTGTCGTGCTGGGACACGTACTGGGACTGGTGCTTCCGGAGTCGTGGACCGAGGCGATCGGTGTGAGCGAGAGCGCATATCACGCGATATCGTTCACGCTGGGGACCGTCGCGGGCGTGGCGACCGTGCTGGGTCTGGCGATCCTGATCTACCGGCGGCGCACGGTCGGTCCGGTGTTCTCGGCCACCACCCGCAACGACAAGGTGATGTACCTGCTGCTCGCACTCGGCCTCGCGCTCGGGTTGGGCACCACGCTGTACTACACACTCAGCGGACAGGTGCACGATTACCGGCAGGACGTGTCGCCCTGGTTCCGGTCGATCTTCTACTTCCGGCCCGAACCCGAGCTCATGGCAGGCGCGCCGTTGGGATTCCAGTTGCACGCCCTGGCGGCGTGTGCGCTGTTCGCGTTCTGGCCGTTCAGTCGTCTGGTGCACGTGTGGTCGGCCCCGGTGGCCTACCTGACCAGGCCGTACATCGTGTATCGCAGCCGCGACGAGGCATTGGGCACGCACCGCCCGCCGCGCGGCTGGGAACGCGTGGGGCAGTAGCGATCACGCGGTCGGTGCGGTCGCCGCACCATTGCACGGGCTGCCGACTCGGTGGCCCGCCGGGGCCGGTGGCACGTTGTCGACAGGTTTGTGGTCACGCGAGGCCGGGCAAGCCTTGCGGAGTGGGCCGGGCGGCTGACGCGGTGAGCTGCGCGCCCGGGGTGTGGCGCGGCAGTCGCGGTGAGGGAGCGGTGGTCGGGCGCACGTCTGCCGGAGGTCGTTGCCGGATGGTTGTCGCGCGAAGGGGGCGTTGAATGTCGTTGTCGCGTCGTCGGTTCGTCGGTGGTGTCGCAGTCGGTGGTGTCGCCGCGCTCGCCGGAGCACCGGCAGCGCGTGCGTCGGAACCTCGCGTAGTGCTGCCGGGGGAGTCCGAATACGCCGCGCTGACCCGGCGCGGATACAACCGGCGTTTCGTCGCGCGACCCGACCGGATCTACGTACCGGAAACGACCGATCAGGTCGCCGACGCGGTGGCGCGGTGCCTGCACGGCGGCCTGCGGATCGCGGTCCGGTCCGGCGGGCACTGCTTCGACGGCTTCGTCGACGACCCCGCGACACAGGGGCTGATCGATCTGAGCCCAATGACCGAGATCCGCTGGGACGCAGGGCACCGCGCCTACTCCATCGGCGCGGGAGCGGAACTGGGCGCGGTGTATTCGGCCCTCGCGCGGTGGGGCGTCACCGTGCCCGCGGGCATCTGCAAGGGCGTCGGCGCGGGCGGGCACATCAGCGGCGGCGGATACGGCCCACTGTCGCGGCGACTGGGCCTGGTCGCCGATCACCTGTACGGCGTGGAGGTCGTCACGGTGACGGCGGACGGCACGGTCCGGCCGGTGGTAGCGACCCGGGACGGCCCACATCCGGAACTGTGGTGGGCGCACACCGGCGGTGGCGGCGGCAATTACGGCGTGGTCACTCGATTCCTGCTGCGGTCTCCGGACGGCGGCGAGGAGCCGGAACGGGCACTTCCGCGGCCGCCCGCGGCCATGACGACCGCGCGGCTGGTGCTCCCGGCCACCACCGAGGACTCGTTCGTCCGGTTCCTCGGCAACTACCTGGATTTCCATGCGCGCCACCGTGGTCCGGGCAACCGGTTCGCGGATCTCTACGCGCCGCTGAGCGTGCACCCGCTACCCGCCGCGCACACCGAGATACTCGTCCTGATGAACGCGGACGCCCCGGACGCGTATGCGCGGCTGGCGGAATTCGTCGCGGTCGTCGGCGACGGCGTCCAACCCCGACCGATCCTGCAACCGGCCACCGTCGCGAGCTACCCGGAGACGGTCGAGAGGTCCTACTACGCCAAGGCGCCGGAACCGCCGCGCGTCAAGATCAAGGCCGCGTACCTGCGGCAGCCGTACACGACCGAACAGTTGCGAATCTGCTACCGCCGCATGGCCGATCCGCGCTGCTTCGGCGAATCGGTCCTCGAGTTCCTGCCCTTCGGCGGCGCGATCAACGCCGTCGCACCCGAGGCCACCGCGATGCCGGCGCGCGATTGTTTCATGAAGATGCTCATCCACGCCGCCTGGCGGCTGCCCGCCGACGATGACCGGCAGCTCGCCTGGGCGCGGGACATGTATCGCGACCTCTACACCCGCACGGGCGGCGTGCCGGTCCCCGACGAACGCAACGGCGGTAGCTACATCAACTACCCGGATCCCGACCTCGCCGACCCGCGCTGGAACACGTCCGGCCTGCCCTGGCACGCCTTCTACTACGGCCCGAACTACGCACGGCTGCAGCAGGTGAAGGCGGCATGGGACCCGGGAAACCTGTTCCGCCACCAGCTTTCGGTGGAGTTGCCCGCGGGCGGCGGATGAGGGGTATCGCGCTCAGCGGAACAGGTCGGCGTGCGCGGTGGCCCACTCGGTGAAGGTGCGGGGTGGGCGGCCCGTGACCCTTTCCACGGTGTCGCGGACGATGGATTCGTCGATGGCCCCCTCGACGTAGAAATCGAAGAAGGCGTCCACGTACTCGGGCGGCGTGGTTTGCAGCATTTCGGCCCGGGTCTCCTCGTTGCTGAGTTCGACGCAGGTCAACTCGCGGGACAGCACGCTGCCGAGCACAGCGACCTGGTCGGCGGGCCGCAGTGCCGCGGGCCCGGTGGGCCAGAGGATCTCGCCGTGATGGTGGTCGGTCAGCAACGCGCGTGCGGCGACCGCGGCCAGATCGGCCGGGTCCAGAGCGGCCACGGCGACGGTCGGGAACTGGGCGCGAACCACGTCTCCGGCCCGCAATTGCGGAAGCCAGCGCAGGGCGTTGGACATGAACGCCGACGGACGCAGGATCGTCCAGGCCAGTCCGGAATCGGTGACCTCCTCCTCGGAAGCGGCCATGTAGCGGGTGACGGCGTTGCCGAGATCACCGGTGCCCGCCGAGGTGCCCGACAGCAGCACCACCTGCTCCACCCCCGACTTCGCCGCTGCCGCAACGACTCCCGGATAGCCCGGCAGCACGAATGCCGCCCGCACACCGTCGAACACCGCGCCGAGCGTGTCCGGTGCGGTGAGGTCCCCGGCCACGGCCTCGACCCCGGCGGGCAGCGTGGCGCGCGCCGGATCGCGTACCAGGGCGCGGACCGGCTCACCCGCCCCGGCCAGGGCCGCGACCAACTCGCCGCCGATATTGCCGGTCGCGCCGGTCACCAGATACATGATCGTCCCTTCATTACTGCTGCTGCGGCCATTGTGGGGGAGGCGGCTGATGCTGGGCCGGATAACCGGCGGGCGGCTGTCCGCCCATCGGCGGCTGCGGCCAGGCGTTCGGTGGCTGCTGCGGCCATCCGCCCGCGGCCGGCCGTTGCTGTGCGTCACCGGATGTCGTGGCCAGGATGAGCGCGATGATGGCGACGAGAGCGGTGAGCGTGGCGGGGATCGTCAGCCAGCCGCCGTTGGCCCACAGTCCGCCGAAGCGGCGGGTGCTCCGGTCCAGAGCGGTGAGAATGTAGCCGAAGGATGGGGCGAAGACCATGCCCGCGGCGACCGCGCCGAGCACCCGGCCGGGAAGTACCTTGCCACCGGCGAGGATCAGGACGGCCGCCGCGATGGCCGCGATGACGGCCAGGATGAAAGAGGCGTTACCCCAGAGGAACTCGCCGTAATGAGCGGACAGCCAGATGATCCGCACCGCGTACACCAGCGACGTGAGGAGCAGGAACACGACGGCCAGCACGTCGGCGCCGCTCCGGCCGCCGGGACGCCGCGGCGGACCCGGCTGCCACCCCGGATTCCCCGCCGGCGCGCCCCATCCCGGCCCCGGCGGATTGTTCGGTGGTGGTCCGGGCGGGAACGGCTGGCCCATTACGTCGAACTCCCCTCGCTGTACGGTAACTCGAAGCAGACTATGCGATTGCGGCGTTCGAGGCGGGGTAACGAGATCGGGCCCACCAGCGCCGGCCGAGTTCGCGGCACGCTGGGGCGCTGGATCAGCGGGAATCCAGCGAGGCACCGCGTTACGATCGCGCTGTGCTGCAGGTCTGCCCCAATGGCGCGCGCCGGCGTTCGGAGTGTCCCGGGCTGCCCCTGTCGGCGGCGGAACTTGCCGCCGCGGCCCGTGAGTCCGTCGACGCCGGGGCCGAGGACATCCATCTGCACCCGAAACGTCCCGACGGCCGAGACACGTTGCACGCGAGCATCGTCGCCGACGTGCTCGAGCGGGTGCGCGCCGCGGTGCCGGGCATCCCCGTCGGCGTCACCACCGGCGTCTGGGCCGAGCCGGACCCGCAGCGCCGCGCCGACGCGGTCCGAGGCTGGACGGTGCTGCCCGACCACGCCTCGGTGAACTGGCACGAGCCGGGCGCGGACCTGGTCGCGGCCGCCCTGCTGGACATGGGCGTGGGTATCGAGGCGGGCCTGTTCTCCGGTACCGACGGCGCCGACCGCTTCCGCCGCTCACCCCACGCGCCCCACGTCCTGCGCGTTCTCGCCGAGGTCGTCGACACCGACCCCGACACCGCGCCGGCCGCCGCCCGAGCCCTGCTCGCCCAACTGGGCCCCGAACTCCCCGCCCCCGTCCTCCTGCACGGCGAGAACAACAGCGCCTGGCCGGTCCTGCACCTGGCCGCCCGCTTGGGTCTCGACACCCGCATCGGCCTGGAAGATGTCCTGCACGACCCCGACGGAAACCCGGTGCGCGACAACGCGACCCTGGTTCGAGCGGCCCGAGCGGTGCTCCTCGCCGAGCCCTGATGCCCGCGCCTTCTCCCAAGCATCCGGACCAGCACACAGCCCATTGCAGAACGAGCCCAAGGCTTGCGATGGCGAGAACAAGTCTCAGCGTGGTCATGAGTATGCGGTACACCGCGCGAAGGACAAGCGGTTCTCAGACAACGAGACGTGTGTGGAGGTGGGAGCTTGCCGGATGGTGGTGTGCTGATTCGCAACTCCAATGCCCGTGATGCTGGGACACTGATGTTTACGCGAGCCGAGTTCTCCGCGTGGATCAAGGGGTGCGCCTGCGGGGAGTTCGATGATCTGACGTGAAGGAGGTTGCGGGAGATGGCCGGACGCGTGTTGTCCGTGGCCGAATGTGATCGGCGCTGGCGGGCCTGGACGCCCGCCGAGGTCGCGGAACGGCTGGCGGGTGCTCCGCCGTGCTGGTATGTCGCGGCGGGGTGGGCGCTGGATCTGTTCGTCGGCGGGCTCGGGCGTGCGCACTACGATCTCGAAATCGGTGTTCCGCGTGGACGATTCGCCGAAATCGCCGATGCGTTTCCCGGATACGAGTGGGATGTCGTCGGCGACGGGCACGTCTGGCCGTATCCCGAGGAGGCGGACAACCAGCACCAGACCTGGCTGCGTGAACCGAAGACCGGGAGGTATCACCTGGATGTGTTCCGCGAGCCGCACCGCGACGATCACTGGGTGTGCCGCCGTGACTCCTCGATCACCCTGCCCTTCGACGAGCTGATCCTGCGCACCGCCGACGGCATCCCCTACGCCATCCCGGAAGTAGTCCTTCTCTTCAAGGCTCAAGCCCAGCGCCCCAAGGACGAAACCGACTTCCGCCACACCCTCCCCGCCCTGAACCGAGCCCAGCGCTCCCGCCTATCCGACTGGCTGTCACGAGTCCACCCCGGCCACCCCTGGCTGGCGCCCCTCTCGAGCCACGCACTCGGCAGCCGTCGCTGAGTTCGGCGGGAATCTCGTGTGGCGACGTCGGCGGCGCGGCACACCGCGTCAGCGAAAGACAGCGCCGCACAACGATTTCCACGAAAAAGCGGCGTGCGGCCGGTAGTATCTCACAGGGGTTCGTTCATGCCCGGCAAAGGGATATCCGCAGTCACGGTTGCACAGGTCAGCGCAATGGAGAGGTGGGAGAATGAACCGATTCAAAAAGCTGGTCGCGGCGCTCTGTGCGGCTCCTGTGGTGATTCTGGCGTTGTCCGACCCGTCAGCACAGGCTGATAACTCATGGGCTACCGGCCCTGTCGTGGGCGCGGCTGGGAAATGTATGGCCGTGAGCGGGGGTGGCTCGGCGGATCGTACGCCCATCGTGTTGGCAGACTGTACCGGCGCAGTGAACCAGCAATGGGTGGTTCAGCCTGACGGCTCCCTGACCGTTCTCGGCAAATGTCTCGGCCTTGTCGGCACCGGAACCGGGGGTGGAACCCTGACCCATCTGTATACCTGCAACGCAACGAAAAGACAGCAGTGGAGGACGGACGGATCGAGACTGCGTAACGTGCAGACGGGGAAGTGCCTGGATATCGTGGACGGCTCCACCGATAGCGGTGCCCGCCTGCAGATTTGGGAATGTCACGACGGGGCGAACCAGAAGTGGAGCCTCCCTAGGACCGGTCCTGTCGTCGGGCCCGGCGGCAAGTGCATGGACGTTTACGGGGGCTCGGATGCCGCGGGCACATCGATGGTGTTGTGGCCTTGCCATGGGGGAGCGAACCAGCGATGGACCGTTAACGCGGACGGCACGCTGGAAATCTTCGGTAAATGCCTCGACGTAGAAGGTGGTGCCACGAAGAACGGCACTCGAGTGCAGTTGTGGCCCTGCAATGGAGCAGAAGCGCAGCGGTGGGAAAAAGGCGGCACTGCAACGCGTTCCACGCTGCGCAATCCTCAATCGGGTCGGTGCCTGGACGCCGAGGATGTTGCTGATGGCACCCAGTTGCGGATTTGGAACTGTCACGGGCAGCCGTGGCGGCTTCCGGCCCACATCAAGTAGCACAACTCTACCGAAGACCAGAGCGCAGATTTGCCCGACCGACAGTATCCATTGTTACGGCGAGACTTTCCAGCATGGTTACAGGCGGTCCCGGAGCGCGATGCCAGACACGGAGGATGGAGAACATGAAACCCTGCCCGGCGAGGGTACGGCGGCGCGTACGGCGAGCGGCCCTGATCTCGATCGTCACCCTCGGGATTCTGTCGACTATGACGCCGACAGCCTCTGCTGAGACCATCGAATATGGTGAATCGGACCCGTCCGCGTGGGAAAAATTGGCGGATTGCGAGAACGGTAACGCCAACTGTACATTCACGTCCTCAGGGGTCAGTGAGGTCCTCGAGACGCCAAGAGTGCCGTTCAAGCAGGTGAGTTCACCGACAAAAAATTGCGGTGCGGCCAGCTTGGCGCAGACCATCACATGGAATGACGAGACGAAAACCGAGTACACCTTCGGCGTGGCCGTCGGCCCGAATAATGCGAACCTGGCTTTCGGAGCCTCGACCGAGACCGCACACTCCGCTGGCGGAAGCACTCAGGTGACAGTGGAGCCGGGGACCATTGCCGTCCTCGAACGTGCGCAAATCATGAAGATCTATCAAGGATACTTCGAGACTCGATATACGGACGCTGACCCCCTCGGGGGCCCTGTCCCATCTGCCACCCAATATCGGATCTATACCAGTATTTTCAAAGCCGTCCCGGATGGAACAGACGGTAAGTATTCAACTGTTCAAGCGACGTCCCGCGATCTGAGTGAGGAAGAATGGTCGACCTGCTAGCGGGTTGAGCCACGACACGTCGAACTGTCGGCGTGGAGGTGACGTGCACCAGGCCAGCCGACAGCCCGAGCCTCGGGCGGGAGCCCATCCTGAGTCCGCTGACCTCCGCGGCGACCTCGATGATCGACCGCTCGTCGGTCGCGACTCGGCGGACCCGGGGGCGGGGAACCGTTGCCCTTCCAGCCGGACAGGACTGAGGGCGTCGGCTAGGGCTTGTATCGAAGTAGGTGCTGGCTGGCACCGCTGCGCGGTGCCAGCCAGTGGCGGAAGGCGTTGCCCGCGTTGGCATATAGGTGAGGTCTCCGGTATTCGGGTTAGCGACCAAACAAACCTGAATAGTGCCGGAGACCTCGTGGCCACAGTAGCGGTGACGGGGCGAGCGGATCTGACCGATGCCCAGTGGGCACGGCTGGAGCCGTTGTTGCCTCGCGGGAAGAAGGCTGGACGTCCGCCGACGTGGACGAGACGGCAGATCATCGACGGGATCCGGTGGCGCACGCGAGTGGGGGCGCCGTGGCGGGACGTTCCGGTCGAGTACGGTTCGTGGCCTGCGGTGTACGGATTGTTCCGGCGTTGGCAACGGGCCGGAGTGTGGGTATTGATCCTGAAGTTGCTACAGGCATTCGCCGACGCGGCCGGGCAGATCGTGTGGCAGGTGAGTGTGGACTCCACGATCGCCAGGGCTCATCAGCACGCGGCTGGAGCACGCCGAGACGGTGATCGGCAGGCAGAGCCGCCCGGCGGAATCGCAAGCGAGCCGACCGATCACGGACTGGGCCGGTCCAGGGCGGCTGGACGACCAAGCTGCATCTGGCCTGCGAGCGAGGCTGCCGACTGCTGTCGGTGCTGATCACGCCCGGTCAAGCTGGAGACAACCCGCAGATGGTGGCGGTGCTGGACGCGATCGCCGTGCCCAAACCCGGCGGTGGCCGACCCCGGATACGACCGGATCGGGTACTGGCCGACAAGGCCTATTCCAGTCGCAGCAACCGGGAATGGTTGCGGCACCGCGGCATCGCAGTCACTATTCCCGTTCCGGCCGACCAAGCCGCGCACCGCCGCAACCGCGGCCGCACCGGCGGCCGTCCACCCGCGTTCGACCCCGTGATCTACCGCGACCGCAACGCGGTCGAACGGGGCATCAACCAGCTCAAACAACACCGTGCCGTCGCCACGAGATACGACAAGCTCGCTGTCCGCTACCTGGCCACCGTCCACATCGCCGCCATCAACCAATGGCTACGACACCAGTGAGGGCGGGCCAACCGGCCCGCCCTCACCACTTCGATACAAGCCCTAGTCGTCGGCCATCCGGAAGGCGCCGCCTTCGAGTCGCTGGATCAGGCGTCGGGTCCAAGACGCGCGGCTGTCGGCGGTGTCCAGCCACAGGCCGATGACCTCGCCGACCGGGCCCCAGGTTTCCAGATCGGTGTCCGGAGGTAGGTGGGTGGTGATGCTGGCACGCCATTTGCCCAGTTCTCGTGCGCGATCCCGGAGTAACGCAATGGCTTCGGCGCGGGGCAGGTCGTCGATGAACCCGACGGCCGCGGCCAGCAGGTCCAACCGGGGGTCGTGGCTGGCGAGGGCGGAGTGCAGCAGCTCGCGATACGCCTGTTCGCCGGGCGCCGTCAGCTCGTACTCCATGCGAGGTGGGCCGCCCGCCTCGCTCGGCGTGGTGTCGTGCACGTGCAGCAACTCGTCCTTGGTCAGCGACTTCAGGGCGTGATAGACCGAACCCGAAGTGGCTCTTGCCCATTCGTGCGCGCCCCAGGACTCCAGATCCGCGCGCACCTGGTAGCCGTGCGCGCGGCCGCGACGGCGGATCGCGCCGAGTACGAGCAGTCGAATCGCCGTCACGGGGAGCCTCCAATTCGGTCTCAGGCGGGTGCGGTGACCCACCACAGTGTGCCGAACGGGTCGACGAAGCCACCCATCCGGCTGCCGTCGTCCTGGATCCCGACCGCCATGGCCGACCGCGCCCCGGCATTGACAGCCCGGTCGTGGGCGCTTTCGGGGTCGGGCACGGTGGTCCACAGCTGAACGTGCGCCGGCTCGGTGGGGGTGGGCAGACAACGCCCACCGTCCGGGCCCGAGTCGGCGAAGAACAACGAGTTCGCGCCGATCCGCGCCTCCGCGTGAATCACCCGTTTCGGATCTGCGGCCAGCGGGACCATAGTCGGCACTTCGGCCTCGAAGATCCGCTCCAGGAATTCACGGAAGACGTGCGCGTCATCGACCATCACATAGGGCGTCACGGAGGACATCCGATCTCCTAACTAGCCAAATTTGCTTACTCGCCGAGCCTAACCCAAGTAGCCAAATTGGCTAGCTACGGATCGGAACTCGGGACTGTCGGCGGCAGGGTTGGCAAGCGATAGTTCGTCACTTGGGGTGGCGGATCTGAACCGTCCTGGACTGGTTGGAGACTCCCGATTTAGCAAGGGAGACTGTCAGTCATGGGTGCACCACGGAAGTTCGACGAGGAGACTCGTGCGCGAGCGGTGAGGATGTACCAGGACCGGATCCGTGAGCACGGTGAGTCGATGGCGGCCGCGCGCCGGCATGTGGGCGCGTTGCTGGATATCAAGCCGGCGACGTTGCGGAACTGGGTCGAGAAGGCCGAGCAACCGGCTGCTGCTCCGGCTCCGGTGACCGTGTCGGAGTCCGAGGAGTTGAAGGTGCTGCGCCGCGAGGTGGCCGAATTGCGAAGGGCCAACGATATTTTGCGGACTGCGAGTGCGTTTTTCGCGGCGGCGGAGGTCGACCGCCGACTGCGGTGATCGTCGACTACATCGACGCTCACCGGGACCGGTTCGGGGTCGACCCGATCTGCCGCGTGCTCACCGAGCACGGGGTCAAGATCGCCCCGTCCACCTACTACGCCGCGCGCAAACGCGGCATCAGCGCTGCGGTCTGGTCCGACGCGCATGCGGCCAGCGTGTTGTTCGACCTGTGGACGGCCAACCGGCGCGTCTATGGGGTGCGCAAGCTCTGGCACGCGGCCTGCCGCGCCGGTCACGATCTCGGCCGCGACCAGGTTGCGCGCCTGATGCGGCTGGCCGGTCTCGACGGCATCGTGCGTGGGCGGCGCACGACAGTCACCACCGAACGAGACCGCGACCAGCCTGCACGGTATCCGGATTTGATCGGGCGGGCCTGGTCGCAACCGGCACGGCCGGATCAGTGGTGGGTCGCCGATTTCACCTACTGCTGGACGGTTTCCGGGTTCTGCTACACCGCGTTCTGTGTCGACGTGTACTCACGCCGCATCCTCGGATGGCGGGTGATGACCAGTAAGACAACACCTTTGGTGACATCGGTGCTCGAACAGGCATTATTCACCCGTCGCAGAACTGATTTCCGTTTCACTGCAACAGGTTTGGTGCATCACTCCGACGCCGGTAGTCAATACACATCGCTGGCTTTCACCGAAACACTGCGTGACTCCGAGATCGCCGGATCCATTGGCAGCGTTGGGGATGCCCTCGATAATGCCCTGATGGAATCGGCGATCGGGCTCTACAAGACCGAGCTGATCGACCGGCATCCGGCCTTCACCGGCCGGGCCGAACTCGAACGGGAAACGGCCTCCTGGGTGCACTGGTACAACACCCAGCGCCTCCACTCGTCGATCGGCTACCTGCCGCCGGTCGAATACGAACACCTCTACCATCAACAGAGCATCTCAGCCGAGGTGGCCTGAACCCGAGTCTCCACCGGATCCAGGACGGTTCAGATCCGTCACCGGGTGGGACATGCGGGGTTGCATCCTGTACGTGGGTACAGGCTTATCGTCGGATCATGACGATTTCACCAGCTCAGGGTGACTGGGCGCCTTCGGCGTGCACTCTGCCCACCGTGGAGCAGGCGAACCGGGTCGCCGAGTTCGACCAGTTCTTCACCACCTCCGTGCGTGCCACCCGCAGGCCCGATCCGGCGCGGCTGGAAGTGGTCGCGGACCCGGGCGCGGAAACCCTGGCGCGGGATCTGGCTGGGCGTGAGAGCAGTTGCTGTTCGTTCTTCGCCTTCGACTTCACCGTCACCGCCGAGGGTGTGGTGATGGGTGTCGGGGTTCCGCCGACCTACATCGAGGTGCTCGATGCCTTCGCCGCGCGCATCCAGGCTGCTATAGGGGCGGGCCGGTGACCGGTTTGCGCACCGGCGAGCTGGCCGCCGCGGCCGGAGTGAACACCCAGACCCTGCGCTACTACGAACGCCGCGGCCTGCTCGCCGAGCCGGACCGCACGCTGGGCGGGCACCGGGTGTATCCGCAGGACGCGGTGACGGTGCTGCGGGTGATCAAGGCCGCCCAACGGCTCGGGTTCAGCCTCGACGAGGTCGCCGCCCTGCTCGAAGGCACTCGGGTCGGGTCGCGGCGGCGTGCGGATGGCCTGCGGGCGCGGGCGAGGGTCAAGCTGGCCGAGGTCGACGCCAAGCTCGCCGAGCTCAGCGCGGTCCGCGATACCCTCGCTGCGGCGCTGGCGGCCGGGTGCGAGGATCTGCTGGTGTGCAGCGAATCGGATTGCTGCCCTGTCCCTTTCGACATGTCTGCGGCCACCGCCAAGGTGGCGTCGACCGGTGCTGCCGGATCCGACATTCGGGATCTGCGCTCGTGACCGTCGTGCGTTCGATCCTGCTGTTCGCGATTGCCGCTGTCGCCGAGATCGGCGGGGCCTGGCTGGTGTGGCAGGGCGTGCGCGAACACAAGGGGTGGGCCTGGATCGGCACCGGTGTCGTCGCCCTGGGCCTCTACGGTTTCGTCGCCACTCTGCAGCCGGATGCGCATTTCGGGCGCATCCTGGCCGCCTACGGCGGAGTGTTCGTGGCCGGATCGCTGCTGTGGGGGATGGCGCTGGACGGGTTCCGACCCGACCGCTGGGACGTCATCGGCGCGCTGATCTGCCTTGTCGGGGTTGCGGTCATCATGTACGCGCCCCGCAGCGGCTGACGGCTAGTACACCTCGCCGAGGGCGTGGTCGTGCGCTGCAACGCTCGCGCTGGTGAAACAGAACCAATACCAGTTGCCGCTGAGGTGATGGGATGCGCTTGTCTCGGGCTGGTGGCCGGAAAGATCGGCGAAGCCACTTCCCATCGAGCAATAGGACCCCATAGGTCCGGTTCGGAAGTAGATGCCGTCGTCGAGGCGTTCGACACCGCGAATGCGATACAGGCCGAGGCGATCACCTTCGAATGTCCGTGGATCGGCCCCGGCATTCACCTGCTGTGCCACGTCTTCGAAGGCATGCGCCGAGAGCTGCCAGCGCAGCGTCATCGGCAGATCTGCGCGCCATGAAATGGCCGTGAGCGCGATTATCAGCACGGGAGCAGCCAGGGAGCCGAGTTCAGGTACTCGAAGCCGCCGGGATCGGACTGCCAGGATCAGGTACGTGATTGCAACGGTCCACACCACGATCACCACGAATGCCGCCCCGAGGACTTGCGACGGAGACAACGACATCAGCTCGGTGCCGGCCGGTTTGCTCGCCGGGACGAGTATCCCAAGGCAGGCCACGACGGTGCAGAGGAGCAGAAGATGCCTGCGAAACCGCGACCGCAGACGTCGGCGCCCCGGTCGGCTTTCCTCGGTGTGGGCCATGCTCATGCCGGGAGCCTAAACCCAGTCCGCGATCCTGGGTGTCAGCGAGTCGCCGCCGGCGAAAGCTGGCACCGCGCCGTCACGACCAGCGACTGCCGTCGGCGCGGCTACCCGCCGTGTACATCCGGTCGACATCAGCCACGGGGACACAGACATCCCGGCACTGCGCCACGGATCGTGATCGGGCGTGGATGATGGTGTGCGCACCGGTGATCGTGGGGTTCAGGCTACTTCTTGCGGGCGAGGGCGCAGGAGATCAGGTGCTCCCAGATGGTCAGCTCGCGTTCGGTGACGCCGATCGTTTCGACGCCCGCGGCGGGCGCGGCGGGGCGCCACCGGGCGCAGAAGGTCAAGCCGGGCTCGAGGACCTCCAAGTCGTCGCCGAACAGGGCGAGGATCTCGTCGTCGGTGCGCCACCGGCCGCGGCCGAAGGTCTCCTGCAGTTTGCTCTCGGCGACCTGGGTCTCCTCGTTGTTGCCCGACCGGAAGTGCGAGATGTAGACCTCGCTGCCCGACGGCACCCGATCCACCCACCACTGCACCAGCTCGCGCGGGTCCTCGTCGTCGTTGAGGTGGTGCAGGATCGCGCTGAAGACGACACCGACCGGCTGATCGAAATCGATCAACCGCCGCACGTCGGGGTGCTGCCGGATCTTCTCGGGCTCGCGCAGGTCGGCCTGGATCACCGTGGTGTTGTCGTCGGTCTCGAGCAGCGCCCTCCCGTGCGCCAGTACGATGGGGTCGTTGTCGATGTAGGCGACCCGCGCGTCGGGCGCGTGGTCCTGCGCCACCTGGTGCACATTGTCGGCGGTGGGCAGCCCGCTGCCCATATCGACGAACTGCCGGATGCCGTCGCGCGCCATGTCGCCCACGGCCCGGATGAGAGCCTGCCGGTTGGCGTAGGCGATCGCCACCGAGCCGGGCAGATCGTTGATGAAGTAGTCGCCGATCTTGCGGTCGACCTCGTAATTGTCGCGACCGCCGAGCAGGTAGTCGTACACGCGAGCGATGCTCGGTTTCGACTGGTCCACACCCGTGAAACTCTCGGTCATCCGGCTCACCCCTGTCGTCCCGCTGTCGACTGCATCGTAGGAGACACGGCGGTCCCGGGGCACACCCTTCCCGAATCCCGTTGCCTGCCAACGTAACTGTCAGTCGGGCACGGCGGCTCGGCAGCGATCGCCCAGCGCGCGAACGGCTTCGGCGAGTTCGGGCGGCCCGGTGACGGTGAAGTCGACATCCAGCGAGGTGATCATCCACGTCAGCGACCATGGTGTATCGGCGCCGAGATGCAGCAGGCAGGACGTGTCGTCCACAGCCTCGAGCAGACCCATACCCGGCCAGATCCGGTCGGCGAGTTCGTCGGCCGACCGATGCAGGACGACCGTCGCCCGCCAGGCCCACGCCTCGGCCGACAGCCGCCCGGCCAGATAGGTGACGACATCGCCGCCGGGCGGCTCCCGCGGCGTGAATCGCGGCCCGGTCGGGATCTTGGGCCGCAGCCGGTCGATCCGGAACGAACGCCAGTCGCTCCGCCCGACGTCCCACGCGACCAGGTACCAGTGCCTGCTGAAGTTGACCACCGCGACCGGCTCGGTGTCCCGAACCGATTGTCGCCCTTCGTGATCGGCGTAGTCGAAGCGAAGCCGCTCGTGCCGGTCACACGCCTCCGACAGCGCGATCAACACCTCGGGATCGACCCGCGGCGCGGCCCCGGCCACCCGCACGACGGACCGCTGCAGCGCGGCGAGCCGATGCCGCAACCGCGACGGCAGCAGTTGCTCCAGTTTGGCCAGCGACCGCAGCGACGCCTGCTCGATCCCCGCGACCGTCCCGCCGGCCACCGTCCGCAGCCCGACCACGACAGCCAGCGCCTCCTCGTCATCGAGCAGCAACGGCGGTAGCGCCGACCCCGCGCCGAGCCGATAACCCGCGGTGCCGCGTTCGGCGTGCACCGGATAGCCGAGTTCCCGCAGCCGCTCGATGTCGCGCCGCACGGTACGGACGCCGACCCCGAGTTGCTCGGCCAGCTCCGCCCCGGACCGGCTCCGATGTTCCTGCAGCAGCGACAGCAGCCGCAGCAGCCGCGCGGAGGTCTCCAACATGGTGCCCAGCATGCCGCACGCTTAGGCCCGCTTTCGGCCTAATCGGCCCATAGCGTTGCGGATATGACGCATCCCGAGCCCTTCCGCATCGATATCCCGCAGCACGACATCGACGATCTCGCCACCCGCCTCGCCGCCACCCGGTGGCCCGCGGAACTGCCCGGCGTCGGCTGGGAGTACGGCATCCCCACCGGTTACGTGCGCGAGCTGGCGGACTACTGGCGCGACGGGTTCGACTGGCGGCGGCAGGAGGCCGCACTGAACGCCCACCCGCAGTTCGTCACCGACATCGACGGCCGGCGCATACATTTCATCCACGTGCGCTCCGCCGTCGCGGACGCCCTGCCACTGGTGCTGGTACACGGATGGCCTTTCGCCGATTTCCGGGCCATGATCGGACCGCTCACCGATCCCGCCGCGCACGGCGGCGACCCCGCCGACGCCTTCCATCTCGTGATCCCGACCCTCCCCGGATTCGGCTTCTCCGGCCCCACCCGGGCACCGGGCGAGGCAGCGACCGAACGCTCCGCCGAACTGATCGCGAAGCTGATGGCACAGCTCGGCTACACCCGCTACGGCGCGCAGGGCGGCGACGCCGGATCGTTCATCGCCCCGCAACTCGGCCGCATCGACGGCGACCACGTCGCGGGCGTGCACCTCAACGACCCCATCACCATTCCGTCCTGGGACGACGACGGCTCCGGCTACAGCGCCGAAGACCGGACGGCACTGGCCGAACTACAGGACTGGAGCAGCTCGCAGACCTCCGGCTACGCGACCATCCACGCCACCCGCCCGCAAACCCTGGCCCCGGCCCTCAACGATTCCCCCGCGGGCCTGCTGGCCTGGGTGCTCGACGTCGTGCACACCTACATGGACCCGGCCCAGGACCTGCCGGATCAGGCGATCGAGCGCGACCTGCTGCTCACCGACGTCAGCATCCTGTGGTTCACCGGAACCATCGGCTCATCCGTGCTGCTGTACAAGGAATCTCAGCAGTGGGGCGCGGACCTGCCGAGTTCCGGCGTGCCGACCGGCGTGGCCGTGTTCCCGGGCGCGCGGACCATCCAGGGGATCGCCGAGAAGCAGAATTCCGTCGTGCACTGGTCGCGGTTCGAACGCGGCGGGCACTTCGCGTCGATGGAGGCGCCGGATCTGCTGCTCGAGGACCTGCGGGCCTTCTTTCGGACGGTCCGCTGAGCGCCCTGGTCAGCGCGCGAAAACCGTTGCGCGCTCGGCCATGTCGAGCACCGGCTGCGGCAGGATACCGAGTACCAGCGTCGCCGCCGCCGACAGCGTGATCACCGCGGTGGTCACCGGCGGGGTGACGATCCGCGGCGCGGCCTCGGGCGGGTCGGTGAAGAACATCAGCACGATGACCCGGATGTAGAAGAACGCCGCGATCGCGCTGGCGACGACGCCGACGATCACCAGCACCGGGGCGCGCCCCTCGGCGGCCGCCGAGAACACGGCGAACTTGCTGACGAAGCCGCTGGTGAGCGGGATACCGGCCATCGAAAGCAGGAACAGCGCGACAATCGTTGCCAGCCAAGGGGAGCGGCGGCCCAGCCCGGCCCAGGCGGGCAGGGCGGTGGCCTCCTCGCCGTCGGCGTCGCGCACCAGCGTCACCGCCGCGAACGCGCCGACCGTCGTGATGCCGTACGCGGCCAGATAGAACAACACCGACGAGGTGCCGGAGGCGTTGTCGGCCACCAGCGCGGTGAGGATGAAACCGGCATGCGCCACCGACGAATACGCCAGGATGCGTTTCATGTCGGTCTGGGTCACCGCCATGATCGCACCGACCGCCATCGTGGCAATGGCGATCGCGGCGAGGATCGGCCGCCAGTCCTCGCGCAGGCTCGGCACGCCGACCTGGAGCAGTCGCAGCAGCGCGCCCACGGCGGCGATCTTCGTCCCGGCCGCCATGAACGCCGTCACCGGCGTCGGCGCTCCCTGATACACGTCGGGCACCCAGGACTGGAACGGCACCGCGCCGATCTTGAACAACAGCCCGACCGCCAGCATGGCCAGGCCCAGCACCGCGAGGGTTTTCGAGCCGGAGTCCCCGGCCGCCACCTCGGCGATGCCGCCGAAGCGCACCGTGCCCGCGTACCCGTACAGCAGCGCCATGCCGTAGAGGAAGAACGCCGAGGAGAACGCGCCGAGCAGGAAGTACTTCAGCGCCGCCTCCTGCGACAGCAGCCGCCGCCGGCGCGCCAGCCCGCACAGCAGGTACAGCGGCAGCGACAGCACCTCGAGTGCGATGAACATCGTCAGCAGATCGTTGGAGGCGGGAAACAGCAGCAGGCCGCCGACCACGAACAGGGTCAGCGGGAACACCTCGGTGGTGCTGAAACCCGCTCGCGCGGCGGCGATCTCGTCCTGGCTGCCCGGCATGGCGGCCGCCTGCGGGGTGAACGCGTCGACCGGTGCGGCGGCGGTGGCCACGGCGGCCGCGCGGCTCCAGGTGCCCGGACCTTCCCGGTGCGCGCGCCGCAGCCGGGGCTCGATCCCGCGCTCGGCCATCAACATCAGACCGAGGATGGCGACCACCAGAATGGCGCCCTGCAGGAACAGCGCCACATTGTCGACGGCCACCGCGTCGACCACGGCGGTCGAGGTGGTTCCGGCCAAGGCGATCACCGCGCCCAGCGCCACCGCGAGACCGGCGAAACCGAGCACCAGTTGCAACGGGTAGCGCCAGCCGCGCGGCGCGAACGCCTCCACGATCACTCCGGCGACGGCCGCACCGAACACGATCAGCATCGGCGACAGCTCGCTGTATTCGATCGAGGGAGCCGGAACCGTTGCGGCGAGAAGCTGATTCACTGGTGTGTCCCTCACTTGTGCGCACCTCCGTGCGGTGCGACGGCGGCCTCCTGCTGGGGCACGTCCGGTGCCGGGTCGTGCTTGCCGATGGTGGTGAGCGTGCTCGCCACGGCCGGATTGATGCGGTCCAGTACGGGTTTCGGGTAGGCGCCCAGCAGCAGCAGCGCCACCAGCAGCGGCGCCACCACGACCAGTTCGCGCGGCAGCAGATCGCGCAGGCTCTCGTTGCCCTGCTTCACCGGCCCGGTCATCATCCGCTGGTACAGCCACAGCACGTACAGCGCCGCCAGCACCAGGGCGCTGGTTGCGCACACCGCGGCCACCGGGTAGCGCGTGAAAGTGCCTGCCAGCACCAGGAATTCGCTGACGAACGGCGCCAGGCCCGGCAGCGACAGCGTGGCCAGACCGGCGACGAGGAACGTCCCGGCCAGCACGGGCGCCACCTTCTGCACGCCGCCGAACTCGGCGATGACGCGAGTGCCGCGGCGCGACACCAGGAATCCGGCGATCAGGAACAGCGCGGCCGTGGAGATGCCGTGGTTGACCATGTAGAGCGTCGCCCCGGCCCCGCCCTGGTTGGTCATGGCGAAGATGCCCAGGATGATGAAGCCGAAGTGCGAGATCGAGGTGTAGGCGATCAGCCGCATCACGTCGGTCTGCCCGATCGCCAGCAGCGCCCCGTACACGATGCCGATCACCGCCAGCGTGCTGATCAACGGCGCGTAGGTGGTGGACGCCGAGGGGAACAACAGCAGGCAGTAGCGCAGCATGCCGAACGTGCCGACCTTGTCGACCACCGCCATCATGAGCACCGCGCTGGCCGGGGTGGCGGAGACCGCGGCGCCGGGCAACCAGGTGTGCAGCGGCCACAGCGGCGCCTTCACCGCGAACGCGAACATGAAACCGAGGAAGATCGCGTTGAGCACCGCGGGCCCCGCGCCGAGTTCGCCGGAGTTGGCCGCGGCCACGACCGCGCGGAAGTCGAAGGTCCCGCCGCCGTCCGCGCCGAGCCGCTCGCGCGCGGTGAGCACGTACAGCCCGATCACCGCGGCCAGCATGATGAGCCCGCCGAACAGGTTGTACAGCAGGAACTTCACCGCCGCGCGGGATCGCTGCTGCCGCTGCGCCGCGTCGTCGGTGCGCGGGCCGAAGCCGCCGATGAGGAAGTACATCGGGATCAGCATCACCTCGAAGAACACATAGAACAGCAGGATGTCCAGCGAGGTGAACGAGATCAGCACCATGGATTCGACGATCAGCGTCAGCGCCACATAGATGTGCGCCACCCGCCGCCCGGTGCCGACCTCCCGGTCGTCTTTCCACCCGGCGAGGATCAGCAACGGCACCAGCGCGGCCGTCAGCAGCACCAGCACCAGCGCGATCCCGTCGACGCCGAGGGTGTACCCGGCCCCGAAAGCCGGTATCCACCGGTGCGATTCGACGAACTGGAACTGCGCACCGCCCGGTTCGAACCGCACCGCCACCACGATCCCGGCCGCCAGGGTCGCGACCGCGACGAGCAGGCCGATCGACCGGGCCGCGGTGCGCCACGCGCCGGGCAGGATCAGCACCAGGGCCGCGCCCGCCATGGGCAGCACCCACAGCGTCGTGAGCCACGGGAATGAGTTCACAGCAACCTCACCGCCAGCAGGGCGGCGACCACCAGGGCCGCGCCGGTGAACATGGACAGGGCGTAGGACCGCACGAAACCGGTTTGCACGCGCCGGATTCGGGCCGACAGGCCACCGATGATCGCGGCCGTGGTGTTGACCAGGCCGTCGATGCCGCGGTTGTCGACGAAGACCAGCGACCGGGTCAGGTGCTGCCCGGGGCGCATGAAGGCCGCCTCGTTGACGGCGTCGCCGTACAGGTCGCGGCGGGCGGCGCGGGTGAGCACCGATGCGTCGGGCGCGGTTTCGGGCACGGTGCGCGCGTACCGGCGGTAGGCGACCCACACCCCGGCGGCCACGACCGCCAGCGCGAGCAGGGTGATCGCCCACGCCGGAATCGCGGGTTCGCCATGATGCGCGCCGACGACCGGCTCCAGCCAATCCTGCAGCGACGACCCGAGCACCAGCAGCCCGCCCGCGCCGGCCGACCCGAGCGCCAGCAGAATCATCGGCCCCGTCATCACCGCGGGCGACTCGTGCGGATGGGCGTTCTCGCGCCAGCGCCGCTCGCCGAAGAACGTCAGGATCATCACCCGGGTCATGTAGAACGCGGTGATCCCGGCGCCCGCCAGCGCCGCCAGACCGGTCACGATCCCGCCCGCGCCGCCGAAGGCGAAGGCGGACTCGATGATTCGGTCCTTGGAGAAGAACCCGGAGAACGGCGGCACGCCGATGATCGCGAGGTAGCCGAGCCCGAAGGTGACGTAGGTGATCGGCATGACCGTGCGCAGTCCGCCGTAGCGGCGCATGTCGGTCTCGTCGTTCATGCCGTGCATCACCGAACCCGCCCCGAGGAACAGCCCGGCCTTGAAGAAGCCGTGCGTCAGCAGGTGCATGATGGCGGCCGCGTAACCGATCGGCCCGAGCCCGGCCGCCAGCACCATGTACCCGATCTGGCTCATGGTGGAGGCGGCGAGCGCCTTCTTGATGTCGTCCTTGGCGCAGCCGATGATCGCGCCGAAAACCAGCGTCACCGCGCCGACGGTCATCACCGCGGCCCGCGCGCCCGGCGCCAGATCGAAGATGGGCCCGGACCGCGCGATGAGGTACACACCGGCCGTCACCATGGTGGCCGCGTGGATGAGCGCCGACACCGGGGTCGGGCCCTCCATCGCGTCCCCGAGCCAGGATTGCAGCGGCACCTGGGCGGACTTGCCGCACGCGCCGAGCAGCAACAGCAACCCGATGGCGGTGAGGGTGCCCTCGCCCGCCTGCGGCGCCCCGGCGAACACCTGCCCGAAGTCGACCGACCCGAAGGTGGCGAACATGACGAACAGCGCGATCGCCAGCCCCATGTCACCGACCCGGTTCACCACGAACGCCTTCTTGGCCGCCGTTGCGGCCGAAGGCTTCTCGTGCCAGAAGCCGATCAGCAGATACGACGCCAGGCCCACGCCCTCCCAGCCCAGATACAGCACCAGGTAGTTGTCCGCCAGTACCAGCACCAGCATGGCCGCGAGGAACAGATTCAGGTAGGCGAAGAACCGGCGGCGTCCCGGATCGTGGCTCATGTAGCCGACCGAGTAGATGTGGATCAGCGAGCCGACCCCGGTGATCAGCAGTACGAAGCACATCGAGAGCTGATCGAGCCGCAGCGCGAAATCGGCCTGCAGCCCCGCTACTGGAACCCAGCTGAAGAAGGCGTGCGAGACCGGACGGTCGTCGGCCGCGCGGCCGAGCATGTCGAAGAACGCCCATCCCGCCACGACGAACGAGGCCAGCGCGGTCAGACAGCCCAGCCAATGACCCCAGGCGTTGCTCGCCCGGCCGATCAGCAGCAGAAGCACCGCACCGGCCAGCGGCAGGGCCGGCAGCAACCAGAGCGTCAGTGTGGTATCCACGTCAGTACTTCAGCAGGTTGGCGTCGTCGACCGAGGTCGAGCGGCGGGCGCGGAAGATGGTCATGATGATGGCCAGGCCGACCACGACCTCGGCGGCGGCGACCACCATCGTGAAGAACGCGTACACCTGGCCGTCCAGGTTCGCGCGTTCCCGGGCGAAGGTCACGAAGGCCAGATTGACCGCGTTCAGCATCAGCTCGATGCACATGAACACCACGATCGCGTTGCGCCGCACCAGGACACCGGCAGCGCCGATGGTGAACAGCAGCGCGGACAGATACAGGTAGTTGTCCGGATTCACCGCAGAGCCTCTCTCTCAGCCGTGCGTGGGATTGTCGTCGGAACCGTTGCCGCCCTCGGTGCGCACGCCGATGGCCGCGGCCTCGGTGTGCGCGCGGTGGCGGCGGTGCCGCAGGATCGTGCTGACCGACAGCTCGGCGAACGAGCCGTCCGGCAGGCGGGCGGGCACGTCGACCGCGTTGTGCCGCGCGTAGACGCCGGGCGTGGGCAGGGGCGTGACCTGCTTCCCCTCGCGCACCCGGCGTTTCGACAGCTCCCGCTGATCGGTGCGCGGGCCGAACCGCTCACGGTGGGCCAGCACCATGGCGCCGATGGTCGCGGTGATCAGCAGGGCGCCGGTCAGCTCGAAGGCCCACACATAGCGCACGAAGATCAACTCGGCCAGCGCCGCGATGGTGTCGCGGCCGAAGCCCGGACCGACCGGCGCGGCCGAATCGTCGTGCACGCCACGGGCGATGGCGGCGATCAGCAGCGCCCCGAAACCGAGGCCGACCACGACGGCCGCGAGGCGATGCCCGCGCAGCGTCTCGCGCAGCGACTCCGAGGAGTCGACGCCGACGAGCATCAGCACGAACAGGAACAGCATCATCACCGCGCCGGTGTAGACCACGATCTGCACCACGCCCAGGAACAGCGCGTTCTGGGCGATGTAGAAGACCGACAGCGTGATCATGGTGGCCGCCAGGCACAGCGCCGAGTGCACCGCCTTGCGCGCGCACACCATGCCCAGCGCGCCCGCGACGGCGACCACCGCGAGGATCCAGAACGTCACGGCCTCGCCGGTGGTGGTGCGCGTGATCGCGTCGGCGGCAAGGGGATTCATCGTGACGCTCCTTCCGCACCGGCCGCGGCGGGCTCGGGCACCGCGGCGCCGGACGGCGGGACGGCGGGCATACCGAGGTCGGTGCGGCGCAGCCCGGTGTCCTGCGGTGTGCCCGGCGCGGCCGGGACGTTGCCGAGGTAGTAGTCCTCGTCGGTCGCTCCCGGATAGGCCGGGTGCGGCGCGGGTTGCATGCCCGCTTCCAGCGGGGCGAGCAGGCGGTCCTTCTCGTAGATGAGATCGGCGCGACTGGCGTCGGCGAGTTCGTACTCGTTGGTCATGGTCAGCGCGCGGGTGGGGCACGCTTCAATGCACAGCCCGCAGCCGATGCAGCGCAGGTAGTTGATCTGGTAGACCCGCCCGTACCGCTCGCCGGGGGAGAAGCGCTCGCCCTCGGTGTTGTCGGCGCCCTCGACGTAGATGGCGTCGGCGGGGCAGGCCCAGGCGCACAGCTCGCAGCCGATGCATTTCTCCAGCCCGTCCGGGTGCCGGTTGAGCTGGTGGCGGCCGTGGTAGCGGGGCGCGGTCGGAACCTTCTCCTCGGGATAGAACTCGGTGTTCTTCTCCTTGAACATGGTCCCGAAGGTGACGGCGAATCCGGCCAGCGGCTCGAGCAGGCCCGGCTTGGGCCCCTCTCGCTCGGGCTGGGGCGGCATCGGCGGCACCGGGAAGCCCGCGTACGGCTCGGCCGCGGCGGGCTCGGCCTCGGCTCGGCGGTCGTCGCCCTTGTGCCCGGCGCGCAGCATGACCCCGATCAGCAGCAGCGACAGCACGAGACCGCCGATCACCAGCCCGGCGGTCTCGATGTGGGTGCCGTTGTCCTGCAGCACCTTCAGCGTCGCCACGATCATCACCCAGAGCAGCGACACCGGGATCAGCAGCTTCCAGCCGAGATTCATGAACTGGTCGTAGCGCAGCCGGGGCAGCGTGCCGCGCAGCCAGATGAACACGAACAGGAAGATCCACACCTTCGCGGTGAACCACAGAATCGGCCACCACCCCGAATTCGCTCCCGCCCACAGGCTCAGCGGGAACGGCGCGTGCCAGCCGCCGAAGAACATCGTGGTGGCCAGCGCCGACACCGTGCCCATGTTGATGTACTCGGCCATCATGAACATGGCGAACTTCAGCGAGGAGTACTCGGTGTGGAAGCCGCCGACCAGCTCGCCCTCGGCCTCGGGCAGATCGAACGGCGCCCGGTTGGTCTCGCCGACCATCGACACCGCGTAGATCAGGAACGACGGCAACAGCAGGAAGACATTCCAAGTGCCCCACTGGCTTTCGACGATGCCCGACGTCGACATCGTGCCCGCCAGCAGGAACACCGCCGCGAAGCAGGCGGCCATGGCGATCTCGTAGGAGATGACCTGCGCGGTCGAGCGCAGGCCGCCCAGCAGCGGGTAGGTCGAGCCCGAGGCCCAGCCCGCGAGCACGATGCCGTAGACGCCGACCGAGGCCATCGCCAGGATGTACAGCACGCCGACCGGCATGTCGGTGAGCTGCAACGGCGTTCGCGTGCCGAAGATCGACACCTCGGGACCCAGCGGGATCACCGCGAACGCCATGACCGACGGGATCAGCGCGATGATCGGCGCCAGGATGTAGATCGGCTTGTCGACGATGGCGGGGATGATGTCCTCTTTGAGGAGCATCTTCGCGCCGTCGGCCAGCGACTGCAGCGTGCCGCGCGGGCCCACCCGGTTCGGGCCGACCCGCATCTGCATCCAGGCGACCACCTTACGTTCGATGAGCACGCCCAGCAGCGGGATGGTCAGCAGGAAGACGAAGATGCCGACGGATTTCAGCAGGATCAGCCACCACGGGTCGTGGCCGAACATACTCAGATCACTCACGGTGGTCCTCCCGTCGGATGCGCACGAGGTGGCCGGGGACGGCGGCGAGTTGCTCCGACACCACCGACCCGGGGGAGTTGAGCGGCAGCCACACGACCCGGCCGGGCATCTCGGTGATCTCGAGCGGCAGGGTGATGTGGCCGTGGTCGGTGCTCACCCGCACGGGATCGCCTGCGGCGGCGCCGATTTCGTCGGCGGTCTCGCGCGACAGGCGCACCACGGGCGGGCGCGCGGTAGCGGCCAGATTCGGTTCGCCGTCCTGCAGGCGGCCGCGGTCGAGCAGCATCCGCCAGCCCGCGAGGACCGCGGTGCCGGGCGCGGTGTGCGGGGCGGCCTGCGGGGGGCGGGCGGGCGCGGGGGGCGGCTCGCCGTCCCAGGCCCCGAGATCGGCGAGTTCGGCTCGCGCCGAGGTGATGTCGGGCAGGCGGATCGGGAGACCCATCTCGTCGGCGATGGCGTGCAGCACCCGCTGGTCGGCGAGCGGCGCGGCCGCGCGGCGGACGGTCGGGTCGGCGAGCGCGGCCTCGAACTGGCGGGTACGCCCCTCCCAGGTGAGGAAGGTGCCCGCCTTCTCCATCGTGGACGCCACCGGAAAGACCACATCGGCACGGTCGGTGACCGCGCTGTGCCGCAGCTCGAGACTGACCACGAACCGCGCGGCGTCGAGCGCGGCCAGGGCGGCCGCCGGATCGGGCAGGTCGGCCACCTCCACGCCGCCGATCACCAGCGCGCCGAGATGAGCAGCGGCAGAAAGGATTTCAGCGGTGTCGCGGCCCGGGTCGGCCGGGAGATCGTCGACGTTCCAGGCGGTGCGAAGCTGCTGGCGCGCCCGAGCGTCGGCGACGGGGCGACCACCGGGCAGCAGGCCGGGCAGTGCGCCCGCCTCGACCGCACCACGTTCGCCCGCGCGGCGGGGCACCCAGGCCGTCGCCGCACCCGTGCCGTCGGCCAAGCGCAGCGCGGCGGACAGCGCGCCGGGCGCGGTGGCGAGCCGCTCGCCGACCAGAATCACCGCACCCGGTGCGCGGAGTAATTGGGCGAGCTCCGACACCTCGTCGGCCAGGTCCGGTGTGTTCGCCTCGGACGGCCGGAGTGCGGCGAGGGTGTCCAGCACGTGCGCTTCCCGTCCGGGCGCGGCCGGGAGCAGCGTGCCCGCCATCCGCTCGAGGCCCCGGCTCGCGTACGGCGCGATGGAATACACCCGCAGCCCGTGCTTGCGGGCCGCCTTGCGCAGCCGCAGATACACGATCGGCGATTCCTCTTCCGGCTCGAACCCGGCCAGCAGCACCACCGGCGCGGCCTCCAGCGCCGCGTAGTCGACGGTCAGCCCCTGGCCCGCCACGCGGGCGGCCAGGAAATCCGCCTCCTCCGCCGAGTGGGCGCGGGCCCGGAAGTCGATGTCGTTGGTGCCCAGCGCGACCCGCGCGAACTTGCTGTAGGCGTACGCGTCCTCCAGCGTCGCGCGCCCACCCACCAGCACACCCGCATTGCCGCGGGCCGCCGCGAGCCCCTCGGCCGCGCGGGCGAGCGCCTCCGACCAGGACGCGGGGGCCAGCGTGCCGTCCCAGCCGCGCACCAGCGGAGTGGTGATCCGGTCCGGCTCGGTGGCGTAGGTGAACGCCCACCGGCCCTTGTCGCAGTTCCACTCCTCGTTCACCTGCGGATCGTCACCGGCCAAGCGGCGCAGCACTTTTCCGCGGCGGTGATCGGTGCGCTGCGCGCAGCCCGACGCGCAGTGCTCGCACACGGCCGGGCTGGAGACCAGGTCGAACGGGCGGGCGCGGAACCGGTAGGCGGTGCCGGTGAGCGCCCCGACCGGGCAGATCTGCACGGTGTTGCCGGAGAAGTAGGAGTTCATCGGCTGGCCCTCGGCGACGCCGACCTGTTCCAGCGCACCGCGATCCATCAGCTCGATGAACGGGTCGCCCGCGACCTGCTGAGAGAAACGGGTGCAGCGCGCGCACAGCACACAGCGCTCCCGGTCCAGCAGCACCGCCGCCGACAGCGGAAGCGGTTTGGGGTAGGTGCGTTTCACGCCCTCGAAGCGGGATTCGGCCCGGCCGTTGGACATCGCCTGGTTCTGCAGCGGGCATTCGCCGCCCTTGTCGCACACCGGGCAGTCCAGCGGATGGTTGATCAGCAGCAGTTCCATCACGCCCTCCTGCGCCTTCTCGGCCGCGGGCGAGCTGAGCTGGGTGTGGGCCACCATGCCATCGGTGACCGCCATCGTGCAGGAGGCCACCGGCTTGCGCTGGCCCTCGACCTCGACCAGGCACTGCCGGCAGGCGCCGACGGGGTCGAGCAGCGGATGGTCGCAGAAGCGCGGGATCTGGATGCCGACGAGTTCGGCGGCGCGGATCAGCAGGGTGCCGGCGGGCACGCTGACGGTGGTGCCGTCGATGGTGACGCTCACCAGATCCTGGGGCACCACATCGCTGTCGCTGTTCGAGACGGTCGCGGTCATGGCCGGCCTCCTGGGAATGACGGGATTCGGTTCATCGCGCGCTCCCCGCGGCGTCCGCCCAGGCCGTCGACCGAGCCGGATCGAAGGGGCAGGCACCCAGGCGCAGATGGTCCTCGTACTCGGCGCGGAAGTACTTCAGCGAGGACACGATCGGGCTGGCCGCGCCGTCGCCGAGGGCGCAGAACGACTTGCCGTTGATGTTGTCGGCGATGTCGAGCAGTGTGTCGAGGTCGGCCGCGGAGCCGCCACCGGTTTCCAGCCGTTGCAGCAACTGCACCAGCCAGTAGGTGCCCTCCCGGCACGGCGTGCACTTCCCGCAGGATTCGTGGGCGTAGAACTCGGTCCAGCGCAGTACCGCGCGCACCACGCAGGTGGTGTCGTCGAAGATCTGTAATGCCTTGGTGCCCAGCATGGATCCGGCCGCCGCCACGTTCTCGTAGTCCAGTGGCACGTCGAGGTGCTCCTCGGTGAACAGCGGGGTGGACGAGCCGCCGGGCGTCCAGAACTTCAGCCGGTGCCCGCGCCGCACACCACCGGCGTAGCCGAGCAGTTCGCGCAGGGTGACCCCGAGCGGCGCCTCGTACTGGCCGGGCCGGGCGACGTGCCCCGACAGCGAATACAGCGTGAAACCGGGCGACTTCTCGCTGCCCATGGAACGGAACCAGTCGACGCCGTGCAGAATGATCGGCGGCACGCTGGCGATGGATTCGACATTGTTGACCACGGTCGGGCAGGCGTAGAGACCGGCGACGGCCGGGAACGGCGGGCGCAGCCGGGGCTGGCCGCGACGGCCCTCGAGGGAGTCGAGCAGCGCGGTCTCCTCGCCGCAGATATAGGCCCCCGCCCCGGCGTGCACGATCAGTTCCAGGTCGTACCCGGAGCCGAGGATGTCGTGGCCGAGATAACCGGCGTCGTAGGCCTCCCGCACCGCGGCCCGCAACCGCCGCAGCACCGGAAGCACCTCGCCGCGCACGTAGATGAACGCGTGCGAGGCCCTGATGGCGTAGGCCGCGATGATGACGCCCTCGACGAGCACGTGCGGGGTGGCCAGCATGAGCGGAATGTCCTTGCAGGTACCCGGTTCCGACTCGTCGGCGTTGACCACCAGGTAGTGCGGTTTGGTGGTGCCGTCCGGCCCGGGACCCTGCGGGATGAAACCCCACTTCATGCCGGTGGGAAAGCCCGCGCCGCCGCGGCCGCGCAGGCCCGCGTCCTTCACGGTGGCGATGACCTCGTCGGGCGGCACCCCGAGCGCCTTGGGCAGGGCGCGGTAGCCGTCGTGGCGGCGATAGGTCTCCAGCGTCCAGGATTGCGGCTCGTCCCAGTACCGGGTGAGGACGGGTGCGAGGGTCACCGCGCACCTCCTGAATCGCCGGGCTCCGGCTGCTCGGGCGTGGTGTCGCCGCGTGCGGCGCGCAGACCCGCGAGGGTGGCGTCCCCGGGAGCGCCGTCGTTGGCGCCCGGCCGGTCGTCCGGGAAACCGGCCAGGATGCGGGCGGTCTCACGGAATGTGCACAGCGGCGCACCGCTGCGCGCGGCCGTGACCTGCTCGCCGCTGCGCAGCGCGTCGACCAGCGCGCGGGCCGACTCCGGGGTCTGGTTGTCGAAGAACTCCCAGTTGACCATCACCACGGGGGCGTAGTCGCAGGCGGCGTTGCACTCGATGTGCTCGAGGGTGACCGCGCCGTCGGCGGTGGTCTCGCCGTGCCGAATGCCCAAGTGCGCCCGCAGGTCCGCGAAGATCTCGTCGCCGCCCATGACCGCGCACAGCGTGTTGGTGCAGACCCCGACGTGGAAGTTCCCGGTCGGGGTGCGGCGGTACATCGAGTAGAAGGTGGCGACCGCGGTCACCTCGGCGTCGGTCAGGCCCAGTTGCCCGGCGCAGAATCCGATGCCCGTGCCGGAGACGTAGCCCTCCACGCTCTGCACCAGATGTAGCAGCGGCAGCAGCGCCGACCGGGGCTGCGGGTAGCAGTCGATGATCTGCTTGGCCTCCACCTCCAGGCGGTCGTGCACCTCCTTCGGATACGGTGCAGGCCGCGCGGTCAGTTGCAGCAGGACTTCGGTCATCGATCGACACCACCCATCACCGGGTCGATGCTGGCGACGGCGGCGATGACGTCGGCGACCATGCCGCCCTCACACATCGCGGCCACGGCCTGCAGGTTCGTGAACGAGGGATCGCGGTAGTGCACCCGGAACGGCCGGGTGCCGCCGTCGGAGACCATGTGCACACCCAGCTCCCCGCGCGGCGACTCCACCGCGGTGTACACCTGGCCCGGCGGCACCCGCATGCCCTCGGTGACGAGCTTGAAATGATGGATCAGCGCCTCCATCGAGGTGCCCATGATCTTGCCGATGTGCTGGGCGGAGTTGCCCAGCCCGTCCGGGCCCAGTTTCAGGTCGGCGGGCCAGGCGATTTTCTTGTCCTCCACCATGATCGGGCCCGGCCGCAGCTTGTCGAGGCACTGTTCGACGATCTTCACCGACTCCTTCATCTCGTTGACCCGGATGAGGTAGCGGCCGTAGCAGTCGGCGCCGGTGTCGGTCATGACGTCGAACTCGTAGTTCTCGTAGCCGCAGTACGGCTGGGACTTGCGCAGATCGTGCGGCAGGCCGGTGGAGCGCAGCACCGGGCCGGTGATGCCCAGCGCCATGCACCCGGCCAGATCCAGATAGCCGACCCCGCGGGTGCGGGCCTTCCAGATCGGGTTCTCGTTGAGCAGCAACTCCATGTCGCGCAGCCGTTTCGGCAGTAGCGCCAGCAACTCCCGGACCTTCTGCACACCGTTGTCGGGCAGGTCCTGGGCGACGCCGCCGGGCCGGATGTAGGCGTGGTTCATGCGCAGGCCGGTGATGGTCTCGAAGACGTCGAGAATCAGCTCGCGCTCGCGGAACCCGAACAGCATCGGGGTCAGCGCGCCCAGTTCCATGCCGCCGGTGGCGAGCGCGACCAGGTGCGAGGAGATCCGGTTGAGTTCCATCAGCAGCACGCGGATCACGGTGGCGCGCTCGGGAATCGCGTCGGTGATGTCGAGCAGCTTCTCCACACTCAGGCAGTAGGCCGTCTCGTTGAAGAACGGCGAGAGGTAGTCCATCCGGGTGACGAAGGTGACGCCCTGCACCCAGTTGCGGAACTCGAGGTTCTTCTCGATGCCGGTGTGCAGGTATCCGATGCCGCAACGGGCCTCGGTGACCGTCTCGCCCTCGATCTCCAGGATCAGCCGCAGTACACCGTGGGTGGAGGGGTGCTGCGGACCCATATTGACGACGATGCGTTCCTCGGCGGCGCCGCCGAGGGCCTCGCGCACGTCGTCCCAGTCCTGGCCCGCGACCGTGACGACCCGCTCGGGAGGCGTTGGGCGCGTATCGGTGCCGGTGTTCTCGCGCCGGGTGTCGATGTCGTTCATCAGCTGTACGCCCTCCGCTGGTCCGGCGCCGGGATGCGGGCGCCCTTGTACTCGACCGGAATGCCGCCGAGCGGGTAGTCCTTGCGCTGCGGGTGGCCGCGCCAGTCGTCGGGCATGGTGATCCGGGTCAGGGCGGGGTGACCGTCGAACAGGATGCCGAAGAAGTCGTAGGTCTCGCGCTCGTGCCAGTCCGTGGTCGGGTACACCGCATAGAGCGAGGGGATGTGCGGGTCGGCATCCGGCGCCGACACCTCGAGCCGCAGCCGCCTGTTGTGCGTGATCGACATCAGCGGGTAGACCGCGTGCAGTTCGCGTTCGGTGTCCTCGGGGTAGTGCACGCCGCTCACGCCCAGGCACAGCTCGAAACGCAGTGCCGGGTCGTCGCGCAGCGCCTGGGCGACCCGGGGCAGCTGCTCGCGCCGCACGTGCAGGGTCAGCTCGCCGCGGAAGACCACGATCTTCTCGATCGATTCGGCGAATCCCTCGTCCGCCAGGGCTTTCCGCAGTGCGTCGACCACCTCGTCGAAGTAGCCGCCGAACGGTGGCGGGGTGCTGCCGGGCAGGCCGACCGAGCGCACCAGCCGCCCGTAGCCGGAGGTGTCGCCGGTGCCGGTGACGCCGAACATGCCGCGGCGCACGCCGACCACCTCGTCGCCGGGTTCGGCGCGCTGGTCCTGTTCGGCGAGCTGGGCCTGGTCCTGTCCGGTGCCGTCGGGAGTGGCGGCGGACGCGTCCGGCGGGTCCTCGGCGCCCCGGGGAGAATCGAATGTCATCGCAGCAGTCCCGTCATCTGGATGGTCGGGGTGGCGGCCAGCGCGGCCTGCTCGGCCGCGCGCACGGCCTCCTCACGGTTCACCCCGAGCGGCATCTCCTGGATCTTCTCGTGCAATTTCAAGATCGCGTGCAGCAGCATCTCCGGGCGGGGTGGGCAGCCCGGCAGGTAGATGTCCACGGGCACAACGTGATCGACGCCCTGTACGATGGCGTAGTTGTTGAACATGCCGCCGGAGGAGGCGCACACGCCCATGGCCAGCACCCATTTCGGCTCGGTCATCTGGTCGTAGACCTGGCGCAGCACCGGGGCCATCTTCTGGCTCACCCGGCCCGCCACGATCATCAGATCGGCCTGGCGCGGCGAGGCGCGGAACACCTCCATGCCGAAGCGGGCGCTGTCGAAGCGCCCGCCGCCGGTGGCCATCATCTCGATCGCGCAGCAGGCCAGCCCGAACGTGGCGGGCCACAGCGAGCCCTTACGCATGAAACCGGCGAACTGTTCGACCGTGCTCAGCAGGAACCCGCTGGGCAACTTCTCCTCGAGACCCATTCGGACTGACTCGCTTCCGTGTGCGGGGTTGGTACTTCTCAGTCCCAGCTCAATCCGCCGCGCCGCCACTCGTAGGCGTAGGCGACCGAGACGTTGAAGATGAACAGGGCCATGGCGGCGAGACCGAAGACCCCGAGCGCGTCGAAGTGGACGGCCCACGGGTACAGGAACACGATCTCGATGTCGAAGATGATGAACAGCATCGCGGTGAGGTAGTACTTCACCGGAAACCGCTGTCCCGCAGCATTTCCCGGCCCGCCGCCGACGGCATGCGGTGTGGGTTCGATGCCGCACTCGTAGGCCTCGAGTTTGGCGCGGTTGTAGCGCTTGGGGCCGATCACCGCGGCCAGCAGGACGGAGATCACCGCGAACGCCGCCGCGATCGCGCCCAGCACAAGGGTCGGTACCTCGGTGTTCACAACTGCACTACCCCTTCCCTTGCGGACACAGCCGGCAGTTGCCGAGGCGGGCTGACATCGTCGTCTGCCGGGCCAGTCGCGCCCCAGGGCATGGCTCAGTGCGGGTGCGGACGATGGGGGAGAACCGGACGGACGGGGCTCGTATCGACGCCCGCACTTGTGTGAGCTAGGGCACAGCTTACAACTGATCTTTCTGAATGCGTGCCGTTTGCGGGCGGCGTTTGATCGAATTCGGCACTGGCACTTATGACTGAATCGGCAGAATGAGTCCGTCGGACGCGACGAGAGCGCGCGCGAAGGCATGGACGCGGCCGCTGTCTCGATCTCGATGCCAGATCAGCGCGACCCGGGAGTCCGCGATGCCGTGCACCGGAACGCAGGTGAGGTCCGGGCGCCGATGATACGCCGCCGTGGTGTCGCACAGCAGCAGTCCGCCGCGCCCGGCGGCGACCGCGGCGATGGCCTCCTGGATCGTGGACACCGCCGGCCCGGCCGGTATCTCGCGGCCGTCGGGGGTGCGGCGCGGGGCCTGGACGTCGCGCCAGTATCGCGGTGCGGTGTCGGCGATCCCGATCAGCGGGGACTCGGCGAGTTCCGCGGCGGTGAGGGCCGTCCGGGCGGCGAGGGGGTGCCCGATCGGAAGCACGAGCACCTGCGGCCGGGCCGGGAGCACGGGCCCGAGGACGAGATCGGCTTCGGCGATCGGCAGCAGCGCGAGCGCGGTGTCCACCTCGCAGCGCCGCACCGGGCCGAACGGATCGGCGTAGGGAATCTCCACGAGCTCGACGGTGCATTCGGGGTGCGCGTCCCGGAAGGTGCTGACCGCGGCCAGGATTCGATCGTCCGCGCTGCCCTGGAACCCGACGCGCAGCACGCCGCGCACGCCCTGCGCGGTGGCGCAGGCCGAATCGAGGGTGGCGCGCAACCGGTCGTAGGCGGTGCGCAACTCCGGAAACAGTTGCCGCCCGAGCGGAGTGAGGCTCACCCGGCGGCTGGTGCGCTCGACCAGCCGCCCGCCGATGCGGCGCTCCAGCGACCGCAGCAGCTGCGACACCCGGCTCTGGGAGACATACAGCCGGGCCCCGGCCCGGCCGAAGTGCAGTTCCTCGGCCACGGCCAGGAAGGCCTCCAGTTCGCGCAGGTCCATGCCGTCGAGCGCCCTCTCCTCGGTCGATGAGTCCGACTAATAGAAGGATGAGCAGATCGCCGTTGTTCCGCGCGGGCGCGGCGCGTTGGCTGGTGGCATGACCGAACTCGACACGGCCGATGCGGAAAGCGCTCGGTCACAACATCTTCCAGCGCGCGGCTGGCCCGCGGTAGCGGTCGCGGCGGTGGGCACCTTCACCGTGGTGACCTCGGAGATGCTGCCCGTCGGCCTGCTCACGCCGATGAGTGACGCGCTGCGGGTCTCCGGGGGACTGGCCGGGCTGGCGCTGACGATCACCGGGCTGCTGGCGATGACCGCGCCGGTGCTGATGGCGGCCCTGGGCCGGATCGATCGGCGGCGATCGCTGCCGGTGCTGCTGCTCGTGGTGGCGGCGGGCAATCTGCTGTGCGCGCTGGCCCCGAACTTCGCGGTGCTGGTGACGGGCCGGGTGCTGGTCGGTGTCGGCATGGGCGGGGTGTGGGCGATCTCGGGCAGTCTCGGGGTGCGGCTGGTGCCGCCGCGCTCGGTGGGCGCGGCCACCTCGGTGATCTTCAGTGGTATCGCGGTGGCGTCGGTGCTGGGTGTCCCGGCCGGAACCTATCTCGGCGCGCTCGCGGGCTGGCGGGCGGCCTTCGGTGCCGCCGCGGCCCTGGCCCTGCTGGTGGCCGTGGCAGCGGCTGCGATTTTGCCCGCGCTGCCACCCGAGCGCGGCGTCTCGCTGGCCGAACTGCCGCGCTTGCTGGCCGACGCCCGCCTGCGCACCGGCATGATCGTGGTGGCACTGCTCGTGGGCGGCCATTTCGCCGCCTACACCTACATCCGGCCCGTGCTAGAACAGCGCACGCACGCGGACGCCGCGACGATCAGCGCCCTGCTGCTCGGCTACGGGATCGCCGGTGTCCTGGGCACTTTCCTGTTCGGCACGATCGCATCGCGTGCACCCCGGCGAGCGGTGCTGATCATCTGCGCCGGGCTGGCGGTCGCGGTGGCCGTGCTGGCCTGTGCGGGCGGTGCGCCGGTGGCCGCGGGCACGCTACTGCTGGTGTGGGGCATCGCCTACGGCGGTGTCTCGGTCAGCACCCAGTCGTGGACCTTGCTCGCGGCCCCCGCCGCCCGCGAGGCCGCCTCGGCGATCCTCGTCGCGGTATTCAACGCCGCCATCGCCGTCGGCGCGCTCGGCGGGGGAAGGGCGCTGGACGCGGCCGGCCCGACCGCCGCCCTCTGGCTCGGGGCGGCGCTGGTGACAGCGGCGGCCGCAGCAGCCGCTCTCGGCAAGGCGCCGCAGCAGAGGTGAAAACCGAGCCCGGAGAATTTCGGGGGATACCTCAGGCCGCCGAGCGGTCCCGCAGCAGACCCGTCACGGCCTCGGTCAGCTGGAAAGGATCGATCGGGTGCGGCACCGCCGCCTCGGCGCGCGACCAGTTCGCCAGCCAGGCGTCGTCGGCGCGGCCGGTGAGCACCACGATCGGCGGGCAGCCGTCGAGTTCGTCCTTGAGTTGCTTGGCCAGGCCCATCCCGCCGGTCGGGGCCGCCTCGCCGTCGAGGATCGCCAGGTCGATACCGCCGGCGTCCATGTGCTGGACCAGCACGGGCGCGGTCGCCACCTCGACATACTCGAACGGCGGCAGCTCGGGACGGGGTTGTTTGCCCAGCGCCAGCATCACCTGGCGGCGGGTATCGGATTCGCTCGAGTACACGAGCACCCGCAACACGGCGGGACGGTTCGCATCGGCCACCTTTCGCATGCTACGTCCGCGGCGTCCGCCACCGGGGCAGGTTCGCCGACTGCGGTGGGTCGTGTTCCGGGGGACCTGACCGTCCGGTTGATCGTCCCGCGCGGAATCTTTGCTGGTCGTGGCGGCCGAAACGCGAGATCCTGAGAACACAGAAGGGCAAGGACGGGCGGTGGCAACCTATGCGAATTTCCGAGATCCTGCGTAAGAAGGGGACCGACGTGGTCACGATCGCACCGCGAACGCCGGTGCGGGAGTTGCTCGCGGTACTGGCCGAGCGGAATGTGGGCGCGGTGGTGGTGTCGGCGGACGGCGCCGCGCTGGACGGCATCGTCTCCGAGCGCGACATCGTCCGCCGCTTGCATGTGGTCGGCGCCGACCTGCTCGACCGGCCGGTCGCCGAGATCATGACCACGGTGGTGCACACGTGCTCGCCCGATGACCGCGTGGAGACGTTGCGCACCACGATGACCGATCACCGCATCCGGCATCTGCCGGTGCTGCGCGAGGGCCGGATGGTCGGCATCGTCAGCATCGGTGACGTGGTCAAGAGCGCGATCTCCGAGTTGGAGACCGAGCGCGAGCACCTCGAGCAGTATCTGCTCGGGTGATCGGTCAGCGCGGGCGGCGGTGGTAGGCCGCCTCGCGCGATTGCAGCCGGACCCGCTGCGGCGACAACCCGAACGGGCCCTCGATACTGATCACGGGCTCCTCCTCGGAGACCCGCGCCGGTTGCGGCTGTGGTTCCGGCTCGTCGAAATCGGCGGGACCGGTGCGTGACAGGGCGTCACGCACCGCGACACCCGCCTCGGCGCACAGCCTGACCAGCCGGACGCGGTCCTCGCCGGTTTCCGCACCGACGCGGAATTCGCGTACCAGCCGATCCAATACTTCCGCCAGTTCCACGGCCTCCGCCGTGGTATCGCACTGGCCTGCGATGGTGATCATGTCCTGCAAACGCGCGGAAAGACTTGGCATCCAACATCCCCTCCCGTGCCGTTGGCCCCATGTCCAGGATAGCGGCCGAAAGCGGTGTTGCGACGAATACCCCGCAAACGCGCGGGCGGACCTAGGCCAGACCCCAGGCGTGCAGGATATAGGTGACGTTGGCGGCGATCGAGGTGACAACGTTGGCCAGGTTCAGGACGGACGACCCGAGGTCGATGATCGGCACGGGAATCTCTCCATTCTCGGTAAACAGCACATTCACGGTAGGTCGATCGGCAATCGACCGGCAACCGCGTCCCGTGGCACGGCGGTGCCCGAATGCCGCGGGATGTCTCGTTGATACGTTCTGTCCCAAACGTTTTCGGGCACCCTGTCCGAACGCGAGTGAATCGTCCCGGATGTCACCCATGAGGGAATTCACGGTTCCGGCCCGGTTGTGGCGGCGGTCACCGGCGGCCCTGACCGTGCAGCAATCCGATTTTCATCAGGTCGTAACAGCGAAAACCACTGCCGGGCGGAAGTTTCGGAGGCACAATTCTCGGCGGGCGGATCTTACGGTTCCACCGGCTCGCGGTCTCTCGCACCGCCGATCGGGTGGGGTCCGAGATGTGCTGCGGCCCTCGGACCTCACCGCCCGGCACCGACCGCCGGCCGCGTAGGTCCGCCGACCAACGAACTGCGCGCCGGGCCCACGGGCCCGGCCGCGGCAGGCATGCTTCCCCGGTACCCCCTGCGGGCCGCGACGCCCGCCCATATTAGGGTGCGTGGCGCAACTCGAGGGCCGGGGTGCCGGTCCGTGGACGTAGAGGAAAACGTATGCGTCGCATGGCGATGTCCGTGTTCACCCTGTCCGTCGCGCTCGCCTGCGGGGCGTGCGGATCCTCGGACAGCGGGCAGGACACGTCGGCCGGTGGATCGAGCACGGCCACCACATCGAGCGGCGCGGCGCAGCCCGCGGCCACACCCTGCAACGAGCAGTCGTGGCCGCAGGCACTGCCCGACTTCCGTGGCAAGCAGCTCGGCGAAACCGTCGTGGGCGCGGGCCTGTGCTTCGCGATCAGCTCGATCACCGCGGCCGACGGGCGGGACGTGATGAATGATCCGTCCAGCCACACCACCGCGTGGACGATCACCGATCAGTCGCCCGCCCCGGGCGCCGCGGTGTCGGCGGACACCCCCGTCACGCTGAAAGTGGATGCGGCGCAGCACAACTGAGTGCGCGGCGGCCGCCTACGGCGCGGCGGGGAACACGACGGTGAAGCGCGCCCCGCCCGCGGGGCCGTCGTCCACCCGGATCTCGCCGCCGTGCCGGTCCACCACATCGCGCACGATGGCGAGCCCCAGCCCCGCACCACCCTCGTCGCGGCTGCGGGCGTCGTCGAGCCGCACGAAGCGCTGGAACACCCGCTCCCGGTCGGCGGGCGGGATGCCGCGCCCGTCGTCGCTGACCTCCAGCACCACCGTGCCGCCCGCCCGGCGCACCGAAACCCGCACGGCCGCAGCCGCGTGCCGCTGCGCGTTGTCGACCAGATTGCCCAGGACGCGGGCGATCTGGATGCGACTGCCGAGCAGGGGCGCGGGCAGGTCGGGGAGGTCGGCCCGCACCGGGTGCGCGTCCGCGGCACGGTGGTCGAGCTCCTCGCGCACCAGCTCCGCCAGATCCACCGGTTCGCGCCGGGGCCGCTCGCCGGCGTCCAGGCGGGCCAGCAGCAGCAGGTCCGCGGCGAGCTGTTCGAGCCGCACCGAGTCGGCGATCAACCCGTCCACCTCGAGTAGGTGCGGATGGGCCTGGGCGACCTCGAGTTGGGTGCGCAGGCTGGCGATGGGACTGCGCAACTCGTGCGCGGCGTCGGCCACGAACCGGCGCTGGCGTTCCGAGGACTGCTCCAGGGCGGCGAGGGTGGCGTTGGTCGTCACCGCCAGCCGGGCGATCTCGTCGTGCGAATCCGGTTCGGGGACACGGCGAGTCAGGTCACCGCCCATGATCTCGGCGAGTTCACGGCGGATCGCCTCCACCGGGCGCAGGGCACGCCGGGTGACCAGGAAGGTGACGCCCCCGACCAGCGCGAGTAAGGGCGGCAGGCCGAGCAGCATGGCATTGCGGGCGCCGGAGACGGCCTTGTCGGCGGTCGCGAGCGACGCGCCGGCGTAGATGGTGACGGGCTGCCCCGACGCCGTCGCCGGCATGGCGGCGACCCGGAAGTCGTGGCTGCCGGTCTCGTCGTCGGCGATCGGCAGGCGCATGTTCCGCAGCGCGAGGACCTGCACCGACGACGAGTTCACCAGCTCTGCCGCGCCGGGTGCCGCGGCCCCCGGCTCCTCGTCCTCGTCGTCCTCGTCGTCTTCCTCCTCGGCCTGCTCCGCCGCACCGGAGAATCCCGCGGCCATGACGGGCTCGCCCCGCAGCTTGTCGTCCTCGGCCGCCAGCACCCGCCCGTCGGCCGAAACCACCTGCACAGGTTGGTTGTCCGCGTCGGGCAGCTTGAGCAGTGCCGGATCGGTGCCGCGCACGAGCTGCGCTTCGACGTTGCGGGCGGTCATCTCCGCCTGCAGGCTCGCGCTGTCGATCAGATTGTGCCGCAACACCGCCAGCACGGCCGCGCCCGCCGCGACCAGACCGACCGCGACCACCGCGGTGGCGACCGCCGTCGTCCGGGCCCGGACCGAACTCAACCACCGCGGCCTCCGCCGCAGAACCGGCCATCCCGGCATGCGTCGCGAGTCAGGCACGATCGGCCACCAAGCGGTAACCGGCGCCGCGCACGGTGGTGATCGACCGCCGGCCGAACGGCGCATCGATCTTGCGGCGCAGCGTGCTGATGTACACCTCGACGATGTTCGGGTCGCCGTCGTAGGCGAAATCCCAGACGTGTTCGAGGATATCGGCTTTCGACACGATCTCTCCGGCACGCACCGCGAGCTGCTCGAGCACCGCGAACTCCTTGGCGGTCAGCACCACCTCCTCCGTGCCGCGGTGGCAGCGGTGCGTGTTGGGGTCCAGGCTCAGATCGCCGACGTTCAGCACCGGCGCGCCGCCGCGGGTGCGCCGGCGCAGCAGGGCGCGGATGCGGGCCAGCAGCACCACGTAGGAGAACGGTTTGCGCAGATAGTCGTCGGCGCCGGTGTCCAGTCCCTCGGCCTCGTCGTACTCGCCGTCCTTCGCGGTCAGCATCAGCACCGGCGTCTCGTGGCCGGCCGCGCGCAGGGCGGCGCACACCTGATAGCCGTTGCGGCCGGGCAGCATGATGTCGAGGATGATCACATCGTGGGCGCCGGTGGTGGCCAGATGCAGGCCGTCGATGCCGTCGTAGGCGACATCCACGGCGAAGCCTTCCGCCTCCAGGCCCTTGGCGAGGGTGTCGGCGAGACGCTTCTCGTCCTCCACGATGAGCACACGCATGGCTCCTAGCCTGACAGATACATCCTGAAGCCGGTTTCAGGTCCGTTCAGGTTGGCTTCAGGGCCGCGTTGGGAAGGTGCTGGCCACGTTGGAGTTCACCACCGCCCCAGGAGGTTCGACCATGGAACTGTTTCTTCGCCGGATTCTGCACGGTCTGCGCTGGATGCTCGTCGGAGCCGTCGCCGTCGCGGTGATCGGAGGCGGTGTGGCGCTGGCGTCGTTCGGTTCGGGCGGCACCGCGGCCGCCGCCGTGCGCGTGGACCACGCTCACACGCAAGCGAGTCCAGCGGTCACGCGAGAGCAGGCGACCGCGAAGGCGGTCGAGGTGGTGCCCGGCGGCACCGTGCAGTCCGCCGAACTGGACACCGACCGCAACGTGACCGTCTGGGAGGTGGACGTGCGCGGCACCGACGGCGTCGACTACGAGGTGCGCGTGGACGCCGCCTCGGGCGCGGTGCTCGGCCACGATCGCGACGACGACTGACCGCGCACGAGACGCGGCGGACCGGGTGGGACATCCCGGTCCGCCGCGTCTCGTGCGCCGCTGGCGTGCACCGGTTACGGTGTTCTCGAGCGCGGTGTGACGGAACCGTTGCCGGACGGTTTCCGTAGCGGGAGGGAGTTCGTGATGAGCACGATCACGCGGTACCGGTACGCGCGGACGGCACGGCCCCGGCTTTGAGCCGGCTCGACGCCGAGTTCGGCGAGCCGTCGGATCCCTCACCGGCGCAGCGTTTTTCGGAGTGCGCCCGGTGGCGCCTCGGGTGTGATCGCACCGCGCCCGGCTCGCGGCGTGAGGTGCCGTCCATGTCGAACGGCTGGGCGTCGCAGCCGGAAAGCCCAGCGGCCCAAGCCTTCACGCTGCCCGTGCCGCTGGTGGACCGGCTGCTGGCAGGCGCCTCCCGCGCCGGGCTCACGTTCGACACCTTGGTCGCCACGGCGTGGGCGCTGGTGCTGGCTCACGTGACGGGCAGCGACGACGTGGTTTTCGGCATCGCCTCGGCGCTCTGCGCGGCCGGTGCGGGCGCCGCGCGCACGGTACGGCTGTTCGACACCGCCACCATGCGCGCCCGGCTGCGCCCCTGGGAGACATTCGCCGAGCTGGCGGCCGGAATGCGGCCCGCTCCGGCCGAAACATCGGATACCGCAGTGCTTTTCGTGGACGTCCCGTCCGATGCCGACGAGCCGCGCGAGCACGTGACCGAAATCCACTCGGGCGTCACGACTTTCCTCGACCGCCACACCACGCTGGTGGTGGTGCGGCCGCGCGCCGGACGGCCGTCGTTCCGTCTCGTCGTGCACCCGCCGCAACTCGCCCGATTCGGCAATGCGGAGCGCTGGTGGGATCGGTTCTACGCCGCGTGCACCGCCCTCACCGACGCACCCGGGCGGACGGTCGCGGCCATCGACCTCCTGCCCGGCGACGAACGGCGCACGGTCCTGAGCTGGAGCGGCGAAGGGCACGATCGGCGAATCTTCGTCCTGGATCCCATGCTGCGGCCGTCCCCGCCGCTCGTACCGGGCGAGATCTACCTGTATTTCGACCACCCCGCGCACACGGCACATGCCGGGCCGACGGCCGCGGGCCTGGTCGCCTGCCCGTTCGGTCCGCCCGGAGGCCGGATGCTCCGGACGGACCGGCGAGGCCATTGGGACCGCTCGGGCGCGCTGCACGCCTACCTCTGATGTCTCACTTCCCGGCGGCGCGCGCCAGTTCCTCCGGATAGCGCGCACCGGCGACGGCGTCGGCGGGCGCGGCGGCTTCGATGCGCGCCAGATCCTCCGCGCTCAGCTCGAGGCCGACGGCCGCCACGTTCTGCTCGAGATAACCGCGCCGCTTGGTTCCCGGAATCGGCACCACGTCCGCGCCCCGGCTCTGGACCCAAGCCAGCGCCAATTGCCCTGCGGTGACGCTCTTCTCTGCGGCCAGCTCGCGCAGCGCGGTCACGATCGCCAGGTTGCGGTCGAGGTTGCCGTCGGCGAAGCGGGGCAGGCGGCGGCGCATGTCGTCGGCGGGCAGATCGTCGGTGGAGGTGATGGCGCCGGTGAGGAAGCCACGGCCGAGCGGGGAGAACGGCACGATGCCGATGCCGAGTTCGCGGCAGACCGGTACCACCTCGGTCTCGATGTCGCGGGTCCACAGCGACCACTCGCTCTGCAGCGCGGTGACCGGGTGCACGGCGTGCGCGCGGCGGATGGTGGCCGCGGACGCCTCGGAGATGCCGAGGTAGCGCACCTTGCCGGCGGTCACCAGCTCCGCCAGCGCGCCCCAGGTCTCCTCGATCGGCACGGTCGGATCGACGCGGTGCTGATAGAACAGATCGATGTGGTCGACACCCAGCCGGGCCAGCGACGCGTCGGCGCACTGCCGTACGTAGGCGGCGTCGCCGCGGGCGCCCATCGACCCGTCCCCGCCCCAGACGATGCCGAACTTGGTCGCGAGCACCACCTGGTCGCGCCGGTCCGCGATGGCCCGGCCGACGAGTTCCTCGTTGCCGCCCGCGCCGTACACATCGGCGGTGTCGAGCAGCGTGACACCCAGATCCAACGCGCGGTGGATGGTGGCGATCGACTCGGCGTCGTTGTCGCGCACGCCGTAGGCCTGGCTCATGCCCATGCACCCGAGCCCTTGCGCACCGACGGTCAGCCCACCGAGTTTCCTGGTCGCGATCATGCGGACGGTCCTCCTTGGTAACACCGGATCCTGGTGAGCGCTCGCCCACCACTCCCGACGCTACGACCTGGAGTGAGCTCCCGGTCAAGAGCTGCCCGCCCTCCGGCGCCCGGATACCCGACCACCGTTCCGGCGCACATCCATCCGCCACCACCAGCGACCAGGTGCGCAACCTGCGAAGGCCGGACACAACCACCATTACGGCGGCCAAGCGCACAACCACCGCTCTGGGAGCGAGGTGCACTACCACCCCGCGGCGGCCGAGTCCGGGATCGCCATCGCGGCGACCAGGTGCCCGACCACCACTTCGGCGACCAGGTGCCCGACCACCACTTCGGCGACCAGATGTCCGACCACCACTTCGGCGACCAGATGTCCGACCACCACTTCGGCGGCCAGATGTCCGACCACCACGCTGGCGGACAGGTCTCGACCGCCACTCAGACGGCCAGATGCCCCACCACCCGCTTAGGCGGCCAGACGCCCGACCACCGCTTCGGCGGTTGGTTCGATCATCACCACTCCGGCGTGTTCTTGGCCGGAATCTACCGGGAGATTCCGGCCAAGAACCGGCCGGAGTGGTGTACTAGAGGGCGCCCGGTGCCGGGCTGCGTTCCGCGGGCGCTTGCATCACCTGCTGCCACCACGACGTGAGCGGGCTCGGTTCGGGCCAGACTACGGCCTCGTCCGGTGCCGCCTCGTCGTTCTCGCGCGAAACGGTCGGAGTGATATTGGAGCGGACAGTCATCACGGTTCTCCTCCGGAAACAGTGACGAGCTCCGAAAGCCGCGCTGCTGCAGAGGGTTTCGGAGCTCGAACCTCCGGCCCACAACGTTGTGAGCAACCCAGATCTTTGTCAGCAGAAGTGATCTTTTTCTATCAGATTTCGCAAAATCGCGCAGCCACAACCGCATACGTGACCGAGAAAAGTGAGCAGGGTTACTCGTCGAGCAGATCGACCAGCCTGGTCATGGCGGTGGTGAGCGCGGCCCGCTGGTCGGGTTCCAGATCGTCCAGGGCGGCCGCGAAGCGCTGGATGCGGGCCGAGGTCAGGCCGTTGACCAGGGCATGCGCGGGTTCGGTCGCCGTCAGCAGCTGTGCGCGGCCGTCCACCGGATCGGCCGTGCGCTCGATGTAGCCGACCTTCTCCAGCCCGGACACGATCCGCGACATGGTCGGCGCGGTGACGCGCTCGGCCGCGGCCAGATCGCCCAGCCGCATCGGACCGGTTCGCACCAGCGACGCCAGCGCGGAGGCGGATCCGGGGCTGAGCGATCCGAGGTCGCCGGAGCGGCGCAGCAGCCGGTTGATCCGGCCGAGCGACAGATAGAGATCGGCCGCCTCGGCGAGCTGCTCGGCACTGCGCGTGCGCTCCTGCTGAATCATCCTGACTTCGCTCCTACCCGAGTCGAGGCCGTGCCGGTATTGCCCGATTCCGCACGGTCCGTTTCCGCAAGTATGCCCGCACGCTCGGCCGCGGCGAGTTCCTCCCGCTCGTCGACGACGTACGTGCCGCCCGCGAACCAGGACGCGATCGCGCCGATCAGCATCATCAGCGCGGCGCCGAGGAAGACCACCACGAGTCCGGAGTGGAACGGTCCCGAGATCAGGTTCGGGAAGAACTCCTGGCCGGTGAGCACGTCGGCGTGCACGCCTGGCTGTTCCAGGGTTCCGGTGGGGCCGAGCAGTTCCTCGAAGGGGTTGTAGCCGAGGAAGGTCGCGAACAGGCTGCCCACGGGCGGCATGTCGGCGACGCGACCGGCCACGTCGGCGGGCACGCCCTGGCCGCGCAGCCCGGAGTCCATCGCGCCCGGCAGCGTGCCGGACAGGCCGACGATCATGAGTGAGAAGAACAGGCCGATCGACAGCGCCATACCGCCGTTCATCAGTGTGGCCCGCATGCCCGAGGCGACCCCGCGCTGCGAGGCCGGCACCGCCGACATCACCTCCGCGGTATTGGGCGAGGCGAACATGCCCGAGCCGAGACCGTTGAACAGGATGATCACCGCGAAGACCCAGTAGTCGAAGTCGACCGGGATCACCACCAGCAGCACGAAGGTGACCGCCACGATCGCCAGCCCGCCCGCGGCGAACGGCCGCGCGCCGTAGCGGTCCGACAGCCAGCCCGAAATTGGGCCTGCCGCAAGGAATCCCACGGTCAGCGGCAGCATGTAGATGCCCGCCCACAGCGGCGTGGACTCGTAGTCGAAGCCGTGCAGTGGCAGCCAGATGCCCTGTAGCCAGATGATGAGCATGAACTGCAGCCCGCCGCGCCCGATCGAGGACATCAGGCTGGCGAAGTTGCCCAGCGCGAAGGTGCGGTTGCGCAGCAGCGACATCCGGAACATCGGCTGCTTCACCTTGGTCTCGATGTAGCAGAACGCCGCCAGCAGCGCGACGCCACCGCACACGGCTCCCAGCACCCACGGGTTGGTCCAGCCGGTCTTGGAGCTGCCGTGCGGCTGGATGCCGTAGGTGATGCCGGTCAGCAGTGCCGTCAGGCCCAGCGCGAAGGCCAGGGTGCCGGGCAGGTCGAGCGAGCCGGGCGTGCGCACGCCGTTGTCGTGCAGCGAGCGGTAGGACCAGACGGTGCCGATGATGCCGAACGGCACGCTCACCCAGAACACGGCCTTCCAGTCCCATTCGGCGAGCACGCCACCGATCAGCAGGCCGAGGAACGATCCGGCAACGGCCGCGACCTGGTTGATGCCCAGCGCGACGCCGCGCTGCCGGGCGGGGAAGGCGTCGGTGAGGATCGCCGAGGAGTTGGCCATCAGCATGGCGCCGCCGACGCCCTGGACGACGCGCCACACGATCAGCCATATCGCGCCGCCGCCGAGGTCGAACGGGTCGAACGACAGCGCTATGGCCGAGAGCGTGAAGACGACGAAGCCGAGGTTGTAGATGCGCACCCGGCCGAACATGTCGCCCAGCCGACCGAACATCACCACCAGCACCGCGGAGGTCAGCAGGAAGCCCATGATCAGCCACAGCAGGTAGCTGACGTTGCCGGGCGAGAGCGGGTCGAGATGGATGCCTCGGAAGATCGCCGGCAGCGAGATGATCACGATCGAGGAGTTGATGGTGACCATCAGCATGCCCAGCGTCGTGTTGGACAGTGCCACCCACTTGTAGTGCGGGTGGTCGTGGTCCACGCGTAGTCGGCGGCGGATGGTCCGGACGTCGCCGACGTCGACGCCACCGCGGGGTTGAGCGGAAGTCAAGAGTGTCCTTCCAAGAAATCTCGAGTGGACGGGACCCCTTGAATATAGTTGTAGCTCGCTAACTAAATAAGTGCGGCGTCGAATGGAATGAATCACATCCGGAAGACCGCGTCGCCGACCTGCGCGGCATCGGTGAGGTGGGTGACGAACAGTCGCGCGGCCGGGGTCGGGGTCCGGGTGGTGACCGCGTGCCAGGGCCGGTCCAGCGGTGTGCCGTCCACGGCCAGGAACTCCAGCCGCCCGCCGGCGACATCGTTCTCGATGGCGTCGCTGTGAATCAGCGTGATTCCCAAGCCTTCCCGGGCGGCGGCCAGTACCGCGCCGTGCGAGCCCAGGGTCAGCGTCGGCGGGCGGATCTGCAGGCGGTCGAGCAGGGCGAGGGTGGTCTCGCGGGTGCCCGAGCCGTGGCCGCGCAGCAGCCAGGTGGCGGTCAGCGGGTCCGGGCAGTGACCGGGCGCGCCGACCACGACCAGGCAGCTGGGCCGCCGGGCGCGCACGACCAGCCCGGTGTCGCGCGGCGGGCGGCCCGCGATGACGAGATCCGCCTCGTGATGGAGCAATTCGAGGAACAGCACATCGCGGGGCTGGATCGACAGCCCCACCTCGATATCGGGATGGCGGTCCCGGAACGACACCAACGGCCGCAGCAGCACGTACTCGCCCGCGGTGGCGACGACGCCGATGCGCAGGCGCCCGGTCTCGGCCCGCCGGACCGCGGCCTGTGCCTCGTTGATCAAACCCAGGATGCTGCGGCAGTATTCGGCATAAACCCGCCCGGCCTCGGTCAGGGTGATGCCGCGCCCGGATTTCGCGATCAATTTCGCGCCCAGCTGTTTTTCGATGTGCGCGACGGCGGCGGAGGCGGCGGCCTCGGTGATGTGCAGTTGCGCGGCGGCACGCCGGATGCTGTTGTGACGAGCCACGGCGAGAAAGGTTTCCATTCGGATCGCACTCACCGTCCCCATCGTCAGACCGTAGCAAACTCAACGATTCGATCGAGCGAGTCGAGAAACAATCGAATTGTTCGGCCACACCGGTCCCGTCATGCTCGATCCGCACGGTCCCGGCCGGTGTCGACAGGAGAACGAGGGCCGACGAATCAGCATGCGACCGCTGGGATCCGGGCGTTCGTCCCTATGCCTCGACGGGTTACCACGATCCCGGATACGAGCCGAGCGACACCGATGTGCTCGCGGTGTTCCGGGTGACGCCGCAGCCGGAGCGTGGACCCGATCGAGGCGTCGGCGGCCGTCGCGGGCGAATCCTTCACCGCCACTCGGACGGTGATCGGCAACGTCTTCGGATCCAAACCGATCGAAGCATTGCGGTTGGAGGACATGCGTATTCCGGTGGCATACGCCAAGACCTTTCCGGATCCGCCGCACGGCACCGTGATGGAACGGAAGTATCCGAACAAGTACGGCGGAGTTCGCGAAATCTCTCGATCGAGAGTTTCGTCGTGATCCGTTTCGCCGACCTCGAGGTGATCGACTTCCCGTAGGTGCTGTCGATGCGGCACGACGGGTTCATGTCCCGGCCCAACTGCATCGGGGTCCCGGGCGGCAAGATGGACCTGGCTCGGCGTGACGGCGTCGCTCACTCGCGTCGGGCCGCCGCCCGCGCCTCGATGGCGTCGGGATGGTCGTGGACCCACCGCGGGTCGGCGAACCAGGTGTAGGCGGACACCAGGGCCGAGGCGACCACGGCCGTGTAAAGCATGTCGCGGCCGTCCACGACCAGGCTGACCAGGCCGCCGATCACGCCGCCCAGCGCGAAGGAGAAGTACAGCACCGCGTAGCCGAGCCAATCACGGGCGGTGCCGCCGGCCAGGTGGCGTTCGATGCCCTGGGCGAGCTTCACGAGGGTGCCGGTGACGTAGGTGAGGGGCACCGACACCTCGCCGTTCTTCACGAACGAGGTGTTGAGCGCGCCCATGCCGAACGCCACGAACAGGATCGGTGTCAGCCCCAGATTCCGGTCGTGGTGGGTCAGCACGCGGTCGATGACCGCCGCCAGCAGCAGCGCGACCGTGGCGAGCACCGTGGCGCCGTGTGGATGGTTGCGCCACAGATGCCGGCGGAAGACCGAGGCGACGACGACACCGACGACGAAGCAACCGATCAGCGCGAGCGCGCCGCCGGCGAGGGTGTAGTCACCGAGAAAATTGCCGAGGATCGCGCGTTCGGTGTTCCCCGTCATGAAGGTCACGAAGTAGCCCGCCGAATGGGTGTAGGCGGCCGCGCCGACGAAGCCCGCGAGGATCGACAGCACGGCGGACAGGCGAGTTTCGAGGTCCCAGAACGGTGCGGATGAATCATCCGGTTTCGAGGTCACAGCGACAGGCTAGCAACATATGCATGACCGTGCATGGATTGTGCTTCCCATACGTGTGAAGCGAGCCTACCCGCGGACCTTATCGTGATCCACAGGCCGCGCGCGGGTGCGGCGCGAGGAGGAGAGCCGGTGCGGGTCACATGGGATCAGGTGTTCACCTGGCGGCTGCGCAGGCAGTTCGTGCGGCCGCCGGCGGCCGCCGATGGGGTGGCCGTCGCCGAACGCCTCGGCGGGATCCAGGCCCAGGTGACCTCCGCCGCCGAAACCGCTGCCGCCCTGCGTCATCCGACCGCGGAGCCCGGCGGCGTATCGCAGGCGCTACAGACCGGCGCCCTGATCAAGACCTGGGCCATGCGCGGCACCCTGCACGCGATCACGCCGGATTTCGCGCGGGCGGTACTGCCCCTGCTCGCCTCCGCGCGGATCTGGGAGAAGCCGAGTTGGCAGAAGAACTTCGGCGCGACCCCCGCCCAGGTGGCGGCGCTGGCCGAAGCGGTCGCCACCGTACTCGACGGCGCCGTGCTCACCCGCGCGGAGCTGGTGGACTCGGTGCTGGCCGATTCCCGGTTCCACGCGCTGGGTGAGCAGCTCGCCTCCGGCTGGGGCGCGATGCTGAAGCCGCTGGCCTGGCAGGGCGTGCTGTGCCACGGCCCGGCGCGGGGAGCCAACATCACCTTCACCAGCCCCGCTCGCGCCGCCCGGAACTGGGGCCCGCTCCTCGCGCCGGACGCCGCCGCGCCCGAGGTGATCACCACCTACCTCGGCGCCTACGGCCCCGCGACCCAGGAGGCGTTCAACGCCTGGCTCATGCGCGGGGCGTTCGGCAAGACGATTGTGCGCCAATGGTTCGCCGACCTCGGCGACGCGCTCACCGAGGTGGACATCGAAGGCCGCCGCGCCTGGCTGCGCACCGCCGACGCCGAGGACCTCGCCGGTATCACCCCCGAGCCGTCGGTCCACCTGCTGGGCCCGTTCGACCAGTACATCCTCGGCCCCGGTACCAACGACACCGCTGTCCTCCCCGCCGAGCACCGCGCGAAGGTCAGCCGTACCGCCGGGTGGATCTCGCCACTGGTCCTCACGAACGGCCGCATCACCGGCACCTGGGAGTCCGCCGACGACCTGCTCACCGTCACCATGTTCACCGGCCGAGCCCCAGCCACCCACCTGCTGCGGGAACAGGTGACCGCGGTAGCCCGCGCCACCGCCCGGACCGGACCGCTCACGTTGGAGCTGCGTACGGCCTGAACGTGGTCAGGCCCGGCGGGCAGGGGTGAGATAGGACGAAAGGGCGGCGGTCGTGGCGGCGCGGCCGAGTTCCAACGCCCGCAGGAGCAGCCGTTCGTCCCGCGCTATCCGGCCCACGGTGGGCGACCCCGCGGGCGGGCGGATCTGCAGGACGGCCGCATGCGCCGCCATGGCCCGCTCGTCGCGATGATGCTGCGCGGCCCGGGCGAGCCAGCCGTCGACGACACCGGGCGCGTTGCGCGCGAGGAAACCGGTGACCACACGGCGCTCCAATGCCGAAGGGGCACTGGGTATTTCGTCGAGACGACGAGTCCGCAAGACCAGCGCGTGGGTGGCGCCCTGCGCCAGCGCGGTGCGGATGGGCACCGACTCCGACAGCCCGGCGTCCACGTAACGCCGCCCGGCGAGGGTCACCGGCCGCCCCGCGAGGAGGGGCATGCACGTGCTGGCCCGCAGCGCGCACTGCAGCGACGCGACATCGGTGAGGTAGGGATGCAGATCCACGGCGGCGCCGTCGGCGGTGTCGGTGCCGATCGGATGGAAGGTGACGGGGTTGGCGAGGACAGCCGCGAAGTCCATCGGCACGATCCGCTCGTACACCGCGTGCACCAGGTACCGGGTGTCGACCACGCAACCGCCCCGCAACGCCCGCGCCGGAGAGATCACCCGCCGCACCACATCCCCGTGCCAGGCCCGCCGCGCCCGATTCGCGCGCCCGCACAGCAGCCAGGCGCCGTTCAGCGCACCGGCCGACGACCCGTACACGGCGTCGAAGCAAGGTAGCAGACCCAGGTCCTCCAACGCCGCGACCATGCCGTGCGAATACACGCCCCGCGCCGACCCACCCTCGATGACCAGGGCCAGCCTGGCGGCGTCGGTGCGGCATCCGGGCGCGCTGCCCTCGGCGTGCCGCCGCGCGATCAGCTCACCGACCGCTGTGTCGCTGTTGAGCACCGGCAGCCTCCTGGAAACAATCGCGTTTCTGTCTAGCACACGCGATGGGAAGCAGCGGAGTGGAAGGGCCACGAGGTGGGCGGTGCGGGCCGCCCCCAGGGGGATGGGGTCGGGCGGCCCGCGCGATCAACAATGCCGTGTCACCGCGTGGCAACCCCAGGGACTTTCGTCCTTTACCCGGTGGCCGGAAGGCCGTTCGTGCCGGCCGGTAGCCTGCCTGCATGCTGACCGAACCGGGCGAGCGGCTGATCGACACGGTGGCGTGGGTGCTGATCGAGAACGGGCGCATCCTGTGCGCGCGCCCGCGCGGGAAGGACGTCTTCTTCATCCCCGGCGGGAAGCGCGAGGGCGCGGAGAGCGACCTGCAGACCCTGCTGCGCGAGATCGACGAGGAACTGACGGTCGCCCTGCTGCCCGGCACCGTCGCCCACGTGGGCACCTATGAGGCCGAATTGCCCGGCGCCCCAAGCGGTTCGGTGCGGATGGCCTGCTACACCGCCGATTACACCGGTACCCTCGAACCCAGCAGCGAGATCGCCGAGCTCGCCTGGTTCGACTACGCCGACCGCGCCCGGGTGCCCCCGGTGGATCAGCTGCTGTTCGACGATCTCGCGGCGGCCGGTCTGCTGCCCGGTGGTGACACACCCGCCGCGGGATAGCCGCCGAGGGGGACTGGTCCCGGCCCGGAATGGGTACCTTGCCAGTCATGCGCGGGGCTGCAGCCGCGCCGGGGAAAACAAGGAGTCAGCATGGCCGAATTCGCGGCGGAACAGTCCGAAGGCAGCGCCGAGCCGAGCCTGAAACGCGTAATGGGGCCGGGGCTGCTGTTGCTCTTCGTCGTCGGCGACATTCTCGGCACCGGAATCTACGCGCTCACCGGGAAGGTCGCCGGTTACGTCGGCGGCGCGGTGTGGGTGCCGTTCGTGGTCGCCTTCCTGATCGCGCTGATCACCGGATTCAGTTATCTGGAACTGGTGACCAAGTATCCGGACGCCGCGGGCGCGGCGCTGTACACGCACAAGGCGTTCCGCATTCAATTCCTCACGTTCATGGTCGCTTTCGCGGTGCTGAGTTCCGGCCTGACCTCCGCGTCCACCGGCGCGCGCGCCTTCGCCGCCAATTTCGCCGAGGCGTTCCACCTGGATCTCGGCGCGGGGATCGGCATCACGGCGGTCGCGGTGGCGTTCATGGTGCTGGTCAGCGTGGTCAATCTGCGCGGGGTCAGCGAGAGCCTGTGGGCGAACGTGGTGCTGACCTGTGTGGAGGTCAGCGGACTGCTGATCGTCGTCGGGATCGGATTGTGGGCCTTGGGTTTCGGCGACGGCGATTTCGGCCGGGTCACCGATTTCGATACCGGCGACCGGACGGCGCTGGGCGGGGTCATCGTCGCCACCACCCTGTCGTTCTACGCGATGGTCGGATTCGAGGATTCGGTGAACATGGCCGAGGAGTGCAAGGAACCCAGCCGCATCTTCCCGAGAATTCTGATCGCCGGACTCCTCATCACCGGAGTGTTCTACGTGCTGGTATCGATCACTTCCGTCGCGCTGGTACCGGTGGGCGAACTCGGCGCCGGGGATACGCCGCTGCTGCGAGTGGTGGAAATCGGCGCGCCCGCCTTCCCGACTCGGATCTTCGCCTTCATCACGATGTTCGCGCTCGCCAATACCGCGCTGATCAACATGATGATGGCCGGCCGACTGCTCTACGGCATGGCGCGGCAGGGGGTGGTCCCGCGGGCTCTCGGCCGGGTGCACCGCCGGCGGCGCACGCCATGGGTCGCGATCGTGTTCACGGCGCTGCTGGCGATCGGCCTCATCACCTTCGTCGGCGCGGTGCCCGAGCTGGGCGGCACGACGGCGCTGCTGTTGCTGGCGGTGTTCACCGTCGTCAATGTCGTCGTGCTGGTCCTGCGGCGAGATCCCGTGCCGCACAACCATTTCCGCACGCCGACGATTCTGCCCGTCGCCGGAGCGCTCGCCTGCGGGTTCCTGGTGACGCCGTTCACCGACCGCAACCCCGAGCAGTACGCCATCGCCGCCGTGCTGCTGGGCGTCGGTGTCGTCCTGTGGGCGGTGACCCACCCGGCGCTGCTGCGCAGGCTGCGGCCGGTCGGTCGCTGAGTCAGTCCGGCAGCAGTGGCACCGACAGGCCCTCGCCGCGGCCGAGCAACGCTGCCCGGGTCACGGTGCCCGCGCCGAACCGGTCGCGGAGCCGATCGAGGGTCGCGTCCAAGTCGGCGCCGGGCCGGGTGTCGAGGGGGAGTGCGAGCTGGCGCGGGTCGGCGTTCTCCAGATTGGTCAGCGACAACCCGACGAGCGTGAGGCCGCGTTCCCGGATCATCGGCAGCGCCGCCGTCAGCAGCGCGCGGGCGGTGCGCAGGATGACCGCGCCGTGATCGGTCGCCTCCGGCAGGGTGTGCGAGCGGGTGGCGCGGCTGAAATCGTCGAAACGTAAGCGCAGCACCACGGTTCGGCACAGCCGCTCCGCGGCCCGCAACCGGTGCCCGAGGCGGTCGGCCAGGCCGTGCAGATAGGCCTCGACCTCGGCCGGGGTGCGCGGGCGGCGGCCGAGTGCCCGCTGCGCGCCGATCGACCGCCGGCGCCGCCCGGTCTCCACGCGGCGGGGATCGCGGGCCCAGGACAGGGCGTAGAGGTGCCGTCCCGCGGCCGGGCCGAGGATCGACGACAGCGAGCGCTCACCGAGTTCGGCGAGCTGCCCGATCCGGGTGATGCCGTGCCGGTGCAGCTTGGCGGCGGTGACATCGCCTGCGCCCCAGAGCCTTTCGATCGGCAGCGGGTGCAGGAAGTCGAGCTCGGCGTCCGGCGCCACCTCGAGCAGTCCGTCGGGCTTGGACACGGCGCTGGCGACCTTGGCGAGAAACTTGGTCCGGGCCACGCCGACCGAGATCGGCAGCCCGACCTGTTCCCGGACGTCGGCGCGGAGTTTGCGGGCGATGTCGACAGGCGCTCCCGCGATCCGCAGCAGCCCGCCGACGTCGAGAAACGCCTCATCGATGGAGATGCCCTCCACCTCCGGCGTGGTGTCGCGGAAGATCTCGAACACCGCCCGGCTGGCCTGCGCGTACGCCGACATGCGGGGCGGCACGACGATCGCGTGCGGGCACAGCCGCAGCGCCTGCCCGGCATTCATCGGTGTCCGCACCCCGAGCGCCTTGGCCTCGTAGCTCGCGGCCAGCACCACTCCGCCGCCCACGATCACCGGCTTGCCGCGCAGCTCGGGCGCGTCCCGCTGCTCGACCGAGGCATAGAACGAGTCCAGATCCGCATGCAGGACCGAGGCCGCACGCCTTGGCAACTCTCCGACACCGGACACGAACATATGTTCGCATGAACCGTGGCCTCAGGACCAATACTCGAACCGTTCTCCGTCGGTATCGGCGACGAAGACCACCGCCTCGGCGCCGTCCAGGTCCGCCGGTCGCAACGGAATGTGCCCGCGCACAATCGGTTCGCCCGCCGCCACCGACGGTGACAGCGCCGCACGCAGATCGCGCGCGGGGAACAGCGTGCGGCGGCCGGTCGCCGCGGCCAGCATGCCCTGGAGGGTGCCCGCCGCGCTGTGCGGGTTGGCATCGGAGGCCACGAACAGGTAGCGCTCACCCAGGCTGAGCCGCACGATCGCACCGGCGCTGCCCCAGCTCACCTCACCGGAGGGCCTGGGGGCGGGCTGCAGGTGCATGTTGTGCGCGAACACCAGACTCGGCCCGCGCTGCCGCTCCTCGGCGACGATCGCCAGCAGGTTCTCGGCCATCATCTCGGTGCGCACGCTGAACATGGTCGCGACACGGTCGGGTGCGCGGTCTGCCATGGCGGCGTGATACCGCAGCAGGCCCCGAGCGGTCCGCGCGTGCGCCACGGCACGGTCGTAGCCGCTCGGGTCGGCGGCCCGCAGATCGGGCGCGGCGCGATGCAGTGCGCTCGCGAGGTCGTCCGCGACGACACGCAGGGCACGAGCACGATCGGAGCCGCCGATGGAGGCGGCCGCGTCGAACGGGGCCGCCTCGTTCGTCCAGTCCGTGTCCGCGCCCGACAGCCTGTCGATATCGCGGGCCGAGGCGGGCCGCAGTGCCGCGGGCAGATGGTCGGCAACCGCGGACAACGCGTGCCGCGGACTCGGCGCGGCGGTGGTCTCCAGTGGTGCGTCGAAGCCGCGGAAACGAATCCGCTCCGCCGGCGCGCGCCCGGCATTGTGCGCGCGCAGCCATTCCACGAGCTCCCGGTTGCCCGGCACGGCCCCGAATCCGTGGCTGAACCCCAAGGCGAGCACCGTATCGATGTCTCCCGCACCTCCAGCCACGTAATCGTCGACGACGGAGGCGGCGAAGAAGTCGCTCTCCAGCACGATCGACCGAAAGCCGCGGTCGACCAGATGGGCGAGGAAGTCGTTGCGCAGCAACGGAAATGCCGCGATCCCGTGCGTCGGCTCGCCGAGGCCCAACAGCGCCGGCGGCTCGGAACGCGCGGCGAGCACCTCGTCGACGGCGCGACCCAGGCTCGCCGCGTCGTCGAGTGGACGGCCGATCCCACGCAGTGCGGTGGCAGTGGACATGAATACCCCTTTGTCGAAGGAACCGACTTCGACACTATCGTTGAAGATTCGAGTGAGACTTCGGCCGCAAACACCTGCTGCTGCCGCGAAAAAGCTTCAATCGGAGGTTCACCCTGCGACCCATCGACCTCGCCCGCGAGCACGGCCTGTCCGCTCAGGCGATCCGCAACTACGACGACGCGGGCATCCTCCCGCCGACCGAACGCAGCGAGGCCGGCTACCGGCGCTACACACCCCTGCACGCGCAGGCCCTGCGCGCGTTCCTCGCACTGCGTCGCGGCCACGGACACGAGCGGGCGATGGAGATCATGCGGGCGGCTCACCGCGGCGACACCGAATCCGTCTACCGGCTCATCGATGCCGCGCACGTCGCCCTGGCCGCCGAACGCGATACCCGCGCGGAGGTCGCGACGGCCCTGGCCGGCCTGTCCGACGCCACGCCGGCTCCGCTACGCGGCCGCCCCCTGACCGTCGGCGAACTCGCGCGCCGCCTCGACATTCATCCGGCGACCCTGCGCACCTGGGAAACCGAGGGCATCCTGCACCCCGGCCGCGACCCCGCCACGGGCTATCGCACCTACGGCACCGCCGAGGTGCGCGACGCCGAAATCGCCCGCCAGCTCCGCCGCGGCGGTCACCCGCTGCGCCAGGTCGCACAGTTCCTCGACTCGCTGCGCGAGGCAGGCGGCGTCGCGGCGGCACGTACGTTTCTCGACTCGTGGCAGGCGCGGCTCACCGGCCGCAGCCGCGACCTGCTCGCGGGCGCGGCCCAACTGGACACCTACCTGACGATGCTCGATCCCTAGAGCACCGCGTCGTCCGGCGGGCGGGGAGAATCGGAACCAGGAGGGCGGCCGGAGGAACCGAGATAGCGAACCTGCTCGGTGCCCGTCTCGCTCGGCATGATCTACGGCGTTCGATGTGTGCGCGGCCGGGCCGCCGAGTGGCCGGGCCGCCTGCGCAGTTCGAACGCGGTCAACGCGCTCACCACCGTCGAGCGGATCGCCAGGCGAGCGGTGCGCGCATCGGAGCACGCCAGCCGCGCGATCCGCAGATTCGTGGTGACCAGGCAGATCTCGACGCCCTCGCGGCGATACGCCGCGGCGTCCTCCGCCAGTGCGGCCAGCGTGCGCAGCGACAGGAAATCGAGTGTGGTGGCGTCGACGATGAGCGCGCCGCACGCGGTCCGCGCCGTCTGGGCGGCCTCCCGGACCTGCCGGCGCCACAGCGGCAGCGTGTAGGCGTCGGCTTCGCCGCGCACCGACAGCACCACGATGTCGCCGCGTCTTCGGAGCCGGAAGAACAGCTGATCCTCCGGCGATCTGGCCGACCAGGCCGGCGGCCTGGCGGAGATGGAGTAGGAACCGGCACTGGGAGTCATGGTCTTCCCCGAATCGGGATGAATGCCTGCGGCATCGTTGTCAGGCCGACCCTGCATTCTCAAGGCGAACCCGCGTGCTCGTGTAGATCCAGCCTACGCGCCCCGTCGACAAGCCGCCTTCGAACTCGTCACAGAGGTATAACAAGCACGAGCCGTGGGTTTCGCGACCGCGACGGCCCGCTCCGACGGCCGCACGTTCACCCGACCCGGCGAACACGCGTGGCGGCCACCGAGATCGCCGCGACGGCGACGAAAACGGTTGGGGTCCAACCGAACCAGCCGACCGCGGCCGCGCCGAAGGCGGTGCCCGCGCTGCCGCCGACGAAGTAGACCGTCATGTAGGCGCTGTTGAACCGGGCGGGCGCGGCCGGGTCGATGCCGAGCACCGTGCTCTGGTTGGCGACCTGCGCGGCGAACAGCCCGGCGTCGAACAAGCCCAGGCAGAGCAGCGTGACGACGGTATTCGACAGCGAGACGGCGAGAGCCGCCGCGCCGAGCCCGGCCAGCGCGAGCCCGAGGAGGATCACCCGCCGCGCGCCGACGCGATCGGTCCACGCCCCGGAGGCGCGGGTGGCGACGATGCCCAGCAACCCCGCGACGGCGTACAGGCCGATGCGCTCGGGCGAGTACGAGAACGGCGGCCCGGACAACGCGACCGCGAGCCCGGCCCAGATCGCGCAGAAGGCGAAGAACCACAGCGCACCTCGCCCGGCCGCCGTCCGCAACAGCGGATACCGCGCGTACAGTCCCGGAATGCCGCGCAGCGTCGCCAGATACCCCGTCGGCGCCGTGCCCGTCGCGGCGGGCAGTGCCAGCCGGGCCGCGACGGCGAGGACCGCGCACGCCATGGCGAACACCAGAAGCATTGCCCGCCAACCGATCACGTCCGCCAGCCATCCGCCCACGATCCGTCCCGCGAGAATGCCCGCCGAGATTCCGGCGGTCACGATCCCCAGCACGGTCGATCGCCGCCCCGGCTGCGCGAAACGCCCTGCGACGGAACTCAATTGCGCACCCACCGAGGAGCACCCGCCGACCAGCCCGGTCACCAGGCCGAGCAGCCACGGCGAATTCGCCACCGCACTGGCGGCGCAAGCGGCTGCGAGCGCGCCGAATTGGAGCGACAGCACGTGCCGCGGCGGATGGCGGTCGACGAGCGGCACCAGCAGCGCCAAACCCAGCAGATAGCCGATCGGGCCGCCCGCCAACGCCGCCCCGATCGCCGCCGGTGCGGTGTGCAGCGACCCGGCGACCTGCGCCACGGCCGGTTGCAGCGGATAGACCACGGCGGTGCCGAACGCCGCCGCCAGCGCCATGAACCACACCACGGGTGTCCGCAATGGGGTGGTGCTGCTGGTGTCCGGAGTCGTATCGAGTCGCATGGCGTCGACAGTAGGAACGCCGCGACGCCGATTCCGGCGGGAAACGGACGATACCGTCCCGGCGCCCCACCGCGCCGCCGTAGGCTGCGCAGTGCCGGTTCACCTCGTGCGATGACACTGGGAAGGGCGAGGTCGTGCGCCGCTACCAGCTGACCGGCATGTAGCCGAAGTCGTTCGAGGTCGAGTAGCTAGCCGTTGGGCAGGATCACCGCGCGCCCGTTGATCTTTCCGGCGTGCAGCCGCTCATAGGCGAGCGGCGCCTCCGCCATCGAGAACGTCTCCACGTGTACATCGATCGAACCGGCCCGGGCCAGGTCGAGCACCTCGCGCAGTTCGCCGCGGCTGCCCCAGTACGGAGCGGTCACCGTGACCTCGAAGGGCAGCGCGCCGAAGCCGACGGGGACGGTGCCGCCGCCGATGCCGACGATCGTCACATCGCCCTCCATCGCCACGCACGCGGCGGCCGTGGCCGTGGTGGGGGCGGCGCCGACGAAATCGAAGACGGCCGTCGCCCCGCGGCCGCCGGTGAGGTCGCGTACCCGCGCCGCGGCCTTGTCGTCGGAGGCCACCACCTCGTGCGCGCCGACCGTGCGCGCCAACTCCAGCTTCTCCGCGTTGACGTCCATCGCGATCACCCGGGCAGGACTCACCGCGCGCAACAGCTGAATCGCCACATGCCCGAGCCCGCCCGCGCCGATCACGACCGCGGTCGACCCCGGCACCAGCTTCGGCAGTGACCGTTTGACGGCGTGGTAGGGGGTGAGCCCCGCGTCGGTGAGCGGCACCGTCCGCACCGGGTCGGGCCCGTCGAGCGGTTCCAGGTGCCGGGCGTTGTCGACGATCAGATACTCGGCGATGGCGCCCGGCGCACCCAGACCGGGTGGGAAGATGCCCAGCTCGGTCGCGCGCAGGCAGTAGTTCTCCTTACCCGCGGCGCAGGGCGGGCACGCGCCGCAACCCCAGGGTCCGTAGACGGCCACCGAATCGCCGACCGAGAACCCGGTGACTCCCTCGCCGAGGGCGGCGATGGTCCCCGCGCCCTCGTGCCCGAGCGTCAGCGGTAACCGGTAGGGGAATTCGCTCGCCGGCCAGGACATCACCGCGATATCGGAATGACAGACTCCCGCAGCAGTCACCCGCAGCAACACCTGGCCCGGTCCGGGTTCGGGGTCGGGCACCGTGACCAGTTCCGGTGCCGCGCCGATGGTTCGATACTGCAGAGCCTGCATCGCGATACCCTCCGTTGTCGAGTTCTCGATCGGATCGGTCGATTCGCCCCGCCGGCCGTGCCCGGCCACCCCCGAGCCTAACGGCTACCCTGCGGCATCCACGCCCGCCTTGATCGGAATGTAGCGATTCGCGCATCCGTGCGCGGCGGCGTTCGCCTCCGGTAATTAGAACGCGTTGCGGCGTACGGACGGGCTGCCGCCGGGCTGCCAACCGTCCCGTAGCCATGCTTCGTACCCAGCGGTTCGATCACTTTCAGTACCGCTACTCGATTTGACGACACTCAGGCGCTAGGCTAATTCTGAAACGTGTTCTAGTGTGTGCGGCGAGGCTTTCCAGCGCCGGAAGACAAGAGGAGTCCACCAGGCCATGCGTACCGAGATCTGCGAACGACTGGGTATCGACGTCCCCATCTTCGCTTTCACCCATTGCCGCGACGTCGCCGCCGCGGTCAGCAACGCCGGCGGGCTCGGTGTGCTCGGCGCGGTGGGATTCACCGCCGAGGAGCTCGAGGTCGAGCTGGCCTGGCTGGACGAGCACGTGCACGGCGTCTATGGCGTTGACCTGGTCATCCCGTCCAAGTACGAGGGCAAGGGCATCGACGGGCTGACTCCCGCGGAGCTGGAAGCCAAACTGGCCGAACTGGTTCCGCAGGGTCACCGTGACTTCGCCGAGAAGATCCTCGCCGACCACGGCGTGCCGAAGCTGCCCGAGGGCGAGCACCACAACCAACTGCTGGGCTGGACGGCCACCACCGCCGGTCCGCAGGTCGAGGTCATCCTGAAGCACCCGAAGGCGAAGCTGGTCGCCAACGCGCTGGGCACTCCGCCCGACGACATCGTCAAGCAGGTGCAGGATTCCGGGCGGTTGATCGGCGCGCTGTGCGGGTCGGTCAAGCACGCCCTCAACCACAAGCGCGCCGGCCTGGATTTCGTCGTCTGCCAGGGCACCGAGGGCGGCGGACACTGTGGTGAGGTCTCCTCGCTGGTGCTGTGGCCGCAGGTGATCGACGCCGTGGGCGATCTGCCGGTGCTCGCGGCCGGCGGTATCGGCAGCGGCCGCCAGGTCGCGGCCGCGATGGCGATGGGCGCCGCCGGCGCCTGGACCGGGTCGATCTGGCTGACGGTCGAGGAGGCGAACGTGCCGCCCGCTCAGATGCAGAGCTACATCGACGCGACCAGCCACGACACCATCCGCTCGCGGGCGTGGACCGGCAAACCGGCCCGTATGCTGCGCAACGACTGGACCGACGCGTGGGAGTCGGCCGACAACCCGGACCCGCTGCCGATGCCGCTGCAGATGATGGTCGCCCTGGACGGCGTGAAGCGCGGCCACCGATACCCGGAGGCGGCCAAGGATGTCAACTTCAACCCGGTCGGCCAGATCGTCGGCATGATGACGAAGGTCGAGCGCACCTCCGATGTCATGCAGCGGCTCATCGAGGAGTACCTGGAGTCCTGCGAGCGGCTGAACAAGCTCAACAACATCTGACCCTACGTTGTGCCGGGCACGGAACCGCGCCCGGCACAACGTATCCCAGGCGGGCGGTGTCCCCGTCATGACGACACGCTGCCCGTCCCAATGGAATCCGACCTGGGTGTGGGTGGCGTCCGGGCAGGCGTTGCAGCTCCAGGGTGTCTTGTAGTCGAGCACGACCGTGTCGTCGGTGTGTGACTCCGATTACTGAATCCGGTGTCAGGCTTGCTGTTTGCTCGAACCGTTGACACTGTGTCTTCCCGAGATGAGAAGTGCATCCGGCGAGCCGTCGCGACGCGGCCGAAAAGTCATACTGCCCTTGGTGATTGTGTACGTGGCGCTGGCGGCGGCATTCGGCGCCCGCGCCGTTGCTGTGTGGTCGCGCGGTGACCTCGCCGCCTGCGCATGCTGCGCGAATCAGGGAGATGGCGCATGATTTCCCCAGCAGTGCAGCAGTTCTCGGGACGGTGTGTGGTGAGCGTAGACAGTGACAAGGTCGTCATGAAGCATATGGGGGAGCCGTGGTGAAACGAGGCTCCCGGCAGGGCGGCGCGCTGCGCCGGACAATCACATTGGTCGCACCGGTGCTCCTGGCCGTCGTGCTGGCCGGCGGCTACGTCCTCATCGACGAGCTGGGTAACAAGAACACCGACAGCAAACCCGCGCCCGCGGGCTCGACGGCGATGGTCGGCAAGGACGTTCCCGAGTCGCTGGCGAAACTCGTTGTGGCGCCGGAGGCTCCGATGAGCGGCTACAGCCGGGAGAAGTTCCCGCACTGGGATTCCAACACGCCCGAGCACGGTTTCGGCGCCGACTACACGCAATACGCGAAATGCGAAACCCGCGACGTGATGCTGCTGCGCGATGCCACGCCGCCGGTCACCCTCGACGCCAAGACGTGCAAATTCACCGTCGGCAAGGGCGGCGGCTGGCATGATCGGTACGGCATTCTCGACCGGAAGACGGGCAAGCTCAAGGAATACAAGTTCACCACCGACCCGTCCGGTATGGATGCCGACCACATCGTCGCATTGGCCGAGGCATGGCGCTCGGGCGCCGCGGACAAGGACGAGGCCATCCGCCGCGATATCGCCAACGACGCGGAGAACCTGGTGGCCGCCGACCCGTCGGCGAATCGCTCCAAAGGCGACCAGGATCCGTCCGATTACCTGCCGCCCGGCACTTATCGGTGCGCCTATATCGACCACTACATCAAGGTGAAGATAAAATACGCGCTGACTGTCGATCCCGACGAGCAGTCCGCACTGCGCACCGCGGTGGACGACTGCGTGCAGCGAGGAGAGTTCAGATAAGCGACATCATCGAGATTTCCGCCGAGGCCGCCGTCATGACCGACGAGGAGGGGACGGTGTCCGGTGATCTCGATGTCCGCGTCGACGATGCGGGCCGCGGACAGGTGCGATATCGCGACACCGACACCTGGTACACCATCGGCAATCTGGAGGCCGAGCCGCCGCGCATCTGGTCCTCGGTCGTCGATCTCGCCGCCGCCATCGAGGCGAGCCGCGGCGAGCGCGACGCCGCGGGCAACGTGATTCCCTTCGAGGCCTAGTTGTGATGTCACCTAGTCCTTTCGGAGCTGTTCGGCGCGCTGCCGCACCGCGGCGGTCATGCCGCCGAATCCGCGCCGCAGCGCCCCGCCGAGCGTCGCGGTGACCACCGGCCGCAGCCAGCCGCCGAGTTCGAAGTGCGAGGTGTAGCGGCAGCGGCCGTCGTCCAGGGGCGTCAGGGTGTGCGAGCGCAGGCTGTGCAGCGCGCCCAGCGGCACCGGCTTCATCGCGTAACTGAACCCGGCGCCCGGCGTAATGGACCGGATCCATTCGCGCTGCGCCATCGGCCGCGGGCCCACCAGGCGCACCCGCATGTCGATCGGCGCACCCGGCTCGAGAGTGGAGCGGCAGTCGGCGACGAACGGATTCCAGTCGCCGTATGCGGAGAAGTCGGTGAGCACCTGCCACACCACCTCGGCGGGCGCGTCGATGTCCACACTGTCGTCGATCGTGAAGGTCATGCGACGACAATACTGAAACCGGTTCTAGTTCGCGCCGGTGTGATCCGGCAGTCAAACAAGACGAACGTTCATTCTTGACAAGTCGCGAATGCCGGGTGAACACTGAGAGGCGTTAAGTGGAGTACACATCTCCTCTTAGGAGGTCGTCGTGCCAGCTCTCGACACGTTCTCGGGGAAACCCGCAATCGCGGTGTCGCGCAGACACATTGCCGCGCACGACCCGCCTGCCACCTTCGGCCGCCCGCCGCGTTCGAGGAATTGACGGGCCGCCGATCCGGACGAAACAACGCCGTTTCTCTCCAGAAGGCAGTGTGCGATGACCACCACCACGACACAGCAACCCACCATCGTCTCCCTGCGCGATCCCCGCGCCCAGAATCCCGCGCTCACCGGCGCCAAAGCGGCGGCGCTGGCCCGCGCGGCCGGTCGCGGACTGCCCGTTCTGGACGGATTCGTCCTCACCACGGCCTGGACCGAGCAGGGCCGGTTACCGGAGATCGAATGGCGCCGGTTGTCCACCGGCGGCAGACGTCCTCTGGTGGTGCGGTCCTCATCGCTGGCCGAGGACGGCGCCGAGCAGTCGATGGCCGGGCTGTTCACCTCCGTGCTCGACGTGCGGGACTGGGCCGGTTTCACCGACGCGGTCGGCCGGGTGCGGGCGTCCGGTGCGGCGGTCGCCGCGCAGTCGCCGACCGCGACCGGCGCGGCCATGGCGGTGCTGGTGCAGCCGTTCCTCGCCGCCGCGTGGGGCGGGGTGCTGTTCACCGCCGACCCGATGAGCGGCCGCCGCGATCGCATGGTGCTGACCGCGGTCCGCGGTGGCCCGAGCGAGGTGGTCGACGGCAGCGCCGCCGGCTGGACCGCCTCGCTCACCCGCCGCGGGCACATCCGCACCGTGCTCACCGCCGACGGTCCTGAACTCCCGGCCCGGGTGCGGCGCAAGGTGATTCGGCTCGCGAGCCGGGCCACCGCGGTCTTCGGCGGGCCGCTGGACATCGAATGGGCCGTCGACGCGGCCGGGCACGCGGTGTTGTTGCAGGCCCGCCCGATCACCGCGCTGCGTCGGCCCGGTTCCGGCCCGATCTTCGGTCCCGGGCCGCTCGCCGAAACCTTCCCGGACCCGCTGCGCCCGCTGGAGCAGGATATGTGGCTGACTCCGCTCGCCGACGGACTGCGGGCGGCACTGGAACTCACCGGCGCCGCTCCCGCGCGCCGCCTGCGCACCTCGCCGGTGGCGACGGCGGCCGGTGGCGTCGCAGTGGCCGATCTCGAACTGCTCGGCGCGATCCCGCCGCGGAACACCATGCCGAGATGGCTGGACCCCCGGCCCGGCGCCCGCCGCCTCGCAGCGGCGACACGGGTGGGCAGACTGACCGCGGCCCTCCCGGACCTGGCCCGGCACACCTGTGCCCGCGTGGACAGCGACCTGGCGGAGGTGCCGCCGCTGCGGCATCTGGGCGCCAGCGGGCTGCTGGATGTCCTGCACCACACCGCGACCGCGCTGACGGCCGTGCACGGATACGAGGCGCTCGCGGGCATGCTCCTGCGCGACGACCGGCCCGCCCCGACCGCGGCGGCCATGGCGCTGGCCGCGCTGGCCGAGGCCCGCGCCGCCGGACTGGCCGACGATCGGATCGCGGCGGAGTATCCCGTGGTGCTGGCCTTGACTCCGCCGCGCGTCGGCGCACCGGCGGCCCTGCCTCGGGAGGTGCTCGAATCCACCGTTCCCGAGGGCGAATTCGCCGAGCTGGCGGTGGCGCGCGAGGCACTGCGGTTGCGGGCGCGCTGGATTCAGGAACTCGCCGCCCGCGTCGCCCTCGAGATCGGCGAACGGCTGACCGCCGCGGGCCTGCTGCCCGAGCCGGAGACGGTGGCGCTGCTGCGCCTCGGCGAACTCCGCCGGGCCGTCACCCACCGCACCCTGCCCGCCGACTTCCCCGACCGCACGGCACCGGAACCACTCGCCGTGCCGACCGAATTCCGTTTCGCCGACGGCGTTCCGGTGGCCGTGGCCCGCGCCACGCGGTCCGCCGACCGCGGTGTCGGCGCGGGCGGCGGCAGCGGGCGCGGCGTGGTGCACATCGGGCACCGGCCGCCGCCCGGATCGGTGCTCGTCGTCCGGCACCTCGACCCGCGACTGGCCGCGGAGGTGCCGCGACTGGCCGGGCTGATCGCCGAAACCGGCAGCCCGCTGAGCCATGTGGCGATCCTCGCCCGCGAGCACGGCGTGCCCGTGGTGGTCGGCTATCCCGACGCCACCCGCCGGCTGCCCGACGGAGCCGAGGTCGAACTCGACGGCCGCACCGGCGCGGTGCGGATCGTGCCCGAATCGATGGAGGTGCGGTGATGGTGCGCAAGCTGGGCGTGCTGCTCGCGGTGGGAACGGTGCTGGCCACGGGCGCCTATGTGTTCGTGTATCTGTATCGGTGGGAGTGGAATCGCGCCATCATGTCGGCAACGCTGTTCCTCGCGGCGGAGATCGCGTTGGTGGCCATGCTGCTGACGAATCGGCTGCACGCGCTGCAGTCGCGGCCCGTGCGCGTGGCGGCCCCGGACCGGCAGGCCGCGCGCATCGTGCGTGAGGCGACGCCGCCCGCGCGGGTGACCTTCGCCTGGCTGGCGCGGCCGGATCGGCTCAACGTCTTCGTGCCGGTGCTGCTCGCCGGTGGCGTCCTGCTCACCGGAATCGCGTGGGTGGTCGAGCGGGTGGCGCGGATGACGGCCGGGCCGGTCGCGACGCGGCGGATCGTCGCCCGGCTGGATCGGCTGGCGTTGCCGCCGGACGGATTTCTCGCGCCCGTCGACGACAGCACCCGGCTGCTGCGCGGACCACTGGTGAGGTAGCCGTGCGGATCCGGGCTGTGCTGGTGGTGGCCGTCCTCGCGGTCGCGGGGACCGTGGCAGTGATCGCATTGGCGCAGGCGATGCAATTCCACACCGACAACGGAGGCGCCGGAAGCCGGTCGGTCGTCACCTTCGACGCGCGCGCGAGATTCGGCTCGCGGGTGGAGGATCCGGCCGTGACGGTGTGGAAGCAGTGCCGCAGCATCGTCGCTCACGTGCGCGTGGTGGACGGTCCGGTCGAGCACGACGGCAACTGGACCGTCACGCTGGAGCCGGCGCTCGGTACCCACACCGAGCGCCGATTCGTCGGCTGTCTGCGGGATCTCGGCGTCGACGGTGTCTCGGGGCGGCTGGTGAACCTTCAGCGCACGGGATCCTGACAGGTATGTAAGCGCGATCGATTCACATGTCGCTCATGGCTTGTCCCCAGTTATCGACCCCCTCCACATCTTGGGACAGACTTGGGGACAAACGGTGTCACGCGGCACCGAGCGCGAGCGTGACGTTGTGCCCGCCGAAGCCGAAGGAGTTGCTGAGCGCGTGCGAGATTCGCTGGCGACGCGGCTGCCCGTGCACGATATCCAGCTCCACACCCTCGTCCGCGGTCTCGAAATTGAGTGTGGGCGGCACGATCCGATCACGCAGTGTGCACAGGGTGAGCAGCGCCTCCAGCGCGCCCACCGCGCCGATCGAATGCCCCAGCGCGGACTTCGGCGCGTAGACCGAGGCCTGTCCGGCAACGGCCGCAATGGCATTGGCCTCGGACGCGTCGCCGACCGGTGTCGAGGTGGCGTGGGCGTTGACGTGATCGATGTCGGCGGCGGTGAGGCCGGCCGCGGCGACGGCCTTGCGCATGGCCCGCGCCGCGCCCGCGCCGTCGGGCTCGGTGCCCGTGATGTGGTATCCGTCGGAGCTGATCCCGGCCCCCAGCACCCGGCCGTCGATCCGAGCGCGGCGGGCACGGGCGAATTCCTCGGCTTCGAGCACCAGCAGTGCCCCGGCCTCGCCGAAGACGAAGCCGTCCCGGCTGCGATCGAAAGGCCGTGAGGCCCGGGCGGGTTCGTCGTTGCGAGTGCTCATGGCGCGCATCATGGCGAAACTGGCGATGGGTACGGCCTCGATGTAGCCCTCGACGCCGCCCGCGATCACCATGTCCGCCTCGCCGGTGGCGATCAGCCGCCAGGCGTGCGCGATCGCTTCCGCGCCCGACGAACACGCCGAAGTCGGGGCGTAAACGCCTGCCTTGGCGCCGAATTCGAGCCCGACCCGGGCCGCGGCGCCGTTGGGCATCACCATCGGCACCGTCAGCGGCGGCACCTTGCGGTAGCCACCGGCGCGCATGGCGTCGACCGCGGTGATGAAGGCGTCGCCGCCGCCGAGGCCAGTGCCCACGGCCACCCCGAGCCGCTCACCGTCGACCTCGGGCTTGCCCGCGTCCTGCCAGACCTGACGGGCGAGCACGAGCGCCAGCTGTTGCACATAGGAGTGGCGGCGCTGCTCGAGGCGGGTCAGGTGCTCCTTCGGCCGCTGTTTGAGCTTGCCGCCGATGCGGACCGGCAGGTCGTACTCGGCGACGAAGTCGTCGTCGAGCGGGCCGATGCCACTCGCCCCGGCGAGCAGTTCGGTCCACGTCGTCCGCAGGTCGGGGGCCAGGCACGTGGTGGCGGCCATGCCGGTGACGACCACGTTGCGGGTCGTTTGTGTAGCAGTCGGTACACCCATGGGTGTCATGGATACCTGTAGCGACCGCTACAGTCAACTTGTGCCCAGACCTCTCGACCAGGCGCGTCGCGCCGAACTGTTGTCCGGCGTGATCGCCTATATCGGCGACCGCGGCCTGACCGAACTGTCGCTGCGCCCGCTGGCCGAATACCTCGGCACCAGCTCGCGCATGCTGATCCACTACTTCGGCAGCAAGGAACAGATGCTCGTGGCCGCCCTGGAAACCCAGCGCCCGGACATCCCCGCGATGTTCGCCGACGTCCCCGATCTCGCCGCCCTGCGTCGGCGGCTGATCGAGTCGTTCAGCATGAACACCACCGGCGACTGGGTGACCAGCACCCGCGTCCTGCTCCAGGTGCTCGGCGTAGCGGCGGTGCCCGGCAGCCCCTTCCGCGCCTACGCCGAGGACACGGTCCACGTCCTGGTCGAGGCCCTGACCGAGGTCCTGCGCCGCACCGCGCCGGAGCTCCCCGACCCGGAATCGGTTGCCACCGTTCTGGTTTCGGGCATCCGCGGCCTGATCCAGGACCGGCTCGTCACCGGCGACTACACTCGGGTGTCGAAGGCGGCACGGCTACTCATCACACGAACGCTGGAGGCGCCGTCGCGGTAGGGGTTCGAGGACGGCCGGGGTGTGGGGCGGGGGAGGGAGAGGTCAAGCCGAGTTCCGCAGGTCCTGTAGGCAACGCCGCCCGAACCGCTCCAGGCGTGGTGCGACGACCGGAAGTCGCTGCACGAACCCGTAGGGTTTCAGGCCCAAGGCCAGGACGACCATGACGGCGCTACCGAGGCGATGCGCGGGGATGCCCATCGCGTCGGCGTGGTCGCTGCCGAGCAGGTACCGCGCCATGACCTCGTGGCCGGTGCGAGGCAGCAAACGCGCCATCGGCATCCGGCTCAGCCCGGTGAGCGCGACGCCGGCCAGTCGGCGAGAGTTGTCGTCGGGGTCGAAGGTGTAGGGCAGAATTCGCGCGTCCAGGACGGACTGTTCGGCGGCGGTGTCGCCCAGCAGCTCACGTGGCACGCCCAGCAGCCGGGTCACGTACCGCCAGATCAGGTAGAAACCGTCGCGTTCCCCGGGGCTGATGGAGGCGCCGAGCGAGCGCAGCCGGTCCAGCATCATCGCGCCGAAGAACAGTGGGCCCGCGGCGGTTTGCAGCGCGTTGATGGGCGTGCCCGGCAGCGGCCACGCAGTCGCCGCCAGCCGCAGCCGGACCATGGTGTGCATCAGCCTGACCCGCACGCAGGTTTCCCAGGCGCGCCCGCCGGGGCGGAGTTCGTCGGCGTCGAGGACACCGAAGAACAGGTCCGACGATTCGATCAGCCGCCGCACCACGTCGCGTTCGAGCCGATTGGTGCGGGTCAGGATGTAGGCGGAATCCGGAGAGCTGAACGTGGTCATGAGCGCACCGTGCCCGACCGCGACGATGTACTGCCCGAAGTGGCGGTATGCCATCGCCCCGCCCAGCCGCATCCGGGTGAAGTCCGCCCACTCCGGCGGAGTCTCGATGTCGCGCAGGAAGTCTCGGCACGCGCGGTCGCCGTCTGCGGCCAGGCGCCGGATCCGCGGCAGCGGGTCGGCCATCGGTTGCCGCCGCGCCCGCATCGTGGCGACGACGGCCTCGGCCAAGGGATCACCCACATCCAGCCACGGCGACAGCGGCATCTCCCGCAACCGGTCGATACGCGCGTCGGCATCGGTGTCCGTCGTCGGTATGCCCATGACCCACTCCATCGAACGAAATGCGCTGCGGTTCACGGTAGCCGGAATCCGCGCCAATGGTCAACATGTTGAATATGCATCGCGATACCTCGCGGGCGCTACCATGTCCGGGTCCCGGTGCGAGGAGGTGCGATGTCGCTGCGTCAGGTCCTGCTGGTGTATCTGGGCACCAAGGCCGCGTCCGGGTACGACATCGTCAAGGGCTTCCAGGACACCTATGGCTTCCTCTGGAACGCCAGTTACCAGCAGGTATACCGTGACCTGGCCAAACTCCACAGCGACGGCCTCGTCGATCTGGAGGTCGTGGCGAACGACCCTCGCCCGCCGCGCAAGGTCTACCGCCTCAACGACGCCGGTCTGGCGGCGATGCAGCGGTTTCTCGCCACGCCCGTGAAACCACCGAAGTTCAACGACGCGTTCCTGGTGAAACTGGCATCCATCCACCTCATGGACCCCGACGCGTTCACCGAGGAGTTCCACCTGCTGCGCGACAGCTACCGGCAGACGCTCACGGAGCTGCGCCACGTGCATGACATTTTCCGCACCGTGCCCTCGGACGTGCTGGACAAATTCGAAGGCGTCCACCTCACACTGCGCTACGGGATACGCCAGGTCGAAACCTGGCTCGACTGGGCCACCGACGTCGAACAGTTCCTCAGCCGACAGCGCTGGACGGCGATCACACCCGACGATGCCGAAGAATTCAACCGGATCATCCGGCAAGACGCCGTCCCACCGAGCGGCGGCGACAAATCGACGAATTCGCCTGCGTGACTTCAGGATCGAGACATCCCGCCGGACACAGTAGCGTGGTGGGGAATTCCGGTCTGATCAGTGCGAGCGGAAACCTGGTGCGGGTGGTGGGCGGGTGGTTCGATACGGTTTTCGGAGTGCTCTGTCGGGCTGCCGGGGCGGGCTGGTTATCGGGTTGATATGTGAAGGTTGCGCGGATGGGTGAGAGTTCGGTCCGGTGGGTCGACGGGGCGGTGGTGACCATCGATCAGCGGGCGCTGCCGGGTGCCGTGCGGGAGCTGCGGATCACGACGGTCAACGAGGTCATCGATGCGATCTCGACGCTGGCTGTGCGGGGGGCGCCGGCGATCGGGGTGACGGGGGCGTTCGGGGTGGCGCTGGCCGCGCTGGCGCATCCCGGCGATACCGCGAAGGTGACGGCGGAGGCGGCGCGGATCGCGGCGGCTCGTCCCACGGCGGTGAATCTGGCCTGGGGGGTGCGGCGGGTGCTGGAGAAGCTGCCGCTCGGGGCGCAGGCGGTACTGGACGAGGCCACCGCGATGCTGGCGGAGGACGGGCGCGTCAATCGCGCCGCCGCCACGCACGCCGCGGATCTCGTGCGGCGCCTCTGTCCGGATCGGCCGCTGCGGCTGCTCACCCATTGCAATACGGGCAACCTGGCGACCACGGCCTTCGGCACGGCACTGGGCGCGATCCGGGTGCTGGCGGAGCGCGGCGCGGTGGAGAATGTGTTCGTCGACGAGACGCGGCCGCTGCTGCAGGGGGCGCGGCTGACCGCATGGGAACTCGCCGAGGCCGGAATCCCGCATCGCCTGACCATCGACGCGGCCGCGGCGTGGGCGATGGCGACCGGGCAGGTCGACTGCGTGCTGGTCGGGGCGGATCGGATCACCGCCGACGGCTCGGTGGCGAACAAGATCGGCACCTATGGACTGGCCGTCGCGGCGCACCGGCACGGGATACCGTTCCTCGTGGTCGCGCCCGAGTCGACGCGGGATCTCCGGACCGCCACCGGGGCCGAGATCGTGGTGGAGGAGCGAGGCGCGGCGGAGATCACGCACGTCGGCGGGGTCGCCACGGCTCCCGAAGGCACCGCGGTTTTCAATCCGGCGTTCGATGTGACCCCGCCCGATCTGGTGACCGCGGTGGTGACCGAGAACGGGGTCGTGCACAGCGGAGACGCGGTCGCGGAGGAACGCCGCATCGAGACCACGCGAGACGCACCGACCGAGGACAACGCGGCAGCCGGATATGGCGCCTGCGCACTCGGACGCGCGCCGACGACGGCCGACGACATCGCCGCGGTCGCGCGATCGCTGTACGCGCGCGGCTGGATGCCGGGCACGGCGGGCAACATCTCCGTCCGGGCGGGGGAGTCGGCGCTGATCACCGGGAGCGGGTTGGCCAAGGGGGAGTTGACCGCGGCGGATATGGTGACGGTGAATGTGGCCGACTCCCAACCGGTTTCGGGCACCCGCCGCCCCTCCGCGGAGACCACCGTCCACACCGCCGTCTACCGCGCGACCGACGCCCGAGCCGTCGTGCACGTCCACTCACCCCATGCCACCGCACAATCGGTGGGCGCGCCGGAGTCGCTGCGGTTCACCGGGTACGAACTCCTGAAGGGGCTGGGCGTGGCGGATACCATCGATGTCCCGGTGTTCGCGAATCACGCCGACGTCGCACGCATCGGCGTCGAGATCGAGTGCCATCTCGCCGAGCGCCCGGATGCGCCGCCGGTGCTGTTCATCGCCGGGCACGGCATCACCGCCTGGGGCGCGAGCCTGGCGCAGGCCCGCGACCGCGCGGAATGCCTGGAGGCGATGTGCGAGCTGGCGACGCTGACCGGCCGCCGCGAAATCTGAGCAGCTCGACTTCCGAGGAGGAATCGCAATGACCATCCTGCAGATCATGGCCGACAGCGATGCCGCGCAGATCCGGCTGCGAACTGCCGATCCCGAGGTGATAGCCGCCGAATTGGCCGAGCGCGGTATCGTTTTCGACCGTTGGCCCACCCCGCCCGGCCTGACTGCCGCGACGACCGACGAGCAGATCCTCGCCCACTACGACGATCGCATCGGCCGACTCAACGCCGACGGCCGCTACCGGCACATCGACCTGGCCAGCCTGCGCCCCGACGACACCGACCCGGAGTGGCCGGCCAAGGCCGCGGCTGCGCGCGGGAAGTTCCTGTCCGAACACCGCCATGCCGAGGACGAGGTCCGCTTCTTCGCCGCCGGGCGCGGGTGTTTCTACCTGCACCTGGAACCCGAGGTACTGGCGGTGGTGTGCGAGGCCGGCGACCTGGTGTCGGTCCCCGCCGGCACCCGGCACTGGTTCGACATGGGCGCCCGGCCCGATTTCGTGGCGGTCCGGTTCTTCGAGGAGGAGGACGGCTGGGTCGGCGATTTCACCGGCGACGAGATCGGCGCGCGATTCCCCACTCTCGACGAACTCGTCGCGGCCTGAACGCATCCGGCGGAAGGGAGCACATGATCACGGCGATCGTCGTCGACATCGAGGGCACCACCAGCCCGACGTCCGCGGTGCGGGAAGATCTGTACGGCTATGCCCGGCAACGACTTCCGCGGTGGCTGGCCGACAACGGCGACGCGGAGGCGGTCCTGGCGGCGACCCGCGAGGCGGCCGGGCGTCCCGACGCGGGTCCGGCCGAGGCGGCCGAGATCCTACGCGGCTGGCTGGATTCGGATGTGAAGGCCGAGCCGCTCAAGGCCGCCCAGGGCGCGATCTGCGCGGCGGGCTTCCGCAGCGGCGCGCTGCACGGCGAGTTCTTCCCGGACGCACCACCGGCGCTGCGGGCCTGGCGCCAGGGCGGTATCGCGCTGTATGTCTACTCGTCGGGTTCGGTGCGCAATCAACAGGACTGGTTCGCGTTCGCGCGCGGCGGTGAGCTGGCGACGCTGATCAGCGGCTGGTTCGATCTGGCCAATGCCGGGAGCAAGCGTGAGCCGGGTTCCTACGAGAAGATCGCCGGCGCGATCGGAGTGCCGCCGGAGCGGATCCTGTTCCTGTCCGATCATCCGGACGAGCTCGATGCCGCCGCGACCGCCGGCTGGCAGGTGGTCGGCGTCACCCGCCCCGGCGAACCGAACGCTCCACGGCCCCCGCACCGCTGGGTCGGATCGTTCGCGGAGATCGAGCCGCACTGACCGTCCGGAACGGCACGCGATGCCGAATTGCACCGTGTGCCATTCCGATTCACACGGCCGACGCGGTCGCGCGGGTGATCAGGTGTTCCACCAACGTCATCAGCACGGTGCGGCAGGACGCCCGATCGCGGGCATCACACAGCACCACGGGGACCGTCGGATCGAGATCGAGTGCCTCGCGTACCTCGCCGGTGGTGTAGACCGGTGCGTCCTGAAAGCAGTTCACCGCCACCGTGAACAGCAGTCCGCGCCGCTCGAAGTAATCGATACCGGCGAACGAGCTTTCCAGTCGCCGGGTATCGGCGATCACGATCGCGCCGAGGGCGCCGCGGGCGAGTTCGTCCCACAGAAACCAGAATCGGTCCTGTCCGGGCGTGCCGAACAGGTACAGCACCAGATTCCGGTCGATGGTGATGCGGCCGAAGTCCAGTGCCACCGTGGTGGTCTTCTTGCTCTCCACGCCCGACATGTCGTCGATGCCGGAGGAGAGTTCGGTGATGAGTTCCTCGGTTCGTAGCGGGGGGATCTCGCTGATCGAGGACACCATCGTTGTCTTGCCGACGCCGAAGCCGCCGGCGACGAGGATTTTGACCGATGCGGCGAGCGGCGCCGCTGACATCGTTTCAGGCACGGTGTGTTTCTACAGCTTTCGGATTCCGTCGAGTACTGCTCGCAAGACATTGAGGTCGCCGGGGCCCGCGTCGGTGCGGGCGGGCACCCGGAAGTTCAGATGCCCCTCGCTGATCAAATCACCAACCAAGATCTTGGTGACAGCCAGGGGCAGTCTCAGGGCTGCCGATACCTCGGCGATCGACTGCGGAATCCGGCACCGCCGAACGATTTCCGCATATTCCGGCTCCGGACGCCGCAGCGGCGGGGCCGGGTCGACCGTGACCACCAGGGTGAGCATATCCAGATCGTGTCCGGCTCCCATGGTGCGGCCCCGCGTCACGGCGTACGGGCGGACCAGCGGGCCCGCCTCGTCGTCGAACCACGGTTGCCCGAAGCGCGTCATGACTATCTGTGCTCCACCTGTTCCAGGCCGTTGCGGGGATGGGTGGACAGGTAGCTGCCGACCCGCTGCACGGTCAGGTTCATCTCGTAGGCGACCATACCCAGATTGGCGCTCTCGCTGGCCTGCAATGCCAGACACGCGTTGTCGCCGGCGGCGGTGACGAACAGCACCGCACGGTCCAGTTCGATGACGGCCTGCCGGACGCCGCCGCCGTCGAAGCGGCTGCCTGCACTGCGGGCCAGCCCGTACAAGGTTGCCGACATGGCGCCGAAATGCTCGGCGTCCTCGCGGTTCATGGTGGTGGATCGGCCGAGCAGCAGCCCATCGGTGGAATGCACCACCGCGTAACGCACGCCGGCGAGGCGCTCGACGAGATCGTCGAGCAGCCAGTTCAGATCACCTGTGTTGGAAGAGGTCACCTTCGCCTTCCTGTTCCTCCGGGGCGGCGGGCGGTGAGGCCTGCCGCCCTTGCCTGGTGCCATTCTCGATGGCGGACATGACATCTCGGGCCTGCTCCGCGGAACGGGCGCGGCGCGGGCCGGTTTCGGCGTCGGATTGCTCGGCCAGTTCCGGCGCCAGGCTGGCCTGGCGGCGCCGGCGTGGCAGCGGCGGCCGCGCGTCGCTGCCGGTGTAGCGGGAGGGGGCGGGGCGGGGCTCCTCGGTGCGCGGGCGCGGCGGCGGCAGGGTGGCCACGGCGGTCGGGGCGGGCTCCGGCGCGGCGACGGGCAGCTCGCCCGTTTCGGTGCGTTCGGGTCGCCGCACGGCCGCGCGTTCGGGCAGGTGGTCGGCCAGCGGGGCGTCGGAGGTGATGATCGCCGTCGGGATGAGCACGATGGCGCGGGTGCCGCCGTAGTCGGATTCGGCCAGCCGCACCGAGATTCCGTGCCGCACGCCCAGCTGGGCGACCACGAACAACCCGAGGCGAGAATCCGACGACAGCGTCGCCACGCCGAAATCCGGTGGGTGGCGCAGCATCTCGTTGGTGCGTTCCAGGTCCTCGGCCGACATGCCGACGCCCTGGTCGCTGATCTCCACGATGACACCCTTGCCGACGAGGTTGCCGGTGATGTCGACGCGGGACTGCGGCGGCGAGAAGGAGGTGGCGTTGTCGACCAGCTCGGCCGTGAGGTGGATGAGGTCGGCGACCACGCCGCCGACGACGAACACCTGCGGCAACCGCTGGATGCGCACCCGGGTGTAGTCGAGGGTCTCGCCGACCGCGCTGCGCACCAGCTCCATCAGCGGCACCGGCCGCCGCCACTGCCGTCCCGGTTCCCCGCCGCCGAGGATGACGAGGTTCTCGGCGTTGCGGCGTTCGCGGGTGGCCAGGTGGTCCAGCCGGAACAGGGTGTCCAGCAGCGCCGGGTCCTCCTGCCGCTGCTCGGCCTCGTCGAGGATCTCCAGCTGCCGGTGCACCACGATCTGGCTGCGGTGGGCGATGTTGAGGAACACCGCGCGCACGCCCTCGCGGGTGCGGGCCTCGGTGACCGCGGCCGCGACCGCGGCGGTGTGGGCGCGGTTGAATGCCTGTGCGACCGAGCCGATCTCGTCGTGGCCGAAATCCAGGCGGGCGGCCTCGGTCTCGGGATCGATGTTCTCGCCGGCGGCGAGCTTGCGCATGGTCTCCGGCAGGCTCTCCTCGGCGAGGGTGAGCGTTTCGGTCCGCAATCGCTCGAGCCGTCCGATGAGCCGGTTGGCCAGCCACAGCGAGCCGAGGAACGCCAGCACGGCCACCGCCAGCACGCCCGCGCCGGCGAGCAGCGAGTTGCGGCTGGTGTCGGCGGCGTCCTGGACCGCGAGCCGGTTGCCGTGGTCGTTCTGGACCTTCCACAGCTCGAGCATCTGGTGATTGGTCTGCTCGGCGGCTGCCCGCCAGGCCGGGAGCGGCGTCGGTGGCGCGGGGATGCTGCCGGATCTGCTCGTCACCTGCGGACGGAGGATGAAGTCCGCCATCGCCGTGAGCTGCTGCCAGCTCGCCGATTCGGCGATGGTCCGGGCCCGGGTCTGCTGCTCGGTCCCGAAATCGTCGAGCAGCTGCTGCATTTCGGTGTGGTAGTAGCCCACCAGGTTGCGGTACTCGGTGGCGAGCTGGGGTGTGAGGCCCTGGCCGCCGACCGCCGGGGCGGTGAGCGCGGTGGTGCGCGAGATCGCCTCCATCACCCGCACCACGCGCAGCGCGTCGTTGAACTCGGTGGCGACCGTGGCGTTGGGGGCGGTGTCGATGATCATCTGGGTGCCCAGTGCGACCGCGTGCAGCAGCTGGGTGTAGATGCCGTACGCGTCGGGCACCGGCATCGCGCCGGAGTCGACGGCGCCGCGGATGACCGGTAGCTGTTTCTGCAACGTGTCGAACCCGCCGACGTTCGCCATCTCGTCGGACTTGCTGACGACGGCGTCGCGGACCGGGATCAGGCCGTTGATGGCGCGGTCCAGATTCTGCCGCGCGGTGGCGAGGGCCAGCGGGTCGGGTTGTTCGCCGGCGAGCTGCCACAGCGACAGCAGGCGTTCCTGTTCCACCGCCGCGATCATCTCGCGTACCGGGCCGTTGCTGCTCTCCATCGCGCTCGCCCAGTCCTCGGCGCGCTGTGCGTCCCGTACCAGGTAGCCCGCCGCGCCCACACCGATCACCAGCAGGGCCAGGCTCGGCACCAGTGCGATCGCGAGAATACGGATCCGGACACCGAGCCTCGCTCTCAACATCGCCACAACGTAACCGGCGGTACGGGCGCGCGGCGGTGAATTCCCGCTGAGCGAGACATGTTTTGACACAGCGACACCGAGTGCGGTTGTGCCGCTGCGTGTTCGGGAGTGTGAGCCGGGAGCTGCGGGCTCTGGTCGGAATACCCGATAACGTCCGGATCTACCCTCCCGATTTCGGCGTGCCGCTTTTCCGCCGCCCGGCGCATGGCCGACCGGAATCGCGGCGTATTTCGCGCGCGCCGGTTGTGAATGTCGACGGTCCCACCGGAGGTGGTAGGCGCGGTTCGGCACGCGCGGTAGATTGTGTGTACCGCGTGGTTACTGACAAGTAGGAGACGATGATGCCCGTGCCGGAAGCCGCCGTATTCGAGCGTCTGCGGGAGTTCGCGGCCGTCGACGCCGCCGCAGCGCAGCCGACCCGCACGATCACGGAGGTGTTCACCGGTCGCGCGCTGGGTGAGGTGCCGGTCGGGACGGCCGAGGACGTCGCCGCGGCGTTCGAGAAGGCCCGTGCCGTGCAGCAGCGCTGGGCCGCGCGGCCGCCGAAGGAACGGGCGGCCGTGCTCGAGCGCTACCGCGAGCTGGTGGTGCAGAACCGCGAGTACCTGATGGATGTCATCCAGGCCGAGACCGGCAAGGCGCGCTGGGCGGCCCAGGAAGAGATCATGGGCCTGATGTTCGCGGCCCGGTACTTCGCCCGCACGGCGCCCCGGCTGCTCGCGCCGCAGCCCGCGCCGGGCGCGTTCCCGGTGCTGAACCGGGCCGCCGTGCGCACCCAGCCCAAGGGCGTGGTCGGCGTCATCGCGCCGTGGAACTATCCGATGCTGCTGTCGATCGGCGATTCGATCCCGGCGCTGCTGGCGGGCAACGCGGTGATCGTGAAGCCGGACAGCCAGACTCCGTACTCCTCGCTGGCGAATGTGGAACTGCTGTGGCGCGCCGGACTGCCGCGGGATCTGCTGCAGGTGGTGCCCGGTCCTGGCACGGTCGTCGGCACGGCCATCGTCGAATCCTGCGACTACCTGATGTTCACCGGCTCCTCGGCGACCGGCAGCACGCTGGCCCAGCAGTGCGGCAAGCGGCTGATCGGCTTCTCCGCCGAGCTCGGCGGCAAGAACCCGATGATCGTCACGCGCGGGGCGAACCTGGACAAGGCGGCGAAAGCCGCTGTGCGGGCCTGCTTCTCGAACGCGGGGCAGCTGTGTATCTCGATCGAGCGGCTGTATGTGGAGCAGGCCGTGGCCGAGCCGTTCACCCGCAAGTTCGTGGCCGCGGTGCAGGCGGCGAAACTGGGCGCGGCCTACGACTACTCGGCCGATATCGGTTCGCTGATCTCCGAAGCGCAGCTGGAGACGGTGACCAAGCATGTCGCCGATGCCACCTCCAAGGGCGCCAAGGTGCTCGCGGGCGGCAATGCCCGGCCCGACCTCGGCCCGCTGTTCTTCGAGCCCACGGTGCTGGCCGAGGTCACCGACGCCATGGAGTGCGGCCGCAACGAGACGTTCGGCCCCCTGGTGTCGATCTATCCGGTCGCCGACGTGGAGGAGGCGATCGCGCTCGCCAACGACACCGAGTACGGCCTGAACGCGAGCGTGTGGGCGGGTAGCAAGGCCGAGGGCGAGCGCATCGCCGCCCGTCTGCACGCCGGGACGGTGTGTGTGGACGAGGGCTACGCGCCCGCCTGGGGCAGCACCGGTGCGCCGATGGGCGGTATGGGCATCTCCGGCGTCGGCCGCCGCCACGGGCCCGACGGGCTGCTGAAGTTCACCGAGCCGCAGACGGTGGTGGTGACGCGGTTCCTCAATCTGGACGCGCCCTGGGGCGTGCCGCAGGACAAATGGCAGCCGTTCCTGATGGGTGTGGCGCGGGCGATCCGGTTCCTGCCGGGGCGGTGACCGGGCTGCCGCGGCGAGGACCGGCTCAGTAGGGATGCGCGCGGGCGGACCATGGCGCGGCGAGCGCCTCGGACCTGTTGGCGGGGAACGAGATACGCTGCGGGTCGCCGTCGGAGGTATAACGGCGCTCGGGGTGTGCGGCCAGCTGGTCCAGCCAGTAGGCCGAGTCGAAGGCGACCTCGCCGCGGCCGGAGCGGATACGCGGGACGGCGGTGGGGTCCATCGGGCCGTAGGGAGAGGGCGCGGGTTCCGAGCCGACCAGCATGACCGCGCCGAATGCGTAGGACGTGCCGTCCCAGGCGCCCGCGCGTGCGGCGGCGGGCTCTTCGGGGGCCACGCCCAGGGGTAACGCCATCGTGAGTACGGGCGCGCCCGGGACCGCCTGCTGGATCGTGCGGACGTTGAGCGCGAGTTCGCGCTGCACTCCGGCGGTGTCGAGATTGCCCAGGTTGGCGTGGGTGGCGGTGTGCGCGCCGAGGTCGTAGCCGTGTGTGGTGAGCCACGGCAGTGCGCGGGGGTCGTCGCCGAACAGGTCGTCGGTGACGTAGAAGGTCGCGGTGGCGGGGAAGCCCGGATGGGTGGCCGCGAATTCGGCGAGGATGCCGACGGCGCTGCCCGGCAGGGGATTTCCGTCCGGGCCGAACGCTACCTGGCTGACCGTCGAGTCGTCGAAGGTGAGGACGACGGGGTGGGCCCTGGCGGGGATATCCATCCGGCCCGCAGCGTATTCCGCCGCGGTGACCGGACGATAGCCCTCGCGGTACAACCGCTCCAGCTCGGCGCGGAACTCCTCGGGCGTCTGGTCGTATTCGCCCGCCGGAGCCGGGCTCAGCTGGTGGTACATCAGGATCGGAACCAGGCCCAGTTCGTCGGCGGCGACGGCCGCCGGATCGGGCGCGGGCGCCGGTGGTTGCGACGGGGGCGCGACGGCGGGTGTCACCGGCCCGGGCGGGGCACACGCGGCGGCCGCGAGCAGGATCAGAACGGACAGGGCCGCCCGGCGCATCCTCACCATCACGCCAATGTTACGTACCGCCAACGATTTTCGTGATGAAGCCGGAAAGCGGCGACGAATCGCCCTTCCGGCATGGATATTGGGAATACGTCGACCGAAAGCTGGTGTGTACGTTGCTGAAACGTGTCCCGACACAGGATCGTCGGCGGCTGGTGATCGTGTCGGTTCTGACGGTGGCGGTGCTGCTGGTGGCGGGGTCGGCCCTCGGTTCGGCCCGGGCGGAGCCGACGGGGCTGACCTTGAACGGTCTGCCGGCCGGTCCGGTGGGAGCGGCTGCGCGGGGTTCGCTGGAGCTGTCGGTGGATATCGGCGATCACGATCGCCGGGCGCTGCGGCTCACTGTCGACGGCCGGGAGGTGACCGGGGAGATCTCGGGGACCACCGTGCGGTACCGGGCAGCGGATCTGCCCGACGGCGACCACACCGTCACTGCCGAGATCCGGCCGGGTGGGCTGTTCGGGTGGATGCGCACCGGCCCCGGGGTGTCGAGGACGTTCACCGTCGATACCGCGGCACCGAGCCTCGAGGTGGCGGCCCTGCCGCCGGTGCCGTCGTATCGGCAGCCGGTCACCGTGCGCGGCAAGGCGATCGGCGCCGAGCGCGTCACGGTCGGTGCCGTGGCTGTGGCGCCGGACGCGTCGGGAGCGTTCGAGATCACCGTGCCGCGTGCCCCCGTGGGGACCGCCATCACCGCGGTCGACACGGCCGGTAATGCGACGACCCGGCCGCTGACCGCGGCGGTCGCGTTGCCGCGCATGAAGGCCGTCCATGTCACCGCGTACGGGTGGGCCGACGAGGGGCTGCGGTCCGGTGTACTGGACCTGGCGCGCGAAGGGCGGATCAACACCGTCGAACTCGACATCAAGGACGAGGACGGGATGATCGGCTACGCCTCGCAGGTGCCGCTCGCTCGCGCATCGGGCGCGGCGGCCGATGTCTACGACGCTCGAGCCGCTCTGAAGACATTGCACGACATGGGGATTCGGGTCGAAGGGCGGATCGTGGCGTTCCGGGATCCGACATTGGCGGCCTGGGCGTGGGGCAGCGGCCATCCGGACTGGGTGGTGCAGGATCCGGCGGGCCTGCCCTACTCCAGCGGGTACGGCGCCATCGCCTTCACCAATTTCGCGCACCCTGAAATCCGCGGGTACAACATCGCTCTCGCGGTGGAGGCGGCGCGGCTGGGCTTCGACGGCATCATGTACGACTACGTGCGGCGACCCGACGGCCCGCTGGACGGCATGCGGTTCGCGGGGCTGGGCGAGTCGCCGGCCGACTCGATCGCGCGCTTCCTGCGCGAGAGCCGCGATCCCGTGCGCGACGGCGGGGCGAGCCTGAGCGCGGCGGTGTTCGGTATCGCCGCGACCCGGCCGGGTCAGATCGCGCAGGACATCCCGATGATGGCGGCGAACGTGGATTATGTGGCGCCCATGCTGTATCCGTCGCACTGGGGCGCGGGGGAATACGGGGTGGCCGATCCCAACGCCCAGCCCTACGACATCATCGCCCGCTCACTGGCGGACTTCCGGACACAGACCGAGGGCACGGGGGCGAAGGTGATCCCGTGGTTGCAGGATTTCAGTCTCGGGGTGGACTACGGGGACGCCGAGGTGCGCGCCCAGATCGATGCCGCGGCCGCCCACGGCGTCGACAGCTTCCTGCTGTGGAACGCCGCGAGCCGGTACCACGCCGGTGCGCTCACCCCCGATCACTGAGCCCGGCGTGGCCCGGCCGTCCTCAGTCGTCCGGGGCGGCTCCGGTGCGCGGCGGGTGCGCTTCCAGCGCTTCGACTTCCGCGTCGGACAGCAGCCGGGAACGGATCAGGAAGCGCACGCCCTCGGGCGCCTCCAGGGAGAATCCGCTGCCGCGTCCGGGGACCACGTCGACGGTGAGATGGGTGTGCCGCCAGTACTCGAACTGGTCCGCGCTCATCCAGAACGGTGTCTCGCCCGGCAGGCTGCCGAGCAGGACGTCGGCCGCGCCGACCCGGAACTCGTTGCGCGGGTAGCACATCGGCGAACTGCCGTCGCAGCAGCCGCCGGACTGGTGGAACATCACCGGCCCGTGCTGGTCGACCAGCCGGCCGAGCAGCAGCGCTGCCGCCTCGGTGATCCCGATGCGCGCGGGGCGATCGGTCATCAGAAGAATCCGAGCTTCTTGGGGGAGTAGCTGACCAGCAGGTTCTTGGTGTTCTGGTAGTGGTCGAGCATCATCTTGTGGTTCTCCCGCCCGATGCCGGACTTCTTGTATCCGCCGAACGCGGCGTGCGCGGGGTAGGCGTGGTAGCAGTTGGTCCAGACCCGTCCGGCCTTGATGGCACGGCCCAGGCGGTAGGCGGTGTTCATGTCCCGGGTCCACACTCCGGCGCCCAGCCCGTAGAGCGTGTCGTTGGCGATGCCGATGGCCTCCGGCACCGATTCGAACCGGGTCACCGACACCACGGGACCGAAGATCTCCTCCTGGAAGATGCGCATGTCGTTGCGGCCCTCGAAGATCGTCGGCTCGATGTAGTAGCCGTTGGGGTAGCCGTCGACCTTGCGTCTTTCGCCGCCGGTGAGCACACGCGCGCCTTCCTGGCGGCCGATGTCGATGTAGGACAGGATCTTCTCGTACTGGTCGTTGCTGGCCTGCGCGCCGATCATGGTCGTGTCGTCGAGCGGGTCGCCGCCCTGGATGGCGCGGGTGCGTGCGACGCAGCGGGCCATGAATTCGTCGTAGATATCGGCGTGCACGAGCGCCCGCGACGGGCAGGTGCACACCTCGCCCTGGTTCAGCGCGAACATCACGAAACCCTCGACCGCCTTGTCGAGGAACTCGTCCTCGGCGGCGGTCACGTCGGGCAGGAAGATGTTGGGGCTCTTGCCACCCAGCTCCAGGGTCACCGGGATGATGTTCTCGCTGGCGTACTGCATGATCAGGCGGCCGGTCGTGGTCTCACCGGTGAACGCCACCTTCGCCACCCGCGGGCTGGACGCCAGCGGCTTACCGGCCTCCACGCCGAACCCGTTGACCACGTTGAGGACTCCCGGCGGCAGCAGGTCGGCGATCAGCTCGACCACCAGCAGCAGCGACACCGGGGTCTGCTCGGCCGGTTTGATGATCACGCAATTGCCCGCCGCCAGCGCGGGGGCCAGCTTCCAGGCGGCCATGAGGATCGGGAAGTTCCACGGGATGATCTGGCCGACCACGCCGAGCGGCTCGTGGAAGTGGTAGGCGACCGTGTCGGCGTCGAGTTCGGACAGCCCGCCCTCCTGCGCGCGGATGGCGCCGGCGAAGTAGCGGAAGTGGTCGACGGCCAAGGGGATGTCGGCGGCCAGGGTCTCGCGGACCGGCTTGCCGTTCTCCCAGGTCTCCGCGACGGCCAGCCGCTGCAGGTTCGCCTCGATGCGGTCGGCGATCTTGTTGAGCAGGTTGGCGCGCTCGGTGGAGGCGGTGGCACCCCAGCCGTCGGCGGCGGCGTGCGCGGCGTCGAGTGCCAGCTCGATGTCGGCGGCCGTGGAACGCGCCACCTCACAGAAGGTTTCGCCATCGACAGGTGACGGGTTGTCGAAGTAGCGGCCCTCGACCGGAGCCTGCCAGTCCCCACCGATGAAGTTGTCGTAGCGCCGTGCGAACTCGACGAGGCTGCCGTCCGTGCCGGGCTTGGCGTAGATCATGATGCTCGCTTCCTGTGCGGTCGGCGGATGCGCTGGTGCCGCCGACTGATCCGTGGTGACGGGCTCCACTGTGCGGCCGTCCGGTTGGCACGAGGTTGGCGCAACGACTCACGAGCCCCGAGCAGAGCGGCGGGGCAGTGCCCGAGCGGTGGGGGCGTGACCGGTTTACCGGTGTTTCCGTGCGCGAAGACGGACACCGGCGTACCGGCCGCCGGGCGGTCGGCGTCAGGCGTGCAGGGCGGCGTGGAGGCGGGCGGTGGCGAGGGCGCGGCGGGGATCGTCCGGTGGGAGCAGGCGCAGGGCATGCTCGTGGAGCTGCGCGTCTTCGGGGTGGCGGGTGCCGAATTCGAGTGCGTGCGTGGGGTTTCGACTGTTCAGGACCGCGGTGCGGAGGCTGACGGCGAGGTATTCGCGCCACTGCGCGACGCCGGGGGTGTCCGAGCCGGGCAGTAGCGGGCCGCGATACAGGCGCAGGGCGGTGGCGACGTCTCCGGCGGTGACGGCGGCGAGCAGGTCGACCGCGTCGCAGGAGATCGGGCGGGCCAGCGTGTAGCGGCGGCTGGTGATGTCGCCGCCGGTGGCGTTGCGCAGGTGGGAGACGTCGGCCTTGAGTGTCGACGCCGCGACCGGCCGGTCGCCGTAGACGGCCGCGTGCAGGCGCTGAGGGGTGTAGCCGTCGGGCTCGAGGGCGAGCAGCGCCAGGATCTCGAGCTGTCGGGGCCGCAACCGGATCGGCGCACCCGATCGGGTCAGGGTGGCTTCGCCGAGGCAGCGCAGCCGCAGTTCGGGCCGAGTGGCCTGCTCGGGTGCGGCCGGTAGCCGGGATTCGATCGCGGACACCAGCGCCCGCACCGTGGACAGGGCCAGCGGGTGTGAGCGGTCCCAGGTGGTGGACAGATCGAGCACGCCGAGGCGGCGGCCGTCCGGAGCGTGGATGGGCGCGCAGTAGCAGACCCAGCCGTGCAGGGCGGCGACCAGGTGCTCGGCGGAGAACACGACGCTCGGTTCGCCGGTGCGCAGCGCCAGGGACAGGGCGTTGGTGCCCATGTGCGTCTCGTCCCAGCGGCCGCCGGGTGCGAAGTTCACCCGCTCGGCGCGGCGGCGCATCACGCGCCCGCCGCACGACCACAGGATGGTGCCGCGTTCGTCGGTGACGGCGGCGACGAATCCGGAATCGTCTGCGATGCTGCGCAATTCGTCGGCCAGCTCGGTGACGGGGGCACGCAGTGGCGAATGCGACCAGCGGGCGCCGAGTTCACCGTCGTCGGCGGGCGCGGCGGGGCGGCCGGGGTCGACGGTGGGCAGCGAGCGCCGCCACGACTGCACCACCTCGCTGCGGAGCACGGTCTGCCCGGCGGGCACCGCGTGCACCGGCGCCCAGCGGGCCCACTCCTGTTCCAGCGCGGCGCGCCGCTGCGACAGGGCGTGAATCGGGGGCATCGCTGCGACCTCGCGTCCGGGGATGTGCCTGCGCTCTCATGATTGCGCACCGCGCCGCGCCGCGCGGGAATTTCCGTGCCCCGATGTGCTGGTAAACAGGAACCATGAGCGCTCCCTTCCGCTTCGGTGTGAACCTGTTCAACTCCGCCTCCCGGGCCGAGTGGGTCGAAAAGTGCCGCAAGGCAGAGCAACTCGGCTTCGATGTGCTCGGCGTCCCCGATCACCTCGGGTTCTCGGCGCCCTTCCCGGCCATGCTGCTGGCCGCGGAGGTGACCGAGCGGGCCCGGATCAACACCTTCGTCCTCAACGTGCCCTTCTACAATCCGGTGCTGCTGGCGCGCGAGGTCGCGACCGTGGACCTGCTCAGCGACGGCCGCATCGAGCTCGGGCTCGGCGCCGGTTATGTGCAGGCCGAATTCGATGCCGCCGGACTGCCGTTCCCGAGCGGCGGCCGCCGGGTCGAGCAACTCGCCGAGGCGGCGGCGACGCTGCGACGGCTCTACGCCGACCCGGAGTATCAGCCGCGGCCCGCGCAGGCCGGTGGCCCGCCGCTGCTGATCGCGGGGTGGGGCGACAAGCTGCTGCGGGTGGCCGCCGAGCACGCCGATATCGTCGCCTTCACCGGTGGCACGGCCGCCGACAGCGGCCACATCACCGTCGCCAGCCCCGACGCGACGGCACAGCGCGTCGAGTACGTGCGCGGCCTGCTCGGCGAGCGTGCCGACAGCGTCGAGTACAACATCCTCGTCCAGGCCGTCGTGCCGGGCGGCGAACGTGACGAGATCCTCGAACGCTACGCGGCCAACCTGCCCGACGGCGCGGCCGATCTGCTCGAGGACATTCCGGTGCTGCTGATCGGCTCGCCCGACGAACTGGCCGATCGGCTGCGCGAACGCCGCAAGCGGTACGGCTTCAACTACATCACCGTGCAGGAGCCGGCCATGGAACGCTTCGCCGAGGTGATCGACCTGCTGCGCTGAGCCGCGCGGGGGCAATCGCGACACGCCGGGGGCATTGCCCGGGCCCGGGGGCGCGGTGATGGTTGTCTGCTATCACTGCGCGCGAATGATCGCTCGATCGATCCACCCCGACCGAAGGAGTTGTGTCTTGGTGCGTGTGTGCCGAACCCTGGCCGGTGTCGCGCTGGCGGCCGCCGCGGTACTGGGTGCGACCTCGGCGGTGCTGGCCGTCGGGCTGAAGTGGGAACAGGTGCACGTCACCGACACCGTCGCCGAACCGGACTGCCGCAACGGCGGCGGCGAGAGCGACGACCCCGGCGCTCGCGAGCCGGAGGCACAGCACAAGCTGTCGGGCGGGCACCAGCAACCCGACGCGGCGGCCGAAGGCTCGGAACCCGGTCCGGCGCACTGAGTTCCGAGCCTGCCCGGCGGCGCTACTTGTTGAAGAAGATGCCCGCGACGTCGGCGTTCTTGATCGGGGTGTCGGCGTTGCGCTGATTGCCGCACAGGAACTCCACCGCGGCCATGGTCAGATCGACCTGGGTGCCCGCCGGTTCGTTCTCGTCGCCGGTCTGCTGCTTGACGAACTTCGTGACCGTGGTGCGCTTGGTGTCCTGATCCTGCTTCACGTACTCACCGCACGGGGTGTCGCCACCTTTGTTGAGCGCCTTCTCGACGTCGCTGCATCCGACGAGAAGCGCTGTGGCGACAGCCAATCCGACGGCGGCTGCGGCAGGCCATCGCGGGGATCTCATCTGGCTTCTCCTCGTGGGTCGTGCCGGGTTGTCCGGCGGTGGCGGGCGTGCGGTGCACAGCCTAGAGGGTGGGCGATCCTGCTCGGTCCACCCACGGTGGAGACATAGCCGGGTGCGGCGGCGCTAATCAGATTCGGTCCCGCGCTCGGGCCTCGATCAGGTCGGCGAACAGGCGGGTGATGCGACCACCCAGATCGGGGGCGGTGGTGCCGAGCTGGTCGGCGCGCTTGGTGAGCTGGCCGTCGATGGCCAGCGCGGCCAGTCCGTGCGCCATGCTCCACGCCGCGACGGCGACGGCGTCCGCCTCGGCGGCGGGGAGCGCGCCCTCGGCGACGATCTCGGCGATGGTATCGGCCAGTACCGCGAAGGCGGCGTCACCGGCGGCGCGCGCCTCGGGGTTCTTGTCCGGTTGCGACAGCTCGGGCCGGAACATCAGCCGGAAATAGGCGGGCTGGTCCTGCGCGAAGCGCACGTAGGCGTCGGCCAGTGTGGTGAGGCTGCCGATGGGGGTCGGCGCGGCGGCGCGCGCGGCCGCCAATCGCGCTGTCAGCAGGTCGAATCCGCGGGCCGACAGCGCGGCCAGCAACGCGGCGCGATCGGCGAAATGGTGGTACGGCGCACCGGGACTCACACCCGCCTCGCGGGCGACGCGCCGCAGGCTCACCGCGGCCAGCCCCTCGGTGTCGATCAGCTGCAGGCACGCGCGCAACAGCTCCTCGCGCAACGCGCCGTGGTGGTAGCGGTCCTTGGTCGGCGGCATGTGCCGAGCGTACGGGGTTGACAGCGACACCTCCGAGAATCTATACAGTGATTACATTCTGAACAATGCTTAGATCGGAGACGTCATGGCGGATCGTGTTCTGGTGACGGGGGTTTCGGGATACCTGGCGGGTCACGTGGTGGCGGAGCTGCTCGCGCACGGCTATCGGGTGCGCGGCACCGCACGCGCGGTCACCGCCGAGCTGGCAGACCGGCTGCCCGAGGTGGAACTGGTGGCCGCGGATCTCGGCGACGACGCGGGCTGGGCGCAGGCCGCGGCGGGCTGCCGGTACGTGGTGCACACCGCCTCGCCGTTCCCGCCCGGCGCTCCCGACCACGAGGACGAGCTGGTGCGGCCCGCCGTGGACGGCACGCTGCGGGTACTGCGCGCCGCCGCCGCGGCCGGGACCGTGCGGCGTGTGGTGCTGACGTCCTCGATCGCCGCGGTCCGGGTCGGGCATCCCGATCGGGTCTGCACCGAGGCGGACTGGTCGGAGGTGGCGGTCTGCGACGCCTACGAGAAGAGCAAGACCCTCGCCGAGCGCGCGGCCTGGGAGTTCGCGCGGGAGAACGAGGGTGTGGAGCTGGTCGCGATCAATCCGGGGATGATCCTGGGGCCCGTGCGGCATCCGGCGGTCGGCACGTCGGTGGCCGCCGTGCAGATGGTGTTGTCGGGGGCCATGCCCGGGGTGCCGCCGATCGGGTTCGCCACCGTCGACGTGCGCGACGCGGCGACGGCGCACCGGCTGGCGCTGGAAACGCCGGAGGCGGCCGGGAACCGGTATATCTGTGCGGGCGAACAGGTTTCGATGACGGCGATGGCCCGGACGCTGGCCGCGCGGTATCGGGTGACCACCCGGACGATGCCGGGGCTGCTGGTGCGGCTGGCGGCCCGGTTCGACGAGTCCGCGCGGACCGCGGCGCGTTATCTGGGCCGTCGCGAGCGGGTGAGCGCGGACAAGGCGCGGCGGGAACTGGGATGGACCATGCGGCCGCTCGCGGAGACGCTGCTGGATACCGCCGCGAGTCTCATCGAGTTCGGCCTGGTGGCCGATCCCGGGCGGCCGCGAGGATCGCGCCGGGAAACCGTCGCGGCGGCGTGAGGCGGCGGGCATGCCGGGTGCGGCGATTCCGCTACGGGCGATCACCGCACGCCTGGCTCGTCGCATCCGCGCCGGATAATGTCTGCTGCCATGGAGTTCAGCACGCTCGGCAAGACCGGTTTGATCGTTTCCCGAATGGCGTTCGGGGCCATGACGTTCACCGCGGGCAACAGCGATATCGACGCGGTGTACAAGGTGGGCGCCGAACTCGCGGACGAATTGGTCGGCCGCGCGCTCGAGGCGGGCATCAACTTCTTCGACACCGCCGACGGCTACGCGGGCGGCGAGTCGGAGGTGCTGCTCGGCCGGGCGCTGCGCGCTCGCCGCGACGAGGTGGTCATCGCGACCAAGGTCGGCTTCCGGACCGGGGAGTCGCTCACGCAGGCGGGTCTGTCCCGGCGGCACATCCAGTGGTCCATCGACCAGAGCCTGCGACGGCTCGGGACCGACTGGGTGGATGTCTACATCGCGCACCGGGAGGACCCGTTCACGCCGCTCGAGGAAACCCTCGCCGCGCTCGACGACGTGGTGCGCTCGGGTAAGGCGCGCTACCTCGGCTTCTCCAACTGGTCGCCGTGGAAGGTGGCCGCCGCGGCGGAGATCCAGCGCGCCAACGGACTAGCGCCCTTCACCCACGGGCAGATGAACTACTCGCTCGTCGGCCGCGACGTGGAACGCGACGTGATCCCGATGATGGACCGCTACGGCATGGGCCTGACGGTGTGGAGCCCGCTGGCCTCGGGGTTCCTCAGCGGCAAGTACACCCGGGAGTCGCTGCGCGACCCGGACAACCGGCTGGCCGGATTCGACATCCTGCCCTTCGACAAGGAGCAGGGCTTCGCGCTGGTGGAGCGCATGCGGGTGATCGCCGACAAGCACGACGCGAGCGTCGCCCAGGTCGCGCTGGCGTGGCTGCTGGCCCAGCCCGCGGTCACCAGCGTGCTGCTCGGCGCCAGCAAACTGCATCAGCTCGAGGACAACCTCGGCGCACTCGACGTGCGGCTGAGCGCCGACGAGATCGCCGAACTGAGCGAGGCCATGCCGCCCGCGCCGGTGTACCCGAACTGGTTCATCGAGAGCATGCAGGACCAACCGGCCACCGAGGCGCTGGGCCGGGGCTGAACGGCGGGTGGCCGGGGTGCGGGTGGCCCGGTGCGCCGCTAGTCTGCGGCGGTGGATCTGTCGGAGTTGAGCAGTTCGGTGTCGTCGGTGACGGATCGGTTGGGCGATGTCTCGCCGCATCCGCCGCTGTGGGTCGTGGTGGCGACCGGGGCCGCGGCACTGGTCCTGGTGATGTACCCGCCGGTGTGGCGGGTGCTGCGCACCGTGGTGACGATCGCCCACGAGGTCGGGCACGCGGTGGTGGCGGTGCTGACCGGGCGGACGCTGCGCGGCATCCGGCTGCATTCGGACACCTCCGGCGTGACGGTGTCGCGCGGAAAGCCGTACGGCCTCGGCATGGTCCTGACGACGCTGGCCGGATATCCCGCGCCGTCGCTGGTCGGCCTGGGCTGTGCGGCGTTGCTCGGGATGGGCCGGTTGACGCTGATGCTGTGGCTGGTGGTGGCCGCACTCGTGGTGCTGCTGCTGGTGATCCGGAACCTGTTCGGATTCGTGGCGGTGGTGGTGACCGGGGCCGTCACCCTGGCGGTGTCCTGGTACGGAACCGTGGTGTGGCAGGGCGTATTCGGTTACGCCGTGGCCTGGTTCCTGCTCATCGGCGGGCTGCGGGCCGTGGTGGAGTTGCAGCGCGTGCGGGTGCGCGGCGACGGGTCGGACGCCGATCAGCTGGCCCACCTGACCAAGCTGCCGGCGCTGCTGTGGGTGCTGGTGTTCGCCGCGGCGTGCCTGGCCGCTCTCGTGGCCGGAGGCAGCCTGCTGCTCGGGCCGCTGCCGGAACTGCACGCGGCCTGACCGGGGCCGCTCAGGTGATGGCGGAGCCGGCGGCATAGGCGCGCCAGCGCTGGGCCTCGCTCGAATTGCCTTGGCGGTCCAGCACTTCGGCGAGTCCGGCCATGGCCCGGGTGTCGCCGTGGTCGGCGGCGGCCCGCCACCAGCGCTCGGCGTCGGCGAGGTCGCCCTGCCGGTACCGCACCACGCCGAGGTCGTAGGCCGCGCCCGCGTGCCCGAAACCCGCCGCCTGGCTCCACAGCGCACACGCCTGCTCGACATCGCCGCGGCCGTGCATCGCCACCCCCAGTTCGTACAGCGACCGGCGGTAACGGCTCTGATCGGTCGGCGCGGCGACCGTCTCGACCTCCACCACCAGCTCGCCGAAATCCGGCGGCCCGATACCCGCGCTACAACGCAGCAGCGGATGCCCGCTCGCGGCGCGGTCGATGAGCAGGCCGTAGTTGCCGGTCCAGGACTCGGTGGCGCCGGTGTCGTCCATCCACACCGGGGTCAGCGTGAACGAAGCGTCCGGAGCGGCCGCGCACACCTCCAGCGCGACGCCGCCCGCCATCGCGTCGGTCCACACATCCACGCCGCGCAGCCGCCGGCCCTGCAGGGCGACGTGCCCGCCCAGCACCGACAACCCGATGCCCAGGCCCAGCAGTCCGGGCGGGGGAGCGGCGGCGTGCAGGGTCAGGGTGACCGCGACGGGATCGGCGCCCAACGCTTCGGAGTACAGCGGATGGACCCGTGTGCCGTCCAGATCGACCGCCTCGGTACCGGCGTACCGCTCGGCCAGCGGCAGCGTCTGGTCGGACGCATCGTAGGGAGACGGCCCGGTCATCGTGTCCGCCTTTCGCCGGAACTGCTCGGGTGGAGTCGGGCATACGGAGTCTGCCAGACAATTCCGTTCCCCAACAACCGAGAACCGGTGCGGCCGACGGGTTTGCGAGCACGACGCAAGCCGCACGCAAGTCCGGCGCAATCGGCCAGCGGCACGCTCGATTCCATGACCGAGACATTCGATGTGGTGGTGGCCGGGGCCGGGCCCGTGGGACTGTTGCTGGCGTGCGAACTGCGGCTGGCGGGGGTGGACGTGCTGGTGGTGGAACGGCTGCCCGAGATCGACCCGACGCTCAAGGCGGGCGGCGTCAATGTACCGACCCTGCAGGCGTTCTACCGGCGGGGGCTGCTGCCGCGGCTGAACGAGCGGCGGGCCGTGCACGTCGCGGCGATGCAGCGGTTCACAGGCCGGGCGGGTGAGCAGCCGCGGCGCTTCGGCGGGCATTTCGCCGGAATGTTCTTGGACGGGTCGCTCATCGATGCCGACGATCCGGTCTTCGCCGAACTCGGCCCGATCGAGGGGTCGCCGTTCGTCCCGCAGCAGGATGTGGAGCAGATCCTCGGCGACCGGGCGGCCGAGCTGGGCGTCGAGATCCGGCGGCAGGTGGAACTGACCGGATTCACCGACGACGGCGACTGTGTCACGATCTGGTTGGGCGACACCGTGATTCGCGCCGACTGGCTGGTCGGCTGCGACGGTGGCCGCAGTCTGGTCCGCAAGCTCGCGGGTTTCGAGTTCCCCGGCCTCGATCCGGTGGTCACCGGGTATCAGGCGGTGGCGGAACTGGCGGACACCGAGGGCCTGCGCCCCGGCTGGCACACCACCGACAACGGCGTCTACGCCTACGGCCCGATCCCGGGGCGCTTCCTCACCGTCGAGGTCGACGGCCCGCCGCGCGATCGCAACGCCCCGGTCACCGCCGGTGAGCTGCAGGCGAGCCTGCGCAAGGTGTCCGGTGTCCCGGTGCGGATCACGGCCCTGCACTCGGCGACCCGATTCAGCGACAACACCCGCCAGGCCACCGACTACCGCCGCGGGCGGGTGCTGCTCGCCGGTGATGCGGCGCATGTGCACTCGCCGTTCGGCGGGCAGGGCCTGAACCTGGGCATCGGGGACGCGATGAATCTCGGCTGGAAACTGGCGGCGGTAGTCGCGGGCCGGTCGCCGGTCGACCTGCTGGACACCTATACCGCCGAACGGCATCCGGTCGGGGAATGGGTGCTGGAGTGGACGCGGGCGCAGGTCGCGGTGATGCGGCCGGACGAGCGCAGCCGCGCGATGCGCAAGGTGATGCGGGAGCTGCTGGACACGCGCGACGGCGCGACGGCGGTGTTCAAGAAGATCTCGGGGATCCTGCACCGCTACGACCTCGGTGGCGGGCACGCCCTGGTCGGCGCGACCGCGCCCGATATCGAGCTGTCCGACGGTACCCGGCTCGGCGAGCACTGCGGTGACGGCCGCGCGCTGCTGCTGGATCTCGCCGATGATCCCGGCCTGCGCGCGCTCGCCGCCCCCTGGTCCTCGTGCGTGCGGGTGGTCTGCGCGAAACCCGCTCAGCCGCGCGAGCTTTCGGCGTTGCTGGTGCGGCCGGACGGATTCGTGGCATGGGCGTCCGATACCGGGGGAGAGGGGCTCGGAGAGGCGCTGTCGCGGTGGTTCGGCCGTCCGGATCGGGCGCGGTAGGGGCTCAGTCCTCGCTGCTGGCCCGGTCGCCGAGATAGCGCCGCAGGGCCGGGTCGTCGGAGGTCAGCCGATCCACCTCGGTGCCACCGGCGCAGTCGTACAGGCCCACCACGATCTGCCCCGGGCGGCGGCTCAGCACCCGCCAGATGCCGCCGGACCCGGTCCAGCGCTCCAGCACCGCCACGGCGTCTCGCTGCTCGGCCACGTTTCTCCTTTCCGCGCTGGACGACACCCGGGGCGATGCGCTTCTCCCTTCGGCTCCGGACGATATCGGGTGCGGCGCTTCTCTCCTCCGCTCCGGACGGCATCGGATGTGGCGCTTCTCCCTTCCGCTCCGGACGGCATCGGGTACGGCGCTTCTGTTCCGCGCCGGGACGATATCGGGTGGTGCGCCGGGCCCTGGTCAGCGCAGGGCGGGGATCACCTCGCGCTCGAACAGTTCGATACCGGAGGTGTCGTAGGCCGCCTCGGGGAAGTTCAGGATGGCGTAGCCGAGGCCGAGATCGCGGACGCGCGTGAGGTTTTCGACGATCTGCTCGGGTGTCCCGACCGCCGCGGTGCCCCGGAACATCTGGTCGACCTGCGCCTCGGCCTGTTCGGCGCCGAGAAACGGGGCCAGGCGGGCGATCTGGGCGGCGATGCGGTCCTCCACCTCGGCCGCGGTGCGGCCGATCGCGACATTGAAATTCGAGGAGCGCACGATCGCGTCGAAATCGGTGCCGACATCGGCGCAATGCGCGCGCAGGATCTCCGACTTGTGCGCGAAACCCTCGGGGTCGCCGCTGAAGTTGGTGTAGGCGGCGTACTTCGCCGCGATGCGCAGCGTCTTCTTCTCGCCGCCGCCGGCGATCCACAGCGGGATGCCGTCCGGCTGCGCGGGCAGCGGCCGCACGATGGCGCCGTTCACCTGATAGTGCTTGCCGTCGAGGGTCGCCGAACCGGTGGTCCACGCCTGCCGGAAGATCTGCACGCCCTCGTCGAGGCGGGCCAAACGCTCACCGGCGGAAGGGAATCCGTACCCGTAGGCGCGCCACTCGTGCTCGTACCAGCCGCCGCCGATGCCCATCTCGACCCGGCCGCCCGAGATCAGGTCCACGGTGGCGGCCACCTTCGCCAGATAGGCCGGATTGCGGTAGCTCATCGCGGTACACATCTGGCCCAGCCGGATCCGGGAGGTGACCGCCGCGAACGCCGACATCAGTGTCCACGCCTCGTGGGTGGCCTCCTCGGTCGGCACCGGCACGGTGTGGAAGTGGTCGTACACCCACAGCGACTCCCAGGCCTCGCCCGCGTCGGCGCGCTGAGCCAGCTCGCGCATCACTCCCCACTGCGCCGCGGGGTCGATGCCGACCAGGTCCAGCCGCCAGCCCTGCGGGATGAAAATGCCGAAGCGCACGGACGTCTCCTTCGCATGTCGACAGGCCGCGGCCGGGTACGGCCGCGACACCGCTGTCCACTGTCGCGGCCGATCGGCGCGGCGGCAACCGTCGCGCGCCTGGCAAATCACCCGCATCCACGGTCGTTCGCGGTCGCGAAACGCTCGCGACCGCGATTATCCTCGCGGTGTGTCGAACCACCACCGGGGCTCCGGTGATGTTCAATCGGTGCCGTTGAGGTTCCAGCGAACGAGCGAAAGGTAGTAGACATGGCACTTCCCACCATGACCGCCGAGCAACGCAACGCTGCGCTGGCCAAGGCGGCCGCGGTCCGCAAGGCCCGGTCGGAACTGATCGAGGAGGTCCGCAAGGGCAAGATCTCCCTGTCGAAGGTGCTCGAGCGGGCCGACAAGGAAGATCTCGTCAAGAAGACCAAGGTCGCGGCCGTCATCAAGGCGCTGCCCGGCATCGGCCCCGTGAAGGCCGCCAAGCTGATGGACGAAGCGGAGATCCCCGCCGACCGTCGGATCGGCGGACTGGGTTCGCGCCAGCGGGCCGCGCTGCTCGAGGCCGTCAAGAACTAGAACTCGCGGCGGCGCTCAGCAATCGGATCACCGAGGACCTGCACGAACAACCGTGATTTGGACCTTGCGACCGGATCCGATAACCTTGCTGAGCACCACCGGTCCGGGTGGCGGAATGGCAGACGCGCTAGCTTGAGGTGCTAGTGCCCTATTAATGGGCGTGGGGGTTCAAGTCCCCCTCCGGACACACATCAGGCCTACGGGCCGATTTCGGTCAACATTTTCGCTCCAGTCTCGCGCCGAGGTTCGACTTCACGCCGGGCTCGGCGCGCTCCGAGCCGTGATCATGCCGGGAATGCTCGAATTCGGCTGTGGCACCGGGTTTTTGGTACACGGGCCACTGTCCCGCGACGCCTCGTCGACGACCCCTCGGCACATCTGGACACCGTCGTCGACGACATCCCCACCGAGTAGCGGCCGCGCGGCCGGTGACGGTGGTCCTCGCGCTTCGGTGGCGATCCGACCATCCGTTCGCGAAGCGCAGTGCGGAGCGGTTCATCAAGGGGCCGAGTCGTTCTCGGTCGGGACGGACGGGTCGCAGAGGCGGGCGCACAGGGTGAGGTAGGTCCATTTCTCCCACCGCTCCGGCGACCAGCCGCGGTCACGGACGAACAAGAGGTAGAGCTCGGGGCTGAGCAGGCAGTACAGCACGTCGGCGGCGGCCTCGGTCGTGATACCCGTGGCGAACCCCGGTTTGCCGGCCAGGGCGTCGGCCACCGTGTGGATGTTGGTGTATCTGCTGTTGCCGTCCTGGTTCAGTGCCGCCTTGACCTCGGAATCGGTCGCGATCGCGGTGTCCACCACTTTGGCGATGGGTGCGACCCGGTCGAGAATCAGCCGGCCTTCGTGGACCGCTGCCCGCAAGAGGTCGGGGGCCGTGCCCGCCGCCAGGGCGTCGTCGAACCATTGCTGTTCGCGCACGGTCGTGTTCTCGTCGTCGCCGGTCACGGTCGTTCGGACCAGTTCCCGCAACAGCGTGCGCTTGTTGCCGAAGACGAAGTAGACGGACTGGACCGACACGCCGGCGCGGTCGGCGATGGCCTGCAGAGTGGTCGCGCCGTAACCGTCCCGGATGAACAGTTCCGCCGCCGCGTCGAGGATGCGGCGGCGGGTCTGCCGTGCCCGTGCGCTCTGTTTTCTGGCCGTCATGGACTGGAGTTTATCTCTAGAGTTAGAGTCTAGAGTTGGACTCTAAGAATCGGGAGTGTGTTATGCGTAAGACCGTGTACCTCGCCGTCGCGCTGGCCGCGCTGACGTCGGCGGCCGTGACGGCATGTTCGGGAGACGGCTCGGGCTCCGGCGGGGCGGATGCGGGTGACGAGGCGGCGCTCGCGGACCTGGAACAGCGGCAGTGGCACGCCTGGGAGCGGGCCGACGGCAGGGGGTTCGCCGCCACGTTCACCGAGGACGCCGATTTCGTGGCCGTCACCGGCGAGCACATTCACGGCCGCCGAGCGATCGCCGAGAGCATGCAGCAAGGGTTCGACACCTTCATGGCAGGCACCCGCGTGCGACCGGCACAGGATCGCCGGGTCAGGTTCCTGTCACCGGACCTGGCGATCGTGATCTCCAGCGGTGTATGCGTTCTCCGTCCCGGAGCGACCGAATGCCGCCCGCAAGACCTGTCCATCCAGACCCGCACCGCGATCAAGCGCGACGGCCACTGGCTGTTCACCGCCTTCCACAACGGCCGGATCAGCCCGCCACCGGCATAACGGAATCACCAAGCCCGGCAACGGATTTCGCCTCGCCACCAGCTCTGCGCCGGCCGCTCGGGCCGACACGGCGAACCTGGTCGTGCCCGCTGCGAGGCGCTGTGCGGCCCGGAGTCGATGCCTCGCATCCGTTTTCGATCGGTGGAGGGTCGCCATCCGCGCTCTCGACAGGGGTGCCGGGCTGTGCTAGCCATATTAAAAAGACACGTTACTAAAAGCGTGCAGCAGTTCTGGAGAGGCAGATGTCGCAATCGAACAAACCGGCCGCCGTGCTGGCAACCGTGGTGATCGTGCAGTTCATGGTCTCTCTGGATCTGTCCGTGGTGAATGTGGCGTTACCGGCGATCCAGGGCGAGTTCGGACTGTCGGCCACCACGCTGCAATGGGTCGTCAACGCCTACACCGTGGTGTTCGGCGGATTCCTGCTGCTGGGTGGCCGGCTCGGTGACGTGATCGGCCGCCGCCGCACGATGGTCGCGGGGCTGGTGCTGTTCGGCGCGGCCAGCCTCGCGGGTGGGTTGGCCACCCACGAGTCGGTGCTCATCGGCGCGCGGGCGGTGCAGGGTCTGGGCGCGGCCGCGCTGTCACCGCTGTCGTTGGCGCTGATCACCGTCACCTTCGAGGAGGGACCCGCGCGCACCAAGGCGGTGGGCATGTGGGCGGCCGCGACCATGCTCGGCGGGGCGCTGGGGGTGGTGGCCAGCGGTCTGCTCACCGACTTCGCCGATTGGCGGTGGGTGCTGCTGATCAACGTGCCGATCGTCGTCGCCGCGCTGGCCACGGCCGTGCGCGGCATCGGCGGAGCGGTCGAGGGCACGCGGCCGCGACTGGATATCGTCGGCGCGCTGCTGGTCACCGCCGCGATGCTGCTGCTGATTCTCGGCGTGGTCCGCACCGACGAGCAGGGCTGGGCCTCGGCTGTGACGATCGGGACGCTCGCCGGCGGCGTAGTGCTGCTGGCGGCGTTCATCGTGGTGGAGACGCGGGTCCGGGAACCGCTCATGCGGCTGGGGCTGCTCGCCCACGGAAGTGTCGCGGGAGCCAATGTTTTCGGCTTCATGATCACCGCCGGTCAGCTGACCGCCTTCTATTTCGTCTCGCTGCACATGCAGTCGGTGCTGCGGTACACGCCCGCGATCGCCGGTGTCTGCTTCGTGCCGTTCGCGCTCGGCGCCGTGGTCGGGATGCGGCTGGCGGCGGTCCTGGTGGACCGGTTCGGCCACCGCACCGCACTCGTGGCCGGTGGGCTGCTCGGCGCGGTCGGGATCGGCTGGTTCGGCGCGGGCGGGCCGGGCGGCACCTTCCTCACCGACATCCTCGGTCCCTCGATCGTGGCCAGCATCGGCATCGGTGTCAGTTTCGTGGTCATGGGCACCATCGCCATGCAGGGGGTCGCCGGGGAGGAGGCGGGCATGGCGTCGGGGCTGCTGAACAGCTCGCGCCAGCTGGGCGGCGCACTCGGCCTGGCCGTGCTGACCACGGTGGCCGCCACGGTCACCGGGGGCGACCGGTCACCGGCGGGACTCAGCGACGGCTACTCCACCGCGTTCCTGCTGGGCGGCGCGCTCATCGCGGTGGGCACGGTGATCGCCGGGCTGCTGATTCCGCGCGCCGCGATGAAAACCGCTGCGGCAGAAGCCAATACGGGCGGATGAGCCGCCGGGCGCACGGTTCACGGCCCGGCTCGGCTCGTTACCTTTCATCGCGCGCCGGGCGCCTCGAAGCCGCCTATTCGCTGCTCCAGGAGTTCGGCCAGGCGTAGGGGGGTGCGGTCTTCGAACATCGGGCCGATCAGTTGGACCCCGACGGGGAGGCCCTCGGGGGAGCGGCCCGCGGGGACGGCGGTGGCGGGAAGTCCGGGCATGGTCGCTACGCCGGGCCAGATCATCTGGTCGCCGTAGGGGTGGGCGGTGCCGTCGATGTCGATGTGCTGTCGGCGCGGATCGGGGTTGTGGTCGTGGGGGAAGGCGGGGGTCGGCGTGATCGGGCAAACCACGGCGTCGAACTCGGCGAACAGTTGCCGCCAGGCGTGGCGGTGCTGTTCGCGGCGGTTGTTCGCCTCGATCCAGTCGCGGTGGCTGAATACGCTGGCGCGCAACCATTCCGCGTCGCGCCCGCGGTCGGCGGGATCGAGTGTGGCCGCGGCGGCGCGCAGTTGTTCGTACCGCTCCGCGGGGAACCCCGCGGCGATGTTCGACACCATCAACCGCGTGTAGAGCGTGGCGGCTTCGGTCAGGTCGGGCAGCAGCGGACTGTGGCGTTCGACCCGGGCGCCGTCGGCGGCGAGCGCGTCGGCGACGCGGGTCACCGCGGCCCGCACGGCCGAACCCGTCGGCAGCAGCGGGTGCTCGTCGAGAACCAGGACCCGGAAGTCACGCAATCGCCGATGCCGGGCGGGCGGCAGTGCGAGCTCGTAGGCGACGCCGTGGGTCAGGGGGTCGGGCCCGGCCATCACGTCCAGCAACAGCGCCAGGTCGCGGGCGGTGCGGGCCATCGGGCCGACGACGGCGAGGTCGCCCTCGCTCGGCAAGGCCGGTACACCGGGCGGGACCATACCGCGTGCGGCGACCAATCCGAAGGACGGCTTGTGTGCGTAGATGCCGCAGAAATGCGCGGGCACCCGCAGCGAACCGGCGAGGTCGGAACCCAGGGACAGCGCACCGAATCCGGCCGCCAGCGCCGCCGCCGAGCCGCCGGAGGACCCACCCGGCGTGCGGTCGAGATCCCACGGGTTGCCGGTCGTGCCGTAGATGTCGTTGAAGCTCTGCCAATCCTTGAGCAGCACCGGCACATTGGTCTTGCCGAGCACCACCGCGCCGGCGGCCTTCACCCGCGCCACCTGGACCGCGTCCTCGGCCGGCACATAGTCCGCGAATTCCCGCATGCCCCAGGTGGTGGGCAGCCCGGCGATGTTGTAGGACTCCTTGACCGTCATCGGGATGCCCAGCAGCGGGCGGTCCTCGCCGCGGGCTCGTGCCGCGTCGGCCTGCCGTGCCGCGGCGCGCGCCCGCTCGAAGTCGGGCACGCAGATGGCGTTGATCGCCTTGTCGTCGCGCTCGATCCGCGCGATCGCCGCCTCGGTCAGTTCCACCGAGCTCACCACACCAGCACGCAACGCGGCCGAAAGTTCCACGGCCGACCGATAACTCCACTCCATGCATCCGACGCTAACGGGCCGCCGCGGTGGGCATAAAACGCGAGTTCGCGCAACAGGTTTCAGAGCCTGCCGCCGCCCGCCGCGTCGTCACCGGGGCGCCAGCCCGTCGACCACGAGCCGGAGCAGGCGGTCGGGGTCGGTGACGGTGTATCGGCTCGCCGCGCCCGCGCCGCAGGCCAGCGCGAAGACCTCGGCGGGGGTGACGTCGGGCCGGACGGCTCCGGCCCGCTGGGCCTGGGCCAGCAGGGAACCGGCGGCAGCGCGCATATCTCGGACGGCGGCATCGAGGTCCGAGCCGTCGGCCGCCGCGGCGGCCAGGATCGACTCGGCCAGGCCCTGGTAGGCGGAGGCGCAGCGGCCGAACTCCTGCAACCACTCGATCATCGCCTCGTACGGGGTGTCGGAGCCGAGGCGCTGTTCCGCGTGCTGCCGCAGGTTGACGACCCGGTCGTGGATCAGGGCCTCCAGGAGTGCCTCGCGGGTCGAAAAATGCTTGTAGAGCGTGCCTATGGCGATTTCGCAGGTGCGCGCGATCTCCGCCAGCGAGGCCCGCACGCCGTCGCGGCGGAAGGCCGCGTCGGCGGCCACGAGAATCCGCTCGCGGTTGTGGCGCGCGTCGGCACGCCTGGCCGCGGGTCGGGGCATACGACCTCCTCGACAAGGTGAGAGCCTCTCACTATGGTTAAGGTGAGTGGCTCTCATTATATTGGAGGACGAATGAGCACGACGGTGGGCCGCCTCGGCCTGTGGACCCTGGCCTTGGACAAGCAGCCCGCGGGGCGTGTCCGCGACCTCGCCGCCGAGATCGAGGAGCTCGGGTTCGCGACGCTGTGGGTCGGTGAGGAATTCGGCCGAAACGTGTTGACGCAGGCGGGGATCCTGCTGGGCGCCACGAACGCGCTGACGGTCGGTACGGGGATAGCGAACATCTACTTTCGCGATCCGATCGCGATGGCCGCCGCGGAACGCGCACTCGCCGAGGCGCATCCGGGCCGGTTCATCCTGGGCCTCGGTGGGCATCGGGTCGACGACCGCCCGCTGACCCATCTGGGGCATCGGGTCCCCTCGGGCGGGCGCGCGGTCGCGACGATGGGCGCCTACCTCGACGCGATGGACGCGGTTCCGCTGCAGAGCCCGCCGCCGACCGTCCCGAGCCGCCGGGTCCTGGGTGCGCTCGGGCCCAAGATGCTCGGCTTGGCGGCGGCGCGGACCGACGGCGCACTGCCCTACCTCGTCCCGGTCGCCCATACCCGCGACGCCCGCGCCCGGCTCGGGCCCGCCGCGTTGCTGGCGGTGGAGCAGGCCGTCGTGCTCGACTCCGATCCGGTCACGGCCCGCGAGCTGGCACGCGCCCATGTCGGGGCCTACCTGGCGGGTGGGGGCGCGCACGTCAAGGACATGCGGCGGTTCGGGTTCACGAGCGACGAACTGTCCGGCACTCCGGCCGATCGGGTCGTCGACGCGCTCGTCGCGGGCGGTGGCCGCCGGGCCCTCGATGCCGTCGCCGAGCGGGTGCGAGCGCACTTCGATGCGGGCGCGGATCAGCTCTGCCTGCAGGTTCTCACTGACCGGCCGGACGTCGCCCCGATTGCCGAGTGGCGTGAACTGGCCACGCTCGCACCGTCTTCGCGGCAGTTCGGGGCGGGTGTGGCATGAGGTGTGCCCGGCGCGGGTGATCGCGCCGGGCACGGGGTCGGGGGCTCAGTTGAAGTGCAGGGTGTTGATGGGGATGTGGCCGCGGTCGGCGGTGCCGTTCATACAGGCGTTCGCCAGGGGCTGGCTGTCGACCGGGGCTTGATCGACGTGCAGTTTGCCGCCGGAGCCGGGGCCGTCGGTGATGTCGAGGATGTTGGTCACCGGGGCGGCGGGGTTGCCGCCGGGGACGTGCCACTGTCCGGCGACGCGGCTGACCTCGCCGTTGGCCCAGCGCAGGACGCCGTCGATGTAGCCGAGGGCGTCGTTGCAGCTGCCGTTGCCGGTGAAGTCTCCGTGGAAGGAGACCTCGGAGGTGGGCACGCCCACGCAGCCACCGACGTCGGCGTCGAAGGTCGCGCGGACGGGCACGGTGTTCATGCCCAGCGGGTTGCTGCTGAAGCCCATGTCCCCGCCGCCGCACCAGCCGCCCAACGGCTCCGCGCCGGCGGGCTGGACAGCCAGCAGGGGCGCCGCGAGTGCGGCGGCAGCCGCCGCGACGATACCGATTTTCGCGGATCTTGCCATGTGAATCCTCTCCTTCTCGATCTCCAGTGATCCCGTTGGAGTGGGTTGTGCGTTGGCAATTCCTGGCATGTGAACGCCTACCCGGGGTTGCCGAGGAGAAACCCGCCGCCGCGCGGTCTTGCCCGGAAAATTTCGATCCGCCCGGTCAGGGGCGGAAATTCGGTCGAAATCGGGAAGGTTGCCCGGTGTCCGGGGCGACGGTGATTCCGCTGGCGCGCAGCTCTTCTCGCCGTGCCTCGGCGGAGGATGCGAGGCGATGATTCGAGGCGATGCTGCCCCGGGGTGCGGGCCACTCGTCGTTTGTGGCGGGTGCGGCTGGGTAGCTCGCCAGCGTATGGCAGGCCCCCGCGCCGACCGTCGGGTGCGGGCCGGATACGACGACGCGGGTGACACGGAGGTCGCATGCGAGACACTGGAATCGGCTGGACTCGAACGGAATTCGAGAACTGTTCGATCGTCCGGCCCCGCGGAGAACTGACCGGGGTCACCTACCGGCGGCTGCGCGACGATCTGGTGAAGTACGCGGTGGACCAGCCGCGCGCGGTCATCGTCGCGGTGGACGATCTGGTGATTGCCGCGGACCCGCTGCTGACGGCGTTCACCAGCGCGCGGATGCGCATCGATACCTGGCCGACCGTGCCGCTGCTGATGGTGGCGCAGTCGGCCGAGCAGCGCGAGCGGTTGCGCTCCGGTTGCGTGGATCGGTTCCTCCCGGTTTTCGGGACGGTCGAGTCGGCGCTGGACAGCCTGTCCGAACAGCCCGCCCGGCGGCGCACCTCGCTGTCGCTGGCGCGCACTCCGGCGTGCGGGCGGCGCGCGCGCCGCTTGGTCACCGAGACCTGCGAACGCTGGTCGATTCCCGAATTCCGTGGTGACGCCTGCCTGGTCGCGACCGAGCTGGTGGAGAATTCGCTGATCCACGCCGAGGACGGCGACGACATGGAACTCCGGCTGGAGCTGCGTCGGCATCTGCTCACCGTGGCCGTCTCCGACACCGATCCGCGCGAGGCCGTCCTGCGCGAGCCCGGGCCCGGCGCGGAGTTCTCCGGCGGGCTGCATGTCGTGGCCGGGATCGCCCGCGCCTGGGGCTGCGCGCCGCGCTGGCCGCTGGGCAAGGTGGTGTGGGCGACGTTGCGCTCCAAGCGGTTACGCGGTCTTCGGCGCTGAGTGCGCGGGTTCGCGGCATACACCCGTGCGGCCCGGGTAGTCGCCCGGCATGACCACAATTGCTCGCTCCACGCAGGAACGTGCCGGCGCCCCGGTCCGGGCGGTCGTGACCGGGTCGGACTCGGGTATCGGCGAGGCGATCGCCGTGGCTCTCGCGGGCGGCGGCGTCGACGTCGGCATCACCTACCACAGTGACGAATCGGGGGCCCACGACACCGCCGAGAAGGTGCGTGCCGCAGGGTCCCGGGCGGCCGTGCGGCGGCTGGATCTCGGCGATCTGCCCACCGCGGCGGCGGTCATCGACGAACTGGCCGAGGAACTCGGCGGAATCGACGTGCTGGTGAACTGCGCGGGCACCGGCAGCGCCCAGCGCGTCATGGACATGGACTTCGACACCTGGCGGCACGTGCTGTCGGTGGATCTGGACGGCGCGTTCCTGTGCGCGCAGCGGGCCGCCCGGCACATGATCGAGGCGGGCGCCGGGGGCCGGATCATCAACATCACCAGCGTGCACGAGCACGTCCCGCGGGTCGGCGCGGCGCCCTACTGCGCCGCCAAGGCGGGGCTCGGCGCGTTGACCAAGGTGCTGGCGCTGGAGCTGGCCGAATACGACATCACGGTGAATTCGGTTGCGCCGGGCGAGATTTCGACTCCGATGACCGGTCAGGGCGACGTCGACCCGCAGACGCAGGCGCGGCCGGGTTATCCGCTGGGCCGTCCCGGCGACGCGCGGGAGGTCGCCGCGGTGGTGGCGTTCCTGGCGACCCCCGCGGCGGGTTACGTGACCGGCGCGTCGTATGTGGTCGACGGCGGCATGCTGCTGATGGGACCGCAGGCCAGTGAGCGGCTCCCCGACGACCGGTGGCGCAAGGGGTAACGGCCTACCCGGTTCAGGCGTCGAGGGCCCGGAGCCGGTCGGCAAGGTCGTCGCGGAAGAAGTCGATGAAGCCGTCCGGGTCGGGTCCGGCGTTCTGCATGACGAGGTGATCGAAGCCCGCCTCGAGGTAGGGGCGCGCCGCGTTCAGGTAGTCCTCCGGGTCCGAGCCGCAGGCGAACTGGTTGCGGATGTCTTCTTCCCGCACGGTGGTGGTGGCCGCGGCGAAGTTGACCGGATTGGGCAACTCGCTCATGACTTTCCAGCCTGTCAGCGCCCAGCGGGAGGTGTCCAGGGCCGCCTGCGCCGCGGTGTGCGGGTCCTCGGCCCATGCCATCGGCACCTCCGCGTAGCGGGGGCCCTTGCCGCCGGAGCTGTGGTAGTGCTCGACGATGTCGGCCTTCGGCTCGGTGGCGAACAGGCCGTCGCCGAGTTCCGCGGCCAGGTGGGCGGCGGCGCGGCCGCCCGCGGCCACCGCGATCACCGGCGGTTCGTCGGGCAGGTCGAATACCCGCGCGTCCGACAGTTGCAGGTATTCGCCGTGGTAGGACTGGTAGCCGCCGCGCCACAGCAGCCGGATGATCTCGAGCGCCTCGCGCAGCCGCCGGTGCCGTTCGTGTACCGAGTCCGGGAACCCCGTGCCGACCACGTGCTCGTTGAGCCGCTCACCGGAGCCGACACCGAGGGTGAAGCGGCCCTCGGAGATCAGCGCCAGCGTGGCCGCGGCCTGGGCGATGATCGCGGGGTGGTAGCGGACGGTCGGACAGGTGACGCCCGTGGCCAGCCCGATGCGTTCGGTGCGGGCGGCGATGGCGCCGAGCACCGTCCACGCGAACGGGGAGTGGCCCTGATTGTCCAGCCAGGGATGGTAATGGTCGCTGATCTCGACGAAGTCGAAACCGGCCGCCTCGGCCCGCACCGCCTGCCGAATCAGTTCCGTGGGTCCGAACGCCTCTGCCGCCAGCTTGTATCCGATCTGCACCGCAACCTCCTCCTGTCGCCGACCGTGCCGAGTGGGTACCTGCTACATCCCCGGTGCTACCCGGCCCTCGGGTCAGCAAACGGCACAGAGTTATCTGTAACCGGGAGTTACACATACTTCGTTTCCGGCGATATCGAGAAGGATTGCGACGGCGCGGTCACGCGCTACACCAGGAATCACCCGGGCGCGGAAGCCATCGACAAGCACTCTAGCACGCCCACGTCCTCGGTACACCTCGACCGTTACCCGCACCGGGCGCGGCATCTCGAGCGCCTCGCACACCCTCCTCGCACCGGAACTCGTTCTCCCCCTGCAGAATTCGTGTGAGGAGCACCGAGCGGTCGGTGCGGGGCGCGGTGAGGCATCGTCTTGTCGGGGGCGGCGGGTACGCTCGTACCCACTCGGCTGCGGGGTGGACGCGGAGGTGGATGTGAAGTCACGAATGCTGTCGGCCGTGAGTGCGGTGCTGGCGGTGGCGCTGTGCGGCGGGGCGGCCCAGGGGGTCACCGCGCCGAGCGGGGATCGCTATGTGGCGCTGGGCAGTTCGTACGCCGCGGGGCCGGGACTGGAGCCGGTGGAGGATGGGCCGTGTGCGCGGTCCGGGCAGAACTACGCTCATCGGGTCGCCGCGGCGGCCGGGCTGGATCTGGTCGACGCGAGCTGTTCGGGGGCGACGACGGCCGATGTCCTGAACCGCTCGCAGACCGTAGCGGGCACGGTCATGCCGCCGCAGATCGGCGCGGTCACCTCCTATACGCGGCTGGTCACCGTCACCGTCGGTGGCAACGACCTGAATCTGGTCGGTTCGATGCTGGCCGGGAGCGGGTGCGAGTTGCTGGCGGGCGGTGTGTCGGGGCTGTGTGATCGGGTGACCCGGACCGCTCCGGCTACGCAGGACGACTTCGCCGCGGTCGCCCGGTCGCTGGCCGATATCGTCGGGGCGGTACGCGACCGGGCGCCGCAGGCGCGCGTGCTGCTGGTCCAGTATCTGCCGGTGCTCTCCGCTACCGCGACCACCTGCGCCGCGGCGCCCATGACTCCGGAGCAGGCGGTCGCGGCGCGCCGGACCTACGACGGCCTCCTCGCCGCCACCGAGCAGGCCGCTCGGGCCACCGGCGCGCACACCGTCACCGTCCCCGAGGCCGAGGAACACACCGCGTGCACCGATGATCCGTGGGTCTTCGACTTCCGGCATCTGCCGCAACGCACCGATCCGACCGCTGTGGCGGGTCTGTACCACCCGAACGTGGTGGGGACCGAGAAGGTCGCCGAGCGGATCATCGCGCGGCTGGGGATGTAGAGCCCGACCGGCCGATGCGGGCGGCGGCGGTCCAGGCGCGGGTGGCCAGCAGGCGCATGCCGTTGAGGCCGACGATCACGGTCGAGCCCTCGTGTCCGGCGACGCCCAGCGGGAGGGGCAGGTGCCCGGCGAGATCCCAGATCACGAGGACGGCGATGAAGGTGGCGGCGATGGCCAGATTCGCCACCACCACGCGTTTCGCGCGGCGCGCCATGGTGAGGACGGCGGGGACGGTGGTCAGGTCGTCGCGCACGATCACGGCGTCGGCGGTGTCGAGGGCGAGGTCGGAACCCGTGCGGCCCATGGCGATTCCGGTGTGGGCGGCGGCCAGGGCCGGTGCGTCGTTGACTCCGTCGCCGACGACGGCGACGCGGCGCCCGGCGGATTCGAGTTCCCGCACCGCGGCGACCTTGTCCTCGGGCAGCAGGCCCGCGCGGATGTCGGTGATGCCCACCTGCTCGGCGAGTGCCCGCGCCGCGCGGGGATTGTCGCCGGTCAGCAGGATCGGCGGGGTCCCGGTGAGCTCGGTGAGCGCGGGCACGATGCCGGTCGCCGCCGGGCGCAGTCGATCGGCGACGGTCAGGACACCGGCAGCGGCGCCGTCCAGCAGGACCACCACGGCCGTCCGGCCCGCCGACTCCGCCGCCGCGACCACCTCGGCGACACGGCCGGATGATTGCGCGGCGGGCAGGAGGCGGGACGGGTTGCCTACCTCGACCGCGTGTGCGCCGATCGTGGCACGGACGCCGCGGCCTGGCATCGAGTCGAAATCCGTTGCGGTGGACAGGGTCAGGCCGCGAGCGTCGGCCGCGGCCACGATGGCGCGGGCCAGGGGGTGTTCGCTGGGGTGCTCGGCTGCCGCGGCGAGGGTGAGCAGCCGGTCGGCGTCGAGGTCGGGGTGCAGGCAGTGGATGTCGCGGAGTTCGGGAGTGCCCTGGGTGAGGGTTCCGGTCTTGTCGAACGCCACGGTGGTGACGGTGGCGAGCCGTTCCATGACGACCGCCGATTTGACCAGTACGCCGTGCCTGCCGGCATTGGCCATCGCGGCGAGCAGGGGCGGCATCGTCGCCAGGACCACCGCACACGGCGAGGCCACGATCATGAATGTCATCGCGCGCAACAGCGCGGACTGCAATGGCGCACCGAATGCCAGCGGCACCAGCAGCACCGCGAGGGTGGCCGCGACCACCCCGGCCGAATACCACTGCTCGACCTTCTCGATGAACAACTGCGCGCCGGCCTTGGTCGCGGAGGCCTGCTCGACCATGGCGACGATGCGGGCCACGACCGAGTCGGCGGCCGCGCGATCCACCCGCACCCGCAGCACTCCGGTGCCGTTGACGGTCCCGGCGAACACCTCGTCGCCGGTGTGCTTGGCGACCGGCAGCGGTTCGCCGGTGATGGAGGCCTGGTCGACGTCGCTGTCGCCGGAGAGCACCGTGCCGTCGGCGCCGATGCGCTCGCCGGGACGCACGACCAGCACCTGGCCCGGGATCACCGCGGCCGCGTCGACGAGTCGCTCCCGGCCCTGGTCGAGGACGGTCGCGCGGTCGGGCGCCAGGTCGAGCAGGCTGCGGACCGAGTCGGCGGTGCGCTGGGTGAGTACCGCCTCGAGCGCGCCGGAGGTCGCGAAGATGACGATCAGCAGCGCGCCGTCGAAGACCTGACCGATCGCCGCGGCGCCGAGCGCGGCGACGATCATCAGCAGATCCACGTCGAGTGTCTTGTCCCGCAACGCTTTCAGGCCCGCCAGCGCCGGCTCCCAGCCGCCGCACCCGTAGCAGGCCAGATACAGCGCCCACCACAGCCACGGCGGTGCGCCCGTCGCGTGCGCCACCGCCCCGGCGACGAACAACGCGGTCGCGATCGCGGCCCAGCGCACCTCGGGCAGCGCGAGGGCGCGAGTCCGCCCACCGTGCCCGGGGCGGGCGCGGTCGGTGTGCGGGCGGTCCAGCAGCGATGTCGTCATACCTACTCCGTCCTCGATCCGACCTTACAGGAATACATGAAGACGTCTTCATGTGAACCCAGGGCGGTACAGTAGCGCCTGTGGGACACGGAGTCCAGGGCAGAACGACGCCCCCCGCACAGCTGGATGCCGACTCGGCCGCCACCGTCGCGGCGACCTTGCAGGCCTTGGCCACGCCGAGCCGCCTGCGCATCCTCACGCGCCTGCGGCACGGGGCGTGCTCGGTCGGCGACCTGGTCGACGCGGTGGAGATGGAGCAGTCCGCGGTGTCCCATCAGCTCCGCCTGCTGCGCGCCCTGGGCTTGGTGACCGCCACCCGGCAGGGGCGCAGCATGATCTACAGCCTCTACGACAACCATGTCGCGATGCTGCTCGACGAGGCGGTCTATCACATCGAGCATCTCGGTCTGGCCATCACCGACGAGCCTGCCGACTCGGCCTGACGGCTGCGGCCGGGCGGGGACTTACGGCATTGCGGTCGGCGGATCGCACTGAGTACATTATGTGCGCAAGTGCGCACCTAATGTGTGCGGCGGTTGGGAGTGAGGTCAGCTGTGATCGGTGTGCTGCGGTGCCGGGAATTCCGGCGGCTGTTCACCGCGCAGGTGGTGGCTCTGGTGGGGACCGGGCTGCTGACGGTGGCGCTGGGTCTGCTGGCCTACGACCTGGCCGGGGGTGCGGCGGGGGCGGTGCTCGGCACGGCGCTGGCGATCAAGATGGTGGCGTATGTGGCTGTGGCGCCGGTGATTTCGGCGCTGGCCGAGCGGTTGCCGCGGCGGCGGGTGCTGGTGTCGGCGGATGTGGCGCGGGCGGTGGTGGCGCTGACGCTGCCCTGGGTCGGGCAGGTGTGGCAGGTGTATGTGCTGGTGTTCGTGTTGCAGTCGGCGTCGGCGACGTTCACGCCGTTGTTCCAGTCGGTGATCCCGGCGGTGCTGGTCGAGCAGGCGGACTACACGCGGGGGCTGTCGTTGTCGCGGCTGGCCTACGATCTGGAATCGCTGCTGAGCCCGGTACTGGCCGCGGTGGTGCTCGCCGTCGCGGGATGTCACGTGCTGTTCGTCGGTACCGCGGCGGGATTCGCCGCCTCGGCGGCATTGGTGGCCCGCACGCGGCTGCCGCGGCCGGTGCTCGCCGAGGACGCGGGGCCGTTGATCGGGCGGATCACGCGGGGCGGGCGGATCATGCTGGCCGATCCCGTGCTGCGTGGTCTGCTGGCGATGAACCTCGCGGTCGCCGCGGCGACGGCGCTGGTGGTGGTGAATACCGTGGTGTACGTGCGGGATCTGCTGGGCGGGTCGGGGGCCGCGATGGCGGTGGCGCTGGGTTGTTTCGGTGGCGGGTCGATGGTGGTGGCGCTGTCGGTGCCGCGGCTGCTGGCGGTGGTGGCCGACCGGCGGCTCATGCTCGCCGGGTGTGCGGTACTGCCGATCGGGTTGCTGGTCGCGGCCGGGCTCGCGGCGCTGCGGCCGGGTCCCGCCGTGGGGTGGATGCTGTTGGGGGTGGTGTGGATCGCGCTGGGTGCGGGGACTTCGATGGTGAATACGCCCTCGGCGCGGCTGTTGCGTGCCCGCTCGGTGCCCGAGACGCGGGCTGCGGTGTTCACCGCGCAGTTCTCGTTGTCGCACGCGGGTTTCCTGCTGACCTATCCCGTCGCGGGCTGGCTGGGCGCGACCGCGGGGCAGGCGATCGCGGCGGTCGCGCTGGGTGGCGTGGCTACACTGGCTGCCAGTGCGGCGGCGCGGGTGTGGCCTGCGGGCGCCGCGGCAGGGATCGGTATGGCGGTGGCGAGAGGGCGGTGACCGGATGGCCGACGGCGCGCCCGCGGATCGGGCACCGAGCCTGGTGCATCCGGTCGCACCCGATCAGAGCCATCTCGACGCGGCGACGGCGACCTTCCGGATGCTGTCGGATCCGACCCGGCTGCACATCCTGTGGCTGCTGGCGCAGACCGAGGCCGATGTCAGCGCGTTGACCGAGGCGTGCGGGGCCTCGCGTACCGCGGTCAGTCAGCATCTGGCGAAACTTCGCTTCACGGGGCTGGTGGCGACCCGCCGCGAGGGCAGGCGGGTCGTCTACCGCATTCGCGACGGTCATCTGGCGCGGCTGGTCCGGGAGGGCCTCAACCACGCCGACCACGTGGTGACGGGGGAGCCTCCGCACGGCTGAACAGCACGTGTCAGTGCGACGGTGTCTGGCCGGTGCGCAGTTTGGAGGCGTAGACGGCGGCCTGGGTGCGGCGTTCCATACCGAGTTTGGCCAGCAGGCGGGAGACGTAGTTCTTGACGGTCTTCTCGGCGAGGAACATGCGTTCGGCGATCTGGCGGTTGGTGAGTCCGTCGCCGAGCAGGTCGAGGAGTTTGCGTTCCTGGTCGGTGAGGGCGGCCAGGGGGCCGTCGGGCTCGGTGCTGCGGCGCAGGCGGTCCATCAGGGCGGCCGCGGCGCGGTTGTCCAGCAGCGACCGGCCCGCACCGACCGCCTTGACCGCCGCGGCGAGTTCCATGCCCTTGATGTCTTTGACCACGTAGCCGCTGGCCCCGGCGAGGATGGCGTCGAGCATGGCCTGTTCGTCGGTGAAGGAGGTGAGGATCAGGCAGCGCAGCTCGTCCATGCGCGAGAGCAGGTCGCGGCACAGTTCGATGCCGTTGCCGTCGGGCAGCCGGACGTCGAGTACGGCGACGTCGGGGCGCAGGGCGGGGATGCGGGCCAGTGCGTGGGCCACGTCGCCGGCCTCGCCGACGATGGTCAGTTCGGGATCCTCCGACAGCAGGTCGACCAGTCCGCGCCGGACGATCTCGTGGTCGTCGACCAGGAACACCTTGATCATGATGCGCCTTCACCTTCTGTGGAATTCCCTGCCCCGGCGGTGTGTCGGCTGTTCGCTCGAGCAGGGGATCTGTCGTGGATCGCGAAAGTTGTGTTTCGTCCGCGACTGCCTGGCTACTCGGGGGAGAACGCACTGCCGACCGAGAACTCCCACAACCGCGGGAAGGAACCCGACAATGCTGATGCTCACTCCCACCGCCATCGAGGTCGTTCGCACGATCACCTCCGCGGAGGGCACCCCTCAGGATGCGGGCCTGCGCATCTTCACCGACGACGGCGCCGAGACGCTGCAGCTGGCGCTGGCCGCCGAACCGGCGGCCGACGATCAGGTGATGTCCGCCGAAGGTTCGCGTATCTTCCTGGACCAGCAGGCCGCGGCCTTCCTGGACGACAAGATCCTCGACGCCGGCGTGGACGGTAACGGCCAGAGCAGCTTCGTGCTGGGCACCCAGGGCGCCCCGGCGGCCGAATAGGTTCCGCGGCTCAGTCCCGATGCCGGTCGTCGCCGTAGCGGGCGACGAACCGGCGCAGAATCTCACCGGGCGCCGTGATCGTCTCGCGGTGGCCCAGCGCTATCAGGTCGTCGGCCTCGTCCGGGTCGAAATATCCCGCATGCCGGTATGTTTCGATACGCAGGGCGAGGCCGTCGCCGTCCAGTTCGGGATGGAACTGGGTGGCGTAGACGTGGTCGCCGACGCGCACCATCTGCACCGGGCAGCCGGACGAACCGGCCAGCAGCACCGCGCCGGGCGGGACGTCCTGGCAGGATTCCTTGTGCCCGACGAACGCGCGGAACGAGCGCGGCAGGCCCCGTAGCAGCGGGTCGGTGCGGGCGGCGGCGGTCAGTTCGATGGTCTGGGCGCCGGCGGTCTCGGCGTAGCGTTCGCGGCTGACCCGGCCGCCGAGGACGTCGGCGAGGATGCCGAGGCCGTAGCAAGCGCCCAGGTAGGGGAAGTCGCGGCGGACGATCTCGGCGACCAGTGTGCGCAGGATCGGCTCAAATTGCCGCTGGTAGTCGTATTTGGCGGCGTCGGGGTTGCTGACGTTGCTGGGTCCGCCGCCGACGAGGACGGCGGCGAAATCGTCGAGTGCCAGGTCGGGCAGTTCGCGGTCCATCCGGATGCGCACCAGCCGGTCCGGCGCCAGTCCCGAGATGCGTTGCACCGCACGGTACTCGTCGTCGGCGGCCGAGTGTTCGGGCCGCAGCTGCAACAGCAGGAACGGTAGGGGCATGCCTTCGATTATCGGGCGCGGCCGCCGCCCGGCGTCCGAGCACGCGCAGCACGGCGTTACGGCTGCGGCGCGATCGTCGGGAAGGGGCTGGCCTGTTCCATCTGGTAGGCCAGCTCGAGCAGGACGCGTTCGTGCCCGCGGGGCGCGCAGAGCTGCACCGAGCCGGGCAGGTTGCCGCTCATCAGGGTGTGCGGCACCGCGATGGCGGGACCGCCGCCGACATTGTTGAACGGGGTGAAGCCGACGTAGTCGATCAGCTTGTCGAACAGTCGCTCGAACGGCTGGTCGGGTGCGTGCTCGCCCAGGCGCGGCGCGGGATGGGACAGCACCGGCGACAGCAGGGCGTCGACGTCGGTGAAGTGCGCGTCGTACAGGGCGGTGCCGGTGCGTAGCCGCCGTATCGCCGGTGGCACGGCGCGCGGGTCGCGCAGCACCTTGCGGGCCAGTCCCCGGGTGAACGGGTCCAGTTTCCAGGGCCGGAACGAGGTGGGGTGGGTGGTGGTGAACGAGGCGGTCATGACGACCGCGAACAGTGCCCAGTAGGTCTTGAAGTCCTCGGCGAATCCGGGGTCGACCGCCAGGCGGGTCTCGCTGAGGTCGTGGCCCGCGGCGGCGAGAGTGCGTGCGGCGGAGTCGAGTACGGCCTCGGTCTCGGGATGCACGGCGCGCCCGAGGATGTCGTGGCGCACGATGCCGATGCGCAGGCGCCGATCGCCGGGTCCTTCGACCAGTCCGATCGGCGGCAGGTCGGGGTTGGGCCGGAAGCGTTCGGCGGCGGCCAGATAGTGCGCGGTGTCGCGGACGGTGCGGGTAAGGACGCCCTCGGCGACCAGGTGCACGGGCAGTTGCCGGACGCCGGGCTGGTCGAGCAGCCGGCAGCGGGTGGGTTTGAGGCCGACCAGGCCGTTGACGGCGGCGGGGATGCGGATGGAGCCGCCGCCGTCGTTGGCGTGCGCGATCGGTACCGCGCCCGCGGCGACCAGGGCGGCCGAGCCGCCGGAGGAGGCGCCGGCGGAATGCTCGGTGTTCCAGGGGTTGCGGGTGGGGGGCCGGTCGACGTATTCGGTGCTGGCGGTGAGCCCGAATTCGGGCAGGGTGGACTTGCCGAGCAGGGCGAATCCCTGGGCGAGGAATTGTGCCGCGGGTCCGCTGCTGCGGCGGGCGGGGCGCGGCACGAACGCGGCCGAGCCGTGGCAGGTGGGCAGCCCGGCGACGTCGGTGTTGTCCTTGATCACGGCGGGCACCCCGGCGAAGTCGCCAGTGCCCGGGGCGGCGCGGCGGGCGCGGTCGAAGCATTCGGCCTGCACCGCGTCGAGTCGCGAATTCGCTTGTCGCACACGGTTTATCGCGGCTTCCAGCACCTCGCGGTGGCCGCGGCGGCCGGCGCGGAGGTCGGCGGCCAGCGCGACGGCATCGAGGGTGCCCAGGGCGTCGTCGGTGAAGGTGTGGACGGTGTCGGTCATGCTGCGTGCCTCTCCGGTGGCGGCGTGGTGCCGTATCGACCATAGGCATCGCGGCGGCGGTCGGACAGGGTGCGCGGCGGGCTGTGCGGCGGCGGGCGTCGATGTGGGCGGATCGGTCAGCGCGCCGATCGCCCGACGAGGTCGCGGATCGTGCGGGCGATCTCGGCCAGGGTCACCACGAGGTCGGCTGTGCCGGTGCGGAGCGCCGCTGCGGGCATGCCGGTGCACTGCGCGTCGCGGGGGTCCTGGACGATCACCGTGCCGCCGCGCGATTTCACCGCGCTCGCGCCTCGTGCGCCGTCGCTGCCCGAGCCGGTGAGCACGCAGGCGATCGCGCCCGGGCCGTAGGCGGCGGCGACGGATTCGAACAGCGGATCCGCCGCGGGCCGCACGAAGTGGACGAGTTCGCTGCTCGTCAGCGCCAGCCTGCGATCGGATTCGACCAGCAGGTGGAAGTTGGGTGGGGCGATGTGGACGACGCCGGATTCGGCGCGCTCGCCGGCGGTCGCGAGCCGCACCGGCAGTGCCGTGCGGCGGTTCAGGACGTCGGCGATGATGGTGTCGTGGCGCGGGTGCAGGTGCTGTACCACCAGCACCGGCACCGGGAAGTCCGCGGGCAGCCCGCCCAGTATCCGGCTGAGCGCGGTGATGCCGCCGGCCGACGACGCGATCGCCACGACCTCGAAATCGCCGCCCGGCGCCGAACCGGCGGGCCGGTCGCCCGCGCCGGTCATGTCGGCGCGGCGCCGCGGCCGAACCGGCGGCGGGGAGGGGGTGATCCGGGCACAGGGTCAGCCTAGCGTCGGTGCGCCGCCGATCCGGCGGTCGGCGGTGCGGCGCGCGCGCCGTCCGATGCGGTGTGGCGTACGAAATATCAAGTCCACCAACAGGTTCGGACACGAGCGCGGCGCGACGGGTGCGCCGCTCACTGCCCGAGCGCCGCGGCGAACATCGGCCAGGAGTTGCGCAGGTCCTGCTGCCAGTAACCCCACGAGTGGGTGCCGTTCGGACGCAGGTCGACGGTGGCGGGAATGTTCAACTCCCGCAACCGATCTCGCACCTGCACGGTGCAGCGCCCGGCGACCGCGTCGAGCAGTCCGCCGATGACGAGCTGGTCGAGCAGGGTCGCCGGGTTGTCGCCGATGCCGGGCCCGCCGAGGGTGTCCAGGGGCCCGGGGGCGCCGTTGCCGGAGGCGATGTAGACCGCGGTGCCGCGCAGTTTCTCGGCGTGCAGGTAGGGGTCGTTGGCCGCCCACGCGGGGTCGGTCGGGGGTCCCCACATGTTGAGGGTGTTGCCCTGGGTGCCGGTGACGATGGTGTCGACCATGACCTGGCCGAAGGGGTCGCTGGTGCGGGCGCAGCCGCTGTAGGAGCCGACCGCGCGGAACACCCCGGGCGCGGCGATGGCCAGCTGCAGCACCGAAATGCTCGCCATCGACGGCCCGGCGATGGCGTTGGCGCCGGTGCCGGTGAACGCGGAGTCGATCACGGCGGGCAGTTCGTGGGCCAGGAACGTGGTCCAGCGCTGGCGGCCGTGCACGGGATCGTCGGCGCGCCAGTCGGTGAAGAAGCTGCCGCCCCCGCCGACCGGCATCACCACGGTCACCTGCTGGTCGGCGAAGAAGTCCACGGCGTCGGTCCGGGTGAACCAGTTCCCGCCCGCGCGCCAGCCGCCGGCGCCGGTGCCGCCGTCGAAACCGTTGAGCAGATACAGCGCCGGGGCGGGCCGCGCGGGGTCGGCGGCGGGAGCGACGGCGACGGTCACCGGGCGGCCCATCGCCGCGGAGTGCACGGTCAGTTCGACGACGCGGCCGGGACCGGGGACGGCGGCCACCAGGCGGGAGCCGTCGGTGGCGGGCCGGGCGGCGGCCAGCGCCCGCGCGGCGGCATCCGACCGGGCGGGCGGGTCGGCGGCGGCGGGTCCGGCCGCGCAAGCGAGGGCGGCGGCCAGGACGAGCGCGGCGGCGGCACGCAGCAGCGCGGCGGCGGCACGCGGCGGCGCGGTCGTGCGGCGCCGGACGCGTTGGCGGGCACGGACACTCATGCGCCGCCTCCCTTCTGGGTCGCCTGCGCCGACGCTAGGTCCGCCGCACCGGGCCGGGCAAGGCGCGGCGGGCAGGTTTGGGACTTGTCGCCGCCGCGGGGTGCTCGCGCTGGTATCGGCCACAACGGTGTCGCGCTGGCTAGGCTGGGGCGATGGGCGCGAACAGATCCGGGCCGTATTTCTGCGGTATCGATGCGGCAATGGATGTGGTGGGTGGTAAGTGGAAGGTGCTGATCCTGTGGGAGCTGGAGAACAACGGGGTGCGCCGGTTCGGTGAGCTACGCCGCAACCTGCCCGGCGTGTCGGAGAAGATGCTGATCCAGCAGCTGCGCGAACTCGAGCAGGACGGCATCGTGCACCGCGAGGTGTATCCGGAGGTGCCGCCGCGGGTGGAGTACTCGCTGACCGAGCAGGGCCGCGCACTCGATCGCGCGCTGGCGCCGCTGGGGGCGTGGGGTCGCGAGCGCATGGCGCGCATCGGCGCGCAGAAGATCACCGTGCCGGGCTGAGCGCGGCCGATTGCGCGCACGGTGCGGCCAACGCATGGTGGGGTGCCGGGGCGATGGTAGGAAGGGGAACGTGTCTGCACCTGGTGACGAGTCCCGAGCCGAACCCGTGTCCCGCGCCGTGTCGGAGGTGGTCGATCTGGTCAGCACGCTGATCCGGTTCGACACCTCCAACACCGGCGAGCTGGAGACCACCAAGGGCGAGCGCGAATGCGCGCAGTGGGTGGCCGATCAGCTGCAGCAGGCCGGCTACACCACCGAGTACGTGGAATCGGGGGCGCCGGGCCGGGGCAACGTGTTCGCGCGGCTGCCCGGCGCGGACTCCGGCCGCGGCGCGCTGATGCTGCACGGGCATCTGGACGTGGTGCCCGCGGAGGCGTCGGACTGGAGTGTGCACCCGTTCTCCGGCGCGGTGCGCGACGGCTATGTGTGGGGCCGCGGCGCGATCGATATGAAGGATATGGTCGGCATGATGCTGGCGGTGGCGCGCCAGTTCAAGATCGAGGGCACGGTGCCGCCGCGGGATCTGGTGTTCGCGTTCCTCGCCGACGAGGAGAACGGCGGCCGGTGGGGGTCGCAGTGGCTGGCCGACAATCGCCCGGATCTGTTCGACGGTGTCACCGAGGCGGTCGGCGAGGTCGGCGGTTTCTCGCTGACCGTGCCGCGCCGCGACGGCACCGAGCGGCGGCTGTATCTGGTGGAGACCGCGGAGAAGGGCCTGGGCTGGATGCGGTTGCGCGCCAAGGCCCGTGCGGGGCACGGCTCGTTCCTGCACGCGGACAACGCGGTGACCATCCTGGCCCAGGCGGTGGCGCGGCTGGGCACCCACACCTTCCCGCTGGTGCTGTCGGATTCGGTGGCGGAGTTCCTGGCGGCGGTGAGCGAGGAGACCGGTCTCGCGTTCGATCCGGCCGGGCCCGACATCGAGGGCCAGCTGGCGAAGCTGGGCACCATCTCGCGCATCATCGGCGCCACCCTGCGCGACACGGCAAATCCGACCATGCTGCGCGCCGGGTACAAGGCGAACGTGATTCCGCAGACCGCCGAGGCGGTGGTGGACTGCCGGGTGGTGCCGGGACGGCAGGCGGCGTTCGAGCGCGAAGTGGACGAGCTGATCGGGCCGGATGTGGAGCGGGAGTGGATCACCAAGCTCGACTCCTACGAGACCACCTTCGACGGGCATCTGGTCGACGCGATGAACGACGCGATCCTCGCGCACGATCCGCACGGACGTACCGTGCCCTATATGCTGTCCGGCGGCACGGACGCGAAGGCGTTCGCCCGCTTGGGGATTCGCTGCTTCGGTTTCGCGCCGCTGCGGCTGCCGCCGGATCTGGACTTCTCGGCGCTGTTCCACGGTGTGGACGAGCGGGTCCCGGTCGATGCGCTGGAATTCGGCACCCGGGTCCTGGAGCATTTCCTCCTGCACAGCTGACGATCTCGAAAGGACGGTCTCGTGCCCGACTATTCCTACAATCCCTACGCGCCGCTGCCGCAGCTGCCGGCGTTCACCGTGACCTCCGAGGATGTCACCGATGGTCAGCCGTTCGGCAACGACCAGGTCAGTGGCGTGTTCGGGGCGGGCGGCAAGGATATCTCGCCGCAGCTGTCGTGGTCGGGATTCCCGGCGCAGACGAAGAGTTTCGCGGTCACCGTGTTCGATCCGGACGCGCCGACGGCGTCGGGGTTCTGGCATTGGGCGCTGGCGGATATCCCGGCGTCGATCACGACGCTGGGGCGCGGCACCGGCAGCGAGGGCGGGGTGCTGCCCGCGGGGGCGGTGCAGTTGCGCAACGACGGCGGGTTCGCCGGGTATGTCGGGGCCGCGCCGCCCGCCGGGCACGGTTATCACCGGTACTTCATCACCGTGCACGCGGTGGATGTGGAGTCGCTGGGTCTCGACGAGAACGCCACGCCGGCGTTCCTGGGGTTCAATCTGTTCTCACATGCCATCGCCCGCGCGCAGATCACCGCGACCTATGAGGTGAAGTAGGCCGCGCTCCTCGCAGACCTGTGGCCCGGGCCGAAGGTGTCCGGGCCACAGGTCTTTCCGCGCTCTGTGCGGGTGTGCGCGCGGCGCCGTTTCGTCCGGTGGGCGCTAGCGCAGGTCGATGACGCCTTCGGGGACCGGGTCGCCGTAGAGTTCGGCGATCTCGGCGGCGTATTTGGCGGCGATCGGGCTGCGCTTGAGTTTGAGGGTGGGGGTGATCTCCTCGCCGCCGGGTTCCCAGGCCTGCGCGATGATGCGGAACCGTTTGATCTGCTCGACCCGGGACAGGCGGGTGTTGCCGGAGACCACCGCGGCGCGGATCTCCTCGACGATCTCGGCGCGGGTGGCCAGGGCGGCGACATCGGCGTCGGGGGTGCCGAGGGCTTTGGCGCGCACCGCGGCGGTGTCGGGGTCGAGCACGATCAGCGCGGTGATGTAGGGCTTGGCGTCGCCGACCGCGACCACCTGCCCGACGAGCGAGGACGCCGCTTTGACCGCGTTCTCGATATTGGTGGGCGAGATGTTCTTGCCGGCCGCGCTGATGATGAGTTCCTTCTTGCGGTCGACGATGGTGACGTAGCCGTCGCCGTCGATGGTGGCGACGTCGCCGGTGTGCAGCCAGCCGTCGTCGTCGAGGGCTTCGGCGGTCTTGTCGGGCATGCCGCGGTAGCCGGGGGTGACGACGGCGCCGCGCACGAGCAGTTCGCCGTCGCTGTCCAGGCGCAGCTCGACGCCGTCGAGGGCGCGGCCGACCGAGCCGGGGCGCGGGCTGTGCAGTTCGGTGAAGGTGCCCACGCCGGTGGTTTCGGACATGCCCCACACCTCGGTCACGGTGAAACCGAGCCCGAGCAGGTATTCGAGGGTTTCCGGGGGGATCGCGGCGGCGCCGGAGGCGGCGACCTGCAGCTCGTCCAGGCCGAGCGCGGCACGCAGTTTCGACAGCACCAGCGCGTCGGCGAGGGCGTGCTGGGCGCGCAGCAGCGGGCTGACGCCGCCGCCGGCGAGGCGGGCGCGGGCGGCTGCGACGCCGGTGCCGATGGCCCAGCCGGCGAGGGCCTTCTTCACGGGGCTGGCCTCGGTGGCCAGTTTCGCGTCGATACCGGCCTTGATCTTCTGCCACACCCGCGGCACACCGAAGAAGGCGGTGGGCCGGGCGTCGGGCAGGGCGGCGGCGATCTCGCGGGGGTCGGGCACGCAGGTGATGGCGACGCCGGTGAACAGGTTGGCGCAGTGCCCGGAGATGCGGTCGGCGACGTGCGCGGCGGGCAGGTAGGACACCGCGCGGTCGTCGATGCCGACCACCAGCGGGCCGTCCTGGGCGGTCAACCCGGCGATCTGGGCGACGATGTTGGCGTGGGTGATCTCGACGCCTTTGGAGGGGCCGGTGGTGCCGGAGGTGTAGATGAGGGTGGCCAGGTCGCCGGGTCGCACCGCCTGCCAGGCGGCGTCGAAGTCGAAGCCGGGGGCCGGGTCGGCTTCCACGTCGGCCAGCGACACGGTGCCGGCGGCCTGGCCGTCGACGAGCACGATGTGCGCGAACTCGGTGCCGCAGCGCTGCACGGCGTCGAGGAAGGCGCGCTCGGTGACGACGAGGGTGTTGCCCGCGTTGGCGAACACGTGCGCGAGCTGTTCGGGGGAGCTGGTGTTGTAGACCGAGAACGGCGCCGCGCCCAGATGCAGCGCCGCGGTGTCGACGAGGTTGAACTCGGGCCGGTTGGTCAGCATGAGCCCGACGGTGTCGCCGCGGCCGACGCCCAGTTTCGCCAGGCCCGCCGCGATCGCCCGCACCCGGCGGTCGTAGTCGGCCCAGGTGATCTGCTGGGTGCCGCCGACCGTGCGCAGCGCCACCTGGTGCGGGCGCAGGGTCAGGGTCTGCTGGAAGGCCTCCGGCACGGTACGGACCGTGACGCCGGATTGGTGTGTGTAGCCGATGTCTGTCGTCATTTCCCTTGTTCCCGATCGGTGGACGAACCGAGCCTGGGGGACGCTCCGCCAGAGGCGACGGCGCGAACTCGCCGAAGGGAGATCGGAAACGCACGGCTGGCGGTCGCGGCACCGAGTGACGCGGCTCACCCATCCTATCGGTGCGATGCGGCAAATGTGACGTATCCGACACCGGCCGGGGTCTACCCGGTGGCGGGAACGACGCCCGCCGGGTGGGCGCAGGTGCCGGCGGCGGGCAGCGCGTCGGGCGGCAGCGCCGCGGCGGGGTCGACGCGGAACTCCGGCAGCCAGTGGCCGCGGAATTCGCGTTTGGATTGCATGTAGGCGCGGGCGCGTTCGCTGCGCGGCACGGTGATCAGCTGCACGGGTTCCACCGCGATCCCGGCCTGTGCCACCGCGGCCATCTTCTCGGGGTTGTTGGTCAGCAGCCGCACCGATCGCAGGCCCAGCTCGCGCAGGGCGGCGGCGACGGGCGCGTAGGAGCGGCAGTCGAGCGGGTAGTCCAGCTCGCGGTAGCTGGTGAAGGTGTCCACGCCGTGGCGCTCGCTGTAGCGCAGCCCGCGGGCCTTGGCGATCAGCCCGGAGCCGCGGCCCTCCTGCTCGAGGTAGATCAGCACACCGGCGCCCTCGGCCTGGATCAGGTCCATGGCCTTGTCCAGCTCCGGGCCGCAGTCGCAGTCGTCGCTCTGCAGGACGTCGCCGTAGAGGCAGCGGGAGTGGATGCGCACCAGGCAACCGTCGGCCACGGGGCCGAACAGCAGGATCGTGCCGCCGTCGCTGGTGTCGTGGAGTTGGCGGACGCGGACGGTGAGTTCGCCACCCTTGCGGCGGATGCGGTGTTCGGTGTCGTCCGGGTGGTGTCCCGGGTCGTCGGTGCCGGGTCCGGTCTGGTCCAGCTGGGCTGTCAAATGCTCCTCCGAGGGATCGCAGGTCCTACCGCGGGCAGCCGGGTGCGGAGGTCCGCGTCCCCGGCGACGAGGGGGTCGAGCACGATGGCAGCAGACGATAGCCGCCTTCCGGGAGTGCCCGCACGCGGCCCCGTCAACCGGGCCGCGACAGTCTGGCGAACATCGAGCGTCACCGGGACCGCGCGCCGTGGGCGTGCGCTTCGGCGGCGAGTTCGACCATGCGGTCCACGGCGGCCGCGGTGGGCATGGCCGCGGAGATGTCGCCGGTGGACTGGGTGGCGGCCATGGCGGCGGTCGCCCAGCGGAAGTCGTCGGGTCCGGGGCGGCGCCCGTCGGCGGCGACGATGCGGTGGGCCAGCGCGGCGACGAAGGCGGCGGGCGCGCCGGGAGAGTCCTCGAGCACCACCGGGAATCGGCCGATGTCGAGGTCGAGGTCGTCGGAGCGGACGTGGGCCGCGAAGCCCTCGGCGATGCACACGGTGCGGGCGCCGAGCGCGCGCAGGCGGCGGCACAGCTCGGCGTCGTCGAGGTCGCCGGGTTCACCGGCGGGGGCCAGGGCGGCGAGTTCGCGGCGGGTGCCGATGAGGTAGTCGATGGCGTCGAAGTGGCGGTAGAACCGCTGCGGGCCGTCGGCGGCGGGCGCGGGTTGCACGAGCAGGCGGGGGCGTTGTTCGCGGGCGGTGAGTTCGAGGGCGGTCTCGATCACCGCGGGGGGTGGTTCGAAGGTGAGCAGGACCGCGTCGGCGTCGGCGATGGCGTGGCGGGCGGCGGTGGTGTGCAGGTCCTCGGGGGTGAGGCGGACCCGCTCGTTGGGGCAGGCGATGTTGAGCGGTTCGCCGGTGCTGGTGACCAGGACGACGGCCACGGGCGTGTCGGCGCCGGGCACGACGCGCACGAGGTCGGTGTCGACGCCCGCGGCGCGCAGGTGGTCGAGGACGCGGCGACCGCGCAGGTCGTCGCCGACCACGGAGATCAGCCGCACGTGCAGGCCGAGGCGGGCCGCGGCGACCGCCCGGTTGAGGCCCTTGCCGCCGGGCCGGTCGCGGAAGGTGCCGGTGGCCGGGTCGTCGGGTCCGGGGAAATGGTCGATGATGCTGCAGATGTTGTCCAGCACGGCGTCGCCGATGACGGTCACGGTGCCGGCGCGGCCCTCGCCCGCCGCCCCGGCCGGCCGGGTGGGCAGCACCGAGGCGTAGCCGGAGGCGGTGACGAGCCGCTGGGCCAGCAGGGTGAACGCCTCGTGTTCGAGCCGGCCGCGCAGTTGCCGGGTGGTGGGGGTGGGCGCGGCGGTGCTCTCGGTCCCGGCCGCGCGCAGCAGGGCGGGCCAGTGGGCGCTGAGGTAGTCGCGGCGTCGGCCGAGGTCGGGGGCGTAGAGCCGGGCGGGGTCGACGGTGTCGGGCAGCCCGCCGCGCAGCAGGCCCAGCGCCAGCCCGACATCGACGATGAGCCGGTGTGGTGGCGGCAATTGCCGGGCGAGGTCGGCGACGACGGGCAGCGCGGCCTCGGCGGGGTCGGTCCCGGTCAGCCGGGCGTGCTGGTCGATCACGTACAGCCCGAGCAGGGGCCGCACGTCGATCTCGGTGCTGCGCAAGCGTTTCGGGCTCAGCCCCGCGCGTTTGCACAGCCGGGCGAGCACGGTGCGCACGGCGGCGACCGCATCGTCCTGTCCCGCCATCGGGGCGGCCACCTCCGTCCGGTGCGCGGTGATCTTGGGGAGACCATAAGCGAAACGGCCGGGCTTTGCGCGGTTTAGCGGGCGGCAATTCCGGCTATCTATAACCTATCGCGGCATTTGCCCGAATGGAACCGGCAAGTGACGCTGTGGGGTCGGCGTTCTGTCGCCGGCGTCTCCAGGAGGTTCTGATGGTCGGAGCAACTCCGCCCGAACGGCGCATCCACCGCCGCCGGATGCCCGAAGCCGCCGAGCGCGATGCCGACGTGGCCGCATATCGCGGCTAGCGGACCGAACCGCCGACGCCGCCCGCGCACGGTGGTCGCGCCGGGCGCGCCGCCACACCGCACCGAACGGGCCGAGCGTATCGCCGGCCGCGCGGACCCCGGCCTCGTGCCCCGGCCGCGCACCCGCTGCGGGGCACGGCACCTCCGGCACCGCGCCGGCGGGGAGGCTCCGTCCCTCGACACCACGACCCTCGACACCACGACCCTCGACACCACGTCGCCGACGCCGGCGACACATTCCGCAACTTTTCGGCTACTGGCGCCGATGTATTGGGTAGCCGCCCGGACACCGCGGTGACACCGCGGGGCAGGGCGCGGCGACCCGAGAGGAGACAGCCGTGACGATCGAAACGACCGACTGGGCCATGATCAGTGACCGGACCCCCGAGCACGCGTTCCGGGTGGACGGCGCCGGGGCGGCGGTGTGGCGGCTGAGCTGGCTGCCCGAACATCGGCTGACCCGCGAGCAGGCGCTGGCGGGCATGGAACTCGACGAGTTGCTCAGCGATCCCACGGCCGTGCACGACCGGACCGCGCAGCGCGGGGTCGCCGACCGCGCCGCCGCCCTGGGCGTGCGCTACGAGCAGGCGGTGATCCTGTTGTCGCGCCGGATGATCGAGCGGCTGCGCCGCCATTCCGGCGGCCGCACCCGGCGTGCGGCCGAACCGGTGCTGTCGGGCTCGGCGCTGCGCCGCACGGGGGCGATCGCGGAGCCGCCGCGGCTGTCGGGCTGAGCGCGCGGCTCAGGTACGGGCTTTGTGGGCGGCGCCGACAGCTTCGGCGAGGGTGGTGTAGCCGTCGGCGCGCAGGCGCTGGGCCAGGCCGCGGTGGATGCGGCGGGTCCACAGCAGGCCGCCGTAGATGAAGCCGGTGTAGCCCTGCAGCAGCGTGGCGCCGGCGAGGATGCGTTCGTAGGCTTGGTCGGCGGTCTCGATGCCGCCCACCGAGATCAGCACGAGGTCGTCGCCGACGCGGGCATAGAGCCGCCGCAGCACCTCGAGGGAGCGGGCGGCGACCGGCGGACCGGACAGCCCGCCGGCGCCCATCGCGTCGACCTCGGCGGCGGGGGTGGCCAGGCCGTCGCGGCGGATGGTGGTGTTGGTGGCGACGATCCCGGCCAGGCCCAGTTCCACGGCCAGGTCCGCGGCGGCGTCGATGTCGTCGTCGGACAGGTCCGGGGCGATCTTGACCAGGACCGGCACCTGCACGCAGTCGAGCACCGCGCGCAGCAGCGGCCGCAGCGATTCGACGGCCTGCAGGTCGCGCAGGCCCGGGGTGTTGGGGGAGCTGACGTTGACGACGACGAAGTCGGCGAGCGGGCCTAGCAGGGTGGCGCTGGTGGCGTAGTCGGCAGCGGCCTGCTCGGCGGGGGTCACCTTGGTCTTGCCGATGTTGGCGCCCAGCGGCACGCCGCCGGGGCGGCGGGCGCGCAGCCGTTCGGCGGCCGCGGCGGCGCCCTGGTTGTTGAATCCCATGCGGTTGATCAGCGCCCGGTCCGGCGGCAGCCGGAACAGCCGCGGCGCCGGGTTGCCCGGCTGTGCCTGCGCGGTGACGGTCCCGATCTCGGCGTAGCCGAAACCCAGTGGGCCCCAGGCGTTCACCCCGGCGGCGTCCTTGTCGAATCCGGCGGCCAGGCCCAGCGGCGCGGGGAATTCCACGCCGAAGGCGGTGGTGCGCAGGATCGGGTCGCCGACCACGGTGAGGCGGGCCAGCAGCGCGCGCAGCGGCGCGATCCGGGTGGCGAGCCGCAGCGCGGTGAAGACCAGGTGGTGGACGCGTTCGGGGGGCAGCAGGAACATCAGCCGCAGCAGTAAGGAGTACATGGGTGTCACATCCCCGTTTCCGCGACGGGGAAGGTGGTCTTGCGGCGGCGCAGCAGCACCTTGCGGCTGCCGTCGGTGTAGGCGCGGACGCGCGAGAGTTCCCAGCCGCCGAATTCGGCCTGGATCGCCAGCCGCATCGAGGCGGTCACGCGGGTGACCTCGGGAGGTAGTCGGAGCGGGACGTATTCGTATTCTCCCTCTTCGCTGGTCTCCTCCCAGTCGGCGGGGATCGACCTGCGGTGCGCCGAGGCCCGAGTCATCACTGCCCTCTCTTCCTCTCGTCCGCGCCGATCCGCTGCAGGCCGTCGCCGGTGGCGGATCCCACGAACATGTCGCCGGTGCGTGGGTCGATGGTCAGCGTGTCGGGCTGGCGTACCGTCGCGAAGCGTCCCACTTCCTCCGGTATACCTGTCGACAGGTCGAAGCCGGCCACTTCGTTGCTCGCGGTCAGCGTCACCCACACGGTCTCGGACCGCTGATCGTAGGCGATCGCGTAGGGCGACGAGCCTACCGGGAAGCGCTGGTGCAGGACGAGCGGATCGGCGGTGTAGACCAGCAGCGCGCCCCCGGCGGTGTCGGTGACCAGCAGCCGGCCGAAGTGGTCGGCGGTCAGCTGGGTGGCGCCGAGGCCGGCCCGCAGGGCCAGTCCGGGTGCGCCGTCGCCGAGGTCGAGCTGGGTGAGGACGGTCTGGGCGCGGTCGAGCACGGCGACGGCGTTGCCGGCGGCGGCGAGCGCGTCGATGCCCGGCAGGTCCGAGATCGTCTGTGCCACTTGCCCTTCCGGGGTGAGGATCGCCACGCGGCCCCCGGCCAGGCCGACCGCGACGGTGCCGTCGGCGCGCCGGGCCGCGGCGCGGCCCTCACCGTCGAGCGGGGTGCTGCGCAACTCGCTGGTGGCGGCGTCGATCCGCACCAGCACACGGCCCGCGGTGGCGAGGATCTGCCCGGGGGCGCCAGCGGCGAGGGTGGTGGCCGGGGCGGGCAGGGTGAGGGTGCGGGCGGGCGCGGCGGCGTCCAGGAGCCGCAGGGTCACGCGGTCGGTGTCGAGGACCGCGACGCGCCCGGTCGCGGGCTCGGCCAGCAGGGCCGCGACGGGTCCGGCGGGGGTCACCGTCCCGGCGGGCGTGGCGGCGGGCGGTGCGACCGCGGCGGTGGCGGGGGCGGCGCCCGGACCGGTGGCGTGGTCATCGCCGCCCGACGAGCAGCCCGCGACGGTCACCGCGACGGCGGCGGCGAGCGCCACGGGCCATCCCCGCCACCTGCGGCCGCCCGGCCGGTTCCCGCGACCACCCATGCCCCGAACTCCTCACTCGCGCCGACTGCCGACGATTCATGCGTGCGTCTTCATCTGACCATGGTCGCGGACGGTCACCGCGCGCCGGGGTCTTTCCCGGGCATCGCGTTTCGGCGACACGTCAGGGACGGCCGTGCCATTCTGTCGCACCGGCGGGTTACCGTGGACAGTGCATCACTGCCGAGCCAGGGAGACGCGTTGAAAACAGACCGCATGTCTGGATTCATCGTCGAGGACATTACCGTCGGTCCGTTCGCGCACGGTTTCGGTGTCACCGGTGACGGGCGCTGGTTCGCCTTCCGCACGGTCGGTGCCACGCTGGCCCTCGAGATCTACCGCGCCGAGGCCGCCCGGTCCACCGCGGTGCCCGGCCCGGAGGACGTGACGGCCGTCGCCGCGGCGGGGGTCACCGATATCGACCTCGGCGACGAGCGCAGTGTCGTCGCCGCGGTACGCGACCTGATCGCCGCCGCCACCCCGGTCCCCGACCGCGCCAGCACGACCGCCCGCGGGCTGCTCGGCCGCCTCGGCGCCGTCCTCGACGGCCGGTAACCCCTCACCGCCGACACCGGGGCAATTCCGCACCCGGCGCCACCGCGACCACTCCTCGCCCGAACACCCCGGTCCTCACCGGCCATAGCCTTCGTCCCCGAATACTCCGGCAACTCCTCGCCCCAATGTTTCGCACCCACCAGCACCCGGCGCCGTTCTTTGCCCCCGCAGCTCTGTGCCCCCGCAGCTTCGGCAGCTCCTCGCCCACGGTGCTCGGCAGCTCCTTGCCCCCGCAGCTTCGGCAGCTTCTTGCCCACGGTGCTTCGGCAGCTTGCCCACGGCCCTCGCACCGTCTTGCCGCCGATACTTTCGTAACCCGTTGCCCGCCAAGGCATTTCGTCGGAGGGCCGGAGATGCGTGGGGTGGGGCGCGGCGCATGACAGACTGTAGGAGAACTACCGGTAACTTTCGACGACGGTGAGGACGCAGATGGCATTGCGACGATCGGCAGCGGCGCTGCTGCCGCTGCTGACGCTGACCGTGCTGGCGGGGGCGTGCGGCAGCGACACCGACGAGGATTCGGTGGCCGCGGCCCGCTCCTCGGCGTATGCCGCCATGACGTCCTCGTCGCAGGCCGCCGCGACCAGCCGGGCGCTGCGCCCGCCGATCCCGACCGCCGCCGAACTCGACGCGCAGATCAAGCGCGCGCTGGACCCGTCGCTGCCCGACAGCGAGCGCACCGCCCTGATCGAGGACGGCGAGGCGTTCAAGGACGCCATCCCCGACATGTACCGCGCGATGCAGGACAACCCCCACGCGGTCTACGGCGTCACCGATCCGGTCTTCGACAACCGCGACGGCACCCTCACCGCCACCATGCGCCTGGACAAGGACGGCACCGGGTCCAACGTGCGCACCACGATCGTGCATTTCGTCGACAGGGACGGCACCTGGAAGATCTCCCGCGCAGACCTGTGCGGGATCCTGCGCTCGGCGGACTACAAGACCGCGGCCTGCGGCTGAGTTCGGCTGTGGTGCGGCAGTTGTCGATGCGGTGGGGCCGGTTCGTGCACCGCCACCGGTTCGTGGTGCTGGCCGTCGCGCTCGCGGTGGTCGCGCTGTCGGGGTTGTTCGGCCGCGACCTGGGCCCGCGGCTGACCCAGGGCGGCTGGTTCGACGAGCACAGCGAATCGGTGGTGGCTTCCAAGATCGCCGACGAGACCTTCGGCCGCGACCGCGACGCCGACATCATCGTCCTCTACACCGCCCCGCCGGGCCGCACCGTCGACGACCCGCCGGTGCGGGCCGCGGTCACGACCGCGCTGGCACAGTTGCGCGCGAAATATCCCGACCGCATCCAGAAGATCGACAGCTACTTCGACGGCTCGATGATGGGCCAGTTCGCCGACGCCTCCCGCACGCACGCCTTCGCCAGTATCGGGCTGCGCGGGGAGGACACCGAGTCGGTGAACAACTATCTCGCCGTGAAAGACGAACTGGCCGCCGGGGTCGCGGGCGGCGGGCCGGGCGGGACGACGGTGCAGCTGGCGGGCCTGCAACCGGTGGTGGAGGGCATCAATATCGGTATGCAGCGCGATATCCACCGCGCGGAGCTGATCGCGCTGCCGCTGGTGGCGGTGCTGCTGTATTTCGTGTTCGGTGGTGTGGTGGGGGCGCTGCTGCCGGTGCTGATCGGCGGTATGACGATCCTGGGCAGTCAGGGCATGATGCGGACCCTGACCGGCTACATCGATGTGAACGTGTTCGCCAGCGCGGTGGTGACCCTGGTCAGTCTGGGCCTGGCCATCGACTACGGGCTGTTCGCGGTGACCCGGTTCCGGGAGGAGCTGGCGGCGGGGCGCAGCGTGGAGGAGGCCACGGCCCGCACGGTCGCCACCGCGGGCCGCACGGTGCTGTTCTCGGCGGCGATCATCGCGGTGAGTCTGGGCGCGTTGTTCATCTACCCGAACGGGGTGCTGCGGTCGGTGCCCTACGGCGGCATCAGCTCGGTGCTGCTGGCGGCGCTGCTGTCGGTGACGGCGCTGCCGGCGGCGCTGGGTATCGTGGGCCGGCGCATCGACCTGTGGGGGTGGGGCCGGTTCGCCGGGATCCGCACCGCCGAGCAGCTCGACGACGGGTTCTTCGCCCGGCTGGCGAGTTTCGCGATGCGTCGCCCGGCGCGGGTGATCGTGCCGGTGGTGCTGGCGCTGCTCGCGCTGCTGATCCCGTTCCGCCACATCGCTTTCGGCGGTTTGAGTGAACGCTATCTGGCCCAGGACGCCCCGGCGCGGGTGGCGCAGGAGAAGTTCGACGCCCTGTTCCCCGAATTCCGTACCGAGCCATTGAAATTGGTGGTGGTGGGCGCGGACGCGCAGCAGTTGTCCGACATCCGGTTCCAGGCCAATTTCGTGCCGGGGCTGACCGGGCCGTTCGAGGCGTCCGCGCCGACCACCAACGGGGTGAACGTGCTGGCGACCGGGCTGGTCGACGAGCGCGACGCCGACGCGGCGATCGCGGCGCTGCGCGCGATCGCGGAACCGCCGGGGGTGCGGGTGATGGTCGCGGGCGTGCCGGCGCTGGAACGTGACGCCATCCGCGGTCTGATCGACGGTCTGCCGCTGCTGGCGGCGATTCTGGTGCTCGCCGCCGTGGCGCTGATGTATGCGGCGTTCCGGTCGCTGGTGCTGGCGGTGAAGGCGGTGGTGATGAGCGCGCTGAGTCTCGGTGCCACGCTGGGCATTTTGACCTGGATCTTCGTGGAGGGGCACGGGGCGGGGCTGTTTCATTTCACGCCGGGGCCGTTGATGTTCGCGGTGCTGGTGCTGATCGTGACGGTGCTGTTCGGGTTGTCGACCGATTACGAGGTGTTCCTGCAGTCGCGGATGGCCGAGGCGCGGGCGAACGGGGCGGAGCCGGCGGAGGCGATCCGGTACGGTGTCGCCCACACCGGCGGGGTGATCACCTCGGCCGCGGCGATCCTGATCGTGGTCACCGGCGCGTTCGGGTTCTCGGATCTGGTGCTGATGAAATACATCGCCTACGGGATGATCGCGGCATTGGTGCTGGACGCCACCGTGATTCGGATGCTGCTGACCCCGGCGGTGCTCAAGCTGGTGTGGCGGTGACACGCGTGGCGGGTTGCAACCGGAGCACGGTGCTCCGTTAACCTGAAGGGCGTGACCAACGACGGGGATACGCAGCAGACGACGAGCCACGGCAAACACGCGGCGCCGGAGGGCGCCGGCGTGCATCCGCTGATCGATCTCGCCCGGGATCCGAACCCCGGCGTCCCGGATCATGCCCGCCCGGACGAGGACGACGACCGGCCCGACCGGTAGGCGAGCCGAGAACCTCGGCGCGACAACCTGTTACGACGGCGCGGCCAGGTGCACGACACCGTGACGAGCTGGTATGACGTCCATTCCGGGCGGGGCGGCCTGTGCCCCGCCCGGAATGCTGTCCGGGGCTGGGCGATACCGCCCGGGCCGATTGCCGTGGGGGCCCGCACAGCGCTTGTCGCCGAGGCGAGCGGGACCGCAGCGGCGCCGTGCCGCGCGCTCGGTCTGCGCGGGCGTCGCCTCTCGAGGTGTCCCGGGCACCGGTCGGCCCGCGCCGGGGTCAGCCGCGGGCGGGCAGGACCAGTTGGGCGCCGGTGCGGGGGTGGTCGAAGACTTCTACCGGGTGCTGGTAGACGCGGGACAGCAGGGTGGTGGTGAGGATGTCGCGCGGGGGGCCGCAGGCGGCGAGGTGGCCGGATTCCAGGACGGCGACGCGGTCGGCGTAGGCGGCGGCGATGCCGAGGTCGTGCAGGACGACCACGACGGCGGCGCCGTGTCCGGCGCGGGCGCGGGCCAGGCGCAGGACCTGTTCCTGGTGGCCGAGATCGAGTGCGGCGGTGGGTTCGTCGAGCAGCAGGGTGGGGGTGTCCTGGGCCAGGACGCGGGCGAGGGCGACGCGGGCGCGTTCGCCGCCGGACAGGGCGGGGAAGGGCCGGGCGGCGAGGTGTTCGGTGTCGGTGGCGGCCAGCGCGGCGGCGATGGCGGTCTCGTCGTCGTCCTGGCGGGTGGTGCGCGCCCATGGCGCGCGGCCCATGGCGACGACCTCGCGGGCGGTGAAGGGGAAGCCGACGGTGTGGGTCTGGGGCAGGACGGCGCGGCGGCGGGCCATGTCGACCGGCGTCCACCGCTGGATCGGCCGGCCGTCGAGTTCGACTGTGCCGGTGGCGGTGTCGAGTTCCCCCGACAGTGCCCCGAGCAGCGTCGATTTCCCGGCGCCGTTCGGGCCGACCAGCGCCAGGATCTGGCCCGCCACCACGTCGATGTCCACGTGGTCGAGCACGCGGCCCCCGGCGCCGCGGTCGACGCTGACCTGCCGGGCCCGCAGAGTGACCGTCCCGGCCGCGGGCGGTTCCGGCATTTCGTGTTGCCGCGCGAGAACCTGTGCCACCCGGTGCATCACACTGGTCACCGCACCCTCCCGGTCCTGGCCGCGCTGCGGTTCACGGCCGGCCGTTCCTGCCCGCGTTCTGTTCGTGCGCGGCTTCCAGCACACCCGGCCACCCGCCCATGCTCGGCCGCCCGCTCCTGTCCACAGTCCGGCGTGTGCGTGCCGTTCCGCGTGTGCCCGGTTGCCCGCTGCCCGCGGTTCGCCGTGTGCGTGGTTTCGCACTCATACCCGGTTGCCCGCCCATGCTCGGCCGTCCACCCGTCCCCACCGTTCGGCGTGTGCGCGGCGTCCCGCTCATGCCCGGTTACCCGCGGCCCGCGGTCAACCGCATGCGCGGTCTCGGACTCATGCACAGCCACCCGCCCACGCTCGGCTGCCCGGTTCTGCCCGCTGTCCGGCGTGTGCGGCGTCGCGCCCATGCCGGGCCGCTCGCCGACGCTCGGCGTCGCGCTCATGCCCAGCCTCCTGCGCGGGCGCGGGTGCGGCGCAGCAGCCAGAAGAAGAAGGGGCCGCCGATGAGGGAGGTGAGGATGCCCAGGGGGAGGTCGGCGTTGGTGACCAGGGTGCGGGCGCCGACGTCGGCGGCGAGCAGGATGAGTGCGCCGATCAGCGCCGACAGCGGGATCAGGACGCGGTGGCCGGGGCCGACCAGCATGCGCACCAGGTGCGGCACGATCAGCCCGACGAACATGATGATGCCGGTGAACGCGACGCCGGCGGTGGCGAGGATCGCGACGGCGAGAATGACGTTGCGGCGCAAGCGTTCCACGTCCACGCCGAGGTGGCGGGCGGCGGCTTCGCCGAGTGCGAGCAGGTCCAGCCGCGGGGCCATCGCGACGGCGGCGGCGATGCCGAGCACGGTGAGCGGCGCGACCACGGCCACCGACTGCCAGGTGGCGCCGTTGAGGCTGCCCAGTTGCCAGAACACGATCTGGTCGCGCGCCTGCGGGGAGGCGGTGAACAGCAGGAACGCCATGAGCCCGCCGGCGAAGGCGTTGACCGCGACGCCGGTGAGTACGAGCGTGACGGTCTCGATGCGCCCGCCCGACCGCGACAGCAGATACACCAGCAGGGTGGTGCCCAGTCCGGCGACGAACGCGCCCGCGGCCACCGACCACGCCGCCACGAACGCTTCACCGACGACGATGACGATCCCGGCTCCCACCGCGGCTCCCGCTGATACCCCGATGACGCCGGGTTCGGCGAGCGGGTTGGCGAACACGCCCTGCAGCAGCGCGCCCGCGGTGGCCAGCGCGGCCCCGACGAGCACGGCCAGCACCACGCGCGGGAACCGCACCTGCCACAGCGTGACCTCACCGGCGGGGTGGGCCGGGAGCGGGCCCCAGGGCAGGCCGATCTTGTGCAGGACGCTGCCGGTGACTTCCAGGGGTGTGGTCGGCACCTGCCCGACCGCGGCGGAGTACATGGCCAGCAGGATCAGCAGCAGCGCCGACACGGTGAACACGATCGATATCTTCGACCAGCGCCGCGTCGGTGCCCCGTGCCCGTCCGGCGCGTCCGCGGCGTGGCGGCTCGGATTGCGCTGCGGCACAGCGTGTTCCACGCGGATGCGTTCCGGTGACGACCCGTGCGTGGCTGCCGGGCGGCCGGCGGCGGGAGCGTCCGGTGCGGCTGCCTCGCCTGCCGGTGGGTCGGCGTCGCTCATGCGGTGTGCGGGGAGTAGATCGCGTCGCGCAGGGCGGCGAGGACGTGGCCGGTGTTGGGGCCGAAGCTGAGCAGGGCGGCGTCGGACATGTCGACGACGCGCCGGTCGCGCCCGGCCGGGGTCTGGGCGACGCCGGGGATCTTGGTGAGGCCCTCGACGCCGCCGACGGATTTCAGGCCGTCGGTCATGACCAGGAACACGTCCGGGGCGGCGGCGATCATGGCCTCGCTGGTGATCGGGGTGAACGGTTCGGTCAGGCCCGCGGCGCTCCCGGCGTCGGTGCCGCCCAGGGCGGTGACCAGGGTGTCGGCGCCCGATCCGGGTCCGGCCATCATGGTGATCGCGCTGCTGCGCAGGTACAGGAACGCCATTTTCAGCGGTGGCTGCCGGCGGGGCACCGCGGCGGTGGCGGCGGCGATCTCGGCGGCGGTGCGCTGGGCGAGCGCGCGGCCTCGGTCGGGGACGCCGAGGGCGGCGGCGACCGCCTCGATCTGCGGCCCGACAGTGTCGAGGCGGCGGTCGGGGTCGAAGTAGACCACGGTGATGCCGAGCGCTTTGAGCTGGTCACGCAGGGCGGGGGTGGCGCTGACGGTGTCGGTGAGGAACACCGTGGGCCGTTGTGCGGCAACGGCTTCCACGTTGATGCTGCCGCTGCCGCCGGCGACGTTGGGCACCTGCCGCACGGCGGGGAACGACGCGGAGGTGGAGCGCCCGACCAGGTTCGCGCCCAGCCCCAGCGCCCACACGGTCTGGGCGAGGGTGCCGTAGCGGTCGACGGCGACGATGCGGGCGGCGTCGGTGACGGTGACCTCGCTGCCGTCGAAGGACCGCACGGTCGCGGGCAGGACGGGGGCGGGCGCGGGCCCGACCGGCACCGGGTCCAGCTGGTCGAGGGTGGCGGTGGCGGGGCCGTGCCCGGCGCCGGCGGTGGGGCTCCCGCAGGCGGCGAGCACGGCGATCAGGACCAGGGCGAGCACGGCCGGCACGATCCGGGTGATCGGAGCGCGCCGGGCCCGCCCGGGGCGCCGCGCACCGGCCGTCGCGCGCGTGCGGGCCGGTCGGTCGGTGCTGCTCATGCAGGCAAGCCTAAGAGGTGCCCGGCGGCGGGTGTGATCGGGCCGCCGCTCAGCCGCTGCTGACGTCGTCGAGGGCCGCGGCGATGGCGCGCGGCAGTTCCAGGGTCTCGGCGGCGAGGATGCCGGTGAGCTGGGCGATGTCGCGGGCACCGACGACCATGCTGGCGACGCCGGGCCGGTCGCGGATCCACGCCAGCGCCACCGCCAGCGGCGAGGTGCCCAGGCCGTCGCCGGCGGTGACGAGGGCGTCGACGACGCGGGCGGCGTGGTCGTCGAGGCGGTCGCGGATCTCCGCGGCGGTGTCCTCGTCGGCGCCGCGCGAGTCGGCGGGCACGCCGTCGCGATATTTGCCGGTGAGGATGCCCCCGGCCAGCGGCGCGGACGCGATCAGCCCGATGCCGTGGTGGGTGGCGGCGGGCACCACGTCGGCTTCGAGGCCGCGCGCGAGCAGCGAGTAGGGCAGTTGCGCGGCGGTGATCGGCGCCGCCGCGGCGAGGGTGGCCAGTTGCCAGGCGTTGTGCCCGCGCACTCCGGCGTAGCGGACCCGCCCGGAGCGCACCGCGTATTCGACGGTGGCGGCGATCTCCTCGAGCGGGGTGCGCGGGTCCCAGGCCGCGACGCTCCACAGGTCGAGGTAGTCGGTGCCGAGTTCGGTGAGGGTGCGGTCGAGCTGGCGCATCAGGGTGCGCCGCGACGCGTCGACGGTCCAGCGCAGCTCGGTGGCCGGTGCGCCGGCGGGGTCGGTGGCGCCGGTGACCGCGGCCAGTCCGGCGCAGCCGCTCAACACCAGGTCGTCGCGCGGCACGAGTTCGCCGACGAGCCCGCCGAGGATGCGCTGCGCGCCGCCGCCGTGGTAGGCCGGTGAGGTGTCGACGAGGGTGCCGCCGGCCTCGGCGAACGCCACCAGCTGTACCGCTGCCTCGTCGGCGTCGGTTTCCTTGCCCCAGGTGTGCGTGGCCAGTCCCATCCGGGAGACCCGTAAGCCGCTGCGCCCCACCGCCCGCTGTTCCATCACAGTGCCCGTGCTTCCGTCACACGCAAGAGCCTAGGGCCCCAACCGCTTCGAGTCCGGGTACGGCACCCCGAACCGCCGCGCCGATCCGGGTGCACCCGCCGCGAGCAGCGCGCACGACACCAGCTCGGACAGCGGGGCGGTCGCGGGGTAGGGTCGCTGCCGGACTTCGCCGGGCACCGATCACGCCCGGCGGCAACGGATCCGGTCGTGATGGAGGTGGCGTGGGCGCGTCGATGACGTGGGTGCAGGCGCTGATACTGGGCGCGGTGCAGGGGCTGACGGAGTTCCTGCCGATCTCCTCGTCGGCGCATATGCGCATCGTGTCGGGGGTGTTCTTCGGCGACGACGCGGGCGCGTCGTTCACCGCGGTGACCCAGCTGGGCACCGAGGCCGCGGTGCTGGTGTATTTCGCCAAGGACATCTGGCGCATCCTGTGTGCCTGGTTCGGCACGATCTCTCTGCGGGTGAGCGGGCGCGCCGCGCGGCGGGTGCCGCTGTCCGAGCAGGTCACCGCGCAGCTGCCGGTCTACGCGGGGGGCCCGCCGCCGGCGCCGGTGCTCGACGCGGACGCGCAGCGCGAGCTGGACTACCGCATCGGCTGGTATGTGATCATCGCGACGATCCCGATCGGGGTGCTGGGTTTCGTGTGCAAGGACGCGATCCGCACCGGCGCGCGCAACCTGTGGCTGATCTCGACGATGCTGATCGTGTTCGCGCTGGTGATCGCGGCCGCGGAGTACTACAGCAGCCAGCGCCGCCCGCTCGAGCAGCTCATCACCCGCGACGGGCTGGTGATGGGGTTCGCGCAGTGCCTGGCGCTGATCCCGGGGGTGTCGCGGTCGGGGGCGACGTCGTCGGCGGGCCTGTTCATCGGCCTGACCCGGGAGGCGGCGGTGCGGTTCTCGTTCCTGCTGGCGATTCCGGCGGTGGTGGCGTCGGGGCTGTTCAGCCTGCCCGACGCGTTCGAACCGGCCGGGGAGGGTCTGACCGCGTCGGGGCCGCAGCTGCTGGTGGCGACGGTGGTGTCGTTCGTGCTGGGGTACGCGTCGGTGGCGTGGCTGCTGAAGTTCGTGGCCCGGCATTCGCTGAACTGGTTCGTCGGCTACCGGATCGTGCTGGGGCTGGTGCTGCTGGGCCTGCTGGCCGGGGGCGTGGTGTCGGCGACGTGATCGCCCGTTCAGCGGGCGCGGCCCGCCCGCGCGCACCGTTAGGCTGGCGTGCATGACGGTGATCCTGCTGCGGCACGGCGTGTCGACGTCGAATACGGCCGCGACCCTGGCCGGTCGCAGTGCGGGGGTCGATCTCACCGACCGGGGCCGCGAGCAGGCCCAGGCGGTGGCGCAGCGGCTGGCGGCGTTGCCGATCGCGCGGGTGGTGCATTCGCCGTTGTTGCGCTGTGAGCGGACGGTGGCGCCGCTGGCGGACAAGCTGGGCGTGGAACCGGTGCCCGAGCCGCGGCTGCTCGAGGTCGATTACGGCGAGTGGACCGGCCGCAGGATCGCCGAACTGGTGACCGAGCCGCTGTGGCAGGTGGTGCAGCGGCATGCCTCGGGCGCGGTGTTCCCCGCCGGGGAGGGGCTGGCGCAGGTGCAGTATCGTGCCGTGGCCGCCGTTCGCGAGCACGACCGCGCCCTCGCCGAGCAACACGGGCGCGACGTGCTGTGGGTGGCGTGCACGCACGGCGACGTGATCAAGTCGGTGCTGGCCGACGCGTTCGGGATCCATCTGGACGGGTTCCAGCGCATCGTGGTCGAACCGGCGTCGCTGAGCGTGGTGCGCTATTCGCCCGCCGCGCCCTACGTGTGGCGGGTCAACGACACCGGCGCCGACCTGTCGGCGCTGGCGGCAACGGTGGAGCAACGAGCGAGTGAGCGGGCGGGTCCGGTGCCCGGCGGCGAGGTCGGGCCCGTCGACGCGACGGGCACGACCGCGGCGAGTACGGATAATGGGAATGCGGGAGCCCCCGATTCTCGTAGTGAGTAGTGCAGTCGGTTTCAGGAGGTGCAGATGGCCCGAGCAATCCATGTGTTTCGCACCCCCGATCGTTTCGTGGCCGGAACAGTCGGTGAGCCAGGCGATCGCTCCTTCTATCTGCAAGCCGTGGAGGAGCCTCGGGTGGTGAGCGTGCTGCTGGAGAAGCAGCAGGTCAAGGTGCTCGCCGATCGGATGGGGCTGTTGCTGGACGAGGTGGCGCGCCGGTTCGGCGCCGAGGTGCCGCCGCAGGCGGCCGAGGTCAGCGACACCGACCCGCTGCAGATGCCGCTGGACGCCGAGTTCCGGGTCGGCACGATGGGTCTGGGCTGGGACGCCGACGCGGGCGCGGTGGTGGTGGAATTGCTGGCGATCACCGAGACCGAGGTGGACGAGTCGGTGGTGCTCGACGACACCGAGGAGGGCCCGGACGCGGTCCGGGTGTTCCTCACCCCTTCCCAGGCACGGGAATTCGCGTTGCGGTCGACGAAGGTGATCGCCGCGGGCCGCCCGCCGTGCCCGCTGTGCGGGGAGCCGCTGTCGACCAAGGGGCACATGTGCGTGCGCACCAACGGTTACAAGCGCGGCGACATCTTCGGCGCGGCGGATCTGGAGGAATGAGGCGGTGGGTACCGACGGCGGCGCCGGCGATCCGTTCCACACCGGCGAGCTGTCGGTACTGGGGCGGGTGAGCACCGCCAGCAATCTCACCCTGGTGTGCGAGATCGGCGCCGACGGCTCGGTGCGCACCGACGGGCGCACGGCCTCGGAGCATCTCGCGGCAGTCGATGCGTCGTTGCGCGTGGTGTACAAGCCGGTGCGCGGGGAGCGGCCGCTGTGGGATTTCCCCGACGGCACGCTGGCCGGGCGCGAGGTGGCGTCGTATCGGGTGTCGCAGGCGCTGGGCTGGGGGGTGATTCCGGAGACGATCCTGCGGGAGGGTCCGCTGGGTCCGGGCATGGTGCAGCGCTGGGTGGAGTCGGTCGATACCCAGCACGGCGGGTCGGGGCGGCCGGATCTGGTGGATCTGGTGCCGCCGGGCGCGGTGCCGGCGGGGTTCCGGGAGGTGTTGCGCGCGGTGGACGGCACCGGCGAGGAGGTGTCGCTGGTGCATGCCGACGATCCGCGGCTGCGGCGGATGGCGGTGCTGGATGTGCTGCTCAACAACGCCGACCGCAAGGGCGGCCATGCCCTCGAGGGGGTCGACGGCGGCGTGTACGGGGTCGATCACGGGATCTGCCTGCACGCGGAGCCGAAGTTGCGCACGGTGCTGTGGGGGTGGGCGGGCGAGCCGGTGGACGCGGAGCTGCTCGACGATATCGGCACGCTGGTCGAGGCGCTGCCGGGCGAGCTGGGCGATGAGTTGTCGGCGCATCTGACCGACGCGGAGATCGACGCGCTGGCCGCGCGCGGGCGGCGGTTGCTGAGCGATCCGGTGATGCCGTTGCCGGTCAGCGCGCGCCCGATTCCGTGGCCGGCGTTCTGAGCGCGCGTTCCACGCTGCCTCATTGCAACCGTTGACTTTCCGCAGCCGCTGTGTCGGCGCAGGTCGTGCCGGGTGTGCGGGGGTGTCGCGGGCCGCCGGGGCGCGGGGTCGCCGCCGGGGCGCGCCGCGGGCACCTTTACTCTCGAATCATGCAGTCCTGGTCCGATGTCGATGTGCCCGCCGTTCCCGGATCCGGACCGCCGTTGCGGTTGTTCGACACCGCCGATCGGCAGGTGCGCCCGGTGACGCCGGGCGCGACCGCCACCATGTACGTCTGCGGCATCACGCCCTACGACGCGACCCATCTCGGTCACGCCGCGACCTATCTGACGTTCGATCTGGTGCATCGGGTGCTGCGCGATAGCGGGCATCGGGTGCATTACGTGCAGAACGTCACCGATGTCGACGATCCGCTGTTCGAGCGCGCCGAGCGTGACGGGGTGGACTGGCGGGAGCTGGGCGGGCGTGAGATCGCGTTGTTCCGCGAGGACATGGCGGCGTTGCGGGTGGTGCCGCCGCGCGACTACATCGGCGCGGTGGAGTCGATCGGCGAGGTCGTGGAGCTGGTGGACAAGCTGCTGGCGTCGGGGGCGGCGTATGTGGTCGAGGATGCCGAGTATCCGGATGTGTATTTCCGGCACGACGCGACCGAGCAGTTCGGGTACGAGTCGGGCTACGACCGCCCGACGATGGAGCGATTGTTCGCCGAGCGCGGCGGTGATCCGGCGCGCCCGGGCAAGCGCGATCCGATCGATGCCCTGTTGTGGCGGGTGGCGCGCCCGGGTGAGCCGTCGTGGCCGGCGCCGTTCGGCGCGGGGCGGCCGGGCTGGCACATCGAGTGCGCGGCGATCGCGTTGAACCGGATCGGCGCGGAGTTCGACATTCAGGGCGGCGGCAGCGATCTGATGTATCCGCATCACGAGTACTCGGCCGCGCACGCCGAGGCGCTGGTGGCGGGGCGGCGCTTCGCCCGCCACTACGTGCACGCGGGGCTGATCGCGCTGGACGGGGAGAAGATGTCGAAGTCGCGCGGCAATCTGGTGTTCGTGTCGCGGCTGCGGCGCGCGGGGGTGGATCCGGCGGCGATCCGGCTGGGCCTGTTCGCCGGGCACTACCGGCAGGACCGGGAGTGGAACGATCAGGTGCTGGCCGAGGCGCTGGCACGGCTGGATCGCTGGCAGCGCGCGGCGGCGCTGGCGTCGGGCCCGGCCGCGCAGGACACCGTGGCGCGGCTGCGGCAGCATCTGGCCGACGATCTCGACACGCCGAAAGCGCTTGCGGCGGTGGACAGCTGGGCGCGGCAGGCCCTGGACTACGACGGCCCGGACGCCGCGGCGCCGGGACTGGTGGCCGCGGCGGTGGACGCGCTGCTGGGCATCCGCCTCTGAGACCGGCCCGCCGCCGGGCCCCCGCCCGGGCTTTGACTCGGCGAGACAAATGGTCATTAATGGTCTCAGGCTCGACGAGGAGGTTGGACGGTGGCACCTGTGCCTGGACGCGATCGGATTCGTGCGGTGCGCACGCAGCTCCGGGCGGGCGGTGCCCTGCTGGGCGCGATACGCCGCGATCCGCGCCTGGCGCGGGAGCTGGTCGCCGGATTACGCGGCCGCGGCGACGCGCCCCGGGCCGAGGCGGTGGCCGGGGAGGAACGCCTGGCGCCACCGGGACTGGCGGAGTTCACCCGGACCGCGCACGCCTTCCAGGAGATCGAGGCGCCACGCGACACGGTGGTCGCGTATCTGTCGGATCTGAACCGGCTCGGTGACTGGTTCACCCTGCACACCGGGTGGCGCGACGGCGCGCCGGGACCGGTGCGGGAGGGCCTGAGCTTCACCCAGCAGGCGCTGGTGATGGGGTTGCCCGCGCAGATCGGGTGGACGGTGGCCGCGGTGAGCGCCTCGGGGTTCGAGCTGCGGGGCGAGGCGCCCCAGCATGTGCGCATCGGGTATTGGATCAGCGTATCGGGCACGGGGTCGCGGTCGACGGTGCATTTCGATGCCGGGGTGGCCGGGCCGCCGATCGAGGGCCCGCTGGGCGGGTCGGTCGCCCGCAGTCTCGGCGACGCGATGCGCGAGTCGCTGGCGCGACTGCCGGCCGCCCTGGCCGCGGCGGGCCCGCTGCGCACCGGCCCGGCCCGTCACCCGGTGCTGCACACCGCGTCCGGGGTGGAGCTGGCGCCGCAGACACCGGTGCTGGTCGGTGTCGGGCAGGTGGTGCAGCGCACCCCGGACCCGGCCTTCGGTGATCCGGCGGGGCTGGCGGTGGCGGCGCTGCGCCGCGCGGCACAGGACGCGGGCCCCGGGGAGGCGTTGCTGCGCGGCGCGCAGGCGGTGTTCGCGGTGGCGTGCACGTCGTGGCAGTACCGGGATCTGGGCGCGGTGGTCGCCGAGCGGGTCGGCGCGGCCGGTGTGGACACGGTGCAGACCAGTGCGTTCGGCGGGGACGGCGGGCAGCTGGCGATCAACGAGGCCGCCGCGGCGGTGGCCGCCGGCGACTACGAGATCGTGCTGGTCACCGGCGCGGAGGCGGGCGCCACGCAGGCCGCCGCGCAGCGGGCGGGAGTGGACCCGGGGTGGCCGCAGCAGGACGCGGGGGTGGCGCCGACGCGGACGGTGGGCATCGACAAGGCCGCCAACAACGCCGCCGAGACCGCGGCGGGGCTGATCGCGCCGATCAACATGTACGCGCTGCTGGAGTCGGCGAACCGCCATCGCCTGGGCCGTGGCCCGCAGGAGCACGCCGAGGCGGTCGCCCAGTTGTGGTCGCGGCTCTCGGCGGTCGCGGCGGGCAACGAATTCGCTTGGCAGCGCCAGGAATTCAGCGCCGAGCAGATCGCGGCGGTCTCGGCGGACAACCGGATGGTGTCGACTCCCTACACCAAACTGGAATGCGCCAATCTGACCGTGGACATGGCCAGCGGCATCATCGTGTGCAGCGCCGCCGCCGCGCAGGCCGCGGGGATCGCGCAGGACAAGTGGGTGTTCCTGCACGCCGGCGCGTCCGGGCACGACGAGTGGTTCACCAGCGAGCGCGCGGAGCTGGCGGCGTCACCGGCGATCCGGGCGCTGGGCGCGGCCGCGCTCGACCATGCCGGGATCGGCGCGGCGGACCTGGCACATGTCGACCTGTACGCGTGTTTCCCGGTGGCGGTGCAGATCGCGGCGCGCGAGCTGGGGTTGCCGCTCGACGACCCGGCGCGCACGCCGTCGGTGACCGGCGGGCTGACCTTCGGCGGCGGTCCGGGCAACAACTACGGCGGGCACGCGGTGGCGTCGCTGGTGCCGCGGCTGCGCGCGGAACCGGACAGCTACGGGCTGGCGACGTCGCTGGGCTGGTATGTCACCAAGCACGCGCTGGGCGTGTACTCGGCGCGCCCGCCCCGCGCCGAATACCGGCATCTGCGGCCGCTGATCGATTCCCCGCCGCCGCGCCCGGCCCGGGACCGGCACGAGGGCCCGGCGGTGATCGAGGCGTACACGGTGCCGTTCACCCGCACCGGTGATCCCGAACCGGCGGTGCTGAGCCTGATCGCCGCCGACGGCGCCCGCATCCTGATGCGCTGCGCGGACTCCGGGCTGCGCGAGGAGCTGCTCGGCGGTGATCTGCTCGGGCTGCCGGTGACGGTCAGCGGCGGGCGGATCCGGGTCGAGGGCCGCGACCGGGTGCCGCTACCCGCCCCACCGGCGCCGCCGGTGCTGGTGGAACGGCGCGGGCCGGTCACGATCATCACGGTGAACCGGCCCGAGGTCCGCAACGCGATCAACCACGCGGCGGCGGTGGGTCTCGAACGGGCGCTGGACGCCTTCGACGCCGATCCGGCCGCGCGGGTCGCGATCCTCACCGGCGCGGGCGGATATTTCAGTGCCGGCATGGATCTCAAGGCCGCCGCCCGCGGTGAGCTGCCGATGACCGAGGGCCGCGGCCCGCTGGGCATCACCGCGAAACCGCCCCGCAAACCGTTGATCGCCGCGGTGGAGGGCCCGGCGCTGGCCGGTGGCTGTGAGCTGGCGCTGTCGGCGGATCTGGTGGTGGCCGCGGCGGATTCGACGTTCGGGATCCCGGAGGTCAAGCGCGGGCTGGTCGCGGTCGGCGGCGGGGTGCTGCGGCTGGCGCAGCGGCTGCCGCGCGCGATCGCGCTGGAGCTGGCGCTGACCGGGGACCCGATCACCGCGGCCCGCGCCGCCGAGCTGGGCCTGGTCAACCAGCTGACCGAGCCGGGCGGAGCGTTCGCGGGGGCGCTGGCGCTGGCGCAGCGGATCGCGGTGAACGCGCCGCTGAGCGTGGCCGCGAGCAAACGCATCGTCGACGAGTCGCCGGACTGGTCGGTCGCCGAGGCGTTCACCCGGCAGGGCGAGCTGGCGGGCCCAGCGCTGTCGTCGCAGGACGCGGCCGAGGGCGTGCAGGCGTTCGCGCAGAAACGAGACCCGGTGTGGCAGGGCCGCTGACCTACCGGGTCAGGTAGCGAGTCTCGATCAGCCAGGTAGCGGAGCCAGACGCCACAGGGAGACGGTTTCGGCGGCGCGCGCGGCGTGGAGCGGGTCGGTGGAGTCGGCGGCGCGGCGGTGGCGGGGCGAGGTGTCGAGGCGGTCGATGACGTGCAGGCCCGCCGCGGCGATCCGGGCGGCGAGGTCGCCGGGGGCGCGCAGGCCGAGATGTACGGCGAGGTCGGACAGGACGAGCCAGCCTTCGCCGCGGGCTGTGAGGTGGTCGGTGAGGCCGTGGAGGAAACCGTGCAGCATGGCGCTGCCGGGATCGTGAACGCCGTGGTCGAGTGCGGAGACCGGCGTGCCGGGCAGCCAGGGCGGGTTGCAGACGATCAGGTCGGCGCGCAGGTCGGGAAACAGGTCGCCGTGCCCGATCTCGACCGTGCCGAGTCCGAGCCGCCGCATGTTGTCGCGGGCACAGGCGACCGCCCGGGGCGACAGGTCGGTGGCGAGCACGCGGGCCACGCCGCGCCGGGCCAGGATCGCGGCGAGAACCCCGGTTCCGGTGCCGAGATCCAGGGCGAACTCGGTGCCCGGGGGTAGCGGCGCCCGGGCGACGAGGTCGGTGTAGTCGTTGCGGGTGGGGGCGAACACACCGTAGTGCGGGTGGATGCGCGCGCCGAGCGCGGGCACCTCGACACCGTTGAGCCGCCACTGGTGGGCGCCGAGGACGCCGAGCAGTTCGGTGAGCGGCACCAGTCGTGACCGGTCCGCGGGACCGTAGGCCGCGGCGCAGGCGGCGCGCACGTCCGGGGCGCGGCGCAGATCCAGCGTGTACTCGGCCCCGAGCTCGACGACCAGGCACGACAGCAGCCGCGCGCGGCAGGCGCGGGCCTGCCGGTAGCGGTGGTAGGCGTGCGCCGGATCGGCGGGCGGACCGGTGCGGCGGGTGCGGTCGAGCCGGCGGCGCATGGCCGCCAGGAGCTGGCGGGCGTTGTGGTAGTCGCCGCGCCACAGCAGGGTGCTGCCGGTGCGGGCGTGCCGCAGCGCGGTGTCGGCGCTGGTCCGGTCGTCGGCGGTGACGAGCCGGAGGGGCTGGGGCGCACCGGTTCCGGTGTGGTGCTGTGCGGTCCGGGTGGACACGATGGGACTCCTCGCGATCGACCGTGGCTGGGACGGTGAGCGCTTCGACGAGGAGCGGGAAAGGCGACCGGCGTCAGCGCCGGGTGGCGTGGCCCGCGTCGAAGCGCGGGCGGTGGTCGCACAGAACCATGCCGACTGTCATCACGTGCCTTTCGCCAGGATGCGTTCCCGTAGTTTACCGGGCCGGGCGCACCGGCCGGTCGGCCGGGGTGCGGGTATGGCTGCCGTGGTGCCGCCCAGCGGTTTCCGTGCCGCGCTGGTACTCGGTGGCCCGGCAGTGCTCTCGCGGACGGCGCCCGCTTACGAGGCGGGGGTGCGGCAGTCCGGCGCGGTGGTGTCGCCGCGGGAGTCGCGGCCCGCGTCCGGATCCGGGCGCAGACGGCTCCCGAGCCGGTCGGCGGCCACGACGGCGAGCGCCAGCAGCACGAATTCGACGGTGAGGGTGAGGATTTCGCGTACCACTGCGCCGTAGCCGCGGGTGGTGGGGTCGAGGAACGGGTACGGGTAGCGGTGCGGGAACGCCGGGAACAGCGCCCCGCGCACGAGCACGAGCGCGGTGTATCCGATCGGGAAGCACAGCCACAGCGGCACATCGCGCCACCGGGCGGCGCCCCGCGGCGCGAGCAGCAGCCAGTCCAGCAGCACGAGGGTGGGGGTGAGGTAGTGCAGCAGGAAGTCCGACCAGTGACCGAGCCGGTCGGGCCCGTGCAGCAGGCCGGGGAGTGGGCTGGCGCCGTGCTGGAGGACGAAGTGCGCGACCAGCCCGGTGATGGTGGTGTAGAGCACGACCGCGCCGCGCAGCCGTGGTGCGGGCGCGGCGGTGGTGGCGCGGCGGGTCATCCAGTAGAGGGCGCCGAGGTAGTAGCCCAGCGCGAGGACGTTGCTGTCGATGGTGAAGTACACCAGCGAACTCGTCCCCGTGACCAGCCCCGCCCCGGCCGAGAGCACGATCAGCGCACGCCACCACCATGCCGGTCGGTTCCACACGGCCCAGCCACCTCCGTTCCTCGGCACCGCTGGACAAACTACCCATCCGGACACGGACCGGGCGAACCGGCGGATCCGCCGCGGCGCGGACGCCACGCCCGGCCCGGCGATCGACGCGGCGGCGCGCCTGCGCCCGGCCGGGGATGCGCGCGTGTGGTCACCAGACCGGCGCGAACACCCGGCCGTGGCCGCACCGGCGACAACGTCGCCGAAGCCGCGGTGCACCGGTTCACGCCCCGCGCCGGTATGCGGTCCGCTCAGCGCGCGGAGCTGTCCAGGGAGGCGCGCGCGGCCGACCCGAGGACCGAGGCGAGCGCTACTCCGGCGACGAGATTGATTGCGGCGGTAGCGAATTGGGCGCCGTGGTCGGCGGTGAGGGTGAACGGCAGCAGTACCGCCACCGCGGTGCACAGGGCGACGATCCAGGTGAACAGGGTCAGCGGATTGGGCATGAACAGCAGCAGCACGGTGAGCAGCGCGGTCGCCAGCAACGCCACCACCGCGCCGCCGATCGCGTACCCGGTGGTGCCGGCGTTGCCGTAGGTGCCGTCGCCTTCGGGAGCGAGCAGCCCGTACCCGAGCACGCCCCGCACCAGCAGCACACCGACGATGATGACCAGGGCCACCACGATCGCGGCGCCGACGCCACCGGCCCACAGTCTGGCGAAATCGACCCGCGGCCCGCCCGGCCGCGGCTGCGGCTGCGGGGAGTAGTAGTCGCGACCTGGCTCGTTGTAGTCGCCCATACCCCCGACCGTACTCCCGGACCGCGCGATTCCGGTCGTGGAACACGCCCCCGCGACGGGACCGGTCACGGCCGGTCCGCCGAGTGAGCAGGCCCTGATCAGCGACCCGGGCAGCGGTGTCCTCGACCCCGGACGACACGGTGATCTGGTGTTCTACTCCGAACCCCCCGGCGGGTCAGGCCGTGGCGGCCGGTTCGCAGACGGCAGGGCCGGGGTGTTCGGCGTAGAGGGCGTCGATCTCGGCGGCGATGGGTTTGCGGCGCAGTTTCATCGTCAGGGTCACCTCGTCGCCGCCGGGTTCCCAGAACACCGGCAGGACGGTGAAGCGTTTGATCTGCTCGACCCGCGACAGAGTGGCGTTGCCCGCGGCGACACCGGCGGCGATGGCGGCGAGCACGCCGGAGTCGGCGGCGAGCGCGGCGGCGGAGGCGTCGGGCAGCCCGTGCTGGGCGGCGTAGGGGACCGCCGATTCGGCGTCGAGCACGATCAGGGCCGTGTTGTAGGGCCGGTTGTCACCGATCGCGGCGAGCGCTCCGATCAGCGGGGTGGCGGCTTTGACGGCGTTCTCGATGTTGGCCGGGGACATGTTCTTGCCGCCGCTGGAGATGATCAATTCCTTCTTGCGGTCGATCACCCGCAAGTAGCCGTCCTCGTCGCGGGTGAGGATGTCACCGGTGTGCAGCCAGCCCTCGGCGTCGACGGCGGCGGCGGTCTTGTCCGGTTCGCCGCGGTAGCCGCGCATCACCAGCGGGCCGCGCACCAGGAATTCGCCGTCGTCGGCGATGCGGCCCTCCAGTCCGGGCAGCAGCCGCCCGACGGTGCCCAGCCGTGCCTGGCCGGGCGGGCTGACACTGGCCACGCAGGTCAGCTCCGACATGCCCCACACCTCGGAAATGGGGATGCCCAGCCCGAAGAAGAATCCGAGGGTCTCCGGCGGGATCGGCGCCGCCCCCGACAACGCCCATTTCAGTTGGTCCAGGCCGATTTTCGTGCGCAGCGCCGAGAGCACCGTCGCGTCGGCGCGCGCCCACTCGGCGGCCAGTTCGGTATCCGGCGGCTGCCCGGCCAGCTGCGCGGCGGCTTTGCGCCGCGCCACCTCCAGCGCCCACTCCAGCGCGGCGCGCCGCCCCGGGTCGGGTTCGGCGGTGACCGAGAACTCGATGGCGGCCTTGAACTTCTCCCACACCCGCGGCACCGCACCCCAGATGGTGGGATGCACGTCTGCCAGCGCCGCGGGCAGCTGCGCGCGGTCGGGGACCGCGGTGATCTGGGTGCCGAAGTATTCGTGCAGGTACAGGGCGGTGAGCCGGTCGGCCATGTGCGCACTGGGCAGGTAGGAGGTCTGCCGGTCGCCGAACGCCACGGGCATCACCGACGCGTAGGAGTACACCTCGGCGGCCAGGTTGGCGTGGGTGAGTTCGACACCTTTGGGATTGCCGGTGGTACCCGAGGTGTAGCAGAGGGTGAGGACATCGTCGGCGCGCACCGCCCGCCAGCTCGCGTCGAAGTCGAAATCGGGTCGCCCCATCGACATCAGCTGCGCCACGCCGACCGTGCCGGGCACCGGATCGTCCAGGCACACCAGGGTGTCCATCGCCACCCCGGCCGCACGCACGGTGTCGACGTAGCGGGCCTCGCAGATCACCACCCGGTTCCCGGCGTTGGTGAACACGTAGGCGAGCTGTTCGGCCGACAGCGTGTTGTACACCGAGAACGAGGTGGCGCCGGTGTGCTGGACCCCGACCTCGAGCGGATAGAACTCGACCCGGTTGGCCATCATCAGCGCCACGGTGTCCCCGCGCCCGACACCCAGCGCGGCCAGTCCCGCCGCCACCGCCCGCACCTGCGCGGCGTACTCGCGCCACGTCAGCGACCGGTCGCCGCCGACCGAGCGGACGGCGACCGCGTCGGGGTCGATGGCGGCGACGCGCTGGAACGCGGCGCAGGAGGTGATCGGTTCGCTCATCACAGGCCTCGTTCCACCCGGCCGCCGCTGTTGTCGCAGCAGTTGTTCTCGACGGTAGAACGCGCGGGCGGCACGGGCGGGCGGAATCGGCGATTCCGGTGGCGGCCCGACGGCACGCCACGCATGCACAGTTGCCCACCCGAAAACAATGTGATACCAAACACATTGAGCTTCGTCGGTGCCGTTCAGCCCGCCAGTTCAGCCCGCCTTCCCCACCGGCCCGCATCGATAACGCCCCGTTTGCCCGCACCCGCAATCGGGTACCCACGGACTTCGCGCTCGTGTCCACCGCCGGACCCGAGCCGGCCACCACCAGGAACAGGGGAGAGGAGCGCGCGTGACGAGCGCCGACCCGCAACCACAGCAACGCCGATCCGTAGCCGCCGCCGCCATGGGCAACGCCACCGAGTGGTACGACTACGGCGCCTACGCCGCCACCGCCGGATACCTCACAGACGCCTTCTTCCCCGGCAGCCTCGGCACCCTGGGCACGCTGCTCGGTTTCGCGATCTCGTTCGTGCTGCGCCCCCTCGGCGGCATGGTGTGGGGCCCGCTGGGCGACAAGATCGGCCGCAAAGCCGTCCTCGCCACCACCATTCTGCTGATGGCCGGCGCCACCGGCCTGATCGGGCTGCTGCCCAGCCACGCCGGCATCGGCGTCGCCGCCCCGATCCTGCTGATCCTGCTGCGCGTCGTCCAAGGCTTCTCCACCGGCGGCGAATACGGCGGCGCCGCCACCTATCTCGCCGAATCCGTCGACGACCGCCGCCGCGGCTTCATGGGCAGCTTCCTGGAATTCGGCACCCTGTCCGGCTTCATCGGCGGCTCCGCGGTGGTGCTGCTGATGCAGGTACTGCTCGACGACACCCAGATGGACCAGTGGGGCTGGCGGGTGCCGTTCCTGCTGGCCGTGCCGCTGGGCCTGGTCGGCTGGTACCTGCGCAACAAACTCGACGAATCCCCGGTGTTCACCGAGGTCGCCGAGCAACAGCACCCGAAAACCGGCCTGATCGAACTGATCACCAAATACCGCCGCGAACTGCTCACCCTCGGCGGCCTGGTCATCGCCCTCAACGTCGTCAACTACACACTGCTGGCCTACATGCCCACCTACCTGAACAAGACCATCGGCCTGGGCGACTCCCAGACCACCGCCATGGTCCTGATCGGGCAGCTGGTGATGGCGCTGGTGCTGCCGATCTGCGGCGGCCTGTCGGACCTGTGGGGACGCCGCCCGATGTGGCTGTTCTCGCTGACCGCGCTCGCGGTGCTGTCGGTGCCGCTGTACTGGCTGATGGGCCAGGGCCTGGGCTGGGCCATCCTCGGATTCGTGATCCTGGGCCTGCTGTATGTGCCGCAGCTGTCGACCATCTCCGCGACCTTCCCCGCGATCTTCCCCACCCAGGTCCGCTACGCCGGATTCGCCCTGGCCTACAACGTGTCCACCGCCGCGTTCGGCGGCACCGCACCCCTGATCAACGAATGGATCATCGACCGCACCGAATGGCACCTGTTCCCCGCCTACTACATGGTCGGCGCCTGCCTCATCGGCCTGATCGCCTGGTTGTTCCTCCGCGAAACCGTCGGCGCCTCCCTGCGCGGCACCGAGGTCCCGCGCACCGACGAGATCCCCAAGGTGCCCAAGGTCCGAACGTCCTAAGCGACTGTTAGAAAACGGCCGCGACACTGTCGCGAGACCTGTGACTGCCGACACAGTGGTCTGCGAACGATGCGATGCCGCGTCGGGAAGGAGATCCCTGTGCCCACGACACAGCCGAGCCACGGTGCGCCGGGCCGTGGCAGCGAACGCCGAGTCGTCGCCAACGTCCTGCGCGGCTCCATCGGCAACCTCGTCGAATGGTACGACTGGTACGTCTACGCGGCGTTCAGCGTCTACTTCGCCAAAACCTTCTTCCCCCAAGGAGATCCGACCGCGCAACTGCTCTCGACCGCGGCCGTGTTCGCGGTCGGGTTCCTGATGCGCCCGATCGGCGGCTGGGCGCTGGGCCGCTACGCCGACCGATTCGGCCGCCGCGCCGCGCTCACCCTGTCGGTCACCGTGATGGCCGCGGGCTCCCTGCTCATCGCCGCCACCCCCGGCTACCAGAGCATCGGACTGGCCGCACCCGCGATGCTGCTGATCGCCCGCCTGCTGCAAGGCTTGTCGGTCGGCGGCGAATACGCCACCAGCGCCACCTATCTGTCCGAGGTCGCCTCGCAGGGCAAACGCGGCTTCTACTCGAGTTTCCAGTACGTCACCCTCGTAGGCGGGCAACTGGTCGCGCTCGCGGTGCAGATCGTGCTGCAGCAATTCCTCACCACCACGCAACTGGACACCTGGGGCTGGCGCATCCCGTTCGTGATCGGCGCGGCCGGGGCGATCATCGTGATGATCCTGCGCCGCGGCATGGACGAATCCGCGGCCTTCCGCGCCGCCGCCGCACCGGACACCCCCGCCACCGACCCCGGGCGCGGCTCGCTGCGCGTGCTGCTGCAGTACCCGCGCGAATGCCTGCTCGTGGTCGGGCTGACCCTCGGCGGCACCATCGCGTTCTACACCTACACCACCTACATGCAGAAATACATGATCAACACCTCGGGCATCAGCAAATCGACGGTGGCCTGGATCAACTTCTGCGCCCTGCTGGTGTTCGTGGTATTGCAGCCGATCGCCGGCGCGCTGTCCGATCGCGTCGGACGCCGCAAACTGCTGGTGTTCTTCGGTGTCGCGGGCACCCTCGCGACAGTGCCGATCATGACCGTCCTCGGTCACACCACCAACCCCGTCGCCGCCTGGGCGCTGATGATGGCCGCGCTGCTGATCATCACCGGCTACACCTCCATCAACGCCATCGTCAAAGCCGAACTGTTCCCCACCAAGGTCCGCGCCCTGGGCGTCGGCCTGCCGTACGCGCTCACCGCGGCCGTATTCGGCGGCACCGCCGAATCACTGGCGTTGTGGCTGAAGAAGATCGGGCACGAGTCGGTGTTCTTCTGGTACGTCTCGGCGACCATCCTCATCTCGCTGATCACCTACTGGTTCATGCGCGAAACCTCCACCGATTCCCCGATCGACGCGCCCGAGGAACACACCCGCACCACCTACCCGGTCACCACCACCTGAACCGCGCGCTGCCTGTTCCCAGCCCCGACACGGCCGAGCAGGCGGCCGCGACCCCACCCGGTGCGCCGGGACGAACCGATTACGGGAGAATCACACCGTGCAGTTGGCAGTGGTCGAAGACGACGACGGAGTCGGTGACGCCCTGGTGGAGGCGCTCACCGCCCGCGGGCACGACGCCCACCGGCTGCGCCGCGGCGCCGACCTGCTCGTCGCCCACCGCGGCTACGACGCCGTCATCCTCGACCTCGGCCTGCCCGACGCCGACGGCCTGCAGGTCCTGCGCCGGCTGCGCGAAGTCAGCGCCGTACCGGTCGTCATCCTCACCGCCCGCAGCGACGAACGCTCCATCGTGCGCGGCCTGCGCGGCGGCGCCGACGACTACCTCGTCAAACCACCCCGCATCGCCGAACTGCTCGCCCGCATCGACAACGTCACCCGCCGCGCCGCCGCGGCCACCGAACCCGCCGCCCGCATCGTCACCACCGGCGACGTCCGCGTCGACCTCGCCGCCCGCCGCGTCGAAGTCGCCGGACGCCCGATCTCGTTGACCGCCAAGGAATTCGAACTCGTCCAAGCACTCACCGAACGCCCCGGCGCAGCGGTCAGCCGCCAGCAACTGATGGACCGCATCTGGGGCGACGCGTTCGTCGCGGTCTCCCGCAGCCTCGACGTGCACATGACCGGCCTGCGCCACAAACTCGACCGGCCCGGCCTGATCACCACCATCCGCGGCTACGGCTACCGCTGGGGCGAGTGAGCCCATGCGGCGACGCGTCCTCACCGCCCTCACCGTTTTCGCCACCATCGCGGTCCTCGCCTTCGCCGTGCCACTGTGCCTGACCACCGCGACCAGCCGCACCCAGCAACTCGTCCTCGCCCGCACCGGCGACGCCGAATGGTTCGCCGCCCTCGCCGACGCCGCGGCCGCCACCGGCGACACCCGCGCCCTCACCGTCGAAGCCGGCCGCTACCACCAGCTCTACGGCGAGAACATCCTCGTCGTCGACGCCCGCGGCGCCACCCTCGCCGGCGCGGGCGTCGACTCCGGCAGTCCCGCTGTCGTCGCCGCACTCGCCGCCGCCCGCCGCAACCAGCGACCCGCCCCGGTCGCGCAGCTGATGCCGTGGAGCCCGGCCACAGTGCTCATCGCCCGGCCCGTCGGCAGCGGCGTACAGGTCAACGGCGCGGTCCTCATCCAGGCCTCCACCGGGCCCGCCCGCACCGACATTCTGCGCACGTGGGGCATCGTGGCCGGTGGCGCTGTCGCGGCGATGGTGTTGTTCATGGCGCTGGCGCTGGCGCTGTCCCGCTGGGTGCTGCGACCGCTGGCCGAATTGTCCCGCGCCGTGGAGAAACTCACCGCCTCCCTGCCCAAGCCGCGGCCCGAAGCCGTCGACCAGACCGTCCTCACTCGCCGGCACGGCGGGCCGCCGGAGATCCGCGCCGTCGCCGCGTCGTTCGACGCGATGGCGCTGGCCGTCGCCGATTCCGCCGAGGCGCAGCGCCAGCTGGTCGCCGATACCGCACACGCGATGCGTAACCCGCTCGCCGCCTTGACCATTCGCCTCGACTCGCTCGAACCCGCCATCCCCGAGCACGCGGCCGGCACCTTCCGCGGCGCGACCGCCGAGGTGGAGCGGCTCACCCGGCTGCTCGACGGGCTGCTGACCCTCGCGGTCGCCGAGGCCACCACCGAATTCGATCCGGCCGAGCCCGCCGCCGGGTGTGACGCGGTGCAGGTCGCCCAGGATCGCGCCGATGCCTGGCGCAGCGCCTTCGACCACGCCGGGCTCACCCTCACCGTCGAGGCGGCCGGTCCCGTGGACGCCGCCGCCGACGCCGCCGCCCTGGCGCAGATCCTCGATGTGGCGCTGAGCAACTCGTGCCGCTACGCCGGACGCGGCGCGCACACCCGGCTGGTGGTGACCGGCACCGCCGAGACGGCGACGCTGACGGTCACCGATGACGGCGCCGGGGTGCCCGCCGGGGAACTGGACCGGCTCACCACCCGCTTCTTCCGCAGTTCCACCGCGGCCGCGGGCGGCTCGGGACTCGGACTGCCCATCGCCGCCGCGCTGGTCAAGGCCCGCCAGGGCAGCTTGCGGATCGAGCCGGTGCATCCGCACGGACTCGCGGTGACCGTCGAACTGCCCGCGGCGGCGCCGTCGTGAACCGGCGCGGATTCCTCTGCGCCACCGGCATTCTCACCGCCGGGGCGCTGACCGGCTGCGACGGGGACGGCACACCGACCGTGCGGGTGGCTGCGGGGGAGGTGGGCGGCTTCTACCACGCGTTCGCCGAACTGCTCGCCCGCGCCGCGGCCGGAACCGTCCACATCGAGCCGGTCACCACCACCGGATCGTTCGCCAATCTCGCCCTGCTCGACCGGGGCGAGGTCGATGCGGCACTGGCGCTGGCCGACTCGATCGACGCCGACCCCGACCGCGGACGGCTGCTGGCCATCGGGCGCGTCTACGAGAACTACCTGCAATTCGTCGTCCGCGACGCCAGCGGTATCCGCAGCGCGGCGGAGCTGCGGGGCGCACGCATCAGCCTGGGCGCGCCCGGTTCCGGCGCCACGTTCACCGGCGACCGGCTGCTGCGCGCCGCCGGGCTCGAGCCCGGACGCGACGTCGAGATCACCCACCTGGCGTTGCGCGACGCCGTCACCGCACTCGGCGACGGGTTCATCGACGCGCTGCTGTGGGCCGGTGGCGTCCCGACACCAGCCCTCGACGTGCCGCAGGCGCTGCGTCTGCTCGACCTCGGCGACCTCGCCCAGCCCATGCGGGACCGGTTCGGCTACCTCTACGACCGGGTCACCATCCCCGCCGACGCGTATCCGGGCGCGGCGGCGGTGCGGACCATCGGCGTCGCCAATCTGCTCGTCACCACCGGAGCACTGCCCACGCGGGCCGCCGCCGCGCTGACCGAGTTACTCATCACCCGCCCCGACGAGCTGGTGCCCGCGGAGGCGGCGGGGACGCAGTTCCTCGATGTGCGGTCGTTGATCGGCACCGACGGGGTGCCGTTGCATCCTGGAGCGGTCCCGGTATACCGCCGCCATCACGGCTGAGTGCGGGCGTGGACCTCGAGAGGCCCGAGCCGCAACCCAATTACAGAACCGTCACTGTGACGTTTAGCGTGCTGGGGCTGGGGGGTTTGCCGTAGCATCGGCCGAATTCCGGGCGGATATGGCGTAGCTGCTGGTCAGTGGGTGGGGAAGTGCCGGATCCGCCGCCGGCATCGCCCGCGCCTGCGGAGTTCAGCGGGGGACCGTGCTGGCTACGAGACGCGCCGAACGATTCCATCGGCTGCCGATTGTTCGATGGCGGCCAGGAGGCGGTGGTGGCGCAGGGCGGTCTCGAAGCTGGGATGCGGTTGTCGGGCCTCGGCGATGGCTCGAGCGACCTCCTGGTAGAGGGCTGCGATGTTGGCCGGTGGGCCGGACTGGACGCTGGCAGGGACGGTCCGGTAGGTGGCGGGCATGGCCAGGGTCTCCTCGCCGATCCGGATCTCCCAGTCGCCCCAGTGGATGAATGTCCCGGGCTGGGTCGGGGTGGCGGTCAAGGTGGCGTCGCTGCCGACGAGTTCCAGGCGGAACCCGTACCGGGCGGGTCCATTGCCGCCGTGCACGGCGACCGACGCGGTGGCGCCGCCGGCCAGTTGTCCGTGCAGCAGCACGTGGCTGGGTGTGGCGTTGGGCACTGTCTGCTCGGTCCCGGCGATGAGCACGCGGTCGTGCATGCGGGGCAGCCGTGCGGAGACTTCGGTCAGCGGGCCCGCGACACGTTCGAGCGCGGCCAGGAAGTGACCGGCCATGATGGTCAGGATGTTGGTTCCCGTCGAAGGGTCGAGGCCGAACACGAGGTCCGGCCATATTCGACTGCCACCCCAGGGGGCGCCCTCGGCCACCAGCGCGACCGATTCGAGTGTGCCGATCCGGCCGTCGGCCAGCAGGTCGGTGACGAAGCGGGCGCTCGGGGAGTGGTGGCCCTGGAGAACGACCGCGTGAACGACGCCGGCCGCGGCAGCGGCCTCGGTCAGCTCCTCCGCTTCGTCGGCGTCGATGCCCAGCGGCCACTCGGACACGACGTGCTTGCCGGCGTCGAGCGCTGCTTTGATCACGGCAGCATGCCCGGACGCCTTCACCGACACGACGACCAAGTCGACCTCAGGGTGCACGACGAGTTCGCCCGCGCCGGCGAAGGCGTGCCGTACGCCGTGAGCGGCCGCCGCCCGGTCCGCGCTGGACTGGCTGGTGGTCGCGACTGCGGTCACCTCGAACTCCTCGAGCGCTCCGAGCGCGGGCAGGTGCGAGTTATCCGCCCAACCGCTGGCCCCGACAACTCCGACTCGGATCATGGTTTCCGCTCCCTAGTTCTGTACCTTTCGGTAAGAAACTAAACGGCCCGACCTCCTCGCACAAGGGGTAATGTACCGATAGGTAAAAAACATGGAGAGGGCCACGGAGGACTACATGCCCGGCGGACGCCCACGCTCGTTCGACGCAGACACCGCACTCGACCGCGCACTGGAGGTGTTCTGGCGCAACGGCTTCGAAGGCACCTCGCTGGCCGAGCTGACCGCCGCCATGGGCATCAACAAGCCCAGCCTCTATGCCGCCTTCGGCAACAAACAAGAACTGTTCGGCAAAGTCCTCGCCCGTTACCTCGACGGCCCCGGCGCCTACGCCGCCGACGCGCTCAACGCGCCCACCGGCCGCGAAGTCATCGAACGGCTGATCCACGGAGCCGTCGACCTGACAGCAGGCGACAGCACCCCCCACGGTTGCTTGTGCGTCAAGACCGTTCAAGCCTGCGGACCCGACGCGCACGCTGTACACCAGGACGCCGTCACGGTGCGCAAAGCAGGCGAGGCAGCACTGCGCCGACGACTCGAACAGGCCACCGACCTGCCGACCCGCCAGCAACCAGCCGTCCTGGCCGCACTCGTCCACACGATCTCGGACGGCATCGCCGTCCAGGCCGCGGCCGGGCGCAGCCGCGACGAACTGCGGCAGGTGGCCCACTCAGCGCTGCGCGCCCTCTTGGACGAAGCCACATAGACCTCCACCGTTCGGTATGCGCCACGACATCGTCATCGATTCGGCCTCCGGCTCCGCGTAGTTGGTCGACGGCGAGGCCGATACCCCTGCGGTCCAGGCGGTAACAGCCCGGGGGAGTGCGCGCCCGCCCGGAGTTGCGCGACCGTAGTGCGCTCGTGTGGGATCAGGAGCACGCCGGGCACGCACCGGCAGCAGGACCGGGGAAGGAAACGTTCACAGATGCGCCCACTGGAACCCGATGACCCGACCACCATCGGGCAGTACCGGCTACTCGGCATCCTCGGCGCCGGCGGCATGGGACGCGTCTACCTCGGACGCAACAGCGGCGGCCGCACCGTCGCGGTCAAAGTGGTCCGCCCCGACCTGTCCGGCGACACCGAATTCCGCACCCGCTTCCGCCGCGAGGTCGCCGCCGCCCGCCGCGTCGCCGGACCCTACACCGTGCCCGTCCTCGACGCCGACCTCGACACCCCGCGCCCCTGGCTCGCCACCGGATTCGTCTCCGGCCTGTCCCTCAGCGACGCCGTCGACGGCTACGGCCCCCTGCCCGAGCCCGCGCTGATCACCCTCGCCACCGGCCTGGCCCGCGCACTGGTCGACATCCACGCCACCGGGCTGGTCCACCGGGACCTGAAACCGTCCAATGTGCTGCTGGCCGTGGACGGCCCGCGCGTCATCGACTTCGGCATCGCCCGCGCCGCCGACGACACCGCCCTCACCACCACCGGCAAGATCATCGGCTCCCCGGGCTACATGTGCCCCGAGCAGATCACCGGCACCGCCCCCGCCGGGCCCGCGGGCGACGTCTTCGCGCTCGGCGGCCTGCTGGTCTACGCCGCGACCGGCACAGGCCCGTTCGGCAGCGGCGACTCGGTCGCCATGCTGTGGCGCGTCGTCCAGGAACCGGCCCGCCTCGACGGCGTCCCCGACCGCCTCCGCACCCTGGTGGCAGCCTGCCTGGACAAAGACCCCGAATCCCGCCCGGCCCCAGCCGATCTCGCCGCCCGCCTCGCCCCGCTCGGCGCCGCCGACACCCGCGGCTGGCTGCCCGCCCCGATCCTCGAGGACATCAGCCGCCGCGCCATCGCCCTGCTCGATCTCGAAATCGTGGCACCGGCCGTCGACACCCCACCGGCCCCGCTCGTCGCCCACCCCGCCACCGGCGGCTCGAACCAGCCCACACCGAACCCCACCACCCGACCGCACCCGGACACCCCACCACCCGCCGCGAATCCCGCTGCGCGCCAACCGCCTCCGATCGGCGCCCCCGCACACCCCGGGACCACGATCCGCCGCGACCTCCCGCCGCCACCGCCCGCACCCCGCCCCAAACGCACCGCCCTCATCGCCGCCACCACAGCCGCCGTGCTGGCCGCCGCGGGCACCATCAGCGGCATCCTCGCCTACAACCACGACACCCGCGCCACCGACGCCACCCGCACGACGGCCGATACACCCGGATCCGCCGGAGCGGAAACCTCCGGCGACTCCGAAACACCCAGCCCCGCAACGTCTTACAGCACGCTGCCGCGCGACTACGTCGGCACCTGGAAGGGCACCGCGACCGACGGAATCGTCGTCTACACCATCGTCGTCGACCTGAACAACGGCAGCGTCGGCGACGAGCTGGGCACCGCCAGCAACACCAGCCGCACCAGCGGCCAGAAGTGCGAACGCGCCGAAACCCTGACCGCTGCCACCTCGGACGAGATCGCGCTGCAGGCCCGCCTCACCGCCGGCGACACCTCGGCGCTCGGCTGTCAGGACGATGGGAACTGGTCGAAGCTGCGGCTCGCACCGGACGGCAGCGTCGACTACCGCATGCAGGGCATCATCGGCGATATCGCGGGCACCTTACGCAAGAATTGACCCCGCCGCCCGTTTCCGCTCACACCACGAGTTCGAAGATATCGCCCGGGTTGACGTGGTTGTACAGAGCTTCGGCGCCGTCGGGGGTCATGCGGATGCAGCCGTGGGATTGTTCTTCGATAGGCCCGATGTGGGTGGCTATGTCGCCGTTGAAGAACACCGCGAAACGCATTTCCGCGTTGTGCATGGTGCTCCAGTGGTAGATCTTCTTGAATGCGGCGCGGAATACGCCCGGGGGAGTCTCATATCCCGGGCGGCCGTGGGAGATCGGGGTGGGGCCGAAAACCACCTTGCCGTCGCCGTCGAGCAGCCAGGCCTCGTTCGTGGACAGGCGCATGCACACCTTGGCGCCCGCCTGCGTGCACGGCGCGACCACGGGAGCGGGCGGGACCAGCGGCTCGACCCCGGGGATGTCGGGCCCGCCGGGCCACAGCGGGGCCGCCTGCGCGGGCCCGGCGAGCACCAGCCCCGCCGAGGCCACACCCACACCGACACACATCGCCGACCGTGCCGTCCATCCGAGGTAACGCTTGCCGCTCATCGAGTCACCGACCTCTCTAGCCATAAAACCCGCCGCCGGGCAGGTGGCAGGATATCTCGAGCATCACAAACAATCCGTCGAGCGCAATCCTAATCCGCCACCACCGGCCCCCGATCACAATTGATACCCACCCGAGACCTTCCCGAGCACGTCGATTTCCGAGAACGACACAGACAGTCCGGCCGCGGCAATTACCGGAATTGCACCCATCATTACGTCACTGTGACGAATAGCGGAGAGCGGGTTTTATCGGGGGATCGAGGCATTGTGAGGCCCCGAAGGGGGTCTGACAACCGCACCGAAAAATTTCCCGCCGAAGCCCGGACCGACCGAAAAGATCTTGAACCGAGGTTCACGATGCCACCCACCGAATCCCGCATCAGCCACGCCTACACGAACGGAGCACGGAGCCCGGCCGGACACGGGGTGCAGCCACCGAACATCCTGCAACACAACACATTCAACCCTCAGCACCCGCCCCGTTGCCGCGCCGATAATCGACATTATGTCAAGTAAGACCAAGGGCTCGTCGTCCGGAGCCGCTCCCTCACGGTGGCGCTGGCCCGCACGTCCGATCCGCATTCGGCGAGTGCGCAGTCGCTCATCGTCCGGAGCCGCTCCCTTCTCAGCCGCCGAGGGAACGGATGGCGGCCGTGACCGCGGACAGGGCCATCAGGCGCACGGTGTCGACGTGGGCGGGGACCTCGCCGGTTGCCGCGGCGACGAAGGCGTCACCGTCGAAACGGGTGTGCGGCGGGGTGAGCGCTCGCGACAGGCCGTCGTGGGCGCCCTGGGCGACGATGCGGCACGATGGCTTGTCGAGGCGGGCGTTGGTGAGAACCGCGCCGATGGTGGTGTGGGTACGGGCGAAATCGAAGACCTGCTCGAACACCGCGACCGAATCCAGCGCGACCGGCGCGGTGCCGTCATCGATGTCGCCGAACGCGTTGACCGCGCACAGCGCCCCGACCACGAGCTCGCCGTGCCGGAGTTCGCGATACGCCAGCCCGCCGGGGCGGCGGCCGCCCGGGCCGAGCCACTGCGAGGTGTAGGCGCCCGTACCGGCGCCGATCCGGCCGTGCAGCACCGGGTCACTCGAAACCGCTTGTGCCGCCGCGTATCCGGAGTCGGCGGTCGGCCGGGCGGCGGGGTCGCCGGCGGCCAGGTCGAACAGCGCGAGGGTCGGCACCACCGGCACGGGACCCGCCGGAGTCGGGACGCCACGCCCCTGTTCCTCGAGGTAACGCAGAACACCGTCCGCCGCGGCCAGACCGAACGCCGACCCACCGGTCAGCACGATCGCGTCCACGGCCAGCACCGACTTGTCCGGCGCCAGCGCGTCGAGTTCACGTGAGGCGGGCGCCCCGCCCCGCACCTCACAGGAGGCGACGGTGCCCGGCGGCAGGACCACCGCGGTACACCCGGTCTCACCGACCGTATCGGTCCAATGCCCCACCCGCACACCGGTTATGCCGATCCCCACACCATCCTCCGTTCCCCGGGCCGCGGCCCACGAGCGGCCACCGATCACCAGACACCATCATCCCCGGCCGAAAACCGCGGCGTGCGCCTCGTTCAACAGCCGGACCAGCTCACCTGACGCCTTCTCGTCCAAGACCGCGAAGGCGGGCGCGATCAACTCGTCGGTGAGCGCTTCGGCCGCGGCCCACCGCTCCCGATGATCGGCGGTGATCTCGGGGAACGGTTCCGGCCAGCCGAACAGGCGGGCCTGCTCGGGGCCACTGTGACGCGGGGAGCCGGAGATGAGCACGGCATGCTGCGGCGCCAGGCCGTGAGCGCGTACCGCCAGCAGATGCAAGCCGCCGCGCAATTCCCGCAGCACGTGGATCAACTGCAGCGTGCGAGCGGAAGCGTCGGCGGCCCGCGGCAACGCCCGCCACCCCGCGAACAGCGGCACCCCGGCGACATCGGCCGCATCGGCCACCGACCCCAGCAGTTCCGCCAACGGCGCCGCGCCCTCGAACTCCGCCAGCTTGCGCCGACCGAACTCCTGGCATGCCGTGAGATAACCGGCGGCGGCCTCGGCGGCGGGCAGCCGCACCGATTCCCATGCGGCACGGATGGTTTGCGGCCGGAAGAACCCGAACGCCGCCGCGACGACATCGGCATCCACCTCCCCCAGCACGCCCCCGCGGCCGCGCGTATACGGGCCGATGAACCCGTCCACACCGGTCGCGGCGCCGAACGCCTTCGCCTCGCGGGAGAACATGAACCCCCCACCGATCTGCTGAATGTGCTCTTTCACCGCGGCGGCGACCGTCACGCGCCAACCCCTTTCTCCGGCAACCCGACTCGCCGCAGCATAACTCGCCGCACGCCCCGCCGCGCCCGGGAACAAAGGGCTTGCACACCGCCCGCAAACCACCGGATGATGACGGGACGATATCCCCCACCGCGTAACGGAATCGGCACACCACCGATGACCGCCACAAGTGATCGAATATCCTCGGGGCCGGGCCCGGGAACTTCCACTTCGAAGCGAGCGACGATGGATGACGACCTCGGCGCGACCGCACCCGACCCCGGTGCCGACCGCGCTACGGCAACGCAAACCGCGTTGACGAGCCTGGTTGCCCTGTTCTCCGAACAATGGCAAGCCACCGGCACACCCCCGGACCTGTCCGCGCACCTGCCCACCGAACCCGCCCTGCGCCGCACCGCCCTCATCGAACTGATCAAAGTCGACCTGCAGGAACGCTGGCAACGCGACGACGACGCCCCCCGCCTCGCCGACTACCGCGACCGCTACCCCGAACTGGCCGCCGCACCCCTGCCCCCGGACCTGATCTACGAGGAGATCACCGCCCGCAGCCGCCGCAACGACATCGACCTGAGCGAATACGAGCAGGACTACCCCACCCAGATGGCCCGCATCACCGAGGGATTCGACGTCGACGGCCTGCGCACCACCATGCTCGCCGACCCCACCGCCCTCGACGCCCTCGACACCATCAACCCCGGCGCCACCATCGACGACTTCGACCTACTGCTCCCCCTCGGCCACGGCGCCTTCGCCCGCGTCTTCCTCGCCCGCCAGCGCTCCCTCGGCCGCCTCGTCGCCGTCAAGATCTCCCACGACCGCGGCACCGAACCCCAGACCCTGGCCCAGCTCGACCACGACCACATCGTGCGCGTGTTCGACCAGCGCCAGATCACCGACCAGCACCTCAAACTCATGTACATGCAGTACGTGCCCGGCGGCACCCTGCTCGGCGTGCTCCGGCTGCTGCGCCGCACCCCACCCGAACGCCGCTCCGGACGACTGCTCCTCGAAGCCGTCGACGCCGCCGCCACCACCGGCGGCGTCCTCGAACCCCAGCCCTCCGCCACCCGCGCCGAACTCGAACGACTCACCTGGCCCGAAACCGTCGCCTGGCTCGGCAGCCGCCTCGCCGCCGCCCTCGACTACGCCAACCATCGCGGCGTCCTGCACCGCGACATCAAACCCGCCAACGTCCTGCTCACCGCCGACGGCCTGCCCAAACTCGCCGACTTCAACATCAGCTTCAGCCGCCACCTACCCGGCGCCAACCCCGTCGCCTACTTCGGCGGCTCCCTGCCCTACATGGCACCCGAACAACTCGAGGCCTGCCACCCCCAGAGCTCCACCACCGCCGCCGACCTCGACACCCGCAGCGACCTCTACGCCCTCGCCGTCGTGCTGTGGGAACTACTCACCGGACAGCTCCCCTTCGACGACGAACACGGCGCCGGCGAAACCGAACACTCGCTGCAGGCCATGATCCGACGCCGACGCGCACCCATCACACCGGCCACCGAGGCCACCCTGCCCGACGACTGCCCCGCCGTGCTCCGCCACGCCCTGCTCACCTGCCTGTCCCCCGACCCCGCCGACCGCTACGCCAGCGGCCTCGAACTCGCCCACCAACTCGAACTCAGCCAGGACCGCGCCGCCCGCGACCTCGTCGACCCACCCGCCCACAGCCTGCGCGCCCGCCTCAAGATGCGGCCCATGCCCGTGGTCACCCTGTCCAGCCTGCTCGGACAGCTACTCGGCGGCATGTACCTGGCCGCCCACAACATCGGACTCATCCGCCACGAACTCGGCGCCGACGCCGCCGACCACATCACCCGCCTGGGCTACCTGCTCATCGTCATCGCCTACCCGCTGGCCATCGCCCTGCTGCTCTACTGGTGCCGGCTGGTGCTGCTGGTCTCCGTCGGCCTGCGCCGCGGCAGACAATTCGATCCACCCACCCTCGCCAAGGCCCGCGGCGACACCCTCGCCTGCGGCGACCGCATCGCCGTGGTCACCTTCGCCGGCTGGATCGCCGCCATGGGCATCTTCCTGGTCAAACTGCACTCCCTGGGCACCCTGCCCGTCGGCGTCACGATCAACCTCATCGCCTCCAACCTCGTCGCCGCCGCCGTCGCCGTCGTCTACACCTACTTCCCCGTCACCTTCTTCATGCTGCGCTGGTACTACCCCGGCCTCGTCGCCGCCGGACACACCACCACCGACGACCTCACCCGGCTGCACCGCCTCGTGCGCCGCAGCCGCGTGTATCTCGGTGTCGCCGCGTCGGTTCCACTCGTCGGCGTCCCCGCCGGACTCGTCTTCCTCACCGCCCACCAGCAGCAGCTCGTCCTCGGCACGATCGTAGGTCTCTGTGTCGGAGGGCTTTTCGCGTTCGCCGTCGCACTGCGCGCCTTCTACGCCCTCGAATCCGACCTCAACGCACTCGACCGCATCGTCGACCCCCGCACCCACGGCTGAGCACCGACCAAGATCGGCTAACCTGCCACAGTGCTAGGACATTCACACGCGACCAGTGGCGCACTGGCCTGGGCGGGAGCCGCTGCGGTGCTACCACTTTCGATCCTGACCTACCCCGTACTGCAGAACGGCCACCTCCGCACCGTCGACCTGCTCATGGGCACCTTCCTCACCGCCGGCGCCGCCCTGCTCCCCGACGCCGACCACCCCAACGGCACCATTTCCCATGTCCTGGGCCCCATCTCGCACACCGCCTGCCGACTCATCTCCGCCATCTCCGGCGGACACCGCCACGCCACCCACTCGCTGGCCTTCGTCGTCGCCGCCGCCCTCGGCACCTGGGCCGGCGAACACTGGATCGGCCGCTGGTTCACCCTCGGACTCGTGTTCTTCCTGCTCGCACTCGCCCTGCGCGCCCTCAACCTGTGCCCACCCGGCGAAAGCTTCCGCTCCTACTTCTCCATCACCGTGCTCGCCGTCGCCGGCACCTTCGCCATGGACCACTGGATCACCGACAAACCGTCCTGGTTGCCGTTCTCCGTCGGCCTCGGCGCCCTGGCCCACCTGCTCGGCGACTGCCTCACCGACCGCGGCTGCCGACTGCTGTGGCCGTTCAAACCACGCTTCAGCGTGCCCATCATCGACCGCACCGGCAACAAGGTCGAAACCTGGGTCATCTCACCACTTTTCGTGCTCGGCACGCTCGCCGTGCTCTGGTACATCGTCACCCACCAGCCCTAGCAGGGCCACCGCATCGCGATCCGGGCCGTCCGGCGCGGCCTGGAACGCCACGAACCGCTGACCGTCCGGCGCGGTGAGAATCTCCGACGTCAACGCGAACCGCCCCACCGCCGGGTGCCGGAACACCCGCCGCGAACCCCGCTTCGTACGCACGTCGTAATGCGCCCACAACTGCGCGAACTCCGCACTGGCCGCACCCAGTTCCCCCGTCAACGCCGCCAGCCCCGGCGACGCCGGATCAGCACCCTGCACCGTCCGCAGATGCGCCACACAGTCTTTCGCCATCGCCTCCCAATCCTCGAACACCACCCGCGCCGCCGTATGCACGAACACATACCGAACCAGGTTGCGCCGCACCGGCTCCCACTCGGTGATACCCGACAGCAGGCGCAGCCCCTCCGGATTCGCCGCCAGCAGATTGCTCAACTGATCGAGCACGAACGCCGGCGTCGGACGCACCGACTCCAGCAACACCACCAACCCCGGCCGCGCCGCCACCGGCGCCCGCCGCGCCGACGCCCGGCGATCCGCCACCGCCCGCGCCAATCGGTACAGATGCGCGCGCTCGTCCTCGTCCAGCCGCAACGCCGCCGCCAGCGCGTCCAGCACCGCCAGACTCGGATTCGTATCCCGCCCCTGCTCCAACCGGATGTAGTAGTCCACACTCAACCCCGCCAGCGACGCCACCTCCTCGCGCCGCAAACCCGGCGTCTGCCGCCGGCCCGTCCCCGGTGGCAACCCCACCTGCTCCGGCCGCACCCGGCCACGACGGGCCCGCAGGAAATCCCCCAGCACACGACGCTCACTCACCCGACCAGTCTGCCTCCACCCGCAGCTCCCGGGGTGGCCCCGCCAGGACCAGGCCACACACGGCCTCCTCAGCACCCCCCGCTGCCGCGACAGTCGACGCCATGACCGATACCTCCCACACCCTCATCATCGGCGGCGGCTCCGGCATGGGCCTCGCTCTCGCCGCCCGGCTCCTCACCGCGGGCCACGACGTCACCATCGCCGGACGCTCCACCGCCCGCCTCGACACCGCAGCCACCACCCTCGGCGGCGGAAACCGCCTGCACCGCAAGCAGGTCGACATCGCCGACGAGACCTCCGTCCGACGCCTCTTCGCCGACAGCCCCACCCTCGACCACGTCGTCGTCACCGCCGCCGACATGAGCACCGGCTACGGCCCCCTGCGCGAATTCGCCCTCGCCGACGCCCGCACCGTGGCCGACATCAAAATCCTCGGCCCCTGGCTCGTCGCCAAACACGCCGCACCACTGCTCACCGGCTCGCTCACCGTCACCTCCGGCATCGCCGCCTACCGGCCCGCCGTCGGCGGCACCATGGTCGCCACCGCCAACGCCGCGCTCGAAGGACTCGTCCGCGCCCTCGCCCTCGAACTCGCCCCGATCCGCGTCAACGCCGTCTCCCCCGGCTGGGTCGACACCCCCATCTGGACCCAATTCGCCGCAGACGCCAAGGACGAACGACTCGCCGCCATGGCCCAGCGACTCCCCGGCGGCCGCGTCGGCCGCCCCGACGACATCGCCGCCGCCTTCCACGCCGTCATGACCAACGAATTCCTCACCGGCACCGTGCTGCACGTCGACGGCGGACACCGCCTCGTGTAACGCCGGTCGATCCGGCACGGCCGCATCCCGCGTGGTCTAAGTTCGTCCCATCGACCACCGAAAGGGGCGCCCGTGCCGGATCGGGAAGAACTCACCTGGGACCTGTTCGGCTCCGCGAGCCGCGAACTCGCCACGCAGGTCGCCGCCGACGGCTTCGAACCCGATCTCATCCTGTCCATCGCCCGCGGTGGGCTCTTCGTCGCCGGCGCCCTCGGCTACGCCCTCGACGTGAAGAACCTGCACGTCATGAATGTCGAGTTCTACACCGGCGTCGACCAGCGCCTCGACCTGCCCGTCATGCTGCCGCCCGTCCCGCAGGCCGTCGACCTCGCCGGCGCTCGCGTCCTCGTCGCGGACGACGTCGCCGACACCGGCGCCACCCTCGAACTCGTGCGCGACTTCTGCATCGACAAGGTCGCCGAGGTCCGCTGCGCCGTCATCTACCAGAAGCCACGCTCGGCAGTCGACTGCGAATACGTGTGGCGGCGTACCGACCGCTGGATCAACTTCCCCTGGTCCGTACAGCCGCCCGTCGTGAACCACACCGCCCGCGTCCTCGACGCCTGACCAACCCCCGAACACACCGAGGGCGGCCGCCGCACCACCGTGCGACAGCCGCCCTCTCCGACGACGGACTCAGACCAGCTGAGCCGACACGATCGTGATCGGCTCCACCGGCACATCCTGATGGCCCGACCGCGAACCGGTCTTCACACCATCGATCGAATCCACCACGGCCGTGCCGTCCACGACCTTGCCGAACACCGCATAACCCCAGCCATCCTGACCCGGATGGTTGAGGAAGCCGTTGTCGGAGGTGTTGATGAAGAACTGCGCACTCGCCGAATGCGGATCGGAGGTGCGGGCCATCGCCACCGTGTACTTGTCGTTGCGCAGCCCGTTGTTCGCCTCGTTCTCCACCCGGTTCGGCGCCGGCTTCTGCTGCATGTCCGCGGTCATACCGCCGCCCTGCACCATGAAGCCGGAAATCACCCGGTGGAAAATGGTCCCGTCGTAGTGACCGGCCTTCACGTAATCCACGAAGTTGGCGACCGTCTTCGGCGCCTTCGTCTCGTCGAGCTCGAGTGTGATGTCCCCGGCTGAGGTTTTCAGCAGCACATTGGTCATCCGGACATCGTATGGGAGCCGTCTCCGATCCGGGCGCGCGCCCACGATGCTGTTCGCGGACAGTCGGTTCGGTCCGGTCACCAGCCGGAGGGACTCCCTCGTCTGGGCTGGTGGTGATGTGTGCGTTGGTGAGTTTGCCGATGATCGTGGCAGCACGAACATTCCTGGACAGATTTGCATGCATAAATTCGCATGTCTACATCTAGGTATGAATATTCAAGCCTCCTTGATCAGGCGTCGTGCCCGACCTCGTACAACTCCAGCGGCAGATCGTCGGGATCGAAGAAGAAGGCGAACCGCTTCCCCGTGTACTCGTCGACCCGCACCTCCTCGGCCGGCACTCCCCTACCCCGCAACTCGGCGAGCGCCGCCACCACATCGGGCACCGCGAAGGCCAGATGCCGCAGCCCGCGGGCCTCCGGCCGCGACGGCCGCGCCGGCGGGTCCGGAAACGAGAACACCTCCAGCTGACCGCCGTCCGGCAGCGCGAGATCGAGCTTGTACGAACGACGTTCGGCCCGGTAGTGCTCCCCCAGCACCCGCAGGCCCAGGACTTCGGTATAGAAAGCCTTCGATCGTTCGTAATCGGAGGCGATGATCGCCACGTGGTGGATCCGGCGCAGGTCCATGCGCCGACGCTAACCCATGTCCAGCCGTCGGCAGCCCCCTCCTTCGTCGGTGCTGGTTTTGGGAGTGACTGCGTCGTTGGGCGGCTTGGGCCATGAACGTCTTTAATGCATAGATGCGCATATGCCCATTTAGGTATTTTTTCATTGTCGATACCGGCAGATTTCGAGGGATCGGTTCGACCCGGTCAGATTCGCAGCGCCGACTCGGCTGCCTCCAGGGTCATCCCCCGGTACGAGCCGCCGAACAGCACCACGTGCACGAGTAGCGGATACAGCTGGTGGAGTGGAACGCGTTGGCGCCAACCGGGTTTCAGGGGGCTCACCTCCCGGTAGGCCGCGTGGATCCGGTCCAGGTGGGGCGCGCCGAACAGGGCCAGCATGGCGAGGTCGGTCTCGCGGTGACCGCCGTGGGCGGCCGGGTCGATCAGCCGTACACCGTCCGCTGTCCACAGCAGATTCCCCGACCAGAGGTCGCCGTGGACGCGACTCGGTGGCTCCGGATCACCGGCCAGGCGGTCGATGTCTCCGATCACGCGTTCGAGCAGGCGTAGGCCCGCGCTGCCCAGCACCGGTGCGGCGGCCGGGAGCAGCGGCGCCAGCCTGCGGTCGGCATACCAGCGGCCCCACTCCCCTGTCGTCAGCGAATTGTCTTGCGGCACAATCGCGATGAAGCCCCGCCAGGGCGCGCCGAAGGCTCCGGGACGGGACTCGTGCAGTGCGGCGAGGGCCCGGCCGAACGTCTCGGCCGCGGCCGGATCGGGCGCGGTCTCGTCCAGCCAGGGCAGCACGAGCGTCCGGCCGTCCTCCCCCAGCACCGGCGGTACCAGGCCGTCGCGGGCGCCCTCCCCCAGCCAGCGCAAGCCGTTCGACTCCGCGCGCAATGCCTGTCCGGCAGCGGCGTCCGGTGCGCCGGTGGCCGCTTTCACGAAGACGGCGCGGCCGTCGGAGAGGCGCGCACGGTGCAGTGACCACGCGTGCCGGTGGCCGAGGTCCGAGATCTGCGCCACCTCGACGCCGAGCAGGTCGTGTACGCGGGCGGCGGTTCGCTCATGGGCTCGATTGTCCATGCGCCGCGCTAGCTGATCGGCGAGTTGTCGCGCAGGTATCGGGCCGTGGCGGGATCGGCGGGAAAGAAGGATTCGATGGCCAGTTCCGCCACCGTCACGTTCATGGGGGTACCGAAGACCGTCATGGCGCTGAGGAAGGCGAGATCGGCGCCGTGGTGGCGCAGGCGCAACGGGACCACGGCCTGTTCGGGTTCGGGGAGGCCGGGCGGGTGCTCGCCGCCCGGGTAGGCGCGCATTTCGGTGCGCAGGGCAGCGAGGTGCGCGGAGCCGGTGATCTCGATCTGGCGTTGCAGGCGTTCGAACAGGTGGCCGCGCCATTCGGCGAGGTTGATGATGCGTGGGGCGAGGCCGTCGGGGTGCAGGCTCAAGCGCAGTGCGTTGACCGGCGGGGTGAGCAGTTCGGGCCCGATGCCCTCGAGGAACAGGCCGGCGCTGGCGTTGGCGTCGACCATGTTCCAGTGCATGTCGACGGCGAGTGCGGGGTGCGGTTCGTGGCCGACGAGGATCTGGCGCATGGCGGTGCGGACGGGCTCCATCTGCGGGGTGTCCAATCCGGGTTCGGCGTAGACGGGTGCGAAGCCGGCGGCGAGCAGGACCCGGTTGCGTTCGCGCAGTGGGATTTCCAGTTCCTCCGACAGGTGCAGGATCATCTGGCGGCTCGGGGTGGCGCGGCCGGTTTCGATGAAACTGAGGTGGCGGGCGGAGGTTTCGGCGCGGCCGGCCAGTTCCAGTTGGCTGAGGCGGCGGGTAACTCGCCAATGCCGGAGCAGGTCGCCTGCGGTCTGGGTTTGCACGTGCTCGATCGTACGGAGACCGGTGCGTGGCGACGATTACCCGTGAGGTAACCGGGGTGGGTCAGCGGGAGCGGTGGGCGGCGAATTGGGCGAGGGTGGTCGGCGGGTGGCCGCCGTATTTCTCGATCTCGGGAGTGACCTGGTAGAGGCCGGTGCCTTCGCCGAGGAGGCGGAAGATCTCCCACAGTTTCGACAGGTGTTCGGCGGCGTGGGCGGAGCCGTAGAACTCGAGTGCCCAGCGGCGCCAGTGGTCCGGGGGTGTGTCGGTGTAGGTGCGGCCGAGCAGGCGGGCGGCCTCGCCGATGGGGAGGACGTCGCCGGTGAGCAGCAGTACGGATGCGGCGGGGCGGTCGGGGTCGGCGAGTAGTCCGGCGGCGACGCGGGCGACATCGGTGGCGGCGATGAGTGGCAGGACGGTGGTGGGTGGGCCCATCGGCATGGTGAGGCGGGTGCCGTCGCCGGTGTCGGCGATCCGGGCGAGGTTTTCGTGGAAGACGGCGGCGCGCAGGTGGATGGCGCCGATGCCGGCCCAGTCGAGGATTTGCTCGGCGACCCAGTGCTGGCGCATGCGGGGGGTGAGGGCCTGTGGGCCGGCGGCGAGTTGGGAGACGGCGACGGCGCGGCGGACTCCGGCGTCGCGGGCGGCGACGGCGAATGCGCCTGCGGCGTCGACCAGTCCGTCGAGGACGGGATAGGTGAAGTAGGCGTGCTGGACGCCGTCGAGGGCGGCGCGGGTGATGGCGATGTCGCGCAGGTCTCCGACGACGACTTCGGCGCCGAGGGCGCGCAGTGGGCCGGTGCGGTCGTCGTCGGTGTGGACGAGGGCGCGGACGGGGATGCCGCGGCCGAGCAGGAGGGCGGTGAGGTGGCGGCCGGTGGAGCCCTGCGGTCCCCCGGCGGCGCCTGTGACGAGTACCGGCTCCATGCGCTCACAGTACCGGCCGGGGCTGCGGCGCAGGGCGTTTCGGCGGGTAACGGTGCCGGTAGGGGGTGGTCGCGAGGTGCGGTACACCGGGCGGCTGGATCTGGCATGGTGGGTGGGTATGAAGACGATCCTGATCACGGGGGCGACGTCGGGCATCGGGTTGGCGGCCGCGCGGCAGCTCGCCGCGGGGGGCGATCGGCTGGTGCTGGTGGGGCGGAATCCGGAGAAGCTCGCGGTGACGGCGGAGCGGGTGCGGGCGGCCGGGGCCGGTGCGGTGGATACGCTGGAATGTGATGTGTCGTCGCTGGATTCGGTGCGGCGGCTGGCGGCCGCGGTGCTGGAGACGTGTCCGCGGCTGGATGTGCTGGCCAATAACGCGGGTGGCTTCTTCTGGCGGCGGACGGAGACCTCGGAGGGGGCGGAGTCGACGTTCGCGACCAATCATCTCGGTGGTTTTCTGCTGACGGAGTTGTTGCTGGAGCGGTTGGTGCGCAGTGCGCCGGCGCGGGTGGTGTTCACGTCGTCGGTGATGCATTACGGGGTGTCGTTGGATGTGGACGATCTGGGTTGTGCGCGTGGGTATTCGGGGCAGCGGGCGTACAGCCGTTCGAAGCTGGCGAATGTGTTGTATGTGCGGGAGTTGGCGCGGCGGTCGGCGGGGACGGGGGTGACGGTGAACGCGTTTCATCCGGGCGCGGTGTCGACGGGGATCTGGGATGCCGCGCCGTGGTTCGCGAAGCCGGTGATGGAGGTGTTCAAGCGGGTGTTCCTGGTGTCGGCGGAGGAGGGTGGCCGGCGGTTGACGTATCTGGCTTCCGCGCCGGATCCGGCGGCGGTGACGGGTTGTTATTTTCAGCGGGATCGGGTGAAGGCGCCGTCGCGGGTGGCGCAGGACGATGCGCTCGGGGATCGTTTGACGGCGGTGTGCGCGGAGTTGGCCGGGTTGCCGGAGCGGTCGTCGCCGCGGTGAGCTGTGGGGCCGGGCGGGGTCGCTGGTCGGCGCGTGGCGGCGAGCGCGGTTAAGGTGGGTGCCGTGTCGCTGGTGCAACCCGTCCTCGATCGGCTGCCGGAAGCCTATCGCGCTGTTCTCGTCCGGCATCAAGAGTTGATGAAGTTCGCGGTGGTCGGTGCGGTCACCTGGTTCGTCGATACCGGTGTGGTGTACACGCTGAAATTGACCGTGCTGCAGGACAAGCCGTTGACGGCGCGGGCGTTCGGTGTGCTGATCGCGACCATCGTGTCCTACATTCTGAATCGGGAGTGGTCGTTCAGTGCGCGGGGCGGGCGGCAGCGCCATCATGAGGCGGCGTTGTTCTTCGCGGTGAGCGCGCTGGGTATCGCGGTGACGTTGGTTCCGCAGGCGATTTCGCTGTATGTGTTCGATATCCGGGTGCCGCGGGTGAGTGCGGCGACGCAGGCGGTGGCGAATTTCGTCACCGGGCAGATTCTGGGTGTGCTGTTGGCGATGGCGTTCCGGTTCTGGGCGTTGCGGCGGTATGTGTTCCCGGAGGATCTGCGGGCGGCGGAGCTGGAGTTGCTCTGAGTCGGTTTCCGTCATGCGTTGGTGTGCCGGTGTATCCGCGTTGTTCGCGCGGCGGTCGTACGATGTCGTGCCGCAGGGGCTTCGCGGGAGGTGCAGGTGACGTCGGATATCGCAGTGGCGCGGCCGGTCGGGCGTTTCGTCGCGTTGGGTGACAGTCAGACCGAGGGTATCGGTGATCCGGACGGCCGGGGTGGGCATCGGGGCTGGGCCGATCGGCTGGCGGGTCTGCTGGCGGAGTCGTGTCCGGAGTTGATGTATGCGAATCTGGCGGTGCGGGGTCGGCGGGCGGCGCAGATCCGGGCGGAGCAGTTGGGTCCGGCGGTGGCGCTGGTGCCGGATCTGGCGGCGGTGGTGGCGGGGATGAACGATCTGATTCGGCCGCGGTTCGATCAGGAGGCGGTGCTGGCGGATATCGATGCGATGTTCGCGGCGCTGACGGGTGTGGGGGCGCGGGTGGTGACGTTCACGTTTCCGGATATCGGTGGGGTCGCGCCGATCGTGCGGCCGTTGTCGGCGCGGGTGCGGGCGATGAATGCGCGGATGCGGGAGTTGGCGCGGCGGCCGGGGGTGCTGCTGGTGGATTTCGAGCCGGTGGCCGCGACGACGGATCGGCGGGTGTGGGCGGAGGATCGGTTGCATCTCAATCCGCTGGGTCATGATCTGGTGGCGCGGGCGGTGGCGGACAGGCTGGGTGTGCCGGGTGCCGACGGTGGGTGGCGGCAGCCGTTGCCGCCGGTGCGGCGGGAGTTGGCGGAGTCGGTGGCGGCGGAGTTGCGGTGGGTGGCGTTTCATATGGCGCCGTGGATCGGGCGGCGGTTGCGTGGGGTGTCGTCGGGGGCGGAGTTGACCGCGAAACGTCCGGGGTTGCTGCCGGTTTCGGACTGATGCCGCCGGTTCGGACTGATGCCGTGGTGTGGTGGTGGCCGGCGTGCGGTGTGGGCAGGGCCACGGTCCCGGCGGGTGGAGCGGGCCGGCGCGGACCTTAGGATGAGCGGGTGCGGTCGACGATGGATCCTGCGGCGCGGTTGCGTGGTGCGTCGGTCGGGGCCGCGTCGGGGGCGGTGAGCGTCGCGGCGCACGCGTTGGGCGGCGGTGCGGTGCCGGTGGATTCGGCCGCGGTGCCGCTGCTGGTGGCGGCGTGTGCGCTGACGGGTGTGCTGGTCGCCTCGGTGGGTACCGGGTTGGCGCGGTTGATGGTGTTGCTGGGGGCGGGGCAGGCGGTCGGGCATGCCGCGCTGTCGGTGGCGCCGGAGCATTGTCATCGGCCGGGGTTCGCTCCGGCGATGCTGGTCGCGCATCTGGTGGCGATTCCGGTGGGGGCGTTGCTGATTCGTGGCGCCGAGGTGGCGCTGGGCCGGGTGCTGTCGAGGGTGCGGCGGCTGGTGGTGGCGCTGGGGGCGGTTCCGGCCGTTGCCGCTGCGGTGTGGCGGGTGGTCGAGGGTGTTCGTGTTGTCTCGGCTAGGCGTCTGCTGTGGAGTTCGGGGGTCGGGCGGCGGGGGCCGCCGCGGGGTGCGGGCGTTCTTCCTTTCTCTCACCGTTTCGCGGGCGTGGTTGCCTGAGGCACTGTGTTCGACAGTGCGCGGTTGCGCGCTGTTCGACAGTGCGCGGTTGCGTGCTGTTCGGTGCTGAGCGCGTGCAGGTGGTGCGTCTCGGCATGGGGTGCGCGGCGGCAGGTCGTGCGCCCGGCGCGGACGGTGATCCTCCCTCACCTCGACAAGGAGTTTTCTCATGTCTGTTCTCAGCTTTTCGCGCGTGGCCGGTGTGGCTGTGGCGCTGGCGGTTCCGCTGTCGGCCGGATGTTCCTCGGGTGACGGCGCGGCGCCGGTGTCGCAGGCGGCGGCGGTGGCGATTTCCGATCAGTGGATCAAGGCGGCCGATCAGGGCATGTCGGCGGCGTTCGGCGAGATCGCCAATGCGTCGGATGCCGAGGCGCGCATCGTCGACGCGACCAGTCCGGCGTCGGCGCGGATGGAGATTCACGAGACGGTGGGTCTGGACGGGCAGAAGATGATGCGGCCCAAGGCCGGTGGCCTGGTGGTGCCGGCGCATGGGAAGGTGGCGTTGGCGCCGGGTGCGGATCATCTGATGTTCATGGATCTGACGGGGCCGTTGCGGACCGGTGCGGAGGTGCCGGTGACGGTGAAGTTCGCGGATGGTTCGAGTACGACGTTCACCGCTCGGGTGCGTGATTTCCCGGGCAACAAGGAGAACTACGTGCCCGACGCGAGCCCGGCCGGGCACGGTGGCTGAGTCGAGAGTGTCGCGGCGGCGTCTGCTCGGTGGGGGCGCCGCCGCGGCGGGGGCGGCGGGTGTCGCGGGGATCGGCTGGGGTGCGGCGCGGGCGGGACAGGCTCGGCCCGAGGCGGATTCGGGTCTGGCGGTGGAGCCGTTCTACGGTCTGCATCAGGGCGGGGTCGCGACCGTGCCGCAGCGGCACGCGGCGTTCGTCGGTTTCGATCTGAAGCCGGGGACCGGGCGCGCGGATATCACGGGGTTGCTGCGGATCTGGTCCGGTGATGCCGGGCGGTTGACCGCGGGGCGGCCGGCGCTCGCCGATACCGAGCCGGAGTTGGCGGCGCGGCCGGCGCGGCTGACGGTGACGATCGGGTTCGGTCCGGGCCTGTTCACGGTCGCGGGGCTGGAGTCGGCGCGGCCGTCGTGGCTGCGGCCGCTGCCGGGTTTCGGCATCGATCGCCTGGATCCGGCGTGGTGTGCGGGTGATCTGCTGTTGCAGGTCTGCGCGGATGAGGTGACGACGGTGTCGCATGCGGTGCGGGTGTTGTCCAAGAGTGTGGCGTCGCTGGTGTCGGTGCGGTGGGTGCAGCGCGGGTTCCGCGATGCGCCGCGCGGGCAGACGATGCGCAATCTGATGGGTCAGGTGGACGGCACGGTGAATCTCGTGCCGGGCAGCGCCGAGTTCGATCGGCTGGTGTGGGACGACGGCGGTGCGCGGGCGTGGCTGGCCGGTGGCACGTCGCTGGTGCTGCGGCGGATCGCGATGAATCTCGACACCTGGGACGAACTCGATGCCGACGGGCGGGAGTTGAGTGTGGGCCGCCGGATCGCGACGGGGGCGCCGCTGACGGGCGGTGGGGAGTTCGATGAGCCGGATTTCGCGGCGGTGGATCGGTTCGGTATTCCGGTGATTCCGCCGTCGGCGCATATCGCGCGGGCGCATCACACCAGTGCCGGTGAGCGGTTCCTGCGGCGCGGCTACAACTACGACGATCCGCCCGCGCCGGGGTCGACGTCGAATTCGGGGTTGTTGTTCGCCGCGTATCAGCGTGATGTCGAGGCGCAGTTTCTGCCGGTGCAGCGGCGGCTGGCCGAGTTCGACGCGCTGAATACCTGGACGACGCCGATCGGGTCGGCGGTGTTCGCGGTGCCGCCGGGTGTGGCGGATGCGCGCGGGTATGTGGGGCAGTCGCTGTTCGAGGGCTGAGCGCGCGGGGCGGGGCATCGGCTGCCGGGGCGCATCGGCTGCGGGATTGCGGCGGGTGCGCCCCCGGCGGTGCTGGTCGACCCCTCGAACTGGGGTTACTACGCGCGTAGTATCGGGTCATGGGTTTCGAGTGGCCTGATTGGGCGATGGCTCACCTGATCGGCATCGAGACCTCGGAGGTTCGGCAGATTCTCGCGAGCACGCGGCGCTGGCCGCGGTGGGCCGCCGACGGCAGCGTCGCGGTGCTCACGCTGTGGGGCCGCACCGACGCCGGTCGCCCGCTCATCGTCGCCGCGCGGCGGCAGGACAGCTGGACGTGGCTGATCATCGGCGCCCGCGAGATGCGCGCCGACGAGTTGAGGGTGTTCGAACAGTGGGAACAGGAGAACCGGCGATGAGCGACAAGGACTTACCATCCACCCCGCAGGAGGTCACGGCGTTCATGGACCGGCTGGCCTTCGGTGACGGCCCGGTGCCCGCGGACCAGGTGCCGCCGCCGCTGCGGCCGGACGAGGACATCATGATCACCAGTTCGATCCGGCTGCCGCTGCGTCTGCACGCGCGGCTGAAGGAGCTGGCCGGTGAACGCGGTATCGGGCTGTCCACCCTGGTGCGCGAATGGCTGGAGGCGGCCATCGCCGAACTCGACGACGATCAGCTCATCTCCCGCGCCGAGGCTCGCATGGCGCTGGCCCGGTTGCACGCGGCGCGGCGAGCGGGCTGAGCGACCCGTGTGCCGCTCGAGCAGCGGACCGCCGCGGGGGTGCCGACGGCTACGAGACGAGGAGTGGCGCAGTGAGTGTCGATGAGGCGAAACAGGCTGCGCGCGAACGCATCTGGTCGTTGCTGGAGCGGGAGGGGGTGGTGCCGCCGGGTGCGCCGTACAACATTCCCGAGTTCGCGGGGGCGGCGGCCGCTGCCGATCGGCTGGCCGGTGTGCCCGAGTGGTCGTCGGCGCGGGTGCTCACCACGGTGCCCGACACCGCGCAGTTCCCGGTGCGGCGGCGGGCGCTGGACGCGGGGAAGCTGATCTACATGGCCTGTCCGCGCCTCGCCGCGCCGAAGCCGTTCTATCTGCTCGATCCGCGGCGGCTGCCGGTGCCCGCCGCGGAGGCGGCGCGCAAGGACACCGCGGCGCGGGTCGCGCGCAATGTGGAGGTCGACGAGATGCTGCCGATCGATCTGATCGTGCTGGGCAGTGTCGCGGTGAATCGGCGGGGCGCGCGGCTGGGGAAGGGTGCGGGCTACTCCGATATCGAGATCGCGTTGCTGCAGGAGGTCGGGCTGATCGACGAACGCACGCTCATCGCGACGACGGTGCACCGGCTGCAGGTGGTCGACGGGGAGTTACCCGAGGCCGAGCACGACTGCCGGCTGGATCTGATCGTGACGCCGGAGGCGGTGATCCGCTGTGTGGAGCCGTACCGGCCCGCCGGGCTGCAGTGGGATCGGCTGCCGCGGGACAAGATCGCCGCCATTCCGGCGCTGGCCGCGCGTTACGCGCTGCGCTGAGCCGGTGGTGCGGCGCGCGCCGCGGTGCGGAATCGGGCCCGGTAGGCCGACGGGGTGATGCCCAGGTGGCGGAGGAAGGCGCGGCGCAGGGACTCGTCGCTGCCCAGGCCGCAGCGGTGGGCCGCCGCGGTGACCGATTCACCGGACTCCAGCATGGCCCGGGCCGCCTCGAGGCGGGCCGACTCCACGAAAGCGGCTGGGGTGGTGGACAATTCGTCGCGGAACAGGCGCGTGAGGTGCCGTCCGCTGACTCCGGCGCGGGCCGCCATGGCCGACAGGGAATGGTGGGCGGGGTCGGCGAGCACCGACTCGAGGACCGTGCGCAGTTCGTCGCGGCGGGGTCGCGGGGTGCGCGAGGCCACGGAGAACTGCGATTGGCCGCCGGGGCGCTGCAGGAACACCACGAGGTCGCGCGCCACCTCGCGGGCCAGTGCCGCGCCCTCGTCCTCCTCCACCAGGGCCAGCGCCAGGTCGAGGGCGGCGCTGACACCGGCCGAGGTCATGATGGCGCCGTCGCGGACGTAGATGGAGTCGGGTTCGACGGTGATCGCCGGGTAGGCGCGGGCGAGCAGGCCGGTGTGCCGCCAGTGGGTGGTGGCCCGGCGTCCGTCCAGCACTCCGGCCTGGGCGAGAACGAAGGCGCCGGTGCACACCGACGCGATCCGCCGTGCGGGACCGGACAGTCTGGTCACCGCCGCCGGCAGGGCCGCCGGGGCGGGCGTGTGCGGCAGGACCGGCGCGCCGGGGACGAGCACGGTGTGGGGGCGGGTGATCGCGTCGTAGGCGGAATCGACCAGCAGCCGGGTGCCCGATGCGGTGGTGACGGGTTCGCCGGTGGGTGAGCACAACACGGTGTCGTAGCGGCCGCCGAGGGTGGTGGCGGTGCCGAATACCTCCAGTACCGCGGTCACGTCCAGCAGCCGGACCCCGTCGAAGGCCAGCACCGCGATCTGTCTGTGCGCCATGGGTCGACGGTAGCAACCCGGCGTGTCCTGATGTGTGGGATTCGTGTCTCGATGGACATGGCTCCGGCGGCCGCCCCACGCGACGCTGGATGCGGCAGACCCGCTCGCCGACCGGAAGGAACCACCCCGACATGACCCGTCCACCCGTGCCGCCGTTCACCGACGAAGCCGCCGCCCGCGAGAAGGTGCAGCTGGCCGAGGACGCCTGGAACACCCGCGATCCGCAGCGCGTGGCGCTCGCCTACACCCCGGATTCGGTGTGGCGCAATCGTGATGAGTTCGTCACCGGGCGGGAGGAGATCGTCGCCTTCCTCGCCCGCAAATGGGCGCGCGAGCATGATTACGCGCTGCGCAAGGAACTGTGGGGATTTCGCGGTCACCGCATGGCCGTGCGGTTCCAGTACGAATGGCACGACGCGCGGGGACAGTGGTGGCGCAGCTACGGCAACGAGTTGTGGGAGTTCGACGACGCGGGCCTGATGCGCCGGCGCGAGGCCAGTATCAACGACACCGCCATCACCGCGGCCGACCGCCGTATCCGCGGTCCACGTCCGCCGGGCGAACGCGGTGTGCCGCTGCCGCTGTGGTGAGCGGGCCGGATCCGGGCCGCAGTTCGGGGTGGATCACGAGGGCCTGCGCGGCCGCCGTCGTCGCGGCCAGCGCCCAGCGGCGCAGCGAATTCGCCACCGGCGCACGGGAATTCATGGCCGCGACCAGGTCCTCGCGGGCGTGTTCGAGATGCCGGAGCCCGGTGCGCAGCCGCAGGTGCGCGACTCGCCTGACGTGCGCCTGCCGTTGCGGGTCGTCGGCCAGGGCGCCCGTCAGCTGCGCGGCGACCTGCTCGGCCAAGGCCAGCACGCCCGGATCCATCGGGCCCGGCGGCAGCCATGCCGACATCCGGGCCGCCAGCCGCACCGCCACCGGCGGCCGGTAGGGAACCACTCCGGTCGCCGTGGCCAGCCGCACGAACAGCGACGAATTGCGGTGGGTACCGGCGTCCGGTTCCCGGCGCGGCAGCAACGACAGCACCGACTGGGCGCACATGCCCGCGGTGAGTATCCGCACGAGTTCGCGGCGGGTCAGGCCGCGGCGCTGGGCACGGTCCAGCCGCCACCACAGCCAGCTGCCGTACAGCGACAACCGGTGCCGCGCAAAGCGATCCAACTCCCCCGCCGGCGCAGCGAATCCGGGGGTGGCCACCGGCGGACGCACGAGACCGGGCACCGGCGCGCGAGGCATCGCGGTGACGGGGAGATGGTCGTGGTCTCCGCTGGACATCGTTGTCCCTCACGCGCTGTGGGCCGGACGACCGGAACCGCCCGTTAACCTGTACCGGCGGGCCCGAATACAGACACGAGTGTGAGCGTCGTCTCAGTGGATGTCAACGCGCTATCGCCGCGAGCCCGCCGTATCCGGCGCGGTCACGTCCACAGCGGTCAGGTCCACAGCAGTCACGTCCACAGCAGCGCCACGAGGACATTCACGATCGCCAGCGCGCCCGCGGCGTCGGCCATCCACCCGACCACCTTGCCGCGCTTGGCATCCGCGTGCGCGACCTCGGCCAGACCCGCGACCGCCACCGCGATCACCAGCTTGACGACCACCTTGGCCATCACCGGATCCTTGCCCAGCGAGTCGATGCTCTCGGCCATGCCGACCAGGACCAGGCCGGTGAGGATCTGCGCCCGCGCACCCCAGACCATCACCTCGTTCACCTTCGGCCGGGCCGAGGCGTACCCGCCGATGACCGCGGCCAGACCCAGCACGTGGGTCGCGACCACCAGGTTGTAGACGAATGTCATGACTGCACAGCGTAGTTGATCGCACCCCCGCCAACGACACTCGGTAGTAGGAAAATTCGCGGCCGTTCGGAGGATGCGCCGGAACCCGTACCGCCCTTCCCCGATTGGATCGCCGCCGAGCGGGAACCCGGTTCGGTGAGGCTGTGTCGCAACCATCCCGTGCGAGCCGTCCCGACCGACCGGCGGAGACGGCAGATCTCGCTGCGATTACGCGTTTCGCGTTCCCAGCGCTCGGGTAGTCCTCTCCAAGTGGCTCTCCCGAGTCCGTGCCGCGCCCCGGGCGCGGGGGCGAAGTGGGTTTGTTGTCGTGGGTCGCTCGGTGGATGGCTAGGAGACGAGGGTGGCGGTTGTACTCGTGCTGCGCGCACGCGGACTCGGTGATCTGCTCACCGCGGTCCCGGCTCTCCGCGCGCTGCGCCGGGCCAGGCCACACGATCACATCGCGCTCGCCGCGCCGCATCGGCTCAGGCCGATCGTGGATCTCATCGCTTCCGTCGACGCGATGGTGCCCACCCCGGACGCGGAGAGCCTGCGTTACGACGGCGAGGCGCCCGCGCTGGCGGTCAATCTGCACGGCGCCGGCACCGAAGGCATCGTGGAACTGGTCAAGACCAACCCGGCCCGCATCCTCACCTACCGCAACCCCGCCTTTCCCGAGCTGGCCGGACCGGCCTGGCAGCAGGACATGCACGACGTCGACCGCTGGTGTCACCTGCTCGAAGCCGGCGGCATCGCCGCGGACCGCCGCAACCTCGGACTCGTGCCGCCGGTCGCCACCACCAGCCACCGCGACTGCGTCGTCGTGCACATCGGTGCCGGTTCGCCCGCGCGGCGCTGGCCGCCGGAGCGATTCGCCGCCGTCGTCCGGCACCTGCTGGTGCAGGGCCGCGAAGTGGTGCTCACCGGCGACGAATTCGAACGCGAGATCGCGCTGAACATCGCCGCCCGCGCCGGGCTGCCGCATCGGCACGTCCTGGCCGGGCAGCAGAATCTCATCGAGCTGTCGGCCACCGTGGCCGAGGCCGCGCTGGTGGTGTGCGGCGACACCGGCGTCGCCCACCTCGCCACCGCCTTCGGCACCCGCACGGTGCTGCTGTTCGGTCCCACCGCGCCCAGCCACAGCGGCCCCCCGCCGCATCTGCTGGGACGGCACGTCGTGCTGTGGGCCGGCCGCACCGGCGACCATCACGCCGACACCCCCGACCCGGGCCTGCTGGAGATCAGCGTCGCCGAGGTGATCGACGCCGTCGACCAGCAACTGCGCCGGCGGCCCTGGCCCGGCACCGACACCGACCGCCGCAGCGCCACCTTCCGGCGCGTCGGATAGCGGCTGGCCGACCGGCCGCAATGCTACGGCCGCGGCGGCCGCGGGCCGCCGGCTTCCGACAGCGCCGCCGAGTAGGCCGCGAGTGCGCTCGGCCAGAACTGCTCCAGATAGTCGCGGGCGTCGGCGAGACCGCGGGGGTCCAGCGAGTACAGCCGCCGGTTGCCCCGGGGGCGGACCATCACCAGTCGCGCCTCGCGCAGCACGCGCAGATGCTGCGACACCGCCGAACTGCTGACACCGACCGTCGCGGCCAGCTCCCCCACCGCACGCGGCGCCTGCGGCAGCGCCTCGAAGATCGCGCGCCGGGTGGGATCGGCCAGAGCGGTCAAAGCCCGGACTCCGTTAGTGGGCACTGAAATAGAATGCTGGTTCGGGCGGAGTCCGGTCAAGGTCGCGGCGCGACGCGATCCGCCCCGGTCGCAGCGCCCTTACCTGCGGGCCGTTATCGGACCGTGATAGATCAACCGGGATTTCGCCGTGCTGTGACGGTCGCGACAGAAGGAGGGAACCCGGCGCGATCTGTCGTAGGTTCGCAGCATGCCCGTGACCGTTCCGTTACCTTTGCGGCGGGCCCGGCGCGCAGCCCGTGCCGTCGCGCTCACCGCCGTCGTCGGCGCCTCCGCCGGGGCCTTCGCCATCGTCGACAGCCACGGCGAGAGTTCGGCCGCCGGGTTGGCCGCGGTGCAGCAGACGCCGGCGCCCGCGCCGGCCGCCGCACCGATCTCGCAGGACCAGCCCGCCGCCGCACCGCAACCGCCCGCGCCGTGGCCGATGGCCAAGTCCGCCAAGGACACCCGGCCGCTCACCGTGCGTCCGGTGGCGGGCGCCGTCAGCTCACTGTTCGGCATGCGGTGGGGCGCCCTGCACGCCGGGATCGACTTCGCCGAGCCGCTCGGCGCACCCATCGCCGCCGTCACCGACGGCGTGGTCATCGAGGCCGGGCCCGCCTCCGGATTCGGCATGTGGGTGCGGGTGCTGCAGGACGACGGCACCGTCGGCGTCTACGGTCACGTCAACGACATCCTCGCCGCCGTCGGGCAGCAGGTCCGCGCCGGCGACATCATCGCCACCGTCGGCGATCGCGGCTTCTCCACCGGTCCGCACCTGCACTACGAGGTCTGGACCCACGACAACGGCGACAAGATCGACCCAGTCCCGTGGCTGCTCGCCCGCGGCATCGACGTCGGCGGACTGCGGGACTGACACCGTGGGCCCGATGAGGGGGCTCGCGGATATCGGACCTGGGTACGCCGCGTGAATCACGCTGCCGGGCAGCCGCTTCCGCCGGACAATCCACCGCCGGTAGGTGCCTACGGTGGATTCTAGTACCCGGGTAGCGGGTGTGGACGGCACCCGCGGGGGACGTCGGCGCGGGGTCGCGCTTCCTAGCGTCGGGGTATGAATTCCACCGCTGTTATCGTTGCCCCCCTGCGGCGTTGGCATCGGCCGCTGCTCGTGTCCACCGGGGCCATGGGCGTGCTGACGTTGTTCTCGCTCGTGGCCATGGCCGTCGACGAGCGGCAGCTGCTCGGCGAGTCGGTGTGGCTGAAACCGTTCAAGTTCGGGCTGGCGTTTCTGCTCTACTCCGGCACGCTGGCGTGGCTGTTGTCGTTGCCGCACAAGGGCTCTCGGGCCACCTGGTGGATGGGCACGGTATTCGCGGTGACCGGGTTCGTGGACGTCGGGTTCATCGTGCTGCAGGCCGCGCGCGGAACCTTCAGCCATTTCAACGCCGACCACACCGACCGCGTCAACGACATCGGGCAGATCGTCTTCGCCTCCGGGGTGCCGGGGCTGTTCGTGGCGAACCTGGTGATCGTGCTCGTGCTCGCCTGGCAGCGGATCCTCGACCGCCCTGCCACGCGCGCGATCCACGCCGGACTGGCACTCGCGGTGGCCGGGATGGCGCTGGGATATCTGATGGGATTCACCGGCGAGCAGACCGCCCGCGACGCCGACGGCCGCCCGGTCCCGCTCGCCGCCGGGCACACCGTGACCCACACGCCGGACCCGCTGCGCGACGGCGGCGACACCATGCCGCTCACCCATTGGAGTACCCACGGCGGCGATCTGCGCGTGCCGCACTTCGCCGGTCTGCACGCGATCCAGGTGCTCCTCGCCGCGGCGGTCGTGCTGGCCTGGCTCGCGCGGCGGCATCCGTGGCTCACCGAACGCGTCCGCGCCCGGATCGTCGGCGTACTCGCGATCGGCTCCGCCGGAGTGCTCGCGGTACTGCTGCGGCAGGCCCTGCACGCCGAGCCGCTGCTACGCCCCGGCCGGGTCACGGTCCTCACCGCGGGCGGACTGATCGCGATCGGTACCGCCGCGGTCCTGGCCATCACGCTGCGTGCCCGCCGCGAGGCCCGCGCCGGGACCGTGTTGCTCCACACCGGGGAACCCACGACTGCCGCTGCCGACTCGCGTGCGGTGACGATCGGCGACGCCGCCGACAGCGGTCTCCTGCCCGGGCGATCCCGCGAGCCGGTCAGCGAAGACGTTCGGCGTCCTTGGTGAGCGCGACGAGAGTGGCGGTCAATTCTGCCAATTCGGCGGCGTCGGCGCCCTCGGCCACCGCGGTGGCGACGTCCTCGGCGGCACAGCGGGCGGCGAACCAGCGGTCGGCCAGATCGGCGGCCTCCTGGGCGCTGAGGACCACCGCATCCTCCGGAATTCCGGTGCCCTCCAAGCCTTTCCGGTGCTCGTAGGCCCGTTGCCGGCAGGACTGGCGGCAGTACCGGCGCCGCCGCCCCACCTCCGATTCGGCGATCTCACGCCCGCACCACAGGCAGGACATTCGGCGATCCGGGGCATTACGACCTGACCTGGGCGTACAAAGCACGCCGGACACGATAGCCTCGCGCGAGCCGAACGCAAACGACTCGCCGGGCCAACCCGCCGCACGCCCGTACTACCCCGCACCAGTACTACCCCGCACCAGTGGCACGCGGGCTCGCGGCACCCCGGTGACGTGACGTGCGGCAGACGACTAGAATGTTGGGGTTGACCGTCGCCGGGAACTGAAGTATGCCGTCGCGCGTTGCTACACCTGTAGGAGCGTTGCCGACAGGCTAGAGAGGACCGCACACCATGGCAGATCGCGTACTCCGAGGCAGCCGGCTCGGAGCGGTGAGCTACGAGACCGACCGCGACCACGACCTGGCGCCGCGTCGGGTGGCGCGGTACCGGACCGACAACGGCGAGGAATTCGACGTTCCCTTCGCCGACGACGCCGAGATCCCACCCACCTGGCTGTGCCGCAACGGCCAGGAAGGCATCCTGATCGAAGGCACCACCCAGGAGCCCAAGAAGACCAAGCCCCCGCGCACCCACTGGGACATGCTGCTGGAGCGCCGGTCCAAGGACGAACTGGAGGAGCTGCTGCAGGAGCGCCTGGAGCTGCTCAAGACCCGTCGCGGGCGCTGATCCCGCGACGAACGAATGCCCCCTCGGTCCGGGACCGAGGGGGCATTCGCGTACTACCGGTCAGTGACTGGCGACCTTGCGATATTGCAGCAACGCCAGCGGCACGGCCACCGCGAGAATCGCCAGGGAACAGGCGACCGCGTAGGCGACGCAGTGATCGGCGGGCCAGCCGTGCGGCGGCGCGAACGACGGCGGCGCGCCGTTGTCGAACAGTTCCCGGCCCGCGGCGGCCACCGCGGTGATCGGATTCCAGGCCGCGATCGTGCGCAGCGGACCGGGCAGCGTCTCGCTCGAGATGAACGCCGAGGAGATGAAGGTCAGCGGGAACAGCCAGATCAGCCCGGCGCTCTGCGCCACCTCCACACTCGGCGACAGCAACCCGGTCAGCGCGCCCACCCACGACATCGCGAACGCGAACAGCAGGATCACCCCGAAAGCCAGTGCGGCGTCCACCATTCCGCCGTGAATGCGCCACCCGACCACATAGCCGCAGCCGACCATCACCGCCAGCGCCAGCACGTTCACCATCAGATCCGACAGGGTGCGGCCCATCAGCACCGCCAGGCGCGACATCGGCAGGGTCCGCATCCGGTCGATGATGCCCTTCTGCAGATCGTTGGCCAGCCCGACGGTGGTGAACGCCGCGTTGAAGGCGACGGTCTGGGTGAAGATGCCCGCCAGCAGGAATTCGCGGTACTGGCTGCCGCCCAGCGACGCGCCGAAGATGTAGGCGAACAGGAACACGAACATCAGCGGCTGAATGGTCGCCGTCACCAGCAATGTCGGCACGCGCAGGATGGTCACCAGGTTGCGGTAGGCGACGATGGCGCTGTCGCGGAACACCCGCACCGGCGCGGCGATCTCGGCGACGCCGCGCTCCGGTGCCCGGCCGGCCGGCTCCGGCGCCGGATCGGCTTGCTCCGCAACGGAATCCGCGTCGAGCTGGGCGGTCTTCACGACATGATCTCCTCTGCTACATCGGCTTTCTCGGATTCGGCGGCAGTCGCGGCGGGCGTGCCGGTCAGCGACAGGAACACATCGTCGAGGCTGGGCCGGTGCACGTCCGCGTCCAGTACGCACACCCCGGCGTCGTCGAGGCGGCGCAACGCCTCGACCATGGTCCGCGAGCCCTCACCCACCACCACCGACACCTGCTCGCTGCCCGGCTCGTGCGCGGGCTCGCCGACACCGACCTGGGCCAGCACCGACAGCGCGGGCCGCGGGTCCTGACCGGAGGCCAGCGTCACCGTGAGCCGGTCTCCGCCGATGGCGGTCTTCAGCTCGTCGGCCGAGCCGCGCGCGATCACCCGCCCGCGATCGATGACGGTGATGCGGTCGGCCAGCAGATCGGCCTCCTCCAGGTACTGGGTGGTGAGCAGCACGGTGGTGCCGTCGTCGACGAGATCGCCGATCACCCGCCACATGTCCAGCCGCCCGCGCGGGTCCAGGCCGGTGGTCGGCTCGTCCAGCACCACCACCGCCGGCCGCGCCACCAGCGCGCCCGCGAGATCCAGGCGCCGGGCCATACCACCGGAGTAGGTGCCCGCGCGGCGGTCCGCGGCATGCTCGAGACCCAGCGCCGACAGCAGTTCGGTGGCGCGCTCGGCCGCCTGCCGGTGCGACATGCCGTACAGCCGGGCCACCATGCGCAGGTTCTCGAACCCGGACAGATTCGCGTCGACCGCCGCGTACTGTCCCGACAGCCCGATGCGGGTGCGGGCGCGGGCCGGATCGCGCAGCACGTCCACCCCCGCGACCCGCACGGTGCCCGCGCTCGGCGCGAGCAGCGTGGTCACGATCCGCACGGTCGTGGTCTTGCCGGCGCCGTTGGGGCCGAGCAGGCCCATCACGGTGCCCGCCGGTACGTCCATATCGATCCCGTCGAGGACGCGCACCCGGCCGTAGTACTTGACCAGGCCGCCGACCTCCACCGCCAGACTCATACCCGATCCTCCTTCGCGTCGTCGGCTCCTGCGTCGTGCGGCGCCGTGCCGCCGCCAACGGTGCTGTCGCCCAGGCGTTCCCGCAGTGCCGGGCCGATGATCGCCAGCGCCTCCGGGGTGGTCATCCCGGAGTGGCGGCAGCGCACCTTCCACTCCTCGACCGTGCCGGTGACGAACGGCTGCCAGGCCGCGGCGCACCGGGCCGGGTCGGCGCGGTTGATCTCGTCGTCGGCGGCGGTGAAGAACAACAGATCGCCGTCGAACATGCGGGGCCGGAAGCCGTGCGCCAGCACCGCGCCGTTGGCGTACCCGGTGTAGAGGCGCTGCAGGTGCTCGACGGTGAGCGCCGCGAACGGGCCCGGCCGGTTGCGCAGCAGGTCGGCGGCGTCGTGCAGCGTGAGCCGCGGGTCGACGGCGTGGTCGCCGCCGAGCAGATCGCTGCCGAACTCGCCGATGATGTCGGCGACGCCGGGGATGGCGTGCTCGAGCCATTCGTCGGAGAGCTGATAGCTGTCCATCATGGCCAGCAGCGCCACCCGCTCCCCCGCCCGCTGCAACTGCACCGCCATCTCCTGCGCGATCAGGCCGCCCAGCGACCAGCCCAGTAAGTGGTACGGCCCCTCCGGCTGGACCGACCTGATCTGTGCCACATAGTCTTTCGCGGCCTCGGCCAGCGAGTTGTGGTCGTCGCCGCCGCTGACGTGCGGGGCCTGCAGGCCGTACACCGGACGGTCGGCGGGCAGATGCGCGAGCAGGCCCGAATAGCACCAGGCCAGCCCGATCGCCGGATGCACACAGAACAGCGGCGCCGCACCGGAATCGGTGACCGGCCGGATCGGCAGCAGCGGCTCGAGCGCCAGCGCCAGCGCGTCACCCGCCGAGTCCGCCAGCCGGCGCGCGATGGCGGCCGGGGTCGACTCGCCGAACATCACCTGCACCGGCAGTTCGATGCCCGCCGCCCGCAGCTGCGCGACCACCTTGGTGGCCAGCAGCGAGTTGCCGCCCAGTTCGAAGAACCCGTCGTCGGCGCCCACGGTGTCGACGCCGAGCACGTCGGCGAAGGCCCTGCACAGTGCCGTCTCGGTCGCGGTGGCCGGGGCCCGGTAGCCGGTGCGGGGACCGAAGACCGGCTCCGGCAGGGCGGTGCGGTCGAGTTTGCCGACCGGGGTGAGCGGCAGCCGGTCCAGCAGCGTGATCGATTGCGGCACCATGTAATTCGGCACCAGCTCGGCGGTGTGGGCCCGCAGCGCGGCCGGTGTCGGCGTGCGCCCCGGGTAGGGCTTGACGTAGGACACCAGCGCGGTCGCCCCGGCCGGGGTGCGGTGGCCGAGGGTGGTGGCGAACTCCACGTCCGGGTGCCGGGCCAGGGCCGTGTCGATCTCGCCGAGTTCGATCCGGAAACCGCGGATCTTCACCTGGTGGTCGGTGCGGCCGACGTATTCCAGCTCCCGATGCCCGGCCCGGTCGATCCACCGCACCAGATCACCGGTGCGGTACATCCGTTCGCCCGGTTTGCCGAACGGATTGGCCAGGAACCGCTGCGCGGTCAGGCCCGGCCGCCGCAGGTAGCCGCGGGCCAGCGCCGGACCGGCCAGATACAGCTCACCGGTGACGCCGACCGGCGCCGGGTGCAGGCGGGAGTCCAGTACCGCCGCGTGCACGCCCCGGATCGGCTCGCCGATGGTGATGGTCCCGCCCGGCGTCATCGGCGGTGAGATGACGGTGACGATGGTGGTCTCCGTCGGGCCGTAGACGTTGTGCAGGTTGCGGCCCGGCGCCCACCTGGCCACCAGGTCCGGCGGCAGAGCCTCCCCGCCGACCAGCACGTGCCGCAGCTCGGTGACCCCGGCCGGGTCGGCGGTGCCCAGCGCGGACGTGGTGATGAAGGCGTGGGTGATGCGTTCCTCGGTCAGCACCCGGGTCAGGTCGGCGCCGCCGTACACCCCGGGCGGGGTGATCACCAGGGTGGCGGCGCCGCCCAGCGCGAACAGCAGATCCAGCATCGCCGCGTCGAAGCTCGGCGTGGCGAAATGCAGGATGCGGCAGCCGGGCCGCACGTCGAAGCGCTGCGCGGTCTCGGCGGCGAAGTTGGACAGGCCGCCGTGGGTGACGACCACGCCCTTGGGGACGCCGGTCGACCCGGAGGTGTAGATGACGTAGGCCGGGTTGTCGGTGCGCAACGTGCCGAGCCGCTCGCCCGCCGTGATCGGCGCGTCGGAGGCGCGCAGCACCCGCCGCCGGAACGCCGGTGCGTCGAGCACCGTCCACCGCGTGCCGTCGGGCATCCGTTCCCGGTGCGCCGACAGCGTGATGCCCAGGGCCGCACCGGAATCGGTGAGCATGTGGCGGATGCGGTGCTCGGGGTAGTTCGGGTCGACCGGCACGAACGCCGCGCCCGCCTTGGCGACGGCCAGGGTGACCGCCACCGACTCCGCGGACCGCGGAATGCCCAGCGCCACCAGGGTTTCCGGGCCGACGCCCAGCCCGATGAGTACCCGGGCCAGCCGGTTGGTCCACCGGTCGAGGGCGTCGTAGGTGATCTGCGTGTCACCCGCGCGCACGGCCACCGCCTTGCGGTCGGCCGCGACCGCCGCTTCGAACACCTCCGGGAAGGTGCGGGGACGATCGGCGGCCGGTCCACGCACCGGCGCCAGGCCGGACCACTCGGCGGCGTCGAGCAGTTCCAGATCGCCCACGGGCAGCGCCGGATTGGCGGCCGCCGCGGTCAGCAGCCGCGCGAACCTCCGGCCCAGCGCCGCGGCGGTCGCGTCGTCGAACAGGTCGCGGGCGAAGTTCACCGACACCGTGATGCCGCCCGGTTCCCGCTCCCCGGCCGGGGACCGCCACGACTCGGTGAGGGTGAACTGCAGATCGAACTTGGCGATGCCCGGGTCGGCGCCGGCGGCCTCGATGCGCAGGCCCGGCAACTCCAGCACGCGCACCGGCTGGTTCCGCACCGACAGCATCACCTGGAACATCGGGTGATGCGATCGCGAGCGGGCCGGATTGAGCACCTCGACCAGCCGCTCGAACGGCACGTCTGCGTGCGCGAACGCCTCCAGGTCGGTGTCGCGCACCGCGTGCAGCAGGTCGGCGAAGGAGGCGCCGCCGTCGATGCGGGTGCGCAGCACCAGGGTGCCCACGAACATGCCGACCATCGGATCCAGTGCGGGGTGACCGCGCCCGGCGATCGGGGTGCCGACGGCGATGTCGTCGCCCGCGGTCAGCCGGTGCAGCAGGGTCGCCAGTGCGGCGTGCAGCACCATGAACATGGTGACGCCGTGCTGCCCGGCCACCGCCCGCAGTTCGCGGTGCGTCCGCGCGTCGATCTCGCAGTCGACCGTGCCGCCGCGGTAGCTGGGCACCGGCGGGCGGGGACGGTCGGCGGGCACGGTCAGCAGTTCGGGCAGTCCGTCGAGGGTGCGGCGCCAGTAGTCGAGCTGGCGGCTCGCCGTCGAGTCGGGATCGTCCTCGCTGCCGAGCGTATCGCGTTGCCACAGTGTGTAATCCGCGTACTGGACCGGCAGGTCCGGCCACTGCGGCGCAGCGCCCGCCGCGTGCGCGCGGTAGGCGGTGGCGACGTCGGCGGCCAGTGGCTCCAGCGACCAGCCGTCCATGGCGATGTGATGGACGACCAGCACCAGCACGTGGTCGTCGGCGGCGAGGCGCAGCAGTCGCGCCCGCACCGGGACCGTGGTCGCGAGATCGAACCCGGCGGCGGCGAAACGGCGGACCTCCGCCGCCACGTCCGCCTCGGCGAGCGCGGTGACGGGCAGTGGCGCGGCGGCCGCGGCCGGATCGAGGACGTGCTGGAAGGGCTCGCCCTCGAGTTCGGGGAACACGGTGCGCAGGGTCTCGTGGCGGCGCTGCACCGCGTGCAGGGCGGCCTCGAGGGCCGCGATGTCGAGCGCGCCGCGCAGCCGCAGCGCGACGGGGACGTTGTAGACGCCCGCGATCTCGTCGCCGCCGGAGTCGTTGAACCGCTCCAGGAACCACAGCCGCCGCTGCGCCGCCGACAGCGGCACCCGCTGCGGCCGGGTGCGCCGGGCCAGTTCGGGTGTGCCGTCGGCGCCGGGGCCGCTGTCCAGCCGGGCGGCCAGCGCGGCCACGGTCGGGGTGGCGAAGACCGCGCGCACCTCCAGCCGCGTCCCCGTGGCCGCGGCCAGGCGCGCCACCAACTGGGTGGCGAGCAGCGAGTTGCCGCCGACCTCGAAGAAGTTGTCGTCGGCGCCGACCGATTCGGCGCCGACCAGGTCGGCCACCACACCGGCGACCAGGCGTTCGGAGGCGGTCGCCGGTTCGCGAGAGGCGGTGCCCAGCAGCCGCGGCTGCGGCAGTGCGGCGCGGTCCAGCTTGCCGACCGGTGTCAGCGGGATGGTGTCGAGCACGGTGAGACTGCTCGGAACCATGTGCGCGGGAAGATGTCGCGCGACGTGCTCGCGCACCCCGTCGAGGTCGAGTGCGGCGGCGTCGAGCGGCTGCACGAACGACACGATCCGGTCGGTGCCCGCGATCCGGCGAACCTCGGTGTGCGCGAAGCGGATCGCGGGATGCGCGGTGAGCACCTCGCTGATCTCGTCCAGTTCGATCCGGAAGCCGCGCATCTTGACCTGGTGGTCGGTGCGGCCCAGGTACACGATCTCGCCGTGGTCGTTCCAGCGCACCACGTCGCCGGTGCGGTACATGCGGGCGCCCTCGGGCCCGTACGGGTCGGCGACGAACCGGGCCGCGGTGAGCGCGAATCGGTCGAAGTAGCCGCGGGCCAGCGCCTGACCGCCCAGATACAGCTCACCCGGCACACCCACCGGCACCGGGCGCAGCCGTTCGTCGAGCACCAGCGCGCGGGCGCCCCGGAACAGGGTGCCGATCGTGATGGGCGTGCCCGCGCGCAGCGGGTCGGTGGCGGTGATGACCACGGTGGTCTCGGTCGGGCCGTAGCCGTTGTGCATGCGGCGGCCGGGCGCCCAGCGCGACACCAGCTCCGCACTCAGCGCCTCGCCGCCGACCACCAGCGACTTCAGGTGCGGCAGCGGCCAGCGCTCGTGGTCGATGGTGGCCAGCGCGGCCGGGGTCAGGAAGGTGTGGCTGACCCGTTCGCGGTCCATCAGTTCCGCCAGCTCGTCGCCGCCGTAGACATCGGGCGGGCAGATGATCATGGTGGCGCCCGACCCGACGGCCAGCAGCAGATCGAAGATCGCCGCGTCGAAGCTCGGGGTGGCGAAATGCAGTGTGCGCGAATCACGTTCGACGCGCATCCGGTCGCGGATCTCGTCGGCGAAGTTGGACAGCCCGGCGTGGGTGACGGCCACGCCCTTCGGTTTGCCGGTCGATCCCGAGGTGTAGACCAGATACGCCAGATCGGCGGTCCAGACCGTGCGGACCCGGTCGGCGTCGGTGACCGTGGCCGGATCGTGCCGCTCGATCTCGGCCATCATGTCCGGATCGTCGAGCAGCAGCCAGCGGGTGTCGCGCCCGCCCGCGGCGGCCGCGCGCAGCCGGTCGCGGTGGGCGGCCAGCGTGATGCCGGTCGCGCAGCCGGAGTCGGTCAGCATGTGCCGGACCCGGTCGGTCGGATAGTTCGGGTCCACCGGGACGAACGCCGCGCCCGATTTCGCCACCGCCACCATCGTCACCACCGACTCGATGGAGCGGGTGAGGCCCATCGCCACCCGGTCACCGGCGCCCAGGCCGCGCTGGATCAGCGCCCGCGCCAGGCGATTCGAGTACTGGTCGACCTCGGCGTAGGTGAGTTCGACCGCGCCGGAGCGCAGGGCGACGCGATGCGGATGCAGATGCGCGGTGGCGATGAAGTAGTTGGCCAGACTGCACTGCGGGGTCGGCACCGGACCGCGGGCGGGGGTGAGCCGCGTGCGCTCGCGCTCGGTGCGGGCATCGACGTCGCGCACCCGGATCCGCGGGTCGGCGGTCACGGCGGCCAGCACCATGGCGAACCGGTCGGCCAGGGTACGCACCGTCCGCGCGTCGAACAGTTCTGCGGCGTAGACGAATTCGAACGTCCGGTCCGGCGCGCCGGGTTCGGGCCGCACCCGCAGCTCCAGGTCGAACTTGGCGGTGGCGATGTCGAGTTCCTCGGCGTGTAACCGCAGGCCCGGCAGTTCCAGCGCTGGGATCCGGCCGTCCGTCACGGTCAACGCGACCTGCAGCAGAGGGCGCAGGGCGCCGGCGCCGCGCCCCAGTTCCTGCACGATGCGCTCGAAGGGCAGTTCGGCGTGCGCCATCGCCGCCAGTTCGCCGTCGCGGTCGGCGAGCAGCTGGTCGACGAAGCGGCGGTCCGGGTCGACGTCCGAGCGCAGCATCAGCGTGTTGACGAACATGCCGACCAGGTCGTCGAGCTGGGGGTCGGTGCGCCCGGCGACCGGGGTGCCGATCACGATGTCGCGGCCGCCGGTGGTGATGCGCAGCAGCACGGCCAGCGCCGAGCGCAGCACCATGAACAGGCTCACGCCCTGGCTGCGGGCGAGCGCGTCCAGCGCACGCTGCAATTCGCCCGGCACCTCGAACCGGACCGTCCCGGCGCGCTGGGTGGGCTGCGTGGGGCGCGGCCGGTCGTAGGGCAGCGGCAGTTCCTCGGGCAGGTCCGCCAGCGTCTCCCGCCAGAACCACAACTGGTCGGCGGCGGAACTGGTCGGGTCGGCTTCGTCGCCGAGGCAATCGCGTTGCCACAGGCTGAAATCGGCGTACTGCACCGGCAGCGGCGGCCACGCGGGGGCGGCGCCGCCGCGGCGGGCGGTGTAGGCCACGGCCAGGTCCCGGGTCAGCGGTATCAGCGACCAGCCGTCGGCGGCGATGTGGTGCAGCACGATGCCGAGCAGGTGGCGGCGCGGGCCGGTGCGCAACAGCGTGGTCCGCAGCGGGATCTCGCGGGTCAGGTCGAACCCGCGCCGCGCCAGCTCGCGCAGTGCCGCCTCCGCGCCCGGCTCGTCGGTGTCGACCGACTCCAGCGCGGGCAGGCAGCGGTCCAGCTCCAGGACCCGCTGGTAGGCGCCGGAGGCGGCGGTTCCCGCGGGCGAGCCCGTAGCCTCGGGGAACACCGTGCGCAGTACCTCGTGGCGGACCATCAGGTCGCCCACCGCCGCGCGCAGCGCGCCGATGTCGGGTTCGCCGTCGATGCGGAGCACGAAAGCGATGTTGTAGGCGCTGGATTCGGGCGCGTAGCGGTTGAGGAACCAGACGCGCTGCTGCGGCAGCGACAGCGGTACCCGGTCCGGGCGCGGCGTCCGCACCGACAGCGGCGTCCGGCGGGTGCGCGGGGCCCGCGCCAGCTGCGCGGCGACGCCCGCGACCGTCGGCGCCTCGAAGATCGCGCGCACCGGCAGGTCGACGCCGAACTCCGCGTGCAGCGCCGCGGTCAGGCGGGTGGCCAGCAGGGAGTTGCCGCCCGCGTCGAAGAAGCTGTCCTCGGCGCCGGGCATCGGGTGCCCCAGCACCGCCGCGAACACGTCGGCGACGCGGCGTTCGAGATCGGTGCCAGGCGCCCGCGACGGGCCCGCGGTCGAGAACTCGGGTTCGGGCAGCGCCTTGCGGTCCAGCTTGCCCGACGGGCCGATCGGCACCTCGTCGAGCACCGTGATCGCGGCGGGCACCATGTAGCCGGGCAGCCGCCGGCGCGCGGTCTCCAGCACCGCCGCCGGATCGAGCCCGCCGTCACCGGTGAGATACGAAGCGAGCCGGGCGTTTCCGTGCTCGCCGTGATGAACGACGGTGAGCGCGAACCGCACCCCCGGGTGCTCGCGCAGCACATGGTCGATCTCGCGCGGTTCGATGCGGAAGCCGCGGATCTTCACCTGGTCGTCGGCGCGGCCGAGGAAGCGCAGCAGCCCGGCCCGGTCGGCCACCACCAGATCGCCGGTGCGGTACATGCGTTCACCGCGGCGGCCGTGCGGGTTGGCGAGGAAACGCTGCGCGGTCAGGCCACGACGCCCGAGGTAGCCGCGGGCCAGGCCCGGCCCGGACAGATACAGCTCGCCGGGGACACCGGGCGGCACCGGGTGCAGGCGGCCGTCGAGCACGAACAGCCGCATGCCGCGCACCGGCAGGCCGATCGGGACGGCGGCGTCCGCGGACATCGGGCCGGTCGCGGTGGCCGCGACGGTGGCCTCGGAGGGGCCGTACATGTTGTGCATGCGGTGCCCGGCCGTCCAGGTCCGCACCAGTTCCTCCGGGCAGGCGTCGCCGCCGACGATGACCGCCTCCAGCTCCTCGAGGCCCTCGGGTGGGACGGTGGCCAGCGCGGCCGGGGTGATGAAGGCGTGCGTCACCCGCTCCGCGCGCAGCAGCCGCGCCAGCTCCGCGCCGCCGTACAGGCCCGCGGGTGCGACGACGACGGTAGCGCCGGCCGCGAAGCCGAGCAGCAGCTCCAGCACCGAGGCGTCGAACGACGGGGACGAGAAGTGCAGTGTCCGTGCGGAATCGGTGACCCCGAACAGGTGCATCTGCTCGTGGGCGAGGGAGGCCAGCCCGGCGTGGGTCACCACCACCGCCTTGGGCGTGCCCGTCGACCCGGAGGTGTAGATGAGGTACGCCGGGTGGGTGACACGCAGCGGGTGATAGCGGTCGGCATCGGTGACGGCGGTGACCGCGCAGCGCCGCGTCGCGGCCGCCAGCTCCGGGGAGTCCATCAGCAGCCAGTCCACGTCCTGCTTGCGGTGCCGCCCCCGGCGGACCGGCCAATCCGGCATGGCGGCAACGCATTCGGTGTCGGTCAGGCCGAGCATGGCGCCGGAGTCGGCGAGCATGTGCGCGATCCGGTCGGTGGGATAGCCGGGGTCGACCGGCACGTAGGCCGCGCCGGACTTGGCGACCGCCCACACGGCGGTGATGGCGTCCAGTCCGCGCGGCAGTGCGATCGCCACCACCATCTCGGGCCCGGCGCCGTTCTCGATCAGCACGCGCGCCAGCCGGTTCGACGCCTCGTCCAGCTCCCGGTAGGTGGTGTCGCGGCCGAGGTAGCGCACGGCCACGGCGTCGGGCAGCCGCTCGGCGGTCTCGGCGAGCAGCCGGGCCAGCGTGATCGGCGGCACGCCGGGCGCGCCCTGGATCGGCACCAGCCTGCCCGTCTCGCGGGCGTCGAGGAGCGCCAGATCGCCCACCGGGACCTCGGGGGCGGCCACGGCGGCGGTGATCAGCCGGACGAACCGACCGGCCAGCGCCGACACCGTGTCCGCGTCGAAAACATCGGTGGCGTAACCGAATTCGGCTGTCAGCGGGCCGTCGTCGTCGCCCTCGGGCTCGTGCACGGTCAGTTGCAGATCGAATTTGGCGACCGCGATGTCCATCGGCAGCACCCGGGCCGCCACACCCGGCAGATCCAAGCGCAATTCCGGGGTCTTCTCGTAGGACAGCATCACCTGGAACAGCGGGTGCCGCCCGGCGTCGCGCGCGGGATTGACCATCTCGACCAGCCGCTCGAACGGCACGTCGGAGTTGGCGAAGGCGTCCAGATCGGTTTCGCGGACGCGGTCGAGCAGGCGGTCGAACCCGGCGGCCGGGTCGACGGCCGTGCGCAGCACGAGAGTGTTGACGAACATGCCGACCAGGTCGTCGAGCGCCGGATCGGAGCGGCCCGCGATGGGCGTGCCGATCGCGATGTCGGTGGTGTGGCACAGCCGCGCGAGCAGGGTGGCCAGTGCCGCGTGCAGCACCATGAAGGTGCTCACGCCGCGCTCGGCGGCCAGGTCCGCGATCGCACGGCGGGTGGCGGCCGGGATGGCGAATTCGACGGTGGCGCCCGCCGCGTCGCGCCGCATCGGGCGCGGCCGGTCCATCGGCAGATCCAGCTGATCGGGCAGGTCCGCCAGCGCGGCACGCCAGTACGCCAGCTGCCGCGACAGCGCGCTGGCGGGATCGTTCTCGTCGCCGAGCAGTTCGCGCTGCCACAGGGCGAAATCGGCGTACTGCACCGGAAGCGGCCGCCAGCGTGGTGCGGCGCCCGCCGCCCGCGCGGCCACGGCCGTCACGAGATCTCGCGCCAGCGGCGCGATGGACCAGCCGTCACCGCAGATGTGGTGCAGCACAACGAGAAACAGGTGCGTCTCGGGGCCCGTGGCATACAGCGCCACCCGGATCGGGGCCTGGCTGCGCAGGTCGAACCCGTACCCGGCGTACTCGGTGGCCAGGGCGAGTGCGTCGGTGCCGGTGGCGTCGATCGGGTCCAGTGTCAGCGGGATCTCCGCGGCGGGATGGACGAGCTGCATCGGGCCCTGGAAAGCGTTGGGCGCCGTGGAGATCGGGGCATCAGGGAAGGTGGTGCGCAGGCTCTCGTGCCGGTCCAGCACATCGAGCAGCCCGGCGCGCAGCGCCTCGATATCCAGCGGGCCGGTGAGTTCGACGGCGAGCGGCATGTTGTACGCCGCCGGATGCTCGGCGAACCGGTTCAGGATCCACAGCCGCTGCTGGGCCAGCGAGAGCGGGAGCTGCTCGGGCCGTGCCGCCGCGCCGAGGGCCGGGGAGGCGGTGTCGGGGCCGTGCGCGTCGAGCCGGAGGGCGAGCGCCGCGATCGTCGGCGCCTCGAACAGGTCCCGGATGGTCAGGGCGGCGCCGAGACCGCTGTTGACGCGGGCCACCACGCGAGCCGCCGACAGCGAGTTGCCGCCGAGGTCGAAGAAGCTGTCCTCGACACCGATCTCGTCGCCGCCGAGCACCTCGGCGACGATCGCCGTCAGCTGCCGTTCCAGCGCCGTGCGCGGTCCGGCAGCCGGGCCGGGCGCCCGGCGCGGGCCGGTTTCCGGTGCGGGCAGGGCGTTGCGGTCCACCTTGCCGTTGGGGCTCAGCGGCAGCTCGTCGAGCAGGATCAGGTGCGCGGGCACCAGATAGCCCGGAAGCGTGCGGCGCAGTCCGGACAGCAGGTCGGCGGCCCGCACCGCAGCGGCGGGGGCGGCGACGGCGTAGGCGACCAGTTCGTCGCCGCCGGGCCCGCGGTGGGCGACGCAGACCGCGCGGGCCACCCGGTCGTCGGCCGTCAGCGCCGCCTCGACCTCCCCGAGTTCGATGCGGACGCCGCGGATCTTCACCTGGAAGTCGCTGCGGCCCAGGTACTCCAGCACACCCGTGCCGTCGGCGTACCGCCAGCGCACCAGGTCGCCGGTGCGGTACATGCGGCCCGCGGTCTCCTCGGCGAACGGGTCCGCGACGAACCGTTCGGCGCTGAGTCCCGGCCGGGCGAGATAGCCGCGGGCCAGTTGCACACCCGCCAGGTACAGCTCGCCGGTCACCCCCGGCGGGACCGGGCGCAGGTACTCGTCGAGCACGTAGGTGCGGGTGTTCCAGATCGGTGCGCCGATCGGCACGCTGTCGTCGGCCGCCACGCACTGCCACGCGGTGACGTCGACGGCGGCCTCGGTCGGGCCGTACAGGTTGTGCAGCTCCACCGACGCGCCGGGCAGGGCGGCACGGAAGTCGCGCACCGTGGCGGCGGGCAGCGCCTCGCCGCTGCAGAACACCCGGCGCAGGCCGGTGCACCCGCGCACGTCGGTGTCGGTGACGAACACCGACAGCATCGACGGCACGAAATGCGCTGTGGTGACGCCCTTCTCGGCGATCAGGGCGGCCAGGTAGGCGGGATCGCGGTGCCCGTCCGGGGCGGCGATCACCAGCCGTGCGCCGATCTGCAACGGCCAGAAGAACTCCCACACCGAGACGTCGAAGGTGGCGGGCGTCTTCTGCAGCACCACGTCGGTCTCGTCCAGCGGGTAGGCGTGCTGCATCCACCGCAACCGGTTGACGATCGCGGCGTGCGACACCCCGACGCCCTTCGGCCGGCCGGTCGAGCCGGAGGTGAAGATCACATAGGCCAGATGGTCCGGCCGCAACGGCGCGCGGCGCTCGGCGTCTGTCAGGGGTAGTGGGCTCACCGCGGCGGTCTCGGCGGTATCGATGTCGAGGCGTGCGACGGTATCCGGCAGCGCGCGGGCGTCACCGGACACGGTGAGCACGCACAGCGGGCGGGCCTGGTCGAGCATGTGCCCGATCCGCTCGGCCGGGTGATCGGGGTCGATGGGCAGGTACGCGGCCCCGGACTGCACGATCGCGTACATGCCGACCAGCAGGTCGATACCGCGCCGCAGCGCCAGTCCGATCACCGTGTCCGGGCCCGCGCCGCGCGCGACGAGCACGCGCGCCAGCCGGTTGGCGCGCTCGTGCAGCTCGCCGTAGGACACTGTCTCGCTGCCGAATTCGAGTGCCGTGGCCCGGGGGCAGGCCGCGGCCCGCGCGGCGAACAGGCTCGCCAGCGTGCCCTCCTGCCGCGCGACGGCCGTCGAATTCCATTCCCGCACAACCAGTTCGCGCTCGGCCGCGGTGATCACGGGCACGGCGGCGACGGGCGTGGCCGGGTCGGCGGCGAGCATCCGGGCCAGGAAGTCCAGGAACCGGCCGTGGTGGCGCTCCACTTCCGCGCCGCGGTACAGCTGAGGGTTGGCCTCGAAATCGACGTGGATGCGGTTGCCTGCCCCGTTGTAGAGGTTGATCGACAGATCCTCCACCGGCCCGGTGGACAGCACGTTCAGCGAACCCACCAGGCTGCCGAACCGCAACTCGCTGTGGAACAGCATGATGTTGACCATCGGGCCGAAGAAGCCCCGGGAGTCGCGCGAGTAACCGCAGTCGCGCCGGATGTCGTCGTGCCGGTACCGCTGGTGCCGCAGCGCGCCGGTGATCTGCAACTCGGCCGCCTTCACCACGTCGCGCACGGTGGTGGCGGGGTCGAAGCGGATGCGGATCGGCACCACGTTCGACACCACGCCCGCCGAGCGGCGCAGCGCGACGGTGGTGCGCGCCGAGACCGGCAGGCTCAGCACCACATCAGGGTTGCCGGTGGCCGCCCGCACGTAGCAGGCCAGCGCGGCGACGAACAAGGTGGAATTCTGTGTCCCGAAGGTACCGGTGGCGGCGGCCAGATCGGCCTCGACCGCGGCGGGCAGCACCGCAGCGGCGATGCGGCGGCCGGTGTCGGGCGGCGCGGCGGCGATTCCCGTGGTGGACAGGCTCATCGGCGCGCCGACGCCCGCGAGCTGCTCGGTCCAGTATTCGCGGTCGGACCGGAAACGGCTGGTCTCCCGGTAACTCGACTCACCGGCGTAGATGTCGGCCAGCGGCGTGGCGCGCGACGCGACCGGCTCGGTGTGGTTCTCCAGGGCTGTGTATATTTCCGCGGTGCGGGTGAGCGCGTTCATCGCGCCGTATCCGTCGATGACGATGTGGTGGCCGCGGGAGTACCAGATGTAGTCGCGGGCGCCGAGGCGCAGCACGACATTGGTCGTCAGCGGGTCGCGCTCGAGATCCATGGGGCTGCTGGCGTGCTCGTTCATCCAGCGCAGCGCCGCCGCCTTCGGGTCCGCCTCGGACCGCAGGTCGATCCGCGCCCAGCCCGGACGCCGCGCGGGATCGACCATCTGCTGCGGGACACCGTCGATCTCGAGCAGTCGCACCTGGCCGACCTGGGCCTCCGCGCCGAATCGTTCGATGGCGTAGAGCAGGCGGCCGACGTCGAGGTCGCCGTGGATCTCCACGTACTGCGCGACGGTCAGCGGGACGTCCGGTTGCAGTTGCTGGGCGTACCAGATGGCGGTCTGCGCGGGCGACAGGTCGAAGGGCTGTGCTGAGAATTCGCCAGAAGAGCATTGGGCTACACGATCGGTGGCCAATGACCTCATCAATCACTCCGTTCTGCCGCTGTTGACGCAACTCCTCGAGCCCTCAAGAACGACGCTGCGGCGGGTGCGCGCACGCACCCGCCGTAGGACGTGATCCACGCCCTATGATTCGGAGCATGGCGACGGGCGGATCGGTAGCGATGCCGAGATGTTTCACTTCGAACCACATTGGCGGAGAGGAGCTTTAGTCAGCTACCTCTTCGCTAACAGCAATGTCGAGCGGAAAACCTAGTTCAAGCACTTCCCTGGCGAAGCTGAGCAGGTCTAGCAATGACTTGGCGAACGCTGTGCGGCAACGCGAACCGATGCGTGAAGCCCGCAGCGGCCCGGCCGTGCCACCAGTGTTCGCTACTCGGCGGGTGCCGATGCGGTCGACCGGCGGTGCGCGCGGCCGCCGAGGGCGTCCTCGGCTACCGGATGCTCCGGCGGCGAAATTCGCCGTCGAATAGCCACAGCCACAACAACAGCCGCGGCAAGGATACACAACCCGCGTTCGGGCAGCGGGCCGAGCCGGGTCGCGGGGGTGGTGGCGGTGCGCAGCGGCAGCGTCGCCTCCAGTGCGGCGGGCACGAATTTCGGGGTCTGCCCGGCCACCGCGCCGTCGGCGGTGACGATCGCGCTGACCCCGCTCGTTGCCGCGACCACCAGCGCGCGCCCGTGTTCGACGGCGCGCACACGGGACATGGCCAGCTGCTGGTAGGTCATCTCGGTGTCGCCGAAGGTGGCGTTGTTGGTCGGTACCGTCAGCAGCTGGGCACCGGCGCGCAGGGAGTCCTCGAAGGCGCGGTCGAAGGCCACCTCGTAACAGGTGGCGACGCCGATCGCGACCGCCGCTCCCCCGCTCGCGGGTTGCGCGTGCACCACGCCGTCGCCGTGGCCGGGCACGAAATAGCCCGCGCGGTCGGCGTATTCGGAGAAGTGCCGGAAGAACCCGCGCATGGGCAGATACTCACCGAACGGCTGGATGATGCGCTTGTCGTGCCGCTCCCCCGGTCCGGCCGGGCCGTTCCACACCAGCACCGAGTTCGTGGTGGTGTCGTCGGCGTTCACCAGGACGGCGCCGACCAGGATGGGTGCGTGGATCGCGGCGGACACCGCGCCGATCTCGCGCGCGGCGTCGGCATTGCGCAGCGGATCGATATCGGACGAATTCTCCGGCCAGATCACCACATCCGGCTGCCGGGCCTGCCCGGCGGCGACCGCGCGGGCCAGTTCCCCGGTGCGGCGGACGTGATTGTCGAGGACCGCGCGGCGCTGCGCGTTGAAGTCCAGCCCCAGCCGCGGCACGCTGCCCTGGATCGCGGCGACCGTGATCGGCCGGTCACCGTCGTCCGGGGCGGGCAGCGCGGTCCGGAGGATCACTCCGGTAACCGGGATGATAGCCACAGCCGTTGCGACAGCGATAATCCCGGGTAGCCATCTGGGCTTGCGGCGGTCGGCGGCCCGTAATGCCAGCGCCGCCAGCAGGGTTCCGGTGAGCGCCACCGCGAAGCTCACGCCGGGCGCACCGGCCACGGCGGCCAGTGGCAGGTACCACCCGTCGGCCTGACCGAATGCCAGACGGCCCCAAGGGAATCCGCCGAACGGGAAACTGGAGCGGCCCCACTCGGTGAGCGTCCACAGCGCCGCGATCCACAGCGGCCAGCCCGGTGCCGCGCCGACCAGCCGCGCCAGCAGCCCGAACAGGCCCACATAGACCGCGCACGCCGCCGACAGCGCCAGCCACGGCACCGGGCCGACGTAGACCCCCGTCCACGGCAGCAGCGGCACGAAGAACGCCAGACCCGCCAGCAGCCCGTACCCGAATCCCCCGCGCAGCCCACCGGGCCCGCGCACCACCACGGTCAGGACGGCGATGCCGAGCGGCGCCAGATACCAGCAGGCCCGCGGCGGAAAGCTCGCGTAGATCAGCAATCCCGCGACCACGGCACCGGCCAGGCGCCACCACACCGGATGCCCGGCGGCCCAGTCCCGCAAGCCGGTCGGTCGCGCGGCCCGCCTCGCGGGCCCGTCGGTCGGCGGGGCGGCAGCCCCAGGCCGTGGGCCGGAGGTGCCGGACGGCCGCGGTCCGTCGGAGGACGAGCCCGGCACGCCTCTCCCGAGACCCAGCCGTCTACTCACGCTTCCTCCGCAAACGGGCCGACCCGGCACAGCGGCGACACCACGAACTCCGAACGCCCAGCGCTCCCCCGGCCCCCACGCACCGCCCACGACGCCCTGCTCGACACCGCGTCGATGCTACGGACGCACCACGACCACCACCGACCGGGGGCCGTCCAACCAGCTCCCGCGAACGGCCAACCGACCACAACGAACAGCCTTCGACCACAACGCCCAACTGCCCAGCCCACCGAGCCACCCCACCGAGCCACCCGCCCACCGGGCCACCGGGCCACCCGCCCACCGGGCCACCGGGCCACCGGGCCACCATCACCGACGCCTAACGAAACCGCCCCTCGCCGACATCCACATCCGCGCAATTCGCCCCTCGCAGTAGTCCAACGGTCGACTACGCGACCAGGCAGCTCACCCGACTCACGCGGTCACACGGCTCGCCATGACAAGCCGACAGCTGCTCAGGCGGACACGTCGACAGGCTGCCGGGCGTCAGGCGGTCAGTCCGTCACCCCGGCCACGTGGCCACGCGGCCACCCGGTCAGGCGGTCACCCGCTCACGCGGTCACGCGGTCACGCGGTCAGGCGGTCAGGCGGTCAGGCGGTCAGGCGGTCAGGCGGTCAGGCGGTCAGGCGGTCAGGCGGTCAGGCGGTCAGGCTTCGTAGATGGTGGTGCCGTGGTGGACGGTGCGCAAGCAGCGTGGGGGGTTGGTGCCCGGGGTGAGGGGAGGGAGGCCGGGGACTCGGGAGCGGGGGTCGGTGGACCAGCGTTGCACCTTGTCGGAGGCTGCGGCGACGACCAGGTCGGCGGCGTCCCAGAGGGCGTACGAGGCGGGGGCGCCGGGGACCAGGGTGCCCGCGACGCCGTCGCGGACCCCGCCGGCCCGCCACGCCCCGCGGGTGGCGGCGGCGAAGGCGGCGCGGGGGGAGATCTGGTGGCCGGGGGTGCGGTGGTGGGCCGCCGCGCGGATGGCCTCCCACGGGTTCAGGGCGGTGACGGGCGCGTCGGAGCCGATCGCGAGGGAGATCCCCGCGGCGGCCATGGCGGCGAACGGGTTCAGCGCGGCGGCGCGTGCGGCGCCCAGCCGCGTGGCGTACATGCCGTCCGGGCCGCCCCACTCGGCGTCGAATCCGGGTTGCACACTCGCGATCACACCGCAGGCGGCCAGCGTCGAGATCTGCGCGGCGTCGAGCAGTTCGGCGTGCTCGACGCGATGCCCGCGTGCCGCCACGGCCGGACCGCCCAGCTCGGCGGCGACACGCGAGAACCCTTGCGCCACAGCCTCCAGCGCCCCGTCACCGATGGCGTGGAAGCCGGCCTGAATGCCCGCCTCGGTGCAGGCGCGCACGTGCGCGGCGATCGCGTCGGCGTCGAGGTAGCCGACGCCGGTGGTGTCGCGGTCGGCGTAGGGCGCGCGCAGCCACGCGGTGTGCGAGCCGATCGAACCGTCCACGAACAGATCTCCGGCGAGCCCGTGCACCCCGAGGTCATCTATCAGCGCGCGGGCCTGCTCGGCGCTGCCGACGGCCTCGCCCCAGTACGCCCGCACCTGCACGCCGTGGGTGAACTCGAGGAGTTCGGTGACGTCCGCGCGGCCGGAGATCTGCGGTCCGGCGCATTCGTGCACGGCCACGATGCCGTGCGCGGCGGCGTGGTCGAGCGCGGCGCGGCGGGCGCGGTCGCGGTGCGAGCGGTCCAGGCCGTCGAGGGCGCTGGCGCGGATCAGGTGATGGGCCTCGGCGCGCAGCGGCTCGCCCGGGCTGTAGCCGGCCGCCGCGGTGACCCCGGGGACGGCGTCCAGCAGCGCGGTCGAGGCGACCGCCGAATGTGCGTCCACGCGAACCAGATACACCGAGCGGCCCGGTCCGGCGGCGGCGTCGATCTCCGCGGCCGTCGGCGGCCTGCCCTCGGGCCAGCGGGTCTCGTCCCAGCCGTCGCCGAGCACGGCGCCCGGATGTTCGAGGGCGTAGTCGCGCACGAGTTCCAGGCAGTGCGCCAGCGAGGTGGCCCGCGACAGGTCCAATCCGGTCAGTTGCAGGCCGAGCGCGGTCACGTGCACGTGCGGGTCGACGAACGCCGGGGCCACGAAAGCCCCGTCCAGTTCGATGATCTCGGCGTCGGGATACAGGGCCCGCCCCGGCCGGTCCGCACCCAGCCACACCACCGTGCCGTCGGTCACCGCCATCGCCGTGGCGTCGGGTGAACTGGAACTGTAGATGCGTCCGCCGACCAGCAACTGGGTACTCACGGCAGTCCAGTGTGCCGCATACCGTCACCGGCGCCCGCCCGGGCCGAGCGAGCCGGGTCAGCGCCCGTCGAGCATCCGACGGCCCTCGCCCTGACCGTCGTCGTAGTGCTGGTGCACGACCACGCCGTCGACGACCTCGCCGCCGGGTTCGACGACCACGCCGTGATAGCCGGTCGCCATCGACAGCCGATCGATGCGGCGGGTAGCGAAGGCCGACACCACCGGGCGCAGCAGCGCGCGGGTGGGCAGCAGTAGGAGCAGCCCGAACAGCGACGTGATCAGGCCCGGCACGAACATCAGGACGCCGCCGAGGGCGACCAGCGCGCCGTCGGCCACGGCGGTACCGGGCGCGATCTCGCCGCGACCGGCGCGGCGGAACTGGTCGAAGACCCGGCGCCCCTGCGAGCGCACCAGGATCAGGCCCAGTCCTGACCCGGCGATCAGCAGCAGGATCGTCGGCACGGCACCGATCAGGTGGCCGACGACGACCAGGGTGGCGATCTCGACGACCAGGTAGACAGCGAACAAGAGGGCGGGCATGGCGATCCTTTCGAAACGATCTACCGGTGCAACGTCCGGCATGCCCGGATTTCTCCCGCCGAGGCTGAGTTCCCGCTGAGAAACCGGGCCGCCGGTCACGCTCCGGGCCGCACCAGTCCCGTCTCGTACGCCAGCACCACCGCCTGGACCCGGTCGCGCAGGTTCAGCTTGGTGAGCACGCGGCCGACGTGCGTCTTCACCGTCGCCTCGGACAGGAACAGTTCGGCGGCGATCTCGGCGTTGGAGCGCCCGGCGGCGATCCGGCCGAGCACCTCCCGCTCGCGGACGGTGAGCACATCGAGCACCGACGGATCGCGCATGCGCGCCGGATCGTCGGCGATGAGCCGGTCCAGCAGCCGCTTGGTGACCTTGGGCGACACCACCGCGTCCCCCGCGGCGACGCTGCGGATGGCGGAGATCAGGTCCTCCGGCGGGGTGTCCTTGAGCAGGAATCCGCTCGCCCCGGCCCGCAGCGCGCCCAGCGCGTGCTCGTCGAGGTCGAAGGTCGTCATCACCAGAACCCGGCTGCCACAACCGGATTCGAGGATCTGGCCGGTGGCGGTGACGCCGTCGACGACCGGCATGCGCACATCCATGAGCACCACGTCGGGGCGCAGTTCCCGGGCTCGGGCCACCGCGGCGGCGCCGTTGTCGGCCTCCCCCACCACCTCCACGTCGGGGTGGGCGCCGAGCACCATTTTCAGTCCGGCCCGCATGAGCTCCTGGTCATCGACGACGAGAACGGTGATCGGCACGCCCCCAATCTATCCGCCACCGCGCGGCCTACTCCATCGGCTCGCGTTCGAGCGGAATGGTGGCCCGCACGCGCCAGCCGCCCGAGGCGCGGCGGCCCGCCTCCAAGGTGCCGCCGAGAACCGCCACCCGCTCCCGCATGCCGACCAGGCCGAGGCCGCTGCCGGTCAATGCCGCGCGGACAGCGGGATCGGCGGTGCGGGCGGCGCCGGTGGCAGCGGCGGCCTCGGCGGCGTGACCGAGATCGTCGACCTCGACCAGGACGTCGTCGTCGCGGCGGCGCACCCGGACCCAGGCCTTCGGGTCGGGCCCGGCGTGGCGGAAGGTGTTGGTCAGCGACTCCTGGACGATGCGGTGGACTCCGAGACTCACCTCCGGCGCGACGTCGTCGAGTTCGCCGGTCAACTCCAACTCCACCGCCAGCCCCGCGCTGCGCATCATGCCCACCACCTTGGCCAGCCCCGCGGTGCCGTGCTGCGGCAGTTGCTCGGGGGCGTGCTCGGTGCGCAGCAGCGCGACGGTGCGGCGTAGTTCGCGCAGGGCGTCGCGGCCGGTGGCGGCGATGGTGCTCAGCGCCTGTTCGGCGGCATCGGGGTCGCGGCGCAGCGCGTACTTGGCGCCGTCGGCCTGCACGATGATCACGCTCACCGCGTGCGCGACGACGTCGTGCAGTTCGCGGGCGATGCGGGTGCGTTCGATGGAGACGGCCTCGTGCGCGCTGCGGTCCCGGTCGTAGTCGGCGACGGCGAGGCGCGCGGCCACCTCCCGGTCGTAGGCGTGGCGGGCGCCGAGGAATTCGGCCAGCGTCCAGCACAGCGCGTAGAACATGACCAGGAATCCGGCTGTGACCCAGACCGTCTGGTGCAGCACCGTGATCGACAGCGTGCCGTCGACGGCCAGCGCGGCCAGATAGAGCAGTCCTTCCCGGCGGCCGACGTAGGCGACCAGCGTGTACAGCATGATGCCGACCGCGAGCAGCGCCGGCGGCGCCAGGTCCGCGCCGGTCACATGACTGACCACGGTGGTGCCGATCGCCAGCCCGAGCAGGGCGGCGGCGCTGCCGCGCGGGTACGCCCGGCGCCACACCACCGGCAGCGGCACCAGCACGGCCAGTGCGAGGTGCAGGGGGAGATGTTCCTTGTCGCGGATGACCGCCAGATCGAGCAGTAGCAGGGCGAGGGCGAGCATCGAGTCGGCCACCATCGGCTTCCCGCGCAGCCACAGACTGAATCGACGCACCCGCTCAGCCTAAGTGCCCACACTGATTTGCCGGATCATCCGACGTCTGGTTGTCTCGGCCGGTGGATTTCGCAGACTGGGCGGTATTGCTGCCGACGGCCGCGGCGGCGGGCTGGGTGGATGCCGTGGTCGGCGGCGGCGGTCTGATCATTCTGCCGACGCTGTTCCTGGTCGCTCCGGCCATCGCACCGCAGACCGCCTTGGGCACCAACAAGATCGCCGCGTTCTCCGGCACCACCGCCGCAGTGGTGACCTTCGCGCGCAAGGTGCCGATGCGCTGGCGGCTGCTGCTGCCGGGCGCGCTGATCGCCGCGACGGCGGCGGCGGCCGGTTCCGCGGCGGTGGCGCTGATCGACCGCGACTACTTCATCCCGATCGTGATGGCGGTGCTGATCGCCGTCGCGGCGTTCGTCACCGCGCGGCCCTCGATCGGCGTCACCATGGCCACCGATCCGCCCACCCGGCGCAAGACGATTCTGGTCGTCGCCCTCGCGGCCGGTCTGATCGGCTGCTACGACGGGCTGCTCGGACCGGGCACCGGGACCTTCCTCATCATCACCTTCGCCACCCTGCTGGGCACCGAGTTCGTCCGCGCGGCGGCGATGGCGAAGGTGATCAACTGCGGATCCAATCTCGGCTCGCTGATCTTCCTCGGCGCCACCGGGCATGTGCTCTGGACGCTGGGCCTGGCGATGGCGGCGGCCAATATCGCCGGGGCGGTGGTCGGCTCGCGCATGGCGCTCGCCCGCGGCGCGGGGTTCGTCCGGGTCGTGCTGCTGGTGGTGGTGGCCGGGATGGTGATCCGCCTGGGCTGGCAGCAGTTCGGCTGAGACCCGCGCGGGCGGGTCAGCAGCGCGCCTCGGCCATCATGTGCCGGATCGAGCGGCTCTCGGCGGCGGGCGCGGGCTCGGCCAGCCACGGCGCCAGCACCTTCGAGGTTGTCTCGCGGATCTTGCGGTGCAGGCGCTCGCCGTCCTCGAGGGCGTGGCGACCGGAGAACAGCACGGTCAGCGCCCCGGACACGGCCCCGACGACGGCGCCCACCAGCGCGGCGGCCCCGACCTCGTCGAGTTCTTCGGGGAACGCGGCCCGCAGCTGCCGGGCGATCTCCTGCTGCGCGGCGAGCTGGGCGTGCGCGGCGCGGCCGCTGACCGCGGGCACCGTGCGCGAAACCTGCGCGCGCAGAACCGAAATGCGGGCGGCGAGGTCGTCGCCCAGATGGTCGCCGGGGTTGTCCCCGGCCGCGCGTAAGGCCCGTAACAACACCTCGACGGGGCGTTCGTCCGGGCGCCGGGTGGCGATCGCGTGCACGGCGGCGCGCACGCGTTCGTCGGGCTCCGGGAAGAGCAACTCCTCCTTGCTCTCGAAGTAGTTGAAGAAGGTTCTCGTACCCACCTCGGCCGTCGCGGCGATATCGGCGACGGTGGTCGCCTCGTAGCCACGGGTTTCGAACAGGTCGACGGCGGCCTCGAGAAGGGCACGGCGGGTGCGTTCCCGCTTGCGGTCACGGAGTGCGGATGGCGGCACGCGGGCACACGGTACGGCATAGATCACGAAACACCCGGCAAGCTGCGCGTCGGCGCGTGCGCTTCACCCTGTGCCACCTCGCATTTCGTGCGTGTTTGCACTCGATGCAGGGTTGCACGGCGTGTCGCGCCGGGCACCCCGGCGGGGCGACCGCGGCGGTTGAACGACCGGTCGGCAACCGATTAGCGTGTCCGGGGTGAGTATCGCACCCCGGGTGGTGGACGAGGAGTTCCGCGCCCTCCCGCTGGCCGCGCTGGCCGACGCGGCGCTGACCGCGGCCCGCGCCGCCGGCGCCACGCACGCCGACCTGCGCGTGCATCGGCTGGTGACGCAGTCGATCCGGTTGCGCGACGGCCGGGTCGAAGCCGTCGGCAACTCCACCGATCTCGGTTTCGCGGTGCGCGTCGTCGTCGACGGCACCTGGGGGTTCGCCTCCCACGCCGACCTGTCCCCCGCGACCGCCGCCGAGGTGGCGCGCCGCGCGGTGACGGTCGCGACCACGCTGCGGGCGCTCAACCGCGAACGCGTCGAACTCGCGCCCGAACCGGTGTACCGCGACGCGACCTGGGTCTCGTCCTACGAGATCGACCCGTTCGCGGTGCCGACCCCGGAGAAAGTGGCACTGCTGCAGGACTATTCGGAGCGGCTCGCGGCCGCCGACGGCGTCGACCACGTCACCGCGGCCGTGCTGCAGGTCAAGGAGCAGACCTACTACGCCGACAGCGCGGGCTCGGCGATCACCCAGCAACGGGTGCGGCTGCATCCACACCTGGAGGCGATCACCGTCGACCCGGCCGCGGGCGTCTTCGAGACGATGCGCACCCTCGCCGCCCCCGCCGGGCGCGGCTGGGAGTACGTCACCGGCGGCGACGGCGTCTGGGACTGGCAGGGTGAACTCGCGCGGATCCCGGAGTGGCTGGCCGAGAAGGTGAAGGCGCCCAGCGTCGTCGCGGGCCCGACCGACCTGGTCATCGACCCCACCAACCTGTGGCTGACCATTCACGAGTCGATCGGCCACGCCACCGAGTACGACCGCGCCATCGGCTACGAATCCGCCTACGCCGGAACCTCGTTCGCCACCCCCGACCAGCTCGGCACCCTGCGCTACGGCACCCCGATCATGCACGTCACCGGCGACCGCACCCAGGAGTACGGGCTGGCGACGGTCGGCTACGACGACGAGGGCGTCGCGGGCCAGCGCTGGGATCTCGTGCGCGACGGCATCCTGGTCGGCTACCAGCTCGACCGGGCGTTCGCCCCGCGCCTGGGCCTGGACCGCTCCAACGGCTGTTCCTACGCCGACTCGCCGCACCACGTGCCTATCCAGCGGATGGCGAACGTCTCGCTGCAGCCGGACCCGGCGCGCGACACCACGACCGCGGACCTCATCTCCCGCGTCGAGGACGGCATCTACATCGTCGGCGACAAGTCGTGGTCGATCGATATGCAGCGCTACAACTTCCAGTTCACCGGACAGCGGTTCTTCCGCATCCGCGACGGCGAAGTGACGGGCCAGCTGCGCGACGTCGCCTACCAGGCCACCACCACCGAGTTCTGGGGCGCGATGGAAGCCGTCGGCGGACCGTCGACCTGGGTGCTCGGCGGTGCGTTCAACTGCGGCAAGGCCCAGCCCGGTCAGGTGGCGGCGGTCAGCCACGGCTGCCCCTCGGTGCTGGTGCGCGGGGTGAACGTGCTCAACACCCGCTCCGAGGCCGGGCAGTCGTGAGCGGCCGCGCGCAGGACCCGATGAATCAGCCCGCACCGCCGACCGCACCCGAGGTATTGCCGTGAGCGCAGCCGATGTCATCCCCGCGGCCGAGGTCGTCGACCGCGCACTGCGGGCCGCCCGCGCCGACGAGACGATCGTCCTGGTCACCGACGCCTACGACACGTCGCTGCGGTGGGCCGGAAACTCCATGACCACCAACGGATCCTCGGTGTCGCGAGACTGGGCGGTCGTGTCGATCTACCGCGACGGGCCTCGGTCCGCACGGGTCGGCAGCGTCGCCTCCACCAGCGTCGATCCCGCCGACATCGAGGGCGTGGTGCGCGCGAGCGAAGAGGCCGCGCGCACCGCCGAACCCGCCGCGGACGCCGTGCCGCTGCTCGATCCCGGCACCCTCGCCCCCGCGGCGGACCGCGACCTGCCGTGGACCGGCGCCCCCGCGACCACCGGCATCGAGGTCTTCGAGCCGCTCGCCCGCGACCTCGCCGCCGGATTCGACGGGACCGACCGGCTCTACGGTTTCGCCCACCACCAGCTGCATTCGACCTGGCTCGGCACCTCCACCGGCGTGCGCCGCCGCTGGGTGCAGCCGACCGGTTCGGTGGAGATCAACGCCAAGCGCGGTGACGGCGCGGACCTGGCGAGCGCGTGGGTCGGCACCGGCACCGCCGATTTCACCGATGTCGACGTGCCCGCGCTGCTGGCCGAGCTGGCGCGCCGCCTCGACTGGTCCGGGCGCCGCGTGGAATTGCCCGCCGGGCGCTACGAGACGCTGCTGCCGCCGTCCGCGGTGGCCGATCTGATGATCTACCTGATGTGGTCGATGGAGGGCCGCGGCGCCCACGAGGGGCACACCGCGTTCGCCCGCGCGGGCGGCACCCGCATCGGCGAGCGGCTCACCGACATTCCGCTCACGCTGTACTCGGACCCGGCCGCCGCGGGGCTGGAGTATCGGCCGTTCGTCGCGACCGCGGCGTCCTCGGAGACGATGTCGGTGTTCGACAACGGCCTCACCGCGCACCGTGCCGACTGGGTGCGCGAGGGAGTCGTCGAATCGCTGGTCTACCCGCGCGCCACCGCCGCGGAATTCGACGCCGCGGTCACGGTGCCCGGCGAGAACCTGCTCATGACAGGCGGTTCCGGCGCATCGCTGGCGGAGATGATCGCGCGCACCGAGCGCGGGCTGCTGCTCACCTGCCTGTGGTACATCCGCGAGGTGGATCCGGCGACGCTGCTGCTCACCGGCATCACCCGGGACGGGGTGTACCTGGTGGAGAACGGCGAGGTCACCGCGGCGGTCAACAACTTCCGCTTCAACGAGAGCCCGCTGGATCTGCTGCGCCGGGTCGGCGAGGCGGGCGCGACCGAGGTCACCCTGCCCCGCGAATGGAAGGACTGGTTCACTCGAACGGCCATGCCGCCGTTGCGGATTCCCGACTTCCACATGTCCTCGGTCAGCCGCGCCACCTAGCGATCCACTGTCCGCGCCCGGCCGGGTGTGGCACAATCGCCCCACCGGACGGCCGGTCCGAACGCCGCAGCCGAGATCGAGGGAACCGAAGCGAGTGCGGCTGCGTCGAATTCAGCACAGGCACGCACGCAGTCGTACGGGGGCAGCATGGTAGATGACAGCGGTCACGAGGTCTTCGGCCCGCTGATCGAACAGGCCAGGACGGGTGCGGTTTCGCTACGGGTGGACCCGCAGGCGTTCGTGGCGCTCGATCAGGCGATGGAGCAGCGCAAGACCGAGATCCGCGCCATCCAGCAGCTGGTACAGCGGGTCAACCAGCACGAGTCGTGGGGTCTGGGCGAGCGATCCGACATCCTCACCTCCGCCAAGACTCTCGTGGGCCGGTTCCGGGGGAAGGGCGCCGGCGGCGAGACCAGCGCCTACGACGCGCTCGAGGGGCACTGGCAGGTCGCCGACGAGGTACAGAGCCTGTTCCGCACCATCCGCGAACGACTACAGCAGACCGACAGCGAGTTCGCCGCGAGATTCCGCGCGATCACGCCGGGACCGACGGCCGGGGGCGCGCAGTGACCGGATACGACCAGCCGGGAATCACCAACCCGGAGAACGTGGACGCGCTGACCCACCAGCAGATCTACGACGCCTTCCAGACCGTCAGCGATCAGACCGCCGAGGTCGTCACCACCTGGCAGCAGGCGCGCGACAAGTGGCGCGAGTCCACCAGTCAGCTGGTGCAGGCGGTGCGCACGGCCGTCGACGGGCAGTGGACGGGCGTGGCCGCCGACACCGCGGTGCAGGCGCTGTCCGATTACGGTACCCGGGCCGGGCAACTCGCCGACCTGTTCGAGCAGACCGGGCAGGTCGTCGCGAACACGGCCGCGGCCGCGCTCACCGCCAAAGCGTATGTGCCCAAACCGGTTCCGGTGACGGCCGACCAGACCGAGGATCCCACCGGCTACGACGGCCAGTCCCGCGCGGCCCAGCAGGCGCAGGACGACGCCCGGCAGGTGATGCAGCAGCGGTATGTGCTGCCGTTCCTCGATCAGGACGCGCGGCTGCCCGCGTTTCCCGCCGCGATGTCGCTTGCCGGTGCGGATTCCTCGTCGGGACCCCTCGACAGTCTGCTCTCCGGCAGCGGGTGGTCGCTCACCGGCAGCGCGACGACGGCCGCCGCAAGCGGGATACCGGTCGACGGCGCCACCGGCACCGGGCCCGTCGGTTCGCTGCTCAGTGGTGTCCCGGGTGTCTCGGGTGGTACGGCCGCGGATCCGGAGGCGAGTTCGTCACTGTTCGGCTCGCAGGGTACGCGGCCCGAGCCGAATCATTTCGGTCCGGTCGGTAGTGGCCTCGGGACCACGCCCCGGCCCGAGCGGCCGGCCGGGAGCCACAGCGGGCACGATGCTCCGCCGCCGCGGCCCGAACGGCCCGTGGGCGGGGAGAAGCCGGGGCCGAGTCATGGCGAGCCGGCGGTGACGGGTGAGCCCGAGCCCGTGGAGCATGCTGTTCCGGAGGGTTCGCGGCCAGGTCCGGGACAAACTTCGGAGCCGGTCGCGGGGCCGGGACCGGTTGTGACGCAGCACGATCCGGGGCACGGCGACTCGACCGGCACTGCCGCCACGAACGGTTCGCATACCGGTACCGCAGGAGCCGTCGGTGCGGAACGGGCGGGAACGGGTAGTGGGACCGGTGGAGGGTCAGGCGGTTCGGGTGGAACATCCGGGCCGTCGGGCCAGTCACCGAATCCTGCTGCGCCCGCGCCACACTCGTCGCCGCAACCTCTCGGCGCACCGGCGGCGCCCGCGGTCCCGCCCGCCGCGCCGGTGCCCGCGTCGCCCGGGCCGCTGTCCTCGGCGCCCGTGCCGAGCCCACCGCTGGCACCGCCGGTTCCCGCCGCACCACCGTCGCTGCCCAACACACCCCTGCCGCCGGGGCCCAGCGCGCCGATGAGTCCGCTGGCACCCGGCCCGGGCCCGGCTCCAGCACCCGGCCCGGGCATCCCCGCTCCGGCACCAGGCTCGGGCCCTTCCGCCCCCGTGCCGAATGCTCCGCCGTCGCCGCAGCCGGGAGCGCCGGGCTCGCCACCGGGTAAGCCGGGACCACCTGCTCCGATGCCGAATCCGCCTGCCGTGCCACCCGTTCCACACGCGCCGATGCCGAAGGTCCCGGGTTTCGTGAGCCCGGCCGTCCCGCATGCGAGCCCGGACCTCACGCCGTACACCGCGGCCGGCGGGGCTGCCATCAGCGGCACGGCCGCGGCGGAGATCGCGCAGACCGCCGACGACTCGATGCACCGAATGCCGCGTCTACGCGGCTACGCGGGCGACCGTGAACGCTACGGCCTGCGGTTCGACAAGCACCGCGAAACCGGGGCCGAGGACGATGCCGGACCCGCCGAGTCCATCGATACCGAATCGGCTGCTGCGGTCGACGGCCCCCGCCATTCCGCCACCGACAGCAGTGAACACGGGTTCGACACGGGCACAAGCGAACACGGTTTCGCGGCGAGCACCGACGCACACGATTCCGACCCAGACACCCGCGAACACAGACCCATTGCGGACACGAGCGAACACGGGTCTCATGTGGACACGAGCGAACACGCGTCTCATGTGGACACTGCCACATTCGTAGACGGCTCCGGTATCCCGACCGGTACCCAAAGCGTCTCGGTCGTGTCCAATGCACCGGAAACCGGCACGTTCGCCCCTCGGAGTGAAACGGCCAGCTCGACCGACGGCCTGATCACCCCACAGCAGGCACGGTGCGATGAGCACAGCGCGGCCGGAATCCCTTCGGGCGCAGCCGAATCCCCATCCGCCACGCAGGCGGCTGCCCGCACGGACCTGACCGCGCCCGCCGCAGCCGCATCACCGTCCGGCACGGCCGCATCACCGTCCGGCACGGCCGCATCACCGTCCGGCACGGCCGCATCACCGTCCGGCACGGCCGCATCACCGTCCGGCACGGCCGCATCACCGTCCGGCACGGCCGCATCACCGTCCGGCACGGCCGCATCACCGTCCGGCGCAGCCGCGTCGCCTTCCGGCAGGCATGCTGCGTCCGATACGGGCGGGATCGCTTCCCCCGCGGACGAGCCCTCCTCTGGTGCAGCCGCGGCTCGGCCCGGCGGAGTCGCCGCGACCGCCGAGGGCGAGGAATCTCACACTCACGAGCCCGCGCCGGGCTCTGGCGGTGGCCAAATACGTTCCGGCACTATCGGATTCGTACCGGAGGACACCGTTCATGCCCGCAGTACCGCAACCGCCCCGGACAACTACCGCAATGTTCCACCCGTGATAGGTGAGTAATGGCGTCCTGGTCGTTCGATGAAGAGGAATTCGCGGCCCTGTGGTTCGGGCCGGCCAACGACCGCATGCTGTACCCACTCGACTATCTGTCCCGGTTCGGGCACGTCAACGAGCGCGACCAGTTCTGGTCTCGCGTCCGGCAGGAGTATTCCGAACGCGGCCGGTTGAGCTGGAACGAGGCCGACCTGCTGCGCCGCGCCTTCACGGTACTCACCGATCCGGAGGTCTGGGCGGAGATCCACGGTGTCTCCGACCAAGCGGGCCCGATCCGCGTCGCCGCCGCCCGGCACGACCGCCATGCCGCGCTGGCCATGCAATTCACCCGCCGGAGCCGCATCGAACTCTCCATCACCGCCGCCGACCGGTTACCCGAACGCCTGACGATGCTCCTCCCGGAACAACCGCCCGGCACCCGCCCCGCCCAGGCCTTCGTCGCCGCCGACCTCTACCCCGAACGCCAGCCGATCCTCCGCTACACCGGCGAATCGACGCCGCTGCAGCGCTACCGCGAACTCATCCGGCGCCCCGCCACCGGCGCCGGAGTCGTCACCGTCTTCCGCGGCCCGCGCCGCCAGGGCCTGCGCCCACCCCGCAAGGTCGGCACCGTCCGCTGGTACGACATCGAGGGCGACGGCCGCTACATGGAAACCGGCAGCCGCACCATCACCGTCCGCCCCGCCGATACCCCCACCATCCGCGGCGCGGTCACCCGCCTGCTCGACCACGCTCTACTCGAATTCCGCGACTACATGGAGGACTCCGCCGAACTGACCCCCCAGCGAGTCGTCGACGCCCCTCCCGGTCCCGCCACTCCCGGCCTCCGCCCCGCCACGCCGAGCTAAGCCGATTCGGCCAGAGCCGCGGACTGCCAGACTTCGGCCAGCTCCTGCAGCGGAATGTCCAGCGCCCGGCTCAAGCCGACCACCGTGCCGAAGGCGGGGCTGGGCAACCGGCCGGATTCGATCTTGCGGAGCGTCTCCGGCGAGATGCCCGCCGCGAGGGCCACCGCGGCCGGGTCGCGCTGCGCCCGCGCCGCGCGCAGGTACGCGCCGAGGCGGCGACCCGCCTCGACCTGGGCTGGAGTGAGGGGTAGGCGGACCATGCGGCTACCCTACGGGTTGGTATTCAAATACCGCAAGCGCTAGGGTGGTATTTAAATACCGATACTGGAGGCTGCTCGTGGTCGAACTGAAAACACCCGCCGAGATCGCACGGATGCATGTGACCGGCCGATTCGTCGCCGAAGTCCTGGCCGAACTCCGTGACCGCGCACAGGTGGGAGTCAACCTGCTCGACCTCGAGCGGCACGTCCGCGAGCGCATCCGCGAGCGCGGCGCGACCTCCTGCTACTGGGACTACGCGCCCTCGTTCGGGCGCGGACCGTTCCGCAACACCGTGTGCCTGTCCGTCAACGATGCTGTGCTGCACGGCCTTCCGTTCGACTACACCCTGCGCGACGGCGATGTCCTGAGCATCGATCTCGCGGTGAGCATCGACGGCTGGGTGGCCGACTCGGCGATCACGGTCATCGTCGGCACCGCCGACGAACAGGACAGCCGCCTGGTCCGAGCGACCGAGGAGGCGCTGGCCGCCGCCATCGAGGTGGCCCGGCCCGGCAACCGGATCGGCGACATCTCCGCGACCATCGCCGAGGTCGCCCACGGCTACGGCTACCGGGTCAACACCGAATTCGGCGGTCACGGCCTGGGCCGCACCATGCACGAGGATCCGCACGTGGCCAATGCCGGGCGCCCCGGCCGCGGTATGCGCCTGCGCCCGGGCCTGACCCTCGCCCTGGAGCCGTGGTTCGCCGCGGGCACCGACCGCATCGTGACCGACCCGGACGGCTGGACGCTGCGCTCGGCCGACGGTTCGCGCACCGCCCACTCCGAGCACACCATCGCCGTCACCGACGACGGCCCGCGCGTGCTGACCCTGGCCGCCTGAGCACGCGGCCGAGCGATCGGAAAAGCTCCGGGGCAGAGGTCAGTTCTCACCCGGTTCGCACGCCCCCGGGAACTCGGCGCGCAGCGCGGCGAGCTCGTCGTCCGCCAACGCCAAGGCCGCGAGTTCGCGCCGCCGTCCGGCCGCCTGCTCGACATCGCCTGCGGCGGAATGCATATCGGCCAACATCGCGCAGGCGCGGCCGCGCTCGAGCGGCGTAGCGGAGTGGCCGAACCGCCGCAGCCCCACTTCCAGCACCCGGATCGACTCGGCCTCGTTGCTCTTGAAGTCCCGCAGGATCCGGGCATTGTCCAGCACCCGCGCCAGCCCGGCGAGTGCACGAGATCCCCCGTATTCGAGGTCGGGTTCGCCGTGCTCGATGTAGATGATCGAGTTACCGGCGGGGTCGACGACGGTGAACCGGGTCTGGCCCGGCCGGAACCGGGTGATCCGCGGCGCGCCGCGCGCCGGGACCCGGCCGTAGTGCTCGCGCAGCGCCGCACTGAATTCCGCGTGCCGGCGCGCGGCGTCGTCGATCATCACCAGGCAGCCCACGTACGCCTCCTCGGCGCTGCCGGCCTGCTTCGGTGTCGGGCCCAAGTGGATCTGATAGCCGTCGCGGTGCAGCACGGCGTAGGCGTAGGGCCTGGACTGCTCGTCGGTCACCTTATACCCGAGCGCGCGATAGAACTCGAGCGTGACCGGCAGATCGCCGCTCCAGAGCACCGGAATGGAGATGGCCACCCGTCCCCTCCCTTCACAAGGTATTCAAATTTGACTAGTCCACGGTAGGTCGGCTGGCCTGGGAAGTCAAATTTGAATAGCATGGGTCACCTGTCGAAGGGAGCCCTCGTGTCCGCCGTACGCCTGCTTGTGCTGGGCATCATCCGGCTGCATCAGCCCACCTACGGGTACGCGGTGCGCCAGGAACTGCTGTCGTGGCGAGCCGAGACCTGGACCACCGTGCGGCCGGGGTCGATCTATCACGCCCTGAAGCAACTCACCACGGAGAGCAAGCTGCGCGCCGTGCGCACCGAGGACAGCGACCAGGGCCCCGGCCGCACCTTGTTCGAGCTGACCGCGGCCGGCGACGACGAATTCTTCACGCGCTTGCGAGCCGCGCTGGTCAGCGTCGACATGGAGGAACTCGGCGCGGGCATCGCGTTCATGGACGCGCTGCCGCGGCAGGAGGTGGTCGATCTGCTCGCCGCGCAGGAGCGGGCCACCACCGAGATCCGCGACGATCTGCTGGCCATGCGGTCGGAGTTTCCCGGCCGCTACGACGCACCGCACTCCCCCGACCTGCTCGAACTGTGGAGCGGCGTCTTCGACAACTTCACCGGCTGGACCGGCCGGCTGCGGCGGCGGCTGGCGGCGGGCGAGTACCGCATGGCCGACGACCCGGACACGGCCGGATAGGCTGCCCCGGTGGACAACCCCTTCGGTGCCGTCGGCACCGCCAAATACGTTCTCCTGACCACGTTTCGCAAGGACGGCACCCCCGTCGCGACACCGCTGTGGGCGGCGCTCGACGGCGGCAAACTGTACGTCTGGACGGTCACCGACAGCTGGAAGGTCAAGCGCATCCGCCGCAATCCCGCCGTGACACTGCAACCGTGCAACGCCGCCGGCAAGCCGCACGGCGACGTAATCGAAGGCGCCGCAAGGATTCTCGACGACGAGGGCAGCGAACGGGTACGCACGCTGATCAAGCGCAAGTACTCCGTGCCGGGCCGGCTCGTCGTCACCGGCAGCGTGCTGCGCCGCGGACGGCGCGGCACCGTCGGCATCGAGATCGTCACCGGGGGCTGATCGACAGGCCGACCGACCGATCCCTGCCCCGGATCAGCTTGTGCCCCTGCACGGCCAGGATGCCGAGCACACCGTACTTGCGGCCGATCACGCCGCGCACCCGGTCCGTGCCGGCCGCGTCGAGAACCTCCGCCGTGCCCGCCAGCACCTCGCCGCCCCGCGTGCGGCCGCGGTTGTCGCACGGCTGCAGCGTGACCGACGGATTGCGGCGAATCCGTTTCACCTTCCAGGCCTCGGCGTTGGTCCACACGACGATGCGGTCACCGTCGGGCGCCACCCAGACCGGGGTGCCGACCGCGGTGCCGTCCTTCTTGTAGGTCGTCAGCAGCGCGTACTTGGATTGCGCGAGATCGTTCCAGGTCATGGACCAGACACTACGGCGGCGCGGGCCCGGCCACATCCGCCCCGGGACGCACGACTCCCTACGCCCGCGCGCGTAGGCGCGGGCGCGCGAGAACTACTCGAGTTCACCCTCGGTTTCCAGGTACACCTGCCGCAACCGGTCCAGCGTCGCCGGTTCGGGGTGCTCCCACAGCTTGCGCTCGGCGGCCTCCAGCAGGCGCTCGGCGATGCCGTGCAGCGCCCAGGGGTTCGACTGTTCCATGAACTTGCGGTTCACGTCGTCGAAAACGTAGCTCTCGGAGAGCTTCTCGTACATCCAGTCGGCGACGACATTGGTGGTGGCGTCGTACCCGAACAGGTAGTCGACGGTCGCCGCCATCTCGAAGGCGCCCTTGTAGCCGTGCCGGCGCATCGCCTCGAGCCACCGCGGGTTCACCACACGGGCACGGAACACGCGGGTGGTCTCCTCCGACAGCGTGCGGGTGCGCACCGCGTCCGGCCGCGTGCTGTCGCCGATGTAGGCCTCGGGATTGCTGCCGGTCAGGGCCCGCACCGCCGCGACCATGCCGCCGTGGTACTGGAAGTAGTCGTCGGAGTCGGCGATGTCGTGCTCGCGGGTGTCGGTGTTCTTGGCCGCCACCGTGATGCGCCGGTACGCCGTGCGCATGTCGTCGGCCGCCGGGATGCCGTCGAGACCACGGCCGTAGGCGAATCCACCCCAGGCCGTGTACACCTCGGCCAGATCGTCGTCGGTGCGCCAGCTCTTGGAGTCGATCAGCTGCAGCAGTCCCGCGCCGTAGGTGCCGGGCTTGGAACCGAAGATGCGGGTGGTGGCGCGACGTTCGTCGCCGTGCTCCGCCAGATCCGACCGTGCGTGCGCGCGCACGTGATTCGACTCGGCCGGTTCGTCCAGTCCGGCGACCAGGCGCACCGCGTCGTCGAGCAGCGCCAGCACGTGCGGGAAGGCGTCGCGGAAGAAGCCGGAGATGCGCACGGTGACGTCGATGCGCGGACGGCCCAGTTCGGCGAGGGCGATCGGTTCGAGACCGGTGACGCGGCGGCTGGCCTCGTCCCAGACCGGCCGCACGCCCAGCAGCGCGAAGACCTCCGCGATGTCGTCGCCGGAGGTCCGCATCGCCGAGGTGCCCCACACCGACAGGCCGACCGAGCGCGGATACTCGCCGTGGTCGGCCAGATAGCGCTGGAGCAGGGAATCCGCCATGGCCTGGCCGGTCTCCCATGCCAATCGCGACGGCACCGCCTTCGGGTCGACCGAGTAGAAGTTGCGACCGGTCGGCAGGACATTGATCAGGCCGCGCAGCGGGGAGCCGCTCGGGCCCGCGGGTATGAAGCCACCGTTCAGGGCGTGCAGGATGCGGTCGATCTCGATACCGGTCTCGCGCAGGCGCGGGACGACTTCCGTCGCGGCGAAACGCAGGACGGCGCGGAGGGTGTCGATCCTGTCCGCGGGCACCGTGATCCGGGCGCTCCCGGAGACGGCGCTGCCCCGCGGCAGCGACGAAACATCCGCGCCCGCACCGTCTTCGGTCTCGGTCGCGTCCTCCGACGGGGCGCCGGACGTGGCGGACATGACAACGGTGACCAACTGGTCCAGCACATCGTCGACCGCTTCCACCGCCCAGTCCGCCGCTTGCAGCGCCGCGAGCAGGGAGCGGGCACGCGACTCCACGGCGTCGACCCGTTCCCGGGATTCGTCGCCGGACTCGCGCAGCCCCAGCGCTTCCCGCAGGCCGGGGACCGCGACCTCGCCGCCCCACAGCTGCCGGGCGCGCAGCATGGCCAGCACCAGATCCAGTTCGCCCGCACCGGCGGGCGCCTGCCCCAGCACGTGCAGGCCGTCGCGGATCTGAACGTCCTTGATCTCGCACAGCCAGCCGTCGACGTGCAGCAGCATGTCGTCGAAGGAGTCCTCGTCGGGGCGTTCGGTCAGGCCCAGGTCGTGGTCCATCTTCGCGGCCCGCATCAGCGTCCAGATCTGCTGACGGACGGCGGGCAGTTTGGCGGGGTCCAGCGCGGAGATATTGGCGTGCTCGTCGAGCAGCTGCTCCAGGCGTGAGATGTCGCCGTAGCTCTCCGCGCGCGCCATCGGCGGAATCAGGTGGTCGACCAGAGTGGCGTGCGCGCGCCGCTTGGCCTGCGTGCCCTCGCCGGGGTCGTTGACCAGGAACGGGTAGATCAGCGGCAGGTCGCCGAGCGCGGCGTCGGTGGCGCAGGCCGCGGACATGCCGAGGGTCTTGCCGGGCAGCCACTCCAGGTTGCCGTGCTTGCCCAGATGCACCATGGCGTCCGCGCCGAAGCCCCCCGCGGTCTCCTCCGCGGCGATCCAGCGGTACGCGGCGAGGTAGTGGTGGCTCGGCGGCAGGTCCGGGTCGTGGTAGATGGCGACCGGGTTCTCGCCGAAGCCGCGCGGCGGCTGCACCATCAGCACCACATTGCCGAAACGCAGTGCGGCGATGACGATCTCACCGGCCGGGTCCGCCGACCGGTCGACGTACAGCTCGCCCGGCGGCGGCCCCCACGCCTCGATCACGGCGTCGCGCAGTTCGGCCGGCAGCGTCTCGAACCATTCCGTGTACCGCTGGGCGCCGATGCGGATCGGGTTGCCCTCCAACTGATCGGCGGTGAGCCAGTCGGGGTCCTGGCCGCCCGCGGCGATGAGCGCGTGGACGAGTGCGTCGCCGTCGCGTTCCGCCAGTCCCGGTATCTCGCCGGGAGCGCCGAGATCGTAACCGGCCGAACGCATTTCGGTGAGCAGCCGGATGGCGCTGGCGGGTGTGTCCAGCCCGACGGCGTTGCCGATGCGCGCGTGCTTGGTGGGGTACGCCGACAGCATGAGCGCGATGCGGCGCTGCCCGGGCGGGATGTGGCGCAGCCGGGCGTGGCGCACCGCGATGCCGGCCACCCGCGCGGCGCGTTCCGGATCGGGCACGTAGGTCGCCAGGCCGTCGGCGTCGAACTCCTTGAACGAGAACGGCACCGTGATGATGCGGCCGTCGAACTCCGGCACCGCGACCTGGGTCGCGACATCCAGCGGGGACAGGCCGTCGTCGTTGTCCGACCATTGCGCGCGGCCGCTGGTCAGGCACAGGCCCTGCAGGATGGGCACATCCAGGTCGGCGAGCGCGCCGATGTCCCAGGCCTCGTCGTCGCCGCCCGCGGAGGCCGCGGCGGGCTTGCTGCCACCCGCGGCGAGCACGGTCACCACCAGCGCGTCGGCGGCCCGCAGGGTGTCGATCAACTCCGGTTCCGCCGTGCGCAGCGACGCGCAGTACAGCGGCAGCGGGCGCCCGCCCGCGTCCTCGATCGCGGTGCACAGGGCGTCGACATAGGCGGTATTGCCCGCCAGCTGCTGGGCGCGGTAGTAGAGCACGGCGACCGTCGGGCCGTCCCCGTCACGGGCCGTTCGCCGCAGTTCACCCCAATTGGGCAGGTGCACCGGGGGTTCGAAGCCGTGTCCGGTGAGCAGCACGGTGTCGGACAGGAAGTGGTGCAGCTGCCGCAGGTTGTCGGCTCCGCCCGCGGCCAGGTAGTTGTGCGCGTCGGCCGCCACGCCGCCGGGCACCGTCGAGCACTCCATCAGCTCGGCGTCCGGGGCCATCTCGCCGCCCAGCGCCACCACGGGAATTCCGCTGGCGCGCAACGTGTCCAGGCCCTCCTCCCAGGCCCGGCGGCCGCCGAGAATGCGCACCACCACCAGGTCCGCGCCGTCGAGCAGGGCCGGGAGATCGTCGATCAGCAACCGCGCGGGGTTGGCCAGCCGGTAGTCGGCGCCGCTGGCACGCGCGGACAGCAGATCGGTATCGGAGGTGGACAGCAGCAGAATCACGGTTCGGCCTTCCTCGGGTGACGCGCCCATGCGGCAGTTGTGCCCGCCAGGAGGGTCTGACTGTCACAGTGGCGCGACCGCACCGGAATTGCACCGGTTTCCTCGTGGTGGGCGAGCCCCCGGATGCTACCGCGTGGGGACCGAAGGGCATTCACGCCACCGCTGATCACGCGGGAGCGGCGCGGCGGCGCACTGTGCATCGAACCTGCAACGACGTGGTGCTCGTTCATCTCTCACGGACATGCGGCGGCGTACGCTGGCTATATGCCGAATGCGTCGGGTTGGATCCGGCGGAATCGCGTAGCCGCCTGGTCAGGATTAGTTTGCATGGTGATTGCCGTTTCGTTGCTAGCTGTGGCTTTGGTGGCAGCGGCCGGGAATCGGGGTGATCTGTTGCTCATCGCCGCGGGAGTGTGTGCGGCGGTGGCGATCTTCGGCCTGCTGGCGTTCGGGTCCGCCTCGCGCCGCGATCGTCTCGACCACCACGAACGGGAACATCTGCTCGACGAGTACTTCACGCCGCCGTCGAAGGCCCCGACCAGGGACGAGGACGACGAGAGTCCACGCTGACCGGCTGCCGGATGCTCCGGCGTGCAGGCGCAACGACTGTCCGGCTATCCGTGCGCCCGAACCGATTGCCCGGACGCGCCGGTGCCCGGACACCCACCCGCCGCCGTCCGGCGCGGGTCGTAGGCTGGACGAATCATGACTCGCTCCGCACCAGATTCCTGCCCCGGTGTGCTGCGGCTGCATCAGGCCGCCGACGGGCCGCTGGCCCGCATCCGGCTGCCGGGCGGCGCGTTGCGACCCGATCAGTTGCGGGTCCTGGCCGCGGCGGCGCGGGACCTCGGCGACGCGCAGCTGGAACTCACCTCGCGCGGCAATGTGCAGCTGCGGCAGGTGCGAGACGCCGCCGCGCTCGCCGATCGCCTCGATGCCGCGGGACTGCTGCCCGCTCCCGGCCACGAGCGGGTGCGCAATATCGTCGCCTCGCCGCTGTCGGGCCGGGTGGGCGGACGGACGGATGTGCATGCGCTGGTCCCGGCGCTCGATGCGGGCCTGCGGGCGAGTCCCGCACTGGCGGAGTTGCCGGGCCGGGTGCTGTTCACGCTCGACGACGGGCGCGGCGATGTCAGCGGTCTCGGCGGGGACCTCGGCGTCCACGCGGTATCGCAGGAGCGGTACGCGTTGGTGCTGGGCGGGCGTGACTCCGGCATCCGGATTCCCGTCGCGGACGCGGTCGAGGTGCTGCTGGCGGCGGCGCACGGTTTCCAGCGACTACGCGGAGATCGGTGGCGGTTGCACGAGATCGAGCACGGGCCGGACCGTGTCGCGGCGTGTCTGGGACTCGAGGCCACCGCCGAACCGCTGGAACTCGTTGCGCACCATGAGGTTCCGATCGGCTGGTTCGTCCAGTCCGACGAGCGGGTGGCGCTCGGCGCGGGGGTGCCGCTCGGCAGCCTGCCCGCGCGGACCGCGGAGTTCCTCGCCGCGGTGGAGCGGCCGATCCACGTCACGCCGTGGCGCAGCCTGGTACTCGCCGATCTCGACGAGTGGGCCGCCGATCAGGTGCTGCGGGTGCTCGCGCCGATGGGGCTCATCTTCGACGCGAACTCCCCCTGGCTGCTGGTGACCGCGTGCGCCGGGCAGCCCGGCTGCGCCAAGTCGCGCACCGACGTCCGTGCCGACGCGGCCGCCGCGATCGCCGAGAACCGTATCCGGCCCGGTGCCGCCACCGCGCCCGCCTCCGGCCTCACCGCGCGTGACCTCGTGGTCTCTGGCCGCCAGCACTGGTCGGGCTGCGACCGCCGCTGCGGCCGCCCCCGCGGCCCCGTCACCGACGTCATCGCCGAGCCCGGCGGCTACCGCCACACCCCACCCGGCACCACACACTGACCCGATCCGCACAGCCAGATCCCGCACACAGCACAACGAACAGCCGCCTCGCCCCCGGGCACAGCACACCGAACCGGTCGCCCAACACCCACCTGCACAGCACGCCGAGTCGGTCGCCCAGCACCCCTGGCACAGCACGCCGACCGGGTCGCGCCGCCGAACTCGCGGGCGCAGCGCGCCGAAAGGGCGCTCGGCAAATCCGCCTGGCGTGGGCGAACCGGATGCTGTTCGCCCCCGTTCGGGGGTTTCCTCTTGTCGGGCCGGGTTCAGGGGAGCGTGTCGGGGATACTGGGGCGCCGCTTAGGCTGGGCGGCATGTCCGATGTACGTACCAGCTACCTCACCGATGGGGCCGAGATCTACCGGCGCTCGTTCGCGACTATCCGGGCCGAGGCCGAGTTGGACCGTTTTCCGGCCGATGTCGCACAGGTGGTGGTGCGGATGATCCATGCGTGCGGGCAGGTCGATCTGGCCGCCGACGTGGCGCACAGCCCGGACGTGGTGGCGCAGGCGCGCGCGGCGCTGCGGGCCGGGGCGCCGATCCTGTGCGACGCGACCATGGTCGCGTCCGGCGTCACCCGCAAGCGCCTGCCCGCCGACAACGAGGTGCTCTGCCTGCTCGCCGATCCCCGCGTGCCCGACCTGGCGCGGTCGTTGCAGACCACGAGATCGGCTGCGGCACTGGAACTCTGGCGCGACCGCCTCGACGGCGCGGTGGTCGCGATCGGCAATGCCCCGACCGCGCTGTTCCACCTGCTCGACCTGCTGGACGCGGGTGCGCCGCGACCGGCGGCGGTACTCGGCATCCCGGTCGGCTTCATCGGTGCCGCCGAATCCAAGCAGGCACTCGCCGAATACGGCGGCCCGGACTTCCTGACCGTGCACGGCCGCCGCGGCGGCAGCGCCATCACCGCCGCGGCGCTCAACGCGATTGCGAGCGAACAGGAATGAGCGGCACGGCGAAGGGCAAGCTGTGGGGTATCGGCCTGGGCCCCGGCGATCCGGAACTGGTGACGGTGAAGGCGGCTCGGCTCATCGGCGCGGCCGACGTGGTCGCGTTCCACAGCGCACGGCACGGCCGCAGCATCTCCCGCGGCATCGCGGCGCCCTACCTGCGTCCCGGGCAGCTCGAGGAGCACCTGATCTACCCGGTCACCACGGAGACCACCGACCATCCCGGCGGCTACCAAGGCGCCATCGACGAGTTCTACGAACGCTCGGCCGCGCTGCTGGCCGCCCATCTCGACGCCGGGCGCACGGTCGCGCTGCTGGCGGCCGGTGACCCGCTGTTCTACAGCTCCTACATGCATATGCACCGGCGGCTGGCGGACCGGTTCGACGCCGAGATCGTTCCCGGCATCACCTCGGTCAGCGCCGCGTCGGCCGCGCTGGGCACCCCGCTGGTCGAGGGCGAACAGGTGCTGACTGTGCTGCCCGGCACCCTCCCGGCCGACGAACTCACCCGCCGTCTCGCCACCACCGAGGCCGCGGCCATCATGAAGCTCGGCCGCACGTATCCCGGTGTGCGCCAAGCTCTTTCCGACTCCGGCCGCCTGGCCGACGCCTATTGTGTGGAACGCGCCAGCAGCGAGCGCCAGCGTGTACTGCGGGCCGCCGACGTGGACGACACCGAGGTGCCCTACTTCGCGATCGCTGTCGTGCCGGGCCCCGCGCCGACCACCGAGATCCCGCTGTCGCCGCCCGGCAGCGCCGTCGCGGGAAGCCGTGCGGCGCACAGCCCGCCGACCGAGGCCACCGGCGAGGTCGTCGTGGTGGGCCTGGGGCCGGGCGCGGCCGAGTGGACCACCCCCGAGGTGACCGCGGCGCTGGCACAGGCGACCGACCTCGTCGGCTACACGACCTATATCGACCGCGTACCGGTGCGACCCGGGCAGCGGCGGCACGCCAGCGACAATCGCGTCGAGTCCGAACGCGCGGCCATGGCACTGGATCTGGCCGCGCGCGGCGGCCGGGTGGCGGTCGTGTCCTCCGGCGATCCGGGCGTATTCGCCATGGCCGCGGCGGTTGTGGAGGAGTCGGCGGACCCGCGGTGGCGCGACGTCCCGGTGCGGGTGCTGCCGGGCATGACGGCCGCCGGCGCGGTCGCCGCCCGGGTCGGCGCGCCGCTCGGCCACGACTTCGCGATGATCTCGCTGTCGGACCGGCTCAAGCCGTGGGACGTAGTGGCACAGCGCATTTCGGCCGTCGCCGCCGCCGATATGGCCCTGGCCGTCTACAATCCGGCCTCCAGTCAGCGCACCTGGCAGGTGGCGGCCATGCGGGACCTGCTGCTCGAGCATCGCAAGCCGGACACCCCGGTGATCGTCGGCCGCGACGTCGGCGGGCCGGCCGAATCGGTCCGCGTGGTGTCGCTCGCCGACCTCGATCCGGCCGAGGTCGACATGCGCACGCTGCTCATTGTCGGCGCCTCCACCACCACCGCGTTCGACACCCCGACCGGCACCCGCGTCTACACCGCACGCCGATACGGCACACACTGAACGCCACCCCGCACCGGCTGGGTCCGGTCCGGTACCGTGACCCGCACCGGAGCACCCGCCGCCGCGCCGACACCTCGGCCGAGCCGGGTACGCCGCCCGCACCACCCGAACGGGTCACCCCCGGACGGTCCGGCGTCGTGCGGAGTTTCCGGCACCGCCCGTAACGGGTACACCGTCACGCAGTGCGCCGGGTACGCTGCGGCCCGGCTGACGCACGGCTAATATTCCAATGTAGAAGGTTGTCGTGGGAAGGGGCTGGTGTGGCCGAGGGCTCGTCGAAGCGGGGGCTGAACTCGACCGCGGCATCGCTGCTCGGGTTTCTGCACGAGGGGCCGATGTCGGGGTGGGATCTGGTGAATCTCGCCCAGGACCGGATCGGTGACTTCTGGACGATCACGCAGAGCCAGGTGTACCGGGAGCTGGGCTCGATGGACAAGGCGGGCCTGGTCGAGAAGGGTGAGCCGGGCGCGCGCGACCGCACCCCCTACCAGCTCACCGACGCGGGACGGGAAGCGTTCGCGGAGTGGATCGCCCGCGACCCGGGGGCCGAGACCATCCGGGTGCCGTTGCTGCTCACGCTGTCATTCGGCGAGTTCGTGGAGCCCGAGCGCCTGGACCGGATCATCGACGCCAATCGCCGCATCCACGAGCAGCGCCTGGCCGGATACCTCGACAGCACCGACGAGGAGATGTCGCGGTGCAAGCGGGCGACGCTGGATTTCGGCATCGGCTACGAACGCGCCGTGCTGGCGTGGTTCGACCGGCTGCCCGCGTTGCTGGACCGGCCGGTCCGTCAGGCCTGAGCGCGTAGCCAGTCTCTCGCCGCGGCAACGGTTTCCACGGTCGTCGCGCCCGGCGGCAGCGGTGGCCGGTCGATCAGCACGACCGGCGTCTCGCGGGCGCGGGCGGCGGTGAGTTTGGCGGCCGTGAGGTCTCCCCCGCTGTCCTTGGTGACCAGGACGTCGATGCGCCGGTCGGTCAGCAGCCGCAGTTCGTCCTCGGCGGTGAACGGGCCCCGGGCCAGCAGGATCTCGTGATCGGGCGGCAGCGGCCCCGCGGGCGGGTCGATCGCGCGAATCAGGAACCAGGCGTCGGGGGCCTGCGCGAAGGCGCCCACACCTTGGCGGCCGATGGTGAGAAATACTCTGTTGCCCGGTGCCGCAACGAGTTTCGCGGCGGCACTCAGGTCCGGGACTCGGGTCCACCGATCACCCGGTGACTGCCGCCAGCCGGGGCGGCGCAGGTGCACGATCGGGATGCCCGCGGCCGCGGCGGCCGCCGCCGCGTGGCCGGACATGGTGCCCGCGAACGGGTGGGTCGCGTCCACGACCGCATGAATGTCATTGTCCGCCAGCCAGTTGCGCAGGCCGTCGATCCCGCCGAACCCCCCTATCCGCACCGCACCTGCGGGCAGCACGGGTGCGCGAACGCGACCGGCGAGCGAGGAGACGATCTCGAATCCCCGCTCGCCGGTGGTGATCTCGGCCAGCTCCCGCGCCTCGCGGGTGCCGCCGAGAATCAGGACCTGCAGGACTACTGCCCCGCGAAGTAGGCCTGGCCCGCGTCGATCAGCGACGGGCCGCCCGCCACCAGCAGGCCGATGACGGCGCCGATCAGCGCGCCGGGGATGAGGCCGAATCCGAGGAAGAAGAAGCCGATGAGGGCGCCGATCACGGCGCCGACGGCCGCGCCCAGCGACGCGTGCTGCAACTCCGCGAAGAACCACTCCTGCGCGGAGATGTCCTTCACCTGGGCCACCGAGCCCGCGGTGGGGGTCAGGGTGAGGCGGCGGCCGTCCTCGTCGATCGCCGCGGCGACCTCGGTCTTCTGGTCGCCGGACTGCACGGCCAGCGGGTACTCCATGATCTTCTCGCCCGCACCGTTGGTCAGGCTGACCACCTTGGCGTCGCGGTCGAGGGTGAAAGCGCCACCGGTCACGGTGGTCACGACGGACTTGGCGGCGGCGTCCAGCTGGGTGACGTAGCCGACGCCGCGGTCCTCGCCCTGCACCGCGGGCGCGGACTGCTCGACCTGGCCGGGAGCCGGGGCGGCGGGCTGCGCGTAGCTGGTGCCGGCCGCGATACCGGTGGACGCGATGGCGATCAGCGCGGTGGCGGCGAACTTCTTGTACTTCATCTATCTCCCCATCAGGAAAACAACGTCCGATCAACGAATCGGAATCCGGAGACCGACAATACCTGTTGGACAGTTGACCGTTCACCCCCAGGTTTGGGGGCGGTGCCGGTTCATCCGTTCTTCGTCACCGACCACTGGGTGACCGGCAGCTGGGGCCGCCAGGCTGTGAATCCGCCCAGGGGTTCGGCGCGCTGGATCTGGATCTTGCGCAGCGCGCCGCCGTGGTGGGCCGCCCAACCCACCAGCAGGGCTTCCGATTCCACCGTGACGGCGTCGGCCACCAGCCGGCCACCGGAACGCACCCGGGCCCAGCAGGCTTCGAACAGGCCCGGCTGGGTCAGGCCGCCGCCGAGGAAGATCGCGTCGGGGGCCGGGAGATCGGTGGCGCGCAGTTCGCCGAGCACCTCGCCGCGAACGTCGATGCCGGGAACGCCCAGTGCGGCGGCATTTTCGGCGATCTGACGGCGGCGCGGTTCGGACCGTTCGAAACTCACCGCGCGGCAGGCCGGATGCGTGCGGCACCATTCGATGGCGATGGTGCCCGAACCGCCGCCGACATCCCACAGCAGTTCACCGGGCGCGGGGGCCAACGCGGACAGGGCCAGGGCCCGAACCTCCGCCTTGGTGAGCTGGCCGTCGCCGCCGTAGGCCGCGTCCGGCAGGCCCGGCATTCTGGTCAGGCGCCGGGCCGCGGGGTCGGCGGCGCAGTCGACGGCGACGACGTTCAGGGGGTCGCCCGGCGGTTCGGCCCACGATTCGGCGATCCCGGAGACGGTCCGTTCGGCTCGGCCGCCCAGCTGTTCCAGCACGGTGAGCCGCGCCGGACCGAAACCATTGCGCGCCAGCAGCTCCGCGAGCCGCGCCGGGGTGGTTTCGTCCGGGACGAGGACCAGGATACGGCGGCCGTCCGTCAGGTCCGGCAGCACCGTCTCGAGGGGGCGGCCCACCACGCTGACCACCGGTGTCTCCGCCAGGTTCCAGCCCAGTCGCGCGCATGCCAGCGACGCCGACGAGGGCTGCGGCAGCACCCGCAGCGCTTGGGGCCCAACCAATTTCGCCAGTGTCCCGCCGATCCCGTAGAACATGGGATCTCCGCTGGCCAGGACGCAGATTCGCGAATCCCGGTGCGCGGCGAGCAGTTCCGGCAACGCGGGCAGCAGCGGCACGGGCCAGGCAATGCGGTGCGGCCGCGCCACCTCGCCCGGCACCAGGCCCAGCTGCCGTCCCGACCCGAACAGCACGTCGGCGTCCGCGACCGCCGCGCGGCTCACCTCGCCGAGCCCGCACCACCCGTCGGCCCCGATCCCCACCACGGCGATCGGCGTCTCCGCGGGCCACGACACCGCCGCGGAGCCGGTCACAGTGACACCCCGCGCGGGCGGTGCGCCGCAGGCCGCGCCTCCGCGAAGACGACCGATACCCTCGACGGACAGGCCACCGCGAGCGCGGTAGCAGCGCTGCGTCCGCGCCGAGCCGATGGCGGCCTCGGTGTCAGCCGCCCGCGAATTCGCGGGCTGCTCGGGCGGGTGGGCAACGCACCCCGCGCCGATGACACCCGGGCCGCGCCCGCCGACAGGGGCGTTGCGCGGCAGGGGAAGTCGGCGCGGCCCCGCACGAGCCGGGTGTGGGGCGGATCGTCGGCGACCGGTGGCCGGGTACGCGGGCGCAGCACGGAGTCGAGCCGGTGCGATCGGCCGTGGTCCGCCCGGGCGGCTGCCGTGCTCACCGGGGTAACCGCCGCCAGATCGCCTGCGGGACAAGGCGGGCGGCGGCGAAGGCGGGGCGCAGGATGCCCGGGACCCAGAGGCGTTCGGTGCGGCGGCGCAGGCCCGTGACGACAGCCTCCGCCACCTGTTGCGGGGTGCTGGAGAACGGGGCCGGTTTCATGCCCGAAGTCATTGTGCCGATGACGAATCCGGGACGGACCAGCAGCAGGTGAACTCCGCTGCCGTGCAGGGCATCCGCGAGGCCGCAGGCGAATCCGTCGAGTCCGGCCTTGGCCGAGCCGTACACGTAGTTGGCGCGCCGCACCCGGATCCCGGCGACCGAGCTGAACACCACGATCTGCCCGCTGCCCTGGGCGCGCAGCAGATTCGCCAGCGTGGTGAGCACACTGATCTGCGCGACATAGTCGGTCTGCGCCACGGCGATCGCCGCGGCCGGATCGGCTTCCGCGCGGGCCTGGTCGCCGAGAATGCCGAACGCCAGCACGGTCACCCCGAGGCGGCCGTGCTCGGCGGCGATCTTCTCCAGCAACGGGCCGTGGCTCGCCACCTCGTCGGCGTCGAATTCGACCTGATGCACCGCGGCCGCGCCCGCGCGCTCGAGCCGCGATCGCGGCTCGGCGAGGTCGCCGCTGCGCCGCGCCGCCAGGATCACCACCCGGCCGGGCGCCAGCCGCTCCGCGATCTCGAGTCCCATCTCGCTGCGGCCGCCCAGCAGCAGCACCGCACCCTCGTCGACCTCGCGTCCGCGCGCACTCATGGGCCACAGTCTGCCAAACCGGGCGATGCGGCCGGGCGCACCGGTCCCCGCGCTTGCTAGCGTCGCGGTCATGACGAGCGCCGACACCCGGATCGAACTGTCCCCCACCGCCCTCGAGTTCGTGACCGAGCGGCACCTCGCCACCCTTACCACGCTGCGGGCCGACGGCACGCCGCACGTGGTCGCCGTCGGCTTCACCTGGGATCCCGAGGCCGGTATCGCCCGCGTCATCACCTCCGGCGACACGGTCAAGGCCCGCAACGCGCAGCGCGGCGGTTACGCCGCGGTCAGCCAGGTCGACGGCGCCCGCTGGCTCACCCTGGAGGGCCCGGCGGAGGTGCTCACCGATCCCGCCGACGTCGCCGAGGGCGAGCGCCGCTACGCCCTGCGCTACCGCACGCCGCGGGAGAATCCCCGCCGCGTGGTCATCGCCATCCGCGCGACCCGCGCCCTCACCAGCAGCAGGCTCAGCGACTGACAGTCACTGCCGCACCCTGGGAGCGCCGCCACGGTCGATGCCCCGCAGGACAACCCGACGGACAATGCGTCCGGCCAGCGAGCACACCAATCTCCCCGCCGCGGCTTACCCCAGGTCAGCCTCTCCGAGCCGGAGCGCACACCAACCCTCCCCAGCGCGGCTTACCCACGTCAGCCCCTCCGAGCCGGAGCGCACACCAACCCTCCTCGCCGCGGCTTACCCCAGGTCAGCCCCTCCGAGCCGGAGCGCACACCACCCTCCTCGCCGCGGCTTACCCAAGTCGGCCCCTCGAGCCGGAGCGCACACCAAAGCCGGCCCGTCCGAGCCGCGCCTCACACCACGGTCAGCCCGTGCGGGCGGGTGTTCATGGACTCGCAGCCCTCGTCGGTGACCACGACGATGTCCTCGATCCGGGCGCCCCACTCGCCGCGGAAGTAGATCCCGGGCTCGATGCTGAACGCCATGCCCGGCTCCAGCACGGTCTCGTTGCCCGCGACGATGTACGGCTCCTCGTGCACCGACAGGCCGATGCCGTGGCCGGTGCGGTGAATGAAGTTGTCGCCGAAACCGGCCGCCGCCAACGGGTTCCGCGCCGCGGCGTCCACCGACTCGGCGGTCACGCCGGGCCGCACCGCGGCCACCGCGGCGGCCTGGGCCAGTTCCAGCGCGGCGCAGCGGGCCGCGATCTCGGGATCCGGCTCGCCCAGTACATAGGTGCGGGTGGAGTCGGAGAAGTAGCCCGGCTCGACCGGGCCGCCGATATCGACGACCACCACGTCACCGGCCTCGATGCGCCGGTCGGACACCTCGTGGTGCGGATCGGCGCCGTGCGGGCCGCTGCCGACGATCACGAACTCGGCTCCGGTGTGGCCCTCCGCGACGATCGCCGCGGTGATGTCGGCGGCCACCTCCGCCTCCGTCCGGCCCGGGCGCAGCCACTCGCCCACCCGGGCGTGCACGCGATCGATGGCCGCGCCCGCGCGGCGCAGCGCTTCGATCTCACTGGGGTCCTTGCGCATTCGCAGCCGCCGCAGCACCGGCGTGGCCGACACGGGCAGCGCGTTCAGGGTGTCGGCGATCGGCAGCAGGTGCAGTGCGGGCATGGTGTCGTCCACGGCCACGCGGGCGCCGGCGTTCAGCGCCGACTTCACCATCCGGTACGGGTTCACCCCGTCGGTCCAGTCCAGCACCTGCAACCCCAGCTCGCCCGCCGCCGAACCGGACAGCGACGCCAGCTCCAGCTTCGGCACCACCACCGACGGCGTCTCCCCGCTGGCCGGGATCACGAGGCAGGTCAGCCGCTCGAACGACTGCGCCCGCGAACCGAGCAGGTACCGCAGATCCGGGCCCGGCGTGATGAGCAGGGCATCCAGCTTCGCGGCCCGCGTCAGCTCCGCCGCCCGCTCGAGCCGTTTCCCGTAGACGTCCGCCGTGAACCGTGCCTCCGATTGCGCGCTCATAGTCCTCGACGGTACGCCAGAACCGCTCCCGTCCCCCACCGTCGGCCGTAACCACCGACCGGCCCGCGGACTTCGCGCCGGTCTGTCGGGGCGATCGGCTAGCGTCTCGGGCATGAGCTCACCTGCCGCCGGTCCGCTGCTGCTGCTCGATGGGGCCAGCCTGTGGTTCCGGGCCTTCCACGCCATCCCGGAGAAGATCACCGCGCCGGACGGGCAGCCGGTGAACGCCCTGCGCGGCTTCACCGACATGGTCGCGGCGCTGATCACCCGGCACCGCCCGGCGCGGCTGGTGGTGTGCCTGGATCTGGACTGGCGGCCGCAGTTCCGGGTCGACCTGCTCCCGTCGTACAAGGCGCACCGCCTCGACGACGCGGCCGGGGCCGAGCCGGGCGCGGAGCAGGTGCCCGACACCCTGACACCGCAGGTCGACATGATCCTCGGCGTGCTCGCGGCGGCGGGCATCGCGACCGGCGGCGCCGCGGGGCTGGAGGCCGACGACGTGATCGGCACCCTCGCGAGCCGCGAGCGCACCGACCCGACCATCGTGGTCAGCGGCGACCGCGACCTGCTGCAGCTGGTCCGCGACGAGCCCGCGCCGCCGGTGCGGGTGTTCTACGTCGGCCGCGGACTGGCCAGGGCGGAGCTGTGGGGCCCGGCCGAGGTGGCGGCGAAATACGGTGTGCCGCAACAGAACGCGGGGCCCGCCTACGCCGATATGGCGACCCTGCGCGGCGACGCGTCCGACGGCCTGCCCGGCGTCGCGGGTATCGGCGACAAGTCCGCCGCCACCCTGATCTCCCGCTTCGGCAGCCTCGACGCCCTGATCGCCGCCGTCCACGACCCGAATGCCGATTTGGCACAGGGTGTCCGGGCCAAACTCCGCGCCGCCGACGACTATCTGAAGGCGGCCTCACCGGTCGTCCGCGTCGTGCGCGACGCGCAGGTCCACCTCTCCGGCCCCGACCGGCTCCCCACCGTCCCCGCCGACCCGGAGGGCCTGCACACTCTCGCCGCCGCCTACAACGCCGAAAGCCCGATCAAACGCCTCGTCAAGGCATTGGAGTCCGTCGCGGGCTGAGTTCCGACGGCATCGGCACGCCCGCCGACACGAGGATTCGGGTGCTCGGGACCGTTCGCCCGCCCGGTCCCGCACGACGATTCGCGGGCGCGCTGCCCGGCGGTCCGCCGCACGCAGCGGTGTTCAGCTACTCGCGGACAGGTCACCCGGCACCACGCCGTACACGACGGTGTCGCGACGCCCGCCTTGGAAGGCCATGTGGGAGCGCAGGATTCCCTCACGGAGGAAGCCGCAGCGCTCGGCGACGCGTTGGGAGGGCAGGTTGTCCGGGGCGCAGGTCGGCTCCAGGCGGGACAGGTCAAGGTATGCGAACGCCCATCGGCTGAGGAGCCGGACGGCGCGGGTGGCCGCGCCCTGCCCGCGCGTGCTCACGTTCGATGTCGTAGAGCGAGATCGAGCCGAGCAGTTCTTCCGGATCCGCCGCGGACCCGACGGCCAGTGCCAGTTCCGTGCCCGCCCGTCGCGCGACTTCCTCGTCGGTGAAACGCCGGTGCACGTGTTCGGGCGTGCACGGCTCGGTCAGCGGCCAGGAGAAGCGCAGGCACTGCGGATCGGAGAACGACTCGAACCGCCAGGGTAGGTCCGTAGCACGCCACGGGCGCGGCGTCACCGCACCGTCGCTGAGCGGTGGATCGGGAAACGGCAAGGGGTGCACGACAGTTCGCGCCCCGGCCAGGGCCGGGGCGCGACGGTGGCTCAGTTCGGGCGGCCCACCTCGTAGGTGCCGTCGTCCTTGGTGATCTTGACGGTGACCTTCTTCTGCTCGCCGCCCACCTTCAGGGTGCAGTCGAAGGACTTGCCGACCTCGACCTTCTGCCCGGACGGGCAGGTGACGTTCTGGACGTCGTCGATGCCGTAGGAATCCTTCAGCACCTTCTGCACGCCGTCCTGCACGGCCTTGTTGTCCAGCTTGTCGCTGGAGAGGAAGACGACGCCCAGTACGACCGCGACGACGACCACGACCAGCGCGGCCGCCCCGGCGATCAGCGCGCCTTTCCTCGACTTCTTCTTCGCACCGGTCGGCTGCAAGCCTTGCTGTTGTGGCTGCTGACCCCACTGCTGGCCCGGCTGCGGCTGGCCCCACTGCTGAGCGCCCTGCGGCTGATTCCACTGCTGCTGCGTCGGCTCCCAGGCCGGCTGCTGCGGAGGCTGCTGCTGCGGCCACGACGGCTGGCTCTGCTGGCCCCACTGCGGCTGCGGCGGGGGTTGCTGCTGCTGCGGCTGGCTCTGACTCCACGGCTGACCGGTCGGCTGGCCCCACTGCCCCCCGCCCTGCTGTCCTCCCCACTGCTGGGTAGGCTGCGCGCCGCCGGGCTGCTGACCCCACTGCTGAGTGGGGCCGGACTGGCCGGGGGGCTGCTGCTGCCCGCCGCTCCACTGCTGGGTCGGATCATTCGGGCGTCCCTCCCCTGGACCAGGGGTGTCGCTCGGTCCGTACGGGCCGCTCATCTGCCTGCCTCCACTCGCACTCGTCGTACTCACGCTTGCCCCCCGAGTGAGGTCGTCACTGCCTCACCACGGTCGGTACACGCAAGCATCCAATCACAGTCGATTGCGCCGCGTCCGGATTGGCGTCGTTCGCGGTGTTCCCCGTTCGCGGCGCGCCTACTCCACTAGGCCGCGTCGACGGCCACCACGCCCCGCCGGATCGCCTTCACCGCCTTGGCCGCGGTGGCGGCGACCTCCGTGTCGTCGGCCGTCTGATGGATCTGGTCGAGCAGGTCGATGACCTGGCGGCACCACCGGACGAAATCACCGGCCGACAGCGGACTGCCCTGTTCCCCACCGGCGAGCAGGGATTCGGCCAGGCTCTCGCCGCGGGCCCACTTGTGCACGCCGGTGACGAAGCCGAGATCCGGTTCCCGGGTGGGCGCCAGTTTGTGGCGGGCCTCGTCGGTGCGCAGTTGGCTCCACACCCCGACCGTCGCACCCACCGCTCGCCGGATCGGCGGGGTGGGCCCGGCCGGTCCGAGGAACCCGCCCGTCTCCTGCCGCGACTCGTATACCAGGATCGACACGACCGCCGCCAGTTCGGCGGGGCCCAGCCCGCGCCACAGCCCCTCCCGGAGGCATTCGGCGACAACGAGATCCGCCTCGGTGTAGATGCGCGCCAGGCGGCGGCCGTCGGCGGTCACCTCGCCATTGTCGACGTAACCGCGCTCCTCGAGCAGTCCGACGATGCGGTCGAAGGTGCGGGCCAGCGAATTGGTCGTGGCCGCCACCTGCTGGCGCATCGACTCCGTCTCGCGTTGCAGCCGGTTGTACCGTTCGCCGATGCGCGCCAGCTGTTCCCGGTCGGGCCGGGTGTGGGCGGGGTGCGAGCGCAGCGCCCGCCGCAGGCTCTGCAACTCCCGGTCGTCGCCGCCCTTGGACCGCGTGCCGCGTCGCTGCCGCCCCGGCGCGCTGATGCCGGTGCTGCGCAGCGCCGAGGCGAGGTCGCGGCGGGTGCGCGCGGTGCGGTGGTCGACGTGACGCGGCAGCCGCATCCGGCCCAGCGGCTGCGCCGGGGTCGGGAAATCGGCCGCCGAGATCCGACCGGCCCACTTGTCCTCGGTGAGCACGAGCGGACGCGGATCACCCGGGGACGCATCGGGTTCCAGGATCACCGCCAGGCCCTGCCGGCGACCCGACGGGATGGCCACCACGTCCCCGCGGCGCAGCGAGGTCAGCGACGCCACCGCGGCGCCGCGCCGATCGGCGCGGCCCTGCCGCTCCAGATCGCGCTCGCGCTGCTTCACCCGCTCGCGCAGCGACAGATACTCCATGAAGCCCTCGTCGCCGAGCTGCGAACGCAGCTTGCGCACCTGGCCCTCGTTGCGTTCGATGCCGCGCACCAGACCCACCACCGACCGGTCGGCCTGGAACTGCGCGAAGGACCGCTCCAGCAGCGCCCGCGCCTCGGCCGCGCCCAGCCGGTCGATCAGGTTGATCGACATGTTGTAGCCGGGCCGGAACGAACTGCGCAGCGGATAGGTCCGGGTGGACGCCAGGCCCGCGACCGCGCTGGTGTCGACATCGGGATGCCACACCACCACCGCGTGTCCCTCGACGTCGATTCCGCGCCGCCCCGCGCGGCCGGTCAGCTGCGTGTACTCGCCGGGGGTCAGCTCGGCGTGGGTCTCGCCGTTGAACTTCACCAGCCGTTCCAGCACCACCGTGCGCGCGGGCATGTTGATGCCCAGTGCCAGTGTCTCCGTGGCGAATACGGCCCGCACCAGGCCGCGCACGAACAACTCCTCCACCGTGTGCCGGAAGGCGGGGAGCATTCCGGCGTGGTGGGCGGCCAGCCCGCGGTACAGCGCCTCGCGCCACTCCCAGTAGCCCAGCACCTCGAGGTCGGCCTTCGGCAGGTCGCCGGTGTGCTTGTCGATGATCTCGTCGATCACCTCGCGGTCGTCCTCGCGGCTCAGATCCAGCCGGGAGCGCAGGCATTGCGCCAGCGCGCCGTCGCATCCCGCGCGGCTGAAGATGAACATGATGGCGGGCAGCAGGCCCTCCTGGTCGAGTACGGCCAGCATCTCCGGGCGGGGCAGCGGCCGGTAGAACCGGCGCCCGCCGCCACGGCCGCGCGGGCCGCCCCAGCTCTCCATCCGGTCGGCCTGCTCGCGGTGCTTGATGTAGCGCACCAGGTCCTCGTCGACCAGCACCTTCCGGTCGCTGGACTTCTGGTCGAACAGATCGAACATCCGGCGGCCGACCAGCACGTGCTGCCACAGCGGTACCGGGCGGGTCTCGTCGACGATCACGGCCGTGTCGCCGCGTACCGTCTCCATCCACGCGCCGAACTCCTCGGCGTTGCTGACCGTCGCCGACAGGCTGACCAGGCGTACGTCCGGCGGCAGATGCAGGATGACCTCCTCCCACACCGCGCCGCGGAACCGGTCGGCGAGATAGTGCACCTCGTCCATCACCACGTACGAAAGGCCTTGCAGCGCATCCGAACCCGCGTAGAGCATGTTGCGCAGGACCTCGGTCGTCATCACCACGACCGGGGCGTCGGGGTGCAGCGACTGGTCACCGGTGAGCAACCCCACCGACCCGCGGCCGTAGCGTTCGACCAGGTCGGCGTACTTCTGGTTGGACAGCGCCTTGATGGGCGTGGTGTAGAAGCATTTGCCGCCGGCGGCTAGCGCCAGATGCACCGCGAACTCGCCGACCACGGTTTTTCCCGCCCCGGTCGGCGCGCACACCAGCACGCTGTGCCCGCCCTGTAGGGACTCGCACGCCTGCTGCTGGAACGGGTCGAGCGTGAATTCGAGTTCCGCGGCGAATGCCGCGAGTTCGCCGGAAAGCGACCGTAGTGTCACCGTCAGAGGGTATCGGAGTAGTCCGACACCGGGCGTGGGGTTTTGTCCGGGCCCGCCCCGACCGGCTCGGCCACATCCACCGGCGCGGGCGGGTCGACCGGCGCCGCAGCCTCGACACCGCTGGGCCGCTCGTCCAGCGGGGAGGCCTCGTCGTCGGACAGCTTGCTCCAGTCGTCGCGGCGGGCGCGGCGACGGTCGTTGAGCCGCGCGATCTGCACGGCGACCTCGAACAACAACGTCAGCGCGCACGCCAGCGCCAGCATCGAGAACGGATCCTGCGGTGTGACGACCGCGGCGAACACGAACAGCCCGAAGATCAGCCCGCGCCGCCATTTCTTCAGCTTCTCGTAGCTGAGCACGCCGATCATGTTGAGGCCCACGATCAGCAGCGGTGTCTCGAAGCTCACGCCGAAGATGATCAGCAGCTGAATGATGAAACTGAAGTACTGCGAACCGCTCAACGCCGTGATCTGGACGTTGCTGCCGATGCCCATCAGGAAGCTCAGCGCGTGCGCGACGACCCAGTACGCCAGCAACGCACCGGTCACGAACAGCACCGCGCCCGTACCGACGAAGCTCAGCGCGTATTTGCGTTCCTTGGCGTACAGGCCCGGCGTGATGAACGCCCACACCTGGTACAGCCACACCGGGCAGGCCATCACCACACCGGCGGTCAGGCCGACCTTGAATCGCAGCATGAACTGCTCGAACGGCGCGGTCGCGAGCAACCGGCAGGCGCCGTCGGGGCTCAGCGCGGCGCGCTGCGAGGCGGGCAGGTCACAGTACGGGCCGCGCAGGATGTCGCCGAGGCTGTCGATGCCGAGGAAGCCGTGCTGGTACCAGAGGAATCCGAGGACCGTGGTGAGCGCGACGGCCAGCAATGACTTGAGCAGCCGCGACCGCAGCTCGTGCAGGTGCTCGACCAACGACATGGTGCCGTCGGGATTCGTCCTGCGCCGGCTGCGCCGGGGGTCGAACGGTATGCGCATGGATGTGGCTGCCTCGCTGATCGCCTGTCACCGGATCCGGACACAACACGACCCGGGATGATCGCCTCATCCCGGGATCGACGAATCTGCTACGCCTTGTGCGTTTCCGGATTCGGCGCGGGCGCCGATGTCGTCGGCTGGGCCGGGGGCAGTTCCTGGGTCGGGGCCTTGGCGGGCTGTTCCGGCTTCGGTGTGCTGTCGGATTGCATCTCGCTCATCTCGCTCTTGAAGATGCGCAGCGAGCGCCCCAGGCCCCGGGCCGCGTCCGGCAGCCGCTTGGCGCCGAACAGAACCAGCACCAGCACCGCGATGATCAGCCAGTGCGTCGGGCTGAGTGAACCCATCGATAACCTCCAAAGACTGTGGTACGTCCGATGCTACCGGACCTCGTGAGACGCGAAGCCGCTCGTCAGCTCTCGTTCGCCGGGTGGCGGGCGGCGTGGTCGCGGGCCACCCGCAGCTGTGCCAGCAGGTGGGGACCCGGCCACGTCCGGGTGTCGCCGTGCTCGGCGGCCTCGATCAGTTCGGCCAAGCGGGCGTTCACCGGAGTGGGCATCCCCACCATCTTGCCCAGGTTCACGATCTCTCCGCACAGCCACCGGATCTCGGTGCGGCGGCCGCGAGCCAGATCGTCGGCCATCGACGAGCGCGCCATCGGATCCACCGCCAGCACACTGCCCGCGACCCGGGTGAACAGCGCGTCCGGCACCGTGAGCAAACGTGCCATCAGTGCGGGCGGCAGCACGGTGAGCCGGGCCGGGCGGATCCGCGCGCGCCCCATCACGGCCAGGGCCTCGGTCTGGGCCAGCGCCAGGCAGCGGCGGTAGTCGCGTTCGGCCAGCTCCTCGCGCAGCGGCCGCCCGGACAGCGCGTTGATGGGATTGTTCAGGTTCAGCAGCAGTTTCGCCCATTGCACCGCCCGCAGATCGGCATGGCGTGCCAGTTCCAGACCGGTGCGGCGCAGCAGCGGCGCGAACCGTTCCAGCGCCGCGTCGTCGGCGACGGCCAGACCGCCCTGGGTGCCGCGATGGAAGCGGCCGCCGTCGTGGTGCACGACGTTGAACATCACCATTCCGGCCAGCACCACACAGGACGGCAGGACCTCGCGGATCGCGGTGTCGTTGCCGATCCCGTTCTGCAGGCTCAGCACCACCGTGCCGGGGCGGACGCGCTCGGCGAGCTGGCGCGCGGCCGCCGCCGTCTGCGCGGACTTCACGGTGATCAGCACCAGGTCCGCCGAGTCGGCGTCGTCGGGGACGGTGGCGGTGCGGAACGCCGAGGGCGCCACGCGGTCGTCGCCGCCGTCGAGATCGGTGAGCCGCAGGCCCGCGGTCGTGATCTCGTCGAGCAGCCGGGGCCGCCCCACGAAGGTGACGTCCGCGCCCGCGGCGGCCAGCTTTCCGCCCACGAACACGCCGACGCTGCCGGCGCCGAGCACGGTCACGCGAAAGGTCACGCGGGACCGACCTCCTCGGTCACGGTGCGGTCGTACCCCGCGCCCCCCGCGTCGGCGAGCGCGGCGTAGGCGGCCAGCGCGGCGCCGGACCGCTCACGCACGGCGCTCACCAGCTCCGCCGGGCCCAGGACGGTGACGCCGGAACCGAATCCCAGCAGCAGCCGCGCCATCCAGTCCAGCGTGGCGAACCGCATGGTCGCCTCGACGCTGCCGTCCTGGTGCACGGCCACCCGGTGCATCGGGTACTGGTCGAGCACCCAGCCGTAGTCGGCGTGGACCAGCAGGCGCGCCAGCGGGATCGCGGGATCATCGGAGAACAGGTCCAGCGCCGCGGATTCGTCGGTGGCGTGGCTGGGCGGGCGCGCGGGCTCGTCCAGTTCGGCAGCCTCCTCGAGCCGATCGAACCGGAACAGCCGCACCCCCTCGGCCTCCCGGCACCAGGCCTGCAGGTAGGAGTTGTTGTCCACCAACACGATTCGGATCGGGTCGACCACCCGCTCGGATACCACGTCACGGCTGGCCGAGTAGTACACCAGGCGCAGGGCGCGGCCGTGCGCCAGCGCGGAGCGCACGGTCGTCACCGCGGGAGCCGCCACGGGCGCGGCCGGTTCGGGACCGGCCGAGCGGCCGGGGTCACCGGCGATGGCCGACTCGATCTTCGCCATCGCCGAGCGCGCGGCCGTCGGATCGACCATGCCCGGCAGGTCGGCGATCGACCGCAGGGCCACCAGCACCGCCGTGGCCTCGGTCGAGGTCAGCCGCAGCGGGCGGTCGATGCCCGCGGAGAAGGTGACCTCGATGCTCTCCTCGGAGAACGACAGGTCGATGAGATCGCCCGGCCCGTAGCCGGGCAGCCCGCACATCCACAGCTGATTCAGGTCGTTCATCAGCTGCTTGGTGGTGACGCCGAGTTCGGCGGCGGCGTCCGCGGCGCTGATGCCGGGATTGGCCAGGAAGTACGGCACCATGTTCAGCAACCGCGACAGCCGCGTGGACAACCGACTGCTCACGTGGCCCCCACTTCCGTCCCCTCGAGCACCGACCGCAGCCGGGCGATGACATCTTCGCGCAGGTCGGCCGGCGCCAGGACGAGCGCGTCGGGTCCCAGCCCGGTGAGGAGGCGCGCCAGCCAGTCCCGCGAGCGGACGGGCACCTCCACGATGGTGCCCGGGCGACCACCGAGTTCGCGTTCCTCCACGGCCGCGCCCAGCCGCCGCACGTCCTGGCCGCGGCCCTCGGCCACCCACACCGTCGCCGTGCCCGTCACCTGCGACGCGCCGGTCACCCGCGCGACGATCGCGCGCAGGTCCACGCCGTCGGGTTTGTGGACCGCGTTCTGGGGCCCGTAGGCGGTGACGTCGTCGCCGATGCGCGACAACCGGAAGGTGCGGGTGGCGTCGCGATCGCGATCGTGGCCGACCAGGTACCACCGCCCGTGATGGGTGACCACGCCCCACGGCTCCACGTCGCGCATCAGGTAGGGGGCGTTGTGCGACATGCGGTGCTCGAAGCGGACCGCGCGCCCGGCATCGACCGCCGCCAGCAACCTGCCCAGCACCGCCTCCGACCCGCGGGTGCGCGCCGGTACCGCCGGGACCGACGACAGCGCCGCGTCCGATTCGACGTGAATTCCGGCCGCCCGCAGCTTGAGTAGCGCGCCCTCGGCCGCGGTCGCGAGTTCCGGAGATTCCCACAGCTGCACGGCGACCGCTACCGCGGCCGCCTCCTCGCTGGTCAAATCGATATCGGGCAGCTCGTAGGCGTCGCGGTTGATGCGGTAGCCCTCCTGCGAGGAGTAGCGGCTCACCGGGCCGACCTCCAGCGGGATGCCGAGATCGCGCAGCTCGTTCTTGTCGCGCTCGAACATCCGGCTGAACGCCTCGTCGCTGGCGGAGTCCTCGTATCCGGCGACGCTGTCGCGGATGCGCTCCGCGGTCAGGAACTGCCGGGTCGACAACAGCGCGATGACCAGATTCATCAGCCGCTCGACCTTGGATATCGCCACGCGACACAGAGTAATCTGCCCGCGCCGACACATGCGCCCCGGCGCACGATTAAGCCATCGATTCGCCTACATCGACGCGATCGGGCGGTCCACACATTCCACCGAGCGGCATCCACGCCGCTTGCGCAGGACCGTCACATCGACGCGATCAGGCGATCCACCCGTTCGTCCACGGAGCGGCATCGACACCGCTTGCGCAGGACCGTCACATCGACGCGATCAAGCGGTCCACTCGTTCGTCCACGGAGCGGAACGGGTCCTTGCACAGGACTGTGCGCTGGGCCTGGTCGTTCAGCTTCAGGTGGACCCAGTCGACGGTGAAGTCGCGGCCCGCCTCCTGGGCGGCGGTGATGAAATCGCCGCGCAGCTTCGCGCGGGTGGTCTGCGGCGGCGTGGTGACCGCGGCGTCCACCGCCTCGTCCTCGGTGATGCGCTTGGCCAGGCCCTTGCGCTGCAGCAGGTCGAACACGCCGCGGCCGCGCTTGATGTCGTGGTAGGCCAAATCCAGCTGGGCGATCTTGGGATCGGACAGGTCCATGTTGTAGCGGTCCTGGTAGCGCTGGAACAGCTTGCGCTTGATCACCCAGTCGATCTCGGTGTCGACCTTCGCGAAATCCTGCGCCTCCACCGCGTCGAGCGTGCGGCCCCACAGGTCCACCACCGCGTCGACCTGCGGGTCGCGGTCACGATTGCGCAGGTGCTCGACCGCGCGGGCGTAGTACTCGCGCTGGATGTCCAGGGCGCTGGCCTGGCGTCCGCCCGCCAGCCGCACCGGGCGGCGGCCGGTCAGGTCGTGGCTCACCTCACGGATGGCGCGGATCGGATTGTCGAGGGCGAAGTCGCGGAACGAGACCCCGGCCTCGATCATCTCCAGCACCAGCGCCGCCGTGCCCACCTTCAGCATGGTGGTGGTCTCGGCCATGTTCGAGTCGCCGACGATGACGTGCAGGCGCCGGTACTTCTCGGCGTCGGCGTGCGGCTCGTCGCGGGTGTTGATGATCGGGCGCGACCGCGTGGTCGCCGAGGAGACGCCCTCCCAGATGTGCTCGGCCCGCTGCGACAGGCAGAACGTCGCCGCCTTCGGCGTCTGCAGCACCTTGCCGGCGCCGCAGATCAACTGCCGGGTGACCAGGAACGGCAGCAGCACGTCGGAGATGCGGGAGAACTCGCCCGCCCGCACGACCAGGAAGTTCTCGTGGCAGCCGTAGGAGTTGCCCGCCGAGTCGGTGTTGTTCTTGAACAGGTAGATGTCGCCGCCGATGCCCTCCTCCGCCAAGCGCTGCTCGGCGTCGATCAGCAGCTCCTCGAGCACCCGCTCACCGGCCCGGTCGTGGGTGACCAGCTGCACCAGGGAGTCGCACTCGGCCGTGGCGTACTCCGGGTGGGAGCCGACGTCGAGGTACAGACGGGCACCGTTGCGGAGGAACACGTTCGAGCTACGGCCCCAGGACACCACCCGGCGGAACAGATACCGGGCCACCTCGTCCGGGCTCAACCGACGGTGCCCGTGGAACGTGCACGTCACCCCGAACTCGGTCTCGATCCCCATGATTCGTCGCTGCACACCATCGACATTACAGCTATGCCCTGCCCGAAATGGGCTGTGCGCCCAAGCCGATGCAAACGGGTTCGCAACGATATTCTTGGCGACGCCTTCGGCGCCGCGGGTTTGCGGTCCCCTGTGGCTCGGTTTTCGGGGGTCACTGCTTGCTCCTTCGTCGCTTGCGCAGTGACCCCCGAAAACCGAGCCGGACCGCAAACCGGACAGGTAATCAGAAGGCGGCTTTTAGCGGGTCGACCCTTCCTGGGGCATGAGCATGCCCCCTGCATCCGTCGGGGTGCAGGGGGCATGGTCGACACGCGCTAGGCGTTGGAAGGGTCTCCCGCGCTGGGGGTTTCGGGGCCGGAGTCCTTCGGCTTCGCCTTGCTCTTACCGGTCTTCTCGTCGGTGAGCAGGGCCTCCAGCTGCGGGCCGGCGATGCGGCGGAACGACCGCCGCGGCCGGGCCTGCTCGAGTGTCGCCACCTCGAGCGTGCCGACACCGAGCACTCGCTTGTCCTTGTCGCCCTCGGGGGTGCCCTTCTGCAGCGCCTCCAAGGCCAGCTTGATCGCCGCACGCAGCTCCAGGCCGGGCTGATAGGTCTCCTTGAGCGCGCTGACGATGGGCTCGGTGTTGCCGCCCATCACCACGTAGTCGCGCTCGTCCACGATGGAGCCGTCGAAATTGACCCGGTACAGGACCGCGTTCTGCGCCTGCTCCGGATAGCCCACCTCGCCGATGCAGATCTCCACCTCGAACGGCTTGAGTTGATCGGTGAAGATCGAACCGAGCAGCGAGGCGAACATGTTCGCCAGCGCCCGGCCCGTCACGTCGCGGCGGTCGTACTGGTAGCCGCGCAGGTCGGCCTGCAGGATCCCGTGCCGGCGCAGGTTCTCGAACTCGTTGTACTTGCCGACCGCGGCGAACCCCACCCGGTCGTACAGCTCACTCACCTTGTGCAGTGTCGCCGACGGATTCTCGGCGACGAACAACACGCCCTTGTCGTACACCAACACCACGACACTGCGGCCTCGTGCGATGCCCTTGCGCGCAAGCTCGGTCTTGTCGCGCATGATCTGTTCGGCCGACGCGTAATACGGCAGTGTCATGCTGTGGCGCTCCCTTCCCGATCCGACACCCCGCGCCGCTCGACGATCGCCCGGGCGATCTCCGCCAGCCGCTCGTCCGAAACCTCCTCCGCCCCTTCGGCATTGATGGTGACCGCCGTGGGGAAGATGTTGCGCATCAGATCGGGCCCGCCGGTGGCGGTGTCGTCGTCGGAGGCGTCCAGCAGCGATTCGACGGCGATGCGCAGCGCGTTCTCCTCGTCGATGTCGCGGTGGTACGTCTTCTTGAGCGACGACTTGGCGAACATCGACCCCGAGCCGACGGCGGTGTAGCCGAAGCGCTCCTCGCTGCGTCCGCCGACCACGTCGTAGGACACGATGCGCCCGGCCCGGGCCGGGTCGGTGGCCTCGAGGTCGAAGCCGACCAGGATGGGCACCACCGCGAGGCCCTGCAGGGCCGCGGGCAGGTTGTCGCGCACCATCTTCGACAGCTTGTTGGCCTTGCCGTCGAAGGTCAGCGGGACGCCCTCGATCTTCTCGTAGTACTCGAGCTCCACGGCGAACAGCCGGATCATCTCCACCGCCACGCCCGCGGTACCGGCGATACCGGCCGCGGAGAACGTGTCGGTGATGTACACCTTCTCCATGTCCCGGCTGGCCAGCAGGTTGCCCTGGGTGGCGCGCCGGTCGCCGGCGATCAGCACCCCGCCGCGGTAGCTGACCGCGACGATGGTGGTGCCGTGCGGGGCGATGTCCTGCGACGACGCCCCCGCCGGGCCCGCGCCGGCGCGACCGAAACCGTTGCCGGGCAACAGTTCCGGCGCTACCTCACGCAGGTATTCGGAGAAGGAGGACAGGGCGTACCCCGTGTGGAGCCGCAAGGGGTCACCTGATGTCACTGGCCGCCTTTCTGAACATATGCGCGCACGAAGTCCTCCGCGTTCTCCTCGAGCACATCATCGATCTCGTCGAGCAGGTCGTCGGTGTCCTCCGCCAGCTTCTCGCGACGTTCCTGTCCGGCCGCTTCCGCGCCGACCGCCTCGTCATCCTCGTCGCCGCCACCGGCGCGCTTGGTCTGCTCTTGTGCCATAGCAGCCGACCTCCTCTGTACTGATATCGGCGAGCATCGGAGAAAATCCGATGCTCGTGCCTCAACACTACCCAGCGTCGGGGACAACTTGCCGGATTACCTCGCAATGTGGCCCGCCCGCGACCTGCGTTCCGGCCCGGCGCGCCCGACCGCGGGCACGCTAGGTGGTGAGCTGTTCGACCAGTTCGGCGGCGGTGTCGACACCGTCGAGCAGCTTCCCGACATGCGACTTGGTGCCGCGGCGGGGTTCGAGGGTGGGAATGCGCACCAGCGAGTCGCCGCCCAGGTCGAAGATCACCGAATCCCAGCTGGCGGCGGCGATGTCGGCGCCGAAGCGCCGCAGGCATTCGCCGCGGAAGTAGGCGCGCGTGTCGGTCGGCGGGGCGGTCATCGCGTCGACCACCTGCTGCTCGGACACCAGCCGCTCCATGGAACCGCGCGCCACGAGGCGGTTGTACAGGCCCTTGTCCAGCCGCACGTCGGAGTACTGCAGATCCATCAGGTGCAGTTTCGGCGCGGCCCAGCCCAGGCCCTCGCGGCTGCGCATGCCCTCGAGCAGGCGCAGTTTCGCGGTCCAGTCCAGCAGGTGGGCGGTTTCCATCGGATCGCGCTCGAGCAGGTCCAGCACGTGCGCCCACTTCTCCAGGACGTCGGTGACGCGCGCGTCGTCGGTGCCCTCGCGGCCGTGGAACTTCTCCGCCCGGTCCAGGTAGATCCGTTGCAGCGCAAGGCCGGTCAGCTCGCGGCCGTCGGCCAGCGCCACCGTGGCGCGCAGGGTGGGGTCGTGGCTGATCGTGTGCACCGCGGTGACCGGGCGGGCCAGCTGCAGATCCGACAGGTCCTCCCCCGCCTCGATCAGGTCCAGCACCAGCGCCGTGGTGCCGACCTTCAGATACGTGGACCACTCGGCCAGATTCGCGTCGCCGATGATCACGTGCAGGCGGCGGTACTTGTCGGCGTCGGCGTGCGGCTCGTCGCGGGTGTTGATGATGCCGCGCTTGAGCGTGGTCTCCAGACCGACCTCGACCTCGATGTAATCCGACCGCTGCGACAGCTGGAAACCGGCCTGGTCGCCCGACTGCCCGATCCCGACGCGCCCGGACCCCGACACCACCTGCCGGGACACGAAGAACGGCGTGAGGCCCACGATGATCTGATTGAACGGCGTGTCGCGGTTCATCAGATAGTTCTCGTGGGTGCCGTAGGAGGCGCCCTTGCCGTCGACATTGTTCTTGTACAGCTGCATGCGGGGCGCGTTCGGCACGCTGGAGGCGTAGCGGGCGGCGGCTTCCATCACGCGTTCGCCGGCCTTGTCCCAGATCACCGCGTCCAGCGGGTCGGTCACCTCGGGCGCGGAGTACTCCGGGTGGGCGTGGTCGACGTAGAGCCGGGCCCCGTTGGTGAGAATCATGTTCGCCGCGCCGACCTCGTCGGCGTCGATCACGGGGGCGGGCCCGTTGAGCCGGCCCAGATCGAAACCGCGAGCGTCGCGCAGCGGCGACTCCACCTCGTAGTCCCAGCGGGTGCGCTTGGCGCGCGGCACGCCCTCCGCCGCCGCGTACGCCAGCACCGCCTGGGTGGACGTGAGAATCGGGTTGGCCGACGGCTCGGTAGGCGTGGAGATGCCGTACTCGACCTCGATTCCGATGATGCGCTGCATGACCCGAGCCTAGGCGACCGGCGAGCGGCCGGGGCGATCCCGGGTGCGGGCGTGGCCCGCGGGTGTCGGTCTCAGGTCGTAGGCCGATGTCCTCCGGATGGCGGACGACCAGCACCATACGATCGTATGAGAATGGTCGGCATGACCGAATCGCTCGCCCGGCGCGACACGCCCGGCCCCGATCTCGCCGCGCCGCCCGCCACTCCCCGGCCCGCGCGACTGCCCGCCCTCGACGTGCTGCGCGGGATCGCCATCCTGGGCACGCTGGGTACCAACATCTGGATCCTGACCGATCCGGCGGGTCTCATCGGATATGTCCAGGACCTCGGCGGTCCGACCGGCGGCTGGGGCTGGACCGAACGGGTGCTGCAGCAGCTGGCGCAGGGCAAGTTCCTCGGCCTGCTGACCATCATGTTCGGCATCGGGCTGGCCATTCAGCAGCGGTCCGCGGTGCGGGGCGGGCGGCCCTGGCCCGGCGGTTATCCGTGGCGGGCGGCGCTGTTGTTTCTCGACGGGCTGCTGAACTTCCTGTTCGTCGCCGAGTTCGATGTGCTGATGGGGTACGCGGTCACCGGGGCGGTGGTGGCGTACCTGCTCGCGACGAGCGAGCGGGCCCAGCGCCGCTGGCTGGTCGTCGCGGCCACGGTGCACGTCGCGATGCTGACGGCCATCGCGGCGGCGATGGCGCTACCGGCACAACAGGATTCGGGCGAGGCCCGGCCGCTCGACCCTAATCCGTACGCCGACGGCTCGTTCTGGGAGCTGGCGTCGTTCCGGGTGGAGAACGCCGGGATGTTCCGGCTGGAGGCGGTTTTCGTGTTCCCGATGTCGGTCGCGCTGTTCCTGCTCGGCACGCGGCTGTTCCGGGCCGGGCTGTTCGAACCGGCGGGGCGACGGCTGCGGCGGCGGCTCATGGTGCTCGGCTTCGGGGTCGCCGCACCGCTGGATCTGGGACTGGGCCTGTGGGACGGCGATCTGGTGCTGTTCACCCGCTACGGAACCGCGCCGCTGGTCTCGCTGGGCATTCTGGCCCTGGTCGCGCAGTTCTACGTCGGCCGCGACGCCGCCGGATTCACGGGCCGCCGCTTCAGCGAGGTCGGGCGAATGGCCCTGAGCTGCTACATCCTTCAGAATCTGGTGGCCTCGGCGCTGTGCTACGGCTGGGGTCTGGGAATGGCGGCGCGCGTCTCGCCGGGCGATCGGGTGCCGTTCACGATGGCGGTCTATCTGACGGTGTGTGTAGTCATGGTGGTGTTCGCACACCTGTGGCTGCGCCTGTTCGAGCGCGGGCCGGTGGAGTGGCTGTGGCACAACAGCTATCGAGCGATCACTCGGCGGCGAGCAGCCTAGCGGTCCGCCTCGGGGAGGTCATGGGTCGCGGGCCCCGAGCCTCCTCCCCTATGGTGCCGCCGCATGGCGAACCGCTGCCGCCGACACGGCGAACCGCCAGGCATGGGCAGCTCCTTGTCACCCGGATGTGCGATCATGCGTTTTGCTCGCTCCGGTGAGATCACACGCGCCGGGTCTCCCGGGCAGTATCGCGGAATCGGTCGGAACGTCACCAGCAAACGGGGGTTGAAAGTGTCGATGCCAGAGGCGCGATCGATGCCGCACGAACAGCCGAAATCAGTAGCGGACCAGACCCCAGCGACCGTACTCGCCGACCCGACACCCCATCGATCGAGTACGAACGAGGAGCACAGCCCCGTTCTCGGCGGCGCGGCACCACATGCGCCGGGCACAACCGAGCAGCACAACGCCGCGACACCACATGCGCCAGGAGACACGGCCGTGCAGCGCGCCGCCGTACTCGCCGACGCGACACCACATGGGCCAGGCACGAGCGGGCCGCACAGCGCGGCACCACATGCGCCAGGCACCACAGGGCAGCACAACCCCGCACTCGACGACGCGACACCACATGGGCCAGGTACGGCCGGGCGGCACGGCAGCGTTCTCGGTGGCGCGGGAGCGCACGGGGCAGGCGCGGGCGGGGAGCGCACGTCTCACCCGGGTGCGCGGATGTGGTCGACGTATGTGCTGGCCGGGTTGCTGGCGCTCGGGCTGGTGTTCGCGGGGCCGATCGCGGGGTGGTTCGGCTCCGGTGCCGAATTGCGGACGGGCGCAACGGTATTTACTGGCATTTTCGTGCAAGCCGTGCCGTTTCTGGTACTCGGCGTGGTGGTCAGCGGCGGTATCGCGGCCTTCGTGTCCCCCGATCTGCTGCGGAAGCTGCTGCCGCGCAACGAGTCCGCGGCCATCGGCGTGGCGGGGCTGGCGGGGGTCGCCCTGCCGGGGTGCGAATGCGGCGCCGTGCCGGTCTCGCGCAGGCTGATGGATCAGGGCGCGCCCAGCGCCGCGGCGTTCGCCTTCCTGCTGTCGGCGCCCGCGGTCAATCCGGTCGTGCTGATCGCGACGGCGGTGGCCTTCCCCGGCGAGCCGGGCATGGTCGCCGCGCGGTTCACCGGTTCCCTGGCCACCGCGCTGGTGATGGGTTTCCTCTGGGCCCGGTTCGGGCGGCCGGAATGGTTCACCGCGCAACCGCGCGGGCACGAGCACTGGTCGCCCGGCCGCTCCCGCTGGCAGGTGTTCACCGAGGCCGCACGGCACGACTTCCTGCAAGCCGCGGCGTTTCTGGTGGTCGGGGCCGCCGCCGCGGCCGCACTGCACGTGCTGGTCCCGGCCGACTGGTATCGGAGCCTGGCCGGGCAGATGCTGGTGTCGATCCTGGTGCTCGCGCTGCTGGCGGTGCTGCTGGCGCTCTGCTCGGAGGCCGACGCCTTCGTGGCTGCGAGCATGTCCAGCCTGCCGCTGCTGCCCCGGCTGGTGTTCCTCGTCGTCGGCCCCGCGGTGGACGTGAAACTGGCCGCGATGCAGGCCGGGACCTTCGGCCGCCGGTTCGCCCTGCGCTTCGCACCCGTGACCTTCGCCGTGGCGACCGGCTGCGGCGCCCTGGCCGGGCTGATCTTCCTGGGGGCGCGATGAACCGCGTGACACAGAACTTCGTCCTGCTGCTGATCGGCGGCGCCGTGCTGAAGATCGCGCTCGACGACACCTATCTGCGCTACGTCAAACCCGGCCTGCAGCCGTATCTGATCGCCAGCGGCGCGGCATTGACGCTCCTGGCCTTGGTGGTGATCGGCCGCGATATCAGAACCGGCTGGGCCGCAGCCGATTCCGACCATCACCCGGGCCGTTCGCAATGGCTGCTGCTGGCGCCGATCGCGGCCCTGCTGATCGTGGTGCCGCCCGCGCTGGGCGCCGGTTCGGTGCAGTCCGGGAGCACCGCGCAGGCCAGCGTCGGCGCACCCGCGGGCACCGACGACGGGAAATTCCCCTTCGGCCCGCTGCCCGCCGGTGTGGCCCCGACGATCCGCATGTACGACCTGATCGACCGCGCCTCCTACGATTCCAGCGGTGAACTCGACCGCCGCGAGGTCACCGTCATCGGCTTCATCGTGCGCACCGACAACGACGGCGCACCCCGTCCCGACGGCAGCCGGGCGGGCGTCGACCTGGCGCGGCTGGTGATCACCTGCTGCGTCGCCGACGCCCAGCTGCTGCGCGTCCACCTCACCGGCCTGGACGACCCGCCGCCGGACGACACCTGGGTCTCGGTGCGCGGCAAGGTCGAACCGAACAGCGCCCGCCCCGAAACCCAGATGACGCCGACATTCCGGGTGGCCGAATGGCATCCGGTCCGCACCCCGGCCCGCGTCTACGGCTGACCGCGCGCACCGGGCCGCCCGCTACGTCGATTTCGCGTGCACGGAGCTGATCCGGCCGTACGCGTCGAACTCGACGGTGCCGAAGATGTCCGGACCGGTGAACGTCAGATGGCGGCGCGTCGCGTCGAGGTCGGCGACGAGGCCGCGGCGGCGCAGGTAGCTGCGCACCGCGCGGCGTTGATCCGACAGCGTCAGCCCGGCCGCGGCCCGGGTCAGAATCGCGGCGAGGCGGGCCGGTTCGGGCTGGGGCAACCGGAATTCGGGGTGCTCCACCAGGAATGCCGCGCGGGCGCCGTCGTGGCCGACCACCGCGCTGTACCCGCTCCAGCGGCCGGTGATGATCTTCGCGGCCTCCATCAGTACCCCGACCACCTGCGGCGGCTCGGGACTCGCCCCGGACACCGTGGCGAACGGCAGCTCCGCGGTGGCCAATTCGGCGATCCGGTGCTGAACGCCGAAGTACCGCACCGCTTCCGCCACCTCGGTGACCGGCGCCGGAAATCCGCGTGGGTTCGCCCACGACCACAGCCAGGACCCCGCCTCGGGCGCGGCGGTCCCGAGCAGATGGAATTCGGTGCACACGAACGTCGCGCCCGCGCCGACGAACTCGAGCCGGCCACCGCTCACGTCACACCGCCAGGAATGCTCCCCGAGCAGGTCGGTCAGATGCATCTGGTGCTCCAGCGACAGCAGCGCGGCGTCGTCGAGCAGATCGGTCAGGGTCGGTGACAGGGGCACGCTGGGAGATTAGTAAAACCGACCGCCCAGCACCACACGAGCCGGGCGATCGAGTCACGAAACCTGCTGCACGCGCGGCGTATCCGCCCGCTCCAGCAGATCCGCGACCATCGTATCGCGCTGCAGCGGAACGCCGAGACCGCGCGCATTGCCCTCGAAGATCGCCAGCACCGACGCCGACACAATGCCCTCGACCTGCTCGGAGGTCAGCGAGGTCGCCGGATCCGCGCGCCAGCCCTCGACAACGCCGTCGACGAAGCCGATGATGCCCAGCGCCATCGGCCGCGCCCGGTCGGTCTCGATCCCGAAGCGCGCCAGCGTGACAGCGAACAGATCCGACAGCTGCCCGCCGATCCGATCGCGGGCCCCGGCCAGCGCCTGCGACGAATCACCCTGCGGCGCAGCGCCGGACAGGAATCGGTGCAGCTGCGGATGCCGGGCCACCCAGCCGACATAGGTACCCACCGCGCCGCGCACGGCGTCCCTCACCGTTCCGTCCGCGCGCAGCGTCGGCAGCAACTCCGCCAGCAGCGACTCCAGGATGCGCCGCCGGATCTGCTCGTCCAGGTCGGCGCGGCCGTCGAAATGCCGGTATACCACCGGGCGCGGCAGCCGCAGGCGGTCGGCGATCTGCTGCACCGACACCTCGACGCCGTGCTCCTCGATCACCGCGACCGCGGCATCCAGGACGTCGGCCCGCCGCTGCTCCTTGTGGCCGCTCCAGCGGGTGCTGCGGCCGTCGACGGCGGCTCCGGTCTGCCGCGCTCCGGACTTTCCGCTGGTCTTGGTCACACCGCAACGATACCCGCCGGACTATTGACCGATACAAGCTGTCTCATTAATCTGAGTGTTACAACATGTATCAGTAATCGAGCGAATGAGAGAGCCGTCATGGACAATGCCGTCGTGCCGCCTCGGGGTACCGCGTCGCTCCCCGCGGAGTCCTTCGCGCAGCGCCTGCTCACCGGCTCGGTGCGCAAGTCCTACGACCCGGTGGTCGATCTGGATTGGGACGCGCCGCTGGACCCGGAGAAACTGTTCCTGCCGCCGGAGGTGGTCTCGCTCTACGGCACGGCGCTGTGGGATGCGATGACGCCGCAGCAGCGCCGGGAGCTGTCGCGGCAGGAGCTCGCGAATGTGCTGTCGGTCGGGATCTGGTTCGAGAACCTGCTCAACCGGCTGCTGCTGCGGGAATTGATGAACGGCGACCCGACCACGCGCCAGTCGCACTACACGCTCACCGAGATGGGCGACGAGTGCCGGCACATGATGATGTTCGGCAAACTCATCGACCGGATCGAGGCGCGGCCCTACTGGCCGAAACCACCTGCGCGGCTGGTCATCTCGTCGTTGCAGCTGTTCCTGCGCGGGTCGATGACCTGGGTGGGCGCGCTGGTCGGTGAGGAGATCTTCGACGCGCTGCAGCGGCGCACCCTCGACGATCCGCAGTTGCAGCCGCTGGTGTCGCGGGTGATGCGCATCCATGTCACGGAGGAGGCGCGCCATATCGGGTTCGCGCGCGACGCGCTGGCGCGGCGGGCGCCGACCATGTCGCGGGCCGAATCGGCTTATACGCGGTTGTGTGTCGCGATCGCGGCGCCGTTGTTCGTCCACCTGATGACCAACCGGCACATGTACGACCGGGCCGGGCTGGACGGACGGGCGGCGCGGCGGGTGGCGCGCGCCAATCCGCATGCCAAGCGGGCGCTGGGCACCGGAGCGGCGAATCTCGGTGCGTTCCTGGACAAGCAGGGGCTAATCGGTCCGGCCGGCAAGTGGTTGTGGCGGCGGCAAGGGCTGCTGTGAGTGCCGACATCGTCATCGTGGGGGCCGGTTTCGGCGGGATAGCCCTCGCGCGGGAGTTGCGCCGGGCGGGTATCGAGGATTTCGTCGTGCTGGCGCGCGGCGACGACCTCATTGAGGCCGAGGGTGCGGACCGCTGCTCCCACTGCGGCCGGGAGATCGCGCCCCGATTCCGGGCCTCGCTCGGGACGCGGCTGTTCGCCCGGGGCGAGGTTCGCGAAGACCTGCGGCGCACAGTCGAACGCGACGGTCTGCGCCCGCATATCCGGGTGGGGTCGGCGGTGGCGGCTCTGGAATTCGACGAGGCCACCGACCGCTGGGACGTCCGCACCGCCGCCGGGCTGCAGTGGCGTCCACGGCTGCTGGTGTCGGCGGTCGGACCGCTGCACGATCCGGCGCGGTTCGCCCGGCAGCCCATCACGGGCCGGGGCGGGCGGACGCTCGCGGAGGCGTGGAGCGCCGGGCCGGAAGCGTTCCTCGGCACGACGGTGCACGGATTCCCGAACCTGTTTCTCGTGGCCGGGCCGAATTCCCTTGGCGGGCACCGTCGCACCGGTGCCGTGCTCGAGGCCCAGGCCGGGTATGTCCGGCGATGCATGCAGCTGATGCGGCGGGCGGCGGCCGATCGGATCGAGGTGCGGGCGGCCACCCAACACGAGTTCAATCGGCGGCTGCGGGCGAGGGCGGCGGCCGCGGCGAGTGGTGGTTCCGGCGCGTACCGCGACTCGGACGGCGTCGATCGGGTCGCCTGGCCGGGGTCGAGCGCGTCGTATCGGCGGGCGGTCCGACGCCCCGACCCGAGGCATTTCGATCTGACGGTTTCCGCGGAACGGGAAGCGGCACACGAGTATTCGGGTCCGGCCAGACTGGACGCGCCCGGTGCCGAGCTGCCGGTGACGGTGACCCTGAACGGCCATCCGGATCCGATCGACGGCCGGTACCACTGGTACGGCCGGGTGTCCGCCGCGAACCCGGCGGATCTCCCCGATCCGGGACGCGGACACGTCCGGCTCACACTGCCCGGCGGTGTTCCGGTGGACGCGACGCTGCAGGAGCGTGATCCGTGGGGCAATCTGCGTATCGCCGGGGTGGGCGCTCCGCCGTTTCCGCTGGAGTCCGCCCCGATCCGGTGACGCGCGGTGTGCGGGCGAAAGACGTCCGGCGGCAACGCAACTCGGTGCGCACGGAGAGCGGCGAACCGCTGAGGGATCCCCGTGCGCACCGATGTCTCAGCCGGGCACCTTGTCCAGGAAGCCGTGGACCTGGGCGATGCGGCCCTGCTCGAGAACGATCACGTCGAAGCCCACCACCAGCGCCTCGGCGCCGGGGGCGCCGAGATTCCAGGTGAACCGGGCGATGCCGTGGTGGCCGTCGACCCGCTCGCCCAAGGTGAATCGCAGGCCCGCGAACTGCTGTTGCGCTCCGGACACCACCTGGTCGATGGCATCGAGTCCGGTCACCGCGGCCAGCGGGTCGGTGTAGGTGGCGTCCGGCGTGTACACCTCCGCGAGCAGGGCCCGCCGCTTGTCCGCGTCCTGTTCGTTCCAGGAGTCGATGTAGCGCTGTGCGATGGTCTCGTATTCGGTGGTTTCGTATTCGCTCATGAGAACAGCATCCGCGACCGGATGCCGGGAGTCGATTACGCGTCAGGTAATCGTCGCGGGCGCCGATTGCGTTGCGCGGCAACCGTGCTCGCACACTAGAGCACCGACTTCAGGGTCTGCTCGTCGCGCGCCACCACCGCGTGACCGTCCGGGGTGGCGATGATCGGCCGCTGTATGAGTTTGGGATGGTGCGCCAGTGTCTCGATCCAGTGCTCGCGGTCGGCGGGCGTGCGTGACCAGCCCGGCATGCCCAGTTCCTTCGCCTCGGCCTCGCCGGTGCGAGTGATGTCCCACGGCTCCAGCCCCAGCTTGCCCAGCACGGCGCGCAGTTCCTCGACCCCCGGCGGTTCCTCGAGATACCGGCGCTCGGTATAGGCGATGCCCGCCTCGTCCAGCGCCGCCTTCGCCGCCCGGCTCTTCGTGCACCGCGGATTGTGCCAGATCTCCATCTGCTCTCCTGCCATGCTCGAACGATACCGAGCGACACCCCGCCCGCCCCGGGCGTCCTCACCACCTCCGTCCCCCGCCGCCGATGATCACCGCGGCCTCGGTCGACGGGCGGCCACCAACAAACCACGCGGCCACACCCACAACAAACCACGCGGCCAGTGCCGGTGGACCGGCACTGGCCGCGTGACCGGGTGAGGGGGCGTCAGCCGCGGCGGCGGCGGGCGCCGCCGTTGGTGCGGGAGAAACCGGCGAGGCCGCCGGTGCTGCCCGCGGGGGATGCGCCGCGACCGGTGGCACGGGTCGTGGCGCGGGGGGTGGTGCCGGTGGACTGGCCTTGGCGGCGGCTGGCGTGGCCGCTCCCGGCCGGAGCCGACCCGGTGGTGTGCTCGCTGCGGCGACCCGAATGCCGCTGGGCGACATCGCCGTTGCGGCCGTGGTCCGACGCGGAGCCGCCGCGGCGGTAGTCGGATCGGGCGCTCGGGTTGCCGCGGCCTCGGTCGGCGGCCTCGGCGCCGCGGCCGTTGCGCGTACCGCGCTGCTCACCCGCCGCCGGCGCTCCGGCGCCACGCCCGGCCGGTCGGCCGTGGCCGCGGGTCTCGGCGTGCACGTCGGCGCGCCGCTCGCCCTTCGGCGACGAGCCACGGCGGCCACGCTGCTCGCCGGCGGCGGCCCGCTCCCCACTCGCGGGCCCGCGGCGGCGTCCTGCCGCACCGTCACCCCGAGGCCCTCGGCCCGGACCGGTCGGTCCGGATGCCTGCCGCGGTGCGGGCACGGCGGTGACCAGCGGAGCGACCGTACCGACCAGCCCGGCCACCGCGGCCGACTCGGCCGTAACCCGTTGCGGCTGTACGGAGATGGTGGCCTTGCGCATCAGCGCCGCCATATCCTTGCGCTGTTCGGGCAGCACGATGGTCACCACGTCGCCGGTGCTCCCGGCGCGGGCGGTGCGGCCCGAGCGATGCAGGTATGCCTTGTGCTCCGCCGGCGGGTCCACGTGCACGACGAGTTCGACGTCGTCGACGTGCACGCCGCGGGCGGCCACATCCGTGGCGACCAGGACCTTGGCGTCGCCCGACGCGAAGACCGCGAGGTTGCGGTCGCGCGCCGCCTGGGCGAGGTTGCCGTGCAGGTCGACCGCGGGGATACCGGCGGCGGTCAGGGTCTTGGCCAGCCTGCGCGCCTGGTGCTTGGTGCGCATGAACAGAATTCGGCGGCCGGTGCCGGAGGCCAGCTTGTGCACGAGGTCCTTCTTGACCTCCTGGCTGCCCACCTCGAACACGTGGTGGGTCATGGCGGCGACGGGCGAATTGGCCTCGTCCACCGAATGCAGCACTGCCTTCGGCAGGAACCGCGCGACCAGCTTGTCGACCCCATTGTCGAGAGTCGCCGAGAACAGCAGCCGCTGCCCGCCCGCCGGCGTCGCGGCGAGGATGCGGGTCACCGACGGGAGGAAGCCGAGGTCGGCCATGTGGTCGGCCTCGTCGATCACGGTGATCTCGACGGCGTCGAGGGCGATGAGCCGCTGCCGCATCAGATCCTCGAGTCGCCCGGGGCAGGCGACGACGATGTCGACACCGGCCTGCAGTGCGCGCACCTGCCGATGCTGCGGCACACCACCGAACACAGTGGTCACCCGCATCGAGTACGGCGCGGTCAGCGGCTCCAGCGCGGCGGCGATCTGGGTGGCCAGTTCCCTGGTCGGTGCCAGGATCAGCCCGAGCGGGGTGTTCGGACGGCGACGCCCGGCGAGTTCGCCGGCCAGCCGCGCCACGGTCGGGATCGCGAACGCCAGGGTCTTGCCGCTGCCGGTCTTGCCCCGGCCCAGCACATCGCGCCCGGCGAGGGTGTCGGGCAGGGTGTCGGCCTGGATCGGGAACGGTTCGGTGATACCGGCCCGGTGCAGCGCCCGCACCAGCGGGTCACGCACGCCGAGCGCGGCGAAGGAGGGAGCGGTCGATCCGCTCGGGGACATCGATGAATTCACAGGAATTGCAGTGTCTTTCGGGCAAGGGTGCCCGCGTCGCGCAGCGTGATGCGGATCCGCGCCGGGGCACTCGGTGGCGAAATTGCCGATGGGCAATATCGGTATCGCCGCAAGGAAAGCCGGTGCCACACAGCTGGGCGCTGGAGCGTAGGGATAGCAATCTACGACGCCGGGTGTGCGTCACACCCTGGCCCATAGTGTAGCTCGAGGCTTGCCGGGACCACGACCGGGTGTCGCCATCGTCACGCCGGGCCGATCCGGGACGGCACGCACGACCCTGCCGAGTCGTGATCTTGTTTCACGTGAAACCGTTGTGGCACAACAACTTTCGCGAAATCGGAATGCCGAGCAGCGGGCCGCTGGACGGAAGAAGCAGACCTGCCGCGGGCCGGGCACTCGAGGTCACGATGGGATTCCAGAGATTACAGGGCGACGGCGGGCACGGACCGGAAGCCGCCCGGCGAGTTCTGCCCGCGAACGCACGCCGCTGGTGCACAGTGCACAAACCCGCCGCTGCCGAGCCGCCCGATTGCCGGTACCGGCCCGCCCGGGTCCGCGCTGTGCTGGAGATCGACATCGCGGTCACCGTCGTGGCCGCGCGATCTTCGCGAGCCAGGGGTGTGTTGTGAGTTCATCGACGGTGGCGGGCGACGCGGCCCGCCCGCGCACCCTGTGCGAGGCGTTCCAGCGCAATGTCGCCCGCTATCCCGACGTCGTCGCCGTCTGCGATCGCGGCGACGCGGTGCGAATCACATGGCGCGAGTACGGTTCCCGCGTACGCGCCATCGCCACCGGGCTGGCCGCGCTGGGCGTCGGCCGCGGCGGCACGGTGGCGCTGATGCTCACCAACCGGCCCGAGTTCCATCTGTGCGACACCGCCGTTCTGCACACCGGCGCCACCCCGTTCTCGGTGTACAACACCAATCCGCCGGAGTTACTGGCGTACCAGTTCGGCAACGCCGGGAACAGCGTGGTGATCTGCGAGACGCGGTTCGTGCCGCAGGTGCTCGCGGCGGTCGAGCAGGCGGCCGCCGCGGGACACCGGGTCGAGCACGTGGTCTGCGTCGACGGCACGCCGCCGGGCACGATCGGCCTCGCCGCGGTCGAGCGCACCGAGGCTCCGGAGTTCGATTTCGACACCGCCTGGCGCGCCGTGGCTCCCGAGGACCTGCTCACCATCGTCTACACCTCCGGCACCACCGGCCGGCCCAAGGGCGTCGAACTCACCCACACCAACTTCATCGAGAACGCCCGCGTCGTCGACGAATTCGGCGGCGGCGGCATCGAGGACCGGGTGGTGTCGTATCTGCCCGACGCGCACGCGGCCAATCGCTGGTTCGCTCACTATCTCAATCTGCTCGAGGCGGCTCGGATCACCACGGTCCCCGAGCTGCGGGAGGTCGCCGAGGCGCTGCTCGAGGTGCGGCCGACCGTCTTCCTCGGCGTGCCGCGCGTCTGGGTGAAAGTCAAAGCGGCCCTGGAAGATCGGCTCGCCGCCGAGCCCAGCGCCGTTCGCCGCGCACTGGCCCGCTGGGCGATCGGAGTGGGCCGGGCCCGCGCCCGGGCGGTCTCCGACGGCCGCGCCCCCTCGCTGCTGGACACCGCGCGCTATCGGCTCGCCGACCGGCTCGTGCTGTCCACCCTCCGCGCCCGCCTCGGCCTGGACCGGGTGCGCATCGCCGTCACGGGAGCGGCCCGGATTCCCGGCGACACCCACGAATTCTTCCTGGCACTGGGCCTGCCGCTGTGCGAAGGGTACGGCCTGACCGAATGCACCGCGGGCGCCACGGTGACGCGCCCCGGACACATCCGGATCGGCACGGTCGGCACGCCGCTGCCCGGCGCGGAGGTCCGGCTCGCCGACGACGGCGAGGTACTGATCCGCGGCGCGATGGTGATGCGCGGCTATCGCGGGGACCCCGAGAGCACGGCCGCCGCGCTCGACGCCGACGGCTGGCTGCACACCGGTGACATAGGCGAATCGGACCCCGACGGATGCCTGCGCATCGTCGACCGCAAGAAGGAACTCATCATCAACGCGGCGGGCAAGAACATGTCGCCGACCACCATCGAGAACACCATCACCGCGCACACCCCGCTGGCCGGGACCGTCGCGGTGATCGGCGAGGGCCGCCCGTACAACACCGCGCTGATCTGCCTGGACCCGGAGCTGGCCGCCGCTTTCGCCGCGCGCCACGGGCTGCCCGGCACCGATATCGCCGCGCTCGCCCGCGATCCGCGGGTCCGTGGCGCGGTCGAGGCGGGCGTGGCCGAGGCCAACACGAGGCTGTCACGAGTGGAGCAGATCAAGCGATTCGCGCTGCTGGCGGAGGTCTGGGAGCCCGGCAGCGACTTCCTCACGCCCACCGGCAAACTGCGCCGCAAGCCCATCGCCGCAGCGTATGCCGATACCATCGAATCCCTGTACACCCCATAGGCCCGGACGGAGGAAGCCGTGGAGTCGCCGACCCGGGACCGCGCCCTCGAAGCCCTGTACCGGCGGGCCGGTGTGCTGATGCGGGAGTTCTCCGCGTCGATTCCGCCCTATCGCAGCATTCCGCGCTCGCTGGTGATGCCCGGCTGGGAGCGCGGCGCGACCCTGAACATCGAACTGTTCTTCGACTTCCTGCAGCGCGGCGAGGAACCCGGCGAGGAGGCCACGCGCGAACTGGTGGAACTGGCCGTGGGCCGCGTCCGCGACGGCGAGCCCCTCGAAGAGGTGCTGGGCCGCTACCGGGAGGGCGCCGAATTCCTCTACGACCGGCTGTGCGCGGCGACCGCTGGCGCCGAACGCGAACTGCTCGCCGAGGCCGCGCTGCCGCTGCTGCGGTACGTGACGCTGGTGGTGGAACGCATCGCGGCAGCCTGCGTGCGACGCGCCCACGACCCGCGCTGGGAGTTGCTCGAACGCCGGCGCACCCTGGCCGACGCGCTGCTCACCGGCCGGGACCCGGCGCAGTGGGCCGACGAGCCGGTGCTCGCGGTGCCGGAAGGATTCCTGGTCGCCGTCTTCCGGCTCGGCACCGGTGGCCGGGCCGGTTCCGGTCCCGCCGAGCTGCGGCACCGCATCGAATCGATCCCGGGGGTGTTGCTGCGCCTGGACAGCGGCGGCTGGACCGCGCTGGTGCCGCTGCGGGCCGGAGACGACGGCTCGGCGGCCATCGCACACCTGTCCGGCCGCCTGCCGCCACGCACGGCCGCGCACGCACCCCGGTTCTGGGTGGGCGTCGGCGCCGCCCACGGCCGCTCCGCCGTCCCGGCCGTGTTCGCCGAGGCCCGCGCCCTCGCCGAACTGGGCCGCTGCCTGGATCGGCCGGAGTCGGTGTGCCGCCGCGAGAATCTGCAGTTCGAGTACATGGTGGCGGCCGGGGCCGCGGCCCGGCCGGGACTGGCGACGATCCTCGCGCCGCTCGACGAACAGCCGCTGCTCGCCGAGACGCTGGAAACGTTCGTCGACAGCGGCTTCAATCAGCTCGCCACCGCACGGCAGCTGAACATCCATCGCAATACCGTCACCTATCGGCTGGCCCGGGTGCACGAACTGACCGGTCTGGACCCGCACCGCCCCACCGATGCCATGACGCTGTCCGCCGCCCGGATCGCCCGCAAGCTCGAATCCGCCGCGTTCGCGCCCTGACCCGTCGCCCGGCGGCCGTAAAAATTCGGCGACGCCCACGTGAATTCCGGTCGTCAGCCAGGCGGCGAATCACCTGAATGCAACTCGAAGCCGTCAACATGACGTGTCATACAGGCAGAACAACGGCCGCATGTCCGGAATTCGCCAGAAGATAACTAGCCTCTTTTCACAAGCCAATTCTTTACGGTGACCGACGTCACCGATACGAGCCTTGGGCGAATGTCCTAGAGTCATCCGCATTCCGGCGAACGACGAGGTCACCGGGATTTTCAGACCATCGGAGCACGGCACGACGTGCGTGTCGGCATTTTCCGCGACGAACCGGAAAACAACTTCCGTTCGAAATTTTCTGACACATCGGATGAGGGATGTTCATGGAATTCATCGAACTGGCCGATTATCCGCTGCGCACCGGCAGGGTGACGGAATGGCTGGCCACCGCGGACACGCACTGGGCCGACTGGCCCCGCGACGGCCGCGCGGTGTCCTACAACCATCAGCAGCATTTGCGAGAGGCGCTCGAGCACAACCGGATTCGCGCTCGGCGGCACTGCTGGCTCGGTCAGGTGCTGCGGATCGACGGCGGCCTGGACGCCCGGGCCTGGGCCGCCGCGCTGGCAGCCTGGGTGGACCGGCACGAGGTGCTGCGCAGTCACGTCGCGGTGGAGGGCGGGCGCACCGCGCGCTACACCCTACCGCCGGGCCGCGCCGCGATCCGGGCGGCCGACGCCGGCCGCCCGGCCTCGGCGATGTCGGCCTACCGCCTCGTGCACCAGCTGCTCGACGAACGCACCTCTCCGCTGGATTGGCCGTCGCACCTGTGCGTGACGATCGATCACGGCGGCTCGTTCACCGCGATCGTGGCCGCGGACCACGCGATGATGGACGGTTACTCGACCACCTCGATCGGCGGCGAACTGCGCGCACTCTACGCGGCGGCCGGTACCGGGCGCGAGGCCGAACTCCCTGCCGCGGCCAGCTATCTCGACTTCTGCGATCTGGAACGGCGACGCACCGACGCGGCCGGTCCGGATCACCCGGCGGTGGCGCTGTGGCGCGAATTCCTCACCGGCGCAGCCGATCACGCGCCGATACCGGGTGATCTCGCCGAGGCCGCCGGGCGCCCGGTGCACTACCTGCGGCACGAGCCGGCGCAGCGGCCGGATCGGCACGGTGCGGAGGCGAGCGCCGCCCCGCAGCGCACCCTCGCCCTCGAGGTCCTCGACGCCGTGGCGGCCGATCGCGCCGCCGCCTTCGCCCGCGACCAGGGCCACGGCCTGGTCGCGGTGCTGACGGCCGCGTTCGCCGCCGCCCACGCCGAGCTCACCGGCGCCCGTCGATTCCGCACCGTCGTGCCCATGCACACCCGCGACGAACCCCGGTGGGCGGACAGCCTCGGCTGGTTCGTCGGCTTGGCGCCGTATCGGATCGAGTGCGACGCGACCGGTCTCGCCGACCTGGTGGCCCGGTCCGGTACCGAACTGCGCCGGGTGCGTGGCGCGGCCACGGTGCCCTTCGGGCGGGTGTGTGAACTCCTGGAGGTGCGGCCACAGGTGTCTTTCATGCTGTCCTACATGGACATTCGCGCGATGTTCGGCGCGGATCGGTGGCTCGAATCCGATACCCGGTGGCTGCGCAGCCGCACCCGCTCGGCCCACGAGTTCTTCTACTGGTTCCTGCGCACCCCCGCCGGGGTGACGCTCAACATGCGTTATCCCGGCACCGCCCGTGCCACCCGGGCCGCGCACCGCCATGCGCTGCGGCTGCGCCGCTTGCTCGACGGCTACTCCCGCGACGCGGACGTGCCACTGCTCACGACCACCCCTCCCCTCGGACAAGGAGCGTCGACATGGAGATGATCCACCTCACCGACTGGCTGCCCAAGCCCGGCGAACTGCTCGAATTCGTGCCCACGCCCGCCGCGGTGACCGCCGCGGCCGCGGCGCCGCCCGCGCCGATCCCGCCGTCGTACATCCAGGAGTTCCACATCCGTTACTGGCAGCGGCGGCGGCGCGAGTCGGCACCGGCGGACGTCGCCCGCGAGGTGCGAACCGAGCTGTCGATGTGCTTCAGCATCGCCGCACCGCTCGACCGCGAGGCGCTGCGCCGAGCGTGCACCGACTTCCTGCGCCGGCACGACAGCCTGCGCTGCCGGTTCGACGACACCGGGCCGACGCTGACCCGTCACGACCTGGCTCCCGCCGACGTGGCGATGGCTACGGTGGTCCATGGCGCCTATGCGTCGGGTGAAGCGCTGCGCGACCGGTTGGCGGCCCGCTTCCAGGCGCCGGACCCGACCGTGTGGCCCGCCTTCGCCTGCGGCGCGATCGATCACGGTATCGACGGCTTCACCGTATATCTCAGTCTCGACCACGCCTTCTCCGACGGCACCTCGCTGGTCACGGCCATCGCCGAGCTGTACAACAGCTACACCGCACACGCCGGGGGCACCACGCCCACGCTGCCCCCGGCCACCGACTACGCCGAGTACGCCCGGGAGGAACGCGACACGATCGCCGCGCGGCCACCGGAGGTGGAACGACTCGCCCGCCTGCTCGCCGACAACGCCGACCGGATCCTGCCCACGCCCTGGGATCTCGGCCTGGCGCCCGGCGAGTTCGGCGACAGCACGGGCCTGCGGTTCGACCTGCTCACCGGCGAGCAGTGTGACGAGTTCGCCGCTGCGTGCACGGCGGCCGGAGGCTCGTTCACCGCCGGGCTGTACGCCGCCATCGCGCTGACCGAACTCGAGATCGCCGGGCGCACCGGCTATCTGGGCCTCAATGTACTGGGAACACGCACCGATCCGCGATTCCGGTTCACGCAGGGCTGGTTCGTCAACCTGCTGCCGGTCGCGTTCGACGTCGGCCCGGCCGCGCGATTCGGCGAACTCGCCGGGCGCGCCCGCGCCGCGCTGCACGAGATCAAACCGCTCACCGGCATCCCGCTGCTCGCCGCGCTCCCCCGCGCGGCCGAACTCGCCGGGCGCGCGCTGCCGCAGGTCCGGGACTGGCCGTGGGTGTCCTATATGGACATGCGCCCGATCTCCGGGGATCTGCTGGAACGCTCGATGCCCGGCCTGCACGGCATCCGCGGGCTGGGCTCGTCCGCCCGGATCGGCCAGCCCTCGCCGCTGTGGTTCAACCGGGAGGCCGATCGCGTGCACGTAGCGGTGATGTTCCCGGACACCACGCGGGCGCACGACTCGGTCACCGCGTATCTGGAGCGGTTGCGCGCGGTGGTGCGGTCGGTCGCGGCGACCGGCGAATATGCCACGGCCGCATCGGGTTCCGAGGGGACCTGATGCGGCTCGGATATCTCGATCGGCTCGACGTGGCGCCGGGCACGCTGCTCGAGTGGGCGGTTTCGGCGGAGCCCGGCCCGGTGCCCGATCCGACTCCGCTCACCTCCAACCAGCTGCTGCACCTGGCCGCCGCGCCGACAGCCTGGCTGGCCGCCACCTTCGAGGTGCCGGGCCCGATCGACCAGGCGGCGCTGGCGGCCGCGTTCGCCGCCTGGCTGCCTCGGCACGACGCGCTGCACTGCTGTTTCACCGCACCCGCGGCGGGGTTGCGGCTGGTGTCCGACAACGACATTCGACTCCGGCCACGCCCGCCGGTGTCCGCCCCGTCTCCGGAGGAGCTGCGCCGGTTGCTCGGCGAACGGCTGGACACGGCGTGCGCGCCGTTCACGTTCCCGCCGTATTTTCTCGGCGCGGTCAGCCGACCGGGAACATCGACGATCGTCTGCGGATTCGACCATGCCGTCTGTGACGCCTGGTCGATCACGCTCGCCGTCACCGAACTCGACGAGCTGTACCGGACCGCCTGCGACGACGGTCCCGCCGCGCTCCCGGCCGCCGCCGCACGGCTGCCCGAGGCGGGCAGCTTCCTGTCCTACTGCACCAAGGCGGCCGCGAACCCGCCGCCGGACAGCGCGGCCCTGCTGCGCGAATGGCACGAGTTCCTCCGCGCGGCCGGGAACGACCTGCCGCACTTCCCGTTCGAACTGGGTGTGCCCGCGGGCATTTCGGCCACGCCCGGAAGCGATGTCCGTACGGTGCTCACGCCCGGCGCGGTCGCGGCGCTGCACCGGACCGCACGCGAGGACGGCCACTCGGTCTTCGCGGTCGTGCTGGCGGCCGTCGCGCACACCGTGGCGAAACTCGGCGGCGGCGGGCACACCGACCTCGTCTTTCCGGTACACACCCGGCGGGAACCGCGCCACCACAACACTTTCGGGTGGCTCGTGGCCAATGCGCCCGCACGCGTCCGGGCCGGGGACGATCTCGCCACCACGATTCCCGGTGCGGCCGCGGCCATTCGGACCGGGCAGCGGCTGGCACGGCTGCCGGCCGTCACCGTGTTCGAATCGATGGGCACCGAACTCCGGCGAGATCGCCGCGGCCTGTTCAGCGTGTCCTATACCGACTACCGGCTGCTGCCCGGCGGCTCGCGCAGCGAGTTCGGCCGGGCCCTGCCCCGGCAGGCCATCCAGCTGAGCCGGTCCATGCCGGTCGACGACGTGCAGTTGTGGTTCGCCCGCACCGACGAAGGGCTGTCCCTACGGACCCGATTCCCGGATACGCCCGCCGGGCAGGCGGTCGTCTCCGAATTTCTGGAGGTGCTGACCGAACTCGTGCGGACGGCCGCGCGCAACTGACCAGCATCTCGAACCGGCTTGCCCAGTAGGGCGGGTCGCCTCCGCCGCCCGTGCTCCCATCCTCGGCGGTAGCTTCCGCGGGCGGTTACGGTGGCGGCCGGAATTCCGTGGTGAGAGGTCGAGTGGTTGGTGGCGAGGGCTTTTCGGTGGATGGTCGGCGTAGTGGTGGGGGCGATGCTGGCGGGGGTGCCGGGGGCGGCGGTGGTGGCGGAACTCGAGGCGCCGGACTGGTTCTCTCGGCAGCGCCCGGACTGGCGGGAATGCGGGCGGGAGGATCTCGACGCCACCGGGACCGAGTGCGCGACCGTGCGGGTGCCGCTGGACTACACGCGGCCGTTCGGGCGCACCTTGTCGATCGCCGTATCCCGCGTTCGCGCGACCGATCCGGACCGGCGGCGCGGCGTGCTGGTGTCGAATCCGGGCGGTCCCGGCGCGGCCGGACTGGATTCGGTGGGTCTGCTCGGTGATGTGCTCAGCCCGGACGTGCGGGCGCAGTACGACCTCATCGGGATGGATCCGCGCGGCGTCGGCCGCTCGGACGGCGGTCATCCGTGCGGCTGGCCGGTCGGTGAGATGGTGCGCTCGGCGGGCGTGAACCTCGCGGGCTTCCTGCGCGACACCGGCGCCGCGGCGGCCATGGCCACCGACTGCGTGGCCGGTGATCCCGAACTCGCCCGGCAGCTCACCACCCGCAACACCGCGCGGGACATCGACGTGCTGCGCGCCGCGCTCGGCGAGCGCACCATCAGCTATTTCGGCGTCTCCTACGGCACCTATCTCGGCGCGGTCTACACCCAGCTGTTCCCGCAGCACACCGACCGCGTCGTGCTCGACAGCGCGATTGATCCCGGCAGGTATTGGTCGGGGCTGGTGCGGGATTGGGGCCCGGCCGACGAAGCCGCGCTCGACGACTGGGCCGGCTGGGCCGCCGCCCGCGACGACGCCTACCGGTTCGGCGACACCCCGCAACTGGTGCGGCGGACCGTCGAGGATCTGCTCGCGACCGCGGCCCGGCAACCCATCGTCCTCGACGGTTTCCGCATCGACGACCACTGGCTGCCGTTCATCCTGCACAACATGCTCAACAACTTCCGCTCCAACGAGGCACTCGCCGACACGGTCCGCGAGATCGCCGACGCCGCCGACCGCCCGCCCGCCACCGCGCGCGGCCCGCGGCTCGCGGCGACCCTGTCCGCGCTGCGCGAGGGTGAGAATTCCGAACTGGCCTTCATCGCCTGCGGCGACGCCCCCGCACCGACGGACCCGCAATGGTATTGGGACGGCATCGAATCCACCCGCGCGACCCAGCCGGTATTCGGCGCCATGGCCAACAACATTCAGCCGTGCGCGTTCTGGCCCCGCCCCGCCGAACCCGCGACCGAGGTGCGCAACGCGGTGCCCGCGCTGATCCTGCAAGCCACCGGAGATCCCCGCACCCCGTACGAGCACGGCGTCCGGCTGCACCGCGACCTGACCGCGTCCCGGCTGGCCACCTTGCGTGACGTCCGCATCCACATGACCTTCCGGCCGGATCTGAGCAGCTGCATCGACGACGCGGTCAACGCCTACTACGGCGCCGGGATCCTCCCCGCCACCGACCTCGTCTGCGCCGCCGACCGGGCGAACCCGTAGCGCGGGACAGCGGTCAGGCGCGCGGCGCCTCGACGTAGAATTCGGCGCCCAGCGCGCTCAGCGCCTGCCGCACGCCGGGCGGCGCCCAGCTCGCCTTCGGATCGTGCCGCACCACCGGCGCCCGGACGGTCTCGGTGCGCCCGTTGATCTCCAGCTCGAATTCCCCTGCGGCCAGGATGTTCTTCAGCCAGTCCACCTCGCGGCCGTAGGTGAGCGCGACGCGATAGACGCCGTCCCGCGCGAACACGGTGACCGGGGTCCGGTACCGTCGTCCCGAACTGCGCCCGCGATGCACCACGACGGCCAGCCCGGGCGCGCGCCCGGCGACCAGGCCCGCGACCCGGTTGGTGACCCGCCGGTTGAATCTCGCGAGCGCGTGCGGCAACGGCATGACTACCCCTCTCGACTGTCCCTGCGGCACAGGCTACGCCCGCGGCCGCGCCCGCGCGCCCGATCCCGCGTCGGCGGCCCGGGTCGCGCACCGCGGCCGTGCGCCCCGGCCCGCGGCCCCGCCGCCCTCCCACGGTCGGATTGTCGCGCAACGACATTCGCGCCGCTACAGCGTCCACGGCCGCAGCCGCACCCGCTGCCCCGGCCGCACCTGCGCCAGCAGGTCGACGTCGGCGTCGAGCACCGTGCCCACCACCGGGTAGCCGCCGGTGACGGGGTGGTCGGCGAGGAACACCACCGGCTGCCCGGACGGCGGGACCTGGATCGCGCCCAGCGGCATGCCCTCCGTCGGCAGTTCGGCGTTATCGATCCGGGTCAGCGGCGGGCCGCTCGCGCGGTCGAGCCGCACGCCGACCCGGTCGGTGTCGGAGGAGACCTGCCAGCACCCGGCGAACAGATCGGCGGGGCGGCGGAACCAGTCGTCGCGGGGACCGAGGCGCACCCGCGCGGTGACCGGGCCGGTGGTCATCGGGGGCACCGGCGCCACCTCCACCGACGGCCACCCGCGCGGCGGCGGGCCGATCGGCAGCACATCCCCGGCGACCAGGGGCTCCGGGCCGAGTCCGGCCAGCGTGTCGCGACTGCGCGAGCCGAGCACCGGCGGCACGTCGATGCCGCCGCGCACCGCCACATAGCACCGCAATCCCGCCGCCGCGATACCCAACTCCAGCCGCTGCCCCTCGGCCAGGAACAGCACCGACGCGTGCGCCTCCGGGCGGCCGTCGACGGTCAGCGGCGCGGGCGCACCCGTCACCGCGACCACCGCGGGTTCCGCGAACTCCACCCGCAGCCCGCCGAGCGCGCATTCGATCGCCGCCGCCGACTCCGGGTTGCCGACGAGCCGATTCGCCAGCGCGAACGACCGCCGGTCCGCCGCACCCGACACCCCGACCCCGGCATGGAACCAGCCCGGGCGGCCGAGGTCCTGGATCGTGCTCAGCAGCCCCGGCGCGACCACCCGCAGGGCCGCCACAGTGCCTTTCACGTGCCCTCCCGGACGAACCGGACGCGGGCGCCGGGACGCAGCAGCGCCGGTTCCGGGCGCCGCGGGTCCCACATCCGCACCTCCGTGGTGCCGATGATGCGCCAGCCGCCCGGCGTGCTGCGCGGGTAGACGGCGCTGTAGCCCCCGGCCAGGGCGACCGACCCGGCGGGCACGGCGGTGCGGGAGCTCTCCCGGCGCGGCACCGACAGATCCGAGTCCGCCGACTCCAGATAACCGAACCCGGGGGCGAAGCCGAGGAACGCGCACCGCCAGGCCGACCCGGTGTGCCGGGAGATCAGCTCCTCCTCCGAAATACCCAGCAGCGCAGCCGTTTCCGCCAGATCGGCTCCGTCGTAGCGGACCGGGACGAGCACCCGCTCCGGATCGGCGGCGGCCTCGCCCGCGCCCGCCGCAACCGCCTCGGCCAGTTGCCGCAACCGCGCCTCGACCGCCTCCACCCGCGCCCGCGGATCCAGGGTGACGAGCACGGTTTCGGCCGCGGGCACCTGGTCGCGCACGCCCTCGACGGGGTGGCGGCGCAGTTCGTCCACCAGTCCGGCCAGGGTGCCCGGCGCGGGGATCAGCAGCAGCGCCCGGTCGCCCGCGGGCCGGATGTCCAGCCCGCTCACGAGAACGCCTCGACCTCGATACCCTTGGCCGCCAGCGCATCCCGGATGGAACGTGCCATCGCCACCGCGCCCGGCGAGTCACCGTGCACGCACAGGCTCGCGGCCGGGACGGCCACCGGATCGCCGTCGACATCGCGGGTCTCACCGTGTACGGCGATCGAGATCGCTTGCGCCAGTGCGGCGTGCTCGCCGAGCACGCTGCCCGGCGTGCCGCGCGCGACCAGGTCACCGGCCGGTGTGTAGGCCCGGTCGGCGAAACCCTCGGCGTAGAAGGCGATTCCGGCCGCCGCCGCGGCCGCGGCCAGCCGCGAACCGGGCAGGCCCAGCAGACCGAGACCGCCGTAGCGGGTCAGCGCCCGCACCACCGCGTCGGCGACCTCGCGGTCCGCCGACGCCGCGTGGTACAGCGCGCCGTGCGGCTTGACGTAGCGAACCCGGTCCCCCGCCGCCCGCGCGAAGGCGTCCAGCGCGCCGATCTGGTACAGGCATTCGTCGGACAGTTCGGGCGGCGGCACCGCCATCGCCCGCCGCCCGAAACCGGCCAGATCCCGATAGGAGATGTGCGCGCCGATCCGCACCCCGCGGGCCACGGCCAGCTCGCAGGTGTGCCGCATGATCGCGGGGTCGCCCGCGTGGAAGCCGCAGGCGATGTTGGCGCTGGTGACGATGTCCAGCAGGGCCGCGTCGTCACCCATCGACCAGGCGCCGAAGCCCTCGCCCAGATCGCTGTTGAGATCCATCATCCTCACCCGCCTCACATCGGTTGTGTCACAGTAGTTCCCGGCCGCGCGTCTCCGGCAGCCCGAACAGCGCCAGGACCGCCACGGCGTAACCGAGCGCTCCGAACAGCATGGCACCGGCCAGTCCGAGCGTCGTCGAGGCCAGGTAGCCGACCACCGTCGGGAACACCGCGCCCACGCCGCGGCCGAAGTTGTAGGTGAATCCCTGGCCCGTACCGCGGGACTCGGTCGGATACAGCTCCGCCAAGTATGACCCGAAGCCGGAGAAGATGGCCGAGGTCGAGAAACCCAGCGGCACGCCCAGCACCAGCACCAGCGTGTCGGCACCCGCGGGAATCCGGGTGTAGGCGACCATGAACACCACCGACAGCACCGCGAACAGCTGAATGTTGCGCTTGCGCCCGAGCCGGTCGGTGAGCACGCCACCGGTGACGTAACCGACGAACGCGCCGCCGATCAGGAAGAACAGATAGCCACCGGTGCCGACCACATCGAGCTCGCGGCTCTCCTTCAAATAGGTGGGCAGCCAGGTCGCCAGCGTGTAGTAGCCGCCCTGCACGCCGGTCGCCAGCAGCGAGGCGAAGACCGTGGTGCGCAACAACCCCGGCCCGAAGACGGCCCCGAACCCGCCCGGCGCGGCCGTCCGCTCGCGCCGCTCGGTGACCGCCTCGGCGTCGGTGACGGTCCGCCGCACCCAGACGATCAGCAGCGCCGGGAGCGCACCGGTGAAGAACAGCACCCGCCAGGCCACCGTCTCGTCGAAAACCTCGAACACGACGGTGTACACGCACACCGCCAGTCCCCAGCCGGCCGCCCACGCGCTCTGCACGAACGCGACCGCGCGGCCGCGATACTCCGGCTTCGCGTACTCGGCGACCAGGATGGCTCCGGCCGCCCATTCCCCGCCGAAGCCCAGCCCCTGCAGCGCGCGAAACACCAACAGCGACTCGAAGTTCCAGGCCAGCCCGCACAGCACCGTGAACAGCGCGTACACCGCGATGGTCAGCTGCAGCGTGCGGACCCGGCCGATGCGGTCGGCGAGCACGCCGGCCAGCGCGCCGCCCGCCGCCGACACCACCAGGGTGACGGTCGTCAGCAGCCCGGACTGACCGGTACCGAGGGCGAAGTAGGCGGCGATCGCCCCCAGCGACAGCGGGAGCACCTGGAAGTCGTAGGAGTCCAGTCCGTAGCCGCCGAACGCGCCGACGAAGGCGCGCTTGCCGACGCCGCTCAGGCTGCGGAACCAGTCGAAGGCTCCGGCGGCCGGGCGGGCGGCGGAAGCGGTGGGCATGTCGGTCATGATGACCCCTCGGAGGTCGGGAGGGCGGGTGGCACAGATCTCTATCGTAGAAAATCGTTCAACGATCCTGCAATACCACGAACGGATCGTTCCGAGATGTGTCGGCGGGCGGGTAATCTCGGTCTCGCACAGTCGGCCGCTGGACGAGGAGGACCACCCGATGACGTCGGCCCCCGCCGGGAGCTACACCGCCCTGGCCGCGCACCGCGATCGGCTGGATCGCGCCAGCCGCAGCGCCCAGGTCGCCGATATCGTCCGCGAGGGCATCCTGGACGGCGCGTTCCGGCCGGGCACCCGGCTCTCCGAGCCCGATATCTGCGCGGCGCTGAAGGTTTCGCGCAACACCCTGCGGGAGGCGTTCCGGACGCTGATCGAGGAGCGGCTGGTCGTGCACGAACTCAATCGCGGTGTGTTCGTGCGCATTCCGAGCGCCGAGGATGTCGCCGAGGTATACAAGTGCCGCCGCATCGTGGAATGCGCCGCGCTGCGCGACCATCCGCGCACCGGCGCCGATCTCGGGCCGGTGGCGGCGGTGCTGGCCCGCGCGGATCGGTGTGCGGCGCAGGGTGATTGGACCGGCGCGGGCACTGCCGACGTCGAGTTCCACCGCGCCGTCACCGCGCTCAACGACAGCCGCCTGCTGGACGCGCTGATGTCGAACGTGTGGAACGAACTGCGCCTGATCTTCCATGTGGTGTCCGACCCCACCACCTTCCACGAGCCGTATCTGCGCCGCAATCACGAGGTGTTCGACACGCTGGCCCGCGGGGACGCCGCGGCCGCGGCCGACATGCTCGCCGACTACCTCGGCGACGCCCAGGCGCAGATCCTCGCCGCCTACGCCGATATCGACCGGGCGTACTGAGCGCGGCATGGGCGAGGTCATCGCGGTCTACGACGCGGCCGGGCGCGAGATCGGCAGTGCCGAGCGAGCGGTCGTCTACGCCGAGGGACTGTGGCATGCCAGCGCGGGCGTGCTGGTGCGCTCGCGCGACGGCGAGCGGCTGTACGTGCACCGGCGCACCGGCACCAAAGCCGTGTTCGCGGGCATGCACGACTGCCTGGCCGGTGGCGTGCTGGGGCCCGGCGAGGATCCGGCGGGCGCCGCGGTGCGTGAACTGGCCGAGGAACTGGGCATCACGCCCGGCCCCGGCGAGGACGGCCCGCGACCGCTGGCGAGCGCGTCCTGGGACGGCGAGTGGCTGGGCGCGCCCATGCGCTGCCACCTGTTCGCCTACGAACTACGCCACGACGGACCCGTCCGCCATCAGCCGGAGGAGATCGCCGACGGCTGGTGGTGGACCGACGCCGAACTGCGAGACCGTCTCCGGGACCCGGACTGGCCGTTCGTGCCCGACACCCGGGTACTGATCCCCGATCTGCTGCGCTGACCCGGAACCCGCTGGGGCACACCGCACAACGGTGAACCTCGCCACCGGGAGGTCTCAGAGACGGACTGCCTCCGACCGCATTCCGTCCGGGCAGCCCGCGTCCACGGCGGCGGCGCTCTGCGGCGGGATGGCCCAGCTGACCGGCATCTCGATCCACGGGCACACCACCGTGCCGGTCACCGTCTGGGTCTGCGGCGTGCTGTTGTAGCACACCGACTGCGCGCAGTAGACACCCTCGGGAATCGACGCCGCGGCCGGTCCTCCGGCCGCCGCGCCCACACCCGCGATCGCGGTACACAGTCCGGCCACACCGAATGCGATGCGTTTCATCCCTGCTCCGTTCTGGACCGGCGCCCGGCGCCGGATCGTGGTCACCGACGAGCAACGTGCCGGATACTCTAACCCCGATCCGGGGCCCGGCACCGGCGACACGATCGATTCCGCGCTTCCTCCCCCGCCACGGCGACATCGTGGAATGATGCCGGGCGACATCGTCCCCGTGTTCCGACACCAAGGAGAGCCGCCCCGGTGAGTAGCGTTGCCCACGTCCCACAGCCCGACACCCGAAACAGCGCCCCGGTTCGCAAGCGGCGCAAGGCGTTGCGGCGGGCGGGCCTCGTCGCGGCGGGCGTGGCGATCGCGGTCCTCGTCACCGGGCGGGCCGCCGCGGCGCCCGAGCCGCTGCACACCGCCGCGCCCGGCTGCATGACCTCCTCCGGCGCGCAGCCCAACGGCAAGCAGTGGCCCGCCGAGCCTGCGCTGACGATCGATACGGGCCATCCGTACGCCGCCACGCTGCAGACGAACTGCGGCGCCATCGCCGTCGACCTCGACGCCGCGCGCGCTCCGCGCACGGTCAACTCCTTCGTCTTCCTCGCCGGCGAGCAGTATTTCGACCACACCCGCTGCCACCGCCTGACCACCGAGGGCATCTTCGTGCTGCAGTGCGGCGACCCCACCGGCACCGGCACCGGCGGTCCCGGCTACCGCTTCGACGACGAGAACCTGGCCGGCGCCACCTATCCCGCCGGCACGGTGGCGATGGCCAATGCCGGGCCGAACACCAACGGCAGCCAGTTCTTCCTGGTGTATTCCGACAGCCGCCTGCCCGCGAGCTACACGCCGTTCGGCCGGGTGACCGCCGGGATGGACGTGCTGCAGAACATCGCCGCGGGCGGCACCCGGGACGGCTCCGGTGACGGCGCGCCGGCCACCGACGTCGTGTTCGAAAGCGTGACGGCCCAGCACGACTGAGCCACCCCGGCAGGCGCACGGGTCAGCCCAGGCGCAACATGCCGTCCCAGGCCCGTGACCAGGGTTCGCGCGGGCCGTCGCAACGCCGGATGGTCACGTCGCGGCTGACGCCCGGCATACCCAGCCGGGCATCGGCCCGCCCGACCGCGCGCACCTCGGCGAACCGCGACCGCAGATCGGCTTCGTCGCCACCCACCCAGAGCACGGTCGTCGCGTCGTCCGGCGGGGCGCCGAAGTAACCGAAGCCGCGGTTCGGGCTGTACACCGCGGGCAGGCCCGTCTCGTCGCGGTCGACGTCCAGAGCGGCGGCCTGCCAGTAGCCGTCGGCGACCACGACGACGCGGGACCGCTCCGACTCCGGGATCGAGAGGTAGGCATCCCGTACCGCCGCGCGCAGTTCCGGCCAGCCGAATTTTCCGTACAGCCCGATGGCCAGCCCCGCCGACGCGTCGTCACCGGCCGGAGTGATCTCCGACTCCGGCTGCCACGGCAGCGACCAGGCCACCACGAGCACCGAGGCCACCGCCAGCGAGCCCGCGAGCACCTGCCGCCACCGGCCCGGCCGGTTCGCCCACCAGACCGCCCCGGCACTCATCACCACCGCGTACACCCCGACGACGTAGTACGGCCGTCCGTTCGACGCTACGAACACCAGCGCCAGCAGCGGCAGAGTCATACCCAGAAAGCGGTACGGGCGCAACGGTTCCCAGCGCAGCAGCGCCCAGCTCCCGAAGCCGAGCAACAGCACGCCGAGCACCCCGGCCAGCACCAGGGCCAGCGGGACGAACGTCCACCGGCCGCCGACCACGCTTTGTTCGGCGGCCACCTGCGCCCCCATGCCGAGCTGCGGCCAGCCGTGCCGCGCCTGCCACACCAGGCTCGGCAGCATCGTCGCCGCGACCAGCGCGGCACCCCACCACAGCGCCGGGCGGCGCAGCAGCTCCCGCGGACCGAACACCAGCGCCCCGATCGCGATCGCGGCCCAGAGGAACGGCACGAGCCACTTCACCTGCATGTCGATCGCCGTCACCACGCCGGCCCACAGCAGCAGGTGGTCGCGGCGGGTACGCACCCAGCGCACCACCAGCCAGCCGATGAGCACCCACAGCGCGGTGTCGATGGTGTTGGTGGACAGCTGCGTACCCTGCACCAGCAGGAACGGTGATCCGGCATAGGCGAGGGCGGACAGCGTCTGCGCGCCGCGGGACCCGCCGAACTCCCGGGCCAGCTGCGCGGACACCACGATCGCGGCGAGGGTGCTCAGTACCGCCGGGATGCGTTGGGCCACCAGTGAACCCGGCGCTATGAGGTCCATCAGCCGGGCGATCGCGGGCAGCGCCGGGCCTTGATCGGCATAGCTCGCCGCGAGCCGCCGACCGGCGGAGAGGAAGTACAGTTCGTCGCCGAAGAACCCGTACCGGCCGATGGACAACAGCAGCGCCACCGCGGCCGCAGCGACCACCAGCGCGATCGGCAGCGTCGCGAAGGGCGGCCGGTCGTCTCGCGAATCCGACTGTGGCGCCGGGGTGTTCACCGTGGTCGTCATGGCCGGGGCTCCTTTCGAGTGGCCAGGTCGTAGAGCCGGCGCACGTGTGCCGAGTAGCCGGTCAGATCGAAATCCGCGGAGCGGATAGCCCGTCCGGCCGCGCCATCGATGGAGTCGCGGACCGATTCGGCCATGGCGACGGGATCGAATTCCCCGAAGACGCCGGACCGCTGGCCCTCGGCCAGCAGATCCACCAGCGGTCGCAGGATCTCCTGTTCGCCGTCGCCACCGGCGAACCGCGGCCGCCCGTCCGCGTCGCGCAGGTTGACCACGACGTCCATCAGTGCGGCGACGTGTTTGCGGTTGTCATCGATGAACGCGAGATTCGCCCGGATGTAGGCGAGCAGCGCATCCCGCGGACCCGCCGCGGCCGCCACCGCCGGGGCGATGCGCTCGGCCGCCGACACGTACAGCTGGACCACCAGCTGCGCCATCAGGTCGTCCTTGCCGTCGAAATGGTAGGAGACGACGCCCTTGGAGATTCCCGCCTGCCTGGCGATGCGCGCGAGCGAGGCCTTGCCGTAACCGAATTCGGAGATCACCTCGACCGCCGCGCCGATGATCTGCCGCCGTCGCGCCTCCTCGATGAACGTCCGCTGTTGGCCATCCGGACTATTTTCTGGCCGCATGGCCAAATTCTAAGGCAGGCGGTCAGACGGCGTCATGCCAGGAGTTCCGGTGGGTCAGACGGGTGCGCCCGCCCACCAGCGATCGACCAGGTCGCGGCCGGAATGTCCGCCCAGCGCCAGCAACTGGCAGAACTCCCGGCCGGGGTCGTCGAAGGTCACGGTGACGGCGCCGGCCGGTTCGCCGCGCGGATTGACGACGTCGCCCCATTCGATCCGGCCCGCGCCCGAGACCCGCTGCCAGCGCTCGTCACCGCGGAAGGTGGTGCCGCGCTGGTAGACCGGGTCCTGCACGCGGGCGAAGTCCGAATTGCAGCGCACGACCAGTACCTCGATCGGATTCTTGTCGCCGTTGCAGTTCAGCCGGGTCGTGCCGGTCACGGGAACGGTGACGTCGGCCGGGCGCTGGTCCGCACCGAGCGCCACGCACCGAATGCCCTGATAGCCCGCGGCATCCGGGGTCGCGGGCAGCAGCCCGGGGAAGGCCTGCGTCATGTAGGCGTGACTGCCCCAGGTGTTCCGCGCCGCCGCGGTGGTCGTGGCGGCGGCACGCGAGGTCGTTGCGGTCGTGGACGGTGCCGCCGTCGCCGTCTCGTCGGATGAATTCCCCAGCAGCGCAACGGCGCTCGCCACGACGGCGACGACCGCCAGCAGCAGCGCGCCCACGACCAGTGACCCGCGCCGCCGTCCGGGCACCGCCGGGGGCGAAGGTGGCGGGACGGGTGCCCGCGGCGCGCCGAACGCGGCCGCCGCGTCGGCGGCGAGCGCACCGCAGCTCGGGTAGCGCTGGTCGGGATGCTTCGCGAGCGCCCGGCCGACGACCGCGTCGATCGCGGGCGGGAGTTCGGGCCGGATCGCCGTGGGGCGCGGTGGCGGGTCGGCGAGGTGCGCCTGCAGCACGGCCGCCGCCGTCGGTCGCGGAAACGGCTTTGCGCCGGTGAGCAGCTCGTACAGCGTGCAGCCCAGCGCGTAGACGTCGGCGCGGTGGTCGACCCGGTCGGCCATGAGTTGCTCCGGCGCGGCGTAGGCGATGGTCGCCACCACCGCGCCGGTCTCGGTGAGCACCGTGGGGTCGCCCACCGACCGGCCGATGCCGAAGTCGGACACCAGGACTCGGTCCGGCTGCCCGGCCCGGGAACCGATCAGGATGTTGCCCGGTTTCACGTCGCGATGCACCAGACCGGCCCGGTGCGCCTCGTCCAGGCCACGCGCCGCCTGCGCCACGATCCACACCGCGTGCCGGGGTGCGGGCACCGCGCCGCCGCGCACCAGCCCCGCCGCGTCGCCACCCTCGACGTACTGCATGGCGATCCAGAGCCGTCCGTCCTCGACGCCGCGATCGTGCACGGCCACGATATTCGGATGGTTCAGCCGCGCCACCAGTTCGGCCTCGCGCACGAACCGGGCCCGGTACTCCGCGTCGGCGCTGTGCTCGGCCGACAGCACCTTCACCGCGTCGCGGCGCGGCAGCCGCGGATGCCGGGCCACGTACACCGTGCCCATCCCGCCACCGCCGAGCACGCGCTCGATCACGTACCCCGCGAAGACCGTGCCGGGAATCAGCTTGTCCCGCATCACTGTTCAGTCCGCGCCAGCAGCAGATACTGCGCCGAGATCTTGTGCTGGGCGTCGGCGAGGGTACGGGCGTAGACCACCGCCTCGTACCTGCCGTAGAGCGTCCGGCACGCGAACCGGGGCCCGAACTGCAGGCCGGTCAGCGACTCCACGCAGCGCGTGTCCGGGATGCCCGCGGGTGCGGGCGCCTGCCGCTGGCCCGGTTCGGTCAGCTCGTCGGCCGATCCCTCGTATTCCCGGCGCGCGGTGACCGCGTCGGGCAGCCGCAGCAGGGTGTGCTGCCCGTTGATCGCGAGGATCATGCCGACGCCCTCGGTGGGCCGCTGCCAACTGCCCCACCGGTGCGCGGCCCGCGGCCCCAGGACGATGCCGGTCGCGGTGAAGCCGGTCAGCCAGCCCGCGTTGGGATCGTTGCGCCGGGTGATCACCGTGGGCCACGGCCACACCCCGGGCGCCTCCGGCAGCAGCCGGGCGAGCATGCCGTCGGTATCGAGAGGCAGCGTGGCGAACCGATCCGGCGGCGTGGGGCGGAACTCGGCCAGCCGCGCGCGCTGCGCCGTGAACGCCGTGCCCGCCAGCCGCCGCAGCGCCTCGAGGTCGGTGGTCCGCTCCCCCGCCAGCACGCTGATCACGAACGAGCCCTGTGCCGTGGTCGCGGCCAGCGTCGGCGCGGTGGGCCGCCAATGCCCGTGCGCCTCGGGATGTTCCGGAATCGGCACCGCCACGTTCTCCGGACTCACCGCGGCGTCGACGGCGTCGATCTCGGTGGCCGCCGACCGGGCCGCGGCGTCGTCGGGGAACCGCAGCAGCAGCACCGTCAGCAGCCGCGCCCGGCCCACCGCGACCTGCGAGGGAATCCCGGCGTCCATGCCGCCGACGGAGAACCCGGCCAGCATGCCGCGTCGTTCGAGCACCGCGCGGACCGGCTGGGCGAGGAATCCGGCCTTCGCGGGGGTCGGGATCGGCACCGAGGCGGCCGCGCCCAGGCCGTAGGTCAGCGCCGGATCGACCTGCACCGGATCGATCACGGCCTCGCCCATCCGGACCGATTCCAGTACCCGGCCGTACTTCTCCTCGTAACCGGCGGGCGGCGCCAGCGGAGTGACGCCGTAGGGCCCGATATCGATGGCCGCGCGGTCGGGCGTCATCCGGGTGGGGCTGCCCGCGGCGGTGCAACCGGTCGCGAACAGCAGCACCGCACCCAGCGCCGAGACGATCACTCGGTGGCTCGCGTACCGCCGTCGCACCTTGTCTCCCTTCGTCACCCGCCCCGCGCGTCCGGTCATACCGGCGCTCCCGGCCACCAGCGCGCGTGCAGTTCGGCCCCGGCGGCCCGCCCGTTGATCTGCACCTTGCAGAAGTCGCGTGCCGCGTCGTCGAAGTACACCTCGACCCGGCCCAGGCGCGCGCCCTCGGTGTTCTGGTAGTCACCCCAGCGCACCTGGCCCGACCCGGACGGCCGGGTCCACCGCTCACCGCCGACGGCCCAGTCCGCCGGGCGGGGCGTCACCCGGGACCGGTCGGCCATGCACTCGATGACGATCCCGACGACCGGTTCGCTGTTTCCGCCGCACATCACCCGGCCGATGCGCGCGGATTCGTACAGCGACACCGGCCGCAAGCCGTCGTCCACGGGCGTGCAGTGGGTGAGTTCGTCGAAGCCGATGCCGTCCACCGAGACCGGTAGCAGCCGCGGAAAGGCATCCGCCACATACGCGTACGCGCCCCACAGCGCCGCCTTCAGTTCCGGCGACCGCGCGTCGGTGGACGTGGCGGGCGCGGCGGACTCCTCGCCGCGGCCCGTCACGGTCCAGACCGCCACGGCGACCGCCACCAGCAGCACCAGGACGGCGACAGCCGCGGACCACAGCATCCGCCGCGGCGGGCGGGGCGGATCCGCGACCCTCGTCTCGATCGCGGCGTCGAGCGCGGCGGCCAGCGCGCCGCCGTCGGGGTACCGGTCTTGCGGCCGGTCCGCCGTCGCCCGCGCCACCACCGCGTCCAGTGCGGCGGGCACCCAGGGGTTCGCCCGCGAGGGAGGCGGCACGGTCGCTTCGGGGTCCGGAGATGTCCCGGTCAGCATCGAATACAGCGTGCAGCCGAGCGCGTACACGTCGGCGCGCTGGTCCACCGCGCCGCCGCTGCGCTGCTCCGGCGCCGGGAATGTCACCGGATCGGTTGCGGCGCGGGCGATCCCGTGCCCGGTGAGGACCACGAGGTCGGCGGCGCCGGGCCGCTCGACGACCCGGATGTCGGACGGGCGCACATCGCCGTGCCGCAGCCCGGCCCGGTGCACCTCGCCGAGCCCGCGAGCCGCCGCCGCCACGATGCGCGCCGCCCGGGTGACGTCCACGCCGCCGCGGTCGGTCATCGCCGCGGCGTCGACACCGTCGATGTGCTGCGTGGCGATCCACAACCGGCCGTCGTACACACCGGCGTCGAATACGGCGGCCAGGTTCGGGTGCCCGATCGCCGCCGCCCGCTCGGCCGTGCACCGGTACCGGTCCCGGAATTCGTCGTCGTGCCCCGGGGCGCGGACGGTGATCTCGTCCAACCGGCCGGTGCTCTGCTGCCGCGCCTCGAAAACCGTTGCGCCGCCGCGGTCGCCGAGCCGGCGGCCCAGCCGGTACCCGCCGATGATCGCGCCTTCATCGAGCGTCATGCGCCCTCCGTCCGAATTCGGGGCCGTCACAGCGGTGCATCGCGCCACCACCGGTCCATGACCTCCTGCCCGGTAGCGCCGCCCCAGACATGGATCTGACAGTAATTGCGTGCCGGATCGTCGAATTGGATCTGGACGACACCCTGGCGCGGGTCGGCCGCGTCCGACCACAGGACGCGGCCCGTGCCGGTCGGGCGCTCCCACCGTTCGTCACCGGTGACCTTCGCGTCCAGATAGGCGCGCACCGTCGTGGGAGTGCGGTTGGCGTTGCACATGACCAGCACCGAGTCGACAGGGTTCTTGTTGCCCTGGCACGACAGCATCACCCGGCCGTGGTCCGGCTTCCCGGTGAGGGGCACCTGCTTCAACTGCTCGTCGACCACCACGCACCGCAGCCCCTGATATCCACCGGCAACGGGGTTGGCGGGCAACAGGTTCGGGAAGGGCTGCACCAGGTAGCCGTAGTCGCCCCAGGACAGCGGACTGGTGCCGGGTGTGGGCGGCGGGCGCTCGGCCGTAGCGCTCGCCGAAGTCGCCGTGGCGCCCGACGCCGGGACCGCGGCGGGCGGCGCGGTCGTGTCTCTGGTCATCGCGACCGCACCCGCCACCGCCGCCGTGGCGACGACAGCGAGCAGCGCCACCGTCCAGGACAGCCGCCGCCGCATCGGCCCGCGCGCCGCGGGGAGGGGAACCGGGGCGTACCGGTGCGCCTCGCCACCGGCGGCCGACGCGACGTCGGCGGCCAGCGCGCCGCAGCTCGGATACCGATCGGCCGGATTCTTCGCCAGCGCCCGCGCCACGATCGCGTCGAACGCGGACGGCAGCCCGGGCCGCTGCGCGGTCGGGCGCGGTGGCGGGTCGGTGAGATGGGCGTGCAGCACCGCCGCCGGGGTCGGGCGCGGGAACGGCTTCGTGCCGGTGAGCAATTCGTAGAGGGTGCAGCCCAGCGCGTAGACGTCGGCCCGGTGGTCGACGGCCGCGCCGGTGATCTGCTCGGGCGCGGCGTAGGCAACGGTCGCCAGCACCGAACCCGTCTCGGTCAGCCCGGCGGTGTCGGTGGCGCCGCGAGCGATGCCGAAGTCCGAGACGTACACCCGGGGCAACTGCTCCGCGCCGCGCGGCTCGAGCAGCAGGTTGGCCGGTTTCACGTCGCGGTGCAGCAGGCCCGCGCGATGAGCCTCGTCCAAGCCGCGGGCCGCCTCGGTGACGATGTGCGCCGCGACCCGCGGCGCGAGCCCGCCGGGCGTGCGGCGCAACGCCTCCGCGCCGTCGATGCCGTCGACGAGCTGCATGGCGATCCACAGGTAGCCGTGTTCGACGCCGCGGTCGCGCACCGCCACGATATTCGGGTGGTCCAGGCGCGCGGCCGATTCCGCCTCGCGCGCGAACCGGGCGCGGTACTCGGGATCCCGCCCGAGCTCGCCCGGCAGCACCTTCAGGGCGTCGAAGCGGGGCAGGCGCGGATGCGCGGCCAGATAGACCGTGCCCATCCCGCCGGAACCGAGCGTTCGCTCGATCCGGTACCCGGCGAAAATCACACCGGGACGCGGTGTTACCGACATCTGCTAGCCGCCGTTCACCAGCAGCCCGTACTGTGCCGCCGTCTTCTGCTGGGTCACCGTCAGGTCGCGGCCGACGATCGCCGCGGTGTACCGGCCGTGCACCAATCGGCAGATGAACCTCGTCATCCGCAGGGCGTCCGGTTGCGAACTCTCCCAGCACAGCGAGTCGGGTACGCCGCCGGGGGCGGAGGCGGGCCGCAGGTCCGCCTGCGCGGTGTCCTTGCGCTTCGAATCGTCGAAGGCACGCCGGGCCGTCGCGGGGTCGGCGTACCGCATGAGCGCGTTGAAACCGTTGTTGGCCATGAGCTCGACCGGGTGATCGGTCTGCTTGCGCCCGCCCCACAACCACGCCGCCCGCGGCCCGTACACCACGCCCCGGCCCAGCACCAGCGCGTTCCATCCGGCGTCGAGTTCCTTGCTCGTGGTCATCACGGCCGGATACGACCAGCGCCCCGGCGCGTCGGGCACCATCCGGCGGACCATGCCGTCGCGGTCCAGCGGCAGGGCCGCCAACCGGTCGGGCGGGGTTGCCGCGAAGTCGCGCAGGCGGGCGAACTGCGCGGTGAACGCCTTCGCCGCCAGACCGGTCAGGACCGCCGCGTCCGGCGCGGTGTGGCCGAGCAGCAGACTGACCACGTACTCGCCCTGCGCGATCGTGGCCGCCATGGTCGGCACCGCCGGCCGCCAATGCGCATGGGCGGCAGGATGTCCCGGGATCGGCACCGGCACGTTGTCGGGATTGACGGCCGCGTCGACCGCGTCGATGTCGGTCGCCGCGCGCTGCGCCGCGGCCGCGTCCGGGAAGCGCAGCACGATCGAGGTCAGCAGGCGCGAACCACCGATCACCGGCCGCCCGGACGGGATGTCGACATCCGCGCCCGCGACCGCCGCGCCGGCCAGCATGCCGTCACGTTCGAGGACGGGGCGCACCGGGTTGGCGAGCAGCACGGCCGCGTTGGCCGGGGCGGGCAGCGGCATCATCGGCGAGGCGCCGAGCGAACGGCTCAGCGCCGCATCGGCTTCCGCCGGGTCGATCAGCGCCTCGGCCAGCCGCATCGATTCCAGCACGCGGCCGTAGTGCTCGTTGCCGTTGGCCGGTTCGTCGAGCGGTTCCACGCTGTAGGAGCCCGCGTCGAGCGATCGCGGATCGGGATACGCCGCGTTCGGGCGTCCGCCGGTGGCGCAGCCCGCGACGAGCAGCAGTGCGCACAGGACGATTCCGCTCCTCACAGCGGCACCTCCGGCCACCACAGGCGGCGCAGTTCGGCGCCGGTGGTGACGTCACCGAGCACGTGCACGCGGCAGAAGTTGCGGTCCGGGTCGTCGAAGTACACGTCCAGCACGCCCACCGCGGGCCGGTTCAGGCGCATCGCCGGGGAGCCGGTGAAATTCTCCGTGCCCCAGAACAAGTGGCCCGTCCCCGTGGGACGTGACCAGGCCTCGTCACCCTCGACGGCGGCGAACGTGCGGTTCGGCGCTATCGGCGACCGGTCGGCGTTGCAGGTGACGTCCACCTGCAGGGCCGGATCCAGGTTGCCCAGGCACAACAGGTGGCCCACCGGCACCGCGGCGTCGAGATCGCCGACCTCGCCGCCCGCCAGAATGGGGGTGCAGCTGGTCAGCTCCTGATAGCCCACGCCGTACGGGCTGGGCGGCAGCAGATCCGGAAACGTCTGCGGGATATACGCGTACGCACCCCATTGACTCGGCTCGATCGTGCCCGTCACCGGACGATGGTCGGCGCGCGCCGGACCGGTGGACTCGGAGTCACGCAGGCCGTACACCACGGCCGCGACCACCACGACCAGCGCGGCCACCCCGGCGAGCACGCCGATCCGGCCCGGTCGCCACCCGGCCGAGCCGTGCCCGGACGCGGCCGCCCGCGCGGCGGCCGCGAGTTCACCGCAGGTGGCGAACCGATCGCCGGGCTTCTTGGCCATGGCCTTCGCGACGACGGCGTCGAATGCCGCCGGCACCCTGGGGTTTCGCTCGGACGGGCGTGGCGGCGGTTCGTGCAGGTGCGCGTACATCACCGACCCGGGGCTGTGACGCGGGAACGGCACCGAGCCGGTGAGCATCTGGTAGAGCGTGCAACCCAGCGCGTAGATGTCGGCGCGCCGATCCACCGGTTCGCCCCTGAGCTGCTCCGGCGCGGCGTAGGCCAGTGTGGCCGACAGGCCACCGGGACCGGCGAGCGTCGTCGAATCGTCGGCCGGGCGGGCGATGCCGAAATCGGTGACCAGGACGCGGTCAGCGCCGCCGGGCTGCTCGGCGATCAGGATATTGGCGGGCTTCACGTCGCGGTGCAGCAGCCCGGCCCGGTGGATCTCGTCGAGCCCCTCGGCCGCCTCGGACAGGATGTGCACCGCGCGGGCGACGTCCAGCACGGCCGGGCCGCGGCGGATCAGTTCGCCCAGATCGCCGCCGTCGACGTACTGCATCGCGATCCACAGTCGGCCCTCGTCCTCGCCGCGGTCGCGGATCGCCACCAGATTGGGGTGCTGCAACCCCGCCGCGAGCTCGGCCTCGCGCAGGAAACGCGCGCGAAAGGCGGCATCGTCGGCGTGCGATTCCGCCAGCACCTTCACCGCATCCTTGCGCGGCAGCCGTGGATGCTGGGCCAGATAGACCGTGCCCATGCCGCCAGACCCCAGCTCGCGCTCGATGCGATACCCAGCGAAGGATGCGTGCTCGGCGACGTCCATCGAGCCTCCCTCCCCCGTGATCCAGTTGTGAGCAACTCGCCCGCAACCTCAAAGGTGTTGCGGCGCAGTTGCCCTCGCCCCGTCCGATTTGTCTGCGGGCACGATACCTTGCGATCCGAGTTTTCGCGTCACCCCACTTTCACCAGCACCGGCAACACGAAGGGCCGCGCCTCCTCCCGGAAGCGCGGCCCCTGTGGTCTGCCGGTACTACAGGTACTGGCCCGTGTTCGACTCCGTGTCGATCGCGCGGCTGGCACTGGCGTTCTTGCCGGTGACCAGGGTGCGGATGTACACGATCCGCTCGCCCTTCTTACCCGAGATGCGAGCCCAGTCATCGGGATTCGTGGTGTTGGGCAGGTCCTCGTTCTCGGAGAACTCGTCCACGATCGAATCGAACAGATGCTGGATGCGCAGACCGGGGTTGCCGGTCTCGAGCACGGACTTGATCGCGTACTTCTTGGACCGGTCCACGATGTTCTGGATCATGGCGCCGGAGTTGAAGTCCTTGAAGTACAGGACCTCCTTGTCACCGTTGGCGTAGGTGACCTCCAGGAAGCGGTTGTCCTCGCTCTCGGCGTACATCCGGTCGACGACCCGCTCGATCATCGCCTGGATGCACTTGGCCCGGTCGCCGCCGAACTCCGCGATGTCGTCGGCGTGCAGCGGCAGGCTCTCGGTGAGGTACTTGGAGAAGATGTCCTGTGCCGCTTCGGCGTCGGGGCGCTCGATCTTGATCTTCACATCGAGGCGGCCGGGCCGCAGGATGGCCGGGTCGATCATGTCCTCACGGTTGGAGGCGCCGATCACGATCACGTTCTCCAGGCCCTCGACGCCGTCGATCTCCGACAGCAGCTGCGGGACCACCGTGGTCTCCACGTCGGACGAGACGCCCGAGCCGCGGGTGCGGAAGATCGAGTCCATCTCGTCGAAGAACACGATCACCGGCGTGCCCTCGGACGCCTTCTCCCGCGCGCGCTGGAAGATGATCCGGATGTGGCGCTCGGTCTCGCCCACGAACTTGTTGAGCAGCTCGGGACCCTTGATGTTGAGGAAGAAGGACTTGGCCTCCTTGGCGTCCTCACCGCGCGCCTCGGCGATCTTCTTCGCCAGCGAGTTGGCCACCGCCTTGGCGATCAGCGTCTTACCGCAGCCGGGCGGGCCGTAGAGCAGCACGCCCTTGGGCGGGCGCAGCGCGTACTCGCGGAACAGATCCTTGTGCAGGAACGGCAGTTCCACCGCGTCGCGGATCTGCTCGATCTGGCGCGACAGGCCGCCGATGTCCTCGTAGTCGACATCGGGGACCTCTTCGAGGACCAGGTCCTCGACCTCGGCCTTGGGGATGCGCTCGAAGGCGAAGCCGGCCTTGGTGTCGACCAGCAGCGAATCACCCGGCCGCAGTTTGCGAATCGGCTGATCCGGATCCTCGAGGTCGTCGATGTCGACCAGCTTGCTCAGCGGGCCCGACAGCCAGACCACGCGCTCCTCGTCGGCATGACCGACCACCAACGCCCTGCGCCCGTCATCGAGGATCTCGCGCAGGGTGCCGATTTCGCCGGTCTGATCGAAGACACCGGCCTCGACCACCGTCAGCGCCTCGTTGAGGCGGACGGTCTGCCCGTAGTGCAGGGTCGCGGTGTCGATGTTCGGTGAGCACGTCAGGCGCATCTTGCGCCCCGAGGTGAACACGTCGACGGTCTGATCGTCGTAGACACCGATCAGCACGCCGTAGCCACTCGGCGGCTGGCCCAGCCGGTCTACCTCCTCGCGCAGGGCGACGAGCTGCTGGCGGGCTTCCTTCAGCGTGTCCATCAGCTTGGTGTTGCGAATTGTCAGCGAATCGATGCGCGCTTCCAATTCCCGCGAACGATCAGGGGCGTCGGCGAGTTGCCTTCGGAGTGCAGCCGCCTCGGCGCGTACTACCTCGAGTTCCCTCCAGGCCGCCGAATCCGAATTCTCGATGGGGCTCATGATGCTGCTCCTCCCAGTCCCGGTCTATCAACGCTACCGGGCGCGAACCGTTCTCGCTTTCCGACATGGTTTCGTCGTGATCACATCTTCAGCCACGGCCGACGGCCGGGGGACCATGTTAGCCTGCCCTAACCTATTCCGGTGAGCACATTCGCCGGACCGAGCCGAAAGGTGTGTTACTCGATGCTCCTTCCCACCGGTGGTACCCGTTGTAGTGGCAACGTCGCACACTCCGTTCGTGTTTCCCGCATTCGTCTTGTCACGGCTACCGTGTTCGCGGCCCTCGCCGTTACCGGTATCACAGCATGCGGGTCCGACACGTCCGACGATTCGGCGGCCGCGACCAGCACCACCAGCGCCGTCGCCGCCACCAGCGCGGCGAGCGGCAGCTCCGCCCACGAGCACGGCGACGCCGCCGCGCCCACGCCGGAGGCGCTGCAGGCCGTCCTCGACGGCTTCGTCGACCCGGCGAAACCGACCGCGGACAAGGCGAAACTGGTCGTAGACGGCGAGAAGCGCACGGCCAACATCGACACCATGACCCAGGGCCTGGCCAACTACGGCAAGATCACCTTCGCCGTGTCGGATGTCAAGACCGACGACGAGGACGCCACCGCGCAGGTCGTCATCACCTCGCCGCACGGCCCGGCCCCCGCGATGCCGATGACCTGGGAGCACTCCGACGCGGGCTGGCAGCTCTCCGACGCCTCGGCCTGCCAGATCCTCGCCATGGGCAAGGCGCCCTGCCAGGCGTAGTCCGGCCGCGCGCGACAGTGGCCCGTCCCGGGGCATCGGATGCGGGCCACTGTCGCGCGTACGGGGGCCTACGGGGGCTACTGGGCCTACGGGGGCCTCAGCCCTTGGAGGGACGGCGCTGCGGCTTGGGCGGGGTGACGCCGTCGGCCAGGCGGCGCGCGCTGATCAGGAACGCGGTGTGCCCCTGCATGCGGTGCTCGGGGCGGACGGCCAGACCCACCACGTGCCAGGGCCGCACCAGCGACTCCCAGGACCTCGGCTCGGTCCAGCACTGCTGCTGCCGCAGCGCCTCCACCACCTCCGAGAGCTGCGTGACGGTGGCGACGTAGACGAGCAGCACGCCGCCGGGGATCAGGGCCCGGGAGACCGCGGGCAACGCGTCCCACGGCTTGAGCATGTCCAGCACCACCCGGTCCACCTGCCCGCCGTCGTGTTCGGCGACGTCGCCGATGGTCAAGTCCCAGTTAGCCGGACGTTCGCCGAAGAACCTCTCGACGTTGCGGATCGCGTGCTCGGCGTGATCCTCGCGGATCTCGTAGGACAGCACCCGGCCCTGCGGCCCGACCGCCCGCAGCAGCGAGCAGGTCAACGCGCCCGAACCGGCCCCGGCCTCGAGCACCCGGGCACCGGGGAACATGTCGCCCTCGTGCACGATCTGGGCGGCGTCCTTCGGATAGATCACCGCCGCGCCGCGCGGCATCGACAGCACGTAATCCACCAGCAGCGGGCGCAACGCCAGATACGGTGTGCCGTTGGCGGATTGGACCACGCAGCCCTCGTCGGCGCCGATCAGCTCGTCGTGCCGGATCGGCCCCTTGTGGGTGTGGAACTCCTTGCCGGGTTCCAGCACCACGGTGTGCTGACGGCCTTTGGCGTCGGTCAGCTGCACCCGGTCACCGCTGGTGAATGGACCGGTCCGTCTGGCCGTCATGGATCTCCGTTCTTCGATGTTTATGTCGGTGCCCCCGGATAGCCTGCCAGGTATGGCCACGCCACCGACGACGACCCCGGACCCGGCAGCCCGGGTATCACCCCGGCCGGCGCTGTCGCCGTCGCGGGCAATGGATTTCAAACAATGTCCGCTGAAATACCGATTGCGTGCGATTGATCGCATTCCGGAACCGCCGGCGCGGTATGCGGTGCGCGGCACGGTCGTTCACTCGGTGCTGGAATCGCTGTACGGGTTACCGAGCGGTGAACGTGGTCCGGAGCGCGCCGCCGCCCTCGTGACACCCGCGTGGGAACGTTTGCTGGCCGAACGCCCGGAGGTCGGCACACTGGTCGAGGAGGGCGGTCCCGGCGAGTTCCTCGGCGAGGTGCATCGGCTGGTCCAGGCCTATTACGCGCTGGAGGATCCGACCGCGTTCGAGCCCGAGTCGTGCGAGTCGCTGATCGAGGTGTGCCTCGACGACGGCTCCCCGCTGCGCGGCTACGTCGACCGCATCGATGTCGCCGCCACCGGGCAGCTGCGCGTGGTGGACTACAAGACCGGCCGCTCCCCCGGCCCGGCGGGCGAGCAGCGGGCCCTGTTCCAGCTCAAGTTCTACGCGCTGATCCTGCTGCGCACGCGCGGAATCGTCCCGGCCCAGCTGCGCCTGATCTACCTGTCCGACGGCGAGATCCTCACCTACGCGCCCAACGAGGCCGAGCTGTCGCGCTTCGAGCGCATCCTCTCGGCACTGTGGGCGGCCATCAGCGCGGCCGGGCGCACCGGGGAATTCCCGCCGAACCGCAACTCGCTGTGCGCCTACTGCGATTATCAGTCCCTGTGCCCGGCCTTCGGCGGTACACCGCCGCCGTATCCGGGCTGGCCCGTGGCAGACCTCGCTGCCGAACCGGAGCGGCGGTAGATCAGGCGATGCACACACCGCCGCCGAGATGGCAGAGCAGCTGAGCGATCCATTCGAAGAGGTTCGTCGGAACCTTGGCGGGGACGAGCACGGGCAGCATGACAGCGATCCTTTCCTACCTCGGATTCCCCGACCGTCTCCAGTCTGCCATCCGCCCGGACGGTCGCGGACTCAGAACGCGCGGCAGGAGCGGATGTCGGTCGCGAGGATGGCCTTGGCGCCGAGTTCGGCGAGCTGGTCCATCAGGTCGTTGCCCTGGCCGCGCGGCACGAGGGCGCGCACGGCGACCCAGCCCTCGTCGGCCAGCGGCGAGACCGTCGGCGACTCCAGTCCGGGGGTGATCCGCGCGGCGGCGTCGAGCAGTTCCTTCGGGCAGTCGTAGTCCAGCATCAGGTACTGCTGCGCGAACACCACGCCCTGCACACGCGCCACCAGCTGATTGCGTGTCTTGTCACCGCGGTCGGATCCGGCGCCCTCGATCAGCACCGCCTCCGAATCGCACAGCGACTCGCCGAACGCCACCAGATTGTGCTGGCGCAGCGTCCGCCCGGAACCGACCACATCGGCGATGGCGTCGGCCACGCCGAGCTGGATGGAGATCTCCACGGCGCCGTCGAGGCGGATCACCTCGGCCTCGATGCCGTGGCGCTGCAGGTCGCGCAGTACGAGGTTGGGATAGGAGGTGGCGATGCGCTTGTCGTAGAGGTCCTGCACCTTCCACTCGCGTCCGGCGGGGGCGGCGTAGCGGAATGTGGAGCGGCCGAACCCGAGGCTCAACCGCTCCTGCACGGGCGCACCCGAATCCAGCGCCAGGTCTCGTCCGGTGATGCCGAGATCCAGTTCGCCCGAGCCCACGTAGATGGCGATGTCCTTGGGGCGCAGGAAGAAGAACTCGACCTGATTGGCGTTGTCGAGCACGGACAGGTCGCGGGAGTCGGTGCGTTTGCGGTAACCGGCCTCGGTGAGGATCTCGACCGCGGATTCGGAGAGGGCGCCTTTGTTGGGGACTGCGACGCGGAGCATGGGGTGTCCTTTCGGGACTCGTGACGGACGGTGGCGTCGGTCCGCCGGGCATCCGGCGGGCTATCCGTCACAGATGTCGGTAGACGTCCTCGAGCCGCAGCCCGCGACCCACCATCAGCACCTGCACCCAGTACAGCAGCTGCGAGATCTCCTCGGACAGCGCCTCGTCGCTCTCGTGCTCGGCGGCGAGCCAGACCTCGCCGGCCTCCTCCAGAACCTTCTTGCCCTGCGCATGCACGCCCGCGTCCAATGCCGCCACGGTCCCGGACCCCTCGGGGCGGTTGACCGCACGATCCTGCAGCTCGGCGAACAGGGTTTCGAAAGTCTTCACGGGGAGCCATTGTTTCAGACGCCCGCGTACGTTCCGCAATCGGTTATCGGGTGCCGGGGCGCGCCTCACGCCGCGGGCCGGGGGCGATCGATGCGGTAGACGTAGTGGTTCCCGTCGTCGGCGGGGTTGTCCGGGGTGAGATAGCCCTCCGCGATGCGGTGCATACCCGCCTTCTCCAGCGCGCGCCACGACGCCGGGTTGGCGGCGGCGACGGGTACGAGCAGGCAGCCGCTGTCCGGGTAGTCGGTCCAGGTGGCCGCGACGATCGCGCGCAGCATGGCCGAGCCGAGACCGCGCCCCACCCGGGCCGGGTCGCCGACGAGGTAATCCAGCGAGGCCGCGCCGGGCGGCACCTCGATCAGGGGCGCCAGCTCGTCGAGGTACTCCGGGTAGTCGGCCAGCCGGCACCGCTGTACCAGACCGAAGGGCTCGCCGTCGGCCGATACCAGCAGATCCTCCCCCGGCTCGGCGCCGCGCACGCCCGGGCCGAAATCGCGCTCCAGCGCCTCCGGCGTGAACTCGTGATTCCACCAGCGCCGCACATGCGGTTGGGCGAGCCACCCGGCGAGCAACGGGAAGTCCGCCGCCACGACTCGCCGCCAGCTGAACTCCGGTGCGCGCGTGTGCTTCACAGCCGTCCACGCTAGCAACCGCCGCTCCCCGCCGCCTCCGGTTTTCGCCGGTCACAGCGCTTTCCGCGAGCAGGCACGCCGAAGGGGTGCGGGAACGCGGCGAACCTTGGCGAGTCGCCGCGGGCTGGTTACGGTGGTCGGCATCCGGGACGAGGAGTCCCTCGCCCGGGCAGACGGCATCGACACCAGGGGGAGCACATGAACGACGCCACGGCAGACAACCGCCTCCGCGGCCTGGAGACCTTCGCCCAGAACACCGCGGTCGACCTCGCCGACATCAAGGCCACCCAGCACGAGCACACCACAATGCTCGCCAACCACAGCACGACACTCGCCGACCACACTGCGACACTCGCCGAGCACACGACGACACTCGCCGAGCACACCGCGATTCTCCACGAGCACACCGTTGAGCTCGCCGAAATCAGATCGACGCAGGCTCATCACACCGACGCATTGGTCGCGCTACAGCGGTCGCTCGAGAATCTGGCCCGCACGTCCGACGCTCGCCACGCCCCGACGACGACCATGCTGCAGGCCCTGCTCGACGACCGGCGCCGGTAGATATGGACGATGCCACGTCCCGGAGCCTGGTGGACCCGAAAGTCCTGCTGGGCAAGGAGGAACACGAGCTGAGTGAGATCGAGCGGCACGGCATGGCCCAGCATCTGGAACTGATGACCTTGCCGTGTGCCGTATTCGATACAGACTCGAGGTAACGACAGCCCGGACCGAGGGCGGTCGGTGGTTCGGTGGCGCGGGCCGAGGTGGATCGCCGGGCTGTGGCGATCCACCTCGGTGGGCATCGTTACTGCGCGGGGGCGAGCAGCTCCTGCAGTTCCGCTACGGCGGTGCGGAGGTGGGTGGCGAAGTCGTGCATTTGGGCGGCAACGGATTTGGGGGTGGCGAGGTAGAGGTTCCAGCGGTCGGGCAGCAGGACGTAGGCCACACCGATGCACTTCTGGCTGGTGCAGCCGAAGCCGAAGTATTCGATATTGGCGGAGGGGGCGGAGCTGGTGCTCAGGTAGTCGTCGCGGGTGATGATCCAGCCGGGGCTGTCGTAGAACGACATCGGCTCGGTGGCGCCGAGCTGTTCGCCTCGGCGGCGCTGGATCAACTGCAGCTCCCACAGGTGCTGCTCCGGCGCGGCGCCGCGCTGGCAGTCCTTGGCACGGTTGACGTGGGCGTCGGCGGCCGCGCGCAGGTGCGCCCGCTTCTCCTCCGCGTCCGCCTGCGGATCGTCCATGGCCGCAACGAATTCCAGCATCTGGGGGGTGACCACCCGCATCGCCTCGGTGCGGCCGTTGCGGTACTGGCGGGTGGCGATGGACTCGTAGGTGGCGCCGGTGAGCCCCTTGCTGCGCCGGTGGGCGAGCTGGTAGCTCAGCTGCGCGAAGGCGTCCGGCGACATGCCGAGTTGCTTGGCCCGATTCGCGCCGAACTCGTCGAACGACACCGTCAGCGTCGCGTTGTCGGCGGCGAACTGGGCGAATGCCGCTGCCGCGCCCGAGATCTCGCCACGCAGGCGCTCATCGAGGACGAACTCGATCGGCTCGACACCGGGCAGCCCCTGCGGTTGCGCGCCGGACCGCTCCGCGTGCTCGGCGACGGGCGCCTCGAGCAGGTCGTCGACGAAGGAGAGGATGGTGGTGCCGTCGAGCCCGCAGTGCTCGACATTGATGCCCGCGCTGCCGTCACCGAACACGATGAACGACACCGCCTTGTCGAACCACCGGTTTCCGCTGTCGCCGTGCAGCAGTTGATCGCACGCGTGCTGGGTGTCGCGCGGCGCGAAGTCCTCCAGGCACACGCAGAACAGCGCGGTCTCGATGGTCTCCAGCGCGGCGACATTGGCCGGCTCGGCCCGCAATGCGGTACGGACACCGGCCCATTCGGCACGCGCCAGGGTGGTGAGGTGACCGACGGAGGTGTCGGTGGGTGCGCGGCGCGTGCCCGCCTTCATGACCGCGCGCAGGCCGTCGACCAGATCGTCCTGGCCGAAAGGTGTGCCACCGGCGCCGATCACGTCCATCCGGAACATGTTGCCGCGGTAGAACACCACGATGTGCCGCGCCTGCGACGGCCCGGGCCACTGCTCGCTGTAGGGCACCCGGACGGTGTCCTGCGGATCGCCCGGGATGCGGGTCTCGGCGAACAGGAACTTGTTCTGCGCCATCGACAGGTGCTGCCCGCGCTGGGTCACCGGCGGGATCGCCTCGGCGTCCAGCCGCACCTTGTAGTCCACCGCCGCGGTGATGATCGCGGCGGCGCGCTCGGCCTGCTGGGCGGAGGTCGACCGGGCCAGGGCGGTGTCGTCGCGGAAGAGGAAGAAGAAGTTGGCGTTCAACGCGATTCGATCGCGCCGGCCCAGATACCGCGCGGGCCAGAACTCGTCCAGCCAGCTCTGCACGCCCGGTTCGGCGTCGAAACGCTCCAGGTCGGCGTGCAGGATGCGGGCCGGGCCGTCGGGCCGCAACAGGTCCGCGACCGCGCGCTCGGTCGCGGCACGCTCGTCCTCGGTCAGCAGCGGCGCGCTCCATTCCAGGAATCGCGCGCAGCTGTCCTCGAGGGTGGGCAGCGGCACGCGCGGCAGCTGGTCGTCGAAGGCGAAGGTGCGGTCGGTCACGGGCGGTCCTCGTCTGTGGTCGGTCGGTCTTCGGGGATACAGAGGTGCAACTGGGCGTGCAGCCACCCGTCCGACTCCAGGCCGGTGGGATCGATCCCATTGGCGGACAGGGTGTTCAGCACTTGGGTCTGTTCGGCCTCGGAGGCGAAGCGGCGCTGCCGGAAGGTGCCCGGTACCTGCTCGATCCGGTACCCGAGATCTGCCAGCTGCTTCGCGATCGGCTCGAAGTCGAACATCCGCAGCACGAAGTGTGCCATCCAGGGCAGCCGCGTGCCGTGGGCACGTGCCACCCGGAGCAGGGTGCGGTCGGTGACGTAGCCGACGCACCCGGTGGAGATCACCAGATCGGCGGCGGCGAGCCGGCGGCGCTGCGGCTCGGTGGGGTCGGCCGCCTCCAGATCGGCGTGCACGACGTCGTCCAGCAAACCCGCTGCGGCGGCGTAGGACAGGGCCGGGGCGGCGGCGTCCATCCCGATGAAGCGGACCTCCGGCGCCGGGTCGGCGGCGGCCAGCCGGGCCCGGTCGCGGGCGATGCGCGCCGCGGTGTCGCCGTCGCGATAGTGTTCGGCCAGTTCGGCCACGGTGGTGTCCAGGCGTAGCAGCGCGGCGTTCACGCCGTAGGAACATCCGATGTCGAGCACCGTGGGCGCGGCGCCGATCGCGGCGCGGCGGTCCGCGATGATCCGCTCGAAATGTGGTTTCGCCAGTTCCGGAATGCAGTAGTCCAGATCGGCCATCCGGCTGTAGTAGGCGGATGGATCGGGGCGGTCGTAGATGTCGTCGAACGACGCTTTTCCGGTGTTGTCCAGCGAAACCTGCACAGGCGATTCCTCTCAGTCCAGTAGTCGGTCCCCGCGGACGGCATTGCCGGCCGCGGCCAGATGGTCCGGTAGGACCCGTCCGAACAGTTGGCGGGTGCGTTCGACGTTGCCGACGACGCCGGGCTGCTCGCTGTAGGCGAAGATCGCGGTGTGCCGCTGCGTGGCGCCCTCCACCGGCGAGACACGGTGCAGCGAGAACCGGCCCTGGAACAGCTGCAGATCGCCGGGCCGCAGGTGCAGCCGGCGGATCAGCCGCTCGCCGCCGCCGGTCAGCACGGCGCGCACATCCTCGAGGTTCTCCGCCTCGGGCGAGCGGATGGCCGGGCAGTATTCGAACACCCCGCCGGCCTCGGGCGCACGGGTCAGCATGGAGACCGTGAACGCGTTGGTGTCGAAGTGCCACGGGTGCGACATGCCGGGCGCCACCACGTTCAGGCACAGGCCCGCGAGCGGGTCCGCGAATTCGTGGAGCTCGGCCAGGCCGAAGCAGTCGGCGATGAAGCGCTGGAAGTCCGGGCTGGTGTAGAGGCGCTGGATCAGGGCCTCGGCGGGGATGAGATCCCGTGCGACGAAGGCGTTTCCGCGTTCGAGCACGATATTGCCCGGGTGGTCGGGCGGCAGGTCGGCATCGAGCGGGATGTTGTAGGCGTTGACCTTCTCGACCGTGTAGTACGCGTGCGGGGCGAGTGCGTCGCCCTCGGCGCGCAGCGTCTCCAGCAGCTCCGGGCGGATGAAACCCGCGAGCACGCAGCAGCCGTCGGCGGCCAATTCGGCACGAGCCCGCGCCACGATGCGGTCCCAGTCGGCGCTACCGGGCTCCCGCAAAGGATACCGACCGGTGTCTACCGTTTTGTGAAGTGCCGACCAACCACCCTGTCCCCCAGCATCTTCGCGCGCATCGGCCCGCTCCCCGGTCGAAGTCATGCAGCCCATTCTGTACTGCCGTCCGAGAACACGCCCGGGATTCACCAAGATCACTGTCAAAGCTCACAAACCCGCGAGTAACAGTGTGCGCCAGAGCTATTCCCCTCCACAGCCGAACCACCGCGTGGTTCGTGCCGGGCCGACAGGTTCCCGGTGCACGGCGAACAACTGAATTCCCGATCACGCCTCCGCGATTCGGCGCAGACTTCTTCCGCCGCGGCGAAGCAGCCCGCCGGTGTCGCACCGCACGGGTCGGGTGGGCTAGGGCTGCAGCGCCGCGTGGATCGATCGGAGGTCGGCGGGGGTGAGGCCTGCCAGGGAATCGCGGAAGATGTAGCCGGGGCGCCGGGGGACGGGGATTTCGCAGGGGATTACCAGGACGGCACAGCCCGCGGTGGCGGCGGCGTGCGCGCCGGTCGGTGAATCCTCCACGGCCACACAGTGTTCCGGCGGGACACCGAGCAGGTGGGCGGCGTGGAGGTAGGGTTCGGGGGCCGGTTTGCCGTGGGGCACCTCGTCGCCGCAGACCGTGACGTCGAAGTTGTTGCGGCCCAGGGTGTCCAGGCACAGCTCGGTGATGGCGCGGGTGGTGTTGGTCACCAGCCCGCAACGCAGGCCGGCGGCGCGGACGGCGGCCAGGGCGTCCGCCGCGCCGGGACGCCACGGGACGGGCCCGGCCATGAGGCCGGTCACCCGCCGGTGCAGCCACTCCCCCGCCTCGGCCATCGCCGCCGGATCGGGATACAGGTCCAGACCGGCGAAGATGATGCGCAGGGCGTCGTCGGCCGCGGCGCCGATCAGGGCGTGGCGGGTCGCGTCGGTCATCTCCCCGCCCAGTTCGACCGACAGCTCGCGCACTCCGACATCCCAGAGCTTCTCCGAGTCCAGCAAGGTCCCGTCCATGTCCCACAGGACTGCGGCGAGGGCGGGCACAGGTGGTCTGCTCCGTTCGTCGGGCCGGGCTGGCGGGGCGACGCCAGTCTAGTTGATCATCAGCAAACCCCGGTCCCGCGGCGGCGGCTCAGCCCCGCTGGGAGTCGACGATCAGCGACCTGCCGCCCTCGTTGGTCACGCGGAACCACCGCTGTTCGGATTCCTGCCGGCCGTTGCGGTACCGATAGGTGACCGTGGCCGACGCCCGGTCCCCGTTCTGCACGACGTTCGACACGCTCACGCCGCTGAACTGACTCCAGAACCGCACGTACGAGTCGTATCCGCCGGTTTGCGCCTGATACGCCGGCGACAACAGCGACCACGCGCCGCTGGTGTTGGCCGGCAGCATGCCGTAGTAGCTCGACACGAACGCCGCGGCGCTGACCGGCTGAGCCGGTGCCGCGGTCGTGGTCGGCGGCGTGCTGCTGCGCGGCGCGGACGAGGTCGCGCCGGGAGTGCTGGACGGGGCGGCGCTGGACGACGGCGCCGCCGGCGTGGTCGTGGCGGCCGGAGCCCGGGTGGGCTGCCCGTCGTCTACCGGTGGCGGCACGGCGGCGGCGGACGGCGGCGGGGGCGCCGCCTGCGACGACTCGCCGCCCGCCGTGGTCCGCTCACCGCCATCGTCGTTGCCGTCGAGCGCGACGAGCAGGCCGATGAGCACGAGCACCGCCACCGCGCCCGCCGCGGCCAGCGCGAGCACCCGCCGGTTCGGCCCCGTCCCGGGCGGCTTGCGTTGCGGCGCGGGCGATCCCGCGGGCACCGTGCCGCCGCTCGGCGCCGCCGCCGCCACGTGCACGGTCGGGTCCTCGGCGTTGCCCGCGGCGGCTCCCGCGAGGACGGTCGTCGCCGCCGCGTCCAGCGGGGCGCCGGGCTTGGGCAGGATCTTGGTCGCCGCCTTGGGTGGTGGCGCCGCGCGGCCGTCGGCCACGGCGGCGAGGGCCGTCTGCGCCTCGCGCATGGTGGGCCGGTTGCCCGCGTCGGCGGCCAGCAGTTCCATCAGGACCGGGCCCAGCGCCGCGGCGCGCCGCGGCGGCGGCACCTGCGCGCGGGCCACCGAATGCAGTACGGCCAAAGGGTTTTCGCCCTCGCCGAACGGCGGCGTGCCCTCGACCGCCGCGTACAGCGTCGACCCCAGCGCGAACACGTCGGAGGCCGGTTCCGGGTCCTCGCCGCGCGCCACTTCTGGCGACAGGTACGCGGGTGTGCCCGCGAGGAACCCGGTCGAGGTGACCGTGACGTCGCCGACGGCCCGGGAGATGCCGAAATCGGTGATCTTCACGGTGCCGTTCTCGGCGACGAGGATGTTGGCCGGTTTCACGTCCCGGTGCACGATGCCCGCGTCGTGCGCGACGGCCAGCGCCGCCGCCACCTTCGCCCCGATCCGTGCCACCCGCTGCGGGTCCAGCGGGCCCTGCTCGCGCATCACCGTCGCGAGGCTCTGCGCGTCCACGAATTCCATGACCAGCCACGGCTGGCCGTCCTCCTCGGCCACGTCGAACACGGTCACCGCGTTCTGGTGGTGCAGCCGGGCCGCGATCCGCCCCTCACGCATGGCCCGCAGTTTCGCCTCGAGCGCCTGCGACCGCGTCAGACCCGGCGCCAGCAACAGCTGCTTGACCGCGACCGTGCGGCGCAGCCGCACGTCGGTGGCCCGCCAGACGACCCCCATCGCCCCCGTACCGATGGGATCCCCCAGGCGGTACCGCCCCGCGATCAGCCGATCTGACGTCATGTTGTCGTACCCCTTACCCGCTCACGCAGAATCCATTCACGCCACGAGCGGCGTCCTGCGTGGTGACGCTCCGCTGCTGTCCCCGGGCCACTCGTGTCGGGCCCACGCCACTGCGCGCAAAGCCCGGAAACCTCGAAAAGTCTACGCGTTGAAGTACTTTGCTTCCGGATGCAACAGGACGAACGCGTCGGTGGACTGCTCCGGATGCAGCTGCAACTCCTCCGACAATGTCACACCGATGCGCTCGGCCTCCAGTAGCGACACCAGTTTCGCGCGGTCCTCCAGGTCGGGGCAGGCGCCGTAGCCGAAGGAGTAGCGGGCGCCGCGATAGCCGAGCTTGAAGTAGTCCTGCACGTCGGCCGGATCCTCCTCCGACACCGAATGCCCTTCCAGCACAAGCTCTTCGCGCACGCGCCGGTGCCAGTACTCGGCCAGCGCCTCGGTCAGCTGCACGCCGATGCCGTGCACCTCGAGATAGTCGCGGTAATTGTCCTGCGCGAACAGCTCGTTGGCGAAATCCGCGATCGGCTGCCCCATGGTGACCAACTGGAACGGCAGCACGTCGACCTGTCCCATTTGCTCCGCGAGGTCCCGGGAGCGGACGAAATCGGCGATGCACAGGAACCGGTCGCGCTGCTGGCGCGGGAAGGTGAACCGGTAGCGTTCCGGTGCGGCGGGATCCGGGGCCTCCAGCACGATCACGTCGTCGCCCTCGGACACCGCGGGGAAATATCCGTAGACGACCGCCGCGTGCTGCAGCACGCCCTCCGCGGTGAGCCGGTCCAGCCAGTACCGCAGCCGGGGGCGCCCGTCGGACTCGACCAGCTCCTCGTAGCTGGGCCCGTCGCCGCCGCGCTGCCCGCGCAGGCCCCACTGGCCCAAGAACAGCGCCCGCTCGTCGAGCAGACCCGAATATTCGCCTACCGCAAGGCCTTTCACCACCCGCGTACCCCAGAACGGCGGCACCGCGACCGGCAGGTCGGCGGCCACGTCCGACCGCTCGGGCACCTCGACCGGAGCCTCCTTGGCCCGGCGCTCGGCGGCGATCCGCTTGGAGCGTTCGTGCCGCGCCTTGCGCTCGGCGGCCTTCTCCCGCTCCGCGACCGCCGCCGGGCTGTCGTCCTCGACCGCGCCGCCGCGCTTGCGGGTCATGATGTCGTCCATCAGCCGCAGGCCCTCGAACGCGTCGCGCGCGTAGTGCACGTCGCCCTCGTACACCTCGGTCAGGTCGTTCTCGACATACGACCGGGTCAGCGCGGCGCCGCCGAGGAGAACGGGGAACTGGCCGGCCATCCCCCGGGTGTTCATCTCCTCGAGGTTCTCCTTCATGACCACCGTCGACTTCACCAGCAGCCCCGACATGCCGATCACGTCGGCCTTCTTGTCGACCGCGGCGTCCAGGATCGTGGCGATCGGCTGCTTGATGCCGAGGTTCACCACCTCGTAGCCGTTGTTGGACAGGATGATGTCGACCAGGTTCTTGCCGATGTCGTGCACGTCGCCCTTCACGGTGGCCAGCACGATCCGGCCCTTGCCGGAGTCGTCGGTGGCCTCCATGTGCGGTTCCAGGTACGCCACGGCCGCCTTCATCACCTCGGCGGACTGCAACACGAACGGCAACTGCATCTGCCCGGACCCGAACAGCTCGCCGACGGTCTTCATACCCGACAGCAGGGTCTCGTTGATGATCCTCAGCGGCGGCACCTCGGCCATCGCCACGTCCAGGTCGGCCTCCATGCCGGCCTTCTCGCCGTCGACGATGCGCCGCTCCAGCCGCTCGAACAGCGGCAGCGCCGCCAGCTCCTCGGCCCGCGACGCCTTGGACGAGGCCGTGGACACGCCCTCGAACAGCGCCATCAGCTTCTGCAGCGGGTCGTAGCCCTCGCGGCGGCGGTCGTACACCAGGTCCAGCGCCGTCTCGCGCTGCTCCTCGGGAATGCGCGCTATGGGCAGGATCTTCGACGCGTGCACGATCGCCGAGTCCAGCCCGGCCTGCACGCACTCGTGCATGAACACCGAGTTCAGCACCTGCCGCGCGGCGGGATTGAGGCCGAAGGAGATATTGGACAGGCCCAGGGTGGTCTGCACATTCGGGTGGCGGCGCTTCAATTCCCGGATGCCCTCGATGGTTTCGATACCGTCGCGGCGCGACTCCTCCTGCCCGGTGCCCAGGGTGAAGGTGAGCGTGTCGATGATGATGTCGCTCTCCTCCAGGCCCCAGTTGCCGGTGATGTCGGCGATCAGCCGCTCGGCGATCTCGACCTTCTTCGCGGCCGTGCGGGCCTGGCCCTCCTCGTCGATGGTCAGCGCGACGACGGCCGCGCCGTGCTCGGCCACCAGCCGCATCGTCTGCTGGAAGCGCGAATCCGGACCGGCGCCGTCCTCGTAGTTCACCGAGTTGACCGCGCAGCGGCCGCCCAGATGCTCCAGCCCCGCGCGCAGTACGGGGGTTTCGGTGGAGTCCAGCATGATCGGCAGCGTGGACGCCGTCGCCAGCCGGCTGGCCAGCTCCGACATGTCGGCGGTGCCGTCGCGGCCCACGTAGTCGACACACAGGTCCAGCATGTGCGCGCCGTCGCGGGTCTGGTCCTTGGCGATGTCCAGGCACTTCTGCCAGTCGCCCGCCAGCATGGCCTCGCGGAAGGCCTTGGAGCCGTTGGCATTCGTGCGCTCGCCGATCATCAGGATCGACGCGTCCTGCTCGAACGGCACCGCGGTGTACATCGACGAGACGCTGGGCTCGTGCCGCGGCTCGCGCGGCGCGGGCGACACCTGCGCCACCGCCTCGGCCACCTGCCGGATGTGCTCGGGGGTGGTGCCACAGCAGCCGCCCACCAGCGCCAGCCCGAACTCGGTGACGAAGCCGTGCAGCGCGGCCGCCAATTCCTCAGGGGTGAGCGGATATTCGGCGCCGTTGGCGCCCAGCACCGGCAGCCCGGCGTTGGGCATCACCGATACCGGCAGCCGCGCGTGCTTGGACAGATGACGCAGGTGCTCGCTCATCTCCGCCGGGCCGGTGGCGCAATTGAGACCGATCATGTCGACGCCGAGCGGCTCGATCGCCGTCAGCGCGGCCCCGATCTCGCTGCCGACCAGCATCGTGCCGGTGGTCTCGACGGTGACGTGCGTGATGATCGGGATGCGCCGGCCCGCCCGCTCCATCGCCCGCCGGCTGCCCGTCACCGCCGCCTTGACCTGCAGCAGGTCCTGGCAGGTCTCGATCAGTACGGCGTCGGCGCCGCCGTCGAGCATGCCCAGCGCGGCCTCGGTGTAGGCGTCGCGCAGCGCCGCGAACGGCGCGTGACCCAGCGTGGGCAGCTTGGTGCCCGGTCCCATCGAACCCAGGACGAACCGGGCGGTACCGTCCGCGGCGGGTCCCATCTCGTCGGCGACCTCGCGGGCCAGCCTGGTGCCGCGCTCGGACAGGTCACGGATGCGGTCGGCGATGTCGTAGTCGGCCAGGTTGGGCAGGTTGCAGCCGAAGGTGTTCGTCTCCACCGCGTCGGCCCCCGCCTCGAAGTACGCGCGGTGGATCTCGCGCAGCACGTCGGGGCGGGTTTCGTTGAGAATCTCGTTACAGCCCTCCAGGCCCCGGAAGTCGTCCAGCGACAGATCCGCGGCCTGCAGCATGGTGCCCATCGCACCGTCGCCGACCACGACACGCCGGGTGAGCGTGTCGAGCAAAGTGGTATCGAACTCGGCGCGTGAGGACAAAGGCATGTACCCAAGGGTAATGGGCCGCTCCGACGGTATTCTTCGGCGCCGCCTCCGGCGTCGCGGTTCGCGGCCCGGCTCGATTCTTCCCTCCTGCGCTCCTCCGCTTCGCTCCCCCGCTCCGTCGGTCCGGAATCGAGCCGGGCCGCGAACGGCAGGTGCCGCGCGCAAGGAGGGCGCTCGGCAGGCGCACGAGTCCTTCGACACGCGCGTTGCTACATATGCCGTGAAGGGTAAGGCCCTCACGCCGTAGGCTGACCGGGTGAACCCCAGTGCATCACCCGATCCGGACCTGCCGACGCTGCGTGATCCGGTGCTCGTGGCCGCCTTCGAGGGCTGGAACGACGCGGCCGACGCGGCCAGCGGCGCCGTCGAACATCTGGAACTGATCTGGGACGCCGAACCACTGGCCGAACTCGACTCCGAGGACTATTACGACTACCAGGTGAACCGGCCGACCGTGCGCCAGGTCGACGGTGTCACGCGCGAGATCCAGTGGCCGTCGACCACGCTGTCGGTGTGCTCACCGCCCGGCAGCAGCCGCGACATCGTGCTGCTGCACGGCATCGAGCCCAACATGCGCTGGCGCAGCTTCTGCCACGACATCCTGGAACTCACCGAGCAGCTCAAGGTCTCGACCGTCGTCATTCTCGGCGCGCTGCTCGCCGACACCCCGCACACCCGGCCCGTCCCCGTCACCGGCACCGCCTACAGCAAGGAGGCGGCCGAGCGGTTCAACCTCGAGCAGACCCGGTACGAGGGCCCCACCGGAATCACCGGCGTACTGCAGGATGCGTGCGTGCGCGCGGGTGTCCCGGCCGTCTCGTTCTGGGCCGCGGTGCCCCACTACGTCTCCCAGCCCCCGAACCCCAAGGCCACCATCGCCCTGCTGCGCCGGGTCGAGGATGTCCTCGATATCGAGGTTCCGCTCGGTGAGTTACCCGCCCAGGCCGAGGACTGGGAGGCCGCCGTCGACGAGATGACCGCGGGCGACGAGGAAGTCAGCGAGTACGTCCGATCGCTGGAGGAACGCGGCGATGCCGCCATCGATCTCAACGAGGCGATGGCCAAGATCGATGGCGACGCCATCGCCGCGGAGTTCGAGAAGTATCTGCGGCGGCGGGGCCCGGGCGGATTCAGCCTCTGAGGCCCGCGACCGCCCCGGGCGCTGCCGACGATGTCAGCACTCCATGGTCCACACCCGCGCCTCCGCCTCCCGGGCCAGCTTCGCGATCAGCAATTCGCGCGGAATCGTCTGGCCGGCAAAGTGATCGAGTGACGGCACCACCACGTGGTGGGCGTCGGCGCGCTTGAGTTCGGCCGTCAGCTCCGCGAACGCGGCGCCGTCACCCTGGGTCGATTCATGGAACGTCGCGGCGAAGCAGAAGCCCTCGTTGGCGGCGAGGACGCACATCGCGTCCTCGAGCTCGTCGCTGTGGCCGTCGGCCAGATCGTCACGCACGTATCCATAGATCAACGCTTGCACCCGAACCTCCGTATGGATGTGGACAGGGACTCGCTGTTCTCATGTCGGTACCGCGTCGTTCGGTAGAGCTGATGCCAGACCGACCGGTACGGCATCGGGCCGGCAAATCGCCCACTTCGAGCATGCGCCACACACAAATGCAATTGCAGATGTCAATCCGGTGACATCTGTATGCCCTATCCGGGCCATCTCGCGTTAACTGGTGGGATACTACATCCGTGGCCGTTGGAGACGATCGACCCGTCTGGGCTGTCAGGATGCGTTCCGAACGCGACGCCAGGGGGTGGTCACAGGCCGAAGCCGTACGCGCCATGCGCGCCAAGTCGTCTCACAATCTGCCGACCGACAGCACGTTGCTACGCAATTGGCGCCGTTGGGAATCGGGCGAATCGCGCCCGGACGATTTCTACGCGCCGATCATCGCCGCGGCCTTCGACACGGTGACCGCGGCCTTCTTCCCCAAGGCCCGGCCCAACCGCGACGACGAGCTGCTGTCCTCGACGGGGATGGACACGCTGGAGTTCATCGGGCGGCTGCGCATGTCCGATGTCTCTTCGGCCACTTTGGATGCGATCCGCATCACCGCCGAGCGGCTGTGCAGCGAATACCCCTGTACCGACCCGCACGAGCTGCATGCCGAGGGCACCGCGTGGCTGCGCCGCATCACCTCGTTGCTGGACGGCCGGCTGACGCTGGCACAGCACCGCGAGGTGCTGGTGCTCGCGGGCTGGGTGGCATTGCTGGTCGGTTGCGCCGATTACGATCTGGGTCGGCGGACCGCCGCGGAGGCCACCCGGCGGGCGGCGCTGTCGCTGGGACAGGAGGCCGAGCACGCCGAAATCATCGGCTGGGGAGCCGAAATGGCCGCGTGGTTCGCCTTGACGCAGGGCAATTACCGCGGCGCGATCGAGGCCGCTGAGGCCGCGCTGGCTACCTCCCAGCACTTAGGTGTCGGCGTACAGCTCGCCGCGCAGCAAGCCAAAGCGTATGCCCGCCTCGGTGATCGCGCCCAGATGGAAGCCAGCCTGAAACAGGGCCGAGCGATCTTGGAGCAACTCGACCACCCCGCCGATCTGGACAACCATTTCGTCGTCGACCCGCAGAAGTTCGACTTCTACGCCATGGATTGCTCGCGGGTCGCCGGGGACGATCGGCTCGCGGAAGCGTATGCACAGCAGGTGATCCGGAGTTCGACCGGGCCGGACGGCGCTCTGCGCAGGCCGATGCGGGTATCGGAGGCGCATCTGACCCTCGCCGTGGTGGCGGTGCGCGACCGGGAGCTGGAGCTGGCCGTCGACGCGGGCATGCGGGCCTTCGCCGGGAAGCGCCGGTCGCTGCCGTCGCTGCTGTGGATCGCCGGAGAGGCGGCGCGGGAGATGATCGAGCGGTTTCCCGGCGATCCCCGTACCCACATGTACCTGGACCAATTGCGTTCGCTCGCGAGCTGAGCACGGCGTGGCGGGCGGCGGCGGCGCGCCGAGGCCGGGGACGGCGGCGGGCTGTCGGTGGCCGGTACTACTCTCATCCCGGTGACCGAGTCCGCTGAAGGATTGCTGCCCGACGCCACCGCCTTGGAGCGCGGTCGCGTCGTGTTCGCGCCACTCGGGCTCGACGGCTCGGCCGAGCCCGTCCCGCTCGACGGATCCGCCCTCGGCGACCGGCTGCGGCTGTTCTCCTTCGCCACCGCCGAGAAGCGCGGCGAATACCTGTGGGTACTGCGCGCTTTCGACCACGCCCGCGCCGCGTACGTGGTGCTGCTGCACGCCAGCGACGTCGCCGACACGCTGACCAGATTCCCGGAAGCGCCGCGGCTCACCGCCACCGAGGTCGGTCCACTGCTCGAGCAACTGCACCAGTGGGGTGTGCTGGAGCGCAGCTACGACGGCAGCCGCGCCGCCACCCTCGCCGAGTATCGCAACCGGCACTTCGTCTATCAGTTCTCCCGCTCCGGATATCAGGCCTACCGGGCGGTCGCGGAGGTGCTGGGCGCCCGGCTGGACGAGGCGTCGCTGTCGCGGCTGGTCCTGCCGGAGTTGCTGGCCGACCTCGAGGCGCTGGCCCGCGCCAACCGCACCGGCGACGCCGAACGGGTGTACCGCATCCTGAAGCGGCTCGACACCGCGCTGTCCGAGTTGGCCGACCGCGCCGCGCACTTCTACCTGACGCTGGGCGACCTGGTCCGCACCACCGAGGCCACCCCGGAATCGTTTCTCGCGCACAAGGATGCGCTGTTGGCGCACATGCGCGAGTTCAGTATGGATCTGGCCCGCTTCGCGCCGCGGCTGGCCGCGGCCATCGCCGAGGTGGAGGACACCGGCGTGGCCGAGCTCATCGCCCGGGCGGGCGCCTGCGACGAGCGGGTGCTGCTGAGTGTGCCCGAGCGCGAGGCGGATTGGCGGGCCCGCTGGCAGGGCCTGCGCGGCTGGTTCGTCGCGGCGGCGGCGGAGGTCACCGCGGGCGAGGGCGCGCCGGGCACCGAGGCGGAGCGGTTGCGCGAGGCCACCATGAGCGCGATCGCCGCGGTGCTGTCGCTGTTGCGGCGGGTCACCGAGACCCGCAAGGGCGGGGTGAGCCGGGAGTCCGCGCTGCGGCACCTGGCGGGCTGGTTCACCGCAGCGCCCACCACGCAGAGCGCGCACGCGTTGTTCGACGCCGTGTTCGGGCTCGGCCGGCCGCGCCACCTGGCCATGGAGCATCCCGACGCCGACATCGTCCCGCCGAACCGATCCTGGTGGGACGCACCGCCGTTGGAGATCGCCCGCACCCTCGCCGAGACCGGTCGGCCGCCGTCGCCCGGCGCCCCGTCCCGCATTCAGCGCAACGACGCCGGTGTCCGCCGCCTGCGCCAGGAGCAGCTCGAGGCGCAGCAGGCCCGCGCCGCCGCCGCCCGCTCGCTGGCCGCGGCCGATGTGCACGACCGGCAACTCGACGAGCGCGAGACCGAGGTGCTGCTGCGACTGCTGGATGCGGCGTCCACGGCGTGGGTACCGGTCAGCGGGCGGGTGAGCGGCACCACCGGATCCGACAGCGGGGTGACGCTGACGGTCCGCGAGCACTCCGGGTCCACCGTGGTGCGCACGGCCCGCGGCCTGCTGCACCTGAACAACCGCCGCCTCGAGGTGCGCGAGAACACCCGCGCCCGTACCGGATCCGGACGGTCGTGATGCACGCGCGCACCATCGACCCGCTCGCCCTGGACAGCTATCAGCGCGCCGCCCGGGTGATTTTGGCCAACCACCTGGTCACCCGCACCTTCCCCGATCGGATCGCGCTGCCGCTGCTGCGGCGCTGGGCGACCGAGCTGCGCGAGGATCTGGCCGAGCTGTTCGGCTACCGGCTGGAGGTCACCGAGACCACGGCGCGGCTGTTCCCGGTACAGGACCGTCTCGACGCCGGGCGGCCCGCGCGCACGCCTGCCGAGCGGGTCTTCGATCGCCGCCGCTACGCCTATCTCGCCTTGGCACTGGCCGCGCTCGGCCGGGCCGGTGCTCAGATCACGCTGTCGGAGCTGGCCGATCAGGTCGCGTCCTACGCCACCCGGGTCGAGGGCCTGGAGCTGACCACCGACCGCGCCGCCGACCGGGACGCGTTCGTCGACGCCATCGCGTGGCTGGCCGCGCGCGGCGCCCTGACGCTGGCCGACGGCGACGCGGGCGGCTGGGCCGCCGATCCGGAGGCGGGCGAGGCGCTCTACGACATCGACCGCTCGGTGGTGTTCGCGATCTTCCGGCCCCCGCGGGTGCTACAGCATCTGCACAGTGTGCACGGCCTGCTGACCGACGAATCCGACGCCGCGCCGGGCCGTCCCGCGCCGCAGACCCGCGCCGCCGCCGCGCGCCGGGTGCGGCGCGCCCTGGTGGAATTGCCGGTGGTGTACGCCGAGCGGTTGCCCGAGGACGAACGCGCCCTGCTGGGCACGGAGAAACTGGTAGCCGAGGTCGAGTTGCTCACCGGCCTGCGGGCGGAGCGGCGGGCCGAGGGCGTGGCGCTGATCGACGTCTCGGGCCGCTTCTCCGATGTCCGCTTCCCCGGCACCGGCACCCTGGCCCAGGTGGCGCTGCTGCTGATCGGCGAGATCGCGGATCTGGTGCTGGATATCGACAATCCGGTGCCCCGGCGTCCGCTGCCGCCGCCGGACACCGCGCTGGCCGCCCAGCTGGACGCCGCCATCCCGGCCTCGACCGTGTTCACGCCGCTGGTGGTCGACTCCGAACCCGATGCCGCCGAGGCGGATTCGGGCCGGGCCGCCGAGGAGACCGAGATTCCGGAGCATCCGGTCGTGCGCCTCGCGTGGGTGCGCGAGACCGTGCAGGCGCTCACCGAGCGCTACGGCTCCACCTTCGCCGCCCAGTGGCAGGCCGACGCGCCCGGGCTCACCCGGGAGGTGGTCGCGCTGCTCGAGCGTCTGCACCTGGTCGAGGTCCTCGACGAGGAGCTGGTGGTGCTGCCCGCGCTGGCGCGTTACCGCGGCGCCGTCGTCACCGTGCGGACCCGGGCGGAATCCGAATTGTTCGCCTCGGCGCGCAAACTCGGCGCCCACGCGCAACCGGAACAAGGGAAGGGGACGGCGTAGCTGATGGAGTCCATTCATGGTGGCGTGCGGTTCGTTCCCACCCGGGCGGGAATCGTCAATCTCTGGGACTACCGCGACCAGGAGTTCTGCTTCGCCGACGGGCGGCTGGTGCTGCGCGGGCCGAACGGGTCCGGCAAGACCAAGGCCCTGGAGGTGCTGTTCCCCTTCGTGTTCGATGGGCGGATCGAGCCGCGCCGGCTCAACCCGTTCGCCGGTGAGGAGCGGACGATGAAGTCGAACCTGCTGTACCGCAAGCAGGAGTCGGCGTACTCGTATGTCTGGATGGAGTTCGCGCGCGGGCGCTGGGACGACCCGGAGGTCGTGACCGTCGGCATCGGCATGCGCGCGACCCGTTCCTCGGACAAGGTCACCCGCTGGTACTTCGTCGCCGACGGCCGGGTGGGCGTGGACTTCTCGCTCATCGGCCCCGACGACCGGCCGCTGACCCGCAAGCAACTCGCCGAGCAGATCGGCACCGACGCCATCACGGATCGGCCGGTCGACTATCGCGCGGCCATCGACGCCCGCATGTTCGGGCTCGGGCTGCAGCGCTACGACCAGCTGATCAATCTGATCCTCACGCTGCGCCGCCCGCAGCTGGCCAAGAACCTCGATCCGCGCGGGCTGTCGCAGGCGCTCACCGACGGCCTGCGCCCGCTCGACGATCAGCTCATCCTGGACGCGGCCCGCTCGTTCAGCGATATGGAGGAGGTCGGCCGCACCCTGGAGGGTCTGGTCCAGGCCGACACGGCGACGCGCGCATTCGTCGACGTCTACCGCAAATACCTGGGGGTGCAGGCGAAGTCGGATGTCGAGCAGGTGCGCGGACGGCTGGAGACGGTCACCCACACCAGCACCGCCCTGTTCGCCGCCACCGCGCTGCGCGAGCGCCGCGAGGCCGAGCGCGCGGCCGCGGAGACCCGCGCCGAGGAGGCCGACCGCGCCTACGAGCAGGCCCTGGCCGACCGCGAGACACTGCAGCGTTCCAGCGCCTACGAGGGCAAACAGCAACTCGACGACCTGGCCGACGCCGTGCGCCGCCTGGAGACCTCCGCCGCCGTGCACCGCGACAAGGCCACCAAGGCCCAGCAGGCCGTCGACCAGCGCGCCGCGGAGGCCGAACGCGGCCGGGCCGCCGTCGAGGCCGCGGCCGCGGCATTGTCGCGCGGCGAGGACGAACTGCGCGCCGCCGCCGAGGAGGCCGGGATCGCCTGGGCCGCACTGCCGGAGCAGGCCCGCGCCGAGCAGCTCACCACCACCGTCCGCAGCCACGCCGAGGAGCGCGACGCCGACGTGCGCGCCGTCCGGCAGGCCCTGTCGCTGGTCGACACGGCCGCCGCCGACCGGGGCCGCACCGAACGCGCCGCCCAGCGCGCCGGGGAACAGCGGGACGCGGCCGCCGCCGCGCTGGCCGAAGCCGAGGCGTCGGTGACGCTGGCCCGCTCGAATACCGCCGCGGCACTGCGGGAATGGTGGGAGGAGCATCGCGAGGTGCTGACGCCCGTCCGGTCCGGCCTGTTCGAGGCGTTGGACGCGGCGCTGGCCGAGGCGGGCGCCGATACCGCCACCACCCTCCCCGAGGTGCTGGCCGAGCGCACCGAACCGCTGACCGAGGACCTCCGTGCCCGCCGCCAGCAGGCACGTGCCGCCGCCACGCAGGCCGCCGAACGCGCGGCGGCACTGCGCGCCGAGCACCGGCAGGTAGCGGCCGAACAAGACGACGCCCCACCACTTTCCGCCGCCCGCACCGATACCCGCGACGGCCGCGCGGGCGCACCGCTGTGGCGGCTGGTGCGCTTCGCCGACGATGTCGGCCCCGAGCGGGCCGCCGCCGTCGAGGCCGCGCTGCAGGGCGCGAACCTGCTCGACGCCTGGGTGAGCGCGGCGGCCGACCTGCCGCCGCACGAATCGGACCAATTCCTGGTACCACTGCCTCCGGCCGCCCGTCCCGCGGGCCCGACGCTCGCGGACGTGCTTGTCGTGGAAGAGGATTCCGCCGTGCCCCGGCAGCTTGTCGCGGACGTGCTGGCCTCGATCGCCTTCGGCGACATCGAGTCCGATCCCGCCACGCGGGCGGCGGTCGGAGCAGACGGCCGCTTCCGCCAGGGCGTGCAGGTGGGCCGCCACACCAAGCCGCACGCCGAATTCATCGGCGCCACCGCCCGCGCCCGGCGGCGTGACCTGCGGCTGGCCGAACTCACCACCGCGGTCGAATCCGCCGAGCAGGACGAGGCCGCCGCCCGAGCCGAGGAGCAGGCCGCCACCGCGGAACTCGCGCGAATCTCCGCCGCCGCCAAGGCCCTTCCCCGCACCCACGGCGTCACCGCGGCGTTGCGGGCGGTCTCGGAGGCCGCGGGCATGCTGCGTTCCCGCTCGGAGACCGCGGCACAGGCCGAACGCGATCTCGATCAGGCAGTGGCCGAGTTCGGCGCCGCGGACAAGAAGGTGCGCGCGGTCGCCGCCGCCCACCGAGCGCCGCGCGACCCGGCCGAACTCGACGCCCTCGCCGCCGCCATCCGGCACTTCGAGAACACCGGCACCGCCCTGCTGCGGCTGCGCGGCGACCATCAGCGCGAGCACGAGCGCGCCCGCGAGGCCGACGACCGCCTCGCCGAATCCCGCGATCTGGCCGAGGCATTCGCCGAGGAGGCCGAGGCCGCCCGCGCCGGCTACGAGGAGCAGCTGCGCAAACTCGAGACGCTGCGGGAGGCGCTGGGCGCCGGAGCCGCCGATATCGACCGCGACCTCGAGCAGGCCCGCGCACGCATCGACGCCGCGCGCGCCGAGCAGAAGGCGGCGCGCAAGGCCGCGGCCGACGCCATCGAGGGTGTGGGCACGGCCGAGGGCGCCTACCGGGCCGCCCACGATTCGCTCGGCACCGCCCTCACCGAACTGCTCGCCGACGTGAAAAAGCTTGCGCCGTACGCCCGTCCGGACTTGCTCAGCCTGCTCGGCGCTCCCGAGAACAGCCGCTGGCCCAGCAGTGACGCCGCCTGGTCGACCCCCGAGCAGCTGCTGTACCGCATCGAGACGACCGGTCCCGGAGGTAACGAACTGCGAGTGCTCCCCGACGACGTGCACGAGCTGTTCGAGAATCTCTCCGCCGCGACGTCCGGGGTGCGGGCGGGCGAGGCGGCCCGCAAGTCCACCCGCAGCGCGGTGACCTCCGCCCTGCAGGAATTCGACGCGGCGCTGGCCGCCGCCCGCCAGGACTACCGCCTGCAGTGGGACGCCGCCGACGGCCTGACCGTGGTCCAGGTGCACGACGATCAGGGCGCGGCCGCGCTCGCCGACTTCGCCGACCGCATCGCCGCCGCGCGTTCGGACCAGGAACTCCTGCTCACCGACGCGGAGCGCCGCATCCTGGAGGACGCGCTGCTGACCGGACTGGCCCAGCAGATCCACGAACGCACTTGCGACGCACGCGATCTCATCACCCGCATGGGTTCCGAGATGAAACAGCGCCGGATGTCGTCGGGCAACACCATCGGCGTGCACTGGGTGCTCGCCGACAACCTGTCCGAGTCCGCCCGCGCGGTGTGCAAACTGCTCGACCGCGACGCCTCCGATCTGGCCCCCGAGGACCTGGCGACCATCCGCGCGCATTTCGCCGCCGAGATCCGCGCCGCCCGTGCCGCGCACCCGGAGCGCTCATACCCCGAAATCCTCGCCACCACACTGGATTACCGCACCTGGCGGGTGTTCTCGTTCACGCTCGTCACCGCCGACGGCACCGAGGACCGGCTGACGGTGGCCCGGCACAGCGCCCTGTCCGGCGGTGAGCAGTCGGTGTCGCTGCACCTGCCGCTGTTCGCGGCCGCGCACGTCATGCTGGATTCCGCCGACCCGCAGGCCCCGCGCCTGCTGGCACTGGACGAGGCGTTCGCCGGTGTCGACGACAACGGCCGCAGCGAATTGCTGGGCCTGTCGGTCGATTTCGATCTGGATCTGTTCATGACCGGCTACGACCTGTGGATCACCTACGACCACGTACCCGCCTGCGCTCACTACGACCTGGCGCATTCGGCGGCCGAGAACACCGTCAGCGCGACGCTGCTGGTGTGGGACTCGAAGGATCTGCTGGCCGAACACGACGGCTCGGATCTCACCGCGGCCCTGGGCTCGCCGAATCGCCGCCGCACCCCGCACACCGTCGAGGGCGGCATCACCTTCGACGAGGCGCTGGCGCCGAGTTCCTGACCGCGCTCACACCGCGATGCCGAGTGCGCCCGCCACCGCGCGGGTGAGGTGGTCGGTCACCTCGGCCGGGGTCCAGCGCCGGTGTTCGGTGAGGTCGTAGACGACGCGCTCGTCGAAGATGGTGATCCACAACAGGACCGCGTAGGTGAGGTCGTACTCGGTGGTCTGGCCCGCGCGGGCCAGGGCGTCCAGTACGCCCGCGAGGTGGTCGTGCAGGGCGGTGATGGATTCGTCGCCGTCTGTGAGGCGTTCGACGAAACCCTTGCTGCTGCGCACATAGCGCACCGCCGGGCCCCACTGCATCGCCTGCTCGACCCAGATCTGGCAGCACCGGTGGAAACGCGGCACCGGCTCGAGTCCGGGGTCGACCGCGTCGAGCGCTCCGATGAGCTGTTCGATGGCGCGGCGGTGGAACGCCTGCATCGCGTCCTGCGGCGTCGGGAAGTGCCGATACGCGGTCGCCACCCCGACTCCGGCCGCCGCGGCCAGTTCGGGCATCGAGAAGCCGACCCGGCCGGACCGCAGCAGGCTGCGGACCGCGTCGACGAGCAGCAACCGGCTGCGCTGGGCGTCGCTGCGAGTGTTCACGGGCACCTCACCATCCTGCACAGACCGTCGCCGTCCGGGGCGTGAGGGGCCGAAAATCACCGGGCGGCAGAGCACCTCGAGTGGAGAACTTCTTCGCGATCACGACCCGCGGTGCTCGAGCAGTTCACCATGGACGCCGCAAGTATGGCCGCCATCAACGCTTTTCGGGGGCACGGACCACGCCGAGGAGCGGTCGACGCCATGACGGCGATCCAACGGGCGGCAGACCCGGGGATGGTCAGGCCGAACGGAGCGCGCGGCCGATCACAGCACGTAGGTCGCGGAGTTCTCGGTCCAGTTCCGGGGACCGGCGGATCTCGAAATCCACTCCGAGGGTGAGTAGGCGGGTGGCGAGCCAGCGGGGGTCGTCGTCGCGGTCCGTGCGTAGGCGGCAGGTGTGATCGCCGGTCGGTTCGAGGATTCCCGGCGTCTCGCCGAGGCGGCCGGTGATCCGGTGGGCCGGAGCGTGAATGGTGATGTCCACGTTGTATCGCGGTGTGCCCCAATCGGTTCGGTCGCCTGCCAGGTAGGCGGCGGCGTCGGCGGCGGGGAGGGTGCGCGGGGTGCGGCGGGCGCCGGTGGGCTGGGCTCGGTCGACGCGGTCCACGCGGAAGCTGCGCCAGTCGTCGCGGTCGAGGTCGTAGGCCACCGCGTACCAGCGTCTGCCTCGCACCGCCAGGCCCGCGGGCTCGACGTGGCGGCGGGTCTCGGTCCCGGCGGCGTCACGGTAGGTGAAACGCACCCGCTCCTTGTTGGTGACGGCGGCGGCGAGGGCGCTGAGCACCTCGGGGTCGGCATTCGGGCTATCGCCCGCGGCGGCCGCGGTCGCGGTGCTCACCACCCTCACCCGGCGGCGTAGGCGCGCGGGCAACACCTGTTCCAGCTTCGCCAGCGCGCGCACCGACGCCTCCTCGATACCGGCGACCGCCTGGCCCGCCGCCGCGCGCAGCCCGACCGCGACCGCTACCGCCTCCTCGTCGTCGAGCAGCAAGGGCGGCATCGCCGTCCCCGCCAGCAGCCGGTAGCCGCCCGCCGCGCCCAGCGTCGCCTCGATCGGATACCCCAACGCCCGCAACCGCTCGATATCCCGCCGCACCGTCCGATCGGTCACCCGCAGCCGCACGGCCAATTCACTACCGGGCCAGTCACGCGGCGTCTGCAGCAGCGACAGCAGGCGCAGCAGACGAGCAGGGGTATCGGTCATACGATGCATCCTGCCGCACCACCAGGACTGGTCCTGTCCTAGATGGGGCGACGTGCCGTGTGCGCCGGGCCAGGACGAGCCCGGCACCGAGACGAGAGGCACCCCGCTCGAATGCCCAGGTACACACGGGTTGTCCGTACCACCGGCGGCCGGTGCGTCCGCCCACGCCCGGATGATCGGCCACGGGCGAAGTCAACGGGCAACAGCCCTGTGCCACACCGGCATTCGACTGGCTAGCGTCCGGTCAGGGCGGGGTGAGACGGGGCTCGGCCGGGATCACCATGGTCGGGGTGGGGGCGTCCGCTTCCGCCGGGCCCGGCTGGGCGTAGCCGAGCCAGCCGGTACCGACGAAGACGGCGAGGAGGAGGGCGGTGGGGAGGTCCAGTAACAGCCAGCCGGGGGTCCAAGCGGGGGCGGGGCGGCGCTCGGCGCGATCCTCGCGCCGTGGGATCGGTACCGACCAATAGTCCGCGCCGTGCACCCGACCTGTCACCGAACCTCCATCGTTTCGATCGTCCGGATCCTCCGGCCGTTTGCCGGAAACCCGCCAGCACACCAGGATTACCGATCCCGGCGTTCGCCACACCGGTAATGCACAGGACAATCGGCGTGTCTTTCGGGAACAACTGTCAACTGGACAGTTGCCACACTCGCAGCTCGGCCCCTCAGCGTTCGCTGGCGTCGGGGATGGCGGGCGGGCACACGCCGCCCGGCACGGTCGCCAGCTCGAAGTGCCAATATTCGTTGGCGTAGGTGCGGCACAGCCCCCAGCGGTTGCCGTTGTCCTCGAGCCAGCGAGCGCCCTCCTCGGGCCCGACATCGACCGCCCGGCCCTGGACGTGGGTGGACTCCTCCGGCGGCAGCACCCAGCGGCGCGCCGCGTCGGGACTGCCGTAGGTGGCCAGGCCGTCCTGCCACAGTTCTTGCTGCTGCTCGGGCGTGCGATAGCCGGAGGTGATCGACAGCGGCACCCCTTCGGCGTGCGCCTGCCGCTCGGCGAGGGTGTACGCGGCGGCCAGGGCCGGGTCGAGACCCGCTGTGCCCTCGGCGGATTCGGTGGACACGGGCGCGGCCTGCCCGGCGGGCGCCGCCCAGCCACCGATCCCGATCCCGACCACCAACACCGACCACACAACTCCTCGCAGCATGCGAAAGATCCTATCCAGCGATAACAGCTACTCGACAGCAAACAGGACTATCCGTAGTTTTCGGACCATCACCCTGCACGTCGACGCGCGTCTGCGTGTCCGCGGCCGAACTCCCCGCCCACCGGCTACCTTTACAGGCGTTCGGTGGTCTGTCGGCCCGACGGCGAGGAGGGTGTCATGGCACTTCCGATGACGGCGCACGTACTGGTGTCGCTGGCGGCCGGGCTCGGTGCGACCGCGCTCGTGGCGCTCACCACCCGAGCCCCGACGAGAACCGATTCCGGCGCCCGCGACAACTACGTGACCGCGGTGCGGACCGCCGCGCGATGAGACGCGCTCAGACCCGTTCCTTGGAGCGGGTGCGCACCCGCAGCGCGATCGGCTTCTGCGTCTCGGCGAAGAAGTCGTTGCCCTTGTCGTCGACCACGATGAACGCCGGGAAATCCTCGACCTCGATCTTCCACACGGCCTCCATGCCGAGTTCGGGGTATTCGAGGACCTCGACGTTCTTGATGCAGTCCAGCGCCAGCCGGGCCGCCGGGCCGCCGATCGAGCCGAGGTAGAACCCGCCGTGCTCCTTGCACGCTCTGGTCACCTGGGCCGAGCGATTCCCCTTGGCCAGCATGACGAATGAGCCGCCCGCCGCCTGGAACTGGTCGACGTAGGAATCCATCCGCCCGGCCGTCGTCGGCCCGAACGAGCCGGACGCGTATCCGTCGGGCGTCTTGGCCGGACCGGCGTAGTAGACGGCCATGTCGCGCAGATACTCCGGCATCGGCTCGCCCGCGTCCAGCCGCTCCTTGATCTTGGCGTGCGCGATGTCGCGGGCCACCACCAGCGGCCCGGTCAGCGACAGCCGGGTCTTCACCGGGTACTTCGACAGCTCGGCGCGGATCTCCGACATCGGCCGGTTGAGGTCGATCCGCACCACGTCGCCGCCGAGGATGGCATCGGTCTGCTCCGGAAGGTATTGCGCCGGTTCACGTTCCAGCTGCTCCAGGAACACGCCCTCGGGAGTGATCTTGGCCAGCGCCTGCCGGTCGGCCGAGCAGGACACCGCGATCGCCACCGGGCAGCTCGCGCCGTGCCGCGGCAGCCGGACGACCCGCACGTCGTGGCAGAAGTACTTGCCGCCGAACTGCGCACCGATGCCGAAGGATTGGGTCAGCCTGAAGACCTCCTCCTCCAGCGCCAGATCACGGAAGCCGTGCGCGGCCATCGAGCCCTCGGTCGGCAGGTCGTCCAGATAGTGCGCCGAGGCGTATTTCGCTGTCTTGAGGGCGAATTCCGCACTGGTACCGCCGATCACGACCGCCAGGTGATAGGGCGGGCAGGCCGCGGTGCCGAGCGAGCGGATCTTCTCGTCCAGGAACTCGAGCATCCGCTCCGGGTTCAGGACGGCCTTGGTCTCCTGGTACAGGAACGACTTGTTCGCCGAGCCGCCGCCCTTGGCCATGAACAGGAACTTGTACGCCGGATGCGCGGGATCGCCCGCCGCCGAATACAATTCGACCTGCGCGGGCAGGTTCGAGCCGGTGTTCTTCTCGTCCCACATGGTCAGCGGCGCCAGCTGCGAGTACCGCAGGTTCAGCTTCGTGTACGCGTCGTACACGCCGCGGCTGATCCACTCCGCGTCGTCGGCGCCGGTGAGCACGCCCTCGGACTTCTTGCCCATCACGATCGCGGTGCCGGTGTCCTGGCACATCGGCAGGATGCCGCCGGCGGAGATGTTGACGTTCTTCAGCAGGTCCAGCGCCACGAACCGGTCGTTGCCGGAGGATTCCGGATCGTCGATGATCCGGCGCAGCTGCGCCAGGTGCGCCGGGCGCAGGTAGTGGCTGATGTCGTGCATGGCCTCGGCGGTGAGCAGGCGCAGCACCTCCGGCTCGACCTCCAGGAAGGTCCGCCCGCCCGCCTCGAACGTGCGCACGCCCTCGGTGGTCAGCAGCCGGTACGGCGTCTCGTCCGCACCGATCGGCAGCAGATCCGAATACAGGAACTCAGGCGCGGACACGTTTCGCACACACTCCTCGACGAGGGGCTGCGGCGCACGGGCGCACGGGCAGCCGGGTGAATCCAAGCGATTCGACTCTAGCCAGCACCCGATGCCGGCCCGATCTCAGGCAAGCCTAATCTCATCGGGGTCACAAAGGTTGCACCTTCAACAATGGGGGTGTACCTGTCGTCAGGAGTGGTGGCCGAGGCCGGGGAGGCAATAGCATGACGTATCAGGGACCTGGAGAGGAATCGTGACCGAACCCCGTTGGCTCGACGATCTCGAGAAGCGCGCGTGGCTCGGTTTCGTGTTCACTCGCGATCTCATCGCCGCGGCGGTCGGACGCGATTCGCTGCGCGCCTCGAATCTCACCTATGTCGAGTACACGGTGCTGGCCCGCCTGGCCGACGCCCCCGACCACCGGCGCAGCTTCGCCGAACTGGCCGCCGTGCTGGAGTGGTCGCAGAGCCGGCTGTCGCATCAGATCACCCGGATGGAGAAGCGCGGGCTGGTGGCCCGCGAATCGATCCCCGACGACGCCCGCCGCACCGCGGCCGTGCTCACCGGCAAGGGCGCGGACGTGCTCGACACCGCCGCACCCGCACACGTCGCCAGCGTGCGCAGGCACATGATCGACGTGCTCGACCGCGACCAGCTCACCGCCCTCGCCGACATCTACGACACCCTGCTGGCCCATCACCGAAGACCGGGCGAGGCCCCGCACCCAGCCTCCCCTGCCCCGCCGGAGGACCGAAACATCCCCTGACGGGGATGTTTGTTTTGTGTCTCAGCGGGTATCGGGTAAGACTAGGCTCGTAGTGGCATGCTGGATTGCAGCCGTGCGAGTCACCTGACGAGTAGCCACCTACCCTTACGAAAGGGGCAGGAGTTTCCAATGTCCGACGTGTCCATCGGTCTGTCGCCGGATTCCCGGCCGACCGGCCAGGTCGACAACCTCCTCCCGGAGTTGGTCGAACACCTGCGTCAGAATCGCACAGAGCTCCGCGAGGAATGGGCGCGCCGCATCACGGATGCCCAGCTGCTGACCGCTATGACGCCGGAGGAGATCTTCTCCGAGGCGACCTCGGTCTACGACAACTACGTCGAGGTGTTGGAAACCGGTAGCGTCGAGGCGCTGCAGGCGTACGCCCGCGATCTGTCCGAGCGCATCATTCCCCGTGGCGTCGAGACCGACGAGGTCATCGGCATCGTGCTGCTGCTGCGAGATGTGCTGGCGCGCAGCCTGTTCGAGAAATACCAGTCCAATTTCGACCTGCTCAAACGCGTACTCGACGCGTACGAACCGGCCGCCAACCGCATCGCCAACACCGTGGCCGTGTCCTTCGTGCAGGAGCGCGAGCGCGTCATCCGCCAGCAGCAGGAGGCCATCCGCGAGCTGTCCACGCCGGTCCTGCAGGTGCGCGAACAGCTGCTCATCCTGCCCATCATCGGTGTGCTGGACAGTCAGCGGGCCCGCCAGCTCACCGAGCAGCTGCTGCGGGCCATCCGCGCCAACCGCGCGAAGCTGGTCGTCATCGACATCACCGGTGTGCCCTCGATCGACTCCACGGTGGCCAACCACCTCGTGCAGACGGTCGACGCGTCGGGCCTGATGGGCGCCAGCGTGATCATCACCGGCCTGTCCTCGGAGATCGCGCTGGTCCTGGTGACCATAGGCCTCGATCTGTCGAAGATAAAGGCGGTCGGTGACCTGCAGGGCGGTATCGAGGAGGCGGAGCGGCTGCTCGGCTACGAGGTCTCCCGCGTGACCGATCGACACGGACGCTGACCCGGGGCGCCCCCATGCCGGTACCCATTCTGAAACAGGGCACCTACCTCATCGCGTCCGTGCAGTCGGCACTGACCGATGCCGATACCGAGCGGCTGCAGGACGACTTGATGAAGTACGTCAGCAAATACCGCGCGAAGGGCATCATCGTCGACGTCACCGCGATCGATGTGATGGACTCCTTCGCCGCCCGTTCCTTGCGCACCATCGTGCACATGACCAAACTGCGCGGCGCCCAGACGGTGATCGTCGGGCTGCAGCCGGAGGTCGCGTTCGCCATGGTGCAACTGGGCCTGACGTTCGAAGACATGCATACCGCGCTCGACCTCGAGGAAGGGCTGGCCTGGCTCAACAGAAAGTTCGCCACCTTCCAGCGAGATGGTTCGTGACCGTGACCGCTGACAACGTGGTGATCGCGGTCAAGATGTCCAACGACATCGTGACCGCGCGTCAGGCCGGGCGGGAGCTGGCTGCCAAGCTGGGCTTCACCCTGACCGACATCACCATGATCTCCACGGCCATCTCGGAGGTGGCCCGCAATATCACCAGCTATGCGGGCACCGGCGAGGTCCGCGTGACCGTGGAAGAGCGGGAGGGCCGTCGCGCGCTCGTCGTGCAGGCCCAGGACCAGGGGCCCGGCATTCCCGATATCGCCCGCGCCCTGGAGGACGGCTATTCCACCGGGCGGGGCCTGGGCCTGGGCTTGCCGGGCGCCAAGCGGCTGATGGATCGGCTGCTGGTGGAGTCCGCGCCCGGGCAGGGCACGCTGGTGGAAATGTGGAAGTGGGTACCCACCGGTGTATGAGGACGGCTACATCGGCGCGGTCGAGTGGGCGGTCGCGGGCCGTGCCCTACCCGGTCAGAAGGTATCGGGGGATCGATCGGTGGTGCTGGACGCCGGGGGCGGCGCGGTGCTGTTCGCGGTGCTCGACGGGCTGGGCCACGGCGCCGCGGCCGGTGAGGCCGCCGACCGGGCGGGCCAGGTGCTGTCGGAGAATCGCGCCGAACCGCTCGACGTGCTGATGGTGCTGTGTCATCGCGCCATGGCCGACACCCGCGGGGCGGCGGTGTCGCTGGCGCTGTTCAGTTCCGAGGACGAGTTGCACTGGCTCGGCGTCGGGAACGTGGAGTCGCGGGTGGTGACGGCCGGGCCCGGCAAACCCGCCCTGCGCGCGACCGCCCTGCTGACCGGCGGCATCGTCGGCTATCTGCTGCCTCCCAATCTGCAGACCCAGACGGTCGCGGTGCGCCCCGGCGATCTGCTGCTGATGTCCACCGACGGCATCGTGGACGACTTCGTCGACGCCATCGATCTGGCCAAATCCACCGCCGACATCACCGCCGACATCCTCGGCCGCCACGCCAAGGACACCGACGACGCGCTGGTGCTGGCGGCCCGGCACCGCGGGCACACGGATCCGGCGCCGTGAGCGCCGTGCTCGCGGCATTCCGCGACGCCTACGCGAACGCCCTTCGGCTGCACCTGGATTCGCCCACCCAGAACACCCTCGCCGAAGGGTACGAGCTCGGCCGCCGTGCCCTGGTCGAGGGCGTGAGCATCCTCGATCTCACCGAACACCACTTCCGCCTCCTCGACCGCGCCGGTCTGGTCGACGCCGCCAAGGGCACCGAGACGGGCAATCGCGCCGAGGCCGCGCTGGAATTCCTGCTGCAGACCCTCGCCGCGCTGGACGTGGCGACCCGCGGCTTCCTCGACATCAACCGCAGCTACGAATTGCAGCGGCTGCGCACCGAGGACCTGGAGGGGCGCGACGCGTTCCGCACGGCGCTGGTCGAATCGCTGCAGGACGGCTTCTTCGTCGCCGATTCGCGGGGCACCCTGACCGAGGTGAACTCCGCCTTCGGCGCCATCACCGGCTACGGCCCCGACGGCGCGCCCTATCCCTTGCCGCACCCGTGGGCAGCCGACGACGGCGGGAAGTATCCGGATCTGGGCACCGAGGCGGCCCGGTTCGTGATGCCGGTGTGCCACCGCGACGGCCGGCGACTGTGGCTGGCGGTGAGCACCTCGTCGCTGGTGAAACCCGAGGACGACGAGCGCATCTTCGTCGGCACCATCCGCGACGTCACCGCCGAGCACGACGCGCAGGCCCGCGATCAAGCGGTGTCGCGGCTGGCCACCGCCGTGGCGGGCGGCACCAGCGTGGTCGAGGTGCTCACGGTGGGGCTCGAGGAACTGCGCCGCGCGATCGGGGCCGAGACGGCGGTGGTGTCGGTGTGGCCGAACCGTCAGACCGGGCCCGAACTGTACGTGTCCGGACCGGTGGCGAGCACCGGCGGCGACAATCCGGACGCCGAGCCGGAAGGCAGCGAATCGTCCACCGGCGCAACGGAATCCGAGGCGGCGGTCTCCCGCCAGGTGCTCGACGCCCGGGCGCGGGCGCTACTCGACCGGGCCCGGATGCGACCGGGCCGGACGATGTTCGCGATCCCGGAGGGTGCCTCCACCTCGGAGGGCATCGTGGCCCCGCTGGGCGAGACCGGTGATGCCGCGCTGTGGTTGCGCTTCGCCGCGCCGCGGGCCATCAGTCCCGGTGACTGGGCGTTGTTCTCGCTGCTGGTCGGGCATCTCAGCCTGGCCGTGCAGCGCGCCCGCAACTTCGACCAGGCTCGCTCCACCTCGCTCACGCTGCAACGCGCGATGCTCGGCCCGATCGAACTGCCGCCGCGGTTCTCGGTGCACTACGAACCGGCGCTGCCGCCGCTGGAGATCGGCGGCGACTGGTACGACGTGGTGCCGCTGCGCAACGGCACCATCGGCCTGGTGGTCGGCGACTGCGTCGGGCGTGGGTTGTCGGCCGCGGTGGTGATGGGCCAATTGCGCACGGCCGCACGGGCTCTGCTGCTGCGCGGCGCGGGCCCGGCCCAGCTGCTCGGGGAACTCGACACCGTCGCCGCCAGCATCCCGGGCGCGATGTGCACGACGGTGTGCGCGGCCATCCTCGATCCCGAGCGCGGCCTGATCCGCTATTCCAGCGCCGGGCACATGCCGCCGGTGCTGGCCGATCCGGGCGGCAAGGGCCGACTTCTCGAGGGCGGGCGCGCGGTGCCGCTGGCGACGTTCGATCCGCCCCAGCGTCCGGAGGCCACCACGCCGCTCGCCCCGGGGTCGACCCTGGTGCTGTTCACCGACGGGCTCGTCGAACAGCGCGGCATCGACATCAATATGCGCTTCGACGAACTGGCCGACGAATTGTCCGGCGCCGCCGACGACCCGCCTCGCGAGGTCGCCGACGCGGTGCTGTCCCGGCTGCGCCCGGCCGGCGGTTACGACGACGACGTGGCCATGGTGGTCTACCGGCAGCCGCCGCGGCCGCTGCGGGTGGACGTGCCGGCCGAGGCGGGCCGCCTCGCCGCCGTGCGCCGCGAGCTGGCGGCGTGGCTGAGCGCGGCCGCGGTCCCGCAGGAACTGGCCGCCGATATCGTCGCCGCCGCCAACGAGGCGTGCAGCAACAGCATCGAGCACGCCTATCTGGGCGGTGCGCCGGGCGATATGGTGCTCACCGCCGACTGCGCGATCAATCAGGTCACCATCGAGGTCGCCGACACCGGCGTCTGGCGGCCGCTGCCGGAGGACCCGGGCCCGCGCGGGCGCGGTATCGCCATGATGCGCGCGCTGACCGACGAACTCGTCATCGACAACACCGGCGTGGGTACCCTGGTGCGGATGGTCGTGAAGCTGCCCGCGGTCACCTTCTCGGCCGCCAGCCGGATCTGATGCGCAGAGGCGACACGGCGGCGCAATCCCGCCAGCGACCGCTCGCTGCCGTCCGGAACACCCGTGCACCTGCGGTTTTCGCGGCGGGCAGAACTACGAAACACCGGTCAATACGACGACGATGCAGCGGGGAGAGCGGGTTCATGGCAGATTGTCTTGATGTGACCAATACTTCCGGAGACGCGTATCCCCTCGCCGACGCGATGACCACCTCGGTCTCGGTGCACGACGAAGCGACCGTCCTCACGGTGGCCGGTGAGGTCGACCTGGCGACCGCACCCGCACTGGAGAACGCGATCGATGCGGCGCTGAGCGGCAGCCCGGCGGCCTTGATCATCGACCTGCTGCAGGTGACGTTCCTGGCCTCCGCCGGGATGGCCGCACTCGTCGGCGCGCACCAGCGGGCCGGGCAATCGACCCGCATCGCGGTGGTCGCCGACGGTCCGGCCACGGGACGCCAGCTCAAGATGACCAATCTCGACCAGGTCTTCGCCCTGCATCCGACCTTGGACGAAGCCCTGGCCGGGCTGCGCGAAGGCTGACGCGCGCCCGGCCGCGGCGGCTCAGACCAGGTCGCGCAGCTGCTCGATCAGCTCGACCCGCTCGGCCGGGGTGCCGGCCAGCGGGACCACGTTCAGTACCGTGACGCCCGCCTCGCGGAAGGCCGCGACACGTTCCTTGACGAAGCCGGCCGGACCGATCAGGGAGATGTCGCGGACCAGTTCGTCGGGCACGGTCGCGGCCGCCGCGTCCTTCTCACCGGCCAGATACAGCTCCTGGATGCGGTCGGCCTCGGCGCCGTAGCCGTACTTGGTGGCCAGTGTGTGGTAGAAGTTCTTGCCCTTGGCGCCCATGCCGCCGATGTACAACGCCAGGTGCGGCTTGACGAACTCGCGCAGGCCCTCGACATTGTCGCCGATGGCCAGGGCAGGTCCGGCGTACACGTCCAGCTCGCCCAGGGCCGCGTCGCGCTTGGCCTTCCCGGCGGCCAGCGCGTCGCCCCAGACGTCGTTCGCCTTCTCGGGCAGGAAGAAGATCGGCTGCCAGCCCTCGGCGATCTCGGCCGCGAGTTCGACGTTCTTCGGGCCGAGCGCGGCCAGCAGCACCGGAATCCGGTCCCGCACCGGGTGATTGATCAGCTTCAGCGGCTTGCCGAGGCCGGTGCCCCGATCGGCGGGCAGTGGGATCGTGTAGTACTTGCCCTCGAATTCCAGCCGCTCGCGCCGCCACACCCGGCGGCAGATCTCGACCACCTCGCGCGTGCGGCCGATCGGCGCGTCGTAGGGCACGCCGTGGAAGCCCTCGATCACCTGCGGGCCGGACGCGCCCAGGCCGAGGATGTAGCGGCCGTCGGAGACGTAGTCCAGACCGGCGGCGGTCATGGCGGTCAGCGTGGGGGTGCGGGTGTAGAGCTGCAGGATGCCGGAGGCCAATTGCACGCGTTCGGTCTTGGCGGCGAGGTAGCCCAGCCCGCTGACGGCGTCGTAGGAGTACGCCTCGGGCACGAAGGCGATGTCGAGGCCCGCCCGCTCCAGATCGGCGACCTCCGCCGCCACCTCTTTGAAGCCGCCCGCATAGTTGATGCCCAGTCCGATACGCATGGACCCGAACCTACCCAGTCTTCCCGTGCCGTCCGCGCCCAGGGCGGCGCGCCGGACAGGACTTCGGCGTGGCCGTCACCGCCTGCCGGGGCGCCCCGGTCGTGAGGGCGGACGCGCCCCGGTACCGGCCTCGCGTCGGACGGCCCCGCCGCGCCCGGTACGGTTGTCGGCGAACCGCATGCCGATCTTCGAAACGGGAGGCCCCGCAGCATGTCTCAGGACACCACGTCGTCGCCGCAGACCACGACGTTCGGGGAGGCGGCGATCGGGCGGTACCTCGAGGATCTGGCGGCGAAGATCCCGGCGCCCGGCGGCGGCGCGGTGGCCGCCCTGCACGCCGCGCAGGGGGCCGCGCTGGTGGCCATGGTGGCCCGCTACACCACCCGCGCCAAGGACGCCGACAACCGTCCCGTGATCGACCGCATCATCGCCGCCGCCGACGCGGCCCGCGAGCGCGCGCTGGCGCTCGCCGAGGCCGACGCGGCCGCCTTCACCGCGGTCGGCGCGGCCTACAAGCTGCCCAAGTCGACCGACACCGAGACCGCCGCCCGCACCGAGGCGATCACGGCCGCGCTACTGCAGGCCGCTCGGGTGCCCGCCGCCGTCGTCGCCGAGGCGGACGAAATCCTTTCCCTGGCAACAGATCTGCTGCCGATCGGCAACCCGAACGTGGTGACCGACATCGGCGCGGCCGCCGACGCCGCCCGCGCCGCCGCCACCAGCTCACAGCTGAACATCGCCATCAACGTCGCCTCCCTGCACGAGGACCACGGCGCCGAATTCGCCCCCGCCCTGCGCACCATAGAGGAGATCGTCGCTCGCGCCGATGCCCTGCACGCCGACGTAGTAGCCGCCATCACGAGCTGACCGCCCCAGCGACTCTTCCCGCCCCCGCAACCACAACGCTGTCCGGCGCGGCTCGGATTCGGGTGCCGCTGCGCAGCGACGACCGACCCTTCGCGCCCCCAGCAGCCACAACGGTTTTCGGCGCGGCTCGGTTTTCGGGTGCCGCTGCGTTCGCGACGAAGGAGCCAGCAGCGGCACCCGAAAACCGAGCCACAGGGCGCCGAAAACCCGCCGCAGCGAAGCGGAGGCCAAGAAATGCATCCCTCACGTGTGGCGGTCCAGCCAGTCGAGGGCGATGGCGCGGCCGACCTGGGCGCCGGTGTTGAGGGCTTCGGTGTCGAAGCCGTGGTCGAGATACGGTAGTTCGACGAGGCGGTTGGCAACCCCGGCCGCGGTCAGCTCGTCCGCGAATTCGGCTGTGCGCGAGGCGAAGACGAGATGGTCACCGCGGCCGTGGAAGAGCAGGGTCGGCGGGGCGGCCGGGGTGATCTGGGGCGCGGAGTCGGTGGCGGCGTAGCGCTCCGGGAAAGTGGCGGCCGGGCCGCCGAGGTATTGCCGGGACAGCGACTCGCCCTGTGCGGTGTCGGCCGCGGAACCGCTGAGGTCCACGGCCGGGTAGACGGCGACCACCGCGCGCACCTTCGGCAATTCCGTGGCGGTGCCGCAACTGGGCCGCAGACGTCCCGCGTTGGCCTTGTACGCCACGTTGATCGCGAGGTTGCCGCCCGCCGAGCCGCCGAAGGTGGCGACGCGCTCGAGGTCCCAGCGGTATTTCCGGGCGTGCGCCGCCGCCCACGTCAGCGCGCAGCCGACATCGGCGTCCTCGGTGTTCCAGCGCGGGTGGTCGGCGTCGGCCAGCCGGTAGTCCACGTCGAGGACGGCGTAGCCCTGCTCGGCGAGCCAGTGGTTGTACGGGCCGGGCCCCTTGCTGCCGCCGACGAATCCGCCGCCGTGGATGTGCACCACCAGCGGCGCCGGGTCCGGCCGGGCGGCGGGCAGGTACAGATCCGCCCGCAGCGGCTGACCGTCGAGGGTCGCGTAGGTGATCGTCTCGTCCGGCGATTTCCCCGCGGTGACTAGGGGGATCGGCGCGAACAGCACCCATCGGCCGGTCGCCGTGTGCGCGGACAGCGCCAGCCCGGTGGCGGTGACCAGGCACATCACCAGTCCCGCCGCGGTCACCGCGGTGATCGCCCCGGTCGGCCACGTGCCGCGCAGCCGGACCGCCAGCAGCGCCGCGAGCACCGCGGCGCAGGCGAGCACGAGGTTCCATGAGCCGAGCCAGTCGCGGAACCAGCCCAGGCCCAGCACGACGAGTTGCGCGAAACTTACTCGCAGCAGCGGCCGCGTCCACGGCACGGGCAGGAGGGCGAGCAGCTGTGCGAGCAATGTGTAGAGCCCCAGCAGCACCGCGACGGACAGCAGCAGGCCGCGCACCGGCGTCCACCATCGCCGCCGCGGTCGCGCGGCGGCGTCCGCCGCCGTTTCCCCGGCCCCGGCCTCCACCTCGCCTCGCAGCACGATCCCCGATGCTACGGAGCCGCGCGGCCGAGCGCCGCGCAACCGTCCGATATGTCCGGTTACGGGACGAGACAACGGGTACGCCCATAACAGATGGACTGCTGCGAGATATGTTGCGACAGGCCACCTTTTGATCACGAACCGAAAACATTCCGGAGGCGTACATGATCATGGAGATCTAAGATGAACGTCTCATAACCACACCTGAGGGGGTGGAGCCATGCGGAACATGATCAGGCATCTGTTCCTGGCGATCCTGATCGCGGCGCTCGCGGCGATCACATCCGGCACGGCGGCGGCGGTGAGGGTGGCACCGCAGCTCTCACCCGTGCAATCGATTTCACCGGCCGACGGCGCGGTCGTCGGCATCGCGCATCCGGTCACCGTCCGTTTCGCCGCCCCGGTCGCCGATCGGGCCCGCGCCGAGCACGCGGTCCGCGTCGGCACCCTGGACGGCACGTTCACGTGGAACGGTGACAGCGAGCTGGTCTGGCATCCCGCCGGATTCCTGCCCGCGAACACCCCGCTGACGGTCACCGTCGGCAACGCCCGCACGGACTTCCGAACCGGCGGCGGCACCACCGCCGACGCCGACATGTCCGCGCACACCTTCACCGTGTACGTCCCCGGTCAACCGCCGCGGGTGATGCCCGCCTCGATGGGCAAGCCCGGCCACGAGACGCCGGTCGGCACGTTCCCGGTGATGGAGAAGTTCCGGAGTATCACCTTCGACTCCCGCACGATCGGCATCCCGCTCAGCGATCCGGACGGCTATCTGCTCACCGGTGAGTTCGCCGAGCGGCTGACCTGGGGCGGAGTCTTCGTCCACTCGGCACCGTGGTCGGTGGACTCGCAGGGTAACGCCAATGTCAGCCACGGCTGCATCAACCTGCCGCCCGACGACGCCCAGTGGTACTACAACACTGTCGCCGTGGGTGACCCGGTGACGGTGCACTGGTAATCGACCGGCCCCCGGATGCCGGACCCCGGGTCACGGCATCCGAGGCCAGGCCCTGGCGGCCAGCGCCTCGGCGGCGCGGCAGGCGGTGTCGATGTTCCCGTCGGCCGGGCGCACCAGCAGGGTCGCGTTCTCCACCAATGCCTTCGGCGCCGGATAATCCAGCTGGAACAGCTGGTTACCGGGCCAGGAGGGCCAGGTCCGGCCCTCCAGTACGGCGATGCAGGACGTTCCCGCTGTCGTGACCCGGTGCATGATGGTGTCGCGCCCCGCGATCGTGGTGCGCGTGTAGCCGGCGCCCAGCGTGCGCGGCGGCGACACGTCCAGATGGGTGAGGAACAGGACCTCGGCGGTCCGGCCGTCCTCGGCGGTGGACCGCCACATGCATTCGTGGGCCGCCCGGCGGCCCGGCCGCTGCGACCGCCCGCCGGGGAATTCCACGACGGCGGTGACATCGGTTTCGGTCAGTGCCGAGCACAGGTCGACATGCCCCTGCGACTGCGGCGGGAAATCCAATGTGCCGATGACCCCGGTGTGCAGCACGGTCAGCAGCGACCGGGTGGCGCGATCGGCGGCGGCGCACGGATCGACCCGATCGTTGGCGGGCCGGTCGGCGTGGGATTGGATCGAGAACGAGGTGTCGGCCGAATAGACGACGCGAGCGCACTCACCGCGCTGCGGCGCCCGCTGCTCGGCCACCTTCCAGTCGCCCTCGGCGCGCACGGTGTATTCGTCGTCGCGCTCGACATCGTTGCCCATGCCGCGCTGGCGCTTGGTCACCGCCACGGTCAGCAGCCGCGGGCTGTCGGGCAGGTCGACCGATGCCTCGCAGGTGTCGAAGTTGTGCGGTTTGATCTGGATGCGCGGGCGACCGGTCTTGTCGCGCTCGGCCAGGTCCGCGTACATCTCGGCGCTGAGGTAGCCGCACGGGTCCCAGGCGAAGTTGTCGCCGTCGACCTCGTGGCCCGCGCCGGCCGGTCGCGCATGCCCCGCCGTCGTACCACCGAACGACGCCCCCGCCGCACCGCAGGCGGCCGCCAGCAGGATCACCACGACGACGATCGCCACCCGGCGGAAACGCCCGCGACGGAACTGCTGCAAGGCCATTCGCTCCCCCTCGAATTACACCGGCGCACACATGCTTTCGCCCGCACTCCCGACACGAACCGCGGCTCACCGGACCGCGAGGCGAAATCGCGAACGCGATCGCCCGGCTCCCGGCGACGCGTTCATGCCCCCGGAGGATACCGCCCTCGCGGCCGCGCCGCGGGCTAGTTGTGATGTCAGCTAGTCCGCGCGCCCGGACTCCGCCGCGCGCACCACGTGGCGCATGAGCAGGGCCGTGGTCACCGGACCGACACCGCCCGGCACCGGGCTCAGCGCACCGGCGCGGCCCCGCACCGATGCCGCGTCCACATCGCCCACGATGCCGCCGTCGGGGCCCTCGTTGGTGCCGACGTCGATCACCACGGCTCCCTCGCGCACGTGCTCGCCGGTGATCAGGCCCGCGCGGCCCACGGCCGCGACCACGATATCCGCCGCGGCGGTGACCGCGGGGAGGTCCACGGTGCGGGAGTGGCACACGGTCACGGTCGCGTTCTCCGCCAGCAGCAGTTGGGCCAGCGGTTTACCGACCACGTTCGAGCGGCCCACGACCGCCACGTGGCGACCGGCGAGCGGAATCCCGTGGTGCGCGGCCAGTTCCACGACCGCCTCGGCCGTGGCCGGGGGGAAGGTGGGCAGCCCGGCCGCGAGCAGGCCCAGCGACAGCGGGCTCACGCCGTCGACGTCCTTGCCCGCGGCGATGGCGGAGCTGACGTCGTCCAGCGCCACACCGGCCGGCAGCGGCGTCTGCAGCATGACCGCGTCGACGGCCGGATCGCCGCTCAGCTTCGTCAGCTCGGCGCGAATCGCTTCCGCGGTCGCGTCGGCGCCCAGATCGACGGTGTCACAAGCGATTCCGAGGCGGTCCGCGGCACGTTGCAGCGACTTCACGTACCAGCCGCTGGCCGGATCGTCGTTGGCCACCACCAGCACCAGTCGCGGCGCGCTCCCCCGCTCGGTGAGCGCGGCGGCGCGCTGCTCGGTGTCGGCGTTGAGTGCGGCGGCGAGTTCCTTGCCGGTCAGCGAAGTCGTGTCCACGAATGCCCACCTTAACGGTCGCCCGACCGCGCCCTACAGCGGCAGTCGCGCGCGGCCCGTCACGGCGCCGTCGAGATCGGCGAGCCTGCCGGCCAGCGGCGACGGCAGCACCCCCGAGATATCGGCCGCGGACGCCGATCGGTGACCTCCGAGGCGACGCCGGTGATCACGACCCGCCCATCCGGTGCGGGCGCCACGGTCGAGGGTGTCGGCCGCGAACCATGGCCCGCCGAGGCCGGATGGCGTTGTCCGCCTGCGGGACCGGGCGGATGGCGTATGCGCGACGGCGCCCTTGCGCGCGCGGCGCATGCGGTCATAGAGTGACTTCCCGGGCAACTACCGTTGTCCTTACGATATACCGTACGACAGTGCCTTGCCGATCGCCGCGACCACGGTCCCGGCCGCGGGCCCCGGCGCACGGCGATCCGAGGAGGGCACGTGCGCGGCCGGTGCCGACGTGCGGTCCAGCACGGCCGCGCGATCGCGGTCGGCCTCGGATCAACCCAGTACTGAAGAGGTTTCACCGTGTCGCTTCTCACCGGTCGGGTCGCCGTGGTCACCGGCGGGGCCCAGGACATCGGCTTCGCCATCGCCGAGACGTTCGTGCGCGCGGGCGCCCGGGTGGTCGTCGGCGACCTGAATCCCGGTGGCGCGCAGGACAAGCTGGGGCCCGAGGTGACGCGGGCGATGCGCTGCGACGTCACCCGCGCCGCGGACGTCGAAGCGCTGCTCGCCACGGCCGTCACCGAGTTCGGCGCGCTCGACGTCATGGTGAACAACGCCGGGATCACCCGCGACGCCGGCCTGCGCACCATGACCGAGGACGAGTTCGATCAGGTCATCGCCGTACACCTGAAGGGCGCCTGGCACGGCACCCGGCTGGCCGCGGCGATCATGCGCGAACGCGGGCGCGGCAGCATCGTCAACCTCTCCTGCCTGTCGGGCAAGGTGGGGATGGCGGGCCAGACCAACTACTCGGCCGCCAAGGCCGGGATCGTCGGGCTGACCAAGGCCGCGGCGAAGGAGACGGCCCGGCACGGCGTGCGGGTCAACGCGATCCAGCCCGGCCTGATCCGCACGCCGAGGACCACGGCCGTGCCCGCCGCCGTCTGGGACCAGAAGCTGTCGGAGATTCCGATGGCGCGCCCCGGGGAGCCGGAAGAGGTCGCGAATGTCGCGCTGTTCCTGGCCTCGGACCTGTCGTCGTATATGACCGGCGCCACCCTCGAGGTCACCGGCGGCCGGTTCATGTGACGGGCCCGAGATCATCGCGGACCCTTGTGGCCGAATACTGAATAATTTACAGTTACAAGGACAAGAATGCCGTTCCGGGCGCACGGTCTCCGTGGGCCCGGATTCGTGTCACCGTTCGGAGTCCGTCGCGCTAGGAGACGTCATGAGTGGTTTCGACATCGCCGGTCTCACCCCTCGAACGGTGGACGTACTGGTCGACGCGGGTAGCGAGTTGGCGGGTGAGGTGCGGGCGAAGATGCTGCACAGCCCGCGGCCGGTGTTCCTGCACTACGTCGAGCAAACCTTCGACACCCTGGTGCGGAAATTCTCCCTCGGCCTCGATCCCCGCCCGGCCACCCCGGCGCAGCAACTGTGCCTGCACCTGATGATCACGCACGCCGAGCAGGGCGGCGGCGAGCCCGACCCCGATCTGATCCGGCTGCACCGCGCGCTGCTGCCCGACCGTGCGCACGAGGAACTCGCCCAGATCGGAAGCGTCACCGCCGATTCCGGCACGCGCTACGATTTCGTCGCGCTCGCGGATGTGCTCACCGCGCCCGGCGTGAACGCCTTCTTCGCCCCCTTCGACCGGGACGACCTGGTCGCCTGACACTCCTCGCCGCGCGGTAGAACTGAGGATCACATCCACACGGCGGCACCGGAAGCGGTTGTGCCGCACCACGGAAAGGCCGGCTTGTGATCTCGCAGGTGTTCGCGACGATGTCCGCTCTGGGCATGGCTACCCGGGAGGCGGTCCGGGCCGGGCTCGACCGCACGCTGCCGGGCCGGACGACGATCCCCTTGCGCGTCGACCAGGTGACCGCGCGCTGGCTCGGCGACGCGCTCGGCCTGCCGCCGGGCGCCCTCACTTCGGTGCGGGTACTCGACACGCACTCCGGCACGGCCGCGCGCGCCCGCATCGCGGTCGAGAGCGAGTCCGACGACGTCCCGGCGCACCTGTTCGTGAAGCTGCCGCCCAGCGACTATCTGCAGCACGTCCTGATGAACGTGTTCGGTCTCGGGCTCCACGAGATCCTGGCCTATCGCGCGCTGGGCGGGCAGCCGCCGGTCCGGGTGCCGAAATGCTATGTCGCGCAATCCGATCGACTCCGGCGGCGCAGTGTCCTGGTACTCGAGGACCTGTCGGCCACGGCCCGATTCCGCACGGTGGTCGACACCGTCACCCGGGCCGAGGCGGAGGCCGTCGTCGACGCGCTGGGCGATCTGCACGCCGCGTTCTGGGAGACCGACCGCTTCGCGGGCGATCTGCGGCCGCTCGCCACCCGCACGGCCGCCGACATCCGGCTGGGCGACATCATCCGCCGCCGCTTCCTCGCCGAGATCACCGGGCACAGCGCGGATCTCATCCCGGCGGGGATGCGCCGCCGGTGCCGGATCTTCTACGAGCGCAGCGCCGACATCGACGCCTTCTGGGCCGCGCAACCGCGGACGCTGATCCACGCCGACCCGCACCTGGGCAACCTGTTCTTCGCCGACGGCGCACCCGGCTTCCTGGACTGGCAGATCGCCACGGCGGGCGCCGGCATCCGCGATGTCGCCTACTTCGCGAACGCCTCGGTGGAGCCCGCGCTGCTCCGCACGATCGAGCGAGACCTGGTGCGCCGGTACGCGTCCCGGCTCGCCGACGCCGGTGTCGACGTCGACGGCGAACGGCTCTGGACGCTGTACCGGGCCGCGATCACCGAGTTCTACCTGGCGGCCGTCTGCACCGCCGAGGCCGGTGATCGGATGCAGCCGTTCGAGGTGTCGCGGGTGGGTGTGGAGCGGGCCGTCGCCGGGGTCGCCGCGCACGACAGCTTCGAGGTGCTCACCACGCTGATCGAGGGCGCCCGCGCCTGACCGGCGCCGCAGGGGTCGCTCACCCCACGTCGAAACCCGCGGCCAGGTCGCGGAACGCCCGGTCCATGATGTCGGCGAGTTCCGCGCCCGGCCGCGTCAGCCAGTACTCGTAGGCCGCGACCGCCACCCCGAGCGCGACGTTCGCGATCGACTGCGGGATCAGCTCGCGCGCGGACACCCCGAGCCGCGCCGCGGCGAACTCCGCCACCACGGCACTCCACTCCCGGAACCGCAGCGTCGAATGCGCTTGCAGGGTAGGGACTTTCAGGATCAGCTCCATCCGCTTGCGATGCCAGGGCACGTGCGCGGGATCGAACCGGTTGAACTCCACGACCACCGTCCGCACCGCCTCCATGAGCGGCTGATCGTCCGGGCAGCGCGCGAAATGGGCGCGCATCACCTCCAGTTGCCCACCGAAATCGCCCCAGACGACGTCGTTCTTGGACTCGAAGTAGCGGAAGAAGGTGCGCTTGCTGATGCCCACCGCCGCCGCGATGTCCTCCACGGTGGTCGCGTCGAATCCGTGGCGTTCGAACAGCTCGAAGGCCGCCCGCTCCAGTTCGACGGCATTGGTCGAGCGCCGCCGGCCCGGTCGGCTGGCGGGCACGCCGCTGTCGGCCGATCTTTTTTCCGCCATCACCCTTCCAATTTGTCACCCGGTGTCATTATGCTGACGGTCACACTCGTTCGACCCCGACCCCCACAGGAGGAGCCATGAGCGACCAGACCGCCCACCGCACAGTAGTCGCCGACAGCGACGCGCTCGTCGAGGAAGACCTGCTCGTCGAGGATGTCTCGATCGACGGCATGTGCGGTGTCTACTGATCCGGCGGCGTTCGACCCGGCCCTGCCCTACCGTCTGGCGGGGTCGGTGTCGCTGCGACCCGAACCCTTCGGCGCCCTGGTCTACGACTACGAGACCCGGCGGCTGTCCTTCCTGAAGACACCACTGCTGGTCACGGTGGTCCGCGAACTCGACCGGCAACCCGATGTGCTCAGCGCCCTGGACGCGGCCGCGGTTCCGGCCCGCGACCGCGACCGTTATCTGCGCGCCCTGGCCGGACTGTGCGAATCCGGCACCATCGCCTCCCGTACCGCCCGCTGACCGCGAACAGGACGACCCATGAAACTGGTGAAACACTTCGAACACGGCCTCTCCTCACCGATCTGCCTGACGTGGGAGCTGACCTACGCCTGCAATCTGGCGTGCGAGCACTGCCTGTCGTCGTCGGGCCGGCGCGATCCGCGCGAATTGACCACGGCCGAGGCCGAGGCCGTCATCGACGAGTTCGAGCGGATGCAGGTGTTCTACGTCAACATCGGCGGCGGCGAACCCACCGTCCGGCCCGACTTCTGGGAGCTGGTGGACTACGCGGTCGGCCACGGTGTGGGAGTCAAGTTCTCCACCAACGGTATTCGGCTCACGCCCGAGCGGGCGCGGCGGCTCGCGGGTTCCGATTACATCGACGTGCAGATCTCCATCGACGGCGCGACGCCGGAGGTCAACGACGCGGTGCGCGGGCCCGGCTCGTTCGCCACCGCCTATCGCGCGATGGAGAACCTCGCCGCCGCCGGATTCGAGAATTTCAAGATCTCGGTCGTCATGACCCGCCACAATGTCGGGCAGCTGGACGAGTTCAAGGCCATCGCCGACCGTTTCGGCGCGCAACTGCGGATCACCCGGCTGCGCCCGTCCGGACGCGGCGCCGAGGTCTGGAACGAGCTGCATCCCACCGCCGAACAGCAGTTGCGGCTCTACGACTGGCTCGTCGCGCACGGTGAGGGTGTGCTGACCGGAGACTCCTTCTTCCACCTCAACGCCCTCGGCTCGGATCCGCTGCCCGGGCTGAATCTGTGCGGCGCGGGCCGGGTGGTGTGCCTGATCGACCCGGTGGGCGACGTCTACGCCTGCCCGTTCGCCATCCACGACGAATTCCTCGCCGGTAACGTCCGCGATCCGGGCGGCTTCGAAACCGTCTGGCGCACATCGGAACTGTTCACCCGGCTGCGGCAGCCGCAGACCGGCGGCAGCTGCACCTCGTGCTCGGCCTTCGACTCCTGCCGCGGCGGCTGCATGGCCGCGAAGTTCTTCACCGGCCTGCCGCTGGACGGCCCGGACCCCGAATGCGTGCGCGGCAACGCCGAATCCGCGCTGGCGGTGGCGGGCGCGCGGCCCGCGCCGGACAAGGACCACTCCCGCACCGGCCGCCGGGCGGTCGCCCTCGGCATGCCCGCCACCCGCCCCGGCGGCGCTCCCGACCGGGCCTGCGACACCAGCCCGCTGGCCGGTCTCCGGTAACCCCGCCTCCCCCAAGGACTTTCACATGGCAAGCACACGCAACTGGTTCGAGTCGGTCGCCGAGGCACAGCGGCGCGCGAACAAGCGCGTCCCCCGGTCGGTGTATCTGGCGCTGCTGGCGGGCTCGGAGGCGGGCGTGACCCTCGACGACAACGCCGCGGCCTTCGCCGAGCTCGGATTCCGGCCGCACATCGCCGACCTGCCCGCCACCCGGTACCTGTCCACAACCGTACTGGGGCAGGAGATTTCGCTGCCGGTGATCTGCTCGCCGACCGGTGTCCAGGCCGTGGACCCGGAGGGTGAGGTGGGTGTCGCGCGCGGGGCGGCGCAATCGGGCACGGCGATCGGGCTGTCCTCCTTCGGCTCCAAACCCGTCGAGGAGGTGGTCGCCGCCAACGACAAGACGTTCTTCCAGGTGTACTGGCTCGGCGACAAGGACGCGATGACCGCACGGCTGGACCGTGCCCGCGCGGCCGGCGCCAAGGGCGTCATCGTCACGCTGGACTGGGTTTTCGCCTCCGCCCGCGACTGGGGCAGCCCGGCGCTGCCGGAACGCATCGACATCAGGACCGCGCTGAGTTTCGCGCCGCAGGTGCTGGCGCGGCCCGGCTGGCTGTGGCGGTTCGCCCGCTCCGGGCACCTGCCCGACCTGACCACGCCGAACCTGGTGCCGCGCGGTGAACGGGGGCCGACCTTCTTCGGCGCGTACGGCGAGTGGATGGGCACGCCGCCGCCCACCTGGAACGACCTGGCCTGGCTGCGACAGCAGTGGGACGGGCCGTTCCTGGTCAAGGGCGTCGGCCGGCCCGACGACGCGAAGCGCGCCGTCGACATCGGGGCGACGGCGATTTCGGTCTCCAACCACGGGGGCAACAATCTCGATTCCACGCCCGCGACCATCCGGCTGCTGCCCGGTATCGCCGCGGCCGTCGGCGATCAGGTGGAGGTGCTGCTCGACGGCGGCGTGCGCCGCGGCGGCGATGTCGTCAAGGCGCTCGCCCTGGGCGCCCGCGCCGTCATGATCGGCCGCCCCTACCTGTGGGGCATGGCCGCGGCCGGCTCGCACGGGGTGCACAACGTGCTGGAGGTGCTGCGCCAGGGCATCGACGCCGCGCTCTACGGCCTCGGGCACTCGTCGGTGCACGACCTCGGTCCGGACGACGTGGTGATTCCCGACGGGTTCACCCGGGGGCTCTGATGTCCGACGCGCGAATCGCCCGCAGCGCGCCCGAATTCGCCTGCCGCACAGGCGGTGCCGTGCACGCCGACCGGCGATTCCGGCCATGAGGGTGCGGCTGGATCCCGGTGTCCGGCGCTTCGAGAACGGCCGCCTGCTCCTCGGCGGCGCACCGGCCCGCCTGCTACGCCTGGGGGCCGCGGGCACGCGCCTGCTCGACACGTGGCTGACCGGCGAGCCCGTCGCCGCCACCGCCACCGCGCGCGCCCTGGCTCGCAAACTCCTCGACGCCGGGATCCTGCACCCGATCGCGGAACCCGCCGACTCCCCCGCATCCCTTGTGACACTTGTGGTTCCGGTTCGCGACAACCCGCACGGCCTGACCCGCCTGCTCGCCGCGACCAGAGCTGTCACGACCCGGATCGTCGTCGACGACGGCTCCGCATCGCCGATCACCACCGCCGCGACCGGCACCACCCGCGACGCCTCCCCCACACCGGCCGCCACCACGAGCAGCGCGGCCCGGATCGCTGTCTCCGTCGGCGATCACACTCCGGTCACGGATTCCACCGGCAGCACGATGCGCGATCCCGTTCCCCGCGAGCCCTTCACGTCGACAGCCGCGACCCCGGGAGAGGAGACTCGGGCCGGCATCGACGACAGCTCGCGGGTGACTCTGGTCCGCCATGACCGCGCACGTGGTCCGGCCGCCGCGCGCAACGCGGGATGGCGGCGCGCCACCACGCCGCTGATCGCATTCCTCGATTCCGATGTGGTTCCCGCGCCGGGGTGGTTGGACCATGCCGTTCCGCTGTTCGACGATCCGGCCGTGGCCGCCGTCGCACCGCGGGTGGTGTCGCTGCGCGGCGGCCCGGTCGGCGAGTACGAGGCGCAGCGTTCGGCGCTCGATATGGGGCCCGAACCGGCCACCGTCCGGCCGGACGGGCGAGTTCGGTACGTGCCCGGCGCGGCGCTCGTCGTGCGCGCCGAGACACTGTGCGCGGTGGGCGGTTTCGATGAGGCGCTGCGGTTCGGTGAGGATGTCGACCTGGTCTGGCGATTGGTCGACGCGGGCTGTACGGTGCGCTATCAGCCGTTGTCGATCGTGCACCACGAACCACGGGGCAGTGTCGGTGCGTTTCTGCGGCAGCGTTTCGGCTACGGCACCTCGGCCGCCCCGCTCGCCCTCCGGCATCCCGGACTCCTTCCGGCCGCACAGCTTCCGGCCGGTGCCGTGGCAACGGCGGCGCTGCTGCTGTCCGGGCATTTCGCGGCGGCGATACTTCCGGCCGCGCTGACCGTCGCGCGGTCGGCGGAGCGGCTGCGACGCCGCGGCGTTCCCGTGACGACCGCCGTCCCGCTCGCCGCGGCCGCTCAGCTGCGCCTCGCGCGGCAACTCGCCGACACCGTGCGCCGCACATGGTGGCCGCTCGCGCTCTGCGGGCCCCGCGGCAGACGGGTACTGCGGGCCGCCGCCCTCGTCGCCGCGATGGAATCACTGCTCGAAAACACCGACGTCACAGTGCGTTTGGGCGACGAACTCGCCTACGGCCTGGGCGTCTGGGCGGGCTGCCTGCGGCATCGCACCATGGCGCCGCTGCTGCCGCGCGTGCGCCGGGAACGGACGGGACAGCGGCCGTGAACAACCCTCGACCAGCTTCGCCGCGTATCGCTCGCGCGGTCGCCGCACCGCCGCCGGAGTCGTCGCGAGGACGGAGCAGTGGTGACGCGGCTGGATGAGCTTCGTTCTCCGATGGTGGCCGAGCGGGCGCGCCACACGTTGCTGGCCGTGCCGCTCGGGGCGACCGAGCAGCACGGGCCGCATCTTCCGGTGGGGACCGATACCGTGATCGCGAGTGAGTTGTGCCGTCGGCTGGCGGCGGCGATGCCGGAGGAGGTGGTGGTGGGGCCCGCTGTCGCGTACGGATCCAGCGGGGAGCATGCCGGATTCGCCGGGACTGTGTCGATCGGGCAGGAGGCGCTCGAACTGCTGCTGGTCGAACTCGTCCGGGGCGCTGCCGATTTCGCGGGGGTGGTCCTGGTCAACGGGCACGGCGGGAACCTGGTCCCGTTGCGCGCCGCCGTGCGGAGGTTGCGTGCGGAGGGGCGGCCGGTGCTGGCCTGGTCACCGTCGGGACGTCCGGACGACAGCCACGCGGGGCATGCGGAGACCTCCGTCATGCTGCGGCTCCGGCCCGATACCGTCGCCCTGCGACATGCCGTGCGCGGCAATACCGATCCGCTGCCGGATCTCATCGACCGCCTGCGCCGCGGCGGCTTGGCGGCCGTCAGCGCGAACGGCGTGCTGGGTGACCCGACCCGGGCCACCGCCGCCGACGGTGATCGGCAGCTCGGCACCTGGGCGGCCGCACTGATCGACTGTGTTGCACAGCGTTTCCCGCCCCCGGCCACCGCCACGAAATGACCTTCGGCCCTGCACGCGAGCCAGCGGCCGGTCAGCCGGTCGCGCCGTGCAGCGCGCGGCCCGCGTAGGCGGGAGAGCAACCGGACGACAACGGCACGCAGCTCGCGGCGGGGCGGCGGTCACCGATCTCGGCGAGGCGGATCTCGGAGACCACGGCGACCTGCATCCGGACCGTCCGGTCGGCGGCCTCGGACGCGGGCCTCGAGCCGGCGGCGATCGGCGGGGCCGCGGTGTTCAGAGTCCTGACCGCCACGCGCGCCACCGACGTGGACGCGCTGACCGACATTTGGTCGAACGCATCGCGGGCGAGCCCGGGATCCGGATCACCGCGCGCAAGACCGACCCCGCGGACATTGTTATCCGCACTACGCGTGAGTAACCCGCACACGCGGTGTACCTGGGCGTGATATAGGTGCAGACTACGCGGGACCGGCAGTCGTAACCCCGCGCCCGACCGGGCCCTAGCAAAGAAGTGAAAGGAGCTGGCGAGTGTTCAGCCGCATCGCCGTCGTGAACCGGGGAGAGGCTGCCATGCGCCTCATCCACGCCGTCCGAGATCTGGCCGCGGAGACCGGGCAACGGATCGAAACCGTCGCCCTGCACACCGATGTCGATCGGAACGCGACGTTCGTGCGGGAGGCCGACATCGCCTACGACCTCGGTCCGGCGTCCGCCCGCCCGTACCTGGACCTGAAGGCGCTGGAACAGGCCCTGGTGACCACGGAGGCCGACGCCGCCTGGGTCGGCTGGGGTTTCGTCGCGGAGGATCCGGCGTTCGCCGAACTGTGCGAGCAGATCGGCATCACCTTCATCGGTCCCGACCCCGAGGCCATGCGCAAGCTCGGCGACAAGATCGGCGCGAAGCTGCTCGCCGAGGAGGTCGGCGTGCCGGTCGCGCCGTGGAGCCGCGGCCCCGTCGAGACCGTCGAGGCGGCGCTGACGGCCGCGGCCGAGATCGGCTACCCGCTGATGCTCAAGGCCACCGCGGGCGGCGGCGGGCGCGGCATCCGCGTGGTCACCAACGCCGACGACCTGGTCGACGCCTACGAGCGCACCCGCCAGGAGGCCGCCCGCGCGTTCGGCAGCGGCGTGGTGTTCCTGGAGCGGCTGGTGACCGGCGCCCGGCACGTCGAGGTCCAGGTGATCGCCGACGGCCAGGGCACCGCGTGGGCGCTCGGCGTCCGGGACTGCTCGGTGCAGCGGCGCAATCAGAAGATCATCGAGGAGTCGGCCTCGCCGGTGCTGCGGCCCGAGCAGGCGGCCGAGCTCAAGGCGTCGGCCGAGCGGCTGGCCGTCGCGGTGGGCTATCGCGGCGCGGCGACGGTCGAATTCCTGTATCACCCCGGCGACGAGTTGTTCGCCTTCCTCGAGGTCAACACGCGCCTGCAGGTCGAGCACCCGATCACGGAGTGCACCACCGGTTTCGACCTGGTCCGGGCGCAGCTGCACGTGGCCTCGGGCGGCCGCCTGGAGGGTGAGCCCCCGGCCGAGCGCGGGCACGCCATCGAGGCCCGCCTCAACGCCGAGGACCCCGATCGCGATTTCGCTCCCGCGCCCGGCCGCATCGCGCGGCTGGACCTGCCCGCCGGTCCGGGCATCCGCATCGACACCGGCGTCAGCGAGGGCGACACCATCCCCGCCGACTTCGACTCGATGATCGCCAAGATCATCGCCTACGGCCGCGACCGGGACCAGGCGCTGGGCCGCCTGCGCCGGGCGGTGGCCCAGACCCGGGTCGTCATCGAGGGCGGCGCGACGAACAAGAGCTTCGTGCTCGACCTGCTCAACCAGCCCGAGGTCATCGACGCCAGCGCCGACACCGGCTGGATCGACCGCGTGCGCGCCGAGGGTCGCCTTGTCTCGCACCGCAATTCGGCGATCGCGCTGGCCGCGGCGGCCATCGACGCCTACGAGGAGGAAGAGGGCGTCGAGCGGCAGCGGCTGCTGTCCACGGCGTCCGGCGGGCGGCCGCAGGTGCAGCACGAGAGCGGGCGGCCGCTGGATCTGAAGCTGCGCGGCGTCGGCTACCGGGTGCGGGTCGCCCGCATCGGCGCGCACCGATTCCGCATCGGCATCGAGGCGGGCGCCGATCTGCGCACCGCCGATGTCGACCTGGAGCGGTTCGACCGGCACACCGGTCAGATCGTGGTCAACGGCGTGCGATACCGCCTGACCACGGGCACGCACGGCCCGATCCACGTCGTCGACGTCGACGGTGTGACGCACCGGATCAGCCGCGACGAGGGCGGCGTGGTCCGCTCCCCCGCCCCCGCGCTGGTCGTCGCCACGCCGCTGGAGGTCGGCGCCGAGGTGGAGGCCGGCGCCCCGGTCCTGGTGCTGGAGAGCATGAAGATGGAAACGGTGCTGCGCGCGCCGTTCCGGGCCCGGCTCAAGGAATGCGGGGTCTCGGTCGGCACCCAGGTGGAGACCGGCGCGCCGCTGCTGCGCCTGGAGCCGCTCACCGACGACGCCGAGGCCGCCGACGCGGGCCCGGCCGAGACGGTCGAACTCGACCTGCCCGGCGAACCGGCGCACGTGCCGCACGTGCGGCTGACCCGCGGACTGCAGGATCTGCGCAGCCTGTTCCTCGGCTTCGACGTCGACCCGCACGACGAGCGCCGCGTGCTCGACGACTACCTCACCGCGCGCCGGGCGGCCATCGCCGACAACCGGCGGCCGCTGGCCGAGGAACTCGAACTGCTGCAGGTCTTCGCCGATCTCGCCGAGCTGAGCCACAACCGCTCGTGGGACGACGACGGCGGCCCCGGCCACGTGCACAGCGCCCGCGAGTACTTCCACACCTACCTGCAGAGCCTCGATGTGGAGCGGGCCGGGCTGTCGGAGTCCTACCAGGGCAAGCTGGCCAAGGCGCTCGAGCACTACGGCATCACCGAACTGGACCGCACCCCGGACCTCGAGGCCGCGGTGTTCCGCATCTTCCTCGCCCAGCAGCGGCCGTCCGACACCGTCACGGTGGTCACCACGCTGCTGCGGGAGTGGCTGCGCGAGCCGGTGCCGGACCGCGCGCTGCGCGAGCCGGTCGGCCTGGCGCTGGAGCGGCTGGTGGCGGCGACCCAGGTGCGCTTCCCGGTGATCGCCGACCTCACCCGCGGCGTGGTGTACGCCTGGTTCGGCCAGCCGCTGCTGCGGCGCAACCGCGCCCGGGTCTACACCACCGTGCGAAAGCACCTGCGGCACTTGGACACTCACCCCGACGCCGCCGACCGCGGCGATCGCGTCGCCGAGATGGTGCGCAGCACCGAGCCGCTGGTGCGGCTGCTCGGCCAGCGACTGGTGCGCGGCCGCGCCGACAACACGGTGATGCTGGAGGTGCTGACCCGGCGGTACTACGGCAACAAGGGGCTCACCGACGTGCGCGCCCGGGAGGCGGGCGGCTGCAACTTCGTCATCGCCGAACGCCGTGGCGTGAGCCTGGTCTCGGCCGCGGTGCGTTTCGACGCGCTCGGCACCGCGCTGCGCGGGCTGGCCGAACTGGCCGGCGGCGCCGCCTCCATCGAGGCCGACATCTACCTCGCCTGGGAGAAGCAGCCCGAGGACTTCGACGCCATGGCGGCGGCGCTGCACGAGGTGCTCGGCACGCAGACGCTGCCGAACCAGGTGCACCGGATCACCGCCACGGTCGCGGGCAGCGGCGGCGCGGTGATGCACCACCACTTCACCTTCCGCCCGACCGCCACCGGCATGGCCGAGGAGCGGCTGATCCGCGGCCTGCACCCCTACATCGCGCAGCGGATGCAGATGGAACGGCTGCGCAAGTTCGACGTGACCCGGCTGCCGTCCTCGGACGAGGAGGTGTACCTGTTCCGGTGCATCGCCAAGGAGAATCCGGCCGACGAGCGGCTCGTGGCGTTCGCGCAGGTGCGCGACCTCACCGCGCTGCGCGAGCACGACGGCCGGCTGCTCGCGCTGCCGACCGCGGAGAGCACCGTCGCCGCCTGCATCGACTCGATCCGCCGGGCACAGTCGCTGCGGCCGTCGGCCAAGCGGTTCCAGACCAACCGCATCGTGATGTACATCTGGCCGCCGATCGACCTCATCCCCGCCGAGTTCGAGACGATCGTCGACCGCGTGGTGCCGACGACCGCGGGCGCCGGGCTGGAGGAGATCCTGCTCATCGCCCGCCAGCGCGACCCGAAGACGGGTGAGCTGGTGAAGGTCGCCGTGCGCATCGCCTTCGACGCCACCGGCGGCACCTCGGTGACCATCGGCAAGCGCACCGACGAGGCGGTCGAGCCGATCGACGAGTACCGGCAGAAGGTGCTGCGCGCCGGCAGCCGCAACACCGTGTACCCCTACGAGCTGACCGGGCTGCTCGGCGAGTTCACCGAGTACGACCTCGACGCCGACCACGCCCTGGTGCCGGTGGACCGGCCCAAGGGCCACAACTCCGCGGCGATGGTCGCGGGCATGGTCACCACGCCGACCGAGCAGTATCCGGAGGGCGTCACCCGGGTGGTGCTGCTCGGCGACCCGACCAAGTCGCTGGGCGCGCTGTCCGAGCCGGAGTGCCGCCGGGTGATCGCCGCGCTGGATCTGGCCGAGCGCGAACAGGTTCCGCTGGAGTGGTACGCGCTGTCCTCCGGCGCCCGGATCTCGATGAAGTCCGGTACCGAGAACATGGACTGGGTGGCGGCCGCGCTCAAGCGGATCGTCGAGTTCACCCAGGCCGGCGGCGAGATCAACATCGTCGTCGCGGGCATCAACGTCGGGGCGCAGCCGTACTGGAACGCCGAGGCCACCATGCTCATGCACACCAAGGGCATCCTGGTCATGACGCCGGACTCGGCGATGGTGCTCACCGGCAAGCAGGCGCTGGACTTCTCCGGCGGCGTGTCGGCGGAGGACAACTTCGGGATCGGCGGCTACGACCGCGTGATGGGCCCGAACGGGCAGGCGCAGTACTGGGCGCCGAACCTGACCGCGGCGCGCGACATCCTGATGTCGCACTACGACCACACCTACATCGCACCCGGCGAGCAGGGGCCGCGGCGTGCGCGGACGGCCGACCCGGTCGACCGGGACGTCTCCGACTTCCCGCACGTGCTGGCCGGTAGCGACTTCACCACCGTCGGCCAGATCTTCTCCGCGGCCAATCCGGATCGCAAGAAGCCCTTCGACATTCGCACGGTGATGCGCGCGCTGTCCGACCAGGACCACCCGGTGCTGGAGCGCTGGGCGGGCATGGCCGACGCGGAGACCGCGGTGGTGCAGGACGCGCATCTGGGCGGTATCCCGGTGTGCCTGCTGGGTATCGAGTCGCAGAGCATTCCGCGGCGCGGCTTCCCGTCCACCGACGGCCCCGACACCTACACCGCGGGCACCCTGTTCCCGCGGTCGTCGAAGAAGGCGGCGCGGGCGATCAACGCGGCCAGCGGCAACCGGCCGCTGGTGGTGCTGGCGAACCTGTCGGGCTTCGACGGGTCGCCGGAGTCGATGCGCAAGTTGCAGCTGGAGTACGGCGCCGAGATCGGCCGCGCCATCGTGAACTTCGAGGGCCCCATCGTGTTCTGCGTGATCTCGCGGTACCACGGCGGCGCGTTCGTGGTGTTCTCCAAGGCGCTGAACCCGAATATGACCGTGCTCGCGCTGGAGGGCTCGTTCGCGTCGGTGCTCGGCGGCGCTCCGGCGGCGGCGGCCGTGTTCTCCGGTGAGGTCAACACGCGCACGGCGGCCGACGCGCGGGTGCAGGAGCTGCAGACACGGGCGGCCAACGCGACCGGTACCGAGCGGGCGGCCCTCACCGCGGAACTCGACGAGGTCCGCTCCTCGGTGCGGGCGGAGAAGCTGGGTGACGTCGCGGCCGAGTTCGACCGCGTGCACAACATCCAGCGCGCCGTCGAGGTCGGCTCGGTGGACGCGGTGATCCCAGCGGCCGAACTCCGGCCCCGGATCATCGCGGCCATCGAGGAGCGGCTGGCGGTCTGACACCGGCGGGCCGGGTGACCATGCCGGTCGCCCGGCCCGACCCGATACTCCCGCGGGTCGCAGATCACCGGAGGTTCGCAGCGTATGCCGTAAGTTTGCTTCGCAACGTTCGTCAACGGTGGTCCGATCGGCGAGGGAGGCGTGTTGACGGTACGGCCCGGCACCGAATCGGCGTACCCGCTGTCGAGGGCACAGTGGTCGTGGTGGCTGGCCCAGCAGCTGTATCCGGACGTGCCGGTCACCGTGGCGCTGTATCTGGATCTCGAAGGTCCGCTCGACCTCGGGTCGCTCGCCGGATGCGCGCGGCGGGCGGCACGCGAACTCGAATCGCCGCATCTGCGGTTCTGCCTGGTCGACGGCTATCCACGCCAATATCTCGATGCCGCCACGCCGTTGCCGTTGGAAACGGTCGATCTCACGGGCGAGGCGGATCCGCTCGCCGCGGCGCTGGACCGCATGGAGCGCGACCACGGCACGCCCCTCGATCCGCTCACCGATGTGCTGACGGTGGCGATCGTCTTCGCGGTGACGCCGACCCGGCATCTGCTGTATCTGCGGAGCCATCACATCGTGCTCGACGGTGTCGGCGCCGCCGCCGTGCTGCGCCGGACCGCACAGCTCTACCGCGCGCAGGTCGCTGCCGGGCGCGACGCCGAGCCGCCGGACGCCGGAGCGCTGTCGATCGCGCAGATCCTGGAAGACGAACGGGCATACCATGATTCGACGCGGGCGCGGGCCGACGGCGACTACTGGCGCGCGCAGCTGGCCGGATTCGACGGGCCCACCGGGCTGGCGGGGCGTCCGGCGCCGCCCGCCGGGACGCCGCACCATGTGGCGGGCGCACTCGACGAGGCGGCGGCCGGACTGCTCGCCGACGCGCAGGCGCGGCACGGGGCGACCTTTCCCGAGTTGGTCATCGCGGCCTTCGCCTGCCACCTCGCCCGCATGACCGGACGGTCGGAGGTGACGTTCACGATGCCCGTGCCCGCGCGGGCGACCGTGGCGGCGCGGCGGTCGGCGGGGACCATGTCGAATGTGGTCCCGCTGCGATTGACCGGCTTGGACGTGGCCACCGTCGGCGAGGTGATCGCGCAGGTGCGGGCGAAGGTGATCGGAGCGCTGCGACATCAGCGCTACCGGCACGAGGACATGTGGGACGGTCACGAGGCGGTGCTCGGCGGATTCGGGCCCGTCCTCAACGTCCTCGGATTCGTGGAGCCGCTGCGGCTGGGGCCGGTTGTCGGGCAGGCCCGGCTGCTCGCGCTGGGCCCGGTGCCCGACCTGCAGATCAACGGGTATCAGGCCGGGCCGGACGAACGGTCGGTGAGCATCGACTTCCAGGCCAACCCGGCACGCTATGGCCGCGATGCGCTCGCCCGGCACCACCGCCGGTTCCTGGACTTCTTCCGCCGTTATCTCGCCGCCGGAACCGATTGCCCCGCAACGGAAATCGACCTCCCGGCCAAGCTGCCGCAGGTGGCGCCGCCCGGCCCGGCGCGGCTCCTGCGCGAGCTGCTGAGCGCGGACCCGGCACCGGACGCCGTGGCCGTGCGCGACGGCGACCGCACGATGACCTACCGGGAGATGGACGAGGCGGCCTGTCGATGGGCTCGCGAATTGCTCGCCCGCGGCGCGGGCCCGGGGCGGTTCGTCGCCGTCGCCGTCGCGCGCTCGCTGGAATCGGTGCTGGCCCTGTGGGTGGTCGCCAGGACCGGGGCCTGCTACGTCCCCGTCGATCCGGCCGACCCGCCGTCCCGCATCGCCGCGATACTCACCGATTGCCGTGCGCGCCTGGGCATTACGGTCAGCTCGGTACTCGCCGAGCTGCCGTCCGGACTCGGTGCGCACGGCGAGCGGGATGCCGTCGAGTGGCTCGTCTTCGACGACCCCGGAACCGTGGCGGCCGTCGAACGGCATGCCGCGGACCCCGTGGGCGATGCCGAACTGCCCGCGCCGGTGCGGATGGAGCATCCGGCGTACGTGATCTACACCTCCGGCACCACCGGGACTCCGAAGGGGGTGGTGGTCGCCCATCGCGGGCTCGGGCCGCTCACGGACTACCTCGTCGAACACTACGGTCTCGGGCCGGATTCGGTGCTGCTGCACTCGCATACGGCGACGTTCGACGCGCATCTGCTCGAATTGCTGGCGGCATTCGCGGCCGGTGCCCGCCTCGTCGTGGCTGCGCCGGAGGTGGTCGCGGGACCTGCGCTGGCCCGGCTGATCCGCGACAGCGGCTGCACCGTCCTGCAGACCGCTCCGGCCGTGCTCGCCACGCTGTCGCCCGAACAGGTTCCCGGGCTCGCGGTCGTCGCCGTCGGCGGGGAGGCGTGTCCGGCGAAACTGGTGCGACAGTGGGCGCCGCACGTGCGGCTGCACAACGGCTACGGGCCGACCGAGGCGACGATCATGGCGACCGAGACCGCCGCCATGGCCGCCGACGCGCCGGTGTCCGTCGGGCGGCCGCTGCCCGGGGTGTTCGCCGCGGTGCTGGACGCCCGGCTGCGCCCGGTCCCCGAGGGCGCCCGCGGCGAACTGTACCTGGGCGGTCCCGCCGTCGCCGCGGGCTACCTCGGCAATCCGGCCGGTACCGCCGCCCGGTTCGTCGCCGATCCCTTCGCTGCCGGTCGGCGGCTGTACCGCACCGGAGACTTGGTGTGCGCCGGGCCCGGTGGCGACTTCGAGATCTTCGGCCGTCTGGACTGCCAGATCCAATTGCACGGCCGCCGTGTCGAACCGGCGGAGATCGAGGCCGCGCTGCTCGCCGCGCCCGAGGTCGCGTACGCGGTGGTGACGCTCACCGACGCGGGACGGCCGGGCGCGCGCCTGGCCGGATACGTCGTCCCCGCCGACGGCGCGCGGATCGATACCGCCGCGCTGTTGCGGAGGCTGCGGGCGGAACTGCCCTTCGCCCTGGTTCCTTCGGCGCTGGTCGCGCTCGACGCGCTGCCCATGGCGGGCAACGGGAAGGTGGACCGCGCGGCGCTCCCGGCTCCGGTCCCGGGCACTCGCGCCTATCGGCCGCCGCGGACCGGGCTCGAACAGCTGGTCGCCGACCGCTTCGCCGCCGTCCTGGACCGATCCGAGATCGGCCGGGACGACGACTTCTTCGAACTCGGCGGGAATTCCGTACTGGGCGTAACGATTTCGGCCGAGCTGGCCGCGGCGACCGGCCTGCCGATGGCATTGCACTGGCTCTATACCGCGCCCACCGTCGAACTGCTCGCCGCCCGGCTGGCCGGTCACGACACCGCCGCCGACGACGCGCTCGGCGTGCTGCTCCCGTTGCGCCGCAACGGCACCCGGCCGCCGCTGTTCTGCGTCCATTCGGCCGTGCCGCTGGCCTGGTGTTACGCCGGGCTGGCCCGCTATGTGACCGACCGGCCGGTCTACGGCCTGCAGGCTCCCGTGCTGACGGCCGCGGCGGAGATCCCGGCCACGATCGACGACCTCGCCGACAGCTATATCGACGCCATGCTGAGCGTGCAGCCGGAGGGGCCCTACCATCTGCTGGGCTGGTCGCTCGGCGGGCAGATCGCCCATGCGGTCGCGGTGCGGCTGCGGGCCCGCGGCGCCGCGGTCGCCGTGCTCGCGATGCTCGACAGCGTGGTCGTGCCCGCGAGCGCGGACCCGCCCCCGGTGCCGCGCATGCGTGATCTGCTGACCCACCTGCTCGGTGACGAGCCCGAGGACGCCGACGCCGCCCCGGACGTCACCGCGGCGGAGGCGGCCGCCGAACTCGCGCGCGCGGGCGCCTCCTTCGGCACCGGGTTGTCCGCGGACCAGCTCGAGCGGCTCCATCGCGGCTACGCGGCCGGGGTCGCGCTCTCGCACGGCTACCGGCCCGGCGTGTACGACGGTGACCTGCTGTACTTCTCGGCGACCCGGGGCATCACGGAGCTGCTGGGCGCGTACGTCTGGCGGCCCTACGTCACCGGGGAACTGGTCGAGCATCCCGTGGCCGCCACGCACGCCCAGCTGACCAACTCCGAGGTGGTCGCGGTGATCGGCCCGCTTCTCGCCGACCACCTCGAGCGCACCGCGGCAACCGAGAGCGCACTCCCGACGGTCTTCGACCGCCTCCCGGCGCGGCCCCGCGACGCCGCCGCATCGTCCAGCCAGCCGTAAGGTCCCTTCGGGTCGGCTCACAACAGGTCGGCCGGTCGGTTGTTTCGCCACACAGGCGGACGGCAATGCCAGTACGAAACACACCGGACGAACGGAGCGCTACCGCCATGTGCCTGCCCGCACCCCGGGCCGTCCGGCCGATCGAGACGGCCGGCGAGCCCGACTGCCGCCGGATCGCCGCCGCCATCTCCGCGGCCCTGCCGGGCCGTCCGGCGGTGGGCATCGCGGCGGTCGGGGCCGGCAGGCTGGAATCCGGTGGCGCGGCCTCCAACTCCCGCGCGCACCTGCTCGAGGACACCCAGCTGATCCACCTCGGGGGCCCGGTCCGGGACGCGGCCGCGGGCGGACGGCCGATCCTCGTCGCCGACATGGCCCTGGAAACGCAGTGGGACAACGATTTCCGCCGCGAGGTGCAGATGCTGGGCGCCCGCTCCCTGTTCTGCCAGCCGGTGACCGCCGCGTCGGAAGTGGTCGGCGTCATCACCCTCTACGGCTCCCGCCCCAACGCCTTCCACGCCGCCGCCCCGGACCTCCTGCGCCCCTTCCGGGTGACGGTCACCGACGCCCTCATACGCCTGCACACCTCCGAGCGATAGCCTCGCGTCCCGCCCGGCGCGAGCGCGCCTCGGCCACGCTTCGCGATCGGCCACCGCGCATCCGAGTCGGCCGACCGGCCACCCGGCCGCGGAGAACATGCGGGGACCGTGGCCGATTCGCCGCGTCGTTCGGCGCGTTCATGCCTCGGCGGCCGCGACGTGGGCGGCCGTGCGGCGCGTCGACCGTTCGGCACGCCGGACCACGGTGACCGCGGCGAGGACCGCCACCAGGCTGAAGCACGCCGCGACCAGGGAGCCGCGCCGGAACCCCTCGGTCAGGGCCTGCGCCCCGCCCTCGGATACGCCACGTGCCACGGCGATCGCCACCGCCGCGACGACGGCGGTCCCCAGCGCGCCGCCGATCTCCCGCGCGGTCTCCACCATGCCCCCGGCCAGTCCGCTGACCGCTTCGGGTATGCCGACGAAGGCGGCGACCTGAATCGACACCAGAGACAGGCCGACACCCGCGCCGACGGCGAGGAAGCCGGGGAACAGGTCCGGCCAGTAGGCGGCGTGCACCGGCACGCGGGCCAGCCACAGCAGTCCGGCCGCCGAACTCGCCTGCCCGAGTACGAGCGACCACCCGGCGCCGAGTCGCGCCAGGACGATCGGCGCGATCCCGGCGGCCACCACGACCGCGGTCGCGGCGATCGCGAGGTACGCCACGCCCGTGCGCAGCGCCGAGTAGCCGAGCACCTGCTGCATCAGCAGCGACGCCTGGAAGATCGTCGCGAAGAACGCCGCGTACACCAGTGCGGCAACGAGATTCGCGGCGTTCAGGGTCGGCCGCCGGAACATCGACAGCGGCACCAGCGGTTCCGCCGTCCGATGCTCCACGACGACGAACGCCGCGAGCAGCACGACTCCGGCCGTGAGGAACCCGAGCGTCACCGCCGAGGTCCACCCGTGCTCGACGCTCTTGTTGATGGCGTACACCAGGGCCGCGAGCCCGGCGGTCACCGTCACCGCGCCGGCCGCGTCGAACGGCCCGCGGTGGATACCACGGTCGGCGGGAACGAATTTCGCGATCAGCGCCACCATCGCGGCCACGATGGGCACATTGATGAAGAACACCCACTGCCAGCCCGGCCCGGCGGTCAGCGCGCCGCTGACCACCACACCGACCGAAGCCGCGCTGCCACCGGCCGCCCCGAACACGCCGAGCGCCTTGGTGCGCGACGCGCCCTCGGGAAACGTGGCCACCAGGACCGCGAGCGCGGCCGGAGCGGCCAGCGCCGCGCCGATGCCCTGCACCGCCCGCGACGCCACCAGCTGCGCGAACGACGCCGAGATCCCGGCGGTGAGGGAGGCGACCGCGAACAATGTCAAGCCCAGCAGCAGCATCCGGCGGCGGCCGAGCAGGTCACCGGCGCGCCCGCCGAGCAGCAGCAGTCCGCCCAGCAGCAGGACATAGGTGATCACCACCCATTGCAGATCGCCGGGCGCGAGCCCGAGATCGGCCTGGATGGCGGGCAGCGCCACGTTCACGATGGCGATGTCGAGGGTGATGATGAACTGGGCGCCGCACATCAGCGCGAGGATCGCGCCGGGGTGCGGCGTCCGCCGCTCGGATATCGGTGGCGGCAGGAGAGTTTCGTCGACCATACCTTCCACAACCGGCGGCGGGCCGCGAACTCGTCGCGGCGGTCGTCATCCGAGCGTAGCGGGCAGCCCGAACAGCGCGAACAGCTCGGGTTGCAGGAACGCGTGCAGTGCCACGATCTCGCCGCCCGCGCATTCCAGCACCTGGATACCGACCGCTTCGAAACGCCCGTCGTGGTAGCGGTACACGCCCACCGCCGGGCAGCCGTTGGCCTCGATCGGCACCAGCCGCTTGCCCCGGCAGCCGAGGTCGGATTCGATCAGCCAGCGGCGGAACGCTTCCCGCCCCGACAGCCAGAACGCCACCGGCGGCATATCGATCACGGCGTCGTGCCGCAGCAGCGCGACGATGGTGTCGATATCGAAGTCCTCGAAGGCCGTGACGTAGCGTTCGAGCAGCCCGGTGTCGATCGGTTCGGCCGCGCCGGGGTCCGCCGGCGCCGCCGCGAGGACCGACCGGGCGCGGCGCAGCATGCTGTTGACCGCGTCCACGCTGGTGTCGAGTAGTTCGGCGACCTCGGCCGCTCGCCAGCACAGCACGTCGCGCAGGATGAGCACGGCTCGCTGGCGCGGCAGCAGATGCTGGAGGGCGGCGACGAAGGCCAGCCGCACCGACTCCCGGGAGATCGCCCGTTCCGAGGGATCGTCGGCGAGGGGGGTCGGAAACGGTTGCAGCCAGGTCGATTCGGGCAGCGCGGGGCCCAGTTCGCCGTGCGGGTCGGCGGCGGCCGCCAGGTCCATCGGCATGGCGCGCCGCCGCCGCTCCCCGGCCGCGTCGATGCACACATTGGTCGCGATGCGATACACCCAGGGCCGCAATCCGGCCGGATCGGCCAGACCGCCCGCGGATCGCCAGGCCCGCATCATGGTCTCCTGCACGGCGTCCTCGGCCTCGAGCGCGGAGCCGAGCATCCGGTAGCAGTAGCCGAACAGCGGTTGCCGCAGTGCGGCCAGGTCGCGCTCCAGCGCCGGCGGGGCAAGAACGGTTGTCGGGTTCATCCGCGGTGACTCCTCGAATCGGACCGGTGCGCTCGCAGGGAACGCCTTCGACAGTGACGACCGGAGCGGCGGCCGAAACTCGTCGCGGCGGTGTCGGCGCGCCGGTGATCACCGCGTATTCGATTAATCTCGGGGTCATGACGTCATGGCGGGCGCGGGCGATCATCGCGCGGATGCGGTGGCAGCGGAACAAGCGGTTCTACGCCGACCCCGCCGTCATGCGCGCGAACCTGGCGAATCATCAGGCGCCGGAACGGTCGCGCCCGCCGCGGTGGCTGACCGGCACGCACGAGGTGTGCACCACGGAGATCGACGGCCGTGCCGTGGTCACCATGACGCCGAGGGGCGGGCCGCGGTCGCCGTGGCACATCTTCCACCTGCACGGCGGCGGTTTCGTCGAGGCGCCCGAGTCACACCACTGGCGCTTCGCGGCCCGGATCGTCGATCGGCTCGGCTGCACCTACACCATGCCGATGTATCCGCTGACACCCGAGCACGACCATCGGGCGATCGTGCCGATGGTCGAGCGCGCCTACGCCCACGCCGTCGCCGATGTCGCGCCTCGGGATCGGATCGTCTTCGGCGACTCGGCCGGTGGGACTCTCGCGCTCACGCTGGCACGTCATCTCCGTGAACGGGGACAGCCGCAGCCGCGCGGCCTGGCCCTGTTCTCGCCGTGGATCGATCTCGCCACCGACGATCCGCTGTCGCTGGCACTGGACGACCGCGATCCGGAACTCGGGGTGGCCGGGCTGCAGCAGGCGGGCCGCTGGTATGCCGCCGGGCTGGCGCTGGACGATCCGCACATCAGTCCCGCCTTCGCCGACCTCACCGGCCTGGCCCCGATCATGGTCTTCATCGGCCATCGCGACATCCTGCTCCCCGACGCGCGGCGGATCGCCGAACTCGGCGCGGCGGCGGGCGTCCCGGTCGACCTGCGCGAGTACCCCGGCATGTTCCACAACTGGATCATGAAGGACATTCCCGAAGCCCGCCACGCCACCGACGAACTGTTGGAATTCCTGCGCGCCGCACCGGACCGGTGAAACACCACTGCGCACGAAACATGTTGAGCTAGCGTCGAATCCGTGACTGCTCTGGACGCGGCGGCGCGACGCGACGCCCTGCTCGGCGAGACCGACCTGCTCGCCGGCCTGTACCTGTCCGCCGACCCCGCGACGCCGATTCCGACCTGCCCGGACTGGACGCTGGCGAATCTCGTCGCCCACGTCGGCCGCGCGACCCGCTGGGCCGCGGCGATCATCGCCGCCCGGACCACCGCGCCGATCGACATCCGGCAGGTCCCCGACATCCGCCGCCCGCACGACCCGGAGGAGGCCGCCCGCTGGCTGCGCGGCGGCGCCGCGGCGGTGCTCGACAGCCTCGCGAGCGCCGGGGACGACACCCCGGTCTGGACGACGATCGGCACGCCACGCCCCGCCGCGTGGTGGGTGCGGCGACTCCTGCACGAGGCGACCGTCCACCGCGCCGACGCCACGCTGGCCCTCGGCCGCGAATTCGTCCTCGGCCCCGGGCTGGCGGCCGACGGTCTGTCGGAATTCCTCGGCCTCGTCGCGCTGGCCACGCATTTCCGGACGCCCCTCGACGAGGGCACCAGCCTGCGCCTGCACGCCAGCGACACCGACGACACCTGGACGATCCACCGGTCCGGCGACACCGTCACCGCCACCGACAGCCCCGCCCCGGCCACCCTCACCCTGCGGGGCACCGCCGCGGAGCTGTTCCTGCTACTCCTGCGCCGAATCCCCGCCGACGCTGCCCGTGTGGAGACCACCGGCGATCTGTCGGTACTCAGCACCTGGCGCGAGCGCGTCCGGTTCTGACGGTGCGCGAACGCCGTGGCGGACAAGGGAAGTCCGACCAGCCCCGCCCCGGTCGCGGTCAACCCGAGCACCGCCGCCGCCATCCGGCATCCCTGAGTGCACGCGAATATCCCGGTGCCGCAAGGGCTCCGGGACAGTCGTCGACGGTCAGGCGTTGAGCGGGATCGCGAGTACCACCTCCTGCTCGCGCTCGGGCAGATAGTGCACCTGCACGATCCGGCCGACCTGGACATTGCCGACAGCGGTCGGCGGCAGGAACTTCTCCGCCCGAGTGGTGAAGGTGCTGCCGTCGGGCCGGGTGACGGCGAGTGCGAGTTCGACCCTGGAGTGGCCGTCGCGGATCTCGCCGGGCACCGACAGCGACTGCACCACGGCCCGGGCCGCGACACCGCGGGCGGCGATGTCGAGTTTGGCCCTGGTGGTGAAGCCCTTGCGCAGCATCGCCTCGTTCATCGCCCGCTGCGCCAGCACGGTGTCTCCGGACAGGTCCAGCTCCACCTTGTCGGTGCGGCCCGGTCGACAGCGCACCGGCAGCACGACCCCGGGCCGCAGCAGCGCCAGCTCGGTGAGCGGCACGATCGCCGTCGCGACGGAGTCGAACACCTCACCGTCGGCGCCCTCGACACCGAACTCGATGCGGATCTGGGGCTGGTCGTTGACGGTGAGCCCGGTCGGGCGGAACGACTTGACGGTGCCGATGCCGACCGGCCCGTCGCGGAACTCGCTGCTGTTGCGGCCGGTGAGCGCCGACAGCACGCCGTCGCCGGTGAACGCGAAGGCCAGTACGAGGCCGGTGCCGGCGATGATCGGCAGCGCCAGCGAGCCGTTCAGCCAAGCGACGTAGCCGGGTTCCCACCGCGCGCCGGTGTCGTAGGTCAGTCCGTGCCACAGGTAGATGCCGATCGCCAGGGCCGCGAATCCGAGGGCGCCGGCCCGCACTGTCGTACGCATGATGGGTCTCTCCTTACCGGTCAGCCGTTGACGATGGACGCGCAGGCGAAAGTGATGTCGAAGCTGGCGGTGGCCGGGCCCGCCATCGGGTTGGTCATGTCGGGGGCCGAGACGCCCTCGCCGGTGACCTTGTAGGTGTTGCCGTCCCTGACGGCCTTGGCCGAGCCGCCGGGCTGCCCGTTGCCGTAGCCGACGGCGTAGGGCATGCCCGCCGAACCGCCCTTGCTGCCCGCGATGCCGACGGCCTGCACCGTGCCGTCGCCGGTCACGGTGGCGCTGACGCTCAGCTGACCGTAAGTGGGGTTGTCGGTGTCGGTCAGCGCGAGGGCGAGCACGCCGCCCTGCGCGACGCAGGTGGTCTCGAACCTGCCGTCGAGGGCCTTGCCGCCGACGAGGGCGCCGGACTTGCCGCCCGGGGCGGGGCCGGCGGGGGCGACGGAGGTCCGCGCCGGAGTCGAGGGAGCGGAACTGCCGGAGTCGTCGCCGCAGGCGCTGACGAACAGGGTGAGCCCGGCGGCGGCGAGGGCGGCGGCGGTGACGCGGATGTGCTTGGCGTTCATGGTGTGTCGTTCCTTCGTTGTCGGTCCGGACCCTGCGTTCGGGCCGTACCGGAAAGGTAGGAAGGATCGGCCGCCTACCGATCCCAGATTTCGGCCCGCACCCCACCGGCGGTGGTGGGTTAACCTGGCCGAATGCGACGACCGCGCGCCATGGTGCTCGACGAGGTGTGGCGCGGGATACCCGGCGTCGAGGCGCTGAGCGGCCCCCAGGGCGGGCCACTGCGCCGCACCGTCAAATTGATCCTCGACCCGCTGGTGATCCGGCCCGTCCAGCACCCCGCCTGCGCCGGGCCGATGCTGACCGCCGACGGCGCGACGCTGCTCGCGGCCCGCGTGCACGCCGCGGCGGATGTGTTGCGCGCGACCGCGGCCTGGTTCGTACTGCTCAAGCAGGTGCGCCGGGCCGCGCGCATCACCGAGGGACATCCGCAGGATCTGTATTTCCAGCGGTGTTTCGAACTGGCGACGGTCTCGGGACATCCGGACCCGGCGCGTGACGAGCCCGCCGCCACTGCGGCGCTGCGCGAGATCCACCATGTCGCGGCGGGCCGGACCACGCGGGCGCTGCGCGATCACCTCGCCGATCCGTCTCGCGGCGCCGAACTTTCGGCCCTGATCGAGACGGCGTGGCGGCGGCGGCCGCGGCCCGGCGGTGCGAGCGCCGATCACAGCGCCGCGCTGGCCGCGCTGCTCGACTCGTGCGCGGAATCGCCGGGCGAGTCCGGGTCGCCCGGATGGCGCGGCCTGATCGCCGCGCATGCGGGCACCCGAACCGGAATCGACCTGTGGTACAACGACTCCGGCCGTTCGGCCCGCGAGCTCGGCCTGACCGAGCACCCCCTGCCCGTCGCGCCGGCGCTGGGCACGACGGCCTCGACCGCTGCGATGGGCCGCCCGTTCGATCGCACGATCTGCGAACGGGTCTTCACGGTGTTGCAGGCGTCCACCGAGCGCGTCGATCTGCCCACCATTCCCGAGTTGGTCACCACGGAGATCGCCCGTAGCTGTGCGCCGTGGGCGCTGCTGGACGAGTCGCTGCGGGTCGCCGCGGCCGCGGGTGCGGAACTGGCGCTGGGCCTCGCGCCGCTCGCGACGCGGGCCGCGCTCGTGCCCGGGCCGGCGCCGGAAGCCGCTGGAACGCCGCCGGATCCGAGTGCCGGTGGCACCGCGGCGCATCGCGCGATCAACGGGAGATGGCGGCGGGAGGCGTATGTGTTGCGGGCGCGTCGCCTCGCCGTACACGACACCGATGCGTCAGCGGACCCGCTGGCCGTGATCGCGGCCGAGCTCCGGCGGCCGTGGCGGTCGTATCTGCGGCGGCTGTGGGTTCGCTTGCACGGGCGTGACGTCCGGGAGACACCCGTACTCGATGCCGGCGAGCTGTGGGATCTGCTCGACGGGGTCGCGCGGTCGGTCATCCTCGATCACCGGGCACGGGTCAAGAAGGCACTGAGTGCGAATCACGCTGACCCGATCGCCGAATCGCCGGAATCGAGGGCGAGCTGATGCCCGGATCCGTGCTCCTCCGCCGTGATCGGGACGGCGTCGTGACCATCTCCCCCGCCGATGCGCCCACCGCCGACGACCCGGGCCTGGACACCCTCGTACTCGAGGTCGTGGGCGGGCAGCTGTCGTGGCGCCTGCTCACCGGGCAGCGCACCCCGGCCGCGGTGCTGCACGATCCCGTGGTCGCCCAGGACTGGCTGTGGGCCGTCTACGGCGAATCCGTCGCGGTCGCCGTCGGCGACGGGCAGGTGGGCGAAATACCCTCGGCGCCGGTCGTTCTCGAGCTGACGGACAGCGCACGGCGCCTCGGTTACGCGCATTGGGCGGCTCACTGGTGGCCCGCGTCGACCATCGACGGCATCCCGGCCCTCGATCCGCGCGTCCTCGATCAGGACTTCGCGGCACTCACCGAGGCGTGCGAGATGATCGTGGACGGCGCGGATGCGCTGCTCCCCCACAGCGTTTCGCGGCCGGTGGCGGCTACTCGGCGGGACTACGCCCTGGCCGCCGGGCCCGCCGCCGCCGAGCCCGCCGGCCTGATCCTCGCCACGGGCACCACCGGATGGGATTGGCGGCTCTGCCCGCCCGGTGTCCTGGATGCCTCGGAATCCGCCGTAACCTGGCGCCTCGCCAGGGCTTCCGGCGTGACGACGCTCGGCGTGACAGCGGTCGCCGCCCCGCACCCGGGCCCCGGCGTACCCGCTCACCTGTGGCCGCGCGCCCGCGTCGCGACCACCGCCGCGGCGATCGACCTCACGCTGCGCCCGGCGGGTGACACCTGGCGCGGAACAGCCGTGACCGACGCGGAAGACGTTGCGGGCGTGAATATCTACGTGCCGGGCGTAGGCCCGGCGCATACCGGGATCCCCACGCCCGACGAGCGGCACGGACCGGCTGCCCGCCGCCGCGTCCGGGACTTCGCGGTGGCTCGGCTGCGTGCCGCCCGGCGCCCGCGGGAGCCGCAGGCCGCGCCGCTGCTGGCCGAAATCGACGCTGCCACAGCAGATCCGGACTTCTGATGGCTGCCGACAACACCGCGCCACCCGGCGTCGAGCTACTCCACGAGGGCGCGGCGGCCCACGCTCGCGGCGAGGTGACCGAGGCGCTGCGCGTCTTCGAGGACGCCGCCCGCACCACCACCGGCGGCGTGCGGGTCAGCGCCCTGATCAACGCGGCGAGCATGCGGGACGAACTCGGCGATCACCGCGGCGCGATCACCGGCTTCCGCGCCGCCCTCGCCGAGATCCCCGGCGACCACATCGAAAAGCGCGCCTCCACCCTGATCAACTACTCGCAGGCCTTACAGCACGTCGGTGAGCTGGATGCCGCGCAGGCCGCGCTGGAGCAGGCGCGCGACCTGCTCGAGGGACACGGTGATCTCGCCACACTCCGTGTCTCCTGCCTGATCTCGCTCACCGCCGTCGCCCTGCATCGCGGTCAGTGGGCGCGGGCGGTCACACTGGCCACCGATTCGCTGGAGGTCACTACCCGCTCCGCGCCGCAGCTGCGCGGCCACCCGCTGGGGAACCTCGCCGCCGCCCATTTCGAGTCCGGGCGCGGCGAACTCGGCCTCGACTTCGCGCGGCAGGCGCTGGCCGCCTTCGACACGGCCGCAGACCTGAACGGCGCCGCCGAGATGCGGCAGACCCTCGCGACGATGTATGCCCGGCTGGGCCGCTACGACGACGCCGAACCGCACCTGCGGGCCGCCCAGCGGTATTTCGAAGCGGGCGGTCTCGGCTATCGCGCGGGGCTCGGGCTGCAGCTGTCGGCGTTCCTGGCCGAACGGCACGGCGATCTCGACCAGGTCGAGCAGGTCTATCGGCGCGCCCTCGCCTACTTCGAGGCATCGGGCGCGGTGCTCGAGGCGTCCGGCGTCCGAATCCGCCTGGCAACACTCGCTTTCGCGCACGGGCGGGTCGGGGACGGGCAGGCGCTGCTCGGCGAGGCGTACGCGGCCTACGCCGCGCGCGGGCTCGGGTTGCAGTGCGCGCGCGTCGATTTCTGGCATGCGTCGCTGTGGGACATGATCCTCCCGGACCTGGTCACCCCGCCGCCGCCCGAGACGCTCGCGCTGGCCCGCGACCTGGCCGTCACCTCCGCCATCGCTATCGACGCCGTGCGCTACAGCTTCCGCGACGGCGGCCAGCGCGAGCAGTGGAATCGCGAGATGGCCGCCCCCGCGCTGCGGCTGGCGTTCCGCTTCGCCTACCGGTGCGGCGACGGCCGGTTGATCGCCGACCTCATCGAAACGCAGTGTGCCGGAACCACTCTCGATAAGGCAGCGATCACCGCGACCGCACCGGCGCGGCTGCCGTTCGATCCGCTGCCCTCGCCCGCCGAACCGGCCGGCGGCGCGGGCTCGCTGCGGCTGGGTTCGGCACTGGCGCAGGTCGCGGCGGCCGCCGGCCTGCCGGTGGGCCCGCCGCCGCGGCTCGCGGCGGGCCCGGACGGCCGCATCGCACTGGACGCCTACATCTCCGCGGCCGAGCAGCGCTACGGCCGGGCCGTGCGGGACGACCGGGTGATACCGGCATGACGGGCGCCCAGCCGACGGTGATCGTGCGCATGGCCGACGCCGACGATCTGTACATGTCCTGGCGCTGGCGCGACGGCACGGCGAGCCCGGGCGCGAGCATGCTGCCCGGTGGCGTCGTCGACGCGGCGATGCGACGGCTCGCGGCGGCGCTGCCCGACCCGGCCCGTCCGGGCGGCCTCGAACACGCCCTCACCGCAGGCGATTTCGCCGTCCGGGACACCGAATACGCACTGGCGCAGGCACTGAGCCGTGCGCTGCTGCCGCACGGGCTGGCGATTCAACTGCACGACCTGCTCGTGCGCGGCGTCCGCCCGCACATCCGGTTGCAGCCGTCGCCGCGAGTGGCGCAGGTGCCGTGGGAGCTGATCGCCCCCGACCCCAGTCTGCGGCTGGTCGATATCGCCGACGTCAGCATGCTCGCCCCCGCCGGCATCGTGCACGCCCCGGACCGCCTCGCCCGTTCCTGGACCGACCACCGGGACCTGCCGGTGGTGGCCGTGCTCGACCCGCGCGTCCCCGGCTTCCGGGCCGATTCGGAACTGGGCTCGGTACTCGGGCGGCCCGACCCGGCCATGCCGCTGGCCGAGCGGGTCACCGAATACCTTGCGCAGCAGCGCTTCCGGCCGGCGGTCGACGCGGCGCCGGAAGCCTTCCGCCGCACCGATCTCGATCGCGAACGGCTCGGCGCACTGCTGCGCGACGGGGCCGCCCGGCTGCTCTACGTCGGTCACGTCACCGCCGAAGCACCGGAATCCGGCCGCAGCGAGAACGCCGCACTGCACCTCGCCTGCACCGCCGACACCACCGGCTTCGCCCGACCGCTGCGCGGCCACCGGCCGCTGTCGGCGAAGGATCTCCTGCTCGGCACGCACACGCTTGCCGCCGAACCCGTTGCGGGACAACACTTGTGGCCCATACCAAGCCGCGTCGCCCTGATCGCCTGCGAGAGCGGCGGCGACCTGCGCTTCACCGAGGCCCTGGGTCTGGTCGCCGCCATGATCAGCGGCGGCGCCGAACTCGTCACCGCGACGCGCTGGGCGCTCCCCACGGACCTGGCCTTCCAGCGGCTCGCCGGCGCCGCCGCCGCGACCCCGCTGCAGGATGTCGTCTGCGCGGTCGACGCCGCCCACGAACGACCGGACCCGATCACCGCCCTGTCGACCTGGCAGCGCGAACGCCTGACCGCCTGGCGCGAAACCGGGGCCGTCGAGCACTCGCCGATCCTGTGGGCGGCCTTCGCCACCGTCTCCTGTGCGGATACCGGGCCGGTGGCCTGACCCGCCGCGCGGACCCCTCCGATCGGAGCGGAGAAAGAAGTCGGGCGGGCCGTGTCGAGATACCGTCGGTCTGTTCGTCATTCTCTGTGACCGACTGTGCCGACGACCCGTGCCGGGTGAGTGGAGGAGCCATGCAATACCTGCTGCTGATCTACGATTGCGTGCGGCCGGAGCCGGACGATCCGGGCTTCGCCGAGGCCCTGGCCAGGGTGAACGCATTCGCCGACGAATGCCGCCGCCGCGGCGTGTTCGTCTCCGGGCATCCGCTGCGCGACGAGCGCACCGCCACCACCGTCAGCGTGCGGGACGGGCGGACACTGATCACCGACGGCCCGTACGCCGAGACCCACGAGCATCTCGGCGGCGTCTACGTGCTCGACTGCCGCGATCTCGACGAGGCCCTCGAGCTGGCCGCACTGTGCCCGCTCGCCGAGCCGGGCGGCATCGAGGTCCGGCCGATCGTCACCGTCCCGGGGCTCGACCACCGGCCGTCCGGTCCGGCGGTCGCGGCCGGATGAGCGCACCGGTCCTGCAACGGGTCTACCGCGAGCACCGGGCCTTGTTGCTCGCCGCGCTGATCCGTGTCCTCGGCGATTTCGAACTCGCCGAGGACGCGCTGCAGGACGCGTGCGCGCACGCCCTGCGCACCTGGGACGAGGCGGGCCCCGACGATCCGGTCGCGTGGCTGCTGACCACGGCCCGCAACAGCGCGACCGACCGGTTGCGGCGGGCCCGGGCCGGCCGGGAGAAACTGGCGCAGCTCGGTGCGCCCGAGGCGGTGACCATGACGAATGTCGGCGAGGACGGCCTGCTCCGCGTGGGTGACGAGCGGTTGAGCCTGATCTTCACGTGCTGTCACCCGGCGCTGGCCGAGGACGCGCGGGTCGCGCTCACCCTGCAGGCCGTCGCCGGGTTGACCGCGCGGCAGATCGCCCGGATGTTCCTCGTCAGCGAATCGGCGCTGGCGCAACGCCTGGTGCGGGCGAAACGGAAGATCCGCGACGCCGGAATCGGTCTCGCGGTCCCCGCCGATGCCGCGCTGCCCGAGCGGCTGTCCGGGGTGCTCGCGGTGATCTACCTGATCTTCACCCAGGGCTACACCGCAGACCGCGACCGGCCCGAGCACCGGACGCTGCCGAAGGAGGCCATCAGACTCGCCGAACTCGTCGCCGCCCTCATGCCCGACGAACCCGAGGCCCTCGGCCTGACCGCGCTCCTGCTGCTGCACGATTCGCGCAGCACCGCCCGCTTCGACGCCGCCGGTGACGTGGTGCTGCTCGCCGACCAGGACCGGTCCCGCTGGGATCGCGCCGAGATCGCCCAGGCCGTCGGCCTGCTGGACCGAGCGCTGCGCCTGGGCAGGCCGGGACCGTATCAATTGCAGGCGGCGATCGCCGCCCTGCACGCCCGGGCGGCCACCGCCGACCGGACGGACTGGCCCGGCATCGCCGCGCTCTACGAGCAGTTGCTCGCGGTGGCACCCTCGCCGGTGGTGGCGCTCAATCACGCCGTCGCCGTGGCGATGTCCGCCACCCCCGCGGCGGGTTTGACGCTGATCGATCGGATCGACGGGCTCGATCGCTACCACCTGTTCCACGCCACCCGCGCCGATCTGCTGCGGCGCCTCGGCCGCCACACCGATGCGGTCGCGGCGTACCGGCGTGCGCTCGACCTCGCCACCACGCCCGCCGACCGGCGCTTCCTGTCCGGCCGGATCCACGAACTCGACAGCACGGAGACGCGATGAGATTGTCCCTGCTCGACCACGGCCACCGCCGCCGCGCCAAGCTGTTCCTGGGGTTCACCGCCGCGGTCTCGCGGGTGGACAGCCCCGACATGGTGAAGATGCTGCTGTACCGGCCCGGCTTCCTCACCCGGCCGCTGCTCGACCTCGCCGCCGACGCCATGCGCGGGCCGTCGTATTGGACCGCCGCAGAGCGCGAGTATCTCGCGGCGTGCACCGCGCGGCTGCACCGTTGCCCGTTCTGCGTCGACTCGCACACCGAACTGACCCGCATCGCCGCCCACGGCGAGATCGACCCCGACCATCCTGCCTCGGCGCGGCCGGAGGTGCGTGCGCTCCGGGAGTTCCTCGATCGGATCAGCGCGGCGCCCGGTGCCCCCGCCGCGCGCCCCGATCTGCCCGAGCCCGCGATAGCGGAAGCGCTGCGGGTCAACCTCGTGTGGAATATCGTCAACCGCCTCGCCAACGCGTTCGGCTTCGTGCTCCGAGAGGGCCAGTTGCACAGCGGAACCCGCGCGCTGCACCGGTTCGGCTACCGCTTCCCGCCCTTCCTGCTCGCCGACGGCCCGTTCCCCGACCACGGCGATGCCGTCGACACTCTGCGCCACGCCGTGCTCGACGCGCCGGCGCGGACCGACGTCGCCCTGCGCCGCGCCGCCGCGGCCGCAACCCCGCTGCCCGAACCGTGGCAGTCCTACGCGACCACCGTCCGCGACGCCTCCTACCGCGTCACCGACGACGATATCGCCGGGCTCACCGCCGCGGGCCACAGCGAGGACGAGATCTTCGAGGTCACCATCGCCGCCGCCGTGGGCGCTGCACTCCACAGTTACGACACCGGACGAAACGCGTTGGGCCGCAAGGGCCAATAACCCGGCTCCGTCACCGGCCCGCCGGTCGTTCCGCGAGCACCGCCCCGATCGCCGCGCTCGGCGCGGGCAGGTCGAGGTCGTCGTGGGTGGCGTCGACGACGTGCTCGGTGATCTCACCACGCACGACTTCGGCCCAGCGTCGCGCCAACGACTCGGTCACCGGCGCGCCCTCGGGGGTGCGCCCGGCGCGGAAAACGATCACGTCGCCGTCGAAGACCGGTGAACGGTACTCCCGCAGCATCTTCCGGTTGTTGCGCATCACCGCGAGCACCGCCGTGGCGATCCGCCGATACTCCTCCGAATCCACCATGTCGCCGTAACGGGCGCCCGCCCAGGCGCGCATCGCGGCACCGAGCTCCTCCTCCGAGGGGTCGGCCGGGCCGCCGCCGTCTCCGGTAGCGGGCAGGCTGTCGATCAGGGCGAGCAATGCCACTTCGTGGCCGCGCCCGCGCAGTTCGGCGGCGATGGCGTGGGCCGCGGTGCCGCCGAACGACCACCCCGCCAGCTGGTAGGGCCCGTCCGGCTGCGCCCGCACGATCCGGTCGGCGTAGTCGCGGACCAGTGCGCCCATGGATTCGGCCACCGGCGTCACGCCGTCGAGACCGCGCGCCTGCAGTGCGTACACCGGGCGGTCGCCGACCCGCGCCGCCAGCGCCTGGTAGGGCCAGCCGAGTCCGCCACCGGGATGCACGCACCACAGCGGCGTGCCGGATCCGTTGCGCAGCACCAGCATCGGCGCGAACGGGTCCGTCTGCGAGTTCTCCTCCGACAGTCGCGGGGCCAGTTCGGCGATGGTCGGCGACTCGAAGACGGTGCGGATCGGCACCTCCGCGCCCAGCTCGGTGCGGATCCTGCTCACCAGCCGCGTCGCCAGCAGCGAATGCCCGCCCAGGTCGAAGAAATTGTCGTCGACACCGACCGATCCGGTGCCGAGGACCTCGGCGTACAGGGCGGCGAGCGCCGCTTCGGTCTCGGTGCGCGGTGCCCGGTAGGTGCCGCCGACGAATTCCGGTGCGGGCAGCGCCCGCCGGTCGAGTTTGCCGTTCGCGCTCAGCGGCAGCCGGTCGAGGATCACGATCGCCGCCGGGACCATGTATTCCGGAAGCCGCTGTGCCGCAAAGGCGCGCACCTCCGCGGCGCGGCCGCTGGCGCCGGGGTCGTTGGCGTAACCGGACAGCGTGCCCACCGGCCCGGCGGGCCGGTACACGCCGGTGAGAGCGCCCGGCTCCGCGGTGGTGAACACGGCATCCATCAGTCCGGGCGTCGGCGCCGGGGTGACCGCGACGCGGTAGCCCAGCCGCTGCCCGAGCAGGTGCAGATCCTCCGGCCACACCCCGCCGCCGCGCGGCAGCGCGTCGAGTACCGCGGTCAGTGGCTTCCGGTCGTCGGCGGACCGGAGTGCTTGCGCGGCGGCGATATCCGCGGCCATGCCCGCGTGCGGGATATCCGCGACGCGCAGCCCGTCGCGGCCGGGCGTGAGCAGCGATTCCCGGATCGTGAGCAGATCCCGCCACGGCACGGTCGGCACCTCGGCCACCGAGCGCGGCGCGACGGGCGTCTTGTGCAGGACGACCTCGTAGCGGTACCGGCTCAGCTCGTTGTCGAACCGGCCCCGTTTGAGCTGGATGTCGACACCGCCGATGCCGTCGACGCGGGCGCCGACACCGGCGAAGAACTCCGGCGCCAGCAGCAGCTCCTGATCGGCCGCGATCTCGCGGCGAATCCGGTCGCGCACGACGGCGACGCTCGACGTGCCGGGAACCTTGGCCAGTTCCACACCGGTGGCGAAGGCGTCGAGCAGCGCGTGGTTGCGCACGTCGCCGATGAACAGCGCCCCGCCCGGCGCGAGCAGGCCGATGGCCTTCTCGATCACGTCGAGCAGGTAACCGGCGTTCGGGAAGTACTGCACCACCGAGTTCAGCACGATCGTGTCGAAGCTGTGGCGCGGCAGCCCGTCCACCACGTCGGCGGGCTGCACCCGCAGGTGCACCCGCCGCACCCAGTCCTGTCCGTGGGCGCGCAGCCGCGCGGCGAGCACGTCGATGGAGGTCGCGGAGAAGTCGGTGGCCCAATACTCTTCGCACTCCGGCGCCAGCTGTGCGAGCAGCAGGCCGGATCCCGCGCCGATCTCGAGCACGCGGGCCGGGCGCAGGGCGCGCAGCCGTGCCACGGTGGCGGCCTGCCACGCGCGCATATCGTCGAGGTCGATCGGCTCACCGGTGTAGCTCGAGTTCCAGCCGGAGAAGTCGGCGCCGAGTTCGGCGGCTTCCTGTTCGCGGGTGTAGAGCTGTTCGCCGGAGGTCAGATCGTCGTAGATCCGCCGCCACTGGCCGACCAGTTCGTCCTCGCGGGCATGGTCGCGCCGCATCGATACCTCGGGATCCACCACGACGTAACCGACGAGTTGCTTTGTCCCGCTCGCGGTGTCGCGGGCGACGACGGCGGCATGCGCGACGCTGGGGTGCGCGGTGAGCGCCGCCTCCACCTCGCCCGGCTCGATCCGGAATCCGCGTACCTTGACCTGCTGGTCGGCGCGACCGACGTATTCCAGTGCGCCGGTGCGGGTCCAGCGCACCAGATCGCCCGAGCGGTACATCCGTTCGCCTGGCTCGCCGTACGGGTCGGCGGTGAAGCGTTCCGCGGTGAGCGCCGGGCGGCGGAAGTAGCCGCGCGCCAGGTGATCTCCCGCGATATACAGCTCCCCCACCACGCCGATCGGCACCGGCCGCAGCCGCGCGTCGAGGACCCGCAGCCCGACATTGTTCAGCGGCGTGCCGATCGGGACCGGATCGTCGCCGTCGCGGTACGGGTGCCCGGTCGCGAAAGTCGTTGTCTCCGTGGGTCCATAGACGTGCACGAGCGTGGTGTCCGGGCACGCCGCGCGCACCGCGGCGAACGCGCCGACACGCATCTCCTCGCCGCCGGTCCACACCTCGCGGGTACCGGCGAGCGCCTCCGGCGCCGTGTCGGCCAGCAGGTTGAACAGCGCGGTGGTCACGAACAGCGCGGTCACACCGGTCGAGGTGACGGTCTCGGCGAGGGTGTCGAGGTCGAGCTGTCCCGGTGGCGCGACCACGATCTCGCCGCCGGACAGCAGCGGCACCCAGGTCTCGTAGGTGGTGGCGTCGAACGCGGTCGCCGAGTGCATCAGCACCCGCCGGTGCGCCCCGCCCCGCCAGCGCCGGTCGGCGGCCAGCGCGGTGATGTCGCGATGGGTGGTCATGATGCCTTTCGGCCGGCCCGTCGAGCCCGAGGTGTACATCAGATACGCCAGCCCGTCGGGGTGGATCGCACCACCCGGGCCCGCGTCGGGGCCGCTGTCGAGGTCGAGGGTGTCGAGCAGGATTCGATCGATGTCGCCCTCGCCCACCACCGCCGCGGTCGCGGTGTCGGTCACGATCACCTGCGGCCGGGCGTCGGTGAGCAGGTAGGCCGTGCGTTCGCTCGGGTAGCTCGGGTCGATGGGCACGTACGCCCCACCGGCTTTCAGCACCGCGAGTTCGGCGACGATCAGCTGTGCCGAGCGCGGCAGCGCGACCACGACCCGCGACTCCGGCCCCACACCCGCCCGCCGCAGCACCCGGGCCAGCCGGTTCGCGCGCGTGTCGAGCTGCCGGTAGGTGAGCCGGGCGTCCGCGGCGGTCACCGCGACGGCGGCCGGCGTCGCCGCGGCCTGCCGCGAGAACTGTTGCGGCACCGAGGCTTGCGGCAGCGGCAGCGCGGTGTCGTTCCACGCGTGCAGCACCCGTTCCCGTTCGCCGGGCTCGAGCAGCTCGTAGCGGTCGATCGGCCGGGCGGGGTCGGCGGTGATCAGGTCGAGCAGGCGCGCGAACCGCCGCGCGATGGCCTCGACGGTGGCGCGGTCGTACAGGTCGGTCGCGTACTCGATGGCCCCGGCGATCGCGGGGGCGTCGCCGCCGGACCGCTCGCCGAGTTCGAAGAACAGGTCGAACTTGGCGGTCCCGGTCGGCGCGGGCAGCGGGGTCAGGCGCAGGTCCGGGAACTCGACCGCGGGGACGGTGTTGTTCTGCCAGGCGAAGCACACCTGGAAGATCGGATGGTAGGCGGTGGAGCGGTTCGGATTCAGCAGTTCGACCAGCCGCTCGAACGGCGCGTCCTGGTTCTCGTAGGCGGCCAGCGCGTGGTCGCGGGTCCGGTCGAGCACCTCGTCGAATGCCGGGGCGGCCGAGAGGTCCACGCGCAGCACCCAGGTGTTGACGAAGAAGCCGACCAGATCGGTGAGCGCCTCGTCGGTGCGGCCGGCGATCGGGTTGCCGATCGCGAGATCGTCCCCGGCGCCGAGGCCGCGCAGCAGTACCGCGAGCGCGGCCTGCAACACCATCGACACCGTCGCGTGCTGTTCGCGCGCGAGCGCGGACACCGCGGCGTAGGTGTCGGGGCCGATCGTCAGCGGCACCCGGTCACCGCGGTGACTCGCCACCGCGGGCCGCGGCCGATCGGTCGGCAGCGCAATGCATTCCGGTAGTCCGGCCAGCCGCTGCCGCCAGTAGGCGAACTGGGTGGACAGCAGGCTGCCGGGGTCGGTCTCCGCGCCGAGCACCCGATGCTGCCACAGGGTGTAGTCGGCGTACTGCACCGGCAGCGGCGTCCATTCCGGGGCCCGGCCCGCACTGCGCGCGGCGTAGGCGGTCGTGATGTCGCGCACCAGCGGCGCCGACGACCAGCCGTCCCCGGCGATGTGGTGGACCACCAGCACCAGCACGTGCTCGTCGGGCGCGCAGCGGAACAGCCCGGCCCGCACGGGAATCTCGCGGGCCAGGTCGAACCGGTACCCGGCGGCCGCGGCCACCGCGCCCGCCACCTCGGCCGGGGCGACGTCCACGACCGGCACGTCCAGCGCGAGGTCGGCCATCGGCAGGATCCGCTGGTACGCCACGCCGCCGTCGGCGCCGAAGATCGTCCGCAGGCTCTCGTGCCGGTCCACCACATCGGCGCAGGCGGCCGCGATCGCGGCGGTGTCGAGCGCGCCGGTGATGCGGACCGCGACCGGCATGTTGTAGGTCGCCGACGGACCTTCGAAGCGGTGGATGAACCACAGCCGGGATTGCGCGTAGGACAACGGGATTCGTTCCGGCCGCGGCTGCGCCGTCAGTGGCGTACGCACCGCGTCGGCCCGCGCCACGATCGGCGCGAGCCCGGCCACGGTCGGATGGGCGAAGACCTGCCGGATCTCGACCTCGGCACCCAGTTCGGTGCGGATCCGGCTGAGCAGCTTGGTCGCCAGCAGCGAGTGGCCGCCCAGGTCGAAGAAGCTGGTGTCGGCGCCGACCCGCGGCACGTCGAGGACGTCGGCGAAGATCCGGGCGAGCGTCTGTTCCAGCGGGGTCTCCGGCGCGCGCCAGCGGCCGGTGTCGAAAACCGGTGCGGGCAGCGCGGCCCGGTCGAGTTTGCCGACCGGCGTCACCGGCACCTCGTGCAGGACGGTCACCGCGGCGGGCACCATGAACGCGGGCAGTTGCTCGGACAGCGCGCGCCGCAGCGCGGGCGCGTCGATGGTGCGGCCCGGCGCGGGCAGCACATACGACACCACGGATTCGTCGCCGCCGGGCGTGACATGCTTTGTGGTGACGGCGAATTCGACCTCGTCGTGGGCGGTCAGGGCGGCGTCGATCTCGCCGGTCTCCACCCGGAATCCGCGCACCTTGACCTGGAAGTCGCCGCGGCCCAGGTATTCCAGCTCGCCGTTCGTGTGCCAGCGGACGATATCGCCGGTGCGGTACATGCGCCGACCCGGGGTGAACGGGTCGGCGACGAACCGCTGCGCGGTGAGATCGGGGCGCCCGTGGTAGCCGCGCGCGGTCTGGGCCCCGGCCAGGTACAGGTCTCCGGCGACTCCGATCGGCACCGGGCGCAGGCGGGCGTCCAGCACATAGGCCGCGGTGTTCCACACCGGCGATCCGATCGGCACGACGTGCCCGGTCGCGCCGTCCAGCGCCGAGGCGGTGGCGTGCACGGTGAACTCGGTGGGCCCGTACAGATTGTGCACGTGTGCCCCCGGCAGTGCGGCCCGCACCCGGTCCAGGGTGCGCGACGGCAACTGCTCACCGGCGGCGAGGATGGCCCGCAGCGAACCGCACCGGCCCGGCTCGAGGTGCTCGGCGAACACCGCCAGCATCGACGGCACGAACGACACCATGGTCACCGCGTGCTCGTCGATCGTCCGGATCAGGTAACCGGGGTCGCGGTGGCCGTCCGGCGCGGCCACGACCAGGCGGGCGCCGGTGATCAACGGGCACATCAGTTCCCACACCGACACGTCGAAGGTCAGCGGCGTCTTCAGCAGGACGGTGTCGGCGGCCGAGAGCCCGAACCGGTCGGCCAGCCACAGCACCTGGTTGACCATCGACGCGTGGGTGACGGTGACGCCCTTGGGTTCTCCGGTCGAGCCGGAGGTGTAGACGACGTCGGCGGTGTCGGCGGGGCGCAGCGGGGCCTTCCGGTCGGCGTCGGTCACCTCGGTGTCGGGTCCGGTGGCGTCGGCCGGGTCGAGCACGGTGTGATCGCCGGGGACGCGCAGCCCGTGGCGGCCCAGCACACACACGGGGCCGGCCGCCGCCAGGATGCGGGCGACGCGCTCGGCGGGATGGTCCGGGTCGACCGGGACGTACCCGGCGCCCGAGGTCAGCACCGCCAGCACCGACACCACCAGGTCCACCGAGCGCGGCACGGCGACGGCCACCAGGGTTTCCGGCCCGGCGCCGCGGCGAATCAGCGTGCGCGCCAGGCGATTCACGCGCCGTCCCAGCTCGGCGTAGGTCAGCGTCTCGGTACCGTCGGTGAGCGCGACGGCCGCCGGTGTGCGCGCCACCTGGTCCCCGAACAGCGACACCAGGGTCGCCTCCGGGTCCACCGGCGCCGCGGTGTCGTTGAACCGCTCCAGTACGACGACCCGTTCGTCGGCGTCGATCGCGGTGATGTCGCCGGTCCGGACGCCGGGGTCGGCGACCAGTTCCGCCAGCACCAGCTGCAGTCGCCGGGCCAGCTCGCGCACCCGGTCCGCGGTGAAAGCCGCCGGCAGGTATTGGAATCGGGCTCGCAGCCGCGCTCCGGTGTGCACGATCAGCGACAGCGGGTAGTGCGGCGAGTCGTTGGACCGCACGCCGTCCAGGCGCAGGCCGTCGATCGCCGCCGCGTGCGCGGCCAGGCCGTCCTGGTCGACGGGATAGGACTCGAACACGGTGAGGGTGTCGAACAGTGCCGCCGTGCCCGCGGCGCGCGCGATGTCGGTGAGCCCCAGGTGATGATGGTCCAGCAGCGCCGCCTGTTCGGCCTGCACGCGACCGAGCAGGGCGGCGGCGGACTCGCCCGGCTCCAGCCGGACCCGGACCGGGACGGTGTTGATGAACAACCCCACCATCGTCTCGATATCGCGCACCTGCGGTGGCCGGCCGGATACCGTCGCGCCGAACACCACGTCGTGGCGGCCGGTCAGGCGCGACAGCAGCAGCGCCCACGCCACCTGGATGACGGTGTTGACCGTGACACCCAGCCGCGCCGCGAGTTCCGACAGTCCCGTGGTCGCCGTCGCGGTGAGATCCACCTCGACCTCGGCGACGCGGGCCGCCAGTTCGCGGTGGGCTTCCCGGGGCGCCAGCAGGGTCGGCTCCACCCCGTCGAGCGCCGCGGCCCAGGCCCGTCGCGACGCCTCCTGGTCCTGGCGTCCCAGCCAGGCCAGGTAGGTGCGATACGAGGCGACGGGGCCGAGCAGCGCGGTGTCGCCGCCTCCGGCGTAGGCGACCAGCAGGTCGCGCAGGACCAGCGGCATCGACCAACCGTCCAGCAGCACATGGTGATACGAGATCACGAGCGCGAATTCGCCGTCGGCGACGGTGACGAGGGTGAACCGCAGCAGTGGTGGCGCGGCGAGATCGAAGGTCTCCGCCTGATCGTGTGCGAGCCAGGCGGTCAGCGCCTCGTCGCGGTCGACGCCGCGCAGATCGGCCTCCCGCCACGGCACCGTCACGTCGTCGACCACGACCTGTACGGCGTCGCCGCCCGCGGTGGAGACGAACGCCACCCGCAGGTTCGGGTAGCGGTCGAGCACCGCTTGCGCGCACCGCCGCAGCCGGTCGGCGTCCACCCGGCCGGACATGGTCAGCACCAGCTGCACCGCGTACACGTCCACCGAATCCCGCGCCAGCAGAGCGTGATACAGCAGTCCCTGCTGCAGCGGTGCGAGCGGCCAGGCGTCGGCGATCGCGGGATAGCGCCGCTCCCACCGGTCCACATCGCGCTGTTCGGCGCGCACCAGCGCGAAGTCCGACGGTGTGTGGCCGCCCGCGCCCGTCCGCACGTGCGCGGCCAGCGTGGATAGCGCCGTCGTCCACAGGCCGGCGAGTTCGGTCACGTCGTCGTGGCTCAGAAGACCTGCGGGGAAGGCGAAACCGCCGCGCAGGACCGCGCCGTCGGGGCCGTCGGTGACGAGGGCGTTGATGTCGAGCACCCGGTTGGCGGGCATGTCGGCGTCGACGGCGACGGTGGCGAGGTCGGTGTCGGCCGACGGCAGCCAGCCGTCCGCGCCGCCCGGCGTGCGCTCGCCGCCGGTGCGGCCGAGGTAGTTGAAACTGATCTGGGCGCGGTCGAGGCCGGCCAGCGCCGGTGCGGTCTCCTCGTTGAGGTAGCGCAGCAGACCGAAACCGATCCCCTTGTCCGGCACGGCCAGCAGTTGCTCCTTCACCGCCTTGACCGCCGCGGTGAGTTCCCCGCCCCCGGCGAGCGCCGCGTCGGCATCGATGCCCGTGAGCCGCAACCGGACCGGGTACGTGCTGGTGAACCAGCCGACGGTGCGGGACAGGTCGGCGCCGGCGGCGATCGACTCCTCGCGGCCGTGTCCTTCCAGTTGGACGAGGGTGTCCGGTTCGGCTACGCCGCGGCGGGCGCGCCAGACGGTGACCGCGAGCGCCAGCGCCGTGAGCAGTCCGTCGTTGACGCCGCCGTGGAAGGCGCGGGGGATCTCGGTCAGCAGGGCATCGGTCACTTCGGCGGGCACGGCGACCCGGACCTGTTCGACGGTCGCCGCCACATCGACGGCCGGATCGAGGGGCCGCTCACCCAGCAGCGGATCCGGGCCGTCCAGCACCCGCTCCCACCACGCCGCCTCGGCGATCCGTCCCGGCCGGTGCGCCTCGTCCCGCAGCGCATGCGCCCAGCGCCGCATCGAGGTCCCCACCGGTGTGAGCGCCGGCGGCCGTCCCTGCGACACCTGCGCCCACGCGGACATCAAGTCGGGCACCAGAATTCGCCACGATACCCCGTCCACCACGAGATGGTGCGCCACCACGAGCAGCCGCCCGGGCCGGCGCGCACCTCGATCCACCCACACGAACCGCAACACCCGGCCCGCAGCCGGATCCAGCCGGCCCACCGCCGCATCCGCCGCGACCATCACCGCCGCATCGTCGAACTCGTCGACCACGACCCGCTCGATCGAACCCTCGACATCGACCGATCCCGGCGCTCCCACCTCGAGCCGCCAACCACCTGCGCCCCGCTCTCCCCACACCATTCCCGGTGCCGCCGAGGCGATTTCCCCGCCCTCCGCGGTCCGCGTCGTCCACCCGTCGGCATCGGCAGAGCCCGACGCCGCCACACCAGCGTGCCGGTCCCCCGCGGGCTGCTCGATCAGCGCATCGGCATCGACAGTGCCCGGCACCGCAACGCCCACGCGCCGGTCTTCTGCGACTCGCTCTGTCGGCGCGTCGGCATCGGGCGACTGCGGGGCGGTGGCGTGCTGAGCTTGCGCGGGATCGATGAGGCGGGCGCGCAGGATGTCGTGGTGGTCGATTATCGCCGCGAGGGTGGTTGTCAGGTCGGTGTGGCCGATGCCGGTGGGGAGGTCGAGGGCCAGGGACTGGTGGAAGCGGCGGAAACCGCCGCCGCGCTGCACCATCCAGTGGTGGATGGGCAGCAGAGGCAGTTCACCGATGCCGCCGCCGGCCAGTTCGGCCAGCTGTCCGGGAGCCGCCGCGGCGTCGGTGGCGACGGCCGCCAGCGCGGCCACCGTCTTGTGCTCGAACACCTCTCGCGGTGAGATGACCAGACCGCGTGCCTTGGCCCGGGCCACCAATTGGATCGACATGATGCTGTCGCCGCCGAGGGCGAAGAAGCCGTCGTCGATGCCCACTCGGTCACGCCCGAGCACCTCCGCGAACACCGCGGCCAGGGTGTGCTCGGCCGCAGTGCGCGGGGCGCGGGTGGTGTCTCCGGCGTCGAACACCGGTTCCGGCAAGGCCTTGCGATCCAGCTTGCCGGAGGGGGTCAACGGCAGCGCAGCGAGCACCATGATCGTCGCGGGCACCATGTGGGCGGGCAGCCGCTCGGTCAGCGCGGCACGGACGTCCGCGCCGTCCAACGCGGTACCGTCGGCCGCGACGGCGTAGCCCACCAGCTGCTCCCCGGACGATTCGCCGTGCCGGACCGCCACCGCCGCCCGGGCGACGCCGGGCACCGTGAGCAGCGCGGCCTCGACCTCGCCCAGTTCGATGCGGAAACCGCGCACCTTGACCTGGAAGTCGCTGCGCCCCAGGTATTCCAGCCCTCCCGCGGCCGTCCAGCGGGCCACGTCGCCGGTCCGGTACAGCCGGGCGCCCGGCGCGCCGTAGGGGTCGGCGACGAACCGCTGCGCGGTCAGTCCGGGACGGCCCAGATAGCCGCGGGCGAGCTGGGCCCCGGCGACGTACAGGTCACCGGCCGCGCCGATCGGCGCCGGGCGCAGCCGCCGGTCGAGCACCCGCACCGCCAGACCGGGCAGCCCGCGGCCGATCACGCCGGTCGCGTCACCGCGGACCAGCGCGGCGTCCAGCGCCTGGAACGACACGTGCACCGTGGTTTCGGTGATGCCGTACATGTTCACCAGCCGCGGCGCGGTGTCGCCGTGGTGGTCGTACCAGCGCGCCAGTTGCGGGAATTGCAGTGCCTCGCCGCCGAAGACGACGTGGCGCAGCACCAGCTCGCCCGCGCCGGACGCGGCCGCCGCCCGGTCGGCCTCGATGAACTGGTAGAACGCCGACGGCGTCTGGTTGAGCACGGTGACCCGTTCACGGCGCACGAGTTCGCGGAACCGGTCCGGGGTGCGGGAAGTGAAGTAGTCGACCACCACGAGGGTGCCGCCGTGGGCCAGCGGCCCCCACAGCTCCCACACCGAGAAGTCGAAGGCGGCGCTGTGGAACAACGTCCAGACGTCGGTGTGGTCGAACCCGAAGTGCGCCTGCGCGTTACCGAGCAGTTCCACGACATTGCGGTGGGTGACGACCACACCCTTGGGCCGCCCGGTCGACCCGGAGGTGTAGATGACGTAGGCGGGATGCGTCGCGCGCAGCGGGGACCGCCGCTCGGCGTCGGTGAGAGGTGTTGCGTCCGTAGGAATTTCGATCCGGTCGAGGTCGAAACGGCGAATGGCCGGTGTCGCCTCGTACCCGATGTCGGAGGTGGTGAGGACGCAGACGGGAGCGGCGTCGGCCAGGGTGTAGGCGATCCGCTCGGCCGGGTACGCCGGATCCACCGGCACATACGCGCCACCGGCGGCGAGCACGGCCAGGATCGCGATCACCAGGTCCTGCGACCGCGGCAGCAGCACGGCCACCAGCGATTCCGGACCCACGCCCGCCTCCACCAGCGTGCGCGCCAGCCCGTCCACCCGGGCGGCGAGGTCGCCGTAGGTGAGCGAGGTGTCGCCGCACCGCACGGCGATCGCGTCCGGGCGGGCGGCGGCCTGCGCCTCGAACAGTGCGGTCAGCGTGGCGCCCGCGTCGACCGGGCGGGCGGGTTCCTGCCAGCCGTGCAGTACCGCTCCGCGTTCGGCCGCATCGAGCACATCGATGTCACGGACCGCGCGTGCGGTGTCGGCCAGGACCGCGTCCAGCACCCGCTCCAGGCGGGACACGATCGCGGCCACCGCGCTCTCGGCCAGGAGCTCGGGCCGATATCCGGCGACCAGGTGCAGGCGCGAATCCTGCTGCGCGACAAGGGTGAGCGGATAGTGCGTGGAGTCGTCGGCGTCGGTCGCTGTCACCTTCGCTCCGTCCAGCCCGTCGGCGAGCCCGGCCAGCGCGGCGGAGTCCACGGGATAGGACTCGAAGACCAGCATCGTGTCGAACAGCTCGCCGACACCGGCCGCGCTGTGGATGTCGGCCAGCCCGAGATGCTGGTGCTCGAGCAGCGCCGCCTGGTCGGCCTGGACGCGCCGCAGCAGGGCCGCGACGGTCTCCTCCTCGTCCAGCCGGACGCGAACCGGGATCGTGTTGACGAACAGTCCCACCATGGTTTCCACGCCGGGCAGCGCGGCCGGACGGCCGGACACCGTGGCGCCGAAGACCACCTCCGCGCGGTCGGTCAGGCGCGACAGTACGATCGCCCACGCCGCCTGCAGCACGGTATTGACGGTGACTGCGTGCCGCGCGGCGAGTTCGCCGAGCCGGGTCGTACGCGACTCGTCCAGAGCGCGGCGGTATTTGCGGGGCACGGCGGCGGGGCGGGTGTCGGCGGCGGCGGGGACCAGGATGGTCGGCTCCTCGACACCGGCCAGCGCCGCGCGCCAGGCATCGGTGGCGGCCGCACGGTCCTGGCGGCCGATCCAGTCCACGAAGGTGCGGTACGGCCGCACCGGCGGGAGCGCCGCGGTGTCACCGCCGGTGGCGTAGAGCACCAGCAGATCACGCACCAGCAGCGGCATCGACCAGCCGTCCAGCAGGATGTGGTGGTTGGTCAGCAGCAGTTGCCAGCGCTGCCCGTCGAGCCGGATCAGCGTGGCCCGCAACAGCGGCGGGGCGGCCATGTCGAACGGCTGCCGCCGATCGTGGGCCCGCGCCGCGGCCGCGCGTTCCGCGCCGCCGGGACCGGTGGCGTCGATCTCGGTCCACGGCAGCTCCACCGCGTCCGGTATCACCTGCACCGGGGTGCCCGCGGTGCCGGTGACGAACGCCGCCCGCAGATTCGGATGCCGGTCCAGCAGCGCGGCGGTGGCGGCGCGCAGCCGTCGCGGGTCCACGTCGCCGGACAGCTCGACCCGCGCCTGCGCCGTGTAGGCGTCCATCGCCGAACCGGCCAGCAGGGCATGGAACAGCAGGCCGGTCTGCAACGGGGTCAGCGCCCACACGTCCAGGCCGCCGGGATAGTCCGCCGCCCAGGTGTCGAGGTCGGACTGTGTCACCGCCACGGCGAAGTCGGACGGCGTGTGACCGCCCGCCGACGGCTCGGCGACGTGGGCGGCCAAGGCGGACAACGCCCGCACCCACAGCTGCGCCAGATCGGTGACCTCCGGTGCGGACAGCACGCCCGCCGGATAGGCGAGGGTGCCGCGCAGGCGTGTCCCGCCGTCGACGTCGACGGCCATGACATTGATGTCGAGGGCGCGGTCCACGGCCATGTCGGCGTCTGGAGCGGCACGCAGGCCGCCGGGCGCGCCGATCGGCAGCCACACCGAATCCTGCGGCAGCTCACCGGTGTTCGTGCGGCCCAGATAGTTGAACCCGATCCCGCCCGCGCGGTCGTAGGCGGCCAGGGCGCGGCCGGTCTCGTCGTTGAGGTAGCGCAGTACGCCGTACCCGAGGCCGTTGTCCGGCACCGCGCGCAGATGTTCCTTCACCGCCTTGACGGCCTGTCCGATCGCGGCCCGCCCGGCGAGCGCGGCCTCGGCATCGAGGTCCCCCAGTTCCAGCCGGACCGGGTAGGCACTGGTCAGCCAGCCCACCGTGCGCGACAGGGTGGCGCCGGGCACGGCGGTCTCCTCCCGACCGTGGCCCTCGAGCCGCACCAGCACCGCGGCGTCGGCGGCGCCGCGCCGGGCACGCCACGCTCGGACCGCGACGGCCAGGGCCGCCAGCAGCGCGTCGTTCACCCCGCCGTGGAAGGCCCGTGGCACGGTCGTGAGCACGGCCTCGGTGACCTCCGGCGGCACATCCACCTCGACCCGCTCCAGGGTGGCCGCCACATCGACGGCCGGATCCAGCGGCCGCGCACCGATCTCCGGGTCCGGGCCCTCGAGAACCGCACGCCAGTACGGCAATTCGCGCACGCGTTCGGGCCGCGTCGCGTCGTCGGCGAGGGCATGCGCCCAGCGGCGCAGCGAGGTGCCCGGCGCGGGCAGCACCGGCTGCCCGCCATCGGCCACCGCCGCCCATGCCGTGATCAGATCCGGCACCAGAATGCGCCAGGACACCCCGTCCACCGCCAGATGGTGCGCGACGAAGAGCAGCCGTCCGGCACGATCCGGGCCGAGGTCCAGCCACACCAGTCGCAGCATGCCGCCGCTGCGGGGCGCGAGCTGCCCGAGCGCCGAATCCAGTTCCCCCGCGAGAATCTCGTCGATGCCCTCCTCGGACTCGGCAGACGATTCGACATGACGCACCAGGCCGTCGACGTCGATCGCGCCGGGCGGGGCCACCACGAGCGCCGCGGAGCGCCCGGAAACCGGATCGGCCGCACCCGGCGAAGCCACAGACAGCGCCTCGGAGCGCCCCGAATCAGGACCGACCGCACCCGGCGAAGCCACAGCGAACGCCGCGGGACGCCCGGAGGCGTGCAGCCGGGTGCGCAGCGCGTCGTGCCGGTCGACCACTGCCGCCACGGTTCTCACCAGGGCGTCGCGGTCGATGCCGACCGGCAGGCGCAGTACCAGCCATTGCGCGAAGCGGTCGTACCCGCCGCCGCGCTCGATCAGCCAGCGATGGATCGGCAGCAGCGGCAGTTCGCCGACGCCGCCGCCCGGCAGCTCGGGCAGCACCGCGGGTGCCTCGGCCGCGTCCGACGCCACGCGGGCGAGCGCGGCAATCGTCTTGTGCTCGAACACATCCCGGGGCGTGATCGCGATCCCGCGTTCCCCGGCGCGCGCCGACAACTGGATGGACATGATGCTGTCGCCGCCGAGCGCGAAGAAATTGTCGTCCACGCCCACCCGGTCGACACCGAGCACGGCGGCGAAGACCTCGGCGAGCAGCCGCTCCCGATCCGTCCGCGCGGCACGGAATTCCCGCGTGGCGAACACCGGTTCCGGCAGCGCCGCGCGGTCCAGCTTGCCCACCGGGGTGAGCGGCAGGGTGTCCAGCACCGTGACCGCGGCGGGCACCATGACCGGCGGCAGCACGCCCGCCACGGCCTCCCGCAGGGCGGCGGGGTCGAGCGCGTGGCCGGGCGCGGGCAGCACGTAGGAGACCAGCGACGCACCGCCGGCCGGGCCGGTGCGCCCGACCGTGACCGCGAACTCCACACCGTCGAACGCCGTGAGCGCCGCGTCGATCTCGCCCAGCTCGATGCGGATACCCCGCACCTTGACCTGGAAGTCCGTGCGGCCCACGTACTCCAGCGCGCCATCGTCGCGGCGGCGTACCAGATCGCCGGTGCGGTACAGCCGTTCGCCCGGCGCGAACGGATGCGCGACGAACCGCTCCGCGGTCTGCCCGGGACGGTCGTGGTAGCCGCGCGCGACCTGCGCGCCCGCCAGATACAGCTCACCCACGGTGCCGTCGGGCACCGGGTGCAGGTGCCGGTCGAGCACGTGGGCCGCGCTGTTGTCCACCGGCGACCCGATCGGCACGACCGCGCCGTCGGCCCCGGTGACCGTGGCCGCGGTCGCGTGCACGGTGAATTCCGTCGGCCCGTAGAGATTGTGGACCTCCGCGCCCGGCAGCTGGGCCCGGGTGCGGGCGAGGGTGCGCGGCGGCAATGCCTCGCCCGCGGCCAGCACCGCCCGCAACGAGCCGCAGGCCCCGGCCGGCAGGCTGTCGGCGAAGGCCTCCAGCATCGACGGCACGAACGACACCAGCGTCACCCGCTGCTGTTCGATGACGGCCCGCAGGTACGCCGGATCCCGGTGGCCGTCCGGTTCGGCCACGACGAGGCGGGCGCCGGTGGCCAAGGCGCCGAACAGCTCCCAGATCGAGACGTCGAACGACAGCGGCGTCTTCAGCAGCACCACGTCGGTATCGCCGAGCCCGAGCCACCCGGTCACCCAGCGCACCTGGCCGACCACCGCGGCGTGGCTGACCGTCACGCCCTTCGGCCGTCCGGTGGAGCCGGAGGTGTAGATCACGTACGCCGGGTTGGCCGGACGCAGCGGACGGACCCGTTCGGCGTCGGTGATCGGTTCTCCCGCACCGGTTTCCGTCTCGTCCAGGTGCAGCGCGGGCAGCTCGGCGGGCACGGGCACCGGTGCCGCGGGGTCCACGAGCACACAGGCGGGCCGCGCGTCGCTCAGCAGGTGCGCGATCCGGTCAGCCGGATAGCCCGGGTCGACCGGCACGTATGCCGCGCCCGCGGTGAGAACCGCGAGGACCGCGACGACCAGTTCCGGCGAGCGCGGCAGCGCCACCGCGACCCGCTGCTCCGGGCCGATACCCGCGGCGATCAGCGTGCGCGCCAACCGGTTCGACCGCTCGGACAGTTCGGCCGCGGTCAGCGTGCCGCCGCGGCCGCACACCGCGACGGCGTCCGGTGCGGCCGCCAGCCGTTCGTGCACCAGCGAGACCAGGGTCTGCCCGGCCGGACGCACGCGCTCGACGCCGTGTGCCCGTCGCAGCAGCGCTGCCTTCTCGGCGGGATCGAGCGCATCGATCCGGCCGATCGGTGTCGCGGGGTCGTCGGCCATCGCGGTGAGCAGCCGCACCAGCCGATCGGCGAATCCACGCACCCAGGTCTCGTCGAACACCGCGGGCTGGTACTGGAAGTGCGCGCGCAGTCGCTCACCGGTGAGCACCACCACCGACAGCGGATAGTGCGGCGCGTCGTTCGAGGTGACGTCGTCGATGGTCAGCCCGTCGAGCGCGCGGGCCTGCTCCGCCAGCCCGGCGCGATCGATCGGGTAGGACTCGAACACCGTCATCGTGTCGAACAGCGTCTGCGCCCCGAGACCGCGAGCGATATCGCTCAGCGCGACGTGGTGGTGGTCCAGCAGCCGCGCCTGCTCGTCCTGCAGTCGCGTGAGCACGGCCCGCACCGGCTCTTCCGGCCGGTAACGCACCCGGACCGGGACGGTGTTGATGAACAGTCCGATCATCGACTCCACGCCGGGCACCTGCGGCGGGCGGCCGGACACGGTCGCACCGAACAGCACGTCGTCGCGACCGGCGATGCGGGACACCAGGATTCCCCACGCGGCCTGCACCACGGTATTGACCGTGACGCCCAGCTCGGCGGCCAGGTCGGCCAGCCGCCGCGTCAGTCCGGCGGCGAGGGTGACCTCGACCTCCTCGATGCGCGGCGCGGCGTCCGCGGCGGCGACCGGCGGCGCGAGCAGGGTCGGCTCGGCTCCGGCCAGGGCGTCGGTCCACACGGCCAGCGACCGCGCGGTGTCGCGGCCGCCGAGCCACTCCAGATAGCGGCGGTAGGGCGGCACCGGGCCGAGTGCTGCCGGATCCCCCGTGGCGTAGATGGTCAGCAGCTCCCGCAGCAGCAGCGGCAGCGACCAGCCGTCCAGCAGGACATGGTGATATGCCAGCACCAGCCGGAAGTCGTTGCCGCCCAATGCGATCAGGGTGAAGCGCAGCAGCGGGGCCTGCGCCGGGTCGAGGCCCGCGGCGCGGTCGGCGGCCAGCGTCGCCGCCAGCTCGGTCGCGGGATCGGCGCTGCCGCCGAGATCGACGGTGCGCCACGGTACTTCGATGCCGTCGGCCACCACCTGGACCGCGGCGCCGTCGTGTCCGGTGGCGAAGCCGACCCGCAGGTTGGGATGCCGGTCCAGGACCGCCTGCGCGGCCAGACGCATCCGCTCGGCGTCGACGCGGCCGGACAGCGCCAGCACCAGCTGCACCGTATAGACGTCCACCGACGCCTGGGCCAGGAACGCGTGAAAGAGCAGGCCGGTCTGCAGCGGGGCCGCGGGCCAGATGTCGGCGAGGCGCGGATACCGCCGCTGCCACTTGTCGATATCGGCCTGCGCGAGGGTGACCAGGGGGAAGTCCGACGGCGTGTGCCCGCCGCCGCCCGCGCTCACGTGGTCGGCCAGCGCGGTCAGCGCCCGCACCCACAGATCGGCGATCTCGGTGACAGTGCCGGCGTCCAGCAGCGTGTCCGGGTAACCGAGGCTGGCGGTGAGGCGGCCGTCGACCACGACGGCGTTGATGTCGAGGACGGCCGCGGCGGGCATGTCCGGGTCGGCGCGGCGGGGCAGGGCGGCGAGATCGCCGACCGGGGCCCAGCCGGCACCGCGCAGCGCGGCCGGGATATCGGCCTCCGACATCCGCCCGAGGTAGTTGAAGCTGATCTGGCCGGGCAGCCGCGCGGGCAGCTCGGCGGCGGTGTCGGGGTTGAGGTATCGCAGCAGTCCGTAGCCGATGCCGTTGTCCGGCACGGCTCGCAGCTGCTCCTTGACCGCCCGCACGGCGGCGTCCAGGTCGGCGCCGCCCGACAGCGCGGCGGTGGCGTCCAGGCCGTCCAAGGCCAGGCGCACCGGATAGGCAGAGGTGAGCCAGCCGACCGTCCGTGACAGGTCCGCGCCCGGCACGACGGACTCCTCGCGGCCGTGGCCCTCCAGCCGCAGCAGCAGCCCGGACTCGACCTCGCCGCGGCGCGCACGCCAGGCCGTCACCGCGACGGCGAGGGTGGCGATCAGCGCGTCGGCCGCGCCCGCGTGGTACGCGGCGGCCGCCGTGCCGAGGACGGCCTCGGTGAGGCCGGACGGCAGTTCCACCTCGTGACGGCGGACGCCGGTGGCGAGGTCGACGGCGGGGTCGAGGTCCCGGTCACCGAGAAACGGGTCCGGTCCCTCGACAACCGTTGCCCAGTAGGGCAGTTCGGCGACGCGTTCCGGCGCGACGGCCTCGTCGGCCAAGGCGTGCGCCCACCGCCGCAGCGACGTGCCGACCGGCGCCAGCGACGGCTGCTGCCCACCGCGCACCTGCTCCCAGGCCGCCATGAGGTCCGGGATCACGATGCGCCAGGACACGCCGTCGATCACCAGGTGGTGCGCGACCACGATCAACCGTCCCGGCCGCGACGGGCCGAGGTCGAGCCAGACCAGTTGCACGACGATGCCCCCGGCCGGGTCCAAACGGCCCACGGCGGCGTCGAATTCCGCTGCGGCGACCTCGGTTTCGGTGTCGTCGGTGGTCGCGACCCGGCGCACCAGCGCGTCCACGTCGACCGTGCCCGGGGCGGCGATGTCGAGTGACCACCCGTCGGCGGTGCGCACCAGCCGGCTGCGCAGCGCGTCGTGCCGGTCCATCACCGCACCCACGGTGGCCACCAGCCCGGCGCGGTCGATTCCGGCGGGCAGTTCGAGGACCAGCGACTGCTCGAACCGGCCGAACCCGCCGCCGCGCTCGACCAGCCACCGATGGATCGGCAGCAGCGGCGCGAAACCTGCGCCGCCGCCGGGCAATTCGGGCAGCGCGACGGCGTCCCCGGCGGTGGCGTCGCGGGCCACCGCGGCCAATCCCGCCACCGTCTTCTGCTCGAACACGTCCCGGGTCGAGAAGGCCAGCCCGCGTTCCTTGGCGCGCGCGACCAGCTGCAGGGACATGATGCTGTCGCCGCCGAGCGCGAAGAAGCTGTCGTCGGCCCCCACCCGGTCGAGCCCGAGCACCTGGGCGAAGACCTCGGCCAGCGTGCGCTCGGCGGCGGTCGCCGCGGCGCGCGCCGCACCGCGCTCGAGGACGGGCTCGGGCAGTGCGTCCCGATCCAGCTTGCCCGCCGCGGTCACCGGCAGTTCGGCAACGACCACGATCGCCGCGGGCACCATGTAGTCGGGCAGCAGCCGCGCCGCCTCCCGGCGCAGCGCGCCGGTATCGATCGAAACACCCGTGTCGGCAACGACATACGACACCAGCAGGGTGTTGCCCGTCGGCGCGGTGCGCCCCAGTGTCACCGCCGTCTCGACGCCCGGGAAGCCGGTCAGGACCGCGTCGATCTCACCCGGTTCGATGCGCAGTCCGCGCACCTTCACCTGGGAATCGCCGCGGCCCAGGTATTCCAGCGCCCGGTCCGCGGTCCAGCGGACGACATCGCCGGTCCGGTACATCCGGCTGCCGGGCGGTCCGTACGGATTCGCCACGAAGCGGGCGGCACTCAGCCCGGCCCGCCGGTGGTAGCCGCGGGCCAGCGACACGCCCGCCAGGTACAGCTCGCCCGCGACGCCCTCGGGTACCGGGCGCAGCGCGTCGTCGAGCACCAGCGAGGTCGTGCCGCGGATCGGCCCGCCGACGGTGATCGGTCCCGAAGACGCCAGTGGCGCACTGATATTCGCCGCGATCGTGGCCTCGGTGGGGCCGTAGGCGTTGTACAGCGCGCGACCGGGCGCCCACCGCTCGACCAGCGCGGCCGGGCACGCCTCGCCGCCGACGACGACCGTGCCGAGATCGGCCAGTCCGGCCGGGTCGACCGACGCCAGCACGGACGGGGTGAGGAAGGCATGGGTCACCCGCTGGTCGAGCAGCAGCCGCCGCAACTCGTCGCCGCCGTACACGTCCGGCGGCGAGACGACCAGGGTCGCGGACGCGCCGATCGCCAGCAGCAGTTCGAGGATCGAGGCGTCGAAGCTGGGCGACGCCGCGTGCAGCACCCGCGAACTCGGCCGCACCGCATAGCGTTCGCGCTGTTCGGCCAGGAAGTTGGCGAGGCCGCCGTGCCCCACCACCACACCTTTCGGGCGGCCGGTGGAGCCGGAGGTATAGATCACGTACGCCGGATGCGACGGGTGCACCGGACGCACCCGTTCGGCCGGGTCGATCGGGCCGGACGGCAGGACGCTCGCGGCCGACTCGATCGCCGGATCGTCCAGCGACAGCCATGCCACGGTGGCGGGCAGGCCGGTGCCGGCGACGGTCAGTCCGAGGCGCGCGCCGCAGTCGTCCAGCAGGTACGTGATCCGGTCGGCCGGGTAGGCCGGGTCGACCGGGACGAACGCCGCGCCCGCCCGCGCGATCGCCCACACCGCGACGAGCGAGTCGATCGACCGGCGCAGGCCGACCGCCACCAGGTCCTCCGGGCCGACGCCACGCCCGATCAGCAAGCGCGCCAGGCGATTCGACCGTTCCGACAGCTGCCGGTAGGTGAGCTCCCGCCCCTCGCCCACCACCGCCACACCGTCCGGGTTCGCCGCGACCGCGGCGTCCAGCAGTTCCGCCAGCGGCCGCGCCGCGACGGCGGGCCCGCCGTGCCGGGAGAGCAGATCGGCGCGCTCCGAGGCGGTGAGGACATCGATCTCGGCCACGCTCGCCCGGGTGACGAGACCGTCCAGCACCCGGTCGAACCGGTCGGCGACGGCGGCGACGGTCTCGGCGTCGAACGCCTCCGGCTGATAGCCGAAACGGAATCGCAGGCGCGAATCCAGTTGCGCCACAACGGTCAGCGGGTAGTGTGCGGCGTCGTCCACCGCGGCCGCGGTCACCGACATGCCGTCGATGTCGGTGGCGAGGCGAGCGATCGCCGCGGTGTCCATCGGGTAGGACTCGAATACCAGCAGGGTGTCGAACAGCGCGGGCAGCCCGGTCGCCGCCTGGATCTCGGCCAGCCCGGCATGATGGTGCTCGAGCAGCGCGGCCTGCTCGTCCTGCACCCGCCGCAGCAGCGCGGCCACCGACTCCCCCGGCGTGTTGCGCACCCGCACCGGCACGGTGTTGATGAGCAGGCCGACCATCTCCTCGACGCCGGCCAGTTGCGGCGGGCGGCCGGACACGGTCGCGCCGAACACCACATCGCGGCGCGCGGTCGAGCGCGACAGCACGATGCCCCACGCCGCCTGCAAGATCGTGTTCAGGGTGACGCCGTGCCGGGCCGCCAGCTCCACCAGGCGGGCCGTGCGCCGCTCGTCGCGCTCGACGACATGGTTCCGCGGCCGGGCCGACCCCGGTGCACCGGTGTCGCGCGGTGCCAGCAGTGTCGGTTCGGTGACTCCCGCCAGCGCCTGCCCCCAGGCCCGCAGCGAATCCGAAGGATCTCGGCGGGCGAGCCATTCCAGGAAGCCGCGGTACGACGGGGCCGGGCTGTCCACCCGTCCCGCGTACAGCAGCACCAGGTCGCGTACCAGTATCGGCATCGACCAGCCGTCCAGCAGGATGTGGTGGTTGGTCAGCAGCAGCCGCCACCGGTCGTCGGCGACCCGCACGAGGGTGAACCGCAGCAGCGGCGGCACCGCGGTGTCGAACGGCGTCGCGCGCTGCGCCGCGGCGACACGGTCGAACTCGGCCGCCGCGGTCTCGCCGCGCACATCGATCACGGTGAACGGCACGGTGACGGCGTCGGCGACGAGCTGCACCGCCGCCGACCCCGAGGTCGCGAACGCGACCCGCAGATTCGGATGCCGGTCAAGCAGTGCCTGCGCGGCCGCCCGCAACCGATCGGGATCGACCGTGCCCGCCAATGTCAGGGTCAGCTGCGCGGTGTAGGCGTCGGCGGTCCGGCCGGAGAGCATGGCGTGGAACAGCAGACCGGTCTGCAGCGGCGACAGCGGCCACACGTCGGCGGGCCGATACCGCGACTCCCACTCCTCGATCTCGTGCTGCCGCACGGTGACCAGGTCGAAGTCCGACGGTGTGTGTCCGCCCGCACCCGGCGTGCCCGCGTGGGCGGCCAGCGCCGACAAGGCTCGCTCCCACAGCAGCGCGAGCTCCCGTACGTCGTCGGCGGACAGGACGCCGGTCGGGTAGCCGAACGAGGCCCGCAGCGTCTCTCCCGCGTCGCCGTCGGCGACGATCGCGGTGATGTCGAGGACGGCGGTCGCCGGCGCGTCGTCGTTGTCCCCGGCCGAGCCGGTGCCGAGGTCGGTGGTCGGCAGCCAGCCGAGTTCGGCTGCCGCACCGGACATCTCGCCGAGCGCGGTGCGTCCGAGATAGTTGAACGACAACTGCGGCGTGCCGGTCGAGCCGAGCGCCCCGGACGCCCACCGGAGCGGTCCGTAGCCGAGCCCGTTGCCGGGTACGGCGAGCAACTGCTCCTTGATCTCCTTGATCGCCTCGCCCGCGGCCGCTCGCCCCGCCAACGCCGCCTCGGCATCGATCGCACCGAGCCGCAACCGGACCGGGTAGGCGGTGGTGAACCAGCCGACGGTGCGGGACAGGTCGGCGCCCGGCACCGCGGACTCCTCGCGGCCGTGGCCCTCCAGCTGGACGAGGGTGTCCGGCGCGGTCACGCCGCGCCGCGCCCGCCACACCGTGACCGCCACCGCCAGCGCCGCCAGCAGGCCGTCGTGCACGCCGCCGTGGAATGCCGCGGGCACGGTGGTGGTCAGTGCCGCGGTCACCTCCGGCCCGACGGTGAGGTCGAGGCGCTCGACCGTCGCGGCGACGTCGACCGCCGGGTCGAGGGCGCGCGCACCGAGCAGTGGATCCGGCCCGCTCAGCACGTCGGCCCAGTAGTCGGCCTCCTCCGGCTGCGGCGTCAGCTCGGCCAGCGCGTGCGCCCACCGCCGCATCGAGGTGCCCACGGGCGGTAGCGCGGGCCGCTGCCCGGCCGACACCTGCGCCCACGCGGACATCAGGTCCGGCACCAGGATTCGCCAGGAGACGCCGTCCACGGCGAGGTGGTGCGCGACCACGATCAGCCATCCGGCCGCGCCGGGACCGGCGTCGAGCCAGACCAGTCGCAGCACCGCGCCCGCCGCCGGGTCCAGTTGGCCGGCCGCCGCGACACGTTCCCGTTCCGCCGCCGCGCGCGCCTCGGCCGGTCCGTTCACGGCCACCCGGCGCAGCAGCGCGGCGACGTCGACCGAGCCCGGCTCGCCGACCACGATCCTCGGACCGTCCTCGCTGTCGATCAGGCGCGAACGCAGCATGTCGTGGTGGTCCACCACGGCCGCAACGGTTTTCACAAGACCGTCCCGGTCGGCTCCGACCGGCAGCCGCAGCGCCAGGGACTGGTGGAACCGGTCGAAGCCGCCGCCGCGCGCGAGCATCCAGCGCACGATCGGCGTGGGCGGCATCGTCCCGACGCCGCCGCCGGTCAGCTCGGCGAGGGCGGGGGGCTGCGCGTCGCCGGACCGGCGCGCGATCGCCGCCAGCGCGGCGACCGTGCGCCGCTGGAACACCTCGCGCGGGGTGAACACCACGCCGCGCGCCTTCGCGCGCGCCACCAGCTGGATCGACATGATGCTGTCGCCGCCGAGCGCGAAGAAGCTGTCGTCCACACCGACCTTGTCGACCCCGAGCACCTCGGCGAACACCTCGGCCAGCGTCGCCTCGACGGTGGAAACCGGTGCGCGCCACTCGCTGTCGCCGTCGAAGGTGTGGTCGGGCAGTGCCGAACGATCCAGCTTGCCGGTGGGCGACAGCGGCATCCGGTCCACGGGGACGATGGCGGCGGGCACCATGTACTCGGGCAGCCGCTGCGCCAGAGCGGCGGTCAGCACCACGGTGTCGAGTTCGCGATCCGGTTCGGCGACGACATAGGACACCAGCGCCTCCGCGCCCGCCGCGGTGCGCCGGTTCACCGTGACCGCGGCGGCCACGCCGTCCTGCTCCTCCAGCGTCGCGTCGATCTCACCGAGTTCGATGCGCAGGCCGCGCACCTTCACCTGAAAGTCCGTGCGCCCCAGGTATTCCAGATCGCCCGCAGGCGTCCACCGGACCAGGTCACCGGTCCGGTACAGGCGGGCGCCGGGCGCGCCGTACGGGTCGGCGACGAAGCGTTGCGCGGTGAGATCCGGGCGACCCAGGTATCCGCGCGCCAGCTGCGGGCCGGACACGTACAACTCACCCGAGACACCCACCGGGACGGGACGCAGCCAGCTGTCGAGCACGACGACGCCCGCGCCCCGGATCGCGCGGCCCAGGGTGACCGGATCGGACGGCCGCATCGGCGCGGAGGCCGTGGTCCAGATCGTCGCCTCCGTGGGGCCGTAGAGGTTGAACATCTCCCGGCCCGTGCTCCAGATTCGCACGACCCGTTCGGGGCACGCCTCCCCCGCGACCGCGACGACCCGCAGATCCGCGAGACCACCGGGTTCCATGGTCGCCAGCACCGTCGGCGTGACGACGAGGTGGGTAACCCGTTGCGCGCGCAGCAGTTCGGCGAGCGCGTCGCCGCCGTAGGTGTCGCGCGGCGCGACGACGAGTGTCGCGCCGGACCCGAAGGCCATCAGCATCTCGAACACCGACGCGTCGAAACTCGGTGACGCCGTGTGCAGTACGCGTGATGCCGCGGTGACGCCGAAGCGGCGGCGTTGCTCATCGATCGCATTCGCCAGCCCGGCATGTCCGACCACGACGGCCTTCGGACGGCCGGTCGACCCGGAGGTGAAGATGACATAGGCCGGGTGCTCGGCCCGCACGGGCGCGATCCGCTCGGCGTCGGTGATCGGCTCCGCGTCGGTGATCGGCTCGGCGCTCGGGCGATCGGCGCCGGTCACCTCCGCGTCCAGCACCAGCCAGTCGACCGAATCCGGCAGTCGCGCAGCGTGTTCGGCGATGGTCAGGCCGTACCGCGCGCCCGACGCCGCGGCCATGTAGGCGATCCGCTCGCGCGGGTGCGCCGGATCCATCGGCACGAACGCCGCACCGGTCCGCGCCACCGCCCACACCGCGACCACCGCCGCCACCGACCGCGGCAATGCCGTCGCCACCAGCGACTCCGGCCCCACCCCACGCGAGATCAGCAGCCGGGCGAGCCGGTTCGCGCGCGCGTCGAGTTCGCGATAGGTCAGCTCCGTCTCGCCCAGCACGACCGCGGTCGCCTCCGGCGACTCCGCTACGCACCGGTCGAACACCTCCGCGAGCGTCGAGACGGTGTCCAGGCCCGGCCGCGCGTCGAACGCGATCCGGCGCTCGTCGTCCGACAGCAGATCGAGGTCGCGCAGCCGCAGCGCCGGGTCCGCGCCGACGAACCGTTCGAGATAGGAGACGAATCGGCGATGGTGGGCGTCGAGTTCGTCCTGCGTGTAGAGATGCGGGTTGCCGTGGAACTCGATCGACAGCGGCGCGTCGGCCCCGCTCTGCACCAGATTGACCTGCAGATCCTCCAGCAGACCCGAACGCAGGATGTGATAGGTGCCGGTGGCGTCACCCAATTCGATGTCGGCGTCGAAGAACACGATGTTGACGATCGGGCCGAAGGTGGACCCGCGGCCGAGCGCGGCGCTGCCGCTCAGCGCCTCGTCGCGGCGGATGTCCTCGTAGCGGTAGCGCTGATGCCGCAGCGCCCCCGTCAGCTCGCGGTTGGCGGCCGCGACCACCTCGCCCACCGAGGTGCGCGCATCGATGCGCAGCCGGATCGGCAGCAGGTTGGCCAGCATCCCGGCGGAGTTCTTCAGCTTGGCGGTGGTGCGCGCCGCGACCGGCAGGCTCAGCGCGATATCGCCGGAATCGGTCATGCGCGCCAGGTAACTTCCCAGCGCCGCGACCACCAGCTGCGCCGCGCTCGCGCCGTATTCCGCGGCCGCCACCCGCAGCAGGTCGGCGATCGCGCCCGACAGCTGGGTCGTCGACACCAGATCGTGGGGCGCGGGGTCGGCGGTGCGGCCCGCCAGGCTCACCGCGTCCGGCAGTCCCGCCGTGCGTTCGGCCCAGTATTCACGGTCCTTGCCGAATCGCTCGGAGGCGCGGTACGCCTGTTCGTCGGCGTGGATCTGCCGCAGCGTCGCGGCCCGCAGCGGCGCCGGCTCCCGGCCCGCGAGCAGGGCGTTGTACCGCTCGGCGATGCGCGAGCTGAGCGTGAGACCGCCGTATCCGTCGATCGCGACGTGATGGATGCGCGAGTACCAGTAGTAATGGCGATCGCCCAGACGCAGCAGCCTGGTCTCGGCGAGGGTGTCGCGCTGCAGGTCCACCGGCGCGGCGCAGTCCGCCTGCATCCACGCCAGCGCCGCGGCCTCGGGATCGGCGTGCTCGCCGAAGTCGACGACACTTCCGTCGTACGCCTGATCGGGATCGATGCGCTGGTAGGGCGTGCCGTCGACCTCCACGATGCGCAGGTAGCCCGAGCCCAGCTCCAGGCCCGCCGCCTGCACCGCCTCGGCGAACGCGGCGGCGTCCACCTCGCCCCGAATATCGACGTACTGCGCGATGTTTATCGGCATTCCGTCGGACACCTTGTCCGCGAACCAGACCCCGTATTGCGCTGTCGACAACGGGATCAGATCCGGGGAAAGATCGAATCGAATCGACTCCATAGTCATGCTCGAACTCCTTGCCAGGTCGGCGTTATCGCCGATATGCACGCAGAGTTCGACGCGGAATTGTCGAACTCACAAGAATGCCGGTCATTCGACCAACAAATTGATCAGCCGCGAATCGAAGCCGGACGCATGTCGGTCCAGTGCTGCTCGATATAGTCGATACAGTCCTGACGTGCCGCGACACCGAACACCACGGTCCAGCCCGCGGGAACTTCGGCGAATTCCGGCCAGAGCGAGTGCTGCCCTTGGTCATTCACCAGAACCGAGAAGACGGCCTCGTCGTCGTCGAAAGGATTGGTCATGCTGGGCCTCCCCACCCGCGTGCGAATTCCGACCGCTCCGACAGTAGGCATCGATCCGGACACTGGCAATAACCCGAAAACCTAGGCCCCTGAAAACTGGGGGTCGTTCCATATCGAAGCAACCGTTCGGCACGACCGATTCATCGGCGTCGGATTACCAATTGCGAAAAAATTGCCGCACCGGACCGCGAGCAGCGCATTCGGCCCGACGACCACGGGCCCCGCCCCGCCGAAAACGGACATTTGCGTCGACAGCGCACCGCGCGGGCCGTAGTATCCGGCGCGGTAGCTGATTACCGACAGCCGCAGGGGACATGTGTGGGAACGAGCCCGGTCTACCGCAACGCCACCGTCTACGAGCTGCTCATGCGCGGCTTGTACGGGCGGCACTACCGGTCCCGCTATCGCGCGATAGCCGACCTGATCCCGGACGGTGCCGAGGTGATGGACGTGTGCTGCGGCCCGGCCACGCTCTACACCCGCTACCTGCGCGGGCGGACGGGCAGCTACACCGGCCTGGACCTCAACGACCGGTTCATCGCCCGGCTCGAGGACGCGGGCGGGCACGGCACGGTGTGGGATGTCGATGCCGATGTCCCGCTCCCGGCCGCGGACCATGTCGTGATGCAGGCGAGCCTCTATCAGTTCCTGCCCGAGCCGGTGCCCGTGCTCGAGCGGATGCTGGCGGCCGCGCGCGAGCGGGTGATCGTGTCCGAGCCGATCCGGAACCTGGCCTCCAGCAACAATCGCGTCGTGGCGGCGGCCGCGCGGCGCTACACCGACGCCGGTGCGGGCGCGCGCGACCACCGCTTCACCGAGCAGACACTGGAGGAACTGTTCAGCCGCTACGAGTCCCGGATCCTGCGCCGGTCGCTGATCGCCGGCGGCCGCGAGAAGCTGTTCGTCCTCGCGGCATGACATCGGTAGGGTGAGGGACTCGTGACGGACAGTACGGTGTCGGAGGTGACGCCGGCCGAACCCGCGGCGGCCACACGGGGTTCCGCGCGGCGGGCGGTCTATCGGTGGGCGGCTGTCACGGTCGTCGGCGTCGTCGCGGGCTACGCCGCGGTGCTGCTGGCCAATGTGCGCCACTTCTACACCGACGACACCGAATCCCAGTACACCGGACTGTGGGTCGCGCTGGGCGGAGCCCTGCGCAACGGGCAGTTCCCGGTGCTGTGGCCGGACCGGTGGATGTCGGGCAACAACACCATCGACGATGCGGGCCTGTTCAATCCGCCGCAGTTGCTCATCGATCTGCTCGCGCCCTCGATGGACAATCTGGCGCTGTACGCGACGATCGTCAAACTGGCCTTCGCCATCATCGCCGCCCTCGGCGTCTACCGGATCTGCCTGGTCTACGGCGGCCGTCCGGCGTGGTCGGCGGCGGCGGGCATCGCCTTCCCGCTCTCGGGCTTCTTCCTGTTCTTCGACGAGGCCAGCTGGATGACCGCGCTCACCGGCACGGCGTGGCTGGTGCACGCCTGGGCGGCGGCGGTGCGCTACACCCGCGGCCGGGCGGGCCCGATCCCGGTGTTCGTGTATCTCTACCTGACCATTTCCACGCAGTACATCTTCCCGGCCGTCGAAGCGGCGCTGATGCTGGTCGCGGTGGCCGCCGGGGAGCTCGTGTACCGCCGCGCGTGGAAACCGGTGCTGCGGCTGACGCTCGTGTCGGCCTGTGCCGGACTGGCCGGTCTGCTCACCTTCCTGCCGAGCATGCTGGCGGCGAAGGTGACCTGGCGCGGCACCGCCGAGATCCGCAACGACCAGTTCCTCACCGTCCCCTGGTCGGAATCGCTCAACGCCAGCCTGCCCAGCACGCTGCCCGCCTTCACCTCCTGGTGGGGCTATATCCAGCCGATGCCGGTCACCTACATCGCGTGGTTCCTGATCCCGGCCCTCGCCTTCATCGATTGGCGGCGGGCGCGGTCGGCGTGGCGGGAACTGTCGGCGGTCGCGCTGTTCGCGGTGATCATGCTGATGTGGACGGCGGGGCCGGGCACCATCGGACCGCTGCGCTGGCCCGTGCGGGTGCTGCCGATGCTGGCTATCGGCCTGCTGGTGCTGGTCGGGGTGCTGCTCGGCCGCTTCGGCACCGTCCGGGACCTGCGTTCGCGCGGTGTCGCCGCCGCCGTGCTGGTCCTCGCGCTGTGGGTGCGGTCGTTCTCCGCCGATCCGCACAATGTGGTCCGGCACGTCACGGCCGCGGTGGCGATCGCCGCGGTGGGCGCGGCCGTGGTCTGGCTGGGTTCACGCAAGGGGGCCGCCGCGGCGGCGGCACTGACCATCGTCGCCATGTTCCCGATCGCCTACTATCAGGTCCAGGCCGCGCAGCCGACCCCGATGCCGTGGAATCTGCCCGCGAACCGCGCCCAGGCGCGGGCGGCGTTCCCCGACTTCACCGGCACCACGGTACAGCTGGGCGAGCGCGGGCTGCTGCAACCTGGCGAGAAGAATCTCGAAGGCGCCTACGGCTCACTGGTTTTCGGCAACTACGCCGAGGATATGGAGCTGAACTACGTCAACGGGTACACCCCGACCGGGCACTACTACTTCGGCGAGATGCTGTGCATGCGCTGGGATTCCAGCGTGTGCCCCGACGCCTACCGCCGCATGTTCGCGCCCGAGCCGAGTACCGGCCGCCCCCTGGTCGATCTGATGCTCGTCGACCGGGTCGTGCTGCAGCGGGCGCTGTTTCCCGGCGCCCGCGACCAGCCCGCGCCCGAGGGCTGGCGGTGGGTCGACTATCCGGGGCACGAACGCTATATCGACGTGCTGGAACGGTCCGGCGGGCCGGTGTCCACCGTGAACGGCCGCGTCGCCGACACCCGGAACGTCACCGCCGCTTCGCTTTCCGAGTCCGATACCACCAGTCGCGTGCGCGTCACCTCCGACACCGGCGGCCGGGTGGTGTTCGCGCGGCTGGGCTGGCCCGGCTACCGGGTCACTCTCGACGGTAAGCCGCTGCCCTTCACCACGGTCGCGAAATCCTTTGTCGCCGTGGATATCCCCGCCGGAACCCGGGACGCCGAGCTGAATCTGACCTGGCGCCCGCCCGGCTGGAAGATCGGTGCCGCCGCCCTGGCCGCCGGAGTGCTGGGCACGGGGCTGTTGCAGTGGCTGTACGTGCGCGGCCGCCGCGCGGACGAACCGGAGGGCGAACTCGGCGAGACCGACCGCGAACTGGCCGATATCGTCGCGGCCGCGCGGGATCCGCGCGAATAGGGCCGCCGCGGTGGCGCCCTCCCTCATCGCGGGCGCCACCGGTCCTGCCAGGGTCGCAGGAGCGGGCGCGCGGCGACAGGATTGTGGTCAGGCCGATCCGATCGCTATTCCGCCAGGGCGTCCAGCGTCCGGCGCACCTGGGCGCGCGCGATCCCGTCCAGTTCCGCGTCGCTGACCATCGGCAGGGCGTCCTGTTCGCGATCGAGATTCAGCGCCACCCGCACCGAGACGTTGGCGTCTCGCACACAGACGACGTAGGTCGTTCTGGTGACGAGGGTGCCCTCGACCTCGGAATGCCAATAGCCCTGCGCGCCGAGTCCGGTGACAACGCCCGACGCCGATCTCGCCCCGGTGGTGACCACATCGCTGTGCTGCCAGTGGTCGTAGAACGGTGGCGCGTCACCGCTGGTGAACTCGGCCTCGACGCGCATCCCGGCGTCGTTCAGGGAGAGCTCACCCGGACTCGTATAGGCGATATCGCAGCGCAGACCGCCCGCACCGTAGACCGACGGCCGGGTCTCGCGGTGCTCCGGTTCACCTTTCGGCACGGACGACCACTTGGTCAGCGGCGAGGCGTCGACGAGTTCGCACGCGTTGGTGACCTTGTTCATCGAATAGGTGCGCGGCGCGGCGACCGCGGTCGCCGCCACGCCGCCGGACCCGCCGCTGTCGCGGCCGACCAGAATGCCCACTGCCACACCGACACCCAGCATCACCACCATCCCGGCGAGCACGGCGACGATCGGTGCCGTCCGGCCACCGCCGCTCGGCGGCCGCGACGGGTCGGGGCGGCGATCCATATTCAGCGCTTCAGCCCGACCGCGCCGTAGAGCGACACCCGCTTGTCGTGGCTCGGCGGGTGCTCGATGCCCTCGTTGCGCCAGCGGTGGATCACCTCGACACCGGGTTCGACCAGTTCCAGGCCGTCGAAGAACCTCGCCACCTCGGCCCGCGTACGCGGCTGCACCGGAATCCCGCGGTCCACGTAGACCCGCAGCAGACGCGCCATGCCGTCCGGATCGTCGGGGCCGTCGTCGAATTCCGTTGTCACGTGCGACATCGCCAGATACGAGCCGGGCGCCAGCGGCTCCATCAGCGTCCGCACGATCTCGTACACATCGCCGGGCAGGAAGTGCAGCAGCGCCATCAGCGACACCGCCACCGGCCGCGAAAGGTCCAGTGTCCCGGTCAGTTCCGGCGCGGCCAGGATGGCCGCCGGGTCCCCGGCGTCGGCCTGCACGTAGGCCGTGCGGCCCTCGGGCGCGCTCACCAGCAGCGCCCGGGCGTGCGCGAGCACGATCGGGTCGTTGTCGACATAGACGACGCGGGATTGCGGCGCCAGTTCCTGCGCGACCTGGTGCAGGTTCGGCGCGGTCGGGATGCCGGTGCCGATGTCGAGGAACTGGCGGATGCCCTGGCCGGTCAGATAACGCGTGACGTGCCGCATGAACTCCCGATTGGTGCGCGCGGTCACGCGCACCGCCGGAAACTGCTGTAAGGCCTGCTCCGCCGCGTCCCGATCGGCCTCGTAGTTGTCCTTGCCGCCGAGGAAGTAGTCGTACATCCGGGCCGAGTGCGGCACGCCGGTGCGCAGGTCGAACTGACCGTCTGGCACGGCAAAGCCTCCTTGTGCGTTGACATCCGAACATCCGTACCCCGAGGTATACCGCATCGGGCCCCCACGGCGCGCCGACGATCCGGCACCCGCACCAGAATGATCACGACACGCACACGACACGCGGAATGTATTCAGCAGTGGGAAATTTCAGGCCCGCAGCAGGCTAGATTCCGCCCATGATCGCACGCAGCATACTTCGAGGGTTTGTCGTCGCATCATCATCCGCGGCCGTCATCGCCGTCCCGGGCCTGGCCGGGGCGACCATCGTTCCACCCAGCAGCGCATCCCTGACCGTGTCCGGAGCCACTGTCACCGCGACCCTGAGCCGGATCAGCACCGACCTGCCCGGCGGCACCGTGCAATGCACCCTGTTGATCGACGGTGACCAACAACAGAATTCGCTCTCGGCGCGCGAGCCCGCCCCCGCCGACTTCACCCTCGACCGCGAGGTGACCGAAGGCGACCACCTCGCCCTCACCTATTGCGCCGACTTTCCCGCCGACTCCGACACACCCAGCTCCTACCCCACGCTGGCCTGTGCCAAGATCTCCGTCCCGGCCGGAACCACCGAATCACTCCCGGCCGACCGCTGCTACCTGCCCAACTGACACCCGGCAACGCTCGGCGAAGATATCGCGGCGGCTTCCGGTCTGCATGAGTACGCAGGCCGGACCGTCCGCGAGGAGAGCCGAATCTTTCGGCCACCGTGGTGTCGACCACGCTGACCGGCGACCTCTACTGGCCGACCGCGTCCAGGTGACGCTGTTCCCGGTGATCACCGGGAAGACGGGGACCTCGAGCTGATCGAGACCCGCGCCCTCGACGGCAATATCCAGGAACTCGTCTACCGGCCCAGCCTGCGCGCGTGAAAATCGGTCACACTGCGTCGAAGTACTCGATCTTCGGCGCGCCGGCCAGCAGCGGTGCGAGCCGCTGACCCGCGGCACGGAAATGCTCGGACTTGCCGTGCGCCTCGAGCGCGGACTGGTCGTCGTACAGCTCGAAGATCCGGTACGAGTTCGGGTCGCTCTGGGATCGCACCAGCCGGTACGCCCGGTTGCCCGGCTCGTTGCGCTCGATCTGCCCGACCAGATCGGCCACGACGGCCTCCAGCTCGGCGCCCTTCCCGTCCTGGACGATCAACTCGGCGATGACAGCGATCATGCGCGTTCCTTTCGCGTGTGAACCGACCATTCGGCTCGAACTTCGCACTCCGTTCCACAGCTTAGGTCGCCCGGCCTGCTCCCAGCGGCGGCGGCACCTCGTTGACAGGGCGTCCGGGATCCGGCTGCAATGACCCGAATACGACGGCCGCCGAGCGGGCCGGGTGAGGCGGACGATCAGGAGCACCATCGATGTGGCACGGCGCTCCCCCGCTTCGACGCCGGGCATTCCTCGGTCTGGCCGCCGCGCTGGCGATCCCCGGCTGCGCCCGAGACCCGATCGCGTCCGTCCGGCTCGGCTCCGGCCGGCCGGGCGGGCTGTTCCACGAATTCGCGCACCTGCTCGCGCACGCCGCGGCGCGCGAGGGCACCGTGCGTATCGAGCCGATCGTCACCGACGGATCGCGGGCGAATCTGGACATGCTCGCCCGCGGCGAGATCGACGCCGCGCTGTCGCTCGCCGATACGGTGACCTCGACCGGTATCGGCACCCGGGCGATCGGGCGGCTCTACGAGACCTACATCCACTTGGCGGTGCCCGCCGACAGCCCGATCCGGCGGGTGGGTGAACTGCGCGGCGCGCGAATCGATCTGGGGGTCGAGGGATCCGGCGCGGCCGTGACCGCCGAGCGCGTGTTGCGCACCGCGGGCCTGGATCCCGGCCGCGATGTGGTGACCGGCAACCATGAACTGTCCGACGCGGTGGCCATGCTGCACACCGGAACCGTGGACGCGATCGTGTGGGGCGGCGGCATCCCGACGCCCGGACCGGACATCCCCGGGCGGGCCCGGCTCATCGATCTCGGCGATGCGGTCCCCGCGCTGCGGCAGCGGTTCGGATACGACTACGACCGGGTCGCGATACCCGCCGACGCCTACCCCGGCAGCCCCGGCCTCGCCACGATCGGCGTGCCGAACCTGCTCCTGGCCGGATCCGGACTCCCCGACGCGACGGTCGCGAGGATCACCAGGCTCCTCGTGCGCAGCGCCGACGGACTGATGCCCGCGCAGGCATTGGGATTTCACTTCTTGAACCGCCGCTGGCTGGTCGGCACCGGAACCGTTCCACTACACCCTGCCGCCGCGGCGCAGTATCGCGACGAGCACGGCTGACCGATTCGGTCAGTCGGCGACGCGCCCCAGCGGCAATCGCACCGACGCACGCAAGCCGTGCGGGTGCACCGCCGATACCGTCAGCGCGCCGCCGTGACGCTGCGCCGAGGCGGCCGCGATCGGCAGTCCGAGCCCGGTCCCGCCCGCCGCGGCGGCCGTGCCGCGGTAGAAGCGGGTGGTCAGCTTGTCGAGCTCGTCCGGCGCGACACCGGCGCCGTCGTCGGTCACCGAGACGACCGCCGCGTCGCCCGCCACACGCAACGCCACCTCCGCCCGAGCTCCCGCGCCCGCGTATCGGCACGAATTGCTCAGCAGCACATCGAGAATCTGCACCAGTGCGTCCTCGGGAACCGCGACCTCCACCTCCCGGGGCGGCAGGACCGACGTCACCGTCACCCCCGCCGCCGCGCAGGCCGGCTGCCAGGACTCGACTCGGTCGTCGATGATCCGCACCGCCTCGCAGCGGCTCGGGAAATCCGAATCCGCCTGTCCAGCACCGAATCCCGCGGGCGTCTCGGCGGCGGCCAGCCGCAGCATTCCGTCCAGCACCGCCTGCAGCCGCTCCACCTGCGCGACGGCCCGCCGCAACGACAGCACGGCCTGCTCGGGAATCGAACGGCCGAGCTGATCCAGCCGAATAGCCAGCGCCGTCAACGGGTTCCGGATGGCATGGGCGGTATCGGCCACCAGCTGGCGCTGCGCGTCCACCGCCTCGCCCACCGCCTGCGCCATCGCCTCGAAGGAACCGGCCAGCTCCCGCACCTCCGGCGGACCGCCGTAATTCCGGGTGATCACCGTGGGCGCCGCCGCCGCGGCCGGGCGCGGCAGGGTCCGGGCCAGCGCGGTCACCGCTCCCGACAGCCGCGCCAGCGGCCGCAGCACCCACCGGGTGACCACCAGTGCCACACCGGTGCACAGCAGCAACGCCGTCCAGGTCCCGAGTGAGATCAGCACCCAGCGGTCGAGGATGTCGTGCTTGGCCCGCACCGTGGAGGCCTCGATGAGCACGGCGCCACCGACCTGCATACCGGCCCCGATCGGATGGGTGATCCGCATGCTGTCGGAATCCCACGGCCGCAACCGATGTGGCGGCTGGACCGCGTGCCGATTGCTACGGACCGCCGCCAGCGATGCGACAGTGCGCGCGTCCGCGGTGTCCACGCCGGTATTGGCGAACTCGCCGCCACGGGCGTCGACGACGAGGACGCGATCGGAATAGAGGTCGTGGTAGCGCCGCATCTCGGTGTCCAGGGCGGACCGGTCGCCGGTCGCCATGGCGTGCACGGCCAGATCGGCGAACCACTCGGCGTCCACGTACCGGTCGAACCACAGCCGCTGGGTTCTGGCCGTGGAACTCGTCGCCGCCAGCGGGGCCGCGAAGCCGGTCACCGCGAACGCGGCGAAGCACAGCAGGATCACCAGTAACTGTCTGCGCACGTTCCCACTCTCGCGTCACCGGCCCCAGCGGTAGCCGAAACCGCGGACCGTGGTGATCAGGCCCGGCCGGGCGAGTTTGCCGCGCAGGGTGGAGATGTGCACGTCCAGCGACCGCGACACCGCGGCGAAGGCGTCGCCCCACACCCGGTCCATCAGCACCTCGCGGCTCACCGCCGAACCCGGGCGCTCCACCAGCGCCGCGACCAGGTCGAATTCCTTCTGGGTCAACGTCACCGGCACGCCGCCCGCCACCACCTCGCGCGCCGCCAGGTCCACCCGCACGTCGCCCGAGACGACCACCGACGACTCCGGGCCCGACGCCACACCCACGCGCCGGGAGACCAGTTCGATACGGGCGATCAACTCGCCCACCCGCGGCGGCTTGACCAGATAATCGTCGGCGCCGCCGCGCAGGCCGCGCACGATCGTGCGCTCGTCGTCCCGCGCGGTGAGGATCAGCACCGGAATCGCCGACACCTCACGCAGCTGCCGCAGCACCCGCAGGCCGTCGCAGTCGGGCAGCCCGAGATCGAGGACGACCACATCGTAATGCCGGTGTCCGACAAGCAGATCGAGGCCGCGGGTCTTGCGCTCGGCGTGGTAGCCGTGCTCGGTGAGCACCTCCACCAGGGCGTCGCCGACATCCTCGTCGTCCTCGACGATCAGCAGCCGCACCCGCCGATCCGACGGGCTCTCACTCGGCATTCACACGGCCCGCCGCGGCGGTTGCCGCTCGTCTGCCCTCGTGCCGCGCCCCGTTCATTGTCAGGACCTCCACGGCAATGACCGCCCGAGCCACTATCTGAAACACCGGTCGTACTCCTCGCTCGATCCCACCCGGCGCCGACCTGCCGCCAGCGACAGCCCGGCGCGACCCACCCAGCGTAGAGACCGCTCGCCCCGGATTCGAGCAGCGGGCGCGACGCTTTCGGCACCGAACCCGACATCGCATCCGGCCCGCCGTGCCCGCCGACGGCCACCTCAACGGACTGTAAAAACACCAACGCCGAGTTCGCCCAACGTCTTTCGCGTGCTTCAATGGCGCCGTGACGGACCCGAACCAGCCCCACCCCGGCATGCCGCCCGGCGGATGGCCACCGCAACAGTCCTACGGGACGCCGCCGCCCTACGGTGCGCCGCAGCAGCCCTACGGCCCGCCGCCCGGCCACGCCCAGCCGCCGCCGTACGGCGGGTATCCCTACCCTCCGCAGGGCGGCGGCAAGAGCCCGCTGCCCTGGATCCTCGGCGGCGCGGGCGTTGTGGCGCTCGTCGCGGTGGTCGGCGGATTCTTCCTGTTCTCCGGCGGCGGGCTGCCCGGGACATCCAGCAGCCCGCGAGACGTCGCCCAGCGGTTCGTGGACGGCGCGAGCGAGGGCAAGGACAACAGCGACCTGCTCTGTAAGGCGGACAAGGCGAAGATCGACAGCGCGGGCAGGACGACGGTGACGCCGTCCAAGAGCCCGAAGGTCGAGGTCAAGACGACGCTGAAGAGCGTCGATGTGCCCGACGGCGCCGACAAGGGCACCTTCACCGTCGAGTCGCAGCTGAAGATCGGCGCCAAACCCACCACCCACGCCCTGACCTACGACCTGGTCAAGGAGAGCGGCGAGTGGAAGGTCTGCGGTTTGCTGAAGGGCCTCAACGGTCCGGGGCTGTAGCGCGGATCAGGCGGCCGGTTCCGGCAGTCCGAGTACATCCGGGTCGACCACGTTCCGCAGTTGTGCGTCGGTCCGGGAACGGACCCAGGTCGCCGCGATGTCGTAGCCGGAGTCGAACAGCTCCGCCGGCGATCGCCCGGGTGTCCGCAGTGCCGCACCGTAGCGCTGATGGGCGAAGACGGTCGCCTCGCGCAGGGTGGTGTCGTGAAAAGGCCGGGGCCGGTTGGGAATTGCCCGCAGCGACGGGTGCAGGACGGGGAAGAGCAGCCCGCCCCGGCTGTTGTACGGCTGCGGTCCGTAGAGGTCCAGCACGAGCGCGCGCCGCGGCGCGAAGATGTCGTGGGGAACGCGGTGGTGGCAGCCGCCGTCGAAGACGTTCTCGAGGCCCGGGGCGGCGGGCAGCGCGCCCGGTATCCGAGTCGCGGCCACGAGCGCGTCGGCGACCGGCAGGTCCGGCAGGCCGAGTTTCGGCAGGTCTCGGGGCAACACCAGGGTGCCGAATTCCGCGGAATAGACCGGAACGAGCAGAGCCGACACCGCCTCGCGCTCCGGCGATATCGGCGGCAGCAGGAAATCGGCGAAGGTGCGATCGCCGACGACCGCATGGGCGAGCCCGCGAATTCGAGCATCGGGATACAACACGCGGCGCGCCAGGAAAGCGCGAAAACTTCTCGCTCCCAGCACCTCGGATTCCGGATAGGCGATCGCGATCTGCCGCGCCCGATCCCGCGTCATTCCGAGCGCTATCGCCGCGGCCGCGATCGCGCCGCCGCTGACCCCGGCGACGATCGGCCGCAACGGCGGCGCACCGGTCGACCCGCACCCGGCGCGCCGGTCAGCGAGCGCATCCACGGCCCCGCTCGCCATTCCCACCATCATGCTCAGGCTGCGGCCGGCCACCCCGGCGAGAATTCGCACCACAGGCTGTCGCGTCATTGCCCGACCCTCTCCGCGGGCCGAGCCGCTGAACTACCGAATATCGTCCGTGCGATCCGAACTCGTGCCCGGGATCCGCGCACAGAAGCTAGCATCGGGCGATCACGGCCGCAGACCGGAAGCGGCGACTTTACAATTATTTGAGGATGGCGGTGACGCTCGCTCGATGATCCGAGCACATCTCGAAAAGCCGCTTCCGGAATTCCTCGTCACCGGGCGTAAGCCGCGTCACACCGCACCGCCGGAATAGCTCCCCCGCCCGCTCGGTTGAACCCCTTGTCGGCGCCCGGACAGCCCCGGGCCGCACCCCTTTCAGTCGCTACGAGCGACCACTCGCCGAGAGGCGCTTGTTGGGCGTCGACTCCCTTTCCTCAGCGGTTCGTTCGTCGCCGCTCGGTCGCGCCCGACCGGACGCAGGCGGCGAGCGATGCCGCGGTGCGCTCGGGCTGATCCTCCGTGACATAGGTGAAAGCGTCCGGGACCGCGCGCACCTCGGTGCGCAGTGCGCGAGCGTAGAGCTCGGCGTGGCGCAGCGGGAACACGTGGTCCGCGCTCGCCCATATCATGTCGATCGGCAGCTCCGAGTTGTTCGTGAGCCGTCCGGCGGCCGCCCTGGTGTACCGGTCGGAGACCGAGCCGATGGCCTTGCGGCCGTCGAACCGGATCTGCGGACTACGCAGCACCGGACCGATGTAGCTCTCCATCACCTGCCGCTCGATCGGGTACTTCGCCAGCCAGCCGTAGGTGTTGCGCCAGCGCCAGGTTCGGCGCAGCCGCAGCGCCTGATACAGCGCGCGGTAGGTCACGCGATTGGCCGCCGTGGCCTTGAGCAGCCCGAATCCGCCGGGCGACGGCGGCCAGGTGTCGTACGGGGTCTCGCACGAGCTCAGCACCAGGCGGCGCAGCCGTTCCGGATGGTCGGCGGCCACGAGCTGACTGTAGGCGCCGCCGGAGTCGTTGCCGAACAGGGTCACGTCGTGCAGATCGAGTTCGCGCAGCAGGTCGGCGAGCAGCCACGCGATACCGGGCGGCGTCAGGTCGGCGTCGCGGCGCATCGGCACCAGATGCGAACCGAGCGGCAGATCCGGTGTGATGCAGCGGAATTCGTCGGCCAGCAGCGGCACCACCTTGCGCCACAGATTCGCGTTGACCAGATAACCGTGTGCGAAGACGATCACCGGCCCACTGCCGCGCTCGTGGTATCGCACTGTCCCCGAAGGCAACCGGGCCTCGGCGGGCGTGCCGAGGCCCGGGTCGCGCCAGTCGTTCATCGGTCGAGTAACCTCCTTCTGCCCAGCAGCGGGCCGAGACCGGATCGCCACCAGCGCCACCACGCGGGCGGGTGGCGCAGTACCGCCAGCGTGAGCGGCGCCGGGTCGAAATACGCTGTGCGGTGGGTGATCACACCGGATTCGGTGATCGTCAGCCTGTCGACGGCGGGGACGCTGACGGTGCGGCGGCCCACCGTGGCGGTGAAGCGATGCTCGATGAACACCACCGGCCCTTCCCCCGACCATCTGAGGACGTCGCTGCGCAGGTCGGGCAGCAGGTCCGACAACCGTTCGACCTCCCCCCACCAGGACTGTTTGTCCGTGCAGGTCGGCAACAGCGGCTGCACGAGCCGCACGTCGTCGGCGAGCAGGGCGTCGAAAGCGCGAGGGCTCAACCGATCCCAGCCCGCGGCGAAGGCCGTCACGACGTGCTCGTGCACGCGGCGCCAGTCGCCGGTCACCGCACGGCCAGGGGAGCGACGAGTACTTCGGGACGCTGGCGTGGCGCAGTCATGACGACCTCCCGGGAACGATACGAGGATTTTTTACAAGCATTACAAGAAGGTGGCGACTACGCTAGCAGGTGCGATCCGTCTTTTGCAACGATGACAAGAAGGTGGCATGGATCCTCGGAAACAGCGCACGATCGAGTCCCTGGTGCGCGCGGGCGAGGAGATCTTCGCCGAGCAGGGCGTCGAGGAGACGACCGTCGAGGAGATCGCCGGGCGCGCGGGGGTCGCGGTGGGCTCGATCTACAACCACTTCGGATCCAAGGCGGGCCTGCACGCCGCGGTCGTCGAGCGCGCCCTCGGCGTCGACCGCAACTACATGGACCGCGCCTACACCACCGACCGCACCCCCATCGAGCAGCTCTACGCCGCCGCAGAGGAATACCTGGAGTTCTATCTCGCCTACCCCGAGTACTTCCGGATGCTCGCCTTCCCGGGCGCGCCCGGTCAGTACGCCGCGGGTCAGGACCTCGCCGACCGACTGGCAAGCGCTGTGGCCCAACAGAATCGGCGCATGGTCGAGGCCCTGCGAGCGGGCATCGCCGCCGCGGTCATCCGTCCGGTGGATCCCGACGCGGTGGCGACCGTCCTGTGGGCCTGCTGGAACGGCGTGATCAGCCTCGGCTGGCGCCCGGACAGCCTCGGCCGTGACGAATCCGAACTACGGTCCCTCCTGCGCACCGCCACCGACCTCGTCGCCCGCGGCCTGCTCCCCCGCGGGGACGACGCCGCGCACGACCCCGGATCACCGGAGCGATAGCCGCGCCGACGGTCGAACTCCTCGGCCCACAGCGTATTTCAGATCGTATCGGCCGTGACGGACAGGTCGCCGCCCGCGGCGGTGAAGGCGGTCAGCGCGCGCACGAGACCCGAGCGGTCGGCGGCGGGCATGCGTTCGACCACTGCGGCCAGTTCCCGGCGGCGACGTTCGGTGACCGCGTCGACGACGGTGCGCCCGCGCGCGCTGAGTTCGATGATCAGCTCGCGGCGCGAGCGCGGATTGGGTTTGCGGTCGATCAGCCCGGCGCCGACCAGCCGGTCCACCATCCGGGTCGCGGTGGACGGCTGCACGTTCAGCGTGGCCGCGAGATCGGCGATCTTCGAGGGCCCGCGGGTGGACAGCAGCACTAGCGTGCGGAACTGCGGGATCGTGATCGAGTCGTCGACGTGTGCGATCGAGCGCGCCGACAACGCCATCAGCAGACGCGACGCGGTCAGCAGCGCGTCGGTGATCTCGTCCACCGACTCCTCCGCCACCGCTTGCCGTCGCACCATCACAACCTCCGTACCGCACCGTGTCTCCACGCTCCATCCTGCCCCCGCCCGCGCCCGCCGCGGCAAGCGGTCGCTCGATCGGACCGGCGGATACCTGCTCATGGAAACAGTTGCTCAGTGCTCGTGATCGGGTAGTGTCTGCGACTCGTGGGCATTCGCGCAGCATTCGCTCCTCGATCGGATGTTTTCCGGTGGGGTTCGGTCACAGTGGCCGGCGTGGTCGCGGGGTACGCGTCGGTACTGCTGGCCGATCCGCGCCACTTCTACACCGACGACACCGAGGCCCAGTACGCGCCGCTGTGGGTGATGCTCGGCCGGCACCTGCGGGAGGGCAGGTTCCCGGCGCTGGTGCCGTGGGAATGGATGTCGGGCAATTACTCGATGGAGGAGGCGGGCCTGTACAACCCGCCGCAGCTGCTGGTCGACGTCCTCGCGCCCTCGATGGACAACCTCGCGGTGTACGCGACGGTCGTCAAGCTGGTCTTCTCGATCATCGCCGCGCTGGGGGTGTTTCGCGTCTGTCTCGCCTACCGCGCCGAGCCGTACTGGGCGGCCGTCGCGGGCGTGGGGTTCACGCTGTCGGGCTGGTTCCTGTTCTTCGACGAGGCCAGCTGGGCGACCTCGCTCACCGGGACCGCGTGGATGCTGCACGCCTGGGCCGCGGCCGTACGGTACACCCGCGGGCGCGGCGGTCCGATACCGGTTTTCGCATACCTGTATCTGGCCATTTCGGTCCAATACATCTTTCCCGCAGTCGAATCCGCGATCATGATCGCCGCGGTCGCGGTCGGGGAGGTCGTGTACCAGCGGGCTTGGCGGCCGTCGCTGCGGTTGCTGCTGGCGGCCGGGTGCGCCGGGCTGGCCGGGCTGTCGACCTTCCTGCCGAGCATGCTGTCGTCGTCGGTGACCTGGCGGGGCGACCAGCGCATTCTCAACGACCCGTTTCTGAACGTGCCGTGGTCGGAATCGTTGAACGCCAGCCTGCCCAGCACCGTGCCCGCGTTCGAAGGCTGGTGGGGGTACGTCCAGCCGCTGCCGATGGTGTACATCGCGTGGTTCGTGATCCCGCTGCTGGCCTTCATCGACTGGTCCGCGGTCCGGCGCGACGCGCGGGAATTCACCGGCCCCGCGTTGTTCGCGCTCACTTTCCTGATGTGGACCGCCGGGCCGGGGCACATCGGGCCGCTGCGCTGGCCGGGGCGGGTGCTGCCGATGCTCGCGGTCGGGCTGCTGGTACTGGTGTGCGTGCTGCTCAGTCGCTATGGCGCGTTCGCCGACCGGCGCCGCCGCGGACTCGCGGCGGCCGTGCTGATCGGCTTGTTGTTCGTCCGGAGTTGCAGTGCCGCACCGGATCTGGTGGTCCGGCATCTGGTCGCCGCGGCGATCGTCACCGCGCTGACCGCGGGATTGGTGTGGCTGGCCCGCACCCGCGGCGTCGCGGTGGCGTGCGCGCTGGCGATCCTGGCGATGTTCCCCATCGCCTACGATCAGGTTCGTGCGCAGGGCGCCACTCCGATGTCCTACCATTTCCCGCAGCGGCGCTCGGAGATGGCCGCCGCCTTCCCCGACTTCACGGGTGTCACACTGCAACTCGGTGACCGGGCGCTGGTGGCACCGCGGGACGAGAGTATCGATCGCGCGTGGGGGTCGCTCGCTTTCGGCAACTACGCCAAGGCGATCGGCCTGGACTACGTCAACGCCTACAGCCCGATCGGCCACGCCGCCTTCAGCTCGCTGCTGTGCATGGGCTGGAACGGCAGTACCTGCGCCGACGCCTACCGCCGCGCCTTCGCCACCGAGCCGGAGACCGGACGCACGATCGTGGATCTGATGAAGGTGGATCGCGTGGTGCTGCAACGCGCTCAGTACCCCGACGCTCCCACCCGGCCCGCGCCACCGGGCTGGCGGTGGGTCGACTACCCCGGCCACGACCAGTACATCTGGGTGCTCGAACGCACCGACGGACCGATCTCCACCCGCAACGGCCTGGTCGCCGACACTCCGGACGTCACCGCCACCTCCGTCGCGCGCGACAGCTTCACCAGCCACATCCGCGTCAGCTCCGACACCGGCGGCCGGGTCGTGTTCGCCCGGCTGGCGTGGCCGGGCTACCGCGCCACCCTCGACGGCCACGACATCGGGTTACGGGCGGTGGCGAAGACTTTCGCCACCGTCGACATCCCACCCGGTACCCGCGACGCCGACCTCGTCCTCACCTGGCGGCCGCCGGGCTGGAAGATCGGCATCACCACCGCGATCGCCGGACTGGTCGGACTCGGCATCCTGCAGTGGTGGTATCGGCGCGGCCGCCGCCCCGAAACCCCTGCGCCGCAGGAGGAATACCCCGGCGCCGAGCCGGCCCAACGAGCCGAGCAGCACGCGCCGGTGCCGGTCTGACCGGCATCCCGGCGGCGACCCCGACCGCCACCGTGGCCACCGCGAGCAAACCGACCGCGAAGTACCTCAGCATGTGCCACTCCCCACCCGCTCCCGGCGAGAACATGCGCCATCCGGGCGACGACGTGTCCGCACCCGGGAACCGGAGTGATGTCGTTTCACTGCCGGACACCCGTCTGGCGCGGTCGTACCATGACCGGATGCGCGAACCTCTTTCCCGCCGCCGTCCCGGTGCCACAGCGTTCGTGGCGCTCGCCGTACCGGGGGCGAACGGGTCGTGACGGACGATGCCGGGGAGCGCCGGTTCGGGCGCTACCGGCTGGATCGGCTGCTCGGCAGCGGGGGCACCGGGCTGGTGTGGCTGGCGTACGACACGGTCGAGCGCCGCGAGGTCGCGTTGAAGGTACTCGCGGCCGCCCCGGTGGAGGTTCCGCACCGGCAGCGTTTCACCCGGGAGGCTCGCCTCGTCTCGCAGCTGCGCAGCCCGCACCTGCCGCGGGTTCACGCGTTCGGCGAGATCGACGACCGCCTCTACCTCGCCATGGATTACATCCCCGGCAGCACACTGGCAGCGCTGTTGCGGGACGGACCACTGCCGCCGGGCACCGCGGCGGCCGTCGTCGCCCAGATCGCCGCCGCGCTCGACACCGCCCATCGCGCGGGCGTGACACACCGCGACGTCAAGCCCTCCAACATCATCGTCGACTCCGGCGGCACGGCCCATCTGATCGACTTCGGAACCGCCTACCGCGCCGATCAACCGGCCCTCACCCTCGACGGCAATGTCGTCGGCACGCTCGGCTACCTGGCGCCCGAACGGTTCGACGGCCACGCCGACGCCCGATCGGACCAGTACTCGCTGGCCTGCGTTCTCTACGAATGCCTCACCGGCAGAAAGCCTTTCGTCGACACCGACGCCGCGGGACAGGTGCGGGCGCACCTGACCGAGGAGCCGCCGCCGGCCACCGCGATCAATCCCGCGCTGCCCGCCGCGATCGACGCGATCCTCGCCCGCGCCCTGGCCAAGGACCCGCGGCGACGCTGGCCCGCGATCGGCACGTTCGCCGGCGCCGCGCACACCGCACTCACCGGCCGCGACGCCCCGACCGCCGACAGCGCCGTCGCCACGACGCCCGCCATGCCCGCCCGGATGCGCCGCGTCTCGGTATACGGCCCGGCCGCGCTGTTGGCACCGCTGGCCGAACCGCTCGTCGCGGTCACCGCGCTGGCATTACTCGCCGCGGCGATCGGTGCGGCGCTGTGGTTCGGACGGCCGGGCACGCTCGGCACCGACACCGCTCCGGAGCGGGTGCCGGTCCCCCAGAGCGGGACCGCGCCGACGACCGTCCCCGAGCCGCCGCCGCTGTTCGAACCCGCGCGCCCCCAGACCGAAATCGGCCGGCCGCTCCCGGCCGACGGTCCCTTCTGTCCCGGGGGCGGCGGTTGTTCGCCCGTATTTCCCGAACCGGCCGAGAGTATTCCGGCGCCGTCCTTTTCGACACCCCACGGCAACGGTAAGGGCAAGCCGGACCACGGTAATGGCGGGAAGAACAATGGAAAAGCCGGAAAACCCGAGAAATGATGCGGCGGGCCGAGCGTTTTCGCGGCGAATCGGTGGGTAAGTCGGCAAGACCGACGAGGAAGGAGTGATTCACCATGCGTAGAACAATCGCGGTACCACTATCGGCCCTCGTTCTCGCGCTGGGTCCGGCGGTGGCGGCGGAAGCGGACCCGGCGCCCGCGCCACCACCGGTCGCCCAGACGACCGTCGACGACGACCACGACAACGGCGGCGACAGCGACAAAACCGGCCTCTGGGGCCTGCTCGGCCTATTGGGTCTGGGCGGCCTCCTGGGAATGCGGCGGCGTAAGGAGACCGGCTACCCCGTGACCAACGCCGGAGCCACCAGGCCCGGGCAGCCGCACTAGCGAATCCCACACCGCCCGTGGCCCCCGCCCGACACGGCGGGGGCCGCGCTCAGCGGTCCCCACCGTGCAGGACCGGGTCATGTACGCGCAGGTAGGCGTCGCGATCGTGGTACGACTCGGCCAGCGCGTCACCGTAGGCGACCAGCCTGCCGTGCAGCGCGCGACGGACCTCGTACCGTTCCTGCAGCAGCAGTTCCAAGTGCTCTGGGCCGGTCGCCGCCGCCAGGATCTCGGCGAGCACGGTGGCGTCCTCCAGCGTGTAGCTCATGCCCTGCCCGGTCATGGGATGCGGCGAGAACGCCGAACTGCCCAGCAGGACGACGTTTTCGCGATGATACGGCTTGCTCGTATAGGCCGATATCGGCACCCGCACGAACTGATCGGCACGCAGCAAGGCCAGGGCGTCACCGCTTTTCGTGACGAAATCGGCGAGCTGGGCGGCCAGGTCGTCACAGGGCCGTTCGAATATCAGCGCATCCTGCGCACCGGGAAACCCGAGGAATACTCTGGCTTTGCCGCTGTCGACCGGATAGAAGTACGCGAGCCTGCCGGTCGAGCTGAAATAGAGCCGATTGCGCGACAGCACACTGGCGGTGACGGGAATCGTCGCCATGCGCAGCACCTGCCCGTATCGGCTGCTGTCCCGCATGGATTCGACGAACGTGCTGAGCGCCGACATCGATCCGCCCGCATCGACGAATGTCCGTGCCCGAACCCGGGTTCCGTCGTCGAGCAGTCCGCTGGACACCGGGAACTGCTCGCTGCACAGATCGACCAGGCGGCGGCCGAATCGGATATCGACGTTCGGCAGTTCCGCGCACGCGTCGAGAATCACCGACACGATCCGGGCGTAGGGCACGATGAGAAAGTGCCCGAGCCGGGTGTGCTCGGCGAAATCGTAGGACAGCAATAGCGACCCGTCGTGATAGAAGTCGATGATCACGCGCTCCAGGGCGCCCCGGTTCAGCAGTTCGTCGAGCAGACCGTGTTCGGCGAGCACCCGGATCCCGCGCGGCTTGAGAATCTCCGCGCCCCGGGCGGGCGGGTGAGATTTGGCCTCCAGCAGCAACACTCGCTGCCCTCGGCGGCCCAGCAGCAACGCCAGCAGCGCCCCGCCGACGCCCGACCCGAGAATGACGCAATCGACATTGTCCGGCGATGTCGCGGTGGTGCTCATCGGCCGGCTACCAGGAATCGGCCCGGGGCGATGATTCCGGCCGGGTCGTAGATCTGTTTCAGCGCGGCGAGGGGCCCGTCGCTGTAGGTGGCGGCGCGATCGGCCAATTCTCTCGGGGCATGGTCGATATCGGAGCGGTACGGCGGAAAACCCGCGTCGAGGAACCGGTCGCGGGCGGCGTCACGCAGTGCGTGGGCCCGCGCGACCGCCGCTGGTTCACGGCGGAACGGGATCTGCGCCACCAGGTTGGTGCTGTGATGGGAGATCACGTTGAATTCGAGCATGACGGTCGTGCCGTGCCGTCGCGCCTCCTCGGTGAACAGTTCGACCGCCTTGGTCATGGCGATGCGTTCGAGGGGCACGGCAGGCAGGAACATCAGCCAGCCGGTGTCGGCCGCGTCGACGTCGGTGCACGCGGTGATCCCCAGCCGCCGTTGGAGATTCGCGCAGCAGGGAATCCCGCGCGCGAACTGCGCCTGGGGGTACAGCGGATCCGCGGAAGCGACGGATTCGGCCGCGACGGTACGCAGTGCGGCGAGTCCGGGTGTCCGGGAAAGTGTTGCGCGGAAGGTCTTTTCGGCCAGTTGCACCGAGGAACGGGAGCCGAGCAACGGCAGTTGGATGGTCACGTGGTCCGGATCGGCCCCGTCCGGGACGGCCGCTCCGGCGGGCACGACGAAGATCTCCTTCAACCGCAGCATGCCGTCGGTCGGGCGCAGCGCCCGGCCGAGCTCGATCGTCGTGTCGACGGCGGCGCCGAGCGCGTCGGCGGCAACGGTGGCGTGCACGACGGTCGCGGCCTCGGGTCGCGGCAGCAGCGCGACCGCCATCGCGGTCACGACTCCGAGATTGCTCTGCAGGAATGCGCGTGTCAGGTCCGGCCCGGAGGTGGCGCCCGGCCGCCGACCGTTGCGATCGAGCCCGCCCGTGGTGATGACGTCACCGGTGCCGAGCACGACCTCGAGGCCGAGCAGGTCCTCCGATCGGGGCCGGATCGTGCCGTCACCGCGTTCCAGGGTGTTTCCGACGATGCTCGCGTCCGCGCAGCCCGCTGTGACGTTGAGCATCCACGGCGTGCCGTCGAGCATATCGGCCAATCGGCGCTGGGTGACGCCCGGTTCGATGACCGCGTAACCGCGTTCCACATCCAGTGTCCGCACCGCCGACATGCGACGTAGATCCAGTATCGCGCAGCCGTCCCGCACGGGGTTGCGCGAACCCATCCCCCAATTGCGACCGGTACTCAACGGGTACACCGGAATTCCCGTGCGAGCCGCCGACACGATGTGCTGCCGCACCTCCTCGGTGCTCGCCGGGAAATAGGTGTCGTGGATCCGGCGCGGCCGATGCCCACCCAGATCCGCCGGTCGGGCGTCCTCGGTGCGCAACTGCTGAACGGTGCTTTCGTCGGTCATGGAAAACTCCAGGAAAGGGATCGCGCGCAGGACGACGATCCGAGAATTCGAAATGGGACGCGGGAACGGCGCAATGGTCCGGAGACCTTGCGAGACAGCGCTTTCCGGCGCTACGGGAATATTCTCGCTACCGCGAAACTCCAGGGCATAGTCGTGTGACCACGTCCGAACCGAGCGCGATCCACGCACGGGAGTGGTCGTTCATCCTCGAGTCACCAGATGCGCTGGGAAGTGCCATCTTCTGAGATCCGTTCTCCAGGTCGTCAGTAGATTAAGTCAATCGACCACCCAGTGGTAGGGTTCCCGACCAGATGACACGTCCACTCATCGAATTCGCGCGGGCGGCACCGGCGCCCGCGAACCGGAGCCGGTCAGGATATCTTGCGGCGGTACGCCGCGATCGCGAAGAAGTACGCGATCACCACGATGCCGAGACACCACCCCAGGGCGATCCAGATGTCGGCGCCAACCGGCTGCCGGGTGAGCAGGGCGCGGACGGTATCGACGATCGAGGTCACGGGCTGGTGCTCGGCGAACGCGCGCACCGGCCCGGGCATCGAATCGGTGGGCACGAAGGCCGAGCTGATCATCGGCAGGAAGATCAGCGGGTAGGAGAACGCGCTCGCGCCGTCGGCCGACTTCGCGGTGAGGCCGGGTATCACCGCGATCCACGTCAGCGCGAGCGTGAACAGCAGCAGCACACCCGCGACCGCGAGCCACGCCAGAATCCCCGCGCCGGAACGGAATCCCATGAGCAGCGCGACCAGCACCACGACCACCAGTGAGATGACATTGGCGACGAGCGAGGTCAGTACGTGCGCCCACAGCACCGACGACCGCGCGATCGGCATGGACTGGAAGCGCTCGAAAATGCCGCCCTGCATATCCAGGAAGAGGCGGAACGCGGTGTAGGAGATGCCCGAGGCGATCGTGATGAGCAGAATGCCGGGCAGCAGGTAGGTCACGTACGAATCCGACCCGGACTCGATCGCTCCGCCGAAAACGTAGACGAAGAGCAGCATCAACGCGATCGGGGTGATCGTGGTGGTGATGATGGTGTCCACGCTGCGCGTGATGTGGCGCAGCGACCGTCCCAGCAGCACGGCGGTGTCGGCGAGGAAATGCGTTCTCATTGAGCGTCCTTACGCATCGGTGCTTCGTCGCCGACGAGGGTGAGGAAGATGTCCTCGAGGGTCGGCTGTTTCTCGATGTACTCGATCTCGGCGGGCGGGAGCATCTGCTTCAGTTCGGCGAGCGTGCCGTTCACGATGATCCGGCCCTGGTGCAGGATGGCGATCCGGTCGGCGAGCTGCTCGGCCTCGTCCAGATACTGCGTCGTGAGCAGCACGGTCGTGCCCTGCCCGGCCAGTTCCCGCACGGCCTCCCACACGTCGATGCGAGCCTGCGGGTCGAGTCCCGTGGTCGGTTCGTCGAGGAAAATGACCGGCGGGCTCCCGATGAGACTCATCGCGATATCGAGCCGGCGGCGCATACCACCGGAATATGTCGCGACCTTTCGCGAGGCCGCGCCCGTCAGCGCGAATCGTTCCAGCAGATCGTCCGCGATCGCGCCGGGATTGCGCACATGCCGCAGCCGGGCGACCAGCACGAGATTCTCCCGCCCGCTGAGAATTTCATCGACGGCGGCGAATTGACCGGTGAGACTGAAGGATTCGCGGACCTCCGCCGCTTGCGTGGCGATATCGAATCCGTTGACGCTCGCCGTCCCCGCATCCGCTCCGAGCAGAGTGCACAGGATTCGCACGATCGTGGTCTTGCCCGCGCCGTTCGACCCGAGCAGGGCGAAAATGCTGCCGCGCTCGACGTCGAAGTCCACGCCGCGCAGCACTTTCACCTCCTTGTACGACTTCTCCAGGCCCCGCACCCGGATCGCTTCTTCGATGGGCATGCTGATGTTCGTCCTTCTTCCCGGAATTTCGAGGTGCGGCTTTCCGAGCCGCCCGGCCTCGCCGGTACTCGGTGCTACCGACTACCGGTAGATAGTATCACCGAGTACCGGTGCCGCAACCCGTCCACATCAGCCTGAGACTCCCGCCGACCCCACTCCGGCACGCGGATAGGTATCGGCCACCGAGGCGCGACCGGCGGCCCGCGGTTACAGGAGGTCGTTCAGCAGGCGGCCCACGGTGCTCATGTGCTCGGGGCGGTCGAAATCTCCGTGGGCGCAGTCCACTTCGAGCACGCGCACACGTCCGCCGATATGTGGACGCCAGGCTTGTTCGAGGTCGTCGGCGAAATCGGGGAGTGGATCGCCGTCGGCGTCCAGGGCTGCGCCGAATATCGTGAGATCACCTTCGTAGCGGGGTGCGACGTAGCCCTGCAGCAATGTGCTGCTGTTGATGAGGACCCGCGCCGCGCGCTGCGCCAGTTCCTGCACGACCGGGGCCTCGAGGTGCTCGCCGAAGCGGTCGGCCATCCACTCTCGCAGGCTGGCCAGGGCGTCTTGTTCGGAGACGTCCGGCTGGTCGGCCGCCGGTGTCGGCGGCTTGCTGTCGACGACGCCGAGGAATCCGACCGGCTTTCCGCGTTCGGTGAGCCGCTGCGCCAGCGCGTGCGCGACGATTCCGCCGTAGGACCAGCCCAGCAGGAAGTACGGGCCCTCGCCCTGCATCGCGAGAATCCGCTCGGTGTAGTCCTCGATCATGTCCTCGAACGAGGTCGCCATTGGCCCGCCGTCCAGACCGCGGGATTGGACGGCGTGGATCGGCCGGTCCGGCAGCTGCGGCCCCAGTTGCTGGTAGAACCAGCCGAGACCGCCGCCGGGCGGCAGGCACCACAGCGGTTCGCGCGTTCCGGAGTTCTTCAGCACCAGCACCGGATCGAAATCCGTGCCGAATTCCGTGCCGTCCTCGAGCCGAGCGGCCAATCGGGCGACCGTCGGGGCGTCGAAGATCAGCCTGACCGGAACCTCCACTCCGAGCGCCACCCGGATCCGGCTGGTGAGGCGGGTCGCCAGCAGCGAGTGCCCGCCCAGCGCGAAGAAGTCGTCATCGATGCCGACCCGATCGAGGCCCAGGATCTCGGCGAATAACTCGGCCAGCACGCGCTCTCGCTCGGTGCCCGGCGCCCGGTATTCGTTCGCGGCGGCGAACTCGGGGTCCGGCAAGGCCTTGCGGTCGGGTTTTCCGCTCGAGGTCAGTGGCATCGACTCGATCACCATGACCACCGCCGGCACCATGAATTCGGGTATGCGCTCGCCGACCCACCTGCGCACGTCGGCGGCCAGCAGTCCGGCCCGTGGATTGTTGGCGTAGGCGGTGAGGTCCTCACCCACCGCATTCGGCGGCAGATATATGTCGGTCAGCGAGCGACCCGCAGCAGTCGAAGTATCGAGGAACACCGCGTCCATCCGGCCGCTCTCGGCCGACCAGGTGACCGCCGTGCGGTAGCCGAAGCGTTGTCCCAGTGCGTGCAGTTCCTCGGGCAGCAATGCCGTGTCCGAGCGCTCGTCGACGCCGAGGACACCTTCGAAATCGACCGCGAGGGGTTCGGCGGAGGTCACCGGCGAACCATCCCGGATTCCGCGCGCCGCGTCGACCTGACCGATCAAGCCGATATGCGGGATACCCGTGACCCGAATTCCGCCGGACCCGAGCGCACCCAGGAGTGTGTGCAGCGAGCCGCGATCCCGGAATTCGGTTGCCGGCAGTGCGGCCACCGACAGCCGAGCCTGCGCCGACTTGCGCAGCACCACGTCGTAGCGATACCGGGTCAGCTCGTTCACCGCGTAACCGCGCTGCAACTGGATATCGACCGCGTCGAAACCGGTTGCGGTGTCGCATAATCCGACGAAATACTCCGGCGCCAGCAGCAGTTCCTGTTCGGCGGCGATGTCCCGGCGCACGCGGGCCCGCACGGCCGCCGGGTCGGCGCCGCCGTCGCGCGCGATCTGCACCGCGGTGGCGAACTCCTCGAGCAGCGCGGCATTGCGCACGTCACCGATGAAGACCGCGCCGCCGGGAGCCAGCAGTCTGCCCAGGCGTTCGAGGACCGTACGGAGATAGCTCTCGCCGGGGAAATATTGGATCACCGAGTTCAGCACCACGGTGTCGAAATGCCCTTCGGGCAGGTCATCGGTATCGTCGGCGGCCCGAACGCTCACCCGGACACGTTCGCACCACCCGGCGCCCAGCGCGTCCAGCTGCTTGCGGAGCGTGGCTATGGTGGGCGCGGAAAAGTCTGTGGCCCAGTACTCTTCGCATTCCGGGGCGAGCTGCGACAGCAACAGTCCCGAACCCACGCCTATCTCGAGCACCCGGCGCGGCGCCAGTTCCCTGATGCGCTCGACGGTGGCCAGCCGCCATTCCCGCATCTGCTCCGCCGGAATCGGCGCCCCGGTGAAACTGCTGTTCCAGCCGCCGAAGTCCGCGCCGAACCCCGGGCCGTCGGCGGCGTCACCGGCGGCCGCGTACAACTCGTCGTATATCTGCTGCCACTGCCCCACCAGTTCGTCCTGACCGACCACCGGCCCCGCTTTGTCGGCGACCACGTATCCGACCAGCTGCTTGTCACCGGTGCCGGTGTCCCGGGCCACCACCACGGCCTGTGCGACCGAAGGATGTTGCGCCAGCGCGTTTTCCACCTCGCCGATCTCGACCCGGAAACCGCGGATCTTCACCTGATCGTCGACACGGCCGACGAACTCCAGCTTCCCCTCGGCATTCCACCGGACCACATCGCCCGTGCGATACAACCGGCCGCCCGAGCCGAACGGATCGGCCACGAATCGCGCGGCCGTCGTCCCGAACCGCGCGTGGTAACCGCGCGCCACTTGCGTGCCCGCCACGTACAACTCCCCGGCCACCCCGACCGGAACCGGCGCCAATCCCGAATCCAGGACGTACACCCGCACATTCCCGATGGGGCTGCCGATCGGGACGACTCCGTCGACGGTCTTGCCGAAGTCGTACCTGGTGACGTAGACGGTCGTCTCGGTGGGTCCGTAACCGTTGGCGACAGCGATGTCCGGGTATTCGGCGGTGAGTTCGCGGACCATACTCGACGTCAGTTCGGCGCCGCCGGAAAGAATTCGCCTCAGCGTCCGCAGCGGACCGCCGGATCGCGTTCCGACGTGCTCCATCAGCGCCGAGAGCAGGGGCGGGGTCGCGAACATCGATGTCACCGACCGGGTCTCGGCCAATCGCGCGATCTCGGCCGGATCGGAGCGCTGCTCACCCGCCAGCACCAGCGTCGCTCCGCGGCACAGGGCGGGCCAGATCTCATAGGTCGAGGCGTCGAATGCCACCGACGAATGCACCAGCATTCGGTCCTCGGCGGATATCGGCCGCACCTGCGACACGAAGTTCGCCACATTGCGGTGGCTCACCTCGACCCCTTTCGGCACGCCGGTCGAACCGGACGTGTAGATCAGATACGCCAGATTCTCCGGCCGCACCGAAGCGGCCCGGCCACCGCCCTGGGCCTCGGGAGTGCCGAGCGCGTCGACGTGCAGGCGCGCCAACCCGTTGTCCGGCAGCATCTTTCCGGTCTCGGCATCGGTTACGACCAGCACGGGTCCGGCGTCGGCGAGGATGAACGCCAGCCGATCCGACGGATACGCCGGATCGATCGGCAGATATCCGCCACCGGCCTTCAGCACGGCCAGCATTGCCGTGAGCAACTCCGCCGACCGCGGCAACGCGACCGCCACCACGGTATCCGGGCCCACTCCGCGCGCGGTCAGCAGCCGCGCGAGCCGATCGGCGCGGCGGTCGAGCTCACCGTAGACCACCTCGTCGTCGCCATGGATCACCGCGGGCGCGGTGGGGGTCCGGGCGGCCTGTGCCTCGAACAAGCCGATGAGGGTGGCATCCGCGGCCACCGGGGCGGTGGTGTCGTTCCACCGCCGCAGCACCGTCTCGCGCTCGTCGTCCCGGAGCACATCGATGGCCCCGACCGGGGTGTCCGGATTCGACACCAGCTCCCGCAGCAGCCGCAGCAGTCGCGCCACCATCGTCTCGACCGTCGACCGGTCGAACAGTTCGGTCGCGTACTCGACGAAACCGTGCCACGGGTGACCGGCCGGAGCGTCGGAGATATTGAAGAACAGGTCGAATCGCGCGGTCGACACGGTCGTGGGGTAGGGCCGGAGTTCGACATCCGGCAACTCGACCGTCGGCAGGGCGTTGTTCTGGAATGCGAGTGTCACCTGGAACAGCGGGTGCCGCGCCGCCGAGCGGGCCGGGTTGAGCAGTTCCACCAGCAGTTCGAACGGCGCGTCCTGGTTCTCGTAGGCCGCCAACGCTTTGGCCCGGACCTGTCCCAGGATCTCGGTGAACGCCGCCGCGGCGGAGACCTGCGCGCGCAGCACCCAGGTGTTGACGAAGAAGCCCACCAGGTCGGCGACCGCCTCGTCGGTACGTCCCGCGATCGGCGACCCGATCGGAATATCCTCTCCCGCACCGAGTTTGGCCAGCAGGACGACCAGCGCCGACTGCAGCGCCATCGACACCGTCGCACCTTCGCGAGCGGCCAGCCGTTCCACGTCCGCCCTGGTCCGGGCGTCGATGTCGAACGGCACCAGATCACCGCGGTAGGAGGCCACGCGTGGCCGCGGCCGGTCGGTCGGCAGCCGCAACTCCTCCGGCAGGCCGTCGAGCTCCCGGCGCCAATAGTCGAACTGCCGGGCGACGACGCTGTCGGGGTCGGTGGTCGATCCCAGCCAATCCTGTTGCCATAACGTGTAATCCACGTACTGCACCGGCAGCGGCGCCCAGTCCGGCGCGTGCTGGTGCAGCCGTGCCGTGTAAGCGACGGCCAGATCGCGCAGCAGGGGCGTCATCGACCAGCCGTCACCGGCGATGTGGTGGAGCACCAACACCAGCACGCTGTCGCCGGAGCCGGTGCGAAGGACTGTGGCGCGGATCGGGATTTCGGCCGACAGATCGAACCGGTACGCCATCGCCGAGGTCACGGCCGCGTCGAGGGCGCCGGGATCCACATCCGAGACGGTCACCGGCGGTTCGAGTTCCGCGACCTCGAGCACCCGCTGCGCGGGCACACCGTCGACCTCGGCGAAAACCGTCCGCAAACTCTCGTGCCGCGCGACGACATCACCCACCGCCCGCACGAACGCCGCCGGATCGAATGTGCCCCGCATCCACGCGGCCAGCGGGATGTTGTATGTCGGCGAAGGACCTTCGAGCCGATGGACGAACCACAACCGCCGCTGCGCGAACGACAGCGGCACGATGTCCGGCCGCGCCCGCACCGTGAGCGCCGGTCGCACCTCCGCGCCGCCGTCCAGCCGGGTCGCCAGCTGCGTGACCGCCGGGGCATCGAACACCGTCCGGATCGTTACCTCGACCCCTAGAACCGCGCGGATTCGGCTCACCAACCGAGTCGCCAGCAGCGAGTGCCCGCCCAGCTCGAAGAAGCTGTCGTCCACGCCGACCCGCTCGAGCCCGAGCACCTCGGCGAACAACTCGGCCAGGACCCGTTCGCGCTCGGTGCCCGGAGCTCGATAGCGCGCCGAGGAGGTGAGTTCGGGCTGCGGCAGGGCCGCGCGATCCAGTTTCCCGTTCACGGTCAACGGCACCGAGTCGATCACCGTCACCACGCTCGGCACCATGAATTCCGGCAGCCGATCGGAGACCCATCGACGCACATCGCCGCCTTCGAGCGGCTCGCCATCGGCAACCACATACGCGATCAGCTGCTTGCCGCCGGAGCCGGTCGCACGGGCCAGCACCACCGCCTGCGACACCGAGGGATGCTGCGCCAGCGCCGCTTCCACCTCACCCGGCTCCACCCGGAAACCACGAATCTTCACCTGATCATCAACCCGCCCCACGAACTCCAACTCCCCCACCACATTCCACCGCACCACATCACCCGTCCGATACAACCGCCCACCCACACCGAACGGATCCGCCACAAACCGCGACGCCGTCAACCCCGCCCGACCCAGATACCCCCGCGCCAGCTGCGCACCCGCCACATACAACTCACCCGCCACCCCGACCGGAACCGGCGACAACCACGAATCCAGCACGAACACACGCACGTTCGCCAGCGGTCGCCCGATCGGCACGGACGTGCCCGGGACGGATTCCGCGGCCTCGAACGACCTGCGGACGGCGAAGGTCGTCGTCTCCGTCGGCCCGTACACGTGCACGACGCGGGTATCGGCCGAGCTCCGGACCGCCCGCCGGAACACCTCCGCCGGCATGTCCTCGCCACCGGTCCACACCTCGCGAAGCGCGGCGAGCGCCTCGGGATGATCGTCGGCGAGTATTTCGAACAGCCGGGTGGTGAAGAACGCCGCGGTGACCGCGTGCGTGGTCAGCAACCGGCTCAGGGCCGCGATATCGGCGTGGTCGGCCGGAGCGACGACCACCCGGCCGCCGCGCAGCAGTGGCACCCAGATCTCGTAGGTGGAGGCGTCGAAGGCCACCGAGGAATGCATCAGCACGCTGCCGTGCGCGTCGTCGCGCCACCCGGGCGCGGCCGCGAATGCCGACACGTTCCGGTGGGTGACCGCGACCCCTTTCGGCACGCCCGTGGAACCTGACGTGTAGATCAGATACGCCAGGTTCTGCGGGCGCACCGCGACGACCTGATCGGGGACGGACCCGTGTTCGGCATCCATGGCGTCGAGCAGCAGCCGGGGAATCGCATTGTCGGGCAGGATGTTCGCGGCGGCTCGGTCGGTGACGACGATCACCGGGTCGGCGTCGGCGAGGACGAACGCCAGCCGATCGGACGGGTAGGCCGGATCGATGGGCAGATATCCGCCACCGGCTTTCAGCACCGCGAGCAGCGCCACGATCAATTCCACCGAGCGCGGCAATGCCACCGCGACCACGGCATCGGCGCGCACGCCGCGCGCGATCAGGGTGCGGGCGAGTTCGTCGGCGCGACTGTCGAGTTCGCGGTAGGTCAACTCGAGTTCGCCGCACCCGACGGCGACCGCGTCCGGTGTCGCCGCGACCTGCTCCCGGAACCGGGCTACGACGGTGCCGTCGGGAAGCGCGGCGCTGGTCCGGTTCCATCGGCGCAGCACCGATTCGCGTTCGTCGGCACCGAGCACATCGATCGACCGCAGCGCGGTCTCCGGATCCGCCGCCAGTTGTTCGAAGATCCGCGCCAGCCTGCGCGCCATCGCCTCGACCGAGGGCCGATCGAACACCGTGGTGCGGTATTCCAGATGCAGGCGCACGGCCGGGACGGCGTGGGCGACCAACGTGACCGCGTAGTGCGAGGGGGTGTCCGAGCGCACGCCGGTGAGGGTGATGCCACTGTCGGCGGCGCCGCTGCCGATCCCGTCCTGGTCGACGGGATAGGACTCGAATCCGATGAGGGTATCGAACAATACGGGCAACCCCACGGCCTGATGTATCTCACTCAGTCCGACATGGTGGTGATCCAGCAGAGCGGCCTGCCGGGCTTGCAGATCGCGCAGCATCGTGGCGACGGTGTCGCGCGGATCGAATCGCATCCGCACGGGCACGGTGTTGATGAACAATCCGACCATCGAATCCACGCCCGGTATCGCGGGCGGGCGACCCGATACGGTCGCCCCGGCGATCACGTCGCGGCGACCGGTCGACACCGCCAGCAGGAGTCCCCACGCCGCTTGGACCATGGTGTTCACCGTGACTCCGAGCGCCTTGGCCCGTCGGCCCAGTGCCGCGACCGTCTCGTCGGCCAGCCCCACCTCGACCCGCTCGACGTCGGCCGCCTCCGCAGTCGCGGCGCCATCGGGCTTTCCGGCACTGTCGGCGAGGAGGGTGGGCTCGCGCACCCCCTGGAGTTCTCGCGTCCACGCCCGCAGGCCCGCGTCGCGGTCCTGCCGGTGCAGCCACCGCAGGAATTCCCGGTAGTCCGGCGCGGCGGGCAGGCGGTGGTGGTCGCCGCCGGAACCGTAGAGCCGCAGCAGGTCCCGGATCAGCAGTGGCAGCGACCAGCCGTCCAGCAGGACGTGATGGGCGGTGACGATCAGTTCCGACCGCTGCTCGGCCGTGCGCACCAAGGTCAGCCGCAGCAGCGGCGGGGTCGTCACGTCGAAATGCGCCCGGCGATCCTCGTCCAGCAGCCGCCGCAGTGCCGCCTCTCGTCCGGCCTCGTCCAGGTCGCGCAGATCCGCCGCGCTCCAAGGCAATTCGACAGCATCGACGATCACCTGCACGGGTGCGCCGTGCGAGTCGGCCGCGAATCCCGCACGCAGCGTGGGATATCGGTCGAGCACACCCTGGCCTGCCGCGCGCATCCGGTCCGGGTCGACCGGCCCGGCCAGGCCGAACACCACCTGCATGTGATAGGCGTCGAAACCGGTGTCCGCCAGCCCGTGATGGAACAGTAACCCCGACTGCATCGAGGTCGGCGGCCACACGTCCACCAGGCCCGGGTATCGCCGCTCCAGGGCTTCGATCTCGCTCTGCGCCAACGTCACCAGCGGCAGGTCCGCCGGTGTCGAACCGCCCGCACCGGGTGTCGCGGCGTGGTGCGCCAATCCCAGCGCGGCATCACGCCACAGCTCGGCCAGCTCCCGCACCTCCGACCGCGACAGGATCCCCGCGGGCGCGCCGAACACCGCCCGCAGCTCCGGACCCGTGTCGGTGTCGATCACCGTGGCGCTCACATCCAGCGCGGACATCACCGGCATCGCCGACAGGGCGGGGTCCAGCGGCGTGATCACCGGTCCGGCGGCGCCCGCGGGCGTCCAGCCGCCGTCCTGCGAGCGGTGCGGCAGCAGATCCGCCGAGGTGAACCGGCCGAGGTAGTTGAACCCGATCTGGACGGCGGGGAACTGTCGCAGGACAGCGGCCGTCTCGGGGTTCAGGTAGCGCAGCAGCCCGAAGCCGATGCCCTTGTCCGGCAGCGCCCGCAACTGCTCCTTGATCGATTTGATCAGGGCGCCCGCGGCGTCGCCGCCCGCGCGGAGTCGATCCCAGTCGATCGCGGCGGCCCGTAGCCGCACCGGGTACATGGTGGTGAACCAGCCGACGGTGCCCGACAGATCGGCGCCCGCCACGGTATCCTCCTCGCGCCCATGCCCTTCCAGACGAAGCAGCACCGACTCCTCGGACACCCCGCGATTCCGGCGCCAGCGCGTGAGGGCCACCGTCAGAGCCGCCAGCAGTCCGTCCTCGACACCGCCGTGGAAGACCGCGGGCAGGGTCGTCACCAGGGCCTCGGTCTCGGCCACCGGAATCGGTACCTCGACGTGCTGCACGGTGGACAGGACGTCGACCTCCGGATCCAGCGGCCGCGAGCCCAGCATCGGGTCGGGCCCGTCGAGAACCGCACGCCACCGAGGAAGTTCGGCCACCCGCCGCGGCTGGGTCGACTCGTCGGCCAGGCCGTGCGCCCAGCGCCGCATAGATGTCCCCGCCGGTGCGAACACCGGCGGCGCTCCGGCCGCCACCGCATGCCACGCGGAAGCCAAGTCCGGCAGCAGGATTCGCCACGACACACCGTCGACCACCAGATGGTGCGCCACGATCGCCAGCCGTCCCGCGGCCGCCGGACCGGCGTCGAACCACACGAACTGCATCATCACCCCGGCCGCCGGAGCCAACCGGCCGACCGCCGCCTCGAGCTGCGCGGCGATCACGTCGGCGGGCGGCGGATCGGTCACCTCGACGCGATGCAGCCACATCCCGGCATCCACCGAGCCGGGCGGCGCGATCTCGAGGCCGGGGCCACGCTCGTCGTCGACCAGGCGCGATCGCAGCGCGTCATGGCGATCGAGGACCGCTGACAGCGTCGCCACCAGGCCCGCGCGGTCGATACCCACCGGCAGCTCGAGCACCATGGATTGATTGAAACCGTCGAAACCGGCGCCCAGCTCCCGCACGAACCGTGCCACCGGCAGCAACGGCATCCAGCCCACGCCCGCGCCCGCCGGTTCCCGCAGCACCGAATCCACCGCGCGCCCACCGGCCACCGCGGCCAGCGCCGCCACCGTCCGGCGTTCGAACACCTCGCGGGTACTCACCACCACGCCCAGCGCCCGCGCCCGCGACACCACCTGGATGGATCGAATACTGTCTCCGCCCAATTCGAAGAAGCTGTCGTCCACTCCGACCCGGTCCACGCCCAGCACTTCGGCGAACACCGTGGCCAGCACCCGCTCCTCGGGGGTGCCCGGCGCCCGATAGCGCGCCGACGGCGCCGCTGCCGGGGCGGGCAGCGCCTTGCGATCCACCTTCCCGCTGGGAGTGAGCGGAATCGAGTCGAGCACCAGCACCGCCGTCGGCACCATGAAGTCCGGCAGCCGCTGGGCGACGAACTCGCGCAGCCGTGCGCCGTCGAGTCCGGCCGCGCCGGCGGGGCCGGGAACGACGTATCCCACCAGCTGTTTGCCGCCGGTGCCGGTCGCCAGCGCGGCCACCGCCGCCCGGGAGACCGACGGATGCTGCGCGAGGGCGGCTTCCACCTCACCCGGCTCGACCCGGAAGCCACGGATCTTCACCTGATCGTCGGCACGGCCGACGAACTCCAACTGCCCGGAAGCGTTCCACCGCACCACATCACCGGTGCGGTACAACCGGCCGCCCGCATCGAACGGGTCGGCCACGAACCGCGCCGCGGTCAGTCCCGAGCGGCCCAGATATCCGCGCGCCAGTTGCGCACCGGCCACGTACAACTCGCCCGCGACGCCGACGGGAACCGGCGCCAGCCACGAATCCAGCACGAACACCCGGGTATTGGCCAGCGGAGCACCGATCGGGACCGGCCCGTTCGTCCCCTCGGGCACGGTGCACGCCGTCACGTCGACCGTCGCCTCGGTCGGACCGTAGAGGTTGTCGACCCGGACGCCGCCGCACACCGCCCGCACCGCGTCGACCAGCCCGCCGGTGAGCGTGTCGGCGCCGGTGTTCACCTGCTCCAGACTCCGCAACGGCTTGCCCGGCACCGTCTCCGCGTACTCGGCCAGCGCCGCCAGCAGCGGCGGTGTCGCGAACAGCTTGGTCACCGCACAGGTTTCGGCCAATCGGGTGATCTCCGCGGGGTCGGACTGCTCCGCGGTCGCCATCACCACGGTCGCGCCACCGCACAGCGCGGGCCAGAACTCATAGGTGGACGCGTCGAAGGCCACCGACGAGTGCGCCAGCACCCGCTCCCCCGGCCCCGCCGACCACGCCTGCGCGACCAGATTCACCACGTTACGATGCGTGATACCAACGCCTTTCGGCGTACCCGTGGACCCGGAAGTGTAGATCACATAGGCCAGATTCTGCGGCCGCACCGCGGCGGTTCGATCGCGGCCGTCCACCACGCCGAGGTCGTCGAGGTACAGGTGCGCGATCGCAGTGCGCGGCAAGCGGTTCGCCGTTGCTCGATCGGTCACCAGCACGACCGGGGCGGCGTCGGCGAGAACGAACGCCAGCCGATCCGCGGCGTAGGCGGGGTCGATCGGCAGGTACCCGCCACCGGCCCGCACCACCGCCACCAGGGCCACCAGCAGTTCCGCGGATCGTCCCAGCGCCACGGCCACGAGCGTGTCGGGCCCCACGCCGCGCGAGACCAGCGCGCGCGCCAGCCGCGCCGCCCGGGTGTCGAGCTCGCGATAGGTCAGCTCCGTCTCGCCGCAGACGACGGCCACGGCGTCGGGGGTGCGGGCCACCCGCGCCTCGAACAACTCCGTGAGCGTGGTGTCCCGCACCTGCGCGGCGGTCTCGTTCCACCGCCACAGCACCAGGTCGCGCTCGTCGCCGAGCAGGTCGATCGAGCCCACCGCGACATTCGCGTCCGAGGCCACCTGTTCGAATATCCGCACCAAACGCCGCGAGACGGCCTCGACCGCCGGCCGATCGAACATATCGGTGCGGTATTCCAGTCGAAGCGTCAGCTCCGGTGCCGCGCCGGCGACCACCGTCAGCGGGTAGTGCGTCGGCGCGGTGGGACGCAGGTCGGTGAGGCCGAGACCGCTGACGGTGACGGCCGCGTCGATCCCGGACCAGTCGACGGGATAGGACTCGAAGCCGATGAGCGTGTCGAACAGCGCGTTCAGGCCGATGGCCCGGTGGATATCACTCAATCCGACGTGATGGTGGTCCAGCAGGGCGACCTGGCGGGCCTGCAGCTCGGTCAGCACGTCGGCGAGGGTGTCGCCGTGGTCGAACCGCACGCGCACGGGCACGGTGTTGATGAACAGGCCGACCATCGAGTCGACTCCCGCGATCGCGGGTGGCCGGCCCGAGACCGTCGTCCCGGCCACCACATCGCGGCGGCCGGTCGCCGCCGCCAGCACGATCCCCCACGCGGCCTGGACGACCGTGTTCACCGTGACCCCGAGTTCGACGGCGCGCCTGCCCACGGCCCGCGCGGTCGCCGCGGGCAACGGCACCTCGACCTGCTCGACCTCCGCGGGCGCGGCCTCGTCGGCGGCGCCGGCGAGCATCGTGGGTTCGTCGAAGCCGTCGAGTTCCGCCGCCCAGGCCCGCAGGCCCGCGCGGGCATCCCAGCGGCGCAACCAGGTCAGGAATTCGCGATAGGCGGGCACCGGCGGCAGGGCCGCGGCATCGCCACCAGAACCGTAGAGCCGCAACAGGTCCCGGATCAGCAGTGGCAGCGACCATCCGTCCAGCAGTATGTGGTGCGCGGTGAACACCAGTTCCGAGCGCTGGTCGGCGGTCAGGACCAAGGTGAGTCGCAGCAGGGGCGGCGTCGCCACGTCGAATTGGGTGTGCCGGTCCTCGGCCAGCAGCGATGCCAGCGCCGCGGCGTTCTCCGCCTCGTCACCATCCCGCAAATCCACGACGCGCCACGGTAATTCGACCGACCGGACGACGACCTGCACCGGAACCCCGCCGGAGTCCTCGGCGAAGCCGACCCGCAGATTCGGATAGCGGTCGAGCAGCGCTTGCCCGGCCGCGCGCATCCGCGCCGGGTCCACCATTCCGGTCAGGCCGAACACCACCTGCATGTGGTAGAAGTCCGGGCCCTTGCCCGCCAGCGCGCGATGGAACAGCAACCCCGATTGCATCGAGGTCAGCGGCCAGACCTCCGCGAGTCCCGGATACCGCCGCTCCAACTGCTCGATCGCGTCCTGTGCCAGCTCCACCAGCGGCAGGTCCGACGGTGTCAGGCCGCCCGCGCCGGTGCCGACGGCGTGCCTGGCCAAGCCGAGCGCCGCGGACCGCCACAGCTCGGCCAGTTCCGCGGCCGCCGCCGGGTCGAGAACTTGTGCCGGAACGGCGAATACCGCCCGCAGCACCGGGCCCTCGGCGGTATCGACGACCATCGTGGTGATATCGACGACCGCCAGTGCGGCCATGGCCGGGTCCGGGGCCGCCACGGCATCGCCTCGCACCGGAGTCCATCCGGCGCCGCGCAGTCGTTTCGGGAGCAGGTCGGTCGCTGTCAACCGGCCGAGGTGGTTGAACCCGATCTGCCCGGCCGAGTACGGCCGCAGTTGTGCGGCGGTCTCGGGATCGAGGTAGCGCAGCAGTCCGTAGCCGATGCCCCGGCCCGGGATCGCACGCAGTTGCTCCTTGACCGCCTTGATCGAGGCGCCCGCCGCCGGACCGCCCGCACAGACCTCCGCCCACGCCGCCGCGTTCGCACGCAACCGCACCGGGAACACGCTCGTGAACCAGCCGACGGTGTTCGACAGATCGGCGCCGGGTACGGCGTCCTCCTCGCGGCCGTGCCCTTCGAGCCGGATCAGCACCGATTCCTCGGGCACTCCGCGCGCGTGCCGCCAGCGCGTCACCGCCGCCGCCAGCGCTGCCAGCAGTCCGTCCGCGACGCCGCCGTGGAACACCGAGGGCAGCGTGGTCGACAGCGCCTCGGTCTCCATCACGGGTATCTCGACCACCGTCCGGTGCATGGTGGCCATGACGTCGATCCGCGGGTCCAGCGGCCGCGTACCCAGCATGGGGTCGGGTCCGTCGAGAATCGAACGCCAGCACGGCAGTTGCTCGGTCAGCTCCGGCGCCGACGCCCGTTCGGCCAGTCCGTGTGCCCAGTGTCGCAGCGAGGTGCCCGTGGGTGTCAGGACCGGCCGCGATCCGGCCGACACGGCCTGCCACGCGGATACCAGGTCGGGCAACAAGATTCGCCAGGAGACGCCGTCGACCACCAGATGGTGCGCGATGATCGCCAGTCGGCCCGCTCGCGCCGGACCGGCGTCGAACCACACGAACTGCATCATGACTCCGGCTGCCGGGGCCAACCGGCCGACCGCGGCCGCCAGATGTCCGGCGGCCGCCTCGGGCGGCTCGGGCTCGGCCACCTCGACGCGGTGCAGCCACGTTCCGGCAGCGACGGCACCGGGCGGCGCGATCTCCAGACCCGGGCCGCGCTCGTCGTCGACCAACCGCGACCGCAGCACGTCATGGTGGTCGATGACGGCCGTGAGCGTCGCCTCCAGACCGGCCCGGTCGATGCCCACGGGCAGATCCAGCGTCATGGACTGGTGGAAGCCGTCGAAGCGGCCGCCCAGCTCGCGCACGAATCGTGCCACCGGCAGCAACGGCAGCCACCCCACCGCGGCAGGGGCAGATTCGTCCGCCACCGTGCCCGCGCAGTCGTTCGCCACCGCCGCCAACGCCGCGACGGTCCGGCACTCGAACACCTGCCGCGGACCGACCTCCACGCCCAGCGCGCGTGCCCGGGACACCACCTGGATCGAGCGGATACTGTCGCCGCCCAGTTCGAAGAAGTCGTCGTCCGCTCCGACCCGTTCCAGCCCGAGCACCTCGGCGAACACGGTGGCGAGGATTCGCTCCTGCCGGGTGCCGGGCGCCCGATGCGGCGTCGAGGAGCTGAACTCCGGATCCGGCAGCGCGGCGCGATCGAGTTTCCCGCCGGTCGTCAGCGGCATCGACTCGACCACCATGACCACCGCGGGCACCATGAATTCCGGCAGGCGTCCGGCCACGAACTCGCGCACGTCCGCGCCGTCGACCGCGTCGCCGCTCACGTAGGCGATCAGCCGCTTGGCGCCGGTCCCGGTGTCGCGCGCGGTCACCGCCGCCTGCGAGACCGAAGGATGCTGTGCCAGTGCGGCTTCCACCTCACCGGGTTCGACTCGGAAGCCGCGGATCTTGACCTGGTCGTCGGCTCGGCCCACGAACTCCAGCCGTCCGTCGCCGCTCCAGCGCACCACGTCGCCGGTGCGATACAGCCGCCCGCCCGCCGCGTCGAACGGGTCCGCCACGAATCGAGCCGCGGTCAGCCCCGCACGGCCGCGGTAGCCCCGTGACACCTGCGCACCCGCGACATACAGCTCGCCGGGTACGCGCGGCGGAAGCGGCCGCATACGGGAATCCAGCACGTAGACACGGGTATTGGCGACGGGGGCGCCGATCGGGACGGTGCCCGCCACCTCGTCGGGTACCACCGTCGACGTCACGTTCACCGTCGTCTCGGTCGGTCCGTACAGGTTGTCGATCCGGATCCGTCCCCACCGCGACCGCAGGTCGCGCACGAGTGCCGCGGAGAGGACGTCGGCACCGGTGCTCACCTGCCGCAGGCTCTGGAAAGGGTTGCGCGGCAGGGTCTTCGTGTAGTCGAGCAACGCCGACAGCAGCGGCGGGGTGGCGAACATCTTCGTCACCGGCGCGGTTTCGGCCAGCCGGGTGATCTCGGCCGGATCCGAGCGCCGCGCCGCCGCGACCACCACGGCGGCGCCGCCGCACAGGGCGGGCCAGATCTCGTAGGCCGAGGCGTCGAACGCCACCGAGGAATGCGCCAGCACCCGGTCCCCGGTATCGGTGTGCCAGGCCTGGGCGATCAGGTTCACGACGTTGCGGTGGGTGACCTCGACGCCCTTCGGGCGGCCCGTGGAACCGGAGGTGTAGATCAGGTACGCGGCCTGCTGCGGCCGCACCGCCGGGAGCCGATCGCGTCCGGCCGCGCCGGTGCTGTCGAACGTGTCGAGGCGCAGGCGCGGTATGCCGTTGTCCGGCACGACTTCCGCGGTGGCGCTGTCGGTCACGACGACCACGGGCGCGGCGTCGGCCAGCACGAATCCCAGCCGGTCCGACGGATACGCGGGGTCGATGGGCAGGTATTCGCCACCGGCCGTCAGCACGGCCAGCAAGGCCACGATGAGGTCCGCGGTGCGAGGCAGCGCCACCGCGACGATGTCCTCGGGACCCACTCCGCGCGATATCAGCGCGTGCGCGAGCGTCTCGGCCCGCACCTGCAGCTCGCGGTAGGTCAGCTCGGCGTCCGCGCCGACGACCGCGACCGCGTCCGGCGTCCGCGCGGCCTGCGCGCGGAACAACCCGACCACGGTGGTGTCGGCGACGGGCGCGGCGGTGTCGTTCCATCGCCGCAGGATCAGTTCGCGTTCGTCGTCGGCGAGCACCTCCACGGATCCGACCGGTATGCCCGGCTCCCGGCTCACCTGCCGCAGCAGCCGCACCAGACGTCCCGCGATGGCCTCGACCGTCGGCCGATCGAACAGGTCGGTGGCGAATTCGACGAGTCCGCGCCAGTCGTGGCCGGCCGGGGCATCGGCGATGGTGAACAGCAGGTCGAATCGCGCGGTACCGGTGGACGCGGCATAGGGTTCGATATCCACTCCCGGCAGGTCCAGCCGGGGCAGCGTGTTGTTCTGGAACGCCAGCATCACCTGGAACAGCGGATGATGCGACGCCGAGCGCGCCGGGTTGAGCAGTTCGACCAGCAGCTCGAACGGAATGTCCTGATTCTCGTAGGCGGCCAGCGCCTTCGCCTTGACCTGTCCCAGGATCTGCGCGAACGACTCCGCCGGATCCACGTGTGCCCGCAGCACCCAGGTGTTGACGAAGAAGCCCACCAGCTCGGTCAGCGCCTCGTCGGTGCGACCGGCGATCGGCGAACCGATCGGAATGTCCTCGCCCGCACCGAGTTCGGACAACAGCACCGCCAAGGCCGTTTGCAGCACCATCGACGCCGTCGCGCCCTCGCGGGCGGCCAGGCGCTCCACCGCGGCGCGCGTGTCGGCGTCGATGCCGAAACCCACGACATCTCCACCGTGACCGGCGGTGCGGGGCCGGGACCGATCGGTGGGCAACCGCAACTGCTCGGGCACACCGTCCAACTCGTGACGCCAGTACTCGAACTGCTCGGACAGCACACTGTCCGGGTCGTCCGCCGATCCCAGCAACTCCCGCTGCCACAACGTGTAATCCACATACTGCACCGGCAGCGGCTCCCACTCCGGCGCAGCACCCCGGCTGCGCGCCGCGTACGCGACCGACAGATCCCGCAGCAAGGTCGCCGCCGACCAGCCGTCACCGGCGATGTGGTGCAGCAGCAGCACCAGGACACAGTGGTCACCGCCGCGAAATACGGTGGTACGCAAGGGAAGTTCGGCCGAGAGATCGAACTCGTGACGCACCGCGGCGGTCACGGACGCTGCCAGTTCGGCAGCGCTGGTCTCGGTCACCGTGAACGACGCGCGGACGCGGTCGGCGGCCTGGACCCGCTGGGCGGGCACGCCGTCGACTTCGGTGAACACCGTGCGCAGGCTCTCGTGCCGCGCCACGACATCGCCGATCGCCGCCTCGAGCGCCGGGATGTCCAGTTCGCCCGTGAGCCGCGCCGTCACCGGGATGTTGTAGGTGGCCGACGGTCCGTCCAGCCAGTGGATGAACCACAGTCGTCGCTGCGCGAACGACAGCGGAATCGGTTCGGGCCGTGGCCGGACCGTCAATGCGGGGCGCACCCGGACGTCGGTGTCCAATCGGCGCGCGAGCCGTGCGACCGTCGGGGCGTCGAAGATCGTCCGGATGGGTACCTCGATGCCCAGCGTCGCGCGGATCCGGCTGACGAGGCGGGTGGCCAGCAGCGAGTGCCCGCCGAGGGCGAAAAAGCTGTCGTCGGCGCCGACCCGGTCGAGCCCGAGTATCTCGGCGAACAGCTCGGCCAGGACCCGCTCGTGCTCGGTACCCGGCGCCCGGTACGCCACCGTGGAGGTGATTTCCGGGAGGGGCAGTGCGTCGCGATCGACTTTCCCGTTGAGGGTCAGTGGAATCGACTCGACCGTCATCACCACGGCCGGGACCATGAAATCCGGTAGCTGCCCCGCGAGGTACTCGCGTACTCGGGCGCCGTCGAGTTCGGGGGTTTCGGCTCGCTCCGCGACCACATAGGCGATCAGCCGCTTGTCTCCGGAGTCGATCTCGCGGGCCAGCACGACCGCCTGCGACACCGAGGGATGCTGCGCGAGGGCGGCTCCCACCTCACCCGGCTCGACCCGGAAGCCACGGATCTTCACCTGATCGTCGGCACGGCCGACGAACTCCAACTGCCCGGAGGCGTTCCACCGCACCACATCACCGGTGCGATACAACCGGCCGCCCGCACCGAACGGGTCCGCCACAAACCGCGACGCCGTCAACCCCGCCCGACCCAGATACCCACGCCCCAGCTGCGCACCCGCCACATACAACTCACCCGCCACCCCGACCGGAACCGGCAACAACCACGAATCCAGCACGAACACACGGGTATTCGCCAACGGAGCGCCGATCGGCACCGTCACCTCGACACTGTCCGGTACGACCGACGATGTCACGTCGACGGTCGCCTCGGTCGGACCGTACAGATTGTCGATCCGCACGCCGGGGCACATGTCCCGCAGCGCCTGCACCAGCCCCGCGCCGAGGGTGTCGGCGCCCGTGCTCACCTGCGCCAGGCTTCGGAAGGCGTTGCCCGGCAGCGACTGCGCGTGCTCGACCAGCGCCGTCAACAGCGGCGGTGTCGCGAACAGCTTGGTCACCGCACAGGTCTCGGCCAGCCGGGTGATCTCGGCCGGGTCCGAGCGCCGCTCGGTCGCCATCACCACGGTCGCGCCGCCGCACAGCGCGGGCCAGAACTCATAGGTGGACGCGTCGAAGGCCACCGACGAGTGCGCCAGCACCCGCTCCCCCGGCCCCGCCGACCACGCCTGCGCAACCAGATTCACCACGTTACGATGCGTGATACCAACGCCTTTCGGCGTACCCGTGGAGCCGGAAGTGTAGATCACATAGGCCAGATTCTGCGGCCGTATCGCGGCGTCCGGTTCGGGTGCATCCTCCGCGGCCGCATCGGCGGGCACGAGATGGCGGGGCGCCGCGGTGTCGGGCAGCGCGGGTGCCGTCGCGGCATCGGTCACGACGAGAACGGGTCCGGCGTCGGCGAGGATGAATGCCAGCCGCTCGGCAGGATAGGCCGGATCGATCGGCAGATACGCGGCACCGGCTCGCAGGACCGCGAGCAAGGCCACGACCAGGTCCGCGGACCGCGGCAGCGCCACCGCGACGACGTCGTCGGGCCGCACGCCGCGGGCGATCAGGTCGCGGGCCAGCCGGGCGGCCCGCGTATCCAGCTCCCGATAGGAGAGCGCGGTGGCACCACAGCGCACGGCGATCGCGTCGGGGGTACGCGAGACCTGTTGTCGCACCAGGCCGATCAGGGTGGTGTCCGGGACCTCGAGGGCGGTCTCGTTCCATCGGCGCACGACGAGTTCGCGTTCCACGGTATCCAGGACATCGACCGCGCCCACCGCGACATCCGGATGCGCCGACGCCAGCCGCAGCACCCGCACCAGCCGTGCCGCGATCGCCTCGACGGTGGACCGGTCGAACAGGTCCGTCGAGTATTCGAGATGGACGTTCCAGCCGCCGGTCGCGGCCGCGTCGCCGATGTTGAACACCAGATCGAATTGCGAGGTCGTCGCCGCCACCGGATACGGTTCGAAGACCAGCCCCGGCAGTTCCAGTGCGGGCGCGGCATTGTTCTGAAAGCTCAGCAGTACCTGGACGAGCGGATGATGTGCCGTGGAGCGGACCGGGTTGAGCAGTTCGACCAGCAGCTCGAACGGAATGTCCTGATTCTCGTAGGCGGCCAGGGCCTTCGCCTTGACCTGGCCGAGAATGTCGGTGAATCGCGCCCCCGCGACGACGCGAGCGCGCAGCACCCACGTGTTGACGAAGAAGCCCACCAGCTCGGTCAGCGCCTCGTCGGTGCGACCGGCGATCGGCGAACCGATCGGAATGTCCTCGCCCGCACCGAGTTTGAACAGCAGCACCGCCAAGGCCGATTGCAGCACCATCGACGCCGTCGCGCCCTCGCGGGCGGCCAGCCGCTCCACCGCGGCGCGCAGGTCCGCGTCGATGCCGATGACCGTTACGTCCCCGCGCGAGCCCGCCGTGCGGGGCCGCGGCCGATCGGCGGGCAACCGCAACTGCTCCGGCGCACCCGCCAATTCCCGGCGCCAGTACTCGAATTGCCGCGACAGCACACTGTCCGGATCGTCCGCCGATCCCAGCAATTCCCGCTGCCACAACGTGTAATCCACATACTGCACCGGCAGCGGCTCCCACTCCGGCGCAGCACCCCGGCTGCGCGCCGCGTACGCGACCGACAGATCCCGCAGCAGCGGCGCCATCGACCAGCCGTCGCCCGCGATGTGGTGAATCAGCAGCAGCGCCACGTACTCGGTTGCGCCGCAACGCAGGACGGTGACGCGCAGCGGGATCTCGGTCGCCAGGTCGAACGCGTGCCGCGCCGCCTCGGCGACCGCCGCGTCCACCTCGTCGGTGGTCACGTCGGCGATCGTGACGGGCACCTCGACGTCGCCGGCGTCGAGCACCTGCTGGGCGGGTACGCCGTCGACCTCGACGAAGATGGTGCGCAGGCTCTCGTGCCGGGTGACGACGTCGCCGACCGCGGCGGCGAAGGCCGATTCGTCGAGTACGCCGCGCAATCGGACCGCCACCGGCATGTTGTACGTGGCGGAGGGACCGTCCAGCCGGTCGATGAACCACAGCCGACGCTGCGCGAACGACAACGGGATCATCTCAGACCACCTCTCTGTTCATCCTGCGCAGCGCCGGTCGCCGAGAGGGGGCCAGCTCGTCCCACCGCTGTGCGAGTTGCGCGACGGTCGGAGCGTCGAAGATCACCCGCACCGGAACCTCCACCCCCAGCACCGCCCGGATCCGGCTGACCAGCCGGGTCGCCAGCAGCGAATGGCCGCCCAGCACGAAGAAGTCGTCGTCCACGCCGACCCGGTCGCGACCGAGGATCTCGGCGAACAACTCGGCGAGGACCCGTTCCCGCTCACCGCTCGGAGGGCGGTAGCGCGTCGAGGAGATGAATTCCGGTTCGGGCAGCGCGGCGCGATCGAGTTTTCCGTTGGCGGTCAACGGCATCGAGTCGAGCACCATCACCACCGCGGGCACCATGAACTGCGGCAGCCGCTCGGCGGCCAGCCTGCGCAGATCGGCCGGCAGGAGCAGGTCCTGCGGGTTGTTCACGTATGCGGCCGGGTTGCCCACGGCGGCCGTGGGCAGGTAGACGTCGGTCAGCGGGCGGTGCCGCGCGGTCGCGGCGTCGAGGAAGACGGCGTCCATCCGATCGGGCTCCGCGGACCAGGTCACCGCGGTGCGGTACCCGTATCGCCGGCCGAGCCCGTGCAGATCCTCGGGCAGCAGACCGGACCCGTCGGGGTCGTCGAGCTGATCGAGCGAGACCGGACGGCCCGCCCGGATGCGCCGGGTGGCCTCGACTTCGCCCAGCAGCCCGGCGCGCGGAATGCCGGTGACGCGAATACCGTCCGGGTGCGGGGTTTCGAGCAGCTCGCGTAACGAATCACGGTCCCGGAACGCGACTTTCGGCACGGCGGCGACCGACAGCGCGTCGGCCGTAGCCGGGCGCAGTACGACGTCGTAGCGGTACCGGGTCAGCTCGTTGACCGCGCGGCCGCGCTCGAGTTCGATGTCGACGGCGCCGAAACCGCCCGCCTCACCGCACAGGCCCACGAAGTATTCCGGCGCGATCAGCAGTTCCTTCTCGGCCGACATGCCGCGGCGGACCCGGTCCCGGACGGCGTCGGGGTCGTCGCCGCCGTGGCGGGTGATCTCGACCGCGGTGGTGAACGGTTCCAGCAGCGCGAGATTGCGCACGTCGCCGACGAATACGGCGCCGCCGGGGGCCAGCACTCGCCGCACACCCTCGAGGACCCGGCGCAGGTAGGACTCGCCGGGGAAATACTGGACCACGGAGTTCAGCACGACGGTGTCGAAGTGGTGGTCCGGCAATCCGCTCGTATCGTCGGCCGCCTGGACGCTCGTGACCACCCGGTCGGCCCAGCCCGCGCCCAGGCCGCGCAGCTGCTCCCGCAGCGTGCCGATGGTGGCGGCGGAAAGGTCGGTGGCCCAGTACTGTTCGCATTCCGGGGCGAGTTGCGACAACAGCAGGCCCGAACCCACGCCTATCTCCAGCACCCGGCGCGGCGACAGTTCCCGGATGCGCTCGACGGTGGCCGCGCGCCATTCCCGCATCTGCGCCAGCGGGATCGGTTTCCCGGTGTAGCTGCTGTTCCAGCCACCGAAGTCCCCGCCGAACGCGGGCTTGTCGTGCCCGTTGCCGTTGCCGACGTACAGGTCGTCGTACACCTGCCGCCACTCGCCGACCAGATCGTCCTCGCCGAGGCGCGGACCGGATCTGTCGGCGACGACGTACGCGATCAGCTGTTTGTCGCCGGAACCGGTGTCACGGGCGGTCACGACGGCCTGCGACACCGAGGGATGCTGCGCCAGCGCCGCTTCCACCTCACCCGGCTCCACCCGGAAACCACGAATCTTCACCTGATCATCAACCCGCCCCACGAACTCCAACTCCCCCACCACATTCCACCGCACCACATCACCCGTCCGATACAACCGGCCGCCCGCATCGAACGGATCCGCCACAAACCGCGACGCCGTCAACCCCGCCCGCCCCAGATACCCCCGCGCCACCTGCGCACCAGCCACATACAACTCACCCACAACCCCCACCGCAACCGGCATCAACCACGAATCCAGCACGAACACACGCACGTTGCGCGCGGGGCGCCCGATCGGGACGGTACCGTCGTCACCCGCCACGGCATCGTGCTCGGTCACGCAGGCCGTCGTCTCGGCGGGGCCGTAACCGTTCACGACCCCGGTGCCGGGGTATTTCGCGTGCAGGGCGTGCACCACGTCCCCGGTCAGCTCGGCGCCGCCGCACATGATCCGCTCCAGCGTGGCCAGCGGTGTGCCGGGCACCGATCCGGCATGGTCGAGCAGGGCCGCCAGCAGCGGCGGGGTCGCGAACATCTTTGTCACCGACCAGGTTTGGATCAGCCGGGTGATCTCCGCCGGATCCGAGCGCTCGGCGCTCGTCACCACCACCGTCGCGCCGCCGCACAGCGTGGGCCAGATCTCGTAGGTCGACGCGTCGAAGGCGATCGACGACTGCGCCAGCACCCGGTCGCTCGTCCCCGTCCGCCACGCCCCGGAAATGAGATTGACCATGTTGGCGTGGGTGATTCCCACGCCCTTCGGGACACCGGTGGACCCCGAGGTGTAGACGACGTAGGCCAGATTCCCCGGCCGCGCCGCGGACCGCAGCCGGCCGTTCGTGCCGCCGGAACGCGGGGCATCCAGACACAGGCGCGGCGTCGCGGTGGGCGGCAGTCCGGCGGCGGTGGCGGAGTCGGTCACGACGAGGACCGGCGCGGCATCGGTGAGAATGAATTCCAGCCGCTCCGGCGGATAGGCCGGATCGATCGGCAGATACGCGCCACCGGCTTTCGACACGGCCAGCATCGCCACGATCAATGCCGCCGATCTCGGTAGAGCGATCGCGGCGACCGCGTCCGGGACCACGCCGCCCGCGCGCAACGACCGCGCCAAGTCCGCCGCGCGGCTGTCGAGTTCCCGATACGTCAGGGTCGTGTCGGCACCGACGACCGCGACCGCGTCCGGGGTGCGGGCGGCCTGGGCCTCGAACAACGCGGCCAGTGTGGTGTCGGCGAGCGGTGCGGCGGTGTCGTTGCGCCGACGCAACAGCAGTTCCCGCTCCGGGCCGCCGAGCACATCGATCGCTCCCACCGGCGTACCCGGATCGGACCCGATCCGGCGCAGGATCCGGACGAACCGATCCGCCATGGCCTCGACCGTGGATCGATCGAACAACCCGGTCGCGTATTCGACGAGACCGGCCCATTCCCGCCCGGCCGGGGCGTCGGTGATGTTGAAGAACATGTCGAACCGTGCCGTCGCGGTATACGCCGGATACGGCTCGATTCGCACATTGGGCAATTCCAGCACCGGCAGTGCGTTGTTCTGAAACGCCAGCGACACCTGGAACAGCGGATGATGCGCCGCCGACCGCACCGGGTTGAGCAATTCGACCAGCAGCTCGAACGGAATGTCCTGATTCTCGTACGCCGCCAGCGCCTTCGCCCGGACCTGCCCCAGCGTCTCGGCGAAGGAGGCGGCCGGATCCACTCGCGCCCGCAGCACCCAGGAATTGACGAAGAAGCCCACCAGCTCGGCCAGAGCCTGATCGGTGCGCCCGGCGATCGGTGACCCGATCGGAATATCGTCTCCCGCACCGAGTTTGAACAACAGCACCGCCAAGGCGGACTGCAACACCATCGACACCGTCGCGCCCTCGCGCGCCGCCAGCCGCTCCACCGCCGCCCGGGTATCGACATCGATGGAGAACAGGACCATGTCGCCCCGATAGTCGGCCACCCGTCCGCGCGGCCGGTCGGTCGGCAACCGCAATTGCTCGGGTACGCCGTCCAATTCGCGACGCCAGTATTCGAACTGCTGGAACAGCACGCTGTCGCGATCGAGATGCGAGCCCAGTAGTTCCTGTTGCCACAGCGTGTAATCGGCGTACTGCACCGGCAGCGGCTCCCACTGCGGCGCGTGCCCGGCCAGTCGCGCCGTGTAGGCCGTGGCCAGATCCCGCAGCAGTGGCGTCATCGACCAGCCGTCGGCGGCGATGTGATGAATCAGCACCACCAGCACGCAGTCCCGCGCGCCGACGCGAAAGACGGTGGTGCGGAGCGGGATTTCCGAGGACAGCTCGAATCCGTACCGCACCGAGGCGGTCACCGCCGCGTCCAGCTCGGCGGCGTCGACGTCGTTCACGGTCACCGGCGCCACCAGCTGGGCGGCATCGAGCACGCGCTGCGCGGGCGTGCCGTCGTCCTCGAAGAAGATCGTCCGCAGGCTCTCGTGCCGGGCCAGCACATCGCCGACCGCGGCCCGGGCGGCCGCCACATCGAAGTCGCCGGTCAATCGCAGCGCCAACGCGATGTTGTAGGTCGCTGAGAGTCCCTCGAGCCGGTGGATGAACCACAGGCGCCGCTGGGCGAACGACAGGGGCACCACATCGGGGCGCGGCCGGGGCGCCAGGGGCGGGCGCACCCGCGCGCCCGTGTCCAGCCCGGCCGCCAGCTCCGCGACGGTCGGGGCATCGAAGACGGTCCGGATCGGCACTTCCACGCCCAGCACCGCGCGGATGCGGCTGACCAGGCGGGTCGCCAGCAGCGAGTGGCCGCCCAGCGCGAAGAAGTTGTCGTCCACGCCGACCCGGTCGAGCCCCAGCACCTCGGCGAACAGGTCCGCCAGCAGCTGTTCCTCGACGCTGCCGGGCGGCCGGTAGGCCACCGACGAGGCGAACTCCGGATCCGGCAGGGCCCGGCGATCGAGTTTCCCGCTCGCCGTCAAGGGCACCGAGTCGATCACCAGCACCGCCGCGGGCACCATGAATTCCGGCAGGCGCGCCTCGGCGAATCGGCGCACATCGGCGGCCAGCAGGCCGATCTGCGGGTTGTTGGTCTGCGCCGCCCGGTCCTCCAGCGGACCGGACGGCTGGTAGACATCGGTCAGCGCGCGGCCACGGGCGACCTCGGCATCGATGAACACCGCGTCCATCCGATCCGGATCCTTCGACCAGGTGACCGCGGTCCTGTAGCCGAATCGCTGTCCCAGCGCGTGCAGATCCTCCGGCAGCACACCGCCGCCCGGCCGCTCGGCCGTCGCGGCGAGCACGCCTTCGAAACCGACCGCGAGCTGCTCGATGCCGTCGCCGAGGCGGCCGCTGCGGACGCGGCGGGCGGCTTCGACCTCATCGATCAGTCCGGCGTGCGGAATCCCGGTGACGCGAACGCCATCACGGTGACGATCCCGCAGCACCTCGCACAGCCGGTCCCGGTCGCGGAACTCGATCTCCGGCAGGTCGGCGGCCGACAGCGGCCGTGACGGTGACTTGTGCAGCACGACGTCGTACCGGTACCGGCTCAATTCGTTGAGCCAGTGGCCGCGCTCGAGTCCGATATCGACCCCATCGACATCGACGGCCGCGCGGCTCAGGCTCACGAAGTACTCGGGGGCCACCAGGAGTTCCTGTTCGGCGGCGATATCCCGGCGCACCCGCCGGCCGATCGTCGCGGCATCGCCCGCGCCGTGCCGGGCGAGCTGTACCGCGGTGGCGAATTCCTCGAGCAGCGCCAGGTTGCGGACGTCACCGACGAATATCGCACCGCCGGGAGCCAGCAGCCGCAGCGCCTGCTCGAGCACCCGGCGCAGGTACGCCTCACCGGGGAAGTACTGGATGACGGAGTTCAGCACCACCGTGTCGAAATGGTTCTCCGGCAGCCCGAGCATGTCCACGGCGGTCCGGACCTCGAGCTGGACCCGCTCGGTCCAGTCGGCGCCGAGTTCGCGCAATTGTCGTTCGAGGGTCGCGATGGTGGCCGCGGAGAAGTCCGTCGCCCGATACTGTTCGCAGTCGGGCGCCAGCTGCGACAGCAGCAGTCCCGTGCCGACACCGATCTCGAGCACCCGCCGGGGGCGCAGTTCGCGGATTCGGTCGACGGTCGCGGCCCGCCATTCCTGCATCTGCTCGATCGGGATGGGCGCACCGGTGTAGCTGCTGTTCCAGCCGGAGAAGTCGGCGCCGAATTCGGCGGCCGGACCGGTGTTCTCGACACCGGGAGCGTCGGCGCCGGAATACAGGCCGTCGTAGACCCGGCGCCACTGGCCGACCAATTCGTCCTCGCCGACGGCCGATCCGCGGCCGTCGGCGACCACATACGCGACCAACTGCTTGCCGCCGGTCTCGGTGTCGCGCGCCACCACCACCGCCTGCGAGACCGAAGGGTGGTGTGCCAGTACGGTTTCCACCTCGCCGGGCTCGACGCGGAAGCCGCGGATCTTCACCTGATCGTCGGCCCGTCCGACGAACTCCAGCCGACCGCCCGAGTTCCAGCGCACCACGTCGCCCGTGCGGTACATCCGGCCGCCCGCCTCGAACGGGTCGGCCACGAATCGCGTCGCGGTCAGCGCGGCCCGCCCGCGATACCCGCGGGCCACCTGTGCCCCGGCCACATACAGCTCGCCCGGAACTCCCACGGGCACCGGCCGCAGCCACGAATCCAGCACGAACACTTGGGTATTGGCCACCGGGGCGCCGATCGGCACCGGACCGGTCACGCCGTCGGGGACGGCCAGTGCCGTGACATCGACCGTCGCCTCGGTCGGTCCGTAGAGATTGTCGATGCGCAGGCCCGGGCGTGCGGCTTTCAGCGCGTCGGCCAGTTCGCCGGTCAATACGTCGGCGCCGGTAGCGATGCGGGTCAAACTCTCGAAGGGCGTGCCGGGCACGGTATCCAGGTGGTCCACCAGGGCCGTCAGCAAGGGCGGGGTCGCGAACATCTTCGTCACCGATCGCGACCGGACCAGCTCGGTGATCTCGCGGGGATCGGATCGTTCCGCGCTCGCGACGACCACCGTCGCACCACCGGTCAGCGCGGGCCAGATCTCGTAGGCGGAGGCGTCGAACGCCACCGACGAATGCGCCAGCACCCGATCCGCCGGCGTCACCGTCCATGCCTGGGCGAGCAGATTCACCACGTTCCCGTGCGTGATTCCGACACCCTTCGGCACACCGGTCGAACCGGACGTGTAGATGACGTAGGCCAGGTGCTGCGGCCGCACCGCGACGTCCGCGCGGTGGTCGTGCGTGTCCGTGCGATCGGTGGTGCCGAGATGCAGCTGCGGTAAGTCGTTGGGTGGCAGGACTTTCGCGGTCGGCCGATCGGTGACGATGACGACCGGCTCGGCGTCGGTGAGTACGAACGCCAGCCGATCCGACGGATAGGCCGGATCGATCGGCAGATACGCGCCACCGGCCTTCAGCACCGCGACCAGCGCCACGAGCAACTCCGCGGACCTGGGGAGCGCGACCGCCACAACCGTGTCCGGGCCCACCCCGCGAGCGATCAGGGCGCGCGCCAGCCGATCCGCGCGAATATCCAGCTCCCGGTAGGACAATTCGGTGTCGCCGCAGACCACGGCGACGGTGTCCGGGCGGGTCGCGACCTGGGCAGCGAACAGGCCGACCAGCGTCGTCTGCGGGACCGCCACGGTCGTGTCGTTCCACCGGCGCAGGACCGATTCCCGCTCGTCGGCGCCGAGCACATCGATGGCCCCGACCGGGGTGTCCGGATCGGCCACGGCCAGCCGCAGCACGCGCACCAATCGCCGCGCCATGGCCTCCACGGTGGGCCGGTCGAACAGTTCGGTCGCGTACTCCACGAAACAGCTCCACTCCCGACCGGCCGGAGCATCCGCGATATTGAAGAACAGGTCGAAGCGGGAGGTGCCGGTAGGCGCGGGGCAGGGTTCGGCCCGCACACCGGTCAGCTCCAGGGCGGGCAGGGTGTTGTTCTGGAATGCCAGCGACACCTGGAAGAGCGGATGATGCGCCGCCGAGCGGGCCGGGTTGAGCAGTTCTACCAGTAGTTCGAACGGCAGATCCTGATTCTCGTAGGCGGCCAGCGCCTTGTCGCGGACCTGGGCCACGATCTCGGTGAACAGAGCCTCCGGTGTGACCTCGGTCCGCAGCACCCAGGTGTTGACGAAGAAGCCCACCAGGCCGGCCAGGGCCTCGTCGGTGCGGCCCGCGATGGGCGACCCGATCGGGATGTCCTGTCCCGCACCGAGTTTGGCCAACAGCACGGCCAGAGCGGACTGCAACACCATCGACACCGTCGCGCCCTCGCGGGCCGCCAGCCGCTCCACCGCCGCCCGGGTCGGGAGGTCGATGGTGAAATGGGCCATGTCGCCGCGGTAGCTCGCGACCCGCGGCCGGGGCCGGTCGGTCGGCAGGCGCAATTGCTCGGGTAGTCCGTCGAGTTCACGCCGCCAGTACTCGAACTGACGGGACAGCACACTGTCCGGATCATCGGCCGAGCCGAGCAGTTCTCGTTGCCACAGCGTGTAATCCACGTACTGCACGGGTAACGGCGACCACTCCGGCGCCCGGTACTCCAGGCGTGCGGCGTAGGCCGTCGACAGATCGCTCAGCAAGGGCGTCAACGACCAGCCGTCTCCGGCGATGTGGTGAAGCAGCAGAACGAGCACGCACTCGCCGGAGTCATCGGCGAAGACGGTGGCGCGCAGGGGAATCTCGCTGGACAGGTCGAATCCGTACCGGGCCGCCGCGGTGACTTGCGGCTCCAGTTCCGTTGCGGGCGTGGTGGTTACGGTGAACGGCACAGCTACGGTGTTCGAGTCGAGCACGCGCTGCGAGGGTTCGCCGTCGACGTCGGCGAAGATGGTACGGAGGCTCTCGTGCCGGGCGACCACATCACCGATCGCGGCCCGTAGAACCGCGAGGTCGGCGCCACGCAGGCGCACCGCCAAGGCCATGTTGTAGGTGGCGGACCGGCCCTCCAGCCGGTGGATGAACCACAGCCGTCGCTGCGCGAACGACAGCGGCACGACCTCCGGCCGCGGCCGTGGCGCCAGCGCCGGACGCACCTGGGCGCCGGTGTCCATTCGCTGGGCGAGTTGTGCGACGGTGGGCGCGTCGAAGACCGTCCGGATGGGCACCTCGATGCCCAGCGCCGTCCGGATTCGGCTGACCAGCCGGGTCGCCAGCAGGGAGTGGCCGCCGAGGGCGAAGAAGCTGTCGTCCGCGCCGACCCGGTCGCGGCCGAGGACGTCGGCGAACAGTCCGGCCAGGACCCGCTCGCGTTCGGTGGCCGGCGCGCGATAGTCGGTCGTCGCGGTGAATTCCGGTTCGGGCAGGGCCGCGCGGTCCACTTTTCCGTTGGCGGTCAACGGAATCGACTCGAGCACCGTCACCACGGCCGGGACCATGAATTCCGGCAGCCGCGCGGCCACCCACCGACGCACCTGGTCACCGTCGGCGGGGCTGCCGGGATCGGCGACGATGTACGCGAACAGCCGATTGCCGCCGGAATCGGTGGCACGGGCCGTCACGACGGCGCGCGACACCGAAGGATGCTGTATCAGCGCGGCTTCCACCTCGCCCGGCTCGACCCGGAAACCCCGGACCTTCACCTGATCATCAGCACGACCCACGAACTCCAACCGCCCGTCGGCATTCCACCGCACCACATCACCCGTGCGATACAACCGCCCACCCACACCGAACGGATCGGCCACGAACCGCCCAGCCGTCAACCCGGAACGACCGAGATACCCACGAGCCACCTGCGCACCGGCCACATACAACTCACCCGCCACCCCCACCGCAACCGGCGCCAGCCACGAATCCAACACGAACACACGGACATTCGCCAACGGAGTACCGATAGGCACCGAGGTGTCTCCGGTGATCCTCCCCACCGGGTGCGTGGTGGCGAATACCGTGGTCTCCGTCGGGCCGTAGCCATTGGCCGTCGCGGCAACGGCGTTCATTCGGCGCGCGACCGGGGCGGTCAGTTCGGCGCCACCGGCGATCACCTGGGTCAGGCTGCGCAAGGCAGTGCCAGGCACGGACTCCACCCGATCGAGCAGCGCGGACAGCAACGCCGGAGTCGCGAACATCTTCGTCACCGATCGAGTACCGATCAGGTGGGCGATCTCGGCGGGGTCCGAGCGCTGCTCGGTGGCCACGACCAGTGCGCCGCCGCTGATCAGCGCCGGCCAGATCTCGTAGGTGGACGCATCGAAGGCGATCGACGAATGCACCAGCACGCGTTCCCCCGGCCCGGCCGACCAGCTCTGGGCTGCCAGATTCAGCAGGTTCCGGTGGGTGATGCCGACGCCCTTCGGTACGCCGGTCGAACCGGAGGTGTAGATGACGTAGGCCAGGTTCTGCGGACGCGCCGCCGCGGCCCGAACGGGTGGCTCGGGCGCTTCGGCCCGCTCGGGCGTCTCCACGCGAAGTCGCGGTAATCCGTTGTCCGGCAGGATTTTCGCGGTGGCGGAGTCGGTCACGACGAGAACCGGCGCGGCGTCGGCGAGGACGAATGCCAGCCGATCCGACGGATAGGCCGGATCGATCGGCAGATACGCGCCGCCCGCCTTCAGCACGGCCAGCACCGCCACGATCAGCTCCGCCGACCGCGGCAGCGCCACCGCGACCACGGTATCCGGGCCGACTCCGCACGAGGTCAGCGACCGCGCCAGCCGGTCGGCCCGAGCATCGAGTTCCCGGTACGACAGGGTCGCGTCACCGCAGTACAGGGCCACCGCGTCCGGGGTACGGGTGACCTGCGCTCGCACCGAGTCGACCACGGTGCCGCCCGGAACCTCGGCGGTGGTGTCGTTCCACCGGCGCACCACCCGTTCGCGTTCCTCGGCACCGAGCACATCGATCGACCCGACGGCGGCGCCCGGGTCGGCGATCAGTTGCCGCAGTATCCGCACCAGACGCGCCGCCATCGCCTCGACCGTGGACCGGTCGAACAGATCCGTGGCGTATTCGATGAACCCGTCCCACCCGGCGGCGCCGGCGGCATCGCCGATATTGACGGTCAGATCGAAACGTGCGGTCGTGGTGGTGAGCGGCCTGGGCTCGAGGTCGGCTCCCGGCAGCTCCAGCGTCGCCAGGGTGTTGTCCTGGAAGCTCAGCAGCACCTGGAACAGCGGGTGGTGCGCCGCCGAGCGGGCGGGATTGAGCAGTTCGACCAGCAACTCGAACGGCGCGTCCTGGTTCTCGTAGGCGGCCAGCGCTTTCGCCCGCACCTGAGCCAGCAACTCGGTGAACGCGGCGCCCGGAGCGACCGCCGCGCGCAGCACCCACGTGTTGACGAAGAATCCGACCAGGTCGGCCGCCGCCGCGTCGGTGCGCCCGGCGATCGGCGACCCGATCGGGATATCCTCCCCCGCACCGAGTTTGAACAACAACACCGCCAGTGCCGACTGCAACACCATCGACACCGTCGCGCCCTCACGAACGGCCAGGTGTTCCACCGCGGCGCGGATCTCGGGATCGATGCCGAACAGCACCATGTCGCCGCGATAGGATGCCACGCGCGGCCGGGGCCGGTCGGTCGGTAACGACAGCTGCTCCGGCAGGCCGTCCAGCTCGCGGCGCCAATACTCGAACTGGCGCGACAGGGTGCTGTCGGGATCCGTGCTCGCGCCCAGCCATTCCTGTTGCCACAGGGTGTAATCGACGTACTGCACCGGCAACGGCGACCACTCCGGCGGGTGGCCCGCTCGCCGCGCGGTGTACGCCGTCGACAGGTCGCGGAGCAGCACCGCCGCCGACAGTCCGTCGGCGGCGATGTGGTGGAGCAGCAGGACGACTGCGTATTCGCTGCTGCCGGAACGGAATACGGACGCGCGGAGGGGGATCTCGGTGGACAGATCGAAGTGATGGCCGAGCGCGGAGGCCATCGCCGCGTCCAGATCACCGGTATCCGCGACCGTCACGGGCAGGTCTAGATCGGCGACCTCGAGCACTTGCTGCGAAGGCACGCCGTCGACCTCGGTGAAAACGGTCCGCAAACTCTCGTGCCGCGCGACGACATCACCCAGCGCCGCAACGAACGCCGCCGGATCGAACTGCCCTCGCAGCCGGGCGGCGATGGGGATGTTGTAGGTGGCCGAAGGACCCTCGAGCCGATGCAGGAACCATAACCGCCGCTGCGCGAACGACAACGGGACGACTTCCGGCCGCGGCCTGACCGACAGCGCGGGTCGTACCTGCGCGCCGGCGTCCAGCCGGGCCGCCAACCGCGCCACCGTCGAAGCGTCGAACACGGTGCGGATGGACACCTCGATACCCAGTACCACGCGGATACGGCTCACCAGACGAGTCGCCCGCAGCGAGTGCCCGCCCAGCTCGAAGAAGTTGTCGTCGACGCCCACCCGATCGAGTTCCAGGACTTCGGCGAACAACTCGGCCAGTACCCGCTCGCGCTCGCTGCCCGGCGCTCGAAACTTCGCCGCGGACGTGAGCACGGGGTTCGGCAGCGCTCGCCGATCCACTTTCCCGTTGGCGGTCAACGGAATCGACTCGAGCACCGTCACCACGGCCGGGACCATGAATTCCGGCAGCCGAGCGGCCACCCACCGGCGCACCTCGCCGCCACCGACCGCACTGCCACGGTCGACCACGACGTACCCGACCAGCTGCGTATCGCCACCGATGTCACGACCGGTCACGACTACCTGTGCTACCGAAGGATGCTGTGCCAGCGCGGCTTCCACCTCGCCCGGCTCGACCCGGAAACCCCGGACCTTCACCTGATCATCAGCACGACCCACGAACTCCAACCGCCCGTCGGCATTCCACCGCACCACATCACCCGTGCGATACAACCGCCCACCCACACCGAACGGATCGGCCACGAACCGCCCAGCCGTCAACCCGGAACGACCGAGATACCCACGAGCCACCTGCGCACCGGCCACATACAACTCACCCGCCACCCCCACCGCAACCGGCGCCAGCCACGAATCCAACACGAACACACGGACATTCGCCAACGGAGTACCGATAGGGCTGACTGCCGCGATATCGGGCGCCGTCGACAGGTCCAGCCTCGTCACGTGCACCGTGGTCTCGGTGATTCCGTACATGTTCACCAGGACCGGAGCATCGGAGCCACCGGCCGCACGCCACGGCCGTAAATGCGTGTCCCGCAAGGCTTCTCCGCCGAATATCACCATGCGCAGCGCCGAATCGGACCTGTCGCGTAATAATCGGGCTTCCGCCAAGGCACGGAAGGCCGATGGGGTCTGGTTGAGGACGGTAATTCCCTTGTCCACCACCAGGTCCCACAACTGCGCGGGGGTGCGCACCACGTCCCACGGCACGACCACGACCCGGCCACCGTGCAGCAACGCGCCCCAGATTTCCCAGACGGAGAAGTCGAACGCCTGAGAATGACACCATGCCCAGACATCCTCGGAACCGAATTCGCACCACGACGCGGTGCCGAGAAACAGCGAGACCACATTGCGGTGGGTGACGGCGACGCCCTTCGGTGTTCCGGTGGAGCCGGACGTGTAGATCACATAGGCGAGATTGCCCGGGCGTGGTCCGGGTAACGCTGCCTGTTCGTCCGGGAGATCCGTGCCGATCCCGTCGAGAAGAACGAGCGGAATATCGCTGTCCGGCAGTGCCTTCGAGGTGCCGGTGTCGGTGAGAACCGCGACCGGTGCGGCATCGCGGAGGACGAATGCCGACCGGTCCGCCGGATAACTCGGATCGAGCGGAAGATATGCGCCGCCCGCCTTCAGCACCGCCAGCAGCGCGACAACCAGATCCGCCGACCTCGGCAGGACCACGGCCACCACACTGTCCGGGCCGACACCGCGCACGCTCAATTCCCGCGCAACGCGATTCGCCCGCGCGTCCAGATCCCGGTAGGAGAGTTCGACTCCGTCGGAGTCCACCGCGTCCACCGCCACCGCATCCGGGGCCCGGCGCACCCGTTCATCGAACAATCCCACCAGCGTCGTGCCGGTATCGATCGGCACCGCCGTCTCGTTCCAGAGTTCCGTCACCAGCCGGCGGTCGTCGCCGAGAATATCCACGGCTCCGATCGGCACATCGGGGTCGGACATCGCCTGCCGGAGATAGCGAACGAGGAAGCCGAGGTAGGTGCGCAGATCCTCGTCGGTATACGTGCGGGCGTCCCCCTCCAGCCGCAGGTATCCCCCACGCTCCGACCGTCTTTCGTAATAGAAGACGATCGACAGATCGCCGCTGTTGCCGGCCGAGTACAGTTGCAGGTCGGCGGTGCCGCCGGTCATTCGCAGGGCGCCGAAGAACGACATGACATTGACGACCGGACCGAACGGGTTGCCCCCGGTGTTCGGTAACCGCCTGTCTCGCAGAATGTCCGGTATCCCGTACCGCAGGTGCGGTGCGGCCTCCGAGAAGGTGTCGGCGATGCGCGCGGCCAGCTCACTCAGCGACAGGTCCCGGCTCGACTCGATGGGCAGGGGAACGGTGTCGGAGAGTTGGCACGGCGTCCGGCCGGCGCGGCCGACACGGTTCGATACCGGCATCTGGAGGCAGAACTCGTCGCGCAGCGCGCAGCGCTGGACGGCGGCCGCGGCGACGGACATGAGCAGGAACGGCAGCTTGACCTCGGCGGTTCGCGCCGCACCCAGCAATCGGCCGAGGTCCGCGGCGGAGAAGCGGTGCGTGCGGCCCAGCCGTCCGGGCTCCGCGTCGGGGTCGGCATGGCCGGGGAGTCGCAGCGGGTCGACGGCTAGCGGCAGGCGCCGGCGCCAGTACTCGCGGTCGCGTGCCCATTGGTCGCGACGATAGGCACGGTCGTCTTCGACGATATCGTCGATACTCGCGAACCCGGAAGGTCCGGCCGGAATTCCGGTCGTCAGCGCGTCGTATACGTCGAGAACTCGCTGTGCCCAGGCCGCGACGCCCACGCCGTCCATGATGATGTGGTGGAAACACGCCGACAGGAAATAGCGGTTCTCTCCCACCCGCAGCAGCGTGACGCGCAGCAATGCATCGCGCTCCAGATCGAAACCCGACGCACGGTCGCGAGCCATATGGTCGAAGGCCGCCGCCTCCGGATCCGGCTCGGTGGTGAGGTCGAGGTGGACGGGCATCCAGTCGCTGATATCCCGCTCCAGGGCCACGAGCCCGTCGGCGGCGCGCACGAAGTTCACCCGGAGCGGCTCCGATTCGGTGAAAACCTGCCGGAGCGCGGTAGCTATGCGATGCCGGTCCAATGCGGCGCGTATATCGATATAGACTACGCAATTGTTCGGAATATCCGATAATTCGTGAGCGATCCAAAGTTCGTTCTGAATCGAAGTCGAACCGTGCATAGGTACCTAACTCCCGGATTGCATATCGAACAAGCCCGTGAACGTATGGATTTAGTGCAGGCACATCGGACGAATCCAAGCATTAAGAAAAAGCGAACGCAATCGAGTGTTCTGTTGTGTACCAGAGAGATTTTCGATCGGCTGTCACGTCGTGGTCAGGAGCGGTGTGAACACGTTCTGCTGGACATCTCGGGGCGAGCAGGATACCTCGTAGCGCGCGGCTACCACCGTAGCCTAGCGTAAGTCGGCGCGGACGCCGCGATGACACACTCGGCGACTCGGGACGGCACCCGTGGCTTCTGCACTCATTCGGAAACTCCTTTCGGCTTCGAACGGAATCCGTACCGACAGGGGCGCATACGCCCGGTGTGATATCACCTGGACCAGCCAATGGAGACACTGAAACGGGGCCACAGCAAATAGGCCCGTAAAACACGGCGATGTATCTTCGGCCCCGACGTTGGAACCCCCGTCTATACCTCAGAGTTCCCCTCGGGTGCCGATTTGTCAAGGTACCCAACCGAATTCGGGGACCAGGACAAACTGGACGTCCTGCACATCGTCGTCTATGTCGGCCACCGGTCGGTGCGCGTCGGCGGAACGGGGACGATGACCGCACGCCGCCCGGTGATCGAGAACGGGCGGTATGCACTCGCGGGCCGCGCGATATCCGGCGCACGGCCGCTGCGGGGACGGACCGGTTGGCATTGCGCCGCCGTGTTCGCCTGCCTCAGAAGACTTTTCGATCGCCGCGCCGGCAACCGGCGCGGCGCCCGCTCAGCGGCCGGTGCCGATGGTGAAATCACCCTCCGGAAATTCGCCATGCCCCAGCCTCCGGCAGGACGCGCCCGGCCGTCCGCGATTCCGCCGAAAAGACCTTCTGACCTCGGCTCGGCGCGGAAGCCGACGGCACCGACATCGCCATGGCGGCAACATTTTACGACCCGCCGACGACGGCGACGGCCCGTGCGTCGTCCGCGTAGGGGTGAGCGGTGCGGGACCGGTCCCGCGTGCCGAGCCCGATCATCTGGCCGCGACGTTCAGCAGAGCGTGCGCCACTCCAGCGAAAGGACCCCGTCATGTCCACTTTCCGTGCCGCCGCCACCGTGACCCTGGCCGGGATCGCGGTCTGGTCCGCCATGTCCGCGGGCGCCGCCGCCGCGCCGGTACTCGTATCGACCGATCCGGTCTCGATGCGCGTGGCCGCGCCGGGCGGCCACGCGGCCGCCCCGGTGGCCTCCGGTTCCGCGGAACGCTTCCAGAAACCGGATCCCGGCCCCTACCCGAACATGGAGGAGTGCGAGCGGGCCCGCGCCCGCTACTACGACCCCTCCCAGCTGGAATGCGTCCCGGTGCGGTGATCGACGCCCTCCCGGCGGACGCCGAGGCCGAACCCGGCTTGGGTGAACCCCCAAGCCGGTGAGGCGCATCACGGCCACACCACTTGCACATACCCCTAGGGGGTATTACTTTGACCGATGTCGAACAAGCAAGCCCGGAAGGCCGAACCAGTGACCACACAGACTCACTCCGCCACCCACCAGGCACGCGCCACCCAACAGGCACACGCCACCCACCAGGCACACGCCACCCACGCGGGACACGACGCCAACGCGGCGCACGCGGGACACGACACCCACACCACACACGCCGACCACGACATCCACACCACACACGCCGACCACGACACCCGCACCGCGCTCACGGAACTCGACACGGACGCACGGCACGCCACCCATGCGGAACACGATGCCGATGTCACGCATGCGGAACGTGACGCCCACGCGGGACACGACGCCCATGCCGCGCACGGTGATCGTGTCGGGCACGGCGTCGCCGGTGTCCATGCCGGGCACGAGGATCATGCGGGGCACGGGGGTGGATTGCCGGGCGGGCTTCAGATCACGCAGGACGGTTATACGTTGGAGCTCGCGGAGCCGATCGCCGGCGTGGGCGCGATCGACTTCCGGTTCCGGATCCTCGGCCCCGACGGCGAACCGGTGACCGACTACGCCGACATCCACGACCGCCAACTGCACCTGATCGTGGTGCAACGCGAGCTGACCGGATTCTGGCACGTGCATCCGGAGCTCACCGCGGACGGCACCTGGCATGTCGAGCTGAACCTGCCGGAGGCGGGGGCCTACCGCGCCTTCACCGACATCGCCCCGCGCGCCCTCGGCAAGACGATCACGCTCGGAGCCGACTTCGCCGTCGCGGGCGAATACGCCCCGCGCCCGGCGCCGCGGCCCACGCGCACCGTCGTCGTGGACGGCTACGAGGTCACACTCGACGGCGAACTCGTCGCGGGCGCGGGCCGCCCGCTCACCCTCACCGTCCGCAAGGACGGGGCACCCGTCACCGACCTGCAGCCCTATCTGGCCGCCTTCGGGCACCTGGTGATCCTGCGGGCAGGCGACCTCGCCTATGTCCACGTGCATCCCGACGGCGTGCCCGGCGACGGCGTCACCGCCCCCGGCCCGGACATCACCTTCCACACCGTCGTCCCGGGTCCCGGCACCTACCGCTTGTTCCTGGATTTCGAGCATGGCGACGTCGTCCGCACCGCGGCCTTCACCCTGCCCACCACTTGATCACCGAAACCTGCTGAGCGGCCACGAATCCGACCGCTCGTCCCGCACCGGAAGGAGCCCACAGTGTGCGATCGCCGCTGTCCGCGCACCCGCGATCCGCCCCCACCGCTGTCCGAAGGAAGTGTTTCCGATGCGCTCGGCCCCCGTCTCCGCACTGTTCCGCCACCGCGACTACCGCCTGCTGTTCACCGCGCAGGTGACCGGCCTGTTCGGTACCGGATCGGCTACGGTCGCACTGGGTTTGCTCGCCTACGACCTCGCCGGCGTCGCCGCCGCGGCGGTCCTCGGCACCGCTCTCACCATCAAGATGCTCGTCTACGTCTCGGTCGCCCCGATCGTGGCCGCCTACGCCCACCGCCTCCCGCGCCGGCAGTTCCTGATGGCGCTGCACCTGATTCGCGCCGCCGTGGCACCGGCCCTGCCGGTCGTCGACCAGGTGTGGCAGATCTACCTGCTGATCGCGCTACTGCAAACCGCCTCGGCCGCATACACTCCCACCTACCAGGCGATCATCCCCGATATTCTGCCCGACGAGCGTGATTACACCCGGGCCCTGTCGGCCGCGCAACTGGCCGCCACCATGGAGACCCTGCTGAGCCCCATGCTCGCCGCCGCCGCGTTGACGGTGCTGAGCTTCCACTGGCTGTTCGCCGAAACCGCGATCGGATTCGCCGTCGCCGCCGCACTGGTGGCCGGCACCCGCGTACCGGACGCCGCCGCCACCGCGGGCTCGGTCCGGGAGCGGATCACGGTGGGCCTGCGCCTGTTCGCCGTCACGCCGCGACTGCGCGGGCTGCTCGGCCTGAACCTGGTGGTCGCCGCGGCCGGATCGGTGATCATGGTCAATACCGTGAACTACGTGCGCGACACCCTCGGCGGTACCCAGTCCGGCGTGGCAATACTGCTGGCGGCCAACGGTTTCGGCACCATGCTCGTCGCCTTGTCCCTGCCCCGCGGGCTCGATCGCCTCGGGCCCCGGCCCGTCATGCTGGCCGGAGCGGCGACGCTGCTGGCCGGGCTCGCCGCGGCCGTCATGTTGTCGGCTGTCGGCGACCGGCACTGGGCCACCGCGATCGCGGTGTGGGCCGCCATCGGAGCGGGCACCGCGGCGATCCTCACCCCGACCGGGCACGTGCTGCGCCGCTCGGCGCGGCCCGGCGACCGCCCGGCCCTGTTCGCCGCCCAGTTCTCGCTGTCTCACCTGGCCTGGCTGCTCACCTATCCGATCACCGGATGGCTCACCACCGCAGCCGGTTTCACCACGACGTGGACGCTCCTGGCCATGCTGGCGACGGCGGGAACCGTTGCGGCACTGCGGATGTGGCCGCGGCGCGAACCCGCAGCCGCCGCCTGATCATCCATCCGGAGGACGTCGGCGGGTTGATGTCGCGGTGCAGGACGCCGCGGTGGTTGGCGAGTCGAAGGCGGCGGCGAGGCGGACCTCGTGGGGGTGGCTTCGGCGGATGAGCCCGTGACCGGCTCCCGAGTCCGGCAGCCGGTCCGGGCGGAGCGGGATGCGCGAGAACCGGCGCGGGTGTGGTCACACCGTAGCGGACTCGGCCGGACGCGACGGGTCGGTGGGCGTGACGCCGTCATCGGCTCCGCGCGTGGTGGATTCGAACAGCAGGGCCGCGACTATGCCGGCCGCCAGGAATCCGACGGGCAGGTACATGGTCTGGCTGAGTGCCGAACCGAGTGGCTCCTTGGCGGCTTCCGGGAGAGCGGCGGTCCCGGAGGCCGCGATCTTGCCTTCCGCCAGGCCGTGCGCCGACATGCGGGCGGTCATGGCCGCGGCGATAGCGGCACTGCCGATCACCGAGCCGACCTGGCGTAACGCGTTGTACACGCCGGACCCGGCGCCGGCCTGCTGCTCGGGGAGGTTGCGGGTCGCGGTGGCCGCCAGCGGAGCCCACGTGCACGCGTTCGCGAAACCGGTCACGGCACCGACGAGAACGAACCACACCGTCGGCGCGTCCGCGGACATGAGGGCCGACATGGCAATGATCGTGACCGCGTAGAGCGTGAAGCCCAGCAGCGGGAACAGCCGGGGGTGCGCCCGTTCGCCGATCTTGCCGACGACCGGCGCGAACACCAGCATCATGGCGGCCATCGGCGCGAAGACCAGCGCCGACCGGGTCGGCGACATCCCGCGCACCACCTCGAGGAAGAAGTACAGCGGGACCATGGCGGCCGTCGCCGTGGCGCCGGTCGAGACGATGGCGATGTTGCCGAGCGCGAAGTTGCGGTCGCGGAACAACCGCAGCGGCAGCAATGGCTCACCGCCGCCACGTGCCTGCGTGAACACGAAGACCGCCAGCACCACCACACCGCCCGCGATCATCGACCGGATCAGAGCGTCCCAGTTGCGGATGTCGCCCTCCTGCAAGCCGTACACCAGCAGGAACATGCCGACCGCGCTGAGTACTACGCCGAGGATGTCGAACCGGTGCGGGTTGGGCCGCAGCGTCGGCACCAGCCAGAGCCCGAGCGCCAGGCCGACCACGCCGACCGGGATGTTGATGAAGAAGATCCACCGCCAGCCCAGCGTGTCCGACAGCGTGCCGCCGAGAATCGGCCCGACCAGCAGCGCGAATCCGGCCGTCGCGCCCCACAGCGACATCGCCGCGGACCGTTTGGCGGCCGGGAAGGTCCGGGTGATCACGGCCATGGTCTGCGGCGTCATCAGCGACGCGCCCAGCCCCTGGACCACGCGCGCGGCGATCAGCATGCCGATCGACTGCGCCAGCCCGCACCACAGCGACGCCAGCGTGAACACGGCGAGACCGGCGAGATAGATGTACTTGGGGCCGAAGCGGTCACCGAGACGGCCGCAGATCAGCAGCGGCACGGCGAAGGCGAGCAGGTAGGCGCTGGTCACCCAGATCACCTGCGGCACACTGGCGTCCATCGCCCGGAGGATGACCGGGTTGATCACCATGACGACCATCATGTCGGCGGTCGTCAGAAAGAACCCGATGACCATCGCGATCAGTGCGGGCCATGGATTGCGTTGCGGGCTCACGTTTTTCGTCCTCCGGATCTAGGAACGGCGACCGGGTTCGCTCAGGAACCGGCGGCGAGGATCATGCAGCTGGAGGTGGCGTGCGCGAGCAGGCGACCCGCCTCGTCGGTGATCTGGGCCTGGGCCAGCGCCATGCGGCGGCCGCGGTTGACCACGGTGCCTTCGCAGCGCAGCAGGCCGGACGCCTCGGTCGCCGGGCGCAGGTACTTCACGGTGAGATCGACCGAGGTGTAGAACTCGCCGGGCTTGAGCGTGGTGTGCACCGCGCAGGCCGCCGCGGTGTCCAGCACTGTCGACAGCACGCCGCCGTGCACGGTGCCGAGCGGGTTGTAGTGGATCTTCTGCGCGCGGAGGGTGACCTCGACCCAGCCTTCGCGGGCCTGCATCCCCTGCATGTCGATCATGCTCATCGCGGGCGGCGGCGCGAGTCGGCCGTCGACGATCGCCTGGATCTGATCGAGGCCGCTGCCCTGGGCCAATTCGGCGAGCACAGTGAGATTCGCGGCCGGATCGGTCCAGCTGTAAGTCCTGGTCTGCACAGCGGATTCCACCTGAGTTTGAGTCATAGACGCAGCCTCGCAGTGCCCCGCTGAGTCTGTCAACAAGATTCAGCGAATTAGACTGGAAACCATGTCACAAGCCCGCCCCGCGGCCATGGATTGGTCGACCGACAACGACACCGTCGGCCGCGCGATGGAGATCCTCGGCGAACGCTGGACGGTGGTGGTGCTGCGCGAGATCTTCAACGGCATCCGCCGTTTCGATCAGATCCGGGAGCACGCGGGTGTCCCCCGCCAGGTGCTCACCAACCGCCTGGCGATGCTCTGCGAGGTGGGCCTGCTGACCCGCCGTCCCTACCAGCAGCCCGGGGAACGCACGCGTCACGAGTATCGGCTCACGGCAATGGGTTTCGACGTCTTCCCGATCGTGGTGGCGGTCCGCCAGTGGGGTGACCGCTATCTGGCGGACGCCGACGGGCCACCGGTCGTCTCGCAGCATCGCGACTGCGGCGCCGAGGTCGGCGTGCACCTCGCCTGTGCCGCGGGACATCACGTGGACTCGCCGCGGGACGTGGTCTTCCGGCCGGGCCCCGGTGCGCGCGCGGTCACACGCACCGGGGACGGCTGAACGAGGTTGTGCCCTATGTGGTTATCTGCTGGTCGATCAGCGCGAAGAGCTCCTCGGCGCTGGCCGACTCCACGGCGGCCCGATCGTTCCCGACCGCGGATTCCGGCTCGGCCAGCACCTCGGTGAGCAGCGCGCGGATACGCTCGGCCAGGCGCGCCTTCTCGCCGGGCGACGCGATGGCCGCGAAATGCGCTCGCAGCGAAGCGATCCGGTCGTCGGTCGCCGCGGTGGTGGTGGTGGACGCGGCGGCCAGGCGCGACCGCAGCAGCTGTGCCACGGCGGCGGCGGTCGGATGGTCGAACACCAGTGTCGAGGGCAGCTTCGTCCCGGCCGCCTCGGCGAGCCGGTTTCGCAGCTCGACGCCACCGAGGGAATCGAATCCCAGTTCGCTGAACGGGGTTTCGGGGTCGATGGCGGCGGGCGACGCGTGGCCCAGCACCGCCGCGGCGTGCTCGCGCACGAACTCGAGCACCAGCTCGTCGCGTCGGTCCTCCGGCGTGGCGGCGAGCCGTCCGGCCAGCACGGCCCGCGTCCCGTCGCGGCTCGCGGCTCGCCGCGCCGGTACCAGACCGCCGAGCACATCGGGCAGCAGTCCGGCACGGGCCTGTGCCGCCAGCGCCGGCTTGTCGAATTCGACGCAGCCGGCCACCGCCTCCCCCGCGGCCACCGCGGCATCGAACAGCGCGAGGCCGTCGTCGGTGCCGAGCGCGCGGATGCCCAGGCGGGCCAACCGGGCGGTAGCGGCCGGGTCCAGGCTGCCCGTCATGCCCGCCTCGGAGTTCCACGGCCCCCACGCCACCGCCAACCCCGGGAGGCCCGCGGCGCGGCGGGCACGGGCGAGACCGTCGAGGAAGGAGTTCCCCGCGGCGTAGTTGCCCTGTCCCGGCGCCCCGAGTGCCGCCGCGATCGACGAGAACACGACGAACGCCGCCAGGTCCCGGCCCCGGGTGAGTTCGTCCAGGTGCAGCGCACCGTCGACCTTGGGCACGAGCACCCGATCGATCTGTTCGGGGGTGAGCTTGTCGATCGTGGCGTCGTCGAGCACGCCGGCGGAGTGGATCACCGCCGACAGCGGGTGTTCGGAGCCGACCGAATCGAGCACCGCGGCCACGCTCTCCGGCTCTCCGACATCGCATGCAGCGACCCGGGTTTCGGCACCCAGCGCGGTCAGCTCGGCAACGAGTTCGGAGACACCGTCCGCGGCCGGTCCGCGCCGCGACACCAGCAGCAGATGTCCCACGCCGTGCGCGGTGACCAGATGCCGGGCCAGTAGCGCACCGAGGCCGCTGGTGCCGCCGGTGATCAGCACCGTGCCGTCGCCGAACGAGGCCGGCGGGGTGTCCGCGACGGCGGCACCCTCGGCCAGCCGCGGCACCAGCAGCCGCGACCCGCGCACCGCCACCTGGGATTCGTCGGACCCGAGCGCGCTGTGCACCGCTTCGGCCCGGAGCTCGCCGTCGTGGTCCAGCCACAGGATGCGGCCGGGGTTCTCGGACTGGGCGGTGCGTACCAGGCCGGCCACCGCGGCCGCGGCCGGATCGACCCGTTCCCCCGGCAGCCCGGCCGCGCCGCGGGTCGCCACGACGAGCCGGGTGTCGGTCAGCCGCTCGTGTGACAGCCAGGTCCGCAGCACCTCCCAGGCCCTCCGCACCGACCGCCGGATCGCCGCGGCGCGCTGATCGGACGGCGCCGCATCCTCGTATTCGAATCCGTCTCCGTCGCCGGGTGACCAGACGACGAATTCCGGAATCGTCTCAGCGGCAGCGAGTTCCGCTACCTCGGCATAGTGCGGCGCGAACCCGGCCACGGCCGCGCCGAGCGTCGCCGGCGGCGCGCCGGCGGTCGAAGCAACGGGCGCGGTGTCGACCCAGCGGAATTCCAGTGGCGCCGCACGACGCGAAACCCGTGCCGCGGCCAGCACCTCGGCGTCGACCGGGCGTGCGCTCACCGCGTCGACGGTCAGCACGGCCGCCCCGGTCTCGTCGACCACCTCGATCCCGACGTCGCCGCTGCCGCCGGTCACCACCCGTGCGCGCAAGGCGCCGACGCCGGTGCGCCACAACCGGATTCCGGAGAAGGAGAACGGCAGTGGCAGCGTGCCCGCGGGCAGCTCGTCGATGAGCCCGGCGACAGCCGCGTGCAGGCAGGCATCCAGCAGTGCGGGGTGCACACCGAACTCGGCGGCCGATTCGCGCACGGACTCGTCGGGTGAGATCTCGGCGAAGGTGTGCCCGTCGCGAGTCCACACCGCCGTCACCCCTTGGAAGGCGGGTCCGTACTCGAACCCGCGCTGCGCCAGCCGGTCGTAGAGGGATCCGTCGGCCGAAGGCTCCGCACCGATCGGCGGCCAGCTCTGTTCCGGCCAGGACGGGGTGCTGTGGTCGGCTGCCGACAGCACACCGCCGGCGTGCAACGTCCACGGCTCCGCGGCGGCGGAATCCTCCTCGGCGGCCGCGGGGCGGGCATGAATCGCGAACGCGCGCCGTCCTTCACCGTCGGGCTCCTCGACACTCACCTGCAAGTCGACCGCGGCGTCCCCCGTGAGCACCAGCGGGGCTTCCAGCAGCAGTTCCGCCACCACGCCGACGTCCAGTCGCGCACCCGCCGCCAAAGCCAGCTCCGCGAAGGCCGTCCCGGGCAGCAACACCGAACCGAATACCACGTGGTCGGCGATCCACGGCTGGGTACGCACCGAGCACCGGCCGGTGAACAGCCAGCGGTCGGTCCCGGCGAGCGGCACGGCGCTCGTCAGCAGCGGATGCCCGAGCGAGCCGGTCGTCGCGTCCGGTGTCCAGCGCGGCCAGTAGCGCCGGTGCTGGAAAGCGTAGGTGGGCAAGGCGACTCGCTCCGTGACCCGACCGGCGAGCAGGCGCCGCAGATCCACCCGCAGCCCCACGGCGTGGGCCTGAGCCAGGAGCGCGACGAACTGGGTCTGTTCGTCGGCCGCGCGCCGTGACACCGCACCGACCGTGGTCTTCGTATCCGGTCGGGCCGCCAGGCATTCGCGGGTCATCGCCGCGAGCACCGCGTCCGGTCCGACCTCCACGAAGCCGCGCACCCCGGAGTCGACGAGCGCGCCGACGCCGGGAGCGAATCGCACGCAGCCGCGTACCTGCGCCACCCAGTACTCGGGATCGCGGATCTCGGCCCCGGCGGGTGCGCCCGACAGATTGGACACGATCGGCAGCGTCGGCTCCCGGTAGGTCAATCCGGCAGCCACCGTTCGGAATTCGTCGAGCATGGGTTCCATCAGTACGGAGTGGAAGGCATGCGAGACCCGCAGCCGGGTGTTCCTGGTGCCCGCCTCGGTGAGACGCCGCTCGATCTCGGCGACGGCATCCTCGTGACCCGAGAACACCACCGACTCCGGACCGTTCACGGCCGCAAGCGACACCCGGTCACCGAAGCCGGTCAGCAGCCGTCCGGCCGCGGCCTCCGGGACGGCCGCCGCGAGCATCGCCCCGCCCGGGGGCAACGCGCCCATCAACCGGCCGCGCGCCACCACCAGCGCACACGCGTCGGCCAGCGACCAGACCCCCGCCACATACGCGGCGGCCAGCTCGCCGATCGAATGTCCGGCCACCACATCCGGTGCCATGCCGAACCATTCCAGCAGCCGGAACATCGCCACCTCGTACGCGAACAGCGCGGGCTGGGTCCATTCCGTCCGATCCAGCACCCGCTCCGGATCCTCGAACATCACCTCCCGCAACGACCGCCCCAGCAGCGGATCGATCAGAGCACACACCTCATCCAACGCCGCGGCGAACACCGGGAAGGCGCGATACAGGTCCGCACCCATCCCCACCCGCTGCGCCCCCTGACCGGTGCACAAGAACGCCGTCCTGCCCACGCCCGCAACACCTTCGACCACACTGCCCGACGACGAACCGGACGCCAGCGCCGCCAGTCCGGCGAGTGCCTGCTCGCGATCCGCACCGACCACCACAGCCCGCCGATCCAGCTTTGCCCGCGTATCCAGCAACGACCCCGCCACCGACCACAGATCCACCCCCGGACGCTCGACCAGCCACGCCCGCAACCGATCCGCCTGCGCCCGCAACGCCTCCTCCGACTTCGCCGACAAGACCAGCGGCACCACCGCGGCGCCGAGGTCCGGGTCGCCCGCTGCCGCCGGGCTGTCCGGCTGCGAAACCGGCACGTCGGGCGCTTCCTCGACGATGACGTGTGCGTTCGTACCGCTGATCCCGAACGAGGAGACACCCGCCCGTCGCACCCGCGCGCCCGCGACCCACGGCTCGGCCTCGGTCACCACGCGCACCGCTCCCGCGGACCAGTCCACGTGCGGCGACAGCGCGTCCACGTGCAGCGTCTTCGGCAACAGCTCGTGCCGCAGCGCCTGCACCATCTTGATCACGCCGCCCACTCCGGAAGCCGCTTGCGAATGGCCGATGTTCGACTTGAGGGAGCCGATGCGCAACGGGCCGTTCGTCCGGTCCTGTCCGTAAGCGGCGAGCAATGCCTGCGCCTCGATCGGATCACCCAGCGGCGTCCCCGTACCGTGCGCCTCCACCACATCCACATCCGACGGCGACAACCCCGCACTCGCCAACGCCGCCGCGATCACCCGCTCCTGCGACGGACCATTCGGCGCCGTCAAACCATTCGACGCACCATCCTGATTCACCGCCGAACCCCGCACCACGGCAAGAACGTTGTGCCCGTGACGCCGCGCATCCGACAACCGCTCCACCACCAACACCGCGGCGCCCTCCGCCCACGCGACACCGTCGGCGGCGGCGGAGAAGGACTTGCAGCGCCCGTCCGGCGCCAGACCGCGCTGGCGGGAGAATTCCACGAAGACCATCGGCGTCGACATCACCGTCGCACCGCCGACCAGCGCCAGCGAACTCTCCCCCTCCCGCAGCGCCCTGCACGCCACGTGCAACGCCACCAGCGAGGACGAACACGCCGTGTCCACCGTCATCGCCGGACCCTCCAGACCCAGCGCGTAGGACACCCGCCCGGACACCACGCTCCCCGCCGCACCGGTCGCGATATATCCCTCGATCTCGGAGCCCGCCCGGCGCGTCACGGCGTCGTAATCCTGGTACATGACGCCGGTGTAGACACCGGTATCGCTGCCCCGCAACGAATTCGGATCGATACCCGCGTCCTCCAGCGCCTCCCACGACACCTCCAGCAACAACCGTTGCTGCGGATCCATCGCCACCGCCTCACGCGGACCGATCCCGAAGAAACCGGCATCGAAATCGGCAGCGCGGGAAAGGAATCCGCCGTGGCCGACATATGAGGTGCCCGAGCGGTCGGGGTCCGGGTCGATCAACCGGTCGAGGTCCCAGCCGCGATCCGACGGGAACGTGCCGATGGCGTCCGTGCCCGACAGCACCAGATCCCACAGGTCGTCGGGTGACTCGACGTCACCGGGATACCGGCACGCCATGCCGACGATGGCGATGGGCTCGTCCGCCCGGGCGCGGCGGCGCGCGGGAGCCGCGCTCGTCTTCTCGCCGTCGAGTCGCGAGCGCAGGTACCGCGCCATGGCCGCCGCGGTCGGATGGTCGAAGGCAAGGGTCGAGGGCAGCCGCAGGCCCGTGGTGGTGGCGAGCCGGTTGCGGAACTCCACCGCGCCCAGGGAGTCGAAACCCAGGTCGCTGAACGGTTTCTCGGCCTCGATCAGATCGCCCGAGGCATGGCCCAGCACGGCGGCGACCTGCTCACGCACGAAGTCGAGCACGACGGCGTCGTGGCGTTCCGGCGCCGCCGACGCCAGCCGCAGGGCCAGGTCGCCGCCACCGCTGTCGGCGCGCCGCGGCGCGGGAGCCAGCGACCGCAGGATGGCCGGCAGCAGTCCGGCGCGCACGTTGACCGACAGGGCCGCCGTATCGATGTCGACCGCGGCGACGAACGGGTCGTCGACGCCGCCCGCCAGATCGAACAGGGCGAGGCCCTCGGCATGGGCCAGCGGCCGGAATCCCATGCGCGCCAACCTCCGCACACCGGCCGAGCCCAGTTCGGCCGCCATGCCGCTGTCCTGGCTCCACGGTCCCCACGCGACCGACACCGCGGGCAGCCCCGCGGTGCGGCGCCGCCGCGCCAGCGCGTCGAGCACCGAGTTCGCGGCCGCGTAGTTGCCCTGCCCCGGCGATCCCAGAATCGCCGCGACCGACGAGAACATGACGAACGCCGACAGGTCGAGATTCGACGTGAGTTCGTGCAGGTGCAACGCCGCGTCGACCTTCGGTGCGAGCACCCGGTCGACCTGTTCCGGCGTGAGTGTGTCGACGGTGCCGTCGGCCAGTACGCCCGCGGCGTGCACAACGGCCGTCACGGCCGGACGGTCGGCGATCTCGTCGAGCAGTGCCGCCACGGCGGCGCGGTCACTCACGTCGCACGCCGCCACGTGCGCTCGGGCACCGAGCCGCGCCAAGTCGGCGACGAGTTCGGCGGCGCCGTCGGCACGCATGCCGCGCCGGGACACCAGCACCAGATCGCGCACCCCCCGCTCGGCGGCCAGATGGCGAGCCACCAGCGCGCCCAGCCCGCTGGTGCCACCTGTGATCAGCACCGAGCCCGAGCCGAGGTCGATCGCCGAGCGCGGAGCGGGGCGGCGAATCAGCCGCGGCGCCAGCAGTTCTCCGGCGCGTACCGCCAGTTGCGCTTCTTCGGACCGCACGACCGCGGAGATCAGTTCGGGAGTCGGGTCGCCCTGGTCGATGTCCAGCACGACGATTCGGCCCGGATTCTCCGACTGGGCGCTGCGCAGCAGGCCCCAGGTGGCGGCGGCGGCCAGGTCCGGGTCCTCGCCCGGCAGACCGGCGCCGTTGCGCGTCACCACGACCAATCGGGAATCGTCCCCGGCCGCCAGGCGCAACCACGAGCGGACCCCCGCCAGCACCGTGTGCACGCGTCTGCGCACGGTGTCCGGCGACACCGCGGATCCGGCGGCACCGTGTTCCGGCTCATCGTCTCCGGCCGACCACACCGTCACGGCGACAGCCGCCCGCCGCATGCCGCCGTCGGTAGCCGCAGGGTCGCCCGCGGCGGTGCCCAGTGCGGACATGTCGGGGTAGCACTGTGCGAAACCCGTTGTGGCGGTGGCTCCTACGACGGCGATCCCCGGGAGGACGAGGCCGGGCTCCGGCCGCGAGTCGAGCGCGGCCCACCTCACCTCGTAAAGGTGCCGCCCACTCGCTCGTCCGCCGTTGAGGGCCTGACCGTTCACCGGGCGCGCCCGCAGGGCGTCGACGGTCGCGACGACAGCGTCCGCGTCGTCGGTGAGCTCCAGCCGTACCCCGAAACCGGCTGCGCCGTCCGCGGATTCGACATTCACACGCCGGATACGCACCCGCGCTGCGGCTGTCCCGCGGCGGTACAGCCGTACCCCGGTGAACGAGAACGGCAGAGGTACCTGGTCCGCGGGCAGGTCGGTGGACAATTCCTCCACGGCGGCATGCAAAGCCGCGTCCAGCAGGGCGGGGTGGATACCGAAGCGGGTGGCGTCCGCGCCGACCTCGGCGGGCAGCCGAACCTCGGCCAGCACCGCATCGTCGTCGTGGTCGCGCCACAGCCGGGTGACCCCCTGGAAAGCGGGTCCGTACCCGAGCCCGCGCGCGGCCAGGCGGTCGTACAGGACGTCGCCGGAGGTCACGTCTTCGATCGCGGTCGGTTCGTCGTCGCGGCTGGAGCCCGCCACGTCGACGGGCACGCCGGGAGCGAGAATGCCGCGCGCGTGTGTGATCGCCTCCGCGGTGGCTGCCGCATCCGCTCCCGGCGACGGCGCACCCGCGGCCCGGGAGGCGATGGTGAACCGCCTGCGCCCGTCGTGGTCGGGCGCCTCGACACTGATCTGCACATCGATCTCGATCCGGTCGTCGTCCACGCGCAGCGGCGCCTCGAGGACCAGTTCGTCGATGATCTCGGCACCCAGTCGCGCCCCCGCCGCCAGCGCCAGCTCCACGAATCCGGTGCCCGGCAGCAGCACCGCGCCGAACACCGTGTGATCGGCGATCCAGGGCTGCGTCGTCAGCGACAACCGGCCGGTGAACAACCATTCGTCGGCGCCGGCCAGGGAAACGGCCGCGCCCAGCATCGGGTGGTCGACGGCCGTGAGCCCGGCCCGGCCCACATCGCCCGCGCCGGCGCTCGCGGGCAGCCAGTACCGCCGGCGTTGAAATGCGTAGGTGGGCAACGTGATTCGTCGTGCGGGCCGGTTCTCGTAGAGCGGGCTCCAGTCCACCCGCAGACCCGCGACGTGTGCGGCCGCCAGGAAGGTGGTGAACTGTGCGGTCTCCTCCGCGTCCCGGCGGCCGGCGGCGGCCACCGTGGCTCGCGCTTCGAGGTCGGGTTCCTCGGCCAGGCACTGGCGGGTCATGGCGGCCAGGACGGCGTCCGGGCCGATCTCGAGGAACCGCCGTACCCCGGCGTCGGCCAGGGCTCGGACGCCCGGCGCGAATCGCACGGCCGCTCGCACCTGGCGCACCCAGTACGCCGGATCGGTCAGCTCGTGCTCGGCCATCTCCCCGGATACGTTGGACACGATCGGGATCGCCGGGCTCCGATAGGCCAGAGTCGCTGCCACCGCCTGGAATTCGTCGAGCATCGAATCCAGCAGCGCGGAGTGGAAGGCGTGGCTCACCCGCAGCCTGCTGGTCTTGCGTCCCTGCTCCGCGAACCGTCGCTCGATCTCACCGACCAGGTCGGCGTCGCCGGACAATACCACCGACGCGGGTCCGTTCACCGCTGCCAGCGACACCCGCCCCTGGTAGCCGGTCAGTACTCGCGCCGCCTCGTCCTCGGAGAGGGCCGCCGCCAGCATCGCCCCGCCCGGCGGCAGCGCGCCCATCAGCCGGCCGCGCGCCGCTACCAGCGCGCAGGCGTCGGGTAGCGACCACACCCCGGCGACATACGCGGCGGCCAGCTCGCCGATCGAATGACCCAGCAGCACATCCGGTGTGACGCCGAACGATTCGACCAACCGGAACAACGCCACCTCGAACGCGAACAGCGCAGGCTGGGTGAACTCCGTCCGGGTCAGGATCTCCTCCGGGCCTTCGAACATCAACTCCCGCAACGAGCGCCCCAGCAACGGATCGAACCGGGCGCAGATCTCGTCCAGCGCCGCCGCGAAAGCCGGAAACGCGCGGTACAGACCCGCGCCCATGCCGACCCGCTGCGCGCCTTGGCCGGTGAACAGGAACGCGGTACGGCCCGTGCCGACGACACCGTGGACCGTCCCGGCGCCGGGCACGCCGTCGGCGAGAGCCGCGAGACCGGCCAGCAACTCCTCCCGGTCCCGGCCCACGGCCGCGCCGCGCCAATCCAAGTGGGCACGCGAGGTGACCAGAGCCCGCGCCAGGTCTCGCATATCCGTTCCGGGATCACGAATCACCCACTGCCGCAGACGTTCCGCCTGCGCCCGCAGGCCGGCCTCGGATTTCGCCGAGACGAGCAGCGCGACGACCTCGGAGGTGACGCTCGGCGGCGCGTCCGGCTCGGGCGCGGGGTCGCCGACGACCGCCTCGGCGGGCGCTTCCTCGAGAATGAGGTGCGCGTTGGTGCCGCTGGCGCCGAAGGAGGAGATGCCGGCCCGCCGGACCCGTTCCCCCGCCGGCCACGGCCGGTTCTCCGTCAGCAGCCGCACGGTGCCCGCCGACCAGTCCACATGCGGTGTGGGCGCATTCACGTGCAACGTCTTCGGCAGCATCTCGTGGCGCATGGCCTGGACCATCTTGATGACACCACCGACGCCCGCCGCGGCCGAGGTGTGACCGATATTCGACTTGAGCGACCCCAGACGCAACGGCCCCGCATCACCGCGCGCGCCGTAGACGCCGATCAGCGCCCGCGCCTCGATCGGATCCCCGAGCATGGTGCCGGTGCCGTGCGCCTCGACCACATCGATGTCTTGGGGGTCCAGACCGGCATTGGCGAGCGCCTGGGTGATGACGCGTTCCTGCGCGGGCCCGTTCGGTGCGGTGAGACCCTTGCTCGCGCCGTCCTGATTGACCGCGCTGCCACGCACCACCGCCAGGACGTTGTGGCCGAGCCGCCGGGCGTCGGACAGCCGTTCCAGCACCACGACACCGAGCCCCTCGGAGAACCCGGTCCCGTCCGCCGCCGCCGCGAACGCCTTACACCGCGCATCCGCCGACAACGCCCGCTGCCGCGCGAACGCGATCAACAACGACGGATCCGACATCACCGTCACCCCACCCGCCAACGCCAACGACGCATCCCCCTGCCGCAACGCCTGACACGCCAGATGCATCGCCACCAACGACGACGAACACGCCGTATCCACCGACAGCGTCGGACCCTTGAAGCCGAAGGTGTAGGAGACGCGGCCGGACAGGACGCAGCTCGCCACGCCGAGGTAGGCATGACCTTCGGCCTCGGCGGTGAGCTCCGGTGAGCCGACGCGCGGACCGTAGTACTGGTGGAAGACACCGGAGTAGACGCCGGTGTCGCTGCCGCGCAGACTGTTCGGGTCGATGCCCGCGTCCTCGAGCGCCTCCCACGAAGCCTCCAGCATCAGGCGCTGCTGTGGGTCCAGCACCGCTGCCTCGCGGGGGCCGATGCCGAAGAACCCCGCGTCGAATTCGCCCGCGTCGTAGAGGAATCCGCCTTCGCGGGTGTATATCGTGCCGGGCACGTCCGGGTCGGGATCGTAGAGCCGCTCCAGATTCCACCCACGGTCGGTGGGCAGCGCGCCGACCGCGTCGGTCCCGGAGGCGACCAGATCCCACAGCTGCGCGGGCGTTGCGACACCGCCCGGAAACCGGCAGCTCATGCCGACGATCGCGATCGGCTCGCGCGCACGCTCTTCCAGCTCGTGGATGTGCTTGTTGGCGGTGCGCAGATCGCCTGTGACCTTGCGCAGGTATCGGGTGAGTTTTTCCTCGTTGTTCATAGTCCGCCGAACTCCTCGTCGATCAAATCAAAAAGCTCATCGCCGGAATGCGCGGCCAAGTCGTCGTATTCGCCGGGCCGCCACCGGTCACCGAGGTGGGAGCGCAGGCGGTCACCGATGCCGAGCAACGCGGTGACGGTCGCCTCGTCGTCTTCGGCGTCGGCGAGGACCCGGTCCACCAGCGCCGCCAGCTGGGCGAGCTCGTCCCGGGTGGGCCGGGGGGCGGCCGGTGGCGCGGCGGCCGACCGAACCAGCTGGTCGTGCAGGTATCCGGCCAGTTCGGCCAGGTTCGGGTAGTCGAACACCAGCGTCGAGGGCAACGGCAGGCCGGTCGCTTTCGCGAGCCGGTTCCGCAACTCCACGCCGCCCAGGGAATCGAAGCCGATCTCGTCGAATCCCTTGTCTGGGCGCAGCTCCGCGGTCGAGGTGTGGCCGAGTACCGCGGCGGCCTGCTCCAGAACCAGGTCGAGCACGGCTTGTTCCCGCTGGGCGGCAGGGACTCGATCCAGGGTGAAGCCGCGTGAATCCCCTTGCCGCCCGGACGCGGTCGCCCGCGGCCGGAGGAACCCGCGCAGCGGCGCCGGAACCGCCTCGGCGTCGGCTTCCCGTCGCAGCGCATTCGGGTCGAAGCGCAACGGGACGAGCACCGGGGCCGATGCGCCGCCCGCGACGGTGTCGAACAGGCGGAGGCCGTCGGCTTGCGGCAGGGGCCGCATGCCGGAGCGGGCCAGACGCGCGACGCCCGCGTCGTCCAAGATGGCCGCCATGCCGCCGGTTCCGGTCCCGGTGTGCTCCCACAGGCCCCAGTCGAGCGCGACGGCGGGCAGGCCTTCGGCCCGGCGCCGGACGGCCAGGGCGTCCAGGAAACTGTTGGCGGCCGCGTAGTTGGCCTGCCCCGCGGAGCCGAGAATTCCCGCGATCGAGGAGAACAGCACGAACGCGGACAGGTCCGCGTCACGCGTCACCTCGTGCAGATTCCACGCGGCGTCGACCTTCGGCGCCAGCACCCGGTCCACCTGATCGGCGGCGAGGGTGGGGATCGTCGCGTCCTCGAGCGTGCCGGCCGCGTGGATCACGGCCGTCACGGGGTGGTCGCCCGGGATCGAATCCACCAGGCTCCGCACCGCGGACCGGTCCGTGAGATCGCACGACGCGACGCGTGCGTGTGCGCCCAAGTCGGTCAGCTCGGAGATCAATGCCGCTGCGCCCGGGGCGTTCTCACCGCTGCGGGAGACCAGCAGCAGGTGCTCCACACCGTGCTCGACGACGAGATGCCGGGCCAGCAGCGCGCCGAGCGCGCCCGTGCCGCCAGTGATCAGCACGGTGCCCGAGCCGAACGACGGTCCGGCCGTGGCGGATTCGGGCAGTCGCTCCAGTCGCGGGGCCAGCATCGCCGCACCGCGCACGGCGATCTGGGGTTCACCGGTGGCGAGCACCGCGCGCACGGCATCCGCCGTCAGCGGCACGGTGTCCGGGGCGAGCTGCCAGTCGAGCAGCACCATCCGGCCGGGGAATTCCGACTGCGCGCTGCGGAGCAGGCCCCACACCGCGGCCGCGGCCGGATCCGTGGTCTCACCGGCCAGACCGGCGGCGTTGTGCGTGAGCACCACCAGCCGGGCGCGCTCGGAGACCGCGGCGCCCAGCCACGCCTGCACGATGCGCAGTGCCGAGCGCGTGTAGCCGTGCGCCGCGGCCGCGACATCGCCGTGGTCCGCGGCCTCGATACCGCCGTGGTCCGCGGCCGCCGCGACACCGCCGTGATCCGCCGCCGCGACACCGCCGTGGTCCGCGGCCGCGGGGGACCACACCACGATGTCGGGCTCCGCGCCGGACGCGATCAGGCTGCCGAGGTCCGGATAGCGTTGCGGCACATCGGTGACAGCGGCCGAGCCGAGCGCGGCCACGGTTTCGGCGGCGCCCGGCTCGGCGACCACCGGCGTCCAGCGCGGTTCGTAGGTTCCGATATCCCCGCCGAGCGAGTCACGCAGGCGAGCGACATCGTAGGAGCGCATGACGGCTTCGTCGATGGAGACGACCGGGTTGCCCTCGTGATCGGTGGCCGCGAGGGCGATCGCGTCCTCCCCCTTCGACACCGCGATCACCCGCAGCCGTCCCGGCCGCCTGACGCCGTGGAATCGGGCGCCACCCCAGCGGAACAGCAGCTTGCCGATATCGGGGTTGCCGCCGAGTTGCGGCCACATCAGGCAGGCGAGACCGGCGTGCCCGAGCGCGTCGAGCAGGCCCGGATGCAGGTCGAAGCCGCCCGGGTCGATGGCCGGATCCAGCGTGACCTCGGAGAATACGGTGTCGCCGCGCCGCCACGCGTGGTCGGTGCCGCGGAAGGAGGGGCCGTATTCGAGTCCCGCCGCGGCCTCGATGTGGGCGGGGATCCACGCGGCGTCGACCGGTTCGGCATCCAGCGGCGGCCACGGCTCGGCCCGGAGCCGATCCAGCAGCGGCTCACCGACCGGGCGCTCGGAGGCCAGCACGCCACTGGCATTGCGCACCCACGCCGCGTCGGCGAGGCGGTGGTGGCAGGTGAACTGGCGGCGACCGGTGCCGTCCGCCGGGTCGACGAGCACCTGCAGTTCGACGTCACCGTCCTCGGGCGGCAGCACCGGGCCCTCGAGCGTGAGTTCCTCGACGCCGGTGCAGCCGAACCGCGGCCCGGCCACCAGCAGCATCTCCAGCAGCGCGGTGCTCGGCACGACCGGCACGCCGTGGCTGGCGTGATCGGCCAGCCACGGGTGGTCCCGGTGCGACAGGCGACCGGTGAGTATCCACTCGTCCTTCCCGGCGACGTGCACGAAGCCGGTCAGCACGGGATGACCCGATCCCGTCCGCGCGGCCTCGGCGGCGGGCCGCAGCCAGTATCGCCGGTGCTGGAACGCGTAGGTGGGCAACGGGACTCGGCGCACCTCCCGGCCCGTGAACAGCGACCGCCACCGCACCTCGGCGCCGGACACGTGGGCCTCGGCCAGCGACCGCACGAACTGCGCCGCTTCATCGCTGCCGCGGCGGGCGGTCGCGGTCACCGTCGAACGGGACTCGAGATCGGGGTCGCGGGCGAGGCAGCGGCGGGTCATCGCCGCCAGGACCGCGTCGGGGCCCACCTCGACGAAACGCCGGGCACCGCCCGCGACCAGCGCATCCACCCCCGGCGCGAAGCGAACGCAGCCGCGCAGCTGTGCCACCCAGTAATCCGGATCGGTCAACTCGGCACCGGCCAACGCACCGCTGACATTGGACACCACCGGAACACTCGGCATGCTGTAGGTCAAACCCCTTGCCACCGCACCGAACTCGGCCAGGATCGGCTCCATCAGCGCGGAGTGGAAGGCGTGGCCGACTCGCAGCCGGTTGGTCTTGTAGCCCGCCGCGGCGGCCCGCACCTCCACCTCGCCGATCGCCACGGCGTCGCCGGACACCACCACCGACGACGGACCGTTCACCGCGGCCAGCGACAACCTGTCGGCGTATCCGGCCACGATCTCTTCCACGTCGGCCACGCCGATCGCGACCGCCAGCATCGCCCCACCCTGCGGCAGGCTTCCCATCAACCGGCCGCGCGCCACCACCAGCGCACACGCATCCGGCAGCGACCACACACCGGCCGCATAGGCCGCGGTGAGTTCACCGATCGAATGTCCGATCAGCAGATCCGGTGTGACATCGAAGGACTCGAGCAACCGCAACAGCGCGACCTCGAACGCGAACAACGCGGGCTGGGTGAACTCCGTCCGATCCAGCAGTTCCTCCGGACCGTCGAACATCAGCTCTCGCAGCGAGCGACCCAGCAGCGGATCGATCACCGCGCACACCTCATCCAGCGCCGTGGCGAACACCGGGAATGCCGCGTACAGTCCGGCGCCCATCCCCACCCGCTGCGCGCCCTGCCCGGTGAACAACACGGCCGTCTTGCCCGGACCGGCGACGCCCGCGAGCACGCCCGGCGCATCCATTCCCGCGGCCAGCGCCGCCAGGCCGGACATCAGCTGGTCGCGGTCCGCTCCGACCACCGCTGCCCGGTATTCCAGGTGGGACCGCGACTGCGCCGAGGAGTGGGCCAGGTCGGCGATATCGCTGCCCGGCCGGCTCTCCAGCCAGTTCCGCAGCCGTTGCGCCTGCGCCCGCAGCCCGGGTTCGGAGACCGCCGACACCAGCAGCGGCCACGGCCGCTCCGCCGATGCCGGTCGCAGCTCCGCAAGTTGTTGTGCGGGGGCCTCTTCCAGGATGGCGTGGGCATTGGTGCCGCTGACGCCGAAGGAGGAGACCCCGGCCCGGCGGATGCGCCCGCCGGACGGCCAGGGCTGGGCTTCGGTCAGCAGCTCGACCTCGCCCGCCGACCATTCCACGTGCGGGCTCGGCTGCTCCGCGTGCAGTGTTTTCGGCAGGATCTCGTGGCGCAGCGCCTGCACCATCTTGATCACGCCGCCGACGCCGGCCGCCGCCACGGTATGGCCGATATTCGACTTGATCGACCCGATGCGCAGCGGTGACCCCGCCCGATCCTGTCCGTAGGCGGCGATCAGCGCCTGCGCCTCGATCGGATCACCCAGCGGCGTCCCGGTCCCGTGCGCCTCCACCGCGTCCACATCCGACGGCGACAACCCCGCACTCGCCAGCGCCGCCGCGATCACCCGCTCCTGCGACGGACCGTTCGGCGCCGTCAAGCCATTCGACGCACCGTCCTGATTGACCGCCGAACCCCGCACCAGCGCAAGGACCTCATGCCCATGACGCCGCGCGTCCGACAACCGCTCCAGCACCAGCACACCGACACCCTCGGCGAAGGCGACCCCGTCGGCCGCGGCGGAGAATGCCTTGCAGCGTCCATCGGGCGAAAGGCCGCGCTGGCGGGCGAAATCCACGTAGAGGTACGGACTGGCGGCGACCGTCACACCACTGGCCAGCGCCAGCGAGCTCTCGCCCTGGCGCAGCGCCTGGCAGGCCAGGTGCAGTGACACCAGCGACGACGAGCACGCGGTGTCCACCGTAACCGCCGGCCCTTCCAGACCGAAGACGTAGGCCACGCGCCCGGAGATCACGCTGCTGGTGGTGCCGGTGAGCCGATAGCCCTCCAGGTCCCCGACGACCCGATCGATGTAACCCGAGTACCCCGCCCCCGCGAAGACCCCGGTGTCGCTGCCGCGCAAGGACTTCGGATCGATCCCCGCGTCCTCCAGCGCTTCCCACGACACCTCCAGCAGCAACCGCTGCTGGGGGTCCATCGCCGACGCCTCCCGCGGGCCGATCCCGAAGAAGCCCGCGTCGAAATCCGCGGCGTCATACAGGAATCCGCCACGGCGCGTATAGACGGTGCCGGGCTTGTCGGGATCCGCGTCGAACAACCGCTCCAAATCCCAGCCGCGATCCGACGGGAACTCACCGGTCGCATCGGTTCCCGAGGCGACGAGATCCCACAGCGCCTCCGGTGAGTCGGCGCCACCGGGGAACCGGCAGGCCATTCCCACTATCGCGATCGGCTCCTCGGTCGCCGCCCGGCGCACCGGCTTTCCGGCCGGCCGACCCGCCGCCTTCGGCTCCACTCGCGACAACACCAGCGTCGCGACCGCCGCGGGTGTCGGATGGTCGAACACCAGCGTCGACGGCAACGACACACCCGCGGCCTTGGCCATCCGGTTGCGGAACTCGACCGCACCCAGCGAATCGACGCCGATCTCGTCGAAGCGCTGGTCGGGCCGGATGTCGTCGCCGGAGTCGAATCCGAGTACCGAGGCGACCTGGTCGCGGACGAGTTCCAGCACGATCGCGCCGCGCCGCGCCGCAGGCACGTCGGCCAGCCGGGCGCCCAGCGAACCGGCGGCCCGGTTCGGTTCGGGCGGCACCGCGCGCGCCGCCCGTCGCACGAAGCCACGCAGCACCGCGGGTACCGCGTCGGCGTCGGACTCGCGGCGCACCGCGCTCGGGTCGAACCGGATCGGCGCCACGTGCGCCTCGGTACCGGCGACGGCGGCGTCGAACAGGCGCAGCCCGGCGTCCTCGGCGAGTCGGCTCAGACCCATCCGGCTCCAGCGTGCCAGGGCGGCACGGTCCATATCGTCGGCCATGCCGCCACCGGAATGCCACGGTCCCCACGCCAGCGACACCGCGGGCGACCCCGCCGCCCGCCGCCGCTGTGCCAGCGCGTCCAGGAAGGCGTTCGCCGCGGCGTAGTTGCCCTGTCCGGACGAGCCCAGCAGCGTCGCGACCGACGAGAAGGTCACGAACGCCGAGACGTCGCGGTCCCGGGTGAGCTCGTGCAGGTGCCATGCCCCGTCGACCTTCGGCGCCATGACCAGGTCGAGTCGCTCGCCGGTCATCGAGTCCACGGTGCCGTCCTGGAGTACGCCCGCGGCATGCAGGATCGACAGCGGTCGGCCGGATTCCGTGCCGTCCAACAGGTTCCGCACCGCATCGCGGTCGGTGACATCACAGGCCACCACCCGGACCGCCGCTCCGGCTCGTTCCAGGTCGGCCACCAGCGCCGCGGCGCCCGGTGCCGCCGGCCCACGACGGGAGGTCAGCACCAACCGGCGCGCGCCGTGCGCGGTGACCAGGTGGCGCGCGAACACCGCGCCCAATCCACCGGTGCCGCCGGTGATCAGCACGGTGCCGTCGCCGAACGACGGTGCGGCCCGGTCGGCCTTCGTCGCCGCGGGGGCGCGCACCAGCCGAGGCACCCGGATCTCCCCCGCACGCACGGCGACCCGTGGTTCGCCGGATCTCAGGATCGCGGCGATGCGGTCCGCGTCCACCGGTCGCGCCGGGTCCTCGTCGACGAGCACGATCCGCCCCGGATGCTCGGATTGCGCGCTGCCCGCCAAGCCCTGCACCGCCGCCTCGACCGGCCGCGGAACCTCGCCCGGCAGACCCGCACCGCCCGAGGTGACGACCACCAATCGAGTGCCGGACAGGCGCTCGTCGGCCAGCCACGCTCGCAGTCCCGCCAGCGCGCTCCGCACGCCCGCCCGCACCGCGTCGGGGAGGTCGGCCGATTCGCCGGACGCCGTGCTGTGCGCGACCGGCCGCCACACGACCACGTCCGGAACAGGTTGTGCCGCAACGCTGTCGGTGGCCGCGTCGTACTTCGCCTCGATCCCCGGCACCGCTGTGTCCGCGAGCACCGCCATCGTCGGCGTCGCCCGGCTCGACCCCGCCGCGACACCCACCGCGGGTTCCCAGCGCAGCCGATACAGATCCGCGTCGCCGCCGGGCCGTGTGCTGCGGAATTCCCGCACGTCATAAGGCCGCATCACCACCGCGTCGACCGACACGATCGGCACACCCTCCGGATCCACGGCCGCCACCGAGATCGTCTCGGGACCGGTCGCGATCGCCATCACCCGCAACGACGTCACCTCGGCCGGCCACCGCCCGCCCGCCACACCGTGTAACCGGGCACCGCCCCAGCGGAACAGCAGCCTGCCGGTATCGGGATCGGGGTCGCGCCGCAGCAACTGGGAGAACCCCGCGTGCATGACCATGTCGAGCAGAGCCGGATGCAGTTCGTGGCGACCGGGCTCCGCCGCGGCGGCGGTATCCAGCACCAGCTCCGAGAAGACCGTGTCCGCGCGCTGCCATACGGCGCGGACGCCGATGAACGCGGGGCCGTACTCGAGCCCGTAGTCCTCGGCGATCTGCTCCGGAATCGACGCCGCGTCAACGGGTTCCGCGTCCATCGGCGGCCACTGCTCGTCACGCAGCCGCGGCAGCAGCGCCGGCTCGCCCACCCCTGCCGCCGCGAGCGCGCCGGTGGCGGTGTGCACCCAGTCGCCGTCGCGCGCGGTGCGGAAGTAGATGTCGAACGGCCGGTGACCGGTCTCCTGGGCCGCCTGCACCAGCACCTGCAGTTCGATCTCGTCGGCGCCGGTCGGCAGCATCGGCGCCTGCAGGGTCAGCTCCTCGATGGCCTCGCAACCGATCCGGCCACCTGCCACCAGGAGCAGCTCGACCAGCGTGGCGCTGGGCACGACCACGGTGCCGTAGGTCCTGTGATCGGCGATCCACGGGTGGCTGCGCAGCGAGAGCCGGCCGGTGAACAACCACTCGTCGGTGCCGGCCAGCCCCATCACGCCCGTGAGCACCGGATGGTCCGCCGGTGCGGCCGAGCCGGGGTCGCTGGGCTCCAACCAGTACCGCCGATGCTGGAAAGCGTAGGTGGGCAGCGAGACTCGGTGCACGTCGCGCACCGCGAAGAACGCGGGCCACGCCACCTCCGCGCCCGCGACGTGCAGCTGCGCCAGCGCGGTGACACACTGTGTCACTTCGATATTCGCCGCCGGGCCGGTGTTCTCCGGTCCCGCGGCCGGTCGCCGCCCGACGGCGACCACCACCGAGCGTGGCTCGAGCTCCGGATCCTCGGCGAGGCAGTCGCGAGCCAGTGCCGCCAGCACCGCGTCCGGACCTATCTCGACGAAACGCCGGGCGCCCGCCGCTGCCAGCGCGGCCACGCCCGCGGCGAATCGAACGCAACCGCGCACCTGCCGCACCCAGTACTCCGGGTCGCACACCGCGTCCCCGGCCGGAGCGCCGGATTCGTTCGACATCACCGGAATCTTCGGCGGTCGATAGGTCACACCGGTTGCCGCCGAACGGAATTCGTCGAGCATCGGGTCCATCAGCGCCGAATGGAACGCATGGCTGACCCGTAACCTGCTGGTCCGGTGCCCGGCGGCGACGGCACGCGAGCGCACCTGTTCGATCGCGTCGGCGTCACCCGAGAGCACCACCGCGGCCGGGCCGTTCACCGCGGCCGGCGACACTCGCCCGCCCAACCCGGCGATCAGTTCCGGCACTCGGGATTCCGCCGCGGCGATCGCCAGCATCGCCCCGCCGGCGGGCAGCGCACCCATCAGACGGCCCCGCGCCGCCACGAGCACACACGCGTCCGCCAGCGACCACACCCCGGCCACGTAGGCGGCGGTGAGCTCACCGATCGAATGGCCGATCAGCAGATCCGGTGTGACACCGAAGGATTCGACCAACCGGAACAACGCCACCTCGAAGGCGAACAGCGCGGGCTGGGTGAACTCGGTCCGATCGAGCACCCCGGCGGGATCGGTGAACATCACCTCCCGTAACGACACCCCGAGCACCGGATCGAACTCGGCGCACACCTCGTCCAGGGCCGCCGCGAACACCGGGAACACCCGATACAGCTCCGCACCCATCCCCACTCGCTGCGCACCCTGCCCGGTGAACAGAAACGCCGTCTTCCCCGGGACGACCGGCCCGGCGATCACCGCGGACCCCGTCTCGCCCACGGCGAGGTCGGCCAGACCGGCCAGCAGCTGTTCTCGATCACCGCCGACGACCGCGCCGCGCCGGTCCCACCGCGCCCGGTTGCCGATCAGCGCGGCGGCTACGCTCCAGACATCCGCGTCCGGCCGCTCGATCAGCCACTGCCGCAGCCGTTCCGCCTGGGCGCGCACGGCCTCGTCGGACTTCGCCGACACCATCAGCGCAACGCATTCCGGCGCTGCGGAGTTCACCGATACCGGCTGCGCCGAGGCGTTTCCGGGGGTGCCGGTCGCCGCCTCGGCGGGCGCCTCCTCGAGAATCACGTGCGCGTTGGTACCGCTGACTCCGAACGACGACACCCCGGCCCGGCGGATCCGCGCACCGGCACGCCAGGGCTCGGGCTCGGTCAGCAGCCGCACCGTGCCGGCCGACCAGTCCACGTGGGGTGTCGGCTCGTCCACATGCAATGTGCGCGGCAGCATCTCGTGGCGCATGGCCTGGACCATCTTGATGACACCACCGACGCCCGCCGCGGCCGAGGTGTGACCGATATTCGACTTGAGCGACCCCAGACGCAACGGCCCCGCATCACCGCGCGCGCCGTAGACGCCGATCAGCGCCCGCGCCTCGATCGGATCCCCGAGCATGGTGCCCGTCCCGTGCGCCTCCACCGCATCCACATCCGACGGCGACAACCCCGCACTCGCCAGCGCCGCCGCGATCACCCGCTCCTGCGACGGACCATTCGGCGCGGTCAAACCATTCGACGCGCCATCCTGATTCACCGCCGAACCCCGCACCACGGCAAGAACGTTGTGGCCCAGCCGCCGCGCATCCGACAGCCGCTCCAGCACCAGCACGCCGAGCCCCTCGGAGAACCCGGTCCCGTCCGCCGCCGCCGCGAACGCCTTACACCGCGCATCCGCCGACAACGCCCGCTGCCGCGCGAACGCGATCAACAACGACGGATCCGACATCACCGTCACCCCACCCGCCAACGCCAACGACGCATCCCCCTGCCGCAACGCCTGACACGCCAGATGCATCGCCACCAACGACGACGAACACGCCGTATCCACCGACAGCGCCGGGCCCTGCAAGCCCAGGGTGTACGCGATCCGGCCGGAGAGCACGCTGTTCGAAACACCCAGGTAGGCATGGCCTTCCGTCTCGGCGGTGATGGCGTGGGAGCCGACGCGCGGACCGTAGTGCTGATGGATGACCCCGGCGAAGACACCGGTATCGCTGCCGCGCAACGAGTGCGGATCGATTCCCGCGTCCTCCAGTGCCTCCCACGACGCCTCCAGCATCAGGCGCTGCTGCGGATCCATCGCGGCCGCCTCCCGTGGGCCGATCCCGAAGAACGGGGCATCGAAATCGCCGATACCGTCCAGGAATCCGCCCGCCCGCGTGTACACGGTGCCGGGCACATCCGGATCCGGGTCGAACAACCGTTCCAGATCCCAGCCGCGATCGGTCGGGTACTCGGCGACGGCGTCGACGCCCGCCGCGGTCAGCTGCCACAGCTCCTCGGGTGTTCGCACGCCGCCGGGGTATCGGCAGGCCATGCCGACGATCGCGATGGGCTCCTGCGACCGGTCGGTGAGCTCGCGCAGTTGTTGCTTGGTTTCGTACAGCTCCTTCGCGGTCTTCTTCAGATACCGGCGAAGCTCGTCGTTGTCGGCCATCGGGGGCTCCTGATCGTGCTCGGTTCAGAGTTGGTCGATGAAGTCGAAAAGCTCGCGGTCGTCCTCGGTGTCGAGGGCGCTCAGGCCGCCGCCCGCGTCGGTCTCGCCGTCGAGCTCGCGCAGCAGCGCGGACAGGCGGCCGGCCAGGTCGGAACGCTCCGCGGGCGAGAGGTCGGCCGCGGCGAGGCTGCCCGCGAACGACTCGAGCTCGGCCGCGATGCGCTCCGCCGGGCGATCGACGGGGGCGATCTCGCGGCGCAGGAATCCGGCCAGCTCCGCCGGAGTGGGGTAGTCGAACATGGCGGTCGCGGGCACCGGCATACCGAGTGCGGATTTCAGCCGGTTGCGGAATTCCATGACGCCGAGCGAGTCGAAACCGATGTCGGCGAACGGTGTGCCGGGCGCGATCGCGTCCGCGCTGTCGTGGCCCAGCACGGCCGCGGCCTGGACGGCGATCGTGTCGAGGAGCACCAGATCCTGCTCCTCCGTCGACAAACCGCTCAGCCGCACCACCGGATTCGACGGCTCGCCCGGCGCGGTGCCCGCTCGGCGGCGACCCGGCCGCACCAGGCCGCGCAGCACCGGGCGCAGCTCGTCCGGACCTGCCGCGGCCAGGGCGGTGCGATCGATCCGGACCGCCACGGCGGCGGATCCGCCGCTCGCGAGGGCCGCGTCGAACAGCTCCATGCCGTCCTCGTCGCCCAGCGGCAGCAGACCTTGCCGCCGCAACCGCGCGAGGTCGGTCGCGCCGAGGTCCCCGGTCATGCCGGAACTCTGCGCCCACGGCCCCCACACCACCGAGGTCGCGGGCAGCCCGCTCAGCTGCCGGTGATGTGCCAGCGCGTCGAGGAAAACGTTGGCCGCGGCGTAGTTCGCCTGCCCCGGGTTGCCGATCACCCCGGCGATCGATGAGTAGAGCACGAACACCGACAGGTCCAGGTTCGCGGTCGCCTCGTGCAGGTTCCAGGCCGCGTCCACCTTGGGGCGCAGTACGGTCGCGATCTGCTCGGGTGTCATGGTGGCCAGCAGCCCGTCGGCCAGCACGCCCGCGGCGTGGACGACACCGGTCAGCGGATGCCGCGCCGGAATCGCGGCCAGCAGCGCCTCGAGAGCGTCCCGGTCGGCGGCGTCGCAGGCGACCACGTCGACGTGGGCGCCCAGCGCGGTGAGCTCGGCGGTCAGTGCGGCGGCGCCGGGGGTATCGGGGCCACGCCTGCTCGCCAGCACCAGCCTGCGCACGCCGTGCTCGGTGATCAGGTGCCGGGCGGCCACCGCACCCAGCCCGCCGGTGCCGCCGGTGATCAGGACGGTGCCGTCGGGACGCAGCGGGGTCGGCACGGTGAGCACGTTCTTGCCGATGTGCTGCGCCTGGCTCAGGTACCGATAGGCGTCGGGGGCCCGGCGCAGATCCCACGAGGTCGGCGGACCGGGCGTCAAGGACCCGGCCTCGAAGAGTTCGGCCAGGGCGGTGAGGATGTCGCGCAGCCGATCCGGCGCCACCCCCATCAGCATGAAGCTGTGGTAGCGCACACCGGGGTGTGCCGCGGCCACCTCGGCCGGGTCGCGCCGGTCGATCATGCCCATCTCGACGAACCGGCCGCCGCGCGGCAGCAACCGCAGTGACGCGTCCACGAATTCGCCTGCCAGCGAATCCAATACGACATCCGCACCGCGACCGCCGGTGAACTCCAGGAACTTTCGCTCGAAGTCGAGGGTGCGCGAGTCGCCGATCTGCGCATCGTCGAATCCCATGTCCCGCAACACCGGCCACTTGGGCTCGCTCGCGGTGACCAGCAGCCGCAGCCCCAGGTGCCGCGCGAGCTGGACCGCCGCCATGCCGACGCCGCCGGTGGCCGCGTGCAGCAGCAGTGTTTCGCCGGGCTGCGCCGCGGCCAGGTCGACGAGGGCGTAATAGGCGGTGGCGTAGACGATCGGCACGGCGGCCGCCTGGGCGAAGGACCAGCCGCGCGGCATCGGCGCGAGCAGGCGCCGGTCGGTCACGCAGACCGAGCCGACACCGGGGATCAGGCCGAATACCCGGTCACCCGGGGCGAATTCGGTGACATCGGGGGCTACCTCGAGCACGATGCCCGCACCCTCCCCGCCGATCCGGCCGGTGGTGTCGGGGTAGGTGCCGAGCGCGATGAGCACGTCGCGGAAATTGAGGCCGATCGCCCGCATACTCACCCGCACCTGACCGGCGGCCAGCGGTTCCGACACCCGCGCATCCACTTCCAGACCGAAGTTGTCCGGGGTCAGGGTGCCCTTGCCGAGCAGGTCCAGAGCCCACGGCGCGGTGCCGCCCGGGGCGATCGCGAGCGTCTGCGCACGACCGCGCCGCAGCCTCGGCGCGTACGCCGTCCCGCGCCGCACGGCCAGCTGGGGTTCCGCGGCCGAAGCCGTTGCCACCCAGGCGCGATAGTCGTCCCGGTCGTCGATGTCGACCAGCCGAATCCGGTCCGGGTATTCGCTCTGCGCGGTGCGCAACAGGCCCAGCGCCGCCGCGGCGGACAGGTCCACCGGCTCCCCCGGATGCACCGCCACCGCCCGGCGGGTCACCACGACGAGGAGCCGGTCGGCCGCCAGCAGTCGCTGGATCCGCGCCGCCGACCCGGTCACCAGCTCGCGTACCGCCGCGGGCAGATCGGCGGCGGCGGTGCCGGTGTCGAGCCGCACGACCGTCATGTCGCGCCCCGCGATCGTGACATTCTCGCCATCCGCGGCCGGAGTCCAGGAGTCCGCCGCGGTGGCCGCGCCCTCGGGCTGCGGGATCGCGACCCAGTCCAGCTCGTAGCCCACGCCGGTGGCCGGGCCGTGCTCGGCCCGCAGCGTCTCGACCGGCAGCGGCCGCAGTGTCAACGCTTCGACCTCGGCTACCGGGCGGCCCGCCGGGTCGGCCAGGGTGAGCGCGATCCGGTCCGCGCCGGGCGCGGCGGTGGCGCGGACCCGCAGGGCGGTGGCGCCGGTCGCGTGCAGGGCGACGTTCGCCCAGGAGAACGGAACCGTGATCGTCTCCGCATCGCCGTCCGCGGCGGGCCCGAGCAGGACCGTGTGCAGGGCGGCATCCAGCAGCGCCGGATGTATGCCGAACTCGGCGGCCGCCGAGCGGGCCGATTCCGGCAACGCCACCTCGGCGAACATCTCGTCGCCGCGTCGCCACAGCGCGGTCAGCCCTCGGAACGCGGGACCGTATTCGTAACCTCGCTCGGCCAGATCCGCGTACGCGGTGTCGAGCGCGACGGCCGTCGCCCCCGCCGGTGGCCAATTCGTCATATCCGCGTCGGCCGGGGAGTGGTCGCGCGGACCGGCGACGGTCGCGACCGCGTGCCGGGTCCACTCCCGCGCCGACGGATCGTCGACGGCGTCGCCGCGCACGCGCGAATACACCGCCACCGACCGCGTGCCCGTCTCCTCCGGTCCGCTTGCCACCACCCGCACTTCGGCGGGCGCGGTGGACGAAAGCACCAGGGGCGCCTCGATCACGAGTTCCGCCAGATGCGGGCAGTCCACCGCCGCACCGGCGTGCAGGACCAGATCCACGAGCGCGGCGCCGGGCAGGAGTGGGACCCCGGCGACAGCGTGATCGGCGAGCCAGGGGTGTCCGGCGGGCGACAGCCTGCCGGTGAACACCACGTCCGGAGCATCCGGTAGCCGCACGAGCGCGCCCAGCAGGGGGTGTCCGGCTTCGTCCAGACCCGACTGCCATACGTCCGGCGCCTCGACCGGGCGCGGCCAGAAGCGGTGGTGCTGGAAGGGATAGGTCGGCAACGCGATTCGCTCTCGGGGACGGCCCGCGAACAGGGGCGTCCAGTCCACTGCCGCGCCCGCGGCGTGCACGTGCGCCAGCGCCGACACGAGCTGCGCCGGCTCGTCGGCCGCTCGCCGGGCAGCGGCCGCCACCGTGGAACCGGCCTCGCCCGCCGGGGTGTCGGCGAGGCACTGCCGCACCAGCGCCGACAGCACCGCGTCCGGTCCGATTTCCAGGAACCGCCGCACACCCGACTCGGCCAGCGTGGACACACCCGGCGCGAACCGCACGCATCCGCGCAGCTGAGCCACCCAGTACTCCGGTTCGGTCAGTTCCGCTCCGGCGGTCACACCGCTGAGGTTCGACACCACCGGAACGCTCGGCGGGCGATAGGTGACAGCCGTTGCGACCGAACGGAACTCGTCGAGCATCGGCTCCATCAGCGCGGAATGGAACGCATGGCTGACCCGCAGCGCGGACGTCTTGTAGCCCGCCGCGACGGCACGCGCCTCCACCTCGCCGAGGGCAGTCGCGGCTCCGGACAGGACGACCGACGTCGGGCCGTTGACGGCGGCCAGCGATACCTGGCCGTCGCGGTCGGCGATCAAACCGGGCACCGCCGTCTCGGGCGCCGCGACCGCCAGCATCGCCCCGCCCGCGGGCAACGCGCCCATCAACCGGCCGCGCGCCACCACCAGCGCACAGGCGTCCGCCAGTGACCAGACACCGGCCACGCAGGCCGCCGCGAGCTCACCGATGGAATGTCCGATCAGCACATCCGGTGTCGCACCGAAGGATTCGACCAGCCGGAACATCGCCACCTCGTACGCGAACAACGCGGGCTGGGTCCATTCCGTCCGATCCAGCACCCGCTCCGGATCCTCGAACATCACCTCCCGCAACGACCGCCCCAGCAGCGGATCGATCAGAGCACACACCTCATCCAACGCCGCGGCGAACACCGGGAAGGCGCGATACAGGTCCGCACCCATCCCCACCCGCTGCGCCCCCTGACCGGTGCACAAGAACGCCGTCCTGCCCGAACCCGCCGTTCCCGCAATGACTCCCGGCGCGCCCTCGGCCAGATTCGCCAGCCCGGCCAGCACCTGCTCCCGATCCGCACCGACCACCACCCCTCGCCGATCCAGCAACGCCCGCGTATCCGACAACGCCCGCGCCACCGACCACAGATCCACCTCCGGACGCTGGACCAGCCACGCCCGCAACCGATCCGCCTGCGCCCGCAACGCCTCCTCCGACTTCGCCGACAACACCAGCGGCACCGCGGCGACGTCGGCCTGCGGCAGCTGCGGCGTCGCGGTCGATACCGGTGGCTTCGGCGCTTCCTCGACGATCACGTGCGCATTGGTGCCGCTGATGCCGAACGAGGACACACCGGCCCGTCGCACCCGCGCGCCCGCGACCCACGGCTCGGCCTCGGTCACCACGCGCACCGCTCCCGCGGACCAGTCCACGTGCGGCGACAGCGCGTCCACGTGCAGCGTCTTCGGCAACAGCTCGTGCCGCAGCGCCTGCACCATCTTGATCACGCCGCCGACACCCGAAGCCGCCTGGGAATGGCCGATATTCGACTTCAGCGCGCCGATGCGCAGGGGGCCGTCCGTCCGGTCCCGCCCGTAAGCGGCGATCAGCGCCTGCGCCTCGATCGGATCACCCAGCGCCGTGCCGGTCCCGTGCGCCTCCACCGCGTCGATATCGGCCGGCTCCAGCCCGGCATCGGCCAGCGCCGCCGCGATCACCCGCTCCTGCGACGGACCGTTCGGCGCCGTCAAACCATTCGACGCGCCATCCTGATTGATCGCACTTCCTCGCACCACGGCAAGAACGTTGTGCCCGTGACGCCGCGCGTCCGACAACCGCTCCACCACCAGCACCGCGGCGCCCTCCGCCCACGACACACCGTCGGCGGACGCCGAAAACGATTTGCAGCGCCCGTCTCTGGCCAATCCGCGCTGCCGGGAGAATTCCACGAAGACCATCGGCGTCGACATCACCGTCGCACCGCCGACCAGCGCCAGCGAACTCTCCCCCTCCCGCAGCGCCCTGCACGCCACGTGCAACGCCACCAGCGAGGACGAACACGCCGTGTCCACCGTCATCGCCGGACCCTCCAGACCCAGCGCGTAGGACACCCGGCCGGACGCCACGCTGCCGACGGCGCCCGTGGTGATGTAGCCCGCCACCTCAGGTCCGGCCTTGCGGGTGAGGTTCTCGTAGTCCTGATACATGACGCCGGTGTAGACACCGGTATCGCTGCCCCGCAACGAATTCGGATCGATACCCGCGTCCTCCAGCGCCTCCCACGACACCTCCAGCAACAACCGCTGCTGCGGATCCATCGCCACCGCCTCACGCGGACCGATCCCGAAGAAACCAGCATCGAAATCGGCAGCGCCGGTCAGGAAGCCACCCTCGCCGGAGTAGGTCGTGCCCGGGCGATCGGTCTCCGGGTCGATCAGCCGCTCCAGGTCCCAGCCGCGATCCGACGGAAACCCGCCGATCGCATCGGTTCCGGCGGCCACGAGGTCCCACAGCGCGTCGGGAGAATCGACACCGCCCGGGTACCGGCAGGCCATGCCCACGATGGCGATCGGCTCGTCGCGCCGGCTCCGGCGCGCCGGCGGCTTCGCCGCGACGTCCGCCGCCGCCGGTACCGCCAGCGACAACACCAGTTTCGCCACCGCCGCCGGAGTCGGATGATCGAAGACCAGCGTCGAGGGCAACCGCACGCCGGTGGCCTCGGCCAGCCGGTTGCGGAACTCCACACCGCCCAGGGAATCGAATCCCATGTCGCTGAACGGTTTCCCGGCGTCGATCAGGTCGCCCGAGGCGTGCCCGAGCACCGCGGCCACCTGGCCGCGCACCAGCTCCAGCACCACCTCACCGCGCCGCGCCCGTGGCACCTGCGCCAATCGGGCACCCAGCGAACCGGTTTCCGGTCGATCCGCCGCCCGCGCCGGGCGCCTCGTCCGCCGCACGAACCCACGCAGCGCCGCCGGTACGGCGTCGACCTCGGACACCCGCCGCACGGCGCCGGCATCGAACCGGATCGGCGCCACGCACGCCTCGGTGCCGGCGAGGGCGGCATCGAACAGGCGCAGCCCGTCCGGCTCGCCGAGCTGGTGCAGTCCCAGCCGCTCCCAGCGCGCCGCGGCGCGGCGGTCCAGACCACCGGTCATGCCGGTTCCGGAATCCCACGGCCCCCACGCCAGTGACACTCCGGGCAACCCGGCCGCGCGCCGCTGTCGGGCCAGCGCGTCCAGGTAGCCGTTCGCCGCGGCGTAATTGCCCTGCCCGGCCATCCCGAGCACCCCGGCGACCGAGGAGAACAGCACGAACGCCGACACCCTGCGGTCCCTGGTCAGTTCGTGCAGATGCCACGCTCCGTCGACCTTCGGCGCCAGCACCCCGTCCACCTGCCGCGGGGTGAGTGTGGTGACGGTGCCGTCGTCGAGCACACCCGCGGTGTGCACGATGGCCAGCTCCTCGCCGGAATCGATGGTGCCCAACAGGTTTCGCACCGCATCGCGATCGGCGACGTCACAGGCGACCACCCGGACCTCGGCGCCCGCCCGCTGGAGCTCGGCCACCAGCTCGGCGGCGCCGGGCGACCGCGGGCCGCGCCGCGAGGTGAGCACCACCCGGCGCGCGCCGCGTTCGGTGACGAGGTGGCGGGCGAACACGGCACCCAATCCCCCGGTGCCGCCGGTGATCAGCACCGTACCGGCATCGAACGACACCGGCGCGGCACTGTCTCGCGCCGCGGGCGCCCGCACCAACCGGGGCACCGACACCTCCGCGCCACGCACCGCGACGTACGGTTCACCGGTGTCCAGGGCCGCCGCGATCCGGTCGGCATCCACCGGACGCTCCGGATCCTCGTCGAGCAGCACGAACCGGCCCGGATGCTCCGATTGCGCCGCCCGCACCAGGCCCGCCGCCGCCGCGGCTGCCGGGTGCGGCGCCTCGCCCGGCAGCCCCGCACCTGCGGAGGTCACCACCACCAGCCGGACCGCGGACAGCCGATCGTCCGCCAGCCACGACCGCAGCAGCGCCAGCGTGCCGTGCACGCCGACCCGGGCGGCTTCGGGTTCCGCGGTACCGCTCACCGGCGCACCCGGTGTCGCGACCCGCGCCGCCGCCGGATCGCCGCAAGCCGTTCCCGGAGCATCGTGCACGCTGTCCGCGCGCCACACCACGACCTCCGGAAGATGTTCGGCCGCAAGCATGTCGGCGACCGCCGCGTAGTGCGCGCCGAACCCGGACGGCGGCGGCGCGGCGGCGAGCACCGCCATCGACCACCGCGAACGATCGGCGTTGCCCGCGCCGGTGCGCTCCCAGCGCACGTGGTACGTATCCGCCGCCGCGCCGGGCAGAGTGCTCCGGAACGCGTGCACGTCATAAGGTCGCATCACCACCGCGTCGACCGACACGATCGGCACACCCTCCGGATCCACGGCCGCCACCGAGATCGTCTCGGGACCGGTCGCGATCGCCATCACCCGCAACGACGTCACTCCGGACGGCCACCGCCCACCGGCCACCCGATGCAAACGCACACCGCCCCACCGGAACAGCAGCCTGCCGGTATCGGGATCGTTGTCCCGGTCGCGCCACACCAGCCGGGTGAGCGCCGCGTGCATCGCCATATCGAGCAGGGCCGGATGCAGTTCGTGGCGACCGGGTTCCGGGGCCGCGTCGGTATCCAACTCCAGCTCCGAGAACATCGTGTCCGCGCGCTGCCACGCGCCGCGCACACCGGCGAAGGCCGGACCGTACTCGAGTCCGCTGTCCTTCGCGAGTTGCGCCCGAATCCCCGTGGTGTCCACCGGTTCGGCGTCGGCGGGCGGCCATTGCTCGCCCCGCAGCCGCTCCAGCAGGTCCGAACCACCCGACGGGCCGGAGGCGAGGCTGCCGGTGGCGGCGTGCGCCCAGGCACCGTCCGGCGTGGTGCGGCAATGGAGTTCGAACTGGCGGCGTCCGGCCGCATCGGCCGCCTGCACGAGCACCTGCAGTTCCACGTCCTCGTCGGCGTCCGGCACGATCGGCGCCTGCGAGGTGAGCTCCTCGAGCGCCGCGCAGCCGATGCGGTCACCGGCGACGAGGAGGAATTCGGCCAGCGCCGCGCTCGGCACCACCACCACGCCGTAGGTCATGTGGTCGGCGAGCCACGGCTGGGTACGCAGGGACAGTCGCCCGGTGAACAGCCATTCGTCGCTGCCCGCCAACGGGATCACCCCGGTCAGGATCGGGTGATCGCTCGCCGCGGACGTCGTCTCGACGGGCCGCAACCAGTACCGGCGATGCTGGAACGCGTAGCGGGGCAACGGAACTCGACGCACCTCCCGGCCCGCGAACAGCGGTCGCCATCGCACCCGCTCGCCCGCGATGTGGGCCTGCGCCAAGAACGCCGCGAACTGCGCCGGTTCCTCGGCCGACCGCCGAGCCACCGGCGCCACCCACGCGGCCGCCTCCACCTCGGGATTCTCGGCCAGGCACTGCCGCGTCATCGCCGTGAGCACCGCGTCCGGACCCACCTCGACGAATCGCCGCACGCCCAGCGCGACGAGCGCGTCGACGCCCGGAGCGAATCGCACACAGGCCCGCACCTGCCGCACCCAGTACTCCGGATCGGTCACCGCGTCCCCGGCGACCTCGCCCGTCTCGTTCGACACCACCGGGACATTCGGCGGCCGATAGGTGACACTCGCTGCCACCGCGCGGAACTCGTCGAGCATGGGCTCCATCGCCACCGAATGGAACGCATGGCTCACTCGCAGCCGGTTCGTCTTCACCCCCGCACCCGACAGCCGCCGCTCGATCTCATCGATCGCGGCCGCGTCCCCCGACAGCACGACCGACGACGGACCGTTCAGGGCCGCCGGCGACACCCGTCCGGCGAACTCGCCGACGGCATCGACCACCCACTCCGCCGACCCGGCGACCGCCAGCATCGCCCCGCCCGCCGGCAAGGCACCCATCAACCGGCCCCGCGCCGCCACCAGCACGCACGCGTCCGCCAGCGACCAGACACCGGCCGCGTACGCCGCCGCCAGTTCCCCGATCGAGTGACCCAGCACCACGTCCGGTGTCACACCGAACGATTCGATCAACCGGTAGAGCGCCACCTCGAAGGCGAACAACGCGGGCTGGGTGAATTCCGTCCGATCCAGCAAGCCCTCCCGGTCGTCGAACATCAACTGCCGCAACGACAATCCGAGCTTCGTGTCGAACTCCGCGCACACCTCGTCCAACGCCGCGGCGAACACCGGAAACGCGCCGTAGAGGTCCGCGCCCATCCCGGCCCGCTGCGCACCCTGACCGGTGAACAGGAATGCCGTCCGGCCCGAAACGATCTGTCCCGTGAACACGCCGGGCGATCGCCCGCCCGCGGCCAGCTCGGCCAGCCCGGCCAGCAGCCGCTCACGGTCCGTGCCGAGGACCGCGGCACGCCGCGCGAACCTGCCCCGGGTCTCGATCAGCGAGTGCGCGGCGCTCCAGACATCGAGGTCCGGCCGCTCGGTCAGCCACTGCCGCAACCGGTCCGCCTGCGCCCGCAGCGCCGCGTCCGATTTCGCCGACAGCAGCAGCGGCACCGTATCGCCGACCGGAACTCCGGCGGCACGCTCGACGGGCGCCGCCGGTGGCGCCTCCTCGAGAATCAGGTGGGCGTTGGTGCCGCTGATCCCGAACGAGGACACTCCGGCCCGGCGCACCGCGGCGCCGGCGGTCCACGGCTCGGCCGCCGTCAGCAGTCGCACCGAACCCGCCGACCAATCCACGTGCGGTGTCGGGGCGTCGATATGCAAGGTCCGCGGCAGTGTTTCGTGCCGCAGCGCCGTCACCATCTTGATCACCCCACCGATCCCCGCGGCGGCGACGGCGTGACCGATGTTCGACTTCAGCGAGCCGATCCGCAGCGGCTGCGCCCGGTCGGAGCCGTAGGCGGCGATCAGCGCCTGCGCCTCGATGGGATCGCCCAGTGCCGTCCCGGTCCCGTGCGCCTCCACCACGTCCACGTCCGAGGGCCGCAGCCCGGCGTCGGCCAGGGCGGACGCGATCACCCGCTCCTGCGACGGGCCGTTCGGCGCCGTCAAACCGTTGGACGCGCCGTCCTGGTTGATCGCACTGCCCCGTACGACCGCCAGCACGGTGTGGCCCAGCCGCCGCGCGTCCGACAGCCGCTCCACCACCAGCACACCGACGCCCTCGGACCAGGCCACGCCGTCGGCGGCGGCCGCGAACGGCTTGCAGCGGCCGTCGGGCGCCAGCCCGCGCTGGCGTGCGAAGTCGACGTACAGGCTCGGGCTCGCCGCGACACTCACGCCGCCCGCGAGCACGAGATCCGCCTCGCCCTGACGCAGTGCCTGGCAGGCCAGATGCAGTGCCACCAGCGACGACGAGCACGCGGTGTCCACGGTGACCGCGGGACCCTCCAGACCCAGCACATAGGCCACGCGGCCGGAGATGACGCTGGGCGAGTTCCCGGTCAGGCGGAAACCTTCGTACTCACCGGTCACCGCGCGGGAGTAGCCGGAGGAGCCGGCGCCGATATAGACGCCGGTATCGGTGCCGCGCAACACGGCCGGGTCGATCCCGGCGTCCTCGAGTGCCTCCCAGGCCACCTCCAGCAGCAACCGCTGCTGCGGATCCATCGCGGCCGCCTCACGCGGTCCGATGCCGAAGAACTCCGCGTCGAAAGCGTCCGCGCCGGTGAGGAATCCGCCTTCGCGGGTGTACACGGTGCCGGGTCGGCCAGGGTCCGGATCGAACAGCCGCTCGAGGTCCCAGCCGCGATCGGACGGGAAGTGGCTGATCACGTCGCGGCCCGCGGCGAGGAGATCCCACAGATCCTCGGCGGAGGCGACGCCGCCGGGAAAGCGGCAACCGATGCCCACGATGGCGATCGGCTCGTCGGCACGCACGCGCCGGGTCACCCGTGGCGCGTCGGGCCGGAGTCCTTCCAGCCGCGCGCGCACCAGTCGTGCCACCGCGGCCGGGGTCGGATGGTCGAAGATCAGCGACGTGGGCAGCGCCACGCCGGTGGCCGTCACCAGCCGGTCGCGCAGCTGCTGTCCGCTCAGCGAGTCGAAACCCAATGCCGTGAAGGGCAGTTCGTGGCCGATGGCGGCGGGCGAATCGTGGCCCAGCACCACCGCGGCCTGCTCGGCCACGACGGCGAGCACCAGCGCGTCCCGGTCGCGTTCGGCAGCGGCGAACAACCGCGGCGCGAGCGGACCGGTCACCACCGCACGGCGTCCGCGCGCGGTCGTGGTGTCGGACGGCGCGGCGGTCGGATCGGTCGCCGCAGCCGTTTCGATATCGGCGGGCGCGTGCGCCCCACCCACGATCGCCGCGGCACCCGGGGCCCAGCACCGCCGCCGCTGGAAGGCGTAGACCGGCAGATCCACGCGCGCGGCGGCCGGGGCCAGCGCCTCCGGCGCCACCTCGACGCCCAGGCAGTGCGCCCGCGCCAGCGCCGCCATGAAGTGTTCCGGGCCGCCCTGGTCGCGTCGCAGCGTGCCCAGGACGCCCACCCGGTCGGCCATGCCGAGCGCCGCCGCGGTCACCTCGATCGCACCAGCGACCACGGGGTGCGGACTCACCTCGACGAACGCGTTCCGGTCCGCACCCAGTAGCGCCTCGATCGCCTCGGCGAAACGCACCTGTTCGCGCAGTCCCCGATACCAGTAATCGGCATCCAGCGTCGCCGTGTCGACGAATTCCGCTGTGACAGTGGAGAAGAACGGAATCGAACCCGTGCCCGGCCGAATCGGGGCCAACTCCGTGAGCACCCGGTCCCTGATCCGCTCCACCGCCGCCGAATGCGACGCGTAGTCTACCGGTATACGCCGCGCCCACACTCCGTCGGCGGCGCATCCGGCCACGAACTCCGCGACCGCGCCGGACGCACCGGAGACCACCGTCTGTCCCGGCGCGTTGACCGCCGCGACGGACAGCCGGTCGCCGAACGCCGCCAGGCGCTCGGCCACCTCGTCGGCGGGCAGCCCGACCGACGCCATCCCGCCCGAGCCCGCGAGCACGTCCGCGACGGCACGCGAGCGCACCGCCACCACGCGGGCACCGTCGGCCAGGGACAGCCCGCCGGCGACCACCGCCGCCGCGATCTCACCCTGCGAATGCCCCACCACCGCAGCGGGTTCCACTCCGCGGGCCCGCCACGCCCGCGCCAGCGAGACCAGCATCGCGAACAACGCCGGCTGCACCACATCCACGCGGTCCAGCGCGGCGGCGCCCCCGGCTCCCCGCAGCACGTCCGTCAGCGACCAATCCACAAGGGGCTCGAGCGCCGCCGCACAGTCCGAAATCGACTGCGCGAACACGGGATCCGAATCCAGCAGGCGCGCGCCCATGCCCACCCACTGGCTGCCCTGGCCCGGGAAGACGAAGACCGTCCGGCGCGGCGCGGCCCGCCCCAGCACCACGGCGGCCGCGGCCGGTTCCATCGGCGCGTCGGCCCATTCGGCCAATCCCGCGCGCAGCGCATCGAGATCCGAGCCGACCACCGCGCCCCGCCACTCGAGTGGCGTGCGGACCCGCAACAGCGAATGCGCCACCGCCGCGGCTCCGGCCTCCGGGTGGTCGCCCAGCCACTCACGCAGCCGAACGGCCTGTTCCCGCAAGGCTTCCGGTGTCCGAGCCGACAACGTCCAGGCCCGGACACCGGTTTCGGCGGCCGCCGAAGCGGGCGTTACCTCCGGCGCCTGCTCGAGAATCACGTGCGCGTTGGTTCCGCCCATACCGAACGAGGACACCCCGGCGCGGCGCACCGCCGCCGACGGCCAGGGCTGGGCCGAGGTCGGCACCCGCAGCCCGAGCGCATCGAGCGGTATCCGCGGGTTCGGGGTGTGAAAGTTCAGGCTGGGCGCGAGTTCGCGGTGCCGCAGGCACAGCGCGGTCTTGATCAGGCCGACGATTCCCGCCGCGCCTTCCAGGTGACCGAGATTCGTCTTCACCGAACCGACGGCCAGTCGCGCGCCCTCCGGCCGCGCCGGGCCGTAGGCCGCACCGAGCGCCGCCGCCTCCACCGGATCACCGGCGGGGGTTCCGGTGCCGTGCAGTTCCACGTACTGCACCGATGCCGGGTCCACGGCCGCGTTCGCCAGCGCGGCCCGGATGACCCCGGTCTGCGCCGACACGCTGGGTGCGCTCAGCACCTGGCGCTCGTTGCCGTTGTTGACCGCGCTGCCCCGAACGACGGCATAGATCCGGTCGCCGTCGGCGGTCGCGCGCGCGAGCGGCTTGAGCACGACGATGCCGCCGCCCTCACCGCGCACGGTTCCGTCCGCGCGTATATCGAAGGTGTAGCACTTCCCGGAGGGGGAATGCGCGCCGAACCGCTCGTAACGTTCGCCGCTCAACGGCGAGAGGATGAGGTTCAGCCCGCCCGCGAGTGCCACGTCGCATTCACCGCTGCGCAGCGATTCGCACGCCAGATGCAGTGCGACCAGCGACGAGGACTGTCCGCTGTCGACGACGATGCTCGGTCCGGTGAAACCGTAGAAGTTCGAGATTCGATTCGCGGCGACTCCGCGCCCCGCTCCCCACAGCGAGTGCCGGCCGATGCCCGATTTGCCTTGCGCTGCCACGGCTTCGGCGAAATCGGTGCCGGTGCTGCCCAGGAAGACCCCCGCCCGCGCGCCGGACCGGTCGTGCAAACCCGCGTCCTCCAGCGCTTCCCAGCTCAGTTCGAGTCCGAGTAGTTGCTGCGGATCGACCGACCGGGCCTCGTTGGGGGACACACCGAAGAAGTCGGCGTCGAATTCCGTTGCCGTGTCCAGGAATCCGGCGATCTCATCGATGCCCGGGCGATCCGCCGGCGCGGAGCCGATCGCGTCCGCGCCCGCACGCAGCAGCCGCCAGAACCGCTCGAGGTCGGCGGCGCCGGGCACCCGGCACGACATTCCGACAATGGCGATCGCGTTCGCTGATCCGACCATGAGTATTCCTTCGTCCAACCGAATTCGAAAGGGAGAGCTGTTATTTCGCGCCGTGTCGGCCGAGCCAGCGGCGTATCTCGGCGGCCGCGGCCGCCGCGGCCGAGGTGAGGATCGAGAAGTGGTCGGCGTCGATCTCGGCCGCCGCCCCGCCGCGCATCCAGGGGGGCACTCGTTCGGCGCCGTCCAGTCCGGGCAGCGGCGTCGAGGCACGCAGTTCCAGGATCGGCGCCGCGATCGACACCGGTCGGCGCTGTTCGCAGATGCGCATGTACTCGGCCATCGCGATCAGGCCGTGATCGCCGATCCGCGCCATGTCGTTGTCCAGGTCCAGGACCGCGCCGAGCGCGTTCACCAGCACGCGGCGGCCGCGCTCCACCGCATCGGAGGCGTAGGCGTCGAGCAGGACGATCCCGGCGGGCCCACGCCCGCGGTGCTCGAGCCGATGTGCCAGCGCATGTGCGATCGCGCCGCCGATCGAGTAGCCGACCAGCACGACCGGTCGCTGACGTCCGGCGGCGTCCACGGCGTTCGCCAGCGAATCCAGGAGTGCGTCCCAGGTTCCGGGCAGCGGTTCGCCGGGGCGGGTGCCGGGCAATCGGAGCGCGGTGACACCGCGGTCGGCGCCGAGTTCGCGCGCCAGGCGGCCGAACTGGTGTGGGCCGGTGCCGACCACGAACGACGGCACGCAGACCAGTAGCGGATCGGCGGTGCTGCGGCTCAGTGGTACCAGTGCCGCCGCACCGGAGTCCGCGCCGTGGGCGAAGGTTTCGGCGAGTTCGGCGCCCGCCAGCAGCATCGGCAGCGTCTCGGCCAGCCGCCCGCGCCGGTGCGCGGCGCGCACCAGGTCGGTGAGGACACCCGCGGCGCCGGTGTCCGCGGGCGCCGGTGCCATCTCGCCGAGCCGTGCGCACAGATGATCGGCGAGCGCTCGGGACGTGGGGTGGTCGAAGACAACCGTCGACGACAGCGCGAGCCCGGTGGCCTTGGCGAGCCGGTTGCGGAACTCGACGCCGGTCAAGGAATCGAATCCCAATTCCGTGAAGGTCGCCGCCGGATCGATCCGGTCGCCGGAATCGTGTCCGAGACTTGCGGCGACCTGTTCGCGGACCACGGCGAGCACGGCGGCCGGGCGATCGGCCGCGGGGACGGCGGCCAGCCGCGGCGTGCCGGTACCCGCGGCGCGGCGGGTGGTCCTGGTGACCAGGGACTCGAGCGCCCGGGGCAGGGTCCCCGCCGCGGCCTGCGCGGCGAGCGCCCCGGCCTCGAGGCGCACTCCGGCGAGCGCCGGGTGGCCGGCCTGGAGGGCCGAATCGAACAGCGCCATACCATCGTTCGCGTCGAGCGGCACCAGTCCCGCGCGCCGCATGCGTGCGATATCGGTGTCGGTCAGGGTGCTGGTCATGCCGCCCGCGCCGTGCCACGGCCCCCAGGCGATCGAGGTCGCGGGAAGGCCGCGGCGGTGCCGGTGCTGCGCCACCGCGTCGAGAAAGGCGTTCGCCGCAGCGTAATTGGCCTGTCCCGGGCTGCCGAGCGTGCCCGCGATCGAGGAGTAGAGCACGAACACGGACAGATCGAGATCCGCGGTGGCCTCGTGCAGATTCCACGCGGCGTCGACCTTCGGGCGCAGCACCGCGGCGAACTGCTCCGGTGTCAGGTCGGTGAGCAGGCCGTCGGCCAGGACACCGGCGGTGTGGACGACGCCGGTCAGCGGGTGTTCGGCCGGGATGCCCGCCAGCAGCCGGTCCAGTGCGGCACGGTCCGCCACGTCGCAGGCGACCACCTCCGCATGAGCGCCGAGCGCGGCCAGTTCGGCTACGAGCTCGGTCGCGCCGTCGGCGTCCGCACCGCGCCTGCTGGCCAGCACCACGCGCCGCACGCCGTACTCGTGCACGAGATGGCGCGCCGCCACCGCGCCGAGTTCGCCCGTCCCGCCGGTGATCAGCACCGTCCCCGCGGCGTCCGGGGTGGCCGGTATGGTGAGCACGTTCTTGCCGATGTGCCGGGCCTGGCTCAGGTACCGGAAGGCGTCCGGCGCCTGGCGCAGATCCCATCCGGTCAGCGGGAGCGGGGTCAGGGCGCCGGTGTCGAACAGCTCGACGAGCACGGTCAGGATCTCGTGCGCCCGCTCGGCGCCGACCTCGTCGAGATGGAAACCCCGGTAGCGCACTCCCGCATGCTGTTCGGCGACCTCGCCGGGGTCGCGCCGGTCGGTCAATCCCATCTCGAGGAAGCGGCCACCGCGCGGCAGCAGGCGCAACGAGGCGTCGACGAATTCACCCGCCAGCGAATCGAGCACGATATCCGCGCCGCGGCCGTCGGTGACCTCGAGGAACTTGCGTTCGAAATCCAGGGTGCGGGAGTCGCCGATCACCGAGTCGTCGAATCCCATGCCGCGCAGCACATCCCATTTCGGGCGGCTCGCGGTCACGAGCAGCCGCAGCCCGAGGTGCCGCGCCAGCTGCGCGGCCGCCATCCCCACGCCGCCGGTCGCGGCGTGCAGGAGCAGCGTTTCGTCGGGTTTGGCCTCGGCCAGGTCGACCAGTCCGTAATAGGCGGTGACGAACACCACCGGCACCGCTGCCGCCTGCGCGAAGGAGAAGCCGCGCGGCATCCGCGACAGCACCCGGCCGTCGGCGACCACGACGGAACCGACCTCGGGCACGAACCCGAAAACCCGGTCGCCGGGCGTGAATTCGGTGACGTCGGGGGCCACCTCGACGACCACGCCCGCGCCTTCGCCACCGAGGGCGGCGTCCGGCTGGGGATACATGCCGAGGGCGATCAGCACGTCGCGGAAATTGACGCCCGCGGCGCGCAGCGCGACGCGCACCTGTCCGGGCCCGAGCGCTCGCGTCGCGGCCGTCGTCTCGACCAAACCCAGATTCTCGCCGGTCAATGTGCCCTTGCCGTGCTGCACCAGCGCCCACGCCGGAGCGGACAGCAGCTCACTCGCCCCGACGGCATCGGGATGCGCGCCGCGAGCGAGCCGCGCCGCGTAGTGCGCGCCCTGCCGCAGCGCCAGCTGGGGTTCGTCCGCGTGTCCCAGGGCCGCCACCACACCGGCCCGGTAGTCCTGCCGATCGTCGACATCGACGAGTGCGATCCGGCCGGGATTCTCGTTCTGCCCGCTGCGCACCAGACCCCAGACCGCCGCGCCCACGGGATCCACCGCCTCGCCCGTGTCCACCGCGACCGCGCCGCTGGTCACTACGGCGATCCGCGGATACCGGTCCAGCGCTTGTCGCACCTGCGCCGCGATTTCGACGACCCGGCGGTGCACGGTACCCGGCAGGTCGGCGTCGGCCGCCCCGTTCGCCACGCGCAACACCGCCACGGGCGAACCGTCGAGAATCACCGTCTCGTCGCCGTCGGCCGACCAGTGCGCTGCGGGCTCATCCGCTGCCGGGAGCGGCATCCAGTGCAGCCGGTGCAGCTCCTCACCCGCCGCCGCCGAGCCGACAGCCGCGAGCGGGATCGGCCGCAACGTGAGCACCGCCGCCTCGGCGATCGGGGCTCCCGCGAAGTCCAAGAGCGTCAGCGCCACCCGATGCTCGCCCGCCGCCGACTCCTCCGCCACCGACCCGAGTACTGTCAGCCGGACCCGGGCCGATCCGGCCCCGGCGGTATACACGTCGACGCCCGTCCACGAATACGGGACCAGCAGTTCGCCCGGCCCGGCAGGCTCGACCACACCACTGATACCCAACGCGTGCAGGGCCGCGTCCAGCAGGGCCGGGTACACCACGAACCGCTCCGCCGGATGCGCCGATTCCGGCGGTCCCACCTCGGCGAAGATCTCCACACCACGCCGCCACAGCGCGGTCAGCCCGCGGAACTGCGGCCCGTACTCGTAGCCGCGGGCCGCCAGTTCCGCGTAGGCGTCGTCGATCGCCATCGGCACCGCTCCCGCGGGCGGCCAGCTCTGCGTCGTCGCCGTCGGCTCGGGACGTGGTGTAGATGATTGCGGGACAACGGTTCCCGTCGCATGCCGGACCCACGGCGCCGGATCGCCGGTGTCCTCGCGCACCGGGCGCGAGTACACCGATATCTCCCGGGCGCCCGAGTCACCGGGCTCGGCGGCCATGACCCGAAGGTCGACCGCTCCCGCCGGTGGCACGATCATCGGCGCCGCCAGTACCAACTCCGCCACTCGCGGCAGGTTCACCAATGCTCCGGCACGCAACGCCAATTCGACGAACGCGGCGCCCGGCAGCAGTACCGTCCCGGCAATGGCGTGATCCGCCAGCCAGGGGTGGGTCGACAGCGACAACCGCCCGGTGAGGACGACGCCCGCGGCGTCCGGCAGCCAGACCGCCGCACCGAGCAACGGATGTTCCACGCCGTCGAGGCCCGACGCCCGCACGTCACCCACCGATTCGGCGGTGTCCAGCCAGTAGCGGCGATGCTGGAAAGCGTAGGTGGGCAACGCTGTCCGATGCGGCTCGCGACCGGCGAACAGCGGTTGCCACGCGACGGCCGCGCCCGCCACATGCAGTCGAGCGAGGGCGCCGACGAACTGCTCGGAGTCGCGCGCCGTGTCGGAGCGCCGGGCGGCGGCGACCACCACCGACCCCGCTTCGGCCTCGGGAAATTCGCCCAGGCACTGCCGGGCCATCGCCGCCAGCACCGCGTCGGGACCGATCTCCACATACCGCCGCACACCCGACTCCACCAGCGTGCGCACGCCCGGCGCGAACCGAACGCAGCCGCGCAGCTGCGACACCCAATAGCCGGGGTCGGTCAGCTCGGCACCCGCCACCACACCACTGACATTCGACAGCACCGGAATGCGCGGCATGCGGTAAGCCAAACCCGCGGCCACCGAACGGAACTCGTCCAGAATCGGCTCCATCGACGCGGAGTGGAAGGCATGACTGACCCGCAATCGGCTGGTCTTGCGGCCCGCCGCGGCGGCCCGCGTCTCCACCTCACCGATCGCCTCCGCCTCCCCCGACACCACCACCGACGACGGGCCGTTCACCGCCGCCAGCGACACCCTGCCCCCGTACCCGGCCACGAGCCGGGCCGCCTCGGCCTCCCCCATGCCCAGCGCCGACATCGCCCCGCCCCTCGGCAACCCGCCCATCAACCGGCCACGCGCCACCACCAGCACACACGCGTCCGCCAGCGACCACACCCCCGCCACGTACGCCGCGACGAGCTCACCGATCGAATGGCCGATCAGCACATCCGGTGTCACACCGAAGGACTCGACCAGCCGGAACAGCGCGACCTCGAACGCGAACAGCGCGGGCTGCGTGAACTCGGTCCGATCCAGCAGGCTCTGCGGGCCCTCGAACATCAACTCCCGCAAGGAACGACCCAGCAACGGATCGACCACGGCACACACCTCGTCCAAGGCCGCCGCGAACACCGGGAACACCCGATACAGCTCCGCACCCATCCCCGCCCGCTGCGCACCCTGCCCGGTGAACAGAAACGCCGTCTTCCCCGAAACAACCCGTCCCGCCACCACATCCGGGGATTGCGCACCCGCGGCCAGATCGGCCAGACCGGCCAGCAACCGCTCCCGATCGCTCGCGACCACCATCCCGCGCCGATCGAACCGCCCGCGCGTCTCGATCAGCGAATACGCGACATCCCAGGCATCGATATCGGGCCGCTGGACCAGCCACTGCCGCAACCGGTCCGCCTGCGCCCGCAGCGCCGCCTCGGACTTCGCCGACACCGTGAGCGGAACCAGGCCCGGCGACGCGGAAGTCACGGCGGTTACCTGTTCCGGATCGCCCGCGGTCTGCGCCGGTACGGCGGGCGCCTCCTCGAGGACGAGATGGGCGTTGGTGCCGCTGATCCCGAAGGACGACACCCCGGCCCGGCGCACCCGCGCACCCGCGCGCCACTGCTCGGCCTCCGCCAGCAGCCGCACCGATCCCGCCGTCCAGTCCACATGCGGCGACGGCGCATTCAGGTGCAGTGTCCGGGGCAGGACTTCGTGCCGCAGCGCCTGCACCATCTTGATCACGCCGCCCACTCCGGAAGCCGCTTGCGAATGGCCGATGTTCGACTTGAGGGAGCCGATGCGCAACGGGCCGTTCGTCCGGTCCTGTCCGTAAGCGGCGAGCAATGCCTGCGCCTCGATCGGATCACCCAGCGGCGTCCCCGTACCGTGCGCCTCCACCACATCCACATCCGACGGCGACAACCCCGCACTCGCCAACGCCGCCGCGATCACCCGCTCCTGCGACGGACCATTCGGCGCCGTCAAACCATTCGACGCACCATCCTGATTCACCGCCGAACCCCGCACCACGGCAAGAACGTTGTGCCCGTGACGCCGCGCATCCGACAACCGCTCCAGCACCAGCACACCGACGCCCTCGGCCCACCCGACGCCGTCCGCGGCGGCCGAGAACGCCTTGCACCGGCCATCGCGTGACAAACCCCGCTGACGGGAGAACTCCACGAACAGATAGGGCGTGGACATGACCGTCACACCGCCCGCCAGTACCAGCGACGACTCCCCGCGGCGTAATGCCTGGCAGGCCAGGTGAATCGCGACCAGCGAGGACGAACATGCCGTGTCGACACTCACGGCCGGGCCCTCCAGGCCGAGCGTGTAGGCCACCCGCCCCGATACCACGCTGCCGGCCGAACCCGTGCCCGCGTACCCCTCGGCGGCCGCGCCCGCCGCCCTGGCGGTGTGCCCGTAGTCCTCGTACATCACCCCGGCGAAGACACCGGTGTCGCTGCCCCGCAACGAGAACGGGTCGATTCCGGCGTCCTCCAGCGCTTCCCACGAGGTCTCCAGCAACAGCCGCTGCTGCGGATCCATCGCCGCGGCCTCGCGCGGACCGATTCCGAAGAACTCCGCGTCGAAATCGGCGACGCCGCGGAGAAATCCGCCCTCCCGCGTGTACACCTTCCCGAATCGGTCAGGGTCGGGATCGAACAATTCAGCAACATCCCAGCCTCGATCGTCCGGGAAGGGGCCCACCGCATCCGAACCGGAGGCAACCAGCTTCCACAGCTGTCCTGGTGACTCGACGCCGCCCGGATATCGGCAGCTCATGCCCACGATCGCGATGGGCTCGTCAATCCGCTCGCGCAGTTGCGCGAGATCCTCGCGGGTCGTCAGCAGCTCCTTGGTGACCTTCTTCAGGTACTCCAGCATGCGATCCGGCGAATCACCAGCGTTTGTTACCACGTATCACATCCATATAATCAAGAATTCAACTAGTCGCGGAGCGACCGGTCGCCACACCGAAGGGTGACGAGCACACCGTGTCCACGGGCCCGGACTCGGCTACCGCCTGATCACGACGAATGCCCGAAACTCGCTCGCGCGGAGCGCGATCGGGCCGACTACCTCAGTCCCGCGTCGAGCGACCGCCCGCCACCGGTTCAGCATCCGCTCCGAAAACCGTTGCGGTGTGCGGTTCACTCGCGCGATGGGTGCACGCTGTATCGAGGTACGCGCCGCGACCCGCTCCTTCGGTCGACCTCATCTACAACACCTCTCCCACATGACCGGCACTGGCCGGCAGCCGAAAGCCCCGGCCGATGCCGGTATCCTGTTCCATCCTGGTAGTTCGGCTTTACGCCGTCGAAGCCGGAAGGCAAATTCACTGTTAACAGCTGCGGGTTCCCGCGGCTATAGCTTGCCGAACACGCACCGGCTCGTGCAGACCGTTCACTCGGTTTCGCGCGCGGGTGCGGTTGTAGTCAATACTCACACAGAAGTGAAGATACAACTAGTCACACCGTTGTGGGCCATTTCTCAACTTCCCGCGGTCTCGCGGGTCCGGCCGATTACCGGGATGCCGTCCCAACTACCGCCGGGCCGCCCCGCGGCGACGCGCCGGATCCCGCGTACCGCCATCGACGCAGGTCCGTGCGAGCTCCCGCGAGACGACGGCAGCACCGTAACCCGGCGCACTCCTCCAGCCACCACATCCACCTTCTTCGCCTGGACCACTCGGAGACCGCGCGACCGACGTAGGTCGGATTCGGGTCTCCGGATGCGGTGCCGCACCGATCTTGTGAGGCAAGACGATACCCCCAGGCGCGGCGAAATATCCACCGATGAAGTGGGTTATTTACCGGTCGCTAATAATCCGAGAAAGCATGGAACCGAGCCGTAGTTGTGGCTTCAAATAACATCCAGCTATTACCACTTCCGGTCGGCTCCGGAAAAGCAGCACGCGCACGTTCTCGCGACACACTCATGCCGGAATCGAATAATTCGATGCAGCTTCGAGTCCATCGACACCCGATCCTCGCTGAGGTGTGGTCATCGGCCAGCACATCTCGGGTGTCCCGGGCAGTGCACCCGTTCTCGGCGAAACCAGCCGGGACTCGATAGCGTTGCGCCGGAACATGATTCCGTCATCCAGGACACCCGGGTGCGAGCTTGACGATGTGGACCTGCTTGCCGGACACGCGTACGCCCTGGATCCGGGTGGGCACGAGATCCGCGGCAATGGCCGGGGCCAGTGCCGACGTGTCGGGGATCAGCACGACCGCGATGCCGCCGGGAGCAAGCACGCGCCGCAGTTGCGGCCACAGCCGGAGCGGATCGGCGGCGAGCCGTCCCGCGGGTGCCACTTGGCCGCCCCACGCCGGGTTGCACAGGACGCGGTCGACGCTGGCGTCGGCCATCGCCAGGTCGCCCGCGTCACCCCGGCGGACCTCGACCCCGGCCGGGACATTGGCCCGAGCCGCTCGCACCGCGTCGGGACTCCAGTCGTAGCCTCGAAACACCGCGTCCGGGCGCAGGTGCACCGCCTCGGCCAGCAGCGTTCCGGCACCACAGCACGGATCGAGAACCATTGCGCCGCGCGGTATTTCGGCGAGTTGCGCCATGACCGCGGCCAGCGGCGGGTGCAGTGTGCCCGGTATCGCCTGCCGCTTGTACGGCCTGCGGTGCAGCGGACGGTCGGCAACCCGCAACAGCAGGCGGGACTCGATACCGTCGAGCGTCAGCCGCCAGCCGCTGTAGGCCACGGGTGGTGCGCCGTCGCGCCGTGACCGGTACCGGACGCCCCACCGGCGGGCCAGCGCCCGGCCGACGACCTCCTCGACGTCGTATCGGCTGAAGTTGCGACGCCCCAGAAACGACGCCGACACGTCCACTCCCCCGCCGAGATCCGCCCGGCCGCCACAGTCACGCCGCCGTGCCAGCAGCGCGGACATATCGACGGCGTCGGCCAATTCGGCAAGTGCCGCAACGGAATCGCGGGCCGTTCCGATGTCGGGACCGGCCGCCGCACACAGCAGCACATCGTCGGCCGACCGCAGTCGCACCACCGCCGGGTCCGGTCGGCAAGGCCGGAAATGCACCTCCCGATGCCCGATCGCGACGACCGCCCCCAGGTCGCTGCGCAGAATCTCCGATGCCACCGCGGTCTCCACGCCGCGAACACACCGCGCCACCAAGCGGATGCCCATGAAATTCGTTCTCCCACACCGAGGCCCGGGACGACGCCACGCCGTCCCGCATCGTCGGCGAGGGGAAGCCTCACTGCGCCGACGGCTACCTCAGCGCAGGTGGAAGAACATCATGGCCCACAGGTTATCCGGCGGCCGCACTCGCGGCTACTCGTTTCCCGGCCGCGGACCGCGCACGAAGTCGCGATCTCACCGGTTCCACACCGCGACACTGGTACGAATTCCGCGCAGCGCCGAGCTCTCGAGCCTGGGCAGGGCGGGGTACATCGGGGAGGAGGCGGCCGCAGATCACCGTGGTTGCGGTTCGATCCGCCGGTCGGCCAGGTTGCGATATTGTCCCGTTCGGGACTATCCTGAACGTGACGGTAAGGGCGTCGGGTGTAGCGGCGGAACAGGTACTCGCGCGGCTGCGTCTGTCATGGACCGCCGTTGCCACTGTCGGACGGCTGGCCGAGTACGTCCGGCACGAGGTCGGGGCCGGATTCATTGCTGTTAGGAGCTGCCATGCCTGAACTTTCCTCCTCGCCGCCTCTCGAGGGCGCCGTATCGGATCGGGAAAGCAAGTTCGTCGCGTCGACCGGTTTCGTTGCCGAGGAGGTCTCGGGCACTCGCATCGCCGGCTATGTCGACTTGGGGGCCGACCATCACACGCCGTGGGGTGTCGTGCACGGCGGCGTCTATGCCGCGATCGTCGAGACGGCGGGGAGTTTCGGCGCCAGTGTCGCGGTCGCGGAGCGCGGCCAATACGCGGTCGGCGTCCACAACTCGACGAACTTCCTGCGGTCCACCTCCGGCTGCCGCGCCTCGGTGTTGGCCGAGCCGCTCCATCAGGGGCGGGTTCAGCAATTGTGGAAGGTGGTCGTCACCGACGAGGTCGCGGACAAGATACTCGCGCTGGGGGAACTCCGCCTGCAGAATGTGCCGCTGCCCCAGTCCGGATGAGCGGTCCTCGGCCACCACGTCGGTGCAACACTCACCCGAACATGGGCCCGGTGGTATTGCGCTGCCTGCCCGCTCGGTGAGTGTGAGTGATGCCGCGGCCTCGTTCAACCCTTTGTCGGCGGATTATTTGCATGCCCGGTCAGCGGGCGAAAAGTCATCAGGAGCATTCCATGTCCTTCGAGGTTGTGCCAGAACATCTTCCGTCGACCAGCGCGAAGCTGGACACGGCGCTAGTCGGCGTCGCCGATACCGTTCTCGGTGCTGTCGAGGCTGCGGTTGCCGCACCTCCGGGATTCGATGGCGCCAGCGCGCAGATATTGCCCGTGACGTTCGCGCACGCTGCCGAATTCTTTCCCCGCACTCTGGAGATGATCGGTCGCGGTGAGGAGGCGGCGGCAGTGTTGCCGATCATTGCCGCCGAGTTCACCCGGGCCGATCAGTACGGGGCGGATTCGGTCGGATCCGTGCACATTGCCGATTGAGCATTCATCGAGAGAAAGCAAATCCCATGTTGCCCTATGTCGATCCGTTCGTGGTCGCCGCTGAGGCGATTATCCGCCCATTGCTCACCGGCCCCGGAACGGCGTCGATAGATGCGGCGGCAAAGTCGTACTCGGCCATCGCCGCGCAGTTGAATGCCGCCGCGAACAGAACTGATGCTTCGATGGTCGAGATGGGCGAGACCTGGCGTGGCATCTCGTCCGATGCCGCCCAGGCGGCGTTTCGCAGGTATACCGATTCATTGCGCGCCCAAGCCGACGTAGCGGTCCAGACGTCCACGCTCTTGCTCGAGGCCGAAGGCGCTTACAAGATCGCATACCACGCTATGCTGGCCGTGGAAGCGGAGCTGATGGAATTTACGGCCAGGCAGACCGCATTGTTGGCGGCCAGCACTGTTGCCGCCCCGGCTTTGCCGATGTTGATGCTGATGGAAGTCGAAAGTGCGGCCATCTTCGCCGCTGCCGTCGCGGTCATGGAGCAATATTCCGCAACCTTGGTTCCTATTCTCGCCAGCTTTCCGCCCCCCGTGCCTTCGCAACCGGTCGTCTCCGGCAGCGGCGGATCAGAGACTCCGTCCGTTTCGGCTGATCTCGTGGCGAGTTCGCTGTACTCGCCGACATCGGATCGGACGCAGCGAGACTCGGCTTCGGACAGCGGATCCTCGGCATCCGGAGACGGCGGGAACGAACTCGGGCCGAACGCAGTGCGAGCAGAGCGAAGTCTTGCGGATCGGGCGATAACCACGCCATCGGCGGAGGGTGCGCAATCGATATCAGGTGTTGATCCGGCAACCTACCTGACCGGCCGGGGAGAAGATATGGCCGGCTCGGGAGCAGATGCGGCTCGCGAGGGAGTGAATGATGCTGCCGGCGACCCGACCAACAGCGGGCTCACCGAGGTTCCGCCGTCGTCGTCGACCTCGGGGTCCAGCGCGACGGCAGCGAGTTCGGGGGTGATCGGGATGACGCGCGGTGGCCCGGCCTCGATGGCAGGAGCCACGACCGGTTTTCGGATGCCGGCCAACTGGCAATCGCGGCCCTCACCGACATTCGGTGCGGTGCCGACCGAATCGGCAAACGCACCGGTCCCTCAGCCGGTTGCGCCACGGGGAGTTGTCGCCCCGCAGGCGCGATCACGGCGACGCGGCGACGAGAGCGCTGTGAAGGTGTCCAAGGTCGTCGGTTACGGAACACCTCAGGACATACCGACCCTGGAAGCCCAACCTGTCGTCGGGGTCATCGAGTACGGAGACGGCGACCGCAATCAGTAGCCTCCGGCCGATCCGATCTCCGATGTGGCTGTGGATGTAGGTAGTTCGTACGGCGTCTCCACCCGCTACCTCGCTCAGGCCATCCACCTCGTTTCCGCCGCAGGCGGAGAGCCGGAGTGGTCATCGGCACCGAACACGAACCAGCCAAAGCCGCTGAGGCCCGGAAGCATTTCGACGTGGCCGGCCTCGACCGATACATCGACTTACGCGAGGGAACTACGCGATACTTTGCGGCATGTCGGTCGGTCGGCCGGTCGATTTCGCCTTGATCGATATCTGGCCCCTCATGGCCCGGCCCGCCATCGAATTGATCGCACCGCGCTGCGCCGGGGTGCCGTCGTCGTCATCGACAACGCCGCCGACCAGCCGCCTGGCTACCGCAGGCTCTTCGACTTTCTCGGCGACCCCGCCAACGGATTGGTGACCCAGACGCTGCCGCTCGACGGAGGCATGGACATGGCGGTCACACTGTAGCGTCGGCTCGCTGAGATAGTCTGCCCTCTGGGTTATCGGCCGTCGATCGCTTGATTACCGTCGCGAAGTTTCCGCAGCAGCGCGGTCATCGCGTCGATCTCGGCCGGGCTGAGGATGTCATGGATATAGCGCTGTGCCGCATCGAGGGCGACCACTCCGCGTCTGCGCGCCTCGGCCATACCGCCCGCGGTCAGGGAAACCACGGTAGCGCGGCGGTCGGTGGGATGCGGGGCGCGGACGACGAAACCTTGTGCTTGCGCGAAGTCGACCACACGCGTTGTGCGTGTCGTGCTGGTGGCGAGAGCGCGGGTGATATCGATGGCGCGCAGCGAGTAATCGGGCGTACGCGCGAGCCGGAACAGCAGGTCCGAGATCGCCGCGTCCATATCGCCGGCGGGGCTCACCTGTGCGTCGATGTGGCGAGTCACGCTGAGGTATGCCTCCCGCAGGAGGCCGTAAGGGTCCCAGCGGGGATCGCAGAACAAGTCGTCCAAAGGTCCGCCCATAAACAGGTTCAGTAATCACTGCGTCCGGGACCATCCCGGATGGGATTATCATCGCACGGCCGCGTGCGATCCGGTTCTGGCCCGTCAGGGGCGCTGACGACACCACCTGAGACCTCCCGGTAGCGATGTAGTCCCGGACAGGAATATATCGCCGACGCGGCCCATAATCGACGCATGCGTTTCTTCGAGGCCGGTGACTTCACCGCGGACCGCCCGTGGGGGGCGATTGATATCACCGAAATCGGATCCGCGACGATCCGGCTGCACTGGACCGATCAGCCCTATGTCTGGCATGTCAACGACGGCCCTGAGGTCTTCGTCGTGCTGGACGGCGTAGTCGATATGCATTATCGCGAGGACGGCAAGGAAAGGGTCGAACGCCTGACGCCCGGCAAGATCTGCTACGCCGAAATCGGCGACGAGCACATCGCCCACCCCGCGCCCGAAGCCCGGATCCTTGTCATCGAACGCAAGGGCAGCATCTGACCGCGTGCCGGGTCTGTGGGGCAGACGAACGGTGAACCCCCGCCGGAGTGGATGTGTCCGCGAGAGCGGGGCACGGACGAACGTCCGTGGCCGGATCTTCCTCCCCCTCGTTCCACACGGCACCCACGTACGACGTTGTGAACATGCTGTTTGTGCGAGTTCACCCCTGCCTGCGCGTTACATCCAGATATGTCACACCCCCAAATCCGCTCTCGCGGGGCGGGGCGGCCGTATCGTTGGCTCGATTGTCCAGAGGCAATTGCCAGCAACACGCGCATGACCCGCTCCTTCGGAAAGGTGTCGACTGCAGTGAAAATCGCCAGGCGTCTCCGATATCTCGCCGCCGGTTCGGCGGTCACCCTCGCACTCGCCGGTCCGTTCGCGGGCGCGGCCATCGCTGCCGAGGGCCCGGCTCCGCTCTACAACTCCGCCCAAGCCAACTTCCTCAGCGGCAACGATCCGGCGGGACTGGCCGATCTGCGCGCGCTGCTCGACGGCACCCCCGACGACTCGCAGGCGCTCGCGCTGCAGGCGATCTGGTCGGACTACAGCGGTGACCTCATCACCCGCGAGGCCGCGCTGAACCGGCTCGGGGCCGTCGACGGCGCGATGGCGCAGGGCACCCGAAACCTGCTGGGCGCCATCGGCGCCGCGGTGGGCACCCTGCCCAATCCCCTGCCCGCGCTGATCGGCCCGCAGACCGGCATCGTGGTCCTCGGCTACGGTCTGCTGCCCGACGGCGCCCTGCGCCCCGAACTGGTGAATCGGCTGCAGGCGGCCTGGCTGCAGGCCGTCGCCGCCCCCTGGTCGCCGATCGTGGTCACCGGCGGCAACCCGCAGAACGGGGTGCCGGAGGCAGTGGCCATGGCGGGCTGGCTGATCGGGCACGGCATTCCGGCGAACCGGGTGCTGGTCGAGGACCGCGCCGGCTCCACGGTGCAGAACGCGCTGTTCAGCAGCCGCATGCTGCGGGACGCGGGGGCGACCAGCGCCGTCGTGGTGACCTCGCCGAACCACATCCGCCGCGCGGTAGCGGATTTCATCGTCGCCGGAACGCACGTGGTGGGCGCGATGACCTCCACCGATCAGCTGGTATCGCAGTTGCCGCCGCCGAACCGGGCCGCCCAGCGCGGCATCTACCTCGACGCCACCCGCACCTTCCTCCTGCCGGCCGAGCGCTGACCGCCGCGGTCGGCACAATGGTCGGATGATCGGATCCGACCCGGACATCGTCGCCGCCCTGCGCGCGGCCGGCTGTGTCTTCGCCGAGGACGAGGCCGCCCTGCTGAGTGAGGCGGCCTCCACGCCCGCCGAACTCCACGCCCTCGTGACGCAGCGAACTTCCGGCATACCGCTGGAGCACCTGCTGGGCTGGGCCGAATTTCGCGGGCTGCGCGTCGCGGTCGAACCCGGTGTCTTCGTGCCGCGGCAACGCACCGGATTCCTCGTCGAGCAGGCGGTGGCGCTCGGCAGCCGCCCGCCCGGCGATCCCCGCGTCGTGCTCGACCTGTGCTGCGGCTGCGGCGCGCTCGGGCTGGCGGTGGTCACGGAGCTGGCCCGCGCGGGCGTCCGGGCGCGGCTCACGGCGAGCGACATCGAGCCCGCCGCCGTGTCCTGCGCTCGCCGCAATCTCGCCCCGCTGGACGCGCGCGTCTACGAGGGTGATCTGTTCGCGCCCCTGCCCGCGCAGCTGGCCGGGCGCGTGGACCTGCTGCTCGCCAACACCCCGTACGTGCCGACCGCCCGGATCACCGGCATGCCGCCGGAAGCCCGTGAGCACGAGCCGATTTCGGCCCTCGACGGCGGCGCCGACGGGCTCGACGTCGTCCGGCGCGTGGCCGCCGCGGCGCCCTCGTGGCTGGCGCCGGGTGGTCACCTGCTGGTGGAATCGAGCGAGGAACAGGCGCCGGTCGCGGTCGACGTCTTCGCGCGCGCCGGTCTGACGCCGAGGGTCGTCGAGTCCGAGGAGTTGTACGCGACCGTGGTGATCGGCAGCCGCCCCGATCGAACCTGATCTCACGCGCGCCGGGCCCGCCGCGCAGCGGAGGTGATCGCCTCGCACAGCGCGCGCTCCGGCTCCGGCAGGCGGCTGCGGCGGCGCAGCAGGACGAACTCGAGCTCGCCCAACTCCGGCAGGCGCGGCTCGGCCACGGCGAAAAGCCCTGCGGGAAGCAGGCTTTCGGCATGCACCACCAGACCGAGCCCGGCCAGCACCGCCGCCCGCAGCCCCAGCTGACTGTCACTGGTGCAGGCGATACGGCAGGTGCGGCCCTCGCGCTCCAGGGCGCGCAGGGCGATGTGGCGGGTGAGACTCGGCGGCGGATACGTCACGAGTGGGACCGGATCGTCGAAACCCGTCGCGCCGGAACGGCCCGCCCAGACCAGCCGGTCGCGCCACAGCAGTTCGCCGTGCCGTTCCCCGGGCAGGCGCTTGCCGACGACCAGGTCCAGCTCTCCCGCGCCCATCCGGGTCTTCAGGTTCTCGCTGAGTCCGACGGTCAGCTCCAGGTCCACACCGGGGTGGCTGCGCTGGAATTCGAGCAGCACGTCCGGTAGCTCACGGGCCATCACATCGTCGGAGGCGCCGAGCCGGATCAGGCCGGACAACCGCGAGCCGGAGAAGTAGCGCTCGGCCGTCGCCTGCGCGTCGAGAATGGCGCGAGCGAACCCCACCATCGCGGCGCCGTCGGCGGTGAGGGCGAGATTGCGGGTGTCGCGGCGGAACAGTTCGCGCCCGGCCGCCTGTTCGAGCCTGGCGACATGCCCGCTGACCGTCGACTGCCGCAGCCCGAGGAGGCGGCCCGCCGCGGTGAAACCACCGGCCCCCTCCACGGCGAGAAAGGTACGCAGCAGGTCCGGGTCGAACACATTCATCACGATACTCGTTCAGAGTTATCGATTACGCCGCCTTCCGTGATCAGTGCGACGGCCATACCGTACATACGTGAAGATTCTCGCCAAGCTGCGCATCGACGCCTTCATGCTCGGCATCCTGGTCAGCGTGCTGGTCGCGGTCGCGTTGCCCGCGCGCGGCAGCGCCGCCGAGGTCCTGGACTGGGCCACGAAGCTCGCCATCGGGGTGCTGTTCCTGCTCTACGGCGCCCGGCTGGAACCACGCGAGGCACTGGCCGGGCTGCGGCACTGGCGGCTGCACGCGAGCGTGCTCGCGGTGACGTACGTAGTGTTCCCGCTGCTCGGCCTGGCACTGCGGCTGCTGGCGCCGTCGGTGCTGACCGCGGATCTCTACACCGGCATGCTGTTCCTGTGCCTGCTCCCCTCGACGGTGCAGTCGTCGATCGCGTTCACCTCGATCGCGCGCGGCAACGTGGCGGGCGCGGTGGTGAGCGCGTCGCTGTCGAATCTCGTGGGTGTGTTCGCGACGCCGCTGCTGGTCATGCTGCTCATGCACACCGCCGGCGGCGCGACGGTGTCGCCCACCGCGATCCTGTCGATCGTGGTCCAACTGCTGTTGCCGTTCCTGGCCGGTCAGTTGTCGCGGCCGTGGTTGCGGCGGTTACTGCGGCATGCGGCGGTGACCCGTGTGGTGGACCGGGGCTCGGTGTATCTGGTGGTCTACGCCGCGTTCAGCGCGGGCATGGTGGAGCACATCTGGCGCGGGCTGTCGCCGTGGGCGCTGCTGGCCGTGGTGGCGGTGTGCGCGGGCCTGCTGGCCGTGTTGCTGGCGGTGACCTCGGCGGGTAGCGGGCTGCTCGGATTCGGCCGCGCGGATCGGATCGTGGTGATCTTCTGCGGCTCGAAGAAGAGCCTCGCCACCGGGCTGCCGATGGCGACGGTGCTGTTCGCCGGGCACCCGGTCGGGCTGATCGTGTTGCCGCTGATGATCTTTCACCAGATTCAGCTGTTCGTCTGCGCCGCGCTCGCGGGCCGGTGGGGCCGGGCCGCGGAAAATGCTGCCGCCCGGCCTGTTCCGGCGGCCACCGCCGGATGACCGGTTACATGCCGCGCACGTAGCGGAGCGTGTCCTCGACGGCGCCCAGGTCGACGTCGAGATTCGGGTCGCGGTCCAGGATGTCGCGGAACTCCTGCATCGACTCCTCGAGGGTGCTCCGGCGGGCCAGTTTGATCAGTTCCTGACGGACGTAGTCGCCGAGCGGCGCGCCCGCGGCGGCGGCGCGGCGGCTCAGCACGCTCCACGCGTCGGCGGGCAGGTCGTAGGTGTGGATCAGCGCCATCGCGCCCTCGTCGAGGGTGGCGGAGGGATGGTCCGGCCGCTCGTTCTCCAGGAACTCGACCACGGAGTCGATGGGCACGCGGCGCGCGGTCAGCGCCGTCAACTCCTGGCGCACATAGTCCAGTACCGGCAGCCCGGCGTAGCGGGCGCGGCGGCGCAGCACCTCGGCGGTATCGGCGGGCAGATCCTCGATCTCGATGCGCGACATGCCTGCCACGCTATGCCCGCCGTCATCGGTCGGCAAGCCACTGCGCCGCGTTCGGCGTGGCGCGTCGAGGCGGCACAGTCGCCGATTCCGGGCCACCCCGATGCCGGATTGCCCTGCCGCACAGGCCGTTACCGCGTCAGCGGAAATTTCGTACTGCCACTGTCCCCTACCGGAATGATCGGAAGTACCACCGACGACGGATGTTCGGCGTCGTGGAAGATCGTCTGCGTCGCACCCTGCACGGCCGCGCTCTGCCCGAACGGCTCGCCGGTGTTCGGGTTCGGCGCGTACTGCGGGAAATCGCTGCTGGAGATCTCCAGGCGCACGCGGGATCCGGCCGGTACCTGGTAGCTGGTAGGCCAGATCTTGATCGTGTAGCGGTACGGCTGCCCCGGCACGATCGGCGTCGGGTGCTCGAGCGAGTCGCGGAACGCCGCGCGGATGATGCCGTTGTTGAGATTGACGGTGGACCCGTCCGGCGCGACGGCCACCAGCTTCGCGGTGAAATCGGTGTCGGGCGCGGTCGAGGCGGCCCACAGGCTCACCTCCGTCGGCCCGGTGATCTCGGTGTCCGACGGCATCGGGTCGGTGGTGAAGGTCAGCACGTCGGAGCGCTGTTCCACGGCACCCTGGTCGAAGGGGCCCTGCGGGCCGGTCGCGGCGCCGCAGCAGGAATGGCCGCCCGCGCTGGGCACCGGATTCAGCGGGTCGTAGTAGTACCGGTCCGGCTGCTGCGGATCCTTGGGCGCGGACCGGACCAAGGCGCCCTGGCGGCCGCCGAGACCCGGACCGCCCGGACCGGACAGGTAATAGGTGGTCCACCGGGTGTCGGGCAGCGGCCACGCGGACGCTGTCTTCCATCGGTTGGCGCCCATCACGAAATAGTCGACGGCCGGTTGCCCGGACACCTTGGTGTCGGCGCCCTTCAGGAACCGGTCGAACCATGCCAGCATCAGCTCGTTGATCGGGCTGTCCCCGGCCGGGCCCGCGGCCATCTTCGGGGCCCCGACGCCGCTGCCCGGGCGGCCCCACCCGACGTGGTCCCACGGCCCGATGACCAGCCGCTGGTTACGCCGCGCGTCCTCGGTCCCGCCGCGCTCCACCATGCCCGTGAAGTTCTCGATGCCGCCGGTGAGGAACGCGTCGTACCAGCCCTCGACATCGAGCACCGGCACCCGGACATTCGGATACCGATCTCGGATGCTCCACTGCTTCCAGTAGTCGTCGCGGGCCGAGTGCCGGATCCAGTCGTAGAACCAGGGCGCGACCGCCGGATCGTCCGGGCGCAGCGGCGGAAACTGCTGATAGGGGCGGAAACCCAGCCAGCGCGTGTAATCGGCGCCCTCGGTGAGCAGTTGTTTCGCGGTGGCGGTGTCGCCGCGGTTCTCCGCCGCGGTGCGGGCGATCGTCTCCATCGCCCACGGTTCGACGAACGCCAGCCGGAACGCGCCGCCGTCGTAGGTCCAGCCGTCGTAGTAGTCCGAGGAGGTGTTGGCCGGCACGATGGTGGCCAGGTGCGGGGGCGTGCGCACGGCCGCGAGCCATTGCGTGGCACCCACATACGACGACCCGTACATGCCCACCTTGCCGTTCGACCCGGGCAGGGCGGCCGCCCATTCCACCGCGTCGTACCCGTCGTCCAGGTCGTTACCGAACTCGGTGAACGTACCGCCGGACTTGCCCTGCCCGCGAATGTCCTGCACCACAACGAGATAGCAGTGCGAGGCGAACCAGTCCGGCGGCCGGTACCGGTAGGGCTGGATCTGCGCCGCGTCCTTGCCGTACTGGGTGCGCATCAGGATCACCGGCGCCGGGTCGGTGGTGCGGGGCCGGTACACATCGGACTTCAGCACCACGCCGTCACGCATGGTGGCGGGCACGTCCGGCTGCTTGTCGACCTCGCACGCGCCGCGACCGTCCGCCGGTGGCCAGGGCGCGGCCACCCGAGGCCCGGCGGTGTGCTCCGGTTCCGGCCCCCCGCAGCCGCCGGCGATCAGCACGGCCGTGGCCGCCAGCGCACACATCCGGACGATTCGACTGCGCCGCAGGCGGTTCGACGACATCGTCCGAAGGTAGCACCGGGCCCGCGCGGCTGCCCGCGATCGGCCGGACCGGTTCGCCTCGTCTCGCTGATACATCGCGTTCCCCCCTCGAATTCCCTTGTCCGGGTACGACTCCCCCGGCTACCGAGCCACCGCGCTCAGCCGGGCCGCGAGATCACCCCGCTCGCCGACCTCGATGGTGTCCAGTTCCAGCCAGTCGGCCAGCTCCCGCAGCGACCGCGCCAGACCCGCGACGACGTAGGGCGAGTCCCGGCCCGGCTCGGCGAAGGCGCCGGGGACCAGCAGGCGGCCGGTAGCGCGGTCGGCGCGCAGGTCCACGCGGGCGACCAGGTCGCCGTCGAGCAGGTACGGGAAGACGTAATAGCCGTGCACCCGCTTGGCCTCGGGGGTGTAGATCTCGATGCGGTAATGGAAGTCGAAGATCCGCTCGGTGCGCGGCCGGAAGAAAATAAGCGGGTCGAACGGGCACAGCAGCGCGCCGCCCGCTACTCGGCGCGGGGTGCGCGCACCCGCCCGGAGGTAGGCGAGCCGATCCCAGCCACGGACCTGTACCGGTTCGAGCTCGCCGGACTCGACGAGATCGGCGATGGCGGGCTCGGTCTGGCTGCGCTGCAGCCGGTAGTAGTCGCGCAGGTCCGCTTCGGTGGCGATACCCAGCGCGGTCGAGGCGCGGCGGACCAGTTCGCGTACCGCCTCGGCCTCTTCCACCTCGCGGGCCCGGACCTCCGGCGGCAGCACGCGCTCGGTCAGGTCGTAGTAGCGCTGGAATCCGACGCGCTTGTCCACCGACAGCTCGCCGGTGGCGAACAGCAGCTCGCACACCACCTTGGTGTCGCTGTAATTCCAGCCCCAATGATCCTTGGCGCGCGGCCGTTCCAGCTCGAGATGCTTCTCCACCTCGCCCGCCGTCGCCGGGCCCAGCTCGCCCACCGCCTCGAGCACGTCCTTCGGCAGCCGCGGATTGCGCTCCAGTACCCGCGCGGCCCCGCCCCAGCGCCCGTTGCGGAAGCGGGCCATGCGCCAGCGCAGCAGCGGCCAATCCTCGACGGGCAGCAGCGCCGCCTCGTGCGCCCAGTACTCCACCAGCCGCCGCGGCCGCCGCGCGTTGTGGCTCCAGGCCAGCTCGTCCAGCAGGGCGCGGTCGTAACCGCCGATCCGGGCGAACACCGGGGCGTAGTGCGCCCGCACCACCGCCGACACCGAATCCAATTGCAGCAGCTGGGTTTTCTCCAGAACGCGCTGGATCGTCCGGCGGGTGGGCGGGCCGGACGGGCGCGCACCGGCCAAGCCCTGGGCGGCCAGCGCGGTGCGGCGAGCGGCGGCGGCGGTCATGGTTCGCACCACCGCACCATCCCACGAGCCACCGACAGATTCGAATGCGTGCGCCGCGCCACCCCAGCCGATACACTCGTGTATCCGTTGCAGTCGAGCGCGAGGAGTACCCGTGGCACCGTCGCACCAGCCGGACGTCATCGTCGTCGGAGCCGGGCTGGCCGGTCTCGTAGCCACCTACGAGCTGACCCGGGCCGGACGGCGGGTCCTCGTGCTGGATCAGGAGAATCGCAACAACCTCGGCGGCCAGGCGTTCTGGTCGCTGGGCGGGCTGTTCCTGGTCGACACCCCGGAGCAGCGGCGGATGGGCGTGCGGGACTCCTTCGAACTGGCCTGGCAGGACTGGCAGGGCTCCGCCGGTTTCGACCGCGACGACGAGGACCACTGGGCGCGGCAGTGGGCCCGCGCCTACGTCGAGTTCGCCGCCACCGAGAAGCGGCAGTATCTGCACGACCTCGGGTTGCGGGTGACGCCGCTGGTCGGCTGGGCCGAACGCGGTGGCGCGGCCGCCGACGGGCACGGCAACTCGGTACCGCGCTTCCACCTGACCTGGGGCACCGGCCCCGAGGTGGTGCGGGTGTTCCTGGAGCCGGTGCTGGCGGCCGAGCGCGGCGGCCTGGTCGAATTCGCCTTCCGCCACCGGGTCGACGAACTGATCGTCGAGGACGGCGCGGTGGTGGGCGTGCGCGGCGGCGTACTGGAGCCGACCGAGCTGGAGCGCGGCCGGGCCTCGTCACGGAATACGGTGAGCGAGTTCGAGTTTCGCGCTCCGGTGGTCGTCGCCTCCGGCGGCATCGGCCACAATCACGAGCTGATCCGCAAGAACTGGCCCACCGAGCGGCTGGGCCCGTGCCCGCAGACCATGATCTCGGGCGTGCCCGCGCACGTGGACGGGCGCATGCTCGGCATCACCGAGGCGGCCGGCGGGCGCATCGTCAACCGGGATCGCATGTGGCATTACACCGAGGGCATCCACAATTGGGACCCGGTCTGGCCCGACCACGCCATCCGCATCATTCCCGGCCCGTCCTCGCTGTGGTTCGACGCGAACGGAAACCGTCTGCCCGCACCGTGTTTCCCCGGATTCGACACCAACGCCACGATGCGCGCGATTCTCGGCACCGGCTACGACTACTCCTGGTTCGTGCTCACCCAGTCGATCATCGAGAAGGAGTTCGCGCTGTCGGGCTCCGAGCAGAATCCGGATATCACCGGCAAGAATCTCCGGCTGACGCTGCGCAGCCGGATCGCCAAGGGCGCGCCCGGTCCGGTGGAGGCGTTCAAGCGGCACGGTGTCGACTTCGTCGTCGCCGACACGCTGCCCGAACTCGTCACCGGGATGAACAAGATCGCCCGCGGACCCCAGCTGGACCCCGCCCACCTCGAGCGCCAGATCGTCGCCCGCGACCGGGAACTGGTCAACAAGTACGGCAAGGACGCGCAGCTGATGGCCGTGGCCAACGCCCGCCGGTCCCGGGGTGACCGGCTCGGCCGGGTGGCCACACCGCACCGCATCCTGGACCCGGCGCACGGCCCGCTGATCGCCGTCCGGCTCAACGTCCTGACCCGTAAGACCTTGGGCGGCTTGCAGACCAACCTCGACTCGCAGGTGATCCGGGCCGACGGCACACCGTTCCCGGGCCTGTACGCCGCGGGCGAGGTAGCGGGTTTCGGCGGCGGCGGGGTGCATGGTTACAACGCGCTGGAGGGCACGTTCCTGGGCGGCTGCATCTTCTCGGGGCGGGCCGCCGGGCGCGCGCTGGTCCGTGCGACGGCGTGACGACCGTGCCGCGGCGCGCTAGACGGTCACTGCGTGCTCGCGCAGCGCCGAGCGCAATCCGTCGGGCCGCTCGGCGGTCGGCAGCGGGTCCACCCAGGCGAACCGGCAGCCCAGAGCCGTTGCGCCGCCGTCGTTCTCGCGGCTGTCACCGACCATGAGCGCCGCCTCCGGCGCGACGCCCAGGCGCTCGAGCGTCCATTCGAAGATTCGCGCATCGGGCTTCATCGCGCCGACCTCGTACGACAGCGCGTACAGCGCCACCTCGCGGTCCCAGCCGTGCGCGGCGAACGACGGGCGCACGTCGAAGGCGATATTGCTGACCACCGCCACCGGAATGCCTTGCGCGTCCAGCGATTTCAGCACCGCGTCGGTATCCGGGTACGGCGTCCACTCCAGCGGGTCCACCATGCGGGCGTACAGCCGGTCCGCCCGGCCCTGTTCGATCCCGGACTGGCGCAGCACGGCCATGTAGGCCTCGCGATGCAGATCGGCGGACAGGTCGCGATGCTCCCAGGCGTACTGCCCGCGCTCGTCGAACCGCACCAGCTGTTCGGGCGCTGTCATGCGCCGCAGCACCTCGGCCGATTCGGCGGCGTCGAGCGGGCGGCCGTCGGCGGTGATGAGGTCCTCGACCCAGCTCTCGTTGCCCTCCAGCCGGAACAGCGTCCCGGAGAAATCGAACAGCACGGCCTCGATGGTCACCGGGCCAGCCTACACAATTCGTCCCATGACACAGGCCACCCATCAGCTTGTCTGAGGAGTTTGTTACCGTGGGCGCATGGCCGACACCCCTATCATCCAGGTCACCGCGGTGGATTTCGTGCGCAACGGCAACCCGATCCTCGCCGAGGTCTCGCTGACGGTGCGCCCGGGCGAGCACTGGGCGCTGCTGGGCCCCAACGGCGCGGGCAAGACCACGCTGCTGAAGATGCTGGGCGCCTTCGAACATCCCACGCACGGCGCCGTCGAGGTGCTCGGTCACCGGCTCGGCCGGGTGGACATGCGTGAGTTGCGCACCGCGATCGGTCATGTCGACCCCCGCCACGCGCCACCGTATCCGCTCACCGCGCACGAGGTGGTGCTCACCGGCCTCACCAACACCGCCGACCTGAAGCAGCGCTGGAATCCCACGGCCGCCGAGATCGCCGAGGCGGACCGCCTGATCGACCTGCTGGGCCTGGCGCACCGCCGCGACGCCCGCTGGCCGACCATGTCCCAGGGTGAGCGCGGCCGGGCGCTGATCGCGCGCGCCCTCATGCCGAATCCGCGCCTGCTGCTGCTGGACGAACCCACCACCGGCCTGGACATGGCGGGCCGAGAGCAGCTCATCGACCGCCTCGACCGCTTGCAGACCACCCATCCGGAGCTGTCGTCCGTGCTGGTGACCCACCATCTCGAGGAGTTGCCGCCCGGCACCACGCACGTCCTGCTGCTGCGCGAGGGGCGTTGTGTCGCAATGGGTTCCGTGGACGAGGTACTCACAGGCGAGAACATCGGTACCTGTTTCGACCATCCGGTCCGGCTGACTCGCAGCGCGGGCCGCTGGCAGGTCCGCACCGACCACAGCGTCTCCGCGGGTTGATCCGCGACCGTAAGACCTTGCGCCGCTACGTTTCCCGGTCGTCGTCCAGTGGGATATTGGCTACCACCGGGAACTCACCGGTGTAGCCGCGGCGCTCCGTCGCGATGGCCAGCACCCGTTTACGCGCGGCGAACCAGCCCAGGATCAGCGCGGGCACCAGTACCACCAGGCTCGCGACCGTCCATGTCCCCACCGGGTAGTCGAAGCCCATCAGCACCAGCACGGCCGCCAGGAACACCAGTGTCGCCAGACCGGTGTAGGGCGCGCCGAACATCCGGAACGCCGGACGCTCGGCGTCCCCGTGCCGCCACCGCCGCCACAGCGCCAGCTGGCACAGCACGATCGTGGCCCAGGACGAGAGAATGCCCATCGAGGCCACGTTGAGCACGATCTCGAACGCACGCGAGGGCACGATGTAGTTGAGCCAGATCCCGAACAGGGCGATCACACTGGTCAGCAGGATGCCGCCGTAGGGCACGCCGCGCTTGTTCATGCGGCCGGTGAACTTCGGCGCGCTGCCGTTCATCGACATCGACCGCAGGATGCGGCCGGTGGAGTACAGCCCCGCGTTCAGGCTCGAGAACGCGGCGGTGAGCACCACGAAGTTCATCACCGAACCCGCGTTCCCCACACCGAGTTTCCCGAAGAAGGTGACGAACGGGCTCTCCGACGCGGAGTAGGCCGTGTACGGCAGCAGCAGTGCCAGCAGCACCAGCGAGCCGATGTAGAACACCACGATGCGCAGGATCACCGAGTTGATCGCCCGCGGCATGATCTTCTGCGGGTTCTCCGTCTCCCCCGCCGCGGTCCCGACCATCTCCACTGCCGCGTACGCGAACACGACGCCGGAGGTCACGGTGACCAACGGCACCAGCCCGGTCGGGAACCAGCCCCCGGCGTGCGACACCATACCCAGGCCGGTCTCGTTGCCGTCGACGGTGAACCGGCCCGCCAGGAAGAAGGTGCCGATCCCGAGAAAGGCCACCAGCGCGACGACCTTCACCAGCGCCGCCCAGAACTCCAGTTCGCCGAACCACTTCACCGAGACCAGGTTCACGCCGAGCACCAGGCACAGCGCGACCAGCGCCAGCAGCCACTGGGCGATCGGCTGGAACGGACCCCAGTAGTGCAGGTAGGTGGCGATCGCGGTGGTGTCGACGATGCCGGTCATCGACCAGTTCAGGAAGTACATCCATCCGGCGGCGAAAGCGGCCTTCTCGCCGTAGAACTCCCGGGCGTAGGAGACGAACGACCCCGACGACGGCCGGTGCAGGACCAGTTCACCCAGCGCCCGCAGGATGAAGAACACGAAGACGCCGCACACCCCGTAGACCAGGAACAGTCCGGGACCGGCGCTCGCCAGGCGGCCGCCCGCGCCGAGGAACAGTCCGGTGCCGATCGCGCCGCCGATGGCGATCATCTGCAGCTGGCGTGGTTTCAGACTCTTGTGGTAGCCGCTGTCCTCGACGTCGAGGTACGTCTCGCTCCGCACTTCCGTCATCTGCCGGTGGGCCCTCCGCGCTCGGTCGGTGAGCGTCCGACGTTACCTGGTCGGTAGCCGAGTCCCGCGCCGCTGCCCCGGCGAAAGCACTGCCCGTGTCGGACGCGGGCGATAGAGTCCGATCATGAGGCGCACGCGACACATCTGGGCCGGTGCCACCGCCGCACTGCTCGCCGCCGGGGTGATCACCGGCTGCTCGTCGAGTTCCGAGCCGTCGGCGGCGTCGTGCGCCGAGACCGCGAACGGCACCCGTGTCGCCGCCGGACCCACCGCCACCGGCACCGATATCGCGACCAATCCGGAGATCGCGTCGGGTTACCGCAGTGATATGACGCCCGTGCGCACCGGCACCTATGCCGTATCGGCCGCCAATCCCCTTGCGACACAGGCCGCCTGTCGTGTGCTGGCCGACGGCGGCACCGCGGCCGACGCCCTGGTCGCGGCCCAGCTGGTGCTCGGTCTGGTGGAGCCGCAGGCGTCCGGCATCGGCGGCGGCGCGTTCCTGATGTACTACGACGCGGCAGCGCGCACGGTCGACGCCTACGACGGCCGGGAGGTCGCGCCCGCCGCCGCCACCGAGAACTATCTGCGCTGGGTCAGCGACGCCGATCGCACCGCGCCGCAACCGAATGCGCGGGCCAGCGGCCGGTCCATCGGCGTGCCGGGCGCGCTGCGGCTGCTCGAACTGGCCCATGCCGACCACGGCAAGCAACCCTGGCGCGACCTGTTCACGCCGGCGATCGACCTGGCCGATCGGGGTTTCGCGATCAGTCCGCGGCTGGCGGGCCAGATCGCGGAGTCGGCCCCCGATCTGGCGCGCGACGAGAACGCCAGGGCCTACTTCCTCCAGCCGGACGGCAGCCCGAAGCCCGCCGGCGCCGACCTCACCAATCCGGCGATGGCGAAAACGCTGGGCGCCATCGCTTCCGACGGTCCGGCGGCGTTCTACACCGGCGCCATCGCCCAGGACATCGTCGACGCCACCGCCAACACCTCCGGCGGGCGCACCCCGGGCCACATCACTCTCGCGGACCTGGCGGGTTACCAGGCCAAGAAGCGCACGGCGCTGTGCACGGGCTACCGCGAGCACGAGATCTGCGGCATGCCCAACCCGTCCTCGGGCGGCACCACGGTCGCCGCCACCCTCGGCATCCTGGAGAACTTCGATCTGTCGGCGCTGCCGCCGGACGATGTCGACAACAACGGCGGCAGGCCCCAAGCCCGAGCGGTGCACCTGATCTCGGAGGCGGAGCGGCTGGCCTACGCCGACCGCGACAAGTACGTGGCCGACTCGGACTTCGTTCCGCTGCCCGGCAACTCGTCCGGCACACTGCTGAACAAGGACTACCTGAAACAGCGTGCGGCACAGATCGATCCGGACCGCGCCATGGGTACCGCGCAACCCGGCGACTTCGGCCCCGTGCCGCTCGGCACCGGCCCGCAGCCCCCCGAGCACGGCACCAGCCACGTCTCGGTGGTGGACAAGTACGGCAACGCCGCCGCGATGACCACGACGGTGGAGTCGGCCTTCGGCTCGTTCCATCTCGTCGACGGTTTCGTGCTCAACAACCAGCTCACCGATTTCAACGTCACCCCGACCGCGGCCGACGGCACACCACTGGCCAACCGGCTGCAGCCGGGCAAGCGCCCCCGCAGTTCGATGAGCCCGACACTGGTGTTCGACCGCGCCGCCGACGGCTCGCGCGGGCAGCTGTCGTATGTGACCGGCTCGCCCGGCGGTTCGGTGATCATCCAGTTCGTCGTGAAAACCCTGGTGAGCATGCTGGATTGGCGCCTGGACCCGCAGCAGGCGGTATCGGGTGTCGCGTTCGGCGCGGCCAATACGCCCGTCACCGGCGTCGGCGGCGAGCATCCGGCGATCGACGCCACCGACAACGGCGACCACGACCCGCTCGTGCGGACGCTGCGCGAGATGGGTCACCAGGTCTCCGTCGATGCCCAGACCAGCGGCCTCAGCGCCCTGCGGCGCGAGGGTGACGGCTGGATCGGCGGCGCGGACCCCCGCCGCGAGGGCGCGGTGATGGGCGACGTCGAGTAGCGGGCTCGGGACCTACTGTCCCGCAGTGTATTTCGCGCCGAGGTCGCGGAAGCGTTCCATGGCCCGCGCCGCGCGCTCCTTGTCGTTGACACGGATCGCCAGCATCGGGACGTACTCGTCGCCGATCAGTTCCAGGCGGGCCCAGGCGCGCTTGTCGGGGATCGTGACGCCGCGAATGTCTTTCCACTCGAACATGTTGTCGCCCAAGATATTTCGCACCGAGACACCCTGCGCGCCCACCCGCACCCGCGGCCGGGTCAGCAACAGCACCGCACCGGCGAGCAGCCAGCCGAAGCAGATGACCGCCACCTGATCCGCCCCGCGGAAATTCACGCCCGTCGCGCTGTGCGCCGAGGCGATACCGGCGACGGTGAACAGCACCGCGATCACGCCGGCCACGATTCGCGCGGTCCGCACCGCACGCCGCGGCCGCACCTCCAGATCCCACTGCGGCACAGCGGCTTCCGGCTCGGGGGGTTGCGGGCCGCGCTTCCAGATCCGGACGACGGGCGACATCGGCTCAGACCGTCTGGCGGTATCCGGCGGCACCCGGCGTGCGCAGCGCCCGCAGCGTCAGCGCCGCGTCGAGCGCGGCCGCCGCGGCCTGCTCGCCCTTGTCCTCGGCCGAATCCGGCAGCCCGGCCCGGTCCAGGGCCTGACGTTCGGTGTCGACGGTGAGCACGCCGTTGGTCACCGGGGTGCTCTCGTCCAGCGAGACCCGGGTCAGGCCCGCGGTCACCGCATCGCAGACGTACTCGAAATGCGGTGTCTCACCGCGGATCACGACACCGAGCGCGACCACCGCGTCGTGATCGCGGGCGAGCGCCTGCGCCACCACGGGCAATTCCATCGCGCCCGCGCAGCGCACCACGGTGATCTCCGCCACGCCGCTGGCGCGGGCCACCCGCTCGGCGTTCGCGACCAGGGTGTCGCAGATCTTCGTGTGCCACCGCGACGCGACGATGCCGAGCCGCAGGCTCTTCGCATCCTCGAGCGCGAACTCCGGTACGCCCGTACCGCTCATTCGAAAGGTCCGCCTTTCCGTGTGGCCGTCGTGGTGTCCGCTCGAAGCGCGGGGTTACTGCGCGGTCTCGCCCAGGTCGAGATCGTCCAGCCCGACCAGGTCGTGGCCCATGCGATCCCGCTTGGTGCGCAGGTAGTGCAGATTCTCGGCGTTGGCGCGCACCGGCATCGGCACCCGCTCGGTGATGCTGAGCCCGTAGCCGTCCAGGCCCACCCGCTTGGCCGGGTTGTTGGTCAGCAGCCGCATGGAGGAGATGCCCAGATCGACCAGGATCTGCGCGCCGGTGCCGTAGTCGCGGGCGTCGGCGGGCAGGCCGAGTTCGATATTGGCGTCGACGGTGTCGTGCCCGTTGTCCTGGAGCTGGTAGGCCTGCAACTTGTGCATCAGGCCGATGCCGCGGCCCTCGTGGCCCCGCATGTACAGCACCACGCCCCGGCCCTCGGCCGCCACCATCTCCATGGCGGCGTCCAGTTGCGGGCCGCAGTCGCAGCGCAGCGAGCCGAACACATCACCGGTCAGGCATTCGGAATGCACCCGGACCAGGACGTCCTCGCCGCCGTCGACGGTGAAGTCGCCGCGCACCAGCGCCACATGCTCCACCTCGTCGTAGATGCTCTTGTATCCGACGGCCCGGAACTCGCCGAATCGGGTGGGGATGCGGGCCTCGGCGACCCGCTCCACCTGCTTCTCGTGCTTGCGCCGCCACGCGATCATGTCGGCGATCGAGATGAGCGCGAGTTCGTGCTCGTCGGCGAAGACCCGCAACTCCTCGGTGCGGGCCATGTCGCCCTCGTTCTTCTGGCTGACGATCTCGCAGATCACCCCCGCCGGGCCGAGACCGGCGAGGCGAGCGAGGTCGACGGCCGCCTCGGTGTGGCCGGGGCGGCGCAGTACGCCGCCGTCCTTGGCGCGCAGCGGTACCACATGCCCGGGCCGGGTGAAGTCCTCGGGCTTGGCGAACCGGTCGGCGAGCCGACGCATGGTGGTGGCCCGGTCGGCGGCGGAGATACCGGTACTGACGCCCTCGCGCGCGTCCACCGACACCGTGTAGGCGGTGCCGTGCTTGTCCTGGTTGATCGCGTACATCGGGGGCAGGCCCAGGCGGTCGCAGTCGGCACCGGTCAGCGGCACACAGATGTAGCCGGAGGTGTAGCGGATCATGAACGCCACCAGCTCGGGGGTGGCCTTCTCCGCGGCGAAGATGAGATCGCCCTCGTTCTCACGGCCCTCGTCGTCGACGACGACGACCGCCTTACCGGCGGCGATGTCGGCGACTGCGCGCTCGATGGTGTCGAACCTGGTCACGTCTGCTGCGCTCCATCTCGATTAGGTACCAGTAACAGTACTGCGTCGGGCCCTGGTTCCCGGATCGGCCCGTGACCGCAGCCTGCTCATCCGCGCTGCTGCAACCGTTCGACGTATTTGGCGATGACATCGACCTCGAGATTGACGATGGCGCCGACCGGTGCGGCGCCGAGGGTGGTGAGCTCGCGGGTGGTGGGGATCAGCGACACCTCGAACCAGTCGCCCGACGCGGCGTCGCCGCCGAGCCCCGAGACCGTGAGGGAGATGCCGTCGACGGTGATCGACCCCTTCGCCACGACGTAGCGGGCCAGGTTCTCCGGCAGCGAGATCCGCACGACCTCCCAGTTCTCCTGCGGGTCGCGGGAGACGACCGCGCCGGTGCCGTCGACGTGCCCCTGCACGATGTGGCCGCCGAGGCGGCTGTTCACGGCGGCCGCGCGTTCCAGGTTCACCCGGGATCCGACGTCGAGCCCGCCCAAACTGGACCGATCCAGGGTCTCCCCCATGACGTCGGTGGTGAACGAGTCGCCGTCGACGATGTCCACGACCGTCAGGCAGACTCCGTTCACCGCGATCGAATCACCGTGCCCGGCATCGGAGGTCACCAGTTTGCCGCGGATGGTCAGGCGGGCCGAACCGGCCGACCGGTCCGCGGCGACGATCTCGCCCAGCTCCTCGACGATGCCTGTGAACATGTCCTCTACTCCTGTCGCCCGATGCCCGCTAGCGCCAACAGCCCGCACCGCCGGTGCTATTCCCGGAAGCCGCTGCGGCGCCTCCAGCGTAACGACGCGCGGTCGTAGGCGGCACCCGGCCGCCTTCGCCCCGCGTTCGCGCGACCACTGCCCGGCAAATCGGCGCCGAAACCGGCGGAGATACTTGCGCACCGTCCGGAATCGAAAATGCATTCCGGCAGATATCGGAATTATCCCGACGCGCACCACGAATTGCCGCGCCGATTGATTCCCGGCGGGCTGTCCGCCCGGGCCCGGAGCTGTGTTTTTACCCGGTCGCCGACTCACTTACACCCAGAGCTTGCGTTCGCTTGCGATCGGAAGCAACATTGTTGTGCAGTTGATCCGCGGTTCAACTTCATCATCACGAGCATGTTCACCGCTCGGCCGCTCGAACCGACCACGACAGAGATGGGGGTGCGGTGTGACCACGATTCTCGATTCGACACTCGAGGTTCGCTGTGTTCAATACCGTCACGAATTTCACCTGCCGGCATCGATCGACCCCACGTCACGTCACATCCTGCTCGAGATCGGCAAACGCTACGGCGCCGTCACCATGCCGACGGATCTCGGTGAACGCGTGCAACGGCAACTGTCGTGCGAGGGACTGGCCGGGCCCGTCGTCCACCACCCCCGCGCGCGGCGCTGGACCTTCATCACCGGCCCGGCCCATCCGGAGTGCCTCACCAACTATGTCTCGGCCGAACTGTTCCGGCTCTACGTCACCGTGGCCTGCACCGGCAGTCAGGTGGTGCTGCCCTCGGCCGAGGACGAACGCACCGGATACCGCACGTGGATCCGGACACCCGAGACCGCCGAGACGGTGCCGCCGCTGGAATCGGTCATCGCGGCGACCCGCGCGGTGTGCGGCCGAAAAGTACCGGCGCGCTGACCCTTTCGCGCCGCTACAGCCGGGCTTCGACCGCCACGACCCGCTGCCGCAGCTTCTCCACCGTCGCACCCGGATCCTCGGTGCCGTACACCGCCGACCCGGCGACGAAACAGTCGATCCCGGCCTCGGCGGCCTGCTCGATGGTGTCCATATTGATGCCGCCGTCGATCTCCACGACCAGCCGCAGCTCACCGGCGTCGACCAGCCGCCGGACCGTGCGCGCCTTGTCCAGCACGTGCGGAATGAACGACTGGCCGCCGAAGCCCGGCTCCACGCTCATCACCAGCAGGGTGTCGAAGTGGCGCAACAGCTCCAGGTACGGCTCGATCGGCGTGTTCGGCTTCACCGACAGCCCGGCCTTGCCGCCCGCGGCCTGAATGTCGCGGGCGACGGCGACCGGATCGTCGGTGGCCTCGGCGTGGAAGGTGACGTTGTAAGCGCCCGCCTCGGCGTACGGCGGCGCCCAGCGGCCCGGGTCCTCGATCATGAGGTGGCAGTCCAGCGGGATGTCGGTGGTCTTCAGCAGGCTCTGCACCACCGGCAGGCCGAGGGTCAGGTTGGGTACGAAGTGGTTGTCCATCACGTCGACATGGAGCCAGTCGGCGCTCGCGACCGCCTGCGCCTCATGCGCGAGATGCGCGAAATCGGCGGACAGGATGGACGGGGCGATCATCGGTGACGGCCGGTGGAAGGGTGAGTTCGGGGTGGACACAGCGCGAAAGTGTAGCGGTGCTCGCGCCACCCCTTGACCTGCCGGTCGAGCCCACCGGCCGTCTCAATGCAGGCACAGAGCGGATTACCCGCGGCCGTCTTGGGTAGCCTTCTCAGGGTGATCAATATTTCGGCGGAACAGGGCCTGCGCAGCACCCCCGTAGAGATCGGCGTCGCCGCTACCGTGTCACAGTTGCCGATCGTGCGCGGGCTCGCCGAAACGCTCGTCCTGCTCAGCGATTTCACGCTGGATGAGGTGGCCGACATCCGGCTGGCGGTCGACGAGGCCTGCTCCACACTCATCTCCGTCGCCGGTCCGGGCACCGCGCTGCGCTGCCGGTTCACGGTGGGCGACGAGGACCTGCTGGTGCGCGTCACCGGCATCGCGGCGGCCGAGGGCCTGCCCGACCAGCGCAGCTTCGGCTGGCATGTGCTGCGCACGCTCACCGACGAGGTGACGATCACCCAGGATTCCTTCGACCAGACGGCATCCGGCTTCCCGACCATCGTGGAATTCCGGCGCGTCCGGGGGAAGGCGTAGTGGCTGACGAGGACACCGTGTTCGAACCCGGCGACGCCGCGGCAGCCGACCGGCCCCAGCCGCGGTCACCGGCCCCAGCCGAATCCGACGGCGTCGGCGACGAGAACGCCACGGACGCGCCCGACTCCAGGGCCACCGACGACGGGGCCACCGACGACGAGGACGTCGCGGAAGTCGCCCAGTCGGTATCCGGATACGACGACGTCACAACGCTTTTCGAGGAACTCGCCCGAACCGGCGAGGACGCCGAGCGGCGCGCCGAGCTGCGGGCGCAGCTGATCGGCCGCTGCATTCCGCTCGCCGATCACATCGCCCGCAAATTCAGCGGGCGCGGTGAGCCTTTCGACGATCTGACTCAGGTCGCGCGGGTCGGCCTGGTGCACGCGGTGGACCGTTTCGACATCACGCGCGGCTCGAACTTCCTGTCCTTCGCGGTGCCCACGATCATGGGCGAGGTGCGGCGCTACTTCCGCGACAACACCTGGGCGATGCGGGTTCCGCGCCGCGTCAAGGAGACTCACCTGCGCATCGGGGCCGCCATCGACACCCTGTCGCAATCGCTGGGCCGCTCCCCGACGGTCAAGGAGATCGCCGCCGAGCTGGATATCGACCCGGACGAGGTGACCCAGGCCGTCATCGCGGGCAACGCCTACCAGCCCAGCTCCATCGACGCGGTGTCGGTGGGCCGCGACACCGAGGCGTCGCTGCTGGACACCCTCGGTGAGGAGGAGTCGCAGTTCGATCGGGTCGAGGAGTACGTCGCGATCCGGCCGCTGCTCGCGGGGCTGCCCGAACGCGAACGGCGAATCCTCACCATGCGTTTCTTCGAATCCATGACCCAGACCCAGATCGCGCAGCGCATGGGCATCTCCCAGATGCACGTCTCGCGCATTCTCGCCAAAACCCTTGCCCGGCTGCGGGAACAGTCGGCCCGGGAGTGAACCGCATGCGAGGACTGCCGTTCGATTCGCTGTATCGGCACGGGTTCGCCCGGGTCGCGGTGGCGGTGCCGCCCGTGCGGGTGGCCGATCCGGCCTACAACGCCGAGCACACGCTGACGCTGGCGCGGCGGGCGGCCGACCGGCACGCGGTGCTGACCGTCTTCCCCGAACTGGGCCTGTCCTGCTACACCGCCGACGACCTCTTCCATCAGGACGCGCTGCAGTACGCCGTCGACGCCGCGCTGGAACGAGTGGTCGCCGAGAGCGCCGGCATCGACTCGGTGCTCGTGGTCGGTGCGCCGGTACGGGCGCAGGGCCGGTTGTTCAACTGCGGCATCGTCATCGACCGCGGCCGGGTGCTGGGCGCGGTGCCCAAGAGCTATCTGCCGAACTATCGCGAATTCTACGAGAAGCGGCAGTTCGCGGCGGCGCGGGAGAACCTCGACGACCACCTCACCCTCGCCGGGCAGCGGGTGCCGTTCGGGGCCGATCTGTTGTTCGCGGCGTCGAACCTGGACGGGTTCGTCTTCCATCTGGAGATCTGCGAGGACGGCTGGGTGCCGTTGCCGCCCAGCGGTTTCGCCGCACTCGCCGGGGCGACCGTGCTGGTGAATCTGTCGGCCAGCAATATCGTCGTGGGCAAGGCGGACTATCGGCGGCAGCTGTGCGCCTCGCATTCGGCCCGCAATATCGCCGCCTACCTGTATTCGGCCGCGGGCAACGGGGAGTCGACCACCGATATGGCCTGGGACGGGCAGGCGGTGATCTGCGAGAACGGCGATCTGCTGGCCGAGGGCGAGCGTTTCGCCGACCATCCGCAGCTGGTGACCGCCGACCTGGATCTGCCGCGGCTGGCCGCGGACCGATTGCGCATGACCAGCTTCGCCGACAACGTGCACGACCACCGGGAGCGGCTGGCGCGGCTGCGCCGGATCGAGGTGGAGCTGCCGATCCCCTCCGGCGAGGTCGCCCTGGAGCGCGAATTGCCCCGCTTCCCTTACGTTCCCGCGAATCCGGCGGTGCGCAACGAGCGGTGCGCGGAGGTGCACAACATCCAGGTGGCGGGGCTCAGCACCCGGCTGGCGGCGACCGGATCGCAGCGGGTGGTGATCGGGGTGTCGGGCGGGCTGGATTCCACGCTCGTCCTGATCGTGGCCGTCAAGACGATGGACCGGCTGGGCCTGCCCCGGTCGAACGTGCTGGCCTACACCATGCCCGGATTCGCCACCGGCTCGAGGACATTGAACGATGCGCATCGGCTGATGCGCGCGCTCGGGGTGTCGGCGCGCGAGATCGATATCCGGCCGTCCGCGACGCAGATGCTGCGCGACCTGGAACACCCTGCGGCCGAGAGGGTTCCGCAGTACGACGTCACCTACGAGAACGTCCAGGCGGGTGAGCGCACCTCGCACCTGTTCCGGCTCGCCAATCAGCAGCACGCGCTGGTGGTCGGCACCGGGGATCTCAGTGAACTCGCGCTGGGCTGGTGCACCTTCGGCGTCGGCGATCACATGGCGCACTACAGCGTGAACGCGTCGGTGCCCAAGACGCTGATCAAGTACCTGATCGCCTGGGCCGTGGACACCGGCGAACTGGGCCCGGCCGCCGACGAGGTGCTGACCTCCATCCTGGCGACCGAGATCTCACCGGAACTCGTTCCGTCGGACAACGCTGCGGCGGAAGGGGATTCGGCGCAGCCCGGGCAGAGTTCGGAGGCCGCCGTCGGCCCCTACGAGCTGCAGGACTTCCACCTGTACTTCCTGCTGCGCTTCGGCTATCTGCCCAGCCGCATCGCCTATCTCGCCCACCACGCGTGGTCCGACCGCACCCGCGGCCGCTGGCCCGACCTGATTCCCGAGACCGACCGCCACGAATACGACCTGCCCACCATCAAGCACTGGCTGGCGGAATTCCTCCGCAGGTTCGTGCGGACCAGCCAGTTCAAGCGCTCCACGCTGCCCAACGCGCCGAAGGTCGGCTCCGGCGGTTCGCTCTCCCCGCGCGGCGACTGGCGCGCGCCCAGCGACGCGGTCGCCACGGCGTGGCTGGACGAACTCGAACGGAACGTTCCGGGCGGCTGAGGGTCAGCCCGCCGTACCGGTCTGCGGGGGCAGTTGCGGCAGCGGGCGGTCGTAGAGCCAGGCGGCCCAGAGCGGGCGCAGGGACGCCGTGCTGTAGTGACCGGCCAGATCGGCGAATTCCTCGGTGTCGACCGAGGAATGACGGTATCGGGACGTCCATTCGCGGAGCAGGCCGAAGAATTTGGGGTCGCCGAGTTCGAGACGGAGGGTGTGCAGGGTGAGGGCGCCGCGCTTGTAGACGCGGTCGTCGAACATCAGGGCGGGTCCGGGGTCGCCGACCACGATGTCCTGGGGGCTGCGCGCCAGATTGTGCCGGGCTGCGCGGGCCAGCTGGTCGGCGCTCGGCCCGCCCGCGGCCTCCGACCAGACCCACTCCGCGTAGCAGGCGAAGCCCTCGTGCAGCCAGATGTCGCGCCACTGCCGCACGGTGAGGCTGTTGCCGAACCACTGATGCGCCAGTTCATGGGCGATCAGCCGTTCCGCGCCCCGCCGGCCGTCACAGTGGTTGGCGCCGAAGATCGACAGGCCCTGTGCCTCGATCGGGATCTCCAGGTCGTCGTCGGTCACCACCACCGTGTAGCCCTCGAAAGGGTAGGGTCCGAACCGTTCCCGGAACTCGGCCAGCATCCGCGGCTGCCGCTGGAAGTCGTGTTCGAAGGCCGTGCGCAGCCGCGGCGGGACCAGCGCGTGCATCGGCACATCGGTTTCGTGCGCCGACCCGATCCGGTAGCGCCGGTACGGGCCGATCTGGATGGTCGCCAGGTAGCTGGACATCGGCTCCGGCTGTTCGTACACCCAGGTGGTCTGGCTGGCCTTGGTCTGCTTGCGGAGCAGCGTGCCGTTGGCGACGGCGTAGTAGGGCGAGTCGGTGGTGATCGAGATCCGGTAGCTGGCCTTGGAACTCGGGTGGTCGTCGCAGGGGAACCAGGAGGCGGCGCCGTTGGGCTGGCTGGCCACCAGCGCGCCGTCGGTCAGCTCCTCCCAGCCGACCTCTCCCCAGGGGCCGCGGACCGGCCGCGGGGTGCCGCCGTACTGGACGACGACCGCGAGCACGCCGCCCGCCGGGATCTTCTGCGCCGGCGTGACCGTCAGCTTCCCGCGCTGATGCGCGTACTTGGCCCGCGCACCGTTCACGAAAACCTTGGTGACACTCAACGATTGGGACAGGTCCAGCGCGAAGCGGGCTCGCGCCGCGGTGGTCACCGCGGTGATCGCGGCCCGGCCCGAGAGCCGGTTGCTCGACACCTTGTACACCAGTTCCAGCTCGTAGCGCGACACCCGGTAGCCGCGGTTGCCGTTCTGCGGCAGGTACTCGTCGATGGGCACCTCGTAGAACTTCTCGCCCATCACGGCTTGCCCTCCGGCCAGGGCGCGATCGGGTTACCCTGCCAGCGGGTCGAGGGCGGCACGGTGTCGCCGCGCATCACCAGCGACGCCGGGCCGACGGTGGCGCCGGTGCCGAGCCGCGCCGCCGGCAGTGCCACGCAATGCGGGCCGAGGGTGGCGCCAGCCTCCAGCGTCACGGTGTCCATGGCCATGATCCGATCATGGAACAGGTGGGTCTGCACCACGCAGCCGCGTTCCACGGTCGCGCCGTCGCCGAGGGTCACCAGGTCGGCCTCGGGCAGCCAGTACGACTCGCACCACACGCCGCGCCCGATCCTCGCGCCGAGGCCGCGTAACCAGACGTTCATCACCGCGGTGCCGGTCGCCGCGCGCGCGAACCACGGCGCCGCAACGGTTTCCACGAACGCGTCGGACACCTCGTTACGCCACACGAACGAACTCCACAGCGGGTGTTCGATTTTCGCGATGCGGCCGACCACCAGCCACTTCGCCGCGATCGCGCAGGCACCGGCGAAGCCGCCCGCGACGAGCAGCACCACGCCGGACAGCAGCGCCGCGAACCAGTACCCGGGCCCCTGCGCCAGCGCGGCCAGCGCGAACAGCACACCGAGTCCGATGCCGAAGGTGACCATCACCGGGAACAGGCGGCAGGTCTCCACGACCCCGCGCGCGACCTTCAGCCGCAGCGGCGGGTCGAACGTGCGGGCGGTGTCGGAGTCGCCCGCGGTGCGGCGCAACCGAACCGGCGGGCTGCCCAGCCACGACGACCCGGCCTTCGCCTTTTCCGGCGCGGCCGACAGCACCGCCACCAGACCGTTCTTCGGCACCCGGCGGCCGGGCGCGGTCATCCCCGAATTGCCGAGGAAGGCTCGCTTGCCGACCTTCGCGCCGCCGATGTGCAGCCAGCCACCGCCGAGTTCGTAACCGGCGACCATGGTGTCGTCGGCCAGGAACGCGCCGTCGGCGACGGTGGTGAACTTGGGCAGCAGCAGCACCGTCGACGCCTCGACGTTCTTCCCGACGTTCGCGCCGAGCAGGCGCAGCCACAGCGGCGTCAGCAGGCTGGCGTAGAGCGGGAACAGGAAGGTGCGCGCGGAGTCCATCAGTCGCTCGGTCGACCACGCCTGCCAACCGACCCGGCTGCGGACCGGGTGGTAGCCCTCGGTCAGCCCGATGGACAGCAGCCGGACCGCGACGACGGTCGCGGTGGCGAAGACCGCCAGGCTCAGCAGCGTGGCGACGGGCAGGATGAGGAACGCGTCGGCGACCGCGCCCGCCGGCGTGCGGTCGTCGCGAATCCACCACGCGATGAACGCGCCACCGGCGGCCAGCCCCGCGATCGGCATGGCGGCCAGCGCCATCGAGGTCAGGCCGAAGATCGCCACCCAGTGCACGGCGCGCGGCGGGGCGCCGGCGGGCCAGCGGCGTTCGGCCTTGCCGACCTTGGTCGCGGGCGAGCCCGCCCACTCCTGCCCGGCCTTCACCTTGCCGAAGACCGCCGAACCCGGTGCCACGACGGCGTTCTTGCCGATCACCGCGCCGGGCAGCAACGTGGACCGCGATCCCACCACCGCGCCCGCGCCGATGCGGACCGCGCCGATGTGCACCCGGTCCCCGTCGATCCAGTAGCCCGCCAGATCCACCTCCGGCTCCACGCTGCAGCCGTCGCCGAGTTCCAGCAGGCCCGTCACGGGCGGCAGGGTGTGCAGGTCGACGCCCTTGCCGACCCGCGCGCCCAGTGCCCTCGCGAACGGCACCATCCACGGTGCGCCCGAGAGGTTCTCGGCGCCGCTGGCCTCCGACAGCCGCACCGCCGCCCACAGCCGCAGGTGCACCGAACCGCCGCGCGGATAGCTGCCCGGCCTGACACCCCGCAGCAGCAGCCGTGCGCCCGCGACGCAGATCGCCATGCGGCCCGGTGGCGAGATGAACAGCACGAAGCCCAGCAGCGCCCACCACCAGGACAGTCCCGGCATCCACGGAATGGCGCCGGACCAGCTCGCCACATTGGTGACGATGCCCAGCCAGGTCAGCCATTGCAGGCCGGTCAGCGTGGTCAGCGGCACCAGGGCCAGCAGTTGCGCCCATTGCGCGCGGCGCGGGGTCGGGGTGACCAGGCGCGGTGCGACCTCGGCCGCCGGGGCGGCGGACTCCAGCAGTTCGGCGAGCGCGCCCAGCCGGGGATGGTCGTACAGGTCGGCGACGGTGATCTGAGGGAAGCGGTCGCGCAGCGCGGTGACCAGCTGGGCCGCGGCGAGCGATCCGCCGCCGAGGTCGAAGAAGTCGGCGTCCGGGCCGCTCACTTCGGCGCCGAGGATCGAATTCCACAGTCCCGCTATCCATTGCGCCGTCTCGCTCAGATCCGTGGCGGGTTCCTGAGCGGATGTGCCGCCGGGCAGCGGCCAGGGCAGCGCGTCGCGGTCCACCTTTCCCGATGTGCGCGTGGGTAATTCGCCGAGGACGGCCAGGCGTGGTACGAGCGGCGCCGGGAGCTGCTCGGCGAGCAGGGTGCGCGCGTGCGCGACATCGAACGCGGGATCGGCGACGGACAGGTAGCCGACGAGAATCCGGTTGCCCGCCTTGGTGGTTCGCACAGCGGCCGCGCCCGCGGTGACGCCGGGCAGGTGCTGGAGGGCGTTGTCGAGTTCGCCCAGTTCGATGCGGCGGCCGCCGATCTTCACCTGGTCGTCGGCGCGGCCGAGAAAGACCAGGCCCGCGCTCTCGTTGCGGACCAGGTCGCCGCTGCGGTAGGCGCGCTGCCAGCCCAGACTGGGCATGGGAGCGTACTTTTCGGCGTCCTTGGCGGGGTCGAGGTAGCGGGCCAGGCCCGCGCCGCCGATCACCAGTTCACCGGATTCGCCCTCCCCCACCGGGTTTCCGTGGGAGTCGACGACGGCCAGGTCCCAGCCGTCGAGTGGCAGGCCGATGCGCACGGGCGGCTGCCCGGTCAGCCGGGCCGCGCAGGCGACGACGGTGGCCTCGGTCGGGCCGTAGGTGTTCCACACCTCGCGCGAGCCGGTTCCGGCCAGGCGTTCGGCCAGTTCGGGTGGCACCGCCTCGCCGCCGAAGATCAGCAGCCGCACGGCGTCGAGGGCCTCGGCGGGCCACATCGCGGCCAGCGTCGGGACGGTCGAGACCACCGTGATCCGGCGGCGCACCAGCCACGGACCGAGGTCCATTCCGCTGCGTACCAGCGCGCGGGGAGCCGGAACCAGGCAGGCGCCGTGCCGCCAGGCCAGCCACATCTCCTCGCAGGAGGCGTCGAATGCCACCGACAGGCCGGCCAGCACCCGATCGCCCGGGCCGAGCGGGGCGTCGGGCAGGAACAGCCGGGCCTCGGCGTCGACGAAGGCGGCGGCGTTGCGGTGGGTGACCGCGACCCCCTTCGGCGTGCCGGTGGAGCCGGAAGTGAAGATGATCCAGGCGTCGTCGTCCGGGTCGGGGGACGCCGTGGTGCCCGGGCGGGCGGTGCCGGTGTCGCCGTGCGGGACCACGCCGTCGGCGGTGACGACGGCGCTGACCCCGGCCTCGCCGAAGACCAGCCGCGCGCGTTCGTCCGGGTCGTCGGCGTCGACCGGGACGTAGGCCGCCCCGGCGTGCAGCACGGCGAGAATCGTGACGTACAGCTCGCCGGTGCCGGACGGGATGCGCACGCCCACCCGATCACCGGCCCGCACACCCGCCTCGCGCAGCCGGTCCACCGTGTCGTCGACCTCCGCCAGCAGTTCGGCGTAGCTGAGGGTGTCGGTGCCGTCGTCGATCGCGGGCGCGTCGGGATGGTCCAGTGCCGTCGCGGCCAGGATGTCGACCAGGGTGCGGGGCGGTGCGGCGCATGCGGACCGCAGCAGTGGCGACGCCGCGGCGGCCGCCGTGGTCTCCGAGACCTCCGGCTGGAGTATCACGTCCCTGTTCACCTTTCCGATCGGTCCCCACCTGTGCGCTGTGGTTGTCTCACGCCAGGGTTACCGATGTGCGAACGCCACGCTTACGGTGTCCCACCCGTCGCCGGGCAGAACGCCACCGACCGCAGGTGCGGCCGATTTGCCCGAACCATTGTTCCAGGTCGCGGTATACCCGGTGAGAGCGGTGCGGTCGCGTGCCGCCCCATCGGGCGTTACCGGCCTCGCGAGTCGGTATCGCCGACATCACCATCGGCGGGCGATCCGACGCGCGTTCGGCGTACGCGGCGAGGCGGCACACTCGACGGCCGCGGTGTGCTCCGGGTTCGGTCGGGGGCGCTCACACGGGTTTGCGGAGGGCCGCCGCGAACATCGCGTCGGTGCCGTGCCGGTGGGGCCAGAGCTGGGCCGCCGGGCCGCCGCCGAGGTCGGTGACGCCCGGCAGCAGGGCGCGGGTGTCGAGTTGCTCGGCGTCGGTGCGCCGGACCAGGTCGCCTACCACCGCGACGGTTTCGGGGAGGTGTGGCGAGCAGGTCGAGTACACCACCACGCCGCCGGGACGCAGGAGATCCCATGCGGCGGTGAGTAGTTCGCGCTGCAGCAGCGTGAGGTCGCGAACGTCGGCGGGGGTGCGGCGCCAGCGGGCCTCGGGTCGCCTGCGCAGCGCGCCCAGGCCGGTGCAGGGGGCGTCGACGAGGATGCGGTCGTAGCCGGGAGTGAGGCCACTGGCGCGGCCGTCGGTCACGTGCACGGTCACCGGCAGACCGTCGGTCGCCTTGCGCACCAGCTCGGCACGGTGTTCGGCCGGTTCGACGGCGTCGACGCGGTATCCGTCGATATCGGCGAGGGCGCCGAGTAGCGCCGTCTTGCCGCCCGGTCCCGCGCACAGGTCCAGCCAGCGGCCGGTGTCGGGGCCGTGCAGCGGGGCACGGGTCAGCGACAGGGCCACCAGCTGACTGCCCTCGTCCTGCACGGCGGCCATGCCCGCGCGCACCGGCTCCAGCTTGCCGGGGTCACCGCCCTCGAGGTGGACGGCGTACGGCGACCACGGACCTACCTCACCGCCCGTCACGAGGGCCAGTTCCGCGGCGGTGATGTCGCCGGGCCGGGCCACCAGATGCACCTCCGGGCGCGTGTCGTCGGCGGCCAGCAGATCGCGCAGTTCGTCGGCGCGGGCGCCGAGCGCGTCCGCGAAGGCCTGCGCGATCCACTTCGGATGGGCGTACTCGAATGCCAAGTGCCCCAGCGGATCCCGCGGCGCCAGCCGTTCGACCCACTCCTCCGGTGTGCGCTCCCCCGCTCGCCGCAGCACGGCATTGACGAAACCCGCCTTGCCACTGCCGAATTCGGCTCGCACCAACTCCACCGAGGTATCCACGGCCGCATGCGCCCCGACCCGCGTACGCAGCAGCTGGTACACCCCGAGCCGCAACACATCCAGCAACGGCCCATCGATCTCGTCCACCCCCCGCCCCGCACAGTCCCCGATCACGGCGTCCAGCACGCCGAGAGATCGACAGGCCCCATACGCCAACTCGGTCGCGAACGCCGCATCCCGCCCCTCGACCCGCCGCTCCCGAAGCAACCCGGGCAGTACGAGATTCGCGTAGGCATCCCGCTCCCGTACCGCCCGCACAACATCCCGAGCCACCTCCCGAGGCGCATCCCCCGCACCCCGCCGCCCCGAGCGTCCCTTCCCCCGCCCATCGTCGGCCTGGCGAGCCCGCGAGCCCTGCCTCCGATCGGCGCGCCCAGCCTGCGTCCCGCCGCCGCTGTCCCCCCGCCGAGCCCGCGAACCCTCTCCGCCGCCGGACCGCCGATCCTGCGAACCGCGTCCATTGTCAGACTGCTGAGCCCCTCGGCCTTGGTCACCGCCGGACCGCCGGCCCTGCGAACCCCGCCCGTCGTCGGCCCGGCGAACTCGCGAGGCCTGGGTGGCGTTTCGCCGCGGGCCCGACCCTCGTGTGTTCGAATCGCGCCGGTCGCCAGTGCCTTCCGGGCGGGTCACTCGACCACCGTGCCGGGCTGGAGGCGGGCGCCGCGGGCCCAGTCGAGGGCGGGCATCATGCGTTTGCCTTGGGGTTGTACCTGGTCGAGGCGGACAGCGGTGGTGGCGGTGCCGATGTAGACGCCGGTTTTGCGGACCTCGATCGCGCGGGTGGGGAGGGTTTCCTCGACCAGTTCCACCGGGCCCAGTTTGAGGCGCTTGCCGTCTACTTCGGTCCAGGCACCGGGGGCGGGGGTGACGGCGCGAATGCGGCGGCCTACCGCCAGGGCGGGTTGGTCCCAGCGGATGTGCCCGGCATCCGAGTCGATCTTCGGCGCGTAGGAGACGCCGTCGGTGGACTGCGGGACGGCCTGGACCGTGCCGTCCTCGATGCCGTCGAGGGTCGATTCCAGCAGGCGCGCACCGGTTTCGGAGAGTCGGCCCAGCAGTGTCCCCGCCGTGTCGGTGACGCCGATCTTCTCCGTCACCACGCCGAAGACCGGCCCGGTGTCCAGCCCCGCCTCGATCTGGAAGGTGGAGGCGCCGGTGATCTCGTCACCGGCGAGGATCGCGGCCTGCACGGGAGCGGCGCCCCGCCACGCCGGAAGCAGCGAGAAGTGCAGGTTCACCCAGCCGTGCCGGGGAATGTCGAGCACCCGTTGCGGCAGCAGCGCACCGTAGGCCACCACCGGGCAGCAGTCCGGGGCCAACGCGGTGAGCCGCTCGACGAATTCGGGCTCCGACGGTTTGTCCGGCGTCAGCACCGCGATCCCGTGCTCGTCGGCCAGCCGCCCGACCGGCGACCGGGTCACCTTGCGCCCGCGCCCGGCCACGGCGTCCGGGCGCGTCACCACCGCCACCACCTCGTGCCGCGACGACTCGATCAGCTGCCGCAGCGACGGCACCGCGGGTTCGGGCGTACCGGCGAATACCAGGCGCATCAGCGTCCCCGTCCCGCCGCCGCGGCGCGCGTGGCCGACACCTCGGCCGCCGACATCACCGTCTTGCCCGCGCCGAACCAGTCCGATTCCCGCACGGCGCGCATGGCCTCCTTGCGGGTCGCGGCATCCAGCCGGTCGAGATACAGCACCCCGTCGAGATGGTCGGTCTCGTGCTGGACACAGCGCGCCAGCAGTCCGTCGGCCTCGAATTCCACTGCGGCGCCGTCGAAGTCGACGCCCCGGGCGATCACCCGCAGCGCCCGGGTGACGTCGTAACGCAGACCCGGAATCGACAGGCAGCCCTCCGGACCGGTCTGCTCCTCGGCGCCGATCACCGCATAGGTCGGGTTCACCAGATGCCCCGCTCCGCGGGTGCCCGGACGGTCCTGCCCGGCGCTGCTGGTGTCGTAGACGAACACCCGCAGGCCGACCCCGATCTGCGGCGCCGCCATCCCGACGCCACCGCTGCCGTGCATGGTGTCGGTCAGATCGGTCACCAGCTGGCGCAGTTCCCTGTCGAAGGTGGTGACCTCGTCCGCACGGGCGCGCAGTACGGGATCGCCGAACAGGCGAACGGGCTGGATGGTCACGTGCAACAACTCCCGGGCGAGTAAGGAAACGGTCGTCTCAGTTTACGAAGTCGCCGGCGTCGTCCCGCCCGGGTTCGCCCGATCAGATGTGCGCGCCCAGCACCACCTCGGGAATACCGGCCCCGAGCGGCACGAATCGGCACTCCGGGGCACGCGCGTGCGCCGGGTCGAGGACGTTGAGCAGCAGCTGCCACGCGAGCGGGTCGTACACCAGATGGAAGTGCCCGGTCAGGTCGGCGGGGCAGACGTCCTGCAGCCAGATGTTGGTGACGTCCGGGCCGGCCAGCGCCATGCTGTCGTTCGGCTGGATCATCTCGTCGACCCGGCTGCTGATCGTGGTGTACCGCACGCCGGGCACCGTGTCACCGCCGGCGTTCAGCGCGCGAATGAACGGCGACCCCGCGGCCTGCTGCACCGCCGCCCGCGAGGTGAGCCGTTCGAACAACCCCCACAGACCCGGAACCGAGTCGGCCACGCGGACCAGGCCGTACATATCGCCGCCATGACTCGGCGACGCGAGGCCCACCCACTGGCCGACCGCGGCGGCCCCGCCGAGTTTGTTCAGGTAGTAGCGAGTCACATTGGCGCCCTGGGAGAATCCGACGAGATCCACCCGCGGCGCACCGGTCGCCGTCCGCACCCGCTCGACGAATTCGCCGACCTGCCGCGCCGACAACCACGAGTCCTCGGTGCCGAAGTCGCGGATCGCGTCCGGTCTACCGCCGTAGTTCAGGGCGAAGACGCAGTATCCGGCCTGGGCGAGCGCCGGGCCGACGGCGGCCCAGTCGGTGTAGGCGGAGGCGTCGGTGCCGTGCGCCAGCACCACCGGGCGCGGATGTTCGGCGCTGGGGCGGCAGGTGAAATCGTTGGTTCCGCCGGGAGTCGCCGCCGGATGGGTCCTCATGTACCAGGCGGCGGTCAGGTGTTCCGACTGCGGCGGACCGGGCTCGGTGGGAACCACCGGCGGGCGATAGTCGGGCGGCACGGCCGGGTCGGCCGCGGCATGCGCGCCGGCGCCGAGCGCCAGCGCGCACACCGTCGCGCCCGTCACCGCGATGCGCCACCACTGTGAGACCTCCCGAAATCCGCGGCACCGTCGTTGTCCCATCTCACGGATCATTCCCCACTCGGGCGGGAAATGGTCCGTGCGTACGGTGTTTCGCCGCCGTCAGTTTCCGGGGGCGGTGTCGTCGTCGGCGAGAATCCGGTACAGCGAGCGACGCGCCTCGGTGAGCACCTCGGCCGCCTTGGCCGCCTGTTCCGGCGTGCCGGCCCGGGCCACCTGCGCGACCGCGCCCATCAGCTGGCCGACCAGTTCGCGCAGGTCCAGCGCCTGGTCACCGACGCCGTCGCGGACCTCCTGCCAGGGATCGCCCAGGTCGTCGCGATGCGACTGCACATACTCGGCGCCCGCGTCGGTCAGCTTGGCGGTCTTGCGCCCGGCGACCTTGTCGATGAGTACCAGGCCCTCGTCCTCGAGCTGCGACAACGCCGGGTAGATCGACCCCGGGCTGGGGCGCCAGACGTCCTCGCTGCGCTCGCGGATCTGCTGGATGAGTTCGTAGCCGTGCATCGGCCGCTCCTGCAGCAGCAGCAGGATCGCCGCGCGGACATCACCGCGCCGCCCGCGGCCACCCCGGCCGCGACCACGACCGAACGGGCCCCCGGGCCCGAATCCGGGTCCGAACTCCGGACCGAACGGGCCGAAACCCGGACCGAAACCGTGCGGGCCGTGCCCGCCGCGCGGATGACGCCGGAACTGCTCGCGGCCACCGGGCCGCGGACCACGCCAGCGACCGCGCATATCCATGTTCTCCATGTTTTCCATGGCTGTGCCTCCTCAGGCTTGTTCGTTCTTTGACAACATCGACGATATATCGACAATGCATCTTCGACAAGAGTGAGGCAGGACACAAACCAACCGGACGCTCCTCAGGCCGGGAGCCAGTTGCCGTGGAATCCGGCGGGCACGCGATGCGGCAGCTGGATGCTCGCGATCGTCTCGAGGCTCCCGGCGTCGAGGATCGCCAATTCGCTGCGATCGGTGGGGGCGTCGTACACGAAGCCCATCAGCACGCCGTCGTCCTCGCCCGCATCCGGCCCCGAGGGCTGGAACACGAACTCGCCCAAGCTCTTTCCCGCGCCGAACGACCGCCGGGCGGTGGTTCCGGTGACGAGGTCGTGCTTGTAGAGCACCGAATCACCGTCGCCGCCACCGCGCACCGCCGGCGCGTACCCGTAGCGATGCCGCTTACCGACGCGGCGCTCATCGATACGCGGAAACTCCTGCGCCCGATCGTCGAAGCGGTGCTGCCGGACCTTCCCGGCGTTCAGGTCGACCTCCCAGCGGTCCAGGGTCGGCGCGCCGTCGCTGGGACCGAGGCGGTCGGTGTCGAACATCTTGGGATGGCGCACCACGTCCAGCACGACGGTATCGCCGTCGTCGTAGGCGTTCAGCGGATGGAAGACGTAGCAGGGCTCGATCTCGAACCAGCGGACGTCGGCATTGCCGCCCTCCCGCGGCATGATCCCGATCCGGGCCTGGTAGCGGGGATTCCACGCATACGGCAGGCGCCGATCCCGCGGCGGTTCGTGCCGCTGCGACACCGGCGGATTCGGCAGCCGGATCCGGCCGATCAGCGCGGACAACAGCAGCCGCGCCGGCAACCGCAGGCCGCGCGGGACCGCCATCTCGGCCGAGAGCCGCGGATCCAGCGTCACCGGGAGGTCGTAGAGCACCACGTATTTCTCGGTCAGCGAGAAGTCGTGCATCATCGGCGCACCGCCGACCTGGATATCGACGGTGCGCCGGGCCCGGCCGTCGGCGCCGATCACCGAGTACCGCACGGTGTTGCCGGACCGGAAGGAGTACGACACCGCGTGCAGTTCACCGGTGTCGGGATCGCGCTTGGGATGCGCGGTGTACCCGCCGCGGAGCGTGCCGTCGAAGTCGCAGACGCCGGTCGTCTCCAGTTCCTCGGTCAGTTCGTAATTGGCCAATCCCGCCTCGACCAGTGCCAGTGTGCGCCCGGCATGCCCGATGACATTCGTATTGGCCCCGATGCCCGATACACCGCGCACCACCGGCGTCTCCCCCAGCGCGACGGAGGTGACCGGACCGCGGACCCAGCGGTTGCGATACCACTCCGCCCGCCCGTCGCGCAGGCGTACCCCGTGCACCATGCCGTCGCCGGAAAACCAGTGGTAGAGAGCGGGATCCAGCTCACCGACCGGATTCGGGCCGTTGCGCAGATACCGGCCGTCGAGATGGTCGGGGATGGCGCCGGTGACCGGCAGATCGGTCAGCGTGTACTCCCGTGGCACGGGGGCGAAGACACCCTCGAGATAGCGATTGTCCATGTCGAACTCCCCACAGAAACATAACCGGGTTATGCGGCTTAGAATAACCTCGTTATGGAGGTGAGGCAACGGTGAATTCCCGCTCGGACGCCGCGACCCGGCGCCGGGGCGCGGCCATGCGCGACCGGCTGGTGGAGTCGGGCCTGCGACTGCTCGAGGAGGGTGGCCCCGAGGCATTGCAGACCCGGCGGGTGGCGGCGGCGGCCGGCGCCTCGACGATGACGGTCTACACCCATTTCGGCGGCATGAACGGTCTGCTGAAAGCCATTGCGGCCGAGGCGTTCACGCGATTCGGCGCGGCATTGGCGAGCACGCCGCCCACCGACGACCCGGTCGCCGACTTCTTCGCCATGGGTTACGCCTACCGCCGCTACGCGCTGGCCAGCCCGCAGCGGTACCGATTGATGTTCGGGCTGACCGCGGACCAGACCGAGCATCCGCCGCACCGCGACGTCACGGCCGGACCGGTCGCCGAGGCCGTGGGCGCGGAGACCTTCGAGCAACTGGTGGGCGCGGTCGAGCGGATGATCGACGGCGGACATCTCGCGCCGGCGCCGGCCCGGCAGGCGGCGGCGCGGGTCTGGGCGCTCATGCACGGCACCGTCATGCTGGATCTGAGCGGCTACCTCGGCGCCGAGAACAGCAGCCTGACAACGGTTCTCGGCCCCGCGACGGTGGATCTCCTGGTGGGCATGGGTGGCGCCCGCGCCGAGATCGAACAGTCCCTCGAGCGCGCCGGAACGCTCGTCGCCCGGGACTGAGCGCTACCGCGCGGCGAGGTCGTCGATCCAGCGTTCCAGCCGCCGCCCCTCGGCGGCCATCAGCTCCGGATCGCGGAAAGTATTGGTGAGCAAGGAGATTCCCTGATACGAGGCCACCAGGGCAACGGCCAGCTCATCGGCGTCGCCACGCCCCATGGCCTCGAACTGCGCCCGAGCCCAGTCGATCAGCCGACGCATGACCTCGGCCAGCTCACCGTCCAGGCCGTCGGCGCGCTTGTCCAGCTCGGCCGCGAGAGTGCCGGAGGGGCAACCGAATCGGGCCGCGACATCGCGCTGGTCGACCCAGCCCCGGATCAGCGCCCTGAGCCGGTCGGCCGGGTCCTCCCGGCGCTCGAGTTCGGCGATCAGCTCGCGCAGGTAGCCGTCGTGCGCCCCTATCGCCGCCCGCACCAGCTGGTCTTTGGTCTTGAAGTAGTAGTAGACGTTGCCGACCGGCACGTCGGCCACGCTCGCGATGTCGGCGATGGTCGTCTTCTCCACGCCGCGCTCGTGAAAGACCTGCGCCGCCGCCGCGACGAGCCGCTCGCGCTTGCCGCCGCGCGGGACGGACTTCTGCACTGAGTTGGTCACCCAACTAACTATAGACAAACCGCGGTCGCTCGCCTACTGTCCATTTAGTCAGCCAACTAACTCAGGAGTTGCACAATGATCGTGGTGACCGGAGCGACCGGAAATATCGGACGCACGCTCGTGCCGATGCTCGCCGACGCGGGCGAGAAGGTGGTGGCGGTATCGCGCGGCAGCGCGGTGTCGCTGCCGGACGGGGTCGACCATCGGCGTGCCGATCTCGCCGATACGGCCCAGCTGCCCTCCGCCTTCGCCGGTGCCGATGCCCTGTTCCTGCTCCTCAGCGGCGAATTGGGGTTCACCGGGCCGGATCCGGCCGAGACCATCCGGATCGCCGCGGACGCAGGTGTGCGGCGCGTGGTGTTCCTGTCGTCGCTGTCGGTGGTGACGCGGCCGGGCCGGCTGTCGGCCACGCGCCTCGTGGATTTCGAGGCCGCGCTGCGGAACTCCGGGCTGGAGTGGACGGTGCTCCGGCCCGGCGGGTTCTTCTCCAACTCGTTCGCCTGGGCCGATTCCGTCCGTACCGAGCGCGCGGTCTTCGCGCCGTTCGGCGATACGGGTCTGCCCCACGTCGACCCAGCCGACATCGCCGCGGTGGCCGCGGCGGCGCTACGCTCGCCCGAGCATGCCGGGAAGGTCTACACCCTCACGGGTCCGCGCTCGGTGACACCGCGCGAACAGGCTCGCGCGCTGGCGGCCGGGCTCGGCGAGCCGGTGCGGTTCGTCGAGTTGTCCCGGGCACAGGCGTTCACCGCCATGACCGAGTTCATGCCGGGCCCCGTGGCCGAGGACACCCTGTCGATTCTCGGCGAGCCCACCGCGGCGGAGCTCGCGGTCAGTCCCGATATCGAACGCGTACTCGCCCGTCCCGCAACCGATTACGCCACCTGGGTGCGCGCCAACCTGGCCGCCTTCCGCTGAGAATCCGGGCATTCGCCGTCGTCCCGGCACTACAGCGGGAGCGGGCCGGACGCGGAGGCAGCAGGAGATTCAGTCCGGGTCGGCGGAAGCGACGGTGAGATTCACTCCGGGACGGCGGAGGACAGCGGGGCGATTCAGTCCGAGTCGGCCAGGCCGTGGCGGTAGGCGTAGCGGACGGCGTCGGCGCGGTTGCGGGCGCCGATCTTGGCGAAGGCGTTGTTGATGTGGGTCTTGACCGTGGTCTCCCCGACGAAGAGAGCGGCGGCGATCTCGGCGTTGTTCAGCCCCTGGCCGATCAGGCCGATCACCTCCGCCTCGCGGCCGGTCAGGCCGTCGGGGCGGGTGGCCGGTCGGCCCGGCGGCTCGGGGCGTGACAGTGCGGCCACCAGTCGCTGGGACACGGTGGCGTCGAAGGTCGACTGCCCGGCGGCCGCGGCGCGCAGGGCCGCCGCGATCTCCACCCGGCCGGCGTCCTTGGTCAGATAACCGCGGGCGCCGGCGCGCAACGCGCTCACGATGGACTCGTCGTCGGCGTAGGTGGTCAGCACGAGCACCGCGGTGTCCGGGTGGCGCCCGGCGATCCGGCGGGTGGCCTCGACACCGTCGAGCACCGGCATCCGCAGATCCATCAGCACCACGTCCGGCGTGAGGTCGGTGACCGCGCGCACCGCCTGCTCGCCGTCGCCGACCGCGCCGACGACCTCGACCTCGTCGACGAGACCGAGCAGCGCGACCAGTCCCTCCCGCATGATCTGCTGATCGTCCACCACCAGGACCCGGATCGGGTCGCCGGATCGTTGCCCGCTCACTCCGGAACCTCCGCCGTCACCAGCCAGCCGTCGCCGTCCGGACCGGCGGACAGCGTGCCGCCGACCAGCGCGATCCGCTCGCGCATCCCGATCAGACCATACCCGCTGCCGCTCGGCCGGTACTGGGACACTATGGCCGGCAACGGGTTTCGCACCGACAATCGAACCCGGCCGGGCGCGAACCGCAGGGTGACGGTCACCGATTCGCCCGGCGCGTGCCTGCCCGCGTTGGTCAGGGCTTCGCGCGCCGCGCGCAGCAGCGAGACCGTGGACGCCGGTCCGACCGTCCGCGCCGGACCATCGACCCGGCAGCTCACTTCCAGATGATGGTCGCGCCGAAAGCTTTCCGCCAACTCGCGCACCGCTTCCGGCAGCGGCGGCACGTCGCTGCGCAGGGCGGCCACCGCGCTGCGCGCCTCGGCCAGGCCGTCTGCGGCGAGCCGGCGCGACTGCCGCAGCCGGGCCAGCGCGCCTGCCACATCACCTTTTTCGCTGAGCAGTCCCTCGGCGACGTCCAACTGCACCGTGAGCGCGCCGAGCGAATGCGCCAGCACGTCGTGCATCTCGCGGGCGATGCGCGCCCGCTCGTCCAGGGCGGCGGCGCGGGCATGCTCGTGTTGCGCGCGCCGCGTCTGCGCCAGCAGCATCTCGGTCTCCCGGACCCGCATCCGGTACTGCCGCCGATACAGGCCCAGCAGCACCAGGATGACGAGGATCGCGGCATGCGCGGCCACGGTGCCCGCCGACCGCCCCGCGATCAGCCCGCCGGCGACGAGCGCGACCAGGCAGCCCGCGAACACGAACAGGATGGCGGCGACGCTCGGCACCAGATGCTGAGCGAGGACGCTGGCCGCCACGCACAGCATGACCAGCACCGACGAGTCCGGCGCCGGTCCGACCGCCGCCGCACTGATCAGGGCGCAGCACACCAGCGCCGCGAAGGCCGGCCGCGGCCACCGCGAGATGCCCGCGGTGAACAGCACCCAGCACACGTAGGTCGCGCCGAGCGTCCACCACAGCCACCCCGGCACCGGCTGGCGATGGTTGAACACCAGGTTCACCGCCAGCAGCATCGTGCCGATCACCTGCGTGAGCGGGCTGGATTCCGGGTCGCCGCCGAACAACACCCGGGCGGCGCGCCGTAGCCGTCGCATCACTCTCCTTCGCGGTCGTCCCCGCACCAGCATTGTCGCGGCCGCGGAGGCGGGCGGGCTCGGCCCCCGGGTGGAGATCTCGATCTCCACCCGCGCACCCAAGCGGTCGACACGGCCCCGCCGATAGCGTTCGAGCCATGAATCACAACGTCTCCCAGGAGATCCGATGACCGCGACCGCCGAGCCGCGGTCGGGCCGAGCACGCAACTTGCTGTTCCTCGCGGCGAGTATCGGGTTGTCGCCCGCCGTCTACTACCTGCTGAGCGGAGCCGGGTACAGCGACTTCGCCGCGCTGCTGTGCTCGACGATCGTGTCGGGGCTCTGGGCGGCCGGTGTCGCGGCGGCGCAGCGCAAGGTCGACGGTCTGGCGGCGTTCGCGTTCGCACTGAACCTGCTCGGGCTGGCACTGGCACTGCTCGGCGGCGACGAGCGGATGATGCTGGTGAAGGACCCCATCAGTTCGGCGGTGGTCAGTGCGCTGCTGCTGGGCAGCTGCGTGGTCGGCCGTCCGGCCATGTACGGCCTGGCGCAGCGCCTGCACGCGCCCGGCGCGGAGTCGGCCGCGCGCTGGGACGCCTTGTGGCACAGCGATCACGAGGTGCGGCGGGCATTCCGGAGCTCGACGGCGGTGTGGGGTGCCGGGCTCGCCGCCGACGCCGTGCTGCGCCTGGCGCTGATCTACGCGCTGCCGGTCTCGGTGACCGTCGCCCTGATGAACCCGGTGCAGTGGGCGATCATCGGGCTGCTCGTGCTGTACACGCTGCGCGGTCGGCGGCAACTCGACATGCGGTCGCGACTCGCGGCGATGACCTGAGCGATCCCATTCGTCCAAGACGATCGGAAATTCGGGCGGGTACTTTCCCGGAGCAAGCCGCGAAAAGACGCACCGCCGACGGCTACCGGTCCCTCGCCGCCGCAGCCGGACTCGAGGTGATCGGCGTCCACGACACGGCGTCCACGACACCGCGCTCGGGCTCGATCAGCCGATATCGATAGGGTCTATCTGCACCCGCAGTGGCGCGTCCGAGCGGTGGGTGCTGCGGACGGCCTGGGCGGCGCCGAGAGCGCGGGCGAGGGCAGCGCCGCGAGCGCGGTCCGCGCGCAGGATCATCCGCTCCACCTCGGCCGGGGAATCGCCGGAGGAGAACGGCTTTCGCGCCCCGGGCGGCAGCGGCACGGGTCCCAGCATCTCCACTCCGTCGGGAAGCTGTGCCTCGCCGAGCAATTCGGCGATGGACTCGGTGGTGCCGTCGATCGCGGCGAAGCGGACGGCGGGCGGGAAGCGCACCTCGGTGCGGGACTCCAGCTCGAATCTCGCGTGCCCCACCGGATCCCAGCGCACCAGCGCCTGCACGGTGGGCACGGACGGCTCCGCCATGACGATCACCTGCCCGGACGACCGCACCAGCGTCGCGGCCGACATCCACCGCCGCAGCGCGTCCTCCGCCGCCCGCAGGTCCGCGCGGCCCAACAGCGCCCAGCCGTCGAGCAGCAGCGCCACCCCGTAGCCGTCCGGGGTCGCCGGTTCGGCGCCGATGGTCGCGACCACCACCTGCGCCTCGCCGGACACCGCATCCAGCACGGCCGCACCACCCGACGCCCGGATCGGCACCTCGGGAAACGCCCGGCCCAACTCCTCCGCCGTCCGCGCCGCCCCGATGACCACCGCGCGCAATGCCCGGGACCCACAGGACCCACACCGGAACACGGGTTCGGTCTTCCCGCACCAGCGGCAGCTCGGGCTGTGCGCCACCGGCTCGGACGCGCTGCGCGACAACGCGACCCCCAGCTCCCGGGCCGAGGGTGGACGCGCCGCGGGAGCCCTCGGTTCCGGCCGGGCCGACGGATCCCGCCGTTCTCCGGTCGCCGCAGCGGACTCGTCGAAGGGCATGGCGCGAGCAGCGGCCCCGGCATCAGTGGTCGTGCCGCGGCGCCGCGCGGAAGGGCGCGTGGTCGGATCGTTGTGTCGCGCAGCGACCTTCGCGGATCGGGGGGCGTCGGTGTCGGGTAGCGCCAGCGGCCCGTTGCAGTGTCGGCACCGGGCGGGGACGCGGCATTTGGCACAGGCGAGGGCGGGCACGTAACCGCGGCGCGGCACCTGGACCAGGACCGGCTGCCCGGCGGCGAGTGCCTTGCGGGCCGCGGTGAACGCCACCGCCGGGATGCGCACGGCCTGCGCGACCGGGTCCCGTTCCAGAGCGACGTCACTGTCGCCGGGCGCGCTGATCCGCGGCGCGAACCGCCGCACGACCGCGCGATCGGCGATCAGGTCGTGCGCCCACCCGGAGGCCACGACGGCCTGGATCTCGGCGGTCCGCGCGAACCCGCCCGCCACGAACGCGGCGCCGGTCTCGTGTGCGCGCAGCATCGCCACCTCCCGCGCGTGCGGGTACGGCGCCCGGGGCTCGGCGTAGGTGTCGTCCCCGTCGTCCCAGATCGCGATCAGGCCGAGATCCCGCGCCGGCGCGAAAACCGCACTGCGCGTACCGATCACCACCCGCGCAGTACCGCGCAGGATGGCCAACCACCGCCGGTATCGCGCGGCGGGCCCGAGCCCGGCCGCCAGCCCGACCGCCGCGTCTCCCACCGATTCCGCACACGCCGCGGACAGCCGATCCAGATCCCGCTGATCGGGGACGATCAGCACGGCACTGCGCCCGCTCCCCACCACCACCGCCGCCAACTCGGCCAGCCGCCGCGCCCACTCCTCCCCCGGCACCGCCTGCCACGCCGCCCGCGGCCCCTTTCCGCCCGCCAGCGCACTCAGGAACGACATCCCGTGCCGATACTTCTCCCACCCCGCATACCGCGAAAGATCAACGGGCGAAGCCGGATCCGCCGTGGCTCCCACCCGGCCCCGGCTCGCCCCTTCTCCGTCGACCGGCACACCGTCGGCACCGTCGATCACACCGGACGATCCCGAATCCAGCTCGGACACAACCACTTCCGGACCCCCCGCGCGCCGCGCACCTCCGGCTCGGCTGTTCGGACCGGGCCACACCGAATCCGACTCCGGCCCCAACGAAGCCCGGCGTCCGGTATCCGACGTCTTCTCCACTGCCTCGGCACTCGCATCGATCGAGGCCGAATCCAGTTCGGTCCCCACCGAATCCGAACGCCCGTCGCCGCTTTCGCCGGAGGCCCGTTCGTTCACGACCGCCTCCGATACCGAGGCGGCACCCGAATCCTCCTGCCCACGTGGCTTTTCCGACTCCACCCTGGCGTGGCGCGGGGGTATCGCCAGGCGGAGGACGTCGGCGCGGGTGCCCGCGCACCGGGCCGCGACCGCGGTGACGAGACGGAGAATTTCCGGTGTGAGGACCTGTTCGCCGGAGACCACCCGCTCGAGCCGCATCAGCTTTCCGGTGTGGTCGGTGTGGTCGAGGCGGTCCAGGATGAAACCGTCGATGAGGCGGCCCGAGAAACGCACCCGGACGCGCACACCCGGCTGGGCGAGCGCGTCCATCTCGGCGGGGACCAGGTAGTCGAAATCCCGGTCCAGGTGGGCGGGTTCGAGCATCGGCAGCACCCGCGCGATCGGGCGCACCGACGCGACGGCGGCAGCCTGCTTGCCCTTGCGGGGCGCAGCGGCTGCCGCCTCGGGCGCGGCCTCGGTCAATTACCGCCCGGCGGCCGCGCGCGGCCGACCGGCACCGTCGACGGACACGATCACAGTCCCACTGCCGCGCGCAGCTTGCCCGCGCGGTCGGTGCTCTCCCACGGCAGGTCGATATCGGTACGGCCGAAGTGGCCGTACGCCGCAGTCGGCGCGTAGATCGGGCGCAGCAGGTCCAGATCGCGGATGATCGCGCCGGGCCGCAGGTCGAACACTTCGGCGATGGCGGTGGAGATCTTGGCCGGGTCCACCTGCTCGGTACCGAACGTCTCCACGAACAGGCCCACCGGCGCCGCCTTGCCTATGGCGTAGGCGACCTGCACCTCGACCCGCTCGGCGAGTTCGGCCGCGACGACGTTCTTGGCGACCCACCGCATGGCGTAGGCGGCCGAGCGGTCCACCTTCGACGGGTCCTTGCCGGAGAACGCGCCACCGCCGTGGCGGGCCATGCCGCCGTAGGTGTCGACGATGATCTTGCGACCGGTGAGACCGGCGTCGCCCATCGGGCCACCGAGGACGAACTTGCCGGTCGGGTTCACCAGCAGCCGGAAATCGGAGGTGTTCAGCGGCTCGGGCAGTTCCAGATCGGCCAGCACCGACTCCACGACCTTCTCGCGGATGTCGGGGGCGAGCAGGTTGTCCAGGTCGATGTCGGCGGCGTGCTGGGTGGACAGCACCACCGTGTCCAGCCGGACCGGCTTGGTGCCGTCGTACTCGATGGTGACCTGGGTCTTGCCGTCGGGCCGCAGGTACGGCAGCACGCCGGACTTGCGGACCTCGGTGAGCCGCCGCGACAGCCGGTGCGCCAGCGCGATCGGCAGCGGCATCAACTCCGGGGTCTCCCGGGTGGCGTAGCCGAACATCAGGCCCTGGTCGCCGGCGCCCTGGCGCTCGATCTCGTCATCGGAGCCGCCGACGCGGGCCTCGTGCGAGGTGTCCACACCCTGGGCGATATCGGGCGACTGCGCGCCGATCGCGACATTGACACCGCAGGACGCGCCGTCGAAACCCTTTGCGGACGAGTCGTATCCGATCTCGAGCACCTTCTCGCGCACGATGGTCGGGATGTCGGCGTAGGCCTCGGTGGTGACCTCGCCCGCGACATGCACCTGGCCCGTCGTCACCAAGGTCTCCACCGCGACGCGGCTGCGGGGATCCTGCGCGAGCAGCGCGTCGAGAACGGAATCGCTGATGGCATCACAGATCTTGTCGGGATGACCCTCGGTCACGGACTCGCTGGTGAATAGCCGGCTACCGGACGTGCGCACAGTTTTTCCCTCTCCCTCAACGGGTCTGGTACCGAGTTGCGACAGTAGCGAACTCGCGCCACAGCACAACCCTTTACCTCAGACTATTCCAAACCACCGACGCGGTACGGTCCCAGCGCACCGCGGCAGTGCCGTGACCAGCATCTACCGCCGTCGCCACCCGCTACCGCCTCCACAGGGCTCCGTTTCGGCAGTCGGTGCACTATCGCGCTCGATGCCATTGTGCACCGAACGCGTATTCGCATGCTAGGCCGAAACCGTTTGCGCCTCAGCGCAACAGCGGTCCCAGCGCATCCAGCACGCGACTGGCCAGCAGCAGCTTCGACCCGTGGTCGAGAGCCTGCTCGGTGCCGTCGGCGCCGAGCAGCCAGCCGTCGTTGTTGTCCACCTCGAACGCCTTACCCTCACCGACGGCATTGACAACCAGCAGGTCGCAGCCCTTCCGCTCGAGTTTGGCGCGCGCGTGGGTGAGCACGTCGCCGTGCTCGTCGCCGGTCTCCGCAGCGAAGCCGACGATGGCCAGTCCGGGCAGCTGCCCGTCGTGCCGGGCCTGCACCAGCCCGGCCAGAATGTCGCGATTCTTGGTGAGGTCGATCCGGTCCGGCTCGTCCACACCCTTCTTGATCTTGGCCGCGGCCACGTTGGTGGGCCGGAAGTCGGCCACCGCGGCGGCCATGATCACCGCGTCGGCGCCGACCGCGTGCTTGTCGACCGCGACGCCGAGCTGTTCGGCCGTCGTGACATGCACCAGTTCCACCGCGGCGGGCGGTTCGAGGCCGATGGTGTTGCCCGCGACCAGCGTGACGTGCGCGCCGCGCTGCGCGGCCAGCCGGGCCAGCGCGAAACCCTGCTTACCGGAGCTGCGATTGCCCAGGAAGCGCACCGGATCCAGCGGCTCGCGGGTTCCACCCGCGGAGACCACGATGCGGCGGCCCGTCAGATCGCGCGGGATGGCGTCGGAGCGCTCCAGCAGCAGCGACGCCAGCGCGAAGATCTCCTCCGGCTCGGGCAGTCGCCCCGGGCCGGTGTCGGCGCCGGTCAGCCTGCCCGCGGCCGGTTCCATGACGATCGCGCCGTGCGCCCGCAGCGTCGCGACGTTCGCCACCGTGGCCGGATGCTCCCACATCTCGGTGTGCATGGCCGGGGCGTACAGCACGGGACATCGTGCGGTCAGCAGGGTCGCGGTGAGCAGATCGTCGGCGCGGCCCAGCGCGGAGCGGGCCATCAGGTCGGCCGTCGCGGGGGCGATCACGACCAGATCGGCCTCTTGGCCGAGGCGGACGTGCGGCACCTCGGGCACGTCGGCGAAGACGCCGGTGTGCACGGGATTGCCCGACAGCGCCTCGAAGGTGGCCCGGCCGACGAACTGCAGCGCCGACTCGGTGGGGATCACCCGGACGTCGTGCCCGGTCTCGGTGAACTTGCGAACGAGCGAGCAGGCCTTGTAGGCGGCGATACCGCCGCCCACGCCGACAACGATCCGCATCTGACTAAGCCTCTTCGTCCGGTGGAGATGGGTGGGCGGCGGCGCCGCTGGCTCACTCGCCTTCGGAGTGCTCGAGCAGATCGGCGTGGATCTCGCGCATCGCCACCGACAGCGGCTTCTCCTGCAGGCCCGGCTCGACCAGCGGGCCCACGTACTCGAGGATGCCGTCGCCGAGCTGGTTGTAGTAGTCGTTGATCTGACGCGCCCGCTTGGCCGCGTAGATGACCAGCGCGTACTTGGACGACGTGCGCTCGAGCAGCTCGTCGATCGGCGGGTTGGTGAGGCCGACCGGAGTGTCGTACGCGGGCACGGTCTTGGTGTCGCTCACTGAGGAGGCTCCTGCGGGTCGTGGTGGGAATCGGGGTCTTACGGCAAATTCGGAGGCGACGGGACGATTCCGCCGCCCTCATCTCGAATTTGTGCTAACGAATAACGATACCAACTGCTCACAGGCGCTGGTCAGGTCGTCGTTCACGATCACGGTGTCGAACTCGTCACATGCGGCGAGTTCGGTCCTCGCGGTCTGCAGCCGACGCTCGATGACCTCGGGCGATTCGGTGCCGCGACCGGTCAGCCGGGCGACGAGTTCGTCCCAGCTCGGTGGCGCGAGGAAGACCAGAAGGGCCTCCGGCATGGTGGTGCGGATCTGCCGCGCCCCCGCCAGGTCGACCTCCACGAGCACGGGCAGATTGGCGGCGAGCGCCGCCCGTACGGGTGCGGCCGGGGTGCCGGACCGCTGCAGGCCGCCGTGAATGTCGGCCCACTCGAGCAATTCCCCCTGTTCGATCATGGCGTCGAACTCGGCCCTGGTCACGAACCGGTAGTCCCGGCCGTCGACCTCCCCGGGCCGCGGGGCCCGGGTGGTGGCCGACACACTGAAAACCAGGTCGGGCAGCCGCTCGCGGACACAGCGGACCACGGTGGACTTGCCGACGGCCGAGGGGCCGACCAGTACTACCAGCCGACCCTTCTGCGAATGCTCGACCACCCTCGGATCAGGCTTGGTCGAACTTCGCCAGCAACGCCTTGCGCTGGCGGTCGCCCAGACCGCGCAGGCGGCGCGTCGGAGCGATCTCCAGCTCGGTCATGATCTCCGCCGCCTTGACCTTGCCGACCTTGGGCAGGGCCTCCAGCAGCGCCGACACCTTCATCTTGCCCAGGACCTCGTCGGTCTCGGCATCCTTCAGGACCGTCTTCAGGTCGGTGCCGCCACGCTTCAAGCGCTCCTTGAGCTCTGCCCGAGCGCGGCGAGCGGCAGCCGCCTTCTCCAAAGCAGCGGCGCGCTGCTCGTCAGTCAGCTGGGGAAGGGCCACGGTTCCTCCGTCTCATCGTTCATTGCTTAATCTCCCGCCGGTAACCCGGCGGTCTGTGCGACCGTACCCACGCGGCGTGCCGATTGCGAACCCACCCCCCAGGTCAGCGCGGGATTCGGGCAGGGTGGCGGGCACCCGGGCGGACCTTCGCGCACACTCGAGCCGCTAGCGCAGATCCTACCGCCGGATCCGCTCGCAGCCGCGTGGCCTGCGGTTATACGGTCGGCTACCGGGCACCTGACCGATTGGGCGAGTGACCGAAGCGGTCGTAATCGGCCCGTTATCGCGCGACCAGGACTTTTCTCGATTTTTCGGCGTGTCGCACGTTTTCATGCCTGCGTGTCGCGGTTCGAGGCACCTGATTCGGGTCACGAGAGCGGTACCGGCATCCGGTCCGGAGGCCGCGCGCCACGGCCTCCGCGGGGCGCTGACAGCGGAAAACACAGGGGTGTGATTCCCGGACGGCCACGAGGGCCGGGAGCGGCAGCGGGCCCATCCGGGCAAACAGACCAGTTTCGTCGGTATCCGCGGCGGCCGCCACCGCCCGGATCTCCGATGTGCGGGGAGCCCGGGACGGCGGCGGCTCAGGCCTGAAGGAACGCGAAATCGTCGCGCAGCCGCTCGAGCCGCTCACGCAGGGCCGAGACGTCCGGCCCGGCCCGCAACAGTTCGCGCGACACGTTCGGCAGCACCGCGGCGTGGCTGCCCGCCGGAATCAGGGCGCGGACCGACTCCGGTCCCCCGCCCTGCGCGCCCACGCCCGGCATCAGGATCGGACCGTTGAGCAGGGACAGATTCGGGATCTCGGTCAGCGTGGCGCCCACGACGACTCCAACCGAGCCGAAGGCGGCGCCCACGTTGCGCACCGCGACGTCGTCGACCATGCCCTGGGCGACGGTCCGGCCGTCGGCGGTGACGGTGCGCTGCAGACCGGCGGCCTCCGGATTGGAGGTGGCCGCCAGCACGAACAGGCCGCGGCGGTTCATCTCGGCCAGCTCCAATGCCGGTGCGAGCGAACCGAATCCGAGATACGGCGACACCGTGACGGCATCGCTGCCCAGCGGTCCGTCACCGAGCCAGGCCGCGGCGTAGGCGGCCATGGTGGAGCCGATGTCGCCGCGCTTGGCGTCGGCGAGCACCAGCGTGCCGGAGTCGCGCAGCGCGGCGATGGTGTCCTCGAGCACCATGAAACCGCCGGAGCCGTACGCCTCGAAGAACGCCACCTGCGGCTTCACCAGGGCCACCCGGCCCGCGAAGGCGTCCACGCACGCGTCGGCGAACCGTTTCAGGCCGTCGATGTCCTCCGACAGCTCCCAGTCCCGCAGCAACTGCGGGTGCGGGTCGATGCCGACACACAACGGCCCGTGCTGCCGCATCTCGTGCCGCAGCCGCGCGCCGAACGACGTCATCGGTGGGCTGCGGCGAGCCGCGCGCCCGGTGGCACGTCGGCGACCGCGCCGAGGCCCGGCACACCGGCGAACGCCTCGGGAACTCCGGCGAGCCGGGCCTCGGGGGCCGTGCCGGAGCCCGCCAGCTCCCGGTCCGCGGCCGCCAGCTCCCGGTCGATGGCGGCGAGTTCGCGGTCGATCGCCGCCAGCTCGCGCTCGGTCGCCGTGAGCTCCGGCTCGGCCGCCGGCTTGCGGTCGATGGGCGGCGTCGCGCGGAAGCCGACGGTGCTGTAACCGCCCACCTTCCGCATCGGCCGGACATCCCCGCCGCCGGGCGGGGCCACCACGGCGCCGTCGATCGCGCGGCGCCGCGGCTTCACTCGTCCAGCGCCTACCGGTCGCGGTCCCGCGCCAAACCCGATGGTTCCCACCGTATCGTCTCCTTCAGTCAGCCCCGAAGTACGGCGTGCAACTCTTGCAGCGAGCGCACCCCGATACCGCCGTTGATCGTTGCCTCGATACCCTGCACGGCCGCGGCCGCACCCTGCACCGTCGTAATACACGGAATGCTCACACCCACCGCTGCGCTGCGGATCTCGTATCCGTCGACGCGCGGCCCCGAATTGCCGTACGGGGTATTGAACACGATGTCGATCTCACCATCCTTGATGTGGTCGACGATCGTCGGCTCGCCCGACGGCCCCGGCTCGGAGTGCTTGCGCACCGGCTCGCACGGAATTCCGTTGCGCCGCAACATCTCCGCCGTGCCGTCGGTGGCGAGGATGCGGAAGCCGAGGTCGTGCAGCCGCTTCACCGGGAACACCATCGCCCGCTTGTCGCGGTTGGCGATGGAGACGAACACGGTGCCCGCGACCGGCAGCGACCCGTAGGCCGCGGCCTGGCTCTTGGCGAAGGCGGTGCCGAAGTCGGCGTCGATGCCCATCACCTCGCCGGTGGACTTCATCTCCGGCGACAGCAGCGAGTCGATGCCGGTGCCGTCGGGGCGGCGGAACCGGTGGAACGGCAGCACCGCCTCCTTGACCGCGACGGGCGCGTCCAGCGGCGCGTGCCCGCCGTCGCCCTCGGCGGGCAGCATGCCCTCCTTTCGCAGTTCGGCGATGGTGGCGCCGAGCATGATTCGCGCCGCGGCCTTGGCCAGCGGCACCGCCGTCGCCTTGGACACGAACGGAACCGTCCGGCTCGCACGGGGATTGGCCTCGAGGACGTAGAGCACGTCGTCCTTGAGCGCGTACTGCACGTTGAGCAGGCCGCGCACGCCGATACCCTGGGCCAGGGCCGCGGTGGAGCGGCGGACGGCCTCGATGTCGCTGCGGCCCAGCGTGATCGGCGGCAACGCGCACGCCGAGTCACCGGAATGGATACCGGCCTCCTCGATGTGCTCCATCACGCCGCCCAGGTAGACCTCCTCGCCGTCGCACAGGGCGTCGACGTCGATCTCGATGGCGTCCTCCAGGAACCGGTCCACCAGTACCGGATGCTCCGGGCTCAGCTCGGTGGCGCGGGAGATGTAACCCTCCAGCGAGGTCTCGTCGTAGACGATCTCCATGCCGCGCCCGCCGAGCACGTAGGACGGGCGGACCAGCACCGGGTAACCGATCTCGGCGGCGATCTCCTTGGCCTGCCCGAAGGTGGTGGCGGTGCCGTACTTCGGCGCCGGCAGCCCGGCCGCGACCAGCACGTCACCGAACTCCCCGCGGTCCTCGGCCAGATCGATGGCGGCCGCGGAGGTGCCGACCACGGGGACCCCGGCGTCGGTGAGCCGCTGCGCCAGGCCCAGCGGGGTCTGCCCGCCCAGCTGCACGATGACGCCCGCGACCGTGCCGGATTCACGTTCGGCGTGATACACCTCGAGGACGTCCTCGAAGGTGAGCGGCTCGAAGTAGAGGCGATCGGCGGTGTCGTAGTCGGTGGAGACGGTCTCCGGATTGCAGTTGACCATCACCGTCTCGTACCCGGCCGCGGACAGGGTCTGGGCGGCGTGCACGCAGGAGTAGTCGAACTCGATGCCCTGGCCGATGCGGTTGGGGCCGGAGCCGAGGATGATCACCTTGTCGCGCTCGGGCTGCGGCGCCACCTCGGATTCCGCCGCCGGGTCCAGCTCGTAGCTGGAGTAGTGGTACGGCGTCTTGGCCTCGAACTCCGCGGCGCAGGTGTCGACGGTCTTGTACACCGGGCGCACGCCGAGGCGGTGGCGCAGTTCGCGCACGCCGGTCTCACCGGCCAGCTCCGGGCGCAGCGCGGCGAGCTGACGGTCGGACAGCCCGTAGTGCTTGGCCCGGCGCAGCAGCCGCTCGTCGAGGACCGGCGCGGCGAGGATGTCGATGCGCAGGTCCACCAGGGCGGCGACCTCGGCCACGAACCACGGGTCGATCCCCGAGGCGGCGGCGACGTCTTCGATGGTCGCGCCCAGCCGCAGCGCCCGCTCGACCTGATAGATGCGGCCCTCGGTGGGTGTCCGCAGGTCTTCCAGAATCGCCGCGGGATCGGTCCATTCACCGTCGGGCAGGGTCCAGAAGCCGGTGGCCTTGGTCTCCAGCGAGCGCAGCACCTTGCCCAGCGCCTCGGCGAAGTTGCGGCCCAGGCTCATCGCCTCGCCGACCGACTTCATGGTGGTGGTCAGCGTCGGATCGGCGCCCGGGAACTTCTCGAACGCGAACCGCGGCGCCTTCACGACCACGTAGTCCAGCGTGGGCTCGAAGCAGGCCGGGGTCTCCTTGGTGATGTCGTTGACGATCTCGTCGAGGGTGTAGCCGATGGCCAGCTTGGCGGCGATCTTGGCGATCGGGAACCCGGTCGCCTTGGAGGCCAGCGCCGATGAGCGCGAGACACGCGGGTTCATCTCGATGACGATCAGGCGGCCGTCGGCGGGGTTGACCGCGAACTGGATGTTGCAGCCGCCGGTGTCGACGCCGACCTCGCGCAGGATGGCGATGCCGAGATCGCGCATCTTCTGATACTCGCGGTCGGTCAGCGTCATCGCGGGCGCGACGGTCATCGAGTCGCCGGTGTGCACGCCCATCGGGTCGACGTTCTCGATGGAACAGACCACCACGACATTGTCGCGACCGTCGCGCATCAACTCGAGCTCGAATTCCTTCCAGCCCAGGATGGATTCCTCGATGAGCACGTTGGCCGTCGGGGACGCGGCGAGGCCGCCGCCGGCGATGCGGTCGAGGTCCTCGTCGTTGTAGGCCATGCCCGAGCCCAGCCCGCCCATGGTGAACGACGGCCGTACCACCACCGGGAAGCCCAGGTCCGCCACGGTGTCGCGGACCTCGTCCATGGTGTAGCAGACCTTGGAGCGCGCGGACTCGCCGCCGACCTCGGCGACGATGTCCTTGAACTTCTGCCGGTCCTCACCGCGCTGGATGGCTTCGAAGTCGGCGCCGATCAGCTCGACGCCGTACTTCTCCAGTACGCCGCGCTCGTGCAGCGCGACCGCGGTGTTGAGCGCGGTCTGGCCACCCAGCGTCGCGAGAATCGCGTCGGGGCGCTCCTTGTCGATGACCTTCTCGACGAATTCGGGCGTGATGGGCTCCACGTAGGTGGAGTCGGCGAACTCCGGGTCGGTCATGATGGTGGCCGGATTGGAGTTGACCAGCGAGACGCGCAGGCCCTCCGACCGCAGCACCCGGCACGCCTGGGTGCCGGAGTAGTCGAACTCGCAGGCCTGGCCGATCACGATCGGGCCCGAGCCGATCACCAGGATGTGGCGTAGATCCTCGCGGCGGGGCATCAGGCTCCTTCCATGAGACCGGCGAAACGGTCGAAGAGATAAGCGGCATCATGGGGCCCGGCGGCGGCTTCCGGGTGGTACTGCACGGAGAAGGCGCGGCCGTCCACCAGCCGCACGCCCTCGACGGTGCCGTCGTTGGCGCAGGTGTGGCTGACCTCCGCGGCGCCGAACGGGGTGTCGAAACGCTGCCCGGCCTCGCCTTCCAGCGCGAATCCGTGGTTCTGCGCGGTGATCGAGACCTGCCCGGTGGCGTGGTCGACGACCGGCACGTTGATGCCGCGGTGGCCGAACTTCATCTTGTAGGTGCCCAGGCCCAGCGCGCGGCCCAGGATCTGATTGCCGAAGCAGATGCCGAACAGCGGAATCCCTTCGCCCAGAATGGCTTTGGTGAGATCCACGGCGTCGTCCTGCGTGGCCGGATCGCCGGGGCCGTTGGACAGGAACACACCGTCGGGCCGCAGCTCCCTGATCCGGTCCACAGTGACGCTCGACGGCACCACGTGCACCCGCATCCCGCGCTGGGCGAACATGCGCGGCGTGTTGGTCTTGATCCCCAGGTCGACCGCGACCACGGTGAACCGGTGCTCGGCAGTACCTTTCCCACCCACCGCCCCGCCGGCTTCGATCGTGTAGACGTCGTCGGTGCTGACCTCGCCGGCCAGGTCGGCGCCCAGCATCGAGGGCTGCCCGGTGACCCGGCCCAGCAACTCGTCCACCGCGGCGTCGGCGGCCGGGCCGGAGAAGATGCCCGCCTTCATCGAGCCGCGGGTGCGCAGGTGGCGGACCAGCGCGCGGGTGTCGATGCCCGCGATGCCGACCACGTTCTGGCGGCGCAGTTCCTCGGGCAGCGAAGTGGTGGCCCGCCAGTTGGAGACCCGGCGGGCGGGGTCGCGCACGGCGTACCCGGCCACCCAGATCTTCTTCGACTCGTCGTCCTCGTCGTTCCAGCCGGTGTTGCCGATCTGCGGCGCCGTCGCCACCACGATCTGCCGGTGGTAGCTCGGATCGGTCAGCGTCTCCTGGTATCCCGTCATCGCGGTGCAGAACACCGCCTCGCCCAGCGTCTCGCCCTCGGCGCCGAAGGCCGAGCCGCGGAACACCCGGCCGTCCTCCAGCACCATCACCGCGTTGTTCACGTGTTCTCGTCTCCCGTCATCGTGCCGGTCGCGCCCTTCGTCCAGGCCGGATACACCGTCTTGTCGTCACCGCGGAACCCGGTGTCCACCTCGGTGCCGGTCGGCAGCGTCCAGCGAATTACCAGCACACCATCTTCCGTCATTACCTTGCCCGCGTGCCCGCGTTCGGTGCGGACCGCCGTGACCGATTCCTGCGGAATCCAGATCGCGGCCGCGCCGTCGCGCTCGAGCAGGATGCCCCGCTCGAACCGGGTCAGCTCCGCCGTGGCGCGGAAACCCAGGTCGCCGACCGTGATCCGCTGGATCCAGCTCGGCGCCAGCGTGCTGCCGAGGTAGAGCCCCGTGGTCGGTTCCAGCAGCTGCGCCCCGAGGTCGGCGGGCACCGCGGGCAGGTCCCCGATCGAGGACGCCTGCCGCCGCGCCTTGCCCTGCCACGCCCGGTACATCAGCCACAGGCACAGCAGGAACAGCGCCAGAAACGCCAGCACCCACAGCGTTCGCTCCATCTAGGGTCTCCCCACCGCTTTGCCGTCGCGGGCGGTGATCCGGCCGCGCAGGAACGTCGCCGTCACCCGCGCGGGCAGGGTCATCGCCTCGTACGGCGTGTTCTTGGAAATGCTCGCCAGCTCCGTCGCCCGCACCGTCCACGAGGTGTCCGGGTCGACCAGCGCCAGGTTCGCCGGTTCGCCTACCGCGAGCGGCCGGCCCTGATCGTCGAGTCCCGCGATCCGCGCGGGGTTCTCGCTCAGCACGCGGGCGATGCCGCGCCAGTCCAGCAGGCCGGGCTCGAGCATCGTCGCGACCACGATCGACAGCGCGGTCTCCAGCCCGAGCATGCCGGGCCGGGCCGCGGCGAATTCGCAGCACTTGTCCTGCTCGGCGTGCGGGGCGTGGTCGGTGGCGACGCAGTCGATCACGCCGTCGGCCAGCGCCTGCCGCAGCGCGGCCGCGTCGGAGGGCTCGCGCAGCGGCGGGTTCACCCGGTTCACCGCGTCGTAGGTCTCCAACCGGGAGTCGTCGAGCAGCAGATGGTGCGGGGTCACCTCGGCGGTGATCGAAATGCCTTGGCCCTTCGCCCATTTCAGCAATTCGACGGTGCCCGCGGTGGAGGCGTGGCAGATGTGCACGCGGGCGCCGGCGTCGCGGGCCAGCAGCGCGTCACGGGCCACGATCGACTCCTCCGCGGCGCGCGGCCACCCGGCCAGGCCGAGCCGGGCCGCGGTCGGGCCCTCGTGCGCCACCGCGCCGTCGGTCAGCCGTGGCTCCTCCGCGTGCTGGGCGATGAGCACGCCCAGCGAGTTCGCGTACTCCAGGGCGCGGCGCATGATCAGCGGATCGTGGACGCAGTGGCCGTCGTCGGAGAAGATCCGCACCCCGGCCTCGCCCGCGGCCATGGTGCCCATCTCGGCGAGCTGCTTGCCGCGCAGGCCGACCGTGACCGCGCCGACCGGATACACGTCGACCAGGCCGATCTCCTGCCCGCGCCGCCGCACGTGGTCGGTGACCACGGCGGTGTCGGCGACCGGGTCGGTGTTGGCCATCGCGAACACGGCGGTGTAGCCGCCCAGCGCGGCGGCGGCGGACCCGGACTCGATGGTCTCGGTGTCCTCGCGGCCGGGCTCGCGCAGGTGTGTGTGCAGATCCACGAAGCCAGGCAGCAGGAATTGACCGGTGCCGTCGACGGTCTCGGTGCCGGTGCCGGCCACGGCCAGATCCGTTCCGATCTCCCGGATCTCGCCATCGGCCAGCAGCACGTCCACCGGATCGCCCGCGCCGTAGAGGCGCACATTCTTGATCAGCACGTTGCTCATCCTCATGCCACCGCCTCCCCTGCTCCGATCAGCAGGCGGAACAGCACCGCCATCCGCATATGCACTCCATTTGTAACCTGTTGCAGCACAGCGGCTTTCGGTGAGTCCGCCACCGATGCCGCGATTTCCATGCCGCGCAGCATCGGTCCCGGATGCAACACCACCGCGTGGTCGTCGAGCAGTGCCATCCGCCGCTCGTTCAGCCCGTAGTGGATCGAGTACTCGCGTGCCGAGGGGAAGAATCCGCCGTTCATCCGTTCCGCCTGCACGCGCAGCATCATCACGGCGTCCGCGCCGGGCAGTTCGGCGTCCAGCGCATGCGAGACCCGTACCGGCCACCCGTCCACGCCGACGGGCAGCAGCGTGCGCGGCGCCACCAGCACCACGTCGGCACCGAGGATGCTCAGCAGGAACGCGTTGGACCGCGCGACCCGGCTGTGCAGGATGTCGCCCACGATCACGACACGCTTGCCCTCCAGGGTACCGAGCCGCTGCCGCAGGGTCAGCGCATCCAGCAATGCCTGGGTGGGATGTTCGTGCATGCCGTCCCCGGCGTTGATCACCGCGGGCCCGGGACCGGCGAAACCGCCCGCGCCCGCGTTCATCTCACCGAACCAGCGGGCGATCTGATGGGCCGCGCCGGAGGCCGGGTGCCGCACGATGAGCGCGTCGGCGCCCGCGGCGTGCAGGGTCAGCGCGGTGTCGCGCAGCGATTCGCCCTTGGACACCGACGAACTCGACGCGCTGACGTTGATCACGTCGGCGCTCATCCATTTCCCCGCGACCTCGAACGACACCCGGGTGCGGGTGGAGTTCTCGAAGAAGACCGTCATCACGGTGCGCCCGCGCAGCGTCGGCAGCTTGCGCACCTCGCGGCCCAGCAGCGCCTGCTCGAAACGCTGGGCGTCGTCCAGCAGTTCGGTGGCCGCGGCCCGGTCCAGGTCGGTGACCGACAGCAGATGCCTCACCGGCCGACCCCCTGATGCAGGTACACGCCGTCGTGGCCGTCGTGTTCGGTCAACAGCACGGAGATGTCCTCACTGCGGGAGGTGGGCACGTTCTTCCCGACGTAGTCGGCGCGGATGGGCAGTTCGCGGTGGCCGCGGTCGATCAGCACGGCCAGCTGCACCGCGCGCGGGCGGCCGAGATCGCGCAGGCCGTCGAGGGCCGAGCGCACGCTGCGGCCGGAGAACAGGACGTCGTCGACGAGCACCACCAGCGTGTCCTCGATACCGCCCTCGGGCACCGAGGTCCGCTCCAGCGGGCGGTGCGGCCGATTGCGCAGGTCGTCGCGGTAGAGGGTGATGTCCAGCGAACCCAGCGCCGGGCGCACGCCGGAGAATTCCTCGATCCGGTCGGTGAGCCGCGCGGCGAGAGTGGTCCCGCGAGTGGGGATTCCGATCAGCACCACCCGGGGCACATCGGGGTCCGCGGAATCGAGGGCGGTCTTCTCGATGATCTGATGAGCCATGCGCGCGATGGTGCGACCGACATCCCGCGCCGACAGCAGCTCGCGGCCGGCGCGAACCCATTCGGGATCGTGCCGCTGCGAATACTCGGCAGCGTTCGACCTGGCCGCGCTGTCTTCGGGCACAGGCATGCCGACCTCCTTCCCCGCCTCGCAGGACGGTCCGTTAAAGGATGTCTTTCGACCAGTGAGCCTAGCAGCGCGCCCGCAAACGCCGGTCATCGGGGGTGCCGCTGTGAGCGCCACCACCTGCACGGATGCCCGCGCATGGCGGTCCGCGCCGCACGGGCGGCCGCCGGCGGCGCGGCCCGCGAACACCGGGACAATCGTTCATACGGCGTATACCCGAACTGGAACCTGTGTCATGCTCGTGTGGTGAGCAACGATGCCGACTTCACCGAACCGCGCCGCCTCACCTTCCGCGGCCACGGCGGAATCCGGCTCGCGGGCGAGGGTTGGGGCCCCGACGACGGCCCCCTCGCGGTATTCCTGCACGGCGGCGGACAGACCCGGCATTCCTGGAAGGACTCCGGCGCGGCGCTGGCGAAGGTCGGGCTGCGCGCGGTGCTGCTGGACGCGCGCGGGCACGGCGAGAGCGACTGGGCGCCCGACGCCGACTACTCCCGCGAGGCCATGACGGCCGACCTGCTCGGCATCCTCGCCGAACTCGGCCGGCCCGCGGTCCTGGTGGGCGCGAGCATGGGCGGGCTGACCAGCCTGCTGGCCACCGCCCGGCCCGGCAGCGAACTGATCGCCGGGTTGGTCCTGGTCGATGTGGTGCCGCGCCCGGAACACAAAGGCGTGGAACGGGTCCTGAAGTTCCTGAGCGGACATCCCGAGGGCTTCGCGACCCTGGACGAGGCGGCCGACGCCGTGGCCGAGTACCTGCCGCACCGCACCCGGCCGCGCACCGCCGACGGCCTGCGCCGCAATCTGCGCAAGCGCGCGGACGGCCGCTGGTACTGGCACTGGGATCCGGCGATGATGTCCGGCCGGGGCGAGGACATCGAACTGCACACCGCCGTGCTCGAGGAGGCCGCCCGGCAGCTGACGATGCCCGTGCTGCTGGTGCGCGGACGGCTCTCGGACGTGGTGAGCGAGCAGGGCGTGGCCGAGTTCCGCCGCCTGGTCCCGCACCTCGAGTACGTCGAGATCCGCGGCGCCGCGCACACCGCCGCCAGCGACGTCAACGATCAATTCACCGACGCCGTGGTCGATTTCGTGCGGGCCCACCAACCCGGCGCCTGAGTTCGTCAGCGCCGCAACGGAATTACTGGCGGTAGGTGGCGAGGAAGCGGCCGATGCGCTCGATGATCGCTTCCAGTTCGTCGGCGTGCGGCAGCGTGACGATCCGGAAGTGGTCCGGGCGCCCCCAGCTGAAACCGGTGCCCTGCACGATGTGCAGCTTCTCCTGCAGCAGCAGGTCCAGCACGAATCGCTCGTCGTCGTGGATCGGGTACATGTCGAGGTCGATGCGGGGGAAGGCGTAGAGCGCGCCCTGGGGCCGCACACACGACACGCCGGGAATGGCGTTGAGGGCCTCCCACGCGCGGTCGCGCTGCTCGCGCAGCCGCCCGCCGGGCAGGGTCAGGTCGTAGATGCTCTGATGGCCGCCCAGCGCGGCCTGAATCGCCTGCTGCGCAGGGACATTCGCGCACAGGCGCAGACCGGCGAGCATGGTCAGGCCCTCCAGGTAGCTCTCCGCGTGCTGTGTCGGGCCCGAGACCACCAGCCAGCCGGAGCGGAATCCCGCGCAGCGGTAGGTCTTCGACAGACCGGAGAAGGTCAGGCACAGCAGGTCGGGGGCGAGCGCGGCGGTGGACACGTGCCGCAGGTCGTCGTAGAGGATCTTGTCGTAGATCTCGTCGGAGAACACCACCAGGTGGTGGCGGCGGGCGACCTCGAGGAGCTGCCGCAGCACCTCGGGCGGGTACACCGCGCCGGTGGGGTTGTTCGGGTTGATGACGACGATCGCGCGGGTGCGGTCGGTGATCTTCGCCTCGATGTCGGCGATATCCGGGTACCACTCCGAGGACTCGTCGCACACGTAGTGCACGGGACGGCCGCCGTTGAGGGTGGTCGCGGCAGTCCAGAGCGGGAAATCCGGTGCGGGAACGAGAACTTCGTCGCCGGTCTCGAGCAGTGCCGTCATGGCCATCATGATCAGTTCGGAGACGCCGTTGCCGAGGAAGACCTCCTCGACGTCGACATCGGCCACGCCGAGGGTCTGGTAGTACTGCACCACCGCGCGCCGCGCCGACAGCAGGCCCTTGGACGTGCAGTAGCCGCTGGAGGCCGGCAGGTTGCGGACGATGTCCTGCAGTATCTCCGCGGGCGCCTCGAACCCGAACAGCAGCGGATTGCCGGTATTGAGCTTCACCACGTGATGCCCCTCGGCCTCCAGCCGTGCCGCCTGCTCGGCCACCGGTCCGCGGATTTCGTACGAGACCCCCGACAGCTTGCTCGACTGCTTGACCTGCATGAACATCCCTTCTCGCAACGACTTCCGCTCACTGTACTTGGAATCTCCAAGTATGCACTTGGATTTTCCAAGCGGCCGGATAGAGTGGGATCGTGCCACGTCGAAGCTACGACCACTACTGCGCCGCGAGCCGAGCCCTGGATGTGGTGGGCGATCGCTGGAGCCTGCTGGTGGTCCGGGAACTCTGCCCGGGTCCGCGCCGCTACAGCGACCTGTTCGCCGATCTGCCCGGAATCAGCACCGACGTCCTGGCCGCCCGGCTCAAGGATCTCGAACGCGACGGCATCCTGACCCGCCAGCGCGTCGGGCCGCGCGCGACGACCGCGCTCTACGAACTCACGCCCGCCGGGGCGGCGCTGCGGCCGGTGCTGGAGGCGCTGTCGGACTGGGGCGCGGGGCTGCTCGGTGAACGCCGTCCCACCGATGCCGTGCGCGCGCACTGGTTCGCGCTGCCGCTCGGGCGGGCCGTCGCACAGCGGATCACCGCCGGTACCGTCACCGTGCACGTCGGTGAGACCGTGTTCCATCTCGTGGTGGACGACACCGGGGTCACGCACCACGACGGCCCGGCCGCCGCACCCGATCTGGAGCTGCGGCTGGACCTGGCCGCCGCCACCGCTGTCGCCACGGGGTCGCGGTCGCTCGCCGAGGCGGCGCCGGGCGTCTCGTGGCCGTGAGCCGCCGGTGAATCAGTCGCCGATCGCCTCCGTGCGCGTATCCGGCCAGCTCACCGGTGACGGGCCGAACATGTTGTGCGCGTTGGTGATCACGTTGCGGGCCAGGGCGCGGTTTCCGGCCGCGCCGATCACCGCGCCGAGTCCGACGGGCAGCGTCTTGCCGAACAGGAGCACGCCGCGCTTGGCGATGAACTGCACGATGAAGCGCCGCGCCAGGGAGTTGTCGATGGACCGCACCACCGGCAGCTTGTCCGCGACCGCGCTCGCCCAGTCCTTGGCCGACTCGCCTGCCCGCTTGCCCAGCAGTTCCGCGCCGCTCTCCCCGACCACGACCCCGACGACCAGGGCGCGCCGCTGCCGCGGCGACATCGATTCGAGGCCGTACAGCGCGCCGGTCGACAGCGCGTAGAACGCCGATGCCTCCAGGAAGAACGCCGATTCGATACCGCTGACCGCCAAGCCGATCAGCGTGCCGATACCGGGGACCACGGCGCTCAGGCCCGCCGCCGTGCCGCTGGCCGTCACCAGCAGCAGGTACCGCGACTCCAGGCCGCGCGCCAGATCCTCGGGCGAGTAGCCCGGGTGGCGGTGGCGCAGCCGTTCCACATACCGCATCGCCAGTGGCGCCTGCGCCCCGGTGCCACCGCGCAGCACCAGCTCGACCGATTTCTGTAGCGCGCGCTCGAACATCCGGGAAACCCCTTTCGTCGGCTGGCCCGAGGATACGAGTAAGGCATACCCCGTTCCGTGCATCGACACGGGTTCGGGAATTCGGGGAAGAGCCGATGCGGCTGCCGGGCCTAGACGACCTTGGCGCCGATCAGCAGTTTCCAGATCTCGCCCTGATCGATGACCTCGACGCCGAGCTTCTCCGCCTTGGTCAGTTTGCTGTCGCCGACTCCGGCGCCGGTGATGAGCATGTCGGTGTTCGCGGAGACCGAGGATGCCGTTGTCGCGCCCGCTCTCTCGCACAGGCGCTGGAATGTCGGGCGGGCGACCTTCTCGCCGGAGCGCGGGTCGCTGATCGCGCCGGTGATCACCACCGTCTTGCCCGCGAGCGGCGCACCGGCCGCGACGACCGGCGGCAGGTCCTCCTCCCGAACGTCCAGCGAGACTCCCGCCTCGCGCAATCGCCGCAGTTCGGGGCGCAGGCGCGTGAGGTGCTCGACGAGGGAGGCGGCGACCTTCGGCCCGATGTCCTCCACGGCCACCAGCCGTTCCTCCCCCGCGTCGGCGACCTCCTCCAGCGAGCGGAACCCCGCGCGGGCCAGGCGGGCGGCGGTGCCGTCGGAGGCCATGGGGATGGCCAGGCCGATCAGCGCGCGGCGCAGCCCGACCCCGCGGCTGCCCTCGATCGACTCGATCATGCGGGCGGCCGAGACCTCACCGATGCGATCGAACTCGAGCAGGCGCTCCTTGGTCAGCGTGTAGAAGTCCGACGGGCGTTCCAGCAGGCCCGCCTCGGCCAGGCGTTCGATCCACACCTGGCCGATGGCATCGATGTCCGCCGCCGCCCGCGATGCCCAGTGGATCAATCTCCGCACCGTCTGGGCGGGGCAGGAAACGTTGGTACAGAACAACTCTCGGCTGTTGCCCTGCTCGGTGACCGGCTGCGCGCAGGACGGGCAGGCGGTGGGCGGCACGATCTCGCGCTCCGCGCCGGTGCGGCGGGAGGCGTCGAGCACCCCGGCCACGAACGGAATCACGTCGCCCGCGCGGCGCACCAGCACGGTGTCACCGATCTTGATGTCGCGGGCGCGGATCACCTCCTGGTTGGCGAGCGTGGCCCGCGTGACCGTCGTGCCGCCCACGAACACCGGCTCCAGCCAGGCGACCGGGACGATCTTGCCCGTCTTGCCGACATCCCAGACCACGTCGGCCAGCAGCGTGGTCTTCTCCTCGGCCGCGAACTTGAACGCCAGCGCGCCGCGCGGCGAGTTCGACCGGGTGCCCGCCGCGGCGTAGGCGTCGCGGTCGGCCAGCCGCAGCACCGCGCCGTCGAGGTCGTAGTCCAGCGCGTTGCGGCCCTGCTCGATCGCGGTGATCGCCGCCTGGGCCTGTTCGGCGTCGGCGCAGTGCCGCATCTGCGCCCCGGCGATGCCCAGGGCCGCCAGTCCTTCTTCCAGATCGACCGCGGCGTCGCCGGCCGAGGTGTCGAGGTCGAAGCCGAAGAAGCGCAACCGCCGCTCGGCGACCGTGGCCGGGTCCTTCGCCCGCAGCGTGCCCGCCGCGGCGTTGCGCGGATTGATCAGCGGTTTGTCCGGATGGGCGGTGTTGTAGGCCGCGAAGGTCGAGCGCAGCATCACCGCCTCGCCCCGCACCTCCACCCGCGCCGGGACATCGATCCGCTCGGGCACGCCGTCGACCAGCGCGCGGACCAGCATGGTCACGTCGTCGCCGGTGGTGCCGTCGCCGCGGGTCACCGCCCGTACCAGCCGCCCGTCCTCGTAGATCAGGGCCAGCGACAGTCCGTCGAGTTTCGGCATCACCACCACCGACTGGCCGGGAAAGCGGTCGAAGAACGCCGCGACCTGCTCCGGCTTGGTCGCCTTCTCCAGCGACAGCATCGGGCGCGAATGCCGGATCGGGGCGTGCAGCACCGCCGGCGCGCCGACCTGCTCCAGCGGATTCGGGTCCGGCGCCAGCTGCGGATTCGCCTCGATCAAGCCGCGCAGCTCGTCCTCGATGGCGTCGTACTCGGCGTCGGCCACCAGCGGCGAGCCCTGATAGTAAGCCTCGCGCAGCGCCACGATGCGGTCCGCGAGCTCCTCGATGCGTTCCCCAGCTTCCACAGCCCTCGACGCTACCGAAACCCACCGACATCCAGCGCGAACGGCACCCGCGGGTCCACCACCGCGGCAGATCTCCCTCGCCGCGCACACCGGCGGTCCGGCAGCCAGCAGGACCTCCTGTCACTTTCAGCATATAGCGGGGCGGGGGGCTTGCGGCAAGGCCCCGGTCGTGCTCCAGAATTACCCGGCCGGAAGCCCTAACCTGCGGAAATGGGAGTTGCTGAGTGCGTGTGCTGTTGACGACGTGGGTGTCGCGCGGGGATGTCGAGCCGCTGGGGGGGCTCGCGGTGGCGCTGCGGGAACTGGGCGCCCGAGCGCGGGTGTGCGCCCCGCCCGACGAGGAGTTCGCGAGGTTGCTGGAGCGAGCCGGGGTGCCGCTGATACCGCTCGGCCCGACGGTGCACTCGATCGTCGCCAATCCGTCGCCGCCGACGGCGCAGGACGCGTTCCGGCTCGCTCCCGCACTGGTCGCCGCCAGGTTCGACACGCTCACGGCGGCGGCCGAGGGCTGCGACGCACTGCTGGCGACCGGCCTGATGCCGGCGGGCGCTCGGGACGTGGCCGAGAAACTCGGCATCCACTACGTGCTCGCGTGTTTCCACCTCCTCGGCTTGCCGTCGCGGCATTTCCCGCCGGGGCGACGCCCGGGCACGCCGTCCCCGCAGGACGAGACCGACATCCGGGCGCTGTGGAAACAGGACGCCGAACGGGTGAACGCGCTGTACGGCGAGGCGCTCAACAGCCATCGGGCCGCGATCGGCCTGCCGCCGGTGGCCAACGTCCGCGACCACGTCCTCACCGATCGGCCCTGGCTGGCGGCGGACCCGACGCTGTGCCCGTCGCAGGGCCGGACCGATCTCGATGTCGTGCAGACCGGGGCGTGGATCCTGCCCGACGACCGGCCACTTCCCGAGGAGCTCACGGCGTTCCTGGACGCGGGCGCGCCGCCGGTGTACGTGGGGTTCGGCAGCATGGCCGCCTACGCCCCGACGGACATCGCCCGGGTGGCGATCGAGGCGATCCGCGCGCAGGGACGACGCGTCCTGCTCGCCTGCGGCTGGGCCGAGCTGGCGCCGATCGACGATGCCGCCGACTGCTTCACCGTCGGCGAGGTCAACCAGCAGGCACTGTTCGGCAGGGTGGCCGCCGTCGTCCATCACGGCGGCGCGGGCACCACCACGACGGCGGCGCGAGCCGGCGCGCCCCAAGTGGTCGTGCCGCGGATCGCGGACCAGCCGTCCTGGGCCGCCCGCGTCGCGGAGCTGGGAATCGGTGCGGCACACCACAACTCGACACCGACCGTCGAATCCCTGTCCGCCGCGCTCCGCACGGCCCTGACTCCCGACACCCGGCAGCGCGCCCGGACCGTGGCAGACGCGATCCGACCCGACGGCGCGACGGTGGCGGCGACATTGCTCCTCGAGGAAGCCGCCCGCGATCGCCACGCTTGAACATATGTTCGATAGTACGTAGATTCGTCCCCATGTCTACACCGCTGCAGGGTTCGCTACTGGACGGATTCGGCGAGACGGAGCTCGGGTCGCTGGCCGGGTTGCGGCGCACGGTGCTGGGCGACGGCGCGTGGGTGGATGTGCTGCCGGGCTGGTTGCGCGGGGCCGACCAGTTGTTCGTGACGCTGGCGGCGCGGGTGCCGTGGCGGGCGGATCGGCGCCAGATGTACGACCGGGTGGTGGACGTCCCGCGGCTGCTGCGCTTCTACGGCGAGTCCGAGCCACTGCCCGACCCGGTCCTGGACCAGGCGCGCGACGTGCTCAGTGCCCATTACCTCGGCGAGCTCGGCGAGCCGTTTCGCACCGCGGGCCTGTGCTACTACCGCGACGGCAACGACAGTGTCGCCTGGCACGGCGACACGTCCGGACGGGGTGCGACACACGACACGATGGTGGCCATCGTGTCGGTCGGCGCGGCGCGAGCGCTGCACCTGCGTCCGCGCGGGGGCGGCGCGAGCGTGCGCTACCAGCTCGGCCACGGCGACCTCATCGTGATGGGCGGTTCCTGCCAGCGCACCTGGGAACATGCCGTGCTCAAGACCCGGCGGCCGGTGGGACCGCGCATCAGCGTCCAGTTCCGGCCGCGCGGCGTGCGATGACCACCCGGAGTTCAGCCGACGGCCGCCCTGACGCAAGGGATCGATAAGGGTATCCGTCGGACCGGCCCGATACATTGGCTTCATGAATACAGTTGGGGCGGGAATCCTCTCGGTGATGCCGCTGCACACGATCTCCGACGTGCACGGGGAGGTCGGGCTGCGCCGGCGCATGGAGCTCGAGACCGAGAAACTGCCCGAGCCCGAACGGGTTACGGCGGCCCTGCGCCTGGCCTCGGATCTGCATCGGGAGGACCGCTACGGCCGCGAGCCCTACGTCAGCCACCTGCTGCGTGTGGCGATCCGGATCGTCAGCCACTACGAGGTCCGCGACACCGACGTGGTGATCGCCGGCCTGCTGCACGACGCGGTGGAGGACCACGGACCCGAATTGGCCGGTACCCGAACCGGTTCGGTGCCCGATGCCGCGCTGTCGGCGATCGCCGAGAGCTTCGGCGCCCGGGTGGCGGCACTGGTCGCCGCCGTCACCAACCCGCCGTTCGATCCGGCGATGGACCGGCACACGCAGTATCGCGAGCACGTATCCAGCAGTCTGGCCCGCAATCCCTGGGCGCGGGTGGTGAAGATTTCCGACTTCACCGACAACGGCGTCGGCATCCTGTACGCCACCGGTCCCGTGATGCACAAACTGGCAACGAAGTACCGCCCGCTCACCGCCGTCTACCGCGAACTGGTGACGCGCCCCGACACCCCCTTGGCCGACCACGTGAAGGACCACATTCTCGACCAATTGGACCGGGCGGACGAAAGATTCGACGCCATCCTCGACCGCGACTGACCCGCCCGGCCCGAGCCGGTCAGGAGTGGTCGCGGCGCAGCACGAAGAAGTACGGGTCGGTCATGCCGCGCAGGTCCATCACGCCCAGCAGCGTCTCGTCGTCGACCAGCCGGAAGATGTCGATGATCGGCAGATGGTCGTAGATCATCGCGGCACTGACCTTGCCGCGGAACTCCAGGTCGCGCAGCCGGGCGCGCGGCGTCGGCGTGCGCAGCGCCGGACGCAGCACGGGTAGCAGGCGGCGCACCGCCCGGATACCGGCCGTGGGCACCCGGCCCACCAGACCCAGCGGCACCCGGCGCGGATCGACCGGGAACAGCGCCCCGGCCGCGGTCGCGAACACCAGTGGCTGCACCTCGTCGGGACCGTCGAATTGCTTTCCGTACCAGCCGGATTCGACCAGGGCGCCCGCCCACGGATGCCCGGTGTCCAGCTCGTCTCCGCGCCAGCGGCCGGTCGTGACCTCGTCGACCCGGACCGTGGGCAGACTGTCGAACAGCTCCCAGGCCTGCTCGGGCGTGCAGCCGCCCCGGCTCAGCTCGCGCAACCGCACCGCGGGCGTGTCGACGTCTGCCATCCCGTCCTCCTCGACCTCGAGAGCAATAGATGCTTCGAGCCTCACACTATCGCAGGCCGCTCGGTCGGCGTGACCGAGGCCACGTCCGGGACCACTGGACCTCGAGTGCACTCGAGGGGCCAGCATTGTCGGCACGAGCGGGCGATCCGCTCGGCGCCCCCGCCGGCCCACGTACACCCACGGCGGGGGCGCACTCGTCCGCGGCTCGCACCGGCCACTCGTGACTAGGCTGGCCGTGTGCAAACCAGCCTTCTTCCGCACGTTGCCGCCGCCAACGACCTGACCCGCCGCTGGTGCGACGCGGCGGGCACCGGCGATTTCGTGCTGTCCGGGTGCGGCGTGTGGCCACTGCTCGGCGTGCTGGCGACGGCCGCGAACGAGCCCGCGCGCACGGAACTGGCCGCGGCCGTAGGGCTTTCGGCCGAGGACGCGCAGGAGTCCGCGCTGCGACTGCTGGCGGAACTCGCCGGCGCCGAGACCGTCGCGGGCGCGCTCGGGGTGTGGGTTCGCCAGGACATCGCACTGCGTGAGCGGTGGACGCGGTCGCTGCCCGAGGGCGTGGTCGGCAAGCTCACCGGGCAGGCGGCGCTCGACTCCTGGGCCGACCGGCACACCGGCGGGCTGATCGACCGGTTCCCGCTGTCGGTCGACGCCGACACGCTGCTCGTCCTCGCCACCGCGATCGTCGCCCGCACGTCGTGGCTGCAACCCTTCCACGACGATGTACTGGAGCCGGAGACCGGTCCTTGGCGCGGGCACCGCGGACCCGGCCTGTCCCGGTTCTCCCACGAACTCGGCGACGCGGCCCTACTGGACGGAGCCGAACCGGTGACGCGCGTCGTGGTGCGCGGGATCCGCGACCTGGACGTACATCTCCTGCTGGGCGACGGCACCCCCGGCGAGACGCTGGCCACCGGGCTCGGCGCGCTGGGCGGGTCGGTAGCGGCGCGGACCCACCTTCCGGTCGGCACGTCGGGGCCGGGCCTGGTCGTGCGGGAGACCCGCGCGGTGGCGGACACGCTACGAATCCAGCTGCCGCCCTTCCGCATTCGCTCCGGTCACCACCTGCTCGCGCACAGCGAGCTGTTCGGGCTGGGTACGGCCACCGACGGACGCGCGGACCGCTTTCCGGCCATCTCCGACACGCCGCTGTACATCGCGGACGCCGCACAGGACGCGCTCGCCAGGTTCACCCGCGAGGGATTCGAGGCCGCCGCCGTCACCGCTGTCACACTGGCGCGCGCCGCCCTGCCGCGCCCGCGCCGCGTTCTCGAGATCGCGGCGACCTTCGACCGGCCGTTCGGGTTCCTCGCGGTGCACCGGCCGACCGGACTGGTGATCGTCGCGGGCTGGGTCGCGGAGCCGCCGCTGGAAGACCCGGGATCGCTCAGCCGGTGATGTTCCATTCGTAGACGGTCAGCTCCGACGCACCCGAGGTGTGAATGGGGTCGGTGCGGACCAGTTCCCTTGCGGCGTCGAGGTTTTCGGCGAGGAGCACGTAGGCGCCGCCCGAACCGCCGGTGAAGCCGCCGCTGCAGTCCAGCTGCCCGGCGGCGCGGATTCCGGCCAGCCATTCGCGGTGCGGGCCCGCGACGGCGTCGTCCCAGCGCGCGGTGCGCATGGCCAGTACGAGGTACTTGCGCACTAGGCGCCGCCGTCCGTCCGGGGCGACCGGGTGGCCGCCGCGGCCGCACGGACCTGCGGCGCCACCTGCACCACCTGGCCGAGCACGCCGTTGACGAAACTCGGCGAGTCGTCGGTGGACAGCTCCTTCGCCAGTTCCACGGCCTCGTCCACGGCTACCACGGGTGGCACGTCGGTGGCGTGGAACAACTCCCACACCGCCACCCGCAGGATGGCGCGGTCCACGGCGGGCAGCCGTTCCAGCGTCCAGTCCTGCAGGTAGGACTCGATGGTGCCGTCCACCCGGTCGAGATCGTCGGCGACGCCCTCGACCAGGGTGCCGGTGTACGGGTTCACCGGCGCGACCGACTCGTCGCCCACGGCCAGCTGCGTACGCTCGGCGAGCAGCTCGGCCGGGTCGATATCGCGGGCCTCGGCCTCGAACAGCAGGTCCACCGCGCGGCGGCGGGCCTTGTGCCGGGCGCCCAGCTTCTTGTACGAGGACTTCCGGTCTCCGGCCTGATCGGTCACAGTCACCAGGCTAGGCGTTCACGCGGCCGAGGTAGCCACCGTCGCGGGTATCGATCTTCAGCTTGTCGCCGGTGTTGACGAACAGCGGCACCTGCACCTCGGCGCCGGTCTCGACGGTGGCGGGCTTGGTACCCGCGCTGGACCGGTCGCCCTGCAGGCCCGGCTCGGTGTGGGTGACCGACAACTCGACGGTGACCGGGAGCTCCACGTAGAGCACTTCGCCCTCGTGCATGGCGACCTGCACCGGCATGTTCTCCAGCAGGAACTTGGCGCTGTTGCCGAGAATCTGCTCACCGATGTGGATCTGGTCGTAGGTGTCGCCGTCCATGAAGATGTAGTCCGACCCGTCGTGGTACAGGTAGGTCATATCGCGGCGGTCGACCGTGGCGACCTCGACCTTCACCCCGGCGTTCCAGGTCTTGTCGACGACCTTGCCGGACACGACGTTCTTCAGCTTCGTCCGCACGAACGCCGGCCCCTTGCCCGGCTTGACATGCTGGAATTCGACGATCTGCTGCAGGTTACCGTCGATTTTCAGCACGAGGCCGTTCTTGAAGTCGCTGGTGTCCGCCACTGTCCTCGGGTCTCCTTGTTTGTTCGAACGCAGTCGGTCGACCGTGGTCAGTCGACCACGGTCAGGTCTTTGGTGGTCAGGGTGAGCAGTTCGGGATCCCCCTCGCGAACCACGAGCGTATCCTCGATCCGAACACCGCCGCGGCCGGGGAAGTACACACCTGGCTCGACGGTCACCGCCATGCCTTCGAGCAGTGTACCCGTGCCGGTTTTGGCGATTCCGGGTGCTTCATGGATCTGCAGGCCGACGCCGTGGCCCAATCCGTGCACGAAACGCTCACCGTGGCCCGCGTCCTCGATCACCGTGCGGGCGGCGCGGTCCACGTCGCCGCACCCCGTCCCCGGTTTCAGCGCCGCCCGCCCGGCGCGCTGCGCCGCCCGCACCAGCTCGTACACCTCGCGTTGCCAGTCGGCGGGTTCGCCGAGCACCACGGTGCGGGTCATGTCGGAGTGGTAGCCGCCGACGACCGCGCCGAAATCGAACTTCACGAAATCACCCGCCGCGAGTACCGCGTCGGTCGGGCGGTGGTGTGGCACGGCCGAATTCGCGCCCGCGGCGACGATCGTCTCGAACGATATGGCCGCGGCGCCGTGCTCGAACATCAGCCACTCCAGCTCGCGTGCCACCTGCCGCTCGGTGCGGCCGGGGCGCAGACCGCCGCGCTCGAGCAGGCTCGCCAGCGCGGAGTCGGCGGCGGCGCAGGCCGCCCGCAGCTGCTCGACCTCGTAGTCGTCCTTCACCATGCGCAGCTGTTCGACCAGACCGCGTGTAGGCACCAGCTGCAGGCCGGTGCCCTGTTCGACGAACGCGTGATGCTGGTCGACGGTGACCACGTGGCTCTCGAAGCCGACCCGTCCGGTCTGCCACTCCCCCGCGATCTCGATGATGCGGCGGGCGCTGGCCCGGGCGATCTCGGCCCGCAGGTCCGGCACCTGCTCGCCGACCTGGGTGGCGTAGCGGCCGTCGGTGCAGATCACGGTGCGGTCCTCGGCGCCGTCCCAGGAGTCGACCAGCAGCGCGGCGTTGGATCCGGTGAAGCCCGTGAGGTATCTGATGTTGATCAGGTCGGTCACCAGGAGGGCGTCGACACCGTTCTCCACCAACAGGTTCCGCAACGCGGCCCGGCGCGCCGCGTGGTCGGGGCGCCTCGCGTCGTGATCAGCAGACATGATTCCAACGCTACCGCTGCCGGGCCGCGAACTCCCCGCTCACCCACGCGCCGGTCATCGCCGGGCAATCGGGCGGTACCTGGGCGAACGAGCCGCGGGAGCGGAAATGCGGGCCATCGGTTGTTCACATGCGTTGCGGTTATCCACATTTCGCGTTCGGCCGTTCCGCTCGCCCGCCGTCCGGGCGACGATGGTCGCCATGACAGCCATCGCCTTCGGTGTCCTCGCCGCCTGGTGCGCGGCGCTGAGTGTCGTAGATCTGCGCGAGCGGCGGCTGCCGAATCCACTGACCGGGTTCGGCGCTGCCGCGGTGCTCGGCTACGCGCTCGCGACCGACCACCTGATCGCGTCCCTCGCGGGTGCGCTACTGCTGGCCGTGCCGTACCTGGCCGTGCACCTCACCGCGCCTGCTGCCTTCGGAGCCGGTGACGTCAAGCTGGCGCTGGGCCTCGGAGCGGCGGCGGCCTGCGGCGGCGGGCAGGCCTGGAGCTGCGCCGCGCTGGCAGCGCCGCTGCTCACCGCGCTCGCCGGCACCGCGATCTGCCTGCATCATCGAGTTCGCGGCTCGCCCTGGAATCGCGCTCTTCCACACGGTCCTTCGATGTGCGTATCGACCCTGCTCGCGCTCCTCCTCACGTGAAATCAGCGCCCAGCGCACCACGCCTTGCCGCGAACCTGGACCACCAACGCTTCACCGCGGGGGCGCAACGGCCGGACGGGTCGACAGAGCATAGTTGTCCAGAATGAGAGTTGCCCGGAATGAGCTGGCGTCTGCCGGAAGGCGGGACCGTGGTCCGGGCCGTCGGACCGGCGTTGAATCGGGGTGTCGTAGGGGCTTTCGGGGAATGGGGACGGCCGCGCATTATCGGAGGTAATCACCTTCGAGTCGGGCCCAGCGGCCGCCATCGGTGCCGCCGCGGCGGGCCGGATATCCGGGTAACGGTGCTGACGTGGAAAGATGGACGGCGTGTTGCGCTGGATTACTGCTGGTGAGTCTCATGGTCCCGCCCTCGTCGCGATCCTCGAGGGGATGGTGGCAGGGGTGGAGGTGACCTCCGCCGATATCGCCGCGCAACTGGCGCGCCGCCGGCTCGGGTACGGGCGCGGGGCGCGGATGAAGTTCGAGGCCGACAAGGTCACCATGGTCGGCGGTGTCCGGCACGGGCGCACCATGGGCGGGCCGGTCGCGATCGAGATCGCGAACTCCGAATGGCCCAAGTGGACCCAGGTCATGGCCGCCGACCCGGTGGACGAGGCGGAACTGGCCGAGCTGGCCCGCAACGCGCCACTCACCCGGCCGCGGCCCGGCCACGCCGACTACTCCGGCATGCTCAAGTACGGCTTCGACGACGCTCGTAATGTGCTGGAGCGCGCCAGCGCCCGCGAGACCGCCGCCCGCGTCGCCGCCGGCACCGTGGCGCGCCAGTTCCTGCGTCAGGCCCTCGGCGTGGAGGTCATCTCGCACGTGGTGTCGATCGGCGCCGCCCGGGCCGCGGCCGGTCTGGTACCGACGGCCGCCGACCTGGCCACTGTCGACGAGAGTCCGGTGCGCGCCTTCGACAAGGACGCGGAGACGGCGATGATCGCCGAGATCGAGGCCGCCAAGAAGGACGGCGACACCCTCGGCGGCGTCGTGGAGGTCGTCGTGGACGGTCTGCCGGTCGGGCTGGGCTCGTTCACCAGCGGCGCAGACCGGCTGGACGCGCGACTCGCCGCCGCGCTGATGGGCATTCAGGCCATCAAGGGTGTCGAGGTCGGCGACGGTTTCGAGACCGCGCGCCGCCGCGGCAGCCAGGCCCACGACGAGATGCGGCCCGGTCCCGACGGCGTGCTGCGCTCCACCAACCGGGCCGGCGGGCTCGAGGGCGGCATGACCAACGGCGAGCCGCTGCGCGTGCGTGCGGCGATGAAGCCGATCTCGACGGTGCCGCGCGCGCTCGCCACCGTGGACATGACGACCGGTGACGAGGCCGTCGCCATCCATCAGCGCTCGGACGTGTGTGCGGTGCCCGCCGCCGGTGTGGTCGCCGAGGCCATGGTCGCGCTGGTCGTGGCCCAGGCGGCGCTGGAGAAGTTCGGCGGCGATTCGCTGCCCGAGACCGTCGACAACATCACCAGCTACCTGAAGCGGATCAGCTCGCGCCCGCATGTCCCGGGCGCCGTCCCCTCGTGATCGTGCAGACCGATCCGCGCCACCCGTGTGTGGTGCTGATCGGGCCGCCGGGCGCCGGGAAGTCGACGATCGGCCGCAAGCTCGCGCGTGAACTGGGCGTCGAACTGTACGACACGGACGCCGGCATCGAGGACGAGACCGGACGCACCATTCCCGAGATCTTCGCCGACGACGGCGAGCCGGAATTCCGGCGCATCGAGGAACGGGTGGTGCGCCGGGCAGTGCTCAACCACAAGGGCGTGGTCTCGCTGGGCGGCGGCGCCGTGCTGTCCGGCGCGACCCGCGAACTGCTGCGCGAACGCACCGTGGTGTACTTGGAAATCAGTGTCGCCGAAGGGCTTCGGCGCACCGGCGCCAATTCCAACCGTCCCCTGCTCGCCGGTGACGACCCGGGTGCCAAGTACCGCCGGTTGATGCGCGAACGCCGCCCCCTCTACCGCGAGGTGGCCAGCGTCCGAGTCCGCACCGACGGCCGCAGTCCCGGCCGCGTGGTCCGCAACATCCTGGCCAAGCTCGGCCTGGAACCCGCCGAACCGACACCGGCCCCCGCCCACTCCAGCGATACTCCGAGCCCTTCCCGCCGCTCCCGCTCCCGCCGCCGCCGACGCAGCCGATCCGCCACCGCGGGTGCGGAGAGTCCCGGACAGTCCCCCACGCCGGATTCGCCCGCGGCGGAGCCGTCGGCGGACGACACACCGGAGTCGAAACCCACAGCGCCGCAATCCGATTCGACCGTGGACCCACCGCCGGGTGCGAAGCGGCGCTCGCGCCGTTCGCGCCGCGGCGGCCGCCGTCGATCCCGGGGCAACGGCACCGCCGGCGCCCCCACCCCCGGCGCTCCCACCCCCGGCGCCACGGCCTCCCCCGTCGCGAGCCCTCCGGCCCCTTCCGACCACACCCGACACACCCCGGACGCACCGCACCCGAGCGCCCCGGGCACCCACCCGTCCCGCCGCAGGCGCACCGCCCGCCGCAGCTCCGGCGCTCCCGGTCTCCTCCCGGACCCCGTTGCGCCACAACCACTTCCGAACCCGAGCCAGACATCTGCTCCTGTCAGCACCCCCAACACCACCAGCACGACCTCAGCCACCGACAGGGGCACAACCACCACCCACCCCACCGCCAACCAAGCCACAACCACCACCACGCCGCCCCCCACCGAAGCCGCCATCCACCGAGACACAACCACCGCCCACCACACCGCCGAAACGGCCACCGATCGAGGCACAGCCACCGCGCGCCCCGCCACCGAAGCCACCACCGGCCGAGGCGCAGCCACCGCGCGCCCCGCCACCGAAGCCACCGCTGATCGAGGCGCAGCCGGCACGCCGCCGTCTGCGGAGCACCGGGGAACGGAGCCGGTTATGTCGAGACGGCGGGGACGGCGCTCGGCGAGTCGTGCGGCTGGACCGCCCAGGGGTGGCGGGCTCGGTTCGGGGGGTAGGTCGTCTGTCAGCGAGAAACCATGAGTAGCAAGAGAATCGGAGCAGCAAGCATGACCGAGCCCACGCGCATCGAGGTCCGCACCGCCGACCCGTACCCCGTCATCATCGGGCGCGGGCTGCTGGGCGAGCTGGTCGAGCAGGTGGCCGGGCAGCCGGGCGTGCGGACGGTGGCGATCTTCCATCAGCCGCCGCTGACCGAGACCGCGGAGGCGGTGCGGCAGGCGCTCGCCGAGGCCGATCTGGGCGCGGGTGGGGAGCAGATCGACGCGCATCGCATCGAGATCCCGGATGCCGAGGCCGGTAAGGATCTGCCGGTCGCCGGTTTCTGCTGGGAGGTGCTGGGCCGTATCGGCCTGACCCGGCGCGACGTCGTGATCAGCCTCGGCGGCGGGGCCGCGACCGATCTGGCCGGTTTCGTGGCCGCCACCTGGATGCGCGGAGTGAAGGTGGTGCACGTGCCGACCACGCTGCTGGCGATGGTCGACGCGGCCGTCGGCGGCAAGACCGGCATCAATACCGAGGCCGGTAAGAACCTGGTCGGCAGCTTCCACGAACCGACCGCGGTGCTGGTGGACCTGGTGACTCTGGAAACGGTGCCGCGCAACGAGATCGTGGCCGGGATGGCCGAGATCATCAAGGCGGGTTTCATCGCCGATCCGGTGATTCTGGACCTCATCGAGCGCGACCCGCAGGCCGCGCTCGACCCGACCGGGGAGGTGCTGCCGGAGCTGGTGCGCCGCGCCATCCAGGTCAAGGCCGATGTGGTGGCGGCCGATCTGAAGGAAGCGAGTCTGCGCGAGATCCTGAACTACGGCCATACCCTCGGCCACGCCATCGAGCGCCGCGAGCGCTACCGCTGGCGGCACGGCGCGGCCGTGTCGGTGGGGCTGGTCTTCGCCGCGGAACTGGGCCGTTTGGCGGGCCGCCTCGACGACGCCACCACCGAGCGCCACCGCAGCATCCTGTCCAGTGTCGGCCTGCCCACCACCTATGACGCCGACGCCCTGCCACATCTGCTGGAAACCATGCAGACCGACAAGAAGACCCGTTCCGGCGTCCTGCGTTTCGTCGTCCTCGACGGCCTGGCCAAGCCCGGCCGCCTGGAAGGCCCGGACCCCAGCCTGCTCGCCGCGGCCTACGCCACCATCGCCCGCGACGAGGCCCCGAGCGGCAGCATCCTGCTGTAGTCGCAGAAAGTGCCAGCGGCTGCCTTAGGAGAGACCGCTCGGCCGATGCTTGACGCGGCGCCTTGTAGCCGCAGACGGCACCACCGGCTGCCCGGGTGAATCGTAGGCGATGCTTCGCGCGATGCACTGAACGAAAGCGCCACCGGCCGCCCGAGCAGACACCCTCGGCGATGCTCGGCACGGCTGGACAATCTGAAGTAGCAGAAGGAGACACCAGCCGCCCCCAGGAGACACCCTCGGGCCGATACTCAGCGCGGCGCGCTGTAGCCACAGAAACACCACCGGTGGCCAGGCGAAACCTCGGCGAGACTTGGCACGGCACACTGAACGAAAGCGCCACCGGTTGCCCAGGCGAAGCCCCGGCGAGACTTGGCACGGCACACTGAACGAAAGCGCCACCGGCCGCCCCAGCAGACACCCTCGGCGGGCTTGGCACGGTGGGACCACCTGTAGTGGCTACCGGCTGCATCAGGAGACACCCTCGGCGAGGCGGCACGGCGGCATCCTGCTGTGGACGCGGTGGTTTGCCGCCGGTCGCCCACAAGACGGCCGCCCCCGGCCAGGGTTGGTGCGGGGGCACCTGCTGCAGTCGTGGAGGGGGCCATCGGTTGCCACTGGGGGTGCTCTCGGCGATGCTTGGCGCTGAAGAGTTCGCTACGGCCCCGCCAGGAGTCACCATGCCGGTTCTGCCCGCGCGCATCATCGCCGTTCCGGTCAGCTTGTGGTTGCTGGTCGCGCTCGCGTTCGATGCCGACTATCGTGCGGACAATATCTTCGCGCTGCCGGATGCGGCGTTCTCGCTGGTGCTGCTGATCTCGGCGGCGCTCCCGGCGCGGCTGGCGGTGCCGGGTTTGACCGCCGGGTTCTTCTTCGGGTCCGGGGTGGTCACGGTCGCTGCCGTGGACCGCTTCGCCCGCGCGGAGCCGGCGCAGGCCATTCTCGATCTCGTGGTCGCAGCGATCTATCTCGGCGTCGCGGCCGGGTTGGTCACCCGCGCTCCGGCGCGCGCGTCGGCCTGAACTACAGCGCGGACGCGGCGTTCGGCGGCGGCGCGGGCTCGGCCTTCTTCGCCTCCCGGCCCACCAGGAAACGCCCGAGAGCGACGCCGACCATGCCGGGCACGAAGATCAGCAGGATGATGAACGACGCCCCGGCGGTGAGCTCGAAGGCCAGGCCGTTGTCGCCGAGGTCGAACTTCGGCAGGTAGTCCAGCACCCAGGCCACCACACCGGAGCCCAGACCCCCGGCGATGCCCGCCTTCAGCCAGCGCATGGTCAGGTCGGCGCCACCGCGATCCGGATCGGGGTTCGCGCGGCGGTCGCTGCGGCCGTCGAGCAGCCCCCAGGCGACCACGGCCGCGATCAGCACGATCAGGCACAGGATCCGCATCCACGATCCGTGCGTCGGCCAATAAATCATCCCGAAACCGAGCACGGTCCGAAGCACCACGGTCAGCACCCCGAGCGCCGCGGCGCGCAACACCCACGCATTCATGTCGATCACCTTAGCCTGCCGACCGATCGAGCCTGTCGACCGATCGCGAAAAACAGTAACCGGTTACAGAAACGGCGGACGAGGTATCGGCGGACGAGGTGCGGACGAACGGTCAGTCCGCCAGCGCCGCCGCCATCTCCGCGCGTGGAGCGGGGCGGCCGGTGAACAGCTCGACCTGCCCGTATGCCTGGTTCAACAACATCTCCAGGCCGCTGACCACCCTGTTTCCGGCCCGCACCACCGCGTCGGCCAGCGGTGTCGGCCAGGGGTCGTAGATCGCGTCGAGAACCAGTGGCGCGACTGCTGCCGCTTCGGCGACGGTGGCCGCGGCGGCGTACGGGACCGTGCTGACGACCACGCCCGCGGTCGAACACGCGGTGCGCACCTGTTCGGGCTCGAAAGCCGTGTAGGCGGCGGTCATTCCGAGTCGTCCAGCGAGTTCCAGTGCGCTGCTTGCCCTTCCGGCGTCCCGGGCCGCGACGGTCACCGATCTCGCACCGAGTTCGGACAATGCGTACAACGCCGGTCGCGCGGTGCCGCCCGCACCCAGCACGACGGCTTCGGTGACCGAGGTGACCCCGCCACCGCGCAGTGCGCCCAGCACCCCGTCGATGTCGGTGCAGTCCGCACGCCAGCCGGATTCGGTGCGCACCAGCGTGTTCGCCGATCCCACGAGTACCGCGCGTTCGGTGCGGTCCTGGGCGTACGCCAAGGCGGCTTCCTTGCCGGGCATGGTCACCGAGAGCCCGATCCACTCGGCCCCGAGCCCGTCCACCAGCCCGGGCAGCTGCTCCGCCGAGCATTCGACACGCTCGTAGGTCCATGGGAGCCCGAGCGCCCGGTACGCGGCCAGATGCAGCTGGGGAGAACGGGAATGGGCGATCGGCCTTCCCAGCACCGCGGCCTTGCGGACCTCACCGTCCACTGTCGAGAACCCCATTGTCCTGGGCCTGGGTGATGTTCCGCAGATGGTCGGAATAGCTCTTGGTGAAAAGCGTCGTCCCCGAATTGTCGACGGTGACGAAATACAGCCAGTCGCCGGGTGCCGGATTCTCCACGGCGTGCAACGCGTTCAGCGACGGCGCCGCAATCGGATTCGCGGGCAGCCCGGTCATGGCGTAGGTGTTCCACGGCGTGACCTTCGCGCGATCGGCGTCGGTGGTGGCGACCTCGATCTCGTTGAGCGCGTAGTTCACCGTCGAGTCGAACTGCAGCATCTGACCGACCTTCAGCCGGTTGACGATCACTCGTGCCACCTTGGCCATGTCGTTGGGTTTCGCTTCGCGTTCCACCAGCGATGCGGCGATCAAGGTCTGGTACGGCGAGAGTCCGTTCGCCGCACCGGCTTGCAGCAGGCCGGTCGATTCGTAGGCGGCGGCGCTCTGGGTGATCAGCTGATGCAGAATCTGCTGCGGCGTGCCGCTCGGATCGAAATCCAGGGAACCCGCGGCGATGAGACCCTCGAGCTGCCGGCTGCGGTCAGGTGCCCGCCGCACCTCCTGCTCGGCCCAGGGCGGAACTCCCAGCGCGGCCAGATCGGTGCCGGCGCCTGCCGCGGCGAGTTCATCTGCGGTCACACACCTGCGCGCGGGCTCGGGCCCCATGCAACTCGCCTGGGAGACAAGGGAATAGATGCCCGGCGTAGGGGTCCCGTGCTGCTTCACCTCGGATTGATCGTGCAGCAGCCGCCCCTCGGAGATCACCACATTGCCGACGCGCGAAGCCTTGCTCATCAACGCCGTCACGGCCTCGGAGCCCTTGCTGTGCGACGGCACGGCATAGAAGCCGGGCTGCACCGAATTCATCTTCGAATTGCGGATCGCGGCCTCGTAGAACGCGCCGGTGCTGGCGACCACGCCCTTGTCGTACATGGTCTGGGCGATCTGCTCGGCGGTGTCGCCCGCGTTCACCCGCACCACCACCGGCGGCCCGGCCGGGCCGGCGAAGTCCTCGGGCCCGCCCAGCTTGCCGATGAACTTGTAACCGGCGTACCCGCCGGCGGCCACGAACAGCACGACGAAGACGATGCCGAGAATCCACAGGTTGCGGCGGCGCCGCTGGCGTTCGGCCGCTTTGCGCGATGCGACCCGGGAACGCTTGCTCCGCGCGGACTGTCCACGGCCGGACTGGCTCCGGCCGGTTTCCTTGCGGGCCGGACGCTCCCGCGCGGGCCGCCGCCGGGGCGGCTCGTCTGCCGCGGATCGGTTCTCGGCCGACCGGCCCCGGGCGGGCGCCCGGCGCTGACCCGTGCGCTGCGGCCGCGGCGGCGGCACCGGCTCGGGTTCTTCGTCGGTGTAGACGGGGATGACGGTGGTGTCGTCGTCGTAGTCGTCCCAGGCGTCATCGACCGGCGCCGCGTGGCGGGAACCACGCCCGCGCGCCGCTCGGTCGTCGGCGCCCCAACCGCTGTCGCGGCGACGGTATCGCCGCTCCTCGACGCTCTGCCGATGACGTTCCTCGGCCCGCGCCCAGCGGTCATTCATCCGACCACCCTGCCGACTGCTCCCCGGCCGCCTTCAACACCGCACTCCGTTCGTCCAACCATCCCTGCAGGATCGATACGGCCGCCGCCTGATCGATCATCTGCCGCTGGCCACGCGCGCGAACTCCACTGTCCCGCAATGCACGTGCAGCTGACACCGTAGTCAAACGTTCGTCGGAAAGTCGTATCGGCACTCCGGGAATCATCGATCGCAAACGATCAGCGAAGGAGATCGCGAGCTCGGCGGAGGCGCCGTTCGCCCCGCGTAGCGTCCTGGGCAGGCCGACGATCACCTCGACGGCCTCGTACTCTCGCACAATTTCGGCAATTCGGGCCAGATCGGCCGCGCCGTCGCCTCGTGCCCCGCGGCCGCGTTTCGCCCCGGCGCGCTGCACCGTCTCGACCGGCGTGGCGAGGATGCCGTCCGGATCGCAGGCGGCGACGCCGACACGCACGGTCCCCACATCGATGGCGATCCGGCGGCCGCGGCCGGGGTCGGTCGCGGCGCTGGGCCGGTCGGCCGTCCGGCCGGTGACATCACCCGGCCCCCGGGATCCGGCTCCCGGGGGTTCCGACGACTCCGAACTCTCGGACTGCGACATCAGGCGGCGCGCTCGGCCACCCGCGCCCGCACCGCGGCCAGCCCGGCCGCGATCCCCGAGGGGTCGGACCCGGCGCCCTGCGCCATCTCCGGCTTGCCACCGCCGCGCCCGGCGATGCTCGGCCCGAAGCTGCCGACCAGGTCACCGGCCTTGAAGCCGAGTTCCTGCGCGGGCTTGTTCACCGCGACCACGAACGGCACCTTGCCCTCGGCGTTGCCGAGCAGCACCACCACGGCGGGCTGGGCGCCGAACCGGCCGCGGATGTCGGTCGCGAGGGTGCGAAGATCGCCGCCGCCCACACCCTCGGGCGCGGCGGCCGCCACCAGCAGCACCTCCCCGACCCGCTGCGCCTCGTCGACGAACTTCCCCGCCTGCGCCAGCACGGCCTGGACCTTGCTGCGCTCGAGCTCCTTCTCGGCGACCTTGAGCCGCTCGACCAGCTGCTCGACGCGGGCGGGCACCTCCTCGCTGGGCACCTTCAGCGACGACGCCACACCGGCCAGCAGCGCGCGCTCCTTGGCCAGGTACTTGTAGGAGTCCAGGCCGACGAACGCCTCCACGCGCCGCACACCGGAACCGACCGACGACTCGCCGAGCACCGTGATCGGCCCGATCTGCGAGGAGTGCTCGACGTGGGTGCCGCCGCACAGCTCCATCGAGAACGGCCCGCCGATCTCCACGACCCGGACCTCGCTGCCGTAGTTCTCGCCGAACAGCGCCAGCGCGCCCATCGACTTGGCCTTGGGCAGGTCGGTGACGAAGGTGTTGACGGGGAAGTCGGCGCCGACCGCGTCGTTGGACACGGCCTCGATATCGGCCTTCTGCCCCTCCGACAGCTGGCCCTGCCAGTTGAAGTCGAAGCGCAGATAGCCCGGCTTGTTCAGCGAACCGGCCTGCACCGCGTTCGGGCCGAGCACCTGCCGCAGCGCGGCGTGCACCATGTGGGTGCCGGAGTGGCCCTGGGTCGCGCCGCGCCGCCAGGCCGGATCGACCTGGGCGAGCACGGTGTCGCCCTCGGTGATCTGGCCCTGTTCGACGGTGGTCTTGTGCACCCACAGTTTCTTGGCGATCTTCTGCACGTCGTTCACGCGCAGCTTCACGCCGGACGCGGTGATCGCGCCGCGGTCGGCGATCTGGCCGCCGGACTCGGCGTAGAGCGGGCTGCGGTCGAGGATCACCTCGACGTCCTGCCCGGCCGTCGCGGTGGGGACTCGCACGCCGTCCGCGAGCAGGGCGACGACCTGCGCCTCGGTGGTGAGCTCGTCGAATCCGGTGAACTCGGTGGCGCCGCGGTCGACCAGTTCCTTGTAGATCGACAGGTCGGCGTGCGCGTGCTTGCGGGCGGCCGCGTCCTCCTTGGCGCGCTGGCGCTGCTCGGCCATCAGCGAGCGGAAGCCCTGCTCGTCGACCTCGAGCCCGGCCTCGGCGGCCATCTCCAGGGTCAGGTCGATGGGGAAGCCGTAGGTGTCGTGCAGGGTGAAGGCGTCCGATCCGGCGATCCTGCGGCCGCCCGCCGACTTCACCTCGGCGACCGTCTCGTCGAACAGTTTCGAACCGGTGGTCAATGTCTTGAGGAAGGCGGACTCCTCGCCGACCGCGACGTTCTCGATGCGCCGGAAGTCGGTGGCCAGCTCGGGATACGACGGCGCCATCAGGTCGCTGACGGTCTTCATGAACTCGCCCATCACCGGCTTCTCGGCGCCCAGCAGCCGCGCGGAGCGCACGATGCGGCGCAGCAGCCGCCGCAGCACGTAGCCGCGGCCGTCGTTGCCGGGGTTCACACCGTCGGAGATCAGCATGGCGGCGCTGCGGGCGTGGTCGGCGATCACCCGGAAGCGGACGTCGTCGGCGTGCTCGACGGCGTACTTCTTACCGGTCAGCTCCTCGGCCTTGGTGATGATAGGGCGCAGCAGGTCGGTCTCGTAGACGTTGTCGACGCCCTGCAGCAGCATCGCCACCCGCTCGACACCCATGCCGGTGTCGATGTTCTTGCGCGGCAGCGTGCCGACCGGGGCGTGGCCCTCCTTCGGGCTCAGCTCGCCGCGGATGTCCTGCATGAAGACGAGGTTCCAGATCTCGAGGTAGCGGTCCTCGTCGGCGACCGGGCCGCCGTCGCGGCCGTATTCGGGGCCGCGGTCGAAGTAGATCTCCGAGCAGGGACCGCCCGGACCGGGCACGCCCATGTCCCAGTAGTTGTCCTTGCCGTCGCGGAACTGGATGCGCTCGTGCGGGATTCCGGCGACGCGATGCCAGATCTCGGCGGCCTCCGGGTCGGATTCGTAGGCGGTGACCCAGATACGCTCGGGATCGAAGCCGAAGCCGCCCTCCTCCTGGGATTTGGTGATCAGCTCCCAGGCGAAGGTGATGGCCCCCTCCTTGAAGTAGTCGCCGAAGGAGAAGTTGCCGGCCATCTGGAAGAACGTGTTGTGCCGGGTGGTGACGCCCACCTCGTCGATGTCACCGGTGCGCACGCACTTCTGCACACTGGTCGCGCGCGCGAACGGCGGTGCCTCCTGACCCAGGAAGTACGGCTTGAACTGGACCATGCCCGCGTTGACGAACAGCAGGTTGGGGTCCGGCAGGATCAGCGAGGCGCTGGGGACCTCGGTATGCCCGGCACGGACGAAATGCTCCAGGAAGCGCCGTCGAATCTCGTGTGTCTGCACAACCATCCAGCCTACCGGGAGCGGTCCAGTGCGTTTTCGTCGGTGGGCCGGTGCCCGAAGGCCCGCGGAAGACACTCGCGGGCGACCTCGGGGCGATCCGGCACCGGCACGGCGGGCGCCGCCGCGGCTCAGCGCCCGCGCACGATGCGGCGCAGTTTGGTCACCCGCGGCCCGACCTCGCGTTCGTACCCGTGATCGGTCGGGCGGTAGTACTCGGTGCCGACCAGTTCGTCGGGTGGGTATTGCTGGGCGAGCACGCCGTCGGGGTGATCGTGCGGGTACTTGTAGCCCTGCGCGTTGCCGAGTTTCGCCGCGCCCGCGTAGTGGCCGTCGCGCAGGTGCGGTGGCACGGCGCCGGCCTTGCCCGCGCCGATGTCGGACAGCGCGGCGCCGATGGCCGCGGCGACCGCACCCGATTTCGGGGCGGTGGCGACGTGGATCGTGGCGTGCGCGAGTGCCAGTTGCGCCTCCGGCATGCCGACCAGCTGCACCACCTGGGCGGCGGCGACGGCGGTCTGCAATGCGGTCGGGTCGGCCATGCCGACGTCCTCGCTGGCCTGGATCATCAAGCGGCGGGCGATGAAACGCGGGTCCTCCCCCGCGCTGATCATCCGCGCCAGATAGTGCAGCGCGGCGTCGACGTCGGACCCGCGCAGCGATTTGATGAACGCGCTGATCACGTCGTAGTGCTGGTCGCCCGCCCGGTCGTAGCGCACGGCCGCCCTGTCGACGCTGGCCTCCACCAGGTCGACGTCGACCGTGCCGTCGAGCGAGGATTCCGCGGAGGCCTCCAGCGCGGTCAGCGAGCGGCGGGCGTCGCCACCGGCGATGCGGACGATGTGGTCCAGGGCCGCCTCGGTGACGGTGTACCGCCCGCCGAGTCCGCGCGGATCCGCGATGGCCCGCGCCAGGACGACGCGAATATCGTTGTCGGACAACGACTGCAGCTGCAATACCAGCGACCGCGACAGCAGCGGCGACACCACCGAGAACGACGGGTTCTCCGTGGTCGCGCCGACCAGCAGCACCACCCGGTTCTCCACCGCGGCCAGCAGCGCGTCCTGCTGGGTCTTGGAGAAGCGGTGCACCTCGTCGATGAACAGCACCGTCTGCTCGCCCGCCAGCAGCCGCCGCCGCGCGAGGTCGATGACCGCGCGCACCTCCTTCACCCCCGCCGACAGCGCCGACAGCGCTTCGAAGCGCCGCCCGGTGGCCTGCGAGATCAGCGCGGCGAGCGTGGTCTTCCCCGTGCCGGGCGGACCGTAGAGCAGCACCGACGCCGCGCCCGACCCCTCGACCAGCCGCCGCAGCGGTGATCCCGGACCGAGCAGGTGCTGCTGCCCGACGACTTCGTCGAGACTCGCCGGACGCATCCGCACCGCCAGCGGAATGTGCTCGCCCGCACCGCGGAACTCGACCGCGCCCCCGCTCCCGCGCTCCGCGCCGGGCGCTTCGAACAGGCCCTCGCTCACGCCACCCCCTCGCCGCACCGCAGCGTCGCGGGCACACCACACCGCCCGGCACGGCGGACCCGCCGGGCTCGGCCGGACACGCGCACGGTTGCGGCGACGCCCTGGTGTAGATACTCCCGGTGTCGATACTCCCGGTGTCGATACTCGAGGCCGCGCGGCCGGGCGCGGATTCGCTGCAAAGCCCCACTCACAGGTCACCACCGTACCCACCGGGTCCGACATTTCCGCACGCCGCGGCATGGGCGGCCACATCCGACGAGCCCGCGAATCCCGGCGGCCGCGCACCCCGACCGGCCCGCCGACGACGACCACCCCCGACGGATCCGCTGCGCCGACGGCAGGGCGGGGCTACTCCTCCCAGTACTCCTCGAGCGTGGCCGAGACGTGCTCGGCGAAATCGCCCAGGGTGTCGTCGCCGGTGCAGCGGGCATCCTCGGCCAGGGCGGCCCAGCGGTTGATCAGGGCGGCCGAGCGCGGGACGGACAGGCCGTGCTCGCGGGCGGCGGCGATGCGGGCGTGGTCGGCGGGCAGGAACCAGAAGGTGCTCAGCCACACCCAGATCAGGCGGGCCTCCAGGATCCGCTCCGCCAGCAGTTCGTCGTCGGCGAGGGCCGGCCACACGCCGACCACCTCCGAACGCCACGCCTCCACGATCTGGCGTGCCCGCTCGCGCGACAACTCCATATCGCACAGGCAGCCGGGGAACGACACCAGCGCGTAGGCGATGTCCAGGGTGGCGTCGCGGAATCCGCCCCACTCGTAGTCGAGGAAGCGCGCGCCCTCCTCGTTCAGAATCACGTTGTCGGGGCACAAATCCGAGGGACTGAACGCGCGGAAGCGGCCCGCGGAGAACAACCGGTTACCGCGCACGATGCGCTCGGCGATCTCGCCGGGCACCTCGATACCGAACTCGCGGGCCAGCAGTCCCGGCACCTCGCCGATGGCGGCCTCGGCCTGCTGGGCGATGCCGTCGATGCGATGGACCACGTCGACCCGGCGCAGCAACGCCACGAAATCCGGTTCGCGGCCGACCGTCGCGGCGTGCATGCGGCCCAGCGCCTGCGCGAACGCCATCAGCGAATTGCGCACGGACGGCTCGGCGCCGGTCTGCAGCGCCGTCGTGAGCGACGTGTTCTCCCCGAGATCGCTGAGGATCAGCAACCGCTCGGGCAGGTTGTGCGCCAACAGGTAGGCGCCGGGGCGATGTTCGCTGCTCAGCGCGGTGGTGAACTGATAAGACACCGCCTCGCGGAGGAACGCGGAGTCGATGCTGGCCACGCCGGGCGCCAAGCCGCCGATGCGGCGCTCCCGCGCGGCGCCGCGGACCTGCTTCACGATCAAGGTCCGTGGAAGTGAAAAGGCGTTCTCCGCAACGCGCACGCGCAGCACCGTCGTCCTGCCACTTCCGCTGAGCTCGATCGGATCGCTCAGCTTTACCGGAGCACCCATTCGCTTTGTGAGCAACTGTTGTGCCGCGGACACGACTTCGGCGGCGCGTTCGGCCAATAGTGCGGTCATCGGCTCCCAAGTTACTCGCATTAGGTCACTTTCAGCGAGCGGTTCGGCAACCTTTCGCGCGTCGCTCGGCGTGTCACTGTGCGGCACTTGCCACCACCACCGGATTGTGGTGAGGCAGTATCGGGACATCCGGACAGTGGTTGCTTGACACATTCCGGACCTTCCGGTTGTCTCGTCTCAACTGCTGTGCGCCACACCGAAACCCAGGTGATCCGAAAGGTCCCCCGCGATGAGCGACACTCCGCACCCAGGTCCGGCGCGCCGTGAGCCGGTGCCGTCCGGCGATACTCCGGCGGAGAGCGGGGGCGCACAATCCGCGGCGGATCGCGGAACTCGACATTCCGGACAGTCACCAAATCCCGACTCGCCGACCGATACCGGACACGGGCAGCCAGAGGCGCCGGGCGCGCACGCCCGCGCGCAACCGGGCGCCGCGCAGTACGGCAGCGAACCGGTAGCGCCGCCACCGGTCGCGGGCGCGGTGCCCGTACCGCCGCCCCTGAGTTCGGCACCGCAACCGCCGAGTCCGGGCGGGCAACCAGCATACGGCGCGGCGGTACCGCCGCCCCCGACGGCGCCGCAGGGCGACTACGCGCCCGGATCGCCGCAGGGCGACTACGCGCCCGGATCGCGGCAGGGCCCGACCTACGGGCCCCCGGGATCGGCTCCGCCTCAAGGGGACTGGGACACCTCCGCCCAGTACGGCGCGCCTGCGCCGGGCTATCCGCAGCAGCCGGGCGTCGTCCCGGCGGCGGCACCGCCCGCGCTGAGCGTGCCCGACGCTCTCGGCTACGGCTGGAAACGGTTCCGCGCCAACCCGATTCCGTGGATCGCCCTCACGCTGGTCGGATTCGTCGCCTATCTCGCGGTGACCGTGGTGATCAATGTCGGCAACGTGAATTCGCTGCTGTCGCTGCTGCTGATCTTCCTGGTGGTGTCGGTGGTGGTGTGGCTGTTGCAGGCGGCCATGATTCGCGGCGCGCTGTACGAAACAGACGGCACCCCACCGGATTTCCAGGCCTTCTTCGGTTTCGTCAACGCGGGCAACGTGCTGCTGACCGCGCTGCTGGTCTTCGTCGCGGCGTGGGTCGGCGCGATCCTGTGTGTGTTTCCCGCGCTGATCATCGGCTTCCTGTGCATGTTCGCGCTGCACTTCGTGATCGATCGGGACATGGGCCCGGTCGCGGCGATCAAGTCCAGCGTCCAGCTGGTGGTGACGAACGTCGGGACGACGCTGCTGCTCGCGGTGACCGTCGCACTGCTGACCTTCGTGTCCACGCTGCTGTGCGGGCTTCCGCTGCTGGTGGTCGGCCCGGTCACCGCGATCGCGCTGACCTACGCCTACCGCGTGCTGGTCGGCGGCCTGGTCACCCCCTGAGCGCCGGTCGCCACCAGCGCTTGATCCGCTCGATCGGCCCGCCCTCGCTGCCGTGGCTGGGGCGCAGCCACAGCACCAGGACACCCGCGGCGACGATGCCGACCATATTGACCGCGAGCTGGCCGATGGACTCGCCCGCCTTGTCCCACTGCCCCAGCGTGGCCGCCACCGCGGCGAATCCGGCGGCCGGGATGGTGGTGACGGAAATGAACACGCCGACCAGCGCCGCGGATTTCGACGTCACCAGCGACAGCATGCCCGCCGCGCCCGCCAGCAGCGCGACCACCAGGGAGAACGGCCCGACCTCGTAGATGAAGTCGACGTTGTGCAGATCATCGATGCGCTGCAGCGTGATCCAGCCCAGCCGCTCCCACAGCAGCGACACCACCACCGCGATCCCCATCGCCACCGGGAAGCCGATCAGCAACGCCAGCGCCGACCGCCGCGCGAGCCGGAAGTTCCTGCGCACCAACGCCACCGCGATCGCGGCCAGCGGACCGAACTCCGGACCCACCACCATCGCGCCGACCACCGTCACCGGCGAGTCGGTCGCCACGCCGACCACCGCCAGCAGGCAGGAGATGGTCATGAAACCGAGGAAGGTCGGGCTGAGGGTGGATTCCTCGTGGGTCTGCGCGACCAGTTCCTCCCACACCACCGCGTCCGACGGGTCGCCGGGCGCCGCCGCCACGGCCCGCTCGGCGGCATCGGACAGCGCGGTGTCGACCGGGTCGAGCATGATGCCGCCGGTCTCCTTGATGCCCAGCGCCGACAGCGCCGCCAGCACGTCGTTGGCGGACTCGCGCGCGACGTCGGCCTCCACGACATCTCCGGCGGGTGCCACCGCCGCGCCGCGCTGCACGGTGACGAGCGTGGCGCCGGGCTCGACGCGCAGCGACTCCAGCACGGCGTCGGTTCGGTCGGGAGGGCAGATCACCCGGACGTGCAGCACCGTATCCCCTTGTGGTGAGCGGTTTCCGGCATCGAGCGATGCCGCCGACGCAGACTATCGGCTCCGGCTGCGCGGCGCCCGCTCGGACCCGCGGGTCACTCGCTGATCGGCTTGCCGTTCTCGTCGAGCACCACATCGAGGCCCGCCTCCTTGCGCTGCTGCGCGGTGATGGGGGCCGGGGCGTCGGTCAGCGGGTCGACCCCGCCGCCGGACTTCGGGAAGGCGATGACCTCGCGGATCGAGTCGACGCCCGCCAGCAGCGCCGTGATGCGGTCCCATCCGAAGGCGATGCCGCCGTGCGGCGGTGCGCCGTAGGCGAAGGCGTCGAGCAGGAAGCCGAACTTCTCCTGTGCCTCGTCATGGCTGATGCCCATCACCTCGAACACCCGCTCCTGCACGTCGCGGCGGTGGATGCGGATGCTGCCGCCGCCGATCTCGTGCCCGTTGCAGACGATGTCGTAGGCGTAGGCCAGCGCCGCGCCCGGATCTGTGTCGAAGGTGTCCATCGACTCCGGCTTCGGCGAGGTGAACGCGTGGTGCACCGCGGTCCAGGCCGAATGCCCCAGGGCCACATCGCCGCTCGCGGTGGCATCGGCGGCCGGCTCGAACATCGGCGCGTCCACGATCCACACGAACGCCCAGGCGTTCTCGTCGATCAGGCCGCAGCGGCGGGCGATCTCGCCGCGCGCCGCGCCCAGCAGCGCCCGCTGCGCCTTGGGCTCGCCCGCGGCGAAGAAGACGCAGTCGCCGGGCTCGGCGCCGACATGCTTGGCCAGACCTTCGCGCTCGGCCTCGCTCAGGTTCTTCGCGACGGGGCCGCCGAGAGTGCCGTCCTCGCCGATCAGCACGTAGGCCAGACCGCGGGCGCCGCGCTGCTTGGCCCACTCCTGCCAGGCGTCGAGCTGGCGCCGCGGCTGGCTCGCGCCGCCCGGCATCACCACCGCGCCGACGTAGGGCGCCTGGAAGACACGGAACGGCGTGTCCGCGAAGTACTCCGCGCATTCGGTGATCTCGATGCCGAAGCGCAGGTCCGGCTTGTCCGAACCATAGCGTCGCATCGACTCGGCGTAGGTCAGGTGCGGGATCGGGGTCGGGATGTCGTAGCCGACCAGCTTCCACAGCGCGACCAGGATGTCCTCGGCCAGCAGGATCACGTCCTCCTGGGTCACGAAGCTCATCTCGACATCGAGCTGGGTGAACTCGGGCTGACGGTCGGCGCGGAAGTCCTCGTCGCGGTAGCAGCGCGCGATCTGGTAATAGCGCTCCACGCCCGACGCCATGAGCAACTGCTTGAACAGCTGCGGGCTCTGCGGCAGCGCGTAGAACTTGCCGGGCTGCAACCGGGCCGGGACCACGAAATCGCGGGCGCCCTCGGGGGTGGACCGGGTCATGGTCGGCGTCTCGACCTCGACGAACGCGTGCTGGGCGAGCACCTCGCGGGCCGCGGCGTTGGCCTTGGACCGCAGCCGGATGGCGTGCGCCGGGCCTTCCCGGCGCAGATCCAGGTAGCGGTACTTGAGCCGGGTCTCCTCGCCGGGCTGCTCGTCGAGCTGGAACGGCAGCGGCGCGGACTCGTTGAGCACCACCAGCTCGGTCGCGTTGACCTCGACGGCGCCGGTGGGCAGATTCGCGTTCTCGCTGCCGTCGGGCCGCGGCTCGACCACGCCCGTGACCTGGACGCAGTACTCCGCGCGCAACCGGTGCGACTGCTCCGCGGGCTCACCCTCCCGGAACACCACCTGCGTCACACCCGACGCATCGCGCAGATCGATGAAGATCACGCCACCGTGGTCTCGCCGCCGAGCCACCCAACCGGTGAGGGTGACGGTCAGACCGGCGTGCTCGCTTCGCAGCGAGCCGGCCAAGTGGGTGCGCAGCACGGGGTTCCTTTCGACGGCTCGATGCACCGGCGCGATGTGACCAGGTGCAGCCCCATCGTAGTGAGACACGTCGACCGACCGGAAACCGATATCCGTGCGGCCGTGTCAAGCTTGAGGACGCGATGCGCGCGACCATCAGCAGACTGCGCGCGACCATCAGCAGACACTGTGCGAGAGGCGACGAGGATGACCTTCAACGAAGGTATGCAGATCGATCCGGATCGGGTTTCCTCCGGCGGGCCCGGGATGGGTGGCAAGCTCGCGCTGGGCGGCGGCGCGGGCGGCATCGTCGTGCTGGTGCTCGCACTGCTGTTCGGCGGTGATCCCGGATCGCTGCTCGGCCAGTTCACCGGCGCCGGGGGCGACGCGTCGCAGCAGGGCTCCGCGAAGACGCCCGCGCACTGCAAGACCGGCGCCGACGCGAACAAGTACGTCGACTGCCGCGTGGTGCTGACCGCGCAGAGCCTGGACGCGGTGTGGGGAACACAGCTGCCGAAGCAGGCGGGCCGCAAGTATTCGCCACCCAAGGTGACGCTGTTCACCGGCGGGGTCAATACCCGGTGCGGCCAGGCGACCAGCGCGGTCGGGCCGTTCTACTGCCCCGCCGACCGCACCGCCTACTTCGACACCAGTTTCTTCCAGGAGCTGGTCGACAAGTTCGGTTCCAGCGGCGGGCCGCTCGCCCAGGAGTACGTGGTGGCGCACGAGGTGGGGCACCACATCCAGAACCTGCTCGGCGATTCCGGCCGGGCACAACGGGATCCGAAGGGCCCGGAGTCCGGTTCGGTGCGCCTGGAACTGCAGGCCGACTGCTATGCGGGCCTGTGGGCCAGCTACGCCGACAAACAGCCCGCGCCCGGCAGCAACCAGCCGTTCCTGAAGCCCCTGTCCGACAGCGACATTCGCGACGCTCTGTCCGCGGCCGCAGCCGTCGGCGACGACCGCATCCAGAAGGCGGCCACCGGCCGGGTCAACCCCGAGGGCTGGACCCACGGCTCCTCCGACCAGCGCCAGAAGTGGTTCCTCACCGGCTACCGCACCGGCCAGGTCCAGGCATGCGACACCTTCTCGGCCCCCGACCTGAACAACCCTCCGAGCGGACGCTGACCTATCGGCCACCCCCGTCCCCCATCGGGTCGAGTGGCGACGGTGAGTTGCCGTGTGTCAGAGCCACCCTCATCGCATCCCGCTCCGGATGGGTAGTCCCCGCCTGACGCTGCAGGCCCCGCCCGGGAACGCTTCGCCACCCTCTGCCAGAGGCTGGTGGACTCCTTCACCGAGGATCGCTGATCCCGTTCAGCCGACGGTCCAGGTTTCCTTGCCCGTGAGCAGGTCTTGAAGCGTGGTCTCGCCCACCGGATTTCGTTCGCGGGCGGTGGTCGACTGGGTGCGAACGCCGTCGTCATAGGTGGGGCGGCTGACGCTGCGGAAGATGCCGATCGGGACGTGGGAGAGGTCCTGGGCGGAGAGGCGGGAGAGGGCGTAGGCGTATTCGGGGGCGTCGGAGCAGGCGTCGTGGACGACGATGTCGCTCTCGGCGACCTCCGCCGCCGGGGCCACCGCGAGGCCGAAACCCTCACGGACGACGGCGAATTCGTTCTCGGCGCCGAACCGGATGGGTTGGCCGTGCCGCAACCGGATGAGGTGGGATTCGGCGGTATCGCGGCGCAGCGCGTCGAAGGAGCCGTCGTTGAAGATCGGGCAGTCCTGCAGGATCTCCACGAACGAGGTGCCGCGATGTTCGGCGGCGGCGCGCAGCACCTCGGTGAGCCCGGCGCGGTCGGAGTCGAGCGCCCGCGCGGCGAAGGTCGCCTCGGCGCCCAGCGCCACCGACAGCGTGTTGAACGGGTGGTCCACCGACCCCATCGGCGTCGACTTGGTGACCTTGCCGCTCTCCGAGGTCGGCGAGTACTGGCCTTTGGTGAGCCCGTAGATCCGGTTGTTGAACAGCATGATCGTCATGTTCACGTTGCGGCGCAGCGCGTGGATCAGGTGATTGCCGCCGATGGACAGTGCGTCACCGTCACCGGTCACCACCCACACCGACAGATCGGGCCGGGTGACCGCCAGCCCGGTCGCGATGGCGGGCGCGCGGCCGTGGATCGAATGGATGCCGTAGGCGTCGAGGTAATAGGGGAACCGGCTGGAGCAGCCGATGCCCGACACGAACATCAGATTCTCGCGGCGCAATCCGAGTTCCGCCAGGAACCCGCGCACGGTGGCGAGGATGACGTAGTCACCGCAGCCCGGGCACCAGCGCACCTCCTGATCGGAGGTGTAGTCCTTGGCCTTCTGCGGTCCGTCCGCACCGGGCACGCCGGACAGTCCGGTGAGGCCGAGATCGGTGCCGACGAGCGAGGTTTCGACGATGGTCATCACTTACCCCCAGTGCTGCGGTACGTGGCCCGCGCACGCGCGGCGAAGGCCTTGTCGTGTTCCAGTTCCGCGATGGAGCCGTCGAGCGCGGCGTCGATGACGCCCACCAGTTCCTGCGCCGAGAACGCCGTGCCGGCCACCTTCGTCCACGGTTGCACGTCCACCAGGTAGCGGGCGCGCAGCAGGGTGGCCAGCTGACCACCGTTCATCTCCGGGCACACCACCCGGCGGTAGCGGCGCAGCACCTCGCCGGTGTTGGCGGGCAACGGGTTCAGATTGCGCAGATGCGCCTGCGCCACCGGTACGCCGCGGCGGCGGGCCCGCCGGCACGCCTCGCCGATCGGCCCGTACGAACTGCCCCACCCGAGCAGCAGCAGTTCCGCCCGGCCGTCCGGATCGTCGACCTCCAGATCGGGCACGGTGATGCCGTCGATCTTGGCCTGCCGCAGGCGGACCATCAGCTCGTGGTTGGCCGGATCGTAGGAGATGTTGCCGCTGCCGTCGGCCTTCTCCAAGCCGCCGATGCGATGCGCGCGCCCGGCCGTGCCCGGCACCGCGAGCGGACGGGCCAGGGTCTCCGGATCGCGTGCGTACGGCTGGAACGACTCGGCCTCCCCCGCCTCGGGTTCGAAGCCGGGATCGATGGGCTCGAGATCGGCGACGTTCGGGATCGACCACGGTTCGGAGCCGTTGGCGATCGCGCCGTCGGAGAGCAGCAGCACCGGCGTGCGGTAGGTGAGCGCGATGCGCGCGGCCTCCACCGCGGCGGCGAAACAATCGGCGGGCGACCGCGGGGCCAGCACCGCGACCGGCGATTCGCCGTTGCGCCCGTAGAGCGCCTGCAACAGATCGGCCTGCTCGGTCTTGGTCGGCAGTCCGGTGGACGGGCCGCCGCGCTGCACATCGATGATCAGCAGCGGCAGCTCGGTCATCACGGCCAGCCCGATGGTCTCGCTCTTGAGCGCCAGGCCGGGGCCGGACGTGCTGGTGACACCGAGCGCACCGCCGAGCGAGGCGCCCAGCGCCGCGCCGATGCCCGCGATCTCGTCCTCGGCCTGGAAGGTGGTGACGCCGAAATTCTTGTGCTTGCTCAGTTCGTGCAGGATGTCCGAGGCGGGCGTGATCGGATACGTGCCCAGGAACACCTGCAAGCCCGACAGCTGCCCGGCCGTCACCAGTCCGTAGGCCAGCGCCGTATTGCCGGTGATCTGCCGATAGGTGCCCGGCGGCAGGGTCGCGGGCGCCACGTCGTAGGTGGTGGCGAAGGCCTCGGTGGTCTCGCCGTAGTTCCAGCCCGCCCGGAAGGCGAGGATGTTCGCCTCGGCGATATCGGGCTTGGCGGCGAACTTCTCCCGCATGAACTGCTCGGTGCCGCCGATCGGCCGCCCGTACATCCACGACAGCAGCCCGAGGGCGAACATGTTCTTGGCGCGCTGCGCGTCCTTCTTACCGATGCCGGTCGGTTCGGTGGCGGCCAGCGTCAGCGACGTCATAGGTACCCGGTGCACGACGAAATCGGACAGCGTGTCGTCGGCGAGCGGATCGCCCGGATAGCCGACCTTCGACAGGTTGCGCTTGGTGAACTCGTCGGTATTGACGATGACGGTGGCCCCGCGCGCGAGGTCCTCCAGATTCGCCTTCAGCGCGGCCGGATTCATCGCGACCAGCACATCGGGCTGGTCGCCCGCGGTCAGGATGTCGTAGTCGGCGATCTGGATCTGGAACGACGAGACGCCCGGCAGCGTGCCCTGTGGCGCGCGGATCTCGGCGGGAAAGTTGGGCATGGTGGCCAGGTCGTTGCCGAACGCGGCCGCCTCGTGGGTGAAGCGGTCCCCGGTCAGCTGCATGCCGTCGCCGGAGTCGCCGGCGAAGCGGATGACGACCTTCTCGATCTTCTCCGACACCGCCCGGCCGGACCCGGCCGCCGCCGGAGCAGCCAATTGCTCTGCGGCAGTGTCACTTCGACGTATTTCGTCAGCCATACGCCCGCATCACTTCCTCGTCGGTGTGAGGTACCACTGGCCAAGTTACTCCCCCGCACCCCGGACACACCCGAGTTACGTGCGGTCCAACAAGATTCGGCAGAGCCGACCGGTAGTGCGTCAGGCGAACAGCGCCAGCTGCGGATCGGGCCGCCGCGCGACCGGGTCCGGCCGAGGGACAACGTCCGGCGACCCGTCGCGGTTCAACCCGTGTCGCGCGAGCATCGGCTCGACCCGACCGCGTAGCCACGCAGAATACTCCGGTGTGACGTACGCCCCACGACCGTACAGCTGCCGGTAGCGCCGCAACAACGCCGGGTGGTGGGTCGCCAGCCATTCCAGGAACCAGCCGCGGGTGCTGCCGCGCAGATGCATCGGGAACGCGACCGCGCTCGCCGCCCCGGCCGCCGCGATCTCGCCGAACAACGCGTCGAGGTGAGCACGGCCGTCGGTCAGGCAGGGGATCACGGGGGCGACCATGACGTTCACCGCGAAACCGGCCTCGGCCAGCGCCTGGATGAGATCGAGCCGGGCGCGCGGCGACGGCGTACCGGATTCCACACCGCGATGCAGGTCCGGATCGAGAATCGCGAGCGACACCGCGACGCTCACCCGGACCGTGCGCGCCGCCTGGACGAGCAGCGGTAGATCGCGGCGCAGCAGTGTTCCCTTGGTGAGGATGGAGAACGGCGTGCCCGACTCGGCCAGCGCGCCGATGATGCCGGGCATCAGCCGATAGCGGCCTTCGGCGCGCTGGTACGGGTCGGTATTGGTGCCCAGCGCCACGCCGTCGCGCTGCCACGAGCGCCGGCGCAGCTCGCGCCGCAGCACCGCGACGACGTTCGTCTTCACCACGATCTGGCTGTCGAAATCGCGGCCCGCGTCGAGCTCCAGATACTCGTGGCTGCCGCGTGCGAAGCAGTACCGGCAGGCGTGCGAGCAGCCGCGCATCGGGTTGATCGTCCAGTCGAACGGCAACCCGGAGCCCGCCGGCATCTTGTTCAGCGCGCTCTTGCACAGCACCTCGTGGAAGGTGACACCCTCGAACTCGGGCGTGCGGACGCTGCGCACGAAACCAGCGCGCTCGAGGCCGGGAAGCGCCCCGTCATCGGCGTCGAGAGTCTGGTTCTGCCATCGCACCCGTCCAGTCGAACATGTGTTCTAAGGGCTGTCAAGCAACGCTGCGCGCCTCCGGACGCGGCGACGCGCCCTGATAGAAGGCGATCAGGTCGCGCACCGTCTCCTGCGCCGGGCGCGGCCGATAGCCCAGTTCGGCGCGCGCCCGGCCGCCGTCCACCACCGGCGCCGACAGCAGCGCGCCCATCGCCGCTTTCGACACCCGGTCGCTGCCGAACAGCTTGGCCGCCGGTTCCAGCACCGGCAGCACCGCCGAGATCACCTTGGGCGGAATCGCGAACGACGGCCCGCGCTTGCCGTTGACGGCCGCGGCCATCCGGCTCACCTCGAGCATCGTCAGCATGGACCCGGTCAGCAGATAGTTCTGTCCGGTCCGGCCGCGCTCGCCGGCCAGGATCAGCCCGGCCGCCACGTCGCGCACGTCGACCAGGTCGAATCCGCCGCCGATCATCACCGGCACCCGGCCGCGCGCGCAGTCCCAGAGGGTGGTGTTGATCCGGGAGTCGGAGTGATCGATCGGGCCGTACACGCCGGTCGGGTTGCAGATCACCGCGTCCAGCCCGGCGTCGACGACCTCGCGCAGCTCGATCTCGCCCTGCCACTTCGAGCGGTCGTAGACCGGGAGGCCGGGATCGACCGAGCGGGGCGAGTTCTCATCGATGCGGCCACCGCAGGTGTACTGGTTGAAGGCGTGGATGGAGCTGGCGTGCACCATTCGGCGCACCCCGACCGCGCGAGCGGCCTCGGCGACCACCCGCACGCCCTCGGTGTTCACCCGCCATGCCAGGTCGTTACGGTGCGCCAGGGTGATCACCGCGACCAGGTGATACACGATCTCGGCCCCGTCGAGCGCCGACCGCATCGACTCGGGATCCAGCACGTCGCCGGTCACCCAGGTGACCCCGGGCTCCGGCGCCCCCGCCGGCCGGACCCGATCGATGGCGGTGACCTCGTGACCGCCGGCCACCAGCTGGTGGAGCAGGTTCGTACCGAGGAAGCCGGCTGCGCCGGTGACTGCGACCTTCATGCACCGAGAATATAGAACCCGTTCTAAATTGCAACAAGTTCTAGTTTGTTCCAGTTTGTTCCATTCCGGCCGGTCCGGGCCCGCGTCGGCTCGAAACCTGTCCTGCTGGTCGGCTATATTGAGGACCGGACCTCGCCGGTCGCGCGCCGGGGGGCAGGCAGTAGACGAGCACCGACGTTCGCGACAAGCTGATGATCACGATGATTGGGGGGCAGATTCGATGACGGAGGATCTCTCTGTCGAGACCGACGCGGTCCGGGCGTTCGCCGCGACGCACGAGGGCGTGGCCGGACAGATCGCCGCCGCGGGGAATATGGATGCGGTGAGCCACGTGGCCGCCATGACCCCGGTGTTCGGCGTCATCGGCGCCGACTATCTGGCCATGTTCGCCGCCGCACAGGTCCTGCACTGCAAAGACGTGAACGAGCTGTCGGACAAATGTAATCACCTGGGGCAGTCCGCCTTCGGCACGGCGGCGATCTTCGACGACACCGACTCGGCCTGGTCGGCCACGCTCGGCGTCCTCGGCAACCAGATCGGGGGCTGACCGTGCGCACACTCGATGGACACGACAGCGGCGTGATCGACGCTCCCGCCGCCACCCCGGCCGCGACGGCACCGCCCGCCGAGCCGCTGCTGGCCCCGGCGGTGCAGCAGGGCCCGATCCAGAACGTCCCGCTGGGCCAGCTGCCCGCCGATGTCGCGCCGCCCGAGCCGCCCGCATTCACGCTGTCCCGCAAGGAATCCGAGGACGGTGGCCTGCCGCCGCTCGGCGCGCCGCACGCACCGGCGCTGGGCGGCGGCGCGCCCGACGCCTCGGCGATACAGCCCGCCGGATTCGCCGATCCCGCCTCGCCCCTGCTCGGCGCCGCGCACGGCACGATCGACAACGCGGGAGCGGCGCTCGGCGCCGACGCCCAGGGCCTGCTCGCGGGTGCGCACGATGCCGTGAACGCGGCCGCTGGCGGGCTCGGCGGCGCCGCGGCGGCGGTGCAGCAGGCGGCCGCGCCCGCAGCCGCATCCGCCACGCCCGCCGTCGCGGCGGCACCGGGCGCCGCCCTGCCCGCGGATCCGGCCGCGGCGTTGCTCAGTGGCGCCGCCCTGCCCGCGCTTCCCGGTGTGGACCTGCTGTTCAAGCCTTTTCAGGAGCTGCTGTCCTCCTTCGGCACCGGTGTACTGGGCGCGCTCAACCCGGCCACGCTGCTGAGCCAGTCCTCTCAGGTCATCCAGAGCGCGATGCAGGTCGGCCAGGGCGCACTCAAGAGCGTCGACCAGGTCTGGCAGGGGCAGGCCGCGCGCAACGCGCAGGCCGCCGGCCAGCAGACCCAGGCCCACGGCGAGGACGCCGCCCAGCGCGGCTTCGACATCTCGAAGCTCACCGAGGAGGCCGCGGGTGTGGTGCAGCGCGGCAACGTGCAGCTGACCGCCGTGGTCAATTCCCTTGCCGCACAAGCCTCGGCGCTCGCCCCGGTGATCTTCACCCCGCCCGCGCAGGCCACCCTCATCGGCATCGCCACCGAACATCTGGGCCAGGCCGTCACCATCGTCAACGCCACGCGCGGCGAGCTGGCCGGGTACACCGGGCAGCTCTCCGGGGTCGTGCAGCAGATTCTGGGTACCGGCGGCGGCCCGAACCCGGCCGAGGTCGCGCAGTCGGTGGCGCAGAACATCGGCCAGCCGATCATGGAGCAGGCCCAGCAGCTGGTCTCGGGAACCGGCGCCGACACGATGGCCGCGGGCTTCGGCGATTCGGCCACCGGCGCGGGCTCGGCCTCGACGCACTCGTCGTCGTTCGGCGGCAACGGCGCCCATGCCGGTTCGGTCGGCGGATTCGGCAGTGGCGCAGGCGGTTCGGTCGGCGGCCTGGGCGCGGTCGGGGGCGCCAAGCCCGCCGTGCCGGGCGCGTCGGTCCCCGGTGGCACCCGACCGGGCGGCATACCCGGCCTGCCGTTCGGTCCGGGCCTGCCCGGCGCCGCCGGGCAGGGCATGAGCTCCGGCTTCATGGGCGCTCCCGCCGCCGCGGCGGCGGGCAACCGCAACAACGAGGACGAGCACGGCCGCACGGTGCAGCCGTATCAGAGTCCCACGGGCAACACCGATCTCACCGGGCCGCTGGGTGAGACCACACCCGAGGTGATCGGCCAGACCCACCACGACGAGATCATCAACGACTACGAGATGGATCAGCTCTAGGCGGGCCTCAGACGTCGAGCACGTGCGGGAGCCCGGCCCGGAAGCGGTCGGCGTCGAGCTTCTTGGCGGCATCGAATACGGGCAGTGCGACCAGTGGATACACCGCGGCGCGCGGGGCGGGGTCATCTGCCGCGTCGAGGACGGCGTTGGCCGCCGCGCGCCCGGACTCGTTGGCGCCCTCCATCGTCGCCAGGTCGATATGGCTGCGCACATGGTCCCCGCCGAAGAACAGATTCTCGATCGCGCAGTGTGCGTGCGGCCGGTGGTCGTAGGAGCCGACCGTGTTCACCAGCAGCGGCGTCTCGTTGCGGGCGACGCCGCCGGACCAGCTGACGCCCGGATCCAGGTGCCAGGAGTGGATGTCGTCGTCGTGCAGCCAGTCCGTCGCGGTATTGAGCCATACCTTCAGCTGCGCCCACACCTCGGCCGAGATCTCTTCGGCGGTACAGTGTTTGGCGCTGCGGCCGTACAGGATGCCGGGCGTGTCCCAGTCGGAGATATCCACCGACAGGCATTCCCGGACGCTGCCGTCGCCATATGTCGCCGCGAAGTCCCCGACCCACATCGGCGCCTGGCGTAGGGCGGTGAGCGCCCACGGCGAGCCGAGGGCCGCGATGTGCCCCTGCGGGATCTCGGTGGACCGCCGCAGGAAGTACTGGATGCCGACCATCCAGTCGGTGAGCAGTTCCCGCATTCCGGCCAGGTGCGGATCGGCCTCCAGGATTCGGTCGTGCAGCAGCGGCACCGCCTTGTCCACGGGCATCGCGCAGATGTAGTAGTCCGCGGCGACCCGGGCGGCCGCACCGCGCGCGTCGGTGACCGTGACCGATTCGACCCGGCCGCCACCGAGGTGCAGCGCGCTCGCCCGGCTGCCCAGCACGAAACGCACGCCGAGCGACCGCAGATACGCGACCCACGGGTCGATCCACGCCTCGTTGGTGGGCCGGTTCAGAATGCGGTCGATCCCGCCGGAGAACTGCGGAATCGCGCCGGTCGCCGCCAGCACCAGCGCTTCGCCGATGGTGCCGATGGTGCGGGCCGAACTCAGGTGTGGTTTGGCCGCCACGGTGATCCGGGTCAGCGCGTTGACCAGATAGTCCCGGTACGCCGCGGACTTACCCTCGGCGTGCATGATCTGCTCCCAGGTGACGTACTCCCACTGGCCGAACCGGCGTTCCGCGCTGGAGGTGAACCACAGCGCCATCTGCTTGGCGAAGAACGCCAGCTCGTGCGGCGGCAACTCGGGGACGAACCCGAACGCGCCGACGATGGTGTTCTGCAGCAACTGCGGCGTCAGCTGATCGATCGAGCCGATCTCCACCGGCGCGAAGATCGGCGGGCGGCCGCGCAGACCGGCCACCGTGCCCTCGACCCGGATCAGATTGTCCAGCACACCATTCGGGTTGCCCGGGAACGGGATTCGGCGCATGGTGTCGGGAACGTGCTGGTAGCACCCCGGGAAGAAGCGAAATCCGTGCTCGCCGGGCAGATCTCGGCGGCCACCGGCGCCCGTCCCCGGAACTCCCATGCTGCGGGCCTTGCCACCGAGGTACGCCGGTTCGTACACCGTGACCTCGTAGGCGCGTTCGGCGAGTTCGTGCGCGGCCGCCAGCCCGGCCATGCCGCCGCCGAAGATCGCCACGGAGCGCCCGGCCGAGCGAAGTCCCGGCGAGCGCCGCCGCGGCGCGGCCGCCGCGGCCGGACCGGACAGCACGGGTGCGCACGCGAGGCCCACTCCCGCGGCCAAGGCCCCTCGTAGTACGTCGCGGCGGTTCGGATGTGCTGACGTCGTCGGCAGCTGATCAGGCATGGTCTTCTCCTGGACTGGCAGAGGGGGAACGGAACGGCAGTGATGCCGCGTGGTGCGAAAGGCCCTGCAGCGGACCGGAACTCAGGGTGGTGTGGGTGGTGAACCATTCGGCGGCGTTGTCCCGTACCTGGCGCGCGACATCGGCGACCACGGGCACCGGGTCGTGGCGGCCCCGCCACAGCGCACTCGCCACCAGACGGGCGGAGCGGGCCGGGGCGTTGAGCTCGCCGGGCCGGCGGGTGCGGGAGAAGATCCCCGTGACCAATTCGCTCAGCGCCGGGTCGCGGGTGGCGGCGCGGTACAGCTCGATCTCCAAGGGGCGCATGGCTTCTCCGCGAGCCAGCCGATTGGTCCAGTGGTAGATGTCGCGGCACTCGCGCACCCGCCGCCGCTCCCATGCGCTGAGCGCCCGGTCGAGCCGCGCGGTGTCGTCCAGCACCGGTGCGACCGCCTCGCCGAGCAGCCGCCCGTAGTGCAGGGCATCCCGGATGCCTTGTGCAGTGACGGGATCCTTGAAGTGCCCGGCGTCGCCCGGCAATGCCCAGCCCGGTCCCGACGACCGCCGGAAATAGGACGACAGGCCCGTCGCCGACCGCACCCGCCCCACCCGTTCGCATCCGGCCAGGCGCGCCGCGAGTTCGGGGATGCGCTCGATGGCCGCGGCGTAACGCTTTTCGGCCGCGCCGGGTCGCTGTTCCGGGTCGGCGGGTGGCTGCACCAGGCACAGCAGCAGTCCGTCGTCGCACGGGAATGCGGTGCCCAGATCGGCACCGGATCGCCATTGGGCTGCGACGCGCCGCCAGCCGGTGGCGTCGTCGCGCCAATAGGCGAACAGGCAGTCGCGCCCGCTGCGCTCCGCGGCGAACGGGTGCGCGGCGCCGACCAGCCGGGCCACGGTGCTGCGACGGCCGTCGGCCCCGACGACCAGGCGGGCCCGGATCTCCGCAGCGGCCCCGGACGGGTCGGTGTATCGCACGCCCACGCACCGCTCGCCGTCCCAGACGATGTCGGTGACCCGGCACCGTTCACGGATTTCGGCGCCCGCCGCGGCGGCCGTGCGGACCAGGGCGTCGTCCAGTCCGATCCGGCGCACGCACATCGCGTAGTCGATCCCGTCGACGGCCGGGAACCCCGTCGCGATGTGGTGCCCGGCGCCCCCGGCGTAGGCCCGGGTCAGGCGCGGCGCGCCGAGGTCGGTGACCGCGGCGAGGGCGCCGAGCCGCCGCAGTTCGGCGACCCCGGACGGCCACAGCAGGTGTGTGGAGAGCGTGTCGGACGGAAATCGGGCGCTGTCCAGGGCGATCACCGTGCGTCCGGCCCGCGCGAGCGTGGTCGCGGTCGCGGCTCCGGCACAGCGGGCGCCGACCACGACCACGTCGGCCCGCTCCGCCGCGGCAGCGGCAACGTCATCCATGAATACCGCCTCGGGCACTCAGTCTCGGACAGTGTGTCCGATCGATAGTGCGGCGGTCGGGGCCGGAAAGTCAACGCTCGATTCCGCTCGGACCCCCCGCTGTCCGAGACAGCGGTGCGGCACGTGGGCCGACGCGATTTCCGGTCGTGGGACGGGCACAATGGCCCCATGGCACGCGCGAACGGAAGACCGCCGGACGGGTCCGGCGCCGCGGCGGCGGGTGGCCGATGCCGTCATTGACCCGAGTCCCGCGGCACGCGCGCAAGCCCACCGACGACCGCCGCGCCGAGTTCGAACAGCGGGTGCTCGTCGCGGTGGAGGAGTTGCTCGCCGAGGGCACGCCGTACACCGAGATCGCGGTGCAGAAGATCGCCGCCGCCTCGAATTCGGCACGGTCGACGTTCTATCGCTACTTCCCCGACAAGAGCCGCCTGCTCATCCGGATGGCCGACCTGGCCACCGCAGATCTGTTCGAAGCCGCCGAACTGTGGTGGAGCACCGAGCACACCGACCGGCAGGCGGGCGTGGCGCGCGCGATCGGGGCGATGATCGCCGGGTTCCGGCGGCACCGCTACCTGCTGCTGGCCTTGAGCGAGGTCGCCGCCTACGACCGGGATGTCGGCGCGTACTGGCGCGCCCGAGTCGCGACATTCACCGAAATGGTCCGCGCCAGACTGGAATCCGATCGCGCGGCGGGCCGGGTCGGCGCGGATCTGGACCCCGCCGCCACCGCAGTGGTGCTGACCTCGATGGTGGAGCGCTCGATCACCGTGGCGTTCTCGGCGGACACCGGAATCGGCGATACGGAGCTGGCCCGGGCGCTGGGCCGGGCGATCTGGCTGGTCGTGTACGGCGATGCTCCCGACGCGGGCCCCACGCGGTAGAACACGTTACACAACTGCGAGCGACCGGCACGCACCACAGCACGGAACATCCTTGGGCCGATCGGTCCGCACCACTCTCGATATACTGCCGCTGCCTGCAGAATACACCCGCAAGCGGAGGGTATCGGCCGATCTCAGGACAGTCCTTCTCCCTCCGGGCTACCATCTCGACTAAATTGGAATTTGTTCTAGTTCTGAGCCGAGAGGATGCCTCGATGCGCTTCACCTATGCGGAGGCGATGACCGATCCCGCGTACTACATCCCGCTGGCGCAGGCCGCGGAGGCCGCCGGGTTCCACGGCATGTCGATCGCCGACAGCATCGCGTATCCGGCGGAATCGGATTCGACCTATCCGTACACGCCCGACGGGTCGCGGGAGTTCCTCGACGGCAAACCCTTCATCGAGACCTTCGTGCTGTCCGCGGCGCTCGCGGCCGCGACCACGACGCTGCGGTTCAACCCGTTCGTGATCAAACTGCCGATCCGCCCCCCGGTATTGGTCGCCAAGCAGGCCGCCTCGCTGGCGTATCTGAGCAACAACCGGTTCGTGCTCGGTGTGGGCATCAGCCCGTGGCCGGAGGACTTCGAGATCATGGGCGTGCCGTTCGAGCGGCGCGGCAAGCGCATGGACGAGTGCATCGAGGTGGTACGCGGCCTGTGCACCGGCGAGTACTTCGAATACCACGGCGAGTTCTACGACATCGCCAAGATCAAGATCACCCCCGCCCCGACCGCGCCGCTGCCCATCCTGGTCGGCGGCCACAGCGATGCCGCGCTGCGCCGCGCGGTGCGTCTGTGCGACGGCTGGATGCACGCCGGCGGCGACGCCGACGACCTCGACCGCATGCTCGCCCGCCTCACCGAACTGCGCGCGCAGAGCGACCGCAATGGCCCCTTCGAAATCCACGTCGCCTCCCTCGACGCCTACACCCCCGACGGCATCAAGCGCCTCGAGGACAAGGGCGTCACCGACGTCATCGTCGGCTTCCGCTACCCCTACACCCCCGGCCCGGACACCGAGCCCCTGGAAACCAAGATCTCCAACCTGCAGCGCTACGCGGAATCCGTCATCGCCAAGTGCGCTTGATCCAGGCACGACACTCGCGCTGTTCCGCCGCGTCATCCGGCGAACAGGACCGACTCCGGACCGGCACAGGTGTCGCTGCCGCACGCCGCACAATCGTCCAGCCGCTGCAGGAGCACGCCGTACCAGCGCAGCACCGTCTGCTCATCGATCGTGATACCCAGTGGCGCCAGATTCGCGTGGGCGAATTCTCTTCGGTTGATCCACTGGTGAATCGGTGCGTAGCAACCAGACAGTCACCCTCGCTCCAGCGCGGCGATCTCGCTGTCGCTGAGCACCACCGGCTGCGCGATGTCCTTGGCACGAACCAGTTGCACGGCGCGATACAGCGGCCGCTCCCCCAGCGCGGCGTCGCGCGCCTCGGCTCGCAGCTGAGCCACCAGCAGATCCGAGACCGCCAGCGCCGCGGCGAGGGTGCTGGCGGTCAGGGCGTCGGCGAGTGTGCGCAGTCCCAGAATGTGCAGTTCGCGCCCGCTGCCGCCGTCGGCGTACATGGCCAGCGGGACGACCTGCCGGGCGCGACCCGCGGTGACACGCAACGCGATTCGGCTCAGCCGCCCCGGATAGACCAGGATCTCCACCCCGCCGGCGGCGGCGATGTCGAGCCGATGCCGCCCGAACAGGGTCCGCGCCTCGATCACGGTGCCCGCCAGCCACATTCGCCGACGCTGCACCGACACGGCGTAGACCGCGGTGGGCGCGCCGAGCATCACCCCGGCCAGCACCGCGACCGGCCAGCTCACCAGCAGCGCCAGCAGCAGCGCGACGACCACGCCGACGACGGTCGCGATCACCGTCAGCCGCCGCAGCATCGGCGCGTACAGCTCCGGGGCGATCAGATCCAGGCCGACCGGTTGCGGCCGTTCGGGTTTCGAGGGTTCGGTCACGGGTTCACATTCGTCCAATACGGGCGGGCCGTATCCCGTGACGGTACTACCGATCCACCGCCAGGGCGGCGACGACGGCCGGCACCGCGTCGTCGAGCGGGATCTGCTGCTGGTCGCCGGTGGACAGATCCTTCAGGCCGATCTCACCCTCGGCCAGATCTCGATCACCCAGTACCAGAGCGTATTTCGCGCCCGACCGGTCGGCGGCCTTCATCGCGCCCTTGACCCCGCGCCCACCGTAGGCCAGGTCCACCCGGATACCCGCGGCCCGCAACCGGCCGGCCAGTTCGACCAGGCGGCTCTTGGCGGCCTCGCCGAGCGGCACCCCGAACACGTCGACCTGAGCCGGGTCGGCCGCGGCCTTGCCCTCCGCGGCCAGCGCCAGGATGGCCCGGTCCACACCGAGCCCGAACCCGATGCCCGACAACGGCTGCCCGCCCAGCTCCGCCATCAGCCCGTCGTAGCGGCCGCCGCCGCCGATGCCGGACTGCGCGCCCAGCCCGTCGTGCACGAACTCGAAGGTCGTCTTGGTGTAGTAGTCCAGGCCGCGCACCATCCGCGGGTTCACGACGTAGGACACACCGAGCGCGTCCAGGTGCCCGAGCACCTGCTCGAAGTGGGCCTTCGCCGACGCGGACAGGTGATCGATCATCAGCGGCGCGCCGGCGGTCAGCTCCCGCACCTCCGGCCGCTTGTCGTCGAGCACCCGCAGCGGATTGATCTCCGCGCGCCGCCGCGTCTCCTCGTCCAGCGGCAGCCCGAACAGGAACTGCTGCAACAGTTCCCGGTACTGCGGGCGGCAGGTGTCGTCCCCGAGCGAGGTGATCTCGAGCCGGAACCCCTCCAGCCCCAGCGACCGGAACCCGGCGTCGGCGACGGCGATCACCTCGGCGTCCAGCGCCGGATCGTCCACGCCGATGGCCTCGACACCGACCTGCTGCAACTGCCGGTACCGCCCCGCCTGCACGTTCTCGTACCGGAAGAACGGGCCCGCGTAGCACAGCTTGACCGGCAGCGCGCCGCGGTCCAGGCCGTGCTCGATCACCGCGCGGATCACCGAGGCCGTGCCCTCGGGACGCAGCGTCATACTGCGGTTCTTGCGGTCCGGGAAGGTCCACATCTCCTTGCTGACCACGTCGGTCGACTCGCCGACACCCCGGACGAACAGCCCGGTCTCCTCGAAGATCGGCAGCTCCACATGCCCGTACCCGGCCAGCCGCGCGGCGCGCACCAGCGCGTCCCGCACGGCGATGAACTGCGCGGAAGCCGGCGGCAGGTAATCCGGGAAACCCTTCGGGGCGGTGAAGCTGCTGGTCTTGGTCACGATCGTCCAGTCTCCCCCACGGCCCGGCGGATAGTCCAACCGACCCGTTGCGGCCGACACGCCTCTCAGGTACTGATGGCACACTCTTAGGCCGTAAGCAGACCGCAACGGGAGGAACTGGGTAGTGCCGAGCAACGAACAGCGGCGACAGGCGGCCAAGCGGAAGCTGGAGCGACGACTGGCCCGGCAGGCCGAGCGGGCCCGCAAGCGTAAACGGCTCGCGATCGCCGGATCAGCGCTCGGCGTGGTCGTGGTGGTCGCGGCCGGAATCGGGATCTACTACCTGACCCGCGGCGACGACGAGCAGGCCGCCGCGGCTGGTCCCGACACCTCGCAGTCGGAGACCCCGCAGGCCCCGCCGCCGCCCGAGCCGCAGGCCAAGCCGGCGACGGTCGGCTGCGCCTACCGCGACAGCGGCGCGCCCGCCGCGAAACCGGTGCAGAAGCCCAAGGAGGCCGACGTCTCCTCGACCGAGAAGCACACCGTCGCCGTGCAGACCAATCAGGGCCCGATCGGCATCACGCTGAACGCCGGCGAATCGCCGTGCACCGTCAACAGTTTCGTGAGCCTGGTCAACCAGGGTTACTACAACGGCACGCCCTGCCACCGGCTCAGCACGAAGGGCCTGAAGATGCTGCAGTGCGGCGACCCGACCGGCGAGGGCAAGGGCGGCCCGGGGTACGTGTTCGACAACGAGTACCCCACCGACCAGTTCGACCAGCAGGAGCTGGCGATCAATCCGTCGCCGGTGCGGTACGAGCGCGGCGTGGTCGCGATGGCCAACGGCGGGCCGGGCACCAACGGCAGCCAGTTCTTCCTCGTCTACGGCGACAGCCAGCTGGCGCCCGGGTACACCATCTTCGGCACCATCGACGAGGCCGGCCTGCAGACCCTCGACAAGATCGCCGCGGCCGGTGACGACGGCTCGATGGAACCGCGGCCGGGCGGCGGCAAGCCGAACCTGCCGGTCACCTTCGAATCGGTGACGGTCGCCTGAACCGCGTCCGATTGCGCAGGGCCGCTGCGACTTCGGGCCCGGCATCGGTCGATGCCGGGCCCGGCGCGCGGCCGCACCGCTTCCGGTCAGGAAAACCTCATATCGAAGATCGTCCGGCGCTTCGACTACCTCGCCGGAATTGTGCGATATATGCTTTCGATACTCGTTCCTGGTAAGGCTGCCCTGCGTTTTCGCTGGTAACCTCGAAGAACGAAGTACGAAGCGGTGTAGTACCCGTCCTACCGGGCGGTTTGTGCCGGGAAGTACTTTCGGTGTCCGCGTTTGCAGGCGGGGCATCGTCGCGCGAACCACCGTTCGGCCGGCGTTGTCCCTGACGAAGCACCACAATCATCCATAGTGATCACTGCAGCATCGGGGAGCAGGCATGGCCGAGGAACTCGACGACATCGGTCGCGAAACAGCGGCTTTGATGAGGCAAATGTTGCAGCTGGCGACCCTGGTCGCACTGCGCACCCGCGAACGTGGCCAGCGCGAGGCCGAGGCCCGCGTGAAGATGACCCAGGAGCGGGTCAAGGAGGCCCGCGAGCGCATGCTCCGGGACGCACGCGAGGCCAAGTCGAAGGACCCGCGCAACCTGGAATTGGTCCGAATGCTGGAACGGCCCCGGCTGGAACGGGGTGTATCCCTGGAAAAGGACCGCGCCGCCGAACGCCTCAGCACCAACCGCAGCTCCGCGCAGGCGGCGCGCAGCAAGGTGCGCGAGCTGGAACGGTACGACTCGATCGAACGCAGGCAGGCGCTGGCCGCCCACCTGCAGCGCGTCGGCGTCGCGCCGGAGCTGGCGGCGGTCCGCATGCTCATGGAGGTCAGCCAGGCCCACCCGCCGCAGGCCGCGGTCCGCGCCCGGCCGGGTGAGTCGCCGAAGGTCACCCGTGCACGGGAGATCGAAGAGCGCGGCCGCGTGCGCGTGCGGGAGTGAGCCGCTCCGCCTCAGGAGCGGAAGTTGTCCGCGGCCGGATCGATGGTCGGGTCGCCGAACATGCCGTGCTGCGGTGACTTCAGCGGCAGCGGGTTGAGCATTTCCTTGTGCCCGTGGCGCACGCTGCAGAATTTGAACGGCCCCCGCGGATCCAGCAATTTGTTCATGTGCGGATCCGCGTGATCGAGAAACCAGACGCTCATTCCGGTGGTCTCATCCTGGCGCAGATGCTCCCAGGCCCGCCACAGCGCCTGCAGCCGGACCACGGCCTCCGCGTGCTTCCACCACTCCGGGCACCACACGGTGTCGGTGAGATCGGTGACCTGGCGGCGATAGATCAAGCTCAGGTAATTCTCCACGAACTCGACGACGTCGGCGTAGATCAGGTCGTGTTGCTGATCGCTCACAGCGGGCGAACCTCCTCGGGCTGTCCGTAGGTCTCGGGCGGCGTCGGCGGCGCGTCGTAGGTGTTGCGCTCCTCCACCAGATCGGTGAATGTGGTCTGCTGCCGCTGCGGGTCGTGGCGGTCGATCGAGCGCCGCACCGCGTCGGCGTAGTCGCCGTCCCACCACGGAACCGTGCGCACCAGCGTCGCCGGGGCGCCCGAGGAGAAGACCACCGCACGCCCCCGGGGCAATGTCACCAGTGCGTTCACGTTCAGGGTGCGCGAGGAGCCCAGCGACTTCGAATAGCTCTTGCCGCCTTTGGATTCCGACACCGAGGCGGAGATCGAGTCGTAGTCGCCGATCGCTTCCGAGCGGGCGGTCAGGAACCCGATGTCGTCGATACCGCTACCCAGCACCTTGATATTCGCGGCGGCCCACAACGCCTCCATACCGGACGGACCCCAGCACCGGACGCCCTGCGCCCACGACTGCAGCACCGTCATCACCACGATGCCGCGGGAACCGAAGTGGCTGTACTGCTTGGGCAGATCCTTCCAGCGCACGATGTTCGCGGCCTCGTCCAGGACCGCCAGCAACGGGATCGGCAAGCGGCCGCCCCGCGACCGCGCCGCCTTGTCCATCGCGCGCTCGATCACCGCTTCGGTCAGCGCGCTCACCAGCGGACCGGCCGAGCCGCGGCCCTCCAGCGACAGGCAGTAGAGGGTCCAGTTGCCGTCGAGGAACTCCAATTCGTCCAGTTCGTAACGGGTGTCGCCCGCGCCCTGGGTGACCCACGGCAGCACATTCGACAGTTTCAGGCAGCGGACCATCTTCTTGGCGGTACCGAAGATGCTGCTCTTGGTGCGCGGGTCGGCGTTGTACTGCTGCGCCAGGCCGGACGCGGTGAAGTTCAGGCCGTAGGCCTCGGCGCCGTACTGGCTCGCCGCGCTGCGCAGGATCTCCACGGGCTCACCGTTGTTCGGGTCGGTGACCCATTCCCAGACGTCGATGATCGACCGCCGCGACACCGAAGCCGCCAGGAACAGGCCCGCGAGCAGGTCCTCGGCCTCGGGATCGAAGTAGTTGTCCGGCCCCTGGTCGGATCCGTCGTCGCCGTCGGCGAAGTGACCGGCCAGGCGGGAGGCCCGCATCTCGCAGCCCGCGTGCGGCGCGTTCACCCACCGCAACGGATCCCAGTACCAGGTCGGCGGCTCGCCCGCCACGCCCTGCGGGTCGAACACGAAGGTACGAGATCCCTTGGCCTCCCGCACATCTCGCGTCGCGTCCACCACGTCGCGTTTGTTCGAGGTGGCCAGCACCGGGCCGATCGCGTCGAGGATGGCCGGGATCACCCGCGAGGTGGTCTTGCCCTGGCGGGGGCCCCAGATGTCCAGGTGGAGATCCTCGTAGGAGCCGTAGAGCGGGACGCCGTCGGCGACGGAGATGCCGATCGGCACGCCGGGAGCGTCATCGTAGCCCAGGCGCACACCGAGTTGCTCGGCCTTCTCCCGCGCGCCGGCGGCGGTGAGCGCCGCGATGGCGCCGCCGCTGCCCATGTACTGGGCTTTGTCGTCGACCGGCAGTCGGCCCTTGCCCTTGTTCTTCTTCAGCCGGCGGCGCACCACCACCGCGGCCACGATAGCGAGGACCACGAACAGCAGGATCACCGTGGAGGCGCGCGGCCACTCGAACTTGCCGCGCGCCAGACCCGCCACGATCGCGATCGGATTGATCGGGATGTCCTGTTTGGTCACCGACATGTGGTTGCCGAGATGCAGTGCGAGCCACACGATTCCGACTATCGCGAAACCGATGTAGATCAGATACAGGGATACGTCCGGACCCGGATCGGCCGGGTCCCGTACCTTCTTCGCCATCTCCGCCTCCTGGGGTGAGACCGTATTCGTAGGTGACGCTCAGCGGAATCCGTCGAGCCGCCAGCCGTCGGGGGTGCGCGCGACCGTCGCGATGACCGTCGCCGGCGGCAAGGGCTCCCGCCGGCCGTCGGGATAGACGACGGTCTGTTCGATTCCGATCTTGAACTGCTGGTGGCCGGGATCGCCGGTGGTGGGGGCCTGCTCGCCCGAGGCGAAGGTGAACGCCTCCACCGTGGCGCCCGCCCGGCCCCAATCCACCCAGCGCAGCGTCGGTTTCGGCGTCTCGGCGCCGGGTGGGGTGTCCAACGTCCGGATCAGGCTGGGGCCGAGCCATTTCCGCGCCCGCGCGAGCGACGCGCCCTGGTCCTCGGCGGCCGGGTGCCAGGTGTAGATCTCCCGCAGCGCGGCCACCGCCACGCCGTCGGGGGTGGTGGGATCCGGCGCCGGGACCGCTTCGAGCTGCCGGACGGTGGACGTGGGTGAGCGCCCGGCCGATTCCGACCCCTCCCCGCCGCACGCGGCGGTCAGCATCGCGACACCTGCCACCAGCACCACCACCAAGTTCGCGTATTTCACCGTGTTCTTCCAGGTTATCCGGCGGGGCCGGTGGTTCGGCAACAGCGTCGCGGATCCGGTCCCGGCGTGTCCGTTTCGCCTGTGCGCGGTTCTCACAGCATCCTCCGCAGCCGACCGTCGCCGGGCACCGGTACCTCGCGCACGCCGGAAGGGCTGGCGGCCTGGATCATCGTGCCGTTGCCGGTGTAGACGCCGACCTCCGCCGGGCCGCGCGGACCGAACCGGGAGAACACCAGGTCCCCCGGTTGCGCTTTGCTCCCAGGCACTTCCGCGCCCATCTCCCACTGCTGTTCGGCGGTGCGCGGCAGCGACACCTGACCGGACGAGGCCGCGAAGACGGCGGCCGCGGTGAGGCCGGGACCGTCCAGGCCGCCGCCGGTGGGTCCGGCCGGACCGCCGCCGCCCCACACGTACGGGGTGCCGAGCCACTGCTCGGCGGCCTCGACGACATCGGTGCCGCTGCCGCGGCCCTCGGGCTGATACCGGCCCATCGCGCCCGGTGCGCGGTACTGCGCCTCCATGGCGAGGATATTGGCCACGTAGGGCTGGGTTTCGGAGAAGTGCGCGGCGTACTGGTTGGGCATGCCGCCGGACGCGAGAACCGCGCCCTCACCGGCGTTGTAGGCGGCCAGGCTGAGCGGGACGACATCGCCTCGCACCTTGCCCTCGCCGATCCAGCGCTCCACCTGATGCGCGATCGAGCACATGTAGCGGCCCTGGGCGATGATCGCGTCGCCGTCGTCCCACAGGCTGGCCGAGCCGTTGCCGTCGGCGTCGAGCAGATACGGCTGACCGTCGTCGGGGTCGGTCGCGCGGGCCGTGGTGGGCAGGAACTGCGCCAGGCCCTGCGCACCGGCCGGTGAGGTGAGGCCGCGCCGGAACCCGGATTCCTGGCGGCCCTGGGCGGCCAGGATCGACGGCGTGATCTCCGGGCACAGCGAACCCGCACGGCGATACCAGATTTCGAGTTCGGGCGGCACCTTGCCGTCGGCCAGCGCGCCACCGGCGGTGCCGAAGCCGCGCAGGCACCGCGGATCCGACGAATACGGCCACGCCCCACCGGCATTCGGGGTGGGCGCGCCGTCCAGCCAGGGCAGCGGGTCGATCTGGCGGCCACCCGCGAAGCGCCCGCCCGGCACGATCTCGAAATGCAGGTGCGGGCCCGAGGATTCGCCCGCCGAGCCCACCGCGCCGATCTCGTCACCGGCGCGCACGGTCTGGCCGACGCGCACCTTCACTCCGCTGTCCCATTCGTGCCCGTACACCGCCGAGAACGGGCGGCCGTTGACGTCGATGGAGTCGATGACGATCCAGTTGCCGAAGCCGGAGGCCGGGCCCGCCGCCACCACCACGCCGTCGGCGACGGAGTAGATGGGTGTGCCGTCCGCGGCCGCCAGGTCGACGCCGAGGTGGGCGCCGCCGCGGGCGCCGAAGGTGTCCGAGACGTAGAACGAGCCGCCGGGCAACGGCCAGGTCCGCCGGATCGGGGCATTGCCCGCGGCCAGGGACGGGGTGCCGGTCGCGGTCGACTTCGTCATGGCCGCAGGCGCGTTCGTCACGCCCGGGGTCTGCGGGCGCGATGCCGTTCCCGTCGTGGCGACCGAGGCGGAGGAAGCCAGTGCCCGGGGATCACCCGGCGGGTAGCCGCCCGCCGACGACGGGACGGTGGTGGTGTCGCACGCGTTCTCCGACGCGGGCACCAGCACCACGAGGATCAGCGTGACCAGTGCGATCACACTCCCGAAGCCCGTCCATACCAGGGTCTTCGCGCTCACCGCACCCCCGCGGCATCGCCTCCGCGCCCCCCCGGCACGAACCGCTCAAACGACCACACAGCAACCCTCCCCGTCTCCCGTACACCACACCCCCGAGACACAACCCATCGCACCGCCGAACCATTCAGCCGCCCAGGCGTTTCCGGCCCTACCACCCACCGACGCCACACAGCGGGCTCCCGTGCCCCCGCGCCCAGCGCACGCCTACGCCGCCCGGTTATTTCCGATGCCGCCACACCCCGCGCACTTTCCCACCGCCCAGCGGTTTCCACTGCCGCCGTACTCAGCGCACATCCATGCCCAGCGATTTCCAGCCGTGCCCTGCCCTGCGCGCATGCACGCCCCCCAGCGATCCCCAGCGCAACCGTACCCGGCGCACTGTCGCACCGCCGGACGATTTCCAGCTCGGCCGTACCCAACGCACTGTCACGCCGCCCGGCGAATTCCAGCTCGGCCGCATTGCGCGCACGGTCACGCCGCGCGGACTGGGGGCGGGAAGCAGCGGTGGGTGTGGCCGGGTGGAGGGTGGGAGCGGTCATGTGCCGCGTCGGGCGTCGTTGAGGGTTTCGACCAGGGTGCGGTTCATCTCGGCGGCGGCGGCCAATTGCTGTTGCAGCAGAGCCACCTTGCGGCGCAGGGCGGAGGCGTCCATGCGCTCGAGGCCCGGGCCCTCGGCCGCGCGGACCCAGTTACGCACCGAGTTGGTGTGCACCCCGATCTGCTCGGCCACCACGCGGCAGGCCTCCGACTCGCTGCGTAGCTTCCCTATCAGCGCGTTGACCTGCTCGACCGCGGCCCGGCGCACCTCCGGCGACACTCTTCGATAGGACCTGTGCGGCATCATCCGATGAACCTCCCGATGCTCGGCAGCCGACTGAGCGAATAGTGGTGCGGCGGCGGCCCTGCCGCGACGGCGACCGCACCCGGCCTCACGCGGCGCTCCCCTCGTCCCCGGTGCGCGCCGTGGATTCGGTGAACTCGCTGAAGCGCTGATTGGTCTCGTGGATGCCGCTCTCCCGCTCCGACGCGGTGAATTCCATGTGGAACGGAATGCCCGGGCGGCGATCCTCGCCGATCTTCAGCAGGAACTTGCCGGTGCCCGGCGCGGGCGGGCGGGCCTGCCCGGGTTTGAGAGCCTCACCCGTCAGTGCCTGCGGCGCCGACCAACCCGTCACCATCTCCTCCTCGGCGGCGGTGAACGGCACCGTCGAGTCCAGGCGCTTGATCTCCTCCGGCGGCAGCGCGCCGAAGATCTTGGCGCGCGCGCGTTCCAGGAAGCCGAGCGCCTTGGCGATGGCCGCCTCCGACCCGAGCGACTGCAGGTCCTTGATGGTGTGGCTGATCATGATCAGCGAGGTGGCCAGGCCGCGCTGCAGGCGGGTCAGCTCGTCGACGCGGTCGACCATGAAATCACCGAGACCGAGGACCTGCCACAACTCGTCCATCACGACCTGGAAGTAACGCTGCGGGCCGAGCTTGGCGTCGGCGAGCACGTGCGCCGCCTCGACGGAGGCGAAGCCGTCGGCCCAGCACGACAGCATGACGGCGGCCTTGAGCTTCTTGTCCCCCTGCGGGATATGCGACACGTCGATGCAGACGGCCACCGCGGAGGTATCGATCGGCGTGGTGGTCTGGCCGTTGAACACCGCGCCGAACGGGCCCTGGGTGAGCGCGCGCAGCGAGCGGCGCAGGCCCTTGGTCGCCTCGTGGTACTCCTCGCTGCTCTCCGCGCCGGCGTCGAGCATCAGCTCCTGGCCGCCCGCGGTGATCACGTCGGCCAGGTTCTCCATGATGGGCGGGTTGTCCGGGGTGTAGCCGCTGCCCTCGCGGTACAGGATCCGCAGTGCGGTGGAGATCAGAGTCTCCTCGTAGTCGCGCACCCGCGCGCCGCGGACCAACTCCACCAGACCGGCGACCAGTGTGACCTGCCGGGCCCGGAGTTCCTGTGTCACTTGCAGTTGCAGCGCCGGGACGTCCGCGAGCCGGGGCACGATCGAGCCGAGTACACCGGCGGCCAGCGGGTTCAGCACGCCGTGGCCGTAGCCGAGGTCGATGACCTGGCCGCCGACCATCTCCACCATCTTGCGGTAGTCGGGTTTGACATCGGCGAGGATCAACGGCGTGATGCCCTGCGCGACGCCGCCCAGCACAATGCGGCGCACCAGCGAGGACTTACCGAAACCGTTGAGGCCCAGCACGAACAGGCTCGGCGCGGTGATGAAGCTGCCGCGCATGAACCAGTTCATCGGGTCGAAGCAGACCGGCGCGCCGGTGTGCAGGTGGGAGCCGAGCGGGGTGCCGATCAGCGGGGCGCCCGCGCCGACCGACCACGGCCACAGCCCGGCCACCTGTGCGGTGGTGGCGCGGTACTCGACCGGGCGCCCGACGACGCTCATGCGGCCGCCGCCGGGACCGAGGTAACCGCGATCGGTCAGCGGCTGGGCGTCGCGTTCGAAACCGTCTTCGACGATGGCCTCGTAGCGGGCCATCGCGTTGGCGCGGCGCAGGTCGTCGGTGCGGATGCGGAAGGCTGCCCAGGCCGCGCGCAGGCCGCCGCGCTCGCGGGCGATGGCCTCGTATCTGGCCCTGGTGGAGTCGTCGAGCAGGGGCGGGCCCTGCTTCTTCGCCCTGGCGTTCTTGCCTTTCCGGGACGATCCGCGGGGAGGACGCGGGTCGGCGCCGGTGGGGGCGGGCCGGGGTCCGGCGAAGCGCGGCGGGACGGGGGCGCGCATGGGGTGTGGCGCGACGGGTTCGCGCAGCGGTCGGTCCGAGGCGCGCGAGCGGTCGGTGCGTCCAGTGTCGCCGCGCTCGCCGCCGCGGACGCGGTGGCGCACGGTCGGCTCGTCCGGTGCGCGGCGCTGTGCCGGGCGGGCGGCGGTCTCGCCGGACAGCGGCTCGCGGCGGCCGCCGCGCCGGTCGCTGGACGGCGCGCGATTCGCGGATTCGCCGCGCGGGCGCTCGTCGCGCCGCGAAGGCCCGCTGCCGGAACGAGGATCGGCGCCGGGTGCGCCGTTCGGCTTGCGCCGCGGGCCGCCGTTGCCGGAAGGTACGTCGGCCGGTACGTCCGTGAACGGCGGCGGGCCGACATCGAGCTGGTATCCGGTTTCGTCGTTGTCCATAACCGCACTCCCCGGTAATTCACCGGCACCCGAACGAAGTTCACCGCGCGGGCGCGCGGTTCCGGGTGCGTCACCCGCCGGAACCTCCTCGGGAGCCGCTACGAATCCATCCGTACCGTCGTAGTCCGCGGCGCGCCGCCCCGCGCGCCCCGCTTCCGCGCCGGTGCCGTCCGCGCCGCGCGCACCCGCACGCTCCGAACCGGATGCACCGGACGCCATATTCAGTCGCTGTGATTCTGCCCGCCCGGCCCGGGACCCGTCGGCACTTTCCGCCGACCTACTGCCCCGAACCTCGGACCGCACGGACCCGACACCGCCACCGTCCACACCACGCTCGGCTCCGGACCTCCCGGACTTGGCACTGCGACCGGCCCCACCACGCTCCGGGCGAGACCCCGCGGACTCGGTACCTCGACCGTCCACACCACGCTCGGCTCCGGACCTCCCGGACCCGGCGCCGCGACCGGCCCCACCACGCTCCGGGCGAGACTCTTCGGACTCGGTACCGCGACCGTCCACACCACGATCGAGTTCCGGCTCCGCGGATCCGGTGTCGGGGGCGGTCGCACCATGGTCCGGGTGCGCACCTTCGTGCTCGATGGCACTGTCAGCCGCGCCGTGACCGGGATGCGGCCGCGTGGGTTCGGTGCCGTTGCTGCTGGCGGGGTGGTTCGGGTCGGAGTTCGTGGGGTCGCTCCCGTGCGCGTTGTCGCGTTGGCCGGGAGTGGTTTTCGATGAGTCGGCGCCACCGTGGCCGGGGTGGCGAGCTTCCTCGACGGGTGGGTGGGGTTCGCTCGCGCGGGTTGCCGACTCGGTGCCGGGAACCTCTCTCTCGGGGGCGGGTACTCGGCCGGTGGCGGGCACGGCGTCGTGGCGGCGGGTGCCGTTCGAAACCGCACGCGCGGAAGCGGATTCGGTGGCGGGGCCGTGGGTTTGCGCACGGGTGGAGCGGGGCTCGCGGCCGCGCTGGGAACCGCGGGCTTCCGCGCGCCTGGCCTCCTGGTCTTCGACCGGACGGTCACGCTCGATGGCGGTGCGGGATTTGCCTCGGGCGGTACGGGATTCGATCTCGTCCGCGCCGGATCGCTCCACCTCGCGCGGCGCCGTGCGGGGGCGGCGGGAGGACGTGTCCGGGTCGTCTCTGTGCCGCCGGGTCGCGGCCGAGCGGTCGCCGGAGGCGCCCGGATCGCGGATTTCCGCACGGGCGGTGCGGGATTCGGGCGTCTCGCGCCCGGCGTGCGATGCGCCGGGTTCCCCGGGCGCGCGCCTGCGGATGGGACGCAGCGGAACCTCGTCCCAGTCGGCAGGCCAGTCGGCCGAGCCGGGATCGCCGGGCGTGTACGCCTCGAGCTCCCACTCGCCGTCGCGGCCGCGGCGGGTGCCGCGACGCACGGGTACCGGATTCTCCGGGTCCACCACCCGCTCGCGGTACCGCGGCGGCTCGCCGCGGGACCGGACCGGTGGCTCGTGCTCACCTGCCATGAACGCTCACTCCTCCGCGCCCGGTGTGCTCGGTTCGCTCGCCGCGCGCACTCAGCCCGCCAATGCTTTCGGAATGGTCGCGTGCTCCGGCAGGATGACACCGCAGCCGAGGGAGGCCGCGAAGGCCGCCGCCTGATAGCGGTAACACCGCCGGATCTTCAACCGCGCCTGCGTGGACAGGTCGCGGGTGATGGCTTCGATACGCGGCAGATCGCCGCGCAAGGGCTCGGTGATGGTCACCAACGCCCCGAAGCGGGTCACACCGTGACCCCGGGCCTGCTCCTCCCGGGCCTGCTGGGTGGCGCCCACGCGCAAGGTCGCCGAGGCCGACACCACGCCGCGCTCACTCTGCTGCGCCACCAGGGCGTTCTTGTAGTCGTCGTCGACGATCTCCGCGGCGTCGGCCGCCGAGTGCGGCCGGTACACGATCGCGATGCGCTTGCGCGGCACCTCCGGATTCGGCGCGAGCAGGCGTTGCAGCACCCGCTCGTCCACCGCGCCCTCGGGAGCGGTGTCCATCTCCCACGTGACCGAGCGGCCGCCGTCGTGCAGGAAGTGGTCCCAGCGCTCCTCGTGCGAGATCGGGCCCGCGTCGGCCCAATCCAGGCCGTGGCCGCCCGGCTCGCCGACCGACACCTCCAGATCCGCCTGCGAGGCCGGATCGTAACTGCGCCGGATGAACGCGATCACCTCGTCGGCCGACATCGGCTGCGCCCGCACGCCCGCCTCGGCCAGCGCCGCGCAGATGCCGGGCAGCCGACGGCCGATCTCGACCGCCTCCTCCGCCGGATTCTTGCGGCGCTCGGCGGTGGTGGCCTTGAACGTGATCGCCACCCGCGGCAGCAATTGCACTCGCTCCTGCGGCAGTTCGGTCGCCAGCTCGAACATCACCTGCTGGGCCAGCTCCGGCGCCTCCGGGCGGGTGATGGTGGAAACCTCTGTCAGCAAACGGTTTCCGGTCTCCGGCACGGTGTCGATGACCGGCACGACGGCGATGATGTCCGAGGTCTGCCCCAGCGACGCCAGGAATGTGCCCCACGCCGCCACCCAGCGGTCGATCACCGGCTGGTCCACCGCCTCGTGGCCCTGCGGCCAGGCCCGCAGCACGACCGTGTACTGGGCGAACTGGGGCAGGTGGATCATGCCGAAGCTGTAGCCGCCCGCGTCGATGCCCTCGTACAACTTCGACGGCGCCATCAGCCCGGGCAGCCGCGCCACCCCGCCGGGGACGCGGGAGAACCGGCCGCCGCGGTAGACGTGCTCGCCCCTGCCGCGACCGCGCAACCAATGGAACATCATCAATCCCGTCTCGTATCCGGAGCGGCCGCCCGTCCGCCAGACCAGTGGAACCATCACGACCGCGCCGATGCCGGCCACGAAGAACGCCGGCTTCGGTCCCGCCACCAGCGCCGTGAGCAGCGCCGTGATGACGACCGCGAAGCCGAGCACCGTCTCCCCCCAGCGCAGTCCGAAAAGACCTGCGCTGCGGGGCTTCTGCCACAAACCGTACGAGCGCCGCTCGTAGGAGGTCTCGGTCGTCGTCATCGCGGGATGGTGCTCCTGCCGAGGTCGGGTGAGCGGTTGGCCCAGCGGTCACCGGCGACGTCGCCCATGGCCGCCTCGGCCCGGTTCAGGCCGCCGGTCGCGGCACGTGCGGTTGAGATCCGGTTCATCACCCGCGCGGCGCCACCCGGCTGCGCCGCACCCGAGCCGCGCGGACCCGCCGCGACCGCACCGCCTCCGCCGCCACCGCCGCGGCGCGGCGGCGCGGGGCGCGGGCCACCGCCGGGACCACCACCACGCGGGCCGGTCCCGCCGGGCGGCCGTCCGCCGCGGCCGACGTAGCCGGGTGCGCCCGCCGAGGCGGTGGTGCGCACCCCGACCGCCTTGGTGCCCACCGCGCCGAGGGCCGCCGCGCCCAGCAGCACGCCGCCGGTCGCGCCCAGACCCGAACCGCCGGTGCCGATCATCGCCACGGTCGGGGCGACCAGGCGCATCAGCGCGGGCAGCACGAACGCCACGCTGCACAGCAGCACGATGGCGACCAGCATGCGCTGCGCCTGTTCGGCGTCGGGCAGCCCGGCGGTCGAGGTCAGTTCGTCGGTGTTGCCCACGGCGATGAACGCGATCATGTAGACGATCGCGGCCACCGGTTTCCACAGCATGAACGCGATGATCCAGCTCAGCAGCTTCGGATAGGACTGCTTGCCCATGCCGGTGCCCGAGGCCGCGGCCGCCAGCGGCAGCATGCCCGCGGCCACCACCAGCAGACCCTGCCGCACGATGGCCAGCACGATCTGCGCGAGCGCGCCCAGCAGCCCGACCACCGCGATGATCAGCACCAGACCCGGCGAGAACGCTTGCAGCTTGGCGGTTTTCACCATGAACTCGGCGATGTTCTTGGCGTTGCCGTCGGTGGCGTCCTGAATCACCCAGGCGGCGAAGCGATCCGAAGCCTGCGTGCCGGCCACGATCACCGCGCCCAGCATCCAGGAACTGAACACCACCCGGGCGAACATTCTGAACGACTCGCCCGCCTCGTTCAGCGCGGCGCCTCTGCGCGCTTCCGCCAATCTGGCGCCCGACAGGATCACCGACACTATGAGCAGCAGTATCTGCGCCTGATAGGTGTAGTCGTTGATTTTCTGGAACAGCTGACCGCCGTCGCTGATCCGCTCGTTGGGCACCTTCATCCAGAAGGTCAGCGCCAGGATCAGCGCCTGCCCGAGCCCGTTCATCAGCGAGTCGACCACCTTGCCGAAGGTGGAGTCCCACGCCTTGTCGCGCACCGCCCCGGCCGCGTCGGCCGGATGCGTCGCGGCGTTGCCGGCCTTGCACGCGGCCGACGCGGCGTCGCCGAGAGATACCCCGGGCAGGCCGAGACCGTCGAGATCGTCGTGGATCTCGTTGCAGGTCTGGTCGAACCCGTAGGTCTGTCCGTACGCCACCGTCGGTGTCGCGATCATGACGGTGAACACGACCGCGAGGATCGTGACGAGTCGCCTCACCATGTGGTCCACCCCTCGATGCTTCGCAGTGAATCGATCCGGACCAGTTGTTGCCCGTCCACAGCCGTCAACTTCCAATCGCCGTCGCGCCAGACGACCGCAAGACGCATGCCCACCCATGTCGGTTGGCCATCGATGACTTCTCTTGCCTTTCTCGCGATGTCGACCACCGCGTGGTCGGGATCCCAACTATCGATGCGGAACGCGTCAGAGGCGTATAACAACGGCGTCAGTTTCTCGGGCAGGCGGTCGGAGACCTTGCCCGCGGCGACCAGCCGATCGTATTCGGCCAGGTAGTCCGGTGACACCGCCACCAGCCGCAGCAGCAGGTCGCGGTCGGCGGGATTGGCGTTGGTGCGCCAGAAGTGCTGTTCGGCGGCCAGTGCCGCGCCCTGTGGCGTGCGGGCGTATCCCAGCGCCGCCCGGCCCTCGACCCGGCTCGGGCCGTCGGAGCCGGAGAACCGCACCACCGGACCGCCGAACACGCGCTGCCAGATCCCTTCGCCCTGAACCGGATTCGGCGCTACCGTCTGCCACCGCGGATCGTCGGGCCGCACCTGCGCGGCCGGATCCTGTGGAAGCGCTTGTCCCGCGGGGTCGTCGGGGATATCGACGCGGCGGCCGAACATGTCGGCATCCGGCGCGCCGAACCCCGCCGGGGCGGGCGCGGCGACCGTGCTCGCGCTCACCACCGGACTCGGGCCGCTGCCAGACGCCGTGGCCGCGCCGTCGCGCCGCATCGTCACCACGGTCGCCGCCACCGCCAGCGTGACGGTCAGCACCGCCGCGAAACCCAGCAGACGCAACGAGATTCCGCCGTTCGGACCGCTCACCATGTCGTCCACCCCGCGATCGAGTCGATGTACTCGGTCGGCGAGCCCTTGGACTCGGTCGGCTTGAGCCGCCAGTCCCCCGCGTCCCAGACCAGCACCAGCCGCACCGCGGCCCACAGCTGCTTGCCGTCGTTCACCGGGCCGCGCGCGGCCAGCCGCACGATGGCCATATCGTCGGCGTAGTTCTCGACCCGGAACGCGTCCGGCGCCACCAGGTACTGGGTGATCCGCTTGGGCTGCTGTTTCGGCAGCTTCCCGGCATCGAGCGCCTTGTCGTAGGCGGCCAGTTGCTGATCGCTCGCCCGCACCTGCGTGGTGTAGAGGGCGCGGTCGGCGGGACGGGCGTTGAGGCGGTAGGTGATCTGCGCCGCCGCCAGCGCCGCGCCCTGCGGGGTGTGCGAGTAACCGACGGCCAGGCCGTTCTCATCGATGCGAGCGGGACCGTCGCTCGTGGAGAACGGGACCGACGCGCCGTAGACGCGCTGCCAGCCGCGCGGGTCGGTGGTGCCGGTGGGCGCGGCGGTCAGCCAGTCGTCGTCGGTGGGGCTCTTCTCCTGCGACGGGTCCTGCGCGAGCGGTTGGCCCGCGGGGTTGTTCGGGATATCGACCCGGCGGCCGAACAGATCGACCTCGGGCGCGGCGAAACCGGTCGCCCCGGTGCCCGCGGCGGGCGACGGCAGCGAGTCGGCGGGCTTGTCGCCGCCCGAATCGTCCCGCCCGACATACATGAACACGCCGACGACCACGATCAGGGCGAGCACCGCGGCGGAGGCGATGACGCCGAAGGACATGCCGCGGTCCTCCCCGGCATAGGCCCGGGTGGCGCTCTTCTCGCTCATGGCTCCCCCCGGCCGTCGTCTGGGAGCCGCCCGCGCTCGTTGCGCACTCTCATGTCGGGGCCTCCAGGGTGACGATGTCGGTGGGTACGCGGTCGATGTCGTCGACCGGGCGCGTGTCGGCGTCCGGATCGGGCAGTCGTAACCTCCAGTCCGCTCCGAACCATTCGACGGTGGTGTGGTTCACCGCGCGCGAGCCGTCGGAGTATTCGGTGTATACATCCACGTTCGAGCTGTCCTCGGTGTAAGCGGTGATGCGATAGCCGAGCACCCGAGGCGCGTACTGTGCCGCCGCGGGCCCGGTGATCGACAACCGGACGCGGTTCACCGCCCACTCGTCGCGGGCGGGGCCGGGCACGACTTCCCGCGCGACCACCGTCGGCCACTGGCTGTCGGTCGCGACCGCCAGCCGCACGGAATGCGTGATGGCCGCGACGACCGCGCCCGCCGGGGAACGGTCGAAACCCGTTGCGGCGCCGTCACGGTCGTCTCGGGGGCCCTGATCGGTCACCGGCAGGGCGACGCCCTGGTACGGCTGCCAGCGCACGCCGCTGGGCGGGCGCTGCGGATCCGGATGCGACGCGCCGCCGCTGCCGCCGCATCCGGCGGCCGCCAGCACGGCGGCGCCGAGCACGCCCGCGGCGGCCCGGCGGATGCGCACGGGGTGCACGGGTGCGTCGATCTCGGCCGATGTCATGGGACCCCACCGTTCACGTCGGTAGTAGCGTCAGCGCGATCGCGCTCGCCGAACTCGCCACGACCGCGCCGATGAGGCTCATCACGATGCCGTGGGAGGCGTCGTTCACGGCCATGTCGTCGCGCATCGCCGACCACAGCCGCCCGGCCGAGACGATCATCCAGGCCAGGCAGAACAGCAGCACGACCCACAGCAGCCAGTTGATCAACTGCATGACGGGCTCGACCACATCGGCCGGCATCTGTTTGTAGGCAAGCACGGTCGCGGGCGACATCAGCTACCGATGACCGCGTTCATGATGGTTCCGGCGCTCGTCGCGATGATGCCTCCGATCATGGCGCCCGCCACCATCTTCGGCGACTCCAGGCCGCCACCCGTCCACTTCTCCCATGCGAATTTGCCTCCCGCGTAGGTGATTCCGAGGATTCCGGACAGCAGTACGAACCACGTGAAGTACCGCACCAATTTGAGCAATTTCTCCGAGGCCGGGGGCGCCTCGGGCGTCGGATTTCCGACCTGTGCGAGCACAACGCCGTACGTCTCGTGCACGGCCGCCAGGATGGTACTCATCGAGCGTCCTCTTCTTCTTCCAAGTGCGAACTGCTGGTTACTTTTTCGCGTATCAGATCGACGATGCTCGCGCCGAGCTCGTCGACGTCGTGGGGGACTTCCTGCAACGGGTCGAGCTTGCGCTTCTTCTGCTGCGGAGGCGGATCCGACGGTGACCACACCGGCAGCTGATCGGGCTCGACGAGCGTCCACTCCTCGTGCCACGGCACCTGCCACACCCGGCCGGCCAGGGAGCCGACCACATCGCGATAACGCCGGATCTCCGCGGGCATGCGGCCCGGACGGGCGGCCACGGTGATCAGGCCGAGCACCTCGCTCGGCCCGGCCAGCCCGGCGCGGTGCTGGCGCAGCAGGTCGTGGGCGCGAGCCAGCCCGGCGATCGTCTCGCGGGCGACCAGCACCACGAACGGTGACTCGCGTTCGAGCACACCCGGCCAGCGCCGGTGCGAATCCGCCGCGGGGGCGAGCACGTGCGCGAGGGTGCTGGCGCCCGCGCCGCCGTGCACGCCGAGCAACCACACCAGCGGGGCACGCCCGGCGCCGGGCACGGGGCGCTCCCACACGGGGGCGCGACGGGACTCCGGCGGGGCGACGACGCCCGCCGTACCCGCCGGGCTGTCCGCCCCGGCCGCGAGCGCGCCGGGTTCGGGGGAGTTGCGATGTTCCTTCATGGCCGCGGTCATGATGCCACCCCCGCCACGAGCGTGCGATAAGCCCTGCGTGTGTCCGTGCCGAGGACGTTGTGCCGCACCAGTTCCCCGCGCGCCAGCTGTGGGTCGTACGGGATCTCGCGGATGTCGCGGACCCACCCGGTCAGATGCTCCCGCAAATGTTCGGCGATCGTGGGTTCGTTGCCGGGCAGCTGATGCGAGACCACGATCGTGGTGTCGCCGACGATGCCGCCGCCCTGTCCCTCGGCCGGGCCGCCGAACTCGTCGTCGAGCCATTCCAGGGTGACGCGCAGCCGGTTGGCGGCGTCCACGCGGGCCGGAATGGCCAGTACCAGAGCCACATCCGCGTCCTCGAGCAGCGGGCGCAGCTGGCGGGCGGCGATCGGGCTGCCGCCGTCGTAGACCGAGGTGTATCCGGCGTCCGCGATCGCGCGGGCGACGGTCAGGTAGGTGGCACGGCGGCGCAGCGGGGCCGAATCGCGCCACAGCAGGCCGATTCCGGAGCTGGCGTGGGACAGGCATTCCTTCAGCGGCGCCGGTTCGTCGTCGCCGCGGCCGTAGAGCCATTGCTGCAGGCTGATCGGGCTGAGGTGCTCGTCGGCGCCGCGCAACGCCAGATCACTACCGGCCGCCGTGGCATCCACGGCGACGGTCGGCGCACCCGCCACGGCGAGTTCGCCCGCGATTCCGAGTGCGGTCGTGGTGGTTCCGGCGCCACCGCAGCCGCCCACCACGAGCACCGAACGCGGCGGGGTGGCCCCGTCGCCGCCGTCCTCGCGTCGCCCTTTTCGCAACCGCACCACCGGAGCCTTGGCACGCGGTTGACGGCTCGCCGGGTCGCCCGCCTCGGGCGCCTCGTCGAGCCACCGGCTCCAGTCCTGTCCCATCCGTCAGCTCTCCTCTTACCCGGCCGCGATGCTCGTGATCAGGGTGCGGCCGCCGATCACCGCGGTGGTGACCGTCTGTTTGTCATAGGTCTTCGGCACGCGGCCGGGCCGGCGTTCGGTGACCTCCACGGTGTACCTGTCTTCGGCGACGGTCAGCACGCGCACGCAGTGCAGGGTCCCGGCCGGCACCGAGTCGATGCCGCGCTGGATCACCGACGCGGGCGAGATCGCGGCGCCGGGGGCCACCACCTCGCGGGCGCGCTCGGCGGAGCGCTCGACGTAGTACGAGTGCTGGAACCACATGATCGCGTCCGGACCGGAGGCGGTCCCGCCCGGTTCGGCGCCGCGGATCACCTGTGCGGCACGTTCGGTGGGGCAGAATCCGGTGGCCGCGCCGTCGGCGGTGACCGAGGTGAGGCGCACCGCGGGCGCGGCCGGGCCGTTGGAATGCGTTGCGCCGCCGCGGAAGTGCAGCAGGTACAGCGCGCAGGCTCCGGCGACTGCCAGCAAAAGCACGGCTACCGTCAGGACGATCGCGACCCGCCAGGGGCTCGGCCGGGCGCGCAGCGTGCCCGGCCGGTACGGTGAGGCCGCCGCTCCCGGGCCGTCGCGGCCGATCCGGCCGAGCGGCTCGGCGTCCGCCGGCGCTCGTCGCGGCTCGTCGGCGGCCGCATCGTCGGCCTCGTCGTCCCAGGGGAACCGCACCACCGCGCCGGGGCGCTCCGGGTAGTCGTCGTCGGGGCCGGGGGCGTGATCGCCCACCCAGTCGGTCCAGCCGCCGGTGAATTCGCTGGGACTGGTGGCCGGTTCGTCGCCGAAGGCGATGGCGAACGGTTCGGGTTCGGTCTCGCGAATGTAGTGCGGGTAGCGGGCCGCGCCGCCGCCCGCGCTCTCGTCGGTGAACGACGGCCGTTCCCGCACCGGCGGGCGGGCCGCCGCGGCGGGCGGGTCGAGCGCCGGGTACCAGCGCGCCAGATCTTTGTACGACTTCAACATTCCCCCATCCCCGCGGAGCCAGGCACGTCGTGCAGCATCGTCGGACCCTCTCGGCGATCAGTTCGTGGAGAACGGGTAGTTGTTGTCAGCGGTACCAGCGGTGGTCGAGGCCGTCGGCACGCCGCCAGGGCCTGTCCCAAACGGAAATTGTCCCGTACCCGACGAATTCGGCGTACTCGACGCGCCGGGCGGCGGCCGCAAGATTCCGGTAATCGCGCTGTTCGAAGTACCTTTCGGGGGTTGCGGAACACCGTTCGACCCGGCCAGATCCCGTGCCGCGGCGGCGAACCAGTCGGCGACGAACCGGACGGGGGCGTCACCGCTCGCGTCGACCGCCGCGGTGGCGTAGGCGCCGTGCCGCTGGACGGTGTCCCAGTATCTGACCCAGGTCGCGGCGTCCAGCAGTTCCCTGTTGTCGGTGATGTTCTGCACGACCGCGTCGTATGCCTCGGTGACCAGCCGGGACACCGTGGTCGGCGGCACCAGCTGGGTGACGGCGCCGGTCAGTTTCGTGGCGAGCAGGACCAGCGCGACCGGCGGATTGCTCAACGCGGCCCGCGCCAATTCGCCGATGGCGGCGGGGTCGAGCACCGACCGGACCACCGTGCCGACCGCGTTCAGTCCGATCGCGCCCATCCGGAACATCGCGCGCATCGGGTCGGCGAGCGCGATGCGGCTGCGCGGATCGGAGGCCTCGGCGATGCGCTGCGAGATGGATTGCCGCGGCTCGTAGGACAGCGAGGCGGGCGCGCCGCCCCGCAGGTCGGAGGTCACCACCGTGCCGGCGGTCTTGATCGAGGTGAACGCCAGCGCCTGCGAGATCGATACCAGGGCCGCGATCGGGTCGCCGCCGGACAGCCTCGACTGGCCCGCGATATTCGTGACCGCCCGCAGGATGGGCGCCCCGGCGGGCGCGTCGCAGGCCAGGTCGCCCGCGGCGCAGAAGCTCGCGACGCGGCCGGTGAGCGCCCCGAAGTCGGCGGCCCGGTCGCGCTCCGGGCCGATGCCGCCGCCGGTGGCCGGCTCCTGGGGCAGCACCCGCAACGCGGTCACCTGCGCACCCGTGGTGCCGGGCGCGGCATCGGGGGTGTCCTTGCCGGGCGCGCCCGGGAACAGCGGGGCGCCCGGGCTGCGGGTCGGGTCGGCGAACAGCGCCACGGCCGCGACCTGTGCGGGCGACAGCACGCCGCGGCCCGCGCCCACCTCCTGGGCGAACAGCGAAGCCACATGCGCGCCTTGGGAATAGCCCACGACGGCGAACCTGGTCTGCGCGCAGCGCTGGGCGATCCGGCGGGCCATCTCCCGCAGCCGGGACAACCCTCCGGCCAGCGATTCCGAGTACGGCGCCACGCCACCGGGAACCGCGCCGCCGAAGCCGGATTCGTAGGGGACGTAGGCGCGTTCGACCAGGCCGCGGTCGGCCGCGCGGGCCATCATGGGCAGGAATACCGTGGACAGCATGCCCGTGTCGGTGGTGGGGGCCGCGTCGGGAGAGGACTCGCCGGTGCCCTGAATTCCCAACGCGTACAAGGTGGGACAGGTTTCGATCGCGATGTCGGTGGTGGGGCCGGGCGGCTGCGCGGGCGCGGGCGCTGCCCCGATCGACGTCACCACGGCGACGGCGAGCGCGACCGCGGCCGGCATGCTCCAGGTTGTGCGCGTGGCCAGCAAGACCTGACCCCTTTACCAGCTGTATGCATCAGTTCGGAGGGCCGAGTGCGCAGCGACCCGTGGTGACCGACCGCCACCGGACGATCGTCACGCGTTCGAGTTGCCGCCCTTGCCGCGCGAGCCCCGAAACCCAATAGACCGTAACAGAATCCAGCGAACAGCGCAGTGCATCCTGCACATTGCGAAGAGGCTTATGGAAGAATTCACGGCCGGACCGCAAACCGACCGGAAGAATTCTAGTAGCCGCCACCATGTTTCGTGATCTGTAGCAATACGACGGTCACCAGCAATGGGAATCCCGCAGGCGGCGAAGCGATCTCGGCGCCCTCCGCGGGGGTGCGACGTTCGGCTCGGCGATCGGACGGACGATGCCGAGAGTTTGCCACGGGAGTGGTCCCGGCTTCGGCCGAACGCGTCGAGCGACACGCCCCCGCACGCAACGGTACGGCGAGGACGAGCGGGCAGACTTGGGACGGTGGCGGATCTTCCGGTGGCGGCGGTGGTGTGCGCGTTCGTCGGCGCGGTGTTGTTCGCGGTGTCGGCGGTGGCGCAGCAGCGGGCCGCGGCCGCGGTGCCCGAGGGAGAGGCGCTGCTGGCGCGGCTGGTCCGCAGCCCGCGGTGGTGGGCGGGCATCGTCGGGGACGCGGGCGGTTTCGCCTTCCAGGTCGCGGCGCTGGCGCTGGGTTCGGTGCTGGTGGTGCAGCCGATCCTGGTGAGCGCGCTGGTCTTCGCGCTGCCGCTGGCCGCGCACTACAGCGGCCGCCGGGTGAGCGCGCTGATGTGGGCGCAGGCGCTCGCGCTGTCGGTGGCGCTCGCGGTGTTCCTGATCGTCGGCAATCCCACCGAGGGCGTCACGGACGCGCCCTGGCATCGGTGGGCGGTTCCGCTGGGGACGCTGCTGGCGGTGATCGCCGTCGCGGTCGGGCTGGGGCTCATCGCACGCGTCCCGGCGGTGCGGGCGCTGTTGCTGGGCGCCGCCGCCGGGTTGCTGTTCGGTCTCGCCGCCGCGCTCACCGGACACGTCACCGAATTGTTCGCACACGGCGTCGGGGCGGTGCTCACCTCCTGGCAGCCCTATGCCCTGGTCGCGAGCGGGTTGGTCGGCCTGTACCTGCAGCAGCGCGGTTACCAGGCCGGTCCGCTGTCGGCATCGCTACCGGCGTTCACCGTCGCCGAACCGCTGGGGGCCGCGTTCATCGGGATGACGGTGCTGGACGAGCGGCTGCGCAGCGGACCGGTCGGATCGGCGTTCGTGCTGCTGTCGGTCGTCGTGATGGCCGTGGAGGCGGTCCGATTGTCCCGTGCCCAAGCGCTTCCGGCGCTGCCGATTCCGCCCGCCGGCACCGAACGCGGACATTAGGACCCCACCCCGCCCAGCCGCGGGCGGGCACGGTGCGGGCACGGCACCGCCCGATGCCTTACAGGAAGCTGCCACCGCCGTTCACGGCGATGGTCTGGCCGGTGAGAAAGGCGTTGCCGGTCACCAGAAGCACCGCCTGACCGATCTCCTCCGGAGTGCCGATGCGGCCGACGGGCAGGCGGTCCGCGACGCCGGACGCCTTCAGCGGCGCGGCCATCTCGGTGTCGATCAGGCCCGGCGCGACCGCGTTCACGGTGATGCCCTCGGATGCCAGCCGGGCGGCGTACCCGCGAGTCAGCCCCTCCAGGCCCGCCTTCGACGCGTTGTAGTGCACGCCGACGCCGCCCGCGCCGCGCGCCGCGACGGAGGAGATGTTGACGATCCGTCCCCAGCCGCGCCGCCGCATCCCCGCAATCACGGCCTGGATGCACAGGAACGCCGATTTCAGATTCGTCGCGAGGGTCGCGTCGAAGTCGTCCTCGGTGAGGTCGTCGAGTCCGCGGATGGTGGCGATACCGGCATTGTTGATCAGCACATCGATCGGGCCGAGTGCCGACTCCACCCGCTCGGTCAGCGCCTCGACCTCGGCCCGTTTCGCCACGTCCGCCCGCACCGCGACGGCCGTGCCGCCGGCGCGTTCGATCTCGGCCACCGTGGCCGCCGCCTCGTCCGCGCGGCTGCGATAGTTGACGGCGACCGCCGCCCCGGCTCCGGCCAGCGCCACCGCGATTCCCCGTCCGATCCCCCGCGACGCACCCGTCACCAGGGCGGTCCGGCCGATCAGTGCAGCTTGTCCAGTCATGCGGCCACCGTAGGTAACGGAGCACACTCCAGGTCAAGCTCGGTGGCGAAAGCCGCTGGGCGCGAAGCGGTTCAGGCCGCCGAGGTCACCCGGTAGACGTCGTACACGCCCTCCACGTTGCGGACCACGTTGAGCAGGTGGCCCAGGTGTTTCGGGTCGCCCATCTCGAAGGTGAACTTGCTGATGGCGACGCGGTCACCGGAGGTCATCACCGAGGCGGACAGGATGTTGACCTTCTCGTCGGCCAGCACCTTGGTGACGTCGGAGAGCAGCCGGGTGCGGTCGAGGGCCTCGATCTGGATGGCGACCAGGAATACCGACGACGGCGACGGCGCCCACTTCACCTCGATGATGCGCTCGGCCTGGGCCTGCAGCGAATCGGCGTTGGTGCAGTCGGTGCGGTGCACGCTCACCGAACCGCCGCGGGTCACGAAGCCCATGATCTCGTCGCCCGGCACGGGGGTGCAGCACTTGGCGAGCTTGGCGACCGTGCCCGGGGCGCCCGGAATCTCCACACCGGCGTCGCCGCTCACGCGCTGGCGCGCGGGCAGGGTGGACGGCGTCGACCGTTCGGCGAGTTCGTTCTCGACATCGCCGACGCCGCCGAGCTGGGCCATCAGCCGCTGCACCACGGTGTGGGCGGAGACCTGGTTCTCCCCGACCGCCGCGTACAGCGCCGAGATATCGGTGTAGTGCAGTTCGTGCGCGAGCGCGCTCATGGCGTCGGCGCTCATCAGCCGCTGCAGCGGCAGCCCGGACCGGCGGACCTCCTTGGAGATCTGTTCCTTACCGGCCTCGAGGGCCTCCTCGCGGCGCTCCTTGGCGAACTACTGCCGGATCTTGGCCTTGGCGCGCGGGGACACCACGAAGTTCTGCCAGTCGCGGCTGGGTCCGGCGTTCTGCGCCTTGGAGGTGAAGATCTCGACGACCTCGCCGTTCTCCAGCTGCCGTTCCAGCGCGACCAGCCGCCCGTTGACCCGGGCGCCGATGCAGCGGTGGCCCACCTCGGTGTGCACGGCGTAGGCGAAATCGACCGGGGTCGACTTCTGCGGCAACGTGATCACATCGCCCTTCGGGGTGAACACGAAGATCTCCGGTGATTTCAGGTCGAAGCGCAGCGACTCCAGGAACTCCGCGGGGTCGGCGGCCTCCCGCTGCCAGTCCAGCAGTTGCCGCATCCACGCCATATCGTCGACCTCGGTCGAGTCACCGGAGTGCTTGCCCCTGGTCTCCTTGTAGCGCCAGTGCGCGGCGATGCCGAACTCGGCCGTGCGGTGCATGTCCTGGGTGCGGATCTGCACCTCCAGCGGCTTGCCGTCCGGGCCGACCACCGTGGTGTGCAGCGACTGGTAGACGCCGTAGCGGGGCTGGGCGATGTAATCCTTGAACCGCCCGGCCATCGGCTGCCACAGCGAGTGCACGACGCCGACGGCGGCGTAGCAGTCGCGGACCTCGTCGCACAGGATGCGGATGCCGACCAGGTCGTGGATGTCGTCGAAGTCCTTACCCTTGACGATCATCTTCTGGTAGATCGACCAGTAGTGCTTGGGGCGGCCCTCCACGATGGCGTTGATGCGGCTGGCGGCGAGGGTGTTGACGATCTCCGCCCGCACCTTGGCCAGGTAGGTGTCGCGCGAGGGCGCGCGGTCGGCGACCAGGCGCACGATCTCGTCGTACTTCTTCGGGTGCAGGATCGCGAAGGCCAGATCCTCCAGCTCCCACTTCACCGTCGCCATGCCGAGCCGATGGGCAAGCGGCGCAATGACTTCCAGCGTCTCGCGGGCCTTCTTGGCCTGCTTCTCCGGCGGCAGGAAGCGCATGGTGCGCATGTTGTGCAGCCGGTCGGCGACCTTGATCACCAGCACGCGCGGGTCGCGGGCCATCGCGATGATCATCTTGCGGATGGTCTCGGCCTCGGCGGCGGCGCCCAGGTTGACCTTGTCCAGTTTGGTGACGCCGTCGACCAGGTGGGCGACCTCGGACCCGAAATCGCGGGTCAGCTCCTCCAGCGAGTAGCCCGTGTCCTCGACCGTGTCGTGCAGCAGGGCGGCGACCAGCGTGGTGGTGTCCATGCCCAGCTCGGCGAGGATGTTGGCGACCGCGAGCGGATGGGTGATGTACGGGTCGCCGGATTTGCGGAACTGGTGGGAGTGCTTGTCGTCGGCGACGTCGAAGGCGCGTTGCAGCAGTTGCAGATTGGCCTTCGGATACAGCTCGCGGTGCACCGTGGCGAGCGGCTCGAGCACCGGCTTGACCGCGGCGATGCCGCGCTGACCGGTCATCCGCCGGGCGAGGCGGGCGCGCACCCGGCGCGAGGCGGAGGTGGGTACGGCGGCGGGCGTACCGGGCTGGCGCATCGGCATATTGCGCGGCGTGGGGACCTGAGCCGGATTCGGCTGGGGCACGGCCGGGACCGGGGTGGCATCGGCGCCCGCGCTCGATTGCTCGGCATTCGCCTTCTCCAGATGCTGAGTCATGCCACCACCTCTCCTGGCTCGATCGGATCACACTATCCGACCGTCCAACCGCTCAGACCACCAACTTTAATCCGCTCGTCCGACACGTGCCGGTTCCGCCGAAGATGCGCGGTCCGGTCCGGACGAAGCGGACCGCGACCCACCCCCGCCCCGCGCCCGGCCACCGGGTTCGCTGGATCATGGCTGATACCCGCGACCGCGGCCACCGCACGAACAGCCGCCACCCTATAAGCAATTGACAGCCGTTCCCACCTGTGGCCGGATGGGCGGCATGCACGGAGGGGATACCGCCGCAGGCGGGAGGGGGCACGGCCGGAAACGGATCCGCATCGCTGCGGTCGCCGACCTGCACATGCGCGAGTCGGCGCGCGGGCGGTTCGGTCCGGCGCTGCGCGAATCGGGCGAGCACGCCGATCTGCTGCTGCTCGCGGGCGATCTCACCGACGGCGGCACGCCGGAGGAGGCCGAACTGCTGTGCGCCGAACTCGCCGGGGTGCCCGTGCCGATGGCCGCCGTCCTGGGCAATCACGATCACGATCGCCGCCAGGGCTACCGGATCGCGGCCGCGCTCGCCGCCACCGGGGTGCGCGTGCTCGACGGGACGGCCACGGTCTTCGAGTTCGGCGAGGTGCGGGTGGGCGTCGCCGGTGTGATGGGCGGCAGCGGCGGATTCCCCGGTCACACCGGCGACCCGGATTCGGGCAGCGCCGAGCATCGGGAGCGCTACCGTCGCGGGCCCGCCGACGCGCTGCGGCTGCGTGCGGCCCTGGACTGCCTGGACACCGATGTGCGGATCGCGCTCATGCACTTCTCCCCCGTCCGCGCCACGCTGGCCGGTGAACCGGTGCGCATCCTGCCGGGGCTCGGGTGTGCCGAACTCGGCGCCGCGGCCGATGCCGGTCGCGCGGACCTGGTGCTGCACGGGCACGCGCACGGTGGCGTCGAATACGGTGAGACGCCCGGCGGCGTTCCGGTCCGCAATGTGTCCTACCCGGTGATCCGGGCGCCCTACCGGGTGTACGAGGTGGGTTGACGGGGGCCGGATTTGTCGGTGCACCGGCCTACACTGCCGCCATGGACCCGTTACCGCGGCTTCGGCGGATCTGCCTGGCGCTGCCGGAGAGCAGCGAACGGCTCAGCCACGGGTGCCCGGCATTCTTCGTGCGCGAGAAGAAGCAGTTCGCCATGTACACCGTCGCGGCCTACGACGAGCCGGGCCCGGCGATCTGGTGCCCCGCGCCGCTCGGGGCGCAGGCCGACCTGGTCGATGCCGAGCCCGACCGCTTCTTCGTCCCGCCCTATGTCGGCCATCGCGGCTGGCTCGGTGTCCGGCTGGACGTGGATCTCGACTGGTCGGAGATCGACGGCATCGTGCGCGACGCGTACCGCATGGTCGCCCCGAAAAAGCTGCTCGCCCAGTTGGATTGAGCGGTTAGCGCGGCCGCAGCACGACGACGCCGGGCGTGGTCCGCACGTAGTCGGCGAAGGGCGTGTCGACGACCTTCTCGTTCGCGGCCAGCGAGGAGGCGTTGCGGAAGACCGGCCCCTCGGGGGTCAGGACGAAGATGCCGACGTGGGTCACGTCGAGTCCCGGCTGATCGGCGTAGGCGCCGACGTAGTCGCCGGTGCGCAGCCCGCCCACGACACCGTCGTCCACGGTCCCCGCGGGCAGATAGGTGATGTCGCGATCGACCACCGGCAGACCCGGCAGATACGTGCCGCCATCGGCTTTCGCGTTCAGGCTCTTGGTGACGGTTACCGCCGCCGGGCTCAGCGTCGCGGTGATGTCGTCGGCGGCGATGCGCGGTGTGTGCGACCAGTCGCTGAAGAAGTGCTTGCGGTGCGCGAAATCGACTGTGCCCCCGGCATATCGGGTGTCGGCCAGATTCGACAGGAACTGGTCCCGGTCCGCCGAACGGCTCAGCGCCTCGACGTAGTCGAGATAGGTGAAGCAGTCGACCCGCCGGAAGTCGGCGACCAGCTGTTCGGGCTCGGCGGCCGAGCCGATCAGCGTGCCGGCCGCGTAGGGCGTGCCGAGGAACTGCCGCGACAGCACCTCGACCAGATCACCCTTGCCGAGCGCTCCGGCGGCGGCCTTCGATGCCAGCAGTTCATCGATCCGGCGCGCGGTGAAATCATCCATGCTCACCGGTCCGGCGGGGGCGGCGGCCGCCACCGGGACCGTCGCCACGACGCCACCGACCAGCGCACAGACGACGAGCACTACGCGAGCGACGAGACGCACGGACACCTCCGGACCAGTCGGCGAGCGGTGCGACCCGCGACGATCCGGGCCGACCGCATCGAGGCTACCTCGCGATTACTGTGCGGTGGCCTGCCGCTTCGGCAGCTTCCAGCCCGGCCGCGGGAAATGGCAGGTGTAGCCGTCCGGATACCGCTGCAGATAATCCTGGTGCTCGGGTTCGGCCTCCCAGAACTCGCTCGCCGGGGTCACCTCGGTGACGACCTTGCCCGGCCACAGGCCCGAGTCCTCGACATCGACGATGGTTTCCAGCGCGACCCGCTTCTGCTCGTCGTCGAGATAGAAGATCGCCGACCGGTAGCTGCTGCCGATGTCGTTGCCCTGGCGGTCCTTCGTGGTCGGGTCGTGGATCTGGAAGAAGAACTCCAGCAGCGCCCGATAGTCGGTGCGCGCCGGATCGTAGACGATCTCCACGGCCTCGGCGTGCCCCGGATGATTGCGATAGGTGGGGCGTTCGTTGCGCCCGCCGGTGTACCCGACGCGCGTCGACAGCACGCCCGGCTGCTTGCGGATCAGCTCCTGCATGCCCCAGAAACAGCCACCGGCCAGAATCGCCCGCTGCGTATCGGTCACGCGTCCTCCTTCGTGAACAGGGCTTTGTACTGCCCGTACCCTTCCGCCTCGAGATCCTCGAGGCGGATGAACCGCAGTGCCGCCGAATTGATGCAGTACCGCAGCCCGCCGGCCTCGCGGGGCCCGTCGGTGAACACATGCCCCAGGTGGCTGTCGCCGTGCGCGGACCGCACCTCGGTGCGGATCATCAGATGGCTGAGGTCCCGCTTCTCGACCACACTCCCACCATCTATCGGCTTGGTAAAGCTCGGCCACCCCGAACCGCTGTCGAACTTGTCGACCGAGGCGAACAACGGCTCGCCCGACACCACGTCGACGTAGATCCCCGCCTCGTGGTTGTCCCAGTACGCGCCGGTGAACGGCCGCTCGGTGCCGTCCTCCTGGGTGACGTGGTACTGCTCGGGCGAGAGCGCGGCGACGGCCGCGGGATTCCGGTTGTACTCCTGTGCCACATGACCTCCTCGTATCGCCTACCGTGCAACACCCGGCCGCACGCGGAAAATCCCGCTCGCTACCCCGGCTCGGCGTCCGCCAACCCCGCGTCGGTGAGTTCGAGCCGGCGGGTCACCCCGATCTCGTCGAGGAAACGGGGATCGTGGCTGACGACGACGAGGGCGCCCTCGAATCCGGCGAGGGCCTCGGTGAGGTGGCGCAGGCTGGGGAGGTCGAGGTTGTTGGTGGGCTCGTCGAGCAGCAGCAGCTTCGGCGCCGGGTCGCTCAGCAGCAGCATGGCCAGGGCCGCGCGCAGCCGCTCACCTCCGGACAGCGCTCCGGCGAGCACATCGGCGTCCGTGCCGCGGAACAGGAAGCGCGCCAGCTGGGCGCGGATCTGTTCGGCGGTGGCGTGCGGCGCCGCGGTCGCGACATTGTCGACCAGCGACCGCCGCTCGTCGAAGACGTCGAGGCGCTGCGGCAGCAGCCGCCAGGGCACCTTCGGCGGCTCGGCGACGATGCGGCGCAGCAGCGTGGTCTTGCCCGCGCCGTTGCGCCCGGTGAGCGCGATGCGTTCGGGCCCGGACACTTTCAGCGACACCACCGGGCCGTTCGCGAGGGTGACCGCGTCGAGCTCGATGACGTCCTGACCGGGATACAGCCGGGTGCCGGGCAGATCGATCCGGATCTCCCGGTCGTCGCGCAGCAGTTCCTGCGCCTGCTCGAGCTGTTCCTTCGCCTCCTCCACCTTCGCCAGATGGGTGTTGCGCAATTTGCCCGCCGAGACCTGGGCCTGCCGTTTGCGTTCGGCCATGATGATCTTCGGCTCGCGCTTGGAGTCCCACATCTTCTGCCCGTACCGCTTGCGGCGGTCCAGTTTGATGCGCGCCTCCACCAGTTCGCGCGACTGCTTGCGCACATCGCTGCGGGCGTCACGGACGGCCGCGCGCGCGGCCTGCTGCTCGGCCTCGATGATCTCGGCGTAGGCGTCGAAATTGCCGCCGAACAACCGGATTCCGCCCTGTCGCAGCTCGGCGACGGTGCCGACACGCTCGAGCAGGCCGCGATCGTGGCTGACGGTGAGCACCGTGCCGGAGAACTGGCTCACCACCTCGTAGAGTCGTTGCCGCGCCGCCGAATCCAGGTTGTTGGTGGGCTCGTCGAGGATCAGCACGTCGGGCTCGCGCAGTAGTTCCGACACCAGGCCCAGCAGCACGGTCTCACCCCCGGACAGGGTGTCCAGCCGCCGGTCGAGTTGTGTCACCGCATCGGCCAGATAGTGCAGGCCGAGCCGCCCCAGCAGCGCGATCGCGTGCTCCTCGACGTCCCACCGGGTACCGACGATATCGAAGTCGGCCTCCGCGCCCGCACCGGATTCGATGCGGTGCAAGGCTTCTCGCACTTCGGCGATGCCGAGCACGGCGTCCACCCGTTGGCCGGCGGCGAGGCCGAGATCCTGCCGGAGGTACCCCAGCCGACCCGGCACGGTGATCGAACCCCGCGCCGGGCGCAACTCACCGGCGATCAGGCGCAGCAGCGTGGACTTCCCGGCGCCGTTCGCGCCCACCAGGCCGATGTGCCCGGGACCGAGCACGGCATCGAGACCGTCGAAAACGGGGGTGCCGTCCGGCCAGGCGAAAGTGAGATCGGAAACAGAAACGGTCAGAGACATGTGCGGCTCCTGGGAGGTGGCATGGGATACGGCACGCGAAACGCGGGCCGCTCGGGGCTACCTCAGCAGAGCAATGCACACTCCGATCGTCGGGAACAAGACCACTACACGGTAGCCGGGCGGGCCGAACGCGCGCAAGGAACTTTTCCGCGACTCCCGTCACACCGCGCCGCGCTGCTGCCCGGAACACGTTGCGACTCAGCGGATCCGGAACACCGGAAAGCCCGGCCGCAACTCGCCGCCGCCCGCCACGCGGATGTGCGCACCCACCGGGTGGGGCCGGGCGGGGCCACCGGACAGCGCGCACCCGACTCGTCCACGAGCAGGTCGACCAGGGTCGTCCGCCACTCCCCCGACGTGTGCTCCGCGCACGGCCGGCAACCGCGACCCGGCGATGCCGATGCCGAGCCCGGGCAGGGCGCTGAATGTCCGCGCATCCGAAATGGTCAAGGGGCCTGTCTGTTTCGACCTTCGCGAGACCGGTTATGCCCAGAACATGTACAGATACAGAACTTATCGCACTGCTCACGGCTCCGGTACCGCTGCGGCGATCGTCAGCGCGATCGGCGGCCTCTTCGCACTCATCGAGGCCGTCTACATCCTGCTGCTGGTCTTCGAGGCCAACCAGACCAACAAGTTCTTCAGCTTCGTCAAGGGGCTGGCCGAACCGCTGGCACTGTTCTTCCCGGGCCTGTTCAACACCGGCACCTTCAAGCTGGACGTCATCATCAACTACGGCTTGGCGGCCGTGTTCTGGCTGGTGGTCACGGGCATCATCGCCCGGCTGCTCGCGCGGTTCTAGATCACCGTCGGACTACAGCCGCACGATGCTGGTCAGGGGATAGTCACCCTGGCGTTCCCGTCCGCCGAGGAAGCTCAACTCCAGCACCACGGCCGCGGCCACCACCTCGGCGCCCGCCGAGGCGAACAGTTCCGCGCTCGCGGCCAGGGTGCCACCGGTGGCGAGCACGTCGTCGAGCAGCAGCACCCGGCGACCGGTCAGATCGATCCCGTCCGCGGGGATTTCCAGTGCGGCCGAACCGTATTCGAGGGTGTACTCCCGCGACAGCACCGGCGGCGGCAGCTTGCCCGCCTTGCGCACCGCCACCACGCCGGTCCCCAGCGCGGCCGCGACGCCCGCGCCGAGCAGGAAACCCCGGGCATCCACACCGGCCACCAGATCGACGTCGGTGGCGCACGAACCCAGGCAGTCGATGACCGCGTGGAATCCGTCGGCGTCGGCGAACACCGGCGTCAGATCGGCGAACCGCACACCCGGCGTGGGGAAGTCGTCGTGCCAGCGGGTCAGCCGCTGCACCGCCTCCGCCGCCCGCGCCAGCCGCTCACCCGCGGTCTCCTCCGTCTCCACCATTCCATGTTTACTCATCTGCACCCACTCCCTCATCTCGCGCCCGCGGCGCTCAGCGCGACAACACCCAGCGATCCATATTCCAACCCGCACCCGCCTTGGCGGGATTGACGATCCCGTCCTCCATGCCGTCACCGAACGCGATGGTGCGCGGCGTGTTGAACAGCGGGATCGACGGCATCTCGTTCCACAGCAGGCTCTCCGCCTCGCTGTCGAGACCCAGCACCGTGGCCGAATTGTCATCGGCCGCAAGCTGATCGGTGATCGCATCGTATCGCCCGTTGCGGAAACGCCCGAAATTCAGGCCCTCGCCGGTGCGCAGCGCGGCGGTCGCCTCGATACCCGGCAGCGAACCGGCCGGGCCCGGCGCCGCGGCGGTGCTGCCCAGCACGGCGTCCACCTTGCCCTCGGCGAGCTGCGACGGCACGAAATCCGGTGTGCCCGCGTCGATGACGGTGACACCGGCAGCGCGGCACGCCTCGGCGATCGCCGCGACGGTCTGCGCGCGGCGGTCGTCCGGCGCACGATAGCCCACGCGAACGGTCGGATTGGGCACTCCGGCCGCCGCCAGCGCCTGCTGCGCCGCCGCCGGATCCCCGGTGCGGTACTTCTCCGCGGGCCGGGTGATCGCCGGGTAGTACACCGAATCCGCCTGCACCGTACGGGAATCGAGCGGACCGGAACCCAGGCCGGACTCGTTGTCGAACCCGGGGTGGCCGAACTTGTCGAACAGGGCCTGACGCGGCACGCACAGCGCGAACGCCCGCCGCGCCGCGGCGCTGCCGAACATCCCCGCCGTCGACAGCACCAGCTGCTCGGCGCCGCGGCCGGGCACCTGCTCGACCGAGAAACCGTCCAGATTCAGGTCTTTCACCGACCCGGCGCCGATATCGACGACACCGACCTCCCGATCGGACACCTTCGTCGCCAGATCGGTGTTCTTCGGCCACACCACGATGCGCGGCGTGCGGGCCTGATTGCCCCACCACTTCTCGTTCTTCACCAGCACCAGACCGTCGCTGTCGCTGTAGGAGTCGACGCGGTAGGGCCCCGAGGAGGGCAGCAGGTCGGTGTCGAGCTTGCCCGGCGTGAGCTGCCAGCCGGTGTTCCAGAACTGGGCCAGCCGGTCCAGTGCCGCCGGGTCCCCGGCCTGCACCGCCGCGACCACGTTCGAGACCCCGGCGGCCTTGGCGGCCACGTGCGCGGGCATCAGATCCCCGGCGTTGAACAGCGTCCGCCAGGCCAGGAAGTGCCGGTTCGGGCGGAACACGACGGTCGCGTCCTTCGACCCCGGCTGGCATTCCACCCGCTCGATGTCGGAGTAGCCGGCCGTGGTGGCCGCGTCGAACATCGGAACCACCCCGCCCGGACCGGGTTTGGTGAACCGGCCGCTGCGTGCCGCCCATTCCAGCACCAGGTCGTCGCACGAGGTGGCCACGCCGTCGGAGTAGGTCCCGTCCGGGTTGAGCCGGTACTGGATCGTCTGGGTCTCCCCCGGCACCTCCTTGGCGGTGCCGAAATCGGTGTCGGCGACCGGCTGCCCGTCCGGACCGGTGTAGAAGAAACCGGTGAGCACGCGCGAGAACACGCCCGCCGCGCCGCTACTCGCCCCGAGCGTGCTGCCGCCGTTGTAGCTGACCGGGACCGCGTCGACCGCGTACCCGATGGAGGGCACCTGGTTCTTGCTGCCGCAGCCCGCGAGCATGCCGCCGGCCAGCGCGCCCACCACCAGCACTCCGGCCGCGCGCAGCCCGATCCGCCGCGACGCGCGACGCCCACCGGACGCTTCGTGGTTACGCAAACTGCCTCCTCCGGACCCATGATTCCGGCAGTAGTCGACCACGGACTGCGCCGGACCTTCGTCGTTGCTCGAGCTGTCGCGGAGGCGGCCCGGCCACCCCCGCCGCACGCTCAGTGCCTTCTCTTGTGCCGCTTCCCGCTCGGCCGGGCGCCGGGTCTCGGTGCGCCGGAACCGGTCTGGCGCGGCCGGGTCACACCGCTGGCCGCGCCGGCGCGCTGCGCCGCAGCCTCGCCGATGCGCTCACGGCCGACGGCCGAACGCTTGGCGAGCACCTTCCTGGTGTGCGCGGCCACCGGGCCGAACCGCTCCTTGATCGACACCAGCAGCGGCACCGCGAAGAAGATGGACGAGTAGGCCCCGACGATCATGCCGACCAGCTGCACCAGCGCCAAGTCCTTCAAGGTGCCGACACCCAGCAGCCACACGGCGATCACCAGCATGCCGACGATCGGCAGGATGCCGATCACGGTGGTGTTGATGGAACGCATCAGGGTCTGGTTGGCGGCCAGGTTGGCCTGCTCGCCGTAGGTCCGCCGGGTCAGATGCAGGACACCGCGGGTATTTTCCTCCACCTTGTCGAACACCACGACATTGTCGTAGAGCACGTAGCCGAGGATGGTGAGCAGGCCGATCACCGCGGCCGGTGTGACCTCGAAGCCGACGATCGAATAGATGCCCGCCGTGACGATCAGGTTGAAGAACAGCGAGGCGATCGCCGCGATCGACATGTCGCGCTCGAATCGAATCGCGATGTAGATCATCGTCAGCACGACGAACACCACCAGCGCGATCAGCGCCTTGCGGGTGATCTGCCCGCCCCACGTCTCGCTGATCTCGGCGATGCTGATCGCGTTGCGGCTGACCGCGCCGCTGGAGTCCTTCGGGTGGAAGGTGTTGAACAGCGCGTCCTGCACCTGCTCCTGCTGGACGGGTTCCAGTGTGTCCGAACGGATCTCGAACGAGGCTGCCGCGCCGGAGCCGACCTTCTGCACGGTCACCGGGTCGTGGCCGAGCGCCCGGTTGTAGGCATCCTCGACCTGTGTGGTGCTGACGTCGGCACCCGCGGGCATCTGGATGCGGGTGCCGCCGGCGAAATCGATGCCCAGGGTGAAGCCGCGCACGGCGATGCTGAGCAGCGCGATCAGCACGAGCGCCAGGCTCAGCGCGTAGTAGAACCGGCGGCGGCCGACGATCCGGAACCCGCCGGTGCCGGTGTAGAGGCGTTCGAAGAAGCCGTGTTTCGGCGTACCGGCGGCAGGCTCGCCGACGGGTTCCGCGTCGAGAACGGAATGGTTGCTCATGCTCACGCCTCCTTTCCGGCAAGCACGCCCGCGGCGGCCTTGCGTTCACGAGCGAGTTGCTGCACGGCGCCCAGGCCGTTGACCGCGGGTTTCGCCCAGAACGGCGAGTGCGAGGCCATCATCATCAGCGGCGCGGTGACCAGATACAGGACGATGACGTCGAGCACGGTGGTCAGGCCGAGGGTGAACGCGAAGCCCTTCACCTGCCCGGCGGCCAGGATGTACAGCACGGCCGAGGCGATCAGGCTGACCGTCTTACCGGACAGGTTGGTGCGCTGGGCGCGCGCCCAGCCGCGCGGCACGGCCGAGCGGAAACTGCGGCCCTCGCGCATCTCGTCCTTTATTCGTTCGAAGAACACCACGAACGAGTCCGCGGTCATACCGATACCGATGATCAGACCGGCGATACCGGCGAGATCCAGCGTGAAATTGATCCACCGGCCCAGCAGCACGATGATGCCGTACACCGCGACACCGGAAGCGATCAGCGAGAATCCGGCCAGGAAGCCGAGCATCCGGTAGTAGAGCAGGCAGTACAGCAGCACCGCCACCAGACCGACCGCGCCCGCGATCAGACCCGCCTTCAGCGAGGACAGGCCCAGCGTCGCCGAGACCGTCTGGGCCTCGGAGGTGGCGAACGACAGCGGCAGCGAACCGTACTTCAGCTGATTGGCCAGGTCCTTGCTGGTCTGCGAGTTGAAGTTGCCGGAGATCCGGGTATCGCCGCTGTACTGGCCCGCGGCCTGGACCACGGGGGCGCTGATCACCTTCGAGTCCAGGGTGAACGCCAGCCGTTGCTGGTAGTACTGGTCGGTGAGTTGGCCCCAGGTCTTGCCACCGGCGGAGGTGAACTTCACGTTCACCTCCCACTGCGACTGCTGCTGGTTGTAGCCGGAGGTCGCGTCGGAGATCTGCTGACCGTCGAGGGCGCTCGGGCCGAGCAGGTAGACGAACTTGCCATCGGTGGAGCAGGTGACCAGCGGTTTGGCCGGGTCGTCGTTACCGGCCAGCGGGTCGGCCGCGCCGCAGCCGCCGGCGGCGAGGGTCGCCACGGCCAGCTGCTGGGTCTGCTGATCGTCACTCTGCCGCAGCTCGCGCGCCTGCGCGATCTGCTGCTGCACCTGCTGCGGCGCCGCCGGATCGTTCGGATTACCCTGCGGCGCAGCGGGAGTCGTCGACGGAGCCGGGGTCGGGCTGGGCTCCGGAGTCGGCGCCTGCGCGGGGAAGACCCGGTTCTGCGGAGTCGGCGCGGATTCCCCCGCGCCGGGCGCGGGTTCGCTCGGTGAGGTCGGCGCGGGTTCGGCGGGCGAGGTGGGCGTCTCCGGGGACGCGGATTCTCCCGGCGGGACGGCGGCACCCGACGGCGTCGGTCCGGGCTGACCGGGCTGATCGGGCTGACCCGGCGCGGCGGCCTGTACCGGAACCTCGTTGAGCATCGGCCGGACATACAGCTTCGCGGTGGTGGCCAGCGACTTGGCCTGATCACCGTTCTCACCCGGCACGGTGATCACCAGGGTGTCACCGTCGATGACGACCTCCGAACCTGCCACGCCGAGCCCGTTGACCCGGGACTCGATGATCTGCTGGGCCTGTTCGAGGCTGTCCTGGCTCGGCTTCTTACCGTCGGGCGTGCGCGCGGAGAGCGTCACCCGAGTGCCGCCCTGCAGGTCGATGCCCAGCTTGGGCTCCGGTGACTTGTCACCGGTGAAGAACACCAGCGCGTAGATCACGGCCAAGAGCGCGGCATAGACGCCGAGCAAGCGCAGCGGATGCCCCGTTCCCTTGGAAGGTGGCACAGTACTTTTCTCCTAGGCGGTGTCGAGTGGGCGAGCGGAACGCACGGGCACGCGCCGACGCCATCGCACCGCGAATCGGGCGCGGTGCGATGGGCGGGCTGCGTTCAGTCCTTGCCGAGCCGGGTGGCGGTGTCCTCCGCCGATTCCTCCGCCGCGGGCCGGGTGTTCTCGGCCGGCTTGTCGGCGGCGGGGTTCTCGGCAGCGGGCTTCTCGGTAGCGGGCCGGTCGGAGGCCGCCTCGGCCACGACGTCGTCCGACGCGGCGGAGGTCTCGGCCGCCTCCGTGGTGGCATCGGCGGGGTCGGCTTCGTCGGTGCGCACGTCGCGAATCGCGGCGCGCAGCCAGGTGGTGACGACGTCCTCGGCGATCTCCAGGTCGACGGTCGTCTCGTCGGCGTCGACCACGGTGCCGTACAAACCCGACGTGGTGGTGACGCGGTCGCCGATCTTCAGCGCCTCCTGCATGGAAGCGACCTTCTCCGCCTCCCGCTTCTGGCGGCGGACACCGAGGAACATCGGCACGAGCAGGGCTACCAGCAGCAGCGGAAACAGCAGTTCCATCGTCGTAGTCGGTCCCTAGTCTGTGGGTTGGGATGGGTATTTACCCACACAGTCTGCCAGTCCGCCGCGATACCGCCACACCCGCACCGCCGCGGACTATGCCGCCCGCTCCCCGTAGGTGTAGTCGTCCAGTGGGAAGCTGACGGCTTCCCGGTGGGTGGTCAGGGTGCTGTTGGGCCGCAGCAGCGCAGCCTCGCCGTGCTGATTGAAGTAGTAGCTGCGGGCGGTCGCGCACTGCCCGCCGTAGAACACCGACGAGCCCAGCTTGTTCGTGACGTAGTCCAGGAAACGCGCGTTGGCCTGCTCGGTCACCTCGAACACCTGCTCACCGCGCCGGAACAGCTCACCGAACAACCGGCCCATGTGCTTCATCTGCGCCTCGATGGTGGTGAAGTAGGACAGGCCGCTGTAGGAGTACGGGCTGTTGAGGCTGAGGAAGTTCGGGAACTTGGGCACGGTGATGCCCTCGTACGCCTGGAACCTGTTGTCGCGCCAGAACTTTCCGAGGTTCACCCCGTCGCGGCCGATGATCTCGATGGCCGGGAAGTTGACGTCCCACAGGTTGAATCCGGTGGCCAGGATCAGGGTGTCGATCTCGGTCTTGTGCCCGTCGGCGGTGACGATGCCGTCGGGCTCGACGTGATCGATGGAGTTGGTCTCCAGCCGCACGTGCGGTTCGTTGAAGGTCTTGAAGTAGGTGTTGGAGAAGGTGGGCCGCTTACAGCCGAAGTCGTAGTCCGGCGTGAGCTTGCGGCGGGTCTGCGGATCGCGGACCTGCGCCCGCAGATGCGCCTTGGCCAGTAGCGCCGCGGCCTTGTTGCCGAGTTTGGCCTGCCGGTAGTGCAGCACTCCGGCCACCATGAGCAGTTCCAGCGCGCTGGTGTTCACCAGGCGCGCGGCCTTCTGCGTGAGCGGCGCCTTGGCGAACAGCTGCTGCACCGGCTTCGGGATGGGCGTGTCGACCTTGGGCACCACCCAGATCGGGGTGCGCTGGAAGACCGTCAGCTCCGCGACCCGCTTCGCCGCCTCCGGCACCAGCTGCACCGCGGTCGCGCCGGTGCCGATGATCGCGGCCCTGCGGCCGGTGAGGTCGACGTCCTCCTCCCACGCGGTGGTGTGCAGGATCTTGCCCGCGAAGGTATCGATGCCGGGGAACGGCGGCGTGTAGGGCTGGGAGAGGAACCCGGTGGCGGCCAGCAGATAGCGCGCGGTCAACGTCTCGCCGCCGTCGACCGACACGACCCAGTGCTGCTGCTCCTCGTCCCAGCGGGCGCCGCCGACGGCCCGGCCGAACCGCATCCGGCGGCGCAGGTCGTATTTGTCGGCGACGTGCTCGGCGTACTTCTTCAGCTCGGCGCCCGGCGCGAACAGCCGCGACCAGAACGGGTTCGGCTCGAACGAGTACGAGTACGTGACCGAGGCGATGTCCACGGCCAGGCCCGGATACCGGTTCACATGCCAGGTGCCGCCCAGATCGTCCTCGCGCTCGAGAATCACGAAATTGCCCAGGCCGAGCCGGTCCAGCTCGATACCCGCGCCCATCCCGCCGAATCCGGCCCCTACGACCACTGCGTCGTACCGAGGTGCCACGTCGAACCTCCCCTGTTACCAGAAGTATCTATTACAGAATGACACATCATTCCGTTGCGGAACACCGTATCATCGGGTTCGTGCCGAAGCCATCCACACATCTCGAGCGTCGCAAGGCCGAGCTCCGGCAGGAGATCATCGACACCGCGTTCGCCTGTTTCGCCGAAAAGGGTTACCACGCAACGGGTATCGCCGACATCGCGACGGAGCTGGGGATCGGGCACGGCACCTTCTACCGTTATTTCGCCAACAAGCGCGACATCATCGACCACGTCATCGACGACCTGGCCGCCCGCATCATCGACTCGCTGGGCACCGACAACGCGCCCGACGCGGCGACCACGCTGGACGAGTACCGCGCACAGGTGGAGCGCATCGGCGCCGCCCTGAACCGCATCTTCCTGGAGGACCGCCGGGTGTCGCAGCTGCTGCTGTTCCAGGCGACCGGCATCGACAGCGAGCTGACCCAGCGCCTGTACGGACTGCTGGACACCGCCGACGCCCTCACCGCCGGCTACCTCGAGCACGGCGTCGAACTGGGCTATCTGCGCGCCGATCTGGACACCGCGAACACGGCCAAGGCGGTCACGGGCATGATGCTCGCCGGCGTGGTGCACGGCCTGCGCGATCCCGACCCGGCCGCGGCCGCCGATCTGACCCAGGCCATTCGCCGCCTGCTGATCGATGGCGTCCGCAAGGACTGACGGGTTCTCCCGCCCGGGGAGGTCGCCCGCGGGTGCCTACGATAACCACGCGTGTGCGTGCCGCGGTCGAGACCAGGGCGCCTTCGTGGTGGTGGCCGTGCTTGGGACAGAAGGAAATACACCGTGACAGAAGACCCGCAATGGTGGAATCAACCGGCACAGGGCTCCGGGCAGCAACCACCGATCGGGCATCCGCCGTACGCGCCGCCGCAGCCGCACGGGTATCCGCCCGCGGCGCAGCCGTACGAGTATCCGCCGCTGGAGGCGCAGCAGCCGTTTCCCGGGCAGTATCCGCCGCCCAACCCGTACGGCACCCCGCCGCCGCGGGGCTCCAACACCGGGCTCATCGTCGGACTCGTGCTCGGCGGCCTGGTGCTGGTGCTGGTGGCCGTGGGTGTTGTTGTCGCCGTGAACAAGTCGGGCTCCGGCGAGAACTCCGCCGCCGGGACCACGACCGCCTCCGCCGTGCGGACCAGCGCGGCGAGCAGCGCGCCCACGACGGCGTTCACCACCGCGCCACCCACCGCGGCGCAGCCGGGTGCGACCACGGCGGCCGTCGTCCCGGGCTTCCAGGGCGTCGCGGTGCCCGCCCGCGGCATCGCCTACGACGTCCCCGCCGGATGGAAGATCGACAAGGAGAGCATGATCCGCGGTTTCGAGGACGGCCGGGGCAACCGGATATCCGGCACCGGAACCGCCGTCGACGGTGAGGACTATTGCCCGTCGTCGAACCGGACGATCACCTTCGTCAGCCGCTCCGATCAGCCGAATCCCGCGACCGCCGCCACCGACGTCGGCAGGAAGGCCGCCGACTACGGCTTCAACGCGCCGTCGGACGCCACGCCCACCCCGCCCGTCCCGCTCACCACGAGCAGCGGCGTCGCCGGGCAGATGGTCGAGACCTCCGGCAGCTGGCATCCCGACAACCCCGCCTGCACCACCACCCGATTCTCGGTGTACACCTTCGCTTTCCCCGGACCCCAGAACCCGACGCTGGTACTGACCATCGCCGCCGACCGCGGCGTCCCCGGCGAGATCACCCCCGACGTGGCCCGGCAGATCTTCACCAGCATCCGCAAACTCTGAGCAGGGTCAGGAGTCGAACAGGTCGAGGGTGGGGTGGGGTTCGCGGCCGCGGACTTCGATGGAGCCGAAGACAAGGTCGGGTGGTGGGACGAGGCCGAGGTGTTCCCAGGCGGCCGCGGTGGCGACGCGGCCGCGGGGGGTGCGGGCGATCATGCCGGCGCGGACCAGGAACGGTTCGCAGACCTCCTCGACGGTGGCCGACTCCTCGCCCACCGCGACGGCCAGGGTCGAAACACCCACGGGCCCACCGCCGAAGCTGCGGACCAGCGCGCCCAGCACGGCCCGGTCGAGGCGGTCCAGGCCCAGGTCGTCGACGTCGTAGACGGCGAGTGCGGCGTGGGCGACGGCGCGGGTGATCACGCCGTCCTCGCGCACCTCGGCGTAGTCGCGGACGCGCCGCAGCAGCCGGTTGGCGATGCGTGGCGTGCCCCGGGAGCGGCCCGCGATCTCGGCGGCCGCGTCGGGGTCGATCCGCACGTCCAGGATGCGGGCCGAACGCAGCAGGATCAGGCGCAGCTCGTCGGCCTCGTAGAAGTCCATGTGACCGGTGAAACCGAAACGGTCGCGCAGCGGGCCGGTCAGCGCGCCGGACCGCGTGGTGGCGCCGACCAGCGTGAACGGCGCGATATCCAGCGGGATCGAGGTCGCGCCGGGGCCCTTGCCGACCACCACGTCGACCCGGAAGTCCTCCATCGCCAGGTACAGCATCTCCTCGGCGGGCCGGGCCATACGATGGATCTCGTCGATGAACAGCACGTCGCCCTCGACCAGGTTGCTCAGCATGGCGGCCAGGTCGCCCGCGCGTTCCAGCGCCGGTCCGGACGTAATGCGCAGGGCGGAGCCCAGTTCGGCGGCGATGATCATCGCCATGCTGGTCTTGCCGAGACCGGGCGGGCCGGACAGCAGCACGTGATCGGGTGTGCCGCCGCGCTGTTTGGCGCCGCGCAGCACCAGAGCCAACTGCTCGCGCACCCGGGGCTGGCCGATGAAGTCGTCCAACGACTTCGGGCGCAGGCTCGCCTCGATCTCGCCGTCGGACCGCAGGTAGCTGGGGGTGACCTGGGATTCGGACTCGTCGTGCGGGTCGGTCATCGGCTGCCCTACCTGTTCTTACCGAGCAGGCCGAGCGCGGCGCGCAACGCCTTGGCGGTGTCCAGGCCGGGCTGGTCGGTGAGCACGGTGTCGACGGCGGGCTCGGCCTGCTTCGCCGGGAAGCCGAGGCCGGTGAGGGCCTCCACCACCTGCTCGCGCACCGGCGTGACCACCGGCACGGGCCCGGCGCCGGGCGGACCCGATTGCACCGGAACGAGATTCACCTTGTCGCGCAACTCGACCACCATGCGCTCGGCGCCGCGCTTGCCGATGCCGGGCACGCGGGTGAGCGCCGCGACATTGCTCTCGGCCAGCGCCTTGCGCAGCGCCTCGGGTTCGAGCACGGCGAGCACCGCCATGGCCAGCCGCGGGCCGACGCCGGTGACGGTCTGCAGCAGGCCGAACAGCTCGCGGGCCTCGGTGTCGGCGAAGCCGTACAGCGTCATGGAGTCCTCGCGCACGATCATCGCCGTGTAGAGCCGGGCCTCCTCCCCGCGGATGAGTCCGGCCAGCGTGGAGGGGGTGGCGTTGAGCCGGTAGCCGACGCCCGCGGCCTCCAGCACCGCGTGGTCGAGTCCGATCTCGAGCACCTCACCGCGCACCGACGCGATCACCCCGTTACCGCCTTCCGTTGCTGGGCAAGCTTTTCCGCGTATTTGCGCTGCGCCTGCGCCGCCTGGGCCTGCGCCTTCGCCATCCGGTCCAGCATCGGGGCCCGCCAGCAGTGACAGATCGCCAGCGCCAGCGCGTCGGCGGCATCGGCCGGTTTCGGCGCCGTCCGCAAGCCTAGGATGCGCGTGACCATGGCCGTCACCTGAGCCTTGTCCGCCGACCCGTTCCCGGTGACGGCGGCCTTCACCTGGCTGGGGGTGTGGAAGTGGACCGGGATGTCGCGGCGGGCCGCGGCGAGCGCGATCACCCCGCCCGCCTGGGCGGTGCCCATGGCGGTGCGCACGTTGTGCTGGGAGAACACCCGCTCGATCGCGACCGCGCCCGGGTGATGGGTGTCCATCCACCGCTCGGCCGCGTCGGCGACCCGCAGCAGGCGCTGGGCGAGGTCCATCTCGGGCGGGGTGCGCACGACGTCGACGGCGAGTGCCGTCACCTGCCGCCCGAGTCCGCCCTCGACGATGCTCACACCGCACCGGGTGAGCCCGGGGTCGACGCCCATCACCCGCACGAAAAGCACCCCTCCACATCCGCGAACAGTTGTTCGAAGTCTAACGGAGCGCGCCCGGCCGCCGCCCCACCGACACGGGGTCCGTTCAGGTCTCACCGCGATTTCGTCAGGGCAGCCGTTCGGCGAAGGCGGTGTAGGCATCCGCGGAGAACAGCACGAACCGGATCTGCGTGACGGCCGTGCCGGTGTCCCGGACGGTCTGTACCGCGATCCGGGCGCCGTCGTCGATCGGCCAGCCGTAGACGCCGGTGGAGATCGCCGGGAACGCGACCGTCCGCGCGCCCAGTTCGTCCGCCACGCGCAGCGATTCGCGATAGCAGGACGCCAGCAGCCCGGACCGGTCCTCGGTGGCCGACCATCTCGGCCCGACCGTGTGGATCACCCAGCGCGCGGGCAGCGCTCCGGCCGTGGTCGCGACGGCCTGCCCCGTCGGGAGACCCTTGCCGTAGCGCGACGCGCGCAGGTCCCGGCATTCGGCCAGGATCTCCGGGCCGCCCTTGCGGTGGATCGCCCCGTCGACACCGCCGCCGCCGAGCAGCGACGAATTGGCGGCGTTCACCACGGCGTCCACGTCCTGTTCGGTGATGTCGCCGCGGACCAGCACGAGTTCGGTCATGGTGTCGAGTGTGCCGCGCCGCGCTCGACCGCGCCGCCGCGACACGGGCCGCCTCCGCGGCGCCGACCCGCCGGTCACCTACGGTGATCGGATATGGCCTGGATTCTGCTCGTCCTGTCAGGGTTCATGGAGACCGCCTGGGCCGTCGCGCTGGAACGGTCCGACGGGTTCAGCAAGCCGCTGCCCACCGTGATCTTCGCGACGGCGCTGGCGCTGAGCATGGCCGGGCTGGGGGTGGCGCTGCACGACATTCCGGTCGGCACCGGATACGCGGTCTGGGTGGGGATCGGGGCGGTCGGCACCGCGCTGGTCGGCATGATCTGGCTGGGTGAGTCGACCTCGCTCACCCGCATCCTGTGCCTGCTGCTGATCATCGCGGGTGTGGTGGGGCTGAAGCTGTTCCACTGAGGCGATCCACCTCACACGGCCTCAGACCTCGGGTAACGGAATCAGCTCCAGATGCTCGGGCAGTGCGGGCGCCGACGTGCAGGTCCCCCGCCCGGTCACCATGCTCACCCCACCCCCGTGCGCCACCAGCCACTTACCGCACACGCACCGCAGATATCGCACCGTCCGATGCGAGGACACGAGCATCGGTGCGGGCCACGAGCAGGACGGGCAAGCGACGGACATACCCAACCCTGCGTAACGACCGACCGTTTTGCAATCACCCCAGCGGCGTGGCGACCCAACTCGCCCCCGATCGTCCGATCCGTTGCGCGGTGTCGGCACTTTCCGTCGGGCCGGTGCGTTGGTACTGGTGGAGAGCCGACGTCGGCGTGAAGGAGTCCGGGATGAGCGTGGTCGGGACTGTACTGGGGTATGTGCTGACGGTGTTCCTGCTGCTGCTCATCGCGCGGTTGATCGTGGATTGGGCGGAGCTGCTCGGGAACCGGCCGCAGTGGGTGTGGAAGGTTCGGCGATTCACTCATGCCGCCACCGAGCCGGTGATCGCGCCGGTGCGCAAGGTGCTGAAGCCGGTGCGGCTGGGCGGCGTGGGGCTCGATCTGGCGTTCACGGTGGTGTTCGTCGCCGTGCTCGTCCTTCGTTCGGTCGCCTTCAGCCTGTAGGCGGAGATACCGAAGGCCGCCCTCCCGGAGTGGAAGGCGGCCTCGGGCACGGTGCTCAGTCGTCGAGTTGGGCGAGAACCTCGTCGGAGACGTCGACGTTGGTGAAGACGTTCTGGACGTCGTCGCTGTCCTCGAGGGCGTCGACGAGCTTGAAGACCTTGCGGGCGCCGTCGGCGTCGACGGGGACGGTGGTGGAGGGCTGGAAGCCGGACTCCGCCGAGTCGTAGTCGATCCCCGCCTGCTGCAGCGCGGTGCGCACCGCCACCAGATCGCCCGGCTCACTGATGATCTCGAAGGACTCGCCGAGGTCGTTGACCTCCTCGGCGCCGGCGTCGAGCACCGCCATCAGCAGGTCGTCCTCGGACAGGCCGTTCTTGTCCAGCGTGACGATTCCCTTGCGGCTGAACAGGTACGACACCGAACCCGGGTCGGCCATGTTGCCGCCGTTGCGGGTCATCGCGACCCGCACCTCGCCGGCCGCGCGGTTGCGGTTGTCGGTGAGGCACTCGATGAGCACCGCGACGCCGTTGGGGCCGTACCCCTCGTACATGATGGTCTGCCACTCGGCGCCGCCGGCTTCCTCACCGCCGCCGCGCTTGCGGGCCCGCTCGATGTTGTCCAGCGGGACCGAGTTCTTGCGCGCCTTCTGGATGGCGTCGTACAGCGTCGGATTGCCGTCCGGGTCGCCACCGCCGGTCCGGGCCGCCACCTCGATGTTCTTGATCAGCTTCGCGAACAGCTTGCCCCGCTTGGCGTCGAGGGCGGCTTTCTTGTGCTTGGTGGTGGCCCATTTGGAGTGGCCGCTCATTCCCTACTTCCTTCAAGGTCGGTGTGCTCGGGATCCGGTGGACAATTCGAGCAGTCTACTGGTCGGCCCCGCGGTCGCCGCCGGGCGGATGCGCGGGATCGGCGCCGGGCCGTCACGAGGGCCGCACGGCCGCCCGTTCCCGCACGGAGTCGACGAACAACCGATGCACCCGCAGATCCCCGGTCACCTCGGGGTGAAATGAGGTCGCCAGCACGCCGCCCTGGCGCACCGCGACGATCCGCCCCTCCGCCGGACCGGACGGTACCCGCGCGAGCACCTCCACTCCCTCGCCTATCCGCTCGACCCACGGCGCCCGGATGAACACCGCACGGACCGCCCCGTCGAGGCCGGTGAATTCCAGGTCGGTTTCGAACGAATCGACCTGGCGGCCGAAAGCGTTGCGCCGCACCGTCATATCGATGCCGGACAGCGACTGTGCGTCGGGCCGGGTGTCGAGCACGTCGCGAGCCAGCAGGATCATCCCGGCGCAGGAGCCGAACGCGGGCATACCGTCGCGCAGCCGCTGCCGCAGCGGTTCCAGCAGCCCGAACACCTCGAGCAACTTGCTGATGGCGGTCGATTCGCCGCCGGGCAGCACGAGCCCGTCCACCGCGGCCAGCTCCGCCTCCCGCCGCACGCTCACCGGCTCGGCGCCACAGGCCGTCAGCGCATGGAAGTGCTCCCGCACATCGCCCTGCAACGCCAGCACACCAATCGTCGGTCTCACGAGTCGAGCATACGAGCCGACCCCTGCGGGCCCGCTCGCGACCGAAACGCCGTGTGGTCCCGCTCACCCGGCCGTCAAGGTTCCGCAAGTGGATCTGTTCGCTCGACCAGTACGAGGGAACACTCGCCGGGTGATCGAAGTTCTGCCGACACCCGCGCCCGCGACCGGCCGCCCCGCGGCCCGGCGCGGGCTCACCGTCTCCACCGGCCTCGCCGGGCTCTCCCTCGACGCGATGGCCTCGGTGTCCTACGGCCCGGAGGCCGTCGTGCTGGTACTGGCCGCGGCCGGCAGCGCCGGTCTGGGCCTGACACTGCCGGTGACCCTGGCGATCGTGGCATTGCTCGCCGTGCTGATCGCGTCCTACCGGCAGGTGATCGCCGCCTTCCCGGGCGGCGGTGGCGCCTACGCCGTGGCCGGTCGCCATCTCGGTCGCCGGGCCGCACTCGTCGCCGCGGCGGCGCTGATCGTGGACTACGTGCTCAATGTCGCGGTGTCGATCGCGGCCGGGACCGCCGCACTCACCTCCGCCTTCCCCGCACTGCTGCCCTACACGGTGTGGATCTGCCTGGCGGTGCTGACCGGGGTCACCGCGTTGAATCTCGCCGGGATCCGCGAGAGCGCGCGGGTGTTCATGGCGCCGACGGTGATGTTCGTGGCGGGCATTCTGGTGGTGATCGTGACCGGGCTGCTGCGCTCGGCGCCCGTGGTCACCGAGACCGGCCCCGCGGTCGCCGCCGACACCCGTACCATCGGAATCCTGTTGCTGCTCAAGGCATTCTCCAGCGGCTGCGCGGCACTGACCGGAGTGGAGGCGATCGCGAACGCGGTGCCGAGCTTCGAGGAGCCGCGGGTGCGCCGGGCCCAGCGCGCGGAGGTGGCCCTGGGCGTGCTGCTGGGCGTGATGCTGCTCGGCCTGGCGACGCTGATCGGCCGGTTCGATGTGCGGCCGGTCGACGGCAGCACGGTGCTGTCGCAGCTCACCGAGGCCGCACTCGGCCACGGAATCGGTTACTACATCGTGCAATTCGCGACGGTGACGCTGCTGGCGCTGGCCGCCAACACCTCCTTCGGCGGCCTGCCGACGCTGACCAAGATCCTCGCCGACGACAACTGCCTGCCGCACCGCTTCGCCGTCGCCACGCCGCGGCTGGTGTACCGTTACGGCGTGCTGGGCCTGGGCGTTTCGGCGGGCGTGCTGCTGCTCGCGGCCGCGGGCGAGATGAACGCGCTGGTTCCGCTGTTCGCGATCGGTGTGTTCGTCGGGTTCACCATCGCTCAGGCGGGCATGGTGGTGCACTGGCGGCGGCGCGGCGGCGGCGGATGGCGGATGGCGCTCAACGGTTTCGGCGCGTTGCTGACCTTCGTCGCCGCGCTGGTCACCACCGCGATGAAGTTCACGGCCGGGGCCTGGCTGATCGTGCTGGTGCTGCCGCTGCTGGTGTACGGCATGGAGCGGGTGCGCCGCACCTACCGCCGGATCGACGATCGCCGCGGCGCGGGCGGCACGCCCGCCGCGCCGCGGCCCACCGGCGCGGTGATCGTGGTGCCGGTGTCGGAGGTGTCCGAGCTCAGCCGCGAGGCGCTGTCGGCGGCACTGTCGCTGGGCCGGGAGGTGGTGGCGGTGCACGTGTGCCTGCCCGGGGAGAACACCGTGGCATTCACCGAGGCGTGGGCAGCCTGGCATCCGCAGGTGCGGCTGGAGATCATCGATGCGGGCGCCTGCTCGGTCGGCGATCCGGTGGCCCGGTTCGTGCGCGACAACTTCGACGGCCGCCGCAAGGTGGTGCTCATCGCCGAGGTCGACCCGCCCACCGGCTGGGACCGCGTGCTCCCCAGCCATCGCAGCGACGAACTGGAACGACGCCTGCGCCGACTGCCCGACACGGTGGTCTGCCACCTGCGCGTGCAGACGACCTAGCCCGGCGCGGCCTCGCGGGCGAGGATGGCCGCCTGCACGCGGGACTGCACACCGAGTTTGGTGAGCACGCGGGAGACGTGGGTCTTCACGGTGGTCTCGCCGATGTAGAGGCGTGCGGCGATCTGGGCGTTGGACAGGCCCTCACCCAGGCAGGCCAGCACCTCGCGTTCGCGCTCGGTGAGGCCGGCGAGCAGGTCCGGTTTCGGCTCGGCGGGCGGGCCGGTGGTGGCGAAGGCGGTGATGACCGCGCGGGTCACCTCGGGCGCGAGGACTCCGTCGCCGGCCGCCACGGAACGCACCGCCGCGAGCAGCGCCTGGCTCGACACCGATTTCAGGATGAACCCGCACGCCCCGGCGCGCAGCGCGCGGAAGACGTATTCGTCCAGGTCGAAGGTGGTGAGGATGAGTACCCCGGCCAGGCCCTCGGCGGTGATCTGGGCGGTGGCGGTGATGCCGTCCACGCCGGGCATCCGCACGTCCATCAGCACCACGTCGGGCCGCAGCGCTTTGGCCTGCGCGACCGCGATGTCGCCGTCGGCGGCCTCGCCGACCACCTCGATGTCCTCGGCGGTGTCCAGGATCATCCGCAGCCCGGCCCGGATCGCGCCGTGGTCGTCGGCGATCAGCACCCGAATCGTCATGCCACCTCCGGTCTTTCGCGAATCGGCAGCCGGGCCGTCACCACCCAGTCGTCGGAATCGGCGGTGGCGGAGAAACTTCCGCCGAGCGCCGCCGCGCGTTCGCGCATGTTGAACAGACCACGGCGGGGGCGGTCGACGTCCGGTGACGGCGCGGCGGGGAGCCGGTTGCGCACCGACAGCGCCACGGCGTCCGTGTCGGCGCGCACCGCGATATCGACCTCCCGGCCGGGTGCGTGCTTCATGGCGTTCGTCAGCGCCTCCTGGACGATGCGGTACGCGGCCTGGTCCACCGCGCTGGGAATCTCGGCCCGCAGACCCGAATCCCGCAGGCGCACAATGGTTCCGGCGGCGCGGGCGGCGTCGACCAGGATGGCCAGCTGGGCCAGTCCGCGCGGTGCGGCCGCCCCGTCCGCGCCGCCGTCGTCGCGGCGCAGCAGGCCGATCATGGTCCGCATCTCCTGCAGCGCGCTGACGCTGTTGGCGCGGATCGAGCCGAGGATCCCCGCGACGGCGGAATCGGGATCGTCGCGGGCGAGCACGCCGAGCGCGGCCTCGGATTGCAGCGCGATGGCCGACAGATGCCCGGCGATCACGTCGTGCAGGTCGCGGGCCATGGTGCGGCGTTCGTCGGCGACGGCCGCCCGCCGGTCCAGGTCGGCGACCAGCGTCAGCGCCTGAGCCCGGGTGCGTTCGACCGCGGCCAGCTCCTTGTGGTGGCGCACCGCCAGCGCCCACCAGATCGACATGCCGACGAACACCGAGGCCGCGGCGACGACGATCGCCGGTGCCCGCCAGTCCCCCGTGAGCACGAAGACCACGAGCGCGAAGACGACCGTCAGCACCACGCAACTCGCCGTGACGATCCGCGAAACCCGGTGGCTCGCATACAGGCACGCCGCGTAGATCAGATCCGAGTACACGATCCACACCGGCACCGTGGGGCCCAGCGCCAGATCGATACCCACCGGCACCAGTCCCGCCAGCAGCGCCACCACCGGCGCCCGCCGACGCAGTAGCGTCGCCGCGCACAGCAGTGCCAGCACCGCGAACCGCGCGGACAGCGGGGTCGAGCTCGCACCCCCGAGCGGGTACAGACCCGACAGGTACAGCACGGCGCCGACGGCGAACGCGAACAGCGCCACCAGCGCGTCCTGCGTATTCGCCGACAGGGCTCCCCACTGCTTCACCGCACCATCACAGCACAGCCGCGGCCGGGGCCGGGTCCGCCGAAGTGATGACGGCCGGTCGGTCCGACAGCCGACGCCGGAACCATCGGCACCGGGCGAGGCTGACCGGCGTGACACTGATCGCGGCTCTCGTCGGCCTGGCTCTGGTCGACAGCACCAGCATCGGCACACTGATCGTCCCGGTGTGGCTGCTGCTGGCGCCCGACCGCCCACCCGCGCGGCGGCTGCTGTGCTACCTCGCCGCCATCGCGGTCTTCTACTTCGCGCTGGGCCTGCTCCTGCTGACGGTCGCGGGCGCGGGACTCGACCGGCTCGGCACGCTGACCCGCAGCCCGGTACTGCTGGTGCCGCAACTGCTGCTGGGCATCGCGCTGTTCGCCGTCTCGTGGCGGTTCGATTCCAAGAAACGCAGGGCGCGCGGCGAACCCGATCGCACCGCGGTCTGGCGGGCGCGCGCGCTGCGCCGCCAGTCCTCGGCCGCCGGGCTGGCCGGGCTGGCGGTCGCCGCGGGCGCGCTCGAGGCGGTGTCGATGGTCCCGTACCTGGCCGCGATCGGGCTGCTCGTATCCAGCGATGTCCCAACCGGTTCCGCGGTCGCGCTGCTGGCGGGGTACTGCGCGATCATGATCGTCCCCGCGCTGCTGCTCACCGCGGGGCGCACCCTGCTGCACACCACGATCGAGCCGATGCTCGCCACGCTGGACCGATTCCTGTCCCGGTACGCCGACAGCGCGACCGGCTGGGCCCTGGCCATCGCGGGTATCGTGCTGGCCCGCGGCGCGCTCGGCGGCCTCACCGGGGGCTAGCGGGTAAGGACCCGGGGCCCGGGTTTCGGGGACCTTCCTACCACTGCCTGTCACCGCGGATCCGGGCAACCTGGTCGGTGACGTCGGCAATCCGATCTGGAAGGACGGCCCAGCATGGCCAGTGCGCTGCCGGACGACGAAACCCTCGAAGTCGCCCTCGGCATGGCGGTGCGCGCGCCGTCGGTGCACAACACCCAACCCTGGCGCTGGCGGGTCGCCGCCGATCGCCTGGAGCTCTACGCCGATACCGATCGGCACCTGCCCTGTACCGATCCCGTGCAGCGCGCGCTGGTGGTGAGCTGCGGTGCGGCGCTGCACCACATGCGGGTCGCGCTCGCCGGGCTGGGCTGGGCCGCGACGGTGACCAGAACCCCCGATCCGGACCGCCCCGACCTGCTCGCGACGATCACCACGACGCCCCGGCAGCCCACCGACGCCGACATCGAACTCACCGCCGCGATCCTGCTGCGCCAGAGCGACCGGCGGCGCTTCGCCTCGATCGACGTCCCGCACGGCTACATCCGGACGGTGTCGAGCCGGGCCAACCGATTCGGCGCCGCCGTCCGCCATGTGCCGCCCGTGCTGCGCGCCCGGCTGGCGGGTTCGATGCGGTGCGCGGCCGATCGGCACGCCGAGGATCCGGCATACCTGCGCGAACTCGTGGCCTGGAGCGGACGGCACGGCAGCCCGGACGGGGTCCCGGCCCGCAACACGCCTCCGGCGCGCCCGGGCGACGAACTCCCGGGCCGGGCGTTCGCCGATCCGGCCCTGGCCGACGCCGCGGCGAGCACCGACGCGGCGGAGTGGCTGGTGGTCTGCACAGCGGGCGACGACCGGCGCTTCCAGCTGTCCGCCGGGGAGGCGACCAGCGAACTGCTCCTCACCGCGACCGACCTCGGGTTGTCCACCTGCATCCAGACCGAGCCGCTCGGCATGCCGGATCTGCGCCGCGACATCCGCGAGGCCGTCCTGCACGATTGCGCGTTCCCGCAGACGATGGTGCGGATCGGCTGGGTGCCGGCCAACAGCCCGCCGCTGCCGACCACGCCGCGCCGGACCGTCGGCGACGTGCTCGACGGCTGATCACTGCCGGGTGTGGATCAGCCCCATCCGGGCGGCCAGCACCGCCGCCTCGGTCCGGCCCCGCACGTCGAGCTTGCGCAGCACCCGCGACACGTAATTCTTGATCGTCTTCTCCGACAAGAACATTCGCTGCGCGATCTGCCGGTTGGTGAGCCCGCGGCCCAGGAGCCCGAGCACCGCCCGCTCGCGCTCGGTCAGCTCGGCGAGGGGCCCGTCCTGCCACTCGGCCTGGGTCCGCAGCGCCGCGACCACGGCGGCCGTGGCGCGCGAATCCAGCAGTGACCGTCCGGCGGCGATCTCCCGGATGGCTTCGACGAGTTCGGGGCCGCGCGCGTCCTTGACCAGATAGCCGTCGGCGCCCGCGACTATCGCGCCGAGCATCGAGGGTTCGTCGGCGAACGCGGTGAGCATCAGGCAGCGCAGTCCGGGCACCGCGGTCAGCAGGTCCCGGCACAGCTCGTCGCCGTTGCCGTCGGGCAGCCGGAAGTCGAGGACGACGACATCCGGATGGACGGCCGGGACGCGGGCGCGCGCCGCGGCGCAGGTGTCGGCCTCGCCGACGAACGTCAGATCGGGGGTCTCGTCGAGGAGGTCACGCAGTCCGCGCCGGACGACCTCGTGGTCGTCGACGACGAACACATCGACCATCGCAGCCTCCTCGCCTCGACGGTGGCACCGCGCAGCGGGCAGTGACCAGCCCGTCAGCTATCGAACGGCTACCCGACGGCGGGGGGCCTCAAACGGAGGTCAGCCCTCGCGCAGGTGGCGGATGAGGCCCTCCTGGACGACGGCCGCGACGAGCTGACCCTCCTGGTTGAAGATCCGCCCGCCGGTCAGCGCGCGGCCGAAGCCGGCCGACGGCGAGGCCTGGTCGTAGAGCAGCCAGTCGTCGGCGCGGAACGGGCGCAGGAACCACATGGCGTGGTCCAGTGACGCGTTCTGGGTCGGCTCGTCGGGGTGGATCACCTTCGACGATCCCAGCAGCGTCATATCGCTCATGTAGGCGAGCGTGCACACGTGGAACAGCGGGTCGTCGGGCAGCGAGTGCCGGTAGCGGAACCACACCTGCTGCTGCGCGACCAGGCCGTTCTTGCGGGTCACCTGTTCCTGCGGGATGGTGCGGATGTCCCAGTGCTCCCATTCCCGCATGGCCCACAGCGCCTCCGGGCTCATCGAGGTGCGGGCGTCCGGAAGATCGTGCGGCAGTGGGACTTCCGGCATCTCGTCCTGATGCTCGGGCCCCTGGTCGCCGATGTGGAACGACGCCGACATGGTGAAGATGGCCTCGCCGTTCTGCACGCCGGTCACCCGGCGGGTGCAGAAGGACCGCCCGTCGCGGATGCGCTCGACGAGGTAGACCGTGCGCTCCTGCGGGTTGCCCGGCCGCAGGAAGTAACCGTGCAGCGAGTGCACCTGGTACGACGGGTCCACCGTTCGCACGGCCGACACCAGCGCCTGTCCGGCGACCTGCCCGCCGAAGGTTCGTGGCAGCTGGGTCTTCGTGGACGCGCCACGGAAGATGTCCCGCTCGAGCCGTTCGATCTCGAGGGCCTCTTCGATCGTCGCCATCAACCGTCCTTCCGGGAATGAACCTGCTCAGGTTAAACAATGGCGAACATCTTCCGGCGCCCGGCTCACCGGGTCCGTGACCCGGGTCTCGCGCGGCGCGGCGCGGGCATCATGGTCGGGTGCCCCCGTTCGCCCCGATCACCACCGACGCCCTGGCGGACCTCGTCACCGAGCGCGCGCTCGCCCTGCCCCGACCGGCCGTGGTCGCGGTCGACGGCGCCGACGCGGCCGACCCCGTGGGTTTCGCCCGCACCGTCGCCGCCCGCCTGCCCGCTCTGGGCCGCCCGTCCGGGGTCGTCGCCCTGCACGACTACGTCCGTCCCGCGTCGCTGCGCCTGGAGTACGGCCGCGACGAAACAACCTATCGCACAGCCTGGTTCGACTATCCCGGCCTGGATCGTGAAGTGCTGCAGGCACTACGCCGCCGGCACCGCTGGCTCCCCGCCCTCTGGGACGAGTCCAGCGACCGGTCCGCCCGCGCCACAGTCCTTCCCGCCACCCCCGCCACCGTCCTGTTCGTCGCGGGCCCGATGCTGCTGGGCCGCGGCCTCGACTTCGACCTCACCATCGAACTGCGCCTGTCGGAGCCCGCCCTGCGCCGCACCACCGCCCCCGCCGACGCCTTCACCGTCGACGCCCTGCTCCACCACCGCCGCAGCACCCCCGAAGAGCCCGACGTCCTGGTCAATTGGGACCACCGGGACCGCCCCGCCGTCCGGAACGCATAAGCCGTCGCGATCGTGGAAGCATCCGGCTACGCCGATCCCTCCGACCACGTGGTGGTGACCTTGTCGACGGTGACTCGCACGGTCACCCATTGCGGGTCCGGCCCGGCGAAGCCGGGGTAGGGCCCACCGGTGTACTTGTGCGAAACCTGCTGGATCAGGACGCCGTCCGGATCGTCCAGGATCGTCGCCGTGCCCTGCACCTGGACACTGTCGTACGGACTGGCCGCGTCGAAAACCGTGACAGCCGCCCTGGGATCCCTTCGGAGGTTGGCGACCTTGCGGCGGCGACCGGGCAACGCGAAGACGAGGTCGTCCCCGTCACGCTCGACCCATACCACTGTCGCCTGTGGTCCGCCGTCCGGTTCGAGCGTGGACAATACGGCAAAATTCTTGCCGTCGAACAACTCTCGCACCTTGCCTGTCAGTCGCGCCATGCGTCTTCCTCGGTTTCGTATTCCGCGCCGGTCAGCACACCGACCGACCCTGATACCCGTTATGACGGCGCCTGCCCGGCGAATTCATCGCAGCGAGTCCGCGCCGGCGACAGCCGCGCCCGATTTCGTCCCGCCGGAGGTTTCGGGGGCTTGTCCCTATCCATGACCGTTGGGATGCTCGGTTGTCGTGAAGGTATTCGCCATGGCGGCCGGAGTTGTCGCGACATTGTTCGCCGCGCCCGCCGCACCGGCCGCCGGGGATGAGATCGCGATCATCAACGGGATCGTGTATCAGGACCGCTACAACGATTTGGCGGGCTGCATCGATATCGGCCCCATGGACATCACCGTGGAGAACCACACCAGCGACCGCACGGCGTACATCTACCGCTCCGACAATTGTTCCGGCCCCGCCGAGGCCGCCATCGCACCGGGCACCACGGCCACCGCCTACGGCACGACCGTCGACTTCAAGAGGCCCTCCGGCGGCGGAAGTTTCGGGCTGTAGCAGCCGCGGCAAATAGGTGGAGCGCGCACCCGGTGTGGCTCACCATGGTGCGATGGTGGTTGAGGACAGTACCTCGTTCCGGACCGAATGGGCCGAGTTGCCGCGCTCGGTCCGGGCCGAACTCGAGCGCGGACTCGGCGGCGAGGTCCGGGCGGCGGCCGGGCAGGCGGGCGGGTTCACCCACGGCCTGGCCGCCCGGCTGGTCCTGGCCGACGGACGCAGGGCGTTCGCGAAGGCGATTCCCGTCGACGACGCCCTGGCCGGGATGTACCGGGCCGAGGCCGGGGTCGCGGCGGGGTTGCCGCGGTCGGTACCCGCGCCGCCGCTGCGGTTCACCGCCGAGATCGATGGCTGGTTCGCGATGGTGTTCGACGATGTCGCGGGCCGCCATCCGCGGCTGCGCGAACCCGCGGATCTGGCCGCCGTACTGGCCACGGTCGAGCGCCTGGCCGATGCGCTGACGCCCAGCCCGCTGCCGGGGATGCGCGCCGTCACCGATGCCTACGGGCGCGCGCTGAGCCGCTGGCAGCAGTTCGCCGAGCACGGCCCGCCGCCGGATCTCGACGACTGGTCACGGCGCAATCTGGACCTACTGGCCGACCTGGAGTCCACCTGGCCGACACACTGTGCCGGAGAGACGTTGCTGCACAGCGATCTTCGGCCGGACAATATGCTCCTCGGCTCCGACGGCATCGTCTGCGTGGTCGACTGGGCCGCGCCCTGCCGCGGCGCGGCCTGGGCCGACCTGGTCATCTTGGCGCCGTCGATCGCCCTCGACGGCGTCGACCCCGATCCGATCCTCACCGCACACCCTCTCACCCGCGCGGTCGACCCGGCGGCCATCGATGCGCTCGTGTGCGCGCTGACCGGATTCTGGACGTACAACAGCCGCCTGCCCGTGCCACCGCGCTCGCCGAGACTCCGTGCCCACCAGGCTCGTTCGGGCGCGGTGACACGGGAGTGGTTGCGGCGGCGGGTGGGATGGGACTAGTGGTTCGCCGGGGTGGGGGTGAAGTGGGTGGCGTAGTGGTCCACGTAGTGGCGGCCGCAGCGGTGGGCCAGTTCGGTCATCAGGGCGTCGGTTTCGGTGCGGACGGTGGGGCGGTCGAGGGGCGGGAAGGTGCGGGGGCGGCCGAAGACGATGTGGACGCGGGCGGGGCGGAGTAGACGGCGGCCGCGGCGGTTCACCAGGTCGGTGCCGGACAGGGCTACCGGGACCAGAGGTGCGCCGGTGCGCATGGCGACTCGGATGGCGCCGGTGCGGCCGCGGTAGACCCGGCCGTCGGGTGAGCGGGTGCCTTCGGGGTGGATGCCCCACACGCCGCCGGATTCGAGAATGCGCGCGGCCGCGTCCAGGGCGGCGGTCGAGGCGGAACCGCCGGAGCGGTCCACCGCCACCTGGCCGGTCGCCGTCATCACCCATCGGTTGATCCGGCCGCGCAGCCCACGCTCGGTGAAGTACTCCCGCTTGGCGAGGAACGTGATCCGCCGCGGCAGCACCAGAGCGAGATACAGCGAATCGATGGCCGCCAGATGATTGGCCGCCACGATCACCGGGCCCGATCGCGGAACATGGTGCAGCCCTTCCACCTCCGGCCGCCCGAGCAGCCACAGCAGCGGTCCGATCAGCACGTACTTCAACAACCGATACGCCATCGATCACCTTTCCCGAGAATGCGTAGACACTGTCTACCAGAGTCGGCAGACAGTGTCTACGCACTGGGCGTGCGGCGGGTGCGGGCACAATGGCGTCCATGACAGAGGAGTCGCTGCGCGATCGCCTGGTGGCGGTCGGGGTCGAGCTGCTGGAGGAGCAGGGGGTGGCACGGCTCGGGCTGCGGACGATCGCACGGCAGTCGGGGGTCTCGCACGGGGCGCCCCGGCGGTACTTCCCGACCCACGCGGCGCTGCTGTCGGCGATCGCCGCGCGCGGATTCACCGATCTGCAAACACGTTTCGAGGCGCACGCGCAACAGCCCGCACGGACCCGGATCGAGCGGATGACCGCCGACTATGTGCGCTTCGCCGCCGACCGGCCGGAGATGTTCGCCCTCATGTTCCGCCACGACCTGCTGGAAGGATCCGGCGAACAACTCCGCCGCCGGACCCTCCCGATGTATCGCCGCTTCGCCGACCTCGTCGCCGAGTGCACCGCCGACGACAGTGGACAGCGCGCACTCCAGCTGTGGGCGAGCGTGCACGGCACCGCGGTGCTGGTGGCCAACCGCAGCCTCGAGCTGGTCGCCCCGGGCACCGACCCGGTCCACCTGGCGGCCGCCCTGGTGGACCGCCACCTCACCCCGCCGCCCTGACCCCGCCGCACCGAACGCCGCCCCGCCATAGATGCCACCGAACGCCATGCCAGCCCCCACCGCCGCTACGCTGGCCCGCCTGCCACGGACACCACCGACCACCATGACAGCCCCCACCGCCGCTACGCTGGCCCGCCTGCCACGGACACCACCGACCACCATGACAGCCCCCACCGCCGCTACGCTGGCCCGCCTGCCACGGATCAGGGGCGGGCGGGGACCGGCGGGTGCAGGGACAGCCGCGGCCAATCCCGCAGGTCGCGCTGAAGTTGGCGGTCGTGGGTGGCCACCACGACCGCGGCCGGGGTGGCACGCAGGGCCTCGGTGAGCTCGTCGACCAGGGTGATCGAGAGATGGTTGGTCGGCTCGTCGAGGAGCAGCAGGTGCGGCCGGGAGGCCAGGGCGCAGGCGAGGTCCAGGCGGCGCTGCTGGCCCATGGAGAGTTCGCCGATCGGCTTGTTCGCCTCGTGGGAGCTCAGCAGCCCCAGCGATGACAGGCCGACCACCTCGGACTCGGCCAGCACCCCCGCGCTCACCGCCGCCTCGACGTGCGCGCGGTACAGCTCACGCGCGCGGCGCCGCAGCGGATGACGAGATTCCTGGCGTAGCAGATGGATTCGCGCGCGACGAGCCCGATGCACCTGCCCCGCATCGGGTTCGAGCGTTCCGGCGAGCACCGCCAGCAGCGTCGATTTGCCCGCACCGTTGGGGCCCGCGATCACCAGGCGGTCACCGGAGTCCAGCGCCAGATCGACCGGCCGCACCACACGGCCCGCCACGGTCACCTCTTCGACGCGCACGAGCGTAACCCCTTGGCGGGCAGGTAGTTCCGGCATCGCGAACCGTTGCGGCGGCGTCGGCGCGGTGATCCGATGCCGTTCCAGCTCGTCCTGCCGCCGGTGCACGGCGCGGGCCAGCGACCCGGCCCGGGTGGCGCGCTGGTGTTTGCCGGTGCCCTTGTCGGGCCGCCATCCCGTCACCAGTCGGTTCTGCGCCGCCGACAGATCCTGCGCCAGCCGCGCGCGGTCGGTCTGCTGCTGTTGATATTCCTCCGCCCAGCGCTCGAGTTCGGCGTGCCGCCCGGCCCGGTAGCCGGAGTAGCCGCCGCCGTAGACGCGCGGCCTGCCGTCGCGGGTCGGATCCAGATCCAGGATCGTCTCCGCGACATCCGACAGCAGGGCCCGATCGTGGCTCACCACCACGATGCCACCGGCGAAGGCACGCAACCGGGCGGTCAGGAACTCCAGCGCGGCCCGGTCGAGGTGATTGGTCGGCTCGTCCAGCAGCAGGAAGTCGTCGCCCGCGGCCAGCAGCACCGCCAGCCGCACCCGGTACCGCTGCCCCACCGACAGCGTCCGCAGTGGGCGCTCGCGATCGGTCACCGCCCCGAGTCCCGCCAGGGCCACATCGACGCGGCGATCGGCGTCCCAGGCGTCCAGCAGTTGCGCGAGATCCAATGCCGCGCTGTACTCTTCGTCGGCGCCGGGACGGCCCTCGGTCAGCGCCGCGGCGGCCGCGTCGAGCCGCCGCACGGCGTCGCGGGCGGCCGCCAGGTGTTCGTCGACGACGTCGCCGATCGTGCGTTCGTCGTGGTCGGGCATCTCCTGGGTGGCCAGTGCCAGTGTGCCGATCCGCTGCACGCGGCCCGCGTCGGGTGTCAGCAGTCCGGCGAGCACGTGCAGCAATGTGGACTTGCCGCGCCCGTTCTCGCCGACGACACCCCACCGCGAGCCGGGCCCGACGGTCAGGTCGACACCGTCGAGCACGGTGCGTTCACCGCGCTGTACACGGAGGTCGGAACAGGTCAATTGCGCCCGCGCCCGGGCAGGTCGAATCCGGATGGTCATTGTCTTCCTCCGGGCACACGCCACCGCACTGCGGAAAGGGAAGTGTGCCGTGATCGATGAATGCGCGCCGAGGGCGCGACGGGACATCGGAACGGGGCCTGCGGCGATCCGCCGACGCGGACGCGGCCCGGAGTTTCTAGAGGAAGTACAAATGCACGAGGTCGAGGGTAACAAGATCGCGCAGCGGCGTCGAAGGCTTTTCCGCCGCGACGCACCGAACCGGGGAATCGAGCGCTCGTCAGCTCACGGCCGGAACAGCGCCCGGTCCGGCTCCGGGATCCAGCATTCGGCGGCGATATCGCCGTTGTAGTTGTCGCGGAAGTACGCGACCAGATCCGGCAGGCCGGGATGCGGATTGGCGGTCGACCACAGCAGCGCGTGCGGATACGCCGGGATGGGGTCGACCACCGGAACCCGGCGAATATGCGGATGCCAGGGCGTCCGGAACCCCACCCCGGTGAAGCTGACCAGCGTATCGGAGGCGGCCACGCGATCCAGGATGTCCTCGATCGGCTCCGGCCGCCCGCCGGATTCCACCGTGATCCCGCTGAATTCGGACAGGTGCCGGTAGTAGTCGGCCCACTCCGACGGCACCGCCGCGCCGGGCACCCACGCCGTGAACGGCCGGACCTCGGCGAGCGTGGTCGCCGTGTGCCCGGCCAGCGGATGATCCTTGCCCACGACGAGCTGCAGCGGCTCCAGATACGAAGGGACCGCGGCGATTTCGGCCGGCAGCGGCCGCGGCCCGCCGAATGCCCGCGCGAAGGCGGCGTCGACGCGTCCCCCGACGAGGGTGTCACGGGAGGTGCCGTGCGCGCGCAGGGTGCCCGGCGGGCCGAGCAGCAGGGCGTCACGGGTCGAGGTGATCACATTGGAGATGACGATCTCGGTATCGCGCTCGGGATGGCGGTACAGGTAGAACCGCAGCGACTCCATCTCGGCCTGCCGCTCGCCGAGCACGGCCACGCGCAGCGGGCGCACCCGTTCCCGCACCGCCGTCACCGCGTCGTCGGCCGCGCTCAGCAGCGCGCGGGCGTGCGGCAGCAGTCGGGCGCCCGCCGCGGTCGCCACGATCCCCGTGGGCACCCGGTCGAACAGCGGCGCCCCGAGTTGCTGTTCGAGCTTGGCGACGCGCTTGGACACCGCCTGCTGGCTGAGGCCGAGCACCGCCGCGGCGTGGCTGAACTGCCCCTCGTCCAGCGCCGTGACGAACGCGCGGACGGCGGCGAGATCCAGATCCGTCATCACACCTCTCTCGATACAACTGCCGGTTGTGCATCCTAGCGTGTCTCTTGTTCGACTCACCACCCTCTCAACTGGTCGTATCTAGTCCGGAAACCATGACCGGAACCGTGCTACCGCACAACCGATTCCGACCCCCGATCGACCACAGGGTGATTCGATGAGCGACGCGTCCTTCGTCCATCTGCACAACCACACCGAGTACTCGATGCTCGACGGCATGGCGAAGGTGGCGCCGCTGTTCGCCGAGGCCGAGCGGCTCGGGATGCCCGCCGTCGGCATGACCGACCACGGCAACATGTACGGGGCCGCCGAGTTCTTCCGCCAGTCGCGCACCTCGGGAATCAAGCCGATCATCGGGATCGAGGCGTACGTCGCGCCGGAATCCCGGTTCTCCGGTAAGCGCGTGTTCTGGGGCGACCCGTCGCAGAAGTCCGACGACGTCTCCGGTTCCGGCGCCTACCTGCACCTGACCATGTTCGCGAGAAACGCGGTGGGCCTGCGCAATCTGTTCACGCTGTCGTCGCTGGCCTCGTTCGAGGGGCAGTTCGGCAAGTGGCCGCGCATGGACGCCGAGCTGATCGCCGAGCACGCCGAGGGCATCATGGCGACCACCGGCTGTCCGTCCGGCGAGGTCCAGACCCGATTGCGCCTGGGGCAGTTCGACGAGGCCTACGACGCGGCCGGGCGGTGGCGGGAGATCTTCGGTGCGGAGAACTTCTTCCTCGAGGTGATGGACCACGGATTGTCGATCGAGCGGCGGGTGCGCGCGGATCTGCTCGCGATCGGCGACAAGGTCGGCCTACCGCCGTTGGCCACCAACGACTGTCACTACGTGCTGCGGCAGCAGGCCGCCGCACACGAGGCGATGCTGTGCGTGCAGACCGGCAAGACCCTGTCCGATCCCACCCGCTTCCGGTTCGGCGGGGACGGCTACTACCTCAAGTCGGCCGCCGAGATGCGGGCGCTGTGGGACGGCGAGGTGCCCGGCGCCTGTGACGCCACGCTCGCGGTGGCCGAACGCGTCGAACCCTACGACGACATCTGGGAATTCCGGGATCGCATGCCCGTGTTCCCGGTCCCGGACGGGCACACCCAGGACAGCTGGCTGCGCCACGAGGTCGACGCGGGCCTGCGCTGGCGCTTCCCGGGCGGCGTGCCCGCGCGGTACCTGCGGCGGGCCGAGTACGAGCTGGACATCATCCGCGACAAGGGTTTTCCGGCCTACTTCCTGGTGGTGGGTGACCTGGTGGCGCACGCGCGCGAGGTGGGCATCCGGGTCGGGCCGGGGCGCGGCTCGGCCGCCGGGTCGCTGGTCGCCTACGCGCTCGCCATCACCAATATCGACCCGATCGAGCACGGCCTGCTGTTCGAACGGTTCCTCAACCCCGAGCGGCCCTCGGCGCCCGATATCGACATCGACTTCGACGACCGCCGCCGCGGCGAGATGATCCGCTACGCCACCGAACGCTGGGGCGCGGACAAGGTCGCTCAGGTCATCACGTTCGGCACCATCAAGACCAAGGCGGCGCTGAAGGATTCCGCGCGAGTGCATTTCGGCCAGCCCGGATTCGCCCTCGCCGACCGCATCACCAAGGCGCTGCCGCCCGCGGTGGCCGCCAAGGACATTCCGGTCGCCGGGATCACCGATCCCGCACACGAGCGCTACGGCGAGGCCGCGGCGGTCCGCGCCCTGCTCGACGCGGACCCGGACGTGCGCCGGATCTACGACACCGCGGTGGGTTTGGAGGGCATGGTGCGCGGCGCGGGCGTGCACGCCTGCGCGGTGATCCTGTCCAGCGAACCGCTGATGAACGTCGTCCCGCTGTGGAAACGGCCGCAGGACGGGGCGATCATCACCGGGTGGGACTATCCCTCCTGCGAGGCCATCGGCCTGCTCAAGATGGATTTCCTCGGCCTGCGCACCCTCACGGTGATCGGCGACTGCCTGGCGAATATCCGCGCCAACCGCGGCATCGAGATCGACCTCGACACCCTCGGGCTCGACGACGGCAAGACCTACGCCATGCTGGCCCGCGGCGACAATCTCGGTGTGTTCCAGATGGATTCGGCGGGCATGCGGGAGCTCCTGCTACGAATGGCGCCCACCGAATTCAACGACCTGGTGGCGTCCAACGCGCTGTACCGGCCGGGTCCGATGGGGGTCGGCGCGCACTGGGCCTACGCCGACCGCAAGAACGGCCGCGAGCCGGTCACCCCCATCCATCCCGACCTGGACGAGCCGTTGCGGGAGATCCTGGCCGAAACCTACGCGCTGATCGTCTATCAGGAGCAGATCATGCAACTCGCCCAGCGGGTGGCCGGGTACTCGCTGGGCCAGGCGGATCTGCTGCGCCGCGCGATGGGCAAGAAGAAGCCGGAGGTGCTGGCCCAGGAGTTCGAGAACTTCCGTAACGGCATGCGCGCCAACGGCTATCGCGACGAGGCGGTGACGGCGCTGTGGGACGCGGTGCTGCCCTTCGCCGGGTACGCCTACAACAAGTCGCACGCCGCCGGGTACAGCCTGGTCATGTACTGGACGGCCTATCTCAAGGCGAACTATCCCGCCGAGTTCATGGCGGCGCTGCTGACCTCGGTCGGCGACGACAAGGACAAGTCCGCGATCTACCTGTCCGACTGCCGCAAACGCGGCATCCGGGTACTGCCGCCGGACGTCAACGAGTCCGCCGCGACCTTCACCTGCGTCGGCTCCGACATCCGGTTCGGGCTGGGCGCGGTGCGCAATGTGGGCGAGCCGGTGGTCGAATCCATCGTGCGGGCGCGCGAATCCGGCGCGTTCACCAGTTTCTCCGACTACCTGGCCAGGACCGACGCCACCGCGTGCGCCAAGAAGGTGGTCGAATCGCTCATCAAGGCAGGCGGTTTCGATTCGCTGCGCCATCCGCGGCGGGGCCTGTATCTGGTGCACGGCGAGGCCGTGGACGCCGCGATGGGCACCAAGAAGGCCGCCGCGCGTGGGCAATTCGACCTGTTCTCCGGCGCCGTGGACGACACGGGCGACACCGCGGGGGTTTTCGAGGTGCCGGTACCCGATCGGGAGTGGGATACCCGGCAGCTGCTGGCATTCGAGCGGGAGATGCTGGGGCTCTACGTGTCCGGGCATCCGCTCGACGACGTGGCGCAGGCGCTCGCGGCGCGGCGCGACACCCCGATCGCCGCGGTGGTCGAGGGCCGGGTGGGGCACGGCCGGAAGGTCGTGGTCGGCGGGCTCGTCGCCGCCGTCGACCGCCGCGTCACCAAGAAGGGCGAGCCGTGGGCGATCGTGCGGCTGGAAGACCTGGAGGCGGCCGTGGAGATCCTGTTCTTCCCCGCGGCCTACGCGAGCGCGGCCACCGCCCTCACCGAGGACGCCGTGCTGCTCGTCACCGCGCACGTCAGCATCCGAGACGGCCGGATGTCGCTGCTCGGCGACCAGGTCACCGTGCCCGACCTGGGCGGGCTCGCGACGGCCGGAGCGATCACCGTGACCATCCCGGTTCCGGCCTGCACGCCCGCGGCCGTCCGCGGCCTGCGCGAGACGCTGCAGCAGCATCCCGGACCGACCGAGGTGCGAATTCGGTTGGTGGGCAGGAAGGGCCCGCAGTTGCTCGCGATCGACCCGCGCTACCGCGTACAGCCCTCCCCCGCGCTGATGGGCGAACTGAAGGCTCTCTTCGGCCCGGCCTGCCTCCAGTAGCGGACTGTCACCAGCCGCGCTCGGCGAGCCGGTGCGGCTCCGCGATCTCCTCGACATTGATGCCGACCATGGCCTCGCCCAGCCCGCGCGACACCTTGGCCAGCACGTCCGGGTCGTCGTAGAAGGTGGTGGCCTTCACGATCGCGGCGGCGCGCTGGGCCGGGTTGCCGGACTTGAAGATGCCGGAGCCGACGAACACGCCCTCCGCGCCGAGCTGCATCATCATGGCGGCGTCGGCCGGGGTGGCGATGCCGCCGGCGGTGAACAGCACGACCGGCAGCTTGCCGGTCTCGGCGACCTCGCGGACCAGCTCGTAGGGCGCCTGCAGCTCCTTGGCGGCCACGAACAGCTCGTCCTCCGGCAGCGACTGCAGGCGGCGCAGCTCCTGGCGGATCCGGCGCATGTGGGTGGTGGCGTTGGACACGTCACCGGTGCCGGCCTCGCCCTTGGAGCGAATCATGGCCGCGCCCTCGGTGATTCGGCGCAGCGCCTCGCCCAGGTTGGTGGCCCCGCACACGAACGGCACGGTGAACTGCCACTTGTCGATGTGGTGGGCGTAGTCCGCGGGGGTGAGCACCTCGGACTCGTCGATGTAGTCGACGCCGAGGCTCTGCAGCACCTGTGCCTCCACGAAGTGGCCGATCCGCGCCTTGGCCATCACGGGAATGGACACCGCGCCGATGATGCCGTCGATCAGATCCGGGTCGCTCATGCGCGCGACGCCGCCCTGCGCGCGGATGTCGGCGGGCACCCGCTCCAGCGCCATGACGGCCACCGCCCCGGCGTCCTCGGCGATCTTCGCCTGCTCCGCGGTGACGACGTCCATGATCACACCGCCCTTGAGCATCTCGGCCATGCCGCGCTTCACGCGGGCCGTGCCGGTCGTCGGGGTGGTTTCGGGCGTAGTCACGGCAAACTCCTGCTCATCGGGGTAATCGGGTCATACGGAATCGAACGACACGATTCTAGGCGGGCAGATCAGGCCACTAGATAGCCAGTCCGAGAGCACTGGACTGCTGACCACACCCGCACACCCGACGACCAGGAGTTCCCGCTACCTCGCCGCTACGGGACGAGCGCGATCAGATCGGGTTGATCACCAGTAACTGAGCCCAGTAGGTGGCGGCCTCGTTGCCCAGGTAGGGCAGCAGGAAGTCGTAGAGCAGATAGGACATCGGCATGCGGTAGTTCACCTCCAGGTACCTGGTTCGCCAGATTGCGCGCACGGCAAACCGACTCCGACCATAACCGAACATGACCTTCACCACAGAGCTTCGGAGCGGCGCCCGGCGTACCGGCCGCGGATATTCTCAGGCACGGCGGCGGGAACTATCGTGGGCAGGGTGGAATTCACGGAGATCGTCGTGGAGACCGATCGGCTCGACTTCCCGGCGCTCGCTGCCGGTGCCGGTCCGACCGTGGTGTGCTGGCACGGATTTCCCGATCATCCGGCGACATTCGCGCCGCTGGCCGAACATCTCGTCGCGGCGGGCCGAAGGGTGGTGGCGCCGTTCCTGCGCGGGCATCACCCCGCGACGGCGAACGCGCTGACCTATGCCGACGGCATCACGCTCGCCGCCGACGCCGCGGCCGTCGCCGCGGCTCTCGACTCCGACGGCGTCGACATGATCGGCCATGACATCGGCGCGGGCATGGTCGCGCGGGTCGCCGCCGCGTGGCCGCAGCGGCTCCGGCGCGGAGTCACCCTGGCCGTGCCGCCACCGGCCACCATGCGCGGCCTGTTCACCGATCCCGCGCAGCTGCGGCGGTTGTTCTACATGTGGCTGTTCCAGCTGTCCGGCGTCGCCGAAGCGGTGCTCGCCGCGAATCGCGACCTCATCGACTACCTGTGGTCGACATGGTCACCGGGCCTCGATCCCGGCGACCACCGCGAACGCGTCCATGCGCTGTACGGCGACCCCGCGACCATCGCGAACGTGCTGCGGATCTACCGCGCCAACTTCGATACCTCCCTGCACGACCCGCAACTGGCCGTGCTCGCCGCCACCACCGAGGCGCCGGCCGGCGTGCCGCTGCTCGTCCTGGCAGGCGCCGACGACGGCTGCATCACCGCCGAGCACTTCGACACCGCGCACGCCGGTCTGCACCCCGGCTCCCGGGTCGAAATCCTTTCCGGCGCCGGACATTTCCTGCACCTGGAGCGGCCGGACGCGGTGGCCCGGCTGGCGACGGAATGGTTCGACGCGGTGTGATCTCGCGGCGGCGGCCCGGGGATGACCGGCGCACTCAGCGAATCGACCGTACCTCCGGCTCGGCGTCGCTGCCCGCCACCGCGGCCGCCTCCGGCAGCAGCTGATCGAGGTGGTACGGGTACACCGTCTCCCCCATGGCATCCAATCTCACGATGTCCTCGGCGGTGCACCATTTGTTGTCGGTGACGCAACGTCGTTCCCACACCGTCGGATTCGCCGCGCGCGGCTCGAACGCCGTGGTGCGCGCGACGAAGAACAGTTCCTCCGAGCGGACCAGTTCCCCGTCGAACGGGAAGACCGCGACCCGCCGCCAGATCGGCCCGCGCAATGCCGTGGAGTCCAGCGCCCGGCCCGTCTCCTCCCACAGCTCCCGCACGGCGGCCGTGCGCAGCGTCTCCCCCGGCTCGATACCGCCGCCGACGGTGAACCAGAACGGCAGGTCGGGAGTCTTGGGGTCGTGGCCGCGCATGAGCAGCACCCGGTCCTGCTCGTCGAGCAGCACCACGCGCGCCGAGGTGCGCACCGTGTCCACCTCGAGCCCGGTGGTGGCCGCCGCCGTAACCCGTTCGGCGATCTCGAAATACGTGGGCAGCGGCGCGGTACCGCCCAGGTGCAGCAGCCGGACCGGACGGCGGGTGCGCAGCGCCAGGGTGTCGCGCACGGCGTCGTTGTGAAAGCGGCGCGCGATCAGCACGCGCGCCTCGGCGTCGGCCAGTTCGGCCACCAGTTGCGGGGGCAGCAGGGTGATGTCGATTCCGGTCAGCGCCGCGGCCAATTGGTTCTCCGCGGTCTCGCGGTCGGTCCAGTCGGCGCGCTCGGCGCGGTCGGCCAGGGCGTGCAGGCGCCGGGCCTGCTCGCCGACCGCGTCGGATCCGGCGGTGGCCAGCGCCAGCGCGACCGAGCGGGCCACCACCGCGCGCCGGGCCAGCGCCGCCTCCAGCGCGTGCCGGGCCTGATCCCCGCGCACGTGCAGGCGGTCCAGCCGGTTCGCCGTCGAGTACGCCCACACGCCGGCCGCCACGATCAGCGCGGCGATCAGCGCCAGGACCAGGATCGTCGTCGCGGAGAAGGTGATCATCCGGCGGTCCGCACCCGGATGTCGCCGACGGTCACCGTCTCGTACACCCGCAGGATCTGTTCGGCGACCACCGGCCAGTCGTATTCGCCCACAACCTGATTCGCGGCGCGGACCAGGCTCTCCCGGCGATCGGGCGCCCCCAGCAGCTCGTTGAGCGCCGCCGCCAGCCGCGCCGAGTCGCCGATCGGGACGAGCCGCCCCGCCGCGCCGTCGCGCAGCACCCGGCGGAAGGCGTCCAGTTCGCTCGCCACCACCGCGGTCCCGGCCGCCATCGCCTCCACCAGCACGATGCCGAAGCTCTCGCCGCCGAGGTTGGGCGCGCAGTACACCTCGGCGCTGCGCATCGCCGAGGCTTTCTCCGCGTCCGACACCTGCCCGAGGAATCGCAGGTGCCCGGCCAGCTCACCGGCCTCGCGCCGCAGCCGCTCCTCGTCACCGCGCCCGACGATCAGGATCTCGACGTCCGGGTGGCGGCGCACCAGGTCGGGCAGCGCCCCGAGCAGCACCGCCATACCCTTGCGCGGTTCGTCGTAGCGGCCCAGGAACAGCACCGTCCCGCCCGGGCGCGGATAACCGTCCAGCAGGGGGGCGTGCGCGAAGGCGGGGACGTCGACGCCGTTGGGTATCTCCACCGCGTCGCCGCCGAGCGCCTCCACCTGCCAGCGCCGCGCCAGCTCCGAGACCGCGATCCGGCCGCTGATCTTCTCGTGATAGGGGCGCAGCACGCCCTGAAAGGTGCTGAGCACCAAGGATTTCGTGGTCGAGGTGTGGAACGTCGCCACGATCGGGCCCTCGGCGATCTTCAACGCCAGCATCGACAGGCTCGGCGCGTTCGGCTCGTGGATGTGCAGGACGTCGAAGTCGTTGTCGGCGATCCAGCGGCGGATGCGGTTGTAGGCGGTGGGACCGAAGGACAGCCGTGCCACCGAGCCGTTGTAGGGAATGGCTACCGCCTTGCCCGCCGAGACGACGAAGTCGGGCAGCGGTGTGTCGTCGGCCGCCGGGGCCAGCACGCTGACCCGGTGCCCGCGCTCGATCAGCACCTCCGCCAGCTCCACGACATGGGACTGCACTCCACCCGGTACGTCGAACGAGTACGGGCAGACCATGCCGATTCTCATACCGCCTCGTCTCCCGCGGCCGTACCGTCGCGCGTGGTGACGGCCGCGCCCGCCGGACCGCCCGCGCCGCGTTCCGCCTGAACCGCGGCGATCCGGGCACGACGGGCCTCGGACAGGTCCGCCTCCCACATCGGCTGCAGCATGTGCCAGTCGGCGGGATGCTGGGCGATATGCGCCGCGAACCAGTCCGCCATGGCCTGGGTAGCCGGGCCCACGCCGCGCGAAACATCCAGCGGGGCATCGGTCTTCAGGCCCCACCCCTCGTTTCCGGCGGCGTCGACGGTGTACCAGGCGTGCACGGGCAGCATCGCGGCGCCGGTCTCGATCGCCAGTTTCGCCGCGCCGGCGGGCATCCAGGTGCGTTCGCCGAAGAAGGTGACCGGCACGCCCTTGCCGGTGAGGTCACGCTCGCCCATCAGGCAGACGATCCCGTTCTGCCGCAGCCGTTCGGCCAGCTGCGGGAACGGCGGCTGGGTTCCGCCGGTGTGCGGGAACACCTCGAAGCCCAGACTTTCCCGATAGGCGACGAACCGTTCGAACAGCGACTCCGGTCGCAGCCGTTCGGTCACCGTGGAGAAGGTGCCGTAGTGCTGGACCAGCCACACCCCCGCCATGTCCCAGTTCCCCGAGTGCGGCAGCACCAGCACCACGCCGCGGCCGCGCGCCAGGGCCGCGTCCACATGCTCGATCCCGCTCGGGGTCGGCATCAGCGGCGATTCCGCCAGTGTCGCGTGATCCAGGGTCGGCAGCCGGAACGCCTCGCGCCAGTAGCGGGCGTAGGATCGCATGCTGTCGCGGACCAGGTCGTCGGGCACGGCCATCGGGTCGACGCCGAGTACGCGGGAAAGATTGCGCCGCAACTGGTTCGGCGTACCGCTGCGATGCGAGGCGCGGTTCGCGCGCCGCCCGGCCCAGTCGCCCCCGGCGTCGAACAGGCGGCGCGCGGTGCGCTCGGGCAGGCCGCGGACCAGCCCCCACCCGGCCGCGTACGCCCGATCGGTCAGCGCGGACTTGATATCGCTCATCCTGATGCCTCTATACCGTCGGGGCCGCCGCCCACGCGATGCGCGCGTTCACCGGCCCTCCCCCTGCGCCCGCCCCGGCATGGCGATCACGTCGCGGGCGCCGGCGGAATTGCGCACGGCCAGCACCCGCTGGAACACCGTGACGACGCTCAGCACGGCCAGCACGTACATCGCGAGATAGACCGCGTAGGACAGCCATTCGATGTTCCAATACCCGCCGATGCCGCTGAAGCCCGCACCGACGAGCACGATGACGAGGCGGTCCGGCCGCTCGATCAGCCCGCCGTCGGCCGAGAGCCCGCTGGCCTCCGCGCGCGCCTTGGCGTACGAGATCACCTGCGAGGTCACCAGCACCACCAGGGTGGCGACGAACAGGTGCTTGCTGTGCGCGTGGTAGACCGACCACCAGGCCAGCGCGCCGAAGACCGCGCCGTCGGCGATCCGGTCGCAGGTGGCATCCAGCACCGCACCGTATTTCGTGCCGCCGCCGCGCGCCCGCGCCATCGCCCCGTCGAGCATGTCGAACATGACGAAGAACCAGATCACCATCGTGCCCCAGAACAGATGTCCGGTGGGGAACAACGTCAGCGACGCCACGATCGAGGCCGTGGTGCCGATCAGCGTGACCGCGTCGGGCGTGAGGCCGGTACTCACCAGCGCCTTGCCCAGCGGCGCAGTCGCTTTGGCGAATGTCTCACGACCGAAGAAGCTGAGCACGCTACTCGACGTCCTTCCACATACCGGCCAGCAGAGCCCTGGTCTCCCGTAACAGTTGCGGCATCACCTTCACTCCGCCGACGACGGTGATGAAGTTCGCGTCCCCGCCCCAGCGCGGGACGATGTGCTGGTGCAGGTGGTCGGCGAGCGAACCGCCCGCCACGCCACCGAGATTCAGGCCGACGTTGAATCCCTCCGGCCGCGACACCTGCTTCATCACCCGGATCGCCCGCTGCGTGAACGCCATCAACTCGGCGCTCTCCTCGGCCGTGAGGTCCTCGAGGTTGGCGACCCGGCGGTAGGGCACCACCATCATGTGGCCGGGGTTGTACGGGTACAGGTTGAGCACCGCGTACACCCATTCGCCGCGCGCGATGACCAGGCCGTCCTCGTCGGACATCTTCGGGATCTCGGTGAACGGGTGGCCCGAACTCGCGGGCGCGGCGCCCGCGTCGGACTTGCGCGCGTCCCGGTCGGCCACGGCCCCGGTGATGTAGGACATCCGGTAGGGCGTCCACAGCCGCTGCAGGCGGTCCGGCTCACCCGCGCCGGTATCCACGATCGGCTCCGGGCGGGCCGAATCCTGGTGCGATGCAGCCTCGTCCACGGTTCGCTCACTCATTCCCACCGGTCCGGATCTCGAATCCCGCCGCCGTCGGCGACGCGTTCTCGCGGCGGCGGACCCAATCCACCACGGTGGCCACGGCATCGGCGACCGGCACCCCGTTCACGGTGGTGCCGTCGCGGAACCGGAAGCTCACCGCCCCCGCGTTCACGTCACGCTCGCCCGCCACCAGCATGAACGGGACCTTCTGGGCGGTGTGGTTGAAGATCTTCTTCTGCATCCGGTCATCGCTGCCGTCCACCTCGGCGCGCACGCCCGCGGCGCGCAGCCGCGCCACGACGTCCTCGAGGTGCGGCACGAACGCGTCCGCCACCGGGATGCCGACCGCCTGCACCGGCGACAGCCACGCCGGGAACGCCCCGGCGTAGTGCTCGGTGAGCACGCCGAAGAACCGCTCGATCGAGCCGAACAGGGCGCGGTGGATCATGACGGGCCGCTTCTTGGTGCCGTCGGAGGCGGTGTATTCCAGCTCGAACAGCTCCGGCTCGAAGAAATCCAGCTGGATCGTCGACATCTGCCAGTTGCGGCCCAGCGCGTCCTTGGTCTGCACCGAGATCTTCGGGCCGTAGAACGCGGCCCCGCCCGGGTCCGGAACCAGTTGCAGCCCCGAGGCTTCCGCGACCTGGGCCAGGGTGGCGGTGGCCTCGTCCCACAGCTCGTCGGAGCCGACGTACTTCTTCGGGTCCTTGGTCGACAGCTCGAGGTAGAAGTCGTCGAGGCCGTAGTCCTTCAGCAGGTCGAGCACGAACCGGAGGATGCTGGTGAGCTCCTCGACCACCTGCTCCTGGGTGCAGTAGATGTGCGAGTCGTCCTGGGTCATGCCGCGCACCCGGGTCAGGCCGTGGATCACGCCGGACTTCTCGTACCGGTACACCGAGCCGAATTCGAACATCCGCAGCGGCAGCTCCCGATACGACCGGCCGCGCGACCGGAAGATCAGGTTGTGCATCGGGCAGTTCATCGGCTTGACGTAGTAGTCCTGGCCGGGTTTGCGGACGGTGCCGTCCTCGTTGTACTCCGCGTCCAGGTGCATGGGCGGGAACATGCCGTCGGCGTACCAGTCCAGGTGCTTGGACACCTCGAACAGGTGGGCCTTGGTCAGGTGCGGGGTGTTGACGAATTCGTAGCCCGCCTCGACGTGCCGCCGCCGCGAGTAGTCCTCCAGCTCCTTGCGGATGATGCCGCCCTTGGGGTGGAACACCGGCAGGCCCGAGCCCAGCTCGTCGGGGAAGGAGAACAGGTCCAGTTCCAGGCCGAGCTTGCGGTGGTCGCGCTTCTCGGCCTCCGCCAGCAGATGCAGGTGGGCGTCGAGGGCCTCCTGCGACTCCCATGCGGTGCCGTAGATGCGCTGCAGGTCCTCCCGGTTCTGGTCGCCGCGCCAGTAGGCGGCCGAGCTGCGGGTCAGTTTGAACGCCGGGATGAACTTGGTGGTCGGGATGTGCGGGCCGCGGCACAGGTCGCCCCACACCCTCTCGCCGGTGCGGGGGTCGAGGTTGTCGTAGATGGTCAGCTCGTTCGGTGCGACGTCACTACCGCCGACTTCCATGATTTCCGGGTCGTCGATACCGGACTTGTCGCCGATCAGCTCCAGCTTGAAAGGCTCCTTGGCCAGTTCGACCCGCGCCTCCTCGACCTCGACCACCCGGCGCGAAAACCGCTGCGCGCCTTTGACGATCTTCTTCATCCGCGATTCCAGCTTGGCCAGATCCTCGGGGGTGAAGGGGCGGTCCACCTGGAAGTCGTAGTAGAAGCCGTCCTTGATGGGCGGGCCGATGCCCAGCTTGGCCTCCGGGAACTCCTGCTGCACCGCCTGCGCCAGCACGTGCGCGGCCGAGTGCCGGATCACGCTGCGGCCGTCCTCGGTGTCGGCGGCGACCGCCTCGACCTCGACGTCCGCGTCGGGGGTCCAGGACAGGTCCTTGAGGTTGCCCTCGCTGTCGCGCACGACGACAACGGTTTCGGGGCCCTTGGTGGGCAGGCCCGCCTCGCGCACCGCGGCGCCCGCCGTCGTCCCGGCCGGCACCCGAACGAGGGCGGTCGGGGTGGTGCGGGCTGAGGTGGTCACGGCTGCGCTCTCCTAGAGGTTCGGGCGGGCGGGCTGCCCGCGGTGGTGGGGTGCGGGACACGCACAGTGTCCGGCGCGACCATGCTATCGGGAGTATCCCGCGCCCGTGCCGATGGACCGGCCTGTCGCGCGGCGCCGGGACCACCGCTGCGGCTACCGGGCGCCCCCGCCCGACCAGTGTGTCCTGTGGCGGGTGCTCGGCGCGACCGCATTCTCGGTCAGGTCCCGGCCGCCACCTGCCGTAGCAGCGTCTCACGCTCGGCGGCGGGGCGTTTGGGGCAGGAGGTGCACATCTGGCAGCCCGGCACCTCGAATACCAGGCAGCAGGAGATGCGGCGGACGAAGGTGCGCGGCCCGACGTCGGTGAATCGCGGCACGGGCAGGCGTCCGGCCACCTCGCGGGCCAGCCGTGCCCCGGCCTCGGCGTCCCCGGCGTCGAGGGCCCGGTTGCCGATGGCATCGGCGACGATCGCCCACAGCGCGGCGACACCCGCACCCGAGACCTCGGCGACGGCGGGGATGATGTGCCCCAACGTGTTTCGCAGGGCGGGACCGACGGCCGCCGGGTCGCTCGCGCGCTCGGCGCCGTCCGCGACGAATACGCGTTCCACGCCGCCGTCGGGACGGATCTCGCACAGGAGGTGCTCGAGTTCGGGCGGGGTGACCGCGCGGCCCTCGGCGTAGGCGGTGGCGATCGGGTCCACCAGGGAGGAGGCGGCCATGCACCACCACAGGGTGCCCGCGACGCGGGAATTGCCCGTGCCCCAGGAGATTCCCATGTCGGCGATGCGCTCGCTCAACCACTGCGGTCTGGTCAGCGTCGGGCCCGGTACCACCGCACCGCGCGCCGCCGCCACCGATTCCGCGACCATGTCCATCCGACTCCGTTCCCGCCGATTCGACCGAACTCTCAGAACAGTGGGCTGTGCAACCAGTCCCAGTCGAGCCCGAACCAGCCGCCGACCCAGCCGAACGTGCCCAGCACCCACAGCGTCACCAGTACCACCGCCAGGGTCAGCAGCGCTCCGAGCGCCTTCACCACGAGGCCCTGCCCGGCGTACCAGTCCATGACCCGGCGGTAGCGCTCCCGCGTCCATTCCAGCAGCCGGTGCGCCCAGACGAATTCGGTCGCCAGAATGCCCAGCCCCGCGAACACGATCAGCCAGCCCGGCCCCGGGTACGGAATGGCGACGATCCCGGCCGCCAGCACCGCGACCCCAAGCACCCCGACCACGATCCGATACACGAGGTTGAGCGTCGGCCGTTCGGCGACCGACGCACGCCAGCGATTGAACTCGGAAACCACGATCACCACCCTACGGACCTCTCCCCACCACGCCCATGATCACCACCCGCGCGCCGCGCGAACCTGGGCACCCGCTCCGCCCCACCGGCGGCCGTAGCGGGTATGAGACGCACACGCTCCGCGCCACCGGCGGCGTTAGCGGCCGTGAGACGCACACGCTCTGCCGCACCGGCGGCGTTAGCGGGTGTAAGACGCACACGCTCCGCCCCACCGGCGGCCGTAGCGGGTGTGACGCATACGCTCCGCCCCACCGGCGGCGGAAGCGGGTGGTAGACGCACACGCTCCGCCCCACCAGCGGCGGCGGGTGGTGGGCGCACACGCTCCGCCGCAGCGGCGGCGTCAGCGGGGACGCACAAGGCCCCGCCCACGGGCTCGGCATCGTCGGCGAGCCCGTGGGCGGGGCGGTTGTGGTGGACGGTCAGACCGTGACCGGTGCGGTGGGCTGGTCCACGATGTCGCTGATGCCCTCCGCGGTGACCTCCAGGACGTTGGCCGTGGAGATGTCGAAGAACAATCCCGACACCGTGAGGCCGCGCTCGGCGATCGCCCGGCGGATCACCGGGTGGGCCTGCAGGGTCTGCAGCTGTACCGCGACGTTCACCATGCTCAGCTGGGCGGGCTCGTCGTAACCGGCCGCCGCGGCGGCGGCCCGCACCGGATGACCGCCCCGGTAGGTCTCCAGGCTGGGCAGGCCGTGGGCCAGCCAGTTGTCCAGCCCCGGTCCGGCCGAGGCGCCGGACAGCAGCGCCTTCATGGCGCCGCATGACGAGTGTCCGCACACGACCACATTGCGAACCTGCAAATTGTCCACCGCGAACGCGATGGCCGCCTCCAGCGAGGTGTCCGAACTGTCGGCGGGGATGAGGTTGCCGACGTTGCGGACGGTGAACAGGTCGCCGGGGCCGCTGTTGGTGATCACGTTGGGCACGATCCGGGAGTCGGCGCAGGTGAGGAACAGCGAGTGCGGGTCCTGCCGATCCCGTAACTCGTCCAGGTGCGGCCGCACCACGTGGGCATGGCTGCGGTGGTAGGCGGCCACACCGGCCGCCACCGGATTGTCGGACCGCTCCTGCCACGGGCCCAGCACCTCGTCGAGCAGGCCGCGAGCCTGGCCGCGCTTGGGCGGCCCGGCCGTCGCGTGCGCCATCCGTGCCGTGCCGATTTCCACGAATTCGACGTTGCCGCCGGTGTTTTCGTGTTGGCGGGCCCAGTCGTGGATGGCTTCGTAGGCGGCGTGGTCGAGGAAGTCGACGGTGAGTTCGACCAGGACGTCGGTGCCGGTGGGGACCTTGGCGAGTTCCTTGGTCAGTTTCGGCAGTGCGAGGAAGGTGCAGGTGCCGTCGATACTGACGATCCACCGCTCGGTGCCGGTGACCGGGGCGGCGTGTACCGATACTTTCACCACCCGCCACAGCAGCAGCACGAACGCCAGCGCCAACCCGATCAGCACGCCCTCGAGCAGGTTCAGCAACACCACCGCGGCGATGGTGACCGCATACACCGCCAGGTCCCCGGTGCGGCGCGCGAGCCGGATATGAGCCAGTTTCACCAACTGGACACCGACCACGATCAGCAATCCCGCCAGCGCCGACTTCGGGATCTGCTGCACCACCCCGACCAGCGCGACGGAGAACACCAGGATCCACACCCCGTGCAGAAACGCCGACGCCTTGGACCGCGCACCCGCGGCGACATTGGTCGAACTCCGCACGATCACCCCGGTCACCGGCAACCCGCCCAGCAACCCCGAGGTCATGTTCGCCGCCCCCTGCGCCATCAACTCCCGATCGAAATTGGTGCGCTTACCGGTGTGCAGCTTGTCCACCGCCACCGCCGACAGCAACGACTCCACACTGGCGATCAACGCGATGGTCAGCACCGCCAGCACCACCGCACCCCAGTCCCCCTCGGGCATCCCCGGCAACCCGATCGCGTCGAACAACGACCCCTCGATCACGATCCGCACCGGCTCACCCGGCAACACCAGCGACAACACCGTCCCGGCCAGCACCGCGACCAACGGCCCGGGAACGATCTTCACCCGCGCCGGCACCCACCGCCACGCCACGATGATCGCGATCACGATCACCCCGGCCACCACATCCGCGCCGTGCAGATGCAGCAACTGCCACGGCAACTCCGTCACGTTCTCCCACGCCGAACTACGCGAGGACCCACCCAGCAGCACATGCACCTGCTGCAACGCGATCGTCACCCCGATACCGGCCAGCATCGCGTGCACCACCACCGGCGCGATCGCCAACGCCGCCCGCGCGATCCGCGACAACCCGAACACCACCTGCAGCAACCCCGCCGCCACCGTGATGAAACACGTTGTCTTCCACCCGAACTGGTGAATGGTCTCCGCGACCACCACCGTCAACCCCGCAGCCGGACCGGACACCTGCAACGGCGCCCCACCCAGCACCCCCACCACGATCCCGCCCACCGCGGCCGCGATCAACCCCGCCGCGATCGGCGCATCCGACGCGATAGCGATACCCAGCGACAACGGCAGGGCCACCAAGAACACCACAATCGACGCAGGCAGATCATGGCGAGAAACAGAAGACAAACGATCAGACCACGATCTCTCCGGCGAGATCTCCGATCTGGGGGACGTGTCGGTGTCGGTGGACATATTGCTCCTTCACCAGGCCGGCGTCGCCGGTCCGGTCGGTCGAACATGTTCTCCAGGCATCGAAAGCAGCTGCGGGACCACGTTGTCCGGCAGTCGCCCGGAAGTAAGGCGAGATTAATAGTAAAGACTAAGCAAAGCCTGAGAAAAGGATATTTAGCTGGGGACACTTCCGCATCTCGAGGTGACCGCCCTCACATCTCGCCCGGAAAGCGGCAACGCCCCGGGTGCTCACCCCGGGGCGTTGCCCGACCTACCGTCCCGGCCGTCGCCCGCGGCCGGGTTCGGCTACACCGGTAGTGCCGTGACTTGCCTTCCGGCGTCATCGATCTCGCCGATGCCGTCGGCGGTGATCTCGACGACGCGCGCGGTGGAGATGTCGAAGAACAACCCCGCCAGGACCACGCCGCGCTCCTCGATGCCGCGGCGCACCACCGGGTGCCGCGAGAGCACATCCAGCTGGACCGCGACATTCACCATGCCCAGCTGGTCGACCGCGTCGAAGCCCGCGGCGGCGGCCGCGACCGCCACCGGATGCCCGCCGCGGAATCGCTCGAGCGCGGGTCGGCCGTGCTCGAGCCAGGCGTCCAGCGGCGAACCGGTCACCCGCTCGTAGTACAGCGCGTCCATCGCGCCGCAGCCGGAGTGCCCGCACACCACCACCGACCGGACATCCAGCTTGTCCAGGGCGTAGACCAGCGCGGCCTCCACGGAGGTGTCGCGCCCGTCGGCGGGAATGAGATTGCCGATATTGCGAACGGTGAACAGGTCACCCGGACCGCTGCTGGTGATCACGTTCGGCACGATCCGGGAATCGGCACAGGTGAGGAACAGCGAGTCGGGATTCTGGCTGTCCCGCAGTTCGCCGAGGTGCGGTCGCACCACGTGGGCGTGGCCGCGGTGGTAGGCCGCGACGCCGGCGGCGATCGGATCGGTGCGGGCGGTGCGCCGCCACGGGCCGAGCGTCTCGTTCAGAACACGGCGGGCGTGCCCGCGGGTGGGCGGACCGACCTCCAGATCCGCGATGCGCGCCGCGCCCATCTCCACGAATTCGACCGTGCCGCCGCAACTCTCGTGCTGCTGCGCCCATTGGTGCAGGGCCTCGTGCGCCGCGTGGTCGACGAAGTCCACCGCCAACTCGATGGTCACCGGGGCGCCGACCGGGATTCCGGCCAGCTCGCCGGTGAGCCGCGGCACCGCCATGAACGTCAGGGTGCCGTCGATGGTCACCACCCGGCGCACGCCCAGCGGCTCCACCGTGATCGTCACCTTGGCCACCCGCCACAGCAGCAGCGCGAACGCCAGCGCCAGCCCGACCAGCATGCCGACGAGCAGGTTGACGAACACCACGACCAGCACCGTCGTCGCGTAGACGAACAGGTCGCCGGTGCGGCGGGCCAGCCGGATGTGGGCCAGTTTCACCAGCCCGATGCCGATCACGATCAGCACGCCCGCCAGCGCGGCCTTCGGGATCTGCCGCACCACCTCGACCAGCACGACCGCGAAGATCAGCACCCAGAGACCGGCCAGCATCGTCGAAGCCTTGCTGCGAGCCCCGGCCTTGACGTTGGTGATGCTGCGGACGATGACCGCGGCGATGGGCAGGCCGCCGATCAGCCCGGAGGTCATGTTCGCCACGCCCTGGCCGATCAGTTCGCGGTCCAGGTCGGTCCGCTGCTCGGGGCGCAGCCGATCCACGGCCACGGCCGACAGCAGCGTCTCCACACTGGCGATCAGCGCGATGGTCACCATGGTCAGCGCCACCGCGGACCAGCCGCCGTGCGGGATGGCCGGCAGCGAGATGTCGTCGAACAGCGTGCCCGTCAACACGATTCGCTCGATGCTGGTCGGCACGACCATGGCGAGGGCCGTCGCGGCGACCACCGCGGCCAGCGGCGCGGGCACCGCGCGAATTCGCGGCGGCAGATACCGCCAGCCCAGCAGGATGGCGATGACGACGCCGCCGACCAGAGCATCGCCGCCCTTGGCCGCCGCCAGCTGGTGCGGCAGCTGCGTGATGCTGTCCCAGGACGAACTCAGCGACTGCCCGCCCAGCAGGACGTGGAGCTGCTGGAGCGCGATGACGATGCCGATCCCGGCGAGCATGCCGTGCACCACCACCGGCGCGATGGCCAGCGCCGCGCGCGCGATGCGGCCGAGGCCGAACAGGATCTGTAACAGCCCGGCTCCCATCGTGATGAAACACGTTGTGGCCCAGCCGAACTGGTGAATGCTTTCGGCCACCACCACGGTGAGGCTGGCGGTCGGCCCGCTGACCTGCAGTGACGAGCCGCCTAACAGGCCGGCCACCAGGCCACCCACGACGGCGGCCAGGAGTCCGGCGGCCACGGGCGCGCCGGTGGCCACCGCGACGCCGATGGACAGGGGTAATGCGACGAGAAAGACCACCACGGAGGCGGGGAGGTCATGGCGAAGCACCACGGCGAGACCGGGGAGCGACGTCCGTCGGGCAGGGTCAATGTCGGTTGACATATTTCTCCTTCGCCGAACCGGGCCACGGTTCGGTTCATCGGGTCAAACATGTTCTGGCATCGAGCAGCTGGCGGGCGAGAGCCGCGGGCAGCGAGAACGCTTGCGCGGCGGTGGATCCTCTAGCAGATGTCTCCCGAACGCGGAGACCGATCAATAGTAAAGAATCCGCAAAGGGCATGAAAACTGTTTGCAGTAAGAAAGCTGCCGCCGCTATCGAATCGTGATCTCGCTCATAGGTTTTCCACAGACTCGGTGCCATCAGCGCATACTCGGACAGATGACCAATATGTCGGCGATAGCTGAACGCCTGCCCAGCTGCCGGGCGCCGCGACCCGCACCGCCTATGCTGGATCCGCTTCGCCCGCTCGGCACACCGCGGTAACGCCCGAGCAGATCCCGGCCGACATTCTCGAGAATCTTCACCCGCCTGCAGCCGTCCGGCCGGGCGGTGACACGGACACAGGAGGCACGATGGCAGGCGCCGGCACGATCCCGTCCGCGCGGTGCCGCGACGCCGGACCGTCGCGACGCATGTTCCTCGCCCGCGCGGGCGCCGCCGGTCTGGGACTCGCCCTGCCCGCCTGGTCCACCGGCCCCGCCCGCACCGATCCCGCGCAGTCCCCCACGCAGATGTCGATCCAGGAGCTGACACGGGCGTTCGATCGGGGCGCGCTGACGTCGCGCGAGCTGGTGGCACAACATCTCGACCGCATCGCCGTCCTCGACAAGGCCGGTCCCGCCGTCAACGCGTTCATCACCGTCGACCACACCGCCGTGGACACGGCCGCCGAGCTGGACCGGGAGCGCGCCCGGACGGGCAAACGCGGTCCGCTGCACGGCATTCCGATCGTGCTGAAGGACAATGTCAATACCGCCGACCTCCCGACGACCGCGGGCAACGCGCTGTTCCGCGACTACGTTCCCGGCAACGACGCCACGGTCACCGATCTGCTGCGGCGGGCGGGCGGGATCGTCGTCGGCAAGGCGAACATGCACGAGTGGGCGATGGGCGCGAGCACCGTCAGCTCGCTGGGCGGGCAGACCCGCAACCCCTACGATCCCCATCGCAGTCCCGGCGGCTCCAGCGGCGGCACCGCCGCGGCCGTGGCAGCCGGGTTCGCCACCGCCGGGCTGGGCACCGACACGCTGGGCTCCATCCGCATTCCGGCCGCGCGCAACAACTGCGTCGGCCTGCGGCCCACCGCCGGGCTGGTCAGCCGGGCCGGGATCATTCCGCTGTCGACCACGCAGGACGCCGTCGGCCCGATCACCCGCACGGTCACCGACGCCGCCCTGCTCCTCGATGTCATCGCCGGGCCCGACCCGGCCGACCCGAGCACGCTGGGCTCCGGCCGCCCGGGCCGCACCTACCTGTCGTTCCTCGATCCGAACGCGTTGGCGGGCAAGCGGATCGGCATCGTCGACGACTTCTTCGGCGACCCGGCCGACCCGGGCTGCGCGGCCACCAACGCCGTCGTGGAACGGGCCATCGGCGACATGGCGGCGCTCGGTGCGCGTTTCGTGCACATCGGCGATCTGGGCCCGCTGACCTCGCTGGCCGCCGAACTCACCGAGTACGAGTTCCGCCAGGCCATCGACGCGTATCTGGCCGGGTCGGCGACGCCGCCGCCCGCCCGGAACCTGTGGGAGATCATCACCTCCAACACCACGGTGCCCGACGTGCAGCCACTGCTCATCGCCTATCTGCCGTTCACCACCGAATCCCCGATGTACCACGCCGCCTTCGCCGCTCGCACGGCGATGATCCAGTACACCCTGCGCGTACTCGGCGACAACCGGCTCGACGCGCTGCTCTACCCGACCACCCAGACCCCCGCCCCGCCGCTCGACGCCCCCGGCGCGATGCGCACGGCGGACATGCTGGCCGAGGGCCGCAGTCCGGTGACCGGACTGCCCGCCATCACCGTGCCCGCCGGTTTCACCGACGCGGGCCTGCCGATCGGCGTCGAGTTGCTCGGCCGACCGCTCGACGACGGGAAACTGCTCGCCATGGCCTACGCCTACGAGCAGGCCACCCACCACCGCACCCCGCCGCCCCTGGGTTGATCCCTCGCGGTGTGAGACCCGCGGTGCGCGTAGAATTTTCGCCAGCCGAGTTCGGACCCGCTGGACAACAGGAACTGCCGAAGTGACCGACGATTCGCGAACCGGTTCCTACTCCGTGCGGGAGACGCTGTCGCAGCTTCGGCTGCGCGAGCTGCTCACCGAGGTCAAGGACCGGGTCGAGCAGATCATCGACGCCCGTGACCGAATGGACGGGCTGGTCGATGCGATGCTCGCGGTCACCTCCGGCCTCGACCTGGACGAGACGCTGCGCACCATCGTGCGCACCGCCATCAGCCTGGTCGACGCCCGGTACGGCGCGCTGGGCATCCGCAGCCACGGGGACCAGCTGTCCCAGTTCATCTACGAGGGCATCGACGGACACACCCGATCGCTGATCGGTGACCTGCCCGAGGGGCACGGCGTGCTCGGCCTGCTGTTCAGTCAGCCCAAGCCGATCCGGCTCGAGGACCTGGCCGCCCACTCCGCCTCGGTCGGGTTCCCGCCGAACCATCCGCCGATGCGGTCGTTCCTCGGCGTCCCGGTCCGCATCCGCGACGAGATCTTCGGAAACCTCTATCTCACCGAGAAATCCGGGCGTCAGCTGTTCACCGAGGACGACGAGCTGATCGTGCAGGCGCTCGCCGCCGCGGCCGGGATCGCCATCGAGAATGCCCGGCTCTACGAATCCGCCCGCGCCCAGCAGGCCTGGATCGAGGCCACCCGCGACCTCACCACCGAATTCCTCGCGGGCACGAACGAATCCGTGGTTCTGGCGCACCTGGCCGATCACGCCCGGCAGCTCACCCGCTCGGCGCGGGTGTACCTGGCCGTCGTCGAGGAGCCCGACCGGCGGCCCGAGGACGTCGACCGGCTCGTGATCGCCCACAGCTCGGGCACGGCCGACGACCATACCGGCCGCCGCCTGCGCCTCGACGGCACCACCCTGGGCACGGTCTTCACCGAGCGGTCGGCCCGGCGGCTCGACGACGCCCGTCAGACCGACCTAGCCGGGCTGTTCCCCGGCGCCGGGCCCGCGCTGGTGCTGCCGCTGCACACCCCGGACGCGTCGTTGGGCGTGCTGGTGACGGTGCGCACGGCCGAGGCCGCGCCGTACGACGACGAAATCCTGGAGCTCGCTTCGGCTTTCACCGATCAGGCCGCGCTGGCGATGCATCTGGCCGAGACGCACCGGCGGATGCGCGAGATCGATATCCTCACCGACCGCGATCGGATCGCTCGCGATCTCCACGACCACGTCATCCAGCGGCTGTTCGCCGTCGGCCTGTCGTTGCAGGGCACGGTGCCGCGCACCCGGGTGCCCGAGGTACAGCAGCGGCTCGCCGACGCGATCAACGACCTGCAGGAAGTGGTCCAGGAGATCCGCACGTCGATCTTCGAACTACACGGCGGCGGTGTGCAGGCCACCCGCATACGCCGGCGCCTCGAGCGGGCGGTCGGGCAGCAGACCGCGACCACGGCCGTCCGCACCTCGCTGCGGGTGACCGGACCGCTGTCGGTGGTCGGTCCCGAACTGGCCGAGCACGCGGAAGCCGTTGTCCGCGAAGCGGTCGGCAATGCCGTGCGCCACGCCGACCCCGCGACCGTCGACGTGGAGATCGACGTCGCCGACAACCTCACCGTGACCGTCACCGACGACGGCTGTGGCATCCCGGACAGCTTCACCCCGGGCGGGATCGCCGATCTGGCACATCGCGCCGAGACCGGCGGCGGCGAGTTCTCGGTCCGAGCCGTCGCCCCCGCCGACGGCTCGCAACCGCACGGCACCTGCCTGCGCTGGTCGGCGCCGCTGCGCTGACCGTGTTCAGGAGGTCTTGTGCGGAACGCCCGTGACCAGGCCGCCGTCCACCACGAACTCCGACCCGGTCGCGTAGGCCGACTCGTCACTGGCCAGGAACAGCACGAAGGTGGCGACCTCCGCCGGTTCGGCCGGGCGGCCCAGCGGGATCGTCACCAGGTCGTCGGGAATGTTCGCGGTCATCGGGGTGCGGATGAGCCCGGGGTGCAGCGAGTTGACCCGAATCCGGTGCGGCGCCAACTCGAGTGCCGCCGACTTGGCCAGCCCGCGCACGCCCCACTTGGACGCCACGTAGCCGTGCGCCCACGGCGCGCCGCGCAGGCCCTCGATCGATGAGACGTTGACGATGGACCCGCCGCCCGCGGCGATCATCGGCTCGACCACCGCCCGCATGCCGAGGAAGGTGCCGGTCAGGTTCACATCCAGGATGCGCCGCCACTGCGCCAGGTCGAACTTCTGCAGCGGGCTGCCGTTCACCACACCGGCGTTGTTGACCAGCACATCGAGCTTGCCGAAATCCTCGACGGCCGTGGCGACCGCGACCTCCCAGTGGTCCGGGTCGGTCACGTCCAGATGTACGAAGCGGGCTGATTCGCCGATCTCGGCGGCGAGTGCCTTGCCCTCGTCGTCGAGGATGTCGCCGACCACCACCCGGGCGCCCTCGGCGACCAGCAGCCGGGCGTGGGCGGCGCCCATCCCCCGGGCGCCACCGCTGATCAGTGCCACTTTTCCGTCTACACGTCCCATGGCGCGACGCTACCATACGAACTAGAACATGTTCTAGACACTGTTCCAGAATGGTGCTCGGAACACCGAAGCTGTTGTCCTCCAGGAGTAATTCATGCCCATCCGCGTCGCGCACATCGGCACCGGGAACGTCGGCCGCCTCGCCCTGATCGAGCTGATCACCAATCCGCAGTTCGAGCTGACCGGTGTCTGGGTCGCCACGGATGCCAAGATCGGGAAGGACGCGGGCGAACTCGCCGGGCTGGACGTGGTCACCGGCATCACCGCCACCGGCGACCTGGACGAGATCCTCGCCGCCCGGCCCGACTGCGCGGTGTACTGCGCGATGGGCGACACCCGGCTGCCGGAGGCGATGGCCGATTGCCGGCGGCTGCTGGCGCACGGCATCAACGTCGTCGGCTCCGCGCCCGGCGTACTCCAGTACCCGTGGCAGGTGGTGCCCGGCAAGTACATCGACCGGGTGGAAGAGGCTGCGCGTGAAGGGAATACGAGCCTGTTCATCACCGGCGTGGACCCGGGTTTCATCAACGATCTGATCCCGTTCGCGTTCGCCGGCACCTGCCGCGCCATCGAGCAGATCCGCTGCACGGAGATCGCCGACTACGCCACCTACGACGGCGCGACGGTCATGTTCGACGTGATGGGCTTCGGCAATCCGCCCGAGGACGTCCCGATGCTGCTGCAGCCGGGGGTGCTGAGTCTCGCCTGGGGTACCGCGATCCGCCAGCTCGCCGCCGGGCTGGGTATCGTCGTCGACGAGATCACCGACACCGCGGCGCGCGAGCCCGCACCGGCGGCGTTCGACGTCGCCGCCGGGCACATTCCCGAAGGCGGAACGGCCGCAGTGCGTTTCGAGATCCGCGGACTGGTACAGGGGCATCCGGCGATCGTCATCGAACACGTCACCCGGTTGCGCGAGGAGCTCCGGCCGGACTGGCCGCAGCCGGTGCAGCCGGGCGGCTCCTACCGCGTCGAGATCATCGGCGAGCCCTCTTACACCGTCGACATCCGCCCGACCAGCCGCCACGGCGACCACAACCATGCCGCGATCGCCGCGGCGGCGGGCCGCATCGTGAATTCGATTCCGGCCGTGGTCGCGGCCGCACCGGGCATCCGGACCACCCTCGACCTACCGCTGATCACCGGCCGCGGACTGTACTCGCCGCCGCGCTGAACACGGCCACCCGCGCGGTTACCGCACCAGCTGCTCGCTCTTCAGCCAGTCGTAGGCGACGTCGGCGGGATCCTCGCCGTCGATGTCCACGCGGCCGTTGAGCTCCTGCATCAGGTCGTCGGTGAGGTGCTGGGAGATCGTGCCGATCAGCTCGCGCAGTCGGGGGTGACTCGCCAGCACCGCGCCCCGCACGACCGCGGTACCGCTGTAGGGCAGGAAGAACTTCTTGTCGTCGTCGAGGACGACCAGGTTCAGGTTCTTCACCCGGCCGTCGGTGGTGTAGATCATGCCGAAGTTGCAGGGCGCGCCCTTGGCCGTCGCGGTGTAGACGACACCGGCGTCCATCCGCGTGACGTTACCGGCGGGCACCCCGTTCGGGTCGTTGTAGGGCATGCCGTACTTCTGCAGCATCGGCACGAAACCGTCGGAGCGGCTGAAGAATTCGTCGTCGACACAGAAGGTGCGGTCGGGCACCGGGAGCGCGGCCACGTCGGACAGCGACCGCACGCGCAGCCGCTCGGCGGTCGGCGTGGCGGCGCCGAAGGCGTAGGTGTCGTTGAAGTTCGCCGGCGCCAGCCACTCCAGGTCGTAGTCGCGCTTCTCGATGTCGTGCACGCGCTGCCACAGCTCGTGCGGGTCCGTGATGGTCTCGGTCTGGTTGTGGTAGTTGACCCAGCCGGTTCCGGTGTACTCCCAGAGCACGTCGGCGTCACCGTTGAGCTGCGCCTGCCGCGACGACGCGGAACCCGGCGCCCCGGTCATGTCCCGCACGTCGGCGCCCGCGGCGGCCAGGTAGGTCGCGGTGATCTTGCCCAGCAGCACGCCCTCGGTGAAGCTCTTCGACGTGACGACCAGTTCCGCACCGTCCAGCGGGCGGTCGCCGCCGGGCAGGCTCGCCTCGTGGAAGGTGCCCGACGAACTCACCAGGCCGCACCCGGCGAGCAGCGAGATCGCCACGGCCAGTGCGCAGCTCGCGGTGACCAGTCGCGCTCGTGGTGCTCTCATGAGATACCTCGCGGGGTCGCGGCCAGTTCGACCAGCCTGCCGAGCCAGTCGATGGTCAGCGCCAGCAGTCCGACCAGGATCGCGCCGGAGACCAGCAGTTTGGGCAGGAACAGCGTGACGCCGGTGGTGATCAGCGTGCCGAGGCTGGTGGCCCCGATGAACGTGCTCAGCGTCGCGGTGCCGACGAGGATCACCAGTGCGGTCCGCACCCCGTTGAGGATCACCGGCACCGCGAGCGGCAGCTCCACCTGGAACAGCGTGCGGGTCCCGGAGAAACCGATGCCCCGCGACGCCTCGATGGTGCGCTGATCGACCTGCCGCAGCCCGACGATGGTGTTCTGCAGGATCGGCAGGATCGCGTACACCACCAAACCGACTATCGCCGTGCGGAATCCGGTGCCCAGCCAGAAGGTGAACAGCACCAGCAGGCCGACGGCGGGCGCGGCCTGGCCGATATTGGCGATATTGACCGCGAGCGGTTCGAGCCGCCGCAGCGCGGGCCGGGTGAGCGCGATGCCCAAGGGGATCGCGACGATCACCACGATCAGCGTGGCGACCACGGTCAGCTTGATGTGGGACAGGATGGTGGTCTGCAGATTGTCCCAGCCGAGCGACGCCTTCTCGGTCGCGGTGAATGTCGTCGACCGATACCACAGGACGTATCCGATGCCGATGACGAGAATCAGCAGCGGCTCGAACCACACGTCCATCGGTATGCGCCGCAAGCGCTTCACGACCGATCGCCCGATCCGGGTTCCTCGTCGGCGGCGACCACCGGCGTGGGGGCGTTCTCGCTGCCGTCGACGTAGGTCTCATAGGACCGTTCCGCCTCGTCGGCACGGCCGTCGGCGAGCTTGGCCTGGATCATCTCGGTCACCGCGGCGATGCCCAGCGAGCCGACCACCGCGCCGCGGCCGTCGGTCACCAGGGTCGCGCCCTGGCTGGCGGCGAGCATCGCGTCGAGGGCGTCGTTGAGGGTGGAGGACCGGGCGACGACGGGCAGCCGCCGGTCGAGGTAGTCGGAGACCTCCGGCTTGGTGGCCAGTTCGTCCAGTGTGGGCCAGGACCGCGGCCGTCCGGCGCCGTCTACGACGACCACCCAGGTCTGCCCGGCGGCCCGCGCCCGCTCGATGACGCCCCGCGACGACTCGCCCACCCGCGCGGTGACCACGTCGTCGGTCGCCACGTCGCGCACCCGCGACACGGTCAGATAGGCCAGCTTGGCGCCGGATCCGACGAACTCCTCCACGAACGGCGTGGCCGGATTGGTGAGGATCTCCTCCGGGCGCGCGTACTGCTCGATGTGCCCGCCCTCGGACAGGATCAGCACCTTGTCGCCGAGCTTGGTGGCCTCCTCGAAATCGTGGGTGACCACGACGATGGTCTTGCCGAGCTCGTGCTGGATTCCGATCAGGCTGTCCTGCAGGCGAACCCGGGTGATGGGATCGACCGCGCCGAAGGGCTCGTCCATGAGCAGCACCGGCGGGTCGGCCGCCAGCGCGCGGGCGACCCCGACGCGCTGCTGCTGGCCGCCGGACATGTCCTTGGGCAGCCGGTCGGCGAAGGTGGCGGAGTCCAGGCCGACCAGATCGAGCAGGTACTCGGTGCGCTCGGCGATGCGCCGCTTGTCCCAGCCGAGCACGCGCGGAATGGCGGCGATGTTCTTGGCGACCGACCAGTGCGGAAACAGTCCTCCGGACTGGATGACGTACCCGATCGACTGCCGCAGTTTGTCGGGGTCCTCGCGGGTGACGTCGCGCCCGCCGATGAAGATGCGGCCCTCGGTCGGCTCGATCAGCCGGTTGATCATCTTGAGCGTGGTCGTCTTGCCGCACCCCGACGGTCCGACGAACGCCACGATCTCCCCCGCCTCGATCTCCAGGTCGAGCCGCCGCACCGCCGGTTTCGATTGTCCCCGATAGCGTTTCACCACCCCGTCCAGCGTGATGGACGCCCCGGTCACGTTGCGCTCCGGCGTCGCCGGAGCGGGCCCGCCGGTCACTTCAACGGTCATGACAGTCCCTTCGCGATCGTCAGGCGTCCGAGCAGGACGAGCAGCGCGTCGAACACCAGCGCGATGACGACGATGAGAATGGTGCCGGTGAGCGCCATTTCGAGGGCGTTCGCGCCGCCGAGGCGGGACAGGCCGTTGAAGATCAGCGAGCCCAGGCCGGGTCCGAGGACGTAGGCGACGATGGCGGCGACGCCCACGATCATCTGGGTGGAGACCCGGATGCCGGTCAGGATCACCGGCCAGGCGATCGGCAGCTCGACGGTCAGCAGGATCCGCCAGCGCGAAAAGCCGATGCCGCGGGCGGATTCCACCACCGAGGCCGGGACCGACCGCAGCCCTACGATGGCGTTGCCGATCACCGGCAGCGCCGCGAAGAACGCCAGCATCACGAACGAGGGCACCACCCCGAGCCCGAACGGGACCAGCAGCAGCGCCAGCAGCGCCAGCGACGGGATGGTCAGCGCGACCCGGCTCGAGGTCAGCGAGAGCTGGGCCAGCAGCGGCGTCCGGTACACCGCCACCGCGATGAGCACCGCGACGACGGTGCCGACGAGTACCGTCTGAAAGGCCAGGGAGGCATGCTGATAGGTGAGGAAGGCCAAAGTGCCGCCCCGCCCTCGGACATAGCTCCATAAATCCACGGGATTCCCCTCGTCAGCCGAACATCTGCCGGTTCCTGCCTGGTGCGTGGTCCTGGACGGAAGTCGTCACAGGGTAATCGACGCCGCGCGGTCCGCTTCGGATTACGCGCGGCGAGGCCGGATATCCGGGCGGCCCTAGGCGGCTCGTGCGGGCGGGACGGGGGCGGAGTAGTGCTCGGCGTTCCCGGCGATCACCGTGCTGCGCCGGCCGTCGACACCGACAGGGATCTCCCCGGCGAGGGTGATACGGGTGAGCCTGCGGTGTTCGGTGCCGTCGTAGTCGTCGATGGCGTAGTGCTGGGTGGCGCGGTTGTCCCAGATGGCGACGTCGCCGAGCGACCAGTCCCAGCGGGTGGTGTGCTCGAGCCGGGTCACCCGATCCTGGAAGAGCCGGAACAACGCCTGCGACTCGTCGGCGGGCAGGCCGACGATCCGCTGCACGAAATTGCCCAGCAGCAGCGCGCGTTCGCCGGTCTCCGGATGCACCTCGACCACGGGATGTTCGGTCTCGTAATAGGTGGACTCGAACTCGCCGCGGTAGGCCGCGACGGTCTCGCCGCGGTGATTGTCCTCGGCGGTCGCGGCGTAGTCGTACCGGTTGGTATGCCTGGCGCGCAAGCTCTCGGCCAGCCGCTGGAGCGGTTCGGGCAGCGAGTTGTAGGCGGCGACGGTGGAGGCCCAGGTGGTCGAGCCGCCGTAGCTGGGCAGCGTGACCGCGCGCAGGATCGACGCCTTCGGCACCCGGTCGACGAAGGTGACGTCGGTGTGCCAGCTGTTCGACCGCCCCTGGTGCGAGTCGATGGCCAGGCTCTTCACCCCGGCCGACCGGACGGTCGGGTGCGGGATGGTCGGTGTGCCGAGCAGTTCCGCGAATTCGTACTGGCCGTCCTCGGTCAGGTGGTGCTGGTCGCGGAAGAAGATCACCTTGTGCTCGTCGAGCGCCGCGCGGAGGGTGGCGACGGTGTCCGCGTCCAGGTCACCGCCGAGCCGGACGCCCTCGATCCGCGCGCCGAGGTGAGTACCGAGCTTGACCACCCGCACGGTGGTCCGGGCGTCGGCTGCGTTGTCGACGGGCATACCGGGGACCTTTCACTCGCACCTGACAATCGACCCGACGAAACCACCCGAGCCGTCCTGGGGCCAGGATTAGGGTCACCCCGATCGAAACCCGCCGGAACACCTTTGGCACAACGCCGCTCCGGCGGTGGCGGCTGGTTCGACCGACCGCCTCGACCTTGCCCGCCGCGCCTCGGCGTAGTACCGTCCAGACATATGTCCAGGTCACTGTCTGGATCGAATCATCGGGAGGATTGGCGATGACGTTGGTGAAGCCGCGGCAGGTCTCCGGGGACGAACACGAACACGGGCATCTCGAGGAATTCCGCACCGATCCGATCGCGCTGATGCGCCGGGTGCGGGCGGAGTGCGGCGACGTCGGTTCGTTCCGCCTGGCCGACAAGGACGTGATCCTGCTGTCGGGCTCGGAGGCCAACGAGTTCTTCTTCCGCGCCGCCGACGAGGATCTCGACCAGGGCGCCGCCTACCCCTTCATGAAGCCGATCTTCGGCGAGGGCGTGGTGTTCGACGCCAGTCCCGAACGCCGCAAGGAGATGCTGCACAATCAGGCGCTGCGCGGTGAGCACATGCGTGGGCACGCGGAAACCATTGCGCGCGAAGTGGATCGGATGCTGGCGCGGTGGGGTGACAGCGGCGAGATCGACCTGCTGGAGTTCTTCGCCGAGCTGACCATCTACACCTCCTCGGCATGCCTGATCGGCACGAAGTTCCGCGACGAACTCGACGAGCGGTTCGCCCACCTGTACCACGAGCTGGAGCAGGGCACCGACGCGCTGTGCTATGTCGACCCGTACGCTCCCATCGACAGTTTCCGCCGCCGCGACGAGGCCCGCGCCGAACTGGTCGACCTGGTGCAGGGGATCATGAACGGCCGCATCGCCAACCCTCCGCAGGGCAAGGACGATCGGGACATGCTCGACGTGCTGGTGTCGATCCGCGACGAGCAGGGCAACCCGCGTTTCTCGGCCAGCGAGATCACCGGCATCTTCATCTCGATGATGTTCGCCGGGCACCACACCACCTCGGGCACCGCGGCGTGGACGGTCATCGAACTGCTCCGCCATCCCGACCAGCTGGCGCGGGTGGTGACCGAACTCGACGAGCTCTACGCCGACGGCAAGGACGTCAGTTTCCATGCGCTGCGCCAGATTCCGCATCTGGAGGCGGTGCTCAAGGAGGTGCTGCGGCTGCATCCGCCGCTGATCATCCTCATGCGGGTGGCCCGCGGCGAATTCGAGGTGTGCGGAAACCGCATCACGCCGGGCGATCTCGTGGCGGCCACGCCCGCGGTGTCCAACCGCAGCCCCGAGGACTTCCCGGAGCCCGACCGCTTCGACCCGGGCCGCTACATCGATCCGAACCAGGCCGACCTGATCAACCGCTGGACCTGGATCCCGTTCGGCGCGGGGCGGCACCGCTGCGTCGGCGCGGCCTTCGCGCTCATGCAACTCAAGGCGATCTTCTCGATTCTGTTGCGGGACTGGGAGTTCGAGATGGCACAACCCTCCGACAGCTACCGCAACGACCACTCCAAGATGGTCGTGCAGTTGCGGCAGCCGTGCGCCGTGCGCTTCCGGCGGCGGGTGCGATGAGCGGGCGAGCCGGTCTCGCGGGCCGGGTCGTGGCGGTCACCGGCGGGGCGCGCGGCATCGGCCGCGCCATCGCCGGTGTCCTCGCGGAGGCCGGTGCGCGCGTGGTCATCGGCGATATCGACGCGGAGGCGGCGGCCGCGACGGGCGCCGAACTCGCGCTCACCGCCGCGCTGCCCCTGGATGTCACCGATCCGGAGTCGTTCCGCGCCTTCCTCGACGCCGCGCGGGCGGCCGCCGGACCGCTCGACGTCCTGGTCAACAACGCGGGCATCATGCCGGTGGGCCGATTCACCGCCGAGCAGGACGCGATCACCCGGCGCATCCTCGACATCAATGTGTACGGCGTGCTGCTCGGCACCAAGCTGGCGCTGCCCGGCATGCTGGACCGCGGGCGCGGCCACATCATCAATGTCGCCTCGCTGGCCGGGACCAATCCGACGCCGGGCATGGCGACCTACTGCGCCAGCAAGCAGGCCGTCCTCGGGTTCACCGATGTGCTGCGGCTGGAGCACCGCGGCAGCGGCGTGCGGTTCTCGGCGGTGCTGCCGACGTTCACCCGCACCGAGCTGATCGCGGGCACCCGTGCGCCGATGGGGCTGCTCGCCGAACCCGGCGACGTGGCGCGGGCCGTCGCCGATCTGATCGTCCGTCCCCGCCGCCGGGTCACCGTCACCCGGCTGGCGGGGGTGCTCGCGGTGTTCAACGACCTCACCCCGCGTCCGATCGGCGAGTTCTTCGCGCGGCGGCTCGGCGTCGATCGCATCTTCACCGACGAGGTCGACCGGGACGCGCGCCGCGCGTACGACGAACGGCTGCAACGCAAGTAGCGGCGGGAAGGCGACGGGGCGGTGATCCGGATTCCGGATCCCCGCCCCGTCGCGTGCGATGGATCAGTGGTAGGCGACCTGCCAGTGCTTGACCCCGTTGATCCAGCCCGAGCGCAGCCGCACCGGATCCGACACCTGCCGCAGGTTCGGCATGGCATCGGCGATGGCGTTGAACATCAGGTCGATCTCCAGCCGGGCCAGGTTGGCGCCCACGCAGAAGTGCGCGCCGGTGCCGCCGAAGCCCAGATGCGGGTTCGGGTCGCGCAGCACGTCGAAGGTGAAGGGCGCGTCGAACGCCGCCTCGTCGAAATTGGCGGAGCTGTAGAACAATCCGAGCCGCTCCCCCGCGCGGATGTGCTGCCCGCCCAGTTCGGTGTCCTCGGTCGCGGTGCGCTGGAACGCCGTCACCGGTGTCGCCCAGCGCACGATCTCGTCCGGCGCGGTGCGCGGCCGCTGCTCCCGGTACAGCTCCCACTGCTCCGGGTGGTCCACGAACGCCTTCATGCCGTGCGTGATGGCGTTGCGGGTGGTCTCGTTGCCCGCCACCGACAGCAGGATCACGAAGAACCCGAATTCGTCGGAACCCAGTGCCTCGCCGTCGATGTCGGCGCTCACCAGCTGGCTGACGATGTCGTCGGTGGGCTGCGCGCGCCGCCGTTCGGCCATGTTCCAGGCGTAGCCGAGGATCTCGGCGGAGGCGGTCACCGGGTCGCCGTATTCCGGGTCGTCGTAGTTGAGCATCTGGTTCGACCAGTCGAACAGCTTGTGCCGGTCATCCTGCGGCACGCCCAGCAGCTCCGCGATCGCCTGCAGCGGCAGCTCGCACGCCACCTGCTCGACGAAGTCGCCACTTCCGGACGCCTTGGCCGCGTGCACGATTCGCTCGGCACGCTCGGTCAGCGCCGCCCGCAGACTCTCCACCGCCCGGGGTGTGAAGCCCTTGGAGACGATCCGGCGGATCTTGCTGTGCTTCGGCGGATCCATGTTGACCAGCAGCGCGCTCGTGCCCGCCAGCTGCTCGGGGGTCGCGAAGCCGGGCAGCCGGATGATCGACCCCTTCTGCTCGGAGGAGTACACGTCCACCCGGCGCGAGATCTCCTTGATGTCCTCGTGCCGGCTCACCACCCAGTACCCGCCGTCCTCGAACGGCGCGGCCTGCTCGGGGGTCTGGGCGTTCCACCATACCGGCGCCGTGCGCCGCAGTTCCGCGAATTCCGCGACGGGACTGCGGGTTTCCCACAGTCCCGGGTCGGTGAAATCGAATCCGCTCGGTATCGACGGGGCTGTCACTTTTCCTCCTCGCGTCCGCGTCGCTGCGAAGCACTGACGACATGGTCCGGTTCCCGGGCTTCCGCATAGGCCTTGGCCGCTCGGTAGTCGGGCTTTCCGCTGGGGGTGCGGGTGACCGCGTCGGTCACCCAGATGCGCCGGGGCAGTTTGTATCCGGCCAGATGGGCCCGCACGTGCCGTTCCAGCGCGGCGAAGTCGACAGCGCCCGCGGCGTGCGCGGAGACCACGGCGGCGACCTGATGGCCCCAGCGATCGTGCGGCACACCGATCACCACGGCGTCGTAGATCGACTCGTGCGCCTTGACCACGGCCTCCACCTCTTCGACGAAGACCTTCTCGCCGCCGGTGTTGATCACCATGTTGCCGCGGCCGATCAGGGTGATCGAGCCGTCCTCCTCGACCCGGGCGCGGTCGTCGGTGACCACCACACGGTTGCCGTCGACGGTGCGGAACAACTTGTCGGTCTTGGCCGGATCCTTGTAGTAGCCGATCGGGACCGAGCCGGTCTTGGCCAGCCAGCCCTCGCCGCCCGGCGCCACGGGACGCGCCTCGTCGTCGACGACCACCGCGCCCCGGCCGATCTGCACGCGCGGACCGCGCGCGGGATCGTCGTCCTTCTGCGCGAAACCCATACCGCCGAAACCGGTTTCGGAGGAGCCGATGGAGTCCGACACCAGCGCCTGCGGAAACAGCTCCAGCAGTTCGTTCTTCACCGGCTGCGACAGCAGCGCCGCGCCCGAGGCGACGACCATGAGCGACGAGGTGTCCACCGGCTCGGCGCGCAGCGCGTCGAGCAGCGGGCGGGCCATGGCGTCGCCGGTGAGCACCAGCACCTGCGGGCGTTCGCGGGCCACCGTCCGCCACACCTCTGCCGGGTCGAAGGCGGACAGGAAGATCGTCGCGTTGCCCGACCACAGCGCGTTGAAGGTGGGCATCATGGCGGAGGCGTGGATCAGCGGCGGCAGGATCAGCCACGTCATCGCCGGGTTCTGCGCGCCCACCCGGGACTGCTGGTACTCGTCGGCGACCGGCTCACCGGTGTAGAAGTCGATGCCGCCGCCGAGCACCCGCCACATGTCCTCCTGCCGCCACATCACGCCCTTGGGCAGGCCGGTGGTGCCGCCGGTGTACATCATGAACAGGTCGTCGGCGCTGCGCTCGATCGGCTCGCGATCCGGCGAGAAGCCTTGCAGCGCTTGTTCGTACGGCACGGAGCTGCTCTCGGCGCCGGAGTCCTGATCGTCCTCGGCGACCAGCGCGTGCCGCAACCCGGGCACCAGCGGCCGCACCTGTTCGATCACCGGGGCATAGCAGCGGTGGTGGACCAGCACCTCCAGGTCGGCGTTGTCGTAGACGTAGCGCAACTCCTCCGCGCCGTAGCGGTAGTTGATGTTGATCGGCACCGCCCGCACCTTGAAGCAGGCGATCAGCGTCTCCATCGTCTCGAGGGAGTTGTGCATCTGGAACCCGATGTGCGTTCCGGCGCCCGCCCCGATCGAGGTGAGGTAGCGCGCCAGCCGACCGGCGCGAGCGTCCAGTTCCGCGAAGGTGAGCCGGCGCGGACCCTGGATGAGCGCGACCCGGTCGGGCATCGCGTCGACGGCGTGCTCGAACAGGTCGGCGAAATTGTTCGGCATGGTGTTCGGCTCTCTCGGTGGTGATTACACGACGGACAGCGGCAGCGGGATGCCGCGGTCGGCGAAGGCGAAGTCCGCGCCGGTGCTGAAACGCGTGACGGCGACCTCCGGGGCCTCCTTGAAAGGCGCTGCGGCGGTGGTGATCTCGATGGTCAGGGTGGTGTCGTCGGCGGCGCGGACCCGCGACCGGAACCGCGGGTTCACCCCGCGGATCATCGCGTCGACGGGCTCGAGGTGCTCGGGCTCGACGAGCGCGGGCCACGCGCCGTCGGTGACGCCACCGCAGGTGCGGTCCAGGCGCAGCACCACGCCGTCACCGTCCGGAGCGATCTCCACCCCGGCGTACTTCGCGGGATTCCACGCCGGATGCAGGCGCAGCACCTGTACCAGCGCCGCGAGATCGTCGCCGAGCCCCAGCGCCTTGCGGATCCGCTCGGCGGTGAGCCCGGCGATGCCGGTGAACTGCTTGCGCCCGATCTCCCGGGCCCGCTCCTCGCCGCCGCGTTCCCGCACCGCGATCAGGAATCCGAGCGTCAGCAGATGCTGTTGCAGGCAGACCTCGTCGGCCATGCGCACCAGGGCCGACCGCGAGAAGTCGGCGAAGCGGATATCGCTCAACAGGGGCCCCGCGTAGTCGGAGTTCCCCGGCTCGTCCCGATCGATCGGGTCGAGTTCCACCAGAGCGGCGGCGGAGTTCTCCACCAGCGGGGCGTGCGCCGGCACCGCGGGCGGTTCGTGCGCCGCGTCGATGGTCACCGTCCACGCGCACACCGGCCGCCGGTCCGCCGGGCGCCGCGGCGGGCGGTGGATCGGACGCACCTGCGCGTGCGGGTTGGTCGCCAGCGCCGTCGCGTCGAAGGTCGGATCCTCGATGGTGTGGCACATGGCCACCACGAAGTCCTCTCCCATCGGCTCGACGTCGGCGAGCGCCCCGCAGTGGTCGAGCCAGAACTCGCCGTGATCGTGGTCGTCGATGCGGAAGCGGAAATCCATGAACTGCGGCGGCGCCCCGATATCCAGCTGCAGACCCTTGAAGATCGTCTCGACGCCGTCGCCGGGGATACGCAGCGCCGCGCGCATGCGCCGGGTGTACACCGGGCTGGCGAGCTGCCATTCCTCGATCGCGATCTCCGCCATGCCGTCCCGGCCGAACGCCGCGATGGAATGCGCCATCCCCGACCGGTCGATCAGGTGCCCGCACAGCAGCAGCTCGGGCACCAGCACCGCGAGCTGCTCGCGCGTCAGGTCCGCGAACCGGCTCGGCATCATCGATCCCACAGCTGCACCGGCGCGGTGCCGATGCGGTACCACCCCGGCAGCGGGCCGGACGCCGACCGCTCGATGCGCTTCTGCATCCCGGGCGAGAGCGCGTTGGCGGTGATCATCTCCATGAACAGCGCCGACACGTTGCCGAAGTCGAAGAAGTCGCGCTGCCACGACCACTGGAAGTCGCCGCCGTAGCGGAACCAGCTGCCGCCGATGCCCTCCGGCATGTAGGGGCGGCCGTCGTCACGGGTCTTCTCGTTGATCTGCTTCCAGAAGCCGATCACCGTCCCGCTGCGGTCGTCGATCACGAATTCCTGGTACGGGTACGTCCACCCTTCGAGGCCGTCCATCTCCTGGCCGAGGGCCAGGTCCCGGATCTCCGCGCGCCCGACCGCCATGAACTCCTGGGTGGGCCCGTAGTTCCAGCCGTAGGTGGCGTCCTCGGTGTACAGCTCCGCGAGCGGACGCCAGTCGCCCAGCTCCTCACAGCGCTTGTTCTCGTCCTCCCAGCGGCGAACCATCTCTTCGAGCTCGTCGCGTGCGAATCCGGTCATGGGTCACGATCCTTCGGTTTCCGGGGTCCGGTCGTCCTCGACGACCGACAGCGCTTGGGTCGGGCAGTACCGCACGGCGTTCTCCACGTCGGCGCGGTCACGGTCGTCCGGCGCACGCAGCAGCTGCGCCTTGCCGTGCTTGGGCACGGTGAAGATCTGCGGGGACTCGGCCTGGCAGACGGCGTGGCCCTGGCACAGGTCGAGATCCACCTCGATCCGTATCGTCATGACGAAACCTCCACGGTGATGGGGAGTTCGGCGAAGCCCCGCACGTTGGTGGAGTGCACGCGCTCGATGCCGCTCTCGTCCACGCGATAGTCGCGGACGCGATCGACGAAGGCGCGCAGAGCGATTCCGGCCTCCAGCCGCGCCAGGTGCGCGCCCAGGCAGAAGTGCACGCCGCTGCCGAAGCTGACCAGCTTGCCCTTGTCCGGTCGCTCGATGTCGTAGACGTCACCGTCGTCGAACACGGCCGCGTCGCGATTGGCCGAGCCGATCAGCAGCAGCACCTTGGCGCCCGCGGGCACCAGCCCGTGCTCGAACTCGATGTCGGCCGCCGCGGACCGGGCCACCATCTGGCTCGAGGTGTCGTAGCGCAGCGTCTCCTCCACCCAGGCCCCGACCAGGTCGCGGTCCGCGCGCACCTTCGCGAACTGGTCGGGGAAGCGGCCCGCCCAGTACAGCGCGTTGCCGAGCAGCTTGGTCGTGGTCTCGTTGCCCGCCACGACCATGAGGAACATGAAGCCGATGATCTCGTCGTCGGAGAGCTTGTCCCCGTCGATCTCCGCGTCGACCAGCGCCGAGGTCAGATCCTCGGTGCGGGTGGCACGGCGCTGCGCGACCATGTCGGCGTAGTAGCCGACCAGCTGCAATGAGGCGTCGATGGCGGCGGCGGGCACGTCGAGCACGCCGTCCTCGCGATGCACCACCAGATCGGCGAGCCGCCGGATCTCGGCGCGGTCGGTCTCAGGCACGCCCATCAACTCCGAGATGACATCCATCGGGAGCTTGCCCGCGACCTCCTCGATCCAGTCGAAGCTGCCGCGTTCCAGCGCGGGTTCGAGATACCGGCGGGTCAATTCCGCTATGCGGTCGGTCATTTCGGTGACCCGGCGCGGCGTGAAGCCCTTGAACACCAACTGCCGCATGCGCAGATGCCGCGGATCGTCCATCGCCAGGAACGACATCGTCTTGTGCGCGTGCGGACCCCACGCCGCCGGATCCAGCGATACGCCGTTCGCGCTCGACAGCCGCGTGCTGTCGCGGAACGCGGCGGTCACGTCGGCGTGCCGGGACAAGGCCCAGAAGCCCAGCTCCGGGTTGTGGTACAGCGGCGCCTCAATCCGCAGCCGCCGGTAGAGCGGGTACGGATCGTCGTGGAAACCATAGTCGTACGGATCGAACAGGAGCGGTTCCACCGACGACGCCGTCATCGGAACCACCCCGGCGACTGGAACAGGTTCATATCGAAACTCATCGGCACCTCTCCGCGAGACACAAGGCCGGACACCTGTCTGGAAACTACCATCGGACCGATGTCTCGACAACGGTCATTCGCGATCCGGCCGCCCCGAACTCATCGCCCGGCCATCCGGGCCAGGTCGGCGATGGTCCACGGCGGCTGCCCGTCGTGGTCGCGGTAACCCAGCGGCGTCGCCACCGGTCGTTCGAAGCGGCCCACGAAACCGCCTGCGGCGATGAAGATCTCGCCGCTGACCGCCCGCGCGGCGGCCGAGGCCAGATAGAGGTACAGCGCGGCGGCATACTCCGGCGGCGGCGCGTCCAGCGACGCGCGCATGGTGGCCTCGTCCAGCAGACCCCGCCGATGCAGGTCGCGGATGTGCGCCTCGTAGTCGACCCCGGTCGACAGCCGCGTCTTCGCACCCGGGCACACGACATTGGCCCGCACGCCGTGCTCCTTCAGATCCGCGGCGATGGCCAGGGTCAGGCTGGTCACCGCGCCCTTGCCCGCCGGATATCCGCTGCCGCCGTAGTCGCCGAGGTAGGCGAACGAGCCCGTGTTGACGATCGAGCCCGAGCCCCGGGCGGCCATGCGGGGCGCCGCGGCGCGGCAGGTGTTGAAGACCGTCGTCAGGTGCGAATCCAGCAGGGCGCGCCAATCCTCGTGGCGCACATCGAGAATCGACGACCGCAGCGGTTCCGGGACGGCGGCACAGTTGACCAGGATGTCGATCGCGCCGTACGCGTCGGCGCACGTCTCCACCAGGCGTTCGGCGACGATCTCGTCGGCGGCCGAGCCCGCCAGCGGCAGCGCCCGGCCACCCGCCCGCCGGATCTCGTCGGCGGCCCGGTCCACGGCCGCCGCGGACCGCGAGTTGACCACGACACCCGCCCCGTGCGCGGCCAGCGTCTCGGCCACCGCCAGGCCGATGCCGCTCCCCCCGCCCACGACCACCGCGCCCGTCCCGGCCAGCAGCTGCTCTTCGGCCATATCCATTCCTCCTGCAACGCGTTCTTGTACCGAAACCAGGTATCGAACTATAGTCCGTACAGGTGTCCAGACAGATCTCGGAGAATTGCATGAGCAAACTGTTGCCCAGCGCGGAAGGCTCGCTGCTGTTGGTCGGGGGCAAACTGGTGCCGGGCGGCGCCGGGGTGTTCGCCACGATGAATCCGGCGTCCGGGGAGGTGTTGGGCCAGGCCGCCAACGGCGACGCCGGCGATATGGACGCCGCCATCGCGGCGGCGCGGTCGGCGTTCGACGACACCGGCTGGTCCCGCGACCACGCGTTCCGCGCGGCCTGCCTGCGGCAGCTGCGAGATGCCTTGCGCGACAACATCGAAGAGCTGCGCGAGCTGACCATCGCCGAGGTGGGCGCGCCGCGCATGCTGACCAGCGGCCCGCAGCTCGAGGGCCCGATCGGCGATCTCGGGTACTTCGCCGACCTGGCCGAGAACTACACGTGGGAAACCGATCTCGGCGTCGCGTCGCCGATGGGCATCAAGTCCGGCCGCACGCTGCGGCGGGAGGCGGTGGGCGTGGTCGGTGCCATCACGCCGTGGAACTTCCCGCATCAGATCAATTTCGCCAAACTCGGCCCGGCGCTGGCCGCGGGCGCGACGGTGGTCCTCAAGCCCGCGCCCGACACCCCGTGGTGCGCGGCGCTGATCGGCAAGGTCATCGCCGAGCAGACCGATATCCCCGCGGGCGTGGTGAACATCGTGACCTCCGCCGACCACGCCCTCGGCGCGCAGCTCGCGGGCGATCCGCGCGTGGACATGGTGTCGTTCACCGGTTCCACCGCCACGGGCAAGGCCGTGATGGCCACCGCGGCAACGACATTGAAGAAGGTGTTCCTCGAGCTCGGCGGCAAGTCGGCGTTCATCGTGCTCGACGACGCCGACATCGCGGCCGCGTCGAGCTACGCCGGGTTCTCGGTCTGCGTGCACGCCGGACAGGGCTGCGCGCTCACCACCCGTCTGCTGGTCCCGCGCGCGTCCTACGACGACGCGGTCGCCGCGGCCGCCAAGGCCATGGCCGGGATCAAGCCCGGCGATCCGGCCGAGGGCGGCACCGTGTGCGGACCGCTGATCTCCGAGCGGCAGCGCGACCGCGTGGAGCGCTACCTCGAGATCGCCCAGGCCGAGGGTGGCACCATCGTCACCGGCGGCGGCCGCCCGGACCGGCCGGGGTGGTTCGTCGAACCCACCCTGATCAGCGGCCTGTCCAACACCGCCACCGCCGCGCAGGAGGAGATCTTCGGGCCGGTGCTGGTGGTGATCCCGCACGACGGCGACGACGACGCCGTCCGCCTCGCCAACGAATCTCCCTACGGCCTCTCCGGCGCGGTGTGGGGCACCGACCCCGAGCGCATCGACCATGTCGTGCGCGGTGTGCGCACCGGCACGCTCGGCGTCAACGGCGGCATCTGGTACGCCGCCGACGCCCCGTTCGGCGGCTACAAGCAGTCCGGCATCGGCCGCGAACTGGGCGTCGCCGGATTCGAGGAGTACACCGAGACCAAGCTCGTCGCCACCGCCGAATAGGCACTTGGACACTGCCGAATAGGCACTTCAACACCGCCGAACAGGCACTTCAACACTGCCGAACAGGCACTTCAACACCGCCGAACAGGCACTCGGGCACCGCCGAATCGGCTCCCGAACACACTGCCGCAGAAAGGCTTTCATCATGGCACGCTTCACCGGACGATCCGCGATCGTCACCGGCGCCGCGCAGGGCATCGGCGCCGCCTACGCCCAGGCGCTGGCCGCCGAGGGCGCTCGCGTCGTCGTCGCCGACCTCAACGCCGAGAAGGGCGAGGCGGTCGCCAAGCAGATCACCGCCGACGGCGGCACCGCCGTCTTCCACACCGTGGACGTCGCCGATCCCGAATCTGCCACGGCCCTGGCGGAATTCACCGTCGAGAAGTTCGGCGGCATCGACCATCTGGTCAACAACGCCGCCATCTACGGCGATATGAAACTCGACCTGCTGCTGACGGTGCCGTGGGACTACTACAAGAAGTTCATGAGCGTGAACCTCGACGGCGCGCTGAACATGACCCGCGCGGTGTGGCAGCCGATGTCGAACAACGGCGGCGGCTCCATCGTCAACCAGTCCTCCACCGCCGCCTGGCTCTACTCCGGCTTCTACGGGCTGGCCAAGGTCGGCGTCAACGGTCTCACCCAGCAGCTGGCCACCGAACTCGGCGGCTCGAAGATCCGGGTCAACGCCATCGCGCCCGGCCCGATCGACACCGAGGCCACCAAGACCGTCACCCCGGGCACCATCGTGCAGGACATGGTGCAGCGACTTCCCTTGAAGCGCATGGGAACTCCCGGCGATCTCGTGGGCGCCTGCCTGTACCTGCTGTCCGACGAGGCGAGCTGGGTCACCGGGCACATCCTCAACGTCGACGGCGGACAGATCATCCGATGACCGGCGCCGGGGATCGGGTCGGGTTCATCGGCCTGGGCAATATGGGCGCGCCGATGGCCGAGCGCCTGCTGTCCTGGCCCGGTGGGCTCACCGTCTGCGACATGCGCGCGGAGGCGCTCGAGCCGTTCGTCACCGGCGGGGCCGAGACGGCCGCGTCGGCGGCGGAGCTGGCCGCGCACGCCACGGTGATCTCCATCGTCGTGGTCGACGACGCGCAGGTACGGTCCGTGGTGGCGGGTCCGCAGGGCATTCTGAGCTCTGCCGAGCCGGGCACCGTCGTCGCCGTGCACTCCACCATCAGTGACCTGACGGCCGTCGAGCTGGCGGCCGAATGTGCCGAGCACGGCGTGGAATTCGTGGACGCGCCGATCAGCGGGGGCGCGGCGGGCGCGAAGCAGGGCAGCCTCGCGGTCATGGTGGGCGGCAGCGCGGCGGCGTTCGAGAAGGTGCGCGCGCCGTTCGAGACCTTCGGCGGACTGGTCGTGCACGCCGGTGCGGTGGGCGCGGGCACCCGGATGAAGCTGGCGCGCAACCTGTTGCACTTCGTCGCGTTCACCGCGGCCGCCGAGGCGCAGCGCCTCGCCGAGACCGCGGGCCTCGACATCACCGCGCTGGGCAAGGTGGTCCGCCACTCCGACGCCATCACCGGCGGTGCGGGCGCGATCATGTTGCGCGACACCACGGCCGAGATCGCCCCGGACGACTTCTGGCACCCGATCCTCAGCCACGTCCGCGACCTCGGCGAGAAGGACCTCGCCCTCGCCCTGGATCTCGGGCGGCGCCTGGACCTCGACCTTCCCCTGGCGCAGTCGGCGCTGCGTGGCCTCGGGAACGGGCTCGGTGTGGGCAGCGGTCCCATCGCGCAGGAACACGCCTAGGCACGACCGCGAAAAGACGTTCGGCCGGTGGTGAATTCACCACCGGCCGAACGTCTTTCGCAGGTCTACCGCCGACCTCACTCCTGCCGGGCGGGCTCCCCGAGCTCCCGCAACGGCGCCTCGGGCTGCACCTCGACCAGCACGAGGTGCGCCCCGCGCGGCGTCCCGACCACCGCCACGACCGCGGCGGCCATATCCGATGCGCGCAACAGATAGGGATGGCGGGCGAAGCCCCACTTCACCCAGTCGTCGATCAGCGGGCCGATGACCTCCGATGACGCGTCGCCGCCCATGCCGGTCTTGGTGGGGCCCGGCCGGACCAGCGAGGCGCGAACCCCGGTGCCCTCCAATTCCATTCGCAGCTGATCGGTCAGCGCCTCCAGCCCGGCCTTGGACGCGCTGTAGGCGCCCGTGCGCGGTCGTGGATCCGGCGCGCAGTCCGAGCCGATGATGACGAAGTCGCCGCGCCGCCGCTCGATCATCCCCGGCAGCACCCGGTGCGCGAGCCGCTGCGGGCCGATCAGATGCACCTGCACCTGCGCGGCGAACCGCTCCGGGTCCATCTCGTGAATCAGCGAGAACTCCAGGTCTCCGGCACCGGAGACGAGGATCTCGGTGGGCCCGTGCGCCTGTTCGGCCGCCGTCACGAACTCGTCGACGGACGCCTGATCGGTGACGTCGAGGCGGTGGGCGATCGCCTCGCCCCCGTCGGCGCGAATCTTCTCCGCCAGCTCTTCGCACTGGTCGACGCGCCGGGCTCCCAGCGCGACGGGATGGCCGAGCGCGGCCAGCGCGACGGCGCTGGCCGCACCGATCCCCGAGGACGCGCCCGCGATCAGCACGGGACGGCGAGCGGGATTCGGCTCGAAACGTGGCATGGCTTGCCCTCTCACTGAAACACATGGCCGGACACCTGTCCGAACACTAGCATGGGCGCGGCGCGCCGGACAACGCTCAGATCACGGTGCCGACGTCCTCGCGGACCAGGTGTTCCAGCGCCCGTTCGGCGACCGCCGCGATGGTCATCGAGGGATTGCAGGCGGCGGCGTTGCCCGGCAGCAGCGCACCGTCGAGCACGTAGAGCCCGCGCTGGCCGAGCACGCGGCCGTTCAGATCGCAGACCGCGCCCATGCCCGCGCCGCCGAGCGGATGCCAGGTGGAGGGGAACAGGGCGTTGGTGTCGGTGAGCACGCTCGCCGAGCCCGCGATGCGCTCGACCATCGGCCCGATGGTGCCGTTCTGCGCGATCTCATCGCCCGCCGCGGGCCAGTGCAGCCGGGCATCGTCGGTGGCCGCGTCGTAGACGAACCGTCCGCGCGCGGCGCTGACGCCGTAACCCACGAGCATCGTGCTGTGCGCGTCGAGCTGCAGCGGCGGGATCGACGCCTGGATCACGGTACTGGCCCTCGCGGGGTCGCTCCAGTTCAGGCTGCCGTAGACGACCGGACCGCCCTGCGCCGCACCGACATTGGCATCGAGGCAGGTCCACGCGTAGATACGGTCGGCGTTGGTGCCCCAGCCTCCGCCCAGTTCGTCGGGCAGATCGGGGATCCGGCCCTTGGCCGCCGCGCGGACGAGCAAGCGGGTGGTGTTGAGGCTGCCGGCCGACAGCACCAGCGTGTCGGTGGTCAGGATCTTGTTCTCCAGCACCGTGCCCGAGGTGTCGATGCGGTCCACGTACACCGTCCACCGGCCGTCCTTGCCGCGCTCGATGTCGGTGACGTGGTGCAGCGGCGCCACCGTGACCTTGCCGGTCGCCTCGGCGGCGGCGAGATAGGTGACATCGACCGAATGCTTGCCGCCGTTGTTGACTCCCATCGCGCCGTCGCCGTTGGTGTAGGACGGTTTCATCCGGCCGCGCAGTTCGTCGAGCGCGTAGTTCCAGTCGATCGGCATCGGGATCTTCGACAGCGGCAGCCCGGCCCGCTGCACATGCTCGGCGAAGACCCGCGCGGCCAGATAGTTCGGCGCGTCGATCAGCTCGTCCGGGGCGGTCGCGAGTCGCAACATGCGCGCGACGCGGGGGTAGTGGACCCGGTTCATCGTCGCCCAATCGAGCTCCTGGGGGAAGTGCGTGTTGAACACGTCCTCGGCCGGTTGCAGCGACATGCCTTGGTACACCAGCGATCCGCCGCCGACCCCGGCCGCGCACAGCGCGGTCATGTTCTCCCCCGGCACCGCCTCGACCAGACCCGCGTAAGGCTCGAACGCCACCGGGACGCCGAACAGCTGCGGCGCGGACCGATACCAGAGAATGCGCTTGTCCGGCGCCGTCGCGTGCGGGAACGTCTCCGCGTTCGGTCCCGTCGGCCAGCGTCGCCCGCGCTCGAGTACCAGCACCGGGACACCGGCCTCGGCCAGGCGCAGCGCGGTGACCCCGCCGCCGAAACCCGAGCCGATCACGATCACCCGATGCTCCTCGCGCACGGTCCGCACACGCCCCACGACCGCCCCGATACCGGCTTGCGCGAGGCCGGGCGTCGCCAGCACCGCTCCCGCCGCGAGGGCGCCGGTCAACAACGAACGGCGGGTGAATACAGACACGAACGACCTCCAGAACGCAGACGGATACGCCCCACGCGGATGACGCCGGGACATCGCGCTCACGGCCGGACGGCACCGGCCAGCGGGGGGACCTACTCGGCGACTGCGCGCTGAAAACCCTGGTCCCGGGGCGGTATTCGAAATTTAGACACCGTAGATCAAGACTGTCAATAGGTTCGGGGCAACCCGAGTAATCAAGTTACTGAAATAACTGCGTTACTGTTGACGCGTGGAGAGGACGGGCAACCAGGACGCGGCCGCCAAGATCATCGAGACCGTGCTGGAGCTACTCGAGACCGAGGGATACGACGCGGTCCAGTTACGCGAAGTGGCCCGCCGGGCACGGGTTTCGCTGACGACGGTCTACAAGCTGTACCCGACTCGCGACGATCTGATGCTGGCCGCCGTGGAACAGTGGCTGGCCACCAACACCTACGGCATGTTGACCGAGGCGCCCGAGGGCGAGTCCCTGCGCGACGGCATCGTGCGCCTGCTGCGCAGCGTATTCGAACCGTGGGAGCATCATCCGCGCATGCTCGAGGCGTACTTCCAGGCGCGGTCGGGTCCGCGCGGCCATCGGCTCGACGAGCAGGGCTTCGACGCCATCCTGCCGGCCGCCAGCGCCCTGTTCGACGATATCGACCCCGACTACGTGGCCGACATCGGCATGGTGCTGACCAACATGACCTACGCCCTGATCGGCCGCTTCGCCGCCGGGTCGCTCGAGATCACCGAGATCCTGCCGGCGCTCGAGCGCATCGTCTACCGTCTGACCACCAACAACGAACCACTCGCGGCGCCCGCGAGCGCCCAGCGCCCGCAGCCCGGCGAGGCGCCCACGCTGGTCCTGCGGCCGTCGTTCATCTCGCCCTACGATCCGGGTCCGAGCAACACCGGGGACACCGGACCGCTGTGACCACTCACAGGTCGTGACGCCCGGTAACCGTGTTACCGTGTGGTCGCCCGCAGGATCCGCTCGGGCTGCACGGTCGATTGACACCGGTTGCGGGTGCCGCGCGGTGCCCGCCGGGCCGACATCGTCGATCACGCGACAGCCGTCAGGCCCGCCGGAGTTCCGGCGGGCCTGACGGCTGGACCGAGCTATTTGAGCATGCTGCCCGCGTCGACCGGCAGCGTGACGCCGGTGACGTAGCGCGCCTCGTCGGAGGCCAGGTACAGCACCGCGTTGCTGATGTCGACCGGCTCCACCCAGCCGACCGGGAGCGTGTGCATGAACTGCGCCACCGGGGCGAAGTCCTCCTGGGTCGGGTTCTCCAGATCCGGCCGGAACAGCTTCATCGTGCCCTCGTTCATGAACATCGGCGTGTTCACGTTCGTCGGATGCACCGAGTTGACCCGGATGGAATGCTGGCCCAGCTCGACCGCGAACGCGCGCATCAGGCCGACCACGCCGTGCTTGGCCGCGACATAGTGCCCGGTGTTCGGGTACGCCTTGAGCCCGCCCACCGAACTGGTGAGGATGATCGAGCCGCCCCCGGCCGAGATCAGATGTGGCACACCGGCTTTCGCCGCCTTCCAGACACCGCCCAGGTTGATGTCGATCATCGTCTGCCAGTCTTGTTCACTGGTCTTGTCCAGCGTCTCGCCGCCGTTGCCGATGCCGGCGTTGGCCACGACGATGTCCAGCCGCCCCAGCTGCTCCACGCCGCTGTCCACGGCGGACTTCAGCGCGTCGTAGTCGCGCACGTCCACCTCGGCCGTCACGATGCGGCGGCCGAGACCCTTCACCAGATCGGCGGTCTCGGCCAGATCCTCCGGCGTGGACGCCGGGATCAGGTCGGTGCCGCTGACCGGTTTACAGACGTCGACCGCGATGATGTCGGCGCCCTCCTGCGCCAACCGCACGGCGTGGCTGCGGCCCTGGCCGCGTGCCGCGCCGGTGATGAATGCGACCTTTCCGTCGACCCGTCCGGTCATGGTTACCTCGTTTCGTTGGTGCGCCGCCGCGCGGGCGACCCGCTCAGGGGTTGGGCGTGAAGGTGATGTGCAGGTTCGACAGCCCGCGCAGGATGTAGGTGGGCTCGTAGTCGTAGCGCCGCGCGTCGGCGGGGCCGTGGCGCTGCTCGTCGATCCGGATGTCGAGCATCCGGTCCAGGATCCGCTCGATCGACACCCGGCCCTCGGCGCGGGCGAGCGGGCTGCCGGGGCAGGTGTGCACGCCGCGCCCGAACGCCATGTGCTCGCGGAAGTTCTTGCGGTCCAAGCGGAATTCGTGCGGCTGCTCGAAGCGGCGCGGGTCGCGGTTGGCGGCGCCGGGGCAGAACATCACCGTCGATCCCACCGGGATCTCGACGTCGCCGATGGTCGTCGCCCGCTTCGCCAACCGGAACCCGCTCTTCACGGGCGAGTCCATGCGCAGGGTCTCCTCGATGAAGGCCGGGATCCGGCTGCGGTCCTCGCGCAGCTGCCGCTGCACCTCGGGGTGGTCGCCCAGCACGCGCAGCGCCGCGCTCAGCAGCTTGGCGGTGGTCTCCTGCCCGGCGGCGAACAGGAACGTCGCCGACCGCACCACGTCGATGATCTCGGGGGTGGAACCGTCCGGATATTTCGCCAGCGCCAGCGAGGTCAGCACGTCGTCGCGCGGATTCTCCCGGCGCTCACCGATATACGCGGAGAACTTGTCGTCCAGCCACTCCAGCGGATTGGACACCAGCACCTCGTCGTCGAGGGATCCGACGCGGGCGCCGGGCCGGTCGGCGCCGAGCACCGTGCGGAACTGCTGATGGTCCTCCTCGGGCACGCCCAGCACGTCGGCGACGACCAGCAGCGAGAACGGCTTGGCGTATTCGGCGAGGAACTCGCACCGGCCCTGCTCGAGGAACTCGTCGAGCTGGCGGTCCGCCAGCCGCCACATGAAATCCTCGTTCTCCTTCAGCCGGGCGGGGGTCAGCAGCCGGGCCAGCAGCGAGCGCGCATAAGTGTGCTGCGGCGGGTCCATCGTGACCATGTGCTCGAACATCGGCATCCGGGTGCGGTGCTGCTCGATCAAGGCGCCGATGTCCTCGCCCTCCACCTCGAACGGCAGGGGCGGGAATGGGCCGCCCACCGCGATCACCGACGAGAACAGCTCGGCGTCCTTGAGCACCTCCACCGACTCCTCGTACCCGGTCACCGCGTACACACCGTGCTGCGATTCCCGCGTCACCGGGCATTTCGACCGCAGATGGTCGAAGTACGGGTGCGGATCGGGGACGAGCGAGGGATCGGTGAAGTAGTCCACCGAATCGAAGTCAGTCATGCGGAGAACTCCTGCCATTGATCGAGGCGACCACTACGGACGGTAACACAGTTACCGATCAGCGGGAATACCGTTCTCACAGTTGCTCAATCATCTATGTGGCGCCATCGGAAGCAGGTGCGGGCAGGTTTCGGCGGCGTCCGAACCGCATCCGGACACGGCGACGGCGGCGATGACCGGAGGAATCCGGTATCGCCGCCGTCACCGCGCGGCTATGACGAGATCAGACCCCGGCGGCGGGCCGCGCCGATACGAGATCGCCCGCCCGCCTGCGGTCCGACCGCAGTTCGCCGGTGCGAAACGCCTCGGTCACCGCGACCTGTTCCGCCGGGAAACCCGCCGCGGCCAGCGCACAAGCTTTGAACGCGCGGGCCGCCACACTCACCCGATGCTCGACCGGCGCGATCCGGTTGTCCAGTTCCGCGGGCAGCCCGTCACCCCACACCGCCACCTCGACCAGGCCGCGATCCAGGCATTCCAGCACACCGGCCCGGACGCGGCCGTCGGCCCGGTAAGTCTGCGCCGCGACCGCGACGGCGTTGGGCCAGGTGTCGTGCAACGGCGCGGCCAGCGACTGTTCGAGTTCGAGTACCTCCGCACCGAGGATGCCCAGCGGGCGGACATTCGAGCACTCGGAGACCAGCACGGTCACCTCCCAGCCCGCGTAGGTCCGGTCGAACAACCAGCCGCCGACATGGCGGATGACATCCTCGGCACTCGGTGCGACGACCGCCAGTCTGTGGCGCAGGGGCCGCCGTCGCGCGTGCGCTCGCCGGCGCGCAGCCGAATCCAGTGCCCGGACGCCTTGTTCGATGGGATCGACGGATCGTGTAGCCATGGTTCTCATCCCGCCTCTCGAATGTGAAGATCGCGGCAGGTCCAACGGCCGGGCCACAGTACGGGCACCCCGCCGTCCGGCAGTCGGCCGGCTCGGTGAGCCGCCGTTTTCCAGGCGGCGGCTACCGGGAATGAGCCGACGGTCGCTCCGGTGGGCGCACGGCGGTCAGGGCCGGTGACCGTAGTGCCGCGACGCCCCACGGGGGGATCTACCGATCAACACGGTAACCCGGTTACCCAGACGGCGACGGGAACCTCACTCGAGCGATCATGTGATCTACATCACTCTGAAACGGCATTATGCAACATATCTACCACTGCGCCGGGGAGCCGGTACAATGCTGTCGCGCGCGCATTCATGGGACGAAATCACTTGGCGCGGTTCATCACTCGGTCCGCCGCCGCCCAGTGCTCCTCGGCGACCCACAGCCGCGCGAACGCCGCGACGGCCTCGGCCGGCGGCGCTCCCGCCAGCACGCGCTTGATGTCGGCCGCGGGCGCCGTCGCCAGCGAGCGCGCGGCCGCGCGCCAGCCCCGGTCGAACTCCGCGCGCGGCAGCACCCGGTCGACGAGCCCGGCCCGCTCGGCGGCCGCGGCGTCGAGAATCACCCCGGAACCCGCGAGCAGCAACGCGCGGCCGCGGCCGACCAGCGCGGCCAGCCGCTCGGCACCGCCCCAGGCGGGCATGATCGCCAGCGACACCTGATTGAAGCCGATCTTGATGTCGTCGGCCGCGATCCGGATGTCGGCGGCCACCGCGACCTCCGCCCCGCCGCCCAGCGCGTGCCCGTTCAACGCCGCCACCACCGGCCCCGGGAACGCCGCGAGCCGATCGCAGACGCCGCGCATCCGCCAGGCCATCTCGGCCGCCTGCGCCTCGGTCCGCAGCGCGGCGAGTTCCTTGAGATCGCCGCCGGAGACGAAGGCACGCTCACCCGCCCCGGTCAGCGCCAGTGCCCGAGCCCCGGCGGCGGCATCGATCGCCTGCTCCAACTGATCCATCGTCTCGGGGGCGATGGCATTGCGGGCGTGCGGGCGATTGATGGTCACCACCGCCAGACCGTCGTCCAGCTCGAGCTCTACCATGTCTTGTTCTCCCCTGTGGAAATGTGATTCTCTTACTGAGAGAATAGCGTAAGGCTGTTACGTCCCTGGCCCGACGGGAGTTCGACGATGCGCACGATCCCCCTCGATCTCGTCCGGCGCTACCGGGCGGAGGGCTGGTGGACCGACGAGACGATCGGCGATCTGCTGGCGGCCGGCCTGGCCGCCGCGCCCGGCACCGCATTCCGCATCCACTCGGCGACGCGGCCGTGGTCGGGCACGTTCGGCGAGGTGGAGCGGGTAGCCCGGCGGCTGGCCGCCGGACTGCGCCGGCGCGGCGTAGCGCCCGGCGACACCATCGCCTTCCAGCTGCCCAATTCGATGGAGGCCGCGGCGGTCTTCTGGGCGTCGGCGTTCCTGGGCGCCGTGGTGGTCCCGATCGTGCACTTCTACGGGCACAAGGAACTCACCTACATCCTCGACGCCGCACGGCCGCAGGTCTTCGTGACCACCGACCGGCCCGACAGCGCCGAGCTGCGCGACCGCGTTCCGGTGGTCGCGGTGGTCGGGCGGGACTTCGAGCAACTGCTCGACCCCGAGCCGATGCCGGGCGTAACGCGCTGCGCCCCAGCCGATCCCGCGCTGATCGCCTACACCTCCGGCACCACCCGCGCGCCGAAGGGCGTGGTGCACACTCACCGCACGCTGGTCTACGAGACCCGGCAGCTGGCGGGGATGTACCCGGCCGACCGCGGCGACCAGCTCACCGCGGCGCCGGTCGGCCACTTCATCGGCATGATCAACGCGCTGCTGATCCCGGTGCTGGACCGGGTACCGATCAACCTCGTCGACGTCTGGGATCCGGCCGCGGTCCTCGCACTGATGACCGCACATCGGCTGACCGTCGGCGGCGGCGTGCCGTACTACCTGACCAGTCTGCTCGACCATCCCGACTACACCCCCGAGCACCTGCCGTACCTGCGCTACGCCGGGCTCGGCGGCGCGCCGGTCCCGGCGGCGGTGACCACCCGGCTGTCGCGGCTGGGCATCGTGGTCTATCGCTCCTACGGCAGCACCGAGCATCCCTCGATCACCGGTTCGCACCACACCGCACCGGAGGACAAGCGGCTGTTCACCGACGGCCGGGCGCTGCCGGGGGTCGAGGTGCGGCTGGCCGCGGACGGCGAAATCCTCAGTCGCGGACCGGATCTCTGCCTGGGCTACACCGATCCCGACCTCACCGCCGCCGCCTTCGACGCCGACGGCTGGTACCACACCGGCGATATCGGCGTCCTCGACGCGGACGGCTACCTGACCATCACCGATCGCAAATCCGACATGATCATTCGCGGCGGCGAGAACATCAGCGCGCTCGAGGTCGAGGAGGTGCTGCTGACGCTGCCCGGCGTCGCCGAGGCGATCGCGGTGGCCGTGCCGGACGACCGGCTGGGCGAGCGCACGGCCGCGGTGCTGCGCCTGCTCCCCGGGCGCACCCCGCCCACCCTGGACGAGCTGCGCGCCCACTTCGCCGCGGCCGGTCCGGCCAAGCAGAAGTGGCCGGAGGAAGTGCACGTCGTCGCGGATTTTCCGCGCACCGCCAGCGGCAAGATCCAGAAGTTCATGGTCCGCCGCGACCTGGCGGCCGCGCGCCGCGAGGGCATTGCGGCTCACCAATGAAGAGAATAACATTCTCATAGAACGACAAGGAGGATTCCATGACGAAGGTCGAGCTGCCCTACCAGCTCTTCGACGCGGACAACCATCTCTACGAGACCAAGGAAGCCCTCACCCGGCATCTGCCCAAGGAGTACGAGGGGGCGATCCAGTACGTCGAGATCAACGGCCGCACCAAGATCGCGGTGCTCGGCCAGATCAGCGAGTACATCCCCAACCCCACCTTCGAGGTCGTGGCCCGTCCCGGCGCGATGGAGGAGTACTTCAAGCACGGCAACCCCGAGGGCAAGAGCCGGCGGGAGATCTTCGGCAAGTCGATGAAGGCGATCGACGCCTTCCGCAATCCGGAGGCGCGGCTGAAGGTCATGGACGAGCTGCAGCTGCAGCGCGCGCTCATGTTCCCGACCCTGGCCAGCCTGGTCGAGGAGCGCATGCGCAACCACCCCGAGCTGATCCACGCGGTGATCGAATCGCTGAACCGCTGGATGCTCGACGACTGGGGTCAGGACGGTAGCTTCGTGCACTCCGGCCGCATCTTCACCGTCCCGGTGATCACCCTGCCGATCGTCGAGCGGGCGATCGACGAGCTGAACTGGGCGGTGGTCGAGCACGGTGCCAAGGCGATCCTGGTGCGCCCGGCCCCGGTGCCCGGCTTCAAGGGCATGCGCTCGTTCGCGCTGCCGGAGTTCGACCCGTTCTGGAAGCGGGTCGTGGAGCTGGACGTGCTGGTCACCATGCACTCCTCGGACAGCGGCTATTCCCGCTACGACGCGGAGTGGGACGGCAACAGCCTGGAGATGCTGCCGTTCCAGACCAACACCTTCGCCATGACCAACCAGTGGCGGCCGGTGACCGACGCGGTGGCGTCATGGGTGTGCCACGGCGCGCTGAACCGGTTCCCGGATCTGAAGATCGCGGTCATCGAGAACGGCTCGGCCTGGCTGGAGCCGCTGCTGCAGCAGCTGTCGGACGTGTACAAGAAGGCGCCCGAGGGCTTCGGCTTCCGCGACCCGATCGAGGCCATCAAGCAGAGCCTCTACGTCAGCCCGTTCTGGGAAGAGGACCTCGAGCGGCTGTCGCAGGTCATGGGCGCCGACCACGTGCTGTTCGGTTCCGACTGGCCGCATCCGGAGGGTCTGGCCGAGCCCGCGCGCTACATCCACGAGATCAAGGACATGCCGCTGGAGAATCAGGCCAAGATCATGGGTGGCAATCTGGCGCGGCTGCTGAAGGTATGAGCTGGCAGACCATCCCGGAGCTGGTCCTGAGCACCGCCGACCGCTTCGGTGCCGCCGAAGCGGTCGTCGACGGTGAGATCCGCTGGAGTTTCCGCGAACTCGCCGATCGGGTGCGCGGGGCCGCCGGAGCGTTGGCCGCGGCGGGCGTCGGCAAGGGTGATCGGGTCGCGGTGTGGGCGCCCAACTCGGCGAAGTGGATCGTCGCGGCCTTCGGCGTGCTCACCGCGGGCGGCGTGCTGGTGCCGGTGAACACGCGGCTCAAGACCGAGGAGGCGGGCGACATCATCGCGCGCAGCGGCGCGAAACTGGTTCTGGTGCAACAGGGGTTCCTCGGCACGCAGTTCACCGCCGGGGTGCCCGTGGTGGATCTCGAGTCCGGCTTCCTCAGCAGTGGAACACCTTTCGAGGCGGACATCGCCGGCACCGACATCGCCGACATCGTCTACACCTCGGGCACCACCGGGCGGCCCAAGGGCGTGATGATGAATCACCTGCAGACCCTGCGCCTCTACGCCGAATGGTGCGATCTCGCCGATCTGCGCGAGGGCGACCGGTACCTCCTGGTCAACCCGTTCTTCCACACCTTCGGCTACAAGGCGGGCCTGATCTCGTCGCTGATCCGCGGTGCGACGATGCTGCCGGTCCCGGTGTTCGAGGTGGACCGGGTGCTGGAATTGATCGCGCGCGAGCGCATCACGATGCTCCCCGGCCCGCCCACGCTCTACCACTCGCTGCTGGCGGCGCGGGGCGAGCACGACCTGTCCTCGCTGCGAGCGGCGGTCACCGGTGCGGCCGACATCCCGGTCGAGCTGATCCGCCGCGTCCGCGAGGAACTGCCGTTCCGGTCGATCATGACCGGCTACGGGCTCACCGAGGCCGGCACCGCCACCGCCTCACGGCCCGGCGACACCTTCGAGCAGATCGCCACCACCGCCGGAAAGCCCTGCGCGGGAGTCGAAGTGGACATCGCCGCCGACGGCGAGGTACTCGTCCGCGGCTACAGCGTGATGCAGGGCTACCTGGACGATCCGCAGGCCACCGCCGAGGCGATCGACGCCCGAGGCTGGCTGCACACCGGCGATCTGGGCCGGCTCGACCCGGAAGGCCGATTGATCATCACCGGCCGCAAGAAGGACATGTTCATCGTCGGCGGCTTCAACGCCTACCCGGCCGAGATCGAGGGCTTCCTGCTGGAACACCCCGCGGTGGTCCAGGCCGCGGTCATCGGCGTCCCGGACGACCGCCTCGGCCAGGTCGGGCGCGCCTTCGTGGTGAGACGCGGCACCCTCAGCGAGGCCGAACTGATCGCCTGGAGCCGCGACCGCATGGCCGGCTTCAAGGTCCCCCGCTCCATCCGCTTCCTCGACGAACTCCCCCTCAACGCCACCGGCAAGGTGATGAAGGACCGGCTCCGCTGATATCGCGCACTCATCGCGGACGATACGTCTGGGCACTGCCCACTACCTGGCGGTCCAGGCTCAGTCCGACCTGGACGGTCACATCCGTGATCTCGATACCGGCGCCCACCCCACTACCCAGGTCGAATCGGAACGACGAGTGATCGTTGCCTTTTCCGACTCTTCGTACCTGCTCGTCGACGATATCGTCGCCGCAGCGGGCAACGAATGTCACATACGCGTTCCCGGTGTCGCCGGGATCTCGCCAGTTGTATTCGACGATCCTTCCGACGATGTCGACCGCGTGGTCGCCCGGGGTCGTAGACGATCTCCACACCAGATCGCCCGTGGCCGTGGCGTGAACCACCGCGGCGGTCACGGCCGCCTCGAACGGAACAGACGCCTCCTCGGGAGCCATGACCGCCGCGGGTGCGGCGGGTGCGGCGGGTACGGCGGCGGACCGTTCAGCGCGCTCGCGTACCGTGTCGTCTTCGGCGACGGGTTCGGCAGTGTCGACGTCGCGACTCGCCGCCTTCTTCCGCCCGGACAACCGGAACCAGATGCCGCTGGCGACGGCCAGCAGCGCCGTCAGCCCGGCGATCGCCCCGGGCACGGAATCGAGGAACGAGGTGGCCGATGACCACGCCGACGCCACGATCTGCCGGCCCGTCGGCGTAACGTCGATCCAGACGTACAGCGGCTCGCTCTCGTCGACGACCTCCTTGGACTCCTTGTCGCGAACTGTCACCACCAGCGAGAGCAGGTAAGCACCTTTCACACCGGCCCGGAGTTCCCACGTCCAGTCGGCCGTGCCGTCGTCCGAGAACGGCTTGCTGACCGATCCGCGGTCTCGGATCGAAAGTTCTTGCCGCGAGGTCAATTTGATCTCCACGAGACTTCCGACAGGTACCTTCTTCAGCCGCAGCGCCTGATCGGAGCGCGCCGAGATGAGGTCGCAGGAATCACGATCGAGGTGCGCGGTGAACTCGAAGGGACGGTCGAGGTCGGCCTTCCCGCGAGGCAAGACCACCGACAGGCAACCCTGCGGTGTGCCCGGAGTCGGTCCCGGGGGTGGCGCCGTGGACCGCAGGATCATCACGACGACGAGCGGGATCAGAGCGAGCAGGCAGACCGATGCCGCCCCGAGCACCCGGTATCCGCCGGTGTCGTAATGACGGCGACATTCCCGGGCCGAGAGGGAAGACTCTGCGTCGACCGGCTCGGAAGCCTTCACCAGTACAGTTATAGCAGCGCCGCACGATGCGATGGGGCGCGGCGCGCCACCGATGCGTTCGGGGGATTCGCGGCCTTCAGTGCGGGCCTTCCAGGATCGTCACCGCCGACACCGCGGTCGGCCCTCCGAGGTTGTGCGCCAGGCCGATTCGCGCGCCGTCGACCTGGTTGACCGCGGTGCCGCGTAACTGTTCGAACAGCTCGACGCATTGTGCGACGCCGGTGGCGCCCGGTGGGTGGCCCTTGGATTTCAGGCCGCCGCTCGGATTGACCGGCAGGCTGCCGCCGATCGAGGTGACGCCCGCCTCGAGGAGTTTGTGCGCTTCGAAACGGTCGGCGAAACCCAGATCCTCGTAACTGATCAGCTCGATGCCGGTGAAGAAGTCGTGCACCTCGGCGACGTCGACATCGGAGGGGCGCAGGCCGGCCATGGCGAAGGCCGCCCGCGCCGCCCGGACCGTCGCCGGGAAGGTGGTCAGATCCCGCTTGTGCTGGTGCATCACCGAATCCAGGCCCAGTCCCACGCCGCGCACCCACACCGGGCGGTCGGTGTAGCGGTCCACCACATCCTCGGCGGCCAGCACCAGGGCGGCCGCGCCGTCACTCTGCGGGACACAGTCGTAGACGCCGAGCGGGTCCGCCACGATCGGGGCCTGCAGAGCCTGTTCCAGGGTGATCTCGAAACGCAGACGCGCCTTGGGGTTTCGCGCGCCGTGCCGATGGTTCTTCACCGCCACCATCGCCAGATGCGCACGGGTGGCCGGGGATTCGTAGAGGTAGCGGTTGACGTGCAGCGCGAAACCGGCGGGCCCGAACAGCCCCAGCTGGTAGTCCCAGGCCGTGTCCCGCATCAGCATGCCCCACTCGCCGAGCAGGTTCTTCTGCGCGGTCTCGCGCAGCTTGTCCGCTCCGATCACCAGGGCCACGTCGACCGCGCCGGACGCGATGCCGAACAGCGCGTTGCGCACCGCGTCATTGCCTGTGGCGCACGAGTTCTCGATGTGGGTGACGGGAATCTCGGGCAGTCCCAGCGCGTCGGCCAGCACGCCCGAGGGCGGGCCGTCGGTGGTTCCCATCGCCCCGAACCAGGCCGCCTGCAGATCCGCCGGGCGCAGACCCTTGTCCACCGTGGCCGCGCATTCGGCGAACGCCATCGGCAGCAGATCCTTCATCCCGAGCGCGAAATGCTCGGCGAACGGCGTCATCCCCGCACCGACGACGGCTACCTTCCGCATGGCGATTCCCTCCAGCCATCGAGCCGTACCGCCCGCGGCACCGCGCGGCGCGCGGTACCTCCGGACACCGCGAATCCGTTTCCGGCAGCGTTCATTTCGCCTCCGCAGCGGGCTCGAAGGCGTAGCCGTAGTCCGGCACGCCGGAGCGCACCGCCACCCGGCGCAGCACCATGCGACCCCGGGCGCCGATGCCGACACTGCCGGGGTCGGCGCCGGTCACCTTCGCCAGCGCCCGCACACCCACGTCGTCGAGCTCCACCAGCACCAGCGAATAGGGACTGCGCGAGCCGGGCACGGGGATGCGCACGGTCGTCTCCGCGTAGACCACCCCGGTGCGCGGCAACGGCACCAGCGTGTAGTCGGTGCTCAGCGCGCCGTCGGGACCGATCCGATAGCGCGGCGGGAAATCCAATTCCGCGCTGTCGCCGTGGCGTCCGGCCTCCCAGCGCACCTTGGCCTCGAAGGCCCGCTCGTAGGCGGCCAGCGAGATCGGCAGATCGCCGCCGGGGACGTATTCGCCCGCGGGCAGCGCCCGCGCGGCCGGTTCGCTGCGCCGCACCGCGGTCGGCCCGGCGACCACCGTGACCCCGGACAGATTGGCCTGCTCCACCCCGACCAGCAACCCCGCCTCGCCGCGCTCGCCCATCCAGGCCAGCGCGAACAGCCCGGAACTGGCGCCCAGCGTGGGCAGTCGCGGCGGTGTGAGACATTGCGCCGCAGCCTGTTTGTGGTCGACCCCCGCGACCGCCACGGGCGTGTCGAGCCATGCCGCCGACAGCGACGCCACCAGCCCGCGCTCGTGCAACAGCCGCGGATCGCCGTAGTCGTGGACCGCGCCGACCGCGTTGCGGGTGCGGGCGGGCAGGCTGCGCGCGACACGGGAGGCGATCCGGACCTGCAGGCCCTCCCGCTCGGACACCCAGACCGCCGCCGCGCCCGCGGGTTCGACGTCGACACCGATGACCACCGTGCGCGGGCGCGCCGAACTCAGCGCGTCCAGCGTCGCCGGTGCGCCGCCCAATCGCTCGATCACCTCCAGCTCCGGATCCAGCCCGAGACCGGCCAGCAGCACCGCGGCATTGCTGCTGTCCACCAGCGGCATGTCCCGGCTGACCAGCACCACGCGCTCCACCGGGACGCCGCCCGCCAGCGCCGCCCGCCCGGCCTCGACCGCCAGCGTCACGGCGTCCTCGTCGTCACCGGTCGCGCGGCTGTGCCGGCTGCCCCAGCAGGGCAGGTACGTCCCGATCGACCCGATGTAGGGCATCGGTGCCTCCTCCACCCGTCCTAGGCGACCGCGCCGGCGGCCTTCAGGGCGATGATGCGGTCCCAGTCCAGCCCGAGTTCGAGCAGCACCTCCTCGGTCTGGGCCGCGAATTCCGGACCTGGCCGCAGGTCCGGCGCGGTCACATCGAACTGCACCGGGCTGGACACCAGCTCCAATTCGCCCGCGTCGAGCAGATATTCGTTGGCGCGAATCTGCGCGTCGGCGGTCACCTGCCGCGAATCCTGCACCGGCGCCCACGGTCCGGCGAGGGTGGCGAAGCGCTCGGTCCACTCGGCCAGCGTGCGCTTCGCGATCACCTCGCGCAGGATCCGCACCGCCTCGGCGGTGTGCTCGGCGATCTTCGCGGCGTCGGCGAAGCGCGGGTCGTCGGCGAGTTCCGGCCGGTCGATGTGGCGGCACACGTCGGCCCAGAACTTGGCCGGTTGCAGCATCACGAACGACAGGTAGCGCTCGTCGGCGGTGGCGTACAGCCCCGACAGCGGGTTGGTGGGCGCGCCGTGCGTGCCGGGCACCGGCGCCACCATCGGCTTGTCCTGATACGCCGACAACGCGACCGTATGCCCGATGGACCACAGACCGCTGCCGAGCAGTGACACGTCGACGATCGAGGGCTCCCCGGTCCGCTCCCGCTTCACCAGCGCGGCCGCGATGCCGCCGGCGAGATTGGTGCCGGAGATGGTGTCGCCGAACGCCGGTCCGGGCGGCGAGATCATGCCCTCGGTGCCGGGCGGGGTGACGGTGGCCGCGACACCGCCACGGCACCAGAACGCGGTCATGTCGTAGCCGCCGCGATCGGATTCGAGGCCGCGCGGACCCAGCGCGCTGCCGCGAGCGTAGATGATGCCCGGGTTCACCGCGCGGATGTCGTCCACGTCGATGCCGAACTTGGCGCGCGCCCGCGGCAGGAAACTGGTGAGGAACACATCGGCCCGCCGCGCCAGGTCGTAGACGACCTCGCGCCCCTCGGCCACCGACATGTCCACGCCGATGCTGCGTTTGCCCCGATTGGCATGCTCCACATTGGGATTCGGGTCGCCCTCGATCTTGAACGCGCCCACTTGGCGCAGCCCGCGCTGCGGGTCACCGGTGACGGCGTGCTCGACCTTGACCACATCCGCGCCCCAGTCCGACAGCACGGCGCCCGCGGACGGGACGAAACCGTACATCGCGACCTCGAGCACCCGGATGCCCTCCAGCGGTTTGCTCACGACACCACCTCCGCCAGCGTCTTGTGCTCCAGGAATTCCTCCAGCCCGAGCCGCCCCATCTCGCGGCCGATGCCCGACTGCTTGTAGCCGCCGAAGGGGGCGTCCGGGTGGAAGTAGTTGCCGCCGTTGACACTCATCGTGCCGGTGCGGATGCGCCGGGCCACCGCCTTGGCGCGTTCGGCGTCGGCGCCGAACACCGCGCCGGACAGGCCGTAGATGGAGTTGTTGGCGATCCGCACGGCGTCGTCGTCGTCGGTGTAGGAGATCAGCGCCAGCACCGGGCCGAACACCTCCTCCTGCGCGATCTCGCTGTCCGGGTCGACATTCGACAGCAGGGTGGGCTTGTAGAAGTAGCCCGGGTCCACCTTCTCGCCGCCGGTGACGAGGGTGGCGCCCGCGGCGACCGCGCGCTGCACCAGGCCGTCGACCTTGTCGCGCTGGCGCTCGCTGATCAGCGGGCCCATATAGGTCTTCGGATCGCTGGGATCGCCGTAGGTCACGTATCCGAGGGTGGCGGCGATCATCTCGGCCACCTTGTCGTGATCCTGCCGCGGCACCAGGACGCGGGTCGTCAGCGCGCAGCCCTGGCCCGCGTGGCTGGCGATGCTGAACGCCGCGAACTGGGCGGCCTTGGTGTAGTCGGCGTCATCGAGCAGGATCATCGCCGACTTGCCGCCCAGTTCCAGGAACACCTTCTTCAGCGTCGCGCTGGCGGCGGCCATGATCTGCCTGCCCACCGGTGTGGAACCGGTGAAGGTGACGACATCGACGTCCGGGTGCGTGGTCATCCGCTTGCCGACCTCGATGTCCGAGCCCGACAGCACGTTCACCACGCCGGCGGGAATGTCGGTGTGGTTCGCGATGATCTCGCCCAGCGCCAGGGTGGCCAGCGGGGTGTCCGGCGCGCCCTTGAGCACCACGGTGCAGCCGGCCGCCAGCGACGGCGCGAGCTTGGCCAGCGCCAGCTGATGCGGGTAGTTGTAGGCGGCGATGGCGGCCACGACGCCCGCCGCCTCCTTCTCCACCCAGCGGTGGTGCCGCTGGCCGCGGATCTCCACGTCGCCGAGATCCTCGGTCCACGGGTAGTCCGCCAGCAATCCGGCGTAGTAGCGCACGATCTCGAACGGCGTCTCGAGCTGGTTGCCGTGCGTGAGCATGCGCGTCGCGCCGACCTCGGCGATGGTCAGTTCCCGCAGTTCCTCGACGTTGTCGCGCAGGGCCTGGTACAGCTGGTGCAGGCAGTGCGCCCGGAACTGCGGGTTCGTCGGCCAGTCGGTGGTGTCGAAGGCCCGCCGCGCCGCCGCGACCGCCGCGTCCACCTCGGCCACGCCCGCCTCGGGCGCGTGCCCGTACACCGCGCCCGTCGCGGGATCGAGCGAGGCGAGTGTGCGGCCGGTCTCGACCAGCTGCCCATCGATCAGCAGCCGCCGCGCTACCGCTACCGCCTGTTCCTGCGTTGACATCCCGTCTCCTCGCCGATCTATGGAAACTTCATTCTCGATATCTGAGAATGTAACATTCATAGGCCGGGGGCGTAACAACTCGCCACAAACCGGTGGCCTGCGCGAAATCTCGGCATCGGCGCGCAGGCCGTTGCGTCCGGGCGGCCCGGCGCGCGACCCTTGCGGACCCAAACGCGACGAGAGTACGGTTCTCATACTTGGAAGGGAGATTCTTGTGCTCGAGACTACACGCACTCCCGCGACGAGGGCGCCGAGCGGCCCGGCGCGCCCGCGGATCACCGGGAAGGGGCGCCCGGCGTGAAGACGGCAGTGGTCACCGGCGGCGCCTCGGGTATCGGCCTCGGCATCGCCCAGCGGTTGCGCAGCGACGGATTCCACGTCGCCGCACTGGATCTGAACCCGCCCACCGACGACGACCTCGCCTTCCGGGCCGACGTCACCGACCCCGAGGAGATCGCCGCGGCGCTGACCGACGTGCGCGCGAAACTCGGCCCGGTGACCGTGCTGGTGAACGCGGCCGGCGTGGACGGCTTCAAGCGGTTCCAGAACATCTCCTTCCCCGAATGGCAGCGGGTGATCGACGTCAACCTCAACGGCGTCTTCCACTGCGTGCAGGCGGTGCTGCCGGACATGCTGGCGGCGGGCTGGGGGCGCATCGTCAACATCTCCTCCTCCAGCACCCACTCCGGCCAGCCGTTCATGTCGCACTACGTGTCGGCGAAGTCGGCGGTCAACGGCCTCACCAAGGCGCTGGCGCTGGAACTCGGGCCGTCGGGCATCACGGTGAACGCCGTGCCGCCCGGATTCATCGACACCCCGATGCTGCGCCGTTCCGAGGAGGCGCGCCGGCTCGGCGGCTCGGTCGAGGACCACATCCAGCGCACGCCGGTCCGGCGCGTCGGCACGCCCGCCGACATCGCGGCGACCTGCGCGTTCCTCATCTCCGAGGAGGCCGGCTACATCACCGGCCAGATCATCGGCGTCAACGGCGGGCGCAACACCTGAGCCCGCCCACCACCGCTGTCCCATCCGAGAGGAAGTACGTCGTGAAGGTCCATGTCGATCAGGAACGCTGCCAAGGGCACACGCTGTGCGCGATGATCGCCCCGAAGTCGTTCGAACTGAGCGAGATCGACGGCCATTCGTCCCCGGTCGACGAATCGGTCCCCGACGACCAGCGCGAACAGGTACGCGAGGCCGTGCACTCGTGCCCCGAACGCGCGATCTCCATCGCCGAATAGCCGGACACCACACAGCATCCGGCGACCCCGGCCGCGGCGGCGCTGCGCCCCGGCCGCGGCGGCGGCTTGCGACATCACGAGGAGGCGCTGTGGCCGAGCAGACCCCTGCATCGCGGGCCGAGCCGTCCGGGCGGCCACTGCCCCTGCTCACCCCGGACACCGAATTCTTCTGGACCGCGGGCGCCGACGGCACGCTGCGGATCCAGGAGTGCCGGTCCTGCGCCGCGCTGATCCATCCGCCGCAGCCGCTGTGCCGGTACTGCCGCGGGCACGATCTGGGCGTGCGGGAGGTGTCCGGCGCGGCCGTGCTGTCGAGTTTCACGGTGAATCACCGGTTCTCGATGCCCGGGCTCCCGGCCCCCTACGTGGTGGCACAGGTGGCGCTGGTGGAGGATCCGCGAGTCCGCTTGACCACCAACATCATCGACACCGACCCCGACGAGCTGGCCCTGGGCATGCGGCTGGAGGTCGTGTTCCGGCGCGACGACGATGTCTGGCTGCCGCTGTTCCGGCCCGCCGCCGAGCAGCCCTCGCCCGCCCCGCTGCCGGTGGACGAGATCGACCCCAGCCGGTTCGCCGAACACGTGCGGCCGATGATCCGGCAGGACAAGTTCGAGGACAAGGTGGCGCTCACCGGGATCGGCATGTCCCGGCTGGGCCGGCGGCTGATGGTGCCGCCGCTGGAGTTGACCGTGGAGGCGTGTGAGCGCGCCGTCGCCGATGCCGGGCTGACCCTAGACGACATCGACGGCCTCGCCTCCTATCCGGGCGGCGGCAATCTGGGCGGATTCGGCGAGGGCGGCATCACCGCCGTGGAGGCCGCCCTCGGCCTGCGGCCCACCTGGCACAACGGCGGCATCGAGACCTTCGGTCCGGGCGGCTCGGTGATTGCCGCGATGACGGCCGTCGCGGCCGGGCTGGCTCGGCACGTGCTGTGCTTCCGCACGCTGTGGGAGGCGACGTTCAACGAGCTGATGAGGACCGGCCGGATCAAGCCGTCGGGCGGGCGCACCACCAGCTGGATGATGCCCTTCGGCGCCACCTCCGCCGCGCACACCCTGGCCCAGAACGCGCAGCGGCACTTCCACCGCTACGGCACCACCCGTGAGACGCTCGGCTGGATCGCGCTGAACCAGCGCGCCAACGCCGAACTGGAACCCACCGCGGTGTACCGGGATCCGCTCACCATGGACGACTATCTCACCGCCCGGACCATCACCACCCCGTTCGGCCTCTATGACTGCGACGTGCCCTGCGACGGCGCCATCGCGGTGATCGTGTCGGCGAAGGACGCCGCGCGCGATCTCGCGGTGCCGCCGATACTGGTGGAGGCCGTGGGCACCCAGATCATCGAGCGCATCGAGTGGGACCAGAGCACGCTGACCCACGAGCCGCAGGTGCTCGGGCCCGCCGCGCACCTGTGGAGCCGCACCGAGCTGCGGCCCGCCGACGTCGACGTCGCCGAACTCTACGACGGCTTCACCTTCAACTGCCTGTCCTGGATCGAGGCGCTCGGGTTCTGCGGTATCGGCGAGGCCAAGGACTTCCTCCACGGCGGCAAGGCCATCGCCCGCGACGGCACGATTCCGGTCAACACGCACGGCGGCCAGCTCTCGCACGGCCGCACGCACGGCATGGGCCTGCTGCACGAGGCGGTGGTGCAGCTGCGCGGGACGGCGGGCGCGCGGCAGGTCGACGGCGCCCGGGTCGCGGTCGTGTCCAGCGGCGGGCTCACGCCCGGCGGCGCGATACTGCTGCGGACGCAGTCGTGATCGCCGTGAACACGAATGTCGCGCAATGACTCTCACGCAGACCGAGCTGCTGCCGGCCGACGACGGCGCGCCCGCCGCGGTGCTCGCCGACGTGGACGGCATCCCGGTATCGGGACTACTGGCCGAGGCGCCGTCGCCGCGCGCGGTACTGGTGGCCTTGCACGGCGGCGGTACGACGTCGGCGTACTTCGACTGCCCGGGCCATCCCGGGCTCTCGCTGCTGCGCACCGCCCGCCGACTCGGGTACACGGTGCTGGCGCTCGACCGGCCCGGCTACGGGAATTCGGGCCCGTTCGCGGACCGGCTGACCCGGCCGGAACGCCGCGTCGGGCTGATGTACGGCGGCATCGACGCCCACCTCGGCGACCGGCCCCGCGGTGCGGGCGTATTCCTCGTGGCCCACTCGGCCGGATGCGAACTCGCCCTGCGCATGTCGGCCGAGGACCGCCGCGGCCGCGCGCTGCTGGGCGTGGAACTCGCGGGCAGCGGGCGACGGCATCATCCCGAGGCCGAGCGCGTGCTGTGGAGCCCGCGGCCGCACGGCACCCGGCCGCCGGGGCTCGGCGCGCTGCTGTGGCACCCCGACCGGCTGTATCCACCGGATCTGGTGGGCGGCGCGGCGATCGGCGTACCCGGCCCCAAGCTGGAGGCGGCGGCGATCACCGACTGGCCCGACCGCGAACTCCCCCGGCTGGCCGGAATGGTGCGAATTCCGGTGCGCTGGAGCGCCGGCGACCACGAGACGGTGTGGCGCAACGATCCCGAGGAACTCGCCGGGATCGCGGCACTGTTCACAGCGGCGCCGCGGGTGGTAGTCAATCTGCAGCCGAACACCGGGCACAACATCAGCCTGGGGTACACGGCTGCGGCGTACCACCTGAAGCTGCTCGGCTTCGTCGAGGAGTGCGTGGTGGCCGCCGCGACCGGTGAGTTCTCCGGTCCCGCACGGCAATTCGACGGCGGCGCGCAGACGCCGCCAGGGAGGTGAGGCATATGGAGGCCGGCGATGTAGCGCTGTTGCTGCTGCGACTGGTCGTGGGCGGCACGATGATCGCGCACGGCGTCAACCACTGGATCGGCGGCGGCAGGATCGCGGGCACGGGCCGCTGGTTCGCCTCGCTCGGGCTGCGCAACGGCGTACTCCAGGCGTGGCTGAGTGTGCTCACCGAGGTGGGAGCGGGAGCGTTGCTGGCGCTCGGGCTGCTCACCCCGTTCGCCGCGGCGGCGATCGTGTCGGTGATGCTGGTCGCCGGGCTGCTGGCGCACCGGCGCAACGGGTTCTTCGTGTTCAAGGAGGGCTACGAGTACGTGCTCGTGCTGGCGGTCGCCGCGCTGGCGCTGGGCCTGCTCGGGCCGGGGTGGCTGTCGGTGGATCACGCGGCGGGCATCGAGATCACCGGGTGGGCCGGTGGCGGCATCGCGCTGATCCTGGGCGTGCTGGCCACGGCCGGGCTGCTCGCCGTCTTCTACCGCCCCGCGCAGGATTCCACCACCGTATCGACGACGAAGGACCAGGTGCGCTGATGCGGGTCGGATTCATCGGATTGGGCAGTCAGGGTGGCCCGATGGCGCGGCGCATCGCCGAGAGCGGGTACCCCACCACGCTGTGGGCGCGGCGCGCGGCGTCGCTGGAACCCTTCGCCGACACCCCGGCCACCACCGCCGGCTCCCCCGCCGCGCTGGCCGCGCGGAGCGACCTGGTGTGCCTGTGCGTGGTCGGCGACGACGACGTGCGGGAGGTGCTCACCCGCGACGACGGCGTGCTGGCCGGGATCGCACCGGGATCGATCGTCGCCGTGCACTCCACGGTACATCCCGAAACCTGCCGGGAACTGGCGAAAGTGGCCGCGGCGCAACGGGTGACGCTCCTCGACGCGCCGGTCAGCGGCGGCGGAATGGCAGCGGAGGCGGGCACGCTGCTGGTGATGGTCGGCGGAGACGCCGAGGCGGTGCAGCGCGGCCGCCCGGTATTCGAGACCTACGCGAACCCGATCGTGCACCTCGGTGACGTCGGTGCCGGGCAGACCGCCAAGCTGCTCAACAACCTGCTGTTCACCGCGAACCTGGCCACGGCCACCAGTACCCTGACCCTGGCCGGGGCGCTGGGCATCGACCCCGCCCGGCTCGGCGAGGTGATCACGCACGGCACCGCCGACAGCTTCGCCCTGGGCCGCGTCGTCGCCGCCGGCGGTACCCTCGACCGCCTCGCCGCCCACGCCGGTGACCTCCTCCGCAAGGACGTCGGCCTGATCGCCGACCTCGCCGACGCCTCGGGCGTGCGCCCGGGCATCGTGCTCGACGCCGCCGACACCACCCTCGCGTTCATGAACCGCACTCGCTGAAGGGATTTCGCCATGCCGAACCCGCCCGATCGCAGAACAGCACACCCGTCACCGGAACCGCGATGCTGAGGCCCGCACGCTACCCCGCGAACGACTGCTCACCCGCGACCCGAACCGCGATGCCGACCCCTACGCGCTCCCCCGCACGGGGCTGCCCGCGCACCGCCGGGGCCGCGACGCCGGGCCGCCACCGCCCCGGCTGCGGCGGGCGATACTCGGCGCGGAGGTCGCGGTGCTGATCGGGTTCGCGGGGGCCGGGCGCATGGGGCGGCCGATGGTCGACCGGCTGGTGGGCGCCGGGCATACGGTACGGGTGGTGGGGCGGACGACCGAAAGCTGTTCGGCGCTGGCCGGTTTCGGTGCCGAGCCGGTCGAATCCGCTGCCGCGGCTGCCCATGGCGCAGCGGTCTTCGTCGTGTGCGTGTTCAGCGACGAGCAGGTGCGTGAGGTGTGCCTGGACGGCCCGGTGCTGTCCGTCCTGCCACGCGGCGCCGTGGTCGTCGTGCACACCACCGGCAGCCCGCGGACGGTGGCCGCCATCGCCGACGCGCCGCGGCCGCGCGGCATCGAGGTGGTCGACGCGCCGGTGAGCGGCGGCCCGCACGATATCGCGGCCGGACACCTCACCGTGTTCGCGGGCGGCACGAGCGCCGCGATCGCCCGCGCGCGAGATGTCTTCTCCGCCTATGCCGATCCGGTACTGCATGTCGGCGGCACGGGCGCCGGGCAGCGCGTCAAGCTGGTCAACAACACGCTGTTCGCCGCCCAGATCGGTCTCGTCGCCGACGCCGTACGCCTCGGCGGCCAGCTGGGACTCGAGGAATCGACCCTGCTCGCCGCGCTGCCGCACGCCAGCAGCAGCGGCCGTGCCCTGGCGAGCATCGCGGCCAAGGGCGCCGTCGACGCCTTCCGCGCCTCGGTCGGCGAATTCCTCGGCAAGGACATCGCGGTGGCACGCGCCCTCGCCGCCGAACTCGGCGCGGATCTGGGAATCCTGAACGCCGCCATCACCATCGGACTACCCGCGCCGGAACCGAACCCGGGCCCTACTCGATCGTGATGGCGCGTTCCGGGCAGGCCTGTTCGGCGTCCCGCACCGCCTGCTCGTGCTGCTCGGGCACATCGGTGACGGTGACCTCGGCGTAGCCGTAGTCGGTCAGCTCGAACACCTCGGGACACAGACCCAGGCAGACGCCGTGGCCGCGGCACCGGTCGTCGTCGACGGTGACCTTCATCGCGCCGTCTCCTCACGGTCGAACTTCAGATGCAGCGAGGTGAGCCCGCGCAGGATGAACGTCGGCAGGTAGTGGAACTTTCGAGCCTCCACCGGTCCGTGCACGCTCTCGTCGATCCGGATGTCGGTGGTGCGCTCCAGCAGCCGCTCGATCGCCACCCGCGCTTCCGCGCGCGCCAGCGGCGCGCCCGGACAGGTGTGCACGCCGCGCCCGAAAGCCAAGTGCGAGCGCGCGTTCGGACGGCCGGCCTCGAACGTGGTCGGGTCCTCGAAGCGGCGCGGGTCGCGGTTGGCGGCGCCGTTGACCACCATCAGCACCGTGCCCACCGGCACCTCGGTCCCGCCGACCGTGGTCGGCACCTTCGCCAGACGGAAGTCGCCCTTCACCGGGCTCTCCATCCGCAGCGACTCCTCGATGAAGTTCTGGATCCGGCTGCGGTCCTCGCGCAGATACCGCTGGATGTCGGGACGCTCGGCCAGCAGCTTCAGCGCCGAGCTGAGCAGCCGCACGGTGGTCTCCTGCCCGGCGGAGAACAGATTGGCCGCCACCCGCACCACATCGATCACCTCCGGCCGGCGGCCGTCCGGGAACGTCGCGGTCGCCATACTGGTCAGCACGTCGCCGGTCGGGTTGGCCCGCCGGTCCTCGACATACGACGAGAACCGGGCGTACAGGAACTCGATCGGGTTGTGCGACATGCCTTCCCCGTCGGTGCTGCCGACACTGGACCCTTCCCGATGCGGATCCCGTTGCAGCGCTTGCAGGAACTCCTCCTGGTCGGCCTGCGGCACCCCCAGCAGATCGGCGATCACGTACAGCGTGAACGGACCGGCGAACTCGCGGATGACGTCGCCCCCGCCGCCGGCCAGATATCCGTCCAGCAGCCGGTCGGCGATCTCCCACATCGCCGCCTCGTTCTCCTTGAGGCGCTTCGGGGTGATCAGCCGCATCAGCAGGGCGCGGTGGTCGGTGTGCACCGGCGGATCGAGGGTCGGCAGCTGATCGCTCATCGGCAGCGAGTCGCGATGTTCGGCGATCAGCGCGTTCACATCCGAGGTCTCGTCCAGCGGCACCGGGAAACCGGGGAACGGACCGGTCACCGAAATGCAGGAGGAGAACCGCTCGACGTCGTTGTAGACCTCGAGCGCCTCGTCGTAACCGGTCACCATCATCACGTCGTGGTGCTTCTCGCGGGTGACCGGGCACTGCGCACGGAGGGCGTCGAAATACGGATACGGATCGTCGACCAGTTCCCGCCCGAGGAAGAAGTCCAGCTCTTCGAAGTTTTTCACGACTCGACGGTTCCCTTCGACACTCCGGCCGGAATACCGCCCGACCCACGTTGCCAGTTGACTTCCATGATTGAGAATATGGCTCTCATCTGTGAGTATGAGATTTCCACATGTCCAGCTCGGCGTCAACCAGAGGACCGGCCCCATGCCCCAGGACCCCACCGCGGACCAGCGGTTCTTCCAATCGACCACACGTGACTTCCTCGCCGACACGATGCCGGTGAGCACCGTCCGCGCGCTCGGCGAGGCGGGGACCGGCTTCGACCGCCAGTGGTGGCGGCGCGGCGCGGAACTGGGCTGGACGGCCATGCTGGCGCCCGAGAACCTCGGCGGCGGAACGATCTCCGGCCGCCCGATGACCGAGCTGGCCCTGATCGCGACCGAACTGGGCCGGGCGTGCGCGCCGGGACCGTTCGTCACCACCAACGCGGTGCTCGCGGGCCTGGCCTCGGCCGCGGGCACGCACTCGCGGGTCGTGACCGCCGTGCTCGCCGGTGCGGAGGTGGCGACCTGGGCGATCTACGAGCCGGGTCGCGGCTTCCCGCCCCTGACCATCGACGCGCCGGGCACCCGGGCGGTACCCGACGGCAGCGGCTACCGGCTCGCCGGCGTGAAGGATCGCGTCGAGTCCGCCGATCAGGCGGACCTGTTCCTGGTCACCGCGCGCGGCCCGGAGGGCCCGGTGCAGGTGCTGGTACACGCCGATGCGCCGGGGGTGACGGTGACTCCCGGCTGGACCCTGGATCTGGTCCGGCGCACCGCGCGCGTGTCGTTCGACGATGTCGCGGTCGATGCGGACGCGGTGGTCCACACCGGCGACGACGCCGCGGCCGCCGTGCGCGCACAGGCGCTCACCGCCGCCACGCTCACCGCGGCCGAGATGGTCGGCGCCACCGAACGCGCGCTGGAGGCGACCCTGGGCTGGCTGTCGGACCGCTATACCTTCGGCCGCCCGCTGGCCTCCTATCAGGCGCTCAAGCACCGCATGGCCGACAACAAGACCTGGCTCGAGGCGTGCCGGGCCACCTCGGCCGCCGCCGCGGCGGCCTGGGACGACGGGGCGGCGGCCGCCGAAGAGGCCGTCAGCATCGCGAAATCCTATGTGGGAGCCCAGAGTCCGGCGATCGCGCAGGACTGCGTGCAGCTGCACGGGGGCATCGGCGTCACCTGGGAGCACGACCTGCACCTGTACCTGCGCCGGATCACCTTGGGCCGGGCCCTGTACGGCACGCCGGAGGAACACCGCCGCCACATCACCGACCTACTCGACACCGCGGCCGCCTGAGCCGCGCCCGCTCTCACGAAAGGCAGTGCCGCCCATGGCGATCGACCTGGAGCCCGCCACCGGAATCGAGCCCGTCGCCGAGTTCCGCGCCCGTGCGCGCGACTGGTTGCGTGACCATCTGCCACCCGCTCCCCCGGGACCCGCCGAGTCCTACTCCGAGGGGGCCTGGGACCGGGCCCGGCAGTTGCAGCGAATCCTCTACGACGGCGGGTTCGCCGGCATCTGTTTCCCCGCCGAGTACGGCGGGCAGGGCCTGTCCCCGGCGCATCAGCTCGCCTTCACCGAGGAGTCGATCCCCTACGAGATGCCGCTGCTGCTGAACGTGCCGACGCTGTCCATCTGCGCGGCAACGCTGCTCGATCTCGGCACCGAGGAGCAGAAGCGCGCTCATCTGCCGGCCGTGCTGCGCGGCGAGGAGATCCTGGTGCAGTTCCTGTCCGAACCGCGCGGCGGATCGGATCTCGCCGGGCTCACCACCCGCGCCGAACGCGACGGCGAGCGCTGGATCCTCAACGGCTCCAAGATCTGGAGCTCCGGCGCGTACGCCGCCGACTACGGACTGTGCCTGGCCCGCACCAACTGGGACGTGCCCAAACACCGCGGGCTCACCCTGTTTCTGGTGCCGGTGCACGCCGAGGGCGTCACGGTGCAGCGGATCAAGCAGGTGACCGGTTCGACCGAGTTCTGCCAGGAGTTCTTCGACGACGTGGCGCTGCCGCCCGAGGCGGTGCTCGGCCAGGTCGACGCGGGCTGGGAGGCGGCCTCGCAGCTGCTGGGCCACGAGCGGGCCGCGCTGGGCGGCACCTCGCCCTACACCAGCGGCGCCCGCCCGCATCTGGGCGGTGAGGCGAACCAGCTCGTCGAACTCGCCCGTGCCACCGGGCAATTCGGCGATCCGCGCACGCGGGAGGACATCGGCGCGGCGCGCGCCATGAATGTCGTGCGCGACCAGCTCATCGAGCATGTCACGGCCGCGATCACCAGTGGCGCGCTCCCGCCCGCGGCGGGCGCCATCACCCGGCTGTTCAGCGCCGAGAACGCCTGGCTGCAAACGGATACGGCGGTGCGCATCGCCGGGCCGACGGCCGCCACGCACGCGCCCGGCGATCCGGCCGACACCACCCAGGTCGGTCTGGACTACCTGTTCCGGGCGGCGTGGAGCCTGGCCGGGGGCAGCACCGAGATGGCGCGCAATGTGATCAGCGAGCGTGTGCTCGGCATGCCGCGCGAATACGCCGCCGATCGCGATGTGCCGTTCAACCAGGTCGAACACGGCCGACGCTGACGAAGGACGGGCACCTGCGATGCGATTCATCTTCCACTACCCCGAATCCGCGGGCTACGCGGGCGACCTGCTCGACGCGGGCCCGCTGCCGGAGGTCGCGGCCGCGGTCGAGCAGTACGGATTCGACGCGATCTCGCTCAGCGAGCATCCGGCGCCGGGCGCGCGCTGGCTGGGCGCGGGCGGGCATCAGACGCTGGACCCGTTCGTCGCCCTGGCCTTCGCGGCGGCGGCGACCGAGCGGCTGCGGCTGCTCACCTACCTGTCGGTCGCGCCGTACCGCAATCCGATGCTGCTGGCCAAGGCGGCGGCCACCCTGGACAAGCTCTCCGGCGGCCGGATGGTGCTCGGGCTCGGCGCGGGTTACCAGAAGAGCGAATTCCACGCGCTCGGAGTCGATTTCGACGAGCGCAACGCCCTGTTCGACGAGGCGCTCGAGGTGCTGCCCCGGCATTGGAGCGGCGAGCCGTTCAGCTATGCGGGCCGCCACTTCGACGCCCGCGACGTGGTGGCGCGGCCACGGCCGGTGCAGCAGCCCATCCCGATGTGGATCGGCGGCAACTCCGCACTCAGCCGCCGCCGCGTCACCACGCACGCGCAGGGATGGATCCCGATGACCGGTGGCGCGGAACTGAGTACGACGGCTCGCACCCCGGCCCTGGGCACCCTCGCGGATGTCGGCCGCGCCATCGCGAAGATCCGCGCGGACGCGGCGGCAGCCGGGCGCACCGAGCACATCGCCCTGGTCTACTCGTATCAGGGTGCGGGACTGGCGAATCCGGACCTCGATGCCGACCGGCACCGCGCCGCGCTGGCGGAGGCCGCCGAGGTGGGCGTGGACTGGGTGGTGGTGTCGCACCGGACCCGCGACTACCGAGCCACGCTCGACTTCGTCGCCGCCTTCGGCGACACCTATCTCGGCAAGGTGGCGTGGTGAACTGGTTCGAGCAGCGCGCGGGTCTGGACGGCACGGTCGCCGTGGTGACCGGGGGCGCCGGTGGCCTCGGGCGGGCGATCGTGACCGACCTGGCCGCCAACGGAGTGCGAATCGCGGTGCTGGACAAGGACTCCGAGGCCACCGAAACGCTGCGGCGCGAGCTGGCCGCAGACCGCCGCGACGCGCTGGTCCAGCTCGGCGACGCTCGCGACCCGGCGACACTCGAGTCGTTCTTCGACGCGGTGGACGCGCGCTGGGGCCGGGTGGACACCCTGGTCAATGTGGTCGGCGGCACGTTTCGCGCCCCGTTCACCGAGACGGCGCCGAAGGGCTGGGACGCGCTCATCCGCGCCAATCTGGGCACCGTGCTGCACGCCTGCGCGCTGGCCGTGCCCCGGATGCGGGCGGGTGGGCGCGGCGGCAGCATCGTCAACATCACCACGATCGAAGCGCACCGCGCCGCACCGGGTTTCGCGGTCTACGCGGCCGCCAAGGCGGGGGTGGAGCAGTTCGCCCGCACCCTCGCGGTGGAGGTCGCCCCGGACGGCATCCGGGTCAACAATGTGGCCCCGGACTACGTACCGACGCCGAGCCTGGCCCGGATGCCGCACTCGGACAACGCGTTGCACGATCCAGCCGGGGTGCGCATCGCCATCCCGATGGGCCGGGTGGGCACGGCCACCGACATCTCCCACTGCGTGGTGTTCCTGGCCTCGGCCCTGTCCACCTACCTCACCGGCACCACCCTGCACCCCGACGGCGGCACCTACGCCTCCTCCGGCTGGTTCAACTGGCCACAAGAAGGCTGGGCCAACCACGCCCCTCTCCGCTTGCTACGCGAAGAAGATTGAGCCACAACACTTGCCCGTTGCGCCGTCCCCTGGCGGAGTAGACAGAGCCCAACGCCCGTCCGGCGCCCGTCGTAATGCCCGACACACCCCATCCTGACGCCGGGCGCCATCCTGATGTCGGGGCGCGACGTCAACGGCCCCGCCACTGCGGCTTGCGCTTCTGCGCGAAGGCGCGCGGACCCTCTTGCGCGTCCTCGCTCGTATAGCACTCGACCGAGGCGTGCCGGGCGGCCCGCAAGGCCGCGGCGCGGCCCATCTCGGTGGCGAGCATGACGGTATCGCGGGCGGCCCGCACCGACAGCGGGGCGCCCGCGAGGATCTCCGTCGCCAATTCCACCGCGGTGTCCAGCAATTCGCCGGGTTCGGCGAGCCGGTTCACCAGGCCGATCTCATAGGCCCGGCGGGCGTCGATCGGTTTTCCGGTCAGCAGCAACTCCATCATGATCCGCTGCGGGATCATGTGGATCAGCGGTGCGGCCCAGGGCGAACTGCGGCCCACCCTCACCTCGGTGACCGCGAAGGTGGCGGTGGTGCTCGCCACGCACAGATCACAGGCCTGCGCGATCATCCAGCCCCCGGCGAACGCCGCGCCGTTCACCGCCGCGATGGTCGGCTTGGACAACTCCACGGTGTCGTAGGGCACCGGGAACATCTCGCGCGGCGGCACCCCCATCCCGGTCGCCACCATCTCCGCCAGATCGCCTCCGGCACAGAACGCCTTCGTACCCGCGCCGGTGAGGATCGCGACCCGCAGCGCCGGATCGTGCTCGAACCGGTCCCACGCCTCGAACAGCCCGGCCCGCACCGCCGAGTCCAGGCAGTTGCGGCGCTCCGGCCGGTTCACGGTGATCACGGCGATGCCGTCGGGGCGGGCATCGAACAGTACGGCGTCGGACATCAGAAACCTCTCCGCCGGACGACGTCGGCCGCCCGGTCCAGCTCGTCACGAAAATCGGGGTGCGCCACCGCGATCAGGCGCCGGGTCCGCTCGGCCAGGGTCTGCCCGGTGAGTTCGGCCGCGCCGAATTCGGTGACGACCACGTCCACATCGCTGCGGGCCGTGGTGACCGGCCCGGACAGCGCCGCGGTGATCCGGCTGACCGTGCCGCCCTTGGCGGTGGCGGGCAGTGCGATGATGGCGTGCCCGCCCGGTGAGCGTGCGCCCGCCCGCACGAAATCCACCTGGCCGCCGGTGCCGCCGAGATAGGCCGCGCCGCTCTGCTCGGCATTGACCTGCCCGGTCAGATCGACCTCCAGCGCGGAGTTGACCGTGACCAGCCGCTCCAGCCGCGCCAGCACAGCCGCGTCATGGGTGTATCCGGTGGGGCACATGCGGACAGCGCGATTGCGGTCGGCGAACCGGAACAGCCGCTCGGTGCCGATGAGCGCGCCGGTGATCGACACCCCGCGGTCGATCTCCTTGCGCGCGTTGGTGATCACGCCCGCCGCCACCAGATCCACCAGGCCGTCGCCGATCATGCCGGAGTGCACCCCGAGATCGGTGCGGTCGTGCAGCAGCCGCAGGATGGCATCGGGCACCGCGCCGACACCCGTCTGCAGCACCGCACCGTCCTCGATGTAGGCGGCGGCGTGCGCGGCGATGGCCTGGTCCACCGGGCCGGCGGCCGGGGCCGCCACCTGCACCGGCGGCCGGGAAACCGTTACCGCGCAGTCGATTTCGTCGGCCACCAGCCACTCGCCGAAGGTGTACGGCACCTGGTCGTTCACCTCCGCGACCACCACCCGGGCAGCGCCGACCGCCGCGCGCACGTAGTCGCTGATCAGTCCCAGGCTGTGCCTGCCGTCCGCGTCGGCCGGACTCACCTGCACGAAAGCCACGTCGCAGCCGAGGATTCCGGCCTCGATCAGCGGCCCCACCCGGCTCACATGACAGGGCACGATCCCCAGCCGGTGCGCCTTGCTCACCGCCCGCAGCGCCCCGACCGCACCCATGCTCGACAGCGCGAACGAGTCGGTGGCGGCGGGGGTGAACAGTCCGGAGAAGCTGGTCGCGATGAACACCGACAGCCCGCCGATCTCGCCGCCCTGCGCGATCAGCGCCTCGATCAGCGTCGGCGGCTCGCCGCAGGCCTGACCGACCACGATGCGGTCGCCGGGACGCAGGATCTCGCGCAGATCCAGTTCGCCCGCCGCGAGCACCACCGTCATCCCCGCACCCGGCCGTTCGTCCCCGGGGCGCGGACCCGGCTCAACACGTCCTCGGTGTCGGCGCCGAGCCGCGGAGCCGGTCCCGCGACCCGGCCGGGCGTGCGGGAGAACCAGGCGGGCGGGCCGGGGAAGCGCACCGGGCCGTGCGGGCTGTCGACGGTCTCGAAGAAGCCGGAGTCGAGCAGGTGCGGATTGTCGAACAGCTCGTCCAGCGAGCGCACCGGCGCGGCCGGAATATCCAGGGCGCGAAGCAGTTCCAGCCATTCGCCGGTGCTGCGCTCGGCGAAGGTCTCGGCGAGCAGCGCGTAGACGGTGTCGATGCGGGCGGCGCGCTGCTCCAGGGTCGCCCACTCCGGCCCGGCCCAGGGTGGGCGCACGGACTCCACGAACGCCGTCCACTGCTTGTCGTTGTAGACCAGCGCGGCGAGATATCCGTCGGCGGTGCGGTAGGGCTTGCGATTCGGGGTGACCGCCCGGGGATACGCGGCGGCGCCGAGCGGCGGGTCGAACATGGCCCCGTTCGCGTGTTCCACGAGCATGAACGCGGCCATGGTCTCGAACATCGCGACCTCCACCTCCTGCCCCGCACCGGTGCGCTCGCGGTGGAACAGGGCCATCGTGGTCGCGTACAGCGCGGTCAATCCGGCGATCTTGTCGGCCATGATGGTGCCGACGTAACTCGCGGTGCCGGTGAGTTGCCGCTGTACCGAAGGCAATCCGCATTCGGCCTGGATGGTGTCGTCGTAGGCGGTGCGGTCGGCGTCGCGGCCGCGGCGGCCGTAGCCGTAGCAGTTGGTGTAGACGATCGCCGGATTCACCGCCGCCACCTCCGCGTACGCGAAACCCAGCCGGGCGACGGCCGCGGCGCGCATCGAGTGGATGAAGACGTCGGCTTCGGCGAGCAGCTCGCGCAGCACCGCCTTCCCGTCGGCGGTGCGCAGATCCAGCACCACACTGCGTTTGCCCCGGTTGACATTGACGAACACCCCCGCCATGCCCCGTTCCGGGCCCACCGAGATGTAGCGCGTGTTGTCGCCGGCGGGCGGTTCGATCTTGATGACCTCCGCGCCCATGTCGGCCATGATCTGCGTGCAGTAGGGGCCCATGACCATCGCCGTCAGATCGATGACACGGATTCCGGACAGCGGACCTGCATGTTCCATCGCCACGTCCTTGTTCACGACCGAACCGGCCCGGGGCCGCGCGCTCCTGGATCTCGGCGCATTCCGGTCTATCTGATGAATCTTTGTAAGGATAGTGATATCAAGGACAGCGTGGACACTGTCAATGGCGAACGCCCACCGGAACCTCTCCGGCCGATCGCCCGGGTGCTCGACACGGCCCTCGCCGCCCGTCCGGAGGCCACTGCCCTCGAAGCCGCCTCCGGCGCTTGGACTTACGCCGAGCTGGACGAGCGCGCCGACCGCGCCGCCGGCGCGCTGTGGGCACTGGGCGTGCGTCCGGGCGAGCGGGTCGCGGCCTGCCTGCCCAACGATCTCGACATCGTGGCCGCCTTCCACGGCGCGCAGCGCATCGGCGCGATATGGGCGGGCATCGGCGAGGCGCTGTCGGCCGGCGAGCAGCAGCAGCTCGCCGAGCTGTGTGAGCCCGCCGCCGTCCTCGCCGGGCCGCGCTGCCGGGTGGCCTCGCCCGTCACCGTCGACCCCGACCGCTGGAAGTCCCTGCTGGACAGCGCCTCCCCCGCGCCACGGGTCGACCAGGACCTCGACGCTCCGGCCGGAATCGGTTTCACCAGCGGCACTTCCGGCACGCCCAAGGCCGTGGTGCACAGTCAGCGCAACCTGCTGCTGCCCGGCGCGGTCCTGGTCGCGACCCGCGGCTGGGGACCGGAACTGCGCAAGGGCGACAGCTTCCCGTTCACCGTGCTCAACATGCTGGTGCTGTCGACACTGCTGACGGCGCGGGCCGGTGGCTGCGCGGTGATCATGGATCGGCGCGACGCGGACGGCGTCGCCGACTGGATCTCCGAGCACCGCGTCACGGTCTGGAACGGCGCGCCCGCTCAGCTCTACGATCTGGCCCGCCGCCCGAATCTCGATCTCGGCTCGCTGCGGGAGGTATGGAGCGGCGCCAGCGACACCCCGGACTCCGTGCGCACCGCCTTCGCCGCGACCCACGGCCCGGTCCCCCGCGCCACCTACGGCCTGAGCGAGGCGCCGACCGTGGTGGCGATCGATCCCCCGGGGACACAGTGGGTTTCGGGCAGTAGCGGCCGCGTGCTGCCACAGTACGACGTCGCGGCCTACGCCGACGACGGCCACCGGCTGCCGCCCGGCGAACCCGGCGAACTGTGCCTGGCCGGAGCCACCACCGGCCCGTGGGCGGGACTGTGGACGCCGCTGCTCGGCTACTGGGAAGACGGCCGCGTGCGGCCCGCACCGCCGGGCCCGTTCCGCACCGGCGACATCGGCACCGTCGATGCCGCGGGGCAGCTGTCGGTGCTGGACCGCAAGAAGATGGTGATCATCCGCGGTGGCGCGAACGTCTACCCGCTGGAGGTGGAGCGCGTCATCGGCGCGCATCCGGCCGTCGCGAAGGTCGCGGTCTGCGCGGTGCCCGATGCACGCCTCGGCCAGAAGGTGGCCGCGCTCGTCGAGAGCGCTTCTCCCGCAGTCGATTTCGACGAACTCGCCGCCCTGTGCCGCCGCGAACTGGCCGGTTACAAGGTGCCGGAGATCTGGTCGCGGGTGGACGCCCTCCCCCTCAACGCGATGGGCAAGATCGAGCGCACCCGCCTCACCGAACTCGTCCCGCCCGCCGCGAGGCGACAGCCGTGAGCACGCCCGCGGACCGCATCACCAGGCTGTTCGGCCTCGACGGCCGGGTCGCCATCGTCACCGGCGCGTCGTCGGGCCTCGGTGCGGCCGTCGCGGAAACCCTGTCCGCGCTCGGCGCCCGGGTCGCGGTCGTGGCCCGGCGCGCGGACCGGCTGGGCGAACTCGCCACGCGGCTCGACGGGCACGCCGTGGAGTGCGATCTCACCGGGGATGTCGACACCGTGGTCCCGGCCGTAGTGGCCGCGCTGGGACCGCCCGAGATCCTGATCAACGCGGCCGGTAACAGATTCGGCGAGGACCGGGCGGAATCGGAGACGGCCGAGGCGATCGACCGCACCCTGACACTGAACCTGGTCGCGCCGTTCCGCCTGGCCCAAGCGGTCTTCCCGCACATGCGCGACCTCGGTCGCGGCGCGATCGTCAACGTCTCCTCGATCAGCGGCCGCGTCGGCATTCCCGGCATCCCGCAGGCGTCCTACGCCGCCGGTAAGGCCGGGCTCTCGGGGCTCACGACCGAGCTGGCCGTGCAGTGGGCACGGCACTCGATCCGAGTGAACACGGTCGCGCCCGGCTTCTTCCGCAGCGAGATCACCGACAGTCTCTACGACGACGAACGCGGCGCGCGCTACCTGCGCCGCAACACACCGCTGCCCACCGAGGCGACGGCGGATGACATCGTCGGCGCCATCGTCTGGCTCGCCGGTGACGCCGCCCGCTACGTGACCGGCCAGACCATCGTCGTGGACGGGGGCTGGACCGCGCGCTGACCGGCCGTGGCATTCCGGTTGACACGCCGAAACAGTAATGGAAGCATTATTCGCCATAATGGAGAATTAGATTCTCGCGCAGTGAACATCATGTGCGCGAGTGCCATCCGGGCGGAGAAAGGAACTCGCTGCGAATGTTCACGGCCTTGCTCATCGAAAAGGGCGATACGGGACCGAAGGTCGCGCCGACCGAGGTGGACGACGCGGACCTGCCGGAGGGAAATGTCCGCATCGACGTCGCGTACTCCACGCTCAATTACAAAGACGCCCTGGCGATCACGGGCAAGTCGCCGATCGTCCGCTCGTTCCCGATGGTGCCCGGCATCGACCTCGCCGGTGTGGTCACCGAGAGCACACACCCGGACTGGTCCGCGGGCGACTCGGCGATCCTCAACGGCTGGGGCGTCGGCGAGGGCCACTGGGGCGGCCTGGCCCAGCGCGCCCGCCTCGACGGCGACTGGCTGGTGCCGCTGCCCGCCGCGTTCACCGCCCGCCAGGCCATGTCGATCGGCACCGCGGGCTACACCGCGAGTTTGTGCGTCGAGGCGCTGCTGCGGCACGGCGTCGAGCCGGGGCAGGGCGAGATCCTGGTGACCGGCGCGACCGGCGGGGTCGGCAGCATCGCCGTCGCATTGCTCGCCAAGGCCGGTTTCACCGTGGCCGCCGCGACCGGAAAGGTCTCGGAGACCGGGTATCTGCACGAACTCGGCGCGAGCACGGTGGTGGATCGCGCGGAGTTGAGCGAGCGCGGTAAACCGCTGCAGCGGGAGTACTGGGCGGGCGCGATCGACACCGTCGGCAGCCACACCCTCGCCAATGTCTGCGCGCAGACCCGATACGGCGGCGCGGTCGCCGCCTGCGGACTGGCCCAGGGCATGGATTTCCCCGCCACGGTCGCGCCGTTCATCCTGCGCGGCGTCACGCTGCTCGGCATCGACAGCGTGCGAGCTCCCAAGCCGCGCCGCCTGCAGGCCTGGGCCCGGCTCGCCCGCGACCTCGACCCGGCCGCGCTGGATTCGATCGCCCGCGAAATCCCGCTGGGCGAGGCGATCACGGCGGCCGGCCAACTCATCGACGGCACCGTGCGCGGGCGCTTCGTCGTCGATGTGAATCGGTGATGAGGAGTACCCCGTGAGCAAGAAGACGAGCGAGCCCACCGTCGCACTCGATCTCAGCGACGTCGACCACCGGGTCGGCAAACCGGTCGGCGGGGGCCAGCTGTGGGATCCGTGCAGCACCTCCGACATCCGGCGCTGGGTGATGGCGATGGACTATCCGAACCCGTTGCACTGGGACGAGGAGTTCGCCCGGCAGTCCCGCTACGGCGGCCTGGTCGCGCCCCAATCCATCGCCGTGGCGTTGGATTACGGCCACGGCGCGCAACCGGCCTGCGTCGGCCACATCCCGGGCAGCCACCTCATCTTCGGCGGCGAGGAGTGGTGGTTCTACGGCTGTCCGGTGCGCCCCGGTGACAAGCTGTTCCAGACCCGCCGCTTCCACGACTACAAGATCGTGGACACGAAATTCGCCGGGCCCACCATGCTGTCGCGCGGCGACACCACCCACACCAACCAGCACGGGGCCCTGGTGGCGAAGGAACGGTCCACCGCCATCCGCTATCTCGCCGCGGAGGCGCACAAGCGGGGCATGTACAGCGATCAGAACGGCACCGTGAGGTCCTGGACCGCGGCCGAACTCACCGAGATCGAGGCGCTGCGGCACGAGTGGATTCTGTCCAACCGCGCCGGGGTGTCTCCGCACCTCGACGAGGTGAAGGTCGGGGACCGGTTGCCGCGCAGGGTGATCGGGCCGCACAGCATCGCCTCCTTCACCACCGAGTACCGCGCCTTTCTGTTCAATATCTGGGGCACGTTCCATTGGACCGCGCCGCCGGGCATCGAGGACCCGTGGATCTACCAGGATCCGGGCTGGACCGAGGGTTTCGCCTTCGACGAGGAGGGCGCGCGCATCGATCCGCGCAAACGCGACGGCCTGTACGTCGGCCCCTCGCGCGGGCACATCGACGGTGAGAAGGCCGACGAAGTCGGTATGGCGCGCGCCTACGGCTACGGCGCCACGATGGGCGCGTGGTGCACCGACTACCTGTCCTACTGGGCGGGCCTGGACGGCATGGTGCGCCACACCAAGGCGAACTTCCGCCTGCCCGCGTTCGAGGGCGATGTCACCTACTTCGACGCCGAGATCATCGGCAAGGAGGCCGAATCGGTGTGGGGCGTGCCGCTGGTCCAGGTGCGGCTGAAGCTCACCAACCAGGATTCCGGCGTGCTCGTGGACTGCACCGCCGAAGTCGAGCTGCCGTACTGACGAAGACAGGGAGACCGCCGTGACCGATGCGATCGTCTCGGGACCGCCGCTGGCCGAGGAACCGGGCCTGGGGCCGCTGACCCTGCCCGGTTTCCTGCGCGAGGTGACCGAACGCTACGCCGACCGCGAGGCCCTCGCCGCCGGCGACATTCGCTGGACCTACACCGAACTGTGGGAGCGCGCGAACGCCGTCGCCCGCGCCCTGCGGGCCGCGGGAATCGGCAAGGACGGCCGGGTCGGCGTGCTGATGACCAACCGGCCGGAGTGGATCGCCGCGGTGTTCGGCGCGACACTGGCCGGCGGCGTCGCGGTCACGCTGAGCACCTTCTCGACTCCGGCGGAGCTGGATCATCTGCTCGCGGTGTCCGGGGTATCCGTGCTGCTGTTCGAACGCGCCGTGGCGGGAAAGGATTTCGCGGCCGTGCTGGCCGAACTCGTACCCGCGGTGTCGAATTCGGAACCCGGCACGGTGCGGTCGGCGAAGTACCCCTTCCTGCGTCATCTTTCGGTCGTCGGCGAGCCGGTGCCGGACGGCGCGATCGAGACCTGGGACGAGTTCCTGGCGCGCGGCGACACCGAACCGCAGGAACTGATCGACGCCGCCGCGGCGTCGGTGCGGCCGAGCGATGCCGCGGTGATCTTCTTCTCCTCCGGGACCACCAGCAAACCGAAGGGCATCCGCAGCGCGCATCGCGGCGTCGCCATCCAGCTGTGGCGGTTCCGTCGCATGTACGACTTCGGGCCGGACGATCATGTGCGCTGCTGGACGGCCAACGGCTTGTTCTGGTCCGGCAACTTCGGGATGGCGCTGGGTGCGACCCTGGCCGCGGGCGGCGCGCTGGTGCTGCAATCGACCTTCGACGCGGCGGCGGCACTGCGACTCATGCAGGCCGAGCGGGTCGATTTCCCGGTCGCCTGGCCGCATCAGTGGGCGCAGCTGGAGGGCGCGCCGAACTGGGCCGAAACCGATCTCTCGGCCCTGCGCTTCGTGGACGTGGCGACCGCTGCCGCCCGGCACCCGACCGTGTCGACCACCTACACCGAGCCCGGTCACGCCTACGGCAATACCGAAACCTTCACCATCACAACATGTTTCCCGGCCAATACGCCGGAGGATCAGATCGCGGGCAGCAGCGGCGTGCCGCTGCCGGGCAATACGATCAAGATCGTCGACCCGCTGAGCGGCGCCGTGCTGGGCCGCGGTGACCGCGGCGAGATCTGCGTCAAGGGCCCGACGCTGATGCTCGGCTACCTCGGCACCCCGCTGGACGAAACCCTCGACGCCGACGGCTTTTTCCACACCGGCGACGGCGGCTACCTCGACGATACCGGCCGCCTGTACTGGGAGGGCCGCCTCACCGACATCATCAAGACCGGCGGCGCGAACGTCTCCCCGCGCGAGGTGGACGAGACCCTGTTCCCGTTCCCCGGCGTGCGAGTCGTCCGCACCGTCGGCGTCCCGCACGACACCCTCGGCGAGATCGTGGTGGCCTGCGTGGTCCCGCACGCGGGCACCCGGCTCGACGCCGAGGAGATCCGCACCTACCTCCGCGAACGCCTGGCCAGCTACAAGGTCCCCCGCCACATCCTGTTCTTCGACGAGACGGACATCGCCCTGACCGGCAGCGCCAAGATCAAATCCACCGACCTGCGAAAACTGGCAGCAGAACGCCTGGGCGCGTAGGCGTTCCGCTACGTCAGGGGTGCCGGATTCGGCCCCCTCACCCGCGCCAGTGCGCGCGGTCGGGAATGGTGGTCGAGAAGATGACCGGGAAGAAGTTGCCGGGCACCAGTTCGTTCATGTCGTGCCACGCGCCACCCGGGTCGCGCTGATAGTAGCGCGCCAACCCGCTGCCGTCGTCGTAGCAGACGATGTTCGAGGTACCGAACGGACTCCAGTACGCCGCGGTGCCCGGTCGCGGCGCTTCCAGCGGCGTGCGGAAAAGATGGCCGCACGACCAGATCTCGGGGTCGTAGTAGGACGGCGCGGCGGCGGCCGACGGCGCGAGCGCCACGATTCCGGCCGCGGTCACCGCGATGGCGGACAGCCCGGCACGGACGATACTTCGCACGATTCTTGCTCCTCCCTGGGCAGAACGGACTACACACGGTATCGGCGAACCGCTGGCGATCGTCAACGGCCGACGCGAGCACCCTAGCGGGGCCGAGCGTCTCGCCATCCCCGAACCCACACCATTGGTGGACGTACCGTCCCCGCCCGCACCACCGCGGCGGTCACCCTCGGCGGAATCGGCGGGCCAGCTCGGCACGGTGCGCGGACGGTGTGCCGAACAGCGACCTGTTGAGCGTGGCGCGCTTGAGGTAGACGTGCATGCCGCTCTCCCAGGTGTAACCGATGCCGCCGTGCAGTTGCATGGCCTTGCCCGCGACCCGCACCGCCACCTCGGTGGCGTACGCCTTCGCCATCGAGGCCGCCACCGAGGCGTCCGGCGCCCGCGCGACCTCGGCACGGACGGCCGCCGTCACCAGCTGCCGCGCCACCGACACCTGCACCAGCATGTCCGCACAGGCGTGCTGAACCGCTTGGAACGAGCCCACCGGCCGCCCGAATTGCTCTCGGACACGCACATATTCGACGGTCGCGTCCAGCACGGCCGCACTGAGCCCGAGACTGTCGCAGGCGATGGCGGTCCCGGCCCGGTCGTACAGCCGTCGCAGTCCCGCCGCGCCGTCCCCCGCGAATCTCAGCACCGCCTCCGGCGCGACCGCAACCCGATCGGCGACCACGCGACCGAACACCCGCGTCGCATCAACCACCGGCTCCGCCTCGACTGCCAGCCCTTTCGCTCTCGCCTCGACCACCGCGATCACGACCGCGCCATCCGCCGCGCGGACCGGGATCAGGAGTCGATCCCCCACGGTGGCATCACACACGAATTCAGCGGTGCCACACAGCAAGCCGTCCGCCGCCGCCCCGAGCGTGAACCCCGCGCTCGCCACCGGACCAGCCCTACCGCCGGCGCCCACCCCGGCCACCGCAGCGCAGGTATCCGTCCCCGGCCCCCACGTTCCCGGCAGCACCGCGACGGGTAGCGCATCACCCGCCACGCACTCGCGAAGAAGCCTGTCCCGCTGCGGGCTTGCGGCCAGCAGGCCGAGCGCCCCGACCCCCAGCACGGCCACCGAGGGGAAGGCCGTGCGCGCCGCCGCCCGGCCGATCTCCTCGAGCACTACCGCCAGCTCGGCGAAAGTGGCTCCCGCGCCGTCGAATTCGTCCGGCGCCTCCAGACCCGGCCAGCCCGCACCGGCGATCGCCGACCAGTCCGCCGTGGCCTCGTGCCCGGATTTGGCGAGCAGGCCGCGCGCCACCGTGCGCAACTCGTCGTGGATCTCGGCGAAGTCGTTCATCATGCCCCCGTCGGCGACCTGGGGAGGCCGAGGCCGCGCTCGGCGATGATGGTGCGCTGGATTTCGCTGGTACCGCCCGGGATGGTCCATTCCCAGGAGCCGACGAAGTCGAGGACCCACGCGCCCGATTCCCAGCCGCCGGACATCGGTTTGCGCACGACGGTCTGAGCGGCCATGCCGCCCACCTCCGCCCCGAAATCCGTGATGCGCTGCAGTAGTTCGCTGTAGTACAGCTTCACGACGGAGGCGTCGGCCGGACCGGCGGTGGCCGTCTCGTGGCGCTCCACCAGCTCCCGGCACAGTGCGCGCAGCCCGGTGAGTTCGATTTCCAGGGTGGCGAGGCGGTCGCACACCACCGGGTCATCGATCGGCCGCCGCCCGCTGTCGTCCGGGCGTTCGCAAGCCTCGACCAGCCACCGGAACCCGGCGTTGCCGAGTCGTTCGGCCAATTCCAGCATGGTCAGACCACGTTCGGCGCCCAAGGTCGCGCGGGCCACCCGCCAGCCCGCGTTCTCCGCGCCCACCAGCCGGTCTGCGGGGATCCGGGCCTGGTCGAGGAAGATCTCGCAGAAATGCGATTCCCCGGTGGCCTGGCGGATCGGCCGCACCTCGACGCCGGGGGTGCGCATGTCCAGCAGGAAGTACGAGATCCCCTGGCGCTTGGGCGCATTCGGGTCGGTGCGGGCCAGCAGCAGGCACCAGTCGGCGTATTGCGCGCCGCTCGCCCACACCTTCTGCCCGGTGACCACGTACTCGTCCCCTTCACGGCGCGCGGCGGTGCGCAATGCCGCCAGATCCGATCCCGCGCCCGGCTCGGAGAAGCCCTGCGCCCAGATCTCGCCGTCGAGGATCGCGGGCAGGTGCCGACGCCGCTGCGCCTCGGTCCCGGCGGCCAGCAGTGTCGCCGCCGCGTGGTGCACGGCCACGAAGGCCAGGACCAGCCGCGGCGCGTCGTGCGCGGCGAGTTCCTGATAGAGCACGATCTGTTCCGCGACCGGCATGCCGCCGCCGTACTCGCGCGGCCAGTGCGGCACGGCATATCCGGCCGCGCGCAACCGCTGGAACCAGTCCCGTTGGAAGCGGACGAATTCCGCGTCGGAGGCGCCGGTCTGGCTCCGCCGCCAGTCGGTCGGCACGTGCGCGCGGCACCACTGCCGCACCTCGGCGCGGAACTCGGCCGGATCGCGCCCGGTCACCGCGCCCGGTCCCGCAGCGCGAGCAGCCGTTCCCGGTGTTCCGGGGTCTGCATGCTGACCACCTCGGCGGCGAACCCGGCCTGCATGGGCCCGGCGAGGGCCTGCGAGAGGTACATGTTCACCACTCTCTTGGTGCCGCGCAACGCCTCCGGCGGCTGCGCGGCCAGGCGCTCGGCCAGCTCGCGCGCCTCGGCGAGCAGCTCGCCCGCCGCTACGACCCGGCTGGCCAGACCGACCTCCACCGCGGTGGCGGCGTCGATCCGGTCGCCGGTGTACAGGTATTCGCGGGTTCGCAGGAGCGGGGTGAGCAGCGGCCAGAACGCCGCGCCCCCGTCGCCCGCCACCAGCCCGACCGCCACGTGCGGATCGGCCAGGTAGGCGCGCTCGGACATCAGCACCACATCGCACAGCATGGCGACGCTCGCGCCCAGCCCCATCGCCGGACCGTTGACCGCGGCGATCACCGGCAGCGGAAAGCGCAACAGCTCCTCGATGATCCGAGCGCCTTCCCGGATACTCTCGTCCCGGGCCACCGGATCGTCCAGAAACGACATGATCCAATCCAGATCACCACCCGCGCTGAATGCCCGCCCGGCACCCGTGAGGATGACCACCCGCGCCTCGCGGTCGGCGGCCAGGCGCCGCCACACCTCCGCCAGCGCCCGATGCAGGTCGGCGTTCACCGCGTTGAGTTCGTCCGGACGGTTGATCACGACGTGACGAACCGGTCCCTCGGCCGTCACGGTCAGCACCGGAGGAAGGTCGTCACTCATCGGCCGTATTCCCCGTTCGCTTCGAACAATCCCGCGGGGCCGTCCCGCCCGACCAATCGGGTCAGCAGGTCCTCGGTGGCGGCCGCGCCGAGTGGCAGGCGGCGCAGCGGCAGGCTGTACCGAGACAGCCACGACAGCGGCGACTCGTCGCAGAAACCCGAGGCGCCGTGCAGTTGATGGGCGATCCGGAAGACCGTGTCCGCCGCCGCCAGCATCGCCGAACGCAGCGTGAGCGCGTCGACCAGCGCGGCGTCCCGGCCCGCCTGGCTGCTCCACAGCGCATGACGCGCGAGCATGTCCGCGCCGCGCCGCTCCACCTCGGCATCGGTCAACTGGAACTGCACCGACTGGAATTCGGCCAGCGGCCGCCCGAACTGCTCCCGCACCAGGACATGATCACGGGTCAGTTCCATTGCGCGATCCAGCATTCCGAGCAACGTCCAGCACGGCAGCAGCACCGCCAGCGCGAGATCGCCGCCCCCGTCGCCCTCGAGGGGCCGAATGTCCAGTCGCGTCACGAACGCCGTCTCGCGTGCGGGCGAAAGCGGCGCACGTGCCGTCGCTACGCCGCGCACACCATCGAAGTTCACTGTCGCCCAGGGTTGTTCGATTCCCGCGATCGCGGCGGCAGGCTCGTCCCCGGCTACCACCAGCAGTCCGTCGGCGCTGCCGCCTTCCGGCCGGGCCAGGCGTTCCGCCACCGGATACGGCGTAGCCCAGTATCCCGCACTACGGCACAGCACCGCCGCCGCTTCCAGCTCCGCACCATCGCGCCGCGGCGCCAGCTCCCAGGCACCCAGGGCGCCGAGCACCGGCTCGACCAGAGCCGCCCGCCGCCCCGGCTCCCGCTCCGCCGCCCGCACCAGGTCGTCACCCCCGGCCACCGCCAGTGCCCGCACCGCCTGCTTGCCGAATTCCGTTGCCTCATCCGAGAGTTCGATACTCATGCCATGTTCCTGCTGCCGAAACTCCGCGGCGGTCATGTCCAACTCCCTCCGACAAACCTGCCCCGCCCACCACACCCCAGCGCACGGACGCCTACCGAATTCGTTTCCGCCCCAAGGCCATCACCGCGCCGGCTCGTACCGCCTCCTGACACCACAGCCCTGGCCCAGCAGCGACCAGGCCACCCGCTCATGCGGCCGCACCCGGTCGGCGGGATCGACCCAGTAGTGACCGGGCCAGCAGGATCTGCTGCATCTCGATGCTGCCCGAGGCGACGGTCGCGGCATTGGCGTAGCGCCAGTGGTCGTCCACGGCGCGACGGAAGCGGCGTTGCGCGTCACCGTCTCCCGTGACATACCCGGCCAGTTCGGCGAGGACGCCCGCACTCTCCTGGTCCAGCCTGGTCACCGCGATGCGATAGGCGGCGGTGTCGGCGGGCGACACCTGCCCGGCGCTCTGCGTGGCGACCACCTGGTAGGCCAGCAGCCGGGCGCGCCGAGCGCGAGTGAGCGCCCGCACCCAGCGCGCGCGCAACTCGGCCGGAACCTGTTCCCACCGCGCCCCGAGTACCTCCGGAGCCGCGCGCAGCAGCCGGTCGCAGCGGGCATAGCGGGCGATCCCGACCCGTTCGAAGGCCAGCACCTCCCCTACCACCGGCCACCCCCGATCGACCTCACCCAGCACATCGGCCTCGGTCGCGCGCACACCGTCGAGGAAAACCTCGTTGAGATGATGCGGCCCGAGCATCGATCGGATCGGCCGTACCTCGATCCCCGGATCCGACATCGGCAGCAGAAAGACGGTGAGCCCCTGTTGTTTCCGGCCCACCGAGGAGGTCCGCGCGAGCAGGAAGATCCACTGCGCCATGGTGGCGTAGGAGGTCCAGATCTTCTGCCCGGAGATGCGCCAGCCGTCGCCGTCGCGGCGGGCGGCGGTACGCAGCGACGCCAGATCGGATCCGGAATCGGGCTCGCTGAAGCCCTGGCACCAGATCACCTCGCCGCGCGCGATCGGCGGCAGATGCTTGCGCTGCTGTTCGGGCGTCCCGTGCCGCATGATGGTCGGCCCCACCCAGTTGACACCCATATATTGAGCCCCGCGGGGTTCGTGGTGCGCCCACATCTCCTCGCGCACCACGGTCTGCTCCCACACCGAGGCGCCGCGGCCGCCGAACTCCTCCGGCCAAGCCGCGCAGAGCAGGCCCCGATCGGCGAGCACCCGGCAGAACCGTTGGGCGACAGCCAGATCGGCGGGATCGTCGGTGAACGCGCCGAGATAGTCGGCGGGGACCTCCTCGGTTATCAGCCGCCGCAACTCGGCCCGGAGTTCCGCGGCGGACTCACCCATCGTGAAGTCCATTGCCGCACAGTACTTCAATCCTCATAAGGATAGCAATATTTGTACGGTCAATTCGCCGTTGACTAGACTGCCGCCATGACCGAGGCGACGCGCGCGTGCACCACCCCTGGGCGGCGGCCCGCATGACCGCAGCCAAGCGCGGCCGCGTGCCGCAGCGCCGGATCGCCGAAACCGTTGCCGCCGAGCTGCGCTCGCGCATCCTGGCCGGCGACGAGCACTACCGGCTGCCCACCCAGGACCAGCTGGTACAGGACTTCGGCGTCAGCTACCCCTCGATCCGGGAGGCGCTGCGCATCCTGGAGACCGAGGGCCTGGTCACGGTGCGCCGCGGCAATGTCGGCGGCGCGGAGGTGCACCGGCCCGACGAGCGGTCCGCGGCCTACCACCTCGGCCTCGCCCTGCAGGCCGCGCACGTCACTCTCGGCGACCTCGCCGCGGGTCTGCGCATACTGGAGCCGACCTGCGCGGCAGAGTGCGCCCGTCGGCCCGACCGCGCGGAAACCGTCATCCCCGCGCTCACCGAGAATGTCGACAAGTCGGCCGAACTCGTCGACGACGGCGTGGCGTTCACCCATACCGCCCGCGAATTCCACGACCTGATCGTCTCCTTCACGCCGAACCTCACCGTCCGCTACGTGGTCAGCACGCTGGTCGCGCTGTGGTCGGTACAGGAGCAGACGTGGGCGGAGACGCTGACCCGCCGCGGCGAGTACCCGTCCCCCGCCGAGGCCGCAGAGGCGGTGCGCACTCATCGCCGCCTCGTCAAGGACATCGCGGCGGGCCGGGCCGACGAGGCCGAGCGGCTGTATCGCGCCCACCTGGCCGCCACCCAGGCGCTGGTCCTCGAGCGCTTCGACGACGGCGTGGTCAACGCCTCTCCCAGCGGCGCCCGGCTGGCCATGCGGCCCGGTCCGCGCACGGGGATCTGAGCGCTCCGCTCGTGCCACAACGCGGTTGAGCAAAGCCGCCCGATGATCAGTCGGTAATCGTATTCTCCTCGTATGAGAAGAGATTATCAGTCAGACATCCGCGAACAACCCGGATCGACATCTCCGCTCACCGGTACGCGCACCGAGTTCCCCTCGTCGCCTCGAGCGGGGAAACACCATGTAGCCGTGCATCTTCCGAGCACGCACTCACAAGCTCGCAGCAGCCGGACCTTCGACTACTCGACGGTAAGTAACAACTCGAGTATTGCTATCCTTATGAGGATTGAAGTAGCGTGATGCGCGTTACACGGCCTGCGCTGCGTATCAGCGGAATGTCATTTCCGCGATGCAGCGGGTCAGAGACATGACAAGACCAACGAACTTCTCACCACTCGGAGGCCCCGCCTTGACTACAGGGGCGCGTTACCGCGGCACCGCATCGATATCCCTCGCCGAGGGTTGGAGCCTGCGACGGCTCACCCCGCCGAGCCGGCTGTTCGGCGCGAACGGCCTGCGCACCGGTCCCGACGGCCGCGTCTACGTGGCCCAGGTCGCCGGCAGTCAGATCAGCGCACTCGACGTCGGCACCGGCGAGCTGGAGACCGTCAGCGCCAAGGGCGGTGACATCGTCGCCCCCGACGACCTGGCCTTCGACGCCGAGGGCAATCTGATCGCCACCGAATACATGGACGCGCGAGTCAGCGTCCGCGGCGCCGACGGCCGCACCCGGGTGCTCCGCGCCGATCTGCCCGGCGCCAACGGCATCACCGTGTACCACGGTCGCCTGTTCGTCAACGAATGCCGCATCGGCGGGCGGCTCATGGAACTTCCCCTCGACGGCGGCGCTCCGCGGGTGCTGCAGGACAACCTGCCGATGCCCAACGCCATGGAGGTCGGCCCCGACGGGCTCCTGTACTACCCGGTCATGGGCACCAACGACATCTGGCGCATCGACCCCGACGGCGGTGCGCCGCAACGGGTCGCCGGTGATCTCGGCGCGCCCGACTCGGTCAAGTTCGATGCCGAGGGCTGCCTCGTCTCGACCCAGGCGGCGTCCGGCGAGGTGCTGCGCATCGACCCGCGCACCGGCGATCGGGTGGTGCTGGCGCGGCTGGAGCCCGGCCTGGACAACTGCACCTTCGTCGGCGACCGGTTGCTCGTGTCGCACTTCTCCGGCGCGATCACCGAGATCCGCGCCGGCGGCGAGACCCGCCCGGTACTGGATGGCGGCCTGCTGTGGCCGCTGGATCTCACCGTCGCCCCCGACGGCAGCCTCTACATCGCCGACGGCACCTTCTTCTACGTGCTGCGTGACGGCGAATTACACACTGTCGCCTCACTTTTCAGCCCCGGCAACCCCGGATACGTGCGCGGCGTCGCCGCCGTGGGCGCGGGCGAGTTCGTGTGCGCCACCTCCACCGGCCAGATCTCGCGCTACCGCCCGGGTTCGGCCGAGGAGCCGCAGGTCGTCGCCGACGGCTTCGACCAGCTCTACGGCATCGGGCAAGCCCCCGGCGGCGCGATCGTCGCCGCCGAGCTGGGCGCGGGCCGGGTGCTGTCGGTCCGGGCGGGCGAGGTCGAGGTGCTGGCCGCCGGGCTGAACGCGCCACTGGGGGTCGCATTCGGCCCGGACGGCACCGTCCTGGTGTCCGAATCGGGCGCCGGGCGTGTGGTCTCGATCGGCCCCGCCGGTGTCGACACGGTGGTCGACGGATTGGCGACGCCACACGGAATCCTGGTGCGCGACGGGCAATTACACATCGTCGACCCCGGCGCGAAGAGCGTGGTGCGGGTCGATCTCGAGACCGAGGCGCGCACCACGCTCGCGTCCGGCCTCCCCATCGGCGCACCGCCCGGCGTGGTGCCCAAACCGCTGCTCGGCACCCCGCCGTTCTCCGGTCCGATGGGCCCCTTCGCGGGCATCGCCGCCGCACCGGACGGCACCCTCTACGTCTCGGCCGATGCCGAGGGCAGCGTGCTGGCGCTGCGCGAGAAGGCGTGAGCAGCCATGACCGACAACGGATTCGGACTGCGGGGCCGCGTCGTCATCGTATCCGGCGCGGGCGGTGGCGGCATCGGCACCACGGTGACCCGCAAGGTCGCGAGCGCGGGCGCCACCGTGATCGCGGTCAGCCGATCGGCGGAGAATCTGGCGAAACACGTCGAACCGCTGGCGGCCGAAGGGCTTTCGGTGCTGCCGGTCGCCGCCGACGCGGCCACCGACGAGGGCATCGCGACGGTCCTCGAGCACGCCCGCCGGGCCGACGGCGAGTTGCACGGGCTGGTCAATGTCGCGGGCGGCGCCGCACCGTCGACCTGGATGCCGTCCACCCGGGTGACCCGGGCGGACTGGCGCGCGCTGTTCACCCAGAACCTCGAAACGATGTTCTTCATGAGCCAGGCGGTCGCCGCCGAACTGCAGTCGCGAGGCCGCGGCGGGTCGATCGTGTCGATCTCCTCCATCAGCGGAATGAACACCGCCCCTTTCCATATCGCCTACGGCACCGCCAAGGCCGCGCTGGTGTCGGTGACCCGCACCATGGCCGTCGAGCTGGCCCTCGACGGCATCCGGGTGAACGCCGTGGCCCCCGGCGTCACGCAGACCCCGGCCTCGGGCGCCTACGTCGACGAGGACCCCGGGCGCGACCGCCTCGCCATCGCCATGGGCCGCCGCGGCACCCCGGACGAGCAGGCCGGGCCGATCCTGTTCCTGCTGTCGGACCTGTCGACCTACATCACCGGGCAGACGCTGCTGGTCGACGGCGGGCTGAATCTCAAATGGACCCACCTCGGCGCCGACAACACCTCGCTGTTCCTGAAGGACGAATCGTTCCGCGCCGCCATCACCCGCTGACACCGCGGTGCCCATGAGGAGGATGTGATGACCGAAACCGATCTGCGATCGGAACCGCTGTCGACCCCGCTGGTCATCGGCGTGGACGCGTACATCTCCGAGGAATACGCGCGCGCCGAACGCGACAGACTCTGGGCCAAGGTGTGGCAGCAGGTCGACCGGGTGGAGGAGATTCCCCGTGTCGGTGACTTCCTGACCTATGAGATCCAGGACGATTCGATCATCGTGGTGCGCACCGCCCCGGACACCATCCGCGCCTACCACAACGTGTGCGCGCACCGCGGCCGCCGCCTCATCGATACCCCGCCGGGCGCGCACGACGCCCGCGGCAGCCGCAAGCAGTTCGTCTGCGGCTTCCACGGCTGGCGCTACGACCTGGAGGGCAACAACACCTTCGTGGCCGAACGCGAGGACTGGCCGTGCGGCCTGACCGGCAACGACGGGCTGAATCGAGTGCAGGTGGACACCTGGGGCGGCTGGATCTGGATCAATCTGGATCCCGACGCCGGACCGCTGCGCGACTATCTGGAACCCGCCGCCAGCCTGCTCGAGCATTTCGAACTGGAGAAGATGCGCTACCGGTGGCGCCGGTGGCTGACCTTCGACTGCAACTGGAAGGTCGCCTTCGAGGCATTCATGGAGACCTACCACGTGCCATACACCCACCCGGAGTTCATGAACTTCGGCCAGTTCCTGGGCTGGGCGCGGGCGCAGGGCAAGCACAGCAACATCGGTTACGACGCGCCGAAGGGCATGGAGGAGAACCAGGCCAAGGTGCGCCTCGGCGCCGGGCCCGACGCCCGGGTGTCGACGGCCACGCTGCAGAACTTCACCTGGGAGAACGCCAACACCAACACCACCCGCACCCTGGTCGACGTCGCGAACCGGCTGGTCGACGAGCTGCCCGAGGGCACCCCCGCCAACGAGGTGCTGCGCTACTGGCTCGACACCGCCCGCGCCGAGGACGAGGCGCGCGGAGTGGTCTGGCCGAAGGTCGATCCCGATATCGTCGCCCGGGCCGGCACCGCCTGGCAGATCTTCCCCAACTTCCAGATCGGCCACGCGCTCAACAACATGCTGTGCTATCGGTTCCGGCCCTACGGCTACGACCCGGACAAGTGCATCTTCGAGGCGGCGGTGTTCGAGCTGTTCCCGCCCGGCGAGGAACCGGAGACCGCGTGGGAGTACACGCCCGAGGGCGATCCGAACTGGAGAACCGTGCTGCCGCAGGACTTCTCGAACATGGCCGCGGTGCAGAAGGGTTTGAAGTCGCGCGGCTTCAGCGGCGCCAAGCCCAACCCGTACCGCGAACGCAGCATCGTCAACCTGCATCACAACCTCGCCTCGTACATGGGCGCCGGCGAGCCCCGCGAGCTGACCTGACCGTGGCATCCCACCCACGAATTTCGAGCAAGAGATCTAGGACATCCGAATGCGACACTGCGAGCCCACGGTAACGCCCGACGTCGACAGGGAGGCGTTGCGCCGCAAATACCTGGCGGAGCGGGACAAGCGGCTCCGGCCCGACGGCCAGCAGCAGTACCTCGAGGCCGAGGACGAGTTCGCGGAATTCTACGAACGCGATCCGCATCTGCCCGTGGTGCCGCGCGCCCCGATCTCGGCCGATATCGAGGTCGTCGTTCTGGGCGGCGGTTTCGCGGGGCTCATCACCGCCCACCGGCTGCTGCGTGCGGGTGTCACGGATTTCCGGATCGTGGAGCTGGGCGGCGATTTCGGCGGGGTCTGGTACTGGAATCGCTATCCGGGGATCCAGGTCGACTCGGACGCGTACACCTATCTGCCGTTGCTCGAGGAAACCGGCTACATGCCGACCGAGAAGTTCACCCACGGCGACGAGAACTACGAACACGCCCAGCGCATCGGGAAGCATTTCGGCCTCTACGACAAGGCGATCTTCCATACCCTGACCCGTTCGCTGGAATGGGACGAGGAGATCGAGCGCTGGCGGATCGGCACCAACCGGGGCGACGATATCCGCGCCCGCTTCGTGGTGATGTGCCAAGGTCCCTACAACCGGCCGAAATTGCCCGGTATCCCCGGCATCAAGGACTTCCGGGGCCACACCTTCCACACCGCACGCTGGGACTACGAGTACACCGGCGGGAACCTGCACGGCGGCCTGGACCGCCTCGCCGACAAGAAGGTCGCCATCATAGGCACGGGATCGACTGCCGTGCAGGCGATTCCGCATCTGGCCCGGGATGCGAAGCATCTCACCGTCTTCCAGCGCACCCCGTCCTACATCTTCGAACGCGACAACTACCCCACCGACCCGGAATGGGTGAAGTCGCTGCGGCCGGGCTGGCGGGCGGAGCGGCAGCGCAACTTCCACAACGCCGCCTTCGCGTTCTACAGCCCCGGCGAGCCGGACCTCATCTGCGACGGCTGGACCGAGGTCGCGCGCAACCTGGCCGCGAAGCTGAACGCGACGGGCGGCTGGGCCGCGCTCGCCGATCCGGCGAAGTTCCTGGAGCTCAAGGAGATCGAGGACTACCGGGCGATGGAGCGGCTGCGGCGGCGGGTCGAGGAGATCGTCGAGGATCCGGAGACGGCCGAGAAGCTCAAGCCCTACTACCGCAACATGTGCAAGCGGCCGGTCTTCAACGACGAGTACCTGCCGACCTTCAACCGCCCCAACGTGACGCTGGTCGACGTCTCCGACACCAAGGGCGTCGAGCGCATCACCGCGCAGGGCATCCTCGCCCACGGCGTCGAGCACGAGGTCGACTGCATCATCTTCGCCAGCGGCTTCGAGATCACCACCTCCCTGGACCGCCAGTACGACATCGAGCCGTTCACCGGCCGCGGCGGCCGCTCGCTCTACGAACACTGGGGCAAGGGTTTCCGGACGCTGCACGGCATCACCACGCACGGGTTCCCGAACATCTACTTCACCGGGTTCATCCAGGGCGGCGTCACCGCGGCCACCACCCTGATGTTCGAGCAGCAGGCCGACCACATCGCCTACATCGTCGAGCAGGCCCAGCAGCGCGGCGCCACCGTGGTGGAACCCACCGCCGACGCCGAGGCCGGCTGGGTACAGACCATCCGCGCGAACACCGTCGACAACAGCACCTTCGTCTCGGAGTGCACGCCCGGCTACTACAACAGCGAGGGCGAGCCGAACGGGCGCTCGTTCCTCGGCGACCCGTTCTGGGGCGGCTTCTACGTGCTCGAGGAAATGTTGCAGGGCTGGCGAGACGCGGGCGACCTGGCGGGCTTGACCTTGAAAAAGTGATACGTCCAGCCGGAGAGGACCGAACACCGTGCCTGAACTGAGATTCGACGATCGCGTCGCCGTGATCACCGGCGCCGGACGGGGATTGGGCCGCGCCTACGCCGAACTCCTTGCCGCCCTGGGCGCGAAGGTGGTCGTCAACGACGTCGGCGGCACCACCCGCGGCGACGTCTTCGAGGCCGATGTGGCCGCGGCGGCGGCCCGGGCGATCAAGGACGCCGGGGGCGAGGCGGTGGCCAACACCGACTCGGTGGCCACGGCGGCGGGCGGGCGGGCGATCGTCGAATCGGCCCTGGACCATTTCGGCCGCCTCGACATCCTGATCCACAACGCGGGCAACGTCCGCTACGGATCGCTGACCGAGCTGAGCTACGAGGATTTCGAGGCCGTCGTGGACGTGCATCTGCGCGGCGCCTTCCACGTGGTGCGCGCCGGTTTCCCGGTGATGAGCAAGGCCGGGTACGGGCGGGTGGTGCTGACCTCCTCCATCGGCGGCCTCTACGGCAACAAGGCGGTGGCCAACTACGCCGTCGCCAAGGCCGGGGTGATCGGACTGTCCAGCGTGGTCGCGCTGGAGGGCGCCGACGTGGGCGTCAAATCCAACGTCATCGTGCCCTCGGCGCTCACCCGGATGGCCGCGGGCATCGACACCTCGGCCTATCCGGACATGCGGCCGGAACTCGTGGCACCCGCCGTCGGCTACCTGGCGCACGAAACCTGCACGCTCAGTGGCGAATTGCTGGTGTCGATCGCGGGCCGGCTGGCGCGGGCCTATATCGCCGAGACGCCGGGCGTGTATCAGCCCTCGTGGACCGTCGGCGAGGTCGCCGCGCGCATCGACGAGATTCGCAATACCGACAACTCCTGGATCCTGCCGCCCGCGTCGGCCCATGCCGACCACATCGGCAGAAGCTTCGCGATGGCCAGGGCAGGGAAGTGAGGACAGGCATGGCAGTCAAGGTCTACGAACGCATTCTCGACCTCTTCGAGGCCGAGGGCATCAGCACGATCTTCGGTATCCCCGATCCGAACTTCGTGCACCTGTTCCATCTCGCCGAGGAGCGCGGCTGGAATGTGGTCGCGCCGCACCACGAGGAGTCCGCCGGTTTCATGGCGGAGGCGGTGTCGCGGATGACCGGCAAGGCCGCGCTGGCCATCGCCACGCTCGGCCCGGGCATCGCGAACCTGGCCGGTTCGGTGATGTGCGCCAAGGTGGAGAACTCCCCCATCGTATTCCTCGGCGGGCAGCGCGCCCGGATCACCGAGCAACGGGTACGCCGCGGCCGGATCCAGTTCGTGCAGCAGGCGCCGCTGATCGAGAACTCGGTGAAATACAGCGCCAGTATCGAATACGCGGACCAGACCGACGAGATCATCCGCGAGGGCCTGCGCAAGGCGCTGTCGGGCACGCCGGGACCGGTGTACATCGAGTATCCGTCGCACGTGATCACCGCCGAACTCGACGCGCCACCGGTGTTGCCGCCCAGGGCTTATCGGCTCGTCGGCCAGACCGCCGGTCCCGACAAGGTGGCCGAGGCGGTGGCATACATCCAGGCGGCGAAGCAGCCCATCCTGCTGGTCGGGCACGGCGTGCACACCGCGCGGGCCGGGGAGTCGGTGAAAGCGCTGGCCGATCTGGTCGCGGGCCCGGTGCTGCAGACCTCCGGCGGCACCTCCTACATCAAGGGGCTGGAGGATCGCACCTTCGCGTACGGCTTCTCCAAGGCCGGGCTGGAGGCGGTGGTGCAGTCGGATCTGGTGCTGGCCATCGGCACCGAACTCGGCGAACCGGTGCACTTCGGGCGCGGACGGCACTGGGTGGCCAACGAGGCGAACCGGAAATGGATTCTGATCGAACAGGATCCAGCGGCCATCGGCGTGAACCGCCCGATCGACGTGCCGCTCGTCGGCGACCTGCGGGCCATCGTGCCGCAGCTGGTGGAGGCGTTGCGGGACACCCCGCGCACGCCGACGCCGGAGCTGCGGCGCTGGATCGAGCAGGACGCCGCGCAGCTGGCGGAGCTGGCCGAGACCGCGCCCGCCGGCGCGAGCCCGGTGCATCCCGCGCGGATGATCGTGGAGGCCACCAAGGCGTTCCCGCCGGACGGCATCATGGTCCGCGACGGCGGCGCCACCACGATCTTCGGCTGGACCTACTCGCAGGCCAAGCCCCACGACGTGATCTGGAACCAGAACTTCGGCCATCTGGGCACGGGCCTGCCCTACGCCGTGGGCGCCTCGGTGGCCGACGGCGGCAAGCGGCCGGTCATGCTGGTCACCGGCGACTCGTCGTTCCAGTTCCAGATCGCCGAGCTGGAAACCGCTGCGCGACTTAATCTTCCGCTCGTGTGCGTGGTCGGCGTGGACTACGCGTGGGGGCTGGAGGTCGGTGTCTACAAGCGCACCTTCGGGCACGGGTCGCTGGAGACCGGCGTGCACTGGAGCAAGGACGTGCGGCTGGACAAGGTGGCCGAAGGCTTCGGCTGCTACGGCGAATACGTCGAACGCGACGAGGACATCGCACCCGCGATCAAACGGGCCTACGCCAGCGGGAAGCCCGGCGTCGTCCACGTCGCCGTCGACCCGAAGGCGAACTCGGAGGAAATGCCGAGCTACGACGAGTTCCGCACCTGGTACGCGGAAGGACAGCAGTGATGCGCGAGTATTCGAAGTTCTACATCGGCGGCAAGTGGACCGATCCGGCCGCGGCACAGACGTTCGACGTGGTGAACCCGGCCACCGAGGAGATCGCCGGACGGGTCGCGCGCGGGTCGGCCGCCGATGTCGACCTGGCGGTCGCGGCCGCCCGGCAGGCGTTCCCGGCCTGGGCGGCCACCCCCGTCGTGGATCGGCTGGCGGTATTGCGCGCGATCGGCGCCGAATACGACCGGCGCCGCGGGGATCTCGCCGCCGCGCTGACCGAGGAGATGGGCGCCCCGGCCGCGCTGGCGGGCGGCTTCCAGGTCGACCTCGGCGCCGGGCATCTGGCCACGGTGCTCGAGGTACTGGAGAACTACTCGTTCGAGCAGCCGCGCGGGGCCACCCTGATCGTCAAGGAGCCCATCGGGGTGTGCGGACTGATCACGCCGTGGAACTGGCCGCTGAACCAGATCGCGGTGAAGGTCTTCCCGGCCCTGGCCGCCGGGTGCGCGGTGGTGCTCAAGCCGTCGGAACAGTCGCCGTTCAGCGGGCAGATCTTCGCCGAGATCCTCGATGCCGCAGGCGTTCCCGCCGGGGTCTTCAATCTGGTGCAGGGCGACGGGCCGAGCGTGGGCGCGCCGCTGTCCGCGCATCCCGGCGTGGACCTGATCTCTTTCACCGGTTCCACCCGCGCGGGCATCGAGATCGCCAGGAGCGCCGCGCCCACCGTCAAGCGGGTCACCCAGGAGCTGGGCGGCAAGAGCCCGAACATCGTCCTCGACGACGCGCGGTTGGCGGCCAATGTCGGCAGCGCGGTCGCGACCCTGATGAACAACTCCGGCCAGACCTGCAGCGCACTGTCGCGGATGCTGGTGCCGCGCACCCGCATGGACGACGCCGTCGCGGCGGCCCGGGACGCGGCTTCGCAACTGTCCGTGGGTGATCCGACCGGAGACGTCGCGCTGGGGCCCGTGGTGTCGGGTGCCCAGTTCGACAAGATCCAGGCGCTGATCCAGAAGGGCATCGACGAGGGCGCCACGCTGGTGACCGGCGGCACCGGCCGTCCCGAGGGCCTGACCAAGGGCTATTACGTCAAACCGACCGTGTTCGCGAACGTCACCAACGACATGACCATCGCCCGCGAGGAGATCTTCGGCCCGGTGCTGACCATCCTCGGCTACGACGACCTCGACCAGGCCGTGGAGATCGCCAATGACACCGAGTACGGCCTCGCCGCCAATGTCGCGGGCGCCGACCTCGATCAGGCCCGCGCCGTCGCCCGCCGCATCAGCGCCGGATGGGTGACCGTCAACGACGCCTTCGACTTCCGCGCCCCCTTCGGCGGCTACCGCAAGAGCGGCAACGGCCGGGAGTGGGGCCAGGACGGCTTCGAGGAGTACCTGGAGACCAAGGCCATCCTGGGCTACGCGGCGGAGTAATCCGTCACCGTGGCAGGCCGAGCACGCGTTGGGCGATGATATTGCGCTGGATTTCGGAGGTGCCGCCCGCGATGGTGTGGGCGAAGCTGCGGGCGTAGCGCTCGAACCAGCCGGGCGCGGTGGCCTCGGGGTTGAGCGGGCTGAACCGGCCGGTGACGGCATCCTGATCCAGTCCATCGGAACCCGTTGCGGCGAGGGCACTTTCGGTGGCGTGCTGGATGGCCTCGGAGCCGAGCAGCTTCAGCACCGAGAGGGCGGCGACGTCGACCTCGCCGCGGGCCGCGCGGGCCAAGGCGGCCGAGCCGAGCAGGCGCAGGGCGTAGCTGTCGAGAACCAAGCCGGCGTAGCGGTCGGCATCCAACTCGGTCGCCGGATGAAACTGCTCGAGCAGATGGTCCAACCGGTCGGCGTAGCTGAGCCACAGCAGAGTGCGTTCGTGGCCGAGCGACCCGTTGGCCACGGCCCAGCCGCGGTGCAACTCGCCGACCAGGTTCTCGGCGGGTACCACGACATCGCGGAAGAACACCTCGTTCAGGTCCACGTCGTGCCGGGCGGTGACCGAGGCGAACGGCCGGCGCTCCACGCCCGGGAGATCGGTCGGGATCAGCAGCGCCGAGATGCCACGATGCTTCGCCGCGCCGGGATCGGTCCGGACGAAGGCGAGCAGCACATCCGCGTCGTGCGCGCCCGACGTCCAGATCTTGTGGCCGTCGACCACGAAGTGATCGCCGTCGAGCACCGCCCGGGTGCGCAGGCTCGCCAGATCCGACCCCGCGCCGGGTTCACTCATCCCGAGCGACGCGGTGCGCTCACCACGCAGGATCGGGATCGCCCAGCGCTGTTGCTGTTCGGGCGTGCCGAAGGTGATCAGGGAGGCGGCGACGATCCCCAGCCCCTGCGGATTGAAGGTCTGATAGATCCGGCGCTCGGCCAGTTCTTCCTGATGCACATACTGCTGCAGCACCCCGGCGTCCCGGCCACCGAAGCGCGGCGGATACCCCGGGATCAGCCAGCCGTGCTCGAACTGCACGCGCTGCCAGCGGCGGGCCCACTCGGGAATGTGCGCGGTGGAACGCGCCCGCTCGACCGCTTCGGCCTCTGCGGGCAAATGCTCGTCCAGAAAGGCCACGAACTCGGCGCGGAAGCGCTCCACATCCTCGTCGAAGGTCAGTCGCACGGCTATCCTCCGCTCCGGCCGTCCGCCCCGGCGACGGAGACGGATTTGGTGTCGAGGAACCCGTCCAAACCTTCGGGCCCGAACTCGCGGCCGATGCCGCTGGCCTTGACGCCGCCGAACGGCGCGGCCGGGTCCATGCTGTATGCCTGGTTGATTCCCAGTGTGCCGCTGCGAATTCGGCGCGCCACGGCGCGGCCGCGCTCGATGTCGGAGGTCCAGATCGAGCCGGACAGCCCGTACTCGGTCGCGTCGGCGAGCCGCACGGCGTCGTCCTCGTCGTCGTAGGCGATCGCCCCGAGCACCGGCCCGAAGATCTCCTCCTGGGCGATCCGCATACCGTTGTCGACATCGACGAACAGTGTGGGCCGCACATACCAGCCGCGGTCGAGGCCGTCGGGGAACCCGAGGCCGCCGACCAGCAGCCGGGCGCCCTCGCGCCGCCCCTGCTCGATGTAACCGGAGACCCGCAGCTGCTGGCGCTCGGTCACCAGGGGGCCGATCCGAGTGGCAGGGTCGAACGGGTCACCGACGGAAAGGTTCTCCACCATGCTCGCCAGCGCGTCAACATAGTCGTGATAACGGCTGCGCGGCAGCAGAATTCGGGTCTGCGCGACGCAAGCCTGGCCGCCGTTCATCAGCCCTGCCACGGCTGTGCCCGCGGCGACGGCCTCCGGATCGGCGTCATCGAGCACGACCGCGGCGGATTTGCCGCCCAGCTCGAGACCGACCCGGCGCAGCGCGGCACCGCACGCTGCGGCCACCTCCCGGCCCGCCGCGGTGGACCCGGTGAACGACACCTTGTCCACGCCCGGATGCGCGACCAGATACCGGCCGACCTCACGATCCCCGGGCAGGATGCTGACCACACCGGGCGGCACGTCCAGCCCGTCCAGTAGATCGGCCATGAAGTAGGCATCCAGCGGCGTCTCCGGCGAGGGCTTGAGCACGATCGTGCACCCGGCGAGCAGGGCGGGCACCAGCTTCGCCACGGTCAGGAACATCGGCATGTTCCACGGGATGATCGCGGCGACCACCCCGACCGGCTCTCGATACACCTCGACCGCACCGCCGAACGCCCCGCGGCGCGTCTCGTGCCACGGGTGTTTCGCGGCGACATCGGCGAGGGCGCCGATCATCGCGCCGGGCAGCCGGGCATGCGCCGAGCGGGAGAAGGTGATCGGGGCGCCCATCTCGGTGGTGATCAGCTGCGCGAGTTCCTCCTGACGCGGCCGGAAACGCTCGGCCAGCTCGCGCACCACGGCGATGCGTTCACTCGGATCCAGCCGCGGCCACGGCCCCGCGTCGAAGGCCGTACGCGCCGCCGCGACCGCACGATCGACGTCCGCGTGTCCCGGCGCGGGCACCCGGGCAACGGGCTGCTCGGTGTGCGGCGAGATCACCTCGATGGTGTCGGCGGTGCCGGGCGTGACCCACGCACCGCCGATGTACAGCTGCTGCCGTGACAGCACGGCCTCGGCCATGATGTGACCTCCTGGTCGGTGTGCTCGGACGCTCAGGGCTGCTTGGCGATTCGGCCGTCCTTCATCACGAACCGCACATCCTGCAGCACCGTGATGTCGGCGGTGGGATCGCCCGGGACGGCGATGATATCGGCCAGCAGTCCCGCCGCCAGGCGTCCGCGGTCGTCCGCGCCGATGAGTTCGGCGCTGGTGACGGTGGCGGCGCGTAAGGCCTGCGCGGGCGTCATACCCCGGTCGACCAGCGCCCACAGTTCCTTGGCGTTGTCGCCGTGCGGGACGGCGGGAGCGTCGGTGCCGCAGGCGATCTTGACTCCGGCGGCGATGGCCTTGCGCAGCGTCTCCCGCGCCCTCGGGAACACCTCGGCGGCCTTCTGCTGTAGTGCGGGAGCGGCTTTGGAGACATCCAGCCCCTCGGACAGGTAGCTGGTGGGCACCAGGAACGTGCCGTGGTCGACCATCATGGCGATGGTGTCGTCGGAGGCCAGCGACCCGTGCTCGATGCAGTCCACGCCCGCCCGGATGCACGCGCGGATCCCGGCGTCGCCGTGGGCGTGCGCGGCGACCCGGACACCGGCGCGATGCGCCTCGTCGACGATCGCGGCCAACTCCTCGTCGGAATACTGTTGCGCCCCTGCGACGGTGCCGTGCGACATCACCCCGCCCGAGGCCGAGATCTTGATGACCTCGGCGCCGTATTTGATCTGATACCGCACACATTCCCGCACCTGCGGCACCCCGTTGGCGCGCCCTTCCTCCACGCTCAGCGGCATGATGTGCGGGGCGAGGCGCTGGAACATCGTGGGATCGAGGTGCCCGCCGGTCGGGGTGATGGCGTGCCCGGCCCCGACGATGCGCGGCCCCTCCACCCAGCCCTGCTCGATGGCCCGGCCCAGATCGACGTCCAGCAGGTAGCCGCCGGTCTTCACCATCAGGCCGAGATTGCGCACGGTGGTGAATCCGGCGTGCAGGGTGGTGCGGGCGTTGACCGTGGCCCGCAGCGTCCGGTAGACCGGGTCGTCCTGCACGCCGTGCATCGGGTGGGGCAGCCCCGACGGATTCTCCGGGCCGCCGATGAGCAGGTTGATCTCCATATCCATCAACCCCGGCAGCAGCGTCAGGTCACCCAGCTCGACCACTCGCGCGTCGGCGGGCGTCTGCGCCGGATCGACGGCGGCGATGGCGTTGTCCTCCACCAGGATCGACGCGGGCGAGTGCACCCGGCCGGTGTCGACGTCGACCCATCGGGCCGCGCGCAGGACGGTGTGTTTCGCGCTCATGGATGCGGCTCCAGGACGCATTCCAGCGCGGCCACGCCGGTGTCCGGAATGCGGGGCTGGCTCCAGACCTCCACCGGGAACGACACCTGGATCATCGAATACAGCAGGTACAGCAGGTTCTGCACCTCGTCGGGCAGATCGTCGAGCGCGAACTTGTCGCAGTAGCCGATCACCTCCTCCGCACGCGGGGTGATCGCGTCGTAGAACCGCTGCATCTCGTCCATGGTGCTGGCGAGCCGTTGCGCGTAACGTTCGGTTTCGCTTGCCAGGCACCATTTTTCGGCGAACGGTTCGAGGTCGGCGAACTCGGCCGGCAACAGATCGCTCATGACCGCACCGCCTCCGCGCGCTCGCGCCGGTACTCGTCCACCCAGTCACCGGCCACCTTGTGCAGGTGCCGCAGCAGGATTTCCTGATCGTTGAGCGGAAAAGTCGTCACCGCACGGGATTCCAGCATCAGCTGCGTCGCCTCCAGCGTGCTGCTGTCCTGCAACCCGTACTCCTTGAACGTCACCGCCGCCATCTCGTGCGCGACCCGGTCGCGGGCGGTGCGGGCGGGCATGAAGTACAGATTGCCCTCGAAGGTGTGGGTGTTGTGCGAGGTCGGCCAGTAGTGATAGGTCAGATACCACCCGCCGGACCAGATCAGGATCACGAAATTGGGCCACAGCTGGAACGAGTCGAGCCCCCACGGATCGCAACCGGCCGGATTCAGGCCCGCGGGCATCTCCCCCAGATCCGGCACGTCCCAAGGCCCGAACAGGCCGCTGCGGGTGATGTCCTCCATCGGCTTGCGCATCGAAGGGTCGAGTTCCCAGGTGACCACGCCCGAGGTGCTCACCAGCCGGTGCGGTCCGTCGAGGCGGTAGTGCGGCGCCTCGAAACCGGCCTGCTGCGCGGCCATGGAGTAGTTGTCCGGCGTCTGCTTACCGTGCAGCACGGGCGCGTGATAGAACTCCTGGAACGCGTCCATGTACAGCTTCCAATTGGCGCCGACCTCGGACCGGTAGGTGAACCGCTGGGTGAGCTTGTCGAACGGATAGCCCTCCAGCCCGGTCACCATGGGGCCCAGGAACTCTCGCAACGACTGCCGCGGCTCCCGGTCGAGGTTGACGAAGATGAACCCCGCCCACACGTCGCAGTGCACGCGCACCAGGCCGAGCGCGTCCTTGTCCAGGTCGAAGAACTCCTCTTCCTGCTGCACGAAATTCAGCGAGCCGTCGAGGTCGTAGCGCCAGCCGTGGTACTTGCAGGTGAACTGGCGGCAGGTCCCCGACACCTCCTCGCGCGGAAAGTCATTCCACACCAGCTTGTTTCCGCGGTGGCGACAGATGTTGTGGAAGGCGTTGACGTTCCCCTCCCGGTCGCGCACCACGATCACCGACGTGTGCGCGGCCGCGATCTCCTTGGTGAAATAACTGCCCGTGCGCGGAAGCTGCTCCACCCGGCCCACATTGAGCCAGGCGCGTTTGAAGATCGCCTCCCGCTCGAGTTCGAAGAACTCCGGGGTGATGGAGTCGTCGTAGGACATCGGCGCGGTGCCGAGTTCCGGATAGTGCTGGGTCCAGCTGCCTTCGGCGGGCTTGGGCCAACGAGGCATGGTGTTCTCCTGGCGTGGTGGGGCGGGGCTATCGGATCGGTTCGTCACCGAGCACGGTGGTGCGCAACATCTCTCGCGGCGAATCCGGCTCGTACGGCGCGGCGCGATGGATCACGCCGCGGTTGTCCCAGATGACGGTGTCGCCGACCGACCATTCGTGCCGGTACACCCGGTCCGGGGCGGTGCACCGGCGCAGCAGGTCGTCCAGCAGCGCCCGGCCCCGCACCGGGTCCATGCCGACGACGTGATCGGTCGAGGCGCCCAGCACCAACGAGCGGCGCCCGGACTTGTGCGTCCAGACCAGCGGATGTTCCTTCACCGGGCGGCTACGCCACACGGCCAGCTGCTCGGGCGTCGGGTCGGGGGTCACCAGCCGCTGCGAGGCCTCCAGCGAATGCACGACCCGCAGCGACGCCAGCCGCGTCCGCTCGGCGTCGGCGAGGTTGTCGTAAGCCTTGTAGGTGGAGGCGAATTCGGTCTCCCCGCCGGTGGCGGCCACGGCCTTGGCGGTCAGCATGGTGGCCATCTGCGGGTAGGCGTCGTCCTGCGGCGTGCAGCCGTCGATGTGCCAGTCGAACGTCGCGCGCAGGTAGCTCGCCGAGGAGTTCTTGGTGGTGTCGAGGCTGACCCGGTAGATGCCCTCGACCGGATGGTGGCCGGCCTCGGTGTCGATCTCGCCGAGTTTGCGGCAGAATGCCACCTGCGTCTCCGGATCCAGGTGCAGATCGCGGAAGACCAGCACGCCGTTGTCCTCGAGGGCCGCCAGCACCGCGTCGGCCACGGTGTCGTCGGCCAGCAGCCGATCGCGGTCGACACCCTTGACCTCCGCGCCGACGTTGTGGCCGAGCTTGTCGATGGTGATCGTCATAATGTCCGTCCTTCTCACGGCACCGGTTCGGCGATCCGGGTGATCTCGGCGTCGGCGCTGTCGGTGGGTCTGGTCTGCTGGAAGATCTCGACCGCCATGGCGACCATCACCAGCGAATACACCAGGTGCAGCAGGTGCAGCGCGTCGTCGGGCAGATCGTCGAGGGGGAATTTGTCACAGTAGGCGATGGCCTCGTCCAGCCGCGGCAGGAAGGCGTCGTGGAAGGCCACCAGCTCCGGCATGGTGGCGGCCATGCGGCGCGCCCAGCGTTCGGATTCCGTTGCCAGGCACCAGGTGTGCGCGAAGGGCTCGAACTCGGCGAATTCGGGGGGTAGCAGGTCTGCGGCCATGGGCGTCACACCCCCGCCAGTTCGCGCCGGTACTCGTCGACCCGGTCGGCGACGGCCTTGTGGAAATGCCGGACCAGGATTTCCTGATCGTTGACCGGGAAGTGGGTGAGCCCGGCGGTGCGGTAGGCCGATTCCAGCGCGGTCTGGGTGCCGGTCAGCATGCCCGCGTCCTGCAGCGCGAATTCCTTGAACACCACCGAGGACACCTCGTGCTCGACCCGTTCCCGCACGGTGCGCGCCGGTTGGTAGGCAAGCACGCATTCGAAGCGGTGGGTGTTGTAGGAGGTCGGCCAGTACCGGTAGAGCAGGTACCAGCCGCGGTAGATGAGGATCTCGATATTGGGGAAGATCTGGAAATTGTCGATGCCCCACGGTTCGATGCGGCCGGGATTCAGGCCGGGCGGCTCACCGATATCCGGCGACTCCCACGGCCCGACCAGGCCGCTGCGGGTGATGCGTTCGATCGGATACATGTACTCCGCGGGGAGCGTCCACCGCCGCGCGCCGCCCGTGGACACCATCCGGTGCGGGCCGTCGACCTGGAAGTGCGCGCACTCGAAGCCTTTTCCGGTGCGGACCGGATTGGGCACCTGCTGCGGATGCAGGCCCGGGACATGGTAGTACTCCTGGAAGGCGTCGGCGAACAACTTCCAGTTGCTCTGGTTGTCGGCGCTGAAGACATACCATTCGGTCATCTTCTCGAACGGGTAGCCGTCGAGGGCGGTGACCATGGGGCCCAGGAACTCCCGCAGCGTCTGGCGCGGCCGCGGATTCGGGTCCAGGTTGACGAAGACGAAGCCCGCCCAGATGTCGCAGTGCACGGGCACCAGGCCCAATTCGCCCTTGTCCAGGTCGAAGAACTCGCCCTCCTGCTGCACGAAATTCAGCGAGCCGTCGAGGTCGTAGCGCCAGCCGTGGTACTTGCAGGTGAACTGGCGGCAGGTGCCCGACACCTCCTCGCGCGGAAAGTCGTTCCACATGAGCTTGTTGCCGCGGTGGCGGCACACATTGTGGAAGGCATTGATCTCGCCCTCGCGGTCGCGCACCACGATCACCGAGGTGCGCGCGGCCTCGATCTCCTTGGTGAAGTAACTGCCGGTGCGTGAAAGTTGTTCGATCCGGCCGACATTGAGCCACGCGCGCTTGAAGATCGCCTCGCGTTCGAGTTCGAAGAACTCCGGGGACACCGAATCCTCGAACGAGATCATCGACGTGCCGAGGTCGGGATAGTGCTGTGTCCAGCTGCCCTCGGCGGGCTTGGGCCATTGGCTCACGGTCGTTCCTCCGTTTCCGGTCGTGCGAAAGTCGGCGGCGGTGCCATATCCGAGTCGAGTTGCAGGCCGACGCTGTTGCACACCAGCGCCAGGCACAGATAGGAACCGGCGACGAACAGCACCTCGAGCACCTGCCGAATGTCGAAGTGCCGCACCAGTTCCGCCCACGTGGCGTCATCGACGGCGTGCCGGTCGAGCAGCTGGTCGGCGGCCGCCAGCAGCACTTGGTCCGACGCGGTCCACACCGGCGCGGCGTGCCCGCGGGCCACCGCGGCGATCTCCGCTTCGGTGACACCGGCGCGCGTCGCCAGGCGCACGTGCTGCGCCCACTCGTAGGTCGAGTCGGTGCGCCAGGCCACCCGCAGGATGATCAGTTCGCGGTCTCGGGCGTCGAGCGCGGACCGCTCCAGCAGTGTTCCGTTGTAGCCCAGCCAGGCTCCGGCCAGTTCGGCGTGATGTCCGAGCACGCCGAGGATGTTCGGCATGGGCGGGGCGTCGGGTGCGCCGGACAGGTAGCGGTCGGCCAGGCTCACCTTGCCCCGCAACATGTTTCGCGCGGGCTCGTCCCACTGCTCGGGTGGCAGCGGCGCCAGCCGGGGCGCGGTCATATGACCGCCCCGCCGTTCACGCCCAGTACCTGGCCGGTGATGTAACCCGCCGCGTCCGAGCACAGGAACAGACACGCGGCGGCGATATCGTCCCCGGTGCCCAGGTGGCCCACCGGGATCGCCTTCGCCATCGTGGCGTTGTCGGGCAGGTGCCCGGCGTCCTGCGAGCGGCGCGACATGGGAGTGTCGATGCCCGAGGGCGGGATGGTGTTCACCGTGATGCCCCGGGTGGCGTATTCGCGGGCCAGCCCCTTGGTCATCGCGACCACGGCGCCCTTGGCCGCGGTGTAGTGCACCATGCCCGGTGAGCCGCGCTGCGCGCTGGACGAGGAGATCGTCACGATCCGGCCCCAGCCGCCGGTCACCATGTCGGGGATCGCGGCCTGTACGCAATGGAACGTGCCGGTCAGATTCACCTCGATGATGCGGTGCCACTGCGCGGGGGTGATCTCGGTGAAGGGCGCGAATCCGACCGCGCCCGCACTGGTCACCAGGATCTCCACCGGGCCGAACTCGGCGCGGACCTTGCCCAGCGCCTCCTCGACCGCGTCGCGGTCGGTCACATCGAGGGCGCACGCCAGCGCGGTGCCGCCCGCGGCCCGCAGTTCGTCCGCGGTCCGCTGCGCGGCGGCCGCGTCGATGTCCAGCACGGCGGTGCGGTGGCCGTGGCCGGCGAAGGCGCGGCAGATGGCCGCTCCCATACCGGAGGCGCCGCCGGTCACGACCGCGACCCGGCCGCGCGACGGCCCGCCGGAATCGGAGGTGCGGGCGGTGGCCGCGAGGCTGCTCATCGTTCGGACTCCTCTACTCCGGGAACCGGGCCGACCATGTTAATCGACTGCCTAATTTAGGCGAGTGATTAAGATATACGGCAGGCCGTTCGGGGCTGTCAATAGCCTTCGCGCGGAACACTTCCCACAACCGCCCGGCAGGCCGCCCATCCGGGCGGCCGTACACTGAGCTGCACCGACGCCACCAGGAGGGCACCAGATGAAACCGGGCCGCAGCGCCGACCCCGAGAACTCCGCGACCCGCGCCGCCCTCCTGGACGCGGCGCAGCAGATCATGCTCGAGGAGGGGTACGCCGCGGTGAGTACGCGGCGGCTGGCCGCCCGGGCGGGCGCCAACTCCGCGCTCGTCTACTACTACTTCGGCACCATGGACAACCTGTTCGCCGAGTTGTTCCGCCGCGGCGCCGAACGCAGCTACCAGCTACAGGTGGAGGCGCTGGCCGCACCGCAACCACTGTGGTCGCTGTGGGAGTCGATCCACGAACAGTCCCAGAACGCGCTGACGATGGAATTCGTCGCCCTGGCCAACCACCGCAAGACGATCCGCACCGAGATCGCCGAATCCTCCAAGCGCTTCCGCACCCTCCAACTCGAAGCCGTCACGAAGATCTTCGCCGACTACGGCTACGAATCCGACACCTACACCCCCGCCGCCGTAGTCCTGCTCATGTCCAGCATCTCCCGCTTCCTCCGCATGGAGGAAGCCTTCGACATAGCCGCCGGCCACGCCGACATAATCCACCTCATCGAATCCCTCCTCCACGATTTGGAGGGCGAGCGACAACCCCCTACCCCCTGAGTCCCCCCTCGCACCCTCAGTCGAGAATCATCCGAAACACCTGCCGCGCACCACCTTCCGGCCCCGGTGCCGCTGTCTCCGCCGGGACGAACCCGAGCCCTTCGTAGAACCTCCGCGCCCCGCTGAGAGCCGCGCCCGGATGGTCGGATCCGAAGGTGATCACCTCAATGGTCGCCGGAGTCCGGACGAATCTCTTACGCGCCTCGGCAACCAGCGCGCCCCCAATCCCCTTCCCGCGCTGGGCTTCCGCGACCACAAGCCAGCGAATATGGAACACCGGCGTCTGTCCCCCGAACAACAACCCTCCGACAATGTCCGACTCCCGCACGGCGACGAGCGCGGTTGCGCGCCCGACGATCCGCCGCACCGACGCCTGGAACTCGGGCTCACCAACCATCGGCCCGAACCAATGCTCCACCTGAGAAGCCAAGCGCGAGAACGCAGACACATCATCCAGCCCCGCCACCCTGATCTCCATCCGACCAGTGTGGGCGGTTCCTGGATCAGTTGACCGTCAGCCCCCACAGCCACCGCCATAGCCCCTCGCCAAGGGACGGCTCAGCGCGATACCGCTATGAGTAGGTGAAGGGGCCGGACATCAGGTGGGAGGAGAAGATTCGGTAGGTGAACTCAGCGGGAGGCGCCGCCGAGCAGGGTGGGGTCGGTGGCGGCGGCGCGGAGGCGGGTGAGGATGAGGGCCTCGGCGCGGGCGTAGCGCCGGTCGTCGTCGAACAGGATGGCATCCTCGGCGGCCATGCGGGCCAGGGCGTCGAGTTCGAAGGCGAGGTCGGCGGGGTCGACGTCGGCACGGATCTCACCCGACGACTGCGCCTCGGCGATCGTGGCCGCGTACAGGGTCTGCCAGTCACGGCGAGCCGCGGCGATGGCGTCGCGCACGCGGCCGGGCCGGGAGTCGAATTCCGGCGCCGTCGCGATGAAGAAGCAACCACCCTCGAACACCGGTTGCCGCACGTACTGGAACCACGCCTCCGACAGCGCGCGGACCCGGCGAATCCCGGCCGGTGTCTTGCGCGCCGGGCGGACGACTTTCGCGGTGAACACGTCGATGGCCGCCCGCACGGTCGCCAATTGCAGTTCCTCCTTGGAGCCGAACTGCGCGAACACACCGCTCTTGCTCACCTCGAGTTCGGTGGCGAGCCGCCGCACGGACAGGCTCTCCAGCCCCTCCACCGAGGCGATGTCCATCGCCCGGTCCAGGATGAGCTGCCGGGACTGGAGACCACGTAGGACCCGCTTATCCATGCCGGCCAGTCTAATGGACGGGCGTCCGGACAACACGCACGCTACGCGGCCGCCCGCCAAGCGGCGAAGTGAGCCGCCGCGTCATCGGTGGACAGGCCGAGCTGTTCACACATCTGGTGGAAATCGAAGAAGAACCGCTCGTGGACGATGCGTCCGGCCCGCACCCGCCAATGGCAGGCGAAGGGCACGCGGAAGCGCCGCCCGGTCGGTGCCATCCCGGCGAGCGAACCCGCCATCGTGGCGTGCACCCACCCGGATCCGATCACGCGATCGCCCGCCTCGCAAAGGTATTCGAGTTCCACCGTGTAATCGGGATAGGCGCGGAAGAAGCCGCCGAAGTGGGCCGCGGCCTCGGTCGCACCGTGGGCGACGGCCTGGAACGGGACGGTCTCGAAGACCGCCTCGTCGTGGCAGACGGCGAGGGCGGCCGCGACGTCGGCGCGCGACTTGGCCTCGGCATAGGCCCGGATCGTCTCGGTGGGGGGTGGGGGTCATCATCGCACTCCGGTGTCGAACTATGTGGACGACCGGACTATAAGTCAGCGGCATTCAGCGGTCAATATGCGGATAGACACTGGACATAGCCGAAAAACTAATAGTACGGTCGTCCATATACATGATGGAAGGATAGGACATGCGAGCAGTGGTACAGCAGGAGTGGGGCGCCCCGGAGAACATGCGGCTGGCCGAAATAGACCGGCCCGAACCGGTTTTCGGCGAGGTCCTGGTCAAAGTGGTTGCGGCGGGGGTGAACCCGGTCGACTACTACACCGCTCGCGGCATGGCCTACAACCACGTGCTCGACCTGCCGTTCGTCAACGGCTGGGACGTCGCGGGCGTGGTGGAACAGGTCGGCTACGGCACGACCCGTTTCCGCCCCGGCGACAAGGTTTTCGGAATGCCGTGGTTCCCGCGCGCCGCGGGCGCCTACGCCGAATACGTGAGCGCGCCCGCCCGCCACTTCGCCCACATGCCCGCAGAACTGAGCTTCACCGAGGCGGCCGCACTTCCCCTCGCCGGTCTCACGGCCTGGCAGATGCTGGTCGACGTAGCCGGAGTCGGACCGGGCGACCGGGTGCTGATCTCCGCGGCCGCGGGCGGCGTCGGGCACCTGGCCGTGCAGATCGCCAAGGCCCGCGGCGCCCACGTGATCGCCACCGCCCGCGCCGCCAAACACGACTTCCTCACCGCCCTCGGCGCCGACGAGGTCGTGGACTACACCGCCACCGACATCACCACGGCGGTCCGCGACGCCGACATAGTGATTCAGATGTTCGGTGGCGAGTCCGCCCTCCGCGCCCTCGAATGCCTGCGCCCCGGCGGCATTCTCGTCAACGCCCAGGGCGCCTGGTCCCCCGGCATGGCTCGGCGCGCGGCGGAACTGGGCGTGCGAGCCACCGAGTATCTGGTCGAACCGGACCACGCGGGACTGGAGGCACTCGCCACCCTCGTCCGCGACGCCGCCCTGCGGGTCCACGTCGACAAGGAACTACCGCTGGAGCAGGCGGTCGCAGCCAACCAACTCGTCGGCAAGGGCCGCACCATCGGCAAACTGGTGCTGACCGTCGCCGAGCACCGCTGAACCGGGGGTGAGCTCACGACGACACGGAACTACAGGCCCAGATCCCGAGCCACGATCATCTTCATGACCTCGCTGGTGCCCGCGTAGATCCGTGCCACCCGCGCATCGGTGTACAGCCGGGCGATCGGATACTCCATCATGTATCCGTAGCCGCCGAACAGTTGCAGGCAGCGGTCCACGACGCGGGCTTGGACCTCGGTGCAGAACAGCTTCACCCGCGCCGCGTCCGCGCCGGACAGCACGCCGTCGATCAGATCGCGCACCGCCCGATCGATCATCGTCTGCGCCGCCTCCACCTCGCTGGACATGGCGGCCAGTTCGAACTTGGTGTTCTGGAACGAGGCGACCGTGGTACCGAAAGCGTTGCGCTGCTTGGTGTAATCGATGGTCGCGGCGATGGCGGCGCGGGCCTGGGCCACCGAGCCGACCGCCACGGTCAGCCGCTCCTGCGGCAGGTTGTGGCCGAGGTAACCGAAGGCCGCGCCTTCTTCGCCGAGCCGGTTCTCCAGCGGCACGCGGACATCGGTGAACGACAATTCCATGGTGTCCTGCACCTTGCAGCCCATCTTGTCCAGCATGCGCCCGCGCGTGAAGCCCGCCATCCCGTCCTCCACGACCAGCAGGGTGAGTCCGGCGCGGCGGTTGTCGGGATCGGTGGCGGTGCGGGCGACCACGATCACCAGATCCGCGAGCAGGCCACCGGTGATGAAGGTCTTGGCGCCGTTGAGGATGTAGTGGTCCCCGTCGCGCACCGCGCTGGTCCGCATCCCCGCCAGATCCGAACCGGTGCCCGGCTCGGTCATGGCGATCGCGGTGAGCAGCCGGCCCGTCGCGAGCCCCGGGAACCAGCGCTCGCGCTGTGCGGCGTCGGCGTATTCGAGGAAGTACGGCAGGATGACGTCGAGCTGGGTACGCACGGTGCCGAGGGTGACCAGCGCGCGGGCGGCCTCCTCCTGCAGCACCACGTTGTACCGGTAGTCCCGCAGCCCCGCGCCCCCGTACTCCTCCGGCAGCGCGAACCCGAGCAGCCCGAGTTCGCCCATCTCCGCGAAGATTTCGAGCGGCATGACGCCCGACTTCTCCCACTCGGGATAGTCCGGCACGATGCGCTTGTCGATGAAATCCCGGGCCAGCCGCCGGAACGCCTCGTGGTCGCCGGTGAACAGTTCTCGTCGCACGCCGTTGCCTCCGTTCAGGAAACCAGCTCGACCACGGTGGCGTTGGCGGTGCCGCCGCCCTCGCACATGGTCTGCAGGCCGTAGCGGATCCCGTTGTCGCGCATGTGATGGATCATCCGGGTCAGCAGCACCGCGCCCGAGCCGCCGAGCGGATGGCCGAGCGCGATGGCGCCGCCGAGCGGATTGGTCAGCGCGGGATCGGCCCCGGTCTCGGCCAGCCAGGCCAGCGGTACGGGGGCGAAGGCCTCGTTCACCTCGAACACGCCGATCTCGGCGAGTTGCAAACCCGCCTTCCGCACGGCCTTTTCGGTCGCGGGAATCGGGCCGGTGAGCATCAGCACCGGATCGGATCCGGCGACCGCGCCCGCGCGATACCGCACCAGCTGCGTCAGCCCGAGTTCGCGGGCCTTCGCCGGAGTCGTCACCACCAGCGCGGCGGCACCATCGGAAATCTGCGACGAGTTCCCGGCGTGGATCACCCCGTCCTCCCGGAACGCGGGCTTCAGACCGGCGAGCTTCTCCGCCGTGGTACCCCGGCGAATACCCTCGTCCTCGGTCACCGCGCCGGAATCGGTTGTGACAGAGACTATCTGGCCGGAAAACGCGCCCGCGTCCTGTGCGGCGGCGGCGCGCTCGTGCGACCGCGCGGAGTACTCGTCGAGCTGAGTGCGGCCGAAACCCCACTTCTGCGCGATCAATTCGGCCGACAGTCCCTGATTGAAGGAGAAGTCGTCGTAGCGCGCCAGCGCCTTCGGCCCGTACGGCTGGCCGGAGGCGCGGGCCGCGCCCAGCGGTACCCGGCTCATCACCTCGACACCGCCCGCGATGACGACGTCCTGCTGCCCGGACATGACCGCCTGCGCCGCGAAATCCACTGCCTGCTGGCTGGATCCGCACGCCCGGTTCACCGTGGTGCCCGGAATGCTCTCCGGCCAGCCCGCCGCCAGCACCGCGTACCGGCCGATATTGCTGGACTGATCGCCCACCTGTGCGACGCAACCCCAGATCACGTCGTCCACCACGGCCGGATCCAGGCCGGTGCGGTCGGCGAGCGCGGTGAGGACGTGCGCGGACAGGTCGGCCGGATGTACCCCCGACAACCCGCCGTTGCGTTTGCCGACGGCGGTGCGGACCGCTCCGGCGATGACTACCTCACGCATCTGCTATCTCCCATTCTCGGATTCGTCGCTCGCGCGCAGCGGCGGACGGCGCACGGTCCAGCGGCCGGTGTACTGGGGCTCGCGCCGTTCGGCGAAGGCCGCGAACGCCTCCGGGACGTCCGCGGTCGCGAAGTTGATACCCTGCGCGCGGGCTTCGGCCGCGAGCGCCTCCCGCAGTGTCGCGTCCGCACCGCCGTTCAGCAGGGCCTTGGTTTGCGCGAGGGCCACCGGCGGCCCGTCGGCCAGACGCCCACCCAGGTCGGTCACGAATTCGTCGATCTCCTCCGCGGGCACCACCCAGGTCACCAGCCCCAGCTCACGCGCCTGCCTCGCGTCGATGGTCTCAGCCAGCAGCGCCAGCCGCTTGGCCTGCTGCAGACCGACCAGCCGAGGCAGCAGCCACGACCCGCCCAGATCCAGCGACAGCCCGCGTCGAGCGAAGATCTGTGCGAATGTCGATTCCGGCGTGGCCACCACGAGATCGCACCCCAGCGCCAGATTCCAGCCCGCCCCCACCGCCACACCCGCCACCTTCGCCACGGTCGGCTGTGGCACCTCGTGCAGCAACACCGCGACATCGGTGAGCGCCCGCATCCGATAGATCGGATGCGTGTTGTCCGGCACCGAAATATCCGCCCCCGAGCAGAACGCGCCTCCCGCCCCCGCAATCACCACTGCCCGCACCGACCGATCCCCCGCCACCTCCCGCAACGCATCAGCCAGCGCCCTCCACAATTCCGCATCGATCGCGTTCTTCCGCCCCGGCCGATTCAACGTCAGCGTACGAACACCGTCACGATCCTCAGTCAGCAACACCGGTTCCCCGCTCATCCCGCGCCTCCGCCCCGGGCCGCCCCGCCTGCGCGGCCTCGACCACGCCACACCACTGTCCGGCTCATCACGCGCCCCCCATCGCATCGGACCGGCGCAACTTGCCCGCCACGGCGAAACAGACCACGGCACTGCGCGTTTCGTATCCGGCCCCGGTGCCCGCAGTCCGCCACCGCACCGCGACAGCGGACTGTTACAACGGCAGCGCACCGGCGACGGACCACGCTGCCGCGGCGCCGGGTTCGGCCACGCCACGTCAGCACGACCTCGCTCATCACACCGCTCCCATCAGTCCGGAAAGACGTAGTTCGGCTAGTTCCGCTGCAGTACAACCGATTTCGGTCCGCACCGCGCCGGTGCGCGCGCCCCGGCCCGGGACCGGCCCATCGGGAGGTCATCCGGCTCCGATCGCACCGGTCCGGCGTAGCTCGGCCAGTTCGGTGGCAGTGCAGCCGATTTCGGTCAGCACCGCGTCGGTGTGCGCGCCCAAGCCGGGGACCGGCCCCATCGGCGGGTCGTATCCGGGGAGCACGGCAGGGGGAAGCAGGGAGGGGATGGGGCCGCCGGGGGTGTCGATGGTGCGCCAGCGTCCGCGTTCGACCAGTTGGGGGTGGTCGAGTACCTCGCTGGGGCGGTTGTAGCAGGAGTTGCCGATACCGGCGTCGTCGGCGGTCTTCTGGATGTGCGCCAGGTCGTGCCGCGCGCACCAGGCGCCGATCGCCTCGTCCAGTTCCGCCCGGTGCCGAACGCGGCCGGAGTTGGTCCGGAAGCGTTCCGCCGCAGCGAGTTCCGGTCGAGCGAGGATCTCGGTCGCCAGCCGCTGCCACTCGCGGTCGTTGGTGGTGCCGAGCACTACGGTGCGGCCGTCGGCGGTCGGGTACGCCCCGTAGGGCGCCACGGCGGGCGAACTCATTCCGAGCGGCTGCTGATCGACTCCGGCGTGCCGGGCGTAGGTCAGGTGGTAGCCCATCATCTCGGCCATCGTGTCGAACAGGCTCACCGCGATGCTGCCGCCGTGCGCCGACCCGCGCGTGCGCCCGTGCAGCGCCGCCAGAATCGACAGTGCCGCATACAGTCCCGTGGTGACGTCCGCGACCGGCGGTCCCGGTTTGGCCGGGGCATCGGCGGTGCCGGTCACCGCGCACACCCCGGACTCCGCCTGCACCAGCAAGTCGTAGGCCCGCTTGTGGGACAGCGGCCCACCGGCCCCGAAACCATCGATCTCCACCGCGATCAGATCGGGGTAACGCACAGCGAGATCGGCCGACGCCAGCCCCAGGCGCGCGGTCGCACCGGGCGCCAGATTGGACACCAGCACGTCGGCCCGCTCCAGCAGCCGATGCAGCAGACCCACTCCCGCTTCGGTTTTCAGATCCAGAGTCACCGATTCCTTGCCCCGGTTCACCCACACGAAGTGCGCGGCCTGCCCGTGCACCACGTCGTCGTAGTACCGGGCGAAATCACCACCGGCCGGGTTCTCCACCTTGATCACCCGGGCGCCGAAATCGGCCAGCGTCCGCGTGCACATCGGCGCGGACACCGCCTGTTCCAGGGCGACGACCGTGATCCCGGCCAGCGGGCCACCGGTGTGGTCGCCCATCAGATCACCGTGCCGCCGTCCACCGGCAGCACCTGCCCGGTGATGAACGAGGCCGCGTCGGAGGCGAGGAACACGAACGCGCCCGCCACCTCCTCCGGTTCGGCCCAGCGCCGCAACAGGATCCGGTCGAGCATCGGCCCGGAGAACTTCTCGTCGGTGCGGATGGTCTCGGTCATCGGCGTCGCGGCCAGCGGGGCGAGCGCGTTGACCAGAATGTTCTTGCGCGCCAGCTCTTTCGCCAGTGATTTGGTGATGCCGATGATGGCGGCCTTGGCGGCCGAGTAGTTCACCTGGCCGAGCGTGCCCACCAGCCCGGCGGCGGAGGTGACGTTGATGACCCGCCCGGTGCCGTCGGTGGGCAGGTAGGCCAGCGCGGCCTGCGTGCAGTTGATCGTGCCCAGCGCGTGAATGTCGAACAGCCGCCGCACCGATTCGGCGGTGGTCTTGGGGAACATCGCGGGCGCGGTGACCCCGGCATTGTTCACCACGATGTGCAGCACCCCGCCGGTGAGCGCGGCAGCCCGCTCGACGGCGGCGTCGGCCGCGTCCCGATCGGTCACGTCGAACGCGAAACTCGCTGCCGTGCCGCCGTTCCCGGTGATCTTCTCCGCGACGGCCGCGGCGGCATCGCCGTCACGGTCGGTGACCAGCACGCCCCCGCCGGCGGTGGCCAGCGCCTGCGCCACGGCCGAGCCGATGCCACCGGCCGCGCCGGTGACCAACGCGGAGCGCCCGGTGAGGTCGAACAGTCCCTGCTGGGTCATCAGTAGCTCCTCGGCATTCCCAGGGTGTGCGAACCCAGATAGTTCAAGATCATTTCTTGGCTGACCGGGGCGATGCGCATCACGCGCGCCTCCCGGAAGTAGCGCGACACGTGGTACTCCTCCGCGTAGCCCATGCCACCGTGCGTCTGCAGCGCGCGGTCGGCGGCGGTGAATCCGGCGTCGGCGCACAGGTATTTCGCCGTATTCGCCTCGCGCCCACAGGATTTCCCGTTGTCGTAGCGCCAGGTCGCCTTGCGCAGGATGAGTTCGGCGGCATCCAGCCGGGCCAGCGAGTCGGCCAGCGGGAACTGGATGGCCTGGTTCTTGCCGATCGGCCGGTCGAACACGACTCGCTCCTTGGCGTACCGCACGGCCCGGTCCAGCGCCACCCGGCCCAGCCCGAGCGCCTCGGCGGCGATCAGCATGCGCTCGGGGTTGAGCCCGTCGAGCAGGTACCGGAAGCCCTGGCCTTCCTCGCCGACCCGATCCGCCACGGGGATGCGCAGGTCGTCGATGAAGACCTCGTTGGAGGTGACGGCGTTGCGGCCCATCTTGGCGATCGGCCGGATGTCGATGTGCGCGCGGTCGATATCGGTGAGGAACAGCGTCATGCCGTCGGTCTTCTTGGTGACCTCGGCGTAGCTCTGCGTCCGCGCGAGCAGCAGGATCTTCTCCGACTCCACGGCTTTCGAGATCCACACCTTGCGCCCGTTGACGACGTAGTGGTCGCCGTCGCGGCGCGCGAACGTCGTGATGCGCGGAGTGTCCAGTCCCGCACCGGGTTCCGTCACGCCGAAACACACGTGCAGGTCGCCGGTGGCCACCCGCGGCAGCGTCCGCTGCTTGAGTTCCTCCGATCCGTGCACCACCACCGGCTGCATCCCGAAGATCGACATGTGGATGGAGCTGGCGGCGTTCATGCCGCCGCCGGAGCGCGAGACCTCCTCGGCCAGCAGGGTGGCCTCGGTGATCCCGAGCCCGTGCCCGCCGTCCTCCTCCGGAATGGTCAGGCCCAGCCAGCCGCCCGCGGCGATGGCCTGGTAGAACTCCGTCGGGAATTCGTGGTCCCGGTCCTTCTGCAGCCAGTACTGGTCGTCGAACTTGCGGCACAGTTCGGCCACCGACGACCGGATCAGCTCCTGGTCCTCCGACAGGTCGAAACTCATGCCCGCCGCGGTCGTGTCATCGGACACCTCCACACCTCCATCTCGGTACACCCGCCGCCGGCCGGCGGCGCGACTCAGGACGCCGAGGTGACGCCGTCGAGCCGAATCTCGCTGCCCGCCACTCGGTTTCCGAGTTCGTCCAGATCGTGGGACTGCCGGGCCAGCCAGAACCGCAGGAAATTCGTCAGGGAATAGCGCAGGAACAGCGCCGCACCCACCACGCTCACGGCTACCCCGCCCAGGGCCAGGGTGATGGCGTCGCGCTGGGCCAGCGGATCGGTGGTGCCGTGCGACATGACGTACGCCAGCACCGCGAGCACCGGCCCGGCCACCATGAGCACGACGCCCAGGCGCAGCCACAGTCCGGACCGCCCGGCGGCGGGATCGGGAATCTTCAGTTCTCGCAATTCGCGGACGAACCGGTCCGCGCGTGCTTCGGTCATCTCGAACTTCCTAGGTAGAGGGCTGCCAATTCGTCGCGGATCGCGTCCGGATGTCCTCGCCGTGAGACCCGCCCGCGCACCAGCACGGCGGCGTGGTCGACGATGCCCAGCACCGCGGCGGCGAACTGTTCGACCACGAGCACCGCGACACCCTGCCGGGCGATCTCGGCCACCTGCTCGTAGAGCTGCCCGACGACCAAGGGCGCCAGGCCCATTGAGAGTTCGTCGAGCAGCAGCACCGCGGGATCGGTGGCCAGTCCGCGGGCCAGTGCCAGCATCTGCTGTTCACCGCCGGACAGGGTCCCGGCGATCTGCCCCGCCCGTTTGCCGAGGATGGGGAACCGGGTGAACGCGATCTCCTCGATCTCGGCGCGCGGGCGGCCGGTGAAGGTCATCATCAGCAGGTTGTCGCGCACCGTGAGGTTCGGGAAGACGCCGCGGCCCTCCGGGATCAGGCACACCCCCGCCCGCGCGAGATCACGCGGTGGCGCGCCGGTCACATCGCGCCCGCCGAGCAGCAGCCGCCCCGAGGTGATCGGGTGGATACCGGCGATCACCTTCAGCGCGGTGGTCTTGCCCGCGCCGTTGGGTCCCAGCAGCGCGACCACCTGCCCGGACGCGACCTCCAGATTTACACCGTGCAGCACGGTGATGGCGTCGTAGGCGGCCCGCGCCTCGCACAGGGCGACCAGGTTCGGCGCGGCCGATCCCGTTGCGGCCGTGGTGGTTCCGAGCTCACTCCGGACGTTCATACGTCCCCCAGATAGGCCGCCAGCACGACCTCGTCCTCGCGGATCACCGCGGGCGGGCCGGAGGCGATGACCTTGCCGAGATCCAGCACGAACACTTCGTCGCAGACGTTCATCACCAGGCCCATGTCGTGTTCGACGAGCAGCACCGCGGTGCCGTCGTCGGCGAGCGAGCGCAGCAGGTCACCGAATCGCTCGGTCTCGGTGTGGTCCTGGCCCGCGGCGGGCTCGTCCAGCAGGATCAGGCTCGGGCGCGCCGCGACGGCCCGCCCCACCTCCACCAGCCGCGCGGTGCCGGTGGGCAGGTCGTCGGCGGAGGTATCGGCCACCTCGTGCAGGCCGAGCCGCTCGATGATCTCGCCGACGATTCCGGCCGCCTGCCGCCGGTGCCGCCCGAGTTCGGCCGCGACCAGCAGGTTGTCGCGAACGGTCAAGCGCCCGAACAACTCCAGCCGCTGGAACGTGCGCGCCAGCCCGTGCCGCGAGCGCCGCGACGGCCCGAGCCGGGTGACGTCCGCGCCGCCGATCGCCACCCGCCCGGTGGTCGGTTTGCGCAGCCCGCAGATCACGTCGAACAGCGTGCTCTTCCCGGCGCCGTTGGGGCCGATCAAGCCGGTCACCGCGCCGCGTTCGGCCCGCAGCCCCGCGCCGTCGAGCGCGCGATTGCCGCCGAACACGACGGTGACATCGTCAACTTCCAGTAGCGACGGCACGATCGAGCACCTCCCCGTCCTTCGAATTCCACGGGCGCTTGATGCCCCACCACTCCACCGGCACCTCCGCCGGTCCGGGTTCCGGCCGGGTCCTGGCCCGGTGCCAGAGCCGGGCGGCGATGGCGGCCACCACGGCTCCCGCGGTGAACATCCAGCCGTCGATGGTGTCGAGCAGCCGCAGGGCCCACAGCGCGAGCAGCACGAGAATCAGTGCGGGACCGACGATCCGGTCGCGCAGCATCGGGAACCAGTCCTTGCGCATCGGGCCGATGGCGCCCTCGCGGAGCACGCCGCCGCCGAAGGCGATGCCGCCCAGCGACGGCAGCACCTGGGCCAGGTTCTGCAAACCGGGCCACAGCACGGGAATCACGTTGAGCGGCCCCGCGAAAACGAGACCGGTGAACAGTCCCGCGCCGACAGCGCCGAGCCCGGCGATGGTGACGATCAGGAAGATCGGCAGTCCCGCCACCAGATTGAACTGATCGGGCGCCACCGCCTGCAACTGCATGCCATACAGCGCGCCACCCAGTCCGGCGATGGCGGCCGACAGCGCGAACACCAGCACCCGCGCCGCCAGCAGACTGCCGCCGAGCGTGGCGTAGGCGGCCTCGCTGTCCCGCAGCGCGATCAGTCGACGCCCGAATCGACTGCGCCGCAACAGCGCGATGCCCAGGCCCGCCACCGCCAGGCACACCGCCGCGAACACGGTGATCTCCGCGGTGGTATTCAGTTTCCAGCCGAACAGATCCGGCCCGACCAGCGACACCGAGCCCTGATCGAACAGCGCGATGCGCACACCGAGCAGTTCGAACGACGGCAGCGTGAAGATCCACCGGTCCAGCACCACCGCGAAAGCCGCTGTCGCCAGGGCCATGTACACCCCCGACAGCCGCAGCGCCGGAATCGCGACCACGGCGCCGACCACCCCGGCGATGGCCATCGCCGCGAGCAGCGCCCACCACTGGCCGTCGGGCCCGAGGTGCGAATAGGCCACCGCCCCGACCCCGGCGAGACTGAGCTGGCACAACGAGATCTGCCCGGCGAACCCGAGCAGCGGCACGTACGACAGCGCGATCACACCCCAGGCGAACATGGCGCCGTAGGTGATCAGATCGGCCTCGCCGAGCATGGTCGCGAGGAACAGCCCGAACACCACGATGGTCGCGGCGAACGCCATCGAGCCGTTGATCGTCGGCAGCGGAACGGGTTTCAGCTTCCGGTCGCGGCCGCGCAGCCGCCCGTGCGGGAACATCAGCAGGGCCAGGAACAGCAGCAGCGCCGGGGCCGCCAGCCGCAGGCCGGGCAGATACTCGTTCTGCGGCAGGTACCCGGTCAGGTAGCTCTCCATCAGGCCGACCACCACCGCGCCCGCGAAAGTCATCGGCAGATTGCGCAGGCGGCCGAAGATGGCGGCGGTGTAAGCGCTCACGATCAGCAGCGACAGCTGCGCGGCGTCCAGCGCCACGGTCGGCGCGATGAGAATGCCGCCGACCGCCGCCAGCTCGATGCCGAGGATCCAGGCGACCCGGTTGGCCCGGCCGGGATCGGCGCCCGTGAGCCCGACCAGCGCCCGGTCGTCCACGGTCGCCCGCATCTCGGCGCCGGTCCTGGTGCGGAACAACAGGATTCGCAACGCCACCGCCACCACCACCGCGACGCCCATGGTGAGCGCCTGATGCCAGGTGATCGTCACCACGCCGAGGTCGATCGAGGACTTGTCCGCGAAGAACCGCGGCAGCGACCGCGACTTGTTGGGGTCCCAGACCCACCGCGCCAGGACGATCAGACCACTCAGCAACGCGATCGTCATCACCAGTTTCTCGGCGTCACCGAGGCCCTGGGTCGGGGCCAGGGCCTTGCCGAACACCAGGCCGAACAGCGGCGCGAACACCAGCAGCACCGCGACGACCGCGATCGGCACCGGCCAGCCCCACCCGATCGTCATCTGCCAGTACACGAACGCCGAGATCATGCCCGCCGCGCCGTGCGCGAAGTTGAACACGCCCGTGGTGGTGTAGGTGAGTACCAGCCCGCTGCCGATCACGGCATAGATCGCGGCGGTACTGAGACCGACGATCCCGAAGGCGAGGAACTGCTCCATCAGTGCGACAGCCCCGTCACTTCAGATCGCTCATGCTCTTGCCGACATCGGCGAGGGTGGTCGGCTTGCCGAAGTCCCGGGTGTACTTGTACGCGGTGAAGCCGCAGCGGAACACGCCGTTGTCGGGCTTGAAGTCGGCGGTCTTCCAGCCGTCGGCGGTGGCCTGCTGCACGTTGAAGCAGCGGGTCTGCTCCGACAACGGCTTGGACAGATCTACCGGCGCCTGCAGGCCGCCGCCGGTCCACGCGGTCTGTGCCGCCGCCGCGTGGTAAACGCAAGCGCGCGTGAGATTGTCGCCGCAGCCGCTCGCGGATTTGGCGAACAGTAACCACGACTGGAAGGCGCGCAGCACCTGGAAGGTGATGTCGGCGTCGGGCGCGTACTGCTCGAACAGATCCTTCAGCTGCTGCACCGCGGGCACCTTCGCGGCCGCGTCCAGCGGGGCGGTGCCGCTCATGTCCAGCACGTTGTTCTGCGTGCCGAGCGAGCTCTTCGCCGCGTCGAGGAACATCTTGTTGTAGGAGTTGGCGTTCGCGTCGATCCAGTCCAGCCTGTAGTTCATGCTGGTCAACGTGTCCTCGAGCTTGGCCAGGTAGCGGAAGTCGCCGAAGAAGATCAGGCCCTTGACGTTGTTGGACTTGATCGCCTGCGCGTACGGCGTCCAATCCGAGACGCCCGCGATGGGGTAGAGCTCGTTGTAGACGATCTTCGCGCCCGCGGCGGTGAGCGATTCGCCCATCTTGTCGCCCATGACCTTGGTGATGGGCGAGTCGCCGTTGATCATGCCGACCGCGCCGGCCGACTCCGGGTAGGCCTCCTTGATCAGCCAGTCCTGGAATCCGCTGTACGGGTTCACCGCTTCCGACGCCGAGGAGCCCGAGCCCAGCTGCAGGTCGGAGCCGGTGTTCGCGGTCTGGGTGACCTGTGCGGGGAACTCCGGCAGCAGGCAGGACAGCCGGTCCTTCACGCCCAGGCCGTCCAGCGCGGCGCTGCCGCCGACGAGGAAGAAGTCCTCGCGGCAGGCGTCCAGCATGCGCTGGCGCACCTCCATCAGCTTGGTGTCGCGCAGCTTGTTGACGATCTTGCGCCCGTTGATGCCGCCCGCCGCGTTGCACCAGGACGTGAACACCTTGGCGGCATCGACGAAGTCGGGGTTCTTCGTGAACCCGATGTCGGAGAACATCCCGACCTGGATCTCACTCGCCGTCACGCCCTGCGCGGAAGCGGTTTTCGCGCTCCCCGGCCCGCAGACGCCGGTCAGGTCGCCGAAGTTGCCCGATGCGGCGGCCGTGCCCGAGCCGCCCTCCTCGGTCCCGCGGCTGCCGCCCTCTCGGGCGCAGCCGGCCGCTACCAGGAGCGCGAGCGCCAGCAGGGCGACGATTATGCGCTGCGGTTTCACCGTGGTTCCTCCTCCGTGAGCCGCCCGGGAGGGGCTCTGTGACCAGTTTGGAAACTATCTTCTCAGAATTGGATAATCAATACACGCGGTTTGGAGAGTGTGATCCTCGCAGGCCGCGGCCGACGGATCGTTGACACGATGACAGCCGCGTGGAAACCTAATAGCCGAATATGAGAATGCGATTCTCGCAGGTCCGCGTACCGACACCTTCGGCGCACCAGCCGGACTACGAAAGGTAATCCGTTGGCACACTTCACCAAACCGGCCGCCGGGAGCTGGACCCAGAACTATCCGGAACTGGGCACCGAGCCGGTCGACTACACCGACTCCATCGATCCCGCCTTCTACGAGGACGAGCGCCGGGCGATCTTCCGCAAGAACTGGCTCAACGTCGGACGGGTCAACCGGCTACCTCGCGCCGGCAGCTACTTCACCAAGGAGCTGGCCTGCGTCGGCACCTCGCTGATCATCGTCAAGGACACCAAGGGCGTGGTGCGGGCGTTCCACAACATCTGCCGGCACCGCGGTAACAAGCTGGTCTGGGACGACTTCCCGGGCGAGGAGACCGCCGGTACCTGCCGCCAGTTCACCTGCAAGTACCACGCCTGGCGCTACAGCCTCGAGGGTGAGCTGACCTTCGTCCAGCAGGAGAAGGAATTCTTCGGCCTGGACACCGACAAGTTCGGCCTCAAGCCGGTGCGCTGCGAGGTGTGGGAAGGGTTCATCTTCGTCAACCTCGACGAGAACGCCAAGCCGCTCACCGAGTATCTGGGCGGCTTCGCCAAGGGCCTGGAGGGCTACCCGTTCGAGCAGATGACCGAGGTGTTCAGCTACCGCGCCGACATCGGCAGCAACTGGAAGCTGTTCATCGACGCGTTCGCCGAGTTCTATCACGCGCCGATCCTGCACATGAAGCAGGCGGTCAAGGACGAGGCCGACAAGCTGGCCAATATCGGCTACGAGGCGCTGCATTACGAGATCGACGCGCCGCACTCGATGGTGTCGTCGTGGGGCGGCATGGCGCCGCCCAAGGACCCGAACATGGTCAAGCCGATCGAGCGGGTGCTGCGCAGCGGGTTGTTCGGCCCCTGGGACCGGCCCGATATCGAGGGCCTCGATCCGCTGCCGGAGGGCATCAACCCGGCCAAGCACCGGGCTTGGGGCGTGGACGAGTTCGAGTTCTTCCCGAACTTCTCGCTGCTGTTCTGGGCGCCGGGCTGGTTCCTCACCTACCACTACTGGCCGACCGCGGTGGACCGCCACATCTTCGAGGCGAGCCTGTATTTCGTGCCCGCCCGCAACGCCCGCGAGCGGCTCGCCCAGGAACTGGCCGCGGTCACCTTCAAGGAGTACGCGCTGCAGGACGCGAACACCCTGGAGGCCACCCAGACCATGATCGCCACCCGCGAGGTCACCGAGTTCCCGCTCAACGATCAGGAGATCCTGCTCCGCCACCTGCACAAGACCGCCCAGCGAATCGTCGAGGAGTACCGCAATGGCAGCGCACAGTAACGGCACCGGACCACAGCTCCCCGCGGAGTTCGCCGAGTGGTCGCGGTTCTCCGGCTGGATCCTGCCCACCGAACCCGAGCGCTACCGCAAGCGGCTCAGCTCGTCGATGGCGGAGATGCAGGACCTCTACGACACCGTGTTCCCACGGCTCGAGGCGGCAATGGCGTTCTGCGACAAGTACGAATGGGGTGACCTGCCCGACGAGGTGCGCAACCTGTTCCACCTGCTGCAGTCGCTGGTGATGGTGTCGTTCCCGGTCGAGGTGTGGAAGCAGCCGCGGGTGCCCGACTCCGGCGCGGCCTACCTCGACATCGTCCGCGAGCCGGTGGTCTGAGCGGTGCCGGGCACGGTTACCGGCGCGGACGAGCAGATCACCCGATTCCGGTCGGGCCTGCGCGACTGGCTGGACGCGAACGACCTGACACCCGGCCCGGACCGCTCGCTGGACGGGCAGATCGAGCAGCTGCTGCGGGTGCGGCGCGCGCTGTACGCCGCGGACTGGATGCGCTACGGCTGGCCCGCCGAGGTGACCGGACTCGGCGGGCCCGCCGCCCTGCGCGCGGTGCTGGGCGAGGAGGTCGCCTCCCGCGACCTCGCCGAACCCGGCATCTACTCGATGATCGAGGTGCTCGCGCCCACGATGATCAGCTACGCGCGCCCGGAGCTGGCCGCGGCGATGGTGCCGCTGCTGCTGTCCGGGCGCGAACAGTGGTGCCAGGGCTTCTCCGAACCCGGGTCGGGCAGCGACCTGGCCTCACTGAGCACCAAAGCGGTTGCCCGCGACGGTGATTGGGTGGTCAGCGGGCAGAAGGTGTGGACCAGCCTGGCCCAGTACGCCGCCCGCTGCGTACTGCTCACCCGCACCGGAACGGGCCACGACGGGATCACCGCCTTCTTCGTCGACATGGACTCCCCCGGCATCACGGTGCGACCGCTGCGCACCATGCACGGCGTCGACGAATTCGCCGAGGTCTTCTTCGACGACGTGGTGGTCCCGGGTGACCGCATGCTCGGCCGGCCCGGCGACGGCTGGCGAGTGGCGATGGACCTGCTGCCCTACGAGCGCTCCACCTGCTTCTGGCATCGCATCGCCTATCTGTTCACCCGCCTGGATCAGGTGCTCGAACAGACCACCCGACCCGACGACGCCGACCTCGGCGCGGCATACCTCGCACTGCACACGGTCCGCTGCCGCTCCCACGCGACTCAGCGTCGCCTCGCCGCCGGCGACCGGCTGGGCCCGGAAACCTCGATCGACAAGGTCCTCCTGGCCACCGCCGAACAACAACTGTTCGACACCGCCCGCGACCTGCTCCCCGGCGCCGTCGAACTCACCGATCCCCAGTGGCGCACAGAGTTCCTCTACTCCCGCGCCGCCACCATCTACGGCGGCACCGCCGAAATCCAACGCAACATCATCGCCCGCCGCCTACTCGGCCTGGGCAAGGAGTAAGCGTGCCCCCACCCGGCTCCAGCCATCCATCCCCACGCGCTCCCGCCACCCGGCTCACACCATCATCCCGGCATGCTTTTGGCCGGGATCCACGCCAGGCAGCTGGATTCCGGGCGAAGGCATGCCGGGATGACGAGAGGCCGATCACCGCAATCGCTTCGGGCGAGACATCAGCGGAGAAGGAGTGCGCATGACCGTTCTCGACGCGGGCGAACTGGATCTGCTCGCCGATACCCTACGCAAGGCGATGACCACCGGAAGCGCCACCGAACTCGATGCCGCGCTGGGCGAACTCGGCTGGGCGGAACTGCTCGTGGAGATGCCGGATGTCGCTGTGCCGCTGGTGTTCCGGCTGCTCGGAGAGACCGGGGCGCACGCCGCCGTGCTCGACGACGTGGTGCGGCACGCCGCCGGACGGCCAGGGCCGCAACCGATTCCGCTGCCGTTCTCAGGCGGTACCCGGGTGGTATGGGACCGAACGGCCGAACCGGGGGTCGCCGTGGACGAGGACCTTCCACTGCGAATTGTCGACTCCGGCACCGAACTCCCGGACACCGCCCTGGCCGCAGGACGCCGCGCACTCGGCTGGTGGCTCCTCGGCACCGGCCACGCCATGCTGACCCTGGCCCGGCGACATGCCTTGGAGCGCAAGCAGTTCGGCCGCCCCATCGCCTCCTTCCAAGCCGTCCGCCACCGCCTCGCCGAAACCCTGGTAGCCCTGGAAGGCGCCGAAGCCACCCTCGCCCACGCCGACACCGACCTGGGCGCCCTCCTGGCCAAGGCCGCCGCGGGCCGAGCCGCACTGATCACCGCCCGCCACTGCCAACAAGTCCTCGGCGGCCTGGGCTTCACCGCCGAACACACCCTCCACCGCCACATCCGCCGCACCCTCGTCCTCGACGGCCTGCTAGGCAGCACCAGAGAATTGACCCACGCCGCAGGCACCCACATCCGCACCTCCGCCTCCGCCCCCCGCCTCGCCCACCTCTGACCCGCACACCCGCCTCGGCCCTGCGGCCCGCGCCTGCGTCCGCTACCTGGCCGCGATCCATATCGCTGCTGTCAAAGCCACTGTGGAGGCGGTCGGCGGCACGGAAGTCCGGTGCCGGAAAGGGTTGCGGCACCGGACTGTCGGGACTCGAGTACTGTTCAGCAGGCGGGAGACGTGCCGCCCTGGATTGCCAGCAGGGCGCAGAAGGTGGCGGTGGCCACCTTCCACTTGCCGCCTTCCCGTACTGCCTGGCCGGTCTGGTCGGGCAGCATCGGGTTGCCGCCGATGAGCAGCGTGTAGGTGACGTCGGCGTGGTCGGCGTCCACCGGCTTCACCGCGGCGACGGTCACCGTGGTGCCCTGCGCCTGCGGGTTGGCGGCCTGCGCGTCCAGGATCGGGCGGAAGACGTCGCCGTTCTGCACCACCGCGGCCTTGTCCTGCGGCGGCGTGCTGCCGGCGAAGAAGGTCGTGTAGACGTCGGTGACGGCCTTGGTCGTGGCCGGGTCCGCTTGGGCCGCAGCCGAACTGGTGGCCGCCGAGGTGGACGACGACGCCTCGGCGGAATCGTCGTCGTCGGAGCCGCAGCCGGTGAACGCTACGCTCGCGACGAGGGCCGCGCCGCAACAGATCGCGGCCCGGCGAAGGATGGAATCGCGCATGGATTTCCTCGTTTCGAAAGGGAACAGCGGTGGCGCCGGAGCGCCGATGGTCCCGGACGGACACCGTGCCCCTGCCGCGAGGCGAGACGGACCGTGCGGGTGCTGCCGGTCGCCCGGCAGACGATGTCGCCGGATCTAGTCGGTCTTCGCCTTCATCTCGTCCAGCGCGGCCAGGATCGGATAACCGCTCACGCTCAGCGCATTGCCGTGCCCGGTCTGATGCACGTCGAACACGGATTGAATGGCGGCGTAGAAACCCTGCACATCCAGCGTCTGATTGACCGCGCGCTTGGCCTGGCGCAGCCCGAACGGCGGCATCGTCGCGATCCGCGCGGCCAGCGCCCTGGTCTGCTCGTCGAGTTCCGCGCGCGGCACGACCTGGTTCACCATGCCGACCTGCCGGGCCTCCTCGGCGGTCACCGACCGCCCGGTGAACAGGATCTCCTTGGCCTTGCGCGGGCCGAGTTCCCAAGTGTGCCCGTGGTATTCGACGCCGCCGATGCCCATCATCACCACCGGGTCGGAGAATTTCGCGTCGTCGGCGGCCACGATCAGATCGCAGGGCCAGCACAGCAGCAGGCCACCCGCGATGCATCGGCCCTGCACCGCCGCGATCGACGGTTTCGGAATATTGCGCCAGCGCAGCGAATACTCCAGGTAGCGGCGCGCCTCGGTCTCGTAGATGAGTTGCAGGGTGATCTCGGTGATCTCCGCGCCGCCGGTGGCCCGCATATCGTGCCCGGAGGAGAAGTGCTTGCCTTCCGCGCGCAGCACGATCACCGACACGTCCTCGTCCTGCGCGGCGCGCACCCAGGCGGCGTCGAGTTCGTCCAGCAGCTCCCGGTTCTGCGCGTTGGCCGCTTCGGGCCGGTCGAGTGTGATGGTGGCGATCCGATCGGCGGCCTCGTAGCGGATGTACACGTCGAGCTCCTCAACTGGCGAAAACGCCGGGTCGGCAGGGCTGTGCGCCGGCCTCGGTCCACGGATGAGGCGAGAATAACATTCTCTTGTAGAGAAAGGTAAGTCTCCTATAGGGAGACCGCTTTGCTTCCGAACCAACGTTGAACATGACATTCTCCGGTACAGTGCATTCATGTTCTCTTCCAATGACCGAGAACCGGGGCACCGGTGACCACGCCGAGCGAGAAGCCCGCCTGGAAGCAGCGCGCCGTGGAGCGCTCGCTGCGCACCGCCAAGCTGCGCGCCGAGCAGCGCGTGCAGCGGTTCCTCGACGCCGCCCAGGCCATCATCACCGAGAAGGGCACCACCGACTTCACCGTGCAGGAGGTGGTGGATCGCTCGCGGCAGTCACTGCGCAGCTTCTACATGCAGTTCGACGGCAAACACGAACTGCTGCTCGCGCTGTTCGAGGATGCCCTCGGCCGCACCGCCGACCAGCTGCGCGCCACCGCCGACGGCCAGACCGATCCCCTCGAGAAGCTGCGGGTGGCCGTGGAGCTGCTCTTCGAACTGTGCCGCCCCGACCCCGCAGCCCGGCGGCCGTTGTTCACCGATTTCGCACCACAGCTGCTGATCTCCCATCCCGGGCACGTCAAGGTCGCGCACGTGCCGATGCTGTCGCTGTTCACCGAGCTGATGGACCAGGCGAAGGCCGCCGGCCGCCTGCGCGCGGACGTCAACTCCCGCCGGACGTCGGCCATGCTGATGCAGACGGTGATGTTCATCGCGCAGTCCGCCGGTTCCTCCGCCGGGGAGACCCAGCACCCCATCACCGCCGCCGAGGCATGGGACTTCTGCGCGCACGGCTTCGCGAGTCGCTGAGAATATGATTCTCGTGCTTGGAGAGTTTGACTTACACTCGGTGTATGCCCGATTTGTGGAGTGATCTCGTCAGCAGCCTCGACCTGAGCGCGGCATCGTTCACCGAGGACGCCGTATTCGAGGGCCGCAACCTGAACCTGGCCTACCACCGCGTGTTCGGCGGCCAGCTGCTCGCCCAGTTCGCGCGGGCGGCCACCGCGGGCGTCACGGACAAGTCGATCAAGTCGCTGCACGCGATCTTCGTGCGCGAGGGCAGCGCCGACGAACCGATCCACTACCGCGTGCACCGCCACCACGCCGGGCGTTCCTTCGCAACCGTGTCGGTGGTCGCCGAACAGTCCAAGGGTGTGGTGGCGACCGCCTCGGTCTCGCTGCACGCTCCGGAGCAGGGCCCGGACCGGCAGACCGTGCCCGCGGTCCCCGCGCTGCTGTCGGCCGAACACAAGGTGCAGTGGGATCTGCTGCCGTGGGAGACCCGAACCGCCATCGACCTCGAGGACTTCGGTTCCGCCCCAGCGGAATTCGAGTTCTGGATGCGCACCCCCGCGGTCGACGCCGCGCTCGCGCCCGCGCTCGCCGCCTACGCCACCGACCTCACGCTGATCGGCACCGCCCTGCTACCGCAGGAAGGATTCACCCAGAGCGGCAACGGCACGGCCTTCCTCTCCGCCGTCACCTCCCACACCCTCTGGTTCCACCGCGCCTTCCGCACCGACGACTGGCTGCTGTTCCGCCAGCACAGCCCGCTGCTCGCCCACGCCCGCGCCTACGGCCGCGGCGACATCCTCACCGAAGACGGCACTCTCGTCGCCTCCTACGCCCAGGAGGCCATGGTCCGCCTGCCCGAACGGTGAACGGCACCACCCGCACTCGCGAGATTCGTTCCCGTGCCGTGAACACGGCGACCGGACTCCGAGCCCGTGCCGTCGTACCGATCGCCGAAGAACTCCGCGGATTCGGCCGCGACCCCCGGCTGCTGCGGGCGCACACGTCGTGTTCGTAGGCGGCGGGGCGGTTTCGGCATCGCCGGGGTGGGCGGCGAGGGCCGTCATGCGTCGCGGATGCGGGAGTGGCCGTGGCTCAGGGCCTTCGCTCCGCTGGCAGGAGGGTTCGGGCGGCCTGGTAGGCGTCGCACTCGCCGGAGGCCACGGCGGCGGCGAGGCGGTCGAGGTCGGGGTGGGCGCGGAGGTGGGTTTGGGCGAGGGAGAGGATCTGGGCGCGGGCGCGGGCCGTGCGGCGTTGCGGGGTGTCGGCGCGGTGGTGGGCCTCGATGGCTTCGGCCAGCTCGGTGATGCGTTCGCCGCGTGCGGCGACCAGGGTGAGGATCGGGGCATCGGATTCGGCGCGCAGGTCGCGGACGGTCTGCTCGGCGCCCTCCCGGTCGGCCTTGTTCACCACCAGTAGGTCGGCGACTTCCAGCAGTCCGGCCTTGGCGGCCTGCACCGCGTCTCCCGCACCGGGATTCAGGATCACCAGGGTCGGGTCGGCGAGGGCGGCGATCTCGATCTCCGACTGCCCGACGCCCACCGTCTCCAGCAGCACGATGTCGTAGCCGAGGGCACCGAGCAGTTGGATCGCGGCAGGCACGGCGGCGGACAGCCCGCCGAGATGGCCGCGGGTCGCCAGCGATCGGATCAGCACGTCGGGGTCATCGATGTGCCGGGCCATCCGAATCCGGTCCCCCAGCAGCGCCCCGCCGCTATAGGGCGAGGACGGATCCACCGCGAGCACCGCGACTCGCAAACCCCGCTCCCGATAGACCCCCGCCAGCGCCGCGATGGTCGTCGACTTCCCCGCGCCCGGCGGCCCGGTCACCCCGACCACCCGCACCGGTACCGGGTCCAACGCCGCCTGCACCTCCCCGCGCCGCTGGCCCTCCACCAGACTGAGCAGCCGCCCCACCGCCCGCGCCGACCCCGAGCGCGCCTGCGCGAGCAACTCCGCCGCGGACGCACCCGCCACCCCGGCGCCGCCGAAACTCGCCGCACCGCGCCCGTTCCCGGCCCGCACTCCCGAGTCGGACCGCGCAGATTCGGCGCTCACGCAGCGGGCACCTCGATGACCGTCGCCGAACCCATCCCGCCGCCCGCGCACATCGCGGCGATGCCGAAACCGCCACCGCGGCGGCGCAATTCGTGCACGAGGGTGACGATCATCCGTGCTCCGGTGGCGGCCACCGGGTGCCCCAGCGAGCAGCCGCTGCCGCTCACGTTCACGATGTCCGGATTCAGGTCGAGTGCGCGGATGGCCGCGATCGGCACCGATGCGAAAGCCTCGTTGATCTCGATCACCCGCACCGACGACAGCGAGATACCGGCCCGGGACACGGCCCGCGTGATCGCCTCGATCGGGGCCAGGCCGGTCTCGGCCGGATCGACGCCCACCGACGCCCACGATCGGATGTAGGCCAGCGCGGGCAGCCCGAGCCGGTCGCTGGCGACGGCCAGCGCGGCGGCGCCGTCGTTGGCGCCACAGGCATTGCCCGCGGTGATGGAGAAGCCCTCGATCTCCGGGTGCAGGACCTTCAGCCCGGCCAGTTTCTCCAGCGAGGTGTCGCGGCGGGGATGCTCGTCGGTGTCGAACAGGCCGTGCGGCGTCTCGATCGGCACGATTTCCTCCTTGAAGCGTCCCTCGTCGATGGCCGCGACGGCGTTGCGGTGCGAGCGCAGCGCCCACGCGTCGAGTTCCGCGCGCGTGAGACCCGCGCGCACCGCCGCGTTCCAGCCCACGGTGATGGACATGTCCATGGCGGGGGCGTCCGGGCGGTCGGGGTGACTCGGCGACACCCACGGGTCGATCCACTCGTCCGGCCCGACCTGGAACCTGGCACGCGGTGCGGTGGAATCGGAATTGACCCCGCCCGCGATGACGAGTTCGTCCATCCCCGCCCGGATTCCGGCCGCGGCGGTCTGCACCGCGGACATACCCGCCGCGCAGTGTCGATTCAGCGCCAGGCCCGGCACCCCGGTCAGCCCGGCGGTGACGGCGGCGTGCCGGGCGACCACGCCGCCGCCGTACCTGCCCTCCCCCACGACGACGTCATCGATGCGCGTGGCGTCCAGGCCCTCGGCGGCCGCGCTCACCACATGGTGGGCCAGATCGAAGGCGTTGGTGTCGCGCAGGGTCCCCTTCCGGGCGGTACCGATGGGCGTGCGCAGCGCGGAGACGATGACGGCTTCAGGCATTTCGGTGGCTCCAATTCGGCGGCGGGTAGCGAAACCCGAGAGAATGCTATTTTCTCAATAGGAGAGCCGTAGTTGCAAGATAGGATTATCACATGCAGATAAGTGGAAGCTCCGCCCTCGTAGTCGGCGGCACCGGTGGCCTGGGCGAGGCCACGGTGCGACGCCTGCACGCCGCCGGGGCGAAGGTGGTGGTCGCCGACGTCGCCGACGAGAAGGGCCGACAGCTGGAGACCGAGCTGGGTATCCGCTACGTGCACACCGACGCCACCGACGAGGATTCGGTGCTCGCCGCCGTCGCGGAGGCGGAATCCCTCGGCCCGCTGCGCATCTCGGTCGACACGCACGGCGGCCCGGCGACGGGCGGCAGGCTGGTCGGCAAGGACGGCTCGCCGCTGCCGCTCGAGGGTTTCCGCACCACGATCGAGTTCTATCTGACCGCGGTGTTCAACGTGCTGCGCCTGACGGCCGCCGCGATCGCCAAGACCGAGCCGCTGGCGGAGGGCGCCCGCGGGGTGATCGTGAACACCGCCTCCATCGCCGCGTTCGAGGGCCAGACCGGCCAGATCCCCTATTCGGCGGCCAAGGGCGGCGTGGTCGGCATGACCCTGGTCGCGGCCCGCGACCTGTCGCCGCTGGGCATCCGGGTGGTGACGATCGCGCCCGGCACAGTGAACACCCCCGCCTACGGCCAGGCGGCCGACAAACTCGAGGCCTACTGGGCCCCGCAGGTGCCCTTCCCCAAGCGCATGGGCCGCTCGAAGGAGTACGCCGAGCTGGCCACCTCGATCATCGAGAACGACTACCTCAACGGCGAGGTCATCCGGCTCGACGGCGCACTCCGCTTCCCCCCCAAGTAATTCCGCGCCTCCGGACACGTCCGCCGCACGGGTACGGCACTCGGCACAGCTGCGGAGTCCCCGGAGCAACGGCGGGGTCCCGGAACGACGCGCGGTTCCGGGACCTTCCCGCGTGGATTACTCCTTACCCGCGGTCAGCTTGCCGATCACCGCCCGGAAGTCCTCGGTCTGGAACGACAGGTCCTCAGCGGTCGTGGCGAAGTCCAAGGTCGCCAGCACCGCCCGTTCCAGGTGCAGATTCAGCAGCCGCTTGGTGCTCTCCACCGCTTGCCGAGGCAGCTCGAGGATGCGTTTCGCACACGCCAGCGCTTCGGACAGCGGGTCGGCGACCACATGGTTCACCAGGCCCATCTCCCGCGCCCGCGCGGCCTCGATCTTCGCGCCGGTGAGCGCGTACTCCTTGGCCAGCAGCAGGCTGGTGTGCAGCGGCCAGGTCAGTGGGCCACCGTCGGCGGCGACCAGGCCCACCTGAACATGCGGGTCCTTCAGATACGCCGTCTCGGCGATGTAGGCGATGTCGCTCAGCGCGACCAGGCTGCAGCCCAGCCCGACGGCCGGTCCGTTCACCGCCGCTATCACCGGCACCCGGCACCGCGCCATGCCGAGCACGATGTCGCGGCCGTGCGCGATCGTCTTCGCCCGCAGCTGCGAATCCCGGCTCAGCTCGGCCAGATACGCGAAATCGCCCCCGGCGGAGAATGCCCTGCCCGCTCCGGTGAGCACCGCGACGCGGGCCTCGCGGTCGTCGCCGAGCCGCGGCCACAGCCGCGCCAGGCCGGTGTGCAGGTCGTCGTTCACGGCGTTGAGCGCGTCCGGCCGATTCAGGGTGATGATCCGGATCGGGCCGTCGGACTGGACGTCGACGACGTCCGGCAGGTCGTACATGGTCAGACTCCTAGTCCCAGGATGCGGGCGGCGATGATGTTCTTCTGGATCTGCGAGGTGCCGCCCATGACGCTCTGCGCGCGGCTGTAGAAGTAGCTGCCGAGCAGCTCCGGGTCGGCGGTGCCGGTGACCGCCAGGGCGGCGTGGCCAACCGACTGGTCCACCCAGGTCATGAGGAGTTTGTCCAGGGAGCCGTCGGGGCCGTGCACCACGCCGTCCAGTTGCTCGGACAGCCGCCGGCGCACGTGCAGCCGCAACATCTCGGTCTGCACGGCCGCCCACGCCAGATCGTCCGGCGGGGGGCCGTCGAGCCGGGCGGCCAACTGCCGCACCAGTTTTCCGTAACGGGCCGCGTAGCCCAGGGTGGCGGGCTCGCGCTCGTGCCCGACGACGGTCATGGCGAGTTTCCAGCCGTCACCGGGCGCGCCGACCATCCGATCGGCGGGCACCCGCGCGCCGTCGAAGCGCACCTGCCCGAATTCACGGGTGACGCCGCTGATCATGCGCAGCGGCCGCTGCTCGACGCCGGGCTGCTTCATAACGATGATGAACGCCGAGATACCTTTGTGCCGTGGCGCTTCCGGATCGGTGCGGGCCAGCAGCAGGCACCAGTCCGCCACGTCGGAGTAGCTGGTCCAGATCTTGTGGCCGTGCACCACGTAGTCGTCGCCGTCGCGGGTGGCCGTGGTCGTCAGCGACGCCAGGTCCGAGCCCGCGCCGGGTTCGCTGAAGCCCTGGCACCAGCGCTCGGTGCCGTTGATCATGCCGGGCAGGAACCGTCGCTGCAGTTCCTTGCTGCCGTGCCGGCCCAGGCCCTGCACCAGGTAGCCGAGACTGGGCCGCGGCGGGGCACCGGCGATGGCCAGTTCCTCGTCCACGATCACGTCGTACACCGGCGGAAGTTCGTGCCCGCCGAACTCTTTCGGCCAGGACGAGCCGAAGAAGCCCGCCGCGTACAACGCCTGATGCCATTCGCCCTGCCGCGCCCAGTATTCGTCACCGGAGGTGGGGAACCGGCCCGCCGTCTCGGCCAGCCAGGCGCGCAGCCGCGCCCGGAACTCGGCCTCCTGCGGGGAATCACGAAAGTCCAAGATCGATCTCCTTCAGACGGGCGGGGAACAGCTCGGTCGAGACCAGCGCCCGCCGCAGATACACGTGCGCGAGGCAGTCCCAGGTGTTGCCGATGCCGCCGTGCACCTGGATCGACGCCTCGCAGACCGCGCGGGCCATCCGCGCGGTGTAGACCTTCGCGACCCGCGCGGCCCGCAACGCCCCGGCGGGGTCCAATTCGTCGACCGCCCATGCCGCGTGCCGCAGCACGCTGATCGCGCCCTCGATCAGGGCCTGGTTCTCGGCGAGCAGATGCGCCACCGCCTGATACGAGCCGATGGTGGCGCCGTACTGTTCGCGGACCTTGGCGTAGTCGACGGCGAGGTGCTGCGCGCCGCGGGCGGCACCGAGCAGGTCGGCCGTGGTCACGGTGACGGCCAGGGCATGCCAGCGAGTGGCGTCGTCGGCCGCGAGTTCGGCGACGGTCTCCGATTCGACGGTGAGCGCGGCCGTCTGCCGGGTCAGGTCGGTCCCGGGCAGCGCCGCACCGACGGCAGCGGTCCGGATCCGGGTGCCGTCCACGATCACCGCATGATCGCTGCCCCGCGAGTCGATCGCCCGACCGCCGACGGCGAGGGTCCAGCCGCGCCCCTCGCCGGACCGCCCCGGCAGCCCGTCGACCAGCGCAGGACCGAGGAAGGCGACGTCGACCAGCCCACGGCCGAATTCCTCGGCCACGATCGCCATCTCGACCCCGGACGCGCCGTCGCTGCGCAGCTCGCGCCAGCCCGCCGTCGCGACCGCCCGCTCCAGCCGCGCCCGACGGGTCTCGTCATCGAGGCCGGCGACCGCGCCGGGGCCCAGGTCGTCGGCCAATTTGGCGGCGGCGTCGCGCAATTGGCGCTGTTCGCTGGTCAGACGGACATCCATGGCGCTCCTCGGGGAGATCGGCTCGGGAACATGTTTGAGAGATCTCGTCTCATAGGTGAGAATATAATTCTCATAGTACTAGAATCTACCTACCAGGAGGATGCGGTTCATGGCGAGACCCTCGATGTTCCAGTCGGCGACCGTGACCCGGATCGTCAAGGAGAGCGTGGACGCCCGCACGTTCGTGCTCGCCCCGCACGACGGGCCGATCACCTACCGCGCCGGGCAGTTCTGCACCTTCCGGGTGCCCGTGGACGGCACCGCGCTCTTCCGCTCCTATTCCATGTCCAGTGCGCCGGAGACCGACGACGAGCTGATGACGACGGTCAAACGCGTTCCGGGCGGCAAGGTGTCGAACTGGATGCTGGACAACCTCGCCGAGGGCGACGTGATCCAGATGTCCGGTGCGGCGGGCCGGTTCTGCCTGCGCGAGACCGAGGTGCCGCTGCTCGGGTTCAGCGGCGGCAGCGGGATCACTCCGATCATGTCGCTGACCAAGTGCGCCCTGGCCACCACCGCGCGGCGCGTCCGGCTGCTGTGCGCCGACCGCGACGCCGATTCGATGATCTTCGAGACGACCCTGGCCGAGCTGGCGCGGCAGTACCCGGGCCGGCTGGAGGTGGTCCGGCACCTCGACGCGGATCGCGGCTTCCTCGACGCCGCGGCCGTCCGCGCCTTCGTCGCCGACGACGCCCACGCCGACGCCTACATCTGCGGCCCGGAACCGTTCATGGAGATGGTCGAGCTGGCGGTGCCGGGCCCCGGCCTGGTGTACAGCGAGCGCTTCGGCGCACCGCCGCCGCTTCCGGAGGGCGAAACACCCCAGCAGGCCGCCGCCGCGAATCCTCCTGCTGCCGAACAGGTCTCGCCCGCCGAGGCGGGCACCGTGACGATCAAACTGAACCGCAGGAAGAACAACGTCCCTCGCAAGGACGGCGAAACCCTCCTGGAAAGCGCCCGCCGCGCCGGCCTGGCGCCTCCCTTCTCCTGCGAACAGGGCAATTGCGCCACCTGCATAGCCAAGGTCACCGAGGGCAGCGCCACCCTCCGCCAGAACAACGCCCTCACCGACGACGAACTGGCCGAAGGCTACGTCCTCACCTGCCAGGCCGTCCCCGACACCGACTCCATCACGGTGAACTACGACGAGTAGCCATCCGCCCGGCCGGCCCCCACCACCACGGGAAGGAGGGCCGGGCCGCGTTCAGCGTCCGTGCTCGCCGAGCTCTGGCGGCGGGCCGTACTCGGGTTCGTAGCCCGCGACGCGAATCGGGTTGCCTACCAGGCGGTATCCGCCCGCGGTGATCACGGCCTCCGGGCTGGTGTCGAGGGCGTCGGGCAGGTCGCGCACGGCGGCGGCGGGGATGCCGAGGGGGCGCAGGCGGGCTTCCCAGCGGGTCGCGGTGTCGGCGGCGAGGGCGGTGGTGACGGCGGCCAGGACTTCGTCGCGACGCGACACCCGATCGGCCATCAGCTCGAAGCCCGCCACTCCGGCCTCGGCGGCGAAGGTCTTCCAGAAGCCGTCATGCGTGACGAACAGCGCCAGAAACCCTGCGGCAGTCGGAAATATCTGGGCGGGAACGTAATACGAGTGCGCGCCGAAGGGACGCCGCTGCGGCCGCTTGCCGTCGTTGAGGTAGGCGGCGGCGTGATAGTTCAGCTGCGAGAGCATCACCTCGTACAGCGAGACGTCGATCTGCCCGCCGCGGCCGGAGACGATCTGCGCGAGCAGGCCCAGCGCCGCGGTGAGCCCGGTCGAGTTGTCCGCCGACGAGTACCCCGGCAGCGTCGGCGGCCCCGCGGGATCGCCGGTGAGCGCGGCGATTCCGGCCGCCGCCTGGATCACGTAGTCGAACGCCGGATCGTCGCCGCCGTGCAGACCGTAGCCGGTGATGGCGACACAGACGATCCGTTCGTTGTATCGCCGCAACGCGTCATAGGTGAGCCCGAGCCGCCGGATCGCCGACGGCTTCAAGTTCACCAGCAGCGCATGCGATCGCGCCACCAACTCGCCCAGCCGCGATCGCCCCGGCTCGCTGTCCAACTCGATGCGGATGCTGCGCTTGCCGCGATTGAGGCTCGCGAAATAGCTGTCGCTCACCTTGCGGGAGATATCCCCGCCCGCCGGTTCCAGCTTGGTGACCTCCGCACCCAGATCGGCGAGCATCATGGTCGCGTACGGCCCGGCCAGCATGGTGCCGACCTCGAGTATCCGCACCCCGGCCAGCGGGCCGGAGCCGGTCCCGCCGTGCCGCTCCCGATCGGTTCCGGGCATGTCCGACCCCACAGCTCCTCCTTCACCGCCATCCGGATGCGGCGCGGCATCCGCACGGTCCGGCCATGGTTAAGCTTGTGGCTCAACGCAGTTCGTGCGCCAAGCCCGCGATCAGTTCCCGGGTGCGCCGCTTGGACGCCACGAGCTCGTCGCGGTTGTCGCCGATCGGCAGCAGCCGCACCGAGATGTCGGTGGCGCCCGCGTCGGCATAGCGCCGCAGCCCGGCCGCGATCTCGGTCTCACTGCCGGCCAGACACAGGTCACCGATGTCGCGGGCGTCGCCCTGCTCGAGCAGCCGCTGATAGTTCGGCGACACCTCGGCCTCGCCGAGAATGCGGTTCGCTCGCGCCCGCGCCTCGTCCACCCGCCCCGGCTCGCACAGGCACACCGGTAGTCCGGCGACCACCCGCGGCGCCCGACGGCCCGCGTCGGCGGCCGCCTTGGTGATCTTCGGGACCACGTGCTCGGAGATGGCGCGCTCGTCGGCCATCCACAGCACGGTGCCGTCGGCCTGCTCCCCCGCGATGCGCAACATCACCGGGCCCAGGGCGGCCACCAGCACCGGCACCGGGCCCACCGGCCCCAGGTCGAGCGGATTGTGCACCGTGAACGTCGCATTCTCCACGTCCACCGACCCCGGACCGGTCAGCCCGGCGCGCAGCACCTCGAGATAGTCGCGGGTGTAGGCGGCGGGCTTGTCGTAGGGCAGGCCCAGCATGTCGCGGACGATCCAGTGATGGGAGGGCCCGACGCCCAGCGCCAGCCGTCCCCCGGTAGCCGCCTGCGCCGAAAGCGCCTGGCGCGCGAGTGCTATCGGATGTTGCGCCTGCAACGGCACCACGGCGGTGCCCAACTCGATGCGCGAGGTGCGCAGCCCCATCGCCGCGATCGTGATCAAGGCGTCGAAATCGGTGGGTATCTGCGGGATCCAGGCCGTCGACAGCCCCGCCGACTCGGCCCACTCGATATCGCGGAGCATCCGGTCCAGCTTGCGCGCGGAGTCCCCCTTCTCCGGCCCGATCATCACTCCGATGCGCACATGTCCTCCAGATCGCGTAGATGCCTGTTGCGCCCGGACATGGCGCCGCGGCGGTCGGCTCGCGGCACCGGGCCGCGAAATACGTTGCGCAGGTGGCAGTTCCGGCTACGCCTCGGACCGCCCCCGCTCACGGCGCGGCGCTCCCGGTGAGGGCGCGAATCTCGCCGACGAGCGTCTCCAGCGGGGTGCTCGTCGGAAAGACGGCTGCCGCACCGCATTCCAGCAACTTCGGCACATCGGCCTGCGGTATGGTGCCGCCCACGACGACGGCGATGTCGGCGGCCCCGGCGGCGCGCAGCGCGTCCACCACCCGTGTGGTCAGCGCGAGGTGCGCGCCGGAGAGGATGCTCAGGCCCACCACGGCCACGTCCTCCTGCAGCGCGATCGACACGATGTCCTCCACGCGCTGCCGAATTCCGGTGTATACCACCTCGAATCCGGCATCGCGCAGGGTACGGGCCACGATCTTGGCGCCGCGGTCGTGCCCGTCGAGCCCGGGCTTGGCCACCAGCACGCGGGCGGGCGCGGTCATCAGAACACCACCGGCTGCTGGAATTCGCCCCACACCGATTTCAGCGCCGCGGTGATCTCGCCGACCGTGCAGTAGGCGTTGGCGCAGTCGATCAGATGATGCATCAGATTGGCGTCTCCCTCCGCGGCCCGCGACAGGTCGGCGAGCGCCGCGCGCACCGCCGCCGAATCACGATCCGCCTTCACCCGGGCCAGGCGTTTGAGCTGGCGCTCCCGGCCGTCCGCGTCGAGTTCGTAGGTGCCGATGTCGGGTGCGGGCTCATCGGAGACGAAGCGGTTCACCCCGACCACCGGGTGCTCCCCGGATTCCACCGCCTGATGCAACCGATACGCCTCGTCGGCGATCAGGCCCTGCAGATAACCGTCCTCGATGCAGCGCACCATGCCACCGTGCTGCTCCAGATCGTGCATGATCGCGATGATCTCGGCCTCGGTGGCATCGGTGAGACTCTCGACGAAGTAGGAGCCGCCGAGCGGATCGGCCACCCGGGTCACCCCGGTCTCGTAGGCGAGGATCTGCTGGGTGCGCAGCGCCAGGGTCGCCGACTCCTCGCTCGGCAGCGCGAACGGCTCGTCCCACGCGGCGGTGAACATCGACTGCACCCCGCCGAGCACCGCGGCCATCGCCTCGTAGGCCACCCGCACCAGATTGTTCTGCGCCTGCGGCGCATACAGCGACGCGCCACCGGCGACGCAACCGAACCGGAACATCGACGCCTTGTCGGTAGCCGCGCCGTAGCGCTCGCGCACGATGGTGGCCCAACGACGCCGTCCCGCACGGTATTTCGCGACCTCCTCGAAGAAATCACCGTGGGTGTAGAAGAAGAACGAGATCTGCGGGGCGAACTGGTCGATCGTCATCCGGCCGCGCGCGATCACGGTGTCGCAGTAGGTGACTCCGTCGGCGAGGGTGAACGCCATCTCCTGCACCGCGTTCGCGCCCGCGTCGCGGAAGTGCGCGCCCGCCACCGAGATCGCGTTGAACCGCGGCACCTCGGCCGCGCAGAACTCGATGGTGTCGGCGATCAGCCGCAGCGACGGCTCCGGCGGCCAGATCCAGGTGCCGCGCGAGGCGTACTCCTTGAGAATGTCGTTCTGGATCGTCCCGGTGAGTTTCGCCCGGGGCACGCCCTTCTTCTCCGCGGCGGCCACATAGAACGCCAGCAGGATCGCGGCCGTGCCGTTGATGGTGAAGCTGGTGCTGATCTTGTCCAGCGGGATGCCGTCGAACAGCACCTCGGCGTCGGCGAGCGTGTCGACGGCGACGCCGACGCGGCCGACCTCCTCGCTCACCTCGGGATCGTCGGAGTCGTAACCACACTGGGTGGGCAGGTCCAGCGCCACCGACAGGCCGGTACCGCCCTGTTCGAGCAGGTAGCGGTAGCGCTGATTGGACTCCTCCGCGGTACCGAACCCCGAGTACTGGCGGAACGTCCACAGCCGCCCCCGGTATCCGGTCGCGAAGTTGCCGCGGGTGAAGGGATAGGCACCCGGGGCGGGCGGGTCGCCGCGCCGATGGTCCGGCCCGTAGACCGGATCCAGCGGGATGCCGGACGAGGTGTGCACTTGGTTTTCCATCATCGAATATGCTACTTCCGCAAACGGAGAATGCCAATACCATTTAGAGCGAATGCCTGCTCAACGGCAGGTTCCGGCCCCGAGGAGTGCCATGTCCGACCAGCAACAGCCGCTGACCGATCGCACGATGGTGATATCCGGCGCCAGCCGCGGTATCGGGCTGGCGATCGCGCTCGCCGCGGCCCGGCGCGGCGCGAACGTCGTCCTGCTCGCCAAGACCGCCGAACCCCATCCGCGCCTGCCCGGCACCGTGCACACCGCCGCCGCGGAGGTGGAGGCCGCGGGCGGGCGAGCGGCCGCGGTGGTCGGCGACGTGCGCGACGAGGCCGACGTGCGGCGGGTGGTGGACACGGCGGTGGAGCGCTTCGGCGGCATCGACGTGTGCGTGAACAACGCCAGTGCCATCGCCACCGAACCGACGGAACGTCTGTCCCCCAAGAAGTTCGACCTCATGCAGGACATCAACCTGCGCGGCACCTTCCTGCTCACCCAGGCCTGCCTGCCGCATCTGCGCCATGCGCCGAACCCGCACGTGCTGACCATCGCGCCGCCGGTGAACCTGAAGCCGCGCTGGCTCGGCGCGCATCCCGCCTACACCCTGTCCAAGTACGGGATGACGCTGCTCTCGCAGGGCTGGTCGGCCGAATTCGCCGATGCCGGAATAGCTTTCAACTGCCTGTGGCCGGAGACCTACATCGCCACCTCGGCCGTCGCCAATCTGCGCGACGGCGAACAGCAGCTCGCCTCGGCCCGCAGTCCCGAGATCATGGCCGACGCCGCGGTCGCGATCGTCACGCAGCCGGCCGAGCGGGTCACCGGTGCCTGCTTCCTCGACGTGGACGCCCTGTCCCGGTACGCCGGCGTCGCCGACTTCACCCGTTACGGCGGTGGGAAGAATCCGACCCGCGACCTGTTCCTCGACTGACGTCGCACGGGCGGGGCACCGGCTGGGTCTGCTGCGCGTCGGTGTCCGGCCTCGATCTCGCGGGCCGATCCGAACCCCTCATCCCGCAGCGAGGCGCCGGAGTGCCTGCGGGTGGATGGGTCGTTCGGTCGCGGACAGCGGACGCGCGGACCCGCCGCGCCGGACGGCCACGATCTCCGCGGCGATGGACACCGCCGTCTCCTCCGGCGTCTGGCCGCCGAGTTCCAGGCCGATCGGCGAATGCAGCAGGGCCAGCCGGTCATCGGTGAGCCCGGCGGCGCGCAGTTGCGCCCGGCGCTCCCGGTCGGCGCGGCGCGAACCCATCGCCCCCACATACGCCACCGGCAGCCGCAGGGCGGTACTCAGCACGGGCACATCGAATTTCGGGTCGTGAGTCAGCACGCAGATCACCGTCCGCCCATCGACCGGCGTCGCGGCGAGGTAGCGATGCGGCCAGTCACGCACCACCTCATCGGCGGCCGGCACCCGCGCCCGATCGGCGAACGCGGGCCGCGGCTCACACACGGTGACGCGATAACCCAGCAACTTCCCCACCCGGCACAGCGCGACAGCGAAATCGGTGGCACCGAACACGATCATCCGCGGCGGCGGCGCGAAAGAATCGACGAAAACCCTCCGCTCCCGATCCGCGCACCCCACCACCCGCACCCCACTCACCCCGCTCTCCAGCATCGCCCACCCCTCCCGCAACACCGCCGCATCCACCACCGCTCCCACAACCTCCCCATCACAGTCAGCTCCCCCACCACCAGCCGCCTCTCCCACACCACAACCGGCCACCCCAGCCCCACCACGTTCGATGACATTCCCCGCACCGTCCCTGATCACCTCGCCTGCATGATCGCCAAGCGCGCCTCCACCACCTCCGGCCGACCTACCCGCACCACCGGTTCTCACCTCTTCCGCACCACCGCCGGCCTTCTCTCCCACACCCCGCCTGCTCGTCTCATTCGCACCACCGCCGACAACCTCCTGCGCACCGTCGCTTGGCGCCCCTCCGGCACCACCATGAAACGCATCTCCCGCACTCCGGTGGGCCGCCGACTGCGCAGCATCCACGACAGTGCTTCGGGCGCCGATGCCGGTGCGGGAGCGCAGGGTCGTGACCGCCCCGGTGTCCAGGTCCCGCACGACAGCTGCGATGTGCTCGGAGTCCAGTGCTGCTTCGATCGCCGGGTAGGACTCGGGGGTGATGCGGTGGACGAAGACATCGAGTTCGCCGCCGCAGGTCAGGCCGACCGCGAAGGCGTCGTCGGCGCTGAAGCCGAAGGTGCGGCGAGCGGGGGCGCCCGACGACAGGACCTCTCGGCACAGCTCGTAGACCGCGCCTTCGACGCAGCCGCCCGAGAGACTGCCGCGGACATTGCCCGACTCGTCCACCGCCATGGTCGCGCCGAGCGGGCGGGGCGCGCTGCCGTTCACCCCGACGATGGTGGCGAGGGCATAGACGGTGTTCGCGGCGTGCCAGCGCAGCAGCTCCGCGGCGAGTTCGCGCACGGTGACCTCCCGGCGATCGACGGCCGCCCGGCGGTGCGGCCCGCTCCGCCATCGAATGCGGGCGACCCGGGCTCGATCCTGGGCGAGAATGCTATTCTCATCATATTCTAGCGTCATACTCATATTCGACATATATGACATTGACACTGCGGGAACGCTGATGCTAGACACATGCTCAGCAGGCGCTCCGTCCGTATCCGAGGCGAACAAGAGGATCAGCCGGATGTTTTCGACCACACCGTTGCCCGGCGAGACCGGTCGGCGCAGTCAGCGAGCCGCCCGATGAGCTCCATGGAAACGGCCACCACCCCAACCAGCGTTGTCGGCACCCGGGTGCCCCGACTCGAGGACGCCCGCCTGGTCACCGGCGCGGGCACCTTCGTCGACGACGTGACCCGGCCCGGCATGGCACACGCCTGCTTCGTCCGCAGCCCGCTGGCGCGCGCCCGGATCGGCGAGATCGACGTGTCCGCCGCCCTGGAGATGGACGGCGTGCTGGCCGTCTACACCGCCGCCGACCTCAATCCCGGCGCACACGAGATCTCCTACGACCTCGACATGGCCGGTATGCCGCCGGTCCCCCGGCCGCCGCTGGCCGAGGAGGAGGTCCGTTTCGTCGGCGACCCGGTCGCGCTGGTGATCGCCGTGGACCGGTACGTCGCCGAGGACGCGGTGGAACAGATCGTCATCGACTACGACCCGCTGGACCCGGTGGTCGACTACACCACCGCCGACGAGTCCCCGAACCTGGTGCACGCCGGTTTCGCGGGCAACTCGGCGGGCGAGATGGGCGGCCGCCCCGCCGCGGATCTCGCCCCGATCTTCGATTCGGCCGCACATGTGGTGCGCCAGAAGATCTTTCAGCAGGCATACCTCCCCGTGCCGATGGAGACCCGCGGCATCGTGGCGGAATGGTCGGCCCCGACCGCGGAGATGACGGTGTGGATCTCCACCCAGTCACCGCACGAGGTGCGCCTGTTCAGCGCCAGGCTGCTCGGCATCGACGAGCACCGGGTGCGAGTGATCGCCCGCGACACCGGCGGCGGGTTCGGCCTCAAGCAGCTGCCGCTGCGCGAGGAGACCTGCGCGCTGCTGGCCGCCCGCAAGCTGGGCTCGGCCGTGAAGTGGATCGAGGACCGCCAGGAGAACCTGATGGCCTCCGGCATGTCCCGGCACGAGCACGCCGAGGTGGGCATGGCCTTCGACGCCGACGGCACCATCCTGGCCGCCACCATCGCGCACGTCCAGAACGTCGGCGCCTACCCGACGCCCTCGCCGGTGGTCGGCGGCATTCCGGTCGGGATGCTGTTTCCCGGCCCGTACCGGGTCACGGACGCCTCCTTCCACGCCAAGTTCCTCTACTCCAACACGGTCGGGCGGGTCGCCTATCGCGGGCCGTGGCAGTTCGAGTCGGTCAGCCGCGAGGTTCTGCTCGACCGCGCCGCCCGGCAGCTGGGCATGGACCCGATCGAGCTGCGCCGCCGAAACATGCTGCGCCGCGACGAATTCCCGCGCGCGAACGCGAACGGCATGCCGCACGACCATGTTTCGCCGCTGGAGACGCTGGAGCAGGCGATCGAGATGCTCGATTACGACGCGTTCCGCGAGGACCAGCGCGTGGCCCGCACCCAGGGCCGCTATCTCGGCGTCGGCACCTGCACCTATCTGGAGCCGACCACCGGCGCGAGCCCCTTCCTGGCCACCGAGGGCGCCACCATCCGGATCGAGCCGAGCGGCAAGGTCAACGTGTATGTCGCGGGCGGTTCGGCGGGCAACAGCCTCGAGACGACGGTCGTGCAACTCACCGCCGACGCGCTCGGTGTGGCGCTCACCGATGTGCGAACCCTCCAGGGCGACACCGCGATCACGCCGTTCGGCGGTGGCACCGGCGGCAGCCGTTCCGGATCGATGACCGCGGGCGCGATCGAGCAGACCGCCTCGGTGCTGCGGGAGAAGATCCGCGCCATCGCCGCCCACCGGCTCAACGCCACGCCGGACGACATCGAGTTCTCCGGCAGCCGGGCCACCGTGCGCGACAACCCCGATTCCACCCTCACCCTGCGGGAGATCGCCGATATCGCCTACTTCCAGGCCGATTCGCTGCCCCCGGGCATGCAGCCGGGCCTGGAGTCCTCGGGCCGGTACAAGACCCCGCAGATCGCCATCTGGGCCAACGCCACCCACGTGTGCACCTGCGAGGTCGACATCGAGACCGGTGCGGTGCGGCTGCTGCGCTACATCGTCAGCGAGGACTGCGGCCCGATGATCAACCCCAGTGTGGTGGAGGGTCAGATCTACGGCGGGACCGTACAGGGCATCGGCGGCGCGCTCTACGAACATCTCGCCTACGACGAGAGCGGAAACCCGGTCGCCACAACGTTTCTCGACTACCTGCTGCCCACCGCCGCCGAGGTACCGACGATCGAGGTCGGTCACGTCGAGACGCCGAGCCCGGGGCCCGGCAGTTTCAAGGGCGTCGGTGAGGGCGGCGCGATCGGCTCCACCCCGGCGATCCTCAACGCCGTCGCCGACGCACTGTCCCCGTTCGGGGTGGAGATCAGCGAACTGCCGCTGTCCCCGTCCCGGATCGTGACCATGATCGAGCAGGCTCGCGCCGCCGAGGAGGGGACCCGATGAAACCGGCCACGTTCGAATATCACGCCCCGGCCACCGCGGCGGAAGCCGTTGCGCTGCTGGCGGATCTGGGCGACGAGGCCAAGGTCATCGCGGGCGGCCAGAGCCTGGTCCCGATGCTGGCGCTGCGGCTGGCGGTGTTCGACCATCTGGTGGATCTGCGCCGCGTGACCGAACTGCGCGGCATCACCGCCGGTCCCGACGGCGTGCGGATCGGCGCGGGCACGACCCACGCCGAGGTCGGCGCGGCCGAGGAGGTGCGCCGCGCGGTACCGCTGCTGGCGCGGGCGACCCCGCTGATCGGGCACTTCCAGATTCGCAACCGGGGCACGATCGGCGGCGCCATCGCCCATGCCGACGCGGCGGGCGAGTATCCGGTGGTGGCGCTGACCCTCGACGCCGAGATCGAGGCCCTGTCTCCGCGCGGGCCGCGCACGATTCCCGCGGCCGAGTTCTTCACCGGGATGTGGACCACCGAACTGGCCCCGGACGAGATCGTCACCGCGATCGGGTTCCCGGCCTGGCACGGCCGGTGCGGGTTCGCCATCGAGGAATTCGCCCGGCGCAGCGGCGATTTCGCGATGGCGGGTGCGGCCGTGGCGGTCCGGCTGGATGCCGATTCGCGGATCGACCGTTGTGCGATCGGCCTGTTCGGTTTGGCGCCGACTCCGGTGCGGGCGCGCGGCACCGAGTCGGAACTGGCCGGGCGGCGGCTCGACGCGGTGGGCGCCGAGGAGGTCGGCCGGTCGGCGACCGCCGGGCTGGATGCCATCTCCTCGGATGTGCACGGGTCCGCCGACTACCGGCGCCGGGTCGGGGCGGCAATGGTGGCGCGCGCCTGGCGGCGCGCCGTACAGGAGGCGAGCAATGACTGACGTCGACATCGAGGTCCGCATCAACGGCGCCCGGCGCACCGACCGGGTGCCGCCGCGGCTGACGCTGGCCGACTACCTGCGTGAACGCTGCGGTCTCACCGGCACCCACCTCGGCTGCGAGCACGGGGTGTGCGGCGCCTGCACGGTGCTGCTCGACGGCGCGGCGGTGCGCTCCTGCCTGGTGTTCGCGGTGCAGGCCGACGGCGCGGAACTGACCACCGTCGAGGGCGTGGCCGACGCCGACGGGCAGCTGTCGCCGGTGCAGGCGGCGTTCCGCGACGAGCACGGACTGCAGTGCGGTTTCTGCACTCCCGGGTTCATCGTGTCGGTGACGGCCTTCCTGCGCGACAACCCCGACCCCACCGATGCCGAGATCCGTGAGGCCATCTCCGGCAACCTCTGCCGCTGCACCGGCTATCAGGGCATCGTCCGCGCGGTCCGCGCCGCGGCCGACACGATGTCCGCCGCCCCCGACGCCGCCACGCCCAGCACGCAGCAAGCGTGACCCCGAAGGATTTCCCATGAAACTCGACAACACCTTCAGCATCCCGGTCCCCGCCGCGCAGGCGTGGTCGGTGCTGCTGGATCTGGAGCGCATCGCGCCCTGCGTGCCCGGCGCCACCATCACCTCCCGCGACGGTGACGACTTCCACGGCAAGATCAAGGTCAAGCTGGGCCCGGTCGGGCTGAGTTACAGCGGCATCATCAAGGTCGTCTCCCAGGACGAGACCGCGGGCATCGCGGTGCTCGAGGGGCGCGGCCGGGAGACCCGCGGCAACGGCACGGCGAAGGCGACCATCACCTGCAAGCTGGTCGAAACCGACGGCGCCACCGACGTTTTCGTCGACACCGACCTGTCGATCACGGGCAAACCGGCGCAGTTCGGGCGCGGCGCGCTGGCCGATGTCGCGGGCACGTTGATCGGCCGGTTCGCCGCCAACCTCGCCGACGAGATCACCTCGTCGGCCCCCGCCGGCGAGCCCGCCGAGGTATCGGCCTTCCCCGGGGCCGGCGACACCACCGCCGCACCGTCGCCCGCGACCACTCCGGCGGCGGCCCCGCGCAAGGCGGCCGAGCCGATCGACATCCTCGCGTCCGCGGGCGCGAACAACGCTACCCGCTACGGCGGCCTTGCCCTGCTGGCGCTCACCGGCCTACTCGTGGCATTCCTGCGTCGGAAGCGAGCCGCCCGGCTCCCCCGGTGAGGCAGGACGACGATATGACCGCGCCGGTTGGCAACGCAGCCACTCCGCCCACGAATGCGGGCGCCCCGCCCGCGCGAAAAGCGCGGCGGCTCAGGCACATCCGCATCGAAACCGGCGCCTTCGCCCTCGACTACCAGGCCTGCGCCGAGCAGATAGCCGACATCATGGCCGAACTCGCCAGTGTCGGCCTGGTAGTCACCGTCGACGACGACGTCCGCCCCGACCTGCCCTCACTCCCCTGCGGCGCACTGTGGGAATGATTGGAGAACTCCTCTCCCGCAACGCTATTCGAAACGCGCACACCCACTTTCCCGGCCTGCTCCCTCCGCGATGTACTTCGTGATCGCGCGCAGTGCCCCGCCTCCGGGGCGTCGGGTCAGCCGACCGGGCTGAGGTCTGCGCCGATGGAGGGGATGGCGGAGAGGCCGCTGCGGAAGACCTCGGTGGCGCCGACTGCGGTGGCGGGAACCGCGGCGGCGGTGAGGGCTTGGGCCTTGAATGCCTGCGCCGCGACGCTCAGGCGGTGCAGGACCGGGTCGACGCGGTGCTCCGGGGGCATGTGCCAGCCCTCGCCCCAGACGACGACCTCGATTCCGCCGTCCCCCAACGCTTTCAGTAGACCGCGCTGGGCGCGCGGGTCACCTTGGCACAGGTCGCAGGCGACCGCCAGCGCGTGCGGCCGCCGCCCCTGTCCGCCCGCCGCCAGTACCGACTCCAGCTCCAGCGTCTCCGCGCCGAGGATGCGCAGCGGACGGGAGTCCGACAGGTCGGCCAGCAGCACCGTCACGTCCCATCCGGCGACGGCGCGGTCGAACAGCCAGCCCCCGGCGTGCTCGACGACGTCCACGATGCTGGTGGCGACGACATCGAGGCGGTACCTCATCGTGCCGCGTCCGGGCTTAGGTCGCGAGCCAGCGACCGGGTGTACTCGTTGAACACCTCGGTCAGCGGGATCGAGTGATCGAGCAGCCATGAGATCTCCATTCCATTGATGAAAGCGACGATTTCGATAGCCCGGATGTCGGGGTCGAGGTCGGGCCGATACCGTCCGATCTCCTGGTTGCGCCGGATGATGCCGGCGACGATGCCCACGGCGACCTTCCACCTGTCGAGCAGGCGGTCGTGCAGCGGAGCCTCGGGCATCAGGTTCTCCACCAGCATGACCACGAAGGTGCCCACCAGCTCCGGGGAGCTTTCGATCCGTTCGGCGACCTTGCGGATCTCCACGATCAGATCTCCGCTCAGGTCCGCGTCCGCGAGGTCGGCGGCGTCGCGCGCGTCCAGCACCGCGTGCAGCAACTGGTCCTTGGATTGGAAATGATGCAGCAGCCCGGCCGGGCTCACCCCCGCTTCGCGGGCGATCTGAGCCAAAGTTGTACTACGCCAGCCGTTCTGGGTGAGCAGCCGCTGGGCGACCCGCAGGATGCGCTGGCGGCGGTCTTCCCCTTTGGCGAGCAGGGAGGCGTAGGGACGAGGAGTAGTCACGTGTTGCTCTCTTCTCCAAAACCTAGTGAACACACAGTAGGTTGGTTTTGCCGGTGTGACAAGGGTCTCATGCCCGTTCCGTCAATCCATCGAGGCCACGCCCTCGAAACCGCAGCGACGGCAATGGCAGCGAATGCTGACGGTAACGTCATTCTCGCAGATGAAGTGGGTCAAAGATCGTCACCCAGACCAACGTATGTATACGAGACTCTCCCATTGTGATAACTTCATTCCCATGCGGAAGCCGCAGTCATCCCGGGGATCGACGCGGCGCGGTCCGCCACTCGCGATCCACGCTGACGGCACGGGAACTTCCGCGATACGAACAGCTCCATTGGAGGGTCAAGATGTCGGTTTCGACCAGCAGTGCTTCGTTGTACCCGCCCGGCGGTTTCGGACCGCCCAAGGACCGCCGCGGTCACGCCGAGGGCTCGATCGGACTGCCCGCCGGCACCGAGGTGTTCTCGGCCGACAATCACATCTCGCTGGCCGACGACATCTTCTACGAGCGGTTCCCGGAGCACATGAAGGACCGGGCCCCGCGCATCTGGTACGAGGACGGCGCCTATCAGATCGGCCGGAAGGGAAAGTCGTTCCTGCCCGGCGATTTCAGCAGCGTGCTGATGCAGTACGACCCGCTCGACGGTTCCGGCAGCGCCAATTTCGACGCGCGGGCCGCGGATCTGCGCGCCGACGGCATCGCCAAGGAGCTGGCGTTCCCGAACGCGTTGCTGGCGTTGCTGTTCTACCCGGACAAGGAGGTCCGGGAGCTGGCGTTCCGGGTCTACAACGAGTACATCGCCGGTCTGCAGGAACGCTCCGGCGGCTCCTTCTACGGTGTCGGCCTGATCAACTGGTGGGACCCGGCGGGCACCCGCCGCACCCTCGACGAGCTGAAGTCGCTGGGGCTCAAGACATTCCTGTTGCCACTGTCGGCGGGCAAGGACGACGACGGCAATGTCATCGACTACGGCAGCACCGCGATGATCCCGGTGTGGGACGCCATCGAGGAGTCGGGGGTGCCGGTTTCCCACCACATCGGCGAGTCGCCGCTCTCGGCGCCGTGCGAGGTCAACAGCGTGGTGGTCGGCATGATGCACAATGTCGCGCCGTTCCGGGAGTTGTTCTCCAAGTACGTGTTCAGTGGCATCATCGACCGGCATCCGGGCCTGAGCATCGGCTGGTTCGAGGGCGGCATCAACTGGGTGCCCTCGGCGATCCAGGACGCCGAGCACATGAACGCGTCGTACCAGCACATGTACAACCGGCCGATCGAGCACGAGGTGCGGTACTACTGGGACAACCACATGCGCGCCTCGTTCATGGTGGATCCGCTGGGCCTGTCGCTCATCGACCACATCGGCCGCGACCGCGTCATGTGGTCGTCGGACTACCCGCACAACGAAAGTACCTGGGGCTATTCGGAGAAGTCCCTCGCGAGTGTGGTGGCGGCGGTCGGTCCCGAGGACGCGGCCAAGATCGTCAGCGGCAATGTCACCGATTTCCTGGGCCTGCAGCCATGACGTCATCCACCACCGGCGCACCGGCCCTCGTGATACCCGAGGTACCCGATCGGGCGCGCCTGCGGCGCGAGACCGGGGCGCGGCTGCGGTCGGTCATGGCCCGGCAGGGCGTCGACGCGCTCGTGCTGCTGAACAACAGCAATGTCGTGTATGCCACCGGGACGAACTGGCCGCTCGGCGACGCCGGGCTGTCGCACGTCGAGCGCCCGGTCGCGGTCGTGGTCGCGGGTGACCCGTGGCCGCACCTGTTCCTGCCATTCAGGGAGGGCACCGCCGAGGAGACCGACCTGCCCGCCGACCATCTGCACGGGCCGGTCTATCTCGAATTCGACGAGGGCGTCACGGAATTCGCGAGGCTGCTCGCCGACCTGATCCCGTCGGGATCGACCGTCGCGGTGGACGAGTGCACGGGCGCCATGCGCCGGGCCGAGGCGGGGCTGTTCCCGGGCGGGCCGCCGTCGGACGCCGCGCTGGTGGTCGGCCCGGCCAAGCTGATCAAGACTCCCGACGAGATCGCCTGCATCCGCACGGCCGCCCGCATCACCGATCGGGCGATGGTGGACGTGCAGGCGGCGCTGGCGCCCGGACGACGGCAGATCGACCTGTCGGCCCGCTTCATCCGCCAGGCCTTCGAACTGGGCGCCACCGCCACCATGCTGGAGGCGATCTGGCAGGTCATGCCCGACACCAAGGCGGAGGGCGTCTGGACCACTCACGGCGACCTGGCCCTGCCGCTGCTCACCACCGAGCGCGAACTGCGGGCCGGGGATGTGCTGTGGACCGACGTCAGCATCACCTACGGCGGCTACTGCTCCGACTTCGGCCGCACCTGGGTGGTCGGGCAGGAGCCGAATGCGCGGCAGCGCAAGCAATTCGAGCGCTGGCACGACATCCTCACCGCCGTACTGGATGTCGCCCGCGCCGGGGCGACCGCGGCCGATCTGGCGCGGGCCGCGACGGCCGCCAACGACGGCGTGAAACCGTGGCTGCCGCATTTCTACCTGGGCCACGGGATCGGGGTCAGCGCGGCCGAAACGCCCATGATCGGCACCGATCTCGGGCCGGAGTTCGACGAGAACTTCGTGTTCGAGCCGAACATGGTGCTGGTACTGGAGCCGGTGGTCTGGGAGGACGGCACCGGCGGCTACCGAAGCGAGGAAATCATCGTGATCACCGAGGAGGGCTCGATCGCCCTCACCGACTACCCCTACGCGCCCTATGGCAATTGAGGTGCTGCCCGACGATCGCGCCCTGCGGCATGGGCGGCGCGATCGCGCATTGGCACAGATGAAAGCCCATGACCTGGATATTCTCGTCCTCGGCCGACAGGCCAACGCTCGCTACCTCGCGGGAGCGCCCCAGCTGTGGGTCGCCGGGACCCGCCCGTTCGGCCCGGTGGCGACGGTGGTGCGGGAAACGGGCGCGGTACACCTGCTGAGCACCTGGGACGAGGGCATTCCCGACGATATCCCGCACGAGCACCTCTACGGCCTCGCCTGGAATCCGATGACCACCATCGCGGTCCTGCGCGACATCGAGGGCGCGGCCACCGCGAAACGAGTGGGCACGGACGCGCTTTCGCCCGGCTTCGCGAAGCTGCTGCCGCTGGCGTTCCCCCACGCCGAACTCGTCGACGGCGAACAGGCCATGCGCACCGCGCGGCGCGTCAAGACCGCCGAAGAGATCGCGGTGCTGCGGAATACGCTGCGGGTGGCCGAGGCGGGCCTGGCGACCACGGTCGCCGCGCTGGCGCCCGGCAGCAGTGAGCCGGGGCTGATCGGCGTACTGCTGGAAGCGATGACCGCCGGCGGCGTCAGTACCCCGGCTTCGCAGGATTCGGTCTGGGTGACGTCCACGGAGCATCCGTGGCGGCGGGCCGCGTCCGACCGGCTGGTGCGGCCGGGCGATCTGGTGGCGGTCAACGCCGGTGTCCTCGGTGACGGGTACATCGGTGAGGTCGGGCGGACGTACCCGGTCGACCCCACCGACGAGGCCGCGAAGCTGTATCGGCGCCGAGACGCTTTGTGGGACAGGCTGATCGACGCCTGCCGTCCCGGCGCGGCGGCCGCCGACCTGCTCACCGCCTACGAGTCCGCGGGCGAACCGCTGCCGCCGATGCCGGTCGCGCGGGGCCTGGGGATGGGTTTCGACCCGCCGGTGGTGTCGCCGCGGTTACGGGCCACCGCGGCGGCCGAGCGGCTGGAGCCGGGCATGGTGCTGTCGGTCACCGGGTATGTATGGCAGTCCGGCGTCGGCGCGGTGTTCGGCCGTGACGCGGTGCTGATCACCGACGACGGCTGCGAGGTACTGACCACGGCACCGCACTGGGAGCCCTGATCCCCCGCTCCCGTCCCCGCCCGGGACGGGAGCGACCAAACCCCTCTCTCCGGCAAAGGAGCCTCCACCATGCCCGGTTCCGACCAGTCCGCGGCGCATTCCGACCGTTCCGAGGCCGAGAAGATCATCCGCTACGACAAGGATCCGACGACCCGCATCGCGACCATCACCTTCGATCGGCCCGACCAGCTCAACGCGCCCACCATCGCCGCCCGGCTGCGCTACGCCGACCTGCTGCACCGCGCGAGCGTGGACGACGACGTGAAGGTGCTGGTCGTGCGCGGCGCGGGCGATGACCTCGGCAGTGGCGCGGACCTGCCCGAGTTCATGGAGGTACAGAACTCGCCCGCGCAGGGGCCCCGGCTGGCCGAGTACAAGATCGGCCCCGACGAGGTGCGGTATCCGCCGAAGGAGTCCTTCCGGCACGGAGCCACCATCAGCCAGTGGTACGCCAACGCTCAGGCCGGGTGCCGCAGCCTGCAGGAGTTCAAGAAGATCAGCATCGTCGAGGTGAAGGGCTACTGCTACGGCTGGCACTTCTACCAGGCCGCGGACGCGGACCTGGTGATCTCCTCCGACGACGCGCTGTTCGGCCACCCGTCCTTCCGGTACTACGGCTGGGGTCCGCGGATGTGGACGTGGGCGCAGACCATGGGGTTGCGGCGGTTTCAGGAGATGGTCTTCACCGGGCGGGCGTTCAGCGCGCAGGAGATGTACGACTGCAACTTCCTCAACAAGGTTGTCGCCCGTGCGGATCTGGAGGCCGAGACCGCGAAGTACGCGCTGGCCTGTGCCCGGAACCGGCCCACGGATACGGTTTTCATGCAGAAGGTCTTCTTCGAGGTGATGAAGCAGCATCAGGGCGAGTACATGGGCAGCCTGCTCAGCGGCTTCTTCGAGTCGATGGGCGGCCACATCCACGCCGACGACGACGGTGATCTCATGCTGGGCAACGCCTTCGAGGGCGGGCTGAACAACTCGGTGAAGGACAACGACGCGCAATTCCCGCCGGAGTTCCGGCTGAGCAAGTCGGGCCGCGAGCAGCCGGAGTGAGCGGCTCGAGGATCGGTGAGCAGAAAGTCGGTGGGAGACATGGCATCGAGGAATTCCGCACGCGCCGAGCAGCCCGTCGAACCGCCGTTGCGCGGGTGCGTGGTGGCCGATCTGTCGACGGGAATCGCGGGCGGGTATTGCACCAAGCTGCTGCGCGACGGCGGGGCCGAGGTGGTGAAGCTCGAACCGCCCGAGGGCGATTCGCTGCGGCGGTGGTCGGCTTCGGGCGCCGAGATCGCCGACGATCGTGACGGTGCGCTGTTCGGATTCCTGGCCGGCGGAAAGGCCGGTGTGGTCGCCGATCCGAACGTCCCCGCCGACCTGGATCTGGTCGACGCGGTGCTGGCGGCGGCCGACGTCGTGATCTGGTCGCCGGGGTCGCGGCTGGCCGAGCATCCCCGGTTCGCTCCCGCGGCCGTGCGCCGGGCGCACCGGCACCTGGTGGTCACCGCCGTCACCCCGTTCGGGCTGGACGGGCCCTGGAGTGGCCGTGCCGCAACGGAATTCACGCTCCAGGCGTGGTCCGGCGGTATCGTCGGGCTCGGGCGCGGCGCACCGGAGCAGGCCCCGGTGCAGGTGGGCGGCCGGGTCGGCGAATGGTTCGCCGGTGCGTACGCCTCGGCGGCGACCATGACCTCCCGGCTGCGCACCCTCGGGTCCGGCGCGGGGGAGCTCGTCGACCTGTCCATGCTGGAGACGCAGATCCTCGGTCTCACCTACTTCCCGGTCTCGTTCTTCGAGGCGCTGGGGCGGCCGTTCCGCACCGAGCGTCGGCTGAGCGTGCCCGGCGTCGCGGCGGCGGCCGACGGGCTGGTGGCGCTGGGCTGCGGAACGGCGCAGCAGTGGTTCGACCTGTGCGCGATGGTGGGGCACGCGGAGTGGATCGACGAGGACACCGATCTGTCGATCACCGAACGCGCCACCAAGCACGCGCCCGACATCTTCGCCTGGCTGGCCGAGCAGCCCGCCGAGGTGATCCGCGATCTCGCCACCGCCTTCCGGATTCCGAACGGGCCGGTCGTGCACGGCGCCAACGCCACCACCATGGATCATCACGTGGCGCGACGCGCCTTCACAGTCAATCCGCGCGACGGTTTCCTCCAGCCCGGTCCGCCCTATCGCACCCGGCCCGATCTGCTCTGCGGTCCGGCGGCCGCGCCCCGGCTCGGTGAGCACACCGAGCGGTATCGCGCCGCCCGTCCCGTGCACCGGCCCGCTGCCGCGCGGGTGCGCCCGGATCCCTTGCCGTTCCGGGAACTTCGCGTGCTGGATCTGACCACGTACTGGGCCGGGCCGTCGTGCACGCACTTCCTCGCCATGCTGGGCGCGGAGGTCGTCCATGTCGAGTCGGCCGGGCGGCCGGACGGCACCCGGCTGATCGCCGGTGTGGCCGCGTCGGAGGAGCAGTGGTGGGAGAAGTCGCCGATCTTCTCCGGGCTCAACACCAACAAGAAGGGGCTGACGGTCGACTTCCGTTCCGAGCGCGGGCGCGCACTGCTGCAGCGGCTGGCGGCGAGTTGCGACGTCGTCGTCGAGAACTACACGCCGCGGGTGCTGGAACAGATCGGACTGGACTATCCGGCGCTGCGCGAGTCGCGGCCCGACACCATCATGGTCCGGATGCCCGGCTTCGGTCTGGACGGGCCCTGGCGGGACAATCCGGCGTTCGCGTACATCATCGAGGACACTTCCGGACTGACCTGGCTCACCGGGCATCGCGACCGGAACCCCGTGGAGCCCTATTCGATCGGTGATCCGAATGCCGGGGTGCATGCGTTGAACGCGCTGCTGCTGGCCTTGGAGCAGCGGCGGAAGACCGGGCGTGGGGCGCTGGTGGAGGCCGCCATGGTGGACGCCGCTCTCAACGTCGCGGCGGAACAGGTGATCGAGTATTCCGCTTACGGTGCGCTGCTGGAGCGAGACGGCAATCGCGGGCCGCAGGCCGCGCCGCAGAATCTGTACCGGGCCGCCGGGGTGGACGAGTTCGGCAGGGAGGACTGCTGGGTCGCGATCGCCGTGGCGACGGACGCGCAGTGGCGGGCGCTGCGTGCGGCGCTCGGTGATCCCTTCTGGGCGCTGACGCCCGAGCTGTCCTCGGCCGGTGGGCGACGCCGCCACCACTCGTCGATCGACGAGCATCTCTCCGCGTGGTGCGCCGCCCGCGACAGCGACGAGATCGTCCGAACCCTATGGGCCGCAGGCGTTCCCGTCGCCAAGGTCATCCAGCCCCACCGCCAGGCCGAGCTACCCCAACTACGCCACCGCGGCTTCTTCGAACCCGTCCCCCACCCCGTCGCCGAAACGGCCCGGCACAGCACCGTTCCCGCCCGCTTCTCCGCGGGCCCCCACCGGTTCCACCGCTCGCCCGCCCCGCTGCTCGGCCAGCACAACACCGAATTGCTCACGGGGATCGGGCTTTCCGAAGCGGAAATCTCGGCACTGGAGAACGAGGGCATCATCGGCGGTACTCCCGCCGTCGCCCGCACGCCCGTGAAGTCGGAATAGGAACTCGCTCCCGCCGACGAAGCCGCTCCCTCCGACACAGTCGTTCCCAACTCTCGATGCGCGCAGCTGTCGATGCTCCGTGACGACGTCGAACCTCGTCGAGAAACGCGACCTGCACGGACGGCTACACACCATCAGACCCTCCGTCGCGCCCCCATACAGCCTGAGCGGACAGAACTCTCGCCATCTCGTCCATAGCCGGCGAATCGGCGAACGGCCGCGTCTGCCCGATGACCCGCCAGCCCCACGACTCGTACGCCTTGCGCGCCGGGTTGCCCACGCGAACGAGCAAGTAAGCCAGCGGTTCCGGGCGTTCCGACAGCAGCGCGTCATGAATACTCCGGGCATAACCCTTCCCCTGCGCCGCAGGGTGCACGGCGAACTCCCGGAAGATGTAGACCGGATCATCCATGGTCACCGGACCGAACGTGGGAAAGACACGTACTGCCTTCTCCCACACCCCCTTCGGCCGCCCGTACGGCGTGCCGAACGCATACCCGACCAGCCTGTGGTCGACCCAGCCCCCCACCAACTCGAACTCCGGAATCGGCGCATACAACTGCTCGAGACGATCCCAGAACCTGTCCGGGGAGTACCACGGATCCCCTTGTTGCTCCAAGTGCGACGCCAGATACACAGCCTTCAACTCATCGGCCAAGCCCAGCGCACCGTTCGCGTCGTACCGTTCAAGCGTGAGCTCCGAGCCCGTCATGACCGAATCACCCTGCGCTGCTGAGCAATCGCGTCCGAACGGATCAACTCTCGCAGGTCCGCGACGGCTGCCGAACCCCGTTCCTCCGACGGTATCGCTTCGTAAACCTGCTCGCTGAGACCCATCACGAACCGCGTGCGATACTCCGCAGGCAACCGGTTCACCGTATTGATCGCGTGACGGGCACCCTCGGCACAATCCCCGTCTCGCACATGACACAGGGCGCGCTGCAGTTCGATCTGTGTCGGCCCGCGAACGATGTTCGGCGGGTACAGGCACAGCGCCGCCTGCTGTGCGGCTTCCGCCGCCGCAACGTTCCCGAGATGCGAGTAGACGAAACTCTCGGTGAACCGCACTCGTTCTTCGGGGTAGGCCCAGCAGTGCCAACCGTGGCACGCGGTCATATCCGATGGAAGTTCGGCGAAGACATCGCGCAAGGTTCGAAGGTCGGACTCGGCTTCCTCCGCACGACCGAGCAGGGCGTACGACTGCGCACGAGCTGCAAGCAAACTCGGCAGCCCGGCTACCGGACCGGTAGCCATCAATTCGTCGGCTTCACCGATAGATTCGAGAATCGAAGTCGGCGAGCGGCCGTCGTAGATTTCCCGAATCGCCGCGCGGCCGCGGATGTACAACATGGTACGCAGGTCACCGGACGCATCCGCAGCCAGCCGCGCTGTCCGCCACCATCGCATGGCTTCCCTTCGCTGACCAAGGTCGCCCACTGCCTGCGCCATGTAATGGCTCAGAAGTGCCCCTATCTCATAGAACCGCCGCCGCCGTGCAGGATTCGCAGTCTGTCCGAGAGCAAGCTGAAGGATCAGCACGTCCGTCAGCAACAGCTCGTGCAGGCGACTCGACGTGTCCGTCACATGGATCTCACCGTATTCACGGACGATCTCGTACCAGTCGGCGATGTCGGCCGCCGCACCCTCGGCCATGGCCTGGTTGAGACCGTGGCGGGCCATTTCGAGGCTCACCGCGGTGCCTACTCCAGCGAGCGAAGCGTTCGCCAGGAAGGTACGACGAAGCACGTCGTCTACCTCCTCTCTGGCACCTGCCGATACCGGGGTGGATGGCTCGTTCGCCACCATCGTAGTAACCGCCCCCGGCCCTCGGTCCGGCCGACGGAATCCGAGTTCCGCATCCGTTGCGGTACCGAGCACGGCCCGCAACCCAGCGCGACAGTCGTCACCAGGCCAGCGAAATAGGCCACGCTCGAGCTTCCCGATGTAGTTTCCCGACAACTCGACGATCCGGCCGCGCTCTCGGAATATCCAAGCGTTTACCGATTCGGCGAGTTCATTGCGGGACAACGGATGTCCGGTCGTAGCTGATCGAACCCGCATCCGGGCATTTACGAGCTCGCTGTTCGGTTCTGCCAATCAACCCACCCACTCTCCACGCTCGACTGATCCCTACGCCGCATCCTCGCAACTGAGGCACCGACATGGTGCCCATTCGGACCACCTCCCGACATCCTCCCCCGAATCACCCACCAGTAGTCGTTCCGCGTGGCGTCCACGGATCGAAAACTGGTGCTCAGTTCTGCTCACCAAGAGTTCGAAGGAAAGGAAGCACCGCATGCACGAGATGATCAGCGCCATGACCGTCACTCCGCCACGCATCTGCGGTCTGGCGGAAGTCCTTCTCGCACATCAGCAGATGCAGCGGCATCGGGGGTGCCGGATCGACCGGTGCGGATGGAAGTGGGTCGCGTACTGCACCTTGGTGCACCACGGCCGGATCGCTCCGCAGCGAACCGGTCCGCGGGAACGTGCGCACGCACGCGGCATCGATTTCCCGGTCGGCGGGGTCGGTCCGGCGCGCATCGCGGACGCGCCGGAATTGCCGACGCTGCAGCAAGTGCTCGACGGTCTCGCCGCGCTAGCGATGCCGCCTACCGGCTGGAACACTCGATTCGAGCGGTGAAAGCGATTGTGCGCGTGGGAGATAGCGCAGAGCGCCCTTGCGATCGCGGGCGTTGCCGTATTCGCCGCACTCGGGTTGGCATGCGTTTGGCCGATCATTCCACCGGACCGTCCGACCTCGGCACATCGGCCCGAAACACCCTGCCGCACAGGTCACATGGCTTGGCCCGAGACCTGGACATGCCGCGCACCGACCAGTGCGCTCTCCACGACCGAGGCGCACACCACGATGCAACTACATCGCGACCACGACTGCCCACGCAAACGCGCCGCGTTCCGCACCCTGGTCGCCGCAGGACGTATCACTCCGGATTCTTCACGCCGCCACAAGCTTTGGAGCTCCGATGACTTCTGACCCGATACCCCTCCGAACCAGACAACTCACGATGCGCGCCACGCGCGCCGGATATCACCTCATCCGCGCGCCGTGGCAACCGCACGACTGGGTCCTGCTCGACGCCCAACACGGCGACCCCATATTCGCCGCCCCCACCCTCGACCACATCGAACGCTGGCTGGCGTCTTAGACCGATCGCAACGCTTCGCCCGGCCGAATCCTCCAGCTATACCGCTGGATTCACCCTCGCCGCAGGATGGCATGGAGCTGCCGTCGGTCCGTACATGTCCGAAATAGCGGTGAGCGCGCCCCCTGTCGCGCGAGGCGGTCCGCGGCAGGGGGCACATCATCCGGGTAGACGGCCGGGCGATGCTCAAACCCCGCGCATCGATTGGCCTGTACCGTCCTCGGCCACCTTCACACCGGGAGGCCGCCCGCGACGATGCCGCAGAACAGGCATTGATCACGCATGCCGATTCTCGTTTCGGCCATTGTCGACACCGGCGGCGGCGAGGCCCGCCCTGAACCACGGCGGCATGTACTGCTCGGCGCGTGGGAATCGTTCCTGCTCGAGCGCGAAGTCCTGCGGCGCGGGATAGGGCTGTCGAATATCACCTCTTGTTCCAGCGAAGCGTCTTTGCAAACTCTCGGCCGGTTCAGAAGTGCCCAGCCGTCAGTCCCGGCAATAGTGCAGGGAGATGGTGCTGGAATCGGGGAAGGTGGTGGCGGTGGCAAGTCGCCAGCCCGATGCGTAGTTGTCGGGAAGGAGCCGCAGGCCGCCGCCGAGGGTTTTCGGAACGATGGTCAGGTAGAGGTCGTCGACGAGACCTGCCTCGAGCAGACCTTGAATGATACTGGCGCTGTTGCACACCAGGATGTCGCGGCCGGGGGTCTGTTTGAGCGCACGCACCTCCGCCTCGAGGTCGCGGCCGATTCTGGCGTTGGTCCATTCGGCCTTGTCCAGATCGGCCTGCTCCAATGTCTTGGTGAAGACGACTTTCTCGACGGTGGCAAGCCACTCGCCGAGGTCGCGGGTGCGGGCCGAGCTGGACGGGTCACTGGTCAGACCCGGCCACACCGCCGTGAAGCCCTCCCAATTGGTTCTCCCGAGGACTACGGTGCTCGCGCCGCGCCAAATGCCTTCGTAATACAGCTCGCTCTGCCCGCTCATGATGTGTTCCATGCACCAGCTCATATCGTCGTCGGGCCCGGTACTGCTGTAGCCATCCATCGACACGGTGACCTCGGCGGCCACCCTGCGACCGGCGCTCTGCTCGTTGTTCGACATGTGTGACTCCGCTTCTCGCTACGGTTTGTGGTTCGGAGGAGTAGACGGAATCACGTCGCCGAACTCATCGGTGAGCGGTGGGTCGACGCTTGCCCGATGTGACGCCCGAATCGCCGTCGTGCCGGACAGCCATCAGCTCGGCAAGCGTGTCCGCGACTGCCGTCGGGGCGAAGTTCTGCAACCCGTGCCCCACCCCCGGCAGCAGCCGGATTACCCCCTCGCGGGCGTTCTCGCGCACGAGCATCTCGTCGCTGTCGTCGGACAGGGCGAACACCGCCGGGTCGGCGCGCAACAGTACGACCGGTCCGTTGACTCGACTCAGCCAGGTCGCCGCGTAATCCAGACCGCCGTAGACCTCGCGGGTACGGCCCACGATCGCGTCGAGGTACGCGGGATCGTGCCGGTGCAGGGCGGCGGCCATGCGGCGGAGGTAGGGGTGTTCGGCGCCGAGCATTTCCGCGGCGGTCTGGGTGCCCACCGGCTCGGCGCCGAGCAATGCCAGCAGCTCGGATTCCGGCCGCCCACACCAGCTTTGCCACCTGCGCATCCGAATTCCGCTGTGCTTCAACAGCTTCAGCATGGCGGATAGCGACAGTGGCGTATCCCCCAACACGAGCCCGCACACCGCGTCCGGATGCCTACCGGCCAATGCCAGCGCGACTTGGCCGCCGTAGGAATGGCCGTACCACCACGCCGGGCCTGCCAGATTCGCGGCCGCCCAGCTCGCGAGTTCATCGGCGGCGTTCTCCAGACTGTAATGCCCGGTCCATGCCGAATCCCCGTGTCCGGGAAGGTCGACACCCCACCAGCTCACCGCGGGCGGCAGTTGTTCGAACAGCTCCGCGCCCAACTGCCAACTGCCCGACCCGCCGTGCAGGAAGACCAGTTCCGTGCCCGTCCCGCCACCGGCCCGGGCATTGATCACGAGACTCCGACGTCGATTCGGCACGCTACCTCCGTAGAACCACCCAAAATCTGCACTCGGTGCAATAGTAGCTCGAGTGCAGAAACGCCTAGGATGACTGTGTGCCCGGACTCCGCGAACAGAAGAAGCAATTCACCCGGCAGGCGATCTCGGAGGCGGCGATCGCCCTGTTCCTCGAGGCCGGTTACGAACAGACATCCGTCGCCGCCGTCGCCGCGGCGGCCGGGGTGTCGCGCCGAACCCTGTTCAGCTACTTCCCCGCCAAGGAGGACCTCGTCCTGCATCGGGTAGCCGACCACGAAGGAGAGGCGGCACGCGTCGTACGGGCCCGGCCCGCGCGATGGACACCACTCGCCGCATTGCGAGCCCACTTTCTGGCCGGGCTGGATCGGCGCGACCCCGTGACCGGACTCTGCGACGACGCGGACGTACTCGCCCTGTACCGGCTGATCAACGCGAATCCGGTGCTCACCAACGGTTTACAGGCTCTTCGACGGCGCGATGCCGCTCTGCTGGCGGACGCGCTCCGGGAGACGACGAACGCCGACGTCCTGCCCGCGCGCCTCGCGGCGGCACAGTTCGCCACCACACAACACCTGCTGGCCGATGACAATGTGCGGCACCTCGGTGCCGGCCGGTCCGCCGACGAACGTCATCCCGGAGCCGTTGCCGACGCGGAGGTGGCATTCGGATTGCTGCGCAACGGATTACGGAAGTTCTGACGGCGTGCTCTCTCGTGGACCATTCTCGACCGGTGAATGACGTGCCACGCGTTCGATCTCAGGGGAAGTCCGCGTCGGTAAGACCGTCCGGGTGCCCAGTTGGCCACTCCACCAACTCGATTCGATAGCCGTCCGGATCGGTGAGCCACGACGTCTTCGGGCCGTCCGGCCCACCCGGGTATTGGACGGGTCCGGGCTCCAGGCCCACGGCGATCAGCCGCTCCACGGTGGTGGCCAGTGCGTCGACCTGCACCGCGAGGTGATCGACACTGCCCCCGCCGTCGATACGTCCACCGCCCGGACGATAGACCAGCTCCAGCGATGCCGCCGGTTCGCCGGGGAACCTCAGGATCACCAGGCGAACCCCGTCACCCGGCTCGACCCTGCCCAGCTCGACATAGCCCAGCGCGGTGTAGAAATCGAGCGAGCGGTCCAGGTCGGTGACGCGGAAGGCGACGAAGATCGTCTTCACGCAACCTCCTCGGGTCGGCGCACACGGTAGCGGAGGTGCGTGACGTCTCGGTCCTCGAGCCGTCGAACCAACTCGAGCTCGATGTGATCGCCGCCGAGATGCTCGAAGAGGCGTCGGCCCTCCCCGAGGAGAACCGGAACCAGATGAATCTCCATCTCGTCGAGCTCCCCGGCCCGAAGGAGTGCCTGGGCCGCGCCCGCGCCATGGACCATGACCGGCCGGTCCCCGGCGGCAGCCCGCGCCAGACGAGCGCACTCCTCGACGTCGGTGACATATCGCGCGTGCCCCGGGGGCACGTCGCCCACCTGGTGGGTGAGGACGAGGATGGGCACTCCGTCGTGATGGTCGCCCTGCCAACGTCCGGCGAGTTCGAAGGTCCGACGTCCGGAGATCACTGCGCCGGTCGCCAGCGCCTCCCGATAAACCTGCCCGCTGGGACCGTCCGATTCCCGGTCGTCGAGCCAGTTGAACAGCCGTCCGCCGGCCCGGCCGAGCTCCTGGCCCGGTCGATCGTCCGGGCCTGCGATAAAGCCGTCGAGCGACATCGACATATACAGCCGAATCGGACCAGCCGATTCCCGGAGCATCGCCATCGCCCAACCCTAACCGTCCCGGGCACCGGTTCAATCAGCATGATCGCCGGTCTGCACGACGATGCCCACGGCTGCGTCCCGCGCGACGAAGGCGGAAATACGCCGTCGTATGGGAGAGGAGCAAGTACCCGACCGAACTCGAGCCGATGATGTGCAAAATCCAGCGAGACGGCACGGTGACTCCATCGAGCGCGAGTCGTTGATTCTCGGCGGGCGGCGCCGAGTCCGGGCCCGTTGCGGCGGCGATCAATAGCAGGTTTGTTCATTGGTCACGATCGTCGGCGTCCGGCCAACCCCGGATGCGGCGCGCGACCGCACAGCCGGTTTCGGCGTGACCGGATTCTGCTACCGACTGCCCGCTCGGTCAGGAAGTGGTGGCGGGCAAGGTTTCCCAGCCGCGCACGGTGGAGGTGGGCGAGAGTTTGGCGTTGTCGAGGTCCACCTCCCAGCGTGGGAAGCGGGCCAGGATTTCCTCCAGGGCGATGCGGCCCTCGAGGCGGGCCAGGGCGGAACCCAGGCAGTAGTGGGTGCCGACGCTGAAGGTCAGGTGCTGGCGGGTGTCGCGGTGGATGTCGAAAACGTCACCGTCGGGCGGGAATTGGCGTTCGTCGCGGTTGGCGGCGCCGATGAGCAGCATCATGGCGCTGCCCTGCGGCACCGTCCGGCCGTGTATCTCGACGTCGCGGGTGACGTAGCGCGCGACATGCGGTGCGGGCGGCTCGAATCGGAGCAGTTCCTCGACCGCGTTGGGGATGAGCCGCGGGTTCTCGACCAATTCGGCCCGCTGGTCGGGGTGTTCGGCGAGCACCTTGCCCGCCCAGCCGATCAGCCGCGTCGTGGTCTCGTTGCCCGCACCGGACACCACGTTCACGTAGGTCAGCAGCTCGTCGCGAGACAAGCGCCGCAGCGTGCCCGTCTCGTCCTCGAACTCGACGTTGAGCAGTTCGGTCATGATGTCGTCGGAGGGGTGCTCGGCGCGCCAGTCGATATAGGCGCCGAAGATGTCGCCGCCGACGATGCCCTCCTCGGCGGCCTTCATCGGCTTGCCCTCCTCGGTGCGCATCTGCTCGTTCGCGAAGTCGCGGATGGCTTCCTGGTCCTCTTCCGGGATGCCGAGCAGCATGCCGATGGTGCGCATCGGCATCTGCGCGCCGATGTCGGCGATGAAGTCCAGGCGGCCCGTGCCCACGTGCGGATCCAGGCTGCGCGCGCAGAACTCGCGGATCTTGTCCTCGAGTTCGCGAATCTTGCGCGGAGTGAACATGCGCGACAACAGTTTCCGGTGAATGTCGTGGATCGGCGGGTCCTCGAAGATCAGCACGCCCGGCGGCATCGTGATGTCGGCCTTGATCAGCTCGATGATCGCGCCACGCGCGGAACTGTAGGTCTTGTGGTCCAGCAGCGCGGCATTGACGTCCCGCCAGCGGCTCAACGCGTAGAAATCGTGCTGCTCGTTGTAGTAGACGGGCACCTCGTCGCGAATCCGCTTGAACATCGGGTAGGGGTCGGCATTGAGCCGGACGTCGTACGGATCGTAGTAGACGTCGCTGGCCGCGCTGGTGGTCACAGAGATTCACCTCTCGCAGGAACTACATCGTTCTCGGTTCGCGGACGATTCAGCCGACACCGAGCCCTCGGGGTAAGTGATCTCAGTGTAAATGCAATAATATGCTGTTGCAACTAATCTTCTCCATATGCGAGAGGAACATTCTCGGCCGACTCGTCCTGCTCACAATGCCTTCAGCATGCCGCCGTCGATCACCAGGTCCGCTCCGCTCAGGTTCGACGCCTTGCCCGAGACGAGAAAGACGACGAGTGCGGCGACCTCGTCGGGGGTGGTGAATCGGCCGGTAGACATGCCGAGTATCGACGGCAGTCGCTCAACGATGAGGTCCTGCGGGACACCGGCTTTCCGGGCCAGGATGTCGCCCGGTCCGCCGGGCGTCGTCCACAGATCGGTGAGTACCGGGCCGGGCGAGATCGTGTTGACGCGCAGTCCCTGAGCGCCGAACTCCTCGGCGAGCGCCTTACCGAGGTTCGATACCGCGGCCTTCGCCGCCGACTGCGCGACCAAACGCGGCTGCGGCATCCTGGCGTTGACCGAGCTGATGTTGACGATCGCGCCGCTGCGCTCGAGCAGCGCCGGCAGCGCCGCCCGCGTCGCGCGAACAGTCGGCATGACCGTCGCGTCGAGGGTGTACCGCCAGGCGTCGTCGTCGAGGGCGAGGAATCCGCCCGGCGGGGTCGACGTGCCCGCGACATTGTTCACGAGAAGGTCGATGCCGCCGTGGCGGTCGAGCGCGTGCTGGACGAGATGGGCGGGCCCGGCGGCGGTCGTCAGGTCCACTTCGACCACGTCGCTGGTCGCCGACCGCAGCGGCGTCGTGATCGTGCGACTACCGGCCACCACGACGAAGCCGTCGTCCACCAGAGCGCGCACGATCGCCAACCCGATACCGCGGCCCGCCCCGGTCACCACCGCCACGCGTGCTGTGTCTGCCACCGGCTCCTCCTCGTCCTTCGGCGTCGGTCGCTCCGACGTCCTCCGTCAGCATCCGGGTTGAACTACGGTTCAAGTCAATGGGCAAGTTATCGATATCGGAATTGCGGGCACGCACGGGACTGGCGTCCTCGGCCCTACGCTTCTACGAGCGCAAAGGTCTGTTGCGCTCCTCCGGGCGGACCGGCGGCCAAAGGTGCTACGACGCGGACGCGGTGGAACGAATCGCGTTCATCGATCTGCTCAAGTCGGCCGGGTTCACGCTGTCGGAGATCGCGGTGTTCGTCGCACCGGCGGTGGAAAGCCGAAACGATTGGCGCGCACTGTCCTCGGCCAAACTGCGCGAGCTGGATGAGCAGCTCGCGCAGATCCGGCAGGCGCAACATGTGCTGCGGCACTTGCTCGACTGTCGACACGACCGGCTCGACCACTGTCCCGAACACCACCGCATCCTGCGCGCACACGCCGAAACCCTCGCCGCCGGACAAACGACGCGGTCCCGCGAAGGCCGTTGACGCCCTACCTGATACCACTGGGGCAGAGCGCTATTCGTGCAGCAGGAGCACAGTATGATCGATGCTGTCCACTCGGGACGGGAGCCGACACATGAAGATCGAGTGTGAGGCGGTCTTGGCCGACCTGCTGCTGCTCAGGGGGTCCGGATACTCGCTCCTCGAACTCTCGCGCAACGAGAAGGCGATCAAACCTGTACTGACCCGGTCCGGATACCACTGGGGCCAAGGCTATGCCGCGCTCCTCGCAGATCTCCCGGACTCCACCTGTCGCTGGGCGCTGTACAACTTCCGGGATGAATCGCCCGACGGACGAACGTGTCGGTTCTGCTTGATCACGTGGTTACCTGCCGGAGCGTCGGACAAGACCAAGGTGGCCTACTACTTCGACAAGGACGCGCTGATCACCACGGTGGAAGAAAAATTGTTGTCGAGCAGGGTCAGAGGCTTGGCGGTGATGGAAGCGACCTCCTATGCCGACATGGCCTATGAAACGGTGCTGGCCGAGGTCAACCGCCAATTCGACAACTGAGGCCGAGTCGGTTGCGGTGAGCCGGGAAGCGGACCTGGGCGTTCAGCACGTCCTCGCGTCGGCCGCGTTGTCCTCCGACCGATGTGCGGCGCGTTGCCGGAGTGCGTACACGGCGGCTCCGGCCGTCAGCACCGCCGCGCCGGCCGCCACCGCGGTCAGCGGCAGAGTGAAAGCCAATGCGAGACAACCGATCAGGCCCAGCATCGGTATCACACGCGGTGGGCGGCCCTCGGCGGGGGTGAGGGTGTACGCGGAGGCGTTGGCTATGGCGTAGTAGAGCAGTACGCCGAAGGAGGAGAATCCGATTGCCGCGCGCACATCGGCTACGGCGGCCACCGCGGCGACGACCACCCCGACGGCCGACTCGGCGCGGTGCGGCACACCGAATCGGGGATGGACCGCCGCCAGCGCGCGCGGCAGGTGGCGGTCGCGGGCCATGGCCAGGGTGGTGCGCGAGACACCGAGGATCAGCGCCAGCAGCGACCCCAGCGCCGCCACCGCGGCACCGGCCCGCACGACCGGCTCCAGCCAGCCCGCACCGGCGGCGCGGACCACGCTCGACAGGGGCGCCGCCGCCGCGGCCAACCGGCCCGGCCCCAGCACGAACAGGGCAGCGACCGCGACGACCGCGTACACCACCAGGGTGACGGCGAGGGCGAGCGGGATCGCGCGCGGAATCGTGCGGGCCGGATCGCGCACCTCTTCACCGAGCGTGGCGATGCGGGCGTAGCCGGCGAATGCGAAGAAGAGCAGCCCGGCCGCCTGCAGCACGCCTGCCACGGTGACGTCGGACCCTGGTTCCAGGCGGGCGCCGTCGGTGTCGGCCGAGCCGAACGCGGCAACGACCACGGCGGCAAGGACGACCAGCACCACCGCGACGATGCCGCGGGTCAGCCAGGCCGACTTGCGCACTCCCACATAGTTGACGGCCGTCAGCCCGGCCACCGAGACGACCGCGACCGCGTGCGCATACTCGGGCCAGGCGTAGATTCCGACGGTCAGCGCCATGGCCGCGCAGGACGCGGTCTTACCGACCACGAATGCCCAACCCGCCAGATAGCCCCACAACTCACCGAGCCGTTCGCGCCCGTAGACGTAGGTCCCGCCCGAGTCCGGGTAGCGAGCGGCCAGCCGCGCCGACGAGGTGGCGTTGCAATACGCGACCGCCGCCGCGACGCCCAAGCCGATCAACAGGCCCGAACCCGCGGCCCGAGCGGCCGGGGCGAGAGCGGCGAAGATCCCGGCGCCGAGCATCGCGCCCAGCCCGATCACCACCGCGTCGGCGAGTCCGAGACGGCGAGGCAACCGGCCCGACTCATCAGGGCGCTCCGCCTCGGCGAAGTCGGATTCGCTCACCCGTGTCCTCCCAACAAGCCCTGACGCGCCGAATACCTATGTCCCACTACTCAATCCACTCCCCGGTTCCACCGTTCCACTGAACGATCCGCTTACACCGATTCCATTGTCCCACTGAGTGATTCACTTACACCGGCTACGCTGCCCCACCGGGCGATTCGCCTTCACCAGGTTCTCTGCCCACTGAGCGACTCGATTACACCGGTTCCGGCCCGCCGAGACGCGCGTCGACCACCAGGCCCGCCACGCCGATCGCGACGCAGAGCACGGAGACGGCCAGTAGCGTGGGATCGGTGCTCCCGGTCAGCGCGTCACCGAGGGCGACCAGCGCGACGGTGCCGGGCAGCACACCCACGGCCGTCGCGACGAGGAAGGGCCGCAACCGAATCGACGAGACCCCGGCGCAGAAGTTGACCAGCCAGAACGGGACCGGGCTGATCAGTCGCAGTGACACCACGGCCGGCCAGCCGCGGCGAGCCAGCCGCCGATCCACCGCCACGACCGCGGGGTGTGTCCATCGGGTGGCGATCGCCTCGCGACCGATCGCACGCACGAGCAGGAACGCCAGCGCCGCGCTGACCGTGGTGGCGGACACCGCGAGGACGACCCCGACAACCGGACCGAACAGGAGCCCGGCGGCGAGAGTGAACGGAACCCGCGGCAGGACAACGGTTGCCAGCACGTGTGCGAGGAAGAACAGGACGGGCAGCCATGCCCCGCCGGCCCGTGCCCACTCGCGCAGCTGCGTGACCTCCGGCCGCGGGGCGAACAGCGCGAGCGCCGCGAACGCCACCAGCAGCGCCAGCGCTCCGATCACCCTCGGACTCGGGCGACGAACCGGCCCGCCCGCCATCGTGGTGCGCAGAGCCGAGAGAACCATCCCGGCACCGTCAGCGCGCGGGACGGGGCGCGGGCTGGAACAGCTCGACGAAGTTCCCGGAGGGATCCCGTAGCAGAACCTGTTGTCCCCCAGGCCCGCTCAGGATGTCGTTGCGGAAGGTGACCCCGGCCGCGCGCAGCCGCGCGACCTCGGCGGCGATGTCGTCGACCACGAGCTGGATCCGGTTCCAGCCGTCGCCGGGTGTCGGGACGGTGCCGTCGGGCATCGGGCGGCCCGCGGAACTCTTCGGCCCGGCGAGCAGCAGCTGCAGCGGGCCGCGGACGACGGCGGCGAACGCGGGTGCGGCATCGAAATCGACGGCGAAGCCGAGCTGGGTGGTATAGAACTCCACTGCCTCGCGCACATCGTCGACGAGGTAACGCACGCGGGCGAGTTCGTTCGGTGCGGTGGTGGTCATGGTCGGGCCTCCTTGTTGTCCCTACAGAGCCAGGAACCCGATGCGAGTGTCGAGTTCGGTTGCGACACGGCGGAATTCCGGATACGTCGCCTGCTCGGTCGCGGCCGCGGCGGCCGGGTCCGGCAGGCTCCAATGCGCCGTGATCGCCGCTCCGTGATCCCGAGGGACCTCGCGGATCTTGTCGCACAGCGTGATCACGACATCGAAGGGGCGGCCCGCGATCACCTCCAGCGACTGCGGCCGCCGGGGCTCGAACTCGATGCCGAAGTGCTCGCGCAGAACTCGGCCGGTATTCGGGTGCATAGCGGGCTTGGGATGGCTGCCCGCACTGGTCACCTCGACGCGTCCGCCACTGCGACGCCGCAGCAGCGCCTCGGCCATCGGTGAGCGCGCGCCGTTTCCGGTGCACAGGAACAACACCGACCTGCCTTTCGGCCACCGGCGCTCGGCCGCTGCCAGCATCGGGTGCAGAGCAGCCGCCGCCTCACCGAATGCCGTTGCGCACCGAGCCAAATCGAGGTGGTAGTAGCTGTCGCGACCGTCGAAACTACTGCGCCGCATCGTCACCAACCCGGCCGTGCGCAACAACCGCAGGTGATAGGACACCAAGTTCTGCGGCTCGTCGACCGCGGCGACCAGCTCCCGCACCCGTCGATCACTGGGCGCCAGCTCGGTCATCAGCGCCCAGCGCAACGGATGCGCCGCCATCCGCATGAGCAGCGGCACCGGTACTCGGGTCTGGGTTGCCACCCGAGCAGAATACATCAAATGAGTTTGATGCAATAGTGGGCGGCAGCCGCCCGGCAGTGGTCCGGGGTGACGACCCCTCGCCCCGTTACCAGGCCACGGGCAGCTCGTAGATGCCGTAGGCGAGACGGTCGTGTTTGAACTCGACCTGGTCGAACGGAATCGCCAGGCGCAGGGTGGGAATGCGGCGAACCAGGGTGTGGAAGACGATCTGCAGTTCGGCGCGGGCCAATTGCTGCCCGACGCACTGGTGCGGGCCGAAGCCGAAGCCGACGTGCAGGTTGGCCGGACGGCGCAGGTCGAGCTTGTCCGGCTGGTCCCACTGCTTCTCGTCCCAGTTGGCCGGGGCGAGATCGAAGATCAGGCCGTCGCCGGCGCGGATCGTCTCACCCGCGATCTCGATGTCGCCGATCGCGACCCGGCGCTGGCCGTTCTGGATGATGCTGAGGTAGCGCAGCAGCTCCTCGACCGCGCCCGCCACGACCTTCGGATCCTCGGTGTCGCGCAGCAGCGCGAACTGGTCCGGGTTCTCCATCAGGGCAAGGGCGCCGAGGGAGATCATGTTGGCGCTGGTCTCGTGGCCCGCGATGAGCAACCCCGTACCCAGCTGAGCGGCCTCGCGCATGTCGATCTCACCGGCGCGCACCCGCTCGGCGATATCGGTCACCACGTCCTCGGCCGGTTCGTCCAGCTTCTTCTCGACCAGCTCGACCAGATATCGCGCCAGCTGCGAACGGCCTTCCGCCGCTTGCTCTTTGGTGGCGAACCGGTCGACGTTCATGGTGGCGTGCAGCTGGAAGAACTCGTGGTCGTCGTAGGGTACGCCCAGCATCTCGCTGATCATCAGGGTCGGCACCGGAAGGGCCAGTCCCACGACGAGATCGGCGGGCTGCGGGCCGTCGAGGATCTTGTCGATGTGCTCGTCGGTGATCTGCTGGATCACCGGGCGCAGCGCCTCGACCCGCTTGAAGGTGAACGGCTTGGTGAGCATTCGCCGGTACCGGCTGTGTTCCTCGCCGTCGGTGGTGAACAGCGATTTGGGGCGGCTGTCCTTGATCGCCAGCATGCCCTCGTTCCAGTGCGGGAACCCGGGCCGGTGGTCGTCCACGCTGACCCGCGGGTCGGACATCAGCGTCTTGAACTCGGCGTACCCGGTGACCAGCCACGGCGTGCTGCCGTCCCAGATCCGCACGCGGTTGAGCGGCTTGTCCCGGCCCAGCCGCAGCGCCTGCTCCGGTGGCGCGAACGGGCAGGCGGCGGATCGCGGCATCGGATAGTCGGGGATGCCCGCCGTCGCGGCGCCGGCGTCGGTCAAAGTTTCGGACACGATGACTCCTATTCCTCGACGTGAATGGCCATGGCGGGGCAGACCGCCGCCGCCTCTCGCACGTCGGCGGCGAGTTCGGCGGGCGGGTTCGCGTCGAGCAGTTCGACCACACCGTCGTCGTCGCGCTGATCGAACACCGCCGCCGCGTGCATGACGCAGTGCCCGGCGGCAATGCATTTGTCTTGTTCGACAGTCACCTTCATCGGGACCTTCTTCCTACGGGGAGTGCGCTGGGGTGCGGGACTCGATGTGCGGGCGCCGCGCGGTGACGAGGTGCTCACGGTGCACGCGAGCCTGTTTGGGCATGTTCCAGCCGAGCACGGCCGTGATCGCCCCGTTCCGCTCGTATCGGGCGACGAAGCGGCCGGTCGCTGGATCGCCGTCGACGACCGCGACCCGCGCGTCGGGCGTGATGGTGCCGTGCACCTGGATCTTGGTGTCGAACTGGTCGGTCCAGAAGTACGGGATGGGGCGGTAGACGCGATCGGCGCCGACGATATTGGCCGCCACGACCCCCGCCTGTTCGGCGGCGTGCGTCCGATTCTCCAGCCGCACTGGGGCGTTGGCGTCTCGGTCGTGCCAGCGGGCGACATCACCGACGGCGTACACGCCCGCCGCGGCGCGGCAGCTGTCGTCGCAGACGACGCCGTCGGCCAGGGTCAGCCCGCTGCCCGCGAGCCAGTCGGTGGCGGGCCCGGCGCCGATCGCGACGACGACCACGTCGGCGGGCAGCGTCTCGTCCGTCCGTAGCGTCACGCCGGTGACCGCGCCGTCGCGGTCGGTGAGGCCGGCGACGCCCGCGCCCAGCCGCAGCCGGACTCCCCTGCTCGCGTGCAGCTCGGCCAGCCGGGCCGCGGCGAATTCGCCGAGTTGGGTCACCATCGGCGCGGACAGTGGACCGGCAACGGTGACGTCGGTTCCCAATTGCCTTGTCGTCGCGGCGATTTCGGTACCGAGGACGCCCTCACCGACGACGACCACGCGGGGTCGCGCCGGGTCCGAGCCACCGGGCGTCAGCTCCGCACGTAACGCCAAGGCGTCGTCGAGGGTGCGCAGCACGTGCACGCCGCGCAGGCCGGGCACGGTGGGCAACGTCCTCGGCGTGGCCCCGGTGGCGATCACGACCGCCTCGGTGGCGGTGAAGAGGCCCGCCGTCGAACGCACCGTGCGACCGGCGACATCCAGTGCGAGGGCTCGGTGCCCCAGGACCAGGTCGACCTGCAGCTCGGCCAGCATCCGCGGGGCGCGCAGCAGGGTGCGTTCGGGCCGCCACGCGCCGGACAGGATCTGCTTGGACAGTGGCGGGCGATCGTAGGGCAGATGCGGCTCGGCGCCCAGCATCGTGATGGCACCGCGAAAGCCCTGGCGGCGCAACGCTTCCGCGGTTGCCAGGCCCGCGGCCGAGGCGCCGACGATCAGCACGTCCGTGCGGCGGCTCATCGCGTACCCGCCATCCGGTGCGGCAGAGCTCTCGTCATGTGCGGCCTTTCTCTCTGCCCGGTGTCGGCGCTCATCGCGACACCGGCGCCAGGTACAGCCCGGTGATCGCGTCGACCAGGCCGGTCGCGGTCTCTTCCCAGCTCGAGGGACGCAGTAGCGTGTCGTCGGCCAGTGCGCGCTCGCGTTCGGCGCAGGTGTGCACGATCAGCAAGCGCGCCATGGAGTTTCGCTGCCGCCGCAGCTCCGGCGACAGGTCCGGCAGGCTGCGCTGCAGGCCGTCCACGACGCGCACCAGCGACCGGGAGGCCAGCGACTCGTCCGACATCAGATCGCGGAACACCGGATCCGGTTGCAACTGGGCGCTGAACCGCGCGTACCAGGTCGGATTGCCCAGGGCGGCAAGGTGTTCGGTGACCGGGCGAACCAGGCAGCCCACCCAGTCCCGCAGGTCACGGGACGTGCCGATCCGCTCCACCAGCTCCCGGCACAGCTGTTCGGTGTGTGCGTGGTGCTTGCGCACGATCGCCCGGACCAGATCGGCCTTGGTGCCGAAGTGGTAGCCGACCGCGGCGTTGTTGCCCTGCCCGGCGGCCTCGCTCACCTGCCGGTTCGACACGGCCGCGATGCCGCGCTCGGCGAAGAGGCGTTCCGCGGCGGCGAGGATCGCCTCCCGGGTGGTGGTGGCCTGCCCGGCGCGGGATCTGTCGACAGTAGCCATTTCTGGTTCCTCCGGATGACCGGCTCGGCCCGCCCGTGCGATCAGGGGCGCGGCCGCGTCAGAATCGCATTCTCGATTTCGAATACCGGCACTTCCAGTCAACGCCGCGCGGCCGTTCAAGTCAAGCAGTTGAATTAACGCGGGCATGATCACGTGCGGGCTTCGGTGGACTGCGCGGGCTTCTTGCGCGGCCTGAGCGGCTTACCGGCCACCGTGCCGCCGTCCACGGGCAGCACCGTTCCGGTCACGTAGGCCGAGCGGTCGCTGCCGAAGTAGAGCACCGCCTCCGCGACATCCTCCGGCGTGCCCTCGCGCGGCAGCGGCCGGTCCTCGTTCATCGAGGCCCGGACCGACCGGGTGAACCGCTCGATGCGTTCGGCCGACATCGTGGTGGCCGACGCCGCGAGAAACGGGGTCGGCACGTTCCCCGGGGCGATGCAGTTGACCCGAATGCCGTACTGTGCCAACTCGATTGCCGCGGATTTGGTGAAGTGGATCACCGCGGCCTTGGAGGCCCGGTAGGTCTGCACTCCCCCGCCCGCCTGGACGCCGCCGATCGAGGACAGGTTCACGATGGAGCCGCCGCCATGGTCGGCCATGTGCCGGGCAGCGAATCTGGTGCCGGCCATCACGCCCAGCAGATTCACGCCGAGGACGCGGTGGAAGTCGGCGAGATCGTCGACCAGCAGGCTGGGATGCATGGTGCCCGGCACGCCCGCGTTGTTGCACATGACGTGCAGGCCGCCGAAGGTGCGCACCGCCACGTCTACCAGCCGCTCGACCTGTTCGGGTTCGGCGACGTCGGTCCGGTGGAACACCGCCGCGTCGCCGTAGCCGGCCACCGCTGCGGCACCGCGCTCGGGATCGAGGTCGCCGACGACGACGCGGGCGCCCGCGGCGACGAACCGCGCCACCGTGGCGGCGCCGATTCCGGACGCGCCGCCCGTGACGACGGCGACCTTGCCGGTCAGTTCGTCGGTCATATGTTGTTCCTTTCGAGTTCCGCGAGGAAGGTCAGGAGGAGGTCGTTGACGGTCTCGGGTTGCTCGATCTGGGGGCAGTGCCCGGCGTCGGGCACCACCGCGTGGCGGGCGTTCGCGATCTGTTCGGCGATCTGCGCGGCCCAGCCCTGCGGGAGGAGCTTGTCGCGGGCTCCCTCGACGACGAGGACCGGGACGGTGATGCGTTCGTAGGCGCGTCGGCTCGACGGGGTCGGCGGCTGTTCGGCGCCGGGGCGGCGAAAACGGGCCGCCGCCAACGCTTCCCACGCGCCCGGGGCGATACTCGCCTCGTAGCGCCGCCGCACGTAGGTCTCGTCGGCCGGGTAGGACGGGGAGTGGAACAGAGCCGTGACGATGCGCCGCATTCCGTCGAGCGTGGCGTCGTAGTCGTAGAGCGCGCGCACGTGTTCGTTGCTCTGGATCTCGCCGCCGCCGCAGATCGCCACCAGGCTCCGCATCGGCAGGCGGGGCGTGTCCGAGGTCGCGTCGACCAGCAGGTTGATCGCGCCCATCGAATTGCCGACGAAATGCGCCGACTCGATACCGAGCAGGGCGAGCAATCGCGCGATGTGCCGGATGCGCAGGCCGCGGCCGTCGGTGAAGTCGACGACCTTCGCCGACCCGCCGAAGCCCAGCATGTCCGGTGCCAGCACGCGATAGCGCTCGGCCAGCGCGTCGATGGTGTGTTCCCAGCCGATTTCGGCTCCGGCCCCGAACTCGCCGCCGTGCAGCAGCACGACCGGTTCGCCCGATCCCGCCTCCAGGTAGCTGGTTGCCGAGCCGTCGACAACCAGGGTTCTGCGCTGTGCGTTCATGAAGCCCGACCGATCCCGCCGACGCGCGATACAGGCTCGGTGTCCGCGCGGGACACGGTCTCCCACAGCGGGATCAGTCCGAGGATGCGCACCGGCTCGACAGCCGGACGCAACGGACGCGAGGCAAGCGCGGGGTCGGTGAGGAGTCGGATCTCGTGGATGCCGAGTTCGTCCAGGATGTCGAAGGCGGTGCGGAGGTCCCAGTAATCCACGGGATGTGTTGCGGGGTGGCCTGTTCCGCTGCTCGGCGGTCGTGTCGGCTCTCGGGTGAAGCCCTCGCGTGAGCGGATGTAGACCAGGACGCCGTGGCCCGCACGGGCAATGCGGCGCAGGGCGTGGTCGAGGCCGGTGCGGCAGTCGCAGCGCAGGGAACCGAGGGCATCGCCGAACAGGCATTCACCGTGGACTCGGACCAGGGGGGTGATGGTGGAGACGGGGTGACCGTACACGAAGGCGATGTGCTCGCGGCCCAGCCCATCGGTGAAGCCGTACGCACGAAACTCGCCCGCCGGCAATGGGATACGGGCGGTGCCGCGGCGGTGCACGCGGGCCAGTTCGCGGCGGCGATACTCGACGACGTCGTCGATCGAGACGACCGGCAGTCGATGGCGGCGTCCGAGTTCGTGCAGCTCGGGCAACTCCGCCGGCTCACCGTCGGCGGCACACACCTCGCACATCGCGGCAGCGGACGCCACTCCCGCCAACCGGGCGAGATCGACAGCGGCCTCCGGCGGCGCGGGCACCGCCAGCACTCCCCCGTCCGCGCAGCCGAGCGGGAAGACCTGGCCGGGCCGGGTGAAGTCCCCCGGGCGGCTGGCCGGATCGGCCAGTGCCCGAACGGTTCTCGCGCGCTCCGACGCCCGCACCCCGGCACCGGCGCCCGCGAGCCCCACCGGCATGCGGAACAACTTCCGCCCCGGCCCCGTCGCGGTGGGATCGGCCGGCGGAATCTCGAGCCGGTCCAGCGCTTCCGACGGCACGGCCACCTGCACCAGCCCACGCCCGACCGTCGTCATGGCATTGACCGCCTCGGCCGTGGCGTGCTCCGCGGCCAGCACCAGATGCCCGCGATACCCCCCGCCCTCGGCACCGACCACAAGCACCATGCGCCCATCCCGCAGCGCACCCACAGCAGCCCGCACCGAACCCGCCGCCACCCCGACCGAACCAGCAGACGCTTCCGCAGTGCCACGCTCCGAACCGGCAGGCACCTCCACACACCCACACCCCGAACCAGCAGACACCTCCGCACACCCGCGCCTCGTCCCAGCAGGCACCTCCGCAGAGCCTCGCTCCGAACCAGCGGTCGCTTCCGCACAGCCACGCTCCGAACCAGCAGAGACCTCCGTAGAGCACCGCGCCGAGTTCTCGTCCACCGCAGGTATGCCGACGGGGCGCTGCATCGGAAAGGCGGGGATCGCAGGCGAGTTCGGGCGATCTGTCGCCGACGCGGCCGCGCCTCCGGGTGCCGAGGTCGCGGAACAGTCCGGGATCGGGTCGCTCACGCCCGCACTCCGCCTGTCGGGGCGAAGGTCAGCACCTGCGTGGCGAGGACTTCCAGTTGGGCGCCGACGGTGTCGTCGGTGAGGGCGCCGTCGGGTCCCCAGATCGGTTCGGCGGAGTTGATGGCCACGCCCAGGGGCGTGGGCCAGGCGCGCAGGGCGTGGCCGATCGCGCGGAGTTGGCCCAGGGTGCCGACGGCGGCCTGCCAGCCGAAGGCACAGGTGATGCAGCCCCACGGCTTGTTGTCGAGATAGACCGTGGGATCGCCACGCAGATCCTCGATGTAGTCGAGGGCGTTCTTCACCATGCCGGAGATGCCGCCGTGGTAGCCGGGTGAGGCGATCACCACGGCGTCCGCGCGGCGCAGCGCGTCGACCAGCTCGGTCGCGCCCGGCGTGCGGCTCGCGTCGTAGGGGTTGTACATCGGCAGGTCCAGGGCCGCCCCGCAGAACAGCGCGGTGCGCCCACCCTGGCGCTCGACCGCCGTGAGGCAGTGCCGCAACGCCCGCTCGGTCGACGAGTCCGCGCGCAACGTGCCGCCGACGCCGACGACGAACGGCCGTCCCTCGTCCATGCCGACGGCGGTGGTCGCGTTGGTCGTACTTGCAATCACAGCCGGAACCTCCTGGTTGGCCTACTTGATGGCGATCGGGTTGATCGGCGAACCCACGGCCCCGACCACGCGCAAAGGCGGTGCGACGAGCTGGAATTCGTAGACGCCGTCGGCTGCGCAGTCGGCGGCGAGCGCTGTGAGGTCCCAGTACTCGCCGAGCATCAGGCCCATGTCGCGCAGGCAGAGCATGTGCATGGGCAGGAAGGTCCCCTCGACCCCGGAGACGACGTCCTCCACCATGAGGTTGTCCGCCGCCACCGCAGCGACCTCGCGCTCGTGCAACCACTTGGCGCACATCCAGTCCAGGCCCGAGTACGGCTCGGCGCCGTCGCCGGTCTCGGCGAAGCGGGCCTGCCAGCCGGTGCGCACGAGCACGATGTCGCCGCGGCCGACCTCGACGCCCTGGGCGCGCGCGACCTCGTCCAACTCGTCCGGTGTGATGGGATCGCCCGGCTCCAGGAACACCTCGGCGCCGCGGTGCCGGACCAGGTCCAGCAGCACCCCGCGCGTGGTGATGCCCTTGCCGTCGACCTTCTCGATACCGCAGTGGAACGCACCGGCGCTGGTGACCGAGTCCGCGGGAAAGCCGTTGTACAGCTGCTCGTCGTAGTACACGTGCGACAACGCGTCCCACTGCGTGGCGGCCTGCAGCGGCATGATGATCATGTCGTCGTTGAACCGGAACGGGTTGTCCTCGCCCGCGAAGAAGCCGCCGAACTCCTGCCCGAAGCCGTTGCCCGCCCACTTGGGACCGTACTCGGCCATCGTCCGCGCGTCGCCGCCGTCGACGGTCATCACGTGCACCGGGTTCTGCCGGAACTTGAACGCACCCTGCGGCCCGGTCGAGTCGAAGTCGATGCCGAGCGGGAACACCCGCCCGTGCCGCACGAGCCCCGCCGCCGCGGCGACCTTGTCGGGGGTGATGAAGTTGAGCGTGCCGAGTTCGTCGGCGGCGCCCCACCGGCCCCAGTTGCTCACTTCCGCTGCGACGCGCCGGAATTCGGTCAGGCTGGCCATAGTTCTCCTTCGGTGATTCGCGCGGCCACGTTGCCGCCGTCCACCCACAGCACCTGTCCGGTCACATAGCTCGCGGCCCGGCTGTTGAGGAACACCAGGACGGCCGCCTGCTCGTCCGGTTCGCAGACCCGGCCGAGCGGTTTGGGGATGGTGTCGAGATACTGCGGCCCGTACCGCGAGCGCAGCTGGTCCAGGATCGGCGTCTCGGTGACACCCGGTCCCGTGCAGTTGATGCGGATGCCGCGTGCCCCGAGGGGCACGGCCTGCCGCATCGTGTAGTAGATGATCGCTTCCTTCGACAGCCGGTAACCGCCGTCGGCGAGGGCCTCGGGATTGCCCTCGCACCAAGCGATTCCGTCCGCCATGTCGGTGCTGCCGACCAACCCGAGGGCCTGCTCCCGGTGCTCGAGGTACCCGGCGGCCGCGAGCGAGGACACGCTCACGACCGTCGACCCCGGCGCCATCGCCGCGGTGAGCGCGTCGGTGAACCGGCGCAGACCCAGAAAATTGATCGTGACGACCCGCAGCGGGTCCCCGATACCCGAGGAGACCCCGGCGACGTTGAACAGCGCGTCCACCGGACCGCCGACCGCCTCGACGGCCCGGTCGATCGACGCGGCGTCCGACATGTCGACCTGGTGGAATCCGTCGAGTTCGGTTGCGGGCGTGGCGATATCGAGGCCCACGACCTCGCCGCCGAGCTCACGGACCTGCTCCACCACGCACGCGCCGATCCCGGAGGCGCAACCGGTCACGACGACCCGCCGGCCGTCGTAGCGCCACAGTTCCTCCACACGTCCCACGTCGGGCACCTCGTCCTCGGGCTACTGCTCGTCCTTGGCGCGCTGCGCCGCCTGCACCCGGCCCTCGTTGATCTCGGCCATCGCCTCGGGGATCTCGCTGGCGGTGAACTTGCCGCCGCGGCCGGTCGGCAGGCCGCCGAAGGCGTAGGACTCGTCGAAGGCGGGCGAGGCCAGCGGCTTGCGCCGCGCCTCCACCTTCTCGATGATCGGTTCGAGCCGCTTGGCCTTGGCCGCGACCGCCTTCTCGTCGCGTTCGATGAACTCCGGCAGCACGTGCTTGCCCATCAGCTCGATGGACTCCATCGTGCCCTCGTGGCTGCGCGGGTTGAGCAGCAGGATGATCTCGTCGACACCGCTCTCCTCGTAACCGCGCAGGAATTCGCGCACGGTGTCCGGCGAGCCGATGGCGCCGCGGCCGGGGCCGTAGGCCAGTGTCTCGTCCTCCCGCACCGCGTCGAGGTAGCGTTCCCAGACCTTGGTGCGGCCGGGGGTGTGCTGGCCGGTCATGTAGTAGTGCATGATGCCGAAGGAGAAGAAGCCGCCGCCCACGTCGAGCCGCTGCAGGGCCTGCTCGTCGGTCGGGGCGACCATCATCGACAGGTCGCCGCCGATGGCGAGGATGTTCGGATTCAGCTGCGGGATGGTCGGTTCGGCCTTGTCCTCGAACTCCTGGTAGTAGCCGCGCACGCGTTCGGCGAGCGGTCCGGGCCCGGTGTAGGCGAAACTCAGTGCGCCGATGCCCTTCTGGGCGGCCATCTGGACCGAGGAGGGCCGGGTGCAGGCCACCCAGACGGGCGGGTGCGGCAGTTGCTGCGGCTTGGGGATGACGTTGCGCGCGGGCATTTCGATGTGGTCGCCCTTGAAGCCGGTGAACGGCTCCTCGATCATGCAGCGGATGGCGACATCGAGCGCCTCCTCCCACTGGCCGCGCTTGTCGGCGGGATCGATGTTGAACCCGCCCAGTTCCCCGACCGACGACGATTCGCCGGTGCCGAATTCGACGCGCCCGTTGGAGATCCGGTCCAGCGTCGCGATCCGCTCGGCGACCCGGGCGGGATGGTTGATCGCGGGCGGCATGTGCATCACACCGAAGCCGAGCCGGATGTCCTTGGTGCGCTGGCTCGCCGCGGCGAGGAACATCTCCGGCGCGGTGGAGTGGCAGTACTCCTCGAGGAAGTGGTGCTCGGTGAGCCACACCGTGGAGAACCCCGCCTTGTCGGCGGCCTCCACCTCGTCCAGGCCGTCCTGGAACATTTCGCGCTCGTCGTCGTGGGTCCACGGCCGCGGCAGCGCGAATTCGTAGAACAGCGAGATCTTCATGTACTTCCTCCGTTGGAACGAGACGTCATGTGCTTGGCCGCTATGTATCCGAAGGTCATCGCGGGCCCGATGGTCGCGCCCGCGCCGGCGTAGCTGCGGCCCATGACCGCCGCGGACGTGTTGCCGGTCGCGTAGAGACCGGGAATGGGGGTGCCGTCCGCGCGCAGCACGCGGGCGTGCTCGTCGGTGCGCAGACCACCCGAGGTGCCGAGGTCACCGGGAACGATCCGGAACGCGTAGTACGGCGGTTCGCCGATCGGATACAGATTGGGGTTGGGCAGCGTCGGATCGCCGTAGTAGTTGTCGTACACGCTGTCGCCGCGGGCGAAGTCGTCGTCGTGGCCCTTGCGGGCGAGTTCGTTGAAGCGTTCGGCGGTGGCGCGCAGGCGATCCGGCGGGACGTCGATCTTCGCCGCCAGCTCCTCCCACGAGTTCGCGGTCCGCACCACGCCCGACTCCAGCCACGCGCGCGGCATCGTGCGGCCGGTCGGCACGGGCGCGAACGGCACCTTGGGAATCGGCAGATGTCCCGCCACGACATACCGGCGCCACGAACGGGTGTCGGTGATGAGCCAGCTCGGTATGTGCGTGACGCCCGACTTCTGCCCCGCGATCATCGCGTGCCCGAAGTCCATGTAGGGCGCGGCCTCGTTGATGTACCGCTCCCCCGCGCCGTTGACGATGAACTGGGACGGCATCATGCGCTCGTTGAGCATGAATTGCATGCGGCCGTCGGGCCATTGGATGGCGGGGAACCACCACGCCTCGTCCATCAGGTCGGTGCCCGCGCCCACCCGCTCCCCCGCGCGGATGCCGTCGCCCATCGACGCCGGATTGCCGAAACTCCAGTCCTGGTCGATGACCGGTTCCAGTTCCTTGCGCCGGGCCATGTCGTGCTCGAAGCCGCCGGTCGCCAGAAGCACGCCGCGCCCGGCGCGGATGCGCAGTTCGCGGCCGTCCTTCTCGATCACCGCGCCCACCACCGCGCCGTCGGCGCCGGTGATCAGGGTGGTCATCGGGGCGTCGAGCCACAGCGGAATGTCACGCTCGCGCAAGGCCAGTCGCAGCCGGGCCACCAGGGATTGGCCGATGGCGGCGATCCGGTCGCCGAACACCCGCGCGCGGAACATCCGCCACACCAGCTTCACCAGTACGACCTTGCCGCGCCAGTGCTGGCGGACCTGGTAGAACAGCCGAAGGTCCTTGGGGCCCAGCCAGATTCCCTTGGGCGCCAGCGCCAGCGGACGCAGCAGCAGTTCCTCGTCCGGGCCGAGCTCGCGCAAGTCGATGGGCGGCACGTTGATGGTGCTGCCGTCGGGCGAGCCGCCGGGCAGTTCCGGGTAGTAGTCGGCATAGCCGGGCTTCCACACGAATTCCAGCCAGTCGCTGCGGTTTTCGAGGAACTCCATCATCTCCGGCGCGCGCTCCACGTAGGCGCGCAGCCGTTCCTCGCTGACCAGGCCCTCGGTGATCCGGCGCAGGTACTCGACCACGCCCTCGGGGTCGATCTCGTAGCCGTCGCGCCGCTGCGCCGGTGCGCCCGGCACCCAGATGCCGCCGCCCGACAGCGCGGTGGATCCGCCGTAGTGCGAGGACTTCTCGACCACGAGCGTGTCCAGCCCCGCGGCCTCGGCGGCGAGCGCGGCGGTCAGCCCGCCGCCGCCGGACCCGATGACCAGCACGTCGACAGTGCGGTCGAACTCTTCGGCGGTACCCGGCGCGCCGTCCGCCCCTGCTGTCACGGTTGCCTCCCGATCGAATCCGTATCGCGCTCCGGCAGCGCGGTACGCACGGCGAATCCGGCGATCAGCGCGGGCGCGGGCCGGTAGTAGCGCACCCCGGTCCGGTACGGTCCCTGGCTCGCGAGCGCGGCGAAGGCCGCCACCCAGGTGCGCACCTCGTGCGCCGAGTTCCCGGCGGCCTCGGTGATCCAGGCGTTGTCCCAGCCGTCGAATTCCCCGAGACGGCCTTCGTCGAGCGCGGCCAGGAAACGCCGGTCCCAGTCCGGGTTCAGCGGGCGCAACGACCCACTGCCCGTGGCGAACTCGCGGGCGGCCTCGATCACCCGCTCCTGCCTGGCAAGCCGCTGGTCCGCCGTCATCGTGCCGCCGTGCACGATCCGTTCGCGGGCCGGACCGGTCGCGGTCGCCAGGGCTGGCACCGGCGGATCGTGCGACAGACCGCCCGAGCCGAGTACCAGCACGCGGCGGCCGAGCGACGAAAGGTGCTGCCCCACAGCGGCTCCCAGCACGGCCGCGCGCGGCAGCGGACCGAGCGGCGCCGCGACCGAGTTCACGAAGATCGGCACGACCGGGCGGGCCGTGGCCGCGCCCAGCAGCCGCTGCAACGGCTGCACCGTGCCGTGATCGACCGCCATCGTCATCGACACGGCCACGTCGACTCCCGCCGTGAGCACCGACTCGGCCAGTTCGCGGGCCAGGTCGGCGGGCACGTCGAGGGGCCCGGCGTGGGTGCCGTAGTCCCCCACTCCGGCCGCCGCCGTGCCGATGCAGAACGGAGGCATGAGCTTGTAGAAGAAGCCGTTGTAGTGATCCGGGGAGAACGTGACAACCAGTTCGGGATCGAACTCGCGCACGAAATCCGCGGCCCGGTCGAGCGCCGACTCGATGTCGTCGAGCAGCTCGCGGTCGGGGCCGGGGAGATCAAGCAGAGGGCTGTGCGAGACGCAGCACAGGGCCAGCGGCATCGTGTCCTCCTCCCGGCCGGAGGGCGAGGGTGCGCAGCAGATCCGCGCTCAACTCCGGGGCCAGCTGCGCGATGGTCGCGCCCGCCACGCAGCGGTCGGGCCGCAGGAACAGCACGGAGTCGCGCTGGCCGTCGAACCACCGCTTCAGCGCGCCGCCGCGGTCGCCCAGCACCACGACGTCCGGATCGTCGTGACCGGTCCAGTGCAGCTGAGTCGCGGGCCGCGCCTCGAAGAACCTGGCGCCCAACGCCTTCCACGCCTCGAACGCCGCCGCCCCGAGCACCTCGCGGGGCCGGTTGTTCCAGCACAGCACGGCGAACCGGGGGCCGAGCACGTCGTCCAGCGCGACGTCGGCGTGGTCGCGAGTGTCCACCCGGGGCTGGATGAACAGCGTGCCGACCGCCGACTTCGGGGACCTGGACCAGGTGTGCACCACCGCGCCGCGTTCGTAGCGCGGCATCGGCTTGAACCGCATGCCGAGCACGTAGCGCCGCACCGGCGGCACCGCGGCGGCCGCCCGGACCAGCACGTCGCGCACGGCGGCGACGGTGCGGTCGGTCGGCGAGATCACCTTGCCGACCATCGTCGACAGGTCGATCATGGCGCGGGCGTGCTTGCGGCGCTCCAGGTCGTAGCTGTCGAGCAGCGCGTCACCGGCGTGGCCCTGCACCACCGCGGCGAGTTTCCAGCCGAGGTTGGCCGCATCCCGGATGCCGCTGTTGTACCCCTGGCCCTGCCACACCGGCATCAGGTGCGCGGCGTCGCCCGCCAGCAGCAGGCGACCCTTCCGGAAGGCGCCCGCGATGCGCGAATGATGGGTGTACACCCGGCGGCGGATCACCTCCAGGCGGTCGGGATGCGGGACGAACGGCGCCACCATCCGCGCCACGAACGCCGGATCCTCGGCCAGTTCGTCGGATTCGTGATCGTGGATCATGAACTCGAAGCGACGGATGCCGTGCGCGATCGACACCGAGACATACGGCCGCGCCGGATCGGCGCCGACCTCACTGTTGGGGTGTCCCAGCGGATCCGACGCCAGATCCACCACCAGCCAGCGCGTCGGTGAGGTGGTGCCCTCGAAGGTCACGCCCAGCTGCCGGCGGGTGGCGCTGCGTCCGCCGTCGCAGCCGACCAGGTATCGCGCGGTCACGGTGGTGGACCCGGAGTCGGTGGTCAGTTCCGCGGTCACCCGCGCACCGGAATCGGCGCAGGAGACCATGGCCGTGCCCCACGCCACTTCGACGTGCGGGAACCGGTCCAGCCCGGCGAGCAGTTCGGCGTCGACCAGTGGCTGTACGAAGCCGTTGCGCTTGGGCCAGCCGAATTGGGCGTCGCTCGGGGCGATCTCGGTGAGGAGCCGCCCCTTGCCGTCGACGAACCGCATGATCTGGTTCGGTGTCGTGTGCGGCAGGACTCGCTCGACGAGCCCGATCGATTGGAAGGTCCGCAGCGCCTCGTCGTCCAGTCCGACGCCGCGCGGATAGTCGATGAGCGTCGGCCGCTCCTCGACGACCCGGGTGCGCACGCCGTACATGCCCAGCATGTTCGCCAGCGTCAAACCCACCGGGCCCGCGCCGACGATCAGCACATCGACATCGACGTCCGATGTCGTTGCGGCGGAATCGTTTCGCTTCGGCACGGTCAGCCACCCAGCAGGAAGTCGAGATGCAGGGCGTTGAACGCCTTGGGGTCCTCGTACTGAGGCCAGTGCCCGCAGTCGGGCAGCACCTCGAAGCGCGCGCCCGGAATCATCGACGCCATCCGCCGCCCCTCGGTGACATCGGCCGTGGGGTCGTCACTGGTCCACAGCACCAGCGTCGGCGCGGTGATGCGGCCGTAATCCTCCGGCCCCAACAGGTTCCGCTGCCGGATCTGCGGATCCTGCAGCGCCATGATGTCGCGCATGGCGACGGCGAAACCGGGCTGCCGGTAGATCCGCTGGCGGCTCGCCACCACGTCGTCGTAACTCTTCGACTTGTCTGCCATCAGCCACTTGATGCGCGCCTGCACCGTCTCCCATGTCGGGTCGGTGACCGCGGCCATCGACAGCGTGACGATGCGCCGCATCACCTCCGGGTCGGCCTGCGACCCGCCCGCGGTATTGAGCACCAGCCGCTCGACCCGGTCCGGATGGTCGATCGCCAGGCGCGCGGCCACCCAGCCGCCGAGCGATTCGCCGCTGACGTGCGCCTTCCGCACGCCCACCGCATCGAGGAAGGAGATCAGGTGCGCCACATAGTGTTTCACCTCGAGCGGATGACCGGGGCGGCCGGTGTAGCCGTGGCCCAGCATGTCGATCACCCAGGTCGAGAAGTGCTCGGCGTGCGCCTCCAGATTGCGGACATACGCCTCGACGTGCCCGCCGGACCCGTGCAGCAGCACCAGCGCCGGCTTGCCCGGGTCGCCCGCGTGCAGATAGCGCGTGCGCACGCCACCGGCCTCCAGGTAGCCCTGCGTGAACGCGACGCCCTGCAGATCGCTCCAGATGCTTTCGTACTCCGACAAACTCGTCACCTCCGTAAACCCCGGGACCGTGCTCAGATGTCCGCCGATTTGCCGGTCGCGGCGGCGTGACCGGCGCGGAAGCCGAACACCATGCCGGGGCCGATGGTGCCGCCCGCGCCGCCGTACGCCCGGCCCGTGACACCGGCCATCGCGTTGCCGGCCGCGAACAGGCCGGGGATGACCTGGCCGTCGACGTGCAGCACCCGGCCGTCGCGGTCGGTGCGCGGTCCGCCCTTGGTGCCCATGGCGCCGACGGTGACCGGCACGGCGTAGTACGGCGCGGTGTCCACCGGGCCGAGCGTGCGGCCCGCGACGGTGTCCGCGTTCTCGTCGCCCCACCAGCCGTCGTAGGCGCTGGCGCCGCGGCCGAAGTCCGGGTCCACGCCGTCGGCCACGGTGCGATTCCAGGCCGCCACCGTCGCGGCGAGCCCGGCCGGGTCGATGCCGGTCTTCGCGCCCAGTTCCGCGAAATCGGCCGACTCGCAGAACCATTCGGGCACCGCGTCGCCCGGCGCGATGCCGAGGAAGCCGTAGCGCCGCAGATGTTCGGCGTCGAAGACGATCCAGCCCGGATCGTTGACGTAGCCGCCCTTGGGGTCGAGATAGTGGAACGCCCCCGCCATCGAGTTGTACTCCGACGCCTCGTTGACGAACCGCCGCCCGGCGCGATTGACCATGATGCTGCGCGGCCGGGTCCGTTCCAGGCGCACACTGCGGCTGCGCGGTTCGCCCCCGATGGTGTCGCCGGGAATCCGTACCACCGGCACCCACCACGCCTCGCTCATGGTGCCCAGGTCCGCGCCGTGCGCCATCGCCATGCGCAGGCCGTCACCGGTGTTGTTCGGCGGTGACACCGGGCCGTGCATCGGGCCGCGCAGGTACGCGCGGACCAGGCCGGCATCCCATTCGAAACCGCCCGTGGCCAGCACGACGCCCTTGCGGGCGCGCACGATTCGCTCGCCGTCGGCCGTGCTCAACCGGACGCCGGTGATCGTGCGCCCCTCGGACAGCAACTCGACAGCACGCGCCCCGGTGCGCGGCACCACGCCCGCGTCGAGCACGCCGCGCAGCAGCCCGGCGACGAGAGCCGTTCCGGCGACACAGAAGTCGGCCGAGTCGCTGCCGGTCTGCGCGTGCAGGCGGGCGCGGGTCTCAGCGTCGAAGCCGACGTTGCTCCAGTCGGCGGGGAAGGAGGTGATGCGGTCGCGCCACTCGCCGAGGCGGGTGAGGTCGAAGGCGACCGGGCTCAGCGACCGCCCGCCGCCGGGACGGCCGCCGGGCAGTTCCGGCTTGTAATCCGGGAAACCATCGGCGATCTCGAATCGCGTCCCGCTGTGCGCCTCGACGAAATCCACCATCGCCGCGCCGGTGCGGACGAAGATCTCCACCAGTTCGTCGTCCATCGAGCCCAGCGACTGCGCGTGCAGGTAGGCCAGCGCGTCGGCCACGGTCAGCGGGCCGTCCGGCGCCCGGTCGTGCGCCGGGATCCACGCGATGCCACCGGATACCGCACTGGTCCCGCCGACGGTGTCCGCCTTCTCGAACACAGCGACCGACGCGCCGCGGACGGCGGCGGTCAGCGCGGCGGTCAGGCCCGCGGCACCACTACCCAGCACGACGACGTCGACAGCGACCTCGCCGTCCCCCGTGGCAGTGGACGGTGCGGGAGAATTCATGAGACCTCCATTCGCGAATGACAAGAATCATATTCTCGTCAGGTGGATGTGGCAATCCGCTCGCGGATCAGATGTTTGCGGACCTTGCCGCTGGGGGTGCGCGGATAGTCCTCGACCTGGAACAACCGCTCCGGCCACTTCTGCCGCGCGACTCCGGCGGCCGCGAAGTGCTCGCGCACCGCGGCGAGCTCGGGCAGTCGGTGTCCGGGCCGCAACCGCAGTACCGCGCCGACCGTTTCGCCCAGGCGCTCGTCCGGTACGGCCACCACCACGGCCTCGGCCACCTCCGGCAGTTCGGCGAGCAGTTCCTCCACCTCCAGCGCGCTGACGTTCTCGCCACCGCGGATGATCACGTCGGATTTGCGGTCGGTGATGGTCAGATGCCCGTCCGGATGCAGGACGCCGATATCGCCGGTGTGGTACCAGCCGTCGGCGTCGAAGGCCCGCGCGGTCAGCGCGTCGTCGGTGTAGCCCAGGCACAGATCCGGTCCGCGACTGAGGATTTCGCCGTCGTCGGCCAGCCGGATCTCCACGCCGGGCATCGGCCGCCCGTCGGTCGACAGGCGCTCGAATTCCGGCGCGTCGTAACGGGAGGAAGTGATGGAGGGATGCTCGGTGCTGCCGTAGGCGCGGAACGGGACCAAGCCCAGGCCGGCGAGCCGCCGGGTGACCGCGACGGGCACGGTGGAGCCGCCCAGCCCGACAAAGCGGAAGTTGTCCAGATATTCGGGGGTGAAGTCGGGGTGGTCGAGCAGGCTGGTGACGAAGTAGGGCGGCCCGCCCCCGACCGTCAACCCGTCGCTCTTGATCAGCGCCAGCACCCGGCCCGCGTCCCACACGTCGAGCAGATGCACCGGCTTGCCGTGCAGCACCGGTAACAGGAAGGCGCCGACCATCCCGATGAAGTGCCCGACCGGCGTGGCGGTGAGCATCGTGCCGCGATCGAGCGCGTTGTGCGCGGCGAGCTGACGCGCCTCGCAGCCCAGCGTCTGGTGGCTGTGCACCACGCCCTTGGGCGCGCTGGTCGTGCCCGAGGTGAAGGCGATCAGCGCCGGGTCCGCCGGATCGGCCGCGACCACACCCGGCATGGGCGCGTCGGCCAGCAGGTCGTCGAAATCGCGGCCGACCACCCCGACGATCGGCACCGCCGCGCATACCTCGGGATCGAAGGCCGTGCGGCCGAAGCGTTCCGCGGCGACGAAGACCTTGGGCCGCACGGTCGTCAGGATGTGCCCGACCTCCTTGCGCCCGTAGAAATGGACGATCGGCACCACCACCGCGCCGAGGTAGGCGGAGGCCCAGAACGTCGCCGCGGCCTCCATCCAGTTGGGCAGCTGGAAGGCGATCGCGTCACCCGGCCCGACGCCGCGCGCCCGGAGCCCGGCCGCCAATCGCCGGGCGATCCGCTCCACCTCCCCGACGCTGCCCGACCAGGGGCGCACGTCGGAGTGCACCCGGAATTCGGCCGAGGGCGCCGACGCGAGGGCGCGACTCAGCAGATCGCCCAGCGTTTCTCGCCGCCACCAGCCCGCGGTCTCGTAGCGGTCGCGCAATTCCTCGGGGACGGTTCGCATCTGGCCTCACTCGTGTCCGCAGGTGGGCGCGTTGCGCGCCCCTCGATGTACCCGGGCCGCGGCAGCCGCGCCCGACGATCTCCTCGACCATTGATGAAAATACCGTTCTCATCCAACGGAAATATGAGATTCACCGAGGTTCGACGGAATCGTCCGTGGTGAATCCGCTTTTCGGCGGATCGAGCCAGGCGCGCGCCGGAGATTCCGCGGGGCCGCGCGACCTTGCGGCGAGAGTTGTGCAAGAGTAACGTTCTCATCTACTGCAAGGAAAATTCTTGCTCCATGCCACGGCCGCGACACCGCGGTCGTGCACAGTCGGCGCCACGGCATCCAGCGGGCGCGCGATCCGCCGCGGCACTGCCGCCGTGGTCACCGAGAAGAACGAAAGGGTCAGCTGTGGGACGTGTCGAGGGCAAGGTCGCTTTCATCACCGGCGCCGCGCGCGGGCAGGGCCGCAGCCACGCGGTCCGCCTCGCAGAGGAGGGCGCCGACATCATCGCGGTCGATCTGTGCGAGGACATCTCGACCATCGGATACGCGCTCGCGCGCCCGGAGGACCTGGAGGAGACCGCGAACCTGGTCAGCAAGACCGGCCGGCGCGTGGTCACCGCGAAGGCCGACGTGCGCAGCGCCGAGCAGCTGCAGGCCGCGGTGGACAACGGCATTCGCGAACTCGGCAAGCTCGACATCGTCGTCGCGCAGGCCGGCATCGCCGGTATGAAGGGCCAGCCGGCCATGCAGGCGTGGATCGACGTGATCAACACGAACCTGATCGGCACCATCAACGCCATCCAGGTCTCGCTCGGGCACCTGAAGGAGGGCGCGTCGATCATCGCGACCGGCTCCACCGCCTCGCTGATCGATATCTCCAAGATCGACAACCCGGGCAACGATCCCGGCGGCATGGCCTACGTGCACTCCAAGCGCGCGCTGACCGCGTACGTCTACGAGCTGGCCCGGCAGCTGGCACCGCGCGGCATCCGCGCCAATGTCGTGCATCCCACCAACTGCAACACCCCGATGCTGCAGAGCGAGCCGATGTATCGCTCGTTCCGCCCCGACCTCGAGCACCCGACCCGCGCCGACGCCGAGCCCGTGTTCGGTGTGCAGCAGGCCATGCGCATTCCCTACGTCGAGCCCGAGGACATCAGCAACGCGGTGGTCTACCTGGCCTCCGAGGAGTCGCGGTACGTCACCGGCACGCAGATGCGCGTCGACGGCGGCGGCTATCTGAAGTCCTACGACTACCACATCTGATCGCCGGGGAAACCCGCGGCGCGGCAACGAGATCCGTGAGCAGCCCAGGAAGACTATCGTGAGCATCGACGACGCACTCGCCGACCAGGACCGTAAGAAGAATCGGTACCACTTCGACCGGCACACGCCCGAATACCGGCACCGGTTCGTGGAGATCACCCAGGAGATGCAGGCCAAGTGCCCGATGGCCTGGAGTGACACCTACGACGGGCACTGGGTCGCCGCGGGCAGCACCGAGGTGTTCGAGCTCGCCCGCTGCCCGCACGTCTCCAACGACCACGATCTGCGCGGCGAACGCAAGGGCTACAAGGGCATCTCGATACCCACCGCCCAGCGTGTGCAGGCGGTGCGCGGCGGCATTCTGGAGATGGACGATCCCGAGCACCGGATCTATCGGCAGGCGATCAACCCCTACCTGTCACCCGCCGCGGTTCGCCGCTGGGAGCCGGTGATCGACGAGATCGTCCGCGCCGCCCTCGACGAGAAGATCGAGAGCGGCCGGATCGACTTCGTCGACGACCTCGCCAATATCGTCCCGGCCGTGCTGACCCTGGCCATGCTCGGAATTCCGTTGCGGCAGTGGTCGATGTACAGCGAGCCGGTACACGCGGCGGTGTACACCCCCGAGGATTCGCCGGAGGCGCCGCGGGTCGCGGAGATGCATCGGGCCATGGGTCTGGATCTGCTGAACAATCTGATCGAGATCAAGGAGAATCCGCGCCCGGGTCTGGTGGACGGCCTGGTCAAGCTCCGCATCGACGGCGAGCCCGCGCCGGACCTCGAGGTGCTCGGCATGCTGGGCCTGATCATCGGCGGCGGCTTCGACACCACGACCGCGCTCACCGCGCATTCACTGGAATGGCTGTCGGAGCATCCGGATCAGCGCGAACTGCTCAGCGAAGAGCGCGAGCACCTGCTCGACTCCGCGACCGAGGAGTTCCTGCGGTACTTCACCCCGGCGCCGGGCGACGGCCGGACCATCTCCGCGGACATGGAATTGGTGAACACCCGGTTCAAAGAGGGTGAGCGCCTGTGGTTGTCGTGGGCGATGGCGAACCGGGACCCGCAGGTCTTCCCCGACCCGAACGAGGTCGTGCTGGATCGGAGGGGCAACCGGCACTTCAGCTTCGGGCTCGGCATCCACCGCTGCATCGGCTCGAACGTGGCCCGCACCGTGTTCAAGGCGATGCTCACCGCCGTGCTCGACCGGATGCCCGACTACCGCTGCGACCCCGAGGGGACCGTGCACTACGAGACCATCGGCGTCATCCAGGGCATGCGGAAACTGCCCGCCACCTTCACGCCCGGTCCGCGGCTGGGACCCGGGCTGGACGAGACCATCGAGAAGCTGCAGCGCGTCTGTGACAAGCAGGAACTCGCCGCGCCGGTGACGGAGCGGCCCGAACGAGCGCGCATCGAGTGGTGACCGTCGGCACCGGCACGCCTGTCATCGACGCCAGCGTGCACATCTTCTTCACCTCGAACCGGGATATGCGCGGCTTCCTGCGCGAGCCGTTCGCCAGCCGCGGCATCCCGGATGCCGAGATGGATTGGTACGGCGCACCGGGCGGGGAGTACGCCGCGGGCACCCGCGGACCGAGCAGCCGCGGGCCGGGCAGGGGCTATCCGGGCTCGGATCCGGAATTCGTCGGTGAGCAGCTGTTCGTGGAGCGCGGCGTGGACATCGCGGTGCTGCATCCGATGACCCGCGGCATCCTGCCCGACCGGCACCTCACCACCGCGGTGCTGGCCGCGCACAACGAGATGATGGTGACGCGCTGGCTGGAGTCGAACCGATTCGCCGCGCGATACCGCGGCACGATCCGGGTCAATCCCGAGGACATTCCCGGGGCGCTGCGCGAAATCCGCAGGTACGCAGGTCATCCCGGCATCGTGCAGGTCGGCATTCCGCTGCAGTCGCGCGAGCTCTACGGTAAGCCGCAGTTCTGGCCGCTGTGGGAGGCGGCGGCCGAGGCCGGGCTGCCGGTGGCCGCGCACATCGAGACCGGGGAGAGCATCGCCTTCCCGCCCACCCCGTCGGGTCACACCCGCACCTACGAGCAGTACCTCGGGTTCATGTCGCTGAACTACGTGTACCACCTGATGAACATGATCGCCGAGGGCGTGTTCGAGCGGATGCCGGAGCTGAGATTCGTCTGGGCCGACGGCGGGGCGGACCTGCTCACGCCGTTCACGTGGCGGATGGACACCTTCGGCCGGCCGCATCTGGAGCAGACCCCGTGGGCGCCCCGCATGCCCAGCGACTACCTGCCGGGCCACGTCTACTTCGTACAGGGCAGCCTGGACGGGCCCGGCGAAACCGAATTCGCCTCCGAATGGCTGGGTTTCACCGGCAAGGAGGACATGGTGATGTTCGGCTCCAGCTACCCGCACTGGCATTGCGGTGACGCCACCGCGCTGCCGTCCGCGCTCACCACCGAACAACGCGAGAAGGTGTTGTGGCGCAACGCGTCCCGGCTCTACGGCATCGACATCCCGGCCGCGGCGGCCACCACCTAGCCCGTCCACGAGAGGGAGACGACCATGCCCCTGGCACACAGGCAACAAAAAACCCCGGCACCCGACATGCCCCTGGCACACAGGCAACAAAAAACCCCGGCACCCGGCACGACCCTGGCACACGGGCAGCAACGTGCCCCGGCACCCGAGCAGGTCGCCGTCCGGGTGGTCGATTCGGACGTGCATCCCGTGCCGCGGCGCGGGGAGCTCGTGGAGTACATTCCCGAGCCGTTCCGGACCGACTATTTCCTCAGCCACCGCGTCGGCGACACGATCATCTACGACGCCCCCGACTACGCGCACACCTACGCCATGCGGGCCGACACGTTCCCCGAGGGCGGCGAATTCCCCGGCAGTGACCCGGAATTGGCGTTCCGGCAGCTGATCGTCGACGCCGGGTCGGATATCGCGATCCTGGAACCGACGGTGAAGGCGACCCGGTTGCCGGAGGCCACCGCGGCGATGGCGACCGGTGTCAACCACTGGCTCGCCAACCACTGGCTGGACTCGAAGAACAATTGGCATCAGCGCTGGCGCGGGTCGATCTGCGCGGCCATCGATGATCCGCGCGGCGCGGTGCGCGAGATCGAGCACTGGGCCGGGCACCCGTTCATGGCGCAGATCCTGATCAAGGCCGAGCCGCGCCCGTCGTGGGGCGACCCGAAATACGATCCGATCTGGGCGGCGGCCACCAAGCACGATCTGGTGGTGAGCTGCCATTTGGGCCGCGGCGCGTACGAGACCATGCCCATGCCGCCGGTCGGATTCCCCAGCTACAACCACGATTTCATGGTCACCTACTCGCTGCTGGCGGCCAATCAGATCATGAGCCTGATCTTCGACGGCGTCTTCGACCGGTTCCCGACACTGCGGATCGTGTTCGTGGAGCACGCCTTCACCTGGATTCTGCCGCTGATGTGGCGGATGGACGCGGTCTACACGGCGCGCCGCTCCTTCACCGGGATTCGCCGCAAGCCCTCGGAGTACGTCGAGGAGCACATCAAGTTCACCACCCAGCCGCTGGACTACCCCGACGACAAGACGGAGCTGACCCGCGCGTTCGAGTGGATGTCGGCGGAGCGGATCCTGCTGTACTCCTCGGACTACCCGCATTGGACCTTCGACGACCCGCGCTGGCTGATGAAGCATCTGCCCGTGCACGCCCGCGACCGGGTCATGTATCTGAACGGCATCGAGACCTACCATCTGCCCGAGTCGGTGCCCGCCATCGAGGGTCAGCGGCGGGTGCTGTGATGGCCGACCCCGAACAGCCCCGGCTCGCCCAGGGACGTGAGCACGTCGTCGCCACGGTGGACGAAATCCCGCCCGGCACTTCGAAAGTGGTGCCGATCGGGCGGCACGGCGTCGGCGTGTACAACGTCAACGGGACGTTCTACGCCATCGCGAACTACTGCCCGCACGAGGGCGGGCCGCTCTGCGCCGGGCGCGCGCGGGGGCGGACCGTCGTCGACGAATCCGTGCCCGGCGACCAGGTGATGGTGCGCGACCAGGAGTTCATCTACTGCCCGTGGCACCAGTGGGGTTTCGAGCTGGCGACCGGGACCACCGCGGTGAAGCCCGAATGGAGCATCCGCACGTATCCGGTGCGCATCGTCGGCGACTCGGTCGTCGTGCTGGCCTGATCCGAGCCGGTGAACAGGAAGGAGGTCGCATGCCCACCGTGAGGGTGAACGGCGGCGAGGTCGTCTACGAAATCGTCGGTGACGCGGGGGAACTCGTCGTCCTGACGCCGGGCGGGCGGTTCGGCATGGACGTGCCGGGACTGCGCCCGCTGGCCGAGGCGATCGTCGCGGGCGGCTACCGGGTGCTGCTGTGGGACCGGCCCAATTGCGGCGCGTCCGATGTGCAGTTCTACGGGCAGACCGAGTCGCATATGCGGGCCGAGACACTCGACGGGCTGCTGACCGCCCTCGACGCCGGGCCGTGCGTGCTGGCGGGCGGTTCGGGCGGTGCGCGCGACTCCATCCTGACCACGATCCTGTACCCCGAGCGGGTCACCAGGCTGGTGCTGTGGAACATCGTCGGCGGGGTCTACGGCATGTTCAATCTCGGCGCGTATTACGTGCTGCCCAGCCTGCAGGCCATGCGTGGCGGCGGGAACGCGGGGCTGCTGCGGATGCGGGAGTGGCGAGAGGCCGTCGAGCGCAACCCGCGCAACGAGCAGCGCCTGCTGGAGCTGGATCGGGACGAGTTCGTGAAGCTGTCGCTGCGGTGGCTCAACGCCTACGTGCCGAAGCCGGGACAGACCATCCCCGGGGTGGACGACGAACTGTTCGATCGAATCCGGGTGCCCACCTTGATCATTCGCGGCGGCGAGCACGACATCGACCATCCCAAGCGCACCTCCCTCGAGGTGAGCTGCCTGATCGAGGGCTCGACACTGATCGATCCGCCGTGGCCGGAGGACGCCTGGGAGCGGGCCGTCGAGGCGCGCGGGTCGGGAAAGGTACAGCGCTACAACCTCTTCGACACCTGGGTGCTGGCCGCCCCGGCGATCCTGTCGTTCCTGGACGGCTGATGGACGGGCGCCCGCTACCGAGTGCGGATCCGGACCTCGCAGTTCAGCGACGCCTCCAGGGCCGTGTGGATCCGGCTCTCCGGTATCCGCGCCAGGTCGGCCTCGGACAGCGTGACATAGACGATGTCGAAGCCGTCGCCGCCCGGTTCGCGCACCACCTCGCCGCTGAGGCCGAACCCGGCGAGCACACCGTGCGCGTCGTCGTCGGTGCCGCGGCTGACGAAAGTCACGACCCCCGGCACCGGCTCGGTGCCGAACGCCGCGGCGCACAACCGCACCGCGGCGCGCACGGTCGCCTCCGGGTCGTCGGTGGTGACCAGCAGCTGGACCTCCCGGCGATGCGGCGGCTCTCCCGCCACATCGTTGTCGAGCACCTCGGCCCCGAGCGCCGCCGCACTCTCCCGCAGCGCGCGCACGCCCGCCGCCAGCCGCGCCGCGGTCGATTCGCCGGCCGGATCCACATCGATCCGCACCACCGCCGTTCTCATGCTCGCCAGCGTAGCGGTACGGGTGCACTTCCCGCGAGTCGACTTCAGCGGAAAGAGGTTGCCATGCAAGAGACTTCGGACGCGATCGGGTCGCTCACCGTGGGCGCGCTGCCCGGTTGCGCGCCGCGGCTGCTGCGGCCGGGCGGCGCGGTCGAGGACCTGGCGGCGTATCGGGCCGCGGGCGGGTACGCGCCGCTCGGCGCCCCGGATCCGCTGCTGACCGAGGTGCGGCACAGCGGGCTGCGGGGGCGTGGCGGTGCGGCGTTTCCGCTCGCGGTCAAGCTGACCACCGTCCGTGACGCGTGGTCGCGTGGTCGAGCGACGGTCGTGGTGGCCAACGGCGAAGAGGGCGAACCGGCCTCGGTCAAGGACAAGTGGCTGCTGCGCCGCCGCCCGCACCTGGTGCTGGACGGGTTGCGGCTGGCGGCCGCGATCGCCGGGGCGCGGCGGGCGTACGTCTATGTCTCGGACCCGGAGTCCGCGCGCCGGGTCGACGCCGCGCTCACCGAACTCGACACGGCGGCGGTCACCGACGTCGTGGTCGAATTGGTCACGGTCGCACCAGGTTACGTCGCGGGCGAGGAGACCGCCGCGATCCGGGCGATCGACGGCGGCCCGGCGAAACCCTCGGACAAACCGCCGCGCCCCTTCGAGCACGGCGTCGGCGGCGCGCCGACAGTGGTGAGCAATGTCGAGACCCTGGCGCATCTGCCGTTCGTGCACCGGTACGGCGGCGCGGCGTTCCGGGCCGTCGGCACCGACGCCTCCCCCGGCACCTTCCTCGCCACGGTCACCGGCGGCGACCGCCCCGCCGCCCTGTACGAACTCCCGCACGGCACCCCGGTCACGGACCTGCTCGCGCTGCACGGTGTCTCGCCGGATGCCGTGCGCGGCGCGCTCACCGGCGGCTATTTCGCGGGCATGGTGGACCGCGCGGTCCTGGGCGCCACGCTCGACCACGAGTCGATGCGCGGCCTCGGCGGCGGGCTGGGCTGCGGTGCGATCTCGCTGCTCACACGCGAATGCCCGGTCGCCGTCGCGGCGGGCGTGCTGAGCTACTTCGATCGCGAGAATGCCGGGCAATGCGGCTCCTGCTTCAACGGCACCGCCGCCATGGCCGCCTCGGCATCGGCCCTGCGCGACGGGCGGGCCACCATGGCCGATGTCGAGAGATTGCGGCGCTGGTCGGTGGTGCTGCGCGGCCGCGGCGCCTGCGGCACTCTGGACGGCGCGGCCAACACCGCTGCCACGTTGCTCGCCCGGTTCCCCGCCGAGGTCGACGCGCATCTCGGCGGGCGGTGCGCCGCCTGCGGCGACGGAATCTATCTGGCAGAGCGGCCCTTCGACGCGCAGGCGGTGCTGGTCTCGTGAAAATTCGTCTCGACCGGACACTCTGCGACGGCTTCGGCATCTGCGCCAAGCACGCGCCGCGGCACTTCTCCCTCGACGACTGGGGCTACGCGGCCATCGACGGGGACGGCACCGTCGCTCCGGCGGACCGCGACAGCGTGCTGCGTGCACTGCTGGATTGCCCGGTCCACGCCATCACCGAACTGCCGACCGCCGAATCGAACGCCGCCACAACGCCTTCCGACGCCCCGACGTCCGAACGGGGGCCCACTCCATGACCGATCCCGACGACAGCCCGCCCGACGCCGCCGACCTACCCGCCTGGAAGCAGCGGGCGGTGGACCGGTCGCTGCGCTCCGCCAAAGCGCGGGCGGGACAGCGGGTGCAGCGGTTCCTGGACGCGGCGCAGGCCATCATCACCGAGAAGGGCAGCACCGACTTCACCGTCCAGGAGGTGGTCGACCGTTCGCGGCAGTCGTTGCGCAGTTTCTATCTGCAGTTCGACGGCAAACACGACCTGCTGCTGGCGCTGTACGAGGATGCCCTGGGCCGCACCACCGATCAGATCCGCGCCGCGACCGCCAACAGCGTGCATCCCCTGGACAAGGTCCGCACCGCGGTGGAGCTGCTGTTCCAGCTGTGCCGCCCGGATCCGCACGCCCGGCGGCCGCTGTTCACCGAGTTCGCGCCGCAGCTGCTGAGTTCGCATCCCGCCCAGATCCGGCTGGCGCACGCGGCACTGTTCACCCTGTTCACCGAGCTGCTCACCGAGGCGCACGGCGCGGGCCGCCTGGTCTCGGGCGCGAATCCCCGCCGCGTTGCCGCGATCACCATGCAGACCGTCATGTTCATCGCGCAACCGGCCGTCATCGAGTCGGAGTCGCATCCCATCACCGCCGACGAGGTGTGGAGCTTCTGCGCGCACGGCCTCACCTGACCGTCGCCGCGTATTCGCGCGGCGTCATCGGCACCAACCGCGCCTGCGCCGCCGAGACCGTCACCGCCCTTCTCGCCGACTTCGCCGCCGGGACCCTGCACCGCCCGGTCGGTGATCGAGAATCCTTGCGGGCCACCATGTCCGAGCGCGGCGTACCTGCGATCGGCTGGCCCCAGTGGCGAGCCATCGACGCCGCCGAACGCGAACAAGGCACGGCCACGGCGCGGCCCCGCGTCAAATTCGTCTCCGTCGAGGAGATGCTCGCGGTGGCCCGGCGGTAGCCACATCCGCCCGCCGGTGAGTGAACGATCGTGCACCCATTCTGCGGGCGTAGCGGTCGGGATCCACTGGGCATCGCGGCGATTCCAGTGTACGTTCGTACACAGGAGGAGGAATCGCCTTGGACCTGTTGAAGTGGAGCAAGCGTCCCGCCGCGGGGGTCGGCGCGCGCAATCCGGGAGTCAACATCCTGCGCGGGCTGGTGGCCCGCGCCACCACACCGCTGCTGCCGGACGACTATCTCCGCCTGGCCAACCCGCTGTGGACCGCCCGCGAGTTGCGCGGCAAGGTGGTCGACGTGGTCAAGGAGACCACGGATACGGCCACCGTGACAATCCGTCCGGGCTGGGGCTTTCCGGCCTCGTACGAGCCCGGGCAGTACGTCGGTATCGGCCTGCAGATCGACGGCCGATGGCACTGGCGGTCCTATTCGCTGACCTCGATCGGCTCGGAGCGCGACAAGACCATCTCGATCACGGTCAAGGCCAATCCCGACGGTTTCCTGTCGACGCATCTGGTCGACGGCGTCAAGCCGGACACCATCATCCGGCTGGCGGCGCCCAAGGGGGATTTCCATCTGCCGCAACCTGTTCCGGGACAGATTCTCTTCGTCACGGCCGGCAGCGGCATCACTCCGGTGATCGCGATGCTGCGAGCGCTCGCCGCCCGCGGCGAGACACCCGACATCTGTCACATCCATTCCGCCCCCACCCGTGACGACGTCATCTTCCTCGACGAGATGGAAGCCCTCGCCGACGACTCGAGCGCTTATCACCTGAATCTCCAACTCACCAGGGAGATGGGCAAATTCGACGCCGCGCGGCTCGACGAATGGGTGCCGGACTGGCGCGAACGCGAATGCTGGGCGTGCGGTCCGCCGGCGCTGCTGGACGCGCTGGAATCGCACTACGAGGCGGGCGGGCTGCGCCACCGCCTGCACGTCGAGCGATTCACCATCGCCCGCACCGATCACGGCGGTGAGGGCGGGACGGTCCATTTCGCCGTCTCGCACAAGGAGGCCCGGATCGACGGCGCCACCACTCTTCTCGAAGCGGGCGAGAAGCTCGGCATCGCGATGCCCTTCGGCTGCCGGATGGGTATCTGCCAAACCTGCGTCGTCCCACTGGCCGGAGGTTATGTGCGCGATCTGCGCACCGGTGTGGAGCGGCGCGAAGGAGAACGAATCCAGACATGCATCAGCAGCGTGTCCGGCGACTGCACTCTCGATCTGTAGGAGGGTAAATGGCCATCACCGACATCGACGCCTACGCGCACCTGACTCCCGACGACGTCGAGGCGCTGGGGGCCGAACTCGACGCCATCCGCCGCGATATCGAGGAATCCCGCGGCGAACGCGACGCCGCCTATATCCGGCGCGCCATCGCGCTGCAGCGCCTGCTGGCCGTCGGCGGGCGCGCGACCCTGATGTTCAGCAACCGCCGGGCCGCCTGGCTCGCGGGCACGGCGATGCTCTCGCTGGCGAAGATCATCGAGAACATGGAACTCGGGCACAATGTGATGCACGGGCAATGGGATTGGATGAACGACCCGGAAATCCACTCCTCGTCGTGGGAGTGGGACACCACCTGTCCCAGCGTGCAGTGGAAACATTCGCACAACTTCGTCCATCACAAGTACACCAACGTCGTCGGCATGGACGACGATGTGGGCTACGGCGTGCTGCGCATCACCCGCGACCAGCGGTGGGAGTGGTGGAATATCGGCAATCCGATCTACAACCTGGTGCTCGCGACCTTCTTCGAGTGGGGCGTCGCACTGCACCATCTCGAGGTCGAGAAGCTCCGCAACAAGGAGAAGACCTGGCGGCAGGCGCTCAAGGATCTGCGCATCATCGGCACCAAGGTCGGCAAGCAGGCGGCGAAGGATTACCTGATCTTCCCCGCGCTGTCGGGCCGGAATTGGAAGACGACGCTGACGGCCGATGCCACCGCGAATATCGTCCGCAACTACTGGGCGTATCTGGTGATCTTCTGCGGCCACTTCCCCGACGGCGCCGAGAAATTCACCACGGCCGAGTTCGAGGCCGAGGACCGCCCGCGCTGGTACCTGCGACAGATGCTGGGATCGGCCAACTTCCGCGCCGGACCGCTGATGCGTTTCATGAGCGGCAATCTCAGCCACCAGATCGAGCACCACCTCTTCCCCGATCTGCCGAGCAACCGGTACGAAGAGATCGCCGTCCGAGTCCGCGAACTGTGCGACAAATACGATCTCCCCTACACCACCGGTTCGCTGGGCCACCAATACCTGCAGACGTTCCGCACCATCGCCAAACTCGCCCTCCCCAACGCCTTGCTCGCCGCCACCCCCGACGACGCCCCGGAGACCGCCTCGGAACTGCGCTTCGCCGTCCGCGAGGGTTTGCGAACCCATTTCGGCCCCGGGCCCGACGGCAGACGCAGAGGACTTCGCACCGCTCTTCGCGAACTCGAGCGCGCACCGCTCCGGACCACGCGCTGACAGGTGGCCGTCAGTCCACGGAACCCCTTGCCCGCCAGACCGAGACGGCGAGAGTGGACATGTCGAGGGCGGGGCTGAGGGCTATCTCGCCGGTGGCGGCTCGGGCTCGGAAGGCCTCGAGCACCTTGCCGGGGTCGCCGCTCAGCTCGTAGACGGCGAGATAGCGGTGGGGCGGGTCGCCAGGGCCGGGGACGAGGTCGTAGCGCTCGCCGCCGCGGACGCCGGGGACGGCGGTCACATCGGCGAGGTGCCGGGTGTCGTACCACTCGTTGAAGGCGTCGTCCTGTCCCGCTACCGCGTTGGAGAAGACGAGCATTTTCGAGTTCGCCATGTGCGCAACACCTTCCGGTCAGTCGCTGGCGGGCAGCGGCTTGGCTTCCTTGAGCGTGAGCGGGGTGGCGCCGACGCTCAACGTGCCGGCGCCAGCCTTCGTCACCAGCACCTCGGCGCCGGACTCGTCGACGTACCGCTTGCCCAGCTGGTTGCCGTCGGTGAGGTTCGGGTCGGGGGTGGCGCCCGCCGCGGGTTCGCCGTCGAGCGGGATCATCGGGACACCGCCCGCGCGGAGGTCGTCGAGACCATCCGTCGCCTTCACCACGATCACCTCGGTGTCGCACACCTGGCTGCGCAGCCGCGTGCCGTTCTTGACCATTGTCATCCTTTCCTGGCGGCGATCATCTGCTCGTCGCCGCGTCCACCGCGGGTCCGTATTCCTCGACCAGGGTGCGCCGCAACACCTTTCCGGTCGGCGTGGCGGGCAGCGAGTCCCGGAACACGACCCGGTCCGGGGTGCGGGAGCCGCGCAGTGCGGCGCGGACGAACTCGCGAAGTTCGGCCGGGTCGGGCGTCGCGCCCGGCTCCGGCACCACCACCGCCACGATGATCTGCCCCCATTGCACGTCCTCGACGCCGATCACCGCGACCTCGCGCACGGCCGGATGCTCCACCAGCACGTCCTCGATCTCGGCGGGCGCGATGTTCTCGCCGCCGCGGATGATGGTGTCGTCGCAGCGCCCGCCGATGTACAGGTAGCCGTCGGCGTCGAGCGTCGCGACGTCTCTGGTCGGGAACCAGCCCTCGGCGTCGAGCACCGAGCCGATCCCGGTGTAGCGCCCGGACACCTGCGGCCCGCGCACGAACAACTCACCCGTTTCCCCCGGCGGCAGCACCCGCCCGCGCTCGTCGCGGATCTGCACTTCGATATCGGGCACGGGCCGCCCGACCGAGCCGAGCCGCCGCGCCACCTCCGGATCGGTGGCCGCGCGCGCCGCCCGGTGATCCTCCGGGCCGAGTACCGCGATGGTCGAGCTGGTCTCGGTCAGCCCGTAGGCGTTCACGAAACCCACCTCCGGCAGCAGGTCGAGCGCCTTGCGCACCAGCGGCAGCGCCACTTTCGACCCGCCGTAGGCGACGTTGCGCAGCGTCGGCAGCGTCGCCCCGGTCCGTTCCAGCTCCGTCACGATCCGGTCCAGCATGGTCGGCACGACCGTCGCCGTCGTCACCGACTCGCGGCCGATCAGGCTGATCCAGCGCGCCGCGTCGAAGCTGCGCAGATACACCATCCGCCGACCGGCGTAGAGATTCGACAGCGCGGCGCCGATGCCCGCGATGTGGTAGGGCGGCACACAGATCAGCGCGGCGTCGGTGGGTGCGGCCGAGTCGAATTCGACCGTCCCGGTGATGTAGCTGAGCAGGTTCTGATGCGACAGTTCGACCGCTTTCGGCGCCGAGGTGGTCCCGGAGGTGAACAGCACCACGGCCACCCGATCCGGATCGGGTGACTCCGACACCGGGTCGGCCGCGGCGGCGGCCGCGACGAAATCGCCGGAACGCATTACCCGCTGCCCGAAGCCGGAGACGACGTCGTGATACTCGTCGTCGCACACCAGCAGCGGGTCATCCAGGCGCGCAACCAGTTCCCCCAGCGCCGCACCGCTCAGCCGGTAGTTCAGCGGCGTGACGGGCACCGAGGCGCTCGCGGCCGCGAAGATCAGCAGCGGCAGCATGTGCCCGCCGGTCCCCACGTAGGCCACGCTGCGCGCTCCCGAGGCCGCCACGACCCCCGCGCCGCCGTGCGCCAGGGTCTGCAATTCGCCTGTGCTCCAGCGCACTTCGTCACAGACGAGGGCGGTGCGTTCGGGGTCGCCGGAGACCGCCATGTCGAGCAGCAGCGACACGGTCATGACGCGGCCCCGTTCGCCCGCGGCGGCCACGCGCCGTCCCACGCGATTCGCTCATCCCGTCGGCTCATTCGCACCCTCTCCGCGAGCCTCCGCCCCACCCGCGCGGCGGGCGGGAAACTTGTCGGCGGCGTTTGTGATATCGCCATTCTCTCTCAGAGAGAATATCATATTCACCGGTAGCTCAGCCCGCCGCGACCAGGTCGGACCCGCCCCACATCCCGGTCAGCAGCAGTTCGCCACACCGGAACACCTCGGCGCCACCGGTTTCGGCGTCGGGGGCGCCCGCGGCCGTCAGCGCCGCCCCCTTGAACGCCCGCGCGGCGCCGCTGAGCCGGTGCTGCACTGTGCCCAGCCTGTTGTCGAGTTCGCGGGGCAGCTCCTCGCCCCACAGCGCGACCTCGATCAGTTCGTGGTCGAGGCATTCGAGCACGCCCCGCCGCACCCGCGCGTCGGCGACGAACATCCGCGGATCGACCGCGACGGCGTGCGGCCAGGTGTCGTGCACCGGCGAGGCCAGCGACCGCTCCAGATCCAGCACGGTGGCGCCGAGTATCCGCAGGGCGCGGACGTCGGTGGCGTCGGCGAGCAGCACGGTCACCTCCCAGCCCGCCATCGTCCGGTCGCACACCAAGCCGCCGACATGCCGCACGGCCTCGACGGCGTTGGTGGCCACCACGGCGAGCCGGTAGCGCAGCAGATGTTCGCGAGAGTGCGCCCGCCAGCCCGAAACCGATTGCAGTGCATCGAGTTCCGCTGCGCCCGATGCGGCAGAGTGAGCAGCCATGGTTTCCGTCCCGATGGTGAGGGCCGCGCGGCCCGTGGTGACCCGCGGCGACTCAGCCGCGTGGCAGTCCGAGCACCCGCTCGGCGATGATGGTGCGCTGGATCTCGGAGGTGCCCCCGGCGATGGTGCCGGCGAAGCTGCGGATATAGCGCTCGAACCAGCTGGACCAGTAGTGATCCAGGGTCCACGGACTCGGCTGCGAACTCCGCGCCGGATGCAGGAGCCCTTCGGTGCCGATGGAATTCAGCGCCTGCTCCGAGGCCGCCTGAATGGCTTCCGAGCCCAGCACCTTGAGAACCGACAGGGACGGGACGTCCTGTTCGCCGCGGGCCTCGCGGGACAGCGCCGCCGAGCCCAGCAGCCGCAGCGCCTCGGTGTCCATCACCAACCGGGCGTAGGCGTCCCTGTCGTGGGTGTCGCGCGGGCGGAAGTCACGCAACAGGTCGTCCAACCGGTCGGCATAGCTCAGCCACAGCATCGTGCGCTCGTGCCCGAGTGAGCCATTGGCCACCGACCAGCCCTTGTTCAGCTCGCCGACCAAGTTCTCCGCCGGCACCCGGACGCCTTCGAAGTAGACCTCGTTGAAGTCCAGGTCGTCCGGCGAGGCCACCGACGCGAACGGCCGCCGGGTGACTCCGGGCAGGTCGGTGGGGATGATCAGCACGCTGATCCCCCGGTGCTTGGGCGCGTCGGGATCGGTGCGGACGAAGGTCAGCAGCACGTCGGCGTCGTGGGCCCCGGATGTCCAGACCTTCTGGCCGTCGACGATGAATTCGTCCCCGTCGCGAATCGCGCGCGTGCGCAGCGACGCCAGGTCCGACCCCGCGCCCGGCTCGCTCATCCCCAGTGACGCGGTGATCTCGGCGCGCAGGATCGGCACCGCCCAGCGGCGCTTCTGCTCCTCGGTGCCGAAGGTCAGCAGCGACGCCGCGACGATTCCGACGCCCTGCGGGTTGAAGCTGTGGTAGATCCGGCGCTTGGACAGTTCCTCGAGGTGGACGTACTGCTGCAGCACCGAGGCATTGCGGCCGCCGAACTCCGGCGGGTTGGCGGGCAGCAGCCAGCCGTTGTCGAACAGCAGCCGCTGCCAGCGCCTGGCCCATTGCGGCACATCGGAACTGGAGCGCGAGCGCTCGGCGGTCTCCGACGCGTCGGGCAGGTGTTCGGTGAGAAAGGCGACGAACTCGGCGCGGAACGCCTCGACGTCGGGATCAAACGTGAGCTGCACGGTACTCCTCGGCGATCAATGCCCGGTGCTGGGCCGCGCCGCCGAGCATCAGCTCACCGGCCTTGGCCCGTTTGAGCGCGAACTGTAGGTCGTTTTCCCAGGTGAAGCCCATGGCGCCGAACAGCTGCAGACCGTGCCGGAAGACCGTGGACTGGCATTCGCCCGCTGCGGCCTTGGCCATCGAGGCCGCCAGCCGTCGTCGCGGGTCGTCGGCCGCCAGGCACAGCGCGGCGAAATAGCCCAGGGCGCGGGCACGTTCGATGGCGATGTGCATATCGGCGGCCTTGTGCTGCACGGCCTGGAACGACCCGATGACGGCATCGAACTGGCGGCGCGTGCGCACGTGGTCGAGGACCATGTCGAGGATGCGCTGGCAGGCTCCCACCGTGGTGAGCGCGAGCCCGGTGAGCGCGTGCTGGCGGGCTCGCTCGGCATCGACCTCGCGTCGATCGGCGGTGGTGACGCGCACCGCGTCGAAACCCACGTCGGCGATGTGCAGCACCGGATCGAACACCGAGGTGCGGGTCGCGGTGACGACCGTCGCGGGCACCACGAACACACCGGCCTCGGTCACGACGGCCAGCCGCTGTGCCCGATCACCGTCCAGCACGTGCCGGGCCGTGCCGTCCAGCCGCCAGCCGGACCCGTCGGCGGTCGCGGTGACGCCCGAATACACTGCGGCGCCGGGCTCTTCGAGAGTGCCGGTCTCCCCGGCGAGCGGTGCGAACTGCGACATCGTCGCCAGGAACGGGGTGGGGTCGGTGGCGCGGCCGAGCCCTTCGAACACGATGCCCAGTTCGACCGACAGCGCCGGATCGGCCAGTTCGGTCCAGCCGACATCGACGTAGGTCCGCCACAGCGTGCCGGGTTCGACGTCCTTGTCGACCACATCCCTGATCAGCGCGGGCGGGCACGCCCTGGCGGTCACCTCGCGCACCGTGTCGCGCAACAGTCGCTGGTCGGCGTCGAACTCGAAGAGCATCGCGGCCTCCCTTCCTTCGCAGCCTCACATGCAACCCGGGTAAGAGAATAACATTCTCTTACAAGGAGAGTTCATTTACGACCGAGGTGGCTCATACCGCGTCGGCCTCGGACACCCGGTCGGTCGCGCGGGCGAGGGCGGCGTTGTAGTCCTGCACGAAGGCCAACAGCACCGCCAGCGTCTCGTCGTCGCCCGGCAGGCTGTCGCCGAGGGCGGTCAGTTCCCCGTACAGCGGGGCCACCGCGACCTCCGCCCGCACCGCCACCGGCTCCACACGCACCCGCCGCCGATCCCGCGCGTCCCGGTTGCGGCGCACGTAACCGGCGCGTTCCAGGCGGTCCACCACCGTGGTGATGGCCCCACCGCGCGCGATGCCGAGCAGGTCGGCCAGCTCGCCGGGTGTCAGCGGGCCCCGCATCCGCAACAGATTCAGGCACGACAGGTCGGTGACCGTGATACCCAGCCGCGCGGCGACCGCCGAGTGGAAGACCACCGTGCGGGTCGCCTGGACCCGCAATTCCTCTCGCAGCGCGGCCACCATGTCGGCCCGCGTGCTCCCTGTCGGCATCGCTGCCACTCCTTCCGGCCCGCCGTTCCCGCAACCGGCGGCATTGCCACGCATCGATCGAGAGAATATCATTCTCACAGTCAGGTAAGGAGGATCTCATTATGATGTGGGCGTGCCCTGTCTCGTGCGAACCCGCCGCCTGCCGTCCGCGGCCCCGCGGGCGATGAAGGACCAGCTGTGGTAGTCCCCACGGAGCGATCGCCGTCGGCCATTCCAGTGCAACCCCCTATGGGTCGCGGCGATCGGCGCCACAGCAGGGCGCGCACGGGATTCGGAATCCGCCGTTACCCCCAGATCCCGTGCCCGCGCCCACCCGGCCACGCGTGGGATACCCGCCCATGACGGGACTCACCGATATCGACCTCCGTGCCGACGGGCAGCCCGGCGAGCCGCTGGTGGTGCTGGAGCCTCGGCGGCCCCACGACATGTCTGCGGCAGCGGCCGTGCGGCTGGCGGCCGAGGTGGAACGAGCCGTACCCCTGGTGGTGACGGTATTGCGGGAACCGCCCCCGCCGCAGTTGCGGCCGCTGCTCAGTGCTTCCACCCTGACTCTCGTCGATCGGCCGGTGTCGGGACGCTGGCAGCAGATCGTCACCGTCCCGGATGTCGATGCGGCGCTCGAGACCTTGCGCCGCGCCGTGACCCACGCACCGCGCGCCGCCGTCGCCTGCGGGCAGCTGCTGCGGCAGACCACGCTGCCGGCGACCACGCCCGCGCTCGCGGCGGAGGCGGCGGTGTACTCGATGCTGTTGGGCGGCAGCGAATTCGGCCGCTGGCTCACCGAAAGAGGCCCGGCGCGAACGGATCGCGCGCCCGGTGGCGACACGGTGCGCGTGCACCGGGACGGCGCGACGCTGGCTGTCACACTGGACCGGCCGCACCGCCGCAACGCCCTGAACGCCCGGATGCGGGAGGAGCTGCTGGCGGCGCTGGCGGTCGCCGAGGCCGACCCGGCCCTCGCGTCCGTCGAGCTGTCCGGCACCGGGCCGGCCTTCTGCAGCGGCGGCGACCTGGACGAATTCGGCACTGCCACCGACCTGGTGGCCGCCTACCTGGTCCGGCTCGACAGAGCACCGTGGGCGGTGATGGACCGCATCGCGGGCCGCCTCACCGCCCGCGTGCACGGCGCCTGCATCGGCGCCGGCGCCGAGATGGCGTCCTTCGCCGGAACCGTGATCGCCGCCCCCGACACCTATTTCCGGTTCCCGGAACTGAGCATGGGCCTGGTCCCCGGCGCGGGCGGCACGGTGGGCGTTCCCCGCCGCATCGGCCGCTGGCGCGCCGCCTGGCTCATGCTCACCGGCGAGCCCCTGCCCGCCCACACCGCCGTCGAGTGGGGGCTGGCCGACCGGCTCACCGAATGTCCACGACCACAAGGTATTCCACCGGAACGGAACCTGCTGTCGAGGGCGGTCCGGTGACCGCGAACCCGCGGCCCGACACGCCCGCCGACGTCGTCCGCGGCTGGCTGAGTGCACCGCACGATTCTCGATCGGCGACCGAACACGAGGCTCGGGCAGGCACCGGCGCGGTCGAATGGCGGACGCGCGTCCCGGCGGCGGCTGATGCGGACTCGGCCGACTGTGCCGCATTGGGGTGGGCCGCGTCGGGTGCGATGGATCTCACCGGGTTCGCCGACGGTCCGCCGGTGCTGTCGCCCGCACCGGCATACGGGCTCTTGCGAGAGGTTGCGCGGGTCTTCGGGGACCTGACCGAGCGGGTGGGGCGGCGGGTGGCTGCGGATCCGGGATCGATCCTGGCCGAGCGGGCGGGACTGCGCGGGTTGCGGCGGGATGGGCAGCGGACGGCGGGCGGGGCGGGGCGGCTGTTGCGAGCCGGGGACGGGTGGTGTGCGGTCTCGCTGAGTCGGCCCGATGATGTCGAGGCGGTGCCCGCGCTCGTCGGTGAGCCGTGCGACGAGGACGCGTGGACCGCTCTCGAGATCGCTGCTGCGCGCTGGACCGCAACGGAATTGGCGGAGCGAGCGCAACTGCTGGGCGTCCCGGCGGCGGCACTGCCGGCCACTGCGCGCCGCTGCGTGCCGTGGCGGACCAGCCGCATCGCCGACCGCGCGGGAGGACGCGGGCTCGGCGACCGCGTGGTGGTCGATCTGTCGTCACTGTGGGCGGGACCGTTGTGCGCGCAGCTGCTCGGACGGGCCGGAGCGCGGGTCATCAAGGTGGAGAGCGTCCATCGCCCCGACGCGGGGCGGAGCACCCCGCGGTTCTTCGACCGGCTGCACGCCGGTCACGAACTCAGGTCCCTCGATTTCCGAACCACTTCCGGCCGAGACGAATTGGCCGACTTGATCGACTCCGCCGACATCGTCCTGGAGGCATCCCGGCCCCGCGCGCTCGAACAACTCGGCCTGGGCCCCGCCGACCGTCCGCACCGCCCCGGGCGGATCTGGCTGAGCCTCACCGGCTACGGCCGCGACCACCCGATGCGCGTCGCGTTCGGTGACGACGCGGCGGTCGCGGGCGGCCTGGTCGGCTGGCACGACGGCGAGCCGGTGTTCTGCGCCGACGCCATCGGCGACCCGCTCTCCGGACTGTGTGCCGCCCTGGCCGTAGCGGGTGCGGTGCACGCCGGCGGCGGCCTGCTCATCGACCTGTCCATGCGCGCTTGCGCCGCTGCCTTCGCCACCGCGCCCGTCCTGCCCCACGGCCCACACCACCTCGCACGCCACCACGGCGCGTGGACCGTCGAATGCGAACACCTCCACCGCACCCAACCCGTACTCCCCCCGCCGATCCCGGCGCCCGTCAGCGCACCGGCGGTCCGAGCCATGTCCGCAACGGCGACCTCACTGCAGGCTTGGCGTGGGAACCACTCCTGCGCAACGCCTTTCGCGACCGAAGGCCAGAGGTGAGCGCTCATGCTCATTCGCAACGCGACGGTCTTCGGGAGTGCGGGTACGGATGTGCGGTGGTCGCGGGGGCGGATTACCGAGTGCGGGCGGGGCTTACGGGCGAGAGTGGGTGAGGAGGACATCGATGCGGGGGGTGGATGGCTGCTGCCGGGGCTGCACGATCATCACACGCATCTGCGGGCCACGGCGGCCCTCGCGGAATCGGTGCGGCTCGACGAGCCTCCGGTACGCAACCGCGCGCAACTGACCGAGCGATTGCGGCGGGCCGATCGGAAAACCGCCGGGCAGAAGTGGATTCGGGCCGTCGGGTATCACGAAGGATGCGAGGAGCCGCTGGACCGGTGGGCACTGGATCGGATGGTGAGCGGCCGGGCGGTGCGGGTCCAGCATCGCTCGGGGGCGTTGTGGGTCCTCAATTCCCGCGCCTGCGAACTCCTGGGTGTGGACGACTGCACGCTACCGGGTGTGGAACGCGATGCCGCCGGGCGCGCTACGGGCCGGTTGTGGCGGATGGACGCGTGGCTGGCGGACGGCCTGCGGTCCGTGCCGCCCGACCCGGCGGCGGTGAGTGCCGCCGCGGCGGCGTGCGGGATCACCGGCTTCACCGACGCCACCCCGGCGCTGCGGCAGGCCGATATCGACGGGTTCGCCGGGTTGGTCGCGGACCGGCGCATCGTGCAGCGGATGCACTGTATGGCCCCGCCCGGCACGGCCGAACCCTCCGGGCCGCGATTCACGGTGGGGCCCACCAAGTTCCTGCTCGACGACACCGCGCTGCCGCCGCTCGACGACCTCGCCGAGCAGTTCCGCGCCGCCCACTCCGCGGGCAGATCTGTTGCGGTGCACTGTGTCACGCGGATACAGCTGGTGGTGACCATGGCCGCGCTGGACGCCGCCGGGGTGCGCCCAGGCGACCGTATCGAGCACGGCGCGATCATCCCGGCGGAGACCGTGCCGTGGCTGCGGGACCGCAGGATACCGGTGATCACGCAACCACACTTCCCGGTCGAGCGCGCCGAGCAGTACGCCCGGGATGTGCCTGCCGACGAACAGCACGACCTGTGGCGGCTGCGGTCACTGCTCGATGCCGGTGTCACGGTCGCCGCGGGCACCGACGCACCGTTCGGTGCGGCTGACCCCTGGGCCGTCGTCCGGGCCGCGGTCGATCGACGCACGGAATCGTCTGGCGCGGAAGGAATTTTCTCGGACGCGGCCGTCTCGGAAGCCGTACCCCTGGACGCCGCCGTCGCGCTGTTCCTCGGAACGGCGCACTGCCCGGCCCGCCGTCGCACCCTCGAGCCGGGACGGGTCGCGGATCTGACCCTGCTGCGCACACCCCCGGACGAGGTCCTCGGTACTCCCACGGCCGACCTCGTAGCCGCCACCGTAGTCGACGGCGAGCCGGTCTACCGGGCCTGACGTGATGCGTGGCCGATGCCGGAATCGCGCACCGCCCGCACCACCGACTCCCCGAACTCCGCCAGCGTCGTCGGCGGTGCGAAATCCGCGAACCACACATAGAACCGGCCCACGCCCAGCCGCGCCAGCCCGCGGAAATGCTCCACCAGATCCTCCGCGTCCCCGCACCGCAACCCGTCCCCGAGATAACCGAAGCGCCGCGCACTCACCGCCCGCACCTCCTCGGCGGACCGCCCCGCCCCCACGAAACCGATCATCTGCTGAATCGAGGCACCAGCCGACCCGATCGAGGGCAGCAGATCGGGCAATCGGCCCAGTTCCGTCGCGGGCAGATTCCACCAGGTCGCGTACTCCCGGACCAACTCCAGCGTCTTCGCCCCGGTCCCGCCCAGCACCAGTGGAATCGGCGTAGCAGGTTGGGGGACTTGGGCTTGCGCCGTCGCACCCCAGTAGACTCGCAACGACGCCAATGTGCGCTCGAGCCGCTCCCGGCGCTCGGCCGCGCGCGCCCGGGTGATGTCGAACCGAATCAGCTCCGCCGGTATCGAACCCGACCCGAGCCCGAGTTCGAACCTGCCGCCGGACGCCTCCTGCAATGTCACCGCCTGCTTGGCGAGCACCGCGGGATGCCGGAACGCGTCGCACAGCACCAGGTGCCCCACCCGCAGCCGGTTCGTCCGCGCCGCCACCCAGCTCGCCACGGTCATCGCCTCCCACAGCGGTTGCTGCTCCGCGCCCGGCGCGACCAGGTGATCGATGAATGCCACCCCGTCGAAGCCCACCGACTCCGCTGTCCGCGCGCGCTCCACGATGTCGGCCATCGGGAGCCGGATCTGCGGAATGAACAGAAAGAATTCGACCATTCACCTCTCGCTGTCTCTCATCGCCGGTCGACCACCACGGGCGCGACCGTCCCGACGCCACGAATCTCGGTGTCGGGCAGGGTGGTCAGCCGGAAGTCCGGGTGGGCGGCGAACTGCGCGATCAGCCGAGTCGCGATGTCGGCCACCGCGGCCGCGTCGTGCGCGGTGAACAGCACCTCGTCGCCCAGCGTCTTCACCACACTGCCACCCGACTCGAAAATCACCTGGGTGGAACGGAATTCGAAACGCCCGACGATGCGGGTCAGCTCGCCGCCGGACAACTGACGTACCCAGATCTGCCCCAGCACCCGCTGCACCTCGGGCATCCGGTGCATCATCTGCTCCACCACATCGATCCCACCGGCCCGCGCCCGCGCCCGCTGACTGGCCAGGATCTCCACCTGCAGGTGCGCCAGATGCGCGATCGCCCGCGTCAGCACTCTGGTCATGCGCAGCGTATCCGCCTCGGTCAGCACGTTTTCCGACACGTAGCCGCTGATGGTGCGCAGCAGTTGCACATCCGAGGCGCCGAACGCCACCGCGGTGTCACCGGTCGCCGGGTAGCCGAGTGCACGCCAGTACTGGCGTGCCTGCACCAGCGGGATGCCGACGGCCGCCGCCGCGTCCACGGCCGAATAGCGCAGCGGCTCACCGAATCCGGGCAGCAGCGGCAGCCCCGCCATGACGACTCCTGTCTCGCCCGGTCACAGCGCGAGCCCGCCGTCGACGGGGATCACCGCGCCGGTCATCGCGCTGTTGTCGGCCCCGGCGAGGAAGGCGAGGACCGAGGCGATCTCGCCCGGTTCGAGCAGCCGCCCCACCGGCTGCTGCCGACCGAAGCGATCGGATTCGGAGAAGCCGTAGAGGCGTGCGGTCTCGTCCAGGATCGCGGTGTCGGTGGAACCGGGACTGACCGCGTTCGCCGTGACGCCGGTGCCGCCGAGCTCCGCGCCCAGCGCCCGGATCAGTCCCGCCACACCGGCTTTCGCGGCGCAGTAGGCGGCCAGCTGCGGCAGCCCCTTCGTCGCGGCGGCCGATGCCACGGCCAGGAATCGGCCCGATCGCGGGGCGGGGCGGTCCAGGAGCGCCGGGACGGCCGCGCGCGCCAGGTTGGTCACGCCGCCCAGGCAGACGTCGAGCACCGCCCGCTCCTGCTCGATCGGCATGTCCCACAGGGGAACTCCCCCGGCGATCACACCGGCGGCGGCGATCGCCGCGTCCAGTCCGCCCCAGGCATCGACCGCCTCCGCCACGGCGGCTCGCAACGCGTCGGGGTCGCGGACGTCGGCCACGAAGGGCCTCACCGCCCCGACCCGGTTCACCCGGCCGCCCGCCTCGGTGGCGACCGCGAGCAGTTCCTGTTTCGTTCCCATCGCGTACGGCAGCACCGGATCGTCCGCGGCCACGTCCACCGCCAGCACCGACCACCCCCGGTCCGCCAGCGCCAGCACGGTGGCCGCGCCGATGCCGCGGGCCGCGCCGGTCACCACGGCGACCCGGCGATGCCCGCTGGAATTGGCTACATTTCGAGCCCGCGCCACGGCGCTACCTCGCTTCCGGCCCCGATCGCCCTCATGCCGCCGCCGTCTCGTGCCATCGCTCGATCTTCTCCGACAGCGCCCGCACCAGCGCCTCGGCCAGGACGCCGCCCTCCGCTCCGGTCGCACCGGCCGGGTCGCCGAGGACGCCCGCGTCGCTGATCGCGCGCACGCCGCAGGAACGCAACGGCGGCCACGGCTCCGGCGCGGAACGAGCGCCGCCCGCGACCGCACGGTAGTCCCGCACGGCCAGGGGACGAGCGGCCAGCATCAACGCCGTCTCGGTGCGCCCGGCATGGGGGTCACCGTTCCAGTGCGGGGCGAAGGCCCGCACGTCGCGCGATTCGGCCCGCAACCGGTCGACGGCGCGGGCCACCGGTTCGGCGCTGCCGTGATGGGTGGACACCAGCAGCACCCGCCCGAACGTCTCGCAGGCACTACGCCCCAACTCGGTGAGAACCGCCTCCAACGCCGACTGCCCGATCGACAGCGCACCGGCCGCGCCGCCGCACCCGTACGCCACGGGCGGCGCGACCAGCACGTCGGTGCGGGACCGCGCCAGTCGCTCACACAACGCGGACGCCACATCGGTGTCGGCGGACACCGGCAGATGCGGTCCGTGCGGTGCGGTGGCGCCCACCGGAACCGCAAGCAGCGCACCGGCCGCCGCGCGATCGCGGATCTCCGGCCACGTCAGGTCGGCCAGCCGGTATCGCGGGCTCATGACAGCACCCGCGACAGCCGTCCCGCACACCGGGTTCGGATCCGGTACGACCCCGCGTCGCGTACCGAACCGCGCTCCGTCTCCACAGCGTCGTCGATCATGAGGACTCCCGGGCAGTGCGCTTTCGTCACGGAGTGACGAAATGGAAATATAGTTCTCCAATTACGATAATGTCATTGTGTGTCAGAAACAAGATCGGGCCGTCCCCGCGGCACCAGCCGCCGCGAACTGGAACTCGTCGCGCTGCGGCTGTTCACGACGCAGGGCTTCGAGGAGACGACCGTCGAACAGATCGCGGCGGTCGCGGGAGTCAGCCGGCGCACGTTCTTCCGCTACTTCGATTCGAAGGCCGCGGTGCTGTGGCACCGCTTCGACACCGAGGTCGGCGCGATCCGCGCGCAGCTCGATCGCGCGCCGGCCGACCTGGGACTACTCGCCGCCATCCGCCGCGCCGTGCTGGCGGCCAACCGCTATCACACCGCCGACGTGCCGGAACTGCGGATGCGCATGAGCCTGCTCGGTTCGGTCCCGGATCTGGTCGCCAGCGCGGCGGTGCACTACCACGCCTGGGAGCGGGCGATCAGCGAGTTCGCCGCCCGCCGCACCGGGCGACCGGCGGACTCGCTGTTCTGCCTCGCGGTCGGGCGGGCGACCCTGGCGGTCTGCCGCGCCGCCTACGACAGCTGGGTGCAACGCGCCGACGCCGACCTCACCGACTACCTCGACACCGCGCTGCGGGCACTGGAGGCGGGCTTCTCCGACAGCGTCGTGGTCGCGCTGCCCGGGCGGCGATGACTCGGCGAGCGCCGGCGTCGCCGGATTCGCTGTCCTCGCCAGGCCCCGAGTGTATCGTCTACGCCAGTAGCGAGAGTATCATTCTCGTAGGTGGAGATTGAAAATCTCGCGCCACGCTCGGGGTCGACCCGTACGACATTCCGCACGAACAGCGAGGAGTCCCGTGAACATCGACGACATGATCCTGGTAAGTATCGACGACCATGTGGTCGAGCCGATCCACATGTTCGACGGCCATGTCCCGAAGAAGTGGGCCGACCTGGCCCCCAGGGTCGTCGTCGACGACAAGGGCGTCGACCGGTGGGTCTACCGGGACCGGCCGACCGGCGTCACCGGCCTCAACGCCGTGGTGTCGTGGCCGCCGGAGGAGTGGGGCTACGACCCGGCGGGCTACGCGGAGATGCGGCCCGGCGTGTACGACGTGCACGAGCGCGTCCGCGACATGAACGCCAACGGCATCCTGGCCTCGATGTGCTTCCCCACCTTCGCCGGATTCAGCGCCGGGCATCTGGCCCACTTCAAGGACGAGATCACCGTCGCGATGATCCATGCCTACAACGACTGGCACATCGAGGACTGGGCGGGCGCGTATCCCGGCCGGTTCATCCCGCTGTCGATCCTGCCGCTGTGGGATCCGAAGCTGGCCGTCGCCGAAATCGAGCGGGTCGCCGAGAAGGGTTGCCACTCGGTGTCGATGCCGGAGCTGCCGCACCTCGACGGCCTGCCCAGCTACCACGACATGGACTACTGGGGCCCGGTGCTGGCGGCGCTGTCCGACCACGGCACGGTGATGAATCTGCATATCGGCCAGGGCTTCCGGGTGCTGAACCTGGCGCCCAACGCGCCGATCGACAACCTCATGGTGCTGGCGCCGAGCGTATCGCTGATCGCGGCGCAGGATCTGTTGTGGGGTCCGGCATTGCGCACCTACCCGAAGCTCAAGGTCGCCTTCTCCGAAGGCGGCGTCGGCTGGATCCCGTTCTTCCTGGACCGCTCCGACCGGCATTACACCAACCAGAAGTGGTTGCGCCGTGACTTCGGCGGCAAGCTGCCCAGCGAGGTGTTCCGCGAGCACACCATCGCCTGCTACGTCACCGACCGCACCTCGCTGAAGATGCGCCACGACATCGGCATCGACAACATCGCGTGGGAATGCGATTATCCGCACTCGGATTCGATCTGGCCGAACGCGCCGGAGTTCGTGCTCGAGGAGCTGCAGGCGGCCGGGGCGAGCGACGCCGACATCAACAAGATCACCTGGGAGAACGCCTGCCGCTTCCTGAATTGGGACGCGTTCGCGCACATCCCGAAGGAGCAGGCGACGGTCGGTGCGCTGCGGGAGCAGGCGAAGGACGTCGACACCTCGACCACGTCCCGCAAGGAGTACGCCGAGGCCTACGCCGCGAGGGCGAGCTGAGGGTGCGGCGGCCGGAACCCGCGGGCGGATGAGCGAGCGAGACGCCCGCGCCACGGCCGTGCGGTCGTGGACGCAGCGGGAACTGCTGCGCCTGATGGACGTGCGGCCGGAAGGCGAGGGTCGATACCTCGCCCCGGCGCACGGCCCGACCGAGCGCAATGTGGTCGAGGCGGGCCAAATACTCGGGGCGGCGGTGGTGGCCGCCGCGAAGGAGGTGCCGCACCAGCGCGTGACGTCGGTGTCGATGATCTTCGCGCGGATCGCCGAACACGAAGCGCCGCTGGATATCTCGGTCGAGACACTGCGGACCGGCCGCACCTTCACCACCGCGCAGGTGCGGATCGGGCAGCGCGAGCAGCTCTGTGCCACAGGCCTCGTGCTGCTCGACGCCGGTGCGCCCGATCTCGTGCGCGATGCCGAGGAACCGCCGCGGGTGCCTCCGCCCGAAACCCTGCGTCCGCTCGCGATTGCGGGGGCGGAGGTGGAGGGCCGCGACATGCGCGTGGTCGACGATGCCTACGACCCGGACCCGGATCGGATCGGCCCGCCGGAACTGTTCGTATGGACCCGATTCCGGGACGCTCCCGGCCACGAGCGCCTGCACGCGGCACTGCTGAGCCAGTCGACCACGCACTGGACGGTGGCGGCGGCCCTGCGCCCGCACGCGGGGTTCGGCGAGGCCATGGCACACCGGTCGATCTCCACCGGAATCACCATGGCTACCATTACTTTTCACGACGAGGCGGACGTGTCACGGTGGCTGCTGTACGCCACGCGCGCCACCTATACCGGCCGGGGGCAGGCGCACAGCGAGGGGCGGGTACACGCCCAGGACGGCCGGTTGGTCGCCTCCTACACCGTGCACGCGATGGTGCGCGGCTTCCCCTCCACCCGCCGCGCGTCCGGTCCCCTGCTCTGACCCGAGGAGACAGCCGTGCAACCGTCAGGTTATGCCGATTGGCCCGATTACCGCGTCGACGTGCGGCGCGTCCGGAATCTGATTCGCGTGAGGTTCGGCGCGGACACGCTCGCGGAGACGACGGCGGGGCTGCTGGTCGCGGAGCAGGACCACGGGATCGCGTTCTATGTTCCCGAGGCGGACGTGCGGTTCGATCTGCTCGTCCCCGTGCCGCTGACCAGCCGCTGCCCGTTCAAGGGCACGGCCCGGTACTGGCGTCCGGCCGCACATCCGGATCCGGTGGCGTGGGAGTATCCCGAGCCGTACGCGGAAGTGGCGCTGCTGCGCGGGCATCTCGGCTTCTATCAGGACCGCGCCCGGGTCGAGGTGGGCGTGGCCGTGCCGGCGGTCAGTGCGCCGTATGCGAAGAATCGCTGACGGCTTCGGACCGCCGTCGCTCGAGCCGATCCAGATGCCGCTCGACCCATTCGAACGTCTCCGGGTGCCCGCCGGTCACGTCGAGCGACTCCTCGAGCATCAGGAGCCGCGACATTCCCGCCGCCATCACCGCGAACACGGCCGGGGGGTAGGCGTCGGTGTCGATCCGATACTCCCGCAACAGCTTTCGCAGTGCGGTAATCTCGGCCTCGCGGAATCGCTGGGAGTACTCGGTCAGCGCGGTCCGGATCACCTTGCGGTGGTTGGCCAGGGCCGCGAACTCCATGACCAGCCGGGCGGCGCCGGGCTTGGTGCTGAATTCCCACAGCGCGCGCAACGGCTCGGGTCCCGACAGCGCCTCCGCCTGCCGGCGCAGTCCCTCCTCGGCGCGGCGCTGGAACACCGCCAGCAACAGGTCGTCCATCGTGCGGAAGTAGTAGTGCACCAGCTGGTACTTCAGTCCCGCCTTGCGGGCCACGCTGCGCGAGGTGACCGCCGCGTACCCCTCCTCGAGCATCAGCTCTTCCACGGCATCCATCAGCACCGCGCGGTTCTTGGCGTCGGGCGCACCGATCCTCCTCGGCGATGCCATCTCGACAACCTCCCTCACTCCCGCCCCACGACAACGACTGCCTCAGCACCGCCCACCGCAATGCTAATCACCCGACCAGATTCAATCGTTACCACACCCGAGGGTACGGTCCGCAGCTACCAGGGTCGCATCCGAACGGAAGGATTCCGCCGCAGAGGTGTCAGCGGTCCTGCCAGGTGATGTAATCGAACTCGACGTACTGCTCCGCCGCCGAGGGGATGTGAGTCAGGGTGAGGGCGGAGAGGTTGCTCTGGTCGGTCCGGACGCAGACCTTGTCGCCCAGATGCCGGGCGTAGAGGTTCGGCAGGGTCTTCGTCCAGGATCCCGGGGGCATATCGTGACAGCGGTCCCGCACATCGGCGGCCGTGCCGGCGTGGTCCGCGACGGCGAAACGCGGCGTCCCGTTGCTCATCGCGTTGAGTTGGTCGGCGGTCTTCGATGGGCTCACATCGATTCCCGGCTCATTCTGGTCCTGCACACGGGCCGTATCCAGGTCTATCCCTTCCACATTCGCGAGCCGCTGATGTCCCTGGGCAAGAGGCCCCCGTGTGGGCGTCACCGAGTGGGTAGCCGCGGAGCTCGTAGGCGCAGGCTGGGTGGCCGCTTGGGGGGAAGAGTCGTCCGGCGAGCACTCACGAATCCCGAAAAAGACGGTGACCAGCACACCGAGCGCCCCGGCGGCCCCGCCGACCTTGGTCCATATCCCCTCACGCGGCCGCTTCTCCCGGCGCTCACCAACATTGGTAGGTCCCGCCTTCTGCATCCGCTTCCCCTCCGTGGTCGCTGCTTCCGCCCGAACCTTCGGTCGGCAAGGCTATCCGAGATACGCGGGCAAGAGGGGGTTTTCACATCTCCCGATCGCCACTCCGGCTACGCCCGCGGCCCCCTACCGCAACCCGCCACCCGGCATCACTGCTCCGCGAGCATCCCATCCTGGAAGACACCGCACCCCACCGAGATCCACCCGCGCCACCACCCGACAGGCCAACCACCCGATCCCTGCGGGAACCACCGGCCCGTACGAGGAAGCGTCGTAATCCAACTCGAGCCCGCACACGGCCAACTTCTCACCCAGATCGGTGATCGGAAACCTCGAATAACGCGCACCGAGTTTCCACACGCCATCCAACTGATCGACCGTCGGCACGGTCACCGTAAGACCATCCGCCACCAGTAAATTCGAGTACGTCACCCAATCCTTGAAGACAGCAACCGCCACCTGCTGCGGGCTGGTCGACACCGACGTCAGATTCGACAACGGAATCAAATCCGCCACACCACCCTCACCCCTCGTACCGAGACCTCTCACGTCGTCTGGCGAGGAGAACATGCGCCATATCCATATCGAGTCCGGAGAACTGACGCTGGATTTTCAGGCCACTGCCGGGCAGATACGGAGTGTGGCGGCTCTCTTGTCGCAGAGTTCCCGGACTTGGTTGTCACGGTCGATGACGACGTGCGCGTAGATCTGCCGACCCTGCCGTGTTCCAAGCTGTGGGACTGATCGGCAGGTGAATCCGTCGGATCCGGTGCGGCACAGGACCTTTGTTCACGCGGACGGTAAGTTTGCATCGTGCACCTGGAGTGCGCTTATCTGTTATTGGTGGAGGGCGACTGCTGAACGCCTGGCTCAGGGGAGTTCTACCTTGCTGGCGAGCCAGTGGTTGTCGACTTTTTGCATGGTCATGAGGATTCGGTTGCGGTCTATTCGGGGTTGGGGGTTGGTTATGTTGGTTATTTCGGCGTCTACGAAGAGCATGATGACCGCCTCGGATTCCGAGGCGGATTGGATGCTGGCGGCTACTACGTGGCCCTTGCTGACCGACTTGGCTTGCAGGAGCATGGGTTTGAGTTGGTCGGCGGATTTGCTGTACATGTCTTTGAATTCGCCGGTGGCGCCGTTGAGAACGGTGGCGAAGTCGGGGTCGAGATGGGACGAGTCGATGCTGGTGAGGGCGACCGCGTAGTTCTGGGCGGCGGTCAGGGCGGCAAGACCGGCGTCGGCGCGGTCGTTGCGGTTGTCGAGCTTCCAGCCGAGGACCACCGCGCAGACCACCGCCACCACCAGCAGCACGATCAGCACAGCGGTCAGCGGACGCGGCAGCCATCGTCGCCATGAGCCACCGTGCGTCCGGTCCGCTTCGGCCGCGGATGCTCCCGCCGGAGAGGAGTCCGCGGCATCCACGTCCTGCGGAGCATCGTCGTTCACGGCGTCGGACGTCGTTGCGGCGGCGTCCTTCTCCGCGGTCACCACAGAGGTTCTGTCCATTGTTCTCTCCCATCGTCACGTCCGGCGCACCGGGGCTGCGGTGCGTCACCCTCCCGGCACGTACGGGCCGCCGTAGGTGTTCGGAACGGTGTAGGGGCCGGTGGGCGTCGGGTCCGCGCGCTGCAGCGGGTCGACGCCGGGTGGAATGGTGGCCGTGTTGTCGCCCGGCGGCCGGGGCGCGTTGGCGGCGCCGCGGGGCAGGATCGACGGATCGGGGTTGGTGCAGCGCGCGTGCAGGAACGGCTCCGGATAGTCGGGGACCGATCCCGGATCGCGCGGCAGGTCGTAGTCGCAGGAGTATTTGGGGTAGGGACTGACGATGGCCCACACCGCGCCGTCGTGCATCGCGGAATGGATCGCGTCGAGTGTCGAACCGGTGCGCTGCTGCGGCCAGAAGAATTCCTGGAGCGCCGGAATGTGCAGATACGCCATCTGCGCCGTAGTGGTCAGATTGCCCAGCAGCTGCACCATGGTCGGCGAGTTGTCGGCGATGATATTGTCCACTCCCGCAAGGAGATTCGGCGCACCGTCGACCAATGTCCCGTAGCCGTCCGCCATCGACCCGACGCCCGCCATCGTCTGCGACAGATTCCCCGCGGTCACCCGCAGCCCCGGCGCGACGTCACCGAGCGTGGTGAGCACCGCCTTGCTGTTGCGCAGCAGCGAAACCGTCTGCGGCAGCACCGAATCCAGGGTCGAGAGCAGGAACATCCCGCCGTCGACGATCGCCGCCAGCTTCTCCGGCGCGGCCGAACCCCCGCCGAGTTCGCGGACGATACCCTCGATCTGGGCCGGATCGATCTGCGTCAGCGTGCCGCTCATACTGCCGAGCACGGTGGCCATGGTGACCGGAGTCGCCGTGTGCTCCTGGGTGATTACGTCGCCGTCGGACAGATACGGCCCGCTCTGGGTCGCGGGCAGGAAGTCCAGGAACTGCTCGCCGGCCGCCGACAGCGACGAAACCCGCACATCCCCACCCACCGGGATGCGCACACCGGAATCGATGGCGGCGACCGCGACCACCTTGTCGCCGTCCACATCGACGGCCCGCACCCGCCCGACCCGCACCCCGCGCAGCGTCACGTCCTGATCGGGCAGCAGCCCGCCGGACTGCGCCAGCTCCACCCGCACCCGGTATTGCGACCGCAACGGGTTGATCTGCAAGGAGCCCAGCAGCAGATACCCGACGCCGAGCGCCAGCACGAGCACCAGCCCGAGCCCGGAGGTCAGCAGGCGGTGCCGCGACAGCAGCCGCGCCGAGTACACCAGCGCCCGCGCGGGCGGCTCCAGCACGACATTCCGTACAGCACCTGTGTTCATCGGCCCGGCTCGACTCTGTCCTTCAGACGGTCGAGGGTGTACGACAGCGATCCGATGAAATTCACCCAGTCCGTCGCGTCCGGCGGCCGGCCACCGGAGTCGGCCGGACTGCCCGGATCCGGCACCGCGCCGACCGCGAGCTTGGCGATATCGACATTCACGTGGGCGGAGGCCGCATTCGTCACCTTCATGATCAGCGGCACGTTCGAGATGAGCGCGTCGAGGTTCGCGCCGGGCGAATTCGCCGCGATATTCAGGTTCTCGGCCAGCTTGTTCACCGACTGGATCAAGCTGCGGTCGTTGGCGCCCTGCACCGACGGGAATTTGGCGAGCTGATCGGTGATCCGGTTGACCTGACCGATGAGATCGACGATGTTCTGCGTATTGTCGCCGATGACCTGCAGCGCCGGACCGGCGGCGGCCATCGCATCGGTCACATCCGCACGCTGCCCCGCCAGCGACGCACTCACCTCGCCGGTACTGGCAAGTATTTCGCGAATGCGGTCGGAACGGGCCGCGAGATTGCGCACCAGATCCCTGGTCTCCCGGATCAGCGTGGCCAAGCGGTCGCCGCGGCCGCCCACGGCCTCCCCGAGACTGTTCGCCAGGCTCGTCACATTCTCGATGGCACCGCCGTTGACCAGCAGCGCGGCCCGGGTGAGCACCTCCTCGATGGTCGCCGCCGCCGAGGTCGACCGCAGCGGAATGCTCGCCCCGTCGGCGAGGTTCGGCGCACCGGGATCGGGCTGCGCCGGGGGTGTCAATGCGACGAAGACATCGCCCATCGGTGTGGCCGAACGCAATTCGGCGGTGGTCCCCGCGGATAATAGCACACCGGACCGGATGCGCATCGACACCACGGCGGTGTAGTCCTTCGCCTGCATCGACTCGACCTGGCCGACGTCGGCGCCGTTGAGCCGGACCTTCGCCTTGGTCGGCAGATTGAGCGCGTTGGCGAACGTGGCCGTCAGCGAATAGCCCTCGACGCCCGGCGCGGGCAGCGGAAGTTTGTCCAGGCTCACCGAGCAGCCGGTGGCCGACACGGTCACCACCGCGGCGATACCGAGCAGACAGCGCCGCGAACCACGGTGTCCCGGAGCGAATTTCATCCTCATACTCTCGCCATTCCTGCTATTTCGGCGGTGCTCCCGCGATCACGGAGAGCATCTGGCCGATACCGAAGTCCGGCCCCATGTCGCGCGCGGTTCCGGTCGCGCAGCCGAGTTCCCGCAGCCCCAGCAGATTGCACACCGACTTCAGCATCTGCCCGTCCAGCAGGAACCTGTCCAGGCCGACCGTGCCGCGCAACGCGCGCAGATTCGGGTCGATCGCGTTGTATGCGTTGTCGGTCACCAGCGGGAAGACGTCGAGAAACTCGGCGAGATTGTCGTTGTAGTCCGCCATGGATTTCGTCATGGTGTTCGAATTCGAGGCCAGTCTCGCGAGATTGCCGCGGTTGCGCTCCATCAGGCCGGTCATCTGCGTGACGATCTGGTTCAGCTTCGCCCCGGTGTCCCCGGATCCCAGATCCTGTTCGGCCAGAATGTCGCTGAGCGTCCGGATGCCGGACCCGAAGTCGCGCAGCGCCTGATCGTTGCGTGCGGCGGCCGCGGTGAGGGCGTCGAGATTCTGGACCACCTTCGTCACGGCCGCGCGGGTCGCCTCCCCGTTGTCCGGGCCGAGCTGCAGCGCACGCGCCAGCTCGCTCATCGCGTCGCGCAGTTCGTTGCCGTTTCCGGCGGCGATCTGCGACCCGATGTCGAGCAGACCGGCGACCGGCCCCTGCCCGTTGTCGTTGCTACCCAGTGAATTCGACAATTTGTCGGCCATCGCCAGCAGGCTGTCGAACTCGACCGGTGTCCGTGTGCGGTCGATACCCAGCACGGCGCGATCGGCCAGCACCGGGCCGGTGCGATAGACCGGCGTGAACTCGATGTGCCGGTCGGTCAGCACCGAATCGGAGACGGTGACCGCCTGGGCGTCGGCCGGAATCCGCACCCACTTGTCGACTTTCATGGTCACGTCCACGCGGTTGCCGCGCGGCTGAATGTCGGTCACCTTGCCGATTCGCATGCCGAGCACCGACACCGGATTGCCGACGTACAGACCGTTCGCATTGGCGAATTGCGCCGTCACGGTGATCGACGAATCGGTCATACCACCGAGCGGACCGCTGGAACATCCGGCCAGCACCGCCCCGAGCAATGCCACGGCCGCCAGCTTCAGCCCTCGAATCGCACTTCTCATTTGCAGTCCTGGAAGTAGGTCGGCTGGTTGACCCGCTGCGCGTAACCGCTCAGCGCGCACATGAAGGAATCGATGAACGCACCGTCGGGCCCGTTGCCCACCAATTCCTGACCGGTGCCGGTGGCATTGGCGAACAGCCGCCACGGCACGGGGAGAATCTGCAGAATGTTGCGCAGCAGGTCGTCGTGCCCGGCGATCATTCCCGTCATCTGGGCCAGATTGTCGAGCAGCTGCTGGATTTCGGGCTGATCGTCCACCGCGATCGGCTGCAGCTGCTGCACCAGGGTGGTCGCGGCGTTGAGCAGGCCCACGATGGCCTGCTGCCGGGAAATCAACTCCTGCAGGACATTCCGGCCCTGCGCGACCATCCCGGCCAACTCCGTCTGCTGCTCGCGCAGCAGCGTGGTCACCTGGTCGGTGCTGGTGAGCAGCTGCCCGAGCTGCGCGCGCCGGTCGCCGATCACCGTGGCCAGGGTCCGCATGTTCCGCAGCGTGTCGGGAACCAGCGCCGGGGTGCCGCGCAGCTGCTCGGTCAGCGCGCTCATGGTCTGCGCGACCCGGTCGGCGTCGATGCTGGAGAAGGTGGTGGTGGCGTTCTCCAGCGCGGTCTCGAGGTCGTAGGGCACCTCGGTGCGGGCGAGCGCGATGGTGTTGCCGGGCAGGCGACCCGAACCCGAGGGCCGCAGTTCCACATAGCGCGAACCGAGCAGCGTGGTGAGCTTGATCGCCGCGCCCGAGTCGGCGCCCAGCGGCAACCCGCGCCGCAGTTTCATGGTGACCACCACATGGTCGCCCGCCAGCCGGGTGCCGGTGACGGTGCCGACCTGAATGCCCGCGAGCGTGACGCCGTCACCCGCGCCGAGCCCCGCGGCCTGCGCGAAATTCGCCCGATAGGTCTCCTGGCCGAGGTGCAGCGAATTGACGAACACGGTGACCGCCACGACCACCGCGAGCACCGCCACCGCGACGACCCCGATCCGCAGCTTGCTGTACTCCTCGAGCGGCCGGCGACGCCCGCGGGTCTGCCTCCGGAACAGTTGTCTCACCGTCGCCACCTACCTACAGATCCCGGAGTTCTCGACCCTGCCGCTGGGGGTGACCTGACCGAGGATCGCCGACATCAGCGGATCGATCCCGGGGATCATGCTGACCTTGACCTCACAGACGTACGCGTCGAGAAAGGCGCCGTTGTTGGTGATCCGGGCCAGCCCCTTGAGCAGGTACGGCAGGTTGAAACCCACATAGGCGAACTTGTCCTTGCCCTCGACGAAGTGCTGGGCGAAACCCGGCTCGCGATCGACGAACTGGTTCAGCGCCGGACTGGCGCCACGCACCACGTCCGCGGCGCGGCCCAGCGTGCCGGAGATCGCTTCGACCTGTCCGAACAGCACGTCGCGATGCTGCGCCAGGCCGTCGAAGATCCGGCGGGTCTGCTGTAGCACGGTCTTCAGTTCGCCGCTCTGCCGCGACAGGTCGCCCAGCACCGCGCTCAGATTGTCGATCACCTGCCCGAGGACCTGATCCGGCCCCGCGAACGCCTGTGCGAGCGAAGCGGTTTCGGCGATCAGGGTGGTGATGGCGCCGTCGTCGCCCTGCAACGCCCGCACCACCGCCGCGCTGATGTTGTCGACCTGCTGCGGATCGAGCACGCTGAACAGCGGCTCGAATCCGTTGAGCAGCCGCGAGATATCGAACGAGGGCTCGGTGTGCTCGACGGGGATCTGACCGCCCGGCCGCAGCGCCTTCGAATCGCCGAAGTCCCGCAACGACAATCCGAGATAGCGCTGCCCGATGAGGTTCTGGTAGGTGACCGAGGCCGCGGTGTTGCCGTACAGCGTCTGGTCCCGCTGCACCTCGAAGGTCACCTTGGCCCGGATCCCGTCGAGGTCGACGGCCCGCACCCGGCCCACTCGGACCCCGGCCATCCGCACGTCGTCGCCCGCGTGCAGGCCCGACACATCGGTGAAGATCGCCGAGTACGTCTCGGTCCTGCCACTCACGCTGCGCGACAAGGTGACATACATCGTCCAGGTCAGCCCGATCGAGACGACGAGGAACAGGATCAGGATCAGCAACGGTTTGCGGTAACTCATCGCGGCGGTTCTCCTGCCGGTGCGGGCGCGGGGGTCAGCTTGGCGTCGTTGCCCCGCAGCAGCGGGCCGAACAGGAGGTCGGCCGCGGCGTTGGGTGACCCGCCGAGGATGGCGGCGATCTGCTCCTGCTCCTGCCGGCTGCCGATCGCCCCCACATTGCCGCCGATCAGCGCGGGGCTACTCACCGGCGCCGCGTTGGGCCCGATGATGGTGGGGCCACCCGGCGGTCCGGTCCGGCAACTCGGCCCCTCGAGATCGCCGTAGCGCGGGCAGTCGGCGCGGGTGTACTGCCGGTGCGGGGTGAGTTCGAGGATGATCTTGGCGTTCATGTTCTGATCCGCCGTGTCCCACAGTTTGATGAAGTCGTAGGACATCTGACTCTGCGAGATCGCCATCTGCGCGAAGTTCGGGCTGCCGTCGGCGATCGTGCCGAGTGCCGGACCGAGTTTGCCGGTGATGCCGGTGAGGGTGCCGGTGTTGTTCTCGAGGGCCGTCGCCACGGTCCCGGTGGTGGCCAGACCGCCGGTCAGCAAGGTGGTCAGCTGGTCGCGGCGCTCGGCTACCGCGCGCAGCGGCGTCACCGCGCTGTGCACCGCGCCGAGCAGATCCGGCGCCGAGGACCGCAGCCCGTCGAGCGCTCGGGTCAGCGCGTCGAGGGTGGAACCGGTACCGTCCGGGACCATCGTGTCGTTGAGCGCCTGGGCGATTCGGGTCAGCTCCGCCCCCGCCCGGACCGCCTCGCTGCCGTGCCCGGCGGTCGCGCGTTCGACGACGGCCAGGATGCCCAGCGCCGGATCCGAGCCGGAACGCCCTGCGGCGGCGGCGATTCGGCTGAGCGCGGTGAGCGAGGTCTGCAGCCGGACGGTCTCCTGGCTGCGGTCCTCCGGGATGCGCGCGCCCGGGGCGAGCGGCGCGCCCCTGCCGTTGTACACCAGCTGGATCGAGGGCACCGCGAACACGTTGCTCGGCACGACGCGTGCGGTCACGGTGGCCGGAATGCCCGACAGCTGACCGGGTTTCATGTCGATGTGCACGTGGTTGGGACCGCCGTCGGTCGACGGGACCACCTCGGTGACCTGACCGACCAGAACGCCCTGATACTTCACATCCGACTTCGCGGGCAGGCCGTCACCCACATTGACCAGTTCCGCCGTCACACGCACGGTGTCGCGGAACGCGCCCTGGGACCGCGCGATCATCAGACCGGACACCGCGGCGAGCACGACCAGGAAGGCGAGACCGCGCAGCAACAGCTGCCAGTTCGGCAATACCTTGCCGTCGGATTCGAACGCAATCGACATCTCTTGCTACCCACTGATTCTCGCGCCGGCGTCGAAGCCCCACAGGGTCATCGTCATCAGCAGATTCACGAAGATCATCACGGTGATACTGGCGCGCATGGCGCGGCCCGCCGCCACCCCCACGCCCTGCGGGCCGCCGGAGGCGTAGAAACCGAAATAGCATTGGATCGTCGTGGTGAGGATGACGAAAACGATGGCCTTCGACAGGGAATAGATGATGTCCGTGCTGCTGAGCACGAGCCGGAAATAGTGCTCGTAGGTGCCCGGTGATTGCCCGCCCGACAATCCGACGACGATTTCCACGGCGAGGTAGCTGAAGGCCAGGCAGGCCAGATACAACGGGATCATCGCGACGATCGAGGCCAGCATCCGGGTGGTGACCAGATACGGGATCGGGCGGATGGCGATGGAGTCGAGCGCGTCGATCTCCTCGGCGATGCGCATCGATCCCAGCTGTGCGGTGAATCGGCAGCCCGCCTGCGCGGCGAAGGCGATCGAGGCCATGATGGGCGCCAGTTCGCGGGTCGCCGCGGTCGAGGCGATCATGCCCGTCGCGGGGGCCATACCCAGCAGTTTCAGCGCGCTGAAGCCCTCGATGCCGACGATCGCCCCGGCCGCCGCGCCGAGCACCAGAATGACCTGCCCGGTGCCGCCGCCCACGACGATGGAGCCGTTGCCCCAGGTCACGTTCGACAGCATCTTCAGGAATTCGGCCCGATAGTTCCGCAGTACCACGGGAATTCCGCCGAGCACCCGGAGAAAGAAGGTCGCCATATGCCCGAGCCGCATGATCGGAGCGGAGACCGAACTCCCGGCGACGAGGATCGGCCGTACCCCCGGCGGATAGTATCGCGAGGCCATCAGAGCGTCGTCCTCGGAAAGAGGATGGTGTAGAGCTCGGTGAAGCCGGCGTTGACCAGCATCAGCAGAATGATGGAGGCGACGACGGCAGCGTTGACGGAGTTGGCGACACCGCCCGGGCCGCCCTTGGTGGTCAGGCCCTTCTCGCACGAGACGATGGTGACGATGACGCCGAACACCACGGCCTTCACCATGGCCAGGTACAGATCACCGACACGGGCGAAAGACGAGAACGTAGCCAGATAGCTGCCCGGCGTGCCGTCCTGGATATAGACGTTGAACAGGTACCCGGCCAGGAATCCGACGAACGCGCTCAGGCCCGTGAGGCCGAGCGCGACGACGACGCCCGCCGCCAGGCGCGGCACCACCAGGGCGCGCAGCGCGGAGACGCCCATGACCTCCATGGCATCGATCTCCTCGCGGATCTTGCGGGCGCCGAGGTCCGAGCAGATCGCCGAGCCCACGGCAGCCGCGAGCAGGATGGCCGTCACCAGCGGCGCGGCCTGCCGGATCACCGCCAGGCCGCCGGCCGCACCGGCCAGCGAGGTCGCGCCGACCTGCCCGGCGAGCAGCCCGAACTGGATCGACATGGTCGCGCTGATCGGCAGCGCCACCGCGATGGTCGGCACGTACGCCGTCTTCGCCATGAACACGGCCTGCTGCACGAACTCCCGGAACGGGAACCGGCCGCAGGCGATATCGACGAACAGGTACTGAATGGCCCGGATGGCCAGAATGAACTGTCCCCCAACGGTTTCCAGCGATGCTCCGGGATGGCGACGCAGATAGCCACGCACCCACTGCGTGACCTCCCCGATCGCCGATCCCTCGGCGATCCGGTCCGGCGCGACCGACGGCGCGGCCATCACGAACCCGCTTCCCTCGCGGCACGGTCCTCAGCGTCGGTCATCGTTTCCTCCCTGATGCCCGATCGGCTGTGATGTTCCGACCAGGAGATGCACCGGCCACACCGATGCTGTGCACTCGCTCAGCACGATGGCCGCGCATCTGTGTAGCATTTGCGGCCGAGGGGGTCAAGAGAGCAGCTGGCATCGCGCCTCCTCGTCGAGTCGGAAAGTTTCATTCTCACTAAAGGAGAATGATACATTCGTCACAGAAGGACTGTAGCAACATTCCGACCTCGGCAACACCCTCGGCGCGCGGCCGCAGGGGCACACGGCCGACGCTTCGGCACAGTTCCACAACGCCAATTCGATACTTGCTCCCGGAAGCAATAGGAGAGTGTTGTTCTCCTACAGGAAATCTTGATTCTGCCTGGCAGGTATGGCCGCCCACCTCCGCCGACGAACAGCAGCTGGCCGAACCGGTCACCCTGTGTCGAGGCGCGGCCGAGGTATGAGCGGCGTCAAGGGCATTCGCCGCGGGCGGCGCGCAGGCAGAACGCGGTGATGCGCTCGACGTCGGACTGCGCGGGTTCGGCCTGCCGCCACAGGAACTCCGCGAGCTTGCCGACGGTAGCGTGACCGGCCAGGGAGGCGTCGAATTCCGGGTCGACACTGCCCAATTCGGCGAACGGCTCGTGCAGCAGGTGCGCCAGGCGCACCCCGGCGGTCCCGGCGCCGGAGACGACGCCCCGGCTCGGGCCACTGCCGTTCCACAGCACCGCGCGGGTGGTGGCCGCGATGTCGGCTCCCGCCTGCAGCATGATCGCCGACACCCACGCCCGGACCTTGTCCTCGGCGGTCGCGGCCTTGCCCATGCGGTGCGCGACGTAGCTGTAGAGGCGCTCGGTCCCGTCCTCGAGCAGCGCTACCACCAGTGCGTCCTTGGACCGGAAATGCCGGTAGAAGGCGTCGTTGGACAGCCCGGCCGCGGCCACGATGTCGGCCACCCGCGGCGGCGCGGCGGCGCCGCCGGTGCGCATCAAACCCAGTGCGGCGTCGAGCAATCGGCGTACCTCGCCGGCGTAGTCGGCCTCCCGCCCGGCCAATGACTGCCGCGCGATGCGGCTCGCCACGTCGCGCGGCGCGGTCACGGCCGCACCGCCGCCCGGACCTCGATCATCCGTTCCTCCTGCATCGCGCGCACGAGCCCAAGAACCATATTCTGAGTCCTAAGAAGGATATTCTCACCTCGCGGCGGCGCAGCGCAAGGCGGCACCGATCCCGCTCAGCGCCACGGGCGGTGGTCGATCCAGCCTGGATCATGCCGTCACCGAACGCGCTAGCACGTTTTCGACTCGATCGCGAGATTGACTCCGGAGCGCCCGCATGGAAATCTTATGGACACAAATTGAGAATGTAATTCTCTTGAGAGGAGTGCGGATGCGCGTGCCCCCGCTTCCGGCCGAGCAATGGGACGACCGGACTCGCGCCGCGTTGCGGCCGCTGCTGCCCCGCGAGCGCCGCAATCCCGAGGGCGCCGGACCGGCGATGTCGACTCTGGTCCGCTATCCGGAACTGACCGAGGCGTACCTGAAATTCGGTGTGCACGTGCTGTTCCGGTCCAGCCTGCCGCCCCGGGTGCGGGAGCTGGCGGTGCTGCGGATCGCGCACGTCACCGCCTGCGCCTACGAGTGGCACAGCCACGTCGAGATGGCCCCGCAGGAGGGACTGTCGGCCGAGGACATCGCGGGCGTGCAGCAGGGCCGGCTCCCCGATCCCTTCGACCAGACGGTGCTCGACGCGGCCGACGAACTGCGCGAGCACGCGCGCCTGTCCGACCGAGTGTGGGCCGCGCTCGGCGAGCGGCTCGACGAGCGCGAGCGCATGGACCTGATCTTCACGGTGGGGAACTACATCCTGCTGGCCATGGCCTTCAACACCTTCGGCGTGGAACCGAAGGGCAGCCACGTCCCGGCCGGCACCGCACACAACGACCGAGAGCAGGTGGTCTGAAATGCCCAAGGCATACGTCATCTTCACCGAAGCGATCAAGGACCCGGACGGGATGCGGGCCTACGCCGCGGCCGCGGCGCCCGCGACCGGAGCGGCCGGGGTGCGCGCGCTCGCGGTGGACTCGCGGCCGGAGGTGCTGGAGGGCCAGTGGCACGGCGATCAGACCGTGATCCTCGAATTCGACTCCGTCGAGGCCGCGCACGCCTGGTACAACTCCCCCGCGTACGAGCAGGCGAAGCCGTTGCGGCACAAGGCCGCCGACACCAACGCCGTGATCGTCACCGGCCTGGGCTGACCATGCTGACCCTCAGAGCGGCGGGCCTGCTGGACGTCGATGCGGGCGAGATCGTGCGGCCCGGCGTTCTGCGCATCGACGGCGACCGGATCGCCGGTGTCGGGGGCGCGGCGCGCGCGGACAGCGACGAGGTGATCGATCTCGGCGACGCGGTCCTGCTGCCCGGCCTGATGGACATGGAGGTCAACCTCCTGATGGGCGGGCGCGGCGAGACGGGCCTGGCCTCGAGTGTGAAGGACGATCCGGCGCTGCGGATGCTGCGTGCGGTGGGCAACGCCCGCCGCACGCTACGCGCCGGGTTCACTACCGTCCGCAATCTCGGCTTGTTCGTCAAGACCGGCGGGTATCTACTCGACGTGGCCCTGGGCAAGGCGATCGATCAGGGCTGGATCGAGGGCCCGCGCATCGTCCCGGCCGGTCACGCCATCACGCCGACCGGCGGGCACCTGGACCCGACGATGTTCTCCGCCTTCGCGCCCGACGTGTTGCAGCTGACCCTCGAGGAGGGCATCGCCAACGGCGTGGACGAGGTCCGCAAGGCGGTGCGCTACCAGATCAAGCACGGCGCCCAGCTGATCAAGATCTGCGTCTCCGGCGGCGTCATGTCGCTGACCGGAGCCCCGGGCGCGCAACACTATTCGGACGAGGAGCTGCGTGCCATCGTCGACGAGGCGCACCGGCGCGGGCTGAAGGTGGCCGCGCACACGCACGGCGCGGATGCCGTCAGACACGCCGTGGCGGCGGGCATCGACTGCATCGAGCACGGGTTCCTCATCGACGACGAGACCATCGCACTGATGGTCGAGGCGAACACGTGGCTGGTGCCGACCACCCGGCTCGCCGATGCCATGGACGTCTCCAAGGCCGACCCGGCGCTGCAGGCCAAGGCGGCCGAAATGTTCCCCAGGGCGCGCGCCTCGGTGCGCGCGGCCTACGAGGCGGGGGTGCGGATCGCCGTCGGCACCGACGCCCCGGCGATTCCGCACGGGCGCAACGCCGATGAGCTGGTCGCGTTGGTGGAGCGCGGGCTCAGCCCGGCCGACGTGCTGCGCGCGGCGACGGTGAACGCGGCCGACCTGATCGACGCGCCCGACCGCGGCCGCCTGGCCGAGGGCCTGCTCGCCGACGTCATCGCGGTCCCCGGCGATCCCCTGCGCGACATCACCGTCACCCAGGACGTGCGATTCGTGATGAAAGGCGGCAAGGTCCATGTCGACAAGCGATGACCTGCTCGAACTCCAGCAGGTGCTGGCCCGCTACGCGGTGACCATCACCAAGGGCGACATCGACGGACTGCTGGCGGTTTTCACCCCGGACGGCACCTACAGCGCCTTCGGCGACACCTACACCCTGGACCTGTTCCCGGACCTGGTGGCGGCCGCGCCCAAGGGCCTGTTCCTCACCGGCCTGCCGGTGCTCGAGCTCGACGGCGACACCGGCACCGGCACCCAGCCGCTGTGCTTCATCGACCACAGCACCCACGACATGCGCATCGGCTATTACACCGACACCTACGCCCGCACCGACGCGGGCTGGCGGATCCGCACCCGGCGCATGACCTTCATCCGCCGCAACGGCAACCACGACTCGGGCATCCCGCACGCCTTCGAGCGCACTCGCGGCTGACCCCGGAACGACAAGGAGGACGCCCGTCCGATGCCGAAGGCACTTGCGCCAGACGTCTCGACCTGGCCCGCGGAGAATCCGCGATTGATCGGCAGCCGCTGCGGTGCGTGCGGCGCGACGACCTGGCCCCGCCAGCCGCGCTGCCCGCGTTGCAGCGCCGCCGACATGACCGACCTGCTGCTGCCGCGCCGCGGCACGCTGGTGGCTTGGACGACGCAGGGTTTCGTCCCGAAGCTGCCCTACGCCGGCAAGGAGAACGCCGGCGATTTCGAGCCGTTCGGCATCGGCCTGGTGCAGCTGGGCGAGCAGGTCCGCGTCGAGACCCGGCTGACGACCGCCGATCCGAAGGTGCTGCGCTTCGGCATGGACGTGGAGCTGACGTTCGTCCCGCTGTATGTGGACGACGCCGGTGAGGAGGTCCTGACGTGCGCGTTCACGCCGGTGTGAGACGGATCGGGACGAAGGAGCTTTCGAGATGAACGACGTTGCCATCATCGGTGTGGGCCTGCACCCGTTCGGCCGATTCCCCAAGACCGCCATCGAGATGGGCGCCGAGGCGATCCAGCTGGCGCTGGCCGACGCGGGGATCCGGTGGAAGGATATCCAGTTCGGGTTCGGCGGCAGCTACGAGGTGAGCAACCCCGACGCCGTCACCCGGCTGGTCGGGCTGACCGGGATTCCGTTCACCAATGTGTTCAATGCCTGTGCGACAGCGGCCAGTTCGATCGAGCAGACCGCGGAGGCGATCCGGTCGGGCCGCTACGACATCGGCATCGCCGTCGGCATGGACAAGCACCCGCGCGGGGCGTTCACCGATGATCCGGCCAAGCTCGGCCTGCCCGCCTGGTACGCGGAGAACGGTCAGTTCGTGACCACCAAGTTCTTCGGGATCAAGGCGAATCGCTATATCCACGAGCACAACATCTCCCAGCGCACCCTCGCCAAGGTCGCCGCCAAGAATTTCCGCAACGGCGCGCTGAACCCGAATGCCTTCCGCCGCAAGCCCATTTCCGAGGACGACATCCTGTCCTCGGCGGTGCTGAACTACCCGTTGACGCAGTACATGTTCTGCGCGCCGGACGAGGGCGCCGCGGCGGTGATCATGTGCCGCGGGGATCTGGCCGCCCGGTACACGACCAAACCGGTCTACCTGCGCTCCACCGCGATTCGCACGCGCCGCTACGGCGCCTACGAGGTGCACAGCACCTGGGCCGCCGTGGACGAGGACGTCTCGCCCACGGTGTACGCCTCCCGGGCCGCCTACGAGGCCGCCGGCATCGGCCCCGAGGACGTCGGCGTCGCCCAGCTTCAGGACACCGACGCCGGCTCGGAGGTTATCCATATGGCGGAGAACGGCCTCTGCGCCGACGGCGACCAGGAGAAGTTGCTCGCGGAGGGAGCGACCGAGATCGGCGGGCGCATCCCGGTCAACACCGACGGCGGCCTGATCGCCAACGGTGAGCCGATCGGCGCGTCCGGCATCCGGCAGGTCTACGAACTGGTCCTGCAGCTGCGCGGGCTGGCCGGCGATCGGCAGGTGCCCGGGAAGCCGACGGTAGGCTACGCCCAGGTGTACGGAGCGCCCGGCACGGCCGCCGCTTCCGTACTGAGCATCTGAGGGGGCCTGCACTTCCCACGCCTGAGAATTGAATTCTCACAAATCAAAATGGCTAATCTCGTGAATGATGGTGGACACGCGACCTGGACGCGGGTTGTCACGGCATTCTCCGGTACAGTGCGTTCATGTTCTCTCCCAGTGACCGAGGACCGTGGCGCCCGTGACCAGTCCGAGCGAAGAGCCCGCCTGGAAGCAGCGTGCCGTCGAGCGCTCGCTGCGTACCGCGAAGAGGCGCGCCGAACAACGGGTACAGAAGTTCCTCGACGCCGCCCAGGCCATCATCACCGAGAAGGGCACCACCGACTTCACGGTACAGGAGGTCGTCGACCGTTCCCGCCAGTCGCTGCGCAGCTTCTACCTGCAGTTCGACGGTAAGCACGAGTTGCTGCTGGCGCTGTTCGAGGACGCCCTCAGCCGCACCGCCGAACAGCTGCGCGCCGCCGCCGACGGCAAGAAGAAGCCGCTCGACAAGCTGCAGGTCACCGTCGAGCTGCTGTTCGAGCTGTGCCGACCCGACCCGTCGGCCCAGCGCCCGCTGTTCACCGATTTCGCCCCCCAGCTGCTGGTGTCGCATCCCACCCAGGTCAAAGTCGCCCACGCGCCGCTGCTGGCACTGTTCACCGAGCTGATGGAGCAGGCCGAGCAGGCCGGTCACCTGCGCTCCGGCGTGCAGCCGCATCGGGCGGCGGCCATGGTGATGCAGACCGTGATGTTCACCGCACAATCGGCGGGCACGACCGACGACGAAAACCAGAACCCGCTTACCGCCGACGAAGTCTGGAACTTCTGCGCACACGGCTTCACCAAGAAGTGAGAATTACATTCTCAACTTGAGAGAAGTTTGATTACACTCGGTTCATGCGATCGAGTGCACTGCCCGACAGCGAGTCCCGCCCCTCGACGGCACAACGCCCGTACCGGGTGGTGCAATGGGCGACGGGCAATATCGGCACCCGGGCCCTGCGCGGCGTTCTCACGCATCCGGACATGACCCTCGCCGGGCTGTACGTCCACTCCCCCGACAAGGCCGGGCGCGACGCCGGGGAGCTGTGCGGAGCCGGGACCACCGGCGTGCGAGCGACCTGCGACGTGGGTGACATCATCGATCTGGATGCCGACTGCGTGCTGTACATGCCGCGCGCGTTCGACCCGGAGACCGTGGTCCGGCTGCTCAGCGCGGGGGCGAATGTCGTGACCACCTGCGGGCAACTGCATCATCCGGCGAGCATGGATCCGGGGCTGCGACGGGAGATCGAGAACGCGTGCGTGCTCGGCGGCGCCTCGATCCACAGCACCGGCAGCAGTCCGGGTTTCATCACCGAGGCGGTGCCGCTGGTGCTGTCGTCGATCCAGCGCCGCCTCGACCGGCTCGCGATCGACGAGTACGCCGATCTCTCGCAACGCGATTCGCCCGCAATCCTGTTCGACGTCATGGGTTTCGGGCAGCCGCCGGGAGAGTTCGACCAGCGCCGGGTTGATCATGTGGCCGGGAGTTTCGGGCCCTCGCTGCGGCTGCTCGCGGACGCGCTCGGGATCGGGATCGAGACGGTGAGCGCCGCCGGGGAGGTCGCCGCCGCCCGCGCCCGCACCGCGATCGCGGCCGGCACGATCGAGGCGGGAACTGTTGCGGCACAGCGCATCACGGTATCGGCCCACGCCGCCGGGCGCCCGGTGCTGAGTTTCCGCGCCACCTGGTACTGCACCACCGAGATCGCCGCGGATTGGCATCTCGGCGACACCGGCTGGCATGTCTCGGTCGTCGGCGACGCGCCACTGGAGGTCGATCTGCGATTCCCGTTTCCGTTGTCCCGCATGGCCGAGACGTCGCCGGGCTACACCGCCAACCGTGCGGTGAACGCGGTGCCCGTGGTCTGCGCGGCCGCTCCCGGCATCCATACGACGCTGGATCTGCCATCGGTCGTCCCCGTGCTGGGCTGATCGCGACTCACTCCGCGTATCGCTGCGCCAGCACCCGGCGCAGCACCTTGCCCGAGGGCAGCCGCGGGATCTCCGGCACGAACACCACCCGCCGCGGCCGCTTGTAGGCCGCCAGCCGCTCGCCGACGTAGTCGGTCAGCTCCGCGGCCGGGACGGGCTCCCGCGCGGTCACCGCGGCGACGATCGCCTCGCCGTCGGCCGGGTCCGGGACGCCGAACACCGCGCAGTCCGCGACGGCCGGATGCCCGTACAGCACCTGCTCGAGTTCGGCCGGCGCGACCTGGAAACCGCGGACCTTGATCATCTCCTTGACGCGATCGGTGAGCCGGATCCAGCCGTCGGCGTCGATCGAGCCGACGTCGCCGGTGCGGAACCAGCCGTCGTCGAACGCCGCGGCGGTCGCCTCGTCCGGCAGGTATCCAGCCATCAGCGAGGCAGAACGGGCTTGCAGTTCACCGGTTTCCGACGGGCCCACCGGCAGGCCGGTGTCCAGCGACACCACCCGCAGTGTCACCCCGGGCGCCGCGCGGCCCACGCTGTCGAGCCGCGCACCGCCGATCGGGTTACAGGCGATGACCGGCAGTTCGGTGGCGCCGTAGGCGGGCAGCCAGCCGACTCCCGTTCGGCGCGTGACGGTTTCGGCGACGCTCGGGGTCACCGGCGTCGCGCCCCACATGATGTGGCGCAGCGAGGACAGGTCGAAACGCTCCAGCTCCGGATGCGCCGCCAGGGCGAGCGCGATCGGCGCGACCGCCATCTCGACGGTGATCCGGTCGCGCTCGATACACCTCAGCAGCTGCTCCGTATCGAAGCGGCGGTGCAGCCGCATCCAAGCGCCCGAATCCAGGACCGTGACGATATTGAGCAGGCCGAGGATGTGCGAGGGCGGCGTGGCGATCTGCAGGCGATCGTCGGACGTCAGCCCCAGGGCCGCGCGCCAGTGCCGTACGGCCGCGGCGATCGAGGCGTGGGTGTGCCGCACGGCCTTGGGTAATCCGGTTGTGCCGGAGCTGAATACGAGGGCCGCCTCGGCGGCGGGCGGCGGCTCGGGGAACACCCGGTCGCTCGGGGTGATCGGCTCGTCCAGGTGACGGACGGGCAGCAGTTCGGCCAGCACCGGGTGATCGCCCACGCCGTGCGTGGGGCCGGTGAGCCGCAGCGCGTGCTCGACCTCGAGGCGCTTCCACGCCGGGCTGACGAGGACCACCGCCGCGCCGAGCCGCCAGATCGCCAGCACGGCGACCACGAACTCCGGCCGATTCGACGACATCAGCGCCACCCGGGCGCCCGCGCGGACACCGCGATCGGCGAGGTCGGCGGCCAGACCGGCGGCCAGCCGCTCGAGCCGCGCCGCTGTGTACTCGTCGTCCTCGAACGCGAGGACGGCAGGTTCGGTCATGGCGCATCCTCGTCCGTCGGCCGTTCGGCGCGCACCGCCCGTGCCGCCAGGAAATCGTCCACGATGCGGGCGCAGTCGGCCCGGGTGGCGCTGCCGATCCCGGACAGCCGCACGAACACGAACGGGCCGATGAGCTGGGCCAGCACCGAGGCCAGATCGCGGTCACCGAGCACCGCGCGCCCCTCGTCGCTGCCGAACAGCTCATCGAACGGACGCCGGTAGTTATCGATGAACCGACTCCGCAGCGAACCGGCCCGCTCCCCCGCGCCCGCGTCGCCGGGTTCCGCCGTCGCCAGCCAGGCCAGCGTGGTCAGGTGCAGCGGCGCCTCGCTGATCACGTCCGCTTGGCGGCCGACCAGCTCGATGAGACGCTCACGCAGCGTGCCCTCCGTCGGCGCCTCCACCACCGGCGGCAGCAGATGTTCGAGCGTCGCGGCGCGCAGGTGCACCACATTGTCGAAATGCCGGTACAGCGTCGTGCGGGCAACGTGCGACACGCGCGTCACCGCGTCCACCGTGATCGCCTCGGGCCCACCGGTTTTCAGCAGTTCGGCGGCGGCCGCCAGCAACCGGGCGCGGGAGCGCGCCCGGCGCGGATCGACTTCCGCCGGCCGCCCCTCGGCTGTGATCGTGGCCATGAACGCGAGATTCCTCCTCGGTAGCACTGTTGCCGCGCACGCTACTTATGCTACTGCTAGTAGCGTAGCGATACTGTCAGTTTCATTTCTTGGGAGATCCCATGGCCTCGACCGTAACCGGACTGTCGGCCCGGCTGCGCTGGGTGGTGGCGGTCTCCTGCATGGCGGTGGCGCTGGTCGTGGCCTCCATGGCGGCGCTGTATACCGCGCTGCCCGCGATCGCCGCCGATACCGGCGCCACCCAGGCGCAACTCACGTGGGTCATCGACGGCTACACGCTGGCGCTGGCGTGCCTGGTGCTGCCCGCCGGCGCTCTCGGCGACCGCTACGGGCGCAGGCTGATGCTGATCGCCGGACTCGTGCTGTTCGCGGTGGCCTCGGCGGTGCCGCTGCTGATCGACGGGCCGATCTGGCTGATCTCGGCGCGGGCCGTCGCGGGCGCGGGCGCGGCGCTGGTGATGCCGTCCACGCTGTCCCTCCTCACCGCCGGGCTGCCACGGGCGAAACGTAGTGTGGCCGTGGGCATCTGGGCCGGAACCGTGGGCGGCGGGGCGGTGCTGGGCATCCTCGGCTCCGGGCTGCTGATGGCGCGCTGGTCGTGGTTGTCGATCATGATCGCGATGGCCGCGGCGGGCGCCGTGCTGGCCGTGGCGGCGTACACGGTTCCCGAATCGTCGGACTCGTCGCGCCCGCCCTTCGATCCGTGGGGTGCGCTGTCCGCGGCCGTCGCCATCGGCCTGGTCACGGTCGCGGCATTGGAAGCGCCGCAACGCGGTTGGACCGACACGGTCGTGCTGCTCGCGGCGGGCGCGGGGTTGGCCGCCGCCGGGATGTTCGTGCTGATCGAACTGCGCGTGGCTCGTCCGCTGCTGGATGTGCGGCTGTTCACCGGGCGGCGGTTCGGCACCGGCACCGTGTCGGTCGCGGTCCAATTCGCCGTGTCCTTCGGGCTTTTCATGGTGATCGTGCAGTTCTTCCAGCTGATCCTCGGCTATGGGCCGCTGCTCTCGGCGCTGGCGATGGCGCCGATGATCGCTCCCATGCTCGGGCTGTCGATCGTGGCGCCGTGGCTGGCCGAGCGGTTCGGGTTACGCCTGCCCACCGCGACGGGGCTGGCCGTGGTCGGGGCGGGCCTGCTGGCGCTGGGACGGCTGTCGGCCGCGAGCACCTTCCTGGACGTGCTGTGGCCGCTGCTGATCATGAGCACCGGCCTGGGGTTGTCGGCGGCGCCCGCGACCGCGGCGATCATCGACGGCGCGCCCGCCGACAAGCACGGCGTCGCCGCCGCGGTGAACGACGCGGCCCGCGAAGTCGGTGCGGCGCTGGGCATCGCGCTGTCGGGCAGCCTCCTCGCCGCCGGCTACAGCGAGCACATCGCGCCGACGCTGCCGCTGGTTCCCGAACCGGCCCGCGAGCCGGTCTCGAGTTCCCTGGCCGGCGCCCTCGAGGTGACCGACCGGCTCGGCCCGTCCGCGAAACCCTTGGCCGAGTTCGCCGAATCCGCCTTCATGCACGGACTCCAGCAGGCCACCACGGTATTGGGCGTGATCACCCTCGTCGTCGCCGTGGCGCTGGGGCTGTGGGCGCCCGGCCGCGGCGCCCCGTCCGCTCGCGCCGAGGAACCACAGCCGGAGGCAGCGGCGGTCGGGGGCGCTGAGTCCGAAACCTCTTCGTAGACACCTTCTTCCGCGCTGCCGGGGCGGGTGATTCCGTTTTGGTGACGTCCGTTTTCCGGAATGGGGCAGGATCGGGGAATGCGGGACGTGTAACGGGTGGCCTGGCGTGATACTCGTCCGATGAGGAATCTTCCTGCTTTCCCCGCCGCGGACGAGAGTCCGCTCCAAACCTGCCTCCGGCTCCGGGAGATCGCGCCGGTGGTCGAGGTGGAATTCCCGGGCGGCGTTTCCGGTTACCTGGCCCTGACCTACGCCGCCGTGCGCGAAATCCTCAGCGGCGACAACGTTTCCTTCGTCCGGGACCCGAAACACTGGCCGGCGCTGCACGACGGCACCATCCCCGAGGATTGGCCGCTGCGCGCCGTGGTGCAGGGCGAGCATCTGTCGACCAAGGACGGCCGCGAACATCGGCGGCTGCGCGGGCTGATCGGCACGGCCTTCACCCCGGCCCGGGTACGGGCACTCGAGCCGCGCATCCAGCGGATCATCGATGACCTCCTCGACGACGTGGTCGCCGCCGGTGACGGGGTCGACCTGGTGCCGGCGTTCACCGAGGCCGTGCCGATGGCGGTGATCTGCGAACTGTTCGGCGTGCCCGAGCCCGATCGCGGCCGGCTGCGGCAGTGGACGGCAACGCTGTTGGCGCACAACACTTCTCCCGAGGAGGCGTTCGCCGCGCAGAGCGGGCTCATGGCGTATCTGCACGAGCTGGTCGAGCGGAAAGGGCGGGAGCCGGGTGAGGATCTCACCTCCCATCTGGTGCGGGCGCGCGACAACGACGACAAACTCACCGCGGAGGAACTGGTCGCGGTCCTGTGGATCATGCTCGTCGCGGGCCACGAGACCACCGTGCACATGCTCGGATACGCGATCCTCGCACTGGCGCAGCATCCCGACCAGCTCGAGCTGGCCAAGGCGGGCGATCTCTGGGCCGACGTGGTCGAGGAGACGGTGCGGTATCGACATTCGGTGATGATGACCAGCTGGCGCTTCACGGTGACCGAGGTGACCATCGCGGGCGTGACCATTCCGCAGGGGAGCGCGGTCGGTGTGGTGTATCAGGCCTGCGGTATCGATCCGGCCGAATATGGTGACACCGCGCACGAATTCGACATCACGCGAGCACAGCGGTCCGGGCAGCTGGGCTTCGGTCACGGGCCTCGATTCTGTATCGGTGCGGGGCTCGCGCGGTTGGAGGGCCGGCTCGCGCTCGCGTCGCTGTATCGTCGATTGCCAGAGCTCGCGGTACTGGTCGACCCGAACGACATCACCTATTCACCGTCCTTCTTCACCATCGGTCCGTTGTCGATACCCGTCGCTGTCGGCACAGCGCGGTGACGACAGCCGTCCGGTCGGCGGGGCGGCGCCCGATCGAACCCATGGATGGTCGCGATGAAGTGCTGTAGCGGAGTGGGGCAGTGAGGTCCGCGCGCCCGGTTCGCCGGGTGGGTGCGGCCCTGGACAACTGCTCGTATCTCGGGTCGCCGCTGTGGCATCGAGGCAGACTGTGGGTGTCGGACTTCAGCACCGGGCGGGTGCTCGCGACCGACGGGCACGGGGCCGTGGAGGTGGTGGCCGAGGTGCCCGGCCGGCCCGGCGGGCTCGGCTTCCTGCCGGACGACAGGCTGCTCATCGTGTCGATGAAGGACCGCCGGTTGCTGGTGCGGGACCACCGGGGCGCGGTCACCGAGTACGCCGATCTGTCCGCGGTGCTGCCGGGCGACGCCAACGAGATGGTGGTGGACGCGCGCGGGCGCGCCTATGTGGGCAATTTCGGATTCGATCCGGCGGCGGGTGAGCCGATCAGATCGAGCGGGCTGGTCCGGGTCGACCCGGACGGTCCGGTCACCGTGGTGGCCGAGGATCTGGCGTTTCCCAACGGCATGGCGATTCTGTCCCGGGAGGTACTGGTGGTGGCGGAGACCGCCGACGATCGGATCACCGCCTTCGACATCGCCCCGAACGGCGGCCTGATCAATCGGCGGACGTGGGCGGCCTTCGGACCGGCCACCCAGGTCGAGTGGGGCGGCGGGCCGATGCCCCGGCCCGCGGTGGCCCCGGGCGGCCTGTGCGCGGACGCCGACGACGCGGTCTGGGTCGCGGACTGCCTGCACGGCCGGGCCGTCCGCGTCCGCGAGGGCGGCGGCCTGGTCGACGAAATACGAGTCGACGCAGGGGTTTTCGACTGCGCTCTGGGCGGTCCCGACGGCCGAACGCTGTTCCTGTGCACCGCGCCTTCGCTCTTCGAGCCCGATCAGCGCCCCACCCGCGACGCGCGGTTGCTCGCGGTGCCGGTGTCGTGGCCCAGGCAGATCCTGCGGGCTCGCTGAACCACTCGGGTTCCCGGGCGCGGCCGGGCACTCACCAGGACAGATCGGGGCGGCCCGAGTGGTGGGCCTGCTCGTACCACCGGTGCGGGATCGACCAGTCCGGCTCCGTCGACAGGGCAGGCTGGGCCGCGGCGGCGTCCTGCAGCGCACGGTGGTACTCGGCGTAGACCCCGGCCGCCCCGCACGACGCGGAGCCGAGCAGCACGATGCCGCGCATCAGGTGCTTCCACACCACCGATCTCGTGATATCTCGCCACATCAGAGGCCTCCTGTCCGGGACCCGCCGGCGAACCGGCACCGACCATTGATGTTTACCCACCGCACCGAACCGCGTAATCGCTTTGCGAAAATTCGTCGACGGGCGTGGTTCGGCGGGTCAGGCCGTGGTGGTGAGGTCGTAGACGGTTACGCCGTCGATGGTCCGGGCCGGGTAGTGGGCCTTCACCCAGGCGGCGATCGCAGCTGACTCCTGGCTGCCGGTGGTCGCGCCGCGCATGCCGAACATCACCGAGCCGTCGATGAAGTAGTGGATCCGGTGCTGGGCCACATACTGCTGGAACTGCGCCAGGGTGGGCGCCGGGTCGGTGCCGTTGTAGCCGCCGATCGCCATCACCGGCTCCCCGGTGGCCAGCTGATACGCGGCGGCGTTGTCGGAACCGATCATCGCGGCCGCCCAGGTGTAAGCACCCGCGTCGGCCCGCAGCGCCGCCACGATGTTCGCCCCCGGCTTCACCGCCCCGAAAGGCCCGCCCATCCCCATCCCACCGGTCCGCACACCCACACCACCATCCACAGTCGCCCCTGCCGCCCCAGCACCGGACTGCACCCCGGCCCCCGGCACGACCCCAGCACCCGATTGCACCCCGGCCCCCGGCACGACCCCAGCACCGGACCGGACGCCGGTGCTCGGCATCGGACCGGTGCCGGATTGGGGGCGTCCGTCCGGTTGGGCGAAGGGACCGGTGGTGGTGCGGCCGTCGGGTGCCCGGCCGTCTCCGCCGCCGGGGCGGGGGCCGCCCGGGCCGAAGTGACCCGCGCCCGCCGGGCCCGCGGAGGGCATGGCGCCCGAATGCGTATCGGCAACCGTGGCAAGGGAATACGCGGCCGGTCCCGCTCCGGCGGCGAGCAGCGCAAGGGTGACCGAACCGGCGGCGACCACGTTCGGGAGCCGGTGCCGCACCAGCAGAAGCACAGTGCCCGGCACGCCCGCGACCACGATCGCCGGTGCCAGCCACGGCAGCCAGTCCGGGGTGCGCCGCAGTAGCACGGAGGCGAGCCAGACGGTGGCCGCCAGCGCACCCGCGAGGACCAGGTTCGCGCGAAGATCGTTGCGCCGCCGCCACACCGAGGCCGCGCCCACGCCCACCGCGCCGCCGATGGCCGGAGCCAAGGCCACCGTGTAATACGGGTGCAGGATGCCGTTGGAGAAGCTGAACACCACGCCGGTCACGACCAGCCAGCCCAGCCACAGCAGCAGCGCCGCCCGTACCGCGTCCGTGCGCGGCGCCCGCCGCCGCAGCCACAGACCGGCCACGCCCAGGATCACCGCCGCCGGCAGCAACCACGCCACCTGGCCGCCCATCTGGTAAGCGAACAGCCGGTCCCATCCGGCGTCGAAGTTGGTGTTGCCCAAGCCGCCGGTCTCGTTGCCGGTGATCCGGCCGAAACCGTTGTACCCGAGGGTCAATTCGATAATGCTGTTGTCCTGCGATCCGCCGATGTACGGACGGGAACCCGCGGGCCACAGCTCCACCAGCAGCAGGTACCACCCCGCCGACACCACCATGGCGAGCACGGCCGCCACCGATCGGGCGATCCGGGTCCGCCACGGCACCTGCGCCGCGAGCAGATACACCACGGCGAAGGCGGGAAGCACCAGGAACGCCTGCATCATCTTGGCCAGGAAACCGAACCCGACGGCCACCCCCGCCAGCGGCAACCACCATGCGGCAGCGCCCTTTTCGACCGAGCGCAGCACACAGTAGGCCGCGGCGGTCAGCAGCAGCACCAGCAGCGCGTCCGGGTTGTCGTAGCGAAACATCAACGCCGCCACCGGAGTCAGCGCCAGCACCGCCCCTGCCAGGATCCCCGGCCAGTGCCCGCTGGCCCGTCGCACGGCCGCGTACAGCACGCCGACCGCGGCCACCCCCTCCAGCGCCTGCGGCGCCAGCAGACTCCACGAGTTGAACCCGAACACCCGCGCCGACAGATCCATCACCCACAGCGCGCCCGGAGTCTTGTCCACGGTGATCGCGTTGGCGGCGTCGCTGGACCCGAACAGCATCGCCTTCCAGCTGGTCGAGCCCGCCTGCACCGCGGCGGCATAGAACTGGTTGGCCCAGCCACCGGCCCCGAGGCCCCACAAGTACAGCACCGCGGTCACCGCCAGCAGACCCGCCAGCGACAGCCGCCGCCACATGCGGGCGCGCGCGTCCACGGGCCGCGGTCGCTCGGCGGGCACTTCCACAGATTCCAGCACGGTCGAAGTCACCGGTCCGATCCTGCTCACCCATCGTGGCCGCCGCCTGCGCCCGAGCTGTGGATTTCCTGGGAGCCCCGGCGATGAATTCCGGGTAGCTCTGTAGTCGAAGCTTCTGTACAGATCGGCAGACAGGAGTCGGACCATGGCGGTAATCGAGGATGTCAGCCCGCTGGGGGCCGAGTTGGAGCGCTCGTACCGGGTCTATGTCCACGGCAGGTTGAAGTTTCGTGTCAAGCAGATCGTCTACGTGGCGTTCTCCCTGGACGAGACCGTGATGGGTTTCGCGTTCCCCAAGGAGGAGCGAGCGGCGTTCGTCGCGAACGAGCCGCACAAGTTCCAGCTGCCGTCGGCATCGGACATGCGTTTCAACTGGATCCACGCCGACCTCGCGGCCCTGGACCCGGCCGAAGCCCGGGAACTCGTCGTCGACGCCTGGCGCATGGTCGTCCCCCGGAAACTCTCCCGCGCCTACGACCTGGCGCATCCGGGCGGGCTCTGAGGCTTGATGCCGCCGTGGGTTGGGTGCGCGTGAGCCGGGTATACGGCGCGCATAACTCACGATTGGAGGTTTCGTTATGAAGACTTGGCTCACACGCCTCGGCATCGGGGCGGCGATGGCCACCGCGGTCGCGACCGCGGGCGCCGGTCAGGCCGCAGCAGCACCGGCCACCGTCTCGATCGATGGGAACATGCAGGTATTGGGCTTGAGCATCCTGCACGTCGATGCCGCGGGCACCGGCGACGGACCGGCCGCCGGGACGTACACCGCAACCGGACGATTCGGGAACATGCCACTGCCGGTCAAGGTCACCGGGCCGGTCACCTGCCTGCGAGTCGCGGGTGACACGGTCTCGCTGGTGTACCCGATCTCCACCGCCCAGCCGGTGATGGTCTTCGCGCCCGATTCGATGGCCATTCAGGTGACTCTGACGAAGGGTCGAGGCGGCGCGCCCAACATGATCGGATACGGGATCCCGATGCCGGTCAACTCGTTCCGCGACCGCCAGCCGGGGCCCACCCCGATGGTGTTCGACGGAACGATCGATATCAGCTGACCACACGCCGGTTCGGCGCGGACATGGACCGAAGCGACCATGTCCGCGCCGCAGCTGTCCTGATAAGGGGGTTTGACGGCCGATCAGGCGGGGTGCGCACGACCGTCCCGGCTCGATACTGACGGTGTTTCAGCGCATCGATGAAAGGCCGCCATGTCCTCCCCCACCATCGTTCTCGTGCACGGCGCGTTCGCCGACGCCTCCAGCTGGTCTCCGGTTGTCGAGCGGCTACTCGCCAAGGGCCTGTCCGTCGCCGCGCCATCGGTGTTCAACCGGAGCCTGTCCGCCGACGCCGCGTACATCCGGTCCTTCGCCGAACAGATCGACGGCCCGGTGCTCTTGGCCGGGCACTCGTACGGCGGCGCGGTCATCACCGTCGCGGGCCTCGCCGAGAACGTCGCCGGACTGGTGTACGTCTCCGGATACGCCCTCGACGAAGGCGAGAGCCTCGGGCAGTTGCAAGGCGGATTTCCCGATTCCGAACTCGCCGCCCACCTGGTCTACTCGCCCTACCCCGCCGACGGCGAGCCCGGCACCGATGTCTCGGTCGAGGTCGACGCCTTCCCCGAGATCTTCGCGGCCGGTCTGGACCGCGGGCGCGCCGCGGTGCTGGCCGTCTCGCAGCGCCCGCTGGCCGCCGCCGCCTTCGCCGAGCCCGCCACCGCCGCGGCCTGGAAGACCAAGCCGGGCTGGGGCATCGTCTCCACCGCTGACCGCACCATCAACCCCGACGTGGAGCGATTCGGCTACCGGCGCGCCGGGCTGCGCTCGGTCACCGAGATCGACGGCCCGCACCTGATCATGCAGACCCACCCCGACGAAGTGACCGCCGTGCTCACCGCCGCCGTCACCGAGTTGTCCTGAACCGCTTCGTTTCCGGCGTCCGAGAAAGGGCCACCTCGTCATGACCACCGTAGTCCTCGTCCACGGCGCCTTCGCCGATTCCTCCAGCTGGAACGGCGTCGTGGAACGCCTTACCGCCCAAGGGCATTCGGTGCTCGCCGCCGCCAATCCGCTGCGCGGGCTGGACTCCGATGCCGCCTATGTCGCCTCGGTCCTCGACACCGTGGCCGATCGGTGCGTACTGGCCGGGCATTCCTATGGCGGCAGCGTGATCACCGTTGCGGCACAAGGCAAGCCGAATGTCAGCGCCCTGGTCTACATCGCGGCGTTCATCCCCGACATCGGCGAGAGCGCCCTCGAACTGACCGACAAGTTTCCCGGCTCGACCCTCGGCCCGACCACCCGGCCCGCCGAGTATCCGCTGGCCGACGGCACCACCGGAACCGAGCTCTACATCCGTCAGGACGAGTTCCCCGGCCAGTTCGCCGCCGATGTCGACCCGGCCACCGCGCAGCTGATGGCAGCCACCCAGCGCCCGGTGGCTCTCGCCGCCTTGCAGCAGCCCGCCACCGCGGCGGCCTGGCGGACGCTTCCCACCTACGCCCTGCTCACCACCGGCGACAAGAACATCCCGATCGAGGCGCAGCGATACATGGCCGACCGCGCGGACGCGATCAGCATCGAAACGCCGGCGTCCCACGCGGTGGCGGTATCGCGCCCGGCCGAAGTCGCCGACCTGATCGGCCGAGCCGCCGCGCGGTAGCCGATCAGCCACCTCCGCGGCCGCGAGGGGATTATCGTCACGGTGGCCGAGCACATCCCGAACGAAGGAGACACCGTGAGCACGACGGTGACCGACGCACAGATCCAGGCTCTGGCCTCGACGGCGAGGCCCTTCAGCCTGGCGCTCCTGCAATGGACACCGGAGCGCACCATGAACGGCGCGGACGCCATAGAGCTCGAGCATCAGCGCCGCATGGTGTCGCTTCGTGCCGACGGGGTGATCGCGGTCCTCTGTCCGGTCGTCTCCGACGCCATCGCAGGCGTGGCGATCATGACCGTGCCGCCGGAGGAAGCCACCGAGATCATGGCGGGAGATCCTTGCGTGCGAGCCGGGATGATGCGCTGCGAGGTACACCCCTGCCACGGCTTCCCCGGCGACGCCCTGCCTGCCTGACCATCCGGTCGCCGGGATCGGGCCGGGTGTCGGGGCTACGACACCGGGGTGGTCAAGTCGTAGACCGTGGTGCAACCGACGTCGATGGCGGTGAAGTGTGCCTTCACCCATGCCACGATGTCGGCGCCGGGGCCGGAACGGCCGGGGGCGCGCTGCTCGCCACCGATGAAATAGCGGATTTCGCCGTCGCCGACGTACTTCTGGAACCGGGCGAGGGCCGGGTAGGGGTCGCCGCCGCTGAATCCGCCGATGGCCAGCAAGGATTTCCCGGTGGCCAGCTCGAGGCTGCTGACCTCGTGCGATCCCAGCGCGGCCGCGGCCCAGCGGTTGTCGGTCTCCTCCAGCAGCTTGTTCAGCGCGGCATTGCTCGGCGAAGCACCCGGACCGGTGCGACGGAAGGCATCGTCGCCGTTTCCGATTGCGCCCGAAGGCGTTTCGGTGCCCGGGGCGCCGGGACCACCGTCCCCACCCGGGGTTCCGGTGCCACCGCCGGGCGCGCCGTTCCCATCGTCGTCACCGGCCGGGCGTGGGCCACCCCAACCACCGCGGTCGGTCTTCGGGCCCGAGGTCGGCATGCCGCCGGTGTGCGAATCGTTTACCGCCACATTGTTTATCGCGAAGGCGGCCGGACCACCGAGACCGGTGAGGAGGCCGCTGACCGCGAGCACGGCGGTCCACTTCCCCAGCCGGTGTGCGCCCGCCACGATCACGACCGCGACCACGACACATCCGATCAGCACGACCCAGCGCAGCGCCGGGAACCAGTCGGGTGTGCGGCCGAGCAGGACGAAGGCCCACACACCCGTCACGGCCGACATCAGGGCCAAGATCACCCGCGAAGTGAAAGATGCTCTGGCACGCCACAATTCGACGACGGACACGGCGATCAGCGCGGCGACGGCGGGAGCCAGCGCCACCGTGTAGTAGGGATGGATGATCCCCTTCATGAAGCTGAAGACGAGACCGGTGACCAGCAGCCAGCCACCCCACAGCACGAGCGCGGCCCGGGTGCGCCCGGTGCGCGGCGTGGCTCGCGTGCGCCACAGCAGCGCTACCAGCCCGATCAGCGCCGCCGGCAGCAGCCAGGAGATCTCGGTGCCCATCGCGTCGCGGAACAGCCGGATGATCCCGGTATCTCCGCCGAACATCGCACCCGGGCGACCACCCGGACCGCCACCGCCCGGACCGCCACCGGGCCCGCCGTTCCCCTCACCGCCGAAGACCCGCCCCAGCCCGTTGTACCCCAGCGCCAGCTGCAACAGACTGTTGTTCGTGGAGCCGCCGATGTAGGGCCGCGAGTCCGCCGGCCACACCGTCCCCAGCACCAGGAACCACCCGGCCGAAACCACCACGGCCACAGCGGCTCCCAGCAGTTTCCAGATCCGCGCCCACAACCCGATGGGTGCCGCGATCAAGAAGGCCGCCGCGAGGGCGGGCAGCACCACGAACGCCTGCAGCAGCTTCGTCAGAAACCCGAACCCGACCGCGACACCGGCACCCGCCAGCCACCATCCACTGCCGCGCTCGATCGCGCGCACCACACAGTAGGCCGCGACCACCAGAAGCAACACCAGCAGGGCGTCCGGATTGTTGTCCCGGAACATGGTGACCGCCACCGGCGTCAACGCCAGCACACCACCGGCGAGCAACCCGGCCGCCGGTCCACTCCACCGCCGCACGGCCGCGTAGAGCAGCGCGACCGACCCGACCGCCATCAGCGCCTGCGGCAGCAGCATCGAGAACGTGCCGAATCCCAGCAGCCGCCCCGACAACCCCATCACCCACAGCGCGGCGGGCGGCTTGTCGACGGTGATCGCGTTCCCGGCGTCCAGCGACCCGAACAGCAGCGCCTTCCAGCTCTGCGTCCCCGCCTGCACCGCGGCCGCGTAGTACTCGTTGGCCCAGCCGAGCGCGCTCAGACCCCACAGATAGCACACCAGTGTCGCCACCAGCAGCGCCCACAGCGCCGGACGAGCCCACCGCGGCTGCTCGGGCGGCCCGAACAGCAGGCGTTTCCCACGCGGTCGCCACGGCGGCGACTCTCGCGGGGCGGTGGACTCGGCCCGATCGGCGGGCGCTTCGGTCGTCGTCATAGCAGTCCTCTCGCGCGTGTCGCACCCATGTTCCGGCAGCGGGCTGGGGATCGGGTCGACGCTGCCTGGGGATTCGCTGTGAGTCCGCCGACGCGCTGACGACCGCATACGATCGGTCGGTGCCCCAGCTGACCGACGCGCGAGCGGCCATCGGCCCGGCGCCGTCCAGTCCGGCGCCGCTACGGCCCACTCCCGATTTCGGTCCTGCCGACAGCCTGCGCGGCTGGCTGGTCACCGTGGTCCTCACCACGATGGCGGCGGTCACCCGGCTGCTGAACCTGGGTTATCCCACCGACGGCGGCACCCCGACCTTCGACGAGAAATACTATGCCCACCAAGCGTGGGAGATGCTCACCGGCAGCGGCGTCGAGGACAACCCGGCCTACGGGGTGATCGTGCACCCGCCGGTCGGCAAGCAGCTGATCGCACTGGGTGAGATCGTGTTCGGCTACACGCCGTGGGGCTGGCGGTTCACCGCGGCGGTCTTCGGAACGGTGTTGGTACTGCTGGTAATTCGCATCACGCGGCGGCTGACGCGCTCCACGATGATCGGCGCGATCGCGGGCCTGCTGCTGATCTGCGACGGCACCAGCTTCGTCGCCTCGCGCATCGGCATGCTCGACATCTTCCAGGCGGTGTTCGTCACGGCCGCGTTCGGCTGCCTGGTCGTGGATCGCGACGAGGTCCGGTGCCGGTTGGCGCGCGCCGACGCCGAAGGGCGCATCGCGGTGAGCGGGTTCGGTCCACGGCTCGGTGTGCGGTGGTGGCGGTTCGGCGGTGGGGTGCTGCTCGGGTTGGCGTGCGGGACGAAATGGTCCGGGCTGTATTTCGTCGCGGCGTTCGGCCTGCTGTCGGTGTGCTTCGATGTCGCCGCGCGCCGCGCCTACGGGGTGCCGCGGCCGTGGGCGGGTACCGCCGTGCGCGATGTCGGTCCCGCGTTGTACGCGCTCGTTGTCGTTCCGCTGCTGGTCTACCTCGCGAGCTATGGCGCGTGGTTCGCGAGCGAGGACGGCTACGACCGGTATTCGGTCGGCAATCCCGCCGCCGGGAAGGGCACGATCGGTGTCGGCGGCAGCTGGTCGTGGCTGCCGGACGCGCTGCGTTCGCTGTGGCACAACCACGGAGAATCACTGAATTTCCATGCGAGCCTGACGAATTCGGCGGGCAATCATCACGCCTGGGAATCCAAACCGTGGTCGTGGCCGATGAGCTTGCGCCCCATGCTGTTCCACTATTCCGACAGCGCGACCGGCAACTGCGGCGAACCCGCGTGCGTCAAGGCCGTGATGCTGATCGGCACGCCCGCCCTGTGGTGGCTGTCGCTACCCATGCTGTCGTGGGCGTTGTGGCGCAGCACGACTCGCCGCGACTGGCGCTACGCCGCCGTCCTCGTCGGCTACTGCGCCGGAATCCTCCCGTGGTTGCTGAACCTCGACCGCCAGATGTACTACTTCTACGCCGTCCCCCTGGCCCCCTTCCTGGCCATGGGCCTGGCCCTGACCCTCGCCGACATCCTCGGCCCCGCCCCCACCACCCGCACCCCCGACGGCCGAACAACCCTGCCCCGCACCGAAAGACGTACCCTCACCCTCCTGGCCATCTCCCTCTACCTCGGCATAGTGGTAGCCGATTTCATCTGGCTATGGCCCATCCTCACCGCCTACCCCATCACCCCCGCCGCCTGGCTCGACCACCTCTGGCTCCCCAGCTGGCGCTGACCCTCACTGCCGCCACAGGCCGACCTCGGTTCCACACGGACGACCGACTATTACATCCACGAGAAACAAGGTCTTTTTCGACTCCGCAAAGAATGCAGATTGTTGTTGCCATACCGGGCGATTCTTGTGCGATACTGGTCTCGGACGCGTCCAATGAGAAGTTCTTGGTAGATGGTGCCGACATGGAGAAGGGCTGCGCGCCTGGGCTTGTCGCCCGAGATAGTGTCAGTTCGTACCGAGTAGCCGGTCTCTGTTTAGGGCAAGTAAGCAATGCTGATTCCTTTTCACGGAGGGCGGAAAAACATGTCCCTGGAAGTCGAACAAGCGAAGCGGTTCTTCGGGTCGCTCTATGACGAATCCGTGGCCCCGGATCTCGGCGCATTCGAAGGTGCCGCGATCCGATTGGTCGCGCGCGTCAGCGCGCCCGGCGCGGTCGCTGGTAAGGATGTCGCGGCCGGCGACAAAGCACTCGGGGTGCTGATGCTGAATCATGTGATGACCACACCCGAGGTGGATTCCGGAGCCAAGACCGCATTGACGGCGGCCGCGCTGATGAATATCAAGTCGGAAGTGGTGGCAAAATTCACTGAGCTGTTCCCGGAACAGAATTTGAACGACCTGATCGAGTCGGCCAGGGCCCAGGGCTATCAGGTCGACGTGCTGGATCCCGGCGACGCGAAATCACTGCCACGTACCGTGGTCGGTCGATAATCTGTCGGATATCGGATATTGGTCCGCCGCACCCCGTTCCAGGGGGCGGCGGGCCGATGCGGCCCCTACGCCCACCTTCGCGGAGGTTGACAAGTGACTTCACCTCGAGCTGTGCCGACAGGTATCGATGGCCTCGAATGGCTTGATACCCATACTCTCGAAAACGGTCGCGAGTCCGTTGTCGTCCCGTTTCCGACCTCGGACCTGGTGCATATCGTATTTCACGGTGAGCAACCCTTCTCCCACGGGCATTATGGGTTCCATCTCGGATTGGAAGACCGTCTCACCTTTCTCGGCTCGCGCGAGAAGACCGCGACCGGTCACTTCGTGGACTGTCGACGTGACTCTCCGACGTTTCACCGAAAAGTCGACCTGACGTTTCATCCGAGCGTTTCGCGAACGCTACGTATACCGTGCGGCGTCGGGCACTGCTTCGACGACTTGGATGGCGTTTTCACTCTGAACACCTTCCGTGCTTATCTTCCGCCGCCGGACGTTTTGATGACCGATAAGAACCCGTGGGCAACGGGGGCCGACATTCTCAACTTCCCACTCGACAGCGCGGACGAGGAACTCCCGATCGCCGATCCGAATCCCTATCCTGCTTCCCCGAGGTTTTACGAGCTGTTGAGCAGGATGCAGTCCGAAACGCTCGGGTCGGTGGATCATGAATATCCGTTCACAGAAGAAGTGACCCTCCCCGACGGAACAGTGTCGACGCTCATGATCAGGAAGAGGTTGACGCATCAGCAGCGGGTACCGGAATGGGAGCAGATCGACGGTATACATGGCCTCGGGTGGAGTCGGCACTTGGCGGTCTGGTCGGGCGACGATGCGGGTTACGTTGCCCTGACCGATCCCGCTCCTGTCCAGGTGATCGATCACGGTACATCGCCCTACGCGACCGACGCATACGGAATACATTTGGAGTGGGAGGACCGCCTGACCTTCCTCGGCCCGTTGGACCAGTCCGTCGAGATGCGATTTATCGACTGCCGTCGAGATTCGCCGACCTACCACGCCGAGTTGGTGTACACGTTCAAGCCTTCCCCTCTGCGGGCAATGGTCATACCCGCGGGTGTTGCGCACGCACCAGCAGGTATGGAGAACGTCTTCACGGTCAACCGGCCACGACGATGCGCTGGCGATCCGACCGTGTTCGAACCGGGTAACGACGTCATCGACTGGCCACTGTCGAAAAGACCGGCTCCCACATTCGAGATCAGTCCGGCGGATTTCGAGTTCGCTTTTTATCGGACCCTTGCCGATCGACAGCGCCGGTATCTGGCGAATGCCCCAGCGGTCAGCTCCACGCCCGCAACGATGTTCGTGTCCGACGATGACGGACGAACGGTCAAGGTCGCGCTCCGCAAGATCCACGCCGACGGCGGTGGATCCGAGTTGCTCCAACGATAACCCGGCCCGCTGATGACCATCGAAGAGGATCGACCGATCCGCAAACACCAGGTGCCCTCCGCACCCGGCCCCCTGTGCGACCTCGACGGCTATCGGTCGTTCCTCACCGGTGAAGTCGATGACTGGCTCGATACACAAGGACGGCCGGTCGGCGAGATCCGTTCCGGTTCTGACACACGGTGCCAGGTACACACCCGGTACGAAACCTGTCGCTATCCGGGCAGTAGGGTCCACTCCGGACTGCCGATGAATGTCAGTGCATTACGTGGTCTCACCGCGAACTGGGCAGAAGTACGCCGCCTGGTGCAGCTTCTCCGCGCGGCGTACTACCGCGACGCCGGCCCCGAACAGGAATCCACACTTCTCGATGTAGCCCGGATCTCCTACTTCGGCCAACAGTTGCCCGCGTACTACGCGCATTCCCGTGCCGATGTCGAAAACCACGCAGTACCACCGAGTTTGGCGGCGCTGCACAAGATGCTGGCCGGCGTATTCGGAACCGCCAAGACGATGCTTCTCGATGCGGTCGGCCGCGGCGGAGTGTTCGACAAGGTTGTGGTGACTCCCCGACAGTTCGTGGACTACGCCGAACAGCACGGCCTTCTGGTCGGTAGAAGCGGCACCGAAGTCTGCGCGGGACCACCGAAACTGATCGATGAGGTTGTGCATCGACTCATGGCCCACCCAGGGCCGCCGGGTGACGAATCGGAGCAGACCGCTTTGCCTCCGATCGACTGGCCCGCCTTCTCGGCCTACGCCCGGGCTGTCGCCGACTTCAATCTCACGACGATCGCCTGCGCAATCAGAGGACGCGAACTAGGTCGGCGATTGCATTCGATTCTCGCCGCCGGCCCCCTGAACAGGATGCCGCGGCCGTCAACTCGTCTGATCGAGCAACATTTCGAGCGCCACGGCGACAACGGCTTCGGCATGAAATCGCAACCACAGCTGCGGCTCCTCGACGGCAGCTCCGGCGAGCTCATGCTGCGCGGAGCTGTCGCGCTGGTCAGTGCTGATCTGAGAGCGCGCATGACGGACCGGCTACTCGATCCTTCGTACACGATCGAGGACTCAGATCGGAACGACTACGCGATGGAATTCCTGTACACCAGCGGCATCCGTGCGCTCGCACCGACAGCCGCCGAAGTCACGCAATTGACGACGCTGGTATCGCGGTCTGTCGCTTTCGAAGATGAGCAGATAGAGCTGCAGCAGTCGATACATGCGCGTATGTGCACCGCAGTTCCCGGATCTCCCTTCGCCGCGATAAAGCCCACCCGCGAGGTAGTTCAGCACTTGTTCGGGGAGCTACCGACATCATATTTCTGCATTCCGACGAGTAGGCGCTATTCGAGGCGGTAGTGCTGTGCTGACCGAGTCCGGTTCAACGGTCACTCGTTCGACCCGGACGCGGCGGACTCCGGCATCAGGCGGTGAGGCGGTCGTCCTCGCTGATGAACAGGGTGGCGATGACGCTGACGACCGCTGTCGCGACCAGGTAGCCGCATGCCAGCCACGGTGTTCCGCCCGCTGCCGCGATCAGCGCGGTGACGATCATCGGCGTGATGCCCGAGGCGTAGATGCCCGACACCTGATAGACGAAAGACAGTCCGGTGTAACGCACTTCGGGCGGGTACAGACCCGCGTACAGCGTGCCCTGCGCACCGTAGAACAGCGCGTGCGCCACCCCGAACACCGCGATGATCGCGAGGGTGAAGACCACGATGTCGCCGACTTCGAACAGCGCGAACACCGGAAAGACCAGCAGCCCGTACGCGGCGATCCCGACGGTGTAGACGCGGCGCGGACCGTAGCGGTCGGTCAGCCGCCCCGACACCGGAATGAGCGCTGCCATCACCAACGCGGCGATGGTGACCGCGGTCAGCACCGGTACCTGCCGGAACCCGAGATGCCCGGTGGCGAAACCGATGGCGAAGACGCCCCAGGTGTTGAACGCCGCGCCCTCACCCCACCGCGACAGCAACCCCAGCACGGTGTTGCGCCGGGTCCGCAGGTTGCGGAACAACAACTCGACCACGGGCACTTTCGAGATCCGGTTGAGCCGGTCGATCTCGCGGAACGCGGGCGTCTCGTCGATCTTCAACCGGACGACCAGCCCGATCACGACGAGCACCACGCTGGCACCGAAGGCGATTCGCCAGCCGTAATCGAGGAACGCCGATTCGCTCAGCACCGTCCGCAGCAGCGCGAAGACGCCCGTGCCCAGGGCCAGGCCCAGCGCCAGCCCCACCTGCGGATAACTGCCGAACAGCCCGACCTTGCGGCGCGGGCTGTACTCGACGGCCAGCAGCACCGCACCGGCCCACTCACCGCCGAGGGCGAAGCCCTGCAGCATCCGCAACGCCAGCAACAGGATCGGCGCGGCGATGCCGATGGCGGCGCTGGTGGGCAGCACACCCATCAGCGCCGTGGAGCCGCCCATGATCGCCATGGTCAGCGCGAGGGTGCGCTTGCGGCCGATGCGGTCGCCGACGTGCCCGAAGACCAGACCGCCGACCGGACGCATCACGAAACCCACCGCGAAGGTCGCGAACGACAGCATGGTGCCGACGAAGGCGCTGGTGTTGGGAAAGAACAGCTTGTCGAAGACGATGCCCGCCGCGGTGGAGTAGAGGAAGAAGTCGTACCACTCCACAGTCGTGCCGATCAGGCTCGCCACGATCGCCGTGCGCGTGTCCGAGGCTGCGAGCGGCTGTTCCGGTTCGCGTCGCGCCCGGCGCTCGTCCGCCGATGCGATATCCAGCAACGACATGTTGCCCCTTCCTTCGGCGTCGACTCGCCGAGCGAGCGTAGGGCCGGGGCCCTCGCCGGAGAAGGGTTCGACTCAGCACGATTCCAGTCCGGGACCCCGTCACCATCGGCGCGTGTGCGCTCGGTCAGACTGTGGTGACACAGCAGAGGAAGGTGCGTCGTCATTGTCGTCATGGATAGCGGCGGCCGTCAGGGTTCCTCCCGACGCCGGGCGATCTGCGAGGCGGCGCTCGACCTCGCCGCCGCCGGCGGCAATCGGGCGGTCACCCACCACGCCGTCGACCGCCGCCTCGGCATCGCCCGCGGCTCGACGTCCTACTACTACCGCACCCGGCAGGACCTTCTGGAGGCCGCGATCCGGCATCTGGCCGAGGCGTCCCGCGCGGCCTTTCACACCGCCCTGGAGAATGCGGGCGACAGTGCCGAACGCACGGACCTGCCCGGACGCACCGTCTCGGCCCTCACCGATCCACTCGACCACGCCACCGAACTCGTTGCCGGGCAACTGGATCGGTTGCTGGGTGACCGTCGCCGCGACGCGCTGGCTCGCTACGCCCTGGTGCCGGACACGGCCGGGAACGAGGGCCTGCGGGCGGCGCTCGCGGCGTGCCTGTTCTCCACTCCCGCCGCCGAACAGTTGATGGCTTCACTCGGCGCGGCCGACTCCGACCGCGCCGCAAGAGATCTCGTCAGTCTGCTCGAGGGACTCCTGTTCGACCGCCTCCACGGCGCCCGCTCCCTGCCCGGCAACGCCACCGACGATCTCCGGCCCACCCTTCGCCTCTGGCTGGCGGCATTGTCGGACCGGACGCGATAGTCCGAACGACGACACCCGAATACGAATCCGTCCGGGAGGCAGCGCCATGACGTCGCTCATCGTGCGCCCGGCACGCACCTCATGGCCGCGGTCGACGTTCCGGGCGCGCCCCGCGGGTGCCGGCGTCGGAGGATGGACTCGGCGGGAGACTTGCTGTTCGATGTGATGCGAAGGTGTCGATCGGAGCGGGGTTGGACGAGATATCGCTGGAGGCAATCGATCCCGGACTCGGCGAGTCGACTGCGCTGTTCGTCGCGCCCGGTGTGACACCGCCGCCGGATCTGCCCGCACCGTGGCGGCCGATCGCCGTCTCGGCATTACCTCAGCAACGGTGTATGGCGGCGCTGGCGCTGTGGAATCGGCCCTTCCTCGACCTCGTACCGCGCTTCGCCGCCGCGCTGCGCGACCAGCTCGCCGACGTACGGGTCTGCAAGCTGGACGATGTCTGGGTGCTGCTGTATGTCCTGGCCCCGGGTGTGGGCGAACCCTACGCGCTCTGGGCCGGTTGGGATCCCGCGACGTTCGGCGAGACCGAGCCGCCACTGTGGGATGCCTTCCCCGCGCCGGTGCGGGAATTCCTGCGCACTGTGCACGCCGGTTTCAGCCGACCCGATCGGCCCGGCGCCTGCGGTCTGCTCGCGCCGCGGTACCTGGACACGTTCGGCGCCTACATCGGCGAACCCGAGGGACTTCCCTGGTGGGAGGAAGCCTGGGGTGGCGGCGAGGACTTCATTCCGGAGAATCGGCTCGTCCCGATCACGGATGACGGCGGCACCCTGTTCCGCTGCATCTCCCCCGACGCCCCCGGCAAGATGGTGATTCTGTACGAGGGCGATATCGATCCCCGCGCCGACTTCGGCCCCGAGCTGGACGATGTCCTGATGCAACGCGTCGGCCCGGCCGAACTGATCCCGACCACCATGGACCCCGAAATCGCCCGTGCCCTCGGCTATTCCACCGAGCCGCGACCCACATCGCTCGAGGTGCATCGAGCGGTGCGGGTATGGACCGGAGACGACGGCCCCGCGGACGGATAACATGCTTGTGCGTTGTCACAGAAACCCGTGACATCCGGTCGTTCCCGCACGCCGGATCATAATCTCATCGCATGGTGAGAGATGGTGCGCTGTCACGCCGGGCGTTCGTCTCGGCCGCCGCCGGTGCGGGAGCGCTGATCCTGGCAAACGCCGCACAGGGGCGCGCCGACACCGGAACCGTCCGCTACCCCGGCTACTCCCCGGCCGACTGGTCGCAGCCGTACTCGCGTTTCATGACCGAGCGCACCCTCCCGGCGCCGACCCCCGTCACCACCGCCCACGACGGCCCGCCGACACCCGCGGATCTGATCCCCGAATTCCCGCGCCTCGCCGACGATCTCGCCACGTCCGGCTACTCCGCTGTCGAAACCGGGTACGGGCGAACACGTTCCGGCGCGTTGTGGGTGGCCGTCCACACGCCGATGCCACGGGTCACCGCGGCCATGTGGGACTGGTGGTTCGGCTGGCACAGCATCGAGTCGGCCCGCTACAAGCTCTGGCACCCCGACGCGCACATGTTCGCCGCGACGACGGTCGGCAACGCCGCCGACCGGATTCCGGGCCGCCCGCCGTACATCGGGACGGTGTCCTATGTCGACGAGTACATCGGGCCCGAGCTGCGGCAGCTGGCCATCGCGTTCCAGGACCCGCGCGCACACGGGCTCGACGTGCCCGACGACCACACCATCGTCTTCGCCCGCGTGGGCAGCGCGGTCGCACCGATCGATCTCGGCTGGCTGGCGCACCAGGTCCGCCCGGTCCCCGGCGGCAGTGAGATGCGCAGCCGCTTCTACCTCGACATGTACGGACTGCACATCCCCGATGCCGAGCAGGCCGCGAACGCCGTCCAACGCGGCGCCGCCCTCGACCCCCGCGACCTGGTCCCGGACCTCCCGCTGGCCCGCGACCTGCTGTTGCACTGCGGGCAGGAGATGAATCACCTCGCCCAGTTCCTCCCGGAGCTGTACGCCCAATTCGCTTGAACCGCGCTTCGACGGTCCCGACACCCTCGCCGCCCCGGACGGCCTGACCCTGGACTCGCTGGACCGTCCGATCGTCCCCTTCAATCCCTCCGGGCAGATCGTCCGCGTCGACGCACCGGGCCGCTACTGCCTGCTCGGCACCGGAAGCCCGCAAACCAGCGTCCTCAGCTACGGCCGCAGCACCACCGGCTTCGCCACCGGCCGCCTCTTCGCCGCCACCTTCACCGGCACCATCTACGAGATCCCCGGCGGCTTCGACCCGAACGCCCACACCGCCACCCCATAACCAGCGTCGGCGATCCGTGTGTTGTGGGCTCAAGGGCAGTGGCCGGTGGCTGCGTCGTGTGCGCCGGCGATCGCGGCCTGTCGTTGGTCTGGGGTGAAGACCTGCCAGTCCGGGGTGCCGGGGAGATTCGCGATGGCCTCGGCGACGGTCTGGTCGACTCCCGCCTGGCCGGATGTGCTGCGGGCGCGTTCCACGCGCGGTGCGAGTTCTTCGCAGGTGCGGTGCCGGATCTGGCCGGGAGCGCTGGCCGCGGGCACCGATACGGAGCGGGAATTTTGCGGCGGCAGTATGGCATTCGGGGTGGTGGCGCCCGGCGCCACCGGTGTCGCGCTGGTCGTGTCGGGCGCGGGGTTCAGGTCCTCGGTGGTGCGGTCGCAGGCCGTCGGCAGCAGCGCCGCCGCGCAGGCGAGCAGGGCAATCGAGATGTGGCGCATGGGCTTTCCTCCGGAACTCACCTCCACGGCATACCCGGAAAAGAGCGCCCTATCGAGGGAGCGGAGCCTGTCGGTGCCCGCCGCTATGGTTCGAACCATGCAGCAGGCCGAACCGGGTGAGCATCCCTTGGCCGCGGCACGGCGCGAGGCATACGAGGAACTCGGGCTGGAGGCGGAATTCACGGGTGGTCGGCGAGCGGCCACCCGGGACGGCCGACCGCGACGCTGACGAACGGTTCCACCAGGGATTCGCTGACGTGAGCAGCGGACGCCGTCTGTCGAACCGGTGAAATGTTGCCCAACATCGGATGCCGGATCTGGCCCGTGGGCGTGGGCGGGCCGAATATGGTTGCCACCAACGCATTCGGGGGGAATACCGCCAGGTGGACAACTATCTGGTCCAGATCGGACTACCGCTCGTCGCGCTCGCGGTATCGATGGCCGCCTTTCTGTGGGAATTCGTGGTCATTCGCCGCAAACAGCTCGGCTACCGCGTGCAGATGGACACGCCGGTGACCGGTGAGATCGAATCGGTCTATCCGGGCGTACTCACCCAGATACGGCCGGAGGACGGCCGGGCCGAGGCGGGGCTCAAGGATCTGTCGGTCGTGCTGATCCGCATCGAGAACAACGGCGTCACCGACATCGATCGGACCGACTACGCGATGCCCGACGGGCCGGTCGGCCTGCACCTGCACTTTCCGCAGCGCCGGGTGGTCGGCATGGCGGTCACCGAACTGAGCGAGCCGACGCTCGGCGATCACCTCGAACCCGGCCGCGGCATCGGCGCCCGGGTGGACGCTGGTCAGGAGATGGGCATCATCGACCTGCCCAAGGTGCCGATGAACCGGCACGACCACTACAAGATCTTCGCGATCCTGCAGCGCACGGCGGGCGAGGGCGAATCCCCGGCACCGGTGCTGCACGGCAAGCTCACCGGCGGCCGGGTCGCTGAAACCCGCAGCCGCACCGGGCTTTCCCGGACGGTGCTGGGGTTCATGACATTCCTGGTCGCGGTGATCGTGGTGCAGTTCACCGTGGCCCTGCTCGGCGACGATCCGCCCGCGCCGGACTGTGTTTCGGGCTCGCTCACGCTGGTCGGCTCGTCGGCGTTCGAGCCGGTCGTCCGCGACGCCGCCGCCGCGTACCACAAGGGTTGTCCCACAGCGCGTTTCACGTTCGCCTTCGACGGCAGCGAGCGCGGGCTGGCCCGGGTGGACGAGGAGGGCCGCGGGAATCCCGGGTTGCTCGCGGTCACCGACGGACCGAAGGGCGTCGGCTATCCCGACCTGGTGCCGCGTCCGTTGGCGATGGCCGTGTTCGCGGTCATCGTGCACGGTGGGCTCGGCGTGCCCGACCTGACCACCGAGCAGATCCGCGAGCTGTATCGGGGGCGGATCGACAATTGGCGGCAACTCGGCGGGCCGGATCAGCCTGTGCGCCTGATCAATCGGGCCCTCGGCTCCGGGTCGCGGGAGACCTTTCAGCAGCGGCTGCTCGCGGGCGGTCCGGTCCCACTGCCGCAGTCCGGCTGCCGCGCGGTCCAGGTCACCGATCCGCCCGGGGCGGCCGCTTGCGAGGTGCCGCTCACCCGCGACATGCTCGAGGCCGTGGCCCGGACGCCCGGCGCGATCGGCTACGCCTCCCATGCCGAGGCCGCGGCCGCGCCGGGCGTCGTCCCGGTCGCGCTGGACGGGCACCGCCCCGGCCGCGAAGAGGCCGCCACTGGCGACTATCCCTTCTGGGGTGTCGAATACGCCTACAGCAAGGGCGAACTCCCCTATGACTCCCTGGCGGCGGCCTTTCTCCGCTTCCTCACCGACCGCGCGGGCAAGGACATCGTACGCTCACGCGGCGACACGCCCTGCGAGGATCTGCCGCAGCCCGGGACGTGTGGTCCGCGTCCGTGAGCACCCGGCGTCATACTGCTACAGCAGTTGCCTGCCGGACCGTGAGGACATCGTGTGAAAGTGCATCTCCAGATCGAGGGGTCCCCGGCCGAGGTGCGTGACAGCGCCAGGGCCATCGCCGCGGCGGGGGCAGACGGAATCTTCTCCTTCGAAGGGCCGCATGACATCTTCTTCCCGCTGGTGGTCGCCGCGGGCGAGACCGATCTGGAACTGATGACCAATGTGGCGATCGCCGGTCCGCGCAGCCCACTGCATCTCGCCCACGCCGCCTACGATCTGCAGATGTACAGCCGGGGCCGCTTCCGGCTGGGCCTGGGTTCACAGGTGCGCGTGCACATCGAGAAGCGCTACGGCAGTCAGTGGGGTCGACCGGCCCGGCGCACGGCGGAATCGGTGGCGGCGGTGCGAGCCATCTTCGCCGCATGGGAAGGTCAGGCGCCGTTGGACTTTCGCGGCGAATTCTTCACCCACACCCTGATGCCGCCCACCTTCGACCCGGGTCCCAACCCGTTCGGCCCGCCACCGGTGCTCATGGGCGCGCTCGGGCCGATCATGACCCGCACGGCCGCCGAGGTCGCCGACGGCCTGCTGGTCATGCCGTTCAACAGCACCCGGCACTTCACCGAGCACACCGTGCCCGCGATCGAGGAGGGCCTGCGGCGGTCGAACCGGACCCTCGCCGAATTCGAGGTGATCGCCCAGGCCATGGTGGCGGTCGGCCGCACCGAGGCGGCGCTGGCCGCGGCCGTCGACGGCGTCGCCCGCCTGATCGCCTTCTACGGATCGACGCCGCCGTATCGCCCCACCCTCGCCGCCGAGGGCTGGGAAGATTTGCAACCCGAGCTGAACGGTTTGTCCAAACAGGGCCGGTACACCGAGATGCGGTCCCTGATCACCGAGCCGATGGTGCGCACGCTCGCCGCCGTCGGCACCCCCGAGGAATGTGCCGAACAACTGCGAGAACGCTACGGCACCCACGCATCCGACCTCTGCTGCTACTTCCCCGGCTACGACCCCGACCACGCCGACATCTCCGACCTGGTCACCGCACTACACGCGATAACCCCACCGACCACACACCACTGACTCCCGTCCTGCCCCGAGCCCACGGGCTCACAACCGGTTCCCACCGCCGCGTGGGTTCGACAGGAAGTGTGGTGGGCCGCCGCAAGCACCGCAGCGCAACCTCGCGGGGCAGAAGCCACGGGACCTCGCGCCGCGAGAACGGCGAGCCGACCACAGAGTGCACGCGCCCGCGCCGCACGAACACGGGCGGGACTCGATCCCTACCGCACAGGTAGCTGTTCGTGGTCGTAGCTCAGTTCGACGTCGTGGGTGCTTCGGCCTGTCACTGTGACGTTGCTGATCACCGAGGGGTAACCGCGGGTGATGACGGCGTAGTCGCCGGCGGGGAGGTCGGTGACTCGGTAGCGGCCCTCGTCGTCGGTTCGGGCGGTGGCGATCGGCCGGCCGTTGGCGTCGAGGACGGTCACCTGGGCGTCGGGGACAGTACGGTCCCCGGCGCGCACGGCACCGGCCAGCGTGACGATCGGAGCCAGTTCGGCGTCGTAGCGGAGCAGTCCGCTCTCGGGCACGGCCAGTGTCGCCGCGTGCGGACGCGTACCGGGTGCGACCACGACCACCGTGTGAGTGCCCGACGGCACGCCGCGGCAGCGGTAGCCGCCGTCCGCGCCGGTAACGGCCGCACCGACGACCTCGCCCCGGGTGTCGGTGAGTGTCACGGCCGCCCCGGCCACCGGTTCACCGGAATCGGCCCGGCGCACGGTGCCCGACAGCTCGCCGGAACTCGGCAGGGTCAGATCGACCGGCAGCGGCCGCGCGGCGACGACGACATTGACCGCCACCGGCCGGTGCCCGTTCGCGGCACCGATCAGGACATAGGCGCCCGCCTGCGGGACCTCGAGGTGGTAACCGCCGTCCGGACCGCCCGTCGTCCGCGAAACCTGATGCCCGCGTTGATCTATCAGGGTCAGCGCCACGCCCGCCACCGGCTCGCCGTTCTCGCGGCGCACGTGCCCGGCGATGGACCGGGCCTCGCTGTCCAGACCGGACACCACCGCCGCCGAGACGGCGGGCTCCGGCGCCGACCTCGCGGCCGCGATCAGCGTCTCGTCGGGAATCCGGTCGGCCGCCGCGGACGGGGACGCCTCGCTGCTCGTGCGCGGGCTGTGCGGTTCGTGCGCCCGGACCGACGGGACGATCACCGCCGCGCCCGCCGCCAGCACCGAGACGCCGGCCAGGAACCAGAAGACGTTGGCATAGCCCGAATCGGCGGGCAGGCCGTGCGCGGTCTGCGCACCCGAGGTCAGGATGACCGAGGCTATCGCGCTGCCGATCGCGCCGCCGACGGTGCGCACGTTGGCGTTCATGCCGGTGGCCGCGCCGGTCTGGGCGGGCGGCACCGCCGCGACGATGATGGCGGGCATCGAGGAGAACGCCAGTCCGATGCCGACGCCGAGCAGAGCCCCCGCGGCATAGATCTGCCAGCTGTGATCATGGCCGATCGCCAGCATCACGAAGGCCGGGACGGTGATGAGACTGCCGATCAGCACGATGAACTTCGGACTGATCCGCGCCGACAGCGGCCCGATGGTGAGGCCGATGACGAACATGGCCGCCGACAGCGGCAGCAGATAGATTCCCGACTGGGTGATGCTCGCGCTCAGACCGTATCCCGCAACGGCTTTCGGCGTCTGCAGCAGTTGCGGCAGGAAGGTCATCATCGCGTACATGCCCGCACCGGTCAGCACCGCCACTAGGTTGGTGGTCCATACCGCCGGGATGCGCATGGTCCGCATATCGATCAGCGGTGTCCGCGATTTCAGCTCGACGACGATCCACGCGGCCGCCGCCACCACCGCCGACGCGAACAGCCCGAGCGTCAGGCCCGACCCCCAGCCCCACGCCGGTCCCTTGCTGACGGCCAGCAGCAGCGCCACCAGCCACGCCGAAAGCAGCAGCGCCGCACCCCAATTGATCCGGCCCGGACTGCGCACCGGAGATTCGGGCACGAACAGCACCGCCGCGACGGCGGCCACCGCGGTGATGATCATCGGCACCCAGAACAGCCAGTGATAATCCAGATGATCGACGATCGGCCCGGCCAGCACCAGGCCCACCCCGGAGCCCACGGCGATCAGCGACGAGGCGATACCGACCGCGCCGTGCAGCTTGCGCGCGGGGAACTCGTCGCGAATGATGCCGAACGCCAAGGGAATCACGCCGCCGCCGAGGCCCTGGATCACCCGCGCCACGATCATCACGCCGATGGAGTCGGTCAGCGCGGCGATCAGCGAACCGATCGTCAGGGCGACCAGCGTGACGACGAGCATGCGCTCCTTGCCGACCTTGTCGCCGATCCGCCCGAGGATCGGCGTCGCGACCGACGCCGACAGCAGATAGCCGGTCATCAGCCAGGTCGCCGTGCTCTGCGTGGTGTGCAGGGCGGGAATCAGCACCGAGAGCACCGGCACGACCATCGACTGCAGCAGCGCGTACGCGGAGATCCCGAGCAGCAGTACCGCGAAGACGACGTTGTAGTGCGGGCGAGACTTCACACGCGCCATGAGACAGGGGTCCTCCACCAGTTGAAACGGAGCGTCTCTCCGGTTATTTACCGTAACAGAAACGCGGCCCCGGTCCCCTTGCCGCCCATGTGATCTCACCCTCCTTCGCGAGGCATTGTGAGATTCGACTCGTCCGCGTGGTTCGCTCACCGAGGGAGCCCGCGACGGTCCGGCCGCGAATCGGCTACCGTGCCAGAGTGGAGCATGATCGAAATGACATGACAGCGCGTCCTTTTCGGTTCGCCGTCGGCTTCTCCGCCGCCGGGTCGCGGGCCGAATGGCGCGAGAAGGCACAGCGGGCAGAGGATTTGGGCTTCGACGTGGTCCAGGTGCCCGACCATCTGGGGATGACCTCGCCGTTCCCGACGCTGGTCGCCATGGCCGAGGCGACGACCCGGGTGCGGGTCGGCACCATGGTGCTCAACGCCGGTTTCTATCGGCCGGCACTGCTGGCCCGCGACGTCGCCACCGTGGACCAGCTCACCGATGGGCGATTCGATTTCGGGATCGGCGCTGGGCCGGATTTCGCGAAACCCGAGTTCGAGGTGGCCGGACTGCCGTTCCCGGGCGGGCGGCAGCGCATCGACAACCTGCGCGCGACCATCAATGAGATCCGCGGCCTGTTCGCGAACGACCATCAGCCGCCGGTTCGTCCGGGCATCCCGGTGCTGGTCGCCGGGCGCGGGGACCGTCTGGTGCGGGTGGCGGCCGAACTCGCCGATATCGTGGCGCTGGCCGGGGTGCCCGTGGGTGACGACATCGATTCCGAGGATGCCGGGACCGCCGCGCTCGCCCGCCGCGTCGATTTCGTCCGCGCCGCCGCCGGGGACCGCTTCGGCGGGCTGGAGCTGGGGCTCACCGTGCAGGGGGTGGACGTGCGCGGTTTCGGCGAGCCCGATCTGTCGATGGCCCGCATGTTCAACCAGACCCTGTCGGATGCGCAACTGCGCTACCTCCCCGGCTTCCTGCACGGATCCGCCCGCGAGATCGCCGATACGCTCCGGCACTATCGCGACGCCTACGGGATCACCCACTACTCCGTCCCCGAGCCGCGAATGACGGCCCTGGCGAAGGTGATCGAGGAACTGCGCTAGGGCGACGTCCGAGGGGCTCGGGCCAGAGTCCTCGCCACTGCGGCCCGGCGGTCGTATCGGCGAATGACCGCCGTATCCATCGAGGCCGGGAGCGGACATAACGGGCAATCGCCGAATCGACCGAGCCTCCCACCACCACCCCGCTCCGGCCTTAGAGTCCGGTCTGCTCGATCTGAACGGTTACCACTTCCCATCGACAGAAGGGGTTACACATGAGGATCCGCATCACCGCGGCCGCGTCACTGGCCGCACTCGCCGTGCCCGCCGGGCTGGCGGTCGCCGCGCCCGCCGTGGCCGCACCGGCCGCGATCCCGTTCGTCCAAGTGCAGGACGACGACACGGGCGAGGACGAGGAGGCCGCGTCGGGCCGCGCGGTTCAGGCCCAGGACGACGACAACGAGGCGGGTGGCGAGGGCTTCGTCAACCGCGGGCAACCCTCCCCGCCCGTGCCGAACGGGGACTCGCAGAACTCGTCGAACTCCGTGCAGAACGACCAGTCGCGGCCAGGGGCCAACTCCGTCCAGAACAACGAGTCACAGCCGGGAGCCAACTCCGTCCAGAACGACGAGTCGCAGCCGGGAGCCAACTCCGTCCAGAACGACGAGTCGCGGCCAGGAGCGAACTCCGTCCAGAACAACGAGTCACAGCCGGGAGCCAACTCCGTCCAGAACGGCGAGTCACAGCCGGGAGCCAACTCCGCGCAGACCGGGCAATCGCGGGTCACCTCGGGGTCGTCCCAGAGTGACCGGTCCGAGCCGAATGCCGACCAGCCGCAGCCTCGCAGCGTGCACTGACGCGGCCCGCTCACGGCCCCGCGGTGGTTGCGCGGGGCCGTGGTCACGCGATGTCGAACGGGGGTGACGGCGGGAAGGTGACCGGCAGGGCGGCCAGGGCGCGGTGGAAGGGGCCGGGGCGCCACGTGAGTGCCTCGGGGCGCACGGCCAGTCGCATATCCGGCAGAGCGTCGAGGAGCTGGTCGACCCCGTCCTGCGCGATCAGGTAGGCCGCCTGCTGGGCGGGACAGGCGTGCGGGCCCGCGCCCCACGCCAGGTGCGAGCGATTGCCCGTGTGGTCGCCCGCGCCGACGATCGGATCGTTGTTGCATGCCGCGATGCTGATCACCACCGGCTGGTGGGCCGGTAACCAGACACCGTCGATCAGGATGGGGTGCCGCGGATAACTCATGCAGAAGTTCGCCATCGGCGGATCGTGGAAGAGCACCTCGTCCAGTGCGTCTCGGGTCTGCAGGCTGCCGCCGAGGACGTCACCGGCGAATCCCTCACTGGTGAGAACCGACAGCATGGTGTTGGCGATCAGGTTCAGCACCGGCTCGACCCCGGCGCCGTACAGCGGGACCAGCTGTTCGACGACCTCCTGATCACTCAGCCCGGCCCCATGCCGCAACAGCCGTGTCGTGATGTCGTCGCCGGGGTCGGCGTGCTTCTGCGCGACCAGTTCGGTCAGCGCCTCGAGGAGCATCGAATTGCCTTGTGCCGCATCGTTTCCCTCGAACATCGCCATGATCCCCGCGGCGACCCGGCGCCCGATGTCCGGCGGGCAGCCGAGCATGGCGTTGATGGCCTCGAACGCGAGCGGGGTCGCGTACCGGGCGATCAGGTCGGCCGACCCGGTTTCGCAGAAGCCGTTGATCAGCGGCACGGCGATCCGCTCCACGATGCTGTGCAGGCCGTGCAGGTCGACCGCGGTGATCGCCGCGACGTTCGCCTCCCGGTACCGCGCGTGCTCCGCACCGGCCGAGCGGATCGCGTTGGGCCGCCACTCCAGCATCGGTTTCACCGGGCACTCCGCGGGGATGTGCTGTTGCCAGCCGCGCGGATCGGCGGGGAAGTGGTCGGGATCGTGCAGGATGCGGACGGCGGTCCGGTAGCCGATCACCAGGGTGGCGGGGACGCCGGGAGCGAGTTCGACGGGCACCATCGAGCCGTAGCGCTCCCGCATCCGGCGGTAGGCACGGTGCGGTTCGGTGGCGAACTCCGGCGCGTACAGGGCGACCCGGGGGCCGTCGGCGTCGATCGGTGAGCTGGTCATGCGGGCCTCAGTTCGATCACGGTGCGATCGTGCAGGTCGATGGTGATGCGGGCGGCGCCGTGCGCGTCGGCGTGGATGACGGATTCGGTGGCACCGTGTGCGTAATAGGGCCGTGCGGGCCGGAGCCGATCGAGCACCACGGCGTAGCGTCCCGGCGCCACGCCCGCCCGGAAGACGGCGTCCAGCCCGATGCCGTCGCCTACCGCCCTGGCCACCAGCACATCCGGGTGCGGTAGTTCGGCGATGCGCGGGCCGTGGTCCCAGGCGGCCGGCCGTGGCCGCGACATCATGTCGGTGAGTGCGCGCGGCCGGCCCAGGCTGCCGAGACCCAGCATCCCATTGGCGTGTACCGATGCCTCCATGAAACCTCGTGCGCCCGCCGGATTCTCACGGTCACCGAACCGCAGTTGATCGGTGGCCGCGCGCCACAGCGACGAATGCCAGTCCCGCGCATCGGTTTCCTGTGCGAGCAGCATGGCCGCCGCCAGCGGTTCGGCGTTGGTCGCCGCCTGCGATCCCCAGTCGGCGGCGGTGGGCGATTCCGACCCACCCGTGCCGGGGAGCAGGTACTGTCCGGATTCCAGCCATTCCCGGCGCAGGACTTCCCAAGCGCGCCAGGCGGTCTCGGGGAGCAGTGGGGCGAGGAACGCGACGATGCCCGCCGTAGTCGTCGGGCCGCGGAAGCCACGGGCGGTGAGACCGAGGCCGGAGGCGAGGAAGGTCACCAGATCGCCGTCGGCGGCGGTGAATTCGGTCTCCAGTGCCTGGCGCAGCCGCGGCGCGATCTCGGCGGCCGCGGCGGAACCGCGCAGTGCGTCGGCGACGGCGACGCCCGCGACGCTCACGGCGTTGCAGTAGGGGAATACCAGGCCCCGGGTGCGCGACCGTCCGATCGGCAGCGGCTCGCACGGCCACAGGCACAGGTCGCTGTCGAAATTGCGGACCACGATCGCGTTGATCGCGTCGTGGTCGTAGGCCGCGGAAAAACCTGACGGCGAAGGAAATTCGAGTGCGCCCGGGACGCGGAAGCGGGTATCACCGGTCGCCTGTTCGAACATGCCCAGCTGCAGGTTCAGGTATCCGGTGAACATGATGTTCTGCCGCACATCGATCGGGTCCGTCCGGCGCCGGCGAAAGTCCCAGTTGCCCAGCAGGTTCTCCCAGTACCAGTACCGCCAGACGGCGGGATCCCGGAGCCGGTCGAGCAGCATCGACTGCGCGGCGTGCACCGGGCCCCGCAGCGCGGGGGTGTGCGAGTAGGCGTACATCGACAACGCCCAGCCGAGTGCGTTGACCTGATATCGGTACTGCTGCAACGGACCCGGGCCCTCGCCGTCGAATCCGCTCCAGTCACCGGGCGGACGCAGGGCGATGCGCAGCAGATGGCGCAGCAGTGCGAGCTGGTCGGTGCTCGCCTCGGTCACCGGCGGGGTCGTTGTGGAGCGTTGCAGCGGGACGGGATTGGTGCGGGCTGCCACCCGGCGCTCGGCGAGATATCGGGCGCGCTCGGCCCCGAGCGCCACCGCGGCGCGGTGCCGGATCAGGTCGCGTGTCATGGCGGCCCCGGCGCCGGTCACCGCCACGCCGAGCGCGGCCCAGGAGAACCAGGTGAACGGTCCGGGCATGGCGCCGTGATACGCCGCCAGACCCGCGCCGGCCGTGGCCGCGGCGAGCACGATGACCGGCAGCGTCACATAGTCCGAACGGGCGATACACCGGAAGGCGAAGGCCCAGCCGGACGCGGCGAGGACACCGGCGAACCCCGCGATATGGCCGGTCACCACCACCGCGCCCGGAGCGACCAGGACTCCGATGATCAGCGCGACCGGTACGACCACGCCCGCGACCGCCACACCGACGCGGAATCTGCGCAGCGCCCAGCCGAGTACGGCCGCCTCGGCGGCGACGATCACCGCGTGGCCGACGACCATGGCCGTGTCGAAGGGATGGTGCAGCGGCGGCACCGCCACGACGAGTCCCGCACCGGGAACGATCAATCCGGCGCCGAACGCCCGCCACGGCAGCGACAGCCCGGCGAGTGCGGGTCCGGCCCCCGCGACCACCCACACCACGAGTACGACGGCCGCCGTCCGGGCGAACCACCGCGCGGTCATCGGCCCCCGCATCCGGTGGGCCGGAACAGCACCGGCCACCGCGGTCATCGGGCCCGCCCGACTCGAGTGGACACCACCAGATGCCGGGAGGTGGCGACCTCACCGAGCACGGCCGTACTCGCGGCCACGCCGTTCCGCGCTCGCAGCGATCGCCACAGCCACACCATCCGCGGGCCGAACAGCATCAGACCACCGAGCACCACACAGCACATCACCGCGCTCACACCTCCCACTGGCTCGCCACTCGGCCGACGCGGCCGCCCACCGCGAGCAGCCGCGGAGCCCAGGATGACTACCTAGGTAAGGGTTTCGGCATCGGTGCCAGGATCGGTATGCGAGCCAGGGGGCGCAGCTGCCGGAGCACCGTGCATGAGGTGGCGGGGCGCTGAGCTGCCGGACGGTCGCGGGCTAGTGGGGCGCGGATGTGGGGCCGCCGGGTGATTCCGGGCCGGGGAAGGCGGCGGGGACGAAGCGGGTTATGGCGGAGCGGGAGGTGATCTGAAGTTTCTGCAGGATCGCCGCTACCTGGGCGTCGACGGTGCGGCGCGAACGTCCTCGGCGCGCGGCGATTTCGGCGTTGGTCCAACCGGCCGCGGCCAGCCCGGCGACCTCCTGTTCGGCGGCCGTGAGGGTGTGCCAGCGCGGCGCTGGCTCGCCGCCGCGCCGGGCCGGGGCCGGCCGCTCGGCGAGGCTGAGCGTGCCCATCGCCAGCCGCTGCACCTCGCTCGACTCGGGCCGCAGTTCCGCGCCGCGGGCCACGGCCGCGTCGAAAGCCCGTGCGCCGAGCACCTTTTCGGCCGCACGCACCGCGTCGCGACTGTAATCGGCGAAGGGACCCAGTTGCTCGATGTCGACACCCAGCCGGTCACGCATGCGCCGGGTGCCGCCTGCCAACAGCGCGATCTCGGTCGCCAGCGCGGCCGGTGCGCGCCGCTCCCCCGCTCGGCCGGACGGCGGGTCGACGAGCAGCCGCGCCAGCGACCAGGTCCGGAATTCGACCGCCCACAACGCACCCCACTGCTCACGCGACGGCGTCAGCGCCTGGAGCACGGCGCGCTGCACGGCCAGCGCCTCGACCGGCTCACCCAGTCTGGTCAATGCGATCGACCAGGTCAGTTGCGCCCACGACCGCGTCCACGACATGCCCGCGGCGGCCGTGCGGTCCAGGTAGCGCTGGGCCAGGCGCCGGGCTTGCTCCGGCGGGCCGAGCAACGCCGACGCGAGTGCCGCGAACTGTTCACTGGGAATCGAGCCCGAGATGTTCCCGGCCCGGTCGAATTTGTCCCGGGCGCGTTCGAGGACGGTGACCGACACCGGATCCCGGCGGGCCAGCATGAGTTCGACGCCCCATGCGAAATCGACGGCCGCGGGCAACCCGGCATCCGTCCGGGGGTCCTCCCGCCAGCCGGATCCGAGGCCGGGCGCGCAGTCCTCGACACAGTCGTCGAGCATGCGTTCGGCATGGCGAATCTCACCCTGGCACAGGGTGATCCAGATCAACAGCGCCCGGGCGGTGACCCGCAGTTCGTCCGGCGCCGCCGTGCCGGTGACCGCGAGCGCGCGTTCGGTCCACGCGCGCATCTCACGCAGCGAACCCTGGAAGAACGGCAGGCGCAGGGTCAGCAGCCCGACACAGATTTCCAGTCCGTGGGTGCCGCCGTCGCCCACGGCGAGACTACGTTCTATCGCGGTCACGATGTCGTTCCACGAGCCGGCGGCCCAGGCCATCAGATCGCGCTCGGCCGGGCCGAAGCATCCGGTCGCCGCGGACAGCACCTGGTCACGGTAGTAGTCGCGGTGGCGGGCGGCCAGCCGCGCGGGCTCGTCCGTGCCGCTTGTACTCCGCTCGCTCAGTCGCTGCCGGGCGAAGACGCGCAGATTCTCCGACAGTGAGTAGCGCACGGCGGTGGTGCTGATGTGCCGGGTCACCAGCGACTGCTCGGCCAGGCGTTCCAGCAGTGGCTCGATCTCGTTGCGGGCGAGGGGTTTTCGCGCCACGGCGGGTTCGTCGTCCGGGTCGGCGCAGACGGCTCGGATCGCTTCCGGCTCGGCCCCGACCGCGGCGGGCCCGGCGGGCGGGCCGGTGTCGTAGCCACCGGCGAACACCGACAACCGATCGAAGAGCAGCTTCTCCTGCTCCCCGCACAGGCCGTAGGACCAGCCGATGACCTCGCCGATGGTGCGGTGCCGGGGCTCGCCACCGAGCGCCGGGCCCGGCCAGTCCAGGCGGCGATCGCTCTCCGGGTCGTCCGCCAACTGCTCGAGGATCGTCGCCAGCGGCCGGCGGACCAGGCAGCCGGCGGCCAGGCGCACGAACAGCGGGTGCCCGTCCATGTGGCGGCAGATCTCTTCCGCGACGGCCGCCTGGTCCGCGCCGACGATCGGGTGCCCGGCCATCTCGGCGCGCCGGCGGAACAACGCCAGCGCCTGCTCCTGCGACAGCGGCGGCACGATGAACCGGTACTCGTCCACCCAGCCGACGGCCTCGCGGCTGGTCGCCACCACACACAGCGCCGGGACCGCCTCGAGCAGCCGTGCGATCACCGCCCCCGCGCTCGCCAGCACGTGCTCGCAATTGTCCATCACCAGCACCGGCCGGGCCGTCGCACCGGACAGTGCGCTGACCGCGGCCTCCCACGCCGAGCGGCCCGAATAGTCCGCCGACACAACAGATCTGGCGATCTCCTCGTCGAGGACCGCCACCGGGCTGCCCGCGGGAACGCGGGCCAGGCGGCACCAGTGCACGCCGGTGCGGCGGGACCGTTCCAGGCGTCGGCACGCCTGCGCCGCCAGCCGGGTCTTGCCGATGCCGCCGGGACCGATCAGTGTCACCAGCCGGGTACCGCGCGCGAGTAGCGCGACGAGGGCGTCCAGTTCCCGGTCGCGCCCGACGAAATCGTCCGCCCGCTCAGCACTCTCGGCTGTCCCGGAATACCCCGCTGACATGCCGACAACCCTAACCTTCGCTGTGCCGCCACGGCGCCACACTCGACCAGGTGTCCGTTTCGTACGGTTCTCGGGGCCGGGCGCGTGGCGACCCGCTCACCGGTGCAGGGCGGCGCGCGCGGATTGCCAGCGCTCCACTCGCCGCAGCAGCACGGCCAGCAGGACGGCGGCTGTGCCGATGAGTGCGACACCGGCGAGGAAGACCAGGACGGCGCCGCCGAAGCGCCCGGCGTCGGCGGGCTGGGTGCCGACCATCGACATGGCCAGGGACAGGATCGCGAGCAGTAGCGAACCGAGGACGAACGACAGCCACCAGAGGGTGACCACGGCCGTCGTCGAGTTGCCACGCGGGCGCACCGCCGCAAGGGGTGTATCGGGGTGCACGGCGCGCTGCACGTCGTCCAGCACGATCGGCGGCAGCGCGAAGTTCAGCAACGGCAGGAAGCCGAGCACCGCCCAGACCCGCGGAAGACGGTGCCGCGCAGGGGAAAGCGCGTCGGCGTTGCTCCGCGCTCGGTACAACCAGACGACGAACAGCACGCCCGCGACCGCTTGGGCGAGCATCGTCACGGTGGTGATCCCGAGCCACGACCGGGCGGCTTCCAGATCCGTCAGGTACTGCGCGCGTTCCAGCTCCCCGTTCTCGAAATCCGCGTGCAACAGGTAGTTGCGCACGTGGATACCCCACTCGACGAGCCGGAAGACCAGAACGACGGCGACGGCGACAAGGATGGCGTACGCCGGTCCGCGCAGCGACCGCAGCCGCGGCGGACTCCCCCTCGGCGGTCCCGCGAGATTCGGATCGGGGCGGATGCCGGAGTGCCGTTGTCGCATCACCCGGACCACTGTATGGGCCGGACTACGACGGCGTATCGGCGAAATCACCGGTCGGTGCGCGCATCAGACCGTCGGCGCGGGCGCGGGCATAGCCGATGACCTGCTCCGCGTAGGCGCGGGCGTCGCCGACCGCGAAACATCGGCGCAGTTCCTCGCATTCGGCGTCCAAGCGCGCGCCGGGGCCGCGCTCGGCGAGCAGGACGACCATCGCCTCCCGGTATCGGCCGCCCGCCACGGGCCGGGCCGACAACTCGTCGAGATAACGGTCCGGCTCGAGCAGCCGCAGTGCCCGGCGCGCGTAGGCGTGCACCCGACGCGGCAGCTCGGCGCGGACGGCCTCGATATCGTCTTGCAGGACATGCTGACCCGGTTGTCGCGCGTCCGAGCGCAGCGTCCACATCCTGGTCAGCTCGTCCGGCAATGCCTCCGCGCCGAGCAGGCCGGGGCCACTCGCCGCCGCGAGCGGCACGGTCGGCACACCGAGCTGCGCGTTGCGCCAGTTGCAGAACTCCCACCACGCGGTGGGCGTCGCGTTCACCGCCAGCCCGAACGCGATCTCCTGCCGCCCGCCGGACCATGACCGTGACACCCGGGTGCGGCCCACCGACGCGACGCCGCCCGCCGCGACCCGCACCCATGTCGGCTCCGTGCCCTCGAACCCGTACGGCTGCAGCAACTTTCCCATCTCACGCAGCAAGCGGCGTACCGCCGTATCGGACCTCACCATGTCCGCAGCCTAACGACGACCACCGACATCCCCGCCGCATCCGCGCCGACGGAGAGCACGAGAATTCCGGCTCGCTACATCGAAGCCCCGCGCCCCGGGGCTCCGCACCGTGCCGCCACGACAACCGGTTGCCCGCCGACTGCGCGGGTCACGGCACACGAGCACGCGGCCGAGCACCGTACTCACCCGCATTCCGCGCACACCTTCGGCCCGGCCGGACGTGCTCACCGACCGCGTGGACCGTCTCGCCCCGGCTGACGTTCACCGCTCCGACCGGATCGCGGTCACGCGCGCCGTGTCGGATCGGATGGCGGGGAGCTCCGGTGGGTAGGCTCGCGCGGAACCTGCGAAAGGAGCGTGCATGGGCGCCGTCAGCACCGCCGACCGTTCGGCACAGATCGCGTTTCCGCTGCCGCCGTGCCCGGACGAGAGCCGGGCCTTCCACGAGGAATGGCCGGTGCGGCTCGGCGACACCGGCGGCGACGAGCGACTGCGGCTCGATGCGGTGGCCCGGTATCTGCAGGACATCGGGTACGACCATCTGCAGGTGGTCGAGGAGGGCGACCTGCATCCGGGCTGGATCGTGCGCCGCACCGTGATCGACGTCCTGCGGCCGATCGAGTTCGGCGATCGCGTGCACCTGCGCCGCTGGCCGTCGGCGCTGTCGAATCGCTGGTGCAACATGCGTATTCAGGTGCGCAGCGAGCACGGCGGCCTGATCGAGACGGAGATGTTCCTCATCCACGTGGACATCGAGGGCGCGCGGCCGGCGCGGATGAGCGACCGTTTCATGGCACCGATGCTCGCGGCGACCACGGAGCATCGGCTGCGGTGGCGCGCCGCGCTGCACGAGTGGACCGATCCCGAGGCCGAGGTGTGGCCGTTCCCGTTGCGCGTCACCGACGTCGACCGCTACGGGCACGTCAACAATGCCGTGCACTGGGAAGCGGTCGAGGAGGCGCTGGCGCGGTTTCCCGCCGCGGCCGCGCTGCCGCACCGGGTGATCCTCGAGCACGCCGGTGCCGTGATGGCGGGCGACGAGGTGTCGATCCGCGCCTGGCAGGACGACGCCGCGCTGCACGTGCAACTCGAAGTCGACGGCAGTGCACGGACATTGGCGCGCATCGAGCCGGTGGCTCAGGGCAGCAGGGCGTAGACCCGAACCACGAAGCCGCCGTCCGGCGAGCCGGACGGGTGGGCGATGTAGAAACCCCGGCGCGACAACGACTGTCGCTCCCGCGGGACGGGCGTCCGCGAGCCGGAGACGATGTTCGACAGCACCGGCTTGTCGTAATTGGCCCGGACGTCCGCCAGCACACTGAATCTGATCGCCGCGTGGTCGGGTTCGGTGCGCCACACCAGTTCCCGGGCACCGTCGGGAACATCGGCGAGCGAGAAGTTCGCGCTCGATCGGCCCTTCTGCCCGGACCTGGGCTGGCTATCCGACCGAACCTCGGCGACCACGACCTCAGCCATCCCTAGTCTCCTCATGTCTTGCCGACCCGATCAGCGTCCCGACTCTACCAATGCGGCCGTGCCGCTACCGGCTTCCGCGCGCCGTGGCTCCGGGAATTCAGGTGTGCGGCCGGATCCGCTCGCTGGCCGCCAGCGCGGCCAGTTCGGCGCGGGAGGAGATGCCGAACTTGGTGTACAAGCGGGTGAGGTGCGCCTCGACCGTCTTCTCGCTGACGTAGAGTTCCTGCGAGATCTGCCGGTTGGTCCGGCCGAGGACCACCCGGTTGACGATCTCCGATTGCCGCTCGGTGAGCCCGCCCAGGCGTGTCACCGCACCGCCGGATCGGTCGGAGTGGCGCTCCCCTATCCGGCGCAGCCCCGCGCGCGCCCGTTCGACGACCCGTCCGGCCCCGCACAGTTCGGCCGCCGCCAGCGCGCTGTCGAATTCCCGTCGCGCCGAGGCGAAATCGTCCAGGTCGGCCAGCACGTGGCCGAACAGGACGCGCGAGCGAGCGGCGTCGACGGGCGTGCGGGCGGCGTCGTAGGCCAGCACCGCCTGCTCCGCGCTGGCGGCGGCCGCGCGGGTCTCCTCGCGGACCGACTGCACCCGCGCCCGGCAGTACCGCGCGTCGCCGCGGCGCATGTGCATGGCGGGCATGGCCGCGACGATCTCCTCGACGTGCCGCGTGGTCCGCTCGGCCGCTTCCACCAGGCCGAGTGCCAGTTCGGCGTCGACGAGGAATCGGTAGAAGTGCGGCATGGTGGTCGGGAACATCGCGTCGTGCAGTTCGCCGCCCGCGACCCGCACCAGTTCCTGCCGCCCCTGGCGGTGGCGGCCCGCCTCGACGAGCGCGCAACCGTAGACCAGCGGGGCGTGCCAGGCGTTCATCGCGCTCGGCATCCGCGCGTTGACTCGCATCGCGAGCGCACCGGAGGCCAGCGCGTCGGTGGTGCGGCCCAGCAGCATCAGCAGCCAGCAGCGGGTCGCCTCGGTGAGCGCTACGATAGGCGAATTGTCCAGCAGCAGAGCGGTTTCCACGGCCGTTGCCGCCGCCGACAGACCGCTCTCGAGCCGCCCCTGCATCATCAGTCCGAGGGCCTGCAGATGCTGGAGTTCGACCAGATGCCGCCCGTGTCCGGTGTCGCGGCACAGCCGGATGCCCCGTTCCGAGTGCGTCACGGCGTTCTCCCAGCGTTCCAGCGCCACCTCGGTGTAGGCGACGTCGGTGAGCCCGTCGAGCAGAGCGGGCGCGACCTCGGTGTCGGTCAGGCCGTCCAGTGCCGAGGCCGCCTCGTCCAGATAGGTCAGGCCGTCGACCAGCGACTGGCCGAGGTGCATGGAACTCATGTACGCGCTGGCCGCCGTGGCGACCAGGTACAGCCGCCGGTCGCCGCGCACTCCCGCGCTGCGCTGGACCGCCTTGGTGACCGCGGCGGCCTCCTGCCAATCACGCATCATCAGATGGTTCTTGGCCAGTTCGAGCCGCAGCCCGGCGGCCTCGAGACTGCCGGGAGTGGTCAGCGACAGGGCGGCGGTGAGCAGCCGCCGTCCCTCCGCGGCATTGCCCAGCCGCTGCTCGGTCAGGGCGATGCGAGCCATGACCGCCACCCGGTCGGTGAGTTCGCCGGCCGGGAGCAGCGCCAGCGCCTCGCGCAGCACCGCGCTGCATTCACCGAGGTGACCGGTCACGCTGAGCGCGTCGGCGAGTGCCATCGACAGCGACAGCCGTCGCTGCGCCGCCGCGGCGTCGGGCAGCAGGCGCAGGGCCGCGCGGAACCACCGTGCCGCCGCGGCGGGAGCGCGTGGTGCGGCGGAGACGCCCGCCTCGGTCAGCAGTTCGATCGCCTGCTCGTCACCGACCTCGGCGCAGTACTCGATGTGATGAGCGCGCACCGGCAACGCCGCGCCGCGACGGGCCAGCGCCGCCGCGGCCCGGCGATGCGCGCGCCGCCGCCAGCCGTATCCGGCGCGCTGATAGATGGCGAGTCGCACGATGGGATGGCGGAATCCGAGGCGGCCGGGCGCCCGGGTTTCCTGCACGATCCCGGACCGCACCAATTCGTCCACCGCGCCGCGTGATTCGTCCTCGGTCAGGTCGGAGACCGCGAGGGCCAGCTCCATGTCGAATACGCCGCCGGTGACGGCCGCGGCCTGCAGCAGCAGCCGCGCGGGCGGGGTGAGCGCCCGTACTTCCTGCTCCAGTGCCGCCGCGATGGCGGGCGGCACCCCCGACTCGTCGGGGGTGAGCATGCCGGGTGGAGCGGAGGCGCCGGAACGGAGCCGCGCGCGGGCGAGTTCGAGGAGGTAGAAGGGGTTGCCGCCGCATTCGGCATGCAGCTCGGCCAGTTCCGTGCAGGTCAGCGGGTATTCCGGGAGTAGTTCGGCGGCCTCCGCCACGGTCAGCGGCCCGAGCTCGAGCGGGGTGAGTGTCCCGTCGTACACGGCGGGCGCGAGCACCGAGGCGTAGGCGTCCGGGAGCTGCCGGGCACGATGGGCGAGCAGCAGGGCCAACCTCGGCACTCGGTGCCGCAGCAGGTACGCGATGAATTCCACCGAGGCGTGGTCGGCCCAGTGCACGTCGTCCAGCACGAGCAGTACCGGTTGCCGAGAAGTCAGCTGCCGCAAGGCGATACGGAGCGCGCGGTGGCAGCGGTGCCGCTCGATCTGCAACGGCGTCGCCAGCGGGGAGGCCCACCGGGCCAGTGCCGGAAGCAGGCGCGCCAGCTCCGCCAGCGCGTCGGCGTCGAGGTCCCGCACTTCGTCGGGGCGCAGCGCGCCCACGGGCTGGTCGAGCGCGTCGATCACGACGCCGAAGGGAATCTCGTGTTCCAGTTCGGTGCCGCGAGCGCCGAGCACCCGGAAGCCGAGGATCTCGGCGCGCGACACCGCCTCCCGCAGCAGCCGGGTCTTGCCGATGCCGGGTTCGCCGATCACCGAGATCGCCGCGGACGCCCCGGTTCGCACGGTCATCAACCCCGACTCCAATACGCGCAGCGGCGCCTCACGCCCTACCAGTGGCCGGACACCTCGTCCCGGTGATACCACCGACACGTCACCTCCAGGTGATCGCGAGCCCGGCCATCGAATCTTCCGGGCTTTGCCGCGTGGATACTAGCCAGCCGCGGACCTGTTGTCGCAGCGAATCGTTCGCAATGCCGGGACGGGGCAGATGTAGGGATATCCCTACTGTCGCCCGCGTAGCGGACGTCCGATTCTGATTGCGCGCCGTCACCCGCTCACTGTCGCGTACGGGGGCCGAGCGCAGAGAGATTGGACAGCACGGACCTGTGAACTCACCCGCGTTACCTCCCAGAATGTCGGTTCCGGTGGTGGCGGTGCCGCCGCACGAGGTCACCCACGCCGCCATGGTCGCCGCCGTGGGACAGCAGTACGACGGCGTCTTCCCGGCCGGCAGCGCCCGGGCCGCGGCGGTGCGGCGCGCGCTCGACATGGCCGGACGGCTCGCGATCGACACCCACCCGCTGCACCTGCCGATCGAGCGAATCCTCGCCGACCACGGCCTCGCCGACCGCAACCGGCATGCCTGGGAAGCCTTGCACGCCTATGCGATTCCGGCCGCTCGTGCCGCGTTGCGGTCGGCCGGGCGGTCCGGTCCGGACGTGGATGTGGTGATCCTCGAGACATCGACGCTGATCGCGATGCCGTCGCCGGTGAGCGCGGTGGCGCAGGCGCTGCGATTGCGCCCGGACTGCGCGGCGATGCCGGTGTTCGGCATGGGTTGCCGGGGCGGGGCGCACGCCATCACGATGGCGGCCACCTGGTTGCGCGCCCATCCCGACGACACCGTGCTGATCGTCACCGCCGATTTCGCCTCGCCGCACTTCCACCTCGAAACCGGCTTGGACGAGGTCGGTCTGGTGGGCAGCATCGTGTCCAGCACGCTGTTCTCCGACGCCGCCGCGGCCGCCGTCGTGTCCTGTTCGCTCGATACGGGCTTCGAGATAGCCGACGTCACGCGGTACGAGGTCCCCGGGACGCCGGACGCGATCGCCTGGACCGCCACGGACCAGGGCCTGCGCTTCCGCCTCACGACCGATGCGGTGCGGTCGATCTCGGCGCTCGGCCCGGCGCTGCGCGGCCTGCTGGACCGGCAGGGTTGGGCCGCAACGGATCTCGGCATCTGCGCGCTGCACTCGGGCGGCAACACCATCATCCGCGACGCCGCGCGGGCGCTCGGGCTCAGCGCGCACCAGGTCGCTCCCGCGTGGCTGTCGTTGCGCCGCGGCAATCTCATGTCCACGGCGGTGCTCGACGCGCTGGCCCTGATCGCCGACCGGCCCGAGCTGCGTCCCGGGTGGGGCGCGCCGCTGCTCGGCGCGGGGTTCGGCCCGGGTTTCGGCATGGACGCCTTCGCCGGGCGCGCCCTGCTGCCCGAGGCGCCGAGCGCGGCGGACCACTCGGACGCACATCGCAGCGAGATCGCGGTCGGCTGACCGCACGTGCCGAAATTGATCGGAACAGAAGGGAAACCGATGCCGTCATCGCCCGAACCGGGGACACCCGGCCGGATCGTCACCATCGAGGAGCACATGCTCCCGGATTTCCTCGCCGAGTACCTCAGCGGGGCGCGCGCCAATCTCGACGCCGCGTACTGGGCGCGGGCGGAGGCGAAACTACGCGATGTCGGGGCGGAACGGCTCGCCGACATGGATTCCCAGGGCGTGACGATGCAGGTGCTCTCCCCCACCGCGCCCGGCATCCAGATCGAACCCGACGCCGCCAAGGCCACCCTGCTCGCCGCGCGCACCAACGACCTGATCGCCGCGGCGGTGGCCGACGCGCCCGGCCGCTTCGCCGGATTCGCCACCGTGGCGCTGCAGGATCCGGCGGCCGCGGTGCGCGAGATGCGCCGGGCCGTACTGGAACTCGGCATGGTCGGGGTGCTGGTCAACGGGCACACCTGCGGTTCCTACCTGGACGAGCCGCAGTACCGGGACTTCCTGGCGACCGTGGCCGAACTGCGCGTGCCGCTGTACCTGCATCCGGCGAACTCGCCGGGCGGCGCCGCGTGGGCAGAGGGTCACCCGCAGTTGCGCGGGCCGCTGTTCGGATGGGGAGTGGAGACGGCGGCACACTTCCTGCGGTTGCTGTTCGCGGGGGTCTTCGATCGCACGCCGACCGACGGCCTGACAGTGATCCTCGGGCACGCGGGCGAGGGGCTGCTGGCCGCGCCGTCGCGATTGGACTCGCGGTGGCAGGTGGCCAATGCCGAGCGGCATGGGTATCGCCTGCGGGAGCTGCCCTCCCATTACCTGCGCACCAACCTGTTCGTGACGACCTCCGGGGTGACCGACCCGCTGGCGTTCTGGGCCGCGGTCGAGGCGGCCGGAGCGGGCCGGGTCGGGTTCGCGCAGGACTATCCGATGGAGGAGATGGGTCCGCAGTCGGCCGCCCTGCGCAGCCGGTGGCGGGTCGAGAGCCTGGGTATCGCCGCCGACGACGAACTGGTCGAGGACGTCGCGTGGCGCAATGTGAGCCGATTGCTCGGGCTGCCGCTGGACACCAACGGCCCCCGCGCACAACCGATTCCGCACTGAAGGCGGCGCCATGACCGGCAGCACCAGCGAGACGACGGCGGACCCGGCGCGCGACGACTCCGGCGCACCGCCGTGGCTACCGCTCGCGATCGCCATGGCCGCCGCCGGTTTCAGCCTGCGCCCACCCATTACCGCCCTGGGTGCGGCGCTCGGATTCGTCCCGGAGACAGCGGAATTCGATCCGGCCGTGCTCGGCTGGGTCGTCACCGTGCCGCTGTGGTGCTACGCGCTGGGCGGCGTCCTGACCCCGCGCGCGGCGGCGCGCTGGGGTACGGCCCGCACCGTGACCGCCGCACTCGCCGTCATGACCGCCGGACAGCTGCTCCGAGTCACGGGCGGTGCGGTAGCCCTGCTGGCGGGCACCACCATCACGGCGCTGGCTACCGCGGTACTCGCCACCCTCCTCCCCGTCCTCGCGGCCCGCTCCGGCGCCCTGATGCCCCGCCTCACCGCGATCTACGCCCCCGCCATCGGCATAGGCAGCGCCGCAGGAGCTTTCGCCACCGCCCCGATCAGCGCGGCCTCCTCCTGGCGCTGGGGCCTGGCCCTGTGGGCCCCACTGTGCGCCGTAGCCCTGGCCCTCTGGCTCCGCGCCCGATGGCAGCCGAATACCCCCGCCCCCAGCCCACCCGCACGGACCGACGCCACGCAGAGCACCCGGACTTCCGACGGCCACGATCGCGGTTCATGGACCGGTGACGACGCCGCGCAGAGCACCCGAACCTCCGACAGGCACGATCACCGTTCGCAGACCGCCGACGACGCCGCCCACGGCACCCGGACCTCCGACAGGCACGATCACCGTTCGCGGACCGCCGACGACGCCGCGCACGGCACCCGGACTTCCGACGGGCACGACCGGGGGTCGCGGGCCGGTGGCGACGCCGCGCAGGGCACCCGGACTTCGGAGGACCGAGCCGAGCACGATCGGGGGTTGCGGGGTGGTGGTGTGGTCTCGCTGCGAGGTCGAATATGGGGTAGCAGGTTGGCGTGGGCGATGGCGGTGTTGTTCGGGGGGTGGGCGGTGGGCGCGTTCGCCGTGATGAGCTGGCTGCCTTCGATTTATCGCGACGCCGGTGTGGACGGGACGTGGGCGGGGGTGCTGCTCGGGCTCGCCGCTGCCGCAGGTATTCCGGTCGCCGTGGTGCTGCCCGGCTGGGTGCGGCGGGCTTGGGGCGGCCCGGGGCGCGACATCCCGATCCTGGCGGTCACCGGGCTTCCGGCCGTGGGTCTGCTCGGGTTGTGGTGGGCGCCCGCGGTCGTGCCCTGGCTGTGGGCGATCGGGGTCGGCGTCGGACTGGGCGGGCTGTCGTTGATCCTCACACTGATACCGCTCAGCGCGCCCGGGCCGCGACCCGCCACCACGCTGTCGGCGGTGACGCACGGCGCGGGATACGCGGTGGCGGGTGGCGGTGTCGCCGCGCTCAGCACGCTGCGCGTGCACTCCGACGACTGGGGGCCGATCATCTGGATATTGCTGGCGGCGTGCGTGATTCAGGCCGTCGCCGGAGCGACGGTACTCAGGAGCGGGCCGTCCGGAAGCCGGTGCGGGGTCAGCGGGTGGCGATGATCGCCGAGCCGTGCCCGAACAAGCCCTGGTTCACCGCGATCCCGGCGTGCGGGTCGTCCACCTGCCGACCCTCGGCTCGACCCCGCAACTGCCACGTCAGCTCGCAGACCTGGGCGATCGCCTGCGCGGGGATCGCCTCACCGAAGCAGGCCAGCCCACCGCTCGGATTCACCGGCACACGCCCACCCAGAGTCGTTGCGCCACTGCGCAACAGCTCCTCGGCGCCGCCGATCTCACAGAGGCCGATGTCCTCGTACCAGTCCAGCTCGAGCGCGGTGGACAGATCGTAGACCTCCGCGAAGGACAGGTCGGCGGGACCGATCCCGGCCTCCTCGTAGGCGGCGTGCGCGATGGCGGAACGGAACGTGCGCGACGGCGGCGACACGGCCACGGCGGAGTCGGTCGCGAAATCCGGCAGGTCGAGCACCGTCTTCGGGAACGTCGGCGTCACCGTGGACAGCGCCCGGATCCGGACCGGTTCGGTGCTGCCGTGCCGGCGCGCGTACTCCATCGACGTCAGCACCAGCGCGGCGCCGCCGTCACTGGTCGCGCAGATGTCCAGCAGCCGCAGCGGATCCGAGACGACCGCCGACGCCGCGACCTCCTCGGCCGACACCTCCTTGCGATACCGCGCGTACGGGTTGTTCAGCCCGTGCCTGGCGTTCTTCACCTTCACCGCGGCGAAGTCGTCCAGTGTGGCCCCGTGCAGCGCCATCCGGCGGCGAGCGTACAACGCGAAATAGATGGGATTGGTCGCGCCGAGCAGATGGAACCGCAGCCAGTCCGGATCGTCGCGGCGTTCCCCGCCGACCGGCTGGAAGAAGCCCTTCGGGGCGGCGTCCGCGCCGACCACCAGCGCCACATCGGTCAGCCCGGCCAGGATCTGCGCCCGCGCGTTGGCGATGGCCTGGGCGCCCGAGGCGCAGGCGGCGTAGCTGCTCGAGATCCGCGCCCCCGACCAGCCCAGCGCTTGGGCGAATGTGGCGCCCGAGACGAATCCGGGATAGCCGTTGCGGATGGTGTCCGCACCGGCGATGTAACCGACATCGCGCTGGTCCACCCCGGCATCGGCCAGCGCCGCACGCGCCGCCACCAGTCCGTATTCGACGAAATTGCGTCCCCATTTGCCCCACTGGTGCATGCCCGCGCCGAGGACGGCGATATCGCGCTCGTTGGTGTCAGGCATCGACCGGCCTCCACATCCACACCGTGTGCTCCGCGTCCTCGTCCTCGTACAGCACGCCGACGGTCAGTTCGACCGGCATGCCGACGGCCAGGTCGTCCACGGTCAGCCCGCGCACCACCTGCCCGAGAATCACCATCTGCTCGACCTCGAGCTCCACCGCCGCGACCACGTACGGCTCGAACGGGTCGGGCGAGACATAGGGCGGGGGCGGTTTGTAGCGTGCGTCCGCGTAGGACCAGATCCGGCCGCGCGTGGAAAACAGGTACTCGGCCAGTTCGGAGCCGTCCTTCGGGGCGGCGCACTGCGGATTGCGGCAGGCCAGCGTGTTGCGCGGGAAGTACGGCGTACCGCAGGCGCTACAGCGGCTTCCCTTCAGACGCACCGTGCCGTCGTCCACAGTGAACCAGTCGGCCACGGCGGGGCGTTGTTCTTTCTGCACACGCCCGACGTTATAGGAACACGTTCTACTTTGGGTAGGGCTTCGGCTCCACGGTCCGGGCCAGACCACACGGCGTCGGCTACCTCCAGCATTGAGCGCGCGTGCCCTCGAAGGCTTGCTCGGTGAGCTGATGCAGCGTGGGACCGTTCGGATCGTCGCATGCCAGCCAGCGCAGGAAGGCGAACTCGGCGGCCGCCATCACCGTGTGGACGAGCAGGCCGGGCCGAATGTCGTCGTCGGCCCGCGCACCCATCCGGTCGGCCAGCAGTTCGACCAGCCGCGCCCGGTCGTCCGGACCGATCAGGGCGACCCGGTCGAGCACGTGCGGCGCCGCCCGAATCGCGGTGCGCCAGTTGCCGAGTGCCTCCTCGTCGGCGCGGAAGGCACGGCTCCACCGCAGGCTCGCCCGGCAGAGGGCGGTTTCGGCCGACTCGTCGCCGGGCCGTGCCCGCAGGTTCTCGACAATGGCCGCACCTGCCCTGCGCAGCGTGCCGAGCAGCAGATCCTCCTTGGCGGCCACGTAGCGGAAGTAGGTGCTGTGGCCGATGCCCGCCGCGGCCGCGATCTCCTCGGTCGTGACCGCGTCGAACCCGCGCTCGGCGAACAGCCGCAGCGCGGCTCGCTGGATCTCTCGGCGGACCAGCGCCTTCTGCCGATCCCGCAGCGACTCAGCCACCCGCGGCCCCCAGATCCGGATGCGCGCGCCCGGCGACGACCGGCAGGTCGACGGCGGATTTGATGCCGGGCGCGGCCGCGCACACGTACGGCACGGAATTGACGCAGTGGTTCGCGGTCGCCACGATGCCGGGATTGCGTTTCAGTCCCTCCGCGATGGTCGCCGGTTGCCAGCCCCGGATGACCACGAAGGTGTCGGGATCGCCCTTGATCTCGATCTCGTAGCGTTCCCCCTCGGGCCCGAATTCCCACGCCGGTGCCAGATGCTGTTCTCCCATCAGCCAATTGACCGCGATGCGGACCACGGGCCGCTCGCCCACCACCGCGTCCCACACGAAGCGCTGGCCGGCCACCTGCCCCGGCTCGATGATCCCCATCGGCGACTCGATCGGCGCGGTCGCGACCGCGATGTCGTGCGTGGTGTGCATCCGGGCGTCGGCGAAACCCAATGTGTCCAAGCACATTCGCGCGGATTGCGTGAAACCGCCGGTCAGCATGCCGAGCATCGGGGACTTGCGGGCCTGTTCGGGAGTGCCGCCGAATCCCATCACCCAGCGCAGCACGTCGGGCGCGTCGTAGGTCCGCATATCGGAGAATTCCTCGGTGCGCACGAAGGTGACCGCCGAGGTCATCGCCGAGAGCACCAGCGGATGCACATCGGTTGTCCCGCCGGGGTTTATGCCGATGCCGTGCAGGGTGACGCCGCCGTCGAGGCAGGCGCGCGCCACGGCGGCATCGCGCTCGCCCGGATAGAACCAGCCGACCGGGGTGACCACATTCTTACCCGACCGCAGAATGCGTTCCACCTCACCGGAATTCGGGATCAGCGGCGCGTACACCACCGCGTCCGCGGGCAGCGCGAGAATCTCCTCGACATCGTCGGTCGCGGTCACACCCAGCTTCTCCGACCCGAGAATGTCACCGACGTCCTTGCCCCGCTTGGCTTCCGAGTGCACGTAGCACCCCACCAACTCGAGGTCGGGATGCGACCGCACCGCCTGGATCGCGGCCTTGCCGACCCCGCCGGTGGCCCACTGGACAACCCGCAACATGGGCCCTCCTCGAAGAGACTGCACAAGTGAGAGTGGCTCTCTCAATGGGGTCGAGTCTCGCAAAACCGCCGGGGTTCGGCAACAGCCGACGGCGCCGGGCACGAGTGGCGCGGCCCGCACAGCGTGGCCCGCGGCCCGAGTTTCGGGTAGCGCACTACGCGGGCGTGCGGATATAGCAGGCGGCTACCGTTCGAAATCCCATCGCCACGCGAACGGACACCGACCATGGACGCCATCGACTCCTTCACCCACCTCGGCCTCTATCTGATCGACAAGGACACCGGCGGACCGATCGTCCGGCACCCGGTCTTCGCCGAGGTGGTCGTCCACTACGACCCCGGCTGCGAGCAGAACGGGGAACGAGACGGCGGTGACGACACCCCGGCGGACTGCGAGCGATCGGTGAAGTGGGCCGCGCCGCTCGGCGTGCTCTGGACCGATCACGTCGGCTATATCTCCTACGACCTGACCCGCGTGCCCACGCCCGTGAGCCACCGGCTCGACACCGAGGTCGCGGTGCGCCGGTTCGGACAGGCGGTCCGCCGCGCGGCCGAGGACGGCGACGAGGGCGACGGCGGCTCGCCGGAGCGCATCACCATCCGCGCCCTGCCCTACGGCGCCGCCTCCTGGACCGATGTGCTGGCGCAGGCCCGCTTCACCGACGGCGCGGTGGTCGGGCGGCTCGTCGTGCCGCGACCGGATGTACACCCGCCGCACTACGAGGCGGGTATGGCCTCGATGCAGAACCCCAGCCTCACCGACTGGCAGCTGTCGCCGTCGTCGTTCGCCACCAATCCGACGCAGCTGGTCGGCGAGGACGGTTGCGAGAACCTCTATCCGGCAACACTTTCCCTGCACGAATTCGTCACCCGGCAGGTCGTCCGGCTCAGCGACAACCCGCCCGGGCCCCCGATCCCCACGCCGTACCGGCCCGCCTACATCGACGAGTACAAGGTCACCTGGAGCGCGCTGGGGCATTCGCTCGGCGAGGTCCTCTACAGCCTGCCGCTGGCACCGGGCGAGTCGGTGAAGCTGGCAGTGCTCGACTGGTCCTGGGACAGCCTGGTCAAGCGCGAGGAGAACACCAAGCTCACCGAGGAGATCCTGCATCAGACCCACCGCGACCGCACCATCACCGAAACCGTGCAGGCGGGGCTGCGCGAGATGCAGCACGGCTCCACCTTCATGGGCGGCGTGGCGTCCTCCGCGGGCGGCAGCGGCAGCGGCAACGTCGGCGTGGTCGGACTCGGGGCCGCGGTCGGCAACGCCTGGAGCATGGGCGGGTCCACCGCGACCAGCGACGGCAGCCGCGATCTCACCGCGGAGAACGTACAGGTACTCAGCGACAGCTTCAGTCAGGCGAGTTCCGCCGCGCGCGAGCTGAATTCGACCGTCGTCATCCAGGCGCGGCAGGAGGAGAAGGAGGCCATCCAGACCCGCACCTTCTCCAACTACAACCACGCGCACACGCTGACCATCCTGTACTACGAGGTGCTGCGGCACTACCGGGTCACGGTGCAGTTCATCCGCCGCCGCCCCGCGGTGCTGGTGCAGTACCCGCGGCCGATCACCACGTTCGATGTGACCGAACTGCTGCGCCACCGCGCGGTACTGGAGCCGGTCCTGCTCGACCCGGCCCTCGCCCCCGGCTTCGCGGCCCTGGCCGAACAGGACCAGGTCGCCAAGAATCAAGCGCTGCACGGCATCCCGGCCAGTGCCCTGGACAAGCCGACCCCACAGTTCTGGGAGGGCGACCTCCGCTTCGCGCTGTTCGAGTTCGGCATCAAGACCGCAGAGGGCCTGCGCGACAAGACCGACGAGCTGGTCATGATCAATCTCATTGTGGTGGACGGGAACTCGACCATCACCCGTCCGCTGCTGGTGGAATGGGAGAAGGGCGCCGAGACCGAGAACGCCGACGTGGGTGAGCGTTTCAACGATACGGCGATGGGCTGGTTCATCGCCAAGCCGAAGGCGCCGGTCGGCCCGGTCGCCTGGCGTGACCTGGTCGGCTTCGAATTCGTCCTGCACGACGACGACGAGTGGCGGATGGACCGCCTGGCCATCCGCGGCTTCCATGCCGGAGGCGCGGTGGCCCTGCTCGACGACACCGACGTCGACTACTACTTCCCGCTGAACGGCGCCTCGAACACCGTCACCTTCATCCGCAAGCCGGGTCCGCGCCCGGCCGATCTCCCGCCGACCTGGTCGCCCGCGAAATCGCTCGCGCCCGAGGAGTACCAGGCCGCGCAGCGCCTGATCGACCATGTCAACAGCAACAAGGCGTACTACAACCGGGCGATCATGCTGGCCACCCGGACCGCCGACATCAGCGTCGCCTTCGAGACGATGGCGTGGGCCGACGGCAAGGTGCTGGCCGATGTCGCGATGCCGACCCCGCTCGAGGTGTTCGGCAATCACGTCGCGTACCCGCTCACGGGAGCCGGTGTGGCAGCGGGCGATCCGCCGCCGGAGGCGCAGACCGAGCGGCTGATCACCATGCCCACCCGCGGCGTGTTCGCCGAGGGCAAGCTGGGCCACTGCAATGTCGCCGAGGAGATCGACAACACCCGGTTCTGGAAGTGGGAGGAGCATCCCATCCCGATTCAGGCGCCGGAGATCGCGCCCACCACCCCGACCACCCCGAATCCGACCCCGACCACCCCGACGCCGACGGCGTTCCCGCAATCGCTGGTCAATGTCGTATCACCCAGTGCCGCACCCGATCCCGCGGGCCTGGCCGCCGCGCTGCAGTTGCTCGGCACGCCGAACATCTTCCGCGACATGTCCGGCCGCGCCGAGGTCGCCGATCTGCTGAAGAAGCTGTCGGACAACACCATTTCGATCGCCGAGGCCGCCACCAAGGCCCGCGAGATCCAAGCCAAGTACGGCGGCTCGGCGAGCCCGAGCGGCGGTACCGGAGCGTCCACCCCGGCCACCGGGCTGGGTTCGGGCCGCACCTCGCCCAGCGATCGCTCGTCCACCACCAACCAGGATCTGCAGGACCTGCAGCATGTGCTGGGCAACGCGCAGGCCAAGAACCTGATCTCGCCGGAGGACGCGAAGTCGGCCTACACCAAGGCCCTGCAGGGCGCCTACGATCCCGAGTTCGTCCGGGTCGGCACGCAGCGGCCCGGCGGAACAACGGTGGCGGTCACCCCGGCCACCGACGCCCAGCTGTCGCAGGCCGCCGCCGTGGAGTTCTTCAACGCCACCGACGTCGACAACTACTTCCTCGACGTCACCGGCAAGACCTTCGCGGGCTGGTTCAGCGCGACGCTGGCCGGGCGCGGCAGCTGGGGCCCGCTGTCGATGTCCATGGACACCGACACCCTGATCCGGTTCGCCGAGACCTGGAACGCCTTCCCGCCGATCCTGGGCACCGATCGCGGCGCGGGCCTGCCCGGCATCTCGCTGCCCGAATTCGCCACGCTGATGGCGAAATTCCTGCACGAAACCGGCGGGCGGCTGGAATTCCGCGGCGCGGAGGGCGTGGGCGGCTACGGCCATCCGGGCCTGTCGTACGCGTTCGACTCGTTCGTCATCCAGCGGCCCGGTGAGAACCCGTTCACCAAGGGCTCATACAACACGCTGAGCGGCAACCACACCGCCTTCACCTGCTTCCACGACCCGATCTATCTGGCCGCGTTCGGCACCCTCGCGCCGACCGCGCAGGCCGTGCGCGATCGCAACGAATGGAAGGGCACCACCTGGCCGGCCGGGGTGCCGACCGACCCGGAGGGCGCGGCGACCGCGTTCCTGCAGGAGGCCGACTTCTACAAGTTCCGCGGACGTGGCGCGATCCAGTCCACCGGCCGGGTGGCCTATCTGCCGATCGTGCAGTTCGTGCGGGCCTACACCGGCGACGACAGCCACATCACCACGGTCAAGCAGCGGTGGCAGTCGCTGGCGACCACCCTCGCCGCACAGGGAGTCGATCTCACCACCGACGACGATTTCGCCACCGCGTCCACCAACGCCGACTGGAACGAGCTGTTCAAGTCCGTCACCATCCAGGCAGTCGCCATCCGGGGCCACAACAACATCCCCGGCAAGCACTACCTGCCCATGTCGAGCAGTCCGGCCGTGCTGCGCGGAACCGCCCGGGGCTCGGCGTATTTCGTGGCCGTCGCGATCGCCGGTAACAATCCGTCGTACGGCAACGACGTGCGCAATCGGATGCTGGAGTTCATCGGCACCCTGTGGCGCACCCCGATGCCACCCCTGGGCGGCGGCACGATAGAGCTGTAGCGCCATCGCGATCGGACGCCCATCCCGCCACCCCGGTGCGGGATGGGCGCACCGATGCCACCGACCCGAAACGGGCCGCGTCGGCGCTCGCATGCCTCATCCTGAAACTCGTCCCGCCGCACCGCTGCCCGACGACGTACTGGAGCCGACATGACCGAGTACCGAATCCCGACCCTCGCCGCCGAACCCGTCGCGCCCCCACAGACGGCGTATCTCGTGGCGAGCGGTGACCTGCGTCCCTCCGCCAACCTCGCGGGCTGGCCGACCCAGCAGCTGCTGGAGAAGTCGCTGCACGACGCGTTCACCGGGCTCGGGTGGACGCTGGTGCGCGCGCACGAGGTGGATGCGGTGAAGGGACACGGGTTCATCGACAGTCAGAGCTACGGCATCGAGGTGTTCCGTTCGGTGCCCAAAGACGCGCCCGTCGTCGTGGCGGAGGCGGTGTGGCAGTACAGCCATCACGTGCTGGCCGGGTTGCGAGCGCACCGCGGCCCCGTCCTCACCGTCGCGAACTTCGACGGCACCTGGCCCGGCCTGGTGGGTCTGCTCGGTCTCAATGCCGGGCTGACGAAGATGGGGCGGGCGTACTCGACGCTCTGGTCCGCGGAGTTCACCGACGAGTTCTTCCTCGGCGGCATCCGGAGCTGGGTCGAGACGGGCACGATCACCCACGACGACTCGCACGTGCGCCCGCTGCCGCCCCTGCCCGCCGGCCCCGCCCGCGATCTCGGTGTGGCGCTGGCGGATCAGTTGCGCACCGAGCAGGCCGTCATCGGCGTGTTCGACGAGGGCTGCATGGGCATGTACAACGCGATCATCGACGACGAACTGCTCAATCCGCTGGGTGTGTACAAGGAACGGTTGTCGCAGAGCGCGCTGTACGCCGAGATGCTGCGGGTGCCCGACGCCGAGGCCGCGGCCGTGCGCCGCTGGCTCGACGACGCGGGCCTGCGCTTCGAGTTCGGCGCCGACGAGGCCACCGAACTGACCGAACACCAGGTGCACGAGCAGCTGAAGATGTACATCGCCGCGCTGCGCATCGCCGACGACTTCGGCTGTGCCGCAATAGGAATCCAGTACCAGCAGGGCCTCAAGGACCTCACCCCGGCCTCCGATCTCGCCGAGGGCCTGCTCAACAATGTCGTGCGCCCGCCGGTGCGCAGCCGCGACGGCAGCCGCGAACTGTACGCCGGTGCGCCGCTGCCGCATTTCAACGAGGCCGACGAGGGCGTCGCGGTCGACGCGCTGGTCACCAACCGGATCTGGACGGCGATGAACCTGGACCCGGCGACGACCCTGCACGACGTACGCTGGGGCGACACCTACATCGTGGACGGCCGCGAGCAATTCGTGTGGGTGTACGAGATCTCCGGCTCGGTGCCCGCCTCGCACCTCGACGGCGGGTACGCGGGGGCGACCAGCCTGCGCCAGGGCCCGGTGTTCTTCCCCGCCGGTGGCGGCACGCTGTCCGGGGTGTCGAAGCCCGGTGAGATCGTGTGGTCGCGGCTCTATATCGCCGGTGCCGCACTACATCTGGATATCGGGCGGGCGACCGTGGTCTCGCTGCCCGCCGAGGAGACCGCGCGCCGCCGTGCCGCGACGAACCCGGAATGGCCCATCGCCCACGTCGTCCTGCACGGCATCACCCGTGATCAGTTCATGGCCCGCCACAAGGCCAATCACGTCCAGATCGCCTACGCCCCGGACGCCGCCACCGCCGACGACGCCCTGCTGGCGAAGGCGGCGATGTTCGACCGGCTGGGCGTCGAGGTGCACCTCTGCGGGGATACCGCCCTGTAATCGGCGTCAGGGTAATCGGGTTCAGGGCAGCACTTGTGGAACAACGCCCGGGTTCGTCGCGCCGACCAGGGCACCGATGACAGTGCCGATGAGGGACCCGGCGGACCCGGTCACCGAGCCGGTCGCCAGGCCGACCGCCGATCCGACGGCCGAACCGATGGAGCCGCCCGCGGAGGCGCCGTTCAGCACCGGATCGGGGATCATGGCGTCGGGATTGGTCGCGACATCCTCGCTCTGCAGCGGAATCCCGGCGACGGGACCGGCGGCCCGGCCGGTGTCGGCGGCGGCGCCGCCGGCGAACACGGCCGCCCCGACCAACGGCGCGGCCACGACCGACACCACACAACTCGCCTTGACCAAGGTGTATCGAAGCATTCTTCCCGACCTTTCCAACCCATTGCGCGATCGCGGGCTCACCACACGTGGTGCGGTCGCCCCCTCGCTCCCCGAGGGTCAGCAAGAATTCGGGCGCCGATGCCCACCCCAAACCATACTGGGGGACAAGCGAACTCGGTGCCGCCGCCGATCACCGGATGGTCACGATCCCGTCCGGCCCATGCCGGGCCTTGACCACGAGGTATGTTTGTGACAAAACTATCTCGCATGGCCGAGACGACCGAATTCGATCCGGCGCGGCTCGCCGCCGTCATCTCGCCGCTGCGCCGGATCCTGCTGTCGACCACCCGCGCGGTCGCGCACCTGCCCGACATTCCGGACGCGCAGATCGAGATCGTGCGCGCGCTGCCGCGCGGCGTGGTCCGCTCCCCCGGCGAACTCGCCGAACTGCTCGGCCTCGGCCGCTCCACCGTCAGCAACCTGCTCACCGTCATGGCCGACCGCGACCTGGTGACCCGCCGCTCCAGCGCGCACGACCAGCGCCGCGTCGAGGTCGCCGCGACGGAGCGCGCGCTCGCCCTGTTCGAACGGTTCGACGCCGCCAGCGCGACGCTGTTGGACTCGGCCGCAACCGAACTCGCCCCCGCCGAGCGCGCCCGGCTCGCCGCCGCCCTGCCCGTGCTCGAGCAGCTGCGCGACATTCTCGACGCCCGGCGGCGGTCCGGGGGCAAGCACCTGGCCCAGTCCCGCGAGGAGGCGCGATGACCACACTGCGGCAGCGGCTGACCCGCGCGCTCGACGCCCGCACTCGCGGGAGCACCGCACTCGGGCCGTATCCCGTGACCGTCGACCGGGACCTGCGCGCACCCATGGACGACGGTGTGGAGCTGCTCGGCGATCTCTACCGCCCCGTCGGCGCCGACGGCACGCTGCCGACCGTCGTCATCCGCGGTCCGTACGGCCGCCGCGGCATTATCGGCGGGACCGCCCGCGCCCTCGCCTACGACGGTTTCACGGTGTTCTTCCAGAGTTGCCGCGGCACCTGGGGTTCGGGCGGCAGATTCATCCCGCAGCTCGACGAGCAGCGCGACGGCATCGCCACCCTGCGCTGGGTCCGCCGTCAGTCCTGGTTCACCGGGCGGCTGGCTACCTTCGGCGAGAGCTACATGGGCTACACGCAGTGGGCCGTCGCCGGAACGATGTGCCGCGCGGACCCCGCCAACGCGCCCGAGGCGCTGATCCTGCAGATCACGATGCCCGATTTCGGCGAAATCACCTGGGACAACGGAGCGTTCGCGCTGCGCAACGCCCTCGGCTGGAGCAATCTCATGGACCGCATGGGCCGTGGCCCGCGCGGTCTGGTCACCCTCCCGTTCGCGAATCGCGCGCTGCGCAAGGCGTTCGACGTGCTGCCGTTGAGCGCGGGCGACAGCGCGGCGGTCGGGCATCCGATCCACTGGTATCAGGACTGGGTCCGCCACGAGCGGCTCACCGACGACTACTGGACCGGGCAATCCCACACCGACTCGGTACCCGACGTCACCGTGCCGGTGCTGATGATCACCGGCTGGTACGACATCTTCACCCCCTGGCAGCTGCGCACCTATCGCCGGCTCGTCGAGGCGGGGAACCCGCCGCGGTTGACCATCGGTCCGTGGGGACATCTGTCCCGCGGCAAAACCGCTCCCGCGCATCGTGATTCGGTCGCCTTCCTGAAGGAGGTGTGCACCGGTTCCGACGCCGGGCGCGCGACGCCGGTGCGCGCTTACCAGACCGGCGCGCGGAGATGGCACGACCTCGAGGTGTGGCCTCCGGCGGGTTCCGCGGCCCGAGAGTGGCTGCTGCACACCGGCGGCGGGCTGGCTACCGCCGTCGGCCCGGCCGGTGTCACCCGCTACACCTACGACCCCGCCGACCCCACACCGGCGGTGGGCGGGCCGAGCCTGACGCCGCACACCTTGCCGATGGACAACGCCGCGCACGAGCGCCGGGCGGACGTCGCGGTCTTCCGCTCCGAACCGCTCGGCGAACCACTCGACGTGGCCGGAGAACCGGTCGCCGCCATACGAATTCGCTCGTCCGCTCCGAGTTACGACGTCTTCGTCCGCCTCACCGACGTCCATCCCGACGGCCGTTCGATCACGGTCTGCGACGGCATCCGCCGCGTCGGCTCGATCGGCACCGCCGCCACCGATCCGCCACCCGACGACGACGGATTCCGAGTGGTCGAGGTGGCACTGTGGCCCACGTTCCATCGCTTCGCCGCCGGTCACCGCGTCGGCGTCCAGGTGAGTTCCGGGGCGCACCCGCGCTACGCCCGCAATCCGGGCACCGGCGAGCCCGCGTTCACGGCCGCCACCACGACACCCGCCCGTCAGGAGATCTCCCACGAGGGCCCGCACGCTTCGCGCATCATCCTGCCGGTGTGGACCCGCTGACGGGGTTCACCAGGTCAATCCCGCGTCGGCGGCGCCGGAGCCGAGGGTGTCGAGACCGAAGGCGTCGACCGGGCCCAGCGCACCCGCGGACCGCAGGCCGCCGTCGAGCGCGGTCCGGGCGCCCCACGCGAGGATCGCGGCGGTGAAGTCGTAGGGGTCGCCGCCGGTCAGGGTGACCGAGGCCAGTACGCGGCCGGCCGCGTCGGAGACGTCGGCGACCATCCATGATCGGGTGCGGGCGCGCGACTCCGGCCCCGGTCCACCGGTCGAGCCCTTGACGACTCGGCTCAACACCCCCTCGGCCAGCCGCCGCACCGGTTCCACCCGTGCGGCGGCGCCGGCGAGCAGCGAGGTGAGCTGCAGGCCGCGCGCCGCCACCGCGGGCAGCCCGAGGTAGACGTCGACCTCGCGCAACCGCGGATAGGCCCGCGGCAGCGCCAGGTGTTCCGAGCCCGGCAACGACACACCCGTGCGAGGCCGTCCGGCGACGTCGAAGGTCCGGGTGCGCGCACTCGACCGGTCGGGCACGATGCGGCCGTCGCGCAGGGCGAAGCCGGATTCGAACAGCATGCCCGCGATGGACGCCCGCGTGCCGCCGCTGGTGCCCGGACCGGCGACGAAGTAGCCGATGTCCGCGCGGACCGCGTCCGGGGCCTGCCGCAGCGCCAGCCCGGCGGCCAAATTCCCTGGCACGTAATCGAATCCGAAGGCCGACAGCAGCGCCACGCCCGCCCGGCGCGCCGCGTCGTCGTGGTCGAACACCGTGCGGATGAAGGGGCCTTCCCCCGTGGAGTCGAAGTAGTGCGCGCCCGCGTCCAGTGCCGCCGCCAGGGCGGGGCCGCCGTAGCGCAGGAAGGGCCCGACCGTCGTCACCAGCACGTCGCCCCGGCTCAGCAGCGCCCGCACCGAGGCCGGGTCGGCGACGTCGGCCACCGCGGTCTCCGCACCACCGATCTCCGCGGCCAGTTTCGCCACCGTCGCGGCGTTGCGCGCCGCCAGCACGGGCGCGGTCCCGCGCCGGACCAGTTCGCGCGCGATCAGGCGTCCGGTGTACCCGGTAGCGCCGAACACCACGATCTTCGGCATCGCAGTCACCTTCTCCTCGTCGGTCGCGTACCCGGCGACGCACGCCGGGTGAGGTCATGAGACAAGCATGCCCTCACTCTCCCACACTCGCAGTGCCGTGCCGCCCGGCAGCACGCCGAGGCGCCCGCTGCCCCGCCGCCGCCCCTGCGCCGCCAATGCTCTATTCCCGTGTGGCGCAACCGAACCCACACCTCATACGCTGGAGAACCGAGTCCGAGGGAGTTGCCGATGAAGCGCCTGTTGTTCCTGCTGATGGCCATCATCATCGCCCTGTCGACCCTCGATTACAGCCAGTCCGCGGGCCATTACGGAATCCTCATAGCCGGAGGCGTCGTCGCCCTCCTCCTCCTGGCCGACAAACTCATCGAATAGTCGGGGCTCGTCGAATCGGTTCCGGCACAGCGGCTTCCGGAGAATCACTCCGTGTCGTCCCGCGGCGACGGCACGTCCCGACCGGCGATTGTGGTGCGCAGGGTCTCGATCCACCACTCGAGCGTGCGATCGCGCGCGGCGGCATCCAGCCCGACGCTGCGCCGGAATTCGTCGCCGAACAACGGCTCCATCGCGACGGCCTGGTGCAAGGCGGCCAGTGTCAGCTGAACGGCCGAACGGTCCGGCGGCGTGCGCCCGGTAACCGCGCTGTACCGCTCGGCCTGAGCCTGTAACCGGTCCACGACCTCATCGAGTAGCCCGCCGCCGGTGTCTCGCCATCCGGACCGGTGCAATGCCAGTGCCAGTTCGGCGTATCCGCCGGCGTAGAGGGCGTGCAACGCGTGCACCAGTTCGGCGGGATCGATCGGACGGTCGGGCCATCTGCTCACCACGGCGTGCAGTTCGGCCTGCAACGTTGCCCCGCCGAATCGCAGCAACGCCTCCAGCAGCTGCTCACGAGTGCCGAAGTGATGGTTGATCGCGGCATCGGACACCCCGACCTCGGCGGCGACGGCGCGCACCTGCACGGCGGCGGGACCGCCGGCCGCGAGCAGCCTGCTCGCCGCTTCCAGGATCAGCCGCTTGGCGTCATCGGGTTTGCGCCGAATTCGGGTAGCCACCGGGAAATTATACCTTGACTGATCAAAGTAGCGGCCTTACCTTGGTTGCTCAAGGTAAAGGAGGTGTGTCGTGTACGGACAAGCCACGGCTCCGGCGATGGCGGATCTGGCGGCGGCGCTGGGCGTCGCAATCCACGACCCGTCGCCCCCGCGCGCGATCGGCTACCGCCGCGCGGGCTGCTGCCTGCGCGGATACGACTGGGGCGGAACAGGTCCCCCCGTACTCATGCTCCACGGTGGCGGATTGACCGCGCACACTTGGGATTTCGTCTGTCTCGGCCTGCGCGACGCCGTCCGGTCCATCGCATTGGACCTACGCGGACACGGTGACAGCGATTGGTCCGACGACTATCGCATCGACGCCATGGCCGCCGACGTCGTCGCCGCGGCCGACCATCTGCGCCTGGATCGGTTCGGGCTGGTCGGAATGTCGCTCGGCGGCGTGGTCGCGGCCCGCGTCGCCGAGAACCGGCCGGACCGCGTGGAGCGGCTGGCGCTCATCGATGTCGCACCCGGCGTGGACTTCGAAAGCACCCGGCGCATGCGGGAATTCATCGCCGGGCTCGCCCCGGTGCGGGACCTCGAGACGGTGGTGCAGGCCGCGCTGCGGGTCAATCCACGCGCCCACCGCGCGACGGTCGCCTACCGCGTGAGCACGCTGTTCCGGCCTGCGCCACCGGGCTTCTGGGCACCGAAGGCCGACCCGGCCCCACCCCGCTTCCCCGCCATCCTCGCCGCCATGGACCGGCTGCCGGTGCAGCTCACCGGAACGCAGGTACTGCTGATCCGCGGTGGGCGCAGCAAGGTCTTGACCCACGCCGCCGCCGCACGCCTGGTCGAGCAGCTTCCGGCCGGGAAACTCGTGATGATTGCGAACGCGGGCCACAACGTCCAGGAGGACAACCCCGCCGCACTGGTCACCGCATTACGCCCGTTCCTGACACGCTGACCATGCCGCTCCCGGATACAGCCGCCGAACCTCATCCCGGGTGGGTGATGACGCGTTCGCTGTGACTGCGCAGACTGCCACCTGTTCGGCTCGCCTCGGCACGGAAGGATCGCGATGGACAGGACGGCGAAACCCTCGGTTGCTTCGCGTATGTCGGCGGGGCAGTGGCTGGCCGTCGTGTTGACGGTGCTGGCGGTGGTGTTCATCGTCGAGAATCGGAATCGGGTCGAGATCGAGTTTCTGTTGATCACGATTCGGTCGCCGATGTGGTTGGTGTTGCTGGTGATGTTCGCGGTGGGCTGGCTCGCGGGCATGCTGGTTCGGCGCGTGCGGCGCTGACCGGGGCGGGTCAGGTCAGGTGGAGGAGGCCGCGCAGGGTGAACAGCGCGCCGAATCCGAACAGCACAGCCATCGACACGCCGCGATTGTTGCGGATCATCCAGGCTTCGGCGTGGGTTGAGCACCGCGAATGCCAGTCCGACGACGAAAGACTTTGCCGGACCGGCCGTCCGGAGTTCGCGCAGCCACTTGGGGCTGCCGGGGGTGGTGTTGCGGGATCGGGTCGCCAACCAGGCTCCGGCGGCCAGAAACAGCAGTCCCACGGCCAGCCCCGCGGCGGAGGAGGTGTGTTTCGACGCGGAGCCGGGCGCGGAAGCGCCGCCGAGCAGCGCCGACCCCGCGATCAGGGTGTAGGTCAGCAGAAACGCACTGCCGAATGCGACGGGATTGCGCACCGGGCGCGCCGAATGGAGCAGCAGAATGCAACCGGCGATCGCGCCCGGCGTGATCACCAGCCCGGCCATTTCCGGCAGCAATTGCACGAACAACGCACCCATGTCGACTCCTCGTATCGCAGTACCCGGCTGCTCAGCTGCCCTCCCCCGGCAGGTCGGCGACGGCCGCGGCGACGGTCGGGTAGACGCCGATCGGCGTGCCGTCCTGCGCCGCTCCCAGTGCGTCGCCGAATTGGCCGATGGAGCGGGCGATTCGGAATTCGATGCCGCCGCGGGCGAGGGTGTCGCGCAGATCGGCGAGCACGGCCGCGGCGGTGACGTCGATGGTCGGCGAGGTCTCGGCATCGAGGACGACCAGCGCGGTGCGCGCGGTACACAGGTGCTCGATGCGGTCGCGGACGTGGTCGGCGTTGGCGAAGTACAGCCCGGACTCGACGCGGACCACGAGCAGGTCGGGACGTTGCCGCAGGTCCGGGTGCCGGTCGGCGTCCAGCCACAGCGTGCCCTGTTTCACCAGCGGGGCGACGTGCGGCCGGGAGGTGCGATAGACCAGCAGCAGCATCGAGATGCCGATGCCGATCAGCAGACCCGGCAGGGTGTCGAACAGCAGCACACCGGCCATGGCCGCCAGCGCGGCCAGGAAATCGGCGCGTGCCGACCGCCCGTAGATGGCGCCCAGCCGCTCGGTCCACACCCGGTACAGCCGCCGCAGCGCGCCGATGTCGACCAGTTCGATGACCGCGGCGATGACCACACCCGCGAGCGTCGCCTCGGGCAGCTGCTCGAACAGCCCGGTGAGCAGCAGCAGGGTCAGCACCGTCAACGCCGCCACGACCAGGCCGCTGACCTGGGTCTTGGCTCCTGCCGAGCCGTTGACGGCGGTCTTGGACAGGCTACCGTTGACAACCATGCCGGAGGCCAGTCCGGACCCGAGGTTGGCGGCGCCGAGCCCGAGCAGTTCCCGATTGGCGTCCACGTGGTAACCCGCCTTGGCCGCATAGGTTTTCGCCGCGCCCAGGCCCTCGGCGAATCCGATCAGCAGCACGCCGACGGCCGGGCCGAGGAGTTCGAGACAGTCGTGGAAGCCGACGCCACCGGGCAGGCCGACCGAGGGCAGCCCGCATCGATGTGCCCGACGATGTCGACGCCCTTGTCGTCCAGCCCGAACACCCCGACCGCCGCGATGCCCAGCAGCACCGCCAGCAGCGAACCGGGCACCAGGGGCAGCCACCGTTTCAGCCCCAGCACCACCGCCAGGCTCAACCCGCCGAGAACGGCTGTGCGCCATTGTGTTCGGCCCAGATCCGACAGCATGCCCCAGGCTTGCTCGAAGAAGTTGCCCGCATGTTTATCGATGCCGAGCAGCTTGGGTATCTGTCCGATGATGATGGTGAACGCCAGCCCGACGATGAAACCTTTGAGCACCGGTTCGGAGATGAACGCGGCCACGAAACCGAGCCGGGCCAGTCCGGCCAGCAACCCGACCACTCCGGTCGCCAGCGCGAGCACGGTCGACAGGGCGAGGTAGCGGCCGCCGTCGGCACCGGCCAGTGGTGTCACGATCGCCGCCGAGAGTGCCGCTGTGGCCGACATCGGCCCCACCACCAGGTGCCGCGAACTGCCCGCCAGCGCGTACAGGACCAGCGCCGGGACGGCCGCGTAGAGCCCGGTGACCGGCGGCACCCCGGCGATCGAGGCGTAGGCCAGCGCTTCCGGCACCAGTACCGCCCACACCGTCAGCCCCGCAAGGACATCGGGGCGCAACCAGCCACGCCGATAGCCGCGTAGCGAGGGGAAGATCGGCCAGGAGGTCGTCATCGAATCCGCCACCCGCCCGACGCCGCACCCGCCGCCGAAGTCCGTGCCGAACACCGCCGGGCCCGGTGGCGCGATGGCCGACGCCACACCGCCACCGTGCTGCGACCGGGTACGCACCCGCCCGGCGGCGCGTGGCGGGATCGGGGGGATACCGGCATGCTCGCGGCACGGGGATTCGGCGTAGTCACCGCGGACACCGCTGGCGCCGGCGGTTCACCGATGGCTGTGCCCATGGGCGAGAGGTTATGGGCGTAGGGGCCGCAGCTCGTCACACCGTCAGGGTGAAACCGTCTCGGGTCCCCGTCGTCACACGGCGGGGTTCACCCGAATCGGCACCGACGGCCCGGCGACCCCGGCCGCGGTCACGCGCAGGCGATATTCAGCTCCGTGGTGTACGGGTCGAGATCGGTGACCGAGTCGTCCACCAGCGCGGCGGCGTAGGCGGAAATGGCGTCCTTCTCCGCACCCTCCGCCATCTCGGCCAGCCCGTTCAGCCTGCCCGACAAGGCCGTCGCCGTCTCCGCGTCCATCGTGCCGCCGCTGGTGTCGATCGCGACGTTGATCAGCTCGATGGCCTTGGCGCAGTGCGGGGACTGGGCCTGCGCGGGGCCGGCCGGCAGGAAGAGCAGCGCGGCGGCAGCACAGAGCGCAGCGGCGAAGGACGTCGACTTGATCATGATTTCCTCTCGAGAGTTGGCATGATCATAATGCGGCGGGCCGAAACTCGGCGGTCGAGTCGGGTCAGCCTCGGCACGGTGTGGCGCTGTCGGCGCCGATCGGCAGGTCGTCGAGTTCGGCCCGGGTGAAGTCGCGGTCGCTGATCGCACACAGGCGAGCGAATGCGTTCTCCCGATGCAGGGCGATGGTGGCCGGTCCGTCCTGCGTCATCATCAACACGGTGTCCGCGGTTACCCCGACCCGTAGTCCGGGGCCGGGCGGATGGAACTCGAACAGCCGCCCTCGCCCGGCGTCCCACAGCTCGATGGAATCCGATTTCACCGCCACTATCAGTCCGTCCACCGTGGCACCCCGCGCCGTGGCCATATTGGGGACCGGATGGGTCGGGGTCGATATCTCCCCGGTGTCCATGTTCCAGAGCCGCCCGCCGAGATAAACCTCCGGCTTCCCGGCCGGGAACAGCAACGACTGCACCGGGGTTATCGCGTCCCGGCGCCACCTCCGCAGTCTGCGGCCATCGCGCAGATCCCAGACCGCAAGGCCCTCAGGCGATGTGACGACGACCTGATCGGTCCGGTCGGAGCGCCGGACCGCCTTGCCGATCTCGGCCAGCATACGCAGCTCACCGGCATCCTCGAACACTCGTATCGGATTCCCCAGCAGCACACCGTCACTGGGCCGCCACCGGGTGACGATCCCGGCATGAAACGCCACCACCTCGTCGGGGTCGGTGTCGTTCACCATGAGGTCCTTGCCCGTTCGGGGCACGTCCGCGCCGAGTTCGGCGGGCACCGGCAACGCCATGGTGCGGACCAGCCGGAGATCCTGTGTCTCGTACACCCGCAACTCGTCGGTCTGCCCCACCGCGAACAGGTAGCGGCCGTCGCGGCTGAACGCGAAAGCGATGTCCCCGTCCCCCAGATCGAGTTCGCCCGGCCCGGTGCCGATCACCGCGCGGGACTTGCGGGTCTGATCCGGCCGCAGCTGTATCACGTCGAGTCGTCGTTTGCCCGCCGCCATCGGATACAGCGCCAGGGCGGTGTGGCCGCCGGGCGCCCAGATGATGTTGGTGGGGATCGGCTCCCGGAATTGACTCAGGTCGTCGACCCGGGCTATCGGCCGGTATCGCAGCAGCCCGGTGGGATAGATGACGTCGACCTCGACTCCCTCCGGGGTGGGCCGGATGAAGTACCCGTCCTTCGATGTGGCCGGCAACTGCTGGAACCGGAACACTTCGCCGGATCGGAGGTCGATCACATAGCTCAGACCGAATGCGTCGCCCGCCTCCAGATCGGTCATGACGGCGTAGCGACCGGACCGGTCGGCGCCGACGGTGTCGCAGACAGTGGACGGCACCCGAAGTCGAGTGCGCTCCTCACCGCTCACCGGGTCCGACACCACGAAGTCGGCGGCGGTGTCGGCGGCGGGTTCGACCGTGCACCCGAAGACCGCGTCGGACGAACCGGGTTTGCCGCTGGGCAACGAGCGCACGACAGCGCCGGTCGCTATGTCGCGCACGACATTAGAGGCCCCGGACGCCAGCGACTGTTCCCGGAACCATACGGTCGAACGGTCGACATACCGGGGTATCCAGTCGGTCGGCGTTTGCGAGGAGTACGCCGCGAGACGGGACGGTTGCGGGCCGGATGTGTCGTATACCTCGATCCGGTCGGGCCGATTCGCCCGTGAATTCTCGGCGCGATCGGGGTCGTAGGTGACCACCAGCCGGGACCCGTCCGCCGAGAATTTCCCCATCGTGGAGAAGGCACTGGTCGCACCGTCCGGGGCTCGGACCGCAATGGGCCCCCGGCGGCTGTGCGGCAACCACATGGTGATCTCACCGGAGCCGGTGATCAGCGCGACCCGGCTGCCGTCGGCACTGACCGCACCGGCCGTGATGGTCGTCGATGCGGGAATCGGCAGTGACCAGGGCCGCGGATCACCGGTCAGCACGTCGGTCCAGATCGTCGCCGAACGATCCTTCCCGACCAGCAGGAACACCGTTCCCGCACGGTCGGTGGAGAACACGTCGGGGTCGCCCCAGGGGATCGGCGTCACCGACGCCACCCCCGACCAGGAGACCTGTTGCCGCAGCAACGCCGCCTCGCTCTCCGGGCGGCCCGGCGCGTTGCGCTCCGCGGCTTGCGCGTACTGGAGCGCCTTGATCGGATCACGATCGGCGATCCGGATCGACTCCTGCGCCAAGCTGATCCCGGCCGACAACCGCAACTGCTCGGCGCGCTGCCGGCCGCTGCGGTAGGCCACGACGGCTGTCGTCGCGGCCACCAGCGCCAGCACCGCCACCACGGCGATACCGGCGCGCAAGCGCCGCACCTCCCGCCGCCGCAGCCGACGGCTCGCCTCGAGGTACCGGCGGTCGGCCTGTGGAATGTCCGCGGTGCGGGCGGCGAGCCACTCCTCGGCGGTGGACAGGGCACTGCCACGCAGCAATGCGCCGCTGTCACGCTGTCCCGCTTCCCATTTCAGTCGCTCGTCTTCGAGATGCCGCTGCCAGGAACGGAAGTCGCGGTCCCGCTCGAGCCGCTCGCGCAGTCGCGGCCAGTTGTCGACCAGCGCCTGATGTGCCAGTTCGGCGGTTTCCGTACCGTCGGGCCGGCGGCCCACCACGACGAGCCGGTCGCGCGCCAGACGACCCGCGATATCCCGCAACTCCGGGAAATCCGACAGTGACGCCACCGCCCGCACGAATCCACCGCTCCTGGTCGGCGTCGCCAGCATCAGCAGCAACCGCCACGCCTCGGCCGCACTGCCGGGGTCGGTGAACTGGGCCAGTGCGCGTTCGGCCCGCCGGGTGATCGAACCGCCGGCGCGACCGGCGCGCTCGTAGTCGGCAAGGGCCAGCCGGCCGCCGCCGCGGTGCTCCCACAATTCGGTGAGCATCGATTCCAGCAGCGGCAGTCCGCCCGGTTCCGAGACGGTGTCCTCGACCAGGCGCTCCACCAGATCCGCGTCGACTTCGACTCCCGGGGCATGACCGGCCGGGCCGCGAATCACCTCCCGCAGCTGCGCACGGCCCATCGGCGCCAGTGCGACCGTCGCCCCGTCGAGCAGCCGCGCGAGTTCGTCGTCCACCAGTTCGTTCAGTGCCTCCCAGCGCAGGGTCAGCACCACCCGGACTCGTTTGCCCGCCCGATCCGCCGCCTCGGTGAATTCGACCAGCCACCGCAGCACCGCCCGAGCGCGTTCGGGCGCGGTGGCGGCCAGGTCCTCGAACTGATCCGGGAACACCACCAGTCCCTGCGGGGGAACGCGGACGACGAGATCGGCGACCGACTCCGATGATGTATCAGGGTGCGACACACCATGTTCGATGATTTCCGCCACTGCCATGGACAGGCCGTCTTGCCGATCGGCAGGTGTTGTCGAAGCACTCGGCGCCGCGCCTGCCGGAGCCGGATCACCGGCGAGGCGGAGTGCCGCGATGTGCAGGCCCTGTTCCCGCAATCGCGGAATGACGCCCGCGCTCACCAGTGACGACTTTCCCGTGCCGGACGGCCCTGCCACGGCGACGACCGCCCGCCGCGCGGCAGCGGCGAGTACCCGCTCGATATCGGCGTCGCGTCCGTAGAACAGATGCGCGTCGTGCTCATCGAAACGCTCCAGCCCGCGATACGGATTGGGCAACAGCGTCGGATCGGTCCCGAGCACTTCGGCGATCGGAATCATGAAGGCGGTGCGCGTATAGCGGCGGCGATCCGACGCCACCGCCATGCCCACCACCGCCGCGGAACTCGAATCCCACACCGCCGCACCGCTGAATCCGGCCGTGATCGGCTGGCCACCGGTCGCCGCCTGCAATTGCAGCCAGCCACTGCCCTGCGGGGCGCGGAATTCACCAGAGACCCAGACGCCGTCGTCGTGCTCCTCGGGAAATCCGAGCATCCGGAATTCCCGGCCCCAGGGTTCGTCGGCACGCCAGAACGGCGGTGCCGCAGGGGAACCGGCCGCCGCGACGTCCAGTACCGCGATGTCACCACCCCCGGCCGCGTCGATCGGCACCCACCGTCGTACCCGTGCGATCGAACGCTTTCCGGAGCGCAACAAGGGGAAGTCGATTTCGATCGGCCCGGCCGGTATCCGCTCGTCCTCCGGGTCGGCGCCGTTCGCGTCGGCGATCACATGAGCGCAGGTCGCGACCAATCCCGGACCGACGACGAACCCGGCCCCGACGACCTCTCCGGACACCGAGAACACCCGCACAGCCGTGGCGCCCGGACGCCCGGCCCCAGCGTTCCCCGATTCCATTTTCCGTCCTCTCGCTGATTTCCCACCGTGTGCTCCGAAGGACCGCGCAGCGGGGGGCGATAGTACCTTTCCGATCACGCAGGGGCAGGAACTCGCATTCCCACTCATTCCGGATGACAGTGCGTACCTCGGGCTCCGGCTCGGCCGGAGTCGCTTCGTGCCGGGCGCGCGGCTTCCCGCAGGCTTTCCAATCGCTGCGTGACCGGAACGAATTCGGCGATGTCGCGACGGGAAGTGATCATCAGTTTGTGCAGGGTCGCGGCCATCTGCGCGTGCACGGTGCGGACCGAGGTGCCGCGCCGTGCGGCGATCGCGGTATTCGTCCATCCGGCGGCAGCGAGCAGGGCCACGTGCCGCTCGGACCGCGACAACTCGTTCCATCGCGAATCCGCCGCACGGCCATGCCCATTCGAGCGCAGGCTCCGGTCGAATCCGCTTGCCCCCGACAGCATGTGTGCGAGCCCGTCGGGATCCAGGCGCAGTCGCGCGCCTCGGGCATGGGCGGCGGCGAATGCCTTTGCCCCGAGCAGATCTCGGGCGACCGCGACGGCGGCAGTGGTCCGTTCGACGAGATCCGCGGTCGCTCGGGTATCCGTCCCGAGTTCGGTGCCGACCGTACCGACGATGCCGGACAATCGGGCGATCTCCGCGGCGGCGGCGGCACGGCGCGGGCCGATACCGGCGATGCTCGGCGCGAGCGCCCGGATACGCAGCGTCAGGGCCCACACGACGCCCCGCCGATCACCGACCGACGCCAGGTACGACACCGCGCGAGCGATGAGTGCGGTTGCCCGGGGAGCGTCACCGCGCTCGATCAGCGCGATGGCCTCGGATAGGTCGGCCCACGCCATCGTCCAGCGGGACTTTCCCGCGTCTGCCCGGACGCGCAGCGGGCCGACGAGACGTTCGGCCTGCTCTGGTCCGCGCAGCTGTGCGGTCCCCGCGACAGCCGATACCGCGCACCTGGCCGCCATGCCCCACTCGTGGTTCCGCTCGAACTTTTCCCGGGCGCGGACGAGCACTCCGATCGCCGCGCCGTCGCGCCGGACCAGCCACAGTTCGCACCCCCACACGAACTCGACGACCGCGGGCAGCCCGATATCGATGGCTGCGGTGTCTCGCCAATGCCGCGCTTGATCGGGCTCGAGATCACACGCGACGACACACTGTTCCAGCAACCGTTCGGCGTCCTCGAACAAACCCTGCCGGACAGCGGTCCACGCCAGCGCGGCGGTGGCGCGCAACCGCAGCTCGGCGGCTGCGGACGATCCCGCAACGGCCATGGCGCGCTCGGTCAACTGCCGTACCTCCCGCAACGAGGGCGCGGGCGAGACGGGCACGGCCTGCAGAGCCGCGCAGATTTCCAGGGCCAGCACGGCATCGGCGGGTGTGCCGAGGCCGGCCCGGATCGCCGTCCGCACATCGGGCCACGCGGACGGGAGCCACCTGATCAGGGTGTCTTCGCGCGGGCCGAACCACTGCGCCGCGGCATCGACGACCCTGTTCCGGTAGTACCGCAGATGCCGTCGCACCGGATCGCCGGCGGCAGCGGCGTCGCGTTCCCGAAGTCGCTCCTGCGCGAACACCCGGACGCTTTCCGTCAGCGAATACCGCGCACCAGTCGGCGTGCGCTGCACCGAGACCAATGATCGGCGCACCAACTGTTCCAGCAGAGTTTCGATCTTGCCGCGGTGCAATCGGGTAGTGGCGAAAGCCGATTCACGCGCCGCATCGATATCTGCGTCATCAGCGCAGACGGCCTCGATCGCGGCCGCTTCGCTGCCTGCGTCGATGTCGGCGGCGTCCCCGGCGGGGGCGATGCGACCCGGTGCGAATACCGACATGCGTTCGAACAGCAGCCGCTCCTCGTCACCGCACAAATCGTACGACCATGCGATCGCCGCGTAGATGCCGTGATGCCGGTCATCGGCACCCACGCGCGACGCCGCGTACCACCGTAGCCGCTGGTCGACTCCGGCTTCGCCGTTCAGCCCGTCCAGGAGGGACCGTAGTGGCCGGCGCTCGAGACGGGCTGCCGCCAACCGGATATAGAGCGGGTTGTCGTGCAGATGTCCGCAAATGGCGCTCGCGGACTGCGGCCAGTCGTTTTCCAGGGGGTATCCGACGAGCGCTGCTCCGTAGCGAAACAGGGTCAGTGCGTCGCTCCGCGACAACGGCGGGACGACGATCGTCTGTTCCCGGTCGTCGCCGAGCGCCTCACGACTCGTTGTCAGCACGGTCAGCCCGCTCATCGTGTCCAGCAGGCCTGGTAGCGCGGCGGCGACACCGCTGCGGACATGTTCGCAGTTGTCCAGGACCAGCAGCGCATGCGTGCGGCGACCGGCGGCCGGACCGACCGGCACATCCGTCCCCAGCCCGGAACCGGCGATCTCGGCTTCGATGGCCGCTCGGCCGGAGTCCCTTGCCAGGTGCGCGAGCCGGATCCAGCGCACGGGTATGCCGGTGGCGTTGCGGAATCGGCGGACCGCCTCCGCGGCCAGCTGAGTCTTCCCGATTCCACCCATCCCCGTCAGCGTGACCAGCCGCCCGGGCGTCATCACGAGCGGCAGCAGCATGTCGAGTTCCACCTCGCGGCCGACGAAGCCGGCGGTCACGGCGGGCAGATCGCGGGCGCGGAATTCGATCGTTTCCGGTTGTCGGTTCGAGCACATCGGAATCCGCCTCTCCTCACACACCATTTCCCGCGCAGGTCACCTGCTACGACCGCCGAAGGCCGGGAAAGGTTGGGGCGGGTGCCCAACCTTGTCCAGCGGCGAACCGTCTGTAAGGGAATGACCAGACTTCCGCCAGGCACTGTTCGGGCACCTTTGCCGGTGCGTCCGAACTCGGAGTCACCAGGCGATCCCGGGCAGCGCTCGGGCCGTACGCCCGCCGACGATTTCGTGGGGCGCGCACACGAGCTCGACACCATCGTCACGCTGTTGATGCGGGGGACGCGATTGGTGACGCTGATCGGTCCCGGCGGTATCGGGAAGACGCGGCTGGCCGCGAAAGCGGCACAGCGTCTGGCGAAGGCGAGCCGCGCGCCGGTGCATACCGTGCGCCTGGCGCGTCTGGCACCCGACAGCGACGCGGCGGCGGTCGAGGAGGAGATCGCGCGCTCCGTGGTGACGACCGACTATTCGGGCCGCTCGATGTGGGAGGCCCTGACCACCACCTTGACCAGGATCGACGGCAGGAACCGGACCGTGCGAGTGGTGCTGGTGCTGGACAACTGTGAACATGTGCTGGCCGGCGCCGGGGTGCTGATCGCTCGAATGCTGGAGGCGATACCGGGACTGTGCATTGTGGCGACCAGTCGCGAGGCGATCGGCTGGGTCGACGAGCAACAGTTCCCTGTGCCTCCGTTGCCACCGCATCAAGCACTGCAACTGTTCCGCCAACGTGCCGAGTTGGCCGGCCGGCCTTTCGGTGGAGCGGACGACACGGCGATGGCCGACCAGATCTGCCGGCAGATGGACTACCACCCGCTGTTCATCCACCTGGCGGCCGGTCGCCTCGCGCGCCGGCCGATGAGAATGATCCTGGCGGAGATCTGCGGTGGGGACCGTCGTCTGGATTGGCCCGCCGGACCGGTATTCGGCGGTGAGGAGCGGCATCGCAGCATCAATGATGTCATCGGCTGGTCCTATGACTTGTGCAGCGAGAAGGAGCGGGCGCTGTTCGACCGGCTGTCGGTATTCGCTGGGGGCTATGACACCGACCCCGGCGCCGCGGACGACCCGGTTCTGCCGGTCGGAGCCGACCTCGACGCGATACGCCACATCTGCGCGGATTCCGACGGAATGCCCACCGACGGCCGGATGCGCATTCTCGACAACGAGATCGAGGGCCTGCTGGAGCGGCTGGCGGATCAGTCGCTGGTATCGCGCCAGCTCACGGCGACCACGGTGTACTACTCGCTGTCGGGAAATCTTCGCGTATACGCCCAGCAGCAGCTGAACCGACGAACCAGCGGTGAGCCCGATGCGGCAGCGCGACTCGCCGAGCGGCATTGCGACTATTACCGCGACAGGATCCGGGAGGCGGCGGCGAACTGTTTCGGCGCGGCGGCGGAAGGGCTCGTCGACTGGGCGAATGCGGCGTGGCACAACATAGTTCTCGCGACCGAACGTAGTCTCGTGCCCGGCGGCAACGCGTTGCGTGGCTTGGAAATCTGTGTGGGACTGCTGGAGCTGCGACTGGCTTTCGTCAAAGGGTCCTTCCGGGAGATGCGGCTGCGAACCGAGCGCGCGCTCGACACGACCCGGACGTTGTCCCCGCCACCGCACGAGCTTCGGGTGACGGCGATGGCCCTGCTGGTATGGATCATGTTGTCCCAGGGCGAAATCGGCGATGCCGAGCGGATGCTCGACCGATGTGTCCGGACCTGCCTGCCCGACGCGGTGGACACCTGGCGCGCAACACCCGATCAAGTGCCCGGCCTTCCCGCAGTGGTGGATTTCGCCTGGGGCGTCGAGCTTTTCGTGGCCCGAAGAGATCCGGTGGCGATCGTGGTGCTGCAACGGGCGCAGCGAAAATTCGACCGGGCGGGCAATACGGCGAGCGCGATTCCGAGCCAGCAACTCGCGGCGCTCGCGGCCGCTCTGCTCGGAACCGCGACGCAAGCGCGGGATCTGGCTTGGCAGTACCTCGAACGGACCACCGCCGCGGGCGTGCCCTGGACCAGGTCGTGGGCGCAACTGACCTGGTCGATCGCGCTCACCCGCCTCGGCGATCCCGGTGCGGCCCTGACGGTGCAACGAACGGTGCTGGCCGACCTCGAGCCCGTTCGCGAACGGTGGGCGTCGCTGTGGGCGGTGGAATTCCGGGCGTGGACACTGGCGCAGATCATTACCGATCCCGCGAATCGGGCGGCCGATCCGCGCCCTACCTCGGCTGTGGCGACCGAGATCGCGCTGCTGGCGGGTGGCACGCGGCGGCTGCGCGCCACACTCGGTATCGAGATCCGGCGGCTCGGGCCGTTCGCAGATCTGGTCGAAGAGGCTGTTCAGGCAGCCGAGAACGTGCTCGGCCCAGAGGTATTCGCCGCTACCGAGGCACGCGGCGCACAACTGCGGCCGGAACGGAACGAAGTCCAGCAGCTGGCCTCGGGCACCCCGCTGACAGGAAAGCGTATGACTCCGGTAGCGAACACGGACGCGGGCGGCTCCGCGTGGGCCACTCTGACCTCGGCCGAACAGGATGTCGCGGCACTGGCGGCGGCAGGATGGACCAATTCGGCCATCGCCGCCCGGCGCGGCAAATCGCGACGCACCGTCGACGCCCAAGTCGCCGCGGTGCTGCGGAAGCTACGGATCACCTCGCGCGCCGACATCGCGGACTTCATACCGGGGCTCCCCGCCCCGGGTGCGAGAACCACTCGGAAGACTCGCTGACCAGGCAAACATCGAGTGACACAACGGCTTCGAGAACGGCACACGCACCGTTGTAGCGCAAGGTGTGGCATCGACACACGACATGCTGCTCGCGTCGGTGGCACGACAGGTCGGCAGCAGGCTCGACGCCGAAGACATCGTGCAGACGGCCTTATTACGTGTGTACCGGGCCAGGCCCGATATCACCGAGGTCGACAAGCTGCGTTCATACCTGTGGGCCGCGACCGCGAACCTGGTACGTGACTCCTGGCGCCGCTCGGCCGATGCTCGCCGGCAGCACGAACCCTATTGCGCCGAGCGGGTCGGCGCGCTCGCCTACAGTGCGGAGCCGAATATCGACGACATGATCGCACTACGTCACACAGTGCTCGCCGCCCTCCGTGCACTGCCGCCACCGGGAATGAGAAGCACTGGTGCTGCGGCTGTTCCATGACAAGACCTACGCGGAGGCGGCGCGGGTCATGGGAACAGGTTCGCGGAGACGGGCGGGCTCCGGGGTGTGGCAGAGCGCGGGTGGGTCAGCGGAAGTAGATGTTGTCCTGGATCCAATGGAATCCGCGGCTGCGCAGGGTGAAGCTGTCCGGGTCCACGCGTTCCAGGGTCATAGCGACCAGGTGGTCGTTCAGTGTCCCGCGGAGTAGGAGCCGGTCCTGGGCAGGCCGCTCGGTGGACAGTGTCGCGACAATCGGGTGGTGGTCGGCTTCTTCGCCGGTGGTGTCCGTCGCCGTGGTGAGTTCGAGTTGCCGGTCGCGGCCGAACTCGGCGCGCAACGGCACCAGTTCACCGTTCATCCGCTGGTAGGTCGCTTCTGCCGGGTCATCGAAAACCAGTCGCTGCCAACGGTTCTCGTCGGTTGTCAGGGGCGGCACCGGCTGCTCGTCGAGGGTGAAGTCCCGCACGTCCCAGATGCCGTACAGCTCGGATTTGGGGCTGGCGGGGCCATATTGCTCCTGCCAGACCACCCACCGGTCATACCCGCTGCCGAACGCGATCCAGAGACCCAGAGCGACCTGCAGCCACAGTGCGACGCGATTTTTCCGTCTGTCGGTGAACAGCGCGGGCTGGGCCAGCGGGGCGCACGCGCGCTGCCGCACGAACATGTCGGCCAGCCGGCCGAGATACGGGGCGAGCAGGACCAGGCTGATCAACAGCAGGTGTCCGGCGAGCAGCTTTTCCGGGATATCGAACGTCAGGTTCAGCAGGGTGACCTGGGCCATGCTCGCCAGGCTCAGTACCGCGCCCAGCACCGCGGTCCGGGGCACGAACAGCAGCAGCCCGGCCACCACTTCCACTGCGCCGAGGGCCATTTCGTACGGATAGGAGCTGCCGACCTGCAGCCACAGCACCGAGGCCGGACTCATCTCGCCGTACGGCCGCAGCAGTTGCGCCAACGAGGGAGCGGTCATCTGCGTGGGGATCAGTTTGGCCATTCCGAACCCCAGCATCTGCCCGCCCAGGCACAACCGCAGGAACAGCGGGAACCAGGCCCGCAGGCGCGGGTGGTCGGTGCGGCGGTCGACCATCGTCCACACCGCCGTAACCACCACGGCGACAACCAGAATGCAGAACACCAGCACCCAGATGGCCGCCTGATCGCCCGCTCCGGAGTTCTCGTTCAGCACCGCGTCGACCCCGAAGAAAGTCCTGCCCACCCAACCGGTGACGGGGTCGATCGGCAGCATGGGCCACGGCCCGACGTAGTGGCGGATCCAGTAGCCGAGAATGCCCAGCAGCGTGAACGGAATGTATGTAAGCAGCAGGCAGCACAGGCCGAAGTAGACGACGCAGAATCGGAACGCCAGTCGCGTCGTCGGGCGCGGGGCGGATGGCGTGACGGTTCGGGGGCCGACCGTATCGGTACTCACTGCCGCATCCTCGGATCCTCGGTGGGGTCGGCGTACCAGGGTGGGCAGCCGTACGCACCGGCACGAGGTCGCAGCTCGTAGTGCCAGGGCTCGTTGGCGTAGACCTGGCACAGCCCGTACCCGGCGCCGTGCGAAGCCAGCCACGCGGCGGCTTCGGTGGGCCCGATATCGACAGCCTCTCCCGACACGTGCGCGGACTTGTCGGGAGCGGCGACCCATCGGGCGGCCTCCTCCTCCGAGCCGTACTTCGCCAGCGCCTCGCGCAGCAGTTGCCGCTGGTCCTCCGCGGAGCGCCAGCCACTGTTGACGACGAGCGTGACCCCGTCGTCCGCGGCATCGGTCGCCGCCTCGCGCAGGGCGGCGAGCAGATCGGCGTCAAGGTTGGCCACGGCCGGATCGTCGTCGTCGAAGACCGTCGTGCCCTGGGAACTGCCGTGGAATCGTGCGGCCGAGGAGGACAGCGACGGCAGGGACTGATAAGCGAGGACACCGACAAGCATCCCGCCGACGGCCACCAGGGTGACGAAAGTGGCCCATCCGGTCCGTCGAGCTGGTGTTCGCGCTGGTCCGATATGGTTCATGCCTTCAGTCAAGGCAGCGCCGCGTTGCCGGCGCGTATGCGGATTTCGATACGCCGGCGATACTCTCCGGCTGGAAGAATCGAGAAGCTATGCGCGTATTGATCGTCGAGGACGAACACTATTTGGCCGAAGCGGTCCGCGACGGACTGCGGCTGGAAGCGATCGCGGCCGATATCGCCGGAGACGGCGACACCGCTCTCGAGTTGCTGAGCGTCAACGCCTACGACATCGCGATCCTCGATCGTGACATCCCGGGTCCTTCCGGGGACGAAATCGCGAAACGCATCGTCGCCTCGGGTAGCGGCATGCCGATCCTGATGCTCACCGCCGCCGACCGGCTCGACGACAAGGCGACCGGGTTCGGCCTCGGCGCCGATGACTACCTCACCAAACCCTTCGAACTCCGGGAACTCGTGCTCAGGCTCAGAGCACTCGATCGCAGGCGAGCGCACAACAGACCGCCGGTGCGGGAGATCGCGGGCCTGCGGCTGGATCCGTTCCGCCGCGAGGTCTATCGCGACGGCCGCTACGTCGCGCTGACCCGCAAGCAATTCGCTGTCCTCGAGGTCCTCGTCGCGGCCGAAGGCGGCGTCGTCAGCGCCGAAGAACTACTGGAGCGGGCGTGGGACGAGAACGCCGACCCGTTCACCAACGCCGTGCGCATCACGGTCTCGGCCCTGCGCAAACGCCTCGGCGAACCGTGGATCATCGCTACCGTGCCCGGCGTCGGATATCACATCAGCAGTCGGCCGGACGCAGCGCAGCACGGAGACGACCGTGGATAGAGCGCCGGGTTTGAGTGTCCGCCTGAAACTGACCCTCAGCTACGCGGGGTTCCTCATGTTCGCGGGGAGTCTGCTGCTCGGGGCCGTGTTGGTGTTCTACCTGTATTTCTTGCCCGCGGGGTGGATCAACGCCACCGACAACTTCTGGATCGACCGCGCGGTGCTGCTCCGCGCGTTCGCTCCGTTCATGGGTCTGGTGCTGGCCTGTCTGCTGATCTTCGGTCTCGCCGGGGGGTGGGTGCTCGCCGGCCGCATGCTCACCCCGCTCGCCCGAATCACCGACGCCACCCGATTGGCCACGGAAGGCTCACTGTCGCACCGCATCCGGCTGCCGGGCCGCCGAGACGAGTTCCGCGAACTCGCCGACTCCTTCGACAACATGCTCGCGCGCCTGGAAGCACACGTCGCCGAACAGCAGAGATTCGCCGCCAATGCCTCCCACGAATTGCGCACCCCACTGGCGATAACCCAGACGCTGCTCGAGGTGGCGCGCAACGATCCGCAGCGCGACGTCGGCGAACTGCTGGCCGTTCTGCACACGGTCAACACCCGGGCGATCAATCTCACCGAGGCCCTACTCCTGCTCAGCCGCGCCGATCAACGGTCCTTCGCGCGAGACTCCGTCGACCTGTCCCTCATCGCGGAAGAGGCCACCGAAACACTGCTTCCCCTCGCGGAGAAACGCGGCCTCACCATCGAGACCTCCGGCGACATCACGCACGCCCTCGGCTCCCACGCACTGCTGCTGCAGATGACGACGAACCTCGTGCACAACGCGATCGTCCACAACCTTCCCGAGCAGGGCTGCGTATGGGTCAGCACCAGCGCCCGGCCCGAGTCGGCGGTGCTGACAGTCGAGAACACCGGCGAGAAGCTCTCCCCCCACCTCGTTTCCACACTGGTCGAGCCGTTCCAGCGCGGCACCCAGCGCATCCGCACCGACCACGCTGGTGTGGGCCTCGGCCTCGCGATCGTCGACAGCATCACGCGAGCACACTCCGGAACGCTCACGCTCACCCCCCGCCCCGCCGGAGGGCTCTGCGTCACCGTACGACTACCGCCGCTTGCCTGAACGTGCTTCAGGCCATGAGCCGGACCCGGATTCGCGCCAGCGCGTCGTGCACGTATCCCTTCACGGTGCCCGTCGTCACTCCCATGATGCGGGCCGTCTCGGCATAGGAATTGCCGCAGATTGCCCGCAGTACCAGAGCTTCTCGTTCACGCGGCGGCAGTGTGCGGAGCGCGCCGAGAAACGTTTGGCGAAACGCGACCACGTCGTCGAGACTCGGCTCCGCGCGAGCGGTGAGCGATGGCGTTCGCTCGGGGTCGTAGGAGACGTGGAGCCGCCGAGCGGTGGCCGAGTGGCGCCAAGAGTCACGCACGAGGTTCGTGGCCGCTGTCCACAGGTATGAGCGCAATCCGGCGGCCTCATCGATGTCCGGCTTGGCGCGGTACACGCGCAGGAGCGCCGTTTGCACGATGTCCTCCGCGTCGGTCCGGCTACCGACCTGCCGTGTCACGGACATGAGCAGGGTCTCGTGTGTGGAATTCATGACTTGGATCAGCAATTGGTCGAACGACGGTATGCCACCTGCTTTCATCACGGGGTGGCCGCGGTCGACCGATTGGTTCGGCGGCGTCAGCGAGGTAACGCTGTTGGCACTCAAGGGCTTTCACTCCAGTCGGTGGCATGGTCGGGACCGCGACGGCCGCGCTGTACAAGCCGCGGCGGCGCAGTGGTGGTCGATCTCGGGGTAGGCGAAACGTCCGGCGTCGGAGAACGACCGGGAAGAGAGAAGGGCTCGCCGCGCTGATTGCGGACGGAGCTTCGGGCGCGATCCGGGTTGTCACCGGCACCGCAGCCCCCCGGCCTTCAGAAGACCGGTTGCCGAGTCAGTATGGCGTAGTTCTCGATTCCGGGCAACAGTGAGCCGAGAGCGGAACGGGCTTCATCGGCTCTTGCGGGGGTGGGCCTGGCCGTACGCGGTCAGGAACAGGTCGATCGCCTTGTCGGCCGTGTCGGTGGTCGTTGCTGTGGCGTCGAGCATCCGGGCGTTCAGCGGCGCACCCAGGACCAGCCAGGTGAGCTGTTCGGCGGCGGCGCCGGGGTCGGGGACCCGCAGCAGGCCGCGAGAATCGAGAGTCCGCAAAGTCGCGGCGAGATCATCGATATTCCTGTTCCAGCTCTGCCGCAGATAGTTCGCCCCGACCTCCGGTTGGCGGCCCGCCTCGGCTGTGACGAGTCGACGCATCTCCACTACGGGCGGCGAGAGCACACCGGTCGAAAGAGTTCGCGCCCAGATGATCAACTCGGCGCGGATATCCTCGGCAGCCGCGAGTTTCGCGAGGGCGGGCCGCAGGGCCTCACGGCCCGCAGTTGTCCAGTGCGCCACGACCGCGGCGAACAGTCCGGCCTTCGAAGGATGCTCCCGGTAGAGCGAAGCCTTGGAAACTCCTGCGCGCGAGGCGATCTCGTCCATCGTCGTGCCCGCGAACCCACGCTCCAGAAACACCTCGCGGGCGACGGCCAGCAGTTCGGCCCCCGTTTTCCCCGGCGGTCGGCCGCGACGTCCAGCTGCAGATTTCATGTCTCCCACTTTAGTACTTGACAGTACCCAACCCGCCACCTAATTTAGTACTACATCGTACTTAAGGAGCAGGCCATGATTCTCGCAGGTGTCGCCGTCGCGGCGATCGTCTCGTTCGCCATCAGCGCGGTGTTGTACGCGACGCCGCCGGTCGCCGCGCTGGTCGCACGGACGAGCACCCCACGTCCCGGAGTCGGCGTGCCGGTACAGATGGTGTCGGTGTTGCTGCGCGGCCTGCTGACGGCTGCGGTACTGGCGACACTGCTGCTCATCGGCGGTCGACATGGCGTCGGCGCCGGAACGGTCCTGGGGGCGATCCTCGCGGTGATCCCGGTGACCATCCTCTCCGGAGCCATCGTCCATGAGAACGTTCCGATTCCCACCGCCCTGGTGCATATGACCGACTGGGTTCTCAAGCTCATCATCAGCGGCGCCACGCTCGGACTGTTCATCTGAATCCCTACGGCGGCACAGACTTTCCCCAACCAGAGTGCACCCATTGACGCAACTCGTTGGTTGCAATAATATCGCAACCAACGAGTTGCTACTTATGGGAGGCAGACATGGGATTTCCCGATCGCATCGAGCGGACGGTCGAACTGGCGCACCCGCCGGCGAAGGTGTGGGCGGCGCTGACCACGGCCGAGGGACTGGGCACGTGGTTCGGCAACGAGGCCGGTATCGAGTTGCGCCCGGGCGGTAGGGCATGGATGCGCTGGAACGAGGGCGGCCATACGGCGGATCTGCGGATCGAGCGAGTCGAAGAGCCGCGCGTCTTCGGGTTCACCTGGCATATCTTCGGGCTGCCGGAGGAGGATCCGCGCCGCACCTATGTGGAGTTCACGCTCGAACCGGTGGCGACCGGTACCCGGTTGACCGTGGTCGAGACCGGTTTCGCGCAGCTGTCGGAGGACGCCTACCAGGCGGCGTTCGAGGGCAACACGCGCGGCTGGCAGAACGAACTCGGTGAGCTGGCCGACTACCTCGATGCGGCCTGACCAGGAGGCGATCGCCGAGCAGGTCTTCGTGGCCCTGGCGGACCAGAGCCGGCGCGCGATCCTCGCCGCACTGGCGACCGCCGGACCCGCCACCGCGACCGACCTGGCCGCCCGGTTGCCGATCACCCGGCAGGCGATCGCCAAGCATCTGACGCTGCTGTCCGAGGCCGGTCTGGTGACCGCGGAGCAGGGCGAGCGCCGCCGGGTGCGCTACCGACTGCGTTCCGCCCCGATGCGGGTCGCACAACAATTTCTCGCCGCGCTGGCGCGCGACTGGGACGGCCCACTCGACGCGTTGAAGAACAGCCTCGACCGGGGCTGAACACGATCCGAACAGGAGTTCACCATGAAGACACCGCCGATCGTCTCGCAGGACGAATGGGAGACAGCGCGCCTGGAGCTGCTGACGGAAGAGAAGAAGGTGATGCGGGCCCACGACGCGCTGGCGGCCCGGCGCCGCCGGATGCCCTGGGTGGCGGTCGAGAAGGACTACACGTTCGACGGACCTGCGGGCCCGATGCGCCTGCTCGACCTGTTCCAGGGGCGCCGCCAGCTGATCGTCTATCGCGCCTTCTTCGAGCCCGGCGTGGTCGGCTGGCCCGAGCACGCCTGCCGCGGCTGTTCCATGATCGCCGACCACGTCGGCAATCTCGCCCACCTCAACGCCCGCGACACCACACTCGCATTCGCCTCGCGCGCACCGCAATCGGATATCGCCCGGGTGCGGACGCGCATGGGCTGGTCGCATATCCCGTGGTACACCCTCACCGACGAGTTCGACACCGACTTCGGCGTCGATGAATGGCACGGCACCAACGCCTTCATCCGGGAGGGCGATCGGGTGTATCGCACCTATTTCATCAACCGCCGGGGCGACGAATACTTCGGAAACACCTGGAGTTACCTGGATATGACGGCGCTGGGCCGCCAGGAGGACTGGGAGGATTCGCCGGAAGGCTATCCCCGGACCCCGGCCTACACGTGGTGGAACTGGAACGACGAGTACACCGCCGCTGTCGACGAGACCGCGCCGCAGTGGCTGGACCGGGTCAGCGCGGCCATCGACCGGGGCGAGGCCGGTGGCAAGCGGAAACAGGAGCCACACGACTGCTGCGCGCACCCGGCGCCGTGATCGACCGCCCGCCCACCCCGGCCTGGTCTCGCACCGGCCGGGCCGGGGCGGCGCTGTCGCTGCTCTCCGCGGCCCTGCACGCCGCCTGCGACGGAACCCATTGCGCCACAGTCTGGTCGGTCGTGCTGCCCGCGTTGATGTCGCTGGGCTGCCTGTGGTGTGCCTGGCATCTGTGGACCAGGCCCTCCCCCGCCGCCTGGGCGATGACCGCGATGATGGGCGCCACGATGCCGGCGCTGCACGCCATCGCCCCGATGCCCGGCACACTGATGCAGGCGGCGCTGTCGGCCGCCGTCGCCGAGGTGGCATTGTCCGGCGTCGTACTGCTCCGCGGTCACGCCGGGAGCCACCCGGCGCGCGGTCGGCTCAACCGCTCGTTTGGGAGAGTCCGAACGCGGTGAGAAAGCCTGTGACAGTGATCAATCCGATCCACACGTGCGCGTGCTCGAACGCTTCCGGGATCATGGTGTCGGCGATCATCGCCAGCATCGCGCCCGCGGCGAGCGCCGTGATCGCCGCCAGCACGGTGGGCGACGCGCCGCCGAGCAGCCCGTACCCGGCCATCGCCGCCACACCGCTGATCACCGCGATACCTGCCCAGAGCGTGAACACATAGCGCGGACCGCGGCCGGCCTGCCGCATGCCCGACGCGCTCGACAATCCCTCCGGCACATTGCTGATGAACACCGCGGCCACCGTGACCGCGCTGACGGCGCCTCCGCCGAGCAGGCTCGTGCCGATGACGATCGACTCCGGCACCCCGTCCAGCAGCGCGCCCAGGGCGATCGCCGTCCCCGACCCCGCCTGTTCGGACTCCGACGGCTGCTGCCCACCGGACCGCTTGCGGTGCCGCGCCCCGCGCCGCGCCAGACCGACGTTGGCCAGGGTATAGATCACGGCCCCGCCGACCGCGCCGACGGTGGTGGCCGCCATTCCCCCGCGAGCATGCGCCTCGGCGATCAATTCGAACGACACCGCTGACAACAACACCCCGCTGCCGAACGCCATCACACTCGCCACCAGCGCCGCGGGCAACCTCGCGAGGAATCCGAGCGACGCACCCAGCAGCAGCGACGAGCCCGCCAGCAACCCCCATCCCCCCGCCTCCCACACACCCGCCACAGCCGCCTCGTCTCCTCGCGTTCCCCTTGCCCAGCCGAGCTACCCGCCCGGCGGGGAACGAAACAGCCGCCGATACCGCGACGCGCCCTCGGCCCTCATCCGACCGGGACGACGGTGACGGTGTTGTCGTCCCGGCAGGCCACATAGAGCTTGCGGCCGTCGGCGGAGACGGCCGAGGCGACGGGCCCACGGTCCACGCGGGTGTGGTCGAGGACGGCGTGGCCGACGGTGTCGACGGTGACGACCGTGGCCGCGGACTCGATGCTGACGAAGGCGCGGGCGCCGTCCGGGGAGAGCGCGACGTCCGATCCGGCATCGCCGACATCGATGGCGGCGAGCACCGTGTCGGTGGCGGTGTCGATCACGGACAGCTCGTTGTTGTTCCAGTTGACGACCGCGGCGCGGCGACCGTCGGCGGACAGCGCCACCGCGCGTGCGCGCCCGCGCACATCGATGGTGGCGACGACGGCCGCGGTGTTCAGGTCGAGCACCGAGACGCGGTTCTCCGGGTCGGTCATGAGGCTCCACTCCACCGCGTACATGCGCCTGCCGTCGGCGGTGATCGCGCCGCCCGCGGTCTCGCGCGCCAGCGGAATGGGCGCGCCGACAACACTATTGGTCACCGCGTCGAGGGTGGCGAGCGTCTTCCCGTTCTGGATGTACAGCCGGGAGCCGTCGTGCGAGGGTATCCCGAACCCGCTGTCGGTGCCGGGGACCGTGCCGAGACGCACGCCGGTGGATCCGTCGTATACCGCTACCTCGGTTGTCGCGCGGAAGGCGTAGATCCGGCTGCCGTCGGGTGACACCGTCAGGTGGTCCGCGCCCGCGATGGTCACGCTGCGGACGAGGGCGTTCGTCGCGGTGTCGATGACCGCGACGGCACTCAGGCCGGTGACGAACAGCAGGCGCCTATCGGCCGACAGGACGAGCGTCCGCATCACCATGGTGGTCCGGACGGGAATGCGTTCCGGCCGCACCGGGACGGCAACCGGTGGGGTCGTCGTGGCCGGTGCGCCGACCTCGGGGCGTTCGTCGGGCCGGGTCGCGGCCCGGACGGCGAGTGCGATGCCGGGCAGCAGGATCATGGCACCTGCCGCGGCGCCGAACAGCAGCGTGCGCCGCGACCGCACCGGTGCGGGCTGCAGGTCGGCCACCGGCATCCGCTCGGCGGCGGCGACGAGTTCGGCCGCCTCGGGCGGTAGCCGAAAACCGATGTGCGGCAACGCCGCCATCACCTCGGCGGGCGTGGGACGGTCGCGCGGGTCGGGTCGCACACAGGCGGTGACGACGGCTCGTAACGGCCCGTCGGGCAGCCCGTCCAGGTTCGGCGGTTGATGCGCGGTCCGGTACAGCAGAACAGCGGGCTCGCCGTCGCCGAAGACGCCGCGGCCGGTCGCGGCGTAGGCGAGCAATGCGCCGAGTGAGAAGACATCGCTCCCGGGCCCGGCCGTTTCGCCCATGGCCTGTTCGGGCGCCAGGTATCCGGGAGTGCCCACCACACCGGTGTGCGCCGCGGCGGCCGGGCCCGCCATCCCGAAATCGATCACCCGCGGGCCGTCCGCCGTGACGAGCACATTCGACGGCTTCAGATCCCGGTGCACCACTCCGGCGGCATGAATCGCGCTCAGCGACTCGGCGATGCCACGACCGAGCGCCACCACCGAATCCGCAGGCATCGGACCGAGCGTGCCGACCAGCTGCTCGAGCGACGGTGCGGGGATGTATTCGGTGGCCAGCCATGCCGACTCGCGAGACCATCCGGCGTCGATCACCGCCGCGGTGTGGAATCCACCCACCACCCTGGCCGCCGCTACCTCGCGGTCGAATCGGCGGCGGAAGTCCGGATCGCGGGCCAGATGCGGATGAATGAGCTTCACCGCGACCAGCCGGTTACCCGGGGTCCGACCCAGGAACACCGTGCCACCGGCGCCCGCGCCGAGCCGCGCGAACACGGTGCAGCGGCCGATGATTCGCGGATCACTCCGTCGAAGTTGTTCCACCTTCGCTCCTTCCGCTCGAGGTCAGGCGGAGATCGCGTAGACGTACCGATCGGCGCAGCCGTAGAGGAGGTTCCCGGAGACCCGGATACCGCTCTGCGCGCGGCCGACCGCCGTACCCCACAGCCGTTCGCCGTTCGCCGCCGAATGCGCGTGAACCGCGTTGTCCCACACCGCGTACAGGGTGTCCTGGCGTACCGCCACCGGGGCGCCTCCCGAGCCGGTGCGCGTCATCCAGCGGATCTCCCCCGTGTCGGCCGCGAGGGCGTACAACCGATCGGATTCACCGCTCAGATACAGCGTTTCCCCCGCGACCACGACGTGTGTCGAGTCGGTGTGATGGTCGAATGACCACAGCTGTCTACCGGTGTCGAGCGAGAAGGCGACCACCCCGCGCCGGTAGCTGCCCAGCGCCACCACCGCGGCGCCCGCGATCTCGGCTCGCTTCATACTGTCGATCTCGGTGCGCCACAGCTGATATCCCGTCACCGCGGACAGCGCGTACAACGTCGAGCGCGCGGCCACGGTGACGATGCCGGAGCGGATGCCGACCGACCGGACCAGCAGGGTGTCGACGCCGTCGAGTGCGCTCCACAACCGCCGACCGGAACTCGCGTCGAGTGCGACGATGCCTCGCTCCGACCTCCCCGCCACGACGACGATCGGCGGGTCACCACCCTCACCACCCGCGCCGAGCAGGTGTCCGTAGGCGTCCGCGGTCCACCGCCGCTCACCCATCGACGTGTCGAACGCCGCGAGAACGCGGTAGGTGCACGCGAAGACGAATTCGCGGTGGACCACCGGCGAGTTGCGAATCTCCCCGCCCACCGGGGCTTTCCACAGCACCTTGCCGGTCACGGCATCGACCGCGTAGACGCTGCCGTCGATGCTTCCGGCGAACAATCGGCCGCCCGCGAGGGCGGGTGGCGACAGTTCGTCGTCATCGATCACGCCCACGTCCGCTTTCCACAGCAGCGTGCCGCCCGGTGGCCCCGGCGTCGGCACGGCCGAACCCGGTGTGCTGCCCAGGGTTGCCGAGCGCGCTGCCACCCATCCGGCTCCCAACGCCAGCAGCCCGACTCCGGCCGATCCGGCGCCGACGCGCAACACGGCCCGGCGGCTGAGCGGTGTCCGCACCCGGACCTCGTCCCGGGTGAGTTCGGGCGGCAGCCATTCCGCCGCCGCCACCGGCTGTCCGGGCACCCGGCCCAGGGTGGTGAGGATCCGCTCGGTGCTGGGCCGCTGCGCCGGTTCCTTGGCCAGGCAGGCGATGATCACCTGCCGCAGTGCGCCTTCGGGGATGCCGGACAACCTCGGGGCTTCGTGCAGCGACCGGTACATCGACACGGCCATGTTGGCCGTGCCGAACGGACCTTCACCGGTGGCGGCGAAGACCAGTACCGCGCCGAGGGAGAAGAGGTCGCCCGGTGGCCCCACCTCCTCGTCCGCGATGTGCTCGGGCGACATGTAACCCGGTGAGCCGATCACCGCGCCGGTGGCGGTGAGCGACCGGGCGTGCGCCAGGGCTCGCGCGATGCCGAAATCGATGACCCGGGCCCCGTTTTCGGACACCAGCACATTGGCGGGAGTCAGATCCCGATGCACCACACCGGCGGCGTGGATCGCCGCCAGCGCCTCCGCGATACCCGCGGCGAGCACCTCGACCGCGGCGGTCGGCAGCGGACCATGCTGGGTCACAACCTGTTTCAGCGACGGCGCGGGGATGTACTCGGTGGCCAGCCACGGTCGTTCCGCACCCGGATCGGCGTCCACCACGGCGGCGGTGCAGAATCCGCCGACCGCGCGCGCCGCGGCGACCTCCCGTTCGAACCGCTCGACGAATTCCGCGTCGGCGGCCAGGTGCGGGTGCACCGCCTTGATCGCCACCCTCCGGCCACCGGGTGAGCGGCCGAGGAACACATCACCCATCCCGCCGGAGCCGAGCCGGGCGAGCAGTCGGTACGGCCCGATCTCGCGCGGATCACCGGGATCGAGCGGGGTGCCGGTCATCGACGGAGCCGGGACAGGACCGCCCGCACCTGGTCCTGCACCGGGCGGGCGACCGAATCGCCGGTCAGCCCCTTGTTGAAACCGTTGACCGACACCGACATGGTCACCGTCAGGTCGGCGTCGAGCACGCTGAGCCGGTAATCCACGGTGACGTCGTCGGCATAGAAAGTGTTTCGACTCACCCGCTGCGTGAAGTAGTTCTCCGCACCGAGGCCGGGCACCGTGCCCGTGTGCTCTTCGGGACCGGTCTGGTTACCGAACACCTGCTTGCCGCTGTCGAAGGAGCCACGCGGATCGCGCACGCTGTCGCGGACGTCCAGGTTCACGGAGTGGTAGTCCTTCAGGGTGATCCGGCACGTCAGTGTCGGCTCATCGCCCTTGGTCTCGACGTGCTGGGCCGGGGTGGCGGGCTCGACGGGCTGATACACGGTGAAGGGCGTGACATCGACCAGATCGCAGGCGTTGGCGATGTGATCGAGGTGGTAGACCGATCGAGCGGGGTCGGGCGCCGTGGTCGGGGCCGCGACGGAGGGTACGCCGGATACCTTGGGCGGCAAGGCCGAATCCGCGCTCGGCCCACGCGCCAGCAGGACCGCCGCCGTGACGACCACGATCACCGTCAGCACGGCGCAGATTCCGGTGACGACCCATTCCGTCGTGCGTCGTGTCATGACTTCAGGGTCTCCAGGGTGCTTTTCATCTGCGCCTTCGCCATATTCAGGATTTCGTCGCCGGTGACCAGCGTATCCACTTTCGACACCTCGATGTGGATGGTGACGTACAGATTCGCGTCGAGAACCCCGAGGTCGGTCCGGACGCTGTTCACCTGGCCGCCGAAGACCGTCGCGGTGCTCTGCTCCAGCGTGAAATAGGTATCCGCACCGAATTCCGGAGCCGTGCCGGAGGAGCGCCCCGAACCCGTGGTCGCGGTCTGTTCCTTTCCCAGTCGGTACAGCTCCCGCGAATCGCCCAGCTGCGCGGTGAAGGTGATCGACGCGCGTTGATAGATGCCCTGACAGGTCAGGCTGCCGCCACGTCCTGCTTTGATCTCGTGGTGCATCGGGTCCATGCTGCGCCCCGCGCTCAGCCGTTCCACCGCGGCGAGATCGACCAGGTCACAGGCATTGACGACCTTGGCGAAGGTGTACTTGGGTGGCGGTCCGGCGGGCGCGACGGTGGTCTGCTCCTGATCGGTGTAGGCGGGCCAGCCGTCGACGGGCCGGTTCACCAGCACCACGGCGGTCACGCCGACCACCACCAGGGAGATCAGCGACAGCGTGGCCGAAATCCAGGCCGGTTGCAGGGTTTTCATCGCAGCCGCTCCATCACCCTCCGGGACTGCTGTGCGCAGAGGTCGATCAGTTCCTCGCGACTCATGCCCGGATCGTCGTGCAGGTCGAACCTGATGTCGAAGGTCAGATTCGCGTCGATGAACCCTACGTTGCAGCCGACCATGTCACCCTTACCCGACTTGGTCACGCTGTAGAAGGCGTTCTCACCGAGACCGGGCCGAGTACCCGAGGTGATGCCCTCACCGGAGGTGCCGGTGACCACCAGCTTGTGGGTTCGGTACCGGGATGCATTGTCGCTACCCGCCCGGGCGACTTCGACATCCGCGGACAGTGACCCGTGTTCGTACGCACCGAAACACAGCAGGGTCTTGTAATCCGGATGGTCCAGGACCGTGTTGTCCGGCGGCATGGTCGTCTTGCCGGCCAGCTTCTCGAGTGGGGCGAGGTCGAGCAGGGCACAGGCGTCGGTGGCCGCGGCCGGGTCGTAGACGTGCGGCCCGTCGCGCCCGGCCAGCGCCACGGCGGTGCCCGCGGTGACCACGAGAATCACCGCCCAGCACGCCGCGGTGACGATCCACGGCAGCCGTCGGCCCGGCGGCGTGGGCGTCGGCGTTCCGGTGGGAACACCTTGTGGCACAGCTGGTTCGGCTCCGGCTGGGTCCGGCCCGGTCGGCGGACCCGGTGACGTGGCCGCGACCGGGCCGCCGGGCAGCCAGATCTCGGGTGGCGGGCTGTCCAGCAGCCGGATCACCTCGTCGAGGGTCGGGCCGGGATTACCGGATATGCAGGCGCGCAGCAGCTCACGCGTCCCGGCGGAGAACGGCAATGCCTCCGGCGCGGCCGCGCCACCGGCGAACACCAGCACCAGCGCCAGCGACGCGACCTCCGCGGCGGCGGTCACTTCGGTGAATCGCCCGGCAGCGCCGCCGGATTCGGCGAGCCGCGGTCCCGCGGCGGTCACCTCGACGTCCGCGGGTCGGATCGCGACGAATCCCCGGCCCAGTGCGTGCGCGGCCGAAAGCGCCCGCGCCAGCGTCGCGCCGAGTGTCCGCACATGTGGCTCGGGCATCGGCCCGTGCCGCATGATCAGGTCATCCAGGCGTACAGCGGGCTCGTCGGTCCCCGAAGGTCTGCTCATATCTCCCAACCCCTTTCGGGTCGCGTCACTGTCGCCGCCGCGCCTTGGAAAACCCTTAAGGAACGGTTGTCGGAGCGCGGCCAGCATTATGGAGAGGTGAATGCTCCCGCACCCGGGCCTGTCTTCGACGTGATCGCCGTACTGAACGGCGTCGTGGACCTGAGCTCCTACCCGCGCCGGAACCTGGCCCTGAGCTCGCCTCCCCGGCTCGAGCGTCGCGTCCTGGCCGACAACACCGCCACCCTCTTCGAGCCGATCGTGCACCTGCTCAACGGCGTCGAACTGCTCGAATCCCAGGGCTGGGAACTGGTCAGCGTGATCGAGCGAAGCGTCGACAGCTCGAGCGACAGGGAATGCTGCCTGGTCGCGTTCCTGCGCCGCCGGTGAACCTGATCGCCGCCCGGCGGCCGGGGCCCGCCGCTAAGGCGTCAGGAAGTGCAGGCGCCACAGCTGCGGCTCCCATGGGTCGCTGACGTTGTCGCAGTAGTACTGCACGGCCTGGTGATGTTCGATCTTGTATTCGCCGGCGGCGTCGCACCGCGCGTAGGTGTCGAAATCGGCGGTGTACCAGGTGCCCGCTTGGGCAGGCGCGGCCGTCAGGAGGCCGCCGGCACCGACCGCGACAGTCGTCGCGGCCACGCCGGCGATCCTTGTGATGTTCATGCCCGGTGCTCCTGAGCTCGATCGCATCCCGGATGGATGCGGACTGCGAAGAGGATCGTCCGCGCCCCTCGGCTTCGTCTATAGGTCTGCTTAAGCAAGGTGGCTCGAAGGGCATTTCCAACAATGCGAAAGAATGCATTGTGAATGCTTGCCGGGTTCCCCGCGATCGCGTACTGTCATTCATTGTGTTGCTTGCGCCGCTCGGTGCCGGAGCCGAGACTACTTGCGCGGCAGCGATTTCAGTACGGAGCCGTCGGGGTGACCGTCGCAGGGAGATCGGTTGTGCGGGGGATAATTCTGGCCGGCGGCCACGGTACCCGGCTCACGCCATTGACACAGGTCATGTCGAAGCAGCTGCTACCCGTGTTCGACAAACCCATGATCTACTACCCGCTGTCGGTGCTGCTGCTGGCGGGCATCCGCGAGATCCTGCTGATCAGCACTCCCCGCGATGTGGGCCACTTCCGCACGCTGCTCGGCGACGGCCGCCGCCTCGGCATAGAGGTGCGCTACGCCGTGCAGGCCGAACCGAACGGGCTGGCCGAGGCACTGCTCATCGGACGCGAATTCGTCGGCGCCGGGCCGGTGGCATTGATCCTGGGCGACAACATCTTTCACGGCCACAACCTGGCCCGCATTCTCCAGGAGAGCATCGAGAAGCTGAACGGCGCCACCCTGTTCGGCTACTCGGTGGCCGACCCCGAGCGGTACGGTGTCGCGGTGTTCGACCGGCACGGCCGCCTGATCGACATCGTGGAGAAATCCGATCGACCGCCCTCCTCGCTGGCCGTCACCGGCCTCTACCTCTACGACAACGATGCGCTCGACTACGCCGCGCAATTGCGGCCGTCGGCACGCGGCGAACTCGAGATCACCGACCTGAATCGCCGTTTCATCCAGGAGGGCCGGGCCGAACTGGTGAACCTGGGCCGAGGCACCACCTGGCTCGACGCGGGCACCCACACCAGCCTGCTCGATGCCGGCAACTACGTGCAGGTCATCCAGAACCGTCAGGGTGTGCGGATCGCCTGCGTCGAGGAGGTCGCCTACCGGATGGGCATGCTGGACCGCGACGGTCTCGCCGCGGCGATCGCGGCCGTCGGATCGGCCTCGGAGTACGGAAAGTACCTGGAGCGAATTCATCTGGAAACCACCGGGTCGCCGCGACCGATGTGACTGGAGGAGAGTGGGATGGACCCCACCGATCAGGCCGAACGCCTCATCCTGGCGGCAGGCTGCCGACATGCGGATCTCGTCGCCGCCATCGAGGACATCGGCGCGCAGGCGGTCGGCGCGCTGGTGGTCGACGAGCTGGTGTTCCGCTGCCGCCCGCCCACCAACGAGTACCGCATGGTGATCGAACTGCGGCTGCGCCACGGCGAGAAGGTATTCGCCCACTCCCTCGCCGTGCAGTCGGGGCAGCCCGTCGGCGTGACGGCGGGGCCGGACGAGACCGCGATCGCGCGCCTGGAGTTCGAACTCGCCGATCTCGTCGCCGAGCTGTACGGGCCGCCGCGGGAGCGGGCCGCGGGTACCCACCGCACCGAATTGCGCCTGGCCGAGCCCCCGGTGCGCACCGTCTACCTGCCGATACTCGACCAGGCCTGGCCCTCGATCGGGCGCGCGATCGACGCGGTGCTCAGCGGCCGCTCCGCCCGCTGCCCCGACCTCGGCGAGCTGGCGGTCCGGTTCGGATCCGACAAGTGGGGCACGGTGCACTGGTTCGCCCCGCATTACGAAACGCATCTGCGGAACCGCCGCACCGATCCGATCCGCATTCTCGAGATCGGCATCGGCGGATATCGTGACCCCGATGCCGGTGGCGAATCGCTGCGGCTGTGGAAGGCGTACTTTCCCCGTGCCATCGTTACCGGTGTCGACGTCTTCGCCAAACGCGGCGTCGATCAGCCGCGTATCCGTACCGTGCGCGGCGACCAGAACGATCCGGCCTTCCTGACCACGCTGGCGGCCGAACACGGGCCCTTCGACATCGTCATCGACGACGGCAGCCACGTCAACGAGCACATCCTGACCTCGTTCGGCACATTGTTCGACCATGTGCGGCCGGGCGGCCTGTATGTCATCGAGGACCTGTGGACCACCTATTGCCCGGGCTTCGGCGGGGCCGCGGGACCGGTCTCGCCGCCGACGACAGCGATCGGAATGCTCAAGGGTCTGCTCGACAAGCTCCACTACGAGGAGCGGCCCGACGAACCCGGCGCCTCGCCCGCGAATCTGGTGGTGGGTGTGCACGTGTATCACAACCTCGCCGTGATCGAGAAGGGCATCAATGCCGAAGGTGGGATCCCGCCGTGGATTCCGCATTCCTTCGACGCCATGGTCGGTGACCCCGGCCCGGAGGATGCCGTCGATCGGGGTGGCCGATGAGAATCCTGTTCGTGCCGTTCGAGTGGGCCACCCACTACTACGCGATGACCTCGCTGGCCTGGGCCGCGCGCGCGGCCGGGCACGAGGTCCGGATCGCGGCGCATCCCAGTATCACCGCGGCCGTGACCGGCTCGGGAATGATCGCCGTGCCGATCGGCGGACGCTCCGATCTCTCGGCCGGAATGACGGAGCTGCGGCGCTCGCCCGAGGTGCAGCGGGCGCGCCGGGAGCTGAGCGGCGATGTCGGCGATCTGTGGAAGCTGCCCACCGACAAGCTGGCGCACATCCTGGCCTTCATGATGATCCCGCATGTCCGGATCGCCGAGGACGCGACACCGGACCTGGTCGAGTTCGCGCGCGCCTGGCGGCCCGAACTCATCATCGGTGATCCCCTGATGTACGCGGCGCCGGTGGCCGCGAGTGTCGTCGACGCCCCGCTCGTCCACCACCTGCTCGGCCCCGATTTCCTGCGCGTTATGCGTTTCCCGGGTCTCGGTGGCGACGCCGAGGTCGGCTGGCCGGAGGGGCTGCGGCGGCTCTACGACCGGTACGGAGTCGACGTCGGAGCGAATGCGCCACTCCGCACGGTGGACCCGTGTCCGGAGCGAATCCAGGTGCCGGGAATCCCCCGCCGGTTGCCGGTGCGGTTCGTGCCCTACAACGGGTCCGGCACACTGCCGAGCTGGTTGACGAAACCTCCTGTGCGCCAGAGGATCTGCCTCACCTGGGGGACCGGCGCGCAGGCGCTGCACGGCGGCGGCGGGTCGCTGCTGCCCGAACTGCTCGACGCACTGCGCACCCTGGATGTCGAGGTCGTCGTCGCGGTTCGCCCACACGACCGCGAGCAGCTGGGCGAGTTGCCCCCGAACAGCCGGGCCGCGGTGGACCTGCCGCTCGATCTCTTGCTGCCGACCTGCGCCGTGGTGCTCCATCAGGGCGGCGCGCAGACCATGCTCACCGCGGCGGCCCACGGTGTGCCGCAGCTCCTGGTGCCACAGATCATCGATCAGGGGCTGGTGGCGGAGCTGCTGACGAAGTCGGGCGCCGGGATCGGGCTGGACCACAAGCACCTGCGGCCCGATCTGGTGCGGGAATCGGTCGCCGTGGCGCTGGGCGATGAGACCATCCGGAACGCGGCGGCCGAACTCAGACGCGAGATGATGGCTCAGCCCAGTCCCGCCGAGGTCGTGCGGTCGCTGGTGCGGGTGATTCGAGCGTGAACCCGCACGGGGCGGGCAATGCGACCGGCCGCGACCGGGAATGTATTGTGCCGGTGCGGATCCCGCATATTCATCCCGTCGGCATCGGTGGCTGGGTCCGGAATGCTGGTCGCGGGTACGGTGCCGTGCTACCTTCGCGTCGAGCGAGGGGAAGGAATGGGGCTTGAGTCGATTCAGCAGCATCGTTTGGGGGCACGCCGGCGAAACCGCCACGGTAGCCGTCGCGCCCGAGGCACTCACCGACTTGAATCTCGATCAGATCTTCGCCGCCGCCGGTGGCGAGTTGCACGCAGCGGTGCATCGGCGCCCGCTGTCCGACGTGTCCGTCGTGCGGTATCGCCACGAGGTGTTCGCCGATCTCGCGGACGACGCGATGCGCGCGGTGTTCGACGCCTTCGTCGCCGGAATGCGGTCGGTCCGCAAACATCTCGAGCGCGCCGGGGAAATGAAGAACGCCTGCCAGCGCGACCGCTGGCAGCTCGACGGCGAGGCGGTGTACGTCCGGACGCTCGAGGAGTTGCACAACGCGCTGCACGAGTTGCCCCTGCGTGCTACCGGCCTGCTGGAATGGCGTGCCTGGCTCGACGAGCACCTGAACGGCGCGGAGTTCCGCGAATTCGCGGACGACGGCGCGAACGTACGGAGTGCGCTGGAGTCGCTCCGCTACACCATTCATGTGCAGGGCCGTCAGGTCGTCGTCGGGTCCTACGCGGGCCAATCCGATTACAGCGAGGTGATCGCGAACGCGCTCGCCAGACTCCGCCCCGTGAACGACCCGCGTGGCCCCCGCGTCATCGATCCGTGGCCGGATATGAACGAGGTCGAGGAACAGATCCTCGCCACCGTCGCCGACCGTCACCCTCGGGAGTTCCGGCGACTGGCCCAGCACGCCCGGCAGTACCGCGAGGTGATCGATGCGACGGTGGCGCGATTCGACCTGGAATTGCGTTTCTACCTCGACTATCTGCGGTTCGTCCAGCGCTTGGAGCGGCACGGCGCCCGGTTCTGCTATCCGGAGGTGACGGCGGATTTCGCCGGAATGTTCGTCGAAGGCGGATACGACCTGGCGCTCGCCAACACCCTGGCCGCCGGAGACAAGACGGTGGTGACCAACGACTTCCGGCTCGACGGGGCGGAGCGGATGTTGGTGGTCACCGGCCCGAATCAGGGCGGCAAGAGCACCTTCGGCCGGATGTTCGGTCAGTTGACGTATCTTGCCGCCCTGGGCTGCCCGGTACCGGGCAGCCGGGCGCGGGTCATGCTGTCGGATGGGCTGTTCACACATTTCGTACGCGAGGACGACGCCAACGACCCGGACGGCGCCCTGGCTCAGGAACTGCTCCGCCTGCACGAAATCCTGAACCGGATCACGCCGCACAGTATCGTGATATTGAACGAAAGCCTGAGTACCACAACAGCCGCCGACGCGGCCCTGCTCGGCGGGGAGGTGGTGCGCCGCATTGTTTCCTCCGGCGCGGTGGCGGTGTTCGTGACATTCGTCGGAGAGCTCGCCGAATGGGGACCGGAGGTGGTGAGTATGGTCGCGGGCATCGAATCGGATGACGATCCGGTCCGGACATTCCGGATCGAGCGCCGCCCGCCCGACGGACTCACCTACGCGGCGGTGGTCGCGCAGCGACACGGGCTGACCTACGAGGCGATCCGGGAGCGGGTGCGATGATCACGGTCGGCCTACTGCAGCCACCGAGCGGCGCCGGACGCCTCGCCCGACACGGGACGGCCGTGGCCGGTGATCTCGGCTTGGACGAGCTGTACGCCGCCATGGCTCTCGGCGACAAGTTCATCGGGCAGGTGGTGAAAGCCGTTGTGCCCGCGAGCCTCACCGACGTGGACGTGATCCGCTACCGGCAGTCCGTGCTGGGCGACTTCCTCACCACGCCCGATATGCTGCACGACTTGTTCGCCCTCGCCACCGAGGCGGTCGCGGTGCGGCGCTGGGGCTCCGGGCGCGGCGGTACCCCCCGGGTGAAGCTCGGACTGGCGCGACAACCGCTCGAGGAATTGGCGGTGTATCTGCGTAAACTCCGGCAGACGTGTGAAAAGTACGCGGGCGCGTGCACTTCCGACGGGTTGACCCGGCTGTGCGCGGCGCTGACGGACCTGCTCGACGAACAATATCTGGTGACCCTCTCGGAGCACCTGGAGTCCCTGGACTTCGCCGACTACGGGATCATGTTCAGTGCGACACTCGGAGCAGGCAACAAGCCGTACCGTGTGATGCTGCACGAGCCGCCGAAAGAGGTCAAACGCACGTTGTTCGGTTCCCGCCGCGACGGCACGGCTTTCGAGGCGACCAGTGATTTCGAGCTGCCGAACGATCCATTGATGGCGGTCATCGAGCCGCCGCTCGACGCGGTCGCCGAAGTGGTGTCCCGCGCGACCGACAATGTCCAGGAGTTCTTCCGGTCGCTGCGTGCGGAGCTGGCGTTCTATCTCGGCTGCCTGAATCTGCACGATCGGCTGCTGCGGGCCGGTGTCCCGATCTGCTTTCCGGAGCCGACGGTCGGCGGCGGCCCGGTGCTGCGCGCGGAGGAACTGCGCGATACCTCGCTGTGCCTGTCATCGAATACCGTGGTGGGCAACAGCATCGACGCCGTCGGTCACACGCTGCTGGTGGTGACCGGAGCCAACAGCGGCGGCAAGTCGACGTTTCTGCGCAGCGTCGGCGTGGCCCAGCTGATGATGCAGGCCGGCATGTTCGTCACGGCCGGGGCGTTCACCGCCGACGTGCGCGAAGGCGTATTCACGCATTTCGTGCAGCCCGAGGACCCGAGCATGACCCACGGGCGGCTGGACGAGGAGCTCGCCCGCGTCAGGGAGATCACCGACGAGCTCCGCGCCGGCGCGATGGTGCTGTTCAACGAGCCGTTCGCGTCCACGAACGATCAGGAGGCCGGGGCCATCGCCGACCCGATCGTCACGGCGCTGCTGGATTCCGGGGTGAAGGTCCTCATCGTCACGCATCTCTACGATTTCGTGCGCCGTCGCTACGACGCCGGGTACCGTTCGGACATCTTCCTGCGCGCCGAGCGCGCGCCCGACGGCCGCCGTACCTACCGGCTGGCGGTGGGCGCACCGGAGGCGACCAGCCACGGCCAGGACATCTTCGCTCGCATCTTCGGTTATCGATTCGGAGTGACCGGCGAGAGTTGAGCTCGCGGGCACCGTGTTTCGCCGTTGCCGCCCCGGTGCGATCAGCTGCTCGGTCAGGGCGAGAATATCGCGGCGCAGCTGCGCGGGGTTGAGCTCCTGGTACCGCTGGGTGAGCGCGGCCTTGGCGTGCGGGGGAATGTTCGGGTTGTCGAGAAGCCGCTGATACGGGGTGCGGGCGGTGTCGTAGCGCCTGACCACCTTGGTCCCGACCCGGTGCTTGGCCACGAGCAGCTGGCGCGGCGAGAAGAAGTTTCGATGCAGCCGCAGCTTCGCGTGAATCTCGTTGCACAACAGCAGCTCTCGCTCGTTGGTGGGGCGTGGGAGCCGTGCCCGCGACAGCGGTGCGGCCGCGGCGCGTAACCGCTTGCGGTCGTCGGCGAGCCTGCGGTCGATGGTCGCGGCCGACAGCGCCGACAGTTGCGCCGCGGTCCGGTCATCGATGTCCAGCTCCCCGCAGTCGCGCAATCGCGCCACCGCCTCGGGCAGGAACGGCGCCATCCGCTTACCGGACGGGTTACCGAGCGCCAGCCACACCGTGCGCAATGCCTCGAACACCTCCGTGGAGTAGCTCGACGGACGGGCTCGTCGTTGCCGGGCAACGGCTTTCGGGTCCAGCGCGGCGCGCAATCGCTTGCGGGCGTGATCGCGGTGCCAGCCGGTGCGCAGGCACAGTTCGGTCAGGATCGCATTCTTCCGGTCCTTTCCCGCGTTCCGGTAGCGTAGTGCCAGCGCGCTCGTGACCATTTGCTGTCGATCCATTGTCCGGCACCGTCCCCTCAGCCGATAATAGGCTGTCACCTGCTGTGACGCTCCTCGGTCGGTTCGACGGGGACACGGCGGCGAGCCGTGGGTATCGCCATTGCCGAGCACGTGCACGCATTGGATTGCGATGTATCAATGTTGGCGTACCTGTCATTTGTAGCGCCGCTCGGCACGGCGGGCAACACCCGGGTGGCTGGGCCAGGATTGCGATAATGGTTCCCGGCACATCTGCTGCGCCGGTGCGGGCGGCCGAAATATCATCTCGGGACAACCCCTGTGCGACAACCTGATTGATGAGGGAAAATGGAAATGACCCGGCCGACATCGCAGGTCGATGCCGTACCCACCGCACGAACCGCCCGCGAGATTCTGCCGGTGCTGGGCAGTCTGCTGATCGCGCTGCTGCTGGCGATGCTGGACAACACCATCGTGGGTACGGCGCTGCCCACGATGGTGGGCGAACTCGGTGGAGCGCAACAACTCCTGTGGGTGGTGACCGGATATACGCTCACCTCCGGAATCTCGACGCTGATCCTGGGCAAGGCCGGTGATCTCCTCGGCCGCAAAGCCACCTTCCAGGCCTCGATCGTGCTGTTCCTGCTCGGCTCCGCGCTCAGCGGCGCGGCGCAGGACATGGTGCAGCTGGCACTGTTTCGTGGCGTTCAGGGCATCGGCGCCGGCGGCTTGGTCGCGGGTGCGATGGCTATCCTGGGCGAGTTCGTGCTGCCCGCCGAGCGCGCCAGGTACCAGGGACTGCTCATGGCGATCATGCCGATCTCGTTGCTCGGCGGCCCGCTGGTAGGGGGTTGGATCACCGACAATGCCTCGTGGCGCTGGGTGTTCCTCGTCAATCTGCCGCTCGGAGCCATCGTGCTGGTGACCGTCTGGCGGGCCGTGCACCTTCCGCCGCGGGAGCGGCCGAAGCTGGTGATCGACTGGTGGGGCGCCATATTGCTGACCATCTGGACCACCGCTCTGGTCTTGATCGGCAGCTGGGCGCATGCGCGCTACGCCTGGGATTCCTGGCAGATCCTCACGCTGGCAGCGGTATTCGTCGTCGTGCTCGCGGTGTACGTCCGGGTCGAACGGACGGCGGCCGAGCCGATCACGCCGCTGCACGTGCTGACCGGCCGGGATTTCGCACTGGCCAGCGTGCTCGCCTTCGTGTCGGGACTCGTCATGATCGCGGCGGCCGCCTTCATGGCGCCGTATCAGCAACTGGTGCAGGGGCTCTCCGCCACCAGCAGCGGCCTGCTCGCCCTGCCCATCATGGCGCCGGCCGTGATCGTCAGCGCCCTGCTGGGCCAGATCATCGCGCGCAACGGCCGGATACGGATCTATCCGATCGTCGGCATGGCCTGTGCGGCACTCGGCATGGTGCTGCTCGCCCTGATCGACGCGCACACCGGTCAGGCGGCGTTGATCATGCGAATGATCGTGCTGGGCATCGGTATCGGATTCACCCTGCAGGTGCCGACCCTGATCGCACAGAACAGTGTCGGCCTGCGGGACATGGGTGCGGCGATGGGAATGAGTACCTTCCTGCGCACGATGGGCATGTCGGTCGGCGCGGCGGTACTCGGCACGATCTACGCGTCGCGATTCACCGCCACCGCCGACGAGCACGGCGGCCTCGGCCCGGGAGTGCCCGCGGACGGCAACAATTTGACCCCCGAGCGAGTGCAGGCCCTCCCGGCGCAGGCGCAGGATGCGGTGCACGCCAGTGTGACGGCGGGCGTGCAGGGCGTCTTTTGGGCCGGGATGGGTTGTGCCCTGCTCGGTTTCGTCGCCTCGTGCCTGCTGCGAGATATCCGGCTGACCACCCGGTCGCAGCCGAAGGCGGCGAACTCCGGTCCGGCCGCGCCGCAGCCGGAAGAACCTCGGGCTTGACGGCAACCCTCGCGAGAAATGCGTACAACGCGGCGGGTGCATTGCGAAAGACATTGTGGCGCAGCATTGATGGACATCAAACAATGAGGTACCGTCAATGAATGCGGAATGCCGAGAATGTCGACGGCCCGTCCTTCGTTCGTGACGCCGAGGAGATCGGACTCCGCGGCGACAAGCTGAACCACGGCGACAAGCTGAACCGCGGCGTGAGCGAACCGTCGGTCGATCGGTGAGCGCGCCGAGGAGAATATGATGGCGTCGATCCTGGTCGAACTCGGACAGGATTTCCTGGCCGATCCGCACCGCGTCTACGAGCAGCTGCGACTGCGCGCCCCTGTGCATCATGTACGGCTGCCCAACGGCCAGACCGGTTGGCTCGTCACGGGCTACGACCTGGCCCGCAAGGTGCTCACCGACCGCCGGATCGGCAAGAACCTGGACCGCGCGCCGGCGGATCTCCGGCGCCGGGCCGACGGGTTCGCCGCGATCATGAGTCATCTGTCGAAACCGGGCGGCACCCGGGAGCGGGCACCGATCCGGCATATGCTCAATTCCGATCCGCCCGAGCACACCCGGCTGCGCAAGCTCGTGACCGGGGCGTTCAGCGCCGGTGCCGTCGAGGCGCTGCGCCCCGGAATCATCGCCCACGCCGAGGAACTGCTCGACGCGATGGCGGATCGACCGGTGGTCGACCTCATTGCCGGCTACGCCAGGCCGATTCCGCTGGCCGCGATGTGCGACCTGCTGGGAGTGCCGCCACGCGACCGCGATCGCTATCGGCAACTACTGCTCGACGCGATGCCCGGGCTGGAGTCGAGGAAGACGGTCCGCACGGTGACGCCCGAACAGGTCGCCGGCGCGGGTGCCTGTCTGGTGCGATTCCTCCGCGAACTCGTCGCCGCCCGCCGCCGGGGCCCCGGCATGGACCTGCTGTCGACACTCGTCGCAGCACGAGCCGAAGGCGGGCTGAGCGAGCACGAGCTGGTCGCGACCTTGTTCCTGCTGCAGATGGGCGGCCACGAGACGACCGCCAATCTCATCGGCACCGGTCTGTTCGCGATGTTGCGCGACCGCTCGCTGTTCGACGCGCTGCACACCACTCCGGAGCGAATTCCCGCCGCGGTCGAGGAATTCCTGCGCTGGGACGGTCCGTCCCATTTCACCACCGCGCGAGTCACTCTCGAACCGGTGCGCCTCGGCGGTGCCGAGATCGCGGCGGGCGAGCTGGTGTGGGTGTCGCTCACGGCGGCCAATCGCGACCCGGGGCGGTTCGACGCCCCGCACACGGTGACGAGCAGACCGAAGCCGATGGGCCACTTGGGTTTCGGCTACGGCGTGCATCGCTGCGTCGGTGCGCCGCTGGCCCGCCTGGTGGCGGTGACCGCCTTCGAGCGGATCCTGCGTCGGTATCCGGACCTGAGTCTCGCGGTCGATCCGGACGAGATCGTCTGGCGCGATTCGGCGTTCCGCGGCGTGTGGGAACTGCCCGCACGACCGGTCCCGCAGCCCTGATCCGACCGCCGCACGACGCCCCGCCGAAGGGATACCACGATGTCGCACTCCGAATTCCACGCCGATCTGTCGGAACTGGACCTGCCGGACGGCAGGCGGATCCTCGCGCCCGATCCGCTGTACGCGAAACTGTTGTGGCAGTCGGTATCCCAGGACCCTTTCTATGGAGCAGCGGCCGCCGACCTGTCCGCGGGGGATGTCGTACTCGACATCGGCGCCAATATAGGCCTCACCACACTCCGGTTCGTCGCCGCGACCCCGGGCATCCGGGCAATCGCGGCCGAGCCCGCACCGGTCAGCCACGCGGCCCTCCACGCCAATCTGGACCGGCACGCGCCGGGTTGCGCCGCGGTGCGCGCTGCCGTCGGGTCGGCTTGCGGGACAGCGGAATTGACCTATTACCCCCGGTCCCCCGCCAACTCGACGCTGCACCCCGACCTCGAGGATTCGGTGGAGGTCAGCCGGACCTACCTGCGCAACGCGGGTCTGTCCGAGTCCGCCCGGGCGCAGCGGGAGCCCGCCCTCGTCGCGAAGTTCCAGCACATCAGCCGGGCCGTCGTGCCGGTCACCACGGTGGACGAACTCGTGGCGCGATTCGATGTCGAGCGGGTGGCGCTGGTCAAGATCGACGTCGAACGCGCGGAACTGGAGGTGCTGGACGGGATCGGCGACGCCACGTGGCCGCGCATCGATCGGCTGGTCGTCGAGGTGCACGACCTGGACCACCGGGTGGATCGTGTCACGGAGCGGCTCGGCGGCCGCGGCTATCGGGTGGACGCCGCTCAGGATCCGAGTATGGCCGGAACCAACATCTACATGGTGAACGCGAGCCGTCGCTGACGATTTCCACTAACTGTTCGCGTAGTACTGCTTGCACTCGTTGTAGGTCGGCAGCACACCACGGTCGACGGCCTGTTCCAGGCTCATCGCGTGCGCCATCTCCGGCGACATGATCGGCGGTTCACTCAGCCCCCAGGGCAGATTCAGTTCCGTGTCCAGCGGGTGGATCGTGTAGGCCGCCTCCGGCACGTAGGTCGTCGAGCACAGATAACCCACGCAGGTGTCGTCGGTGAGCGCCAGGAACGCATGGCCCAGCCCGGCAGCGATGTACACGGCGATCCCGCCGGCGGCGTCGAGGATGTTCACGCTGTGGGACCCGAACGTGGGCGAGTCGACGCGCAGGTCCACGACGATGTCCAGCGCGCTGCCGCGCAGGCACATCACGAACTTCGCCTGGCCGGGCGGGATCTGGACACTGTGCAGGCCCCGCAGCGTGTTGCGGCGTGAGACGGAGAAATTCATCTGCGCGACTTCGAACCGGTGCCCCACCGCGTCGCCGAGTCGGCCGCTGCGTACTGCCTCGTAGAAGTATCCCCGCTCGTCAGCATGCTTCACGGGCGTGATCCGGTAGGAATCCGGAACATTCAGTTCCTCGATATTCATTCGACCGCTCCTTCGTGGTGACGTGTGCTCAATGGACGCGCCGCGCGGTGGTGGCGATGGCCTCGACCAGCTCGGCCTGCCGGACCAGCGCGGCCACGTCGGTGCCTCGCCCCGTTGCGACGGCCCGCGCGAATGCGACCAGACTGTTGCGGAATTGGGTATCCGGGCGCAGGCGGCGTTCCTCGACCACGCCCTGGCGACCGATCCGGACGATCGGCGCGAGGTCGTCCGGCGGGGTGAACGCCCGGTGGACGCTGATCCGCCCCCGCTCGCCCCACAGGGTGTACGCGCAGCGGTAGTCGTGCGCGAAGCCGAAGGTCAGTTGCGCGGTGACGCCGGTCGGCGACGCCAGCAGCGCACTGCCCGCGATGTCGACCCCGTGCTTCGGCGACATCCGCAACATCGCGCCGAGGAGTTCCAGCTGCGGGCCGAGGAACAGTTGCGCGGCGCGAATCGGGTAGACCCCGGCGTCGTACAGGGCCCCGCCCCGCAGCTCGGGCCGGTAGCGAATGTCGCCGTCCGGCAGCGGGGGAAAGCCGAAATCCGCGGTGAGGGCGCGCAATTCACCGATGACGCCGTCGGTGACCAGCTGCGTCACCGTGGCGTGCAGGCTGTGGTGCAGGAAGGTGAAGTTCTCGGCCAGCACCAGGTCCTGTTCGACGGCCGCCGATGCCGCCGCCCACGCTTCGGCTTTCGTTGTCGCCAACGGCTTTTCCACCAGAACGTGCAATCCCGCGTGCAGCGCGCGGCGCGTCCAGTGGGCGTGCAGGGAGGGCGGCAGCGGGATATAGACGGCGTCGATGTCGGTGCGAGCGAGTAGCGCGTCGTAGCCCGCCACGGGTTCGCCGCCGAACCGAGCCGAGAAGGTTTCGGCCTTGTCGAGATCGCGGCTGGCGAGGGCCACGAGGGACAGGTCGGGTACCTGCTCGAGTGCGGGCAGGGTCTTTCGGCGAGCCACGTCGGCACAGCCGAGCACACCCAGGCGAATCGTCATGTCTGCCGTCGTCTCCGTCGGGAAATCCTCCGGGCCGGATACCGGACCGGATCGACCCCTCCACTGTCCATCGTGGCAATCGAGCGGCACTGGAGCGGCGCTCCAGCGGGAGTCGAAACCAGCACGGCTCCAGGGTGATTCGAGTGCCGCGTGGCACGATGAGATCGACTCCCGCGCGTGGAGAGGAACGGACACCGGCATGCGAATTCTGTGCACGACATTTCCGTGGCCGTCCCACCATTTTCCGATGGTGCCGTTGGAATGGGCATGCCAGGCCGCGGGACATGAGGTCCTGGTGGCGAGCACGCCGAGCCTGACCGACGTGATTCTGCGGTCGGGCATGCCCGCGGTCGCGGTCGGCAAGGATGTCGAGATGGCTCCGGTCTCCCCCGCCCGCAGACGCACGGCGCGCCATTCCCAGCGGCAGTGGCCGGACAGGTGGCCGATGCATCCGGAGCTGCTCGACGACAGACAACGCGAATTGGTCGCGGCGGTGGGGCGCATCCACATCGGGATGGCCGAGGCCATGGTCGACGACCTCATCGAGGTCGCGCGCGGCTGGCGGCCGGACCTGATCCTGCACGACGCGTTGTCGTATGCCGGGGCGGTCACGGCGGCGGTGCTGGACGTGCCGAACGCGAGTTCCCTGTGGGGCGCACCCGGACCGCAGCGCGCCGAGATGCGCGACTTCCGCGCCGAGCCCCTGCCGGAATACGCCGACCTTTACGCCGCCCGTAACGTGTCGATCAGGAATATGCCGACGGCCTGGATCGATCCGTGCCCGCCCGCGATCCGCCTACCGATCGACGGACGATGCATGCCGGTGCGGTATGTCCCCTACAACGGACCGGGCGCCGTGCCCGACTGGCTGTTCGAGCAGGGCGCGCGGCCGCGGGTCTGCGTGACATGGGGCGCCACCGAGGCCAAGCTCGGTGCCGCGCCAACCGATCTCGTCCGCACGGTGCTGCGCGCGACCGCCGGACTCGACGTCGAGGTCGTACTCGCCACCACCGAGCAGATGCGCGACGAACTGGGAGAGTTGCCGGCAGGCGTGCGCGTCGCGATCGACCTGCCGTTGAAGTATCTGCTGCCCGGCTGCGCCGCGGTGGTGCACCATGGCGGCGCGGGAACCACCCTCACCGCCGGCATCAACGGCGTTCCGCAGCTGATCATTTCTACCAGGCCGGAGCCCGCGCTGATCGGATCCCGGTGGGCGGCCGCCGGTGCGGGTCGCCATCTCGTCGCCGCCGAGCTGTCCGCCGGGGAGCAGGCCACCGTCGACATACTCCGTGCGGAGCTCGCGCTGGTGTTGCACGAGTCGTCGTATCGGGAAGGCGCCGAGTCGGTCAAGGCCGGGATGCTGGCGACGCCGAGCCCGGCCGAGCTGGTCGGATCCCTCGAACAGCTGGTGTGACAACGCGATCGGGCCCGTCAGCTCGACATGTACTCCAGCCCGGAGTCGGCGAGCACGGCCTGATGTACGTGCCAGAGCATCTTCGACGGTTCCAGCCCGACCTCCTCGATCATCCGCGCGCGCAATCGCTGGAAGACCTCGAGCGCCTCCAGCCGCCTGCCGCTGCGGTAGAGCGCGATCATGAGATGACCGTGCAGCCGCTCGTTGAACAGATGCTCGCCGGTCAATTCGGAGAGCTCGCTGATCACCTCGCGGTGGCGGCCGAGCCGCAGGTCGGCATCGATGCGATCTTCCCAGGCGACCATTCTGGCCTCCTCGAGTCCGCGCACCTTCGGGCGTAGTACCTGGCCGATGGGAATATCCGCGAACGGGCGGCCGCGCCAGAGATCCGTTGCGTGGCGGAGCAGTTCGGCGGCCTCGGCGATCCGGCCCTCGGTCAGTGCGGCTCGCCCGCGCGCGGCCAGGTCGGTGAAGTCGTGCAGATCGAGCTGCCGCGAGCGCATCCGCAGGGTGTAGCCCACCGGTTCGGTGACGAGTAGCTCTTTCGTCACCACCGCGGCGTCGACCGCCAACGAGTTCGTGAAGAACTTCCGGAGGGTCAGGATATAGGTCTGGATGGTGGCGACCGAACTTTTCGGCGGCGTATCGCCCCACAGTTCGGCCGCCAGTTTGTCGACCGGGACCGGTCGATTCGGATTCATGATCAGCAGTGCGAGCAGTTGGCGCGGCTTGGCGGCGCGCAACATCGGGACGCGGTCACCCGCGGCGAATGTCATGGTCCCCAGGATGGAAATTCTCAGGCCGACCGGTCCGGCGGTGCGCGGCATCGCCGCTCACCACACCGAGTTCAAGCAGGCGATCAGGCTGCGCGCCTGCACGTTCAGGTAGTGGCCGTGCTCGAGCAGACCGGTGAGCTGACCGACCGTCATCCACAGATAATCGGGTGGCACGTCCAGGTCCTGGTCCACCTCGATGATGAGGTAGCGGTTCTGCGCCTGGAAGAAGCGGCCGCCCTCCTCGGACTGGATCGCGTCGTAACGTATCTGCCCCGGATCGGCCCCGATAACGTCGTCCAGAAACGGCGGCCGATACCGATCCGGCCAGTCGGCGTAGTTCTCCGGCGTGCATTGGACGGTCGGCGCCAATTCCACGATATCGAGGTATCCCGGCTCGATACGCGCGTGCACCAGGACATGCAGCGCGCCGGCGAACCCGCGGACCAGGAATGCGATCACACCGACGCCTACCGGAGCCAGGAACGGCTGCGTCCACTCACGTACCTCGCGTCGCGACGAACGCACCGCCGCGGCGATCACCGAGAAGTATTTCCCGCTCTCGTGCGCGATCTCGTACCCGGTGCGCCGCCATCCGTGGACCTCGCGCAACGGGGTGAGCTGGGCGGCAATCGAATTCCGGACCTTGATGTCGTTGAACCAGCGCATCACCTCGATCCTGGTATGCAAGGCGCCGGTGCGCGGCGAGAGGGAGCGGGCGACCGCCAGCCGGAAGTCGTCCTCGACCCGGCCCTCCAGGACTTCCGCACTCCGATCGAAGGGCATACACGCGAAAACGGTGCGCAGGTCCATATTCATCAGGTTGTCCACAGCGGCGATACGCCGCAGCAGACCGAGGGTGATCCAGCGATAACCGTGCCGCACCGGTACCGGTTCGGTGACCTCGACGACCATGTTGCGGTTGCGCTTTCGATAGAACCACGACCCTTGCTCGGACTGCAGCGCGTCCACCAGCACCCGCGCCCGCTCGGGAGCGGTGAAATATTCGAGGTACGGTACCGGCTGCCCGCCGTGTACCCGGGTGTAATTGCTCTGGGTAGCCTGGACCGTCGGAGACACCTGTACGACATTGATATTGCCCGGCTCGACCTTGGCCTGGACCAGACAATGCAGCACGCCGTCGAAATCGCGGACGACCAATCCGAGTATTCCGACCTCGGATTGATTGATGATCGGCTGCGTCCACTGCGGCACCGGCGGCTGTTCCGTGGTGACCCGCAAACCCTGGATGGTGAAGAAGCGACCGCTGTCGTGCCCCAGATTCCCGGTCTCGGTGTCGAACCTCCAATTCCGCATGTCGGCGAACGGCACGCGTTCGACCACGAGTTCGGTGTCGGCGCAGATCTCCTCCCACCAGCGCTCGAAGTCGCCGGCGGGCGCCGTAGCGGTCTCGGTGACCATTGCCGAGGCGGCCAGCAACGATCGATCGACAATGTCTCGGCTGGGTCTGGGTCGCCGGGCCCGAACAGTCTCGGACATTCCGCTTCCTCCTCGCTCGGGACCACCGTCGCTCGGAGTATCACATCGGCGCTCGAACCACACTAGAGCCGAACCACAGCCCCACGACAATGAAATGCCACCGGCGTCTGCCCCGTTACCACGCTCTACCTGCGCCTATCGGGTAGCACGCGGGCATTCTGCCGTGAGGAAACAATGCGTGTCGCACCCGGGCATTTCTCATGAGGCAACGGTTCGCGACGGTTTCGCCTTTTCTTCGCGCCAGGCACTCGGCGTCATCCCGTACGCGGTGCGGAAGGCCCGGCTGAAGTGCGTGGCGTCGGCGAAACCCCATTGGTGGGCGATCGAGGCGATGGTGCGATGGCGCGCGTTCGGATGTGCGAGTTCTCTTCGGCAGGCTTCCAGGCGCTGCGTGCGCAACCAATCGCCCAGGGAGATCTCGGCTCGCCCGAGGACCGTGTACAGGTGCCGGACGGAAATGTGGTGCGCGGCGGCGACCTTGGCGGCGGTCAGGCCGTGATCGCCCAGGTGGGTGCGCAGGTATTCCAGCAGACGCAGTTCGAGGGTGGTCTGCATCGACTCCTTGCCGACCGCCGGGTCGGTCATGCTGCTGAACAGGGCCGCCCGCACCAGGTCGATGGTCGGCTGGGCGAGGGTGTCGGCGATCGCCCGCGACCGCAGATCCGCGCTCTCGGCGATGCGCCGCAGGTAGTCGGCCGTCAGTCGGCCGACCGGATCGGCCACGCCGAGGGCGCGCGCGGACACCTCGTGAACCGCCGACTCCGGCATCGCCAGCTCGGCCAGCGGGAACCGGAAGAAATGTGCGTCCAGCCCCTGGTCGAAGGCCAAGGTGTAGGGGCTCGAGGTGGTGTAGACAGCGAACTGACCGGTGCTCAGCAGCGCTTGCCGACCGTGCTGGGTCGTCGCCGAGGCGCCGGTCCCCTGCAGCGTGAGGAACAGCTGCGGTTCGGTCTCCTCGCGCGCCAGCCGGGGGCTGCGGGTCACGGTGGTGGCCATCGAGTTCACGGTCAGGATCTGGACGGGCCCGGCGTGGGACAGGCTCAGATCCACCTGGACCTCCCGAGGGTCTTCGGGCAGGTCGATATCGACGCGGACAACCTGGCTGCCGACGGCTTCCCGCACGGCGTCCGCCCGCTGTGCGGCCGGCACGTCCGCCGACTTCCACAATTGCGTCATTCCAACCTCTATCGATCGATCGCCATCAGGTTGGCTCACCGACGTGCCACGGTGCAATCGCTTGCGCACTCCGAGCATGAATCGGCGCACACTCAGCACAGGGATTCCGCTGATCCGGGCCAATGATATGTGCGAAGCCGCGGGCAGATCTGCCGGTGAGTGCGCCACGGTCGTGCACTCTCGGACGATCGGAGCGGACGGATTCGGCACGGCCACCGGCCAGGAGGAGTCGGCAATGACCCGCAAGCGTATCGGGATTCTGCTTTTCGACGGGGTGAAGATGCTCGACTTCGCCGGTCCCGCAGAGGTTTTCGTACAAACCAACCAAACCTTGCCGGCCTACGAGGTGGTGCTCGTCTCCAGCGACGGTCGTCCGGTCGAAACGTCGATCGGCGGGCCCGTGGGAGTCAGATGCGCGGTCGCCGATGCCGGACGATTCGATACCGTGGTGATCCCGGGCAGCGAATGGATGCCCGACCGGTTCGTGACCGAGCCGGTGCTGGCGGCGGCCCGGGAGCTGGTCCGCGATGCCAGGCGGATCACCTCGATCTGCAGCGGCGCGTTCTTACTCGCTCACCTCGGTGTATTGGATGGGCGGCGCGCCGCCACCCATTGGGAGTTCGCCAAAGATCTGGCCGCGCGGTTCCCGCAGATCGATGTCGACGCCGACGCGATCTTCGTGCGCGACGGCAATCTCTACACGTCGGCGGGCGTGGCGGCGGGCATCGATCTCGCGCTGGCACTGGTGGAGGAGGACCACGGCGCGGATATCGCGCGCAAGGTGGCACAGCAGCTGGTGGTGTACATGCAGCGGGCCGGTGGCCAGTCACAGTTCTCGGCGGCGCTGAGCGTGCCCACCCCGAGCAGTCCGCTGGTGAGCAAGGTCACGGAGTTGATCTGGGCCGATCCGGCGTTCCCGTACACGGTGGAAAGCCTTGCCGCGCATGTGCGGGTGAGTTCGCGCCACCTGACGCGCCTGTTCCGCACCGAGCTGGACAGCTCGCCCGCGGAGTACGTGAGTTTCGTGCGCTTCGCGGTGGCTCGCGGGAAGTTGGAGGCCGGGCACTCGGTGACCGAGGCAGCGGTGGTGTCGGGGTTCGGCACCAGCGAGGCCATGCGGCGGGCCTTCGTGATGCGGCTGGGCATCTCGCCCAAGAAATATCAGCAGCGGTTCCGTTCCGCCCTGCACAGCGTGGGCTGACCCGGTGTTCCGGGAGCGGGAGTTCGTCGGCTCGCTCCCGGATTCGGTGGTCAGGCGAAGCGTCTGATGAACCGCAGTGCGGTGTCGGCGACGTCGCGCCAGCCGTCATCGATCGTCAGGGCGTGACCGCGGCCCGGGATCTCGACGAACTCGGTGACGTCGGGATTCTTGCGCTGTTTGTGGAATTCGGCCTCGGTGATGGCGCGGGGCACCGTGTTGTCCTGCTCGCCGGACACGATGAGCAGCGGCCCGCGATCGGGATTCTCGTGGTCGACCTTGACTTCCGACCACGGGTTGAGGTTGGCCGCGGCCGCCTGGAACAGCGGCGCGCCGGGAGCGGGAACGGCGAAGGTCTCGTACAGACGCTTCGCCTCGTCCTCGCCGACCGCGTTGGCGAAGCTGTAGCGGAACTGTTCGAAGGTCAGCGGCACCGCGCGATGGCGATTGGCCGGATTGCTCAGCACCGGTGCGGCGGCGCGCAGCGAGCTGATCGGCAACGGCAACACCCCGCGAAACGGCGCAGCGTCGATGGCGACGGTCGCCACCGACAGCCCGCGACCGGCCACGATCTGGGCCAGCAGGCCGCCGAAGGAGTGCCCGATCACCGCGGGCTTGCGGTCGAGGGCGCCGATCACGGCGGCGACATGCTCGGCGACCTGTCCGACGGTCTTGCCCGCGAACACTTCCGGGTGTTCGAGAGCCTGCTCGACGGTCGCCGGGTCATCGGGCCAGTTGGCGGTCACCGGGGCGTATCCGGCGGCCGCGAACAGTTCCGCCCAACGGTCCCAGCTGCTGGCCAGCAGCCAGAGTCCGTGCACGAAAACCACAGGGGTGCGACCGCTTTCGTTGGCGGCTTCGATCTGGTCGAGTGTGTGCTGATCGATCGATGACGGTGTTGTCACGGCGAATTCCTTTACAGCGCGGCTTGTTCGATGACCGCCACGACGGCGGCGGGCCGAGAGACGAGGGAGGCGTGCGAGGCGGCGACCTCGGTGGTGTGCGCGCCCGCGCGCTGCGCCATGAAACGCTGCGCCGCGGGCGGGATCACGCGATCGTCGGCGGAGACCAGAAACCAACTGGGCGTCGTCGACCACGCGGCGGGTCCGGAGGGTTCGAGATTGGCGGCGGCGGCGATGGACCTCTGGTGCGCGATCATGTTCGCGGCCGTGACATCGCCGACGTCCTGCGCGAAGACCTGGTGGAAGTGGGCCGGATCGACATAGCCGTCCAGGCCGCCGTTCGTGACCGTCAGCGACAGAGCGGGTGGCAGCAGCCGGCTGCCGGGGAATCGCAGCGGGTCGATGGCGGAGAACATCGGCTCACCCGGTGCGGGGGCGAAGGCCGCGATGTAGACCAGGGCCCGTACGTCCGGGTCGGCGACATTCGTGATCACCGCACCGCCGTAGGAATGCCCGACCAACACGATCGGGCCGTCGATTCCGGCCAGGGCCTGCTCGATGACCGCGGCGTCACTGCCGGGCCCGCGCAAGGGGTTGTCCGGCACCACCACTCGGTACCCGTCGGCGCGCAACTCGGCCGCCACGTCGTCCCAGCTGGTCGCGTCGGCGAATGCGCCGTGCACCAGAACTATTGTGGGCCGCACGATTTCGGCATCGACGGGCGCGCCCACCACGGCGATCGCCGCCGCGCTCACCGCTGTCAGGATCGCCTTGCGGATGGTTCGCATCTTGTCCGACTCCTATTCACGACTGTCCCGTTCTCCGCTGCGCCGCTCATGCGGGCGCCCTCAGTGTGTTCGAGAGACAGTGTGTTCGAGAGACAGCGTGTCCGACCCCGCCGCGCGGGACGAGAAAGCAGCAAATTCGGACAGCACCGGCGCCCGGTGCCGTCAGATTCGGTTCACGCTCAGCGCAGGTGCGCTGAGACGGCGGTGGCCACCTCGATGGTCCTGGCGCAGACGTCCCAATCGACCCCGATGAACGCCGAGCCGGCGCGTACCTGGAATTCGAAGGAACCGCCCGAGGGCACCCACACGCGCACGACACAGGCACCGTTGCGGTCGTCCGCGCGGGGCACAGGTTTGAGCAGGGCGCGACGGCCACCGATCTCGATCTCGGTCTCCGGAAGGTCCGGCGGGTCGGGCGGCCGGATCTCATCGGGATAGCGCACCTGGCTGTCGGGGCGGAAGTACAGGAAGTGATGCCCGTCCAGGTCGCCGGGCCGGGTCAGCGCCTCCCACCCGCACTGCCGGCCGGGCGTGGCGTCCACATCATGCGGATCGAGCCCGAACCGGACGATCTCCTCGGCGCTCAGGACCGCACACGGATACTCGCGCACCTCCGCCGGCGTCCACGGGCCAGGGCCGGGCGGAACCGGAAGCGCCGTGCTGGTCGGCGGGCCGGGCGGAGGTTCTGTCACGGTGGAGGTCTCGCAGCCCACGGCCGCCATCGCGACGGCCAGCACTCCCACCATCCACAGGCCCCGGCCCGACCGCGGTCTTCTGATCATCGGCCTCCCCTCCCGATCACCATCTCACCAGAGATTCCCGGTGACCGCATCCGGCGGGCCGTTGTGCGCGGTCGTCACTTGGTGGTGACGGTGACGCCGAAGTCGGCGAGCCGTTTCATCAGGTGAACCGGGTCGATCAGCCGTTCCGGTAGATACAGGCCCGGCGTCGGGACCGGGTTCCCGTCGAGGCCCAGTAGGCGCTCCACGGCCAGGGCGACACCGCGGGCGCTCAGTGCGGCATAGCCGTCGGGGTCGACGATTTCGTAGCGGCGGCGGCTTCGCTGTCCGCTGCGGTGTTCGCCCTCGATCTCGATGATGGCCTCGTGCGAGGGGCCCTCTCCACGGCGGGAACTGGCGGTCTGTCCTTCCGCGAGGTCGATCCGGACCGATCTCGCCGTGCTGCCCGCGCCGAGACCGAGCACATCCAACAGGCCCGCGGCGCTGCCTTCGTGCTCGACGCCGTCGACGTCGGTGAAGCGGCGAGCGGCGAGTTCGGGCCCCGCCCAGTGCCAGCGGCCGTCCCGCACGATGAGCGGCCGCGGTCCTACCCGTCCGATATGTTCCAGATCCACCGCCGAGGCCGGGCCGAACGGGTCCTCGGGATCGAACAGCAGACCTATCTCGATAGTGTCGACAGTGCGGAACTCCGCGGCGAAATGCAGTGCGGCGACCAGCGGTACGCCGCCGTCGCTGTGTCCGAGGAGCAGGACCGGGATGGTGGGTGTGTGAATGTGGCGCGCGACGGTCGGGCCGATTTCGAATATCCCGTCCGACAGCGCGACATATGGGATCTGCTGCGATTGCGCATATCGCAGCGTATTGAGCGAATGGTCCCGCACCGCGGTGACGACCGCGCTGTAGCTCGCCCGGCCGGCGAGGCCGAGGTCCGCTCGGTCGAGGTCGACCGTTGTCGTCGTGGCGTTTCCGATCTCGGCCGCCAGAGCGTCGGCCCTGCTCATGTCGCGGGCGGCAATCGTCAAGGGCAGTTCGGGATGAAGGCGGCGAAGCGTCCGTACCGTGCGTGCGCCGAGGCTGCCGGTGCCGCCCAGAACGAGCACGGGAGGGTGGACAGTGGTTGTCATGCTGTCACCGCCTGGTTGTCGCGGACATTGAAACGCGCGCCGAATTCCCGCATGCGGCGCACGAAATACGCTGGGTCCAGCAAGGTTTCCGGCAGATACAGTCCTGGCGCGGGAGCCGAGTGACCGTCGAGTCCCAGCAGTCGCTCGACGGCGAGCGCCACCCCGAGGGCGGTCAGCGGGGCTTGGCCGCCGGGGTGGACGATCTCGCTGGAGGCGCTGCCCCGGGTTCCGTCCTTCCTGGTTCCGGACAGTTCGATAACGATTTCGGTCGAGAACCGTTCCCCGCGCCGTCGGCTGGCGGACGTACCCAGGGCGAAGTCGAAACGGAGAGCGGAGGCGTCGGTCGCCGCGGAGAGACCGATGATGTCGAACGGCGAGTACGCGTGCGCGTCCATCTCGAATCCATCGACACTGCGCACGCGGCCCTCGGCGGCATCACCCACCACCCACGATGCCTTACCACCGCTGATGGTGAGCGCGGCCGGGGACACCGAGGTGAGGCGTTCGTAATCGTCGGCCGCCGCGGGGCCGCCCACGTCCTGGTCGTCGAGGACCGCCCCGATGCGAATTTCGTCCACCACGTCGAAATCGTCGGCCAGACGCAGCGCCGGGAAGACCGCCGCGCCGGCCAGCCAGTGGCTCGCCAGCACCACCGGTGAGCGATCCGGGTTGTGGACGAAGAGCGCGACCTCGGGGCCGATTTCGAAAGTGCCGCTGGAGATGCTGAGGTAGGGCAGCCGATGGGCCAGCGCATAGCGCAGCGAGTTCAGCGTCGCGTCTTTGACGAGAACCGCGATCGCACTGTAGGAGGCTCCCGCGGGTAGCCCCAGATCGGGGCGGTTCAGGTCGATGGCCACCGCCGTGGCGCCTTCTATCGTGGCGGCGACGCCTTCGGCTTTCGCCAGATCGCGACCGCCGAGGGCGATGGGCAGTTCGGGATGCAGACGGCGCAGTGTGCGCGCCGTCGCCGAGCCCACCACTCCGGAGCCACCGATGATCAGCACCGGTGAGCTGCTGTTGGACATATTCGAGCTCCTCCTGGGGATGATCCGCTGGGTGCGGGTCATGAATCCAGTAACCTACCATTGGTAAGTTACTGATGGTAGGTTAGAGTGTGCACGGAGCCCGCGTCAAGGCGCTCGAAGAAGATCAGGAGGTCTGGTTTGCCATCCGCAACACGGCCGGTGACGAAGCGGATGCCGAAGGCCGAGCGGCACGAGCAATTGCTCGAGACCGCGATGAGCATCATCGGGGCACACGGAGCCGATGCGCTCACCCTGGGCTTTCTCGCGGAACAGGCCGGCGTCAGCAAACCGGTCGCCTATGAGCACTTCGGCACTCGATCCGCCTTGCTGATAGAGCTCTACCGGCGGATCGACGATCGCCAGGCCGACGAATTGCTGCATGCGCTCGAACACGCGCCACGGCGTCTGAACGATGTCGCCCGGGTCCTCAGCGTTGCCTACCTCACGTGCCACCGCACAGCCGGACCGGAGTGGCATGCCATTTCCGCCGCGCTGAAAGGCAGTCCGGAGATGGACGCGGTCCAACAAGACCTCGCGGACCGCTGCATCGGAATCTTCCGCGATGCGCTCGCACCCTACTCGGCCCTGTCTCGAGACGAGCTCCACGTGCGCTGCATCGGTATCGTCGGTGCGGCCGAAGCGCTGTCACAGCGAATGGCACACCGAAGAATCGCCGAGACGACAGCCGTCGCCAACCTCGCGGCCCTGATCACCGGCGGCATGGACCCGAAGCCACCGATCTGACGCCAGCGAAACAACAGGATGCCGCACCTGCCGACGACCAGCAGCACTTTCACTTCTGGGCCATTACAAAGTCATCCGGAGACCATGAGGCGCTGGGATTTGCTGACGTCGGCATGAGTGGTCCCGGAGTCGCCGCTCGTTGGTCTCCTGCCACTGTTGCATAGCGTCGTCGAGACCTCGCATGGACGGGTTTTCGAAGTCGACGAGATCGGGCTCGTTCATGTCCGACAAGACCGGACTCCGTTCGCGTCGTCGGGCCACGCCGCCGCGCGAATAAAGGGCGGATAAGGCTTTGAATCGTGCGGGTGACCTGGGTGCGCGACGCATCCCGGTCACCCAGCCGATGGTCGTTAGGCGCCGGACTCGATGCGGTGCTGTTCCACCACGTCGTCGTACATCTCCCGCTGCTCCGGTTCCATATCGTCCTCTGCGGTGGTGCTGATACTCCACGGGATCGGGCACGGCGGAGCGTGGTCGGGGTCCGGGCACAGCAGCCGCTCGATCTGCTCGGCGACCGCGCGGGCTTCGGCCTCTGAGGCGACGACTCCCAGGCGGATCTCCCACAGTCGTTTCTCGTCCGGCATCTCTGCTCAGATCTCCTTGCAATGGCGTTTGTAGTAACCTCGGGACCTTCCGATCAGCGTCCTTCTCGGCATCAGCGATCGACGGGGGCTTGGTCCCCCGCTGCAACACGAACAGATCGTTACCGCCGCCGTCGGGGATGATATTGCGATCGCCGCAGGTCGCGAAAACGTCCCGGTCAGTCGCTTTCACCCCGAATGTCCGACCACGAAACCCCCGTCCGGACACTACCGTCCGGCCGGCCGTACCGCGTTGCCCCTCCGTGACTCGAACCCAAGACCTCACGAATCCGACACCAGGCCAGGCACTGAATCGGCGCGAAAGCACGGTGGAAGTGTTGCGCGGCAACGACAATAGGTGAGCCTGGTTGTGCTCGCGTCTGCGGGAGGGAGTCGCTGCTCGTGCCTGATTCCGCGGTGTTGATGATCGACATGCAGAACGGCTACCTCGCCGACGACGGGCTCCGCGATGCTCTCGGGTGGCCGCCGATCTGGCGGCTCGGCGACATCATCGGTGAATGCGCGCGACTGCTCGATACCGCACGTGCGGCGGGTGTCCCGGTGCTGTACTCCCGCCAGGTCACCAGCCCGGCAGGGAGCCTGGCCGCCAATCCGCGGTCGGCGGGTCACCTGCGCTCGCGCCGGCATCGGCTGCCGGATCTGTCACCGCAGCACACGCGGTGGCGTAGGCAGATCATGGAGGCGGTCGCGCCGCAGCCGAACGACATCGTGCTGGACAAGACCCGGCACAGTTTCTTCGCCTACACCGAACTCGCGCCTGTCCTGAAAAGCCTGGGTGTGCAACGGCTTATCGTGGCCGGACTACAAACCAACGTGTGTGTCGAGGCCACCGTCCGCGCCGCGCTGGAATACAACTACGACGTCGCGGTCGCCGAGGACGCCGTCTCCACCGACGGCCCCGACCTGCACCACGGCGCGCTCAATTCCATGCGAGTGCTCTACGTCGAAGTCGCCGGATGGCGAGAGTTGCTCGCACCCGGCGCGCCCTGGGACCGCGCCTACACCACCGCCAACTACGGCCGCAACCCCGACTACTGGACCGAACCCACACCCGATCACTGACGACCGGTTCCCGTGAACCCGGCAGATCGCGCGCGCAGTGGGCCAGCCCGGCCGGTTGGTGGCGGCCTGATCTCTGCGGATGCCACTCAGCGGTCGCCAAGGGATCGATAAGGATTCGCGGTCACCCTGACATTCTCGAAGCGTTCGAGATCGAAATTGTCTGGGGGACAAACGATGCGGGATATCAGCGTGCGGCTGCACCCGAGAACTACCACAGCCCTGCTCTCGGCGGGAACGCGTGCCGTGCGCGTCCTCGCCGTCCTGCTGGTCTGGCTGATCGCGCTGGCAGGTCTGCTGGCACCGGCCGCGATGGCGGATCCGGTGGACTGTCAGGCGTTGATCGGGCAGATTCAGGCGCACAACGCGGCCGCGGCGGCGCACAACGCGAATCCGCCGAATCCGAAGGATCCGGCCGCGGTCGCGGCGTACAACGCCGAGGCCGAGCGCGGCAACGCCGAGGCCGCAGTGCTGAACGCGCAAGCGCAGCAATGCCGTTCGCAAGGCCAGGACGTTCCCGACGTCGGCGGCGCACCCCCGCCGAACACACCCGGACCGGCCCCCGCGCCAGGCCCGGCCCCGGGACCGGCTCCCGCACCGCCTCCCGCGGTGAAGGTCCCCGGCCCGCCGGCCCCCGCGCCGGGACAGGGCGCGCCGGGGCTGAAGGCATCGCCCGCGGCACCCGCCGCGCCGGTCGTGACCCAGCCGCTGCCGGTTCCGGTACGGCCCTCACAGATCCTGGCCCCGCCGAGTATCCGCCCCGGCACCGCCTACAACCCGGCCACCGCCGCCGGAGCCACCCTGAAAGCGCCGTCGCCGCTGCCCGGTAGCGTGGCCACGAACCCGCGCTTCACCCCCGCCCCCACGGAACCGATGCAAGCACCCGGACTCCCCACCCCACCCGGCCGGCCCGGCATGACCGGCACCCAGCAGGAGTTCTTCGCCTCCGCGCCCCGGCTGCTGGATGTGGCGAAAGCCGTTCCGGCGCCGTCGAACTCGGGCAACGGCCAGGTCTATCGGCTGCCCGACCTGACCGGCACCGGCGCGACCAGCAACAGCGGTCCCGCGCTCTACGCCGGGCCCGGTAACACCCGCGCGGTCGCCGGTCCCCTGGACCCGCTGGGCCGCCCGACCGGCTCCTACGGCTACCTCGACGCCGCGGGCGCCAAGAGCCCCCGCACCGGGGTGCCGACCGTCGACGTGCCCGGCGCGACCGGCGCCTACCAGCGCGGGCACCTGTGGCCCAACCAGTACGGCGGGCCCGGCAATGTCCCGCAATTCCTCGCCCCGGAACTGGGCGCGACGAACACCGGCGCGATGCGGGTCTACGAGCAGTACCTCGGCAAGGTCGTGCGAGGCGAAGCCGAGGGGGTACCGGTACAGAACGTCACCTACGTGAAGGTGCCGGTCTACACCGACGACAAGGTCGTCCCGGACTACTATCTGCTCCAGGCTTGGGGTGACCAGGGCTGGAATCTGCCACCGACGTACGTCCAGAACTTCTGACACCGGCACAGGAAGAAACCGATGACCGCACTGGATGACCTCACTACCCTGCTCCCGCCCCCACCCGGCGCCGGCGCAGCCTTCGACTGGACCACCGTCGCGCGACGCCTCGGCGTCACCGCCCTCCCCGACGACTTCCAACAGCTCCTGTCGACCTACGGGGACGTGCGCTTCTGCAACGCCCTGCGCCTGTTCCGGCCCGCCACCGAACCTTGGCTCGATCTCGCCGAGGTCACCCTCGCCGCCCGAGAACCCCTCGGCGACAACGAATTCGGCGACACTCCGGACAACGTTCCAGCCGCGGTATCGATCGAGGCGACCTCGCTGATCCAGTGGGGCGGATCCTTCGGCGGCGACTACTGCCTATGGGACGCCCACGACCCCGACCCGGCCCGGTGGACGCTGGTATTCACCGACGCCGACAAGCTCGACTGGGGCTTCCACCCCGGCACCGTCACCGAATACCTACTCGCCTGGCTCACCCGCCGAACCGCGCCGATCCCGCTGTGGAACCTCGACGCCGTCCTGCCCGACGGTGGCCGGCCGTTCTGCGAAATCTACGACCCCACCGACCCGGCGGCCCCTGTCACCGCGCGCATCGACGCCGCCACCATGAGCTGACCACGTCTACGCACAGCACTCCCGGCGAGGCGTTGGCGACCCACGGCCAGTTGCTACGGCTACCTACCGCAGTGGGTCACCATCGCAGCCGCTGCGCTTCGTCGGCAGTGGGCTGCCGCACAGATCGGCGGAACCAATCACTTCCGGCAAATACCGGAACCGACGCCGATATTTCTCGGCCGGTCGATCGCGCTCCGCGAGCGCGCCTGTGCCTCCGACTCCGGCGGTCGATCGCACGGCCGAGGACGGGGCCTGCCGGGGCGTTCCGGCTTTGCTCGCGGTCCCAGAACAGCCATTTCGCGGTCGCGACCGCGGCGTGCTATGGCGTTGCGCGACCGACCGCGGCACCGCGCGGCGCACCCGCAGTGTGCGGATCTCGGCGTCCAGCGCCCGCGCATGCGCGGGCGCCACCTCGGCCAGGCCGGTCTGGTCACGAATGCAGCCTGAACCTTCCAGCGGGTGGAAGGTCAAGCCCGCCGCGCCACCGCTATCGAGCCGCCGCGGGAGTCCACTGCCGCGCTGGTGATACGCCGGGCAGTGGTTTGCCGATCACCGCGAGCGGGACGTAGAAGTTCACCTCACCGATCACCATGGCGAGCGTGGCGATCTCCCGATCGCTGTACTGGGCCGAGACCTCCTCGTATAGGGCATCAGTGACGCGTTCGCTCCCGGACGAGGGCTGCAGCACCGCTTCCACCAAGGCCAGAGCGGCGCGTTCGGCCTCGGTGAAGTACGGCGATGTCGGCCAGGTCGCGACCGCGGCGATCCGTTCCTCGGTCTCGCCTTGCTTGCGCAATGCGCCGGTGTGCAGGACGGCGAGATAAGTGCTCCCCACGATCTGCCCGGCACGCAGCTGTACCAGTCCGACAGTGGCCGGCGCGATCGTGCCGTTACCGGTCACGCCGCGCAATGCGGCAGCGGTCTGGCCCATCTCCGGGACGAGCTGAACCGGATTCGGCATCCGCGAGACCCGCACCTGTTCCGCAGTTGTCATTGTCATTGTCCTTCCATCCTTCGACAGCCGATGGCGAAGCTGTCGTCCGACCTCAACGATCAGCTCGGCGAACTGGAGAAACAACGGCGAAGTGTGCAACGCTGCGTTAACCGCTGTGTTGACATGCGAGGTAGCCGTGGAGATTCGTGATATCGAGATTTTTCTGACGCTGGCGGAGGAGTTGCACTTCGGTCGCACTGCCGCCCGGTTGCATGTCTCGGTCGCACGGGTCAGCCAGGCGATCAAGAAGCAGGAACGCGCGATCGGTGCGCTGTTGTTCGATCGGGACAATCGCACTGTTCGGCTCACCACGGTAGGCGCGCAGCTGCGGGACGACCTCCTTCCGGTCCGCGCCGGTCTGGAGGCCAGTCTGCGCCGGGCACGCCTGTCCGCGACCGGCAAGGCGGGGGCGCTCCGGGTCGGTTCGCTGATGCTCAGCGGCTATGACCTCGAGAGATATTGGGTTCGTTTCCGCGACCGGTATCCGCAGTGGAACGTACAGCTGTCGTTCGCGCGTTTCGTGGATCCGTTTGCCGGTTTACGCGGAGGCGATCTCGATATCTTGATCGCGTGGTTGCCGATCGAGGAGCCGGACCTGACCGTCGGACCGACGATCACTGTCGAGCGGCGCGTTCTCGGGGTGGCAGCGGATCACGAACTGAGCGTCGAAGAGTCGGCCTCGCCGACTGTGCTGCGGAATTTCTGTCACCCGACCACGGAATCGGCGCCGGAATATTGGGTGGACAGTTTCATATCGGCACAGGCCCGGAAAAAGACACGTATCGAACGCACCCGCGTCGTCACCAGTACCGAAGAACTGGTGCACCTGACCGCGACCGGAGACATCGTCACGGTCCAGCCTCGGCACGCGGCCCGCTACTGGAATCGCCCGGACCTGCGCTGGTTACCGGTCCCCGATCTGCTGCCCCTCAGCTACGCGCTGGTGTGGCGCACCACCGCGGAAACCGACGCGATCAGGGCGTTTGCCGATGTCGTGCGGGAACTCGGGCCACGATACGAGTAGCGGCCGTGGCCGGTCCCCAATGAATGAGACCAGTCGGTATTAGAGTCCTTGTTGGCCCTGGTAGGGGCTGGAAGGGACGATGAGGGACATGGCTGGACGGAAGCGGCATTCCGCGGAGGAGATCGTGCGGAAGCTGCGCCGTGCCGACGAGCTGGCCGCGGCCGGCAAGGTCGGTGAGGAGATTGCTGCGGAGCTGGGGGTGTCGGCGGCGACGTTGTACAACTGGCGCCGCCAGTACGGCGGTGTGGACACCGACGCGGCGAAAGAGCTGAAGGAGCTGCGGGAGCAGAACGCACGGTTGAAGCGGCTGCTGGCGGATGCGGAGTTGGAGAAGGACGCGCTGCGGGAGGTCGCGAAGGGAAAATTCTGAGCCCGGCCACGAAGCGGCGGGCCGTGGACATGCTCAAACAGGTGAAGGGCTTGTCGGAAAGGTTCGCCTGCAAGGTGGTTGGGCTCCACCGTGCCACGTATCGGCGGCTGCCGGTGGCACAGACGTCAGAGGATCCGGACGCCGGTTTGCGGGCTTGGCTGCGCGCCTACGCCACGAAACACCAAGGACACGGGTTCCGGCGTGCCTGGGCGGCACTGCGGTTCGACGAGGGCAGTTCGGTGAATCTGAAGAAGGTGCACCGGCTCTGGCGCGAGGAGGGGCTGCAGGTGCGCGAGCATCACCCGCGTAAACGGGCCGGGTGCTCGTCGGTGCCATCGATCGAGGCTGATGCGCCGAAGGTGGTGTGGGCGTTGGATTTCCAGTTCGACTCCACCGTCGATGGGCGGGCGGTGAAGATCGCGTCGATGATCGACGAGCACACCCGCGAGTCGCTGCTACATCTGGTCGAGCGCTCGATCACCGCCGAAAGGCTCGTGACCGAGCTGGAGAAGGTGTTCACCGCACGCGGCGGCCCGCCGCGAGTGCTACGCATGGACAACGGACCGGAGATGATTTCCCTTGTGCTGCAACAGTTTTGCGCCGACCAGGTGGGGATCGCCTACATTCCGCCAGGCACGCCGTGGAACAACGGATTCGTCGAATCGTTCAACCGGCGGCTACGCGCGGAATGCCTCAACCGCAACCACTGGACGAGCCTGCTCAAGGCCCGCGTGATGATCGGCGATTTCAAGGACGATCACAACCGGCGACATCGGCATTCAGCGCTGGGCTACCTGACGCCGGCCGAGTACGCTGCGGCCTGCACCCACGCCCACCACCCGGTGGCGTGCGGCATCAACTGAATCTGGATAAAACAACCCGGACTCGAATACCGGGTGGTCCCGTCATCGGGGACCGGTCAGCCGCAACGGTTTCCTCCAGGATGGCCCTGATCGATATGGCGCGGGAGTCGGTGGCAGCAGACCCTCGTGGTACCGCGCCGATCGCCCGGGGAGTCGCCGGGTCACTCTGTCAGCGTGAAACCCTGGTTCACCGGTGAGCCATCGCCGGTCGATGCGCGACCGGGCTGCCGATCATGCCACCCCAATTCTGTCCGACCAGAGTGATGGTCTGGTGCGTCGATCACGGAGCATGGTTGGCGAGTTGTGGGGCTGCTCCGAAGCGGCGGTTGCGTTGGTGGTAGCTCTGGATGGCTTGCCGGTAGTGCTCTGCGCGGAAGTCGGGCCAGAGGACGTCGAGGAATACGAGTTCGGCGTAGGCGGCGTGCCAGAGCAGGAAGTTGGAGAGGCGTTGTTCCCCTGCTGTTCGGATCAGCAGGTCGACATCGGGCATGTCGGGGTGTTCGAAGTGCCCGGCGAGTGTGGCTTCGGTGAGTTGTGGTGGACGCTCGGGCGTGTCGATCAGTGAGGTTATGGCGTGGAGTATGTCGCGGCGGCCGCCGTGTCCGAATGCGAGAGTGAGTCAACTCGACCTGGATGGTCCATCCCTCTAGGGGATTTTCCGGCCCGGCGGACGGGTGCCATCCGCTGCTGTGGCGAGATGAATGTTGATGCGGTTGAGCAGGTTGAACAGCTGCGCGCGTTCGTCGCGGTCGAGCGGGGTCATGATGTGTTCGTTGACGCCGTCGAGGACGCGGTCGAGCTCGGCGAGGCGACGCTCACCCAGTTCGGTGATGGTGATGACGTTGCGGCGCTTGTCGGCGGGGTCGGGGGACCGGCGAACCCACCCGCCGTCTTCTAGGTCGTTGATGACGGAGACGAGGTCGCTCTTGTAGACGCTGGTCCGGTCGGACAGCCCCGCCTGGCTCACCGGACCGGACTCGGCGAGCGCGGCCAGCACCACGAAGTGGTCCTTGCGGGCGCCCGCGGCCCGCAGCGCATCACGCGAGACACGGGCCATCTGGGCGGCTGTCATCGAGGCGAGGCGTGCGAGCTGTCGCTTGAGCCGCGCCGGTGTGTGCTCACCGTGGTCGAACCGCAGTTCCTCGCCGGTCTCCATGACCGGAGCGTACCGCACTTGCGTTAGTGCCACTAACGATCTATGTTCATTAATATCACTAACGTTAGTATCACTAACAGATTGTAGGAGACTCGCATGACCAGCATCGACGCCTTGATCCGCGACCTCGCCGACCGCGCTGAACTGACCGAACTCGTCGCCCGCCACAGCCTGTGGGTCGATGAGGGTTTCGCCGACACCGGCCTGCTCTTCACCGAGGACGTCGTGGTCACCTCCGTCCGCGGGGAGGCGCACGGCATCGAGGCGCTCACCGCCCTCGCGCGCAAGGGGCATGACGCGTACGCCCGCACTCTGCACAGCAAGTGCAACGTCGTCATCGAGATCGATGGCGACACCGCGACGCTGCGGGCGCACGACCTCGCCGTCTACGTCATCGACGCCGAGACCGAGGCCGTCGCAGCCGCGATCCACCGCTACAGGGCACGCCGCAGCGCTAGCGGCTGGCGCTTCGACCGACTCGAAGTATCACCGGTGGCACTGACCGAAGCGCTGGCTCGGGCTCTGTAAGCCGATCGGAATCGAGGAAGGTATGCACCGAGCGCTCCGGGCCGCCGCAACCTGCGCCGCCACCCTCACTCTCGCCCTCACCGCCACCGCCTGCGGCACCGACCCCATGGCCTCGCCCGAGAGCCGCACCTCCGCCACGACAACGAAAGAGGACGCCATGTCCACCGCTGCATCGACCGACGACCGCCTCGAGATCGCCGACCTGTTCACCCACTTCGCCCGTCTGCTCGATGAGCGGCGGTGGGGCGATGTCGGCACTGTCTTCGCCGACGACGTGCAGGTCGACTCACCCCGAATTCAAGTCCGCGGTATCGCCAAGGTCGTCGACTTCATGCGAGAGGCCGAGGTCGACGGGGAATACACCCAGCACACGACCACCGACCTGCTGGTGAACGTGAACGGCGACCAAGCCGCTGCCTCGTCGAACTCGATCGTGTACTACTACCGCGACGGCCGGCCACCCCACCAGACAGGCAGTCTCCGGCAGACCTGCACCGCGGTGCGGACCTCGGCGGGCTGGCGACTCAGCGAGATCCGGATTACGCCCGCCTGGATCCGTAAGGAATGATCCCTGCCCCTCAACTGCGAGTATGCCAACCGACCCGCCACCCGGAGACGTGCTGTTGCCGCCGCCGGGCGGCGGGCTCGGCCTGAGCTTGCCACCGGATCAGCGCTTCCGCGGACCGCCGAGCGTACTTACCGAGAGACCTCACCGAGGCGTGGCCGCTCCCGCGCGTCGGCATCGGCGTGGACGTCCTCCGCCGCAGGCGTCACTCACCACCGCTCAGCACTCCCCGGCCGAACAACTCCTCGACTACTGGACCCGATTCATCCGAACCGCCAACTCCGCGCCCGCCTGGCCCCAACTCGAAGCTCGAGACCTCGCACTGTCGCTCACCTCTGACGCAATCGAGCCCCTTCAACAAAGTGGGTCACCATCGCAGCCGCTGCGCTTCGGCGGCAGCGGGCTGCCGCACCGGCCGGAACCCATTGCCGCACAGTGATATCCAACCGATGGTTGCGAGCATGCAATGTCACCGCGACCACTGATGGGCGGCGCCATTCGAAACGCGCTATTCCCGTGAACGTGTCGCGCGGGTCCGACGCGCCGGTGGCGACCAGTAATTGACGCGAGGCGCCGGTCGGGTGGTCCTGCGGGAGTGCGTCGGGATCCTCACGGGAGAGTTCACGGGGCGAGCTGACCGAGCGCATCCGGTTTCCGGGCGGCCGTTGGCGGGTTGCTCGGGTGTGCCTGGTGGCACGCGGGTTTGGGCGTTCGAACGGCGCACTATGCGCCGATACAGGATTCTCCGTCGCGTTACGCGCCAGATTTCTCGAGGTCGATGACGATCTTGCCCTTCACGCGCCGGCCGGCCTGGCGCTCGACCGCGGTGCGGATCTGCTCTATCGGGAAGGTTGCGGCGATGGGGACACGCAGTCGGCTGGTCGCAACCAAGTCGGCGAGTTCTTCCAGTGCGCCGGGGGCGGCGGCGGCACCGTTGGCTGGTGTGATCCCGTCGATCTGGGTGGCGATGGTGGTGATGCGAGAGTCAGGGACGCCGAGTGCTCGTGCGGCGTGCACTGCCTCGGTGCCGAAGAGATCGATCGCAGCGGTGATGCCGTCGGGAGCCAGCGCGCGGACCCGGTCTTCCAAACCGTCACCGTAGGTGACCGGCTCGGCTCCGAGATCGCGTATGTAGCCGGCTGATGCCGCCGATCCCGTTCCGATCACCCGCGCCCCCGCGATCCGGGCGAGCTGGACGGCGAACACCCCGACGCCGCCCCCTGCGCCGCCGATCAGCACGGTGTCCCCCGGTCCGGGCCCGACCACGTCCAGCGCAGCCGATGCCGTACGTCCGGCGATCGTGAGGGTGGCCGCGGTGCGGTCGTCGACGCCGTCGGGGGTGTGATGGGCTTCGTTCGCCGCGGTGCCCGAGTCCGCGTCGACCACCACGAAGTCGGCGACAGCGCGCGACAAGGCGCCGCCGAACACTCGGTCGCCAGGCACGAAGCCGGTCACTCCGTCACCGACCTGGTCGACCACTCCCGCGTAGTCGGTCCCGAATCCGACCGGCAAGGTCAACCCGAATCGGCCGGCGGTGTCCGCGTCCGCGGTCATGACCCAATCCATCGGGTTCAGCCCGGCCGCTGTCACCCGAACGCGTATCTGTCCTGGTCCGGCGTCGGGGACAGGGACTTCACGAATATCGAGGACTTCCGGCCCGCCGAACGAATCGAGCCGGACCGCCCGGCTTGCGTTGTCACCCTGTGCCTGCATACTCGCCTGCCTCCTCGGTAGGAAGAACGCACAGAAACGGACTATGCTCCGCTTACATGATCGACCGTAACACAACCGGAGCATGATCCGTTTTGGCAGAGGCGGAGACCCCCACACGGCGTGCGGACGCAGCACGCAATCGCGACCAGCTGCTCGTGGTGGCGACCCGCATGTTCGCACTGGCTGAGCGCGAGCCGTCGCTCCGCGCGATCGCCCGCGAGGCCGGAGTCGGCATCGGCACGCTCTACCGGCACTTCCCTACCAAACAATCGCTGGTGGAGGCGATCTACCACGACCAGGTCATGCGGCTCACGACCGGTGCCCGCGAGCTGCTCGAACAACTGCCACCGGCCGCCGCGATGCGGCGCTGGATGGACCTGTTCGGCGACTGGATCGCGACCAAGAACGGCATGCTCGACACGCTGCGGGCGGCGATCGAGACGGGCGAGATCGCCCACGGCAGGACTCGAACCGAACTGCTGGCGGCCATCACCACAATCCTCGACGCCGGCCACGCGGTGGACGAGCTCCGCCGAGACGTCACCGCCGAAGACATCGCCGCGAATCTCATCGGCATCTTCACCGTGGCCCCCAAACCCCAGCAAGAAGCCCTTGCCGGTCGCTTGCTGAACCTCCTGATGGATGGACTGCGGCCGCCGGCCCACCGGTGACGGCACCGGCGCTGGACAAACATTCCACATGTCTGCCCGGCGGCCTCCTGCCGACCAGCACGTCGACCAACGGTCTCCATACGAAGCCCGTTTGGTAGCGATGATGAACTCGGTTAAGCCCATCCAGCTTCCGCCGGTGTCCTTGCCCAGCCGAACAGTCCCGGACGGAAATCGAGAAGTCTTCTAGATGGGATGCATAGGACGCCTATGTCTATCGGGTGCGGTTCCGCGCCTCGTTCGCTACAGGCCCGATAACCTGGGGCTGTGATCATCGGATGTGATGTCGAGAGCCCACGCGCGGGTTCGGTGGGCTGCGTGGATCCAGCTTCAGCACGTCCATGCGAAGAAAGCCGCGTGTGACGGGAACGTGAGGTAGTAGCGCACGGATGGTGCACGCAAAACACATGCAAGCGAGGGAAGATTCGGTGATCTGCGCAGATGTGAGTGGTCCCAGCTGGTTTCGAACCAGCGACCTCTCGCGTGTGAGGCGAGCGCTCTCCCGCTGAGCTATGGGACCGGGTGAGTGGGTGTCCGGGTGGCTCGTGGTGCCGGTCCGGACGGGATGGAACTTTAACACGCATCACCGGCGTCACACCAAATCGCGGCTCTACCTGGCGTTTTCCGAACGTTCACGCAGCGGAGGGATGGTGGGCGGGCGGGCGGCTCGGACAAGCCTGCCGCCACTGGGTCGGCGGCATGCTGCAGCGGGCCGCCGACCAGCTGAACTACAGCGCTGTCATTCGAATTTACCCGCATTTACCTGCGGATTTGTTGACTGCACGGAACGTGGGCTAATGTTCTCTCTCGCAGCCGGAAGGTACCGAGAGGGCCTCCGGAGGCGAAAGTGCGGATGTAGCGCAGCTGGTAGCGCATCACCTTGCCAAGGTGAGGGTCGCGGGTTCGAATCCCGTCATCCGCTCGAAGGCCAACCCGGCCTTGGTTGGCGGTGTGGCCGAGTGGTGAGGCAACGGCCTGCAAAGCCGTGCACACGGGTTCGATTCCCGTCGCCGCCTCTGAGAGGCACCACGCGCGATTAGCTCAGCGGGAGAGCGCTTCCCTGACACGGAAGAGGTCACTGGTTCAATCCCAGTATCGCGCACCAACATTCACGCAGGTCAGGCCCGGCTCCCGCCGGGCCTTTCTTGTTGTGTGGGCTCGGTGTCGACGGTCAGCGGCAGCAGTTGGGGTCGAGGACGACGCAGAGGGCGGCCAGGGCGTCACGGCGGGCGCGGTGGAGGGTGTTCATGCCGCGGCGTTCGGATTCGATGAGGCCGGCGTTGCGGAGTTGGGTCAGGTGGTGGCTGACGGTCGACTCCGAGAGGCCGACGGCGGTGGCGAGGTTGCCGCTGTTCTCTTCGCCGAGGGGGCTGGTGAGTAGCAGCGACATCAGTTTCACCCGGACCGGGTCCGCGATTGCCTTGAGCCGCAACGCGACTTCCAGCGCGGCCTCGTCGCCGACCGGCCCGGCGGCCACGGGCGCGCAGCAGACCGGAGCGGACATGTCGATCACGGGTAACGCCTTGGGCATGGGGCCATGCTACCCACCCTATTGACTTATGTCGAAGATGTGGGCAGACTCGGACCGGTCGAGTTCTTCGACATATATCTCACAACCGGAGGTTGACCATGTCCCGTGTCCAGCTCGCTCTCAATGTCGACGATCTCGATCAGGCCGTCGCCTTCTACTCGACCCTGTTCGGCACCGAACCCGCCAAGCGCAGGCCCGGCTACGCGAATTTCGCGATCGCCGAGCCGCCGTTGAAGCTGGTGCTGCTGGAGAACACCGGCGAGGGCGGCACGCTCAACCACCTCGGTGTCGAAGTGGAGACCTCCGAGCAGGTCCACGGCGAGATCACGCGCCTGTCGAAGGCCGGACTGTTCACCGAGGAGCAGATCGCGACCACGTGTTGTTTCGCCACCCAGGACAAGGTCTGGGTCACCGGACCCGGTGGTGAGCGCTGGGAGGTCTACACCGTACTGGCCGACAGCGAATCCTTCGGCGCTACAACCCGACTCGGCGACGCCGAAGCCGTGCGGGCCTGCTGCGGCACCGCCGAGGAAGCCACCACCGAGGGCGCTTGCTGCGGGAGTGCGGCGAAGGAGCGGGCGGTCACCTCGGGCACGACCTGCTGCTCGTAGCCTCGGGCGGGTGGGTGAGGTCACCGGCCGTTCGCTTGCCTTCGATATCGATATCCATCAATATCGATGTATGTCGAAGTCGGAGTTACCGGTGATCGGTGCGGCCACGCCCGGGTGCGCGGGCACGCCGCGCACCCGCCCGCCGCTGGACGCGGAGATCGCGGTGCAGGTGGCGGGGGTGTTCAAGGCATTGTCGGATCCGGTGCGGTTACGGCTGCTGTCGGCGATCGCCGCGCGCGCCGGGCAGGAAGCCTGCGTCTGCGACGTCTCCGACGGCCTGGACGTCTCGCAGCCCACCATCTCCCACCACCTCAAGGTGCTGCGCGCGGCCGGGCTGCTCACCAGCGAGCGACGCGCCTCCTGGGTCTACTACCGCCTGGTTCCCGAAGCGCTGCAACATGTTTCGGAGCTGCTCGCGGCCGAGGCCGGAGTGACGGTGACCGCGTGACAGCCACCTCCGAACAGCCCGCGGTCGTCGGCGGGTTGTCGGCCCTCGACAGGTTCCTGCCGGTGTGGATCGGTGCCGCGATGGTCGCCGGGCTGCTGCTCGGCCGCCTGATCCCCGGGCTCGGCGACGGTCTGTCGGCGGTGCGGGTGGACGGGATCTCGCTGCCGATCGCGGCCGGTCTGCTGGTCATGATGTATCCGGTGCTGGCGAAGGTGCGCTACGACCGCCTCGGCTCGGTCACCGGCAACCGCCGCCTGCTCGCCGGATCGCTGGTCCTGAACTGGGTCCTCGGACCGGCGCTCATGTTCGCGCTGGCGTGGTTGTTGCTGCCGGACCTACCCGCGTACCGCACCGGCCTGATCATCGTCGGACTGGCTCGCTGCATCGCGATGGTGATCATCTGGAACGACCTCGCCTGTGGTGACCGCGAAGCCGCCGCCGTCCTGGTGGCGCTCAACTCGCTGTTCCAGGTGGTCATGTTCGCCGGCCTGGGCTGGTTCTACCTGTCGGCGCTGCCCGGGTGGCTCGGCCTGGAACAAGCCACCATCGACGCCTCGCCCGGACAGACCGCGAAAGCCGTGCTGATCTTCCTCGGCATCCCGCTGCTCGCCGGATACGCCACCCGCTGGATCGGCGAAAAGGCCAGGGGCCGAAGCTGGTACGAGACGCGGCTGCTGCCCCGGCTCGGTCCGTGGGCGCTGTGCGGACTGCTGTTCACCATCGTTGTCCTGTTCGCGTTGCAGGGTGACCAGATCACTTCCCGCCCACTGGACGTCGTGCGGATCGCGGTGCCACTGCTGGCGTACTTCGTGGTCATGTGGGGCGGCGGCTACCTCCTCGGCGCCGTCCTGCGCCTGGGCTACGCGCGCACCACCACGATGGCGTTCACCGCCGCGGGCAACAACTTCGAACTCGCCATCGCCGTCGCGATCGCCACCTACGGCGCCACCTCCGGCCAAGCCCTCGCCGGAGTCGTCGGCCCACTCATCGAGGTTCCTGTCCTCGTCGCTCTCGTCCACGTCTCCCTCGCACTGCGAAAGCGCCTCCCGCACAGCACATCCCGACAGCCGAGTGGAGTCCCGTCGTGACCGGACGACTCATCACACTCTTGGATGAGCCCTGGTGGGAGAACATGTTCGTTGCGGTCCAGGCGCTCACACATCCACACCCAGCACCTTGTCCAGCACTCGGGCTCCCGAATCGGTGACTCGCAGGGAGCGGCGGGTGGCGGCTCGTTCCACCCAGCCCGCCGATTCCATGCGGGCGAGGACGGCGGCGCCGAGGGTCCCGCTGAGATGGTGGCGCTGCTCGCTCCAGTCGACGCAGAAGCGGAGCAGGGGACGGCGGGTGCGGGCGGTGGTGGTGAGGTCGACGCCGAGTTCGGCGAACAGGGGTTCGGCGTTCGGGCCGAGCTCGTAGGGGTGCTCGCGGAGCGGGGCGGAGATCGGATCGTGTTGCGCGCGTTCGGTTCCCGTACCGCCGTCGGTGCGCACCAGGGCACGATGGTCCAGCAGAGCCGCGGTGACGGCGACACCCAGTCGGCCCGCGAGATGGTCGTAACAACTGCGGGCGCGGCGCAGGGCGGCGGCGCGGGTGGATTCGCGCAGCGAGCGGACCGGGCGGGCGGGGGCGAGCACCACCAGGGCCTCGATCGCCGCCGCGACCTCGCGGTTCGACAGGCGGTAGTAGCGATGGCGGCCGGACCGTTCCACGGTCAGCAGGCCGCCGTCGACCAATCTCGACAGGTGTTCGCTGGCGGTCGAGGCCGCCACTCCGGACTCGGCGGCCAGCACCGAGGCGGGCAGCGCGCGACCGTCGGTCAGGGTGGTCACGATGCGTGCCCGCGTCGCGTCGGCCAGCAGCGCGCCGACCGCGGCGATGTCGGTATAGCCGTAGAGGGGACGCTCGTCGCTCATGACACCAGTCTGCCGCGCCGACGTTTCGGTCCCCACCGAATCGTGGGCGACCACACTTCGGCGCATCCCGAACGGTTACGGGACCACACTGCGGAATATGAGTAGTCGGACTGTCGAGATCACCCCGGCCGCGGCACGACGGGGCCGCGTCCTCGCGGTGATGTGCGCGGGCATGTTCCTGGTCCTGCTCGATGTGACCATCGTGAACGTCGCCCTGCCCAGCATCGGCCGCGACCTGCGCTCCGACGTGTCGACGCTGCAGTGGGTGGTGGACGGATACGTCGTCGCCCTCGCCGGACTGCTGCTCGCGGCCGGCACCGTCGGCGACCGGATCGGCCATCGGCGGGTGCTGGTGGCGGGCTTCGCACTGTTCGGGCTCGCTTCACTGGCCTGTGCGCTGGCGCCGACGACCGCCGTGCTGATCGCCGGCCGCGCGGTGCAGGGTGTCGGCGGGGCGCTGCTGCTGCCCAGCACGATGGCGGTCATCGTCGACGTGTACCCGGAGCGCGGCGAGCAGGCGAAGGCGCTCGGCACCTGGGCCGCGGTGTCCTCGCTGGCGCTGCCCGCGGGACCATTGCTCGGCGGCGTGCTGACCGGTGTGCTGGGCTGGCGGCCGGTGTTCTGGATCAACGTGCCCCTGACCGCGCTCGTGGTCGTCGCGGCGCTGCGGACAGTGCCCGCCCGGCCCGGGACGCGCGGCGGGCGGTTCGACGTGACGGGCCTGATGGGATTCGTAGTAGCCCTGGGCGGCCTGGTGTTCACCGTCATCTCCGCGGGTCGCCAGGCGAGCGGGACGGCCGTGGTGTCGGCGGTGGTGACCGCGATCGCGCTCGCCGTCGCGCTGGCGAGTTCGGCACGCAGCGACCATCCGATCCTGCCACTGGACCTGTTGCGCCGCAGGAAGTTCCTGAGTCCCAACGTGGTGGCGCTGACGATGAATCTGATCGTCAACGGGTTGCTGTTCGTCGGCATGCTGTATTTGCAACAGGTGCGGCACTATTCGCCCATCATGGCGGGAATCGCGGTGCTGCCCATGGCGATACCGCTGGTGGTGCTGGCGCCGGTGTCGGGGCGGATCACCGCGGCCCGCGGACCGCGTACGGCGATCGGACTCGGCTGTGTCGTGTCGGCCGCCGGTTCCCTGCTGCTCACCCTGGTCCATGCCGACGGCGGTCTCGCCGCATTGCTCGCCGGGTTCCTGCTGATCGGTTGCGGCGGTGGGCTGATCACCGCGTCGGTGGTTGCCGCCGTGGTGCGCGCCACTCCCCCGGATCGGTCCGGGCTGGCGACCGGCACCTCCAACACCGCCCGGCAGATCGGCACGGCCTGCGGTGTGGCCGTCTTCGGCGCGGTCGCCGGATCACCCGCCGACGCGCATTTCGTGGCCGGTCTGCATCTGCTCGCCGTCGCCGCGGCCGTGGCGTGGATCGGGGCGCTGGCGCTCACCGGAATCGGGATCCCCGGCCGGTCGCGGGACTGATCCGGCGGTCCGACACGAGGCCCGCCGCTACCACACGCAGACCGATTGCGGGGATACGCTTTTCGAACGAAAGAGCGAAGGCGGGCGGAAGTGGTGACGACGAGCCGGATCGACGACGCACGGGCCGGACTGCTCGACGACCCGGGCGAGAGCCTCTCGTTCGGGCTCGAGGAGGCCGACGAGACCCTGGCGACGATGGTGGCCGCGCAGGCCGAGGAGCGCCCACGCGATCGCGAACTGATCACCCAGCGGCTCGGTCTCGACGGCGAGCGGCCGGAGACTCTGACCCTGATGGGCGCGCGTTACGGGCTGTCGCGGGATCGGGTGCGGCAGTTGTACACCCGCGCCGTGGGGCAGATGGTGCGGCGGGTGCAGGCCACCGGACACCCGGACACCGCGATCTTCGCCGAGCGCTATCCGGTCGGCTGGCTGGACGAGCGGCTGGTGCGCACCCTGCTGGCCGAAATCTACGCCACCGACAGCGATATCGCCGGGCAGGACCTCGCGTATCTGCGGCTGCGACTGGCGGGGCACCCGCTCATCGACGCGAAACGGCTGGCGGGCTTCGTGTTCCAGCGCATCGCGGGGTGGCAGCAGCGCGGGCGCTGGCATCTGCCGACCGCCCGGCATGCCGAACCCGTTGCCGGACAGCTCATCCCGCTGCTTCGCCGCGTCGAATGGGCGAAGGGCGACCCGGCTGCTCTACCCGGCGCCCCGGTGCCCACCGTCGATTCCGGCGACGATGCGCGCGGCTCGGTGTTCGCCGAGAAACTCGGTCGCGAAACGAGTTTCGATACGGCGCTGGAGGCGCAGCTGCTGCGGATGCTGGACGAGGGCGAGCAGGTCGCGGAGTTCATCGAGCGTCCCGCCGCGGTCGACTACCGGCTCGACGGTGCGGAGCGCACCCACTACCCCACCGTGGCCGCGCGGCTCACCGACGGGCGGGTGCTGCTGATCGACGTGGTCCCGGTGGCGCGCCTGGCCGTGCACGGCAATCGCGTGAAGCTCGGGGCCGCTCGCGCGTGGGCGCACGAGCGCGGCTGGGGCTGGCTGGTATTCACCGGGAGCCGGCTCGGCGAGGAGGATCTGCGCCGCCGTGCCGTCGATGCCCGGCACGAGAACATCCTGCGCAACCGGCTGGCCGCCGGGCCCATCGCCTGGCCGGAGTTCCGCCGTTATGTCGACGAGACCGGGATGGACATGCTCGGCTTCACCGGCTTGGTGTTGCGGCACGGCTGGCGCTGGGAGCGTGGGCCGTTCCGCCTCGAGCGCGAGGGCTGAACCGCCGCCCGGTCACGAATCGGACGAAACGATGTTTGCGCCCCGCGCTTCGGGGCAGGCCAACCACATCGCCAACCAGTCCGACATCCGGGAGTTGTGATGAGCATTGCATCGGGGACGTTGACCTTGGCGCGGGCCACGGCGTCGACGGCTGTGCACGCCGCCGAGGCCGCCGGTGGGGCCGCCGTCGGCGCGGTCACCGGAGCCGCGCGGGGGACGGTGGCGGGCGCCGTATCCGGCGCCCGCGGGCGCATCGATACGCCGACGGCGACCGTGCTCGGTGTCGCGGCCGCGGGACTGACGGGGCTGGTCGAGTGGCCGGTGGCGTTGGCGGCGGGCGGCGTCGCGGGCACGGCCTACCTACTCCGGCGGGCCAGGACCCAGCAGCAGCCGCAGCCCTCCGATGCCACATCGCCCGCGGATGCCGAATCGCCCACCCACTCCTCCTCCACCACTGACGGGGAAACGACCTCACGCCCGCGCGCCCAGTCGTCCACCACTGGCAGCCGATCGGCCTCACACCCACGCACACAGCCGCCCACCACTGGCAGCGGATCCGCCTCACGCCCGCGCACACAGTCGTCCACCACTGGTAGTGAACCAGCCCCCCGCTCACGCACACAGCCGCCCACCACTGGCAGCGGATCGGCCTCACGCCCGCGCGCGCAGTCGTCCACCACTGAGGGCGGATCCGCCTCACGCCCGTCCGCCACCCGTGGTGAGTCGTCGTCGCGCGGAAAGTCGTCTCCCGCTTCGCGCGCCGAATCGTCGTCGCGTGCGCGGGGGAAGTCGGCTTCGACCGCGAAGGCTGAGTCGGCGGCCGGTACACGGGCGGGTTCGGGAAGCGGCGCGGCGGGCGGGAAACGCGGGTCGCGGTCGAAGTCCACGCCGGGGGCCGAGGGTGGTGGTCCGGCCTCCGGATCGGCGACGCGATCGGAGGCTCCGGCTCGTCGCCGGGCGGCTCGTCCCACGTCGAGCGCGAAGTGATGGGGGCGCTGCGCGGACTCGTGACGGCGCCGATCCGGGTGCCCCTCGCCGTCACCGGAGCGACTCTCGGACTGGTACAGCGACCGGGGAGTGTGGCGGCCCGGGTGCTGAACTCCGACCTGGGGGCGACCGCCACCGAACTCGTCGACGGCATCGGCCGCGAGGTCGGTGCGCTGGTCGATCCCCGGCGACTGCGGCGGCAGCGCCGGGTCACGGTGCACGCCGACCGTATTCATGCCGAGGTGCGCGGTCTGCGCACTCGTCGCGGGCCCGAGGTCGGCAAGCGGCTGCGGGAGCATCTGGAGCAGGTGCCCGGTGTGCACTGGACCCAGATCAACGCTGCCACCGGGCGGGTCACGGTGGCCGCCGACCCCGAGCGGGTGTCGACCGAGCACGTGGAGGAGATTCTCCAGCGGGTCGAGGCCGAGGCGGGCACGGATGTCCGGTCCTGGAGCCGGACGCACGAACATCCCTCCGACCGCGAGCCCGTGCTCACCTCGGCGCTGCAGTTGGCCGGTGACGTCGTGGGGTTGGGCGCGGCAATCACCGGCCGCGTGCTGCCCGTGCCCGCGCCCGCGCACATGTTCCGCGCCGCGATCGCACTGGTGGACGGGCAGCCCCGGCTGCGCGGGGTGCTCGAATCCCAGCTCGGGCCGCACCGCACGGAGGCGGTCATCACGGTCGCGACCGCCTTCGGCCAGGCTCTCGATTCCGAGGCGGCGGGCCTGTTCGCCGATGCCACGCTGCGCGCGACCCGGCTGGTCGAGGCGGCCGCCCGCTTCGCGCAGTGGCGGCGCTGGGAAAGCTTGATCGCCGATCCCGACCACCCCGACGTATCGGAATATCATGCGGCGCAACCACGTCCGGCACTGCGCCCGCGCGGGCCGATCGAACGCTGCGCGGACGAGGTCGGCGGCGTCTCCACCCTCGCGGCGGCCGCGACCCTGGCCGGCGGGCGCGGTATCGGTGATGCCGCCGACGCCGTGGTCTCGGGCGTGCCCAAGGCCGCCCGGGCCGGGCGGGAATCGTTCGCCGCGACGCTGGCCGCGGGCATGGCCGCCCGCGGCGTCCTCACCCTCGACCCGCAGATATGGCGGCGCCTGGACCGCGTCTCCGCGGTCGTCGTCGACCACCGCATCCTGCGCGGCGCGCGCCCGGTGGTGCTGGCCGCGGAATCCCTGGACCGAGACTGGCCCACCGATCAGGTCTGGAGCGCCGCACAACGCCTCATGTGGCACAACGGGTCCGATCTCCCCATCCCCCCGCCCCGCGGCCACCAGCGCCGCGACCTGCGCCTCACGCGCGAGGTAGCCGCGGAGGCCGAACTCGACGCCGGGCTCGACGAGACCGCGGTGCCGACGGAAACGGCCGACCACCCGGATGCCGAATCCCACTCGAAGGCAAAGAATTCCGCTGCCCCTCGGCGCGCAATCCCGTCGGGTACGGCGACGTCGGGCGAGACCCACTCGGGCACTGGGGCGGAGCGGGTTTCCGATGGCGTGAACGCGTCGAGCGGTGCTGGGGCCGGGGCGAATGAGCCCGAGTACGACTGGGATTCGCCGCCCGATGATGTCGACCCGGGTGACCCGCACTGGTGTGTGTTGCGGGAGCGGGGCAGGCCGGTGGGCAAGGTTCTGGTGGGGCGGGAGCCGCATTCCGAGGCGCTGGGGTTGCTGGCATGTGCTCGGCGCTCGGGGTTGCGGGTGGTGCTGGTCGGGGGCGAGGACACCGGCGAATTGCGGCGCAGCGCGGATGAATTCGTGACGGGGAACAGCTCGTACACGCGGCTGGTGCGGCGCCTGCAGGAGCAGGGGCATGTGGTGGCGGTCGTCAGCGGGCGGGTGCGTCGCGCGATGAGCGCCGCGGACCTCGGGATCGGCGTGGTGACGCAGGGCGCCGACGGGACCACGGTGATTCCGTGGCAGGCGGACGCCGTCTGCCCGGATCTGGGCTGCGCCCGGCAGATCCTGAACGCGGCGGGCCCGGCTCGGCGGATCAGTGAACGCGGGCGCGTCCTGACGCTGTCCGCGGCCACGCTCAGCGGCCTGCTGCTGGCCTCCGGCCCCGCCCGGTCCCGGCCCGCCCGCGCCACCAGCCCGCTCGCGGCGGCGACGCTGCTCGGACTGGCGAGCGGTCTGCGCGGCGGTTATCGCGCCGCTCGCGCTGCCGGACCGGCGCAGATCGCGCTGGTGCCGTGGCACGCGCTGGAACCCGACGAGGTGCTGGCCCGGCTGCCGCGACCGCACCGCCCGCCGCCCGTGCCCAAGCCCGCGCTGACGGCCGCGGTCGCCCAGCTCGGCGAACGCTTCGCCGCCCCGACCGCCACTGTCGTCGACCTCGCCCGGCAGATGCGGCGCGAGCTGGCCGACCCCATGACGCCGCTACTGGCCGTGGGCGCGGTCGCCGCGGCGCTGCTCGGTTCGCCCACCGACGCGGTGCTGGTGGGTTCGGTGCTCGGGCTCAACGCGGCCGTGTCGGCGCTGCAGCGGCGGCGGGCCCACATGTCGCTGCACCGGCTGCTGCTCGGTGAACGACTGCGGGCCCGCCGGATCACCGACGACGGCGAAATCCTCACCACCGCGGATGATCTGCGGCCCGGCGACATCATCGCCCTGCGCACCGGCGAGGTCGTGCCCGCCGACGCGCGGCTGCTGGAGACCGACGGCCTGGAGCTGGACGAGTCGGGCCTGACCGGGGAATCGGTGACGGTCGAGAAGCACACCGCCGCCACTCCCGGTGCGGCGCTGGGCGATCGGGCCTGCATGGTCTTCGAGGGCGGCGTGGTCGTCAGCGGCACCGCCCGCGCTGTGGTGGTCGCGGCGGGCGACAGCACCGAGGCGGGGCGGGCGCTGGCCGCGGCGGGACCGCCACCCAGCGGCGGCGTGCAGGCGCATCTGCGGACGCTCACCGCGCGAGTGCTGCCGTTCACGCTCGGTGGCGGAAGTACCGTCACCGCAACGAGTTTCCTGCGCGGACTGCCGCTGCGCCCCGCGCTCGCCGACGGCCTGGCGGTGGCGGTCGCGGCCGTCCCGGAGGGACTGCCGCTGGTGTCCACGGTGGCGCAGCTGGCCGCGACCCGGCGGCTGTCCCGGCACGGCGTCCTGGTGCGCTCCAGCCGCACCATCGAGGCCCTCGGCCGTGTCGACACGGTGTGTTTCGACAAGACCGGCACACTCACCGACGGCCGGTTGCAGCTGGTCGCGCTGGCCGATCTCGACGACCAATGGGGCGCAGGGCAATTCGGCGATTCCGCGCAATCTCGCCGACTGCTGCGCGCGGCGGCGCGGGCCTGTCCCGGATCGAGCGACGGCCCGCCGGTGCACGCCACCGACCGCGCGGTGGTGGAGGCCGCCGACGCCCAGCTGGGTGTTCGCGCCGCGCACGTGTGGGATCCGATCGAGGAGGTGCCGTTCGAGAGTTTCCGCGGCTACGCGGCGGCCGTCGGCCACACCGCACATCACATCCGGCTGGCGGTGAAGGGCGCCCCCGAGGTGCTGCTACCGCGCTGCGAGCAGGTGCTGCGCGCCGACAGCGAAGGCGGGCACCGGGTTTCGGCCTTCACCGAGGCCGACCGCGCCGACGCGGAGGCCGCCGTGCACCGGCTGGCCGAACGCGGACTGCGGGTGCTGGTGGTGGCGCGCCGCGACTTCCCTTCCGCGCCCGACGATGTCGACGGCGAGATCGAACAGCTGACCCTGCTCGGTTTCGTCGGTATCGCCGACCATCCGCGCCCGCAGACGCGGGAGTTGATCCGGGAGCTGACCGACAACGGCATCGGCATCCGGATGATCACCGGCGACCACCCCGTGACCGCCCGCGCCGTCGCCGATCAGCTCGGCATCCCCGCCGACACCATCGCGACCGGCGCCGACCTCGACGCGCTCGACGAGGACGGCCGCGCCGAGCTGATCGAGCACGCCACCGTGTTCGCCCGCGTCTCGCCGGAACACAAGGTGCGCATCGTGTCCGCGCTGCAGCGGCATCGGCACACGGTCGCGATGGTCGGCGACGGCAGCAACGACGCGGCCGCCATCCGCACCGCCGACGTCGGGATCGGGCTGGCCGCCCGCGGTTCGGTCGCCGCCCGCGAGGCCGCCGACCTCATCCTCACCCGCTCCGAGGACGGCGTCGATCCGTCGGTGCTGCTGCACGCGCTGGCCGAGGGCCGCAGCATGTGGCAGCGGGTCCGCGACGCGATCGGCGTGCTGGTCGGCGGCAACGCCGGTGAGGTCACCTTCACCGTGCTGGGCACGCTGCTGTCCGGGCAGGCACCCATCGGCACCCGTCAGTTCCTGGTGGTGAACCTGCTCACCGACCTGGGCCCGGCCATGGCGGTCGCGTTGTCGCGCGGCCGGGGCGAGACCACCGATTCCGGCGCACCCGTGCTGGAGGAGCAGGCGGAGCTGGGTGGGGCGTTCCTGCGTTCGGTCGCGGTGCGCGGCACCTGCACGGCCGTCGGCGCCGGGACCGCCTGGCTGGCGGGCCGGGCCACCGGCCGCCGCCGCCGCGCCGAGACCATGGCGCTGGCGGCGCTGATCGGCACGCAACTCGGCCAGACACTGGTGATCGGCCACCGCAGCCCCCTGGTGTGGACGACGGTCGCGGGCAGCTGGCTACTGCTCGCCGGGGTGATCATGACGCCGGGCGTGAGCCGCTTCTTCGGCTGTGTCCCACTCGGTCCGATGGCCTGGACGATCGTCGCGGGCAGCACGGCCCTCGGCACAGCGAGCGCCGTCGTCGCGGGGCGGGTGCTGACCTAAGAACTCGCCGCTCGGCGGGGCGCGGGATTAGCGCCCCGGCCTCGCTGCCGGGCGCGGTCAGCGCCCCCGCCTCCCTGCCGGACGCGGTCAGCGCCCCCGCCTCCCTGCCGGACGCGGTCAGCGCCCCCGCCTCCCTGCCGGACGCGGTCAGCGCCCCCGCCTCCCTGCCGGACGCGGTCAGCGCCCCCGCCTCCCTGCCGGACGCGGTCAGCGCCCCCGCCTCCCTGCCGGACGCGGTCAGCGCCCCCGCCTCCCTGCCGGACGCGGTCAGCGCCCCCGCCTCCCTGCCGGACGCGGTCAGCGCCCCCGCCTCCCTGCCGGACGCGGTCAGCGCCCCCGTTTCGCTGCCGGGTGCGGTCAGCGGAGCATCAGGCCCGCCACGATGAAGGTGACGATGATCAGCATGGCGAAGCAGGTGATCAGTTGCCAGTGGAGGAGGGCCTCGCGCTGTTTGGCGATGGTGACGCGCAGGGTGGCGTCCACGCGGTTGTGGTCGACCAGGCGGCGGCGGGTGGCGTCCAGTTCGTCGGCGGTCTCCTCGGCGCGCTCCAGCCGGTGCATCAGCTTGTGCACCTGTTTGGCCTTGTCGCGGGTCGCCTTGCGCGCCAAGGCCAGTGCGGTGCGCTGATTCATCAGCTCGCGGCGCTGCTGTGCGATGACCAACGCCTGTGCGCGCGTGTGCTCCTCCCAGTCGGTCACCGTCGCCCATCCTCCCGTACTCTCGTCGCGGTATCCCCAGGCCAGTTCCCCGGCCACCCACTGTTCGATGAATTCCCTTACCGCCCAGGGTCTCTCCCGCGGTACCACCACTCCCGACCGGCCCGCCTCGACCAGGCCCGCGACCACCCGGTAATCGCACCCCTCCGGTGCGAAGTCGTCGACGGCCAGCGCGGGCATCTGCCCCACCCAGTACCCGGGCGGGCACAGCCACAGCACCTCGTCACAACCGACGGCGCGCAGCCGGGCCGTCCGCTCGGCCGCGTGTGCCAGCGAGACCGGCGCGCTGCGTACCTCGATCGCGCACAGCCGGTTGCCGCGGCGCCACAGCACCGACGGGGTCTGCGCCCCCAGCGCCTTGTCCACCTCGGCGTCGTCGGCACCCGACGCCAGCAGCCGCCCGCGCAGCCAGTATTTGAGCCGCTGCACATCCCAATGACAGTCCCCACACCCCGCCTCGCGGCACCGCTCCCCTGTCCGATGTCCTCGCGGATTCGGTTCCACCACCGGTAGATTCGCCGGCTCCGCAGAGGACAGCACCGCAGTAGGCCCGCGCTCGATCTCGCTCAGTTCCCTCGTGTCCACGCGACCACTTCCCCTACACCCAGCGGACCGGAGTCGACCCGCTCCTTCCAGATTGCCGCAATTGCCAGCCCCCTTCACACGAACGTGACTATTTTCGTTACCCAACCGGGAGCCCAGCGTGATCATCGTCCGGCGCCACCCGTCGTTACGTGCGAATTCGGCACGGAATTAGCACGATTCACCAAAACGCCACCGGCGCCTTCCGGCCATCCGATCCACGGGCTGCGCGGTCTTCGCAAGACGGCTAAGCTTCGCCCATGAACGCCGCCGGATACGTTCCTGTATCGATTGTGCGGAGAGCGCGGACGGCCAACTCGGTGGCCTTCGGACTGCAGGGATTCTTTCTCGCGGTGATCCTCACCGAGTTGCCGCAGCAGCGCGACCGATTCGAGCTCGACGACACCCGGATCCTGCTCGCGACGGTGCTGATCTCGGTCCTGGCGGCGGCGGGCAGCGTGCTGGCCGAACGACTGGCGTTGCGCTGGTCCAGCCGCACCGCGCTGCGCGCCGGGTTGGCGCTGATCGCGGTCACGGGTGTCGGGATCGCGCTGGCGCCCCAGCTCGCGGTGCTGTTGGTCGCGCTGGGCGGGTACGGCGTCGCGGTCGGCGTGGTCGACGCGAGCACGAATATGCAGGCGGTCTTCATCCAGCACGGGTACGGCACGGTGGTGCTGTCGTCGTTCTACGCGGCCTGGAGCGCGGGGGCGATTCTGGGCGCGCTGTTCGTGTCCGGGTGCGAGGCGCTGGATGTCTCGCTGCCCGTCGCGGTGCTGGCGGCCGCCCTCGTCGTCCTGGTGGCCGGGCTGGTGTTCGGGCCGCGGCTGCTGGGCACGCGGCAGGCCGAGGCCGAGCCCGCGGAGACGGCGGCCGCGGGATCGGTTCCGCTGCGCGCCTATCTGGCGATCGGTGTGGCGATGGCGCTGGTCTTCGCCGTGGATCTGGCGGTGGGTAACTGGTCGGCGTTGTATCTGCGCGACGAGTTGCGTTCCTCCTCGGCGACGGCGGCGCTGGCGCTGGCGGCCTATCAGGGGGCGTCGCTGGCCGGGCGGCTCACGGGTGATCTGTGGGTGCGCCGGTTCGGGCCGCGGGCGGTGGTGCGGGTGGCGGCGGCGATCGGGACGGCCGGGCTGGCGCTGGTGGTTCTCGCGCCGGATCCGGTGGTGGCGATCGCGGGCTTCCTCGTCGCCGGGATCGGACTGCCGGTGATCGCGCCGCTGTGCTTCAGCGAGGCGGGCCGGCTCACCGGCGGCCGCGGGCTGGACGCGCTGATCGCCCGGCTCAACCTGTTCAACTACGCGGGCACGCTGTTCGGCGGCGGCGTGGTGGGCGGGGTGGCCGACGCGACCAGCCACCGGATCGCCTATCTGCTGCCGCTGCTGTTCGCCGCGGCGTTGATCGTATCGGCGCGGTTCTTCCAGCCGCGTCCACGGGCGGGCAAACCGTCAGCGCCCGCGACCGGTCGTGCTGTACTGGAGGAATGAGCGACATCCCAGTCATCGTCGATCGGGCCGGTCTGTGGGACGCCGAAGCCCTGAGTGACGTTGCGGCAGCGACGTTTCCGCTGGCCTGCCCGCCGGAACTGGCGCCGGAGGACATCGACACGTTCATTGCCCGGATACTGTCGGGCGATCGCTTCGGCGACTACCTCAGCGATCCCGGCCGCACGGTGCTCAAGGCCGTGGCGGGCGGCGCCATCGTCGGGTACGCGATGCTGGTGGCGGGGCCGCCCGCCGAGCCCGAGATGGCCGCGGCGATGGGCGAATCCATGATCGAGATCAACAAGCTGTACGTGCTGCCCGACCACCACGGCGCCGGGGTGTCGACGGCCTTGATGCAGGCGGCCGTCGACGATGCCCGGCGCGGTGGTTACGCCGGTGTCTGGCTGGGGGTCAACCAGAACAACCAGCGCGCGCAGCGCTTCTACGCCAAGCACGGGTTCCGCACCGTCGGCACGAAGACCACCGCGGTCGGCACCCAGCTCTGCCAGGACTACGTCATGCGGAGAGAGCTCTGAACGACGCCGTCGCACACCGTGATCCGCGTGCCGGGCAGTCCCGCGCGCAACCGCCGGTCGTGGGTGACGACCACCAGCGCGCCGGTGTATCCCGCCAGTGCCTGCTCCAGCTCCTCCACCAGAGCCGGTGACAGGTGGTTGGTGGGCTCGTCCAGCAGCAGCAGATCGGCGGGCTCGCTGACCAACCGGGCCAGCTCGATCCGCCGCCGCTGCCCGTAGGACAGCTCCCCGATTCGCAGCCCGAGTTCGCCGGGGCGAAACAGCCCCAGCGACAGCAACTCCTCGGCATACTCGTCGGGATGTCCGTCGCGGCTCTCGGCGTAGGCGCGCAGGACGGTCCACGACTCCGGCCACGGCGTCTGCTGCTGCCGCAGGTGCCCGACCCGGCCCCGGACCGTCACGGTGCCCGCGTCCGGCGCCGATTCGCCTGCCAGCAACCGCATCAGCGTCGTCTTGCCCGCGCCGTTGGGCCCGGTGACCACCAACCGGTCGCCCGGCTCGATCCGCAACTCGGGCACGCGCAGCCGATCGCCGACTACGACGCCGGACAACAGTGCCACGGGACCGTCGGCGCTTTCGCCGGCGCGCCCATCGAATCGCTGTCGATCAACGTCGGCACCTCCTGCCAGTGGCCGCTGTACGAGGGACTGCTGTGGGGCGGTGTCCAGGCGGGGCTGTGCGCGCTGCGCTGTGCGCGGTGCGGCGGTGAACCGCAGCGGATCCGGCGGCGGGGCAACGGGTTCGGCGGTCAGCCGGGCGACCCGCTCCTTGGCATTGCGGATGCGCACGACCGCCCCGTGCCCGCGCCCGCGCGTCCGGAACGAGCCGTGCCCGAACACCGCCAGCGGTAGTTTGCGCGGGATAGCCTCCAGCCGAACCACATTGGACTCCGCCAGTCGTCGGTTGCGGTCCAGCTCCGCGCGCCAGCGCTCGAATTCCAGCTGCTGCCTGCGTCGTTCGGCCGCCTTGGCGGCGAGGTACCCGGCATAGCCGTTACCGTGCCGGGTGATCCGGCCCGACTCCACCTCGAACACCGTGGAGGTGATGCGCTCGAGGAACACCCGGTCGTGGGTGACCGCGACCACCGTGCCGCGGTGTGCCCGCAGGTGTTCCTCCAACCAGGCGACCGCGATGTCGTCCAGGTCGTTGGTGGGCTCGTCGAGCAGCAGCAGTTCGGGTGCGGCGGCGAGGGTGGCCGCCAGCGCCAGCCGGGACCGCTCACCGCCGGACAGGGCGCCCAGCGGGCGGTCGCGGTCCAGGCCGGGCAGGCCGAGCGCGGACAGGGCCGCGTCGACCCGCTGGTCGGCCAGGTAGCCGCCCCGGGCCTCGAAGCGGGTGACCAGCTCGCCATAGGCGGCCAGCCGCTCCTCGAGCGTGTCGCCTTGTGCCGCATCGTGTTCCAGCTCTGCCTCCAGTGCGCGCAGGCGGCGCTCGAGGGCCCGCAGATCGGCCAGCGCGTGGTCGATCGCCGCGGCGACGGTGGCGGATTCGGGCAGGGCGAGGGTCTGCGGCAGGTAGCCGAGTCCATCGGGGGCCTGTACCGTCACCGCACCGTTGTCCGGGTGTTCGGCACCGGCGAGCAGGCGCAGCAGGGTGGATTTACCGGCGCCGTTGTCGCCGATGACGCCTACCTTCTCGCCGGGCTTCACGGTCAGTGAGACCCGGTCGAGGATCAGCCGGTCGTCGTAGCGCTTGGTGACGTCGGAAAGGGTGAGTTGCGCAGCGGTAGGCATACGAGTCCTCCTGTCTCCGGCAACGCCGGATGTCGATGGGACCCCGCACAGCAGGAATCAGCCGAAATGTCTGAGCTGTGCGGGATTCGACGCGGAGCGTGGCTCTACGCGTCGGATTCGACTACAGAAGGATCAACAAAGTTCCCATACCGGACACAAAGATAGCCACGGCCCGCTGCCGTGTCAACACGAATGGTCCGGCGGAGTGGGAAAGTCGTTGTCAGGACAGCATTTTCGCCCGTAGCGCGGCGATGTCGTCGTCGGTCAGCTTCAGGCCGTCGCGCACGTAGTCGTCGAAACCGCCGTAGCTCTGGTCGACCTGGTCGAAGGCGGCGTCGAGCGCCGGAAGTACGACGCCGTTGAGCGAGTCGCCGGGATCGGCGTTGCGGTAGTGGTTGGACAGCAGGTAGTCGTAGTTCACCGTGTCGCGGTCCACGCCGAGGAGGGTCAGCAGGACCGCCGCCGCCCAGCCGGTCCGGTCCTTGCCCGCGGTGCAATGGAACAGCACCGCGCCGTCACGAGTATCGATCACGTCGCGCAGCACCGCGGCGACGGCCTCGTTCGCGCCCGGCGCGGTGACGAACGCGCGGTACAGATCCGGACCGGCGGTCAGCGTGGTGGCCAGGACCTGCGGCGGAGCCTGCCCGATCATGTCCACGATCTGCTGCGTGGCGCCCGCGGGCACGCGGTCCGGTGCGAGTGCGCGCTCGAAGGTGGTCCGCAGGTCGGCGTCGACGCGCACGCCCTTGTCGGTCAGCACGGCCAGGTCGGCGTCGGTGGCCTTGCTCAATTCGCCGCTGCGGAACACCAGTCCCGTCGCCACCGTGCGGCCGTCGGCGGTGCGGTAGCCACCGAGATCGCGGGCGTTCTGCACGCCCTGCAGTGCCAGCGCGCGGTCGGCGGTGCCGTCGAGGACCGAGGCGGTCGCGGCGGGCGGATCGGCGGCCGGCGCGGTTCCCGCCACGGGACCGAACGCGAGGGTGGCGGCGACGGCCAGCGCCGCCGTGCCGCGGGTCGAACGACGAACCATGACAGCTCCCATCCTCGGGCCGACGCCCGGGCGGAGTCGGCGAACTCGACCGCTCACCTTACGCCGACTGGTCAGTCGTTCAGGCAGGTACCTCGCACGGCGACCGCGCAAGCAAGCGCCCCGAACCGCAACCGCTCGAGCAGGCACCACTAACCGCAACCACGCAAGCAGGCACCACTAACCGCAACCACGCAAGCAGGCACCACTAACCGCAACCACGCAAGCAGGCACCGCAAACCGCGACCCGGCGGCTGGTCGTGATGGAGTCTGCTCGGCGGACTGCCGGGCGCGGAGGAATTCCCGCGCAAGCAGGCAGCGCGAATCGCGACCGCTCGAGCAGGCAGCGAAAACCACGACCGCTCAGGCAGGTACCTCGAAGCGCGACAGCGCGAGCAGGCGCGAGATCGCGCGCAGGTACTTCTTGCGGTAGCCGCCGCCGAGCATCTCCTCGGAGAAGATGCGGTCCAGCTTCACTCCCGACACGGTGACCGGGATGCCCGCGTCGTAGAGCCGGTCGGCCAGGACCACCACGCGCAGCGCGACCGCCTGATCGGTGACGGTGTGCACGTTCGACACGAACACCGCCGACACGCCGGAGACCAATGCGCCGTAGCGGGACGGGTGCAGCGTGCTCAGGTGCGCCAGCAGCTCGTCGAAATCGTCGAGGGTGGAACCCGATGTGGCCGCGGCCTTTTCGATGAGCCGATCGGGCGCGGTCGGCTCGGGCGCCGGGGGCAGATCGCGGTGGCGGTAGTCCGGGCCGTCGACGCGCACGGCGTCGAACAGCGAACCCAGCTTGCGGATCTCGCGCAGGAAGTCCTGGGCGGCGAACCGGCCTTCGCCCAGCTGATCCGGCAGGGTGTTGGAGGTCGCCGCCACCGACACGCCGCGCGCGGTCAGCTCGGTCAGCAGCCGCGACACCAGCATGGTGTCGCCGGGATCGTCGAGTTCGAACTCGTCGATGCACAGCACGCTGTTGCCCGCCAGCCGCTCCACGGCGTTGGTGAAGCCGAGCGCGCCGACCAGATTGGTGACCTCCCCGAAGGTGCCGAACGACTTCGGCGCGGGCGAGGCGTGATAGATCGAGGCCAGCAGGTGGGTCTTGCCGACGCCGAACCCGCCGTCGAGGTACAGCCCGGCCCCGTCGACCTGCTTCTTCTTCCCGAACAGAGTCTTCTTCCCGGCCGCCGCGTGGATCTTCGCGACCTTCCCGGCGAATTGCTCGGCCTTCTGCACGGCCGCCGCCTGGGTCGGTTCCTTCGGATCCGGGATGTAGGAGGCGAAGCTCACCTCGTCGAAGGTGGGCGGCGGCACCATCTGGGCGATGAGCTGATCGGCCGGAACCTCCGGATGACGATCGGCGAGGCGTTGTTGCACCCGAGTAGCGTACTGACGTGGTGTGATCGGAACTTATGCAGCGTGCTCCCAATGCGATCCAGTTCACAGCGCTCACCAAGGACGACCTGGTGCGGCTGTACGCCTATCCGGCCCGGCTCCGATTCCCGTGGATCCGAATCAACTTCGTGTCCAGTCTCGACGGCGCGGTGACGGTGGACGGGCGGTCCGGGGCCCTGGGCACGAGCTCCGACCACGACGTCTTCATGCTCCTGCGCGACCTCGCCGACGTGATCCTGGTCGGCGCGGGCACCGTCCGCGCGGAGAACTACGCCGGCGCCCGCACCGATACGCACCGGCGCATCCGCCTCTACCAGCACGGCCTCGGCGGGGCACGGGACGGCGCGCCGCCGCCGATCGCGGTCGTCAGCGCGAGCGCTGCGCTGGATCCGGCCTGCCGGTTGTTCACCGACACCAAGCGCGCGCCGCTGGTGTTCACCACCGCCGCCGCCCCCGCGCAGCGCAAGCGGTTGCTCGCCGAGGCGGGCGCGGAGGTGATCGAGGCGGGCGACACCACGGTCACCGGCGCGGACCTGCGCGCGGCCCTGGCCGCCCGCGGGCTGCTGCGGGTGCTGTGCGAGGGCGGGCCGTCGCTGTTCGGCGAGCTGATCTCGGCCGGTGCCGCCGACGAGCTCTGCCTGACCCTGTCTCCGCTGCTCGTCGGGGGTACGGCGGCTCGAATCGCGGTGTCGCCCAACGCGTTGCCGACCCCGATGGCGCTGCGGCAGGTGCTCGTCGACGACGACGGCACACTGCTGACCCGTTGGGAGCGCGCCGCGACCCAAGGCTGAAACGGCGCGCCGGACCTGGCAGGCTGTAGCGCATGCGCTGGACTCGGGCCGCCTTGCTGGCGACGTCATCGCTGACGGTTCTCCTCACTGTCGCCGCGTGCGGCGCGGGGCCCTCGCAGCGGCCCGGTGTCGCGGTGGAGCGACCGCACGAGGCCGGCGGCGGGGCGCCGACCACTTCGGCGGCACCGGCGCCACCCGCGCTGCAATCCCCCAAAACCGATCTGAGCTGGCGCGACTGCGCGGTGCCGACCTTCAATCTGCTGGGTCTGGGCGCCCCGCCCGCGGGCGTGATCCTCGAATGCGCCGAGTACTCGACGCCGATCGACGCGGGCGGCGCCATCCTCGGCACCTTCCGCAACGGCGCGGTGCGGGCCCGGCTGCAGCAGACTCCGGCCGACGCCGCCCCGCTGGTGCTGACCTCCGGCAGCGATCGTTCCTCGACCGCCACCATCGCGGGCCTCGCCGCCGGACCGGCCGCCGCGGTGCTGGCCGAGCACCCGATCGTCGCGGTGGACCGTCGCGGCATGGGCAGCTCGCAGCCGATCGACTGCATGACCCTCGAGACCCGCCGCGCGGTGGCCGACAACGGCCAATTCGCCCCGGGCGGCGGCGATCCCGTGGACACCATGGCCAAGCTGAGCCAGGACGCCACCATCGCCTGCCAGGACTTCCTGCAGCCGTATCAAGGCACTTTCGACGCCGCGCACGCCGCCGACGACATCGAGCAGTTGCGCAAGCAGTGGCAGGTGGACACGATCGCGTTGCTCGGCACCGGCAACGGCGCGCGGGTGGGCATGACCTACGCCGCCAAGTACGGCGATCACCTCTCGCGCTTGGTGCTCGACTCTCCCGAGGCGGTCAACGCCGACGCGGTCGGACGGGCCGAGCATCAGGTCAAGGGCGAGGAGGCGGCGCTGACCGGTTTCGCGCAGCGCTGCGCGGCGATCGGTTGCGCGCTGGGCGCCAATCCCCGTGCGGCCGTGACCGATCTGGTGAACCGCGCGGCCGCGGGACAGCTGGGTGATCTGTCGGCGGGCGTCCTGCTCACCACCATCTCCGGCTTCCTCGGCGATCCGCGCGCCGATCAGGCCGGCCACATCACCGAACTCGCCGACGCGCTGGCCGCCGCCGGGCGCGGCGACCGCGGCGCGCTGGACAACCTGGCGCTGCGCGAATCGGCGGCCGTCGAGTCCGACGGGCAGTTCGTCGCCCGCTGCAGCGACAACCAGCAGCCCGCCACGCCCACCCGCGCCAAGGATCTGGTGACCGCCTGGGGCGGGCAGTACCCGGTGTTCGGCAAGGCCGCCGCGACCCGGCTGATGGCCTGCAGCGCGTGGCCGGTGCCCAGTCCGCCGCAGCTGCCGGAGAAGTACACCGGGCCGGTGCTGGTGCTGGGCGCCGCCGCGGATCCGGTGGTGGGCGGCGACGGACGGCCCGCGGTGACCGGTGTGCTCGGCGCGGCCGGGGCGCGTACCGCTTCGGTCGAATGGCAGGGCTGGGGTCATCCGGTCTTCACCCACACCGGCTGCGCCCAGCGGTACATCAACGAGTACGCGAAGGACGCGAAGCTGCCGCAGGACGGCACCGCCTGCCCCGCGTGACGCCCGCGCGGACCGGATCCGCGACACGAACGGACGCCGAACACCGGGTCCGAGCAACCGTTCCAAGGTTTCCGGTGTACCGTGCCCCAGTGTTCCTTCGCCAGCTCGAGCCTCGCACCGCTCGGACCACCACCGAGGTCCTGAACTTCGCACTGTGGCCGTTCGCGGTCATGACCGTGCTGCATCAGGTATTCGTCGAGGGCACCAACTTCAACATCACCGACGATTTCGCGCCCGTGTACCGGGCGTCGCTGGCCTTCCTCAACCGCCAGCCGATCTACGGTGAGAACTTCGACCTCGTCGACCCCCATTACCTGTACCCGCCCAGCGGCACCCTGCTGGTCGCGCCGCTCGCCATCATCGACCCGGAGAAGTCGAAGTGGCTGTTCGTAGCGCTGAACGCGGTGGCGATCGTGCTGGCGTGGTACCTGCTGCTGAAGCTGTTCAAGCTCAGCGTGCGCTCCTATGCCGCGCCGCTGACCCTGCTGCTGATGTTCGCCTCCGAAACCGTCATCAACACACTGGGTTTCGGCAATGTCAACGGCTGCATCCTGCTGGCCGAGGTGCTGTTCATCCATCTGCTGCTCGGACGGCGGGACCTGTGGGCCGGGGTGGTGATGGGCCTGTCGATCGCGGTGAAACCGACGCTGGCGCCGCTGCTGCTGATACCGCTGGCGCGGCGGCAGTGGCGGGTGTTCATCACCGCGCTGGGCGTACCGGTGGCGCTGATGGCGATCGCGTGGCCGCTGATCAAGGATCCGATGGATTACCTGCACCGGACCCTGCCCTACTCGCTGAAGGCGCGCGACTACTTCAACAGCTCGATCCCCGGCAGCGCGGCCTACTGGGGCCTCGACCCGTGGCTGACCTGGACCATCCGCATCCTGCTCGGCGCGGTGGTGCTGGTCTCGCTGTGGCTGCTGTACCGCTACTACCTGCACGACGAGCTGTTCTTCGTCTGCACCGCCGCGGGTGTGCTGCTGACCGCGGAGTTCGTGGTGACCGCGCTGGGTCAGCAGTACTACTCGATGCTGCTGTTCCCCTTCCTGATGACGGTGGCGCTGCGCAACTCGGTGCTGCGGAACTGGCCGGCGTGGCTGGCCATCTTCGGGTTCATGACGTACGAGAAATGGCTGCTCGACCACTGGCAGAGCACCGGGCGCACGCTGGAGTACCTGCGCGTCACCCTCGGCTGGAGCCTGCTGCTGATCGTGGTGTTCTGCGTGCTCGGCGACCGCTACCTGGCGGCGCGGCGGGAAGGGCGGCTGAGTTCGGGGATCGACCCGGTCTTCCTGCTGCCCGACGGCGCGAAGCAGCCGGAGACGTCTGCCGAATCGACGACCGAAACCCACGGCGGCGACACCGTCTCCGACCGGACCGGCGACAACGAGAACCAAGCCGAGCCCCGCACCCAATCCCGAGCGAGCGCCCTCACCTGACCACGCCAAACCTGGCATCCCGGCGTGCTCCTGGTACCCCGGCGACCCGTCATCCCGGCACACCCCTGACATCTCGGCGACCCGACGTGCCCCTGACATCCCGGCGACCCGACATCTGGCATGCCCCTGGCATCCGGCGACCCGACATCCCGGCACGCCCTGACATTCCGACATCCCGGCACACCCTGACATTCCGGCGACCCGGCATACCCTGACATTTGCGACGACCCCGCATCTGGCATGCTGCTGGCGTCCAGCGACCCGACATCTGGCATGCCCCTGACCTTCCGATGACCCGACATCTGGCATGCCCCATTCCGATGACCCGACATCCCGGCATGCCCCTGGCCTTCCGACGACCCGACATCCCGGCATGCCCTGACATCCCGACAACCCGACATCCCGGCAATGCTTTTCGCCGGGATGTCGGGTTACTCATCAAGGATCCGCTCGATGAGGTCGAGGGTGGCGGCTGTGTGGATCGGCTCGTCGTCTTCGGCGTCGAGCAACTGCCACGGGTACGGCGAGGCCCAGCCGCGTACCAGGCGATAGCCCGCCCGTCCGGCGCGCGCCGCGAGTGCCTCGACCCGCGGCGTCACCGGGCCGGTCACGGACCTGTCGTTCATCCAACCCACCTCCCATGGTGTTCTACTCGGATGTCGCCGGACGTCCGGGCACTGCTTCCGACGCATCCGCTGATATATGGATTCCGGGTCGACCGTGATGACGGTGGCGATCTCGTGCAATTTCCGAGGAATGGCCGAGCCGTCGAGATGCCGGATATCGGGAATGAAAACCGCCTCGGCTCCGAGATGCTCGACCACATTGACCAGCCGCTGCATCGGCCGGTCGGTCCGGCTGCTGAAAACGACCGTTTTCACGAGGTTGTATCTCGAACGCTTCGCATGCGAACGTATTTTCTCCTCGTCGGCAGACTGCCGAAATCCGGAAATGTCTTTGTCCAGATAGCCGATCGCCACCGGGCTCTTGAACACGTCCGCCCAGCTCACGACTCCTCCCGAGAAGCTTTCAGCCTCTCATCCGGAACACGTTGCGGCAGTGTTGCTTTGGTTATGATCATCAAACGACCCCCTCGGCTTCGATGCTGGATGTAAGGTGTACCCGGCTCGCAGCGCCGGACGGGGAGAGAACGTCAGCCGCGCTACCGGGTACACAACGGGGATCGAAGCACACACAGCACTCATCTGGATCATCCGATCGATAATTCGGGCTAATTTCTACGTTGTCCCAGTGGACGATCCAGAATTTGTCAGCGCCGTGATCCATGCCATTCGGTACCCGTGATCCACGAGTAGGGCTACACGTGATCCACGACCGAGGGAGGAACCACACATGAGCGGGACCAAGGGCCGACCGACGAACGCGACCCCGACCACCGGCGTACCCCGCAGGCAACTGGGCCGCTACCTGCGCGACATGCGCCAGGCCTACGGCATGTCGATCCGCAACGCCGCCAAGGCGATCGGCGTCGGCGACGGGACCTTACAGCGCCTCGAAACCGGTGCGGCCTCGGTGATCCACGACGATCACCTGGAGGCACTGTGCGAACTGTACGAACATCGCGCCATGCTCCCCGCCCTGAAAGCACTTGCGGCGCAGGGAAAAGAGCCCAACTGGTGGCACCAGTACGGCGACATCATCAAAGAGACCTTCAATCTGTACATGGGTCTCGAAGCGGCGGCCGAGGATCTGCGCATCTATCGGCCGGACATGATATCCGGACTGTTCCAGACGCCGGATTACGCACGAGCGCTCGACGCACTCTATTTTCCGGAGGACACCGTCCTCGAACTCGAACGGCGCGTACGGGTCCGGCGGGAACGACAACATCGGATCATGCGTAAGGTGTCTCCCCTGTCGGTCGATCTGGTGGTGGACGAGGGAGTTCTGCGCCGTGTCGTCGGCGACCCGCATGTCATGGCGAAGCAGCTCCGGCACATTGCCGATATGCCAGCGAACGTGCGGGTGCGGATACTGCCCAACTCCGCGGGCTTCCCGCTGGGTATCGCGACTGGCCCCTTCACTCTTCTGGACTTCGGGGTGGACAGTCAGGGACACCCCCACGAACCGCCCGTGGTCTTCATCGAGAGCTACACCGGCGACATGTATCTGGAGCGAACGGACAGCGTGCGGAGATATCGCAAGGCGTTCAATACGATCCACGGAGTAGCGTTGAGCGAGGCCGACAGCAAGCTTCTGCTACGGCAGACAGCCAAGGAGTATGTGCAGTGAACATAGACCTGACCGGGGCGAAGTGGTTCAAGTCCAGCCGAAGTGCAGGTGGTAGTGATTGTGTGGAGGTAGCCCACCTCGATGCGGGCATGGTCGGCGTTCGCGACTCCAAGAACCCGACCGGCCCAGCACTCGTCTTCACCCCGAGCGAGTGGGATGCCTTCACGAGTGGCGTCAAAGGCGGAGAATTCGAGGGAGCATAAGCCACGGCATGTAGCCAAGGAGCATGCGAAATGAAAGCACATCTGGCAGAGGCGAAGTGGTTCAAGTCCAGCCGTAGTTCAGGCGGCAACGAGTGCGTGGAGGTAGCCCACCTCGACGCGGGCATGGTCGGGGTGCGCGACTCCAAGGATCCGACCGGTCCCGCGCTCATCTTCAGCCCGAGGGAGTGGGAAGCGTTCACGGACGGCGTGCAAGGCGGAGAATTCGACCGGGCGTGAGTTCCCGGTTTTCGCTAATTTCCCGAGTGGATGAAGATAGGCCCGGCGGAAACCCGGGCCTATCTTCGATTCCGTCTGGCCCGATGCGGCCGTCCCTCGGCGACAGCAGCGAGCCATTAGACTGTGTGCATGAGTTCCGAGTCCGATACCTCACTACCGGCACCGAAGATCCAGTTGTCGCCGCAGGAGTGGCGGGCGCGGTTGTCGCCGCAGGAGTATGCGGTGTTGCGGGAGGCGGGGACCGAGCGCGCCTACACCGGTGAGTACACCGACACCGAGACTGTCGGGGTGTACGCGTGCCGGGCCTGTGGTGCGGAACTGTTCCGCAGCACGGAGAAGTTCCACTCGCATTGCGGCTGGCCCTCGTTCTTCGACCCGGCCGATTCGGACGCGGTGCTGTTGCGTGCCGACGACTCGCTGAGCATGCGCCGCGTCGAGGTGCTGTGCGCGAACTGCCACAGCCACCTCGGCCACGTCTTCGAAGGGGAGGGTTATCCGACCCCGACCGACAAGCGGTACTGCATCAACTCCATCTCGTTGCGGCTGCACCCCTCGGACAACGCAACACACGGAGAGGACGGATGAACCTTACGATCGCAGCCGCGCCCTCCGCATGACCCGAAAATACGGGGCTGTCGGCCGGTTCAGGGCAGGGCGGCGATCAGCTTCTCGACCTCCACGCGCGGGCCGGTGAAGAACGGGATCTCCTCGCGGACGTGCCGGCGGGCCTCGGTGGCGCGCAGGTCGCGCATCAGGTCGACGATGCGGTGCAGTTCGGGGGCCTCGAAGGCGAGAATCCACTCGTAGTCGCCCAGCGCGAACGACGACACCGTGTTGGCCCGCACGTCGGGATAGCCGCGCGCCTCCTTGCCGTGGTCGGCGAGCATCTTGCGCCGCTCGTCGTCGGGCAGCAGGTACCAGTCGTAGGACCGGACGAACGGGTACACGCAGATGTAGTTGCCCGGCTCCTCCCCCGCGAGGAAAGCCGGGACGTGGCTCTTGTTGAACTCGGCCGGGCGGTGCAACGCGGCGTTGCTCCACACCGGCGCGCTGGCCCGGCCCAGTTCGGTGGTGCGGCGGAAGTCGGCGTAAGCGGCCTGCAGATCCTCGATGCGCTCGGCGTGCGTCCAGAGCATGAAATCGGCGTCGGCCCGCATACCCGCGACGTCGTAGATACCGCGCAGCACCACGCCGCGCTCGCCCAGCGAGTCGAAGAACTCCCGCGCCTCTTTGATCGCCGCCTCCCGATCCTCCCCCAGTACCCCGGGCCGCACCTGGAACACCGAGAACATCAGGTACCGGATGGTCGAGTTGAGAGCCTGGTAATCGAGTCGCGCCATGTCCCCATCCTGCCACTGCCGAGCCCACCCCACACCGCCGCACCCCGTGCATGTTCCCGCACCCCGACACACCACCGAAACGCCGTGTGCCACAAGGCAATGAGTGCGGGAATCCTCACCTGTCGGTGCCTGCTGCCACGCTCCAGCCATGCCACAGGTCACCCACACACCACGCCTCCGCCCCGTCATCACACGCTCCATGGCGACGCGGCAGCGCAATGCCGCTCCCCGCGTCCGCGCCGGACACGGGGAGAACAACGGCGTCGCCACAGCTTCCGACAAGCCGTTCCCCACAGTGCATCGGCAATCCGCGCACACACCGCTGTTGAGCGATGCGCGGCGCGGGCGCGCCCGTTCGTCAAGAGAAGGCTGTCTACGGCATCGCCGCCTTCTCGAGGGCGTCGACGGGCGTGAATTCGTGGCCGTTTTCCGTGCATGTGCCACGACCGAAGAGGTAGGTGAATTGCCGTGCGATCGTGAACTGGCGGCCGACGAGAGCGAGCCGGTGCAGACGGGCGCCGAGCCCCGTCAGGCGATCGGGATGCGCGGGGATCAGCGGTCGCTTGGTGACTCGGTCGAGCGGATAACCGCTCGTGCAGGTGAAGAATCCGGCCCCGCCGAGGTGCACGGTCATCGCGGCCCAGCAGACGGGACATTCGATTTCGATCTCCCCATCGGTCAACTCGAACAGTCTCGGCGACCACGCTGCCGAGTCCTCGAATGTCAGCATCGAATGCACCCGATCTATGAAAGCGGCAGGCTCGCGGTCCGCTGCGGGGGCTTCCGCGGCCAGTTCGGACCGCACCTCGCCGAGCAAGGCGGCGATGCTATCGCGATATCGGTCCCGGATCTCGGCGGTGTAGGGGTCGGCTGCCGAGATGAGAGCGCCCGCGATCGACACGGCCCGAGCCCGATCACTCGGCGCGCCATCGGCGGCGATGGCAGCGAGTTCGGGCAGTGCTTCGACAGGGAGATCTCCAGCGTACATTCCCGTCAAACGGTCGAGAATGCCGGTCTCTGGATCGAATGGATACAACACTGCCCTATGGAAGCAGGTGACCGGAAGAGCCCGCTGATTGTTCTCCTCGGTGGCAGGCCCAGCCCGGCACCGATTCCGAATCACAATCGGGTGAGGTCGGCAAGCACCGCCTCGGCGGCCGCGGTGCCGGAGGCGGCGCAGGCCGGGACGCCGACACCGTGCAGGTACGCGCCGGCTATGGCAAGGCCGGGCAGGTCGGCGAGACCGGCTTCGATGGCGGCGACGCGGTCGAGGTGGCCGGGGGCGTATTGCGGAAGGCCGCCGTGCCAGCGTTGGACGCGGGCGGTGATGGGAGTAATCGGGATACCGGTCACCGTCGACAGGTCCGTCGCCGCGGCGGCGATCAGGTCGTCGTCGGACCAGGACAGCAGTGAGTCATCGCCGAAACGGCCGAAGGACGCGCGGACGAGTGCGACGTCACGGGCGGCCAGGTGTGGCCATTTGCGGCTGGACAGCGTGAACGCCTTGGCGCGCAGTGGTTCTCCGGTGGCGACGAGTATGCCGGAGTTGTCGGGCAGCGGGGTATCCGGGGGCAAGGCCAGGGCGACCACCGCCGAGGAGGACAGCTCGATTCCCACCATCGCCGCCGCAGCAGCCGGTGCCACCCCGCGCAGCAGGGATGCCGTCACCGGCGCGGGCGTCGCGAGGACCACCGCGTCCAACTCGCCCACCATGCCCAACTCGCCGACCGTGTTCAGCTCACCTGCCGCGCCCCGCTGCCTTGTCGCGCCCCGCTCACCCGCCGCGCCCACCTGCCCTGCCGGACCCCGCTCACCCGCCGCGCCCACCTGCCCTGCCGGACCCAGCTCAGCTGCCGTACCTACCTTGCCTGCCGTACCCAGCTTGCCTGCCGTACCTTGCTCGTCCACCAGGTCTAGCCGCCAGCCGTGCGCGGTCCGCGTCAGTTGTGCTGGAGCGCAGCCTGTTTCGAGTCTGGGCGCGGCGGCTTTCAGCAGCGCTTCCAGCAGCACTCGGTATCCGTCGCGGATGCCACCGAAGACAGGTGCGGTCGAAGGTGGTGGCAGGGCGTCGGCGACCGCCTGTGACAGGCTCGCCGCACCGGCGTCCAGGGCGGCGGCCAGGGTCGGTAGCGCGGCCCGCACGCCGATCGAATTCGCCAGTCCCGCATACACTCCGCCGAGCAGCGGGTCCACGCTGCGCCGCACCACCTGCTCCCCGAGCCGGGCGGCCACGAGTTCACCGACCGCCATGTCGCCGCCGGGAACCCAGTCGAGCGGCCGCGCGGGCTCGTCGGCGATCCACGCCAGCGTCGCCTCGTCCACCAGCCCGGCCAGCGCGTCGGGCCCGGCCGGAATACCCATCAGCGTGCGTTCCGGCAGCGGGTGCGCCGCCGCGCCGGACCAGATGAGCGGGCGCTTCCCCGCCGGATACACCAGCTGGTCCGCGAGCCCCAATTCGCCCAGCAGAGCGGGGATTTCGGGCCGACGGCCCACGAACGCCTCCGCCCCGAGATCGACCGGCTCCCCGGCGATGTCGTCGGTGCGGAGAATGCCGCCGATCCGCTCGGACCGCTCCAGCAGTACCAGCTCGAGCTTCGGGCCCAGCGCCTTCCGCAGCCGATACGCGGCCACCAGCCCGCTGATCCCCGCACCCACCACCGCGATCCGCATCGACCACTCCTCGCCCGCTCACACCCGTCGCACGCGCCCGGCCGCACCCCCGCGAACCATCGCGTGCCCTGTTCTGGACGGTACCCGCACCGGCGCGACCGACCGTTACGGGCCACCGGCCCCGCTGCGGCGCATACCGTGGCCGCATGGAGATTCCCGACCTGGCGGAGCTGATCTGGCTGTTCGAGGACGAGCCCACCCGGGGGTACGACGATCTCGACTGGCCGGTGGGCCTGCACTCGTTCCGATTGACCCGGCGCAGCACGACCGTGCTCTTCTCGCTGGACCCGACGGCCGGAGACGCCTACCTGACCATGTACTCGGGCGACGAGGAAATCGCCTACCTCGGCCGCCTGCGCAGGGTAGACCGGCTGACCGTGCTGCGCGAGCCCGACCACGAGGGCCTGCGCCTGTGGTTCCACGGCGATACGCACGAACCGCTGACGCTGCGCACCAAGCCCGGTATCCGCTTGTCCTGGGACGTGCGGCCGCTCGGCGAGTGGTAGCGCGACTACAGCGGCAGGGGCAGGCCGTGGATCAGCTCGACCGTGGCGGTGATGGCGCCCGGGTCGGTCTGGGGCAGCACCCCGTGGCCGAGGTTGAAGATGTGGCCGGTGGCGCCCATCGCGATCGCCTCGTCGGCCTCGTGGGCGATGCGGCGGACCTCGCGCTCGATCACGGCGGGCCCGGCGAAGAGCACCGCGGGATCCAGGTTGCCCTGCAACGCTTTTCCGGCGCCCACCCGGCGCACCGCGTCGGTGAGCGGCACTCGCCAGTCCACCCCGACCACGTCGGCGCCCGCCTCACCCATCGCGCCCAGCAGTTCCCCCGTGCCCACCCCGAAGTGGATACGCGGCACGCCCGCGGCCGCCAGCTCGGCGAACACCCGCGCCGAATGCGGCAGCACGAATTCCCGGTACTGCGCCAGCGACAGCGCACCGGCCCAGGAGTCGAACAGTTGCACGGCGTCCACGCCCGCGCCCAGCTGCGCGCGCAGGAATTCGATGGTGATGTCGGTGAGCACGCCAAGCAGCGTGTGCCAGGTGTCGGAGTCGGCGAGCATCATCGCCTTGGTGCGCTCGTGGTTCTTGCTGGGCCCGCCCTCCACCAGATAGGAGGCGAGAGTGAAAGGGGCACCGGCGAATCCGATCAGCGGGGTGTCACCGAGCTCGTCCAGCAGCAGCCGCACGCCGTCGACCACCGCGCCGACCTCCTCGCGGCGCAGCCGGGGCAGCGCACGCACATCGTCGGCCGTGCGCACCGGCTTCGCGATCACCGGGCCCACGCCGGGCACGATGTCGAGGTCGATTCCGGCGGCCTTGAGCGGAACGACGATGTCGGAGAACAGGATCGCCGCGTCGACCCCGTGCCGCCGGACCGGCTGCAGGGTGATCTCGCACAGCAGCTCCGGATCGAAGCACGACTCGAGCATTCCGACGCCCGCCCGCACCTCCCGGTACTCGGGCAGCGAGCGCCCGGCCTGCCGCATGAACCAGACGGGACGCCGGTTCGGCGTGCCGCCGGTGGCGGCAGCGAGGAACGGCGCATCGGACAACCGGCGGCGAGTTGGAGTGCTCATCACCGCTATCGTATGCGGGCTCGCGATCGGCCCGCGCCGCGCGGTCGGCGGGTATCGGCGCACATTCTCACTGCGAACGCCAGAATGCACGTCGCGGCGCGCCTCCGACCGCCTCGGGTGGATGAGGTCTACCGTCACATTCGTGACACCGCTCGACTTCCGCGACGGCGCCGCACCGACCCCGGGCCCGGACAGCGAACCAGCCCAGTTTCGCGCCGCGGTCGATGCGATGGGCAGCGCATCCGTGCACCCCAGGATCGAGCTCGCACCGATCCGGCCGCCGCAACGCCTGGCACCTTATTCATACGCCATCGGAGCCGAAGTCAAACATCCGGACACGAACGTGGTACCGGTCGATTCCGAGGGCGACGCGTTCGGGCGGCTGATCCTGCTACACGACCCCAACGGCCACGAGGCTTGGCACGGCGTGTTCCGTCTCGTGGCCTACATCCAGGCCGATATCGACGCCGCACTGGCCGGCGATCCGCTGCTGCCGGAGGTGGCCTGGAGCTGGCTGGTGGACGCCCTGGAATCGCGGGCCGAGCCGTTCACCGCGCTGGGCGGCACCGTGACCTCCACCAGTTCGGTCCGCTACGGCGATATCGCCGGGCCGCCGCGGGCCTATCAGCTGGAGCTGCGGGCATCCTGGACGGTCGGCTCCACCGATCTCGGACCACACGTCGAGGCTTTCTGCGAAGTACTGGCCTACGCGGCCGGTTTGCCGCCCGCGGGCATTACCCATTTGCGGCCGGGTCCGCAGATTGCCGACGACCAGTTCTGACCGCCACGTAAAGTTCTGGGCTATGCCCGTTGCCGACGAGTCCGAGAACCCCACGCGGATCGAAGGGAACGACGATCCCGTCGTGCCGTTGCTGGCACCGGTGGACGGCGTGCCACCGGTACTGGAGACAGCCGCGGCCGTCGCCGACGCCGCGGCCCGCCTCGCCGCCGGCGCGGGACCACTGGCCGTGGACGCCGAGCGCGCCTCGGGGTTCCGCTATTCCAACCGCGCCTATCTGATCCAGCTGCGCCGCCGCGGGGCGGGGACCTTTCTCATCGATCCGATCCCGGTGACCGACGCGCTCGGGCCGCTGGCCGAGGCGATCAACGACCTGGAATGGGTGCTGCACTCGGCGGACCAGGATCTCCCGGGGCTGGCCGAACTGGGACTGCGACCGGCGCGGCTGTTCGACACCGAACTCGGCGGGCGGCTGGCCGGGTTCGAGCGGGTCGGGCTGGCGGCGATGGTGGAGAAGCTGCTGGGCCGCGAGCTACGCAAGGGGCACGGCGCGGCCGACTGGTCGACCCGGCCGTTGCCCGCGGAATGGCTCAATTACGCCGCCCTCGACGTGGAGTTGTTACTCGAGTTACGCGACGAGGTCGCGGCCTCGCTCGAGAAGCAGGGCAAGAGCGATTGGGCAGCACAGGAATTCGAGCATGTGCGCACCACCGAGCCGGCCGCGCCCAAGGCCGACCGCTGGCGGCGCACCTCGGGCATCCACTCCCTGCGCCGCACGCGTCAGCTCGCCGTGGTGCGCGAATTATGGACCGCCCGAGACCAATTGGCCCGCCACCGGGATGTGGCTCCGGCCCGGGTGCTGCCGGATTCGGCGATCATCGCTGCGGCACAGGCGGATCCGAAGACGATCGGCCAGCTGCGCGCACTGCCCGTCTTCGGCGGGCCGCGCCAACGGCGGCATTCGCGGGATTGGCTGGCCGCGGTGGACCGGGCCCGGGCACTGCCGGAGTCCGAACTGCCGACACTGACCCAGCCCTACGACGGTCCGCCGCCGGTGAACCGCTGGGAGCGCCGCGATCCGGCCGCCGCCGCCCGCCTCACCCGCGCCCGCGCCGCCATGGGCGAACTGTCGGAAGAACATTCGGTGCCGGTGGAAAATCTGCTGACCCCCGACCTGCTGCGTCGGCTGTGCTGGGACGGCCTGCCGGAATTCCGGTCGGATACGGTCCCGGACGCGCCGGTGCAGGCCATCGACGACTATCTGAAGGCCGGGGGCGCGCGACCATGGCAGCGCGAACTTGCCGCGCCCCACCTGGCAACCGCGTTGTTCGGCTAGCGCAACCCTTCGGGTGCCCGGCCGGAGCCTTCGCTCCCAAGGGCACTCCCCCGAATCAGCGCGAACTTGCCGCGCCCCGCCTGGCAACCGCGTTGTTCGGCTAGCGCAACCCTTCGGGTGCCCGGCCCGAGCGTTCGCTACCAAGGGCACTCCCCTGAATCCGGCGTGTTTGCCGCAACCCACGGCTCCGGGTGGATCCCGGCCGAGAACATGCGGGATGCGGAGTGAGGGGCCGAGTGCCGTCACGGTGTCGAGCGCGGTTGAGCAGGTGGGGCGCCGTAATGAGGGGAGTGCCGTTGCACGGCTGAGCGGACGCCCGCTCAGTCCTCGTACACCGGCGCGCGGCGGTCTCGGCGGGCGCGGATCGCCTCGTCGAAGTTCTCCGTGGTCAGGCGGATGTAGAGCTGGGCGGTGCCCTCGTGCTGCATGTGGGATTCGAAGCTGCCCGCCTCCATGCCGCTCCACAGCATACGTTTGGTGAGTTCGGTGCCGACGCGGCTGAATCCGATGATGCGTTCGGCCAGGTCGTAACACGCGCCGAGGAGTTGGTCCGCGGGTACCGTGCGGGAGACCAGGCCGATGCGCTCGGCCTCGGCGGCGTCCACGTCGCGGCCGGACAGCATGATCTCGAAGGCGCGCGACGCGCCGACGGCCCGCGGCAGGAGGTAGCTCATGCCCAGTTCGGTCGAGGCGAGCCCGTTGTTGATGCCCGCCGCGCGGAAGTAGGCGCCCTCGGCCGCGAGACGGATGTCCGCGCCGACGCTGAGACAGAATCCGCCGCCGATGGCCGCGCCGTTCACCGCCGCGATCACCGGTTGATGCATGCGGCGCAGCGCCAGCATCACGTCGTTGAGCAGATCCATCGAGCGGCGCGCGATGCTGGTGCGGGTGAGGCCGCCGATGTTGGGCACCTTGCCCGCGCCCTGCAGATCGGCCCCGGAGCAGAAACCCGAACCGGCCCCGGTGAGCACCACCACGCGCACGTCGTTGTCGGCGGCCACCGCCTCCAGCGTCTCGCGCAGCGGGACCATCACGTCGAAGGCCATGGCGTTCATCCGCTCCGGGCGGTTCAGGGTGACCAGCGCGACCTGCGGCCTCGGCTTCTCGACGAGCACGAACGACATGCGACTACCTCCCGGACGACTGGGAGGAACTGTAACCTGTTACAGAATCCTCGCGAAAGTCCCGGCGTGAAGCCGACAGCCGAACCGGCGAAGGTTCAGATTCCGCCCAGCCAGCCGGTGACGCGGCGGGCGATGTCCTCGGCGGTCAGGCCCAGTTCCTGGTGGATCTGGGCGCGCGAGCCGTGGTCCAGGAATTGCTGCGGCACACCGAGATCGCGGGTCGGCACGTCCATGCCCGCCGCGCGCAGCCGCGACGACAGCGTGCAGCCGATGCCGCCGTGCATGCCGCCGTCCTCGATCGTCACGACCAGCCGGTAGTTCTCGGCCAGCTTCACCACCGTGTCGGACACCGGCAGCACCCACCGCGGATCCAGCACGGTAACCGAAAAGCCTTCGGCGGTCAGCAGATCCGCGGCCTGCACGGCGTGCTGGGCGAACGGGCCGACCGCCACCAGCAGCACGTCGCCGCGGACCGTCTGCGCGGTACCGCCCTCCGGCATGCGCAGCACGTCGACGCCGTCCAGTCGCTCCACCGCCGAAAGATCGTCGGGCACCGCGCCTTTCGGGAAGCGCACGGCGGTCGGGCCGTCGTGCACCGACAGCGCCTCGGCCAGTTCCTCGCGCAGGGTCGTCGCGTCGCGGGGCGCCGCGACCCGGATGCCGGGCACGATACCCAGCACCGACAGATCCCACATGCCGTTGTGGCTGGCGCCGTCGTCGCCGGTCACCCCGGCCCGGTCTAGTACCAGGGTCACCGGCAGGCGTAGCAGCGCCACGTCCATCAGCAGCTGGTCGAAGGCGCGGTTGAGGAAGGTCGAATAGATCGCGACCACCGGGTGCAGGCCGCCCAGGGCGAGCCCGGCCGCGGAGGTCACAGCGTGCTGTTCGGCGATGCCGACATCGAACATGCGATCCGGGAAGCGCTTGCCGAACGGAGTCAGCCCCGTCGGGCCGGGCATGGCGGCGGTGATCGCGACGATATCGTCGCGCTGCTCGCCCTGGCGGATCAGCTCGTCGGAGAACACCGACGTCCAGCCCACCGCCTTGCCGCCGCGGGGCTGGCCGGTCGCCGGGTCGATGGCGCCGATCGAGTGCATCTGATCGGCCTCGTGGTCCTCGGCGTGCCGGTAGCCGTGCCCCTTCTGCGTGACCACGTGCACGATGGCCGGGCCGCCGAAGTCCTTGGCGCGCCGCAGCGCCGCCTCCAGCGCGGCCGTGTCGTGGCCGTCCACCGGGCCGAGGTATTTCAGGCCGAGATCGCTGAACAGTTCCTGCGGCGCGACCGCGTCCTTGATGCCGGCCTTGAGCGCGTGCAGCATCGAGTACGCCGAACTGCCGACGCGCGGAATGCCCTGCACGAACCGCTTGGTGGCGTCGAGCGCCTGCTCGTAGGCGGGCTGCATGCGCAGGGCGCTGAGCCGGTCGGCCAGGCCGCCGATGGTGGGTGAGTAGGAGCGGCCGTTGTCGTTGACGACCACGATCAGCGAGCGGTCCGGACCGGCGGCGATGTTGTTCAGCGCCTCCCAGCACATGCCGCCGGTGAGCGCGCCGTCGCCGACCACCGCGACCACGTGCCGCCGCTGGCCGGTCAGCGCGAACGCCTTGGCCAGGCCGTCGGCGTAGGACAGCGCGGCCGAGGCGTGCGAGGACTCCACCCAGTCGTGCGCGCTCTCGGACCGGCTCGGGTAGCCGGACAGCCCGCCCTGCTTGCGCAGCGTGTCGAACCCGTCCTGGCGGCCGGTGAGGATCTTGTGCACGTAGGCCTGATGGCCGGTGTCGAAGATGATGGGATCGGCCGGCGAATCGAAACTTCGATGCAGCGCGATCGTCAACTCCACCACTCCGAGGTTCGGTCCCAGATGACCACCCGTCACCGCGACCTTGCGAACCAGGAACTCGCGAATCTCCTCCGCGAGTTGCTCGAGCTCCGACGCCGTGAGCCGGCGCAGGTCCTCGGGCGTATCGACCCGGGAAAGAACTCCCACCGCTATTACTCCCTCTGGATGGCTCGTTTGTTTCAGACAGTCTACGGAGCCGTCCGAGCCCCCGATGACCAGAATGGCAAGCCCGCCCAGGACACTCCGGCGTGTTGTGAGACGCGACATATCCGGGGCCGACGGCCTGCTGGGCAACGGCCGCGCGAGAGGGCAGTATCGAGAACACTGCTCGGGCGCGTCGGGAGGGCGGACCGGGCGGCCGCACCGATCACCGACGCAGGAGGCCGGATGACCGACGACCGACACCACCCCGCCACCGTCACCACCTTCGGAAACGGAACCGCCCACGGCACACCGGACCTCATGCGGGTCTCGATCTCCGTCGAGACCCGGGCCGGCACGGTCGCGCTCGCCTACGGCCGGGCCGGTGAGCGCACGGCGGCGGTCACCGCGGCGCTACGGGCGGACGGCGTGCGTTCCACCGATATCGGGACCAGCGGGCTGTCGGTCCGCACCGAGACCACCTGGACCGAGGACAGCGGCTCCCGCATCACCGGCTACGTGGCGACCACCACGCTGACCGTGTCGCTGCGCACGGACCGGGCCGATTCCGGCGCTCCCGATCCGGCGACGGTGGTGGCCCATGCCGTCGCGGCGGGTGGCGACGACGTCCGGCTCGGTGGGCTGAACCTGACCTTCGCCGACACCGAAACCCTGCTGGTGCGCGCCCGCGATGCCGCCTGGGACGACGCCCACGCCAAAGCCACCCGATACGCCGCCCGCGCCGGACGCGCCCTGGGCCCGGTGCTCGAGATCACCGAGAACACCACCGCCGCCCCCGCTCCGGTCGGCGGCCCCGAGTTCACCATGGTCGCGATGGCGGCCCCGTCCGCGCCGGTCCCCATCGAGTACGGCGAATCCGAGCTCTCCGCCACCCTGCGCGCCACCTGGCTACTCGACTGACCAGCAAGCAATCTCGTCTTCCGCACGCAGGAATGACCTCGCGGCTCACGCGGCATGTCGTGCCCGGCACCGGCCGGTTCGGTCGCCGTGCTGTGGTGCGTCGGTCAGCAACCCGCCTCGGCGGGCGGCCCCACAGCCACCGGCCGATGCGCGACGGTCAGGAAACGGTGCGCTCCAGCAGGGCGAGGCATTCGACGTGGTGGGTGGCGGGGAAGGCGTCGAAGGCGCGCAGCCTGGTGACGTGGTAGCCCGCGGCGCGGTAGAGGCCGATGTCGCGGGCGAAAGCGGCTGGGTCGCAACCGATGTGGACGATGCGGGCCGGGTCGGCGGCGGCGAGGGCGGCGATCACGTCCTTCCCCGCGCCCGCGCGGGGCGGGTCGAGCACGACGACCTGCGGTGCGGGTGAACCGGTCCGGTCGGACAGCCAGCGTTCCACGCGCTGCGCGCTGAGGCCGACCGCGGGCAGGTCGCGCAGCGCGGCGGCGCCGTCGGCCACGGCCGACCGCGCGGATTCGACACCGTGCACCACTCCCGTGCCACCCACCTGCTCGGCGAGACGCGCGGCGAATACGCCCGTGCCGCAGTAGAGATCCCACGCCGTGGCACCGGCAGGGGTTGCCGACCACTCCGCGACCACATCCGAATAACATTGCGCCGCACCGAGATGCGGCTGCCAGAAGCCGGTCGCCGACACCTCCCAGCGGCGCCCCGCCACATACTGCACCGCCCGGCCGCTGCCCTCGACGATCCGCTCGGGCCGCGCCGCGTGCGCCGCTGCCCGCCGTGCGGCGGTGCTGCGCCGATCTCCACCTCCGCGGCCACCGTGCCGCGACGGGGCCAGCTCCACGATGTGCCGCAAGCCGTCTCCGTCGACGGCCACCACCAGTTCCGCGCCCGGCGTCCACGCCCGTTCGGCGATACCGTCCACGGCGCCCGCAACCGGTTGCGGGCAGCGCAGATCCGCCAGCACGTCGGTACTGCGATACCGATGCACACCCGCCCGCCCCTCGGCGTCGACCACCAGCCGCACCCGCGTCCGCCATCCACCGACCTCGAGCGGCGCCGCGCCGAACCGGCCGTCGGCCGCGCCCAGACGACGCCCACCGATGTCGGCCACGCCACGGTCGGCCACACCGAAGTCGGCCACGCCACGGTCGGCCACACCGAAGTCGGCCACGCCACGATCGGCTACACCACGATCCGCCACACCACGATCGGCTACGCCGGGGTCTGCCGCACCATGGTCGGCCACACCACGATCGGCCACGCCGGGGCCTGCAGCGCCCGGCGCACTGGCACCGAACATGCTGTCGCCCAGGAGGATCGGCTCCACCTCGACCTCGGTCTCCCAGCCCGCCAGCCGGCGTAGCTGCTCGGCGACCACGGCGGCTTTCAGATGCCGTTGTGCGTGCGGAGCGGCGAAGGAGAAGTCGCAGCAACCGGCTCCGCCCGGGCCCGACACCGGGCACGTCGCGGGCACCCGGTCCGGCGACGCCTCCAGGATCTCGACCGCGTCGGCCCGGCAGAATGATTTCCCGCGGTCCTCGGTCACCCGCGCCCGCACCAGCTCGCCCGGCAGCCCGTGCCGCACGAACAGCACCCGCCCCTCGTACCGTGCGACACAGAAACCACCATGCCCGGGTGCGCCCAGCCGGACCTCGAAAACCTCCCCCGTCCAATCACTTCCACGTCCGACGCTCATCGCTTCCCCACCGACGCCACGTCCGGGCAGCCACCCTGCCACCGATGCCGGGCCACCCCGCCACGCCTCGGTCGTACGGCTTCTTTGGCGCTCCCCGGGGCAACGCCACCCCGCCCGTACCTCGTCGCACACACCCAGCGAGGCCGTGGAATCAGTCGCTCGGTCATCGTTGTTCGCCGTAACCGCGCCGCACCGCGCCGGGCGCGCTCTCGATCCCCGCCTGCCCGGCTTTCGCCGAGGACGAGCTCAGCTGCCACGGGACGCTGGTCACCATGACACCGGGCTCGAACAGCAGGCGGCCCTTGAGGCGCAGGGCACTCTGGTTGTGCAGCAACTGTTCCCACCAGTGTCCGACCACGTATTCGGGGATGAAGACCGTCACCACGTCGCGGGGCGCGTCCTTGCGGACACGTTTGACGTAATCCACGACGGGCTTGGTGATCTCGCGGTACGGCGACTCGACCACCTTGAGCGGCACCGGGATATCGCTCTTCTCCCACTCCCGTACCAGCTGGCGGGTATCGGCCTCGTCGACGTTGACCGTGACCGCCTCGAGCATGTCCGGACGGGTCGCGCGGGCGTAGGCGATCGCGCGGCGGGTGGGCAGGTGCAGCTTCGACACCAGCACGATGGAGTGGGTGCGGCTGGGCAGCACCCCGTCCCAGGTCTGCTCGTCGAGTTCGGTGGACACCGAATCGTAGTGCCGCCGAATCATTCTCATCAGCACGAAGATCGCCGCCATGGTGACGATGGCGATCCAGGCGCCGGCCAGGAACTTGGTGAGCAGCACGATGATCAGCACCGCGCCGGTCATGGTGAGCCCGATGCCGTTGATCACCCGCGACCGCATCATGCGCCGCCGCAGCGCCGGGTCGGTCTCGGTGCGCAGCAACCTGGTCCAATGCCGCAGCATGCCGGTCTGGCTCAGCACGAACGACACGAACACGCCGACGATGTAGAGCTGGATCAGCCGCGTCACCTCCGCGCCGAACAGCACCACGAACGCGATCGCGGCGCCGGACAGGAACAGGATGCCGTTGCTGAACGCCAGCCGGTCCCCGCGGGTGTGCAGCTGCCGCGGCAGGAACCGGTCCTGCGCCAGGATCGAGCCGAGCACCGGGAACCCGTTGAACGCGGTATTGGCCGCCAGCACCAGGATCAGCGCGGTCACCACGGTCAGGAAGTAGAACCCGGCCGGGAAGCCCTGGAACACGGCGTGTGCCAGCTGCGCGATCAGCGTCTTCTGCTGATAGCCAGCCGGAGCGCCCACCAGGTCGGCGGCGTCGTGGGCGTAGACCAAGCCGATCCGGCGCGCCAGCAGGATGATGCCGATGAGCAGCGAGATCGCGATCAGCCCCAGCATCAGCAGGGTGGTCGCGGCGTTGCGGGACTTGGGTTTCCGGAACGCCGGGACCCCGTTGCTGATGGCCTCGACACCGGTCAGCGCGGCACAGCCGGAGGAGAAGGCCCGCGCGAGGAGGAAGGCGAAGGCGATGCCCTGCAGATGCGCGTCCTCGCCCTGCAGCGCGAACCCGAACGATTCGGCGTGTATCTCGTCGCCGAACACCTCGATCCGCAGGAACCCCCAGGCCAGCATGATGAACATGCCGATCATGAACGCGTAGGTCGGGACGGCGAACATGGTGCCGGACTCCCGCACGCCGCGCAGGTTCATCGCGGTCAGCACGACGATCGCCACCACCGCGAACAACACCTTGTGGGTGTCGACGAACGGCACCGCCGAGCCGATGTTGGATGCTGCCGAGGAGATCGATACCGCGACGGTCAGCACGTAGTCGACCAGCAGCGCGCTGCCCACCGTCAAGCCCGCTGTGGGCCCGAGGTTCACCGTGGCGACCTCGTAGTCACCACCGCCGGACGGGTAGGCGTGCACGTTTTGCCGATAGCTGGCCACGACGACCGCCATCACCGCCGCGACCGCCAGCCCGACCCACGGCGCGTACACATACGCCGACAGCCCCGCCGTGGACAGGACGAGGAAGATCTCCTCGGGGGCGTAGGCCACCGAGGACAGCGCGTCGGAGGCGAATACCGGCAGCGCGATTCGCTTGGGCAGCAGCGTATGACCCAACGAATCGCTACGAAATGGGCGGCCGACCACCATTCGTTTCGCGGCCGTCGTCAACTTGGACACTCCTGCGAGCATAAGGCAGTCGCGCTGCCCCGCGCCCAGCCGCCGTGAGCTCGATTCCCGCGCGCCGCGCGACGGTTGCTCCGTGGATGCCGACCGCAGCCGTCATGCCCTGCGGCGGGTTTGAAGCGCGGACGGAGGGGGAACGTGGCTGTGGTCGATGGTCAGCGGGTACGGTTCCTTCCACAGGGAACCAGACCGCACATCACGGTTTTCGGGAATTGGGGTTGGCAGGGTGTACGTAGTGATCATGGGCTGCGGGCGAGTGGGCTCCGCGCTCGCCCGCGGTCTGGTCCGGGTCGGTCACGAGGTGGCCGTGATCGACCGGGATTCCAGCGCGTTCCTGCGCCTGGGCAAGGATTTCAGCGGCGAGCGGATCACCGGCGTCGGCTTCGATCGGGATGTGCTGCAGCGCGCGGGCATCGAGCGGGCGGGCGCCTTCGCGGCGGTCTCCTCGGGCGACAACTCCAACATCATCTCGGCGCGGGTGGCGCGGGAGAACTTCGGCGTGGAGCGCGTGGTGGCGCGCATCTACGACGCCAAGCGCGCAGCCGTCTACGAGCGCCTCGGCATCCCGACCATCGCGACCGTGCCGTGGACCACCGACCGCTTCCTGCGCGCCCTGCTCAACGAGGAGGACGGCGCCACCTGGCGCGACCCCACGGGTACGGTCGCGGTCACCCCGCTGGACCTGCACGAGGACTGGTACGGGCGCACGGTACGAGATCTGGAGGAGGCCACCGGCGCCCGCGTCGCGTTCCTCATCCGGTTCGGACAGGGCGTGCTGCCCGGCAGCAAGACCGTGCTGCAGGCCGACGACACCGTCTACGTCGCGGCCACCTCCGGCAGCGTCGGCGCCGCCGCGGCGCTGGCCGCCGTTCCACCGTCGAGCGAGGACAAGTCGTGAAGGTAGCGATCGCCGGTGCCGGCGCGGTGGGCCGATCCATCGCCCAGGAACTGATCCGCGGCGGCCACGAGCTGATGCTGCTGGAGCGCCGGATCGATCACGTCGATCCGGCGGCCGTGCCCGCGGCGACCTGGGTGCACGGGGACGCCTGCGAGCTGGAACTGCTCGAGGAGGCGCGGCTGCAGGAATACGAGGTGGTGATTGCGGCCACCGGGGACGACAAGGCGAATCTGGTGTTCAGCCTGCTCGCCAAGACCGAATTCGGGGTCCGGCGGGTGGTGGCCCGGGTCAACGATCCGCGCAACGAGTGGTTGTTCGACAACTCGTGGGGCGTGGACGTGGCGGTGTCCACGCCGCGGCTGCTGGCGTCGCTGGCCGAGGAGGCGGTGTCGGTCGGTGATCTGGTGCGGCTGATGACGTTGCGCCAAGGGCAGGCCAATCTCGTCGAGATCACCCTGCCGGCCGACACCCCGCTGGCCGGCAAGGCCGTCCGGACGCTGAAACTCCCCCGCGACGCCGCCCTGGTGACGATCCTGCGCGGCGGCCGGGTCATCGTGCCCCAAGCCGACGATCCGCTCGAGGGCGAGGACGAGTTGCTGTTCGTGACCTCGGTGGAGGCCGAGGACGAATTGCGGAAGTCGTTGGGCGTCAACGGCTTCGGCGAGCAGATCGACTAGGACCGGGAAACGTTCAGCTCGGCGCGCAGCTTGTTCAGCGCCCGGTGCTGCATCACCCGCACCACGCCGGGACTGGTGCCGATCGCCTCGGCGGTCTGCGCCGCGGTCCAGCCCAGCACGATGCGCATGACGAGCACCTCGCGATGCGCGGGAGCCAGTACCTTCATCAGTTCGCGGGTGGCCAGGCGGCGCTCGGACACCAGCGCCATCTCCTCCGGGCCCGCCGCGGTACAGGGCCGGTCGGGGAATTCGGCGACGGGATAGGCGGGCTGCTGCTGAGCGCGGCGGAAGGCGTCGGCCACCTTGTTGGCCGAGATGCCGTAGACGAACGCCAGGAACGACTTGCCCTGATCGCGATAGCGCGGAATCGCCTGCACGGTCGCGATGCAGATCTCCTGGGCGATGTCCTCCGCGGTGACGTGCAGGTGCCCGCCGCTGCCGATGCGCGCCGCGCAGTAGCGCCGCACCAGCGGCTGCACGATCTTGATGATCTCGGTGACGGCCTGGCGGTCGCCCGCGGCGGCCGGTCCGATCAACCGGTCCAGTTCGGCCGCGGCCCGGCGGCTTTCCGAACCGGCGGCGGTGGTCTTCGGTGACCGGGCGCCGCGACTCGTCGGCCGGTCCTGTGTCGCCACCGTGTTGCCCTCGGTACCCACTGTCGGATCCTTTCGCCGATCGCTGATCTCACCAACGATCGTGCGATGAACCGAGGTCGCGAAATAGGTACCCCAGGGGTGGGTTCATCCCCACCTGGATGCGCGGGCCGCCCCCAAAGGTGTGGGCACATCCGGTTGTTCGGGGAGAGCGGCGTTTCGGTTCATGATCGAATCGCCCGGTCGGCGGGGACGCTCAGTCGACTCGATGACGGCCGACGGCCGGTTCGCCGCCGCCGGAGCGCGGCAGATGTCCGGCCTTGCGCACGGCCCACACGGTGACCAGCAGCGCGACGGCGGTCAACGGCCAGCCCATGGCGATGCGGGCCACGGCCAGCATGCCGGTGGCGTCGTGGTCGTAGAGCTGGGACTGGACCAGGTAGCGGGCGCCGAACACGATCACCCACACGAGGGTCGCCAGATCGTACAGGCGCAGCACCCGGCGGTCGGAACGCCAGTCGGTGCCGTGCCCGTTGAGCCAGCCCCAGATCACTCCCGCCAGCGGCCAGCGCACCAGCAGCGACACCAGGAACACGCCGCCGTAGACGAGACTGGCCCAGATGCCGAACGCGAAGAAGCCCTTGGCCGCACCCATCCGGTAGGCGATGAACGCGCACACGCCGACGCCGATGAAACCGGAGATGGCCGGCTGCACCGGATCGCGGCGCACCAGCCGCCACACCAGGATCGCCGCCGCGACACCGAGCGCCGACCAGATCGCCGCGGTGAGCCCCCACAGGGCGTTGGCCGGGACGAACACCAGGACCGGCAGCGTCGAGTAGATCAGGCCGCTGAAGCCGCCCAGCTGTTCCAGCATGGTCTGTTGCAGCGGGCCGACGGGCACGGGCTCCCGGTCGTCGGGCTCACGGTCGTGCATCGCGTCGTTCGTGCGGAACGGCTCGGCCGACCGTTCGCTGTCTACGACGGCGGAGCGGTCGGCCCGGTCGTCGCTGCTGGGAATCGGCATGCGTCAGGAGTTCTCACGTAGTTCGTAGTAGGGGTTGAAGATCACCTTGGCCCCATCACGCTCCCCGATGCGGCCGCGGACCAGGATACGGCGTCCCGGATCGATCCCGGGGATGCGCCGCCGCCCGATCCACACCAGCGTCACCGCGTCGGTGCCGTCGTAGAACTCCGCCTGCAGATTCGCGCCCGCGGCCTTCGGGCACGCCTCCACGCTGCGCAGTTTGCCGAGCATGGTGACCTCCTCGCCACGCCGGCACTCGTCTGCCCGGCAGGCGCCGGAGGCTTCGGACGTCTCGGCCAGTTCCTCGGCGTCGAGATGATCGAGATCGGCGGTGAGCCGTCGACTCAAGCGCCGGAAGTACCCGCTGTCGGGACCCGTCTTGCGCCCGGCAATCCCGGATCCTGCCTTGTTTCCGCCCGTGAAAGGCATCTTGCAACACTTCCTGCACTGCAGACGGCGTGGGTTACACGTCGTCGGGTTTCCCACACGACCGGCCGAGCGGCCGTATATCGCCAACTGTAGATGGGCGTTCGACCCCTCGCCACGCGAGGCCGCCCACATCCGTGGATACCCAATGCGCAGCGGTTTTCCACCTCGATATCGCGAGGGTGGCCCACGTCACGCCGCGGCTGGCCGCACGCGCTCGAGACGGCGCGCGCGAGCCCGGATCGCCGCCTGCGACGCACCCGTTCCTCCCCGGAATCGGCGCCCGCGCCGCGTAGGCTTCGGCGCGTGCCCGATCTACCTCGCCCGGCCCTCGTCGTCGCGCTGCCCGGTACCGGCTCGGACGCCGACTTCGCCCGTCGTGCCTTCGGACCCGCCTGTGCCGCACTGGATCTGCCGTTCCTGGCGGTGGAGCCCGACCCGCGCGCGGTGGTCGCCAGCTGCCGCGCGGCGCTGGATACCGCGGCACGCTCGGGGCCGGTGCTCGCCGCTGGTATCTCGCTGGGCGCCGCCATCGCGGTCGAATGGGCTCGCGCCCGGGCGGATTCGGCGTTCGGGGTGATCGCGGCGCTGCCCGCGTGGACCGGTGACGACGCCGGGGAATGCCCGGCGGCGCTCAGTGCCGCCGCAACCGCGGCGCAGTTGCGGGCCGACGGACTGGCGGCGGTGGTCGAACGGATGCGGAGCAGCAGCCCCGACTGGCTGGCCGCGGCCCTCACCCAGTCCTGGACCGCGCAGTGGCCGCATCTGCCCGAGGCGCTGGAGGAGGCGGCGGCCTATCCATGGCCCACTCCGGAAACCCTTGTGGCGCTGAGCGTTCCGGTGACCATCGTCACCGCCGTCGACGATCCGGTGCATCCGCTCGCGGTCGCCGAACGCTGGGCCGCCCTGATCCCCAGGTCCGAACTGCATCGCATCACCCTCGCCGAATTGGGCGCCGACCCCGGCATCCTGGGCTGCCGCGGGCTGGCCCGGCTGGCCGGGCGGCACGCCACCCACCGCTGACCGGACTCCGCTGCGGCTCAAAGGTATTACCCGCGGGGTAATCGACGGTCGCACGGGCGTCGGGCATCGTGATTCGCATGATCACCGAAGCCCGGACCACCCGCGCCACCGTCGAGGAACTGCTGCGCCGCATCGCCGAAGGCGACGCCGATCGGATCGCCGAACTGTATGCGCCCGAATACGATTGGAAGCTGAGCTGGCCCGAGGCCGAACACGGCCGCGCCGCCACGCCGTGGATCGTGCACCGCGGCACCCGCGCCGACGCGGCCGACCACTACCGGATGCTGCGCGGCCACCACATCCCCGAGGAGGCCGCGACCGAGATCGAACGCATCCTCGTCGACGGCCCCGACGCGGTGGTACTGGGCGAGATCCGGCAGACCGCCCGCACCACGGGCCGCCCCTACCGAGCCCGCTTCGTCCTGCACGTCACCGTCGAAAACGGCCTGATCACCCGCAACCACGTCTACGAAGACAGCCTCGCCGTAGCCCGAGCCTTCGACCCCCACCTCTGACCTCGACTCACCCGAAGCCCTGTGTTCCCGCGCGGGGCGCGAGAACACAGGGAATGGTGAACGCCAGGCGAGCGCGGGAAGGCAACGATCGCGAACACCGAGCGGGCGTACGTGTGCTGGCGGTGACAGACGCGACAGGGTCGGCGGCCCGAGGTCGGGAAGTTGTGTTGCGCCGCCGGTGGGGTTAGTTGAGGCCGAGTTGTTGCATGGCGGAGCCTTCGGTGCCTCGGCGGGGTTGGGGGGGCTCGTCGGGGGTGAGGGTGGGGTATTGGCCGGTGGCGTGGGCCTGGGCCTCGGCGACCTGGGCGGCTCTGGCCTGTTCCTGGGCTTGGACCTGTTGCTGGTGGGCTGCGGTCAGCTGATCGGCCAGTTCCTGCGGGAGGACCACCGGGAGAGGCTCGCGGACGGGAAGCGGTTCTTCGCCGCGGCGTACCACTGTCTCGCTGACGATGGCGCGGGCCGCCTGGACGAGTGGTGTGCCCTCGTCCACCGAGCCCGAGGGGCCCGCCGCGACCAGGCGCAGCATCCAGCGGTAGCCGTCGACGCCGATGAAACGCAGGTCGGCACCCTGGGTGACGGCGTGCAGTTCCCGGCCCCACGGGCCGTTCTGGACCGACACCTGTGCGCCGTCCTTGCGTAGCGAGTCGCGCAGGTCGTTGACCACCGAGCGCCACTGCCCGGGCGACTTCGGCGCGGCGTAGGCGGCCACGGTCAGGCGGCCGTGCTCGGTGGCCAGATGAACCGCCTGCGGCGTGCCGTCGGGCGTCATCTCCACCTGGAGCTGGCCGCCCTCGGGGACGGGCAGGATCACCGAGCCGAGGTCCAGCCGTTGATCGCCGATGTCCTCGAGCACATCGGCGACGTCTTCGTAGTCGTACGGGCCGGTGCGGGCGGACGGATCGGTGTCGTGTTCCTGGCCGTACCAGGCGTCGTCGTCGTAATCGTCCTCGAGGTAGGCGGGCTGCTGCCCGGTCCGGTAGGCCGGATGCTCCCCGGTCCGATAGGCGGGCTGCTCGCCGGTCCGGTAGGCCGGTTGCTGACCAGTCCGGTACGCGGGCTGCTGCCCGGTCCGATAGGCCGGTTGCTGACCTGTCCGGGAGGCGGGTGCCTCACCCGACCGACGAGCGGACCGACGGCCGGTACGCGCGGGCGGTTCCTCGGGCTGGTAGGCAGGCGGATCGCCCCGATGAGCAGGCTGTTCCCCAGTCCGTTCCCCTCGCCGCAGAGCGCGCTGCTCCCCGGTCCGATGGGCGGGCGCCTCGCCCGGCCGATAGGCGGGCTGCTCACCGGTCCGATGAGCAGACGCCTCACCCGGCCGACGGACGGGCTGCGGTCCCCCGGTCCGCTCACCGCGCCGATAAGCCGGCTGCTCGCCAGTGAAATGCGCAGGAGTCTCGCCTGGGCGATAGGCGGGTTGCTCCCCGGTGCGAGGCACAGGCGTCACGCCCGGACGATGAGCACGCTGCTCACCGGAGCGAGGCGCGGGCGTCCCCTCCAGCGGATAGGCGGCGGACTGTTCCCCCGCATGAGGTACAGATGTCTCCCCCGGCCGGTAGGCGGGTTGTTCCCCGGTGCGAGGCGCGGGCGTCGCACCGGGGCGGTAGGCAGGCTGCTCACCCGAGCGAGGCGCGGGCGTCGCGCCCGGACGATAGGCAGGCTGCTCACCCGAGCGAGGCGCGGGCGTCGCGCCCGGACGATAGGCAGGCTGCTCGCCCGAGCGATGGGCGGGCGTCTCGCCCGGACGATAGACGGATTGCTGGCCGGTCCGGTAAGTCGGTTGCTGGCCGGTTCGGTAGGCGGGCTGCCGGCCTGTTTCGTAGGCGGGCTGCTGGTCCGTTCCGTACACCGGTTGGCGGCCGGTGCGGTAGGCCGGGGTTTCGTCCGTGCGGTAGATGGGGTTCTCGTCGGTGCGGTAGGAGGACTCGTCGTAGTCGTCCTCGTACTCCTCGTACCCGGCCTCGGTGGCGTATTCGTCTTCGTCGTACCAGGTGTCGTCGTCGTAGTGACCTCTGGCGGGAACGTCGTCGTCGCGTCTGCGCCTGCGTCCGAACATCGTCATGCCTCCTTGCCGGCGCTCGCGCCGGCCGCCTCAGCGGCGAGACTGGCGTGCCCGCCGCTGGACCCGTAACCCCCCGCACCCCGCGCGGTGTCGTCGAGCTCGGTGACCTCCACGAAATCGACCAGCTCGACCCGCTGCACCAGCAGCTGCGCGATCCGGTCGCCGCGGCGCAGCTCGATAGGAGTGCGCGGATCGTGGTTGATCAGGCAGACCTTGATCTCGCCCCGATACCCCGCGTCGACCGTGCCCGGCGTGTTGACGATCGACAGACCGGTCTTGGCGGCCAGCCCGGATCGCGGATGAATGAGACCGACCGTGCCGATCGGCAGTGCGACGGCGATCCCCGTGCCGACGAGCACCCGCTCCCCCGGCTCCAGGATGACGTCCTCGGTGGTGCACAGGTCCACGCCCGCGTCACCCGGGTGCGCGCGGGTGGGGACAGGAATGCCGGGATCGAGCCGCAGCAGGGAGATAGGTGGAATACCGGTCACGTACAGCGAGCCTACGCGCTCGGCGTACCGCGGTGACAGTGACATGGCCGGAGCGCGACCAGCGCAACGACCTGCTCCCGCCGCACTCCGGCGGCACGCGCTGACTTAGTCTGATGAGGTGCCCGACCAGTCCGCGCCGACCCCCGATGCCGCCCCCGCCGCCGTAGCATCCGAGGCCATGAACCGACCCGCGAACGCCACCCCCGGCTACACGGAACGCCTGTGGGTGCCGCTGTGGTGGTGGCCGGTGGGCTTGGCCATCGCGGGCCTGCTCGCCGCGGAGGTGCACATGGGCGCGCCGGGCATCCGGGCCTGGCTGCCGTATGTGCTACTGCTGCCCGTACCGGTGTGGGCGCTGCTGTGGCTGAGCCGGCACCGCGTCGAGGTCGGGCCGGACGCCGGTGGAACGGTCGAATTGCGAGCGGACCGGGCACATCTGCCGGTAACGTATGTGGCCCGAGCAGCGGCGGTCCCGGCCAGCGCCAAGAGCGCAGCGCTGGGCAGGCAGCTCGACCCCGCCGCCTATGTTCAGCACCGGCCCTGGATCGGGCCGCTGTTGCTGCTGGTACTCGACGACCCGGACGATCCGGCACCGTACTGGTTGGTCAGTACGCGCCGGCCCGACCGGGTGCTGAAGGCGCTCGGCGTACGCGACGCGAGCTGACCGGCAGGCCGATCAGGCTGCGCCGAGCACGCGCGTTTTCCGTCCGCGCCCGGGGCTGCCGAGCGCGGGATTTCGATAGTTGGACCCGCCGAAGTTGGACCCGCCGAATGCTCAGGCTGCGCAATCCATGCAGATCAGCTGACCGCCGGATTCGCTGGCGAGCCGGCTGCGGTGATGAACCAGAAAACAGCTCGAGCAGGTGAACTCGTCGGCCTGCTTCGGGATCACCCGAACCGACAGCACTTCCTCGGACAGGTCCGCGCCGGGAAGTTCGAACGATTCCGCGGTATCGCTGTCGTCGACATCCACGACGGCGGACGCGGCCTCGTTGCGACGAGCCTTCAGCTCCTCGAGCGAGTCCTCCGACACCTCGTCGGTTTCGGTACGCCTCGGTGCGTCATAGTCGGTTGCCATGTCGTCTTCCCCTCGTCCTTACTCCGTATATCCCGGACCGACCCCACCTGGGCCGATTCCTGGGAATCGGCTCGGCGACGCCGCCCCGCCGGTGGTGTACGTCACGTGTACACCGGTCGCCGACCGGGCCAGATCTGGTGGACCTGTACCGGATCGCGCTCGGTCAACGCAGGACATGTCCTGGTTGTTCCCGAAATCTCCGCCCTGATTCACCTCTGTCGATTCGAATCAGCCGCCAGACAATAGCGGACACCGAGGCAAAAGTCGCAATCAAAACCCGAGCGCGTCGAAACCGAGGGGTAATCGTCATCGGCTGCCCTGGACAGTGCCGATTCCGTGTCCGAGCCTCCGGCGAATCGTTACCCCCGCGATATCCGTCGCACACCCGCCACGCGCGCCGCCACTCCCGGTGTCCGCATGCGGGATTGTGCGAGCCGAACTCGTAAGGTGTGCGTGTGGTTTCACTGATCACCGAAGGCAGCGCCGTCGACGACAAAGGGCGCCCGTTCCTGCGCCGCCGGTACCAACCGTGGGTCGCGCTCGTCGCGATCCTGGCATTGATCTGCGCGATCGTGTGGATCAAGGCCCTGACGACCGAGAGCAAGAGCCATGCGGCCATGGCGTGCAACTCGCCGTCGCCGGCGGCCGACCCGAACGCCCCGCAGCCGGCGCCGCTGGGGCAGCGGGTCTCGCCGTCGCGCCTGCAGGATGTGGAACCGGCGCCGCTGACACAGTCGAAGGTGCGCGTCTACAACGCTTCCGGCCAGCGCGGCCTGGCCGAGCACATCGCGTCCCGGCTCAGCGACCTCGGCTTCGCCAGCCCGCCGGCGCCGCAGTTCGCCAACGATCCGGTCTACGTCAACGGTGATCTGGTGTGCACCGGGCAGATTCGCTTCGGCGTCAACGGCCGCCCGGCCGCGGCGGCGGTGCAACTGGTTTCGCCGTGTGCGGAGCTGGTCGAGGACAAGCGCAACGACGACACCGTCGATCTGGCGCTGGGCTCGCTGTTCGGCAACGAGGTGCGCCCGTCGACCGACGCCGAGGAGGTGCTGCGGTCGTTGAAGAATCCGGCGCCCGACGGCCCGGCGATCGACTCCACCCTGCTCGACGCCGCCCGCAAGGGCACCTGCTGAGCGTCAGCTCTCCGCAATCGCCTCCGACACGCCGAGCCGGTCGAACAATTCGAGCAGTTCCGTAGCGATGCCGGGCGCGGCCGCGACCACCAGCTCGCCGGTCTTGCCGGTGGTGCCGGCGGGCGGCAGCACCAGCCGGGCGCCCGCCTCGGCGGCGATCAGCGCGCCCGCCGCCCAGTCCCAGGTGTTGAGCCCGTGCTCGTAGTGCGCGTCGGCCCGGCCGGCGGCGACCATGCACAGGTCCAGGGCCGCCGATCCGATGCGGCGGATGTCGCGTACGTGCGGCAGTAGTTCGCCGATCAGCCGCCCCTGCCGGGCCCGCCGCGCCGCGCCGTAGCCGAAGCCGGTGGCCAGCAGCGTCATGGCGAGCGAGTCGACTTCGTTGCAGCGCAACGGGTTCGCGATGCCGTCGGGGCCGGTGCGGGTGGCGCCCGCGCCCAGGCCCGCGCTGTAGGTCCGTGCGGCGGCCACGTCGACCACCGCCCCGGCCAGCGACCGCCCGCCGCGCATGGCGGCCACCGAGACCGCGTAGGCGGGGATGCCGTACATGAAGTTCACGGTGCCGTCGATCGGATCGACCACCCAGACGATCTGCCGATCGTCGCCCAGGCTGCCGCCGCCCTCCTCGCCCAGGACCGCCTCGCCCGGCCGCAGCTCGGCGAGCAGGCGACGGATCAGCTGCTCGGTCTCGGTGTCGACGACCGTGACCGGATCGGTGGGTGAGCTCTTGGCCCGCACCGCGTCCTGCGCGTCCTCGCCCGCACCGAACACCTCGGGCCGCCGCGCCCGCACGTGGGCTGCCGCGGTCTGCGCGAGATGCACTGCGACACGGCGTAATTCGGTGATCTCGGCGGGGTCGGCCGGGTCCGGCGCGGGCCGGGCGGGGTCGGTGACGGCGGCGGACGGTGAGGGATTCGTATCGCGCACGACATCCATCGCAGCACAGATCCCGCGCCCCGCGCATTAGGCTTGTCGGGCACGACACAGATCCGGTGGTCGTGCGAACCCGTCACACAACGCCGTGTATCGTGCCGCGCGCACCTGCGATCAGGGTCGGCGCCACAGGGAAACGAGGAGACTGTCAATGTCCGCTCGGGGGCAAGCATTCGGTATCGACATCGGGGGTAGCGGGGTGAAGGGCGCGGTGGTGGATCTCGCCACCGGCGAACTCGCGCACGAGCGCATCAAGATCGCCACGCCGCAGCCGTCCACCCCGAACGCCGTCGCCGAAACCGTCGCGAAACTGGTGGCCCAGGCGGACTGGGACGGTCCGGTCGGTCTCACGCTGCCCAGCGTGGTGGTCAACGGTGTCGCCCGCACCGCCGCCAATATCGATAAGGCCTGGATCGACACCGACGCCCGGCTGCTGTTCTCCGCGGCGCTCGGCGGCCGCGAGGTGGTCGTGCTCAACGACGCCGACGCCGCCGGCATGGCCGAGGACCGCTACGGCGCGGCGCGGCAGATCGACGGGCTGGTCATGCTGCTGACCTTCGGCACCGGCATCGGGTCGGCGCTGCTGTACCACGGCACGCTGGTGCCGAATACCGAATTCGGCCACATCCTGGTCGACGGCAAGGAAGCCGAGCACCGCGCCGCTTCGTCGGTGAAGGAACGAAAGAAGCTGTCGTTCAAGGAGTGGTCGGCTCAGGTGACCAAGGTGCTGGTCACCCTCGAGAACCTGCTGTGGCCGGACGTCTTCGTGGCCGGTGGCGGCATCAGCCGCGACGCCGAGCACTGGATCCCGTTGCTGGGCAACCGGACTCCGGTGGTGGCGGCGCATCTGCGCAACACGGCCGGGATCGTGGGCGCCGCGATGGCCGTCGACGCCGGGATCGCACCGTGATCGCCCCGGCAACCAGCGAGGCTGCGGCATCGCACTCCGCCCGGATCGTTACAATGGAACGCATGACCGGCGGTGAGCCGGAAACCGACCCCGGCCGGAGAGCCGGGTTTAACCCCGACAGAACCGCTCCGCCGGAAGATCACTCTGGCGTGACGCCGCACGAGACCGTCACGAAAGGGCGTACGTGGTAGCCACGAATACCCGAGAGACCGCCGAATCGGCCGAAGCCGCCGACTCCATCGACAGCACCGCAGCACGGCCGGTCAAGAAGGCTGCCGCCAAGAAGGCCCCCGCCAAGAAGACCGCCGCGAAGAAGGCGCCCGCCAAGAAGGCCGGGGCCAAGGCGGCGGCCAAGAAGGCGCCGGCCAAGAAGGCCGCGGCGAAGAAGGGCGCGCCCGGCGCCGAGACCGAGACCGACGAGGCCATCGACGACGAGTCGATCGAACTCGACGATCTGGACAACCTGGAAGTCTCCGACGACGACCTGACCGACGAGACCGAGATCGCCGAAGAGGTCACCGTCGCCGACGACGAGGAGGCCGAGGCCGAGGAGCCGTCGGAGAAGGACAAGGCCTCCGGCGATTTCGTCTGGGACGAGGAGGAGTCCGAGGCGCTGCGGCAGGCCCGCAAGGACGCCGAACTCACCGCCTCCGCCGACTCGGTGCGCGCCTACCTCAAGCAGATCGGCAAGGTCGCGCTGCTCAACGCCGAGGAGGAGGTCGAGCTCGCCAAGCGCATCGAGGCCGGGCTCTACGCCACCGAGAAGCTGCGCGAGTTCGCCGACAAGGGCGAGAAGCTGCCCGTGCAGGGCCGCCGCGATCTGCAGTGGATCATGCGCGACGGCAACCGCGCCAAGAACCATCTGCTGGAGGCCAACCTCCGTCTGGTGGTTTCGCTGGCCAAGCGCTACACCGGCCGCGGCATGGCGTTCCTGGACCTGATCCAGGAGGGCAACCTGGGCCTGATCCGCGCGGTCGAGAAGTTCGATTACACCAAGGGCTACAAGTTCTCCACGTACGCCACCTGGTGGATCCGGCAGGCCATCACCCGCGCCATGGCCGACCAGGCCCGCACCATCCGCATCCCGGTGCACATGGTCGAGGTCATCAACAAGCTGGGCCGTATCCAGCGCGAGCTGCTGCAGGACCTGGGCCGCGAGCCCACGCCCGAGGAGCTCGCCAAGGAAATGGACATCACCCCGGAGAAGGTCCTCGAGATCCAGCAGTACGCGCGCGAGCCCATCTCGCTGGATCAGACCATCGGTGACGAGGGCGATTCCCAGCTGGGCGATTTCATCGAGGATTCCGAGGCGGTCGTCGCGGTCGACGCGGTGAGCTTCACCCTGCTGCAGGATCAGCTGCAGTCGGTGCTGGAGACGCTGTCCGAGCGCGAGGCCGGCGTGGTCCGGCTGCGCTTCGGCCTCACCGACGGCCAGCCCCGCACACTCGACGAGATCGGCCAGGTGTACGGCGTCACCCGCGAGCGCATCCGCCAGATCGAGTCGAAGACCATGAGCAAGCTCCGCCACCCCAGCCGCTCCCAGGTCCTGCGGGACTACCTGGACTAGGGCAAGTAGTCCAGGGTCCTGACCGATACGCGAAACGCCGCCGGAACCTCCGGCGGCGTTTCGCATTGAACGGCAATACTTCCAGGCGTCGCCCCAAGGCACGACCAACAGCGCCGCACGTAAGCCTCATTCAACGGTGTACCCGCCAACCGGGGTCACGAGCCCCCCGGCCGCCGAAGCGAAGCGGAGGCCACAGACACAGCGGAGGCCACAGACATGGATCAGTTGGTATTGGTATTCGTGCTGGCGTTCGCGACCATCCTCGCGCAGCCGCTGGGCCGCCGGACCGGACTCGCACCGGCCGTGCTGATGACCGTGTTCGGGCTCGTACTCGCGCTGATTCCGGCCGTGCCGAATATCGATATCAACCCCGAACTGATCCTCCCCCTGGTGTTGCCGCCGCTGCTCTACGCCTCCGCGCGGCGGACCTCGTGGCAGCAGTTCGCGGCCAATGCCGGGCCGATCCTGCTGCGCGCTGTCGGGTTGGTCGTGGCGACGGCCGTGGCGGTGGCGGCCGTGTTCCACGCCTGGTATCCGGGCGTGCCGCTGGCTACCGCGGTGGCGCTGGGCGCGGTGGTGGCGCCGCCGGACCCGGTGGCGGCCAGCGCGGTCGCCGATCGGCTGGGACTGCCGCGCCGATTGGTCGCGGTGCTGGAGGGTGAGGGTCTGTTCAACGACGTCACGGCGGTGGTGCTCTACAACGTGGCGGTGCAGGCGGTGGTCACCGGGCACTTCTCGGCGTGGCACACCGCGTTCGACTTCCTGCTGTCGGCGGTGGTGGCGATCGCGGTCGGGCTCGCGCTGGGCTGGGCCGGAAGCCGGCTGATGCGCAAACTGAGCGAGGCCGCCTGGCAGGTCGCGCTCGGCCTGTTGCTGCCGTTCGCCGCGTACGGGCTGGCGGAGGCGTGGCACGGGTCGGCGGTGCTGGCGGTGCTGGTGTGCGCGCTGTACCTCACCGACGCGGCCTCGGATTTCAGCGACAGCGCCTACCGCATCGTCGGCGACTCGTTCTGGGACGTGATCGACCTGCTGGTGACCGGCGTCGCGTTCGGCCTGATCGGCCTGGAACTCACCACCATCCTGGCCGCGACCGGACCGGATTGGCAGCGGCTGCTGGGCGGTGCGGCCGCGGTGATCGCGGTGGTGGTGCTGCTGCGCCTGGTCTGGCTGCTGATCACCACCGAGGTGTTCCAGCGCTGGTCGCGTCGGCGCGACACCGACGAGCCGCACACCTGGCGGGAATCGGTCGTGACGTGGTGGGCGGGCATGCGCGGGGTGGTCACGGTCGCGCTGGCGGTGGCGCTGCCGCTGACGACCGAGGCGGGGGCGGACTTCCCGGGCCGGGCCGAGGTGTTGTTCATCGCGTTCACCGTGGTGCTGTTCACGCTGCTGGTGCAGGGGCCGACGCTGCCCGCAGTGGTGCGCGCGACCCACGTGCAGGCCGACACCGAGCAGGAGCGAATGCTGGAGCGCCGCTTGTGGACTCGCATTCTGCGCGCCGAGCTGGCCCGGCTCGAGGAGATCGCTGACAGCGAGGATCTGCCCGACGAGGTCTACCAGCGCATGCGCGAGGGTTTCGAGCGACGCCTGGTGCGGGCGGATCCGGAGGCCGCCGAGGCCGCCGACGACAGCAAGTCGATCGACCGGAGCCTGCGCTTCACCGGCAAGATGCGGGCCATCAGCAACGAGGTGCTCGAGGCGGGCCGCACCGAGGCGCTGGCCGCCCGTCGCGAGCCCGGTATTCCGCCCGACCTGGTCGACCGGATGATGCACCGGCTCGATCTGCGGCCGATGTCGCCGATGTAGCCGAAAACGGGGCCGCGGTGCGGATGCGGCTGCCGCCGCCGCTGCGCGTATCCCACCTCGGCATAGCGTGCGGTCGGTTTGCCGGACTACACGCGCATGTCAAGAGGGGTAGACATCGGATGGCACCGCAGGTCCCGGGTTTCGGCACGCCCGCTACCTGCGCGCATCCGGTCCGGCAAACTTCGCCAATTTCCCGAATTGTTCTGCTGTAAATTTACTACCAGTGAGTACGTCGCTAATGTTCCGGCGTGTCGCCGTAAAGCAGTCGGCGGGAAGCGTTCTGGCAAGGAGTTCGCATGCTGGAAGTCAATCACTTCACGTACGGGTGGCTGACGCCCGCACTGGCCTATCTGATGTCCGTCACCGGCTCGTTGCTGGCACTGCGCTGCATGGTCCGCGCCCGCTCCAGCAGCCGGCCCGACGGCTGGATCGTCACGGCGGCCATCGCGCTCGGCGGGACCGGCATCTGGGTCATGCATTTCATTGCGATGCTGGGCTTTTCGGTGCGCAACGCGACGATCCGGTACAACATCCCGATCACCTTGGTGAGCGCGGCGATCGCGATGGGCGTGGTGTGGGTGGGCCTGTCCCTCGTGCTGCGGCGGCAGGGCGGCGGCTACGCGCTGCTGACCGGCGGCACCGTCACCGGACTCGGCGTCGGCGCCATGCACTACGCCGGGATGTACGCCATGAAGACCGACGTCGCGGTGCACTACGACCCGTGGATCGTGCTGCTGTCGCTGCTCATCGCCGTGGTCGCGGCGACGGCGGCACTGTGGTTCGCGTTGCATGTGCGCGGTCTCGCCGCCACCGTCGGCGCGGCGCTGATCATGGGACTGGCGGTGTGCGGCATGCACTACACCGGCATGTTCGCCATGCAGGCGCAGATGGCCGGGCACTTGCACGCACCGGGCGGCGCGCAGGCGCATCAGCTGCTGACCCCGCTGATCGTCGGCGTCAGCATGGTCACGCTGCTGCTGTTGCTGCAGGTGGGCATCACCGATGTCGACGAACCCGACCTCACCCGCATCCGCGGACAGCACGCCAGCCGCTATTGGCCGAGCCGCGCGCAGACCCTCGACGCGCCGCCGGACGAATACCGGGGGCCGCGGCATCGATGGTGAAAAGCCTTGTGGCTCAAGAATCGATGATCCGCCCCGCCGTGCCGTCCACCTCGGCGCGGGCGGAGGTGTCCTTGAGTCGCACTCCGGACCCGCCCAGCCGCCGCGCACCCGCCACCAGTCCGGCGACTACCTGCGCGGCCGCCGCGTAGCCCAGCCCCTCCGGTGGATGAATGTTGGAGACGCAATTGCGTTGGGAGTCCGCGCGTCCGGGCCGCGGCCGGTGGGTGAGGTAGACGCCGAGGCTGTCTGCCACCGACAGTCCGGGCCGCTCGCCGATGAGCACCAGGACGGTGTCCGCCCGCAGGGCCTGCCCGATGTGATCGCCGAGCGCGACCCGGGCCTGGGTGGCGATGACCGGTGGCGACAGCCGATACCGCTGCGCCAGTTCGTCTTTCAGCGCGGCGAGGACCGCCGGTCCGTGCTCGTGGACAGCGCGGGCCGACAGGCCGTCCGCCAGGACTACGGCGATATCGGCTCCGTCCGGCGAAAGCGCCTGCGCGAGATCGGTTTCCGGCAGTCTGCCCAGATCCGGCCGCCGCAGGTACTCCGAACGGTCGGTGGCGCGACTGCGCACGTGGGCCGGACGGCCGAGTCCGAGTTCGGCCACGGCAGTTGTCAGGGAGGCCACGTCGAGCGGGGCGTGCACCGCGTCGCGCGCCGCGGCATGCGCGGCCGCGAACTCCAGCACCCGCCGCGTAGGCAACGCATCCCCCGCCCGCCCCAACCCGATCCGAGCCTGCGTCAGTCCCCGAAGCTCATCCCAGAACCCCTGCACCCCATCCCCTTCCACTCCTCCTGAGCCAGCGGGGTCGCCCGACGGCGACACCGCCGGGGCTTCCGCCGAACCGACCGGGCCGCCCGACCGGGACATGGCCCGGACTTCCGCCGAACCAACCGGGCCACCCGACCGGGACATGGCCCGGACTTCCGCCGAACCAACCGAACCGCCCGACCGGGACATGGCCTGGACTTCCGCCGAACCGACCGGACCGCCCGACGGGGATATGGCCACGGGACGCCCGGGTCGCGGGTCGTCTGGTTTCGCACTCATCACGACTCCGCGAGCGCGTGCAGGGGCGAGGACAGTGGTGGTACCTCGCGGATGCGGCCGTCGGCGTCGCGCAGGCCGAGCCGGTCGAGCCAGGCCGCGAATTCCGGTGCGGGGTCGAGACCGAGGACCGCGCGGGCGTACAGCGCGTCGTGGAAGCTCAGGCTCTGGTAGCCGAGCATAACGTCGTCGGCGCCGGGCACGGCGATGACGAAGGCGGCGCCCGCGGCGCCCAGCAGGGTCAGCAGCGTATCCATGTCGTCGGAGTCGGCCTCGGCGTGGTTGGTGTAGCAGACGTCGACACCCATCGGCAGGCCGAGCAGCTTGCCGCAGCAGTGGTCCTCGAGACCCGCGCGGATGATCTGCTTGCCGTCGTAGAGGTATTCGGGACCGATGAAACCCACCACCGTGTTCACCAGCAGCGGATCCAACGCGCGCGCGACGCCGTACGCTCTGACCTCCAAGGTCTGCTGGTCGACCGGCTTGCCGCCGGTGCCCAGGTGCGCACCCGCGCTCAGCGCCGAACCCTGCCCGGTCTCGAAGTACATCACGTTGTCGCCGACGGTGCCGCGCCGCAGCGACCGGCCCGCCTCGGCGGCCTCGCGCAGCAGCGAGATGTTCACGCCGAAGCCCGAATTGGCGCCCTCGGTGCCCGCGATCGATTGGAACACCAGATCCACCGGCGCGCCGGAGGCGATCAGGTCGAGCGTGGTCGTGACATGGGCGAGCACGCAGGACTGGGTGGGAATGTCGTAGCGCAGGCGCACCTCGTCCAGCAGGCGCAGCAGATCCGCTGTGGCGCTGGGCGAATCGGTGGCCGGGTTCACTCCGATGACCGCATCGCCGCAGCCCAGTAGTAGTCCGTCCAATACGGCCGCGGCGATCCCGCGTGGGTCGTCGGTGGGATGGTTGGGCTGCAATCGGGTGGCGAGGGTGCCGGGGAGTCCGATGGTGGTGCGGAATCCGGAGCGCACCCGCATTGCCCGCGCCACCGCGATCAGGTCCTGGTTGCGCATGAGTTTGCTGACCGCGGCGACCATTTCGGGAGTCAGGCCCGGCGACACCGCGGTCAGTGCGGCCGTGTCGGCCCGCGCCGCCGCCGACAGCAACCAGTCCCGCAGCCCGCCCACGCTCAGCTGCGCGATCGGCGCGAACGCGGCCCGGTCGTGGGTGTCGATGATCAATCGGGTGACCTCGTCGGTCTCGTAGGGCACCACCGGCTCGGTCAGGAACTCGCGCAGCGGCACCTCGGCCAGCGCCCACTGCGCGGCGGCCCGCTCGGCGTCCGACCGCGCCGCGCATCCGGCCAGTTCATCGCCACTGCGCCGCGGGGTGGCCTTGGCCAGCAGCTCCACCAGTCCATCGAACGCATAGCCGGTGCCACCCAGACTCTGGCGGTATATCGTCACGCGATCCTCCTGCGCCGCTAGGTCCTCCCCGCACCGATTCTGGTCCGGCGATATTGCCATCCGGTTGGCGATTGTTGCCACAGCATGACCCGCCCCGACCCAGCCCGATGTCGGCCCGTGCCACACAGGTTCCGGCGCTGCCGCCGGGCTCGGGGCACAGACCATGCGTGACGCCGCTGTCCACACCACCGACCGCCGAGACAGCGGCAGGCACGGACGGCGGACGACACACGACGCCACCGGGACGCACCACCGACCGCCGAGGCGATGGCGGGATCGGAATGCGGACGAGCGTGACGCCGCTGGAGCGCGCCACGCGGCGACGGGAGCGGCGGTTCGGATTGTGGGCGGCGCGGTATCCGGTGGCGCGCGCGCCACCGCGCGAGGCAGACCGGGACGGGCCACACTTGCTGGCGTGCCTGCTTCCGTCCTGCGCCACTATCGCTCGCCGTGGACCCGGACCGTCGACCTCGAGCACGGGGTGCGGGCGGTGCGGGTGTGGTGGCACGGCAATCTCCGGGTGTTCCGGGCGGCGCGGGCGGCGCACGATCATCTCGGTGGCGCTCCGGCCGCCTGCGCGTACGCGTTCACGCTGTTCGTGACCTGGTGGACGCTGCGGGGTATCAGCGATATCGCCGGGCACCGCCTGATCCTGTCGGCGTCGACCAATCTGCACAACATGCGCCACGACCCCGTGCAGGTGCTGGTCGCCTCGGCGTTCTGGACCGAGGGCGGCTTCCCGTGGACGATCGTGCTCGGTTTCCTCACCGTGATGGCCTGGGCCGAACGCTGGCTGGGCACCGTGCGCTGGGTGCTGATCTTCGCCCTGGGACACGTCGGCGCGACGCTGATCACCGTCACGGGCACCGCCTACGCCGTCGATCACCGGCTGCTCCCGCTGAAGGTGGCGGTGGTCTCTGATGTCGGTGCGTCCTATGGCTTCTCGGCCGTCTTGGCGGCGCTCGCGTACCATTTGTCCGGCACGGCGCGGCTGGTGTGGGCGGGCGGGCTGGTGGCCTGGTTCGGGCTGCTGGCATGGCGCGGGCGGACTTTCACCGACTACGGGCATCTGACCGCCGTGCTGATCGGGCTGCTCGCCGGGGCGATGGCGCTCACGGTCGCGCGCCGACTGGAACGGCGGGCCGGGAGACAGCGCGACACCACATCCGAAACCGCGGCGGGTCAGGCGAATTCGGCCTGATCGGCCTGCCGGGCACGCCGGTGTCGCGGCGGGCGACACGGTGGCCCGGCTCACCGCGCGAACGCACGTCGCCGGGGAGCTGCGCACGGACGGCCCGGCTCAACCGCCCGCGGGCGCGCGGCGAAACGACCGTTGCAGCAGCCCCACCGCGGGCTCGACGACCCGCGCGGCGATCGGCCCCAGCACGGCCATCAGAAAGACGTAGGCCGAGGCCAGCGCCGCCAGCTCACCGTCCACCGCGCCCACCGTCACCGCCAGGCCCGCGATGACGATGGAGAACTCGCCCCGCGCCACCAGCGCGGCCCCGGCGCGCGCCCGGCCCATCCGCCGGATCCCCAGCCGCGCCGACGCCAGCCAGCCGGTCGCCACCTTGGTCAATACGGACACCACGGCCAGCAGCACCGCCCAGCCCAGCACCGGCGGGATGGCCCGCGGATCGGTGTTGAGCCCGAACGCCACGAAGAAGATCGCCGCGAACAGATCGCGCAGCGGCTCCAGCAGCTTGGCCGCATTCTGCGCGGTCGACCCGGAGATGGCGATGCCGAGCAGGAACGCGCCGACCGCCGCCGACACGTTCAGCGCCGACGCCAGCCCCGCCACCAGCAGCGCGGCACCGAACAGCTTGAGCAGGAAGACCTCTTTGTCGGCGGAATCCACGATCGCCGACACGAACCGGCCGTAGCGCAGCGCCACCACCAGCACGCAGGCGATGGCCAGCAGCGCGATCGCCAGCGACCGCAGCCCCGCCAGGTAGCCCACCCCGGCCAGCAGCGTGGTGAGCAGCGGCAGATACACCGCCATCGTCAGATCCTCGAACACCAGGATCGACAGCACCACCGGCGTCTCCCGGTTGCCCAGCCGCCCCAGGTCGTTGAGCACCTTGGCCGCGATCCCGGAGGAGGAGATGTAGGTGACACCGCCCATGGTCACCGCGCCGACCACACCCCAGCCCAGCAACAGCGCCACCACCACGCCGGGGGTCGCGTTGGCGACGATGTCGAACAGGCCCGCCGCCCAGGAGCGGCGCAACCCGGTCACCAGCTCCGGGGCGGTGTACTCCAGGCCGAGCAGCAACAGCAGCAGCACCACACCGATCTCGCCGGCGACATGGCCGAATTCGGCCGCCGACTCCAGTCGGATGACCCCACCGTCGCCGAAGGCCAGACCGCCCAGCAGATACAGCGGGATCGGGGACATTCCGAACCGTCCGGCCACCCGCCCGAGCACTCCGAGAACGAACAGGATCGAACCGAGCTGGATCAGCGCGAGCGCGGTGGAGCCCACCGGGTCACCCGTCGGTCAAGATCGCCAGGGCCGCGTCCAGACCGTCGGGGGTGCCGACGACGACCAGCAGGTCACCGGCGGAGAGTACGAAGTCCGGCCCCGGTGACGGATGCACCTGCCCGGCTCGCATCGCCGCGACGATCGAGGCCTTGGTGCGGGTGCGCATCCGCGTCTCACCCAGCATCCGGCCCTGGTACGGCGACCGCTCCCCGATCGGCAACTGCCGGGTGATGATGCCCGGCATGTCGCGGTGATCGGCGTTGAGCTTCTCCACGAGTTGCGGCGCGCCGAGCAGGTTCGCCAGGGCGGCGGCTTCGTCGGTGGTGAGGGGCACCTGGGCGGCGCAGGCGTCCGGATCGTCCTGCTTGGAGATGATCAGGTCCAGGCCACCGTCCCGGTGCGCGACGACGCCGACCCGGCGGCCCGATCGCACCTCGAAGTCCTTGCGTACCCCGATGCCGGGCAGGGCTGTCACGTCGACGTTCACGTTCCCAGCCTAAATGGGCAGCGCCCACCCGAGGGTCAGGCGGGTGCCTGCGGCGGTGCGCCGAAGCGGCAGCGCCCACCTGAAGGTCAGGCGGGTGCCCGGGGCGGCGCGCCGAAGGCGTCAGCGCCCACCTGAAGGTCAGGCGGGTGGCCGCGGCGGCGCGCCGAAGCGGCCGTCCGGTCCCGGCAGGTACTCGGTCACGGCCGTCACCGCCGCCGCGGGCAGCGGTCCGTACAGATGCGGAAAGCGCATCGAGGCCGGATCGGAGGGCACGCCGGGCTCCCATCGCACGGGCGCGTCGAGGCGGCCCGGATCCAGCCACAGCAACACCACATCCCGCCGACCGGCGAACAACCGGTCGGCGGGCAGGTGCACCTGTTCCGGCGTGGACAGATGCACGAAACCCGCATCCTCCAGCGAGGCCGGGCGGCGCTCCCCCGCCGCCCGGTCGGCATCCCATTCGGCGCGGGTGCACAGGTGAACGAGGGTGCCCGCCTTGGCATTTCGAGGGTCGTCGGCGTCCATCGCTCGACCATAGCCGGTGATCACCGGCCCGGCACGCCGTCGAAAACCCGCGGTGGCCTCGAAGTTTGCCATCAGTGGAGTGTGATTGTCGGTATGCCGGGGTAGTCTCCCGATAGACAACTGGATCGGCCTGTTCACGGAAGTGGGTACCTACACTTCGCCCGGTGCTGCCCGGCTGTTCGCTTTCCGCGAAATGCCTGGTCGTGTTAGGGAAAACACAAAGGAACATCTCCGGGAACAAAGCCCCCGTCCCGAACGTCTGACAGAGTAGTCATAGCCCCTGCTGGGAAGTAGCGGTAGCGAGCCCGCGGAAGGGACCGCGGGCCCCACACCAGGTGAACGGTCTTCTGCGCCGGGATCCAGGACGGAGGAGTCATGCCAGGAACACTGACTAGCACCCCACTGACCGCGGTCGATCGTTGCGACCGCTGCGGGGCGGCCGCGCGCGTGCGCGCGATCCTTCCCGGTGGTGGCGAGTTGCTCTTCTGCCAGCATCACGCCAATGAGCACATGGACCGTCTCCGTGAGCTCGAAGCCGTGATCGACACAGAGTCGGCACCGGCGCTGTAATCAGCTCCTTCAGTCCGATCGACAACTGAATCCGTCAACAGAAACCCATAACGGGCGGCCATCTGGCCGCCCGTTTCGCGTGCGCGGACCTCAGCGCGGCAAGGTGGACTCGATACCGGTGAGCAGCCGGTCCAGCCCGTACTCGAACGCTCCGTCCGGGTCGCCCGGTGCCTGGTACTGCTCGCCGACCGTCGCCCCGACGCGCGCCGACAGCGGGAATTCGGTGGCGGGCATCACCTGGGTCAGCAAGGGGCCGTGCACTTCCCACCACTGCGCGTCGCTCATCTCGCGGGCGCTGCGCCGGGCCGCGACCGCCATGCGGGCATTGCCGGTGGCGAATTCCGACAGCACCGCGATCACGCGATCCAGTTCCACATCCGGCAGACCGGTGCCGTCCAGCGCGGCCAGCTGACGTTCATAGCGACGCAGCCGGCCCGGGCCCAGGACCAGTCGCCACGGCGGTACCTCGAGCAGCCACGGGTGGGCGATCAGCTCGGCGCGGACGACGCGCGCGATCGCTGCCATGCGGTCTCGCACGGGCAGGGCCGGATCGATCGGCGGATCCTCGGCGGCGACCGCGTCGACCATCAGGATGACCAACGCTTCCTTGCTGGGCACGTAGGTGTACAGGCTCATCGGCCCGAGCCCCAGTTCGGCGGCGACCGCGCGGATGGACACCTTGTCGTAGCCCTCGCGGTCGGCGATCGCCACCCCGGCGCGCACCACCTCGTCGACGCTGACGCCCGGCTTGGGGCCGCGTGCGCCGGGGCGGCGCGGCAGCGACTCCCGCCACAGCAGCTGCAGCAGCTGTCTTGCCTGCTCGACGGCCGAATCGTCGGTCACGGCGCTCCTCGCGGAATATCGGTACCCTGTACGAAGTTAGAATACCCCGTACAGAGTACGTAGATCAGGAGGGTCGTCCTGCCCACCACCCATGCCACCTACACCCATGCCACCTATCTGCCCGACCGGCACATGTTCGCGCTGTGGACCTGGAACGGTTCCGCGCCGATTCCCGCGTCCGGCGCGGACACGGAACCCGTCTCCCTCGCCGTTCCCGCACCCGACGGCTCCGGCATGACCGTCACCGCGGTGGACTGCGCACTCGCCGAGCCCGGCCGGTTCGCGACCATGCCGGTCGCGGCACCCGGCGCCTCGGTCATCGCTTGGCGCGCCGTACTGGGCGGCGCGACCGCCGAACTGCCGCCGGTCGCGCACGCCGTTCCCAATGCGGCACGGACCGCCGTCGTATCCGCGGACCGGGCCGCCCGAGCGTGCGCCGGCAGCCAGGCCGTGCTCGCCGAGCTGCGCACCACACTGCGGGCCGACCTGCGTTCCTACCAGGCCGGTGGCATCGCGTGGCTGCGGGAGACCACCGCGACACACGGCGGCGCGGTGCTCGCGGACGAGATGGGACTGGGCAAGACCGTGCAGGCGATCGGTTATCTGCTCGGCCGGGCCGACGACGGACCGCAGCTGGTGGTCTGCCCGACCTCGCTGGTGGGCAACTGGGCACTGGAGCTCGAGCGGTTCGCGCCGGGGCTGACGCCGGTCGTGTGGCGCGGCGGGGACCTCGGCGCCGTACCCGGCGGGTCCATCGTCGTGACCGGCTATCCCACGCTGCGCGGACACGGCCGGGCACTGGCCGAGCAGCACTGGGCGACAGTGGTTTTCGACGAGGCGCAGGTGCTGAAGAATCCTCGCACCCAGGTGGCACGGGCGGCGCGGGCACTGCGGGCCGACGCCCGGATCGCACTGACCGGCACGCCGGTGGAGAACCATCTCGACGAATTGTGGGCGCTGCTGAATCTGGTGGCACCGCGGGCGTTCACGCACAAGGCGCAGTTCCGGCGCCGGTTCGTGCGGCCCATCCACGAGGGCTCGGAGCGGGCCGCGATCCGGCTGCGTGACGTCCTGGAGCCGTTCGTCTTGGCGCGCAAGAAGATACAGGTGGCGGCCGCGCTGCCGTCGAAGCTCCACTGCGATGTGGTGTGCGATCTCACCGAGGAGCAGCAGCGGCTGTACGACGGGCTGCTCGACCAGGCGGCGGCCGAGGGTTTCGGCAGCGGCACGCAGCGGCAGACCCGGGTGCTGGCGGCGCTGACCGCCCTGAAACAGGTGTGCAACCATCCGGGCCTGGTGACCGGCGAGCTGGACGAATTGGCCGGGCGCTCCGGCAAGTTCGACGTGTGCGCCGATCTGCTCGCCAACAACCTCGACAACGGCGCTCCCACTCTGGTTTTCACCCAGTACCGGCGCACCGGCGAACTGCTGGTGCGCCACTGCGCCGAGCGGTTCGGGATCACTGTGCCGTTCTTCCACGGCGGACTCGACGCCGCGCAGCGCGCCGATATCGTGCGGCGATTCCAGACACCGGACGGACCGCCGGTGCTGGTGCTGAGCCTGCGCGCGGCCGGGACCGGCCTGACCCTGACCCGCGCGGCCGACGTCGTGCACTACGACCGCTGGTGGAATCCGGCGGTGGAGGCGCAGGCCTCCGACCGCGTACACCGGATCGGCCAGACCCGGCCCGTCACTGTCACCACGCTCACCACGGGGACCACCGTCGAGGAACACATCGCCGGTATGCACGGCCGCAAGTCGGCGCTGGCCGACCTCACCGACACCGGCGGCACCGGCGCCGCGTCCGGGGTGGCGGCGCTGGCCCGGCTCGACGACGAGCACCTGCTGGAGATCCTGCGCCGGAAGCGAGGGAATTGATTTGGCCGACAACGAATTCGGCTATACCGCCTGGGGCATGGACTGGGTGCGCCTGGCCGAGCCCCTGTCGCAGACGCGGCCCGAACCGCTGCTCCCCCGCGCCCGCCGCATCGCACGCAACGACGGCGTCGAACTGGCGATCGAGGGACGTACGGTGCGCGCGTCCATCCATCGCGGCAGCCAGGCCTCGGTGACCTACCTGGAGCTGGCGCCGCTGCCCGCCGCCCGGATCGCCGCCATCGCCGCGCAACTCCCGCCGGATGCGGCCGAGCTGGCCGACACCGTCCGCGAAACCCTGCGCACCGCGGGCGTCTCCGTTGCCCCGCGCCTGCTCAACTCCGACTGCTCCTGCTCCGCCCGCAAGCCCCGCTGCCTGCATCTGCTCGCCGCCTGCTACGCCCTCGCCCGGCGCGTGGACGAAAACCCTTGGCTGGCACTGGAGCTGCAGGGCTACCGGGACACCGTCGCCCCCGGCGATTCCGACGCACCGCCACCTCGGTGGACGCCTCTCGAAACCATCGACCCCGCAACCTATTTCGGGACCATATCGAATCCGGGCACCGCAGTGCCCACCGGCTGACACCGGGACCTGCTCACTCGGGCCGACGGGCGCGGAAGCGGAAACTCTTCGTGTCCTTGTCGATTTCGATGTCCGCGAAGCCGATGCGAGCGAGGCGCTCCGGGAGGGTTTCCGGGGGTACGGGCACGCAGGTGTCGCCCAGATGGATCAGGCGGAAGGCGAAGCTGTCCAATCCGTCGCTGCCCGCGAAGACGCCGCCCGGCCGCAGCACACGGAAGGCCTCGGCGAACAGGTCGTCCTGGCGCGGCGGCGACGGGACGTGATGCAACATGGTGAAGCACACGACCGAGCTGAACTCGTTGTCCGGCAGCGGCATCGCCGCGCCGTCACCGTCGAGCACCCTCAGACGTCCGGCCTTGCGGTCGCGCAGGCGGGCGGCGAGCACCGGATCGATCTCGAGGCCGGTGAGCGCGGGCACCCGTTCCCGCAGGGCCTCGACGTTCGCGCCGTACCCGGGCCCGACCTCGAGCGCGGCGTCCCCCAGGTCCACGCCCGACAGTGCCCACGGCACGATGCGGGTGGCGCTGGCGCGCTCCCAGAGAGCGGAGCGGCAGAGCAGGCGGTGCGGCAGATTCATACCCATGACCGTGACGGTAGGAGTCCCCGTCGGCGGCCGGAAGACGCTACGCTGCCAGATTGTGTCGCAGAACGGACACCCGCTCGAGGTCGCGGCGCCCGCCGGACCCACCGCGATGGTCTTCGGCGTGGGCATACTCCCCGCGGGCCTGTGGTTCGAACCGCATCGGCATCCACAGCACCAGATCGTCTGGGCCTCACAGGGAGTATTGGCAGTGGCGGCCGGTGGCGGCCAGTGGGTGCTCCCGCCGACCCGGGCGCTGTGGATACCCGGCGGGCTGCCGCACCGCACCGGAACCCCCGACGGCGCCGCCATGCGCGGCATCTTCGTCGAACCGGACCGCTGCCCGGTGCGCTTCGCCGCTCCCACCCTGCTGCGCGTCGACCGCCTGCTGCACGAACTGTTCGACTACCTCACCGGTGGCGGACTCGACAAGCCCCGCGCCCCAGGCGTATTCCTGCGGGGCGCCGATGCGCTCGCGGCGGATCGACGGCAGCGCGCCGAGGCGGTGGTGTTCGATCTGCTCGAACCGGTCGAGGTGACCCCGGTCGGCGCGCCGATGCCCGCGGATCCCCGCGCCCGGGCCGTCGCCGAGGCCCTGCTGCGCGACCCGGCCGACGATCGCACACTCGCCGAGTTCGCCCCGGACGCCACCGCCAGCGCGCGGACGCTGGCCCGGCTGTTTCGCGCCGAGACCGGAATCAGCTTCGGGCAGTGGCGAACTCAGGTCCGGCTGGCCGCCTCGCTGCCGCTGCTGGCTGGCGGGCTGCCGCTGGCGCGCATCGCCGAGCGGGTCGGCTACGGCTCGGCCAGCGCCTACGTCGCCGCCTTCCGCCGCGCGATAGGGGTGTCGCCGGGCCGGTACTTCGCCCGCTGATCAGGCGTTGGTTCCGCTGTCGACGGTCACGACGGCGCCGTTGACCGCGCGTCCCGCCGGGCTCGCGAGGAAGGCCACCATGGCGGCGACGTCGTCGGGACCGGCGAACCGGCCCAATGGATTGAACTGCAACTGCTGACCGGCGTGGTCGCCGCCCGCCGGATTCATATCGGTGTCGGTGGCGCCGGGCTGCACCAGGTTCACCGTGATGCCGCGCGAACCCAGTTCCCGCGCAAGGGCTTTGGTGAAACCGTTGAGCGCGGACTTGCTCAGGTTGTACAGCGCCAGGCCGCCGAACAGCGCCCGCTCGGACAGGTTCGAGCCGATGCTGATGATCCGGCCGCCCTCGGTCATGTGCCCCACCGCGGCCTGGGCGGCGACGAAGGCCGCCCGGGCGTGGATGTGCAGCGCCTGATCGATCTCGTCGAGGGTGAAATCCTCGAACGGCTTGGCCGGGAAGATGCCGGCGTTGTTGACCAGGATGTCGAGCCGCCCCAGCGTCGCGGCGGTGTGGTGGACGGCCGCGACGATCTCGCCCGCGTCGGCGCTGTCGGCCCGCACGACGAGTGCGCGACGACCCAGCGCCTCGATCTCGGCCGCCACCTTTTCCGCGTTCTCCACGCCGGTGCGGTAGGTCAGCGCCACGTCGGCGCCCGCCTCGGCCAGCCGCCGCGCGATCGCGGCGCCGATGCCCCGGCTGCCTCCGGTCACGAGTGCCGCGGTCCCGGTCAGGTCGTTCATCTCCGCTCCTAATTCTGTGTCGATCAGTACATAAATGACTCAAGCAGACCGGGAAGGCGGCGTCAAGGGTATATTTAACGATCGACACAGAAAGGAGCGGTCGTGGCCGAACGGGGTCGTCCCCGCGCCTTCGATCGGGCGCGGGCATTGCGATGCGCCATGGAGGTGTTCTGGGAGCACGGCTACGAGGGCGCGTCGATGAGCGACCTCACCTCCGCCATGGGCATCAACTCCCCCAGCCTCTACGCGGCGTTCGGCAGCAAGGAGCAGTTGTTCCGGGAGTCCGTGGGACTCTACGGGTGCACCGAGGGCGGGTACACCGCACGTGCGCTGCGCGAGGAACCCACCGCGCGCACCGCCATCGAGGCCATGCTGCGCGACAATGCCCGCGCCTACGTCGACGGCACCACACCGCGCGGCTGCATGGTCGTGCTGGCCGGGTCCACCTACACCACCCGCAACACGACGATCCGCGACTTCCTCGTCGAAAAGCGCAGGGCGACAGTGGAAGACATCCGCCACCGCCTCGAGCGTGGCGTAGCCGAAGGCGACCTCCCCGCCGCTACCGACACCGCCGAACTGGCCGACTTCTACGCCACCGTCCTGTTCGGACTGTCGGTCCAGGCTCGCGACGGCGCCGACCTACCGCAGCTGAGCCGCACGATCGACCGCGCCCTGGCCGCCTGGCCCACCTGAACCCGTGCGGGGCAGGTTGGTGGATCGCCGCCGAACGGCCGTGTGTCGCGCAGGTATCGGCGGGTCGGGCGCGACTACATGCGGCGCAGGGCGGCGATGCGCTGGGAGAGTTGCTCGGCCGTCGCCAATGCCGTTGGGGGACCGCCACATTCGCGACGCAGCTCGCCGTGGATGACACCGTGGGGCTTGCCGGTGCGGTGGTGATGCATGGCGACCAGGCTGTTGAGTTCGCGGCGCAGCTCGCTGAGGCGGTCGGCGGTGGCGACCCGCTCGGCGGCGGCCGCGATGCTGGGGCCGGATTCGGCGCCCGCGGCGGCCGCGCTGCGCTCCTCGACCTGGCGGGTCTGGCGGTCGCGCAGCAGCGCGCGCATCTGCTCGGCGTCGAGCAGGCCCGGGATACCGAGATAGTCGGCCTCCTCGTCGCTGCCCGCGAAGGTCGCGGTGCCGAACGAATCGCCGTCGTAGATCACCTGATCCAGTTCGGCGTCGGCGGCGAGCGCGACGAACTTCCGCTCCTCCTCGCCCGGCTCGTCCTGCTGTTTGTTGGCCTCGATCAGCAGCTCGTCCTCGAGGCCGTTCTTCTCCCGGTGCGGCTTGCCGATGACGTGATCGCGCTGAATCTCCAGCTGCGCGGCCAGGTCCAGCAGCACCGGCACCGACGGCAGGAAGACGCTCGCGGTCTCGCCGGGCCGGCGGGCGCGCACGAACCGGCCGATCGCCTGGGCGAAATACAGCGGTGTGGAGGCGCTGGTGGCGTAGACGCCGACGGCCAGGCGCGGCACGTCCACGCCCTCGGACACCATGCGCACCGCGACCATCCACGGGTCGGTGCTCGCCGCGAACTCGCCGATCCGCTGGGAGGAGGTGGGATCGTCGGACAGCACCAGCGCCGGGCGCGCGCCCGAGATGTGTTCCAGCAGTTCGGCGTAGTCGCGCGCCCGCTCCTGATCCGTGGCGATCACCAGCCCGCCCGCGTCGGGCATGCCGGTGGCGCGCAGCTGGCGCAGCCGGGTGTCGGCGGCCCCGAGCACCTTCGACATCCAGTCTCCGGCCGGGTCCAGCGCGGTGCGCCAGGCGCGGGCGGTCTGCTCGGCGCTCAGCGGTTCGCCCAGGCGTGCGGAGTACTCCTCGCCCGCGCTGTCGCGCCAGTGCGCGTCGCCGGAGTAGGCGAGGAAGACCACCGGGCGCACGACGCCGTCGGCGAGGGCCTCGGAGTAACCGTAGGCGTAGTCGGCGCGCGAGCGCGGAAATCCGGCCTCGTCGGACTCGTAGTTGACGAACGGGATCTGGGAATCGTCGCTGCGGAACGGGGTGCCGGTGAGCGCCAGCCGCCGCGTCGCGTCGCCGAATGCCTCGGCGGCCGCGTCGCCCCAGCTCTTCGCGTCGCCGGCGTGGTGGATCTCGTCGAGAATCACCAGGGTGCGGCGGTTCTCGGTGCGCACGCGATGCTTGAACGGATGCGACGCCACCTGCGCGTAGGTGACCACCACACCGTGATAGTCGCCGGAGGTGCCGCCGGTGGAGTTGGAGAAGTTGGAGTCCAGCGCGATACCCGCGCGCGCCGCCGCCGCCGACCACTGATGCTTGAGATGTTCGGTGGGCGCGACCACCGTCACCTGGTCGACGGTGCGGTCGGCCAGCAACTCGGAAGCCAGTCGCAGCGCGAACGTGGTTTTACCAGCACCCGGCGTCGCGACCGCGAGGAAGTCGCGTGGCTTCGTCGTCAGATATTTGGTGAGAGCCCTGCGCTGCCATGCACGTAACGAACCAGCACCACCCGAAGTCACTCCACAGAGATTAGCGACCCGCACCGACACCAAGCCAATCGCCTGCCGCCGGACCGCCCCCCGGATCGCGGGTTCGCGCGGCCCCGCGGGCCCGGATTTCGGTGACCACCGCTGGCTCCGCGACGCTGCCCGCGGCGGCTCCGGAAACCGAGCGCGGGCCGTGGGCCGGGCGTGTCGCGCGGGGCTGCCCCGCGCCCGCGGTCCGGAGCCCCGGGGCGGCTGCCGCGCCGCCTCGCGACGCGCCTGTGAGCTTGCCCACCGGCAGCCGCCGCGCGAAGAGCCTTCGATCTCGCCCACCACGACCACCGCCGCGCGACACGTTTTCCATCCGTTCGCCTATTCGGCGCGGCCGTAGGTGATGCTGTAGGCACGATGGACGCGCACGAACCACCTCCGGACGACAGCGCCGCACCGAGTCCGGGCGCGGCCGCGGGTCGGCGTGCCCGGCGGATCCTGCACCGGACCTGGCAGCTGATCGCCCGGGTGGCGGTGAAGGCGTGGGACGATTCGATCTTCGCCAAGTCGGCGGCCGCCGCGTTCTGGCAGACGCTGTCGCTGGCGCCGCTGCTGCTGGGACTGCTCGGCAGTCTCGGTTACGTGGGCGGCTGGTTCGGGCCCGACACCGTACAGATCGTCGAGGGAAAGATCATCAGTTTCAGCCGAAACCTGTTCAGCCCCACCGTGGTCGACGATCTCATCGCCCCCACCGTCGGCGATGTGCTGGGGCGCGGGCGCGGCGCGGTGGTCTCGGTCGGTTTCGTGCTGTCGCTGTGGGCCGGTTCGTCGGCGATGGCGACCTTCGTCGATTCGATCGTGGCCGCGCACGACCAGCAGGACGCCCGGCATCCGGTGTGGCAGCGCATCTTCGCCCTGCTGCTGTACGTGCTGTTCCTGGTGGTGGCGGTGTTCGTGCTGCCGCTGGTGGCGCTGGGCCCGGCGCTCATCGGCCGGGCGCTGCCCGAGGGCTGGCGCGAGCCGGGGCTGCGGTTGCTCGACAGCTTCTACTACCCGGGGACCGGGCTGCTGCTCATCGTCGGCCTGACCACTCTCTACAAGCTCGCCCTGCACAGATCGCTGCCGTGGCATCGACTGTTCTGGGGCGCGGTGGTGGCGGGCGTGTTCTTCATGGCCGCCAGCGACGGGTTGCGCCGCTATCTGGCCTGGGTGACCCGCACCGGCATCAGTTACGGCGCGCTGGCGACCCCTATCGCGTTCCTGCTGTTCACCTTCTTCCTCGGCTTCGCGGTGATTCTCGGCGCGGAATTCAATGCCACCGTGCAGGAGTTCTGGCCGGCGCGCGCCACCCGGGTCGAGCAGTTGAAGCGCTGGCTCACCCGGCATCTGCGTGCGTCCGGCCCGGGCGACGACGACACGTCCGCCCCCGGCTCGCCGACAGCCGCGCCGCCCGAGCCCGAATCGCGGCCGGACACCTCGCAGCCACTGCGCATCATTCCGTGAGCCCGTTTTCCGTGTGCCGAGGCGTAGCTGGGGTGCGGGCACGGCTATAACCGCGCGGCATCGCGGGAGGGGCGTGTCGCGGCGGATGTGCGAGTCAGCGCCCGGGGCGCAGGATGCGGAAGGTCACCGCCAATCCCAAAATTATCAACACAAATGCAATTGCAGATGTAAACCACGATTGCGTGAGTGCGGCTATTCCACCCGTCAATATCGAGCAGACCAGCAGAGACAGCACGACAGACCCCTTCTCGACCCCACGGGCCCGGGCTTTCACTTCAGCCTTGCCTGTCGCGATCACAGAGCGCCCCTTATCGCAGAATTAGCCGAGCCGGTATATAACTTTTACTCATGCAACATTCATAACGCAACCTTGAGAATGTCGTCAGGCCGGAAATCGGGCGTTCACCGGCGGACGAGACATTTATTCGCTACCGCCCGGCACACATATCCGATCCTGCGGCAGACGGCTCTCACAACAGGCCGTACCGCCGCGCATTGGCGACCGCTTGCGCTCGGTTCCGCGCCTGGAGCTTCTGCATGACCGTGCACAAATAGGACTTGACGGTATTGTTCGACAGCCCGAGCCGGGCGCCGATCTCACCGTTGGTATGGCCCGTCGCCACGAGCCGCAGCACATGGTATCGCGCGGTACGAACGGTGTCCGCGTTCTCGTCGCGGGATCGCCGCATGCAGGGACTGCCGTGGTGTTCTCGGTGTCGGCGGGTGCTATCGGTCGTCGAGCCCCAGCGCGAGGGCCTGGAGCAGCCAGTGTTGCGCGTCACCGACGGTGACGGTGCCGGTGACCTCACTGGTGAGCTGCCAGTAGCGCGGAATACGGTGGTCGGGAACCTTTGCGCCGCACAGTAATCGCCGCCGGAACCGGGGTGTGTCGCGTTCCTCTCGCGCGGCGGCGTGCGCGGCGACGAACCGATCGAGTTCGGGGCCGGGCCGGGGCGACTGGTGGGCGGCGAGCAGCCGGCCCACGGCCTCGCACGCCTCCCCCACCCCGCCCAGCAACTCCCGCTCGTGCCGGATCCGGCCGCCGTCCGATTGCCGCAACCGCCGCGACATCGCGACCCGGAAAGTGGGATCCGCTGCCAGCGTGGACAATTCGGCGTAGACCAGGACGTGCCACGGTTGCGGGGCGACCGGCAGGGCGGGGACGTGCATCGAGAGGAACGCCTCGATCGTCGCGGGTGGCAAGGGCGTGAGCACGCGCCGCCAGAACGTCACGACGGCATCCTGGGCGCCGCCCCGATCCGCCACGGCGGCAAGCGGTTCCAGGTGTCCGAGCCGGGCGGCCGGTGGCGCGGACTCGACGGCGAGCAGGGCGGCGCGGCGCCACGCCAGCACGGCCAGCTCGGCGTCGAGCGCGGCGCGTTCGGTGGCGACCGCGTCCTCGATCGTGGTGGCGCCGGCGAGGACGTCCACGATCGCGCCGAGGCCGAGACCGAGCGCTCGGAGTCGGCGCACCAGCAGCAGCCGATCGACAGCGACGGCCGGGTCGAACACGCGGTGCCCGCCCGAGGTGCGGCGCGACTCCAGCACCGCTTCGTCGCAGTAGAAACGGATGGTGCGCACCGGGACCCCGGTCCGCCGCGACAGCTCCCCGATACCGATCGAGCCGCCGCCGGGTGTGTCGTCGATCACGTTCGCTGGAACCTCCACCTCGGTGGAGTTCCTACCGTACCGGTATACCCGGACGATGGAGCGAGCGATGACGATGACCACCGAAAACCTCTGGCGCGCCGTGGCCGCCGAGCGGACGACCCTGGCCGACCTGCTGGAGACGCTGCCGGAAGAGCAGTGGGAGTGCGACTCGCTCTGCGCGGACTGGCGCGTGCGCGATGTGGTCGCGCACGTCGTGCTGTCCGCCGGCGCGGGGCCGGGCGTGTTGCTGGTCAGCCTGATTCGCGCCCGCGGCAACCTGCACCGGATGATCCGCGACACCGCCATCCGCCACGCCGACCGCACGCCCACCGCAGCGTTGCTCGGCCAGCTGCGCGACAGCATCGGACAGCGCCGGACCGCCCCGGGCACCACGCCCGCCGACCGCCTGATGGACCTGCTGGTACACGGTCAGGACATCGCGGTCCCACTCGGAATCACCCGAACCATGCCGATCGCCGCCACCCACGTGGCTCTGGACCGAGTCTGGGACACGGGAATGTCCCACTGCCGCAAGACCTTCGGCGGTTTCCGACTGGCGGCGACCGACACCGAGTGGGCGGTCGGCAGCGGCCCCCGCATCGAGGGCCCCGCCGCCGCCCTGCTCCTGCTGCTCACCGGCAGGCACGCCGCCCGCGAACACCTCACCGGCGACGGCGCCGCCCGTCTGCTCGCCGATCACACCGCGTGATCAGAAGTCGAGAGGCACCCCTGGCACCACGCCCGGCGGTCAGGATGGCGTACCTCACCCCCCGCACATCAGCGACGGCCAACCAAGGCTCATCCCCCGACTTGGAGGGCACGCTACGGCGCGGTCTTGCGACACGACCCGCGGTCAGCAGCACGTGGCTCGACGCGGGACGCGCGCGGTGATCGGCAAGCCGGGCTCACCCGGCGAGCTGGTGCTCGGCGCGGTAATGCTTCGGCACGGTCATGCTTCGGCACGGTCATGCTCGGCGAGCCGGGCCGCAGCAGGTGCGGTCATGCGGGGCGGGTGTCCCGGTTCGGGTGATCGTCACGGCGGACGTTCGCATCCTGCGCCTCCGGTGCGCCGTGGGCGGCCGCGCGGCGCGTGCGCTTGCCGCGGGCGACCTCGGTGGCGAGGGCGTCGAGCGGTTGGGCGAACGCGGCCAGCGGGTCGGCCAGCTCGGCCAGCCAGGCTCGGGCGGTCTCCAGGCCCGCGCGGTCGAGGGCGTACAGGCGGCGCGTGCCGTCCGCCCGCATCCGCACCAGCCCGGCGTCTCGCAGCACCTTCAGATGCTGCGAGACGCCGGGCTGCGAGATCCGCGTGTAGCGCTGGACGGCCGTCACGATGGCGCCCGCGGACAGCTCCGCGGCGGCGACCAGTTCGAGGATGTCGCGCCGGACCGGGTCGGCCAGGGCCTCGAAGACCTGCGCCGGAGACTGCCCCATCAGGACTGCTGATCGTCCTCGGGGACGGTGGTGTAGAACGACACCGTCCGGGCCGCGGCCGCGTGGGCGGTCTCCGGATCGTCACCGTCCGCGACGGCCGCCTCCGCCCAGCCGCTCGACGCCGCCCGCACGAACGCCACGCCCTCCGGAGTCGTCGGGAAGGCCAGTCCCGCAGCCGGATCCACCGGCTCTCCGCTCGACAGGTGCAGGCCCAGCCCCATCAGCGCGAGATCCCAGCCGACACCCACGGCGCCGGGCCCGAACTGCGTCCACAGCTCCGGATCGACGAACGCCTCGTGCACCAGCTCGAGCTGTGTGCCGTCCCCGACCGGGGTGAGGGTGACCGTGAGCCAGGAGATCTGCGGGCCCATCTCCCAGGTGACGGCGAACCGCGAAGGCTCCTCACATGCCTCGACGACGCCCCCGGCGTTGCCCTCGATCTGGTAGCGCCCGCCTACCCGCAATTCGCCGCTGATCGGCAGGAACCAGCGCGGGATGCGCTCGCCGTCGGTGAGCGCATCCCACAGATCCGGCTGATCGGTGCCGTAGATGCGGCGGGCGACGGCGATGCGGGTGGGCGCGCCGTCGCGGGAACCGGTGCGGACCTCGCGGGCCACCAGTCCCGCGATGGCGGCCGGATCGGTGAGCAGGGACATGACTACCTCCTTGATAAGTTTTGACTTATATTAGCGGCTCCGCTATCAGAAATGAACCCTTTCCACCTCTCGCGCTGGCAGTGGCCGTGCGCACCTGCTGGCAGACGCGAATCGAAAGTGCTGGTGAGAATGGATTTTCGGAGGTGGTGCGGTAATACTTGCCCGGTGACGGAGCAGACCGGGGAAGTCGTCGACGCGTCGGACGGCGACAACCCAGACACCTACCTCTCACCGACGCGGACAGTGGGCAGCTTCCGCTTCTGGTTCGCCGACCAGCGGTGGGAGTGGTCCGACGAGATCTTCGCCATGCACGGCTACACGCCCGGCGAGATCGTGCCCACAACGGCCCTGCTATTGGCCCACAAACACCCCGAGGACCGCGCACACGTCGAGGAGATTCTCGCGGCGGCGGTGCGCTCGGGTGGATCCTTCTCCAGCCACCACCGATTCATCGACACCAAGGGCGGGGAGCACCAGGCCATGGTGATCGCCGACCGCATCATCGACGACACCGGCACCGTGATCGGCACGGCCGGCTACTACCTGGATCTCACCGACACCTTCGCCGCGCAGCGGCAGGAGGTGCTGGACGAGACGCTGCCCGGACTGTACGAGTCGCGGGCCGTGATCGAACAGGCCAAGGGGGTGCTGATGCGGGTCTACCACATCAGCGCGCGCCAAGCCTTCGAGGTGCTCCGCTGGCGCTCGCAGGAGACCAACGTGAAGCTGCGTGATCTGTCCGCGCAATTGCTCGCGGATCTGGAGATCGCCGAACCGACACCCGCCTCGGTCCGCAGCGACTTCGACCACATCCTGCTCACCGCGCACACCCGCGTCGGCCGGACACCTCAGGATCCCGAAGCGGAAACCGCCTAGCGGCAAGGGGTTTCCCGTGTGACCCGGCCGCCGACCCAGGTGCTGAGCGCCGCTGTCAGTCCCGCGGCACCGGGTTCGTCGGCGGCCCAGGCCACATAGCCGTCGGGCCGCACGAGAACGGCGGCGGGCGCGGCGCTCTCACCGTCGCCGGGAACGGCCCAGCGCTCGTCGCCGCCGACGATGTCGACGATATCGATCCGGTCGCACCACGCGGATCCGTCGGTTTCCCGATTCCCGTTGCGGCGCAGCAGTATCGGACGACCGGTGCGCAGCAATTCGCACACCCGGGTCTCGCCCGACGCGGTGACGAGGTCGACGTCGGGCATCCGCCGACCGGCCAGCGGGTGATCGCTGCCGGTCTCGTACCGGATGTCCAGGGCGGTGATCATGCGGCCGAGCCGATGTCGCACCGGGTCGCCGCCGATCAGCTCGCTCATGACCTCGCGCAGCGCGTCGGTGTGCGGGCCGGGCCGTTGCAGTGCCGTCTGCGCGCGGGTGTTGTGCAGTACCCGCGCCGCGAGAGGGGCGCGCTCGGTCTCGTAAGTGTCGAGGAGGTGGCCGGATTCGTTGTCGCGCACTGCGTTCGCGAGCTTCCAGCCGAGATTCACCGCGTCCTGCACCCCCAGGTTGAGGCCCTGACCACCCGCGGGGAAGTGGATGTGCGCGGCGTCTCCGGCGAGGAAGACCCGCCCCGCGCGGTATCGGGCGGCCTGACGGGCGGCGTCGCCGTAGTGCGACACCCACCGCGGGGAATGCATGCCGTAGTCGGTGCCCGCGATCTCGGTGAAGCTCGCGCGGAAGTCCTCGAAGCTCAGCGTCGCGCCGCGTTCCAGCACCCGATCGTGCCGCTGCACCATGAGTCGGTACCAGCCGGGCTGGAACTGCAGTGCCGAGAAGTCGCCCACCCCGCGGCGGCGCGCGAAGACGGGGCCGTCCGGCGGCGCGGCCAGTTCGACGTCGGCCAGCATCCCGGTCATGGTGGCGTCGGTCCCGGCGAAGCCGATACCGGCGAGCTTGCGCACCGCGCTGCGGCCGCCGTCGCAACCGACGAGATAGGCCGCTCGGACACAACGGGCACCTGCCGCACCGCCGACCTGCACCGTCACGCCCGCCTCGTCCTGCGACAGCCCCGTGACCGGCGCGCTCCACCGCACCGGAGCACCCGTTTCGGTTGCGCGCCTGTCCAATTCGCGCTCGATCACCGACTGCAGCACTGCGAGCGTGTACGGGTAGCGGGTGTCGAGATCGCTGAAATCCAAGGGCAGACCGCCGAAGTGCCCCGCCTGGATCGGGCGGCCCTGCGCCAGTAGCTCGTCGAGCAGGCCGCGCTGATCGAAGATCTCCATGGTGCGGGCGTGAATGCCGCCGGCCCGCGATTCCCCGGTCCGCGCGGGCAGCCCGTCCAGCAGCACCACGTCGACTCCGGCGAGCCGCAGTTCGCACGCCAACATCAGCCCGGTCGGACCGGCACCTGCCACCACCACGTCCGTCGTCTCCATGACCGTCTCCTTAACAACATTAAGGTCGATTTAACTATGTTAAGGAGAGCAGAACGTTGTTAAACTTGTCAAGCAATCGGACGGAGGGAGGTGGCGGTGAAGCTCGACACCGCGGTGATCGCCGAGGCCGCGCTGGGGCTGCTCGACGAGGTCGGCCTCGACGGCCTCACCATGCGCAAGGTGGCCGCGGCGCTGGACGTGCAGGCGCCCGCGCTGTACTGGCATGTGAAGAACAAGCGCGAACTGCTCGACGCGATGGCACAGGCCGTGTTCGTCTCCGCCGTCACCGGCGTCGAGGCGCCGCGACAGGGCGAGAACTGGCAGGACTGGGTGATCGCGCTGGCGAGCCGCCTGCGTCACGCCATGCTGCGGCACCGCGACGGCGCGAAGGTACTGGCCGGTACCTTCATCAGCGACGAAGCCATGTGGCGCACAGTCGAATTGACACTACGCACGCTGGAGGACGCGGGTTTCGGTCCCGCCGAGGCGCACCGGGTCTTCCCGATCATGCTGCACTACACGGTCGGCTTCGTCATCGAGGAGCAGGCCCGCTCCGGCACCGAGTACACCCGCGGCAATCCGTACGACGCCGACCACCTCGCCCGCGCCGTCGACGCCGAGCGCTACCCCCGCGCCGCCCGCATGGTCACCGCCGTCTTCGGCATCGATCCCGACGCCGAATTCGAACAGGGCCTGCGGGTCGTCCTCGCCGGAATCCTCGCGCTGCGCACGCGGGACTGATCCGGCGCGCCGGTGTCAGCGACGGCCCCGCCGCGGCGGCACCGAATGCCCGACCTCACCGGCACCCCGCGAGGCCGCCGAGGTCACATCGAGAATCCGGGCCGCCGTCTCGCGGAGCAGTTCGCACAGCTGGGCGGTGCGGATCGAGCCGACGAAATAGTCCACCTGGGTGTCGTCGGCGCGGCGGACATCGCAGGCGAACCAGCAGTGACCGGTGGGCGCCGGTAGTTCCAGGGCGCAGCGAGTAGCCAGCTCGGACAACGCCGCGGCAGCCTGCGCGGGGCTGCCGGCATTACCGACCTGCCACCACGAAACGCCGTAGTCGTCGGGCCGGGAGATCGTCACCTGGTAGGTGAGCAACTCGCTAGCATCCGCCATGCCCAGGAACATACCGGACACTCGGCCAATAGTCACTAGTCAGCAAACATCCGCTGTTTCAGGGGGTGGATCGGGCCGCATTCCGGATTCGCCGCGTAATCGGACCTCAGGTGCAGGTGACGGGCCTTATTCGCCGTACTCGGGATCGGTTGCCGGGAGTCCCTCGCTCGCCCGTAGCTTGTCGGCCATGGAGGTGAGCAGGTTCAGCGATTCCTCGGAGAGGTCGAAGGCGCGGTTCGATAACCGGCGCAACCCGTAACCGCGCAGGCGGGACAGCAGTTCGAGATCGTGGTCGATCTTGGCGGCGTAGACGTCGTCGGTGAAGTAGGCCGGGTCGACCTTGAAGAACCGGGCCAGCGCGGCGACGGTCTCCGGGGAGGGGTTCTTGCGCCGGCCCGAACGCAGTTGGGACAGATACGGTTTGGAGATTGGGTGGCCGGCGGCGGTGAGAATGTCGGACACCTCGGCGTTGGTATGCGGCTTGCGTCCCGGCGGATGCACCATCTCGAACAGTTTGTTCAGGCGTTCGGCGAAATCAGCCGTCATGAGCAGCCGAACTCCCTTCGCCGCACCGTGCCCCGCCCCGGCCGACGCCGGTGCCGCCGATCTTAACAAACGCGGCGGCGCCACGATGCCGAATCAATAAGCAGCACAGGGCAAATCGGACGAAAGGGGCCGGTCGCGGCGCTAACTCCCGCGCACCGAGTCCAGCAGCAGTTCCAGGCCGTGGTCGACGGTGGCATCGACGATCTCCGGCGCGTCACCGTCGAAGTGCAGGTGCAGCGGCCGCACCCCCGCCTGCGTGGCGACCGCGAACCACACCGAGCCGACCGGCTCGCCGTCCTGCTTGTCCGGGCCGCCGACGCCGGTGACCGCGACGGCGATGTCCGCGCCCATCAGCTCCCGCACCCCGCGCGCCATCGCGACCGCGGCCTCCTCGCACACCGGCGAGCAGTCCGGCATACCCAGCACGGCACGTTTGACCTGCGTCGAGTACGCGACCACGCCGCCACGAAACCAGTCCCCCGCGCCCGAGGCCGCGCCCAGCGCGGCGGAAAGCCTGCCCGCGGTGAGCGATTCGGCGACCGCAACCGTCGACCCCTTGTCCCGCACCGACGCGGCGATTTCCTCGGCGAGGCGGCTCGTGTCCATGTTCTCTCCCTCGACAGTTCTCCCGTGGTTACCGATATCCGTCCGCGCGCAGCAGCCGGGCCAGGTGGGCGGCGTTGCGGGCCAGCGTGGCGGTCGTCTTCGCCACCGCCTCGGGCGTGCTGTCCAGGTCCTTGTAGTCGGTTCCGCCCATGGCCTGGTCGTTCCAATACGTCGAACCCTGCGCGGGGATGGTGAAACCGATGTCGCCGAGCGCCTGGAACAGGTCGGCCGCGATCTTGTGCGCGCCGTCCTCGTTGCCGACGATGGCGGCTAGGCCGACCTTGTCGTACATCGCCGGGCGGCCCGCGTCGTCGGTGTTCGACAATTCGGCGTCGAGGCGTTCGAGCACCCGCTGCGCGATCGAGGACATGTGCCCGACCCAGGTCGGCGTGGCGATGAGCACGATGTCGGCCGCGGCGACGCGCTCGCGGATCCGCGGCCATTGGTCGCCGTCCCCTTCGTCGGCGGTGACGCCGGGTCGGACGTCGTAGTCCGCGACCCGCACCACCGAACCCGCGACATCGTGCTCGGCCAGTTCGGCGAGCACCTGCTGGGCGAGCAGGTCGCTGCTGGACGGGGCCGGCGAGGGTTTCAGCGTGCAGACCAGGGCGACCGCGGTCAGGTCGCGAGTGTCGCCGTCGTGGGGGTCGGGGTCGTTCGCCGTCATCTCGGCCTCCTTCGGTCGTGATCGTGCGCGGTCCGTCTCCCTGCGCGTACCCGTTGCCCCGGCAACCAACCGGTACGAAGACCATCCCGGCCCACTCGCCGGGCAGCGAACCCGCAGCGCCCCTGGATCGCGTCAGCTGTCGCCGCGCTGCTCGACCCAGCGGTGGCGCTCGCGGCGGCGGTGGTTGTAGGCCGCCTTGCGCACGGTCGTGTCGTCCTCCAGGCCGGAGCCGACCGCACCGGCGACGGTTCCGAGGATCGTCGCGGTCAAAGCGATCGTCAGATAATCGCGCACGCCCGCCGAGTGCCCCAGGGTCTTGCCGAGGAAATCCGGCGGGATCACGAGCAATACGGCCGCCAGGGCGAGCAGGTAGAGCGTGGCGAAGAAGGCCGCGCTGCCGACCAGGACGGTGGCGACCGTGCCCGCGTTGCGCAGTCGCCGATCGGGATCCCTTGTGCCGCTGGTGTTCTCGGCACGCTCCCACAGCCCGTGGCCCGCGATGATCCACACCGTCAGCACCGCCAGGGCGGCGACCGTGCTCCCCGCCAGCCGGGCCGGGCCCAGCGCGGTGGCGAGCTGCCAGATCGAGGAGTAGAGCACCCCGAACGCGGTGCCCGCGATCGCACCGGCCAGCGCCGAGGACAGGCCCACGAGCAGCTGCCACGGCCGGTTCGCCCGCACCATCCCGGCCAGCAGGCGGACCGTCCCGGGCGTCGGGGAACCGAACACGTGGACCTCGTTGTCGGTGCGGGCCCGTTCGACGCGCACCGAGCGCGAGCCCAGCCGCCGGGCGAGATCCCGGACCAGACCGGTCTGCGGCCGATGACCGGGTTCCATCCGGGCGGTCAGGGCCGCGGCCAGATCGGTCAGGCGGCGGCGCAGCCGCAGGCCGCCGAGCGCGGGCAGGGAGATCAGCGCGACCCGGGAGTCGAGGTCGACGGTTGCCATGACGAAGCCGTGCGGTCCGCGTAACGGCAGGTCGGTCACGCACAGCGCCAGGTCCCAGTCGGTGGTGCGGACGCGTTCGTGTGCCTTGTCCACCAGCCGGTCGTAGTCGGGGTACATGGCCTCGAACGGATCGTCGACCACCTCCGCCCGCCAGGTGACCCGGTCGTCGACGCGGTTCGCCAGCACGCCGGGCAGGGTGCGCCCGAGGTACTGGGCCAGCCGCGCGGGGAGATCGGGGTCGGCGAGGATGCCGACCACCACGGTCCGGCGGGGACGGTCGTCGGTCATGTCACCGCCCTCGGCATGCGCGACTCCTTACCCACGGTCGTTTCCGGGTGGGACGACGGGTCCCGCCCGCACCGGCATAGCCCCTGCGGTGGCGGTCAAACCTGGGCACGCTGGACCCGCTGTGCCACAAGGCATCCCGAGCCGTGCGAAATGCGTTCCGATGGCGCGAGGGCTCGCTTCGAAGTACGATGCCGCCGTCCCACGAGCGCGGTACCCGTCGAATCAGGTGGCGAAATTGAGTCTCAGCGGTAAGCGGTTCCTCGACGTGGCCGGGAGCAGGGAAACGGCCGTGACGGTACTGGCGACGATCACCGGGCTGTACTACCTGATCGTCGCGGTCACCAACTGCATCGACACCGACACCAACCGCCGCGGGGTGGAGGCCGTGCTGTCGATGCACGCCACCATCCACCATTCCGGCACCGACTGGCGCGCGATCACCAACGGAACGGTCCTGCTCGTCGCCTACATCCTCGTGGTGATCTGGGAGTACCTGATCGCGTTCGCGCTGCTGGCCGGAGCGGCGACGGGCTGGCGAGCACTTGCCGGACGCGACGCCGCGCGGACCGCGGTGGCGGCCAAGCTGTCGAGCCTCGGCTGGACCATGGCGGTGCTACTGTTCGCGGGCGGTTTCCTCACCATCGGCGGCGAATGGTTCCGGATGTGGGCGAACAAACAGGTCAACGCGTCCTCGGCGGCCTTGCAGAACTTCCTGCTGGCGGCCGTCGGGCTGATTCTCGTGCACATGTCGGGCCGGGCGGAGACCCGCGCGGCGCAGTAGCCGCGCTCGACGCGGGATTCAGCCGGCGAGCGACCTCTCGCGGACCTCGTGGATCCGGGTGCCCGCGCCGTCCATGAGCCGATCCACCAGGCACATCTCCGGCACCGCGTGTCCGCTGAGGTGCCCGGCTGGTATCGCGACGACGTGCGCGTCGGCCCGGCGCAGCGCGTCGATCAGCGCGAGGAACTGCGGCGGGACGAGGCCGTTGTCCAGTCGCCGCTCGTGGAAGATCTCGCCCAGGTCGAAGCCCTCGGCGGCCGCCGTCTCCGCGATGAGCGCCTCCCAGTGACCGGGATCGTCGACCAGATGGTCGCAGAGATAGCCGAACATCAGCGGCCGTAGCGCTGCCACCGGCTCACCTCGAACCCGTCGGGGTCACGCGTCCGCGGTCGCTGATCTGCCAGCAGCCCTTGTACGGAATCGCCACGATCAGGCCGCGTTCCTGCAACCGTGCCAGCGCGGTGCGAGTGCTCCAGCTCGTCAACCGAGCCTGTCGCTGGATCTGCACCGCAGACAGCAGGCCGCCGGGGCGAAGAATGTTCAACACCAGCGATTGCGCCGCCTGCCCGAACTTCATGCGTTCTCCTCGAAACGCCGATCACGTGCGAATTTCCGAAGGTTAGTTGTCGACATCACGCGATGTCAACAGCATGCGATGTCAACATCTGTCGGCGCGGATGTTGTGAGAGGATGCGGGCCATGTCCACCGCCACCGAGGAGCCCCGGGGCGAGTCGCGACGATGGCGGGGCCGCGAACCCGCCGACCGCACCGCGACCCGCCGCCGGCAGTTGCTCGACGCCGGGCTGGAGCTGATGGGCAGCATCGGCGCGGCGGGAATGTCGATGCGCGCGGTGTGCCGTGCCGCGGGTCTGACCGAGCGGTACTTCTACGAGAGTTTCACGAATCTGGACGCGCTGCAGCTGGCGGTGCTCGACGAGGTGGTGCTGGGCGCGCGCGACCGGCTGCTCACCGCGCTCACCACCGCCCCGCCGGATCCGGGCGAGATCTTCGCGCACGTGGTGGCGCGCTTCACCGACTACATGGACGAGGACCCGCGGCGCGGCCGCGTCATGTTCGTGGAGTCGCAGGCCACCCGGGTGCTCGGGGAACGCGGCAACGAACTCGTGGTCGAGTTCACCGCGCCCATCGCCATGAGTCTCGCCGGTACCGAGCAGCAGCACCATCCCGCCGACGAGACCGACATCCGCCTCAACGCGCACGCCATCTTCGGCGCCATGGCGTTCCTGTACCGGCCATGGCTGGACGGAGCGCTGGGGATTACCCGCGAGCGCTTCGACCGGCATGCCACCAGCGCGATCACGGAACTCGCGCGGGCACGATCCTCGATGCGGAGGTAGTCCCGCATCACCAGGGCGTGTTCCACTCCCGGGACACCTCCGGCGGGTCGACGGCCGGGGGCAGCGGCGCGGGGGTGCGGGTGACGCATCTGCCCGTGGCGCGGGCCAGGTCGGCGAAGCGGATGGCGTTGTGGATGGCCGCGCCGCCGGGATCGTTGTTGAAGTACACGTAGATGTCCCGAGTCGCGTCCCAGGTCTCGTTCAGCCGGTGCACCCAGTCGGCGAGGACGTCCTCCTCGTAGCAGGGCCACGGCGTCCCGGTGCCCTCGTGGAAACGCAGGTAGGCCCAGTCCGCGGTGCGCCACAGCGGCGTGACGGGCCGGTTCAGCCGGTCGGCCCAGCACAGGGCCGCGTTGTGGCGTTCCAGCACGGCGCGCACCTCGTCGGTCCACCACGTCTCGTGGCGCGGCTCGACGACAACGCGCAGATCGTCGGGGATCGGGCTCAGCACGGCGGCCAGCCGGTCCGGCGCCGCGGGCAGATTGGGCGGCAATTGGATCAGCAGCGGGCCGAGCTTGTCCCCGAGGCCGCGGGCCGCCTCGATCATGCGCTCGAGCGGGATCTGCGGATCGAGCAATCGCCGATTGTGCGTCAGCACCCGCGTCGCCTTGACCGCCATGACGAAATCGTCGGGAGTGCGCGCCCGCCAGCCTTCGAACGTCGTCCGTGGCATCGGCCGGTAGAAGGCGGCGTTCAACTCCACCGTGGCGAACGAGCGCGCGTAGTGCTCCAGCCAGCGCCGCTGCGCGACGCCCTTGGGGTAGAACACGCCGCGCCAGTCCGCGTACTGCCATCCCGAGGTGCCCACGATCAGTGCCATATCGCAGCGATTCCCCCGTCCGCGCCCGGCAATCGGGACACCTCGCGCGCAGCCACCGGCACGTGGTCGGCCCAGTATGGCCCGGGTGCGCCGATGGCCGGTGGCTCGTCAGCATTTGTGTTCCGCCGCAATGTTTTCGGCCTGTCGTTGTGAGTAGTGACCATGTCCGCCGCACCTGTCCTGCCGCACGACCCGGTCCGGTTCCATGTCATCGGTCGGCGAAGGAGTCTCGGATGTCGCGGAAGAATCGGGCGGGCGTGCTGTGTGCGGCACTCACCGTGTGCTGTCTGAGCGGACACGCGGTGGCCACGGCGGAGCCGGGGCGGACGGAGTTCGGATATGCCTCGTCCGCGCCGGTGACCTCGGTGGTCGCGACCGCCGTGACCCGGACGGTGCCGCTGCCCGCCGGAGCGCCCGCACATCCCGCCGCGTGCGACAGCCTGTCGTATCTGCGCTGGCGTTCGGTGGACGGACCGGCGGACGCGGCCGACGCGGACCGCATCCTGGTCGCCCAGCCCGGCATCTTCGAGGGCGCGGGCGCCTTCGACAGCGTCGCGCGCAACACGGTCGCGCGGGCGGCCGAACACGGCGCGCACATCGAGTTCTGGGCGCTGGACCGCCGATCCAACTGCCTCGAGGACCACACCGGCACGGCGGCCGCCCTGCGCTCCGGCTCGTTCGATACCGCGACGGACTACTACTTCCACGGCGCGCCGGTGGACGGCCGCCGCTTCGCCGGATACGCCACCGGCGACGCCACGCGCTGGCTGGGCGATCAGGGCCTGGCCCAGACCCTGCGCGACCAGTACGACCTGCTGCGGCTGGAACTGCCCGACCCCGGTTTGCGCAAGCGAAAGGTGTTGTGCGGCGGGCACTCCCTGGGCGGTTTCCTGACCGGCTACTTCGCGGGTTGGGACTTCGACGGCGATCCCGCCACCACCGACGACGCCGGATACAACCAGTGCGGCGGATATTTCGCCCTGGACACCAGCATCCGGGCCGGAATCTCCTTGCGCGGCTTCCAGTTTCCGTCTCCACCACCGGCCGTGGCCGCCGGACTGGAGAACCTGTCGCTGCGACTGGACACCGCCTTGCCGGTCCTCGCGCTGCCCGCGGTGATCAACCCGGAGACGACCAACCTGCTGGCGCTGGCCGGGCTCGCCGCCCGGCTGGCCCCGCAGGGCGTCGACGACCTGGTCCGCCGCCTGCCCGACAACGCGAACATCGCCCTCACCCTGCGCACTCTGCTCTCGCAGGACCCGGCCATGTTCGCCACCGGCAGCCCGGACGTGCGGACGCTGTCGGCCACCAACGAAGCCGTGCTCGGCGCGCTGCTGGACGACAATTCGCAACCGCTGGGATTCCTGCAGGCCAGCACGGGCTTCGTCGCGGGTGGCCCCTTGGGCCCCAAGAACTTTCCGCTGCCCGACGCCGTGGCGCGCAGCCCGATCGCCATGAATTTCTTCGGCGACGCGCCCAAGGTCTCCCCCACGCGCTTCGACGCGCGAACCGTCTATCGCTGGATCGACTACGACGCCGTCGGCGCTGACTCCGGCGATGCTGACTCCGGCGGCGCTGACTCCGGCGGTGCGATCACGCCCGGTAGCGAGGTGACCTCGATCGCCCAGCTCGCGCGCAGCCTCTGCGAGTCGCCACTGGACTTCACCGAGTGGTATTTCCCGTCGCGCCTGGCGCTGGATCTGCAGCAGGGCACGGCGCCCTCGATCGCCGCACAACACCTGCACCCCGACGGGATCGGCCGCCATCCCACCCTCACTTTCCACGGCAGCGGCGGAATCCCGGTGACCGAATCGGACAATCCTCGCGACACGCGGATATTCCTGCCCGGATACAACCACCTGGACGTACTCACGGCCGCCGAACATCAGAACAATGGCCGACCCGAAGTGGTGTCCACGCGTTTGGCCGAGTTCGCCACGCGGTGAATCGATCCGACTGGTTGAAAATTGCACCGGATTCGCCGGGGAGGTGAATATTCCGGGTCAGCGCATTCCCATCGCGGAGAAGGGGTGGCCGTGACACGGGCGGGAGACTGGTGGTCGAGTCCGTTCCACACGGAAGAAGGTGAACGATGCCATGCTCCACTGGCCTCTCTCCGTCATCGCGGTTGCCGGAACACTTCTGGCGGCATTCGTCGCGATAAACCTGGCCGCGCTGCGCGCCGACGGCCGCCGCCGGAAATTGCCCGGCGCTCCGGCCCGGAACACCACGGCGGCCCGCCGAAAAATCCCTTCCGAGGACACGTGGCTACCCTCCTCGATGCACCGGCCGCCGGGCCACCCGCTGACGGTGGACGAGGCGCATCGCGTAATGCAACGGCACCTGAATTGCGGCACGGACAATTGCATCAGCAAGGCGATCGCTTTCTCGGTCCTGGTGCAGCACGGCCGCATCAAACCGGATTCCTCGCGGTCGGCGCGCTAGCCGGGTGTGTCAGAGGGGCGCGGTCGCCCACCAGGTGTCCACGAGGTCCTGGCCGGTGTGGCCGTCCCAGCCGACGTCGATGATCGTCCAGGCGCGGGCCGGGTCGTCGAAGGCCACGGTGAGCAGGCCGCTCCCGCCGCCGGGATAGTAGCTGCTGCGGAGCCGTCCGGTGCCCGACGCCCGGGTCCAGGGCTGCTCGCGGGTGGTGTCGTTCTCGATCTTGGTGGTGTACATGGCATCTCGGCGTGGGTCGCCGCGGCGGAACGACCACACCGTCCAGGTGATGCCGTTGTCCTGGGTGCAGCTGACCGCGGGCGCACCGCCGTTGTTCAGGACGTTCAGGTCAGCGCACCGGGCGCCCTGATAGCCGGTGCCGTCCGGTCGAGCCGGCAGCAGGCCGGGAAACAGGGCGACGAGATCGTTGTCGCGGCCCCACGCCGTGATCGGCGGCGGTCCGCCGGAGACGGTGGCGCCCGGGGACGGCGTCGCCGTGGGCTCGGCCGACGCGGAGATAACCGGAGTGACGGCAGGATCGGAAGCGCCGCGCTCGGTCAGCAGGACCGCCGCGGCGACGGCGACTGCGGCGATCACGGCGACAGCCGCCGCCACGACCGCGACTGTCGTGCGGCGGACTCGTTGCGGCACAGCGCTATTCGGCGCCGGTCCGGTCGGCGGTGGCGCGTCGAGCGCTTGGCGGGCCGCGGCCGCCAGCGCGCCGCAGCTCGGATACCGCCGGTGCGGATCCTTCGCCATGGCCCGCGCGATCACCTCGTCGAGTGCCGGTGGCAGCCCCGGCCGCACCGCGGACGGGCGCGGCGGCGGTGCGTCGAGATGGGCGGCCACCATCGCCGCGGGTGTCCTGCCGCCGAAGGGAACTGTCCCCGTGAGCATTTCGTAGCAGGTGCAGCCGAGCGAGTAGACATCGACGCGGTGGTCGATCGGCGCGCCGAGGATCTGCTCCGGCGCGACATAGGCGAGCGTGGCCACGACGGCCCCGGTAGCGGTGAGCCGCACGGCGTCGTCGCCCGCGCGGGCGATGCCGAAATCGGTGACGAAGACGTGCTCGGCGCCGTTGTCGGAACCGACCAGCAGATTCGCCGGTTTGACGTCGCGATGGATCAGCCCGCGGCGATGTGCGGCGTCGAGCCCGGCCGCGGCCTGCGCGAGCAGGTGCACCGCCCGTTGCGGCGACAACCCTTGCGCGGCTTGCCGAATGAGCCCGCCGACGTCCGTGCCCGGCACGTAGCGCATCGCGATCCAGGGATGCCCGGCATCGGCGCCCCGGTCGTAGATCTCCACCACGTTCGGGTGATCGAGCCGGGCGGCGAGTTCGGCCTCGCGGTCGAAGCGCGCGCGGAACTCGGCGTCGGCGGCTCGGTCGAGTACCTTCAGCGCCACCGACCGGGGCAGTCGCGGATGGCGGGCCAGATACACGGTGCCCATCCCGCCGGCGCCGAGCACCCGTTCGATCCGGTACCCGGCCAGCAGCGAATCCGGTTGCAGCGTCACGATTGTCATCCTCGATCACACCGGGGCGGCGGCCCACCAGTTGTCGTACACGTCGCGTCCCCCGGTACCGCCCGACGCGGACACGACACAGAAATTGCGCGCCGGATCGTCGAACGCCACATCCAGCAGGCCGAATCCGGCGATGCTGTCGGAGGCCCAGCGGACGGTGCCGGTCCCGGACGGCCGGGTCCAGGCCTCCTCGTGCAGATCGGCCAGTCCGGTGCGATCGGCCCGATAGGTCACCGGTCTCCGGTCCGCGGCGCAGTGGATATTGACGCTGAACCGGTCCGGGTCGGTGTTCGGGCAGTGCAGCCAGGTACCCGAATCGTCGTTCAGCGCACAGCGCATGCCTTGGTACCCGGCGCCTTCCGGGTCGGCGGGCAGCAGCCCGGGAAAGGCGGCGACGATGTAGGCGGCCGGACCCCACGCCGCGGCCGCCGGTGTGGTCGGCACCGACGATGCGGGCGGGGCAGCCGGGGCGGTGGTGGTGTTCGCGGCCACCGCGTTACCGGTGACGCCGTCACCCGGCCGCGTCGCGAGGAGTATCACGGCCGCGATCATCACCACCGCGAGGGTGAGGATCAGGGCGGGCACCGCCACCGGGCGGGCTCCGCGCACCGCGGGCGGCGGGTCCAGTGCCTGTTCGGCGGCCGCGGCGAGCTCACCGCAACTGCCGAACCGCTCCGCCGGATCCTTCGCCATCGCGCGGGCGATCACCGCGTCGAGCGCCGGGGGCACCGCGGCGACCGCGGACGGCCGCGGCGGCGGCTCGCTGAGATGGGCGTGCAGCACCGCGGCCATCGACCGGCCGGCGAAAGGCACACGGCCGGTCAGTGTTTCGAACAGCGTGGCGCCCAGGGCGTAGACGTCGGTGCGCGGGCCCAGCGGCCGGCCCTCGAATTGTTCGGGTGCGGCATAGGCGAGGCTGGCCGCGATCGACCCCGTGGCCGTCACCGAGGTGCCGGAGTCGAGCGGCCGGGCGATGCCGAAGTCGGTGATCCGCACGATATCGGATCCGTCGTCACCGGTGGCGACCAGAATGTTGGCCGGTTTGACATCCCGGTGCAGCAACCCGGCCCGGTGCGCGGCATCCAGGCCGCGAGCGGCCGCGCCGATGATCCGCACGGCCCGGTGCGCGGGCAGCGCCCCCGGGCCCTGCCGGATCAGTCCGGCCAGGTCGGTGCCCTCGACGTAGCGCATCGCCAGCCACAGCATCTCGCCCTCGGCGCCACGGTCGTAGATCGAGACCACATTCGGATGTTCCAGTCGCGCAGCGAGTTCCGCCTCGCGCAGGAAGCGGAGCCGGAACTCGGCGTCGGCGCCCGGCACCGGATCGAGGATCTTCAGCGCATCGCGCCGGGGCAACCGCGGATGCTCGGCAAGGTACACCCGCCCCATCCCACCGGCGCCCAGCAGCCGGATCACCCGGTATCCGGCGAATACGTCCCCCGCCGCCAACCTCACCGCTGGAACCTCCTCCTGCCCCGCCAGAGATTACCGCAGCGGCGCGCGGGCGCGGGCGCGGAAATCAGGCGGCGATCGTGAGACCCAGGCTGGTCAGCAGGTCGATCACGCGCCGGCGCAACTCGTCGCGGATCGGCCGCACCTCGGCCACCGGCAACCCGGCCGGGTCGTCCACGATCCACTCCTCGTGCCGCACACCGGGTAACTGGGGGCACAGGTCGCCGCAGCCCATGGTGACGATGACATCGGCGGCCCGGATGATCTCGTCGGTCCAGGTCTTCGGGAATTCGTGGGAGATGTCGATCCCCACCTCGGCCATCGCCGCGACGGCCGCCCGGTTGAGCGCGCCGCTCGGTTCCGATCCGCCCGACCAGGCCAGCATCCGGCCCCGCGCGTAGTGCTCGAAGAAGCCGAGCGCCATCTGCGAACGTCCGGCGTTGAACGTGCACAGGAACAGCACCACCGGCATGGCGTGCTCGACGCGGCCCTCCACCTTCGCGCGGGCGTGCAACTGCTGGCGGGCGAAGCGTTCGGCCAGCAGCGGCAGGTACAGCTTCACCGGCGCCCGCGCCCCGATCTGCGCGTAGGACTCGTGCAGGAAACGGTGAATGGTGTTGGCGTCGAACAGGATCGTGAATTCGCGCTGCAGCCGCCGCTCGGCCCGCGCGAGCGCGGTGGCGTGCACGATGTCGAGCAGCCGGTACGCCGGAGTGATCTCGGCGTATCCGGCCCGGAGGGTCCGCTCGGACGTAGCCACGGAACTCAGCGTGACACCGACTGCCTTCCGCGACAACAAAACCCAGGTGAACCGTTTCCGAACCTATCGGCCACCGGCGGCCGTACTCGCGGTGCGCGGTTCCAGGACCACGACGGCCGTCTCCCCGGAGCGCAGGGCGGCATGACCATCGAGATCGCGCTCCCGCTGCCGCCACTGCTCCCACAGCCGCGCACGCTCGGCTCCCTCGGCGGCGCGGCCGCGCACCGTGCGGAAACCACCCTTCAGCTCCACCGTCGCGTCGGGATTCGCCAGAAGATTGAGCCACCACGCCGGTTCCCCCTCGCCCCAGCCGTTCATCGCGAGCGTCACCAGGTTCGGGCCGTCCTCGAAGTATCCGAGCAGCACGCTGCGCGCCCGGCCGGTACGCCGTCCGGTGACGGTGAGCCGCATCGTCCCCCAGTGCGCGCTGTCCTTGGGCTGCCACAGCCCGGCCCGGCCGCGGGACACGCGATACAGGGCACGATGGGTGTACCAGGCGAGCACGATGAACCACCGCGGCGGAAGCCTTGCCGCACTGTGCTTTTCCGATGACACGCGAAACCTCTTCCCACTCGGCCGGGCCGTCCCGGCGTCGCTCGGTCGTCCCCAGCTTCGGCACCCCACCGTCCGCTGTCCAGGGTCCATGGTCACCGATCTCACGTGGTGCACACTCACAGCCGGTTGTGGCGACGGGTTGTGTGGTGGCCGGTTTTCGGATCGGACTGTTCTGTGACGATCACGGGAGTATTACGATCGAATGGTCGGGAAGTGGTGAGAATTGCGCGGACACTTCATTTTTCGGCGCATCTGTGCGCACCGAAGGATTTCGGATCGGAATTTCGGTGATTTCGCACGTCCGAATCCGGGAGGAACAGCATGCCGGACAGCGTTGTCGTTGCGCGGGACGGGAATTCGGTCATCGGATTATCGGCCGAGGTGCGGTCGGCGGTCACTCTCCCGCCCTTCGCGTGGCGCGAGGTCGGCCTCGTCGCGACGCTCGCCGCGGTGTTGTTCGCCGCTCGGGCCGGGCGTTATCCCTTCGGCGGCGACGAACTGTATTTCATTGCGGCGGGCCATCGTCCGGCATTCGGATATGCCGATCAGGGGCCGGTCGTACCGTTGCTGGCGGCGGCCGCGGATCTCGTCGCACCGGGTTCGCCGGTGGCGTTGCGGTTGCCCGCGGTGCTGCTGACCGTGGCGGCGATCCTGCTCAGCGCCTCGACCGCGCGGGAGTTCGGCGGCGGCCGGTGGCCGCAGGTGCTGGCGGCCGCGGCGTACGCCACGACGCCGATGGCGGTGACGCAGTCGGCGATGCTGAGCACCTTCGCCGTCGACGTGACACTTACCGCGCTGGTGGCGTGGCTGTGGATCCGCTGGGTGCGCACCCGCGCCGACCACCTGCTGTGGCTGGCCGGAGCCGTCGCGGCCGTGGACTTCCAGGTGAAGTGGCTCATTCCGATCGTGTGGGCGGGGCTGACGCTGGGCGTGGCCGTCTTCGGTCCCCGCGACATGATGCGGCGCCCGGCGTGGTGGGGCGGGTCGGCGCTGCTGGCGGTCTCGGCGATACCGACCGCGCTGTGGCAGCAAGCCCACGGCTGGCCGCAGCTGGCGATGGGCGCGGTGGTCCGCGCGGAGCAGCTGGCGACCAGCGGCCTGATCGGCATGCCGGTGCAGATCGTCCTGGTGACCGGGCCGCTGGGATTGCTGCTGCTGGCGGGCATGTGGGCCGGGCTGCGGTGGGATCGCCTGCGGCCCTGTCGCTTCGTGATCCCGATGGTCGCGATCGGGCTGGTCGGCGTGGTCGCCGGTGGGCTGCGGCCGTACTTCGTGGCCGGCGCCTTTCCCGGGCTGTTCGCCGCCGGAGCGGTGTATCTGGCCGATCGCGAACTGTCCCGGCGCGCGCGGGCGGCCGGTGCCGGACTGCTGGCGCTCGCCACGGCGGTGACCGTGGCCGCGGTGCTGGTGCTCCCGCTTTCCTCCGCGCGGCTGACCGAGCCGACCGACAGGTACGCTCAGATCGATTGGCGCAGCCGGCTTTACGGGTCCAACGGCTGGGACCGGCTGGTGGCCACCGTGACGGATACGGTGCGGCGCATCCCACCCGGGGAGCGCCGCGACCTGGTGATCGTGACCCAGAACTATTGGCAGGCAGCGGCACTGGAGCGGTTCGGCGCCGGCACCCTGCCCGACGTGTACAGCCCCCACCGCGGCTACGGCTATTTCGGCCCGCCGCCGGACAGCGCGACGACCGTGCTGTACGTCGGCGTCGAGGATCCGGGCACGGCGCTGCGGACGAGGTTCGCCGCGGCCACCCCCGTGGCGCGGCTCGATGAGCGCCTCGGCTTTCCCGGTGTCGATCGCGGAGTGACGGTGTGGCACTGCATGTTTCCCGACGAGCCGTGGTCGCGGGCGTGGCCGGGCATGCTGACGCTGCCGATGGTCGACGGCACCGTGCGCTGACGGCCGGTTCAGTCGGCCAGTGCCGCGCCGAGCACCGGCCACGAGTTGTGCAGATCCTGCTGCCAGTAACCCCACGAATGCGTGCCGTTGGGTCGCAGATCGAAGGTCGCGGGAATATCCAGCTCCCGCAGCCTGTCCCGCAACTGCGCGGTGCAGCGCCCGGCCACCGCGTCCAGCAGGCCGCCGATGACGAGCTGATCGATCAGCTTCACCGGGTTGGCGTGAATGCCCGGCCCGTCGAGCGTGTCCAGCGGTCCGGGAGCGCCGTTCCCGCTGGCCACGTAGATGGCGGTGCCGCGCAGTTCGGCGGCGCGCAGGTACGGGTCGTTGGCCGCCCAGGCGGGGTCGGTCGGCGGCCCCCACATATTGAGCGTGTTGCCGCGCCGCGCGGTCACGATGGCGTCGACCATGACCTGGCCCATCGGATCGCTGGTGCGCGCGCAACCGCTGTAGGACCCGATCGCGCGGAACAACCCCGGCGCGGCCAGCGCGAGTTGGAACACCGAGATACTCGCCATGGACAGTCCGGCGATGGCATTGGCGCCGCTGCCGTGGAAGGCGGAGTCGATGACCGGTGGCAGTTCACGGGTGAGGAAGGTGGTCCAGCGCTGCCGCCCGTGCACCGGGTCGTCGGCGCGCCAGTCGGCGAAGAAGCTGCCCGCCCCGCCGATCGGAACGACCACAGTGACCTGTTTGTCGGCGAAGAACTCGGCGACGTCGGTCTTCGTCAGCCAGTTGCTGCCCTCGCGCCAGTCGCCGGTGTCGGTGCCGCCGTCGACTCCGTTCAGCAGATACAGCGTCGGCGCGGGACGCGAACCATCCACTGCCGGAAGAACTTCCACGGTCAGCGGGCGGCCCATGGCGGCGGAGTGGACGGTCAGGTCGACCACGCGGCCCGGACCTTGCACGGCGGTGAGCAGCCGGGATCCGTCGGCGGCCGGTTCCGCGGCGGCCAGGGCGCGCACGGCCACCGGGACGTCCGGCGCGGGGTCGGCCACGGCCGGGCCGGTGGTACAGGTCAACGCGGTGGCGCAGCACAGCACGGCCAGCCGCCGCGCATGCCCGCGGCGGACCGACCGTTGCCGAGCGCGGACCCTCATACGACGACCTCCCTGCCGGAAACCCGACCGCGCCGACGCTAGGACGCGCGGACGCGGACCGGCAAGGTCCGCCCGCGTTTCTGAGAATTCTCGGTAGCCGGGCACTGCCCGCTCCGGTAAATGCCACAATTCCGCGAACTCGGGTAACGGCCGCAGTGCGATATCCTCACGCGGCTTTCACCCCGACCGTGAGGTTCACCGAATCCGGGTGTGCACTGGATGCACGCATAGGTGGCGATTACCGTATGGCCGGGTAGACGATGGTGGTGTCGGTTCGAGACCGGGAGCGCGAACAATGTGGGGACCATCGAGATCGGTACGTGCGATCGTGGTCGGCCTGCTGGCCGGATGTCTGCTGCTGGGACCACACGGCCCCGCGAGCGCCGACGCGGGCCCGGACGGCGTGCAGGACTGGATAGATCGCACCGTGCCGCCGCCGCTGCTGCCGCAGGCACCGTCGCCACCCGGCGCCCAGCTGACGCGGGAACTGTCGGCGCTGTGGCGGGGTGTGCTGTCGCCCCCGGCGAACGACCCGATCTTCGACGCCTGGCCCGCCGACCTCGACCGGCGCGTTCCCGGCGACATCATCCAATGGCGGGACGTGACGGCGACGGCCGCGCCGCTGGCGGTGGTTCCGATCCGGCGCGCGGTATTGATGAAGTTCCGGACCACCGCCGCGTCGGGCGAGCCGTCGTTCGGCACGGCGACACTGGTGATTCCGGCCGCCGAATGGTCCGGCGACCGCCCGGTCCTGGTGAACGCGCTGCCGATCAACTCGCTGGGGCTGCGCTGCACGCCCGGCTACGCGATGGCGCACGGCCCGCACAGCAAGTTCAGCGCCGGCGATCTGTTCCCGCCCACCACCTGGTGGGGACTGAGCCGCGGATACGCCGTGCTGATCCCCGATCACGAGGGCCCGTGGATGTCCTACGCCGAGCCGACCGTCGCCGGGCACGTCGTGCTCGACGCCATGCGCGCGACGCGGGCGGTAGCGCCGGGCGAGTTCGGCGGCAGCCGGTTCGCCGTGGGTGGCTACTCCGGCGGCGCGATCGCCTCCTACGCCACCGCCATGCTGCTGCACGAGTACGCGCCCGAACTGGCCGGAGTGCTGGTCGGTGCCTCGATGGGCGGGCTGGTCACCGATTACCGTGCGATCGCGCAGCGCTTCAACGGCAATATGGCCTCCGGCATTCTGCTGGTGGTGGCCGCGGCCATGGCCCGCGAACATCCGGATATGTTGCGGTACCTGAATCACCTCGGACAATGGCTGGCGACCTCGCCGATAAAAGAGACCTGCGGCGACAGCAACGGCCCGCTCGGTGTCGTCGGAATTCCGATCGAGGTCGTCGCGAATACCGCCGATCCGCTCGGCAGCGATATCGCCGAAGCGATATTCCGGCAATCGGATCTGCGGGACCGAACCTCCGGCGCGCCGCTGTTGATCTATCACGGGGCACACGACATCTGGATTCCCGCCGAACAATCCCAGGCCCTGTATCGGGAGCAGTGCGCGCGGGGAATTCCCGCCGTTTCCCGCCAGGTGCCCGGTGAACACGTCATCGGCCTGCTCGCCGGTTTCTCCGGCGCCGTCGACTGGCTCGATCGACGGTTGCGGGGGGAGCCCGCGCCGGACGAATGCCCCGCGGTCGCGCCCGCGGGGCATCGGTAGGGAAGGCAGCGCCCGGCGTTACCGTTGACCGCTGATCGCTTCCGGATCGATCCCGTCCGGTCCCGGCAGCGAGCCCGGCAGCGGCGAGTTGTCGAGGTAGCGGATCTCGTAGGTGCGCTCGGTGAACTTCCAGCCGTCGGGGGTGCGCCGGTAGCGATCGTGGTAGATGGCGTAGTTCAGATGCGAACCGCCGCCGCGCAAACGGCCGAATTCGCAGATGTGCGCGCGGCCGGACGCGGTGTCGCCGTCGATCTCGGTGGCGCCGGGATGGGTGTGCTGCACGAAGTACTCCCACGCGTCCTGCATGCGCGGCATGGCCGCCCGGAGGGCGGCGCGCCCGGCCACCTCGATGTGCGCGTCCGGGATGCGTAGCACCGCGTCGTCGGTGAACAGCGCCGCCAGACGGTCGAAGTCGCGCAGCATCACCGCGTCGGGGAACGCGGCCCGCAGTGCCTCGATCTCGACACGGTCGGCGAGGGATCGAAAGTCGTTGTCGCTGATCATGATCGGGCTCCCACGGGGGCGGTGCGTGCGGCCTGCCGGAGCGGAGCCAGCGCGTCGGTCCAGACGATCACCTGGTCCAGCAGCGCGTTCAGGGCCGTCACGTGGTCGTCGCGGGGCACGAAGGTGGTGTAGTTCTCGAAATCGGTGAGTACCGAGAGGGCGACCTGGCGGCCCACGGCGGCCATCCCCAGCCCGCCGCAGACCAGCCGCAGCTGTTCCACCGCCCGCACGCCGCCACCGGCCCCGTACGAGACGAACCCGACCGCCTTGTCCACCCACTCCGCGTACAGGTGGTCGATGGCGTTCTTCAGCACACCGGGCGCCGCATGGTTGTATTCGGGGGTCACGATCACGAACCCGTCGAGGGGAGCGATCCGCGCGGCCCAGGCGCGGGTGTGCTCGTGGACCGACGGCCCGAACATCGGGGCCACGGGCTCGTCCAGATGGGGCAGCGGGTGGTCGATCAGATCGATCAGTTCGAATTCGGCGTCGCCGCGCCGCGCGGCCGTGTCCAGGACCCACCGGGCGACCTGCGGGCCGTTGCGGTTGGGCCGGGTACTGCCGAGGATGATGCCGATTCGCGTCATGGCCGGAACTCCTGTTCTGCTGAATGCGTCACGACCTTCCGACGACGCGGCCCGCCGGAATGTCAGGCCGCCTCACAGTCCGGGTCGCCGTTTCGTCGTATCGGGTGAGGGCCGCACCGACCGAAGGAGCCGAACCATGACCGACCCGCACCTGCGCGCGGTGATCAGCGAGCGCCGCCAGCTGATCAATCTGGCCTACCGGCTGCTCGGTTCGCTCGCCGAGGCCGAGGATGTGGTCCAGGAGACCTACGCGCGGTGGTACGCGCTGCCGGAAGCGCAACGGCGCGAGGTCGCCGCGCCGGGCGCGTGGCTCACCACCGTCGCCAGCCGCATCTGCCTCGATCTGCTCGGCTCGGCCCGCGCCCGGCGCGAACGCTATGTGGGCGAATGGATTCCGGAGCCGGTGCCCGACCGCGGCGAGTGGCTGGGCGGTCCGGCGCCCGCCGATCCGGCCGATCGGGTCACCCTCGACGAGTCGATCAGCATGGCCTTCCTCGTCGTACTGGATGCCATGACGCCGGCCGAGCGGGTGTCGTTCGTGCTGCACGACGTGTTCCGCTACTCCTTCGCCGAGGTCGCCGGCATCGTCGGGCGCACCCCCGCGGCCTGCCGCCAGCTCGCCTCCTCCGCCCGCCGCCGCCTGCGCACCGCGCCGGGTCCGGCCACGCCGCAGCGCGCCGAGGTGGTGCGAGATTTCAAGCGCGCGTGGGAAACTCGCGACATCGAGGCACTGATCGGCCTGCTCGACCCGCACGCCACCGCGACCGCCGACAGCGGCGGCCTGGCCCCCGCCTTCCTACACCCGATCGAGGGCGGCGAGCAGATCGCCCACACCTGGCTCGCCATCGCCGCCCGCGCCCCCGAGATCACCCTGCTGGAACGCACGGTGAACGGCCAGCCGGGCCTGGTGGCCGAGCAGGACGGCGCCGTCGTCTCGGTCTACGCCTTCGACATCGCCGACGACCGAATCACCCGAATCTGGGTAATCCGCAACCCGCACAAGCTGCGCCCCTGGACCACCGCCTGAACGTCGCGGCACGCGGCGGTGTGGTGTTACCGACTGAACCGTTGGACCGCCGCCACACAGGGCGACGCGAGGGCACCGCCCGAAACACCGGACCGCCGCCACACAGAGCGACGCGAGGGTGCCGACTGAACCGCCAGGCCGTTGCCGCACAAGGCGACGTGATGGCACCGACTGAACCGCCAGGCCGTTGCCGCGCGGGGCGGCGTGAGGGTGCCGACCGACTGTCAGGCCGTCGCCGCGCGCGGCGGTGCCGTGGTCCGGAATCGGCGGCGGTAGTCGGTGGGTGTGGTGTTCAGGCGGCGGCGGAAGGCGCGGACGAGGGTGTCGGTGGTGCCGAAGCCGCAGCGGGCGGCGATGCGGTCGAGGGTCTCATCCGAGGTTTCCAGTTCGCGGCGGGCCTGTTCCACGCGCAGCGATTCGATGTAGGCGTGCGGGGTCGTGCCGAGTTCGGTCTTGCACAGCCGGGTCAGGTGGCGGTCGCTGACGTGGGCGTACGCGGCGAGGTCGGCGACGGTGAGCGGATCGGCCAGGTGCCGCAGGATGTAGTGCCGCAGGTCTTCGATGCGCCTGGTGGCGGAGACCTGTTCGAGGGGGACGCTGAACTGGCTCTGCCCGCTCGGGCGCTTGAGGTACATGACGAGCTGCCGCGCCACCCGCAGGGCGACGTCCTCGCCCAGGTCGTCGGCGATGAGCGCGAGCGAAAGGTCAAGGCACGCACTGATTCCGGCGCCGGTCCAGACATCGCCGTGCCGGATGAAGATGGGGTCGGCGTCGACCTCGATCTCCGGGTGGTCGTGGGCCAGTTGGCGCGCGGTGGACCAGTGCGTCGTGGCGCGCTTGCCCGCCAGCAGACCCGCTGCGGCCAGCAGGTGCGCGCCGACGCACACGGAGGCCACCCGGCGAGCGCGGTCGGCGAGCTTGCGCACCCAGGCCACCAGGTCCGGATCGATGACCGGGCGGACCCGGCCCGCGCCGTCGGTCTCCACGGCACCGGGCACGACGAGCGTGTCGATGTGCTCGGCCGCGGCGCGATCGAAGGTGATGTCGGGCAGCACCCGCACGCGGGCGCCGGTGGTGACCGGGTCCAGGGTGCGCGCGGCCAGGACGACCTCGTAGTCCGCCGCGTCCTCGGTCTCGCGCCGCGCGAGTGCGAAAACCTCTGGCGGGCCGGTGATGTCGAGCAGGTCGACGCCCTCGAAGACGACGATGACGATGCGGCGTCGCGGCATGTGCGGCACGGAAACTCCTTCACCCGATGATGTCGGTATCTGCATGTTATGCGTCATTGCCGACACTCGCCGCGGTGCATACCGTGGTGATCACGGCCGACGCCCCCGGCGTGCCGCTCCCCCTCCCTACTACTTCCAGGCGGTTTACCCATGTCCCGAACCACGCTGCGCGAAATCCAGGGTCTCGACCAGACTCCGGCCGAACTGGCGAATTCGACCCTGCTGCTGATCGATTTCCAGAACACCTACACCCGCGGCGTGATGGAACTCGACGGCTGGGAGGCCGCGCTCGAGACCGCCGCCCGCCTGCTCGACCGCGCCCGTCTGGAGGGCGCCGGGGTGGTGCACGTGATGCACGACGGCGGCCCCGGCACGCCCTACGACATCCGCGCCGAGATCGGCGCGATCCATCCCCGCCTCGCGCCGATCGATGGTGAGCCCGTCGTCGTCAAGCACGCCCCGGACGCCTTCCACGACACCGACCTCGACACCCATCTCCCGGCGGGCGGCGACGTGGTGATCGCGGGCTGGATGACGCACATGTGCGTGACGTTCACCGCGCAGGGCGCCTTCCTGCGCGGTCACCGCCCCACGGTCGTCGCGCAGGCCACAGCGACCCGCTCACTGCCCGTCGCGAGCACCGATCTGACCGCCGACGAGGTGCACCACAGCGCCCTGGCCACCATCACCGACCTGTACGGGGTCGTCGTCGCCTCGCCCGACGAACTCCGCTAGCGCTCGATGGGGCCGGGCAAACCTTCGGCATGACCGGCGGCGCGGTCCGGCCCACAGGCCGCGCGGCAGCGCGTGACATCCGACACTTGTCAACGATGGGAACCGCGCGGACCCGGCCGTGATGAGCGACCACAGCCCTGTTGGGGCCGGTCACAGTGTGGGTGGTGGGCGTCTCAGGTGTGGTGACAGAGCACGCAACACCCGCTGGGAAGGCCCCTTGACGATAGCTACGCTGTGCGAGTTCATCCGACTCGAGGACGAGGTCCGTGAAAACCCTTCTGGCAGTTCTAGCAACCGTGCTCGTCAGCACCGCGGTGCTGGCCACCCACCCCGCCACCGCGGCACCACCCCCACCCGCCGCACCCGGCCCCTCCCCCCTGCAGGAATGGATCGACAACACCATCCCCGCACCCCCACTCGACCCCGCACCCCCCGCCGCCCCCACCCCCCAGCACCTCACCAGCGACGACCAGACCACCCTCTGGAAATCCGTCCTGTCCACCCCCACCGGCGACCCCACCTTCGACACCTGGCCCACCGGACTCGACACCCTCACCCCCGGCCACATCATCGAAACCCGCGACGTCACCGCGACCGCCGCCACGCTCGTCAACGCCCCGATCGCGCGGGCGCTGCTGGTGAAGTACCGCTCCACCTCCGCGACGGGCACACCCTCGTTCGGCACCGCGACATTCCTCGTGCCCGCCGTCGCGTGGCCGGGTCCGGACCCGCGGCCGGTGCGGGTGGACACCATGCCGATCAACGCACTCGGTCTGCAGTGCACCCCCGGCTACACGATCGCGCACGGCCGTCGCGACAACAACGGCATCAACGTCTTCCTGCCGGGTGTGGCGGACGCGCTGAACAAGGGCCAGGCCATCCTGGTGCCCGACCACGAGGGCCCGCTGGTGGCCTACGCCGAGCCCACCGTCGCCGGGCACATGACCCTCGATGCCATGCGAGCCGTGCGATCGCTGTTCCCGGAAGAGTTCGGCGCCAGCCGTTTCGCGGTCGCCGGTTACTCGGGCGGATCGATCGCCTCCTACGCGACCGCGATGTTGCTGCCGGAGTACGCACCCGAACTGGCGGATGTGCTCGTCGGCGCGTCCGTGGGCGGATTGGTGACCGACTACGGCGCGGTCGCCCACGTGTTCAACGGCCGCAGCGCCTCCGGAATCCTGCTCTCGGTGTCGCTGGCGATCTCGCGCGAACATCCCGAGATGCTGCAGTACATGAACAACCTCGCCCGGTGGGTGGCGACCTCGCCACTGAAGAACATCTGCGGCGAGGCGGACGGCCCGCTCGGCGCGGTGGGCATCCCGATGGAGGTCGCGACGAACATCGACCAACCGCTCGAGAGCGATATCGCCGAGCACATCGAGCGGCTGACCGACCTGACCGACCGCACATCGGCTGTGCCGCTGTACATCTACCATGGCGCCGACGATTTCTGGATTCCGATCCAGGGCCCGCGGCAGATGTATCAGCGGCAGTGCGCGCTCGGCGTCGCGGCGCAGTTCCGCACGGTGCCGGGCGAACACGTCTCCGCCATGCTCAACGGCGGCGCCGGATCCACCGACTGGATCGACGCCCGGCTGCGCGGCGAGCCCGCGCCGAACGAATGCGCGTAGCCCGATAGTCGAGCGCCCACCCGCCGTACTCGTCCACGGACGAGCGGCCGGGTGGGCGCTCTCTTACCTACCTATTCCGTTGTGCCCCTCAGCATTCGCGCGGCGCCGGTTCGCCGCGCAACCGCGCGAGCAGCCAGTCGTCGAGCCCCGGGGAGCCGGTGGCGTACCCGATCAGATGCTCGCCGGGCACCACCCGGAAGACGGACGCGACGCCACGGCCGCACTGCTGGCGATGCGTGCGCTGAGCGTCGTCGAGCGGAATCCACGGATCGTGGGCGCCGTGGTAGATGTACAGCGGCACCGCCGAGGTGCGGCCGACGAGATCCAGCCGGGCGAACATCTCGTCGGCGAAGGCGCCGTCGAGCGAATTGCCGACATTCGCCACGACATCCATCGGGAAACCGACCACGCCGAGCGGGCCGTCGGCGTCGCCGCAGATGTCCTTGATCGGCGAGGACGCCACCCACTGCGCGAGATGATTGGTGTACTGCAACATCTCCGGGTGCTCGCGGGCCACGGCCAGCGCCACCGACAGCAGGATCCCCGAGGAGATGTTGCCGTTGAACCGGTGAGCGACATTGCGGTTGTCGGTGACCACCCCGCCCGCGGCCGCGCCCACGACGACCTCCGCCAGTTCCGGCGCGTACTCGTCGAGCAGCATGGCCGTCGCGTACGAGGCGATCGCGCCACCCGAGTAGCCGCTGACCACGAAACGGCTCGCGCCGAACGCGTTGTCGTCCACCGTCCGGGTGGCCCGGATCGCATCGAGAATCATGTGCCCGGCGACGTTGGGCTCGGCGTAGGCCATCAGGGGACCTTCGTGATCGGGCACGAGGACCGCGTGTCCCTGGCCGAGAGCCCACCAGATGGACGGCATGAACACCGTGAGATCGGTATTGGGCTTCTCCAGCAGGCCGTGCGACATCTGGTACCCCGGCGTGCAGTGCGCGCCGAGGGAATTGATCGGCAGCGCGTTCACCTGCACCGGCTGCGGGCCGGGACCCGTCCACGGGGCCGCCGGGGTGATCAGCGTGGCGGTGCCGAACGACGGCGTGCCGGTCGCGGAGGTGGAGCGGTACTTCAGCAGCAGCGCGCGCGAGATGGGCGTCGCCATGCGCATCGCCGCGGTCGCGGTGACGTCGCGGGTTTCGATGATGTGGCCGGGGGTGAGGGTGTCGAGTCCGGTGGGCCAGGTGTCGAAGGTGGGGTCGCCGGTGGGGGTGGACAGGACGGATTTCCAGAGGGTGGTCTGGTCGTCGCTGGTGAGGTGCTGGGGGGTGGGGGCGGCGGGGGGTGCGGGGTCGAGTGGGGGTGCGGGGATGGTGTTGTCGATCCATTCCTGCAGGGGGGAGGGGCCGGGTGCGGCGGGTGGGGGTGGTGCCGCGGTGGCGGGGTGGGTGGCCAGCACCGCGGTGCTGACGAGCACGGTTGCTAGAACTGCCAGAAGGGTTTTCACGGACCTCGTCCTCGAGTCGGATGAACTCGCACAGCGTAGCTATCGTCAAGGGGCCTTCCCAGCGGGTGTTGCGTGCTCTGTCACCACACCTGAGACGCCCACCACCCACACTGTGAGTTTTCCCAAGCCGAGGCCGGCCGGCTCTGTTAGATCGCCGGGGTGGTCACGCCTTGACGCCGACGGCGCCCACGTAGTTGGCCCGCCGCGCGTCCGCCTCGTCGACCGGATCCAGCGGCCGCCAGGCGCCCACCGGGACGATGCCCGGCTCGAGCAGCGTGTAGCCGTCCAGCAAGGCGGCGACGTCGTCGATGGTGCCGAAGCCCGCGCCGGGAGTGTTGGTGCGCCGCATGACCGACAGCACCTGTTCCTGCTGTTCGAGCGTCAGCGTCAGCCCGACGGCGTGCGAAATGCCCAGGGCGCTACCGGCGCTGCACGCATCGCGGTACGCGGCGGTCAGTTCGGCGGGGTCGATGTCCTCGAGCAGGTCGAGCACGGCCATGGCCAGCACGGCGACGGGCCGGTCGAAGTCGAGCAGGCCCGCCACGCCGGGCGCGGCCAGCACGCTGTCGATGTCGCGCAGGTCGGCCCAGGTCATCGAGACCTGCGGTTGGTCGGCGAGCATCTTGTTGGCGTACTCGACGGCCACCGGCTCGCGTTCGACGTAGGCGACCCGGGCGGCGGGGTTGTGCCGCAACGCGATCTCGTGCGGGCTGCCCACCGTCGGCGCGCCGGAGCCGAGGTCGAGGAACTGGTCGAAACCCAGCTCGCTCAGGGCGGTGACGGCCCGGCCGACGAAGAACCGGTTCGCCCGCGCCCACTCCCGGCTGCCGGGCATGCCCTCCGGGATCGCGTCCGCGGCCTGCCGGTCGGTCTCGAAGTTCGCCCCGCCGCCGAGGACGTAGTCGTACATCCGCGCGATACTGGGCGTGTTCATGTCGATGGTGTCATCCAGCCGGAACCGCGGGTCCATACCGCCGCCTTCCCTCGAACAGTGCTGTCTGCCAACCACACTCGCGCCGCACTGTGTCCACTCGTTCGCGTAACTACGCTACCGGTGACACGCTCGTCCGGCCACCGTCGCCGTCACCGGGGCCACCGTCGTCCAGGTCGCGTCGGACCCGTTGTCCGTCATGGGAATTCGGCGCGCTGCCCCGCCTGGCCCGCAACGCGTTCACGACAGCGAGCACGATGCCCACGCCGACCAGGATCAGCCCGCGCGCCCACACCGCGGCTTCGATGCGGGTGAACAGGTACAGGCACGAGGCGAGTCCGAGCCACGGGACGACGGTGGGGATCCGGAAATGGTCGTTGCCGACCGGATGCCGCCGCTGCACCAGTACCGAGCAGTTCACCGCCGCGAACACGACGAGCAGCAGCAGCACGAGCGTCTCGGCCAGCGCGGCGACCTCGCCGGTGAGCGCGAGGATCAGCGAGACGCCCGAGGTCGCGACGACCGCCACCCACGGTGTGCGGCGGCCGGGCAGCAAGCGGGTCAGGACCGCGGGCAGCAGTCCGTCGCGGGCCATGCCGTAGGCGAGCCGCGAGGCCATGATGCCGGTCAGCAGTGCCCCGTTGGCGACCGCGACCAGCGCGATCACACTGAACAGCCGCTCGGGCACGCCACCGGCGCGCCGCACCACCTCGAGCAGCGGACCGCTGGAGCGCGCGAGTTCGTCCGTGGGCACGGCGGCGCTGGCGACCACACCCACCAGCACGTACACCGCGCCCGCGGTGAGCAGCGCGCCGAACAACGCCGTGGGATAGGAGCGCCGGGGGTCGCGCACCTCCTCGGCGAGGTTCACCGAGGTCTCGAAGCCGACGAAGGAGTAGAAGGCGAGCACGGTTCCGGCCAGCACCGCCGGGACGGCGCCCTGCTCGGCGGTCCCCACGTGGGTGAGCCGCTCCGGATCGGCGTCACCCCGGACGACCAGCCACGCCCCCAGCCCGATGATGAGCAGCAGCCCGCCGAGTTCGACCAGACTCGCCGCGACGTTGGCGCGCAGCGACTCCTTGATCCCGCGAATGTTGAGCAGCGCGAGCGCGACCAGGAACACGACGATCACCACGGCCGTCGGCGCCGACACGAGCGCCTGCAGATACTCCCCCGCGAACGCCCGCGCCAGCGCGCCCACCGACACCACTCCGGCCGCGAGCATGCAGAACCCGACCAGCGATCCGGCCGCGGGCCCGAACGCCAGGGTCGCGTAGTGCGCCGAACCACCCGCCCGCGGATACTTCGTCGCGAGTTCGGCATACGACCCCGCGGTGAGCGTCGCCAGCCCGAGCGCGATCGCCAGCGGCAACCAGACCGCACCTCCCGACGCCGCCGCCACCGAACCGATCAGCACGTACACCCCGGCGCCGAGCACATCGCCCAGGATGAAGAAGTACAGCAGGCGCGTGCTCACGGCCCGTCTCAGGGAAGTAGGCATAACCGCCACATACCCGCCCGGCCCACGCCGAACCGGACGGCCCGGTCGAACGGCGCACGACCGTGGTGTTTCACCTGTTCCTACGGACCGCAATCACGTAACGCCGAGACTGTTCCCGCGGGCCGCAATCACGTAGCGCCGAGACCGCTCCAGCGGGCCACGATCCCGTCTGACCGGGACCGTTTCAGCGAGCCACGATCGCGTGCGTTCGAGACCGCTCCAACGGGCCGCGATCACGTAGCGCCGAGACCGCTCCAGCGGACCGCAATCGCGTCTGACCGGGACGGTTTCAGCGAGCCACGATCGCGTGCGTTCGAGACCGCTCCAACGAGCCGCGATCACGTAGCGCCGAGACCACTCCAGCGGGCCACGATCGCGTGGGATCGAGCCTGTTCCAGCGGGTCGCGGTCGCGGGGATCAAGACTGTTCCAGCCGGTCCACGAGTGCCGTGGCGATCAACGAGACGGCGCGGTCGGGGTCGCGGGTCAGTTGCCGGAGGGTGCCCAGCGCGATGGTTCCCGGCATCTCGGCGAGGGCCTGGGTGAGGCGGATCCGGGCCGCGGCGGCGGCGGTCGGCGCGGCGAGTTCGGCGGTCAGCGCGGTCATGATCCGCTGCGCCCAGTTGGGGTCCGACGCCAGCGCGCCCAGCAGTTCGGCGGCCTCGACGTCGTTGGGGCCCGCGACGATCGTGGCCACCAGCGCCGGTACGGCCCGGGTCTCGCCGCGGGCGCCGAGCGCGAGCGCGGCATGTCGGCGGATCACCGGGTCGTCGTCGGTGAGCGCGTCGGTGAGCACCGCGTTCGCTCGCTCGCCGGGCAGCTCGGCGAGCGCCAGGACCGCACGGCGCCGGACATCGGCGTCCGGGGAGTTCATTCCGGCGGCCACGGTCGCCACCCCGTCGTCGCCGGTGCGCGCCAGCGCCCAGCGCAGCGCCCCCGCGACGTTCGCATCCGGTTCGGCGAGTACCGCTTCGGCGAGCAGTTCGGCGGGCACCGCGGCGTCCTCGGCCGGGGCGAGGACGGCCTGCTGTCGCCGGGCGGCGTCCCGGGATCCCAGGCCGTGCAGCAGCGCGACCAGGCGCAGGACGTCCTGCCAGTCGGCGGGCTCGGCCGCGTCGACCGCGCGCAGCCGGTCGAGGAGCTCGCGCTCGCGGCTCAGTCGCTCCTCGGACCGGCGGATGAGGTCACCGACCAGCGCGGCGAAGGTGAAGCCGGGATCGTCGAGGGCGCGGCCGATCTGGCTCAGCGACAGTCCCAGCGACCGCAGCCCCTCCACCTGGAAGATCCGCCGGATGTCGGCGGGGGCGTACTCGCGGTAGCCGCCGACGGTGCGGCCGGTCGGCCGCACCAGCCCGAGCGAATCGTAGTGGCGCAGCATCCGGGCGCTCACGCCCGAGCGCCGCGCCACCTCGCCGATCAGCACGCGGACTCCGCTCGCTCGGGGCCGAGCGCGACCACCCGCCTGGCCTGGTCCACGGCGAGGTCGAATCCGGCATCCGGATCACGCAGCAACCGCTCGGTGGCTCGCGCATGCGCGCGCACCTCCGGGTCCGCGCCGGTCGCGGCCGTGTGCAGGACCGGCTCGATCACGTCGCCGAGCGCGACCAGGGCACGGCTCAGACTCAGCCGTACCTCCCGGTCACCGCGCCCCATCTGGGTAGCCAGTTCGCTTGCCAGCCTTTCCTTTTCGTTGTCCGGCACCAGCACCACCGCGGCCCGCCACGCACTGCGCGCGACCTCGTCGTCGGGGTCGCGCAGCAGCGACGGCGTGATCGCCGGCCACGCCGCGCCGTCCCCGATCTTGGACAGCGTATGCAATGCCTGGCTGCGCGCCTGCGCACGCTCGGACCGGAGTTCGGCGAGCAGCTTCGGCAGCGTCCGCTCCGTCGGCAGGCGGGTCAACGCCCACGTCAGCATGTCGCGCACGAAGAAGTCCGGCTCGACCGCGCACCGCGCCACGAGCGCATCCGCGAAATCGCCCTCCCCTCGCGTGCCGATCGCCAGCGCCGCCGCGAGCCGTGTCGACGAATTCGCGGCCGCCAACCCCTCCAGCAGCCGCACGTCCTGTGCGTTTCCGTCCATCGATGCCATGGGAACCACCTCCGGCACCCAGTGAAGGCCTTGTCACAGTGACAAGGTCAAGCCCGAGCACCGCCGCGACTCCCTGGACCATGAGGCCACGCTCACAGATTCGGGCAGTGCCCGCGGGCTCGCTCACCCGCTGTCACCCCGGTAGATGGTCGGCATCGAGCCGAGATCGGCGAAGTTGAGGTCGTTGTCGCCGCCGGTGCTGAACCAGGCGACGTAGGTCGTGCCGTCGACCGTGGCGACGGCGGGCGGCCACGGGCTGGTGTCGGCGAATTTCCAGCGCTCCGACCGTGCCTCGTCCAGATTGTCGATATCGAAGACCATGTAGATGTTCGTGTTGCGGCCCGTGTATCCAGCTACGCTGCGGCCGCCGATGGTGAACAGGTTGGGCCCGCCGATCAGCGTGTCACTGAAGATGCCGAGGGTCGGGGGTGCGCCGATACCGAGGAAGCGCGCGTTGAGGTGCCGACCGGCGACGTCGACGCTCGTCCACGCCAGCAGCCCACCCCTGGACGGATGGAGCAGCAATGCCGGTGTGTCCACGCTGTATTCGGTGGGGGTGGGACTCACGTATGTTTCGAAGAACGTCGGATTCTGCGATTGCACCACCTGTACGGCCTGACTGCCCTGTTCGGTATAGCCGAGCCAGAAAGTGACATTGTCGGACACTATCGCGGGGCCGCCGATCGGCGGTTGCAGCCAGGGGCGGCGATCGTTGTAGTCGACGCCGTTGTCCGACCACGCCAGCCATATCCGGCCGTCCGTGCGCGTATAGCCGAGATACAGCCTGCCGTCGTCGGGGTGGGCGGCCAGGGACGGCCGCTGCAGGCTGGTATCGGCCGGCAGCGGCTTCGCATCGACTACACCGTCGGTCTCCATCCCGGACGCCATGTACATGGTGCCGTCCCGGGTGGACCACACCAGCACCAGCCTGTTCTTGTACTCCGCCAGCGCGGGCGCGGCGAGCGGACGGTGCGAAGGCCAAGACGTACGTCCTGTGAACATAATTCCCCCTGATCGCATTCTCGTAGTGCGGAAGAGTCGGTGCACCGAACAGTCATGCGGCAGATACTTACGGCGACGCGTTACAGACCACACCCGAGCGTGCCGTGCGGACAATGCTAGCGGTCCCGGCGTTCGTTGGGAATGGCGCGCCGCCGTCGGCCGGAGCGTATGAGCCGGGTGCCGACCGTGCCCGTACCGCTCGGCGGTCGGCTACGTTGTGGGATGTGGTGGGAGACAGGGCTGTTCAGGGGGAGACCGCGAGGGGCGACGACGTCCGGCCGGGCGATTCGTGGTTGCGCAGAATGCGCGAGTTACTCGAATTGATTGCGCCGCAGCGGAAATCGCTGCTGGTGGCGACGGCGCTGCTGCTGACGGGTACCGGGTCGGCATTGGCGCAGCCGCTGCTGGCGGGACGTGTGGTCCGGGACGCGGTGGCGGGTGAGACCATGGCGTGGTCTCTTGCCGCGCTCGTCGGAGCGTACCTGCTGCACGCTGTCGTCGATACCGGTGGCGTCTACATTCTCGAAAGGTCCAGTGAATCCGTCCTTTTGACGGTTCGTGACCGCTTGGCCGGGCACCTGCTGAGGTTGCGGATTCCTACCCTGGAATCGCTGCGGGTCGGGGATCTGATCTCGCGGGTGACACTGGATGCCACAGTGGTGCGCAATGCCGTGGGCACCAGTCTCGTGCAGCTGCTCACCGGCACGATCACGCTGGTCGGGACCGTCGCGGTGATGATCTGTCTCGATTGGGTGCTGTTCTCGATCGTGATCGTCACCGTCGGTGTGGCCGCGGGCGCGATGTTGCTGGTGATGACGCGGATCGAGGTGGCCTCGACGCGCCTGCAGGACAGTGTCGGGGCGCTGTCGGCGGATATCGAGCGGGCGCTCACCGGGCTGCGCACGGTCAAGGTCAACAATGCCGAGGACCGGGAGCACGAGCGCTTGACCGAACTGGCCGGCGCGGCGTTCTCCGCCGGACTGCGGGCCGCCCGGCTGAAGGCGCTGGGCAATCCGGCCATGCACCTGGCGGTGACGGGTTCGTTCGTGGTGTCGTTGCTGGTCGGTGGCGTCCGGGTAGCGCATCGGCAGATGGAGTTGAGCGATCTCGTATCGATGATGCTGCTCGCGATGAACCTGCTGATCCCGGTCGGCGATCTGTTCAACGGCTCCGTCGAGCTGCAAAGAGCCCTGGGCGCGCTCCGCCGGATAACTTCGACACTCGAACTGCCCGCAGAGAAACACGACGACATCGGCCCGGCGCCCACGACATTCGAGAACACTGCGCAGAACGGCGTTGCCGCCCTCGAATTCCGCAACGTGCGTTTCTCCTACGGCGAGCGAAAGGTTCTCGACGGCGTGACCTTCTCGGTACCGGCACACGGCCACGTAGTCCTCGTCGGCCATTCGGGCGCCGGTAAGTCCACGGTGTTCTCCTTGGTGAGCAGATTCTACGAACCGGACGGCGGTGACATTCTGCTGAGCGGCCGCTCGTACTCGCAGCGCTCGCGGCGGGAATGGCGCTCGGATATCAGCCTGCTGGAACAGAACGCCCCGCTGCTGTTCGGAAGTCTCCGAGACAATCTCACCTACCGGGAACCCGGCCTGTCCGACGACGAGCTGGAGCGCGCATTGAAACTCGCCGGTCTGTCCGACCTCGTCGCCCGGTTGCCCCGCGGCCTCGACACTTCCGTCGGCGAGCACGGCGTACTCCTCTCCGGCGGCGAACGGCAGCGCGTGGCCCTGGCGCGCGCGCTGATCCGGCGCCCGGTGCTGATGCTGCTGGACGAACCCACCGCCATGCTCGACGCCGAGACCGAACGCGCCCTGCACGTGACCATCCAGGCCGTTCGAGCGGAGTGCGCGCTGCTGGTCATCGCCCACCGCCTGTCGACCATCCGCGAAGCCGACACCGTCGTCCTCCTCGCGGACGGCAGAATCAGCGATACCGGCCCCCACACCGAACTCCTCGCCCGAAATCCGCGCTACCGGCAGCTCATCGACGCGAAGGGGTGACACCACCGGCGCTGTCCCCGTGGTCCCGCCGACGCGGAACGGATCCGCCTGCGCGCGTGCGTCTCCCGCTGTCGGGGGAGGCGGAAGTCGACCTCGTGGGCGACGTCGGCGGCCGCGCCCGCTGCGTACCGTCGGGACCTCGTGACCATCGTTCATGAGGAGGATCCGTGCTTTCCGCCTTGGTGTCGGCTTTCCGTGCCCCGGACCTGCGGCGGAAGATCCTCTTCACGCTGGGCCTGATCGCGTCGTACCGGCTCGGTGCCGCACTGCCCTCGCCGGGCGTGGACTACCGGGCGATCCGGCACTGCGTCGATCAGCTCTCCGGCGGCGAGGACACCGGGATCTACCAGCTGATCAACCTGTTCTCCGGTGGCGCCATGCTGCAACTGTCGGTGTTCGCGGTCGGCATCGTGCCCTACATCACCGCGAGCATCATCACGCAGCTGCTCACGGTCGTGATCCCGCGCTTCGACGAGCTGCGCACACAAGGCCCGACCGGGCAGGCCACGATCGGCCAGTACACCCGGTATCTGTCGGTCGCGCTGGCGATCCTGCACGCCACCGGCCTGGTCGCGCTGGCCGGACGCGGGCATCTCCTGCCGAACTGCCCGGAGCGAATTCTCGCCGACGACAGCATCTTCGGAATGATCATCATCGTGCTGGTGATGACCGCCGGCGCGGCGCTGGTGATGTGGTTCGGCGAGCAGATCACCGAACGCGGTGTCGGCAACGGCATGTCGCTGCTGATCTTCGCGGGCATCGCGGCCCGCATCCCCGGCGAGGGCAGGGCGATCCTGGACAGCAAGGGCGGATTGATCTTCGGCCTGGTCTGCTTCGGCGCGTTCGGGGTGATCGTGGCGGTGATCTTCGTCGAGCAGGGGCAGCGCCGGATTCCGGTGCAGTACGCCAAGCGCGTGGTGGGCCGCAAGATGTACGGCGGTTCCTCGACGTATCTGCCGTTGAAGGTCAACCAGGCCGGTGTCGTCCCGGTGATCTTCGCGTCCTCGCTGCTGTACCTGCCGAACCTGATAACCCAACTGGCGCAGCATGATTCGAGCCGATGGCAGGCGATGGTGCGGCGGTATCTGGCCGACGCGGGCAGCCCGGTGTACATCGCCGTCTATTTCGCGCTCATCCTGTTCTTCACCTACTTCTATGTCGCGATCACCTTCAACCCGCGGGAGCGCGCGGAGGAGATGAAGAAGTTCGGCGGCTTCATCCCGGGCTACCGCCCCGGCGCGCCGACCGCCGACCGGTTGAGCCGGGTACTCGGCCGGATCACGCTGCCCGGTTCGCTCTATCTGGGCACGGTCGCGGTGCTGCCGAATCTGGTGTTGAGCCTGGGCGCGACCGGTTCGGCGCAGAATCTGATGTTCGCGGGCAGCTCGACACTCATCGTGGTGAGCGTCGGGCTGGATACGATCAAGCAGATCGAGAGCCAACTGATGAGCAGGAACTACACCGGCTTCCTGCGCTGAACCGGAGGGGCAGTCGGACGACCATGGCCACCAATTCCTCGCGACGTCTGCTGGCCCGGGCGGCGTCCTCGCTGGCGCTCGCGGCGACCGCCACGATGCTCACGGCGGGCTGCGCGCACGCCGACACCACGCTCGGGGGTCGCACCGAGAGCGCTCAGGGGCAAGGCGAAACCGGCTGTACGCCAACGCCTTCCGCAAGCTCCGACACCGCTCCCCGGCCCGCCACCCGGACCTCGACGATCTCGGTGGTGATCGCGGGCGATCAGGTGGTCTTCCGGGCCGGTGTGCGAGCCGTCGTCGGCGCGCAGCCCGACCTGCACTGCGTCGCGGAGGTCCGCGCGGCCACCGCATCCGCCGACATCCGGCGGCTGCGGCCCGATGTGGCGGTCCTGGATCTCGACACCCCCGATCCGGACGACGCCCTCGCCGCCGAACCTGCCCTCGCCGACCGTACCCGGCTGCTCACCTTCACCGAGCACGCCACCGAGGAGAACCTGTATCGCGCGTTGTGTCTCGGCGCCAGCGGGTTCCTCACCAAGGACCTGGCCGCCGACCGGCTCGTCGCGGCCATCCGCCGGGCCGCGCACCAGGACGCGCTGATCGACCCGCGCCTGACCAGCCGCCTGGTCACCCGCTTGGCCCACGGCATCGAGCCCTTCGCGCCCGCGCCGGAAGCCGAGTCGCTCACCACGCGCGAACACGAGATCCTGCAGCTGATCGCCCGCGCCCACACCAACCCGGAGATCGCCGAACTGCTCGGCATCGGCGAGCAGACCGTCAAAACCCATGTCTCCCACGTGCTGTCGAAACTCGGCGTCCGCGACCGCGTGCACGCCGCGGTCTACGCCCACACCCGCCACCTCGTGCCCCGCGCCGCCGATGCGGGTGGGCGCGCCTGATCTAACCTGAGCCGGTGACCATCACCGAATCGCCCTTCGGCTCGTGGCCGACCCCCGTCACCTCCGAATTGGTCGTCGCCGCCGCGGTGCGGCTGTGGGACGTCCACGTGGACGGCACCGACGTCTACTGGTCGGAGGGCCGTCCCGGCGAGGGCGGCCGGACCCAGATCGTGCGCCGCGCCGCCGACGGCACCGTCACCGATCTGCTGCCGGAAGGCATGGACGCGCGCACCGCGGTGCACGAATACGGCGGCGCGGCTTGGTGGGTCCGCGACGGCGTGGTCTGGTTCGCGAACTGGTCCGACCAGCGGCTGTACCGGCTCGCGCCCGGCGGCGTGCCGTCACCCCTGACCCCGGTCCCCGCCACACCGCGCGGCGACCGGTACGGCGACGGCGACCTCGGTCCCGACGGCGCCACCGTCGTGGCCGTCCGCGAGCACCACCCCGACGGCGGGCGCGGCGCGGTCGATGTCCGCAACGAGATCGTGCGGCTGGCCGCCGATCGGCCGTCGCCGCCGGAAGTGCTGGTGAGCGGGCCGGATTTCGTCGCCGCGCCCCGGCTGAGCCCGGACGGGAGCGCGCTCGCGCTGGTGTCCTGGGACCACCCGTCCATGCCGTGGGACGACACCGTGCTGCGGGTACGCGATCTCGCCACCGGCGCCGACACCGTCGTCGCGGGCGGGCCGGGCGAGTCGGTCCTGGAGCCGCGCTGGCAGGTCGACGGCTCGCTGCTGTTCCTGTCCGATCGCAGCGGGTGGTGGAATCTCTACCGCTGGACACCCGGCACGACGGTCACGCCCGTGATCGAGTTGGACGCCGAAATCGGCATGCCCGCTTGGCAGTTGGGCTCGGCCCGCTACACTGTGCTCGCCGACGGCCGCATCGTGTTCGCCCGCTGGCGCGACGGTTACGACGGCCTCGGCCTGCGCCGCACGGACGGCTCGGTGACCGATCTCGACCTGCCCTTCTCGGTCATCACCGCGGTCGAGCGCGCCGGCGCCGACAGTGTGGTCGTCGTGGCGGCCACGCCCACTACCGAACTCGGCATCTATCGCATCGAATTCGTAGGCGGCACAACGCGGGTGGAGACCCTGCGGGCACCGCGTGAGCTCGGTCTCGACTCCGCCTCGGTCTCGGTGCCCGAGCCGATCCGCTTTCCCTCGGTGGACCGCACCGGTGCGCCGCGCACCGCGCACGCGCTGTTCTACCCGCCCGCGAACAGCCGGTATCGCGGCCCGGCCGGGGAACTGCCGCCGCTGCTGGTCCTCATGCACGGCGGGCCGACCTCGCACGCGCTGCCCGCGCTGACACCGCAGACCCAGTACTGGACCAGTCGGGGCTTCGCCGTGGTCGACGTCAATTACGCCGGCTCCACCGGTTACGGCCGCGCCTACCGCGAACTGCTGGAGGGTGCGTGGGGTGTGGTGGACGTGGCCGATTGCGTCGCCGCGGCCCGCTGGCTGAGCGAGCGCGGCCGGGTCGATCCGCGACGGCTCGCCATCCGCGGCGGCTCCGCCGGCGGTTACACCACGCTGGCCGCGCTGGCCCGCGCGGACACCCCGTTCGCCGCCGGAGCCGACCATTTCGGTATCGCCGATCTCGAGGCACTCGCCGCCGACACCCACAAGTTCGAAAGCCGCTATCTCGACCGCTTGGTCGGTGCGTATCCGGCCAGGCGCGACATCTACCGCGACCGTTCGCCGATCCATCACGTCGACCGGTTCCGCAAACCCCTGATCGTGTTGCAGGGCAGTGCGGATCCGGTGGTACCGCCGAATCAGTCGCAGATGATCGTCGATGCGCTGCGGGAGCGGCGCATCCCGGTGGCGTACCTGGTTTTCGACGGCGAGCAACACGGCTTCCGGCGCGCGGAGAACATCCGCCGGGCGCTGGACGCCGAATTGAGCTTCTACGGCCAGGTATTCGGTTTCGACCTGCCCGCTGCCGAGGGCATCGAGCCCGTCACGGTCGAGAATCTCGCCTAGCCCACCCCGCTACTCGACGGGTACCGCGGCAGGCGCCGGCGGCGCGGTGGCGGGCGCCGAGCGGCCGGGCAGAATGATCGCCGCGGCGACGGAGCCGACCGCCAGCAGCCCGGCGGCGATCGTGAGCGCGGTCGTATAGCCGTGTGCGAGATCGGTTTTCGCGTGCGAGTCGCCGATGATGTTGCCGGATACGGTGACCAGCACCGCGAGACCGAGCGAGCCGCCGAGTTGCCGTGAGCTGTTGAGGACTCCGGACGCCAGCCCGGCCTGTTCCGCGGCCACCCCGGACACTCCGGCCACACCCATGGCCACCATGGCCGCACCGACGCCGATGCTGCACACCAGCGACGGCCCCAGTACCGCGGTGAGGAATCCGCTCGACTCCGTCGCACGCCCGAACCACAGCAGTCCGAGCGCACCGAGCAGGCCGCCGGCCAGAATGACGTGCCGGGCCCCGGCGCGGCCGATCACTCCCTGCGCCGCGCGCAGGCCGACGAAAACTCCCACACAGAACGGCAGGAACGCCAAACCGGTTGCGGTGGAACTGTATTCGAGCACGCGCTGGAGGAACTGCGAGACGAAGTAGAAGCTGGCGACCTGTCCGGACACCAGCATGAACCCGAACACGGTCGCGCCGATCAGCGACCGCCGCCGCAGGAAGCCGAGCGGCACCAGCGGGTCGGCCGCGCGCAGTTCGGCCAGGACGAACACCGTCAGCGCCACGATCCCACCCGCGAACCAGCCCAGCACGACCGGTGATCCCCACGCCTGCCGCTCGGTGGCGATGACCGCCGCCACCAGCGCCGTCATCCCGACGGTGACCGCCACCGCGCCGAGCAGATCGATCGGCCCGCGCCCGGCGACCGGCCTGTCCCGCACGCCGCGCACGACGGCGGCCAGCGCGACGGCGACGAACACCAGATTCACCCACATCACCCAGCGCCAGTCGAGATTGTCGGTCAGCACGCCGCTCATGACGACACCGAACGCGCCACCCGCCGCACCGGCACCGCCCCAGACCGCCATCGCCTTCGACCGTGCGGGCCCCTCCGGAAACTCCGAGGTCACCAGCGCCAGCGACATCGGCGACAACACCGCCGCCGCGAGCCCCTGCACCGCCCGCGCCGCGATCAGGTGCCAGCCTTCCTGCGCGGCGCCACCGGCGGCACTGGCGACCGCGAACAGGACGAGGGCCGCCAGCAGCAGCCGGCGGCGGCCGGTCAGGTCCGCCAGCCGCCCGCCCAGCAGCATCAGGCCGGCGTAGGGAAGCATGAACGCGTTGATCACCCAACTCAACGCCGAGGGACCGAACTCCAGCGCGGCGTCGATATCGGGTAACGCCACGTTGACTATCGAAAGGTCGAGGGACACCAGGAACATCACCAGGAAGACGACCAGCAGGACCGCCTTCGGATGCTCGGACTCGCGTGCGGGCATAGGAGCAACCTCTCATAATTTCCGAACATGTATTTTTAATAGGGTTAGCACACCCTAACCATGCTGTCGAGAGCTTCGATTCCGCAGAAAGGAGCGCCTTGTCGTCCCCCACCACCCCGAAACGTGGCCGCCCGGTCCGGGTCGACCGCGAGACCGTGGTAGCCGCTACGACGCGGCTACTCACCACGGCCGGCGTCGACGGATTCACCATGCGTCGACTGGCCCGCGAACTCGATGTCAGCGTGGCCGCGATCTATTACCACTTCCCGACCAAGAACGCCCTGTTCTTCGCGGTACTCAGCGCTCGCGCCGACGAGCTGGAACGGCCGGCACTGCCGGAGGATCCGCGCGAGCGCCTGGTGACGATCGTGGTGTACCTCATCGATACCCTGCACCGATTGCCCTGGGTCCTCGACATTCTCGTCACCGGCGAGACCTTCGGCCGCGCGGCGATGTGGATCCTCGACGAATTCGTCCGCGCCGCGAACGAACTCGGTGCGTCCGACGAGGACGCGGTGGTCCTCTACGGGGTGATGTGGCGGTTCGCCCTCGGCGAGCTGATGGCCCGCCGCGCGGCCGAGAAGCGCGATCAGGCCGCCGCCGACGGGCGCCCGCCCGCGCACTGGACCGAGGCCGCCACCCCCGAACTCCTCGCCGGATTCCCCGCCGTCGTCCGGCTGTTGCCACACTGGGCACGGAGCACGGCCCGCTACGACACCGCTACGGCGGCGCGGCGGATGCTCGACGGTTTGCTGCCGGAGCGGCCCCGGCCGAGCTGAGGCGGTCCGGTCAGGCCCGCCACCGCGGATCGCGCCCGAGGTAGCGCAGCAGCGCATCGGGGTCACCGGAGTCGTTGCCGCGCAGCGCTTCCGCGAAGGCGAAACCGCGCAGCGGGTCGGCCAGCACGTGGGCGACCGGCAGCAATCGCCGCGCCAGCTCGGGCGTGAGCGGTGACGGCTGACCGGAGGCGACGGCCAGATCCCAGGCGTGCACCGCGGCATCGAGCGCGCAGGCCCCGACACCCAGTTCGGCGGTCAGCTTGTTCGGCGGAATGGGCACCGAAACCTCTTCGGTCGCAGCGGGAACCGTCGCCCACGCCGCGGCGGCCGCCGCCATCGCGCGCTCGATGGTCACCTCGGCGGATTCGGCGAGAGTGCCCGACGGCGCGAACGGATTCTCGTCCGGTCCCGGACCGCCGGTGAGGAAGGCGGCATACGCCACCTGATCCCCCGCCGCATGCTGAATCACTTGCGCCACAGTCCATTCCGCGCAGGGCGTCGGACGCCCCAGATCCTCCGCCGTCAGCCCGCGTACCACGTTTCGCAGCGCGGCGTGCGCCTCGTTCAGCACGGCCCATTCGGTCACGGTGTTCTCGCCCATCGATCTCGCCTCTCGTTCGGACCACCCTCTCGGCGGCCTGCTGCACTCCACTCTATCAGAACGGAATGGTCCATTCCAATAGATGTGCGCGCCTATCGCGGGCTGGGCATCGGCGGGACGGCGAGGAGGACGTGATAGGCGGCGGTGTCGGGTGGTTCGCCGACGGCGCGGCCTTCCGCCTCGACCCAGGCGTGTGCCGCGGTGGGTGCGGTGCGCACTCCGGTACACCAGGTCGGCCAGGTGCCGGTGAGACGGCACAGCACCGCGGTGGCGATGGAACGTTGCAGGCAGTACCTACCGGCGCACCGTGTACTGACCGCGGTGACGGCCTCGCGCGCCCACAGCGCCCGGCTGTGGTCGGCGGGTGCCGCGCCGCGCCGCAGCAGGGTCAGCACCGCGCGCAGGCGGCGCGGGGAGAGCCGCGCGAGGACTCCGGCGACGACGACGGCGGTGTAGGGACCGAGGCGCCGGGACAGCGGCAGCGGAGTGGACCCGGCCAGGGTCTGGTCGTGGTTCACGAGGCTTTGAACAGGTCGGCACGGGCCAGCTGGGCCAGTAGGTCAGCGACGTCGGCCGCCGCGCGTTCGCGGCTGACCGGCCGGGTTTCGGTCAGCCTGCGGACCACCTCGTCCTCGGCGACACCGTCCAGCAGGGCGGTCAGGATCTCCGCACCGGTCGTGTTGAGCTGCCAGTATCGGCCGCTTCGTTCATCGAGGAGAATCGTGCCGTCTGCGGTGACGCACAGGCTGACGTCGTCGCGGAGTCGGTTCATTTCCAGGCGCTCCTTCGAGGCGGTCCGGGTGTCATCGGGGCACGGAGGTGTCGGTGCGGGACAAGTAGGCGGGGACGGGGTGCGCGGCGAGATCGCGTAGCCATTCCTCGGCTCCCAGCGTGTTGTCCAGCTGGGTGAAACCGCCGGTGAGCATGGCGGGACCGGCGACCGCGCGGCGCAGTGCGGATGCGTCGACCAGGCCCATGGCGACCAGACGTGCGTCCTCGGCCCAGTCCATGAGGTCGCGGCGGTGCGCCCGCAGGCCCCCGAACCATTCCTCGGTGCAGTGGTCCTTGGTGCTGCGGCGGAGTATTCGCGGCGGGACGAGCCCCCGCATGGCTTCGGCGAGCAGCGGCTTGTACGACCACGGGTTGCGCGCCAGTTCGGGGTGAACGCTCAGGCACGCCTCGACTACCGAGTCGTCACAGAACGGGCTGTCGGTGTCGAGGCCGATCGGCTCGGAGAGCTGGGCGAGAATCCTGGCTCCGCGACCGGCTTCGCGGATCTGCTGTATCCAGGCGTGTCTCCCGCGCTCGTCGGACAGCGGTGTCGCCGCGGCCGCGGCGGAACGCAAGAGTTCACCGAGCATTTCGGCGGCTGCCTCGCCGGCCCACGGCGGCAGCCGGAATCTCTCACCCCATTCGTCCGGCGTCGACACGGTATCGGTATCCCGCAGCCGGCCACTCGCCGCGACGAGCCAGCGGGAGTAGGGACTCCGATGGGCCGACAGGCGAATGGTCGCGCTCGGACTCCAGCGCCCGCGCGCCCGCAATCCGGTGAGGTGCCGCAGCGCCGCCACGGGACGGCGGCGCAGCAGATCGTGCACATACAGGGCAGGCGGCACGACGAGATAGTCGCCGCCGTGGCCCGTCAACCGGACCGAGGCGCCGCGCGCGACCATGAGTTCGGCTATCGCTCGCTGCTGCGCGCGGTCGCGGACGATGCCCATGGGCTCGTCCGCGGGCTGATGGCGATGGGTCAGACCCGCGAGGAACTCGGGTAATTCGGCCGAGGGAAAGACGAGTCGTTCGACCCCGGGGAGGTGATCGGCGGCGTGATCGGCGTAGGCGTGGTCCTCATTGCCCGGAGCCGACCAGTGCAGGGTGGCGGTGACCGGGCGCGCTCCGGCCTGCGCGGCGAGAAAACATACCGACGTCGAATCCATTCCGCCCGACAGATCCGCGCCGACGACCTCTCCCGGACGGGCACGCAACGCCACCGCCTCGCGCAGGGCGCGGCGCAATGCGGCAGCGCCCTGCGCGAATCCCGCGTCGGCGGGTGGGGGCCGCCACCACCGCGTCGTCCGATGGGTGCCCTCGCGTGCGAGCACCAGCGCGTGATCGGGTGCGACGGCGTGCACGCCGCGCCACATCGCGCGGCCGCTCAGTGGAGCGGGCAGCACGGGATAGGCGAGTTGGGCCGCCACTTGCCGGTCGTCCACGTCGGCGTCGATCAACCAGGCCAGGGTGCGCGCCCGGTCCGCGCCCACGGTCACACCGTCGACCGTGGCGTGGAAGCACCTGCGCGAGCCCGACGCCGACCCACGCAGATAACACTGGCCGGCAACGGCAGCGAGCAGGTGGTAGCTGCCGGGCAGGGCACCGGCGGCCGCCTCCACGTCGGCCGGTCCGCGCACTTTCCCTACGCGCCTTTCGAGTTCGGCGGGTGAGGTGGCGGACCTGCCGATGACGGCCAGGACCGCGTTCGCGGCCCGCGCCACCGTCATCTGATCGTCGCGCCAATTGCCCAGCAACCAGGGCCGTCCGGACGGATGGGCAATGACCCGGTCGGCCCGCGAGCGCAGCCGCGCGAGCGTGTCGCCGATCGCGCTGTCCGGCACGCAGACGAACCAGCATGGTGTTTCACCGCGCATGATCGATCTCCCTTGCACAGGAAGGCGAATGGCCCACGACCGGCGCGGCCATGGGCCACCGCGGAACACGGACTAGTAGTTGGAGCCCCAGGCGCTCGGGTAGCCCTCGATGATCACGTAACTCGATCCCTGTGTCATCTCGGCGAACGTCCCGACCTCCACCAGCATCGGCGGTTCGTACACATTGTCGTCGTCGAATGTCCGAACGGAATCCACTGCGGTACCTCGATTCTGTCGATGCGTTCCTCGAACGTTCCGTGCCGTTCGAGGCCCGCCCACGCTACGGCCGGTCCGCCGGGAGGGGTCCCGCTAACGCAGTGGCTCGTCGATCTGTTCGCGGAGGATGTCGCCGTGACCCGCGTGCCTGGCGAACTCCTGGATCATCACGAGCAGGGTCCAGCGCATGCTGATACTCCCTTCGCGCGGAACGTCTTTGGTGTCGTCCAGTGCGAAGCGGGACGCGATCTCACGGGAGCGGCGGCTCGCGCGTTCGAACTCGGCGATGACATCGGCCAGCGACTCGTCGTCGGCGGCGGCGAACGTGCCCTCGTCGCGGCGGGAATATCCGTCGCATTCGGATTCGTCCAGTCCGGCCCAGAATCGCTGGAACCAGATCCTTTCCGCGGCGGCGGCGTGCTTGATCAGGGAGATCGGGGTCGTGAGCGACGCGACGAGCCGTCGGCGGGCGTCGGCCTCGGACAGGCCCCGGACCGTCTCGATCAGCGCTTCGCGATTGCGGTCGAGTAGGTGTTCGAGGATCGCTCGCTCGGTTCCGATGGCAATGCGGTTGGCATTCATGGTGTTTCACTCCATTTCGGTGAGTGGGCCGGGCCGGAACGGCATCCCGGCGGGTGATCGAGAATTCGGGCGAGGCAGCACGTCGGGCATCGGGAAATGACCGGAAAGAGGGAAGGAAGTGCTGAACTCGTCGCACGAATTACGCACGGAGCGCGGTGGAACTGTGCCGATACCGCGATCGTCGCGCGGCGGGCGATGCCGCTGCGAGCAGTGTATCGCAGGGTACCGCGAGCCACGGCGCGGACCGGGTACGACGACCGGCAATCCTAGAACGTGTTCTAATATTGTCGTGAAGGAATGCGTGAACGGCTGGGTCGATCCGGCGTTCCGGTCGGTGCGCGAGGTGTTCGAGGCCAGTTTCGCCGACGGGCAGTACAGCGGGGCCGCCGTGACGGTGTTCGTCGGGGGCATCGTGGTCGCCGATCTGTGGGGCGACGTCGCGGACTCGCGGACGGGTCGGCCCTGGCAGCGGGACACGCCGTCGGTGACGTTCTCGTGCACCAAGGCCGTCACCGCCACGGCCGCCCTCCTGGTGGCCGCCCGGGCCGGCGTGAACCTGGACGACCCCGTGGTGACCTGGTGGCCGGAATACGGTGGCGCGGACAAGGATTCGACCACACTGGCGGATCTGCTGACCCACCGTGCCGGGCTCCCGGCCTTCGACCGGGCCGTGTCGGTCGCCGAGGCCGCCGACCCCGCGGCGATGGCCGCACTGCTGGCGCGGCAGCGACCCCTCTGGGCGCCCGGCGCCCGGCACGGCTATCACGCGCTGACCTTCGGCTGGCTGGTCGGCGAATTCCTCCGCAGGACAACAGGTTCCACCGTCGGTGAGTACGTGCGCCGCCACCTCGGCGACGAGCTGTGGATCGGTGCGCCGCCACAGGTCGCCGCCGCAGCCGCACGGGTCGGATTCCCGCCCGCCCCGCAGCGGAGGTGGACCGATCCGGGGCCGATCGACGCGGAAACGGTCGCCGCGATGGCGCGCGCCTACCAGGATCCCGATTCGCTCGCGATCCGGGCATCGACCAATCCGGCCGGCTCGTACAACCAGCCGGAGGTGTTGGCCGGGGGCTGGCCCGCGACCGGATTGGTCACCACCGCACGCGCGTTGGCCCCGCTTCTACAGCGACCTCGTCACAGGCGCGCTGCTGGCCCCGGAGTTGCTCGCGGAGGCGACGCGTGAACACGTGCGCGGACCGGACGCGGTGCTGCTGCTGGAAAGCGCCTTCGGCCTCGGCTACATGTTGCCTTCGCAGAATTTCGTGCTGCCGCACAGCGCGCGGCCGACGGCCTTCGGACATCCGGGCGCGGGCGGTTCGGTCGGCCTCGGGGACATCGACAATCAGGTGGCGATCGCTTTCATCCCGAATCTGCGGCGGGACTGGCTATCCGGCGATCGCCGCGCCTACGACCTCGTCACCGAGGTATACGACACACTGTGAACGCGCCGCTCCCATCCGGCGCGGTGCCGCTCGGGCTACATTCCGCCCGCGTAAGGTAGCTCGCCCGTGGACCATCGGGCATAGGTGTGCTGCGGGGACACCGTGATGATGTCGGTGGCCGCGACCAGCCCGGCGGGCACCGTGCCGGAGTCCAGGTGATCGACGCTGGGGACGATGACGGCGTCCGCTCGTGCGGCGACGGCCGCGTCCGCCAGCTGCCGCATACGGTCGTCGGTGCGGTGGCTGAAAGCGATCGTCTTGCACAGGTTGTAACCCAATCGCCGTGCCAGGCTGCGGATTTGCGCTTCGTCCCATTGCTGGCGCTGCCGCGAGATGTCGGTGCGCAGGTAACCGAGTGCCAGAAACGTCATAGTCTCAGTCCATCCCTCGGAGATCGGACACAAACCAAAAACCGGACACTTCAGTAACTTTCGAGCAAATTCCAGAGTAGCGGCGGTCCGGTGTTCGGGCAACCCGCCGCTCCACCGCGTGCGCCGGGGGTGTCCTGTCCGGTTTGCTGCGCGAGGGCGACCGAATGCCGCAGTGAGCGCGGGACTTCCGGGTGTGCCCGCGCCTGCGGCGAGCGGCGTGCGGACGACACCGGTCACCTCGACCGCCGCCCCGCGGCGCCGCCGATCCGAGTCGGTTTCGGGCGGCGCGGTGCGGGCCGGGCACCGGCGGCTGATCTTCCGCATCCGCGGCACGCCGGTCGACGAGGACGCCGGAACCTAGTTGTTCGCGGGTGGCCAGACATAGCAGCGCTCCGGCGTGATCCGCACGATCAACCGTTCCGCGTCCGGTTCCGGGGGCGGGGTCGCGCCGTTCATGTAGCGGCCGTACATCTCGTGCAGCAGCACCTTGCCGGGGTCGGCGGTGATGTCGACGCGGCCGCGGACCTCGACGTAGCGGCCGTCGTTCCGGCCGTACAGCAGCAAGCTGACGCGCGGGTCCCGGCGCATGTTGCGGGTCTTCAACCGACCCTCGATGGTGCTGAATACGATGGCGTCGCCCTCGTACTTCACGAAGATCACCGACGATTGCGGGCGCCCGTCGGCGTTGGTGGTAGCGAGAATCGCCGCGTGGGGGCCGTCGATGAGCGTGCGAGCCGCCTGGTCCAGTGCGGTGGTCATGAGTGTTCGGTCCTTCCGGTTGGGGGTTGCGGGGATATGGACCAGGGCCGGGCGGGAAAGGAATCGGGTGGCGCGCGAGAAATTTCGCGCCTTCCGGCCGCGATACAGTCCGATGTCCCGAGAAAGGAAGGTCGCCGTGCAGCCGGAGGATCGATCACCGAACGCCGAGTTCGCCGACCTGACCCAGCCGTACCGGCGCGAGCTGCTGGCGTACTGCTATCGCATGCTCGGCTCACACGAGGACGCCGAGGACCTGGTGCAGGAGACGTACCTGCGGGCATGGCGCGGCTACGACGGGTTCCAGTCCCGCTCCTCGGTCCGGACGTGGCTCTACCGCATCGCCACCAACGCGTGCCTGACGGCGCTGACCCACCGCGGCCGCCGCGTCCTGCCCTCCGGCCTGGACGCCGCCAGTGCGAACCCTTATGCCACACCGGATTCCGCCGACGACGGCGTCGCATGGCTGGGGCCCCTGCCGGACGCTCTGGTGACCTCCGCATCCGACGATCCGGCGGCGGTGGCGGTCACCCGCGACAGCCTCCGGCTCGCACTGATCGCCACGCTGCAACACCTGTCCGGGCGCCAGCGTGCCGTGCTGATCCTGCGCGACGTGCTGGACTTCCCGGCAGCCGAGGTCGCCGATCTGCTCGACACCAGCACCGCCGCGGTCAAGAGCACCCTGCAGCGCGCCCGCGCCCGCGTCGGCGATCTCGCCCGGGCAGCGGCACACCGGGGCGAACCCACCGATCCGCGCGGCCGCGCCCTGCTCGAGGAATACATCACGGCCTTCGAAACTGCCGACGCCACCCTGCTCGAGCGGATCCTGCACCGAGACGCGGTGATCGAGATGCCCCCGTCTCGAACCTGGTTCTCCGGCAAGCGGACCTGCGTCGCCTTCCTGGCACACCAGGTCCTCGGTGCTCCCGGGACCTGGCGACTGCTGCCCACCACCGTCAACGGCCAGCTTGCCGCCGCGGCCTACTTCCGCGGCACCACCGGCGCCTACGTCCCCTTCGGAATCGCCGTCCTCGCCACCACCGCCGAGGCCATCACCCACATCACCGTCTTCGACGACCCGAACCTCCTCGACCACTGCGGGTTCCCGACGCACCGTTGAACCCTGTCGAAAATTCTTCGTCGACAGCGATGAGTCCGCGAGTGGTGCTCCGTCGTATGTGTTGAACGCGCTACCAACCCGGCGCGACCGACCAGAAGGACCAGAAATGACCACCGCCACCTCCTCCGCCGACTTCGCCGTTACCGACCGTCCCGGCAAGATCGTGAACCGTGTCCTGTGGACGCTGCAGATCTTCCTCGGCCTGTTCTTCGTCATCGCCTCCGGCGGGCCCAAGCTCGTGATGCCGGCCTCCTTGGCGGAGAACACCTCCGAGAATCTGTCCATGCCGCTCGGGCTGCTCATCTTCATCGGGCTCGCGGAGGTCGCGGGCGGTATCGGCCTGATGGTGCCGCGGCTCAGCGCCCTGGCCGCCGCGGGCCTGGCCGTGCTCACCGTGCTCGCCGCCGGAACCCAGGCCTTCATCGCCGACAAGCCCGCGATGGCGATCTTCCCGCTGGCACTCGCAGCGATCTTCGTCTGGATCGCCTACCAGCGCCGCGCCACCCTCACCGAGCTGCGAAACACGCTCTCGCGGTGACACATCCATAAGCACGACGGCGGTCGGTGGCTCTGCCCACCGACCGCCGATCGTGCGTTGCCGGATCGATCGCCCGTCGGGTTGGCGGCGATCGATCCGGCGGCCGTCGAGCGAGTGTTAATGATAACCTTTTTCAATAAGACGCCCGCTCGATCGCAACACAGGAGATGTGCATGGAAGACTTCTACTCGCCGGTCGCCGAGTTCTACGACCTGGTGCCCCGCGCCCACGCCGAGGGTGAAGCCGCCCTGCGCAAGATCCTGGCCGAGGTCGATCCGAGCGCGGGTCCGGTGGTCGACATCGGAGCGGGCACGGGGCGGGCGTGCCGCATCGTCGCCGAGGTGCTGCCGTCGGCGAAGATCCTGGCCTGCGAACCCGCCCCGGCGATGCGGGCGGTCCTGACCCACGACGTGCTCGCCGACGAGGACCTCCGGCGACGGGTGACCATCGTGCCGGAGGCGGCGGAAGCGGTCGTACTGCCCGAAACCATTTCGGCGCTGGTGCTTTTCGGCGTGCTCGGTCATATCGGGGCGGAAGGCCGCCGGGCACTGTGGGACCGGGTCCTGCCCCGGCTCGCCCCCGGCGCGCCGGTGCTGGTGGAACTGCTGCCGGTCACCCGCCCGATGGCCATGCCGAAGATGGATCTGGCTCGCGAGCAGATCGGGGATCTGGCCTACGAGGGGTCCATCGAGGCCGAGCCGATCGGCGGCGACCTGATCCGGATCACCTCGACGTGGCGGATCAGCGGCGATGCCGCGCCCACCAGGGTGGTGCGCAACGTCAGCGAGTGGCACACCTTCGGTATCGACGACCTGGCGGCGGAAACCGGGCTGGCCGGTGAGCAACTCACCGCACAGGCGGGTGTCCTGCGGGCGCCCACTCGCCCAGCGTGAAAGTGGTTCCCGCGCGCCGGATTTCCACCGCCCCCGGGCCGGAGAAGTGCGCGGGGATCACCAATTGCCGTTGGTCGGCGGCGCGTTCGAGGACGCGGCGCCGGGTGGTCGCGGCCCGGCGCGGGTCCAGGCACAGGCAGCTGCTGTGCGATGGGTGCAGCAGCTGCATCGGGCTGTGCACCATATCGCCGACGAAGATCGCAACGGTCGGTGCCGGATGTCAGGTGCACGACCGCGGAACCCGGCGTGTGGCCGGGCGCGGATTCCAGGGCTCGTACTCGGGCGCCGCGTTCCACATCGTCCTGCGGGGCAACTGCTGGGTGCTGCCCGACGACGGCGATGCGGTGACGTTGGGAACCGGTGACGTTGGGAACCGGTGACGCCGTCCTGCTGCCGCACGGAACCGGGCATGTGCTCGCCGATCGGGCCGCCGACACCCGCACGGTCGCGCAGACCGTTCCGTTCGAGCAGTGGAGCGCGGCGGTGAGAGCCGAAACCGCCTCCGGCGCGGCTCGGTGACCACCCGGAACTCCGCGCCGCCATCGACCTGCTGGCGCTGGAAGCCGACCAGCGCCGCCCCGGTGCCTGCATCGCCGTGCCGAGTCTGCTGGATCTGTTGCTGGTCTCCATGATCCGCGCGTGGATGGCCGAGAGCGGGACCGGTGTCTGGCCTGCCGCGCTCACCGAAACGGTCACCGCCGCCGCCCTGCGGGCGCTGCACACCGACCCGGCCGCGCACTGGAGCAACGACCGGCTCGCCGCCGAGGTCGGCGTCTCCCGCGCCACCCTGACCCGCCGGTTCGCCACGCTGGTGGGCCAGCCGCCGATGGGTTACCTGACCTGGTGGCGCCTGACGCGGGCCGCGGGCCTGCTGCGCGAGACCACCGACCCCTTGTCCGCCATCGCCGAGCAGGTCGGGTACGCCACCACCTATGCCTTCGCCCACGCGTTCAAGAAACAGTTCGGCATGTCACCGGGCCGCTACCGCAACGGCGCCACCACCACCGGCCGGTGAGTATGCCGGTCGGCGAAGATCCTTTGTGGTTCAGCGCTTTTCGGTGATCCGCACGGTGATTCCGGCACTCGGACGCATTCCGATCAGTCCCGCCGGACGCGCCTCGGTCGTCAGCAATTCGCCGTCGACGCGCCCGACGATCGCGGCGAAGGCGGCCTTGACCGCCATCACGGCGAAGTTCGCGCCGACGCAACGGTGCGTGCCGACGCCGAACGGCAGGAACTCGTACGGTGCCGGTCGGCGATAATGCTCGGCGCCCGGATCCCATCGCCGCGGGTCGAACCGTTCCGGGTCCGGCCACACCGCGGGCAGCCGGTGCGTGTGAAAAGGACTGAACAGCAACAGATCTCCGGGATGGAACCGCTGCCCGGCCAGAGTGAAACCGGTGGCGACCTTGCGCGAGATGACGGCCGTGGCGGGGTAGAGCCGCATGGTCTCCGACACGATGTGGTCCAGGCGGACCGGATCCGCGACCACCGACCGGATATCGGCCCACACCTCGTGCTCGCGCATCGTGCAGTAGATCATCCAGGACAGTTGCGCCGCAGTCGTTTCGGCGCCCGCCTCGAGCAGGCTGACCAGCTGGTCGGTGATCTCGTCGGCGGTGAGCCGGGTACCGTCGACCCCGCGCAGCAGCACGCCGAGGACGTCGCTACCGGGTTCGGCCCGATCGCGCCGTTCGATCTCCGCGACGACCCAGCGATGGACCGAGGAGCGGGCGAGCAGTGCCCGGCGCCAGACCGGTGATCCGGAGCCGCGTTCGAGGGCGCCGCCGACCACATCGGTGTCGATGGCGCGGTGGATGTCGTGCAGCCAGTCGTCCAGCCCCTCGGAGCGTTCCATGGCGGCCGCGCCGAACAGGCTCTCCAGCGTCGCCAGGCGCAGTGCCCGGCGCAGTGGGACGTAGATGTCGACGACATCACCCGGAGCCCATCCCGCGATGGCCGCCTCGACGTGGCGGACGACCGTCTCGCGATGCTCGGCGACCCGGCGAACGGTGAAAGCCGGTGTGACCAAACGGCGCAGCCGACGGTGCCGGTCACCGTCGTTGACCAGCAGAGCGGCGGACCCGGTCAGCGGTGCCAGTGCCGCGAAGGCCTGTTCCCAGCTGAACAGGTGATTGTTCGCGAGGATGAACTCGCACGCCTCGGTGCCCAGGGCCAGCCGGAAACTCATCGGGCCCGTGCCGAGCCGGGAGATCGCGCCGTTCTCCAGGTACAGACGCCGCATCGTCGCGTACGGGTCGGCCGAGAAGTCCTGCAGGTCGGTCGATTCGCGGGCGGGGACGGTCACGGCAGGTCTCCGATCCGCGGGGGCCGGGCGGCGAGCAGCTCCGGCAGTGGCACCGGTGCGGGCGTCGAGGGCCGGATCAGTTCGGGCTGGCCGAGAACGGTCGTGAGGCGTTGCCAGAGGGCGGTGACGGTGACCGCCCACTGGGCCGCGCCGACGGATCGGTGCGGGTCGGCGATATCGGCCCGCAACTGTGCCAGCGCGACACGCACGCTGTCCGGCCAGAGGTCGTCGAAGATGGCCCGAAATGTCGGCGCGACAGCGGAATCCAGCGTTTCGGTGCTCGGCACCGCCAGGCGTTCGGTGCCCGGTCCGGCCATGCGCAAGCGCCCGGTCGCATCGCGGTCGGTGTGCAGCCGCGGGCTCCACAGCACGGGGCCGTGGGTGTCGGCGAGGGTCAGCACCCCGCCGTCGAACGCGATCGCCAGCCGGTGCAGCAGCAGCGCGTGATTGTCCGGGTCCGCGGGATGGATCTGGTTCTGCACCCGCAACGACACCGGGACGCCGCCGATCACCGCGGCCAAGTGGGTGTAGGGCATGGGCGGATCGGCCAGTGCGGCCAACTCGGGCGGTATGGGAGCCGGGTCGCCGATCGCCCACGGCCGCAGGCGACCGACGGCCCGGCCGATGATGTCGAGCAGCGAATAGACCACCTGGCTGCCGGCGGCGGCGTCCACATGCAGCGGTCGCTGCCGCTCCCGGAGGATCCGGGCCGCGTGCAAGAACAGCTGAACCGGCCGCAGCTGCGGGTAGAACGAGTTGAGCCGGTAGCGAACCCCGTGTTCACGGGCGGTCCGCAGGCAGTCGGTCAGTTCGTCGGGGTGCAGCAGATGCTCTTGCAGCACATGGATTCCCCGGGCCAGCAGGCTCTGGGCCAGCTTCGCGCCCTCACCGCCCGCCGCGCCCGCGCGCACGGCGACGCAGGCGATGTCGATGTCGCCGGGCACCTGCTCGACACCGATATAGTGCGGTACCCCATAGGTTTTCGCGTACTCCCGCGAGGCGGCGCTGCCGCGCGAGACGACTCCCGCCAGCTCCACCTCCGGGTCCTCGTGCACCGCTTGCAGATACACCCGGCCGAACGATGTGCCGCACACGACGACCTTCGGTTTCGCGGGCAGGCTGCCGCGTGGCTGTGGTGAGTCGTTCACAGGCTCCCTGTCTCCATCGGTTCGTCGTGGGCGTGACCATGGATCTGCCGGACGGGCAGCGCGCCGAGGGCGGACACGCCGTCGAGCAGACCGTGGGGGTCCAGGACGTCGTCGGCGTAGTGCAGGCCCGGCGGTACGGTTCCGGACAGCACGGCGTCGACCGTGTACGCGGCGGTGGCGGCGGTCAATTCGAAACTGCTCGGGGCGCGCAGCACGGCGGTGTCGGTGCGATCCGGACGGGAGACGGTGAACGCCATCAGGTAGAACGGGTCCAGTCCGGCCAGATCGAGTTCGGCCGCCGCGCGGATCTCCTCGACGACCGGCGGCAGCGCCGCGGCGTCACGGGGGACGCGGCCGCGCAGCCGGGTGAGCGTCAGGCGCAGCGCGTTGCCCACGAAGACGTTGTGCCAGTGCAGTTCTCGCAGTCCGGCCGACCGGGCCAGCCGCTCGGCGTCGGCGGTGAGGAACGGCATCGTGGTCACCCGGCCGGGGAATCCGGCGACCTCGACATCCTCGCGCACCGGCAGGGCATTGCGCCGTCGCTCGCCGCCCGACCACGCCGCCAGCGTCTCGCCGTACCAGTGACCGTCGGTGGCATCGGAGCTGTCGAGCGACAGGGCGAGATCTCCTGCCGACGCCGCCGCGAACGGCTCGATGCCGCCCGCGTAGACGACCAGCCGCGCCCCGGCGAGATCGTCGGACAGCACCCGGGGGACGACATTGGCCAGGCCGGGCAGCATCCCGGCGGACAGCACGGCGGTCCGCCCGCCGGCCACCAGTGGTGACCCTTCGAGCAGCCGATAGGTGGGCCCGTCACCCGAGACGTCGACATAGTCGGCTCCGGCCGAGAGGGCCGCCCGCGCCACCCGATCCAGCAGGAGGTAGGACGGTCCCGCGCAATTGAGCACCAGGCTCGTCCCCGCACAGAACTCCGCCAGCGAGCCCGCGTCCCGCGCATCCACCCGCCGCGGTTCCACATCACGCGGCAATGCGCCCCACTCGGCCCGGCTCGGATCCCGCGCGCCGACCCGCAGCCCGCCGATGCCCAGCCGGGTGAGCATCCGCACCGCGGCCCGGCCGACCACCCCCGTCGCCCCGAGCACCGCCACCGTCACGACTTCACCCGGCCCACAAGCGATTCCACCGTTCCCGCGTCCTGCCCGGTCACGGTTGCTCGATGCTGGAGGCCGGGAGCGGGGTGGTGATGCGGGCGGCCAGGGTGGCGGCGTGGGTGGCGGACATGGCGCTGAGGTGGTCGCCGGGGATGTCCTCGATGACGAGCTCGCCGAGACCGATCCGCGACCAGAAGCGGTCCACCTCCGAGCCGGCGCCGAGCGCTGTCGCCGACTCGCTGTTGCGCAGTACGCGGATCGGGCCGAAATAGGGTTCGGCACGGTGAGCGCCCATGGCCCGCAGGTTGTGCGCGAAAATGTCGAACTGCCTGCGGAATTCGTCCAGCGCGACCCCGCCGGACACGTACGGTCCGGTCGCGCCGGTGGCGGCGGCGTGCAGGGCGGCGACGCGGTCGGCTCGTGGCACCCTCGCCAGATCACGGAGTTTCGCGGCCAGCGGGGCCGCGGCGCCGTTCAGATCCGTCAGTGCGCCCGCGGGCACCCGGTCGGGGGTGCGGTCGAGGACAATGCGCAGCGCCGTCTCGAACGCCGCTGTGTCGGACGGGAATCCGGCTGCCGCCGGGTCGACCCCCACGGCCTGCGCGAAGATGTACTCGACCAGCAGTTCGTCATGCACTGCGGGCGGCTGATAGGAGCCGATCACCGTCAGCTCGTCCACCGTCGCGCCCGCCTCGGTGAGGGTGCGCGCGATCTCGGCGGCGAGCAGGCCGCCGACCGAGTATCCGATGATCCGGAAGCGGCGATCGTGCTCGAGCAGCTCCGTCGCGTAATCGGCTGCCTGCCTGGCGATCACGGTGTCCGCGGGAAGATTCAGATACCGTGCCGGGTCGGTCACCTCGAGACCGAGCAACGCGCCGGGATGCGCCGAGCGCAGGTGTGGCAGCAGCGCCTGATAGGGCGCCAGTGTGCCGGTACCGCCGTGCACGAGCACCCAGGCGCCGCTGTCGTGCCCGGACACACCGCCCAGGGACCGCACGGCTGTCCGCGGCACCGCCGGCGACGCGGCGGCCTCCGCACGGTGGCGGCGGGCGGCGAGCGCGGCGACGGTGGGATTGCGCAGCATATCCCGCAGCAGTTCCTGCCATTCGATGTCGGCGACCTCGGGCACCCGTTCCCGCAGCCGCCCGACCATCTGCGACAACAGCAGCGAATCACCGCCCAGGGCATAGAAATTCTGGTCACGCCCGACCCGTGGGACGCCGAGCATTTCCTGCCACAATTGCGCGATCCGCTGCTCGATCTCGTCGGCGGGCGGTACATAGGCCGAGTCCGCGGCGGCGGCCGGGACGGCGGCGGCGCGCCCGGCCAGGGCCTTGCGGTCCAGTTTCCCGTTCGCCGAGCGCGGCAAGGTGTCGAGCAGATGCATTTCGCCGGGGACCATATGGTCGGGAAGCAGTGCCGCCACGTGCTCGGTGAGCTGCTGTTCGGTCACCGTACGCCGCTCACCTTTGAACCGGGCGATGAAGACACCCTGGCCGGAGGCCGCCAGCGGCTCGTTCTCGGCGGGCAGTACACGCACGTGATCGGCGCCCGCGTCGTCGAGTTGCCGCAGCCATTGCTCGCGGGTGAAGAACGCCTGCCCGGTGCCCGCGCGCACATCGGTGAAGGCGGTGAGTTCGCTGAAGAATTCGAATTCCATCGACACCAGCAGCGCGTAGTTGTGCTGCCGGGTGGGTTCGAGGAAGATCAGCCAGCCGCCCGGCGCGAGCAGGTCCCGCAGCCGCGCCAGGACCTCGTCGGCGTCGACGGAGTTGTGCAGAACGTTCGCGCACAGGATCACGTCGGCCGAATTGGGCCGCAGCCCCTGCTCCAGCGCGTCGGCGTTGATGTCGAAGCGTCCGTACCGAACCCACGGATACTCGGCGAACTTCTTCCGGGCCTCACCGAGGAAGTACTCCGACACGTCCGTGAACCGGTAGTCCGGCTCGAACTCCGCCAGGGCGGGGATCAGATCGGTGCTCGTACCCGCGATACCCGCGCCGACTTCGAGCATCCGCAACCGGTGCGGCGTGCGTCGAGCCACCTCCCGCACGGTGTCGATCACGATGCGGTGCGCACTGCGCGCCACCAGATTCGTCCGGTAGACGGCATGCGCGGCGCCGGGTTTCCCGGCGGGGAACAGCAATTCCCGCACGTCGAGTTCGCCGCGCAACAGCTCGTCCAGCCGGCTGCTACAGGCCCGGATGTAGGACAGGGTTTCGCTGCCGTAGCCGACGATCTCCTCCAGCTCGTCGATGCGCCGCCACGCCGCCTCGACCGCTCGCGGACCGGCCGCGATCAGGTCGCGGTAGCGGCCGGTTCCGGGCTCGTGCACCACCGCGCCGCCGTCCGCGAGGGCGGCCAGCCAGCGTTTCAGCAGGCCGTGCTGTCGATCGGAAACGCCTGTGGCAGCGGCGATTTCGGCGATGTCGTAGGCACGCTCGCGATCGTCGAACAGACCGGCGGCGCGCAGCTGGGCGGCGATGGACAACATGGCCATCTCGTCGACCGCCTGCATCAGCGCCACGAACGATTCGCCGTCGATGTCGTCGTGAGCTGCGGCAGCGGCGTTTTCGGCGGTGGCGAGCACTTCGGCCGCGGCCGTCTCGCCGAGGCCGGGATCGCCGGAGCCGTCGGTCGCGATCTCGGCGAAGCCGAGCAGCCGCGCGGCGGGGCCCCGGCCGTCGACCAGCACCGCGGCGTCGGCCACGGCGGGATGGCGGCGCAGCGCCGACTCCACCTCACCCAATTCGACGCGGTGGCCGCGGATCTTGACCTGAGTGTCTTCGCGCCCGAGGAATTCCAGCCGGCCGTCCGGGTGGAACCGTCCGAGGTCGCCCGTGCGGTACAGGCGGGCGCCGGTGCGCGGATGGCGCCGGAATCGCTGGTCGGTCAGCTCGGCCTCCCCCAGATACCCTTCGGCCAAGCCGATTCCGCCGATGTAGATCTCGCCGGTGACATGCTCGGGACAGTCCTGCAGCGCGTCGTCCAGCACATGCATGGTCTGGTTGCGCAACGGGGTGCCGTAGGGGATGCTGCGCCACTCGGGGTCGATTGTCCCGACCGGGTGATGGATCGACCAGATGGCCGCCTCGGTGGCCCCGCCCAGGCCCACCACCTGTACACCCGGGTGGTTCGCGCGCATCCGGTCGGGCAGGTCCAGCGCAATCCAATCGCCGGACAACAACACCAGGCGCAGTGAGTCGGCTGCGGGCTCGCCGTCGAGGACGTCGAGCAGCATCTGCAACTGCCCGGGCACGCTGTTCCAGAGGGTGACCGAATGCCGCCGCACCAGCTCCAGCCAATGCGACGGATCGGTCGCGCGGTTCTGCTCCGGGAGCACCACGGCACCACCGGCCGCGAGCACACCGAAGATGTCCCACACGGAGAGATCGAAGGCCAGGCTCGCCACCCCGAGGACCCGATCGCCGGACGCGAGGGCGAACCGCTCGTTGATGTCATCGATGGTGTTCGCCGCCGCGCGATGGGTGGTGACGACGCCCTTCGGTTCCCCGGTGGAACCGGAGGTGTAGATGACGTACGCCGGATCCTCCGGATCGCCGGTCGGTTCGGGCACGGTGTCGATCCCCGGCAGCAGGTCGACGGCCACCGGCCGGGCGGCCGCGGGCACCTCGCCCGCCTCGGCCAGCCAGGACTGGGTGAGCACGACCGCCGCGCCGGCACGGTCGATGATCCGCTCCCGGCGCGCCATCGGCTGCGTGACCTCGATCGGGACATACGCCGCCCCGGCCACCAAGGCCGCGAGCACGGCCACGACTTGTTCGGGTCCCTTCTCCATCAGGACCGCCACCCGGTCACCGCGCTGTACACCGGCCTCGCGCAGGGCGACGGCCGAAGCGGCTGCGCGGCGGCGCAATTCGGCGAACCCGATCACCTCGTCGCGATGGAACACCGCGGGGGCGTCCGGATCGGTGTCGGCCCGCTCGAGAATCCGCTGCTGCAGCAGGCGTGGCCGCACCGCGGCGGCGGTGTCGTTGTAGGCGTCGCGGCGGCTGCGCTGCGCGGGCGGCAGCGCCACCGGGTACGGCTCGGTCCAGGCCGCGGGGTCGTCGGCCAGCCGGGTGACGAGATCGATGAAGGCCGCGAAGGCGTCGGCCGCGGTGGTTCCGGCCAGCACGTCGCGGCGCACGTCCCAGGCGATCATGAGGCCGTCGTCGTACGGGGTCACCTGGCAGTCGAGCCATACCTGCGGCGTGCGAGTGAGGCCGCGCAGAATCCGGCCACGAGGCGAGCCCGCGCCGGCGTCGGCTCCGCCGAGGGTGCTGGTGAACACCACGGGCATGAGCACCGGGTTGCCCGCGCGGCGGGTCAGCTCGCTGAGCACCTCCACGCCGTCGAAGAGTCGGTGGTCGAGATCGGTGAACAACCGGGCGGCGATCCGGCGGGCCCGGCCGACGAAGGTATCTTGCTCGTCGAGGTCGATGCCGAGCAGGTTGACGGAGGTGAAATCGCCCAGCACCGCGCCGATTTCGGGGTGTGCCGGAAGGCGGTTGAACACCGGCAGATTCAGTGTGAACCGCCGCCTCCGGCTCCAGCGCCCGATGACCTCGGCGTAGGCGGCCAGCACCGCCCCGGACGGGGTGAGATCGTGCGGGGTCGCGTTGCGGGCCAATCCGGCCAGGACGGAGCCGGGCAGCCATTGCTGTAACCGGTCGAAACCGGGATCGGTGTTCGCGCCGTCGTCGGTCGGCCGCGTGGGCAGTTCCGGTGCGGCGGGCAAGGTTTCGATCCGCTGCTGCCAATAGGCGCGGTCGCGCTGGTACCGCGATCCGTTGCGCAGCTGCTGCACACCGAGGATGTAGTCGCGGAAACCGATCGCGGGTGCGGGCCGCAGCGCCGCATCGTCCCCGGCCGCGTGGACCAGTTCGTCGAGTTCGGCCAGCAGCAGTTGCACGCTCGCGGCGTCGACCACCAGCAATTCCACCAGCAGATGCAGCACGCTCGCGGTGTCGGTGCGGGTGATGCGCAGGGCGAACAGCGGCCAGGTATCGGTGCTGGTGGCCGGGCCCAGCAGCTCGTCGCGTTGCCGGTCGCGCAGGGTGTCGACGGCGGCCGGGTCCGCGCCGCGGGCATCGGTCACCGGGATCCGATACTCCGGCACGGCGGCGGCGACCTGCTGGTAGCCGTCACTGTGCACGGTCGCCCGGAGCATGTCGTGCCGGCGCACGAGGGCATTCCACGCCCGCTCCAGAATCTCGGGATCGACACCGGCATACTCGATTTCGAGATAGGCGGCACACGCGACACCCCCGAACGGGTAGGTGGGGTCGCGGCCGATCAGGTACGCCGACTGCACCGGGGTCAACGGGAACGGTTCGTGCGCGGCGGCGGGATCGGCGGACACCTCGATCACCGACTGGTCCTGGGCGAGGTACTCCAGCACGGCGGGCTTGTGCGCCACCAACTGGTCCCGGTGTTCGGCGGTCAGGACGCCCTGGGGGGCGCGGAACCGCAACTGCGCGCCGTCGACCCAGAGGTGAACTCCGCGCTGTCGTAGATCGGTTACCAGGTCGGAGACGTTCACAACACACCTTCTTCGAGGTCGATACCGGATTGGGGCTGGTCATGGGTGAGCCCGGCGAGGGTCGGGTCGGCGAAGAAGTCGCGCAGGCTCACGGTGAGGCCGAGTTCACGGCCGAGGCGGCTGACGAGTCGGGTGGCCGACAGCGAATCGCCGCCCGCGGCGAAGAAACTCGTGTGCCGTCGGGTCGGCGGGTCGCCGAGGAGGTCCGCCCAGACCTCGGCTATCCGGGTTTCCAGGCCCGGACGTATCGGCTCGTCCCGCTCGGAAATCGTTGTGTCTACAGTGGTTTCGGCGCGACGCAGCAGGGCGGCGTGATCGATTTTCCCGTTGCCGGTCAGCGGTGGTTCGGGCAGCGGGATCAGCTCGGGCAGCCAGGCGGCGGGGATGCGATCACCGAGGAAGTTCGGGAGCTCCTCGGGCACGGCAGGTTCCACGAAGGCGACCAGCCGCGCCCGCGCACGCTCACCCACTGCGAGGGCGATCGCCCGGCGGACGTCGGGATGTGCGCCGATCGCCTGCTCGATCTCGCCGAGTTCCACGCGGTGCCCGCGAATTTTCACCTGGCGGTCGGCGCGGCCGAGGAATTCGAGCACGCCGTCCGGCCGATACCTGCCCAGATCCCCGGTGCGATACCAGCGCACACCGGCGACCTCGGAGAAGACGGCAGCAGTGCGGCCGGGCTCGCCACGATAGCCGCGGGCCACTCCCGCGCCACCGATCCACAACTCACCCGGCACCCAATCGGGCCGGTCCCGGCCGTACTCGTCCACCACCCGGAAACGCTGGTTACGCAGCGGGCGGCCGTACGGGATCGACGTCCACTCCGGGTCCACGCTCTCGACCTCGAAGAAATTCGACCAGATCGACGCCTCGGTCGCACCGCCCAGCGCGATCAAACGGCACCTGTCCGACATCGCGGCGAGGCGGCCCGGCAGGTCCAAGCCCACCCAGTCGCCGGACACCAGCGCCAACCGCATCGTCGGCGGCAGACCGGCCCCGGCCTCGGCGACGGTGAGCAACATATCGAGCATGGCCGGAACGCTGTTCCACAGTGTCACACCATGTTCCAGTGCCAGGGCGGCCCATCGGCCCGGGTCACGCCGATCCTCGTCCGCGACGACCACCACACTGCCACCCGCACCCAGCACACCGAACAGATCGAACACCGACAGATCGAAATCGGTTGCCGCGACGCCCAACACGCGATCCTTCGCGCCGATGCCGTAACGGCCCCGGAGGTCGTCGAGGGTGTTCACGGCGCTGCCGTGTTCGATCTCCACGCCTTTCGGCGTCCCGGTCGAACCGGAGGTGAAGATGACGTACGCGAGATCGGTGGCCGCGCCCCGATACACCGGGGCGGGATCGTGCAGTCGCGCGTCGGTGATGGCCACCACCGGCACGTCACCGGGGTGTCGATCGGGACTTCCGGTGTCGTCGGTCAGCACGGCCGAGACCTGCGCCTGGTGGAGAATCGCGTGCCGACGCCGCACCGGTTGGTCTTCAGCGACCGGGACATACACCGCCCCGGCGGCGAGGACGCCGTACAACGCCGCCACTTGCGCCGCACCCCGTGGCATGGACACCCCCACCGCATCGCCAGGACGCACGCCGTGCGCGATCAGCAACGCCGCGATCCTCCTACTGTGCTCGGCCAAGGCGCCGAAACCGACAGCGACGTCGCCATCGATCACCGCGACCCGGTCCGGATCCGCCACCGCGACATCGAACATGGACGTATGCAGCAACCCGCCGCCCGCGACATCGCCCGGCCCCGCGGTGTCGTTGACCCGTTCGCGGATTGCCTGCTGATGGGGCGGCAGCACGGGCAGTGTCTCGCTCAGCGGCCGCTCCCAGTCCACCTCGCCGAGCCGATCCAGCAGCCGATGGTAGGTGGCGAACATGTCGTCCACCATCGCGTCGGGGAACAGTTCGTCCACCGAATCCCAGCTGAGCAACAGGCCGTCCGGCAGTTCGATGACCTGATGGTCCAGCCACACCTGCGGAGTCTGGGTACGGGTGTAGTCCGGCCAGCGCACGGACCGGGCCAGCTCGTCGTCGACACCGAGCATGGAGGTGAACACCACGGGTACGGGCTCGACCGGTACCGCGTTGTCGCGGGCGAGTTCTCGCAGCACCCGCACCGCCGACACCTGCTGATGGTCCAGGTCGCTCCACAGCTGCTCCTGCAGCCGGCGGGCGCGGCCGAGCCAGCTCTCGTGCGCCGCCGGGCGATCGGCCACCAGCAGCAGCGAACTGAAGTCGCCGACCACCCGCATGATGTCGGGGTGCACGTCGCGGCGGTCGAAGCGGGTCAAGGTGACGGTCAGGTCGCGCTGGGCGCTCCATCCGCCGAGGACCCAGGTGTAGCACGCGAGCAGCACCACGCTCGGTGTCACGCCGAAACTCCGGGCGCGCTCGACGATTCGACGCCACGGCTCCCGCGCCAGCCGCACTTCCCGGCGCCGGAACCGGGGGCGTTCCACCGCGGCGGGTGGAATTCGCAGTGGCAGTTGCGGACCGGGCGGCAGTTCCGGCAACCGTGCCCGCCAGTACGACAGCGCCGCTTCGACCTCGTCGTCCGAGGGGGCACAGCTCAGCACATAGTCGCGGAACTCGAGGGCCGGCGGCGCGGACTCGAGCTCCGGGTCGGCATACCATCGCAGCCAGTCGGAGATGAGCACGAGCGCGCTCAGGCCGTCGACTACCAGACTGTCGAAAACCGTGCACACGCGGGCCTTTTCGCCATCGCGCACGACTCGCACGTCGAACAGCGGCCACACCGCCGCATCGAGAGTCCCGCCCGCCATCTCCTCTCGCAGCGCCGCGGCCACGCCGTCGAAATCGGCACCGGCGTCGATGACCGGAATCCGGTACTCCGCGACGTCGGCCAGCACCCGCTGCGTCCCGTCGGCACCGACCACCGCGCGCAACATGGCATGCCGGTCGATCACCCGATTCCAGGCCCGCTCCAACCGCTGCGGGTCCAGATCGGGCCAGTCGTATTCGAAGTACAACTGAGCGCCGATACCGCCGAGGTCGAATTCGCGCGACCGGCCCAGCCAGTACGCGACCTGGATATCGGTCAGCGCGAACGGATCCAGCCGGTGCGCCGCGTCGGTCGTCAGCGAGCGGACCGGAGCCGAACCTCGCGGCCGTTCGTCCGATGCGGAATCCAGGGTGTGCGGGCTGTTGTCGATGAGCCCGGCGATGGTCGGGCTGGTGAAAAATTCCCGGAGGGTCACGATGCGGCCGAGTTCGGGGCCGACCCGGCTCACCAGCCGAGTGGCCGAGAGCGAATCGCCGCCCGCGCCGAAGAAATTGGTGTCCCGGTCGGGCAGGTCGCCCCCGAGCACCTGTTGCCAGATCGCTCCGATCCGCGTCTCCAGGCCCGGCCGCAACAGCTCTCGCGCCCGCGATTCGGTCGCATTCGCGGCTACCGCCGTCTCGGCGTGTCGTACCAGTGCGGCGTGATCGACCTTCCCGTTGGCGGTCAGCGGCGGGTCCGGCAACGCGATCAGTTCGGGCATCCACCCCGACGGCACCCGGTCGGCCAGAAAGCCCGGCATGTCCTGGGGTACAGCGGGTTCCACGAAAGCCACCAGCCGCGCCCGCGAACGCTCCCCCACCGCGAGTGCGATCGCCCGACGGACGTCGGGGTGGGCACTGATCGCGTGCTCCACCTCCCCCAGTTCCACCCGGTGTCCACGGATCTTCACCTGGCGGTCGGCCCGGCCGAGGAATTCGAGCACGCCGTCCGGCCGATACCGGCCCAGATCCCCGGTGCGATACCAGCGGATGCCGCCGTCGTCGAAGAAACCGGCCGCGCTGCGCCGCGGATCTCCCCGATAGCCGCGGGCAACCCCGGCGCCACCGATCAGCAACTCACCCGGCACCCAATCGGGCCGGTCCCGGCCGTACTCGTCCACCACCCGGAAACATTGATTACGCAGCGGCCGACCGTACGGGATCGACGTCCACTCCGGATCCACGGTCTCTACCTCGAAGAAATTCGACCAGATCGACGCCTCGGTCGCACCGCCCAGCGCGATCAAACGGCACCTGTCCGACATCGCGGCGAGGCGGCCCGGCAGATCCAGTCCCACCCAGTCGCCGGACACCAGCGCCAACCGCATCGTCGGCGGCAGACCGGCCCCAGCCTCGGCGACGGTGAGCAACATATCGAGCATGGCCGGAACGCTGTTCCACACCGTCACACCATGTTCCCGCACCAACGCCAGCCACCGAGCCGGATCCCGCCGCTCCTCATCGGCGACGACCACCACACTGCCACCGGCGCCCAGCACACCGAACAGATCGAACACCGACAGGTCGAAATCGGTTGCGGCGACGGCCAATACCCGATCCCCCGCGCCGATGCCGTAGCGGCATCGCACATCGTCGAGCGTGTTCACCGCACTGCCGTGCTCGATCTCGACGCCCTTCGGCACACCGGTGGAACCGGACGTGAAGATGACATACGCGAGATCGGTGACAGACCCGCGATATACCGGGGCCGGATCATGGTGCCGCGCTTCCTCGACCGCAACCCGCCGATCGGCCTCGGAGGCGATGTCATCGGTCAGCACGACCGCCACGCCCGCCTGCGCCAGGATCGCGTCACGACGCTGCGCCGGTTGGTCTTTCGCGATCGGAACATACGCGGCGCCGGCGGCGAGAACGCCGTACAGGGCCGCCACCTGCCCGGCCCCCCGAGCCATGGACACCGCGACCACATCACCAGGGCGCACCCCGTGCGCGACCAGCAGCGCCGCGATCCGCCGACTGCGTTCGGCCAATTCACCGAAACGGACGACAATCTCACCGTCGATGACCGCCACCCGATCCGGATCCGCGCCCGCGACATCGAACATCGACGTATGCAACAACCCGCCACCGGGAACATCGCCCGGCACCGGCCCCGCCGTGTCGTTGACCCGATCACGGACGGTCCGCTGCTCGAGCGGCAGCAACGGCAGCGCTTCGCTCAGCGGCTGCTCCCAATCCACCTCGCCCAGCAGACAGACGAGCCGGTGGTAAGCGGCCAACATCTCCTCGACCATCCCGTCGGGGAACAGCTCGTCCACCGAATCCCAGCTCAGCACAAGGCCGTCGGGCAATTCGACGACCTGATGATCCAGCCACACCTGCGGGGTCTGGGTCCGCAGGTGATCCGGCCACCGCACGGACCGGGCCAGCTCGTCGTCCACGCCCAGCATCGAGGTGAAGACCACCGGCACCGGCTCGGCGGCCGCCTCGCTCTCGCGCGCCAGTTCCCGCAGCACCCGCACCGCCGACACCTGCTGATGGTCCAGGTCACTCCACAATTGCCGCTGCAGCCGCCGCGCCCGCCCGAGCCAGCTCTCCTGCTCGGCCGGATGATCCGCCACCAGCAGCAGCGAACTGAAATCGCCCACCACCCGCATGATGTCGGGGTGCACCTCGCGACGGTCGAAACGGGTCAGCGTGACGGTCAACTCCCGCTGCGCGCTCCACCCGCCCAGCACCCACGTATAACACGCCAGCAACACCACACTCGGTGTCACTCCGAAACCTCTGGCGCGCTTCACGATCCGCTGCCAGAGCTCCGGTTCCAGTCGCACTTCCCGGCGGGTGAACCGGGGCCGCCGCACCGCCGCCGGAGCGACCCGCAACGGTAACTGCGGCCCCGGCGGCAACTCCGCCGCCCGCGCACGCCAATACGCCAAACCGGCCTGAATCTGTTCTTCGGTAGGGGCGCAGCCGATTACGTAGTCGCGAAACTCGAGTCCCAGCCCGGGTAATTCGCTGTCCGGATGCGCATACAGCCGCGTCCACTCCGACAGCAGCACCAGCGCGCTCAGACCGTCGGCGATCAGCGTGTCGAAAACAGCGCAGACACGCGTGTTCTCACCGTCGCGAACGATCCGCACATCGAACAACGGCCAGGTCGCGGCGTCGAGGGTACTGCCCGAGAGCCGCTCCCGGACGGCGACCACATCGTCGTCGACCACCGGAATCCGATATGCGGGAACGGTTTCCAGCACCCGCTGCGTCCCGTCGGCCCCGATCACCGCGCGCAGCATGGCATGCCGGTCGATCAGCCGGTTCCAGGCCCGCTCCAGCCGCTCCGGATCCAGATCGGGCCAGTCGTACTCGATGTACAGGTGTGCGCCGATACCACCGAGGTCGAAATCCGCCGACCGGCCCAGCCAATACGCGGTCTGAATATCGGTCAGCGGAAACGGCTCGTACCGATGCTCGGGGTCGGCGGTGATCGCCGGAGCCGGCGCGGCCGGGCCGGACGTCAGGGTCGCGGCGAACGCGGCGAGCGTGGGGTTGGTGAACAGCTGCGCCAGGTCGGCCGCCACACCGTCGGCGGCGAGGCGCCGGACCAGCCGGGTGGCGAGCAGGCTGTCGCCGCCGAGCGCGAAGAAGTCGTCGTCACGCCGGATCCGGTCGGTGCCGAGCAGCGCGGCCCACGCCTCGGCCACGATGTGCTCGGCACGGCTCGACGGCAGCCCGCCGCGAGCCGGTTCTGCCGTTGCCGCAGCACCGGTTCCGCTGTCGGCCGCGACGAGTGCGGCCCGCACGGCGGCGCGGTCGATCTTGCCGTTGCGAGTGATCGGCAGGCTCGCCGCGCGGACGAAGCGGCGGGGAATCATGTAGCCGGGCAGCCGCTCACCCAGCCAGGCCCGCAGCGCCGCGTCGGCGGGGCCGTCCCCGACGACGACCGCGCCCAGCGCCCGAGTCGGATGCTCGACCACCGCGACCGCCGCCGCGACGATCTCCGGATGTTCCGCCAGGACCGCCTCGATCTCACCCGGTTCGATCCGGTGCCCGCGAATCTTGACCTGGTGGTCGGTGCGGCCGAGGAACTCCAGTGTTCCGCCGGGCCGGTATCGCACCAGGTCCCCGGTGCGGTACCAGCGGACCCCGGCCCGCTCGACGAACTTTTCGGCGGTGCGCGCCGGGTCGCCGCGGTAGCCGTGCGCCAGCCCGCCGCCGGTGACCCACAGCTCACCGGGCACCCAGTCCGGGCAGTCCCGGCCGTGCGCGTCGACCACCCGGCAGTCGGCGTGCGGCAGCGGAACCCCGTACGGCACGCTCGACCAGCCGGGGTCGACCGTGCCGACCTCGCAGACGGTCGCGTGGATGGCGGCCTCGGTCATCCCACCGAGACCGGCGAACCGGCATCCGGGCGCCAGCCGGCGCAGCCGATCGGGCAGGTCGACGGAGACCCGGTCGCCGCCGAGCATCACCACCCGCAGCGCCGTTCCCAGCCCGGCGTCCGCGGCGGCGGTCAACAGCATGTCCAGCAGCGCGGGGACGGCGCTGACCACCGTCACGTCCCACCGGCGGATCAACTCCGCCCAGGCGGCGGCATCGCGACGCAGCGCCTCCTCGACCACCACCACCGAGCCGCCGAACGCCAGGAAGCCGAACAGGTCGTAGGCCGACAGGTCGAAATCCAAGGCGGACAAGGCGATCGTGCGGTCGTCCGCGCCGATGCCGAACCGATCGTTGACCGCGTCGACGGTGTGGGCGACGGCCCGGTGGGGCACCTCGACACCCTTGGGCGCGCCGGTGGAACCGGATGTGAAGATCACATACATCACGTCCTCGGGGTCCACCTCGACGATCTCCGCGAGCGGGTCCACGTCGCGGGACTGTTCCGGAAAGACCGCCTCGATGTCGCCGGGCCACGATCCCGCGGCCGCGGTCTCCCGGTCGGTGACCACCAGCCGGGCCCCCGCCGTGCGATAGATCCGCTCCCGCCGCGCGAGCGGGAGATCGATACCCGAGGGCACGTAGGTCGCGCCCGCGGCGAGCACACCCAGGGTCGCCACGATCTGCTCGACCCCCTTGGGCAACGTGACGGCCACACTGTCGCCGCGGCGAATTCCCTTGTCTGCCAACAGCCGAGCCATGCGGCGGGCCCGCAGCGCCAGCTCGCCGTAGGAGATCTCCGCGCCGTCGGCGAGCAACGCCGTTCGCTGCGGTTCGGCGGCGGCCCGGCCGAAGAACCGCTGGTGCAACGGCGCAGCCGCGGCGAGGGTGACCTCGCCGTAGCGTCGCCCGGCGACCGGCCACGGCGCCTCGCGGTCCCACGCCTCGTCGTCGGCGAGCAACAGCTCGACGAAACTCACGTAGGCGTCGAACATCGCGTCCAGCATTCCGGCCGGGAACAACGACACCCGGGCATCCCAATTGAGCAGAATGCCGCCGTCGAACTCGGTCACCTGCGCGTCCAGCCAGACCTGCGGCCCCTGCGAGACCGTCCAGCTCGGCTCGCCCAGGCATTGCCGGACCTCGGGGGCGTACAGCTCGCCCAGGCTCAGCGCGCTCGTGTAGACCACCGGCGCCAGCACCCGTTCCCCGCCGCCTGCCCGGCTCAGGTCCCGCAGCACCTCGACGCCGGTGTACGCGGCATATCCGAGCACTTCGCGCAGCCGCTCGGTGATCGCCCGCCCCCGCGCGGTCACCGACATCGAGGCGGACAGGTCCACGTCTAGCAGTACCGAACTGGAGAAGTCGCCGACGATGCGATCCACGTCGTCGTGCAGGGGTTCCCGATCGAACACCGGCAGGTTCAGCAGGAACCGGTCGGTACCGCTCCAGGCGCCGACCGTTTCCGCGAAGACGGTGGCGAGCACGCTCGCGGTGGTCAGTCCGGCGCGGTGGGCCCGTTCCCGCAGCCGCGCCGCGCGCTCGGGGGACAACCAGTGACGGCGCCGGTCCACCCGTGCGCCGCTGTCGGCCTCCGCCGCGGTCAGCAGCGGGAGTTCCGGCGCGGCAGGCAGTTTCGGCAGTTGCTCCTGCCACCACGCGCGCGCCTGCTCGCGGGCCGCCGCGCGGGCTCGGCCGCGGTCGGTGAGGTATTGCGGGTAGCTGTATCCCAGCGGGGGCAGCGCCGCGGGCCCGCGCTCGTACAGTGTGGTCAGGTCGGCGAGGATATTGCGCAGGCTCAGCGCGTCCGCGGCGATCATGTCCAGGTCGAGGTGCACCCTGGTGCGGCCCTCCGGCAGCAGCGAGACCTGGAGATCGAACACCTCCCCCGCGCCGACGTCCATGCTCCGATGCGAGAGCAGGTCGCGAAGCTCGGCCAATCGCCGAACACGTTCCGGCTCAGGCAATTCCCGCAGATCATGGACGACCGGCCCGGACCACGAGCCACCGTCGGTCACCCGCTGCAAACCCTCGGCGTCGATCGCCACCCGCAGCATCGGGTGCCGGGCGATCAGGGCGCGGGCCGCGCGCGCCAGCCGCTGCGGCTCGACGCCGCCCGCATGGTCGAATTCGCTGTAGAAGTGCGCGGCGACGCCGCCGAGCTGCTGGCCCGGCGCCCGTCCGATCCAGAAGGCGTGCTGCATCACCGCCAGCGGGAAGGGATCCGAGCCGGTCACGCCGACGGCCTCCGGCGCGGCGTCGGAGGCGTTGCGGCGCAGCAACTTCCACCATGCGCCGAGCGTGGGTTCGCGGACGAGATCCCGGTACTCCACGCGGCTGCCCGCGCGCCGCATGAGCCCGGAGATGCGCATGACGGTCACCGAATCGAGCCCCAGCTCCAGCAGGTCGGCGTCGTCGGTCAACTCCGCCACCGGCACGCCGGTCAGCTCGCTGACCTCGCGCCGAAATCCGTCCGGGTCGTGAGTCCAATCCACCCTTTTCGTCGTGCGTACGAGTGGCAAACGGACCTGTTCCCGCATCACAATCCCAACCAGCAAACGATAACCATTTTCATTAGTGCTACAATCTACGACGTCCGACCAGGGCCGGTCAAGACGGGCTCCCCGGCGCGGAGACACGAAACACACACGCGGCAAACAGCTTCGGCGGCACAGAAAGACAGGCATGGCAGCTCATCTGCGACTGATGAACATGATGTTCGGGACGATCTGCTCCCAGGTGGTCGGCACCGCCGCCCGCCTCGGACTCGCCGATCATCTGGGTGACGCCGAACGCGGCTACACCGAACTGGCCGAGGCCACCGGCACCCACCCCGGCTCGCTCGCCCGGCTACTGCGGGCCCTGGCCGCCTTGGAGCTGGTCGTCGAAACCCGGCCGGGCACATTCCGTTTGGGCGAGGCGGGCCAGCCACTGCGCACCGACCGCCCCGACTCTCAGGCCGCGGCGGTACTGCTGTTCACCGACCCCGCCCTGCTGGACTCCTGGAAACTGACCGAGGAGGCGGTTCGCACGGGGCAGCCGACCTTCGAGGGGCTGTACGGTGTCGACTTCTTCGGCTTCCTCGCCACGAAACCCGAGCTGTCCGAGCGGTTCAACGCGACCATGCGGCAGGTCAGCCTGCCCATCGCGCAACTTGTCCCGGTGAGCTACGACTTCACCCGGCACCACACCGTCGTCGACATCGGCGGCGGCGACGGTACCCTGCTGTCGGAAATCCTGCGCGGCACAACCACTTTGCGCGGCATCCTGTTCGACTCGGTGACCGGCGTCGCCGAGGCCGCCGCCACCCTCGGCGCCGCGGGCGTCGCCGACCGCTGCCGCGTCGAGTCCGGTGACTTCTTCACCGCCGTCCCCGAGGGCGGCGATGCCTACGTACTCAAGAACATCCTGCACGACTGGGACGACGACCGCTGCGTGACCATCCTCGAGCGGTGCCGCACGGTGATTCCGGAGCACGGGCGGCTGCTGATCGTGGAATCCGTCCTGCCCGACGTGGTCGACACCTCGAACCCGGCCCCGTACCTCACCGATATCAGCATGCTCGTCAATATGGGCGGGCAGGAACGCACCCGCGCCGAGTACGAAAGCCTCTGCCGCCGTGCCGGTTTCACGGTCACCGCGATGCACCCGACCATCCTGCCCACGTCGTACTCGCTGATCGAGGCAACACCGGCCTGAACGGAACGTCACCCGATGCTCGACAAACCCCGCCCGATCGTGGTGGACCTGCTGGCCGAGGATTTCCACGAACGAGCCCACACCCTCTACGACGAACTACGCGCGCAGTCCCCGGTCACCCTCGTCGAACTGCCCGAGCAACCGGGGCGAGGGTTCTGGATGGTCACCGGATACGCGGCGGCCAAGGCCGCGTTGCACGACACCCGGCTCGCCAACGATCCGCGCACGCTGCTGTCCCCCGCGCAGCGCGCGGCACGGGCCGCGGCCCAGCTGCCGGGCGCCCCGCACACCATGCTGCTGTCCGACCCGCCGGAGCACACCCGGCTGCGCCGCGCCGCGCAGCAGGCGTTCACGTCCAGGTCGGTGACGGCCTTGCGCCCCACCGTGATCCGGCACGCCGAACGACTGCTGGGCGCGGCGGAGCAGACGGCAGCGGCCGGTGACGGCACCGTGGATCTGCTGCACGCCTACGCCTATCCGCTGTCGCTGACCGTGCTCGGCGAGATTCTCGGCTTCCCCGAGGCGTGGCATCCCGGCCTGCACGTCCTCGCGGTGCGGGCGGCGTCCGCCTCCACCCCACTGTCGGCCCCCGATCCCGAATTGCGCGCGCAACTCGAGGGCTACGCCCGCGACCTGATCCTGCTCAAGCGCGACGACCCCGGCGACGATCTGGTCAGCAGGCTGGTGCATCCGGCGTCCGGCCGGGACACGCTGTCGAACGGCGAACTGATGGCCATGCTCGGCCTGCTCATGGCCGCCGGTTTCGAGACCTCCGCCAGCCTGATCGCCAGCGCGGCACTGACCCTGCTCACCCACCCCGAGCAGTGGGCGGCCCTGCGCGCCGACCCCGAATTGTCCGCTGCCGCAGTCGAAGAGACCATGCGCTACTGGGGCCCGGTGGAATCGGCGACAGCGCGCTACGCGGTCGAGCCGTTCGAACTCGCCGGCCGCCACATCGGCACGGGCGAGCGGGTGCTGGTGTTCCCGGCCGCCGCCAACCGCGACCCGGCCCATATCCCCGATCCCCACCGCTTCGATATCCATCGCGAGCCCCGCCCCCATCTCGGGTTCAGCGGCGGCATCCACAACTGCCTCGGGGCCGCCCTCGCGCGCACGGAGGTCACCGTCGCGCTCACCACAATGGTCGCGCGCTGGCCCGCGCTGCGCCTGGCCGCCGACCCCGCCGAATTGCGCTGGCGCCCAGGCATGGGACTGCGCGGCCTGCGCCGCCTGCCGGTGCGGCCCTGACCCGGCCCTCTCGTCTTTCGCACACACGACAGCACTAGGAGTTCGAGCCATGACACCCCCGACCGACACCCCCTACGACGTCGCCATCCTCGGAGCCGGGATCGCGGGTAGCACCCTGGCGACGATCCTGGCCCGCCACGGCCTCGAGGTGCTGCTCATCGACGCGGGCGTACATCCGCGCTTCGTGGTCGGCGAATCCACCATTCCGCACGCGACGGCCACGATGCACGTGCTGGCCGAGCGCTACGACATCCCGGAATTCAAGGCGCTGGCCAACTTCGAGGACACCGCCGAGCATGTCGCCAAGACCTGCGGGCAGAAGCAGAACTTCGGCTTCGTCTACCACGAGCAGGGCCGCCCGGCCGACCCGGCCAAGGCCAACCAGGTAGTCCTGGCCTCCGGTTACCGCCGCGCCGAAGCGCATTGGTTTCGCCAGGACATCGACTCGTACGTGTTCCATCTCGCCGTGCGCTACGGCGCGGTGCCCCGGCTGAACACCCGAATCCACGACATCGACATCGACGCGGATCGTGGCGCGGAGTTGCGCACGGCATCCGGCGAGACGTTCAACGCCCGATACCTGGTGGACGCCACCGGTTTCCGCTCCGTGCTGGCCGAGCGGTTCGGGCTGCGCGAACAACCCACGCGGGCGCGCACCCACTCGCGCTCGCTGTTCACCCACATGATCGGCGTCGAGCCCTTCGACGAGGTCGCCCCGGTGCGATACGGCCAGCCGAGCCGGTGGCACAACGGCACCTTGCACCACATCTTCGACGGCGGCTGGCTCTGGGTCATTCCGTTCGACAACAACGACCGTTCGACGAACCCGCTGTGCAGTGTGGGTCTCACCCTGACCGGGGACGCGGTGACCGAGGACCGCGACGCGCCCGAGCGGGAGTTCGCCGACTTCCTGGAGCGATTCCCGGCCGTGGCGAAGCAGTTCGAGTCCGCGGCGGCCGTGCGGCCGTGGGTGAGCACCGGGCGGCTGCAGTACTCCGCCTCCGGCACGGTCGGTGACCGCTTCTGCCTGACCGCACAGTCCGCCGGAGCGATCGACGCGCTGTTCTCCCGGGGGCTCGCGAACTCCTTCCAGACCGTGAACGCGCTGGCCTGGCGGATCATCGAGGCGGCCCGCGACGACGACTGGTCGACCGCGCGGTTCGCCGGTCTCGACGCCCTACAGCAGCGGATGTTCGACGTGCACGACGATCTCGCCTATTCGTCGTACGTCGGCTTCCGCGACTACGCGCTGTGGGACGCGATCTTCCGGGTGTGGCACACCTACAGCTTCTACTCCGACGCCGCGCTGGAACACACGCTGTCCCGGTATGTCGCCGGTCAGGACGATCAGGTGTTCCGGACCTTGGAGCGCGGCGATTCCGCACTGGCCCAAGCCATTCGGGGCCTGCTGACCACCGCGCGCGAGACCTGCGAGGCGGTCGAGCGGGGTGAGCTGTCCCCCGCGGCCGCCGCGACAGCGATCATCGACCGGATCAACCGCGAGCGGTTCTTCCCCGACTACCTGCCCCACGGCAATCCCGAACTGCGCTACGTCGATATCAGCCAGGACAAGGCGATGGAGTTCATGCGGTGGTCCCGCACCGAGGCACCCCGGTGGATCACCCAGACCTTCGCCTGACCCGGATGAGAGCGCGATGAACCCACCCACCACCCTCGGCCCCGGCTACGCGCGGACCGTGCGGCAGCACCACGCCGACCCGCTGACCCTGGCGGCCGCCGTCGCGGCCTCCGGACAGCTCACCGACTACGTCGTCTACGAACAGCCGGGACGCTGGTATGTGGCCGGAAATCCGATCGGCGCGGTGACCGTCCGCCGCGACCACGTGCACAGCACCCTCGGCGGTGACCGCCTCGAATCCTGGAGCGGCACACCGTGGGAGCGGATCCGGGCGGCGCTGGACCGGGCGCCGGTACCGCGCTGGCGGGCCTACGGCTGGGCGTGCTTCGAGCTGTACCGCCCGGACACCGTGGGCCCGGACGACGTCCTCGCCCACTTCATGGTGCCCGGCGTGGAACTGGAGATCACCGAAACCGCCGTGGTCACCCACAGTGTCGGCGCGCCGTTCGACCTGGACCTGCCCGATGCCGCCGCTTGGGCGTCCACGCCCACGCCCACGGCGGTGCCGGTGGACGCGGTCGACTCCGACTATCTCCGGCGGGTGCGACTCGCGCTGGACCGGATTCACGACGGCGAGTTCGACAAGGTGATCATGTCGCGCCGGGTGGAGCTGCCGTTCGCGGTGGACATGCCGGCCACCTACGCGGCGATCCGCCGGATGAACACCCCGGCCCGCTCCTTCCTGCTGGATCTGGGCGGCTGGCAGGCCGCCGGGGTCAGTCCGGAAACCGTGCTCGAAGCCGACGGCACCGGGCTGGTCACCACGCAGCCACTGGCCGGTACGCGCGCCCGCACCGGCGACGCCGCGCGCGACGAAGGTCTGCGGCGGGATCTGCTCAGCGATCCGAAGGAGATCTATGAGCACGCCACCTCCGTGCGGCTGGCCTACACCGAACTCGACGGTATCGGCAGCGCCACGCGGGTCGGTGAATTCCTCACCGTCAAGGAGCGCGGCAGCGTGCAGCACCTCGCGTCGCGCGTGGAGACGCTGCTGCGCGCCGATCGGACCTGCTGGGACGCGCTCGCCGCCGTCTACCCGGCCATCACCGCCTCCGGCATCCCCAAGGCGGCCGCATGCGCCGCGATCGGCGACCTCGAACCCGGTACGCGCGGCCTCTACAGCGGTGCCGTCGTGCGAGCCGACAGCACCGGAAACCTCGATGCCGCACTGGTTCTGCGCGCCGTGTACCAACGCGACGGCCGCAGCTGGCTACGGGCGGGAGCGGGTGTCGTCACCGGCTCGACCCCCGAACGCGAGCACGAGGAGACCTGCGAGAAACTCGCCTGCGTCGCGCCCTACCTCGTCCCCGCCCACCCCACAACCTGACCCCTCCGCCCCACCATTCCGCACCTGCCCCACCACCGGTTTGTGGTGGTGGGGCAGTCGTCTTGTGGGAGTGTCGGATTCGGGAGGGTCGGCGACTCGGGCCTATGCCGAGGCGGCGACCCGCCAATGGCGTGCCTTGGTTTGCGCGGACCACATGGCGCTGTATCGGCCGTCGCGTGCCAGTAGTTCGTCGTGGGTGCCGCGCTCGCTCACCCGGCCGTCCTCCAGGACGAGGATCTGATCGGCCGCGACCACCGTGGAGAGGCGGTGCGCGATCACGATCACCGTCTTCTCCGCGACCAGCGCGTCGATGGCGTCCTGGACATAGACTTCGCTCTCGGTGTCCAGCGCGGCGGTCGGTTCGTCCAGCAGGACGATCGGCGCGTTCTTCAGGATCGCGCGGGCGATCGAAATGCGCTGGCGCTCACCACCGGACAGCGCCCCGCCGATCTCGCCGACCCGGGTGTCGTAGCCGTGCGGCAGCCGTTCGACGAAGGTGTGCACATTGGCGGCACGGGCCGCGGCCTCGATCTCGGCCTGGGTGGCCTCCGGCGCGGCGATCGCGATATTGGCGCGGATGGTGTCGTCGAACAGGTACACGTCCTGGAAGACCACCGCGATATGCCGGTAGATCTCCACGGGGTCGACCTGCCGCAGGTCCAGGCCCCCGATGCGGACGCTGCCACTGTCGGGGTCCGCGTAGCGGGTGAGCATCCTGGTCACCGTCGTCTTGCCCGATCCCGACGGACCCACCAGCGCCGTGAGCGAACGCGCCGGAGCGGTGAACGACACCCCGCGCAGGACCGCGGACCCGCCGGCGTAACCGAAGTGCACGTCGTCGAACTCGATGTCGTAGCCGGTGATCCGGGCCGCCGGGTCGCCGACCGGAAGCGCCGGGGTGTCCAGCACCTCACCGACACGTTCCAGCGCCGCGTCCGTGATCTCGAAGATCGCCGACAGATTGGACATGGTCGACATCGGCTCGGCGAATCGCACCGCCGCGGCCACCACGGCGATCAGCAACGCCGCGGACATCCGCACATCGAGCACCAGGGCCGCACCGAGCGCCACCATCCCCACCAGGCACAACTGCACGACGCTGGATGCCAGCAGCCCCGGCCAGGTCAGCCGCTTCTGCATTGCGGACATGGCCTCGTTCTGCTCCTCGAGGGTCTCGACCAGCCGCTGCGACGAGCTGCCGACCTGTCCGGTCGCGCGCAGCACCGGCAGACCCTGCACGTATTCGACCACCCGGCTCGCGGCCGCGGCGTCGGCGGCGTCGAGCCGGCGCGAGCCCGCGCCCGAGATCTGCTGGATCCGCCGGACGAACAGCACCGCGAACGGAATCGACACGGCGAGAACGGCTCCCAGGCGCCAGTCGACGCAGACGATGACCACGCCGATGACCGCCGGGACCGTCACCATCTGAATGAACAACAGTGCCATCGAGGACGAACTCATCGTCGCGTTGGCGACATTGCCGCCGATCACCGTGGTGAGGTCGCCCGCGGCCCGGCGCTCGAGTTCGGCCTGCGGCATGGTCCGCAATTTCTCCCCCAGCCGCAGCCGCGCGCCGGCGAGCACATCGGCCCAGCGGCCGAACTCGAATCGCAGTTGGCCGTAATGGAATACGGCTTGAACCACGTAGCAGGCCACCAGGACACCGAACCAGCTCCACGCGGCGGTGGCGTTCACCTCCGGCCGGCTCAGCTCGTACAGCAGCGGGATCAGTGTGGCGTAGGCCGCGGCCTGGGTGACCGAACCGAGAAACGCCCACCACAGGGTGCGGCGGAATTCGTCCCGATAATCCCCGGCGGCGAGCAGCATCAGCCGCAGGATTCTTCTCATCGGTTCGTGGCCTCCTTGTTCTTGCCGCTGCCGAGACCCCATCCGCGGGCGCGCTGGTGATGCTCCCAGAGCCGGGCGTAGCGGCCGCCGGACGCGAGCAGTTCGGTGTGGGTGCCGGATTCGGACACCCGGCCGGATTCGAGGACCACGATCTGGTCGGCGTCGACGATCGTGGACAGGCGGTGCGCGACCACGAGCACCGTGCGGCCCCGGGTCAGCGCGGCGATCGCGTCCTGAATGGCCGCCTCGTTCTCCGGATCGGCGAAAGAGGTTGCCTCGTCGAGAATTACGATCGGTGCGTCGGCGAGCAGCGCGCGGGCGATGGTGATCCGCTGCCGCTGCCCGCCGGACAACCGGGCGCCGCGTTCACCCACCGGCGTGGCGTAGCCCTGCGGCAGTTCCGAGACGATGAAGTCGTGGGCCTGGGCGGCCCGCGCCGCGGCCTCTACCTCGGCGTCGGTCGCCGACGGGCGGGCGAGTCGGATGTTCTCCGCGATGGTGTCCGACAGCAGGAACGGATCCTGGAAGACCAGCGCCACGTGGCGGAGCAGGTCCGCCGAGGCGATGCGGCGGACGTCCACGCCACCGACGAGCACCTGTCCCTCGTCCACATCCCAGAACCGCGGAATCAGCCGCGCGACAGTCGATTTGCCCGAGCCCGACGGGCCGACCAGCGCGCAGACGGTACCGCTCGGAATTGTCAGATCCACGCCGTCCAGCGCGACCCGGTCGGTACCCGCGTAACCGAAACGGACGGAACGGAACTCGATCGACCCGTCGGCCGGGGTCTGCGGCCGGTCGGGCTCCGGCAGGGGCGCGATGTCGAGAAGTTCGACGATGCGCGCGGCCCCGGCCTTGGATTGATTGACCAGATTGGACAGATTCATCAGCGGCACCACCGATTCCACCGGCAGCGTCCCGATCAAGATCGCCGCCAGCAGCTGCGCCGGAGACATCGACCCGGCCGCGGTCAGCCAGCCGCCCACCGCGAGCACGATCAGAATCGTGGGTAGTGGCGCCACGGTGAGGTTGGCGAAGATCATCGCGCTGCGATTGTTGTTCTGCCAGGCGGTGGTCGCCACGTTGAAGTCCCGGACCCGGTCGACGAAGCGCCGGAACGACACCGTGCCGTCGTCGAAGGTCCGCACCACCGGCATGCCCTGCACGAATTCGACCACGGCCGCGTTGATGGCCTCGTTGGCCTCGTCGTAGCGCCGCCTGGTCTCGGCGTAGTCCCGCAGCGTCAGCTGCATGCCGACGAACACCACGGGCAGGAACAACAGGACCGCCAGCAGCAGCCGCCAATCCACGAAACCCAGTGCCAGCAGCGCCGCGACCGGCTGGGCCACCGTGAAGCCGGCCAGCGGTACGGCATCGGCCACCGCCATGTGCAGGCCGCGGACATCGTCCTGCACGACCTTCTTCACCGCCCCCGATCCCAGGCGCTGCGCCTCCCCCAGCGGAACCCGGCCCAGATGCGCGGCGAGGTCGGTCCGCAGGCGCTGCTCGAGATCGAAGGAGGCGAGGTGCGAGAGCAGGAAAGACCACGCCCGCAAGGCGAATCGGACGAGGAACCCGACCGCCGCGAGCACCAGCAGCGCCACCACCCGCGCGGTGTCGACGTCGGCGGCGAACAGCTCCCGCAGCGCCAGCGCGATGCCCACGAACCCGACGACCCCGGCGACCGCCCCCAGCGCGGCTGTCGCCAGCGCCGCCGCCAGCCGCCCGCGCACCGGCTCGGTCACTCGATACAGGGCGCTACCGGGCTTCGCCGCACCCTCCGCCACGACTTCCTGTCCCGCCTCGTCCACCTGGAGCGCCGCCCCGGCACCACCCATAATCCCGGCTCCTGTCCGTCATGTCATCGACAGCAACCATCCAGCGAAAACGATTGTCATTGTCGAATAGGCGAACAGTAACACAACCCGGCCGCCGATCGACATGCGCGGCGGCGTGGGCTCGGGTCAGGAATAGGCGGCCGTCCGCCGCGGGTTGCACGCGCTATGCGATTCGGTGTCTACGTTCCCTCGTACGGCCCCTACGGCGACCCGCGGGTGCTGCGCGATCTCGCCGTCGCGGCCGAAAATGCCGACTGGGACGGGTTCTTCGTATACGACCTGATCGGTCCCTTGGACGACGCGCCGCCACCGGTGGTGGATCCCTGGGTCACGCTGTCGGCGATCGCGCAGGCGACCACGTCCATCGCGCTGGGACCGATGGTCGTCCCGGTGCCGCGGCGGCGACCGTGGAAACTGGCGCTCGAGGCCGCCACGTTGCAGCGTTTGTCCGGCGGCAGGCTGATTCTCGGCCTGGGCGCGGGAGTGGCCACCGACTACACGAATTTCGGCGAGTCCGCCGCCCGGCTGGGCTCGCGGCTCGACGAGGCCGCCGAATTGCTCCGGCGCATCCTGGCGGGCGGGGAGATCGAGCACGCCGGCGAGCACTACCGCGTATCGGGCGCCCGCTTCGCGCCGATCGAGGTGCCGGTGTGGACCAGCGGGTTCTGGCCCCGGCGAACGCCGGTCCGCGCCGCCCGGGACGCGGACGGGTTGTTCCCGCAGATCCGCGACCCGCACAACGACTTCCGGCTGCCGACCCCGGAGGAACTGGTCCGAATCCGAGCGGACTTCGTGGCGGCGGGCGGTCGCGCGGACGGTGACATCGCCATCTGGTCCCCCAGCACCGAACCGTCCGCCGAGCGCGCGAGCCAGTACGCCGCCGCCGGCGCGACCTGGTGGTTCAGCGACGGCTCCACCGTCACCCCCGAGCAACTCCGCACCCGCATCGCGGCGGGCCCACCCACCCTCACCTGATACCGCGGGTCTTCAGAATCCGACCAGCGTCTTGCCGCCGTCGACGACGATCACCTCGCCGGTCACCCACGACGACGCGGGCTCGGCGAGGCGGGTGATCCACGGAACGACATCCTCGACTCGACCGATCCGACCGGCGGGCGCGGTCCGGGCATAGTCGTCCCGCCATTCGTCCGCGTCGTTCTCGGTCACGCCGCCCGCGGCGAGGATTCGTGTCGGCACTGTTCCGGGCGCTACGCCGTTGGCGCGAATCCCCTTGGGCGCCAACTCGATCGCCCAGTTCGCGATCAGGCTGTCCGCGGCCGCCTTCGTAGCGCTGTACACCGATGTTCCCGCCGCGGCGACTCGCCCGTTGATGCTGGACACCACGACGACGGCGCCGCCCGGCGATCGCAGCGACGGCAACAGCTTCGCGGTGAGCAGCACCGGGCCGAACACGTTGACCCGCAACAGTTCCCGCACGGCCGTGAGATCAAGGTCGGCCAGGGGCGTGCGCCGGAACACCCCGGCATTGTGCACGATCACATCGAGCACTCCGCCGCGCTCCGTGATCGACTCGGCCACGGCCGCCGCTCCCGCCTCGGCCGTCACATCGGCGACCACCGGCACGACGACCTGATGCGATGCGGCGACCTCTTCGAGCGGTTCGCGCCGCCGACCGGTGACCGTGACGCTCGCCGCGCCCTGTTCGGCGAACGCCAGCGCCGCAGCGCGGCCGATTCCGCTGCCACCTCCGGTGACCAGGATGTGCTTGTCCGCGAATGTCTTGTCCGACACCGTTTTCCTTCCACTCGAGCGAGTTGCCGCCCGTGAGTTCGTTCCCACGACGTCGCTAACCCTACGAGGCTTGATCGTAAATTACGACTTCTTGATTGACTATTACGACCAATAGATAGTAGCTTCCAAACGAAGAACGAGCCGAGCGGACGCCACCTTTGCCGGCCTCGGCGAGTCGGGATCGCGGACAGAAGGAAGCTTTCGATGACAACTCGAAAGACCAGCACCGTCACGGTGACGGAGCATCCTCGCCATTGGGCGACGCTACGGATCGACAACCCGCCGCTGAACCTGCTCGACGACCGGGTCTACGGCGAATTGGCCGTCGCGCTGGAAAGGTTCGAATCCGATCCGGAGATCCACGTCGTGGTGCTGGAATCCGCCGATCCGGAGTTCTTTTCGGCGCACTTCGATGTTTCCCTCACACCGGAACAAGCCGGCCGGGTCGGTCCGGCACTGGCGACGATCATGCGGGCCCTGCGGTCCCCTCGTTTGGTCAGTATCGCCAAGATGCGCGGCCGGGCCCGCGGCGGCGGCAACGAACTGGCCCTCCTGTGCGACATGCGCTTCGGCGCCGCCGAGTCGCTGATCATCGGGCAGCCCGAGGTCACCCTCCGCTTGTTCCCGGGTGGCGGCGCGGCCCAGTTGCTCCCGGCCCTGATCGGGCGGGCTCGGGCGCTGGAACTGATCCTCGGCGGACACAATATCGACGCCGCTACCGCCGAACGGTACGGCGTGATCAACCGGGCGATCCCGGACCGGGATCTCGACGAATACGTCGATACGCTGGCGGCGAGGATCGCCGAATTCGACAGTGTCGCACTGGAACACGCGAAGGCCGCCGTAGACCGCCGGTACCTGTCGCCGATAGCGGACTTCGAGCTGGATGTGGCGGCATTCAGAAACTTGCTCCGGTCGCCGGAAACGAGCGCCGTCATCCGCGACGCGCTTGCCGCGGGCCTGCAAACCCGCGGCCCCTACGAATACGACTTCGGAAACTGATCGTTCCCGTCACCGCACCGAATGCCTTTGCGAGGCCGTCAGTTCGGCAGCAGGTTGTCGACCAGCGCGCGGGCCCGTCGCGCCGGACCGTGCGGGCCGAGGGACTGCACGGTGGCGTACACGCCTTCCATGATCAAGAACAGGTCGTCGGCCAAGCCGAGCCGGTCCGCCACGGGCGAGGTCTCGGCGAGAGCGTCGACCAGAGCGCCGAATTGCGCCCGGACCCACCGCTTCATCGTGACCGCGCGTCGATGAGCGGGCACGTGGTCGTCAGGGAATTCGCCGAGCACGATCAGGAACGGGCATCCGCGGCAGTCCGGGGCAGCGACCTGCTCCGCCAGCGCGTCGAATACGGCGAGAATGCTCTCGCGCGCATCGCGTCCGGTAGCCACGGCCGCCTCGAACCAGGCACGGTAGTGGCGATCCGCCCGCTCGACGTAGGCGGCCACGAGATCGTCTTTGGACGCGAACAACCGGTACAGCGTGGTCGGCGCGATCGCGGCCGCGGCCGCGACGCGGTCGACTCCGGTAGCGCGGACGCCCTCTTTGTAGAACAGGTCTCCAGCGATGTGCAGCACATGCTCGCGAGTGTCCGCAGCGGTTCGTCTCGGCGTCGGTGCGTCCGCTGTCATGCGAAACCACGCTCGCCTAGGAATGGGTCCAGCTCTGGACCGTCCTCGAGAAGCCCGAGCAGGGCGCATCGCAACGACATGCCCACAGCATGGCAGGGCCGCACAACGCGTCCTCCCCGGCCACAGCCCCGGCCTCGTCAGCCGATACCGATACCGATCAGCGATTCCGCCGGCGCAAGGGAATAGCCCCACCGGACGGCAAGTTGTTAGGGATCGTTCCCTTACCATGGAGGAGTTCGAGATGTCCGATCTCACAGGCAAATTCGCGCTGGTCACGGGGGCTTCCCGCGGCATCGGGCGGGCGATCGCCCAGCGGTTGGCCGCCGACGGTGCCCGCGTCGCCGTTCATTACGCCAGCAACGAGAGCGCGGTCGCGGAGACGGTGGAGGCGATCCGAGCGGCCGGCGGCGCGGCCTTCCCACTCAGTGCCGAGCTCGGGACCGATCGCGGTATCGACCTCCTGTTCGATTCGCTGACCGAGCACCTGCGCGGTGACCCGCTCGACATCGTGGTGAACAACGCGGCGATCATGACCTATGAAGCCACCCTCGCCGAGGCGACATCGGAGCAATTCGAGCGGCTCTTCGCCGTCAACGCACGCGCGCCGTTCTTCATCCTGCAGCGAGCCCTGCCGTTGCTGCCCGACGGGGGCCGGGTCGTCAATATCTCCTCCGGCGTCACCTGGTTCGCCGTGCCGCAAACCGTCTACGCGATGACCAAAGGCGCCCTCAACGCGCTGACCCGTTCCGCCGCCAACACCCTCGGCGCCCGCGGAATCACGGTCAACACCATCTCCCCCGGCGTCACCGATACCGAGATGAACGCGTGGTTGCACGAAAGCGACTCCGCCGCACCGGGAATCGCCTCGATAACCGCCCTCGACCGGGTCGGCTCCGGTGCGGACATCGCCGACGCCGTCGCCTTCCTGGCCTCCGACGACGGCCGTTGGATCACCGGCCAGACGATCGAAGTCAACGGCGGACTCTACCTCGGCCCCCGAAACCAAGCCTGGTGACGAGCCGCCACCGGCTCGGCTCGTGTGATTGGTGGAGATCCGCGTCAGCGCAGCTGAGCACAATGCAATCCATTCGGCGCGGACATGTCCGGACCCGGGTAGTTAGGCGATGATGTTCGAGGTTATGACCAGGCCCAGGATATCGGCGCACAGTACCGCCACAGCCACCAGCACCACGGCGGCTCGTAAACGCTTGCCCCGCTTACACGCGACCCACGACAAGCCGATGGCGCTGGCGATGGACAGCACAAGGAATACGGCGGTGGTCACCGCTAGCCACAGGCCGTAAGGATGCACCAAGAGGACATCGTGTGAGACTCCCCGCGATCGACATCGCGTCCGAAATTCCCGTGTCGAGTCGAGGTCGAGCAGAAGCATGGTAAGGACGCCGAGTATGCCCGCCGGTAGCAGGAACCACGCCACCAGCGAACCTCGTGACACCATGACGACTCATCCACCTCGTTCGGGCGTAACCATGTAACGCATTGCCAAGCTACAGCGCAGCAAGCGGAAACGGCCACCGCGGCTGCCGCACCATCACATGCCGGGGCGTGCGCGGTCAGCCGACGGGATAGTTGCTGCGGAAGGTGCCCTCCGGGTCCAGGCGCAGTTTGATGGTGCGCAGCCGCGACAGTGTGTCGGACGCGATGGCGTCCGCGGCTGTCTGTCCCGGTGCCAAGAAGGTGAACGGTGTTCTGTTGCTGCGGGTTTCGCCTAGCAGGTCGAGATGTGCGCGGATGCTCGATTCGATGCTCGCCGCGGTCTGTGGCGTGGGCCGCGGTGCGACGAAGGTGATCTGATAGGGCTCGGTCAACGTCCCCGCCGCAGTGGTCGTCGCCTGTGCGAGGGCGCCGCCGAGGTGGCGGATCTGGATGGTGATCAGCGGCGCGATCGGTGCCGTCGAGAGGCCGTCGAGTACGGCCGGTTCGAGGTGGGTCAGCAGTTCGGTGCGTGACCGGGCAGCGGTGGGCCCGGTCGGCTCGGCGCTGAGGGTGCCGAGGTCGACGAGCGTCAAGGCCCTGCGGGTGTCGGAAGCCAGGCCGGTGACGCGTTCGAGTGGTACCAGTAGGGCGCGGGCCCGGTCGGCATCGCCGAGATACAGCAGGTCGATGCCGACTTGGGCCGGGCGGGACGGGATCTGCGTGAGGCTGCACCACACTGTGAGCTCCGGCGGCGCCGTCGCGGTGATCTCTCGGAACGCGGCCAGCACCTGCGGCGCGCGCTCGGCGGGCCAGCGCAGTCCGCCCCCATAGAGCGCCGGGGCGGGGCGCAGGTCGAGTTCGACCGCGGTGACCAGAGCGTAATCACCGCCTCCGCCGCGCAAGGCCCAATACAGGTCCGGCTCGTGACCAGGCGTCACCCGCTGCGCACGGCCCTCGGCGTCGACCACCTCGAAAGCCGTGACACTGTCGGCGGCCCAACCGTATTCGCGCGAGAACCAGCTCAGCCCACCGCCGAGCACGTACCCGGTGACCCCGACCGCCGGGGAACTGCCGACCATCCCGGTCAGCCCGTGCGTACCGGCGACCTCCTGGAGTCGGCCCCACGCCACACCGGCGCCGACGCGCGCGCTCCGGCGGGCCGGGTCGACGCGGATTTCGTCGAGACGATTGGTGCGCACCAGGATCGCGCCGGCGGTGTCTCCGGAGGCGCCGTGGCCGTTGGGCTGGATCGCCAGCCTGCGGCCGGTGCCGCGGGCATATCGCACCAAGGCGGCGGCGTCGGCGGCATCAGCGAGTTCGACCACGGCGTCGACCGGTTGCTCGACGGCCAGATTCCACGGTGCGCGGGCGCGGTCGAATTCCGCGTCGCCCGGTAGCGACACCCGCCCGCGGACTGCCGCGCGGAGGTTCCCGTTCCCGGAAGCCGGCGCGCGGGCGCCGAGGTTCGCGCAGGCCGCGACCACGGCCGCGCTGCCCGCGGCGAGCAGGGTTCTTCGGGCCACCTCGCGCGATCGATTCGCCTGTGTGGCAATAGGTTCGGATTCGGTCATCGCACTCCTCGAGTTGTCGCGGCGCAGCAGTACATCAAGGGATCAGGACGGTCTTACCGGCGAGGCGGCCGGCGACGGCCTCGTCGTGGACGGTGGCCAGCTCCCGCAGCGGCCGCCTGCGAGCCACGTCGATCCGTATCTGTCCGGCATCGACCCGGGCGGCGAGTTCGGCGAGCTGGGCGGCGTCACTGCGCACGAGCACCTGACGGACCCGCACATCGCGTCCCGGATCGCCCGGCCCGGGAGTGGCTGTGCTGACGAAGGTTCCGCCGTCGGCGACCAGGTCCGCCAGCAGCGCGGTCTGTTCGGGGGTATCACGCACGAGCTGCAGGACCGTGTCGAACCGCTGGTCCCCGACCGCTCGCCGGATCGGCGTGGTGGCGTAGTCGATGATCCGGGTGGCGCCGTATGCCGTGACACGGTCGCGGCTGCGCGCGCTCGCCGTGGCGGTCACGACGGCACCGGCCCGGACCGCGAGCTGAACGGCGTATCCACCGACGCCGCCGCCCGCGCCGTTGATCAGAAGGCGGTGGCCGGAACGTAGTTCGGCGTACTCGAACAGCGCCTGCCACGCGGTGAGTCCGGCGAGTGGCAACGCCGAGGCATCGGCGAGATCCACCGCGCCGGGTGCGGCGGCCAGCGCCTCCGCGGGGGCGACGACATAGTCCGCGGCCGCGCCCGGTGCGTCGGGCGGCAGGAGCGCGATCACCGGATCTCCGGCATGCCACCCGGCGACGCCGTCCCCTACCTCGACGACGACGCCTGCCACGTCGCAGTTGGGCACATGCGGAAAGGTCAACGGAACGGTCGCACGCAGAATGCCCGCGCGCAGTGCAACATCCAGCATGTTGAACGAGGTTCCGGCCACGCGGAGCAGTACCTGCCCGGGCCCGGCCGCCGGCCGCTTCGCCTCCTCGTGGACGAGCACGTCGCTGTCGCCGTAGGTGTGGTAGCGCATCGCTTTCATCGCGTCTCCGATCGCCGCTGTGTCGAACCCGGGATGACAAGAAGATAAGGTCACCTGACTATTATAGTCAAGTGACCTGATAAAGTAGCCTGATGAAAGGGAGACGGGAGTCCGGAGTGGCCGAGCGAACGAAAGGTGAACGGCAGCGCCCTCTTCCGGCCCTGCTGGATCAGGTGAAGGTGATGACCGTGACCGAGCTGCACCGTCGGCTGGCCGCGGAGGGTTTCGCCGCGATACAACCCCGGCACGGTGTGGTGTTCCGCTTCATCGACGACACCGGCGCCCGGCTCACCGACCTCGCGGAGAGGTCCGGGATCACCAAGCAGGCGGTCGGCGAAGCGGTCACCGAACTCGAAGAGCTGGGCTTCGTCGAACGCGCGGCCGACAGTGCGGACCGGCGCGTGAAAATCATTCGCCTGACACGGCGCGGGCGCGCGGCCCGGGCAGCCGCGGAACGGATCCTCGCCGAGATCGACGCCCGCCGAGCACGCCTGGTGGGACCCGAAAACCTTGCGGCCCTGCGAAATACCTTGGAACAGATCATCGCGGCGGAACACGACTGAACGGCCGCGCCGGACCGAGCGGCCGGTGAGGTGGTGCCGCTGCTCGGCAAACCGTTAAGTCAGGCGACGGGTCCGAAGACTCGCTCCGCGAACGTCCGCAGCGACGAGGCGATCCGTCGGGCGGGTATCCGCAAGGTGTCCCGCTGATACACGAACACCTCCGGAGCGAGAGGCGCCAGCAGCAGATCCGCCGCGGCATCCGGGTCCACCCAGCCGGCCGATATTGCCAGCTCGCGCACGTGGATCCGCCAGAACCCGTAGGCACCGGTGGTGAAGCGCGACTGCCCGACTTCGGCCCCGAGCGCCAGATGAGCATGCCGGTCGAGTAATCCGACCATCTCGCCGTAGAAGGCGGCCAGCCGTTGGGCCGGGGCCGCGCCCGGCCCGACCGGCGGCGGCCCCCGCAGAATCCGTTCCTGCAGTTCCCGCTCGTGTTCATCGAGCAGGGCGACCGCGATCGACGCTCGGTCCGGGTATCGACGGTACAGGGTTCCGCGACCCACGCCCGCGGCTTCGGCGATGTCGCCCATGGTCACGTTGGCCGCTCCGCGCTCGGCGTACAACCGCTCGGCCGCCCGCAGAATGCGTCGACGGTTCCGCGCCGCGTCGGCGCGTTCGCGGGGCGTTCCGGCGGCCAGCAGGTCGTTCGAATCCACCCGGTCGAGCCTAATCGCCGATCCGGACATCATGTCCGATTGATCTCCGCCCTCGCGACTCGACAAGTCGGTATCAATGAGTTGGATATTTCGACCAAGAGGTCAGGATTTATGATCCCGTTGCTAGACTCGTCGCCATGGCGGGCAAGCGGTGGTACCACGACGGCTGCGCGGCAGCGCACGCATTCGATCTCATCGGCGACCGATGGGCCCTGCCGGTAGTGCGTGAGCTGATGCTGGGGCCGAAGCGCTTCACGGATCTGCGTGTCGGGTTGCCGGGTGCGAGCGCGGATATCCTCTCGCAACGATTGCGCGAGCTGAAGGAAACCGGAATCGTCCGGCAACATCGCCTGCCGCCTCCGGCCGCCGCGCGAGTCTACGAGCTCACCGAATGGGGTGCGGAGTTGTCGACCGCGGTGACCGAACTCGCGCGTTGGGCGGCGAAATCGCCCTTGCTGCAGCGCGACATTCACAGCAGTGTGGACTCCCTGATGTTGTCGCTGCACGCCACCTTCGACGCGGAGGCGGCGGCGGGATTCTCTGCCGCCGTCGCACTGCGCTTCGGCGACAACCGATTTCGGGTCCGGGTGGCCGACGGCCGACTACAGGTCGGCCGTGGCGATGTCGACGACCCGGATGTCGTGATCGAAACCGATTCGCATGTCTTCGACGATGTGCTCTACGGCGATCGGACACTGGACGATGCGGTGCGGTCCGATGCTCTCACGATGACCGGGTCGACCGCCGTGGCGCAGCGTTTCCTCGGGCTCTTCACCTATCCGGCGCCGCTCGAACTCGCCGGCGGCAACGACTGATCGGCGCGGTTGGGAAGTCACCGTGAACTCGCACCCCGGGCGAACGACTCCACGGCGGTGCGGGCGGCCGCGGCGAGCAGTACCGCGTCCTTGATCAAGAATGCCGCGCCCGCGCCCAGGAAGGGGAATCCGTAACCGGGCTGCCAGACATCCGGGGTGGTGATCAGGAAGCTGAGCGTCGTCAGGAACATCACCGCGGCGCCGGCGCTGGCGAGAGCCGAGATCCGAGGCGTCAGCCACCAGAGCCCGATCAGGGCGGCCAGCCCGATCTCGATGACGCCCAACAGATTCGACAGTCCCTGCACACTCAGGAATCGGTAGAGCCACGACATCAGCGGCGAATTCGCGACCAGGCTCTGGATGCCTTCGGCCTCGTAGGCGAAGAACTTCATCGCACCCAGCCAGGCGAGCACCAGCACCAGGCTGTATCGGACCGCTCCGGCGGTAAGTGCTTGTGCCGCAGCCGTTCTCGTCGGGCGCGAGAGGATCGTAATCTGCATGGTTCTACTCCAATTCCGCTACAACGCCGCATGACACGACTGGCGGTGACCATCTAACTAGATATGCCGGTTAGCTTACGAGAGGTGAGCTAACCGGTCAACGGGGTATGATGGTCTCGTGATTGCGGAGGATGCGGCAGGCAGGCTGGTGGCATTCATCAACACCCGACACTGCCCCGACGAGGACGACGCCCTCGCCGATGCGCGCGGCCGCGTGTGGCTGGCCGGGATAACCGGATCCGAACCCGATGAGCGCGAGGCGATTTCGGCACTGCGCGACCTCCGGACGCTACGCGAAGGCATACGCCAGCTCGCCGCCGTCAATAACGGTCAGCGGCCCGACGGTCGAATCGTGGCCGCGGCGCAGGAGATACTGGCCACCGTGCCGCTGCATCTCCAGCTGGGCGACGAGCGGCGGACGCCGGGACTGCAGGCCGCGGGCACCGATCTCGCCGGTCACTGCGTCGCCGCCATCGCACAGGACTATCTCGCGCTCCGCGCCTCGGGAAACTGGTTGCGGCTCAAGGCCTGCGCCGGCGACGATTGCCGCTGGGCCTACCTCGACACCTCACGCAACCGCTCCCGCCGCTGGTGCGATATGACGCTGTGCGGCAATCGCGCGAAGAATCGGAGCTGGCGCGCACGCGCCCACACCGACTCAGCGGTCTCCTGACGCGCTGCTTCTCGGGGTGAGGCCGGAACCGCGACCGCCTGGATCCGAGCCGGACCCTCCCCCGCGCGGTGTTTGACGACAGCTTCCCGGGCAATGCCGGTGGTGGACCGGCGGCAACTGCCACCGGACTCCTCACGAAAGGAGACCGCAATGGGCGCCACGGACAAGGCCAAGAACAAGCTCGACGACCTCACCGGACAGGCCAAGGAAAAGCTCGGCAAAGCGACCGGCGATGCCGACACGGAGAACGAAGGCAAGGCCGACCAGGCGAAGTCCAACATCAAGGACGCGGGCGAGAAGATCAAGGACGCCTTCGACAAGTAGCCCGCGCCCCACGCTATCCGGCACCGCCGAGCCGTCGGCGGGGGAGCTGTTGCACGGCGGCGAGGTGGGCGAGCGCTGGGCGGCCGACAGTCCGACGACACGGGCATCACGCCGTGCCCAGTCGGCCCGATCGTCACATGTCGGGGGAAGCAATGAGCGGTTACAGCGGTGTGGAGCGCCACCACGCCAGCAGTTCGTCCATGCGGTGGTCTCTCCACGTGGAGTAGATCGTGCATTGGCTGCGGGGCAGGTCGTCGAAGGTGAGCCAGATCGCGTCCTGCCCGTCGCGAGTCGCGCGCCGGACACCGACGGTTCCGGACCGGCGTGACCACGTCTCCACGAGTGGATATCTCTCGGCCGCGCCACTGCGTGGAGGGCCCCGGAAGCAATCGATGCCCATGAAAGGATTCCGGTTGGCCCGCGTATCGCCCGCGCATTCGATTCTCGTATCGGTGCTGGCATCCGCCTCGCAGGTGAGGCGGTGGTATCCGATGTGGGCGGCCTCGGGGGATCCTTGGTCGGCGTGCGGCATGGGCTTGACGGGCAGCAACTGCGGGAACATGTCGGCTATCCACTGCGTCGCGCCCCAGGCCGGGGTGGCACCGGAGGCCGACGTCGTCGCGGTGGCGCTGGATCGGGTGAACCCGTCGGTGGGACGGTCTACCGACGCGATTCCGATCCCGATCACCGCCGTCACTACCACGACAGCGATCAGCGCACCGGCGATGAACAGGACGGAGTTGTTCGGTGCGGGCCTGCGGCCCTCGGGCAGCGCGGGCGGCCCGGCCGGTGGCGTGCCGGAGTCGGCTGCCTGCGCGCTCGCCGAGACCGGTGCCGCACCACTGTTTCCCCGCACCGCCCAGGGGGTCGCCGACGTGGACGCAGCCGCTGCGCCCGTCAGGGTGACGGGTCGTCCACCACTGGTTCCCTGCCACCGCTGGACTCGAATAATGATGACCGCCAAGCAGATTGCCGCGACTGCGAGAACACCGGTCTGGGCCAGCTCCGCCGCGATCAGTCCCCAGCCGCCGACCGGGGCGACGCCGGACATGACGTACTCACCGGTCGTTTTCGATCTCGGCTCCGGTGCGCTCAACCGCACGACGAGGATCGCCAGCACCCAGTTGGACAGGAAAGACAACCACCACACGGTGACCAGCGCTCCGGCGGGACGCCCCCGCAGGTCCGGCGCGTCCACCGGCGTATGCGGATCGCTCGCGCGCACGACGTCGGCGAGCACCGTGTGGGGGAACCAGATGTTCACCACGGGACAGAACCAGCCACCGATCGCCCAGCCGGCGTGCAGCGTGTGCCGTGCAGCGCATCGCGTCTGCGCGCCACGCCGCGCGTACCAGAACCACGCGATGACCGCCGCTCCCGCGCCCACCAGCAGGAACGACGCGGCACTCCCGGCCCACGTATCGGAATGCCACTGCCTGCGCACCCCTTGCGGATGCGCCCAATAACGCTCGAAGTCCGCGAGCCGCAATCCATCGATGACCGCGCTGACGAACAACAGCGCGACAGTTCCCGCCATCAGAACGATCGCCGCGCCACCCAGCACGCTCGACCGACGACCGCCTCCGCCGCGCCGCACGGTCTCGACTGCCATGCGCGGATCCTTCCCGAAACGCCGACGACAACAGCCCGACCCCGTTCCGCCGCCTCGCGTCCTCCTGTCCGGCCCCATACTGACACGCCCACCGGCGACCTCGCCGACCGTGGGAATGTTGCGGCCGATCCCGAGCACGCGCACCGGCACGTGCGCTGTCGCCGAACTGGATCCGGCCTACGGTGCGCATTTCCCGGGCTCGCGTCAGGAATCCTTCGGCGCCGACGTCGAAAAGCGCTATCGGTGGCTGTTCCGCCTCGAAGCTCCCCAGCCGTCAACAACGGTCGATGAGCTGCTGCGCTTCGCCAACGCCGATCGCCGACGCACCAGTGACCAGCGAGGCGAACAGCGTCAGGATATGTTCGGAATTATCAGAGGAGCCGACTCCACGGAACATGTCGGAGGGCCGCGTTATCGTGGCCGGTGATGGATCAGGACCCGATCAAGACCTTCCTCGATGGCCTCACCCCGCAGACCCGGCCGGTCGCCGAACGTGCTGTCGCGGTCATCGCCACGCATCGCCGGTTCGACGCCGGGATCCGTTGGCGGCAGCTGACTTTCGCCGTCGACAACGACTTCGACCACTGGATTTGTGCCGTGGCGGCGACCGCGAATCGCGTCAGTGTGGCGTTTCACTTCGGTGCCCTGCTCGATGACCACAGAAACGTCTTCGACAAGGCCACTGCGAAGTTCGTGCGGCGGATAAGCGCCGAGTCGGCCCACGACATCGACGGCGAGGCGATTGATGACCTCCTGGCTCAGGCGGTCACCGCCCTCCCGAGGTTCCGGGAGGCCACCAGCCGCTGAGGCCGGGCTGCCGACACCACGCCTGATCAGTGTTACCCGGCGAAAGTGACACCGAGGCCGAAGACCTAGTCCTTCTTCATCATCTCGTAGATGCGCTTGCACTCCGGGCAGACGGGGGAACCGGGCTTGGCGGAGCGGGTGACGGGGAAGACTTCGCCGCAGAGGGCTACCACGTGGGTGCCCATGACGGCACTCTCGGCGATCTTTTCCTTTTTCACGTAGTGGAAGTACTTGGGGGTGTCGTCGGTGGTCGACTCGTCGGTGGTCGTGTCCGGACGCACGAGGGTGTCTGTGCTCACGGGTTCCATGATGCCAGCCGGGGCGGTCCGTGTGTGCAATCGGTGGCGTCGAGTGGAAGACTCGAGGTATGCAGCGTGACGGCGAATCCCCTGATGCCGAAGACCGCGACGGCAAGGTTCGCCCCGAGTTCGAAATGCGTCCACCCGGTTCGATCCCCCGCCCGTCGCGCCGGTCCGGCGGCTATTTCCCGGGCGAGGACCAGCGCCCCGCCCTGATCACCGAGGCCGCTCCGTCGCTCGAGCAGCAGCATCGCGACCGGGTGCGCCGGTACACGATCATCATGGCGTTCCGCATTCCGTGCCTGGTGCTGGCGGCGATCGCCTACGGCCTGTGGGCCAACCCGCTGATCTCGCTGGCCATCATCGGAGTGTCCATCCCGCTGCCGTGGATCGCGGTGCTCATCGCCAACGACCGCCCGCCGCGCCGCAAGGACGAACCCAGCCGCTGGGACGGCCGCCGCGCCGCCAAGGCGCTCGAGTCAGGCGGTCACCGGTCGATCGACGGCTGAGCCGCGCCGGATCACCGCCGACATTACCGCCGCCGCGCCGCACAACCCACCGGCGACATACCAGGCCGGGTCGTAGCTGCCCTGCAGGTCACGGATGACGCCCGCGCCGGTCGCGGCGAGCGCGGCGCCGACCTGGTGGGAGGCGAAGACCCAGCCGAACGCGATGGGCCCGTCGTCACCGAAGTGCTTGCGGCACAACGCAACCGTGGGCGGCACGGTGGCGATCCAATCCAGACCGTAGAAGATGATGAAGACCCACATACTGGGGCGGGTGTCGGGCGCGAACAACGCGGGCAGGATCAGCAGCGACAGCCCGCGCAGCGAGTAGTACGCGACCAGCAGATACCGCGAATCGACCCGATCGGTGAACCAGCCCGACGCGATGGTCCCGGCCACATCGAAGATTCCGACGACGGCCAGCAACCCGGCCGCGGTGGTCGGCGGCATGCCGTGATCGTGCGCGGCGCTGACGAAATGGGTGCCGACGAGACCGTTCGTGGAGGCCCCGCACACGGCGAAACCCCCTGCCAACAGCCAGAATTGAGGCGTTCGGCCCACCCTCGCCAGCACCGTCAGCGCGCGTGCCGCCCCGCCGGACACCGCCGTCCGCACCCCTGCGGCGCTGCCCGGTTCCGCGCCGTAGGCCCGCGCGCCCACGTCGCTGGGGAAGTCGCGGATGAACAGCAGCACCAGCGGGACGACCGCCAGCGCGGTCCCGGCCACCACCAGCGACGGCACTCGCCAGCCGTGGGCCTGCGCCAGCGCCGAGACGAGAGGCAGGAAGACCAGTTGCCCGGTCGCTCCGGCGGCGGTCAGCACGCCGGTCACCAGCCCGCGGTGGCGCACGAACCACCGGCCGGTGATCGTGGCGACGAACGGCATGGACATCGAGCCCACCCCGATTCCGACGAGCAGTCCCCAGGTCGCGAGCAGTTGCCACGCCTCGGTCATGAACACGGTGAGTCCGCTGCCCGCCGCCACCAGCAGCAGCGCGCTCGCCACCACGCGGCGGATGCCGAACCGGTCCATCAGCGCCGCGGCGAACGGCGAGATGAGGCCGTACAGCAGGACATTCAGCGAGACCGCCGAGCCGATCGTGCCGTGCGACCAGCCGAACTCCTCGTGCAGCGGATCCATCAGCACGCTCGGCACCGACCGGAATCCGGCCGCGCCGATCAGCGCCACGAATCCGGCCACCGCGACTGCCCAGGCCGGATGCGGGAGAGGGAAACGCTTGCGCCGCACCGGGGTAACCGTGGCGGCGGGGTCTCGCAATTCGGTCACCCGAAGATCGTGCGGTATGAGCGGTTGCCCGGCGAGTGGCCTGAATGCCACAATCCGTCAATATCCGGCCACAGCCTGGGAGGACCGAATGATTCGCTGGAACAGTGCCTTCATCGATCGGCCGACCGAGCGCTTCGAGACCGCGATGGCCTTCTGGACCGCGGTCACGGGCACGCGCCTGTCCGAGTCGCACGGCGCGGACGGTGAATTCGTGACGTTGCTGCCGTCGCAGGGTGACCCGTGTGTCCACGGCCAGCGTGTCGGCGGTCCCGGCGGCGCTCACCTCGATCTCGATGTCGAGGATCTCGACGCGGCCCGACAGCACGCGCTCGGCCTGGGCGCGGCGCTCGTCGCCGATCGCGGCCATTTCCTGTCGATGCGCTCGCCGAGCGGCACGGCGTTCTGCCTGACCACCGGCGACGGCAGCGCGGCGCCCGACCCGATCACCGGGCCCGGCGGCGTACTCAGCCGCCTCGATCAGGTGTGCCTGGACATCGCGCCCAGCGCGTTCGACCGCGAGGTGGAGTTCTGGACCGCGCTGACGGGGTGGCCGCCCCGGCCCAGTGCCTTGCGGGAGTTCACCGGCATCACCGTGCCGGAGCCACTGCCCATCCGAATCCTGTTGCAGCGCAAGGACACCGAGGGTCCGTCGGCAGCACATCTCGACATCGCCTGCGCCGACGTCGACGCCGTCGCCGCGTGGCACGAGTCGCTGGGCGCCCGCCGGGTTTCCCGCGGCGCGCACTGGGCGGTGATGCACGACCCGACGGGCGGCGTCTACTGTCTCACCGGCCGCCACCCGGTCACGGGGCGGCTGCCGCAGTGAGCGCGCCGCACCGCATCGCGCAGCGTCCGGCGGTCCGGCGACCGGACGACGACGAGCACCGTGGGCACAACCGTCGGACGCCACCGCTCCGGACAGTCGCGGGACCCCGTCGCCGCACCGCTTCGACCACTCTGCGCCACCTGGCCCGGACAGTCGCCGATTCGACGCCGGAGCAGGCCGGGATGCGCCTGTGCCGGGGGCAGGCGGAGCGGCTGTGACCGGCGCGCATCGGGTGGCGGTGCTCGCACTGGCGCCGGTGGTGGGCTTCGATATGACGATTCCACCGACCGTGTTGGGCAATGCCGCGACGGCGGACGGGACCAAGCTGTACGACGTGCGGATCTGCGGGTTGAGCACCGACGCCGTGCCCACCACGATGGGTTACGCGATCGTCCCGCAGGCCGGTCCGGAGTGGGTGGCCGCCGCCGACACGGTGATCGTGCCCGGGACGCAGATGCCGGGCCCGCGGCGACACGGAACACTCTCGCCGGAACTCGAGGAGGTTCTCGCCACGATCCGGCCCGGCGCCCGGATCGTCTCCATCTGTACCGGCGCCTTCGTGCTGGCCGCGGCGGGGTTGCTCGACGGGCGGCGGGCGACCTCGCACTGGTCGTTCGCCGGCGACTTCCGGCGATTGTTCCCGCGGGTGCTGCTGGACGAGAACCTGCTGTTCGTCGAGGACGGAAACCTGTGCACCTCAGCGGGTTTGGCCGCCGGGCTGGACCTGTGCCTGCACCTGGTGCGCACCGATCACGGCAGCGACATCGCCAACCGGGTGGCGCGCTACTGCGTGGTGCCGCCGTGGCGCGAGGGCGGCCAGTCGCAGTTCATCGACCGCCACGTGCCCGAGGACGGCTCCGACGGCACCGCCCCCACCCGCGCCTGGGCACTGCGCCATCTGGACCACGACCTGGACCTGTCCACCCTGTCCACCCACGCCCGCATGAGCATCCGCACCTTCACCCGCCGTTTCAAGGCCGAAACCGGCCTGGCCCCCGGTGCCTGGCTACTGCAACAGCGCCTCCGCCACGCCCGCCACCTACTCGAATCCACCGACCTTCCGATCGACGAGGTCGCCCGCGCCGCGGGCCTGGGCACCGCCGCGTCCCTACGCCACCACATGCGCGCGGAACTGGGCGTCCCACCCCTCACCTACCGCAAGACCTTCCGATCCGCCCCGCAGCCCGGCGCGAGCACGACCTCCGCCACCCACCTGCCGGGGTGACGAGCGGTTGCGCCGAAGCGAGGAACAGCCACGCCCACGCTGTTGCCGGGTGCCGCAAGGCAGGTCGAGTAGGTACGCGGGTGCCGGGGGCGGATATCGACCCGGGTGGAGGGTGGTGCTGCGGGGCAGCGCGGAGTCTCGGCGACGGCGGTGGCAGAGTTCTGAGTCATGCCGACGAATCCGACAGGGGTGTCCGGTGGGGGCGCCAGGGTGCACGACGCGACCGGCGCCGGGTCCCCGCTCGCCGACTTGGCTCCGGAGCTGCGCACCGCTCTGACGCGCGTGCGCTACGACGCCGACACCTTGCTCGAGGTGCTGGGCGAGGATGCGCATACCGCGCTCGGGCGTTCCGAACCGGTGCCGGTGCGGCGGGCCGTCCGCGACGCCGGGGAGTTGGGGACGCTGGTGCGGTTGCTGCTGCTCGGCGATCCGGTCCCGGAAGGCGAGGCGCGCGCGGCGCTCGCACCCGTCGGGCTGGACCGGGCGGTGGCCGCGGGTCTGCTCGACCGCGACGGCGCGGAGATCCGCGCCGCCCTCGATCTGCGCCCGCTCGATCTCGGCGCCGGCGCCCGCTGGGTGCTGTCGGATCTGGACGACAGCATGCGGCGGCGCACGCTGAGCGCCGACCATGCGCTCGGCGTCGGGCAGGCCTCGCTGTCGTTGCTGCGCGCCACCCCGACCGAACGCGTCGGCACCGTGCTGGACCTGGGCACCGGGTGCGGGGTGCAGGCCGTGCACGCCGCCGCGTACGCCGACACGGTCACCGGCACCGACGTCAGCGGTCGGGCGCTGTGGCTGGCCGGGGCGACCGCCGCGCTCAACGGCCTCGATATCGAACTGCTGGAAGGGCCCTGGTTCGAGCCGATCGCCGGGCGGCGCTTCGATCAGATCGTCGCCAATCCCCCGTTCGTGGTCGGCCCGGCCCGCGTCGAACACACCTACCGTGATTCCGGGCTGGCCCTCGACGGCGCCAGCGAACTGGTCGTCTCCCGCGCGCCCGAGTCGCTGAACCCGGGCGGCACCGCGGCCATGCTGGCCTCGTGGGTACACGTGGCGGGCGAGGACTGGCGCGCCCGGGTGGCGTCCTGGCTGCCCGACCGCGGCGTCGACGCCTGGATCGTGCAGCGCGACGTCGCCGACCCCGCCCTCTACGTCGGAACCTGGCTGCGCGACGCCGGGCTGGACCCGCGCGACCCGCAGGCGCAGCGGCGGGCCGAGCGCTGGCTCGACGCCTTCGCGGCGGCACAGGTCGAGGGCATCGGTTTCGGATTCGTCTACCTGCGTGCCATGGACGGCCCCACCGAGGTCGTCGCCGAGGACCTGACGCACGGCTTCGACGATCCGCTGGGCGCCGAGGCCACCGCGTACTTCCGGCGATCGGCCTGGCTGCGCGCTGTCGCGGCGGACGAGAACCGTGCGTGGACTTCACGATTCGAGGTCGACCCGGCCACCGCGCTGGAACGCGTCTTCCTGCCCGGAACCGAGGGCTGGGCTCAGGCCGTGGCCCGCCTGCACCGCGGCAACGGGCCGCGCTGGCAGCACGAGATCGATGACACGGCCGCCGCCCTGCTGGCGGGAATGCGCGCGGACGGCCTGCCGTTGGAAGAACTGGTCGAATTGCTGGCAATCGGCCACACCGGCACCACAGCCACATCGGAACTGCGCGCCGCGGCCCTCTCCCTCACGACCGGATTGGTGCGGCACGGCCTGATCCGCCCCGTGTAGTCGGGGGCGTCGCGGGTAGCCACCCGGCAACAGCGCGCACCCGGCGTCCCCGGACCACTTGCTTCTTAGGAACTTCTCAGATGGAAGTGGTGAAACCCGCAGCTCAGCTGCGGTTTACCGGGACTGTGGCGGGGAACTTTCCCAGTGTCGGGTCCGTTGTTCGGAGTGAGACACCACCGACAGGAGGCAAGTCATGACAAGCCCCGCCACCACTGGAGTGCGCGCCAGCGAACAGGACCTCGACGCCCAGAGCCCCGCCGCCGACCTGGTACGGGTGTACCTGAACGGGATCGGTAAGACGGCGCTGCTCACGGCCGCCGACGAGGTCGAGCTGGCCAAGCGCATCGAGGCGGGCCTCTATGCCCAACACCTGTTGGAGACAGGCAAGCGATTGTCGGCGACGCGCAAACGGGACCTGGCGATCCTGGTACGGGACGGCCAGGCCGCGCGCCAGCATCTGCTCGAGGCGAACCTGCGCTTGGTCGTGTCGCTCGCCAAGCGCTACACCGGCCGCGGCATGCCGCTGCTGGACCTGATCCAGGAGGGCAACCTGGGCCTGATCCGCGCGATGGAGAAGTTCGATTACACCAAGGGCTTCAAGTTCTCCACGTACGCCACCTGGTGGATCCGGCAGGCCATCACCCGCGGCATGGCCGACCAGAGCCGCACCATCCGACTGCCCGTGCACCTGGTCGAGCAGGTCAACAAGCTCGCTCGGATCAAGCGTGAACTGCACCAGCAGCTGGGCCGCGAGGCCACCGATGCCGAACTGGCAGCCGAGTCGGGCATCCCGGAGGAGAAGATCGCCGATCTGCTCGACCACAGCCGCGACCCGGTAAGCCTGGACATGCCGGTGGGCAGCGACGAAGAGGCCCCGCTCGGCGATTTCATCGAGGACTCCGAGGCCACCTCGGCCGAGAGTGCCGTCATCGCCGGACTGATGCACCGCGACGTGCGCAGTGTGCTGGCCACGCTGGACGAGCGTGAACAGCAGGTCATCCGGCTGCGGTTCGGCCTGGACGACGGCCAGCCGCGCACGCTGGACCAGATCGGCAAGCTGTTCGGCCTGTCCCGCGAGCGCGTGCGCCAGATAGAGCGCGAGGTCATGGCGAAGCTGCGCAAGGGTGAGCGCGCCGATCGCCTGCGTGCCTACGCCAGCTGAGCGAACCGGGGCAGCAACGCCCCCGCAGACGCTGGGCCGTCCGGAATCCGGCCCAGCACCCCCGCGATGATCACGTGGGTTGGTGATCATCACGAGCGCCGGCCGGCGCCCGCGCGGCCCGTCCCCTCCGGGCAGAGCGCGAACCGGTCGGCGCTACATCGGTTTTCGCTATCCGGAGTTCCGCAGCGCCGTGGCCAGGCCGTTCATGGTCAGCAGGATGCCGCGTTCCACCAGTTCCGAGTCGTCGCCCGCGCGGCGGCGACGCAGTAGCTCCACCTGCATCTGGTTCAGCGGCTCCAGGTACGGGAACCGGTTGCGGATCGACTCGGCCAGGGCCGGGTTGTCGGCGAGGAGCTGATCGCTGCCGGTGACGGCGGCGTGCATGCGGGCGGTGCGATCGAATTCCGCGCGGATCATGCCGAAGATGGTGTCGCGCAAGGCCGTATCGTCCACCAGCTCGGCGTAGCGGGCGGCGATGTCCAGGTCGGCCTTGGCCATCACCTGCGCCAGATTCGACATCACCGTGCGGAAGAACGGCCAGCGCCGGTAGAGGTCCGACAGCGTGGCGAGGCGTTGCGGGTCGTCGCCCACCCACTGCTCGATCGCCGAGCCCGTGCCGTACCAGCCCGGCAGCATCACCCGAGATTGGCTCCAGGCCATCACCCACGGGATTGCGCGCAGGTCGCTGACCGAACTGGTCGGCTTCCGGGAGGCGGGGCGGCTGCCCAGATTGAGGTCGGCCACCTCGGCGATCGGGGTGGACGCGCGGAAGTAGTCGACGAAGCCGGGTGTTTCGTGCACCAGCCGGGCGTACGCCTGCCGCGCCAGCTCCGCCAGCTCGTCGAACAGTTCGTAGGCCGGTTCGGCGTCGGCGCCCAGACCCTCGACATCCAGCAGCGTCGATTCCAGCGTGCCCGCGACCAGCGCCTCCAGGTTGCGGTGGGCGGTGCCGCGCTCGGCGTACTTGGTCGAGATCACCTCGCCCTGTTCGGTGAGGCGCAGCGAGCCGCGTACGGCACCGGCGGGTTGGGCGAGGATGGCGTCGTAACTGCGGCCGCCGCCGCGACCGACCGTGCCGCCGCGACCGTGGAACAGCCGCAACCGGATACCGGTCTTGCGTGCCGCGTCCACCAGATCGAGTTCGGCGCGATACAGCGCCCAGTTGGCGGCGAGGTAGCCGCCGTCCTTGTTGGAGTCGGAGTAACCGAGCATGACCTCCTGCTGCATGCCGCGTGCCGCGACCAGCCGGTGATAGGCCGGCACCTCGAGGGCGGCGACCAGCGTGTCGGCGCCGTGGCGCAGGTCGTCGATGGTTTCGAACAGCGGTACCACACCTGTCGGGCTGGCCGGCGGAGTGTCGGCGTCGCCCGGATCGAGAATGCCGGACTCCTTCAGCAGGAGAGCGGCCTCGAGCACGTCGCTGACCGAGGTGCACATGCTGATGATCGAATTGGGCACGGTGTCGGGACCGAGATCGTCCAGGGCCGCCTTCGCCGCACGCAGGACGCCGAGTTCCTTCGCGGCCAGTTCGCTCAGTCGCGCGGTGGGTCCGAGCAGCGGGCGGCGGGTGCTCAGTTCGGCGGCCAGCAGTTCGACGCGCTGCGGCTCGGGCAGACTCGCGTAGTCCGAATGCACTCCCGCCCAGGCGAACAGCTCCGCGACCACCTGTTCGTGCACCTCGGAGTTCTGGCGCATATCCAGGCCCTGCAGGTGAAAGCCGAAGGTCTCGACCGCACCGCGCAGCCCGGCGAGGCGGTCGTCGGCGAGCAGGCCGTCACCCGAGGCGCGCATCGAGGCGTCGACGGTGTTCAGGTCGTCGAGCAGTTCCCGCGGGAGGGTGTACGGACGGGCCTGTGCTCCGACCGGCCCGACGCCTTCGCCCGGGACCTCGCCCAGCGATCGGAGCGCGGTGGCCGTCAGCCGCGCCCGGATGCCGCGCAGCGCCCGCCGGTACGGTTCGTCGGCGCGCTGCGGGGAATCGTCGAAACCGGCGTCGGCCAGCTCCGCCAGCTCCGGCGTGATCGGCACCAGCCGCGCCGATTGCGACAGCGACTTCTCCAGTCCCACAAGCTCTTTCAGGTAGTGGCCGATCGCGACGGCACCCGCGCGATGAGTGGCCCGATGCACCACCTCGGCGGTGACGTTGGGGTTGCCGTCACGGTCGCCGCCGATCCAGGAGCCCGGGCGCAGGATGGGGCGGGCGAGCAGGTCGCGGCCGGGCCAGCGGGCGCGGAGCGCGTCGCGGACCTCGGCGTTGATGCGCGGGATGACCTCGAGCAGGGTCAGGTCGTAGTAGCGCAGGCCGACCTCGATCTCGTCCTGAATGCGCAGGCGCGCCAAGCGGATCAGGGCGGTGCGCCACAGCAGCAGGATCTGGCGGCGGAGCTGAGTGTCGATGTCGGCGTACTCGGGCTCGCCCTCGGTGTAGCGCTGGCGGCGGCGCATCAGTTCGGTGATGCGGGCCTGCACGTCGAAGACCGTGCGGCGGCGGGTCTCGGTGGGATGCGCGGTGATCACCGGGGACATCAGCGCGTCGGCCAGCAGCTCGGCCACCGCGTCGCCGTCGGGCCGGGCCGCGTCGAGCTTGCGGTAGGTGGCGGCGAGGCTGGACTCCTGCGGCGGCTCCCCCGCCGCCACGTGCACCGCGCGCCGCCGGTCGCGCTGCAGGTCCTCGGCCAGATTGGCCAGCAGGAGGAAGTGGCTGAAGGCCCGGATCAGCGGCAGGGCCACCCGAATGTCGGTGTCGCGCAACATGTCCGCGACGGCACTGCGCTCCACCTCGGACCGGCGCACCCGGAACGCCTCCACCCGGACCCGTTCGATGAGCTCGAACACCTCGGGGCCCTCGTGGTCGCGGATCGTCTCGCCCAGGATGGCACCCAGGAAGCGGATGTCGTCCCGTAGTGGCGCGGTCGCAGCCTCGATCTGATCTTCGCGCATAGGGCCAGTATCGACCATCGGCGCCCGCGCACCAGGGTGGCACCGGTCACGCCGGGACGGCGTGCACACGATCACCGCGATGCCACGGAATAGCCGATGCCGGTCGGTCGGTTCCGCAGGCGTGCGAATCTACATAGTGCCCGGCTACTCGGCCGGAGTCGACGACCACTGGTTCCCCTGGCTCGCCGCGCGGCTCGCCGCCGACGGGCACCGCGTCTCGATCCTGGAGCTGCCCACTCCGGACGCCCCGGTCCGGGCGGAGTGGGATGCCCGGCTCGCCGCCGACATAGCGACGGTGGACCTCGATACCGTGCTGGTCACCCACAGCCTCGGCACGATCACGGCGCTGCGATTTCTGGCCGGGCTCGAAACCGATTGGCGGCTCGGCGGTCTCGTCGCTGTCTCCGGCTTCCTGCGCCCCCTCGCCGCCGTCCCCGAGCTGGACGAGTACCTGACCGACAGCCCCGACGCCGCCGCCCTGGCGCCGCGGATCGCCGCCCGCGTCATGATTCACTCCGACAACGACGAAATCGTCCCGCCGGCCGCCTCTCGCGCCCTGGCCACCGCCCTCTCCGCCGAGCGCATCGAACTACCCGGCGGCGGCCACTTCCTCGCCGCCGAGGGCTTCACCACCTTTCCTCGAGTTCTCGCGGCCGTCGAGAGAATCGCTCACCCTCCGGTGTGACCACGGCTGCGAGGCTGGGCGGTTGGTTCAGGCCAGGCGGCGGGGGCCTATGTCGAAGCGGCTGGGTTCGGGGCCTATTCGGGCGCGGGCGTAGAGGATTTCGGCGCCTCGGGGGGAGGCCAGGATCGGCTCGACGGACAGTTCGCGGATTTCCGGGAGGTCGTCGCACAGGGCCGAGATGCGTTGTGCCAGTTGGGAAAGGGCTTGTTTGTCGACCGGTTCGCCGATGGTCTTGCCCGGAACGCCGGTCTGTCCGTCCAGGAGGGGGGCGGCGCGGGGCGCGTCGATGAGTGCGACCGATTCGGCCTCGGTCAGGGGCAGGGCGCGGTAGACCCGGTCGCCGAGTAGGTCGATGATGGTGCCCGAGAGGCCGAAGCTGATCACCGAGCCGAACGACGGATCGTCCTGCACGCGCAGCACACAGCCCACGCCCTTGGTCGCCATGCGCTGGATGTGCACCACCTCGTTGCCGGAGACCTCGGCCAGGTCGGTATAGGCGCGCCGCACCGCGGACGGCCGCCACAGATCCAGGCGCACGCCGGTCAGGTCGGGCCGGTTGCGCCACAGTTCGCCGGTCGCCTTCGCCGCCACGGGATATCCCAGCTCCGCGGCCGCCTGCTCGGCGCCGTCCTCGTCGCGCACCTCGCGGAATTCGACCACCCGGATGCCGTAGCAGGCCAGCAGGTCCACCGCCTCGAGATCGCCGAGCCACTGTCCCTCGGGCGCGCGAGACATCCACTCCCCCACCAGGTTTCGAGCCCGTTCGGTATCCACGTCGGCGGGCCGCACGATGAGCGAGGCGGGCCGGGTGCGCCAGTCGGCATAGCGGCGCACCCGGGCCAGCGCCCGCGCGGCCCGTTCGGGATCCGGATACGACGGGATCGACCCGCGTTCGACGGTGCCGCCGGCGCCTCGCACCGTCAGCAGATTCGGCATGCCGTGATCGGCGACGAACGTGGTGAGCACGGGTTTCGTGCCTGTCTGCGCGCCGGTGCGGATCGCCTCCGCGTACGCCGACACCGACACCGGAACCGGCGGCGCGAAGATCACGATCACCGCGTCGATATCGGGCGAATCCATCGCCGCCGCCACCGCCGTCAGGAAATCGGCGGGCGTGGCCTGCGGTCGGAGATCCGTCGGCGCGCGCACGGCCAGTCCCTCGCCGCGGGCCGCGTCGACCGCCAGCCAGCCCAGTGCGGCGCTGTTGCCGATCACCGCGAGCCGCGGCCCGCTCGGCAGCGGCTGGTAGGCCAGCAGCATCGCGCAGTCGAACAGTTCGGAGATGGTGTCCACCTGCACGATGCCCGCCTGGGCGAACAGGTCTCGTTCCACCGAGCGTTCCAGCGCGCTGACCGGGACCGTGCGAGTGGCGTTGCGGCCGCTGCTGACGGCCACGATGGGTTTGCTGCGCGCCACCCGCCGCGCGATCCGGGAGAACTTGCGCGGATTGCCGAAGGTCTCCAGGTACAGCAGCACCACATCGGTGTCGGGATCGGTATCCCAGTACTGCAGCAGGTCGTTGCCGGAGACGTCGGCGCGGTTGCCGGCGGAGACGAAGGTCGACAGGCCGAGTTTGCGGGCGGCCGCCTCGCCCAGGATGGCCGCGCCCAGCGGCCCGGACTGGCAGAAGAAGCCCACCCGGCCGCGGCCGGGCAGCACCGAGGCCAGCGTGGCGTTCAACGACACCGCGGGATCGGTGTTGGCGATGCCCAGCGCGCTCGGGCCCACGACGCGCATACCGTGCCCGCGCACCGCGGCCACCAGATCGCGTTCCGCGGCGAATCCCGCCGGGCCCGTCTCGGAGAACCCCGCGGTCAGCACGACCAAGCCCTTGACCCCCTTGGCCATACAGTCGTCGAGGACCGACTGGATCTCGGTGGCCGGCACGGCCACGACCGCCAGGTCCACCTCGTCGGGGATGTCGCGCACCGTCGCGTAGGCACGCACCCCCCGCACCGAGCCGCGGTTCGGATTGACCGGGTACACCGGCCCCTGGAACACCCCCGACAGCAGATTCGCCAGCACCGCGCCACCGACCCGCCCCGCGGACGGAGTGGCGCCGATGACCGCGATCGACCCCGGGCTGAGCAGATTGCCGACGCTGCGTGCCTCGGACGCCCGCTCCCGCGAATCCCGGACCGACAGCAGCGCCTCGGTCGGATCGATGGCGAATTCCAGATGCAGGACCGAGCCGTCGCGGCTGCGCTGCACCTGGTAGCCGGCGTCGCGGAAGACCGTCACCATCGCGTTGTTCTCCGCCAGCACCTCGGCGACGAAGGTCGCGATGTCGTTCTCGGCGGCCGCGCCGGCCAAGTGCTCGAGCAGGATCGAACCCAGCCCGCGGCCCTGATGCCCGTCGGCCACCACGAAGGCCACCTCGGCCGCGCGCGGCCCCGCCCGGTCCGACAGCAGTTCGTAGCGCCCGACCGCGATGATGCTCTCGCCCAGCTCGACCACCAGCCCGACGCGGTCGCGGTAGTCGACGTGCGTGGTGCGGTACAGGTCCTTGGGTGTCATGCGCGGGTACGGGCCGAAATACCGCAGATAGCGGGTCCGGTCGGAGAGCCCGGCGTGGAACCGCTGCAACGCCTCGGCGTCGTCCGGCGTGATCGGGCGCAGGCGCACGACACCGCCGTCGGCCGCCAGCACATCGGCCACCCAGTGCTGCGGCGGAGGCGGCGGCTGCCGTGGGGTGTCGGGTCGGTCGGGTTCAGTCACGAGGGTCCTCCGGGTCCAGGCCCAGCAGTCCGAACGTCGCTCGGCGGGTGGCCAGCACGGCCGTGTCCACGGCGCGCTGGGCGCGGTCCGCCCGGGCGTCACCGGTCTCGGGGGCGCCGCCCGGGCCGTCCCAGCGGGCGAAGTCGGTGTCGCCACCGTCGCTCATGGTGTGCGGGGGCCGCACGGCCGGCGCGTAGGCGCGCACCTGTTCCAGCCACTCGGCCGGAATCTCGGTGCCCGGGTGCAGGTCTCGATCGAGGGCGGTGGCGAGCAGATGCGTCCAGGCGCGCGGCACCACGCGGATCAGGCCGTAGCCGCCCCCGCCGACTGCGAGCCAGCGTCCTTCGGCGTAGCGGTCGGCCAGTTCGCGCATGGCCACGAACGCCGCGCGCTGGCCGTCCACGGTCAGGTCCAGGTCGGCCAGCGGGTCCTCGCGGTGCGTGTCGACACCGCACTGGCTGATCAGGAGCTGTGGCCGGAACGCCGCCAGCGCGCCCGGCACGACGGCGTGGAAACCGCGCAGCCACTGGGCATCCCGGGTGCCGGGCAGCATCGCCAGATTGATCGCCGTGCCCTCGGCCGCGCCGCCACCGGACTCCTCCGGCCAGCCGGTGTTGGGCCACAGCGTGGCCGGATGCTGATGGATCGAGACCGTCAGCACGCGCGGGTCGTCGTAGAACGCGCGCTGCACGCCGTCGCCGTGGTGAACGTCGACGTCGACGTAGGCGATGCGGTCGAAACCGTGATCCAGCAGCCACGAGATGGCCACGGCCACATCGTTGTAGATGCAGAACCCGGCGGCCGCGGCCGGCATCGCGTGATGCATGCCGCCGCCGATGCTCACCGCCCGCCGGGTGCGACCGGCGGCGATCTCGCCCGCGGCGGCCAGGGTGCCGCCGACGATCACCGAGGCCGCCTCGTGCATGCGCGGGAACACCGGATTGTCGTCGGACCCGAGCCCGAACGGCGGCGCGACCGGTGGCCCGCTGCCCGGCGGGGCGGGGCGGGCCCGGCGGACGGCGTCGAGGTAGGCGGGTGCGTGGACGCGCAGCAGGTCGGCCTCGGCCGCCGGCTCGGGCGACAGCGTCTCGATGCCCTCGAGCAGCCCGAGACCGCGGGCCAGGGCCATGGTGAAGCGCAGGCGAGCGGGCTTCATCGGGTGCGTCGGTGTCCAGCTGTAGTCCAGGAACCGGTCGGTCCACACCACGGTGGCGTCGCTTGCCATGCTTGCCACGCTAATGCACGCCCGGGCCCGGTCCGGGCCCGTCGCGGGCCGCGGCCGAACACGGGGAAGCAGCGGACCCCATTTGTCGTTGTCATGCAGTAGAAATGCAAGACAGCGCGGACGCGCGCCGCGGCAGGCGCGCACCGAGGGCGCTCCGGTGCCCTCCGGGTTGCCGCGGAACCCGCGAAAGACGCTGACGCGCGGGGTCGCAGCCGCGCGTAGGTAGAATTCGTGCCGACGAAGGGGTAACAGGTGAAGGATCTGGTCGACACCACGGAGATGTATCTCCGTACCATCTACGACCTCGAGGAGGAAGGCGTCACACCGCTGCGCGCGCGGATCGCCGAACGCCTCGAGCAGAGCGGCCCGACGGTGAGTCAGACGGTCGCTCGGATGGAGCGCGACGGTTTGCTGACCGTGGCGGGTGACCGGCACCTCGAGCTCACCGACAAGGGCCGGGCCATGGCCATCGCGGTCATGCGCAAACACCGGCTCGCCGAGCGGCTCCTCGTCGACGTGATCGGCCTGGACTGGCAGAACGTCCACGCCGAGGCCTGTCGCTGGGAGCACGTGATGAGCGAGGACGTCGAGCGCCGCCTCGTCGAGGTGCTCAACAACCCCACCACCTCCCCGTACGGCAACCCGATCCCGGGCCTGGACGAGCTCGGCGTCGTCCCGAACTCCTCCGACGAGGAGAAGCTGATCCGGTTGTCGGATCTGCCCGCCGGCCAGGTGTCGGCCGTGGTGGTGCGGCGGCTGTCCGAGCACATCCAGACCGACCCCGATGTCATCGGCCAGCTGCGCGAGGCGGGCGTGGTGCCCGACGCCCGCGTGACCGTGGAGACCAAGCCGGGTGTGGTGACCATCTCGGTGCCCGGCCACGAAGGGTACGAACTGTCCGACGAGATGGCGCATGCCGTCCAGGTGAAGCTGGTCTGAGGTATGAAACTTCTGGTGACGGGTGGCGCCGGGTACGTCGGCGGAGTGTGCGCGCAGGTCCTGATCGAGGACGGCCACGAGGTGGTGGTGGTCGACGATCTGTCCACCGGCAACGCCGACGGTGTGCCCAGCGGAGCGAAGTTCGTCGACGGCGATATCGCGACCGTCGGCGTGGAGCTGATCGAGTCCGAATCCTTCGACGGCGTCCTGCATTTCGCCGCGCAGTCGCTGGTCGGCGAATCGGTGCAGCAGCCGGAGAAGTACTGGCACGGCAACGTGGTGAAGACGCTGAGCCTGCTCGAGGCGATGCGCCGCGCCGGAACTCCGCGGCTGGTGTTCTCCTCCACGGCGGCGGTGTACGGCGAGCCGGAACAGGTGCCGATCACCGAGGATTCGCCCGCCCGCCCGACGAACCCGTACGGTGCGTCGAAGCTCGCCATCGACCACGCCATCACCTCCTACGCGGTGGCGCACGGGCTGGGCGCGACCAGCCTGCGCTATTTCAATGTCGCCGGCGCCTACGGCGGGCTCGGCGAGAACCGGGTGGTGGAAACGCATCTCATCCCCCTCGTGTTGCAGACGGCGCTGGGCCATCGGAAGTCGATCTCGGTCTTCGGCACCGACTACCCGACCCCCGACGGCACCGCGATCCGTGACTACATCCACATTCGTGATCTGGCGCAGGCGCACCTGCTGGCGCTGGCCGATTCGCGGCCGGGCGAGCACCGCGTCTTCAACCTGGGCAGCGGCACGGGTTTCTCGGTGCGCCAGGTGATCTCGGCGTGCGAGCGGGTCACCGGCCGCCCGATCGCCGCGGTCGACTCGCCGCGCCGCGCCGGTGATCCGGCCGTGCTGATCGCCTCGAGCGAGCGCGCCATCGCGGAACTGGGCTGGGAGCCGCGGCACAACGACCTCGACGAGATCGTCGCCGACGCCTGGGAATTCCTGCGCGTCCTCGGCGATCGTGCCCACAGCGCGCGGTAACCGGCTCGCGCGCAATCGCTTTCACGGACCGCACCGGGACGTGTCCACGGGGAGTTCGACGCCGAGTTCGGCGGCCTTGGCCAGCCCGGACAGCGCGAGTTTGCGTATCTCACTCGGGCGCATACCGGTGCGCAGCGCGGTGTCGAGCAATTGCGCGAGGCCGTGTCGAGGGTCGGCGTCGAGGGCCGCTTCCAGCGCGACCCCGGCGAACGGGCCGTCACCGTTGACGTACGCGCTGTAGCCGAGGAGCGTGGCCGCCTCGGCCCGGTCGGGGCCGGTCAGCGAGCGGCACACCATCGACCACAACACCTCGGCCGCGGGGGCCCGGTCGCTCAGGGCGAGCGCGAACATCGCGTCGCGGACCGTGAGATCACGTAGGGCGACAGCGACTTCCGCGATCTCGACGGGCCCGATACCGCCGCCCGGGTCGTCGATGTCCGAGATCCGCCGCAACACCAGCTCCAGGGCGGAACGGGCGTACGAGTCGGGTTCGGACCGGGCCACCGCCCGGCCGTAGCGCTCCCGCGCGGCCTCGCTGATCTCGCCGAGCACCTCGGCCACCGCGGCACGGGACCGCGGGTCGGCCGCGACGATCGCGGTCATCTCCTCCCTGGACGATCGGATCGGGCGGCCGTCGAGTACGTGCGCCAGGGTGATGGGCGACGCCGCGGGATCGGCCTGCACGCCGGTGCAGGCGGGATCGAGCAGGCTCCACCACGGCCCCTCGGCGACGATTTCGCGCACCGCCCAGGCATCGGCCAGTTCGATGTCCTCGGCGTGCAGCGCACCGGCGAGCAGCGACACCAGATCGCGGTGGCGGGCCGCGCGGGCGCCCGGCCGACCGGCCCGGGGCGGGGCGGCGCGGTCGTCCACGATCAGCGCGAGCACCCCGGACGCGCGCTCCTGCGCGCAGATCGCGGCCAGTTGCCCGGCCACGCGCAGCCAGGCCCCGCAGCCCGGCACATCCAGGTCGTGGCGCGCCAGCGCGCCGAGGTGAACCGATCCGGGCCGAGCGGGATCCTCCTGCAGCAGGCACGCCACCAGCGACCGCCGCGGCACGAATCCGAGCAGCGCCGGGACGGCCGCGACGAACTCGCCCGCCTCGTCGATACGCAGCCGTGGGCACTGCCAGAGTGGTGCCGTGGCATCGGGATCCGGCCCTGCGGACGGAATCGGTCCGCCCGATCCGGTGTGCACGCGGGGCGGGTGGTCGGCACTGCGGCGTTCGGCGCCGGAAGCGGAGTCGTTACCGGCGGATGCGGGTTCGGCGGGAGATGTCATGTGGCCCAGCGTGCTCCGGCCCACCTCAGCCTCCCCCGTGCCGAACTGGGCGTTCACCCGCCTTGTGGACAACCGGCATGCTGTGGACGGTGCGACCACCGAAGCCCCGGACCGCGCCGTTCTGTCGCCCGCCCTTGCTACAGTCCACGCGGGCAACCACATTCACAGACCGGCGCGGAAAATCCCGGTCCGCAACGACTTCTCAGTTCGACACGGAGTTCAGCGCCGACAGCTCTTCCTCCGACAACCGCAGCTCCCCGATCGGCAGCAGGTCGGCCAGCTGTCGCGGCGTGCGGGCGCTGGAGATGGGGGCGGCGACCGTGGGCTGGGCGGCCAGCCAGGCCAGGGCTACCGCGGCGACCGGGACACCGTGGGCGGCGGCGATGAGATCCAGCTCGGCGAGCACCCGCGCGCCGCGCTCGTCGAGGTAGGCCGCGGCGCCCTGGGCGCGGGGGCTGTCCACTTCGGCGCCGGGACGATACTTGCCGGTCAGGAATCCCTTGGCCAGGGCGTAGTAGGGCACGGTCGCGAGATTCTCGGCCTCGGCCAGTGGCAGCACGTCGTGTTCGAAGCCGGTCCGCTCCATCAGGTTGTAGTGCGGCTGCACGGCCACGAACCGCGCCAGGCCCTCCCGATCGGCCACGGCCAGCGCCTCCCGGATGCGGGCGGGAGCCATGTTCGACACCGCCACGTACCGCACCTTGCCCGCGCGCACCAGCGCGTCGTGGGCGGCGACGATATCGGCCACCGAGACGTCCGGGTCGTCGTAGTGGACGTAATAGAGATCGATGTAATCGGTGCCGAGCCGCCGCAGCGACGCCTCGACCGCGCCGTGGATCGCCTTCGATGACAGGCCGTCGAACGGAGGCAGCCGCCCGCCCTTGGTGGCGAGTACGACGCGTTCGCGGTTGCCGCGCGCGGCCATCCACTCGCCGAGGATGGTCTCGGACTCGCCGCCGCTGTTGCCGGGAACCCACGCGGAGTAGACGTCGGCGCTGTCGACGAAGTTCCCGCCCGCCGCGGCGTAGGCGTCCAGTACCGCGAACGAACCGTCCCGGTCCGCGGTCCAGCCGAAGACATTGCCGCCGAGACAGAGGGGGAATACATCCAGATCGGTCGTACCGAGTTGGGCCATGATCACGAACGTACCCCGCCTCGCGCAGCGGAAACGGCGCGCACGACCGCCGGCCACGACGCCGTACGCTCAACCCCTGCCGACATTCCCGACCGCGACACCGAAGACATGATCCAGCGCGGCGGTGTCGGGCGGCACGTCGCCGAAGGTCATGTAGGTGGCGTTGACGCGCACGTCACCGATCTGCGCCAGCCGAGTGCGCATCGACTGGGTGAGCCCCGGCGCGTCGATCGGCCCGGACACCGTGCGCCGCACCGCGAGCGCGTCGTCGGCCGCCACCGCCGGAGCCGGATCCAGCTGGGTGACAACGGCATTCGCGAGCGGCCCGCGCTGCACGCGCACGGCGTGACAGTGCCGCAATTGCTCGCGCAGCGCGGTCAGCGGCTGTTCGGACCGGGTCAGTTCGACGGTGATGGTCGCGCGGGTGTCGCCGTGCGTGCCGACCACGACCGCGGTGCGATCGGCGCCGAACCGCGGCGGCGCGGGAGCGCAGTCCCCGGGGTCGGCGCGCGCGCCCGCGGGTATGCCCACCACGTCGCCGACCGCCTTGCGCGCTTGGTCGGCCGGAAGCACCAAGGCCGTATACCCCGCGGGAAAGCTGTCCGGCCGGGGCAGCAGCTCCGGCAGCGCGGTGCCGACGCGCCGGGTGATCGTGGTCTGCCGCAGCGCTTCCGGATGCCCGGCCACCGTCGACCCGCACCCCGCGAGCAGTCCGGCCAGCAGCACGCCGCCCAGTGCGCGCGCGACCGCACGGTCCTCGAGACGCGGCCGCGGGCCAGGCGAGTCCGGCACGATCACCCGACTCACTATGCCGAACGCTCGCCGTTCGCCGGAACCGCCACGCCGCGATCCCGCACGCGGGAATGCGAACCGCCCCCGGCCGGTTGTTCGGTGCGGTGATGCCCCCACCCGGCGCGGCCTCCGAAGAACATGAGAGACAATGAAGGTGGTCCGCGACCTCACATCCGCCGTCGGTGGTGACGACGAGCCCGGACGACACCGGTGACGCCGGATTTCATCTCGGCGACGGTCGCCCCGGCGCGCCGGATGCGGGCGGACCACGCAGGAAGGAGTACGCGATGGACTACGAGTCGCGAATGTACGAGCTGGAGTTCCCCGCTCCGCAGCTGTCGTCCGCCGACGGCGCTGGTCCGGTGCTGGTGCACGGGTTGGAGGGGTTCACCGACGCCGGTCACGCGGTACGCCTGGCCACCACGCATCTACGCGAGAGCCTGGAGTCGGAACTGGTCGCCTCGTTCGACGTCGACGAGCTGCTCGACTACCGGTCGCGGCGGCCGCTGATGACGTTCAAGACCGATCACTTCTCCGATTACGCTGAGCCGGAGCTGAATCTGTGGGCGCTGCGCGATACCGCGGGCACCCCGTTCCTGTTGCTGGCCGGGCTGGAACCGGATCTGCGGTGGGAGAAGTTCGTCACGGCCACCCGGTTGCTGGCCGAACAGCTGGGCGTGCGCCGCACCATCGGCCTGTCCGCGATTCCGATGGCGATCCCGCACACGCGGCCCCTGGGTGTGACCGCCCACGCCAGCGACCGGGACCTGATCGGCGAGCACCAGCGCTGGCCGGGCGAGTTGCAGGTGCCGGGCAGCGCGTCGTCGCTGCTGGAGTACCGGATGGCCCAGCACGGCCACGAATCGATCGGCTTCTCGGTGCACGTGCCGCACTACCTGGCGCAGACCGCCTACCCCGAGGCCGCGCAGACGCTGCTGGAGAACGTCGCGGAGAACGCCGACCTGCAGCTGCCGCTGGCGGCGCTGAGCGAGGCCGCGGCCCGGGTGCGGGAGCAGGTCAACGAGCACATCGCCGGGAACACCGAGGTGGAGACGGTGGTGAACGCGCTGGAGCGGCAGTACGACAGCTTCGTCACCGCGCAGGAGCGCCAGTCGAGCCTGCTCGCCCGCGAGGCCGACCTGCCGACCGGCGACGAGCTGGGCGCCGAGTTCGAGCGCTTCCTGGCCGAGCAGTCCGGTTTCGGTGACGGCGACGGGTCCGAGGGCGACCACCTGCGCTGAGTACGCGGTTTGCGAAGGCCCGGGTCTGTCCCGGTAACGTTGCGGCACGTGCAGCTGTCCGATCTGATCCCCGACCGTGTCGTGCCCGACGTGGATGCGGACTGGCTGTACGAGACCTTCGCCGACTGGACCCGCGAGCAGGGCCTCACGCTGTACCCGGCGCAGGAGGAGGCGTTGCTCGAGCTGATGACGGGCGGGAACGTCATCCTCGCCACGCCCACCGGTTCCGGCAAGTCCATGGTGGCGGTCGGCGCGCATTTCGCCGCCCTCAACCGCGGCGAGCGCAGCTATTACACCGCGCCGATCAAGGCGCTGGTGAGCGAGAAGTTCTTCGCGCTGTGCGAGGTGTTCGGCGCCGACCGAGTCGGCATGGTGACCGGCGACGCGGCCGTGAACCCGACCGCCCCGATCATCTGCGCGACCGCGGAGATCCTGGCCAATCTGGCGCTGCGCGAGGGCGCGGCCGCCGATGTCGGGCAGGTGGTGATGGACGAGTTCCACTTCTACGCCGACCCGGACCGCGGCTGGGCCTGGCAGGTGCCGCTGATCGAACTGCCGCGCGCACAGTTCTTGCTGATGTCGGCGACATTGGGCGAGGTCGACTTCTTCGCCCGCGACCTGGAACACCGCACCGGCCGCTCCACCGCCATCGTCGCGGGCTCCGAACGCCCTGTGCCGCTGACCTTTTCGTACCGGCGCACGCCGATCACCGAGACGCTCGAGGAATTGGTCACCACCCATCAGTCCCCCGTCTACGTCGTGCATTTCACCCAGGCCGCCGCCCTGGAGCGCGCGCAGGCGCTGACCAGCGTCAACTTCGCGAGCAAGGCGCAGAAGGATGCCATCGCCGAGGCGATCGGCTCGTTCCGGTTCTCCAGCGGCTTCGGCAAGACGCTGTCGCGGCTGATCCGGCACGGGATCGGCGTGCACCACGCGGGCATGCTGCCCAAGTACCGGCGGCTGGTGGAACGCCTCGCCCAGGAGGGGCTGCTGCAGGTGGTGTGCGGCACCGACACCCTCGGCGTCGGCATCAATGTGCCGATCCGGACGGTGCTGCTCACCGGGCTCACCAAATTCGACGGCGTGCGCACCCGCCGCCTCAAGGCGCGCGAGTTCCATCAGATCGCGGGGCGGGCCGGGCGCGCCGGATACGACACCACCGGCACGGTCGTGGTGCAGGCGCCCGAGCACGAGATCGAGAACACCCGGATGCTCGCCAAGGCCGGCGACGACCCCAAGAAACAGCGAAAGGTGCAGCGGCGCAAGCCTCCCGAGGGCTTCGTGTCCTGGTCCGAGGAGACCTTCGACCGGCTGGTCGCCGCGCAGCCCGAGCCGATGGTGTCGCGCTTCCGCGTCACCAATTCCCTGCTGCTCAACGTGATCGCCCGCCCCGGCAACTGCTTCGACTCGATGCGGCACCTGCTCGAGGACAATCACGAACCGCGCCCGGCGCAGCGCAAACACATTCTGAAGACGATCCGGCTGTATCGGGCGCTGCGCGACGCCGGTGTCGTCCAGCAGCTCGACGAACCCGACGAGTACGGCCGCCGCGCCCGGCTGACGATCAACCTGCAGCGCGATTTCGCCCTCGACCAGCCGCTGTCGCCCTTTGCCCTGGCCGCGCTGGAGCTCCTTGACAGGGACGCGCCGACCTACACACTGGATGTGGTGTCCATCATCGAATCCACGCTGGAGGACCCGCGTCAGCTGTTGCTCGCCCAGCAGCACAAGGCGCGCGGCGCGGCCATCGCGGAGATGAAGGCCGACGGCATCGAGTACGACGAGCGCATGGAGCTCATCGAGGACATCACCTGGCCGAAACCGCTCGCCGAACTGATCGAACCGGCCTTCGAGACCTATCGCGCGGGCCATCCCTGGGTCTCCGAGTTCAGCCCGGCGCCCAAGGCCGTGGTCCGCGAAATGATCGAGCGCGCATTGACTTTCGCCGAACTGGTGAGCGAGTACGAGCTGGCCCGCTCGGAGGGCCTGGTGCTGCGGTACCTGGCCGACGCCTATCGCGCGCTGCGCCGCACCGTGCCCGAGTCCGCGCGCACCGAGGAACTCGAGGACCTGACCGAGTGGCTCGGCGAACTGGTCCGCCAGGTGGATTCGAGCCTGCTCGACGAGTGGGAGCAGCTCACCGATCCGGGCACGGAGACCGACGCCGAGCAGCTGGCGTTCGGCGCGGAGACGGTGCGGCCGATCTCGGCCAACGAGCGCTCGTTCCGGGTGCTGGTGCGCAACGCCGTGTTCCGCCGCGTCGAATTGGCGGCGCTGCACCGCTGGCAGGCCCTGGCCGAACTCGACGACGGCCCGGACTGGGAGCGCGACCTCGCGCCGTACTTCGCCGAGTACGGGGAGATCGGCACCGGACCGAACGCGCGCGGACCGCGGCTGTTCCAGGTCGAGCAGCGCCCCGGCTTCTGGCATGTGCGCCAGGTGCTCGACGATCCGGCCGGTGACCACGGCTGGTCGGTCGACGCGATCGTGGATCTGGCCGAGTCCGACGCCGCCGGCGAGGTGGTGTTCGACGAGGTGACGGTGACGGCCGGATGACCGCCGTCACAGCGGTGCCCGCGCTCCGAAGACCCGTCCCGTTTTCCCCGGCACCCCGCTGATACTCTCTCGCTCGCTGCCCGCAGCGGGAGGCTGCCCAGAAGAAAGAGAGTTCCCTTAGATTGTTCGGATCAAACGCGCCCGAGTCGCCTTTTCTCGTCATCGATCTCGCCCGGGTGCGCGAGAACTTCCACACCTTGCGGTCGGCACTGCCCACGGCGCGAATCCGGTTCGCGGTCAAGGCTTCTCCGGTTCCGGAGCTCATCCGGCTGCTGGACGCCCTGGGCGCGGAGTTCGACGTCGCCAGCGTCGGCGAGATCGAGCAGGGCCTGAGCCTGGGTGTCGACCCGGCCGCGCTGTCCTACGGCAACACCCTCAAGAAGGCGAGCCACATCGCCGCCGCGCACGCCGCGGGCGTGCGCCGGTTCGCCTTCGACACCGAGGACGATCTGGACCGCATCGCCGCGCACGCCCCGGGCGCGGAGGTGGAGTGCCGCTTCCTGGCCGCCGCGCCGCAGTCGCGGACACCGTTCGGCGCCAAGTTCGGCTGCGCGCCCGGCGAGGCCGTCCGGCTCCTGGTTCGCGCCCGCGACCTGGGGTTGCAGCCGCTGGGCCCCTATTTCCACGTCGGCTCCCAGCAGCTGGATCCGGCGGCGTGGCAGATCGGCATCGAGCAGGCGGGCGCCATCGCGGAAGCGTTGGCGGTCAAGGACATTGCGGTGCGTTCGGTGAATATCGGTGGCGGCCTGCCGATTTCGTACGCCGACGCGGCCCCGCCGCTGTCCGAGCTGGGCGCGACGATCGCCGCGGCGGCGGCGCGCCATCTCCCCGAGCACGCCGACCTGGTGGTGGAGCCCGGCCGCGCCCTGGTGGGCAACGCGGGCGTGATCCACGCCGAGGTCGTCAACGTCCGCGTCGCGCCGGACGGACGGCGCTGGGTATACCTCGATATCGGCCGCTACAACGGCATGGCCGAAACCGAGAACGAGTACATCGCCTACCGGATCGAGACCTTACGAGACGGTGACCCTCGCGACGAGGCCGTGATCGCCGGTCCGACCTGCGACGGAGACGATGTACTCTATCAACGCACACGGGTCCTGCTGCCGACCACGTTGCGAGCCGGTGATCCCGTTCGGATCCTCGATACCGGCGCTTATACGGCGAGCTATTCGTCGGTGTCCTTCAACGGTTTTCCGCCTTTGACTGTTCATGTCATCGGCGCTGAGCGAGAGTGAGTTTGCCCATGACGGCAGAATTCACCGGCTGGCACGTGCTGGCCGAGTTCGGTGGTGTCGACGTAGCGCTGTGCGACGATCTCGAACGCCTCGAAGCCGCACTTCGAAAATCGTTGGTCGCCGCGGGCGTGACGATCTGCGATGTGGTGCACAAGAAGTTCGAGCCGATGGGTGTCACGGTGCTGGCGCTGCTGTCGGAGTCGCACGCGTCGATCCACACCTATCCGGAGTCCGGTGACATCTTCGTCGACGTGTTCACCTGCGGCAGTATCGGCGCCGGCGCGCGGCAGGCGGTCGACCTGCTGGCCGCGGAACTGTCGCCGCGGACGGTGCACACCGAGGTGATCCAGCGCGGCCACAGCGCGCGGCGCATCCACGAGCCGGTGGGCGCCGGGCTGACCCGGGTGTGGGACCTGCGGGAGGTGCTGGTCGACACCCGAACTCCGTTCCAGCACATGGTGATCGCGCGCACCGAGCAGGGCGTCTCGCTGTTCTCCGACGACGACCGCCAGTCCACCGAGTTCTCCCAGCTGACCTACCACGAGGCCATGTTGGTGCCGGCGTACGCGCTGGCGGCGAAGCTGGACAACGTGCTGATCATCGGTTCCGGCGAGGGCGTGGCCAGTCAGATGTCGGTGGCGGCGGGCGCGTCGCGCGTCGATCACGTCGACATCGACCAGCTCGAGGTGGAGCTGTGCGCGAGGCATCTGCCCTACGGCTACACCGAGGCCGACCTGGCGGCGGCGGTGGCCGCGACCGGGCCGATCCGGATGCACTACGCCGACGGCTGGGATTTCCTGGGCCGGGCCGAGGCCGAGGGGGTGCGCTACGACGTGATCGTCATCGATCTGCCCGACGAGCGGGTCGAGGACGCCCAGCACAACCGCCTGTACGAGGAGGAGTTCCTCGGTCGATGTCGCGCGCTGCTGTCCGAGGGCGGCGTGCTGGCCGCGCAGGCGGGCTGTGCGACCATGTGGCGCAACGAAACCCTGAAGCGGTCGTGGCAGCGCTTCCGTGACCTGTTCGACACCGTCGTGCCCTACGGCTCGGACGAACACGAGTGGACGTTCCTGTTCGGTGTCGCGCAGCCGATCGCGGATCCGGTCGCGGTGATGACCGAGAAGCTGTCGCAGTTGCCGTATCGTGCGGCGACCATCGACGAGCGGGCCCTGGTGCGCGGCGCCATCGAGCCGCACGCGCTACGGATCGGCGCCGCCGTCGGTTGACTCCGAGGTCTCGCGGAATTCGCCTCGCGCCCGCCCGGATAGCTTGCCCGGGCGGGCGTTTCGGTGTGCGACGCCGGACGGAGAGCGCCCGGCGTCAGGACAGGTATGCCCCGAGAACCGCTGCGGGCAGGAACTTTTCGCGCTCGGAGTGGGCGGGTTCGCGGCCGAGTACGTAGCGCAGTTCCGTGCGCCGCCGCATCTTCAGTTTGCGGTAGGTGTGGGTCAGATGCTGTTCCACGGTGCTCACGGTCACGCCGAGTGTGTCCGCGATCTGACGGTTGGGCACGCCCTTGGCGGCCAGTTCCGCCACGCGATATTCGGCGGCGCTCAGCTCGGCCACGGCGACACCCGCCGGCGCCGGGGCTGATTCCGCCGCAGCGTCTTTCGCGGAGTAGGCGCCGACACGTTCCGGATCGCGATCCGGATGCGACCAGGCGGCGCACATGGCGCGGACGATCTCGTCGGGGCAGGTCATGACGACTCCGATCGCCGGTGTGGTCGGTCCTCCGATTGACCCGCGAACCGCCCGCGGGGTCAACCCCGGCGAGAACCCCTAGCGCCCGCTACGGCAGCTCCGGAGCCTCGATACCCAACTCCCGCAGCCGATTCCGGTAGATCTCCACATTGGCGAGCTTGATGTCCTCGTAACCGCGGACCACGTCGTGCAGGGCGGCCGCCTCGGCCGCGCGGTCGTAGTCGGTGGCGAGGGTGTCCGCGAGCGTGGTCACCATCGCGGTGTAATGGGCCAGCAGGGCACGTTCGACCTTGCGCACGCGGGTGTATCCGAACGGATCGAACCTGGTGCCGCGCAGGCGCTTTCCCTCGGCCAGTACCCGCAGCGCGACCCGGCCGCGCGGACCGATGCCGATCTTCTTCGTGCGCCCCAGCGCCCGCAGTACGGGCGGGTGCAGGCGGTAGGTGAGCCGGGAGCCGCCGGGCACCTGCGCTCGCACCTCGGCCAGGAACGCCGGATCGACCAGGCGGCGCGCCACCTCGTACTCGTCCTTGTATGCCGTGAACTTGTACAGCCCGCGCGCCACCTGCTCGCTGAACTCGGTGCGGCCGGTGACCCGCCGCTGCGCCTGCCAGATCCGTTCCATCGTCCGCACGTAGTCGCGGGCGACCCACGGGCCCTGGAAGCCGATCAGCTCCACGGCCCGTAGCTCGACCAGCCGCCGCGTCTCACCGGTCGCGGTGAGTCCGTCGAACAGATCGGACGGGACATCGGCCGCGGCCCGGCCCGGACGCCGGGTCGCGGTCGCGGCGGCGAATTCCGCGGGCCGCGCCACCGCGGCCCTGCCCCAGCGGAACGCGGCGATATTCGCCCGCACCGCCACGCCGTTGATCTCGATGGCCTCCTCGATGGCCGCCGGGGGCAGTCGCAGCCCGCCGAGCTGACAGGCCGCGCCCACGAGCAGGAAATTGGCGGCGGCGGTGTCGCCGAACAGCGCCTGCGCGGCGGCCAGCGCGTCGAACGAACGCACCGTGCGCGAGACCTGTTCCAGCCGCGCCAGCAGTGATTCGGTCTCCGGGTAGCGAACGGACTTGTCGTACACCATGTCTCCGGTGGGTGTGCGGCTCGTCGACGCCACCGACAGCGTGTGCGCACCGGACCCGTAGGCGAGATTCTTCGGGTCCGCGGCGGCGAGCAGGTCGAAGGCGATGAGGCAGTCCGCCGAACCCGGGGTGAGCCGGTTCGACGGCTCCAGCGCATCCGGCGCGAACCGCAGATGCGACACCACCGGCCCGGCCTTCTGGCTCAGCCCGATCTGGTCCAGGCTCGCCACCTCGTATCCGGCGCGCAGCGCGGCGGTGGCCAGCACCTGGTTCACGGTGACGATGCCGGTGCCGCCGATCCCGGCCAGGAAGACGTTCTGCGTGGAAGCCGGTGCGGCGCGGACGATGTCGTCGACCTCGGGCGGTTCGGGCCGACTCGGCTCGCGCCGGGGCATCCTTGCCGGATCGGGCAGTTCCACGGTCACGAACGACGGGCAGTCGCCGTCGAGGCAGCTGTAGTCGGTGTTGCAGGAGGTCTGATCGATGCGGGTCTTGCGGCCGAATTCGGTGTCCACCGGCTGCACCGACAGGCAGTTGCTCTTCGTCCCGCAGTCGCCACAGCCCTCGCACACCGCCTCGTTGACGATCACCCGGGTGCGCCGCACCGGCAGGGCGCCGCGCTTGCGCTTGCGGCGCGCGTCGGCGGCGCAGTGCTGGTCGTAGATCAGTACGGTCACGCCCGGGATCTCGCGCAGCACGCGCTGTGCCTCGTCGAGCCGGTCGCGGTGCCACAGCTCGGTGCCCGCCGCCAGATCCCGCTTGCGGTACTTCTTCGGTTCGTCCGCGCAGACGATGATCCGCCGGACTCCTTCCAGGCTCAGCTTGTGCGTCAGCCGCGGCACCGCGAGCGCGCCCTCGGCGTCCTGGGCGCCGGTCATCGCGACCACGTCGTTGTAGAGCAGTTTGAAGGTGATGTTCACCCCCGCCGCGACGCACGCCTGTACGGCCAGCTGGCCGGAGTGGAAATACGTGCCGTCACCGATGTTCTGGAACAGGTGCGGCACATCGGTGAACGGCGCCTGCCCGATCCACTGCGCGCCCTCCCCGCCCATCTGGGTCAGGCCGGTCACCCGGCTGTCCGTGCGGCCCGACATCGTCACCAGGGTGTGGCAGCCGATACCGCCACCGGCCAGCGAGCCGTCCGGGACGGCGGTGGACCGGTTGTGCGGGCAGCCGCTACAGAAGTAGGCGGCCCGCTTGGTCGGCAGCACCGACAGCGACAAAGGTTGCGGCAGCGGGCGTTTCGTCTCGACGCAGCCGTCCAGCGCCCGGCGCAGCGGTCCGGCGATCCGGCCCGCGGTCAGCTCGCCGTCGTGGGCGAACAGCGGCCGTCCCGACTCGTCGCGCTTGCCGAGGACCCGCGGCGCGTCGGCGGCGCCGTAGAGAATGTCGCGGATCTGGGTCTCGATGAACGCGGTCTTGTCCTCGACCACGATCACCCGCGACAGTCCGGTGGCGAATTCCCGGACCCGTTCGGCGGCGACGGGATAGGGCATGCCGATGCGCAGCAGTCGTATCCCGGCGCGTGCCAGCGCGTCGTCGTCCACGCCGAGGTCGAGCAGCGACTGCCGGACGGCATCGAAAGTGGTTCCGGTGGCGGCGATCCCGACCGTCGCGCGCCCCGGATTCACCTCGATCACATCGAGTTCGTTGCGCGTGCTGTACGCCTTGACGATCTCCCAGCGCGGGCCGTACAGGTCGGCCTCGGCCGCGATGCTGTCGGCGGGCGCCGCCATCGGCCGTTGCCGATAGGTGAAAGGCTTTCCCTCCCAGTCGATCTCCGGCACGGAGATGTTCACCTCGCCCACCCGGCCGTCCACCGTCCACGCGCCGTCGGCCACATCCGCGACGATCTTCAACGCCACCAGGCACCCCGACGCCCGCGACAACGCCACCCCGTGCAGGCCCATCGTGACGATCTCGGACGCGTTGCGCGGGAACAGCACCGGGATGTGCAACGCGGCCAGCGACCGCTCCGAGACGGCGGGCACGGTCGACGACTTCGCCGCCGGATCGTCGCCCACCAGCAGCAGCACGCCGCCGTTCGGGTCGGCGCCGTACATGTTCGCGTGCCGCAGCGCGTCGGTCGCCCGATCCAGTCCGGGCCCCTTGCCGTACCAGACCCCGACCACGCCGTCGTGGGTGGCCTTACCCGCCGGCAACTGCCCCTGACTACCCCACACCGCGGTCGCGGCCAGCTCCTCGTTCAATCCCGGCACGAAGCGAATGTCGTGGTTTGCCAGCACTTCCGGCATCCCCGACAGCATCCGGTCCACCCCGCCCAGCGGCGAGCCCTGATACCCGGAGACGAACGTGCCCACCCGGCGCCCCGCGCGCAGGTCACGCACGTGCTGCTCGACCAGCTGCCGCGCGATCGCCTGCACGCCGGTCAGGACGACGGTGCCCGCGCCGACGCGGTAGCGATCGGCGAGGTCGTACGGTGCTGCGAACAGTTCGCGGTCGGCGAGTTCGGTCATCTGATCCACCCGTCCGTTCGGCGCCGATCGGGCGCCTCCCTAGTTGAGCATTCGTCGCCGTCATCCTGTCTCTGTAGCGCTGAATGAACAATAGACAGACCAAAAATTGAGCAATATGCGCAAAGTGTGCCACGCGCAGTGGGCACCAACCATGCAGAGTGCGGGCTGTATTGTGACCCGTAACACTACTCTAGGCGGCCGCCGCACCCAGCAAATCCGCGGCCGCATCCCGAATCGGCGTCAGATCCACCTCGACGGCGATCGACTCCTCCCGCGGGAACTCGTCGGTGAGTTTCTCGGCGCCGAACAGCGCTCGCACGAAGACCGGATACACCGTGCGCGCCAGCATCCGGCCCGCGACCACGGCGCTCTCGGACTCCGAGAAGCCCTGCCGCTGCGCGATATACGCCGCCAGCCGGTCGCAGGTATCGGTGAACATCGTCTCGTGGTAGCGCGCCGAGGCGTCGGGCAGCCGTTCCGCCTCGGTGATCACCAACCGGCAGGTGCGCACGATGGGCCGCCACAGCAGGGTCTGCAGGAAACGGCCACAGAACAGGGTGACCGCCTCTACCGTGTCCGGACTGTAGTGGCCGGGCTCCTTCAGCTTGTCCAGGTGCAGTTCGCGCACGAACTCGATCACGGCCCGAAACAGCGCGTCCTTGTTCTCGAAGTGCGCGTACACCGACCGCTTCGAGGTCGCCGCCCGCGCCGCCACCACATCCATCGACGCCCGGTCGTAGCCCAGCTCGAGGAAGACCTCCTTCGCCGCGAACAGGATGTGCTCTCGCAGCTCGCTACCGCGCCTCGCCATGCCTCTTCCCTTCCCGCCAAGTAAACGGTACGGTTTAGTTTACTTTCGTTCCTCACTCAGGAGATGCGCATGATCGTCGTCACGACACCTACAGGCAGTATCGGTCACCAGGTGCTCACGGCCGTCCTCGACAGCGGACGACCGGTCCGGGTGATCGCCCGCGATCCCGCCCGGCTGCCGGAGCGGGCCCGGGCGGAGGCGGAGATCGTGCGCGGCTCGATGGCCGATTCCGGTGTCGTCGCCGACGCGTTCACCGGCGCCGACAGCGTGTTCTGGGTGGTGCCGCCGGACCCCCGGGCCGGGGGCATCGCGGGCCACGTCATCGAATTCACCCGCCCCCTGTGCGACGCGATCGCCACGAAGCGGATCGAGCGCGTGGTCGCGGTGTCCAGCCTGGGCCGTGCCACCGCCCGCAACGCCGGGCAGATCTCGGCCATCTTCGCCATGGACCACCTGGTGGAGAGCACCGGCGTGCACTATCGGTCGCTGTGCCCGCCCGGATTCATGGAGAACCTGCTTCGCCAGGTGGCGACGATCCGCGACCAGGGCGTGTTCTTCGGACCGACGGCCGGGGATCGCCGGGCGCCGCAGTGTTCCACCCGCGACATCGCGGCCGTCGCGGCGGAACTGCTGCTCGACAATTCCTGGACCGGACAGTCGAGCGTGCCGATCCTGGGCCCGGCGGATCTGTCGTCCGACGAGATGGCCGAGATCGTGTCGGAGGTGCTGGGACGGCCCGTGCGCTACCAGCAGGTGGACCCCGACGCGTTCAAGGCGAATCTCACCGGCAACGGCCTCTCCGACGCCTGGGCCCAGGGCCTGCTCGACATGGCGAATGCCGTGGACCAGGGCATCTACGATGCCGAGGCGGCTTTGGACGAGTACCGCACGCCCACCGGCTTCCGGCAGTGGTGCGAGGAGGTGCTCGAGCCCGCCGTCGCGGCCTGATCAGGCGGCCACCGTCTCCGCGGCCAGGAACTTCTGCACGAATTCCGTTGCGCGGCGGTCGAACTCGGCATACTGAGCCTCGCGTTCGGTGCCCGCCACCGCGTCGCCGATGAGCAGGTTGCCCGCGGCGTCGATGCGCTGGGGGCGCTCCTCGGCGTCGGGCAGCAGGCCGACCGCCGAATAGGAGAACCCGCAGTAGTAGGCGATGCCCTCGCTGAGCGTGGTCTCCAGGATGCGCTGCATGCCCTCGTTGATGGGATCGTCGGAGGTCGCGCCCGCCAGGCCGAGCCACAGCATGCGCTTGCCCGCCAGGCGGGGTTTGCTGCGGCCGTAGGCGAAGCCGTAGTTCCACACCCGATCGATCCAGCCCTTCAGTAGAGCGGGCAGGCTCTGCCAATACACCGGGAAGACCGCGACGACGATCTCGGCGGCGAGCAGCCGGCGCATGTGCGCGTGCACCTGCTCGGAGTACTGCTTGTCGCGGTTGCCCCAATCCGGCTGGTCGGCCACCGTCATGCGCGGGTCGAAACCCTCGGCCTCGAGGTCCAGCAGGTCGACGCGGTAGCCCGCGGACTCCAGTTGCGCGGCGGTGCGCCGGGCGGTGTGCGCGGTGAGCGAATCGGTCCGGTGGTGCGCGACGACCACGAGGGCCGTCCGGGTGGTCTCACTGCCGTTGTGCTGCACGGTTTCTCCTGGTTTCGCGGTGATACGTCCGTTTCAGTACACCCGCGCGCGCATGGATGATCCATGGGAGAAACGCTCCGATTCATAGGTGATCGTCTACGATGGTGGTCGTGGATCCTTTGAGTTCGCTACTCGGCGGCATCCGGGCCGAGGGTTCGGTGGTCAGTCACGCCGTGCTGGAGGCACCGTGGACCATTCGTTTCGCCGATCGGGCGCCGCTCACGATGATCAGTGTGCTGCGCGGGGCGGGCACGTTGATCCTGTCCGACGGCACCCGGCGCGCGGTCGGCGTGGGCGATACCGCCATCGTGCGCGGCCCCGAGCCCTTCCGCCTCGCCGACTGCCCGGACGCTGCCGGCCGGCCGCCCGTGGAGTACGAAATAGCCTGCTTCACACCGGATGTCGAATGCACCGCCCAAGATCTGGGCGGCATCCGCTGGGGCAACGACCCGAACGGGGCGACGGCCCTGATCGCGGGCGCCTACCGGGCCTCCGGTCACCGCCACGAACGACTGCTGCGCGCCCTGCCGCCGGTGCTGGTGGTCACCGAGGACACCGAGGTGTGCGACTGGCTCGAGTCCGCCGCCGCCGACGCCGCGGCGCGCTCGGCCGGTTCGCAGGCGCTGATGGACCGGCTGCTCGACTGGGCGCTGGTCTGCACGCTGCGCACCTGGTTCGACCGCGCGGGCGCCGACGCTCCCGGCTGGTATCGCGGCCTGGCCGACCCGATGCTCGCGCCCGCGCTGCGGGCGTTCCACGACCGCCCGTCCGCAGGGTGGACGGTGTCCGCTCTCGCCGCCGAATCCGGCGTCTCCCGAGCGCTTTTCGCCAAACGCTTCACCGCGGTGATGGGCCGCCCGCCGCTGACCTACCTCACCGAATGCCGCATGGACGAGGCCGAGGTACTACTGTCCGACACCGATCTCACCATCGCCCGCATCGCCGAAACCGTGGGCTACGCGGACGCATTCGGCTTCAGCGCCGCGTTCAAACGGCATCGCGGCATGAGCCCCAGCGCTTTTCGCGCCCAGGCCGACGCTCATCGGGCCGCTTCCGGTCCGCCACTCCAGCGGGCGAGCCGGGCCAGGTAGCGGTCGAGATGGTCGGTGGCGAAAACCTCTGCGTGCCAGTCGTTGCGGGTGACGTCGGCGGTCCAGACGTAGGTCGGCACGGGCCGGTCGTATCCGATCAGCGGGATCGTGCGCAGTTCGTACTCGTCGTCCTCGAAGGCGTCGATGATCTCCCATTCGGCCGGGGTCAATCCGTTGAGCACCAGCCCGCCCGCCATCCGGCCCGGCTGGGCCACCAGGCCCGGGTACAACCGTCCGGGCAGCGCCGCCACCCGCCGATCCGGCGCCACGCCGAGATCGTGATCGGGGGTGCGGCCGAGCAGCCCCTCGAGCACCGGAGCGAATTGCAGCGTGCCGTACACGAACAGCCGGTCCCGGACGCCGTCGAGCCGAGGTGACCGACGCGCCCGCGACGGGGCGTTCATGCCGCCCGCCACGACAGCTCACCGGTTCGCTGTCTCGTTGCCACACCCCTGCCGACAGACCCCTTCGCGCACGTACATCCCATGTCTCCACTGTGCCGAACGCGCACGCGCCGCCGCGGCGGATAGGGGCGTGACCTCTCTCACGACAGCACATCGTGCGACATAACCGCATGGCAGACGTCCTACTGCCACGATTCGCGCCCATTCGCCCGCCGCACGCCGAATGCTCCGCCGCGCCGGGCAATTCACGCACGCTACATAATTGCTGACAGTGTCGGCTCAGCCCGCCGGACGCACCGTCGCCCCCGACAATCGCGCGAACGCGTGCGGGTCGTGCGAGCAGAAGATGGTGATCTGATGCCCGTAGTCGCGATTGAGCTCGACCAGCCTGCGCTGGTTCTCGCGATAGGCGCCGCGCACGATCGAACCCAGTTCGTAGAGTTGCCACCGCAGCGGCGTGCGCGGCCCGGCCGGGTCGATCTCGCTGACCACATAGAACGCGTCGCCCGCGTGCAACAGCCAGCCGGTGCCGGTGTCGACCGCCACGCCGACATGCCCGCGGGTATGTCCCGGCAACGGCACCACCAGGATGTCCGGCGGCAGACCGGGCAGGTCGCGCACCGCGCGGAACCCGAACCACTCGTCGCCGCCGTCCAATTCGTTCACCATCCAGCGCGGCCCGTGCGACCACTGCGCGGCCCGGTAGCGCATCCGCTCCGAGGCCGTGCGGCCCGCCGTCGCCGCGCGGAACTCCGGCCCGTGCACGTGCACCGTGGCCTCGGGGAAGTCGGCCAGCCCACCGGCGTGGTCGAGGTCGAGGTGGGTGAGCACGATGTGCCGGACATCCGCCGGGTCGTAACCGAGGCCCTGAATCTGCCGTATCGCCGTCTCGTGCTCGGCGAACTGCGCGCCCAGGAAATGCCGGCTCGGGCCCACCAGGCGTCGCGGATCGCGCACGCAGTCGAGCCCGAACCCGGTGTCCACCAGGACCAGACCCGCTTTGGTCTCGAGGAGCAGGCAGTGATCGACCATGCCCTGGGACATGCTGCCGCAGTTGAGGTGATGAATCCGCACGTCGAGAGCGTGTCAGACGCTCCGCCACCGGTCAATCGCACTGGCAGCGGGGGCGCTCACATCGGGCGGTGCGCGCGAATGATCTCCGCCAGCCGCTCGTAGTCCTCGGCACGGGCGGTCGACCCGCGGAACACCAGACCGAGTGTGCGCCCCGGCGCGGGCTGCGCGAACCGCGCGATATCCAATGTGCCCCGCGCGGTTTCGGATGCCACCGCCATCTCGGGGATCAGCGTCACGCCCAGCCCGCCGGCCACGCACTGCACCACGGTCGCCAGCGACGCCGCGCGGGTGTCGCCGACCGGGCCGGGGCGTACGTCCTGCGACCGGCACAGGTCCAGGGTCTGGTCGCGCAGGCAGTGTCCCTCGTCGAGCAGCAGCAGCGGCAGGCTGTCGAGGGCCGAAGGCGCGACGCCGGTCTGCCCGGCCAACTCGTGGCCGCGCGGGGTCACCAGCACGAATTCCTCGGTGTAGAGCGGGATCTCGACCAGTCCGGTCGCCTCGTTCGGCAGCGCCAGCAGCGCCACGTCGAGCACCCCGCTGCGCAGCCCGTCGAGCAACCGCGCGGTCTGGTCCTCGATCACGTGCGGCACCAATGCCGGTAGCTGCCTGCGTAACTCGGGTAACAGGCGTGGCAGCACATACGGCGCGACGGTCGGGATGAGGCCGAGACGCAGGGTGCCGCCGAGCCCGTCACCCGAGGCCGACGCGACGAACCGGTCGGCCGCTTCCAACGTCGCCATCGCTTGTGGCAGTAGCCTTTTGCCCGCGGCGGTCACCAGGACGCGGCGCGTGCTGCGTTCGATCAGCTGGAGCCCCAACCCGTTTTCCAGTGATGCCAGCGCCTGCGATAACGTGGGTTGGCTCACAGATAGCCGGGCGGCCGCGGTGCCGAAATGGCGATACTCGGCGATCGCCACGAACGCACGCAGCTGTGACAGGGTGGGCTGATAAGTCTGATCAGTCACGCCTATCAGTGTAGTGCGACTGATCACCTTTACCTTTTACCGGCCTCCGGGCAAGATCAACCGCGAAGACTTCGCACGGCAATCCCGACACACGAAGAAGGAGCAAGCATGGCCCTGCTGACCATCGGCGACCAGTTCCCCGCCTACAACCTCACCGCGGTGATCGGTGGCGATCTGTCCAAGGTGAATGCTCAGCAGCCCGACGATTACTTCACCCAGGTCTCCAGCGACGACTACGCCGGCAAGTGGCGGATCGTGTTCTTCTGGCCGAAGGACTTCACCTTCGTCTGCCCGACCGAGATCGCCGCGTTCGGCAAGCTGAACGACGAGTTCGCCGACCGCGACGCGCAGGTGCTGGGCGCCTCGGTCGACAACGAGTTCGTGCACTTCCAGTGGCGGGCGCAGCACGAGGACCTGAAGACGCTGCCGTTCCCGATGCTGTCGGACATCAAGCGGGAACTGGCCACCGCCACCGGCGTGCTCAACGCCGACGGTGTCGCCGACCGTGCCACCTTCATCGTCGACCCGAACAACGAGATCCAGTTCGTGTCGGTCACCGCCGGTTCGGTCGGCCGCAACGTCGACGAGGTGCTGCGGGTCCTCGACGCGCTGCAGTCCGACGAGCTGTGCGCGTGCAACTGGAAGAAGGGCGACCCGACCATCGACGCCGGCGAGCTGCTGGCCGCGAGCGTCTGATCCATCCGACCCAGGAGCAACAGTTGTCTGTCGAGAACCTGAAGAACTCGCTTCCCGAGTACGCCAAGGACCTCAAGCTCAATCTGTCCTCGATCGCGCGGACCACCGTGCTGAACGAGCAGCAGCTGTGGGGCACCCTGCTCGCCACCGCCGCGGCCACCCGCTCGCCGAGCACGCTGCGTGAGATCGCCGAGGAGGCCGCCGACACCCTGTCGGCGGAGGCCTACAACGCTGCCCTCGGCGCGGCCTCGATCATGGGCATGAACAACGTGTTCTATCGAGGCAAGGCCTTCCTCGACGGTCGCTACGACGACCTGCGAGCGGGCCTGCGCATGCAGATCATCGGCAACCCCGGCGTCGACAAGGCGGACTTCGAGCTGTGGTCCTTCGCGGTCTCGTCGATCAACGGTTGCCAGCACTGCCTCGAGGCGCACGAGCACACCCTGCGCGAGGCAGGCGTCTCCCGGGAGGCGATCTTCGAAGCCCTCCGGGCCGCCGCGATCGTCGCGGGCGTGGCCCAGGCGGTCCAGACCACCGAGTCCCTGGCGACCGTCGACGCCTGACCCGGCACGCGAGGTGCCCTGCCCCGGACCGCTTGGGGCAGGGCACTTTTGCTTGCGTAACCCGCCCACTCGGCGACGACGACGATAAGACTGTGCCCGGGGGATGCGGCCGTCATGGCGGTAATGGGCGTGGCTGCCGCTGCGGGGACAGGCGTGGCTATCGGCGGGCAGCGAGCGGGCGACCTGCCTGATCACAGTGCTACACGGAGCGAGATGCTCGTCACTCACGCCCCCGGTGGGCGGGGTTGCCACGAGTAGGCTGGGGCACCATGGGCGCACTCGAAAGCGACGGTACGCAGGTCGAGGTGGTTCGGGTCTTCACCGACGCGACGGGACGGTTCGGCAATCCACTGGGCATCGCCCGCGCCGCCGATGTCGTCGACGTCGATCACCAGGCGCTGGCGGCGCGGGCCGGGTACAGCGAGACGGTGGTGGTCGAGCAGCCGGTCCAGGACACTGCGCGGATGCGCATCTACACCCCCGCCGTCGAGTTGCCGTTCGCCGGGCATCCGACCGTCGGGACCGCGTGGTGGCTGTCGGAACAGGGCACGCCGGTGAAGGTGCTGGAGGTCCCGGCCGGACCGGTCGCGGTCGCGCCGGTCGAGGGGCTGATCTGGGTGCAGGCCCGCGCGGAGTGGGCCCCCGCCTTCCGCTTCCACGAATTCGGCGATCCCGCCTTGGTCGCGACACTGGACCCGGCCGACTTCCCCGCGGGCCAGCACTACGTCTGGTCCTGGACCGACGAGGGCCGCGGCGCCGTTCGCACCCGCATGTTCGCCCCGGCCATGGGCATCGCCGAAGACGAGGCCACCGGCGCCGCCGCCATCGCACTCACGGCCCAGCTCCGCCGGGGGCTGATCATCACCCAGGGCCAGGGCTCCCAGCTGTTCACCGAATGGGATTCCGACGGCTGGGTCCGCCTCGGCGGCCGTACCGTCGCCGACCACCCCGTAGTCCTGTAACCCGGTGGCCCGCAGGCCCCGGGGCCTGTCAGCCGACCGCCGCGGCGAGCAGCATGTAGGCCGTGCCGAGATCCATGACCAGGTGCGGGACGACGGCCGCGCGCCCCGACCGATGCGGGAGTGCGTGCGGGAGAAGGTTTTTCGCGGCCGGGACGAGCATGAGGACGGCGTCGGCGGTGAACAGCGCGGCCAGCAGGATCATGGGCAGTCGCGGGGCGGTGTGGTGGGCACCGTACGCGTGCCCCGACATGGCCCAGAGCATCGCCCCGGCGGCGAGCACGTGGTAAACGAGCGGGGCCACCGGTACGGCGATCGTGCCCGGGCCGGCGGCGCGGCGCCGCAGCACGCGTCCGGCCAGTAACGCGCTGTACACGACGACCATCGCCGTCAGCACGCCGTGTACCGCGGCGGGCGCCGCGGCGACCGGGAACATCAGCATCGCCAGCATCACCACGCACATGAGCAGGTGCGCGGCGTCCGCCTCACGGTCTGCCGGAGGTACCGGAATTGCCACTTCCCCATGGCAATTCGACGGGCGATTCGACGCCGGACCCGCCGCCGCGAACCGCGCCGCCACGAGCACGGCCGTCACCGCGAACGCCGCCGTCACACCCCAGCGCAGTGCTTCGTACTCCACCATGAAAGCGCCCACGCCCACACCTCCGACCGGCCGTCCCTCCATGCTCGCACCCCCGTGCCGCCCCCGGCCACCGCCCGCCTGCCGCCATCGCTGCCTCTGAACTGTCCCCGCACTGCCCCTGCCGCGCAACGAGTCGGCACCACGCCCGCGACAATCGAGGCGAGAAGTAGCACCGGGTGCCCGGCCGCATTCCGCACCGGGACCGCGCGCCGGATCCGGCCCGCCCACAACGCCGATCGAAGGCAGGAGTAGCGCCTTTGCCCGGCTGCCCAGCCCGGACGGTTGTCCCGCATGGAATCCGGCCTGCCCGAACGGCCCGCGCCGCCGCATCACACTCCCGCATCAACCGGACAACGTCCCGCAATGCCGCACCACACTCCGCATCACCGGACCACGTCCCACACCGCCGCACCACACTCCGCATCACCGGACCACGTCCCACGCCGCCGCACCACACTCCGCATCACCGGACCACGTCCCGCGCCGCCGCATCACACCCCCGCATCACCGGACGACCTCCCACGCCGCCGCATCACACCCCCGCATCACCGGACGACCTCCCACGCCGCCGCATCACACCCCCGCATCACCGGACGACGTCCCGCGCTGTCGCACGACGAATCTCGAAGCGTTGACGCCAGGGCGATCCGGCTCGAGCACGCACTCGCACCACCGAGACGGCGGAAGCCACATGATTCGGTGCCGATTCAGGTCCGGCCGGGTCAGCCCAGTGCGCGGCCGAACGCCGCTGCCATCTCGGCGACCTGTTCCTCGGTGATCACGAAGGAAGGGGAGAGCTGTAGTGCGCCCTGGCCCGCGGCGCGGCCCGATACGCCTTGGGCGCGCAACGCGCGCACCATCGCCGGAGCCTCGGCGGGGTCGGCGAGCTGGACCGCGGCGACCGCGCCGAGTCCACTGCGGACCTCGGCGACGCGCGGGTGCGCGGCCAGAGGCGAGAAGTGTTCGTGGAGTAGGGTTTCCAGGTTCTTGCTGGCATCCAGTAGGTGCTCGCGCTCGATGATGTCGAGGTTCGCCATCGCGGCCGCCGCGGCGCCCGCGTGACCGCCGTAGGTGTATCCGTGGCGGAACCACACGCCGCCGGAGAAGAACGGCTCGGCGACCCACGGGGCGGCGAACACCGCGCCCATCGGGAGGTAGCCGGAGGTGAGGCCCTTGGCGGTGGTCATCAGGTCCGGCTCCAGTCCGAAACGCGAAGAGGCGAACCAGGATCCGCCGATCCGGCCGAACCCGGTGACCACCTCGTCGGCGACGAACAGGATGTCGTGCTCGCGGCACAACCGGCGCACCTCGGCCAGATATCCCTCCGGCGGCGGATATACCCCGCCCGCGCCGATGACGGGCTCGCAGAAGAAGGCCGCGATCCGCTCGGCGCCGACCTCGTCGATCAACTCCCGCAGCGCCCGCGGATCGTGCCACTCGACGGTGCGGGCGTCGGCCATCAGCTCGCCGTACCCCTCCCGGTTCACCGCGATGCCGCCGAGCGCCGTGCCCGCGACGTGCATGCCGTGGTAGGCCAATCGGCGTCCGACGATCAGGGTCTTGTCCGGCCGCCCCAGTTCGCGCCAAAACCGGCGAGCCAACTTGGCGGCGGTGTCGACCGAATCGGAGCCGCCGGAGGTGAACAAGATCTTACTCCCCGGCACCGGCGCCAACTCGGCCAGCCGCCGCGCGAGCTCCTGCGTCACCGGCGCGGTGATGTCACCGAAGTTGGAGTAGTGCGCCAGTTCGGACAGCTGCGCCGCGACCGCGTCGGCGATCTCGCGCCGGCCATGCCCGACATTGGTGAACCACAGCCCGGCGGTGGCGTCGAGGTAACGGTTCCCGGCGCGGTCCCAGACGTAGGCGCCCGCACCGCGAGCCACCACGAAGGCTCCGTCCCGCTCGACGGCGCCCATATCCGCGAAACCGTGCCACAGCGCACCCATCTCAGGCTCCTCTCCTCGGCACGTTACTCACCGCGCCCCCGCTGACGGCACCCCGCCCGATCTCGAGCGAATTTCCGGCTATTCGAACCCCGGCCGACGCGAATACCGCGCCGCCAGACTACCCGGGCGCGATCGGGGAGACCGGCACACCGAGGCCACCACCATGAGGCTCACACCCGCGACAGCCCTTGGGCAGACCTCCGGCACATTCCGGCCCGGGGCCAGGTGGCTCCGGACCCCTCGGTTGCCACCGACTACTCAGGCCGAACCGGCGAACCGCTGCCGCCCGACGTCACCGCGCAGCCGGGCGAGCGGGCGGCGCAGTGCGGCCGAAACGCCCGCTCCCAGCGCGCGAACCTGAGTACGGAGCAGGGCCGCGATCCCCAGCAGCACGGAGACAACGCGCAGGGCACGGACCCACATCGGCGTTCCGAAACCAGCGGTCATGGACCGATGGTGGCATACCGGGCGGTACGCGAGGAATGACAGCGACCCGATAGCAATCGTTCGGTGATCTGCGCCGCCCCCGCGACGCGATCCCCCGGCGCCGACTTCGCTACCCTGGTTGATGCAATGACCAGGACCGCCGCCCTTCCCCGCGAGCTCCGAACCCGCCTGGCCGATCTCTCGATCCGCGACGAACACCGGTTGCGCCGGCGGCTCGACAAGGCCCGCGGCGGCGACCTCGGCGACCTCGAGACCGACATAGCCGCCGCCGAACAGCGCATCGCGACCCGCCGCGCCGCCGTACCGGAGATCCGCTATCCCGAGCAGCTACCGGTATCGGCACGCCGCGACGACATCGCCGCGGCCATCGCCGCACATCAGGTCGTGGTCGTGGCCGGCGAGACCGGCTCGGGCAAGACCACCCAAATCCCCAAGATCTGCCTGGAACTGGGTCGCGGCATTCGCGGCACCATCGGGCACACCCAGCCGCGGCGGCTGGCCGCGCGCACCGTCGCCGAGCGCATCGCCGAGGAACTGGGCACCGAACTGGGCGACGTGGTCGGCTACACCGTCCGCTTCACCGACCAGGCCTCCGACCGGACCCTGGTCAAGCTGATGACCGATGGCATCCTGCTCGCCGAGATCCAGCGCGACCGGCTGCTGCGCCGCTACGACACGATCATCATCGACGAGGCCCACGAGCGCAGTCTCAACATCGACTTCCTGCTCGGCTATCTGAAGCAGTTGCTGCCCCGCCGGCCGGATCTGAAGGTGATCATCACCTCGGCCACGATCGATCCGGAGCTGTTCGCACGGCACTTCTCCGACGACCAGGGCAGGCCCGCGCCGATCGTCGAGGTGTCGGGACGGTCGTATCCGGTGGAGATCCGCTACCGCCCGCTGCTGCCGGACGCTCCCGCGCGGACCGAGGACGACGACGCGGAGGAATCCGCCAGCGGCGACTCCGTGACGGCCCGCGATCCGGTCGACGCTGTCGGCGACGCGGTCACCGAACTGCTCGCCGAGGGCGACGGTGACGTGCTGGTGTTCCTGTCCGGCGAGCGCGAGATCCGCGACACCGCCGACGCGCTGCGCGATCTGAAACTGCCCCGCACGGAGATACTGCCGCTGTACGCGCGGCTGTCGGCGGCCGAACAGCACCGAGTGTTCCAGTCGCACACGGGTCGTCGCGTGGTACTGGCCACCAATGTGGCCGAGACGTCGCTGACCGTGCCCGGCATCCGCTACGTCGTGGACCCGGGTACCGCGCGCATCTCGCGCTACTCGATGCGGACCAAGGTGCAGCGGCTGCCGATCGAGCCGATCTCGCAGGCGTCGGCCCGGCAGCGGTCCGGCCGCTGTGGCCGCGTCGCCGACGGCATCTGCATCCGGCTCTACTCCGAGGCCGATTTCCAGGCGCGTCCGCAGTTCACCGAGCCGGAGATCCTGCGCACCAATCTGGCCGCGGTCATCCTGCAGATGGCCGCGCTCGGCCTCGGCGATATCGAGAGCTTCCCGTTCGTGGAACCGCCGGATCAGCGGGCCATCCGCGATGGCATCGCACTGCTCGAGGAGCTCGGCGCATTGGCACGCAACTCCGCGGCCGACGACGAGAAGGCCCAGAGCACAACGAAATCCGGGCCGCAGCACCGTCGCCACCGCGCGGCCATGGTCGGCGATCTGATGCTGACCGCGGTCGGCCGCGAGATGGCGCAGATTCCGGTCGATCCGCGCATGGGCCGAATGCTGGTGCAGGCCAACCGCAACGGCTGCCTGCCCGAGGTGCTGGTGATCGTGGCGGCACTGTCGATCCAGGACGTCCGCGAGCGCCCGGCCGAGTTCCAGCAGGCCGCCGACGCCAAACATGCCCGGTTCACCGTGGGCGATTCGGACTTCCTGGCCTACCTGCGACTCTGGGACTACCTGCGGACGCAGCGGAACACATTGTCGTCCAATCAGTTCCGGCGGCGGTGCCGCGAGGAATTCCTGCACTACCTGCGCATCCGGGAATGGCAGGACCTGCACGGTCAGCTGCGCACCATCACCAAGGGCCTGGGCTGGCACAGTGACGGCAAGGTCGCGGCGGTGCGGGACGAGACCGACCCGCTGCCCTGGGACGCCACGGCCATCCACCAGTCGCTGCTGGCGGGCATGCTGTCCCATATCGGCGTGCGGGAGGCCGAGACCCGGGAATTCCTGGGCGCGCGCAACGCCAAGTTCATGATCTTCCCCGGCTCCGCGCTGGCCAAGAAACCGCCGCGCTGGGTGATGGCCGCCGAACTGGTGGAGACCTCGCGCCTGTGGGGACGCATGGCCGGGCGCATCGAACCGGAATGGGCCGAGCGGCTGGCCGGCGATCTGGTGAAACGCACCTACTCAGAACCGCACTGGTCGGCCAAGCGCGGCGCGGCGATGGCGTACGAGCGCGTGACCCTGTACGGCATTCCGCTGGTGACCCAGCGGCGTGTCGATTTCGGTCGCATCGACGCGCCCCTTTCCCGCGAACTGTTCATCAGACACGCACTGGTGCAAGGGGAATGGCAGACGCGCCACGAGTTCTTCCATCGCAACCGGGAACTGCTCGACGATGTCGCCGATCTGGAGAACCGCGCGCGGCGCCGCGATATTCTCGTCGACGATCAGGTGCTGTTCGAGTTCTACGATCAGCGCCTGCCCGCCGATATCGTCTCGGTACGGCATTTCGACAGCTGGTGGCGGAAAGCGAAACGGGAAAATCCCACACTACTGGACTTCTCGGCCTCGACGGTGGTGAACGAGGACGCGGCGCGGCTGGACCCGACCGCATTCCCGGACAGCTGGCGGCAGGGCGAGCTGACCTTCGCTCTCACTTATCAATTCGAGCCCGGGCAGGCGGATGACGGTGTGACCGTGCACATTCCGGTCGCGCAGCTGGCGCACGTGCGCGCCGTCGGGTTCGACTGGCTGGTGCCCGGAATGCGCGAGGAATTGGCTGCCGCCCTGATCAAAACACTGCCGAAACAGCTGCGCCGCAGCGTGGTTCCGGCCCCGGACTTCGCCCGCGCGGCACTGGCCCGGCTCACGCCGCGGGCCGAACCACTGCGCACCGGGCTGGCCCGGGAGCTGTCCCGGCTGGGTTCGGTGCCGATCGCCCCGGCCGACCTGGACCCCGCGGCGCTGCCCGACCACTTGCGCATGACCTTCGCCGCCATCGCGCCCGACGGCACGGTGCTCGATCGCGGCAAGAGCCTGGCGGCGCTGAAATCCGCGCTGGCCGACCAGGTCTCGAAATCGGTCGCACGCGCCACCGCGGCCGCCGAACGGGCGCCCGCGACGGTGTGGACGTCGGAGTCGCTGGGCACCCTGGCGCCGACCGTGCGCCGCGAGGTGGGCGGGCAGACCATCACCGGCTATCCGGCTCTGGTCCCCGAGGGTGACGGGGTCGCCGTTCGGGTGCTGTCCTCACCGGTCCAGCAGGCCGCCGCCATGCGGGCGGGCACCCGCGCGCTGGTGCTGAGCGAATTGCCGTCCTCGCCGCGCGCGGTCACCGCGGGCCTGTCCCCGGCCGACCGGCTGGCATTGACCCAGAACCCGTACGGCTCGCTGGACGCGCTCGTGGAGGACTGCCGCGCCTGCGCCGCCGACGAGCTGATCGCCGCGAACGGCGGTCCGGTCCGCGCGCCCGAGGAGTTCCGGGCCCTGGTCGACCGGATCCGCCCGCGGTTCTCCGAGACCGTCGCGCGGATCGTCCGGCTGGTGGTTCCGGTACTCGCCGAGGCCCATCGGGTGCGTACGGCGCTGTCGGAGACCACGAATCGCGAGGTCGCCGAGGATGTCACTCATCAGCTGGACGAGCTGGTCTTTCCCGGGTTCGTCCGGGAGTTCGGCAGTGCCCGGCTGCGGGAACTGCCCCGCTACCTGCAGGCGGCGGTCGCCCGGCTGGAGGCACTGCCCGCATCGGCCGACCGGGATCGGCGCGGCATGGCCGAACTCGATCGCGTGCACGCCGCCTACCAGCGACTGCTCGACGCGCTACCGGAGGCCCGCCGCACCGCCCGCGAGGTCACCGAGATCTGGTGGATGACAGAGGAATTGCGGGTCAGCCTGTTCGCGCAGCAGCTCGGCACGCCATATCCGGTGTCGGCCAAGCGAATCGAGAAGGTGATCGCCGCCGTGCGGGCGACGCCGGCCCGGAACGCGACACCGGCCCGGAAATCGGCGGGCTGACCGGTCCGGTCCGGGCTCAGTCCGCGCTGACGCCGACCGCGTGCTCGGCGCGGTGGCGTCGCAGATCGGCGATCTCCTGCTCGAAATCCTCGGCGGAGCTGAAGGATCGATACACCGAGGCGAAACGCAGGTACGCCACCTCGTCCAGGTCGCGCAGCGGACCCAGGATGGCAAGCCCCACCTCGTGGCTCGGCACCTCCGGCGACCCCTTGGCCCGCACCGCGTCCTCCACCTGCTGCGCGAGCAGGTTCAGGGCGTCGTCGTCGACCTCGCGGCCCTGGCAGGCCCGGCGCACGCCACGAATCACCTTCTCACGGCTGAACGGCTCGGTGACGCCGCTGCGCTTCACCACGGAGAGGATCGCGGTCTCGACAGTGGTGAAGCGCCGCCCACATTTCGGGCAGGCACGACGACGCCTGATGGCCGAGCCTTCCTCGGCCTCACGCGAGTCGACGACCCGCGAATCCGGGTGCCGGCAGTACGGGCAATGCATCCGAGATCCTTCGTCGATGCCTGCATCGGTCACGGCGACATCGAACATCACCGTATGGGTCCAGCGCCTGCTGCGTCGGTGTGCAGCAACCTCGAGGATACCCGCAGGACAGCGACGATGACCGGGTACACCCCGGACAACCCCGCTCGGGACCGGCCCGGACGGCATCGGGCGGACCGGGCCCGGCGCCGGCGACCGCCCCGCGGCGGCCACGCCACACCGGTCAACGGCCCGACGCCGGCACGATCAGCGTGCGCCCCGAGGACACCTCGGCGCCACGTAAACCGTTGAGTTCCACGATCTTTCGAACCGTGTCCCGCACCGGGACGCCGGGCGCCACTCGCGCCGCCACCTCGGACAGCGACTCCCCCGCGCCGACCTGCACCACCGCCGTGGACTCGCCGGCCGGCGCGCTCGCGCGCAGGTGCGCCACCCCGATCAGGCCGCATACCACCGCGGCGCTCACCAGCGCGGCGACCGCCAGCGTCGCGAAGCCCACCCGCGCCCGCTCCACCCGCTCGGCCGGGTGCGGGCCCCGGGGACGCGCCGTGCGCGGCCGGTCGTAACGCACGACCGCGGCCCGGGGACGGTCGCCGCGCGGCCGCCGCGGATCCGGATCCGGGCGGGCGACCTCGGCGGGCCGCGAACGTTCGGGGGCGCCGGGGACGCGCGGGACGGTGTCGAAGCCCAGATCGCCTCCGGTGGAGTCGATTTCGCTGATCGCGGTGCGCATCGGACAGACCTCCAGGTGATATGGCGGGACGGAACGGCGTTCGCTCATGTGTTCGAAGAACTGATGTTCGATTCTTACCATGGGGCACCGACAAAGTCACGGCTTCCCGCGACATGCGTCGAACAGATGTTTGATACCTGGTGACGAGCGGACTACATTCGAGGCACGAAACCCGGTGAGACCCATGACGAGCGCCCGCAGCCGGTTCCGCGGCGCCGGGGACGAACCGAGAACATCCAGGAACGGAGGACGGCGACAGTGAGCGAACGCACGGTAGGCGGGCACCCCGACGTGGAGGACCCCGCCACCGAAACGGACGGGGCCGATTCGCCCGGCACCGGGGCGGACCTCACCGTCCGCCAGCGCAAGGTGCTGGAGGTCATCCGCACCTCGGTCAGCGAGCGCGGCTACCCGCCCAGCATCCGCGAGATCGGCGACGCGGTCGGGCTCACCTCGACCTCCTCGGTCGCCCATCAGCTGCGCGCCCTGGAGCGCAAGGGCTACCTGCGCCGCGACCCGAATCGCCCACGCGCCGTGGATGTCCGGGGCCTGGACGAGACGGCGCTGCGCGCGGCCGCCGGTGAGGTGGCGCAACTGCGCCCGCTGGAGGCGGAGTCGGCCGACCAGCCGATCCCGACCTACGTGCCGGTGCTGGGCCGGATCGCCGCCGGTGGTCCGATCCTGGCCGAGCAGGCCGTGGAGGATGTCTTCCCGCTGCCGCGCGAGCTGGTCGGCGAGGGCTCGCTGTTCCTGCTCAAGGTCGTCGGCGAGTCGATGGTCGACGCCGCCATCTGCGACGGCGACTGGGTGGTCGTGCGCCAGCAGAACGTCGCCGACAACGGCGACATCGTGGCGGCGATGATCGAGGGCGAGGCCACGGTGAAGACGTTCAAGCGGGCGGGCAAGCAGGTCTGGCTGCTGCCGCACAATCCGCTGTTCGAGCCCATCCCCGGCAACGACGCCCAGATCCTGGGCAAGGTCGTCACGGTGATCCGCAAGATCTGAGCCGGATCAGCCGGTGAGCACCTCGGTCGCCCGGCCGACCAGGTGCGTGGCGGCGTCACCGCGCTCGCGGTTCTCGCACAGGATTCGCACCACGTGCCGTCCGGCCGGCACCGGCCCCGACTCGAGATCGACCACCCCGTGGGCGGGCACTCGCCGCCACGGTCCATCGATGTGCCGCGCCGCGATCTGGCAGTCGTAGCCCGGCTTCGCTCCGACCACGTGCGCGGTGATGGTGGCGCCGCCCGCGAAGGTGACGGTCGGCGCCGCCGACGCGAGCCCCGTGCCGGCCGTGAGCAACCCGGCGGCCGACCCGGCGACCAAGACGATGCGGAACTCGATCTGGCGAGATCGCTTCATGCCCTCATCGTCCACCCGCACCGGCGCAATTCCGCGCAACGGCGGCGGCGCCGCGTGTTCGGGGTCAGTGCCGGGCGGCCATCGAATCCGGACGCGCCCGCGAAGCGTCGTGGGCGTCCTCGCAATGCGCCGGGGAGCGGCTGCCGAGTTCGATCAGTTCGGGCTGCGCGTGATCCACCTGGAGCGTGGCGTGCTCGATGTGGTGCGCGCGAATCAGCCACTGCGCCAAGTCCTCCCGCACGGCGTGACAGTCGCGGCCCGGCTCGACCAGCACATGCGCCGACAGCGCGGGCGACCCGGAGGTGATCTCCCAGATGTGCAGATCGTGGATCTCCACGACACCGTCGCGGGCGGCCATGGCCCGGCCGATCTCGGCCGGATCGAGGTCGGCGGGCGCGGCCTCGAGGAAGATTCGGCTGGACGCGCGGACCAGCCCGATACCCGCACGCACCATCAGAGCCACCACCACCAGTGTGGCGATCACATCGGCCCGGGCGAAACCGGTCACCACGATGACCACACCGGCGACCGCGGTGGCGATGAAGGCGAACAGGTCGGTGAGGATGTGCTGGAAGGCGCCCTCGACATTCAAGCTGGTGCGATTGGCGCGCGAGATCATCCAGGTCGCCGCCAGGTTGACGACGATGCCGACCAACGCGGTGCCCAGCACCAGGCCGCCGGTGACCTCCGGCGGATCGGCCAGACGCCGGATCGCCTCGTAGCCCAGCCAGATCGCCAGCAGCAGCAAGGTCAGCCCGTTGGCCTGTGCGGAGAGGATCTCGACCCGCTTCCAGCCGAAGGTCATCCGTCCGGCGGCGGGACGGGCGGCCAGGCGAATGGCCCAGAGCGCCAACGCGATCGAGGCGGCGTCGGTCAGCATGTGCGCCGCATCGGACAGCAGGGCCAGCGATCCCGCGATCACACCCACCACGACCTCACCGAGGAGGAACACCACGATCACCGCCAGCGCCCCCGCCAGCCAGCGCTTGTCGCTGTCCGGCGATGCCTGCGCGTGCGAGTGCGCCGAAGCATGGCCGTGTGCGTGTCCTGCGCCCATCATCTCCCCTATTCGTTCGGATACGCCGTTCGCGATCATATGCACGCATCGCTATATATACAAGAGGCTGGACGGTTCATCCGCGATCACATCCTCAACGAGCGCCCTGCCCCGGCATCGGCACGCCCAGCTGGTGGTAGAGGTCGAGCCGGTCCTGATACTGCCGGTCTCGCACGACCTTCAGCTCGTGGTCGAACTCGAGCACCTTGACGTAGGCGATCCGGAACCGGCGTCCGGTGGCGGGGAGCAGTGTCGTGCCGCCGAGCGCGAAGTCGGCGGCCGAGGTCGCCGTCCCGACCAGTTCGGCCACCACCGTGCCGCCGCCGACGTGCACGGCCGCGATCTCCTCGGTGTAGTCGGGATAGGCCGCGAACCAGGCGCGGCTCCACGCCAGTGTCCCAGGCAGATCCAGCCGCAACCCCGCGAACGGATCGAACCGATAGCCCGCTGCGCAGGTGTCCTCCCACGCCCGCCAGTCCTGCCCGGTCCAGGCCCGCTGCACCGCGTCGTAAGCCGACCGCACCGAATCCATTCGTCCTCCGAGAACACTCGCCTGATACCTGACTATATCTTGACATAGTCAGAGCGCTTCGCCCCGGTCCGCCACCCCTCGGCCCTACGACCGCGCCTGCCGTGCGGGTAACTCGCCTTTCGCGGATGCGGGTGCACCTGGCTCACCGCGGCTCGACGGGAGGTTGCGCGGACTCGCGGAACCACCGCGCTGTACCGGCGAACGCGCTGGTCGCCGGGCCACAGGGCAGTCCGCCGGGCCGCGTAACCGGACCTTTACCGCGATGTCGCGCCGCGTAATCAAGTGATCGGCACGCTACGGCCATGTCCTCCAGCGCGATCCGATCCGGCCCCGGCGACCTTCCTCCCGCAGCGCCCGGCGGCAGTCGGACGTCCACGCCCGACACGCTGCGCGAGCGGCTGGTGTTCGGCGATCAGGTGCGCGAGTTGCTGCCCGCGGCGTCGCACCTGGCGGCCCGGCGAGTGCGCGATCTGTTGCGCGCGGCGCTGCGGGCCGGGGAGTTCGGCACCGGGCGGCTGCCGGGCGAGGCCGAGCTGATGGCGCAGTATCGCGCCCCCCGGGACGTGCTGCGCGAGGCGCTGGATCTGCTGCGCCGCGACGGCCTGATCGAGCGGCGCCGCGGGCTGGGCACCTCGGCCGTGCGCGCCGAGTACGTGGTCCCGGGTGCGCTGCCGCCGCAGGGCCGCGCCCTGGACGACCATCTGGCCGTCGGACGGATCACGCCGCGCCTGCTGCACTGGGCCTGGCTCCCCGCACCGCGGGTGATCGCCGGCCAACTCGACGGCACCGCGATCGGCGACGACTGCCTGTGCGTCGAATACGTCCTGCTCGCCGACCAGCGGCCGATGGCGGTGTTCACCAACTACATTCGCGCCCCCGAGGCCGCCCGGGTGGACCAGTCCCGGTTCCGGCGCGACTTCTACGGGCTGCTGCATTCCGGCGGCATCGACACCGCCAGTTGCGATGTCGGCGTACAGGCCGCCGGCGCCGACGAGCACACCGCCGCGCTGCTGCACGTACTCCCCGGCGAACCCGTGTTGCTCGTCCAGCAGCGCATCCGCGACCGGTCCGGCCGAGTGGTCGATTACGCGCTCGGCGCCTGCCGCAACGAGCTGCTCATCGAGATCGGCCACATCCCCCGCCTCGACCTCACCGGCGCCCATTGACGGAAGGATTCCGCATGACCGAGACAGCAGCCCAACCGATTTCGTTCGACACGGTGACCGACGCGGCGGCCGCGTTGCGGCGTGGTGATGTCACCGCCACCGAACTGACCGAGCGAGCCCTCGCCACACCCGACGACCACGGCGTGTACCTGGCTCGCTGCGACGAGCGCGCCCTGACCCGCGCCGCGCAGGTCGACCGGCAGTTGGCCGCCGGTGCCGAGGTGCCACTGCTCGCGGGAATCCCGTTGGGCGTCAAGGATATTCTGGCGCACACCGGCGCCCCGACGACTGCGCAGAGCCTGGTGCTCGACCCGGCCTGGGCGGCGGGTATCGGCGACTGCGCGGTGGTCCGGCGCCTGGAGCGGGCGGGTGCGGTGATCACCGGCAAGACCACCACCATGGAGTTCGCGATCGGCGTCCCCGATCCGGACAAGCCGTTCCCCGTACCGCGTTGCGCCTGGGACCGCGATCGCTGGGCCGGTGGCTCCAGTTCCGGCTCGGGTGCGGGCGTCGCGGCCGGGCATTTCCTGGCCGCGATCGGCACCGACACCGCGGGCAGCATCCGCATTCCGGCGGCCTTCAACGGCGTCACCGGACTCAAACCCACCTTCGGCCGGGTGCCGAAATCCGGGGTGGTGCCCCTGGGCTACACGCTCGACCACGTCGGCCCGCTGGCCCGGTCGGCGGCCGACTGCGCGCTGCTGCTGTCCGTGCTGGCCGGTCCGGACGCCGCCGACCCGTTCAGCGCCGACGCTCCGGTCGCCGACTATCCGGCCGCGCTCACCGGCGAGCTGGACGGGGTCACGATCGGCGTCGACACTCTCGACCGCTACGCCGACGGCGGCATCGACCCGGCGCAGCCCCGGCTCTTCGCCGAGGCCGTCGACACGCTGCGCGCGGCGGGCGCCACCGTGGTCCCGGTCGAGGTGCCGATGTACCCGGAACTGGTGGCCATCGATCTGGTGGTGATGCTGGCCGAGGCGCACGCCTACCACCGCCGCGACCTGCGCGACCGCTGGACCGACTACGGCCGCGGCACCCGGATCGTGCTCGCGGGCGGGGCCGCGGTCACCGGAGCGGATTATGTTCAGGCGCAACGGGTCCGGCACGTGGCGCGACGACGGATGGCGGAGCTGTTCGGCGCGGTCGATCTGGTCGTCACGCCGACCGGTCACCTCGGCGCACCGCCGCTGTCCACCCTCGATCCGCTGCGTCCGCTCGGCGCGCTCTCCTCCCTGCACACGCCCTATTGGAATCCGCTGGGCAATCCCACTCTCGTCGTACCGATCGGTTTGTCCGCCGACGCCACGCCGCTGTCCATGTCGATCAGCGGCCGGCATTTCGACGAGGCGACCGTGCTGCGCGCCGGGGACGCCTATCAATGCCGGACCACCCACCACCTCGTGAAAGGCCCCCGATGACAGCCACCTCCACCTGGTCCGCCGACGCCGAGGAAAACGCCGCGGTGGAAGCCCTGTACGAGCTGATGGGCACGCTGGCGGAACTACTGCACGCCTGCGCCGAGGCCCGATACGGCGACCCGACCGGCGGTCACCGCGTCGGCTGACCTGGGATTCCATCCGAAAACGAACCGGGATGTAGACGGAGTTCCGAATCCCGCGAGCCTCGGGAATTCCTTCCGGACCGGATTGTTTCAGCCTTTTCGCACATTCCCTCCAGAAACGCCGAATAGCGCCGGATTCGCTACTCGGGACCGCGCTGCGGTACGGTATACACAATCAGAGTAGAGCAGTGTCCGTGCGAAAGGGCTGACTCATGGCCAAGAAGGTCACCGTCACGCTCATCGACGATTACGACGGGAAGTCCAAAGCGGATGAGACCGTGCAGTTCTCGATCGATGGCGTGGCCTACGAAATCGATCTCTCCACGCTGAATGCCGGTAAGCTGCGGGGCTCTCTGGAACCCTGGGCGGAAAAGGCCCGCAAGGTCGGCCGCGTCAAGTCGGGCACGGTGGCACGGCCGAAGTCCGCGGCCGACCGGGAACAGACCGTCGCGATCCGGGAATGGGCCAAGAAACACGGCTACAACGTGTCCGCCCGCGGCCGAATTTCCTCCGAGATCGTCGCCGCGTATCACAAAGCGAACAAGTAACTCCGGTCCGGGGCTTTTGCCCTGGTAATGAGGTTCCGGCCCGGTCCGGATTACCGTGCCACCGCGCGCGATAATCCGGACCCGGCCGTCGTCTCGGCGGAGGTCCGGCGCGGAAGACACGCTCGCCCAGCCGGATCCAAGGCGAGTAGCCTGTGATCATGGTTCGGCACCGAGCCGTTCCCACATGTCACCGAGTGCACGTCTGATTCCGGGCGGGGGTAGTTGGCATGACACGCGAGCAGGCCGTCGCCGCGCTGGCCCGGCGGTGGCGAATTGCCGTGTCCGACACCGGCTTCGTGCCGATGCCGCTCGCCGAATTGGAATCGTTACTGGCCGGGCTTCTCGAGCGCCTGATGACGGCCATCGCCGCCGAACCGTTCGACGCGCGGGCCGCCGCCGAGGTGGGCGCCGAACTGGTCCACGCGAACCTGACCGACCCCGAGGTCCTCGGCCGCACCGCGCGGGCGCTGGCCCCGCTCGCCGAGTCGACGGCCGTGCCGCCGGACCGGGTGATCACCGCGCTCGGCGACCTCGCCAACGGATACACCGTGGAGCTGCTCGCCACTCGCGCCCGGCATCAGGAGATGCTGCACGCGGCGATGGCCGACGCGCGGCAGGCCGCCGAGGCCCGCTTCCGGGTCCTGTTCGACAACGCCGCCGTCGCCATCGGCATCGGCGACACCGCGGGCCGGGTCGTCGACGCCAACCCGGCACTGGCCACCATGCTCGGCCTGCCGGTACACCGGCTGCGCGGCCTGGAGGTCTCGGAGCTGGTGCATCCCGACGACCGCGCCGAACTGCGGGCGCGGATCGCCGGCGAACTGCTGGCCGCGGGGTCCGGCACCATGCGAGTCGAATTGCGCTACCACCGGCCCGACGACGGCGACGGCTGGGCGGCGTGGGCGATCACTCTGGTCCCGGCGGCGGGCGGCCGCTCGGCGTATCTGCTCGTCGTCGGCGAGGACACCACCCAGCGCCGCGCGCTGCAGGCGGAGCTGAGCCGCCAGGCCCGCCACGATCCGCTGACCGGCCTGCCGAACCGCCGCCGGCTGGTGGAGAACATCTCCGAGATCATCGCCACCGCGCACCCCGGCGACCGCATCGGGCTGGGCTTCATCGACCTGGACGGTTTCAAGGCCGTGAACGACACCTACGGGCACGGTGTCGGCGACCGGCTGCTGGCCGCGGTCGCACCCCGGCTGGCCGAGCGGGCCGGAGACGCGATGCTGGCGCGCGTCGGCGGCGACGAGTTCGTGGTGCTGTTCCCACCGCCGTGCGACGCGGCCCGGGTAGCGACCGCGACCACCGCGCTGCTGGACGCGCTGTCCGAACCGATCCCGGTGGACGACCTCCGGCTCGCCATCTCGGCGTGTATCGGCGCGGTCGTCACCCCGGTGGCCGACGCGGATGCCGAGCAATTGCTGGATGCCGCCGACGCTGGGCTCTACCGGGCCAAGGCGGCCGGACCGAACCGCTGGGTACTGCACAACCACGACATCACCGCGGGTGCGGTGCTACCCGGCTTACGATGAACCTGTGCGACCTCGGTTGCCCAGTGCCGCAAGCGATCCCGAGGCACCGCTGACCGGGGCGGCGCGAAGGCCGCCCAGGCTCACCGACCTAGGGGATCAGGAGTTTGCCGAGGAATTCGGAAACCGTGCTCATGAGCTGATCGATGAAATGCGGGATCATCCTTCATCCTTCCCGTTCGCGCTGCTGTTATCGATACTGCGGCCCTGGCGATTCACATGGAATTCACAGGTACTGCCCGATATTCGGCGCGAAACCCGGTCCGGATGGGTGCTGCCCGGTTGCTGGGTCGTTTGCCCGGATCGAGTCAGTCGGCCGCGGCGCCCGCGTCGAGGTAGGCGCGCAGCACCTCCGCCGGCACCCGGCCGCGGGCCGACACCGTCACCCCGTTCTCGCGGGCCCATTTGCGAGCCGCCGTCGACTGTACGGCGATCATCGTCGTCGGTTGCCGCGCGGCGATGGTGGTGCGGCGCACCCGGCGGGCCCGTTCTGCCCACTGCCGCAACTGTTCCCGCAGCAGCGCCGCGTTACCGGCCGATAGATCGATCTCGTAGGTCACCCCGTCCAGTCCGAACACCACGGTCTCGTCGGCCGTCGATTCGCCATCGAGATCATCGACGCGCGTGACCAGTACTCGATGTGCCACTGCGTGCTCCTTCGCACCCCGTCCCCTGCACTCCCCCGGCTTCGTAACTTACTGAGCGGCTCGAACATTCACGGCGTCGTTGGGAAGGTTCACCACCGACGGGCCGCGGAACGTCGATCCGCGACAATACTATGCGCTGCCGCGCGTCACCGCGCGACGCGGGCGCGAGAACCCCAGTCGCACAGGGATGTTCCCGCGTGCGCAGGCAAGTGAGCGCGCGGGCCGAGACCCGCTTCCGCAAACAGTGGGCGCACGACCTCCGCGACCGGCTCACAAACCCGGACGGTGCTCGGCAGGGAGTCGTCACAACTGTGCGCAATACATCGCACAGCAGGTCGGCCGCTCGGTAAAATGCGCAGGAATAAGGTGGTGACACGTCCGACTCGTACCCGGAATACGGCTCGGAAAGCCGTTCTTGACCGGCTCGGACCCGCCGGTTACAAATGAGTTCCCGCCGGTCCGGCCCCTTCGGACCGGCCCGCGAGAAGTGTACGGAGTTGACTACCGACGTCATCGACGCGACCGTGGAATTGCCGGTCGCCCGCAAATCCGTGTGGAATCTACTCAGAGATCCGCAGAGTTATTCACGACTGTTCCTCGGAATCGGCGCGTGCCATCGGCTCGAGACGATCGACGGTCATCCGTTGTGGCAGTTCAGGATCGGCACCCCCGCGACCGGAATCCACACCTTCGCGGCCACCGTCATCGCCGCCCCGGCCGCCCAGACGCTGGAGCTGGAGTGCGCCGCGACGGGCAGCTTCGCGGCAGTCCGTTTGCGCAACACCGACTCCGGCAAGGGCACCCGGGTCACCCTGACCTTCTTCGCGCCCGGCCGCATGCACCCCGCGGTGGCCGAGATGTCCAATGCCGACATCATCGCCTGGGCCGAGGACGGGTTGCACCGGATGACCGAATTGATCGTCGGCGCACCGACATCGGTGGTGGTCAACGGCGAGAACACGCCGCTGCGCCGACGCGCCGACGTCGCGCGTCAGATGGTCGCCACCGGCGTGGTGCGCAGCTACCGGCCCGCGCGGAGCGCGAGACAGCTGAGCCGCCTTGCCAAATGGGGATTCAACCTGGCCGGGGGTTATGCCGCCGCGGCGGCGTACGCACCACATCGGACCGCGATCGTCGACGACCACGGCACCCGTACCTTCGCCGAGATCCACGAGCGCAGCCACGCGCTCGCGGCGGCGATGGCCCGCCTCGGTCTGGGCTCCGGTGATGCCGTCGGCCTGCTGGCCCGCAATCACGCCGGCATGGTCGAAACCATGGTCGCCGCAGGCAAACTCGGCGTCGACGTGGTGCTGCTGAACGCCGGTCTGTCGGCGCGGCGGATCGAGGAGATCGTGCAGCGGCACCGCCTCGAGCACCTGTTCGTCGACACCGAGCTGGAATCGCTGGTGCACTATCTGCACTCCGACATCCTGCGGGTGTTCACCGACCGCGGGCCGGGCCCCGGCCACGAGACTATCGACGACCTGATCGCCCAGGGCCACAGCAGTTTTCGCAAACCCGCACGCGGCGGCCGGTTGATCGTGCTGACCTCCGGCACCAGCGGCACGCCCAAAGGCGCCCGCCGCCCGCATCCGAAGGGTTTCGCCACCATCGCGGCGCTGCTGTCGCGCATCCCGCTGCGAATGAACGAGGCCATGCTGATTCCCGCACCGCTGTTCCACACCTGGGGCATGGCGGCGCTGCAGCTGAGCACGCCGCTGCGGTCCACGGTCGTGCTACCGGAGCACTTCGACGCGCGCGACACCCTGCGGCTGATCGACGAAAACCAGATCACCACACTGATTCTGGTGCCCACGATGGTGCAGCGGATCCTGGATCTGCCGACCCACGTGCGCGCCCGCTTCGACACGTCCAGCCTGCGGGTCGTCGCGAGTTGCGGTGCGCCGCTGGCCGGGGCCACGGTGCTGCGGTTCATGGACACCTACGGCGACATCCTCTACAACGTCTACGGTTCCACCGAGGTCTCCTGGGCCACCATCGCCACGCCGGAGGATCTGCGCACCTCGCCCACGACCGCGGGACGGCCGCCGCTGGGGACCCGGGTCGGCGTGCTGGGCCCGGATCTGAAGCCGGTGCCCGTCGGTGTCACCGGACGCATCTACGTCGGCAATCACATGCTGTTCGACGGCTACGTCAACTCGGCGCCGCCGGAGGAGGCCGAGGGCATGCTCGATACCGGCGATCTGGGCTATCTCGACGCTGCCGGAAGGCTTTTCATCGCCGGCCGCGACGACGAGATGATCATCTCCGGCGGCGAGAACGTCTTCCCGCGCCCGGTCGAGGAGGCGCTCGCGCATCTGCCGCAGATCACCGATGTCGCCGTGGTGGGCGTGCCCGATCGCGAATTCGGCCAGCGCCTGGCGGCTTTCATCGTCAAACGGGAAGGCTCGGGGCTGGATCCGGACATGATCCGGACCTACGTGCGGCATCGGCTGAGCCGCTTCTCCGTGCCGCGGGACGTGACCTTCCTGCCGGCGCTGCCGCGTGGGGAAACGGGCAAGGTACTCAAGCGCATGCTCACCGGCATCCCGGCGAATCAGACGATTCCGTGAAACTGTGACCCCTCACGAGGCGCGCCCGAGGAATTCTCCCCAGGTGTCACGAACGATTGTGAAACCTGCACTGCCGCATATCGAAACGGTTACATTGTTACCGCAGCGTAGTAATCGGGGGTGAAAGGGAGTTTTCCTTTGTCTGTAGCCACTCCGGACCGACCGGGCCTCACCGTATCCGGACACCCCATATCCTCACCCCTCAAAGACGTCCGCACCCTCGCCCGACACATGGTCGGCCACTTCGTCGAAAACATCGCCCCCTGCGGCACCCTCCCCGGCGACGCCATCCACGGCGACATCACCACCATCACCCGCACCTGCCTCGAACTCGCCATCAACATCCTCGACGGCCACAACCTCCCCCAGCAAACCGAACGCCTCCACGACGCCGCCGCCACCTGGGCCCGCGAAGGCGTCCCCATCGACACCATCCACCACGCCATCCACGAAGGCTTCAAAATCGGCTTCGACCTCGTCATCAACCACACCACCAACCACACCACCACAACCACCACCGGCACCCCCCACACCACCCTCACCCACACCGACTACCACAACCTCATCCACGGCGCCAAACTCATCGTCGACATGCTCGACACCATGACCACCACCGTCTCCACCGCCTACGTCCGCGAACTCAAAACCGTCGTCACCGAACACCACACCGCCGTCCACACCCTCACCTCCGCCCTCCTCGGCGGACACCCCACCACCACCATGGCCCGCGAATGCGGCATCGACATCACCGACACCTACCACACCCTCGCCCTCCACATCCCCCCACACCCCGACGAACACAACCCCCTCCTCGACACCAAAATCGTCGCCCGCCGCAAACTCCGCCGCCTCCAAGCCCAACTCGCCACCACCACCCACACCACACCCCTGCACCTCCTCTCCACCGACGGCGGCACCCTCCTCCTCCCCCACACCACACCCACCGACACCCTCCACCACCTCATCACCACCCTCTCCCAAGCCGCCCGCGTCCCGGTCACGGCCACCGTGATCACCACCCCCACGCACGAAATCCCGACCGCCGCCGACCAAGCGCATCAGCTACTCGACATGGTCACCCGCCTCCACTCCGAGCCGGGACTCTACCGATTCGACGACCTCGCCCTCGAATACCAGCTCACCCGCCCGGGCCCCGGCCGCGAATACCTCGGCTCGCTGCTCACCCCGCTCGACCACCACCCCGAACTCCTCCAGACCCTCCGAACCCACATCGCGCACAACCTCAATCGCCAGAAGACCGCCCGGCTGCTGCACGTCCACACCAACACCGTCGACTACCGCCTCAAACGCGTCGCCCAACTCACCGGCTTCGACCCGACCCAGGCCAGCGGTCTGTGGTATCTCCGCTCCGCCCTCGTCGCCCGCAGTTACGGCGACTGACGATCGGCTACCAGCTCGGCCGGGCCTGGATCGCGGCGACGTAGGCCCGCGAGACGGTCGAGGTCAGCAGATCGAGCATGTCGACGAGGAAGGCGCGGTCGGACACCGGATCGGTGTAGCCGTACGCACCCGTGGGATCGATCCGATCCAGGCTCACCTTGACGCCGCGGTGAATCGCGTGCTGCACGGTGTCGATCGGGACACCGTCTCGTGCCCAGTCCCCGACCGCGTCCTCGAGTCGATGCAGGGCCTGGGTGGCCGCCGCTTCCGTCGCGTCGAGCAGCACCAGAGCCAATTCCAATCCCAGCCGCATCACCGCGGCCGATTCGGATTCGACTGTGGCCCAGACATTTTCCGGGAGGTCGGCGTCGCCGGAATCGTTGCCTCGCATCGCGCTCCTTCCGCCCCACCGAATCGCTTTGGCAGCACCGAAAGTAACTGGGACAGGCGGGGTTTACGAGCACTCCCGACGGCTTGACACAAACCTCCGAACGACAGCGGGCCGTCGTTGTGACAAATCCCAATGGGACTCGTTATTGCACCCGACCGGAATCGGGTTTCATGCGACCGGCCGCCACCAGAGTTCGATAGGCGGCGCGCTTGCGCGGACATTCCTCGCGCCGGCAGGAACGGTGCCGCTGCATGGCCAGATGCGCGTCGCTCACCGACATCGGCTCGTCCGGGGCCTCGTGCGGCCAGCCGATCGGCCATACGGACACGTCCATTGTGTCTCCTCCGGGAACGGGTGTCGCCGGCGCATCGTCGAATTCGGTGTCACCGGCGCGCCACGGCCACCGGCCCTGCCACAGCGCGGCGGCCGACAACGCCAGCAGCGACGCGCACACCATCGCCACCGTCACCACCGCCGTCACCACGGACTCCTGTACTCGCGCACGGTCAGTCGTCGTCCAGCCCGGCGGACAGGAATGCCACCGCGGCCAGCCACTGCCCACAGGTCACCGCGTGCTCGGCATACAGGATCCGGCGCGCCAGCGCGTCGGTCAGTTCCCCATCCGGCTCACGACAGGCCGGTTCCTCATCCGAACAGCAAGGCGCCGAACACCTTCGCGTGGTAGTCGGCATGCGACTTCCCCTCCACCGAGACGCTGTCGAACCCAGCCGACGACGCCCGCTAAATACTTGCATTGTGATACTCTGAACGTGATAGATGCTAGCGTGATTATCACAATAGCGAAAGAGGTTGGGGCGGAAGGGGTTCAGGCGTCTCGGTTCGCCGGCACGCCGACCGGCATGGGTACACGATTACGCACGGCGCGAAAACTATTGCTGGGCCGCGAGATCGAGCACATGATCAATACGGCGGAGGTCAGTCAGAGCGAGGCCGCGAAGATCATCGAGACCAGCCAGAGCCGAATCGCCATGCTCACCAACGGCGTCGGGTCGATCACGGTCGGCGATCTGGAGCGGCTTGCCACCGAATTGGGTTTCACCGATCCCGGTTATCTCGAGGCCCTCAAAGAACTGCGCCGCGACAATCACAAGCGCGGTTTCTGGAACTCCGGATACCGCCGCGCCTACATCGAAGACCTCCGGCTGCTGGTCGACCTGGAGGCGCACGCCAGCCTGCTGCGCGTCGCCGAGGCGGAGATCATGCCCGGACTGGTCCAGTGCGAGTCCTACATCCGCGCCCTGCACGAGCCCGAGCAGCCCGGCGAGCCCGGCGCCGAGCAGATCACCATCGAGGACTCGGTGCAGGCGCGCCTGGCGCGGCAGGAGATCCTGCTCGGGCCGCAGCCGCCGCAGTTCCGGGCGATCCTGTCCGAATCGTGCCTGCGCCGCGAATACGGCGGCCGCACAGTGATGTTGGAGCAGCTCGAGCATCTGCTCGCGCTGTCCAAACGGTCCAACATCCTCATCCAGGTGCTGCCGTTCACCGTGACCACACACGGCGCCGGCATGGAGGACCGCTTCACGCTGGTGCGGGTCCCGTCACCGGGCGCGGCAGGCGATCTGGACATGGCGATCGCGGAGAGCCAGGGCGATATCCGCTACATCGATGACAAGCCGGCCGTCACGGCCCGGGAGACGGTGTGGACGCGGCTGTCCGCGGCGGCGTTGAGCGCCGAGGATTCCCGCACCTTCATCGAGCACATCGCCCGGTCGTTCCGCCGCAAGACATTCACCACGTGACGAATCGTCCGTAATCAACGAGTAATGGGGGTTGTCATGAGCGACTTCGAATCCCGCGAGATCGACGCCAGCCGGCCGTCGGCCGCCCGGATGTACCACTACTACCTGTCCGGCGAGGCCGTGTTCGATGTCGACAAGATCTTCGGCGAACGCATCTTCCAGGTGTTCCCGTACGCCGACACCTGGGCCCACCACAACCGCGAATTCCTGCAGCGCGCCGTCAAATTCATGGTGTCCCAAGGTATTCGGCAGTTCCTCGATATCGGCTCCGGGCTGCCGACGGTCGGCAACACCCACGAGGTGGTCGGCACGACCGTGCCCGATGCCCGGGTGGTGTACGTCGACAACGACATGGAGGCGGTCAACCGCGCCCACGACCTGCTACTACGGCAGCAGGTGCTGGATCGTACCGCCATCGTCGAGGCCGATCTGCGTTGTCCCGACATCATTTTCGATCATCCGGAGACCCGCCGTCTACTCGACTTCGACGAGCCGCTGGGCCTGCTCATCGTCAGCGTCTGGCCGTTCGTCCCCGACAGCGACGGACCCTACGAGCTGATGCGGCAACTGCGCCAACGCATTCCGGCGGGCAGCTATGTGGCCATGAGTCACAGCTCGCTGCAGGACGCCGATCCGGAACTTCAGGAGCGCATCGGCGAACTCGTGGAGTTGTACCGCAACACCTCCGATCCGGCGATCCCCCGCAACCGCGACGATTTCGCCGCCTTCTTCGACGGCCTCGAACTCGTCGAGCCCGGCCTCGTCTACGCGCCGGACTGGCGGCCCGAGCGGCCGGTGGATCCGCAGGATCCGGCACGGCCGTGTAATTTCGCGGCGGTTGGCTATAAGCCATAGGTATACCCGCAGTCGCACGGGCGTCAGCTTCGCGCGTCTGCAGCTTTACTCTGTAGAAAGGGCACCACCAATGACGCTGCTACCTACCTTCACCGCGGGCGAGTTCCGCAAGGCGAGCGCGAGCTCACCCAATCAGAACTGTGTGCGTGTCGCGCGCAAGCAGGGCTGGACCGCGGTCTGGGACGACAAGCGCGCCACCGACCACACCACCCCGGCCACGGCGCTGCCGGTCGAGGAGTTGCTGTTGTTCACCGATGAACAGTTCGACGCCCTGCAGGACACCGTGCGCGGCAACGGCACACGCTCGCCGCTCACGGTCACCCATCGCGCCGACGGGCGGTACGTCTTCCGCGCCGCCACACCGCAACCGGTGGACGGCGTCGAGCTCGTCTTCGACCAGGACGAACTCGACGCCTTCCACCACGGGGTGCGCAACCACGAATTCGACCACGCCTGACGCGACCGAAAACCGTCCACGCTCGTATCAGGGATCACGCGTATCCACGGCTGGTGCCCGCCCCGCGCGGGCACTGTGCCCGGTCCCCCTGCGACCGTAGAAGCAACAACCTTGCGCACCAACAACATTAAGCCCGGATGTCGACCGCCGCATCCCCGGATGGACAACTCACGAATCGCCGGGCCCGCGGTTGGGGCGCTGTCACAAGGCAATCCGCGCGTGACGGCTCGCGGCGCCTCGATCAGCTCGGTTCGTCCAGGCGCACGCGCACGGTGACGCGGCCGCGTTCGTCGCGGTCGGCCACGGCGTGACCGTGCCGGTCGGCGCCGGCGAGGTGCAGGGTGATCGGGCCGCCCTCGCCCAGGAAGTTCCGCCACCAGTTCTTCTTGTCCGGCATGGCGACCCCGATGACGTACTCGTCCCCCTTCCGCCGGTAGTTCACCGGCGTACTGAACGTCTTCCCCGACTTGCGCCCCACATAGGTAATGGTCACGAAGCTCTTCCCCAGCAACGGACCGACGACGGGCGCCTCGGTCAACGCCACGACTCCGGCGTTGAACCCCCGCACCACCCTGCCCAGCACCGACTTGGAATCCACCACTGCCTCCCTGCCATCACACCGACACTCCGACCCCAGCAACCCTAGCGCGCCCTCCCCGGACTCCCGTACCACCTGCGCCATCTCCGGACTCCCCGTACGCCCGGACTCGTCGATCACCCGCAGCCGCGCCGCGCCACCCGGACTTCTCGGGAGGTACGGGCGTCGGAAGGTGGTGGTGCGCAGCGTGTCTCGGGCCCGGGTTCGATCATTTCCTGGACCGGCGCGGTCGGGGCGGAGCACACTTCAGGTGACGTCCGGTGGCGACGGCCGGATGCGGGGCGAGGGACAGGGGACTATGAGAATTCGCCCGCGGCAACAGCTGCTGGATCTGTGGCGGGCGGTGCTCGACTGCTCGTATCGCGACGAGAAGTGGACCTGGGGCGGGCGCGACGGCGCCAACTCGGTCAGCGACGCCGAACAGCTCCTGTGCCTGCTGTATCCGGCGACCGAGATCGAGGCCTTCGCGCTGGACCAGCCCGACGACATCGCCGATGACGTCCGGGCCGCGCTCGCTCCCTTCGGCGCGGAGGGACGCATCGGCGGCGTCCTGGTCGGCCTGCTCGAGGATTATCTCGCTCGCTATACCGACACCGACGGTCAACCGATCTTCGCCGCCGGCGGCTACCTGCGCGGCGCGGACGAAATGCCGCCCACCGCTGCCCAGTTGGACATCGAAGTCGTCGACTCGTACTCGATGTCGCTGAGCCTGTGCATCGCGGCGCTGCGCTTCCTGCGGGGCTTCGAGCGGTCCGTCAGCGCCGAGGTCCAGGCGGAGGCGCGTCGGCTGCGGCAGCGCATCCCGGTGGTGATCGAACAGGTCGGCGCGCGACTCACCGGCGCGATGGCGGGGCTGGTGCGAAGTTTCGTCATTCACACGCCCGATCCGAAATCGGATGCGGGGCAGACGATCCTGGAGATGATCAATCAGAGTGCCGCGCCCGACGACGAGGTCATCAGGCAACTGTCCGCCCGGCTGGAGCGGCTGCGCGTGCAGGCCGCCAACGAGGTCAGGCTGGGCCGGACCACCGACATCGATGTCGCGGACGACGCGCGGCTGTTCGAATGCGGCTGGAGCTGGGGCATCGTCCGCGGCGCCGAAGCGGTCACCTTCGTCCCCGGCCGGATCGGCACGGTGACCGGCTACGCCGAGCCGCGCCCCTACCTCTACTTCACCGCGGTGGCGCTGGACGGCATCATCGACCTGTCGTCGCAGCGCATCCGGGAACTGGACCTGCTGACCGACACGCAGCGCAAACTCGCCGACGCGCTGCAACTGCGCTTCGAGCTGAGCCGGAAGTACTGGTCCACGGTGGCGCGTTTCGACAGCGGTCGCTGGCCGCTGGAGGACATTCCCTGGCGCACCACCGACGGCGAGGAGTCGGAGTACTCGAGCCTGGTGGTCACCGCCATGCTGATCCAGGACCTGATCTACCGCGACAGCACCGAGGACCTGACTCGCGCGGTGGCGGTATTCGACCAGCTCGCCCGGCGCGGCCGCATCACCAGCCGGGTCACCACCGCCGACCCCGCGGCGACCCTGCACCATCCCGGCGTCCGGTTGCGGCTCACCGGCAGCGAGGACATCTGCGACGGACCCGGGTTGTATTGGTATGTACCGGATTTCGTCACGATGATGCTGAAGCGCTGCCTGCAGGCTGCGCACCTGCGCACCGATGTCGACACCCGGGACCGGCTGATGGCGCTGGCCGAATCGGCCATGGACAACCTCGACGGGCGAGCGCTGCGCCGTGGTCCCGCGACCGGGCTGTGGGACGACCCCGGCCGGCTGCTGGACTCCGCGGCGATCGTCGCCGACGGTCCCTCCTGGTTTCTCACCGAGCGGGTGATGGAATGCCTGGTGCTCGCCTACCGTGCCTACCAGGAACCGCCGCTGTCCTCGCCGACGATGATCGCGCGCGCGGTGGATCTGCTGAGCGAGGCCGAGCGTCTGCTGAACCAGGAGGAACTCGAGGTCGAGGGTGACGACCTGTCCCCCGCCCGCACCGCCGTCGACCGCATCCGTCAATCGCTGGACCGGGCGCGCCAGGTGCTGCGCGACCGGCCCGGCACCGCGTGCAGCCTGGCCACCCAGGCACTGATCCAGCTGGACGAACTGGTGTACGCGCGCCAGGACGCCACGCGGTGAGGAGGCGTCGTGCTGGTGTTCTCCACTTCCGACAAGGGTGGTACCGGACGCTCGGTGACCAGCTGCAATATCGCCTATCGGCTGACCCTGGCCGGGCACGACGTGGCCTATGTCGACTTCGACTTCGGCTCACCCACCGCCGGCGCGGTCTTCGAGATCGGCGCCGCCGGGAACGGCGTGCCCGACGGCGGGCTGCACTCGTACCTGCTCGGTGCGCACGGCACCGTCGCCCGGATCGATGTCGGCACCGCGACCGACCGGGCTCAGTTGCGCCGCAAAGGATCTCGCGCCGGCCGCCTGGTGCTGCTGCCCGGTGACGAGGGCGGCGGTGAGTTCCTCGGATACGACGACGCGGTGGTCGGCCGGTGCGCCGAGCTGTTGCTCACGCTCGAGCAGGAGTTCCATGTGGTGCTGGTGGATCTGAGCGCCGGACGGTCGGCCGCCCTCGACATCGCGCTGCGGGCGACGGCGCTGCGGCAGCTGCGGCAGCGGACCGCACGCTGGTTGATCTTCCATCGCTGGACCCGCCAGCACATCATGGCGGCGGCCGGGCTGGTGCACGGTCCGCACGGACTGCTGCGGACGGGCACCCACTGCGGACACGATCGAGACGACCTACTCGGCTCGCTCCGGTACGTCCGCACCGCCGTCTCGGTCACCAACTCCCCCGTCGCCGCGCAGCGGGCCGCCCAATCGGCGTGGTTGCAGGAACAGGACGCCGCGCTGCGCCGCCTCGCCATCGCATACCGGCTCGGCACCACGGCGCTGCTCGGCGCCACCCCGATGGAACCGGTGCTGCACTGGCGCGAACAGCTCATCCTCGACTCGGACGTCAACGCGCAGATCGCGAATGCCGAAACAGCCTCGGCCTACACGGAATTGGCGAGCCGACTGATGGACATCGCCACGTGGGAACGGCTCTAGCCGGATCCTGACCGAGTGTCGGCCGCCGCCGAGCAGAACGGCAGTGGAACCTCCTCCTCGCCCCGGCTGCGCGAGAATATCGCCGTCGAGACACTGACGACCCCGCGGCACCGGACCTTCGAGTCACACCGGTGACCGATCACACGTTCGGATAAGCCATCTCGGCCCGAGCGGAGCGCAATGCCCTTGCCCACCAGAGCAATTCGTCCAGCAGCACATCCGCCGCGCGGTTCACCGCCCGGTCTCGCGGCCGTCCGGCGTCGTCGAACTGCTCCCAGAACTGCGCGATGCCGACGGTCTCCCGGATGGTCACCGCGCGCAGCTCGGCGAAGACGGGCCGCAGTTGCTCGACCGCGCGCAGGCCGCCGGAGACGCCTCCGTAGCTCACGAAACCGACGGCCTTCGCCCGCCACTCCGGATGGACCGAATCGATCGCCAGCTTCAACCCGGCCGGGTATCCGCGGTTGTACTCCGGCGTCACGACCACGAACGCGTCCGCCGCGTCCACGCGGGCGGCCCAGTCGCGCACCTGCGGCGCGTCGTAGTCGCCGTACGGCACCGGTTTCGCCTGCTGCGCCAGCGGCAGCGGCAGGTCGGCGAGGTCCACCACGTCCAGGTCGATGTCGTCACGCCGTTCGATCCGCTCCCGCAACCACGACGTCACCACCGGCCCGAACCGCCCCTCCCGCACGCTCCCGCAGATCAGCGCGACCCGAATCGGTCCGGCTTGCATGTGCCACCTCCACTCGAACTACTGGTCCGCACGACGGTAGAACCCGAACCGAAGTTCAGGTCAACGGCACATGGCGAGGGACTGGCCCTCAGCGAACTCCCAGCCCACATTCAGCGGGCTCGCGTGCTGCGGCCCCCTCCCCGCTGACCGGTCGCGGAATCCGAAGCAAGCCGACAACACCCGGCAATAATCCGGTGCACAGCAGGTGATCCCGCGCGGTCGTGTCGTCCTGAAGCCGAGAACCGCCTTGTGTCAGGCCAGTTTCAGGCTGCGGCCGATGATTTCCTTCATGATCTCGGTGGTGCCGCCGTAGATGGTCTGGACGCGGGCGTCCATGTATGCCTTGGCGACCGGGTATTCGCGCATGTAGCCGTAGCCGCCGTGTAGTTGCAGGCATTTGCTGATGAGGTCGAGTTGCTCCTCGGTGCTCCACCATTTGGCCATGGCGGCTTCCTCGACGGTCAGCTTCTCCTGGTTGAGCAGGTCTATGCAGCGGTCGACGAACACCCGGACCGCGGTGGTCTTGGTGGCCAGCTCCGCCAGGACGAAACGCGTATTCTGTTGCGCGCCGATGGGTTTGCCGAAGGCCTTGCGGTCGCGGACGTACTGACAGGTGAGGTCCAGTACGCCTTCCATCGCGGCGGCGGCCATGACGGCGATGGACAGGCGCTCCTGGGGCAGGTTCTGCATCAGGTGAATGAAGCCCTGGCCCTCGGTGCCGAGCAGGTTCTTGCCGGGCACCCGGACGTCGGTGAAGCTGAGTTCGGCGGTGTCCTGCGCCTTCAGGCCGATCTTGTCGAGGTTGCGGCCGCGCTCGAAGCCGGGCATGCCGCGTTCGACCACCAGCAGCGAGAAGCCCATCGCTCCCTTCTCCGGATCGGTCTGCGCGACCACGATCACGATGTCGGAGTTGATGCCGTTGGTGATGAAGGTCTTGGCGCCGTTGAGGATCCAGTCGTCGCCGTCGCGGACCGCGCGTGTCTTGATGCCCTGCAGGTCCGAACCGGTACCGGGCTCGGTCATCGCGATGGCGGTGATGATCTCACCGGAGCAGAAGCCCGGGAGCCACCGCTGCTTCTGCTCGTCGTCGGCGAGCTCCAGCAGGTACGGTGCGATCACATCGTTGTGCAGGGTGAAACCCAGGCCCGAGTACTGACCGCGGGTGGTCTCCTCGGTGATGATGGCGTTGTAGCGGAAGTCCTTCACACCCCCGCCGCCGAACTCCTCCGGTACCGCCATGCCGAGGAATCCCTGTTTGCCGGCCTCCAGCCAGACCTCGCGGTCGACGACGCCCTGCTCTTCCCATTTCGCATGATTCGGCGCGACATGCTGGTCGAGAAACTTTCGGTACGACTCCCGGAACAGATCGTGCTCCGGTTCGAAAAGGGTGCGCTCCACCGCCAACCTCCTAGTGCCACATCGGCGTCATCGCCTCACTCCATACGGTACCCGGAAGTCGAATCACCGTTCACTTCGAACCCGGTAAAACGGGTCGGAACTGCACTACCAGCGGGAAGGCGACCGACGCGGAAGTCCTGAACCCCGGTAAACCTGGCTAAAGTCCGAGCGCACCACGGGCCCGGCCCAACAGCGTGCGGCCGCGATCCTTGTCGCGCTCGGCGAGCAGGAAGGTCAGCTCCTCCTCCAGCGCCTTGCGCACCACCGCGGCCAGCTCCTCGGCGGCCGCGTCGAGATCGTCGGCGTCGGCCCAGGGCGTGGTCTCGATCGGCGTACCGGCGGAGTAGTAGAACCGTTCCGGCTTCGGGATCCACGTCGGCCCGAAGCCCGTCACCAGCGGTGGGGTGAGATTCGGCCGCAGGCCGACGGCCTGCACCAGGGCCCGTAACGGACGCAGCGCGGCGTCCTGTCCGTCGAGGAGGATGTCGTAGGCGTCGTCGGCGCCGATCATGGCCAGCGGGACGATCGGCGTACCCGTCTCGATCGCCATCCGGGCGAATCCGGTGCGGCCGGCCCATTTCAGTACGTACTTCTCGCCCTTGCGGCGCGCGGCTTCCCGGCCACCGCCGGGGAACACCAGCAGGATCTCGCCCTGTTCGAGCAGCGTCCGGCAATTGTCCCGATTGCCGCGCACGCATCCGATGCGGTGCAGTACGTGCCGCACGCCGGGGACGGTGATCAGGACGTTCTCCGCCAGCCCGCGCACCAGCCGCCCGCGGGTGCGCGCTATCTCCGGCCACAGCAGCGGGGTGTCGATACCCAGGAAATTGTGATTCCCCACCAACAGCACCGGCCCGTCGGCGGGAATGTTGTCCAAGCCGCGGAACACCGGGCTCACCCAGGCCCGCATCGGCGCGACCAGTGCCTCGAAGGCGCGGATATCGCTGTCACGCAACGGTATTCGCAACGGAGCGCCGTCGGACAACGCACCCGCGCGACCCGGCTGATGGCACGGATCGTCGGCCAAGAGAACCCTCCCTGTCACTCGTTCTCGATTATGAATCGTAACGAAAACGAGCGTGCCCCTCGGGCACGGGGCAGCCGGGCGAAGACGGCTGGCCAGGCGGGTGCGGATGTCCCGAACTGCAACCGGACAATGCAAGCCCCAGCACGCGGATCGGGACTGCGCGAAACCCGGCACCGCAATCAGACAGGCGCGCGGCCTGGCACCGCGACCGGACGGGCGCGAAACCTCGGGACGGCGGCCGACCGGGTACCGCGCTGGTGACGGCCAGCTTGCGGTTGCGATAACCCAGGAGGGCCGGCCCACCAGGGGCGAGGGGCACGGCCGCTCAGCCCGGCAGGTGCGCCGTTCCCGCGTGGGCGTATTCCGACAGCACCGCCGCCAAGGAGGCGGGGACGCGGGCTCGGATGCGGGTGCCGCCCTCCTCGTGCTGGGAGTCGAGCAGCCGGCCGTCGGCATGGATGCGGGCGAGCAGGTCGCCGCGGGTGTACGGCAACAGCACGCTCACCTCCACGTCCAGCGCGCCGAGCACCTCGGCCAGCCGGTCGCGCAGGTCCGTGAGCCCCGCGCCGGTGCGTGCCGACACGAACACGGCCTGGGGCAGCTGGGCCCGCAGTTGCGCCAGTTCGCCCGGCGTCAAGGCGTCGATCTTGTTGACCACCAACAGTTCCGGCGGGCTGGTCGCGTTCGACTCCCGCAGCACCTCGGTGATCACCTCGCGCACGGCCTTGATCTGACCGGCCGGCAGCGGATCGGAACCGTCGACCACATGCAGCAGCAGATCGGCGCCCGTCACCTCTTCCAGCGTCGAGCGGAACGCCTCCACCAGCTGGGTGGGCAGGTGCCGGACGAAACCGACGGTGTCGGTGAACACCACTTCGCGGCCGTCCTCGAGGGCGGCGCGGCGCGTGGTCGGATCGAGGGTGGCGAACAGCGCGTCCTGGACCAGGATGCCCGCGCCGGTGAGCGCGTTCATCAGACTGGATTTCCCGGCGTTGGTGTAGCCGACGATCGCGACCGCCGGGACCCCGCTGGAGCTTCGCCGCGCGCGCTTGGTGTCGCGGGCGGTCTTCATCTCCTTGATCTCGCGGCGCAGCTTGGACATGCGCTCGCGGATGCGACGGCGATCGGTTTCGATCTTGGTCTCACCGGGACCGCGGGTACCCACGCCGCCACCGGCGCCACCGGCGCGGCCACCGGCCTGCCGGGACATCGACTCACCCCAGCCGCGCAGCCGCGGCAGCATGTATTCCATCTGCGCCAGCGACACCTGCGCCTTGCCCTCGCGGGAGGTGGCGTGCTGGGCGAAGATGTCCAGGATCAGCGCGGTCCGGTCGATGACCTTGACCTTGACGACCTTCTCCAGCGCGGTCAGCTGCGCGGGGGTCAGCTCACCGTCGCAGATCACGGTGTCGGCGCCGGTGTCGAGCACGACGGCGCGCAGCTCCTCGGCCTTGCCGGAGCCGATGTAGGTTGCCGGGTCGGGCTTGTCGCGACGCTGGATGAGCGCCTCCAGCACCTCCGAACCCGCGGTCTCGGCGAGTGCGGCGAGTTCGCTCATGCTGGCATCGGCCTGCGCCGCGGTGCCCTCGGTCCAGACACCGACCAGCACGACGCGCTCCAAGCGCAGCTGCCGGTACTCGACCTCGGTGATGTCGGCGAGTTCGGTGGACAGCCCGGCGACGCGGCGCAAGGCGCTGCGGTCCTCGAGTTGCAGTTCGCCGACGGTCGGATCGGAAGTCCAGCCGTCGCGGTCCGCTGCGGTGTCGTCGAGCTCCTCGATCGGGGTGAACTCGTACGTTTCTGGTTTACTCATACGCCTCCATGGTCCCACGACTCAACGGGCCCGCGCACCCGAGTTATTCCGCGGGCCTATCGGTCAGGCCCCGTACCACCAGTCCGCGGCCAGGTGGCCGGAGGCGACGAGTTCCGACGGACCGCGCAGCCACGCCGAACCGCCGTCGAAGGTGACGACCACGGCGCCGCCGGGCACTCGCACCCGCACCTCGCCGCGATCGCTGTCGAGCGCGAAGCCCTGGCGCGCCAGGGCGGCGGCCGCCGCCGCGACGGTCCCCGTGCCGCACGAGCGGGTCTCGCCGACTCCGCGCTCGTAGACCCGCATGTCCACCGCGCCCGCGGCGTCCAGCGCGGTGAGGATCTCGATGTTCACGCCGTGCGGGAACAGTTCGGGGTCGAAACCGGGCGGCACGCCCAGGTCCAGCTTGGCCAGCCCGTCGGCCGTCGACTCAGCGTCCACGCAGGCCAGATGGGGGTTGCCGACGTCGATGCCGAGCCCTCGCAGCGCGTGGCCACCGATCGTGGCGGTGGATTCGCCCAGCACTCGCACCGGGCCCATGGCGACGGTGACCTCGCCGTGCACGGGGCCCGCCGCGTGCACGGTGACCGGGCGCGCACCGGCGCGGCTGCCGACGACGAACTCGGTGCGGGCGTCCAATCCGGTCGACACCACGTAGTGCGCGAAGACCCGCACGCCGTTACCGCACATCTCGGCGATGGAGCCGTCTGCGTTGCGGTAATCCATGAACCAGTCGTCGGCGGTGACGTTCTCGGGCAGTTCGGCCAGCACGCCGTTCGCGACCAGCGCTCCGGCGCGCGCGACCCGCAGCACACCGTCGGCGCCGATACCGCGCTGCCTATCGCACAGGGCGGCCACGCGCTGCGCCGGCAGGTCCAGCCGGGCGTCCGGGTCGGGTAGCACGACGAAATCGTTCTGGGTGCCGTGCCCCTTCGCGAACGCGACGCCGGTGCGGCCGTCGCGCGATTCGGTCTGCTCGCTCATCTCCATGGTCCTCACGCCAACGTCCGGCAACACCGGAACATTTCGTAACGGGGCGATCGATCCCGCGCACGATACCGCGCCGTGACCGGTGCTCGGCGAGGTGGCATGGGCGCGGCCCGCCCCGGGCGTTCCCGGCTGCCGAGGATCGGGAGCCGGCGGCTATCGGGGGTTGCCATTAGGGCTGCCGGGCGCCGTACTGCAGCCGCGCGTCTCGGCGTGCACGCGAGCCAGTGCCGTGGTCGTCAGGCCCGGGTCGGCGCCGTCCAGCCAGTGGACCCGGGGGTCGCGGCGAAACCAGGAGCGCTGGCGGCGGACGTAGCGGCGGGTGCCGAAATGGGTTCGCTCCCGGGCCTGTTCGAGGTCGTACTCACCGTCGAGATAGGCCAGCACCTGCGCGTACCCCAGGGCGCGCCGCGCGGTCCGGCCTTCCCGTAGGCCGCGCTCGATGAGGCCGCGTACCTCGTCGACCAGGCCGAGGCCGAACATCGTCGCCGTCCGGGCGGCGATGCGGGCGTCGAGTTCCGCGGTCTCCCGGTCGATGCCGAGAATGATTGTGCCCCAGCGTGGTTCGCCGATGCGCGGCTGGGACGCGGCGAACGGGCGCCCGGTCAGCTCCACCACCTCCAGCGCCCGCACCATGCGGCGGGCGTCGGTGGGCAGGATGGTCGCGGCCGCCGCCGGGTCGGCGGTGCGCAGCGCGGCGTGCACCGCCTCGACGCCGCCGTCGGCCAGCAGTGCCTCCCATTTCGCGCGCACCTGCGGGTCGGTCGCGGGAAATTCCCACTGGTCCAGCAACGCCTGCACGTACATCATCGAGCCGCCCACGATCACCGGAGTCCGGCCGCGCGCCCGGATCGCCTCCACGTCCGCGGCCGCGGCGGCCTGATACGTTGCGACCGTGGCGGTTTCGGTCACCTCCAGGACATCGAGCTGGTGATGCGGGATGCCGCGGCGCCCGGCCACCGGAAGTTTCGCGGTACCGATGTCCATGCCGCGGTAGAGCTGCATGGCGTCGATGTTGACGATCTCGCCGTCCAGACGCTGTGCCAGGTCCAGCGCCAGCTCGGACTTGCCGGTGGCGGTGGGGCCGACCACGGCGATCGGGGTGGTCACGACCGGGGTCCCGGCCGCCATACAGACACCTGGTATCCCACGCCGAAAGGTGCCGCGCGGTAACGACTTTCGACACAGGGCGCGGTGTCGTCCACATCGAACAGCCCGGCCAGGACCTGGAATGCCGCGCGCCCGGACACGTCGAGTTCCGCGCACAGGCGATCGTCCAGGGCGGCCAACGCGGACCGATCCCCCGCCGCCAAGGCGCGGTCGATGCGCTCCTGCACACCCTCGGCGCGCGGGTCCAGGTAGCCGGGCGCCCGCGTCGACAATGTGGCCGCGCCGTCGGCGACCACCAGCACCCCGCGGTCCTCCGGGCTCGCGTCCAGTTCACGGCGCAGTTTCGCACCGGCCTCGGCGCAGTACCGCGGATCGGCGCGCGCGTCCACGATCCGCGCCTCGGCCACCGCGTCGCGCGCCACCTCCCCGCGCAGCCAGCCCCCGATCAGTGCGGGCAGCGGCAGCTCCGGGTCGGCCGCGCCCGACAGCGCCGCCTCCGACAACCCGACCCGCACGTCCGCGCCGAATCCGACGAAGGTCCCGGCGGCGTCGGGTTCGACGACCGCGTCCGCCGCGCCCGTTCCCACCACGGTCCAGCGCCGCGCGAACTCCGCCAGCGCGCGCCCCGCCGCCAGCACCTCCGCCCGCAACCGCGGCACCTGCGCGGCCACGTGCCCGGCATCGCCCACCGGCCGTCCCCCGCACAATTCGGGAACCAGCACAGGAGGCGAGGGAATCAACACCGCGACGCGAAACACGCGTCCACCGTAGCGACCGCCCCGGGCCCCACGCCGCGACACCGCCCTCCCTCACTCCACCGGGGCACCTCGTCGCCCATCCCGGGCAGACACCGCCCCGTCCGCCACGCCGCCCTTCCACGACACCGCCCCTCCGCCTCGCCCTACAGGAGCACCTCGTCGCCCACCCCAGCAGACACCACCCCGTCCGCCACGCCGCGGCACCGTCCTTCCACGACACCGTCCCTACTTCGCCCGACCGGAGTACATCGTCGGCCATCCCCCGCGGACGCCGCCTCATCCGGCCTGACGCGTCGTCGGCTATCCCGGCGGACGCCGCCTATCCCCATGGACGCCGCGTGGCCGGTTTCGGAGAGGCCGCGAACAATCCGCATGCCGGGTGATCGGTCGTCACGGAGATGTGCCGGACCGCGCGGTAGGTGCCCCGAGCGGGGCGAAGGTGTTGCCCGGGCGCGGCCGACGGGCGGGCGAAGCCACACACCGTAACGCGGGTCGGGGCGCACGGCAACCGTTCGAGTCGCGCCACCGCCGACAAGACACGGCGAATCCTCCGGCTGCCTGGTTGAATGGGATGAGCTAGGGCGTAACCAGGCAGCCGTGACGCGCGGCAGGGACGAGGAGCGATGACCGAGAACAGCGGAACCGAGAAGGCTACCCATCCGGACGCGGGCACGGCGCAGCGGTCCAGCGACTCCGTCGCGAAACGGCCCACGCCCGCCGACGCGGCCAAGCCCGGCGCCACCCCCCGCCGGCCGGGCGTGCCGAAGCCGGGATCGCGGAAACCGGAGTCCCCCAAGCCGCATGCGATCAAACCCGCCCCGGGCCCCGCGCAGGAGCATCCGCATCCCGTCGTGGTGCCGACCGTCAGCGATCCCAGCAGGTGGGGCCGGGTCGACGAGGACGGCACCGCCTGGGTGCGCACCGCCGACGGCGAACGCGTCGTGGGCTCCTGGCAGGCCGGCGACGCGGCCGAGGGCCTGGCCCACTTCGGCCGCCGGTTCGACGACCTCGCCACCGAGGTGGCGCTACTGGAGGCGCGGCTGGCGGCCGGTACCGACGCCCGCAAGACCAAGACGGCCGCCCTCGCGCTTGCCGAAACGTTGCCGACCGCGGCGGTCATCGGTGATATCGACGGTCTGGCCCGCCGCCTGCAGGCGATCATCGAGCACTCCGACGAGGCGGCCGCCCACGCCAAGGAGGAGAAGGAGCGCACCCGCCACGAGCAGACCGAGCGCAAGGAGGCGCTGTGCGCGGAGGCCGAGCAGATCGCCACCGACTCCACCCAGTGGAAGGCCGCGGGTGACCGGCTGCGCGAGATCCTCGACGAGTGGAAGACCATCCGCGGCGTGGACCGCAAGGTCGACGACGCGCTGTGGCGGCGGTTCTCCAAGGCCCGCGAGGCGTTCAATCGCCGGCGCGGCGCGCACTTCGCCGAACTGGACCGGGAACGGGCGGCGGCCAAGGCACGCAAGGAGGAGCTGTGCGGGCGGGCCGAGGAGCTGTCCGGCTCGACCGACTGGGCCGGTACCGCCGCGGTCTTCCGCGAGCTGCTGACCGAATGGAAATCGGCGGGCCGCGCCCCGCGCGAGGCCGACGAGCAGCTGTGGCGCCGGTTCAAGAGCGCGCAGGACGTGTTCTTCGCCGCCCGCAACGCCGCGGCCTCCGAGCGCGACGCGGAATTCGAGGAGAACGCGGCCGCCAAGGAAGAACTGCTGCGCACCTATGAGGAACGGATCCCCGCCGACCTGGACGCCGGATCCGCGGCCCTCGACAACGCCCGCGCGGCCCTGCGCGAACTGCAGGAGAAGTGGGACGCGATCGGCAAGGTCCCGCGCGAGCGCATGCAGGACCTGGAGGGCAAGCTGCGCGGAATCGAGCGGCGGGTGCGCGACGCGGTCGACCAGCAGTGGCGACGCACCGATCCGGAGGCGGTGGCCCGGGCCGCGCAGTTCCGCGAGCGGGTGGCGCAGTTCGAGGAGCAGGCCGCCAAGGCGCGTGCCGCCGGCCGCGCGCGCGACGAGGAGAAGGCCCTCGAACAAGCCAAGCAGTGGCGAGAATGGGCGGAGGCCGCTGAGGGGGCGGTCAGCCAGCGCTGAGGAGGCCGACCGGATGGATGTGCGGGAGATCAACAAGCGGGTGATCGCGCAGTACCGCGCGGGCGCCGAGATCGAGGGCATGCGCCGGGACCGGTTGCTGCTGCTCACCACGACCGGCCGCCGCTCGGGCGCGCCACACACGACGCCGATGATGTTCCACCGCGACGGCGACCGGGTACTGGTGATCGCCTCCAACCAGGGCGCGCCCCGCCACCCGGAGTGGTACCTGAACCTGTCCGCCGACCCGGCCGTCACGGTGGAACTCGGCGACGAAACCTATTCGGCCACAGCGCAACCGCTGCGGGACGAGGACTACGACCGAGTCTGGGCCGACATCACCCGGCGCTACCCATTCTTCGCCGACCACGAGAAGCAGGCCGGTCGCACGATCCCGGTGGTCGCGCTGCGCCGCATGCCGTGAGGAAGGCCGCGTGGGCTATTCGTCGTTCTTGCGGTCTTCCTGGTCGCCGAGCAACCACGTGCGTTCCTGCTTCTCCCGCGCGGCGGCGGCCTGGCGGCGCTTCTCCTCGGCTTCCAGGTGCAGGGCGGTGCGGCTCCACACCACCTTCACCCAGTGGAAGGTCAGCACGACGATCGCGAGGAGGGCCAGGATGAGGCCGATGCCCGGCCCGGCGCCCTCGTAGTTGCCCAGTCCCGGGGTCTGCCGATGCCAGATCGACAGCACGCCGAACACGCTGCCGACGGCCGACCCGGCCACCGCGATCCAGGCCAGCACCCACCGGCGGGTCACCAGCGCCAGCGACGAGAAGCAGATCCCGAAGACCACCACGAACCACTCGAACACCCGCGACGGCAGGCCGATGTGCTCGGTCTCGGCGGTGGCGTCGTAGAGGATCACGTCGAGCCCGCGCGCGCTGCCCGCGTGCGGCAGCACCAGTGACAGCAGCAGCACGAAGACCGCCACCGCCACCACCATGGCGCGCGCCCCCGGGTCGATCTCCCCCGCGATCTTGCGTTCCACCGCTTCCAGATCGTCGCGGAATTCCTCGAACACCTGGGACTCGGCCGGATTCATCTGCTCCTCGTTCGGCTCGGAGGTTCGCCGCTCCGCCGCGTCGCCCGCGGCTCCGGAATCGGCATCCGACGAGATACTACCGGCCGTCGTATCCCCGTCCGGCCGGGCATCGCCGGTAGACCGGGCACGATCTCCGTCGTTGGCGTCCGCGTCGTCCTTCGCCTCGTCCTCGCCGCGATCGGCCATTGCTCAGACCCCGCAGCCCGCGTCGCAGCCCGCGCTCGCGGCCACCGGTTCGGGCGCGCCGATGCGCGGAATGCCCAGGCCGACGCCGATGGGCGCGGTCTTGGGCAGGATGCCGCGTTCGTGAGCGTCACCGGCGCGGGTGCGGCGATGGCTGTGGAGTACGCCGTCGGCGATCAGATGATGCGGGGCCGCACCGGTGATGTCGACTGTGACGATGTCACCCGGGCGGCCGGTGTCGCCGGCGGGCGGCCGGAAGTGCACCAGCCGCCCGTCGCGAGCCCGCCCGCTCATCCGTGCGGTGGCGGCGTTCTTCTTGCCCGCGCCCGCGGCGACCAGCAACTCGACCTCGGTACCGATCAGCGCCTGATTCGACTCCAGCGACACCTGCTCCTGCAGCGCGACGAGCCGGTCGTAGCGCTCCTGCACCACCGCCTTGGGCACCTGGTCGGCCATGGTGGCGGCGGGCGTGCCGGGGCGGATCGAGTACTGGAAGGTGAAGGCGCTGGTGAACCGCGCCTGCCGCACCACATCCAGGGTCTGCTGGAAGTCCTCCTCGGTCTCGCCCGGGAAGCCGACGATGATGTCGGTGGTGATGGCCGCGTGCGGCATGGCGGCACGCACCTTCTCGATGATCCCGAGGTACCGCGCCTTGCGGTAGGACCGCCGCATGGCCTTCAGCACGCGATCGGAGCCCGACTGCAACGGCATGTGCAACTGCGGGCACACGTTCGGCGTCTGCGCCATCGCCTCGATGACGTCGTCGGTGAATTCCGCCGGATGCGGCGAGGTGAAGCGCACCCGCTCCAGCCCCTCGATGTGCCCGCAGGCGCGCAGCAGTTTCGCGAACGCCCCACGGTCGCGGTGCTCGTCGGGGTCGGCGAAGTTGATCCCGTAGGAGTTCACGTTCTGACCCAGCAGCGTCACCTCCAGCACACCCTGCTCGACCAGCGCCTGCACCTCGGCGAGCACGTCACCCGGACGACGGTCGACCTCCTTGCCGCGCAGCGAGGGCACGATGCAGAAGGTGCAGGTGTTGTTGCAGCCCACCGAGATCGACACCCACCCGGCATAGGCGGACTCCCGCTTGGCGGGCAGGGTCGAGGGAAACGCCTCGAGCGATTCGAGGATCTCGACCTGCGCCTGTTCGTTGTGCCGGGCGCGCTCCAGCAGTACCGGCAGCGAGCCGATGTTGTGCGTACCGAACACGACGTCGACCCACGGCGCCTTGCGCACGACCGTGTCGCGGTCCTTCTGCGCCAGGCAGCCGCCGACCGCGATCTGCATGCCCGGCCGCTCGGCCTTGACCGGCGCCAGGTGGCCCAGCGTGCCGTAGAGCTTGTTGTCGGCGTTCTCGCGCACCGCACAGGTGTTGAACACGACGAGATCCGCCGTCGCGCCGGGCATGGCCCGGACGTATCCGGCGTCCTCGAGCAGGCCCGACAGGCGTTCGGAGTCGTGCACGTTCATCTGACAGCCGTGCGTGCGCACCTCGTAGGTCCGCTGCTGCGAATTCACCCGTCCAGGGTATCGGCTCACGGAAATTCGGAATCGGCCCGTCCACCCGCCGCTGAGCGGGCGTGATACCGGTCACCGATGTCAAGCTCGGGTTAAAGCCAGGAGGCGACCGCGCGACGCATGCCCGAATACTGCGCATTTCCAGCGCCTTCGCTCTAGGGTCTGTTTTCATGACCGACGCTGCCGACGCAACACCCGGCACTGCCGCCGAGCCGACTCCCGCCGACGCCGCCGCGCCACCGATGATCTCGATGCGTGATGTGCAAAAGCATTTCGGCGCTCTGCACGTGCTGCAGGACATCAACCTCGAGGTGCCCAAGGGGCAGGTCGTGATCGTGCTGGGCCCGTCGGGGTCCGGGAAGTCGACGCTGTGCCGCACCATCAACCGCCTCGAACCCATCGATTCCGGCACCATCGCCGTCGACGGTGTGGAACTGCCCGCCGAGGGCCGGGCCCTGGCCAAGCTGCGCGCCGACGTCGGCATGGTGTTCCAGTCGTTCAATCTGTTCGCGCACAAGACGATTCTCGAGAATGTGATGCTCGCGCCGATCAAGGTGCGCCGCGTCGACAAGAAGCAGGCCCGCGAGAAGGCGATGGAACTGCTGGAACGGGTAGACATCGCCGACCAGGCGGAGAAGTACCCGGCCCAGCTGTCCGGCGGGCAGCAGCAGCGCGTCGCCATCGCACGCGCGCTGGCGATGAACCCCAAGGTGATGCTGTTCGACGAGCCCACCTCCGCATTGGATCCGGAGATGGTCAACGAGGTGCTCGAGGTGATGGTGTCCTTGGCCAAGGAAGGGATGACCATGCTGGTGGTCACCCACGAGATGGGCTTCGCTCGCCGTGCCGGCGACCGGGTGTTGTTCATGGCGGACGGTCGGATCATGGAGGACGCCGCACCGGAGGCGTTCTTCACCGCACCGCGTTCCGACCGTGCCAAGGATTTTCTCGGCAAGATCTTGAGTCACTGACCGGTGACCGAAACCTAGTACTGCACGAGAGAAAAGGAAATCGATGAGGATCACCCGTGCATTGCAAATCGGAATAGGCGCCCTCGCCGTGGCGGTCGCCGCAACAGGTTGTGGCGGAGGCAGTTCCAAAACCGCCGTCGAGAACGCCGCCGACGGCAAACTGACCATCGGCGTGAAGTTCGACCAGCCCGGCCTGAGCCTGCGCAACAAGGACGGCTCGTTCTCCGGCTTCGATATCGACGTCGCCAAGTATGTCGCCGGCAAGCTGGGTGTGGCGGAGGACGAGATCACGTTCAAGGAGGCGCCGTCGGCGCAGCGGGAGACGTTGATCCAGAACCGGCAGGTGGATTTCGTGGTCGGTACGTACTCGATCACCGACCAGCGCAAGGAGAAGGTCGACTTCGCCGGGCCGTACTACCTGGCCGGCCAGAGCCTGCTCATTCGCGCGGACAACACCGCCATTACCGGCCCGGAGTCGCTCAACGGCGGAAAGAAGCTCTGCTCGGTGCGTGGTTCCACTCCGGCACAGAACATTCAGAAGAATTACGCCAACGACGTGCAGCTGCAGGAGTACGACACCTATTCGCTGTGTGTCGAGGCCCTGAAGGCGGGCGCGGTGGACGCGCTGACCACCGACGACATCATCCTGGCCGGCTTCGCCGCGCAGAACCCGGGTCAACTGAAGCTGGCCGGTAAGCCGTTCACCACCGAGAAGTACGGCATCGGCGTGAAGAAGGGCGACACCGAGTCGCGCGGCAGGATCAACGACGCCATCGAGGCGATGATCAACGACGGCGCCTGGAAGGCCTCGCTGGACAAGAACTTCGGTAGCACCGGGTTCCAGCCCTCGGCCCCGCCGCAGGTCGACCGGTACTGAACCTTTCGCGTGCGGGGCGGTCTCCGACCGGGATCGCCCCTCGCCCAACAAGTTTCACCCATGACGATCGGAGGGACACGTCCGCCGTGTTCGACTTGATCTCCCGATACCAAGACCAACTGCTCGACGCCTTCTGGATGACCATCAAGTTGACCCTGTTGTCGACGGTCGGCGCATTGATCCTCGGTGTCATCGTGGCCGCGATGCGGGTATCGCCGGTGCCGGTGGCGCGCTGGGTGGGCACCGCCTACGTGACCCTCTTCCGCAACACACCCCTGACCCTGATCCTCGTCTTCTGCTCGCTGGGCGTCTACACCACCCTCGGCGTTCAGTTGTCCGGCGACAGTAACAATCTGAACTTCCTGGCCACCAACAACTTTCGCTTCGCCATAGTCGGTTTGTCCATCTACACCGCGGCTTTCGTGTGCGAGTCGTTGCGCTCGGGCATCAACACGGTGCCGCTGGGGCAGTCGGAGGCGGGTCGCTCGCTCGGGCTGACGTTCGGCCAGAACTTGCGGTATATCGTCCTTCCGCAGGCGTTTCGGTCGGTCATCGCACCGCTGGGCAGCGTGCTGATCGCGCTGACCAAGAACTCCACCATCGCGGCGGTGATCGGTGTCGCCGAGGCCGCGAGGTTGATGTCGGTAATGATCGAGAACGAAGCCGACATCATCGTCGTGGGCGCGATCTTCGCCCTGGCCTTCGTCATCCTGACCCTGCCTGTCGGCCTGCTGTTCGGTTGGCTGGCAAGAAAATATGAGGTGAAGCGATGAGCTCAGGCGCCTCGGTCCTGTTCGACGCGCCCGGCCCCAGGGCGCGGGTGCGGCACGCCGTCTACTCGGTGCTGGTCGCCGCGGTGATCGCCGCACTTCTCTGGCTCGTGATCGCGAAGCTCTCCGACAAAGGGCAGCTCACCGCGGCGAAATGGAAGCCGTTCATCGACGGCGAAGTGTGGGAGACCTACATCCTGCCCGGCCTGCGCGGCACCGTCGTGGCCGCGGCGCTGTCGATCGTCTTCGCGCTGGCGATCGGGATGATCTTCGGCCTGCTGCGATTGTCGGACCACCGCAGCGTACGCATCGTGGCGGGCGCGATCGTCGAATTCGCCCGGGCCATCCCCGTGCTGATTCTCATGATCTTCCTGTACGCGGTGATCTCGAAGTACGACCTCACCGACTCCAGCCAGTACGCGCTGACCGCGGTCGTGATCGCGCTGACCGTCTACAACGGCTCGGTCATCGCCGAGATCGTCCGCTCGGGCATCCGATCGCTGCCCAAGGGCCAAACCGAAGCGGCCGTCGCGCTGGGCCTGCGCAAGGGCCAGATGATGCGGATCATTCTGCTGCCGCAGGCGATTACGGCCATGCTGCCCGCCATCGTGTCGCAGATGGTGGTGGCGTTGAAGGACACGGCGCTGGGCTATCAGATCACCTATCAGGAGATCGTGCGCCAAGGCCAGCAACTCGGTGCGGCGGAGCAGAACACCGTCCCGTCGCTGATCGTCGTGGCGGTCATCATGATCGCGCTGAACTGGTCGCTGACCAGATTCGCCACCTGGCTGGAGAAGCGGCTGCGATCGCGGCGCAAGGGCCGTACGGTGGTCCCGGCCGCCGCGGCGCTCACCGATGCGGCGCCCGGGATGGATCTGACCAAATCTCGCTGAGCGCAAGTCTCGGATACGGTGCGGGCGGACAGCATTCTGTAGGTGCACCGCTCCCTGGCTCGTCGGGTCACGCCACTGCCCGCGGCCGGGGAGCGGGTGTCCAAATGTGGCCTCCAACAGGGGATTCGGCGGGCCGGCCGCGGCGGCGCTGTTTGAAGAAGCGACGTACCGGGTATTCGCGAACAATGACGGCGCCACGGAGATCCGAGCCGAATGCCCACGGCGAGCAGGGCTCTGCGCCGGCGCCTCGAAATATGTCGGCGTAGCCGGCGCTTGCTTGTCGACTTCCGATCGTCTCGGCATCCGATCGCGCGCGCCCGTTTACCGGCCACACGAGTAGGAGCTGCGAGACGAACGACCAGAGCATGAATTACCGCGCGACGCCTCGATGATATCGCGGTGGACGAACTGGCGGCCTCGAGAAGAACCGACACCAGAGGTCGAGAGGGGACAGGTTTTGCCGACTTCAACACCACGGTCGAAGACCAAGAATCCGGACAAAGGTTATGTGGCCCTGCTGGGCTGGAGTTTGAACGCCGTCGAGGCGGTCGATCGCTTCGACCGACGCTATATCGTGGTCGCTCCCGAGTGGGCCGAGGAATATTGTGTCGAACACGATATCCCCTACATCCCATGGAATTTCGAGCGGCTCAACGATCGTTCGATGGAGATCGCGGAGACACTGCAGGAACTCGGGGTGGACGTCGCCATCCCGATCTACGAGGAAACCGTGGAGTGGGCCGGGGCGATCAACTCCGTACTGCTCGACAACCCCCGCCTGCTGGGCCAGGCCATGCTGCTGCGGGACAAGTCGCTGATGAAGCGGCGAGCCCAGCTCGGCGGCATCCGCGTGGGCATCTTCGAGGAGGCCCACGAGCGCGACGACGTCATCCGTTTCCTCAAGCGGGTCAACCAGACCCTGCTGAAGCTGGACGGCGACCCCAACGATCCCATCCACATCAAGGCCTTCGACAAGGCCGGCTGCCTCGGGCACCGGGTCATCCGCACCCCGGACGAGATCGACACCATTCCCGACGACGAGTTCCCGCTGCTGATGGAGTCCCATCTGGACGGCTGGGAATTCGCGGTGGAGGCCTGGATCCACAAGGGGCGCATCCGTTTTCTCAACATCTCCGAGTACGTCACGCTCGGTTACTCGGTATTCGTCCCGGCGACACCGGAACTCGAACGGTACCGGCCGGAGATCACCCGGCAGGTCGAGAAACTGATCAAGACGTTCGACATCGAGTTCGGCTTCGTCCATCCCGAGTACTTCGTCACCAGCGACGGCGAGATGTACTTCGGCGAGGTCGCCTACCGGCCGCCGGGTTTCAAGGTGTTCGAATTGCTGGAGCGGGCCTACGGTTTCAACGCGTATCACGCGCTGGTCCTGGCCTTCGATCCGAAAACGACCGAGGCGGAAATAGACGCGTTCTTCCCCAAGGAAGTGGTGGACGCACGAGGCCACGCCGGCTGTTTCGGCGTGTATCCACGTCGACGTGTGGTCAGCCATTTGTCCATGCCGGAAGAGACCGAGGATCACGATTACTTCGAATCACACGAGCTCACCGCTCCCCTGACCGACAAGGTCACCAAGCGCACCGCGTTCGGAAACCATTGGGGGCTACTGTACTTCTTCGGTGACGATCCGTACACTCTGCGGGATCTGCTGAAGCGGCAGGAAGAACTCGATTTCTACATCTGATCCGCGGCAGCATCGGATCACGGGAGGGTCCTGTAATTGAGTTCACCCAGCAGCGACAGCGCGACCCTGGACCGGCGGCTCGCCCAGCTCGACGACGCGACGCGATCCCTCGCGGACGCCAGCGATCTCGGCAAGCAGACCAGACTGTCCCGGATGCTGGCCGCCCTGCGCCGAGTGCTGCTCATCCCGGGCGGATGCGCCGCGATTCGGCACCGCGCCGAGCAGATCGAGGACTCCGGGCTGTTCCTCGGCACGGACTGGGCGTCTCCGCAGATTCTGATTCCGGCGTTGAGCACCGGGTCACTGCGGAGTCCGAACGCCGACACGGTGGTGCTGGAGACGGTGAGCGACCTGCGCCTGCTGGCCGTGGCCAAGGGCGCCTACGCGCATCCCCTGATCACCGCAGAGCAGGCGCAGCAGCATCTTTCGCAGGTGCTGGCGGCCAACCTGACCCTGCTGCTGACGCCGCCCACGGAGGTCGAGCGGACGCAGCAGGGGCGGATGGCCCAGGTGTCGCGCAGTCTGCTCGGCTACCTGGTCGAGGAGGTCGGGTACGAGAAGGTGCTCGAGCACCTGGTGGACGAGATCTGGCGGATACTGCGGCAGCGCCCGATCCAGGTCGACGCGGTGAAGCGGATGATCACCCAGATCGCCGTGGCCCGCAGCAATCCGGACATCGATCTGGGCGCCACCGGACTCGGCGCCGACCGGTTGATCAGCAGCCTCTACGGCACCACCGACGCCTGCCGGGAGGATCCGGGCGTGGAGGTGTACCGCGCCCGGCTGGAAACGATGGACGACGGCACGCTGCAGTTCGAGGCGGCCGGTTTCGCGCGGTCCATGCACGACACCGGACTGGTCTCGCCGTATCACGCTGTGCTGCTGCGTTTCCTGCTCGGGAAGGGCGAATACCTGCTCGCCGAGGCGCTGGGATTGTCCAACACCGGGCGCGATTGCCTGCTCTGCTATCACGAACTGGTGCGCAAGCTCATCGACGATGTCGTGCATGTCGAGACGGCGCAGTGCATCTACGGGCTGGCGCTGCTGCTGGAGCGCGGCATCCTGTACCAGCCGCCCGTGGCGCCGGGGATGTGGCGGCAGCTGGGATTGCAGCTGTCGCCGCACGCGCGGCAGCGGTTGACAGCGGTGTTCGGCCCCGCGCCCGAGCCGCGGGCGTGGCTGCTGGCGGGCGTGCTGTCCATTCTGGGTCAGCCGCTCGGGGTCGGGCAGGGCGACAATCCGACCTGTCAATCGGCGCGAGCCTTGTCGATGTGGGCGTACAACGATCCGGATTACCTGCTGCAGACGGTCGCCTGGGCGGCGCGTGACGACGAGATCGTCATGCATTTCGAAGGGCAGCCGATCTCGTCGCGGGAAAGTGGTGCGGGCATGGCCGCCGGGCTGCCGTCCGACCTGGATCCGGTGTCACTGCTGGTGGTTCCGCATCTGGACCGGATCTATACCGAGATGGGGCGGCGCTGCGTCGACCGCGAGGGCGATCCGCACCGCTGGGTCAATCCGGAGTTCCACGGCTGGTGGTCCGGGCGCGGCTTCCGCATCAATGTCGATGTGGCGACGGGTAATCTGACCGATCTCGAGGAGTTCCTCCGCCACTTCTACGCCGCCTATCACCCCTTCTACAACGGCAATCAGCCGTTGATCCACCCACAGCCGGCCGGTGTCGCCGTCACCGACAGCGCGGCCCGGTTCATCGGCTGGCACGCGATCACCGTGTTGCGGGTGAGCCTCGACCCGCAGGACACGATGCGGGTCTACTTCTACAACCCGAACAACGACAGCGGTCAGGACTGGGGCGACGGTGTGGTCGTCGGCACCGCCGGACACGGGGAACGGTTCGGCGAGGCGTCGCTGCCGTTCGAGCAGTTCGCGTCGCGGCTCTATATCTTCCATTTCGATCCGCTGGAGCCGGGCGAGTCGGCGGCGGTGGGGCGCGAGGAACTGGACCGTGTGGTCGGCTACGTGCATCGCAGCTGGGGTGCGGACCGAGTGCCGCCGGGGCCCATGGCCAGCGCGGGCAGTTTGTCGCGGCGGTGATGCCGGGCAGGGAAGGTGGCGTGCCCGCAGGTAGTCGGAATCAGCGCTCGGACTCGCGTGCGGACAGCTCCGCCTGGACCACGGTGTAGGCCGTCGACCGGCTGTAGCCGCGCCGGGCCAGCATGCCGACCAGACGGCGTATCGCCTTGTCCTGCTCCAGGTTCGGCGAGAGGGTGCGCAGCTTCCGACGTACCAGCTCGGTGGCGGACCGGTGCTCGTCCTCAGCGTCGTCGCCGCTGCCGCGCTGCATCGGGATGTCGCGGGCGAGGCCGCCGCTACGGGCCGTGCGGCGAGTAACTGTTCCGCTGGCCTCGGGTTCGTGATTCTCGCTGGGATCTTCGCCCGGAGGTGGGGCCGAAGTTGGTCGCGGTGTACTTGCGGGCCGGGAGGCCGGAGCACTCGGGGTGGGCGCGAACTCGACGGTGGACAGTTCCTCCTTCACCACGGCGTAGGCCGTCGACTGGCTGTAGCCGCGCCGGGCCAGCATGCCGACCAGGCGGCGGGTCGCCTTGTCGCGGTCCAGATCCGGTGGCAGGGAATTGAGTTTCCGGCGCACGAGTTCAGCGGCACGGTCGATCTCCGACTCCGCGGTGACGCCCGCGAGCGCCGGTTCCGCGTCGGCCGGGTCCACGCCCTTGCGGCGCAACTCGAGCGCGATGGCCTTCTTCCCCTTGCCCGCATAGGTGTGCCGAGAATGCACCCACTGCTCGGCGAATGCCGCGTCGTTAACAAGCCCCACCTCGGCGAGCCGATCCAACACCCGCTCCCCGACCTCGGTCGCGAACCCCTTGCCCGCCAACTTCTCAGCCAGTTCGGCCCGACTCCGCGCCCGATCGGTCAACAACCGCAGGCACAACTCCTTGGCCTGAGCCTCGGTCCCACCCCCGGCCCCCTGTTCATCGGCGCCGCGCCTTTCCTGACTGCGCCTTTCCCGGCCATGCCTCGCCCTGCCACGCCGCCGCTCCTCCACCTCCGGTGATCCAGCCGCCGAAGCATCCGGAACTGGTTGTGGCGCAATATCTCCCGCCACGGGTGCAGCGGAGAGGTTCCGCGGGACGGACCGACCGCTACCACGCCGACGCTGCCCCTCGGCAGGTGGCAAACGCGGTACTTCCAAACGCGGTACTTCACAGCCGTCGAGCAGACCAGCCTCGACCAGTTGGTCGAGGGCCTGCCGGATCACCTGGTCCGCATATCCCTCGGCCGCCAAAGCCTCCGCCAACCTCGCCCGATCGACCCCTCGCTGATCGATCAAGAGCCGCAAGCACACCGCCTTGGCCCGCCCCAGCACCTGGCCACCCACCGAAGCCGCGCCCCCGGCTCTCCCGCGCTCCGACTGCTCCGTCCGGCGGCGCAGCCGCTCTACCGCTTCGAGCCGAGTCGCGCCGGGGTCTTGGTCATCCCGAGACCCCGACGCTTCCCGGTCGGGCATCGGCTAGAAGTCGACGGGCGCCTCGGCGCCCGCGTCTGCGGTGACATCTGCCCCGATGCCGAGCTTCTCCTTGATCTTCTTCTCGATCTCGTCGCGCACGTCGGTGTTCTCCAGCAGGAACTTGCGCGCGTTCTCCTTGCCCTGGCCGAGCTGGTCGCCCTCGTAGGTGTACCAGGAGCCCGACTTGCGGACGAAGCCGTGCTCGACACCCATATCGATGAGCGAGCCCTCCTTGGAGATGCCGTGGCCGTAGAGGATGTCGAACTCGGCCTGCTTGAACGGCGGCGAGACCTTGTTCTTGACGACCTTGACGCGGGTGCGGTTGCCGACCGCGTCGCTGCCGTCCTTGAGTGTCTCGATGCGGCGCACGTCCAAGCGGACCGAGGCGTAGAACTTCAGCGCCTTACCACCCGTGGTGGTCTCGGGCGAGCCGAACATGACGCCGATCTTCTCGCGCAGCTGGTTGATGAAGATGGCGGTGGTGCCCGAATTGTTGAGCGCGCTCGTCATCTTGCGCAACGCCTGGCTCATCAAGCGGGCCTGCAGGCCGACGTGGCTGTCGCCCATCTCGCCCTCGATCTCGGCGCGCGGTACCAGCGCGGCCACCGAGTCGATGACGATGATGTCGATGGCGCCCGAGCGGACCAGCATGTCGGCGATCTCGAGCGCCTGCTCGCCGGTATCGGGCTGGGAGACCAGCAGCGCGTCGGTGTCGACACCGAGCTTGCGGGCGTATTCGGGGTCCAGCGCGTGCTCGGCGTCGATGAACGCCGCGACACCGCCGGCGGCCTGCGCATTGGCGACCGCGTGCAGGGCGACGGTGGTCTTACCCGAGGACTCCGGGCCGTAGATCTCGACGATGCGGCCGCGCGGCAGGCCACCGAGGCCCAGGGCCACGTCCAGCGCGATGGAACCCGTCGGGATCACCGAGATGGGTTGGCGCGCCTCCTCGCCCAGGCGCATCACGGCGCCCTTGCCGAAGCTCTTCTCGACCTGTGCCAGCGCCAGTTCGAGCGCCTTGTCGCGGTCGTAAGCCTGTGGTGCCATCGTCTGGTCCCCTTCTCGACGGGTGGGTCTCGTGCTGTGGTTGGCGCCCACGTTAGAGGGCGGCACCGACAAGTTCTGCCGCACAGCTTAGACGAACACGTGTTCGAGGCAAGCGACGCGCCCGACACGCGACCGCCTATCCGCGTTTCGCCTGCGGCACCAGGGTGACGTGGCCCGTGTGCAGCAGCGCCTGAGCCTGTTTGAACACGCGCAGCGCCGGGGTGATCTCGATGTCGGTGATGCCGTCCAGCCGGCCCAGGCGCTCGGTGACGAAGCGGTACAGGTGCGCGATGTGGCGGCAGACCACCGATACCACCAGGTTCGTCGCACCCGTCGTGGCCGCGACGAACGTCACCTCCGGGCAGGTCACCAACGCCCGGCCCACCATGTCCAGCGCGGCGGGACGCACCCGCAGCCACAACATGCCGCGCGTCGCGTAGCCCATCCGCTCGAGGGCGAAGTCGAGATCGAAATACAACACTCCCGCCTGCTCGAGTTCGGCCATTCGACGCGCGACTCTGGTTGCGCTCCAATCGGTTTCGGCGGCCAACTGCGCGTAGGACGCCCGGCCGTCCCGGGCCAGCAGCGCCAGCATCGCCTCGTCGCCGGGCGAGAGATCCATCGCCTCCCCAGGACCGGCGTCGTAGCTCCGCCGCCGCGGCGGGCCCAGCTCACGCCGCTGCGGCTCGGTCAGCAGCCGTCCGTAGCGCGGCCACTCCTCGTCCAGCGGGAAGCGGTGCATGATCTCGTACGCGGCCAGCCCGACCACCTGGCTGGTGCGCGGAAGTGTGTCGAGCAGCAACCGGTCTCGGTGTTCGAGCGTGCGCGGGCGGCTCATGCAGGTCACCTCGGATCCGGTCGACAGCAGCGACACCCAGCTCACATCGGGCAGCCGGGCCAGCGACTCGGCCAGCCGCAGCGCCTTGTCCGGGGTGGATCGCACCCGCACCATCCAGCGGGTACTTCCCAGCGGCACGGCATTGACCAGACCGGCGATATGGACCATGCCGCGCTGCCGCATCGACCGGTAGCGCCGCGCCACCGTCTGCTCGGAGACGCCGAGAATCGCGGCGAGGCGGGCGAACGGGATGCGCGGGTCGGTGACCAGTCCGTGCACGATCTGTTTGTCGAGCAGATCCAGCACGGAGGTTTCTTCGTCATCTTCGAGGGGCATGTGCGGAATCCAACGTGATGTGGCGGATTAGTAGGTGGATATTCAAGCATGCCGCACGCTGGGCGTCGATATCGTTCGTTCGAGGTTCCGGAGGTCGCCATGCGGAAATGGCTCCCCTTGTTCGCGGCGTGCCTCGGCACGCTGATGCTGCTCATCGACGTCACCATCGTGAATATCGCGCTGCCCGACATCGCCGACGATCTGGGTACGGGGTTGTCCGGTTTGGCGTGGGTCATCGACGGCTACGCGCTGGCGCTGGCGGCGCTGCTGCTGGTGCTCGGTGCGCTGGCCGACCGGCTCGGCGCCAAACCCACCTATCTGGCCGGACTGGTCGTGTTCACCGCCGCCTCGCTGGCCTGCGGGACCGCGCAGTCCTCCGCGATCCTGGTGGCGGCGCGGGCTTTTCAGGGCGTCGGCGGCGCGGCCATGTTCGCGACGACGCTGTCGCTGCTGCACGCCACCTATACCGGGCGCGATCGTGGCGTCGCCTTCGGCGCCTGGGGTGCGGTGGCGGGTGCGGCGGCCGGCATCGGGGTGGTGCTGGGCGGCGTGCTGACCGATCTGTTGTCGTGGCGGTGGATCTTCTTCGTGAACCTGCCTATCGCGGCGGTGGCGATCGTCTTGTCCGCCTTGGTGTTCGGGCCTTCGGCGCGGCACACCGACCGCGGTGTCGACGTGGCCGGGATGGCGGCGTTCGCGGTGGCGGCGACGGCGGTGACCTTCGGCATCATTCGCGGGGGCGAGCACGGTTGGGCCGATCCGCGGGCGCTGGTCGCACTGGTCGTGGGGGTGCTCGCGGCCGTATTGTTCGCGGTGGTCGAAACACGGAGTGCGGCACCGATATTCCCGTTGGCACTGCTGCGCAACGGCGAATTCGGTGCGACCCTGCTCGCGGCGGCAGGACTCAACTTCGCGGCGTTCGCGGCCAGTCCGCTGCTGTCGCTGTGGCTGCAGCAGCAGCTGCGGCTCTCGCCGCTGCATGCCGGGCTGTCGATGCTGCCCATGGCGATCACCGCGTTCGTGGTGTCGGGCGCGCTCGGTCGGCTGCTGCATGATCTGGCGCCCAAGTGGACGATCGGCGGCGGGTTGATCGTGATCGGTGCGGGCGCCGGGCTGCTCGGGTGCATCGACGCCGAATCCTCTTGGGCCGCATTGATTCCCGGATTCATCGTGATCGGTGTCGGGGTCGGGTCGGTGGCGCCGTCGCTGGTGGCGGTCGGGATGGCGGCGGTGCCGCCGCAGCTGAGCGGGACCGCCGCGGGCGCGGTGAATACCGCCCGGCAGCTGGGTATGGCGCTGGGAGTCGCGATACTGGGCACGGTCTTTCGCAGCGTCGCCGGCGGCGGGCGGCCCGACCTGCCCCGGTTCGTCGACGGACTGGACGCGGCGGTCGTGGTGGCGAGCGGAGTGGGACTGGTGCTCGGAATCGCCGCCTTCGCCTTGTTCCACCGGCGAGTCCGGGTGCCGGAGGCCCCGGTGCGCGACACCGGGGTGCCGGTCGCCTGACCTGCGCTCACGCCTCGGGGTCCGGCCGGTACGCGGCCGGGCCTCGAGGCCGGCTCGGCGGGCTCACCAGTGGGAGCGCGGCACGTCGAACTCCGCACACAGCGCGCGCCACACGTCGCGCGGATCCACCCCGGCCTCGATGGCCTGAGCACCGGTCCGCCCACCCATGGACAGCAGCACATGGTCGTTCAGCAGCGAATCGCCGCGAACCACCCCGAACTCCGCGTGCAACAGTTCCCGAAAATCAGTCAATCGCACCGTGCCGAGGGTACCCGCCCCGCCCCACCCCACCTCCCGCACCCGAACCGAGGCAGCGTGTCGAGCCGGAGCGGGGGTCAGTGGGCGCGGGCGGTGTGGAGGACTCGGTGGCAGATTTCGATCGGGTCGGTGACGGCGGTGGCGGTGGCCGCGGCGGCTTCGGCGGCGTGCCGGTACGACGGGTTGTCTATCAGGTGCCGGACCGCCGAGCGGATCGCCTCGTCGGTGAACGGGCGGACGACTGTCGAACTGCCTTGGCGGGCGGCGCGATTCGCCAGTTCCCACTGGTCGCCGCCGCCGGGCACCGTCACGATCGGGACGCCTGCGAGCAGGGATTTCGCCAGTAGGCCGTGCCCGCCGCCGCCGACCACCACGTCGGCGTGCCGGAGCAGTTCGTCCTGGCGGCCCAAACCCGCTGTGGCCCAGGGCGGAAGGTGCGCGGGCGGGGTGTGGATGGTCGAGACCGCCACCCGCACACCGGCGCCGTCGAGGGCGTCGAGCACTCTCTCGGCCATGTTCGCCACGCCCGTATGTGCCGTCGAGGGCGCCACCATGACCAGCGGATCGTCGCCGGGTGGCAGCGGCAGCACATCGTCGGTCGGTTCCCACAGCAGCGGGCCGACCAGGTGCGCGTGATCGGGCCAATCGGGCCGGGGAACCTCCAGCGCGGGCAGGCTCGCGATCAGTCGCGCCCGCGGTCCGGGATCGCCCGGAGGCAGGCCGACGCTCACCCTGGCCGCGGAGCGCTGCTGTTCGCCGCGGTGGATCGCCCGGGCGGACAGACCGCGCAGCACCGCGTCCCGGGCCCGGCCCCGCAGTCCCTCGCCGGGGGCGAGCCCACTTCCGATGGGGGGCAACGCTTTCGACGGTAGATAGAGCGGATGCGGCGACAGTTCCACCCACGGCACCCGCAGTCGTTCGGCGGCCATGCCCCCGCCCGCGGTGAGCACGTCCGATACCACGAGTTCGGGCAGCATCGCGCTCAGTTCGGGCAGGATCTCGGAGGAGATGTGCGCGGCGCGCTGGTGGATGCGCTGCCCGGCGTCGCCCGGATCGTCCTGCGGGCGCGGGGCGAGTCCTTTCAGCCGCCGCACCCCGACACCCGCCGCCCGGGCGGCATCGAACCAGACGGGCGAGGTGAACAGCACCGGCTCGTCGCCCGCCGCGAGAAACCGCAGGCACAGCGCGATCGCCGGGAACGCATGACCAGGGTCCGGCCCCGCGATGACAGCCACTCGCATGCGCCCCAGGGTGCCACATTCCCCGCGCCCGCCCGCCACAACCCGTGGTTCACGAAGGGTCCGGCACACATGACGACGGGCCGTCCGGTGACGACACCGAACGGCCCGCGGCCCCTGGCACAGGGACGTCTACAGTTTGTTGACCGTCGACTTGTTCGACCCCGACATCGCCTTGTACAGCAGGTACAGCCCGAACACCACGAGGCTGATAATCAGAATCGGGAACAGCGCCTTGACCAGCGCACCGATCACGATCAGCGCCAGCCAGACGAGCGCGACGACGCCCAGGATCTTCCAGAACATGTCCACTTCCTCCCGAAGGTTTCCGAACCGCCGTCAGCGCGATCCGACTCCTCCATACTGGCAAGCCGAGGCCCGAAAATCACCAGGTCACAACCGATATCGGGGAAAGATCAGGGTTGTCCCTTAGACCGCGGTCAGTGCCGGTCGGCAAGTTCGGTGAGGGCCTGGGCCCAGCCGTCGAGGCGATCGGCGGCGTCGCGCAGGTCGGCCATCGCCCAGCCCAGATCGTCGGGGAACGCCGGACTTTCGGGAACGGCGAGCACCCGGCTCGCGGACGCGACCAGTTCCTCGTACTCCGCGACACCGTCCAGCAACCGGGCCACGGTAGCGCGGACAGGGTCGGACGGCGACGATCCGGACCGGGTTTGCCACTGTGCCACCAGCCCGGCGGCGTGCTCCATGGCGACGATGTCGGCGGCCAGCGCGTGCAGGGCGGCAGCGGCGGAATCGGCGGTTTCGACGGTGTCGGTGAGATCGTCCTCGGGCAGTCGGCCGCCGTGGGCGATCTGCCTGCCCACGGCGTAGAACGCGCGCTCGGCCCGGACCAGCCGGGCGATGGGGTCCCGCGCGGCCGAGCGGATCGGCGGCAGCTTGCGCGGTACGAATGCCGCGGGCGGCAACGGGTTTCGCCGGAGTTCGAAGTATCGCTTGGTGGTCACGGCCGCGCCCGTCACCAGGGCGGCGGCACCGCTGCCGACGACGATGACGGCCCACGCCGGAGCCGAGACGACCACCAGTCCCGCCGTGCCCAGCGCCGTCAGCCCGGAGGCGGCACTCAGCCGCAGACTCCGCCGCCGCACCCGCCGACGCCGCCGCAATTCCCGTTCTCGCGGATCGGCCCACTTCCGCACCGCGTGTAGAGCGGTCTCCCCGACCTCCCGCAACGTATCCGGCAACCGCCGCGCCTGGTCGACCTGTTCCTCCGCCACACCGGACTGCGCCAGCACCTCGCGCACGAACCTCTCGCGCGCAGTCCGTTTCCGATTCCCCGCGCGCTCGGCCGCCTTCCGATCAGCCGCCGCACCTCTGCGGTTGCGCTCGCGGTCGGCGACGCTCCCCTCCCGGCGCCGACCGGCCGCCGCCGTACCCCCATGGTTGTGTCCGCGGTCGGCGGCACTTCTCTCGTTGCGTCGAGCGGCCGTGGCAGCCGGGTCCTGGATGCGCTCGCGGCCCGCGACAGTCCCCTCCTCGCGCCCCGCACTCCCATGGCTGCGCTCGCGGTCGGCGGCACTATTCTCGTTGCGTCGAGCGGCCGTGGCAGAAGGGTCCTGGATGCGCTCGCGGTTGGTCGCTCCACTGCCACGCCCGAACCGCTTACGGCCGGAGGTGCTCGCGTCTGCTGCGGCCGTACCGATTCCGGCCGCGCCGCGAACTCGCTGGTCGTCGAGCACCACGCGGTCATGCCGTCCGGCGTGTGCTCCGACAGCGGTAGTCCCCTGGACAGCACCGGCGTCGCCGAACCGGACGGACCGCTCGCGATCCGACGAACCCGCGCTCCCGCCAGGTGTGTCGGGGCAGGCCCCGCCGGGCGGTTCCGGGTGTGGCGGCCGCTGCCCGGATGGGCGAGGCGGGTCGGAAGGTGCTCTCGTGCCGGGCGAATCGGCGTGCGAGGCCCCGCTGGATGACGAGGGTCCCGTGGGGATCCAGCCGAGGGTGGGATCTGGGTCGGTACGGGAAGGGTTGGGCGGCAAGACATCCCTGTCTTCGACTGCGTGGTTGCCCGGTCTCGCAACCGATTCGAAGGCGGGACCTTTCTCGACGGTAGTCGCGGCATCGCTGCGCTCGCCCGGGGAACGCCGAAACACGGAGGGGAACAAGCCCTTCCAAGCGGGCTCGGCGGACTCCTCGACCACGGGACGGCCGGGACCACGAGGCTCGCCGCCCGCACTGCCGCCTGCCCGACGACCGCGTTCCGGTCCGCGGGCGCGGTCGACCGCGGGCTCGTGGCGGGCCCGCGATCTACCCATCACCTCGTACCTCTCCGGCGGGCGAGCGTTACTGCTGCGCGGTCTGGCCCTTGTCGATCTGCGGCTGTGCGGCCGGATTCGGGACGGCCTGCGGGGTGGCGGAGTCACCGGCGGGCAGCGAGTCACCGCGCATGGAGGCGCGAATCTGCTCGAGCCGGTTGTGCCCGGCCATCTGGACGCTGGCCTGCTGCACCTCGAGCATCCGACCCTGCACCGAGTTGCCCGCGAGTTCGGCGGCGCCCAGCGCGTTGGCGTACCGGCGCTCGATCTTCTCGCGCACGGCGTCCAGGCTGGGGGTGCTGCCGGGCGCGGACAGCGTGGAGTCCATGGACTGCAGCGAGGCGCTGACCTGCTCCTGCATCTTCGCCTGCTCGAGCTGGCTGAGCAGCTTGGTGCGCTCGGCGACCTTCTGCTGCAGCGTCATCGCGTTCTGCTCGACCGCCTTCTTGGCCTGCGCGGCCGCCTGCAGCGACTGGTCGTGCAGCACCTTGAGGTCCTCGATGGACTGCTCGGCGGTGACCAGCTGCGCGGCGAACGCCTCGGCCGCGTTGGTGTACTGGATCGCCTTCTCGGAGTCGCCGGCGGCCTGCGCCTGGTCGGCGAGCATGACCGCCTGCCGGGCGTTGGCGTTGAGCTTCTCCACCTCGTCGAGCTGGCGGTTCAGCTTCATCTCCAGCTGGCGCTGGTTGCCGATGACCGACGCGGCCTGCTGCGACAGGGCCTGGTGCTGGCGCTGAGCTTCCTCGATAGCCTGCTGAATCTGGACCTTCGGATCCGCGTGCTCCTCGATCTTGGAATCGAAGAGGGCCATGAGGTACTTCCAGGCCTTGACGAACGGATTAGCCATCGATTGATCCCGCCTCCATCTGACACGCCGCGCTCCCGCGCGACTGTAGTGCGCGACCGTCACGCACCCCGTTGTCCCTATCCTCCACCGCGCGGCACCGGTATGGGCAGGACCCCGCCGGTTACCGAACGCTTATAGAGAATCTATCCGTTTCCGCTCCGTCGTACAGCGTTGCCGGCGCCGAACGGTGTCGGCGCCGGCAACTCCTGCTCACTTCGCCTGTACCAGTACCAGCTTTTCCGCCCTGGGCGCCGGGATCACGATGCGGGTGTCCTCGGCGATGGCGCCGAGCGGAACCGACACGGTCGCGACCGCGGCGTCGGCGGGCGCGGCGGCCGGAGCCGCGGGCACGACGGCGGGCACCGGCTGCGCGGGCACCCCGTCCGCCTCGGCCATCGCCGCACTCACATCCGACAGCACCCGCGACAACGGCAGGTCCAGCGCCTGGCAGATGGCCGCCAGCAGTTCGCTGGAGGCCTCCTTGCGGCCACGCTCCACCTCGGACAGGTAACCGAGACTGACCCGCGCGGACGTGGATACCTCGCGCAGGGTCCGGCGCTGCGCGATCCGAGCGCGCCGCAGACTTTCCCCGATGGCCTCTCGCAGCAGCGTCATCTCGTTCTCCTCACGTTCATTACTCGCCGGACCCGAGTTCCTGCAGTGACAACGTCACCCGCCACCCGGTTGGTTCCCGGGTGCCGGCGATCCCAGACTCCGGACGAGTTCGCGCACGGCCGCACGCACCGCTTCCATCCTGATCGTCCACCGGTCGCCGGACAGTTTCAACCGCAACACCTCGGTGCTCTCCGGCCCGGCCAGGCCGAGGAACACCGTGCCCACCGGGTGTCCGTCCTGCGCATCCGGTCCGGCGACACCGGTGAGGCCCACGCCCCAGTCGGCGCCGCAGGCGGTGCGCGCGCCCACGGCCAGCTGTTCGGCGGTGCTCGCGGCGACCGGTCCGTCGGTGACCAACGTGTGTTCGCTCACTCCGGCGAGGGTGTGCTTCAGATCCGTGGCGTAGACGATCAGTCCGCCGCGCAGCACCGTGCTGGCTCCGGGCACTCCGGCGACGGTGGCCGCGAGCAGGCCCGCGGTGAGCGATTCCGCGGTGGCCAGGGTCAGCTCGGCCCGGCGCAGCGACCGGACCAGTTCGGTGGCGGGAATCGCCGCGACCAGCGGATCGCTGTTCGGCGGCAGCACCGCGGTCACGACCGCCGGACCGGGCCGAATCGGAGCCGGGCGGCCTGCACCACATAGTCCAGGCCGGTGACCACGGTCAGCGCCACCGCGACATACATCAGCAGCAGTCCGGCGGTCTGGAACGCGCCCGACAGCGGCAGCAGCATCACGCCGATCGCCAGCGACTGCACCAGCGTCTTCAGTTTGCCGCCGCGACCGGCCGGGATCACGCCGCGCCGGACCACCGCCAGCCGCAGCAGCGTGACCCCGATCTCGCGCGCGCAGATCACCAGCGTGATCCACCAGGCCAGATCGCCGAGGGCCGACAGCCCGATCAGCGCCGAGCCGATCAGCGCCTTGTCGGCGATCGGGTCGGCCAGTTTGCCGAAGTCGGTGACCAGGCCGTATTTGCGGGCCAGCTGCCCGTCGATGCGGTCGGTGACGGCCGCGATCCCGAACAGGGCCGTGGCCGCGATCCGCCAGCCGGTGTCGTGCCCGCCCGCGGCGAACAACGCCAGCAGGAACAGCGGCACGATCAGGATCCGCAGCACGGTCAGGACGTTGGCGATGTTCATCAGCGGCACCGCCGACGGCTCGACGGTGCGAGGCGTGGGGGAGACCAGATTCGCCCGCACTCGGCCCGCGTCGACCCAGGCACTGTCCATGTCGTCGCTCTGCACGCTCACCGGCACCCCCGCCCGATCACGCCATGCCGGACCCCGGAATGTGGGGGCTCGGAGACGGGCTGGCGGTGCGGCACTCCACCAGACTATCGGTTGTCCAGCCGACTACTGTGCACCCCATGACGACACGGGCCTCGCACAGTGATTCGATCGGCGACGCCGTGCCCGACGACCGCGCTCCCCAGCCCGCCGTGACCGCGCGGGCCCCCGAGCCGGCTTCGAGGGCCGGGGCGGGCGACCCGATCGTGCGACGCGCCCGGACCTCGGATGTGCCCGACATCAAGACCCTGGTCGACGTCTACGCCGGCAAGATCCTGCTGGAGAAGAATCTCGTCACGCTGTACGAGGCGGTGCAGGAGTTCTGGGTGGCCGAGGTGGACGGCCGGGTGGTCGGCTGCGGCGCCTTGCACGTGTTGTGGGCGGACCTGGGCGAGGTGCGCACGGTGGCGGTGCACCCGAGTGTCAAGGGCAAGGGCATCGGCCGCCTGATCGTCGACAAGCTGATCGCGACGGCGCGTGAGCTGGAGTTGCGGCGGCTGTTCGTGCTCACCTTCGAGGTGGACTTCTTCGAGCGGCACGGGTTCGCCGAGATCGATGGCACACCCGTCACCGCCGAGGTGTTCGCCGAGATGTGCCGCTCCTACGACACCGGTGTGGCCGAGTTCCTCGATCTCAGCTACGTCAAGCCGAACACCCTCGGCAATACTCGAATGTTGTTGACCCTCTAGCCGTCCGGGAGTTCTCCGTGCCGATCTTCGCCGTCCACTACACCTACTCCGCGGCCACCGCGCCCGCCCGCGACGAGCACCGGCCCGCACATCGGGCGTGGCTGTCCGGGCTGGTGGATCAGGGCGTGGTGCTGTCGACGGGTCCCTACCCGGACGGCTCGGGCGCGCTGATCCTGTTCCGCGCCGCCGACGCCGCGGCCATGGAGAAGCTGCTGGCCGAGGATCCGTTCGCGCGCCAGGGAGTGATCGACGCCAAGCGATTCGTGCAGTGGCAGCCGGTCATGGGCGCCTTCGCCGACTGAGAGCCGGGAAATTCGATTCCGTGTCCCTCCCTCGTAGCCCAAATGGTAGAGGCACCGGTCTCAGGTACCGGCCGGTGCGAGTTCGATCTCGCCGAGGGAACCGAGAGGCCATGTGCCCGTAGCTCAGCGGAGAGAGCACCTGACTCCGGATCAGGTTGGAGGTTCGAGTCCTCTCGGGGCACACGACGTTCGTTAGTATGGCGACGAAACCTATTCAACCAGTTGCATATGCGAGGTCCAGATGCATCCGTTCCGGCAAGCGGTGGAATCCCACGACGCGGCGGCCATCGAGGCGCTGCTGGCCGACGACGTGGTGTTCACCAGCCCCGTGGCATTCAAGCCGTATCCGGGTAAGGCCATCACGGCGGCGATCATTCGCGGTGTGATGCGGGTGTTCGAGGACTTCCGCTACGTCCGTGAGATCGCCGATGCGGACGGGCGCGAGGCGGCGCTGATGTTCGAGGCGACCGTGCGGGGCAAGCGGCTCACCGGCTGCGACTTCGTGCGAGTGAACGATGCGGGCAAGGTAGCGGACCTGATGGTGATGGTGCGCCCGCTCTCGGCGGCGACCGCGCTCGCGGAGGCGATGGGCGCGCAATTCGACCGGATCCAGCGCGAGGCGGCCGAGCAACTCGAGCGCGAGGCGGCCGGCGCCTAACCTGGACGGGTGCGACTGGACGAACGGGAGGCCCTGCGGCGTTTCCGGGCGGCCCGGGTGGCGCGCCTGGCCACGGTGAGCGCCGCCGGGCAACCACATCTGGTGCCGGTCACCTTCGCGGTCGCCCCGGACGCACCGGTCGTCGTGATCGCGGTGGACCACAAACCGAAAACGACGACGAAGCTGCGGCGACTGTCCAATATCGCGGCCCGCGACCGGGCGTCCGTGCTGGCCGACGAGTACGACGAGGACTGGACCCGACTGTGGTGGGTGCGGCTGGACGGTGCCGCGCGCATTCTCACCGAGCCCGCCGATCGCGCGGAGCCGATCGCCTGGCTCACCGCCAAATACCCGCAGTACCAAGGCAACCGGCCACAGGGACCGGTGATTCGAATCGACGCCGAAACCGTGCGTGGCTGGTCCTACAGCGACGGAGGCGATCTCGACCCCACCGACCCCGGCTCCGTCATGCGACCGTCCGGTTCGAACCTGGAGTAACTAGCTGTTAGCACTCACCCCTTCGTAATTCGCCGTCCGCGGCCGGTGGCAGGTATGGTGGCCGCCAATGCCGGAGCAGGGCCGAATTCGAGGGGTTCCATTGCGCGCACACGTTCTGGCCGGTGCCGTTGCACTGTCCGGTCTCGGAATGTTCATCAGCACAACGTTTTTCGCCGGCTCGGCGGCCGCCGTCGCGGCCGTCGACCCCGGCCGCTACCGCCACGCCGACGGGTACTTCTTCACCACGGCGGACGGTAGCGTCGGCTGCGGTATCCAGGACACCCCGTCGTCCGAGCTCCCCGCGACAGCGGGTTGCCAGCAGCTCGCCACACACGGGCGCAGCCGCACCGGCTGCGAGTCGAACGAGACGGACCAGCCGACCGAACCCACCATGACGCTCGGCTACGCCGCCGCCGAACTGATCTGCCTGAAAGAGGGCCTCTTCAGCGGCGCCCGCCCCGCCTATATCCTCCCCGACGACACCGCGCTCACGGTCGGCGATTTCACCTGCGCCGCCCGAGACCAGCGGGCCACCTGCACCAACAACGCCACGGGCCACGGATTCCTGTTCACGCGCGGCATCAATCTGCGCTGGTAGCGGCGTCGATTGCCGCCATGCGCTCCGCGGCCCGAGCCCGCGGCGTTTCCGGGGACAGGCCGAGATCGGTGAGGCGACTGCGCACCCTGGGAGCACCGTGGGCTCGACGCGGCACTGCGACATCAGGCGATGCTGCTGCCCAGCACCCAGCGCTAGAGGGGCATCAGGTGATGTTTGCGCGGACCGTGGGTGACCCGTTTGTCGCGGAGTAGGCGCAGTGCCTTGCGGATCTCGAGGCGGGTGCTGCTGGGTTCGATGACGGCATCGATGTAGCCGCGTTCGGCGGCGATCCAGGGGGTGGCGACGGTGGCGTTGTAGAAGTCGATCATCTGCTGCCGCACTGCGGGGCGCTCCGCGTCGGAGACCGCGGCGAGCTGACGGCGCTGGGTGAGACCGACGGCCGCCTCACCACCCATCACGGCGATGCGGGCGGTGGGCCAGGCCAGATTGATGTCGCCGCCGAGCTGTTTGCAGCCCATCACCGCGTAGCCGCCGCCGTATGCCTTGCGCACCACCACGGTGACGATCGGGACGGTGGCCTCGACCACGGCGTAGAAGAACCGCCCGCCGCGCTTGATGACGCCGATCTTCTCCTCCTCGACACCGGGCAGCACGCCCGGCGTGTCGACCACGAACACCAGCGGCAACCCGAACGCGTCACAGAGCCGGATGAAATGCGCCGCCTTGTCCGAACTGCGAGCATCGATCGCGCCACTGGACACCAGCGGCTGATTGGCCACCACGCCGACGCTGCGGCCGTCCACACGGGCGAAACCGGTGATCATATTGCGGGCGGAGGCGTCACCGACCTCGTGGAACTCGCCGTCGTCGAAGATCCGCAGCAGCACGTCGTACATGTCGTACCCGGCGCGGTCGGAGTCGGGAATGATCGTGTCGAGTTCGCGGTCGGAGTCGGTGATCTCGGGTTCGAGCCCCGGGTTGACCACCGGCGGCTGCTCGAAGCAATTCGACGGCATATAGCTCAGATACGTCCGCGCCCACGCGAACGCCGCGGCTTCGTCCGGCGCGACATGATGGATGTTGCCGTTCTCGGCCTGGGTGAACGCGCCGCCGAGCTCCTCGAGGGTGACCTCCTCGCCCGTGGTCTCGCGGATGATGTCGGGACCGGTCACGAACATGTAGGCCGACTCGGTCGCGATCAGGACGTCGGTGTTGATCGGCGCGTACACCGCGCCCGCGGCGCATTTGCCCAGCATCAGCGAGACCTGCGGCACCACACCGGACAGCCCGAGCTGACGGCGGCTCATCGCCGCGTACCAGGCCAGCGAGGTGACCGCGTCCTGCACCCGCGCGCCGCCGGAGTCGTTGATCGCCACGAACGGGCAGCCGATCTCGGCGGCGAAATCCATTGCCGCGGCGACCTTGCGCCCGAACATCTCCCCGACCGAACCGCCGAACACCGTCTGGTCGTGGGCGATCACCACGACCGGGCGGCCGTCGACGGTACCGTGGCCGGTCACTACGCCGTCACCGTACAGGGCGTCGCGGGAGCCGGGCTGCTTCACCAGCGCTCCGATCTCCACGAAGCTCCCGGCGTCGAGCAGCATGCCGATGCGCTCCCGCGGGCTGGGTATCCCCTTCGCGGCCCGCTTGGCGATCCCGGCGGCCCCGGCCGGTTCCCGCGCCATCTCCAGACTGTGTTGCAGCAGCTTCAGTTTCGCGGCGGTCGTCTCCAACGATGCGTCCTCCCTCGATAACCCTCGGTTCGCTGTCCCTCCGACAGTAGCCGGAAGAGACGCGTTCACAACTATGTGCACTGCAATAGACTCTCGACCGTGTCGTCTACAGCTATGCATCGCGGCGCGGACGCGTCCTATCAGCGACGAGCCGGGCGAGCGCTCGAGGAACGCACCAAGGCGATGATCGTCGCCGCGGCGGAGCAGGTGATGACGGCGCCGGACGCGGGCGATTCGATCGCCCGCCTCACGACCGCCGATATCTGCGCGGCGGCGCGCGGCTACGTCCGGCGCGACGGTACGGAGGGGCCGATCCCGAAGGCCACCATGTGGAAGCACTTCAAGACGATCGCGGACCTCGCGGCCGCGGTCGTCGACAAGCTGACCGCCGAGAACCGTCCCGTGCCGGGCCCCGTCATCGAGCTGGCCGCGAGCGCGGGACACACCGAACGCCGCCCCGCCACTGTCGACATGAAACGGCTGGAGGCACGATACTCCAGCCGCAACTACGAGATCGGGCAACTAGAGGAACAATTCGCGCACGCCGCCGCCCGCGACGACCGCTCCGACATGCTGTACTGGTCCGCCGAACTGGCCGAGCGCCGACTGCGGCAGCGCCGCCGCGGCGATCGGGAGCCGATCGAGGCGGCCCGGGACTGGGCGCGCCGGGGCCTGCGCCTGATCGACGTCACCTCCCGGCTGGACTGCATGATCGGCATCCGCTGTGCCCGCGCGGCGGCCGAGGCCGAGTCCGTGTTGTCGCGGCACGCGCAGTACGAGCCGACCGGGCTCAGCCGGATCCGCTCGATCAAGGAGACCGAGCTGGAACTGGCCGAAACTCTCGGCTGGCGGTTGCACCGGGAACTCGCCCGGTTCCACGCCGAGCACGCCCGCGCGCTGGCCGAGGCGGATCCCGAGCGCGAGATGCGGGCGATGCGGGCCGTCACGATGGCACTGCTCGAGATGTGCGGGCCCGACGCGGCCCCGGGCCGCGATCCGCAGGACGCGCTGCGCGCGGAAGAACTCGGCGGAATCATCGTCGAGTTGCGCCGCCTGGAGATGGCCTACGCCGCGCATCCGGAGTACCGCGACCTGTTCGGCGACGTCTTCGGTGCGGACGTCGCCGGGACGACCCGGGCCCTGCTGGCGTGTTTCCCGGCCAGCACCGGCGGGCGGCGACGGCACGAGGGCAATGTGCGAGCGCTGTTGCGGCTGGACGACCGCACTCGCCGGTTCGCCGAGATGGCCGACGATACCGAACCGGCTGCGGTGATCGCGGCCGTCGAGAATTACGAGCGGGCATCGGTGGACATCCTTCGGACCACCGAATTCGGTACCGTCCGTGACATTCTCGTCGCCCGCTACCTCACCGCCAAGGCCCGCGCCCTCGCTCTGGGTCAAGGCGATCCGGAACGACCGGCGAGCGCGGACGACTCACTGGTGCGCCCGAAACCGGAGGGGCTGATCGCGGCCGCGATCCGGTACTACGACCACGCCGCCAAGGTGACCAGCACCCGAGGCGCCGACGGCGTGCTGCGCGCACAGGCCGCGCGGGCCGGAGCGGACCTGCGCGAGACGAACCCTCTCGGCACGGACTCGCACGAGACCGAAGAAGCCGCCGAGGGCGAGTTCGACCGCATCGTGCGGGCCATCAACGACCTGGTCCTGATCACCGTGAGCCGCCGAAACCGCTTCACCGACAGCGAAGTTCAGCATCTGCTGGACATGGTCGACCCGATGTACTACTACATCACCTCGGGCCGGAACTGAGTCCGGAGCACAGCGGACGCGGGCGGCTCAGGTTCCGATCGCGGCATTCATGATGGTGCCCGCGCTGGTGGCGACGATGCCGCCGATCATGGCGCCGATGACCATCTTCGGCGACGGGCCCGCGCCGATCGATTTGTCCCAGGCGAAACGCCCACCCGCGTAGGTGATTCCGAGGACACCGGCCAGGATCACGAACCACGTGAAGTACCGGACCAGCTTCATCAGCTTGTCGGCGGCGGGCGGGGTCTCCGGTGTGGGATTTCCGATCTGAGCGAGAAGGGTGTCGTGAACGGCTGCGAGAATCATGCAGTGACCTTTCGGATTCGGTAAACCGCTCTACCTGCCGCGAAAACATGAGTGCCAGAACGCGATCGACAACCGTTATCACCATACCGCCCGGCCACTGCGGCGGTGTCCGTTTCGATCGAATCCGAGTGTGGTCTTCGCCTCCGGATCGCCCAGTCGCGCAGGCAGATTCGCTGACGAATCAACGAGTTCTACTGTGCGGGCGTCCAGCTCGGTTCAGTCCGCCAGCGCGTGCGCCGGTGCCGCCACGGCCGTCGAGATCTTGGGCAGCGCGTACGGGTGGTAGGCGCCCAGCCACGCCACCAGCTCCTCGCGGACCGCGCAGCGCAGCGTCCACACATCGTCGGCGTTGCGGGCCGACATGGACGCGCGCACCACGATGCTGGTCGGCGTGCTGTCGGTGACCAGCAGATTCCAGTCGCGGCCGTCCCAGTCCGGGCGCTGCCGCAGATAGTCGTGCAGATGCTCGCGTAATTCGGCGACCGGGGTGCTGTGGTCGAGGTGCAGGAAGACCGTGCCGGTGAGCTGCGGGCCGCCCTTGGACCAGTTCTCGTAGGGCTTGTTGTTGAAGTAGGAGACGGGCATGGTCAGTCGGCGATCGTCCCAGATCCGCACGGTCAGAAACGACAGGGTGATCTCCTCGACGGTGCCCCACTCCCCCTCGACCACCACGGTGTCGCCGATCTTCACCGAATCGCCGAAGGCGATCTGCAGCCCGGCCATCAGGTTGCCGAGCGTCGACTGTGCCGCGACACCGGCGATGATGCCGATGATGCCGGCCGACGCCAGCAGCGAGGTCCCCAGCGTGCGCAGATTCGGGAACAGCAGCAGCATCACCACGGCCGCGCTGGTCAACGCCAAGACCGTGGTGACGATGCGGCGCACCAGGGTGAGCTGGGTGTGCAGGCGGCGCACCCGCGCGGTGTCGGCGGTGCGGCCGGCGTACTTGTCCAGAGTGTTCTCGGCGACGGCGTCGACGGCACGGATGGTGAGCCAGGCGGCGGCCAGGATCGCCGCGGTGGCCAGCAGATTGCGTATCACGGCGTCCTGGCGCAGGTGCAGTTCCGCCATCGGATAGGTGAATTGCAGTCCGGCCGTTGCCAGTAGGAGCTGCAGTGGCAGCTGCACCCGGCGCAGCAGGCCGGGCAGTCGGGTCCGCGGGTGCTTGGTCGCGGCGTAGCACAGCAGCCGGTCGATCAGTACGCCGACCGCTACCGTGACCGCGAGCGTGCCGCCGAAAACGATGAGCGGGCGTAGTACTTCATCCAAGGCGTCCAACTCCTTGCGCGGTGTTCAGGTGTGCCTCCCAGCCACGCTACCTACGGATCGGGGGCCCGAGGCAACCCCGCGATCGCGGATCGCGGTCGGCTCGACGGTCGGCCGCACCGACGGCGAGCCCGGCGAACCCCTTCGCTCCCAGCGGTTTCGGCGGACCGCGGCGGCGCCGCGAGCACGCAGCCGGGGACGTGGGTGAACCTACTCACAAGGCGTCGGCGCGTTAGGAAGCGTCGAACGGTGGTATCCGCGCGGTGATCTGCCTTCACCGCAACACCTTCCGGCGACGCTAAGGCTCGTCCGCGGGCTCCTCGGCGGGCAGTTCGCCACCACCCTTGATCGTGTACAGCAGGCCCTCCAGCTCGTCGGGCTTGATCAGCACGTCGCGGGCCTTGGACCCCTCGCTGGGACCGACGACACCGCGGGTCTCCATCAGGTCCATCAGGCGGCCCGCCTTGGCGAATCCGACGCGCAGCTTGCGCTGCAGCATGGAGGTGGAGCCGAACTGGGAGGTGACCACCAGCTCGACGGCCTGCACGAACAGATCCAAGTCGTCGCCGATGTCCGGGTCGACGTCCTTCTTCTCGCCGGTCTTGGCGCTGGTGACGCCCTCCTGATACTCGGGCTCGGCCTGGTTCTTGGCGAAGTCGACGACGCCCTGGATCTCCTCGTCGGAGATGAACGCGCCCTGCAGGCGGGTCGGCTTGTTGGCGCCCATCGGCAGGAACAGGCCGTCGCCCATGCCGATCAGCTTCTCCGCGCCGGGCTGGTCGAGGATGACCCGCGAGTCGGTCAGCGAGGAGGTGGCGAAGGCCAGCCGGGACGGCACGTTGGTCTTGATCAGGCCGGTGACCACGTCCACCGAGGGCCGCTGCGTCGCCAGCACCAGGTGGATGCCCGCGGCGCGGGCCTTCTGGGTGATGCGCACGATCGCGTCCTCGACGTCGCGCGGCGCGGTCATCATCAGGTCGGCCAGCTCGTCGACGATGGCGAGGATGTACGGGTAGGGCCGGTACACCCGCTCGCTGCCCAGCGGCGTGGTGATCTGGCCCGACTTCACCTTCTTGTTGAAGTCGTCGATGTGGCGGACCTTGCTGGCCTGCATGTCCTGATAGCGCTGCTCCATCTCCTCCACCAGCCAGGCCAGCGCGGCGGCGGCCTTCTTCGGCTGCGTGATGATGGGGGTGATCAGGTGCGGAATGCCTTCGTAGGGCGTCAGTTCCACCATCTTCGGGTCGATGAGGATCATCCGCACCTCGTCGGGCGTCGCGCGCTGCAGCAGCGACACCAGCATCGAGTTCACGAAGCTGGACTTACCCGAACCGGTGGAACCGGCCACCAGCAGATGCGGCATCTTCGCCAGGTTCGCGGCGAGGAATTCGCCCTCGATGTTCTTGCCGAGGCCGATCAGCAAGGGGTGGTGGTCGTTTCGCGTCGAGGGCGCCTTGAGCACGTCGGCCAGCCGCACCAGCTCGCGGTCGGAGTTGGGCACCTCGATGCCGACGGCGGACTTGCCCGGTATCGGCGCCAGCAGCCGGACGTTCTCCGTCGCCACGGCGTAGGCGATATTGCGGGCGAGGGCGGTGATCTTCTCGACCTTCACGCCCGGACCGAGTTCGACCTCGTAGCGAGTGACCGTCGGGCCGCGCACGAATCCGGTGACCGCGGCGTCGATCTTGAACTGCACCAGCACCTCGGTGATCGCCTCGATCATCGATTCGTTGGCGGCGCTGCGGCGTTTCGGCGGATCACCGTCGATCAGCAGCGACATCGGCGGCAACTGGTAGTCGCCTTCGACCTGCCGCTCGGTCACGAATTCCAGTTGCTGCGGGGCGGGCGGCTCCGGGGTCTGGTCGACGACCTTGGGGGTTTTCTTGGATTTCGGCTTGGCGGCGGGCTTTTCGGCCGCGGCCGCCTCGGTGGTCTCGGCGGCGATGTCCTTGGCGTCGCGCAGCGGCGGCTCCCCGATGACCTCGGTGATCGCGTCGGGGCCGCCGAATTCGTCGGTCGGGTAGTTCTCCGCGGGGGTGCGGCCGCGCCGCCGGGACCTGCCCTCGTGCAGCGGGAAGCCGTCGGCGTCATAGTTTTCCGGGTCGTAGAGTCCGTATCGGCCGTCGTAGGAGTCGTATTCGTCGCCGCGGCTGCCGGTGCCGAACAGTTCGCGCAGCCGGTTGGGCACCTCGCGCACGGTGGTCCCGGTCAGCAGCAGCACGCCGAACACCATGGCGATCAACAACAGCGGCACCGCGAGCCAGGCCGTCAGGCCGTCGCGCAGCGGGCCGCCGACCACGAATCCGGCGAAGCCCGCGGCGTGCGCGCGCCCGTGCGGGTCGGTGGGCGCGCCCGCGGCGATATGCCACAGGCCCAGCGCGGGGAGTCCGACCAGCAGACCGCCCAGCACCAGCCGCGGCCGGATCTCGGGCCGCGGTTCGGTGCGCATCATGATGACCGCGACGGCCACCGCCACGAACGGCAGCGCCGCCGAGGCGGATCCGGTGATCCAGCGGATCGCGGTATCGACCGCGTGCCCGACCGGACCGCCCGCCGCCAGCCATACCGCGGCCGCGATGATCACGCTGAACGCGATGAGCACCAGCGCGATTCCGTCGCGCCGGTGCCCGTGCTCGATCTCCCCCGCCCGGCTCAGTGTGCGGGTGGTGGCGCCGACCCCGCGGGCGAGCATCGACCAGCCGTTGCCGATCCCGCGCCCGAGTACGGCCAGCGGGGCCGTATTCGACCGCGCCCGCGGCGCCGGGCGCCGCGTCGCGGAGGTGCGCCCGCGCGTGGTCGACCCGCGTGGCGTCGACCCCGTTCGTGATCCGGCGGAACGAGACCGCGCCGGAGCCCTCCCCCGGGTCGATCCCGCCCGCGCACGTGAGGTCGTGGTGCCGCGGGACTTACCTGCCATAGCCTCAGGCTAGCCGCAATCGCCCCATCCAGACCATCCGCAACACCCACACCACGAACATCACATGGTCGACCCCCGCCGCTCACAGCCCGTTTTCGCGCCGGTGGGCCGCCTCGCCGACATCCCGGACCACGTCGTATCCGGCAGTGAAGCCTCACGACGGGCAGACCGTCCAGGTCGGCGCGGGGGGCATTCGAGACGCCGTTTCAGCGGTCGGTCGCTGTGTGTCGGTCGCATCAGCGACCCCGGGCCAGGTCGGATGGGAAGCGTTCTTCGCGGGTGGACCTTCGGGGCGCTGGGTCAGACGCTGCGATCGGTGGCGAAGACCGCCTTGACGTCGTCGTCCGGGCCGCTGGTTTCGAGGCGTACCTCGTTGCGGCCGAAGGCGTGCAGCAGGAGTTCGGAGGGTGGGCCGGTGAGGATCACCGCGTCGCCCCCCGCGTTGTGGGCGGTGACGCGCTCGCCCTGCGGCGTGGTCAGTACCACCGTCACGGGGGACTTGCGGTAGGCCATGCGGGCCATCCGGCGCACCGCGTTCCACAGCTTGGCCTCGTCGGACCCGCTCAATGTCCGTGGCTCCCAACCGGGTTCGCCGCGGCGCACGTCCTCGTGGTGGACGAACATCTCGGTGAGGTTGACCACCGCGTCCACCGGATACAGCGGCGACCACCACGGCGGGCCGGTGCGGATCTGCTCCAGCAACGCGGTGAACGGCCGCCGGGCGGCACGCTCCTGCACCGATTCCAGGTGGCCCGCAAGGGGTTTCAGCATGATGCCGGGTGCGGCGTCGGGGCGGCGCTCCCGCACCACCAGGTGCGCGGCCAGGTCGCGCACGGTCCACGTGCCGCACAGCGTCGGTGCGTCCGGGCCCGCGGCGGTCATGGTCACGACCAGGGCGCGCCGCTCCCGTTGGGCCATACTCATACGTGCGAGCCTAAACGACTCGCGGCCACCGGGACTGTGGCCGCCGACACAACCCCTACACGCCGAGGACGGTCGGCACGATCATCGGCCGCCGCCGGTAGGCGTCGGCGACCCAGCGGCCGACCACCCGCCGCACGCTCTGCGCGATGCGATGGGTATCGGTGACGCCCTCACCGGCCAGCCGCAGCAATTCGGCCTCGACCAGTTCCTGCGCCGCGACCAGCGCCTCCGGATCGTCGGAGAAGCCGCGACCGCTGACCTCCGGCGCGCTGACCGCCTTGCCGGTGGTCTGGTCGACGGCGACGGTGATCGCGATGAACCCGCCCTCGCCCAGGATCAAGCGATCCGACAGCGTCGACTCGCCCACGTCGCCGACCGACAGGCCGTCGACGTACACCTGGCCGACCGGGAAGCGGCCGGTGATCGCGGCGATGCCGTCCACCAGATCCACCACGACGCCGTTCTCGGCGAGCATGACGCGGTCCTCCGGAACGCCGGTGGCGACCGCGAGCGCGGCGTTGGCCCGCAGATGCCGCCATTCGCCGTGCACGGGCATCGCATTGGTCGGGCGCACCGCGTTGTACAGGTACAGCAGCTCACCCGCCGAGGCGTGGCCGGAGACGTGCACCTTCGCGCTCTGCTGGGTCACCACGGTCGCGCCGAGCCGGGCCAGGCCGTTGACCACCCCGAACACCGCGTTCTCGTTGCCCGGGATGAGCGAGGACGCCAGCACCACCAGATCGTCGGCGCGGATGTTGATCTGACGGTGGTCGCCGCGGGCCATCCGCGACAGCGCGGACAGCGGCTCGCCCTGCGAACCGGTCGAGATGAGCACCAGCTTGTGCACCGGCAGGTTGGCGGCCTGGTCCAGATCCACCACCAGCCCGTCGGGCAGTTCGAGATAGCCGAGGTCCTGGGCGATCTGCATATTGCGGACCATGGACCGGCCGACGAAACACACCCGCCGGTCGTAGCGCTGGGCGACGTCGACCACCTGCTGGATGCGGTGCACGTGACTGGCGAAGGAGGCCACGATCACCCGGCCCCTGGCCTTGCCGATGACGCTGTCGAGCACCGGGCCGATCTCACGCTCCGGCGTCACGAAGCCGGGCACCTCGGCGTTGGTGGAGTCGACCAGGAACAGGTCCACCCCTTCGTCGCCGAGGCGGGAGAAACCGGCCAGATCGGTGAGCCGGCCGTCCAGCGGCAACTGGTCGAGCTTGATGTCGCCGGTGTGCAGCACCAGCCCGGCCGGGGTGCGCAGCGCGACCGCGATGGCATCCGGGATGGAGTGGTTGACGGCGAAGTACTCGCATTCGAACGGGCCGTGAGTGGTCTTCTCGCCCTCGGTGACCTCGAGCAGCTTCGGCTGCAGCCGGTGCTCGCGGCACTTCGCGGCGACCAGCGCGAGGGTGAACTTGGAGCCGACGACCGGGATGTCGGGGCGCAGGCGCAGCAGGAACGGCACCGCGCCGATGTGGTCCTCGTGGCCGTGGGTGAGCACCACGGCCACCACGTCCTCGATCCGGTCCTCGATGGGCCGGAAATCGGGGAGGATCAGATCGACACCGGGCTGCTGATCCTCCGGGAACAGCACGCCGCAGTCGACGATCAGCAGCTTGCCGTCGAATTCGAACACGGTCATGTTGCGGCCGATTTCGCCGATGCCCCCGAGCGCGAACACGCGCAGGCCGTGCCGCGGCGGCGCTTCGGGCAGGCCCAGCGGGGCCGGGCCGGGCGCGGGTTCGGATTGCTCGGCACGCAGTTGCTCGGCACGCCCGCGGGCTTGCTCCGCGCGGCCACGTCCGCCCTGCCTGCCCCGGCCGCGGCGCTGCCGGTCGGGCCGCTCCGACCTTCCGGATTCGGCCGGAACACCTTGCGGCGCGGCCTTTTCCGCGGAGCGCAGATCCTGCTCCGCGGCCTTGGCCAGCTGTCGTTCCTCGCGGGCTGCGGCCTTCGCCTCCTGGGCGACCGAATCGACCTGCGGCGTCGGCTCGGCCCGGGGCGTCGGCTCGGCCCGCGGGGTCGTCTCGGACTGCGGGGTCGACCCGGACTGCGGTGACGTCTGTACGGGCTTGGGCTCGGGCGCCCCGGCGGCCCGGCTGGCGGCTCGGCGGCGAGGACGACGGCCTTCGGGATCACTCATGCGTAGACTCCTCCGGCTTCCAGTTCGGCAGCGATCAGATGCAGCACCTCGCCCTCGGGCATCAGCTGCGGCAACCGCGGCTCACCCACCTCCACGCCGAGCAGCCGCAGCGACGCCTTCACCATGGCGACACCGCCGACCCGGGCCATCGCCCGCATCAGCGGCAGCATGCTCACGTGGATCTCACGGGCGCCCGCGACATCCCCGGACAGGTAGGCGTCGCGCAACGACACCAGCCGCTCCGGGACGAGATGCCCGATGACGCTGATGTAGCCGACCGCGCCGACCGACAACCACGGCAGATTCAATACGTCGTCGCCGGAGTACCAGTCCAGGCCGGTCTCGGCGATCAGTTCCGCGCCGACGCCGAGGTCGCCCTTGGCGTCCTTCACCGCGACGATGCGCGGATGCTCGGCGAGGCGGCGGATCGTCTCCGGCAGGATCGGCACCACCGAACGCGGCGGGATGTCGTACAGCGTCACCGGCAGATCGGTGGCGTCGGCGACGGTGAGGAAGTGGGCCAGCAGCCCCTCCTGCGCCGGGCGCGAGTAGTACGGGGTCACCAGCAGCAGTCCGTGCGCACCGGCCCGCTGGGCGCTGCGCGCCAGTTCGATGCTGTGCGCGGTGTCGTAGGTACCGGCCCCGGCGATCACCGTGGCGCGCGAGCCGACGGTCTCGACGACGGCGTGCAGCAGATCGAATTTCTCCGACTCGGTGGTGGTCGGCGATTCGCCGGTGGTGCCGGACACGGCGAGCAGGTCGACACCCCGGTCGACCAGGCGACTCGCCAGCGCGACGCCGGCGTCGACGTCGAGCTTGCCCTCCGCGGTGAAGGGGGTCACCATCGCGACTCCGACCGTGCCGGACGCGCGCAGCTCTGTCCGCGTCGAATCACCGTTCGTCATGGTCAGCAAGGCTACCCGGTTAGGGGAACCGACATCGCACCCGTCGTCCACCTGGAAGCGGGGACACTCGTCACACCAGCATCACGACAGCAACATTGACATCATTTTGCCGCTTGAATGACATCACTGTTGACGTCATGCTGGTGTCATGGATTTGAACACTTATACCGCGCGGTTGCGCGAGGATCTGGTCGCGGCGGCGGCTCTCGGCGACGAGAAGACGCAGGCCACCGCCGCCGCTCTCGCCGCGGCCACCGAGAACTCCGCGCGGTTGACGCTGCTCGCGGCGCTGTCGGACCTGGCCGCCGAGATCAGCGCGGCGCTCGGCGATCGCACGGTGCGCGTGTCGATGGACGGCACCGATGCCCGCGTCGACGTACGGCCCGCCGAGCGTCCGGACGAGACACCCACATTCGAGGACCTGACCGGCGACATCAGCCGGGTCACGCTGCGCCTGGTCGACCAGATCAAGTCGCGCGCCGAGCAGGCCGCCGCGCAAAGCGGGATGTCATTGAATTCGTGGCTGTCCAGCACGGTGCAGGACGCGCTGCGCGACCAGATGCGCCGGGGCGGGCCCGGGCGCTGCGACGACTGAGCCGACGAAAGCGGCGGGCCCGCAAGCTCTCACGTCGACACCGAGATGTTCCCGGCGGTGTCGATCTCGGTGCGGCGGTCGTGATCCGGGGCGTGCGCGAGCACGGTCGCCAGCACGCGGCGGCCGGTCGGCAGCACCCGCACCGTAATCGAACCCCCATTGGCGGCGTCCAATTCCTTTGTCGCCGAATCGATCACGCGCTGGCGCACCCACTGCGGCGCACCGGCGAAGCCGCCGTCGTCGAGCAGCACCACCTCGACGCCGCGGGAGCGGGCGCCGCGGGCCGCGCCGCTGAGCTCCTCGGTCACCAGCTTCGGCGCGCGCAGGCCGTCGCGCAGTTCCGCCTCCAGCAACCGGCATTCCTCGCGTTCGGCGGGGGTGAGTTCGGCGCCGTCGGCGATGCGCTCCAGGATCGGCCGCGCCACCCGGTCCAGCCGGGCCAGCTGCCGGATGCGTTCACCGTCGGCGGCGGCCATGGTGGCCTCCGCCGCGGCCCGGATCGTCACGTCCTCGTGCAGGATGCGCAGCGTGCGCTGGGTCGGGCGCATGATCACCGCGAACACCGAGATGGCCGTGACCGTCCCGACCGGTACCAGGGCCGCGGAGATCGCGCCGTCGGCGCTGCCGATCCGGGCGGCGGCCAGACCGTCGACCACCACCACCCCGGCGACGCCGAGCCAGGCCGCCCGCAACCGGCCGCGCAGCACCAGCACCGCCAGCACGTAGGAGGTGACGAACGTCGTCCACACCATGTGCCCGGCGTGGTCGGCACCCAGGTGGGCGACCGTCAGCACCGTGGCGACCGGCCCGGCCGCGACCACGTACGCCGTCACCGGCCAGGGCAGCGGATCGGTCGGCACCACCAGCACCAGCGCCCCCGCGACCACCTGGATCGCCAGTGCGACCAGCACCGCCCACAGCGGCGAGGCCGACAGGTTGCGCAGCATGTACAGCACGATCGTCAGTTCCAGGATCAGCAGGAACAGCCAGGCCGCACCGCCGCGCAGGCCGAGCAACTCCCGCAACCCGAATCCCGCGGCGACCTCGGGATCGGGGAAGTCAGTGCGAACCATCGCCGCCCCACACCAGCGTCACCGTCGTCCCCTCCCCCGGCTGCGACTCCACGAACCCCGCGCCGCCGGCGAGCTGCCGCATCCGGCCCAGAATGCTCACCGAGATGCCGAGCCGGTCCGACGGCACCCGCCGCACATCGAAACCGGCGCCGTCGTCGGTGAAGACCAAGCGGATACTGCCCGCGCTGATGGTGCAGGTGACGGTGCGATGCACGGTTCGTCCGGGTACCCCGGCGTGCCGCAGGCTGTTGCGCACGGCCTCGCCCAGCGCCGAGGCCAGCGTGGTGGCCGCGTGCACCGGCATGCGCAGATCGTCGAAGCCGGGCCAGGTCCGGGTGGCGAAGCGGATGCCCGGATTGATCTCGTGCACGGCCGAGCGCAGGAAGATGACCGCCGCGCGGGCGTCGAGTACGTCGGGTTCGCGGGCGGCGACGCGGATCTCGTCGAGTTGTTCGAGGGTGCGTTCGGCCTGGCGACGCAGCACAGCCGACTGCTCGTTGCCGCGTGAGGCGTCGAGCAGGGTGGACAGCACGGCGTCGTGGATCAGCGCGGCGAAGCGCGACCGCTCGTGGTCGCGGGCCGAGGCCGCGGCCGACGACGCCGCCTGCCGACTGGCCCGCGCCGACTCCCGGTCCACTCGCGCGGTGGCGCCCAGCGCGCTGGCCACGCACCACAGCAGCAGCGTGGACAGCCCGAAGGCGCGGGCGAACGCGCTGACCGCCGACATCGCCGTGAGGTCCTCGACCAGATAGACGTTGCTCGCGGCCACCGCCACCGAGCCGATCAGCAGATATCCGGCCGACAGCAGCACCGGCCAGGCCAGCGCGGCGGTCAGCATGCCCAGCGGCAACATCCGGTACACCCACATCGAGGCCGCGTCCACGGTGTGGGTGTGCAGGGCGAACGGCAACGTCGCCAAGCCGGCCAGGTAGCCCACCGCGATGACGCCGGCGACCGTGCGAATCACCCAGGGCCGCATGCGGATCGATACCGCCGCCAGCACCGGGAATCCGCCGAACACCAGCGCCGCCGCCACCGGCGCCCACCAGTCCGCCGCGTGGCGGCTCTGCGCCAGAATCTCGGGCAGATCGACCAGGCCCATGATCACCCCGCCGAGACCCATCGACAGGCCCAGCCGCCGGACGATCCGGTCGAAGGCCACCGCGCCGGCGTCCTCGCTCACCGAATGGCCGCGCCACCACGTTCCCGCCCGCACCAGCGGACCCGCCCGGACGATCGGTGCCTCCGTAGTGCCGACAGCGATCATGCCCGGGGGTGGCGTTCGGGCACGGGTAGCCAGCCGTCCTCCACCGCACGCTTGTACAGGTCGGTCTTGGTGGGGGCGGGCCGACCGGCATCGGCGTATTTCTGGCGGATGCGCCCGAGGTAATCGTTGACGGTCTGCTCCGACAGGCCCGTCAGCCGCGCCACCCGCGACGCCTTCTCCCCCGAGGCGTACAGCGTGAGCACTTCCTGCTGGCGCGGGCTGAGCCCGACGTCGGAGAGCTGCGGATCGCCGTCGATGGCGGCGGCCCAGTCGGTGGTCACCACCTGCTCCCCCGAGGCGGCCGCGCGCACCGCCGACACGACGGTCTGCACGTCCTCGGACTTGCGCACCACGCCCAGCACCCCGGCGCGCGCGGCCGAACGCACCAGGAACGGGTTGTCCGCGCCGGTGAACACCAGCACCTCCAGACCACGGTCGCGCAGCGCGCGCACATTGTCCTGCGGCGTGGACCCGTCGGCCAGCCGCAGATCCAGCACCACCAGATCCAGCCGCGGTTCCGCCGCGAGCAGTTCACCCACGGTCCCGGCGGTCAGCACGAGTTCGAGATCGGCCTCCCCCGCCAGCATCGAGGCCAGCCCGAGCGCCACGGACTCGTGGTCCTCCACCAGCCCGATCCGGCGCGGCTGCGACGTCGCCGGCTGCTCCGGCGTCCCCTGCTGTATCGCGTCCACGGCCACTCACCCCTTCTCAGAATCCCGAACACCCTGGCCCGGCAACCGACCCCCGCGCACAGATACCGCCCAGGCACCGGAGATTACTTGCGTCGAGTATGCCGGTAGGGGTGGTCGGGAGTCAGCCACAAGAAATCGGGGGGCGGGGTCGGTCGCGTCTCCCACCACCGTTCCGCAGCGGCCTGGCTGACCGTCGTCCGACCTTGGATTACCGCTGTGCGCGGCTGAATTACCATGACCGTATGGCCGTCCAGAGACGAAGCGACCCGAACTCCCGGAGCGCATGACTTGGGAAGAACTGTCGGCGCTTCCCGAGGAGATCGCCGAGCAGATCGAGCTCTGGGACGGTCGGGTGGTGTGGCTGCGACGCGGTCCACACGAACATCAGGAATTCACCAACCTCATCCGGAACGGACTGCGTGCCTGCGCTGGAACCGCTATGACGCAGGACCCCGAGAAGTGCTGGCGGGTAAGCACAGAAACCAACGTGTTCTTCGGACACACCGGGATGTCGGATCATCCGTTCCCATCAATATCCCGTGGTCCGACCTGGTGTTCTGAACCGCCCGCTGCGCGGAAGAGCAAGGAGAGATCGGAGAGGTTATCGCCCAGACCGACGACGATCCCGAGGCGCCTATCGCATCAACTGGGCCGCCACGGTTGCGCCGAGTTCCCAGCACGCTTCGATGTCTTCTTTGGACGGTTTGCCCGACACCACCACATACTCGGATGCCTTCACCCACCCCAGCCCCGTCGTGATCGAAGTGATGCCCTTCTCCGCTCCCTCGGTGCCCTCGTTGCCGTGGAGGTAGAGGCCGAAGGGGCGGCCTCGGGTGGAGTCGAGGCAGGGGTAGTAGATGAGGTCGAAGGCGTGTTTGAGGGCGCCGCTCATGTAGCCGAGGTTGGCCGGGGTGCCGAGGAGGTAGCCATCCGCTTCCAGTACGTCCGTGGGCGATACGGACAAGGCTGCCCGCCGCACGACCTCTACACCCTCGATCTCCGGATCGGTCGCGCCGGACAGTACGGCCTCGAACATCGCTTGCATGAACGGTGATGGCGTGTGGTGAATGATCAGCAGCGTGGGCACACCAGGGAGCCTAGTGTCGTGTTCGCGCCGTTCCAGGTGTTCCGGCGGTTACCGTACTGGCGTGCCTTCCCGTTCCCGTCTCCCCAGACTGCCGGAGCTGACCCCGGCGGCCGACCCTCGCCGGGGATACTCGCAGCAGGAGATTCTGGAGGAGTTGCGGAGGTTGATTCTGGCGGGGAATCTGCCGCCGGGGACGGGGTTGCCGTTGCGGGAGTTCGCGCAGCGGTTCGAGGTGAGCGCTATTCCGGTGCGGGAGTCGTTGCAGACGTTGATCGGGGAAGGGCTGGTGGAGCATCGGCCCAACTTCGGTTACACCGTGACCCGGCTGACCGCCGCGGAGTTGCGGGAGTTGTATGTGGTGCGGGAGCGGCTGGAGTCGGCGGCGCTGGCCGCGGCGGTGCGGCGAGCCGGCGCGGAGGATCATCGCCTCGCCAGCGAATCGCACGCCCGGCTCGAGCGCGCGGTGCTCGATGACGACCCGGCCGCCTATCACCGCGAGACCCGCGTGTTCCATCTGGCGCTGACCCGCCCGTCGGGTATGGCCCGGCTGGTGCACATGCTCGAATACGCCTGGAACATCACCGAACCGGTGCAGCCGATGGTGCACGTCAGCACCGGCGAGCGGGTCGTGCTGCACGCCGACCACAGCCGCCAGCTGGCGGCGTTCCTGGCCGGGGACGCCGAGGCGCTGCTGGCGGCCACCGAGCAGCATCACGCCCGGCTCAACCACGTGGTGTCGGGGTTGCCGACCGACACCGGTCTGTTCGCCGAGCCGACCACGCCGGAAGATATATAGTTTCCGCAACAAGCAGGCAATACCGGCTGGTTAACGTCGTCCGAATCACGTTTCACCCGCTGCCGCGGGACAGATCGATCGGATGTGCGACATGACCGAGACCGCCGCACCGGCGCTCGCGACCACCCAGGAGGCGGCAGCTCCTGCGATCCCGGGCACCGCTTCCCGTCCCGACTACGACCCCCGCCTCACCAACGAGGATCTGGCCCCGCTGCGCGAACAGACCTGGGGCGTCTACAACATCTTCGCGTTCTGGATGTCGGACGTGCACAGCGTGGGCGGCTATGTCACCGCGGGCAGTCTGTTCGCGCTCGGTCTGGCGAGCTGGCAGGTGCTGATCGCGCTCGTGGTCGGCATCGTGATCGTCAATGTGTTCTGCAATCTGGTCGCCAAGCCGAGCCAGCGCACGGGCGTGCCGTACCCGGTGATCTGCCGCAGCGCGTTCGGCGTGCTGGGCGCCAACATCCCGGCCGTCATCCGGGGGCTCATCGCGGTGGCCTGGTACGGCATCCAGACCTTCCTGGCCTCGGCGGCGCTGGACGTCGTGCTGGTCAAGCTGTTTCCCGGGCTGGCTCCGTACGCGGTGACCGCCGATTACGGCTTCCTCGGACTGTCGGCGCTGGGCTGGGGCAGCTATCTGGCGCTGTGGGTGCTGCAGGCGTGCGTGTTCTGGCGCGGCATGGAATCCATCCGGAAGTTCATCGACTTCTGCGGTCCCGCCGTCTACGTCGTGATGTTCGCGCTGTGCGGGTATCTCATCGCGAAGGCCGGGTGGGGCGCGATCGATCTGAACCTGTCCACGGTCACCCATCACGGCTGGTCGGCGCTGCCGGTGATGCTGGGCGCGATCGCGCTGGTGGTGTCGTATTTCTCCGGCCCGATGCTGAACTTCGGCGACTTCTCCCGGTACGGCCGGTCGTTCACCGCGGTGCGGCGTGCCAATCTGCTCGGGCTGCCGGTGAACTTCCTGGTGTTCTCGCTGCTCGTGGTGGTGACCGCGTCGCTGACGGTGCCCGTGTACGGCGAACTCGTCACCGATCCGGTGGCGACGGTGGCCCGCATCGACAACACCTTCGCCATCGTGCTCGGCGCGCTCACTTTCACCATCGCCACCATCGGCATCAATATCGTCGCGAACTTCGTCTCCCCGGCGTTCGACTTCTCCAACGTGAGCCCGCAGCGGATCAGCTGGCGGGCGGGCGGCATGATCGCGGCGGTCGGCTCGCTGCTCATCACGCCGTGGAATCTCTACAACAACCCCGATGTCATCCACTACACGCTGGAAACGCTGGGCGCGTTCATCGGCCCGCTGTTCGGGGTGCTCATCGCCGACTACTACCTGGTGCGCAAGCAGCACGTCGTGGTCGACGACCTGTTCACCATGGCCACGCGCGGCACATACTGGTACCGCAAGGGCTACAACCCGGCGGCGATCATCGCGACCGCCATCGGCGCCGTCGCCGCGATGTTCCCGGTCCTGGCCTCCGGCCGGCTCACCGGGATGTACACCGCCGCGCAGTACAGCTGGTTCATCGGCTGCGGGCTGGGCCTGCTCGCCTACGGGGTGCTCGCCACCCGCGGCCGGTTCCGGCTACCCGTCCCAGTCCCTTCCGAGACCCGTTGAGGAACATGAGAATTCGTGTAGTCAATCCCAACACGACGGCTGCCATGACGGCGCTCATCGACGAGTGCGCGCGAGCGGTCGCCACGCCCGGCACGGTGGTCGAGTCGGTCACCTCGGCCATGGGCCCGGCCTCCATCGAGAGCCACTACGACGAGGCGCTCGCGGTGCCCGGGCTGCTGGCCGAGATCGCGCGCGGCGAGGCCGAGGGCGTCGACGGCTACGTGATCGCCTGTTTCGGCGATCCGGGGCTGTACGCCGCGCGGGAACGGGCGCGTGGACCGGTGATCGGCATCGCCGAGGCGGCCATGCAGGCCGCGAGCCACCTGGGCCGCGGGTTCAGCGTGGTCACCACCCTGGCCCGCACCGTCGGACAGGCCGAGGATCTCACCGAACGCTATGGGATGCAACGGTTCTGCCGTGGCATCCACGCCACCGACATCCCCGTGCTCGAACTCGAGGATCCGCAGGTGCGGCGCGTGATCGCCGACGCCTGCCGCGCCGCGGTCGCGGCGGACGGCTCCGACGCGATCGTGCTCGGCTGCGCGGGCATGGCCGACCTGTCCGAATACCTGACCGCGGAGGCCGGGGTCCCGGTGGTCGACGGGGTCGCCGCGGCCACCCTCGCGGTGCAGTCGCTGGTGACCCTCGGCCTGCGCAAGTCCGGCCGCGGCGAATTCGCCGCCCCACTTCCCAAGCACTACACGGGGCTGCTGGCGGAATTCGGGACCGACGGGCCAGCGGCACCGCCCACCGCTCCCCGGCGCGGCGCGGAGGTGCGCGAATGACCCTGCCGCCGGACACCCGCGCGGGCCGACCGCGCGCCGTGCGCCCCGCACCGACCCGCCGATGCCCGCGTGCTCGGCACGGGCACGCGGGCTCCGCCCGGCCACGTACGCACCTGGCGGGGGCCGCGGCCGGAGAGGGGCGAGCATGACCCTGCCGCCGGACTTCCTGTCGGCCGTCGCGACCCGCTTGCGCGACGTGGACGCCGAGTTGGCCCGGTGCTATCCCGGAGACCGCCCCGGGCAACCCGTCCACACGGCCTACGTGTCCGCCGCCGAGGCGACCGAGGAGCTGCCGTACGAATGGGGTATGGCGGCAACGGAACTAGCGGAACGACAGGCCGGGCCGCTGACCGAACTGGGCGGGGAAGAAGTCCTGTCCCGTGTGCGAGAAACCTTGGCGCAGCGGCCCATTCAGGATATTCGGCTGGATTTCGAAGACGGCTACGGTACGCGCGGTGACGACGTCGAGGACCGGGATGCGGTGCGCGCCGGGCAGATCCTGGCGACGCTGCCCGCGTCGGTGTTCTCCCGCGGCATTCGAATCAAGGGGCTGACCGGGGCGGAGTACCGCCGGGCGATCGGCACGCTGGAGCGGGTGCTCGACGGTGCGGGCGGCGTGCCGGACGGGTTCGTGTTCACCGTGCCGAAGATCCGCGCGGCCGAACAGGCCGACATCGCCGTGCGGCTGTGCGAGGCGCTGGAGTCGGCGCACGGCTTGCCTTCGGGCGCTTTGCGTTTCGAGCTGCAGATCGAGAGCCCACAGGCCATCGTCGCCCCCGACGGCACCGCCACGGTCGCCCGCGCGATCCATCGCAGCGCCGGACGGTGCAGCGGACTGCACTACGGCACTTACGATTACAGCGCCGCCTGCGGGATCTCCGCACAATTCCAATCCCTCGAGCATCCGGTCGCCGATCACGCCAAGGCGGTCATGCAGGCGGCGGCCGCGCAGACGGGCGTGTGGGTGTGCGACGGCTCCACCCAAGTGGCCCCGATCGGCACCGACGAAGAGGTCGCGGCGGCGGTGTCGCGGCACTTCCGCCTGGTCACCCGGTCACTCGAGCGCGGCTACTACCAAGGCTGGGACATGCACCCCGGCCATCTGGTCACCCGCTGGCTGGCGACCTACACCTTCTTCCGGGGCGCGCTGCGAGCCGCGGCGCCGCGCATCGACCGATACCTCCAGCGCCGCGGTGGCGCCGTCGTCGACGAACCGGCGACCGCGCAGGCGCTGGCCACGGTCGTGCTGCGCGGGCTCGACTGCGGCGCCTTCGGACCCGGCGACGTCACGGCGCAGGCCCCGGCCGCCACCGTCGACGTCCTCCACCAGTTGCGAGAAAGGAAACTGCCACTCACATGAGCGGTGCGCCACACGATTTCACCCTGCTGCCGGACCTGGCACTGCGCTCGCTCGGCGGCGCGGTCGTCTGGGCCAACGACGAGTCGTTCGCGGAGAAGGAGAACCTCATCCGGCCCGAGCCCGCCACCTTCTCCACGGAGAGCTTCGGGCACAAGGGCAAGGTGTACGACGGCTGGGAGACCCGGCGGCGGCGACGGCCGGGCGGTGACGCACCGGCCGCCGACGACTGCGACGAGGCCGTCGTGCGGCTCGGCGTGCCCGGCGTCATCCGCGGCGTGGTCGTCGACACCGCGTGGTTCAAGGGCAACTATCCGCCGGAGATCTCGGTGGAGGCGATCGCGATCGAGGGTTACCCGCCCGCCGACGAGATCGCGGCCCGGCCGGGCTGGACCACCCTCGTCCCGCGCGCCAAGGTCGAGGGCGACACCGCCAACAGTTTCACCGTCGACTCCGAACAGCGCTTCACTCACGTGCGGTTGCGGATGTATCCCGACGGCGGCGTGGCGCGGCTGCGTGTGCACGGGGAGGCGAAACCCGACCTGCGCTGGCTGGGTTCGGGCCGGTTCGACCTGGCCGGGCTGGAGAACGGCGGGCGCGTGGTGGACTGCTCCGACCGCTTCTACTCCTCGCCGCAGAACCTGCTGCTCCCCGACCGGGCCCGGATCATGGGCGAAGGCTGGGAGACCGCCCGGCGACGCGGCGGCGGCAACGACTGGGTGCGGGTGCGGCTGACGGGCGAGGGCGTGCTGGACGCCGTCGAGATCGACACCTCCTACTTCCTGTTCAACAGCCCGGGCGCCGCCCGCCTCACCGGAATCCGCGCCGACGGCACCGAGGTGGAACTGCTCGCGCGCACGAGCCTGCTGCCCGACACCCGGCACCGCTTCCCGATCGAGACGGCCGACCCGGTCACCGAGGTACGCCTGGACGTCTATCCGGACGGCGGTTTCGCGCGGCTGCGCGTGTTCGGCACGCTCACCGAGTCGGCCCGCACGCGCTTGGCCGCGGAGCCGGTGCTCGGGCACCTGGCCGACGACGCGCTCGACCGGTTGCGCGAGGACCCGTCGTGACGGGCGGCGTTCGATGCCGTGCTCCGCGAGCGGCGAAAGAGGCTGCGGCATGAGCGATTACGGCCGTGACATGGTCGGGTACGGCCCCAACCCGCCGCATCCGCACTGGCCCGGCGAAGCCAATGTGGCCGTGCAGTTCGTGCTCAACTACGAGGAGGGTGGTGAGAACTGCGTCCTCGACGGGGACGAGGGATCGGAGACGTTCCTGTCGGATATCGTTCCGGCACAAGCCTTTCCCAACCGTCATCTGAGCATGGAGACGCTCTACGAGTACGGTTCGCGCGCGGGGTTGTGGCGGGTGCTGCGGGCGTTCGAGAGCCGCGGCATTCCGCTGACGATCTTCGGTGTCGCTCGTGCGCTGGAACGAAATCCGGAGGCGGTGGCGGCCTTCCGGCGGCTGGACTACGAGGTGGCCTGCCACGGGCTGCGCTGGATCTCCTACCAGCTGGTGGATCCGGAGATCGAGCGCGAGCACCTGGCCGAGGCGGTGCGCATCTTCACCGACCTGTTCGGCGCGCCGCCGCGCGGCTGGTACACCGGGCGCGACTCGCCACAGACCCGCGAACTGGTGGTCGAGCACGGCGGTTTCACCTACGACTCCGACTCCTACGCCGACGATCTGCCGTACTGGGTTCGGGTCCACGGGCAGGACCACCTGGTGGTGCCGTACACGTTGGAGGCCAACGACATGCGGTTCTCCTCCCCGGCGGGATTCGCCAACGGCGAGGAGTTCTTCACGTATCTGAAGGACGCCTTCGACGTGCTCTACGCCGAGGGCGCGGCCGGCGCGCCGAAGATGTTGTCGGTCGGCCTGCACTGCCGATTGGCGGGCCGCCCGGCACGAGCGGCGGCCCTCGGCCGCTTCCTCGACTACGTCCAGTCACATGACAAGGTATGGCTGGCGCGGCGCATCGACATCGCCGAGCATTGGGCGAAAGTGCATCCGCCGCAATGACTTCCCCGCGGCGAGCTGCTCACATCCCGTGACATTCGACGATCGGCGGCGGATAGAGCTCGGCCGGTACGCCGGCACGCCACGGCCGGTGCACCGCGGCGCCCGGCAGGCCCGCGAGCTCCGGTACCCAGCGACGCACGAACTCGCCCTCGGGATCGTGCCGGTCGGCCTGGCGCAGCGGATTGAGCACCCGGTTGGGCCGGGTGTCGGTGCCGGTGCCCGCCGCCCACTGCCAGTTCAGCTGGTTGTTGGCGATATCGGCGTCGACCAGCCAGCGCAGGAAGTGGTCGGCGCCGATGCGCCAATCCAGCCGCAGGCTCTTGGTCAGGAAACTGGCCACGATCAGCCGGGCACGGCCGTGCATCCAGCCCTCGGCACGCAGTTGCCGCATGGCCGCGTCGACGATCGGATAGCCGGTCCGCCCGCTCCGCCAGGCGTCCGACGCGTGTGGGTCGTCCCGCCACGCGCGCGGACCCGGCCGGTAGTCGCGCCACGCGGCGTCGGGGCGCGCGGCCAGCACCTGGTGGTGGAAGTCCCGCCAGGCGAGTTGCCGGGCGAACGCCGCGCCGCCCGCACTCGACACGTCGGCGCGGGCGAGCACTTCCGTCGGCGACAGGCACCCGAAGTGCAGATGGGGCGACAGCCGCGAGGTGGCTTCGGCACACAGGCTGTCGGCCGCCGAGGCGTAGTCACCGATCGGCCCGGACAGCCAGCGCCGCAACAACTTCCGCGCGGTGGTCTCGCCGCCGACGGACAGTTGTGGCGAACCCGCCGCGGCCTCGGAGCCGGGCAGCGGTTCGCTGTCGAGCGTCGGCACACACAGCCGCGCGGGCTTCGGCAGCGGGCGCCGCAGCGGCACCTCCAGCCAACGCCGGTAATACGGAGTGAAGACGGCGAAGTGGTCGCGCCCGGTCGCCGGTGACAGCTCGGACGGGTCGACCGCGGTGATCGACCCGCCGTGTTCGCGCAGTTCGCAATCGCGCCGGGCGAGCCGCTCCCGCAGCGCATCCGCTCGCCGGCGGCTGTACCAGCTCACGTCCGCGGCGATGTGCACGCTCGTCGCACCGACCTCGCCGACGACCCGGTCCACCGCCGACACGACGTCCCCGTGCCGAATCACCAGGCGTCCCGCAACCGCCCGCAGTTCGGCGTCCAGTTCGGCGAGGGCGGCGGCGAGAAAGCGCGCCCGGTTCGCCGACGCCCGCGCGGCGACGATTCCGTCGTCGACGACGAACAGCGGCACCACCGCGTGGCCTTCTCGCTGCGCGGCGGTCAGCGTGGGGTTGTCGTGTACGCGCAGATCACGGGTGAACAGGGCGACCGTCACGGTCATCGGAGACCTCCGATCGATTGTCGCGGTCGGCGGCTGCCACGAGGGTGGCGTCGGCAGTGGCCGGGCGGCTCAAACCCACCTACCGCCGGCGCGACCCTCGCGGCAGCCGCCATCGGCTGGATCAGATCGAGCAGAGGGGACGGATCGCGGTGTCCCCGCCCGATGTAGGCGAAGTCAGGTAACGGCAGGTGTCCTGACCGGCGGCCACGATCGCGTCTCGCACGGCCTGCCATTGAGGCATGTCCAGCCTCGGGCCACGTGACAGCACGAATCCGGAGACCGAAGCGGGGTCGGTTACCACTGCCCAGGAATAGTCCGACGCGAGGCCGGTAACGACATAGTTCGGCTGACCGTATCGCTGTTGGAGAGTAGGCACACCCGGGAAAGTGACATGCAGCTGCGCGCCCGTCACCGAATCGGTCACTGTGGCCGTGCCGGTGATCTCGTTGCTTGTGCCGGCCCAGGTGACGCAGCTGTTGTGCACTGATACGTCGCCCGCCGGGTCGAGGGCATACTCGGCGCGAGTGTCCCGTGCGCAGGCGAGATTGAAGTACTGCGGAACCGCGGCCAGCTGATGCCACGTGCCGAGATACCGCTGGAGGTCGAGTCGCGGTACCGGAGCCGGCGCGGCAACCGCCATCGGCGCCGCCGTGAACAGTAGCGATACCGCACCGAGCAGGGCGGTCACGGCGGCACCCCAGCGGAAACGGTGTGGACTGCGAGCGGTCACGAGCACCTCCTGAGTCGATTGCCGTCCATCCTACGCACAAACGTTGCATAAGCGTTGCACGTCGTCGAAACCTCCCGGAACCGCCGGACCGTGCCGGGCCCGCGCCAAGCCTGGAGGCAGAATGTCTTCCATGCCCGCTGGTTCCGGCCCCCACTCGGACGCGGGATACACCGTGCGCGCGGTCGCCGAACGGCTCGGTATCCCGACGGCCACGCTGCGAAGTTGGAACCACCGCTACGACATCGGGCCGCCACGCGATCGGCCCGGGCGGCACCGCCTCTACACCGAGGCCGACATCACGCAGCTGGAGCGGATGGTCGATTTGATCCGTGGCGGCGCCAGTCCCGCCGGCGCCGCCGCCTCGGTACGGGCTCCGGTGGCAGAGCACGGCGACAGCGCGACCCTGCTCACGGCCGCGTTCGCTCTGGACGCCACTCGGACCACCGCGTTGCTGACCGCTCATTTCCGGGCGTTCGGCGTGGCCGACACATGGAATGCCTTGTGCCGCCCCACATTCGCCGAGGTTGTCGCGCAGCAGAAAGACGGCGTGGGTTGTATCGACGTGGAGCATCTGCTGTCGTGGTGCATCACCGCGGTGCTGCACCGGGTCGCTCCGCCGCCGGCGGATCCGGGGGCCGTGGTCCTCGCGTGCACCAGCGGCGAGACCCACGCGCTTCCGCTCGAGGTGCTGCGCGCCGCACTCGCCGAACTCGGGATCGGCGCGCTCATGCTGGGCGCGAACGTGCCGACGAGCGCTCTGACCGACACCCTCGACCGCCATCCCCGGCCGGTCTCCATCGTGTTGTGGTCACAGCAGGAATCGACCGCGCTGACATCGGCGGTCCGGGCCTGCCTTGCCGGGCGCGCCCGGGTGTACGTCGGCGGCCCCGGCTGGGACGAGGCGCTGCTACCGGATTCGGTGACCCCCGTGTACAGCCTCGCCGATGCGATCGACCGGCTCCGCTGATCGTGCCACGCAACGGTTTCGAATCGTTAGGGCGGAATAACGGCGTGGTCACGCAACGCTAGCGCTCACTTTCGCGCTCGAGACGTTCCAATGCGACCGCGCGGCGCATGGTCTCGCGGGCCCGGGTGCGGTCACCGGCGTAGTCGTAGGCGCGGGCGGCTCGATAGTTCGTGCGCCAGTTCTCCGGGTCGGCTTCCCATTCGCCCCGCACCTGCTCGAAAAGGGCGTCGGCGGCGGCCTTTTCGATCCGTCCGGAAGGTCGGCGCGGCAGGTCGGTAACATCGAGTTCGCCGCCCTCCTCATGCATGCGCCGAGCGAGCCGCTGGTGTGCGAGGGCGGCGCGAATACTGGTCGCGACAATCCAGACACCCAGGATCGGCAGGATCAGCACGCCGACCCCGATGGCAACCGCCGCCACCCCGCCCGACCGGATCAACTCCACCGCGATCCGCCCCAGCAGCACGAAGTAGAAGGCCAGCGCCAGCACCAGAAACGCGAGAAAGGCGAGCTTCACCGACACCTGGCGGGCGTCCCCGCCCCTCACGATGTCCCTCCGCCGAACTCCATGCCGCTCACAGGTCCAGGAAGGAGTCGAGGCCGACGGTGAGGCCGGGACGGGTGGCGATCTGCCGCACGCCGAGCAGCACACCCGGTGCGAAGGAGGAGCGGTCCAGGGAGTCGTGGCGGATGGTCAGTGTCTCGCCCTGGGTGCCGAACAGCACTTCCTGGTGAGCGACCAAGCCGGCGAGCCGCACCGAGTGCACGCGCACGCCGTCCACGTTCGCGCCGCGGGCGCCGTCGAGTTCGGTGGTGGTGGCATCGGGGCTGGGGCCCACACCCGCCGACTTGCGCGCCTCGGCGATGATGCCCGCCGTCCGGTACGCCGTGCCCGAGGGCGCGTCGGCCTTGTTCGGGTGGTGCAGTTCGATCACCTCGACCGAGTCAAACCAGCGCGCCGCCTGCTCGGCGAACCGCATGGACAGCACCGCGCCGATCGCGAAGTTCGGGGCGATCAGCACCCCTACCCCCGGCGCGGCGGACAGCCAGCCGCGGACCTCCGCCAACCGGCCTTCGTCGAACCCGGTGGTGCCGACCACGGTGTGAATGCCGTTCTCCACCAGAGTGCGCAGGTTGGGCATCACCACGTCGGGATGGGTGAAATCGACCACGACCTGAGCACCCGCGTCGGTGAACGCCGCCAGCGAGTCGTCCTTGTCGACCTGCGCGACCAGTTCCAGATCACCGGCCGCCTCGACCGCCGCGCAGATCGCCTGCCCGACCTTGCCGCGCGCGCCGAGCACACCCACCCGGATCCGGTTCGCAGTCACCCTGAACTCCTCACATGCGTCGACTTCTGCTGCGCAGCCGAGCCTAGCCGCCGCAGCATCGGGAGCCGGGAGCCGTCCCCTCGACAGCCGCTCAGTCGAACACGATGACCTGGCGCAGGCCGTGCCCGGCGGCCAGCTCGTCCATGGCCGCGTTGATGTCCTCGAGCCGGATCCGCGCGGATACGAGGCGCTCGACGGGCAGCCGCCCCTCGCGCCACATCCCGATGTATTCCGGAATGTCGCGTTCCGGCACGGCCGAACCGAGGTAGCTGCCGACGATCGACCGGCCCTGCGCCACCAATCCCAGCGGTGAAATGCTCGCTCGCGCCTCGGGATTGGGCAGGCCGACGGTGACGGTGGCGCCCCCCGGCGCAGTGGCGGCGACGGCGGTCTCGAACGCCCGCACATTGCCGGCCGCCTCGACCACGACATCGGCCCGCACGTCCCGTTCGGCCAGTTCGGCGGGAGTGAATACCTGGTCCGCACCGAGATCCGTTGCCAGCGCAAGCTTTTCGGGCAGCGTGTCGACGGCGATCACCGTGCTGCCCAGTTCCTCGCGCAGCGACGCCGCGACGAGCAGCGCCGCCATGCCGACCCCGCCCAGGCCGACGACCATGATGCGATCACCCGGACCCGGCCGCGCCGAGTTCAGCAGCGCCCCGCCGCCGGTCAGCACCGCGCAGCCGAGCACGGCCGCCACCTCGGGCGGCACGTCGTCGTCGACGGGCACGACCGAACGCCGGTCGACGACCGCGTGTGTCGCGAATCCGGAGACGCCGAGGTGGTGGTGTACCGGTTCGCCGCGCCGCCGCAGTCGGCGGCCGCCGGTGAGCAGTTCACCGCTGTTGTTGGCGGCGCTGCCCGGCACGCACGGGGTGCGGCCGCCGGTCGCGCAGCCCGCGCAGTTCCCGCATCGGGGCAGGAAGGTCATCACCACCCGCTGCCCGATCTCCAGGTCGGTTCCCGAACCGGCCTGCTCCACGCGGCCCGCCGCCTCGTGGCCGAGCAGCATCGGCACCGGCCGCACGCGATTGCCGTCGACCACCGACAGGTCGGAGTGGCACAGCCCGGCGGCCTCGATGCGGACCAGCAGTTCGCCGGGACCGGGTGCCCCGAGGTCCAGTTCGTCCACGACGAGGGGCTTCGACTCGGCGTACGGCGACCGATCACCGATTCGTTCCAGGACAGCACCGCGAATCCTCATGGACCCGACGCTACCGCGCGGGCAGCAGACACGCCGCCAGACCGGAGTACCCATACGCAGCAGGCACACCGCCAAACCAGGCACCCACACCCAGCACGCACACCGCCAAACCAGGCACCCCCACACGCAGCACGCACGCCGCCGGGCCAGGCGCCCACCCCGCAGCAGGCACGGCGCCAGACCGGAGTACCCACACGCAGCAGGCACGGCGCCGGTCCAGGCACCCACGCCCAGCACGCACACCGCCAGACCAGGGACCCACACGCAGCACGCACACCGCCGGGCCGGGTGTGCGCGGGTACCGGGCGTGCGCGGACCGGTGCCACCGGTGCCATAATCGCCGCAGGTATTTCTCTCGAGCACGCGCCGACCACCGATGAGGCGAATTCATGAAGACGACCTCCCCGACCCGCAATCTCAACCGGCTGATCACCGGCTCGTTCGGCCGGATCGCGCGCGGTTACGACAGCCCGCTGCTCCAGCATGTCGTGTACCGGCCGCCGCAGGATCAGGTGCTCGCCGAGCTGCGGGCGGCGGGGTGCCGCCGGATCGCCGACATCGGTTGCGGCACCGGCATTCTCACCACCCGGATCCAGCGCGAGTTGGAGCCGGAGCAGGTGTTCGGCGTCGACGCGTCTCCCGGCATGCTGGCCCAGGCCCGCACCCGTTCCCCGCGGGTGACGTGGTTACAGGCCCCGGCCGAGCGTCTCCCGTTCGGCGACGAGTCGCTCGACGCGGTGGTCACCACCAGCGCGTTCCATTTCTTCGACCAGCCCGCCGCACTCGACGAGTTCGCCCGGGTGCTGGTGCCGGACGGCTTGGTGGCGGTCTCCACGGTGAATCCGGCCGGACACCTCGCGAGCCCCGTCCGCCAACTCACCCGCACCACCTTCAGCCCCTACCACGCACCGTCCCCCGCCGAGATGCGAAACCTCCTGCGCCAGGCGGGTTTCGACGTCTCGAACCAACGCAGAATCGACCGGCCCCTACCCCGCTGGCTGGTCCCCGACGTGATCACCGTCGGCCGCAAGCACTAACCACGCACAACGCGGCAGATGCGATCGGCGGGCGGTAACGCCTGGTCACGCCCAGCGCATCAACCAGCGGTCTACCGTGCGGGGCGCGAGCAGGCCGACCGCGCGGAGGGCTGCGGCGTAGTGGGGGACCATGCGGACGGGGCGGGTGGCGATCGCGTGGACCAGCCATTCGGCGGCCTGTTCGGGGGTGAGGCCGGGCATGCGGCGGTAGCGCTCGGTGGGGGCGCTCATGGCGGTGTGCACGAGCGGGTAGTGGATGGAGGTGAAAGCTATTCCGCGGGCCGACAATTCGCCGTCCGCGCAGCGGCCGAAGCCCGCGAGCGCCGCCTTGGACGCGTGGTAGGCGGCCAAGCGCGGGGAGGTGTCGGCGGCGACGGTCCAGGTGCCGACGTTGATCACGTGCCCCGCGCCGCGTTCCACCATGGCGGGCAGCAGCCCGAGGGTGAGCTGGACGGCTCCGAAGTAGTTGACCGCCATGGTGCGCCGGAAGTCGTGCATCCGGTCGAAGGACTCCTCGAGCGGTCGCCGGATCGAGCGGGCGGCATTGTTGATCAGCACATCCACCGCGCCGTAGGTGCCGGTCACCCACTGCACCAGTTCGTCGACCCGGTCGCTGTCGGCCATATCGCAGACCCGGCGCTCGGCCTTGCCCCCGACCGCCGCGATCTCGTCACCGAGCCGCTCCAGCTCGTCACCGCGCCGGGCCACCAGAATCACCTCGCCCCCGGCCTCCGCCAGCCGCAGCGCCGCGGCCCGGCCCACCCCGGCGGAGGCGCCCGTGAGCAGAATTCGCTTCCCCGCCACCGCCTCCGCGTGTGCCGCCCGCACACCGCCGACCGGGCGCAGCAACCGGGGCATCACCCGCCACATGATCCGCCCCCGCACACCCCGCGACTTCCCTTCGACCGACATACCGCCCAGTCAACCACGCCCCACCCCCGTCACTCGCGTCCTCGCCCGCCCGGCTCCACCTCCCGTGGACAGCAACCCGGGCGGGCGGTTCTGCCACCTGAGCAGGCGAACCGGTCGAGCGGCCGCCGATGCGGCGCCGACGACACGTGCCGAGGCATGCGGCGAACCGACCAGGCGACGACCGCCGAGCTGGACCCGGACACACCGCCTCGGATCGCACGGAGTTCCTAATCCGTCCGGATCGGCGGCGGGTCGGCCGGAACGGGCGGCCAGGGTAGCGGTGAGAGGTGGGTGGGCCGTCGGGTGAGGTCGTCGTCCCAGTCCACGGTGACGCCCACCCATGCCTTGGGCTCGTCGAACCGCGTGGTGTGGGCGGTGAAACCTGTTCTGCGGTAGGAGATCTCACCGAAGAAGTCGCCGCCGGAGAAATCCGTGGTCGCGCCGGAGAAACGGGCGTCGGCGAACGATACGCTGCCGTGGAATTCGGCGCGACGGAAGTCGACCAGCTCGGTCCCGGCGCGCCGCCAGCGGGGTCTGCCGCCGAGCCGGGCGCCGTCGAAGGAGGTGCGGGCGGCATAGAAGCGGGTGCCCGCGAACGAGACCTGCGCCCCGTCGAAAATGGCGCCGTCGAGCCGGACGCGCGCTCCATCGAAGGTAGCGCCGTCGAAAATCACCGCGTCGGAGCCGAATCGGGCGCCGGAGAAAACGGTCTCCTCGCCGGAGAAGGTCGCGCCGGTGAACCGAACGCGCGGACCACCGAATTCAGCCCCCTCGAAGGACACCCGAGCCCGGAACGTGGCACGGGAGAAGCTTGCCCCGGCGCGGCCGGTTCCGTTGTCCTCGCGGTCGGCGCCGACGAATCGCGCGCCCGCGAACGACACCGTGTCGGCGAAGGTGGCCCCATGGAACGTGACATGCTTACCGCGAAACTCGACATTCTCGAAGTTCGCCGACCGCGCGCCGGTGAAATACGCGCCGCGGAAATGAGTGTGCTTACCCGCGAAGGTCGCGTACCGGAAATCCACGTCTTCCAGCACGGCGTCGTCGAAATTGAAATTGTAGGCGCACCACGGTATTTCGGCCGAGGGCCGCAGATGGGCCACGATCACCGCGACGATCGTCCGGCGTACCTCGCTGTCGTTCTGCCGGATCTGGAAACTCCGCTCGATCTGCGGGCCGGTGTCACTGTCGGCCCCGGCGGCCGTTTCCTTCCGCGACACGAGATGATTCGCGCCGTCGCGCGGGTCGTAAGGTAATCGCAGATATCCGCACAGCACATCGATGCACTGCTGGCGCCGCCCCCGCGCGCTGAACTCGTCCGCGACACCGGCCATGGCGTACACCCCGGCGATCCGCACGGCCACATCCGGATCCCCGAGCTGCTTGGCCGCCGCGCCGAACAGTTCCGCGAAGCGCCCGCGCTCGTTGTCGCGCTGCCGCCGGTACGCGACCACCAATGCCACCGCGCCGCCGACGCCGGCCGTCACCGACAGGGCGATCTTGGTGAGGTCCACCTGATTCGGCGTCTCCGTCTTCGCGCCGAGCAGCAGCCACAGCGCCCACCACGCCGCGCCGGAAATCGCCAGCCCGCCGAGCACCGCCGTCACCACCGACAACAGCAGAGCCGAACGCCGCATCCGCCGCACCAACCGTTGACCTAATCTCCCCCGCCGAGCCATAGCCGCATGGTAGCCGGAAATCGCCGCCCACCGCAGAGTGAGCGACGATTTCCGTTATGCCGCCTAACGTTTCAGGCCACCGCCCGGCGCGCGGCCGCCCGGTTCCCGCGCAGCCCGATTGCCGCCGCCACCAGGCACGCCGCCGCGACCACACCCACGAACCAGGGGAACACCGTCCCCATTCCCCAGGTCGTCGCCGCCCACCCGGCCACGATGGTCGGCAACGCCATCGCCGAATAGGCCAGCAGGTAGTACGCCGACATCGTCTCCCCCCGCTTGTGCTGCGGCACAACATTGGACAGATGCCGCAGCGAGCCGCCGAACCCGAGCCCGAAAGTACCGCCCAGCAACACCCCGGCCACCAAAACGACCGCCCAGTTGTGCGTGGCCAGCGCCGGAATGGTCAGCAACAGGGCCAGAGCCATGCCGGTGTCACCGCCGATGGCCGCGCGCCGCGCCGGGATCCGCGTCGCGAACAACTGCGCCAGCGCACCCGCGGTCGCGGTCGAGGCGACGACCGCCCCGCCGAACACCAGGTTGTGCACACCGGTCTGCTCCGCCGCCAGCGACGGATACAGCGACAGCAGCACGCCCAGCACCGACCAGGCCGCCATCACACCCAGCGCCGAGAACCAGAAGTCGGCCCGGATCTCCTGCGGCACAGCCGGTCTCGCGATCCGAATCGGTCCGGAAACCCGCTTGGTGTGGGTCTCGCGCATCGCCACCACGCCGACCCCGATCAGCAGGCAGAGCACGGTGATCACCACATACGGCGTGCGCAGCGGATGCGGGACGTACTGCGCCAGCAGGGCCGAACCCAGAATCGCCACGGCCATACCGACATTGAACGCCACACCGGTCAGCTGCCCGGACCGCGCGCCGTGCTGGGGCCGCAGATCCAGCAGCGCAGCCGCACCGGACACCACCGTCGCCCCGACCGCGATCCCGTGCAGCGCTCGCGCCACCAGCAACATCGCGACATTGTCGGCCAGCAGGAACACCGCAAGCCCGACGACCATGGTGGCGATGGCGCCCAGCAGCACCGGCTTGCGGCCCACCACGTCGGAGATCTTGCCGGAGACCAGCACCGCGCCCAGCGCGGCGATCGCGTAGACGGCGAACACGATCGTTGTGGTCAACGGGGTGAAATGCCACTCCTTCTGGTACAGGCCGTACAGCGGCGCGGGTGCGCCGGACACTCCGAGCGCGACGCCGCTGGCGACCAGAATCAATGCGTAGGCCCAGGGTTGCGTCGCCCGCTCGACCGGAGGAACAGCCACAGTCGCTGCCATCGCTCCCTCTCCATCAGGTAAGTTTGATTGCGATCGAACTCAACAACCGTAACCGCCGTTCGATTCCCATCAAACCGTCCGTGAGGAAGATCATGACGGAGACCAGACGCGTCGTCGAGGCATTTCCGGTCGCGACGGTGCAGACCGTGCTCGACGCACTGCACGATCCGGTGCGTCTCGAGATGGTGCGCCGACTTGCCAACGCCGGCACCGCGGTTCGTTGCGGCCGGCTCTACGACACGATCAACAAGTCGACCGCGACCCACCACCTGAAGACGCTGCGCCAGGCCGGTCTCACCGAGAAGATCGTGGAGGACGGCCAGACCTACGCCCGGCTGCGCACCGAGGAGGTGGAGCGGGAACTGCCCGGCCTGCTCGACGCGATCGTGGGCGCGGCCAACCGGGCAGAGTCCGAGCGCTAGATGTCACCGCTCGCCGAACTCGCCGACGTGGTCGTGGATCTGCACTCCGACCTCGCTGAATGGCTGGGCTCCGACGCCCCGCCCAAGGTGTTCGACCGCTTCGCCAACGCTCTCGACGACGGCTTCACCTCGGTGGTCACCACCGGCGACGCCATCGACCGCGACGCGCTGCTGGCCGGGGTATGGTCGGCCCGCAACGCCCAGCCCGGCCTGGAGATCGCGATCTCCGAGGTCGCCGAGATCGCCCGCGCCACCAATCTCGTCGTGGTGCGCTTCGCGGCCGAAAACCATTACGCCGGTATCACTTCCAAGCGCCGCGTCACCGCGGTCCTGCGCACCGACGGTCAACTCTACAGCTGGCGCTCGGTGCACGAGACCGCCGTTACCACGCCGGGTCGAACACCGGCCGACGGTCACCCTGCCTGAGCGCCCGCGTGGCCGGACACCCCGTAACCCTCAGCCGCGCACCAGGTTCCGCACGGCGGAGGGGAGATCGCGGGTGCGGCGGTACGGCCCCGCCACCGAGACCGCGAACGGGCGCGACAGCAGGGTGCGGGCCACGGCCGAGACCTCGGCGGTGGTGACCGCGTCGATGCGGGCGAGGGTATCCGACACGCTGCGGTGGTTGCCGTAGCTGAGTTCGCTGCGGCCGATGCGGTTCATGCGGGAACCGGAATCTTCGAGTCCGAGCACCAGACCGCCGCGCAGCGAGCCCTTCGCGCGGGCGCATTCGGCGTCGGTGATGCCGGTGTCGGCGGCCTCCTCCAGCACCTCGCGCGCCAAACCCGCCACCTGACCCAGGTTTTCGGGCTGGCAGCCCAAATACACGGAGAACGCGCCCGTGTCGGCGAAGGTGTCCACGCTGGAGTACACCGAGTACGCCAGGCCGCGCTCCTCCCGGATGCGCTGGAACAGCCGCGAACTGAGCCCGCCGCCGAGCACCGTGTTCAGCACCGACAGCGGCCAGCGCTTGTGTCCCTCGTGCCGCCCGAACGCCCGCACCCCGAACACCAGGTGCGCCTGCTCGCTGTCGCGGTAGATCCGGTGCAGCTGGGGCGGGGTGCGGGGCCGGAAGTGGCCCTCGCGCCGGGGCGCCGGTTCGCGCGCCGGATCGAGCCGCCCGGCGAACGCGCGCCGGATCAGCTCGACCGTGTGCTCGTGCTCCACATTGCCCGCGACCGCGACCACCATCCGGTCCGGCCGGTACCGGCGCAGATGGAAGCCGCGCAACTGCGCCGCGGTCATGCCCTCGATCGATTCGACCGTGCCGATGACCGGCCGTCCCACCGGGTGGTCGCCGAACAGCGCGGTGAGGAACGCGTCGCCGACCATGTCCTCCGGGTCGTCGTCGCGCATCGAGATCTCCTCGAGCACCACCTGCCGCTCGACCGCCACGTCTTCGGGCTTGCACAGCCCGTTGAGCACCACGTCCGACACCAGATCCACCGCCAGCGGCAGGTCCTCGTCCAGCACGTGCGCGTAGTAGCAGGTCTGTTCCTTGGCGGTGAACGCGTTCAGTTCGCCGCCGACCGCGTCCATGGCCTGCGCGATGTCCAGCGCCGACCGGGTCGGGGTCTGCTTGAACAGCAGGTGCTCCAGGAAATGCGCGGCGCCGGCCACCGTGGGCCCCTCGTCGCGCGATCCCACGCCGACCCAGACCCCGACGGAGGCCGACCGCACGCCCGGCACATGTTCGGTCACCACGCGCAGCCCGCCGGGCAGCACGGTCCGCCGCACGCCGGTATCGGCGAGCGGGGCGTCCGTGGGAGCGAGTCGGAGCGAAGAACCCCCCTGCTCGGTGACGAGCAAGGGGGAAGCCGACTTCTTCTTCGTCACACCGAAATGATTACTCGGCACCGGCCTCGACCGCAGCAGTGTTGTCGCTGACGACCGCGTCCGCCGACTCTTCCTCGTCCACCGGAACCAGGGAGATCTTGCCTCGGTTGTCGATGTCGGCGATCTCGACGCGAATCTTGTCGCCGACGTTCACCACGTCCTCGACCTTCGCGACCCGCTTGCCGTTGCCCAGCTTCGAGATGTGCACCAAGCCGTCGCGCCCCGGCAGCAGCGAGACGAACGCGCCGAAGGCGGTGGTCTTGACGACCGTGCCCAGGAACCGCTCGCCCACCTTCGGCATCTGCGGGTTGGCGATCGCGTTGATCTGATCGATCGCCGCCTGCGCCGACGGGCCGTCGGTGGCGCCGACGAACACGGTGCCGTCGTCCTCGATGGAGATGTTGGCGCCGGTGTCCTCGGTGATCTGGTTGATGACCTTGCCCTTGGGACCGATCACCTCGCCGATCTTGTCGACCGGGATCTTGATCGCGGTGACGCGCGGCGCGTACGGGCTCATCTCGTCCGGGGTGGCGATGGCCTCGGCCATCACGTCCAGGATGGTCAGGCGCGCGTCGCGGGCCTGGCTCAGCGCACCGGCCAGCACCTTGGACGGGATGCCGTCCAGCTTGGTGTCCAGCTGCAGCGCGGTGACGAACTCGCGGGTGCCGGCAACCTTGAAGTCCATGTCGCCGAAGGCGTCCTCGGCGCCGAGGATGTCGGTCAGCGCGACGTAGCGGGTCTCCTCCTCGCCCTGGTCGTTGCGCACCGCGTCGGACACCAGGCCCATCGCGATACCGGCCACCGGAGCCTTCAGCGGCACACCGGCGTTCAGCAGCGCCAGCGTCGAGGCGCAGACCGAACCCATCGAGGTGGAACCGTTGGAGCTCAACGCCTCCGACACCTGCCGGATGGCGTACGGGAACTCCTCCTGCGAGGGCAGCACCGGCACCAGCGCACGCTCGGCGAGCGCGCCGTGGCCGATCTCGCGCCGCTTCGGGGAGCCGACGCGGCCGGTCTCACCGGTCGAATACGGCGGGAAGTTGTAGTGGTGCATGTAGCGCTTGGAGGTCTCCGGGCCGAGCGAGTCGACCTGCTGCGCCATCTTCACCATGTCGAGGGTGGTGACGCCCAGGATCTGGGTCTCGCCACGCTCGAACAGCGCCGAACCGTGCGCCCGCGGCACCACGGCCACCTCGGCCGAGAGCGCCCGGATGTCGGCCAGGCCACGGCCGTCGATACGGAAGCCGTCGGACAGGATGCGCTGGCGCACAAGCTTTTTGGTGACCGAGCGGAACGCCGCGCCGATCTCCTTCTCCCGGCCCGCGAAGTCCTCGGCCAGGCTCGACAGCACCGAGAGCTTGATCTCGTCGATCTTCTCCTCGCGCTCCTGCTTGCCCGCGATGGACAGCGCCTCGCTGAGCGGGTTCTTCGCGGTGCCCTCGACGGCGGTGTAGACGTCCGGCTCGTAGGGCGGGAACAGCGGGAAGTCCTCGGTCGGCTTGGCGGCCAGCCGGGCCAGGTCCTGCTGCGCCCGGCACAGGCGGGCGATGAACGGCTTGGCGGCCTCGAGACCCTCGGCGACCACGGCCTCGGTCGGCGCCTGCGCGCCACCCTCGACCAGGCTGATCACGTTCTCGGTGGCCTCGGCCTCGACCATCATGATCGCGACATCGCCGGACTCGACCACACGGCCGGCCACGACCATGTCGAAGACCGCGCCCTCGAGCTGCTCGACGGTCGGGAAGGCGACCCACTGCCCCTCGATCAGCGCGACGCGCACGCCGCCGACCGGACCCGAGAAGGGCAGGCCCGCGATCTGGGTGGACGCCGAGGCCGCGTTGATCGCGACGACGTCGTACAGGTCCTTCGGGTCCAGGCTCATGACCGTCACGACGACCTGGATCTCGTTGCGCAGGCCGTCGACGAACGACGGGCGCAGCGGGCGGTCGATCAGGCGGCAGGTGAGGATCGCGTCGGTGGACGGGCGGCCCTCACGGCGGAAGAACGAGCCCGGGATGCGGCCCGCGGCATACATCCGCTCCTCGACGTCGACCGTCAGCGGGAAGAAATCGAACTGGTCCTTGGGCTGTTTGCCGGCCGAGGTGGCCGACAGCAGCATGGTCTCGTCGTCGAGATAGGCGACGACGGATCCGGCGGCCTGCTTGGCCAGCCGCCCGGTCTCGAACCGGACGGTGCGGGTGCCGTAGCTGCCGTTGTCGATCAGGGCCACCGATTCGAACACACCGGGTTCGACCTCGACGGCGGAGCTGGTCACAGTGTCCGACATATTTCTTTTCTCAACCTCTCGTCTCGCCGGATCCAGCGCAGGGTATGCGCGATCCAGCTGTCGTCAGCCGTACCCGGCTCGGGCGCGCATCGTGCGCGCACACCCGGTCGATTCCCCTTGGAAGCGGCGACGCGGAGGCGGTCATCGATCGAAGCTCTCCGGGCTGTCGTGCCGAAAAGCCACTACCGAAGACCGACGCCACGCGACGGGTGCGTACGGCTGTGTCGTCGTCGTGCCGGTGGCCGAGTGGCCCCCACACACGACAAGCCGACGGGGAGATTCTAAGCCTCCCCGTCGGCTGCCTTGCGAACTGCCTGTGCAGAACGTGTGTCGCGACCCTCAGCGACGCAGTCCGAGCCGCTCGATCAGGGCACGGTAGCGCTCGATGTCCTTGTCCTGCAGGTACTTCGACAGGCGCTTGCGACGGCCGATGAGCTGCATCAGACCGTGGCGGGTGTGGTGATCGTGCTTGTGCTTCTTGAGGTGCTCGGTGATGTCGGAGATGCGCTTGGTCAGCAGCGCGATCTGCGCCTCCGGCGAACCGGTGTCCTTCTCGTGCACCCCGTAGTCGGCGAGGATCGCCTTCTTCTGCTCGGTGGTCAGCGCCACGAATTCACTCCTGTTGTTCCAGTCCGCGCTCGAAGTACCGGGAAGCCCCCGGGCGGGCGCCGCCGCGGACCGCAGCAAACCCGACATGCCAGCCTACCGGACCGGTGGGCGGCGGAAGGAACCGGCTCTTACTCCCCGTCGGCGGCGGCGAGGATCTCGCGGGTCTTGTCCACGTCGCGGCCGATCGCGGCGACCAGGTCGGCCACGGAACCGAATTTGCTCTGGCCGCGGACGTGGTCGACGAAATCCACCGCGACGTGCTGGCCGTACAGGTCGACATCGGTGTCGAGCACGTAGGCCTCGACGGTGCGGGTGCGGCCGGAGAAGGTCGGGTTGGTGCCGACCGAGATGGCGGCCATCGCGCGTTTGCCGGGCAGCGTGGTGCCGACCGTCTTGCCGGGACTGAGCACGGTGAACCAGCCCGCGTACACGCCGTCGGCGGGGATCGCCGCGTGCATCGGTGGCGCCACGTTGGCGGTCGGGAAGCCCAGTTCGCGGCCGCGCCCGTCGCCGTGCACGACGACGCCCTCGACCCGGTGCGGGCGGCCCAGCGCGTCGGCGGCCGCGGCCATGTCCCCGGCGTCGACGCAGGCGCGAATATAGGTGGAGGAGAACGTGACCGCGTGCTCGCCGACCAGCCGCACCCCGTCCACCTCGAACCCGAAGCGGCCGCCCAGTTCGCGCATCGTCTGGACGGTGCCGGCGGCCTTCTTGCCGAAGGTGAAGTTGTCGCCGATCACGACCTCCGTCACGTGCAGCTTCTCGACCAGCAGGTCGTGCACGTAGCGCGCCGGGGTCAGCTTCATGAAATCCTGGGTGAACGGCATGACGAGGAAGACGTCGATACCGAGTTCCTCGACCAGATCCGCCCGCCGGGTCAGCGTGGACAACTGCGCGGGATGCGAACCGGGACGCACCACCTCCATCGGGTGCGGGTCGAAGGTCATCAGAACCGAGGGCACACCGCGCACGGCGGCGGATTTGACGGCACGGCTGATCAGCTGGGCGTGCCCGCGATGCACACCGTCGAACACTCCGATCGTGAGCACGCATCGGCCCCAGTCCGGGGGCATGTCCTCGAGACTTCGCCATCTCTGCACACCCGGCAGCCTACGCAAGCCGGGCCACGGGCGGCATCCGGCGGTGCGCTTGCTCACAGCGACGTGGCGCGCGCGTTCGCGGCCGGTCCCGGCCGCTGCCTGCCCCGGTCCCGTCGTTCCCCCGGCTAAGCTCGGAAACGTGCCCGGAAAACGAGACATCGCCACCCGCCGCGAGCTGGCCGATCCCTCCGCGACACAGGAATCGCACGCCGGCGTGGCGCAACCGGCCGATCGCCGGGCCGGTGCCGAGGCCAACCTGGCGCCGGTGCTGTCCTCCGTCGCCCAGGACTACCTGAAGGTGATCTGGACCGCGCAGGAATGGTCGCAGGAGAAGGTGTCGACGAAGCTGCTCGCCGAACGCATCGGCGTCTCGGCGTCGACGGTGTCGGAGGCCGTGCGCAAACTCGCCGATCAGGGCCTGGTCGAGCACGCCCGGTACGGGTCGATCACCCTCACCGAGGAGGGCCGCCGGGCGGCCGTGGCGATGGTGCGCAGGCACCGCCTGCTGGAGACGTTCCTGGTCAACGAACTCGGCTACGGCTGGGACGAGGTGCACGACGAGGCCGAGGTGCTCGAGCACGCCGTCACCGAGACGCTGATGGCCCGCATCGACGCCAAACTGGGCCACCCCGACCGCGATCCGCACGGCGATCCGATCCCGTCGGCCGACGGCGCGGTGCCCACCCCGCTCGCCCGCCAGCTCAGCCACTTCCAGGCCGGCGAATCCGGCCGCGTCGCAAGGATTTCCGACTTCGACCCGGCCATGCTCCGCTACTTCGACTCGGTCGGCATCGCCCTGGACACCCCGATCACGGTGGTGGAGCGCCGCGACTTCGCCGGTACCATCGCCATCCGCATCGGCGACCACACCCTGGACCTGGGCAGCCCGGCGGCGGAAGCCATCTGGCTCACGCACTGATCCACGCTAGCCCAGCACCACCTCGGCGAAACGGGCCAGCGCCAGGACCAGGTCGTCGGAGTGGCGGGGGCCCACGATCTGGAGGCCGACCGGCAGGCCCGCCTTCGTGGTGCCCACGGGGATGCTGATGGCGGGTTGCTGGGTCATGTTGAAGGGGTAGGTGAAGGGGGTCCACTGCGGCCAGCTGCGCAGGCCGCTGCCGGGCGGCACGTCGTGGCCCGCCTCGAATGCCGGGATCGGCACGGTCGGGGTGATCAGCACGTCGTAGGCGGTGTGGAAGGCGCCCATCACGATGCCGACCTCGGCCGCCACCGCGCGGGCGTCGAGATAGGCCACCGCGTCCAGCCGCGCGCCCCGATCCCAGACCTCGCCCAGGCCCGGGTCCACGCGCTCGCGGCTGCCCGCCGAGAACTTCGACAGCATCGTCGCCGCGCCCGCGGCCCACAGGTCCTCGAACGCCGCCAGCGGATCGCTGAAGCCCGGATCCGCTTGCGTCACATGCAATCCGGCCGCCTCCAGCTGCCGCACCGCCTCGCCCACCACCGCCGCCACCTCCGGGTCGACGTCGACGTAGCCGAGCGTCTCCGAATAGGCGGCCGTCGCCCCGCGCACATCGCGCTGCAGCTCGCCGCGGAAGGTCGACAGCGTGGGCGCCAGCGCCGTGGGGTCGCGCGGGTCCGGCAGCGAGAGGATGTCCATCAGCAGGGCCGCGTCCTCGACCGTGCGGGTCATCGGCCCGGCGTGCGCCAGCGGCCCGAACGGGCTGGCCGGGTACAGCGGAATCCGCCCGTGCGTCGGCTTGAATCCGACAATGCCGCAGAACGACGCCGGAATACGTACGCTCCCACCGCCATCGGTGCCCACCGACACCGGGCCCATCCCGGCTGCCACCGCCGCGGCACTACCCCCTGAGGAACCACCGCACGTCTTCGACGGGTCGGCCGGGTTGCGGGTGATACCGGTCAGCGGGCTGTCGGTGGTGGCCTTCCAGGCCAGTTCCGGGGTGGTCGTCTTGCCCAGGAACACCATGCCGTCCTCGCGCAGCCGGGCGGTGACCGGACTGTCGAGCGGCCACGGCACATCGGGCTCGATGGAGGTGGAGCCGCGGCGGGTGGGCCACCCCTCGGTGAGGAAGATGTCCTTGATCGAGATCGGCACCCCGTCCAGCAACCCCTGCACGTGCCCGGAGTGCCAGCGCGCCTCGGACTCCTTGGCCTGCATGAGGGCTCGCTCGGCATCGATCAGGCAGAAGGCGTTCAGCTCGCCGTCGCGCTCGGCGATCGCGCCGAGTACCGCCTCGGTCGCCTCCACCGGTGACAGGGCACCCGCAGAGTAGGCGGTGATCAGCTCGACCGCTGTCATCGCGGCCGGCTCGGTGGGGATATCGATATCGGGGTGGGCCATGGCTGACTCCCTTTCAGCTGGGGACGTATCCCAGCCTTTTGTCGACCACATTCTCCAGCGGCCGGCCGTCGATCCACTTCCGGAAGTTCTCGGCGAACGCGGTCACGATGTCGCGGCGCCATCCGAGGACATCACCGGAGTTGTGGGGGGTGAGTTGGACGTTGGGCAGATCCCACAGCGCGTGCCCCACAGGCAGCGGCTCGGGATCGACGACATCGAGCGCCGCGCCCGCGATGCTGCCGTTGCGCAGCGCGGCGACGAGATCGTCTGTCACTACTAGTTCCCCACGACCGACGTTGATGAAACGAGCGTGCGGCTTCATCGCGGCGAACGCCCGCGCGTCGAACATGTGCCGGGTCTGCGGAGTGAGCGGCGCGACGGCGACGACGTAGTCCGCCGCGGGCAGTTCGGCGTGCAGATCGGTGCCGACGCTGCCGAAGTCGGGGTCGTCGGAGTAGGCGCGCCGCCCCAGACCTCGCACGTCCATGCCGACGCAGCGCAGCATGCGGGCGATGGCCCGGCCGATGGACCCGGTGCCGACGACGAGTACGGTGGCGCCGGACAATCGCTCGGATTCCCGGTGACGCCAGTCGTGCCGCTGCTGCAGCCGCCACGACTCGGGCAGGTCCTTGGCGAAGTTGAGGATCTGCGCGAGCACGTATTCGGCGATCGGCACGTCGAAGATGCCGCGGGTGTTGGTGACGACGACGTCGCTGCCGATCAGCCCGTCGAACATCACCGAGTCGACCCCCGTGGCGCCGACGTGCACCCAGCGCAGCCGGTCCGCCGACGGCCAGGCCCCGGGGACGGCTGTACTGGTGAAGTCGTATACGAACAACACGTCGGCACCATGCAGCGCACCGGCGAGACCGTCGGAGTCGGTGTAGCGGACCGTGGCCCGCTCGGACACCGGACGCATGAGTCCCGCATCGGGCCTGGTGCCATCGTGAAGAACGGTGACTATTTGGCCCTCAACCACATTGACAGGCTAGAAAGACATCGTATGATTGTCAACAATCCGATCGTGTGCGGAGGAATACCCAGCTGAACGCGAGAGGGGCCCTCGTAGTGGAACTCAATTTTCCCGACATCGACGGCCCGGTCGCGCAGCGAGGTATCGGCATCATCGCACCGTTCGATCTCGCGCTCGAGCGGGAGCTGTGGCGGTGGGCGCCGCTCGAGGTGAGCCTGCACCTGGCGCGCACGCCCTACGAGCCGGTGCCGGTGTCGGTGGCGATGGCCGAGCTGGTGTCGAACGCGGCGCACCTCACCGCGGCCACCCGCAACGTGCTGCACGTCGAGCCGGAAGTCATTGCCTACCTGTGTACTTCGGGCAGTTTCATCAAGGGCCTGGAATACGAGCAGTCGCTGCGCGACACCATCTGCGCGGCCGGCGCCCGGGACGCGGTCACCACCTCCGGCGCGCTGATCGAGGCGATCCGCAAGCTGGAACTCACCCGGATCTCGGTCATCACCCCGTACGACGAGATCCTCACCCGCAAGCTGCACGAGTTCCTCGGCGAGGCCGGTTGCGAGGTCGTCCGCTCCGATCATCTCGGGCTCGGTGGCGGCATCTGGAAGGTCAGCTACCGCACCATCGCCGAGCGCATCATCAACGCCGACGACCCGGCGGCCGAGGCGATCTTCGTCAGCTGTACCAACCTGCCCACCTACGACCTCGTGGAACCACTCGAACAGGCTCTCGGCAAACCGGTGCTCACCGCCAATCAGCTCACCATGTGGGCATGCCTGGGCCGCATGAAACTGCCCATGATGGGGCCCGGCAAGTGGCTCCAGGACGTCTTCTAGGGGAATCACCATGCAGACACCCACCATCGGCTTCATCTACCCCGACCACGCCGCCGAGGACGACTACCCCCGGGCCGCCGAGATGCTGGGCGCGGACCTGCGCGTCGTGCACATCTACGGCACGGATCTGCACGCGGTGCCCGAACTGCTCGACCTGGGCAGCCCGGAGCGGCTGCGCGCGGGGGCGGAGCTGCTGGCGCCGGCGCGGCCGGACGCGGTGGTGTGGGCCTGCACCTCGGGGAGCTTCGTCTACGGGCCGCGAGGCGCGCGGGAGCAGGTGCGCGGGTTGCGCGAGGCGGCCGGGGCGCCCGCGTCGAGTACCAGCTTCGCCTTCGTCAATGCCGCACGCGCACTGGACATCTCGTCGGTCGCGGTGTGCGCCAGCTACCCCGACGACGTCGCCCGCCTGTTCGTCGATTTTCTGGGCGCGGAGGGCATCGACGTGGTATCCATGTCCAGCGCGGGCATCGACACCGCCGCCGAGGTGGGCACCCTGGAGGCCGAACAGGTCGTGAAACTCGCTGTGGCCAACGATCATCCACGCGCGCAGGCGCTGCTGATCCCCGACACCGCCATGCACACCGTGGCGGTGCTGCCGGAGCTGGAGGCCACGCTCGGCAAACCGGTGCTGACCGCCAACCAGGTGACGATCTGGGAGGGTATCCGGCTCGCGGGATATTCGCCGGGGAGCGAACCGGTCGCACCGCAACTCGGTAAGCTGTTCTCGGAAAGGCTCATTCATGTCGGTCATTGAATTCGAGCCGGTGAACCGGCAGTCCACGGCGGAGATGATCGCCGACCGGCTCCGGGTGGCGATCATGCGCGGCACGCTCGCACCCGGCGCGCAACTGGTCGAGGCCGATCTCGCCACGCAGTTCGACGTGTCCCGCGGCCCGGTGCGCGAGGCGATGCAGCGGCTGGTGTCGGAGGGCCTGCTGCACAGCATCCGGCACCGGGGCATCTTCGTCATCGAACTGACCCTCGACGACGTGCTCGACGTGTACCGCGCCCGCACCGCCATCGAGGGCGGCGCGCTGGAGCTGATCTTCGAGGGCCGCCGCGAGATCGCCTACGCCGCACTCGAACCCAGCGTCCTGGCCATGCGCGCCTGCGCCGAGCGCGGTGACGCCGCCGGTGTCTCCGACGCCGACCAGGCCTTCCACGAGGCCCTGGTCGCCAGCGCCGACAGCCCCCGCCTGGCACACGCGGCCCGCACCCTGTTCATCGAGACCCGAATGTGCCTGGGCGCCTTGGAAACCACCTATCCCGACGTGCTCGAGCAGATCCAGGAACACACCGACCTGCGCGAGGCCATCGGCTCCGGCGCCCCCGCCCGCGCCCGCAAACTTCTCGTCGACCACATGCACGACGCGGTGGAGCGCCTGCGGATTTCCTTCGCCGCGGCCACGCCCACGGCGCAGGAGACAGCCACGTAGCCCTGGCCCGCCACCGACGGGGCCGAGGGGAACGCGAAAGACGGTGCGATGCGGGCTCAGTCGATCAGACCGCGGGGGCGGATGACGAAGACCGGGGAGCAGCGTTTGCCCTTCTCCTCGAGCAGGGCGATGGCGCGGCCGTCCTCGGTGAGGGCCGCGTGGGTGCCCGTGATGCCGATCGGGTCCAGCCAGCGGCCGTCGCGCAGCGCGACTTCCTCGTCGGCGGTGATGGTGCGGGACGGGAAGGCCAGGCGCGCAGCGGAATCGAGGTCCAGGCTCAAGGCGGGGTCGTCGGCCAGCCGGGCCAGGGTGCGGGCGTGGTCGAGGGTGAAGGGGCCGACGCGGGTGCGGCGCAGGGCGGTGAGGTGGCCGCCGACGCCGAGTGCCGCGCCGAGATCGCGGGCCAGGGCACGGATGTAGGTACCCGACGAGCAGTCGACCTCGACCTCCAGATCCACGAACGTCGTCGCGCCGGTGTCGATATCGCGGCGCACCAGGACGTCGAAGCGGCTCACGGTGACCGGGCGGGCGGCCAGTCGCACCTGCTCACCCGCCCGGGCGCGGGCATAGGCACGCTCACCGTCGACCTTGATCGCGCTCACCGTGGCGGGCACCTGCTGGATGTCACCGGTCAGTTCGGCTGTGCCGGAGGCTATCTCGGCGTCGCTGAGATGCCCGGCGGGCGTGGTGGCGACGGTCTCGCCCTCGGCGTCGTCGGTGACCGTCGACTGCCCGAGCCGGATGGTCGCGGCGTAGGACTTGGTGGTGAGGCTGAGCAGGCCCAGCATCTTGGTCGCCCGCTCCACCCCGAGCACGAGCACGCCGGTCGCCATCGGGTCGAGGGTGCCCGCGTGCCCGATCTTGCGGGTGCGCAGCAGTTTCCGGCAGCGCGCCACCACGTCGTGACTGGTCATGCCGCCGTCCTTGTCGACGATCAGCAGGCCGCCGAGCGCGTTCACCAGCGGGGTGCGCTGATCGCTCATCAGCCCGCCGCGATCGCGGTCAGGATCAGCCCGTCGGCGATCAGCCAGCGTCCGTCGAACGAGATCAGCGGCGCGCCACCGTCATTGGTCTGGCCGGGCACCAGCAGCTTGCTGTGGAAGGTGCCCGCGCTGCCCGTGTCGTCGATGGTGAAGGTGATGTGGGCGTCCTCGAAACCGAGCCACCGCAGTGTCAGTGGGAACCACGCCTTGTAGGTGGCCTCCTTGGCGCAGAACAGCAGCCGGTCCAGGTGCAGGCCGGTGGCCGGGATCGCGCCTTTGAGCCAATCCCGCTCGGGCTGCAGGCTCACCGAGTCCAGCACGCCCTCGGGCAGGGTGTCGTGCGGCTCGGCGTCGATGCCCACCGACCGCCAGCGCAGCCGATGCGCCAGAGCCGCGGCCCGATAGCCGTCGCAGTGGGTGAGGCTGCCGACCACGCCGGTCGGGAACAGCGGCATGCCGCGCTCCCCCTTGCCGATCGCCACCTGCGGCTCACCCAGCTGGGCCAGGGCCTGCCGCGCGCAGTACCGCGCGCCGATGAAGTCGCGGCGCCGCTTCTCCACCGACTTCGCGATCAGATGCTCCTCACCGGGATGCGGCTTCAATTCCTCCGGATACCGGACCAGTTCGGCCGCGGCCACCCCATCGGGAAGAATCCTGCCGATGATGCTCGCCCGCTCCTCGATGACCGCCTCCTGACTCGACATTCACGACCTCACGAGATTAGCCGAGGACGCGGACCGGCTCCCGGGTGAGTCGAGGGGTCGGCACCACCGGCACCCCGGCTCAGGCCAGGCCGCGGCGCCGATCCGCGACGCGGCGCATTTCCGCCGCCGCGGCCTGCATGGCTGGGGTGATCTTGAAGTGGCCGCCCCACTCGTTCAGGTCGTCCGGCCCGTACTCCGGGGCGGGCAGGATCTGGCGCAGCAGTTTGTCGGGCAGCCCGCGGCGCTGCCACTCGCGCGGATAGCCCAGCGAGACCTCCTCGTGGCGGACGCCGTCGTAGAAGGTGGTGCGCGGAATGTGCAGGTGGCCGTAGACGGAGCAGACCACGTTGTAGCGGACGTGCCAATCCGCGGTCAGTTCCGTGCCGCACCACAGCGAGAACTCGGGATAGAACAGCATCCGGGTGGGCTCGCGGTTGAGCGGGAAGTGATTGATCAGCACCACGGGGGTGTCGGTGCCCAGGTCGTCGAGGCGGCGGCGGGTGTACTGCACGCGAGCGTGACACCAGGCGTCGCGGGTCACGTACGGGTCGGGTGAGAGCAGGAATTCGTCGGTGGCGACGACATTGCGGTCGCGGGCCAGCGCCATCGCCTCGGCCTTGGTGGTCGTACCGGCGGGCCGCCACGAGTAGTCGTAGAGCACGAACAGCGGCGCCAGCGTCACGGCGCCGCCGTACTGTTCGGCGCCCGCGCCCTCCCACACCGGGAACGGATCCTCCGGCGTCAGCACGTCCAGATCCCGGCACAGCGACACCAGGTAGTCGTATCGGGCGGCGCCGTGCATCTGCACGGGATCCTTTGTGGTGGTCCACAATTCGTGGTTGCCCGGCACCCAGATCACTTTCGCGAAACGCTTGCGCAGCAGGTCGAGGGCCCAGCGGATGTCGTCGGTCTTCTCCGCCACGTCGCCCGCGACGATCAGCCAGTCCTCGGGTGAATCGGCCCTGATCTCCTCGACGACGGGCTTGTTGCCCTGGTGCCCGACATGGATATCGCTCACGGCCATCAGCTTCGGATTCACCCGGCACCCACCTCCTACTCTCCTGCCGCGCCTGCATGCGGCAACCGCGACGGTCCGTTCCACATTCCCATGCCCGGCGATCCCGATCCCGCCGGGGCCGGTTGTGGCGTTACGAGAGGACTACCCCGCCTCGCCCGGAATCTCCGCGCCGACCCGAGCCCAGCGGCCCGACCAGGCCCGCACGCTCACCGCCACCAGCCGCAGCACGATGAAGGCGGCCAGACCGCTCCAGATCCCGGCGATACCCCAGTCGAAGGCCAGCGACAGCCAGATGACCGGCAGGAAGCCGACCAGGGCCGCGCCCATGGTGGTGTTGCGCAGGTAGGCGGCATCGCCCGCGCCGAGCAGCACGCCGTCGAGCGCGAACACCACACCGACCACGGGAATGAGGGCCACGAAGAACCACCAGACGACATGCGTCCGGTCGAGCACCGCCGGATCGCTGGTGAACAGCCGCGGCACCACCTCGAATCCGGCGGCGAAGCACACCGCCAGCGCGACCGCGAACAGCGTGGACCAGATGGTGATCCGTCCGGCGAGCCGCTGCGCCCCGCGCGCGTTCCCCGCTCCGAGCGCCGCGCCCGTCAACGTCTGGGCCGCGATGGCGAGTGAATCCAGAGTGAGCGCGATGAAGTTCCACAGCTGCAGCACCAGTTGATGGGCCGCCACCGAGGCCGCCCCGAACCGCGACGCCACCGCACCCGCCGAGACGAAGCACGCCTGGAAGGCCAGGCTGCGGACGATCAGGTCGCGGCCGAGCACCAATTGCGCCCGCATGATCGCCGGGCGCGGCGCGGGCGAGATCCGGTCGGGGTGGCCCGGCGGCAGCAGGCAACGCCGCCCGAGCGCGCCCAGGAACATCGCGGCCGCCACGACCTGCCCGATCACATTGGCGACGGCCGAACCCTCCAACCCCAGCCGCGGCGCCCCGAGCAGCCCGTGCACCAGCAGCGGGCACAGCACGGCCGATACGACGAGTCCCGCGATCACATACGCCAGCGGCCGCCTGGTCTGCTGCACGCCGCGCAGCCAGCCGTTGCCGGCCATGGTGAGCAGGATCAGCGGCACCCCGAACAGCGCGATCCGCAGCCACCCCAGCGCCGCGTCGGCGATGTCGTGCCCGCCCGCGATCAGCTCGGTGACCGGCCCCGCGAACGCTTGCAGCACAACGAGAATCAGCACACCGATCCCGATCGCCGTCCAGCTGGCCTGTACGCCCTCCTCGACCGCGCCCCGCCGATCCCCCGCTCCGAACCGCCGGGCGGATCGCGCGGTGGTGCCGTAGGTCAGAAATGTCAGCTGCGTGCTGACCTGCCCCAGGATCAGCCCGCCCACCGCCAGCCCGGCCAGCGCGAGCGCCCCCAGCCGCCCGACCACCGCCATATCCCACAGCAGATAGATCGGTTCCGCGACGAGCACGCCCAATGTCGGCACCGCGATCCCGAGAATCCGCCGCGGCCCCGCCTCGGACGGATCCTCGGCCATCGCCTCGACCGGCTCACTCCCCTGCCGCGCGGTCATGGCCGCCCAGCCCCACGGTCCTCCGGCCCATTGCCGCGCACGCCAACCTCCCGAATGTCGTCCCGCCGAGCACCACCCTCGCACACCCCACCGACATCATGGGACGACCGAGAGGCCGACCGAGCTTTGCAGCCGATGAAGCGCGAGTGCGCCGACAGCTGCCGGTCGGGCAGCCCGGCGGTGGCGGACCGGGCATACACCCACGGCGCTCGGCCGAATGCCCTGCGGGAGAAGGTGACTCAGGTGGCGAGGGCTGCCAGCAGGCAGGCGACCAGGTCGTCCGGGGTGCCGGTGGTGGTGTATCCGGCGGCGTAACGGTGCCCGCCGCCGCCGAGCTTGGTGGCCACCTGTGCCACGTCGACGCCGTCGTCCAGGCCGACGCCGGTGTCGCGGGAGCGTAGCGAGACCGTCCACACGCCGGGCGCGGTGCGCGACTCCTTGAAGACGGCGGCGACAGCCGCCTCGGAGGTGGTGCGGACGACGTCGATGACGCTCTCCACCTCCTCCGAACGCAGGTCCTCGATATCGTCACGGAGGACGAACGCGTACACCAGCCCGGCCCCGCCCGCGGCCGCGGGCTCGAGATGCGCCGAGCCCAGCACCCGCGACAACATCGGCAGCCAGCCGAACGGATGGGTGTCCATCAGTGTGCGAGTGATACCGGCCCCATCGATGCCGGTCTTCAGCAAACGTTCGGCAAGCCGATGGGTGGTCGGCCCGGCCCACCGGAAGCACCCGGTATCGGTCACCAGACCCGCGAACAGGCAGTACGCCACCGCGTCGTCGATCGGCTCACCCCAGGCGTCGAAGACCCGCGCCAGCAGGCTCGTGGTCGACTCGGCCGTCGCGTCTATCACGTTCACCGTGCCGAAGCGCGTATTGGACCGGTGATGGTCGAGCACGAGAGTCGTTGCGGCGCCGGGGATCCGGTCGGCCAGCGCGCCGAGCCGCCCGACACTGCCGCAGTCCACGGCCACCAGCAGATCCACCTCGAGCGGCACCTGCGCGGGCGGCACCAGGAACTCGATGCCCGGCAGCGACCGCATCGAGGCGGGCAACTCGGCGGGTTCGGCGAACGACACCCACACCGGCACCCCGCGCCGATGCAGCACCTGTGCCAGGGCGAGCCCGCTGCCGACGGTGTCGGCGTCGGGTTGCACATGACACAGCACCGTGACCGATCGTGCGGCGTCCAGGACCTCGACGGCCGCGGCCAGATCCGCCGCCGGCGTTACTGCTGTCATCGCTTCAGCCTCGACCACCTCGCCGGCGGTCAGTCTTCCTCGTCGCTCTTGTACGGATCGGCGTCGCCGGCGTAGGTCGCGTTGGACGCCACCTGCGCGACCTGCTCGTCGGCCGCGCGGGCGCGCGCCAACAACTCCTCCATCTGCCGCGCGGCATCCGGGACGGTGTCCAGGACGAACGCCAGCGACGGCGTGAACTTGATGCCGGTCGCGGCGCCGACCTTGGAACGCAGCACGCCCTTGGCCTTCTCCAGTCCGGCCGCCGCGCCGGCGAAGTCCGGTTCCGCGTCGATCGTTTCGCCCATCACCGTGTAGTACACGGTGGCTTCCCGCAGGTCACCGGTCACCTTGGCGTCGGTGACGGTGACGAAACGCAGCCGCGGGTCCTTGATCTCGTACTCGATCGCGGTACCGACGATATTGACGATCCGCTTCGCGAGCCGGCGTGCCCTGGCTTGGTCCACCATGGCCGACCCTCCTCTTTGTGTTGACTCAGTCTTCGGGTCCGAAGATCCGGCGGCGCACTGCCAGCAACTGTAACTCCGGACGGGCCGCGACGTGGCGTTCACACCGGTCCAGGACCTCTGTGAGATGGCCCATCGCCGAACTCACCATGGCCACGCCCAGCAGCGTGCGCCGATATCGATCGTGTTCCCCGCCTTCGGCCGCGCACACCCCGAACCGTTGCAGCTCGGCGAGCAGGGGACGAATGACGGAACGCTTCTGTTTCAGCGAATGCACGTCGCCGAGCAGGATGTCGAACTCCAGCGCCCCGACGAACAACGGCTCACCTCATCTACTACGACATCTGCTACGACGGACGACCGCGCCGGGCGAAGTGGCTTCGCCCGGCGCGGCTTTCGGCACTCAGTCCCGCGGCTTCTCGCGAAGCTCGTAGGCCTCGACGATGTCGCCTTCCTTGATGTCGTTGTAGCTCAAGGTCATACCGCATTCGAAGCCCTCGCGGGCCTCCATGACGTCGTCCTTCTCGCGACGCAGCGACTGGATCGTCGTGTCGGCGATCACCACGTTGTCGCGCAGCAGGCGCGCCTTGGCGTTGCGCTTGACCAGCCCGGAGGTGACCATGCAACCGGCGATGTTGCCGAACTTCGAGGAACGGAAGATCGCGCGGATCTCGGCGCGACCCAGCTCGACCTCCTCGTAGATCGGCTTGAGCATGCCTTTGAGGGCCTTCTCGATCTCGTCGATGGCCTGGTAGATCACCGAGTAGTACCGGATGTCGACGCCCTCGCGGTTGGCCAGCTCGGTGGCCTTGCCCTCCGCGCGCACGTTGAACCCGATGATGATCGCGTTGGAGGCCGACGCCAGGTTGATGTCGGTTTCCGTGACGCCACCGACGCCCCGGTTGATCACCCGCAGGCGCACCTCGTCGTCGATCTCGATGCCCATGAGGGCTTCCTCGAGCGCCTCGACCGTACCGGAGTTGTCGCCCTTGAGGATCAGGTTGAGCTCCGAGGTCTCCTTCAGCGCGGCATCCAGATCTTCCAGGCTGATCCGCTTACGGCTGCGGGCGGCCAGCGCGTTGCGCTTGCGCGCGTTGCGCCGGTCGGCGATCTGCCGGGCGATGCGATCTTCCTCGACGACCATGAAGTTGTCACCCGCGCCGGGTACCGAGGTGAAGCCGACGACCTCGACGGGCCGCGACGGCAGCGCCTCGTTGACGTCCTCGCCGTGCTCGTCGACCATGCGGCGCACCCGACCGTAGGCGTCGCCCGCCACGATCGAGTCGCCGACCCGCAGCGTGCCGCGCTGCACCAGCACCGTGGCCACCGGGCCGCGGCCGCGGTCCAGGTGCGCCTCGATGGCGACACCCTGCGCGTCCATGTCCGGGTTGGCCCGCAGATCCAGCGCCGCGTCGGCGGTCAGGACCACGGCTTCCAGCAGCGACTCGATATTGGTGCCCTGCCTGGCGGAGATGTTGACGAACATCGTCTCGCCGCCGTACTCCTCGGCCACCAGGTTGTACTCGGTCAGCTGCTGGCGGACCTTCTCCGGGTTCGCGCCTTCCTTGTCGATCTTGTTGACCGCCACCACGATCGGCACGTCCGCGGCCTGCGCGTGATTGATGGCCTCCACCGTCTGCGGCATCACGCCGTCGTCGGCGGCGACCACCAGGATCGCGATATCGGTCGACTTCGCACCGCGGGCACGCATGGCGGTGAACGCCTCGTGACCCGGGGTGTCGATGAAGGTGATCAGGCGGTCCTCGTCGTTCACGTTCGTGAGCACCTGGTACGCGCCGATGTGCTGGGTGATGCCGCCGGCCTCGCCCTCGCGGACGTTGGTCTTGCGGATGGTGTCCAGCAGTCGGGTCTTACCGTGGTCGACGTGACCCATGACGGTCACCACCGGCGGCCGGACCTGCAGGTCGGCGTCGTTGCCCTCGTCCTCGCCGTAGGTGAGGTCGAAGCTCTCCAGCAGCTCGCGGTCCTCGTCCTCGGGCGAGACCACGTGCACGACGTAGTTCATCTCGCCGCCGAGCAGCTCGAAGATCTCGTCGTTGACCGACTGGGTCGCGGTGACCATCTCACCGAGGTTGAACAGCACCTGCACCAGCGAGGCCGGGTTGGCGTTGATCTTCTCGGCGAAGTCGGACAGCGAGGCGCCGCGGGCGAGACGGATGATCTCGCCGTTGCCGCGAGGCAGCCGCACGCCGCCGACCGACGGGGCCTGCATCGAGTCGTACTCTTGCCGCTTCTGCCGCTTCGACTTGCGGCCCTTGCGGGGCGCGCCGCCGGGACGGCCGAACGCACCGGCCGCACCGCCGCGGCCACCGGGACCACCCGGACGACCGCCGCCACCGGGACGACCCCGGAAGCCGCCGCCACCGGCCGCGGGAGCACCCGCACCGGCACCGGCACCACCGCCGCCACCGCGATAGTTGCCGCCGCCGCCACCACCGGGACGACCGCCACCGGCGCCGCCGCCACCGGGACGACCGCCACCCGGACGGCCGCCACCGGCCGGGCCGGGACGCGCGGCACGCTGGGGCATCGCACCCGGGTTCGGGCGCGGGGGCATCGAGCCCGGGCTCGGCCGCGGGCCGGACGGCCGCTGACCGCCCTGCGGCGCCGGACGCGGCGCGTTGCCCGGCGTCGGCCGGGGCCCGCCCTGCGACGGACCCGGACGCGGGCCACCACCCGGAGCCGGACGCGGCGCGGGCCGCTCGGGCGCGGAGGTGAACGGGTTGTTGCCGACGCGCGGGGTCTTCGGGCCGGGCTTGGGACCGGAACGCTGACCCGGCTGAGCCGGGGCGCCGCTCTTCGGCTGGCCGGGCCGCGGGCCACCGCCCGGGGCCGGACGCGGCTGCTGCGGCGTGGGTGCCGGAGCCGACTGCGCGGCGGCGGGCGCCGGCGCGGCCGGACGCGCGGCGCCGGGCTTGGGGCCGGGTGCCGGAGCCGGGCCGGGCTTCACCGCCGGGCCGGGCCGGACATCCTGGGCCGGGGCCGACTGGGCGGCCGGAGCCTCGGCACGAGCCGCCGGAGCGGACGGCTGCGCGGCCGGGGCCGACTGCTGCGCCGGGCCGGGCGCGTTGTTACGCGGTCCGGGACGCGGACCGGGGGCGCCGGGCGCGGGCTTGCCGCCCGAGCGCGCGGCCTGACCGGGGCCGGGCCTCGCGCCCGACTTCGCACTGCCGTTCGCCGGAGCGGACTTCGACGAGAACGACTCCCGCAGCCGACGCGCGACGGGTGCCTCCACCGTCGACGACGCCGACTTCACGAACTCGCCCTGCTCCTTGAGCGTTGCGAGTAGTTCTTTGCTCGTGACACCGAGTTCTTTTGCCAACTCGTGCACGCGGGCCTTGCCTGCCACTGCTCTCCTCACTGAGAGGTCGAGCGTGACACTCCGTCCGGGGACGGAAGCCCGCACGACCTCCGATTATCTTCGATGGCCGATCATCGTTGGTACTTCACGGTGTGCTCATGAGTGCTCGTGCCTGTTCTCCACGTAGTGCTCCAGGGCTGAGATATCCAGTTTTCCGGACACTCTTAGCGCTCTGCCGAACGCTCGGCGCCGAACTGCTGCGCTCAGACAAGCCGAAGCGGGGTGCAACCAGGCACCCCGTCCGGGAAGTCTGTGCCGCGGATCGGGAACGACCGCAACACCGCCCTCCTCGGACGACAGCGCCACGACCCGCAACAGATCGGCGGCCAGCTCGCGCTTCCGGCAGCCCACGCACGTCCGAACGGGACCCGAGGATGGAACCTCGGTCCGCGCGGTGCGCGTGGAAACCGGAGACTCGTGCTGAGCCTGCGTCCACTCTACCGCTGCCATGTCCGGAACCCCGCATCCAGCCCTCTGGTTAGTTACCAACCTGTCATCCCGCTCCGCCGTCGCGGCTGCTGGCGGGCCGTTCGGGCCCCCGGCGCCGCGTCTCAGCTGTGCGGCGCCTCCGTCCGGACCGATCCGGTCACATCGGGTGCGGCGTCGCTGCGAATATCGATGCGCCAGCCGGTGAGGCGGGCCGCCAGGCGGGCGTTCTGGCCCTCCTTGCCGATCGCCAGCGAGAGCTGGAAGTCCGGGACCACGACGCGCGCCGCGCGGGCCTCCGGGTCCACGATCGACACGGAGACAACCTTCGACGGGCTCAGCGCATTCCCGACGAAGGTGGCCGGGTCGTCGGCGTAGTCGATGATGTCGATCTTCTCCCCCGCCAACTCGCTCATCACGTTGCGCACGCGCTGGCCCATCGGGCCGATGCAGGCGCCCTTGGCGTTGACGCCGGGGACGTTGGTGCGCACGGCGATCTTGGACCGGTGCCCGGCCTCGCGGGCCACCGCGACGATCTCCACCGAACCGTCGGCGATCTCGGGCACCTCGAGGGCGAACAACCGCCGCACCAGGTTCGGGTGCGAGCGCGACAGATTGATCTGCGGGCCGCGGGGGCCGCGCGAGACGGCGTAGACGTAGCACTTGATGCGGTCGCCGTGCTCGTAGGTCTCGCCGGGAACCTGCTCGGCGGGCGGGATCAGGCCCTCCGCCCCGTTCGCCTCGCTGCCGATGCGCACCACGATGGTGCCGCGGGCGTTCATGCGGGCGTCGCGCTGCACGACGCCGCCGACGATGTCGCCCTCGTGGGTGGAGAACTCGCCGAACGACTTCTCGTTCTCGGCGTCGCGCAGCCGTTGCAGCACCACCTGCCGGGCGGTGGTGGCGGCGATGCGGCCGAAACCCTCTGGGGTGTCGTCCCATTCGGAGATGGTGTTGCCGTCGGCGTCGACCTCGCGGGCCAGCACGCGCACCACACCGGTCTTCTGATTGATGTCGATGCGGGCGTTGGGCTGATGGCCCTCGGTGTGCCGGTAGGCGGTCAGCAGCGCGGACTCGATCGCGGAGATCACCGTCTCCATCGAGATCCCCTTGTCGGCGACGATCGCTCGCAGGGCTTCGATTTCGATGTTCATTCCACGATCCCTTCGGTCGACGCTACTGAGTGGAGTGCTCCCTGATCTTCTGTCCGGATGCCCGGCTCGGGACGGCCCGGCACCACTCCTCCCGCCAATTCCAGCTCCGCCGCGCCGGGGGCGGAGAATTCCACCTGGACGACGGCCTCGGCGATATCCGCGAGCGGCACGGTGACGCGGTGCGGTTTTCGCTTTCCGCCGAGTACCAGCGCCACCTCGGAATCGGTGGACGCGCCCACCCGCGCGTCGAATCTGTGCTCGTTCTCCGGGCCGGGCACGCCGGGGCGCATGGTCACCCGCACCTTGCGGCCGCGGGCGCGACGCCAGTGCCGGGGGGCGGTGAGCGGACGATCGACACCGGGCGTGGTGACCTCCAGCAGATACGGGGTCTCACCGAAATCGCCGGCCGTGTCGAGCAGCTCGGAGATCTCCGCACTCAATTCCGCGACGGTGTCCAGGTCGATGGCCTCGTCGCCGTCCACGGTCACCGTCACCCGCGCCTGACCGGTGGCCGCGATCGACACGCCCTCGAGGTCGAATCCTCGGCGCTCGACGGGTCCAGCTACGAGCTGGCGCACCCTTTCCTCGGTCGGCATCGGCATGTGGAGCGGCTCCTGGTTCAGTTGTGTCGCGGTGGAGTTGTCGGTATAGGTCCTGGTCGAGCATGGTCAGCGCGCATCGGCGGCGAAATTCTCCGCCGCAGTTCCAGCGTAACGCGCTGCAAGAGTGTAAAGGACCAGCCAACCCGCTCGGGTTTCGCGCAGGTATCCGTGGCGTGCCGACCGCCCGGGGCGTGTCGGCGGCCCTCGGCAATTCGGTCGCGACAATGACTGGCACGATGTACGCGTGCCGAGCACCCACACCTCAGCGATGAACCCCCTTGCGTTGAACCGTCGTTCGATGTTGCGGATGGCGGGCGGCGGCGCGCTCGCCACGGCGGCGCTCGGTGCCGCGGCCTGCACCGAGGACGCCCCGCTGCAGCCGGATGTGCTTGTGGCACAAGAACAGTCGGCTCGCACCGACGCGGTGTGGGCACAGGCGGCGGTGGCCGTGGCGCCCGAACGCACGGCCGCGCTGACGGTGATCGCCACCCAGCGCACCGAGCACGCCGACGCGCTGCGCGCCGAGATCGACCGGGCGATCGGGGTCTACGGCGACGGCACCAAACCGAAGTCCGCCAGCCCGGCGGTGACTCCGCCGCCCGCGCCGGTCCCACCCCCCACCGTGGCGGCCCTGCGCGAGCAGCTGACCCGATCCCAGCGCTCGGCCGCCGACCTCGCGGTGAGCCAGTCCGGCTACCGCGCCGGGCTGCTGGCGTCCATCAGCGCCTGCTGCGCCACGCACACGGGGGTGCTGCTCGCATGAACTGTCCGGACCGGACGGGTCGGCGCAATCTCACCACAGGAGTCGGCAGTAGCGGCCAGGGCCGGAGGCGGCAGGGCGGCGTAATCACGGAGGACGCGGCATGAGTGGTCAGGACCAGCAGGCGCTCACCGATGCGTTGAGCGCCGAGTACGCGGCGGTATATGCCTACGGGGTGATCGCGGCCTACGCCGCGGCGGAGCGCAATCAGGTGGTCGCCGAGTTCACCGCGGCCCATCGTGCGCGCCGCGACGCGACCGCGGACATCTTGAAGTCGCTCGGCGCGAATGTTCCGGCGCCCGCCGCGGCCTACCCGCCGCCGTTCACCGTGAACGACCCGATCCCCGCAGCGAAGCTGGCGGTCACGGTGGAATCCGAAACCGCCGTCGCCTGGCGTTCGGTCGTGGAACGCGCCACCTCCCCCGACATCCGCCGCACCGGCGCCGACGCCCTCACCGAATGCGCCCTCCGCCTCACCACCTGGCAAGCCATCCTGGGCACGAACCCGCCGACGATCCCCTTCCCCGGCAAGCCCTGAAGCAGGCGATCCGAACGGCGACCGGCCCAGCCGAAAAACGGCGCAGCGCAACACGACCCGGCAACCCAGCCGACACAACGGACAACCCAGCCAGGCAACACCGGCAACCCGACCAGGCATGACAGGCAACCCACGAGACACCACGGACATCTCAGCCAGACATGACCGGCAACCCACGAGACACCACGGGCAACTCAGCCAGACATGACCGGCAACCCACGAGACACCACGGGCAACTCAGCCAGACATGACAGGAGGCGCCACCGGACATCGCAGGCGACACGACCAGGCATGGCGGGCGACCAGTGGCCCGGCTGGGCACGGGGCGGGAGTCAGGCGCGGGCCAAGGCCAGGACCGCTGGGACGGCGTCGGCGGCGGGGACTTCGGCGCTGGTTCCGGCGAGGCGGTCGCGGAGTTCGACCTTGCCGTCGGCCCAGCCGCGGCCGACGACCAGGACCAGGGGCATGCCGAGAAGTTCGGCGTCCTTGAACTTCACGCCCGGGGAGGCGGTGCGGTCGTCGAGGAGGACTTCCAGTCCGGCGGCGTCGAGTTCGGCGGCGACCTGTTCGGCGCCGGCGCGGGCGCCCTCGTCCTTGTTGGCGATGACGACGTGCACCTGGAACGGCGCTACCTCGCGCGGCCAGCGCAGGCCCTTCTCGTCGTGCAACTGTTCGGCGAGCACCGCGACCATGCGCGAGACGCCGATGCCGTAGGAGCCCATGACCAGACGCACCGGCTTGCCGTTCTCGCCCAGCACATCGACCTCGAACGCGTCGGTGTACTTGTAGCCGAGCTGGAAGATGTGGCCGATCTCGATGCCGCGCGCGGCGCGCAGCACGCCCTGCCCGTCCGGTGACGGATCGCCGTCGCGCACCTCGGCGGCCTCGATGGTCCCGTCGGGCGTGAAATCGCGCCCGGCGACCAGGCCCACCACATGCTTACCGGGCGCGTCGGCGCCGGTGATCCACGAGGTTCCGGACACCACCCGCGGGTCGACTAGATAGCGAATCCCGTTGGCCCGCAGCGCCTTCGGGCCGATGTAGCCCTTGACCAGGAACGGGTTGGCCGCGAAGTCCGCCTCGCCGAGCAGTTCCACCTCGGCAGGCTCGAGCGCGGCGCCGAGGCGCTTGGCGTCGACCTCGCGATCGCCCGGGACGCCGACACCGAGGATCTCGGTCTTGCCGTCGGGGTGGCGCAGCTTCACCATCACGTTCTTGAGGGTGTCGGCGGCGGTCACCGGGCGGCCCAGCCGCTCGCCGATACCCGCGGAGTTCGCCCAGTCGACGAGCGTGGCGATGGTGGGCGTGCCGGGGGTGTCGTGCACTTCGGCCGCGGGCTGCCCCGCGATCGGGATCTCCGGCGGCGCGGGTGTGACCACGGCCTCGACATTGGCGGCGTACCCGGATTCGCGGCACACGACGTAGGTGTCCTCGCCGACCTCGCTGGCGGCCAGGAACTCCTCCGACGCGCTGCCGCCCATGGCGCCCGACGTCGCCGCGACGATCACGTAGTCGACCCCGAGCCGCTCGAAGATGCGCCGATAGGCGTCGCGGTGCGCCTGGTAGCTGGCCGCCAGTCCGGCCTCGTCCAGATCGAAGGAGTAGGAGTCCTTCATGACGAACTCGCGCCCGCGCAGAATGCCGGCGCGCGGCCGCTCCTCGTCGCGGTACTTGGTCTGAATCTGATAGAGCGTGACGGGCAGATCCTTGTACGAGTTGTACTCACCCTTCACGGTGAGCGCGAACAGCTCCTCGTGGGTGGGGCCGAGCAGGTAGTCGGCCTGCTTGCGGTCCCGCAGCCGGAACAGGCCGTCGCCGTACTCGGTCCACCGGTTGGTCGTCTCGTAGGGCTCGCGCGGCAGCAGCGCCGGCAGCGAGATCTCCTGGGCGCCGATGGCGTTCATCTCCTCGCGCACCACGTTCTCGACCTTGCGTAGCACCTTCAGGCCCAGCGGCAGCCAGGAGTAGACGCCCGGCGCGACGCGACGGACGTACCCGGCGCGGACCAGCAACTTGTGGCTGGGCACCTCGGCGTCGGCGGGATCGTCGCGCAGGGTGCGCAGGAACAGGTGGGAGAGACGGGTGATCACGGATGCACAGCGTAGCCGGTACCGTTTCCGCTCGTGCTGGTGATCCTGCCTCCCTCCGAAACCAAGTCCGACGGTGGTGCGCTCGGCCCGCTGGACCTCGACGCGCTGTCGTTGCCGCAGCTCACCGCGGTGCGGGACAAGCTGGTCACCGAATTGGTGGAACTGTCGGCGGATCCCGCGGCCGCCCGCAAGGCGCTGGCGCTGGGCAAGGGCGCCGAATCGGAGATCGCCCGCAACGCCGCGCTGCGCACCTCCCCCACCCGCCCGGCGCTGGAACGCTACACCGGGGTCCTCTACGACGCGCTCGACGCCCGGTCGTTCACCAAGGCGCAGCGGGCGAAGGCGCAGGCCCGGCTGGCGATCGGGTCGGCGCTGTTCGGTGTGGTCCGCGCCGGTGACCCGATTCCCGCGTATCGCTTGTCGGGCGGCTCGAAACTTCCTGGGCTGCCGACACTTTCGTCGCTGTGGAAGCCGGTGCTGGGCCCGGCGCTGCGCGCGGAGACCACCGGGCAGCTGGTGGTGGACCTGCGCTCGGGCACCTATCAGCAGCTGGGCCGCATCCCCGGCGCCGTCACCGCGACCGTGCTCACCGAGCGGCCGGACGGCACGCGCGCGGTGGTCAGCCATTTCAACAAACATCACAAGGGCCTGCTGGCGCGGGCGCTGGTATGCGGACGCGGTGAACCCAGCGACATCCGGGGCCTGGCCCGGGTCGCCGAGAAGGCGGGGCTGCGCGTGGAAATCGCGTCGTCCGCCGAGCTTCTCGTACTCACCTGAGTTAATTTCGGGTGTCGATTCATCGAATTCGGAAAGAACTGCGCGCAGCGTGAATTCGAATAACAGATGACGAAATGCACTGGTGCTCGGACGTTCCCGCTCCGATCGTACGGAAGGTATTGTCGCGCTTGGGAATGTCCGCAGCCGTCACGTAAGGTCGGTCCCGCGCGAACCGCGCACACACATTTCGCTGCGATGCCGAGGAGCTTGGCGTGGGTGTCCGTTCCGCCCCCGATGACAAGGCCGCCCGTGAAGAGAAAGCGCTGCGCGAGCTGACGAATCGTCTAGTCGAAACCTATACCGGCAACCATTCCCAGGAGCGGGTGGAAAGCGCGGTGGGCGCGGCCAGAAGCCGATTCGAGGGCACCTCGGTGCGGGATTTCGTGCCGATTCTGGTGGAACGACTGGCCCGGCGCGATCTGGACGGCCCGCCGGATGTTCCGGCGGAAAACGCTGCGGCCGGAGACCTTTCACAGCCGGTCGAGCCTGCCGCCACCGGCAGTTCCGGCGTGCGGTCACTGCTGCCGCCACCGTGGGCCGGGCGGCGACTGGCGCTTCCGGTCGCGGCGCTGGCGGTCGTGGTGGCCGTCGCGGCCGCGGTCGGGCTGGGTGGTTCGTCCACCGACTCGCCGGTCGCCGCCACCGCGTCGCTGACGACGGTCAGCGGTGTGGTGGGGTCGGAGAAGGCGGCGTTCTTCACCGACCCGCAGGTCGTGGATGTGCTGGCCCGCCACGGCCTGCGCGTCGAGGTGGACCGGGCCGGGTCCCGCCAGATCGCCACCACGGTCGATCTCGGCAACTACGACTTCGCCTTCCCGTCGAGCGTGCCCGCGGCGGAACGCATTCTGCGCCAGCGCAATACCACCGCCCAGTACACCCCGTTCTCCTCGCCCATGACGATCGCGACCTTCCGGCCGATCGCGGACCTGCTGACCCGCGCCGGCGTCGTGCGGCCCGGCCCGGTGCCCACCTTCGACATGAACCGCTACCTGGATCTCACCCAGCGCGGCACGCAGTGGGATCAGTTGCCGGGCAATACCGAATACCCGGTGCGCAAGAGCCTGCTCATCTCCACCACCGACCCGCGCACCTCCAATTCGGCGGCGATGTATCTGGCCGCGGCGGCCTACGTCGCCAACGACAACTCGATCGTGCGCGGTCGCACCGCCGAGGAATTCGTGGTTTCCAAGGTGTCGCGGCTGTTCACCCGGCAGGGCTTCACCGACAGTTCCAGCGAGGGCCCGTTCGCCGAATACCTCTCCGCCGGAATGGGTCCCACGCCGATGGTGTGGAGTTACGAGGCGCAGTTCGTCGAGGCGGGGGTGCAGGGCCGGTTGCAGCCGGACATGACCCTGCTGTACCCGTCGCCGACGGTGCTGTCCCGGCACACCCTGGTTCCACTGACGTCCGACGGTGACCGCATCGGCCGGCTGCTCTCGACCGATCCCGACTTGCAGCGCCTGGCCGCCGAGCACGGGTTCCGGCCCAACGACGGCGCTCAGTTCGCGAAAGTCGTTGCCGACCACCGGGTTCCGGTGGCGAGCAATGTGGTGGACGTGGTCGACACCCCGGCCTACAACACCCTCGAGCACCTGCTCGACGGCATCGCGGAGTCCTACAACTGACCGCTGTCGCGGTGGCTCGGCAGCACGCACACCGCGTCCAGGCCGAACACGTGATTGAGGCGGCCGAAGCCGAGCCACGAGCCCAGGCACATGGTGAGTTCCACGGCCTCGCGCTGGGTGTACTCGGCCAGCATGCGCGACCAGAACTCGTCATCGAGATTGTGGTGGTCCAGGGCGTAGCGCTCGGCGTACTCGGCGGCGAGCCGGGTGCGCTCGTCGAACAGATCCGTTGTGCGCCAGTCGGTCACCGCGTCGGCGAACTCCGGTTCGACCTTCACGCCGTCGCGCTCGGTGCGCCAGTCCTGGCAGAACAGGCAGCCGTTGAGCTGCGCGATGCGCAACCGGGCGGCCTCGAACTCGCGCAGCCCCAGTGTGCTGTGCGAATAGACCGCGAGCGCGAATTTCGAAGCGGCCGGACCGATTCCGGGTACCAGCTCACCCCACACGTACTCGATGGGGTCGCGGCCCTCGGGCACATCGATGATCACGGGTGTCTCCTTCCGAGCAGCCCCGCCGCCGGGCGCAGCGGCACGTCGAGCGCGTCGTACAGTCCGGGTTCGGCGGCGGCCAGCCAATCGATCGCGCCGACCAGGCGGCCGACCGCGGTGGCATTGCCGCCGGCCGAGCGGTTGCCGTCCTCGTCGGTGGCCTCGACGGTCACCTCGATGCGCGGACGGCCCTCGACGATCACCCGGTGGGCGCCGTCACCGGTCGGCGGTGTGGGCCAGTCGGGCGCGCAGGCCGGGTGGATGCGGGTGACGTGCTCGATGATCAGCCGCGGCGCGCCGCCGACGAGGCCCTGCACCTCGAACCGCACCGCACCCTGGGTGCCCGCCTCGAACGCGCCCATGCGCTCGGTGTGCACCGTCGTGTCGAGCGGGCGGCGGTCCAGGGTCTCGCGGATCTCGTCGAGCTCGGCGCCCAGCGCGCGGGCGAGCAGGCGAATCTGCCCGCCCCACACCATGGTCGGCACGCCCGGCGCCAGCATCGGCGGCTGGTAGTCCATCGGCTGGCCCATGCCGACCAGGTAGCGGACCGAGTCGGGCTGGTCGTAGGTGGTGTAGTCGAAGATCTCCTGGCAGCGAATGCTCTCGACCTCGCTGCCCAGCCCCGCGATCAGCAACGGCAGCACATCGTTGCCCCAGCCCGGGTCGACGCCGGAGACGAACAGCGAGCCCCCGCCGTCCGCGATCGCGGCCAGCACCCGCTCGCGTGCCTCCGGCGGGGCGCTGCGGTGGTCGTAGAACGCGTACAGCGCGGGAGTCACGACGACCGCGCCCGCGCGGAGGGCCCGGACGATGTCGGCGAGGGCGTCGTCGGGGCGGATGTCGCCGGAGGCGGCGTAGACCACCGCGCGCGGCCGGGCCGCCAGCGTCGCCTCGATGTCGACAGTGGCGGCGACGCCGAGCGGGCGGTCGAGGCCCGCGAGCTCACCGGCGTCCCGCCCGGCCTTGCCGGGATCGTGGACCAGCACACCGCACAGCTCGAGGGCCGGATGGGCGGTCACCGCCCGCACGGCGGCACGGCCGACATTGCCCGTGCCCCAGACGATCGTGGGGATCATCGAGTGAGCGTAGCAAGCGCTTGGTCGGGGCGTCCCGGAGTTGGCGCGTCGAATTCGCGGTGGTAGAAGTGGCCCGATGGAGAGCGAAGGCGTGGACCCGGAGCTGATCGAACTGGCGACGAAGGTATTCGACCTCGCCAGAAGCGGCGACGCCGCGACCCTGACCGCCTACCTGGAAGCCGGAGTCCCGGCGAACCTCACCAACGACCGCGGCGACACCCTGCTCATGCTCGCCGCCTACCACGGCCACCTCGAGGCGGTATCGGCCCTGCTCGACCACGGCGCCGACCCCAACCGGCCCAACGACAAGGGCCAAACCCCCGCCGCGGGCGCGGTTTTCAAGGGCGAGGACGACATCCTGCGCGCCCTGCTCGCCGCGGGCGCCGATCCCGACGCGGGCACCCCGTCCGCCCGCGACGCGGCCACCATGTTCGGCAAGACCCACCTCCTCGACCTGTTCGGCTGACATCACCTGGAATTACGCCGGGGCGACAATGGCTCGGTCGTCGCCGGGGTGGGTGATCAGGTCACGGATGAGGAGAGCGGCGTGGAGGGAGGTGCGGGTCTCGCCGTCGTCGAGGTTCACGCCGAGGATGCGCTCGATGCGGGCCAGGCGGTCGTAGAGGGTGGGGCGGCTGATGTTCGCGCGGCGGGCCAGTTCGGTCTTGTTGCCGGCCAAGTCGAGGAACTGTCGTAGCAGCGCGGTGAGCTCGCCGCCGTGGCGGAGGTCGTGCCGGAGCAGGGCACCCAGTTCGGTCTCGGCGAAGTTCTGCACGCCGGGCTCGTGGCGCAGCAGCGACAGCAGCCCGCGCAGCCGGACGTCCCCGGCACGGTAGAACGCACGCGGTGCGGCCGGACGCAGCGACAGCGCCACCTCGGCCACATGGCCGGCGTGGGCCAGTTCGCGCGCGGTGTCCAGAAGCGACTCGGAGTCGGCGCCGACCCCGGCGGCCACCCGCTGCACACCCTCGACGCGACGAACCTCGGTGGTCACCGCGGTGCACACATCGGCCAGCCGAGCGTCGAGGTCGGCGGTGCGCCCGACGGCCAGGACGAGGGTCACCTGCTGGTCGTCGGCGGTCGCCAGCGCGGTCGCCTTGGCCAGGCCGAGCCCGTGCCCGACCGCGTCGAGCAGCGCCGCGCCGCGCCGCTGCCGGGCGACGGGATCCGGTTCGGCGAGCGCCGCAACGTGAACGGCGACCGGAACGTAGCGGGCGCGGCGGGCCAGCCCGAGCGCCGCCGCGCGTGCCACCGCCTCGCGTTCGTCACCGAGTCGCCCGCTGACCAGATCCTCGAGGAGCCCCGTCTGCGCCTGCCGGTGCGGCCCGAAGCGGTCCCGCTCGATCATCCGATGCAGGGCGAGCGTTTGCGCGGCGCGCTCGAGGACCAGGCAGGCCCGCGTGGGCGAGGTGTGCCGGGAGCGCAGGATCAGGCGGCCCCAGCGCTGCGGGTGCGGGCCGACGGGGACGACGGTCCAGTCCTCGGTGAGCAGTCGCGAGGTGGCTTCCCAGTCGTCGAGCAGCGCCGCGGTGGTGCCGTGCCGGGCACTCGAGGCCAGTACCCGATGCGCCAGATCCTCCAGGACCACCGAGGCGTCCAGCAGTTCGGCGGCGGTGTGCACGATCTCCGCCAGCGACGCGCGCCGCACACTCAGCGCGGTGAAGGTCTCGTGCACCGAGTGCGCGAACTCCAGTTCGGCGTACTGGTCGGCCACGATCACCCGGTGCACCGCCTCGGTCACCGCCACGAACCGGGTGACCCGATGCAGTGCGATCACCGGCAACCCCAGCCGGTCGGCGGTGGCGGCGATCGGCGGCGCCAACTCCGCCACGGTGCCGCCGAGCTCGACCACCAGCCCCGAAACACCCACCGCCGCAAGCGTTTCCAGGTACGCGACCGAGGCATCCGGGCCCTCGGCCAGTGGCCGGCCGGTAGTGAGCACCAGCTCACGTCCGGCCAACAGCTCCGCCACTTCCGCAAGCTCGCTGACATGCACCCACCGCACCGGCCGATGCAGCGCAGCGCCCCCGCCGACCACCTCGGGCCGCCCGGCCCGCACGACAGGCATGTCGAGAATGTCGGCGACAGTCGGAAGCATCGACGAATCGTAAAACATTCGGCTCGAAGGGCGACATATCGTCGGCCCGGTATTCGTTGTCCGGACCGGAAGGATGTTGTCGAGGACACCAGGGCAGGGGAAGGCCGTACGGTGCGAGGGCAGAAATCGAGGAGCGTCATGCGGACCATCGCCCACTGGATCGACGGCAAACCGTTCGAGGGCACCGGCCCAGCGACAGCGCCGGTGACGAATCCGGCCACCGGTGTCGTCACCGGACAGGTCGCCCTCGCCGATACCGCCGATGTGCGCGTGGCGGTGGCGGCCGCGGCAGCGGCGTTCCCGGGCTGGCGGGACACCTCGCTGAGCCGGCGCACGCAGATCCTGTTCCGCTTCCGCGAGTTGCTCAGCGAACGCCGCGAGAAACTGGCCGCCCTGATCACCGCCGAGCACGGGAAGGTCACCCCGGACGCGCTGGGAGAGGTCACTCGCGGGCTCGAGGTGGTCGAGTTCGCCTGCGGCATACCGCATCTGCTCAAAGGCGGGTTCACCGAGAACGCCTCGACCAAGGTGGACATCTTCTCCATCCGGCAGCCGCTGGGGCCGGTGGCGATCATCTCGCCGTTCAACTTTCCCGCCATGGTGCCGATGTGGTTCTTCCCGGTCGCGATCGCGGCGGGAAACACGGTGGTGCTCAAGCCGAGTGAGAAGGATCCGTCGGCGTCGCTGTGGCTGGCGCGGCTGTGGACCGAGGCCGGGCTGCCGGACGGCGTGTTCAACGTGGTGCAGGGCGCCAAAGCGGCCGTCGACGGACTGCTGGACGACCCGGACATCAAGGCGGTGTCGTTCGTCGGTTCCACCCCTGTCGCCCGGTACGTCTACGAGCGCGGCACCGCCGCCGGTAAGCGGGTGCAGGCTCTGGGTGGCGCGAAGAACCACATGGTCGTGCTGCCGGACGCCGACCTGGATCTCGCCGCGGACGCCGCCGTCAACGCCGGTTTCGGCTCCGCGGGCGAGCGCTGCATGGCGATCAGCGTGGTGGTGGCCGTGGGCGAGGTCGCCGACGCCCTGGTATCGCGAATCACCGAGCGCGCCCGCACCATCCGCACCGGCGACGGCACGCGCGGCACCGATATGGGCCCGCTGGTCACCCGGGAGCACCGCGACCGGGTCGTGGGATACGTGGCGAAGGGCGAAGCCGAGGGCGCGCGCGTGGTGCTCGACGGGCGCGGCGTCGAACCGGACGGCGCGGCAGACGGATTCTGGCTCGGCCCGACGATTCTCGACCATGTGCGTCCCGAGATGAGCGTGTACACCGACGAGATCTTCGGCCCGGTGCTCTCGATCGTGCGAACCACCAGCTACGAGGAGGCGCTGGCGCTGATCAACGCCAATCCCTACGGCAACGGCACCGCCATCTTCACCAACGACGGTGGCGCGGCGCGGCGCTTCCACACCGAGGTGGAGGTGGGCATGGTCGGCATCAACGTGCCGATCCCGGTTCCCATGGCGTACTACAGTTTCGGCGGCTGGAAGTCGTCGCTGTTCGGCGATTCGCACGCGCACGGCAGCGACGGCGTGCACTTCTACACCCGTACCAAGGCGGTCACCACCCGCTGGCTCGACCCCAGCCACGGCGGCCTGAATCTCGGTTTCCCCCAGAATGATTGACGGAGGCACGGTATGACACTGCCCAACGGCCTGAGCGTCGACGCCGCCCGCGCCGAGGCGAACCGCGCCTACGAACTGGACCGCCGCCACGTGTTCCACTCGTGGTCGGCGCAGCGGATGTTGTCGCCGATGACGATCACCGCCGCGCAGGGCAGTTACGTGTGGGACGGCGACGGCAACCGGCTGCTGGACTTCTCCTCGCAGCTGGTGAACACCAACATCGGCCACCAGCACCCGAAAGTCGTCGCGGCCGTGCGGGAACAGGCCGCCAAACTGTGCACGGTCGCACCGCACCACGCCAACGCCGCCCGCTCCGAGGCCGCCCGGCTGATCGCCGAACGCACCCCCGGCGAGCTGGACCGTGTCTTCTTCACCAATGGCGGCGCGGACGCCGTCGAGCACGCCGTGCGAATGGCCCGCCTGCACACCGGACGCCCGAAGGTGTTGTCGCGCTACCGTTCCTATCACGGCGGCACCGAGACCGCGGTCAATCTCACCGGTGACCCGCGACGCTGGCCCAACGATCGCGGCAGCAGCGCGGTGGTGCGCTTCTTCGGCCCGTTCCTGTACCGGTCGCAGTTCTACGCCCGCGACGAGGCCGAGGAATCGCAGCGGGCGCTGGCCCATCTCGAGCAGACCATCGCCATGGAGGGGCCTGACACCATCGCGGCCGTGGTCCTCGAATCCGTCCCGGGCACAGCGGGAATCATGGTGCCGCCGCCCGGTTACCTGGCCGGGGTGCGCGAGCTGTGCAACCGGCACGGGATCGTCTTCGTCGCCGATGAGGTGATGTCCGGGTTCGGCCGCACCGGGCGGTGGTTCGCCCTCGACCACTTCGGCGTCGTCCCCGACCTGCTGACCTTCGCCAAGGGCGTGAACTCCGGGTACGTGCCGCTGGGCGGGGTGGCGCTGAGCCCGCGCATCGCCGCCACCTTCGACGACCGCGCCTATCCGGGCGGGCTGACCTACTCGGGGCATCCGCTGGCGACGGCCGCCGCGGTCGCGACCATCACCGCCATGGCCGAGGAGGGCATCGTCGACAACGCGGCCCGGATCGGGGAGCAGGTGCTCGGTCCGGGTCTGCGCGAACTCGCCGCGCGGCATCCGAGCGTCGGCGAGGTCCGAGGGCTGGGCGTCTTCTGGGCGCTGGAACTGGTGCGGGACCGCGACACTCGCGAACCTTTGGCACCCTACGGCGGTACCAGCCCGGCCATGACCGAGGTGGTGGCCGCCTGCCGCGCCGCCGGACTGCTGCTGTTCGTCAACTTCAACCGGCTGCACGTGGTCCCGCCGTGCACCATCAGCGAGGCGGAGGCCAAGGAGGGCCTGTCGATTCTCGACGACGCGCTGGCGCTGGCCGATCGCCACACGGGACCGATCGGCCCCGGCACGGCGTGACGGCACCTCGCCGCGAAGCCTGGGTGCGGGCGAAATAGCTCAAGCTACGGCCCGGCCTGCTGCGCTTCCTCCTGCGCGTGCTGCGCCTGGGCGAGCTGCTGGGGCGTGTAGCGCAGGGTCAGCGCGATCAGGCCGACCAGCGCCGCACCGATGCCGCACACGAGGAGCACGAGGGTATAGCCGCTGCTCAGCGCCGAGATCTGGGCATCGGTCATATTCGCGGCCCGGCCGGTCCGCCCGCCCAGCGACAGTGTGCGCGAGGCGGCGATCGGACTGAGCACGCCGATGGCCAGCGGCGTGCCCAGATTGAAGATCATCTGCCCGATGGCCGTCAGCGGGCCCACCTCCGTCGTGGGCACGCCGACCAGCAGGCACAGCGGCGCGACGACGATCACGAGACCGACACCGAATCCGGCGCCCAGCAACAGGATCAGCAAGGTCGGCGCGTACTCCACGCCGCCGTCCAGGGTCGCCCCGTACACACCGGCCGCCGCGAGCACGATCGCCGAGATCAGCAGCAGCCAGCGCGGCCGAACGGCCATGGCCGCCTTGGACGCCACCGCCGTTCCCACGCCCGCGCCGAGGGTGAACGGGATCGACGCCAGACCGGCGACCAGCGGGCTGTACCCGATGACGTTCTGCAGGAACTGCGCAACGAAGTAGGTCATCCCGGCCAGCACGCCCGAGCCGAGCAGCAGCGCCAGGAAGGTGGCCGCGCGATCGCGATCGCGGAACAGCGACAGCGGCAGCACCGGATTCTCCGCGGTCCGCTCGACCAGGACGAAGGCCACCAGCAGCAGCACACCACCGAGCAGGGACCCGAGAATCACCGGGCTGTCCCACCCCAGCGCGGGACCTTCCGTCGCGCCGAACACGACCGCGACACACGCCGCCGTGCCCAGCACCGAACCCGGAACGTCCAGTGCCAGGCGGTGATGGGTGGTATCCCGCAGCACGAACAGCGCGCCGACCACGATGAGCACACCGATCGGCACATTGATCAAGAACACCAGGCGCCAATCCAGCTGGGTGAGCGCGCCGCCGATCACCAGGCCGCCGACCGACCCGATCGCCTGCATGGACCCGAAGATCGCGATCGCCTGGTTGCGCACCGGTCCGGGCGCGTACGTGCTGACCACCAGCGCCATCGCGGAGGGAGCGGCGATCGCGCCGCCGAGACCCTGCACCGCGCGGGACACGATCAGCATGACCTCGTCCTGTGCCAGCCCGCACGCCAGCGACGCCAGCGTGAAGATCACGACGCCGATCACCAGCACCCGTTTGCGGCCGAACAGATCGCCGAGCCGCCCGCCGAGCAGCATCAGGCCCGCGAAGGTCAGGCCGTAGGCGGTCACCGTCCAGGCGCTGCCGCCGCTCGACAGGCCCATCTGCTCCTGGAGCCGCGGTAGCGCCAGGATGACGATGGTGCCGTCCAGGATCACCATCAGGTTCAGACCGCTGAGTACCAGAATCGGCAACCCGAAGGCCCGCGTCGTCACCGGATATCTCGTCGTCGAGGCGGGGTTATCGAGCACAGTGAGTCACTGTAACGGATACTCGACGGCCTACCCCGCCCCGTGCGCGCGCCCACCGCACGCACCCCTACTGACCAGTAGGACGTCACGACGATGCCGCGGCCTCGTCCGGAACCGCGGCCGTGAAGCCCGCCGTCGGTCCGATCACGATGATGGCGGGCGGGCGAATGCCTTCGGCGCGAACCCGTTCGGCGGCGCTGGCGAGGTCGGCGCGCAGGACGCGCTGGGTGCGCAGGCTGCCCTCCTGCACGACGGTGACCGGGGTGTCGGCGGGACGGCCGCCCGCCAGCAGCGCGTCGGCGAACTGCTCGATGCGCTCCACCGCCATCAGCAGCACGAGAGTTCCGCGCAGTCGCGCCAGCGCGGGCCAATCCACCAGCGAATCCGGATGATCCGGCGCGATGTGCCCGCTGACCACCACGAACTCATGGGTGACGCCGCGATGGGTGACCGGGATCCCGGCCAGCGCGGGCACGGAGATCGCGCTCGTGACACCGGGGACCACGGTGACCGGCACCCCGGCCGCCACGCAGGCTTCCAGTTCCTCGTAGCCGCGGCCGAACACGTACGGGTCGCCGCCCTTGAGCCGCACCACGAACTTGCCGGACTTCGCGCCCGCTACGAGGGTGGTGTTGATGGCCTCCTGCGCCATCGCGCGCCCGTACGGGATCTTCGCGGCGTCGACCACCTCGACGTCGGGTCCGAGTTCGGCGAGCAGTTCCGGGGGCGCGAGCCGGTCTGCCACAACGAGATTCGCCTGCGCCAGCAGCCGCCGCCCGCGCACCGTGATCAGGTCCGGGTCGCCCGGGCCGCCGCCGATCAGCGCGACACCGGGCGCGGGTGGCGCGGCCTCGTCGGACACCACCCCCGACTGCAACGCCTCCAGCAGGGCCGTCCGCACGGCGGCCGAGCGTCGGTGCTGCCCGCCCGCCAGCACGCCGAGGGTCATGCCGTCGTAGCGGGCGGTGGCCGGGGTGACCGCGGTGCCGAGCCGGGCGTTGTCGGCGCGCACGCAGAAGACGCGGCGGCCGGTGGCCTCGGCGACGATCGCGGCGTTGGTCTCCGGCTCGTCGGTGCAGGCGATGGCGTACCAGGCGCCCTCGAGATCGCCGTCGGCGTAGTCGCGCAGTTGCAGGGTCAGTTGCCCGGAGGCCGCCATGCCCTCCACGGCCGGGGTGACGGCGCGGCTGATCACGTGCACGTCGGCCCCGGACGCGATCAGCAGCCCGAGCCGGCGCTGGGCGACGGTCCCGCCGCCCACCACGACGACGCGGCGGCCGGCGAGATCGAGCCCGACCAAGTAGTTCGGGTCTCCTGCATGCGGGTCGGCTGGCGTGTTCGGCACAAGGTTCGAGCCTACGGCCTGCGCCGATGAGTCCGGCAATCGCCCACGCAACCGTCACACGGCTCACCGCGGCCGGTGCGCCGCGGTGCGGTTCAGAAGCGGCCGAGCACCTTGGTCGGGGTGATGCGCACGATCACGCGGTCGGCGTCCGTCGCGGAGGCCGGGTTGAACTCGGCGTACGGCTTGCCCGTGTACTTCAGCGACAACCGGTCCGGCATCTCGCGCGCCGGGTCCGGCGTGATGGTGACCGTGCCGCGGATCTGCGCGTACAGGTACGGCGTCTCGGGCGGGTTGATCAGGACGGTGATCCGGGGGTCGCGGGCGAGATTCTTGTACTGCTGCCGCGACACCGTGGTGGAGTACAGCAGTTCGTCGCCGTCACGTTCGATCCAGTTGACGGTGAGGTGCGGCTGACCGTCGCGGCCGATCGTGGCCATCGTGGCGAACACCTTCTCGTTGTCGAGGTGCTTCTTCAGTTCGTCGGAAAGTTCGGCTGTCACCTTCGGAACGAACCCTGCACGGCGCGCGCCTATTCCGCGGGTCGCGCGCGGTCCGGGCGGTCTGCTTCTATGCTCCGGTTATGCGACGAGGCGTCTTCCGGATCCTGGTGGCCCTGTCCGCGTCGGTGCTGGCCGCGGCGCCGGTCGCGCACGCCGATCCGCCCTATCGGCCGGTCGGGGTGGTGGAGACGGTGTTCTCCCAGCGCGGCCCGTGGCCGGTCACCGCGCAGCCCGGTTTCGGCTGCTGCGACGCCACCGGCGCCGCCTTCGACGTCTGGTACCCGGCGAACCTGGGCGCGGCCGGGATACGGCATCCGATCATCACCTGGGGTGACGGCACCAACGCCGTGCCCCGCCAGTACACACACCTGCTCGAGCACCTGGCGTCCTGGGGTTTCGTGGTGGTCGCCACGCAGAACCGCAATACCGGGTCCGGGGCCGAGATCATCAGCGCAGCAAGGTATCTGATCGATGCCGCGGCCGATCCGGCCAGCGTCTTCCACGACCGGCTCGATACCGGCGCGGTCGGCGCGATCGGCCACTCGCAGGGGGCGACCGGCGTGCTCAACGCCCTGGCGGACTCCGGTGGGCTGATCAGAACCGCTGTCCCGCTGGAACTTCCGGCGCAGGCGTTCTGCAAGGACGCTGCCCGGTGTGCCGACACCCGCAGGCTCGGCGGCGGTTCGGTGTTGTTCGTCAACGGCGCCGACGACGCGCTGATCTCGCCGTCGCACCAGCCACCGTGGCAACCGGCGGGTTTGCAGTCCAACCGCGCCTACTACGACGCCGTGCCCGCCTCGGTGACCAAGGCGTGGGGAACGCTGGTGCGCGCCAACCACAACGATGTCCAGGGCCAGCCGGACTGCGCCTCGGCCTCGACGCCGTGCACCACCGGCGTCTTCGGCTATCTCGGATATCCCACGGCCTGGCTGGTGGCGCAGCTGCGGGGCGATGCCTACGCGCTCGGCGCCTTCACTCCGGGATCCGGCGAGTTCTATCAGCCGAATCCCAACTGGGCCAATCAGGTCGGCGCGGCGGCCCGCTGATCCTCACTCGGCGGGCGCGTCCTGCACCCACTGGAACTTCGTGCTGCGCAACGGGAAAGCGTCGGGGTCGACGCGCTGCAGTGCGATGGTCACCGGGTGTCCGCCCAGCTCGCCGGTCAGTACGGCCCGGTCGGGGGCGGGCTGTTCGAAGGTGAGCGCGGCCGGTTGCTGTGGTCCGCCGGTGAGTTCCATGCGTCGCGTCGCGGCGTCGACATTTCCGGGGACGGTCACCATGGTGCCGTCCATGCGCTGGTAGCTGATCATGCCGGGATAGTCGACCACCACGGTGCGCCAACGGTTCTCGTCGGTGAGCAGTGGCGGCACCGGCTGCCCGTCCCGGGTGAACTCCGACACCGACCAGATGCCGTAGAGCGCCGGCTTCGGCCGGTCCGGGCCGCTGTCCTGCCAGTACCCCCAGCTGAAGTGCGCGACCGAGGCTGTCACCCAGATCCCGAGCGCAATTTGGATGCCCGCGGCGATCCGCCGGGACCGGACCGTCCGGAACGGATACGGCGCGGCGGACGGGCCGGTCGCGCGGTTCAGCACCAGCGCCTCGGTCAACCGGCGCGCCTCCGGGGCCAGCAGGACCAGGCTCATCAGCAGCAGATGCCCGGACAGGATCTTCACCGGCACCCCGAAGGTCATGTTCAGCAGAAACACCTGCGCCATGCTGACCAGCGTCAGCATCGTGCCGAGCACCGCGGTGCGCGGGAGGAACAGCAGCAGCCCCGCCAGCAGTTCCGCCGAGCCGAGCAGGATCTCGTACACCGGCGACACCCCGACCTGGTTCCACAGCACCGCGAAGGGTGGCTGATTGCCGTACGGCTCCAGCAGCGTCGTCAGCGCCGGCGCCGGCATCTGGGTCGGAATCACCTTGGCCAGACCGTAGTTCACCATCTGCCCGGCCACGCACAACCGCAGGAACAGCAGGAACCAGCCCGACAGCCGCCGGTACTCCGCGCGGCGATCCAGCAGCGTCCAGATCAGCGTGCCCGCCACCGCGATCACCAGCAGGCAGAACAGCAGCACCCAGAAGATGCCCTGATCGCCGCTGCCGTTGAAGTGCAGGCGCACGTCGGCGCCGAAGACCGTGCGGCCCACCCAGGTCAGCGCGGGCTCCAGCACGCGCACCTGCCACAGCACCGCCTCGTCCGGCAGCCAGGTGCCGAACCAGCCCACGAATTCGTACACCGGCTGCGGATAGACCAGGCAGAACAGTCCGAAGTACAGGAAGGTGAACCGGAACGCGATCCGCGTCGCCGGATGCCAGCCGCGGTGCGGTCGGTCCTCGGCCTCCGATTGCGCCGCCACCGGTTCCGCCGCTGTCGCGATTGCGCCCACGCTCGTCCCCTTTCCGGAAAAACCTCGCCCGTCGAACCTACGGACCGCGGGGCGCCGCGGACCTCGGGGAGGACCCCGATTCGTACCCGGACCCCGGTGTACGCCGTTCGGCCGATCCGCCGACATCAAGGGAGGTTACGTGCGCAATCCCGGGTAGCGCGTCCCCCGCAGGATCGACATGCCGGACCGACCTCCGGGTGAGGAGCGGATGCGGCCCGATACCCGGGTACGAGGACGCCGGTGCGGCAATCGGCCGTCCCGGTGACCGGACGCGGTGAATCTCGTCGCCGGATTCCGGCCCACGGCGAGGTAGAACGCGTTACATTTCATCCACCACGCCCGTCGCCGCTCACTCGGAGCTGCGCGGAACACGTTGGCACCCAATGGTTTTCGCATGCCAGGAGGACGCGCCATGGCGGCCGAGCCCGAATCCGACCCCGGCCGACGACGGCAGCTGACCACCAGCGCCCGCGACCTCGACGACCTGACCGGCCGCCTCACCGAGTGGCTGGGCGCGCGGCTGGGCTGCGACTCCCCGCCGCGGATCACCGGCGCGTCTCGTCCGCAGGCGGGTGGCATGTCGAGTTCATCGGTGCTGTTCGACGCGGAATGGGAGGTGGACGGCCGGGCCGCAAGCGGTTCGTACGTGGTGCGCATGGCGCCCGAGGAGGGGTCGTTCCCGGTCTTCGAGACCTACGATCTCGCCACCCAGTACGCGGTCATGTCCGGCGTGGCCGAGCACAGCGATGTGCCGGTGCCGCCGCTATGCTGGCTCGAGCCCGACGACTCGGTGCTCGGCGCGCCGTTCTTCGTGATGCGTCGGGTCGACGGGCGAATCCCCGAGGACAACCCGCCGTACGTGTTCGTCGGCTGGTTGTTCGACGCGACGCCCGAGCAACGGCTGCGGCTGACCCGCAACACCGTCGACATCATCGCCCGGATCCACGCCATCCCCGACCCGGCCGCGAAGTTTCCCGTGCTGGACGGGCCGGGTTCGGCACTGCGCCGCCACGTCGACGCACAGCGCGCCTGGTATCGGTGGGCGCTGGCCGACGACGGATACCGAATTCCGCTGCTGGAGCGGACCTTCGACTGGCTGGAGGCGCACTGGCCCGCCGATCCGGGTCCGGACGTGCTCAACTGGGGCGACGCCCGGCCGGGCAATATCATCTACCGCGACTTCGACCCGGTCGCCGTCCTCGACTGGGAGATGGCCGCGCTCGGGCCGCGCGAGATCGATATCGCCTGGATCATCTTCATCCACCGCTTCTTCCAGGATCTCGCCGTCCGCTTCGATCAGCCCGGCCTGCCCGACTACCTGCGCCGCGACGACGTGGTGCGCCACTACGAGCAGCGCACCGGCCACACCGTGCGCGATCTGGACTGGTACGTGATCTACGCCGCGCTGCGGCACGGGATCGTGATGGCCCGCATCAAGCGCCGGATGATCCATTTCGGCGAGGACACCGACACCGACGACCGCGACGACTACGTCATGCACCGGCCGAGCCTGGAGGCCCTGCTCGCCGGCACCTACGACTGGGATTGACCGATCTCGAACAGGAGCGAGCATGTCCGCGCCGGTACCACTGGACGAATACCCCATCCACCAGACTCCGCTGTCGCTGGCCCGGGTGGCGAGCAGCGACCGGAACTTCTACGACCGCAGCTACTTCAACGCCCACGACCGTGACGGTGGAACATTGCTGGTGACGGGCTTCGGCGTGTACCCGAACCTGGGGGTGGTCGACGCCTACGCCGCCGTGCGCCGGGGCGATACGCAGCGCACGGTGCGGTTCTCCGACGCGCTGTCCGAACGGAGCCTGGAGCAGCGCGTCGGCGGGTACCGCATCGAGGTGCTGGAACCGCTGCGGCGGCTGCGAATCGTCTGCGAGCACGACGATCTGGGCTTCGACCTCACCTGGACCGGCGCGTTTCCCGCCGTGCAGGAGCAACCGCACCTGATCCTCGCGGGGGCTCGCCCGATCATCGACGCGTCGCGGTTCGCGCAGGTCGGTTCGTGGGCGGGAACGCTGTGCGTGGACGGCACGGACATCGCCGTCGACCCGCGGGTGTGGACCGGGACGCGGGACCGCTCGTGGGGGATCCGGCCCGTCGGCGAGGCGGAACCGGCCGGACGCGCCAATGCCGAAGGGGCGGGCGGCTTCTGGTGGCTGTACGTGCCGCTGCGGTTCGACGACTTCGCGATCGTGGTGATCGTGCAGGAGAACCCCGACGGCTTCCGCACCCTCAACGACGCCACCCGGGTCTGGCCGGACGGCCGGGTCGAGCAGCTCGGCTGGCCGCGGGTGCACATCGAATATCGCTCGGGGACAAGGATTCCGGTCGCCGCGCGGCTGGAACTGACCGCGGCGGACGGCAAACCGCTCGAGGTGGAGATCACCCCGCGCACCTTCATGGCGCTGCACATCGGCTGCGGGTACGGCGGGGACCCGGACTGGGGGCACGGCCAGTGGCGGGGCGCGGACTGGTCGGCGAGCGACAGCTACGACCTCACCGATCCGGCCGTCGCCGGGCGCGTTCCGTGGGGCGTGATCGACCACGTCGCCCAGGCGCGCTGCAACGGAGCCGAGGGCTGGGGTCTGTTCGAACACGCCAGCCTGGGCCGCCACGACCCCACCGGCTTCGCCGACTGGACCTCGGTGGCGCCGTAGCCCTAGTGTTCACCGACGTGTCGAAACTGCGGCGGCGGGTGGTCGAGGCGGCGGAGGCGGTGCTGGCCCGGCAGCAGTACGTGTCCGCGATCGATGTGTTCACCGGTGTGGGCTGGGTGCATTCGAGTCACGTGGATCGGTGGCGGCAGGGCCGGGCGGATTCGCTGGAGCAACTCGCCGCCGTGGACGGGCGGCGGCTCGGTGACGCGGTGGACATCCTCCGCGACTGGGCGCACGACCGGGGCCTGACCGCCAGCGAGACCGCGTACATGTCGGGCACCCGGGATCGGCAGCCGCTGCGGTTCCTCACCGAGGGCGACGACGCCGCGTTCCGGATGCATTGGCTGTCGGGCGATCTCAGCGCCGCCCGGCGCGAGCAGTTGGTCCGGCGGCAGAACAAGGCGCCGGATCTGGTGGTGGTCGAAGCGCAGGAGGAGTGGACCTGCGTCGAATGCGGCGAAACCGGACCGCATCTGATCATGTCCACCGCCGGCTCGCTCTGCCTGACCTGCGCCGACCTCGACCACCTGGAGTTCTTGCCCGCCGGGGACGCGGCGCTGAGCCGGCGGGCCAAGAAGGAGAGCACCCTGGCCGCGGTCGTGATGCGCTTCAACAGGCGCCGCCGCCGCTACGAGCGGCAGGGCATCCTGGTCGAGGAGGCCGCGCTCGCCCGCGCCGAGGAGCAGTGCCTGGCCGACGAGGACCTGCGGGCCCGACGCCGCGACCGCGACCGGGTCCGGCGCGCCGCGCAGGACGTCGAATTCCAGGCCCGGATGGCGGCGGAGATCGTGCGCCTGTTTCCCCGCTGCCCCGCCGACCGCGCCGACGAGATCGCCGCCCACGCCGCGGTCCGCGGCAGCGGTCGCGTGGGCCGCAGCGCCGCCGCCAAGCTCCTCGACCCGGAGGCCATCACCCTCGCCGTCATCGCCTCCGTCCGCCACCGCGACACCGACTACGACCGTCTCCTCATGGACGGTGTCCCCCGCATGGACGCCCGCACCGCTATCCGCCCGGCCCTCGACCGCGTCCTGGAATCCTGGCGACTGCGGGACTGAGCCCGCGACTCAGCGAGCCAGCGCCACCGTGATACCGCGTAGCACCCGTTTCGGCACGAGCAACTCACCGTCGGCGGCCGCACACAGGGCCGCGGCCTCCGCCACGCTGGGTGTGCCTACCGCAGTCGCCGTGCGGCACAACGGATTCGGCACCTGGACGGCTGCCAGCCGTTCCGCCGGGAACGACACGATCTCCACCCCGAGCTCCTCCGCCGCCCCGATCAGCCCTTGCTCCCCGGCCCGCCGCTCAACGGTCGCCAGACATCGTAACCACCTGCCTCCCACCACTTCCCGCACCGCCGCAACGATCACCGCGGCCTCGGCGCCGGGCCGAAACCCCACCCCGACGACAACTCCCTCGTCCGTTCCGCGGTTCGGTGGCGGCCGATCGGGGGCAGGCCGAGGGTGGTTCACGCGTCGGCTCGGCGGGCGGCGTGGTCGGCGGCTGTGATGACGAACCGGGTGGTGGCTCGGGGGTTTCCGGCCGGGTGGGTGTGGAGGTAGGAGGCGTGGACTCGCTCGGTCAGGACGCCCTCGCGGACGGTCTCGCCGTGGGGCGCGCGCCAGGCCCAGGCGGGGGCGGCGATGTCGGCGGTCACCAGACGGGTGCGATGGAACTCGTGGCCGCGGACGCGGGTACCGGCGGTCCACAGCGGCGAATCGCCGAGTGCCACGGCGTCGCGGTAGCCGAGGGTGAGGCGGGAGCCGAATTCCGCCGTGGCGTCGACGACTCCCGCCATGCGGTGACCGTCGAGCGAACGCGTCAGATACAACAGTCCGGCGCACTCGGCGTGGATCGGCATCCCACGTCGCGCCGCCGCGGCAACCGCGGTCAGCAACGGTTCATTGGCAGCCAGCGCAGCGGCATGTTCCTCGGGAAACCCGCCCGGAAGCACCAAACCCGCTGTGCCGGTGGGCAGTTCGTCACGCAGCGGATCGAATACCACGACCGTCGCCCCGGCGGCCTCCAGCAACTCCCGATGCTCGGCATACCCGAATGTGAACGCCACGCCCCCAGCCATCGCGATGACCGGCGATGCGAACGCGCTGCCCGCCACCACGGTCTCGGCCGCCGTATCGCTCTCGGCCGAAATATCGCTGTCGGGCAAGCGGATCGCACCGCTCACCCCGGAGCGCAACTCGGCGGCCGGGTTCCATTCCGGGGCGCAAGCGCGTACTGCGGCGAGCCGTGCCAGGGTGGGCAGGTCCACGTGCGCCGCGACGAGTTCGGTCATCGCATCGACTGCGGTTCGAGCGGCGGAACCATGTTCGACGGCGGGAATGAGGCCCAAATGCCTGGAAGGCACCGATAATTCGGCCATGCGGGGCAGTGCTCCCAGCACCGGGAGGCCGACCCGGTCGCAGGCCGCGCGCAATACCTCCTCGTGCCGTTCGCTGCCGACGCGGTTGAGAATGACGCCGCCGAGCCGTATCCCGCTGTCGAAGGTGGCGAATCCGTGCAGCAGCGCGGCGAGACTCTGGCTGTGGCCACGGGCGTCCACCACCAGCACCACCGGGGCCCCGAGCAGCGCCGCCACCTGCGCGGTCGACCCTTCCGCGACGGCTGCCGCCCGGTTGTCGTCGATGCGGCCGTCGAACAAGCCCATCACGCCCTCGACCACCGCGATATCGCAGTCGCGAGCGCCGTGCTCGTACAGCGGTACCACCCGGTCCACACCGACCAGCACCGGATCCAGATTGCGCCCCGGCCGTCCCGCGGCGAGCCCGTGATAGCCGGGGTCGATGTAGTCCGGCCCCACCTTGAACGGCGCCACCCGATGCCCCGCGCGCCGCAGCGCACCGATCAAACCCGTTGCGAGCGTGGTCTTCCCGCTCCCGGAGGCGGGCGCGGCGATCACCACCGCGGGAGTGCTCACCGACATCCCCCGCGCCCGGGAGACCGTGGGACCGACCTCACCACTCGATGCCCCGCTGCCCCTTGCGCCCCGCATCCATCGGGTGCTTGACCTTGCTCATCTCGGTCACCAGATCCGCGGCCTCGAGCAGCGCGGGCGGGGCGTCGCGGCCGGTGATCACCACGTGCTGGTTGCCGGGCCGGGTACGCAGGGTCTCGACCACCTCGTCCACGTCGACCCAGCCCCACTTCAACGGATAGGTGAACTCGTCGAGCACGTAGAACCGGTGCTGCTCGGCGGCGAGGCGTCGCGAGATCTCCCGCCAACCGGCCAGGGCCGCGGCGGCGTGGTCCTGCTCGGTCCCCGCCTTGCGCACCCACGACCAGCCCTCGCCCATCTTGTGCCATTCGACCGCCCCGCCGGTCCCGGTCTCCTCGTGCAGGCGGCCGAGGGCGCGGAACGCCGCCTCCTCCCCCACCTTCCATTTGGCGCTCTTGACGAACTGGAACACCGCGACGTCGAAGCCCTGGTTCCAGGCCCGCAGCGCCATGCCGAACGCCGCGGTCGATTTGCCCTTGCCCGGCCCGGTGTGCACCGCGAGAACCGGCTGATTGCGCCGCTGCCGGGTGGTCAGTCCGTCGTCGGGAATCGTCTCCGGAACACCCTTGGGCATCAATTCGCTCCTTCTCGCACCTGCGCTGCCGCTCCACGGTGCCACATCGAGACGACCGCGCTCGCGCTGACCCGCCCGTACGCTGGAGGGCATGCCGGATCTGCCCTCACCCGTCGACGCCCTGCTGGAGCTGGTCGCGGGCCGCCGCACGGCCGTGCTGACCGGTGCCGGGATCTCCACCGACAGTGGCATTCCCGACTACCGCGGTCCCGGCTCACCGCCGCGCACCCCGATGACCTACCAGCAGTTCGTGGGCGATCCGGTGTTCCGGCAGCGCTACTGGGCCCGCAACCACGTCGGCTGGCGGCGCATGGATGCCGCGCGGCCCAATCCCGGGCACCGCGCTCTGGCCCGCCTGGAACGCGCGGGCGTCGTCACGGGCCTGATCACCCAGAACGTCGACCTGCTGCACACCAAGGCCGGCAGCCGCCGCGTGCTGGATCTGCACGGCACCTACGCGCGGGTGCGGTGCCTGCGCTGCGACGCCCTGATCTCCCGGATGGCGCTGGCCGACCGGCTGGAGGCCGCGAACCCGGACTTCGCCGAGGCCGCCACGCTCGACGGTCTGGAGGTCGCACCCGACGCGGATGCGGTGGTCGTCGACACCGGCAGCTTCCGGATGGTCGACTGCGCGCACTGCGGCGGAATGCTGAAGCCCGACATCGTCTACTTCGGCGAGAACGTGCCCAAGGACCGCGTCGCGGCGGCTTTCGAGGTGGTGGATCAGGCCGAGGTGCTGCTGGTCGCCGGGTCGTCGCTGACGGTGATGTCGGGGCTGCGGTTCGTCCGGCACGCCGCGAAGACGGGCCGCGCGGTGGCCATCGTCAATCGCGGCCACACCCGCGGCGACGACCTCGCCACCCTCACCGTCGACGCGAGCTGCTCCGAGGTCCTGTCCGCCCTCGCCGAACACTGCGCGACCGTCGCCGCCTGACCGGGCCGTCCTGCCGCCGGACCCCACCCGGGCGGCTGTCCGGCCGAGCGGCAGTTCGCCTCCGACCACCAGCCCGTCCAGCCCGTCGGTCAGGTTCACTGCGTTCGACCACGACAGGCAGGGCAGGCGCGGATCAACTGAAACAGCCCGCCCGTCGACCACAGCATCGCCCCGGCCTCAGCGGACACCCATCGATGCGGGAAGGCGGAAACGGCCATATGCGGACGAAATGTGTTCGCGCAGGCCGGGTTCAGGCCGCGTGGTGTGACCTGGCCGCCTGCACCGCACCGGCCACCGAGTCGCCGGTCAGCTCGGCCAAGCGCAGGTAGGTCGCGCGGAGTTCGCGCGCCAGGTCCGCGGCGAGCCCCAGCCGGACCATGCCGCGTTCGCAGTCGACCACCACTCCCGCCACACCGTCACCGGCGAGGCGGCGGGCCGCGGCGCGGGCACGGGGTACCGGGTCGACGCCGCCGGTGGCGCGGCCGTCGGTGAGCAGCACCAGCAGGGCGCGGCGGCGCGGATCGCGCACCCGCTCGCGCTGCACGATCTCACGCGCCTTCAGAAGTCCTTGCGCCAGTGGGGTTTTCCCGCCGGTGCGGAGGCCGGACAGCCGGCGGACCGCGATGTCGACCGAGGATGTCGGCGGGAGCACCAGCTCGGCCTCGGTACCGCGCATGGTGATGACGGCGACCTTGTCGCGACGCTGGTAGGCGTCGCGCAGCAATGCCACCACCGCGCCGGTCACCGCGGCGAGGCGGTCGCGGGCGGCCATCGAACCGGAGGCGTCCACGACGAACACCACCAGATTGCCTTCGCGCCCTTCCCGATACGCGCCACGGAGGTCCGCCGGTTCCAGCGCCAGCGGTCCGGCGACGCGACCGCGCGCGTTCTGGTGCGGAGCGGCGGCGAAGACGGTGCCCAGCAGGTGCAGCCCCGCCGACGGGTCGGCCGTGGCGCGCACCACCCGGCCGTGCCTGGTGTGGGCGCGCGAGCGACGGCCGGGAGCGCCCTCGCCGATGCCGGGGATCTCCCAGCGGGGCGGGCGCGCAGCCGAATTCACCGGCGTCCCGGCATTGCCGGGGCGGGACTGCCCGCGCCCGGAGCCCGGGCCACCGTCCGGGCCGTCGGGCCCGTTGTCCGGACCATCGGGTCCGCCGTCGGGATCATCGGGGCTGTCCGGATCGCCCGGGCCGCCGTTCGGATCGTTCGGGCCGCCCGAATCGTTCGGGCCATCGCTCGAATCGACCGGGCCGCCGTTCGAGTCACCGGGGGCGCTGTTCGGATCGCTCGGACCACTGCCCAAATCACCGGGCCCGCTGCGCGAGTCGTCGGGGTGGTTCAGCTCACGCGGACCGTCACTCGCCTCGCCGGAATTGTCGTTCGGCCCGCTGGTGTCATCGGAACCGCGGCCCTCAGAATCCTGCGACGCATCCGATTCCCCTGCCCCGCCGCCGGATTCGGCCTCGGCACGGGCAACCTCCGCCTCGGCCTGCCGCATGGCCTCGTCCAGCTGCTCCTCGCTGATACCCGGCTCGTCGAACGGGTCGCGCCGACGGCGGTGCGGCAGCGCCAGTTCCGCCGCCACGCGCACATCCTCGGCCGTCACCCGGTCGCCGCCGCGCCACGCGGCGTGCGCGGTCGCGGTGCGGGCCACCACCAGGTCGGCGCGCATGCCGTCGACGTCGAAGCAGGCACACAGCGCGGCGATCCGGCGCAGTTCCACATCGTCCAGCGCCACCGCGCCGAGGCGGCGGCGCGCGGCCACGATGCGTTCGGCCACCGCGCGATCGGCCTCGGCGTAGCGGGTCGCGAAGGCCACCGGATCGGCCTCGTAGTCCAACCGGCGGCGCACGACCGCCATCCGCACATCGACATCGCGGGAGGCGGCCACGTCGACGGTCAGGCCGAAACGGTCGAGCAGCTGCGGCCGCAGCTCGCCCTCCTCCGGATTCATGGTCCCGACCAGCACGAAGCGCGCCGGATGCGAGTGCGAGACCCCGTCCCGCTCGATGTGCACCCGGCCCATGGCCGCGGCGTCGAGCAGCACGTCCACCAGGTGGTCGTGCAGCAGGTTCACCTCGTCGACGTAGAGCACGCCGTGGTGCGCGGCGGCCAGCAGGCCGGGACGGAACGCCTGCTCACCGTCCCGCAGCACCCGCTGCAGGTCCAGCGAGCCGACCACCCGGTCCTCGGTGGCGCCGACCGGCAGCTCCACCAGCCGCGCGGGCCGCTCGCCCCGCTCGTCCACCACCGGCGGCAACAACTCCGCCAACGCCCGCACCACCGTCGACTTCGCGGTGCCCTTCTCCCCCCGCACCAGCACGCCGCCGATCCCCGGGTGCACCGCACACAAGATCAGCCCGAGCTGCAGCCGCTCCTGGCCCACCACAGCCGAGAACGGAAATCCGGCCTCCCCGTCACGCGCCGACGCGCCATCGGAATGTGGACCCACAGTGGTTCGGGATTCGGACACGGCCCCAACTCTAGGCCCGCCACCTCACCCCACCCCCGAGCCCCCTCCTGTGAACAATCGCACCCACACAACCCTTCGCAACCCAACCGCCCCGACCCCGCCCCACCGACCGACCCGCCGCATCTCCACGCACCACCGACCCACCGCCGCACATCCCGCTGAGTCACACACCCCGCTCAGCCACACATCCCAGCCGAACCCGGCGCAACCCACTCCGCCCGAGCCCAGCGCGACCCACTCCGCCCGAGCCCAGCGCAACCCACTCCGCCCGAGCCCGGCGCAACCCACTCCGCCCGGGCGCGGCCCACTGAGCACGACGCACCTGTGGCAGGGCCGTTCGCGAGGGCGCCCGGGCGACGCATCCACCTCCGCACCACCTGCCGTTCGCAGTGCGAACCGGCTTCGACAGCGCCGAACCGCGAAGGCGGGAGCTGACCGGCCAGGTGCCGGACGGCGGTGCGGGGGCCGATTACGCTGGGGCGGTGCGTGATCTGGCGAACGGGTTCGGGTATCTGCTGCGCGGGCAGCGGTGGGTGGGCGCGCATCGGCGGGCGCTCGGGCTCGGTTTGATTCCCGGGCTGATCTCGCTGGTGCTGTACCTGGCGGCGCTGGTCACGCTGGTGGTCTTCGCGGGCGACATCGTCGATCGGGCCACGCCGTTCGCCGACTCCTGGGCGTCGCCGTGGCCGGGGTTGCTGCGGGGATTCCTCGCCGTGTTGCTGGTGGCGCTCGGGCTGCTGCTGTCGGTGGTCACCTTCACCGCGGTGACGCTGGTGATCGGGCAGCCGTTCTACGAGGCACTGTCCGAGCAGGTCGACCGGTCGCGGTCGCCGGAGGGCGCCGCGCCGGAATCCGGGCTGCCGTTCCTGCGCGAACTGTGGATCTCGGTGCGCGACGGGCTCCGAATAGTCGTGCGCGCCGCCTGCTGGGGTGTGCTGCTGTTCGCGGCGGGATTCCTGCCGGTGGTCGGCCAGACCGTGGTGCCCGTCCTGGGCGTCTGCGTCACCGGGTGGTTCCTGGCCCAGGAACTGACCTCGGTAGCGCTGGCCCGCCGCGGCGTCGAACTCCGCGACCAGCTGAACCTCCTGCGCACCCGCCGAATGCTGGTGTGGGGCTTCGGCATTCCACTGGCGGCGGTCTTCCTCATCCCGTTCGTAGCGGTGTTCCTCATGCCCGGCGCGGTCGCGGGCGCCACCCTGCTCGTCCGCGACCTGCGCCGGGAGGAAACGGCCGAGAGCGCCCCGGATCAGCAAGCGCGGCAAAGGTTCTGATCCACGCCGCTCAGGCGCCCAGCGCCGACTCCTCGTCCGGGTCCACGGCATCGACCAGTTCGTCCCAATGCTCGGCCGCCCACGCGCAGATGGCCTGTAGCGGCTCGAGCATGCTGTAACCGAGCGCGGTGAGCTCGTAGGTGACCTGGCGGCCCGCGACGGTCCGGGTGACCAGGCCGAGGCGTTCGAGGGTCCGCAGCGACTGGGTCATGACCTTGGGCGTGATGCGCGCCAAGGGGATTCGCAATTCGGAGTAGCGACGGGGGCCGTCGGCGAGGCACGCCACGATCAGTGCGCCCCACTTGTCCCCGATGCGGACGGGCGACAGGACCGACGGGCACAGTTCATCGAACATCTGCGGCTGTAGCGATCGCATCGTCCCAGCCTAGCCAGGCGCGAGGTATCCCGGCGGTAACCATGGTCGCCGCTACCGTCCCGGACATGGCGAAAATCATCGTTTTCGGAGCAGGCGGCCGAGCGGGCCGCACCATCGCGGCGGAGGCGCAGTCCCGCGGCCACACGGTGACGCGCGTGGTGCGCGACGCGTCCGAGCACGCGGACCTCGACGCCGCGACCGGCGACGTCACCGACGCCGCGCGGATCGCGGAACTGGCCGCGGGCCACGACGTCGCGGTACATGCCGCCGCGACGCTGGACATCCCCGCGGCCGAGTTCTTCCCCGCCGCCGCCCGTGCCCTGCTCACCGGACTCACCACCGCGGGCGTCCCCCGGCTCGTCGCGATCGGCCTGGCCACCAGCTTCCCCAACGCCGACGGTGTACTCCTGCGCGACTCCATCGAATTCCCGGCCGAGCACCGACCGTTCATCCTCGGCCACGGCGCGGGCACCGATGTCCTGCGCTCGGCGGACACCACGATCGATTGGACGGTCGTGGCCCCGTCCGGCGACTTCGACCACACCGGCGACCCGGTCGGCCGTTACCGCGTCACCCCGGCCGATTTCGACCTGCGCATCACCTATCCGGACTTCGCCCGCGCGGTGGTCGACGAGATCGAACGACCGGCCCACACCCGCGCCTTCTTCGCCGTCACCGCGGCCTGAGCCCTTCGAAAGGCGAAGTCCCGCAGCCCTTACCGGCTGCGGGACTTCGGCACATCAGCCGCGTCGCATCGGCACGTGCGGAATGCCGTCCTCGATGTACTCCTCGCCGTCGGGCTTGAACCCGTGCTTGGTGTACATGTCGATCAGGTAGGTCTGCGCGTTCAAACGCACGGTGGCCGAACCGGTCTCGGCGAGCGCGGCCTGCAGCAGCCGGGTGGTGTAACCGTGCCCGCGCGCCGGCGGGGTGGTGCACAACCGGCCGATCCGGAACGACTTCACGCCGTCCTTGTGCTCCTCGAGCAACCGCAGGGTGCTGATGATCTCACCCTCGTCGTCGAGCCAGAGGTGCCGCGTCTCCGGCAGCAGGTCGAGACCGTCCAGCTCCGGGTACGCGCACTTCTGCTCGACCACGAAGACCGCGACGCGAAGCTGCAACAGCTTGTAGAGGGTCGCGGTGTCGAGATCCGCGGCCCACGACCGTTTCAGAGCAACCGTTGACATCATCGCGTCTTGCTATCACATAGTTCAGTTCCGCGCGACCCCGGCCGGTACCGGCGTGTTGCCGCCCGTGGATTCCGGCCGTTCCAGCCGCAGCGCCTTGGTCGACCAATCCCACACCTCGCGGTACAGGCCCTGATTCTCCGAAAGCTTGATGCCCAGCGAGGGCACCATCTCCTTCAGCCTCGGCGTCCACTGCTCGTACTCGGCCGGGAAGCACCGCTGCAGCACGTCGAGCATGGCGCTGACGCACGTGGAGGCGCCCGGCGAGGCTCCGAGCAGGCCGGCGACCGAACCGTCGGCCGCGGCGATCACGGCGGTGCCCAGCTCGAGCACGCCGCCGATGCCCTTGCGGCGGATGATCTGCACGCGCTGACCGGCGGTGATCAGCTCCCAGTCGTGGCCGTCGGCGCGCGGGATGAACTCCTCCATCGTGTTCACCTTGCCCGCCGGAGACTTGAGCAGCTCGCTGACCAGGTACTTGACCAGGCCCAGCTCGGTGGCGGCGACGCCCAGCATGGGCGTGACATTGCCCGCGCGCACCGACTTGAACAGGTCGGTGAGCTTGCCGTCCTTGAGGAACTTCGGCGTCCAGCCGGCATAGGGGCCGAACAGCAGCCCGGCGTTGCCCCGGATCACGCGAGTATCCAAGTGCGGCACCGACATCGGCGGCGCGCCCACCGCGGCCTTGCCGTACACCTTGGCGTTGTGCTGCTCGATCAGCGCCGGGTTGGTACAGCGCAGGAACTGGCCGCTGACCGGGAACCCGGCGAAGCCCTTGATCTCGGAGATGCCCGACTTCTGCAGCAGCGGCAGCGCGTACCCGCCCGCGCCGACGAAGACGAATTTCGCGTTCACCGTGCGGTTTCCGCCGGTGCGGGTGTTGCGGACCCGGACGTTCCAGCTGCCGTCGGACTGCTTGTCGAGGTTGCGCACCTGGCTGCCGAACGCGATCTCGACGCCGCTCCCGCCGAGGTAGGCCAGCAGCTGCTTGGTCAGCGAGCCGAAGTCGATGTCGGTGCCGCGGTCGCTCCAGTTCAGCGCGATCGGGTCGGAGTAGTCGCGGCCCTTGGCCATCAGCGGCAGCCGCCGCGCGAACTCGTCGGGCGTATCGATGTACTCCATGCCCTCGAACAGCGGGTGCCGCGCCAGCGCCTCGTACCGCCTGCGCAGGTAGTCGACGTTGTCGGCGCCGTGCACGAAGCTGACGTGCGCGATCGGGTTGATGAACTCCGACGGGTCGCCCAGCACCCCGGTCTCCACCGCGTGCGCCCAGAACTGCCGCGATACCTGGAACCGCTCGTTGATGTCCACGGCCTTGGACACGTCGACCGAACCGTCGGGCTGTTGCGGGCTGTAGTTCAGCTCGCACAGCGCCGAATGGCCGGTGCCCGCGTTGTTCCACGGGTCACTGCTCTCCGGGGCCGCGGCATCGGTCCGCTCGAACATGGTGATCGACCAATCGGGCTGCAACTGACGTAGCAGCGCCCCGAGGGTGGCACTCATGATGCCGGCACCGATGAGGACTACATCGGTCTTTTCAGTCATCGCAGCGTTCGGCACGGGTAGATCGACTTCCTTGTCCTGCGAGCGGGTCAGCAACTTCAGCGGGAAGGTTACCCGCCGTTCACTTCAACCTGATTCTGCCCCTCACCATGCCCGTTCCTGAATACGCCAACACAGGATGTGACCGACTTCCCTCCCTCCGCCATCGATGAGCGGGTCGAATATCGTGGAGCTGTGACGAACGAGACGCCCGTTGCACCCACCCGTGCCGCGTCCTGGCAACCCGATGTGCTGGGCGAGGAATACGAGCAACTGACCATCCCACTGGGCGCCGACCCGGACGGCGAGGGCACCGTCGAGGCCACGCTGGTGCGCTATACCGCCGGCGCCCGCGCCGACGCCACCGGAACCGTGCTGTACGTGCACGGCTTCACCGACTACTTCTTCCAGAAGCATCTGGCCGAGCACATGGCCGCGCAGGGCTTTCGCTTCTACGCGCTGGATCTGCGCAAGTGCGGCCGGTCCCGGCGGCCGGGGCAGACCGCGCACTACGTCAGCGACCTGTCGCTCTACGACGCCGAACTGGACGAGGCGCTGCGCATCGTGCGCGCGGAGACCGGGCTGCCGGTGCTGCTGATGGCGCACTCCACCGGGGGCCTGGTGCTGCCGCTCTGGCTGGACCGGCTCGAGCGCTCGAAAGGCGTTGCCGCGCAGGGCATCACCGGGCTGGTGCTGAACAGTCCGTGGTTCGACCTGCAGGGCCCGGCCTACTACCGCACGATCGGCACGGCGGTGATCAACGGCCTCGGCCGGGTGCGGGCCATGGCGCGGATGCCCGGCGCCGAGCTGAGCACCTACGGCGACAGCCTGCATCGCAGCGTGTCCGGCGAGTGGGATTACGACCTGGATTGGAAGCCGCTGACGGGCTTTCCCGTGCACTTCGGCTGGCTGCGCGCGATCCGGCAGGGGCACGCGCGGCTGCAGCGCGGACTCGACGTCGGGGTGCCGGCGCTGGTGCTGCGGTCCAAGGTGACGAAGTTCATGCGCGAGTACGGCCCGGCGGCCGATGTCGCCGACACCGTCCTCGACGTGCGTCAGATCCAGCGCTGGTCCGGTTGCCTGGGCGTGCGGACCAACGTGGTGCCGATCGAGGGCGCCCGCCACGACGTGTTCCTGTCCTCGGAGCCGGTGCGCGCGACCGCGTTCGAAGAGCTCGACGCCTGGCTGGCGTGGCTGGCCGAGTTCACCTCGAAGGGCTGAAGCTCACCACAGGCCGCTGCGCAGCACGATCTCCGTCGCCAGTTCCTGATCGGCCTCGGTGGCGACGTGCGCGACGTCCACCTGGGTGACGCGGAACTCGCCGAACACGAACCGTCCGCTGGCGTCGGCGGCCGAGCGCGGCAGGTCCTTGGTAGCGATCACGGTGGTGGGTAGTTCCACGGCCGGGCAGGCGGCATCGGTCGCGCCCCCGGCGGCAGGTACGGCCGGGTGCGCCCGACCGGCGACGACGAGTCCGATGAACCGGCCGAAGCCGCGGGCGCTGAGTTGCCACGCGAGGTCGGCGCCCGCCCCGGCGCCGACCAGGTTCGTCCACGGCACCCCGAGGTCGTCGAGGATGGCGTAGACCCCGGTCTGGTCCAGGTCGTCGAGGGTTTCCACCGCGATCGTACGCAGGTCGGAGGTGTGCAGGCGGGCGCACACCCGGTCGTACACGTCGACCGGGTCACCCGCGTCGGGCAGCAGCAGTACGGTGTGCCGTGATTGCGGTCCACCGACTCGCACGGTCCACGCGCGGTCCCCGACCGCGATCCGCCGAGTTTCCATGCCGACTCACGCTACACGTCGTCGCGGCTCCCGACCGCGTGTTGCTGACCACCCTTCGGCATGGCGATCGGCGCGTCGACGCACTGGTCGGTCGTGCCACTACGGCGGTGCCGCGCTGCGGCGTTCGGTCCGGCCGCTGACGGTCAGCGTCGGCAGGCCGGGCGGCGCGCCGGTGGTGAGGAGGCGCTCGAGGTGGTCGAGGTCGAGATGTTTCTCGATCAGATCGGCCAGCAGGTCGAGCTGCGCGGTGCGCACGTCGGCCACCGAGACATCCTGCGCGACAACGAAACCCGCTCGACCGGCGCGCTCGGCGACCGTGCGTAACCAGGAGCGGCGGAACTCGTCGGATTCCAGCAGGCCGTGCAGATGGGTGCCCCAGATCGCGCCGCTCGCGCTGCCCTCCGGGTTACCGTCGGCGAGTTCCAGCCACGCGGGGTCGCCGGTGCGGCTTACCCGGCCGTGGTGAATCTCATAGCCGCGCACGGGGATTCGATCCTTCCCGGACACGGATCCGGTCGTGCGGCGCAGCACCTTGGGGTCGGCGAATTCGATCTCGAGGTCCAGCAGACCGAGGCCGGGCACCTCACCCGCCGCCGATTCCACCTCGTCGCTGATGCGGCGGCCGAGCATCTGGTAGCCGCCGCAGATGCCCAGGATCGGGCCGCCCACCCGCGCCCGGGCCACCAGCGCGTCGGCTATTCCGGTGCGGCGCAACCATTCCAGGTCGCTCACCGTGGACTTGCTGCCGGGGAGCACCACGAGGTCGGCGTCGGCGAGGCGGGAGGGGTCACCCACCCAGCGCACCGCGACGCCCGGCTCGCACGCCAGGGCCTCGATGTCGGTGGAGTTGGAGATGCGCGGAAACCGGATCGCGGCGACGGTGAGCCATTGCGTCCCGACCGGCGGATTCGGCCGCCCGACCGGGGCGTCGGCGACGGTACCGAGCGAGTCCTCGGCGTCGAGCCAGAGTTCTTCGGCAAAGGGCAGCACGCCCAGGGTCGGACGCCCGGTGAGCGCGGCCAGCTGGTCTATGCCCGGCCGCAGCAGCTCGACGTCGCCGCGGAACTTGTTCACGATGAAACCCGAGATGAGTTGCTGGTCTTCGGGTTCGAGAATCGCGACGGTGCCGAACAGATGCGCCAGCACGCCGCCGCGGTCGATGTCGCCGACCAGCAGTACCGGCAGATTCGCCGCGCGAGCCAGGCCCATATTGGCCAGATCGGTGGCGCGCAGGTTGATCTCGGCGGGCGATCCCGCCCCTTCGCAGATCACGACATCGAAATCGGCTCGCAGCGCGGCCAATTCGTCGGCCACCACCCCGCTGAGCCGCTGCCGGTGCCGGAAGTAGTCCGCGGCGCCCACGGTATCGACCGCCTTGCCGCGCACGACCAGTTGCGACCGCCGATCGCTACCCGGCTTCAACAGCACCGGATTGAACCGTACGCTCGGCTCCAGCCCGCACGCCCGCGCCTGCAGCGCCTGCGCCCGGCCGATCTCCCCGCCGTCCAGGGTCACCACCGAGTTGTTCGACATGTTCTGCGCCTTGAACGGCGCCACCCGCACGCCCCGCCGCGCCAGCATGCGGCAGATCCCGGCTACGACAACGCTTTTCCCGGCGTCCGAGGTGGTACCCGCGACCAGCAGCGCCCCATTCACGGGAGGGTGAGGATCTCGGCGCCTTCGTCCGTCACGACCAGGGTGTGCTCGAACTGAGCGGTCCACTTGCGGTCCTTGGTCACCACGGTCCAGCCGTCGTTCCAGATCTCGTAGTCGATGCCGCCCAGGTTGATCATCGGCTCGATCGTGAAGGTCATGCCCGGCTCGATGACCGATTCGATGGCCGGCTGGTCGTAGTGCAGGATGACCAGGCCGCTGTGGAAGGTCGGGCCGACGCCGTGGCCGGTGAAGTCGCGCACCACGCCGTAGCCGAAACGGTTGGCGTAGGACTCGATGACCCGGCCGATCACGTTCAGCGCCCGGCCCGGCCGCACCGCCTTGATGGCCCGCATGGTGGCCTCCCGGGTGCGCTCGACCAGCAGCCGCGCCTCCTCGTCCACGTCACCGGCCAGGAAGGTGGCGTTGGTGTCGCCGTGCACGCCGTCGATGTAGGCCGTGACGTCGATATTGACGATGTCGCCGTCCTCGATCACCGTCGAATCCGGGATGCCGTGGCAGATCACCTCGTTCAGAGAGGTGCAGCACGACTTCGGGAAACCCTTGTAGCCCAGCGTCGAGGGATAGGCGCCGTGGTCGCACAGGTATTCGTGCACGATCCGGTCCAGTTCGTCGGTGGTGACGCCCGGCGCGACCGCCTTACCGGCCTCCTGCAGCGCCTGCGCGGCCAGCTTCCCGGCCAGCCGCATCTTCTCGATCGTCTCCGGTGTCTGCACCCAGGGTTCGCGGCCCTCGTTGACGGTCTTCTTCCACGCGTACTCCGGACGCTCGATCGAGCGCGGGACCTCACGGATCGGCGACTGGGTTCCGGGGACGAGTGGCTGGCGAGTACGGACAGACATGCTGTCCAGAGTATCCGTCCCGACCGCGCGGGGCGTCCCCACCTCACTCCCGTAACTGGGCCTCGAACGCGATGCGGTCGCCTCGGTAGAGCGCGCGGACGCGTTCTATGGCGCGGCCGTCGGCGTCGACGGTGCGGCGGTGCAGCAGAATCATCGGCAGCGCGGTGGTGCACTCCAGCAGAGCGGCCTCGCGGGGCGAGGCGAGCACGGTTTCGATGCGCTCGCGCGCCGCGCCGAAGACGACACCGGCGGCGCGGATGGCCGCGTACAGCGAGGTGGTCGGGTCGTAGGAACCTCGCAGCCCGCCGAACCGCTCCACCGTGAGATAGGTGCTCTCCAGACCGATCTTCTCGCCGTCGGCCAGCAGCACGCGCTCCAGGTGCATGACCGTGGCGCCCACTCCGACGCCCAGCGCATCGGCGGTCTCGGCGTCGGCCGGAACGTCGTCCCAGCCGACCAGCACGCGCCCCGGCTGCCGCCCCAGACTCAGCGCCGCCTCGGTGTAGGAGCGCAGCGACAGCGGCTGCACCAGCTTCGGCCGCGAGACGACGGTGCCGCGACCCTGCCGCCGAATCCGCCCCTCCACCAACAGGTCTCGCAACGCCTGGCGGACCGTCTCGCGCGCGACCTCGAACCGGGCGGCCAGCTCGCGCTCGGACGGGACCGGATCACCCTCGTCGAGTTCCCCGATGATGCGCTCGATCTGCGTGCGCACGCGGTAGGCCTTGGGCAGCCGGGCGCCCGAATCCGCACTCGCGGCGGACATCTCGTCGGCGCCGGGCCCCGGCGTCACCGCTGCCACGTCGATTGCGTCCATACCGACAGCCTACCCGGAATTGGTCTATACCAAATATTAACCTGGAGTTCGCGTGCGAAACACTCACCGGTCTAGACCATTGCGCATCATGGTCGGCATGCGATTGGTCATCATCGGCGGCGGCATCCTGGGCACCGCGCACGCCCTGGCCGCCATCGGCCGCGGGCACGAGGTCGTGCAACTCGAGCGCGAGAGCGAGGCCCGCGGGGCGACGGTCCGCAACTTCGGCCTGGTCTGGGTGTCCGGCCGCAGCGCACACGAGCTGGCGATCACGCTGCGATCGCGCCGGTTGTGGGAGGAGATCGGCGGCAAGGTACCGGGCGTGGGATTCCGCCCCTCGGGTTCGCTGACGCTGGTCCGCACCGACGCCGAACTCGCGGTGGCCGAGGCCGCGGCGGCGGACCCGACCGCCGAGGAGCGCGGTTTCGAACTCCTCGAACCCGACCGGGTGCGCGCCCTCAACCCCGCCTTGCGCGGCAAATTCCTTGCCGGACTGCACTGTTCGACCGATGCCGCGGTCGAGTCCCGCCAGGCGCTCCCCGCCCTGCGGGCCTACCTGGACGCCACCGGCCGCTACGCCTTCTACGCCGGCGCCGAGGCGCGCGCGATCTCCGGCGACGCCGTCGTCGACGACCGCGGCCGCCGTTTCGCCGCCGACCTGGTGCTGGTGTGCCCGGGCGCCGCGCACGGCGGGCTCACCCGGGAACTGGCCGGCGACCTCCCCGTCCGCCGGGTCCGGCTGCAGATGATGCAGACCGCGCCGCTGGGCGAACAGTTGACCACCGCGATCGCCGACGGCGACAGCTTCCGCTACTACCCCGCCTTCGCCGGACCCCAGCTCGCCCGGCTGAATCGGGAACAGTCCCAGACCTTCACCGCCGCCCGGCACCGGATGCAGCTGCTGTGCGTGCAGCGCCTGCACGGCGGGCTCACCATCGGCGACACCCACGAGTACGACGAGCCGTTCGCCTTCGACGTCGACGAGGCCCCGTACGAGCACCTCACCTCGGTCACCGAGGAACTGCTGGGCCGCAAACTGCCGCCGGTGGTGCGGCGCTGGGCCGGTGTCTACAGCCAGAGCATCGATCCGAACGCCATCGTCACGCGCGCCCGCGCCGCCGAGAACGTCTGGGTGATCACCGGGCCGGGCGGCCGCGGCATGACGCTCGGCCCGGCGCTCGGCGAGGAAACCGCCGACCTGCTGCACCTGTGAAGGGAAACACCTTGTCGCACAACGATATCGAGCTGGCCGTCCTCGACATGGCTGGGACCACCGTGGCCGACGGCGGGCTGGTGCTGCGCGCCTTCGACGCCGCCGCCACCGCCGCCGGGATCCCCGCGACGGGCCCCGAACGCGAGGCCGCCCGCCGGTACGTGGTCGACACCATGGGCCGGTCGAAGATCACCGTGTTCCGCGCCCTGCTCGGCGACGAGGACCGCGCGCAGCTGGCGAACCGGGCCTTCGAAGCCGCCTACGACGAGTTCGCCGCTGATGCGACGCCGATTCCCGGTGCGGCCGAGGCGATGACGCGGCTGCGGGCGGCCGGGATCAAGGTGGCGCTGACGACCGGTTTCAGTCGCGGCACCCAGGACCGGCTGCTGGACGCGCTGGGCTGGCACGACATCGCCGACCTGACACTGTCCCCGGCGCAGGCCGGGCGGGGCCGGCCCTATCCGGATCTGGTGCTCACCGCCGTGCTCCGACTGCGCATCGACGCGGTGGATCGCGTCGCGGTGCTGGGCGATACGGCCAGCGACATCGGCACCGGTCTGGCAGCGGGCGCCCGCATCGTCGCGGGGACGCTCACCGGCGCCCACGATCACGCACAGTTGTCGGCCGCGGGCGCGACCCATGTGCTGCCGTCCGTGGTGCAGTTCGCGGATCTGCTACTTCTGCCCTGACTCCGATCAGTCCACCCCGCACACGAAAGTTGCTGTTATCGTGCGTATTTCGACACCGCGCCGCGCACTCGACGCAGTGCTGTTCGCCGCCGCCGTCGCCTGTTCGGTGACAGCGTGCGGCGGCACCGGAACCTCCTCCTCCGACGGCACCACCGTGACCGTCTATTCGGCAGACGGTATGGGTGCCTGGTACCGGGACCGATTCGCGAAATTCGAGGAACGGACCGGCATTTCGGTGAACCTGGTCGAGGCGGGCTCCGGCGAGATGGTCAACCGGGTGGACAAGGAGCGGTCCAACCCGCAGGCCGATGTACTCGTCACCCTGCCGCCGTTCATCCAGAAGGCGAACAGGTCCGGGCTGCTGCAGGACAGCGGCGTCGACACCGCCGCGGTGCCCGACACCGACAAGGACCCGGGCGGCAAGTACGTCACCCTGGCCGGAAACTACCTGTCCTTCATCGCCAACCCGTCCGTCGACGCCGCGCTCACCTGGGACGACCTGCTCGAACCGCAGTTCAGGGGCAAACTCCAGTACTCCACGCCCGGGCAGGCGGGCGACGGCACCGCGGTCCTGATCCTGCTACAGCAATTGTTCGGCAAGCAGGGCGCGCTGGACTACCTGGCCAAGCTGCAGGCCAACAATGTCGGGCCGTCCGCGTCCACCGGCAAACTGCAGCCGAAGGTCGACAACGGCGAGTTGCTGATCGCCAACGGCGACGTCCAGATGAACCTGGCCAGTATCAAGGAGAAGGGGTCGAGGTTCACCGTCTTCTTTCCCGCCACCGCCGACGGCAAGCGCAGCACGGTCGCGGTGCCGTACGTGATGGGTATGGCGAAGGGCGCGCCGCACCGGGACGCCGCGCGGAAACTGATGGAGTACCTACTCTCGACAGAGGCGCAGCGAACTCTCGGCCCCGACGCGATGGCCTTCCCGGCCCGCCGGGACGTCCCGGATGTACCGCCCGCCGACGGTGCTGTCTCGCCCTCCGCGCTGATCCGGGACGTGACCGTGGTGCGGCCCGACTGGAACGAGGTGCTCGAGGATTTGGACGGCGATATCGCGGCCTACCAGAAAGCCACCGGTAGCTGACATGTCCGCACCCACCACTTCGACCGGATCGGCGACCGCCGCGGCCGCCGCCGAGCCCGCGATCGTGTTCGACCGGGTCGGCGTCCGCTACGGCCGCGGGCGCGGATCGACCGTGGCGCTGGCCGAGTTCACCTTGCGCGTCGCCGCGGGCGAGACCGTGGCGCTGCTGGGGCCCAGCGGGTCCGGCAAGTCGACCGCGCTGAAGGCGCTGGCCGGTTTCGTCCGGCCGACCTCGGGTGCGGTACGCCTGGCGGGCCGCGACGTCACCGGCCTGTCCCCCGCCGCGCGCGGCATCGGTGTGGTGGTGCAGTCCTATGCGCTGTTCCCGCACATGCGAGTTCGGGACAATGTCGCCTTCGGGTTGCGGGCGCACCGGGTGCCGCGCGGCGAGATCGGCGCACGCGTGACCGAAGCGCTGGAGATGGTGGGGATGGCCGGGTATGCGGGTCGGCTCCCGCGCGAACTGTCCGGCGGGCAGCAGCAACGGGTGGCGATCGCGCGGGCGCTGGCCATCCGTCCCCGGGTGCTGCTGCTCGACGAACCGCTCGCCGCCCTCGACGCCCAACTGCGCCAGTCCATGCTGGCCGAGCTGCAACAGCTGCGAAAAGCATTGCCGGACACCGCGATGCTGTACGTCACTCACGACCAGGCCGAGGCGCTGGCGCTGGCCGACCGGATCGCGGTCATGCGCGACGCGCGGCTGGTCGATGTCGACACCGCCGAGAACCTGTGGCGCCGCCCGCCCAGCTCCTTCACCGCCGCCTTCCTGGGCGGGGCGAATCTGGTCCCGTGCCGGGTGAACCACGTGTCCGGCACGGCCGCGCTGGTGACGGCGGGCACGAGCACCTTGCGCGCGGAAGCTCCGAAACCGGGTGTGGGCCAGCGGGAATGGGCTCCGGACGCCGAAGTCCTGCTGTGCGTGCGGCCGCACACCGTGCGGGTCAGCGCGGCGGGTCAGCGGCCGACGCCGGGCACCGCCGACCGAGACGCGCTGTCGGCGGTTGTCGTCTCCACAGTGTGGCGCGGGTCCACCACGCGACTGGTACTCGATGTCGACGGCCTGCCGGGCGAGCTGGTCGCCGATGCGCCGGGGCATGTCGAGACCGCGGTGGGCGCGGTCGTCGGTGTACGGCTACCCGATCCGGCCGGGGTGCTCATCCCGGCCGCGGTCGGCGCCGAAACCGGCAGGGCCGCCGTGGGTTCCGGCATATGAACCGCCCGCACCCCCGTCCGCGGCACCACGCCCGCGATGCCGGGCCGACAGCCGCCCGTAGCGGCGGCTTCCGCCCGGGACCGCACCGGGTTCCCGCGACGACCGCCGCCCCGGCCCCTTCGTCGCTTACCACGAACCTGGCGTGTGATCAGGACGCGTTCCATGAGGGGGACCGCGCCCACACCACCACACGCCCCGGCCCCCGGGTCGCACAACCCGGCCCGGCCCCGGAAGGAACGCGCCACACCCGCCGCACCTTCCGACGCCGAGCCACACCGGTGCGACCCGGGGCCGCCCCGTGCCGGCCCGCCGGCGACCTCGCCCGGCAGCGGGCCGCGGCCCGCTGGTCCATGCCGCGACCGGCATCGGCCCGTTCGGCGGCGAGATCTCCCGCCGTCTGTCCGGTCGGGCTGCCCGTATCCGCGCCGCGCAGCCGTTCGGGGCGGGTGAGGTCGGTATGAGTACGTCAGCGACGCTCGAGCCACCGGTGGTCGAGCCCGAGCCGGATCGGGCTGCGGCGCGGGCGAATTGGCGGCAGATCGGCTGGACGCTGCCGCCGGTGCTGATCGTCGTCGCGATGGCCGTGGTGCCGATCGTCCGCGTGCTCGCGGAGTCCACCGAGACGCCCTCGGGCCGGGGCACGGCGGTGTGGTCGCGGGTGCTGGGATCGCACGTGTTCCGGGATGCGTTGTGGCGCACCGTGTCCATCGCGGTGTGTTCTACCGCGGGCTGCCTGGTGCTGGGCACCTTTCTGGCCGTGGTGCTGGCCTTCGTCCCGTTTCCGGGCTCGGGTGTGGTGGGCAGGCTGATCGATACCGTGCTCACGCTGCCGTCGTTCCTGGTCACGTTGGCGTTCACCTTCCTCTACGGCACGGCGGGCGCGGTCAACGCGCTCATCGCGGAGATCACCGGAAACCGCTCTGCCGCTGTCGATTTCCTGACCACGCCGACCGGCGTGATTCTCGCCGAGATCACCTACTTCACCCCGTTCGTGGTGCGCCCGCTGCTGGCGGCGTTCGCGCAACTCCCGCGCGAGCAACTGGACGTGGCCGCGAGCCTGGGCGCGTCACCGTGGCGGGTACTGCGGCAGGTGGTGTTACCGGAGGCGTGGCCGGCGCTGGCGGCGGGCGGCAGCCTGGTGTTGCTGCTGACGCTCAACGAGTTCGGCATCGTGCTGTTCACCGGCGCCAAGGGCGTCATCACCCTGCCCGCGCTGATCTACACCCGCGGCATCGTCACCTTCGACCTGCCGGGTGCGGCGGTGCTGGCCTCCGTGCAGGTGGTGCTGTCACTGTCGCTGTACCTCGGCTATCGGCTGATCTTCGCCTGGTTCACCAGGTTTCGGACTCGGGAGGGCTGACCGTGCTGATCTGGACTCGACGCGGGCGCATGCTGGTGCTCACGGTGTTCGCGCTCGTCGTCCTGGTGGTGTTCGCCGCTCCGATCGCGACCGTGGTGGCGGCCGCGCTCGCGGGCCGCTGGACCGGCCCGCTCCCCGCGGAACTGGGTTTCGGGAATTTCCGGCAGGCGCTGTCCGGCGAGCAGGCGGCGAGCCTGGCGGTCAGTCTGCAGACGGCGCTGCTGGCGGGAGCGGCGGCGCTGCTGCTGGGTACCTGGGCCGCGCTCGCCGCGCACGAGGCGCCGACCTGGTGGCGGCGCACCACCGACGCGATCTTCCATCTGCCGGTGGCGGTTCCGTCGGTGGCGATCGGCCTGGGCGTGCTGATCACCTTCAACGAGCGCCCGCTGCTGCTGGGTGGCACCAAATGGATTGTGATCGTGGCGCATTCGGTGCTGGTGCTGTCCTACGCGTTCAGCGCGGTCGCCGCGGCGCTCGACCGGCTCGATCCCGCCTACCGCCAAGCGGCCGAATCACTGGGCGCCGGCCCGGCCCGAGTCCTGACTCGCATCACGCTGCCGCTGCTACTCCCCGCGCTCGGCGCCGCGGCGGGCCTGGCGATCGCGCTGTCGATGGGCGAGCTGGGCGCGACCGTCATGGTCTACCCCGCGACGTGGAAGACGTTGCCCGTCACCATCTTCGCCGCCACCGACCGCGGCGAGGTGTTCGACGCGGCCGCCTGCACCACGCTGCTCGTCGCGGTCACGCTGCTGGCGCTGCTGGTGCTGGGGCGACTGCGGGGACGCGCCGCGGTGCGCTGACGGGACGGGTCACTGCTCGGGCAACCGGCGGCGGCCACCGGCCACGTCGATGACGAGATCGGTGTAACCGTCCACCAGTTCGGCCAGGTGATACCAGTGTTTATGGGTGTTGTCGCTGCGCGGGCCCTCCCGGTCGATCACCTGGTTGGCATCGACCCAGCTTCGCGCCATCCGATCGACCACCGCGCCGAGGCTCTCGGTGTGCAGGGAGGCGCCGTTGCGATGCTGCGGCACCTGCTGATCCACCCAGTCGTTGATGTCGTCGACGAGTTCTCCACGCCGACAGTCGATCTCCGCCATCATGAGCGGATCACGCACCTGCGCACGACGGCTGTGCAACTCCGCCAGGGCGCGCGCGGTGCGCAGCAGGACCCGATCCTGGAATCGGCGTCCTTGGAAAGCGCACAGCAATTGCGGTGCGGTGGGCAGCACCTCGGCAATCGACACTGTCATCGCCGCACCCCGAACACACCCGAATGCACTGTTGATCGCACAAACATGTTGATCTCCGGGTTTCGCTATACCGGTCTTCGATCGGTGGTCACCACTAGGCTAGCTGGGATCATGCTCTTACATATGCAAGAACGCAAGATTGCGTCCGCACTTGTTGGGGCCCTGTGATCGTCGCGAAACCTCGGTGCGCGCGCGAGGCGAGTTCGGGTGAGCCCGGAGACCGCAGCCCGTCCGGGCCCACCCGTCGACAGCAAGAACCGTCGGCTCCCGACCCCTGCGGGAACTCGAAGCGCCGGTCAGCTCATACGAGATAATCTCTGTCTGCTGACAGAGATATTTTTTAGCACTCAACACAGGAGAGTGCAAGGCGCCGGTTCAGATATCCTGTCGACAGCGACAGTGAGGAGTACCAATGGCGACGGACCGGCACGATCACCACCTGCCCCACTCCGGTCAGGCGGTGTACGCGATCTCGGTCGCCGCCGAACTGGCCGACATCGGTGTGCAGACCCTGCGCCTGTACGAGCAGCACGGGCTGATCAGTCCCGCCCGCAGCCCGGGCGGCACCCGCCGCTACAGCGGCGACGACCTGGCACGACTGCACCGCATCACCACGCTGGCACGGCAGGGCATGAACCTGGCGGCCATCGGGCGCATCCTCGAACTCGAGGACGCCAACGCCGCCCTCACCGAGGCCAACTCCGCACTGACCGCCGAACGCGACCGGCTTCGCGGCGACGACGGAGCGGCCGAAGCTTAGCCACGGAGTGCTTGCCTACATATCGCGCTTGCCTACATATCGGAGCAGTGCTACAAAGAAGTTGTGTCAGTTGACAGAGATTATCTCATCAGCTGAACAAACGAATCCGGGCATAGTCAATCCAGGCATAATCAATCCAGGCGTAGTCGTTCCGGACGTAGTCCCGGGATCGCACAAGGGAAGGGAGGTGATGCCCGTTCTCAGCACACGTTCGTCCGTGACGGGACCAGCCGGCTCTCGATGCGGCAGCGCACCGATGAATTTCCCGCGCGCACAGTCACTCTCGTGACAGGCCCGCCGGCGGTCACCCGCACGGACCCGAACATCCGAGTTCCTGCCGGCACGATCGTGCCGGCCCGATACCGGGAGTGGGCTCGCCGCGCCACCGGCGAGCCCACTCCCGCCGTCCGCGAATCCGCCCGCACCTCGCGAAAGGAACTGGTCATGAACACGATCCCGGCCGGTGCCGAGGCCGACCGTGCCGAACAGGCGACCGTCGCGCACGACAGTCTCCACGGTTTGGACACCACGCGCGTGCATCCCCTGGCCGAGCGTATGCGGGCCGCCTTCGACGCCGCGGATATCGCCGACCGGGTCGACCAGGCGTGGATCACCCCCCTCGACGAAGACGCCTACGACCGCGGCTGAGCGACGCCACGGTCAAAGCGGGCGCGGCCGCCACGGCCAACGCGGGCTCGGCCCTTGCGGCCCCACACCGCGGGGAGGTTTGCCGAGCGCGTCCGGAGGTAGCCCAGCGACGAGACCGGCCACGGCCGCAGGGACGACGAGAGGGGCATCGACATGCCGCGCCAACAGGACCGGGACGACGAAGACCCGAAGGAGCCCAAGGGCGGTCGGCCCGGACCCACGGACCAGGGCGGCGACGCGGGCATGGCGACCCGCGAAGTCGCGCCCGAACTCATCACCGCGGACGAGCAGGACGAGCCGCCGGACTGACCGGAACGCTCGGCAATCCCCCGCTCCGAGGTTGCCGATCCGCGTCGTGCGGATGTCGTACGTCAGACCGCGGCGCTCTCGGGCAGTAGAGCCAGCAGTTGTCGGGTGTGGTTGGGAATTTCGATGTCGGCCAGGCCCTCGAACAGCCCGCGCAGCGGTACGACCGCCTCGTTGAGCAGGGTGCCCGCGGAAAGGCCGAGAAGCGGGACGGGGCTGTCGAGTTCGGCATCGGACAGTGCCGGTCCGCCGAAGCCGCAGAGAATGTCGGCCTGCCGGCGCAGGCGCTCACGCAGGCCGGAGAATCCGCCCGCACGCTCGGCCACGCGGTCGATGGTCCAGGTGTCGAGAGCGTGGCGATTGTCGTAGGTGGTGTGCTCGCCCGCCGCGACCGCCGCCATCGCGGCGATGGTGCCCGCCGTGACGAGGCAGACGTGGGCCAGAATCTGCTCGGCATTCCATTCACCCGGTGGGGGCGTCCGGAGGTGGGCCGAAGCGCCTACTGTCCCAACGGCTTCCAGAAGCGAGTCGTAGGCCTCGCGCAATGCGGTGGTGTCCGACATCAGGCGTGCACCGCCGAGTCCATCTCCCACGGGGCCTGCGGGAGGACCTCGCCGGTTTCCAGTAGCGACTTGAGGTTGGCGATCACCGAGGGCCAGCCGCGCGAAATGCCTTGCAGCATTTCCTCGTTCGGCAGGTTCTCGTGGGTGACGGTGAGCCGGACGATGTCGCGGTGGGACTCGATCAGGAAGGTCACCACAGAGGGCGAGCGGTCCTGCTCGGGGGAATCCTCGAAGGTCAGGACCAGCTTCGTCGGCGGCTCGGACTCGAGCACCTCGCCGACGACGTCGATCGTGCCGGAGCCGTCGGCGCGACGGTGCTCCCAGGGCGAACCGGGCTGCCAGTCGGACACATTCTCGTGAAACCAGTATCGGGCGGTCAGGTCGGCGTCGGTCAGTGCCTTCCATACCTGCTCGGCACTGGCGTGAATATAGGTGACGTAGACGTAGCTCGGCACGGTGGCGGTCATGGCGTACTCCTCTGCCTGGTTCTTGATGGCGCGCAGGACATCCAGCCGAGGACGGTCGAAAACCGAGATCCAGCGCTGTTCGATGTCGTGAATCGGTGTCGGATTGATGTAGTGCACCCGCTCGCGCCCGCGCCGCAGCACGGTCACCAGCCCGGCCCGCTCGAGAATGTCGAGGTGCTGGGTCAACGACTGCCGGGCCATGTCGACCCGCTCGCACAGCTCCCGCAGCGTCTGGCCGTTGCGCTCGCGCAGCCGGTCGAGCAGCAGCCGGCGAGTGCCGTCGGCCAGCGCCTTGAAGACGGCGTCCATCTCGGGTTCGGATTGCACCCCGAAATTATGCAGGCAATCACCTGCATATGTCAACACCGGCCGGTGAACCGCTGCCCCGGGTTTGCCGCTCCGCGTCCGGCCCGCCCCGGCCAATCGGCAGTTAACCGTCCGCGGATCCGCTGTCGACCGGCGACGAATCTTGTACTGTCACTGGACAGATCAGACAACGACCCCGTTCGTGCCTCCCGCGCGGCGGCACCGTTCCGGGACCTCGACGAGGAGCCGACCCCACATGCCGACAGGGCACAACACCGAGATCCGTACCGACATACCGCATTCCGCCCGGATCTGGAACTATTGGATGGGCGGTAAGGACAACTACGACATCGACCGCGAAGTCGGCGACGCCAGCCTGCAGATCGACCCCGACATCGGGACCATGGCGACCGAGAGCAGGCGTTTCCTCATCCGTGCGGTCACCCACCTGGCACAGGACGTCGGCCTCCGGCAGTTTCTCGACATCGGCACCGGGCTGCCCACCATGCAGAACACCCACCAGGTCGCCCAAAGCATCAATCCGGATTCCCGAATCGTCTACGTGGACAACGATCCCCTGGTCCTCACCCATGCGCGCGCCCTGCTGACCAGCACCACCCACGAGGGCGTCACCACCTACATCGAGGCGGATTTCCACGAGCCGGAGCAGATCGTCGCCGAGGCCAAGAACATCCTGAACTTCACCCAGCCGATCGTCGTGATGTTCATGGGCGTGCTCGGGCACGCCCGCACCTACGACGACCTGCTGCGCATCGTCCACACCGTGCTGGACGCGGTACCTTCCGGCAGTCACCTGGTGTACTGGGACGGCACCGTGGACAGCCCCACCTACGTGGCGATGTGCGAGGAATACGCGAAATCCGGTGGCGCACCGTATTATCCGCGCACGCAGGAGCAGCTGCGCGCGGTCTTCGAGGGCTACGAACTGCTCGAGCCCGGCTTCGGGAAGATCACCCACTGGCGCCGTCCCGAGCACGAACTGTCCGGTCTGCGCGACATCGCCGCGTACGGCGGGGTGGCACGCAAGCCCTGACCTAGCATCGAGGCGTGGCAGCCGCACAGATCCCCCCGGAACCGGCCGCCGGGACGCCCTCCCCGGACGAGCCGGTGTCCGCCGCTCGCCCGCGACGATCGAAGAAGGCCGAGGCGCAGCGGCGCGGTCGCAGCCGCACGCCGCGCCTGTCCTACGACGACTGGGTCGACGGGGCGCTCGCACTGCTGGCCCGAGAAGGCGTGGGCGCCAGCAGGATTCCGCGGCTGTGCAGCGAACTGGGCGTGACGAAAGGCAGCTTCTACTGGCATTTCGACGACATCCAGCAACTGATGGAGGCCATGGCCGAGCGGTGGAGTGCCGTGCAGGCCGACGCCGTCCGCGCGCTGGGTGCCGTCGACTCCATCCCCGTCGAGCAGCGCATCGAGAACATGACGTCGCTGCTGGTCGACCAGAGCACCTGGATCGTCGAGGCTACCGTGCGCGAGTGGGCGCGCAACGATCCGAAGGTGGCGGGCGCGGTACAGGCGCTGGAACGCAAGATCTTCGAGATCGTCGAGCAGACCATGCTCGAACTCGGCTTCGACGCGACCCAGGCCCGGCTGCGCGCCGGAACCATGGTCTATCTGGGCATCGGGCTGATCCACGGCCGGGGCAGCCTGCCGACCCCGACCACCGAGGAGGCCAAGGCGGTCATCGAACTGCTCACCACGCCGTCACAGCCGACCGGGCGCTCACCCCAGTAGTGGCCGGAGCAGTTGCGCGCCACGGTGTTTCAGCCAGTCACGCAGGGTCATCAGGCCGGGGTGCAGTCGGCGCAGTTCGGCGACATCCACATCGATGTCGCTGATGGCGCCGCTGTTGATGAGTTCGTAACCGCGGGCGAAGCGTTCGTTGATGCGGCGTAGTTCCTCGATGGGCCGCTGGAGGTAGGGGATCGGACGCCCTACGGCCGCGCTCATCTCGGCGGCCACCTCGGGCGGCGTCAACGCGTCTCCGACCAATTCGAGTGTCCGGCCACGGAATTCGCCGGGGCGCGCCAGGGCGAGGGCGGCGAAGGCGCCGATTATGGCCACCCCGGTCGGCGGCCAGGCCCGAGCTGTAGACCAGGTGTGCCACACCGTGTTTCAGCGCGGCGTCGGCAATGTCCCTGCCCGCCTTCACCTCGTCCTGCTCCGGAGACAGCGGTCCGGGATGCACGCTGAAGACGCCGTACGCTCCGGCCACGCCGCGGTCGATGGCCGCCGGGTCTTCCAGCGAGCCCGCCACGACCTCCGCGCCCGCCGCCGCCAGCGCACGAGCCGCCGCGCCGTCCGGGTTCCGGGTCAGCGCGCGCACCCGCCACCCGTCGCCGAGGAGCCGGTACGCGACGGCTCCACCCTGCTGCCCGGTCGCGCCGGTCACGAAAACAACCTGGTCCACTGTGGTTTCTCCTCGATCTGTCACCCTCGAACTAATCGGAGAGTTAGCTCCGCTTCAGACTATACGGAGAATCTTCTCCACTTCGCAATGTCGCAGGTACGATCGTGCGGTGGTCGACGAAGCTGCCCAGGCTGCCAAACCGATGCGCGCGGACGCTCGCCGCAACCGCGATCTGGTGTTGTCCACCGCACGGGACATGCTGTCCGCCGAGGGCCTGGCGGTGTCGTTCGACGAGATCGCGCGCCGCGCCGGAGTCGGCGTCGGCACGGTCTACCGGCACTTCCCCACCCGAGATGCCTTGTACGAGGCGGTGCTGCGTGGCCGCCTCGAGCGATTCGTCGAGCGTGCGCGGGCCCTCACCGAGGCCGACGCCGACCCGGGCCGGACCTTCCTCGACTACTTCACCCAGCTGGTCGACGAGGTGGCGCTGAACCAGGCGCTCTGCGAAGCCTTGGAGTCGGGCGCGGAAACCATTGTCCCCGAAGAGGTTCGGGATCAGTTCCGGACTCGGTTCGATGTGCTGCTCCGCCGGGCCCAGCAAGCCGGCGCGGTCCGCGCCGACCTGGACACCGCCGACGCCATGGACCTGCTCGTCGGCGCCGCCACCGCGGCCCGTCGCGCTCACCGCCGCGGCGCCCCCAACCACCTCCTCACGGTGGTCCTGGCCGGGCTCCGGCCGCAGGCGCGGCAGCGCGACGCGGCGGTGCGGTCGTAGACGGCAGTTCAGAGCCGATTCCGGGAAGTCGCTGCGAATGCCGACACGCCCGCACCGACCGGCGACACGCGCGGAGTTCGAATCCAGCCGATTCAAACAATGCCCTCGACCGGCGGAATGTAGTTCCGTTCGCTCGACGTCCGTATCCACACCCCAGGAGAGCCAGATGACCGACCCCGCCGCGCCGGCCGACCCGTCCCAGCACTGGTCCTTCGAGACCAAGCAGGTCCATGTGGGCCAGGTGCCCGACGGCACCACCAACGCCCGCGCCCTGCCGATCTACCAGACCACCTCCTACACCTTCCGCGACACCGACCACGCCGCCGCGCTGTTCGGTCTCGCCGAGCCCGGCTACATCTACACCCGCATCATCAACCCGACCCAGGACGCGGTGGAGCAGCGGATCGCGGCGCTCGAGGGCGGTGTCGCCGCGCTGCTGCTGGCCTCCGGGCAGGCGGCGGAGACCTTCGCGATCCTCAACATCGCGAACGCGGGCGACCACATCGTGTCCAGCCCGCGGCTGTACGGCGGCACCTACAACCTCTTCCACTACACGCTGCCGAAGCTGGGTGTCGAGGTCAGCTTCGTCGAGGATCCCGACGACCTCGAGCAGTGGCGCGCCGCGATCCGGCCCAATACCAAGGCGCTGTACGGCGAGACGGTGTCCAACCCGCAGAACCACATCCTCGACATCCCCGGCATCGCCGAGGTCGCGCACACCGCGGGAGTGCCGCTGATCGTCGACAACACCGTGCCCACGCCGTACCTGATCCAGCCGCTGCGGCACGGCGCGGACATCGTGGTGCACTCGGCGACGAAGTATCTCGGCGGTCACGGCGCGGCCATCGGCGGCGTGATCATCGACGGCGGCACCTTCGACTGGACGGTCACCGACGCCGACGGCAGGTCGCGCTTCCCCGGCTTCACCACGCCCGACCCCAGCTACCACGGCGTGGTGTTCGCCGAACTGGGTGCGCCCGCCTACGCGCTCAAGGCACGGGTGCAACTGCTGCGCGACCTCGGCTCGGCGATCTCGCCGTTCAACGCGTTCCTGATCAGCCAGGGGCTGGAAACCCTCAGTCTGCGGGTGGAGCGGCACGTGCAGAACGCGCAGGCGGTGGCCGAATTCCTCACCGGGCGAACAGAAGTCACCTCGGTGTCCTACGCCGGGCTGCCGTCGTCGCCGTGGTACGAGCGCGGAAAGCAGCTGGCGCCCAAGGGAACCGGCGCGATCATCGGGTTCGAGCTGGCGGGCGGCGTCGACGCGGGCAAGAAGTTCGTGGACGCGCTGACCCTGCACAGCCACGTCGCCAACATCGGCGACGTCCGCTCGCTGGTCATCCACCCCGCCTCCACCACCCACTCCCAGCTCACCCCCGAGGAACAGCTGGCCTCCGGCGTCACCCCCGGCCTGGTCCGCCTCGCCGTCGGCATCGAGGGCATAGACGACATCCTCGAGGACCTCCGCACCGGCTTCGCCGCCGCAGCGGAATAACTTCGCCCCGAGCCGCATACCCCACGGCGTTACCTCGCCGTGGGGTACACGACCGAGCTACCCCGCTCAATCGCGCCGCCACTGCGCCGCCCCGCCACCAGCTTTCCGGTGGCGGGGCTTCGTTCGCCGGCGCAATGGTTATGCTCGAGCTCGACAAGGGCGCGGCGCGGCAAGCCGACAGTGCCGCTCGGGCGTACGCGAAGGCCACAACAGAGGCGGCACGTTCAGAGGAGAACGGGCACGATGGCAGGCAAGCGGACGGTGCTGACGGTCCAGCTCAGGCGATTGGCCGCACTTCTGCAGGAGATGCGCGAGAACGCCGGGATCAGCAAGGAGGTCGTCAGCGCTCGCACCGGCATCAATGTCACCACGCTGTACCGGATCGAGACGGCGCAGGCGCGCCCGCAGCGCCGCACCCTGATGGCGATGCTGGACCTGTACGGCATCGAGGAGCCGCAGCGGTCGGACGCGCTGCAACTGCTCCAGGAAGCCCAGAAGCCCGGCATGTCACGGCCTTTCGAGGCGGCGGTCTCCGAGGTGTACGCGGCCTACATCAACTTCGAGACCGAGGCGCTCTCGGCCCGGCTGTTCCAGACATCGTTCATCCCCGGCCTCCTGCAGACCGAACAGTACGCGTGGGCGGTGCTGGACACCGCGATGCCGAAGGTCGAGACCGCGGTCATCGAACAGCGCCTGCGCGCGCGCTTCGAACGCGCCAAGCTGCTCGCCAAGGAGGAGCCGCTGGAGCTGTGGGTGGTGCTGGACGAGGCGGCGATCCGGCGCGTCGTCGGCGGCCGCGAGGTGATGCGGGGCCAGTTGCTGCGACTGGTCGAGGAAGCGGAGAAACGCAACGTCATCCTGCAGGTGCTGCCGTTCGACGCGGGCGCGCACCCCGCCATGGTCGGCTCCTTCGTCGTCCTGGACTTCCACGACCCCGCCGACCCCGAACTGGTCTACGTCGAGGGCATCGCCGGAGACGATATCGTGGAGGGCCACAACGAGATTCGCCGCTTCGGGGTAATGTTCGACCAACTCCGCGCCATGGCCCTCAGCCCCCGCGACTCCACCAACCTGGTCGCCCGAGTGGCCGACGACCTGCGGTAGGTGCGGGACCACCATCCCGGTTCGTGCCCCGATAGTCGTGATCGCCCGCTGTCACTCCCGGGCCGGGGATCAACGCCGACTGGCACGCGTGTAGCCGATGACGGCGGGGACCGCGAACACCAGCATCGCGCCCGACGACCACGCGACGGTCGCCAGCAACGGTTCGCGGACCGGACCGCCCAGCGACAGCCCGCGCATGGCGTCGACCGCGTACGACATCGGCGAGTGCGCCACAATCGGTGTCGCCCACGCGGGGTAGGCCGCCAGCGGCACGAATCCGGTGGAGAAGAACATCAGCAGCGAGGATCCCAGCGAGATCGCCTCCACCAGAGCGGGTTTGGCGGAGTACGACGCCACGGCCGTGACCATGGTCGCGAACCCGAGCCCGTACATCAGCGGCACCCCGACCAGCGCCACGGCCGCCGGAAGCCCTTGGCGGAACCGGAATCCGAGCAGCAGACCGACGCCGAACAGCACCAGCGTGCACGCCAGGATGCGCACCCCCTCGGCGAGAACGCGCGCCAGCAGACCCGACGCGCGGTGCACCGGCAGCACCCAGAACCGTGCCAGCAGACCGTCGTCGCGTTCGCGGCCGAGCGTGATCGCCCCCGCCAGCGAGCCCGACATCACCGACACCAGGGTCACCATCGGCACCGATCCGTACAGCGCGTCCGCGCCCGAGAACGCCGAAATCTGCCGTCCCAGTACGGTATTCAGCATCACCAGCAACAGGGCCGGGAACAGCAGCGACTGCGCCATCGTCAGCGGATCGCGCCGCCAGCGCACCAGCAGCCGCCGGGTCTGCACCACCGTCTGCGGCAGCAGCAGCCGCCACGTCTCGGTCGGGAACGCGACCACCGGCAGATCGGTGGCCGAGGCGGTCCGCACCTGCGTCGTCATCGCTGCCTCCGTACCGCCACCAACACCGACGCGCCACCGAACGCGACCAGGCCCGCCAGCGTCCAGCCCAGCCCCGGCCCCGCCGACGCCCAGTTCGCCACCCCGGCCCGTCCGGCGCTGTCGCCCGCCAGCACCCGCAATGTACCCACGAACTGCGATACCGGCTGGTCGCGCGCGAAGCCCCTTATCCAATCCGGGAACTGACTCGCGGGCGCGAACCCGGTGGACACCATGCCGAGGATCAGCTGCGGCAGCACCAGCACCTGCGTCGTCGCCTCCGGACTCTTCGACAACGCGCCCAGCAGATCACCGAGCTGGCACATCATCAGACCGAGCAGCATGGCGAAACACAGGAACGCGGCGGTCTGCCAGGCGTCACCGTAGAACCGGAACCCGATCGTGTACCCGCACACCACCGCCGCCGCCAGCGCGATCGCTACCCGGTACAACGCCGCCGCGGTCCGGGCCGCCAGCGGCGCGGCCGCGGGCATCGGCATCGTCGCGAACCGCGTGTCCAGGCCGTCGCGCGCGTCGGTGGCCGATCGGAACGCCGCCGCGGTGCCGCAGAACGCCACCGCCTGCATCACGATCATCGGCATCAGGAATTGCGCGTAGCTGCTGAGTCCGTGCCCGGCGAAGTTCATCACGCGATCCAGCGGCACGTAGAACCCGACCGTGAACACCGCCGGCGACAGCAGTGCCGTGACCACCTCGCCGTTGCGCAGCGACGGACGGACCAGGCGCACTGCCAGCACCCAGCACTGCCGCAACGCCGAACGCCGCGGCGGCTCGGTTCGCGTCGTCACGTCGATCCCCATCCCCTACTACCTCCCCGCGCCGACGGCAGCTCGTCTCATCTCACCAGACATACGGCGCGAAACGCGGACATCGTTCGACGGCACCGGTCCGGCACGGCGTGTCCGGCCGGCGCGACCCGTGTTCGCGCGGTTGAGCAGCGTGCCGATGCGAGGCGTCAAGCGGGGTCACGGGCATTCGTGCCGAACCGGTGCGCCGTCCGCGCGCCACCGCGGCCCGCGGCCACTATGCTGACCGCCGTGCTCGAACCCCAGCCCGCCGTCGCGCCTCATCCCGATATCGCCCACCTCGCCCCGCTGCTGGGCGTCTGGCGCGGCTCCGGCCACGGGGAGTATCCGACGATCGAGGCGTTCGATTACCACGAGGAGATCCACTTCGGTCACGTCGGCCGCCCGTTCCTCACTTACCGGCAGCGGACCCGGCACGCCGAGGACGGTCGTTCGCTGCACGCCGAGACCGGCTACCTGCGCTGCGCCGGACCGGACCGCATCGAGCTGATCCTCGCCCACCCGACCGGGATCACCGAGATCTGCGAGGGCAGCGTCGACGTCGCCGACGGCGGCCTGCGGCTGGAACTGGACTCGACCCACATCGGGCGCACCACCACCGCCAAGCTGGTCACCGCGCTCGGCCGATCGATCCGATTGTCGGGCGACACCATCGATTACACCTTGCGGATGGCCGCCGCCGGGCAGCCGAAACAGCATCATCTCGCCGCCAGTCTGCGCCGGGCCGAATAACAAAAAGGTTACCGACACGCGCGTGACCTGCAGCGCGATTTCCGCGATCTGTGCTATTGCGCATCGAGGGGTTGTCTAGGAGATTGCTCGCGTTCTACGGTCGGTCCAGTCGGCCAAAGCCGGCGACCGATAGTTCGAGCCCATTGGATCTCGCTCACCCACAAGGGAGAAGACCATGAAGCGTTCGACGCTCACCCTCATCACCGCGGGCATGCTCCTCGCCGGTACCGGTGCCGTGGAACTGCTCGGGGACGCCTCGGCCGGAGCCGCCCCCGTCGAGAACGCCGCCTCGACGGCCACGAGCGGAATGGAGGTGCACTCGCCATAAATCACGGCCGAACACGTTCCTTGCGACCGGACGACCGGATGCCGCACCCAGCCGGGCATCCGGTCGTCGTCGTTTGCCAGAAGTTTTCCCAGGTCCCCGGGAAACGTTCCGTACGAATGAGATTGCAACACAATTCTTTTGTGAACCCGAATGCTATGCGGTACCCGGCGGCAGAGCGGCCAGCATGTCGCGGGTGACAGCGACCGCATTGTCCGAACTACCGCCGCGCACCAGCAGAGTCGCGAAGGCCAGATCGCCGCGGTAGCCGATGAACCACGAATGCGAGCCGCCCTCGACCTCCGCCTCACCGGTCTTGCCGTACACCTCGCCCTGATCGGCGATCCGCTCGGCCGTGCCTCCGGTCACCACCTTGCGCATCATCATGCGCAAGCCCTCGGCCACCTTCGGCGACAACGCCGGGCGGTCGCCGTTCACCTCGGTCCGGTAGCCCGCGATCAGATAGGGCGTCGGCGCCGAGCCGTGCGCGACGGTCGCGGCGACCAGCGCCATCCCGAACGGGCTCGCCACCACCTTGCCCTGGCCGATGCCGTTCTCGGTGCGCTGCACCTGCTCCCGCGCCGGAGGCACCGAACCGGACACCGTCGGCAGCCCGACCACGGTGTAATCCGGGCCGATCCCGAGCCGGGCCGCCGCGTCGGTCAGCGCGTCCGGGGACAGTTCGCTGGCGATCTTGGCGAACGCGGTGTTGCAGGACCGCTCGTACGCGGTCGCCATCGGCACGTCGCCGATGGTGAACAGCTCGTAGTTCGGGATGGTGCGCTCGCCGATCACGATCCGGCTCGGGCACGGCACCACCGTCTCCGGAGTCGCGGTGCCCGCCGCCATCGCCGCGGCCGCCGTCACCGTCTTGAAGGTGGAACCCGGCGGATACAGCCCCGACGTGGCGACCGGGCCGTCGGCATCGGCCGCCCGATTCTGAGCCACCGCCAGTACAGCGCCCGTAGAAGGCTGCAACACCACCATCATGGCCTGCTCGGTCCGCACATCGACGGCCCGCTGCGCGGCGTTCTGCACATTGCGGTCGATGCTCAGCGAGAACGACGGCGCGGGCTGCGGGTCCACCTCGTGCAGCACGTCGACGTCGGCGCCGTTGGCGTTCATGGTGACCACGGACCAGCCCGCCTTGCCGTCGACCTCGTCGGCGACCGTCTTGCGGATCTGCGTCATCAGGTCCGGGGCGAAATGTCGGTCGACGGCGACCAGGTCCGCCTGCTCGCCGAAGCGCACGCCGGGCAGTCCGAGCAGGTCGTCGCGTATCTGCTCGAACTCCCAATCGGTCAGGGCGGCAACGGTGTACGGGCCGGAGCTCTTGCCCGCGGCGGTACGGACCGAGTCCGCGGTGAGGGTTTCGTCGAAGGGATGCAGGGCCTCGGCGAGGGCCGCGGCCACGTAACCAGGGTCCGGCGCGGCACTCGCGGTGAATGAAATCGGGTGCACCGTACCGGGAATCAGCACATCGCTGCCGGAGCGTTCGTTGACGCGGGCGCGCGGCGCGGGCGTCGCGCGCAGCTCCATGGTCTGGGTGTCGCCGAGTTTGGGGTGAATGTCCGATGCCGTCCAGCGCACCTGCCAGCGGCCGTCGCTGCGGCCCATCTGCAGCTGTCCGGTATAGGTCCAGATCCGGTTCTTCGGCAACCGCCAGCGGTAGGTGTAGTCGACGGTGGCGGTGTCACCGGTGACGCGGGCGTCGCCGGTGTGCGCGGTCACTTCCTCGGCCTGCAGCCTGTCCCATGCCGAAGCCAGTGCGGCGCTTGCCTTGTCGGGCTGGTTGGTGAGCTTCCCGGCACCTGCCACATCGTGCCGGGCGACCGCTGCCAGGAAGTCGTCGGCCACGGCCACCGGGCCCTGGGAGCCGGAACCGCAGCCGCTCACCGCCAGCGCGAGCGCGGCGGCCGACAGCAGCGCGGCCGTACGTCTTCGCGGCGCGAGGCCGCGCCCCACACAACGTCTTTCGGGTGTCGACATCGACAGCGATGGTAGCCAGCCGGCCTCCCGCGACCGGGACGACACGACGCGGGCGCGCCCGCGATTTCCGGCCTCAGTCGACGAGAACCGTTGCGAACGTGGCGACCTGGCGGAATCCGACCTTCGCGTACGCGCGCCGGGCGACCTCGTTGTAGCAGTTGACATACAGGCTCGCGGTACGACCCGAGGCGACCACCGCGTTGGCCACCGCCGCGGTGCCCGAGGTGCCGAGGCCCCGGCCACGCCACTCCGGGTGCACCCAGACGCCCTGGATCTGCCCGGTACGCCGCGATACCGCACCGACCTCGGCCTTGTAGACGACCACGCCGTCCTCGAACCGGGCCCAGGCCCGGCCCGCCTGGATCAGGCTCGCCACCCGGCGGCGGTAACTGCGGCCGCCGTCCCCGGCGCGGGGATCGACGCCGATCTCCTCGGTGAACATGGCGATCGCGGCGACCAGATAGCGGTCCAGTTCGTCGGCCCGCACCCGGCGCACGCGCGGATCGGCCACGGCGTAGGCGGGGCCGTCGAGCGCGAGCAGTGGCTGGTCGGCCCGCAGGTCACGGGCCGGGCCCCAGCGGTCGGCCAGCATCTCCCACAGCGGCAGCGCCAACTCCTGCCGGCCCACCACCGACGAGCACAACCGCGGCCAGCGCGCCGCCCGCTCGGCGAAAGCGCGCAGATCATCCGGCCCGCCGCGCAACGGCACGAGGTTCGCGCCGGAGAAGCACAGCGACTCGGCGGGGCCGCCGCGACTCCACAGCTCGCCCTGTCCACCCCGGGTGTCCAGGCCGTACTCCTGCAGTCGCGCGGCGACCATACAGCTGGCCACCGGGTCGGTGTCCAGTACTTGTTGCACCAGTGCCAGATCGCGATTCGCGAGCTGGCGGGCACCGGAGGACCTCGTCCGGCGGCTCGGCTCCAGCACACTCCGCACGTTCACAGCCTGCCACGAACCTCGCGAACACGCTGCTGTTTGGTCATCGGGAGCGATGTACCGCACACGTTCTCACGCCCGCACCGGGACTATCCGACGGTGACCACCGGCTCGCCCGTGCCGGACTCGCCCATCGACTCGGCGATGCGCATCGCCTCCTCGATCAGCGTCTCCACGATCTGATGCTCGGGCACGGTCTTGATCACCTCGCCCTTGACGAAGATCTGGCCCTTGCCGTTGCCCGAGGCGACGCCCAAATCGGCCTCGCGCGCCTCGCCCGGACCGTTGACCACGCAGCCCATGACGGCCACCCGCAGCGGGACCTCCATGCCCTCCAGACCCGCGGTGACCTCGTTGGCCAGGGTGTACACATCGACCTGGGCGCGGCCACAGGACGGGCACGAGACGATCTCCAGCTTGCGGGGGCGCAGGTTCAGCGACTGCAGGATCTGGTTGCCGACCTTCACCTCCTCGACCGGCGGCGCCGACAGCGAGACCCGGATGGTGTCACCGATGCCCTGGCTCAGCAGCGCGCCGAACGCCGTCGCCGACTTGATGGTGCCCTGGAACGCCGGACCGGCCTCGGTGACGCCCAGGTGCAGCGGGTAGTCGCAGCGCGCGGCCAGCTGCCGGTAGGCCTCCACCATGATCACCGGGTCATTGTGCTTCACCGAGATCTTGATGTCGCCGAAGCCGTGCTCCTCGAACAGGCTCGCCTCCCACAGCGCCGACTCCACCAGCGCCTCCGGCGTCGCCTTGCCGTACTTCTCGAGCATCCGCTTGTCCAGCGAGCCCGCGTTGACGCCGATGCGGATCGGGATGCCCGCGGCGCCGGCCGCCTTCGCGACCTCCTTGACCCGGCCGTCGAATTCCTTGATGTTGCCCGGGTTCACCCGGACCGCCGCACAACCCGCGTCGATCGCGGCGAAGATGTAGCGCGGCTGGAAATGGATGTCGGCGATCACCGGGATGGGGGACTTCTTGGTGATCGCGGACAGCGCGTCGGCGTCCTCCTGGCGCGGGCAGGCCACCCGCACGATGTCGCAGCCGGAGGCGGTCAGCTCCGCGATCTGCTGCAGGGTCGAATTCACGTCGTGGGTCTTGGTGGTCGTCATCGACTGCACCGACACCGGGAAATCGCTGCCGACCCCGACCTTGCCCACCTGTAGCTGGCGGGTCTGGCGGCGGGGTGCGAGAACCGCCGCGGGCGCGGACGGCATACCCAATGCGACGGCTCCGCTCACGGCCGTGCCTCGCTCACTGTCGGCGCAGGCTGTCGCGCTGCGTCGTCGATTCGCTCGCTGCGCTGGCTCACGTTCAGTTGCCTACTTTCGTGTGTGCTCACCGTGTCGGGGCCGAGTCTAGTGGTGTCGCCGTAACGGACGCTGTGAGAGCACCTACAACGACCGCTCGTGAGAAACGTCGTTGTCCATCGGGTATTCGTCGCGATCCGGGGATCGGCGCGGAGAAAGTTGACCGATCGGCCGCTCCCGGGCGTGTCTGACCTGTTCAGGACCACTTCACCGGTGATATGACGTGCCGCTCCGGCGTGCCGCGGCGCCGTTGCACTTGCCTGTGATGTCCGCCCGGTGATGGAATCGGACAGAAGAGGGAACCGACCGCCGCCCCGTTGCGTCGGGTCTATAGGGGGAACCGAATTGGGGAGGTGGCATGACCGATAGCGAGCGGGAAGCGATGCGCGCCCGCAACGAGGAGTTGCGCATCCAGGTGGACTCGATGCTCGAGACCTACGAGCAACAGCGCCGCGAACTGGCCGACCTGCACTCCCGGCTGGCGTCGACCACCGGGGAGGCCTGGTCGTCGGACAATCTGGTGCGAGTGGTCAGCAACGTGTCGGGGGTACCACTCGAGGTGCATCTGGTGCCCGAGGCGTTCAAGCGCTCTACACCGGAGAAACTGGGCCGCTCGATGGCCGAGGCCGCGCAGGCCGCCGCCCGCGCCGCGACCGAGCAGTCACAGCAGGCCGTCGCGCCCATCGAGGAGTTGGCGGGCGAGCTCCCCGATCTTTCCGACATCGTCCCGGGCGCCCCGAGCATCAAGGATCTGGTCAGGTCACTGCTGCCGGAGCCGACCCCGGATGCCCAGGCGCCGCCGCCGCTGGACGAGGAAGAGGAAGACGACTATTACCGCAACCGCTCCTACCTCGACGACCGGCGCTGACGCCGCGGGAGGAACGCTGCCGGATATTCGCTGGAACCGAAACGGGTTCGTCCCCGTCCAACCTTGATGAAGCACCCGACTACCCGAAGGAGCCGCTGTGGACCCGTTGCGCGTCGACCCAGCGGCCCTGCGCGCCACGCAGCCCCGCTTCACCGATGTCGGCACGCGGGTGAAGAATGCACTGACCCTGCTGCAGGAATCGATCACTGCCGAGGGGCGATGCTGGGGCGATGACGAGGTGGGCAAAGCCTTCGAGACGAACTACGTCGGGATCGACGAACTGGTGCAGTCGGTGGACGGCCTGTCCTCGCTCTTGACCCGGATCGGCGAGAACATGGCGCAATCCGCTGACCTGCTGGCCGGTCAGGACGGCGCCAACGCCGGCGGACTCGCGGTCTGAACCATGGGTCTCGAAATCCCTGATTCACTGCAATGGGTCGCGAAATACGTAGTCGGCGCCGGAGATTGGCCGGAGGGCGACGAGACCGCGATGCGGCGCCTCGCCGATTCCTGGGACGGCCTCGCCGAGACACTCGGCACGATCGACGAGGACTCCGACGCCATCGTGCGCGACGTCCTGACTGCGCTGTCGTCGGGTCAGGCCCACGACACGGTCGCCACCATGTGGTCCTCCATCGGCGGCGACCAGGGCGCGATACAGGAACTGATCGACCGGTGCAAATTCCAGGCTGACACCCTCGACAAGGGCGCTCTCGACATCGAGCACACCAAGTTCACGATCATCGCGGCGATGATCATCCTGGCCGCCGAACTCGCCGTCGCACTCGCGACATCATGGACCGGGATCGGCGCCGCCGCAGGAGTCGCCGCCCGGGTGGCGACCCAGCTGGCGATCCGGTCGCTCGTGCGCGGCCTGATCCAGCGCATCCTGTCCCGGGCCATCGCGCGCGCGGCTGCGATAGGCGCACTCGCAGGTCTCGCGGAAGAGGGCGGCTCTCACCTCAGCGGCCTCCTGCTGCAAATGGCCCGGGGCGACCGCGATGGGATGACCGGCAAGGACTGGCAATCGCTCGGCCTGGTCTCCTTCGCCGGAACAGTCGGTGGCGCGGTCGGCGGCGGCCTGGGCAGCGGGGGCGCGCTGAACAATGTGATGAACATCGACAGCAAACTCGGCCGCCTCGGCGCCGTGGCAGCCGCCGACAGCGTCGGGGGCGTCGCCGGAGATGTCGCGGGCCAAGCCGCCACCGTCCCGTTCGGCGGCAAGTTCGAGATCGGCCTGGAGAGCCTCACCTCCGGCGTGTCCACCTCCGTCGCAACCACCGCAGCCAGCGCGGGCCCGCACGGCCACCTCAACGGAGTCAGCACCTCCGGAGAACACAACAGCGGAGAAAAACCCCCAGCCGGTAACGACTCCGGCGCTGGAACGAACGACCCCGCAGCGAGCAACCCGAGTCCCGGCACGAACGATCCCGCAGCGAGCAACCCCAGTTCCGGCACGAACGATCCCGGCGCGGCCACCACGAGCTCCGCGGCACACGACCCCGGCTCGACCACCAGCAAAGACGAGCCCGGCGAGAGCAGCCCGTCCAGCCCCACCCCCGCCGATACCGCAAGCCCCACTCCACCACCGAAAACCACCGACACTCCGGCACTTTCCGACACCGGCGTCTCTCCCGACACCAGCTATTCGCACTCCCAGAATCCGGCCGCAAACGACCCCGGCACCGCCCCCGGTAACACTGACATCGGAACTCCCACCACACCTCCGAATCCGAACGTCCCGGCTTCGCCGGACACCCTCGCGCCCGACACCGGCGTCGGCCCCACGGATTCCCACAACCCTCCCCCCGCCACCCAGGACAGCGGAAATCCAACCCCGGCACTACACGAAAACGGCACGAGCACACCCGATTCCGATACTTCCGTCCCGCCGCAGCCCAGCCCGCACGACAGCGCCGACCCCACCCCACCGGGCCCGCACCCCACGGAACCGAAGGCCGTCGACACGCCGCCCGACACCGGCGACACCCGCCCAGCCCCGGAGCACGCGGCCCCCGCACCTCCAACTGCCGACACCAACCCGCCGGCCACCCAAACCTCTTCCAGCACAACAACTCCCGCAACCAGCACGCCATCCATGTCGGGCTTCTCCCCGCACACCACGAACACCCCCGACACCACCCAGCGCCCCGCTACATCACCTCACACCCCGGCCACGGACACCCCTACCACCCCGACACCATCCCGCGCCGAAACCGCCGCTCCCCCAACGCTGCCCGGCACAAGCACCCGCCCCGACACCACCCACCGACCGGAACCCGGTCGACCGGAATCACCGGCTCGGCCGAACGCCACACCCGACGCCGCGCGACCGACATCACCACGTCCGGCCACGCCGCCGGCTCGCCCGGCGACCCCGTCGCGCGCCGATGCCACGCAGCAGCCAACCTCGTCGCGGAACGAACGGCCGGAACAGTTCGCCGACCATTTCGACGCTCCGACCCAGGACGCGGACCGCGAACTCGTGCAGACCGGCGGCGCGATCGGCCCCCGCGATCCGTCTCATGACGTGGAGTGGGCCGAGGCCGCCTACGAGCACTTCCGAGCCGACGACAGCGACATCGCGGACATCGCGCACAATCTCGCCGATCAGCCCCGACGGGACGGCAGCACCGGTTTCGACCGCGCCGAGATCGAGCAGATCAAGAACCATCTCATGCGCGACGAGCATCTGCTCAACGATCAGCAGAACGGTGGTCTCAGGCGAGGGCGGTTCGTCCCCTCGCGTTCCATCGCGGAGGCCTGGATCCGACTGCGGGCCGGAGAGCCGCTGCCACAGGACATCGTCCTTCTCGAGCACGAACTCGCTGAGGCCCGATACTTGCGTGAGAACCCGGGCGCCTCCGCAGCAGAAGCGCACTACAGGGCGAACGAGTCGTTCAATTGGCAAGCCGACGTACCCGCCCGCACCGGCGAAAGCTACGACACGCCACGAAAGGACCAGAATGGCACTGATGGTGTTCTACAACCAGATTCGGGACGACCAGAACGAGGTGGAGTACCTCTTCGGGGCGACGGAGAAGAATCTGGACCGCCGCCTGATCATCGACAAGCAGACACGTCAGATCCGGGACCCGGACAACAAGGGGGACGGCCTACCCATGGAGACGGCGGGCCACATCTTCCACCGGTTCCGCAAGGAAGGAACCTGGCCGACCAGGGGTCTGATCCAGGCCTAGAGAGCTCCAGCCTGGACCTCCCTCCACACCGACCCGCACGGGCTCCGGAACCCACCGACTTCACCCTCGACCTGCCCCCGATCGAGGCACCCGAACAGACCGCCGCCAGCCCCGACTCCACCCACGACCGGTCGGCGCCGAGCGACCAGGGGCGGGAGACTCCCCCGGAGTGGAGCCTCAATCTGGACCCTCCTACACACTCCCCAGAGCGACAGACACCCAACCACGACGAAACCGCCGACCCAGGCGATACCCACGCAGACAACACACCTCGGTACACAAGCCTCAACATCGAGTCCGACTCGTACCACACACGCGCGGCGGAAAACACCTCTCGCCCAGTGGGAGACGCACCTCCGGCAAATACACCCGCACCGGGCACCACGCCTTCCCACCCGATACCCGTGGGTCCCGCCCCCCACCACGCCGACACCGCTGCACCGCCTGTCCGCCCCGATTCGCGTCCCGACGACGTCCGTACCGGGCCGGAACGTACACACACGCCTCCCGAACAACCGATCCACCCGGACAGGCCGCCCCGCTCTCCGGCTGACGCCGATTCGCCGGCTCGACCGGACGAGCCCCGGCCGAGTCTGCGGGACATGTTCCCATCCAATGGTCGTCCGGCCGATCCGAACCGGTTGCTGCCGCTGCTCCGGCAGGCGATCGATGGTGAATACGGAGGGCTACGCGTCGAGGTCGACAAGGTCACCTGTATCCCCAACGAATTCAGTGTGAAGGGGAAAATATTTAGCCTCCCCGATAGGTTCGGGTACAGAAGGCTGGTCGGGGAGTTCAGCCGCGATTTCGCAATCGACGGAGACGGGCGCATAACCGCCAATCACGACTTCCTCAAAGTGGAGGAAGACGTTCAGGGTCGAGGGTTCGCCACCGAATTCAACCGTGCCATGTTCGACTGGTATCGCAAGTCGGGAGTGCACAAAGTTACTCTGTTGGCCAATATCGACGTCGGAAGCTATGCATGGGCGCGGCATGGTTTCACGTTCGCCGACCAGCACGTAGCTATGGACCAGATTCGCCCTCGACTCGAGGACCAGATCGATAGGGCGGTCCAGAGGGCAGAAGCGCTGCGGCAGCAGCTGAATTCACTTTCTCCAGGACAGGAGCGATCACCTCTCGAGAGGCAACTCGATGATCTCGACTCTATGATAAGCCAGGGACGGGAGATCCTCGACCGCTTCGAGGTAGGCTCGCCCAACTTCCCTACGCCGAAGGAAATTTCACAACTCGGTCGACCGGCCGATCTCAGTCCCGAAGAGGCGAGGAACCAAACGTGGCCGGGCAAAAAGATATTCATGGAGCCTGGCGAATCGATCCTCTGGAACGGGGAGCTGATTCTCGACACAGATACCGGGCATCCGCTGAGCCCAGACAATCCAGCCGCCGGACAAACCGCCCACCAGCCGCCGCGCGACCCGAGCGGCCACGGGACGGACACGTTCCGGAACCCGAACCCGGACCTCGCACCCGACACACACTCCACACCGATCCCGGGTAACGCGACTCCGACCGTGGGAGACGCAGCTCCGGTAAACACACCCACGCCGGGCAGCACACCTTTCCAACCGACACCTGTGGGCCCCGACCTCCGCCGCCCCGACACCACTCCGCCACCTGTCGGCCCCGATCCGCATCCCGACGATGTCCGCCCGGAGCCGGGCCCAACGAATGCGCCTCCCGGACAACCGACACGCTCGGACATTCCGCCCCGCTCCCCGGCATCGACGCCACCACCCGCCCAGCCGACCGGTCCGTACCCAGACCAGGGACAAACGCCCGAACGGCCACGCTGGGCGCATCAGAACCCCAACCATCACGCCGACGCCACCCGGCTGCCGGACTGGTGGCCGCAGCCCACCAGCGGACCTGCGGCGACCCCCGAGAACAGCCCCACCACAAGACATCCCGCGCCCGGCGCCGGGAACCCGGGCCGAGCCACGCCCGCTCCCGGCCGTCCTTACCCACAACCACACCCGAGCCCCGGCGAAAACCTCACCCGCGCCCCGGAATCGAACCCGCCCGCGCGTCCCGTCCCACCACCACACACGCCCCGGCCCACCGCCGGCCTGCCGCCTGACACATCACCGAACGGCCCCGGCACGCAACCACGTGCCGGACTCCCACCACACTCAGCACCGCCCCACAACCCAGGCACGCCACCCTATGGCGCACCACCCCACGCCCACACCCCGCCGCGCGCGGGTCTCCCACCACACCCCACGACACCAACCAACCCCAGCACACCACCACGCGCCGGACTCCCACCTCATCCGGCGCGGCCGGACGCAGCCGGCATACCGCCGGCCCAGAGGTCCCGGCCCGGTCTCGAATCAGCACCGACGACACCGATACCGCAGGCGCGGCCAAACATTCCCGGCGCGACACCACCGCATGCCGGAACGCCGCGTCACCCAGGGCAACCGAGCGCAACCGGCACACCGCCGGCACACACACGCCCGCCGAACGACCCCTCCCGCCCGCCGCATCCGGCGCAGCCTTACGGCCCCTCGTCACGACCGCCGATGCCGCCCGCAGCCCGGCCCCACGACCCCGCCACCCGACCGCCACACCCGTCGAACCGCACCCCGTACAACGACCGCAGCACCGCCCCACCCCACTCGGCAACCCCGTCCCGTCCGACCGACCCCCGCCCGCCGCATTCCGCCGCCCACAATCAGCCGACCCGTCCAATGTCCCCGCCGGAGAGCCGCGGGCGCCCCGACTACCGCGGCGAGCCGAATCACATTCCCGTACAACGGCCACCGACGAATCACTCGGGAACCCCGCCACGCGAAACCACCACTCACCCTCAGGTGCCGCATCCGGTCGGCAACCGTCCGCCGACAACGGACCATGGACGCGGTTGGGACGGTAGGCATCCGAACTTGCCGCCTGACCATCCCGCGCGGCAGCCCGGTGCGGAGCACTGGCGGCCCGAGCCCGGGACGGAGCCGCCGCGCAGGCCGGATAGCGCTTGGCGCCCGGAACGCCAGTCGACGGAGCCCGCCGATTCACGCACGCCGGAACACGATCCGGTAGAGCGCGGCTCTCGGCCTCCTCACGAGGGGCCGAGTTCCGACCGGACGGCCCCCCCGCCGCCGCCCACTGACACTAACGACGATTCGCCGACTCGACCGGACGAGCCCCGGCCGAGGTTGCGAGATCTGTTCCCGCCGAATCATCAACAGGCCGACCCGGACCGGTGGCTACCGTTGCTCCGACAAGCGATCGATGGCGAATACAGTGGGCTTCGCGTCCGAGTCGAGCACGTCATCGGCGGTTTGTCCCCATTTCATGCTTTGCCGACGTACGACTTGAAAATGATGGCGGAAATATATGACGCAGACGGAAAATGGGTCGGATCTGTCACACGCATCTTCACACTCGAGAATAACGGGCGTATAAGCGTCATCCACCAGGACCTCGAGTTGATCCGCAGCGTGCAGGGGCAAGGGTTCGCCACCGAGTTCAACCGTGTCATGTTCGGCTGGTACCGAGAGTCGGGGGTGCACAACGTCGTTCTGCTGGCCAATATCGACGTCGGAAGCTACGCATGGGCACGACAGGGTTTCACATTCGCCGACCACCACCAAGCCGTCGACCAAATTCGCCCACGACTGGAAAACGAGATCGAAAAGGCGATACACAGAGCTGAGCTTCTGCAGCGGCAACTGAGTCCCCTTCCCCCGGGGCCAGAACGATCACACCTCGAGAACCAACTCACGGATCTCAACTCCACCATCAGCCAGGGACAAGAGATCCTCAACCGCTTCCACGTAGGATCGCCCAACTTCCCTACACCACAAGAGATTTCACAACTCGGCCGACCTGCCGACGCCATTCCCGGACAATCGAGGCAGCATACATGGCCCGGCAAATCAGTTTTCATGGAGCCCGGCGAGCATATCGCCTGGGATGCCGAAATGATTCTCGAACAGGAGCAACATTGAGAGACCACCGAATCGCCCCGAGAGGCTGGCCTAATGCGGAAAGCAACAGACGCAGCATCAAGGTCGGGCACTGGCACGACGACTGGGCCAGGCGGTGGCGAGATCGCGCGGAGTTCCGGCCGGAAACCCGGACGGTCGAAAATAGCGACTACAACCAACATTACGTCGACGTCGAGGCTCCCGTAGAGGCCGAACTGGACTACAGTGCGCGATCGGACGAAGTGAGCGGCAGCTTCCCCGGGGGTACGCGGCGGCTGCCGATACCGACAGGAGCCGAGCGCCTGAGAGGGGCTATGGTCGGCGCCGGTATCGGTGATGGTTTCGCTTATGCGCGAGACCATTTCGGTTTGACCTCATTTCCCTGGGATGCGGGGGCACCGATACGCGCGCAGGAGAAGTTCGTCGACTTTCTTCCAGCATCGTTCATGCCATCGACCTGGATCACCCAGTTGATGGGATACTCCGCGGAGGGATTGATACGCGCACTCGCCGGTAGACGTATCGGGCAGCCGGTCGACCCGGTGTCAACCGTGCAGCACGCATTGCAACGCTGGCTCTATTACATGAAGCGGTCGGTGAGCGCCGTCGGCGAATGGCGCATTTATGGCGGCATTTATGCGCGTGACGCCGGCGATCACGATTACCCCGACGGACTTGCCGGGCACGACACCAATTTTGTCTCCAACCGAGACCCGGACGCCGCGGTCCTCGACGCTCTACTTGGATTCGCCTCCACCGGCACCATCTCGACTCCCGCCGACCCGCGCAGCGAAGCCCGAGGCGCCGATGTCCTGGTTCGTGCCGCCCTCGCCGCAGTATGGTCGGAGGATCTGTCGGAGACCTTCGATCTCGCCGTCGCCATCGCCGCCCTCACCCACCCACACCCCGACGACTACCTCCCCGCGGCTGCCCTGGCCGTGATCCTGCACCAGCAGCTCCGCGACCATCCGTTCATGGACTGCCTCGCCGCTGGCTACAGCCAGGCGAGCAAACGATCGGGACATGAAAAGACCCTCGCGGCAATAGATACCGTGGTTTCGCTGGTCCGCGACGAGTGGGTCCCCACCCAGCCCAGCAGCCTCCGCCGCCACTTCCCCAACGGCGGCGCCGACGGTGTCGAAGCACTCGGCATCGCCCTCTACTCCGCCATGGTCAGCGACTACATACGCGAGGCACTGCTCCTGGCGTTGAATTACGCCACCCACCGCCCCCAAGTCGCGGCCGTGGCGGGAATGCTCATCGGCGCCGAGTACGGAATTCAGGCTGTACCCAAGGCTCTTCGCGAACCGGTCGCCTCGGTCGGCACCCTCGACGCCTTCGCCCAGGACCTCGCCACCGAACTCCGCGACGTCCTCACCGACGCGGAATGGCTCCGCCGCTACCCGCCCACCTGAACTCGATCGCACAGCTGGTATGAACGTCCCATGACGGCTCCCGTCTCGAAACATACTCCCCCACAGGCGATCCGGATCGGTGTCGGAAGCCCGGTAGAGCTGCCGACCAGCCCTGAATCGGCTATCGAGATGCAGGAAAGGCTGCGAACATCGGTCGATACGACCGATCCCCGTCCGCCGAACTTCCGCACCGTCGCCGGACTCGACTCGGCCTACGACGACGCGGGGCAGGTCGTCGCGGCCGTGGTCGTCCTCGATGCCGACACCCTCGAACCCGTCGACACCGCCACGGCTCGAGGCGAAGTCACCTTCCCCTACGTCCCGGGTCTGCTCGCCTTCCGTGAACTGCCCACCACTCTCGCCGCGCTGGAAAAACTCGGCACCACACCGGATCTCCTGGTGTGCGATGGGCAGGGCATCGCGCATCCGCGCCGTTTCGGACTGGCCTGTCACCTCGGATTGATCACGGGCCTGCCGACCATCGGCGTCGCCAAGAACGTGCTGGGCGAGTGCGAAGAACCAGCGGCCGAACGCGGCTCGGTCAGCGACATCACGCTGGACGGGGAAATCGTCGGCAGGGCACTACGCACCCAGAGGGACGTCAAACCGGTTTACGTCTCGGTGGGCCACCGGATCAGCATCGACACGGCCTGCGCGCAAGTTCTCGCCCTGAGCCCGAACCACCGCCAGCCGGAAACCACTCGCCGCGCCGACCACCTCTGCCGGACTCTGCTGCGCGATATCGCGGCCGGGGAGAACTGATTCACCACTGATACGGCAGGAACTTCCCGTCCAGCGTCACCACGACCCGATCCCCGGCCGGATCCTCCACACGCTTGACGTCCATCCGGAAATTGATGGCGCTCATGATGCCGTCACCGAATTCCTCGTGAATCAGTTCCTTGATCGCCGGCCCGTACACCTGCAGGACCTCATAGAACCGGTAGATCGTGGGATCGGTAGGCACCGCGGTCTCCAGGGCGCCACGCGTGGGCTGCGCCTGCAACGCCAGTTCCGTCTCGCCATTCAGATCGAGCATCGCCGCAACGGTTTTCGCAGCCTCCGCGGGCACAGGATGCTGCCCGAGCAGTGCGGCGACCGTCCACGCCGGCGCCTTCCCGATAGCCTCGGCCAACTGCGCCCACGAAACCCCGAGCCGCTGTTTAGCCGCCACCACAGCCAACCCCGCGTCCTTCTTCGACACCATCACGCCTCCTCACATCTGCGAACCCGAAGGACGCTACCGCCCGAACATTCCCACCAGGTTAAATTCTTGGCTTGCAGCATCGAATCGCGACCTGCAAGACCGCCCTGGTCGCGACACCGGGATAAAACGATCTGGCAGCCCGAACGACCAAATCCGACAGCCGAGCGAGCACAACCAGCCACCCGTTCGGCGATAATGCCGCCTCGGGCCTGTCCATCAGGTGAAGCCCCATCTCGGGCTGGTGCCGTCCGAGCATTCGATCACCGTCCGCTCCGGACAGCGGAAATACCGCTTCGCGACCTATCGACACGAATTTATCGCGCTTACCAACGGCTACCTCGGCGGCCTTATCGGCATACCGCGAGAAAGGAAACTCCTAAGGAAACAGTTTAATAGGGTTCACGATATCGGCTACGAGGGTGAGGATCATGTAGGCACCTCCGATGACAACGACTACATAGGTGGCCGGTAGCAGCTTCATATAGTACACCGGAGCGCCCGGCGGCAGACCCTTGCGCCCGCGCAGGACATTGCGCACCTTCTCATACAGCACCACCGCGATATGCCCGCCATCCAGCGGCAGCAGCGGCAGAATGTTGAAGGCCCCGAGGAAGAAGTTCAGGCTCGCCAGCACCAGTACGAATACGCCCCAGAGCCCGCGCTCGGCGGTTTCGCCGCCGATCTTGCTGGCGCCGTACACGCTGACCGGAGTGTCCGCGTCTCGCTCACCTCCGGTGACCGCGTGCCACAGGTTCACCACCTTGGTCGGCATCTGCGCCAGCGACTGGAACGTCTTGGCGAACATCTCCCCCGTGAAGGAAATCGAGGCCGGAATCGCGGGCAGCAGACCGTATTTCGTCGGCGGATAGAAATCCTGGCCTACTCCGACCTTGCTGACGTATACCGGCTCGGTCACGCGCTCGTCCGAATCCGGCTTCAGCGGATACGTGGCCACGCGCTCCGGCATGACCGAGATGTCGAGCTTTTGCCCGTCCCGTTCGACCGTGTAGAGGATCGGGCCGGACTGGGTTTCGGTGATCTTGCGGAAATCGTTCCAGCTTTTCACCGGCACACCGTTGATGGCCTTCACCAAATCGCCGCGCCGCAGACCGGCCACCTGCGCGGGACCCTCGCCAGTGCACGGCGCCGCGCTGCCGTCCGGATTCTGCGGCGCCACACATCCGGCCGGAATGATCTGCGTCTCCGGCGGAGCGTCCAGGCGCGGCAGCCCCCACGCCACCGCCAGCAACACGATCAGCAGGAAGCCGAGGAAGAAGTTCATCAGGATGCCGCCGGACATCACCAGCAACCGCTTCCACGTGGCCTGCCGGTACATGGCCCGGTCCACATCCTCCGGTTCCAGCTCGTCGAGAGCGGTCATGCCCGCGATATCGCAGAAACCGCCCAGCGGCAATGCCTTCAGACCGTATTCGGTATCACCCCGGCGGAAGGAAAAGATCTTCGGCCCGAACCCCACGAAATAGCGGCGCACCTTCATGCCCGTGGCCTGCGCCGTCCACATATGGCCACATTCGTGCAGGGCCACCGATACCGTGATACCGAGGGCGAACAGCACGAACCCGATCGCGAACCCCATGCGGTATCGAACCCTCCTGCGTCAATTACCCACGTGCTTGCGCGCACGCTGCCGAGCCCACGCGTCGGCCGCGAGCACCTCGTCCAAGGTAGCCGGTTCCGCGCTCCACTGATCGGCCGACTCGACCACCTGCGCCACCGTACCCACGATGTCGGGGAAACGAATCTGCCCGTCGAGGAACGCCTGCACCGCGATCTCGTTGGCCGCGTTGTAGACCGCCGTCACACTACCGCCGGCCTTTCCGGCCTGCCGCGCCAGCTCCACGGCGGGGAACACGACATTGTCCACCGGTTCGAATTCCCAGGTGAAGGCCTTGCCGAAGTCGAGCGGAGCGAGTACCCCCGGCACCCGGTCCGGCCAGCCCAGCGCCAGCGAGATGGGCAGTCTCATGTCAGGCGGGCTGGCCTGGGCGATGGTGGAACCGTCGGTGAACGTCGCCATCGAGTGCACGATCGACTGCGGGTGCACGCTCACGTCGATCCTGTCGTAGTCGATGCCGAAGAGCATGTGCGCCTCGATCAGCTCCAGGCCCTTGTTCACCAGCGTCGCCGAGTTCAGGGTGTTCATCAGGCCCATCGACCAGGTGGGGTGCGCCTTCGCCTCCTCCGGGCGCACCGATTCGAGCATTTCGGTGGTCCAGCCGCGGAACGGTCCCCCGGAGGCGGTAAGCACCAGTCGGTCCACCTCGCTCTCGCGGCCGCTGCGCAGGCACTGGGCCATCGCCGAATGCTCCGAATCCACCGGCACGATCTGGCCGGGCGCGGCCGCACGGGTCACCAGCGAACCGCCCGCTACCAGGGATTCCTTGTTCGCCAGCGCGAGCCGCTTGCCGGACTCCAGGGTCGCCAGCGTCGGCTCCAAACCCAGCGCGCCCACCAGCGCGTTGAGCACCACGTCCGCCTCCGTGCGGCGGACCAGTTCGGTCACCGCGTCCGGACCCGCAAGCGCGACACCGAGTTTCGCGGCCGCGACCGGATCCGCGACGGCGACGTTGCCGGTGCCCGTGGCCCGGATCTGTTCGGCCAGCAGCTCGGTGTTGCCGCCGCGAGCGGCCAGACCGACCACCTGGAACCGCTCCGGGTCGGCGGCCATCACCTCCAGCGCCTGTGTGCCAATGGAACCGGTGCTACCGAGCAGCAGGACTCTCACGATGTCGGACACCCTTCCATTGTTCCCGATCAGCCGCCGCCGACACCCGCTCACCCCGCTGGCTACGACGGGCAGTCGTATGCCAACATAGTGACGAGAGTGCGCACTGGTTGTGCAACGAACTGGAACGGATGGGAGCGAACGTGGCCGCCACGGAACTGGAGCCCGCCAAGAGCACCGTCGTCACCAAGGTCGATCCCGCCGAGGTTCCCTCCGCGGCGTGGGGCTGGAGCGGCGAGTCGCGGCGCACCTTCCGCGCCGCCGGCTGGGTGGTCGTGGTGATCCTGCTGGGCATGCTGTTCGAGGGTCCGCAGGGCAGTTCGTCGGGCACCGGCAACATCGGCTACCTGTTTCTCATCGGTTTCGCCGTCGCGCTCGCGGGCGTGCTGATCCGCGATTCGTTCCTGAAGAACAAGCCGCGCTAACGCCCCCGGCGGCGGGTCGGCCTGCCGCGTCCCGGATTTCCGCGTCCGGCGGTCCCCCGACCGCCGGACGTTCGTTTGCCCGGCTCCTTCCGCCGCGGTGTGTCGCGTTCGGCCGCAACGTCTTTCGCACGACCCGAGGGTGATCGGGAACTGCGCTCGGTGCGGCCGCGCACGATCCCGATGAATTCCTCGACGGTCTCGGTGGTCCGCTCGACCGGCCACGCCAGGGCTACCTCGGTGCCCGGCAGGTCGGTGACGGTGCGGAAGACGAGGTCGCGCCGGTGATGCAGCCGGGCCAGCGACTGCGGCATGACGGCGGCGCCGCCGACCGCCGCGACGAGTTCGACCGTGCCCGCCAGCTCGTCGATGTCACCGGCGTCCTGCATCCGCTCGTCGGCCAGGTCCGCCTCGGTCACCTCGTCGAACAGCGAAATCGGATGGTCCTTGGGCACGACGACGACCGGCAGTTCGCGGTAGAGGGGAATGGCGTGCATGCCGTCACGGTCGATCGGCAGGCGCACGAAACACATGTCGACGCGGCCGTCACGCAGCGCCGCGTCCTGCTCGGCCTGCGGTACGCCGATCAGGTCCATCGGACTGTCCGGGAATCGCTCGCTCCACCGGCGCGCCCACTTGGCCACGATCACGCCGGGGACGTAACCCACGCGCAGCGCATCGGGGGCGAATTCGCTCATTCCGGTAAGGGTATCGGGTGGGTCATGGGGAGCCCTGTTCCCGCCCGCCGCCGTAGTTTCGCAGGCCGAGCGTCATGTCCACGCAGGCGCCGAGCAGCATGTCCTGCTCGACCCGGTCCCGCAGGAGCAGCCCGCGGACGGCGATCCGGTCGGGGCGAGGCCCGGTGTATCCGATGTCCAGGCAACCGAGTTCGCCGCCGGACCGGTCGAGCACCAGCAGGCGCGCACGTTCGGGGGTGCGTAGCATGCCCGGATCTCGGACGAAATGGAACAGGGTGCCGCCTGTCGCGGTGACCGCGGTGGCCGACGCCGCGCGCAGAATGGTGCCGACGACCGCTCCGTCCGCACGGTATATCGAGGTGGACGAGGAATCCTTCGGTTCCACCCACACCTCGGGACGCTCGGGATAGTCGATCCGGTACCGTTCGCGATCGGCCGCGCGCACGGCGGCCGCCAATATCTGTCCCGTTCCGGCGCGAAAGGTCACCTTGGGCGCGCCTGCCTGAATGCGCTCGACCCGGCCCTCGATCGCCATTGATCCGTTCCGCAGGGCTGACATAGGAAGATGTTATTGCTGTGACGTAGATCTCACAGCGAATCGAGGCAGATCCCGTCCTCGAAACCTCCGCCACGGAAGCGGGCCTCTGCTACGGCACGATCCGTGGGAACGTGGACCAGGACTCGTGTCCTCGATCCATCTGGACCAGCGCGTTTCAGGGCATCGGCACGTGCGCCACCACCGCGTACGTGTCCTGGCACAACATCGACACCGGGGCGCGCGGCGACATCACCGTGAAACCGGTCGGGTCGTGGTGCAACTCCGCGCGGACTCTGTCGGGGCCGGGACACGTCGAATTGACGGTCACGACACAGGAATTCGTGCATTCTCCCGATTCGGTGCGGGTGGAGTACGTCATTCCGGGCCAGCCGGAGTCGATCCTGCCGTGGAGCCGACGTAGGTTCGTCCGCGGCGGGTTGCCCGACGGCACAACGCATTACGTCGCGTATCGCAGGGCTGCCGAGCCTCGGCGCACTCGGCGGCTCGGTCGGGCGCGGTAGCGGCAATAGGTAGCCGCCTCGGCCGTCGTGCGCGCTCGATGGTTGTACATGCCGATGCCGATGGCGGCGGCCGCGGCAGCGAGCACCACAGCCGTCACCCGCAGCGCCGCGGGAAATCCGTGGAAGAACGCGGCCGTGCCGCCACCACCGAACAGCACCACGATCGGTCCCAGCGCCGCGGGGCCGAGCACCGAACCGATCCGCAGGGCCGTGGCCTGTACCGCGGCGGCAGACCCAGCGTGTTGCGGTGAAACAGCCGCGATGATCACCGACGTCTGCGGCGCGCGCGTCCACATCACGCCGAATCCGACGACCGTCCCCGCCGTCGCGTACAGCCAGGATTCGTCCCGCACATCCACACCCGCGCCCAGAGTCGCACCGCACGCGCAGCACAGCAGGCCGGAGACGAGCAGCGCTCGCAGCGGCACCAGTTGCTGCCGCGCGGATCCGGACAGCACCGCGCCGATGATCATGCCGAGAAACATCGGAACGGCGAGCACCAGCGCGGTCAGCGCCGGTTCGGCCGGACTGCTCAGGAGCGCGACGATAGGCAACAGATACACGGCCGCCGCGACCTCACTCGCGAGGCCCGCCACGCAGGCCGCGGCGAACGGCGTCGAGCGCATCAGCCGCACAGGCAGTGCCGGGTCGGCCCGACGGCGTTCCCACCACACGAACATCACCGCCAGCCCGGCGGCCGCGGCTACCGAACCGGCCACTAGCGGACTGCGCCAGCCGTTCTCGACCGCACGCCCGATGCCGATGAACAGCATGGCGGGTGCCGACCCTGCCAGCAGCGCACCAACGATGTCGGCGCGCCGATCCCCGGCAGGCTCCGCGGCGGGCACCACCAACCATCCGAGCCCCAGTACGCCCACCGCCAACCCGGCGGTCAGCAAATACCCTGTCCGCCAGCCGATCACTGTCACCAGCACACCACCACCCAGCCCACCGGCCAGCACCGCCGCCGACTGCACGGCCAGCCACATCCCCACCACCGCAGGCAATTCGGACGCGAAGAACAAACGCGGCAACACCGACAATGCCGTCACCACGACCGCCGCGGTCGCCATCCCGGTCACCACACGACCGCCGAGGAAGATCCATTCGTCGGCAGCGAAAGTACTGATCAGACAACCGATCACGATGCCGATCCCACCCGCGAGCAACAGCGCCCGCCGCCCGGTACGGTCGGCGAGCACCCCCGACCCCAGCAGCAACGCCACCGTCACCGCACTACCGATCCAGGAGGCCGGAGCCGCAGTCCCCGAACCCATCTCGAATTCCCGTGTCACCTGCGGCATCGCCACCGCGTGCACGGCCGCGTCCACACTCGCCAGACTCGACAGCACCGCAACCGCACCCAACGCGAACCGCCGCCGATCCCGCCGCCGCGCCACCCGCCGCGGCCACACTTGCGGCACCGGAGTGTCGACCATCGCCACACCGTCCCCTTCCTCCGAATGGCAATCGCCGACATATTGCCCAGCTGTTGCCGGAAACCGGAGATGGCACCGCGGCGTGTCGTGGATCGATGCATCTTCACACGCCGACCCCGAACCGAACCGTTCGGTTGGAGATAACAGATCAATTGCTCCCGTCCGGAACCACCTTCCCGCACGGTCCCGCAGCCGTAAACTCTCCCCCGTCCCCGGGTGCCCCCGAGGACACGGTGGTCGACAGCAGCCCAAGCCGCCGACCACCCGCTGTACGCAGTCCGACGAGGCCCGGGGTCGAGCATGCCCCGGGCCTCGTCCGCGTTCTCGGCGATTCCAAGATCCGAACCGTTGAGCAGACCGGTGCCGCACAACACCGCCATCGCGGCAACGGCCCCGCAGCCTATTAGCCAAACCACAGCAGTTTATCGAGACCAGTTGGTATTAGGGATCCAATTGAAACTATCGAAATGGCAAGCACAGACCTCAGTCAACATAGACCATGGCTTTGCCGCGATTCAGAGGGGTAAACACGGCACCCATACACGGCGGTGCGAGCCGCATCCACCACACATGATCATGATCAAGAGATGACTTCCGCAGCTAAGGCGGCATACTGGACAGCGCCGCACCTCGTTTTGGCAACCGCCCGGTTCTATTTGTTGATACTCGAGACGGAAAAGATCTTACTCGAGTAGTGGCGCTCTCCCCGCTCGAGATGCTCTAATGGCTATGCCTCCAACAAAGAGCTGGAGAGCGAACACTCCCGCAGTCCTCGACCGCAAAGTAGACCGTCATTCTATGCTGCCGTCGTGCTGGGATAAGCTCCCGAAGGAGAATTCACCGCGATGGCAAATCCATATCAGCGCCAGTCGATCGATCCGAGTAAAGCATCAGCTATTCCTTGCTTGATTGTAGACGAAAACCAGGTTCTGGCCACCATCTCGCTCGGACATTTGATGCAGCTCGTGCCGGATCCACGCACTTTCGAAGACAAGCGTTTACGCCCGGCCCTGATGGCAAACCCCATGGTCGCCGAGCTTGCTGAACGCCGAGAGACGGTCCAGCGGTATTTCACGGGCGCCAAGAAGACAAATGTGCCGAAGTACGCCGACTTTATTTTCGAGCGGGTACGTGAGCAGAAACATCGAGGCACACCTCCAATTTGCCTCGGGACTCCTACGAAGCTTACCGTCGTGCCGTCCGAGGACGGCACAGCAAAAATAGGGATACCTTTCGGCCGACTCTTTCTGGCGGTGGACGGCGAAACTCAGCGCGCAGCGTGGGAAGATGCCCACCGAAAATACGCGGAACTTGTGCGATCGGATCCGGAGAGCGAGGACGCACTAGAGAATGTCCGTATCCCGGTGGAGATCCATCATGGACTGCCTGTTGAACGTTTACAAGCCCTCTTTTACGAGCGGAACGTTCTCGGTGCCCAGGTAAATGCCAACGAGGCAATCGCGAAAGATCAACGTGACCCGGCCACCCAGATCGTTCGGGCTCTCATGGCAAAGCCCATCCTGCAACCGAACGGCCAGATGGTTCCCGTCGCGAGCATCGTTCAACAGGCTAGTCGTCAGGTCGGCAAGCGGTCACCGCAGTGGGTCACCCTCAGCGCGTTGCGTACCTTGGTAGTTACCACGTTGCTGGGCCGCTCCGGCCTGCAATACGGCGCCAAACCGGTTCCACTGCCAGAAGGATCCGATTTCGACTCTGTGCTGGAAGAGATTACCGATCTCGTCCACGCAATCTTGCAACAGTTCGCGGAACATTTCGCCGATAAGGACACCAACCTAATTGGGTCGCCCGCGATTATGGCTGGCATCGGTGTCGCAGCCAATCGTGCTGTCACGACTGTTCCGAACACCTCTGGATACCCCTCTACCAGTCGTGAGGAACTGCTCGAGATGCTCGATGAGATCCATTGGGCACGGGATGGCGGTTACTGGGACGGGATCGCGACGCGGAAGACACCGCGGGGAATTACGACTGTCGCGGGGCCTAAAGAGGTCGGTTACGCAGTCGCCGAAGCCATCGCCGGAGTCAATTCGTTGACGTCCGCCAAGATCCGCAATAAGAAGAGCGCCACTATAACGCCGACCCAGGAACTGCTACCACAGATGTCGATGCATCGCTAAGTCGATCGGGATTCAGGTCGACACATCAGAGCTCGTGCTCGGAACTCGCTGTCAGAATCAGCCCTCAGCCGCCAATTGCCCGCAAGCTGCGGCGATCTCCTGCCCCCGCGTATCGCGCACCGTGCACGGCACGCCCTGGGCCTCTACTCGCCGGACGAACTCGCGTTCGACCGGTTTGGGGCTGGCGTCCCATTTCGAGCCTGGGGTGGGGTTGAGGGGGATGAGGTTTACGTGGACTCGGGGGCCCAGGGCTTTGTGGAGTTTGGAGCCGAGGAGGTCGGCGCGCCAGGGGTGGTCGTTGATGTCGCGGATCAGGGCGTATTCGATGGAGACTCGGCGGCCGGATTTGTCGGCGTAATATTTTGCGGCGTCGAGGACTTCGGCGATCGGCCAGCGATTGTTGACGGGAACCAACGTGTCTCGTAGTTCGTCGTCCGGAGTGTGCAGGGAGACAGCCAAAGTCACCGACAGGCCCTCGTCGGCCAGTTTGCGGATTGCCGGGGCCAGGCCGACGGTCGACACCACGACATTTCGCTGCGAAATGCCCAGTCCGTCCGGCGCGGGCGATGTGATTCGGCGGACGGCCGCGACCACGCGCTTGTAGTTGGCCAGCGGCTCCCCCATGCCCATGAACACGATGTTCGACAACCGCCCCGGCCCGCCTGCCACCTCGCCGTCGCGCAGGGCGGCCGCGGCGGCCCGGACCTGGTCGACGATCTCGGCCGTGGAGAGGTTGCGGTTCAGGCCGCCCTGGCCGGTGGCGCAGAACGGACAGGCCATGCCGCAGCCGGCTTGGCTGGAGATGCACAGGGTGTTGCGGTCGGGGTAGCGCATGAGGACCGACTCCAGCAGGGTGCCGTCGCCGGCGCGCCAGAGGGTTTTGCGGGTGGTGCCGTCGTCGCAGACCACGTGGCGGACCTCGGTCAGCAGCGGCGGGAACAGGGCCTCGGCGACCGTGGCGCGCAGGGGGGCGGGCAGGTCGGTCATCTGTTCCGGGTCGGCCTGGAGGCGGCCGTAGTACTGGCGGGCGATCTGGTCGGCGCGAAACTTCGGCAGGCCGAGTTCCTGGATCACGCTGCGCCGCTCGTCCGCGTCGAGATCGGCGAGGTGACGCGGCGGCATGCCCCGGCGCGGGGCGTCGAAGACGAGCGGGAGGGAGGTAGCCATAACCACCCCATTGTTCCATCAGCGCGGACCGAACCGGCAGGTGGGCGCGGAGGCGGCGGTCACATGCCGAGATCAGCGGACGGATATGCGTGTAAAGACGATAGCTACCGGCAATGATCGGAATATGACTAGCGAAGCTACACCGACCTCGGGATCCGACCCGTACACCGGCACCGGGCCCGGCACACCGGTAACCCCCGCCACGCCCGCGGCTCCCGGCGCGGAGTCACCGCCCGCCACACAGGCCCCGCCGACGACACCGCGCAAACGCTCGCTCAGAACCCGCACCGGCTACACCTGGGTCGCCCTCGTCGCCGCGGCGGTACTGGGCATCATCCTGCTGGTCTTCATCCTGCAGAACCTGGACAAGGCCGAGGTGACACTGTTCTTCTGGAGCTTCTCGCTACCTCTCGGGATCACCATTCTGCTCTCGGTGATCGCCGGAGCTCTCGTGATGGCACTCGTCGGCGGCGGGCGAATCCTGCAGCTGCGCCGGGCCGCCAAAAGGGGCTGAGCGGCTACAGCAGTGCGGTGAACACCACCCACGACACGAACGCCGACGGCAGCATCGAATCCAGCCGGTCCATGATGCCGCCGTGCCCGGGCAGCAGCGTGCCCATGTCCTTGATGCCCAACTCGCGCTTCACCTGCGACTCGACCAGGTCGCCACCGGTCGCGACCAGCACCACCGCGATACCGGCCAGCACGCCGATCATCGAGTTCGCCTGCAGCAGCAGGGTTACCGTCAGCAGGCCGCCGATGATGCAGAACACCAACGACCCGGCGAAACCCTCCCACGATTTCTTCGGGCTGATGGCCGGAACCATCGGATGCTTGCCGAACAGCACCCCGGCCACATAGCCGCCGACGTCCGAGCAGACCACCAGGATCATGAAGGTCAGCACCCGCAGGTTGCCGTCGTCCTGCAGCAGTTGCAGCACCGCGAACGACGCCAGCAGCGGCACCCACGCCAGTACGAACAGCGTGATCGCGGTGTCGCGCAGGAAGTTTCGCGGCGTCGCCGCCAAGCCGTGGTCGAACAGCCGCCAGCCCATGCACACCAGCGCCGTGCCCGCGAACACCCCCACCACACCCTCGGTGCCGAACGGCCAGGCCAGCCACAGCATCGCCTGCCCGCCGAGCAGCAGCGGGATGCGGGGCACGAGCACATCGGCCTCGCGCAGCCGCTTGGCGACCTCCCAGGTGGCGACCGCGATGGCCACCGCCACCACACCGACGAGCACCTTCGGGACGAACAACAGGATCGCGATGAGCGACAGGCCGAGCGCCAAGCCGACGCCCAGCGCCGCGGGTAAGTTCCGGCCGGCACGCGAGGTCTTACCGTCCGGCTGCGCCGCCGACGGTGTTTCCCGCGCCGGCGTCACACCGGGCGCCTCGCTCGCCGGCACCGCATCGCCGGCGGCGGCTTCTTCGGCCACCATTGTCCCGTCGCTCACTTGTCGTCTACTCCGTCCCCGGCCCCGGCGGGCAAACTGCCGAAGGCCTCAGACCTCGAGCAGTTCCGATTCCTTGTGCTTGACCAGTTCATCGATCTGGGCGACGTACCGGTGCGTCGTCTTGTCCAGTTCCTTCTCGGCGCGGCCCACTTCGTCCTCGCCCGCCTCGCCGTCCTTCTGAATGCGGCCCAGTTCTTCCATCGCCTTGCGCCGCACGTTGCGGATGCTGATCTTGGCGTCCTCGCCCTTGGACTTGGCCTGCTTGACCAACTCGCGGCGGCGCTCCTCGGTCAGCTGCGGGATCGACACGCGAATGATGTTGCCGTCGTTGGTCGGATTCACGCCCAGGTCCGAGTTGCGGATGGCGGTCTCGATCGCCTGTAGCTGTGCCTGCTCGTACGGCTTGATGACGACCATGCGCGGCTCGGGCACCGTGATGCTCGACATCTGTGTGACCGGCGTCGGCGCCCCGTAGTAGTCGACGACGATCCTGTTGAACATGCTCGGGTTGGCGCGTCCGGTCCGGATGCCTCCGAGGTCGTCCTTCGCCACCGAGACGGCCTTCTCCATCTTCTCCTCGGCGTCGAAGAGCGCTTCTTCAATCACGACCGTTTCCTCCACAGCATTCGTCGTATGTCGGTACCGGGCTTCGCGGGCCACGATTCAGGACCGAACCAATGTGCCGATCTTCTCACCGGCCACCGCACGGGCGATATTGCCCTTCGTCAGAAGATTGAACACCAACATGGGCATCTGGTTGTCCATACAGAGGCTGAATGCGGTGGCATCGGCGACCTTCAGCCCGCGTTCGAGCACTTCCTTGTGTGTGACCTCGGTGAACTGGATGGCGTCGGGGTTCACCTTCGGGTCGTCGTCGAACACTCCGTCCACCGCCTTGGCCATCAGCACCACCTCCGCGCCGATCTCCAGCGCACGCTGGGCGGCGGTGGTGTCGGTGGAGAAATACGGCATGCCCATGCCGGCGCCGAAGATCACCACCCGTCCCTTCTCCAGATGCCGCTTGGCCCGCAGCGGCAGATAGGGTTCGGCGACCTGGCCCATCGTGATCGCCGTCTGCACGCGGGTGTCCACGCCCTGCTGCTGCAGAAAGTCTTGCAGCGCAAGGCTGTTCATCACCGTGCCGAGCATGCCCATGTAGTCCGAGCGGGCCCGCTCCATGCCGCGTTCCTCGAGTTCGGCGCCACGGAAGAAGTTTCCGCCGCCGATGACGACCGCCACCTGCACACCGGAGCCGACGACCTCGGCGATCTGCTCGGCCACCGTCTGCACCACGTCCGGGTCGAGCCCGACGTTGCCACCGCCGAACATCTCCCCGCCCAGCTTGAGGAGTACTCGGCGATAGCCCTTTCGGGCCGGTTCCGGGTCCGACATCGGTCTCCTTCTCCTCGGCAACCTGGTACACACGCGAAAAGACCATCCGGTGTCGGGAGGTACACGGGACGGTGACAAAAGCTGCGTCCATCCTGCCCTACACCCCTGGCCGAACGCGCACCGACCCACTGTTTCGTGACCATCCCGGCGCACTTCGGACAGCGTCCGAATCATGCCGCGCAGCAAAAAGCTCCCGCACAACCGGTTCGGTTGCGCGGGAGCCCTTCTCGAACTACTACGCCTGACCGACCTCGAAGCGGGCGAAGCGGGTGATGGTGACACCCGCGTCGGCCAGCAGCTGCTTGACGGTCTTCTTGGAGTCGGTGACCGACGGCTGCTCCAGCAGCACGACATCCTTGTAGAAGCCGTTGACGCGGCCCTCGACGATCTTCGGCAGCGCGGCCTCCGGCTTGCCCTCCTCACGGGCGGTGGCCTCGGCGATGCCGCGCTCCTTCTCCACGACGTCGGCCGGGACCTCGTCGCGGCTGACGTAGCGGGCCTTCAGCGCGGCGACCTGCATGGCGGCCGCGCGCGCGGCCTCGGCGGCGGCTTCGCCCTCGCCCTGGTACTCGACCAGCACGCCGACAGCGGGCGGCAGATCCGAGGAACGCTTGTGCAGGTAGGTCGCGACCGGGCCGTCGAAGGAGACGACGCGGCGCAGCTCCAGCTTCTCGCCGATCTTCGCGGCCAGCTCCTGCACGACCTGGTCGGCGGTCTTGCCGTTGACGTCGAGCGCCTTCAGCGCGTCCAGGTCGGCCGGGCGGGCCTTGGCCGCGGCCTCGGCGATGTCGCCGGCGACGTTCTGGAACTCGTCGTTCTTGGCGACGAAGTCGGTCTCGGAGTTGATCTCGAACATAACGCCGTTCGAGGCGGCGACCAGGCCCTCGGCGGTGGCGCGCTCGGCACGCTTGCCGACATCCTTGGCGCCCTTGATGCGGAGGACCTCGACGGCCTTGTCGAAATCGCCGTCGGTCTCCTCGAGGGCCTTCTTGCAGTCCATCATTCCGGAGCCGGTGAGCTCACGGAGCCGCTTGACATCCGCGGCGGTGTAGTTCGCCATCCTGGCGAGCCTCCTTCAACGGTAAAGGTTCAGGTCTCTGGCAACACCATGCCGACCGCTTCCGAATGGGAAGGGTCGGCACGGTGAACAAACATTTCGCGAGCGATCAGAAGTCGGCCGGGGTCTTGGTGGCCGGCTCCTCCTTCAGCTCCGCCTCGGCGGCCGTCTCGGGGGCAGCCTCGTCGGTGGCCGGAGTCGCCTGAGCCAGCAGCTCCTGCTCCCACTCGGCGAGCGGCTCGCCGGCGCCGGCCTCGGGCTTGGCGTCGCCACCGGCGCGCGCGGCACGAGCCTGCACGCCCTCGGCGACCGCGGAGGCGACGACCTTGGTGAGCAGGGCGGCCGACCGGATCGCGTCGTCGTTGCCCGGGATCGGGTAGTCGACCAGGTCGGGGTCGCAGTTGGTGTCCAGGATCGCGATGACCGGGATATTCAGCTTGCGGGCCTCGCCGACGGCGATGTGCTCCTTGTTGGTGTCGACGACCCAGATGGCCGAGGGCACCTTGGCCATGTCGCGGATGCCGCCGAGGGTGCGCTCCAGCTTGTTCTTCTCACGCGTGAGCATGAGGATTTCCTTCTTGGTGCGACCCTCGAAACCGCCGGTCTGCTCCATCGCCTCGAGCTCCTTGAGGCGCTGCAGGCGCTTGTGCACGGTCGAGAAGTTGGTGAGCATGCCGCCGAGCCAGCGCTGGTTCACGTACGGCATGCCGACGCGGGTGGCCTCCGACGCGATGGACTCCTGCGCCTGCTTCTTGGTGCCGACGAACAGCACGGTGCCACCGTGGGCGACGGTCTCCTTGACGAACTCGTACGCCTTGTCGATGTAGGTCAGCGTCTGCTGCAGGTCGATGATGTAGATGCCGTTGCGGTCGGTGAAGATGAACCGCTTCATCTTCGGGTTCCAACGGCGGGTCTGGTGCCCGAAGTGTGCGCCGCTGTCGAGCAGCTGCTTCATTGTTACGACAGCCATGGCTCTCGTATCTCGCTTTCGTTGCCGGTTGACGCGGGGATCGGCGATCCCCGCCCTGGCGCCCGAGGCCACCGGACCCGGGTTTCGGAAGAACACTCGGGACCAGCCGGCGACCCTTGCGATGCGGGCGCGCGAAGTCGGTCCACCCTGGGCGAACCGCCCGGCCAGTCTACGCTCCCGGCCTGTTGGGGACCTAATCGGTGGGTGTGGGGGTCGGAGTGCGCGTTGTTCACAATTCCGGATTCATCCACACTCGCCGGAGCGAGGCTTTCGCGCGGCCGCGGCGGGCGGCAGGGTCGGGGTATGCGCCGGGTGATCGTGTTCGTGCTGGGGTGGCTGTTGCTGCCGGTTCTGCTGCCCGCGCCCGAGGCCGATGCGGCGCCGGGCGCGGTCTTCGGGTGGCCGTTGCAGCCGCGGCCGCCGGTGCTGCGCCGGTTCGACAAGCCGCCGCAGGACTGGCTGCCCGGGCATCGCGGAGTGGATCTCGGCGGGAGCGCCGGGCAGGCCGTGCTGGCCGCGGGTGAGGGAGTGGTCGCCTTCGCCGGGGAGGTCGGTGGCAAACCCGTGGTGTCGGTCGATCATCCTGGCGGCCTGCGCACCACATACGAGCCGGTACGTGCCGCAGTTACGTTGGGGCACAGGGTTTCCCGAGGTTCGGTGCTCGGAGTGCTGGAGGCCGGTCACGCGGGGTGCGACGGCGCGTGCCTGCACTGGGGAGTCCGGCGGGGGCGGGAGTACCTGGACCCCCTCGCGCTGATCCGCGCTGTGCCGCTGCGATTGAAACCGGTGGAGGCGGCGTGATCGCCTCGCCGTTGCAGCGGGTCCGAGGCTTCGGCGGTGTACGGAGCCGTCGAGTCCGGTGGCGTGTGCGGGCTCCGGGAAGTCGCCACAGCAGGTACGCCCGCATGCGGCGGGGACTCACGCAATCGGCATGTCCCCGCGGCGGCCGACCGGAGATGCGCACTCGATGTCGATCGGCCGACCTGCCCGGGCGACCACAGCAGCGAGGGACGCCGCGCGATCCATCGCCCTCGCGGCTCGGGCTCGGGCTCAAGCGCGGGCTCGGGCTCAGCGTCCGGCCGGGACCGTGCCCTCGCGTTCGGCGAGTTCGCGCTTCCACTCGCGGAAGGTCTCCTCCGTGCGGCCGCGGCGCCAGTATCCGGAGATCGACGCCCACGCCGCGGGGACACCGCGCTCCTTGCGGATGTAGGGGCGCAGGTCGTGCATGACCGCTTCGGCCTCGCCGTGGATGAACACGTGCACCTGCCCGTCGCGCCAGGGCTCGGCCCGGACGGCCGCGGCGAGCGCCTCGCCCGGCACACCGTCGCCGCGATGCACCCAGGTCAGCTCGACGCCTGCGGGACGGTCGAATTCGAGTTCGTCCGCGGGACCGGCGACCTCGACGAAGACCCGGCCCACCGCGTCGGGCGCCAGTGCGGCGCAGGCGGACGCGATGGCGGGCAGTGCGGCCTCGTCGCCGGCCAGCAGATGCCACCGCGCCTCGGGGTTGGGCGAATAGGCCCCGCCGGGACCCATGAGCTCGATCCCGTCACCGGGCTGGGCCGACGCGGCCCACGGTCCGGCGACGCCCTCGTCGCCGTGGTAGACGAAATCGATGGCGATCTCCTGCGCGTTCGGGTCGATCGCGCGCACCGTGTACGTGCGCACGGTTTCGCCGTCCGCGGCGGGGAAAGCCAATTTCACGTAGGCGTCGGTGTAGCCGTTGGGCTGGAAGGATGCGAAACCCGGTCCACCGAGGTAGACCCGGATCAGGTGGTCGGTCAGGCGTTCGGTACGGCTGACCACGAAGCTGTGACGGGGGCGAGCCAAGGAAGACACCTCCATAATTAGGGTTACCTAAGCGACGGTAGCATGAAGTATCGCCGATAGCTCGCGATACATCTCGGCATTTCTCCGCAGCGGTGGTTCCCGGGCCGGCCCGGTCGAGAGGAGGATGGCCTCATGCCCGATTCGAGCGACACTCCCCCGTTCACCTATGCCGAAACCGGTGCCGCCAATGGAGAATTCCCACCTGGTTACCACCATTTTCGGCTGCGCCGCCGCATCGGCTACGGGCGGCCGCTGTTCGAGTCGGCGGGCAACGAGATCCTCGCGTATCGAATGCAGCACGGCACCGGCATCTTCCACTCGGCGAGCACCCCCACCGCCGAGCCCGGCACGCTGCTGACCGTCCGGCTCGGCCCGCGCCCCGTCGGCATCGTCGCCCCGTGCCGAGTCGTCTACGTCCTCGACGAGCCGAACCGCCGCGGCTTCGCCTACGGCACACTGCCCGGCCATCCGGAGATCGGCGAAGAACTCTTCGCCGCGGAATACGACCCCGCCGACGACGCGGTATACGGCCTGATCGCCGCCTTCTCCCGCCCCGGCGCCTGGTACACCCGCCTCGCCGGACCGATCGGCCGTCTGGCACAACGCTATTTCGCGGGCCGGTACATCGACGCCGTCCGTCCCCGCTAGGCCCCACGGCACGGCAACGCGACTTCCGCACGCGGCGATCGCGCCGAAGGTACCGCGACAAGCCGGTTCGAATCTCGATCGCTCGCACAGCAAGGTCACGACGGCGCTCCGTCATACCGCAATGCCTCGGACCGGCTCTGTGCCTGCTGCGGGAGGCGCGCCTCAGCCAAGACCCACGCAGGCTCGGGTAGCGCCACCCACCTGGCGGAACGATTCCGCAGCGCGGCGCCGACAGAAGCCCTCGGTGGGCCGGCCCGCTCGCGGAGGGCTGTTCGGTGGGCAGACCGCTACGCACCGGGAGTTCGACGGGCGGGTCGGTCGCCATGGGCGTGACAGTGCAGGTGGCGGGGGGTGGACGAGTACGACGCGGGCGGTCGGTCGCCATGAGCGGGACGGTGCAAGCAGCGGATAGACGAGAACGACGCGCGCGGTCGGTCGCCATGAGCGGGACAGTGCAGGCAGCGGGGTGGACGAGAACGACGCGGGCGGATCGGTCAGGCGCGGGGATGGGCCTGGTCGTGGACTTTTCTCAGGCGGTCGATGGAGACGTGGGTGTAGAGCTGGGTGGTGGCCATGCTCGCGTGGCCGAGGAGTTCCTGGACTACTCGCAGGTCGGCACCGCCCTCCAGCAGGTGGGTGGCGGCGGTGTGGCGCAGGCCGTGCGGGCCCATGTCGGGAGCGCCGGGGATGGCCGCGACCACCTCGTGCACCACCGTTCTGGCCTGGCGCTGATCGAGGCGGCGGCCGCGGCGGCCGAGCAGCAGAGCGCGGCCGGAGTCGGCGGTCGCGAAGGACGGGCGACCGGAGCGCAGCCAGGCCTCCAGGGCGTGGTCGGCGGGCAATCCGAACGGGACCGAGCGCTCCTTGTTGCCCTTGCCGAGCACCCGCACCAAGCGGCGTTCGCGGTCCACGTCATCGATGTCCAGCCCGCACAGCTCACTCACCCGGATGCCGGTCGCGTACAGCATCTCGACGATCAGCCGGTCCCGTAACGCCATCGGATCATGTTGCGCGGCACCGGATTCGGCGGCTTTCATGGCTGTGCTCGCCTGCTCCAGGCCGAGCACCGCGGGCAGCACCCGGTGGGCTCTGGCCGAACCCAGCCGCGGTCCCGGATCGACCGCGAGCCGCCCGGTGTGGGTGAGCCACGCGGTGAATGTCCGCGCCGCCGAGGCCCGGCGGGCCATCGTGGTGCGCGCCGCGCCGCCGCCGGCCTGCTCGGCCAGCCAGGACCGCAGCAGCGGCAGATCCACCTCGGCCACACCGGAATCCGGCGACCGCGACAGCAGATGTTCGAGCAACGAGCGCGCATCGCCGAGGTAGGCACGCACGGTGTGCGCCGACCGGTTCCGTCCGAGTCGCAGGTGCCGCCCGTACTCGTCGAGCAGAGCGGAAAGGTCCTCGGGCAGGTCGGCCATGCCTCCACCGTCGCCCGGACCGAGGCTCGCCGCAAGCTCCCGCGCCGGAGGCTGCCTGCCACAACGGTTTCCGCATGGTCTGCGCGGCGCCGTGGTCGCCGCTACCAGTGAGCGGGCCTGGATGACACCGCTACGCCGTGAGGAAGTCGACAAGGGCGCGAGATACTCGGCCGGGAGCGTTCTCCGTCGGGATGTGTGCGGCATTCGGGATGCGCACGAGGGCGGTGTGCGGGATCTCCGAGACGAGCTTTTCGGCGTACTCGATCTTCTCGAAGCGATCGTCCTCGCCCCAGATCAGCAGTTTGGGGGTCGTGGAGCGGCGCAATGCGGGAACGAGGTCGAGGGTGTGGCGGCTGTCGGCCGCGCCCACCATGGCCAGCCAGGAACGGCGGACGCGTGGATCGGTCCACGGCTCCAGATAGTCGGCGACCAGCGGTGGGGTGGCGGCACCGGCCAGATCTCTGGTCACCGCCTCGCGGCGGGCGGTGAGGAGTTCTTCGGCGGTGGTGGCCGCGATGACCTCCGGGTCGCGGAATCGGGCCACGTGCGGCGCGGGCCAGGAGTCGTAGGCGACGGAGTTGACCAAGGCGAGCCGGGATATCGGCCAGTCGCGAGTGAGCAGATGTTGAGCGACAGCGCCGCCGATGTCGTGGCCTGCCACGGCGATCGGCTCGGCGAGGCCCAGCGCGGCTGCGAAACGCGGCACCCACTGCGCCAGGGCCGGGACACTGGCGGTTTCCAGCGTGAGTTCGCCTCCCGAATGACCCAGTCCCGGGAAATCGACCGCGATCGGACGGAACCCGGCCGCGGCGAGGGGTTCCAGTATCGGCAACCACACTCGGCTCCAGTAGGTCCCGTGCAGAAGCAACACCGGAGGACCGTCGCGGCCTGCGGTCAGGTAGGAGGTCGTCTCGCCGTCGACACGGACTTCTTTTCTCACCACTTCCGTTTCCGTGGATTCGCTCATGGGACCACTGTGACCCGAGTATGCCTCCCCGCCGAGAGTCCGAAAAGACATCATTAGGTATATTTCTGCCATGCGTCGTCATCGGGTGGTGGCACTCGTCAATCCGCCGCAGTCGCCGTTCGAGTTGGGCTGTGCGGCGGAGGTATTCGGTACCGTGCGGCCGGGCCTTCCGGCCCACTACGACTTCCGAATCTGCGCCGAGCGGCCCGGGCCCGTGCAGACCACCGCCGGCTACGCGATGCTCGTCGACGCGGACCTGTCGGCGTTGCGGGAGGCGGACACCGTCGTCCTGCCGGGTTGGCAGCCACCGGCCACGCCCGCGTCTTCGACCGTGGTGGAGGCGTTGCGTACCGCTCACCGGCGCGGGGCGCGGATCGTCGCCATCTGCACGGGAGCGTTCGTCCTCGCGCAGACCGGACTGCTCGACGGCCGCAGCGCCACCACCCACTGGCGCCACGCCGATCGACTCGCCTCCGACTTCCCCGAGGTGGAGCTGGCCTCGGACGTGCTCTACGTGGACCACGGCGATGTGGCGACGAGCGCCGGAACCGGTGCAGGCATCGACTTGTGCCTGCACCTCGTGCGGTCCGACCACGGCGCGGCGCATGCCGCCCAGATCGCCCGGCACATGGTGCTGCCGCCGCATCGAGAGGGCAGCCAGCTCCAGTACGCGACCCAGCCCGCCCCCGCCAGGGCCGACGAGTCACTGGCACCGCTGCTGGATTGGGCCACCTCCCGTCTCGATGCCCCGCTGACCGTCGACCGCCTCGCCAGGCACGCCGGGCTGTCGACCCGAACTCTCGCCCGCCGCTTCACCGACCAGCTAGGCACCAGTCCGGGCCAATGGCTACTCGGTCGGCGCCTCGACGCCGCGCGCGCCCTGCTGGAGCAAACCGATCTCCCGGTAGAAGCCGTGGCCGCCCGAGTCGGCCTCGCCTCGGCAGTCAACCTCCGCCGCCACTTCCGAGAACACCTCGGCACCACCCCCGGCGCCTACCGCCGCACCTTCAGCGAAACCCCGTAATCGGGCGGACTCACCTAGCGAGGCGGTAGATCCGAGCGCGGGCGGAGGGCTCGGGTGGGAGGGTCGTCGAGGTGGGGTGGTTCGGCGGGATGCGTTCGGTACCAACCATTTTCGTCCAGCGCTACCAAGCCTCCCAGTTCGAGGGCGGACAGGGCTGCGCGGACAGCGGGGAGGGGAAGCGCGGTGTGGTGGGCTAGTTCGAGTGGGCTGCGGGAGCCTACGGCGGGGAGAACGGTGTAGATGAGGGCTGGATCGCCGTCCAAGGCTTCGGCTGGGTCCGATCGGGTGGTGGGGAGCGGGAGGCGCAGTGGGCCCAGTTCGTCGAGGACCTCTTCGGCTCGGCTTACCAGCAGTGTTTCGCCTTCGCGGATCATGCGGTGGCAGCCGACCGAGGCGGATGAGGTGATCGGGCCGGGGACGGCCATCGTGGGGCGGCCCAGGCGTCGCGCCCATTTGATCGTGTTCCTGGCGCCGCTGCGCAGACCCGCCTCGACGACCAGGACGCCGTCCGCGAGGGATGCGATCAGGCGGTTGCGGGCGAGGAAGTGGTGTTTGTGCGCGGCGGTGCCGGGCGGGTATTCACTGATCACCAGGCCGGTTTCGGTTATCTCGGCGAGCAGGCGCTCGTGCTGGGCGGGATAGGGCCGGTCCACACCGCAGGCCAGGACGGCGACGGTGGCGCCGCCGACCGCCAGGGCCGCGCGGTGGGCAGTGCCGTCGATGCCGAAGGCGGCGCCCGACACGATCGTCCAACCGCCGTAGGCGAGTTCGCCCACGATCTCGGCGGTCGCGTGTTCGCCGTAGCCGGTGCTGCAGCGGGCGCCGACGACGGCCAGCGCGCGGTCCGTCGAGTCGAGCAGCGACAGTGGCCCACGTGCCCAGAGCACCAGCGGGACCGCGGCTCCGGCGTCACGCGCCGGGTCGAGTTGGTTCAGGCCGAGTAGGCGCCAGGCCGGCCACTCGGGATCGTCCGGCGTCACCACGCGCCCACCCAGACCGGTGACGGCCTCCAGATCCCGTTCGGCGCGGTCGATTCCGCGGCGGGCCTCGGTGGGGCCGCGCAGCGACTCCGGTAGATCGCATTCGCGCACGGCCCGCGCCGCCTCGACCACACCGACTCGTTCGATCAGCGCCGACAGCGGCGCGCAGGGTCCACCGACCACCCGCGACAGGTAGATCCACGCCAGGCGCCGCTCATCGGTGTCGACGGTCATCAGTTCGGTGGCACCGCCTCGCGGGCCACCAGCGCCAGGTCGTGGCCCACAGCCCGCACCGGATGGTTCCAGGCCGTCGAGATCCATCTCTTGATCGCTCACCGCTCCCCCCATTTCCATCGGTCCGTTGTCAATCGAGTACGTCTGCGCCGCAACATAATTCGGTCTTCCGGGCGCGGTCACCAGCGACGAACCCGCAGGTCGTGCCGAGGACGCGTTCACGACGGCCCGCGCTGCCGGAAGTTCAACGCCTGCAACACGTCCTGCGTGCTCGGCACATCGCCACCGCGCAGATCACACACCGTCCAGGCGACCCGGATGGCACGGTCGGCCGCCCGAGCCGACATGCGGCCCTGTCGCAGCGCACTCTCCACCGGGGCCAGCGATTCGCGCGGCAAGCGGAAGTGTTGGCGCAGCACATGTCCGGGGACCTCGGCGTTGGAGGCCCAGCCGTACGCCGCCCACCGCCGCACCGCGGCCTGCCGCGCCACCTCCACGCGCCCGCGTACCGTCTCGCTGCTCTCGGCTTCGGTGGAGGCGAAGGCTCCGGCGGCCTGGCCGACCATCTGGACCCAGAGATCGATGCGGTCCATCAGCGGACCCGACAGCTTGCCCAGGTATCGCCGCCGCGCCAACGGCGCACAGATGCAATCCACGTCGCGGGCGGGTGAGCACGGGCACGGGTTGGCGGCCAGGATCAGCTGGAACCGGGCGGGATACCGGGCCACCCCGTCCCGGCGCGCGATGCGTACCTCGCCCTCCTCCAACGGAGTTCGCAGCGACTCCAGCACCTTGGCGCCGATCTCGGCGCACTCGTCGAGGAACAGGACGCCGCGATGAGCGCGGCTGACCGCGCCGGGCCGCGCCGAACCGGATCCGCCGCCGACCATGGCGCTCACCGACGACGAGTGATGCGGCGCGACGAAGGGCGGCATGGTGATCAGCGGATGGTCGCCCGGCAGCGTTCCGGCGACCGAGTGGATCGCCGTCACCTCCAGCGACTCCGATTCCGTCAGCGGCGGCAACAGGCCCGGAAGGCGCTGCGCCAGCATGGTTTTGCCGATGCCGGGCGGGCCGGTGAGCAGCAGGTGATGGCCACCCGCCGCGGCCACTTCGAGCGCCCAGCGGGCCTCGTCCTGCCCGACCACCTCGTTGAGGTCGCCGCCGGTGCGCTGGGTCGGCGGCGGCGCGCCGTCCGGCTCGCGCAGCACAGCCTCGCCGCGCAGCCAGTCGATCAGCTGGCGCAGGGTCGACGCGCCCAGCACAGTGACTCCGTCCACCAAGCCCGCCTCGGCCAGCGCGCACTCCGGCACCACCACTGTGGACCTGCCGGCACCGCGCGCGGCCAGCACCGCGGGAAGGATGCCGCGTACCCGGCGTACTCGTCCGTCCAGCGCCAATTCGCCGAGTAGCACGGTGCCCGCGAGCCGCGTGGACGGGATCGCGTCACCGGCGTCGAGCACGGCCGTGGCGAGTGCCAGGTCGTACACACTGCCGATCTTCGGCAGCGTCGCCGGGGACAGCGCCATGATGACCCGGCCGTCGGGCCACTTCTCGCCGGAATTGGTCACGGCGGCCCGTACCCGGTCCCTGGATTCCTGGAGCGTGGTGTCGGGCCGCCCGACCAGATGGACCGAGGGCAAGCCCTGCCCGATATCGGCCTCGATCTCCACCAGCTGCCCGTCGACTCCCGTGACGGCGACCGAGTATGCCCGGCCGAGCGCCATCAGAACACCGCCGGAAGATGCTCGATCACCGGCTCGCGATGGCGAACCAGCAGCACCGACACCACGTCGAAGCGAATGCGCCGCCACGGCCCCGGTTGCTCGTCGAGCCACAGCAATGCCAGGCGCCGAATGCGCTGCTGTTTGGTGAAGGTCACCGCCTCTGCCGGTATCCCGAACCCCACCCCCGATCGAGTCTTCACCTCGATGAAGGCGGTGACGTCGCCCTCCCGCCCGATCAGATCCAGCTCGCCGTACCGGCACCGCCAGTTCTGCTCGATGATCTCCATACCGGCCTCACGCAGGAACTGCGCGGCCAGCTCTTCCCCGTGTGCGCCGAGCGCCAGATTATGTGCCACCCACCCAGCGTGAACGAATGCCGAGCTCCCGCACCGACACCGACCAGCACAAACAGAAACCCTGTGAGTAACCGAGAACCTGTGGACAACACGCCCACCTGCCGCCGCCTACTCGGGCAGCCTCAAGTCAGGTTTCTCCAACTCCTCGATGTTCACATCCTTGAACGTGATGACCCGCACGTGCTTCACGAATCGAGCCGGCCGGTACATGTCCCACACCCACGCGTCCGACATGCGTACCTCGAAGTACACCTCTCCATCGGCGTTCTGCGGTCGCAGTTCGACGGAGTTGGCGAGGTAGAAGCGGCGTTCGGTCTCCACCACGTACGAGAACTGGCCGACGATGTCCTTGTACTCGCGATACAGCGAGAGCTCCATCTCGGTTTCGTATTTCTCGAGGTCCTCGGCGCTCATCTGGTGGAACGTCCTCCTTCTCGCCATGACGCGGTGCTGACCACATCATCTCGCATGGGCGGTGCCGGTAGCCACTCGCCTGGTTCCGGGCATGTCCGGCGCGGCGATCTCCGCGTCCGGTTCGATCATTTCCACCGCCAGCTCTGCCTCCGTCAGTTCGTCCTGGATGTCGATCACCTCGGCTCGGCCGTTGAGCCGCACGTTCCGCCACGATCGGCGATGTTCACTGCTGGGGCCGAGTTCTCGCAGGGCCGCCAGATGTTCGGGTGTGTTGTAGCCCTTGTGCGCGGCGAAACCGTAACCGGGCAGGCGGCGGTCCATATCGACCATGATGTGGTCGCGGGTCACTTTCGCGAGAATGCTGGCCGCCGCGATGCAGGCCGCGGCCGCGTCCCCGCCGATCACCGGTAGCGACGGCACCGTGATGCCGGGCACCCGGAATCCGTCGGTGAGCACGTAGCCGGGCCGGACGCCCAGTCCGGCCACCGCCCGGCGCATACCTTCGATGTTGGCGACGTGGATGCCGATGGCGTCGATCTCCCAGGCGGGGATCACCACGACCTGCCACGCGAGCGCCCGCCGCTTGATGATCGGGAACAGCCGTTCCCTGGTCGCCTCCGTGAGTTTCTTGGAGTCGTCCAGGTCGGCCAGCGAGTCGTACGCCTTCGGCGCCAGCAGGCACGAGGCCACCACCAGCGGGCCCGCGCAGCATCCGCGCCCGGCCTCGTCCACGCCCGCGACCGGCCCGAGCCCGCTGCGGATCAGCGCCGCCTCCAGGGTGCGCAGGCCACCGGCCTTGCGCATCACCACCCGCGGCGGCCAGTCGCCACTGCGAACAGCGAGGGGTCGAATCCCTTTGCCGCCCTTGCCCTTGCGGACGGCGCGCTGTTGATTCCGCGCCACAACACCCACCATTCGATTATGTCCGCCCGACGCGCGCCGCTCAGCTCTGGGGATCCTGGGAACGGATCGGCCCGATCCGGTTCGGCGGCCAGATCTTGAACACCGCCTTGCCGCGGATGTCGTCGACGGGCACGGTGCCGGAGTACTCGTCGTCGACGTGCGCACGCGAGTCGGCGGATTCGTTGCGATTGTCGCCCATCACCCAGACGTTGCCGTCGGGCACCTTGATCGGGCCGAATTCCCGGCCGCGCGGATTGATCGACAGACCGCCCGCGGTCTTCACGGCGTACGGCAGACCCTGCTGGTAGGGGTAGTTGTAGTGCGCGTACGGCTCGTCGAGCGGTTTGCCGTCGACCAGCACCCGGCCTTCGGTGTCGCAGCATTGCACCGTCTGCCCGCCCGTCGCGATCACGCGCTTCACCAGGTCGTTCTCGTCCGGCGGGACCAGCCCGAAGAATGAGAAGAAGTTCTGCACCCCGCGCACGACGACGTTCCCGGACCGGTTGGAGCGGTAGGCCTTGTTCCAGGAGTTGCTCGGCCCCACGAAGACCACCACGTCGCCGGGGCCCGGATCGCCGAAGTCGTAGCTGAGCTTCTCGACGTAGATGCGGTCGCCGGTGCAGCCGGCGCAGCCGTGCAGGGTCGGTTCCATCGACTGCGAGGGGATCACGTACGGGCGGCCGATGAAGGTCACCACGAGCGCGGCGATCACCGCGGCGATCACGATGAGGATCGGCAGCTCCTGCCAGAACGGGCGCTGCTTCTTCTGCTTCTTCGATCGCGCGCGCCGCTGCCTCGGCGTGGTTGCCCCTGCGCGTTCGTCATCCGCTCCGGATACCCGCACCGAGTAGATTTCGTCTGCCACGCCGAACAGCGTAGCCCGGCGGTCCGACGGGACGCGCGCTGCCGCCCCGGCGGCACGAAAGGAAAAACCCCCGGCCGACCGGCCGGGGGTTTCTCGTGGGAAGTCGCCGTGTCAGCGCTTTTCCTTGATCTTGGCGGCCTTGCCGCGCAGATCGCGCAGGTAGTACAGCTTGGCCCGGCGGACGTCGCCGCGAGTCACGACATCGATGTGGTCGATGTTGGGGCTGTGCACCGGGAAGGTGCGCTCGACGCCGACACCGAAGGACACCTTGCGGACCGTGAAGGTCTCGCGGATGCCGCCACCCTGGCGCCGGATGACGGCGCCCTTGAAGACCTGGATGCGCTCCTTGTTGCCTTCGATGACCTTCACGTGCACGTTGACGGTGTCGCCCGGCCGGAAGTCGGGGACATCGGTGCGCAGCGACTTTTCGTCGACGAAGTCGAGGGTGTTCATTTCCGTCCTTTGGAAGTTCGCGTGAACAGAGGAACCTGGCGGCTCTGGCTCGACCGGTTCGTGCTCCGGATATGGGCGGTGCGCTGGGCCTACTCGCCCAGGGCAACCCGGCTATTGTGCCAGACCCCCGGACCGGACGGTTAATCGGGTCGCCGACCGGTATGCCACGCCGGATGCGGGGTCAGTCCGCCACCTTACGGCCCACGCGCAGCGGGTGCGGCGGGGCGGGCGCGGGGACCACGCGGCGGGCCAGTTCCTCCTCGGTCGCCCGGCGCACGTGCGCGACGTCGGGGCTGCCCGCGATCAGATCCTGCACGAAGATCTTGGCTCGGATGACCGGCCGCCGATAGCGGCGTTCGCGCCGGATCGCCCGCTGCATGAGCTTGGCCCGGCCCGCGTACCGCCAGCGCGCCCAGGGTGCGCCGGGACGGCTCAGCCGCAACGCGCCGACAACCAGCAGCGGCAGGAAGAACATGCCGAACAGCCCGGTCCAGATCTTGCCCTTGGCGATGACGATCGCGGCGAGGGCCAGGTTTCCCAGCGCGAACAGGGCGAGCAGCACTCGGCCCAGTTCGCTGCCGTCGTAGCGGATGTCGTTGACCTCCAGCAGCCACAGCGGGTGGAATCCGAGCAGCAGCAGTCCGGTCACCGCGAGCGCGACGAACACGGCGTCGACGGAGGTGCGGCCTTGCTCCTCCCAGTACACGTCGCGCAGGTAGTAGATGAGCGCGAACTCGTCGAGCACGAGGGCCGCGCCGACGCCGAACGCGGCGGCCAGCGCGCTGACCGGACCGACCCCGCTGCCGTACGACGCCACCAGCCCGATCCCCGACAGCAGCACCAGCACCACGCCGAACACCATGTGGTGGATGTGCACGTCACCGGCGCGCAGATTGCCGGGCCACCAGCGCACCCGCTTGCGAATCAGCCGGACGCTCAACCGGATCAGCAGGAATCCGACGATGAAGCCGAGCAGGAAACACAGCAGCGGCAGGCGGCCCTGCGCCATGACGGAGTCGTCTAGCCACCGTCGTATTGCTGCCATGTCCCCATCGCTCCGGCCGTGGATATGCGATCACTGTCGGCGTGCGGACTCGATGTTCGGCGCCCGACCCGCCTCAGCCACATTGTGCAGCAAGCTCGTGACGCCCAGCCGAACCGCACGCAACACACCGCACAACCCGCCGGGCCGGATGTTCGCCGCCCACGCGCCCGGCCCACGCGAAGATCAGCTTGGCAGATCTGCGCCCCGTCGCAGGTCCGAGCCTCGTCGGACGCACGCATCGACCGGCTGAACCGATCGATGCGTCCGGCCGACATCACGCGGGCCGACATAGCGAGGGCCGACATCACGCGGGCCGACATAGCGAGGGCCGACATAGCGAGGGCCTACATCATGCGGACCGACATAGCGATGGCCGAGATGAGCGGAACGAGGTTCGAACGGTGCGCGCTGGGACGACGAAAGCTGTCGACGCCCGATGCACGCCCCGGACAGTGCTCGAGGCCGATACCCGGTACGGGCGAGTGTCGGCTCCGACTCCGCCGTTTCGGCTACTTGCCGAAGCCCGCCCGGCGCAGTGCGTCCGCCATGGCTCCGTTGCTGGGCGCGGGGGTGTTGCGCCGCTGCTGGTTTCGGGCCTGACCGCCGCGATTCTGACCGCCGCCTTGCCCGCCGCGATTCTGGGTGCCACTGCCCTGACCACCGCGACCCTGACCACCGCCGCCTTGGCCGCCGCGATTCTGACCACTGCCGCCCTGGCCCTGCGGGCGCTGGCCGCGCTGGCCCTGGCCGCCCTTCTCCGGCTTGCCGGGCTCGTCGTCCAGGCGCAGGCTCAGGCCGATGCGCTGGCGGGGCACGTCGACCTCCAGCACCTTGACCTTCACCACATCGCCGGACTTGACGACCTCGCGCGGGTCGCGGACGAAGTTGTGCGACATGGCCGATACGTGCACCAGGCCGTCCTGGTGCACGCCGACATCCACGAACGCGCCGAACGCGGCCACATTGGTGACCACGCCCTCAAGCACCATGCCGGGCTGCAAGTCGGCGACCTTCTCGACACCGGCGGCGAATTCGGCGGTCTTGAACTCCGGGCGTGGGTCGCGGCCCGGTTTCTCCAGCTCGCTGATGATGTCGGTGACGGTCGGGAGGCCGAACCGCTCGTCGGTGAAGTCGGCGGGGCGCAGCGACTTCAGCACGGTGGTGTTGCCGATGATCTCGAGCACGCCGCGCCCGGTGCTGTCGACGATGCGCCGCACCACCGGGTATGCCTCGGGGTGCACCGCGGAGTTGTCGAGCGGGTCGTCGCCCTCGCGGATGCGGAGAAAGCCCGCGCACTGCTCGAACGCCTTCGGGCCCAGCCGCGGCACGTCGCGCAGGGCGGTGCGGTTGCGGAACGGGCCGTTCTGATCGCGGTGCGCCACAATGGATTCCGCGACCGCGGTGGATACGCCCGACACCCGCGCCAGCAGCGGCACCGAGGCCGTGTTGACATCCACGCCGACCGCGTTCACCGCGTCCTCGACCACCGCGCCCAAGGAGCGGGCCAGCAGCGTCTCCGACACGTCGTGCTGGTACTGGCCGACGCCGATGGACTTGGGGTCGATCTTCACCAGCTCGGCGAGCGGGTCCTGCAGGCGGCGCGCGATGGAGACCGCGCCGCGCAGCGACACATCCAGTTCCGGCAGCTCCTGCGAGGCGTAGGCCGACGCCGAGTACACCGACGCCCCGGCCTCGGACACCACGATCTTGGTGGGCTTGTTCTCGGGAATGCGCGAGATGAGTTCGGCGGCAAGGGCATCGGTCTCGCGCGAGGCGGTGCCGTTGCCGATGGCGATCAGCTCGACGCCGAAGCGGGCGACCAGCGCGCCGAGGACGGCGAGCGACTTCTCGGTCTGCCCCTGCGGCTTGTGCGGGTAGATGGTCTCGGTAGCCACGACCTTGCCGGTGCCGTCGACCACCGCCACCTTCACACCGGTGCGGAACCCCGGGTCCAGGCCCATCGTGGTGCGGGTGCCGGCGGGGGCGGCGAGCAGCAGGTCGCGCAGGTTGGCGGCGAACACGTCGACCGCGTCCTTCTCGGCGGACTGCCGCAGCCGCATCCGGATGTCGATGCCGAGGCTCACCTGAAGCTTGGTGCGCCACGCCCAGCGGACGGTGTCCAGCAACCAGGTGTCGGCCGGGCGGCCCTGGTCGGCGATGTCGAACTTCAGGGCGATGCGGCCCTCGTAGATCGACCGCTCGCCGGGCTCCGGCTCCTCGATGTCGGGTTCGAGGTGCAGCGTCAGCACCTCCTCCTTCTCCCCGCGCAGCAGTGCCAGGATCCGGTGCGAGGGCAGCTTGGTGAACGGCTCGCCGAACTCGAAGTAGTCGGCGAATTTGGCGCCGGCCTCCTCCTTGCCGGGCCGCACCCGCGAGGTGATCTGGCCGCGGTTCCACATCAGCTCGCGCAGCTCGCCCACCAGGTCGGCGTCCTCGGCGAAGCGCTCGACCAGGATGGCGCGGGCGCCGTCGAGCTGTTCGGCGGTGTACTGGGCCGGGTCGGTGGTGGGGTCGCCGAGCAGGGCGTCGGCGACCGGCTCGTGACCTGCCTCGCGGGCGATCTGTGCCTTGGTGCGCCGCTTGGGTTTGTACGGCAGGTAGATGTCCTCGAGGCGGGCCTTGGTCTCGGCGAGCATGATCTGCTGTTCGAGAGCGGCGTCCAATTTGCCCTGGCCGCGAATGGATTCCAGAATCGACGCCCGGCGCTCGTCCAGTTCGCGCAGGTAGTGCAGGCGCTCCTCGAGCTGGCGCAGCTGCGCGTCGTCGAGCCCGCCGGTGACCTCCTTGCGGTACCGGGCGATGAACGGCACGGTGGAGCCGCCGTCGAGGAGCTCCACGGCGGCGCGGACCTGCTCGTCGCGCACGCTCAGCTCGTCGGCGATGCGACGGCTGACGGTGCCGAGGCGGACGGTCCCGACGACCGGCGGATCGGCCGAGACGGAACCAGCGGCTGCGGTGCTGACGGGTCCGGCGCTGGCGGATTCTGGGGCTGTCGTCACGCCCGCAGACACTACCGTCGCCCGCCGACAGCAAGCCACAGCCCCGCGCCCCAAGTGCCGCAGCGGCATTCGCTCACGCTCCCCGCACCCGCCTCAACAGCGGCGACACGCGACGGGCACGCCGACCGAACTCGCCGGGCAAACCCGCGGCGTGTATAGGCAACGTCCGCCCACCAGCGTCCTCCGGCCGGTCCACCATGATCCGTACGCGCCGCCGTCCGGCCGAGCAGTCACCATCCCCACACACTGCCAACCGGCCCAGAACCACCGCGATCCGTGCAGACTGCCGTCCGACCAGGCAGTCGCGATTCCTGCTCCCCTTGTCCTCCGCTCAGGTGGTCACCGAGCGCACGCACGCGGCCGTTCTCGCCCGCTCACGCCGAAAGTGTCCGCTCCGGCCGGGTTCAGGGCCGGTCCCACGCACGCGGTGCGGCTATCCGCCGTCCGGAAGATCCGCGGGCAGTAGATCGGGGCGGCGGGCGCGGGTGCGGGACAGGGACTGTTCGCGGCGCCAGGATTCGATCCGGGCGTGGTTGCCCGACAAGAGGATCTCGGGGACCTCGAGTCCGCGCCAGCTGACCGGACGGGTGTAGCTGGGTCCTTCGAGCAGGCCGTCGGAGAACGAATCCTGTTGGTGGGACAGCTGATTGCCGAGCACGCCGGGCACGAGCCGGACCACCGCCTCGGCCATCACCAGCACCGCGGCCTCGCCTCCGATCAGCACGTAGTCACCGATGCTGACCTCCTCGACGCGCACCCGGCGCGCGGCGTCGTCGAAGACCCGCTGGTCGATGCCCTCGTATCGGCCGCAGGCGAACACCAGATGCCGTTCGCTGGACCAGCGTTCGGCAGTCGCCTGGGTGAACGGGACACCGGCGGGCGTGGGCACCACCAGCAGCGCGTCGTCGGGGCACACCTCGTCCAGCGCGTCACCCCAGACGGTCGGCTTCATGACCATGCCGGGACCGCCGCCGTACGGCGCGTCGTCCACCGCCTGATGGACGTCGTGGGTCCACCGCCGCAGGTTGTGCACGCCGAGTTCGACGATCCCCTTGTCGATCGCCTTGCCCAGCAACGCCGTTCGCAACGGCTCCAGATATTCGGGGAAGATCGTGACGACATCGATGCGGAGCGCGGCGTCGGCACTCATTGCTCACTCCTTGTCGAGCAGTCCCTCGGGCGGATCTATGACGACCAGGCCCTCGGCGAGCGACACGGTGGGCACGATCGCGGTCACGAACGGCACCAGAATCTCACGCCCGTCGTCCGCGGCGCGGACCGAAAGCAGTTCTCCCGCAGCGGAATGCAGCACTTCGGTCACCGTGCCGACCTCGGTGCCGTCGCCGAGCCGCACGGTCAGGCCCTCGAGCTCGTGGTCGTAGAACTCGTCCGGGTCCTCCGACGGCGGCAGGTCGGCGGTGTCGATCAGAAAGAGCATGCCGCGCAACGCATCCGCGGCCGTGCGGTCGGTTATCCCGGACAGGAAGAGCAGCAGTCGGCCCGAGTGCTCCCGGACCGACTCCACCGTGTATTCCCGCGTCTGCTGCGTCCGGGGCAGCCGCCCTCGCAGCACCGTGCCGGGCGAGAACCTCGCCTCGGGTTCGTCGGTGCGCACCTCGACCACGAGTTCACCGCGCACGCCGTGCGACTTGGCGACCCGCCCGACGACGAGTTCCATCTACTGGTCGGTGTCGACCACGTCGACCCGGATGCCCCGGCCGCCGATACCGGCGACGAGGGTGCGCAGCGCGGTCGCGGTACGTCCGCCGCGGCCGATCACCTTGCCCAGATCCTCCGGGTGGACGTGCACCTCGACGGTGCGCCCGCGCCGGCTGGTGATCAGCTCGACGCGGACGTCGTCGGGATTGGCGACGATGCCGCGCACCAGGTGCTCGACGGCATCGGCGACGACGGCGCTCATGCCTCGGCGGCCTCGGACTCGGCCTCGTCGGCCTTCTTCGCGGCCTTCTTCTTCGGGGTCACGGCCTCGGCGACCGGCTCGCTGTCGGCGGCGGCCAGCGCGGCGTTGAACAGGTCGAGCTTGCTCGGCTTGGCGGCCTTGACCTTCAGGGTGCCCTCGGCGCCCGGCAGGCCCTTGAACTTCTGCCAGTCGCCGGTGATCTCGAGGATGCGCTTGACCGGCTCGGTCGGCTGCGCGCCCACGCCCAGCCAGTACTGCACGCGCTCGGAGTCGACCTCGATCAGCGAGGGCTCTTCCTTCGGGTGGTACTTGCCGACGCTCTCGATGGCGCGGCCGTCGCGGCGGGTGCGCGCGTCGGCGACGACGATGCGGTACTGCGGGTTGCGGATCTTTCCGAGCCGCGTGAGCTTGATCTTGACAGCCATGGCTGTTGCCTTTCGGTGGTGGCCGCTCGAGGGCAGCCGGTTGGTCACGGCGCAATTCAGCGACCCGCACGGATGCGGGCCCGGTTTTGCGTAGAGTGTGTGACCGCCGCGCGGTGCGTAACCGGAGACGGGCTGACACTGTCCCGAGATCGGCGGCTGCGGCATGAGCCGAGGTCGCCGATGCGGACGGTCGATCATTCTGCCAGATGTTCCCGGACCGGATGAAATCGGCTCCGCCGGGGCTCGGGACCACTGTCCGGACGCTCCCCGATGTACGCGGCGGTCCGCAGGCCGTGGCCGAATCAGCGGTGCGCGGTCACCGGGTCACGACGGTTGTGGACCCGCCCGCGCAGCACCACGAACGCCGGGGCCGCGAGCACATCCGGCCCGGTGCGGGGATCGGCGTCGTACACCACGAAATCTGCCGGGGCGCCCTGCTCGATGCCGGGACGGCCGAGCCACTCGCGCGCCCGCCACGAGGCCGCGCCCAGCGCCTCGTCCGGGGTCAGGCCCGCACCCGTGAGCGCATCGATCTCGTCGGCGATTCGGCCGTGGCGGATCGAGCCTCCGGCGTCGGTGCCGGTGTAAAGGGGAACACCGGCGGCGTGGGCGGCGGCGACGGTGTCACGGACCCGGCGGTGCAGGTCCCGCATGTGCGCCGCGTAGACCGGGAACTTCGACGCGCTGTCGGCGATGTCGGGGAAGGTATCGATATTGATCAGGGTGGGCACCAGCGCCGTGCCGTGACGCACCATCATCTCGATGGTCTCGTCGGTGAGCCCGGTGCCGTGCTCCAGGCAGTCGATACCGGCGCCGATCAGACCCGGCAGCGCGTCCTCGCCGAACACGTGCGCGGTGACGCGGGCGCCCTCACGATGTGCGGCGTCGATGGCCTCTTTCAGCACGGCGTCGCTCCACAGTGGGCGCAGATCGCCCACGGAACGGTCGATCCAGTCGCCGACGATCTTGACCCAGCCGTCGCCGAGGCGGGCCTGTTCGGCGACGATGTCCGGCAGGTCGCGCTCGTCGTCCAGTTCGATGCCCAGTTCGCGGATGTAGCGCTTGGGCCGGGCGATGTGCCGGCCCGCGCGGATGATCTTCGGCAGGTCCGCGCGCTCGTCGATGAACCGGGTGTCGATGGGCGAGCCCGCGTCGCGCAGCAGCAACGCGCCCGCGTCACGTTCGGTCTCGGCCTGGGCGACGGCACCCGCCCGGTCCTCGTGCCCGCCGCCGTACCGGATGCCGACGTGGCAGTGGGCGTCGACCAGCCCGGGCACGATCCACCCTGTGCGGCACAGGGTTTCGGCCTCGCGCACGGGTTCGAAGGAGATCAGGCCGTCGTGCACCCACAGGTCCCGGACCTCGCCCCCCGGGAGCACCACTCCCCGCAGGTGCAGTCGCATCGCGCCTCCTGGTCGCACCGTTGTGCCTCACCCGCGGTCGGTGCCGCGCCACGGCCCGAACCGACGAGAGAGAAGCCGGAAGCCTACTTCGGCTTGCGGTTCATCAGCTTCGACAGATCGAAACCCTCGAGACCCGGGGGCAGCTCGTCGAGGCCCGCGGGCATGTTCGACAGGTCCGGCATGCCGCCGGGCAGGCCACCCGGGGGCATCGCGGGCATGCCGGGGAACCCGCCGCGCACCTTCGGCGGCGTCGGCCCGCGGCCGCCCTTCTTGCCCTTCTTCCCCTTCTTGCCCTTGGCATTTCGGCGCGCGCCGCCGGGCATGCCCATCTGGCGGCCCATCTGCGCCATCATCTTGCGGGCCTCGAAGAAGCGGTCGACCAGCTGGTTGACATCGGTCACGGTGACGCCCGAACCGTTGGCGATGCGCAGCCGCCGGGAGGCGTTGATGATCTTGGGGTTGGCGCGCTCGGCGGGCGTCATGCCGCGGATGATGGCCTGCACCCGGTCCAGCTGCTTGTCGTCGACCTGGGCCAGCGCGTCCTTCATCTGGCCCGCGCCGGGCAGCATGCCGAGCAGGTTGCCGATCGGGCCCATCTTGCGGATGGCCAGCATCTGATCGAGGAAGTCCTCGAGGGTGAGCTCGCCGGAGCCGATCTTGCGCGCGGCCTCCTCGGCCTGCTGCTGGTCGTAGACCTGTTCGGCCTGCTCGATCAGGGTGAGCAGATCGCCCATGCCCAGGATGCGGCTCGACATCCGGTCCGGGTGGAAGACGTCGAAGTCCTCGAGCTTCTCACCGGTGGAGGCGAACAGGATCGGCTGGCCGGTCACCTCGCGCACCGACAGCGCGGCGCCACCGCGGGCGTCGCCGTCGAGCTTGGTGAGCACGACACCGGTGAACCCGACGCCGTCGCGGAACGCCTCGGCGGTGCTGACCGCGTCCTGGCCGACCATGGCGTCGAGCACGAACAGGATCTCGTCGGGCTGCACGGCGTCGCGAATGCCCGCGGCCTGCCCCATCATCTCCGCGTCGATGCCGAGGCGGCCCGCGGTGTCGACGATGACGACGTCGTACTGCTTGCCGCGCGCCTCCTCGATACCCCGGCGCGCCACGTCGATCGGCTCGCTGACCGAGATGCCCTGCGGGTGCTCGCCGCCGATCGAGGTGCCCGGGTGCGGCGCGAACACCGGCACCCCGGCCCGCTCACCGACCACCTGCAACTGCGTGACGGCGCCCGGACGCTGCAGGTCGCAGGCCACCAGGAGCGGCGTATGCCCTTGCCCCTTCAGCCATTTCGCGAGTTTGCCCGCCAGCGTGGTCTTACCGGCGCCCTGCAGACCGGCGAGCATGATCACCGTCGGCGGGGTCTTGGCGAACCGCAGCCGGCGGGTCTCACCGCCGAGGATCCCGATGAGCTCCTCGTTGACGATCTTGACGACCTGCTGCGCCGGATTCAGCGCCGCCGAGACCTCGGCGCCCTTGGCGCGCTCCTTGATCCGGGCGATGAACTGCCGCACCACCGGCAGTGCGACGTCGGCGTCGAGCAGGGCCAATCGGATCTCGCGGGCGGTCGCGTCGATATCGGCCGGTGACAGCCGCCCCTTGCCGCGCAGATCCTGTAGGGCACCGGTCAACCGGTCGGACAGGGATTCGAACACCGATCGCGCTCCTGGTATCTCGACGGACGTCACTCGACATACCAGGGTATCGGGTCCGCCGGGGTGTCAGTCCAGCGAGCGGCGCCGCGGGCGCGGGGCCTGCCGGATGTCGTGATCCTCCGAGGCCACCATGTACATCGCCTCGCGGGCGGTCAGGCCCAGTTCCAGGGCCATGTTGTCGAGCATCGCCCACTCCGCGTCGGAGGGGTCGTGATCGGTGCCCGTGGCGGCGATGGTCATCGCCGTCACGGCCTGCTGACCGGTGAGTGTGCGACCGGGTAGCCAGGACACCACCCAGCGGTCCCCGCCCACGCAGCGCGCGATGTGCCGGGTCAGATCGCTGGTCATCGTCGATGCGGACACCACTTCAATAGCCACCGACCTGCTCCCCTCGTGCTCCGGACACCATGACAGGTACTGCGACAGCTCCGACGGAAGAACATCAAACGGTTCCGATAGTAGAGTGGCGCGCGTCACACGAGCTACAGGTTGTAGCAAATTGCGCGCAACGATCTGATCAACCAGCAAATGACCAGTTTGCGCGGAAATTCGCAGACGGGGCGACCGCTCAGTAAATCGCTCCGGAGTTGGCGCCGCTGTCCGTTTCCGCCGGTTTCTTCGGTTCCGGCTGGGGAACCACCGCCAGCACCGCGGCCTCGATCGCGGTGCGCCGCTGGGGCGTGTCGTCGTCACCCAGGTCCAGGCAGAAGGCGTCGACCACGGCCGACCCCATCGTGACCACCTTGGCCCACCGCACATTCGCTCCCGCGGCCGCCAGCGCCGCGGCCAATCGGCTGAGCAGCCCGATCCGGTCCTCGGCGCGCAGCTGCAGCAGCGGCTGACCGGGCACGGCGGTGTCGCTCCAGATCACCCGGGGCTGGGCCTGGGCGTACGGGCCGATTCGCACGCTCGCCTCGCGTTCCTTCTTCGCCAGCATCGCGCCGGTGTTCAGGTCGCCCTTGACGGCTCGGATCAGCTCCTGCCGCAGCAGGCCGGCGTCCGGAGGATCGCCGAACATCGGCGTCACCACGAACCGGTCGATCGCGATTCCGTCCGAACCGGCGAGCGACGCCGAGAGCACCCGCAGCGAATGCAGCGCCAGCACCCCGGCCGCGTCGGACAGCAGGCCCGGCGTATCGGGCGCGATCACGGTGACGACGTGGGTGTAGCGGCCCTCGCCGGGCACCAGCTGTACGTGCACGCCGCCGGACTTCGCCTGCTCCAGCAGTTCGTCGGCGATCGGATCCGGTTGCGGCAGTGGCTCTCCCGCCATCACCAGGCGGCAGCGCCGGACCAGTTCCCCGATCAGCGCGGCCTTCCAGTCGCCCCACACGCCCGGGCCAGTGGCCAGCGAGTCGGCCTCGGCGAGGGTGTGCAGCAGTTCCAGTAGTTGCGGGTCGCCGTCGAGCGCGTCGACCACGCGCCGCACTGTGTCGGGATCATCGAGGTCGCGTTTGGTCGCGGTCTCCGGCAGCAGCAGGTGGTAGCGGACGATCGCCGACACGGTCCGCACATCGGTGGGCCACAGCCCGAGCCGGCGGCCGATGTGGGTGGCCAGTTCGGCGCCGACGACACTGTGGTCCTCGACCCGGCCCTTGCCGATGTCGTGCAGCAGCGCGCCCAGCAGCAGCAGATCGGGCCGGGACACCCGGGTGCCGAGCGCGCTGGCATAGGCGACGGTCTCGACGAGGTGGCGATCCACCGTCCAGGTGTGCATCGGGTCGCGCGGCGGCAGGTCGCGCACCGCGCCCCACTCCGGAAAAAGCCTGCCCCACAAGCCCGTTCGGTCCAGCGCCTCGACCGCGTCGACGGTGCCGCGCCCGGCGCCCAGCAGCACCAGCAGATCATTGAGCGCCTCGCGCGGCCACGGCTCGCGCAGTTCGGGAGCGTCCTCGGACAGCCGGTTGAGCGTGGTCGCCGCCATCGGCAGCCCGGTCTGCGCCGAGGCGGCGGCCACCCGCAGGATCAGGCCGGGGTCCTTCTGCGGCCGCGCGTCGCGGGCCAGCACCACCTCGCCGGCGTGCTCGACCACCCCCTCATCGAGTGGTCGACGCACCGGCACCCGGCGCAGCCGGGCGAGTCCGCGACGCGGCAGCGCGTTGCCCGCGGTGCGCAGCCCGACGTCGACCGAGTAGCCCACCGTGCGCGCGGCGTCGCTGAGCGTGCGGGCCAGATCGAAACGGTCACCGATGCGCAGCGCGGCGCCGATCTCGTCGGCGTCCTGGGCGCGGAGCTGATCGCGAGAGCGGCGCGCCACCCGGTGCAGTTCGGTCCGCACGTCGAGCAGCCGCCGGTGCGCCTGCTTCAGGCCGCCGCCGGGAACGTCCGGCCCGAGCCCGGGCATGGCGTCGGTCAGCTGGGCGATGGCCAGCGCGTCCAGCAGCTGGATGTCGCGCAGCCCGCCGCGGCCGTTCTTCAGGTCGGGTTCCGCGCGATGGGCGATCTCGCCGCTGCGCTTCCACCGCACCCGCGCCTGCTCCACCAATTCGCCGAAGCGCGAACGGATTCCGGTGCGCCACTCCCGGCGTACCCCGCCGATCAGCAGGTTGCTCAGTTCCTGGTCACCGACGATGTGCCGGGCCTCGAGCATGCCGAGCGCGGCGGTGAGATCCTCCGACGCCACCCGCAGCGCCTGCGGGACCGTGCGGACGCTGTGATCGAGCTTGATGTGGGCGTCCCACAGCGGATACCACAGCTGATCGGCCACCTCGGCGACCCGCTTCGGGTCCACGTCGTCGTGCAGCAGCACCAGGTCCAGATCGGAGTACGGCAGCATCTCCCGCCGCCCCAGGCCGCCGACCGCGACCACCGCGAGACCGCTGTCGGCGGTGATGCCGAGGTCCGCGCCCTTGGTGGTGAGCCACAGATCGTGCAGATCCACCAGGGCCTGGCGCAGCGACTCGGCGTCCAGGCGGGGCCGGCGGGCATCACCGCCGTCGAGCAGTTGGTCCCGGGCACGCACCAGATCCGTTGCCCCGCCCGGCATGTCGTCGTTCGCCTGCAAACCCACAACCACCACCCATTCCGTGTCCCCGCGCACCCGGTGCGGGAGACGAACCGCGGACCCGCGCCGACGGTGTCCCATGCGCGCGGCCCCGTCCCGGCCGGTCCGGCCGGAGCGGGGCCGCCGCTCACTTCTCTGTGTTCGCTGCGGTGTAGTTCGCTACAGAGCGTCGGCCCCGCGTTCGCCGGTGCGGACGCGGATCACCGCTTCGACCGGGGTGACCCAGACCTTGCCGTCACCGATCTTGCCGGTGCGGGCGGCCTCGACGATCACCTCCACGACCTTCTCGACGGAGGCATCGTCCACGACCACCTCGACGCGGACCTTCGGCACGAAGTCGACGGAGTACTCGGCGCCCCGGTAGACCTCGGTGTGGCCCTTCTGCCGTCCGTAGCCCTGCACCTCGCTGACGGTCATGCCCAGCACACCCGCCTGCTCCAACCCGCTCTTCACGTCCTCGAGCGTGAACGGTTTGACGATTGCAGTGATCAGTTTCATTGCGTCATGCCTCCTTGACGGCGGTACGTGCCGTGCCACCCACAGCAGCGAAATCGTATGCCGTTTCCGCGTGCTCCGACTCGTCCATGCCCCGGAACTCGGCCTCGTCGCCGGCGCGCAGGCCGATGGTGTACTTGATCGCCAGCGCGATGATCGCGGTGACGACACCGGAGAAGATCAGCACCGCGAACGCGCCGACGGCCTGCTTGCCCAGCTGATCGAAACCGCCGCCGTAGAACAGGCCCTCGACTCCCGCGGGCGCCTCGGAGGTGGCGACCAGGCCCACCATCAGGGTGCCGATCAGACCGCCGACCAGGTGCACGCCGACCACGTCGAGCGAGTCGTCGAACCCGAACCGGAACTTCAGGCCGACCGCCAGGGCGCACAGCGCGCCCGCGACGATGCCGATGGCCAGGGCGCCCACGACGTTGACCGAGGAACACGACGGGGTGATGGCGACCAGACCGGCCACGATGCCCGAGGCCGCGCCCAGCGAGGTGGGTTTGCCGTCGCGGATCTTCTCCACCACCAGCCAGGCCAGCATGGCCGCCGCGGTGGCGATGGTCGTGGTCACGAAGGTGGCGCCCGCGATGCCGTTGGAGGCGGTCGCCGACCCGGCGTTGAAGCCGTACCAGCCGAACCACAGCAGTCCGGCGCCGAGCATCACGAAGGGGAGGTTGTGCGGGCGCATCGGGGTCTTGGGCCAGCCCTTGCGCTTGCCGAGCACGATCGCCAGCACCAGGCCCGCGATACCGGCGTTGATGTGCACCGCGGTGCCGCCCGCGAAGTCGATCGCCTTCAGCTTGTTGGCGATCCAGCCACCGTGCTCACCGGTGATGCCGTCGAAGGAGAACACCCAGTGCGACACCGGGAAATAGACGACCGTGGCCCACACACCCGCGAACAGCAGCCAGGAGCCGAACTTGAGGCGGTCGGCGACCGCACCCGAGATGAGAGCGACGGTGATGATGGCGAACATCAGCTGGAAGGCCACGAACACCGACAGCGGAATCGTGCCGGCCACCGGAATCGCGGCGGGCGAGGCGGGGTCGGTGGTGGCCAGGTAGCTGCCGCCGAAGACCGACTTCAGCCCGAAGTACTGGGCCGGATCGCCGAACAGGTTGCCCTTGTCGTCGCCGAAGGCCAGCGAGAAGCCGTAGAGCGACCAGAGAACGGTCACCAGGCCCATCGCGCTGATACTCATCATGATCATGTTGAGTACGTTCTTGCCGCGCACCATGCCGCCGTAGAAAAAGGCCAGGCCGGGTGTCATCAGCAGCACGAGTGCCGAGCTCGCCAGCATCCATGCGGTGTCGCCGGTATTGGGTTCACCGATTACGGGAAACGCCACCTTTGTTCCTCCTCATCTCGGGCCCTGCCGATTACGGCAAACGAGCCTGTTGAGTAGGTTCCTCAGTCGGTGTTTCCGCCGTGACGCCGCGATGTTTCCGCTGGGTGAACGGATGAACTTGCAATGTTGCCAGTGCGTTTCGCGCCGTTCACACCGGTTCGGGACGCAGCGTGCGCAGGTGTCCGCGGTGAGCTTTTTCGGTGAGATTCCCGCAGGTCAGCCCAGCAACGCGTCCACGAAGGCGGAGGGCTCGAAGGGAGCCAGGTCATCGGCGCCCTCACCCAAACCGACCAGTTTGACCGGCACGCCGAGCTCGTGCTGGACCTGGAAGACGATACCGCCCTTCGCGGTCCCGTCCAGCTTGGTCAGCACCACGCCGGTGATGTCGACGACCTCGGCGAAGACCCGGGCCTGGGTCAGGCCGTTCTGACCGACGGTCGCGTCGAGTACCAGCAGCACCTCGTCGACCGCGGCCTTCTTCTCCACCACCCGCTTGACCTTGCCCAGCTCGTCCATGAGACCGGTCTTGGTGTGCAGGCGACCCGCGGTGTCGACCAGCACCGCGTCGACTCCGTTGTCGATTCCGGCGCTGACCGCGTCGAAGGCGACCGACGCCGGGTCGGCACCCTCGCGGCCGCGCACGGTCTCCGCGCCGACCCGCTCGCCCCAGGTCTGCAATTGGTCGGCGGCGGCGGCGCGGAAGGTGTCGGCCGCGCCGAGCAGCACACGGCGGCCGTCGGCGACCAGGACGCGGGCCAGCTTGCCCGTGGTGGTGGTCTTGCCGGTGCCGTTGACGCCGACGACCAGCAGGATCGACGGATGATCGGCATGCGGCAGTGCGCGGATGGACCGGTCCAGCTCGGGGCGCAGCGCCTCGACCAGCACATCGCGCAGCACGTGGCGGGCCTGCTCCTCGGTCCGGACGCTGCGCGCGGCGAGCTCCTCCCGCAGCCGCCCCACGATCGTGCCGGTGACGGCCGTGCCAAGGTCGGCCATGACCAGGGTGTCCTCGATCTCCTCCCAGGAGTCCTCGTCCAGATCACCACCCCCGAGCAGCCCCAGCAGGCTCTTGCCCACCGCGTTCTGCGACCGGGACAGGCGGCCACGCAGCCGGGTGAGGCGTCCGGCCGTGGGCTCGATCTCCTCCAGTTGCGGTGCGGGAGTAGGGGTTCCGGCGGCGGGCGGGGCAGCCTCGGTGGCAGGCGCGGTGCCCGGGGTGGCGGCTGCCGTGCCGTCAGTGGCGGGCGCCGTCTCCTTGGTGGCGGGCGCCGTGTCCTTGGCGGCGGGCGCCGTCTCCTTGGTGGCGGGCGCGGTGCCCGCAGTGGCGGCTGCGGCACCTTCGGCACCCGCCGTGCCCTCGGTGGCCGTCGTGTCCGCTGTGGCCGTCGTGTCCTCGGCAGCCGCCGTGCCCTCGGTGGCCGCCGTGCCCTCGGTGGCCGCCGTGCCCTCGGTGGCCGCCGTGCCCTCGGTGGCCGTCGTGTCCTCGATGGCGGCTGTGGTGTCCTCGGCCGTGGCATCGTCGCCGACGGTCTTCTCGGTGGTGGCCGCGGTGTCCGGCTCGGGGAGGCGGACGTCGGTGATGGTGCGGCGCGCCGAATCGCGCGGGATGGCAGCGTCGTCCCCGATGTGCGGCTGGCCCTCGTCGTCGGTGCGCTCGAGCGGTACCGGTTCCGGACGGGCCGGCGTCGCGGTTCCCGCGCCACCCTGACTGAAGTTGAATCCGCCGGACGCCGTGTACCCGCCCGACCGGTCGGTCAGCTCCCGCTCGGGCGCGGCCGGTGTCAGCCGCACCCGGCGACGCCGGTACAGAACGAATCCGGACACGAACGCCACCAGCAGCACGGCGGCGATCGCGGCGATCAGAATCCAAGCTTGCGCAGTCACGCCCCCATCCTTTCAGAACCCGGAGTTACAGCTGTCGGGTGGCGGACAGCGGGCGCGTCGGCCCGCGACCAGCGACCGAGTCGTCGAAAGGACGGGGATCGCTCAGGTGAGCCGGGTGTAGTTGCCGGCCTCCGAGACATCGGGGTCGGTGGTGAGGAAGGCGTCGAGCATCTCCTCGGCGAGGGTGGGCGAGGTCAGCCGCAGGCCCAGGGCGAGCACGTTGGCGTCGTTCCACTTCCGCGCGCCCGCGGCGGTGGAGCCGTCCGTGCAGAGTGCGGCCCGCACGCCGGGCACCTTGTTCGCCGCGATCGACACGCCGGTACCGGTCCAGCAGCAGACCACACCGCGGTCGGCCGCGCCCCGCGCGACCGCCTCGCCGACTCCGCTGCCCACCTCCGGCCACGCGATGTCCTCGCCGACCACCAGCAGCTCGTGACCCTGGGCGGCCAGCCACTCCTTCATGTGCCGGGTCAGGTCGGTGGATTCGTCGGTACCGAAGGCGATCCGCATGTGTCGAGGGTACGACCTTCGAACCGCGCATTAACACAACCGGTGGTCACCGGCCGGAAAGGACACGCCGGAATCGGCGTAGTAGACACCATCAACTACCGACCGGTCTGCTCGTGTGAGCACCACACGGCGGAAGGCTCGGCGAATCCGATACCGAGACAATAGGATCGGCGACGTGACCGATCGAAATGTGCTTGGGGGACCGCTGGAGGAGTGTGGCACCGATCCTCTCACCGGCTTCTATCGGGACGGTTGCTGTAGCACCGGTCCCGAAGACCTGGGCAGCCACACGGTGTGCACCGTCGTTACCCAGGAGTTCCTGGAGCACCAGAAGTCGATCGGCAACGATCTGATCACCCCGCGCCCGGAGAACAACTTCCCCGGGCTGCAACCGGGCGACCGCTGGTGCGTGGTCGCGGTGCGCTGGCTGCATGCCCACGAGGACGGTGTCGCCGCTCCGGTCGTCCTGGCCGCCACCCACGAGAACGCGCTCGAGGTCGTCCCGATGGACACGCTCCGCAAATACGCCGTCGACGTTCCCGACGACGTGAGCGATCTCCTGTAGGCCCGGGCGCGTCGGCCGCGGCGTGAGAAGTATCACGGCTCACGACCGCGAGGGTCAGGGATACACGCGGCGCAGGTAGTCCTCGTACAGCAGGACGAATCCGTCGTCGTCGAAATCGATGTCGGCGCGGTAGTCGCCGGAGACGAACCGCACCGTGCCGCCGCCGCGCGGTTCGTACCGCTGCGGGGTGAGCGTGGCGGTCAGGTCGGGCACCGCGACGAATCGCATGGTGTAGTCCCGCGGCGCGGACGCCGCACCCAGCAGGTCGTCGCACACTGCGGGCAGGGAGTTGAAGTACGCGGAGTGCTGGAGATCGAAGTAGTCGGCGCCGTCCAGAAGATGCCGCACCGGACCGTCACCGAGGTCGACGGTCAACTCGGGACCGTCGAGGCGCCAGCGCAATTCATAGGCCAGACCGATCTGGGTACCGTCGGCACGGTCCAGCGATTCGACGCGGACGATCTCCATCCGCGGCTCATCGATCCCCTGCCACACGAAGGTTCGCACGCGACGAGGTTAGCGGTTCCATTCGAGGCTCGATGGCCGACTCGGTGCCATGGATCCCGGCGGCGACGCGGCGGCGGTGCGCCTTCTGGCGGCAGGCCGGGGAGCAGTAGCGGGCCGGGCGGCCGGTGACGGCCGGCCGCAGCGCCTCGCCGCAGACCGGGCACCGACCCGTTCCGTTATGCGTTTCGTTACGGCCCGGGCGTCGGGTTCCGAGTTTCGTCACGCGCTCGGAGGAGGTGGTGCGCATCGCGTCCAGCACCAGGGCGGCGGGCCGTGACAGCGTGTCGAGCCGGCCCGAAGAGCGCTGCACCGCAAGGCATCCGGCGAACAGCGCCACCACGTCGGACATGGTGAGATCCGCGCGCACCGAACCCTCGCGCTGCGCGGCGACCAGCAGCGCCTCCAGCGCGTGGTGGAACCGCTCCCCCGCGCCGCGCAGCAGGTCGCGGGGCCAGCCGTCGTCGGACTCCAGCACATCGCACATCGCCTTGTTGCGGGGCGCGCCGATCACCACCGTGGCGCAGAATTCGAGGAAGGCCGCGCCCGCGTCCGGCGCGTCCCGATAGCCGATCGCCAGCGCGGTCAGTCGGTCGATCCGTTGCTGCACAACGGCTTCCACCAGATCCGTCTTCGCCGGAAAATGCCGGTGCACGGTACCGGCGCCGACACCGGCGCGCCGGGCGACCTCGGCGAGCGACACCGAGGTGCCGTGTTCGGCGAAGGCGCGCTGGGCGGCCGACAGGATCCGCGCCCGGTTCCGCCGGGCATCGGCCCGGTTGCCCGGCCGCGGATCGGTTTCGTTACGCGCCGTCGATCCGACACTGGCAGCGGGCACTTCGCCCCTCCTATGGTCCGAATACGGGTCGAACAACCCGCATTCTATCGAAGGGAAGCTCATGTCCGAATCGAACGGTCCCATTCTGGTCACCGGCGCGACCGGCAAGCAGGGCGGCGCGACGGCCCGCCACCTCCTCGCGCACGGGCATCCGGTCCGTGCGCTGGTTCGCGACACGGAAACCGCCGCGGCGCGGGAACTCTCGCGTCTCGGCGCGGAACTCGTGGCCGGCGATTTCGACGCACCCGCCACGCTCCGCACCGCGGTCGCCGGAGCCCGCGGCGTCTTCGCCGTACCGCCGAGCCCCATGGATCCGACGAGCGACGCCAAGGATCTGGAGGCTCGGCGCGGGGTGCACCTGGTCGAGGCGGCCCGGGCGGCCGGGGTGGATCATTTCGTCTTCACCGGCATCGGCTCGTTCTCCGGCGGTGAGCGCATAGCCGCCGGAAAGGACGCGATCGAACAGGCCGTGATCGCCGGGGGCATGCGCTACACCCTGCTGCGGCCGGTCCGGTTCATGGAGAACTATCTGGTGCGGGGCGCACCGATCGATGGGATCTCCGGCGGCGTCCACCGGCACCTGTTCGCACCCGATCACCCGGTTCAGATGATCGCCGTCGACGATATCGGCGTCATCGCGGCGCTGGCCTTCGCCGAACCCGAGCGCTTCCACGGCCGAATCCTCGAGCTCGCCGGTGACGAGCAGACGCCGACCGCCGCCACGGCGCGGATCTCCGAGGCCACCGGCATCCCAGTCCGGTACCACCAGCTCACCGGGCCGGAGGTGGCCGCGCTGGGCGAGCCGATCGCCTCGGTCGCCCGGCTGGTCGGCGATGGCGGCGCGGGCTGGCACGCCGATATCCAGGCGCTGCGCGTCATTCATCCGGGCCTGCGGACCTTCGCCGACTGGCTGGCCGAAACCGGTGCGGCACAGCTGAAGTCGCTGCTCGACGGTTCGTCGACGGGCTAGGTGGCCGCCCCGACCAGGTTCTCCCCGCGCAGCCGCTGGGAGATCACCTGGGTGATACCGTCGCCGCGCATGCTCACGCCGTAGAGCGCGTCGGCGATCTCCATGGTCGGCTTCTGGTGGGTGATGACGATCAGCTGCGACTTCTCCCGCAGCTGCTCGAACAGGCCGATGAGGCGGCGCAGGTTGGTATCGTCCAGCGCCGCTTCCACCTCGTCCATGACGTAGAACGGCGAGGGCCGGGCCCGGAAGATCGACACCAGCAGCGCCACCGCGGTCAACGACTTCTCGCCGCCGGACAGCAGCGACAGCCGCTTGACCTTCTTCCCCGGCGGGCGAGCCTCCACCTCGATCCCGGTGGTCAGCATGTCGGTGGGATCGGTCAGCAGCAACCGGCCTTCGCCGCCCGGGAACAACTTGGCGAAGACGCCGACGAACTCCCGCTCGACGTCCTCCCATGCCTCGGTGAACACCTGCAGAATCCGCGCGTCCACCTCGGCGACCACGTCCAGCAGGTCCTGGCGGGCCTTCTTGACGTCCTCCAACTGCGTGGACAGGAAGTTGTAGCGTTCCTCGAGGGCCGCGAACTCCTCCAGCGCAAGGGGATTGACCTTGCCGAGGGTGCTGAGGTCTTTCTCGGCGCGTTTGGCGCGGCGCTGCTGGGTGGCGCGGTCGTAGGGCATCGGCTGCGGCGGGCTGACCTGCTCGCCGCGCTCCTTGGCCTGCTCGTACTCCTGCAGCTCCAGCGAGGTCGGCGGCATCGGCACGTCCGGGCCGTACTCGGCGATCAGGTCGTCCAGGGCGATCCCGAACTGCTCGGAGATGGTCTGCTCGAGCTGTTCGATGCGCAGCGCCGCCTCTGCCCGGGCCACCTCGTCGCGGTGCACGGCGTCGGTGAGCTGGGTCAGCTGGGTGGTCAGCGCCCGCACCCGCTCCTTGATCTGATCGACCTGGGCGGCGCAGTCGGTGCGGCGACGCACCAGTTCGTCGCGGCGCGAGGAGGCTTCGCCCACAACGGTTTCCAGTTCGGCGGCGACCCGCTCGGCGGATTCGGCGACGACGGCGGCGACCTCGGCGGCCCGGCGGCGCGCGGCCTGGGCGCGTTCGGCGCGGGCCCGGGACTCGCGTTCGGCGCGGGCGGCGCGGCGCAGCGAATCCGCTTTGCCCCGTACCGATTCCGCGCGTTCCTCGGCGGTGCGCACCGCCAGCCGGGCCTCCACTTCCATCGAGCGGGCCTCGGCGAGGGCGCCTGCGGCCTCCTCGCGCGCGAAGCCGGCGGTCTCGGTGCCCGCGTCGGCGTCCGAATCCGATTCGGACTGTTCGGATTCCGCGTGCCGCAGCCGGTCCTCCAGCTCGGCGAGTTTCTGCAGGGTCTCCTCGCGCGCGGCCTCGGCGGCGGCGCGCTGTTGCTGCAGGCGTTCGCATTCGGCCCGGGCGGTGCGCGCGGTCTGGCCGAGCCGGCCGAGCCGGTCGTAGATCGACACCAGCGCCTGGTCGGATTCGTGCAGGGCGAGCAGCGCCTGGTCGGCGGCTTGCTTGCGGTCGGTCTGCTCGGCCTCGGCGCCCGACAGCGCGGCCTCGAACTCCTCGGCATGCCGCTGCCAGGACTCCAACTCGGCCTGCGCGGCATCGATGTCGGCCTGAACCTCGAGTCGGCTCGGCGCGCGATCGGACCCGCCCAGCACCCACCCGGTCCCGGCGAGGTCGCCCTCGCGAGTGACGACGCGCAGGTCCGGATACGCCGCGAGCACCTCGGCCGCGGCGTCGAGATCATCGGCCACCGCGGTCCCGGCGGTCAGCGCGTCGAGGGCCCGCCGCAATTCCGCCGGACAGTCGACCACCTCCGCGAGCCACCGCGCCCGTTCCGGCAATCCGGCCCGCTCCGACCTCCTCGGGCCACGCTCGGCGGATGAGTCGTCTACTGCCGCAACGACTTCGGTGTGTGACCCACCATCGGCGACGTCCGCGGCACCTTCCGAGGCTCGCGCGCCACCGGTCACATCCGCATCGGTTCGGCGAAGGGTGGCGGCATGGCCGTATACCAGGGCGACGCGGCCGCCGTCGGCTTGCTTCAGGGCGGTCAGGGCGGCGTGGGCGGTGGTACCGGTTTCGGCGGCGACGGCGTCGGCCATGGGGCCGAGGGCGGCGGCGACGGCGGATTCGTAGCCGGGGTGCACCCGCAGGAGGCCGGACAGGGGGCCGAGGAGGCCGTCGGCGTGGTGTTCGAGGAGCCAGGCGCCGCCGTCCTTGCGGGACAGGCCCATGGTGAGCGCCTCGATGCGGGCGGTCAGCGAGGCGACCTTCTTCCCGGCCTCACGGTCGGATTCGCGCAGTTCGGTGACGCGCCGGTCGGCCAGCTCCAGGGCTTGGGCGGCGTGCTCGTAGGCGGCGTCGAGACTCTCCTCACCGGCGTCGAGTTCGCTCAATTCGGCTTGTACCGACTCGAATTCGGCCTCGGCGTCCTCCCCGCGCTGCCGCGCCTCGCTCAGCGCGGCCGAGAGCCGGGTGATCTCGGTATCGGCGGATTGGGCGCGGGTGCGCAGATTGTCGACCTGACCGGACAACCGGGCCAGGCCCTCGCGCCGGTCGGCGATGGCGCGCACGGCGGCCAGGTGCGCCTGCTCGGCCGCCTTGGCCGCCTGCTCGCGGTCGTGCAGCTGGTCGCGGGCGGCCTCCAGGGTCGCGGTCGCGACCTCGACTGCCTCCAGCAGTTCGGCCTCCTCGGCCTCCACCCGCGCCGCCTCGGCCTCGAGCTGCTCCGGGTCGCGGCCGGTGCCGGTGGGCTGATCGATGGTCAGGTTGCGGGCCCGGTCGCGGGCGATGCGGATGGTGGCGTTGACGCGCTCGACCAGAGCCGACAGCTGGAACCAGGTCTGTGCGGCCGCCTCGGCGCCGGGCGTCAGCCGCGAGAGCTCGAATTCCTGCTGTGCCAGTGCGGCATTGGCGGCGTCGAGTTCGGCCTGCACGTTGATCTGCTGCTCGCGGGCGTAGGACTCCTTGCTCTGCTGGCTTTCCAGCTCGCGGCGCCGCGTCACCAGATCGTCGGCGGCCAGCCGGAGTTTGGCGTCACGCAGTTCGGACTGCACGGTCGCGGCGCGGCGCGCCACCTCGGCCTGCCGGCCCAAGGGCTTGAGCTGGCGGCGCAATTCCGTGGTCAGATCGGTCAGGCGCGCCAGGTTGGCCTGCATGGCCTCCAGCTTGCGGACCGCCTTCTCCTTGCGCTTGCGATGTTTGAGGACACCGGCCGCCTCCTCGATGAAGGCGCGGCGGTCCTCCGGGCGCGATTCCAGGATCGCCGAGAGCTGCCCCTGCCCGACTATGACGTGCATCTCCCGGCCGATGCCGGAGTCCGACAACAGTTCCTGCACGTCCATCAGGCGGCACGTATTGCCGTTGATCTCGTATTCACCGGCGCCGTCGCGGAACATGCGGCGGGTGATCGACACCTCGGAGTAGTCGATGGGCAGCGCGCCGTCGGAGTTGTCGATGGTCAGGGTGACCTCGGCGCGCCCCAGCGGCGCACGCCCGGCCGTTCCCGCGAAGATGACGTCCTGCATCTTGCCGCCGCGCAGCGCCTTCGCGCCCTGCTCACCCATCACCCAGGTGAGCGCGTCGACGACATTCGACTTACCCGAGCCGTTGGGCCCCACCACGCAGGTGATGCCCGGCTCCAGGCGCAGGGTCGTCGCGGACGCGAAGGACTTGAATCCCTTCAGCGTCAGACTCTTCAGGTGCACAGCAGGCCAATCTACCCGCTAGCCGGGGGTAGCTCCGCGTATGCCGGGTCCTGATGTCGTCACGGCATGTTCGTGCGCGGCCCGCCGCATCCGCGCGACTCCCAGCCGGTGAGGACGCGGAACACCAGCACCGCACCCCACGGCCCGATCACCCACAGCGGCCACGGGTAGGTGAATTCGCCCGCGCCCAGCGAGATCAGGGCCCAGATCACCAGGCACAGCACCCCGACGCCCAGCCAGGCGCCACCCTCGATGCGCTGCCAGATCGGCAGTCGCGCAGGATTCCGGCCGGGCGCCGCGGCCCGCCGCCGCGGCAGTTTCGGCAGATCCGACAGCACCAGCTGCAGGTCGTCGCGCGTGGTCGTGGCGTACACGCGCGCCACCCGCTGGTCGTATTCGGCGAGATCGATGCGCCCCTCGCTCAGGTGCCGGGACAGCAGGTCGGCGACCTGCTGACGCTCGGCGTCGGAGGCGCGGGTGCCGGTGGTGATGTCCATGGCCCGTATTCCTGTCGACGAGATTCAATATTCCAAAGTGGAACGTAATCAGGATCCTACCTCCACAGTGGAATGTCAAGGGCTGGCCGCGAGCCCATGGCACAGAGCGGCATTAAGTTAACGACCATTTGCGTTCGGGTGCCGGTAAATGAGAAGGTGAAGCTCCGTTTATCGGACAAGGAGTTCTTCGTGGATCTGGAATGGTCGCCCACCGATCTGGCGTTTCGCGACGAGGTGCGGCGTTTTCTCGACGAGAACCTGACCCCCGACCTCCGGCGCGCCGGGCAGCTCGCCACGAGCGTCTACCCGGATCACGAGGCCAGCATGCGGTGGCAGCACATCCTGCACGCCCGCGGCTGGGCCGCGCCGGCCTGGCCGGTGGAATACGGCGGCTGCGACTGGAGCATGACCCAGCACTACATCTTCGACCGCGAGTCGATTCTGGCCGGTGCACCGGCGTTGTCGCCCATGGGGATCCGGATGGTGTCGCACGCGATCATCGCGTTCGGCACCGAGGAGCAGAAGTCCTACTTCCTGCCCCGCATCCTCACCGGTGAGGTCTTCTTCTGCCAGGGTTATTCGGAGCCCGAGGCCGGTTCGGACCTGGCCTCGCTGACCATGGCCGCCGTCGACGACGGCGACGATCTGATCTGTACCGGCTCCAAGATCTGGACCACGCACGCCACCGAGGCGAACTGGATCTTCTGCCTGGTGCGCACCTCGAAGCTGGAGCGCAAGCAGCAGGGCATCACGTTCGTGCTGATCCCGATGGACTCCCCCGGCATCGAGGTGCGCCCGCTGGTGATGACCTCCGGTGAGCAGGTGCAGAACCAGGTGTTCTTCGACCAGGTCCGGGTGCCGAAGAAGAACGTGCTCGGCCGCATCGACGACGGCTGGACCGTCGCCAAATACCTGCTCAACTTCGAGCGCGGCGGCGCCCTGGGCCCGATGCTGCAGGTGATGGCCGAATCGCTGGCCGAACAGGCGCGAAGCCAGCCCGGTCCGAACGGCGGCACGCTGCTGGACGATCCGGCGTTCGCGGCCCGGCTGGCCGATATCCGCATCCGCGCCGACGTGCTCGAGATCCTCGAGTACCGTACGGTCGCCGCGATCTCGCAGGGCCGAAACCCGGGCCCGGCGGCCTCGACGCTGAAGATCCTCGGCACCGAACTCAGCCAGCAGCTCACCGAACTCGCCCTGGCGGCCGCGGGCCCGCGCGGGCGGGTCTACCAGCCGCACGGCACCATGCCCGGCGGCCCGGTGGCCGACTTCACCGCACCGGCCGACGGCTACCTCAGCGGCGCCGAGTGGCAGGCGGTCGCGCCGCAGCGCTACTTCAACGACCGGGCCGGCTCGATCTACGCCGGTAGCAACGAGATTCAGCGCAACATCATCGCCAAGGCAACCCTGGGACTGTAGACATGGACTTCGAATTCACCGCCGAACAGCAACTGCTCCGCGATACGGTCACCGAGTTCCTGGCGGCGCGCTACGACCTGGAGAAGAGCCGCGCCGCGGCCCGCCTGGGCGCCGGTCGGCAGCCGGAGATCTGGCGCGCCTTCGCCGACGAGGTCGGCATCCTCGGCGCCAGCCTGCCCGAGGAGGTGGGCGGATTCGGCGGCGGCGCGGTCGAGACGCTGCTCATCGCCGAGGCTCTGGGCGGGGCGCTGGTCGTCGAACCGTACGTCGACACAGTCGTGCTCGGCGGCGGGCTGCTGCGCCGGGCCGGTGGCGAGCGCGCCACGGAACTGTTGCGCGGCATCGTCTCCGGCACGGTGATCACGGCGCTGGCCGCGCTGGAAGCGGATTCGGGCTACGACATCACCCGGGTGGCGACGACCGCGCGGCGCGACGGGGACGCGTGGGTGCTCGACGGCGCGAAGGTCGTGGTGACCAGCGCGCCACTGGCGACGCACCTGCTGGTCACGGCCCGCACGCCGGACGCGTCCGGGCTGTCGCTGTTCGTGGTCGAGGCCGACGCGCCCGGCCTCACCCAGCATCCGTACCGCACCATCGATGAACGCCGGGCCGCAGATCTGGTGCTCGACGGCGTGCGGGTCCCGGCCGACGCCCTGCTGGGAACCGAAGCGGGCGCGGACGATTCGCTCGCCCGCGCCGTGGACGAGGCGATCGCCGCCATCGCGGCGGAGGCCGTCGGCGGCATGCGCAAGGTACTGGCCGACACGGTGGCGTACGCGAAACAGCGCCGCCAGTTCGGCGTGCCGATCGGCAGCTTCCAGGTGCTGCAGCACCGCATGGTCGACATGCACCTGGAACTCGAACAGGCCATCGCCGCAACGTATCTCGTCACGCTGAAGCTCGACGCCGAACCCGGCGAGCGGGCCCGCGCGGCGGCCGCGGCCAAGGCCACCGTGGCCCGCGCCGCCCGCTTCATCGGTCAGCACGCCGTGCAGCTGCACGGCGCCATGGGCATGACCGAAGAACTGGCCATCGGTCATTTCTTCAAGCGCCTCACCGCGATACAGTACGAATGGGGCTCGGCGGACCACCACATCGCCCGCTACGCCGCGCTCACCCGCCCGAACTGATCCGAACCGACGAGGCGCCGCCCGCTTCCGAAGAAGCGGGCGGCGCCTCGTCTTTCGGTAACCCGGCCGTGATGTACGCGCTCGCTCGACGGCCGGGCCCGACCGGACACCGTGCTCCGTCGCACGGCCCGAACCCCGCTACCGCACGGGATCGAAGTCCCGGGCGGCGATGTACGTCGGCCGGATCTCCCTGGCCGCGTACGGCTCCGGCACGAGGGTGTTCTCCACGCTGTTGAACACCAGGAAGATGTTCGAGCGCGGGAACGGCGTGATGTTGTTGGCCGAGGCGTGCATGATGTTCGAATCGAACAGCAGCGCCGACCCGCGCGCCCCCGTGAACTGCGCGATGCCGTGCTTGTTGGCCAGATCGGTGATGTCGGCGTGCGAGGGCACGCCGATCTCCTGTTCCCGCAACGATTCCCGGTAGTGCTCCGCCGGAGTCTCACCCTGGCACGGCACGAAGGTGCGCTGCGAGCCCGGCATCACCATCAGGCTGCCGTTGAACGGATAATTCTCTGTCAACGCGATCGACAGGCTCACCGCCCGCGGGGACGGCATGCCGTCCTCGGCGTGCCAGGTCTCGAAGTCGGAGTGCCAGTAGAACCCCGCGCCCTCGAAACCCGGCATGTAGTTGACCCGGCTCTGGTGGATGTACACCTCGGAGCCGAGCACCTGCCGGGCAAGCCCGACCACACGCTCGTCCCGGATCAGATCCGCGACCGCCCGGCTGATCTTGTGCACCTCGAAGATCGACCGCACCCGGTTCGACTTCTTCTCGATGATCACCCGATCGTCCAGGCGCAGTTCGGGATCGGCGGCCAGGCGGTCGATCTCCAGGGAGAAGTCGGCCACCTCCTCCGGCGACAGCAACTGGTCGATGATCGCGTACCCGTCGGCGTCGAAGTTCGCCAGTTCCGGCGAGGTGATCCGGCCCCACACGGTCGGATCGGTGCGTTCGATCGGCGGCACCGCGGTCAGCGTTCGGGTGCGGTAGCGATCGATTCGACTGTCGGCCAACGTCATCGCGGTGTTGTCCTCCTACCTAGTCTGGAACGGCGACCAACGGATAGACGCCGTTCTCGTCGTGCACCTCCTGGCCCGTGACCGGCGGATTGAACACACACAACGCCCGCATCTGCGTGCGTGTCTCGATGCGGTGGCGCTCGTGCCCGTTCAGCAGGTACATCGAGCCAGGCCCCAATTCGTAGGTGACACCGTTGTCCAGATCGGTGAGAGTGGCCTCACCCTCGATCAACCACACCGCCTCGACGTGGTTGGCGTAATGGAACTCGTGCACGGTGCCGGCCTGAATCGTGGTCTCGTGAAAAGAGAAACCGACCTTGTCGCCGCCGAGAATGATCCGCTTGCTGCGCCAGCCGGCGTCCGCGACGTCGCGGTCGGTGCCGGTGATCTCCTCCGTAGTGCGCACGATCATGGTCAGTTGCCTCCTCGGGCCATGTCGACCGCGTTGCCCAGGATGCCCAGGCCGTGGTCGAGTTCGTCATCGGTAATGGTCAGCGGCGGCAGCAGCTTCACCACCTCATCCTCCGCGCCCGAGGTCTCCACCAGCAACCCCTGTTCGAAGGCGATCCGGCTGACCTTGTTCGCCTCGGAGGGCTCGTCGAACACCAGGCCGTGCACGAGGCCGCGGCCACGGGTCGACACACCCTCGTAGTTCTCCGACAGCTCGCTGAAGGACTTGTGGATGCGCGCGCCCTTGGCGGCGGTGGCCTCCGCGAGGCGGGTGTCGGACCAGAAGTGCTCCAGCGCGGCGGTCGCGGTCACGAAGGCCGGGTTGTTCCCGCGGAAGGTGCCGTTGTGCTCGCCCGGCGCCCACTGGTCCAGCTCGCGGCGCATCAGCACCAGCGCCAGCGGCATGCCGTAGCCGCCGATCGACTTCGACAGCGTGACGATGTCGGGGGTGATGCCCGCGATCTCGAAGGAGAAGAACGGTCCGGTGCGGCCGCAGCCCATCTGCACGTCGTCGACGATCAGCAGGATGTCGCGCGCCGCGCACAGCTCCGACAGCCGCTTCAGCCACTCCGCACGCGCGACGTTGACACCGCCCTCACCCTGCACGGTCTCCACGATCACGGCGGCGGGCTTGTCCACACCCGAGGAGCCGTCGTCGAGGGCCTTCTCCATCCAGGCCAGCTCGTCGGCGCCGTCCAGGTAGCCGTCGTAGGGCATCGGATTCACATGCACCAGCGGGACGCCCGCGCCGGCCCGCTTGGTGGCGTTGCCGGTCACCGACAGCGCGCCCAGCGTCATGCCGTGAAAGGCGTTGGTGAAGTTGAGAATCGTGGTGCGCCCGGTGATCTTGCGCGCCAGCTTCAGCGCCGCCTCGACCGCGTTGGCGCCGGTCGGGCCGGGGAACTGCACCTTGTAGTCCAGCCCGCGCGGATCGAGCAGCACGCTGTCGATCGTCTCCAGCAACTGCTGCTTGGCCACGGTGGACATATCGAGTCCGTGCGTGATGCCGTCGCGCGAGATGTAATCGATCAGCGCCTGTTTGAGCACGGGATTGTTGTGGCCGTAGTTCAATGCGCCGGCGCCGGCGAAGAAATCCAGATAGTCGCGTCCGCTGCCGTCGCGGATCCACGAACCCTGCGCGGTGTCGAACAGGGTAGGCCAAGATCGGCAGTAGCCACGGACATTGGATTCGAGCGATTCGAAAACGGTCATCTCAGCGGTGGTCATCGATGATCCTTTCGTGTGGTGTGCGCCACGGAATGCAATGGCGCGATCCGGTACAGGTCCTCTGATTCGTGACCGTCCGGGAAATCTTGCGGTTCGAACAATGTCTCTCGGGTCAGCTGGGCGCCCCGGCGCCGCGCCAACGAGGCGAACATCGCCCGCGAGGCCGCGTTGTCCGGCGAAATCGTCGTCTCCAGCATCGATACCCCGTGCTCGGCGACGTTGTCCACCAACTGATCCAGCATCGCCACACCGAGTCCGCGGCCCCGGAAGGCGTGGTCGACGGCGACCTGCCACACGAATACCGTGTCCGGCGCTTCGGGCCGGAGATATCCGGTGACGAAGCCTGCGATTTCCGATCCGATTTCGGCGACGACGGAGGTCGCCCGGAAATCTCGGCACCACAGAAGGTAGGCGTAGCTGGAATTTGCGTCCAATACCTGGGATTCGACGGCAATACGCCACATCGGCGCCCCGTCACCAAGCCGCGGCGTGCGAATGACCGCCGGCGCAGAGGTATCCCGATCTGAATCCTGCCTATCGGGAGAAGGGGAACCGAATGGAGTACTCCGTGTTCGGGTCTCTATCACCCTTCCAGAATTGCCAATGAACTTTGAGCCCAACCTGTCGAGTTCATTACGGTTACGTTACATCCGTTTAATCAGTGAATTTCGTCACTTCGCGGGCAGCCGCACGACGAAGCGCGCACCACCTCCCGGCCGATCCGTGCACACCACCGTTCCGCCATGTGCGGCAACGGTTTCGGCGACGAGCGCCAGCCCGATGCCGGTGCCCGCGGCGGCGCGGCGGCCGCGACGCACCGTCACGAAACGTTCGAATATGCGTTGCCGATCCTCCGGTGCCACACCGGGTCCGTGGTCGTCGACGGTGATGACCACCTGCGCACCGGCCCGATCCACACCCACCGACATCACGCCGCCGCCGTGGCGATCGGCGTTCTCCAGCAGATTCACCACGGCCCGTTCGAGTTCCAGCTTGCGGCCGGTCACCGTGGCATCGGTGGCGACGTGCAGCAGATCGGGCGGGTAGCGCAGTTCGGACAGGGTGTGGGTGAGCAGTTCGCGCACCGATACCGGTTCGGCGTCGGCGCGATGCATACGCGCCTCCGCGCGAGCCAACGCCAGCAGGTCGTCGAGCAGGCGGCGCAGATGTTCCAGTTCGGCGCGCACCAGTACCAGCGCGTGGCGCGACCGCTGCGGGAGTTCCTCCTCGTAGCGCGACATCACCCCGACGCTGGTGGTGAGCGTCGTCAACGGCGTACGCAGTTCATGACTCACGTCACCGACCAGCCGCCGCTCGCGATCGATACGTCGTTGTAGAGAATCGACCATGGTGTTGAACGCGTCCACCGTCGGCGCCAGATCGGGGTCGTCGGTGTCGGGCAGCCGGGTGCCGAGTTCGCCCGAGGCGATCCGCGCGGCGGTCCGGGTCAGCCGCCGCAGCGGCACCAGCAACCGCCGCGACAGCCACAACCCGAATCCGGCGCCCACCGCGGTCCCCCCGACCAGGCAGATCGCGAGGGGCAGCCAGAAACCTTCGGACAGGACCGACACGACCGCCACGAACAGCCCCGACACCAGGCCGGACATCACGGCGAACGCGAAAATCGCTCGGCCGCGCAGACTTTGGCGGCTCAGCTCGCGCAGTCCCCGGCGCGGCTCAGCGCTGGACATCGAGTCGATAACCGAGTCCTCGCACGGTGACGACCAGACAGGGCTCCGAGGGGTCCCGCTCGATCTTGGTGCGCAGTCGGCGCACATGCACGTCCACTATCCGCTCGTCGCCGAAAAAGCCGCGGTCCCAGACTCTTTCGAGCAGGACGCTGCGGGACAGCACCCGGCCCGGCGTCTCCGCGAGTTCGCACAGCAGCCGGAACTCGGTGAGCGTCAGGTGCAGTTCCTCGTCGCCGCGGCGCACCGTGCCGCCGTCCACCGACAACACCAGCGGCTCGTCGGGGTCGGCGTCGAGCACCATCTCCTCGGGGGCGGCGGGCTCGGGATCGGGCTCGGCGAACTGCTGCGCGCGCCGGCGCAGTGCCCGCATCCGCGCGGTGATCTCCTTGATCTCGAACGGCTTGGTGACGAAATCGTCGGCACCGGCCTCCAGCGCGGCCACCACATCGTGAGTATCGTCACGCGCGCTGACCACTATTATCGGCACATCGTGATCGCGGCGGATCTCACGAATACACGAGAACCCGTCCATCTCCCCCAGCATCAGATCGACGATCATCACATCGGGTGCGCCGTTGTCGCGCAGGTGCTCGAGGGCGTCCTCCGCCTCCTCGGCCTCCTCGACGTCGTAGCCCTCATCCTCCATGGCCAGCCGCAGGGCGCTCCGGACCCGGTCGTCGTCTTCTACGATCATCAGGTTAGCGCTCATAGCTTCTTCCCTAGCAGATACTCGGCCTGGTGCCCCAGCGCCACGACAGCGCGGTTACGGAGGGCAGAGAACGGTAACGGGAGTACCCGTACAACCGTTTCGTAAACCTGGGGCAACACCTCGATGTGCCTCCCGACCGGGTCTCCCCGTAAACTACCCGGCAAGACAGTTAGGCGATGGTGCGCTGCGGGGGACTCGCTCGGCAAGCGCACGGCGAGCGCAGGAGACACCATGTCAGGTCGCCGCTGCCGATTCTGTGTCGCATTGGGTGTAATCGCCCTGGTGACGATGCTGATGGCCGCGTGCTCATCCTCGTCGGGATCCGATTCGAAATCGGGCCCGGCCACACCGAAACCGGCGGCGCCGGTGCTCTCGGTGACCCCGGCAGCCGGGAGTGAGGATGTCGACCCGCTAGGCAAAATCGAGGTCTCCACCTCCGATGGCATTCTGACGTCGGTCTCGATGACCAACGAACAGGGCAAACCGGTGGAAGGAATTCTCACACCGGACAAAACGGCTTGGAAACCGACCGGCCCGCTCGGTTACGGCCATACCTACCGGGTTACCGCGCAGGGGTTGACGATCAGCGGTCCCAGCGGACCCTTGACGGCTTCCTTCTCGACCTTGACGCCGGGCAACCAGACCAAGGCGTACCTGACCACCACGGGTGGCCTACCGCTGGCCGACGGCGGCACCTACGGGGTCGGCACCGTGATCGTCGCGCACTTCGACGAGCCGATTCCGGACCGCGCCGCCGCCGAGAAGCGGTTGAGCGTGACATCGGACCCGCCGGTCCAGGGCTCCTGGTACTGGTTCGACGACCGCAACGCGCACTGGCGGCCGCAGCAGTACTGGGCGTCGAACACCAAGGTGACGGTGGCGGCGAACATCTTCGGCGCGGAACTCGGCGAGGGCATGTACGGCCAGGAGGACTCCAAGACCACCTTCACCATCGGCCCGTCGCACATCTCGATCGCCGACGACAACACCCATCAGGTGCAAGTGTTCGAGAACGGCAAGCTGATCCGCACCATGCCCACCTCCATGGGGCGCGGCGGCAGCGAGCAGGTCGGCAACAAGACCATCTACTTCAACACGCCGGCCGGCGTCTACACGGTCATGGACAAGGGCAATCCGGTGATCATGGACTCCGCCAGCTACGGCCTGCCGGTGAACTCGCGGCTCGGCTACAAGGAGACCATCAACTGGGCCACCCGCATCAGCAGCGACGGCATCTACCTGCACCAGCTGGACTCCACGGTGTGGGCGCAGGGCAGTCAGAACACCTCGCACGGCTGCCTGAACCTCAACGGCGAGAACGCCAAGTGGTTCTACAACTTCGCGGTGCCGGGCGATGTGGTGGAGGTCCGCAACACCACCGGGCCGCCGCTGCAGTCGTGGGACAACGGGGACTGGACCATTCCGTGGGAGGAATGGCAGGCGGGCAGCGCGCTGCACTGAGACCGGTCACTCCCGGAGGGTGAGCCGCACGCCCGGGCGGGGCCGCAGCGATATCAGGAAGTGTTCGCGCACAGTCGTTTCCGGGTCGAGACCGAGCCGGAAACGCTGCACGATCATGGCGAGGCCCACCGCGAGTTCCAACTCGGCCAGTGGCGCCCCGATGCAGCGGCGGGGACCGCCGCCGAAGGGAAAGTAGGTGTAGGGCAGCGGTTTCGGGTGATCGGGTGCGAACCGGCCGGGATCGAAGACTTCGGGGTCCGGCCAGTACCGTGGATCACGGTGCACCACCCGGGAACCGAGGAAGACCGTGGAACCGGCCGGAATACGGTAGCCGCCGATAATCATGGGGCGCACCGGTTCTCGCGGAAAGCTCGGGATCGGCGGATGCAGTCGCAACGCCTCGTCGACCACCTGCCGCAGATACCCCAGGCGCGGGAGATCCGCCGCGGCCGGGGCCCGGCCCGCGAGCACCGCGCGCAACTCCGCGCGCAGCCGGTCCTGGACCGCCGGATGCCGCGCGATCTCGTAGAGCGTCCACACCAGGCCGCAGCCCGTGGTCTCGTATCCGGTCCACAGGTAGGTCCGCAACTCCTCCGCGACCTGGGGCCGGGTCAGCGCCGCTCCGGTATCGGCGCGCTGGGCGCGCAACAGGTCGCCGACCAGACCGTCCGGCGACGGGTCCGACCGATGCCGGGCGAGGATCTCCGCGGCGGCCGCGTCGAATGCCCCCTGCGCGGTGCGCAGCCTGCGGCGCACCGGTGTCGGCAGCCAGGACGGTAGCAACTGCTCGGGGCTGCCGGGGAACATGGCCGACAGGACGGCCGGACCGAGCGCGACCACCCGCTCGCCGTGCTCACCCAGGGTGCGGCCGAACAGCGAGCGGCTCACCGCGTCCAAGGTCAGCCGCATGATCTCGGGGACGAGATCGACCGGCTCGCCCGCGGCCAGGCGCACTTCCCAGCGGGCCAGTAGGTCGCGCACGGCGGCGGTGAGCGCGGGTATCGCCCCGGCCAGTCGTCCGGTGCGGAAATGCGGCTGCCCGGCGCGGCGGCGGACCCGCCAGTTCTCGCCGTCGGCGGTGAGCATGCCGTCGCCGAGGAACAGGTCGAATCCGCGATATACCTTGCCGCGCCGGAAGGAGTCCCTGTCGTGCAGGATCGGCCCGATGAGTTCCGGGTCGGTGATCTGATGGACCAGTTGGGGGCCCACCCGGTAGCGGACGATATCGCCGTATCGGCGGTGCAACTCCAGCATCAGGTCGGCGGCATCGACACGATAGCGCCGGATATCGATAGGCAGCTTCGGTCCCGGTGCGTTCTCGCGCCTGGTCATCACACTCACCGTCGCCTGGCTTCCGTCCGGCTATCGGCTTCGCCGGTGATGTAGGTGTACCCGGTCACAACCATCCGGTAGGTATTTTCGGCGAAATTCACTATCGCGCGGCATGATTCGCGAAGTCCACGCCGGGTGCCGACCGCGCGGATACGATGCGCACGCGAGGGAACACGGTCGACGGACGGGTGCTGCCGGATGGACAAACGGAGAAAGTTCGACGAGCACCCCACCGTCGTGCGGGTTCGTGAGCGCTCCGCCGATGCGGTCCTGCGGCCGGGGCCGCTGGATGCGGAATGGTTGCGAAAGTTGGCCTTACAGGCCGGTGCCGACGACGTGGGGTTCGTCGAGATCGACCGTCCGGAGCTGGCCGACGAGCGCGCGGAGATCGAGTCCGCGCTGCCCGGCGCCCGCGCACTGATCGGTTTCGTGTGCCGGATGAACCGCGACAGCATCCGCAGCCCCGCGCGGTCGGTGGCGAATCTCGAGTTCCACCACGCCACCGACGACACCAACGACGTGGCGCGCCGGATCGTGTCGGCGCTGCAGGAGCGGGGTGTGCGGGCGTTGAATCCGGCCGTCGGCTTCCCGATGGAGATGGACCGCTTCCCGGACCGGATCTGGGTCGTCTCGCACAAGCCGGTGGCGGTGGCGGCCGGGCTGGGCAAGATGGGCATCCACCGCAATGTCATCCATCCGAAGTTCGGGTCCTTCGTGCTGCTCGGCACCGTGGTGATCGACGCCGAGATCGGCGAATACTCCCGGCCGATCGACTTCGATCCGTGCCTGGAGTGCAAGCTGTGCGTGGCGGCCTGCCCGACCGGGGCCATCTCCCCCGACGGCTACTTCGACTTCTCCGCCTGCTACACCCACAACTACCGGGAGTTCCTCGGCAATTTCGGGGAGTGGGTGGAACAGCTCGCCGACAGCCGCGACGCCGGCGATTACCGATCGCGGGTCGCCGACAACGAGACCGCGTCCATGTGGCAGAGCCTGTCGTTCGGCGCCAATTACAAAGCGGCGTACTGCATGTCGGTCTGCCCGGCGGGCGAGGACGTCATCGGCGCCTACCTCGACGACAGCAGGGCCCACCTCAACGACGTGGTGCGCCCGCTGCAGCACAAGGCCGAAACCGTCTACGTCGTCCGCGGCTCGGACGCCGAACAGTATGTCGCGCACCGCTTCCCGGAGAAGCGAACCAAGCTCGTCGGCCGCGGCCTACGCCCCACCAGCATCGCCCGATTCGTCGCCGGGATGCCACTGCTGTTCCAGCGCGAGCAATCCCGCGGCCTCGACGCGACCTACCACTTCACCTTCACCGGCGCCGAGCGACGCCGGATCACCGTATCGATCCACGACCGCACCCTCGACATCACCGACGGCCACCAAGGCACCCCCGACATCCGAATCACCGCGGACGCCCACACCTGGCTCCGCGTCCTCACCGACAAGTCCGTCCTCCCCCGAGCACTCCTCCTGGGCCGCATCCGCCCCCACGGCTCCCCCCGCCTGCTCCTCGCCTTCGCCCGCTGCTTCCCGATGTAGCCCGCGACCGGCTGGACCCGGAGCCGCGTCGGCCGTCAAGACAAGCGGGGATGCAGGATCACCACCGGGATTTCCCGGTCCGTCCAGGACTGGTAGGTCTCGAAGTCGGCGTAGGCGTCGAGGAGCATGGGCCAGAGGCGGGCGCGCTGGTCCGGGTCGGCGGTGACGGCGTGGACCGCTCGGCGGTCACGACCGATCCGAATGTGGGCATCGGGGTGAGCGCACAGGTTGTGGTACCACTGCGGATGGTGACGAAGTCCGCCCTGGGAGGCGACGATGACGATGTCGTCACCGTCGGCGATGTAGAGCAGCGGCGTGGTGTAGGTGGTGCCGGACTTCCGGCCCCGATGTTCGAGCAGCAGCGTCGGCACCGGCTTGCGGAAGCCCGCGCCGATGCGCCACTTCCCGCCGATGCGTCCGCCGGTCCGCTTGTACACCCAAACCTGCGCTCGCCCCGCGTATTTGAAGATCTTCGGCAGCATCGGCGAATCGAGCTGCTTGGGGCGCGGTGGCGTCGTGGCGGACATGGTGTGCCTTTTCTCCGGGTAAGCTGCCGAAGACCATACATCCTCGACCATGTGTATGGTCAAGGTCCGCGCCGACGGCCGGTAAGGTCGGCGATGATCGGTGCAGGTGAGGAGTGAGCCCGGTGCGCACGCATGGATGGTCCGGAGCGACGCCCGGCGACGACGACGAAGCCGTGCAGCGAATCCTGGCCGCCGCGGCGGCCGCGATCGACCGCTCCGGCGCGGAGTTCACCATCGCCGAGGTCGCCCGCGACCTCGGCGTCACCCGCCAGACCGTGTACCGCTACTTCCCCAGCGCCGAAGCGCTGCTGATCGCGACGGCCGTCGCGCACACCGAACAGTTCCTCGACATCCTGGCCGACCATCTGAGCGGGATCCACGATCCCGCGACCGCCGTGGTGGAAGGCATCGCCTACACCCTCGAGCGCCTGCCGCAGGACAGGTACCTCGGCCTGCTGCTCGCGCCGGGCCGCGCCGGGGCGTTCTCGGCCGGAGTCACCTCCGATACCGCGATGGCGTTCGGCCGCTCGATCCTGCGTCGCTATTCGGTCGACTGGGCGGCGGCGGGCCTCACCGACGCCGCCCTGGACGGCCTGGTCGAGCACATGCTGCGCATCGTGCAGTCCTTCGTCATCGACCCCGGCCGCCCCCCGCGCACCGGCCGCGACCTGCGCGACTACCTAGCCACCTGGGTGGCCCCGGCGCTGCGACAGTCCCTCAGTTCCTGACCGGGTACCTACGGTCCAGCTCGAGATTCAACTCCAGCACGTTCACCCGAGGCTCGCCCAGGAAGCCGAGGTCACGGCCGCGGGTGTGCGCATGGACCACCGCTCGGACATCGGCGTCGGAGATGTTGCGCGCCTTGGCGACTCGCGACACCTGGATGCCCGCGTACTCCGGGGAGATATCCGGATCCAGACCCGAGGCGGAGGTGACCACGGCGTCGGCGGGCACGGCGGGTCCGGCCGGGGCGGCACCGCGGACGGGCACGATCAGCCCGGCCGAGTAGTCCTCGCCGACCTTCGCACACTCGACCCGCACGCCCTCGTAGGTCTCGAGAAACGGTGTGGCCGGACAGGATTCGTTGACACTGACGACCCTGTCCGGTACGGGCACGGCGCCCTTCGCGTCACGCGGACCGATTACCGAAAGCACCGCCCCCACACCGGATTCCGTGCAGAACGGGCGGCGGCCGTCCACGCCGTCGCGTTCCCCGACGGCCTTGCTGCGCGCGCACACCTGAGTCAGCAGGCTCTGTTTCGCATCGTCCGGATCGTCGGCGAGGGTGTCGACGATGCTCTCCGGACCGAGGTTGGTGAAGCTGGTCGAGGTCGGGTCGTAGCCGTCGCCCGGCCCCGAACTCGACGGACGGCTCTGGAAGTACCGCGCCAGCGCGGCGCCGTTACCGTCGGTGAAGGACTGGCCGATCAGCGCCGAGCCGACGATCCGGCCGTCCTGCCGCAGCAGCGACCCCTCCGCCTTGTCGTGCAGGCCGGGTAGCTGCGCGACAGCGAAAACCGCGACCGGATAGATGATTCCGGTGATCACGGTCAGCACCAGCAACGCCCGCAGCGCGGCGGCGTGCTGCCGGATCCAGGTTGTCTTGCGCATCGAAAAGGCAGGCATATCAGGACATCCCGGGGAGGAATCGAACGATCAGGTCGATGAGCTTGATGCCGAGGAACGGCGCGACGATGCCGCCGACGCCGTAGACGGCGAGATTGCGCGACAGCAGCTCGGACGCGCTCGACGGCGTGTACTTCACACCCCGCAGCGCCAGCGGAATCAGCGCCACGATGACCAGCGCGTTGAAGATCACCGCCGACAGGATCGCCGACTGCGGGCTGTGCAGCCGCATGACATTGAGCACGTCGAGCCCGGGGAACAACCCCACGAACAGCGCCGGAATGATCGCGAAGTACTTGGCGACGTCGTTGGCGATGGAGAACGTCGTCAGCGCGCCCCGCGTGATCAGCAGCTGCTTGCCGATCTCCACGATCTCGATCAGCTTGGTCGGGTCCGAGTCCAGATCGACCATATTGCCGGCCTCCTTGGCCGCCGAGGTGCCGGTGTTCATCGCGACGCCGACGTCGGCCTGGGCGAGCGCGGGCGCGTCGTTGGTGCCGTCACCGGTCATCGCGACCAGCCGCCCGCCGTCCTGCTCCTGCTTGATCAATGCCAGCTTGTCCTCCGGCGTGGCCTCGGCGAGGAAGTCGTCGACGCCCGCCTCGTCGGCGATCGCGCGGGCTGTGAGTGGATTGTCGCCCGTGATCATCACCGTGCGGATGCCCATGCGCCGCATCTCGTCGAAACGCTCCCGCATGCCCTGCTTCACGACGTCCTGCAGGTGAATCACCCCGAGCAGCCGGGCTTTTCCGCCGGAGAACTCCCCCACCACCAACGGCGTTCCGCCGGAAGCGGAGATTCCGTCCACGGTCACCCCGACCGCGTCGGGCACCTCGCCGCCGTGCGCGCGCACCCACTCGGTGACGGCGCTGGCCGCCCCCTTGCGCAACCGATGGCCGTCGGACAGATCCACACCCGACATCCGGGTCCGAGCGGTGAATTCGACCCACTGCGCCCCGGTCAGCTCGCCGGGGGTGCGCTCGCGCTTGTTGTGGGCCTGCTTGGCGTACACCACGATCGAGCGGCCCTCGGGCGTCTCGTCCGCCAGGCTGGAAAGCTGTGCGGCGTCGGCCATCTCGTCCTCGGTCACCCCCGGCATCGGCACGAATCCCGACGCTTGCCGGTTGCCGAGGGTGATGGTGCCGGTCTTGTCCAGCAGCAGCGTGTTCACATCGCCCGCGGCTTCCACCGCGCGCCCCGACATGGCCAGCACATTGCGCTGCACCAGCCGGTCCATGCCCGCGATGCCGATGGCCGACAGCAGGGCGCCGATGGTGGTCGGGATCAAGCACACCAGCAGCGACACCAGCACGATGCCGGTGACACCGTGCACGCCCAGCGCCGCGGTGCTCGGCACGCCGGGGTTGTTCGCCTTGGCGAAGATCGCCAGCGGCTGCAGGGTCGCCACCGCGAACACGAAGATGATCGTCAGCGCGGCCAGCAGGATGTTCAGCGCGATCTCGTTCGGCGTCTTCTGCCGCGACGCGCCCTCCACCAGCGCGATCATCTTGTCGATGAACGAACCGCCCGGCTCCTGCGTGATCTCCACGACGATCCGGTCCGACAGCACCGTGGTCCCGCCGGTCACCGCCGAGCGATCACCGCCGGACTCGCGGATCACCGGCGCGGATTCCCCGGTGATCGCCGATTCGTCCACGGACGCAATGCCTTCCACGACGTCGCCGTCACCCGGAACGACCTGGCCCGCCTCGACGACCACGTGGTCACCGCGCCGCAACTGCGGCGCCGAGACCCGCTCCTCGGTGTAGCGGTGCTGCCCGGGCCGCCAATCCACGAGCCTGCGGGCGACGGTGTCGGCCTTGGCCTTGCGCAGCGTGTCGGCCTGCGCCTTGCCCCGGCCCTCGGCGACGGCTTCGGCCAGATTAGCGAAAAGCACTGTGAGCCAGAGCCATACGACGATCGCCCAGCTGAAGAAGGTCGGCTCGGCGAGCGCCAGGATCGTCGACCAGACAGCGCCGATCTCGACGATCAGCATCACCGGATTGCGCCACAGCGTGCGCGGATCCAGCTTGCGGAACGCGTCCGGCAGGGACCGCACCAGCATCCGCGGATCGAACAGGCCCTTGCCGACACGGGGTTTCGCCAGGGTGGGGGCGGTCATGAGTGGATTCCTTCGGCGAGCGGCCCGAGCGCGAGGGCGGGCAGGAAGGTGAGCGCGACGAGGATCAGCGTCACTCCGACGACCATGCCGACGAACTGCGGCCGATGCGTCGCCAGCGTGCCGATCGACTCGGGGGTATGTCCTTGGGCGGCAAACGAACCGGCCAGCGCGAGCGCGAGGATGATCGGGACGAAACGCCCGAACACCATGGCCAGGCCCAGCGCCGTGTTGTACCAGTCGGTATTGCCGGACAGGCCCGCGAAGGCGGAGCCGTTGTTGTTGGCCGCCGAGGTGAAGGCGTACAGCACCTCGGTCAGGCCGTGTGGCCCGGTGTTGGCCATGCTCGCGCGCTGCCCCGGCATGGCCATCGCGGCGGCCGTGCCCACCAGCACGATCAGCGGACTCACCAGGAAATAGGTGGCGGCCAGCTTGATCTCGCGCGGCGTGATCTTCTTGCCCAGGTACTCCGGCGTGCGCCCGACCATGAGCCCGGCGACGAACACCGTGATCACGGCCAGGATCAGCATGCCGTACAGCCCGGCGCCGACACCGCCGGGCGCGACCTCACCGAGCTGCATGTTGAACAGCGGCCACAGCCCGCCGAGGCTGGTGTAGGAGTCGTGCGCCGAATCGACCGCACCGGTCGAGGTCAGCGTGGTGGCCGCGGCATAGGTCGCCGAATTCGATACGCCGAAGCGGGTTTCCACGTCGGCCATCGCCGCACCGACCGCCGTGGGCACGGTGCCGTGATGCAGCAACTGGAACAGATTCGTCAGGGTGACGCTGAGGATCGCGAGCGTTCCCATCACCGCGGTGATCGCGTATCCCTGCCTCGGACTGCCGACCATGCGGCCGAAGGTGCGCGGCAGCGAGAAACTGATCATCAGGATCAGGAAGATCTGCAGCCAGTTGGTCCAGGTCGTCGGATTCTCGAACGGATGCGCGGCATTGACATTGAAGAAGCCGCCGCCGTTGGTGCCCAGTTCCTTGATGACCTCCTGGCTCGCGACCGGACCACCCGGCAGGGTCTGCGATCCCGAACCGGCCACCGTCCGCGCGACCTGATCGTAGACATGGAAGTTCTGGATCGTGCCCGCCGCCACGAAGACGACGGCGAACACGAAGGCGATCGGCAGCAGCAGCCGGATGGTTCCCCTCACCAGATCCACCCAGAAGTTGCCGAGGTCGCCGGTGTCGCGGCGGGCGAAGCCGCGCACCAGCGCCATCGCCACGGCGATACCGACCGCGGCCGAGACGAAGTTCTGCACCGCCAGCCCGGCCATCTGCACGGTGTGCCCGAGCGTGGACTCACCGGCGTAGTTCTGCCAATTCGTATTCGTGACGAAGCTGATCGCGGTGTTCCACGCCAGGCCACCGGTCATCTCGGTACCGGGATCGCTCAGGTGCCACGGCAGCCGGCCCTGGAGCAACTGCAGGAAGAACAGGAACAGCACGCCGATCGCCGAGAACGCGAGCACGCTGCGGGCGTAGACACCCCAGTTCTGCTCGACACCCGGCTCGACACCGATGAGCCGGTAGATACCGCGCTCGAGTCGGGAGTGCTTCGCGCCCGCGTAGACCCGGTACATGTAGTCACCTAGGGGGACGTGCACCACCGCGAGCGCGATGACCAGGGATACCGCGAACAGTATCCCCGCGGTAGTCGTGTTCACCTAGAACCTCTCCGGAAACAGCAGGGCGGCAAGGACATACAGCGCGACGCCGACGGCCAGCACCAGGCCGATGATGTTCTGCGTCACAGCCGTTCGACTCCCCGCTGGATCAGACCGAGCAGTGCGAAGACCGCCACGGTCAGCAGCGTGAACACCACGACAGACATGTGGAAACAACCTCTCTCGACACGGCGCACCCGAGGTGCGCCAGAGCGAGTCAAGCGTCTGCTTCGGCCGTTTTCGAGGTCGTTGACGCGTTCTTAGCGTTGCGCCGCCGCGAATTGACGTCCCACTTACAGGGGGTGTGCACGCCGGGCACCGGAATGCCGTCAACGTCGGCCGGACGGCCGTCAAGAAGCCGTAAAGATCCATCTGTCCGGCAGCGGCCCCGGTAGACAGTGGAGTGCTCGACAGTGACGGTAAGGAGAAGACAGTGCCGGATTTCGCGGTCACCACCGCGGTCCTTCTCGGGTTCCTGGCCTGCGCGCTGGCCCTGCGGATACTCGCGACCGCGCAGCGCCGCCCACGGGCGACCGAGCGCGTGGCGCGAGACGGACGCCGCGCCACCCGCGCCATGATGGACGAGTGAAGCGCGGGCAGCTACGGATCTACCTCGGCGCCGCACCGGGCGTGGGCAAGACGTTCGCGATGCTCAGCGAGGCGCACCGGCGGCTGGAACGCGGCCGGGACGTGGTCGCCGCCGTGGTGGAGACGCACGGCCGCGCGAAGACCGCCGAACTGCTGGCGGGCCTCGAGCGCATCCCGCCGAAGCTGATCGAATACCGCGGCGCCACCCTGCCCGAACTCGATGTGGATGCTGTCCTGCGGCGGCGCCCGGCGATCGTGCTCGTCGACGAACTGGCCCACACCAACGTGCCCGGCTCCCGCAACGACAAGCGCTGGCAGGACGTGCACGAACTGCTCGACGCCGGCATCGATGTGATCTCCACGGTCAACGTGCAGCACCTGGAGAGCCTCAACGACGTCGTGCAGCAGATCACCGGCGTGGTGCAGCGCGAGACCGTGCCCGACTGGGTGGTGCGCGGCGCCGAGCAGGTGGAGCTGGTCGACATCACCCCCGAGGCGCTGCGGCGGCGGATGTCACACGGCAACGTCTACGCCGCCGAGCGGGTCGACGCCGCGCTGCGCAACTACTTCCGACCCGGAAACCTCACGGCGCTACGGGAATTGGCGCTGCTGTGGCTGGCCGACCAGGTCGACGCGGCGCTGGCCAAGTACCGCGACGACCACCGGATCACCGATACCTGGGAGACGCGCGAGCGCGTCGTGGTCGCGGTGACCGGCGGGCCCGAATCGGAGACGATCGTGCGCCGCGCGAGCCGCATCGCCACCAAATCCAGCGCCGATCTGATCGTGGTGCACGTGGTCCGCGGCGACGGCCTGGCCGGAGTGTCCGCCCAGCGCCTCGCGCGACTACGGGACCTGGCCGACAGTCTCGGCGCCGGACTGCACACCGTCACCGGCCAGGACGTGCCCGTGGCACTGCTCGATTTCGCCCGCCAGGTCAACGCCACCCAGCTGGTGCTGGGCACCTCGCGGCGGTCGCGCTGGGCCCGCATGGTCGACGAGGGCATCGGCTCCACCGTGGTGCAGCTGTCGGGGAAGATCGACGTGCACATGGTCACCCACGAGGAGTCCAAGCGCGGATTCCGGTGGTCGGCGGTCACCCCGCGGCAGCGCACGCTGTCGTCCTGGCCGGCCGCGGTGCTGGTGCCCACGCTGATCACGGTGGGCTGCTACTTCTGGGTGGACCACCACCTCGACCTCGCCGGGGAGAGCGCGCTGTTCTTCATCGGCGTCGTCGCGGTGTCGCTGCTCGGCGGCGTCGCACCGGCCACGCTGTCGGCGCTGCTGGGCGGGCTGCTGCTGAACTGGTTCTTCGTCTCACCCAGGCACAGCCTCACCATCGCCGAGCTGAACAACTTCCTCACCATCGTGGTGATGCTGCTGGTGGCCGTGGCGGTCGCGGCGCTGGTGGACGTGTCCGCGAAACGGCGGCGCGAGGCGCGGCGGGCCTCACAGCAGGCCGAACTGCTCACCCTGTTCGCCGGTGCCGTGCTGCACGGCGCCGACCTGCACGATCTGCTCGAACGCGCCCGCGAGACGTTCGGGCAGCGGGCGGTCAGCTTCGCCAACGACGACGAGGTGATCGCCTGTGTCGGGGAGAATCCGCCGCGCCGGGTCGGTGACGCCGACGTCGCGATCGAGTCCGGGGACGACACGCACTGGCTGCTGCTCACCGGCCGTCCGCTCACCGCCGGAGACCGCCTCGTACTGGGCGCGGTGGCCAATCAGGCCGCCGGATTGCAGCAGCGCCGCCGGTTGGCCGACGAGGCGCAGGCCGCCGCGGGCGTGCTCGAGGCCGACCGGTTGCGGCGGGCGCTGCTGTCGGCGGTGAGCCACGACCTGCGCACTCCCCTCGCCGCCGCCAAGGCCGCCGCGTCGAGCCTGCGCAGCGACGATGTCGAGTTCTCCCCCGAGGACACCGCCGAATTGCTGGAAACCATCGAGGAATCCGTCGATCAGCTCACCGCGCTCGTCGGGAATCTGCTCGACTCCTCGCGGCTGGCCGTCGGAGTCGTGCAGCCGCAGGTGAAACGGGTCTACCTGGAGGAGGTCGTCAGCCGGGCGGTGGTCGGGGTCGGGATGGGCACCCGGGGCGTGCGCCGCGCGGCCATGGACCGGATCAAGGTCGAGGTCGGCGATGTCTCGGTGCGCGCCGACAGCGGCCTGCTGGAACGAGTGCTGGCCAACCTGATCGACAACGCGCTGCGCTACTCGCCGCGCGACACACCCGTGCGTGTCGCGGCCGAACGCACCGGCCGCCGCGTGTCGATCACCGTGGTGGACTACGGTCCCGGAGTGCCGACGGGCATGGAAGACCAGATGTTCGAACCATTTCAGCGGCTCGGCGACCGCGACAACTCCACCGGCGTCGGATTGGGGCTGTCGGTGGTCCGCGGCTTCGTCGAGGCGATGGCCGGCACGGTGCACGCCGAGCCGACCCCCGGCGGCGGTCTCACCATGGTGATAGATCTGCCGACCGGCGAAGGACCGTCCGAATCCGGTGGTACGACAGAGCTTTCGGAACAGGAGAACGGGTGACTGCACCGAACACGGCGCCGACCAAGGTGCTCGTGGTCGACGACGAACCACAGATCCTGCGCGCGCTGCGGATCAACCTGTCGGTCCGCGGCTACGAGGTGATCACCGCCGCCAGCGGCGCCGCCGCGCTGCGCGCCGCCGCCGAGAAACACCCCGACGTGGTGGTGCTCGACCTCGGCCTGCCCGATATGGACGGCATCGACGTGCTGGCCGGGCTGCGCGGCTGGAGCCGGTCACCGGTGATCGTGCTGTCCGCGCGCACCGACTCCGCCGACAAGGTCGAGGCGCTCGACGCCGGAGCCGACGACTATGTCACCAAGCCGTTCGGGATGGACGAGCTGCTGGCCCGGCTGCGGGCCGCGGTGCGGCGGGCGGCTGATACCGGGGAGGGCACCGATCCGGTGGTCGAGACGTCGTCGTTCGTGGTCGATCTGGCGGCCAAGAAGGTAACCAAGCACGGGGCCGACGTGCATTTGACGCCGACCGAGTGGGGGGTGCTGGAGATGCTCGTGCGCAATCAGGGCAAGCTCGTCGGGCGGCGGGAGCTGCTGCGTGAGGTGTGGGGGCCTTCGTATGCGACCGAGACCCATTATCTGCGGGTGTATCTGGCGCAGTTGCGGCGGAAGCTGGAGGACGATCCGTCGCATCCCAAACATCTGCTCACCGAGGCGGGGATGGGGTACCGGTTCAGCGTGTGAGCGAATTCTGATGGCAGGATCGGGAGCATGACCGAACAGACCGCTGGGGCGGCAGCGAACAAAGGGGCGGCTCAGTTGTGGGTCGAGCGGACCGGGACTCGGCGGTACACCGGGCGTAGTTCGCGGGGGGCGGAGGTGCTCATCGGCTCCGAGGGTGTGGCGGGTGTGTTCACGCCCGGGGAGTTGCTGAAGATCGCGCTGGCGGCGTGTACGGGGATGAGTTCGGATTTTCCGCTGTCGAATCGGCTCGGGGAGAACTACGACGTGACGATCCGGGTGTCGGGGGCCGCCGATCGGGAGAACGAGGTCTATCCCGAACTCGACGAGGTGGTCGAGCTGGACCTGTCCGAACTCGACGACGCCGGGCGGGAGCGGCTGCTGGTCACCGTGCAGCGGGCCATCGACAAGGTGTGCACGGTGGGCCGCACGCTGAAGGCGGGGAGCAAGGTGAATCTGACGTTCCAGGTGGAGGCGTGACCGAGCCGGTCCGGCTCAGCGCCTGGGTGCACGGCCTGGTGCAGGGCGTGGGATTCCGGTGGGCGACACGCTCGCGGGCCCTCGAATTGGGCCTGGTCGGCTACGCGCGTAACACCCGCGACGGCCGAGTGCATGTTATTGCGGAGGGTCCGAGGGACCGATGTGACACACTGCTGGCGTGGTTGCGTTCCGGCGACACACCTGGCCGTGTCGATCTGGTTGTGGAAGACTGGGGCGCCGCGCTGGGCGAATTGACCGGATTCGAGGAACGGTAGCGGCGGGGAACAGGGAGTCGATCGTTGGCAAGTGAACAGTCCGGCAACCGTTCCGGAGAAAACCCGGACCCTGGCGAATCCGAAGATCCCGGCGCGCCCGAGGCCGACAAGGGCAAGGCGACGCCGCCACCCGAATCGCCCGGCACCCAGGCGCCACCCACCCCCGGTTTCGCCGAACCCACCGCCCCCCTGCCCGGGATGCCGGAGTTGTTCCCACCCGCGACCGAAGCGGGCGGAATCGGCGCGCCCCCACCCGAACCGCCGACCGAACCCGCTCCCCCGCGTTCCCTGCGCGGCAGCATCCAGCGGCAGGAGCCCGGCGTCACCCAGCCCCGCCCGCCGACGGTGGCCGAGGCGCGCGCCCGCGACAAGGCGCGCCGCCGGGCCGAGGAGGCGCAGCGGGCGGCCGAGGAGGCCCTCGCGGCCAAGAAGCGCACCCGCAAGCGACTGCTGATCGGCGGCGTGGCCGTGGTCGGCATCGCCGCGGTGGTCGGCGCCGGATACCTGACCTATCGCGCGGTCACCGCGCCCGACGAGGTCACCGCCTACTGCGTCACCGACGACAACGGCCAGCAAACCGTCGTGAACGACGACGACTGCGTGCGCGCCCAGCAGTACGCCACCACCTCGGGCGGCGGCTACTACGGCGGCGGCTTCCCCGGCATCTTCATCTACAACGGTCACCAGTACCGCTACTACTACGGCGGCAACAACACCGTCGGCCGTCCGCCCACCGGCGGCAGCACCGTCGCCCCGAAGAGCGCGACGGTGAAGACCAAGAGCGGCACCATCGTTCGCGGCGGCCTCGGCACCAAGAGCAGCAGCACCAGTGGAGGTTCCTAGTGCGCCGAGTGCGCAGCCAACCGCGACCGGGCTGGCAGAAGATCATTCAGGATCAGGGCCTGGTCTTCGGGTCACCCGGCCGCGACGTGAACGGGCAGCCCCGGCCGTACTGGGACGAATCGGTGCACTACGAATTCGAGCTGGACGAGATCCTCGCGCTGGAGGCGCAGGTCGAGGTGCTGCATTCGATGTGCCTGCACGCCGTCGAGCAGATCGTCCTAACCGAGCGTTTCGCCGATTTCGGTCTGCCGCAATGGAGTTGGGAACCGATCAAACAGTCCTGGCAACGCTCGGACCCGTATGTCTACGGCCGGTTCGACCTGCGCTACGACGGCCGCGGTCCGGCGAAACTGCTGGAGTACAACGCCGATACGCCCACCTCGCTGCTGGAGGCGGCGATCGTGCAGTGGCACTGGCTGACCGACACCCACTCCGGCGATGATCAGTGGAATTCGTTGCACGAGAAGCTGGTCGAGCGCTGGGGCGAGCTGCGCGAGACGCTGCCCACCGGCGACCTGCACTTCACCTGGTCCTCGGCCGACGCCTCCGGCGAGGACAACGTCACCACCGCCTACATGCAGGAGACCGCCGCCGAGGCCGGCTTCCACACCGTGGCGCTGCCGATCGAGGAGATCGGATTCGACACGGAGCTGGAACGTTTCGTCGATCTGGCGGAGGCGCCGATCGAATCGCTGTTCAAGCTCTACCCGTGGGAGTGGGCGCTCGACGACGAGTTCGGCAAGCGCGTGGTCGACTCACTGCCGCAGACGATCTGGATCGAGCCGCTGTGGAAGTCGATGCTGTCGAACAAGGCGCTGCTGGCGGTGCTGTGGGAGATGTATCCCGGCCACCCGAACCTGCTGCCCGCCTACATCGATGACCCGCACGAGCTCACCGAGTACATTCGCAAACCGAAGCTGGGCCGCGAGGGTGCGAACATGACGATCGTCGGCGCGGGCATGGAGACCACCACCGGCGGGGTGTACGGCGAGGAGGGCTTCGTCTACCAGCTGCTCGATCCGCTGCCCGACTTCGACGGCATGCGCCCGGTGCTGGGCGCGTGGATCGTCGGCGACACCTCGGCGGGCCTGGGCATCCGCGAGACGCCGGGCCTGATCACCGACGACAGTTCCACCTTCGTCCCGCACCGTATTCCACAGCACTGAGACCACAGGCACCGCACCACATCATCTGGAGGACCATCGATGACCACGTTCGCGCTCGAGTCGGGGTATTGGGGGAACGTCGGCCACGGCGTCGGCGCCATCATCTCCTACGCCATCGTCGGGCTGGCACTCATGCTGGTCGGCTTCTTCGCCATCGACATCACCACGCCCGGCCCACTGCGCAAGCTGGTGACCTCCGGCAACCCGAACGCCGTGGTCGTCACCGCCTCGGGGATGGTGAGCATGGCGCTGATCGTGGTGCTGGCGATCTACTCCTCCGGCGGCAAGCTGGCCGAGGGACTCATCGCCGCCGCCGTCTACGGCCTGATCGGCATTGTCGCCCAAGTCATCTCGGTGCGCGTGCTGGAATGGGTACTCGGCCTGGACATCGGCGACCTGCTCCACGCCGAACAGTACAAGGTGCAGTCCCTGGTCGTAGCCGCCGCCCACCTCGGCCTCGGCCTGGTCGTAGCCTTCGCCATCCTCTAACGCTCCCCGCCCACCCGACATCCGCAGAGCGCTCCAACCACCTGCGGAGCGCGCTCTTACTGCCCGACGTCCCACAGAGCCCGCTCTCACCGCCTGACGTCCCACGGAGCCCGCTCTTACTGCCCGACGTCCTACGGAGCCCGCTTTCACTGCCTGACGTCCATGGGGCGCACTCTCACTGCCTGACGTCCATGGAGCGCACTCCCACTGCCCGACGTCCATGGAGCGCACTCCCACTGCCTGACGTCCCACGGAGTGCACTCTCACTGCCCGACGTCCCACGGAGCGCACTCTCACTGCCCGACGTCCCACGGAGCGCACTCTCACTGCCCGACGTCCCACGGAGCGCACTCTCACTGCCCGACGTCCCACGGAGCGCACTCTCACTGCCTGACGCAACGCGTTCAGGCAGCGGTGAATTCGAGCAGCTTCTCCAGAGGCCAGGTGTTGATGATGCGCTCGGGCGGGACGTCGTTGGCGACGGCGCGCTCGCATCCGTAGCCCTGCCAATCCAATTGACCGGGGGCGTGGGCGTCGGTGTCGACGGCGAAGTAGCAGTCCATCTCCACGGCGAGCCGCATCAGACGGCTCGGGGGGTCGCGGCGCTCGGGGCGGCTGTTGATCTCCACCGCGGTGCCGTAACTGCGGCACGCCTCGAACACCACCTCGGCGTCGAACTGCGACTCCGGGCGGGTGCCGCGACCACCGGTCACCAACCGGCCGGTGCAGTGCCCGAGCACATCCACGTTCGGGTCGGCGACCGCGTACACCATGCGCCGGGTCATGGTCTCGCTGTCGGCGCGCAGCTTGGAATGCACACTGGCGACGACGATATCGAGCCGCGCCAGCAGATCCGCCTCCTGATCGAGGGTGCCGTCCTCGAGGATGTCCACCTCGATCCCGGTGAGGATCCGGAACGGCGCCAGTTCCTCGTTCAGCTCCGCCACCACATCCAGCTGCCGCCGCAACCGGTCCGCGGACAGCCCGTTGGCCACGGTCAGCCGCGGCGAATGATCGGTGAGCGCGCAATACTCGTGGCCCAGCGCGACGGCGGTGCGCATCATCTCCTCGATCGGGCTGCCGCCGTCGGACCAGTCGGAGTGGGTGTGCAGATCGCCGCGCAGCCGCTTGCGCAACGGCGCGCCGTCCGGGCCGATCGGCCTTGCCGCCGTGCGCAATTCGGTCAGCCGGTCCGGCAACCGGCCCGCCGACGCCTGCGCGATGGCGTCGGCGGTCTTCGGCCCGATTCCCGGAAGTTCCTGCCAGCCGCCGTTTCTGCGGTAGCCGTCGTACTGCTCCGGCGAGAGGGCGGCCACCACATCGGCCGCCCGCCGGTAGGCCTTCACCCGATGGGTCTCGGCGCGGGAGCGCTCCATCCAGAACGCGATCTCCCGCAGCGCCTGCACCGGGCCCGGAATGTGTTCTGCCACTAGCGAATCCGCACGTACTTCACGAAGGCGACACCGTCCTCGAACACGCGGCTGGTCAGCACCCGGAACCGGGCGGGCTCGGGCAGCCGGGCGGCCCCGCCGAACAGCGGGCGGCCGCTGCCGAGCACGATCGGGTAGAGCTTCAGGAACACCTGGTCGATCTCCGGCAGCAGCACCTGGGCCAGTTCGCCGCCACCGCACAGCCAGATGCCAAGGCCCTGCTCCCGCTTGAGTTCTCGCACCCGTCCGAGCGGATCGGCGGAGATGAGTTCCACGTCCGGGGCCGGGTTCTCGGGCAGCGTCGTGGACACCACGTACTGCCGCAGATGCGCGTACGGGCTGGACGTGCCGGTGCGGACGCCGAAGTCGTGGGTCTTGCGGCCCATCAGCACGGTGTCGAAATAACTGTTGGCCTTGTCGATGCCCAGCGACTCGCGCACCTTCGCGGGCAGGGTCTCCGGGTACTGGGCCGTGATCGCCGGTTGATGGTCACCCCCGACCGGGAAGAAGTCGACGGAGCCGTCCTCCGTGGCGATGAACCCATCGATCGTCGAAGCAACGTAGTAGGTCAGCTTGCGCATCTCTGCTCCCTTCCCGTGCCATCGACGGTGTCGATGGGCGCACCGACTCAGCGGGCACACAGAAAACGGTAGCGCTTCACACCTGTCCGCGGGGCCTGCGCTGGCAGCGCGGGCACGAGAACGAGGAGCGGTTCATGAACTTCTCCCGCAGGATCGGCGCGCCGCAGCGCCGGCACGGCTCGTCCTCGCGCCCGTAGGCGGCCAGCGCGCGCTCGAAGTAACCGGATTGGCCGTTGACATTGACATACAGCGCGTCGAACGAGGTCCCGCCGACCTCCAGCGCCTCGGTCATCACCGCCCGGACCTCGGTCAGCAGCCCGTGCAGGACGGGCCGGGTGAGGGTGGCGGCGACGCGCTCGCCGTGCAGCCGCGCCCGCCACAGCGCCTCGTCGGCGTAGATGTTGCCGACGCCCGACACCACGGTCTGATCCAGCAGCACCCGCTTGATCTCGGACCGCTTGCCCCGCATCACCCGCACCACCGCGTCGGCGTCGAAGCGCGGGTCCAGCGGATCACGGCCGATGTGCGCGACCGCCTCCGGGACCAGGGTGCCGTCCACCTCGACCAGCGGATGCAATGCCCAGCCTCCGAACGTGCGCTGGTCGACGAACCGCAGCTGCTCCCCCGAATCCAGGGTCGCGACGATGTGGGCGTGCTTCTCCAGCGGGACGTCGGCGGGCTGCACCAGCATCTGGCCGCTCATCCCGAGATGCACGACCAGGGCGAGATCCGGCTCGTCGAAGGTCAGCCAGAGGAACTTGCCGCGCCGCTGCGCCGACTCGATCCGCAGCCCGGCCAGCTGCGCGGCCAGGTCGTCACCGCCGAGCAGATGCCTGCGCACCGAACGCGGATGCTTGACCGCCACGGATTCGATGACACTGCCGACCACGTGCTCGGCCAGCCCCCGCCGGACCGTCTCGACCTCGGGTAGTTCGGGCACCGCTACTCCTCTGGGCTCACCAACGCAGAAATCGCCCGCCGACCAACGCCGTACGTGGTCTCACGAGCGATCGTTCGCGGCCGGGCGGGGCGGAACCCGCAGGGCCTAGTTGTCCGCGGTCAGCGCCTGCCAGGCCGCGCCGGCCGCCTTCTGTTCCGCTTCCTTCTTCGACCGGCCGACGCCCTTGCCGTAGGCCTGGCCGCCGACCATCGCGGTCGCGGTGAATTCCTTGTCGTGGTCCGGGCCGGTCGAGGTGATCTCGTAACTGGGCACGCCGATGCCGCGCTCGGCGGTCAGCTCCTGCAGGCTGGTCTTCCAGTCCAGCCCGGCGCCCATGCGCGGACCGCGCTCGAGCAGATCCGCGAACAACCGCAGCACCACACTGCGCGCGACGTCGATGCCGTGCTCGAGGTGCACCGCGCCGAGCAACGACTCCATGCCGTCGGCCAGGATGCTCGGCTTGTCGCGACCGCCGGTCAGCTCCTCGCCCTTGCCCAGCAGCAGGTGCCGACCGAGGCCGCCCTCGCCGAGGCCACGGGCGACCTCGGCCAGCGCGTGCATGTTGACCACGCTCGCCCGCAACTTCGCCAGCTCACCCTCGGATTTCTCCGGATGCTCCAGATACAGTCGCTCGGTGATGCTCAAGCCGAGCACCGAATCACCGAGGAACTCCAGGCGTTCGTTGGTCGGCAGACCGCCGTTCTCGTAGGCGTACGAGCGGTGGGTGAGCGCGAGCCGGAGCAGGTCCGGGCGCACCTCGACTCCGAGTGCCTCGAGTAGCGAGGTGTGGTCGGCGGCCTCGCCCACCGCGGGTGCTTCCGCTCCGTCCTTGCTGGCGGTCACGTTCGGCTACCGGAGGGGCGCTCAGATTGCCGAAGCGACCTGACGGCCCTTGTAGGTGCCGCAGTTCGGGCACGCGATGTGCGGCAGCGTCTTCTGACCGCAGGCCCGGTTCGGGCAGGTGATCAGGGTAGGCGCGGTGGCCTTCCACTGGCTGCGCCGCGAGCGGGTGTTGGCACGAGACATCCGGCGCTTCGGAACGGCCACGACTACTTCTCCTCTGTTCTGGAACCTGCCGAGCCGTTGCGGCTCGCAAGCGATCGGTTTACGTCTGTTTGCGCGTCGGTGTCGGAGACACCGGCGCCGGGCTCCTCGGCCGCGAATCTCGCGAGCCCGGCCCAGCGAGGGTCCAGTATCTCATGCCCGTGATCCGGACCCGCAATCGCCATCCGCACACCGCATTCCGCGCACAGTCCGGGACAGTCCGGCTCGCACAGGGGCTGCAACGGCAATTCGAGGCCGATGGCGTCGATGATCACCGGCTCCAGATCGATCCGGTCGTCCACCAGGCGGTAGACCTCGTCGTCCTCGGTGGTCTCGTCGGTGGCGCTGTCCGGGTAGGCGAACAGCTCCGTGATCTCGATGCCGATCTCGTCGGTGAACGGCTCGAGGCAGCGCGAGCATTCTCCCGCCAGCGGCCCCCGCACGGAACCGGTGACCAGCACGCCCTCGGACACCGCCTGCAGAGTCAGGTCGAGATCGATATCGCTGCCGGCGGGGATGGCGATCATCTCCAGACCGATCCGCTCCGGCGCGGTCACGGTCCGACGGATCTGCTTGATGGAACCGGGTGCGCGCCCGAGACTGCGGGTGTCCAGCACGAACTCACCGTCGGCGGCACGACGAGGCGAACCGGAACCGGATTCGGCGGGCATCACGAACTCACTCACATGTCGACGGGGTTTGAGGCAACCACCCACGATACGCGAACAGCGGTTTTCTACCCAAACCGCAGGCCGCAGACCCTCACCTGCCGAACTCGGCGGCGTAGTCGGGAACGCCGCCCCCGGCGCGCAGCTGCTGACGACCGCGCCCGACCGTCCGCAGCGCGCCGTGCAGCGTCTCCTCGAAGTCGGCCAGTTTGGAGTCCACGTAGAGATCGCATTCCTGCCGCAGCCGGTCGGCTTCGGCCTGCGCGGAATCGATGAGCCGGGCGGACTCGGCGTGCGCGGCCCGCACCACCTCGGTCTGGGTGACCAGGCGTTCCTGTTCGGCGCGGCCGTCCGCGACGGACCGCTCGTAGGCGGCCTGGCCCGCCGCGATCATCCGCTCGGATTCGGTGCGCGCGCGGCCGGTGACGGACTCGTATTCGGCCTTGCCGTCGGCGATGACCCGCTCGGCCTCGGCCTGCGCGGTGGCGACGAGATGGTCGGCGTGGGCGCCGGCCTCGGCGACCATCCGGTCGGCGTGCGCCTTGGCGTCGGACAGGATGCGATCGGCCTCCTCGCGGGCCGCAGTGACGGTCTGCTTGGCTTGTTCGTCGGCGGTGGTGACGGTGGTGTCGGCGGTCTCGCGGGCGTCGGAGACGATCTTGTCGCGGTGATCGAGAACGTCCTGCGCGTCGTCGAGTTCGCCGGGGATGGCGTCGCGCACATCGTCGAGCAGCTCGAGCACATCGCCGCGGGGAACGATGCAGTTTCGGGTCGGCGGGATGCCCCGCGCCTCCTCCACGATCGCGACCAGTTCGTCGAGTGCTTCGAATACGCGGTACATCTGCTGACCCCACTCTCCTACCGAACTCTCGCGGCGGATCCCGCCGCCCGGCCGATTGCAGCCTGGGCTCAGTGTGCCTCTCGTCACGAGCGTCCGCCCAGTTCACTCGCGGTGTGTCGTGGGTGTGTTTCCTATGCCACAGAAATCAAGTGGAGGAAATCTCTCCACTTGGTGCTATCTTTTGTACTGAGCGGTAGACCAGCCGGGCGTACCGCATGCCTCGGGCGTCCGGCGACGTGGATCGGAATGACAATGGCTGTCCTGTATCCGGTACATCGAGGACTGGGGACCGACCCCCAGCCCGGTTCCGATGTGCCCGCACAGCCCGGCCCGAACGCCGCTGGTCAACCCGTCGGACGCGGCCGATCGGCGTTCTATTGGCTCGCCTGGCTGCCGCTGGGTCTGTCAGTGCCACCGCCCGAGGCCTTCCTCGTGCCGCGCCACGACGAGCCGTCCGGACCGACGGTGCGTCAGCCGACGCTGCTGTCGCGGCTCACTACGGGCGGACTGTCCCGGGGCGCCGCCAGACACCACCCTCGCTCCAGCGGTTCGGACACGCTGGTCGAGGACCGGCCGGACATCGAGCAGTCGCCGGAGTTCACCGGGCGGCGGACGGTCCGGCGGCTGGGCGCCTATCTCCGCGGTGACGAGTGGCTGCCGCAGCTGATCCGGTTCGCGCTGGTCGGCGGGTTCAGCAATATCGGCTACTTCCTACTGTTCATGGCCTGCTACGGCGGTGGGGCGCAGCTGGCGAATCTCACGGGATCGATCGCGAGCACCGCGCTGGCCAACGAGATGCATCGGCGCCTGACCTTCCACGCCGCGGATCGGGTCGGCTGGCTCACCGCGCAGCTCGAGGGCGGCGGCCTGGCGCTGGCCGGTCTCGCCATCACCTCCGCGTCGCTGGCGGCGCTCGATTTCATCGCGCCCGGCATGAGTGATGTCGCCGAGGCGCTCGCGGTCATCGCCATCGCGGCCGGGGTCGGCACGCTGCGCTTCCTCACCTTGCGGCTCTGGGTCTTCTGACCCGACCCCTGCAATCGGTGCGTCACCCGTACGGGGTGCGTGAAGAAGCTGGTCGAACGAGCAAGGAACCGCATCGGATTACCCGGCGTCCAAGCACAGCAAACGCCTTTCCGTGTACTCGATGTGGAGGTCCAGCGATGAAGCGTTATCCCGGATGCCGTACATCAGCGCGCAGCGGAACGCGATCCGATGCCCCGCGCTTCCGCCCGCACCCCGCCCCCGCCATAGTGTGCGACCGCCTCACCACCCCCCGAATCCGCCGCCCCCGCACCGATAGTGAGCCCGAATGAACACCCCGGGCCACGCCCCACCCCCCGCCGACCGCCCCGCACCGCCCGCACGGGCGAACCGCGCCGATCCCGGCCGCACCGCACCACCCGGGCGGCCGACAAGATCCACCGCAGCCGAGCAGCCCACTCCACCCGGACTGTCGCAGAACCGCGTCGAGGCCGGGTACGGGCCGTTGCCGCACTGGAGCGAGGCCGCACCGCCGGGGGCGTGGGCGGACCATGCGGAGGTGGGGAAACCCAAGGGGCATACCGGGATTCATCGTCGCCGGGAGGTTGTTCGGCGGGGCGTCAGCGATGACGAGATTCGGCGGCGGTGTTCCGGTGGCCGGTGGCGGCGGCTGCGGCGTGGGGCGTATGCCGACGAGGCGGCCTTCGCGGGGTTGGATGCCATGGCCCGGCATCGGGTCCTCGCCGACGCCGTGCTGCCGGATCTGGCTACCGACGCGATTGTGAGTCATCAGTCGGCGGCGGTGATCTATGGGGCGCCGGTGTGGGTGGCGCTGCTGGGGCGGATCGAGGTCACCCGCAATCGGCGCAACGGCGGGCGGATCCGGCCGGATATGAAGGTGCACTGCGCCCCGGTCGACACGGTGGCCGAGCTGGACGGTTTCGTGCTCACCACACCGGCGCGCACCATCGTCGACGTGGCACGCACCGCGCCGTTCGAGGCGGCGGTCGTCGTCGGCGACGCGCTCGCCCGCGAATACGGTGTCACCCACGGCGACCTGAATGCGGAGCTGGAACTGGCGCACCGGCGGCACGGTGTCGCCGCGGCGCGGCGGGTGGTGGATTTCCTGGACCCGCACAGCGAGAGCGTCGGCGAGTCCCGCAGCCGGGTGATGCTGCGCCGCCTGGGGCTGCCGCGGCCGTGGTCGCAGGGTGACGTGTACGGCGGGGCGGGGCGCGTGCTCGGCCGCGTCGACTTCTATTTCGGCGGCACCGGCGTGGTCGCCGAATTCGACGGGCGTGTCACCTACGGACGCGCGTGGCAGCCCGGTACGGACCTGGGCGAGGCGGTGCGCGCGGAGCGTGATCGCGAGGATGCGTTGTGCGGCAGCGGTTTACAGGTGGTCCGCTGGACCTGGGACGAACTCACCACGGGGGCGGTGGCGCCGCGGCTGCGTGCGGCGTTCGACCGCGCCCGGCGGGTCCGCCCCGAGGGTTTCATCTGCCAAGCCGCACTGCCGGAGCCGAAACCGCTTGCGGTGCGCGCACTATGAGGCCGCCGCCGGCGCTGCCGCGCCTGCCGCGAGGTACGTCCGGCGCGGGCCTGTTAGCGTTCGAGCATGGCTGGAGCACTGTGCCCCGGGTCTTTCGACCCGGTGACCAATGGGCATATCGACATGTTCGGGCGGGCTGCCGCGCAGTTCGACGAGGTCGTCGTGACGGTGATGATCAACAAGAGCAAGCAGGGCATGTTCAGCGTCGAGGAGCGCATCGAGATGCTCCGCGACGCCACCGCCGACCTGCCCAACGTCCGCATCGAATCCTGGCACGGGCTGCTGGTGGAGTTCGCCCGCCAACAGGGCATCACCGCCATCGTCAAGGGCCTGCGCGACGCCACCGACTTCGGCTACGAGCTGCAGATGGCGCAGATGAACAAGAAACTCTCCGGCGTCGACACCTACTTCCTCGCCACCAACCCCGCCCACAGCTACCTGTCCAGTTCGTTGGTGAAGGAGGTCGCCACCTTCGGCGGCGACGTAACCGGCATGCTTCCGGACGCCGTCCACAAACGCCTGCTGGCCCGTATCGCCGAACGCCGCTCCTGAGGGCAGCAGCGCCGGGACTCTGCCCCGAGCGGTGGTGGGTTACAGGCCGTGGCGGCGGTCGCCGGTGACCAGTTCGGCGACGCGGGCTTCGGTGGTGGCGGAGAAGGGAGCTCGGGAGGTTTCGACGGCACGCCGAGTCTCCTCGGTGATGAGGTCGGCGTTGATCTGGCCTCCCGCGACGGCGCCCGCTGCGGCGGCGCCACCGACCTGTGCGGCCAGGTCGGCGACATTGCCCGCGACCCAGACCCCGGGCACCTCGGTGCGACCGGTCGGGTCGGCGGGAATGTGGTCGCCCATTCCGCTGGGATGCGCCACCGGGTGCAGGCCCAGGTCCGCCAGAAATCCGGCGCGCGCCACCATGCGCGGGGGCGCCGCCAGCACCTCGCGGGCGATCACGGTGCCGTCGGCCAGCCGCACACCGGTGAGGCGGTCGCCGGATACCTCCAGGTTCGCCACCTCGCCGGTCACCACCCGGATGCCGCGGGCGGCCAACTGCTCGGCCTGCTCGCCGGTCGGAGCCGCCATGGTGTGACAGAACAGGGTGACGTCATCACTCCACTGCCGCCACAACAGCGCACCGTGCACCGACATCGGCCCGTTCGCGAGCACACCGATCGCCCGGTCCCGAACCTCCCATCCGTGGCAGTACGGACAGTGCACGACATCGCGCCCCCATCGCTCCCACAGTCCGTCCACGTCGGGTAATTCATCCACCAGCCCACTGGTCACCAACACCCGCCGAGCCCGCACCCTCCGGCCATCCTGCAACACCACGGTGAACCCGTCACCCGGCCCACCGGCCCAGCCGTCCGCGCCGCGTTCCCGCACTCCCTCGCCGGATTGCGCGACAGCCGCCATGTCGGCACGCACCACGGTGTCGACGGTTCCCGAAACGACGTGGCCGCCATAGGAGCGGACTTCGGCTCGGCCACGCGCCAGGAGTTCGGCGGGGGACATGCCTTCGCGGCCCAGTAGGCCGTGCACACCGTCGGCGGGCGCGTTACGTGGGGAACCCGAATCGATGACGGCTACCGTGCGGCGGGCGCGGGCCAGCATCAGCGCGCCGTTCAGCCCGGCCGCGCCGCCGCCGATCACTACTACGTCGTATCGGTCTTTCAGCTCGTCGGTCACCTTGACCACCTCCTTGCTCCGACCATGCGACCCGATCGGTCTATTGCGCAACGTTCTTTGCCGGAATGGCAAACTGGAGGCATGCAAGACATCGACCAGGCACTCGACGCGGTCGGCCCACGGCTGCGTGCGCTGCGACGACAGCGCGAGACCACGCTGGCGGACCTGTCCGCAGTGACGGGCATCTCGGTGAGCACGCTGTCCCGGCTGGAGTCCGGGGCGCGGCGGCCCACGCTGGAGCAATTGCTCCCGCTGGCCCGCGCCCACGGCGTCACCCTCGACGAACTCGTGGACGCACCGCTCACCGGCGACCCGCGCGTGCACATGCGCCCGATCACCCACCACGGCTTGACCATGGTGCCGCTGACCCGCAGACCGGGCGGCATCCAGGCGTACAAGATGGTGCTCGCTCCCGAAGACCGTCCCGGTGAACCGAATCCGCAGACGCACGAGGGGTACGACTGGGTCTATGTCCTCAACGGCCGATTGCGCCTGATCCTCGGCGAACACGATCTGGTGCTGTCCCCTGGCGAGGCGGCTGAATTCGACACCCGGGTGCCGCACTGGTTCGGCGCGGCCGGGTCCGAGCCGGTCGAACTCCTCAGTCTCTTCGGCAAACAGGGTGAGCGGGCACACCTGCGCGCCCGCCCCAAAGCCCCTGACGCATAACGATTCTCACGGCTCCGGCTCGAATTCGGCCATCTCGATCCGAGTCTCGCCGTAGCGCCGCGGCTTCCGCGCGGAAAAGCCCGGCGGCCAGACGATCTCGGGCGACCGGGCCGACCGCTCCAGCACCACCGTGGCGTCCGCACGCAACCAGCCATTGGCCGTCAGCGCCGTCAGGTCGGCCACCACCTCGGCAGCCCCGAGCGCATAGGGCGGGTCGGAGAACACCAGATCGTACGGCTCCCCGGGCGCCCCGGACAGCACCGAACCCACTGCCCCGCACCGCAATTCGGCACCCGCCAGCCCGAGGTCGGCGATATTGCCCCGCACGACGGCCGCCGCCTTACGATCCGACTCGACCAGCAGCGCGTGCGCCGCCCCGCGCGACAACGCCTCCAGCCCCAGCGCCCCCGACCCCGCATACAGGTCCAACACCCGCACCCCCGCGAAGTCGAAACGCGCCGCCAACGCACTGAACAACGCTTCCCGCACCCGATCGGAAGTCGGCCGAGTCCCCGCCGGCGGCACCCGCAACCGCCGCCCCCCAACCACCCCCGCGACAATCCGCGTCATCACCCACCCACCACGCCCGAAACACCCCGCAGCACCGCCCGCACGATGCCCGCGACAGCCGACAGCACGGCCCACACCACGCCCGAAACAACTGGCGACACCCGCCGCACTACACCCGCAACCTGCTGAAGCCGCAGATGCGTCGGGTCGTCGTACCCAAGGCCAGCACCTCCCGGCAGGCCGCAAGCGACCGACCACACCGCCTCCGAAACAACCTGCGGCACTTCCCGCACCACGCCCGAAACAACCACGGAAACCGGCCGCACCACGCCCGTGACAACCAGGGCGACCGGCCGCACCACGCCCGAAACAACCCGCGGCACCGGCCACACCACGCCTGCAAGGCCCCGGGGCATCGGCCGAACTAATCTCGCGTCACCCTGGTGTGACGACGGCACCACGCCCGCAGCAGCGTGGTTCATCGCGCGAAGGCCGACCAGGCCGGGCGGGCGGCGGGACGGGCGACGCGGAGGGTGTTCGCGGCCGCTGCGCTCACTCCGCCGCGGCCTCGTTGACGCGCAGGTCGACCAGGAGGTCGCCGCCCTCGACCTGCTGCACCTTGCCGATCGCGACGCGGCGCACGGTTCCGGCGCGCGGGGCGGTGATGGCGGCCTCCATCTTCATCGCCTCGATGGTGCCGACGGTTTCACCGGCGGCGACCGTGTCACCCTCGGCCACGACCAGCGTGACGACACCGGCGAACGGGGCCGCGATGTGCCCAGGGTCGGTCTTGTCGGCCTTCTCGGCGATCGGCACGTCGCTGGCGATCGATCGGTCGCGCACGGTGACCGGCCGCAGTTGCCCGTTGAGGATGCACATCACCGTCCGCATACCGCGGTCGTCGGGTTCGGAGATGGCCTCCAGCCCGATGAGCAGCGTGACACCCTTCTCCAGCTGCACCCGGTGCTCCTCACCGTGGCGCAATCCGTAGAAGAACTGGTTGGCCGACAGCCCCGAGGTGTCACCGTATTTCTCACGATGCGCGAGGAATTCGGACGTCGGGCCCGGAAACAGCAAGCGGTTCAACGTCGCTCGCCGCTCCTCCGAGCTGCCGTTCAGGCCCGCCTCGTCCGCGGCCGACAGCTGTGTCTCCGGCTTCGCGGGCCCGCGCCCGGCCAGCGCCCGGCTGCGGAACGGCTCGGGCCAGCCACCGGCCGGCGTGCCGAGTTCCCCACGCAGGAAACCGATTACCGAATCGGGGATGTCGAAGCGACCCGGGTCGCTGGCGAACTCGTCGACCGTCACCCCCGACCCCACCAGCGACAGCGCCAGATCCCCGACCACCTTGGACGACGGCGTCACCTTCACCAGCCGCCCCAGCAACCGGTCCGCCGCGGCGTATTTGGCCTCCACCTCTTCGAACCGGTCGCCGAGACCCAGCGCGATCGCCTGCTGCCGCAGATTGGACAGTTGCCCGCCCGGAATCTCGTGGTGGTAGACCCGCCCGGTCGGCCCCGGCAGCCCGGATTCGAAGGGCGCGTACACCTTTCGCAGCGCCTCCCAGTACGGCTCCAGATCGCACACGTTCTGCAGGTCCAGCCCGGTGTCGAACGGTGAATTCGCCGCCGCCGCGACGATTGCCGACAGCGCGGGCTGTGAGGTGGTGCCCGCCATCGGCGCCGAGGCCCCGTCGACCGCGTCGGCCCCCGCCTGCCAGGCCGCCAGGTACGTCGCCAGCTGGCCGCCCGGGGTGTCGTGGGTGTGCACGTGCACCGGCAGGTCGAAGTTCTCCCGCAGCGCGGTGACCAGCGTGTGCGCGGCGGGCGCGCGCAGCAGCCCGGCCATGTCCTTGATACCGATGATGTGCGCCCCGGCCTGCACGATCTGCTCGGCCAGCTTCAGGTAGTAGTCGAGCGTGTAGAGGTTCTCGTCCGGGTTCGACAGGTCGCCGGTGTAGCTCATCGCGACTTCGGCCAGGGCCGTGCCGGTTTCGCGCACCGCGTCGATCGCCGGACGCATCTGGTCGACATTGTTGAGCGCGTCGAAGATGCGGAAGATGTCGATGCCGGTCGCGGTGGCCTCGGAAACGAAAGCGCGCGTGACCTTTTCGGGATACGGCGTGTACCCCACGGTATTGCGCCCGCGCAGCAGCATCTGCAGACAGATGTTGGGTACCGCCTCGCGCAGCGCCGCCAGCCGCTCCCACGGGTCCTCGTGCAGGAACCGCAGCGCCACATCGTAAGTCGCGCCGCCCCAGCACTCGATCGACAGCAGCTGCGGCGTCATGCGGGCGACGTGCCCGGCGACCTGCAGCAGTCCGTTGGTGCGCACCCGCGTCGCCAGCAGCGACTGGTGCGCGTCACGGAAGGTGGTGTCGGTGACCCCGACCGCCTTCTGCTCGCGCAGCCACCGCGCGAACCCCTCCGGCCCCAGCTGCAGCAACCGCTGCCGTGAACCGTCCGGCGGCGGCGCGGTGGTGTCGATCGCGGGCAGCTTGTCGTGCGGGTACACCGTGGTCGGGCGCTCGCCGTGCGGCTTGTTGACGGTGATGTCGGCCAGGTAGGTGAGGATCTTGGTGCCGCGGTCGGCCGAGCCGCGCTGCGTCAGCAGGTGCGGCCGCTCATCGATGAACGAGGTGGTGATCCGCCCGGCCCGGAAGTCCGGGTCGTCCAGCACCGCTTGCAGGAACGGGATGTTGGTCGAGACGCCGCGAATGCGGAATTCGGCGAGCGCGCGCCCGGCCCGCGCCGCCGCCTGGCCGAAGTCGCGCCCGCGGCAGGTCAGCTTCACCAGCATCGAGTCGAAATAGGCGCCGACCTCCGCGCCCAGGTTGGCGCCGCCGTCGAGCCGGATACCGCCGCCGCCCGGACTGCGGTACGCCGTGATGCGCCCGGTGTCGGGCCGGAACCCGTTGGCCGGGTCCTCGGTGGTGATCCGGCACTGCATCGCGGCCCCGCGGATGCTGACCGCGTCCTGGCTCAGCCCCAGGTGGGCCAGCGTCTCCCCGGTCGCGATCCGCAGCTGCGCGCCCACCAGGTCGACGTCGGTGATCTCCTCGGTCACCGTGTGCTCGACCTGAATACGCGGATTCATCTCGATGAAGACGTGATTGCCGCGCTCGTCGAGCAGGAATTCCACCGTCCCGGCGCAGCTGTAGCCGATCTGCCGCGCGAAGGCGACCGCGTCGGCGCAGATCCGTTCGCGCAGAGCGGGTTCCAGATTCGGGGCGGGTGCCAGCTCGATCACCTTCTGGTGCCGGCGCTGCAGCGAGCAGTCCCGCTCGAACAGGTGCATCACATTGCCGTGCTGGTCGGCGAGGATCTGCACCTCGATGTGGCGGGGATTGACCACCGCCTGCTCGAGGAACACCGTCGCGTCACCGAAGGCCGATTCGGCCTCGCGCATGGCGGCCTCCACGGCCTCGCGCAGCTGCGCCCGATCGGCCACCCGGCGCATGCCGCGCCCGCCACCACCGGCGACGGCCTTGACGAACACCGGGAACTCCACGGTCTCCGCGGCCGCCAGCAATTCGTCCACGTCGGCCGAGGGCGCGCTGGAGTTCAGCACCGGCAGTCCCGCGGCCTTGGCGGCGGCGATCGCGCGCGCCTTGTTACCGGTCAGCTCCAGCACCTCGGACGAGGGGCCGATGAATGTGATGTTCTCCCGCGCGCACGCCGCGGCCAGGTCCGGATTCTCCGACAGAAAGCCGTAACCCGGGTACACCGCGTCCGCCCCGGCGGTCTTGGCCGCCTTGATGATCTCCTCGATCGACAGGTAGGCCCGCACCGGATGGCCGGGCTCTCCGATTTGGTACGACTCGTCGGCCTTGAGCCGATGCACCGAATTGCGGTCCTCGTAGGGGAACACCGCGACGGTGCCGATGCCGAGTTCGTAGGCGGCGCGGAACGCCCGAATGGCGATTTCCCCGCGGTTGGCGACCAGCACTTTGGAGAACATCCGATTAAGGTACCTGGCCGGTCGGCGGCTGCGGACGGCGAATACACCTTCGCAGCCAACCTCACATCGAAACCGCGCCGATCTGCGAATTTGCGTAATCCGCCGGTAACCGGTGAACCGGGTGACCGAACGCGGGAATATTCATTTTCGGCCGTGGCTTATGCTCGTTGTGCAGCTGGTTCGCTGCGCCGGCGAGTTGGAGCCCCGAGCGTCGGAGTGCAGCGTCGAAACCGGTCCGTACGGATCGGCCAGAGGGAACCCGGTGGGAATCCGGGACTGTCCCGCAGCGGTATGCAGGAACGACCGCCGTCACCAGCACTGGATGCGCGCATCCGGGAAGCGACGGCCAGTAGGACCGCCCCGAGGGGGCTTGCCTGCGAGTCCGAAGACCTGCCGGCTGTGCCGGATACGCCGTATCCGGCGGCCACCGCCTCGTGGAACAGGGCGGGCGGACACCACTGCGCACACCGGATCCGCCGGTGCGAGAAGCGTTTTCGGGCTCCGTCCTCCCCTATGGCGGTGACCTGTCGCTTCCAGCACTGGAGAGAGACCGTGACCCTGCACAACCCTTTCACCGCAACGGTTCTCGGCATTCCGCGGATCGGGCCGCGGCGCGAGTTGAAACGCGCGACCGAGAACTACTGGGCCGGCCGCATCGACGCCGGCGCACTGCGCGCCGTCGGGCGTGACCTGCGCACCCGGCAGCTGACCGCCCTGGCCGCCGCCGGACTGGACTCCGTACCGGTCGGCACCTTCTCCTTCTACGATCAGATGCTCGACACCGCGGCCATGTTCGGCGCGCTGCCACCGCGCGTGGCCGATATCGCCGATCCGCTCGACCGCTACTTCGCCGCCGCCCGTGGCACCGAGACGGTGGAACCGCTGGAGATGACCAAGTGGTTCGACACCAACTACCACTACCTGGTCCCCGAGATCGGCCCCGCGACCACGTTCGCGCTGCAACCGGACAAGCTGCTCGAGGAACTGCGGGAAGCGCGGGAGCTGGGCGTCCCGGCCCGCCCGGTCGTGATCGGCCCGCTGACCTTCCTGAAACTGGCGAAGGGAATCGACGGCGCCGCGCCGCTGGACCGGCTGAACGACCTGCTCCCGCACTATCGCGAACTGCTGCGGCTGCTGGCCGCCGAGGGCGCGCAATGGGTACAGATCGATGAACCGGTGCTGGTCACCGACCTCACCGCGCCCGAACTGGCACTGCTGCGGCGCACCTATGCCGAACTGGCGGGCGTGCCGCAGCGCCCATCGATCCTGGTGGCAACCTACTTCGGCCGTCCCGGCGCGGCGTTGCCCGCGCTGGCCGACATGGGTGTGGAGGGCATCGCGCTCGACTTCGTCGCGGGCACCACGGTGAACGACGTGGCCGCGGTCCCGGCGCTGGCGGGCAAGCTCGTGGTGGCGGGCGTGGTCGACGGCCGCAATGTCTGGCGCACCGATCTCGACCGGGCGCTGGCGACCTTGGGCACGCTGCTGGGCAGTTCGGGCGCGCTGGCGGTATCGACGTCCAGTTCGCTACTGCACGTGCCGTATTCGCTGGACGACGAGTCCGGGGCCGATGCGGCGCTGCGGTCGTGGCTGGCCTTCGGGGCGGAGAAGGTCGCCGAGGTGCGGCTGCTCGCGACGGCGGTGCACCGGGGCACCGACGCCATCGCGGACGAATTGTCCACGGCCCGTGCGGCCTTGGCGAGCCGCGCCACCGACCCGCGCCTGCGCAACGATGCCGTGCGCGCCCGGCTGGCGGCACTCGGCCCCGACGCGACCCGGCGCGCCCCCGCTGCCGAACGCTCTGCGCTGCAACGGGAGCGGCTGCGGTTGCCGTCGCTGCCCACCACCACGATCGGCTCCTATCCGCAGACGTCCGCGATCCGGCAGGCCCGCGCGGCACTGCGGAGCGGCGAGATCACCGCGGCGCAGTACGACGAGCGGATGCGCGCCGAGATCGCGGATGTGATCACGCTGCAGGAGAAGCTGGGTCTCGACGTGCTGGTGCACGGCGAACCCGAGCGCAACGACATGGTGCAGTACTTCGCCGAACAGCTGGACGGGTTCTTCGCCACGGCCAACGGCTGGGTGCAGTCCTACGGCACCCGCTGCGTGCGCCCGCCGATCCTGTTCGGTGACGTCGCGCGGCCCGCGCCGATGACCGTGCGGTGGATCGAGTACGCCCAGTCACTGACCGACAAGCCGGTCAAGGGCATGCTCACCGGTCCGGTGACGATCCTGGCCTGGTCGTTCGTGCGCGACGACCAGCCGCTGGCCGACACCGCCCGGCAGGTCGCGCTGGCCATCCGGGACGAGACGGTGGATCTGCAGTCCGCCGGGATCCGCATCGTGCAGGTCGACGAGCCCGCGCTGCGGGAGCTGCTGCCGCTGCGCGCCGACGCCGAGCAGCAGTATCTGGACTGGGCGGTGGCCGCGTTCCGGCTGGCGACCAGCGGCGTCTCGGATGCCACCCAGATTCACACGCACCTGTGCTACTCGGAGTTCGGTGAGATCATCGAGGCGATAGCGGATCTGGACGCCGACGTCACCTCGATCGAGGCGGCGCGCTCCCGGATGGAGGTGCTCGACGACCTGAACGCGGCGGGCTTCCACCTGGGCGTCGGGCCGGGCGTCTACGACATCCACTCACCGCGGGTGCCGAGCGTGGAGGAGATCACTTCCTCCTTGCGGGCGGCGTTGAAAGCCGTTCCGGCCGAACGTCTCTGGGTCAACCCGGACTGCGGACTGAAGACCCGTGGCCCGGCCGAGGTGGAGGCGTCACTGCGCAACATGGTCACCGCCGCCCAGTCCGTGCGCTGAACACCGCGACCCCGGCCGTCGAACACGGCCGGGGTTCGCGGGGCGGTCGCTATGCGACGCCCATACTTCGTTGCGGCACACCGACATACGCCGACAGAGGGCGGATGAGGGCGTTGGATTGGGACTGCTCGATGATGTGCGCGGTCCAGCCGGTGATGCGGCTCATCACGAAAATGGGCGTGAACATGTCGATGTCGAAGCCCATCAGGTAGTAGGCGGGCCCGGCCGGGAAGTCGAGGTTGGGCTCGATGCCGGTCTCCTCCGCCATCGCGGCTGCCAGCTCGGTGTACATCCGCAGCCACTCGTGGCCGCCGGTCACCTCGGCGACCTCCGTCAGGGCCGCCACCATGGTGGGCACCCGGGAGTCGCCGTTCTTGTAGACCCGGTGCCCGAAGCCCATCACCTTCTCCTTGCGGGACAGCTTGTCGCGCAACCACTCCCGCACCCGCTCCGGCCGCCCGATCTCCAGCATCGCGTGCATGACGGCCTCGTTCGCGCCGCCGTGCAGCGGCCCCTTCAAGGTACCGATGGCAGCGGTGACAGCGCTGTACATATCCGATTCGGTGGAGGTGACGACCCGGGCGGCGAAGGTGGAGGCGTTGAAACTGTGCTCGGCGTACAGGATCAGCGATGTCTCGAACGCCCGCACGACGCGCGGGTCCAGCTGCCGTTGCGCGGAGTCACCGAAGCACATGGTGAGGAAGTTCTCGGCGAATCCGAGCCGCGCATCCGGTGCGATCGGGTCCGAGCCGCGGCGGCGGCGCAGGTCGGCCGCGATGACCGTCGGGAGGATCGCGGTGATACGCAATGCCTTGGCCAGCAATGCCTCCGGGCTCTTCCCGCGATCCTCGAGCGGGTCCTCGGCCCCGAGATAGCTGACCACCGTGCGCACCACATCCATCGGGTGGCAGGTCTCGGGCAGCTTGTCGATCAGCGCGAGCAGCGAGCGGTCGAGGGGCCGCAGCGCGCGTTCGCGGTGGCACAGCGCCTGCAGCTGATTCGAGTCGGGCAGTTCGCCGTGCCACAGCAGGTAGGCGACCTCCTCGAAACAGCAGTGCGCGGCCAGGTCCTGCACCGGATAGCCGCGGTAGGTCAGGGAGTTGGTCTCGGGCACGACCTTCGAGATGGCGGTGGTGTCGACCACCACTCCGGCCAAGCCCTTCTTGATCTCGGTCATGGGTCACTCGCTCACGGTGAAATCGAATATGCCGGAATCGAACTCGTTGTAACGCTGGTAATCGAGCAGCTCGTACAGCCGCGATCGGTGTTGCATGCGATCCAGCAGACCGGATTGGGTTCCGGCGGCGGCGATCTCGCGCAAGCCCTGCTCCGCCGCGAACATGGCCAGCCGCAGTGTGGTCACCGGGTAGATGACGGCGTTGTAGCCGATCTCCTCCAGCGTCCGTGCCGACAGCAGCTCGGATTTGCCGAACTCGGTCATATTGGCCAGCAGCGGGACATCCACGGCCGCACGGAACTTCACGAACTCCGCGGCGTCGGCCAGCGCCTCGGTGAAGATCAGGTCGGCGCCCGCGTCCGCGTATGCCTTGGCCCGGTCGATCGCCGCGGGCAGGCCCTCGATGCCGCGGGCGTCGGTGCGGGCGCAGATCACGAAGTCCGGATCGCGGCGGGCCGAGACCGCGGCGCGGATGCGCCGCACCATGTCGGCTGCCGGGACCACCGCCTTGCCGTCGAGATGCCCGCACCGTTTCGGGTTCACCTGGTCCTCGATGTGACATCCGGCCAGCCCCGCGTCCTCCAGCAGCGTGACGGTGCGGGCGGCGTTCATCGGTTCGCCGAATCCCGTGTCGGCATCGATCAACGTCGGCAGCTCGGTGACCCGCGCGATCTCCCGCCCCCGCGCGGTCACCTCACTCGACGTCGTCAACCCGATATCGGGCAGCGCGAGTTCCGCCGACACCACCGCCCCGGACACATACACCCCCTCGAACCCGATCTCCTGAATCACCTTGGCCACCAACGGGTTGAACGCCCCCGGCAACCGCTGAATCCGCCCGCTCCCCAACCCGTCCCGCAACCCCCGCCGCTTCTCCCCCGCCGTCCGCTCCCCCACCATCAACCCACTCACGCCAACCACCGCCCAGCGATGTGAGCCACCCCCACTAGGCTCGGCTCATGACCGAGCCGCTGCGCTATCGCCTGATCACCGGACCCGACGACGTCACCTTCTGCGAGCGGATCAGCACACTGCTCGAGGAGGGGTACCGGCTGCACGGTTCCCCGGCGGTCACCTTCAACGGCACCGCGGTGATCGCGGCCCAGGCCGTGGTGTGGGATCCGCGCTGACATCAGAAGATTCCCTTTCCGGTCGACGGCGCGGTGGCGAGGACCGCGTTTGACACGGTGAACGTGAGCTGGTCGAGTTCGCCCGGCCGCAGCATCGGGGTGCGTTGCGCCGCGGCCAGGAAGCGGTCCTGTTCGGCCGGTTCGAGCACGCCCTCGGTGAGCGTGCGGAATTTGGCGATGTACTGCTCCCGTCCGAACGGGCGCGCGCCGAGCGGATGCGCGTCGGCCACCGCCAGTTCGTCGACGATCGTCTCGCCGCTGGTCAGCGTCACTTCGGCACGCGCGCCGAATGCCTTCTCCGCCGGGTCGGCCGAGTGGTAGCGGCGCGTCCACTCGGGATCCTCCACGGTGCGGATCTTGTGCCACAGCGCCACGGTGTCGGGCCGCCGCGCCCGCTCCGGCGCGTACGAGCGCTCGTGGTGCCAGGTCCCGTCCTGCAACGCGACGGCGAAGATGTAGGGCACGGAATGGTCCAGCGTCTCCCGGCCGGCATTCGGGTCGTACTTCTGCGGATCCCCCGAACCGCTGCCGATCACCACGTGGGTGTGGTGGCTGGTGTACAACACGATGGAGACGACCTGGTCGAGGTCACCGATGCGCGACCGCATCCGCCGGGCCAGGTCGATCGGCGCTTGACTCTGGTACTCGGCGGAATGCTCCTTGGTGTAGCTGTCGAGGATCGCGCGCTTCGGTTCACCCGGGACCGGCAGCGGCACAGCGTATTCCGCATCCCGCCCGCCCAGCAGCCGGGCGATCACCCCGTCCTCGCCCTCCCAGATCGGAGCGGGCGCGCCCTCGCCGCGCATCGCCCGATCCACCGCCTCCACGGCCATCTTTGCGGCGAACGCGGGGGCGTACGCCTTCCAGGTGGAGATCTCGCCCTTGCGCGACTGCCTGGTCGCGGTGGTGGTGTGCAACGCCTGACCGATGGCCTGATACACGGTCTCGACGTCGAGGCCGAGCAGCGTGCCGATGCCCGCGGCCGCCGACGGGCCCAGATGCGCCACATGGTCGATCTTGTGCTCGTGCAGGCAGATACCGCGCGCCAGGTCGATCTGGATCTCGTAACCGGTGGCCAGGCCGCGGATCAGCTCCGCGCCACTGCGCCCGGTGTGCTGCGCGACCGCCAGGATCGGCGGGATGTTGTCGCCGGGGTGTGAGTACTCGGCGGCCAGGAAGGTGTCGTGAAAGTCCAACTCCCGCACGGCGACTCCGTTGGCCCATGCCGCCCACTCCGGCGCGAACCGCTGCGCGGCGGGCAGGCCGAACACCGTGGCGCCGGGCCGATACGGGTGCGCCTCGGCCTGGTGCCGTGCGGTCGTCGGCGGGCGGCGCAGCAGTGCGGCGGCGGCCACCCCGGCGTTGTCGATGATCCGGTTGACGATCATCTCGGCAACCTCCCCGGGCACCGCGACCGGGTCCGCGGCGACCTCAGCGATCCGCGTCGCCAGATGCTCCGCCCGGGGGAAGTCATCGGCCGCGGCGTGGGCACGTACGATATGAGGCTTCATACTTCGCACGCTACGCAGCACGGCTCGACCGCAAAACACCTTGCAACGGTAGATTTTTGTCGGCGAGTACCGCCAATATTGCAATGTTTGCGAAGCCAGTGGGTAGCATCGGCGGCGTGCGCAAGATGTATGCGGGTGCCCGACTACGGCGGTTGCGCGAGGAACGGCGGATGACCCAGGCGGCGCTGGCGAAGTCGCTGGAGCTGTCCCCCAGCTATCTCAACCAGCTCGAGCGTGACCAGCGGCCGCTCACCATTCCGGTACTGCTGAAACTCAATTCGACGTTCGATCTGGACGTCCAGTTCTTCGCCGCCGACTCGGACGCCCGGTTGGTGTCGGACCTGCACGAGGTGCTGGTGGAGGCCGCCGGCGGCACGGCGCCGCCCGCCGCCGAGGTCGAGGATCTCGCCACTCGGCTACCCGAGGTCGCCAAGACCATCGTCGCGATGCACCGCCGCCTGCGCGCGGCCACCGACCAGCTGGACCTGCTGTCCTCCAAGGTCGCCACGCCGACCGGCGCGCCCGGCGTGCCGATGCCCTACGAAGACGTCCGCGATTTCTTCTACGACCATCACAACCACATCGCGCAACTGGATCTGGCCGCCGAGCGGCTGTTCGACGAGTGCGGGCTGTCCATCGGATCGCTGGACCGGCAGCTGGCCCGCGTCGCCGAGGAACGAGCCGGGGTAACGGTGCTGGTCCGCGGCGATGGCGCGGACCCGGCCATCCCGAAACGCCACTTCGACAGCGAAACCCGCACGCTCACCCTGGCCCGGCGGCTGCGGCCCGGGCAGCGGGCGTTCCAGATCGCGACCACATTGGCGTTCCTGCTGTACGGGCCGCTCATCGACGAGGTGCTCAGCGATACGCCGTCGCTCACCGGTGAGTCCCGGTCGCTGGCGCGGGTGGGGCTGGCGAACTACTTCGCCGGTGCGCTGGTGCTGCCGTACGGGAAGTTCCTGCGCTCGGCGGAGGAATTGCATTACGACATCGATCTGCTCGGCCTGCGATTCGAGGTCGGTTTCGAGACGGTCTGCCATCGTCTGTCGACGCTGCAGCGGCAGGGGCAGCGCGGGGTGCCGTTCTTCTTCGTGCGGACCGACCGTGCCGGGAACATCTCGAAACGCCAGTCCGCCACCGCGTTTCACTTCTCCCGGGTGGGCGGGAGCTGTCCGCTGTGGGTGGTGCACGAGGCGTTCGCACATCCCGGGCGCATCCTCACCCAGGTCGCCTCGATGCCCGACGGGCGCCGGTATCTCTGGATCGCCCGTACCGCCCACTCCACACCGCGCGGGTTCGGCACGGCGGCAAAGGAATTCGCTATCGGGCTGGGGTGCGATATCGAATACGCCGACAAGCTGGTGTATTCGAAGGGATTGCAGCTCGATGATCCCTCTGCCGCTATTCCCATCGGTGCGGGGTGCAAGGTGTGTGAGCGGTCGACGTGTCCGCAGCGTGCGTTTCCGCAGATCGGGCGTCCCTTGGCTGTCACCGAGAATACATCGATCGACCTGCCCTACCCCCGCGCGGTCCAGTGAGCGGCTGTCGCGGACCTTTCGACGTCCGCGACAGTCCACTCACCTGCTCCGGACCGAGAAGCGTAGGACGCTGGGCATTCGCGCCTTTTCGGCGCGCCGGGTCAGAAAGCGCTGCCGGTGCCGGGCAGCCGGAAACCGTTCCAACCGGGGCCATTCCAACCCGGGCCGTTCCAGCCGGGGCCATTCCAGCCGGGGCCGCGATCCCAGCCGCGATTCCAGCCACGGTCCCAGCCGCGATCCCAGCCCGGCCCGCGGTCCCAACCGCGGCCACGGTTGTTGCCCTTGCCGCGATTCCCATTGCCCTTACCGTGCACTTCTTCCACCGTCACGGCACCGGGCTCGGCGACAACGGCGGTCTCCGCGGACGCGGGGGCCGAGAAAGCAACGGCCACACCGGCCGCCACCGCGACCGCGGCGACCGCTCCTGCCGCCATCCGGCGCGACAGATTCTCGGAATTCGTCATCGTGCACATCCTTTCCGCCCCACCGAAAACGACGGGGAAAGCCGGTCGGAACCGCACTGGGCCGATCCAACCACAACTACTGCCTACGTACGTAGACAGTAGATAAATGCCGGGCGCGGAGCAAGCACGCCGAGTTCACGATCTCGCGCACCTCACGCCCGCGAAACCCGGCACGTATTCGCCTCGCACACACCGCAGCCGGAGTTCGAAGAGCAGGATAGTTGCGCTGCGGCTTCGCGATAACGCCGCGCCCGATATGCGAGTACATCGGCACGACCACATGACCGGATCCTGGCACCGATTATTTTCGGGTGGATCTGCCGTCGGGACCTTCGGGGTGTACGACAGACAGGAGGCAGGTATGGCGAGACCGACACGATCGAGCACGACCTCGGTACGGGCGAACGGTGTGGATCTGGGCATCGAGAGTTTCGGCCGCGCGCAGGATCCGCTCGTGCTGCTGGCGGGTGGCACGACGATGTTGTCCTGGCCCGACCCGCTGTGCGAGCGGCTGGCGGCGGGCGGGCGCCGCGTGGTCCGCTACGACCTGCGCGACTCCGGCGCATCGACGACCGTGGACCCGGAGAATCCGGCGTACGACCTGCGAGACCTGGTCGCCGACGCGGCCGCGCTGGTCGAGGTGCTGGGGGCCGGGACCGCTCATCTCGGTGGTATCGGGGTGGGCGGGATGGTCGCTCAGGTCGCCGCGCTGGATCATCCAGACGTCTTCTCCGCGCTCACCCTCGTCGGCACGCGGCCGGTGGCGCCGGGCCCGGTCGATGCGGACCTGCCGGACCACGACCACGCGGTCCTGGGCGCGCTGTTCTCCCGTCCGATGCCGGATTGGACCGACCGGGACGCTGTAGCCGAGTTCGCCGCGGCAGGTGCCGAACCGCTGGGCAACGATCCGGAGCAAGCGCGAACGACGGCGGCCCGGATCTGGGATCGGACACCCTCCAGCGATCCCGCGGTGCATCAGGCGAACCAACTCGGGATGGTGTTCTCCCGCATCGACTGCGCCCCACGCTGGCGCGACCGGCTCGGTTCGCTCGACCTCCCCACACTCGTGGTGCACGGTCGAGCCGACCCGTTCTTCCCGGTCGGCAACGGCGAGGCCCTCGCCGCCGAAATCCCCCGCGCCCGACTGCTCGTTCTCGACGATATGGGAACCGCGCTGCGGCATAGGGCGGCCGACCAGGTCGCCGCGGCCATGCTCGCGCTGTAACCGCCACGGCCGGTAGGCAATTCGTCGGTCCGGCCGCCCACACGGTGCAGATGCCGGACTCGCCGGGGAACTCGTTCAGCCCGCCGACCCGCTGGGAAGGCCCAGGAGATATTGGAGCGGTGTGGGGGCGGGCGGCTGCGAATTGTCCGGGACCGCACCGGTGTACCCCGCGTCCCGCACCACACCCCTGTGGGTGGCGCCGGATTCCCAGCGCGGCTGGGGATACACGTAATAGCCCGGGCCATTGCTGTAGGTTCCCGTGTAATAGGGCGGGTCCTGCACCCATCTGCCGGGTTCCTGCTCGACCGGGCAGTCCGCGCGCAGACCCACCCAGCTGTGCGGTCCCACCCAGGTATGTTGCCCCGGCACCGTGACCCATTCCTGCGTCGCTCCGGGGTTGTGGCAGATCGCCTCCCAGTCGATACGGTGGGTCTGTTCGGTGTCGTTGCGGCACACCGTTCCGGTGCACCAGATTCCGGGCGCGAGCGTATGCGTTTCCACCTCCGGCCCCCGATCAGCGGCCGCCTGCGGCGCCACAATCCCCAAGGCCGCAATCCCCAGTGCCGCAACCCCGATGGCCGTACTCGCTCGTCGATTCACGTCGTCCCAACTCCTGTCCGAGCCATACCTGACTGTCGGCAATGACAACGGCCCGGACTTGCAATCGACTTAACATCGACTTGGCCGGCTACACCCGGCCCACACCACGACAGCGGTAACCACCGCTACGCCGATCCGCCTCGACAGCCCACGCCAGCGCAGCACACAAGCCACCGACCATTCCGGCTCCAGCCAGCAAAATCCCCACGCCGACAACGACGGTGGCGAACACAGGATTCCCGAACCCGAAGTACAGAGCGAACGGACTCGCCGACACCACGCCGACAACACCACCGATCAAACCCGCGATCAGCACAGCACGGTCTTTCATGACCCGACTCTAAACCTTCGACCAGGCGATTCCCCGGCCCGAGAAGCCCTGGGGATTCGATCGGCACGGTGCGTGCTGCGGCACGTTGAACCGGCTGCCTCTCGACACTTGCCAATTGAGTTGAACTCAACTTACCATCGGGCGGTGAGCAAGACAGTAACCGCGCGCGGCAGCGCCGCGCGCCAGAATCTGTTGCAGGCCGCGGCGGATGAGTTGCGGGAGACCGGGCAGTTGGAGGTCGCGGCGGTCGCACGGCGCGCGGGCGTCAGCACGGGGCTGCCGTATCGGTACTTCGGCACCCGCACCGGATTGCTGATCGCGGTGCTCGAGTCGTTCTACGATCGGCTCTGCGAGGCTGCGGCGCTGCGCGAATACACCGAAACCAGCTGGGCTGCAAGGGAACAGCATCGGATCCGGGATTGGGTAGGGTTTCTCTACGGGGAGCCGCTGGCCCCGATCGTGCTCGGTGGCCTGGTCGGCGACGGCGAGGTGGCGGCCGCGCACACCGCGCGGCTGACCATGCTCGTCGAACTCGGTGCCCGCAATATGCGACGTGCCCAGCACCAGGGCGAAATCCCGACCGATCGAGACCCGGAGTACCTGGCCGCCGCCACCCTCGGCGGCACCAACGCCATGGTCTCTGTCGCGCTCACCCGTACCCCTCGTCCGGCTCCGGAGTCCGTCATCGACCAGCTCTGGGCGTTCGTCTCCGGAGCTGTGGGACTCAGCGAAGAGGAAGACACACCATGAACCACGAGACTCCCTCCTATGGCACTGTCACCGAACTCGAAGATCTGGGCAGCGACCTGGCGCGCCGCTACAAGTCGACCGAAAGCTCCGGTTTCACAGTGGATTCGGCGGTGGTCGACACCGATATCACTGCCCTCGAACGTGACGGCTACGTCGTCCTCGAGGACCTGATCACGGCCGAGGACTGCGCATGCATCCGCGAAACCGCCGCAAAACTGCTCGATCACACCGGCCGCAACATGTTCGAAGGCCAACGCACCCAACGGCTCTACAGCGTGCTGGACAAGACCCGCGACTGCGACCGCCTCGTCGATCATCCGCGCGTACTGGCCCTGCTCGACCGGCTGTTCCTGCCGAATTACCTACTGTCCCAACTGCAGGTCATCAACATCCTGCCCGGCGAGAGCACGCAGCTGCTGCACCACGACGACGCGTTCTACCCGCTCGCCCGGCCCCGCCCGCCGCTCTCGGCGGCCACGGTGTGGGCCATCGATCCCTTCACCGCGTCCAACGGCGCCACCGTCGTCATCCCGGGCAGCCACCGCTGGGCCGACCGGCGGCCTACCGACACCGACCCGATCATCAGCGTCGAAATGTCACCGGGGTCGTGCGTGTTCTTCCTCGGAACCCTCTGGCACGGCGGGGGCGCGAACCGCTCCGACCATCCACGCCTGGCCGTCACAGCCCAGTACTGCGAGCCCTGGCTGCGACCTCAGGAAGCCTTCACCCTGTCCACCGGCCGCACCACCGCCCGCACCGTCTCCGAACACATCCGCCGCATGCTCGGCTACAGCATCCACCCTCCCTTCATCGGCCAGGTCAACGGCATGCACCCCAAACGCCTGCTCGAAACACCCTGAACGCCGCTGACATAACCGGCGCCCCAGGCCGCCCAGCAAACTCACGTCGGTGACTTGTTGGCCGCCGCGAAGAAAAGGTTGGCCACTCCCACCGGCACGAAAACCCAGAGCCACCACTTCAGCGACTTCAGGCACGCACCCCTCAGCCAATCGGCCCGACGCCGGTAAATCCCCGAATCCGTTGCCGCCCAAGCCAGAACGAAGCCCAACGTCGCCAGATACTGCAGCGCAGTCCGAACCGGATCATGCACGACGATGGCGGGGATGGTCAGTCCGAGCGCCACACTGAACGCGACGGTAGCGAACCGCGTGGCCCGCACTACCTGTTCGAGACCTTGCGCGATGTCGGTGCGCTGCGCCAGGGGTTCCCAGCTCTCCTGCACCGCCCCGACAGTTTCGTCCCGATTTTCCGGCGTGCGAAGGCGCGCCTCCCGGAGTCGCCGAATTCCTTCCTTCGCCTTGGTGGGCAAGAGTTTGACCACGCCCATGGGCGGCCTGGCAAAGCCTTTCTCGTACAGGAGCGTAGAACCGTCCGGCCGGAGCCGCAGCACCCCGACCCCGCGCCGTGGGCTGTCGACGATTCTGCCCCGCCGCACTGTCTGCCAACGCTGAAGCTTGACCTCCACTTGATGCCCGTATCGGTACTTGAAGGGGCGATTGTGGTGCCGACAGCGACTCCATTCCCCTGCCACCCAGTTACGGCAGGGCCACCCCTTACTCGTATGCGGATAGGCGCAGTGAACAGGCCAGAAGAAGCCCCGCCACGCCCAGATCGCACCGGACACCGCGGCAAGGTAGACGGGGAACAGACCACCGATCCACAACGACCACGGTATCGGCGACAACGCGTCGAGTTCCTCCGATACCCATTGCAAGGTCGAAGGAAGCAAAGAAAGATAGTCGTTCGTACCGGCCGCCACCGCATCGCCCCCTCAGCCACATCTCGTGTCGCCCAATGCCATTGACGATTATGGCGCACGCTCAGTCATCCCGGATGACTTTGCCGGTACGACAAGGAAACACGCCGTTACACCGGCGGATGGGGCTCCGAGGCCGAGGCGAGACCGCTCGGCAAATACCGGCCGACAGCCGCTGCGGATCCCCGTTCAGGACCCGGGTGAACGCCGATGCGGAACGTGGAGACCGTGCGCGACGACATCTGCGGAACGTGGAGACCGCGGCGGTAGGATCGCGCTGACCTTCGCCGACGGTTCGGAAGGGGCGGCGTGCGGGAACTTCACGTGGTAGGCATCACCATCGAGCATCTACCGATCGAGGGTGCCGAACCCCGGAGGCAGGCTGTCCTGTGGCTGCGCGCGGCCGATGGCGACCGCCGCTTTCTGCCGATCCATGTCGGGGATGCGGAGGCGACCGCGGTTGTCTTGGCTCGGGAGGGCGTAGTGCCGGTCGAACCACTGACGCACGACCTGGTCGGAAACCTCCTTGCGGCGCTCGGACATCCCCTCCTTGAAGTACGAGTAGTGGGTCGGCGGGAGGAAAGGTTCGAATCCGAGTTGCTTTTCCACGGCAATGTACGAGTTCCGGCCCGCACGTCGGACTCGGTCAATATCGCGATGCGGGTGGGCTCCCCGATCTACGTCGATGAACGAGTGTTGAACGAGTACGGGGTCGATCCATCACCCGGCGAGCAGAACGAGAGCGCGACTGTCTCCGATCAGGCAGCTGGCGTTTCCACTGAGGATGCATGACGGAATAGTCATTGCGGCAGGGAATTTCGGCGGCGCTCGTACCACCGTTGTAGCCACGCCACCGCGAGGGCGAGAACGCCCACCGGCAGGTAGTAGGCCAGTGCGCCGAAGACGGAGTCGTTGGCGGTCAGCGCCGCTGCCGAGATGAGCAGGATCGTCGCGGCGGCAAGCCAGGAGTATCGCCGCAGAGCAGGTGCGGCAGGGACCGCGCAGAGGACGACCGGTACTGCTGACAACGCGACCAATCCCGCGCCGTATCGCGCGAAGATCGAATTGCCGCATACGGCATCCATATTCACGGCTTCGCAGGAGGAGATTTGGTACAGCGGTTCGGTTGCGACGAACACGCCCCACAGGGCCGCCGCGACTGCCACGACCAACCACACCACCCGTGGCAATGCCATGAACCGACGACCTCCATCCGTCAACGCCGTCCCGGCACGGCCATATCCGTCCAACGACAGGACGACCCTAGCTGCCCGGCGTCCGACGGGCCGAATGTGCGTTGTGCTCCCGGGCCGTCGCCGCGGGCTGACGGTGCCGCGCCGACCGAGTCCATCATGTTGCGGGCACCGGTTCGGGTCCTCGGTGGGTTTGCCGCGGTAAGACTCAGGGCGGCGGATGCACGCCGTCGCGGACTTCGGCGACCGTGCGGGACAGCATCTGCCGGAGCTGGGCGGTCATTCGAGTGGAGTCGGTGGGTTTCACCGTGACGGTGCGGTCGCCGAAGCAGGCGTAGCGGCCGTCATCGGCCCAGTCGATGATCTGAAAGTCCTTGCGGCCCTCGGTGTGGCGGTTGTCGGGGCTGCCCCACGGGTAGACGGCGATGTGGAATGTCGCGGTGGTCGGGCGGTTGAACAGGCGTGTGAGCTGGTCTCGCGGGGCGATGACCCAGGGGTCGTTGCTGGTGGGGCGGTCCAGCTCCGCCACCGGGATGGATACCGTTCGGCCTTGTCCCGCAGCGCATTCGGGCAACTTCGCGACCAATGCGGAGGCCACCCGCTCGGCAGCGAGGAACGTCAGGTGGATGTCGCCGCCGGTGGTGTCGTCCGGGCCGGGGCGCTGGACCGCGATCGCGCCGTGGCGGTCGTGCACCGCGGCGTGGATGCGGATGCGGTGTTCGCGGCGGTGTCCGCGAAATCCCGAGATCTCGACGCGGGCCTCGGGTGCCAGCAGGACGGTGACGGCGCGTTCGAGATCCTCGTCGAGCCGCGGGAGAACCGTGCTCGCCGCCCGTTGCCGACTGCGGTTCACCTCCTCCTGGGTGTGTTCGGTGGTGAACCGGTGCGCCAACGGGTAGGGCAGCACATCTCGGCCGGTCGAATCCCAGAGCACTCGGAACTCGGCCGCGCTGAACCGCCACTGCCTGTCAGCGCGCATTCGCGGGCCTCTGCACGCGGCTACCTGCCGCACCGAAGATGTTGCTGGCCAGACATTTCCGACCCTTCGGGCGCGCCGACAGCACGGCCGCCGTCATGTGCCGAGAACGGGAGGTACCGTCTTCGGCAGGTCCGGGATACCCGTCAGCTCGTCACCGTGCTCCTTCGTCACCAGGTATTCGGGAATGTTCTTGGTGCGGTCCTCGTCCTTGTCGCCTTTACCGCGGCCCGCGGCGGCCGGGCCTCCCATGCCCGGCATGCCGTTGGCGCCGCCACGACCGGCGGACGATCCGGGCCGGGCACCGGCGTCGGCGGCTGCGCCGGGGCGTCCGGCGAAGGGCACGCCGGCGCCGACTCCGCCCGGTCCACCCTGGCCGACACCGCCAGCGCCGACTCCGCCCGAGCCGCCGGTGCCGATGGGTCCGCCGGAACTTCCGCTGCCGCCCCGAGGTAGGGACGAACCGGGTACGTTCGAACCGGTGCCGTTCGCGTCCACACTGGCCGCAGTCGTCGACGCCGGATCGGTAGCAGTCAGGTCCCCCGAATTCTCCGTGCCTGCCGACTGGCCCGTGACGGTCGGGTCGGGCTGCGAATTCTCCGTGCCCGTGCCTTGCGGCCCGGGACCATCTTCACCGGCAGTCGGCGTCGGGGGTTTGGCGTCCGGACCGGTCGACGGGATGGGACCACCGGTTGCGGTGCCGCCGGGCTTCCACGGTGGCGGCTGGTCACCGGGCGGGCCGGGTTTCGGCTCGTTGGGCTTCGGGATGAGCGGGACGTTCGTGTCGCTTTCCCGTACAACGGGTGCGTACACGGTTTGCAGCACGCGTTTGGCCTCGGCGTAGGCGTTGGCGTACGCCGTGTCGTCGTTGCGCCAGCCTCGGCCGGCTATCCAGTGCCGGAGATTGCTCGCACCCGAGCGATGCTCCGGCACATGCGGCACAAGATCTTTCGTCGGTTCCAGGCCCGTCCGCAACTCCGAGAGCTTGCTGCTGGTCAGCGCGGCGGCCTTGGCGACCTGCGACGCCTGGGTCGTGTAATCGGTGACGGCCTGCGCGGCGGCCTTGCGCGACTCGCCACGCCAGATGTCCTCACCGGTGGCCTTCCCCATCGCCAGCTGGAACGTCTGCAGCGAGGTCGTCTCCTTGACCCCGATCTGCCGCCACGCCTGCACCAGATCACCGACGGCCTTCAGGTCGATCTTGTCGACCTTCCCGCGCAACGTCGCCAGGTCGTGTCGTTCGAAATTGTCTGTGCTGTGGACGGATTGGGGCCGGAACCCGCCCTCGAACCCGATCTTCGACGCCTCACCACGAACGGAATCGCGCTGCCGGTTGTACCGGTCCTGCACCTCGCTGGGGCTGGTGGCGTCGGGAATGTCCTCCCCCGCGATCCAGCTCGTCAATGCGCGTCCCATCCGCGAACCGATCGCGGGTAGGGACATATCGGGAATTCCGTAATAGGGGTACGACACGACGATTACCTACCCGTCGGATCGGTGGAGCCGATCTCACCGGCGTTGTCGACGTCCTGGCCGGTGAGCTGTTTGATGGAGAGGGCCATGACTTCGCGCATGTTCTTCACGGTGTCGATGTGGTCCAGGATGACCTGGTCGATAGAGTTCGGCTCGCCGGTGGCTTGCTTCAGGAAGCCTGCTTCGAGTGCACGACCCATATCGAAATCGCCGAACCCGGAGACGCGTTGAGTGAACCGCGCAGTGTCCAGCATGATCTGAAGATCTGTCAGTCGCTGGTCACAGGCCGCGAGGCACTCACGTGCTATCGCTTCGTCATCCAGATACAGGCCACCTGAGCGAGCTTGCTCGGCCAAGCGTTGCCATCTCGCTGCTTCTTCTCCGGCCATTGTGAACGCCCTCCCCGTTGCTATTGCGGCAGAAGTGGAACCAATTGCTCGCCGACCGTATTGAGTGATAGGCAAGGATCGCCTGGGCTATCGATGATGGCGCTGTTGCTGATCGTCAGTTGAACCACACCCTGAGAAGCAGGGAAAGCGACATCACAAGTGTCGGCTTTACTCGCTCCTTCGACACGCCACTGCCGACCCGTGCGTCCCGCGATCACTACGTCTTGAAACTCGACGTTACCCGGCTTGCTCTCGATCTCCTGAACCGATCGTTTACCGGAGAACACGCCAACTGTGTACCGTTTCCCCCTCCAACTGCAGATCTCCCACCCGCTCTGGTGCACCCCCGCGATCCCGCTCTCCTTAGTCCTCGGATCCACCCCCGCACGCTGCAGCGCATCGTCCGGAATCTGAGTACACGGATCCCACAACTTCGCCTCGGCGCTACTCGTCGCTGCCCCCGTCGAGCCACCCTCGTCCCCACCGTTGCACGCCCCCAGCCCCGGGGCCAATGCCACCAGCAGAACTACCGCGAGTCGGCGTGTCATCGACCGCCCCCTTCAGCTCGATCCCCTGCCGCATCGTGACCGCCTGACCTTACCAAACCACGTGCGCCTCCCGTCGCCTCGTGACCGCCTCCTCGGTAGCGAGCCGGCCCGTTCATGTCTCAGCGTTCGCCGAGTACTGATCGACCAGATACCTATACGAAGCCGCCATCGCGGCGTACTCGAAGATCGGCCGCAAAGCGATGGTTACGTGCCGACCCACCGCCGACGAGTAGCCGTCGGCATTCACCGCTAGGTCGCAGGACACCTGCCGAAGCAGCACGTCCATTTCGTCGTCTGTCGCGTACACGGTCAGTGTGCATTCGAACGGCACATGCGCCAGGCCATAGTCGTACCCCTTCAGCCGCACCGCGGCCTCGGCCAGATCGGATACCGGGCCGAATCCCGTCACGCACGGAATCCCATCCCCACCATCGAGTTTGCGCACGCTGTCCCCCAGCGACAGCGCGACCGGATGAATCGCATCACTCGACACCGAGCCCGGGCCTTCGCGATCCGGCGGCCCCAGCCCTATGGCAATCTGCCAGACGTAGCGGCCGTCCATCGCGGCGCCTCCCTCACCCATTGCGGCGAACCTCTCGATGCTTCCACTGCGACTCCTCCCCTGACGCAACATCTCGGCTCCACTACCTCAGACGCACCACGCCGACCAACGGTTCCAGCCATCCCGAAAGTCATGACTGGTTGTCCCGGCGTTCATCCGACACCGTCTCGATCCGCGACCAACACCTCGGAGGGTCCAGCGTCCACACCTCCACCATCCCCCTGACTACATCCATCCAACCGCCGAGGTGCCCCGGCGTCGGCACGATAACCACACCGGTGCCGGGCAGCCCCAGCGAGGACAAGAGCAGCGGAAACCACAGGTCGGAAGGCTCTACGAAGATCGCCCGCAGATCCCATTCCTGTTCCACTGCCAAGGCGCGAATCTCTCGGACGTATCCGTCGACCGACGACGCCAGGTCAGCCCGAACGATGCCGTAGCCGCGCCGGTTCACCGGGCGCTCCACCTCGTCATTCGGACAGCCACCGCTCGATGAGATCGAGCGTGGCGGCGGAGTACAGCGGCACGCCGTCGTCGGCGTCCAGCAGCACCCAGGCATCGGTACCGCCCAGCCCGTGGACAAGGCGGTAGCCCGCCCGTGCGGCCCGCTCGGCGAGCAGCCGCACCGAGCGAGAGTCCGAATCGGATGTCAACGAACCCTCCTTCCATCAGCTCGATTCGATGAGCCCTGCTGAGTGGCAATGATTTCCGTCCAGTACTCGTGCCGGATCGCATCCCACAGCGGCGAGAGATCGGGGAAACGCTCGCGCATCTGCGCCAGATCCGGCGCGGTGGCGGCAACGGGCGCGGACAGCAGCGGCCTCGATCCGGATGTATTGCGGACAAGCAACATTCGAATGCGGTGCCGATCGATCCGCCAGATCGCCTGCCAGCCGCCAACTTCGGTACGCCGATCGCTCATCCCGAGCTCCCGCTCCGCGACCCGTCGCCTGGGTCGGCACAGCCGAGCGGCATCGCCAGCTCGGAGAGCCGATCGAGCACCTGACGCAATGTCTCGGCGGTCGGAGCAGCGGGCGGAGGTATCTCGATCCGCAAAGGTGGGTATGCGAGGCCGCGCGCAGCGGCACGGTCCCGAGGAGTGAGCGATTGCGGTGCGAGACAACCTGTTCGGACCAATGTGTGGTACGCGGCGGCTTTCCAGACACATCGCTCGAGACTGCACTCGCGATGCCTGCGCATCTGTTCATGCGCCAACTCGGCATCGGCAAACCCGCACACCGTCGGAGGTGACACACTCCCGTCGTCACCCATCACGCCGCTCCAGCACAACCGGCGAGCCGGCCGATTTCGGCGAACCGCCGCCACCGCACGGACTCTGTTGTAACCTCTTCTCCTGCTTGAAAATTCGTCACCATTTCGAACCTTCTCCCTTCGGGAACATTCGGGTCGGCCTTCATCGGACGAAAGTGCTCCGGTGACCGTTCTGGACGCTTCGGCGACCGAGCACGTGATAGATGTTGCTCAGGTCACAAGGCCGGCGGAAGGTAGTGGGCACGCAGGTCTCAGCAATCGGCAGCAACAGGCAGGGAGGGTGCCGTGGCGGACGTAACGATGTGGACCGGGAGACACGTCAAAGCTCTGCGGGAAGCGACCAGAAAAACTCAGCAGCAGTTGGCGGAAGACTTGACATGTGCGCAGCGCACAGTGAGTTTCTGGGAGAGCCGCCCCAACGCACAAGTCAGCATCGCCTTCCAATCGCGCCTCGACACGGTTCTGATCAACGCGGACCATGGGAGCAAGAGACGATTCCACGAACTGACGGGAGACCTGGACGTGAACCGTCGAGACTTCCTAACCACGACTGCGGCAGTAGTTGGCATGTCGACCCTGCGGGGTGACGACACACCCATCGTCGGCGCTGATGCGATCGAACATCTACGAACCACGGTCCACTCTGCGGTGCAACTGGACGATAAACTCGGCTCCAATGCAGCGCGCCCGATAATCGAAGCGCAGGCTCGGACGTGCACGGCGCTGCTGCGCGAATGTCCGGCGAATCTCAAACGCGAACTTCAGTCGCTTGCTGGCGAGGCTACGGCCAGCAACGCATGGGCAGTCTGGGATCAGGGGGACACCAAGCGCGCCGACGAGTTGTTCCAACTGGCTTACACGCACGCTGAGGAATCCGGAGACACAGACTTGGCGGCCGGAATCCTCTGTCATCGCACTCAACTGGCGGTCTACACACACCAGTACATGCGGGGCGCTGACTTGGCGGACGCTATGATGTTGATTCCAGCACGGGATGGCCGAGTCATCGACTTCCGAAGGCTTTGTGCAGCACAGGCTTTCGCCGCCAGCGGTCGTAACCGCGACGCCTGGGCACAGTTGGGTCGTGTCACCGACGATCACCATGAGCAGACCACTCCAGGTGAATCGTACTGCTACTACCAGTCGCGGTGGACAACGGGCGCGCTCACAGCCCGCTGTCTGGAAGCGTCCAACGAGATGGATGCTGCGGCCGATACGTTGCAGACGATGTTGCCGCTCATCCCTGCACACGCAAAGCGTGACCAGGCGCTATGGAATCTCCATTTGGCGAGTACCGCGGCTGGAATCGACATCGACCGCGCATGTACAGCGGCACGCACAGCAGTCGACCTCACTCGAGGAAATGCCTCGCCGCGCGTCCGCCAGGTCTACGCCGACACCAGGGCTCAAATGATGCCATGGGAATCCGCTCGTGCCGTACGTCAGCTAGATGAGTACGCCACCGGAGTCCTCGCCTGAAGTCGGGGTCGAGGTAATTCTACGAACTGACGGGAGACCCGGATGTGAACCGACGAGACTTCCTGGTCTCGACTGCGACGGCAGTGGGCATATCGGCCCTTCGAGGAGACACGCCCGTTGTTACTGCCGACTCCATCGAGCGTCTGCAAACATCAGTCCACGCGGCAATCCAATTGGATGACAAGCTTGGTGCGAATGCCGTCCGACCGATCATCGAAGCACAAGCCAAGTCATGTACCGCATTGCTGCGCGACTGTCCGACGAGCCTGAAACCCGCGCTCCAGTCGCTAACCGGTAAAGCCACCGCCAGTACCGCCTGGGCGGTGTGGGACCAAGGGGAGTTGCAGCGCGCCGATGAGCTGTTCCAGCTGGCGTACCGGCACGCGGATGAAGCCGGAGACACCGATGTAGCGGCAGGGGTACTCTGCTGCCGCACGAAGTTGGCCCTCGCCACCCGTCAATATTCGCGAGCCGCCGATTTGGCGGACGCGATGCTGTTGATCCCCGTACGTGACGGTCGAATGGTTGATTTCCGGAGGCTCTGCGCGGCAAAGGCTTTCGCAACAGCGGGCAGGCACCGCCATGCGTGGGCGCAATTGGACCGTGGCACCGACGATTTCGCCGAGCAGACCACTCCGGACGAATCTTATGCCTACTACCACTCGCGGTGGGTCACTGGTAGGACGACCGCGCAATGCCTGGCATTGTCCGGTGAATTCGCCGCCGCCGCTGACAGAATCGAAGCTACACTGCCGCTCATCCCCCCGCACATGAAACGGGACCGAGCGAAGGGATACCTCGAACTCGCGCGAGTCGCCGCAGAGACCGACATCGAACGGGCCTGCACAGCGGCCCGCGACGCGATCGACCTCACTCGCGGATGGACCTCATATCGCGTCATGCAGGTCTACGCCGACACCAGGGCCCGAATGGCACCGTGGGAGACCTCTCGCGCCGTACGCCAGCTGGACGACTACGCCACCGGAGTTCTCGCCTGAAACTGCATGTACGGGGCCCTCGACATAGGAGCGGAGCCCGAGGATTCCTACGCAGGCGAGGCATACTTTCGTCGCCGCCAGCATGACAGGTGGGTCCAATGACACAGTCTCGCAGCGATATTCAGAAGGCGAATATTTCGGTGCAAGAACGTGTCAGGTCGTCGGCCGACCATGGGGAGAGGAAGCGGATGAACCCTACACCGGGGGTCAGGTTTCTCCAGCTGGAACTGCGGCATGAGCTTCCTGACGTTTACAGTGCGCACGGGAGAGCGCTGGCGGAACGTCGGAGCGGCGCAATCAGATTCCATCAGACGACCAGGGGAAGGGAGCAGTGGACGCCTGGATCGGGGTCATTCTGGGGGCGGCAGTGCTCGCCCGCCTCGCGGGGTCCGAGTGGCTCTACATTCCCCTGTTCGTGGCCTTCTTCCCTTTCTGGCTGCCCGGTGGAGTTTTGACCGCCATCCTGGCATTCGGTGCGGCGCGGCGATTCGCGCGCTGCGGACCGTTGACGAGTGAGGACGTGGTTGTCATCCGTACGCATCCGGCTTTCGCTGCCGCTCTCGGAGACCGAAATGACTTGCCGGAGAGGTGAAGTCCGCCCGGAATCGGGCTGGCCGCTCATGCCTCGGGTGGAGTGGTCCCCTTCGCTGATCTGGTGGCCCCCGCGGAAGCCGCCACCACGCACGCGATCCCGCCCCACTGCTGGAAGTTGAGTAGCTGGCCCAGGACTGCCAGGCCCGCCAAGGCGGCGACGGCGGGTTCGAGGCTCATGAGGACGCCGAAGACTCGGGGTGGGATGCGGCGGAGGGCTTCCAGTTCGACCGAGTAGGGCAGGACCGAGGAGAGCATTGCCACGCCGAAGCCGACGGCCAGGACGGAGGGTTCGAGCAGGGCGGTGCCCGCGCTCGCGATGCCGACGGGGGTCATGAGGACGCCGCCGAAGGCCATGGCTAGGGCCAGACCGCCTCCGCCGGTGGTCTTTTCGCCGAGTTTGGCGCTGAGCAGGATGTAGCACGCCCAGCAGGCCGCGGCGGCGAGGGCCAGCAGTACACCCGTCCAGGCGACCGGGCCGTCGGCGTGGGTGAGCAGCAGGACGCCGCCGCCGGCCAGCACCGCCCACACCGGGTCGACCCAGCGGCGGGAACCGCCCAGCGCCACCGCGAGTGGGCCGAGGAATTCGATGGTGACCGCCATGCCGAGGGGAATGCGGTCGATCGACTCGTAGAAGCACAGGTTCATCGCCGCCAGCACGGCACCGTACGCCAGTACGACCGGCAGCGCCCGGCGATCGATGCGCAGCGAGGAACGCCAGAAGGCCAGCAGCACCACCCCGGCGAAGAACAGTCGCAGCCCGACCGCTCCGGCGGGTCCGGTGGCGGCGAAGAGCTTGTTCGCCACCGCGGCGCCGACCTGCACGCTCACGATGCCGGTGAGCACCAGCATGGTCGGCGGCAGCCCGCCCAGTCGCTGCCGCACCCGCATTCTGGAAAGTGTTTGCGGTAGTAGCGGTTTCCGCCCCCATCCGACCTCGATAGCTACCACGGGCACTCCCTTCCGACTCGCGGTGGGCGACGCCGTGCCCCTTGCTCCGGCAGCATCCCCCACCACCGAGACATGTCCGGACGATGCGAAACCCCATCGCCCACTTCCTCTCCCGCATCGATCGCCGCCTACGCTCCTCCAGCCACCCGGCGACATGCGGCTCTTCCTTTGTACACAGGACCGGCGCCCGGCCGTCAGGACTTGGCCAGATACTCCAGGCGCTCGGAGTCCACGGCCGCGTGCATCATCGTCGCCAGACCCGGATGCTTCCGAAGACCGGGATCTGCCTCGACCACCTCGCGGGCGAACTGCTGCGCGGCCGTGATCACCTCGAGATCGTCCAGCAGCGACAGCAGGCGCAGGCTGCGAGCGGTACCGGACTGCGCGGACCCCAGGACGTCGCCCTCGCGGCGTTGGCGCAGGTCCAGCACCGACAGCTCGAAGCCGTCGAGCGTGCCCGCGACCGCCTCCAGCCGGACCATGGCGCTGCCCATCGGCGAGGTCTCGGTGATCAGCAGGCACAGCCCGGCGTGCTTGCCGCGGCCCACGCGGCCGCGCAGCTGGTGCAGCTGACTCACGCCGAAGCGATCGGCGTCGACGATCACCATCACCGTCGCGTTCGGGACGTCCACGCCGACCTCGACGACGGTGGTGCAGACCAGCACGTCGATCTCGCCCTCGTTGAACGACCGCATCACGCGGTCCTTCTCGTCGTTCGGCAGTCGTCCGTGCAGCAGACCGACCCGCAGGTCCGCCAGTTCGCCGGCGCGCAGCGTCTCGTAGACGTCCACGGCGGCGTGGGTGGTCGGGGCCTCCTTCTCCTCTGCGGATTTGCCCTTGCGACCCTTACCCGTTGCGCCTTCCTCCTCGTCGCCGCCGATGCGCGAGCACACCACATAGGCCTGCCGCCCCGCCGCCACCTCCTCGCGGATGCGTTCCCATGCCCGGTCCACCCACTTCGGATGCATCTTGGCGGGAACGACTTTCGTGGTGATGGGCGAACGGCCGCGCGGAAGTTCGGTGAGAGTGGAGGTTTCGAGGTCGCCGAGGGTGGTCATGGCGATGGTGCGCGGGATCGGGGTCGCGGTCATCACCAGCAGATGCGGGGTGATGCCCGGCTTGGCCTTGGCGCGCAACGCGTCCCGCTGTTCGACACCGAAGCGGTGCTGCTCGTCCACGATCACCATGCCCAGGTCGTAGAACTCGACCGCGTCCTGGATCAGCGCGTGCGTGCCGATCACGATGCCCGCCTCGCCGGTGACCGCATCCAGCAGCGCCGCCTTCTTCGCGCTCGCCGACATCGACCCCGTCACCAGCACCACCTTGGTGGCGTTCTCCGCCGCGCCCAGCTCGCCCGCGGTGCCCAGATCGCCGAGCATCGCGCGCAGCGACCGATAGTGCTGTGCCGCAAGCACTTCCGTCGGGGCCAAGAGCGCGCACTGCAACCCGGCGTCGACCACCTGCAGCATGGCGTGCAGTGCCACGATCGTCTTGCCGGAGCCGACCTCGCCCTGCAACAGCCGGTGCATCGGGTGGGCGCGGGACAGGTCGCCGGAAATCTCGGCGATGACCTTCTGCTGCCCGGCGGTCAGCTCGAACGGCAGGCGGCTCTCGAAGTCCTTGGCGATGCCGTCGTTTCGGGGCGGACAGGAGTGCGCGGCGCGGCCCTCGGCGTCGTGGCGGCGCTCCGCCAGCACCAGTTGCAGGGCCAGCGCCTCGTCGAAACGCAGGCGTTCCCGCGCCCGTTCGATATCTGACTTGTGCTCGGGCAGGTGGATCAGCCGCAGCGCGTCGGTGACCGCCATCAGCTCGCGTTCCTCGCGAACGTCCTGCGGCAGCGGGTCTTCGATCGGATCGAGCTGATCGAGCACCTGGCGCACACAGGCCAGCACGTCCCAGCTCTGCACCTTCGCGGTGGCGGGGTACACGGGGATGTACTCGCGCTCGAAGAACGAGACATCCACGCCCTGCGCGCCTTTCGCGCTCTCGGCCAGACCGCGCAGACTGCCGGAGCCGCGGACCGAGGTGAGGTTCTCCACCGACTCGCCGACCTCGGGCAGAATCAGATACGACGGGTGTGAGAGATTCCAGCGATCCGGTCGCCAGTAGTGCACCGTGCCCGACATCATCGCCCGGACGCCCTGCTTCACAAGGTAATTCACCTTGTCGCCGTTGAAGAAGGTGATCTCCACGGGACGATTGGCGCCGGTGTCCAGCTCGACCTTGAGCAGGTTGCCGCGGCGCTGGCGCATCGGGCGCTTCTCGGTCTTGGTCACCCGGCCGACCACCGTGATGTGGGCGCCCTCCTCCGGAGCCTCCTCGGTCAGCGGCTGGCCCTGGGTGGCGTAGCGCAGCGGGTAGTGCCGCAGCAGGTCCTCCACGATGTGCATGTCGAAGGCGTCGGCCAGCGATTCGGCGGCCTTCACGCCGAGCACGTGGTCGAGCCGGTCGCCCAGCGTCGTCATCTATTCCACCCCGATCTGCACCAGGTCAGCGGCTTGCCCGCCGTCGTAGGTGATCACCTCGACGCCCGGGAAGGTCTCGGTGATGTGTTCGGTCAGCTCCTCGCCCAGCCCGGGCGGGGCGGCGGCGCCCAGCAGCAGCGTGACCAGTTCGCCGCCCAGGCCGAGCATGCGGTCCAGCAGGGTGCGGGCGGCGGCGCCGGCATCCGCGTCGATCACGACGACATCGTTGCCGACCAGGCCGAGGCCGTCGCCGCGCTCGCAGGTGCCGACGATGGTCAGCGCTCGCTCCGGGGCCACCCGCAGCGCGCCCCAGCGGGTGGCGGCGGCGGCCTCCGACATGGCGAACACGTCGTCGGCGGCGGTGCGGCCGCCGTCGTGCAGGGCCAGAGCCGCCAAGCCCTGCACCATCGAGCCGCTGGGCAGCATGAGCACATCGCGCCGGCCGTCGCGGGCGGCGACGCTGACGGCCACCAGTTCGTGTGCGGGCAGGGCGCCGTTCGGTAGCACGACCACCTCGCGGTGGGGCATCTCGCGGATGGCGGTGAGCAGGGCGTCGGCGGTGACGTCACCTTCCAGCACGACGGCGCCGGCGTCCTCGAACAGCCGGGCCGCGCCGGGGCCGCCGACCACGGCGAGGATGCCGCGGTCGGGCGGACCGGGCATCTCCGGCGCGGACACCAAGCCCTCGATCCGGATGTCCCGCACTGTGCCCGCCGCCAGGCCCGCTTCGACAGCCGCTCCCGCATCGGCACAGTGCACGTGGGCCGACCAGGTGCCGTCGCCGTCGCCGACCACAACCACCGAATCCCCCAGTCGCGCAAGAGCTTCCCGCAGACACTCGATCCGCTCGGCCTCGGCGTCGGTCAGCAGGTACATCACCTCATAATGCGGCCGTGCGACAGCGGCACCCGCGGCACAGCAGACCGCCGCCCCCGCCGAATCGGATTGCGGCGCTGTGGGAACGGCCGGCGGAGCCGGGACGGGCGACCCGTCGCGGGTTGCCGGCTCGGTGGCGGTGGCGCGAGTCGAGTTCGGCGGGACCGCATCACCGTTACTGCTCGACACCGCGCGCACAGATTGTGTGTCGCGTCGTTCCGAGGATGCGCGAGTGGTGATCGGTTCGGACGGGCGGGACGGCACCCGCTCGGAGCCGAGGTACGCGGGGCGTGACGGTACCTGGCCGGTGACCGTGGTGACCAGGGCGTCCAGCAGGACCAGCAGTCCACGCGCTCCGGCATCGACCACGCCTGCCGTGCGCAGCACGCTCAATTGAGAGGGAGTGTCGCCCAACGCTTTCGAGGCGCCGTCCGCGGCGGCCAGGGCGACTGCCGCGAGGGTGTCCTCGGCGCAGTCCTCGGCCCGGTCGGCGGCCGCCTCCAGCACCGTCAGCATCGTCCCCTCGACCGGCACGCTCAACGCGTCCCGAACCAGCACCGCCGCCCGCCGCAGCGCGACCCGCAGTGTCGCTGCGGTGAGCGGCCCGTCCGCTACGGCCTCGGCGATCCCGCGCAAAACCTGAGACAAGATGATTCCGGAATTCCCCCGCGCCCCCGCAGTCGCCGCACGCGCCATCGCGGTCCCCACCGCCCGCTCGAGAGACACCGCCCGCTCGAGAGACAACGGCGCACCCTCCCCCAACGCGCTCGGCGCTGCCCCACTGCGCATACCCAGCGCCACCTCACCGCGCCCATCCACCTCACCGCGCCCATCCGCCTCCGCGCGCCCACCCACCTCCGCTTCCGCGCACACGTCCGGCTCCGCGCCCCCACCCAGTTCCGCTTCCGCGCGCACATCCGGCTCCGCGCGCACACCCGGCCCCCCACGCCCACCCAGCTCCGCTTCCGCGCACACCCCGGGCGTGAGGTCCTCGTGCACGCCCGGCACCGCGGCAACGGCCTGGGTGGCGGCGCGCATGGTGGCGAGCATGTTGGTGCCGGTGTCGGCGTCGGCTATGGGGAAGACGTTCAAGGCGTTGATCTCGTCGCGGTGGCGTTCGAGTCCGTCCAGGCAGAGCCGGGCCCACTGCGCCAGCGCAGCGCCGTTCAACTCATCCCGGAACCCGGGCACGTCACCGTCCTCTCGCCGTCACCGTTCGCGCACATACCCCGCTCGCCAGGGTAATAGGAGGGTCCGACACGGCAGCAGCGCAGTGGGACATCGCGCGGCGACAATGCTGTGCGCCATCTCACGCCATGTCCACACGCGCGCCCGGCGGCACGGACCGCGATTGGACATTGGTCATCGGCCCCCGCTACTCTTGCAAAGTTGCCTCACGCGACCGGTGCTCGGTTGCGTTCGCCCGCGGATCTCCGCAGGCAGGCATTGACGACAAGTTTCCGGACAGGCTGTCCCGCGAAGACAGCGGTCCCCACATGACATGAAGGAGCTCGCGACTATGGCTGCCGTCTGCGACGTCTGCGCCAAGGGCCCCGGCTTCGGTAAGTCGGTTTCGCACTCGCACCGGCGCACCAACCGTCGCTGGAACCCGAACATCCAGACTGTCCGCGCGCAGGTCGCGCCGGGCAACACCCGTCGGATGAACGTGTGCACCTCCTGCCTCAAGGCCGGCAAGGTCGTACGCGGCTGAGCTGCGCGAACTACCGAACGGCGCCCCGGCGCACCCGTGAGGGTGCCGGGGCGCCGTTGTCGTTGCCGGGGGCGACACAGGAAGAGCCATGACCGGACGAACGTGGCGCATCGAACCGCTGGCCGCCGAGCACACCCACAGCCTCGCCGAATGCCACATCGCCTGCTGGCGGGAGGCCTATCGGGGGCTGGTGCCGCAGCACGTACTCGACGCGTTCGATGTCGAGCGCCGCGCGGCGCAATGGGAGCGCGTCCGCCTGCGCTACCCCGATTCCACGGTGGTCGCGCTCACCGGAGACACCGTCATCGGATTCGGCAGTGGCGGACCGGCCCGGGACGACCCGCCGGTGACGGCACGTGAGGTGAATGCCATGTATGTGCGGGCCGCCTGGTACGGCACCGGCGTGGCACACGAACTGATGCGCGCGGTCCTGCGTCCCGACACCGACACGTCGCTGTGGGTGTTCGAGGACAATCCGCGCGCCCAGGCGTTCTATCGTAAATTCGGCTTCGAACTCGACGGCTCCCGCCGAGTCGAAGCCTTCACTCCCGCATGGGAAGTGCGAATGGTCAGTTCGCCCCGCCGATGCACTGCACGTCGGAACTGATGCTCTGCAACGCGCACAGTCCGAAGGCGTTCACATTCGACGACAGCGAAGCCGAGCCCGTCTGCGGATCGTAGAGCGCCAGCACCGGCGCGGCCTGCTCGGTGACCGTCTCCTGCGGGGCCGCGGGCTCCAGCGGGAGCGGCGCGGCCTCGGCGACCGCGGACGCGCCGAGGATGGCCGCCCCGGCGGCGACGGTGACGACAGCGCCACGCACGGACTTGTTCTGCATGCAACTTCTCCTGGTTAGCTCGAACCGACACAGCCCCGGTCAGGGCAGCCGCCAGTCGACCGGAGCGGCCCCCAATGTACCCAGCAATTCGTTGGTCCGGGAGAACGGCCTCGATCCGAAGAATCCACGCGAGGCAGACAGCGGTGAAGGATGGGCCGATTCGATGAACGGGACACCGCCGAGCATCGGCTTCAGGGTCGAGGCGTCGCGGCCCCACAGGATGGCGACCAGCGGCTGATCGCGGGCGACCAGCGCGCGAATCGCCTGTTCGGTCACCGCTTCCCAGCCCTTGCCGCGATGCGAGGCGGGCTGGCCGGGCTGCACGGTGAGCACTCTGTTCAGCATGAGCACACCCTGGTCCGACCACGGCGACAGGTCACCACAGGACGGCGTCGGATGCCCGAGATCCTTGGAGTATTCGGAGAAGATGTTGGCCAGGCTGCGCGGGACGGGCGAAACATCCGGCGCCACCGAGAAACTCAGCCCCATGGCGTGGCCGGGGGTCGGGTACGGATCCTGGCCGACGATCAGCACCCGCACCTTGTCGAAGGGCCGCTGGAAGGCCCGTAGTACGTTCTCGCCCTTGGGCAAGTAGCCGCGGCCGGCGGCGTTCTCGGCGCGCAGGAATTCGCCCATCTCGGCTATCCGGTCGGCGACCGGTTCCAGCGCCTCGGCCCAGCCCGTATCGATGATCTCCGACAGTGGTTTTCCGCCCATGTCGGGACAACATAGCGTGGCGAGTCGCACGGCGATACCTCACCCGCCTTCCGCGAACGATTCCCAACCGGTGGGTCCGGTCCATGCCGCGCCGTCGACGGTCACGCCGGAGCCGGGGCCGACCAGCCCCACCGCCAGCCATCCGGGCGGAAGTTGTTGTCCGCCAGCGAAAGTCGCGGCGAAGGCGTGGTCCTCACCGCCGGTCAGCTGCCAGCCGAGCGGGTCCGCGCCGAGCAGTTCGGCCACCGGGCGCAACGCGGGGTCGCCGAGCGCGGCCGAGTCGATATCGATGGCGACGCCGGAGGCGGCGGCGATGTGACCGAGGTCGGCGAGCAGACCATCGGAGACGTCGGCCATGGCCGTGATCGGGGCGGCGGCCGGCATGCCCAGCACGGTATCGTAGGGCGGTTGCGGAACACGATGGGCGGCAACGACTTCGGGGAACCGCGCGAGCTCGGCGCCCGCGGCGAGCAGCGACAGCCCGGCCGCCGACCAGCCCAGTCGTCCGGCTACCGCGACGATGTCGCCGGGCCGCGCGCCCGAGCGCAGTACCGCGCGGGCGGGCGGATCGCCGAACGCCGTCACCGAGATCACCAGCAGCGGGCTGCGCACGACATCACCACCGGCGATCGAGGCGCCCGCCCGCCGCGCCTCGGTCCACAGGCCGTCGACGAATTCGTCGATGAAGGCGATCGGGGTGTCGGCGGGGCAGCCCAGGGAGACCACGAACGCGCTCGGCGCCGCACCCATCGCGACCACGTCGGCGGCGTTCTGCGCGATCGCCTTGCGGCCGATGTCGGCGGGCGCGGACCAGTCGAGGCGGAAGTGCCGGTCCTGGACCAGCATGTCGGTGCTCACGACGTACCGCCCGGCGGGCGCGGCCACGATCGCGGCGTCGTCGCCGGGGCCCAGCAGCACGCCGGTGCTCTGGTCACGGCCGCCGTTCATGCGCGCGATCAAGGCGAACTCCCCCAATTCGCGCACGGTGCGCGGGGTGCTGTCGGTGATGGCGCTCTCCTTCCGATGAGCCGGGCCGCATAGACAGTACTGGCCCCGATGCCGCGACCACCGCAATGGCGGACGCCCGTACACACCGACTGCCCGCCGCCGCCGTTCGCTACGCTCGGGTCCGGAAATCCCAGCAGCGGCGCTATCGGACCGCCGGACCCGCGGCCCGATCGAGGACGAGCGGAGACGAACTTCCGGATGAGCAGCGACACGGAACGGCCCGAGGACTCCACGCCGTCCGATACCGCAGACGCCGAGAGCGGAGCCGCGCAAACCCGTGCTGCGGGCGCGGAGACGGCCGCCGACAACGGGGCCACGAACTCCGGTCCCGGCGGCACGGAAGCCGCGGCTGCCGACAACGCAGGCGCGAAACCCGATGCCGACGACACGGAGGCGGCGGGCAGTGAAAGCCGGGACACGGGAACGGGAACCGAGGCGCAAGGCGCGGCGGCGGACAGCACGGGCGAGGACACGGGAACCGGGGCGGAGGCGACGGCGGACAGCGGGAGCACGCTGGCCGGGGCCGCGGCGGGCGCCGAGCGCAATGACGATTCAGGTGATGCCCCGAAGTACTCGCCCGCCTTGATCGCTACCGCGGTGGCGCTGCCCGTCGCCTTGATCGTTGCCGTCCTGCTGATCGCGGTGGTGTCGCGGCAGGACACGGTGCGGGAGCCGCTGGCGCTCGGTTCCGTCCCGGCTCCGGCGGCCGGGGGCCCGGCGTGTGCGGCGCTGTTGCCCGCGCTGCCGGACAGTCTCGGCGATTACACCAAGGCGGAGCTGGCGCAGCCCGCCCCGCCCGCCACCGTCGCCTGGCAGCTGCCCGACGGCGGCGAGCCGATCGTGCTGCGCTGTGGGCTGGATCGGCCGCTGGAATTCGACAAGGCGTCCGCGCTGCAGGTCATCAACGGCGTCAACTGGTTCGAAGTGCGCGACCGCACCTCGGGCGTCACCTCCGGCACCTGGTTCGTCGTCGACCGCGGCACCTATATCGCCGTCACCGTCGCCGACAGCGCCGGACCTACTCCGCTGCAGGACATCTCGGACACCCTCACCGAAACTCTGCCCGCCCGGCCCATCGACCCGGGGCCCGTTCCGAACTGAGCCGATACAATCGCAACCGTCAATCGCCGATGGGAAGGCTGCCGAGCCCGCCGCACGGAACGTCGGTCACGATCGGAAAGCTAGGCCGGGAAATCGTATGGCCGATTCGTTGCGAGTCGATCCGGCCGATCTGCGCGCTTCCGCATCGGAACTGCGGCAGCGGGCCGACGAAGCGGCGCGGATCGCGCAGGAGTTGCGCGCGGCGCTCGCCGACGAGGGCGCGTGCTGGGGTGACGACGAACCGGGCGAGGCGTTCGCGCAGACATATCAGCCCGACGCCGCGCGGGGTATGGAAGGACTCGAGGACCTCGTCGCCGATCTCGAGGCGATGAGCACCGAACTGAACACCTCGGCCGAGGCGTTCGAGAGCCAGGACCGGTCCGGCGCCCGCGGCCTCGCAGACGCGGCCGGATCCGACGCGACGACCGCGTACCCAGGGCTACCGACCGCGGATCCGTTCGCTTCCGACGTCCCCCGGTCGGTTCCATCCGAGTATCCCGCCGCCACCGATCCCCCAGACCGGCCGGCCGAATCCGACCTTCCGACCGACGCTCCCGCCGAGCCGGACCCGACCGATCTCGCCGACTCCGATGCGGGCGAACCTGATTCGGGCAACGCCGACTCGGGCACCGCCGAACCGCAGCAGTCGCCGGACCAGACGCAGCCGGGCGATACGCCGGATTCCGACCCGTCTGGCGACGACCGGTCCGGCGACGACGCGCCCGGTGACGAGAACGCGAACCAGCCACCCACCGCCGAACCGCGCACACCGACGCCCGGCGACACCACCGGGCGCGGAAATTCGCCCGGTGGCGCACCGCCGCAAACGCGGGGGCAACGGTCGTCTGCGCAGCCGGGCAGCGCCCGCTCGGGTGGCGGTCCCGGAGCGGAAACTCCGTGGTCGCGCAACGCCTCCGGTTCACCGTGGTCGAGACCGTCGGGAGCACAGGGGCCGCCCGCCGGGGAAACCCCGCCGCGGGTGTCGCCGCCGCGCGGTCCGGCCCAGGCTCGCCCGCCCGCAGCCGGCAAGCCGGCGTCGGCGCCGCGCCGCGATTCCCGGCAGCGCCCGGAGAAGCCGATGCCCGCGTCGTCACGACGTCCCTCCGACGCCGAGGCGATGCGCATCGTCCGCGATATGGCGGCCCGTCACGATCTGGGTCTGGAGGGATTCGACACCGCGGGCTTGGCGGTGCAGACGGCTCAGGACATCGCCGATGCCGTCGACCTCGTCCTCGCCCGGTATCCCGCAGTGCTGGGCGGGATCGAGATCGTCGACGAGACCGAGCCGCTGTCCACTGTCGAGGAGCGCGGCACCGCGACGACCGTGGCGCCGTGGATCCTGCTGTCGCAGGCCGCCGCCGCCGACCCCGCCCTGCTGACCGCCCGCGACCAGACCGCGACCGGACCGATCCGCATGCCGCGGCGGCCGATGTATGCGGCGATTCTGCGTGAACTCGGCGGCGCCATCGATCTCGCCGGCGGGCGCCGTGCACGTCGGGAGGCGCAGCGCGCTCTCATTACCGAGTATCTGCGGCTGCAGGGCGCGCAGGGCGAGACGCTGGCGCAGGTGGTCGGCGGCTACCGGCGGTGGCGGGCCCAACTGGGTGAACAGTGTTTCGAACGAGGAGTATTCGCGCCCGGCCGGGCGCTGGCCGAATGCTTCGCCGCGGTCGAGGCGGGCGGCGCCGAGGTGAGCGCTCCGGCGAAGGTTCTGCACCGCATGTTGCTGACGATGTTGCGGACCGATCCCGATCGGTCTTCCCACCAGCGGTGAGACCTCGCGCGCGGGTATCGGTCATCATGAGGCACATTGGTGGCCCGCGAGCGTAGTCCGCCGCTTACGTGTGTCGATGGAAGGTTCGTGATGGATCGATGGCAACGGGAGGGCCTGCGCTCGGCCAACAACGGGATGCGCAACCAACTCGAAGACATCCGCTACGCCTACGAACAACAGCAGTCCCGACTGACCGAGGTGTACGGACAGCTGGAAACCCTTCGCGCACAAGCCTGTTCACCGGATCGCGCGGTGGAGGTGACCGTCGATGCCGACGGGGTGCTCACCGATCTCCGGCTCACGGCAGCCGCGCTGCAAGGTCCGCCGGAACAGTTGAGCAAATCGATAGTCGACGCCGTACGAACCGCGGCGCTTCGAGCGCGACAGCGGACCGAAGAGCTCACCGCCCCCGTCGCCGCCGGCTTGGCGGACATGCCCGACTTCCCCGACATCATCCCGGATGCGCCCAGCCTCGATGACATCCGCACGTTCTTTCGCGCCGACCAGAAGAAGTCACCGAGCTGATACGCGCCGCCCGCACCGCGGCTACATCGACGGATTCGATGTCGAATGACGTTGTGTTTGCCGGACTGGCTGCCACCGACGGTCGTGACGTGTGTGGCCGGGCATTTCCCGACGGGCGACGAGGACGCGATGCGCCGCGCGGCCGACGTGTGGTCGGACAAGGCCGAATGGTGCCGCGAGCAGGCCGACTACCACGAGGCCATGGCCCGGTCGCCGGGCGACGCCCTGGGCGACACCGCCGCCGCGGTGGCACGCAAGCACCAGGACCTGGCCGAGCGTTTTCGCGATCAGGCCACCTACTGCGACAAGCTGGCCGAGCAGTTGTACGAGGGTGCCAACAGCATCGAGTTGCAGAAGATGGTCGTCATCGGCACGGCCGTGGTCCTCGCCGCGACGTTGGCCCGCTGCGCCATGATGTTCGCGGCCGGTGGCACGGTCCAGGCCGGCGTCGCCCAGACGGCGGCACGAACCTCGGTGCAGACCGCGTGGCAGAAGTTCGTGGCCTTCCTCACCGGCCGCGGCGCCCAGCTCGCCGCCGAACGCAGCGCGTTCACCCTGGTGCGCAATGGAATTCTGATCGGGGTGCTGCAGGGCGGCGGCATCAACGCGGTCGCGCAGGGCATCCAGATCGCCGAGGACCATCGCGACTCGATGGACTGGAAGTCGGCGGGCGTGGCGGCGGCCGCCGGGGGCGTGGGCGGCGGCGTGGGTGCGGTGGTCGGGCGCTGGCTGGGGCCGAAGGTCGCGGGCTTCGGCGCCGATGCCACCAGTACCGGTCGGCGGGTCGCCCTGCAACTCGCCGGCACCGCTCTGGTCGGCGGCGCCGGCGGCGCGGCGGGTGCGATCGGCGGCACCGCGGTCTCGCTTCTGCTCACCGACCAGGCGTTCACCCGCAAGGCCTTCACCGAGGGCCTGATTCCCGGCTTCGCGGGCGGGTTCCTCGGCGCCGCCGGCTACGCGGCACAGGGCCTGCGGGGCTCGGCGCCGGTTAGCGCCGAGACACCGAAACCTGCGCCCGTCCCCAACACCCCTGGCACGCGGCGCGCCTTGGCCGACGCGCTGGCTCAGCACGGGATAGTCACCGCCGACTTCGATCCGAGCAATCCGTCCCACACCCAGCATCAGCAGCAGATCGACAATGTGGTCGCGATGCTGCGCCAGCCGGGGCCTGCCGGTACGACACCGGGACGTGTCGCGGCGCAGCCCGGCTCGGCGCATTCCGCGGAGGGAGCGCCTGCGCCGACGCCACTTCAGAACGCGCTCGCCGCACACCTCGACAACGCGGCGGCCGCGGATCCCGGCAAGGCGCACGTCGCGACCGCAGGTGACCGTCCGGCGGCGGCGATGTCCGGGGCAACCCGTAGTGGCGACTCCCCGCTCGTGGCCGAAACCACCACCGCCCCAGCGCGTTCGGGCGCCGACAGTTCATCCACCGCCTCTCGTGCCCCTGTCGCGCGCGGCGACCGGTCCAGCGACTCCCCCGTCGGTTACGCGGCGCGTGGGCACGGCCATCCGGAGACGAGCAGCGACCGAGCGGCGTCCGGTCCACGGCCCGCGTCCGACGCCGGGCCGCCGCGGGTGTCGGCTCCGAAAAGTGCTGCGGCTGAACGCCCTCCGGTGATCGACCACGCCCAGCCCGGCCGGGGCGCGGCCGACCACACCGGCGAGTCCGGGAACGCCCGCGGCGGTCACGAGCCCAGCCGCACCGCGTCAACCAGGGCGAGCGAACCGGAGCCCGAACACGGCCGCGCGGCCGACGAGGGCCACGCCGCGGCCTGGCAGCCGCGCTCGGCGGAGGAGGCGGACCCGGCGGCGGACGGCCGCGCGAGACCTCGCCCGCCGCACGACTCCGAGCCCGAGGGCGCGGCGGACGACGGACCGGCGCGGCATTCGGCCGACCATGACGACGCGAATGCGGCACCCTCCCCGCACGACTCCGAACCCGGTCGCGCACACGATGTTCCGGAGGACTCCGCCGCGGACGCCCTGGCGGCGAAGTACCGGTCCGATGCCGACGACCTGCTCACCGAGTACGAGTCGCGAGACTGGGCCGCCGTGTCGGAGCGGGATCTGACGGCGATGCTGCACGGCGGTGACGACCGCGACGCGGCACTGGCGGTGATCGAGGTGATCAACCGCGAGGAGGGCAAGACGCTGCGGTGGACGCAGGTGATGGCCATGCTCGCGATGCGCGACGGCGTGGTCAACATGGACGCCGGTGAGGGCAAGACCCTGGTGTTCCTCGCCGCCGCGGCGCTCGACTCGGCGCGCACCGGCCCGGCGCAGGTGATCACCACCCGCGACACGCTCGCCAACCACGCCTTCGGTCAATACCGAAAGATCCTGGGCAAGTACGGATACGACATCGTCCGCATGAATCCCGACCGCCCCTACGCCGCGCCCGCCGAGAATCGCGCCACCATCTACGTCGGCACCATGAACGACGCGGGATTCGGCCGGCTGCGCGGCAATGTCACGCCCGGCCGCCACGTCTCGATCGACGAGATCGACGAAGCGCTCGTCCACGCCAACACCACCTTCATCCTCTCCGAGGGCACCGGCAGCCCGGCCGGCCGGGAGGTCGCCGGTCAGGTCGCCGATGCCCACGGCTTCCTGGAGGGGGCGCTACGCAAACCGGCACCGACCGGGGAACCGTTGCTGAGCGAGGCCGACTTCGGCCGCCGGCCGGGTCAGGTCGGTGGCGGCACCGCCCTGACCGAGGGCGGCCGGGCCAAGGTTCGCGAGATCCTCGGTCGCGACCTCACCGACGCCGAGGCGCACCGGCTGACGATGGCCGCCACCGCCAAGTGGGAGTATGTCGAGAACGACCACTACGTGGTCTGGCACCACCCCGAACTCGGTCCCGAGTTCCGCACCAACCCCGACGGGACCCAGGTGCGGAACCCGGATTCGCACAAGATCTACATCCTCGATCCGACGTCGCACAAGGTCATGTACGACCCGGAGACCTCCACGGAGAGCCGCTGGAACGGTGGTCTGGCGCAGGCCATCGAGGCGAAGCACGGTATCGCGGTCCGCGACGATCCCGGCGGCACCACCTCCGTGACCGCGAAGGAGCTGGTCTCCCGGGACAACGTCGACAAGCTCTCCGGCGCCTCCGGCACGGCCAAGGGCGTGGCCGGGGAGCTGCGGACCAACGGCGTCGACCAGGTGGTCGAGGTCCCCCGATTCAAACCCTCGCAACTCGAGGTGGCGGAGGATCACGTCGCCCCGAACCAGGCGGCGAAGATCAGGGCCATGGCGGACAGCATCGCCGAACGGCAAGCCGGTGGCCGCCCGCAGCTGGCGATCTGCAACCGCAACAGCGAGGTCGCGCAGTTGTCCGCGGAACTCACCGCACAGGGCGTCGATCACGTCGCCGTCGACGCGAAATGGTTTCTGGCACACGGGAAGGACGCCGAGGCCGACCTGCAGAAGATCTTCGATGAGGCCGGTGAACAGGGCAAGGTGCTGGTCATCAATCGGCAGGGCGGTCGCGGCGTCGATATTCCCGTGGGCGCCGACGTCGATGCCCGCGGCGGGCTGCACGTTCTCATCTCCAGTCGCTCCGCCGAGTCCCGCGACGTCGACATCCAGGCCGAGAACCGCACCGCGCGCAGCGGCGGGCAAGGCAGCGCCCAGTATTTCACCGCACCCGACGACCCTCTCTACCACCATGTTCCCGAGGCCCGCATCAGCGTCATCCGCTACACCGGCGCGGTCGCCGATCACGAGACCGCGCTCGCCGCGCACCGCACCGCCCTCGCCGAGCACCAGGCCGCGCCCACCGCACAATCGCGGGCCCACCTCGACGCCGCCACGACCGAACTGGCGGCCGCCCGCGGCAGCCTCGTCGCGGCGGAAGGCGAACTGCGCGGGCTGGTTTCGCAACTGCAACCCATCGGGGTCCGCCGCCCCTCGACCTTCGATCCGGACTTGGCACACCTCGCCAACGCGCCTCCGGCCGCCGACGCCACGCCTACCGACCCCACGACCCGGCAACCGCAACACCCGCCGCCCATTCCCGCGGAAACCGGAGTGGCCGACGACGCCGGTGATCACAAGTCGCGCTCCCCCGCCGCCGGGCCCGATCCCGCCGCCGCGTACAAAGACGTCCCGGACGGCGCCGAATCGGTAGTGCCGCAGTCCGATTCGATGACGGCAGTCGACGCGCAGGACGACACGGCGGCCACGCCGCGCCCGGCGGGGACGCTGCACATGTCCGCACCCGGGCCCGAGTCGGTCGACGAGTCCGCCGCGCCTTTCGAGCCCGCGGTGGCGACCGATACCGCCGCACACGCCGACCCGGGCGTCGGACGGGCGGTCGCGGCACAGATATTCGGCACTTTCGGCGTCGAAGTGCTCGGCCTGGACAAGCCGGGTATCTCCGTCGACACGGCACTGGCTGTCCGCAATGCGATCGCGGACGCGATCGCCGAGGATCCGGCCGCCCGGCCCGCTGCGGTCATCGTCACTCCGATGGGTAACGCGTTCGCCGCCGCCGACGCGATGCTCGGCGAGCGGCAACCGCTCCTGTTCCTCAACGAGGACCGGCTGACCCACCCGGAAAGCTTCGCGCAGCGCACCGAGCTGGACTTCCGGACCGGCTTCAAGGCGGCACCCACCGGCAACCCCGTCTACGACACCCTCCGCCATGAACTGGCCCATCTGCGAGACCTCGCCGAACTGCTCTCCCATCAGAATCCGCCGCTCGGCGCGACTCGGTACCGCGAACTCAGACGCCGCCGCGACGCGGGAGAGCTTCCGCCGGACGCCCGCTTCGACCGGCAGCAGGACTACCGTAACCAGTTGGCACCGAGGGCGTTCGGCTATCTGCACGAGTACTTCGTGGGGCTGCGCGGCAGAGGCGATCTCGCGCCGGACGCACGATTCGACGAATGGCTGGATCGTCTCGATGGCTACAGCTTTCGCCACCGCGAACACGAATCCAGGACCGCGACCAGAGACGGCACCGCCTCCCGCATCACCGAGGAGATGGACCCCGATTCCGGTTGGTGGGGCGCCGAGCGCGACTTCAACGCGGCCGAGGCGCTGGCCGAGGCGAGCAATTCGTTCGGCCGTAGCGCACCCGCCGATCCCACTCATCCCGTCCACGCACTGCGGGCGTTGCTGAACGGCTACAGCGTCACCGAGGCGTTGCGCCGAGGCCCGGAGGCCACCGGGTTCCGGCCGTACCATCGCGGCGCCGTCCCGGCCGCGACGGCATCCGCCGCCAGTTTCGCGCCGGACGGCGTCGCCGCCACGCTGGCGCGCACATGGCGCGGCATGAGCGCCGAGCAGCGCGCGGAGTATCGGGACGGGCTGGAACCGGAGCTGAGATATGTTCGCGACGGCGAACAGCGGTTCGTGCTCGACGAATTGGCGGCGCTCGTCGACGCGAACCAGGCCGCACCCGCGACGAACCGTCGACAGCGCCCGCTGACGAAACGCCAGCGGACGATTCTGTCCCTCGTCGCGCAAGGAAAGAGCAACACCGAGATAGCCGCGCAGCTGGGGATATCCGCGAGTTCGGTTGCGCACCACGTCGAACGGATCAATCGGAAGCTCGGCGGGTCGGCGCGTGGCGAGCCCGGTCTGGCGGTTCCCGACCCGGCCGCTTACGACACGATCAACGACTGGCTGAAAGTGGTGCGGCAACACTACGGAGTGTCCCGGGCCGAATTGGCCGGGGCCGTCGGAGTCTCCGCGAACCGGGTGCGGCGCGCGGAGAACGACAACAAACCACGCCTGCGATATCTGCGTCAGCTTCGCGACGCCCTGAACATCCCGGAGGACGTCTTCGTCGCTGCCGTGCGCCGCTTCTATTCGCGCCCGGACGTCAGGGTGCGCAATCGTGCCGAGGAGCGATTGTTCTGGCGGTTGATCGCGACGCGTCCGGGATCGGCCGAGGAAAAGGAGATCCGTAACGAGATCTTCGAGAATTACGCGTGGATGCCGGAGATCGCGGCTCGCGGCTGGCGGATCCGGGGGGAACAGCACGACGATCTCGTGAGCCGGATCACCGAGCGAATCATGAACGCTACCGGGAACTTCGTCCCGCCGGGGTGCTTCGGTCCGGTCGCATGGTCGCATGCCCGGTACGCGCTCAGCCGTACGTACTACGAGAACAAATACCCCTTCGCCAATGCGGAAGAACTCAACAAGATAATTCGGGTCACCGCGTACTCCAGGAATGCCGAGCAGCGCACCGGATCCGAACCGAGCGACGCCGAGATCGCCGCCGCCCTGGGCATGACGACTGCGACCATGGCGCACATCAGGGACCTGATGGAAACCGGGGCACCGAATACCGGGGTGAGCGAGAACCGGCCCGCTCGCGAACCGATCGCCCGTGGCGGTTCGACCATCACCGACAAGCGGATCAAGAAGGCGCTGAAAGCGGCCCTGGCGGGTTTCCAGGATCCGCGGCAGGCCGCCGACATCGTGCAACTGCACTTCATCGAGGGGTACTCACCCGCAGAAGTGGCTGCCCGCCTCCGCATTCCGGTCGACGCCGCCGAGAATCTCATCGAGCAGATTCGGGGAACGCTGCGCCAGGCCGTCCCGCGTCCCGAAACGAGGGACAGCGACGCGGCGGCGCCGGAGGCCGAGCGGACCGCCACGCACCCGCCCGCTCCCCCGATCGATCTGCTGACCAGCGCGCAGATCGCTGCGGACGCCGACCGAATCGGCTGGGTCCGAGCGCTGGCGGATGCCGCCCGCGGTGCGATCCGCTCGGGCGCGCTGCCGCCCGGGACGACGTTGCCGCCGGCGCGCCTGGTGGCCGAACGACTGGGCTTGTCGGAAGAGAGCCAGGTCGGCCGGGCGTATCGGCAGCTCGCCGCCGAGGGCTACGTGATGAGCAAAAGAGGGGTCGGCACCACGGTCAACGCACCGGTGAAATGGACCGCGGCACCGGCGGCGATCGACCGCCCGATGACCGCCGCGAAGCTGGCGGAGATCCTCGCCGCCGCGTCACCCCGGGAACCGTTGGCCGACAGCGGCGCTCGCCGAGGCTGGCGGGAGACGGTGGTGTCGACACTGCGCCGGGCGATCGACTCGGGTGCGCTGCCCGAAGGGCAGTTGCTGCCACCGGCGCTGGAACTCGCGCGGCACTTGGGCATGTCGTCGGGAACCTCGATCAGCAGGGCGTATCGACGGCTCGCCGAGGAGCGGTACGTGGTCACTCACCATGGGGTGGGCACGGTGGTCGGGAATCCGCGCGAAGGTGATCGGCCACGGTCGCGCGCGGATCGGCTGCTGTTCGACTGCGTCACCCGCGTGGCCCACAACTTGAATGCCTTGGGCTACACCGCCGCCCGTGTGCCGGACGGCAACAACTGGCGGGCGCTGCGCGACGCCGTCGACGCCGAACTCGTCCCCGTCGAGCTGTCCGAACCCGCGTCCGGCGAGACCGGCGACCCTCTCGCCGGACTCATGGACACCGTCCGCGGCCGCCGCGGCGGCGTCGACACCGCCGTCGTCCTCGTCGACGACGGCACCACCATGCACTCCTATCTCCTCACGAATGCCGGCGGGACCGTCGTCGTCTTCGATACCAACAGCACGCACGGTGACCGGGAAATCGCCCGAGTACGAACCGAGCACGAGTGGAAACAATCCTTCCCGCACGTCACCCGAGCGTTCGCCGCCTACTTCACCGACACCGGTAGCGGCGAACTCCGGCCCATCGACCCGGCTGCATCCAGCCGGGAGCACCCGCGCGACGGCGCGATCACCGGGCCGCCGAACCGGGCGTTTCTCCGCTTGCGGGCGGGCATCGCGGCCGCGTACCGGAAGTCCGCGAACGTGTCGACCCTGCACCCGGGCAGCCGGATCCTGGCCGGAATGAACAGCAGGGACTTCACCGCGGTAGCCGACCGGATGACCTTCACCGAGCGCCGAGTGCTCCGGGAAGTGGCGAACGCGGGACATCGCGGCCGGGATCTCACCCTGCTGCAGCGCAACGCTATTCAGAAGCTGCTCGACGCGCTGCCGAGTGTGCCCTTCGACAGCACCGGGACACTGACCGATCTGGAGTACGTCGAGCTGGAACTCGCCGCGGCCGATATGTCGCTCCGCGAAATCGGCGTCGCGTTGGGCTCGAAGGACACCACGGTGCGGGCCCATCTGCGCCGCGTCCAGCAGGCGCTCGGGGTCGACAATCGCGCGGCCGCGGTCGCGGCCGCCATCGCCCGCGGCATCCTTCCGCGCACCGACGCCGGGATCACCGCGCGAGCTCGCGCCACCGCGGCGACGCCCGAGCTGACCGAACGGGAACACGAAGTCCTCGACCTGCTCGCGCAGGGCTTGACGAGTGGTGGAATAGCAACGGCGCTGGGCGGTCTCGCCGTGGACACCGTCAACGCGCACGTCGATCGCATCGGCGCCAAACTCGGCACGAACTCCCGTGCCGGGATGGTGGCGACGGCACTGCGAACCGGCATCCTGCCGCTGACGGACCCGGAACCCGGCCCGATCGCCGAACTCAACGATCGCGAAGTCCAAGTGCTGACCCAGGCGGCTCTCGGCAAGACGAGCGCGCAGATAGCGACCGCTCTCCGACTCACCGAACAGACCGTCGACTCGTACGCGTCCCGGGCCCGGCGCAAGCTCGGTGCCGGCACCCGCGCGGGCGCGGTGGCGATCGGCATACGCGCCGGCTTTCTCCCGAGCACCGGCCCGGCCGCCGCACCCGCTTACGGTGACGGCCCCGTCGAACTGACCGAGCGCGAACGCGGTGTGCTCGACCTGATCGTCGCGGGCAAGACGAACGCGGAGATCTCGGCGGCGCTCGGGCTGACCGCCCAGACGGTGAAAACCTATGTGTTCGAACTGAACAAGAAGATGGGCACCAGCCACCGGGCGGGTCTGGTCGCGGCCGCGCTGCGCACGGGCACCGTCCCCCTCGCGATCGTCGGCGACGTACCCGAGTACGTGCGCGGGTGCCTCGTGCAGACCGTCCGGGCCACCTCCGTGCTCGGCTACGACGCCGCGACCGTTCCAGGCGGCGACGCCGACACCTGGGACGCACTCGAGCACAGCCTCCACACCCATCTCACCGAGATCGAGGTGCCCGCCGAACGCAACCGCGAGAACGGCGATCCGCTGGGCCACCTCATCGACCGGGTCACCGACCCGGGCAACGACATCGACAGCACCGTGATCGTCATCGACGACGGCGCCGTCGCGCACAGCTATGTCGTGACGAACGTCGACGGCCGAGCCGTCATCTTCGACACCAACCTGCCCAGTCGGAACAACCCGGCCCCCGGCGGGCCTCGCCGTATCCCCCGAGTGCGCACCCGGGAGCAATGGACGCAGTCCTTCCCGCACATCAGCAGAGCCTTCGTCCTCGACTTCGCCTACACCGACGGCACGCTCGTGCCCCGGCCCGGACCCCGGCCGGCGAACACCGACCACCGCGAACACCGCGTCCAGGGCCCGCCCACCGACGACGGCCGCCGGGGTATAGGCGCGGAGGTGACCGCCGCGCTGCAGCGGAGTCTGCCCGGCGCGGTCCGGCAGATCCTCGATCTCATCGATGTCGAGTTGCGCGGCATGGACGACGCGCAGCGCCGCGCCGCCGTGACCCGCGCCGATCTCACCCGGCTGCCGGGATGGGTGGTCGACCGGCTCGCACATGAGGCCCGGGCGCAGGAGCTCGTCCGCGAGAGCAGCACCGCCACACAGCGAGCCGCGTGGCAACAGGAGGCCGAGCGACTCGACCACGAACTCGCCCGGATCCTCGGCCTGCGGGAACCGGGAACGGGTTGGACCGCGCCGGCCAGCCGCGATCCGGCGCACGAGCTGCGGAAGCTCAGCCGCCGCGAGGGCACGCCCGCCGAACTCCGGCAGCTCGTGGATGCCGCGACCGAGCGGCTGGGCCTGGCCGAGATCGCGGCGGCCGTCGAACCCGTACACCGGCTGACGGCCGACTGGCCGGTGGCCGAACACGCCGACACGGCGGTGGCGATCGCCTGGGAACTGGCGTTGCAGAGCCGTGCCGAGGGAGACGAGGTTCCGCGCGTCTCGGGGACGGTGGTCGGCGAACCGGGCCGCCGCCGCCTTCGGATCGAGGTCGCCGACGGCAATCGGACGCTGCCCACCCGCGCCGACGACGAAACAGGTTGGCCGGCAGTCGATCTGCTCGACGCACGCACCGAGTCGTGGGGGTGGGCGCTACCCCGCGAGGGCGGCAGGCGGGTGTGGTTCGACCTCTTCGAGACCGCCGCCGACGACGACCATGCGAATGCCGAGCCCGAACTCCTGCTGGACCTGCACCTGCCCCAGGGAACGGTCGGCGCCGGCGCGAGTGCGGCGCGCCGCGCGGTGGCCGATCGCCTGGAGCGGATCGGATGGCAGGCGGACCAGGACCGCTACGACCTCGTCATGCTCGTTTCGGATCTGGTGCAGAACGTCGAACGGCACGCCGGCGACAGCGATGCGCGCGTCCAGGTCTGGCGACAGGGCGACGTGATCCGCGTCGGAGTCCGCGACCGGAGCCGGGGGCTGCCGAAACGACAGGCCGAGAGCGACTTCGGCGCGGAGTTGAGCCTGGACTTCCTGGACGACGAGTCCGACGCCTGGGAGTCCGGCGGGCTGGTCGCCGGCACGCACGGCCGCATGATCGGCATGATGGAGGAGCTGGCCACCGCCTGGGGCGTCGATCTGGAACGCACCGGAGGCAAAACCGTCTGGCTCGAAGTCCACACGCCCGCAATCGAATCGGCCGACGCGGCGCCTACCGGGCTGACCGGGCGAGAGGCCCAGGTCCTGCGACTGGTCGAGCTGGGCCGGACGAACCGAGCGATCGCCGCCGAGCTGGGACTGTCCGAGCACACCGTGCGCAATCACCTGGCCCGCATGGCGCGTAAGCTGGGTACCGGCGACCGTAGTGAAATGCCCGCGGCGGCAGCACGTCTGAGCACCGAGACACCCGATGCCGGACTTACCGAGCGGGAAGAACAGATTCTACGGCTGCTGGCCCAACGGCTATCCAACAGCGAGATCGCCGCTCGGCTGGGCCTGTCCGTCGCCACCGTCAAGACGCACCTGTTCCATCTCGGGGTCAAGCTGGGCACCGGCGATCGGCTGGTGCTGGGACAGCTCGCCGAACGCTGGGGCCTGGACCGAACCGGGCCGGCGGCCGGAAGACCCGCCACACCCGACTACCAGGGCCTGTCGGGCCGACAGATCGAAGTCCTTCGCCTGGCCGTGAAAGGCTTGTCGTACAAGCAGATCGGGGACCACCTCGGGATCTCCGAGAGCGCCGTGAAGCATCTGGTGGAGCGCGCGGGCCAGACGCTCGGCACGCGGGGCCGGGCGGCCACACTCGCCAAGGCGAAGTCGGAGGGGCTGCTGGACTCGGGCGTCGTCGCCGACCCCGGCGAGTCGGTGCCGGTCGCGGCGGTGCCGTTCGTCGACACCTCGGCGCCGGCCGAGAGCCCGACGGTCGTGCCGTCGCATGTGAGTAGCTGTCTCACCAACACCGTCCGCGCCGCCTGGGCCGACGGCTACGACAACGCCACCATCCCCACCAACCCCCACGCCCACACCTGGAACGACCTCACCACCGCACTCCACACCCACCTCCACGAAATCCCCATCCCCACCACCCAACCCGGCACCGACCCCCTCCACCACATCATCGACACCATCCTCGACCCCACCAACAACACCACCAGCGCCACCATCATCATCGACGACGGCACCACCGCCCACGGCTACTACATCACCCACACCACCGACACCCACGGCCAACCCCACGCCCTCATCTACGACACCAACACCCCCACCCACCACAACCCCAACCCACCACCCCACCAACCCACACGCATCCCCCGCCTCCGCACCCACACCCAATGGACCCAGTCCTACCCCCACATCCACCGCGCCTTCATCACCTACTTCCACACCACCCCCCACGGCACCCTCCAACCCACCCCACCACCACCCGGCACCAACCTCCACGGCACCACCAACCCCATCCAAGGACCACCCAGCGCACCGATCGACCCGGAGCGCGCGGATATCGCCGGATTGCAGCACGCCATGCGGGCGGGGCAGATCACCTCGGCGGAACTGGTGCAGACCTATCTGGACCGGATCCGGCTATTGAACGACGAGGGCCCCCGTCTCAACGCGATCCGCATGGTGAACCCCGACGCGCTGCGCGACGCCGAAAGACTGGACGCCGAACGCCGGCAGGGCCGGGTTCGCGGGCCACTGCACGGCATTCCCGTGCTGGTGAAGGACAACATCGACGTCGCCGGGCTGCCGACGACCGCCGGAGCGCTGGCACTGCGCGATTCCGTTCCGGCCGAGGATTCGTTCCTGGTGCGCCGGCTGCGCGAGGCCGGTGCCGTCATCCTCGGCAAGACCAATCTGACCGAGTTCGCGAACTTCACCACGACGGGAATGCCGAACGGGTACAGCGCACTCGGCGGACAGGTGGTCAATCCCTACAGTTCCGATACGGACCCGTGGGGGTCGAGCAGCGGGTCGGGAGTCGCGGCCGCGGCCGCGCTCGCGGCGGTGACCATCGGTACCGAAACCTCCGGCTCGATCATCAGTCCCGCGGCCGCGAACTCGCTGGTCGGCGTCAAACCCACGCTCGGTCTGCTGAGCAGAACGGGCATTCTTCCCGTTTCGACCGACCAGGACACGCCGGGGCCGATGACCCGCTCGGTCTACGATGCCGCCGCCCTGCTCACCGTACTGGCCGGGACCGATCCGGAGGACCCTGCCACCGCGGTCTGCGCCGAGATGGCCGGGACCGACTACACCGCCGCGCTTTCGGTGGACGCTCTGCGCGGCAAGCGCATCGGTGTGGTCGCCACCGATGTGTCGGGGCCTATGCTCACCGCGTTCACGAACGCCCAGTCCGTCCTGACGGCACAGGGCGCAACCCTGGTCCCGGTCACGGTGCGGCCGCCGACGTACGGACCGATCCTGACCTACGGATTCAAGCGAGACCTCAACCGATACCTGTCGCGCCTACCGGCGGACGCGCCGATGCGATCGCTCGATGACATCGTTCGGTTCAATCGCGACCATTCCGATGCCGGAGCGATCGAATTCGGGGACTCGATCCTGGCCGAGGCCAACGCCGTCGACCTGGACGACCCACAGGTCAGAGCCGAGTACGAGGCCAACCGCGACGGCGGCGTGGCGAGCGCCCGGCACGCGATCGACTCGCTGCTGACGGAAAACCAGCTCGACGCCTTGGTCTTCATCCACAACTCGTCCTGGCCTGTCGCGCCGAGGGCCAAGTACCCGGCTGTCGCCGTCCCGATCGGCTACGACCCCGGCACCGGTCAACCCTTCGGAATGACCCTGGTCGGCACCGCGTTGACCGAGGCTCCCCTGCTCGGCATGGCCTATGCCTACGAACAAGCGGCGCGGGTGTGGCAGCCACCCACCGCGGTGAATCCGGCGCTGCTGACGGCGGGCGAGTCGAACGCCGCTGCCCTCCAGCAGCTTCGCGCTCCTCGACGAGAACACCGACCTCGACAACCGCCTGACACAGCTGCTCGGGCTGTCGTCGCCGGGGCCGATGGGGCGCGTGTCCGGCGACGACTCGCTGGCGGTGTTGCGTCACGTCGTGGCGGCGACGGGGGCGGCGGAGGTCCGCGCCCTGGTCGATGCCGTCAGCGGCTATCTCGACCGGGACAACGGCGACCTCCCCGTTCCCACCCGTGATCGCCTGCAGGCGTGGACGATTCGCGTCCATGCCGCCGAAGCACTGGGCATCGCACCGCAGGACGTCACCCGCGAGCACCTACAGCGGCTGGCTCAGCAGCGGAATTCGCTGCACTCGGCATTGGTCGCCGAATGGGGGCTGTGGCTCGGCGACCACGAATTCGAGCAGCGGCCGACGCACGCCGAGGTTGCCGAATTGGCGGGCGTCACAGAGCAATTCGTTCGGACGGTAATGACCCGCGCGGAGCCGACGTATTCCGAACCGGCGCAACGCGTGCTCGTCGCCGCCCGTTGGCTCGGCTGCCTCGACAACTTCGCGGACATCATCGACCCGGTGTTCGTCGAACAGCGTTTCGTCCCACCGAGTTTCGTCGACGGCGAGTTCGTTCCCGGCCGCTTCACAGCGCAACCGCGACTGCACGCTATCGCCAGGACAGCCGGCATGAGCGAAGAGATGGCGCGTCGGACCCTTCGCGGCCGCACCGGCCGCGACCAAGCCGCCCGGCTCCGCGAGCTACTGGCCGCCGCCGGGTACTGGTACCATCCCGCGGGCCCGTACGCGCCACCCGCGGAAGCTGCCCGACCCGAGTCCTCCGCGCCCGCCCCGGCTGCCGCCGCCGACCTGACTCATCAAGTGCCGGAGGTGTTCCCGGAGCAAGAGCGGCTTCTCCGGTGGTACCGAAACCTCGTGGAGGACAGCTCCGGCGCACCTCGGCAAAGCCTGGCGGACCACATCGAGATGTTCGGTCTGGAGTGGAGTCAGGCGCGGCGGTGGCTCACCGAAGCGGGGTTCGACGCCGATGAGCACGCCGCCCGGCCCTCGGCGGAGTTCCCGGCTCCCGAGGCGACCGGCATCGCGGCGTGGCCCGCGGCGGTCCGCGGCTACCTCGGGCTGACCCCGGCGGATATGGACGCGCTGGTCGACGCGACGCCGGGAAGCTGGGCAGCGATCGAAAGCGGCGACCGAGCACTCGAATCGGCACACGCGCGCGCCCTGTTGCGGCGGGTGCCCGGCGCACGGACGGCCTATTTCGCGCTGGTGGACCACGTCGACGGCTTGCTCACCAAGTTCTACGACCCCGCCTATCCCGAGGGATACCCGCACGTCGGTGCGTACATCAGATTCCTCCGTGACGCCAAGGGCAGGTCACGAGCGTGGCTGGCTCGCGAACTGGGGAAGTCGGCGGACACCGTGAAGCATTGGGAGAACGGGCAATACGGGCCGCCGAAGGAGGCCGTACATCGCATCGTCGAACTGCTCGCCCCGCCGTTCGGTGTGACCTACGACCAGATCGCCGAGACGTATTCCTACCCCCGCCGCCCCGTCGTATTTCCGGACCCGCTGATGTCGGTGTCACTCGGCGAATACGTGCGGCACCTACGCACCCGGAACAATCTCACCCGAGCCGAGACCGCCGAGATCGTCGGGATTCCGGAGGCCACCCTGCAGGTCGTCGAGAACGAGAAACACGCGGCGAGCGAGCCGACGGCCCTGAGGTTCTATCGCCACATCGTGGCGGAGGACGGCGAGACCGGGCCGAGTGTGGTCGACGCCGCCGCGCTGTCGGCGACGACATGGAACGACCTTGCGAGCGCCTGGGGATACGGCACCCGCCTGGATCCCGTCACCGACGCCGTCCCCGACCCGGACGCCTACGACACCGTCCACCAGTGGATCAGGGCGCTGCGTAGGTACTTCCAAGCGCAGTCCGGGACGACCCGCTCCGAGTTCGCCGCGCAGGCCGGGCGAAGCGTCCGATCGATCCGAGCGATGGAGAAGGACCGCAAGCCGCGGCTGATCGTCTTGCGCACGCTGCGGGACAATCTGGGTTTCTCGCCGGACGTGCTGCAGAAGGCGCTGCGGCGCTTCTACTCTCGCCCCGAGGCGGCATCGCTCGACCCCGCCACCGAACAGTTGTTCTGGGATCTGGTCGCGACCCGGCCGGGCTCGACCGAGGAGCACGAACTACAGAATCGGATCTTCGAACGGTACGCGTGGGTCCCGCAGGTCATGGCACGCCGCTGGACCAGCAGTCCGGCCGACCGGGAGGACCTCGAGCAGTCGGCGACCGAAGCGGTGCTCAAGGCCATCAAATCCTTTGTACCCGTGGACGATTTCGTCGCGGTCGCATGGGCGTCGGCTTTCTACGCGACACTCCGATACACCAGGACGAACACCATTACCGGGCGGCGCGAGACAGGCGATCTCTGGCGAACCGAGACCGCGGACGAAACCTCGGGCGACGCCGCGGCGGCGTTCGACTTCAGGGCCGACCTGCGGCGTGCGGTGTCCGGACTGCCCGCCGGCGAGACGATCGAACAGATCGTGCTGAAGTTGGTGGAGGGCTACACATTCGAGGAAATCGGTGCCGCGCACGGGTTACCGCCGGAAACGGTCCGGGACCTCCTCGTCGAGGCCACCGACACTCTCCGCGAGGCGCTCGGGGACGACACCCCTCCCCACCGAGACTCGTCACAGCCGCCCACGCCCACGCCGTGGCGCCGGACGCGCGCGGCCGCCCACGACTCTCGCACACCGTGGAACGGTCGTTCCGATGCTGCGGGATCCGCAGCGGCCCAGGGCAATTCGAACATCGTGCCGTCGCATGTGAGTAGCTGTCTCACCAACACCGTCCGCGCCGCCTGGGCCGACGGCTACGACAACGCCACCATCCCCACCAACCCCCACGCCCACACCTGGAACGACCTCACCACCGCACTCCACACCCACCTCCACGAAATCCCCATCCCCACCACCCAACCCGGCACCGACCCCCTCCACCACATCATCGACACCATCCTCGACCCCACCAACAACACCACCAGCGCCACCATCATCATCGACGACGGCACCACCGCCCACGGCTACTACATCACCCACACCACCGACACCCACGGCCAACCCCACGCCCTCATCTACGACACCAACACCCCCACCCACCACAACCCCAACCCACCACCCCACCAACCCACACGCATCCCCCGCCTCCGCACCCACACCCAATGGACCCAGTCCTACCCCCACATCCACCGCGCCTTCATCACCTACTTCCACACCACCCCCCACGGCACCCTCCAACCCACCCCACCACCACCCGGCACCAACCTCCACGGCACCACCAACCCCATCCAAGGACCACCCAGCGACGGCCGGCGCAACGGAGACATCCCGGAACGATGGCAGCTCGAACGCATTCGGGACCAGGAACGAATCGCCGCGATCCGAGCGGGTGACCTCACGGCATTCGACGGGCTGTATCGGGATTACTACGGGCTGGCCCTCAGCGCCGCGATGCCGATCGTCCGTGACCGAGCCGCCGCCGAGGACGTCGTGGCCGACACCTTCGCCACCCTGCTCGAGCAGATTCGCCGGGGAGTCGGGCCGCAAGAGGGTTTCGCGCCCTACCTGGCGCAGGCCGTCCGCCGAGCCGCACTCAGGTTCCGGGACCGGGCCGACCGGATGGTGCCCGTCGAAGAGGCGGCTACGCTCGACCGCCGACACCTCGATCGCGAACCGGCGCACACGGAAGCGGAAGCGGGCGATTCGGCGATCAGCGGCGCCTTCGAATCGCTGCCCGACGAACTCCGCAGGGTGCTGTGGCTCGTCGAGGTCGAGGGCTACTCCTCGGCGGAGGTCGCCGAGCAACTCGGGACCACGAGCGCGGCGATCGATGACCTCACCGCCCGAGCGCGTGCCGAACTGGCCGCGGCCTTCGCGGCCGCGCGGCCGGAGCGCGGTCCGTTCGTCGCCGCCCTCGCGGCACTCGCCGCGGACGGCGAAGGGCTCACCGACGCGCTCGCCGCCGGCGACGAGACCCTGGCCCCGCCCGACGAGACGCTGGCGACCGAGGTGGCCGTGATCGACGCGGCGCGGGGCGAACGGCAGGAAGACCTCGGCATGTTCGTACGGCGTCTCCGGCCGGAGACGCGCGAATGCTTCGTGCGCTGGTTCATGGGACAACCGGTGGCCGATATCGCGGCGGCGACCGGACAACGCCGATCCGTCATCGAACCACGACTGGCTTCCGGGATCCGCACCGTGGCGAAGATGCTGACCGGCGAAGAGATCACCCCCGAACGGCGGCGCGCGCCGGCGCGGCCCGTCGCCTCCGACCTTACCGACGAAATGACACTGCTGGTGATGGAGGCGGTCTGGGCGCACGAACCCGAATTGCTCGAGTCGGTGGATCCACCGCTGTCGACGGAGGAACGGGAGTGGTTCGAGCCGTACTTCGTCCATGGCCGCACCGTGCCGGACATTGCCGCGAGCCTCGGGCGGAAGCCGCGATCGGTGCGCCGCCGGTTGCATCGACTGGCACAGCGGCTCGCCACGGGGCTGGAGCCCGGCGTGGTAGAGCGATACCTCAGCGGCGGCAGACTCCGGGCGGCCAACCGGATGGATGTCGCCCGGGAGGCCGGCGTGAGCGAGCCGACCGTGAAACGGGTTCTCCGCGGTCAACTCGACGCCAATCCCGAGACGATCGAACGGATCCGCGCGGCGGCCCGGCGCCTCGGCGTGGGGAGCGGACGCCCGGGCGTGGTCGCCGACGGCGACGAGGCCACGTCGAGCTCACCGGTGCCGATCGTGCGTGACGACGACCGGGTGCCCTACCAGCTCCGCGGCAAGGAACTGCAGATCGTCCGGGCCGCGCCGGCCGCCGACCTGCGGCGGCTGATTCCGTTCCTGAGTCAGGGCGATCAGCAGGTCGCCCGATTGCTCCTGCTGGAGAGTGTTTCCGCCACCACCGCCGCGCAACGGCTGGACCGTCCGGTCCCCTCGATCCGGCAGGCCCAGCATCGCATCGCGGTGCTGCTGGCGGCGATGCTCACCACGGAGAACTGGGATCTGCTGCTGGCCGAGGCGGTTGCCGCGCACGACCCGGCCGTCCTGGCGGAGGCCTTCTCGAAACTCACGCCGACGCAACGGTTGTACGCCGACCTGTATCTGACTCGAGGACGGTCGACAGCCGATATCGCCGCCGCCCGCGGTGTCCGGCAGGACACGGTCAACCGGCTGCTACAGCGAATCGGCCGGGTGCTCGTCCGGGAACTGCCGTCGATTCTCGTGCGGCACTATATGAGTCAGGGCCCGCTCCGCCGAGCCACGCTGGCGGATGTCGCCGCGGGATCCGGCGTGAGCGAGGTGACGGCGCGGCGGGTGCTCACCACCGGCGGCGGTGATCCGCGGACCGCGCAACGGATCCGCGCCGAGGCCGAACGGCTCGGCTGGACGAGCAGACGGCCCGGTGTGGTGGTCGGCCGCGATGACGGCACCTCTCCGGTTCCGGTGGCGAGTGCCGGAACGGTCGACTATCCGCGGCGTGGCCGGGCGTTCCGGATAATCCGCGCGGCGGACCCCGACGTCCTGGCGGCGAGCGTCGACATGCTCCCCCCGGCGTATCGGGTCGGCGGCACGCTGCTGTATTCGGACGAGCTGACCATCGCCGAGAAGTCGAGAGCGCTGGGGCTCTCGTCCGCCCGGATCAGCATGCTGCGCCAGGTGGCCGCCCCGCGCTTGGCGACCCTGCTGTCGACGGGTGTGCTGCTGTCCGACGGTACCGCGCTGAGCTTGGTCGAGACGGTGGCGGCGAACCAGCCGGAGTTGTTGACGCCGTGCTACTCGCAGCTGTCGCAGATCGAATGGGAATACGCCGATCTATATCTGGTGCAAGGTCTTTCACAGCCCGAGGTCGCCGAAGCGACGAACCGGAGCCCGAGCACCGTCAGGACGGCGCTGTACCGCATCGCCCATATCCTGGCGGCGGAACTGCCCACCGGCGTGGTGCGGCAGACGATCGAGCTGGGCTCGCTGCGCCGGGTGACACTGGCGGACATCGCCGAACAAGCGGGCGTGAGCAAGGTGTCCGCCGACCGAGTGCTCAACGGTCGCGGCGGCACCAATGCCGAGACCGCGCAACGGGTGCGGGCTACCGCAGAACGGTTCGGGTGGACACCGCAGCGGCGCGGGATTGTGGCCGAGACAGCGGCCGGTCTGCTCCCGGCCGGTGAGTTCCCCTGGCACGCAGAGGATTACAGCGACGCCGACGATGTGTCCGGATCGGAGCCGAACGCCCCGACGCCGTGGAGCGACCGGCGGCACGCGGCAAGGAGCGGATCGAACCGAGCCGGTCGGACCCCGTGGACCGAACCCCCGGCCGGGGACAACGGCGCATCCCCGGCGGCCGAGCCCGCGCAGCCGCACCCGGTGCCCGAACACGTCCGCAAGTGTGTGGTGCAGACCGTCCGCGCCGCATGGGCGGTCGGCTACGACGGCGCCCTCATACCCACCGATGACGCCGACAGCTGGGACGAACTCGAAACTAGCCTGGGCAGCCACCTCAGCCCGACGCCGATCGCGGCCACCACCGACGAGAACCACGACCCGCTCGGCTACCTTCTCGACGCCATCGCGGACCCGGACAACGATCTGGACAGCGCCGTCATCGTCGTGGACGAGGGCGACGCCGGCGGCCGGGCGCACGGATACCTGGCCACCTCCGTCGCCGGCGAAGTCGTCATCTTCGACACCAATATCCCTTCTCGCGCCGCTGGTCCGGAAGCCCCTGATACTCGCGTCGCCCGCGTCCGGACGCGCGCGAACTGGCGGCAGTCGTTCCCGCGCGCGCAGCGGGCGTTCGTGCTCGAATTCGTCGCGACCGACCAGGGCCTGCAGCCCCGTCCCGGCCGCCGACCCGACCCGGCCGACCGCTCGCATCGCCGGCGCCGCATCCTCGGGCCGCCCACCGGCGAGGGGCCGGAGCGCGGGTCGGGGCCGGTCCGCAGGTGGCGAGCCGACGGCCGGGAGCTGTCCCGGCGCGAATTGCAGGTGCTCACACTGGTTTACGAGGGTCTGTCCGTTCCGGAGATCGCGTCGAGGTTCGGCCTGGAAGTGGGAACCGTTCGCAACCATCTGTCCAACGCGGTCCGGCTGCTCGGGGCCGGCAATCTGATCCAAGCGGTGGCCGAGGCCAGGCACCGCGGGCTGGTCGGAACCGGCGACCGGCCACAGGCGGCGACGTCCGTCCGGCTGTCGCCGCAGGACCTCGAGCTGCTGCGCCTGATGACCGAAGGATTGACCGACCGAATCATCGCCAGACGGCTGGGGGTGGCGGAGTACACCGTCCAGCGTCGCAGAGATCGGATCGGCGTCCGGCTCGGCGTCGAAGGGCGAACTCCGATCGCGTTGACGGCATTGCGGCTCGGGCTGCTCGATCGGACCGACGATGCCGACGAGTCCACCGCCGCCACCGAGCAGCCGTCGGCGCGCGACGAGATCGACCTCGCCCTCCTCGCCGCCGCCAACGCGGAACTGGCGCGCGGCACCGATACGCCGTCGACGCGGGACATGGCCGCGGCCCGCGCGGCGCTCGCCGAGCACGCGTCCGCGTTCGCCGCGGTCGGCGACGGCACACCCCGGGACCTGGCCGCCGCGGCGGCTCCGTATCTGTCGGCACTGCTCAACGACGCCCTGCTCACCCTGACCTCGACCTACGACCGCACCGCCGGACTCGATCGGATACACAGCGCGGAAGAGGTATTGATCGCGTGCCGGGACCTGCTGCCCGACGAGCCGGTCCTGCGCGACGCCGCCCAGGCCGTGCGGGAACTTCGGGCACGGCTCGAGACAGCGGCCGCGGAACCGTCGTCCGCGCAACGCCGTTCCGCCCGGATGCGCGGCCTCGTCGTCCGGCACCTGGAAACCGACTCACGCACCGTTTCGGTGCTCGAGCAAGCGCTGCGGGTGTTGCGCGACCACGGCCGGACCGAGCCCGCGTCGGCCGCCCCGACCGTGGAGGAGTCGAGCGTCACCGCGGCACGGCCTCGCTCGGTAACCGCGCCGTCTCCGAACGCCTCGCTGTTCGCGCACGTGCTGCCCACCGACGTGCACAGCGCCGAAATCCTCGGAGGAGAGCGCAGTTCCGTGCACAATGTCCGGCTGTGCACGGAGCAGGTGCTGCGGAAATTCGGCATGTCGAACGCGCCGATCACCGTCGCCGACGACGGCCCCCGATGGCCGGACGACACGGTGGGCGCGACCGCTCGGACCACTTCCTGCGCGGTCGCGGCCGTCGCGTCCCGGCGCACCGTCCGTGCCCTCGGCCTCGACGCCAGGGAACACCTGCCGGTCGAGGCCACTCGGGCGTTCTTCACCGCGCGCTGGGAGGAACGCGGCAGCCTGCGGCGCCTCGCTCGCGAGCACCCCGGCGTGCACTGGCAGCAGGTACTGGCCTCCGCGAAGGACAACGCCGCCGACGTGCATCACCGACTGACCGGGCAGCGACCGGGGCCGGCCGATCTCGCGGTCGACTTGCACCCCGACCCGGTGGACCCCCGCTCGGGCTGGTTCGAGGCGCGCGTCCCCGGCGCCGACACCGCGGCCTACTCGGGCCGGTATCGGGCGGAAGATGTGGCGGTCACCGCAATTACGGTGCGGCACAATGAATCCGATGCCGAAGCCCGAGCCGGGCGGCAGTCCAGGGTGACCGGTCCCGACGCGGACGCCGGACCGCACCGGCTGCTCACCGGGGACGGCAGCGTCTTCGCCGGGACCGTCCACCGTTCCGATCCGGACCATCCACAGTCGGAACTGCTCACCCGGCGGGCCGAGCGGTGGGCCGCCGAAACCGCCGGACAGAATCGGGTTATCGCGGTCGAAGGCCGGGTGCCGCAGCCGGGCGCGACGGCACGCGAATCGTTCGCCGGACCGCGCGGCGAGATGGCGATGATGGCTTATATCGGGCGAGAACACGACATCGACGTCGTCTCGCTCGAGGAGCAGCCCGCGGCACAGGTTGCCGCACTCATCGAACAGGGCCACGATCGGGATGCGGTCTTCCTGTACTACATTCTGCGCCAGATGCCCCAGGGCCTGCGGGCAGAGGTGGCGGACATGGACAGCCACCTGCAAGAGGCGCTGGATCTGTATTCGTTCGTGCTCCCCGAAGGCGTCGACGCCCGGACCGAATTCTTCCGCCTCATGGCGCGCGAATACCCGGACCTCAACTTTCCGCGCAATTTCGCGAAGTTCGACGAGAACTGGCTGCTGAGCGAGACCACCGACATGGACGAACGTACCCGGCAGAGCCGAGTGCGCGCCGTCGCCATCGCCTGCCAGGTCCGTCGGGAGCACGTCGCCGCACAGAAGATCCGGGACTACATGGCCGCCGGCACGAAGGTCTTCGCCGCCTACGGCGAAATACATTTCGAGAACATGCGGCCGATGCTGCCCGTGTTCGCCGCGGGTCCGGTCGTCGAACTGGGCGCCGACCGGGCCACACCGGACCCGACGCCCACCACGTCAACCCCGGTCGCTCCGGTCGCTCCGGTCGCTCCGGTCGCTCCGGCGAACGATGCGTTCGCGCAGTGGCTGCGGGAGTTGCAGGATCGCGGCGTCGATACCGAGCGGATGATGTCGAACCTGGAGACGGTCTGGGACTACCTGAGCCGGGATCCGAAGTGGGCTTTCCGGCCCGAGCACGAATACGATGCCGTGGCCGTGTTCGGCAGCCCGGATATCGGCACCAGCGCGGTCGTCTCGAATTTCCTCGCCGAGCACGATCTCGGCGGCATCCCGGTGGTGTTCTCCGGCTGGGCCGGGAAGGAGGCGGGTTCGCGGCGGCCCGAGTCGGAAACGTTCAGGGTCGCCGCCGAGCGACTCGGATTGAACGCCGCGAGGGCCATCGAGGAGCCGCACGCGCAGAACACCCGGCAGAACGCGATCAATACCGTGGCACTGCTGCGTGAACGCGGCCACGGCACCGACTCGCTCGTCATCGCGTGCACGCCGCAGCACGCGCGGCGCGTGTGGGCGACGATCAAGAAGCAGACACCCGAGGTTCGCCACATCGGCATAGTGACCCCGCACGTGTCCGTCGACAACTACATCCGTCACGGATTGCGTTCCGAGGCAGGCGGTTTCACCGCGCCCGCGGAGATCGTGTCCGCGATCCTCAGTGAGGTCCGCGGACTCATGGAGTCGCCCGCCCGGGGACACATCGTCGAGCAGGAGATTCCAGCCGAAATCCGGGACGCCTACACCGATCTCACCGAGGCGCTCGCGCGCGCGACCGGCCCGGACACCACGGCGCGCCGCGCCCCGGACGCCGTGGACCGGCTGCGAGAACGGTTCGGGCGCCAGGTGTTTCAGCGTGCACTGGCCGCCGTGGAGCAGCGAGCGAAGCGCGGCGATCTGGCTCTCGACAAGCAGCAGCGACTGGCGCTGGCGCACGGGATCACCGACGAGACGTTCCAGGCGCTGCGCCGCGGCACCACTCCCGTCGCGGACGTCGGCCGGCTGCTGGCGACCGTCTGCGGGAACAGGATTCGCCAGTACGTCGACTTCGCCGAACAACGGCAGCGCATCCGCTCGGCCCTACCGCCGGAGGTGGCCGCCGGACCCCGGGGGGACGAGTTGATCCGGCTCACCCGAGAGGAATTGCGGCAGCGATTGTCCGTACTGTCGAAGACCAGCCCGGCTCAGCACCGCAGCCTGACGTTGCGCCGGATCTGGGGGCTGACCGTGGACCAGACGGCGGCGGCGATGAAGCTCCCGGCCGCCACCGTCCGAATCCTGGATCACTATGCCGCACAGGCGATCGCGGGAGTGCCGGCCGCCGAGATGACCGAGCCCGGAACCAACGAGACACCGTGGGGCGTCGGTTTCCCGAGCACGGACGCACCGCGGCCGGCGGTCACCCTTCCCCACAAGTTGACCGATACCCAGATTCACGTCGTCGCGATGATGGCCGCGGGCCGAACCTCGGCGGAGATCGCCGACGCGCTCGACCTGACGCCAGCGAACGTGAACACCGCCAAGGCGCATCTCGCTCGCGAATTCCGGACCGGTGACACAGCGGAGATCGTGGCTGCCGCGCGGTCCTACGGCATCCTCCCCCCGGCCGTGCCGAGCATCGTCGTCGGCCTGGTTCCCCAGCAGGGCGGCCGCAGCGCGGAAGAGGCGCGCTTCCTCGAGTGGTACTGGTTCCGGACGGCCGACCGGTCGAACCTGCCGAGGCAGGGCCTCGCGGAGTACCTCGAGATGCACCAGCTCGAGCCCGATCAGGCGCGACGCTGGTTGTCGAACGCCGGAATCGGGCCCGACGCACCGGACATTCCGCCGATCGGTCGATTCACCGGCCCTTCGGACGACGACCCGGCCGCATGGCTGCCGGATGTGCGCCGATATCTCGGTGTCGCGCCGGAACGCATGGACGACCTGATCGGAGCACCGCCCGGCACGTGGGCCGCGGCCGAGCGCGGCGAGGGCACGCTGCGCCGTGTGCACGTGCGCACCCTGCTGCGCCGCGTGCCCGGAGCCCGCCGGACCTACCGATCCGTGGCCCGGTTGTTTCCGGACCTGCTCACGGCCACCGGCGAGCCGGCCTACCCGGAGGGCTACCCGCACAACGGCGCCTATCTGCGACATCTGCGCGAGTCCGCGGGCTGGAGCCGGCCGATGCTGGCCGAACGGATCCGCAAGTGGCCCACCACCATCGAGGAGTGGGAGAACGGCACCGTCCGGCCGCCGCGAGACGTGGTCGAGGAATTGTTCGACGTCCTGCCGTTCCCCACCGATGTGACCTACGACGAATTCGCGGCGGGGTCGACCTACCTGCCGCGGGAACCGTTGCTCTTCCCGAGTCCGTACGTGGCCGGATCCTTCGGTGAATACCTACGGCACTTCCGCCGCGTGAACCACCTGACCAGGACGGATGCCGGACGGCTGCTCGGCCTGTTCGTCGAGGCCATCGAACACCACGAGGACAACCCTGCCGCCACGGGCCGGGACCTCACGATGCTGAGACTGTTCCATCGGGTATTGCATCGGGCAGGCCCGTGGAACGACCTCGCGGACGCCTGGGGATTCAGCTATCGGATGGATCCGGCCGGCGAAACGATCCCGGTCCGAAGCGATTACGTGTCGGATGCCGATTGGTTGAAGGCGATGCGCCTGTACCACAGGCTGACCCAGGCGGAGATGGGCAGGCGGATGGACCGGCCGACCCGATACATTTCGGAGCGGGAGAACGGGGCGGTCCGGCCGCGCCCGGAATTTCTCCGGGAGGTCGCCGAGAGGCTCGGCGTGCCGCGCGAGAGCCGTGCGTGAGCGCCGTGCGGCGTATGCGCGAACCGTTCAGCGCAGGCCGGTGCCGCGGGCCAGGGCGGTGTCGATCAGGGTGGTGACGAGGGTTCGGTTGTCGATGCCGGTGGCCTCCCACATCCGCGGGTACATGGAGATGGAGGTCATGCCGGGCATGGTGTTGATCTCGTTGAGTACCGGGCCGTCGGCGGTGACGAAGAAGTCGACGCGGGCCAGGCCCTGGCAGTCCAGCGCCCGGAACGCGCGCACCGCCAGATCGCGGACCTGTTGGGCCACATCGTCGTTCAGCTTGGCGGGGATGTCGAACTCGCACACGTCGTCGAGGTATTTGGTGTCGAAGTCGTAGAAGCCCGCGGTCTCCGCGTGGTCGGCCTCCGGCATCCGGATCTCCGCGGGCACACTGGCTTCCACCCGGCCGTCGGGGAATTCCAGTACGCCGCATTCGATTTCGCGTCCGACGAGAGCCGCCTCGACGATCACCTTCGGATCGTGCTGCCGCGCCGCGGCGACGGCGGCGTCGAGTTCCGCCCACCGGTTCACCTTCGTGATGCCGATGGACGAACCGCCGCGGGCCGGTTTCACGAACACCGGCAACCCGAGCCGCTGCCGCTCCGCCTCCGAGAGGGTCACCCTGCCCGGCCGCAGCACCACGTGGTCGCCCACCGGAAGCCCCTCGGCGAGGAGAAGCTTCTTCATGAACTCCTTGTCCATGCCGGTGGCACTGGCGAGCACGCCCGGCCCCACGTACGGCAGGCCCGCCAACTCCAGCAGGCCCTGAATGGTGCCGTCCTCGCCGAACGGGCCGTGCAGCACCGGGAAGACGACGTCGATCGCGCCGGGCCCGGCATCGATATCGCCGAGTGCCAGCAGGTTGCCGGCCCGGGTCGGATCGGCCGCCAGCACCAACTCCGCCCCGGTCGAGTCCACCGCGGGCAGGGCCCGGTCGCTGATGGCGAGTTCGCGGGTGTCGGAGCCGCCGAGCACCCAGGTGCCCGCGCGGGTGATGCCGACCGGTACGGCGTCGAATCGCCCGGGGTCGAGGCTGCGCAGCACGAAACCGGCCGACACGCACGACACCGCGTGTTCGTTGCTGCGACCGCCGAACACGACCGCCACCCTGATCCGACTCATAGACCGAACCGTACCCGGGCCGGGTACGGGCCAATCATTCCGGCTTCATCCGCCGGCCGAGCAACTGCCCGACCGCCTCCGCCACCGACAGCCCCTCGTGGCACACCCGATGCACCGCGGTGGTCAGTGGCATCTCCACGCCGTTGCGTTCGGCCAGCGCGCGGATCGAGGTGCACGATTTGACCCCCTCGGCGACCTGACCGTGCGTGGCCTCCTGCGCGGCCTGCATGGAACCGCCCGCGCCGAGTACGTGACCGAACGACCGGTTGCGTGACAGCGGCGAGGTGCACGTGGCCACCAGGTCACCCACCCCCGCCAGGCCCGCGAGGGTGACGGGGTTGGCCCCCAGCGCCACACCCAGCCGGATGATCTCGGCCAGCCCGCGGGTGATCAAGCTGGCGATCGAGTTGTCGCCCAACCCCATTCCCGCCGCGATCCCGCAGGCCAGGGCGATGACGTTCTTACTGGCACCGCCGATTTCACACCCCACCACATCGGTGTTGGTGTACGGGCGGAAATAACCCGTGCCGCAGGCGTGCTGCACCGCCTCGGCGCGCGCGGCATCGACGCAGGCGACCACGGAGGCGGCGGGCTGCTGCGCGGCGATCTCGCGAGCCAGGTTCGGCCCCGACAGCACCGCGATGCGGTTCTCGGCAGCGCCCGTGACCTCGGCGATCACCTCACTCATCCGCAGCAGCGTCCCCGTCTCGATGCCCTTGGCCAGACTCAGCAGGGTGGCATCGGCGCCGATCGCGTCGCGCCACGCCGCGAGATTGGCCCGCAGTGACTGCGACGGCACCGCCAGCACCACGGTGTCGGCTCCGTCCAGCGCCGCGCGGAAGTCGTCGGTGGCGGCGATACCCGGCAACAGCACGTCGGGCAGATACGCGGGGTTGCGATGCTCGGTCGCAAGCGCTTTGGCCACCTCCGGCCGCCGCGCCCACACCGTCACCTCGGTACCCGCATCGTTCAGAACCTTCGCGAACGCGGTCCCCCACGACCCCGCGCCCATTACCGCCGCCCTTGTCATGCAGCCAATATGCCACTCGTGACCGGCCGACATCCCCGAGTCCGCTCGAACCCGACGCCCCACCTGTGAGCTTCCGCACGATCGGGCCCGTCGATCCTCCGCACAGCGGGCAATCCCGTCCACCTCGTCACCGAGGACGGCGCCACCCGGCGCACCACCCATAGACTCGAGACCATGCGTCCGGATTCCGTCCACGCCGTGATCGCGGTCAAGCACCTCGATCGCGCCAAGAGCCGACTAGCCGACCGCTTGCCCCCGGGCGACCGGTCGCGCTTGGTGCTGGCCATGCTGTCGGACACCGTCTCGGCCGCACTCGCCGCGGGCCTGGGTTCGGTGACGGTCGTCACGCCGGACCCGGCGGTCACCGCCGCCGTCGCGGTTCTCGGCGCCGACGTGCACCCGGATCCCGCCGGCACGCCGCGACCACTCGTGAACCTCGCCGGGCCACCCGATGACACTGCGACGGCACCGGTCGCGACCACCCCGGCACCGCCCACCGACACCGGCCTGAACATCGCCCTCTCCGCCGGGGCCGCGGCGGTCCGCGCCCGCCACGGCGCCGTACATCTGCTGGCCCTGCAAGCCGACCTCCCCGCCTTGCGTCCCGCCGAACTGACCGACATGCTGGCCGCCGCTCCCACCGGTCGCGCGTTCGTCGCCGACCACGCGGCCCGCGGTACGGCCGCGCTCCTGATCCGCGACGGCACGGCCGCGCTGCACCCGCTGTTCGGCGGCGATTCGGCCCGGCGGCACCGCGACTCGGGCGCGAAGGAACTCGACGGCGAGTGGCCCGGCCTGCGGCTCGACGTCGACACCGAGGCGGACCTGCACCGCGCCGTCGCGCTGGGTGTCGGCCCGGCCACCGCCGCCGCGCTGCACGCCATCGGATGGCCCGAACATGTTCACCGGGAGCACACACGGACGTTCGCGATGAATCACATGTGTGCTGGATGATCGCCGGAGCGGCGCCGTAGAGAGTGCAACGGTGGTGTTGCGTGTGACACCGCCCGAGGGTAAGGGATGATCGTGAGTGTGAGTGAAACGGAGACCGTCCCGCAGCCGCCGCGACTACCGGCCGCGCCACCGGCGGCCACACCGCCGCCCTCCGACACCGCGACACCGCAGTTGCCCGCCGATCGCTACCTCAATCGCGAACTGAGCTGGCTGGACTTCAACGCCCGGGTGCTGGCCCTGGCCGAGGACGTGTCGGAGCCGTTGCTCGAGCGCGCCAAGTTCCTCGCGATCTTCGCCTCGAATCTCGACGAGTTCTACATGGTCCGGGTCGCGGGCCTGAAGCGGCGCGCCGAGGCCGGTCTGTCGGTCCGGTCGGCCGACGGCCTGACCCCCACCGAGCAGTTGGAGCTGATCGCCAAGCGCACCCAGGATCTGGCGGTCCGGCACGCCCGGGTGTTCCTCGATCAGGTGCAGCCGGCGCTGGTCGAGCAGGGCATCGCCATCATCGGCTGGTCGGATCTGGACGACGAGGAGCGGCGGCGGCTGTCGGGGTACTTCCAGGATCAGGTCTTCCCGGTGCTGACCCCGCTGGCCGTCGATCCCGCGCACCCGTTCCCCTACATCAGTGGCCTGAGCCTCAATCTCGCTGTCACGGTGAAGGATTCCGAGACCGGCGGCGAGCATTTCGCGCGCGTGAAGGTGCCCGACAATGTCGATCGCTTCGTGCGGGTGCGCCGCACCACCGCCGAGGGCACCACCGCCCGGCTCGCGGCCTTCCTCCCGATGGAGGACCTGATCGCCGCGCATCTGGACCAGCTGTTCCCGGGAATGGATGTGGTGGAACAGCATTCGTTCCGGATCACCCGCAACGCCGACTTCGAGGTCGACGAGGACCGTGACGAGGACCTGCTGCAGGCGCTCGAGCGCGAGCTGGCGCGGCGGCGGTTCGGTTCGCCGGTGCGGCTGGAGGTCTCCGACGACATGACCGAGCACATGCTCGATCTGCTGCTGCGCGAACTCGACGTCGATCCGGGCGACGTCATCCAGGTGCCGGGCCTGCTGGACCTGTCGTGCCTGTGGCAGGTGTACGGGGTGGACCGGCCGCATCTCAAGGACGCCCCGTACGTCCCGGCCACTCCGTCGGCGTTCGGCGAAAGGGAGACGCCCCGAAACGTTTTCGCTGCCCTGCGTGAGGGCGACGTGCTCGTGCATCATCCGTACGACTCGTTCTCCACCAGCGTGCAGCGGTTCATCGAACAGGCCGCCGCCGACCCGCAGGTGCTGGCGATCAAACAGACGCTGTACCGCACCTCCGGCGACTCCCCCATCGTCAACGCCCTCATCGACGCGGCCGAGGCAGGCAAGCAGGTGGTGGCGCTGGTGGAGATCAAGGCCCGCTTCGACGAGCAGGCCAACATCAAGTGGGCCCGCCAGCTCGAGCAGGCCGGTGTGCACGTCGTCTACGGTCTGATCGGCCTCAAGACACACTGCAAGACCTGTCTGGTGGTGCGCCGCGAGGGTGCCACCATCCGCCGTTACTGCCACATCGGCACCGGCAACTACAACCCGAAGACGGCGCGGCTGTACGAGGATGTCGGATTGCTCACCGCCGCACCGGAAATCGGCGCCGACCTGACCGATCTGTTCAACTCGCTGACCGGGTACTCGCGCAAGGCCAACTATCGCAATCTGCTGGTGGCGCCGTCGAGCGTGCGCTCGGGCATCGTCGAACGGATCCGTCGTGAGACCGAGCTGGCGCAGCAGGGCCTGCCGGCCCGGATCCGGTTGAAGGCCAACGCGATCGTCGACGAGCAGATCATCGACGCGCTGTACCGGGCCTCGCAGGCCGGGGTGCCGGTGCAGATCGTGGTGCGCGGCATCTGCGGGCTGCGCCCCGGCGTGCCCGGCATGAGCGACAACATCGAGGTGCGCTCGATCCTCGGCCGCTTCCTGGAGCATTCGCGGGTGTTGCATTTCCGCGCGCAGGACGAGTTCTGGATCGGCAGCGCCGACATGATGCACCGCAATCTGGATCGGCGGGTGGAGGTCATGGCGCAGGTGAAGGATGCCAGGCTGTGCGAGCAGCTGGAGCAGGTCTTCGATTCGGCGCTGCATCGCTCGACCCGCTGCTGGGTGCTGGAACCCGACGGCAGCTGGCAGGCCCAGCCCGATCCCGACCACGTGCACGACGAACAGGTGCGCGACCACCAGGAGTTCCTCATGCGGCTGCGGCGACCGGGTCAGCAGTGAATCGCTCGGCTACACAGGATTTCGAGGACGTCGGGGTGTCCGATCCCCGGGTGAAGGCCAATATTCTCGCCGCGGGCGCGGTGTTGTGGCGCCGGGCGCCGGGCGGCGACGCGATCGAGGTGGCGCTCGTGCACCGCCCGAAATACGACGACTGGTCACTGCCGAAGGGAAAGATCGACCCCGGCGAGACCCCGATGGTGACCGCCGTGCGCGAGGTGGCCGAGGAAACGGGGCTGCACAGCCGCCTGAGCCGCTATCTCGGTCACGTGACCTATCCGGTTACCGGGCATCGGAAACTCAAGCGAGTGGACTACTGGGCCGCGTCGGTCGCCGAGGGCGCCTTCGTGCCCAATTCGGAGGTCGATCAGTTGCGGTGGCACCGCGTCGACCGCGTGATGGATCAGCTGTCTTACCCGATGGATCGCACCATGGTGCGCAATTTCCTGCGGCTGCCGCCCGACACCGCCACGCTGCTGCTGGTGCGTCACGGCAAGGCGGGCCGGCGCGAGCGTTTCCGCGGCCCCGACGACGAACGTCCGCTGGAGAAGGCGGGCCGCGATCAGGCGGCGGCACTGACCCCCAATCTGCTGGCATTCGGTGCCGCCGAGATTCATTCGGCGCCGCCGCTGCGTTGCGTGCAGACGATGGCCCCGCTCGCGGAGTCCCTCGGCGTCGAGATCGAGCTGGAGCCGCTGCTGTCCGAAAGCGGTTATGCCGCAGCACCGGACGAGGCGCTGGCGCGCGTGCGCGAGCTGGTGTCCGCCCCGGTCGTGCGCACGATTTGCAGTCAGGGCAAGGTGATTCCCCCGCTGCTGCGGCGCTGGGCCGAAATCGACGGTGTCACACTGCCGCCCGCGCGCAACCGCAAGGGCAGCCTGTGGGTGCTCTCGGTCGCGGACGGCCGCCTGGTGGCCGCCGACCACCTCGACAAGGCCCTGCGCGTGCACGGCCACAGGCACGAATCCGGGCGGGGCGGAACGAGTTCCACGGACGAAGCACGTTAAACCTGCCCCGCCCGACGAACCGCGCACAACGAAGCGGCCCCGGCCTGATGGCCGGGGCCGCTTTCGCGTGGGGAGCCGTCAGCGGCGCGTGGTCCGCTTGGCAGCGGTGCGCTTGGCGGCGGTCTTCTTCGCCGGGGCCTTCTTGGCCGCCGTCTTCTTCGCGGTGGCCTTGGTGGCCGTCTTCTTGGCCGGAGCCGCCTTCTTGACCGTGGTCTTCTTCGCGGCCGTGGTCTTCTTGGCGGTCGCGGTCTTCTTGGCCGGGGCCTTCTTGGCCGTGGTCTTCTTGGCCGTGGTGGTCTTCTTGGCGGCCGGGGCCTTCTTGGCCGGGGCCTTCTTGGCGGCGGTCTTCTTCGCCGTCGTCTTCTTGGCGGCGGTCTTCTTGGCCGTCGTCTTCTTGGCCGCACCCGACACCGGCGCTGCCACACCACGTTTCACGGCCGGACCGGCCGCGGCGATCTTCTGCTTACCCGCGATGATCGCCTTGAACTGCGCGCCCGGCCGGAAAGCCGGCACCGAAGTGGGCTTCACCTTCACGGTTTCGCCGGTGCGGGGGTTACGCGCCACCCGCGCCGCGCGCTTGCGCTGTTCGAACACACCGAATCCGGTGATGGTGACACTCTGACCCTTGTTCACCGCGCGCACGATCGTGTCGACAATCTGCTCGACTGCCGCAGTGGCCGTGCGCCTGTCAGTACCCAACTTTTCGGTCAGAACGTCGATCAGTTCCGCCTTGTTCATTGAATCCTCCGCAGACTAATGGCCCGTCGTCGGACCGACTAGGTACCACGGTAAACCCTCAATGGGCAAGAGTCTATGTGCCACGCCAAATTTCATGTGGCGTGGCACACGCGCAGCAACCGTGATTGGTAGCTCCCAGCTAACACCCCCGACTGTTTACGCCTGCGAAATAGCGTCCGGAATGGTGGTGGGTTTCCATGCCGGCCTTGCCTTTTCGAAGGCACTGATGGCGCCTTCCTGCCGGAGTGTCAGTCCGATGTCGTCCAGGCCCTCGAGCAGGCGCCACCTGGTGTAGTCGTCAATATCGAAGGGCAACACGGTGGTTCCAGCGGCCACCGTGCGCGCCCCGAGATCGACCGTCAATTCCAGTCCGGGCTGTTCCTCGAGCAACTTCCAGAGCAATTCGACATCATGTTGTGACATCCGAGCGGCCACCAGGCCGCCCTTGCCGGCGTTGCCCCGGAAGATGTCCGCGAAGCGCGACGAGATCACCACCCGGAAGCCGTAGTCCATCAGCGCCCAAACGGCGTGCTCGCGCGAGGAGCCGGTGCCGAAATCCGGACCCGCCACCAGGACAGATCCCCGGTTGTAGGGCTCGGTGTTCAAAATGAAGGTCGGATCCGACCGCCATGCCGAGAACAGCCCGTCCTCGAATCCCGTTCGGGTGACGCGCTTCAGATAGACCGCCGGGATGATCTGATCGGTGTCGACGTTGGATCGCCGCAGCGGAACGCCGATCCCCTTGTGTACCTTGAACGGTTCCATGAGTTCTCCTCCAAAGTCCGTGAAAATCGGCCGATCAGTTCAGATCCGCAGGTGAGGACAGCGTTCCGCGCACCGCCGTGGCGGCCGCGACCAGCGGCGAAACCAGGTGTGTACGGCCGCCTTTGCCCTGCCTGCCCTCGAAGTTCCGGTTCGAAGTCGAGGCGCAGCGCTGACCGGGGGAAAGCTGATCGGGATTCATTCCCAGGCACATCGAGCAGCCCGCCTGCCGCCATTCCGCACCGGCCGCGGTGAAAATCTCGCCCAATCCCTCGGATTCGGCCTGCGCGCGCACCCGCATCGAACCCGGCACGATCAACATCCGGACGCCCTCGGCGACCTTGCGACCTTGCAATACCTCGGCCACGGCGCGCAGATCCTCGATACGGCCGTTGGTACACGAGCCGACGAATACCGTATCCACCTCGACCTCGCGAAGCGGAGTTCCGGGCTCCAAATCCATGTATCGCAGTGCCTTCTCGGCCGATTCCCGCGCCGTCTCGTCGGAGATATCGGCGGGATCCGGCACGGCCGCGCCCAGCGGCGCGCCCTGACCGGGATTGGTGCCCCAGGTGACGAACGGAGTCAGCGTGGAAGCGTCGATGTGCACCTCGGCGTCGAATTCCGCGCCCTCGTCGGTCTTCAACGCCTCCCAGGCGGCGACCGCGGCGTCCCAGTCCGCGCCCTGCGGTGCGTGCGGGCGGCCCTTCAGGAATTCGTAGGTGACCTCGTCGGGGGCCACCATGCCCGCGCGGGCTCCGGCCTCGATGGACATGTTGCACATGGTCATCCGCGCCTCCATGGACATGGCCCGCACGGCCTCGCCCCGGTACTCCAGCACGTAGCCCTGGCCGCCGCCGGTGCCGATCTGCGCGATCACGGCCAGGATCACGTCCTTGCTCGTGACGCCGGGCGGCAGTTGCCCGTCGATGTTGATCGCCATGGTCTTGAACGGCCGCAGCGACAGCGTCTGGGTGGCCAGCACGTGCTCGACCTCGCTGGTGCCGATGCCCATCGCGATCGCGCCGAACGCGCCGTGCGTGGAGGTGTGCGAATCACCGCACACCACGGTCATTCCCGGCTGGGTCAGACCCAGCTGCGGGCCGACCACGTGCACGATCCCCTGCTCGAGATCGCCCATCGGGTACAGCCGGACCCCGAACTCCTCGCAATTGCGCCGCAGCGTCTCGACCTGGGTGCGGGAAACCGGGTCGGCGATCGGCTTGTCGATGTCGACGGTCGGGACGTTGTGGTCCTCGGTGGCGATGGTGAGATCGGGCCGCCGGACCGGACGCCCGGCCGCGCGCAGGCCGTCGAAGGCCTGCGGGCTGGTCACCTCGTGCACCAGGTGCAGGTCGATATAGATGAGGTCCGGTTCGCGCGCCTCGCCCTCCCCCGCGCCGCGCGCGACGACGTGCTGCTCCCAGACCTTCTCCGCCAGAGTGCGTGGCCGCTCGGCCATCCTTCGTCACCTTTCTGTGTCTGATCGCGCCGGCTTCGCTGTCGCGGCTCCCGCGCACCGGCGCGGCGCAGGACGTTTGACTATCCCAACATGCGAGACGTTAATATCGTTCTATGAGACAGCATAGCGGTATCGGGGTGCTCGACAAAGCCATGGCCGTGCTCTACGCGGCGGCCGAGCAGCCCTGTGGCCTCAACGAGTTGTGTGCCCGCACCGGCCTGCCCCGCGCCACGGCGCACCGGCTCGCCGTCGGGCTCGAGGTGCACCGCATGCTCGCCCGCGACGTCAATGGATTGTGGCGGCCCGGCCCCGCGCTGTCGGAGCTGGCCACCGCCGCGGAGGACCCGCTGCTGGAGGCCGCGACGGCCATCCTGCCCCGCCTGCGTGAGATCACCGGGGAGAGTGTGCAGCTCTACCGGCTCGACGGCCACTCGCGCATCTGCGTCGCCGCCCTGGAACCCACGTCGGGGCTGCGCGACACCGTGCCGGTCGGCGCCCGGCTGCCGCTCACCGCGGGCTCGGCGGCGAAGGTGCTGCTGGCCTGGGCCGATCCGGAGTTGCAGCGCGGTGTGCTGCTGGATGCCGTGTTCGGCGAGCGGGCGCTGGCCGAGGTGCGCCGCCGCGGCTGGGCGCAGAGCGCCGCCGAGCGCGCGGCCGGGGTCGCGAGCGTCTCGGCGCCCGTGCGCGATTCGGCCGGCGCAGTGGTCGCCGCGGTCTCGGTGTCGGGCCCGATCGATCGGATGGGCAGGCGGCCGGGCGCCCGGTGGGCGGCAGATCTCGTGGCGGCCGCCGACGCCCTGCACAAGCGGCTCTGACCGCGCGAGCCGCCGACGGTGACGTAGGCCATACGCCGTAAAGTACAGTCGGCCCATGGGAGCTAATCAACGCGCGCAGATCGTCATGTCCGATGCGGAGATCGCCGATTTCCTCGAGCGCAGCCGCATCATCACGCTGGCCACGCTGGGCAAGTCGGGCCTGCCGCACCTGACCGCCATGTGGTACGGGCTGGTCGACGGCGCGATCTGGTTCGAGACCAAGGCCAAGTCCCAGAAGGCCGTCAACATCCGCCGCGATCCGCGCGTGACGGTGCTCGTGGAGGCCGGCGACACCTACGACCAGCTGCGCGGGGTCTCGATCGAGGGGCGGGCGGAGATCGTCGACGACGCGGAGGCGCTGTTCCGGGTCGGAGTGAGCGTCTGGGAGCGCTACACCGGCCCGTACAGCGAGGAGGTCCGCCCGATGGTGGAGGCGATGCTGAACAAGCGCGTGGCGATCCGGGTGGTACCCGAGCGCACCCGCAGCTGGGATCACCGCAAGCTGGGACTGCCCGAGCTGCCGCCGGGCGGCAGCACCTGGCCGCAGAATTGACGAGAAAACCCTCCAGCTCACGAGCTGGAGGGTTTCAGTAGCCCCGACGGGATTTGAACCCGCGCTACCGCCTTGAGAGGGCGGCGTCCTAGGCCGCTAGACGACGGGGCCAGGAGGATCGTCTCCGAGGAGGCTCGGCCAGCTTAACCGGCCGGAGCCCGGCGAAACAAATCGCCAGGTGTCGTCCGTCTCGACCGCGAACCAAGTCGAATCAACACGCTCCGCTGGGGTACCAGGACTCGAACCTAGAATGGCTGAACCAGAATCAGCTGTGTTGCCAATTACACCATACCCCAATGACCTGGGCTTTCAGCCAGCTCCCTGGCGGGGAGAGGACCTCGTTCCGGGCCGAGAGAAAGATTACCAAACACCTCCCCGAAACCTACAAATCGTCAGGTCAGAAGCCGTTTCGCGGGCGCGCTACGCCGGAACGGCCGCCCGCAGCCGCCGCATCGTGGTCTCGCGTCCCAGCAACTCCAGCGACTCGTACAGCGGCGGGCTGATGTGCGATCCGGTCACCGCGACCCGCACCGGCGCGAAGGCCTTGCGCGGTTTGAGGCCCAGGTCGTCCACCAGCGCCGTTTTCAGCGCGCTTTCCAGCCCTGCCGCCGTCCACTCCGAAACGCCCTCCAGCGCGGCGATGGCGGCCCGCACCACCGGCGCGGCATCGGGACCGAGATTCTTTTCCGCCGCGGCCGGGTCGATCACGAACTCCCCGTCGGGCACGAACAGGAACTTCAGCAGCTCCCATGCGTCACCGAGCACCACGATCCGGGTCTGCACCAACTCGGCCGCGGTTGCGAAAAGCGCTTCGTCCACTTCGGCGCCGATGTGGTTGTGCGCGGTCAGGTAGTCGCGCAGTCGCCGCGTGAAATCGCCGGGCTCCAGCAAACGAATGTGCTCTGCGTTGATCGCGTCCGCCTTCTTCTGGTCGAAGCGCGCCGGATTCGAATTTACTTTCGATATATCGAAGGCCTCGACCATCTCCGTCATGGAGAAGACGTCACGATCGTCGGTGAGGCTCCAACCCAGCAATGCCAGGTAATTCAGCAAACCCTCCGGGATGAATCCGCGGTCGCGGTGGACGAACAGATTCGACTCGGGATCACGCTTGGACAACTTCTTGTTGCCCTGCCCCATCACGAACGGCAGATGCCCGAACTGCGGGGTGAACTCCGCCACCCCGATCCGCTGCAGCGCCTCGTACAGCGCTATCTGCCGCGGAGTGGACGAGAGAATGTCCTCGCCACGCAACACATGGGTGATCTTCATCGACGCGTCGTCGACCGGATTCACCAGCGTGTAGAGCGGATCACCGGTGCCGCGGGTGAGCGCGAAATCCGGCACGGTGCCCGCCTTGAAGGTGGTTTCGCCGCGCACCAGATCGTTCCAGGACAGGTCGTGGTCGGGCATGCGCAGCCGGACCACCGCCGGGCGGCCCTCCGCCCGGTAGGCGGCGATCTGCTCGGGCGTCAGATCACGATCGAAGTTGTCGTACCCCAGCTTGGGATCGCGACCGGCGGCACGGTGGCGCTCCTCGACTTCGGCTGGCGTGGAGAAGGATTCGTAGGCCTCCCCGGCAGCCAGCAAACGCCGCACCACGTCGAGATGGATCTCACGGCGCAGCGACTGCCGGTACGGACCGTACGGACCGCCGACCTCCGGGCCCTCGTCCCAGGTGAGCCCGAGCCAGCGCAGCGCGTCGAGCAGCGCGGCATAGGATTCCTCGGAATCGCGTGCGGCATCGGTGTCTTCGATGCGGAACACGAAGGCGCCGCCGTGGTGACGGGCGTAGGCCCAGTTGAACAGCGCCGTCCGGATCAGGCCGACGTGCGGCGTGCCGGTCGGTGACGGGCAGAATCGGACCCGTACGTCAGACATGTTCCTTCTCTCGATCAACGTTTGGCGGCAACGGGATTGGTGAGGGTGCCGATGCCCTCTACCGTCACGGAGACGGTTTGCCCATCCTGCATCGGTCCTACACCTTCCGGTGTGCCGGTGAGGATCACGTCACCCGGCAACAGCGTCATGACCGTGGTGACCCATTCGATCAGCTTCGGGATATCGTGCAGCAGAAGCGAAGTCCGGCTGCGCTGGCGCACCTCACCGTCGAGTTCGGTGGTGATTTCCAGATCGGCCGGGTCGAGGTCGGTCTCGATCCACGGGCCGAGCGGGCAGAAGGTGTCGTAGCCCTTGCCACGGGTCCACTGGCCGTCGTGCCGCTGCTGGTCCCGGGCGGTGACGTCGTTGGCGGCGGTGTACCCCAGGATCACGTCCCGGGCGCGGGCGGCGGGAACGTCCTTGCACGGGCGGCCGATCACGACGGCCAGTTCGCCCTCGTAGTCGACCTGAGAGGAACTGGGCGGCAGCACAATCGGCACATTCGGGCCCACGATGGCGGTGTTCGGCTTGAGGAAGATCACCGGATCCGCCGGGGCCTCACCGCCCATCTCCCGCGCGTGCGCCGCGTAGTTCTTGCCGACACACACCACCTTGCTGGCGAGGATCGGGGCCAGCAGCCGCACGTCGGCCACCGGCCAGCTGCGGCCGGTGAACGTCGGCGTGCCGAACGGGTGCTCGGCGATCTCCCTGGCCACCGCGTCCGAACTCGATCCCTCGATGCTGACGAACGCGACTCCATCGGGGCTGGCAACTCGACCTAGGCGCATGGCTCGACAGTCTATCCACCTCGTGGTATGCGCCGGACCGGGTGGTCTGCCGAGCGGCCCGGCACGTCGACCGGCCACCGGTGGTGGCTTCGTCTCCCGGCCGGGTGTACCGTGACACGGTGTTCACACAGTAAGACCCAGTTCCCAATATATGAGATTCGGAGGTGGAGGCATGGCTACCGTGACCCCGTCGCACGCGACCCGGCGGTGGATCATGCTCGCCCTCGGGGTCTTCGCGCAGAGCTCCAGCGCGGTCATCGTGCACGGCACGCCGTTCCTGCTGCCGGAGCTGACCGACCGCGGAATGTCTTTGGCGACAGCGGGTCTGCTGGTGGCGATGCCGACCGTCGGGCTGGTGTGCACCCTGATCGCGTGGGGGTACGCCGTCGACCGGCTCGGCGAGCGCGCGGTGCTGGTGGCGGGGCCGGTGGTGATGTGCGTCGCGGGCGTGGCCGCGGCGACGGTCACCAACTACGTTGCCCTGGGGGCGCTGTTGTTCGCGGCGGGCATGGGCGCGGGGGCCACGAACGGCGCCAGCGGCCGGGTGATCGTCGGCTGGTTCCCGCCGAATCAGCGCGGTCTGGCGATGGGCATCCGGCAGACGGCGCAGCCGCTGGGCGTCGCGGTCGCGGCGCTGACGATCCCGGCCGTCGCTGCGGCACACGGGTTTTCCACCGCGATCCTGGTGCCGGCGGCCATGGCGGGGATGGCCGCGGTGGGCTGCGCGGTCGGGATCATCGACCCGCCGCGCCCGAGACTGTCCGGCGGCGAGCGGCCCGCCAATCCATACCGTGGTGACGCGACGCTGTGGCGAATCCACGCGGTATCGGTACTTTTGGTGATTCCGCAGGCCACCGTCTGGACGTTCGCGCTGCTGTGGCTGCACCGCGATGTCGGGCTGTCCCTGGCCGCGGCCGGTGTCCTGGTCACCGGCACGCAGTTGCTGGGCGCGGCGGGCCGCATCGGCGCGGGAGTCTGGTCCGACCGGGTCGGCAGCCGCCTGCGCCCGCTGCGCACGGTGGCGGTCGCGGCGGCGATCTCCATGTGCGCGTTGGCGATCGCGTCCTGGCTGCACTGGTGGTGGGCGGCGATCCCGATCCTGGTGGCGGCCTCGGTCATCACCGTCGCCGACAACGGCCTGGCCTTCACCGCCGTCGCCGAGATCGCCGGACCGTACTGGAGCGGCCGCGGCCTGGGCGTCCAGAACACCGGCCAGAACCTGGCCTCCGCGGCCATCGCCCCCTTGTTCGGCGCACTGATCACCGTCTCCGGCTTCCCCGCGACCTACTTGGTCACCGCCGTAATAGCCACCGCGGCAATCCCATTGGTCCCGCTCGCTCGGCGTGGAAAATCCGTCTGACACCGGAGCGGCGAGCACGAACGTGCGTGCGGAAGCGGGGCGGCGAAGATCGTTGGCGCCGAACCGAACCGGCGTGCGTCAGGATGAACCTTCAAGTGTGGCAACACAATCGAGGCACGCCGATTCGGAAACCGCGTCCGCCTGCGCATTCGGCGGCTCGCGCCGGTCCGGCGGCACACCGATCCCGCCGCCTTCGATCACGAGGGCGGCGGGGACTCGATCGCCCGCCAGGTCCTACAGAGCCGCGGCGATGCGGTCGCCGATCTCCACGGTGGAGGCCGTGCCGGTGCGGGAGGCCAGGTCCTTGGCCACGGCGGACTCGATGCGGGTGGCCGCTTCGGTGTTGCCGAGGTGGGTGAGGAGCAGGGACACCGAGAGGATGGCCGCGGTCGGGTCGGCCTTGGACTGCCCGGCGATGTCGGGCGCGCTGCCGTGCACCGGCTCGAACATGCTCGGGTTGGCGCCGGAGGCGTCGATGTTGCCCGAGGCGGCCAGGCCGATACCACCGGACACCGCGGCGGCCAGGTCGGTGATGATGTCGCCGAACAGGTTGTCGGTGACGATCACGTCGAAGCGGCCCGGGTCGTTGACCATGTGGATGGTGGCGGCATCGATGTGCTGGTAAGCCACCTCGATGTCCGGGTATTCGGCGCCGACCTCGCTCACGGTGCGCTGCCACAGCGAACCGGCGAAGCTGAGCACATTGGTCTTGTGCACCAGGGTGAGGTGCTTGCGCCGCTGCCGCGCCTTGGCGAAGGCGTAGCGGACCACGCGTTCGATGCCGAACCGGGTGTTGGTGCTGACCTCGGTGGCGACCTCGTGCGGCGTCTCCACGCGGATCGCGCCGCCGGTGCCCGTGTAGGGCCCCTCGGTGCCCTCGCGCACCACCACGAAGTCGATGTCCGGGTTGCCCGCGAGCGGACTGGTCACGCCCGGGTACAGCTTGGACGGCCGCAGATTCACGTGGTGGTCGAGCGCGAAACGGGTGCGCAGCAGCAGGCCGCGCTCGAGGACGCCACTCGGCACGGACGGGTCGCCGATCGCGCCCAGCAGAATCGCGTCGTGCTGCTTCAATTCGGGCAGCACATTGTCCGGCAGCACCTCGCCGGTCGCGTGGTAGCGCTTCGCGCCCAGGTCGTAGTGGGTCCGCTCGACGCCGGGCACGACCACGTCGAGCACCTTCAGCGCCTCCGCGATGACCTCGGGCCCGATTCCGTCACCGGGGATGACAGCCAGCTTCATTTGACCAAGGCTCCGTTTCGTTCGTGCGGCCGGGCTCACAAGCATCGACACCCTATCCGCTACCCCGATTCCCGCGTTCACCAGGGCAAGCCGGTCCCGCATACTGGAATCGCCGGGCCAACCGACCGGCGCGGCCCTAGCGATGCGGCGCGTTCCACGATGGTGATGAGGGCCGCCGAGGCAGTGCGCGCGTTTCACATGGGTGGCGCGGGCATCCACAGGGATGCGCGCGTTGCGCAATGGGTAGTAAACGGCAGCCGAAGGGATGCGCGCATTTCACGAAGGTGGGGAAAGGCAGCGGACGCGGGTGCGCGCGTTTCACCTTGGCGGCGAAGGACGCCGACGCGATGCGGCGCGTCACGACGGCGGTGAGGGTAGCCGAAGCGGTGCGCGCGTTTCACGATCGTGGTGAGGGCCGCCGAGGCAGTGCGCAGGTGTCACGATCGTGGTGAGGGCCGCCGAAGCGGTGCGCAGGTGTCACGATCGTGGTGAGGGCCGCCGAAGCGGTGCGCAGGTGTCACGATGGTGATCAGGGCAGCCGAGGCGGGGCGGTGCGTTTGACGATGGTGGTGAGGGCGGCCGATTCGACTCGCTCGATGCCGGGGATGCGGCCGATCGTGGTCGACAGGTAGTCGAACAGGTCGCTCGCGGTGCGGCACACTACGAGCACGACGAGATTGTGCGGGCCGGTCGTGGCGCCCGCGAACGCCACCTCGGTGTGGGCGTTCAGCTGATCGGCGACGGCGGCGAGCCGGGCGGGCGATACGGTCAACCACAGGATCGCCTGCACCGCGAATCCCAGTGTGGCCGCGTCGATCTCCACGTCGAAGCGAACGACGCCGCGGCGGCGGAGCTCGTCGACGCGGCGCCGCACCGCCGACTCGGACCATCCCGTCGCCCGGGCCAGGCTCGGAAAGTCCGCGCGCCCGTCGAGCCGCAACGCGACGAGCAGCCGCCGGTCCAGATCGGTCAGGACCACAGCGCCGGAGGTCTCCGGCTCCGGAATTCGCAGGGCGGCGACCTGTTCGGGAGTCAGCGCGCGGGTGCGGCCGGGCCAGCGCCGGGCGGTGAGGTGGCGCAGCAGACGTTGCGCGTCGACGGCATCGACCTGGGCATGTCCGGTCAGCACCCGCGTCGGCAACGGCTGTTCGCCCTCGACCCGGATCACGGCCACCACCTCGGTGCCGCCGGAGAGCACCGTGACCCACGAACTGTCCTGCCGCCGGGCCAGCTCCCGCGCGACCAGCGCGGCACTGCCCGGACGGGTCCGCAAGCGCACCAGCCATTCCGCGTATCCGGTGCGGTCGCTGTCCGGCACGCCCGTGACCCGGACCAAGCCGTGCGCGCGCAGCCGGCCGAAGCGGCGGGCCACGGTCCGATCGGAGACCCCGAGCACGTCGGCGATTCGGCTGAACGGCGCCCGCCCGTCGACCTGCAGAGCGTGCACCAGCGCCGAGGCGACGCCGTCGAGTTCGACCGAATCCACCAGCCGACGCTACTACAGTGTCGGATTCCGGCGTAGCCCTCGCGATTTCTCGCCCCGCCCGGCACCGCGCTCGAGGATTGGCGTCATGAACGAACATCTCGACGGTTTCCACCACGCCGGCCTGCTCACCCGCGATCTCGACACGCTCGAGAAGCGTTACGAGTCGCTGGGTTTCACCCTCAGCCCACGCTCACGTCACCTGCTCGCCGCCGAACCCGGGAAACCGCCGGTCCCCGGCTGCACGGCCAATCGGTGCGCAGTGTTCGGTGACTCCTACATCGAACTGCTCGGCATCGTCGACGACGCCGCGCCCGATCCGTGGCACACGCGGGCGATGGCCGCCGAGTACGAGGGTTTCCGCCTGCTCAACCTCGAAACCGGCGACGCGGACGCGGCGGACGCCCGGCTGCGCGAGATCGGGCTGACCACCTCCGGCGTGCTGGACCTGGAGCGCGCCGTGGACACCGCCTCCGGCCCGCGCACCCTGCGGGCCCGCGCGGTGCACGTGGACCCGCGGGCGACGCCGGAGGGGTATCTCGGTGTCGCGCAACATCTCACGCGCGAATACGTCCATCAGCCGCGCTATCTCGGGCACGAGAACGGGGCGCGCGGGATCGGCGCGGTATTGATCGTCGCCGACCCCGCCGTGTTCGACACCGTGGTCGACCGCTACGCGCGTATCTCGGGCCGCCCCGCCGACCAGGAGGGACCCCTCGCGCTGGTGGACGTCGGCGGTGCCCGGCTGGAGATCGTCCGCTCCGGCGACGCCGAGGCGCTGCTTCCCGGCGAGCCCGCACCGTCCGGTTCGTATCTCGCCGCGATGACGATCCGCGTCGCCGATGTCTATCGGGCGCGCGAGGTCGTGGACAACGCCGCGATCGCGACGCGCACCACCCCCGATGGCTTCTTCGTCTCGGCCCGCGACGCCTTCGGCGCCGGGCTGTTCTTCACGGGGTGAACAACGTCGCGATGGACGGCAATCCGACCGCCGAGGTGAGTTCCGTTCCCGCGCAAGACGAACGGGCCACCGACGCCACCCGCGCGGGTGGTGTCGGCGGCCCTGCGATGTCTCGTGATCTCAGCTCAGGTCGACCTGGGCGACCTTGGCCGCGCCCACGGCCTCGGCGATCGCGGCCTGGACGTCGGCCGGAACCTCCTTGTTGACGCGCAGCACCACGGTGGCGCCCTCCTTGTCGACGTCCTGGCTCAGCTGCGCGGCCTGGATGTCGATGTCGGCCTCCCCGAGCTTGGTGCCGATGCGGCCCAGCGCGCCCGGGCGGTCGTCGTAGTTGAGCACGGCCAGGTTGAGGCCCTCGGCGCGCATGTCGTAGTTGCGGCCGTTGATGTTGACGATCTTCTGAACCTGCTGCGGCTCGGTCAGCGTCCCGGCCACGTTCAGGGTCGCGCCGTCACCGAACACCGCGCGCAGGTCGACGAGGCTGCGGTGCGAGGGGCTCTCCGAAACGGTGGAGACCGACGCCTCGATACCGCGGTCCTTGGCCAGCTGCGGTGCGTTGACGAAGGTGACCGGATCCTCGACCAGCGCCGTGAAGATACCGCGCAGCGCCGAAAGCTCCAGCACCGCAACGTCTTCCGAGGACAACTCGCCGCGCACCACGACCTCCAGGCTGACCGGCAGCTCGCTGGCCAGCGCGCCCAGCAGCACGCCCTGCTTGCGCACGATCTCGAGCCACGGCGCGACCTCCTCGCCCACCGCGCCACCGGTCACGTTCACCGCGCCCGGCACGAACTCGCCCGCCAGCGCCAGCAGCACGGACTTGGCGACATCGGTGCCCGCCCGGTCCTGCGCCTCGGCGGTGGACGCGCCCAGGTGCGGCGTGACGACAACCTGCGGCAGCTCGAACAGCGGGCTGTCGGTGCACGGCTCGGTCTCGTAGACATCGATACCGGCGGCCCGCACGTGGCCGGAGGTGATGGCGTCGGCGAGGGCCTGCTCGTCGATGAGCCCGCCGCGGGCGGCGTTGACGATGATGACGCCCGGCTTGGTCAGCGCCAGCTTCTCCTTGGAGAACAGGCCCTTGGTCTCCGGCGTCTTGGGCAGGTGCACCGAGATCAGGTCGGCGCGCTGCAGCAGTTCGTCCAGCGACACCAGCTCGATGCCCAGCTGCGCGGCCCGCGCGGGCGACACGTAGGGGTCATACGCGATGATCTTGGTCTCGAATGCCGCCAGGCGTGCGGCGAACAGCTGGCCGATGCGGCCCAGGCCGACCACGCCGACGGTCTTGCCGAAGATCTCGACGCCGTTGAACTTGCTGCGCTTCCAGGTGTGCTCGCGCAGGGTGGCGTCGGCGGCCGGAATCTGGCGGGCGGCCGACAGCAGCAGCGTGACGGCGTGCTCGGCGGCGGTGTGGATGTTCGAGGTGGGCGCGTTGACCACCATGACCCCGCGCTCGGTGGCCGCGGGCACGTCGACATTGTCCAGGCCGACACCGGCGCGGGCGACGATCTTCAGGTTCTTCCCGGCCTCGAGCACCTCGGCGTCGACGGTGGTGGCCGAGCGCACCAGCAGTGCGTCCGCCTCGGGCACGGCGGCCAGCAGCTCGGGCCGGTTCGGGCCGTCTACCCAGCGCACCTCGACACCGTCACCGAGCGCATCGACGGTCGACTGGGCGAGCTTGTCGGCGATCAGAACTACGGGACGGCCATGTTGGCTCACTGTGCGGCACTCCTGGGGAATGGGGATCGGCATTTACCGCCGCCCAGCTTAATGGGCCGGATTCCGGGCTCGGGTACCGCCCGGCAGGCAGCTGCCCTCAGTGCGCGGACCCGCCCTCGGCGGCGCGTGTGTCCGCCGCGCGACCGGCGCGTGAACATGGTGAACCGGGCCCGACGCCCGCGTGAGAGTTGCGCGAAACCTTGGGCGGGACGGGCGTTTTCGCTGGAGAGCGGGCTTTCGGCCGGTCATGGTGTGATCATGGCCATCACCCGGCGCACCTGTTCGGCACTGTTGGTGACCTCCTTCGCGGCGCTCGTCACCGGCGCCACACTGCCGCGGGCGAGCGCCGCCGCGGGCGCGGGCAAGGTGGCGGTGATCGGCATCGACGGCTGCCTGTACAGCGAACTGCTCGCCGCCGTCACACCGAATCTGCAGCGGCTGGCCGCCGAGGGCACGCTCAGCCGGTATTCGATCGCGCCGCACACCACGGTGTCGTGCCCGTCCTGGTCGGCAGTGCTGACCGGGGTGTGGGACACCCGCACCGGCGTCTGCGACAACGGCGACAGCTGCTCGCCCGAACGCCTGAGCCGCTTCCCGACGGTGTTCAACCGGATCAAACGCGCCGCGCCCGAGCGCAGGACGGCCTCGATCGCCACGTGGGACACCATCTCGATGATCGCCCGTCTGGGCGATCCGCACGCCGACGTCGTGCTCACCACCGGCGCGAACCCGCTGGGCACCTACGGCTGCGAGGCCGACATCGACACCGCGACCGCGGCGGAGACGGTCCGCGCGATCGCCGACGGCACCGACTTCGTGTTCACCCATTTCGACCAGGTCGACATCGCCGGGCACCGGCTGCGCGCGAGCAACCCACAGGCCTACCGCGACGCGATCAGCCGGGTCGACGTGCTGGTCGGCCGGATCGTCGACGCGGTGCGGTCGCGCTCGCAACGGCACCCCGGGGAGCGGTGGTCGATTCTGGTGACCACCGACCACGGGCACAAGCCCGAGGGCGGGCACGGCGGCCGGAGCGCCTACGAGACCGCCAGCTTCGTCATCGCGTGGGGTCCCGACTTCGCGGCGGGCCGCACGCACAACGGGTATTCGCTGATCGATGTCACCCCGACGGTGCTCGATCTGCTCGGCCTCCCGCCGGTACCCGATCTGGACGGAAAGTCGTTGCGCGCGGGCGGTTCCGGTGATCCGTCGGCGTCGCCGCCACGCACGCCGGTGGTCGGGCATCCCGCCGATCCCGCCACCACCCGCCTCGCGGCGCTGCCGTCCCCGGCCGATGCCGGATGCAAGGTCGGCGCGGCATCCACCGGCGACTAGACCAGGACGCGCGAGGGGCCCCGCACCGTTCCCGGCGCGGGGCCCCTCGGCAAAGTCGCGGGATCAGATCACGCGGACGCCCTGGGCCTGCGGGCCCTTCTGGCCCTGGCCGATCTCGAACTCCACGCGCTGACCTTCATCGAGCGAGCGGAAGCCCGACCCGGAGACGGCCGAGTAATGCACGAACACATCGGGCCCCCCGTTGTCCTGTGCGATGAACCCGAAGCCCTTCTCGCTGTTGAACCACTTAACTACGCCTTGCGCCATTTCATACCTTCTGTAGACGAGCCGAGCCGACCAGCCATACAGCCGACCCGGTCTCACCCATCCACACTGCCATGCCGGGCGGCATACTCGCCACCGCGCGCGCGTGCGAGGAGTGTTTACGGCTGCGCCGCAAGATTATTCGCTGTGTCCGGAGCGGGCCGAAGTTATCGCCCTGTGATAGCGATACGGGTCACGTCACCGGCCCGCCGGGGCGAAAAATGGCCCGGCCCCGGGCGGTATTCGTCCGGGGCCGGGCCCAAGGTCGTTCACTACGACCATCGTACGAGGTCAGCCGCCGAACGAGCCGGTCCACAGGGTGTCGACCAGACCGTGGAGGGCGGCACCGACGGTGCTGAAGAGGCCGTTCAGGGCGGCGCTACCGGTGTCGATGATAACGGGGATCATGAAATTGACTCTCCTTCGTAAAACTCAGTCGTACTGGCTGACAACCGGTATATCCGACCGAGTTAAACACCCGTTATCCGGATTTGCTGAAAAGTGACTCGGGTGACAGATCGGCGCGAATGTGCGACAGGACACAGCTAGCGGTCGCGGAGCACTCGCACGCCCCTGGCCTCGGGCCCGGCCTTCGCGCGGCGAATCTCGAACTGCACCCGCTGCCCCTCGATCAGGGAACGGAAGCCGACGCCCTCGACCTCGGCGTAGTCGACGAAGACGTCCGGGCCGCCGTCGTCGGCGGTGATGAAACCGAACCCCTTCTTACTGTCGAACCACTTGACCGTGCCGTGCGCCATCCCTCTTACCTTCTCGCCTCGAGCCAGGCAGACGATAACGAGGTGACTCACGAAGGTCCAGACGGGCCCGGCGCGCCGTCGGCGGCACGCTGTCAGTCCTCCGCGACGGCCCGTTCGTAGGCGTCGCGCAGCCGTTCCGAGGGCGGCGGTCCGGCGTCGGGGGGACGCGGGATGCCGAGGTGCGACTCTCGCAGTTCGTCCATGAACTCCGCCCACAGCGCGGGGCCGCCCTCCTCCAGCAGTTCCGCGCGCACGCGCAGGCGCTCGGTGGTCGGGCGGTGCCGCAATCCCCAGCTGCCCAGCTGCGCCATCACGGGCACCAGCTGGATGGCCGCCTCGGTCAGGCGGTACTCGGCCTTCTGCCCCGGGCGGGTGTCCTCCCGGCTGAGCAGCCCGGCCGCGACCAGGCGTTTGAGCCGGTCGGAGAGGATGTTGGAGGCGATGCCCTCCTCGGAGCCGGCCAGCAACTCACGGAAGTGCCGGCGGTTGCCGAACATGACGTCCCGCAACACCAGCATCGTCCACTTGTCGCCGATCACCTCGATCGTGGCGTTGATAGGACATCCCGAACGCGCTCGCACGATCACTCACCTCCGATTCGACCAACCGATTGCACTCTACAACCGCTTGCGTTAACGTAGCTACCGATTGCAAATCACAACCACTTACGAAGGACCTGTCATGCCTCAGTTGCGCGCCCACAACCTGTCGATCTCCCTGGACGGCTACCTCGCCGGCCCCGGCCAGGGTTCGGAGCATCCGCTCGGAGTCGACGGTGAACGACTGCACGAGTGGATCTTCGCCACCCGGTTCGGCCACGGGATGATGGGCGAACCGGGCGGTGAGACCGGCATCGACAACGACGCCGCCCTGGCCGGAGAGGCCAATGTCGGCGCGACCATCATGGGCCGCAACATGTTCGGGCCGGTGCGCGGCGAATGGCCGGACCACTCCTGGACGGGCTGGTGGGGCCCGAACCCGCCGTTCCACCACGACGTCTTCGTGCTGACCCACCACTCCCGGCCGTCGGTGGAGATGGCCGGTGGCACGACCTTCCACTTCGTGGACGACACCCCGCGAGCCGTGTTGAACCGCGCCTTCGAGGCCGCGGGCGGCAAGGACGTGCGGCTCGGCGGCGGGGCGGCGACCGTGCGGCAGTTCCTGCGCGAGGGACTGGTCGACATGCTCCATCTCGCGGTGGTGCCGATCCTGCTGGGCGGAGGCGAGCGAATCTTCGACGATCTCGGAACGTTGCCCGGCTACGAATGCAGCGAGCCGGTGTCGTCGGAGCGGGTCACCCACGTCCGCTTCACGAAGGTGGACGCCTGATCACGCGCCGGGCCGCTCACAGGTATCGCAGTTGCCGCGGCTTGGCCTCGTCGTAGGCGGTGCGACCGGGAAGATGTTCCGGCACACCGACTTCCCACCAGGCACCGGCCTCGGTCCATTGCGACGGCTGGGTCCCGACGACGACCACCGCGGGCCGGGATTCGGCGAGTGCCGCGGCGCGGGCCTCGGTGTAGGCGGTGCGGAACTCCGCCACGTCGATGGCGGTGAACACGGCACAGCCCAGCGATCGGGCGTGGGCGGCGAAATCCACCCGGGGCGGGGTGGCGTGGTTGGAACGGCACTGGCGGTAGTGGTTGTTGAAGGCGTTGCCGCCCTGGGCCTCCTGTAACCGCGCGATCACCGCGTAGCCGTCGTTGTCGCACACCACGGCCACCAGCGGGTGACCGGCGAAGGCCGCCGAGAACAGCTCCGAGTTGAGCATCAGGTAGGAGCCGTCGCCGAGCAGCGTGGTCACCAGCCCGCGCCGATGCGCCATCGCCGCGCCCCACGCCCCCGCGAGTTCGTAACCCATGCACGAGAAGCCGTACTCGACGTCCATGGTCGGCTCGCCGCCCACCGCGCGCCAGCCGCCGACGAGTTCGCCGGGCAGACCGCCGGACGCGGTCATGACGTAGTCGGCGGGTTCGCTGAGATCGTTGACGGCGCCGACGATCTGGGCGTAGCTAGGCAGACCGTCCGCCGGTTCGCGCAGCGAGTCGATGTAGCCGTCCCATTCGGCGCGCACGGCGGCGGCTCGGGCGCTCCACGCGCGCTCCACCTGCCACCCGGCCAGGTGCGGGGCCAGGTCTTCCAGGGCGGCGCCCGCATCGCCGACTACGGCCAGCGCGCCGTGCTTGACGGCGTCGAAGGTCGCGGCGTTGATGCTGACCAGCCGCGTGCCGGGAGCGAAGACCGTCCAGGAGGCCGTGGTGAAATCCTGGAGACGGGTGCCCACGGCCAGCACCAGATCCGCTTCGGCCGCAACGGCATTCGCCGACGACGAGCCGGTGATGCCGAGCGGTCCCGCGTACAACGGATGGTCGTGTGGCACCAGCGTGCGCCCCGCGGTGGTCTCCGCGATCGGAACACCGTGCCGCTGAGCCAAGTCGACCGCCCGTGGCCCGGCGCCGGAGTAGCGGACGCCACCGCCCAGCACCAGCAGCGGTCGGCGGGCTGCTGTCAAAGCCTGTGCGGCTCCGGCGAGTTCGCCGCGGTCGGGTCTCGCCCGGCGTAGCGGATGCACGACCGGGCGGAACAGCTCGTCGGGGAAGTCGTAGCTCTCGGCCTGCACGTCCTGCGGGAGTGCGAGGGTCGCCGGGCCTACCTCGGCCGGGTCGGTCAGCACGCGGGCCACCTGCGGCAGCGTGGCGATCAGCTGCTCCGGGCGGGTGATGCGGTCGAAATAGCGGCTGACCGCGCGGAACGCGTCGTTCGCGGTCGCCGTCGCGTCGCCGAAATTCTCCACCTGCTGCAGCACCGGATCGGGCGCACGACCGACGAAGGTGTCGCCCGGAAGCAGCAGTAGCGGAAGGCGATTCGCGTGCGCCACCCCGGCCGCAGTCACCATGTTCAGCGCGCCCGGACCGACGGAGGAGGTCGCCACCCCGACCTGCCGCCGCTGCGCCGCCTTCGCCAGCCCGACCGCGGCCAGGGCCATACCCTGCTCGGTGTGGCCGCGCCAGACCGGAAGCACGTCGCGGCGCTCCTCCAGCGCGGTGCCGAGGCCGAGTACGTTGCCGTGCCCGAAGATGGCGAAAACCGCTGGGAACAACGGGACTTCGCGGCCGTCGAGGGTCTCCGAGCGCTGGGCGAGCAGCCAGGCGACCAGCGCCTGTGCGGTGGTCAATCGCATAGCGGCAACCTCTCCGCCGATCCGTTCGTATCCACCATGGCCTCGATTTCCGCGGCGGTGGGCATGGCATCGGCACACGCCAGCCGCGCGGCGACCAGCGCCCCGGCCGCGTTCGCGTAGGTGGCGAGGCGGAGCGGGTCCCAGCCCGACAGCAGCCCGTGCACGAGCGCGCCGCCGAAGCCGTCGCCCGCGCCGAGCCCGCACACCACCTCCACCGGGCAGGCCGGGACCGTCCAGCGTGCCGCGGCGGTGGCGGCCAGCACGCCCTCGGCGCCGCATTTGATCAGCGCGAGCCGCACGCCGCGAGCCAGCAGCCGATCGGCGGCCGCGTCGGGATCGGCGCTGCCGACCGCCACCTCCGCCTCGATCCGGTTACCCACCACCACATTCACGTGCTCGAGCATCCAGCCGATCTCGCGGCGCGCGGTCGCGAGATCGGGCCAGAACATCGGCCGATAGTCCAGGTCCAGCACGGTGTGGCCGAATCGCGCGCGCCGCTCCAGCATCGCCCGCTGGGTCGAACGGCCGGGCTCGGCACTGACACCGGTCCCCGTAACCCATAGCAGCGGAACCGTTTCCACGACCTCCCAGGGCACATCGTCCGGGGTGAGGGTCAGATCGGGCGCGAGCGGCGCGCGGTAGAACAGCAGGGGCGGATCCGCCGGTGGATTCAGTTCGCAGAACACCACGGGTGTCCGCAGTTCCGGCGCCGTCGACACGTAGTGGGCGCGGACGCCGAACTCGGTGAGCGCCGTGCGCACGAAGTCCCCGAAACCGTCCGGGCCGACCTTGGTCAGCACCGCGCTGCGGCGGCCCAATCGGGCGGCGGCGACGGCGACATTGGTCGCGGTGCCGCCGAGAGACTTCGCGAAGGTCCGCACCTCGGCCAGCGGCACGCCGCTCTGCAGCGGATACAGGTCCACGCCGACGCGGCCGACGGTCAGCGCCTCCAGTGGCGAGTCACTCACGGCACCACCCGCCTCAATTCGTGTTGCAGCGCTTCCAGTTCCGCGCCACCGGCCATCTGCCGGGTCAGTTCCGGCAGATCGATCTCGGACTTCTCGTAGGAGCCGAGCACCGATCCCCGCTCGAGCAGCAGGAACCGGTCGCCCACCGGATAGGCGTGCTGCGGATTGTGGGTGATGAGAACGACGCCCAGGCCCCGGTCACGGGCCTGCACGACATAGCGCAGCACCACGCCGGCCTGCTTGACACCCAGCGCCGCGGTCGGCTCGTCGAGGATCAGCACCTTCGCGCCGTAGTGCACCGCACGCGCGATGGCGATGCACTGGCGCTGCCCACCGGACAGCGTGCCGACCGGCTGCTCCAGATCGCGTAGGTCGATGCCCATGTCCGACAGCGCTGTGCGGGTGATCTCCGTACTCTTGCGCCGATCGAGCAGGCGGAACGGGCCGACGCCGACGGTCGGTTCGGAACCGAGCACGAAGTTGCGCCACACGCTCATCAGCGGCACCACCGCCAGATCCTGGTAGACGGTGGCGATCCCGGCATCGAGAGCCGCTCGGGGAGACCCGAATACGGTCGGTGTGCCCTCGACGCGGAGCTCGCCGGTGTCGTGCCGGTGCGCACCCGCGAGGATCTTGATCAATGTCGACTTGCCCGCGCCGTTGTCGCCCAGCACGCAGGTGACCCGGCCCGCCTCGACCACTGTCGACACGTCGCGCAACGCCACCACGCCGCCGTAACTCTTTCCGACTCCGATGGTTTCGATCAGTGGCGCCGTCATCGCCGCACCCTCTCCGCCCGTTTCTCGAACGCGTTGTTGACCAGCACGGCCGACAACAGCAGCACACCGAGAAACAACATGAACCAGTCGCTGTCCCAGCGCGCGAACACGATGCCCTGCCGTGCCATGCCGAAGATCAGCGCACCGACCGCCGCGCCGATCACCGACCCGAACCCGCCGGTGAGCAGGCAGCCGCCGACCACGGCGGCGATGATGAACTGGAATTCCAGGCCGACCCCCTGGTTGGCCTGCACGCTGGCGAACCGCAGGACGTTGCAGGACCCGACCACCCAGCCCGCGAACGCGGTGGTCATGAAGAGGATGATCTTGGTCCGCACCGCGGGCACGCCGACGGCGCGGGCACTGGCGGGCGCGCCGCCGACGGCGAAGACCCAGTTGCCGAACCGGGTGCGCATCAGCACCAGCGCGGCCGATGCGGTGAGGACGATCCACCACACCACCGAGGCCTGTATCCGCGCCGCACCGATATCGGTCGTCGAGGCGAAAACCCAACCGGCCGAGGAATATCCCGGTGCGGACCGCAGGCCCGACACCTGCACCGTGCCGGTCACCAACCGGGTGACACCGAGATTGACGCCCTGCAGCGCCAGAAAGGTGCCGAGGGTGACGATGAAGCTCGGCAGCCCGGTACGCATCACCAGCCAGCCGTTGAGCGCCCCGACCGCCAGCGCGAACAGCAGCGACACCAACAGCGCCGGCCACACGTTCCAGCCCGCCTCGACCGCGAGCAACGCCGTCACCAATGCGGTCGAGGCGGTCATCACACCCGCCGAGAGGTCGAACTCGCCGCCGATCATCAACAGCGCCACGGCGACCGCCATGATGCCGAGGGTGGAGGCGTCGTCGAGCCAGGTGGCGATGCCGAGCGGGCTGAGGAATTTCTCGGTGATCACCGAGAAGAACACGAACACCAGCACCGCGCCGAGCGCGGCGCCTATCTCCGGCCGCACGACGATCCGCTCGAGCAGCGTGGCCCGCCGGTCCTCGGCCGGGCCGGTGTCCGAAGCGGTTGTGGCAACACTCATCTCGTCCACTCCTGTCCTCAGCGAGTGCCCTGCGCCACCAGCTCGGCGATGGCGTCGACGTTGCCGGAGTCGACGAACGCCGGCCCCGTCTGGACCGGACGGCCGCCGCCGACCGCGTTGAGGTTGGTGCGGTACAGGCGCAGCATCACCACCGGCAGATAGCCCTGCTCGTACTGCTGCTGATCCACGGCGAACAGCAGCGTGCCCGCCCGGATCGCCGCCACCACTTCGGAGTTCAGGTCGAAGGTGGCGACCGTGGCGCCGGACCGCGACTCGCCCGCGGCCGCCACGGCGCGGGCGGCGATCTGCGAATTCAGCGCGAGCACCGCGTCGAGGGACCGGTCCGCCTCCAGTGCGCCCTTGATCCGCGATTGCGCGTCGGTGGGGTTGTTGATATCGACCTGAAGCGTCGCGGCGTTGCCGAAGCCCTGGATCGCGCCGCCGCAGCGCTCGGCGGCACTCACATTCCCGGCCTCGTGGATGACGCAGAGCAGCTTGGACTTCCCCGCCTCCCGCAACCGCCGCCCCGCCGCCTCGCCCGCCGTCCGCTCACTCTGGCCGACGTGCCCGATCGCGCCGAGCTTCGCGCTCTCGGCCTCGCCCGAATTGATGGTCACCACGGGAATGCCGGCGGCCACGGCCCGTTCGACGGACGGCCCCAGCGCCTGCGGGTTCGCCAACGACACCACCAGTCCGTCGACACCCTGCGCGACCGCGTTGTCGACGAGCTTGGCCTGCTCGCCGGGATCACCCGCCGAGTTGTACTCGACACGCACCCCGAGGTCCTCACCCGCGGCCTCGGCACCGTTCTTCACCACATTCCAGAACGCGTCGCCGGGCGTGCCGTGCGAAACCACCGCAACGGACTCGAGTGTGCCCGCGGCCACCGGCACCCGAGTCTGCCCGACCGGAGCGTCACCCCCCGGCCCACTGCACGCGGCCACCAGCACACCGACGGCCAGCCACGGCACCACCCGCCACCAACCGTGCCCCATGGTCAGCAACGCGCGCCAACTGTGCCGCATGGTTGGCAGCACCCCTCGCCAACCGTGCCGCGCGGTTGGCAGCACCCCTCGCCAACTGTGCCGCATGGTTGGCAGCAAGTGCCGCCTGCCATGCTTGCCGCGGAGCGGCCGAGGTTTCGTCGTCATGGTTTCAACCTAGATTCGCGCCGACTGCGGGGCGGTGCCGAGTTCGGCGAGGTAGCGGAGGCTGCGGGCGGTGTCGCGGCTCGGCACGGCCTCGGTGTCGTCCGGGGCCAGCGCCGTGTCCTGCTCGAGCACATACCAGCCTCGGTAGCCCGCCTGCCGCACGCACCGCACCAGGGCCTCGATGTCGACATCCCCCTCTCCCAGCGGAGCGTAGAGGCCCCGCCGCACGGCCTGGCTGTAATCCATTGTTCCCCTGCGTATCTCGTGTGCGAGCGCGTTCCGGACATCCTTGAGGTGAATGTGACCGATGCGGTCGGCGTGGCGGCGGGCCAGCCGCACCGGGTCGGCGCCCCCGATCAGCAGATGACCGGTGTCGAGGCAGAGGTCCAGCTCGGAGTCGGCGAGGAAGCGGTCCACCTCGGCCTCGCTCTCCACGTGCGTGCCCACATGCGGATGCAGCACGGTGCGCAGGCCGTGTTCGGCGGCGATGTCGCGGATGGTCGCCGCCGTATCGATGAGCGTGCGCCACTCGTGCGCCCCGAGCGGCGGGCGGGTGTCGTAGCCGCCGGATCCGGTGGCCGCCGCCAGCACCAGGACCTCGGCCCCCGTGGCGGCGTAGTGGGCCGCGGCGGTCGCGGCGGCGGCGAGGGCGTGGCCGGTGGATCTGTGCAGCGGCAGCGCCAGGAAGCCGCCGATCGCGGTGATCCCGTACCGATCGAGCAAATCCCGCACGGCGTCCGGGCGACCCGGCAGATATCCGGGCGGGCCGAATTCGGTGGCGGTGATGCCCAGCGCCGTCATCTCCGACAGCACGGTGCCCGCGTCCAGCACGTGGCCCCAGCCGGGGACTTCGCATACGCCCCAGGAGATCGGCGCGGCGGCGATTCGCAGCGGATACAGCGGTTCGGTCATAGGACTTCTCCGGCCTGTCGGGGTGCATTCCATCCGTTGGAGCGCTCCAACTATGTAACCCGGATCACTCTCGTGTCAAGAAACATACGATTGCGGGCCAAGCGCCTCTACCTGTGCAGATATGTCATCAACCGAAGTAGAACGACCGCCGGAAGTTTCATGAATTCGGTATTGGAGCGCTCTATTGTGCCCGCACACCCGAAGCTGTAACGTGCACGGCACGCGAGGAGATCCGCCGCGTTCGATCACTCCGGGAGACCACGATGACCCGACCGACGATGGACGACGTCGCCGCCGAGGCGGGTGTATCCCGTGCGCTGGTGTCGCTGGTCATGCGCGGGTCGCCGAAGGTGAGCGAGCAGCGGCGGCGCGCCGTGCTGCGAGCGGCCGAGGAACTCGGCTACCAGCCGCACGCCATGGCGCGGTCCCTGGCCAGCCGCACCTCGAATATCGTCGGCGTGCTGGTCTCGGATCTGCGCAACGCGTTCTTCGCCGACGTCGTGGAGGGCATGGATGCCACCGCGCAGCAGGCCGGCCTGGAGCTGATTCTGAATACCGGCTGCCGCAACGCCTCTCGCGAGCGCACCGCCCTGGACAGCCTGCAGTCGTTCCGCCCCGGCGGGATCATCCTGCTCTCACCGGTGCTGCCCGCGGCGGCCATCCGCGAGACGGCCCGCCACTACCCGGTGGTGCTGGTGTCACGCAGTTCCGTGGTCCCCGGCATCGACACCGTCAACGACGACGGTGAAACCGGCGCGGGGCTGGCCGTGGATCACCTGGTGTCGCTGGGACATCGGCGGATCGTGCATTTCGACGGCGGCGCGGCGTTCACGGCGACACCACGGCGGCGCGGCTACCTGGCCGCCATGCGCCGCCACGGCCTCGAGCCCCTGGTGGTGCCGAGCGAGCACACCGACGCGGCCGGGATGGCGGCCGTACGCACGCTGCTGAACCTTTTCTCCCCCAACGATTTTCCCACCGCCCTGCTGTGCGGCAACGACTTCAACGCCGTCGGCGCGATGTCCGCGCTGGCGGAGGCCGGACTACGGGTCCCGCAAGACGTTTCGCTCGTCGGCTACGACAACTCGTCGCTGGCCGCCCTGCACCACATCTCGCTGACCACTGTCGACCAGCCCCGCGTCGAGATCGGCCGCCTCGCCATGGCGGCGCTGATCGAACGGCTGCGTGACGAGCGCTCCGCCCCGGTGCGCATGCGCGTGCCACCGTCGCTGGTCGTCCGCGCGACCACGGCCCCGCCCAGGAGTTCGTCATGACCATCAGGGTGGGCCTCGCCGGCACGGGCCGGATCGGCAGCGCGCACGCCGAGATCCTGAAAGCCTTGCCCACGGTGAGCGAGGTCGTCGTCGCCGACGCCGACGCCGAACGCGCACGGGCCACGGCCACCAAACTCGGCGCCGAGTTCGCCCCCGACATCGAAACCCTCCTGGCTTCGGACATCGCGGGGCTGGTGGTCGCCACCGCGACCGATTCGCACCCCGAACTCGTCGTCGCGGCGGCCGATCGCGGCATCCCGGTGTTCTGTGAGAAGCCGGTCGCTGCCGATATCGCGGGCACGCTCGCGGTAATCCGGCACGTCGAGAACGCAGGCGTTCCCTTGCAGGTCGGTTTCCAGCGCCGATTCGACGCCGGGTACACCGCCGCGCGCGCCGCCGTGGCGTCCGGCGAACTGGGCTGGTTGCATACGCTGCGCGCCACCACTCTCGACCCGGCACCGCCTCCGGCGCACTACATTCCGCGCTCCGGGGGCCTGTTCCGGGACTGCGGCGTCCACGATTTCGACATCATCCGCTGGGTCACCGGGCGCGAGGTGAGCGAGGTGTTCGTGCTCGGCGCCAACCGCGGTGAGCGGTTCTTCGCCGACGCCGGCGACGTGGACACCGCCGCGGCGCTACTGCGGCTGGACGACGGTGCGCTGGCGACGGTTTCGCTGAGCCGCTACAACGGCGCCGGATACGACGTCCGCCTCGAGGCGCTGGGCTCGCGCGGCAATGCCGTTGTCGGGCTGGGCGACCGGGCGCCGCTGCGCTCGATGGAGCCGGACCACCCGGCGTCACCCTTCCCGGCGCATCCCGGTTTCCTGGAGCGCTTCGGCCGCGCCTACGCCGCGGAACTATCGGTCTTCACCGAGGTTGCCGCCGGGCGGGCCGAGAACCCGTGCGGGCCGCGGGAAGCCCTGGAGGCGTTCTATATCGCCGAAGCCTGCGAGCTGTCCCGGCGGGAACACCGGCCGGTCACGCTCGCCGAGGTCCGCTGACCGCCGTGGGCGTGCCGCCGATGGCGCTCCGCGAACCGGGACCACGCGGCAAGTCCGCGCGAGACGGACGAGAAGTACCGCGATCCCCTACCCGAGAGCGAGCCCGGAATCCCTCTGCACGGTGATGCCGAGGCGTGGCCAGGCCCGCCATGCTCCACCCATGCGATTGCGGCGAAGCGTCCTTCCGATGGTCTCGGCCCTGTTGGGCCTCGCGGCCGGCCTGGCCGCGTGCACCACCGCGGCCACCCGGGCGCCGAGCCTGGATTGGCGGCCGTGCGCAGAGAACGCCGAAGTCGAATGCGCGACCATCGCGGTGCCGGTCGACTGGTCCCAGCCCGAGGGCCCGGCCATCGATATGGCCGTGGCGCGGAAGCGAACCCGCGACCCCGGCCGGATCGGCACCCTGATATCCCTGCCGGGCGGTCCCGGCACCTCCGGAGTGGACGAGCTGCTGCACGGCGATCGCTTCTCTCCGGCGTTGCGGGAGCGTTTCGACCTTGTCGGTTTCGATCCTCGCGGCGTGCGGCGCAGTCATCCGCTGCGCTGCGATGCCGGTCTCGCCGCGACGCGGCCGAACCTGGTACCCGATGCCGGTGGCCGACTCACCGAAGTGGCCTCGTATACAAGGGAACTCGTGGACAGCTGCCGGGAGTACACCGGGCCGCTGTTCGATCACCTCGACAGCGCGAGCGTGGCGCGAGACGTCGACGCGCTGCGGAACGCACTGGGCGAGGAGACCGTCAGCCTGTACGGCAGATCGTACGGAACCATGTCGGGCCAGGCATATCTCGAACTGTTCCCGAGGCGGGTTCGTGCGATGGTGCTCGACAGCATCGACGACCACAGCCTGGCCGGGACCGAATTCCTCGCCACCGAGGCGCACGGCGGCCGAGACGCGTTCGCCGAGTTCGTATCCTGGTGCGAGCGGGTATCCGCCTGCTCGCTGCACGGCACCGATGTGCCCGCACTGTTCGATCGGCTGTACGGCCGCGCGCTGCGCGGCGAACTGTCCGATCCGGCCGGAAAACCGTTGGGGCCGACGGAACTGAGCCATACCGCACTGCAATCGCTGTACCAGCCCGACTGGCGGCGCTCGGCCGACGAGCTGCGGGCGATGGATGATCGTCCACCCGTGGTCACGGCCGCCACCGCCCCGGTCCGTCGCGGCGAGCCGGTTCCCGCACCGGAGCTGATCGCCTGTTCCGATTGGTCATTCGACATCCCTGATCAGGCCCGGTGGGAAGAGCTGTGGCGCGACCAGCAACGGCACGCCGGAACGCTCCGATCCCACTTCGCCTGGATCGCCGGCAGCATCTGCGCGAACTGGCCGCCACCGCCGAACCCACCGCACCGGCCGCGGATCACCGACGCCCCAGCGGTTTTGCTGATGAACTCCCGGCACGACCCCTCGACCCCGTACGAATGGGCGGCCGGCGTCGCGGCCGACACGCCCGGTTCCGTGCTGCTGACCTACGAGGGCTGGGGTCACGGCGTCTACGGCCGCAACACCTGCACCACCGCGGCCGCCGACAACTACTTCATCGATCAGGCCCTCCCCCAACACGACAGCCACTGCCAGCCGTAGCAGTTCCGCGCCCGAGGCGCATTCCGCCCACCGAATTCCGGTTCAGCCCAAAGCTATCGGGCACTTCGATGATCCGGGTGATCACCGAGCCGCACCCCCGCGCGGATCGGCGAAGGCACCCGGGCGAGCGGATCAGGTGCGTGTCAGCCGAGCCAGCTCGTCCAGACGGTCTCGCACCCGCCCGATCCGCTCGTCGGCCGTCGGACCCAGGACCGTGGCGGACAGCGACAGTGGATCCGACTCGCGAGCCCGATGCTCGGGCAGGTGCCGGGACAGGACCGCGCACAGATCCGGCCCGTATCCCAGGTCGGCCGCCGTCGCGTCGGCGCGGTAGACCGTCCGGCGGACGAGAGGGGCCAGCGCCAACGACGCGAATTCGGGCAGCAGGCGGAGCAGCAGAGCCGCCGGGAGCCCGACGATCACCGTGGCCATGGCCACGATCGGGCAGGCCACCAGCAACCGGCTCGCGGCATTCCAGACTCCGCTGAAGACCCGCGCGCCCCGGACGGGCACCCGTTGCGCCAGGGTCTCGCCGATGCCGACCAGCCCGGACAGCAGTGCCCGCTCACCGAGCACCACCGGGGCGTTGTAGCGGCGGAACACGAAGCGCGCGAACGCGGCCCGGCCGTGCACCCGCGCACCGAGTTCGCGGGCCAGCACCGCCTCCACCTCACGCGGCGTCGAATGCGCGAGCGACTCCGTGGTTATCGCGATCACCCGGTCCGGCGGCGGGTCCCGGCGGTCCGCGTCACGCACCCACAGCGAATACGCCGCGGCCGGCGCCCCGGCCTGCCGGGCGACCGTGTCCCACGCCGCGCCCACACCGGCTTGCTCAGCGTAGGCAGGCGGGCGCAGGCCGAACCGCGCCGCGGGCCATCGCCGCTGCGCGCCACGGAAGTACATCGCGCCCCAGGCGAGGCAGCAGAGCAGCCACAGCACCGGAATCACAGCCGCGACAGATAAACCCATCGCCAGACCGAGCCCGTACAGCAGCACCGTCAGCACCGCCGCGGTCGGCAGCGCGGCCAGCGATACGGCCACCCATACCCGCATCCGATCCAGTGGCGTGCTCCTGACGGCCGCCCCACCGGGGTGGTTCGCCTTCGCGATCACTTCGGAGGTCATGCACGACGGTACAGCGAATCGAGCCCGCGACGCCGGGCCGCACGGGAGTGCGGGGCGCGATTGTGAACAGTTTCACGCCGCGAACCCCTATGCCATCCGGCAACATCGCGGCAATCGCGCCGAACCATTGCGGTCAGGCCGGTGCCCATCAGCACACGAGGCACCTTACGCAATCACGCCACCGTCAACTTCCGGCCACCCCGTCCCCGACGGTGATTCGCCGAGTACCAGTGGCGCGGATCATCCGGCGGGCGACTTCCCCCGTTATGGAGTGTATGTTCTAATTCGTTTTAGAGCATTCCCTCTATAACGACATCGGAAGGTTGACGACCCATGGCCGTGCTCAATATCCACACGCGTCGGGTTCCAGGAACGGTTGCCGAGGCCGGTGCACTGCTCGATTCCCTTGCGAGCGAGGATGATCGACTCTGGCCCGGCCGGCGCTGGCCGCCGATGCGTTTCGACCGGCCACTCGGCGCCGGTGCGGCCGGTGGGCACGGGCCGGTCCGCTACACCGTCGAGGAGTACCAGCCCGGGCTGCGGGTTCGGTGCCGGTTCACCGGACCGCGCGGCTTCGACGGGTTCCACGAGTTCACCGTCCGGCCCGCCGGGGACGAGGCGGTGGAGCTCGAGCATCTGCTGGTGTTGCGTCTGCGCGGTCCGGCGCGGCTGACATGGCCGTTCGGTTTCCGGTGGCTGCACGACGCCTGCCTGGAGGACTGCTTCGATCGCGCCGAGCTGGCGCTCACCGGGTCGGTGCGCCGACCGGCGCGCTGGAGTCTGCCGGTGCGGGCGCTGCGAGCCCTCGCCCCCTCGGCCGATCGCCCGAAAACCCTTGTGAAGGCCCGCGGGTGACATCACCCGCACGAGAAAGGAGACCCGACATGTCTGTCGGATTCGTCGCATTCCATTACCCCGCCGCCGCCCATTTCGACGACTTCGTCGATCGAGTCGGCCGGGTCGCGGAGTTCTTGGGTACGACACGCGGCTGCTTGTCGGTGGACTACTGGGTCACCGACGACAATGCCGCCGTGGTGTCGGCCGCGCACTGGGAGACGGAGGACGATTACACCGCCGCGTTCACCCTCGACGGCGCGCCGGACATCGATATCGCCTTCGACGAGCGCGAGGTCCGTCCCCGGGAGATCTACAAGCTGTACTCCAGATAGCGCTCAATCCAGTGCGCCCACGCCGCCGTACCAGCCCGACTTGGCGGCGGGCGCGTCCGGCTCCTCCGGCCGCCACTCGGCGGCGTCCACCAGCCCCGGCGCGACCAGGGTGAATCCGGTGAACAGGTCCGCGACCTGGGCCCACGTGCGCGGCGTCGTCGGGGTGGGGGTCTGGCGCGACATCGCGACGATGCGCCTCGCGTACTCCTCCTGACCGTCGTCGGTGAAGTGCGAGATGGCCAGGAAACTGCCGGGCGCCAACACCTTTCGCACCCGGGCGATGATGTCCGCGGGCCGCGCCGACTCGGGCACGAAGTGCAGCACCGACACCAGCAGCACGGCCACCGGCCGGGTGAAATCGATCAGGTCGCGGACGTCGGGATCGGCGAGGACCAACTCGATATCGGTGAGGTCGCCGCGCACGGCGGTGGCGTGCGGGTTGCCCGTGAGCAGGCGCCGGGCGACGGAGACCGCCACCGGATCGATGTCGACGTAGGCCACCCGCGTCTCCGGCGCCAGCCGTTGCGCGATCTCGTGAACATTTCCGGCCGTCGGTATGCCGGAGCCGAGATCGAGGAACTGCCGAATCCCCGCCTCGCGCACCAGGAATGTCACCACGCGCCGCAGGAACGCGCGGTTGTCGCGGGCGCCCCGCGCCACCTCCGGCATGGTTTGCGAGACCCAGTCCGACAGTTTGCGGTCCACCTCGAAGTTGTTGAATCCGCCGAGCACATAGTCGTACATCCGGGCGGAGCTGGGCACCGTCGGGTCGATATCGTCGGGCGACCAATCGGGCGTGCGCTCCACGCGACCTCCTCGCACTCGGTTGTTCGCCCCTGCCCTGCCATCATCGCCCCTCCGGCACGGATGGTCCACGCCCTTACTGCCCGGCGATCTCCCGGCGCGGACTCTCCCGGAAGTTCTCCTCGTCGAACAACACCCACCGCTCGACCGCGATCTCGTACATCCGCGACGCGCAGTCCGGCATCGCACCGAGTACCCCCGTCGAACGCGGCCACCGCGCCGCGAATGCCCGCTTCTTCGCGTCGATTCCGGTACCGGGCAACTCCGCCGCCCGCCCCGTGAACGACACGCCCCGCCCGGTCAACCCCAACTCGGTCGGCGGGTCCGCCAGCACGGCCCCCGCGACTGCCGGGTTACGCCGGATATTTCGGGAGTGCACCCGATCCTGCCGAGATATGAACAGCATCCGGTCCGGAGCGAAGCTCGGCACGTACCAGACCGTGCACACCACAGGCGTACCGTCCGCGCACACCGTCGACAGCTGCATCAGCCCGGCACCCGCGATGTATTCCTCCAGCAGTTCCCGTTCCCGCACGTTAGGCACAGTAGCGGGAGACCACACGATCGCGGCGCGTCTGCTACGACTCGGGCGTCGGCCGGTCCAGATCGAGGGCGGGCATCGCGGCCCCGCCGGGACTCCAGGAGTGCAGGAACCCTTCTTGCACCGCGATGTCGACCAATTCGACCCGCACACCGATGCTGTCGATGCGGTGATAGGTGAAGGACCGACCGTAGGGGCAGGAGTCGAATTCGATCCGAGCGCCCCGTTCCTCCAGGCGGCGTTTGTCCACCGTGACGTCGCTGGACCAGTAGCCGATGTGGTCGAACCGAGACCCGCCGGTCGCATCCCACGGGCTGCCGGGGTCGCCCTGGATCACCTCGAAGAACGGCGGCCCCTCGACCGAGAAGACGATGCGGTAGTCCCACTCGCCGAGCCTTCCCGTGCGGATCGGACTCCACCGCACGCCCAGCGCGCGGGTGAGATCGTGGGTCGCGTGCTGAATGTCCTGGACGACGAAGCAGTGATAGAAGGTGTTCACCGTGTGGGTTCTATCAGTCTGGTAGATCGTCGCGGACCTGCCGCTGGTCACGGCCGAATCCCGGCCGCGCCTACAGGCGTGTGCGGCGGATCGTCGCGCGACCGCGGCTCGCCGCGGCGGCGACGACCAGGAGGGTCATGAGGATAACGGTGTTGATCGCGGTGTGATGGTCGGGAAGAGCAGGGGTGGGTGGCCGTTCGCGGCGCGGTGCGGGCATTGCCTGTTGCTGTTCGGGGGCGGGTGGCGGACTGGGGGCGTTCACGATGTTCGGGCTGGGCGGCGCGACCGGCAGGGGCGGCGCGGGTAGCGGGGGAAACTGAAGCGGCAGTTCCGGCAGCGGTGGGATGGACGGCAACAACAGGAGGCAGGTGAGCAGCGCGCTTCCGCTCAGGGCGCTCCCTACGGCCGCGCTACCCAGAGCCGATCCACTCGAACCGGTACCGATCAGCCCCGGCACGAGACTGCTACCGAGCGCTACTCCCGCACTCCCCACGCCCGATCCGGTGCCGACCAGGCCGGGCACGAGACTGCTACCGGATGCGGATCCGAGTCCGACCGCCGCGCTGCCCGCGCCTGAACCCGCCGATCCGGGACCTATCAGGCCCGGCACCAGGCCGCTACCGGTCGCCGATCCGAGCAGCACGGCCGAGCTGCCCGCGACCGCACTCCCGGCACAGGCCGTCGCGACACTTCCGGTGTCGAGTCCGAACGCCGCCACGGGGTTTCCGATCTCGATCTCACCACGCTCCTCGGCTTCGGGACGGGCGCCCCCGGCGACCGCCCGAGCGGGTGGGCCGCCACCCAACCCGAGCGGGCTCTCCAGGAAGCCGCTCTCGTCCCCTGCAGGGGCGCTGCCACTGGCGCCCGCCCCCCACGCCGCGCTGCCGGTCGGGCCCGGCGCAGCGTTACCGCTCATACTCTGCGCCGCAACAGCATTCGGTACGGAAAGGGCAATGTCGCCTTCGAGATCAGAAGTATCTTCGGGGCCCTGGGCGCTGTCACCGGACGCCGGAGCACCATCGCCCGGCCGCGCCGCGCTCCCGCTCACGATTTCATCGACCAGCGGACGGATGTCGGGGGCCTCCGCTCGCGCGGGACCGCACAGCGTCAACGAGGCCAGGACGGCCGTCGCGGCGAGCGCCGCTGTGGCCGTGTGTTTCTCGACGTGCATCCCACACCTCGCATTCGGCGTCAGTCGACGTGTTGGTAGCGGGCCAGTGCCAGTTCGTAGGCGTCGCGCGGGACGATGGTCGCTCCGGAGAAGGGGCGGTCGAGGTTTCGGATTTCGAGCAGGATCAGTCCCACCACCACACCGAGCAGCGCGATCATCAGCACGCTGCTGATGGTCGGCTTGACACCGGACAGCACCGGAATCACCAGCATCAGGATCGCGCCGAAAACCAGTGCGAGGAACAGGAAACCGGGGACACTGCGCCGCACATCGACCTCCCGTTCGTGCCGCGCGTCCGCCACGTCGTCGAGGCTGTCGAGCACCTTGGAGCGCAGGTCCTCGACCTCGGGATCGGCGGGTTGCATCGCGTGCACCGAGTCACGCAGGGAATCGAGTGTCCGCTGGGCGTCCGAGCTGAGCCGCCCCTCGTGGGCCATGATCGACCACTCCGGCCCGGCGACCTGCTCGGTGTATTCGCGCACCTGGCTCTGGATGCGCTGGTGGTCCGGCTCCGGCATCTGGTGTGCGGCCCAATAGGTCTCGACCAGGGCCTTCGCCTCGGCCACCGTGTGGGTCTGCGCATTGTCGTACTGCTGCCAGCACAGCACCACCACGAAAGCGACCACCGCGACGAAGAAATTCTTCACCACATCGAGCACCAGCTCCCCCGCCGCGTGCTCCTCGGTCTCCTGCCACGATGTAGGCCGCAGCCGCGCGCCGGCGATGAACACCAGCACAGCCGCGATCGCGGCCAATACAGCGACGATCAGCTCGGGAACCATGCTCCCCCTTCACACACCACATCCGGGCACGCCGACACAACCGGGACAGGCCCGGTCCGACGAAAGTAACTGCGGTCGAAGGGTATTCGTCGCAGCAGGCGGGCCGAATGGGCGCGACACGATCCCGGATTCATCCGGCCGGGAGCTGCGGGACCGGCTCGGCGGAAGGGCTTCACACCGGGCGCGGCAGCGGATATCCTTGTAGGTCAGTTGCTCGTGGCGAGGCCGAATCTCGCTGCGAATTCAGCCATCTGGTCGAGCTGCCCTGCAGCGTCGGCGCCCGCGAAGTTCACCACAACACGATCCACCCCATGCTCGGCGAGTTCCTGTACCCGCTCGGCGGACATGTCGCCGGACCCCCAGCGCGTGTACTCCAGGGCCGCGGGATCGCGACCGGCATCGGCAGCTGCCTTGCGCGCCAACGACATCTGATGATCCCGTTCGTGCTCGGTCAACATGCCACCGGCGAAGTACCCGTCACCCCGCAGGCCGACGCGCCGGGCGGCCGCGCGACTCGATCCACCGACATGAATCGGCAGTTCGCGCACCCCAACCGGTTTCGGAAAGCTGCACAGCTTGTCGAAGGCGAAGAACTCGCCGCGGTAGTCGACCCCCTCCGGGCCGCCGGACCACAGCAGCCGCAGCACATCGATGGCCTCGTCCGCACGACGGCCCCGGCTCGCGAAGTCCACACCCGTCGCCTTCGCCTCCCCCGGCAGCGTGCCGAGCCCGACCGTCAGCAGCCGCATTCGACCCTTGGACAGAACGTCCACTGTCGCAAGGCGTTTCGCCAGCACGACGGGATGCCGATACGGCAGCAGCAACACCCCGGTGCCGAGCAGCAACCGCTGCGTCGCCGCGGCGACGAAACTCAGGCAGTCCAGCGGATCGAAGTACGGCAGCGTCGGAGGCAACTCCCCCGCACCGTACGCCGCACCCGGATACAGCGCGATATGGTCCTGCACATACAGCGCCTCGAAACCGCAGCGCTCGGCATGCTGGGCGAAGGCCACCAGCCGATCGGGATCGGTGCCGTTGAAGGCCGTGCTGTAACTGATCGCGAACTTCACGGCCGCTCTCCTCCTGTCGGCTCCGCCGGATACGTGAATTCACACAGTGGCTCGGCCAGCTGTTCGCGCAGGCGTTCCCGGACCTCGGCGAGCCTGCCCATGGCCTCGTCGACCTCACTCAGCTTGCGGCGCAACGATTCCACGGAGTCCGGGCACTCGTCACCGCTGCGATACCCCGCGCGCAGGCAGGTGACGAACGGGCGGGTATCGGCCAGGTCGAACCCCAGCTCGAGCAGCGCCCGAATCTTGCGCACGACCTGCAATTCCTGCTCGTCGTACACGCGATACCCACTGCTCGACCGCGCGGGCCGCACCAGGCCCTGCTGTTCGTAGTACCGCAACGCCCGCGTACTGGTCCCGGCGCGATCGGCCAGTTCTCCGATCAACATGCAACCTCCTCGCTCTACCGCTGCCATGACGCTAAACGTTGACGTTGATGTCAAGGCAAGCTGTGCGTGGCGCGCCACTGCGGCCGGGTGCGATAGGTCACCGCGCGCAGCACCCACTCCACCGGGCCGTAGGCGTGGTTGCGTAACCACCGGGCGCTGAACCACAGTTGCGCCGCGAACGTGATCACCGCGATGCCGATCACCACGGGCGGCGGGATGTCATCGGCCAGCGCCAACCCGTAGCCGGTGTAGACGAGCATGAACACCACGGACTGGCCTATGTAGTTGGTCGCGGCCATGTGCCCGGCGGGCGCCAGCCGCGCGACCGGCGACGCCCACCGCGAACGGGCGAGCCGGAGTACCAGCGCCATATACGCGAAGGTCATCAGCGGATTCACCAGTTCCTGCACACCGAACCAGAAGGCGGGCATGTGCACCCACCCGGCACCGTCGGCACAGGTAACAGCGGAAATCGGCAGTCCCACACCGAATCCCGCCCACAGCGTGCGCGGAGTCCAGCGGCGGATCAGCTCGCCGTCTTCGAAGACCCGGCGTTTGCCCGCCGCCATGCCGATCAGGAACATCGCCAGGCTGGGTATGCCCTGGCCGATCCAGGTGAACAACAGGAACAGCGGTCCGAAGAACAGCTGCGTCCGGAGCGTGTCGGTGAAGCTGCCGGTGAATCCGTCGGAGAGGCGCTGCAGGTCGAAGACCTGGGCCAAGTCGGCGATCTGCCCGCCGCCGGTGTCGGATCCGGGCAGCAGTAGCGCCGGCAGCGCGAACAGACAGTAGAGGATCACGCCGGTGATGACAGCCGTACGCGGGCGGAGCTTGCGCAGCAGGATCAGAGCCAGGCACAAGACCGCGTACAACGTGAGAATATCGCCGATCCACAGCAACAGCACATGCGCGAGTCCGATCGCGAACAGCCCGGCGCAGCGCCGGAGCAGCCGAGCCCGCGGCGACACCCCCGCACGCTCGGCCGCCGCGATCTGCAGTGTGAACGAGTAGCCGAACAGGAAGGCGAACAGCAGGTAGAACCGCCCGAGGAACAGCCCGTCCACCACACCCGTGGAGAAGGTGTCCAGGCCGCCGTCGAAGCGCGGGCTCGGATCATCGCGTGGCCCGGTGAGATTCAGCAGCGAGGTCACCACCACGACATTGGTGACCAGGATGCCGAACAGCGCGAACCCGCGCAGCATGTCGACCTCGGCGATCCGCCGTCCCACCGCGGTGCGCGTCGACTCGATCGAACCTGACATCCACTCACGCTATGCCGCGCGACCGCACCTTCGCGTCGCCCACTGTGCCGATTACCTGGCTCATCGAATCCTCCGCGGGCAGCACGGGGATGAGACCTCCGCAGTATTGACCTCGTTCCACTCCCCTGCTTCGCACCGGCAGGGGACCTCCGGCCGCTGTCATCTGCCGGACGACACCTGACACTCGGACCCGAGCGATCGGTCAGGAATCGAGAAGCCCTCGGCAATGCCGCAGCATAGCGTGGGAATCAACGAAGTCCCCACAGCGAAAGGACCCCCTCCGATGGCGAAGAAACTCGACGCGATCCTCTACCCGGTAACCGACATCGAGTCAGCCAAAGCCCAGTTCACCGCCCTACTAGGCACCGACCCCGCCGTCGACCAGCCCTACTACGTCCACTTCGAGACCCCCGACGGCATAGCAGTCGGCCTGGTCCCCAACGGCCGGCAGCGAGGCATGACCGGCGCCACCCCCTTCTGGACCGTCGACGACATCAACGCCCAGGTCAAAGCCCTGGTCGAGGCAGGCGCCAAGGTAACCGAAGAGCCCCACGACGTAGGCGGCGGCAAACAGGTAGCAATCATCGCCGACCCCCAGGGCAACATCATCGGCCTGGCCCAGAACTGAACCCCGATACGCCGTACTTCCTCGGATGGGACCGCCGGAACGGCGGTCCCTTTTCCTCTCCCAGATCGGCGTACCCCGAAACGCTCTGCCAAGGTGATCCACTTCGGCCACGCGGTACGCCACCTGGCACAGGCCACCCCTAGCTCGTCCGGGGCGCGTTATCGAGATGCCTCAGAAGCGCACGAACGTCGGCAGCGTCCATCCCCGCACCGACTGCCGGTTCTTCCTGCAGATCGGCAAGTTGCTGGACTGCGGGATCGTCCAGGATACGGCCCATGAACTCGAGTTTCTCCGCAAGCCGAAGTTCCACGATTTCGTCGACAGTACCGCGAGTTGCCAGCACAGTGACCCTCGTCTCGGTATCGGGCGCCAGGCCGAGTCGATGAATACGGTCTAGACTCTGAAGAAAACGGCCAGCCATGAAGTCCCGATCCACATACACCGCATCGTGGCATTCATGATGAAGGCTGATACCTTCGCCGAGCGTGGCCGGATTGGATATCAGGACATGACAAGCAGGATCCTGGCGAAAACGGCGCAGCTGCTCATCACGATCGGGAGTTCCTCCATGAATTGTGGCCGGATTATAGCTACCGAGAAGCTTCTCCAATGTAGTGACACTACGAACGAAAGTGGTCCACACCAGCGTTTTGCGTCCTCGCGCAACGTTGTCGGCGATAATCTTCAGTGTCTCTTGATACTTGGGTGACAGCTCGACACTCGGAAGCTTTTGGAGGAGCTCGAATAACGAGTCACCAGGCGATGGAACCAGCGCGGGGATTTGATATTCCAGCGGTTCGTATCGACTTGCGCCCTCCAGCAGCAAGGTCGGGCAAGTTGCTGCCATCAGCAGCCGAAGCATGGCCCGGCCCAATGCCTCTATACCCGACCGCGACCCCTCGGCCCGGGCAGAAAAGTTGCCTTTGAGCGCCTCGTAGACCTCCCGGTGAACAGGCGGCATGTCCAGGTAGTGGATCTTCGGCTCGAATGGTGGCAGACCCAGTTCATGCTTGGTCGTTCTGGTAAACAACGGCCGCAGCACCGAACTGGCGTAGGCCAGATCTCCGCCACCGACAGCCTCTGTCACCACCCGCTTTCCGTGACCCGGCCACACGAACGATAGAAGGCTCTCCAGGTCCTTTGCTCCATTGGGAGCCGGTGTACCAGTGAGAATCAACCGCCTATCCGCCAGGGGCCCCAGCGCCAGGCACGATGACCCGTAAGTACCTCTGGCCCCGAGCTTCATCCGATGGGCCTCGTCCAGCACGATCATCGACGGCCCTGTTCGCAGCCATGCAGCCATGCCGGGCAGCGAGCGGCCCAGTCGCTCGTAATTCACGACGCGCAGTTCTGCGAGAGGATCAGTTGTTCGCCCAGCCACTGCGGTGCGCAGAGGTTCCCTGAAACAGATCGAGCTCTCGTACTCCCACGACTCATATGCCGATTTTGGCCCTACTACCAAGAGCCGCAGGGCCTTTCCGCGTTCACGCATCGCCGCATAGACCGCAAGGGCCACCCGAGTCTTACCCGCGCCAGGCACGCTGAAGTTGGCCCCGTGGCGCAGAGAAAGCAGGTGCGCGATATCGCGTTGCTGGAAGGCTGTGAGGTCCGCAACCCAGTCCGTACCCAGCAAACCCAAGACTTCGTCGGGCCGGACTGTATCGATCGCGCGTGCTGACGGCCCCTGCTCCAGGCTGCGCTGCATCGCGTCGGCATCATCGAGAACACCACTGACAAGCTCTCTGAGGTCCGCATCCCATTCGACATCGAGTTCTGGCCAAGTGGCCAGCTCGGACAGATTCACCAGGAAATCGTCGAGATCAACCTCCGCGGATAGCGCGCCGCGACGACCGCTCGTCGATATCCGCGCCGTCAGCTGAGCAAAATCGTGCTGGAATGCCGGCAGCGTCCGCAGCTCCACACGGGTGCGCGTTACGTCGAAGGCCAATCGCAGCGATGGCGCATCTGCAGGTCGAGTCACAGCTCGGGTGCCTTCACATTCACAGCAGCGATCAGCCAGGCAAGACCGTCTCCTGGCAATGCGATAGTGCGTTGCGCCTCGAGCGCGAGGTTGTCCAAGACAAGACGAAGCCGATCTATAGCGTCGTCGAATGCATCCTCGTCCAGACTCGAGTTTCCCCTGGACATAACCAAGTCGGTGATCGACTGCTCGAGGTCTTTGCACGCATCATTGATCCGGTCCGGCGCAGCGAGTCGCTTCTTCCGCAACCGGCCGTCCCGGCCGGCTGATTCAATGGCCTCTTCGAATGCGCGGTTGTACGCCTCGACGACCTTGGAAGCAACCGCCAGCACAGCAGGCGCAACTGCCTCGCCGGCCGCTTCGACAGCCTTCGCCTGGAGTAACCTGTCGGTCATCGCACGCGCGGCAACGACATTCGCTCCAGTCGGCTTCACGGACCGACCCAATCCAGGAATCTCGACGGCAGGCGGGGCATCGGTTGCAGCCACTTTGAACTCATCGGGCAAAGCCTTGTCCAGATATCGACTCTGGAAATCTGGCTCGATCCAGCGAATGTCTGTCTTCGAGTAGTCGAGCACGATCGCCGCGAGCCGAGCCTCCTTCAACACCTCGGCTCGTTCTTTGCTCTTGCCGCTTTCCTTGATGTAGGCGCGGTAGAGTTCGAGGAGCTTCTCCTTCGAGCGCTCCAGATCCATGAGCCGCAGCGCCTGACCGTCGGCAGTGGTGCTGCGCTGGATCAAATCCCGCAACTGAGCCAGAATCCAGAGATCGCGCTCGCAGGCCTTCACTGTGGTATGGAACGCCTTGGCGATCACCGACAAATCGCGATTGAGTTGAATATTCTGTTCCTCGATCGCGAGCAGATGGTTGATGTACGAGTAGTTACGTCGCTCGTCAGGCCGGAGCTGAAGAGACAGCTCGACGTCGTTGATGTCATCCCAGGTACAGGACGCCGGCAGCACTCCCACACGGATACTCGAGATGTTGTTGAGTTCTCGAAGAGCGGCACAACGGGTGTTGCCGTTGACGAGGATTCCATCACGCGTGATCAGGCCGGGTTCGATCTGTTTGTGCTCTTCGAGGCTCTTCTTCAAATCATCGAAGGCCGGATCGCGATGATCAGGCTCCGAGGGCCGTATCGTCAGCAAATGCCGTAGGTAGTCTTGGCTTTCCGGACTCCAAGGGTCCGCTGTCAGTGCTGCGTCACGAACTGGATCGAGACTGCGCTGCGCGCGGATCCGATGCGTCCCAGGGTTATAAGACAGAACATCGAGCGGCATGTCGATTACCTCGATGTGAAGCGGCCCACCACGCCACTCCACCGTCAAGGTCTCAGGTACCCCCGCACCCGCGCGCTGCTCCTGTAGCCGTTGCTCGACCATCGAACGGGTAGCCGCAGCGTTCGGGGGAAGCCCGTAGTCAGTGAACATGATGGAAATTCTCCTAAATAGGCTGTGCAGAAATGCGGTCGGCCCCCGGCCGGCGACGGAGACTTTCCAGCCGACTATCTCAAGGCCGCTCGGACGACTTCTCTGGAGTCAGCTGGCAGGGTCCGATAGGCGGCCCACAGATCCTCTGCCTCACTAAACCCCCTGGCATCCTGATCAACCCAGGCAGCCAGCATCATTCGCTCATAGACAGGCAAACGCTCGATGCGGGCCAGAACATCGCCGACGTCGGCAGTTAGCTCCCGCCCGCCGATACGGCAGCGGTTACACTCGATCACCAACTGCATCTCCGTCTCTCCGTTGGGCATTCGAACGGAACGTCGTGCGACATCAAGCTGCGAAGTGATGTACGTGCCGACGTACTTCTCGCCCGGGCCGATCCCACACGATCGACACTTGTGGCCGTCTCGCATCAACACCTCATGCCGTTCAGCGGCTGTCACCGTCGCACCGACCTTCCGCGTCCCCTTGCCAGGCTCCCACACCGCCTCGCCCCAGCTGACGAATCGGTGCTCGTGTGACCCGAGCGTGGGATCTTCGCGGCTGGTGTCGATGCGCCAGCCGAAATCACGCAAATCGCGCATGCGGCGATCGATCTGAGACGTCTCGGGAAACGCCTCGCGCAGCTGAGTCTTGGTGAACGACTCACCCTCGCCAACCACTTCCAAAAGCCAGAGCGCTACGCGCTTCATAGTGCCGAGTTTCGAATCGGTCCATGACGGAATAGTCATTCAGAAATCTACCTTCCCATTCTCGCCGAAGCGACAGCCAAGCCACCTGTGCACGCCTGCCCGCCCACCAAGCTGGTTACCAGAGAACACGAGCGGCAACAGTTTGGAAAGGCAAATCGCGTCCTGGTTTTCGGTCAGCGTGTCCTGGTTCCTGGAACTTGTCCCCACGCGAGATTCAGGACGAATCCAGGACAGGATCGTCCACGCAACCCGTCCAGGAGCAGGCAGAATCGTAGGGCGTGTGTCAACGACTTCGACTGGAGGCGAACGAGTTTGGGAAGACCTGGAGATTTTCACGAGGACCGGATCAGAACCGCACCAACCGCACAGCGCGAGCTTGGATACGCGGTGCGCGAGCTTATCCAGCGAACCGGCCTCTCCTCACTAGCCTGCGTCGCGGCGAAGCTCGAGGAGAAGTCGCAGGAGAGGTGCGAAGCGCTGCGGAAACTTGCGAACGAACGACCGCTCAGCTCAGACGAGGAAAAGCAACTGAAGGAGAGAAGGTACTTCAGCAAGACAGCCCTGTGGGACCTGGTCCACGGCATACGTAAGCGGCCGCCAGGAGAAGCGCAGCTCAAAGCGCTGTACGAACTCGCGTACGGGGACGATGGGACCGAGGAAGGTTGGAACGAGCTCAACGGGCGCCGACGGGCACTCGCCAACCAGTCCACCAGGAGCGGCTCGGTTGCTGATGAGAACCACCAGTTGCCGACAATATGCCCGGCATGCGGCGGTACTAGGCCGGAACGCGGGGCGCGGGCGATGGCCAAGCCGGCTGAAATCCGGTCCGCGATCGCCTCCGCCGTTGTGCCGGTCCCCCACCAGCGAGGGGACCGGCACAACGACAAAAGGACCGACTTGGTGTGGCCGCCCGCTGCAAGCCTGATCGAGTACTTCGCCGCCGGCAATCTTGAGCACGCCAACGGACTGATCCGTCATGTCGGCACCCAGGCTGATCCGGCGGAGACCGCCGATGCTATCGGCACCTGCCGTGATTTGCACCTGTCCGAAGCGAGCGACACGATCATCAGCTACGCCGGCGGCCGACCTGAACAACGCGCCTCGGGCAGTCGCGAGGCGATGCAGATCGCGCATGCGTTACTAGGACAGAGCAGGGTGGATGATGCTACTGCCCTACTCGCCCACGCGATTGCCAGCTCTGAATCTACAGCGATGTCGTGAGCTGACCCACGGCCACCGCCATCCCGATGTGGCGGCGGTTTCCAGCGTCTACCAGTCCACCAGCGACCTTGCCAAGTCCTTGTAGTCGAGTAGCCGCCCCTGCTTGGTCACTTCTTCCCACGCATCCCGCTGTTCCAGGCTCCCGTGTGTAGCAACAGCTTCGGCCAGTTCGTCGTAGGCAATGTGGTAGGTCGCATCGACCTCGCCCGTACCGCGTGCGATCGAAGCCAGCCGCGTCGGCAGCGGTTCGGCCGTAACCGTCACCAAGTGCGGCAGGCGGCCCCGTCTGTGCCTGATCATGTTGCCGTTTTCGTGACGGATGTTCTGCACACGGTCCGACCTGATCGTCCACTTGCACGCGATTGCAGCGTGCAGCCAAGGGTGATTTGTGCTGGTAGGCGTTCCGAGTATCCCGACCAGCACATCTGGCTTGATCAGGTAGTCGGTGCCGAGGGTCACTCGAAGATTCGGATTCTTGGCGATTGCGGCCTCCACACCCGCTAGATGCTGGTATTGCGCGTACTCGTCGATGCCTCGGCCGCGGGCGAAACACCACTCCCGGCGTGGATCCAGGACACGAAGCTGGGTGTCCAGATCCGCCAGCACCTGCGTCTCAAGCAATCCGCCTGGATTATCCGGCGGCACAATGGGTTTCACCCCAGTCGAGTTCGGGTTTGGTTCATTGATCCGCTCCAGGACGTGCGCCGCCAGCCGCAGGCTGGACACGCTGTCGGTGTCAGCCGAGTTCGGGACCCAGCTCCAGCCGAGTTTGTTCTTCTTGCTCGGCTTCCAGCCCAGCAAGTCGGTCCGGAACATCGCGCCCATAGCCGGGTAATCTACCGCGTCCGGAGAGTCTCTCCGCCATCTCCCGATCTATCCCATATGATCGCTCACATGTTCGGGTCCGCTCTCCAAAGCTCTGGTGACGGTGGCGACGGAACGGTCCAGGCTCTCGTGCTCCCACAGCCGAACCACCTGCCATCCGGCAGCGGCCAGAGCCGCGTCCGCAGCTCGATCTCGCTCGATGTTCCGCCGAAGCTTTGGGGCCCAATACCATTCGTTGGTCGTCGGCTCACGACCGTGCTCGGGACACATATGCCAGAAACAACCGTCCACGAAGACAGCCACCTTGCGGGCCGTGAACACGATGTCGGGCCGGACCTTGATCGAGCCGAGGTCGAGCCGGAAGTCCTTGCGGTACCTGTACCCCAGCCGATGAAGCGCGCTTCGCAGTGCAACCTCAGGCTTGGTATCGGATCGGCGGTTGGCTCGCATGTTCCGGGAACGCCCCTCATTGAGAGGTGCGGGGTACAGGCCCTGCTCGTGGGCCTTTCTCCTGGCTTCTTCCGATCGGCTTCCAGTCACAGCGGTCCCAGTTCGAGGCGGGCGAATGTCGTGCGGAAAGATACTCCCGCACACACGTCCGCCCCACCCCGGCCTCCGCATCGAAAGGCATCAGTGTGACCGACCTTTGCTTCATCGACGCAGACACAGACGGTGAGCGAGTGCCGGCGACATCTATCCCCGCAGCGACTGAGCCACTGTTCGAAGCGGTCGGGCACAATGCCCGGGAGACACTACCGCAAAAGAAAAGCAGAACCCAACGCCGATCGACTGCCCCCCAGCGCCGAACCAGCAGGCCTCGTCGGCCTAAGCAGCATGACACCACCGGAATGTTGCCGTTGGAACAGGGATTCACGTCTATCGAAATTTGTGCCGGAGCCGGCGGGCAGGCAGTAGGCCTGCACCAGGCGGGGTTTCGCCATCTGGCCTTGATCGAGATCGACGAGCACGCCGTCGAGACTCTCAAACTCAATATCGAAGACCACGAAGTTTGGGCGTGGGAGCGGGAGCACTGCGACATCCTTTCCATCGATGTCAAGAAGTTCCACCCGGACGACGACTTGCGCAAGAGCGCTGATATTTTGAGCCAGCACGGCTTGGATCTTCTTGCCGGCGGCGTACCCTGCCCACCGTTCTCCCATGCAGGCAAGCAGCTGGGCAAACATGATGAACGCGATCTCTTTCCGCGCATGCTGGAATTGGTCGACATTCTCAAGCCACGCGCCGTCCTGATCGAAAATGTCCGCGGCATCATGGACCCGAAGTTCTCGGGTTATCGCGACTGGATCCAGGCAAGGCTGGAGGGTGGGACCTATATCGATGACGATGACGAAAAAGTGAAAGAACCCGGCCTCGGGTACACTATTGGCAAGTGGGGCATCCTAGAGGCCAGCGATTTTGGTGTACCGCAATTGCGACCGCGCGCGGTTCTCGTCGCTTTCCGCAATGACGTCATCGGAAAACTGGCCTATAAATGGCCTACCCAGACGCACGAAGACCCGGTCAGCGTCGCAGAAAGCCTCGACAGTTCGATGCGCGAGAGGTATGAGCGATATTTCGACGGCATTCACGCCGAGAAAGCGCGCAGGGCCTACGAAAGATGGCGCAAGACGGCGCGCCGACGCGATGCTGAACTCAAGGGCAAGGGCGGGGGCATCGCACCCACACTCGTCGGGGGATCGAAGAAACACGGGGGCGCGGACCTTGGGCCGAGCCGGGCGAAGGCGTCGTGGAAGCAACTCGGGGTCTCCGGCATGGGCGTTGCCAACGATATCGAAACGTGCCTCGAGAAGCGCACCGAGGAGCGAGACCTCTTCGGTCCGGACGGCCCGATGCTCACCGTTCGGCAGGCGGCGATCATCCAGGGGTTTCCGGACGAATGGGAGTTTTCAGGTGGCAAGACGGCGCAGTACCGCCAGGTAGGCAATGCCTTTCCGCCGCCGGTAGCCAAGGCCGTAGGCGAGTCCATCCTGGATGTGCTGCAGAAGGCGCAGAAACGCGATCAGGCGAAGAGGTGACCAAGACTTCGTCGCCAACACGACCGGTCACGGTCGGCGACAGAGACCGTGTCGGTGTTCTGCCCTAGTCTGAAAATGTTCTCGGTCACCAGAGTTCGGCAATTTTCGAGATCGATCCGGAAGAAATCCGAAAACTCGATACCGAGCACCCGCTCGGCGACCTTCACGAGAGCTTTGAGGAAACCGTTCAGATCATCCGGCACTGGCGTCCTGATTTTGCGTTCTCACACTTGTTTCATTTTTGCGCGGAGGACCTGGGCAAGGTATATAGCTATCAAGAGTTCAGGGATGAATGGAGTGAGGAGCCGTCCCGAAAAGGTGGCTTAAAGAGCCCGTGTGGGACATCCGACACAAGGCAGAGGACCGCCTGATCAGATACAAGAAATACACAAGGAAGGCAGCCACCACAGCCGTTCGCAGCGCTCTCCGATGGCGAATCGGTACGGCTTACGTCAGATGGGAATCGACGCATTAGCTCACCCGCTAGCCGATGCACTGTTCCGTACAGACATGTGGAGCGGCAACACAGTCCTGGAAATCTATATCAAGAACCCACGCTACCGAAGAGAAGACCACGGACGTAAGCACCGCGCGGAACAGATTCTCGGAGACCGGAATCGCTTCCGCTTCGTCACATTACAAATGGCGAAACCGACCAAATATGATCGGTCGAGCTACCTACAGATGAGGAAATCAGTCGCTGCGCGCACGCTATCACCGCACCCCAGCTGCATGATAGCGAGCGTTGATCTCAACCCCTGTTGAGGTCCTAGTGTCATGGTCATGTCCTTCACCGAAGCCGAACTTGCCTACCTCCGATCCCAGCGCCTCGGCCGCCTGGCCACCGTCACCCCCGCCTCCCACCCCCATCAGGTCCCCGTCGGCTTCCGCCTCAACCCCGACGGGACGATCGACATCGGGGGTCCCAATCCCAATGCCCAGCGCTACCGCAACATCCGGAAGAACCCGAATGTGAGTTTTGTGGTGGATGACATGACTCCCGATGAGCCGGGGGAAGTGAAGCCTGGGTGGGGGCGGGGGGTGGAGGTTCGGGGGATTGCGGAGATTGTGCGGGTCGAGGAGATTCCGGTGAATCCGGAGTGGTTCTGCGATGAGGTGATTCGGATCCGTCCGCGGCGGATTCACAGTTGGCACATCGATCCTGCGAATCCGGATGGCGGGGCGCGGGATGTGCCGTGAGTGGTGCGAGACGGGGTCAGGGTAGACCCTGAGGTCGGATCAGCCCGGGGACGGATTTGTCCCCCGTACTGGTGCTAGCCCCCGTGACGTTCCCATCGAGATGGGTGAGACTGCTGGCACGGCAGTTGAGTTGGAAGGATGCATGTTGTTATCGATAACCAGGCGCACTGTGGCGCGGGTGGCTGTGGCGGGAGCCGTTGTGGCTGCTCCGCTGGCTGTTGTGACGATTCCGGCGCAGGCCGATGCGGGTGCCGGGCCGGGGGTTACCGAGGTTCACGGCGGGCACGGGCACCATCCGTGGGATCGGCCGGGGCTGTGGGACAACCCGTGGGACCGCCATGATCACTGGGACGATTGGGATCGCGACCGTCGTCGCAATCACCCGGGTAACGGGTGGCGGCAGGCCGTGCCGCCGGGGTGGCTCGGCAGCAGCTGATTCACGGTGCCGCGGCCCGGTACCGCACGCCGTCGTGCGGTGCGGCTACCGGGCCGGGTCGATGCGTTCGGCGGACTCGTCCGGCGCGGAAGCGTTGTTCGAATCGGCGGCCCGCGCGAACGAGTCGCCACGGCCCGGCGCGGGGACGAACGATTCCAAACCCATCCCCCGGTATTTCGCGATGAGCTTCTCGTAGCGCCGGCGGTTGCGGACCAGCGGGGTGTCCGTAACCGTGGCCGGCAACCAGCGGTAGGCCAGCTGGAGCACCGCGGTCATCGCCTGGTACTCCCGCTCGTGGCGGCGAGTCCAGGTGATCGGCATGCGTGCGCGGACGCCGGGATGCATGCCGCCGCAGCCGAGGATCGTGATCACGTGACGAATCGCCGGAGCGCCGAGGCGCCAGAGCGGCTCGGCGGCCGGGGGAAGGAAGTCGGGGCGGGGCGCGCGGCGGACCGCACCGACTGCCGCCGCCAATGTCGCGGTGGTGGTGAGCTTTTCCTCGACCATGCGGTCGTAGTGGGCGACCACGTCGCGATAGTCCTCGAGCAGACGCGAGCGGCCCGGCAGTTCCAGCCCGGATACCTTGGCGCGGAAGTGATCCCAGATCGCCTGGTCGTCCGTGGCCGACAGTCGTTCGCCGGTGACGGCGAGAAATGCGGTGCGCTGCACGAAGAACGACGAATACAGGACCCAGTTCCAGGTCTCCGGATGCAGCGCCGAGTACCGCTCACCATCAGGACCGATACCCTTGACGTCGCGGTGCAGCCGCAACAGCCGCTCGGATTCGGCGAGCCGGTCGGCCTCCTCGCCGTGGAACACCATCTGATCCGACGCGGTCGTGCGGATCGCGCGACCCCACGGCTCGTAGCGCACCCGGCCGGTGTGCTCGAGGGCGGCCGAGATCGGCGGCAGCATCGTCTGGTCGTACAGGCCGATGCCGAACAAGCGCAGAAACACCGAGCCGCCCACGCGCTCGAACCGTTTCACCACCGCCGGCGTCTGGTCCTGCGACGTGGCGGACGGCTGCTGATGGGTGACGGGGCAAGTCATCGGAGAACTCCCTTGTTCCAGCATCCGCGCTGCTCGGGGCTGCGGGCGCCGCATCCGGCTATTCTGGTGCACAGCGGCACCAAAAATTTCTGGTGTCAGAGTGCACCAGAAATGTGAGATGGTCAAGATCATGAGTGACGAGACCCCTCGGACCTACGGCGGCGTCGGCGCGCCGGAACGCCGTGAGCGCCGCCGCGCCGCTCTCCTGGACGCAGCCCTGGATCTGCTGGCCGAGGGCGGCGCGGGCGCGGTCACCAAACGGGCCGTCTGCGCTCGCGCCCGGCTGAACGACCGTTACTTCTACGAGCACTTCGCCGACCGGGACACGCTACTCGAGGCGCTCGCCGAGGACGTCACGTCGCGAGGAATCCAGGCCGTCATCGCCGCCACGCTCGCCGCCGGACCGGACATCGACGTGCAGATCCGCGCGGCCGCCGAATCCTCGCTGGATTTTCTGGCCGCCGACCCGCGCCGCAACGCGCTGCTGCTCGCCAACAGCACCGAGGTGCTGCAGCGGGCGCGGGTGCACACCCAGCACGCCATCGCGGACGCCATGGCGGCGGTCGCCCGGGAATTGCTCCTCGCACCTGCCCCGGACCCCCGCGACATCGACCTCAACGCCTACGTCCTGGTCAGCGGGACGTTGGAACTCGTCGGCGCCTGGCTGCGCGGCGAATTCCACACCGACCGCGACCATCTCGTAGACGTGATCGCCGACCTCCTGACCGCCGGTGTCACGAAACCCCGAGGCGTACAGCGCGCCTCGGGGTAGCGCTTCGACCGCGCCACAACCTACTTCGCGGCAGGAATCCGGAAGTGACTCGGCTCCGCGTCCGCGGGAACCGCGGCCGCGAGGGTGAAAGGCTCGACCAGAGAACGCAATTCGATCAGCTGCCGGGCGTGCGCATCGAGCGACCGGTCCTCCTCCGACACCGGCTGCCACCGTCTCACCGGCCGCGCCTTGCCGTGCTCGTCCACGGCGACGACGACCGCCAGCCCGTGCGCGGCGAGTTCCGGTACGTCGGAATGGGTTTCGGTCGCCGTCACGTGGACGCTCATGTGCATGCTGCGCGGCCCGGTGTGGATGAGCCGCGCGGTGATCTCGACCACGTGACCGATGAGAATGGGCCGATAGAACCGGATTCCGCCGAAATAGGAGGTAATGACGTGCCGCCCGGACCAATCCGCGCCGCACACGCACGCCGCCTCGTCGATCCAGCCCATGGTGCGGCCGCCGTGCACCTTTCCGCCCCAGTTGATGTCGGAGGGCGCGGCGAGGAAACGCAGTGTGGCGCTGGGCGCGGTGCCCGCCGCCGTGTACTGCTGGGTGGCCATGGCCTGCTCGATCTGCTTGCGTACCGAGATCCGCGCGCGGGCTTGCCGGTGACGCTCCAGCTCGAGGATGGTCGCCGGATCCCATTGCGGCACTTGGGCGGGACGCTTGTCGTCGTCCACCGCGACGAAGATCGTCAGGCACTGCGAGGTCTGTACCGGCTTCACCCGCGTGGGATCGGTCGAGTAGACGGTCACCAGGATATGCATGCTGGTGTGGCCCGTGTGAACGAGCTTGGCGTGCAGCTCGACCAGCTCGCCGGGCACGATCGGGCGGTCGAGGTGGATGTTGCCGACATACGCTGTCACGCAATAGCGGCCGCTCCACTGGGCCGCCGCGGCGTAGGCGACCTTGTCGATCCATTCGAGCAATCGCCCGCCGTCGACGGAGCCGAGAATGCCCGCGTCGGCGGGTTTGACGAGGAACCGGTGAATCGCCTCCGACCGCCGGCCGGCCGAGGCCGGGCTGGGAACGGTGGGCGCGAGTTGTGCTGAGGGCAAGGGGTGTCACTATCCGTTCGGGCAGAGTTCGGTTCTCTGACTCCGTTGTCGCGAAGCACCATAGACACCGCGGCGGTTTACGGGCGAGTAGCCGGGCTTCCCGGTAGCGGCGGGCGCGGCCGTCCGAAAGTCGAGCGATCCTTCCCACGTTTTGCCGAGCGAGCGCTGGTTTTGCTGGAGAATCGACCGGTGACCGCGTCCATGGATCAACTCCGGCAAATCGTCCCTCCGCCCGCCCCCGCGCCAGATACCAACTGGGACAACGTGGAACGAACGCTCGGATTCCGGCTGCCCACCGACTACAAGGAGTTCGTCGACACCTACGGCGGTAGCCACTGGGAGAACTACCTCCGCGTCATGGCGCCCGGCTGCCCCGACGCGAGCTACGACCTGTTCGAGTGGAAGGACTGGCAGACCGAGGAGCTGAACGACCTGTGGGAGTTCGAGCCCAAACCGGCCGAACTCGAGGAAGCGGGCGCCCGGATCATCCCCTGGGCCACCACCGACAACGGTGAGATGCTCTACTGGCTCGTCCGCCCCGGCCGGCAGCCCGACGACTGGACCGTCCTGATCAACGAGGGCCGCGGCCCCCTCTGGGAACACGTTCCCCACACCTGCACCCAGTTCCTCGCCTCCGCCCTCACCGGCGACCTGCGCTCGGTCCTGCTCTCCGACAAGCACTTCCCCCTCCCCGTCCACCACGTCCAACAGGTCCACACCCGGTAGTCCGGGAACGCGCAGCCCGAACGCAAGAGGCCCCCGCCATCCCGGCGGGGGCCCCGAAAGCGCTGTAGCTCAGGCGGTTTCGGTGATGGGCCGGTCGACCCAGCTCATCAGGCCGCGGAGCTTGGCGCCGGTGACCTCGATGGGGTGCTCGGCGTTCTGCTTGCGCAGCGACTCCAGTTCCTTGTTGCCGCCCTCGACGTTGGCGACCAGGCGCTTGACGAAGGTGCCGTCCTGGATGTCGCGCAGGATCTCCTTCATGCGCTCCTTGGCGCCGGCGTCGATGACTCGCGGGCCCGACAGGTAGCCACCGAACTCGGCGGTGTCGGAGACCGAGTAGTTCATGCGGGCGATGCCGCCCTCGTACATCAGGTCGACGATCAGCTTCAGCTCGTGCAGCACCTCGAAGTAGGCCATCTCCGGCGCGTAACCGGCCTCGACCATGACCTCGAAACCGGTCTTCACCAGCTCCTCGGTGCCACCGCACAGCACGGCCTGCTCACCGAACAGGTCGGTCTCGGTCTCTTCCTTGAAGGTGGTCTTGATGACCCCGGCGCGGGTGCCGCCGATGCCCTTGGCGTAGGACAGCGCCAGCGCCTGGCCCTCGCCCTTCGGGTCCTGGTCGATGGCGATCAGCGCGGGCACGCCCTTGCCGTCGACGAACTGACGGCGGACCAGGTGGCCCGGGCCCTTCGGCGCGACCATGCCGACGGTGACGTTGCCCGGCGCCTTGATCAGGCCGAAGTGGATGTTCAGGCCGTGGCCGAAGAACAGCGCGTCGCCGTCCTTCAGATTCGGCTCGATCTCCTCCTTGAAGATGCCGGCCTGGGCGGTGTCGGGGGCGAGCACCATGATGACGTCGGCCCACTCCGCGACCTCGGCGGGCGTACCGACGGTCAACCCGGCCTCCTCGGCCTTCTCCCGCGACTTCGAGCCCTCCTTGAGGCCGATGCGCACCTCGACACCCGAGTCGCGCAGGCTCAGCGAGTGCGCGTGGCCCTGGGAGCCGTAACCGATGACGGCGACCTTGCGACCCTGGATGATCGACAGGTCGGCATCGTCGTCGTAGAACATCTCGACAGCCACTGGTTATATCCCTTCTGGAATCTCTATAAGCATTCGGTCAGCGCGCCGGCGGGCGCGCGGTATCAAAGTTCGGATCCACGAGCTGAGAATTTGCCCTGTCGATCCGGACAACTCTAACGAGTCGCGGTGATCGACTTGGGCCCGCGTCCCACGGCCACCACACCCGACTGCACGATCTCGCGAATCCCGTACGGCTCCAGCATTCGCAGCAACGCGTCGAGCTTGGACCTGGTCCCGGTCGCCTCGACGGTGAGCGCGTCGGGCGACACGTCGATCACCTTCGCCCGGAACAGGCCGACCGCCTCGATCACCTGGGTGCGCACGCTGGCGTCGGCGCGCACCTTCACCAGGATGAGTTCGCGGGCCACCGAATTCTCGGCGTCCTGCTCCACGATCTTGATGACGTTGACCAGCTTGTTCAGCTGCTTGGTGACCTGCTCGAGCGGCAGGTCCTCGACGGTCACCACGATGGTCATCCGCGAGATGTCCTTGACCTCGGTGCCGCCGACGGCGAGCGATTCGATATTGAACCCGCGCCGGGAGAACAGGCTGGCCACGCGGGCCAGCACGCCCGGCTTGTCCTCCACGAGCACGCTCAGGGTGTGGGTCGTACTCATTGTTCGGTCCCCTTCCGGGTGGCCCGCTCGTGCGCGTTGAGCGTGGCCTTCTCATGCGACATGGCCTCGTGGATCACCGCGGGCTCGGCGACGGCCTCGTCCTCGTCGAACAGCGGGCGGATGCCGCGGGCGGCCATGATCTCGTCGTTGGACGTGCCCGCGGCGACCATCGGCCACACCTGGGCGTCCTTGCCGACGATGAAGTCGATCACCACGGGGCGGTCGTTGATGGACTGCGCCTCCCGGATGGCGGCCTCGACATCCTCTTCCTTCTCCACGCGAATTCCGTGGCAGCCCAAGGCTTCCGCGAGCTTCACGAAGTCGGGGATGCGCAGGGTGTGGGTGCCCAGGTCGGTGTTGGAGTAGCGCTGTTCGTAGAACAGGGTCTGCCACTGCCGGACCATGCCGAGGTTGCCGTTGTTGATCAGCGCGACCTTGATCGGCACGCCCTCGACCGCGCAGGTGGCCAGCTCTTGGTTGGTCATCTGGAAACAGCCGTCGCCGTCGACCGCCCAGACCTCCTTGTCCGGCGCGCCCATCTTGGCGCCCATGGCCGCCGGGACGGCGTAGCCCATGGTGCCCAGACCACCGGAATTCAGCCAGGTGCGCGGCTTTTCGTACTTGATGAACTGCGCCGCCCACATCTGGTGCTGGCCCACGCCGGCCACGTAGACGGCGTCGGGACCGGCCAGCTCGCCCAGCTTCTCGATCACGAATTCCGGCGACAGCGAGCCGTCGCTGGGCGGGGTCCAGCCCAGCGGGTACTGCTTGCGGACGCCGTCGAGGTAGGACCACCACTCCGAAAGGTTCAGCAGCGGAACACCTTTGGCGGCGGGATCGGCCTTCAGCGTCTCGATCAGCTCGCCGATCACCTCGCGGCAGTCGCCCACGATCGGGACGTCGGCGTGCCGGTTCTTGCCGATCTCGGCGGGGTCGATGTCGGCGTGGATCACCTTGGCGTTCGGGGCGAAGGAGTCCAGGCGGCCGGTGACGCGGTCGTCGAAGCGCGCGCCGAGAGTGATCAACAGATCCGACCTCTGCAGTGCCGCAACCGCTCCCACGGTGCCGTGCATGCCCGGCATGCCCATGTTGAGCTGGTGGCTGTCGGGGAACGCGCCGCGCGCCATCAGCGTGGTGACCACCGGGATACCGGTCAGCTCGGCCAGTTCCAGCAGTTCCTTGGAGGCGTCGGCCTTGATCACGCCGCCGCCGACGTAGAGGACCGGCGACTTCGCCTCCATGATCATGCGGGCGGCCTCGCGCACCTGCTTGCCGTGCGGCTTGGTCACCGGACGATAGCCGGGCAGCCGCATCTCCGGCGGCCAGCTGAAGGTGGTCTGCGCCTGCAGCACGTCCTTCGGGATGTCGACCAGCACGGCGCCCGGGCGGCCGGTGGCGGCCAGATGGAAGGCCTCGGCGATGGTGCGCGGGATGTCGATCGGATCGTTGACCAGGAAGTTGTGCTTGGTCACCGGCATGGTGATGCCGGAGATGTCGGCCTCCTGGAAGCCGTCGGTGCCGATCAGCGAGCGTGCCACCTGGCCGGTGATGGCGACCAGCGGCACCGAGTCCATCTGCGCGTCGGCGATCGGGGTGACCAGGTTGGTGGCGCCCGGACCGGACGTGGCCATGCACACCCCGACCTTGCCGGTCGCCTGCGCGTAGCCGGTGGCGGCGTGACCCGCGCCCTGCTCGTGCCGGACGAGGACGTGACGCACCTTGGTGGAATCGAACAGCGGATCGTAGACCGGGAGTACCGCACCGCCCGGAATGCCGAAGATGGTGTCGACGCCGAGCTCCTCGAGGGAGCGGACGACCGACTGCGCGCCGGTCACCTTCTCGGGCGGGACCTGGCGGCGGTTTCCGGATGCCGCCGGTGTCGGCTGGTTGGCCGAAGGCGCGGGCCTGCGAGCCGAGGGCCCGGGCCGTGCGGTAGGTGCGCTCACCGTCTTTTCCTTACTGCTTGTTGTTCTGGTCACAGAACTTGCCTGAACATAAAAAAGCCCCCGACAGCCGAAGCTGATCGAGGGTGGCGCGTCGCAGCTGCGAGCTTGACGTTGTCAGGCTCAGCGCTGGACGCGCCGGCCGATTACGAGAAGCTCGATTCGATTCACGCGCACGACGGTATGCGTGCGAGAGCCGATGAGTCAAATTCCTTGACATGTGGTGTCCCATTATGTGAGACGGGGCGGTTTCGTCTGTCTGTCTACCGTGATGCGAGGATGGGGGTGTGTCGTCGCCGCATCAATCCGTGCCACCTGCTCGATCGTCGCATACCGCCGCGAGCGGAGCGGATACGGGTCGGGTGATCAGAATTCCCCGGCTCGGTCATATCGGAGTGCTCATCCTGGTGTTCTGCGTGGCGTTCCCGTTCTTCGGGTGGCCCGCGGTGCTGTGGGTGCTGTTCGCGATACCGGCCGCCGTGTCCCTGTGGATCGAGCGGTCCCGGACCACGGTGTCCGAGGGCGGGCTACGGCTGCGGACCGTGTTCGGGTCGCGGCACCTGGACTGGTCGCAGATCAAGGGTCTGCGAATTCCCAAGCGCGGCTTCGTACGTGCGCATCTGACCGACGACTCCGAGGTCGCGCTGCCCGCGGTGAGCTACGACCGCCTGCGGCTGCTGGTCGCGGCGTCGAACGGCCGCATCCCGGACCCCTTCGCCCAGCCGGACACCGAGCCCGACCTGGACGCTCCGGATGCCGAGCCCGCGGCGGACGCTCCGGATATCGAGCCCGCCGCGTCCGCTCCCGATACCGAGCCCGCCGCGTCCGCTCCCGATACCGAGCCCGCCGCGTCCGCTCCCGATACCGAGCCCGCGGCCGACGCTCCGGATGCGGACGGCACCGAGCCGAAATAGCGGCCGATACCCGCGGCGGGACGTCACCCGTGCCGCCGTGCCGGGAACAACAAGGACGGGTGCCGCGCTGCAACCCGATACCGCTCTTCTTCGCGGCGCGCACGCCACGGCTGGACCAGCTGGTGCCCGCGCGACGCCGACGACTTCCCGCGGGCTGCCTACCGGCGCATCTGTCCGTCACCCGCGGGAGTACCTTGGAACAGCCGCCGAGATTCTCGGCACAGTCGCCGACCAGCCCGGGCGACCCGATTCCGGCAGCACCGGAACGACGAGCGCCGATTCGGGGACCGTGAGAGATCCGTCCTCGCCGACGGCCCGGCGGGCCCGTACCCGACGACCTAGGACCCATACCCATGCCACCGCTTCGCTCACGCACCACCACCTTCGGACGCAATGCCGCGGGCGCTCGCGCCCTCTGGCGGGCCACCGGCCTCACCGACTCCGACTTCGGCAAGCCGATCGTGGCCATCGCGAACTCCTACACCCAGTTCGTGCCGGGCCATGTACATCTGAAGGACGTCGGCGAGATCGTGGCGGATGCGGTACGCGCCGCGGGCGGGGTGCCGCGCGAGTTCCACACCATCGCCGTGGACGACGGCATCGCGATGGGGCACGGCGGCATGCTCTACTCGCTGCCGAGCCGCGAGATCATCTCCGACTCGGTGGAGTACATGGTCAACGCGCACACCGCCGACGCGCTGGTGTGTATCTCCAACTGCGACAAGATCACTCCGGGCATGCTCAACGCGGCGATGCGGCTCAATATCCCGGCCGTGTTCGTCTCCGGCGGGCCGATGGAGGCCGGCAAGGCCGTGGTGGTCGGCGGCGTCGCCCAGGCCCCGACCGACCTGATCACCGCCATCTCGGCCAGCGCCTCCAGCGCTGTCACCGACGACGGCCTGTCCGAGGTCGAGCGCAGCGCCTGCCCGACCTGTGGTTCGTGTTCGGGCATGTTCACCGCCAATTCGATGAACTGCCTCACCGAGGCGCTGGGCCTGGCGCTGCCGGGCAATGGCTCCACCCTTGCCACGCACTCCGCCCGCCGGGCGCTGTTCGAGCGGGCGGGCACCACCATCGTCGACCTCGCGACCCGGTACTACCGCGACGACGACGAGTCGGTGCTGCCGCGAAACGTCGCCAACGCCAAGGCCTTCCGCAACGCGATGGCGCTGGACGTGGCGATGGGCGGTTCCACCAACACGGTGCTGCACACCCTCGCTGCGGCGCAGGAGGGCGAGATCGACTTCACCCTCGACACCATCGACGAGATCAGCCGCCGGGTGCCGTGCCTGTCGAAGGTCGCGCCCAACTCCGACTACCACATGGAGGACGTGCACCGCGCCGGCGGCATCCCCGCCATCCTCGGCGAGCTGCGCCGCGCTGGCCTGCTGGAAACCGACGTCACCACCGTGCACACCCCGACCCTCGAGGAGTGGCTCGACACCTGGGACATCCGCTCCGGCAAGGCTTCCGAGGAGGCCCTCGAGCTGTTCCACGCCGCGCCGGGCGGGGTGCGCACCACCGAGCCGTTCTCCACCGACAACCGGTGGTCGTCGCTGGACACCGACGCGGCCGGGGGCTGCATCCGCGATCTCGAGCACGCGTACACGGTCGAGGGCGGGCTGTGCGTGCTGCGGGGCAATATCGCTCCCGACGGCGCGATCCTCAAGACCGCCGGTATCGATGAGGATCTGTTCACCTTCGAGGGCCCGGCCGTGGTGGTCGAGTCTCAGGAGGAGGCGGTGTCGGCCATCCTCGGCAAGCAGATCAAGCCGGGTGATGTGGTCGTGGTCCGCTACGAGGGGCCGTCCGGCGGGCCGGGCATGCAGGAGATGTTGCATCCCACCTCGTTCCTGAAGGGGCTGGGCTTGGGCAAGCAGTGCGCGCTGATCACCGACGGCCGCTTCTCCGGTGGCACCTCGGGTCTGTCGATCGGGCACATCTCGCCCGAGGCGGCCAGCGGCGGCGCCATCGGCCTGATCGAGAACGGCGACCGCATCCGCGTCGACGTGCACACCCGCGCGCTCGAATTGCTGGTTCCCGACGAGGTTCTCGCCGAGCGGCGCGCGAAGATGGAAGCGTCCGAACGGCCGTGGCAGCCACTGCACCGCGACCGCACGGTCACCACCGCGCTGCGGGCCTACGCGGCGCTGGCGACCTCGGCCGACAAGGGCGCGGTTCGCCGGGTGCCCTGAACGCCTACCCCACCCGAAGGCCGGGACCCCTGACGGGATCCCGGCCTTCTGCCGTTCGGCGAGCGTCCCCCGCAAATGGTTCGCCACACATTCCCCACCACGCAGCCGAGCACTCCACACACATTCCCTACCACGCGGCCGAGCGGCCCCACATCCTCCCTACCGCACCACCGGGCGCCCCACATCCCCTGCCATGCCGCCGAGCCCCCTCACATTCCCTACCACGTGGCCGAGCGACTCCACACATTCCCTGCTACGCAACCGAGACCCCCACACATCCCCCACCACGCAGCCAAGCGGCCCCACACATCCCCTGCCACGCCACCGAGCGCCCCACACCCCCCACCACGCGGCCAAGCGGCCCCACACATTCCCAGCCACGCCACCAAGCGCCCCACACATTCCCAGCCACGCCACCGAGCACCCCACACATCCCCTGCCACGCAATCGAGCGCCCCGCACATTCCGTGCCATGCGGTTGAGCGCCCCGCACATCCCCTGCCACGCAATCGAGCGCCCCGCACATTCCGTGCCATGCGGTTGAGCGCCCCGCACATTCCGTGCCATGCGGTTGAGCACTGTGCCCCCACATTCCCTGCATTCCCGGCGTGCTTTGTGCCGGGAATGCAGGGGACGTCAGTCGATGGTGCCGACGAAAGGGTTGCCGCCGTGCAGCACGAGCCAGCCGCCGACGGCCGCGGCGATGGCGAGGACGAGGACCACGAACGAGCCCCAGGCCGGGCGGGTGGACCAGCCTCGGTTGCGGTCGAACGACAGGCGGCCGGGACCGGTGAGGATCAGCGCTGCGGCCAAGCCCGCGAGGATCGCCTCCAACTCCGTTGTCTTGTACTGGAATCCGGGGTCCATGCCCTGCTTCCACAGCCAGGCGTCGGCGATCGAGGCCAGCAGCGCACCGGCCGCCGGCGGGGTGGCCAGGCCCAGCAGCACCAGCGCGCCGCCGCCGACCTCGGAGATGGTGAGCATCGCGGTGGACAGCTCGATGTGCTTCCAGCCGCCCTGCTCCAGCATGTGCCGGGTGCCGTCCAGACCCGGGCCGTGGAACCAGCCCGCCAGCTTCTGCACGCCGTGATAGAGGAAGGTGAGGCCGAGGATCAGACGCAGGCCGAGAAGGCCCAGATCCAGTGTGCCGCGGCGGGTGTCGCGGCGGCGCTTGCGGCCGTTCTCGGCCGTGGCCGCCGGGGCGGGCGGGATGGTGGCGAACGCGTAGGTGGGCTCGTCCGACTCGCCGGGCCCAGCGGCGCCCGCCGCACCGGCGGCCGGGACCTCGGGCTCGAGACCCAGTTCGTCGTCGGTGCGCGGGACCTGCTTCCCCGATTCCGGTCGGACCGGCGGAAATTCACCGGTCGGGTTGTCGAAAGGGCTGGTGGCCGCGTGACTGGCCGTCTCGTGCGCTGCCTTGTCCGGCGGCTCGTTCGACTCCGGTGTCTGGTTCGGCTTGTCGGTCACGGGCTCAGAGTATGACGGGCGGACAGTCCGGGCGCTGTCCGATCTCGGCGTGTCCCGCCACACTCGCGCCCGCGCGGCGGCACACCCGCGCCCGCGGGCCAACCCCGTGCGAGCGTCCGGCGGGGTATTTCCGTAACGTCTGAGCCATGAGTGTGGTTGTCGCCGGCCGTGTCGCGTTGAGCTTGGCCGTCACCGCCGGTCTGCTGGCCGGTTGTGCGCGCTTCGACGAATCCGCGTCGGATCCGTTCACCCCCGCACCGACCATCCGGCCCGAAGGCGTCGAGCCGACCACTCCGCAACCGCCGAGCACCAAGAAGCGGCCGCCCGGGCCGTGCGAGGACCCCGACTCGAGCGTCGTCGCCAGCTGCATCAACGAATCCACGGGCGTGCTCGCCATGCCGGACGGCACCACCGGCGTCGTCGCCGAGCGCGCCACCGGCATGATCTTCATGATCGACACGCAGGATCCCGGGCCGTGGCCGTACTACCTGAAGCAGATGGCGCAGGTAGATGTGGACGCCTCGGGTGACGGCGGCCTGCTCGACATCACCCTCTCGCCCACCTACGGCGAGGACAAGCTGATCTACGCCTACATCACCACCGGCAGCGACAACCGCGTGGTGCGTATCGGCGCGGACGGCACCGCCAAGCCGATCCTCACCGGAATTCCCAAGAGTGACAGCGGGAATCGCGGTTCGATCGAGTTCATCGCGGCCGACAAGATGCTGGTGCTGACCGGTGACGCGGGCAACCCCGGCGCCGCGGCCGACCAGGGTTCGCTGGCCGGGAAACTGCTGCGGCTCACCAACCCCGCGCCGGGCAGCAGCGCGCCCGAGGTGCTGGCGTCCGGGATCGGCACGGCCGGCGGCGTGTGCCCCGACGTCGAGGGCAACATCTGGTTCACCGACCGCACTGCCGTCGCCGACCGCCTGCAGCGCCTGGATCCGAACGGCGCCATCACCACCGCCTGGAACTGGCCGGATCACCCCGGCGTCGCCGGCTGCGTGGCGGGCGACGACTTCGTTGCCGTCGCCATGTCCGAGGCGAAGGGCCTGGCGATGGCCAAGGTGGAGAAGGACTCACACGCCATCACCTCCGCCCCGGCGCTGATGTACCAGGACAAGTGGGGCCGCCTGAACGACGCCGCCCCCGGCCCGAACGGCCTGATCTGGGCCAGCACCGCCAACAAGGTCGGCGGTCAGCCCACCCCGACCGACGACCGCGTGGTCGTCATCTCGCCGTCGGGTGGCGGCGGCGGCACGCCGGACTGAGTCGCGGCTCCCCAGTCCTGGCCGGTGTCCGGGCGCGAGAACCTTGTCGGCGCATAGCCTGTGGCCGAAGCCGGTCCGATCGAAACGGAGTTGCCGAGTGCGTGTGGTGTTGTCGACGTACGGGTCGCGCGGGGACGTCGAGCCGATGGTCGCGTTGGCGATCCGGTTACGGGAGATCGGCGCCGAGGTGCGGCTGTGCGCGCCGCCGGACTTCGCGGGACGGCTGGCGGAGGTCGGGGTGCCGATGATCCCGGTCGGCCCGTCGGTCCGGCGGATGCTGGCGGGCGGTGACCAATCGCCGGAGGAACTGCTCGACCGCGCGGCGGAGTTGATCGCGGCGCAGTTCGACACCGTCGCCACGGCGGCCGAGGGATGTGATGTGCTGATGGCGGCCGGGCAGTTCCCGGCCGCGGCCGCGGCCCACTCCGTGGCCGAGAAATTGGGAATTCGCTACGTATACGCCAGTTTTCAGCAACTCACCCTGCCCTCGCCACATCGCCCGCCGCCCTACCCTGGTTGGCGGTTCCCCCCGGAGACCGGCAACCGCGCGCTCTGGGACCTGGATGCCCGGAACATCGATGCGCTGTTCGGCCCGGCGCTCAACACCCATCGGGCAGCGGCTGGTCTCGCACCGCTGCGCGATATCCGCGACCACACCTTCACCGATCGGCCGTTGCTCGCGACAGACCCGGTGCTGGATCCGTGGCAGGAGCCGGCCGACCTCGACGTGGTGCAGACCGGCGCGTGGCTGCTGCCCGACCCGCGTCCACTGCCCGCCGAGGTGACGGCGTTTCTGGACGCCGGCGCACCACCGGTGTACGTGGGTTTCGGCAGCATGCCGATGGCCGCCTCGGACATCACGCGGCTGACCGTCGAGGCGATCCGGGCGCAGGGCCGCCGGGTGATCGTCTCCCACGGCTGGGCCGAGCCGGCACCGGCCGACGAATCGGAGGACTGCCTCACCATCGGCGACGTGAATCACCAGGAGCTGTTCGACCGAGTTGCGGCCGTCGTGCATCACGGGGGTGCGGGCACGACGATGGCGGCCGCCCGCGCCGGCACGCCGCAGGTGGTGATACCGCAGCTGGCCGACCAACCGTATTGGGCACGCCGGGTGGCCGAGCTGCGGATCGGCGCGGCCTTCGGTCCGGGGTCGGCTCCCAGCCCCGAATCCCTTTCCGCCGCATTCGAGATCGCGCTCGCTCCGGCGGCCCGAGGCCGCGCCACCACCCTGGCCGGGTCGCTCCGCACGGGCGGGACGGCCGTGGCGGCGGCCATGCTGGTCGCGCAGGAGCAAGCGCCGAACGGCGGATAGCCGTCCGCGTCAGGCGGCGCCGCAGGCGGCGAGTACCAGTTCGCGGACGCGGGCGGCGTCGGCCTGGCCGCGGGTGGCCTTCATGACGTCGCCGACGATCTTGCCGGCCGCCTGCACCTTGCCGGAGCGGATCTTGTCGGCGATGTCGGGGTTGGCGGCGAGCGCCTTGTCCACCTCCGCCTGCAGGGCCGAGTCGTCGGACACCATGCCCAGGCCCTTGGCCTCGACGATCTGGCCCGGATCGCCCTCGCCCGCCAGCACGAAGTCGACGACCTGGCGGGCGACCTTGCTGTTGATGGTCTTGGCGTCCACCAGCGCCACCACCTCGGCGACCTGCTTCGGGGTGATCGGCAGCTCCTCCAGGGTGACCTCGCGCTCCTTGGCCCGCTCGGTCAGGGTGTTGACCCACCAGGAGCGGGCGGCGTCGACGGAGGTGCCCGCGTCGACGGTGGCGATGATCAGATCGAGCGCTCCGGCGTTGATCAGGTCGCGGAACACCTCGTCCGACAGGCCCCACTCGGCCTGGATGCGGGCGCGGCGCAGCCACGGGTACTCCGGGATGGTGGCGCGCAGCTCGTCCACCCAGGCGGCGTCGGGCGCGACGGGCTCGAGGTCGGGTTCGGGGAAGTAGCGGTAGTCCTCGGCGGTCTCCTTGACGCGGCCCGACGAGGTGCTGCCGTCGGTCTCGTGGAAGTGCCTGGTCTCCTGGATCACGGTGCCGCCGGAGGCGAGCACCGCGGCTTGGCGGCGCATCTCGTAGCGCACCGCCACCTCGACGCTGCGCAGCGAGTTGACGTTCTTGGTCTCGGTGCGGGTGCCGAAGACGGTGGCGCCCTTGGGCATCAGCGAGACATTGGCGTCGCAGCGCAGCGAGCCCTGCTCCATCTTCACGTCGGACACTCCGAGCGACTTCAGCAGATCGCGCAGCGCGGTGACGTAAGCGCGGGCCACCTCGGGCGCCCGGTCGCCGGCGCCGGTGATGGGCTTGGTGACGATCTCGATCAGCGGCACGCCGGCGCGGTTGTAGTCCAGCAGCGAGTGGCTGGCGCCGTGGATGCGGCCGGTGGCGCCGCCCACGTGCACCGACTTGCCGGTGTCCTCCTCCATGTGGGCGCGCTCGATCTCCACCCGGAAGGTGGTGCCGTCGTCCAGCGGCACCTCGAGGTGGCCGTTGGTGGCGATCGGCTCGTCGTACTGGCTGATCTGGTAGTTCTTCGGCTGGTCCGGGTAGAAGTAGTTCTTGCGGGCGAACCGGCCCCACGGGGTGATCGAGCAGTTGAGCGCGAGGCCGATGCGGATGGCCGACTCGACGGCCTTCTGGTTCACCACCGGCAGTGAGCCCGGCAGGCCCAGGCACACCGGGCACACCTGGGTGTTCGGCTCCGCGCCGAAGGTCGTCGGGCACCCGCAGAACATCTTCGTCTCGGTGCCCAGTTCGACGTGGACCTCCATGCCCAGCACCGGCTCGTACCGGTCGACGACGTCGGCATAGTCCATCAAGTCCACCGTGGGTGCAGTCATGTCTCTCAGTCTAAGTAAGGTCGCCCCGGTGACCCTCACCCGCCCGAGCCGGGTGAGGGTTCCCCTCCTCGACCGATCAGTCGGCGGCGATGGCCTCGACGATCGGCATCCGGGCCGCGCGGAAGGCCGGTGGGATGGCACCCAGCAGGGCCAGGATCAGCGCGGCGGCACCGTAGACCAACAGGATCGGGCTCGGCCGGTAGACCACGTCGATGGTCATGGCCTGGCCCATCGCGAGCGTGGCGAGGTATTGCACGGCGGCACCGGTGACCAATCCGATTGCGGCACCGGCCATTCCGATGCCGATGGCCTCGGTGATCACGGTGCGCAACAGAAAGCGACGGCTGGTGCCCATCGCGCGCAGCACGCCGAGTTCGCGACGGCGTTCCAGCACCGACAGCATCAGTGTGTTGAGCAACGCCGCGGTGGATACCAAAACCACGATCCAGAGAATCGAACTGGACAACGACGTTCCCTGTTGCACGCCTTGGGAAACCGCGGCCACCGCCTCCTGGCCGGTGTCGACGGCCAGGTCGGGCCCGGCGACCCGGCGCAGAGCGGCCAGCACCGCGGCCTCGTCGGCGCCGGGGGCGAAATCGACGCCGAGGATCGTCTCGCCGGGCCGTTCGTACCACTGCCGCATGATGTCGATGTCCAGCAGCACGATGCCGGAGACGGCCGAGAAGTACGGGATCACCTGGAGCACCCGGACGTTGTGGATGCCGGTGGGAGTCGGCATGTCCAGCACCGAGCCCTGGTGGACGCCCAGTGATTTGGCGACGTCTCGCGACAGCACCACACCCTCGCCGGACGCCATCTGCTTCGGCACAGCCGGGTCCAGCTCGCCGATCAGGGAGGAGCGCACCCCGTTCTCGTAGGCCTGCAGCATCACCCGGTCGCGGCCGAGCGTGGCGAAGGCCATCTGGGCGGCGCCGACGTTCTCCACTCCGGGCACCGCGCGGATCCGCTCCCGCAGGTCGGTCGGAAGCAATGGGCCCGTGGGGAATTCGGCCAGCGCCGACGGGCTCACGTAGGCGTCGCGGTCGGCGAGGTCCTGGAACGACGCCGCCGCCGAATCGACCAGGTTGCGCGATGCGCCGCCCATCGCGACCGTCGCCGTGACGCCGATCATGACCGTCATGGTGGTCGCCCAGACCCGGCGCGGGGCACGCTCGATGGTGGTCGCGCCCAGGGCGCCCGGGGCGCCGAACAGTCGCGCGATTCCCGCGGCCAACCGGATGATCGGCCCGGACGCCGCGAAGCACAGCCCCACCGCTCCCGCGATCGACAGCGAGATGGCCGCCAGGGACAACCGGCCCAGCTTCGCCTCGGCGACGAATACCGCCGCGACGATCATCCCCACGCCGGTGAGCCCGGCCAGCCACCGCAGTAGCGGGGGCACCAGATCGGATTTCGACACCCCGACCGGAGCCAGCGCCTCGATCGGCTCGACCTTGTAGATCTGCCGGGCGGCGATCGAGGCGGCCGCCACACTCGCGAGGACGCAGGCGGCGATCGCGACCGGAATCGCGTACCACGGCACCATGTACTCGGTGCGCGACTCCACCGCGGCCACCATCGCCGACGGGATCTTGTCGATCGCGGTGCGCCCCGCGAACATTCCGATCACCGCGCCGATGGCGCCGCCCACCACGCCCAGCAGGGCGGCCTCGGCGACCAGGTCGCGCACCATGGGCCCGCGCCGGCCACCTATCGCGCGCAACAGCGAGAGCATCGGACGCCGTTGCGCCACGGCCATGCTCATCGCGTTGTAGATGAGGAACCCCGAGACGATCAACGCGGCGGCGGATGCCATCGTTGTCGAGTAGCGGACCAGCTGAATGGCGCCTCCGGCCTGCGCCGTCCGCAGGCTCGGGTCGGCCACCACCGCTCGCCCGTTCACCACCGCGGTCAGGTCCGAACGTAGTTGTCCGACATCGGTATCCGGCCTCGGGACGATTTGGACGGAGTCCAGCATGCCGACGCGGTTCACCAGTTGCTGTGCCACCGGCAGGGTGGCGACGACGATATGCCCGCCGTTGAGGTCCTTCGAGGCGGCCTCGTCGAGCACGCCCGCGACCGTGACGGTGGCCGAGCCGAGCCGGAATCGTTCGCCCTCGGCATGTCCGAGAGCCGCGCCGACCAGGACGCCGTTAGGAACCGACAGCAGCTTCGCCGCATCCCCGCGCATCGGGCCGTCCAGGTCGCTGCCCAGCGCCGCCACACTGGCGTCGGCGCCGACCAGCAGCGTCCGGTCGCCGTGGTTGCCCACCCGGGTGCGCAGCATCGGGACGGCCGCCTCGACGCCGGGCACGGCCCGCAGCTCCGGCAGCAGTTGCTGATCGAAGCCGGATTCGGTGATGCCGGAGATCTCCAGTTGCGCCTTGCCGCCGAGGGCGTGGGTGAGCTTGTCCACCGAGCCGGTGACCGAGCCGGCGATGCTCAGCACGGCGACCAGCAGCGCGGCCGAAACCGCCATGACCGCCATCGACATCAGGGTGCGGCCGCGGTGGATCAGAAGTTCGCCGATGTTGAACAGCCGCAGCCGATCCCAGCCCGCACCGATCACGCGCGCACCGCCTTCTCGATCTCGGCGACGCTCGCGTGCCCGCGCTCGACCTTGTCGTTCGAGCCGATTCGGCCGTCGCGCAGCGTGACCACCCGGTCGCAGTACTGCACAGCGCCCATGTCGTGAGTCACCATCACGACCGAATTGCCGGTGCCGGTGATCTCGCCGAGCAGTTCGAGGATCGCCGCGCCGGTCTTGGAATCCAGGTTGCCCGTGGGCTCGTCGGCCAGGATCAACGGCGGGTCCATGATCAGCGCCCTGGCCACGGCCACGCGCTGCATCTGGCCGCCGGACAGCTCGGCCGGGCGGTGCTCGGCGCGGTCACCGAGGCCGACCAGATCCAACAGCTCCAGCGCGCGTGGCCTGGCGCGGCGTAACCCGGTGCCGTCGAGCAGTTTCGGGATCGCGACGTTCTCCCACGCCGACATCGTCGGCAGCAGGTTGAAGAACTGGAACACGAAACCCACGCGATGACGCCGGAATTCGGACTGGCGGTTGTCGTCCAGTGTGCCGATCTCCTCACCGCGGAACCGGATCGAGCCCGAGCTGGGCGTATCCAGCGCGCCCAGCAGGTGCAGCAGGGTGCTCTTGCCGGAGCCGGACGGGCCGATTATCGCGGTGAACTCACCTGCCTCGATGCGCAGGCTCACGCCGTCCAACGCACGCACCTGCTGCTTTCCGACCAGATACTCCTTGGTGACATCGGTCAGTTCCAACACGGCGGTCGCCCTCTCTGTCGTACTTCGGCGCGGTGCTACGCACGCCGGCATGCTGCTGGCTGTCGGTGCCGGATCAGGAGGCCAACGCCCGGGCCTCCCGCCAGCGGCGGGCGTCCTGGGCGTCCAGCACGGCCCTGAGCACGGGCTGCTCGGCCGCCAGCTCGAGGTATGCCTCGGCGGCCGACTGCCCCACCATCTGGGCCTGATCCAGCTTTGCGCGCATGTGGTTGTCCCACTGGTACTGCAGTGCGGCCAGCACGCCGGCGGGGCCACCGAAGAGTCGGTCGCAGTCGGGAAGGTCGTAGAACATGCCGGGGGTGGCCGGGTCCGCGGCCGCGCGGGCGAGTACCTCGTGCAGGATTTCGGTACGAGCGTGCAGATCGCGCCACGTCATCGCACCCACCTCCTTTGTGCGTGTGCCCGCCGCTCACCACCGGGCACGGTGCCTTTCACGCTACGGCGGCCGGGCCGCGCAGTCGTCGTGCCGCGGACGAGACTTCCACTCCTACCGTGGTAGGAGAACCGGTGCGTTCACGGCACGATGCCGCGGTCCCGGCCGGGCGGCTAGCCTTGCAGAATGGCTGTGACCGACGCCACCGGGCGGGGCGACAGGGCCCCCGGGCAAGGCGAGACCGGGCCGACCGGTACCGCCGCCCAGGCGCGGCTGTCCGGCCGGATCAGCGCCCGGTTCCGCGAATTCCTGCACGACCCGGTGAATTCGGTCCGTCGCAAAATCGAGGACAGCAGCTACGATTACCCGGCCTCGGTCGTCTACACCGCCGACGGCGCGATGATCATCACCGCGATCGCCGCGGCCGCGCTACGTCACGACTACTTCGCCACGACGCTGCCGTTCGTCGCGGTGGCGATCCTGGTGTTGTGCTACCCGATCATCTTCCTGTTCGACCTGGAGCCGCACCCCGTCGTACTGGCCGGATCGGCCATGACGGCCGCGGCGATCTTCCTGGCGCAGCCGGTATCCCCCGACTGCGCGCCTCTGGTGCTGACGGTGGTCGTGGGCGAGGTCGCGGCCATCGCCCCGAAGAAGATAAGCATCGCGGCCACCCTCGCCGCCATGCTCCAACTCGTCGTCTTCGCCGCGATGGGCAATGTGGACGGCGGGCTGCCGATGTATCTGGTCGGCGTCGTACTGGGCTGGATGGTCGGACTGATGCTGCAGTTCCAGCGCCGATTCCTCTACCAGGAGAGGGAGAATCAGGAGATCCGCGCGATCCGCGCCGCCGACGAGGAGCGCCGCCGCATCGCCCGGGAGGTGCACGACGTGATCGCGCACTCGCTCAGCGTCACCATGCTGCACCTGACCGCCGCCCGCCACGCTCTGCAGACCGACCGCGACGTGGACGAGGCGGTGGACGCGCTCACCGACGCCGAACGCCTCGGCCGCCAGGCCATGTCCGACATCCGCCGCACGGTCGGCCTGCTCGATCAGCGCCCGTCCAGCAGCACACCCGAGCCGGGGCTCGACGACATCGACGGTCTGGTAACGGATTTCGTGCGCGCGGGCCTTCCGGTCGACTGCACGATCACCGGCGACACCGCCGCGGTCTCGGCGACCACGGGCCTGGCGCTGTACCGGATCAGCCAGGAGTCGCTGGCCAATGTCGCGAAACACGCGCCCGGCGCGGAGGTAGTCCTCCGCATCGAGGTGACGGAGGCAGCGGTGACAGCCACGGTGATCAACACCCTGCCCGGCTGGACCGTGCATCGCGGCGGCGGCATGGGCATCTCCGGCATGCGCCAGCGAGCCACCCTGCTGGGCGGCTCGCTGACCGCGGGCCCGCACGACGGCAACACCTGGCAGGTGCGCGCCCACATCCCGCTCGGGGCCGGCAAGCCGACGGGCGGTTGCGTGGTCACCGGCACGGAGGATCCGCTGCGGGTGGTGCGCGATGCCTTCGTTTCGATGACCAGGAAAATGCAGGAGGGCACGTGACAACGGGAGCGGATACCGCGGGCAGCGCGGTGGAGGCGGAGGCCGACACCATCACGGTCCTCGTCGTCGACGATCAGGAACTGGTGCGCGGCGGACTGCGCCGCATCCTGCGCCGCCGCGACGGCTTCGCCGTCACCGAATGCTCCGACGGCGACGAGGTGCCCTCGGCGGTGGCAGCCCAGCGCCCCGACGTGGTGCTGATGGATCTGCGAATGAAACGGGTCGGCGGCATCGACGCCACCCGCCTGCTCCGCGCCCGCGAGGGCGCGCCCCCGGTCCTGGTGCTCACCACCTTCGACGACGAGCAGCTACTGTCGGGCGCACTGCGGGCGGGCGCGGCCGGGTTCCTGCTGAAGGACTCCCCCGCCGAAGACCTCATCCGCGCGGTCCGCACGGTCGCCGCGGGCGGGTCCTGGCTCGACCCGTCGGTCACCGGTCGCGTGCTCTCGGCGTATCGATCGGTGCGTCCCGCCCCGGCGAAAGCGCAGAACCGCCTCGCCGAGTTGACCGCTCGCGAGTTCGAGGTGCTCCGGCTGATAGGTCGCGGTCAGGTCAACTCCGAAATCGCAGACGAGCTCGGTATCTCGGAGGTGACCGTAAAGAGCCACGTAGGGCACATTTTCGGCAAGCTCGGGTTAAGGGATCGGGCCGCCGCTATCGTGTACGCGTTTGACCACGGCGTGGTCGCACCCGGAGAATCGGCAGTCTGAGGGGCAGGCACAACCCCGGTGGCACACCGGGCACGGGTTTCGCACCCTGCCCAGGATGTGGAGGTTGCACCGGTGGACGCACCGCGGTCGCGGGCCGGCGACAGATTCGGCCCGTACGAGCTGCGCTCGCTGCTGGGCAGAGGCGGCATGGGCGAGGTCTACGAGGCCTACGACACCAACAGGGACCGGGTCGTCGCGCTGAAGCTGCTGCCGAGAGCACTGGCGGAGGATCCCGCGTACCAGGCCCGGTTTCGCCGCGAATCACAGGCCACGGCCGGTTTGTCGGAACCACACGTCATTCCGATTCACAACTGGGGCGAGATCAACGGCGTCCTCTACATCGACATGCGGCTGGTGCGCGGCGACAACCTGCGCACGCTGCTGCGCCGGCACAGTCCGATGGACCCGGACCGTGCCGTCGCTCTGGTCGAGCAGGTCGCGGCCGCTCTCGACGCCGCGCATAGCGCGGGCCTGGTGCACCGCGATGTCAAACCCGCCAATATCCTCGTCACCGCATCGGATTTCGCGTATCTCTCGGATTTCGGTATCTCCCGCAGCGAGGGCGACAGCAGTGTGACGCTGGTGGGCACCGCCGCCGCGACCTATACCTATATGGCGCCGGAACGGTTCGATGTCGGCCCGGTCACCGGCCGTGCCGATATCTACTCTCTGGCGTGTGTGCTGCACGAATGCCTCACGGGCGCACCGCCGTATCCGTCGAAGAACGTGAGCGCCCTGATCCGCGCCCACCTGTCCGATCCGCCGCCGCGGCCCAGCCTGCAACGCTCGGACGTCCCGCCCGCACTGGACGCGGTGATCGCGCACGCGATGGCGAAGGCGCCGGACGATCGCTACGCCACCGCAGGCGAGTTCGCGGGCGCCGCCCGCGCGGCATTCGGGCTGTCGGTGGGATACGGCCACACCCCGGTGGATACCGGGAGCATTCCGACCCCCGGCTACGACGGGCCGGACATGTTCGCCGAGGACACGAGCCACCAGGCCGAGGACGACTACGCGTCCGATCGCTACGCGGCGAGCACCGGCGAATTCTCCACCGCCGCAGGCGCATTCGATGATTCCGTCCGCACGCCCGCCGAATCGGAGGCGGTACAGCATTTTCCGCCCGCCGACCCGAATCCGCCCCGAGGCCGGTACGTGGTCGGACACGGCCCCGGATCCGATACCGAGAACACATCCTCGCGGGTCGGCGCGCAACCACCCGGGAATCCGCAACGCCCACGCCCATTCAGTCTCGACCGTGCCCCAGCCGAGCCCCCGGCCTCCCCCCGCGCCGACGCCGCAAGCCCCTCCCACCCTGCCGCCGCAAGCTCCCCCCGAAACCCCGCCGAAAGCCCGCTCGACTCCGCACCCGGAAGCCGCCCCTACCCTCCTGCCAGCCCATCCCACGCCCTTGGCGGAGCCCCATCTCACACTTCTGCCGGAGGCCCTTCCCGCACGCCTGCTGAGGCCCCGTCCCACACCTCTGGCGAAGCCCCGTCCCTCACTTCTGCCGGAGGCCAATCCCCCACTCGTGCCGGAGCCTCATCTCGCACGCCTGCTGAGACTCCGCCCCACCCTGGCGAAACCCCATCCCACACCCCGGCCGGAGGCCCATCCCCCACTGCTGCCGGAGCACCATCCGACGTTTCTGCCGGAAGTCTGGCCGATCTTGCTGCCGGACGGCGGCCCGGCTCCGAAGCCGGAGACCCGATCGGCAGCGCCGGAGACCCGCGGGCCTCGCAAGGGGTAGGGAACGAGCCCGCCGCAGCGGCTCGGGAACCGAATCTGTTCCAGCCGTTCGGGCCGGAGGGCCCGACCATTCCCGCCCGCTTCCCACCGCGCGGCCCGGTCGCGACTCCCGAGAGCGAACCGCCTGCCACGCAACCCACCACCGTGATGCGAACCGGAACGGCGGGATCCGCGACCGGTCTGCCGCAGCGGCGGCCCGGTACTCCCCCGGGCACCGAAGCCGCTGGCACACAACGGCGCTCACGCCCCGGCGAGGATGCCGCGCGCCGTCCCGCCACCGGGTTTCCGACCACGGGGTCGCTGCGGATCATCCCGCCCGCCGACCCGGATCGTGACCGCGACACCTCCGGCGACCTCCCGGTGATCCGGCCGACGGACCCGACGCTGGTGCGCCCCGACGAATTCCAGTTCACCCCGTTGGCCGGGAATTCCACTCATCCCGCCGCAGACAACCCCAGCCCCGGCGAATACGTCGAGCCCCCGAGCGCCTACCCACTACACGAACCCGACAACCACAGCGGCTACACCGCAACAGAAAACGACTACACCCGGCGCATCGACACCCACGCGGGACGCGACGACGCCTACCCCGAGCCCGACACCAAACCCGGTCCCGGCGACACCTACCCCCGGCGCGACACCTACGCGGGACCCGACGACACCTACCACCAGCCCGACATCCACGCCGGACCCCACGACACTTACCTCCGGCCCGAATCCAGCGGCCGCGGCTCCGAAGATCATTACGCCCGGCCGGACGATTTCGACACCGGATCCGACGACCCTTACCTCCGGCCAGCGGCTTACTCCGATCCCGAGGATGACTTCCCCCGAACCAAGGCACCCAACGATCCCGAGGAGACCTACGCCCGGAGCAAGGCGGACTACCCAGGCTCCGACGACACGTACCCCCGGACCAAGGCCGACTACCCCGGACCCGACGACGAATACCCCCGGAGCAGCAACCCGTACGCCGAATCCGACGACGCCTACGCTGGAGCGGCCGAACGCCCGGAACTCAGCGATCCTTATCGCAGGTCCGCGGCCGACCGCGCCGGAGCCGAGGACGCCTACGGCCGAACCGAATCCGACTACCGGGCACCCGGGGGCGCCTACGCCGACACCGACGATCCCTATGCCCGCACCGAGGCCGACTACGCCCGGCCCGGCGACAACTACCCCCTCCCCGACGACGAGTACCCCGGCAACTACGCACAGTCCGCGTACACCCGATCGGATGCCAACTACCGCCACCCGGACGACAACTACCGGCACCCCCAGGCATACGGCGACGAGTACGAGGAATACGACTACGCCTTCGGCGGCCGGCCCGACCCCGACCGGGCCGCGCCCGAGCACGACGACGGGTACGGCGGCTCGCGCAGACGTTCCATCGTGCTGCCGATCGTGCTCTGCGTGCTGGCGGTGGCGTTCGCGGCGGTGGCGGCCGTGGTCGGCTGGCGGTTCGTGAGCAAGCCGGGCAGCACCGCTCCGTCGGTGGCTTCCGGCCCGACCGACTCGAATGTCCCGGTCTCCCAGCCGCCTCCGCGGACGGCGTCGAGCAGCGGCACGTCCACCGCGACCACCACCGCGGCCGTGCCCGCCGGCGCCACCGAGTGCCAGGGCGCGACCCGCTCGCAGGGCAAGTACACGAAATCGGCGACGGGCACCTCGGTCACGTCGTGCGCGTTCGCCGAGGCGGTGCGCGCGGCCTACGCCGAGGAGGCGGAGACCGGTTCCGGCACACCGACCTCCGTGGTCGCTGTCAGTCCGGTCACCGGCCGGTCGTACACGATGAACTGCTCGCCGTCGGGCCGGATCATCACCTGTACCGGTGGCGAGAACGCGGTGGTGTATGTCTACTGAGGTGAAGTGTTTCCGGCGCAAAGGTTTTCGATGGGCGCTGCTGGTGGTGTCGACGGCGACGATCGCGGCGTGCACGGCGCACGCCGGTGCTCCGCTTCCGGTGGCCGACGAGCCGGTCGTGATCGCGGCCCCGACCGTGAACGAGGCGCAGCAGCAGCCCGCACCGCATCGCGTCGGTGACGATCTCGCCGTCCCGAACTCGCTGGCCAACGAATTCGCCGCGCTGCAAGCCGAATTGCCGGGCACCATGGGCCTGGCCGTGATGCCGGTCGGCGGCGACCGCGTGATCACCCTGGGCAACTGGACCACCGGCATCGCCTGGTCGACCATCAAGGTCCCGCTGGCGCTGGTGGCCTTGCGCAACGATCCGGAGGGTCTGCTCGACACGGCATCGGCGGCAATCACCGCGTCCGACAACGAGGCGGCCCAGCAGCTGTGGGACGCCATCGGCGGCGGCGATCGCGCGGCCGACGCGGTGGAGGCGGTGCTGCGCGAAACCGGGGACACCACAACCGATGTCGCCGACCGGCACAATCCGGAGGCGCGCGAGACGGTCGACGACCCGCTGGCCTTCGGCGCGACCGTGTGGACGCTGCTCAACCAGGTGCGCTTCGCCAGCCGCCTGCCGTGTCTGCCCCAGGCGGCGCGGGTGGTGGATCTGATGAGCGAGATCACCTCCAGCCAGTCCTGGGGCCTGGGCGCCTTCGTCGGCGCCGAGTACAAGGGCGGCTGGGGTCCCGACGACGAGACGGGCGCGTACCTGGTCCGCCAGTTCGGACTCATCCCCACCTGGTCCGGCCAGCTCGCGGTGGCCTTTGCCGCACAGCCGGATTCGGGCACGTTCGACGACGGCACCGCGATGCTCGACAAGATGGCCGCTCTGCTGGCAAAACACATCCGCGAGTTGGGCGGCGGCGAGTGCCGGAGGTGAGCGCGGCGGCCGTCGCAGATGTGCCACCGTGAGTTGCGGCATTTGACCGCTGCGCCCGGAAAGCACACAATGCCTCGACTGACGGGTGTCCGGTTGGCGGGCCGCCCCGTGATGGTGGAGGTGAACCGGTGGACGCAGCACACGGGCGTCCGGGCGGCCGTTCCGGGCGGGCCGAAAAATGCCCACAGCCAGGCTTTTTCGGTGCAGGAGCGACGAAAACCGAGCGAATACGGCCGCGCACCGGAGCGATCCGGCGGCTGACCGCGGTACTGTGCGGCGCGCTGGTCCTCGGCGCCGCCGCCTGTTCCGCCCCCACCGACACCGACCCGCTCACCACGGTGACGCGCCCGGCCAACGCCACCGTCGGCGCGATGGTGGCCCTGCCCGGCACGCTGGCCGCCGACTTCAAGGACGTGCAACCGTCCCTGGGCGGCCACGCCGGTATCGCGCTGATGGCCGTCGGTAGCGACCGGTTGACGTCCATGGGCGACTGGACCTCCGGCCCGGCCTGGTCGACGATGAAGGTGCCGCTGACGCTGGCGGTGCTGCGCGCCAACGGCAATACCGGCACGTCCCAGATGTCGGCGGCCATCACCGAATCCGACAACAGCGCCGCTGACGGACTGTGGCAGTCGCTGGGCGCGCCGGACAAGGCGGCGCAGGCCGTGGAGGCGGTCCTGCGCGAGGGCGGCGACACTACCACCGAGGTGCCCGCGACCCGCCGCCGCGCGGAGTACTCCGCCTTCGGCCAGGCCGAGTGGTCCCTGGCCGACCAGGTGCGATTCGCCTCCCGGCTCCCCTGCCTGCCCGACGCCGACACCGTCGTCGGGCTGATGGGCAAGGTGGTGTGGGGCCAGCAGTGGGGCATCGGGCGGCTGGACAACGCCCAGTACAAGGGCGGCTGGGGTCCGGACCCGAGCGGCAGCTATCTGGTCCGCCAGTTCGGGCTGGTGACCACGCCGTCCGGGCAGATGGCCATCGCCCTTGCGGCGCAATCCAATTCGGGCGGATTCGAGGACGGTACCCAGATCCTCAGCAAGCTGGGCGCCCTGGTCGGCAAGCACCTCGGGGAACTGCCCGCCGGGCAGTGCCCCGTCACGCGCTGAGCACTGTTACCGAGGGTTCACGGGGCCGGGGCTGCGCTGCCGCGGTGCGCCCGGCAAGATAGCTGGCATGCGCATCGGAGTCTTGACCGGAGGCGGGGACTGCCCAGGCTTGAACGCGGTCATCCGGGCAGTCGTTCGCACCGCGAACGGCCGCTACGGCGACGCGATCGTCGGTTTCCAGGACGGTTGGCGCGGCCTACTCGAGGATCGCAAGATCCAGATCCAGAACGACGACCGCACCGACCGGCTGCTCACCAAGGGCGGCACCATGCTCGGCACCGCGCGCACCAACCCCGACGTGCTGCGCGCCGGCCTGGGCCGGATCAGACAGACCCTCGACGACAACGGCATCGAGGCGCTCATCCCGATCGGCGGCGAGGGCACCCTGACCGCCGCCAGCTGGCTCGCCGACGAGGGCGTCCCGGTGGTGGGCGTGCCCAAGACCATCGACAACGACATCGACTGCACCGACACCACCTTCGGCCACGACACCGCGATCACCATCGCCACCGACGCCATCGACCGGCTGCACACCACCGCCGAATCGCATCAGCGCGTGATGCTGGTGGAGGTGATGGGCCGGCACGCCGGATGGATCGCCATGAATTCCGGCATCGCCTCCGGCGCGCACCTCACCCTGGTCCCCGAGGTGCCCTTCGACGTGGACGAGGTGTGCACGATGATCAAACGCCGCTTCCAGCGCGGTGATTCGCATTTCATCTGTGTGGTGGCCGAGGGCGCCAAGCCGACGGAGGGTTCGTTCCACCTGCGTGAGGGCGGCGTCGACGAATACGGCCACGAGCGCTTCACCGGCGTCGCGCATCAGCTGGGCGTCGAGATCGAGCGCCGCATCGGCAAGGAGGTGCGCACCACGGTGCTCGGGCACGTGCAGCGCGGCGGCAAACCGACGGCGTTCGACCGGGTGCTGGCGACCAGGTTCGGGGTGCACGCCACCGAGGCCGTGCACGACGGGCAGTTCGGGCAGATGGTGGCGCTGCAGGGCACCCAGATCGAACTGGTGCCGCTGGCGGAGGCGACCAAGCAGCTGAAGCTGGTGCCGGCCGACCGGCACGAGGAAGCGGCGGCGTTCTTCGGCTGAGCGTCGTCTCCGGGTACCCCGTACCGCTCACGCGGTGCCCCGAACCTGGATACGCTTACCGGGGTCGTATCCCCGCCCGGACTTTCCGCGAAGAACGCTGGTAGCCACCATGATGTTCCTCTTCGACTGCACTGTGGATCCCGGTCCGCTGACACCCGATCGAGCGCACGAAGCGATGCAGATCCACAGGTGCTGCACCGTCGATGATTGCCGGGTGCGCCGCCGCGCCAGGCAGATCCTCGTCGATGCCGGGCACATGGTCCTCGACGAACGCGCGGCCCCGTGACCGGGGCTGCGAATCACCTGAGGGGCTGCGAATCGCCTGAGGGGCTGTGAATCACCTGAGGGGCAAGGACTTCCACCACTCGGCGAAGGCGGCGGCGGACAAGCCGCGTGGCGTCGACGGCCAGTAGTCGTCGCTGCAGAACAGCAGGTAGTGCGAGCGCTCGGCGTCGTTCTCGAACGACGTTGTCACGTAGTAGGTGGTGCGCGGCTGATCTTCGGGGGTGTTCCAGCGGTGGTTGGTGTACGGGCTGCCGCTGTTGTGCTCCACCAGTTTCCGGTTGGGGGGCAGGCGCGCGAGGACGGTGTACACGTCCGCGGGCGAACCGTAGGCGAGCAGCGCGTAGTCCGGTTGCTCGTCGTCACCCGCCCAGCAGTCCCACGCGGCGATCCAGTTGCCCAGCAGCGGCTGGCCCTCGTTGTGCTGGACCAAGGGATGTCCCGCCCTGGTCGCGTAACACACCTTGCCGCCGAAGCCGATGCCGTTACCGGCGCTGTCACCGGCCGGTAGGTCGGGCACCAGTCGCGGGAAGGCGGCGTGCATCGCCTGCAGACCTTGCACCGGGTCGGAGATCCGCGGCGGTGTGGTGGTGTCGAAACCGTCCGTGTCCGCGTCGTCGTCACCGGAGGCGACGACGCCGATGACCACCGCCAGCGCCGCGACCAGCAGCACCACCACGAGTATGAGCCAGCCCAGCACGCCGGACGAGCGCCGGGACGGCGGATAGGGCGCCGGGTGCGGGCCGAATCCGGGTGCGGCCGGCGCCGGGGTCGCGGTCGCGGGCGGCGCGGCGGGACCACCCGGCGCGGGCACGGGCATGCCGGGCCGAAGGCCCGCGGCGACGAGCGGCGGAACGGCGGCTCCCGGCGCCACCGCGCCCGCCGCCGCCTCGAGCGGCGCACCTACCGGCACGGACGCCGGATATGCCTGCGGGGCAGGCGGACTCGCCGCCGCGAGCGGCGTGCCCACCGCGGGGAGCTGGCCCGTCGTCGGCCCGACGGGGGCCGGAGCGGTCAGCGCGTGCCGGGCGGCGGCCGCGAATTCGCTACAGCTGGCGAACCTTTCGCGCGGACGCTTGGCCATCGCCTTGGCTATCACCACGTCCATGGCGGGCGACAGCCCGATCCGGCGCATGCTGGCGGGCGGCACCGGCAGTTGCAGATGCCCGTGGATCACCTCGCCGGGATCCTCGGAATCGAACGGGCCGGTCGCGGTGAGCAGCCAATACAGCGCGCAGGCCAGGGAGTACTGGTCCGACCCGTGATCCAGTTCGGCGCCGGTCATCTGCTCGGGGGACGCGTAGGCGAGGGTGGCGGTGAACATCCCGGCCTGGGTGAGGTGCTGGGAATCCTCGCGCAGCCGCGCGATACCGAAGTCGGTCAGGAACACCCGCTCGCCCTTGCCGCCGCCGGAGCGGGCCAGCATGATGTTGGCGGGCTTCACGTCCCGATGCAGTACGCCGTTGCCGTGCGCATAGTCGAGCGCGGCGGCGACGCCCTCGATGATCTGCACCGCGCGCTCCGGCGGGAGCGAGTGCGGGTGCACGGTGGCCGCGTCCACGCCGTCGACGTACTGCATGCTGATCCACAGCTGCTCGTCCTCGACGCCGCGGTCGTAGACGGCGACGATGTTCGGGTGGTCCAGCTGCGCGGCCAGATCGGCCTCGCGTTCGAACCGCGCGCGAATCTCGGCGTCGGCGAACAGTTCCCGGTTCAGCAGCTTCAGGGCCGTGAGGCGCTGCAGGCGCGGGTGGCGCGCGAGGTACACCGACCCCATCCCGCCCTGGCCGAGGAGGCGCTCGATGGAGAACCCGGCGAACACGTCACCGCTGCTGTACACCTGGCGATCCCCTTCCTGCGAGGTACGAGCCGGGATCCTACCTGCCCCGTCAGCCGGGGGTGACCAGGCCGGACTCGTAGGCCAGCACGACCGCCTGCGCGCGGTCACGCAGCTCCAGCTTCGAGAACACCTTGGACACATGGGTTTTCACGGTCTGCTCGGCGACGAACAGCGCCTCGGCGATCTCGGTGTTGGACATGCCCTTCGCGATGAGTTCCAGCACCTCGCGTTCGCGCGGGGTGAGGGCGTCGAGCGCGGGTGTCGGCTTGGGCCGGGCGCGGCGGCGGGTGACGTCGGCGATGAGCCGCCGGGTCACCGTCGGGGCCAGCAGCGCCTGGCCGTCCGCGACCACCCGCACGGCGCGCACCAGTTCCTCGGCGGGCGCGTCCTTGAGCAGGAATCCGCTGGCGCCCAGGCTCAGCGCCTCGTAGACGTAGTCGTCGATGTCGAAGGTGGTCAGCATGAGCACCCGGATGGGCGGATCGAAATTCGCGGCCAGGATCGCCCGCGCGGCGTCGAGGCCGTTCATCTCCGGCATGCGCACGTCCATCAGCACGACGTCGGGGCGTAGCCGTTTGGCCTCTTCGACGGCGACCTTGCCGTCGGCCGCGTCACCGATGACGCTGATATCGGACTGGGCGGCGAGCAGGGCGCCGAAGCCCTGCCGCACCATCGCCTGATCGTCGGCGATCAACACGGTAATCGGCACGTGACGAGACCTCAGCTATAGGGCGATCGCCGCAAGACGGATGGACATCGCAACGAGTTTCGCACGCGGCGCACCGAACCACCGCACCGGCAGGCCCCTCGGACGAACCGCACGGCCGCGGGATCGATACGACCACCACACCACCACAGAATCGGGCGCGATCACCACACGACCACAGGAACGGACGCGACCACTACACGACCACAGGAACGGACGCGACCACTACACGACCACAGGAACGGGCCCAACCACGACACGACCACAGAATCGGGCGCGACCTGACGTCACGCCCGGTCGGTCGGGGCGGCGGACGGTTCGAGGGCGGGAGTGGGGGAATCGGGTGCGGGAGTCGGGGAATCGAGGGCGGGAGTCTCGGGTTGGGCGGGTGCGGGGGCGATCGCGTCGGTGCCGAAGGGCAGTACCGCACGCACCTCGAAACCGCCGTCCGGGCGCGGGCCGGCGGTGAGGGCCCCGCCGATAGCCTCGGCGCGGGCCTGCATACCCGCGACGCCGGTGCCGGAGGTGCCGCTCGCCACGCTCGTTCCCGGGCCGTTGGTGACGACGACCTCCGCCGCGCCCGGGCGGACGCTGATCGCGACCCGCACGGCCGAGCCCGACGCATGGCGCGAGGCATTGGACAGCGATTCCTGCACGATCCGGTAGAGCGCGAGCCCTGTGGTGTCGGGGATGGTCGCCAATTCACCGTCGATGGCCCACTCGATCGACACACCGGCCCGGCGGGCGCCGTCCAGCACGGCCAGCACGTCGGCGGCCGCGGGTTGGGGTGCGTGCTCGGGCAACTGTCCGTCGCTGCGCAGGACACCGAGCATGCTGCGGATCTCGTTGAGCGCCTCGCGCGCGGAGGCGCCGATGGAGGCGAACTCCGCTTGCGCCGCGGGAGACACGTCGGCGACCCGGTAGGGCGCCGTCTGTGCCTGCACCACCACCATCGACATGTGGTGGGCGACCACGTCGTGCAGGTCGCGGGCGATGCGGGCCTTCTCCTCGAGAATCGCCCGGCGGGCACGTTCGAGTTCGTTCTCCTCTTCCTGCCGCACCAGCGCCCGGCGCGAGAGTGCCAGCCAGCGCACCAGCAGACCGAACACCACCAGCCCCGACATGGCGATGGGCCAACCGAACGCCGCATCACCGGTGCGGGCCATGCTGGTCGCGAACAGCAGCGACGAGAACAACCACGCCACCGCGACGATCTGCATCTGCGCCCGCACCGCCACCGCGAACAGCAGCGAGAAGAACACCAGGATGTGCACGACCTGGAACGGCAGCGTATCGCCCGGCTGGTTGGGAATGGCCATCGCGATCACCAGTGCGGAAGCCGCCGAAATCGCCCAGCCGAGAGCCGGATTCACCCGCACGAGCGCGAACGGCACGGCCGCCAGTCCCGCGATGAACGGCTGCGCCGCCGCGGGCACCTGATGGGTGACGTGCAGCGTCGGCCACGCCACGGCGAACAGGATCGCGGTGACCAACGCGGTGAACCCGTCGAAGGCGAGCCGCATCCGTTGTGGGTCGCGTGCCGTCCCAGTCACAAGCCGCGCCATCCGCGCCATCCGAGCCATGCCTACGACAGTAGAAATCCGCTCGACCTGCGTCGTCATACCCCCGGGTGAATTCACACCCCCTACCCCGGTACGAGCCGCCCGCCGGTGTCCCCCGCGGCTGCGGCCGCGGAATCTATCCCCGGCGTGAGGACGGGTGAGGTGCCGGTCCATAACCTAGGCTGTCATGAGCGATGCAACGCAGGACCACCCATCCCGCGCCGAGTCGATCGCCGGCTCGTCGAATTCGCGGGATGCGGGCGCACCGCCCGGCAGCTCCGGACGGCTACGGCGGATGGCGGGAGCCGCGGGTGTGGTCGCGATGGTGGCGGGGTCGACCGTTGCGTTCGCCCCGGCGGCCGCCGCGGCCATCTCGCACCCCGCCCCCGAGAGCGCGGCGGCGCGGACCGCGGTTACCGAGCTGACCGGCGACCGTCCCTGGGAGGCGGCGATCCCCGACGACTTCCCGGCCCAGCAGGGCTATCGACCCGTAGTAGCGGAAGGATTGCTGATCGACCCGAGCGGCGGCTGTTCCTCCCCCATCCCGCTGCCACCCGATTTCGAGACGGCGTGCAAAGCCCACGACCTCGGCTACGATCTGCTCCGCTACGCCGAACGCGAGCATCAGCCGCTCGGCCCGTGGGCGCGGCAGGCCGTCGACGCCGCCCTCGAACACCGCATGTACGCGGCCTGCGGCAACCATTCCGAGCCACTCGACAAGACCCGGTGCGAGGTCCTCGCGAGCGTCGCCACGACCGCCGTCGATCTCAACTCCCGTCGCCAGAACTACGCGACGCCCGTGCCGGAGTACGTGTTCGGCACCGAGCTGTCCGGCGCCGAGGTGGGTCACCAGGTGGTTGCCCCGGTGGTCGGCGGCATCGTCGCCGTGCTCGCGGTGATCCTGGGCATCCGCAGGCTGCGCCGCCGCGGCAGCACACCGGCCGCACTGCTGCGCCGGAGGCCGCGGATTGCGTACTGACCGCGGGCACGACCCGCACCGGGCGGCGTCGCCGACGCACCCGGACACACACACTCGTGAGCCCGGTGGGCTCGTGAGGGCCGACTCGTCGGCCGCATTCCCCGCCGCACCCGCACGGCCGTGCCGGTGCGCGCGGTACCTGACCGCCGACGGGTGGCACGGCGTCTTCGGCGTGCCCGCCGTCAGCGCATCCCGCGCCGTCTCGAATTACCCAGCCGTACTGAGGATTTCGCATGTCTACCACCGTTGCCGGGCCAGAGGGCCGCCTTGCCCGACTCGAGCTCCGCCCGCCTGTGATCGGCCGCGCGCCCCGCCGCCGATTCCGCACTCCGCCCCGCCTCGGGACGTCACTGGCCGTGTCGCTGGGCGCCGCGGCCTCGCTGTCGCCCGGGCTGCTGCCCCGCACCGCCACCGCCCAGGCGATCCTGACAGCCTTGCTGGTCACCCTCGCGTTCGCCGTCGCCGGTGCGCTGCGCGCGCTCACTCGACGTCGCGGCTTCGACATCAACCGCGAACTTCCCGGCGCCCGGATGCCGGTGGCGCTCACCGGGACGCTGGTGGTCAGCGCGTGCCTGGTACGGGCTCAGCAGTGGCAGAACGATTTGCGGGCCGCCATGGGCGTACCGGCCGTCTCGCTCGGACATTGGGGCCGCTGCGCCGTCGGCGCCGCCCTGATCGTGCTGATTCTGGTCGGCACGGTGCGCGGCCTGCGCTGGTGTGCCGGACGCATCGGCCGGCGCCGCAGCGCCGGACTGGTTCTGGTCGCGGCGCTGTCCACCCAGTTCGTGCTGCTGCCGACCGCGATGGATCGGCACCGCTTCGTCGCCGTCGCCGATGCGGGCTCGGATTCCACACTGACACAACCACTTTCGATGGCCCGATCGGGCAGTGCCGCCTCGGTGGTCGGCTGGGATACGCTCGGCGCCGAAGGCCGCAAATTCGTCGCCGGGACCGTCACCTCGCGCGCGGTGCGGACCTACGTCGGGCTGGATTCCGCGCCCGACCTCGAGTCCCGCGTGGCCCTGGCCATCCGCGAACTGGAACGCTCCGGCGGCTTCGAGCGCGCCCATCTGGTCGTGACGGTGCCGACCGGGTCCGGCTGGATCGACTCGCACGCCGCCGACGGCCTCGAGCGACGGTTCGGCGGCGATGTCGCACTGGTCGGCCTGCAGTACTCGGCCGCGCCGAGCTGGGCGACCTTCGTCTTCGGCCGCCGCTCCGCCGAGGACTCCGCCCGCGCGCTGTTCACCGCCGTGGAGCGGCGGATCGCCACGCTGGCGCAGCGGCCCCGCCTCTACGTCTACGGCCAGAGCCTCGGCGCCACCGCGGGCAGCGCGATCTTCGCCGACGAGGCCGATCAGCAACGCCGGGTCTGCGCCGCGCTGTGGGCCGGGCCGCCCGCGGGGCGCGTGCACCGCGCCGGCGCGACGGTTCTCGCCAACTCCTCCGACCCGGTCGTCCAGTGGACACCCGAACTGCTCTGGCGCGCACCGGATCTCACCGGCACCCGGCCGGACGCCCCGCACCCGCGCTGGCTGCCTGTGCTCGGCTTCATACAGACGACGGCCGATCTGCTGACGGCTCTCGGTCCGCCGCCGGGCCACGGTCACCGCTACGGTACGGATCAGGGGACCGCCCTGGGGTCCTGCTGACGACGCCTGCCTGGTGACCACGGTGTCCGCCGCGGTGACCTGCCCGCGGCACCGGGCCACCGGAGCGGTGTGCACGGCACATAGTATGTGTACCGCGCACATCATCGGCCCGGGCAACGGTGCCCGTGCTATACCGGTCCCCGCGGACCGGCAGCGCGAACAGGCGGAAGGACGGCATGGACAAGCCCACGGACCTCGTCGAATTCGAGACCATGCTGCTCGGCCGGTACACCCTCAACCCGCGATACCGCCGCGACAACACCCGCCTGGAACGCAGCGCCTACCTGCTGCTGAGCCGCCTGGCCATTGCCGGTCCGATGTCGATCGGCCAACTCAGCGACGCCTTCGGACTCGACGCGTCCACCCTCAACCGCCAGACCGCCGCGCTGGTGCGGAGCGGACTGGTCGAGCGCATCCCGGATCCGGAGGGCGGCATGGCCCGCAAGTTCCGGATCACCGACGAGGGCGAGCAGCGCCTCGCCGCCGAGCGCAAGGCCAACGTCGACGGCCTGGGCCGCGTAATGAAGGACTGGTCGGCCGACGACGTCGCCACCTTCGCCGGCTACCTCCAACGGCTCAACACCGACATAGAACGCATCGACGGACGGCCCTGGCCGCGGCCTTGAGCGACGGGCACCGCTCCGAGGGCGGGCCCGCCCATCGAAGCCGTTGCCTCCCTTACGCGAAAGCGCCGTGCGCTCAGGCGATGGCACCGCGGGCTGTCTCGTAGGCCGCGCCCACGCGGTAGAGGCGGTCGTCGGCGAGTGCCGGTGCCATGATCTGGAGGCCGACCGGCATGCCGTCGTCGCGGCTCAGCCCGGACGGCACCGACATGCCGCAGTATCCGGCCAGGTTGGTCGGGAGCGTGCACAGGTCCGACAGGTACATGGCCAGGGGGTCGTCGACCTTCTCGCCCAGTTTCCACGCGGTGAACGGGCTCGTCGGCGAGACCAGCACATCGACCTGCTCGTAGGCCTTGTCGAAGTCCTGCGCGATCAGCGTGCGCACCTTCAGCGCCTGACCGTAGTAGGCGTCGTAGTACCCGGCCGACAGCGCGTAGGTGCCGATCATGATGCGGCGCTTGACCTCCGGCCCGAAACCGGCCTCGCGGGTCGCGGCCATCACCTGTTCGGCGCTGTGCTGCCCGTCGTCGTCCACGCGCAGGCCATAGCGCATGGCGTCGAACCGGGCCAGGTTCGACGACACCTCGCTGGGGAGGATCAGATAGTAGGCGGGCAGCGCGTATTCGAAGTGCGGGCAGGACACCTCGATCACCTCGGCGCCCAGGTCCTTCAGCACGGCCACGGCCGCGTCGAAGGAGGCGAGCACGCCCGGCTGATAGCTCTCGGAGTGCAACTCCTTGACCACACCGATCTTCACGCCGCCGAGATCGCCGCGCGCACCCTGGCGCGCCGCCTCGACCACCGGGGCGACCGGGGCGTTGCGCGAGGTCGAATCCTTCGGGTCGTAACCGGCGATCACCTCGTGCAGCAGCGCCGTGTCGAGCACGGTGCGCCCGCACGGACCGCCCTGGTCCAGCGACGAGGCGCAGGCCACCAGGCCGTACCGCGACACCGTGCCGTAGGTCGGCTTGGTCCCGACCGTACCGGTCATCGCGGCGGGCTGGCGGATCGAACCGCCCGTGTCGGTGCCGATGGACAGCGGTGCCTCATAGGCCGCCAGCGCCGTCGCCGATCCGCCGCCGGAACCGCCCGGAATGCGCTGGGGATCCCACGGATTCAGCGTCGGGCCGTAGGCCGAGTTCTCCGTGGACGAACCCATCGCGAACTCGTCCATGTTGGTCTTGCCGAGGATCGGGATGCCGGCCTCGCGCAGCTTCGCCGTCACGGTCGCGTCGTACGGCGGAACCCAGCCCTCCAGGATCTTCGACCCGCAGGTGGTCGGCATGTCCGTGGTGGTGAAAACATCCTTGAGCGCCAACGGAACTCCGGCCAGCGGCGAGGCCACGGTTCCGGCGGCGATCGCGCGGTCCACCTCGGCGGCGGTCCGGCGGGCCTGCTCACCGGCCACGTGCAGGAAGGCGTTGTACTCGCCGTCCACATCCGCGATGCGCCGCAGATGCGCCTCGGTGACCTCGACGGAGGACACCTCGCGGGCGTGGATCTTCGCCGCCAGCTCGGCCGCGCTCAGCTTCGTCAGCTCGCTGTCGCTCATTCGCCCTCTCCCAGGATCTGCGGGACCATGAAGCGCTGTTCCTCGACCGCGGGCGCACCCGACAGCGCCTGCTCCGGCGTGAGGCCGGGCACGACGGTGTCCGGGCGGGTCACGTTGGTGGTCGGGTTCGGCGAGGCGGTGGCCGGCACGTCGGCGGCGACTTCCGCGATGACCTGCACGTGGCTCAGGATCGAATCGAGCTGGCCGGCATACCGGTCGAGCTCTTCGTCGGTCAGGGCGAGCCGGGACAACCGGGCGAGGTGTGCGACCTCGTCGCGGGAGATGGCGGGCACCGCGGGACCCCTTTCGGCAGGTTGGAGATGGCGAGGCTATAGCCTAGCCGTTCGGCGCCACCCGGCCCACAATGGCAGTGGCATACGTCACTCCCCCGGCTTCGAGTCGGTGACCGAGACCCGCGAGTGTAAGTATTGCGAGACGGGGGTATCCGTCCGAAAGTTTCGGTCGCACAGGAAAGGAAGGAACGCACGTGTCATTCCTGCTTCGCGTGCAACTTCCGGATCGCCCGGGAAGTCTCGGTTCACTCGCATTGGCTCTGGGCTCCGTCGGCGCCGACATCCTCTCGCTGGATGTGGTCGAACGCGGCGCCGGCTACGCGATCGACGATCTCGTGGTGGAGGTTCCCTCGGGCGCGCTACCCGACACCTTGATCACCGCGGCCGAATCCCTGGCCGATGTGCGGGTCGACTCGCTGCGACCGTACTCCGGCATCCTCGACACCCATCGCGAGCTGGAACTGATCGACCAGGTGGCCAGCGCCCGCGACGACCGATTACAGGTGCTCGTCGAGGGGGTGCCCCGCGTACTGCGCGTCGGCTGGAGCACCGTGATCGACATGGGCCCGCAGGGCGCCTACCGGGTGGTGGGCAGCCAGAGCGCACCGCAGACCCAGGCGGTGACGGTGCCGTGGATGCCGCTGGAGAAGCCGGCCGCGCTCGACGGCGAGGCCGGCTGGGTGCCGCAGATCTGGAAGGACATGGACACCAAGCTGGCCGCGGCCCCGCTGGGTAACACCGGCAAGGTGCTGCTGCTCGGCCGCCCGGGCGGACCGGAGTTCCGGCCGTCGGAAGTGGCGCGGCTGGGTTATCTCACGGGGATAATCGCCACCGTCCTCGGCTGAGACGTGCACCCGGGACCGCTCACACCGCCAGTCGCATGACCGTCAGGGGCAGTCCGGTGGCGGTCCGCCAATCACGTTCGGGCACACCGGCGAAGCCCAGCCGCTCGTAGATGCGCCGCGCCTCGGGCATCGACGGCATGGTGGTGAGCACGACCGCGGACAGGCCCTCGGCGCGCGCGGTGTCGATGACCCGATTCACCAGCGCCGTGCCCACACCCGCGCCGCGCGCTCGCTTGGCCACCGCGAGCATCCGGAACTCCAGTTCACCCGGCCGGGCGATGGCGGCGTAGTCGGTCCCGTACCGGGCGATGGTGAGCGAGCCGAGCACCTCGCCGTCGCGCACGGCCACCAGCACCTCGGCAGCCGCCGAGCGGGTCGCGGTGTCGAACAGCTCTGCGACGTAGGGGCTTTCGGCGTCGACGTGCCCCTCACCGACATAGACCTCGACGGTCAGTGCGCCCACGGTCGCGAACTCCTCGGTCCGCGCCGTCCGGAGCTCGATGCCGGAATCCACCATCACACAACACCTTTCGCTTGTTCTACCCGGCACGGAGACCTCCGCCGGATCACTCCAGCGCGGACGGACCGCCCTCGAGTAATCGCCGGAAGCCGTCCTCGTCCAGGATCGGGACGCCCAGTTCCTCCGCCTTGGCCGCCTTGGAGCCCGGCGCGTCGCCGATCACCACGTACGCGGTCTTCTTCGAGACCGAGCCCGCCGCCTTGCCGCCGCGGACCAGGATCGCCTCCTTGGCCTCGTCGCGGGAAAGGGTCTGCAGCGAACCGGTGACCACGATCGACAGGCCCTCGAGAGTGCGCTCGATGGATTCGTCGCGTTCGTCGGCCATCCGCACGCCGGCGGCGTCCCACTTCGCCACGATGGCGCGGTGCCAGTCGACGGCGAACCATTCCTTCACCGCGACCGCGATGGTGGGGCCTACGCCGTCGACCGCGGACAACTCCTCGAGTGTCGCGTTCTCGATGCGGTCCATGCTGCCGAGTTCGGCGGCGAGCGCGCGGGCCGCGGTCGGGCCGACGTGGCGGATCGACAGCGCGACCAGCACCCGCCACAGCGGACGGTCCTTGGCGCTGTCCAGGTTCTGCAGCAACCGCTTGCCGTTGGCCGACAGGCTGCCGTTCTTGTTGACGAAAAGCGTTGTGGTGAGCAGCTTTTCCTCGTCGAGGTCGAACAGGTCGCCCTCGTCGGCGATCACGCCCGACTTCAGCAGGTCGACGGCGGCCTCGTAACCGAGCGCCTCGATGTCGAACGCACCGCGCCCGGCCATGTGAAATACCCGCTCGCGCAACTGTGCCGGGCAGTACCGCTGGTTGGGGCAGCGGATGTCGGCGTCGCTCTCCTTCTCCGGCGCCAGTTCGGTGCCGCACTCCGGGCAGTGCGTGGGCATCACGAATTCGCGTTCGGAGCCGTCGCGCACGTCGACCACCGGGCCCAGCACCTCGGGGATTACGTCGCCCGCCTTGCGGATGGTGACCGTGTCGCCGATCAGCACGCCCTTGCGCTGCACCTCGGCGGCGTTGTGCAGCGTGGCCATCGACACCGTGGACCCGGCCACGGTGACGGGCTCCATCACCGCGAACGGCGTGACCCGACCGGTGCGGCCGACATTGACCTGGATATCGCGCAGTTTGGTGGTGACCTCCTCGGGCGGGTACTTGTAGGCGATCGCCCAGCGCGGGGCGCGGGAGGTGGAGCCGAGGCGGCGCTGCAGCACCATCTCGTCGACCTTGACCACCTGGCCGTCGATCTCGTGCTCGATGTCGTGGCGGTGCTCGCCCCAGTACCTGATGCGCTCGACCACCGCGTCGGCGCCCCGCACCCGGACCGTGTGCGACGACACCGGCAGGCCCCACGCCGCCAGCGCGCGATAGGCCTCGTACTGGGAGGCCGGGGTGAAACCCTGCATGCGGCCGAAGCCGTGGCAGATCATCCGCAGCCGCCGGCGCGCCGTCACCGCCGGGTCCTTCTGGCGCAGCGAACCGGCGGCGGTGTTGCGCGGATTGGCGTAGGGCGGCTTGCCCTCGGCGACGATGGCGGCGTTGAGGGTCTCGAAATCCGACAGCCGGAAATAGACCTCGCCACGCACCTCGAGCAGTTTCGGTATCGGGAATTCGTCATTCGCGGCGAGCCGGACCGGGATGTCGTCGATGGTGCGGGCGTTGAGCGTGACGTCCTCACCGGTGCGGCCGTCGCCGCGGGTGGCCGCCCGGGTCAGCCGCCCGTCCTCGTAGACGAGATTGAGCGCGACGCCGTCGATCTTCACCTCGCACACGTAGTGGATGTCGGGGCCGGTCTCCGCCTCCACCCGGCTCACCCACACCCGCATCTCCTCCTCGTCGAAGACGTTGTCCAGCGACAACATTCGCTCGAGGTGGTCGACCGCGGTGAACTCGGTGGCGAAGCCGCCGCCGACCAGCTGCGTCGGCGAGTCCGGCGTGCGCAGGTCCGGGTGGGCCTCTTCCAGCGCCAGCAGCCGCTGGAACAGCGCGTCGAACTCGCCGTCGGAGATGATCGGCGCGTCGCGCACGTAGTAGCGGAACTGGTGCTCGCGCACCTCCTCCGCCAGCCGCTGCCACTGCGTACGCTCGTCCGCTGTCGCTTCGCTGCTCTCGATCCCGGATTCGCTCACAGCACGCAGATTAGCGGAGTCCACCGACACCCCTACGGCACATTCGGGCACGTCGCAGCCGTTGCCGGGGTGGTCCGCGGGTCACCGGCCGCGACCGTGTCGACATCCCGGGCGCGACGGTAGATGATCGAGCCCTACCGGTGACCGCACGGACACCGCGATCTGGAGGCCAGATGGAACTCGGCAAGGCACTCGACTTCGCTCGCACCCACCGCAGGTCGGTGCTGACCACCATCCGCCGCAACGGCCGCCCGCAGCAGTCCAATGTGCTGCACCTGGTGGGCGACGACGATGTCATCCGGATCTCGATCACCGCCGACCGCGCGAAGTACGTCAACCTGCGCCGCGAGCCCTGGGCCGCGATCCACGTGACCAGCGACGATTTCTGGGCCTACGCGGTCGTCGAGGGCGACGTGCAGCTGACGGCGGTCGCCGCCGATCCCCACGACGCGGCCGTCGAGGATCTGGTCGACTACTACCGCGCGGCGAGCGGCGAACACCCGGACTGGGACGACTATCGCCGTGCCATGGTCACCGAACGCCGCGTCCTGGCCCGCATCACCCCCACCCGCGTCTACGGCATGCTGCCCTGAGTCGGTGACGACGGTACGGAACTGACTCGATATCAGGGCGCGGGCGTCACCGACTCGGCCGTCTCCCAGTCGTTCGGATGGCCGTGCTCGGACGGGTCGTAGAGCACCACGAACCAGAACCGCTGCGGCGCCGACAGCGGAAACGGCCCGACCGCCAACTCCTCGGAGCTGTAGCGATCACTACTCATGGTCCGAACCCAACTCGGCGCCCCACTCTGCTGACCTATCCATTTCTGATAAACCGCACGTGCGGGGCGGGCAGCCATGATCACCGACATCAGCGGCAGCGCATCGAGTTCCGCCACCGTGGAAACAAACCGCAGACCATCGCTCACGACAGCCAATCTATTGGAGCCGAGCCCGATTTTCCCAGCCGTTCGGCACGGTAAGTCGCCACACCGCCGCGAATCAGCCGCAGGCCGGCGGCTCACTCGAACTGCAGCACCTCGCCGGTTTCCAGGAGCGTCTTCAGGTTGGCCAGGATGCTGGGCCACCCGCCGCTGAATGCCTCGAGCAGTGTGCTGCCCGTTTCGAAACCGTCGTGTACGACAGTGAGTTTCACGACTTCGCCCATGGGCTCGATTTCGAACGTCACCTTGGAACGCGGCTCGCTCATCCATTTCTGGGCCGTCTCGTGGTCGATACCGAACTGGTCCGCGTGTTCGAGGCTCATGGTGTGCCAGGTGTAGGAGAGTTTGCGGTAGGGCTCGGCTGCCAGCACTACCTGTTCGGGATCGCTGCTCTTCCAATCCTTTTCATACCAGGTCATGGGTGAGCCCGGCTGCCAGTCGGTGTCGAAGGAGGCGCCCCAGTACCGCTTGGTGAAGGTGGGGTCGGTGAGCGCCTGCCACAGTTTGCGGTCCGTTGTCTTGATGTAGGTGGTGTAGACGAATTCCTCGGCCATGGTTGTGCCCTCCAGTGCGGTTTTCAGGTCGGCCAGCGCGGTGACGCGCCCTCGGTCGTAGCGGTTGATCCAGCGGTCGGCGATGGCGTTGACGGGTTCGGCGTTGAGGTAGTGCAGCTTTTCCCGGCCGCGGCGGCGAGTCGTGACCAGATTCGCCGATTCGAGTACGGCCAGGTGCTTGCTGACCGCCTGGCGGGTCATGTCCAGTCCGGCGCACAGCTGCCGGAGCGTCTGACCGTTGTCCGCGTTCAGGCTGTCCAGCAGCAGGCGCCGACTGGGATCGGCCAGCGCCTTGAACACCTCGTCCACTCCGCCACCTCCATAGGCAACCATTTGGATGCCTTTCCACAATAGGCATCCATTTGGTTGCATGTCAATGCCGATGTCGCGGACCGGCGGGGCGGGCGGCAGGATGGCACGGGTGTTGCGCAGTTTTCAGGTGACGAACCACAGATCACTGGCCGAGACGCAGGAGCTGCGGCTGGTCGGCAGCCGGGCGGGGGCGCTGCCCGCACCCGTGACCGCCGTGCACGGCACCGCGGCGACCGGCAAGTCCAGCCTCGTCGACGCGCTGGGCCACATGCGCGACGCGGTGCTGAACTCCGTCACCGGCTGGGATCCCTACGCCGGTCCGGTGCGGCGGCCGCATCTCGGATTCGCCGACCGCCCTTCGGAATTCGTCGCCACCTTCGTGGCCGAGGGGGTGCCCTACACCTACGGTTTCCGCCTCGACAACGCCGATGTCACCGCCGAGTGGTTGCACAGCCACCCGCTCAACCGCAAGCGCGTCGTCTTCGAGCGCGAGGGCGCCGACGTGCGCATCGGACCGCTGTTCGAGCCGGTGCGCTACGGCATCGGCGCGCTGGTGCCCCTGGTACGCCCGAATGCGTTGCTGCTCAGCCTGACCGGGCAGATGTACGCCGAGGCGCTCGTCCCGGCGTACCGCTGGTTCGCCGCGCAGCTGGATGTGCAACGCGGGCAACAGGATACGCAGACCATCGCGCACCAGCTCGGCAGCCACATCTCTCGCTCCGCGGACAACGCCGCGCGCCTGCTCACGCTGCTGCGGTCGGCCGATCTCGGCATCGAGGACCTGTTGATCGCCGAGAACGACCCGCTGTACGCCGACTATCTGCGCGATCTGGACAGCGACATCGCCGGCGCGGCAAGCGAACTCGACGCCTGCCTGGCCTCCCCGGCCCGCGCCGAGCAATTGCAGCAGACCCACGGACTCACCCCGACCGGACTCGAACGCGAACTGAGCAACCTGCGCGCGGCCCGCGACACCCTCTATTCGCGCATGGTGGCCCGCCGCGGCGTCGGCCTGGGCCTGGTGCACGAGGGCATCGACGCCACGTTCGACATCGCCGACGAGTCCACGGCGACCCTGGCCCTGCTGCGCCTGCTCCCGCCCATGCTGGACGCCCTGGACACCGGCCGGGTGCTGGCCGTCGACGACATCGACACCCACCTCACCGGCGACGCGGCCGACCGGCTGATCCAGCTGTTCCAGAACCCCGAGACCAACTCCCGCGGCGCCCAGCTGATCTTCACCACCCGCAACCGCACCCTGGTCGACCGTGGCAACGGCCGCTCCCAAACCCGCCGCACCACCGTCTGGCAACTCCGCCGCACCTCGCAGGGCGCCACCGAACTCACCACACTCTGAGCACGCACCGATGCCCGCATAGCATGGTGGCATGGTGGAGATCGCGTTCCTGGTGACCGCTGTCGTGGTGCTCGTGGCGCTGGTCATGGCGTATCGGCGCGGTCGGGGCGGCGGCGCGGCTCGGGGCGGCTCGGGGTGGAATCGCCCGCAGCCCGAGGTGGGGACACTGCACGTGACCGGGGTCAGTCCGCGGCCTGCCGCGCAGGGGAATCAGTACGTGACCATCACCGGCACGATTTCGGGGCCGTCGGTCGGCGGAGAGACGGTGTACGGCCGATTCGCCTGGGACGTGAACCAGTGGCCCTCCCCCGGCGATCAGATCCCGGTCGAATATCCGCCGGGCAAACCGCAGAACTGGCAGCTGGGTCACCCGGGCGCCCGCCCCTACTTCGGCGGCTGACGGCCGGTCACTCGAAACTGATCGACTCCGGCTCCTGGGCGAAGACCCGGGCGGTCTCGGTGGCCAGTTCGAGAGCGCGGCGGGCCCAGGTCAGCGAGGCGCCCGCCAGGCCGCAAGCGGGCGTGACGAGGACGCGCTCGCGCAGCAGACGCCGGGGGAAGCCGAGGCGGTCGATCAGCCGGACGCCGGGCTCCGCCGTCTCCCGCCAGGTGACCCGGCCGGTCGGGGCGGTGGTCGGCACCAGTCCGAGGGCCAGGAACTTGCCGGAGTCGAGGAGCTCACCGACACCGTCGAGATCGCGGGAGCCGATCGTGGCGATATCGAAACCGATCGCGGCGGCCGAACTTCGGCGCAACAGACCGAGCGCGGGCGGTTCGGCGCACGTGTGCACGAGGACCGGCACGCCCGGCGCGGTCACGACGGTGTCGAGGATGTCCAGGGCTTCGGGCTCCGGCACCGCACGCACCGTGTGCAGCACGCTCGCCCCCCGGATGGAGCCGTCGAGCACCGCGGTCAGCGACGGTTCGTCCAGCTGCACCACGACATTCGCGCCGAGCCGCTTGCCGACCTCGGCGGCGTGCTCGGCCAGGCCCTCGGCCAGCGAGGCCGAAAGATCGCGCACCGCACCGGGATCGGTGAGCACCCGATGCCCATTGGCGAGCTCGACCTGCGCGGCCAGCGTCAGCGGGCCCGGCGCCTGCACCTTCACCGACCGGCCCGTCCCCGCCGGACCCGCTGTCTCCCAAGCCTCTTCGAGCGCGTCCAGATCGGTGCGCAGCAGATCGAACGCGCGCCGCGAGACCGAGCCGGGCCGCGGCGCGATCCGGTAGGCGCGCGTCGAGGTCTCGAACTGCATATCCACCAGCAGCGCCGAGGCTCGCCCGATCAGGTCGGAACCTACTCCGCGGCCGGGCAATTCGACCAGGTGCGGCAGGCTGCCGAGTTCACCGACGATGGTCGCCGCCGCCTCGCGCACGTCCGTGCCGGGCCAGGACCCGACACCGGTCGCGATGCCGCCTCGCAGCACTACTTGTTCACCCGACGTCACGTGCACCATCCAGCTCGTTCGATTGTGATGTCCACACCCGCGAGTCGCCACGGCGAAATCGTCGCGGACCGCGGACGTCGACTTCACCGCGCGTCCGCACGCGATACCCACAGCCTACGGCGCACGCCCCTCAGCGGGCCGAATCGGGCGCCGATCGCACCAGATCGGCCTCGGCGCGGGCGGTGCCGCTGATGGTGCCGCTGCCGATCACCTCGTCACCCGCCGCGTCCGGGCGGTACAGCACGACGGCCTGGCCACGGGCCACCCCGGTCAGCGGCTCCCGCAACCGCACCACGAGCCCGCCCTCAACCGCCTCCGCGACCGCGGGCGCGGTGCCGCCGTGCGCGCGCACCTGCGCCACGCATTCGATCGGCCCGTCCGGCGCGGCGCCGGAGGTCCAGATCGGCCGCTCGGCCAGCACCGTGGACACCTCGAGCTCCTCGGCGCCGCCGACGCGCACGGTACCCGAATCGGGATCGATCTCGGTGACGTAGCGCGGGCGGCCGTCCGGCGCGGGCCCGGGCAGTCCCAGCCCCTTGCGCTGGCCGATCGTAAAGCCGTGCACCCCTTCGTGTTCGGCGAGCTTGCGGCCATCGGAATCGACGATCGCGCCGGGCCGCACACCGATCTTGGCGCCCAGGAACGCGCGGGTGTCGCCGGAGGGGATGAAGCAGATGTCGTGCGAGTCGGGCTTGTCGGCCACGGCGAGACCGCGCTCGGCGGCCTCGGCGCGGATCTGCGGCTTCGGGGTGTCGCCCACCGGGAACATGGCGCGGCTCAGCTGCTCGGCCGTGAGCACGGCCAGCACGTAGGACTGATCCTTGTCGGCATCGACCGCCCGGCGCAGCACGCCGTTCTCGAGTCGCGCGTAGTGGCCGGTCGCGACGGCGTCGAAGCCGAGGGCCACCGCCCGGTCCGCCAGCGCGGAGAACTTGATCTTCTCGTTGCACCGCAGGCAGGGGTTGGGGGTCTCACCGGCGGCGTAGGCGGCGACGAAGTCGTCGATCACGTCTTCTTTGAAGCGGTCGGCGAAATCCCAGACGTAGAAAGGGATTCCGAGCACATCCGCGGCGCGCCGGGCGTCGCCGGCATCCTCCTTGGAGCAGCAGCCGCGCGACCCGGTGCGCAGGGTTCCGGGCGTCGCCGACAGCGCCAGGTGCACGCCGACCACCTCGTGACCGGCCTCGACCGCGCGGGCGGCCGCCACGGCGGAATCCACACCGCCGCTCATCGCTGCGAGCACTCTCATCGCGTACCTCCTTTCGCACCGGCCAGTCCGGCCGCCTTGGCCCGCTCCACCACCGGCGGCAACACCTCCAGCAGTCTCGCTATGTCGTATTCGGTTGTGGTGTGCCCCAACGAGAATCGCAGCGAACCGCGCGCCTGCCGAGTCTCGACCCCCATGGCCAGCAGCACGTGGCTGGGCGCGGCGACCCCGGCATTGCAGGCCGAGCCCGTGGAGCATTCGATCCCGGCGGCGTCCAGCAGCATCAGCAGCGAATCACCTTCACAGCCCGGGAAAGTGAAGTGGACGTTGCCGGGCAACCGGCGCACACCCTCCGGGCCGTTGAGGACGGCGTCGGGAATCGCCGCCCGCACCCCGGCGATCAGATCGTCGCGCAGCCGCACCAATTCCTCTGTGCGCGTGGGCAATCCACGCGCGGTCTCGCGCAGCGCCGCGGCCAGGCCGAGCGCTCCGGGCACGTCGGAGGTGCCCGACCGCAGGTCGCGTTCGTGGCCGCCGCCGTGGATCATCGGCACGCAGGGCACCTGCCGGCCCAGCAGCAGGACGCCGATACCGTGCGGGCCGCCCACCTTGTGGCCCGCGAAACTGGCCGCGGACAGGCCAGTGACGCCGAAGTCGATGGGCAGCTGCGCGGCGGCCTGCACCGCGTCGCTGTGCATCGGGATGTCGAATTCCTGTGCGACAGCGGACAATTCGTTGATCGGCTGGATGGTGCCGACTTCGTTGTTCGCCCACATGACGGTGACCAGCGCCGTCTCGGCGGCGTGCTCGGACAGTGCCGCGCGCAACGTGCGCGGCGACACCGTGCCCGTCCCGTCGACCTCCAGCAGTGTGACCCGCGCGCCCTCGTGCTGCTCCAGCCACTCGACGGCATCGAGTACCGCGTGGTGTTCGACGGCGCTGACCAGAATGCGGCTCCGCCGCGGATCGGCGTCGCGTCGCGCCCGGTAGATCCCCTTCACGCCGAGGTTGTCGCTCTCCGTCCCGCCGGAGGTGAAGATGACCTCCGAGGGCCGCGCGCCCAGGTCCGCAGCGATCGACTCGCGCGCCTCCTCCAGCTGCCGCCGCGCCGCCCGCCCGGAACCGTGCAGCGACGACGCGTTACCCGCGCTGTGCAGGGCAGCCGTCATCGCCTCGACCGCGCCAGGGAACATGGGTGTCGTGGCCGCGTGATCGAGGTAGACCGTCTTGGGCACCGCACCGACCGGACCCGGGAAAGCCGACTTCATGACCGATAAAGCCTATCCCACCGCTGACCTGGTCATCTTCGGGGTCCACCCCTGCCTTCCACGAATTTTCTACGATTTACCCACGATCTCCAACACGTGTATCACCTGTCTGTATTCCTGGATCGACGACAAGGCGCTGATGAGAACGCCGAGCGGGAATGACGCGGGGCGACGACCCGCCGGAGCTGCCGCTGGTTATCGCAGATCGAGCGGTATCCGGCTGACCACCGCGTCGTACCGTGCGCGTGTCCGATCCAGCTCCTCGCCGCTGACCTCGGTGCCGAGGCCGGCAAGGATTTCGTAGATGCGCAGGGCTTCGGTGGCCAGGGTCATGGCCTCGGGCAGAGCGGCCATCGCCCGGCACGATTCCAGCCGGCAATGCCATACCAGCCACTCGTCGGAACTGTAGAACTTGTCCCGGGCCGCCAGTGTCGCGTCCAGATGCCTTGTGGTCATCGAATCGGATTTGATCCGTAGTTGCGTTGATATCAGCCGTTCGGCCAGGAACAACCGTGCCTGCGCCGCCAGTGTCACCCGGCGCGCTCCGGTGAACACGGTGACTGTTCCGTCGGCCAACGCGAACGGCGATCTCACCGGATCCTGGTCCGCCAACGCCATGATCCGCACCGGGTCCAGAGTGGTCAGTTCCGGGCGGTCCCACGCCCACAGCACAGCTCGGGCCGCGTTGACAGTGACCTCCGACATCATCCGGCCCGTCACGCCGGCCGCCACGACCGATCGGCGCATCGCGATTTCGCCGTAGGCACAGCGCGGCGCCGGGGCGTCGAGGTCGGTGCAGATCAACCGGAACAGCACCGATTCGCCGGCGCTGGCCGCTCTCCCGAACCGAGGTGCCGCCATCCGCCGGGCGAGCCGATTCGCCGACGGCGTCTCCACCAGCTTCTGGTACGCGCGCATCGCGTGTCGCCACGATTCCAGTGCTTGTCGCTGCAACCGATCGAACTCGTCGGCCATCGATCTGCTCCCTCGCTCAACGAAGAATCTGTCCTCCTGCGCTACCGCCCGGCATGAATCCTGGTCGGCCGGGCAACAACGCCTGCGCGATCGCAGCGCACGTCGCGGCCGGCGGTAGCGCCCGCCCACAACGCGCGGAGACGGTCTCGGGACAGCGCAAAACCACTGCGCGAGTTCGGTTGTCGACCTGCGCCCCCGGCACACCGGTTATGCCCGCCAGCTGTCCGAGGTGGGCGCAGCGTAATCGCAGTCGTCCGGGACCGGTCCCCGCGATCTCCTGGTTCACTGCCGGGACGACTCCTCGCGCCCACCTCGTTTCGCGCGACGGAACCCGCTGGCCAGAAAGGGATTTCACTGATCATGGGTACAGCCACACACCATTGGGTCACCGCGTTCGCCGCCGTCGTCGGCGCCGGGATCGTCCTGGCGGCTCCGGCGTCGGCCGGGCCGCCGGGCCACTGCCTGCAGCTCGACGATCCGGCGCCGTGCGGTGTCGTCATCAACGAAAGCGCCGTCAAGATCGGCGTTTTCAACAACTGGGACCGGCCACTGCCCGACAGCGAGAATCCCCCGCTCACGATGCCCGGCAGCGACGACTGGAACACCTACGCCCAGAAGCACCCCGATACCGCCACCCTGATCTGGGACCACTGGTCGACCACCAAGGACCCAGACGGCATGCAGGCGACCCTGCTCGATGCCGGCGCCACCTCGTCCTCGCTCGGCCCCGGTTTCAAAGACACCGACGGCTTCTACATCGGCCCGCACATGCGCGCGTTCGTCACCGTCGAATCCGCCCTCCAGCCCCGTGCGCTCTGCGTCTACGGCCCGGTGTACCACCAGGTCCACGACGGCGAGACAGCGCATGTCCAAGCCGGGAAAGACAACTGCTGACACGGCCGCTCACGGCCCACACCTCGGTCCGCACGACAACAGGAGAACATCATGAACCCACGCTCCGCCGTGATCGCTACCATCGGCTCGCTCGCGGCACTCGTCGCGCTCATCTCCGGCGCGGCCGGCCCCGCCGCGGCGCACACACCCGGCGGCACCCGCGCGATCACCGCACCCGCCGCGGTGGCCCCGCTGCTACATCCAGCGGACAAACCCACCATCCCCTGCACCAAAGCAAATGAGGGACAGCAGATTCCCCAGCCCCCGTCCGTCGGCGTCGAACGAGGATTCTGGACCTGCGAGCACCGCGGATATCCGCCGGAGAACGCCGTCTACGACTGGTACATCAGCTGACCGGCCGCGCCCGCGCCGTTTCGCGGGAGACGCGGTCTTCCGACGTCCTCCGGGCGCGGCCCGCGGGCGCACTCACACCACCACCGTGACCGCATCACCCACACACCGAACCCTGCCGCCGGTCCCGTGCGCCAGTGCGATTTCCGCATAGGCATCGCGGGACCGGTCCCGTGCGGTGCCCATCATGACGCGCTCTGTGTGTGGAAACAGCAAATGGCAGCGTGAGGCGTTCGAGCATGGGGTTCGACACACCACGCGCGTACGGGGGCCGCTCGCACAAGATCGGCCGTGACCTCGACCGTCGCGCCGATCCGGCAAGCCGCGCCGGCACCGTGCTACCCGTTCCGGCCGTGCTGACCACGTGAACCGGGCGGACTATTCGCTGTCGAGTCCGGCCCGACACCGACTCTGGCATACTCTCGGCACTCTCGAGGGAATGCTCAGTCGCCCAACGGGATTCGCTTCCGGAGGAGGTTGTCAATTCAGGACCGTGGTCAGGTCGAGGCGGGCCAGGCGAGTGCGGTCGGAGAGGATGTCGATCGCGGTGATGCGGTCGTTGGCGACGGTGAAGCCGATGACGGAGAACGGGGCGCCTTCGAGAGTGTTGACCAGTCCCGTACCGCCGTTGACCACTGCCGGGTGGGTAGTGCAGAGGGTGGCCATGCGCTGGAACGTTTCCGCTTGCCCGGCCACGGCGGCCGCGCCGCGGATCACGCGCATGGCATCGCCGGCGTCGGCGCGCAGCACCACGTCGGGGTCGAGGAGTCGCAGGAGTTCGTCGAAGTCGCCGCCGCGGGCGGCGGCGAGGAAGGCATCCACGACACGGCGTTGACGGGGCAGATCGGGATCGGGTCCCGGTGTCATACCCTGAACGCGGCGGCGCGCTTGGCTGGCCAGCTTCTTCGCGGTCTGTGGAGTGCGGTCGACGATGGGGGCGATCTGCTCGTAGGGCATGGCGAACATGTCGTGCAGGACGAAGGCGAGTCGTTCGGCCGGGCTCAGCGAGTCCAGCACCACCAGCAGCGCCAGCCCCACCGAATCGGCGAGCAGCGCCTCATGTTCCGGGTCCGGTGTGCTTTCGCTGACGATCACCGGGTCCGGCAGATGCTCGGTCTCGAGGGGCTCTTCGTGACGGGTCTTGCGGGTGCGCAACATATCCAGGCAGATCCGGCCCACCACGGTGGTCAGCCAGCCGCCGAGGTTGCCGACGTCACCGGTATCGGTGCGGGCCAGCCGCAGCCACGCTTCCTGCACGGCATCGTCGGCGTCGGTGAGCGAGCCGAGTATCCGGTAGGCGACCGCCCGCAGATGGGTGCGGTGCTCTTCGAATCGGTCGGCCAGGTACTGCTCATCGTGCACGGGGTCCTCCTCGGTTTCGTCCCGTACCGATGACGAACGGGCGACGGGAAACGTGACCCTAACCGTTTCCGGCGACCTACTCCCTGCGCGGCCCCCGCGTTGATCTGCTGCTTTCGGCGCTGCGGTCACGTTTACTCACCGCCGTCCGTCAGTGCGCCAGAAGACGAATCGCGGCGAACGTCGGAGCGGAAGACCTCCCGCCGCGTGAGCCACCTCGGCAGCAATCGAAGGGAACAGCACAGTGGAAGCGATCGAAGTACACGGCACCGTCGCCGACGGATACGAGCAGGTGCGCGCCGAGTTCGCCGCCGTCGTCGCCGAAGAGAACGGGGAATCGGGTGCGCAGCTGGCCGCGTTCGTGCGGGGCCGGAAGGTGGTGGACCTGTGGGCCGGACGCGCGGTGTCCGGCACCACCCTGACGGGTTTGCATTCCACGAGCAAGGGCGCGGCCGGGCTGGTGGTGGCGCTGCTGTTGCAGGACGGGGTCCTCGATGTCGACCGGCCGGTGGCCCACTACTGGCCACGGTTCGCCACAGCGGGCAAGGATCGCATCACCGTGCGTGACGTGCTGGTACACAGATCCGGGGTAGTAGGGGTCGACGGTGGTTTCACCGTCGACGAACTCGCCGACGAACGGGTTGTCGCCGAACGATTGGTGGGCCAGCGGCCCTTCTTCGAACCGCGGTCGACGCACGGCTACGGCGGGTTCGTCACCTACGCCATCATCGGCGAGGTGGTGCGCGCGGTCACCGGCAGCACCATCCAGGAGCACTTCGAGCGCCGGATCCGCGCACCGTACGGACTCGATGTGTACCTGGGCCTGCCTGCCGAACTCGATCACCGCTATCTGCCGATCCTGCCCTGGCGGGCCACGCCGGAGATGGAAGCGGCCTTCGCCGCGAACTCACCCAACCCGCACGGGATCGCGGGTATCTCCTACAACCTCAACGCCCGCGGTTTCACCGCCCTCGACGTCATGGCCCTGCCCAACAACACGAAACTGCGTCGCCTGGGCCAGGGCTCGGCCGGCGGCGTCGGTAGTGCGCACGGCGTGGCAGCGATGTACGCGGCAGCCACCACCGGCATCGACGACCGGGAACCGCTGCTGTCCCTGGAAACCATCGCCACCATTTCCGCGATCCATTCTCCCGGTCCGGATCTGGTGCGCGGGGATCGCGCCGCCTACACGCTGGGTTTCGAAGCCAAATCCCTGCTGTATCCCTTCCTGGGCGCACACGCCTTCGGGCACACCGGCTCCGCGGGCTCCGACGGATTCGCCGACCCGCACAGCGGCCTGACCTACGGCTACACCCGCCGCCGCGCTGCCTTCGCCTTCAACGCCCCCGAGAACGCCCGGCTCGCCGCCGCCTTGCACCGCGCCGCGACCGCCACCGGTCTCGCGACCGCCGCCTGACCCTTCGGCGACCACCCCCTCTCACTGTCAGGAGCGACACAACCATGTCCACTCGCACCGCCACGATGCTCACCCGCGGCCTCGAACTCGCCCGCTGTGTCCCCGTCACCGCTGTACTCGCCGAAACCGCCGTCGGCGCCTACTGGGATCTGGCCCGGATCTCCTACGTCCGCGACTCCTTCGACCACCTCGGCTATCCCCTCTACTTCGCCACCATCCTCGGCGTCGCGAAAACCGCCGCGCTCGCCGCGATCCTGACCCCCGGCCATCCCCGGACGAAGGAATGGGCCTACGCCGGGCTGGTCTTCGTCTACGGCGGCGCCGCCACCTCCCACATGGCGGCCGGTGACGGTCCCGACAAATGGGCGATGCCCCTGTTCTTCGCCGCGGCCACCTTCGCCGCCCGCGCCTGGCTGCCACAAGGCGGATCCACCACCGCCGCACTGCGCGCCCTCGGCACCACCGCTCGCCCCCAGACCGCCTGACCTGCCAGTTCACCACAACAGATAAGGAAGCACCACCATGCACGCCAACATCACCACCCCGCGGCGCGACGGCTCCCGGCTGCCCAACCCGCAGCAACTCGTCCCCGAACTCGGCGAGATCGGCGCCGCGCTGTTCAAAGCCACCGGCAACGGGACGATTCCCCGGACCACCATCGGCCTCGTCCAACTGCGGGCCGGCCAGCTCGTCGGCAGCACCTACCTGGCGATCCTGCACGCCGGGAACCTGCGCAGTGCCGGAGAAACCGAGGAGCGGATCGCCGCGGTCGCGACCTGGCGCGACGCCCCCTACTTCACCGACGCCGAACGCGCCGCGCTCGCCCTGGTGGAAGCGGTTCTGCAACCGGCAGCACACGGTGAGCGGGTCCCCGAGGAGCTCTACGCCCTCGCCGCCGAGCACTACGACGACAAGGCCCTCGCCACCCTCGCCCTCGCCATCGGGCAGGTGAACTTCTTCGTCCCGCTGGCACTGATCGGACAGCCGCTGCCCGGCCGGACCCCGGCCGAACAATGGACCCCCGTCTCGGCCTGACCCGCCACATCTTTGATGCGGGTCCGGGCGCAGCGCCCGGACCCGCATCGTCCTGCTCTCATCGATACCTTCTTGTTGAAGTCGAAACGCTTGCCGCACAGGCGATTCCGACACCTGCATCGTGGGGCGCCCGCCTGCCCGCTACGAAATTCGCGCGGTGAGGATGGCGGCGAAGGTGGCCAGGGCGAGGACGGCGGTCATGACTGTGGCCAGGGGTGCTGGGCCGTGGGTACCGAACAGGCCCACCAAGGGAGAGCTAGCGGCGCCGAGGAGAAATTGCCCGCCGCCGAGGAGCGCCGAGGTGGCGCCCGGAGCGGTGCGGCCGCGTTGCTGGGCGATGGTGACCACGGCGGGAAAGAAGACGCCGAACGCGGTCAGTGCGACGAACAGACAACCCCAGGTCACGGCCATCGGGCTCCCGGTGGTGACGGCGACGAGGACCAGCAGCGCGGATCCGGTCGCGGCGACGGCGGCACCGGCGATGAGCAGCGTTTCCGGCGATCGGCGTTTCACCAGTCGCCCGTAGGCGAGACTGCCGAGCATGTTGCCGATCGCGTTGACGCCATAGACGAGGCTCGCCGCGGCCGGGCCGAGATGATAGAAGTCCTGGAAGACGAAAGTAGTCCCGGCGATGTAGGCGAAAACCGCTGCGCCACCGAACGACAACGCCAGCACGGGCGCCAGGACGGCACGGCGGGTGATCAGGGCGGCGATCGCGCGTAGTCCCCCGGTGACGCCACCGGACAGCCGGGCCCGCGGCGGATGTGATTCCGGGATCCATCGCCGGACACCGACGGCCAGGAGCAGACCGAAGGCGGCGAGTACACCGAAGACGCCGCGCCAGGACAGGGCGAGCAACAGGGCTCCGCCGACCAGGGGCGCGAGAACCGGTGCGGCGGCAGTGATCGCGCCGAGGCGGGAGTACACGGCAGCGATATCGTGGTCGTCGAACAGGTCGGCGACCACGGCGCGGGCGACGACGATACCGGCCGCGCCGCCCACCCCCTGCCCGAACCGCGCCACGTCGAAGACCGCGATGCCCGGCGCCAGCGCGCACACCACGGAGCAGACGGCGAAACCGGCGGTGCCCGCCAGCAGGACGGGACGCCGCCCGATGGCGTCGCTGAGTGGTCCGAGAAGCAGTTGGCCGAGGATGATCCCGGCGAGGAAACCGGTCAGCGACAGCTGCGCGCCCGACGTGTCGGTGCCCAGCGAGACGGCCAGGTCCGGCAGGCCGGGCACGTACATGTCGGTGGCCAGTGGCGCCGCGCCGCTGAGTCCGGCCAGCACCAGAAGTAGACGAATTCTGCGCTCCGCCAGCGGTTTCGGCTGTGCGGCCGGTGCGCGATGGCTGGTCACAGCGCGGGTGCCGCACCGTCGTCACGCGGTGAGACCGCGGGGTCGCCGGTGTTATCGGCATCGGCGAGTTCGCGCAGTAGTCCGGCGGCGATGGCCAGCACCCCGCGCTCGGCGTCGCTGAGGGTGTGCCGCAGCGCGGCGGCCAGCCAGGCGTTGCCGTCGCGCACATGCTCGCGCAACGCCGCGCGTCCCGCCTCGGTGATCACGATGTCCTGCTGTCTGGCGTCGATGTCGCTGCGGGAACGGCGAATTCGGCCGTGGTCATCGAGTTCGTTGAGGACGCGGGTCAGCGATTGCACCTGCAGCCCCTCGATCGCGGCGAGCTTCGATGCCGTCAACGGGCCGCTGTGCGCGAGATTCGCCAGTACCGAGGCCGCCATCCGAGTCAACGGCCGTCCGCTGCCCGGCTGCTCCGCGCGCAGTCGTGACGACAGCCGCGACACCGCCCAGCGCACCGACTCCGCCAATCGCAGATCGTCTTCCCGCACATTGTCAGCACTCATATTTACAAGCTAATGCTTACTACTTTAGTTCGTCAACACGTATTATGCCGAGAATAGACATGTGAACGCTTAGTAATTCAGTACAGCAAACCAGCGCCTTGCGTCGAGTCGAACGGGCAGGACGCCGCAGATGCGGTGGAAGTTCGGTCACGCCAGGTTCTGCCGCGGGGTTGCGCCGCATCACCTCACATTCGGCGGGGCTGCCCCGTCGGAAGGGTGTAAGCATTCGCAACCACCGGGAGCCTGTCATGGAAGCTCGCATGAATTTGTTCGACAACCCTGTTACGGCCAAGTCGTTGAAGTACCTCGTCTCGGCGGGTGCGGCGCTCGGAGAGTCGGCGCTGCCGCGGTCCACGCAGGAGCTGGTGCGGTTGCGTGCCAGCCAGATCAACGGCTGTGGGGCGTGCGTGGACATCCACACCAAGGAGGCCGCGCACGCCGGGGAGACCGAGGTGCGTCTGCACCTGGTCGCGGTCTGGCGGGAGGCCACGGTGTTCACCGCCGCCGAGCGCGCGGCCTTGGCGCTGGCCGAGGCGGGCACGCGCCTCGCCGACTCCACCGTCGGGGTGAGCGACGAAGTGTGGGCGAACGCCGCCGAACACTACGACGAGGAACAGCTCGGAGCTCTGGTGGCGCTGATCGCCAATATCAACGCCTTCAACCGGCTCAACGTCATCACCCGCCAGCACGGTGGCAGCTACCGCGCCGGGCAGTACGTCGTCTAGCAGCGCGCCCGCTCACCAGAAAAGGAGCCCCGTGCACCTTCGAATTCTCACGATCAACGTCCAGAACCGGGAGGGCGATCCCCGGCGGCTCGGCCTGCTGAATCAGCAGTTGCGCCGTCTCGCCCCCGATGTCGTCGCGTTGCAGGAAGTCGTCGACGCCGGTCATCTCGCCGAGTTGCTGGAGGGCACCGGGCTGCACGGCACCCATCAGTCCGAGGCGATGGCCTACACCCCGCCGTACGCGGATCGCTACGGCGGCAACGCGATCGCCTCGCGCCTGCCGCACCGGGTCGTGGAGGTCCTCGACCTGCGCCTGGCCGGTGCGGCGGATGTGCCCTGGTGCACGCTGGCGGCCAAGGTCTCGCTGCCGGGCGAGGGCGAGGTGCTGTTCATCTCCGCCACCGCGGCGTGGCGACTGGATGCCGAGGCCGTGCGTGAGCGGCAGGCCGTGGCGCTCGGCGATCTCGATGCCCGGCACCGCACCGAGCTGCCGACGATCATCGCGGGCGATTTCAATGCCGGGCCCGAGGCCGCCAGTATCCGTTATCTCACCGGCCGCCAATCACTTTCGGGACGCAGCGTGCACTACCACGACGCCTGGGAGGTCGCCGGGGCGGGACCGGGGCACACCTGGAGCGCCGACAACGCCAATGCCGCGGACCTGTTCGATCGGATCGTGCGCCAGCCCGGTCATCGCCGCCGACTCGACTACGTGTTCACCGGTTCGTGGCACGCGCATCCACACGCCCGCTGCGAGATTCGTTCCGCGGCATTGGCTTTCGATCGCCCCGTCGACGGCGTTCACCCCAGTGACCATTACGGCGTCGTCGTCGATGTCGACATCGGCAAGGACGGATGACACCGCCGCACGTCAGACCTGAAAGCCTCGAACTACAGGCGGTCGCGGAGCTTGGTGAGGAGTTCGGAGGCGCCCGAACCGGCGTCGCCGAACTTCACCGTGAGCTGCCGCGGTTTCCCTTCGAGTTCGAGTACTGCTTCACCGTGTAGCACGAGTTGCTTTCCGGCAGGGTCGCTACCGCCGTCGATGGAGTTGATACCGATCGCTTTGATGTCGGCTGTCCGGCGATACCAGCTGAGGAAGATGGACGGGCGCCGCCGCCCGGCGTTGCTCTCGCGGGTTCCCGTCCAATTCGGCTCGTTGTAGGCGGCCGTCACGTAGATCAGCCCGGCCGGAACCAGCCACAGCCCGACCCAGGTGGTCTCCCGGCCCTCGGATGTGTACCAGACGTGACTCGCCTCGATGTCGTTTCCGCCCGCCAGCGCCGCGAGCGCGTACACGACATCGGACGGCGCCGTGCCGGCGTATGGCCCACCAGACTTCGTGAGGTCGGCGAATCGTCGGAATTCGTCCATATCGAGTCTCACTCCCGCGAACCTACTGCCCGCGCACGCCCGACGCACCCGGCTGCAGTCGTCGTTGCCGGCCGCACCGGAGCGTCGGGTTGCCGTGAGCACCACCTTTACGGCATCTTTACTGGCGGTGTGCCGGGAAGTCTGGTCGGCGAACGTTGCCCGAGACCTCGGGCAACGCGGGTCCGACGCTGGGAGCGGCCGATGGTGATCACCGAAATGATCTTGACGGTTTTCGTTCGGGCGATCATCACCGGCGCTGTCGTATCCTGCGGGTGTGCACGCATCGCAGATGGCCGAGGAATATCCGGTGGTCACCATGGACACCGACGCGCTGGACGCCGCCCGGCTGCTGGCCGAGCACCGGCTGCCCGGCATCCTGGTCACCACGGCCGACGGGCGGCCGGAGGCGGTGCTACCGGCCTCGCAGGTCGTGCGGTTCCTCGTACCGCGGTATGTGCAGGACGATCCATCGCTGGCCGGGGTGATCGACGAATCGACCTGCGACCGGATGGTGACGAAGCTTCGGGGCAAGAAGGTCCGCGACGTCATTCCCGAACGGTTGATCAAGGTGCCCGCGGCCGCAGCCGACGACACCATCATCGAGGTCGCGGCCACCATGTCGCAGTACCGCAGCCCACTGGTCGCGGTCATGAAGGACGCCGAACTGATCGGGGTCGTCACCGCCTCGCGCCTGTTGGCGGCGACGCTGCACAACCACTGACCGCACCCGGCGGGCGGGACGCGCGGTGAGTGTCGTCCTGGCGATCGCCGTTTTCGTCGTCGCCTACGCGCTGATCGCCACCGAGCGAATCCACAAGACGACCGCCGCGCTCGGCGGCGCGGCGATCGTGCTGGCGTTCGGGGTCGTCGACTCGGCCGACAGTTTCTTCTCCCACGAGACCGGTATCGACTGGGACGTCATATTCCTGCTGCTCGGGATGATGATCATCGTCGGTATCCTGCGGCAGACCGGTGTTTTCGAGTTCACCGCCATCTGGGCGGCCAAGCGCGCCAAGGGTTCTCCGCTGCGGGTCATGATCCTGCTGACCCTCATCACGGCGGTGGCGTCGGCGTTCCTCGACAATGTGACCACCGTGCTGCTCATCGCACCGGTGACGCTGCTGGTATGCGATCGACTCGAGATCAACCCCTCGCCGTTCCTGATCGCCGAGGTCCTCGCCTCCAATATCGGCGGCGCCGCCACTCTCATCGGCGACCCGCCCAACATCATCATCGGTAGTCGCGCGGGGTTGACGTTCAACGACTTCCTCGTCCACATGACGCCGCTCGTGCTGGTGGAGTTGGTGGTGTTCACGCTGGTGTTGCCGTGGCTGTTCCGCGGCAGCTTCACCGTCGATCCCGACCGCGCCGCGGATATCATGACGCTGAACGAACGCGAAGCCATTCGTGACCGTGGGCTGCTGATCAAATGCGCGCTCGTGCTGGCCGCGGTGTTCGCCGGATTCATCGGGCACTCGCTGTTCCACATCGACCCGTCGGTGGTCGCGCTGCTCGGCGCCGGGGTTCTCGTGCTGATTTCCGGAGTGCCGCAACAGGAGTTCCTGTCCGCCGTCGAGTGGGACACGCTGCTGTTCTTCGCCGGACTGTTCGTCATGATCGGCGCGCTGGTGAAAACCGGTGTCATCGAGAATCTTTCGCGGCACGCGGTCGATGCCACCGGCGGCAACGCGCTGGTGGCGACCATGCTCATCCTCGTCGTGTCCGCGGTGCTGTCCGGAGTCATCGACAACATTCCCTATGTCGCCACGATGAGCCCGCTGGTGGCCGAGCTGGCCGGTGGCATGGAAGGACACGGTCACTCGCTGTGGTGGGCGCTGGCCGCGGGCGCGGACTTCGGCGGGAACCTCACCGCCGTCGGCGCCAGCGCGAACGTGGTGATGCTCGGTATCGCCAAACGCGCCGACACCCCGATCTCGTTCTGGGAGTTCACCCGCAAGGGCGCCATCGTCACGGGGATCACCATCGCCATCGCCGCCCCCTACCTGTGGCTGCGCTACTTCGCACTCGGCTGATCGGGCCCAGCCTCGATCGCACCACGAATGCCGCTCCGCCGGCACCGACCGGAAGGCCCCGCAGTGACCGAAACCCTCGATCGGACAAGACCTCCCGCGCTCCTCGTGCGTACCCCCGCCGAGCTGACCCACCTGCGAGCGGCCGATCCGGATGCCGTCGCTCGCGGGTTCGCCGCGCGCCGCCGCCGTCCGCTGGTGCGGTGAGCACGATGCACAGCAGGTTCTACATTCCGGCGGGCAGCGCCGCCGCGCCGTACACCGTGTCGGTCACCCGGGAGTCCGCCGGATGGAACCATTGCAGCCTGCACGTCGCGGATGTGACCGCGCGGCAACCTCTTCGGGCGCACAGCGGCGCGGAGGAGATCGTGGTGGTGCCGCTCGCCGGGTCGTTCCGGGTGTCCTGCGGCGGCGAGTCGCACGAATTGTCCGGCCGGAGCAGTATTTTCGACGGCCCCACCGATTTCGCGTATGTCGGCCGGGACAGCGCGTACACCGTCACCGGCACCGGCCGGGTCGCCCTCGGTGGCGCGGTGGCCCGGCGGTCGCTGCCGTTCCGATATGCCCCTGCCGCGGGTGTCGCGGTGGAGTTGCGCGGCGCGGGCAGCGCCAGCCGCCAGGTGCACAATTTCGCGATGGCCGACACGTTCGAGGCCGACGCCATCCTGGCCTGCGAGGTGCTCACACCGGGCGGCAACTGGTCGTCGTATCCCGCGCACAAACACGACGAGTACTCCGACCGCGAGACACCGCTGGAGGAGATCTACTACTTCGAATTCGCTTCCGGCGCGGGCGATTCGCCCGGTTTCGGCTACCACCGTGTATACGGCACGGCGGAGCGCCCCATCGATGTCCTGGAGGAGGTCCGCGGCGGCGACGTGGTGCTGGTCCCACACGGCTACCACGGCCCGTCCATCGCCGCCCCCGGCCACCACATGTACTACCTGAACATCATGTCGGGCCCCGAACGCGCCTGGCGCAGCTGCGACGACCCGGCCCATGCGTGGCTCCGTGAAACCTGGCGGGACATGCCTATCGACTCCAGACTCCCCCTGGGCAACACGAACCCACCGCACTAGGCGAGCCCGAACCCGGCCGCACCGGCAACGAATTCCGGCGCCGACTCGGCGGCCGGTGGTCACAATGAGCCGGTATCCGGAGGGTGATCCTCACCGGCTCGGTGCCGAGTTACCGTGCGGGAGCGAGGGTTTCGGCCGGTTCGTCCGGCACGATGTCGCGGGTGGGGCCGGTGCCGACCGCGGTCGCATGGGCGTCGATGTCGAGGGTTTCGCGGCCCCGGATCGCGCGCTCGCAACGCCGGGCCAGCTCGTGACGGTCGGCGCCGGGCCGCTCGAGGGGCAGCAGGACGATCTCGGCGACGACGCCCTTGGACCGCAGTACGCGGCGGGCGGAATCGATGAAGGTGTCCAGTCCGACGAAACCCGGCACCGTCGACAGTTCACCGTCGCGGTCGAGGTACCGCACCCGGATCGGCTGCACGGGCGCGCCGGAGTCCAGCGCCGCCTGGAACAGTGCGGGCCGCAGGCGGCCGTGCGCCCGGCCGCACCAGGTGGTGCCCTCGGGGAACATGCCGACCCGCTCCCCCGCCGCCAGCCGCCGCGATATCGCCGCGATCACCTCGGGCAACTGCCGCAGGCGTTCCCGCTCGATCGGAATCACCCGCATCAGGCGAGCGAGCTTGCCCAGCACGGGCCATTCGATGAGGTCGGCCCGCGCCACGAAGCCCATCGGCTGCACCGCCGCCAGCGCCAGCACATCGGTCCACCCGATATGACCGGCGACCACGAGCAGCCCCTCATCGGCTACCCGTGGCCCGCCGCCGGCCGCGCGCCGCCCCTCCGGCTCCCCACCGCGCTGATCGACGACCCGTAAATCTATTCCGCAGCACCGCAATACCGTGCGGGCATAGCGCTTGTGCAACCCGGTGCGCCGACCGCGCGGCGTGGCCAGATTGATCACCGGGAAACCGGCCAGCAGGACGATCAAGCCTGCCACCCGCACCGCCACCCGCACCGTCCCGACCGCGGCGGGAACATCCACGCAGCGGGGCCCGCATGGGCTCGACGGCATCCAGGCATGGGACGGCGCCGCCGGGGGACACGACAGCGCGGAGGTTCCGGGCGCAATCAGAGCGGGCATCTATCTCACCGTTCGTCGAAGGTGTTCGCGGCGCTCTGTAGGCGGTCCAGGTAGCGCCGGTTGATGGTTTCCAGGCCCAGCAGCGCCACGAAATCCGCGACGCCGAAGTCCGGATCGTGCGCGGGTTCGCCGCAGATCTCCGCACCCAGCCGGAGGTAGCCGCGCAACAGCGGCGGAAGTTTCGGGCGGGCGGGCGCCGCCAGTTCGTCGAGCGGGCGGCCGTCCACGACCACCGGGCGGTAGGGCCGCACCCGCCGGGCCGGATCGCCGCCGTGTTTGCGCAGCAACAGATCCCGCACGCCTCGCACGTTGACACCGGCCGGATCGCCGGGGCTGTCCTGCATCGGCACCGACACGCAGCCCATCACCCAGTCGTAACCGGTGAGCTGGATGTAGTGCAGGATGCCCGCCCACATGAGTGTCAGCGTGGAACCGTTGCGGTGTTCGGGGACCACGCAGGCGCGTCCCATCTCCACGATCCGCCGCCCCTCGGGATCCATTGCGGCCAGGTCGAATTCGGTGGCGGTGTAGTACCCGCCCGCCGTGGCGACCTGATGCGGAGGCAACATCCGGTAGCAGCCGACGAACTCGTCGGTGCGATCGTCGCGCACCAGCAGGTGGTCGCAGTGTTCGTCGAAGCGATCGGCGTCCAGGCCGTCGGCGCTCTCGGGAATGTGGAATCCGGGCTCGGCGGCGAAGACGCGGTAGCGCAGTCGCTGTGCCGCCCGGCGGTGCTCCGCGTCGGAGGACACGACCAGCGAGTACCGTGGCCGCTCCACCCCGGTGTCCGTCGTGCGGGTCGGCGCTGTCAGCACGGACATTGTTGTCATGTCCCGATGAAGCCAGTCCGAATCAGCGTCGCGGCTACCATCGCGTGTCCGGCCGATGCCAGTCCGGTGAACGAGACGCCAGTCACACGCGCCGTTCACCGTCCCGATGCGTCGGGTTCGCCCAGTTTGCCTGCTGCACAACTGGACCGCCCACCTACCTGGGACCGCACCACTTACCTAGGCCCACACCATTCCGCTATCACCACACCGTTCCCCGGCGCTATCGCCTGCACCGCTCCCCGGCACTACCACCTACACCGCTCCCCGGCGCTACCACCTACACCGCTCCCCGGCGCTACCACCTACACCGCTCCCCGGCACTGCCACCTACACCGCTCCCCGGCACTGCCACCTACACCGCTACCCCGACGCGCAGCGGCGGGGTCACGCGTTCTCGCGGGCGAAGCTGCGGGCGCAGCGCGCCTCGCGCAGCAGGTCGCCGAAGACCTTCTCGCCCTCGGCGGTCAGCCGATAGGTCGTGCGTTCGGGCCGGGCGCCGTCCTGCCCGACACCCTCGACGGCGATCGACCCGTCGCGCTGCATGGTCTTCATCGCGCCGTACACCGAACCCTGTTCGAGGTTGGCCCATTCGTCGGCATGCCAGGACAGCAGTTCGCGTCGCACGTCGTAACCGTGCACGGGTTGCATCATGCGCACGACAGCCGGCACCTGCATGCGCGTCGCCGGAACGGCCATGCCGAAATTCTGCCCTCGGCACCGGCGGTACCCGGCCGGTCCACCGCCGACGGAGAGGATCAGTACGGGTTGTTCGGATCCCGTTCCGGCAGTGGACGTTCCACGACCACCGGGCGGCCCAGCGGGTTGCGGACGCGGCGCTTGGCGCCCTGGTAGACCTGGATGGTCTCGGCGGCGACGACGTCCCAGGCGAAGTCGGCGGTGAGGCGGGCGCGGGCGGCGTGCGCGCGGGCCTGGGCGGTGGGCGGGTCGTCGAGGACCGCGCAGACCGCGTCGACGAGACCGTTCACATCGGCGGGGGCGAAGGAGGCGCCGGTGACACCGTCGATGACGAGTTCACCCAGACCGCCCGCGTTCGAGGTGACCAGCGGCGTGCCCGCGGCGGCGGCCTCGAGGGCCACGATCCCGAACGGCTCGTAGCGGCTGGGCAGCACGATGGCGTCGGCGCCGTGCAGCCAGCCCAGCAGTTCGGTGTGATCCAGGCGCCCGGTGAAGTTCACCGCCCGCGCCACCCGATGGGCGCGGGCGCGCTCGCGCAGCCATTCGAACTGGGTGCCGACACCGGCGATGGTGAGCGTGGTGCCCGGATGCGCCCGGCGGATGCGCGGCAGCGCGGCGATCGCGTCCTGCACACCCTTCTCGTACTCGAGCCGCCCGACATACAGCAGTTTCGGCGGCCCCGAGCGCGGGGCGCGCTCGCGAAAACTCCACGCGCCCACGTCGATTCCGTTGCGGATCACCGTCACCGGCGACAAATCCGGACCGTAGAGCCGCTCCACCTCGTCCTGCATCGACGCCGAGCAGGTGATGAGCGCGTCGGAGTCACGGGCCAGCCACCACTCCACCGAATGCACCTGCCGGTTCACCCGGCCGGACACCCAGCCGCTGTGCCGGCCGGCCTCGGTGGCGTGGATGGTCGACACCAGCGGCACGTCGTAGTGCTCGGCCAGCGCGATCGCCGGATGCGCGACCAGCCAGTCGTGCGCGTGCACCACATCCGGGGTCCAGCCCTCGGCGATGCCCGGCTTGCTCAGCGCGATCCCGGCCCGCACCATCGCGTGGCCCATCGCCAGCGTCCACGCCAGCATGTCCTCGCCGAAGTCGAAACACGGCGGGTCCTCGGCGGCCGCGACCACCAGCACCCGGTCCTCGATGAAGGTGTAGGTGGGGTGGGTCGAGGAGTCGGTCCCCATCGGGCGGCGCGCCAGCACCACGACCTCGTGCCCGGCGGAGGCCAGCTCGGTGGCGAGGTGATGCACGTGCCGGCCCAGCCCGCCGACCACCACCGGCGGGTACTCCCACGACACCATCAGAATCTTCATGCGGGTCCTTCTGTATCGGACGCGGCGAGCCGGCGCGCGTCGAGCGCCGGGAACAAACCGTCGGCCGCGTACCATCCTGCCGCCAACTGCCGGGCTTTGGCGAGTTGTCCGGCGGCGACCGCGGCCGCGATCTCGCGAACGGCGTGCGCGTGCTGATGCGCGCGGTCGCGGGCGTAACCGGCCGCGGAGTCCTTGCTGACCATGAACGCCCAATCGCTGGACACGGTCAGCACCGCCTCGCGAAGCAACTGGTCGGCCACCGGATCGCGCAGGCTGTGGCCCTGCGACCGCACCTTGTCCATCGTGTCCAGGGTCAGCCGGACGATATCGGCGTTCAGCTCCACCAGATCCCGCACCTGGTCTCCGGCCCACACCCGCCAGTCCTTGCCGGAACCCCACGACGAGTCCGCCAGCCGCACCGGCTCGCCGACGAAACCCCGCGCCCGCGCGTCGGCCAGCGTCCCGACGGTGACCCCGGCCTCGGGCAGCGCGCGCAGCACCTGCTCGAGCCACTGCGGACCCTCGTGCCACCAGTGCCCGAACAATTCGGTGTCGAAGGCGGCCACCACCAGCGCGGGGCGGCCGATCCGCGCGGATTCGGCGAGCAATCGCTCCCGCACGGTGCGCACGAAGTCCTCGACGTCGGTGCGGATCGCCGCGTCGGCCAGCTCCGGGTCGTAGGGCGCCTTGTCCGGGCCAGCGACCTGCTTACCGGTGACCCGGCTCGGCTTGAGACCGGTGGCGTGGTCGTAGTGGTGGAAGTCCCGGTAGGCGGTGTGGCCCGGGTATCCGGATTTCGGCGACCACACCCGGTAGCTGACCTGCAGGTCACGCCCGAACGCGAGCACGTCCGAATCCCACACCGGCCGGCCCAGCGTGGTGTCGCCGCGCAGCGCGGGCCCGTCGACCATGAAATGCGTCACACCCGCCGCCGCGTACCCGCTCTCCATACCGGGCGTGAAACCGCATTCCGGCGCCCAGATGCCCGACGGGGTGTGGCCCCAGCGGTGCCGGGCGTCGGACAGGCCCTCGGTCAGCTCGAAGGCGCGCAGCCGCGGATCCAGCAGCGGCTGGAACGGATGGGCCAGCGGGCCGCCGAGCAGTTCGATGGTCCCGGCGTCGATCAGTTCGCGCCAGACCGGCGAGCCGCCGTGCCGCCAGCGCTGCTCGAAATCGGCGAGCGCCGCCGCGGCCAGCCGGTGCTCGTGCGCGCCGAGGGCGATATTGCCCGCCATCGCCGCCTCGTCGGCGCGCAGCTGCCAGTTGCCCAGCCAGTGGTGCATGCCCGCCAGGCTGTGCGGGTCGTCGAGCTGCGCCGCCAGCACCGGCGTGATACCGAAACTCAGCAGATGCGAACGCCCTTCGGCGGCAAGGGTTCTCAGTACCCGGGCGAGGGGCAGATAGGACGCCGCCCAGGACTGGTACAGCCACTCCTCGCCGACCGGCCAGCGGCCGTGATGGGCCAGCCACGGCAGATGGGAGTGCAGGACCAGGGTGAACTGACCGGGTACTGCGGTCAAGGCTTCACCGCGACGGCGACCAGGTCGAGGCTCGCGTCGATATCCTCGGCCGTCAGTTCGAAGTCATCGATCCGCACAGCGGCGACGTCGGCGGCCAACTCGGCGGGCCACGGCTCCCCGGCCAGCGCCCGCTGGATCTGCGCGTCGATCAGCGACCCACCCCACTTGACATCCAGTTCGGCCAGTGCGGGACCGTGGTGCACGCCGGTCATCACCTCGACCCGGAAACCCGCGCCCACCAACAACTCCGAGAGTTCGGCGGCGTTCAGTTCGCGGGTGTGGAAGGGATTGAGCGGGGTGTCGCGCCCCGGCGAGAAGGTGATCCGGTTCGGCGTGCTGATCAGCAGTTCACCGCCCGGACGCAGCACTCGCGAGCATTCGCGCAGGAATTGCGCCTGATCCCAGAGATGTTCGATGACCTGGAAATTGACCACCACATCGACCGACTCGTCGTCGAAGGGCAGCTCGGCGAGGTTGCCCTGGATCATCTCCACCCGCGGATAGGCCGCGCGCACGTGCTCGACCGCGCTCACGTCGTAGTCCAGCCCGATCACCCGGGTGGCCACCCCGGCAATCATGTTGGCGCCGTAGCCTTCTCCCGACCCGGCCTCCAGTACGGTGCGGCCGGCGCAGCGCTCCAGCAGGCGCGCGTACACGATCTCGTGGCGGCGGAACCAGTAGTTCTCCTCCGCGACTCCCGGCACCGTCCGCTCACCGGTCAGAGGTAGCGGGTCCACCGCGGCGGACTCCCCGTTCGCCGGGGAGAAAACGGCCTCACTCATTCGACCGACGTTAGCGGTTGCCTCTATCACACCCGCGCTCGGAGTAGTGATGGAGAACATCACACCCTAAGTTACCCACGAGTAACTTAACGTAGGGTAATGTCCCGCACGAAGACTTTTCGTGGACGTACGGCCACCCCGATCGTGCGACCCCACCTCACGTGCCACCAGAACAGGAGGTCGACGAAGACCAATGCCGAACATCGTCGTACTGATCAAGCAGGTTCCCGACACCTGGTCCGAGCGCAAGCTGACCGACGGTGACTACACCCTCGACCGTGAGGCCGCCGACGCGATCCTGGACGAGATCAACGAGCGCGCCGTCGAAGAGGCCTTGCTGATCAAGGAAGCCCAGGGCGGCGAGGTCACCGTCCTGGCCATGGGACCCGAACGCGCGACCGAGGCCATCCGCAAGGCGCTGTCCATGGGCGCCGACAAGGCCATCCACGTCAAGGACGACGCCATCCACGGCTCCGACGCCGTGCAGACCGCGTGGGTGCTGGCGGGTGCGCTGGGCCAGATCGAGGGCGTCGAACTGGTCATCGCCGGCAACGAGGCCACCGACGGCCGCTCCGGTGCGGTGCCGGCCATCATCGCCGAGTACCTGGGCATTCCCCAGCTCACCCACCTGCGGAAGCTGAGCGTCGACGGGGAGAAGATCTCCGGCGAGCGCGAGACCGACGAGGGCGTGTTCAAGCTCGAGGCCAGCCTCCCGGCCATCGTCTCGGTCACCGAGAAGATCAACGAGCCGCGCTTCCCGTCCTTCAAGGGCATCATGGCCGCGAAGAAGAAGGAAGTGCAGACCTTCACCCTGGCCGATCTGGGCATCGACCCGTCGACCGTCGGTGTGGGCAACGCGGGTTCCGTCGTCACCGCTGTCACCCCGAAGCCGCCGCGCACGGCGGGCGAGAAGATCGTCGACGAGGGCGAGGGCGGCAACCAGATCGCCCAGTACCTGGTCGGCCAGAAGGTCATCTGATCCGCGCCCGTACGCTGCGCCGGCTTTCGACCGCCGGACGAGAATCTCGATACTAGGAGAAGAGAACAAATGGCAGAAGTACTCGTGCTCGTCGAGCACGCGGAGGGTGCGCCGAAGAAGGTCACCACGGAACTCCTCACTGCCGCCCGCACGCTGGGCAGCCCGGCCGCCGTCGTGCTCGGCGCGGCCGGTACCGCCGACAAGCTCGCCGACGCCCTGGCCGCGGCCGGCGCCGAGAAGATCTACGTCGCCGAGTCCGACGACGTCGAGGGCTTCCTGGTGACCCCCAAGGTCGACGTGCTGGCCGGTCTGGTCGAGTCCGCCTCCCCCGCCGCGGTGCTGGTCGCCGCCTCCGCCGAGGGCAAGGAGGTGTCCGGTCGGCTGGCCGCGCGCATCGGCTCCGGCCTGCTGGTGGACGTCATCGACGTGAAGTCCGACGGCTCGGTCACCGGCTCCATCTTCGGTGGCGCGTTCACCGTGGACTACAAGGCCACCGGCGACGTGCCGGTGATCTCGGTCCGCCCGGGCGCCGTCGAGGCCGCCCCGCAGGCCGGCGCCGGCGAGAAGGTGACCGTCGAGGTCCCCGCGCAGGAAGAGGGCGTCACCAAGGTGACCTCCCGCGAGCCCGTCGCGGGCGGCGACCGGCCGGAACTCACCGAGGCCACCATCGTGGTCTCCGGTGGCCGCGGCGTCGGCAGTGAGGACAACTTCCACAAGGTCGTCGAGCCGCTGGCCGACGCGCTCGGCGCCGCGGTCGGCGCCTCGCGTGCCGCCGTCGACTCCGGCTACTACCCGGGCCAGTTCCAGGTCGGCCAGACCGGTAAGACGGTCTCGCCGCAGCTGTATGTCGCCCTGGGTATCTCCGGCGCGATCCAGCACCGGGCCGGCATGCAGACCTCGAAGACCATCGTCGCCGTCAACAAGGACGAAGAAGCGCCGATCTTCGAGATCAGCGACTACGGCATCGTGGGCGACCTGTTCAACGTCGCCCCGCAGCTGACCGAGGCGGTCAAGACCCACAAGGGCTGATTCACTCGCGAACGGCCCCGGGGCAGCTGCCCCGGGGCCGTTCGCGTGTCCCGCACTGCTCAGCGGCGGTTGGTGATGACGCCGATGGCGGTGGGGATGCAGAGGGCCAGGCCCCACGGGACCTCGACCCAGAACGGCCAGAAGTAGCCCATTCCCGTGGCCAGCCAGATCACCACGCACAGCAGATTGACGAAGACCCACGGGGTCCACATGATCAGCACCCACGTCGGCACCCGGCCCGCGGACGACCGCTCGGCGTGCGGCGAAATGCGCTGGGCCGGAAGGTCGGACAGCAGCGGCTCCAGTTCGCCGTACGTCCGGGCGGTATATACCCGCTGCACCCGCTCGTCGAATTCGGGCAGATTCAACCGGCCCTCGTCCATGGCGAGGCGCAGACGCGCGACATACTTCTCGCGATCGGCGTCGGACGCCCGCAAGTTCTCGTTCCCCACGCCGTCAGCCTAAGTCGACAGCGGCGTCGGCGCTGCCCGATCACGTATGCGGCGACAGATCACGGGGAGATCATGCGGCGGCGAAAGAATTCGATTGCGCGGCCCGACCTTCGACGGGAATGCTGGGCGGATGCCGATCGCGCTGCCGCCCGAGGTCGAGTCGACAATTCGCACCGTCTTCGAGGAGCGGGGTGAACAGTGGTTGCGCCGGTTGCCCGCGGTGGTGGACAAACTCTGCGCCGGTTGGGGTCTGGAGCTGATCGGGGATTCCTTGCGCGGGGGCACGCATTCCTTCGTGGCGCCGGTGCGGCGTGCGGACGGGTCGGTCGCGGTGCTGAAGGTCCCGGTGGTCGACGAGGAGAATGTCGGCGAACCGGCCGGGCTGCGCTGCTACGGCGGCGACGGCGCGGTACGGATGTACGACTTCGATGCCACCTCCGGAGCGCTGCTGCTGGAGTGGGCCCGGCCGGGCACGCCGCTGCTGCGCCAGCCCGGCTTCCCGAGTCTGGAGGGGCGTCCCGAGCACGCCGACAAGATCGAACTGGCCGGTCGGCTGTATCGCCGCCTGCGACGGCCGCCGACCGGGATCGGCGAAGAGTTCCCCGCCCTGCCCGAAGCGGCCGCCATGGTCGCCGACTGGACGGTTCTGTTCGGCCACCCGAATGCCGAAGTCGCGCAGGTGATTCCGCGTGTCCTGTTCGACCGGGCGGCCACCTGGTGCGAGACGCTCGCCGTCCCGGACGGGCCGTTGCTGATCGTCAACCGCGACACCCACCTGGGCAATATCCTGGCCGCCGAGCGGGAACCCTGGTTGCTCATCGACCCGAAACCGTACCTGGGCGAGGCCGCCTTCGACGCCGGCTTCCTGATCATGATCCAAACGCAGTGCGCACCGACGACCGAGCAGGCCCGGCGAGTCGTGCGGCACACCGCCCGCGCCCTCGAGGTCGACCCGGAACGCGCCCGGGGCTGGGCGTTCATGCGTGCGCTGGAGGAAGTCGCGTACGCGGTGGAGGACGACGAACCGGACATGGTGCGGCTGCACCTGGCCGTCGCGCACGCCCTCGCGGATAGTTGACACGTCGCCGGGTGTGCCCGAGCGAATGGCCGCTCACGCCGGGCCGACCCGCGACTCGCCTGGCGGTGCGGCGGATTTGCCGTGATCGGCTACCGGACAAGGCATTTGCAACCTTCGCACCGACTCCATGCAGACCGGGAAGTCCATAACGAATCGGTCGCTGTTGCTCGGAATAACTGATAATGTTTGCCGTCGTCGGGCATCGGGGCCGAATACGGCCCGCTCGGGCAGGATTTCGAAATCGAAACCTACTGTCCGGTAAGCAACTTCGAGCCGGTGCCGACGTGAGAGTCATCCGGCCCTGGTGTCTGGTGGTCGGCGAGTTGAGGAAGGACGAGGCGGCCGGGCAGCCGGCAACAAGGGAACCTGATGAATCAATCTACCGCCGTGACGATTTCGTGGATCCTCGCTGCAGTTCTCATATTGGCCGTCGCGGCGGCGCTGTATGCGGCGTACTACGCCGTACATCAGCGCTCGCGCGCCGAGACGGCCGAACAGGCGCTGCGCGGGCAAGAGGACGAACTCGAACAGTTCACCACCAGCACCATGCCCTATGTGGCCGATGCGGTACGCCGATCCGAGGTGACGGTGGAGATACCGGTCGCCGGCGGGCAGACCCGCCTGGGGCAGCTGCTGCACGCACTCGGCGAGCGCTATATCGGCGATCTCCGCATGATGCAGGCCGAGACCCGCGACCGGGCCCGCCGCGAGGCCGACTACGAGGCGCAGCAGGCAGCCGCCCGGGCCGAGGCCAAGGCCCGCACCGATACCGAGAACGCCGCCCGCGAGGCGACAAGCGCCGCGGTGCGCGCCTTCGGCACCTCGGTGGTCAGCCTCGGCGCCGACGTGAGCCAGGTGGTGAGCACCGCGCTACGTGAGCACCGCGGTGACGATGTGTACGAGACGCTGACCCGCATCGACCACAGTGTCCAGCAGATGATCCGCCAGGCGCAGTCCTACGTGATCGTGTGTGGTGGCCTGCCCGGTCGCCGCTGGCCGCAGCAGGCGCTCACCGACGTCGTCGGTGGCGCCGTCGGCCGCGTCCGCGACTTCACCCGCGTGCGGCCGCACCAGCTCGACCGCGTCGTGATCAGCCGCGCGGTGGAACCGCTGGTACACACGCTGGCGACGCTGCTGGACAACGCGCTGCGCTACTCGCCGCCCACCTCGTTCGTCGACGTCACCTTCCAGGAAGGTCACCACGGCGTCACCGTGATCGTCGACGACGCGGGTGTGCGCATGAACGCCGAGCAGATGGAAGAGGCCCGGCAGGTGCTCGCCGGCGAGCGCGTGGTCGACATCCACCAGCTCGGACCCGCTCCGCGGGTGGGTTTCCCGGGCATCGCCGCCCTGGCCCGCCGCTACGGGTTCACCGTGTACATCGACGGCCCCAACACCTACGGTGGCATGCGGGCCATGGTCTACGTCCCCGAGGCGCTGCTGGCCCCGCGCGAATCCACCACTCCGGAGCTCGAGGCCGGTACGCCGCCGATGATCTCCGCGGCTCCCGAGCCGGCCACCTCGCCCTCGGCACGGCACGGATTCGACCGGGAGACCGCGGATTCCGGCCAGGCCCCCGTCCGGATGACGGGCGGAGCACACACGGTGACAACGGAGGGATTGCGTACGGGCGGGACGGACGACATCCGGGCCACCGCATCGGGCCCGCGGCCTCTGACCACCAGCGGCGCGCACGCCGCAGCGACGGATGATCAGTTTGTGACAGCGAACGAAGCCGAGGACGAATCCGAATCCATATCGACCGTCCACGAAATCACACCGGGCGGGTTGCCGCGTCGCCGACGCCGGACCGTGTCGGTGTCCACGCTGTCGCGTGGGCCGGACACCGATACCGAACTCCCCCGCCCCGATATCGCCGCCGCGTGGCAGAGCGGCACCCAGAGCGGCCGCACGTCTGCCGCGCACGAAAACACCGAAGGGATGACATCCTGATGGGCACACCCGGTACAGCCGTCAGTGACGGCAACAAACTGGCCTGGATGCTCGAGGACCTCAACGTTCCCGGCGTCCGCTTCGCCGTCCTGCTTTCCGAAGACGGCCTGCGGATCGCGCAGATCGGCGAGATCTCCGTCGACGACGCCGAACGATTCGCCGCCGCGGCCTCCGGCCTGCGGTCGCTGGGCAAGGCGCTCGGTGAATTCTGCGGCGCGGCGAATTCGGTGCGGCAGAACATGACCGAATACGACGACGGGATGATCTTCATTACCGCCGCCGGGGAAGGCGCGCTGATCGGCGTATCCACCACCTCGCAGGTGGACGTCAGTCTGGTCGCGCATCGGATGAACGAGCTCGCGGCGCGGGTGGGCCGCGAACTCGGCAGCCTGCCGCGCACGCGGTAGCGGGCCATGGGAGCGCGCAGCGAGCGAACTGACGGCACAGCCCGGCGCCTGCTCGTGATGACGCCGAGCGCGAGCGAGGCGGTGATATGAGCAGGCATCGTCGCGACCCCGACCTGGTACGGGCGTATGTGCGCACGGGTGGACGCTCGCGCGCGAGCCGGGTGCTCGATCTGGTCACCCTGGTTGTGGTGGCGCAGGACCCGCCGCCGGGGCTGAGCCCCGACGGGCGGCGGGTGATGAGCGTGTGCAGCCGGCGCGGCGCCCTGTCGATCGCCGAGATCGCCGCCTATCTCGATCTTCCGCCCTCGGTGGTCAAGATCATCGCATCCGATCTGTTGGACAGCGGCCATCTGGTCAATCCGGCACCCGCCGACCAGGTTCCGGAACTCGCCTTGCTGGAGGAGGTACTCAATGGGCTCCGCGCTCTCGCCGTCTGAGCGCCCGTCTGCCCTCACCGAACGCACCGTCGACTACGTGCCCGAAACCGTCACCCGGTCGGTCAAGCTGTTGGTGGCGGGTAATTTCGGCGTCGGTAAGACCACGTTCGTCAACAGCGTGTCCGAGATCCGGCCGCTGCGTACCGAGGAAACCATCACCGAGGCCAGCATCGGTGTGGACGACATGGCCGACCTGCCGGGCAAGGTGACCACCACGGTCGCCATGGACTTCGGCCGCATCACGCTGAATCCGCAACTGGCGCTGTATCTCTTCGGCACACCCGGGCAGCGGCGGTTCCTGCCCCTGTGGGAGGAGCTGTCCCGCGGTGCGCTCGGCGCGCTGGTCCTCGTGGACACCCGCCGCATCGACAAGGCCGACGAGGTGCTCGCGGTGCTCGAGGAGCGCGGGGTGCCGTATTCGGTCGCGGTCAACGAGTTCGAGGGCGCGCAACGCTTTCCGCTGCACGAGATCCGGGAGGCGCTGGACCTCGAGCCCGATACCCCGCTGACGGCCTTGGACGCGCGCGATCGCGGCCCGTGCCTGCGATCGCTCATCACGCTCGTCGAGTTCCTGTTCCAGCGGCTGGAGTCGCAGGGTTGACCCGGCCGCCGGCACCGAACCAGGGGTGCCCGGTGCGCCACGGCTCACCGATCGACACCGACGGTCCGCGGGTTCCGTTGCACGTCCCCGAGTTCGCCGCCGATCCGCACGCGGCCTATCGGGACATGCGGCGGCGCTACGGGTCGCTGGTGCCGGTCGATCTGGCGCCTGGCGTGCCGGCCACGCTGGTCATCGGGTATCGGACGGCGGTGCGAATCCTCAACGACCCCGAGCACTTTCCGGCCGACCCGCGCGCCTGGCAGCAGTCCGCGCCCGCCGACTCCCCCATCCTCCCGATGCTGGAGTGGCGGCCGAACGCGCTGCGCAGCGCGGGCGTCGAACACGAGCGGTACCGCCAGGCCAACGTCGCCGCGATCGACGGGGTGGATCTGCACGCGATGCACGCCACCGTCGAGCGCATCGCGTCCCGGTTGATCAACACGTTCTGCGAGACCGGCTCGGCCGAGCTGATCCAGCACTACGCCTTCCCGCTGTCGTTCGAGGTGCTCAATGTGATGCTGGGCTGCCCCGCCGAGATCGGGCAGCGGGTGGCGCAGGGTATGGCGATGATGTTCGAGGTCGTCGAGGCCGAGCGCGGTAACGAGATGCTCACCCAGGCGCTGGTCGAGCTGGTCGCGCTCAAGCGGGCCCACCCCGGCGACGACATCATCTCGCGACTGCTGGCGCATCCGGTCGGTCTGGACGACACGGAGATGATCCACCAGCTGGTCACCCTCTACGGCGCGGGCATCGAACCCCAGCAGAACCTCATCGTCAACACGCTGCTGCTGATGATGACCGACGACCGCTTCGCCGGAAACCTGCTGGGCGGCAGCCTGTCGACGCGGGACGCGCTGGACGAGGTGCTGTTCACCGACCCGCCGATGGCCAATTACTGCGTCACCTACCCGCGGCAGCCGGTGCTGATCGACGACGTCTGGCTGCCCGCGAATCATCCGGTGATCATCAGCATGTCGGGGGCCAACAACGACCCGGCCGTCGGGGTGCGTGAATTCACCGACAACCGTTCGCATCTGGCGTGGAGCGTCGGCCCGCACTCGTGCCCGGCCCGGTCGGTGGCCTATCTGGTCGCGCAGGACGCCATCGATCAGCTGCTCGACGCGTTGCCGGAGTTGCAGCTGGCCGTGCCCGGCGACGAATTGACCTGGCGACCCGGGCCGTTCCATCGCGCGCTGACGGCGCTGCCGGTCACCTTCCCGAAATCGCCGCCGCTGCGCGTGTAGTCGTCAGGCGCTGTGCAATGCCGCCAGCAGCGTGGTGAGGATCGGTGACGGGCGCAGGTCGCTGCGCAGTACCGCCGAGACCGGCACGCGCAGCGGTCGGCCCGACAGGCGCAGTCCGGCAATGCCCTCGGCGGGGGTATCGGCGTAGAGGATCGTCCACGCGTCGGGGCGGTTGATCAGTTCCATGGTGGCGGTGTGGTCGGGCGGGATCGGCGGGCCGTAGGTCGGCGGGGCGGGCAGGTCCGCGAACGCGCGCCGAACCACGTTGTGCAACAGCACCTGTTCTTGCTCCGGGGGCAGGAGCAGCGGATAGTTCCCCAATTCCGTGAGCGTCACATCGTCGCGACCGGCCAGCGGATGGGCCGTCGACACGGCGATCACGAGGTCCTCCACCCAGAGTTTCTCGACCGTCAGACCCGGCTGATCCACCCGGCCACGGATGAGAGCGAGATCACAGTCGCCGTCCGCCACCGCGGCGATGCGCTGCCGGAACGGCTTGATCACGAACTCGATCTCCGCACCCGGATGCGCCTCGCGCGCACCCGCGATGGCCGAGAGCGATCTTGTTGCGAAGGACATGTTGGCGGCCAAGCGAATTCGCGGCCCAGACGACCGCACAGCTGCGCGAATGGCCGATTCCAGGCTCAGCATTTGTTTCGCAAGGGGAAGTAGCCGCGTCGTTGCGTCGGTCGGAACGACCGACCGCGTGGAGCGCTCGAAGAGCTGTACACCAAGATCATGTTCGAGCCGGGCGATCTGGTGACTGATAGCTGATTGCGATATGAAGCACCGCTGCGCGGCTCGGCTGAAGCTGAGTTCCTCGCAGACAGCGACGAAGTAGGACAGCTGCCGCAGTTCCATCAAGATCTCCATTCATGACCGATCCAGATAAGATTCATCTAAATTATGCGCCCTGACCCTCGGAACATCTGGATTCCGAATCACGGTTAGTAATGACAGAAGGAGGCTGTCATGCAACACGTGGATGCGGGAATCGAAACCGCTGAGGTCGTCATCGTCGGCTCGGGCTTCGGCGGACTCGCCGCCGCGAAGCAGCTGAGCAAGTCGGGGGTCAACTACGTACTCATCTCGAGCACGCCCGAGCACCTGTTTCAGCCGCTGCTCTACCAAGTAGCGACCGGTGTGCTGCCCAGCACGGACATCGCGCCGCCGATCGCGGGAATCCTGCACCGGCACAAGGGCGCCGATGTGCGGCTCGGCAAGGTCGTCGACATCGACGCCGAGGACGCGGTGCTCACCTACGAGACGGCGGACGGCCCGCGCCGGATCCGCTACGGCTCGCTGATCGCCGCGACGGGCGCCAACCAGTCCTACTTCGGGCGTGACGATTTCGCCCGGAAGACGTTCTCGCTCAAGACCATCGACGACGCCAAGCGGTTGCGCGCGCAGATCGAGCGGGTGTTCACCGAGGCGGCGACGGCCGACCCCGATTCGCGGGAGCGGCTGCTGAGCTTCGTGGTGGTCGGCGCGGGGCCCACCGGCGTGGAGGTCGCCGGGCAGCTCAAGGAGCTCGCCAAGCGGCATTACCACCAGGAGATCTCGGTGTCGCTGGTGGAGGGCGCGCCGGCGGTCTTGCCGCCGTTCGGGGGCAGCCTGTCGGAGTACGCGCGGGAGTCGTTGGCGCGCAACGGTGTCGAGGTGCTGCTGGACACATTCGTCACCGACATCGAGGCCGGCAAGGTGACGGTCAAGACGAAGGACGGTGTCGAACGCGGCATCGGCGCGGAGACGGTGGTGTGGTCGGCGGGTGTGCAGGCCGGCGGATTCGCGCGGCTGCTGGCCGAGGCCACCGGCTGCGAGACCGATCGCGCCGGGCGGCTGCTGATCAACCCCGACTGCACCGTCGGCGGGCACGCCGATATCTACGCCATCGGCGACATGACCTCGCTCAACGGCTACCCCGGGCAGTCGCCGACGGCGATGCAGGAGGGCCGGCACGTCGCCGACATCATTCGCCGCAAGAAGCAACCGGGCACTCCTTTCGTCTACTGGGACAAGGGTTCCATGGCGGTGATCAGCCGGTTCAGCGCGGTCACCAAGCTCAACGACAAGGTGAAGTTCACCGGTTTCATCGCGTGGATGGCCTGGCTCGCGGTGCACCTGTTCTACCTGGTCGGCTTCCGCAACCGGTTCGTCGCGGTGGTGTCGTGGCTGGTGGCCTTCATCGGTACCGGCCGCCCGGGCTTCGCCGAGACCGAGAAGCCCACCGCCGCGCCGCGCTCGGATTCGGAGCGCCGCGCGGCGTAACCATCACGCCCGAGGTTGTGGCGGGGCCTACAGCTTCGCCAGCACCTTGCGCACCGTCAGCCAGGTGCGGGTGGTGATGTCCTTGCCGTACACGGATTCCAGCCACGCCATGTGGTTGGGCGTGGTGCTCGCCGTGTTGTCGATGACGGCGAGCACGGCCGCGGCCGCCTCGTCGTACCCCACGATGCGTACCGCGGCAGCGAGTTCCGCCGGGAGCGCGTCCGGGGCGGCCGCCGTGCGGTCCTTCAGGAATGTCACCGTGAGGTAGGTGCCGCGCCCATGGGTCAGCCCCGGGAAGGGGTCGGAGTCGACCAGTGCGCGCAGTTCCTCGCGGCTGCGGAGGATGGTGCCGCCGCCGATGCCCAACTCGGCGTTCAACGCCTTCTGGATGCGCGATTCCAGTGCGGCAGCGTCGGATTCGGCACTGCCGAACACGATGTTGCCGCTGCTCAGCACCGAGCCCACCGCGTCGAAACCCAGCCCCTCGAACACGCCCCGCAACTTCTCGTTGCGCATGTTCGGGTTGCTGGGCATGATCCCGCGTAGCAGGGCGGCGTACCGGTGCATGGGCCTGACGGTACTCGCGCCCTCGGACAGGTTCGAACGTGTCAGCCGGCCTGCGACGCGCCGACCCCGTTCTTCTTGCGTTCGATGTCCTCCAGCGCCGCCAGGTACTTCGCGCGCTCCGCGGCTCCGGCCTCCCACGCCTCCTTGCGGTTCTTGACCACGCGGGCGGGGGCGCCGACGGCGATGCCGTAATCGGGGATGTCGCCCTTGACCACCGCGTGCGCGCCGAGCACGCACCCGCGACCGACCCGGGTCTCGCGCAGCACGGTCACCTTGGCCGCGATCCAGGTGTCGGGGCCGATGCGCACCGGGCTCTTGACGATGCCCTGGTCCTTGATCGGCAGCGTGATGTCGTCCATGCGATGGTCGAAGTCGCAGATGTAGCACCAGTCGGCGACCAGCGTGGATTCACCGATCTCGATGTCGAGGTAGGTGTTGACGACGTTGTCCTTGCCGAACACCACCTTGTCGCCGATGCGCAGCGAGCCCTCGTGGCAGCGGATGGCGTTGCCGTCACCGATGTGCACCCACTTGCCGATCTCCATGCGGCTCAGCTCCGGCGTCGCGTGGATCTCCACCCGCTTGCCCAGGAAGACCATGCCGCGCAGCACGATATGCGGGTTGGTCAGCCGGAATTTGAACAAGCGGTAATACCGCACCAGGTACCAGGGGGTGTAGGCGCGGTTGGCGAGCACCCAGCGCAGCGATGCCATGGTCAGGAAACGCGCCTGCTCGGGGTCCCGCCGGCGCGACCCACGCCATCGCGAGCGCAACGGTGCGCCCCACATGCTCGTCACGAACTCTGCTCCCTCGTCCAGCGGTGTCGTCGTCGAGGTACCAGGGTACTTTCGCCGCGCGATGCGGCACCCGCTGCCCTCGGCTCACCCAGCCCGGTGGTAGCGGGGCCGATGTTCTAGTCTCGTGCAGGCCCGTACGAGCAGATGGGAGTCCAGCAGGTGCGAAGCGGCAGCCGGCGATCCCCGCGCAGCGAGCACGACCGGGGGACAGTCACCGATCACCGCGCGGCGTCGCGCCGTCCCGCGCGCCGAGTGGCCGCGCTGGCGGGCGCCTGCGGCCTACTCGCGCTGACCGCGTGCGGCAGCACCACCTTGGACGACATCAAGGTCGGCCCGGGTAAGGGCTGGCCGGTGGCCTATCACGACGCGCGTAACAGCGGCGCCAGCCCGGTCACCGGGTCGCGGCATCTGGTCGCGCGCTGGGCCCGGCCGCTCGGTGGGCCCGCCGCGACGCCGACCATCATCGGGCCCGGTGGGCAGATGTATGTCACCACCCGCCTCGCGACGGACTGCGTCGGCGTTCCGGGCGCCACGGGCGCGATCGTGTCGCTGCAGATGCCGACGGGCCGCAAGCGGTTCTGTAATGCCATGGGACCGGATGTCGCCGCGGCGGGCGCGGCGGTCGACGGGCTGGACAACGTCTACGTCGGCGACAACGGCGGCCTGTTCTCGTTCAACGCGCTCGGGCAGCCGCGCTGGCGCACCCCGGTGGCGGGAGTGCCGGTATCGGTCCAGTTCACCAGCGACGGCAAGGTGCTGTCGGTGACGCAGTCCGGTCAGATCGACGTGGTCGAACGGCAGACCGGGAAGCTGGCGGCGGCCACCTTCCAGACGCTGGGTGAGCCCGATTTCCTGCGGCAGCCGGGCCTGCCGCGGCCACCGGACGGCCAGGGCGTCGGCGACTGCGCCACCGGCGGCCCGCAGTGCCCGGTGGCGAATGTGTCCGCGCTGGAACAGAACTCCGGCCGCTTCTATCTCACCGTGCGACGGCCGGGCACGACCACCGCGGCGCTGGTCGCCCTGCGCTACGCGGACAAGCAGATCCGGCAGGAGTGGAGCGTCGACATCCTCACCGACGGCAGTGCCACCAGCCCGACGCTGTCCGGAGACGGGGAGACCGTGTACGTCGGCGACAACAGCGGCCGGTTGCTGGCCGTCGACGCCGCCGACGGGCACACGAAATGGACGCAGCCGCTGGGCTTCGCACCGCAAGGCGCGGTCTCGGCGCAGGACGGGCTGCTGATCCCCGGTGGCGACGACGGTCACCTGCTGGCGCTGCGCGACAACGGCGACAGTGCCGAGATCGCCTGGGAGCGCAAGGATCTGCGGCTGCGTGGCCGCCCGGTGCAGACCGCGGGAAACACCGGCTACGCGGTGGCTCCCCTCGGTGACTCGCTGAGCCTGGTCACTTTCGACACCAGCGACGGCAAGACCCTCGCCTCCATCGGTCTGCCCGGCGCCCAGGGCACGACCGTCGGTACCGCGGTGAGCGCCAATGGTGATGTGGTCGTGACCACCCGCATCGGCGAGCTGTTCGCCTTCCAGCCGGACGAGTAGAACTTCCCCTTGCGCGGCAACGGCATTCACCCCCTCGGTGGTCGAACACCGGGCCGAACCCGACTCAGCGGGGCGGCGGGGTCTCGCAGAGGAAGACCGTCGGGGTGCGGCCTATTCGGGTGACCACCAAGGTGTGCGGGTGGGTGCCGCGGGGTTTGAGGCGGGCGCGCAGGGCGTCCGGGTCGAGATCGACTCCGCGGGTGAGGATTTCCAAGGGGCCGCAGTCGCGGCGGTGCAGTTCGGCGCGGAGGGGTTTCTCGCGGAAGTCGAGGCGGTCGAGGACGCGGAAGCCGCGCACGCCGGTGGGAACGCTGTCGCCGGTGAGATAGGCGATACGGGGATCGAGCTGCCACAGCCGGTGTTTCGCCGCGTAGTGGCGGACGAGTCCGGCCCGCACCACCGCGCCGTCGGGGTCGATGATCCACTCGCCGGGGGCGCGGTCGGGGATGTCGTCGGGTTCGGCGTCGGTGAGCGACCAGGACGAGCCGTCGGAACCGAGGACCGTGGCGCGGCGGGTGACGCCCGGCTCGGTGAGGGCCGACGACCACAGACAGGCCTCCCGGACCGCGCCGTCCAGGGAGACCACCTCCACCTCACCGGCCCACGTCATGGCGGCTGTGCGCCCCGCTGCCGGACTGGAGTCGCGGAGTGGATGCCCGATCCCCCGCGGCGCGAAACCGTCGAAATCGAGGCCGGGAGCGCACTTGACGACCAGATCCCGGCCGCGATAGGCGTCGATCAGGTCCGGAAGCGGGGGCTGCAGCTTGGCGGGGTCGTGCGTACGGCGGCCGTCCGAGCGCCGGGCCGGGTCGGCGACGACCACGGTGCCGGTGGTGCACGGGGCGAGCGCGTCGGCGCGGGCCAGTAGCACGTTCCCGGCCCCGGACAGGTTGTGCGCGGCCATGGCCAGCCGGACGTCGTCGAGGTCGCTGCCGATCACCGCCGGGCAGACTTCTTGCAGCGCAACCAGTTCCGCCCCGATCGAGCAGGTCACGTCGTGGACGTCCCGGCCCGCCAGCCGCCGGGCCCGATGCCGCGCGACCGCACTCGGCGTCGCCTGCTGCAGAGCGTCGTCGGTGAACAGCCACTCCCCCGGCCGCGCCAGCTTCGCCCCGGCCCGCCGCCGCAGCCGCACGGTCTCCACCAGCGCCGCCGCCCGTTCCCCGTGCTCACGCCGCACCCGCTCCAAGTCCCCCACCAGTGACCCCGCCGTCAACCCGAGCCGCCCCACCTCCGCCAACGCCGAAACCCCGGTGCCACTACGCAAATACGCGACGTCCGCCACCGAGAACCGATAGCCCACTACCGCCGCCCCTCCCCGACGACCGACCCGGCGCCGAGCATGTCAGCGCCCACCGAGTCACTCGGCAGCGGACGGCCGATCCGCGGTAACGCGGGCGTGCGACGGCACGCTCGAGCCGAGACCGGCACCCGCCGATGCCCTACAGCCCGGGTGCGTACGGACCGGGCCGGTTCGGCCATCGTGCGAATAAGGCTGGGGCGCACTACTTTCCGGCGGCCAGGGGCTTCACGCCGGTGATCATGGCGTTGTAGAAGAAGCGGCGGGGGACGATGTGCTTGAGGACGCGCTCGTCCACCCAGCTCAGGCCCAGCCAGGCGCGGTACTGGGCGAGGCGGTAGCGCCAGCTGAGCTTCTCGGCGGGGACGGCGGCCTCGAAGGTGCGCACGGGCCAGCCCCACAGGGCGGCGGCGAACTCCTCGGTCTCGGCGTGCACCTGGGTCGCGCCGGCCGCGCGGGCGATGCCCTCCAGCTGGGACGGATCGAAGGTGTGCAGGTCGACCACGGCCTCCAGCGCGGCCGCGCGCGAGGACTCGTCGAGTTCCTCCTGCGGACGCCGCCACTCCCGCAGGAACGGCAGCTTGGTGACCTCGGTGGTGACCTTCCAGGTGACCTGACCCAGCTTGCGGGCGTACAGGTTGCCCACCGTGGTCGGCTCGCCCGCGAAGACGAACCGCCCGCCCGGCTTGAGCACCCGCAGGCATTCCTTCAGAGCCAGTTCCACGTCGGGAATGTGGTGCAGCACGGCGTGCCCGACGACGAGGTCGAAGGTGTCGTCCTCGTACGGGATGGTCTCCGCGTCGGCGACCCGGCCGTCCACCTCCAGGCCGAGGTGCTCGGCATTGCGCAGCGCCACCTTGACCATGCCCGGGGACAGGTCGGTGACCGAGCCGCGTTTCGCGACCCCGGCCTGCATCAGGTTCAGCAGGAAGAAGCCGGTACCGCAGCCGAGTTCCAGAGCCCGTTCGTACGGCAGCGGCGCATTCGGCGCGACGGCGTCGAAACGGCCCCGGGCGTACTCGATGCAACGCTCGTCGTAGGAGATCGACCACTTGTCGTCGTAGGTCTCCGCTTCCCAGTCGTGGTAAAGCACCTGGGCCAGCTTGTTGTCGGCAAGCGCCGCCTGGACCTCCGCCTCGGTGGCGTGCGGGTTCGGCGCGGGGTCGTCAGGACGTGCGGTCATGGTCCGCTAGCGTACTCGAGCGATCAGCGGGCCGAGATCAGCGGCCCACGAATTCGGCGGAACCCGGACCCGACGCCGAATAGGAACGTGTTCCTATGCTGCGGTCCTCGGTGTCGAACAGCTCCGACCATTCGGCGCGAGCCCGATCGTGGCCGTGCGTACCGGCCTCGAAGACCCGCTTGGCGGCGGCGAGCGCGCGGGCCGGGCCGGCGGTGAACCGGCGCGCCCAGCGCAGGGCGGCGGTGTACACGTCGTCGGGGGCGACGACCTCGTCGGCCAAGCCGAGCGCCGCCGCCTCCTCGGCCTCGACGAAACGGCCGGTGTACACCAGGTCCTTGGCGCGAGCCGGTCCGATCAGCAGGCTCAGCCGCCGGATCCCGGCGACGGGGATCAGGCCCGCGTGAATCTGTGGCAGGCCGAGCTTGACGTTGTCGCCGATGATCCGGCGATCGGCGCCCAGGGCCAGTTCCAGCCCGGCGCCGAGCGCGTACCCGCTGATCGCGGCGACCGTCGGCTGCGGCAGGCGGGCCAGGCAGCCGAGGGCCCGCTGCAGGTCACCGACCACCGCGCGAGCCTGCTCCGCGGACAGCCGGGCCAGTTCCGCGAGTTCGTCGCCCGCGCTGAAAACGCGCTCGTCTCCGTAGACGAGCACCGCGCGCACCTCGGCGTCCCCCGCGATCCGATCGGCGGCCTCGGCCAGCTCCAGCGCCGACTGCACGTCGATCAGGTTCATCGGCGGCCGCGCGAAGCGCAGCACGGCAATCCCCGCCTCGGCACGGTCCACGGTCACGTATTCGGCCACGGGGCTGGAGCCTACTGGGCAACGACGCCCGCTCCGGAGGCGGTGGGCGACGCCTCAGCTCGGACGCTTCGAGCCTTGCAGGCGGGAGGGGTCGGGCAGGTCGGCGAAATAGCGGTCGTTGTCGGGGAATTGCAGTCTCGGTCTGCCGTCGAGCGTGCCCAGCACGGGCTGGATCGGCTCGATGATCGGGTCGGCGGCGAGAATGTCCGCGGTGGAGCCGAATTCGCCGAGTGCCACCAGCTGTGACCAGGTCGGGGGGAGCAGCACGTCGTCGCCCGCGCGCCAGCGCCGCAGGGATTCGGCGGGTGTGCGCCAGGCGACCTCGTGCGCCTCCGACGTCGCACCGTCGGCCCGCTGGCCGGTGGGCAGCACCGCGACGAAGAACCGGGTGTCGTAGCGGCGTTCCTCGACGACCGGCGTGATCCAGTTGGCCCAGGGGCGCAGCAGATCCGCGCGCAGCACCAGGTTCGCCTCGGCGAGGAAGGTCCCCAGCGACAGGTCCCGGCGTTCCAGCCGCCCGCGCGCCTCGCGGTGGACGGCGGTGTCGGAGACGACGGTGTCGGCGGTCGGCCCGGCCAGCAGCACCCCGCACTCCTCGAACGTCTCGCGGACCGCCGCGCACACCAGTGCCTGGGCCCGGGCCGCGTCGGTGCCGAACCGCCGGCCCCACCACACCGGATCGGGCCCGGCCCAGGCGATTTCGGCCTGGGCGTCGGAGGGGTCGACGCCGCCGCCGGGAAAGACCGTCATGCCCGCGGCGAACGCCATCGCCTGCACCCGTCGCTGCATGAACACCTCGGGGCCGGACGCGCCGTCGCGCACCAGCATCACCGTGGAGGCGTCCCTGGCCCGCGGCGGCGTCGAATCGGGCTCGGCAACAGTCTCGCTCACATCTCGCACCCTAACGTCTGCTCGGGCGCCGACCGCCGACAGGTATGCACCGTACAAACGTGCCGGTACGCGCCGCCGCCCCGTCAGCCGCGGCGGTGACGGTGGCGGCCGAAGCGGTGCGAGCGGCGAGCGAAGTACCGGCCGTCGATGCGATCGAGGGTGATCGACTGGCGGAACGCCTCGCTGAGGTTCTCCGCGGTCACCACCTCCTCGAGCAGTCCCTGCGCCACCACGCTGCCCTCGTTCAGCAGCAGCGCGTGGGTGAAGCCCGGCGGGATCTCCTCGACGTGATGGGTGACGAGCACCGTCGCCGGGGCGTCGGGGTCGGCCGCGAGATCGCCGAGCTTCTCGACCAGTTCCTCGCGGCCACCCAGGTCGAGGCCCGCGGCCGGTTCGTCGAGCAGCAGCAGTTCCGGATCGGTCATCAGGGCGCGCGCGATCAGCACGCGTTTGCGCTCGCCCTCCGACAGGGTGCCGTAGGCGCGATCGGAAAGATGTTCGGCGCCCAGGCTTTCCAGCATGTCGATGGCGCGGTCGGTGTCGATGTCGGCGTATTCCTCGCGCCAGCGCCCGATCACGGCGTACCCGGCGGAAACGACCAGGTCACAGACCTTCTCGTCCAGCGGGACCCGGCTGGCGACGGCCGCGGAGGACATCCCGATGCGCGGGCGCAGCTCGGTGAGGTCGGTCCGGCCGATCACCTCGCCGAGCAGAGTGGCCGTGCCCGACGTCGGATGCACCTCGGCGGCCGCCATTCGCAGCAGTGAGGTCTTGCCGGCGCCGTTGGGGCCGAGCACGACCCAGCGTTCGTCTAGTTCCACCTGCCAGCTGACGGGACCCACCAGGGTGTGACCCGAGCGCCGGACAGTCACCTCGTTGAAGTCGATGAGCAGATCGGGATCCGGTTGCGGCACGGGCTCCATCTTGGCCCACGCCTTCGAACCGCGCCCAACGTGGTCGGTTTGCACGGTAAGTGTCATAGTCGGCCGGGCGGCCGGGCGCGTGCCGAATCGTCGTCGCGACGGGTGTGATTCGGGACTCCTACCCGGGCGGAACGGCGATCACCGTCGTCGAACCAGGCGCGACCTCGGTGAAACCGGCGTCGCGGACCGCGGTCGCCGCACCGCGGCGGACCCGGTCGCACAACGCCGACCACTGCCGCGGGTCCGCGTCGCGGACCGAGCATTCGAAGCCGCGCAGTGACCACGCGTACGCCCGCTCCACCGGCAGCGCCCCGGCCAGCAGCATGCTCGCGTGCCCGACCTGTGCGGCGGCCTTGCCCACGGTCATGCCCAGCTCCGAGTTCACCCAGAGCACCGGGAGTTCCGGAGCGGGCGGGCCGGGTTCGTCGGGCTCGAGGTCGGTGCCGCCGATCTGGAGTTTCCGGATGCGCGGGTCGACGGCACCGACCGGACCGGGCACCAGGGCGCGCGCCTGTGCCCCGCCGATGTCGACTGTCACGCCGTCGACCTCGCCCGCCGCCAGCCACTGGGCGCCCCGGGCCCGCCGTGCCACCTTGCGGATGCGGGAACGCTTCCAGGCCAGGTATCGGTCCGACCATTCCCCGTCCGGGCCCACCCGCGGATCCAGGCACAGCCGCACCACCGCCGTGGCGGCGGCGGCGAGCAGGGAGCTGCGCGCCGGTGGGCCGACCTTGGGGACGTGCAGCACCATCTGCATCGCCTGGACCATGGCGGGGTCGTCCGGGTCGCCGCCGCCGTAACCCTGCGCCAATTCCGCGTGCCGCGCGAGGAATCCCGCGTCCAGCCCGCGCGTCACGGCATCGATCGAATCGGTCATCCTCGAGTTCCCCGTACGCCCACAGCCCCCATACCCAACCCTCACTCCGATCACGCGAACAACCGCTTGTCAGCCTATCGCCGCGCGGCGAACGACCCGCAACTACAGCGAGCGTGCCCGCCACGAAATTCCCGGCCGCTCACCGGTCACACCGGACCGAGCCGATTCGATCACCCGCCGACGAGGACACACTCGCGCGCGATCAGTTGCCGACGGTCACCTCGAGTGTGAAGCGTTGTGCCGGTTCGATTCCCGGCTCCCAGGGGCGTGCGTAGCCGAGGCGCAGTCGGGTCCTGCCGGGGGCTACGGCGACGAAGTGCCAGATCGAGGCGCCGCCCACACCGACGGCGGTTTCCGCGCCGGGGGCGGACCGGTATTCCGGGTCACCGGTCTGCTCGAGGACTGCCGGATCGAGGGCGTCCAGCTCCCACTGGTAGCCGGTGCTCGGGTTGGCCGCGAGCGACACCTCGAGCCGTCGGCCGGGCGCCAGCGATATCTCCTTGCCGTCGGAGTCACCGGTGACGGTCAGCGGCCTGCCGGGCGCGACGGATTGCGTGGTCCGGTCGAGCGAGGGCCGGACCGCCGACGAAAACGGTTGCGGCGTAGCGGAATTCGCCGCCACTCGCCCCGAATTCTCGTCCCCGCACGCGACCAGCACGAGGCCCGACACCAATACCAGCAGAGGCATCCGCACGTTGTTCTCCAGTCATCGATCCGGCGTTCGGGCAAACTCAGGGCAGACTGTATCGGCGGCCCACGTCGGGTGACCTGCACCGCGCCGGAGCGATCGCCCGGCTAACCTCAGGTCAACGGCACCCGGCGCAGCAGTCCGTCGCGGGCGTCGGCGGCTTCCACCTCGTCGCGGGTGACGCCGAGAATGAACAGCACCGCGTCCAGATACGGGTGCGAGAGCGCGGCGTCGGCGACCTCGCGCAGCGCGGGCTTGGCGTTGAACGCGATGCCCAGCCCGGCCGCGTTGAGCATGTCGATGTCGTTGGCGCCGTCGCCGACCGCGACGGTCTGTTCCATCGGCACCCCGGCCTCGGCGGCGAAACGGCGCAACGCCACGGCCTTCGCGGGCCTGTCCACGATCTCGCCGATCACCTTGCCGGTCAGCTTGCCGCCGACCACCTCGAGCGTATTGGCCTGCACGAAGTCCAGTTCCAGGTCGTGCGCCAGCGGCTCGATCACCTGCCGGAAGCCCCCGGACACCACACCGCAGCGGAAGCCGAGCCGCCGCAGCGTGCGAATCGTGGTGCGGGCGCCGGGCGTCAGCTCGATGACCTCGGCGACCTCGTCGATGACCGACTCGTCCAGTCCCGCCAGCGTCGCGACCCGCTGCCGCAGCGATTCCGCGAAGTCGATCTCGCCGCGCATCGCCGCCTCGGTGACCTTGCGGACCTCGTCCTCGACGCCGGCGTGCGCGGCCAGCATCTCGATCACCTCGCCCTGGATGAGGGTGGAGTCGACGTCGAACACGATGAGCCGCTTGGCCCGTCGTGCCAGGCCCGCGCGTTCGACGGCGACGTCGACGTTCTCCTTCGCCGCCACCACCGACAGCACGGTGCGCATCGCGGTTTCCGCCGCCGGGTCGGTCGGCGCGGTCACCATCAGTTCCAGGCCGGTCACCGGATAGTCCGCGATGCCGCGAATCGAGTCGATATTGACGTTCTGCTCGGCCAGCTTGCGCGCGATCACGCTGAACGCCCGCGCCGTCACGGGACTGCCGAGCACCACCACCGCATGGGTCGAGAGCCGGGCGCCGCTCACCGAGTTCGCGCCGATCTCGATGTCGACCTGCATGCCGACCGTGGCCATGGCCTCCTCGAGCTGGTCTTGCAGATCCTCCGGGTCGCGGGGGCAACTCACCAGCACGCCGAGGGTGAGTCGCCCGCGGATCACGACCTGTTCGACGTCGAGCAGGCTCACGGCGTTGCGCGCCAGCGCGGTCAGCAGTACCGAGGTCACGCCCGGCTTGTCGGGGCCTGTGACGGTGATCAGCACGGTCGTCGCCGCGGTACCCGCGTCAGGCCCGGAGGAGGCAGCTTGCCCGACCACGGAGGGCTCGCGGGTAGCGCCATCAGACTCGGACGTGCTCAAGCGAAAACTCCGTTTCTCGTGACATGCTCGGCCGCCGATGACGGCTCGCACATTCTCTCAGGTCGGCCCGGGAGCCTCGGCGGCCACCCGAAAACCGAAACGCGGCGGCCGTCGTGTCGACGGCCGCCGCGGATTCGATCCCGACTAGCTGGAAACCTTGTCGAGTTCCTCGACGTGGTGGGACTTCGAGCCCCAGCCGACGTGGGCCTCGGCCCGCATTCGCTCGATCATGTGCGGGTAGTGCAGTTCGAACGCCGGACGCTCCGACCGGATGCGCGGCAACTCGTAGAAATTGTGCCGTGGCGGCGGGCAGGTGGTGGCCCACTCCAGCGAACTGCCGTAACCCCACGGATCGTCCACCGTGACGACCTCACCGTAGCGGTAGCTCTTGAAGACGTTCCAGATGAACGGCAGCGTCGAGGCGCCGAGGATGAAGGCGCCGATGGTGGAGATGGTGTTCAGCATCGTGAACCCGTCGGTGGGCAGGTAGTCGGCGTAGCGGCGCGGCATGCCCTCCGCACCCAGCCAGTGCTGCACCAGGAAGGTGGTGTGGAAGCCGACCATGGTCGCCCAGAAGTGCCACTTGCCCAGGCGCTCGTCCATCATGCGGCCGGTCATCTTCGGGAACCAGAAGTAGATGCCCGCGAAGGTGGCGAACACGATGGTGCCGAAGAGCACGTAGTGGAAGTGCGCGACCACGAAGTACGAGTCGGACACGTGGAAGTCCAGCGGCGGGCTGGCCAGGATGACGCCCGACAGCCCACCGAACAGGAAGGTGACGAGGAAGCCGACCGAGAACAGCATCGGCGACTCGAAGGTCAACTGCCCCTTCCACATCGTGCCGATCCAGTTGAAGAACTTCACGCCCGTCGGTACCGCGATCAGGAACGTCATGAACGAGAAGAACGGCAGCAGCACCGCACCGGTCGCGTACATGTGGTGCGCCCACACCGCGATCGACAGCGCGGCGATGCCCAGGGTGGCGTAGACCAGCGTGGTGTATCCGAAGATCGGCTTGCGGCTGAACACCGGGAAGATCTCGGACACGATGCCGAAGAACGGCAATGCGATGATGTACACCTCGGGGTGGCCGAAGTACCAGAACAGGTGCTGGTAGAGCAGCGCGCCGCCGTTGGCCGGGTCGTAGATGTGGCCGCCGAGGTGCCGGTCGTAGGCCAGCGCCATCAGCGCCGCGGTGAGAATGGGGAAGGCCAGCAGCACCAGGACACTCGTGACCGCGATGTTCCAGGTGAAGATCGGCATCCGGAACAGCGTCATGCCGGGGCAGCGCAGGCAGACCACGGTGGTGAGCATGTTGACGCCACCGAGGATGGTGCCCAGACCGGACACGGCCAGACCCATGATCCACAGGTCGGCGCCTACGCCCGGGGCGTGCACGATGTCCGACAGCGGGGTGTAGGCGGTCCAGCCGAAATCGGCCGCGCCGCCCGGGGTGATGAAGCCCGCGGTGGCCATGGTGGCGCCGAACAGGTACAGCCAGTAGCTGAAGGCGTTCAGGCGCGGGAACGCGACATCGGGCGCGCCGATCTGCAGCGGCAGCACGACGTTGGCGAAGCCGAACACGATCGCGGTCGCGTAGAACAGCAGCATGATCGTGCCGTGCATGGTGAACAGCTGGTTGAACTGCTCGGGAGACAGGAACTGCAGGCCCGGACGCGCCAGCTCACCACGCATCAGCAGCGCCATCACGCCGCCGATCATGAAGAACGACGTCGCCGTCACCAGGTACATCACACCGAGCACCTTGGGGTCGGTGGTGGTGACCGCCTTGTAGATGAACGACCCCTTCGGCCCCAGACGTGGTGGGTACGGCCGAGTCGCTTCCAACTTCGGGACTGGCTGGGGCTCTACAGCAGTCACTGATCCTCCATTAGGTATGGCCTTGTAGCTGGTTGTCTCTCGACAATGCGCTACGACGCATCGTAAACCGTGCTGTCACAGCGCATCGCGCCCGGTCCTACTCTCTGTCGTAATCGACTGGTCGCGGTGGCGTCGTTGGGGCCGCGCGGGTGCTCTGTGTACCCTTCCCGCATGCCGGTGAGCGAGGTCGACTCCGCCCGAAACACCATTGCCCGCAACCACCGCCACGCTCGGCGTTTGCGCGCGGGTAGCTTGGCGGCGATCGCCGCGGTGACGCTGCTGACGGGCTGCGCCCAGGGGTCCCACGACGACGCCAGCATCGTGCGCACCACCACCAATATCGCCGGGGCCGCCGTGGTCGGCATCGAACGCGACACCCGCACCGCCTGCGCGCTGCCGTCCGCGCCCGACCGGACCTCCGGCACCCGTAACGTGACCCAACCGGCGGGTACCACCCAGGTACCCGCGGATCCGCAGCGCATCGTCGTCCTCGACACCGCGGCGCTGGATGCCGTGTGCGCGCTCGGACTGTGGGAGCGGGTGGTCGGCGCGGTGACGGTGGCCGGTCCGACGCCGCGACCCGCCTACATGGGCACCGGCATCCAGAAGATCCCGAGCGTCGGCGGCGTCGGCGCACCCGACGTCGCGGCGATCACGGCGCTGCGCCCCGACCTGATCATCGGCGCGGCGGGCGGCGGCGACGTCGACGCGCTGCGCCAGGTCGCCCCGACCGTCACCGCCGGTGCGGGCAGCTGGCAGGCGGTCTTCAGCGCCTACGCCGACGCCCTCGGCCGCAGCAACGCCGGAGCGAAGGTACTCGAGGACTACCTGACCGCCGCCCGCGAGACCGGCGCGGCGATCGGAGCGAACCTCTCGCAGGCCTCGGTCATCCGATTCACCGCCGACGACATCCAGGTGCAGGGCGACGACACCTTCGCCGCCGGAGTGCTCGCCGACGCGGGTGTGCAGCGGCCGACCGCACAGCGCGGCGCGTCGTTCACCGTCGGCGCCCTCGACGAACCGGACGAGCGCAACAAGCTCGAGGGCGACATAATCTATCTGATGTTCGACGGCCCCGACGGCGAGAGCCACGGCAAGCAGGTAATGGACGGCAAGTACTGGGAGAAGCTGGGCGCCGTCGTCGACCGCCGCGAATTCGCCGTCGAGGACCCGATCTGGCACGGCACCGGCGTCACCGCGGCCCGCGCGATCCTGACCGACCTGCAGAAGACGCTCAACGGGTACGTCACCGACTGATTCCTACCGGCGGGTGCCACCCGCTTGCGAACTCTTCCGCGGCCGCAGCGCGTAGGCGGGCACGAGCTGATCGGTCAGATGCAGGGCCGGACGCCCGTCGGCGTACGGGATGGAGAAGTTGACCCGGCCCAGCCAGTCGCCGTTGAGGGTCGGCACCCAGTGCGTGAGCGTGCCGGGGCGCTCGCCGGACATATCGAGCCCGGCGCCGTTGATGTGGCGCGGCATCCCCGGATCGCGGAGCAGGATCGCGTCGAGCCGGACCCACACCGGGCGCGGCGGATAGGTGAGCGCCCGGTAGTAGTAGCCGGTCTCGTTCGGGTATTGCAGCTCGGGTTCCGTGCCTTCGGTCCGAGGTAACTCACCATCCTCGTTCGAACGCATATTCGAATACTAACCCGGGGTTCATGACATGTCTTACGACGGTCCGGATTCGCCGAATCTGCTGTTCAGGGCGGGGTCAGCGGGCTTGAACGAGGGCATGTTCGCCATTGGTGCGCCAGGGGCGGCCGGTGGCGTCGAGGGCGGCCACCCGGTCGGCGGGCAGGCCGGCGACGACATCGGACTTCAGGGTTCGCAGCGCGGTGACCGGCGACGGGAAGTAGGCGGTGAGGTCGGCGAAGGAGGCCGTCGGCGTCCGGTCGCGGTCGCCGACCAGGCGACGGTAGTTCAGGTCGCCCTTGAGGATGGTCATCGACGCGCACGCGAACTCGACCGCCAGGTCCTCGGGGAGTTCGTGGAACGACAAAGGGGCGCAGAAGAATTCGTGGGTGCGCGGCACGAGGCGGCCCTCGTTCATCGCCAGCCACAGCCGCTCCCCCACGCCGCGGGCCTCGGCCGTCTCGCTTGCGCGCAGCACGCGCAGCGCGGCCGACAGATCGGCCGTGGTCGCGTCGGAGACATAGTACGGCCGCGGTTTGAGGTAGATCGTCGCCCGGGCGGCCGCGCCGCTGGTGAGCAGGTAGTCGAGGAGAATCAGATCGGGCAGGAGTTCGCGCCCGGCATTGTCGGCGATCAGGCACACGTCGGGGTCGGTGGCGGCGGCCAGCGTCGCCCACAGCACGGGACTGTCGTCGACCAGCAGCCGCTCGTCCCGGGCGCCCGAACCGGCGACCAGCTGGAAACCGAGGTCGGCCTGGTTGCCCCAGAGCGCGGAGACCAGCAGGGCATCGCGCTTCTTCTCCTCCGGCACGCCTGCCAGGTCGGCGAGCGCGCGCAGTTCGTCGGCCACGGCCGGGCTCGCCAGCTCGGCGGCTTTGGTCGGCCCGAACGGGTCGATGCCGCGCCACACGCCGGGCCCGAAATATCCGACCGCCTCGAGCAGCCGCCGGTAGAAGTAGCTCTCGGCCCACAGGAACTCGGCCTCGCCCCACGGCCTGCCCCACAGGTCCCGGCCCCACTCCGCCCAGCGCGGACCGTCGGCCGCATCGGTCCGCAGCGGCTCGATCACTCCCGCGACGCTCTCGGCCAGCAGTTTCCGCAGCGCCGTCTGCTCGGCCTGCCCGTACGGGTGCGCATCGATCACCCGCTCGATCAGCTTCGGATGACGCTCGTGGAACACGCTGTAGGGAAACGAGCCCGGAACTCCCGCGAGAATCGGCGCATCGGTCATCCCTCGATACTGTCGCATCGCTCTCGAGTCGGGAGTGTTGGCCCGCTCGTCGCCCCACGTTCAGGTTGCGTTGCGGCTGATTGGCCAGGGTGCTGAGGTATGGCTGCGCAACGTGCCGGGTTCTCCCGGCGGACACTGCTGCGTTCCGGTGCGGTAGGGCTGCTCGCCGGGCCGGGACTGGTGGCGTGTTCGGCGGACTCCGGACCCGGGCTGGTGCGGGAGCGGCCGAGCCTCACCCACGGCGTGGCGGTGGGCGATCCGCGCGGCGACGGCGCGCTGCTGTGGGCTCGGTCCGATCGACCGGCGAGACTGATCGTGGAGACGTCGGCCACCGAAACATTCACCGACGCAAGGCGTTTCGAGGGACCGCTGCTCACGCCCGCGACGGACGGCACCGGCCGCCTGCGCCTGGCCGGGCTGCCCGCCGGACAACGGGTGCACTATCGGGTGACGCTCGAAGGCGACGACGGCGCCACCTCGGAGGCGGTCACGGGCATGTTCCGCACCGCGCCCGCCACGGCCTCGGATCTGCGGTTGCTCTGGTCCGGCGACGTCGTCGGCCAGGGCTGGGGCAGCAACCCGGACCTCGGCGGCATGCGCATCTTCTCGGCCATGGCCGCCCGCGACCCGCATCTGTTCCTGCACTCCGGCGACGCCGTCTACGCCGACGGCCCCCTGCGGGAAACGGTGACACTGCCCGACGGCCGGATCTGGCGCAACGTGGTTACCGAGCCGAAAAGCGCTGTGGCACAGACCCTCGAGCAGTTCCGCGGCCAGTACGCCTACAACCTGCTCGACGAGAACTACCGCCGCTTCAACGCCGCGGTGGCCCAGGTCGTGCAGTGGGACGACCACGAGACGGTCAACAACTGGTACCCCGGCGGGCAGGTCGCCGCGACGAAGGGCTACGCCGAGCGCAGCATGGACGTCCTCGCCCAGCGCTCCTGGCAAGCCTTCCGCGAGTGGATGCCGCTGGATCCGGCCGAGGCCGCCGACGGCCGCCTCTATCGCAAGATCTCCTACGGCCCGCTGCTGGATGTGTTCGTCCTCGATATGCGCACCTACAAGGACGCCAACGACACCGACCGCGCCCCGGGCGGGAAGATCTTCGGCCCCGAGCAGACCCGGTGGCTGATCGACGGACTGCGAGATTCCCGCGCCACCTGGAAGATCGTCGCCAACGACCTGCCGCTCGGCCTGGTGGTCGAGGACGGCGAGCAGCCGGGCACCACGGCCTTCGAGGGCCCGGCCAACGCCGATCCGGGCGCCCCGGCGGGCCGCGAGACCGAGATCGCCCGGGTGCTGTCGTCGATCAGGGCGCACCGGGTCACCAACGTGGTGTGGCTGACCGCGGACGTGCATTACACAGCGGCACACCACTATTCGCCGGAGCGCGCCGCCTTCACCGACTTCGATCCGTTCTGGGAATTCGTGTCGGGACCGCTCAACGCCGGCGCGTTCGGCCCCAACGATCTAGACGGAACCTTCGGCCCCACAGCGGTTTTCGTGCACGCCCCGCCGACCCAGAACTCCTCACCGCTGGACGGCTACCAGCACTTCGGCGAGGTGTTCATCGACGGTGCCAGCCGTGAATTGACAGTCGATCTCCGGAATGCCGCCGGGGCGTCGCTGTTCACTCAGCGCCTCGCGCCGGCATAGTTGCCGAACGCCGGGCGGAACCGCTCGCCGCGGGACGCCGTCTAACCCCTAGAACCGACAGCACATCAGTCGAATTCGGCGCACGCCGAACGGGGAGTGGCACTATGAGCTTCGATGACAGCACTGCCGAGTCCGTCGAACAGCTGCGGCGGCGGATCGCCGACGCTTTGGACCGGCACGACGAGATCCGAGCCGCGCTGCCCGATGTCATCGAACAGCTGGGTGTCTACCGATCCACGGCGTCCTCGCCGGACGGTGCGGTAGATGTGACGGTCAACGCCGCGGGGTCCGTGGTCGATGTCCGCCTGGCAGCGGATGCTTTCCGCACCGGGAGCCCGGACTCGCTGAGCCGTAGCATCGCCGACACCGCTCACCGGGCGACGTGGCAGGCCCTCCGACACGTCGCGGACGTCTCGGCGGTCATGGCCGATTCGGCCGACGCCCTGGCCGAGTTGCCCGACCCGATACCGAATGCGAGCCTGCGGGATCTTCGAGAATCGTTGTGGCAGTTACCGAAGCCGCGGTCCGACCGGGCGGGCTCATGAGCGACGCCCGTCATGGGAGAGTCACTGCACGTCGATCCCGAGGGCCTGCGCGCGTACGGGGCCGCATTCCTTGATGCCGCCGATCGGGCACAGCAGATCTTCGACCGCCTCACGGACGCCCTGTCCGAGGCGGGCACCTGCTGGGGTGACGACGAGCCGGGGAAACAGTTCGCCGAGCACTACACACCGGACGCCGATCGCACCGTCGCCGGATTCCGGGAAGTCACGCGAGCGCTGCGTGAGCTGGGTGACGCCGTCACTGGTTCCTCATCCAGTTACAACGACGCGGATGTGGATTCCGCCGGCCGAATAACCGAGACGGGCGACGTGTCGGGCCGCCCGCGCGACGACGAACCGCCCCCTCGGTACCGGACGGCCGCGGCGAACGACCAGGCCGACGACGACCCGACCGGAACGGTCGATCCCGGCAAGCCGAGCACGCTGGACAGCACCGGCACCCCGAGCACGCACGACGCCACCGGCACGGTGGTAGCCGACGGCGCACCGACACGGCACGCCGACGAATCTGCCTTCGAACCTTCGGGATCTCCGTTCTCCGCGGGCCCTCCGCAGAATGCTGCCGCGGCCGGGCCCGAAGACCGCGGTACCCAACCGCGCCCGGGGCCGGGAATCCAGGCACCGACTCCCGCCGCTGACGACTCGCCGCCCTTCGGCGACCAGCCGCCACCGGCTGCGCCGCTGCCGCCGCGGTCAGCCGCCAGAGTGGGTGGCGGCGGGCAAGCACGGGTGAGCGGCCCAGCGGGCACCCCGTGGTCCGGGCCTCCGGGTACTTCCACCCCCTGGTCCGGGTTCGAGAGTCCGCCGCGTCCGTCGTCTCGCCTTCCCGCGGGACGTCCCCACCGGTCCGGGCGGGAGCGCCGAAGACACGTCGCGGTATCCACCAATCGAGACCCACGGGTATTGATCGCCGAGGCGCTGGCGGCGCGACGAGGGATCGCGGTCATGGGCTTCGACGCACCACACGTCGGCGAAGGCGCGGTACGGCAGTTCGCGGCAGCCGTCGACGACCTGCTGGACGCGTATCCCGCCCTCGGCCTTCGTACTGTTCGCATCGCCGAACTCGAGGAGACCGATGTGGTGCTGGCGGTTCGCGACTCGACGGCGGTCGAGACGATCGTGCTCAACCGCAGGTGGGCTGCCGACCCGCAGCGGCTCTCCGCGGTGAGCGCGAGTCCGGGTCCGGTCTATGACGCGGTAGTGCACGAAGTCGGCCGCGCCGCAGTCGATCTGGCGGCCCGGTCTGCCGCGGAGGCACGAAGACGGTGACACCGGGTAGGAGGCCCCGATGAGTTCGCTGCCGGAGGGGCTGCTTTCGAACAAGGCGGTCGAACTCGCTGTCGGACACTGGGCCGAGGGCGACGAATACTTGATGGGCCAGGTCAGCGAGGCCTGGTCGACCGCGGCGAAGGACTCACGGGAACTCGCCGATCACATCGACACGCTGAGCCGCTCGACCTCATCGAATCTGGACAGTGTCGCCGGAAACAAGCTGTCCGAGGCATCGACCACGCTCGCGGACGGCATGCGCCGGCTCGCGAGCGTCTGCGAGTCACTACGCACACAGGTTGCGGACGGGCAACGCGAGGTCCAGCTGTGCCATCACATCGTGACCCTCACCGCTATCACCCTCGCGGCTCAGCTCGCTGTGGATCTGGCCTTGTCGTTGTCTGGGGTCGGGGCGATCAAGGCCATCGCCGAGCAGCAGGCGGCTCGGCGGACGATGCAGGCGGCCTGGCGCGCGCTGGTCGAGAAACTCGCGGGCGACGGTGCAGCCGCGGCCGCCGCCCGGAGGGCGATGGTGCTCGGCGGCGGGCAGGGGCTCGTCGTGGACGGCGGGGCGCAGCTGTGGCAAGTGCTGGCCGACCACACCCGAACTGTGGACCAGATCAACTGGAACTCGATCGCGAAGTCGACGACGCTCGGCGTAGTGGGCGGATGGGCCGGGTATCAGGCCGGCAGCCGGGCGTCGCAGTGGGCCGCCAACCGGCTCGGCGCCGACCGGCTGGCCAGGCGTGTCCGAGTGCCCGGCACGTCGATGCTTTTCGCCCCCGCGCAACTACAGGCAAACCTCGTCGGCCTCGGAGCGGGCGGTGCGGCGGGCGGCGCACTCGGCGGCGCCGGCGCCTACGGCTGGGAACGCTTCATCAACCACAACTCGGGGGCGGGCCTGTGGGAGACGGTCAAAGCCGGTGTCGCGACCGGCGCGGCGAGCGCGGTACTCGGTGCGGGCAGCGTCTTCGTCCACGCCGCCCGGCCGGGTTCGGTGCGGCCGGGGTCCACCTCGACACAGAGTGAAGACCTACTCGCCACACTGCGGAGCGCGGGAACCGATACCCGCGCGCTGAGAACGAGCCTCAACGAACTGTCGACCAATGCCCTCGACAGCCCCGCCTTCCACCGGTTCGCAGCGGAAAACGATCTCTCCCCGGCAGATCCGGCGTACAAGGACAACGACTACGTCGACGCCGTGCACGAGATCAACAGGGTGATCGCGCGCGATGTCGGTCCCGAATTCGACACCGGCAGATTCGAACAAAATCTGTCGGCGCACGATCGGGTGCCCGCGCGTGGCACGGGCGACGAGGTGCGTATCGCTGATGCCTCTCCGGACGAGCGGACAGCGATCATCGCCCGGATGTTGCACGCGGGTGAGGATCCGCGCGCCGTGCTCACCGAACTGGACCGCCTCGGAATGTGGCATCAGGACACGGAGACACCCGCGACCCCGGACCACAACGAATCCGCATCATCGACACAACACGATTCACCGACCGACCACCCGGCCGCGCGAGCACGGACCGAACTGTACGACACGCTGAACGCGGCGGAATACCACGGAATCACCGATCCCAGGGCAACCGAAACCTCGGTAGAAGTCCTCGGCAGGCACCGCAGGGCCGCGCTCGAAGCCTGGACCGACGCCCTACCGCGACTGCGCGGCGAACTCGCCGCCGACCCGGAATTCCCAGGCCACCGCGAACTGCTCGACCGCATCGACGAATACGAGCGCAGTAATTCCGATTACGTGGAGCGGCGGAACGAACTCCAGAATCACCTTATCGCAGAAGTTCGCAACGGCAATCACATCCCCAACCCGTCCTACACCATGGCCGACGCACAAATTGTCCGGAACATACTGCTGGAAGCGCAGCGAGCCACGGTGACAGCGGACGAGTTCTCCCGGGTACTCCAGCACCTCCACGGACAGCGCGACTACCGCCACCTCGGCTCCGTACTGGGTGGAGTCAAAGAGGCCGCGACCAGAACCGCCGTGGCCAAAAGGCTTCTGACGGAAAGCCTCGGCCGCCACCTCGAGAACAACCCGGGCCTCACCCGGATCGACTTCAGCACGCAGAGACCGACCCTGCATCCAGCCCATCAAGCACACACAGCCGCCACCCTGGAGACAGCGGCCGCGCACAACCCCGCCGAACTCGGCCGCCGGATCACCCGGACCATATCCGACACCGGACTCGGCGCCGGCAGCATACCTGGCCCGCTGCTGATCCATCCCCCACCCGACGCCACCGAAACCAGTAACGCGCCCCGCCTTCAGGCTCATCTCGACCACACTGCCGGATCGCTTGTGGAGCGTATCCGGCAGGAAGGGGTCAGCACCTGGTCCCCAGATCCGCACCACTTCAGCATCACCGATGCCTATATCCTGTCCCAGGCTTTAGCCCGTCTGGAACTCGAATCGTTCGGCCCGGTGCGCGCGCTCGACAGCCACTATCTCGAAAGCGTTCTGCTGAACAATCCGCAGCAGGTCATCATCGCGTCCGCGCCGTCCCTCGACGGGGGCCCATGGCACCCGGACGACGTGGTCGGCTACTGCGAATACGAGGTAGGTCATCAGGACCATGGCTATGTCGTTCCCCCCGACGAGGGTTATGTCAGCGGGATCTGTGTGGCGTCCGCGTGCCGCGGCCTCGGCATCTCACGCAGACTCATCGAGCAGACCTTCTGGAGCCTGTTCGTCGACCGCGAAGTCTCCAGGGTCGTGATGACGATGCGACCGAACAATACGGAAATGCGATCGCTGGTCGAATCCATGGGCCTGCGAGTCAGCCGCGAACTCGACGGCGACATCTACGGCGACGGCCAGCCCCGAGTGGAGATGGCGTTGACCCCGGAAACCTGGATCGCCTACCTCCGATCCAGGAACAGGCCCCTTCCGCCGGGCGCGTGGCCCGGAAAGCCCGACGACGAACCGTGATTCAGAAGTCCCAGTCCTCGTCCTCGGTGTTCACGGCCTTGCCGATCACATAGCTCGAGCCCGAGCCGGAGAAGAAGTCGTGGTTCTCGTCGGCGTTGGGTGACAGGGCGGAGAGGATGGCGGGGTTGACCTCCGTCTCGTCCTTGGGGAACAGCCCCTCGTAGCCGAGGTTCATGAGCGCCTTGTTGGCGTTGTAGCGCAGGAACTTCTTGACGTCCTCGGTCAGGCCGACCTCGTCGTAGAGGTCCTGGGTGTACTCGACCTCGTTCTCGTACAGCTCGAACAGCAACTCGAAGGTGTAGTTCTTCAGCTCTTCCTGTTCGGCCTGCGTCAGCTGCTCGAGGCCCTTCTGGTACTTGTAGCCGATGTAGTACCCGTGCACGGCCTCGTCGCGGATGATCAGGCGGATCAGGTCGGCGGTGTTGGTGAGCTTGGCGCGCGAGGACCAGTACATCGGCAGGTAGAAGCCGGAGTAGAACAGAAAACTCTCCAGCAGCGTGGACGCCACCTTGCGCTTCAGCGGCTCGTCGCCCCGGTAGTAGTCGAGCACGATCTCGGCCTTGCGCTGCAGGTTGCGGTTCTCCTCCGACCAGCGGAAGGCGTCGTCGATATCGCGAGTCGAGCACAGCGTGGAGAAGATCGAGCTGTAGCTCTTGGCGTGCACCGATTCCATGAAGGCGATGTTGGTGAGCACCGCTTCCTCGTGCGGGGTCAGCGCATCGGGGATCAGGCTCACCGCGCCGACCGTGCCCTGGATGGTGTCCAGCAGCGTCAGACCGGTGAAAACCCGCATGGTCAACTGCTTTTCGTGGTCGGTCAGCGTGGCCCACGACGGAATGTCGTTGGACACCGGAACCTTCTCCGGCAACCAGAAGTTGCCGACCAACCGGTCCCAGACCTCGGCATCCTTCTCGTCGGGCACCCGATTCCAGTTGATCGCAGACACTCGGTCGATCAGCTTCACGCGCCGCTCACTCACCCTTCTCACATCACCGGACCGCGGGGTTTTCCCTCGCCCTGGAACACTACTACTGGGGTACCGAAACAACATGTAACACAACAAGTTGTGTCTTGTGCCGTACAGCACGTCCACCGCGAGTATGCGGCGACTCAGCCCGGGCCGCACCGTCGCCGAGCCACCGCACATCGTGCCACGCATCCCGGTCGAACTCGCATCGCCGAGGAGTGCCAGCAGTTTGCCAGACCCCTGAGCCACTCGGCCGGAGGCCACCCCGTGCTCGGAACCCGACGAAATCAGCGATACCGGCGACCGTCCCTGTCCAAAGGCATGCCTATCCCATCCGAATACATACCTATGCACCGTTGGGAACACGGCCGGAATCCAGAAAGCTAGTGTCGGCCGGCGGAACTACAGAGCTGTCATTCGAATGACAGATCAACCATTGGTCGGGGAGGATATTGATGGCTGCGTCGGTAGAGGCAGAGAGTGATCGCATCGTCATCACGGGAATAGGTGTGGAGGCTCCGGGGGACGTGGACGATTTGCCATCCCTCTGGGAGGCGCTGGCCGGCGGGCGTGAGTTGATCGGTCCTTTTCCGCGTGACCGAGGATGGCGGCTCGACGGAGTCGGTGCGGCATCGGCCGGCAGCACCGTGGTGCCGGATGCGGGTGGATTCCTCTCCGAGGCAACGAGATTCGACCCGGAGTTCTTCGGGATCAGGTTGTCGGAGGCGCGGGTTGCGATGGACCCGCAGCAATGGGTGGCGCTCCGGGTCGCCTGGCGGGCGCTGGAGAACGCGGGTGTCAATCCGGGCAAAGTGAAGGGCGAGGCTTGTGGCTCCTTCGTCGGAGCGTCATATAACGAGCATCGGGGCCGTTCCGGTATGACACTCGCGGCGATTTCGGGCCGAATTTCGCACTGCCTGGGTCTGTACGGTCCCGCGATCAGCGTGGACACGGCATGTGCGTCCGGTTTGACTGCTTTGCATTCGGCGGCGGCCGCGATCCGCGACGGCGATTGTGAGTGGGCGCTGGCGGGTGCTGTGTGCGTGATGGGTCAGCCGTCGGCATTTTTCGAATCCGCGAAGGTGAACGGGCTGGCCACCGACGGCCACTGCCGGTCGTTCGCGGAGGGAGCGTCGGGAACTGTCTGGGCCGAAGGCGCGGCGGTAGTGGTTCTCGAGCGTGAATCCCGCGCCCGGCGGCTGGGGCATCGGGTGTACGGGAGAATCTTGGCTTCGCAGGTCAACCACAACGGCAGTGGTCGGCGGATCATTCTGCCCAGTGCCACGGCACAGGAACGGCTGATCCACCAGACCATCGAGCGGGCCGGAATCGGAATCGGCGACGTGGGGCTCATCGAGGGACATGGCGCGGCCACTCGCGCCGGAGACAGTGTCGAGATCACGGCATTGCAGCAAACATACGGATCGGCGCAGCGCCACCATCGTGGTGGCCCGGTTCTCGGCTCGGTGAAATCCAATCTCGGCCATACGCAAGCCGCGGCGGGCATGCTCGGGTTGGTCAAGATGCTGCTGTGCGGTGCGCGGGGCGCGATCGCGCCGAGCGTGTTCTCCGAAAACCCGACCACGAAGGTGGACTGGGCCGGCAGCAACCTGCGCTTGGCGGCCGAGCTCGAGCCCTGGCAACCCCACGGCGGCCTACGGTACGGAGCCATCTCATCGTTCGGGCTGGCCGGAACGAACGCGCACCTGCTGCTTGCCATGCCCGAGTTGGAACAGTGAATCGGCCGGGGACCTCAGATTCCCAGCACGACCTTGGCGGTCGTGAAGTAGATGACGAGCCCTGTCGCGTCGACCAGAGTGGTCACCATGGGGGCGGAGATCACCGCTGGATCGATGCGGAGTTTCTTGGCCAGCAGGGGCATGGTGCCGCCGATGGTGGCCGCCCAGCCGCAGATGATGATCAGGGTGATGCCTACGACGAGGGCTATGTCGGCGCTGACGAACACCCCGCCGATCACCATGCCGACGGCGGCCAGCATCGACCCGAGCACCAGGCCGACCCGGCATTCCCGCCAGATCACCCGCAGCAGATCCGATACCCGTACCTCACCGACGGCCAAGGCGCGGACACAGGAGGTCGCCGCTTGCGCGCCCGCGTTGCCGCCCGCGCCGATGAGCAGCGGGATGAACAGCGCCAAGTGGGCGGCCTGCGCGAGAGTGGCCTCGAAGGCATCGGTCACCGAGACCGTCAGCGTCGCCGCGACCAGCAGCAACAGCAGCCACATCGCGCGGTAGCGGGCCAGCTGGAACACCCCGGCGGCCATGTAGTGACCGGCCCAGGGCGCGGCCCCGGCCTGGCGCGCCACGTCCTCGCTGTCGGCCGCCTCGATGACCTCCACCGCGTCGTCGATGGTCAGCAGCCCGACCAGGCGGTCCTCGCTGTCGACCACCGGCAGGTTGATCAGGTTCGTCTCCCGCATCAGCCGCGCGGCCTTCTCCGCCGCGTCGGTCGCGCGCGCGAACACCGGCTCGGTGACCACCAGATCCGACACCATCGCCTCGGGCGCGCTGAGCACCAGCTCACGCAGCTCGACAATGCCGATCAGCCGACGGCCCAGATCGACCACGGGCAGCGTGTAGACCGTCTCCGCGCCGACGCCCTTCACCCGGACCATCTGCAGCGCCTGCGCGACGGTCAACTGTCGCGGCAGCGCGACGACTTCCGGCGTCATGTACCGGCCGACGGACCCCTCCGGATAGCCGAGCAGCGCGGCGGTCATGCGGCGCTCGTGCGGGCTCAGCCCGGCAAGCACCTTCTTGGCGACCTTGGCGGGGGCCTCGCGCAGCATGCGGGCGCGGTCGTCGGGATCCATCTCCTCGACGAGTTCACGGAACGCCTGGCCGCGCAGCCCGGACAGGATCTGCTGCTGGTCGACGGGTTCGAGTTCCTCGAAAACCGCCAGCGCCCGATCCTTGTCGAGCAGCCGGAACGCCAGCCCGGCCGGGACCGCGTCCATGCGGGCGAGCTGGTCGGCGATCAGGTGCGGGGCATGCTCGTCCAGCCACGCCTGGGTGGCCTCGACGCGGCCGCAGTCCACGACATCCTGCAGCGACTCCACGCGCGGGGTCTCGTGGGTTTCGGCGGGCTCGGCCGCGGCGGTTACGGGAGCAGCGACGGACAGATCGGTCAGCGACATGGCAGAACCTCGGCACAACGGCATGCATCACTACGGCATGCAGCGGAAAGGAAGACACCGGATCACACCGCGGGGCGCCACCCCGGACTGCCGTCGAACTACCGGCTGTGCATCTGGGGGACGCCGCGCGGCCTTCGACTCGGGGGCTCGCTACGCATAGCAACCCACCTCCTCGGTCGATACCGCTCTCGTCATGTGCGCCGTCCGCCTGCGGCGAACGCAGCCACCGGCAGCCTATCCGCCGATGACGCAAAGCATTCCACAGCAGGATACGCGCATGTCCAACTCGACGCGCCAGCAGGGACACAACGTCGACGCGTCGAGTTCCCGCCGACGTGACGTCCGTCTCGATCGGCGCTGTGCGAACTACCGTCCGGCGGACGGCGTGAGTGGCGGGTGGGCCCGGATGCCGGAGTCGGGCAGATTCGCGTAGTCGGGCAGTTCGACGCCGTTGAGTGCGCGATCGATGAGGGCGGCGAACCATTCGCCTTCGAAATCGACGGTATGCTCGGCGTCCGGCTCGGGGGCGAGGCTGTGCACGTGGAGGCGGCCGATTTCCTGGTTGGCCTCGACGAACGGGCGCATGCTCGCCTCGTAGGCGGCGAATCCGGCCCGGGGGTTCCATTCGGCGGCGGCCAGTTCTCCGGCCAGCAGGTAGGCGCCGATCAGGGCCATCCCGGTGCCCGCGCCGGACATCGGCGATGCGCTGAACGCCGCGTCTCCGATCAGCCCGACCCGCCCGTTGGACCAGCGGTCCATCACTACCTGGGCGACTTGATCGAGATAGAAGTCCGGGGTGTCGTCCAGGTGCGCGAGGATGTCCGGGGTCAGCCAGCCCAGCCCGGCCATCCGCTCGCGCAGCAGGCGCTTCTGGCCCTCGATGTCGCGGTAGTCGACGTCGAAGTCGGCCGCGGGGAAGGAGAGCATGGCTATCGCGCGGGCGGCGTCGGGGACCGGGCGCAGGCCGGCGGAGCGCCCGGACTCCTGGAAGTCGAGCATCCAGCGGTCCAGCCCGAACTCGTTGGGCACGCTGTAGAAGGCCAGTACGAGTCCGAGATGGCGGACGAACCGCTCGTGCGGCCCGAAGACCATCGCCCGCAACGCCGAGTGCAGCCCGTCGGCCCCTACCACCAGATCGAAGCGCCGCCGGGCGCCACCGGCGAAGGTGACGTCGACACCGTCGGCGTCCTGCGTGAGTTCGGCGATGCGGTCGCCGAAGAGGTACTCGACATCGTCGCGGGTGTCGTCGTAGAGCACCCGCGACAGGTCCCCGCGCAGGATCTCGATCTCCGAGATGTACCCGTCACCGCCGTGGTCTTCCGCGCGATAGGTCTCGAGCACGTTCCCGTCCGCGTCCACGGTGTGCGCACCCGCGGTGTCGGTACAGGCCGCGCGCACCGCCGCGGCCAGCCCCATCCGCCCGATGACGTCCTTGGCGACTCCGCGCGCGTCCACCGCCTGGCCGCCGGGACGCAGCTCGGGGGCGCGCTCCACCACGGTCACCTCGGCGCCCCGCCGGTGCAACCAGTGGGCCAGCGCCGGCCCCGCGATGCTCGCCCCCGCCACCAGAACCCTGATACCACTCACAGTTCCCCCTCCGCACTCGTCCGCATCCCGCTGCCTCCATGTCTTTCCGCCTGCCCCGGAACGGTTCCGGCGCACGCCCACCGCTGTGGGTGCATCCAGGGGTATCGACTACGGACCGACAGGAAATTCATCGGTGCGGCGTCCCGGCCGGGGCCTAGAAGAGATCCGGCGTCGACGGCACCACATCGTCGAGGAACGCGGTCACCATCGGCGCCAGTACCGCCGACTCGCCGAAGATGCCGATATGCGACATCGCGGGCAGAATTGCCAAGCGCGCGACGGGTATTCGCCGCAGTGCCCCCGTCGCGGCCGCTTCCTCGTCGCCGCCACCGCGCAGCGTGAACATCGATAGCGCGTGCTCGGGCCGCACCGCGTCCGCGTCGCCGGCGATGACCATCGTCTTCGCGGCGATCGAACGCAGCTGCTCGTCGCTGACGTTCTGGTCGTCGATGCTCAGGACCTTCATCTTCTCGAGGTAGACCTCGAACGCCGCGGGGTCCGGAGTGTGCTCCTCGAATGCCTTCTCGACCGCCGTACCGGCGAAGTCCGCGACGCTCAGTCCCCGGATGCCCTCCAGCACCGCCGGGTACCAGCCGTCGGCGCGGTAGGAAGCCGACAACGAGACGAGCTTGTCGACCAGGCTCGGATGCCGGAGCGCGAGTTGCAGCGCGACCCCACCGCCCTGGGAGTAGCCCAGCACAGCCGCGCGCTCGATTTCCAACGCGCGCAGCAACGCCGCGGCGTCGTCGGCGAACTGCTCGAAGGACATCTCGCGCGAGGTGTCCGGGGTGCGGCCGTGCCCTTGCTGATCGAACACGATCACGGTGCGCGTGCCCGCGAAGGCGGACACCCACGACGCCATCGAGCCGGTGGCCATGAACCCGCCCGGAATCAGCAGCAGCGGAAACGTTTTCGACTCGCCGCCGTACACCTCGTAATAGATGTTCAGGCCGTTGAGCGGCAAGTGACCGCTGCGCGTGGGCGTCATCGCCGTCACTGCGAGTCGTCCCGCGCGTCGCCGGTGCCGAAATCCGGCGGTGCCTGCAGGTCGTGAGCGCGGAACAGGACGGCATGCGCGACGCCCATGGCCTTGCCGCTCATCGCGGTGAACTGCGGGATGAAGTCGGCGGGGGCGGGATGGTCCGGGAGCGCGGCGAGATAGGCGGCGTGCGCCTCGAGCGAGGCGACGCCGCGGCGCAGCGGCTCGCCCGTGACGTCGACGCCGTGGGTCACCGAGTCCCCCAGCCCGGGAACGAGATACCAGCGCACGGAATGCGGTTCGAGGTCCTCCTCGTCGATCTGTTCCGGGAAGACCCACCGGTTGCCCGCGTCGCGCAGCGCGTCGAGCGTCGCGAGCCCGGCCGCGCGGTGGTCGGCCTGATCGAAACCGTAAGGCGTCTCGACATCGAAACTCGCGCCGAGCACGACGTCGGGCTGGAACCGGCGGATCTCGCGGCAGATGTCCCGGCGCAGGTCCAGCCCGTAGACGAGCACACCGTCCGGATGTTCGAGGACGGTCAGGTGCTCGACACCGACGGCGGCGCAGGCGGCCCGCTGCTCGGCGACCCGCAGGCGCGCGGTCTCCTCGGGCGGGTTCGGCATACCGGCCTCGCCGCGCGTGAGCAGCAGATAACCGACCTCGATGCCGCGGGCGGTCCAGCGCGCGACCGCAGCGGACGTGCCGTACTCCATGTCGTCGGGATGCGCGACGACACAGAGCACGCGCCGGAAGGACTCCTCGGGGAGTGCGGGCAATGTCATGCCTACACCCTTACAGCATGCAACTGACACATCCCTCGACTTCCGTACCCTCCAAGGCCATTTGGCGGATACGGATGTAGTACAGCGTCTTGATGCCCTTGCGCCAGGCATAGATCTGGGCGCGGTTGACGTCGCGGGTGGTGGCGGTGTCCTTGAAGAACAAGGTCAGCGACAGGCCCTGGTCCACGTGCTGGGTGGCGGCGGCGTAGGTGTCGATGATCTTCTCGTAGCCGATCTCGTAGGCGTCCTCGAAATAGTCGAGGTTGTCGTTGTCGAGATAGGGCGCCGGGTAGTAGACGCGGCCGATCTTGCCTTCCTTGCGGATCTCGATCTTCGACGCCACCGGGTGGATCGAGCTGGTGGAGTGGTTGATGTAGGAGATCGAGCCCGTGGGCGGCACGGCCTGCAGATTCTGGTTGTAGAGACCGTGGGCCATCACCGAGGACTTCAGTTCGCGCCAGTCGTCCTGCGTCGGGATGTGCACGCCGGCGTCGGCGAAGATCTGCCGCACCCGCTCGGTCGCCGGTTCCCACACCTGCTCGGTGTACTTGTCGAAGTATTCGCCGCTGGCGTATTTCGACTCCGGGAAGCCGCCGAAGTACTGCCCGCGTTCGATGGCCAGCTTGTTCGACGCCCGAATCGCGTGATAGGCGACCGTATAGAAGTAGATGTTGGTGAAATCCACACCTTCTTCGGACCCGTAGTGCACCCGCTCCCGCGCCAGGTACCCGTGCAGGTTCATCTGCCCCAGGCCGATGGCGTGGGATTGGTTGTTGCCCTGCTCGATCGAGGGCACCGAGTGGATATGGGTCTGGTCCGAGACCGCGGTCAGCGCGCGGATCGCCGTCTCCACGGTCTTGCCGAAATCCGGCGAGTCCATCGTCTTGGCGATGTTCAGCGAACCCAGATTGCACGAAATATCCTTGCCCACAACGGCATAGGACAGATCGTCGTTGAATACCGACGGCGTGGAGACCTGCAGGATCTCCGAGCACAGGTTGGAGTGGGTGATCTTGCCGGCGATCGGGTTGGCCCGGTTCACCGTGTCCTCGTACATGATGTACGGGTAGCCCGATTCGAACTGCAACTCGGCGATGGTCTGGAAGAACTCGCGCGCGTTGATCTTCGACTTGCGAATGCGCTTGTCGTCGACCATCTCGTGGTACTTCTCGGTGACATTGATGTCGGCGAACGGCACGCCGTAGATGCGCTCGACGTCGTAGGGCGAGAACAGGTACATGTCCTCGTTCTTCTTCGCCAGCTCGAAGGTGATGTCGGGAATCACCACGCCCAGCGACAGCGTCTTGATACGGATCTTCTCGTCCGCGTTCTCACGCTTGGTGTCGAGGAAGCGGTAGATATCCGGATGGTGCGCATGCAGATACACCGCACCCGCCCCCTGCCGCGCCCCGAGCTGGTTGGCGTAGGAGAACGAATCCTCCAGCAGCTTCATGATCGGAATAACGCCCGAGGACTGGTTCTCGATCTTCTTGATCGGCGCACCGTGCTCACGAATATTGCTGAGCAGCAACGCGACCCCGCCACCCCGCTTGGACAGCTGCAACGCCGAGTTGATGGAGCGCCCGATGGACTCCATGTTGTCCTCGATGCGAAGGAGGAAACAGCTCACCGGCTCGCCGCGCTGTTTCTTGCCCGAGTTGAGGAAGGTGGGGGTGGCGGGTTGGAAGCGGCCGTCGATGATTTCCTCGACCAGTTCCGACGCCAGGGTCTCGTCACCGGCGGCGAGGGTCAGGGCGACCATGCAGACGCGGTCCTCGAAGCGCTCCAGGTAGCGCTTGCCGTCGAAGGTCTTCAGCGTGTACGAGGTGTAGTACTTGAATGCGCCGAGGAAGGTCGGGAACCGGAACTTCTTGGCGTACGCCTGCTGGAACAGCTTCTTCACGAACGACCGGCTGTACTGCTCGAGCACCTCGGCCTCGTAATAGTTCTCCTCGACGAGGTAGTCGAGCTTCTCGTCGAGGTTGTGGAAGAAGACCGTGTTCTGGTTGACGTGCTGCAGGAAGTACTGGTTGGCGGCCTCGCGGTCCTTGTCGAACTGAATCTCGCCGTTGGGGCCGTAGAGATTCAGCATCGCGTTGAGGGCGTGGTAGTCCAAGCCCTCGGTCGACGGGTCGCTCGTCACCGGGCGCTCTAGGCGGGCCGTCTTTCCGGCCGGTGCTGTTGTCGTTGCCAAAACAATCCCAATCCCTCTCGGACGCGTTCGACGTCCTCGGCGGTTCCCATGAGTTCGAAGCGATACAGGTACGGCACCCCGGCCTTGCGCGAGATCACCTCTCCCGCATAGCAATACGTATCGCCGAAGTTCGTGTTGCCGGCCGCGATGACGCCGCGCAGCAACGCACGATTGTGCGGATCGTTGAGGAACTTGGCCACCTGACGGGGCACGAATTCCTTGTCGGATCGGTTGCCGCCCAGCACGTGCCGACCGCCCCCGTAGGTGGGGCAGATCAGCACGTAGGGCTCGTCGACGCGAAGCGATTCGGCGGTGTGGAGCGGAATGCGAACGGCCGGGAGGCCCAGCCGCTCGACGAAACGGTGCGTGTTCTCCGACGCGCTCGAGAAGTAGACCAGGTCGGGCACGGCCACTCCCGGAATCAGGCCGCCTGGGTCAGCAGCGACTTGATGCGGTCGGGGCGGAAGCCCGACCAGTGCTCGTCGCCGGCGACGACGACGGGAGCCTGCAGGTAGCCCAGGGCCATCACGTAGTCGCGAGCCTCGGGGTTCTCGGAGATGTCGACGACGGTGTAGTCGATACCCGCCTTGTCGAGAGCGCGGTAGGTGGCATTGCACTGGACACAAGCGGGCTTGGTGTACACGGTGATGGTCATGAGTGTCCCTCTCTCCTTGCCTTGAATCCGTCTGCAGTGCACGACTCACAAAGATCCACGTGGTTACTGCGCAAACCCCTGGAAGCGGGTCCGGAAACCCAGGTCGCAGGTACCACCCCGACACTCGAGCTCGCGTCGTCCTCCAGTGCCGTAGACACTACACCTAGTGGCCGACAGATTCCTACAACACGACATCTTGCGAGTCACAAAGATGGAATTCCCTCGACGCAAGTACCTGCACAGTCGATTCGCAACCCGACATGGCAGTGGTGCAGATCACGATTTCGCGTCGCAGCTCCCTCCCAGCAAACCCATCTCCCCCATTGGCAACAGCCGTCCCATCCGCCTCCTCCGACCCGCCGGACAGCGAAAGGGCCGCCCCGTCCCGCAGGACGAAGCGGCCCTTTCCCGGCGCGTGCGGGGTCAGCCCTGCCGGGCCTTGAACCGCGGCTCCTTCTTGTTGATCACGTACGTCTTGCCGCGACGACGCACGACCTGCGCGCCCGGCTTGTCCTTCAGCGAACGCAGCGAGTTGCGGACCTTCATGCCACCTCCAAAACGAAAATGATTTTCACATTCTATAGGCGGCACGGAACTGTCGTGAACTCAGGCGTCGACCCGTGCCCGCACGGCACCGACCAGGTCGCCGACCGCGGCCGCGAGCTGGGTCAGGGCCTCGGCGTCGTCGCGCGGATGCGCCTCGCCGAACCGCTGACCGATGGTGCCGAAGTGCAGATGAGCGCTCTCCACCACGGCCGCACCGGCCACGTTCAGGGCCTTGACGGTATCGCCGTGCGACCATTTGGCGGCGTTCGCGCTGATCGAGGCGCTGATGACCGCGGAAGGCCTACCCTTGATCGAGCCGTCGCCGAACGGACGGGAGGCCCAGTCGATGGCGTTCTTCAGCGCGGCCGGAATGGTCCCGTTGTATTCGGGGACGAAGAACAGCAATCCGTCGGCCTCGGCCACCGCCTCACGCAACGCGACCGCGGCGGCGGGCACCCGGCCGGGCACGTCGATGTCCTCGTTGTAGAAGGGGATGTCTCCGAGACCCTCGAAGATGGTGACCTCGACACCTTCCGACGCGGTCTGCGCGGCGGCCTCGGCCAGCTGCCGGTTGAACGATGCGGCACGCAGGCTGCCGACCAGCGCGAGTAGACGGGTCTGAGACATGATCACTCCTTGTGCGGTGTTGCGGCGGGTTACGCTTTCACTGCACGATAACCGGACCGCAGTCCGCTTTCATTCCCCGAGCCCGAGGTCCCCGCTGTGAACTACGACACACGAGAGCCTGCCGCCGCGCCCGCAGCGCAGCCCGGCGACGGCCCGGCCGCGCTGCCCATCGAGGCGGTCGCCGCGCCGGTCCCGCCGGACACGCTGCCGGTCGCGGAGGAGCATCCGGAACGCAGCGACGCCGCCCGCAACCGGCAGTTGCTGCTCGACGCCGCCGAACAGCTGGTGCACGAGCACGGCGCCGACGGGGTCACCATGGACGCCGTGGCCCGGCGCGCGGGTGTCGGGAAGGGGACCGTGTTCCGGCGGTTCGGCAATCGGGCCGGGCTGATGCTGGCCCTGCTGGACCAGTCCGAGCGAAAACTCCAGGCAGCGTACATGTTCGGGCCGCCGCCGCTGGGGCCCGGAGCACCGGCGGTGGAGCGGCTGGTGGCCTTCGGGCGGGCCCGGCTGGCGGGGCTCGAGGTCGAGGGCGAGATGCGCCGCGCCGCCGACGATCCGGGCCGGTACTCCACCCCGCCCTACAACGTCATGAAAACCCATGTGGCGCTGCTGCTTCGGCAGGCCGGAACGGACGCGGACATCCCGTTGCTGGCAGACACGCTGCTGGCCGCGCTGGACGCCGGACTCGTCCTGCACCAGACCGGAGTGCTCGGTTACTCCCTGGAGCAGATCGGCGACCACTGGGAGCGGCTGGTCCGCGCGGTCGTCCCGGGGCCTCAGTAGAGTGAGCGGCATGGGCAACCTGCGTGAACGTATCGTCGCCGAACTGGGTGTGCGGCCGGTGATCGAACCGAAGGTGGAGGTGCGCCGCCGTGTCGATTTCCTCAAGGACTATCTGAAGGCCACGCCCGCAAGGGGTTTCGTGCTGGGCATCAGCGGCGGGCAGGATTCGACGCTCACCGGGCGGTTGTGCCAGCTGGCGGCCGAGGAACTGCGGGCGGAGGGCCGGGAGGCCACCTTCGTAGCGGTGCGGCTGCCCTACGGCGTGCAGGCCGACGAGGAGGACGCGCAGATCGCGCTGCGGTTCATCCGGCCGGATCGCTCGATCTCGGTGAACGTCAAGCCGAGCGCCGACGCCGTGGCGGCGGAATCCGCCGCGGGGTTGCGGGAGCTGCTGGGCGGCGAGCCGCAGCTGCGAGACTTCGTGCGCGGCAACATCAAGGCCCGCGAGCGCATGGTGATCCAGTATTCGATCGCCGGACAGCTGAATTTGCTGGTCGCCGGTACCGATCATGCCGCCGAGGCGGTCACCGGCTTCTTCACCAAGTACGGCGACGGCGGCGTGGACGTCACCCCGCTGACCGGACTGACCAAGCGCCAGGGCGCGGCCCTGCTGCAGGAGTTGGGCGCGCCGCCGAGCGCCTGGCAGAAGGTGCCGACCGCCGACCTGGAGGACGACCGGCCCGCCCTGCCCGACGAGGTCGCCCTGGGCTTGAAGTATGCGCAGATCGACGACTATCTGGAGGGCAAGGACGTCACCGCGGAGACGGCCGACCGCATCGAGTCGATCTTCCTCGGCACCCGCCACAAGCGGACGGTTCCCGTCACACCCTTCGATACCTGGTGGCGGGACTGATCTTTCACGACGAGCCCCGCTCGATCTCGGTGAGCCGCCGCCGCAGGAACCGGCGGGCCTGATCGTTGTCCGTCCGCTCGATCGCCAGCCGGTACTGCGCGGCCGCTTCGGCGCGGCGTCCGGCGCGGCGCAGAAGGTCGGCGCGGGTGGCGGCGACCAGGTTCGTATCCGCGAGCCGGGGGTGAGCCGCGATCTCGTCGAGGTCCGCCAAGCCATGCTCGAAGCCGCGGAGGAATCCGACCGCCACGGCGCGATGCACGCGGACCGCGGGCGATTCGGTGTAGCGGAGCAATTCGTCGTACGCGGAGACGATGGCGTGCCAGTCCGTTTCCGCCCAGCTCGGTGCGACCGCGTGCGCTCCGGCGATCCGGGCCTGCGCCAGGTAGGGCCCGCCGCCGCCCGTTTCGGCGGCCGCCACCAGGCAGCTCAGGCCGGTGCGGATGGCCTCCCGATTCCAGCGGGCGCGGTCCTGTTCCTCCAGCGGCACCAGGCTGCCGTCCGGCGCGCGGCGCTGGGCCCGGCGGCTGTCCTGCAGCAGCATGAGGGCGAGCAGGGCACGGGCCTCGGGCTCGGCGGGCAGCAGGCCGCACACCAGCCGCCCCAGCCGAATCGCCTCGTCGCACAGCTCGTCCCGCACCGCCGCCGACCCCGACGTCGCGAAGTAACCCTCGCTGAACACCAGGTAGACGCACGCCAGCACGCTCGGCATCCGTTCGGGCAGCAGGTCGGCCGGAGGCACCCGCAGCGGGATCGCGGCCTGACGGATCTTCGCCTTCGCGCGGCTCAGGCGCTGGGCCACGGTGTGCTCGGATTGCAGGAAGGCGCGGGCGATCTCCGCCGTGCGCAGGCCGCACACCAGGCGCAGGGTCAGCGCGACCCGCGATTCCGGCGACAGGGCGGGGTGGCAGCAGGTGAAGATCATCCGCAACTGGTCGTCCGGGATCGGGGACATCTCCGGTTCCTCCCACGGCGCGGCACTCAGCAGGGCGACGTGTTCCTTTGCCGCCCGGGCGGATTCACGGCGCAAGCGGTCCAGGGCGCGCTTGCGGGCCGCGGTGGTGATCCAGGCGCCCGGGTTCGCCGGTGCGCCGGACGCGGGCCAGCTGCGTAACGCATCGGCGAACGCCTCCTGCACCGCGTCCTCCGCCAGGCCGATGTCACCGACCAGGCGGGCGACGGTGGCGAGGGCGTGGCCGAACTCGGCGCGGTAGACGACGTCGATGCGATCGGCCGAACCCATCGCGATCAGCCGTCGAGGTCGACGATCCGGCGCACCTCGGTTCGTCCGGCCGGGCCCAGCGGAATGTGCGCCGCGTATTCGACCGCCCGGGCTTCATCGGGCGCGGCCAGGATGTAGAGCCCGTCGACCACCTCCGCGCCTTCGGCGAACGGGCCGTCGCTGAGCAGCAGTTCACCCGCGCGCACCCGCACGGTGGTGGCGGTGGACGGCGGCTGCAACGCTCCCCCACCGCGAATGGCCGTGCCCACCCGCTCGGCGAACCGCTGGTGCTCCACGAGCGCCGCCTCCCACGCGGGCGTGCCGGGCGCGATCACCGTCTCGGCCGGTTCCCACAGCAACGCCAGCCAGCTGTCGGACCCGAGCTTTTCCGGCGCGTTCCACTGCGCCATCGGCCGCACCTCGATCCGGCCCTGTTCCGCTGCGGGCAGTTGCCGGACCAGCTCGACCACGTCGTCCAGGTTCGGGCAGTCGAAGACGTAGAAGCCCCCGACCACCTCGGCCTGCTCGGCGAACGGCCCGTCGGACACCACCGCCGCGCCGCGCACCCCCGTACCGTCCGCCGGATACAACGCGGCCCCACCCGCGATCACCGCCCGCGCCTTCTCCTCGAACTCCGCATACCGCCCGACCTCGGCATCGAACTCGGCCGTGCCCGGCTCCGGCCCGCCATCCACCGGCCCCGCCATCAACGCCAGATAATGCATGTCCGCCATCCTTCCTCGCCGCGGAGGAGCCCGATACCCCTCTCACCAAGACGACGAACAACCCCCGCATTCCTCTACACACGCGGGAGGAAACTTTCGCCCCGCGTCACCCGCGGCGGACAACGCCGATAGTCAGTCGGCGTATCGCGGCAGGCAACCGGTGTCCAGGGCGATGCCGAAGGGGTCCGGAAGATCTCGGATTTGAAATCACTTCGACCGCGAGTTCCGCGTCCGCCGGATCGGCCAGCCAGTTGTCGTCGTCATTCCAGCTCTCGGATAGCACGACCAGATCGGGGGTGCAGTAGTCGTCCTCATCGTCCGGCATCGAGATCGAGGAGACCTCGTAGGGAGCGAGGCCCTCGGGCATCCGAGGCTCGAGTTGCTGCCGCAACCGCCGGACGGTGCCGACGTGCTTTCCGCGCGGCGGTGGTGACATCACGAGAGTCCCGCGCAGAATCTCGGCACGCAGCCCCGTGGCACGCTCGATTTCCTCGGCGACCGCGCGCAGGTTACCGGGGCGCGGGTGCAGCGCGGGAACTGTCACCGACCACTCCGAATCCCTTGTCGAAAGGACCCAACCAACATAGTTCGCGTCCTCGGGGTGACCGGGAAGTTCACGCCGGACCGGTCAGCCGCCCGCGAACGGGGGAAGGACGTCGACCTGGGAAGCCAGCGGGGTGGTTTCGTCGCGGGTCAGTTCGTCGCCGATGAGATAGGCGCAGACCTTCAGCATGGGGTCGAGGGTGGGGCCGTAGGTGGTGGTGAGGGCGCGGCGCAGGTCGGCGACGGTGGCCTCGGGTGGGAGGTCGAGTCGCTCGCTGCTCTTGCCGACCGCGTCGGCGATGGCGGCGAAATAGCGGACCTCAACCACCGATGGCTCCCATCGTCCGTTCCGGCGGCACGAAGCCCTCGGCGTCGATGCCGTGCCCGGCCCATTTGTTCCACATCGCGCCGCGCCACAGGTCGGCGATCTCGTCGTCGCCGGCGCCCGCGCGCAGCAGCGCACGCACATCGTATTCCTGGTCGCTGAACAGGCAGGAGCGGATCCGGCCGTCGGCGGTCAGCCGGGTGCGGTCGCAGTCGGAGCAGAAGGTGCGCGTCACCGAGGCGATGATGCCGACCCGGGCCGGGCCGCCGTCCACCAGCCAATTCTCGGCCGGGGCGGCGGGATCGGGGCGACCCGCCTCGGTCAGGGTGAACCGGGTGCCCAGCGCGTCGAGGAGTTCGGCGGCGGTGATCATGTTGGCGCGCGCCCACTCGTGGTCGGCGTCCAGCGGCATCTCCTCGATGAACCGCAGCTCGCAACCCTCGTCCAGGCACCATTGCAGCAGATCGGCTGCGCCGGAAAGCGTTTCGCGCATCAGCACCGCATTCACCTTGACCGGGGCCAGGCCCTCGCGCTGGGCGGCGCGGATTCCGGCGAGGACCGAACCGAGCCGATCGCGGCGGGTGAGGCGGGTGAATCCGGTGCGGTCGACGGTGTCCAGCGAGACGTTGACGCGGTGCAGCCCGGCCCGCGCGAGCGCGGCGGCGCGGTGTTCGAGGCCGACACCGTTGGTGGTCATGGCGAGTGGGATCTCGGGGACGGCCGCGTGGCAGCCCGCGACGATGCGTTCGAGATCGCGGCGCATGAGTGGCTCACCGCCGGTGAAGCGGACCTCCCGCACTCCGAGTTCGCGCACCGACAGCGCGACCAGCCGCACGATCTCCTCCGCCGACAGCAACTCCTCGACCGGGATCGCGGGCAGGCCCTCCTCCGGCATGCAGTAGGTGCAGCGCAGCGAGCACTTCTCGGTGATGGAGACGCGCAGGTCACGCGCCACCCGCCCGAATTTGTCCACCAGCAACGGGGTGTCGGGCCGTCCCTCCCGCGCGGGACGCCCGCTCCGCACGGCGGGAATCCCCATGAGAACGACGGTCACGCGACCATTATGGCTGCCGTATCCGTCTCACGCCCGTACGGTCACCCGTGGTGAGCTTTCCGAACCCGGGTCTGCCCAGGTCCGCGCTGGACGATCGCGGAACCCGGCGCGGTGGCCGTCGAAGCCCTTTCGGAGGAACGTACGAACGGGCGGCCGAACCGGTCCCGACTAGGCTTGCGGCTGTGACCGAGCGAATCAGCACCAAGGTGGCCGCGTGACTGCCCGGCCCGCCACCACCTCGGCCCGGTCCGTCGAGGAGCACCGCGACCGCGTGGAGCAGTTGCTGCGCCCGCTCGCGGCCCGCGACGTCGAGGACGCGGGCACGGCCGAGGCGCTCGGGCGGCGGCTCGCCGAGGAGGTGCGGGCGCCGGTGGACCTGCCGGTGTTCCGCAATTCCGGGATGGACGGCTACGCGGTCCGCGCCGAGTCGGTGGCGGTGACGCCCGTGACGCTGCCGCTGGCCGGGATCGTCGCGGCCGGCCAGCCGGGCCAGGCCCCACTGCCCCCGGGTGCGGCGATGAAGGTCATGACGGGAGCGCCGATCCCGCCCGGCGCGGACTGCGTGGTGCCGGTGGAGGACACCCGCGCCGGTGACGGCACGGTGACGATCGAACGTGGCCGCAAGACAGGCGATTTCGTGCGAGAGCCCGGCACCGACGTGCACGCCGGGGATCTGCTCGTGCCTGCCGGGACGCTGCTGGCGCCGCGGCACATCGCGGCGCTGGCGGCGGTCGGGCTGGCGACGCTGCCGGTGTTCCGGCGGGTCGCCGCCGCGGTACTGACCACGGGCGACGAGTTGATGCCCGCGGGAAAACCGTTGCGGCCCGGGCAGATCTACAACTCCAACGGCATCGCGCTGGGCGCGGCGCTGGCCGCCAACGGCGTCGAGGTGGTGTCGATCGAGCACAGTACCGACGATCCCGGCGAATTCCGCCGCAAGCTGGGTGCGGCGACCCGGGCGGCGGATGTCGTGTTCACCTCGGGTGGGGTGTCCAAGGGCGATTTCGAGGTCGTCAAGGACGTATTGGCCGGTATCGGCGGCGAATTCGGCTCGGTAGCGATGCAGCCCGGTGGGCCGCAAGGACTCTCGGTGGTGGAGGGTGTGCCGGTGCTGAGTTTTCCCGGCAATCCGGTGAGCACCATGGTGTCGTTCGAGGTGTTCGCCCGGCCCATTCTGCGTGAGCTGTCCGGTCTGCCACCCGTACCGAAACATGATGTGCCGCTGCGTGATTCGGTGCGGTCCCCGGCGGGGCGGCGGCAGTTCCTGCGCGGCCGGCTCGAGCCCGGCGGGGTGGCGCCGACCTCGGGGCCCGGATCTCATCTCATCGCGGCGATGGCGCAGGCCGATGTGCTGATCGAAATTCCCGCCGAGGTCACCGAGCTGGCGGCGGGTTCGACCGTGAAAGTCTGGGAGCTATGAGCGAGCAGTCATCGCCCGATTCCGCGCTGTCGCATGTCGATTCCGAAGGTCGCGCGCGGATGGTCGACGTGAGCGCCAAGCGCGACACCGCCCGCACCGCGGTCGCGGCGGGCGAGTTGCGCACCACGGCCGAGGTGGTGCGACTGGTGCGGGCCGACGACATGCCGAAGGCCGACGTACTGGCGACCGCGCGCATCGCCGGTATCGGGGGCGCGAAGAAGACCTCCGAGCTGATCCCGCTGTGTCATCAGCTGGCGCTGTCATCCGTGGACGTGCACTTCGGCTTCACCGCCGACGCCATCACCATCGAGGCGACCGCGAAGACCAAGGGCCCCACCGGAGTCGAGATGGAAGCGCTCACCGCCGTCGCCGTCGCCGGGCTGACCCTGCACGACATGGTGAAGGCCGTCGACCCGGCAGCGGTACTCACCGGCGTGCGGCTGCTGACCAAAGACGGCGGCAAGCACGGCCATTGGGAACGGGCGGACCACGCAGCACGCCCCGGACCTCCGGACCGGGCCGCCGCGGCATCCGTCCATGGCGCGAAATCCGGCTCGTCCCCAACGTTTCCGTCGCCGTTCTCGGAGTCCGGGTCCGGCAGTCACGATCCACAGCGCGTGAGTGGCGGCACCTCCATCGAGGGCACGCGGACGGCGGTGGTTGTGGTGGCCTCGACCGGGGTGGCGGGCGGGACGCGCGTCGACAAGACCGGGCCGGTGCTGGTGGAATGGCTTGCGGGCAAAGGGTTCTCGGTGCGCGGGCCGCTGGTGTACGCGGATGCCGAGATCGCGGCCGGGCTGGCGGACGCGCTGTCCGGCGAGCCGGGCCTGGTGATCACGACGGGCGGCACCGGCGCCTCCCCCACCGACGCGACGCCCGAAGCGACCCTGGCCGTGCTGGACCGGCAACTGCCCGGGGTGGCCGAGGCGGTCCGGCTGGCGGGCACCGCGACCTTCCCGCTGGCCGCGCTGAGTCGCGGCGTCGCGGGGCTCGCGGGGCGGTCGGTGATCGTGAATCTGCCCGGCTCCCCCGGCGGCGTACGCGACGGCATCGGCGTTCTGGAACCGCTGCTGGATCATCTGCTGGCCCAGGTGGCCGGAGGAGGCAGTCATGAGTGACGAGGTTCGGCTCACCGCGATCAGCGACCGGCCACTGGACCCGGCCGAGGTGGAGCGGGCGGTGATCGGTCCCGAACACGGCGCGGTCGTCGTGTTCACCGGCATGGTGCGCAATCATGATGGCGGCCAGGCGGTTTCGGCCCTGGAGTACTCCGCGCACCCGCAGGCCGAGACCTTCCTGCGCCGGGTCTGCGCCGATGTCGCGGCCACGGCGGGCCTGCCGGTCGCGGCGGTCCACCGGGTCGGATCGCTCACCATCGGCGATCTCGCCATCGCCGTCGCGGTGGCCGCCCCGCACCGCGCCGAGGCCTTCGCCACCTGCGCCGAATTGGTGGACCGGATCAAGCACGAGGTGCCCATCTGGAAACGCCAGTTGTTCGCCGACGGCATGTCCGAGTGGGTCGACGCCTGCGGCTGAATGTGAAAGTGCTTGTCCGGAATCCGCGCTCACCGTAATGATCAACGGATGACGCAGCCGGACGCAGCCCTGACCCTCACCCCGCGGACCAACTGGGTGTTCGGCTACGCCCAAGCCGTCGCGCGCGAACGCGGCCACGACTACATCGGCCCGGAGCATCTCCAGCTGGCCATTCTCGACAATCCGGACGCGGTACCGGTGCATGTGCTCGGCAGCCTCGGCGGCGAGCCCCGCGAGATCGCCGAGACGTTGCGCTCGGCGATGCGGTCCGATGCCTATGAGCCCGCGGCCAACCGGAACCGGATCGTCGGCGCGGCCGGCGATCTGGCCCGGCGCTTCGGCCACGACTACATCGGCGTCGAACATCTGCAGCTGGCACTGCTGCGCAACCGCGAGTGCCTGGCGATCCGCGAGCTGGCCGGGGCGGGCGTGTGCCTGGACGAATTCGAGGCGGCGCTCACCGAGCAGATGCGCTCCTAGGTCACTGTGATACCGGCCCGTCGCCGGGCACGCGGCCGGCGGCAATGGTCCACTGTGGGAAACCACCGCACGACACAGGAGTGACCATGACCGATCTGACCGGCAGGATCGTGCTGGGGCCCCATCAGTACGGTAAGGCCGAGAACCGCGTGGTACGCATCTACCGCGACACCGCCCGGCACGAGATTCGCGACCTCAACGTGTCCTCGTGCCTGCGCGGCGCGTTCGAGCCCGCGCACACCGCGGGCGATCAGGGCACGGTGCTGCCCACCGACTCGCAGAAGCAGACCATCTACGCGTACGCGAAAACCCATGGAGCGGGCAGCATCGAGGACTACGGGCTGGCGCTCGCACGGCATTTCGTCGACGACATCGAGCCCGTCGAGTCGGCGCGCCTCGAGATCGAGGAGTACGCCTGGGAGCGCGCGCACGCCGACGGCCGCCCCCACGACCACACCTGGACACGTCGCGGCCCGGAGGTGCGTACTGCGGCGATCACCGTGCAGGGCAAGGGATCCCGGCGACGCGAATGGGTGATCGGCGGCATCAAGGATCTGGTGCTGCTGAAGTCGACGGGGTCGGAGTTCGCGGGCTTCCACACCGACGAGTTCACCGTGCTGGAGCCGACGCACGACCGGATGATGGCCACCAGCCTGGTGGCACGGTGGCGATTCGCCGCGCCACCAGCGGATTGGGACGCCGCCTACGCGGGAATCAAGGCCGTGCTCATCGAGCGGTTCGCACTACTGCAGTCGAAAGCGTTGCAGCAGACGCTGTTCGACATGGGCAGCGCGGCACTGCGGGCATATCCGTGCCTGGCCGAGATCCGGCTGTCGGCGCCGAACAGACACCACTTCTCCTACGACCTCGAACGATTCGGCATCGACAACTCCAACGAGGTCTTCCACGCCGCCGACCGCCCCTACGGCCTCATCCAGGCAACCGCCCAGCGCGATGACGCCCCCGACGCGGGGAGCGCCTGGGATGGCTTCACCGGGGCGATGTGACAGGAGCGCGGCCACGCCGCCGATCGCTGTCGCGGCGCATGGGCGGACGCTACTCGGGATCGTCCGGCAAGCCGAAAGCGGTAGCGGCCCAGGCGTTCTCGATGTCTTCGGGGTCGCTGGGGTCGGCGGCGTCGAGGTCGCGGGAGACGTAGCGCCAGACCGGGAGCATCGCTTGGTTGTCGAGGGGTTCGGGGGCGGCGTGGACCGTGTCGTGCAGGCGGGCGGTGGCCGTGGCGGTGTCCATGCCGGAACCTATCAATACCAAGTGGGTTTCGCGGGTTTCGCCGCGTTCCCAGGGCGCGGGTTCGAAGACCACGTGGCGGCCGACGACGTGCAGCACGAACTTGCGTCGTTCGTCTCGGACACCGAATGCGGTGCAGCCCTTGGCGCGGAACAGGCCCGGGGGCGGGTCCTCGAGAAAGTCGACCAGGCGGCGCGGGTCGAGATCTGTTGTACTGGTGAAGGATACGCTGTCGTAGTCGTCGTGCAGGTGGTGGTGGCCGGGGACGTCGTGGTCGTGGTCCTCGGCCAGTAGTTCGTCGAAGCTGAGCTGCTCGGCCACCGGTGCCGTCCCGGAGCGCGGCGGGTCGAACAGCAATCGCGGGTCGATGCGGCCGCGAGTGGTCGCGTACACGGGCACCGCGCCCACCAGTTCGGTGATCTCCTGCCGCAGCCTGGTCAGCCGCTCGACGGGTACTCGATCGGCCTTGTTCAGCACCACCAGATCGGCCAGCCGCAGGTGCGTCGCCAGTTCGGGGTGGCGGTCGCGGCTGGCGTCGAAATGCTCGGCGTCGACCACCTCGACCAGGCCGCCGTAGCGGATGCGCGGATTGTCGCTGCCGACCACCATGCGAATCAGGTTGCGGGGTTCGGCCAGTCCACTCGCCTCCACCACGATCACGTCGATGCGATTGCGCGGCTCCGCCAGTCGCGCGAACAGGCCGTCGAGTTCGGTGACATCGACCGCGCAGCAGACACATCCGTTGCCGAGCGACACCATGGCGTCGACCTGCCCCGCCACCAGCATGGCGTCGATATTGACGGCCCCGAAGTCGTTGACCACCACACCGATCCGCGCCTCGCGCTGCCGCAGCAGATGATTGAGCAGCGTCGTCTTCCCGGCCCCCAGATACCCCGCCACGACCAGCACCGGAATGCGCCGATCCGCCATACCCAGCTCGTCCTCCGCACGCATCCCGGCAATATTAGCCGTGCCCGACGAGCGTGTGCCGCCCCGCCACGGTTGTCCGTCGACCACATTCCGTGGCCCCTGACCCGGACCGGGACGGCATACTGATGCCGTGTCCGGTGCGGAAGAGTTCGATCTCGTCATGGCGGTCGTCCGCGCCGACGCCGCCGAAGTACGCCGTGCCCACGAAGCCGGTGTCGACCTGACGAGCGTCACAGTGCCGGGAGACTCGCTGCTCGGCTGGGCGGCTGAGTGGGGCCGGACCGAGATTCTCACCTACCTGCTGGCCCAAGGCATCGAAGTGCCGCCGAACGCCCTGTCCAAGGCCGCGCACAAGGACCATGCCGAGGCCGTGCGGCTACTACTCGACCACGGCATGCATCCGGACCTGCCCGCCGACTGGCCGCCACTGTGCGCGGCGGCGGACCGTGGTTCTCTCGCGTGCGTCCGCGTTCTTCTGCAAGCCGGAGCACGGACCGATGGACGGACGGGTCCGCAGGCGGGCCGCTGGTCCGGGAAGACCCCCGCGGAGCTGGCCATGATGCGGCCGTCGGACGACACAGCGGAGATACTCCGGCTTCTCGCCCAGTAGATCGGCGGACCGCTTCCAGAGAGCCGGCCGCTGGGAAGGCCCGATCTCGGCGATGATCGCGATGCCGCACGCATGGTGGCGCCGCGCCACGCGAGGTTCGGCGGACAACCGGGTGACCGCTCGCGGACCCGGAACACGAAGGCACCGCGCGCCCCGCCGAATCGGACGGGGCGCGCGGTGAACGCTTCGCTCGGTTGTGCTCGGATCAGCGCGCGGCGGGACCGCTGTGCGTGCCCGGGATGCTTTTCGCCCCCGGAGAACCCTGTGCGCCGGAGCTTTCCGAGCTGCCCGGGCCGAGCAGGGTGGCGGCCAGGGTGTAGGCCAGGTTGATCAATTCGGAGTTGACCGCGGCGTCGTCCATTCCCAGCGACTTCGCCAGGGGGAGGAGGAGTTGCATCGCGGTGGTGACGAGCGAGCTGGCGGCCGAGTCCGAGGTGGTGGACGGGTCGGAGCCCGGCGCGGTGCCCGGAGCGGATGGTGGCGCTGTCGCGGAATTACCGGGAGCGGTCGCCCGCGGCGCGCCTGGGGCGTACGCATCGGGGGAGGTGTACGCGTTCGGCGTGGTGTACGCGTTGGGCGAACCCGGTCCCGGCGCCTGGGCGTTGCCGTCCGGTGTGCCCGGGGTATAACTGCCAGGCACGTGCTGCGCGTTCGCATTCGGCGGCGCGGCACCGGATGCCGACTCACCACTTCCCTGCGCAGCCGCTCCCGGCGCGACCTGACCCGCCCCCGGATCAGCCGACGCTGACGCCGCACTCCGCCCTGACCGATCCGCTCCCGGCCCGGTCTGCGCGGACACTCCCGGAGTCTCGGCCCCCGCCGCGCTCTGTCCCGTTCCCGGAGCGGCGTGCGCGGACGAACCCGAGGCCCCACCACCCGGCGCAGTCTGCTCCGCTCCCGGCACAGCCTGCGCCGACGCACCCGACGCCGAAACACCCGGCGCAGTCTGCTCCGTTCCCGGCACAGCCTGCGCCGACGCACCCGACGCCGAAACACCCGGCGCAGTCTGCTCGGCTCCCGGCACGGCCTGTGCCGACGCACCCGGAGCCACACCACCCGGCGCGATCTGATCCGCTCCCGGCCCGGTCTGCGCGGACGCATCCGGCGCTGTCTGCTCCGTTCCCGGGACGGACTGTGCGGACGCATCCGGGCGGGCCTGGCCCGCTCCCGGCGCGGAGTGCGCGGAGGCGCCCGGAGGCGTTGCGCCGGAGCTGGTTTGGTCCGCTCCCGGTGTGGACGCGTCCGGTGCGGACCGGGCGGATCCGTCGGGCGCGGATTGGGCTGCCCCGGGCGCGGCGGTCGAGGAGCGGCCGGGCGCAGTGCCCTGCCCCGCATCGGCGGGGCCATCGTTCGTGAGCGGATTCTCTTGTCCCGGTGGAGTATTCGCCGACGCACGCCCGTCCGCGGAACCGGAGGGCAGCGGCGGCGCACCGAATCCGAGCAGGTAGCCGGTCAGGCCGGTGGCAATGGCGACGGCGTGTTCGAGTTGCCCTTCGCGGGACTCGAGTTCGGCGGCGTCCTCCGCGTTGGCGCCGTTGCCCATCTCCAGGAACACGTCCGGGACGCGGGTCAGCGCGGGCCCGGCGATATCGGCGCGGGTCTGCAGACCGTCTACCGCGCCGCCGTAGGTCGCCGCGGGGAAGCCGGCTTGCAGGTAGGCGTCGCGCACGACCTTGGTCGCGGCCAGCCCGGCGCCCGACTGCACCTGGTTGGCCGTGGGGTCCGGGATCGGCAGTTGCGGCACGATCAGATGGAAGCCGCGTTCGGAGGCGGGCGCGCCGTCGGCGTGGATGCTGATCGCGACATCCGCTCCGGAGTCGTTCGCCGCGGCGGCGCGCTCGTCGATGCAGCTGCCCCACCCGGTGTCGTCCTGGCGGCTGAGCACCACGCGGGCGCCCATCGCCTCCAGCGACTGCTTCACCAACTGCGACACATTCCAGGTGATGGTGTGCTCGGGCACGCCGTTCACCGTGGTCATGCCCGTCGTCTGGCATTCCTTGGTGCCGCCGCGGCCGTCTCCGACCGGACGGCTGATGTCCTGGTTGTGGTCGGAGCCCTGGTGACCCGGGTCGAGGAACACCGTTTTGCCGGCGAGCTTGCTCGACATGTCCGGATCCGCGGGGGCGGCGACTGCGACCGCCGGGAGCATCCCGGCGGATGGAGCGAGGGCCGCGGCCGTGACGGCGAGGCAGAGACCGGCCTTGACGATGCTTGGCTTCATGTGCGGACGGCGCACCCAGTAGCGGGTCGCCCCTCCCTTCCCACTAGTAACACCAAACCCAGTGGTTCACTCTGGCAACAGAGGTCCCGTCACGCAAGCACAGTTACCGAACCGTTACTGCCACACTCAGGCGCTTCGAGGGAGCTGACGCAGTGACCTTAGTGCGTAATGCACCCGGGTCTTGACGGTCCCGACCGGCACGCCGAGGTCCTCAGCAACATCTCGGTAAGCGCGATCGTGCAGAATCACCTGCACCACGGCGTGTCGCTGGGGATCGGGCAGCCGGGCCAGCAGTTCGGAAACGAGCAGACCGTCCGCCAGCGTGTCGGCGAAGTCGGGGCGAGCCCCACGCCGGTCGGCGGTCTCGGCGAAGTCGTCCCAGCTCGCCTCGGCCGGCCGCACGGCACGCATCCGCGCGAGATCGGTGAGCACATTGCGCTCGATCGACAACAACCAGGTGCGCACGCTGCTCTTGTCGGGATCGTAGGTCCCGCAGCCGCGCCACGCCCGCAGCAGCGTGTCCTGCACCGCGTGCTCGGCCAGACCGGTGTCGCCCAGCCTCCGCATCGCCCGCCAATGCAATAGTCCCTGATCGGCGGCGAGCACCGCGGCCAGCCCGGCTCGGGTACACAGTCGGGCGCACCGCGGGCCGCAGGCGATGTCACTGTCGGGGGAAACAGACCGGAGACCACTCATGCCTGGAATATCGCGAGAAGCGCACGGAAGGCATCGCCGCGCGCACATCAATTTTCGCGAGTCCACCGGGCGGCTGTGGCGCGCCACCGAATTTCATCATTCCGGCCAATCGATCTCGCGAACTCTGATAGACCGGACCCCCGGAAGTCACGGGGAACTTCCGCGGCCGTCCGGACCGATCGGCGGCCCGCACATGAAGTCGAGGAGGAACGCCGTGCGTGGACGCACGCTTGTGATCGCGGGAGCCGTGGCCGCCGCGGTGACCGTGCTCGGATCCGGAACCGCCGCCGCCGACCCGGCGACGAACGTCCCCGGTGACGGGCTGTACCGGGTGGGTGTCGACATCCAGCCCGGCATCTACCAGGCGCCCGGGACCACCGACCCGGTCCACGCCTGCTACTGGCAGCGCTTGCGCAAGGTGCCGGAGGCGAGTGACCCCGATCCGAACCAGTTCATCATCGCCAGCGACCTGACCCGGACCACCCCGGTCCGGGTGCTGATCAAGCCGGGCGATGTCGCCTTCCAGACGACCAACTGCGGCCCCTGGGTGATGGTGCCCGCACCGCCGCCCACCGGTTCCTACGGACCGGGCGGTCTGTTCGGCAGCGAGTTCTGACCTACCGCGGCACCGCGACTCGCAGTGCCGCGGTACTCTCCGCACCCGATGTGAGCGCTCACAATCGTCCGGTGTAGTGTCCGGCTGAGTCTGTCGAGCTTCCCTCGGAGGTTGTCATGGCACCGCTGCCACCCGACCGCACACCCACCCCGGCCCCGGTGCCGCGGTGATCACCACCCGCCGCGAACTGGCCGACGGCAGGGAGATCCTGTACTTCGACGCCGACCCGGGGGTAGCGCGCACCGCGACCGACACCCGCGATCTGCCGCGGACCCACACCCATTCCCAGCGCCGCTTCGACCCGCTGCTGAGCGAGTGGGTCGTGATCGCCTCGCACCGGCAGACCCGTACCTTCCTGCCGCCGGCCGATCTGTGCCCGCTGTGCCCGTCGACTCCGCACCGGTCCACCGAGATCCCCGAATCCGATTACCAGGTAGCGGTTTTCGAGAACCGCTTCCCCTCGCTGTCGGCCGACCACGCGGAACTCCCCGACACCGTGACGGGTTCGCCGCTGACTCCCCTGCGCGACGGCTTCGGCCGCTGTGAAGTGGTGTGCTTCACCAGCATTCACGATTCCTCGTTCGCGGAGCTGGATTCGCGGCGGGCCCGGCTGGTGCTGGACGTGTGGGCGCACCGCAGCGCCGAACTCGGCGAACTCGACGGCATCGGCCAGGTGTTCTGCTTCGAGAACCACGGCGAGGAGATCGGGGTGACGCTGTCGCACCCGCACGGTCAGATCTACGCCTACCCGTTCGTCACTCCGCGCGTGGCCAAGATCGCCGAGAACGTAGCGCGATACCGGAAGTCGCACGACGCCAACCTGTTCGGCGATCTGCTCGCCGCGGAACGCGCGGCCGAGTCGCGGGTGGTGGCCGCCAACGAGGAGTGGACCGCCTTCGTCCCGCCGTTCGCGCGCTGGCCGTACGAGGTGCAGCTGTATCCGCATCGCCGCGTCGCCGACCTGCCCGACCTCGACGAGGCGCAGCGCGACGGTTTCGCGGCGCTGTATCTGGACGTGCTGCGCCGCTTCGCCCACCGCTTCGACACCCCCATGCCTTACATAGCCGCCTGGAATCAGGCGCCGACGCCGAAATCCGGTGTGCCGCGCGCTGATTGGTGGCTGCACTTACAGCTCTTCTCGATCCGCCGGGCGGCCGGGAAATTGAAGTACCTGGCCGGATCGGAGTCCGGGATGAGCGTGTTCATCAGCGACACCACGCCGGAGACGGTCGCGGCCGAACTGCGGGAGGTGCGATGAGCGCGAGCGGAACGCCGGTGCGGCAAGGGGTTTGGGCCGCACCGGGCCGCGTCAACATCATCGGCGAGCACACCGACTACAACGACGGCTACGCCCTGCCGATCGCGTTGCCGCAGACGGTCACCTGCGCGGCCCGCGCCACCGGCGACGGCCGGGTCCGGGTGTCCTCGCGCCAGCACCCCGGCGACACGGTGGACGAGCCGATCGCCGAACTCGACGGGTCGCGGGTGGCCGGGTGGGCCCGCTACCCGCTCGGCGTGGTGCACGAATACGTCCGGCGCGGGCACGCCATCGCGGGCGTGGAACTGGTACTGGACGGCGCGGTTCCCGTCGGCGCCGGGCTGTCGTCCTCGGCGGCGGTGGAATGCTCGGTGGCGATCGCGCTGCGCGACCTGTTCGCGCTCCCGGTGACCGACGCCGATCTCATCGATGTCGGCCGGGCCGCGGAGAACTCGTACGTCGGCGCGGCCACCGGCACCCTGGACCAGTCCGCGTCGGTGCTGTGCACCGCCGGGCACGCGTTGTTCCTCGATTTCGGCAAGGGCGAGCACGCCCAGGTGCCCTTCGATCTGGCCGCGACCGGACTGGCATTGCTGGTGGTCGACACCAACACGCCGCACCGGCTCGCCGACGGCGGCTACGGGCGGCGGCGCACCGAATGCGAGCAGGCCGCCGCGGCTCTCGGCGTGCGCAGCCTGCGTGATGTCACCGACGTCGGTGAGGTCGACCGGCTCGCCGATCCGGTGCTGCGCCGGCGGGCCCGCCACATCGTCTCCGAGAACGCCCGGGTACTGGCGGTGGTCGAGGCGCTGCGCGGCGGCGGGGATCCGCGCGCGATCGGGCCCATCCTCGATGCCGGGCACGCCTCGCTGCGCGACGACTTCGAGATCTCCACACCGCAACTGGACGCCGCGGTCGACTCCGCGGTGGCGGCGGGGGCCTACGGCGCCCGGATGGTCGGCGGCGGTTTCGGCGGCAGCATCATCGCGCTGACCGCCGCCGACCGCACCGAGCGGACCGCACGAGCCATCGAACAGCGATTCCGCGCCGACGGGTTCGCCGAGCCGCGCACCTTTGTCGCGGTGCCTTCCGCGGGTGCGCACCGCGTGTCCTGACGAAACGAATTCGCATCGTTTTCCGAAAATCGATCGCGCGCTTTTTGTATCGCGACAAGCGAATTATCTTGCGAATCCAGCGAATTCCCGCCTTCTGCGTGCACGAGCAGGTGCAACCACACCTGCATATGCATCGGTACCCGCAGGACGGTCCCGCACAGCCCGCAAGATGGGCTGTGAGCAGCATCTACGCAGCTACGATGACGCGAAGCCGGGTGGTGGCGGCCCGATAACGCCCGAATAGCAGGGTTGAACTCCGGCAAATACCCCTGAACACACCCCTACCTGCCCCGCAGCGAATCTGCGAATTCGGCGAATGCACTACAGCAATCGCACGGTGGAAAGTACCGTAGTCACGGGATTAGCGCGGCTGCCAATGGTTACGCACCCCAGGGCGCAGCCGGGCACGGGGGATCGAGGCCGTCACAACGCATTACCGGCCTCCGCCGCATGGCAATGTCGCCGACCCATCGGAACCCATGTCTTGGAGGAAGTCATGACCAGATCGGACGCCGCCCTGATCGCCGGGCTGCCCGCGAGCAGCTGGCGCAAGTCCAGTTTCAGCGGACCGGACGGCAACTGTGTCGAATGCGCCGCGCTACCCGACACCACGGTGGCCGTGCGCAACAGCAACCACCCCGAAGACGGAGCGCTCATCTTCACCCGCGCCGAACTCGCCGCCTGGATTCGAGGCTGCAGCGCAGGGGAATTCGACGATCTCATGTGAGCGCGGGCCGGTCGTGCCGTGATCCCATAGGGTTGGCGCATGACCAGGCGCAAGATTCTCATCACGGGCGCGAGCTCGGGACTCGGCGCGGGCATGGCTCGCGAATTCGCACGACGAGGGCGGGACCTCGCACTCTGCGCGCGCCGAGTCGACAATCTCGAGCAGTTGCGCACCGAATTGTCGGCCGCGCACCCCGGCATCACCGTCGCGGTGCGCGGGCTCGACGTCAACGATCACGAGGCCGTGCCCACGGTGTTCACCGAACTCCGCGACGAACTCGGCGGACTGGACCGGGTGATCGTCAATGCCGGTCTGGGCAAGGGCGCGCCCGTCGGCACCGGCCGCGCCGACGCCAATATCGCGACCGTGACCACCAACCTCGTCGGCGCGCTGGCGCAGGCCGAGGCCGCGCTGCAGATCTTCCGGGCACAGGATTCGGGGCATCTGGTGCTCATCTCCTCGATGAGCGCGGTGCGCGGATTTCCGGGCAGGAAGGCCGCCTACTCGGCCAGCAAGGCGGGCCTGTCCGCTCTCGGCGACGCGCTGACCACCGAGTTGCGTGGCAGCCCGATCGCGGTGACCACCGTGCAGCCCGGCTTCATCGCCACCGAGATGGTGGCGCGAGCCGGTGACAACAAGCTGGCCGTGCCGCTGGAGCGAGGGGTCGCCTCGATGGTCGCCGCCATCGAACGTGAGACCGTGCGCGCCTGCGTGCCGCAATGGCCTTGGCGCGCTTTGAACATCGTGCTGCCGCTGCTGCCGCGCGGCGTCGTGGGACGCATGGGCTGAGCGGCGTTTCGACCCACTCGCCTCGGGGAGATTTCAGGGTCGATCCCGGATGTGCGGCGGGCTTCCCCCGGTCATCATGTCGGCATGGGATTGTCGAGTCGCCGAGCCCGGCAGTTGCTGGTGTGGCTGCACGTAGTGACGTCGGTCGGATGGGCCAGCATGGCGGTGGCGCTGGGGGTGCTGATGTCGGCCGGTGCGGTGAGCCCGCCCGGGCCGGGTAAGTCCGGACCGGCGCACGCCGCCGATCTGCTCGATCGGGCCGTGCTGGTGTACTCGGCCAACGCCGCCGCGTTCACCGGATTCCTGCTGGCGGCCTGTACCAGCTTCGGCTATTTCCAACGACGTTGGGTGACAGCGAAATTCGTGCTCACCCTGTTCCAACTCGGCGTGGGCATCTTCGTGCTGAGCCCGCGCATGCCCGAGATCGTCGCCGCCGCGGACGCCGGGCGGCAGGGTCCGGTGGCGATCGCCATCATCGGTGCGGTGGTGATGGGCGGCGGGCTGGCCTTCCAAGCCTGGGTGTCGTTCGCGAAGCCGTGGGGCAGAACCGCCTTCGGCGACCGCGGCCCGCGGCTCCGGAACGCTCCGGCCTGGTTGATGAATCTGGCGGTCGCCGGGCCGCTCGCCGACCTCGTGCTCGGCATAACGCTCGGTGCGCCACCGCTTTTCGCGCCGATCGTGTTGGTGGTGGCACTGGCGGTGCGGGCGCGGGCACACCGGGTTCCGCGCGTGCGGCCCACGGTCGCCGCCGCATAGCGCCGGTCATTACCCCGCGGGTAATCGACGTGCCGGTAGCCACCCGGCATGCTCGTCGCATGACCGATACCGAGGGCACGCGATTGTTCCACCGAACCATGCCGTTCACCGAGCGACTCGGGGTGGAGGTGCTCGAGCACGGGCGCGATGTGGTGCGCAGCCGGCTGGCCTGGGACGAGAGCCTGTGCACGCTGGGCGGGGCGCTGCACGGTGGCGTGCTGATGTCGCTGGCGGACGCAACCGGCGCGGTGTGCGCGTTCCTGAACCTGCCCGAGGGCAAGCAGGGGACGACGACCGTGGAGTCGAAGACGAACTTCGTGCGCGCGGTCCGGTCCGGGTACGCCGTGGCCACCGCGCGGGCCCTGCACGCGGGCCGCAGCTTCATCGTGGTCGAGACCGAGATTCACGACGACGCCGGAAAACTCGTCGCCAAGGTGACCCAGACCCAGGCGGTGCTCTGACGAACCTCGGCGACTGTGCCGTCGCCTGAATTTCTTACCGATCCGTGACGCACCCGCCGCGTTCCCGGCTCCGGCGGCTCGTAGCGGCGAAGATCGTGGGCATGATGCCTTCGACCGCCCTGCCCGCCTGAGCCGATGCGGGTTCTGCTGACCGGCGCCGCCGGGTTCATCGGTTCGCACGTTCACAAGGCCCTGGCCGAGGCGGGCGCGGAGGTGGTCGCGGCCGATCTCATGCTCGCCGCTGCCCATGGCCGCGACGCCGCGCCGCCCGGCGGGGTGCGCCGCGCCGATGTCCGCGATCCCGACGCGGTGGCGGCGCTGCTGGCCGGAGTGGATGTGGTGTGCCACCAGGCCGCGGTGGTGGGCGCGGGGGTCAGCGCCACCGACGCTCCCGCCTATGCCAGCCACAACGATCTGGGCACCGCCGTCCTGCTCGCGGCCATGGCGCGGGCCGGGGTGCGGCGGCTGGTGCTGGCGTCGTCGATGGTGGTGTACGGCGAGGGGTGCTATCGCGGCGCGGGCCACGAGACCGCCGACCCGCCCCCGCGCCGCCGCGAGGACCTCGACCGCGGCCGGTTCGACCATCGCGATCCGGTGAGCGGCGAACCACTGGACTGGGCCCCGATCGCGGAGGACAGCCCGCTGCGCCCGCGCAGCCTGTACGCGGCGAGCAAGGTGGCGCAGGAGAATTACGCGTGCGCCTGGGCGGCGGCGACCGGCGGCACGGTGACCGCATTGCGGTACCACAACGTCTACGGCGACGGAATGCCCCGGGACACACCGTATTCCGGGGTGGCGGCGATCTTCCGTTCGGCGCTGGAGGCGGGCGAGGCGCCGCGCGTGTTCGAGGACGGCGGCCAGATGCGGGATTTCGTGCACGTGCGTGATGTCGCCGCCGCCAATGTCGCCGCGATCCGGAAGCCGCCGTCGGGTTTCGTGCCCCTCAACATCTCCTCCGGCACCCCCATCGACATCCGCACCGTCGCCGAACTGCTCGCCCGCGCCGCCAACGGCAAACCACCCGTGATCACCGGCGAGTACCGCCCCGGCGACGTGCGCCACATCGTGGCAAGTCCGCAACGCGCGGCCGAGATCCTCGACTTCCACGCCGCGGTCACCCCCGCCGAAGGTCTCACCGAATTCGCCACCGCCCCACTCCGTTCCGCCGCAGCCACCGGCGCCCCCACCTGGCAGTAGCAGACCCACCCACGCACCCCACCTGGCGGCAGCAGCCGCCGCAGGCACCCGCACCCGACCGGCGGTGCGCACCCGCCGCGGACACCGGCACTCCCACCTGGCGGCGGCAGCAGGGCCCCACACGTACCGGCACCCCACCCGGCAAAGCGGACCCGCCGCTCAGCCGGACCACCGATGAGAACGACCTGATACGTCCCAGGGTCCGATGGTGAGGCCGACCAAGTGGTGAATTGCCACCTGGCCGATCACCCACCGCTCGCAGCCGCCGCGAGCGGTAGGCGAATCTCGAAGCGGCAGCCCGGTTCTCGGTTGGCGGCGGTGACGGTGCCGTGGTGGGCCCGGACCAGGCCCGCGGTGATCGCCAGGCCCATGCCGCTGTTGGTGCCGGTGTCGGCGGCCGGGGAGCGGGCGGCGGTGCCTCGGTAGGCGATTTCGAAGATGCGGGGCAGATCGACCGGGTCGATACCGGGGCCGCTGTCGTCGACGCGAGCCCAGGCGCTGTCGCCGGAGCTACCGGCGGAGACCTCGATGCGGCCGCCGGGCGGGGTGTGCTCGATGGCGTTGGTGACCAGGTTGGCGAGCGCACGGGTCAGCGCGCGGTCGCTGGCGGACACCATGATGGGCGAATCCGGTTGCCGCGCGGTGAGTTCCACTCGGGCGCGGGCCGCGGTCGGCTGGTTGGCGGCGGTCACCTCGTCGATGAGTTCGCGCAGGTCCACCGGTTCGAGTTCGAGCCGCAGCGCACCGGAGTTGATCTTCGACATTTCGAACAGGTCGTCCACCATGGCCGAGAGCCGATGGGTCTCGCGCACGATCTGCCGCGCGTACCGTTCGACGGTTTCCGGGCGGTCGATCACGCCGTCGACCAGGGCCTCCCCCATGGCCCGGATGCCCGCCAGCGGAGTGCGCAGATCGTGGCTGACCCAGGCCACCAGTTCGCGGCGCGATCGCTCGGCGGCTCGCTCCTGTTCGATCATCTGCCTCTCCCACACCGTCTTCCGGGCCTGGATGCGGCCGAGCACGATGGCCGTGGACACGCCGACGAGCGTCACCACCGCGAGCACCACGCCGATCCGGCGCAGCTCGTCGGTGAACATCATGCCGCTCACCGAGACCACACCGACCAGGGTGGCCAGAGTCGGGATCAGCACCAGCACCACCATGCTGGTGGTGAGGCTGCGGTTGTGGGTGAGCCGGATCGCCACGGCGCCCAGGGCCACCACGGGCACCGATCCGGCCAGCGCGTACCCGATGAGGGCCACCAGGTCAGTCGGCATCGGTGTCCTCTCCGGGCCGGCCCCACGCGTAGCCGCGGCCCCAGATCGTCTCGATCCGGTGCGCGGCACCGAGTTTGGCGCGCAGGCGTTTGATGTGCACGGTGACGGTGGACTGATCGCCGAATGTCCACCCCCACACCCGTTCCAGCAGTTCGGTGCGGCCGAACACGCGCTGCGGGTGAGCGAGCAGGAAGGTCAGCAGGTCGAACTCGCGGGCGGTCAGGTCCACCCGGCGGCCGTCGACGAGCACCGAGCGGGCGCCGGGGCGGACCTCTATCGCGCCGCTGCGCAGCACCTGTTCGGCGACGGGCGGCGGCCGGTGGGCACGTCGCAGCACCGAGGCCACCCGCAGCGCGAGTTCGCGCGGGCTGAACGGCTTGACAAGGTAGTCGTCGGCGCCCGATTGCAGTCCCAACACCCGGTCTTCCTCTTCGCCGAGCGCGGTGAGCAGGATGATAGGCATGTCGGGGTGCCGCCCGGCGCGCACCGCGCGGCACAGGTCGATGCCGTCCGGCGGCGGCATCATGACGTCGAGCACCGCCAGGTCGATGTCGTCGCGCGCCAGCACCGCCGCGGTCGCGGGGCCGTCGGCGGTCTCTACGACGGTGAGCCCGTCGCGTTCCAGGTATCGGCGCACCACCTCCCGCACCACCGCGTCGTCGTCGGCCACCAGAATGCGCATAGGACTTACCAATTCGTGAGGAGGAGATGAACGAGCAGCAGCGCCCCCACCGCTTGGACCGCCAGCCAGAGCCGCATCCAGCGCGGCGGAAGCAAAGCGGTCGCCGCCAGCAACCACATGTCGAACGGCAACCAGATCCGCTCGGTCTCCGCCTTGCTCAGCCCGCTCAGGTCCGCGGCGATGATCGCGATCAGCGCCGCCGCGGCGAGCAGTGCGGCGGGATCGACAGCCACACGCCAATTATGCAGGTAGACAGCAGCTTTCGAAGACCACGCACTCCGTACGGCACCGGAGACCCCGGTGCCGGGCACCCGCTCACCGAGCACGGCGGTCGGCGATGCGGAAGCGCCGAGCGCCAGTGCTCGCGCCGCGCGCGGCCCGGCCGCCGCGGTCGCCAGGCCCACGGCGCACACCGTCGCGGCCAGGTTGCCCCACACCCAGTAGGAATACGGCCGCTCGCTGGCGATGCCTTGGTAATACCGTTGCACCACAAGGTGATAGCCATCCAGCCACCAGAATCCGCTCACGGTGAACGCCGCCACCACCAGGGCGACACCGAACAGGGCGGGCAGCACCGGCCGCAATCCTCGCGCGGCGACGACGGCCGCCGCCGGGACGATCATCAGCACCAGGCCATAGTTCAGGTACAGACCGAATCCGAACAGCAGACCGGATCCGACGGCGGCCGCTGTCCGGCCCGCCCCCGGACGGGTCGCGACCGCCAGCAATGCCACCGCCCAGGCCGCGACGCCCGCGAACAGCGCGTCGGCCGATACCGCGAGCCAGATCGCCGCGGGGGTCAAGGCGAGGAAAGGCGTTGCGGCCCTGGCTCGTTCGGGCGCGCCGAGGGCATTCAGCGCGACCGGGACGGCCACCGCCGCACTACATCCGGCCAGCACGCACAGCACCGCCGCCCACGCGCCGCCGCCGAGCCCGACCCGATCCAGCAGCACGAACACCAGCAGCGCGCCGGGCGGGTGGCCGGACACGTGCGTCGTCCACGAGTCCGGCTGGAAGTCGAGGATGCGACCGGCGAAACCGCGCAGCATCACCCCGATGTCACCGACGCCGCCTACTTCGTGCAGGTATTCGTGCCCGCTGGTCAACCGTCCGGCGAAACCGCGCTGCCAGCCGTCGACCATGGCCAGCGAGAAGGCCCACACCACAGCGGTCACCCAGGTCAGCGCCAACAACCGACGCCACGGGAGCTGTCGCGCGGCGGTGGGACCCGCCACGACGACCAGCGCCGCGACCGCGATCGCCGGGCCCGTCCCCCAGCCGACGTGCGGGAGCCACCCGCCGAAGATGGGCGCGGCGGCGGCGTAGACCCGGTCCCGCCATTGTTCGCTGTGCATTCGCGGGACGATGAACGCGGCCGCAACGAGCGCGGCGGCCACTCCGGCGCACACCAGGTCGGCTCGGACGTCGGCATGCCGGACGCGGGGAAGGGTCGCCTGTCGCACAGCGTTCACCCTAGGCCGTGGCGACCGCGCGAACCCGCCGATCAGCACCCGTGGCCCGCAGCGTCATACTTTCGTCACCGGTTCGCTGACCCGCGGATGCCCGACTCTGGCCTACGGTTCCCCTGTGACCGATACTCGCAGCGCACGCGATATCACCGTGGTGATTCCGTGCCACAACGAAGCCGGAGCACTGCCCGCGGTACTGGCCGCGGTGCCGACCGGATATCGCGTGATCGTGGTCGACAACGCCTCCACCGACGACACCGCCGCGGTGGCCCGGGCCGCCGGCGCGACGGTGATCGGCGAGCCGAATCCGGGCTACGGCTCGGCCGTGCACGCCGGTGTGTGCGCCGCCGAAACCGACGTGGTCGCCGTGCTGGACGGGGACGGTTCGATGGATGCTGGAGAGTTGCCGGAGTTGTTCGCACATCTGGATCCCGGTGTCGACATGGTGGTCGGGCGGCGGCGTCCGGTCGGTGCGGGCGCCTGGCCGTGGCATGCCCGGCTGGGCAATATGCTGATCGCCGGATTACTGCGCCGCCGCCACGGACTGCCGGTACACGACATCGCGGCCATGCGGGTCGCCCGCCGGGACCGGCTGCTGGCGCTGGGCCCGCTGCATCCGCGCTCGGGCTACCCACTGGCGCTGCTGATCCGCGCGGCCCGGGCGCAGTGGCGAATCGTCGAGCGCGACGTCAGCTATCGGCCACGCACCCACGGCGTGTCCAAGATCTCCGGTTCGGTGCGGGGCACCGTGCGTGCCGTGCGGGACTTCTGGAGTGTGCGATGAAATCACTCGACGCCACCGCCCTGGTGGTTGCCAAGGCGCCCATCGCGGGATTCGCCAAAACCCGTCTCACACCACCGTTCTCGCCGTGCGAGGCCGCGCAGCTGGCGGCCGCCGCGCTGCTGGACACGCTGGCGGCCGTGCGGCACAGCGGCCTGCGGCATCGCGTGGTCGCGTGGACCGGAGACCTGGATCTGGCGGAAGACGCCGCGGAACTCGCCGCGGCGCTGGCCGGTTTCACCCTGATTCCGCAGCGCGGCGACACGTTCGGGCAGCGGCTCGCCAACGCGCACCACGATGCCGCCGAACTGGGTGTGCCGGTGCTGCAGATCGGCATGGACACGCCGCAGGCCGGTCCGGCCGTGCTGACCGCGGGCGCCGCCCGGCTGCTCGACAGCGGCGATACGGTGCTCGGCCCCGCGACCGACGGCGGCTGGTGGGCGCTGGGCCTGACCGACCCGGCCCCGGCGCGCGTGCTGACCGAGGTGCCGATGTCCACTTCCGGCACCGGCGAGCGCACCCGAGCGGCGTTGCGCGAGTGCGGATGCCGGGTACATCGCCTGCCGACGCTGTCGGATGTGGACACGGTGGCGGATGCCGTCGTGGTGGCCGCGGAGTATCACGGTCGTTTCCCGCACACCTTGGCGCGGCTGCGACCGAAGCTGCCGGCGGACAAGGAAACCGCGACACCCGCCCCGCACGGTTAGGTCTGTCGCTGTATGGTGAGACATTACTTCGCTGTAAAGCGTTGAGCAGCAAGCGCTCTCGATAACGAGCTACTCGCTGTGCACACCGCCCGAATGCGAATCGTGCTCGGCCTCCGGCTTACCGCCCATCATGCGCAACATGGGCAGTCCGCCGGTGCGAGCGAACCGGAACAGCAGCACGGCGGCCAGCGACAGGAACCCGATGTTCAGCCACGTGGTGTAGTTCCAGCGAATGCCCTCCGCCATGACCATGGCATTCCGTTCGGACGGCACGAGACCTACCGCGCCGAACAGGATTTCGACGAAGTATCCCGCCCCGACCATGGCGGCGTAGAAGGTGCCGAGCAGAGTCAGCATCATCCGAGTCCCGTAGTACTTCCGGTAGATATTGAGGATCGGCAGGATCAGCAGGTCGGCGAAGACGAAGGCGGTGACTCCGCCGAAGCTGATGCCGCCGTTCCACAACACCGCGGCCAGCGGCACGTTCCCGATCGAGCACACGAACGCCAGCATCGCCACCACGGGACCCACCAGCGGCCCCCACACCGCCGAGAGCACCGGGTGTTCGGTCAGGAAGAAGTTCTGCCAGAACGAATCCGGCACCCAGGCGCCGATCGCACCGGCGACGAGCAGGCCGATGATCAGATCGCGCAGGATGGCCGCCCACTCCATCACGAACACGTGCGCCACCGCGGTGTAGCCGCGTCCCGAGGCCAGCCGCCGCACGAACGATCCGCCGCCGGTCACCGACATGTCCATGGCCGCATGGCCTTCCATCGATCCGGCGAGCCCGCGGTCGGCCTGGCGACGGGCCTGCTCGATCAGCCGGGAGCGCACGAACAGCCGGAAGAGCACCGCCACCAGCACGATCATGACCGGCCCGCCGATGAATTCGGCCGCCGTGAACTGCCAGCCCAGCAGCAGCGCCAGAATGATGCCGAGTTCGACGACCAGATTGGTGGACCCGATCTCGAAGGCCATCGCGGCCGTGAAGTTCGCGCCCTTGCGGAACAGTGAACGAGCCAGCGCGACCGCGGCGTACGAACACGACGACGAGGCAGCGCCCAGCGCCGACGCGATCGCCAACGTCCGCGGGCGATCGTCGCCGAGCACCCGCACGACCGTCGACCTGCGCACCACCGCCTGCACCACGGCCGACAGCGCGAACCCGAGAATCAACGCCCAGAGAATCTCCCAGGTCATCGTCCCGGTCAGCGTCAGGGCATGAACGATCGCATCCACCGCGCCCTCCGTTCACCCCCACGTCGGCACCGTTTCCCCGCCGAAGCTATGCCCGCCCCGGCCACGAATCAACGCGACGCGCCCGGCGTGGACCCACACGTCGGAGCCGACCCGGGAAGTCCAGGCAGGCCACCACGCAGCTCCCTCCGACCCGGGGCACACCCGACACCATGCCGCACGCCACTACGCAGTCCATCCGACCCGGGTCACGCCCGGTGCCATGCCGCAGGCCACTACGCGGGTCCCTCCCAACCAGGCCACACCCAGCGCCATGCCACAGGCCACTACACAGGTCCCTCCCAACCAGGCCACACCCAGCGCCATGCCACAGGCCACTACACAGGTCCCTCCCAACCAGGCCACACCCAGCGCCATGCGGACAGGCCACTACACAGGTCCCTCCCAACCAGGCCACACCCAGCGCCATGCCACAGGCCACTACGCAGGTCCCCCGACCCGGGGGCACACCCGGCATGATGCCGCAGGCGGCTACGCGCCCGGTCCCCCGTGCGCCCTGGTCGCCCAGCGGGCTACCCCGGCGCCCGCCACGGCGAGCGAGCCGAGCAAGACGGCGAAAATGCCTGCGCTCCATGCCAAGCCGAGGGTGTCGCCCAGGTATCCGGCCGCGGTCGGGAGCGCGGCGGCCGGGATGTAGCCGCCGATGTTCAGGGCGGAGTTGGCTTCGGCACGGCGGGTTTCCGCGACCGCGGCGAGCAGGAGGGTCAGGCCGCCGAGCTGCCCGAGCCCCTGTCCCGCGCCCGCCAGCATCGCGGCCGCCACCAGCGCTGCCAGGGAATGTGCGAGCAGGGCTGTCGCCAGTGCCAGCATGGCCGCGACCGTGGCCGCCGCACCGGCCGTCAGTACCGAACGAGTGGGGAGCGGCCGCGCGGCGAACTGGGCCGCGGTCGCCGCGGCGAACATCACGAAGGCCATGGCGCCCGCGACGATCCGGTTGTTCGAGCCGAGCAACTCCACCAGGAGTGCCGGGCCCAGTGAGAGTACGAACGAGGTGGCGGTGATGCCGGGCGCGAATACCGCGATCCCGGCCGCCAGCTGTCGGCGATTTCTCGCCGGTACGGTGGGAATACGCAGTCGGGCACCGGTTTTCGAGCCCGTGGCCGGCAGTCCGGCGACCACCGCGCCCGCGGAGACCAAGAGCCCGGTCTCGACGGCGAAGACGAGCACGGTGGGCATCGGGAGCAGTTGCGACAACACCCCCGCGAGCAACGGTCCCGTCCCGGCCCCGGACACCATCGCCGCGGACGAGGCCAGCGCCGCCGTGCCCTGCCGGTCCGCACCGGCCACGTCCGCGACGGCCGCCATCCCGGCCGAGACGGTCGCGCCGACCGCCAGACCGGTCAGCAGCCGCGCGGCGACCAGCATCGGCACCGAACCCGCCGTCATGAACAGCGCGCACGCCACCAGCGCGAGCAGCAGCCCCGGCAACAGCACCGGCCGCCGCCCGATCCGATCGGACAGCACGCCCGCCACCAGCAGCGCGCCGATCAAACCCACGATGTATCCGGCGAAGATCACCGTCATCGTCCCGGCCGAGAACCCGAGCCGCTGCTGCCACAGCGGGTACAGGGGGGTGACGGCGTTGGACAGCACGAATACCGCGAACACCGGCCAGGCGGCGAGCCAGATACGTCCGGTTCGCACGGGTTCGGCAGGTGCGGGAGCGCGCAGCGTAGGGGTAGCCATCCGATCCTCCTTGTACGACAAATCTCGTATAAGTACGAGCGAATTCGTACTGTAGCACCACTACGAGAAAAGTCGTACAGTGTGGACATGGCCACGACCGCGACCCGCGCCGCCTGGGCGCGGCATCCCGAACCGCCCGGCACACCGCAGCCGCTGCCCGAGCCGCCCGCGGCCGAGATCCGGCTCGAGACGGTGATGGGTGCGCTCAGCGATCCCCTGCGCATGGGTATCGTGCGAAAGCTCCTGCTGGATGCCGAGGCCTTCGACCACCCGTGCGGGTGGTTCGGCATTCCGCGCCCGAAATCCTCACTGACACATCACTTCCGGGCCCTGCGCGAGGCCGGCGTCCTGCGGCAGCGGCAGTACGGCCTGGAGCGCCGCAGCCAGGTCCGCATCGATGATCTGCAGCAGCGCTTCCCCGGCCTGCTGCAGCTGGTCGCCGCGTGGACCCCGCCGCAGCAGCCGCACTGATCGGCCGGAGTCAGCGCGGCTTGATGCGGCCCGCCTCGACCAGGACCCGGTAGGCGGCTGCCTTGCGAGGGCAGGCGGCGACCGAGCAATCGAGGTGTTCCTGCATGGTGCGGTGGGCCTCCGGCACCTCGAAACCGTGGTCGGGCGCGCGATGGGACGGCGCGGCGGCGACCGGCATCGCGGGTGGCGCGGATTCGGCCAGCACTCGCCGGCGAATCTCGGCGACGGAGGTGCGGCCGGTCGGGAGGCGCTGCGGGCGCACGTTCAGCACCACGACGGCCATCGCGCCGACCAGGACCATGGTCGCGGCGAAAACCTGCCAGCCGCCCATCACCTCACCTCCCCAGACCCGAAAGTGTCCGTATCGGAAAGATATTCGCAACAGGTGTTCATGACTCTCTCATGGATTCCGAATTACCTTGATGCAGTGGGCATTACATGTACCCCGGCGGCGCCAGATGGATCGAGACGTCGTTGCGTCCCACTCGTGCCGCCAGCAGCCGACCGGCGAGGTACCGGCCGGCCGCGTCATCGTCGGTCCAGATGCTCGCGCACGGACCGCACGGATCGTTGGCCATCGTCGCGGCCGCTGCCGCGTCGGCGACCCGGACGACCGGCAGGATCGGGCCCAGCGTCTGCTGGGTCAGCACGATCATCGCCGGATCGGCGTCGCCCAGCACGGTAGGCGCGAAGACCTGGCCGTCGGCCGTCCCGCCGATGTGCAGCGTGGCGCCCTTGGACAGCGCGTCGTGCACCTGGTGACGGAGGTGCCGCACATGCGCCCCCGAGGTCATCGGCTCGACGCGGGGTCGGCGGCGCCGAACGCGGCGACCTCGGTGACGAGCCGATCCACGAATTCGTCGTATACCGGCGCTTCGACGAACACCCGCTCGACGCTGTGACAACTCTGCCCGGCATCGGTGAGCCCGCCCAGCGCGATGCCCGCGGCCGCCGCGCCGATATCGGCGTCGGCCAGCACGATCGCCGACGACTTCCCGCCGAGCCCCAACCGGCACGGGACCAGCCGGGCGGCCGCGCGCAGCGCGACGATCTTGCCCGTCTCCGGCGAGCCGGTGAAATGCACGTAGTCGACGGTGTCCACGACCGCCGGACCCGCCTCGGGACCGACCGCGAATTCCAGCACCGGCGGCGCCCCGAGCCCGGCCCAGCCGTCGACCGCCGCGCGGACCGTCAAAGGGGTTACCGCCGAGGGCTTCACCAGCACCGCCGAGCCGGCCATCAGAGCCGGCACCGCGTCGAGCAAGGTCGACGCCAGCGGGTAGGTCCAGGGCGACAGGACACCGACCACCGCGCACGGGCGGTAGGTGATCGCCAGTTGCAACGCGACACTCGGGTTGCCGTGCGTACGCTGCCACGGTGCCCCGAGGAAGTCGGCACCATGCGTGCGATGGTAATCGATGACATCGATGCCGAGGCGGAGTTCCCGCAAAGCGGCGGCAACCGACTTCCCGGTTTCCGACGCGAGCAATTCGACCAGCATTTCCTCGTTGCCGGACAGCCATTCCCGGAATCGCGTGAGCCAGTACACGCGACGCACGACACCCATTGCCCGCCAGGACGTCTGGGCACTGCGCAGCGCGGCCACCGCCGCGCGGACGTGATCGGGACCGTGCGATGGCAAGGTACCCAGAGCCCGGCCGTCGCCGGGCGCGGTTACGGAGATCCGGGTATTCCCGGCGGTATTCGGATAGGTGGACAGCATTCGGTTCACTCCGGGCTGGTGGCTGCGACACGAACAACACCGCGGCCGCGGGCGCAGCGAAGGACGGGACGATTGTCCGGATGGAGAAGAATGCGCCGGTTGCGGTGCGGCATGTCAGAAACGTTATGACCCAGCCTATTCCGCAACCAGCGGGCAATGGGCCAGATACCGGCTAATATCGGCCGGATCCAGCAAACCTACCGCGGAGTAGTCCGCGGATTCGGGCCACCGGAGCGCGAATATCTGCGACGATGCATAGGTGGACGAGCCTGCGCAGGTGCGGTCGATCAACGGTGTGGCCCTACTGGTGGACTACGCGGTCACGCGGGGTTTGCGGATGCCGGACATCCTGCGGGGCACCGGAATTGGAGAACAGCAGCTGCAGGATCCGGGCGGTGAGATCACCCTCGCCCAGGAACTCACGCTGTTGCGCAACGTGGTCGACGGCGTGCAGAACGAGCCCGGCCTGGGCCTGATGGCCGGTTTGCTGTGTCACCCGCCGTCGTTCGGCGTGCTCGGCTTCGCGGTGATGAGCAGCCCCACCCTGCGCCATGCCGCGGATATCGGGGTGCGCTACGCCGACCTGTGGTTCACCATCGCCCGGCACGCCCTGGTCGAGCACGGCGAGGAACTGTGGCTGGTGCGCGACGACAGCGGCGTCCCGCCGGAGCTGCGCCGCTTCACCCTGGAACGCGACTTCTCGGCGATCGCCACGATCCAGCAGGACCTGGTCCCGATGCGGGTGCCGACACTGCGCGTCGAGGTGACCGTGGAGCCGCATCCGGTGTACGAGATGTTCGCGACGATGCTCGGCGTCGACAAGATCACCTTCGGTGCGCCGCGCTCGCTCATGGCCTGGCATCGCAGTACCCTGGATGTGGCGCTCCCGCAATCGAATGCGGCGACGGCGCGCTTCTACGAACAGCAATGCGCCGACATCATGCAGCGCCGCCGCAGCCGCGGTGGGGTCAGCGGCCGGGTGCGCGAGTTGCTGATCCGGCACGGCGGGGTGACCGACCAGTCCCGGGTCGCCGCGGACCTCGATGTCAGTGTGCGCACGCTGCGCCGCCGCCTCGCCGACGAGGGCACCACCTTCCGCGAACTGAGCAACGAGACCGTCGGCATGCTGGCCGAGGAGTTGCTCGTGGCCGGGCTGACCGTGGAGAACGTCGCCGAACGGCTCGGCTACTCCAGCGTCTCGGCATTCACCTCCGCGTTCCGGTCCTGGAAGGGGCAGCCACCGGGGCATTTCGCCCGCGTCCATCGCGGGCGGGCCATCGCTCGCGTATAGCGCCGTAATGAGTTCGATACTGGCTAATTGCACGCTATCCACTCAGCTGGACTTATCCTTCCCAAATGACAACCAGCAAAGAAGGAGTACTCGAAGGGCCGCTGCATCAACTGGCCCGTGGCGCGTGGCAGTCCCTGGTGGTTATCGGTCTGCTGTCGGTGGTGGTGGGCATCCTGGTCCTGGTGTGGCCCGGGCCGACGCTGGTCGTCGCCGGCATTCTCTTCGGCATCTATCTGCTGGTCTCGGGAGTCTTCCAGCTGGTGGCGGCCTTCGGTGCGCACGTCGGCACGGGCTGGCGGGTGTTGTCGATCCTCAGCGGCATCCTGTCGTTCATCCTGGCGTTCTTCAGTTTCCGGCACATCGGTGACGCGATCGTGTTGCTGGCCTTGTGGATCGGGATCAGCTGGCTGTTCCGCGGGATCGCGGTGCTGATCGCCGGCACCGAGGCGCCGTCCGGCGTGCCCGGGCGCGGGTGGTCGATCTTCTACGGCATCGTGCTGCTGATCGGCGGCATCGTGCTGGTGGTGTGGCCGATCAGCTCGATCGTGACGCTGACGCTGGTGGCCGGGTGGTGGCTGATCTTCATGGGCATCATGGAGTTCGTCTATGCCTTCCAGGTACGCGGGGCCGCCAAGCGCACTCCCGCTCAGGTCTGAGCCCGGCCCGCCGCCCGGGACGCGCCGGGCACCATGAGCCTGCGCCCCGGCGAATTCGTCCGGGGCGCGGGTCTTTTCGGGACTATGCCGAGGTGCCGGTGAGGATCGCCAGGCAGGCGGATCGCAGGGCGGCCGTGCCGATGGCCGACCGCTCGTGCGCGTCCGGTTCCCGCAGCAGGCGCTCCCGGTCGGCGAGTGCGGTCACCATGAGCATCGATACCAGCCGCAGCCGCTCGGCGAACACGCTGTCCGGTAGCTCCGGCAACGCCGCACGCAGGCGGGCGGTGAGCAGCCGGATGCTGTCGGCGTGCGGGTGGGCGGCCGCGGTGGCGGCGGGATCGTAGCGGGGGTTGCGCATGGTCTCGGCCATGAATCGCAGGTACGAGCCGGGTTCGCCGGGGCCCGTCAGGGTTTCGGCCAGCGGGTCGATCAGGGCCGCGACCAGACGCGCCGCGTCGCCGTCGCCACCGGTGCGGTGCAATTCGTCGAGCAGCCGCAGCCGGCGGGCGTTCACATCGGCCATCCGCCAGGCGTAGATCGCCGCGACCAGCTCATGCTTGCCGCCGTAGTGGTACGCGACGGCCGAGGTGTTGCGCTGCCCGGCCGCGGCCGCGATCTGGCGCAGCGAGACGGCATCGATGCCGAACTCGCCGAACAACCGCTCGGCCGCGGCCAGAATCCGCTGCGCCGCCGCGGCCATCACGGGCCGGGCGCGATACGGAACAGTCCCGTGGTGGCGCCCTGGTACTGGGTGCCGTCGGGCGCGAGGGAGCCCACCATCTGCAACGGGTCCATGATCGCGCTCGCGCCGAGCGGCTGCCGGGTCCGCACCGCGCCGGTCGCGGCGTCGATCACCGTATAGCCGAAGGCATCCGCGGGCGTGGTGGTCCCGCCGGGCAACGCCGGTACCCGGTCGAGGGTGTAGATGTCGTTGTCGGCCAGCGACAGTCGCGGAACAGCCGCGGACGCAACGGCATTGGTCCACGTCACCGCGCAACCGGATCCCGCCGGGTCGAGATCCACGCGGGTCATCCCGCCGGCGAAGGCGGCCGTGGGCGGGTCGCTGGGGCCGGTGGCGCCCGCGGGGTACGGGTAACCGTAGGTACTCGCGACGAAGACGCTGCGGCCCGCGCCGATCGGCGAGTTCTCCGTCCCGCTCGCGCCGGGCGGGAGCACCTCGACCGTACACACCCGGCGGCCGGTGTCGGCGTCGAACACCAGAAGATGTTCTCGGGGGGTGGCGTTGTCGGTGATCGCCACGTAGTCCGAACCGGTACGCGGGCCGAAGAAGGTCGGCGTCGCACCCGTCCCCCAGCTCAACTGGCCTGGTTTACGGGCCGGGCCACGATCGTAGTCCTGCCGCCAGATCACCTGTGGCACACCGGATTCGCCCGCGCGGACCAGGTACAGCGCGTGATCTCCGGCCACCGCGACACCCGTCGTCGCGGCGGCGATGCCGTTGGCGACCGTTTCTCCGGCGCCCAGCGTAATCGACTGGGCCGCACCATTTTCCGGATCGAGATAGCCCACCCGGCCGTGCTCGGTGGCGAACCAGACGCGGCCCGCCCGGTCGGGCACCAGCGATTCCAGGGCATCGCACCCCGGCCCGCCACACGGCTCGGTGACCGCGGACGCGACCGGCACGGTGCGGCGCGCGAACAGCCGCCAGCCGCCGTCGGGGGCCCGCTCGTGGCCGATCCAGGTGATCGAGTCGCCGCCCGCCGCGGCCACGAAATCGCCGGTGGCGTCGAGGTATCCGTAGACGCCACCGAGCAGGCTGCCCGCCGTCAGCGGCAGCGCGGCCAGCGGCGTGCCGGTCGCCGGGTCCAGCAGGTACAGCACGGGCGCGCGAGTGGTGATGCTGGTGCACAGTGCCTGCGGCAGCCCGTCCGCACCGATCAGGATGGTGGGGCACGCCGCACCCAGCTCGACGAACCGCGCCCGGATCGGGCCGATGCCCGGACCGGGGTTGGGGGTGGTGTCCGACGCCTCGGCGTCGCCGTGCATCGTCGCCGTCCCCGCCGGGCCCAGCCGGTCGTGCGCCGGCGGCCGGGGGCCGAAGTCGTCGGCAGCCGCCGTGCCGCCGGTCAGTACCGCCGTGACGGCAGCGGCGGCCAGCCACGCCACCGAGCGGCCACCGCGTCCACGCATTCGCATGTCCGCGAGATTAACGCACTTGCGTTAAACGGCCCCGGCGGAGCATCGCCGAATGCCTGCGGCGTGCGCCTTCCGGCTGCTATTTTCGACCATGCCGAGGTCAGCCGGTTACGGCGGACGCGCCCCCACATCTCGGGGCTTCGCAGCGCTTCCGCGCGCGGTCAGACTGGTCGATGATCAATACTCGGGGGTAGATGATCAGCAGCACTCGCACGCCGGCCGTGGCTTTTCTGTCGGGAGGGCATGTCGTCATTCGGCCGACACTGTATTCGGGGTGGATGCGGTGCTGTGCACGCCGACAACACGGGAGGATTGTCGATGATGGACCGGAGCAGCGCCGCATACCCGACGCAGCCACCACGCAGCAGCAGATTCGCACCGCTCGGCGAGATGGTGTCGATGATGCGCGACCCACTGGCCGTGATGCAGCGGCTGGCACGAGAGTGCGGGCCGATCACCGAGTTCCGGCTCGGCCCCGCACGCGGCGTCCTGGTCGCCGCGCCGGATCCGATACACGAGGTGCTCGTCACCAACGCCGCCGACTTCGGCCGTGCGCGGGCGATGGTGCTCGGGCTGTGGCCCGCCCTGCGCAACGGGCTGGTCGTCTCGGAGGGCGAACTGCACCAGCGCCAGCGCGGCCTGATCGGCCCGCTGTTCACACCGCGCCGCATGACCGCATACGTCGACGCCATCGCCGAGCATGTGCGCACTCACTTGGAACGCTGGTCGGCCTCCGGGCAATTCGACGCGCTCGACGCCATGCAGCGGCTGACCCACGACATCATGGGCGAGCTGTTCGCGGGCGAGGCCCTCGCCGACGACGAGGAGGCGCTGGCGGCGATCACCCGCATCTTCGACTGGGAGATCCGGTTACTGAGCCGCCCGATCGTGGCACCGCTGTTCGTGCCGACCCGCCGCAACCGCGCCTTCGTTCGCGACATCGCCTACATCCGGGGGCGCGTCGGCGAACTCGTCGAGGCCCGCCGCAGCGGCGCCGCGTCCGGCACCGACATTCTGCAGGCCCTCGTCGAGGTGCGGGACGCCGACGGCGCGATGGCGTTCGACCAGCTCGTGGACGAGACGATCAACCTGTGGGCGTCCGGGATCGAGACCTCCTCCGACGCCCAGTTCTGGACCGCGTACGCACTGTCGCGGCATCCGGAGGTGGCCGAGCGGGCGCGCGCGGAGACCGACCGCGTGCTCGGCGGCCGCCTGCCGACGGCCGCGGACCTGCCGAATCTGCCGTACTGCCTGCAGGTGTTCAAGGAGACCATGCGGCTGTACTCGCCCGCCCCGGCCTTCCTGCGACAGGCGGTGCGCGACACCACGATCGGCGGCTATCACGTCCGGCGCGGCACGGTCGTGTTCGTCGCCCCGTATGTCATGCACCGCTCGCCGGAGTGGTTCCCGAACCCGCTGACGTTCGACCCGGACCGCTTCGCACCCGACCGGAGAATGCCGCGGCACGCCTATCTGCCGTTCGGGGCGGGGCGGCACGTCTGCGTCGGTTCCGCGCTGGCACTGCTGGAGGGCCAGATCTTCACCGCCGTGCTGCTCAACTCCGGCACGCTGAGCATTCGCGACGGCGACGCGGTGCGGCCGCATCTGCAGACCAACCTGCGCCCGCGCGACCGCGTGCACGCCGCGTACGCCCTGCGCGATCCGGCCCCGGTGGGTGGTGCGCCCGCATGCGCCTGAGCCGGACGTCGCCGTGACCGCTGCCCCGGGCGAAACCATCGGTGCGCAGGCGGGTCCGGCGACGGCGCGGATCACCCGCTCGGCGGCGCTGCTGGTCGGGGCGGTCGGGGTACTGCTCGGGCCGGCGGTGGCGCGCGAGGCCTGGCAGCAGGCGCGGTACCTGGCGCCGTGGTGGACGCCGGTGGCCGCCGTGGTCGTGTTCGGCAGTTGCCTGGCATTGGCCGTGCTGGCGTTCGTCGCGCCGCTGCGGGTGGTCCGGGGCATGTGCGGCGCGACGGTTTTCGCGACGCTGACGGCGATCGTCTTGCTGCCGTTCGCGATTCGCCATCCCGAACTGCGCGACGATCCGTTCTGGCTGCTGCGCACCGTGGCGCCGGGCGCGGCGGCGGGCGCGCTGGTGTGGCGGCCGCGGGTAGCTGCCGCGGCGCTGGTGGTGGTGATCGGCGGCGGCGCGGTGGCCAACGGCTTGATTCAGGGTGGGGTGCGGGGGCTGACCCTGCTGCTGGACTTCAGCCGGAACTTCGGCATCGCGGGCCTGCTCACCTGGGGGCTGGTCACGGTGCTGCGGGCCGCGGGCACCCTCGACGAGGAGTCCGCGCGCGCCGAGCGCGACGCCGCCCAGGTGGCGGCCGCCGACGCGAAAAGCCGTGAGCGCGCGCGATTCTCGGCGATCATCCACGACGACGTGATGTCGACGCTGCTGGACGCCTCGCGTGGGCGCGACGCCACCGCGCTGGGCCGGCTGGCCCGCAAGACACTGGGCCGGTTCGACGAGTTCCGGCGGATCGGTGAGCGCGGCGGGGAACTGGACGCGCTGCGCACGATCGGGATGCTGCGGGCGACGGTGTCGGCGATCAACCCGGGCATCACCTTCCGATCGAAGCGGCTCAGCGGGTTCGCGCGGCTGCGGGTGCCCGCCGACGTCTGCGACACCATCGCGGCGGCGCTGGCGGAGGCGGTGCGCAACAGCCTGCGGCACGGCGGCGGCACCGGGCGGCGGGTGCGCCGCGAGGTCACCGTGACGGTGGGCACCGGCGCGCTGCGGGTCGAAATGCGCGACGACGGTGCGGGTTTCGATACCGAGGAGGTACCGGCGCACCGGCTCGGCGTGCGGCGCAGCATTCTCGCGCGGATGGCCGATCTGCCCGGCGGCGCGGCCTTCGTGGAGTCCGCGCCGGGCCAGGGGACGACGGTCACCCTGGTGTGGGTACACCCCAGCACCGGCGCCCGCGAGCCGGCGACCGGGCCGGAGACGCCGATCTCCGCCGAGCCCGAGCGCTGGGACCTGCGCGGTCTGCTCGGCCTGCGCGGGCGGCAGGGCGCGCTGGTGACGGTGGTGCTGCTCGCGACGATCGCGTCGATGGCGCTGTCGAACATCCGTGCCTTCCCCGACCATCGACCGGGAATCCTGGTGGCGTACAGCATGATCGCGCTCGCCGCGGTGGCGACGTTGGCCGTCGACCTCGAGCCGTTCCCCCGGCCGATCGCGGCGGCGGTGGCCGTGGCCGGGCCGGTCGCGACCGGTATCGCCTACCACCAGGTGGCGGCGGCGCAGGTGCACGAGTTCGTCTGGACCGTCTACGCCACCTCCGTGGTGCTGTGCTTCCTGGCGGTTCGCGGGCGCAGCGGTTACGCGATGCTCGGCATCGTCGCGACGACGCTGGTGGCGGTGTTCGACATCGGGCTCGGCAGCCAGGGCATCTCGCTGTCGATGACGCCGCTCATCATCGTCGTGACCGGAATCCTGATCGCCGCGATCGCCCGCTCCACCCTGCGCGCGCTGCGCCGCCTGGCCGACGAGTCCGCCGCGGGGGCCGCGGCCCGCGCCACGCTGCGCGCACAGGGCGAGGAACGCGCCCGCCAACTCGAGCGACTGGACGAACGCGCGCGCCCGATGCTGGAGCGGATCGCCGCCGGCGCGGGCCTCACCGACGCCGAACGCTACGAATCCCGACTGCTGGAAGCGGAATTGCGCGACGGCCTGCGCGCGCCCGCGCTCACCACCGCGAGCCTGGCCGCCGCCACGCGCGGCGCGCGCGGGCGCGGCGTCGAAGTCCTGCTGCTGGACGATGGCGGTCTCGCCGACGCACCGGAAACCCTGGTCGCCACCATCGTCGCCGAGGTGACCCAGCAGTTGGACAAGGCCAACTCCGGCACCGTCACCGTCCGCATCCTCCCGCCCGGCCGCCATGTCCTGGCCACCATCCTGGTCGACGCCCCGCCCGAACTCCGCCGCATCGAAATCGACCACGACGGCAGCACCCGCACCCTCATCGACCACGGCTAGCACTCACTCACCCTGGCCGTCGCGGTACCGCCCGCGCGGTGTCAGGGGCGGCAGACCGCGGAATGGGAATTGCCGCCGATCAAGGGGAGGAGGCCGCGGGGCAGGAGGATGTTGTACAGGGAGATGTCCAGGGTGCAGAGGTAGGCCGATGCGTAGGCGCCGTTCTGGGTGAAGCGGCCGAGTGCGGCGAGGAGGGCGGGCATGTCCAGCGCCGCCCGATCCAATGTCGCGCCGTGCTCGAGCAGCAGCGTGAAGGCCTCGCGAACCGAGCGCTGGGCCGGGTCCAGGGTCGGGCGTACTCGATCGACGGTGTGCACCAACGCTTCCGACGCGACGGCGATCTGCTCGGTCGACGACAGCAGCGACCGGCCCTGTTCGTACAGGCCACCGATGAGGGCGCGGGTCTGCGTCACCAGCGTCTCCAGTTCGGTGCCGCGCGCGGCCAGCCCCTGCATGATGCCGCTGAGGTTGGCGATGACATCGGCGAGGATCGCGTCCCGGCGCTGGAAGTCCGTCGCGACGGCGGCGGCCTGAACGATGAACGTGCTCAAGGACACTCGATCACCCTGCAGCGCCAGGACGAGTGTGTTGGACAGGTCGTTCACCTGCTCGGGCCGCAGGGTCTCGAAGATCGGCTGGAACCCGCCCAGCAGGGCCGAGATGTCGAACGAGGGCTCGGTCCGCGCGAGCGGGATCTCTCCCCCGGCGCGCAACGGCGTGCTGTCGGGCTGGTTGCCCGGCGCCAGCGCCACATACCGCTGGCCGATCAGATTCTGGTAGCGGACCAGGGCCTTGGTGTCGGAGTACAGCCGCTGGTTGCGCTGCACCTCGAAACGCACCCGGGCGACATGCTTGCGGGTCACCGGGTCCCGGGCCAGTCCGATCGCGGTCACCTTGCCGACCCGCACACCGGCCATCCGCACGTCGTCGTCCACGCGCAGCCCGAGCACGTCACCGAAGGTGGCCGTGTACCCGGTAGTGGGCCCGGTGACGTTGCGCGACAGCGTATTCCAGATGATCAGTGTCACCAGCACGGCGACGACGGCGAACGCACCGAAGCCGAGCAGGGGCTTGCGGAGGCCGCGAGTCACGCCGAGCCGTCCGTTCCGAGCGTCATCGACCCCGCCACGAGCAACTCACGCCTCCTCGCGAACCCTCCAGAACCCGACTCATCGGCAACGATTGAGCTACCGGGGAGGAGAGTACCGGGCGGCGCGGCGGCGGCCGGTCGACACGCCGAGCGGCTTATACCGGCGCGGGCGTCCGGTCGTTCGCCGGCGGATGGATCACGCCGGTGAAGTTCCCGCTGTTGATGTTGTAGGTGCGCTGCCGCACGGCGTCGCCGGAGTTGCCCTCGATGGTGGTGATGGTGTTGCCGTCGCGTGCCACCACCACGCCGATGTGGTTCTGGCCGCCGAAGACGACGAGGTCCCCGGGACGTGCCGCACCCATGTTGCTGTCGGCGAGACCCTGGCCCGCCGCATCCGACCAGACCGCGCGGACCAGGTTCTTGTTGGACCAGTCCACGTCGATACCGGACTGCTTCCATACCCACGTCGCGAACGACGCGCACCACGCGTCGTCGATGTTGTACGGCCGGTTCACGTGGTTGGTGCCCTGCTCGACGACACCCAGCTCGTTCTCGGCGAAGCCCTTGATCTTCTCGACCAGGCTCGCGTCGGCGGGCGGCACATAACTGGTGCCGGACCAGGTCTGGGTCAGCGGCGCGGTGGTACCGCCGTAGGCGCTGCTGATCGGGTTGCCGGGCGCCGAGCGGTCGATGTGGTCGGCGTGGCGCTGGATATCGTTCGTGGCCTGTTGCATGCGCTGCTCGACCACCTCCATCGTGGAGGCGCAGGCGGAGATGAGCGGGCCTTCCACCGACTCGGGCCAGTACGCCTCGCCCTTCTCGTTGTAACTCGGCCCGAGCGCCACCGAGTCTTTCAACAGGCCCCGCAGCCGTTCCACCGCCTGGTGGATGTCGTTGTAAGCCTCCCCGGCGGCGGTGTAGGCGCCGTAGGAGGAGCTGTCGACGGACTCGTTGTCGCGCTCGATCTGCCGTTCGATGGTTTGCAGCGCGGTAACGGCGTCGTTGTGGTTGGTGGTGGTGATCGACCGGTTCTGATCATCGATGAGCTTCGCGTCGTACATCAGGTCGGTCAGTTCGGGTCCCGCCCACGGCGTACCCGCGCCCAGATTGTCGACGTTGGACTGGATCGCCGCGTGCGTGGCGGTCATCGTGCCCTTCAACCTGCCGGACGCGTAGGCGGGCACGTCGAATTCCGGGATGACCTTGTAGTGATCGGTCATCGCAGCTCCCACCCACAGCCTGGCAGCGCACTCACCAACAGCGCCATCGGGAATCCTCTATTCACCCAGGGACCGACGTGGTTCGAGTATCAACCATTCCCAGAATTGGGATGGTTCGCCATGATGCTCGTCATGAGCACCGCGATCCTCGCCGTCGATCTCGGCAAGACCCGCTGTCGCGCGTCGCTGCGGATCGACGGGACCGAGCGGGCCCGCGCCGACGGCCCCGGCGCCCCGGGACTGGCCACCCGCGACGGCGTGGCGGCCGCACAGCGCGCCGTGCGCGGCGTCCTACGTGAAATAGATACGCGGGCAATGCCTTTCGTGCTGTCGGTCGGCGCGGCCGGAGCGGCATCCGCACCGCGGGCACGCACCGAATTCGCCCGGCTGCTGGCGGGGACACCGGCGGTCACGGCGGTCGCGGTCACCTCCGATGCCGTGACCGCACACGCCGGGGCGCTCGGCGGCGACGCGGGCGTCGTGCTGTCGGCGGGCACCGGCGCAGTGGTGACCGCGATCGACCCGACCGGCCGATTCGCCCGGATCGACGGCTGGGGACCGCTGCTCGGCGACGAGGGCAGCGGCGGCTGGATCGGCGCGCAAGCCCTGCGGGCGGCGCTGCGCTGCCACGACGGACGCGGGCCGGACACCGCCCTGGCCGTCGCGGCCGCCGAACACTACGGCCCGCTCGACATGTTGCCGAAACTGTTCGGCGACCACGAGAATCCGGCCCTGTTCGCCGCGGCCTTCGCCCCCGCGGTCGCGGCGGCCGCCCGGACCGACGAGGTCGCCGCGGACATCGTGAGCACGGCCGGACGCGCCCTGGGACGCGCGGTGCTGGCGGCGATCGATCGCAGCGCACTGCCCGCACCGGTACCGTATGCGGCGACCGGCGGCCTGCTCGAACTCGGCGCGGCGCTGTGGACGCCGGTGGAACACATGCTCGCGGGCAGAGTCGAATACCGAACCGCCCACGGCCGGCCGATCGATGGCGCCGCGCTGCTGGGCGCCGATACCACGACGGTACTGGAACCGTTGATCACCAGGATTTCGTGAGATTAGTTGACCTATTAACCAATTCGGCTGACACTTACTTGCAGCCCGCCCGCTGCGTTACCGGGAGTCGCGATGCACGCACTGAATGTCGGTGTCATCGTCGTGTACCTGGTAGTCGTCGCCTGGATCGGCCTGCGATTGTCCGGAAGGCAACGGTCCACCGCCGAGTATTTCGTCGGCGCGGGCCGAATGCCCTGGTGGACCGTGTGTTTCTCGGTCGTCGCCACCGAAACCAGTGTGCTGACGGTCATTTCGATTCCGGGTGGAGCCTACACCGATCAGGGTTTCGGCAATGTCGAACTGGCCTTCGGATACATCATCGGCCGCACCGTGGTGGCCCTCGCCCTGATTCCGCTGTACAAGCGCGGCGGATTCGTCAGCGCCTACGAGTATCTGCGGCAGCGGTTCGGCCGGTACCTGCAGGGTGTCGCCGCGGTGACCTTCGTGATCACCCGGCTGCTCGCCGAGGGGGTGCGGCTGTTCGCCTCCGCGATACCGATCAAGCTGCTGCTGAGCGAGTTCGGCGTAACCCTCGGCTACGACGTGATCATCGTGACGCTCACGCTGCTGACCGTCGTCTACACCCATCTCGGCGGGATTCGGGCCGTGATCTGGACCGACGTGCTGCAGCTGGGCCTGTACCTGCTCGGTGCGCTGATCGCGATCGGCGTACTGACCGGGCACGTCGGCGCCGCCGGTTGGTCGGATGCGTTGCGGCACGGCAAGTTCCGCCTCTTCGACACCGACTTCGGCCTGGCCCACATCCTCACGAGCAGCTTCGCGCTGCCGACCGCGATCATCGGCGGAGCGCTGTTCACGATGGCCTCGCACGGCTCGGATCAGCTGATCGTGCAACGCATTCTCGCCACCCGGTCGATCCGCGACAGCCGACGGGCCATGATCGCCTCGGGCGTGTTCGTCGCGGTGCAGTTCGCCGCCTTCTCACTCGTCGGCGCGCTGCTGTGGGCCTACAACGGCGGCAGGTCTCCCGCCCAGCTGGGACTGTCCAGCGCCGACGGGCTGTATCCGGACTTCATGCTGCACGGCCTGCCGGTGGTGATCTCCGGGCTGCTGGTCGCCGGAATCCTCGGCGCCGCCATGGGTTCGCTGTCCGCGGCATTGAATTCGATGGCCAATTCCACCGTCGCCGACATCGTGCGCGGCTTCGCCCGCCGCCCGGTGTCCGACGCGGCGATGCTGCGCCTGGGCCGGGGCATGACGCTGGTGTGGGCGGTGCTGATGGCTCTGTTCGCCATGGGATTCAGCACCACCACCGGCAACGTGTACCTGACCGCGCTGGCGATCGCGGGGTACACCTACGGCGCGCTGCTCGGCGCCTTCCTGCTCGGCAGGCTGGTGCGGCGCGCCAATCAGTTCGACGCGATCGTGGCCTTCCTCGCCACGGTGATCGTGATGGCGTTCGTGGTCCGGGTCGTCGCGATCGAGGTCACCGTGGCGGGCACGGTGACCGAGAGGGGAATCGCCGCGCAGTGGCTGGTGCCGCTCGGCGTCGCGGTCACCCTGGTCGTCGGCGGGGTCAGCAGCCGGTTCCATCCGGCGCCCGAGCCCGCTCCGCCACCCGAATCGGTGCGGGCGGTGGTCTAGTGCGCTACCCGGAACGTGTGTTGATGCGATGGAGGCAACCCTCCGGCGATATCGTCGCCCTCGTGACCGTGTCGACCGCCCGCTGCCCCACCCCGACCCTCCACGCTGGACGGATGACGCGATGAACGACGGTGACGATGTCCGCACCCGCCTGCTGGCGGCCCTCCCCCGGCTCACGCCGACCGCGCGCCGGGTCGCCCAGGTGATCCGCGACGATCCGGCGGGCACGGCGCAGCTGACGGTCAATCAGCTCGCCGAACGCGCCGAAACCAGCACCTCGGCGGTGGTGCGGCTCGCGAAAACCCTTGGCTACGAAGGCTACCCGCAACTGCGGCTGGCCCTCGCGGCCACCGGCACCGAGGACCGCACCCCGGTGCTCGCCACCGACATCGACCCCGACGACACTCCGCCGAAGGTGCTGCACAAGCTGGCCGCCTTCGAGACCGAGGGTCTGCTCGCCACCGCCGAACGCGCCGACGCCGCGACGATGGCCGCGGTCGCCGATCAGCTGGCGCGGGCACGCCGGGTCCAGCTGATCGGTATCGGCGCGTCCGGGCTGGTGGCGATGGACATGACGCAGAAGCTGACCCGCATCGGCCGGTGGTGCGGCGCCTGTACGTCGGAGGACGACGCGCTCGTGCAGGCCAGCCTGCTCGGCGCCGACGACATCATGATCGCGTTCTCGCATTCCGGGGAGACCGTCGGCGTCGTCGAGGCGGTGCGCCGTGCCGCCCGCGCCGGCGCCGCGACCGTCGCGGTGACCGCGGGCGCTGGTTCCACCCTGGCGGCCACCGCCGCCCGCACCATTCTCGCCGCCGGACGCGAGGACGGCTTCCGCTCGGCGGCGATGGCCAGCCGGATGAGCCAGCTGCTCATCGTCGATGCTCTGTATGTCGGTGTGCTGCAACGCACTCCGGCCGCGGCGCAGGCACTGCACCGCACCTACGACGCGGTCGCCGACCGCCGGATCCCCCGGCGGCCGAAGTAGTCCTGATGGCCGGGCGGGAGGCGTAGTGGACGATATCGGAGCACTGACCACGGAGGCGCCCAATCCGCGCAGCGCGGGGCTCGACTCCATGCCGCCCGACACCCTGCTGCGCACCATGAACGCCGAGGACTCGCACGTGGCTTCCGCTGTGTCCCTGGCGATTCCGCAGCTCACGCGCGTGGTCGAACAGGTCGTCACGGCACGCGCGCACGGCGGGCGGCTGATCTACGCCGGTGCGGGCACCAGCGGGCGGCTGGGCGTGCTGGACGCCGCCGAATGCCCGCCCACCTTCGGCACCGATCCCGGTGAGGTCGTGGGGATCATCGCGGGCGGGCCGCGGGCGCTCACCCAGGCGGTGGAGGGCGCCGAGGACGACCGTGCCGCCGCCGGACACGATCTCGCGGCCATCGGGCTGGGCCCGGCAGATGTGGTGGTCGCGCTCGCGGCCAGCGGCCGCACCCCCTACGCGATCGGCGCCCTGGACTACGCGCGGTCGATCGGGTCCGCCACCGTCGCCGTATCCTGCAACCGCCCGGCCGAACTCAGCGCGCACGCCGACATCGCCATCGAAATCGACACCGGCCCCGAGGTACTCACCGGTTCCACCCGGTTGAAGGCGGGCACCGCGCAGAAGATGGTGTGCAACATGCTCTCGACCGCGGTCATGGTCTACTCGGGCAAGGTATACGGCAATCTGATGGTCGACATGCACCCGTCCAACACCAAGCTGGTCGATCGGGCGCGGCGTATCGTCGCCGAGGCCACCGGTGTCGACCCGCGCGCCGCGGCCGCCCTGCTCGACGCGGCGGGCGGGCACGCCAAGACGGCCATCGTCATGCAACTGGCCGGTGTCGACGCCACCCGAGCGCGGCAGATGCTCACGGCCACCGACGGTTTCGTGCGCCGGGCGGTGCGCGAACGCTGAGGAGGAGGCGCCGATGTGGAAAATCTGCAAGACCTGCGCGGTGGAACACGAGGCCGCCGCCGAACTCTGCCGGATCTGCTCGGACGAGCGGCAGTGGGTGCCCGCGGCCGGCCAGCAATGGACCACCCTGCCCGAACTCGCCGCCGCGGGCCACGCCGTGCGGATCCGCGAACTCGAACCCGACCTGTTCGGCCTGACCGTCGACCCGGGCATCGGCATCGGCCAGGAGTCGCATTTGATCCGCACCCCCGCGGGCGCGGTGCTCTGGGACGTGACCGGTTACGTCGACGACCAGGCCGCCCGGCAGGTGCGCGAACTCGGTGACATCGTCGCCATCGTGCCCAGCCACCCGCACCACTACGGCGTCCAGGTGGAGTGGAGCCGGGCGCTCGGCGGTGTCCCGGTGCTGGTCGCCGAGCCCGACCTGGAATGGGTGGCGCGCCCGGACCCGGTGATCCGGCCGTGGACGGACCGGGTCGAGTTGCTGCCGGGGCTCACGCTGCGGCAGCTGGGCGGTCATTTCCCGGGCAGCGCGGTGCTGCACTGGGCCGCGGGCGCGGGTGGGCGGGGCGTGCTGTTCAGCGCCGACACCATGCAGGCGAACCCGGATCGCACCTCGGTGGCGTTCCTGCGCAGCTACCCGAATCGAATCCCGTTGTCACCGGCGGTCGTCGACCGGGTCGCGCGGACGGCCGCGGAGTTCGAGTTCGACCGGCTCTACGACAACTTCGGCAAGACCCTCGACTGCGACGCCCGCGCGGCGATCCGCCGCTCGGCCGACCGCTATATCGCCTGGGTCCGGGGCGATTTCGACCACCTCACCTGACACGGCGATTGGGCGGCGTCACCGCGCGCCGCACCGCCGGTGGTGAGCGGAAACAAAACAATTGCGGCGTAATACTTTTCACGTTCCCGCCGGATTACCTTCTCCGTTCGACGGGGCATCGGCGCCCCGGATCCCCGCGATGTGAGAAGTGAGCCGCAATGAGTACGCAGTCGTCGTGGCCCCAGGCAGCGCCCGACCGGAGAACCACCGTGCACCGCAATCGGGTGACCGTGGTGCGGGTCGTGCTGGCGCTCGGAGCCCTCGCGGTGGTGGCCGCGGGCTGCTACGCACTGGTCGCCGGTGCGTTCCCGGCCGAAACCACGACACCGGCCGTGGTGCCGCCCGCGCGGGTCACGTGGACCGGCGTGATGCCGCGGCAACAGTAGGAGGATTATGGACACACTGACCCGCACCCCGGCCGATCAGGCCCGCCGGCTGGTCGGACATCGCTACCGCCTCGCCGACCACTACGAGGTGGGCCGCGAGAAGATTCGCGAATTCGCGCGGGCGCTACAGGACTCGCACCCCGCGCACCGCAGCGAATTGGCCGCGGCGGAACTGGGTTTCGACGCCGTGATCGCCCCGGCGACCTTCGCGACGCTGCCGTGGATGCGGGTGCAGGAGGAGGTCTTGCGCACCCAGCTCTACGACTACGACCTCGGCCAGGTGCTGCAGTCCGATCAGCTGCTCGAGTTCGCCCGGCCGCTGGTGGCCGGTGACGTCCTCACCGCGGACGTGTACTTCCAGTCCTTCCGCCAGGTCCGCGACCTCGACCTGCTCACCACCAAGAACGTCCTCACCGACCGGCACGGCGTGCCGGTGCAGTCCGGAACCACCACCCTGGTGGCCCGCGCTGGCGGTGTCGGCTCCGACCTGGCCGAGCTGGTGGACGGGATCATCATGAGCGGCCTGGGCACCGCCGACCGTAAGGGCCGGTACGCGGACAGCACCGGCACGCTGCTGCCGATCTCCGGCGACGCCATCGCGGTGACGCCGCTCGGCCGGCGACCGCGCACCGCCTGCACCGCGGGCGATCTCGCGCCCGGAGACCAATTGCCCACGCGCCCGGTGCGATTGACACGCGGCGACCTCGCCAACTTCGCGGGCGTGACCGGCGACGCCAATCCGATCCATTTCAGCGACGCCGTCGCCGCGGCCGCGGGACTACCGGCTGTCGTCGCGCACGGCATGCTCACCATGGGGCTGGGCGCCGGATACCTGACCGACTGGCTGGGCGACCCGGCGGCGCTGACGAAGTACGGCGTGCGATTCGCGGGCACGCTGCCCGTCGGCACCGAGGCACCCAGCTCCGTCGAATTCGGCGGCACGGTGAAATCTGTCGATCATCGGCAGCGGACCGCGACGATCGCACTCACCGCGATCGGCAACGGCCGCAAGCTGTTCAGCCGCGCGACCGCGGTGGTCGCGCTGCGCTGAACGAGGGCCGCGCTGAACGAGGGCTGCGGCGTGGGCCTAGTCGTCGTCGTAACCGCCGCCGTTGACCCGCTGCTTGGCATTGCGGGCGCGGCGGCGTTCGGCCCGCAGTTCGGCGAGTTCCTGCTCGAGGGTCTCGGCGATGCGGAACTGGCCGGTGTCGTAGACGCTCAGCGGGTCGCTGTCGTCGGCCGCCTTGCCCTCGGCGCTCTTCTTGGGCTTGCTCGCCCCGTTCGAGCCGTTGACCTCGTCCTTGGCGTCGTCGAGCCGCCAGCTCTTGGCGGTGGTGGCGCTGCTGGACGTCTTCGCGGTCCAGATGTCGGGCTCCTCGACGGGATCCAGCACATCGCCGGTCTGGGCGTTGCCCTCGGCCTTGGCCTCGGCGGCGCCCGGCAGGGCGGGCTGCGGCACCGGCGGACGGGTGTCGGGCGCGGCCTGCCGGATGAAGCTCACGAAGGTGGGCAGCGTGCGGCGGATCTGCTCGGCCGGATCGGGCAGCTCGCGCACCTGTTCGGTGGCGCGGACGATGGCCTGGCCGTAACGGTGGCTGGCGGCGTTGTGGATGAGTAGCGAGACGCCGATCATCACCGGGGCGACCGCGTGCACGCCCACCTCGTACCACTGGGCGGAACGCAGATACGGGTAGGTGTTGAGGATCACCGTCAGGGACAGCAGCCCCAACTCGGCCAGGGCGACCTGACGGGCACTGTCCAGGATGCCCCACTCGGCGACCTTGTTGGTGCCGATCATGATGATGATCAGGCAGACGCTGATCATCCCTTCGAGCAGGTAGCTGAACCAGAACAGCGGATCGGTCGCGCCGCCGGGCGCGATGTTGTGCTGCACGTTGACCGCCGACCACAACATGCCAGCGGCCACCACGGCGGCCAGTCCGCGCTGTGACCAGGCTCGGTGCCGGTACAGCGAGGCCAGCTTGGCGTGCGGGCTGGACTCGCGCCGCTGCGCGGCAATGGCCTTGCGGGCCATCAACAGATCTCGCATATCGGCCTTCGCGATCGCCTCTGAGGTCTGCCGGGCGCGGTCCGATGCGGAGGCCGCCGCCTGGACGTTCTTCCAGCGCTGGTCGCGTTCCTGCTCGCGAATCTTCTCGGCGAGTTCGCGCTCGGCTTGGAGTTCGTCCTCCGAGAGCGCGTCGGTCAGCGCGGGGTCGAACTGGTACGCCAGCCGCCCGCGAGCCCTCTCGACACGCTTCGCCAGCTGCGCGACCTCGTCTCCTTGAGGGCGTTCGAGGGTCAACGCGACCACCGCCCGGTGACAAACGATGGCCGACAAGTGATCACGTGTGGGAACGGCACAGGACATTAATAGTCGATCGACCGCCGTCCGCGAAACTGTAGATTTGCCGAAATTGAAAGTTCCTCGGCGTGCCGCGCGCGACACGCCGAGAACGGTTGACAGAGTGTTCTTGCAGAGCAGGACAATTCGTCGGCTTCGCGCCGAATGGCGGCGGACTCTATCAGGCGGCGGCCGCGGTGGTGAGCATGCGGCGCACGCCGTCGGGGTCGGCGACGTCGACCACGAGCCGGGTGAAATCGCTTCCGGTCAAGTCGATACGGATCGCGCGGCCGTCGAACAGGGTATCCCAGAACTCCTTCCGGCCCTTGCCGCGGAACGTTCCGGCGGCGATCACACCGGGGAAGAAGGTGCCCGGGGTGCGCACCCACGGCGGACGGCTGTCCACCGGCGCGGGGCCGACCGCGGCCACGGCGGACAGCGGAAAGCTGAGCTGCTCGCGCAGGCCCAGGAAGCGGTGTGCGCCGCGGACATGGATCGTCACAGTGTTTCCCGTGACCTCGATGTCGACCATCGTGCACCTGCCTCTCACCGAGATGAACTGGTCATCTCCCAGCATGCGCACCGTGGCTGACGTGAGTCTGAGTCGTTCCTATGAGTTTTCTCAGATTCCGGGGATCCGGGCTCAGGAGTACGCCGACGGGCGACGCCACGCCGTCACCGGCTGCAGATAGCCGTTGCGGCTCAGCCACTGCACGGTCTCCGCGAGATCATCTGCGGGAAGGCCGGAATCGCGCGCCAGCTCGTCGATGGTGCGCACTCCGTCCGCCTCGCGGATCTCGTGCAGGACGTACAGCTCGAATTCGGTGAGCTGGTGGTGTGAGCTGAGCATGTAGGTCGCGCCGACGGCGAGCTGCCACGCGGTCACCCCCACGATGTAACGATGCCGCTTCAGCCAGGCCAGGGTGTCCTCGACCTCGTAGGCGGGCTCGTCCAGCAGTCGTGCCAGTTCTTCTGCGGTGCGGGCCGCTCGGCTTTCGGTCAGAACCTCGAGCGCATAGGCCTGGGCTGTGGTGAGTTCAGTCATTCCTCGATACCGGCGGGAGAGAGTCGTAACGTCGTAGCGACAGCAGACGATACAGGTAATTCGGCCATTTCACCGGGCGAGGCCGGTTCCCACTGGTGGCGGGAAGCGGCGGGCGGCGCGGCCCGGGCTGTGCTACGCGGCCACGGTACCCGGAACACCGTCCCGCACAACGAAACCGGCCCGGGTGGCGATCGGGGCGCCCGGCTTCCGGATGTAGGGCACGACCCGGAAGTCGCTGCGCCACAGCCCATGATCCAGGTCGACTCGCACGTAGCCGCGCTGACCGTTGAAGAATTTCAGGTCGGGGTTGGCGTCGAGCAGCTGGCGGCCGCGGCCGGGCAGATCCGCGCCGTCGCCGCCGGTGGTGATCGAGGTGCCGGTGAATTCCGTGGCCACCACCGGTGATTCGGCACGGGTGTAGTCGCGGCGCAGATCGGCGGCGTAGTTCTCGTGCCGGTCGCCGGTGATCACGACCAGGTTGCGCACGCCGCGGTCGGCCGCCGCGCCCAGCACGGCATTGCGGTCGGCGACGTATCCGTCCCACGAGTCGGTGCCGACCGCGGTGGCCGGGCCCGGGTCGTAGTCGGACTGGGCCATGGCCACCTGGTTGCCGATGACCTGCCAGCGGGCGGGCGAGGCGCCGAAGCCCTCGAGCAGCCAGTCCCGTTGCCGCGCACCGAGTATCGTGCGGTCGGCGGCGAACCGCTCGTCGCAGTCGGTGACCAGGCCGCCGTCGCCGCAGGCCTGCCGGGTCCGGTACTGCCGGGTGTCGAGCATGGTGATCTCGGCGAGGTCGCCGAACCGGTAGCGGCGGTGCAGCCGCATGTCCGGGCCGGACGGCAGCTGCGCCAGCCGCAGCGGCTGATGCTCGTACATTGCCTGGAACGCGGCCGCCCGGCGGCGGCGGAACAGGGCGGGGACGCGGTAGATGTCGATACCCGAGCCGGGCGAGTCGCCGGCCCAGTTGTTGTCGACCTCGTGGTCGTCCATGGTGACCAGCCAGGGAAACGCCGCGTGCGCGGCCCGCAGCGGAAGTTCGGTCTTGTTCTGCGCGTAGCGCAGCCGGTAGCCCGCCAGGTCGACGGCCTCGGCCCAGAACTGCCGGTCCATCGACATTCCGGCCCGGCCCAGCAGCCACGCCCGCTCGTAGATGTAGTCGCCCAGGTGCACCACGAGGTCCAGGTCCTCGGCGCTCATGTGCTCGTAGGCGGTGAAGTGGCCGGCACTCCAGGACTGGCAGGAGGCGAACGCGAACCGCAGCCGCGCGGTGGGACTGCCGGGCGCCGGGGCGGTGCGGGTCCGGCCGACCGGTGAGACGGCCGAGCCCGCGCGGAACCGATAGAAGTACCAGCGGTCCGGCGCCAGGCCGTGCACCTCCGGGTGCACGCTGTGCGCGAGCTCCCGGGTGGCGACCGCCGAACCGCGGGCAACCACCCGCCGGAAATGCTCGTCGGCGGCGACCTCGTAGTCCACGGTCACCGGGGCCAGCGCCATCCCGCCCAGCCCGTCCGGCGCGAGCGGATCGGGCGCCAGGCGAGTCCACAACACCACGCCGTCGGGCGTCGGATCCCCCGACGCGACCCCGAGCGTGAACGGATCGTCCCCCAACCGGCGCGGCGCGGCGAACCGCGCACTACCCGCCGCCGACACACCGGCCAGCAGCGCCACGGACCCGGCGGTTCCGAACCTCAACAACTCCCGACGCGACAGCGGCATGAATCAGCGTAACCCGTCCGGAGACCCGGCCTCCGGTTCATGCCGAGGGGTGCGCCCCGTACCCGGCCGACACGACAGCCGGGCGAGCGGCACTCCGGACGACCAGCGACCGCGCGGGGCACTCCCCCCGGGAGGGACGTACTCACCTCGAACACTGTGCGGGGCAGCTCATCTCGTGGTGCGGGTGGGTTCGCCGGAGGCGCCGCCGGTACTGTCGACCTGGTGAGGAAGTGGTTGCGTCGTAAGTCCGGTCCGGTCAGCCGCTTCGATCGGGCCGTGAGCGCGGCGGTGGCGATGCTGCCCATGTCGGCCGCCGACCGCGGCATGCTGCGGTTGACCAGGTCTGCCGACAACGGGTTGCTGTGGCTGGTCATCGCCGGTGTCCTGGCTACTCGCAAGGGGGCGAGCCGCCGGGCCGCGCTGCGCGGCGTGGTCGCGCTCGGAGGCGCCACGCTCAGCGCCAACACGTTCAAGACGGTCGTGGGGCGGCACCGCCCGGCGCCCGAGCTGCTGCCGCTGGACCGGCGGCTGGTGCGGCGGCCGATCTCCTCGTCCTTCCCGTCAGGGCACAGTGCCTCGGCCGCCGCGTTCGCCACCGCCGTCGCGATGGAGAGCCCGCGCAGCGCGCGCGTGGTGGCCCCGCTGGCGGCGACGGTCGCGTATTCGCGCATCCACACCGGCGTGCACTGGACCTCCGATGTACTGGTCGGCGCGGCGATCGGCAGCGGCATCGCGCTGGCCACCCGGCGCTGGTGGCCGGTGCGGCACTCGGACGAGGCGCAGGCCCGGCCGGTCCGCGAGGCGCCCGTCCTCGTCGACGGCAAAGGCCTTGTGGTGGTGGTGAATCCGGCCTCGGGTACACCCGGCTACGACCCCACCGACGACGTGGCCCGCGCGCTGCCCATGGCGACCGTGCTGCGCACCGAGCCGGGCGTCGACTGCGTCGCGCAGATCGAACGGGTGATCGCCGACAGCGACGACCGGCCCGCCGCGGTGGGCGTCGCGGGCGGTGACGGCACGGTCGCCTCGATCGCGACGGTGGCGCTACGGCACGGGCTGCCGCTGGTGGTCATCCCCACCGGCACCCTGAACCACTTCGCCCGCGACGTCGGCGTGTACGACCTGCGCGAGGTCGTGGACGCCACCGGCGCGGGCGAGGCCGTGTCGGTCGACGTGGCGAGCGTCGAGTACAGCGACACCGGCGAGTCGCACACCCAGTACTGGATCAACACCGCCAGCCTCGGCGCCTACTCGGACCTGGTGCGGTTGCGCGAGAAGTGGCAGGAGCGCTGGGGCAAGTGGCCGGCCTTCGCGGCGGCGCTGGTGGTCACGCTGCGCCGGGCGGAACCGATCCGGGTCGAGCTGAACGGTCGCCGCCGCGAGGTGTGGTTCGTGTTCGTGGGCAACGGTTCCTACGATCCGCCCGGCGCGGTCCCGGCGTTCCGTTCCCGGCTGGATTCCGGCCTGCTCGACGTGCGCTGGCTGCGCGCCGACCTGAAATTCTCCCGCACCCGGGCCGCGGGGGCGCTGCTGCTGGCCGCCATCGGGCACAGCAAGGTCTACGGCGAGCAGATGGTGGCCGCCCTGACCGTGCGCCTCCCGAAACCCCAGGCGCTGGCCACCGACGGCGAGGTGGTCGGGGAGGCGACCCGGCTGCGTTTCACGGTGCCGGGGCAGATCGCGGTCTACCGCCGGGACGAGAACAACCCGCAGTGGGAGGACCGGCCCCGCCCACATCACCGCCAGTAGCGGCTGGTCGTCGCCCGAGGTGACGTGAGCTATCCGTGCGCCCGCGCTCTCGGCAGGGGGCGGAGTTCGATCGACGTGAACTATCCGTGCGCCCGCACCCTCGGCAGGGGGCGGAGTTCGATCGACATGGACTACCCGTGCGCCTGCGCTCTGTGCAGGGCGCGGAGTTCGTCGGCGCGCGGGTCGGCTACCTCGTAGGACTCGGGGGCGTCGAAGATGCGGACGGTGCGGGTGGCGGGGTCGAAGCGGGACCAGCCGGGGTCGCCGTGGGTGGCGAAGCGGACCCAGGCCCGGTGGATCTCGTCGGCCAGGTGCTGGGGCGGATTCGGACCGGTGAGGGTGTGGGCGTGGGGCAGCTGGTCGAAGACGAAGGGGACTTCCATGACGTGGGCGGCGCCGAGGTCGGGAATGCCGGAGCGCCAGGCGAATTCGTAGACATAGGCCGGGTTTCCCGCCGTCGCGGTGCATTCCGCGATGCGCGTGACGTCGTCCCGGAACACCAGATCGGTGATGATCGCCGCGAACACGTCGGCGGCGGAGGCGCCCGGCCGGTTGGCGGCATAACGCTCGGCCACGGCCGCGTCGAGGCCGTAACGGCTCAACACGTACGGCAGGGTGTCGGCGGTGATCCCCGCGGCGATGCCGGTCGGGAAGGTGAAGAAGCGGAACTCCTCGGCGGTCCAGCCCGCGATCAGCGGGACGGTGCGGTCCGGTTGCGCGGCAATGACATCCGTCGGCCGCGCGGTGATCAGGTCACCGTCGATCACCGGGAAGAAGCTCAGGATGCCGAGTCCGTTACGGATGATCGAGGCGCCCCACCGGGCGGGATCGGGACCTGTCATCAGCTCCAGCGCGATCGAATCCTGCGCCGTGCGTATCTGTTCCGGTTCGAGCGCACCGAATTCCGCTGTGGTGGGCCCGATTCCGAGGACGGTCGCCAGATTCTCCATGACCTTGCGCGCGTCGTCTTCCTCGGCGACCGCGGATCCGTTGGCGCTCTGCGCGATCGCCCGCCGGAACAGCCCCCGCGCCCGCGGCGACGCGATCAGGTTCACCACGCTCATGCCGCCCGCCGATTCCCCGAAGACGGTGACATTGCCCGGATCGCCGCCGAAGGCCGCGACATTCTCCTGTACCCACTGCAACGCGAAGATCTGATCGCGCAGCCCCCGGTTCAGGGGGGCGCCCGGCACGGCCGCGAAACCGGAGATGCCGAGCCGGTAGTTGATCGACACCACGACCACACCGTCGCGGGCGAACGCGCTGCCGTCGTAGATCGCGCGCGCGTTCGACCCGCGCACGAACGCGCCGCCGTGAATCCACACCAGCACCGGCAGCCCGGCGCCGCCACTGTCCGGCGTCCACACGTTGACGTTCAGATACTCGTCACCGGGAATGCCGTCGCTACCGATCAGCGCGTGAATCGGCGCCGGATACGGCGACTGTACGCAGGTGGGGCCGTATTCGACGGCATCGCGCACCCCCTGCCACTCCCGCACCGGCCGCGGCACGTCGAAGCGGGCCGGGCCGACCGGCGCGGCCGCGTACGGGATGCCGAGGAAGCTGCTGATCCCGTCCTCGGTGCGGCCCCGAACCTTGCCTCCGGTGACGGACACGATCGTTTCCATATGGACTCCTTCGTCGGCTCATTCTCCCGTATGGACCGCCATACGACAGCCGATCCTGCCCGAACCGCGGGAGCCCCGCGGGGCATTCGCCCGGACTCCGCTCAGCCGCCCACCAGCACCGGGAGTTCGGTCAGTCCGCGGATGAGGGCGCCGTGATGCCACCGGGGAGTGAACGGCCGCGCCAGTTCGAGGTTCGGGAAACGGCCGAGCAGCCGGGTGAACGCCACCTCCGCCTCCAGGCGCGCCAGCGGCGCGCCGACACAGAAGTGGATGCCATGGCCGAAGGCCAAGTGCCCGGCCACATCCGCGGTGATGTCGAGTTGTTCCGGATCGGCGTAGCGAGCCGGGTCGTGGTTGGCGGCGGCCAGCGCGACGTATACCAGCTCGCCCGCGTCGATGCGCACGCCGCCGATCTCCACCGGCTCCTCGGTGTAGCGCACCGTCGCCCAGCCGACCGGGCCGTCGTAGCGCAGGAACTCCTCCACCGCCGCCGGGATACCGGCCGGGTCGGCGCGCAGCGCGTCGAACTGAGATCTGTTGCGCAGCAAGGCGTAGGTGCCGTTGCCGATCAGATTCACCGTCGTCTCGTGACCGGCGACCAGCAGCAGGAACGCCATCGCCACCAGTTCGGACTCGGACAGCCGGTCGCCGTCGTCGCGCACGTGCACCAGGCCCGACAGCAGGTCGTCGCCCGGTTCGCGGCGCTTGTCGGCGATCAGCGCCCGCAGGTACTCCGACATCGCCACCGACGCCACGTTGCGTTCCGCGACGCCGCCCACCGAACCGACCAGCACCCGGGACCAGGACTGGAAATCGGTGCGGTCGTCGTAGGGCACGCCGAGCAGTTCGCAGATCACGACGACCGGAAGCGGATTCGCGAAGGCCGCCAGCAGATCGACCCGGTCGTGGCGGGCCATCCCGTCGAGCAGGCCGGCGGTGATCTCCTCGATGCGCGGGCGCAGCGCCGCCACCCGGCGTGGCGTGAATGCCTTGGTGACCAGCTTGCGCAGCCGGGTGTGGTCCGGCGGATCGCTGTTGAGCATGTGCGAACCCAGTGCCTCGGTGTCGGCGTTCACGACCACCGACGACCGCTGTTGCCGCCGGAAGATCTCGTACATGCCGGTGACGTTCTTGCGCAGCCGCGAGTCGGTGAGCGCGGCCCGGGCCTCGGCGTAGGAGATGATCACCCACCCGGTGAGACCGTCGGCGAGCCGCACCCGGTGGACCGGTCCGCGTTCGCGCCAGCGGGCGTAGTACCGGTGCGGGTCGGTGTGGAAATCGTCGCCCACCTCTTCGATCCGGTTCGAGATCTCGGTTTCGGCCATGCTCGTCCTCGCTGTCTCCCACACGCTCGGTACGGCCGCAACGCTACCGAAATCCCTGCGGATCCGCCGCTTTCGCAGCTCCGGACCGGTACGCCGGCGACCGGGCACACTCGCGGATTCCGGACCTCTCCGGACGGATTCGGCCCGATCCCTCGACGGCGGGCGATCCGGAGACCAAACTGTCGATGTGGCAGGAGAATTCGTGCCGATCCCCGACTGGCGGTCCGGGCGCGACCAGGACTGCGGGATCGCGATCGCCGATATCGACGGCGACGGCGCGGCGGATGTGGTGGTGCTGCGGGTCGACGATCCCGACGGCCAGAATGCCGGGCTGTATCGGATGGGTACCGCCCTGCAACCGGACGGCACCGTAAAGAGCTGGGGGCCTTGGCTTTCCGTACCCGAATGGTGGGGCTGGCAGAACCAGGGCGCGGGCATCGCGCTCGCCGACCTCAGCGGGAACGGGCGGCAGGATCTCGTGGTCTTCCTGGTCGACGATCCGCCCGGCCAGAACCAGGGCTACTTCCGCGTCGGCCGCGATCTCGGGCCCGACGGCACCGTCACGGGCGGCTGGACGCCGTGGCAGCAGGTGCCCGACTGGTACGGCTGGGAGAACCAGGGCGCCGACCTCTGCGTGACCACCGTCGACGGGCAGTCCACGCTGGTGCTGCTCACCGTGGACAATCCGGCGGGCCGCAATTCGGGGCAGTTCCGGCTGGCCCGGGGACTGACCGCGGACGGCACGGTCGCCGAGTGGACACCGTGGGTGGCGGTGCCGGATTGGCAGGGCGCGGAGAACCAGGGCGCCGCGGTCACCGCCGCCGATCTCGATGGCGACGGGCGACCGGAACTGATCGTGCTCACCATCGACCATGCGCAGCAGGGCAACTCCGGGCTGTACACCGTCGGCTGGGGGCTCGACGGCAGCGGGCACTGCGTCGACGGGTGGAGCCGCTGGTCCGCGGTGCCCGACTGGCGATTCACCGAGAACCGAGGCGCCGCAGCAGGCTTGCTCGCCGGAGCGGACGGCCCGGAACTCGTCGTCGCCACCGTCGACCATCGGGAGGGCGGCGACGCCGGATATCTGCGCGTGGTGGCGCTGGAAACCGATCTGGACCGCGCCGCCGACGAAGGGCTGTGGCGCATACTGGATTTCGGCACGGAGATCAATCCCGTGCACGCGGCACTGCTGCACACCGGCGACGTGTTGTTCTTCGCCGGTTCCGGCAACGATCCGGACCGGCTGGACGCGCACGAATTCCGCACCCGGGTGTGGCATTACCCGAATCCTGGACTGGCGGCGCCGGATACGCCCATCGACCTGTTCTGCGCGGGCCACACCCTGCTGCCGGACGGACGGTTGCTTGCCGTGGGCGGCACCGGGCGCTACGACCCGTTCTACGGGATCCCCGACGCGCTCGTCTTCGACCCGCTGTCGCTGGCCTGGAACCGGTTGCCGGACATGGCGTTCGGACGCTGGTACCCGACGCTGGCGAAGCTACCCGACGGCAATGTGGTGACCACGTCGGGGCTGGGCACCGACAATTTCCTGTCCCAGGTACCCGAACTGTTCGATACCGCCACCCAGAGCTGGTCGCAGCTCCCGGTGCCCGGACCGATCCCGATGTACGGGCATCTGGTCCTGCTGGCCGACGGGCGGCTGTTCTACACCGGCGGGCAGATGGGCGGCAACAACGGCATGCGCCCGTCGATCTGGGATCCCGCCACCGGAGCGGTCACCGTGGTGCCCGGCCTGACCGATCCGGAGGCACGCAATCAGTCCAGCAGCGTGCTGCTGCCGCCCGCCCAGCGGCAGCGGGTGCTGATCCTCGGTGGCGGTGGTTACGACATGCATTCCGCAGCAGCGGTTCTGGACGACACCCGGATCGTCGACCTCAGCGTGCCCGAACCGGCGTACGAGCCCGGACCGACGATGCACCACCCCCGGATGCACCTGAGCGCGGTGCTGCTGCCGGACCGGACCGTCCTGGTCGCGGGCGGTTCGGCGATGGAGGAGATGGCCGATATGGCCCCCGCTCACGCGGAACTGCTCGACCCCGACACCGGTGTCTGGACGCCTACCGCGCCGGAACGCGTACCGCGCCTTTACCATTCGGTCGCGCTGCTGACCCCGGACGGCAAGGTGATCACCGCGGGCTCCAATCCGCAGCGCAAGACCGAGGAACTGCGGATCGAGACGTTCTGGCCGCCATATCTTTTCCGAGGTGCGCGGCCGGAACTGCGGCTGTCCGGCGACACCGCGGGTTACGGCTCGATGCTCGCGGCCACCACGTCCGCCGAGTTGCGCGACGCCTGCCTGGTGCACCCCACCTCCTGTACCCACTCCGCGAACAACGATCAGCGGCTGATCGACCTGCCCGTCACGGCCACCGGGCCCGGGAAGGTCTCGCTGACCATGCCGTCGGCGGCCGCACTCGCGCCGCCGGGCTGGTACCTGGTGTTCGTCGTGAGTACCGCGGGTGTGCCGTCGATCGGGCGCTGGGTGCATTTGTCGTAGCCGCCGCGGGGCGGGGCGTTGTAGGGTGACGGCGTGAATTCTCCGGAGGCGTCCAGACGGTAGCCGCTCGGCCGGTGTGCCGGGCGGCGTGGTGAGTGCGTTCCGCCGGTCCTACGACCGGTGATTCGGTATCTCGCGACGCCCGACGACGTCCTTCCCGCCGACGGGCGCAGGCCCGCTTCGGCGATCATCTCGGGTGCCGCACGGGCGGCGCCCTGTCTCCGGAGAGTGGTCTGTTCATGCCCATTGTGGTATTCGTGCTGGCTGTCGCGGTTTTCGCGCAGGGCACATCGGAGTTCATGGTGTCGGGGTTGCTGGCGCCGATCGCGCGCGACCTCGGGGTGTCGCTCGGCGCGGCGGGGCTGCTGACCTCGTTGTTCGCCGCCGGCATGGTGGTGGGAGCGCCGGTCATGGCGGTCGCGGCGGGGCGATTGCCGGTCAGGCATGCGGTGACGGGGTTCCTGGTGCTGTTCTGCGCGGCCCATGTCGTGGGCGCGGTCACGACCGGGTTCGCGCTGTTGCTGGTGACCCGCGTGATCGCCGCCGCCGCCAATGCCGGGTTCCTGGCGATTACGCTGGCGGCGCTGCCGGGGCTCGTCGGTGCGGCGTCGGTCGGGCGCGCCACGTCGGTGGTGGTGTCGGGGGTGACGGTGGCCTGCATCGCGGGAGTTCCCGCGGGGACGTTGCTGGGGCAGGCGTGGGGCTGGCGGTCGGCGTTCTGGGCGGTTGCCGTCGTCAGCGCGGTGGTGCTCGTGCCGGTGTGGGTGTTGCTCGGCCGGGACGTGCGCGGCGAGCGGCAGGCGTCGTCGCTGCGGCGGGAAGGAGCGGCGCTGTGGCGACGGCCGGTCCTGGTGCCCGTGGTCGCGGGGATCCTGGTGAATGCCGCCACCTTCGCCGGTTTCACCTACCTCGGCACGATCATCGCGGGCGTCTCCGGAAGTGACCGGGCGGTCCCGCTCGCGCTGGCCCTGTTCGGCGTCGGGTCCTTCGCCGGTGTCACCCTCACCGGACGATACAGCGACCGGTACCGGCGGCGTATCGTCACCGCAGGAACCGTTGTGCTGACCGGGATTTGGCTGCTGGCCGCGGCGACCGCGCACACCACCCTCGGCGTTCTGGTCATGTCGGCGGTCACGGGCGCGGTCGCCTTCGGCGTGGGTTCGACGCTGATCGCGACGATCGTCCAGACCGCCGCACCCACCGCACCGCGCCTCGCCGGGGCCGCGGCCACCACGGCGTTCAACCTCGGCGCGGTCCTCGGCCCGGTCGCCGCGGGCCTGGCCGTCGACCGCCTCGACCACGCCCAAGCCGCCTGGTGGTGCGCCGCCGCCTGCACAGCCGCAGCGATCATCGTGGTGCCGGCGGTCGAGCGCCGCCGCTCCACCGCCGAACCGACACACGCCGAAATTCGCTGACTGCCAACCGAATTCGAATTCTCGCGGGACATCTCAGGGTGAGGCTCGCTACCTCCTCGGCGGCGGCGTGACGCCCCGGCGCCCGCACGCGTGGGGCCGGGGCAGTTGTCGTTCGCCCCCTTCCATCATCGCACCGCGGGGCCGGAGCCGATCGCCGTCACCGGTTCGTCAGCGGGCCGGTACGCATCGGCGGTGCGCAGCGTGGGAGCCTGGAATCGGGTGTGGACGGGGTCCGCGCCGCGAAGTGCCGGACAGCCGCCGAACCGAGGGAGAGCGCGTATGTCGATCGAGACCGTGGATGCCGTGGTGGTCGGGATGGGGCCGGGTGGCGAGGACGTCGCGACCCGGCTGGCCACCGCGGGGCTGGCCGTCGTCGGCGTCGAGGGACGGCTGGTCGGCGGCGAGTGCCCGTACTACGCGTGCGTGCCCACCAAGATGATGGTGCGCGCGGCGGGTGCGCTCGCCGAGGGACGGCGGATCGGTGCGCTGGCGGGCTCGGCGCAGGTGCGGCCGGACTGGCGGCCCGTGGCCGAGCGCATCCGCGACGAGGCCACCGACAACTGGGACGACACGGCCGCCGTCGAGCGATTCGAGAAGGCGGGTGGCCGGTTCGTGCGCGGGTGGGGCCGCATCACCGCGCCCGGCGAGGTCACCGTCACCACCGCCGATGGGCCCCGGGTGTTTCACGCGAAGCGGGCGATCGTACTGAATCCCGGTACCGCACCGGCGATTCCGTCCCTCGAGGGTTTGGCCGGGACGCCGTACTGGACGAATCGGGAAGCCGTCACCACCACCACCGTGCCCGAGTCGCTGATCGTGCTCGGCGGTGGCCCGGTGGGCATGGAGTTCGCGCAGATCTTCGCGCGCTTCGGTGCGGACGTCGCCATGATCGTGCCGCACCGCGTCCTCCCCAGGGAAGAGCCCGAAGCGGCCGATCTGATCGCGGAAGTCTTTGCCCGGGAGGGCATTACGATCCACACCGGAGCCGAGGCGACCCGGGTGGAACACGACGGCGGCCACTTCACCGTGCGGCTGCGGGACGGAGAGCCGTTGCGGGCCGAGCAGTTGCTGGTCTCCACCGGACGCCGCACCGACCTGGCGGCACTGGGCGTCGGCGCGATCGGCCTGGACGAGTCCGCCCGCGGCATCGAAGTAGACGACCACCTCCGCGCCGCCGACGGCGTCTGGGCCATCGGCGACATCACCGGCCACGGCGCCTTCACCCACATGTCGATGTACCAGGCCCGCATCGCCGCCAACGACATTTTGGGCGACACTTCGGAATCCGCGCGCTACCACGCCGTCCCCCGCGTCACCTTCACCGATCCGGAGGTGGGCGCGGTCGGACTCACCGAGTCCCAGGCCCGCGACGCCGGCCTGCACGTCCGCACCGGCACCACCGACGCCGCCGCCTCGACCCGCGGCTGGATCCACAAGGCGGGCAACGAGGGCCTGATCAAACTGGTCGAAGACGCCGACCGTGGCGTCCTGGTCGGTGCCACCTCGGTAGGCCCGGTCGGCGGCGAAGTACTCAGCGCCCTGTCCGTGGCCGTCCACGCCGAAGTCCCCACCCGAACCCTCCGCCGGATGATCTACGCCTACCCCACCTTCCACCGAGCCATCGAAGCCGCCCTGAACGACTTGGGGTAGCGCCGCCGGGATGTGCGGCTGGCGGCATCGGTGCCCGTTCCGCAACACGTTTCAGGTAAGGTCACCGCGCTGGTAACTGGTGAGCCTCGGGGTCACCGCTGCGCAAGGATTTCTATGAAACGCTCGATTTTCGCGATGTTCGGCATCGCTGCCACCACCGTGCTCGGGACGACCGCCGGGCCCGCGGCTGCCGATCCGGTCGCGGACAAGTCTCGTGCTGTCGGCACCGAGGACGGCTGGGAGCTGACCATCAGCAAGACCGCGGAGGATGTCCAGCGAGTGCCCAATCTCGCCGCGACACCGTTCACCCGCGAAGGGTTCGTCACCTTGTCCGCCACGGCCGAGATCGGCGGCGAGGGCCGGGCCGCGGTGAACTCGGGCACGATGCAGCTCGGCTATCAGATCGGCTGCCAGGCAGACGTGTCGAACGGCCTGACGGCCGGGTTGTCCGCGGCGATCGGCCCGAATGCCACGGTGACCGTCGTTCCGTCCCCGGGCCTCGCCGTCGGGGCGAGTGCGCTGGCGCTGCCGAACATCTCGGCCACCATCAAGCCGGGCACCGTCAGCACCATCACGCTCGGCACGAAAGCGCTGGCCGGGTCGCATGCCTCGATCTCGGTCGATCAGGCACAGATCAAGATCGACGCCTGCGCGGGCGCGGTCAGCCTGCGCTCGTTCGCGATGGTCTCGATATCGACCGACACGGCCGACAATTCGGTCGCCGCCTACGGTGACCCGATATGGCTGTGAACCGGGCATCGGCGCGGCGGCGCTGGGCGGCGACGGTCACGGGCGCCGCCGTGTGGCCGATCATCGCGGCGGCCGGAGTCGCGGCCGAGCCCGTCCTCCCCGCGGGCTCGCCGGGAAACTGCACCGAATCACGTAGTGCGGCAACGACTACCGAATGCGGCGGCGGCGACTCCGACCGCAAGCCGCCTGGCGGGTCCGCGCCACCCCTGCCGCTGCAGATGCTGGCGCCACCGCCCGCCCGCTCCGCGCCCGGTACGAATACGCCCGCCGGCGCACTCGTTCCGCCCGCGCCGGGCCCCGCCGGGGACACACCGATCGTCCCCGCCCGGTAACAGCCGTGCGCGAGTGCGGAACGCGCACCGAATCGGCACAGGTCCGAATACCTCAGCGCGCCCGCTGCACTCGCGACTCGTCCCAGACCGGGGCGGGGCTTTCGTAGACGGTGCCGTCGGCGCCGAAGATCAGGAAGCGGTCGAAGGTGCGGGCGAACCAGCGGTCGTGGGTGACCGTGACGACGGTGCCGTCGAACTCGGTGACGGCCCGCTCCAGGGCGTCGGCGGAGTGCAGGTCGAGGTTGTCGGTGGGCTCGTCGAGCAGCAGCATTGTGACGCCGGACAATTCGAGCAGGAGGATCTGCAGGCGCGCCTGCTGGCCGCCGGAGAGGTCGTCGTAGCGCCCTTCGGCGGCGCGGGCCAGGCCGTAGCGGTCCAGGACGCGGCTCGCCGCCTCGCGGCCCATGCCGTCGCGATGTTCGTTGCCGCGGTGCAGGATATCCAGCAGGGTCTTGCCCGCCAGATCCGGACGCGCGTGGGTTTGCGCGAAATAGCCGGGGCGGACGCGAGCGCCGAGGGTGGCGGTGCCGGTGTGCGGCACCGGCGCGAGGTGCAGGTCCTGGATCGGCAGCTGCGTGGCGTCCGGGTCGGTGCCGCCGACGGCGAGCAGCCGCAGGAAATGTGATTTGCCGGATCCGTTGGCGCCCAACACCGCAACGCGGTCGCCGTACCAGATCTCGGCGTCGAACGGCCGCATCAGACCGGTGAGTTCGAGGCCCGTGCAGACCAGCGCGCGTTTGCCGGTCCGGCCGCCGGGCAGCCGCACCGAGACGTGCTGGCGCAGCGGCACCGCCTCGGGCGGCCCCGCCTCCTCGAACTTCGCCAGCCTGGTCTGAGCGGCGTGGTAGCGGGCGGCCATCCCGTCGTTGAATTTCGCCTTCTCCCGCAGGCGCAGCACCAGGGCCCGCAGCTTGGCGTGCTCCTCGTCCCAGCGCCGGCGCAGTTCGTCGAGCCGGGCGTTGCGGTCCTCGCGCGCCCGGTGATAGCTGTCGAAGCCGCCGCCGTGAATCCAGGCCGTGGCGCCGCTCGCGCCGGGTTCCAGTGTGACGATCCGGGTGGCCGCGTGCGCGATCAGCTCCCGGTCGTGGCTGATGAACAGCACCGATTTGGCCGACTCCGCGATCTTGCGTTCCAGCCACCGCTTGCCGGGCACATCCAGGTAGTTGTCGGGTTCGTCGAGCAGCAGCAGCTGATCCGGGCCCGCGAACAGCGCCTCGAGCACCACGCGCTTCTGCTCGCCGCCGCTGAGCGAGCGCACCGCACGCCACTTCGCGCGGTCGAACGGGACGCCGAGCGCCGCGGTGCTCACGTCGTCCCAGAACGCCTCGAACTCGTAGCCGCCCACATCGGCCCAGTCCGCCAGGGCGTGGGCGTAGGCCAGTTGCACCGGTTCCTCGTCCCGCTCGAGCAGCGCGTCCTCGGCGGCTTCGAGCGCTCGCGCCGCTGCTCGCACGGCCTCGGGCGCGATCGAGACGAGCAGGTCTCGGACCGTCGATTCGTCATCGACCCGGCCGATGAACTGGCGCATCACCCCGAGCGTCCCCGACCGTGTGACGGTCCCGGCGTCGGCGGGCAGGTCCCCCGCGATGATCCCGAACAGCGTCGTCTTCCCCGCGCCGTTCGGGCCGATCAGCGCGGCCTTGACGCCCTCGCCGAGCCGAAAACTCACCCCGTCGAGCAGTTGCCGGCCGTCCGGGAGGAAGTAGTCGATGTCGGCGATATCGATGTGCGCCATGGCGATCAGGCAACCGCACCGGCGCGGACGGGCGCAACCGAGTTTCCGGGGCCCGCTCAGTCGGCGCCATCGCGGCGCTTGGACGCCGCCGTCGCGAGATAGTCGCTCAGTTCGGCCTGCAGCACCCGGTCCAATGCCTGATCCAGGCTGCTGCGGACCGCGGTGGTGCCCAGATCGCGCAGATGATTCAGCATCTTCGCGGTTTCGCCGATCTCGGCGTCGGAGTCGGGGAGCCAGCCGGGGCCGTGCTCGTCGACGATGCGGTCCTTGGCGGCCGTCACCATCAGCCGGGCGATGTCCTCGAGCCGCTCGACCACCGCGGCGTGCAGATCGATGACACCGGACAGGTCGAATCCGTAATTGCTCAGCTCCGCAAAGGTTTCCAGCAGTTCGGGCCGGACGAACTCGACCGTTTCCCCGTGCAGGCGGACCAGCCCGAGCTTGGCGAGCCGCTCCAGCTGGCCGACCTCGACCGCAACGCCGTCGGCGCCGCCGAGGAAGGTGTCGACCAGTTCTCGCGGCACCTCGAGCGGCTCCTCGGCTTTCCCCCACGTCGCGGTGACGGCGTGTTGGAGTCCGAGGATCTCGGTGAGGTCCTTACCGGTTTCCCAGCTGGTGATGAAGTCGGCGATGTGCGCGGTGGTGAAGCCGCGTTGCAGCAGCGCGTCGATGATCTTCAACCGCGCCAGGTGCGTGTCGTCGTAGATCAGCGCCCGGCCGCTGCGCCGCGTGGGCGGCGGCAGCAGGCCCCGTTCCTGGTAGGCGCGGACGTTACGGCTGGTGGTGCCGGCCGCGTGAGCGAGTTCGTCGATGCGGTATTCCGCCATCTCTGCCTCGCCCGTCCCTTCTCCCAGCCGCTCGCCGACCACGCGCAGCGCCCATGCCCGGGTACGCGTCAGCACCTCGGGCACGGGCAGCACGCCTCGTGTCGACATTAGCCGAGCGGGACCGTCATCCGGTCCTCGACACCCGCCGAGCGCGCGGGATCACGCGGCGTCAGCACGTAGTCGCCGGGCTCGACGCGAGCCAGTTGGCGGGTGTACTGGGAGCCGAATCCGGGATACATGGTGGCGTTGAAACCGTCCTCCGTCAGATACCAGCTGCGGCAACCGGAATTCCAGGTGGTGGCCGTCAACCGCCGCTGCAATCGCTCGTTGTAGCGGTCCTGCCGGTCGCGGCGCACCTCCAGCATGCGCAGGTCGCGTTCGAGTAGTAGGCCGATGGCGTCGGTCAGGTACTCGATCTGGGCTTCCATGTACACCAGCGCCGAATTGTGCCCGGGCCCGGAATTCGGGCCGAAGGTCAGGAACAGATTCGGATACCCGGCCACCGTGACGCTCTTGTAAGCGTAAGCGCCCCTGTGCCATTCGTCGGCGAGGCGGCGGCCGTCGCGACCGGTCACCGGCACCGGCGCGCCCTGTTTGGACACCTCGAAACCGGTGGCGAACACGATGCAGTCGAAGCGGTGCTCGATGCCCTCGGCGGTGCGGATGCCGTGCGGGGAGATCTCCGCGATCGGCCAGGTGATCAGCTTGCAGTTGTCGCGCTGCAGCGCCGGGTAGTAGTCGCTGCTCATCAGCAGGCGTTTGCACCCGGCCCGGAAATCGGGCGTCAGCTGGCGGCGCAGCCACGGGTCGCGCACCTGGGAACGCAAGTGCAGCAACGCCACCGACTCCACCACCCGGGTCAGCGGCGAATTCCACACCACGCCCAGCGCCACCGACTCGTGCCCCCAGAACCACGCCTCCCGCGCCAGCGCCTGGGCGGCCGGCACCTGCCGGTACAGCTGCTTGGTCAGGGCGTTGGTGTGCCGGTTGACCCGCGGCAGCACCCAGCCCGGCGTGCGCTGGAAGACCTTCACCGACCCGGCCCGCCGCACCAGTTCGGGGATGATCTGCACGGCGCTGGCGCCGGTGCCGACCACCGCCACCTTCTTACCGGTGAAGTCGTAGTCGTGATCCCAACGGGCACTGTGGATCTTGTGGCCCTCGTAGGTGTCGATACCGCGGATGTCCGGGAATCCGGCATTGGACAGCGGCCCGGAGGCCAGCACCACCGTGCGGGCCTTCACCTTCCGCCGACCGCCCGCGAACGAGACCTCCCACACGCCGTGGTCCTCGTCGAAGACCAGTCCGGTCACGGTGTGCCCGAAGCGGATGTGCGGCCCGACCCCGAACTCGCGGACCATCGAGTCGATGTAGCCGAGAATCTCCGCGCTGCCCGAATACGTCTGCGACCATTCGGGATTCGGCGCGAAGCTGTAGGAGTACAACCGCGACGGAATATCGCAGGCCGCACCGGGATAGGTGTTGTCGCGCCAGGTGCCGCCCACCCGGTCGCCCCGCTCGAACACGGCGAAGTTGCCGATGCCCTTCTGCCGCAATCGGATCGCCGCGCCGATCCCGGCGAATCCGGCGCCGATGATCGCCACGTCCAGGGGCAGGCTCGCCGCGCTCATGCGACCGGCTCGTAGGTCAGTTCCTTCGACCACGTCGGCTGCGGTCCGAGGAAGCGGTCGGGAATGCGCGCGGTCACCTTGACCATGGCGTCGGCGAACAGGTGGTACGGGTGGCCGCGGTTGATCACCCAGCCGCTGTGCATCTTCACGATGCGATACATCGGCACCCGGTTGGCGATCGGCGTGCGCTCGCCGACGGCCTTGAACTTGCGCATGGCCGCGTACAGCTTCTCCTCGTCGACGCCCATCTCCACGATGTTGTCGCGCATCTTGTTCAGCAGCGGCACGTAGCTGAGCACGCCGACCAGGAACGACGGCTTGGCCCAGCCGCCGACCAGGTCGATGAACAGCTTGCGCGCGGTGGCGTGGCCGAGCAGCTCCATGACGGCGTAATCGGTGGCCAGGTGCCGGGATTCGTCGGCATTGATCTTCTTGAAGACCTCCTGCGCGACCGGGTCGGCGATCTCGTCGGTGACGAATTTGATCAGCGCGCCGTCCAGCGCCACCTCCAGCATCGGGATGACGGTGCCCAGAAACGACAGTGACATCTCGTCGGAATGCTTGTCCAGGAAGTCGATCACCAGCTTGACGTTGATGTTCGGCTCCGGGATGGCGTCGCCGTCGAGCATGCCCCACCGCCGCATCAGCGCCAGCTCGGCGTTGGCGTGGCGCTGCTCCTCGGCGTGGAAGTAGCGGTAGATCTCCTTGAGCGTCTCGGTCGGCGCCTTCTTCGCCATGGCGGCGAAACCGCGCGCGCCGACGTTCTCGATCCACATCAGATCGGCCATGAACGGCTTCAGTTTGGCGTGCAGTTCGGGGTCGATCAGCTCGGCTCCCGGTGCGTCCCACTCGATGTCGGCCAGCGCCCACTGCCGGGCCTTGATCTTGCCGAGCATGGCGTCGAAATCGAAGGCCATGTCACACTCCTGTCTTCTCGATATGTGCGCCCGCGGCGGAGCCGGATGCCGGATCGTCCTGCGGCAGAACGCGGTTCAGGACGCCTAGGGCGTGGGTGTAGAGGGCCGGGAAGTGCCGCTTGAGATGCCACACCACCTGCGCGTCCAGTTGCGGCAGCACGTAGAGCCGGCCGAGATCGTGGGCGTCGAGGGTCAGGCCCGCGACGCGTTCGGGGGAGAATCCGGTCAGGCGCATGAGCGTGTCCGCCAGTCGGGTCGACGCCGAGGTGATCCGGCCGTCGGCGACCACATTGGTGCGCACGAAGGTCGGGCACAGCACGGTGACGGCGACTCCGCTGCCGGACATTTCGGCGGCCAGGGTCTCCGACAGCGACAGCACACCGGCCTTGGACACGTTGTAGACGGCCATGCCCGGCGCGGCCGCGAATCCGGCCGCCGACGCGACATTGACGATGCCGCCGCGCCCGGCGGCGCGCAGTTGGGGCGCGAAGACCTCGCAGCCGTGCACGACGCCCCACAGATTGATGCCCAGCGCCCACTGCCAGTCATCGAATCCGATGTCGCCCACCGGTTTTCCGCCGATGCCGACGCCGGCGTTGTTGATCACCAGGGTGGGCGGGCCGCCGAAGATCAGTTCGGCGTGCAGGGCGAGGCTCTCCACCTCCTCGCGCCGGGACACGTCGCAGCGGAACGCGTGCGCGGTCGCGCCGTGGGTGCGGCGGATCAGCCGCACGGTCTCCTCGGCGCGGTCGATGTCGATGTCGGCGCACAGCACCTCGCCGCCGCGGGCGGCCAGTTCGAGCGCGAAGGCGCGGCCGATGCCGCTGCCCGCGCCGGTGACGACCGCCCGGGCGTCGTGGCTGCGGCGGGCGCCACCGAGCGCCGCTCGCAGGTTGTCGAGGATCCACATGGTCAGCTCACCCGTTCTCGCAGTTCGGAATTCGCCTCCGCGAGCGCGGACGCGACGAAATCGGCGGTGCGGCGCAGCGCCGGTGCGGCCTCCGGGACCAGCAACGGCAGCGCCTGGAAGACGTGGATGCGGCCCGGCCACAGTTCGAGTTCGCAGCGGGCGCCGGCGGCGACGGCCATGTCGCGCAGGTGCCGGGCGTCGTCGCTCAACATCTCCCCCGCACTGGCCTGTACGAACAGCGGCGGCAGCGCCGCGCCGCGCGGCACGGTCAGACGCAGCCGGGACGAATGGGCGGGCTCGTCGGCGGTGTACAGCTCGATCAGCCGCCGCCCGACCGTGGCAGGCGCCATCGGGTCCGGTCGCTCGCGGTCCAGACGTTCGGCCAGCGTGAGGGTCAGGTCCATGAGCGGGGAGAACATGAACATTCCGGCCGGTTGCGGAAGGCCGGCGTCGATGTTCTGCAACAGCAGATCGAGACCGAGATGGCAGCCCGCGGAATCCCCGCCGATCACCAGATCCGCTGGGCGATAACCGTTTCCGAGCAACCAGCGGTACCCGGCGGCCACGTCCTCGGCGGCCGCCGGGAACCGGTGTTCGGGTGCGAGCCGGTACTCGAGCACGAAGACCGGCAAGCCGGTGGCCTTCGACAGGCGCGAGGCCAGCCCCCGGTGGGTCCGCGCGGAGCACACCACGTAACCGCTGCCGTGCACGTAATAGATGGCGCGATCGCCGTGCGGCACGCCCGCGGCCCGCACCCATTCGCCGCGCACCGAACCCGAACGCACTTGCCGCACTCGGGTTCCGGGGAGGGTGGGACCGAAGGCCGCCATGATCGTCGCCATCAGACCGCGGCCCGCCCAGATGCCCGCCCGGTTGCGCGGCAGCAGTGCGTTGAACTGCCGGATCCCGAGCACCGACGCCGCCGCCGCGAGACGGGCCTGCGGCGAGGCCGACGCGGGGACGGCCGGGGAGGTCACCGTTGACCTTGTTTCAGCCATGCCGAAAGCATCAGTCACGATAGTGCCAGTTGTCAATGGCACATTCGAGATCCCGGGTTGATCGGCCCGTGACCGGGGCGGTTGCGGATCACTCGGTGCGGACGGCGGCGACCGCGAGGGTGACGTAATGCATGGTGAAGCTGCCGCCGAGGCCGTCGATGGCCGCGCCGACCTCCGCCAGCAACTCCGCGAGCTCGTCCTGCGGCAATCGGGTCAGGGCGCCGGTGGTGGGCGCGAGGTCGAGCCATTCGGCTCGGGTGTAAGGACGCTGCCAATCGAATCGCCACTGTTCCGGGTGGCCGAATCCACCCGAGTCCCGGATGCCGTCGGCGAATTTCTCCATTCCGGTCCGGTACAACTCGGCCGCACGCTCGGGCGAGGCGTCGCTCTGCTGCGCGAACGGCGACTCGGGCATCACCCGCCGTAGCGCGTTCAACTGCGCCCGCGCGATGGGCTGCGGTGGCGCGATCACGTGCGCGAACACCGCCAGCCGACCACGCGGACGCAGGATCCGCGCCGCCTTGCCCGCGCCCGCCACGGGATCGACCCAGTGCCAGGACTGCGCGGCGGTCACCGCGTCGAAGACGCGACCCGCCGGATCCCACTCCTCGAACGTCGCCACCTCGGTGTCGATGCCGGTGCGGCGGGCGTGGTCGGCCATGCGCTCATCGGGTTCGACGCCGAGGACGCGGCAGCCCGCGTCGCGGAGTTGGCGGGCCGCGATGCCGGTGCCGGTGCCGACATCGAGCACCTCGAGTCCGGGGCGGGTGGCGATCCGGTCGATCAGGGCCTGCGGGTAGCGCGGGCGGGCGCGGTCGTAGCGGTCGGCGTCCGCACCGAACGACTCGGCGATGTGGCGCTGGCGGTGCGGCTGGGGGTCGGCGGGATCAGGGTGGCGAGAAGATAGAGTGGGCATGCGCCCACCTTAAGTGGGCGCATGCCCACTCGAGGTCGAGTTCGCCCACAGCTGAAGGAGATTCGTCCGCCATGCCGACCGGTGTCGCCCTGCGCGATGTGCGTGAGCAGTTGTTCGACGCGGCCGAGCGCATTCTGCTGCGGTCCGGACCCAGCGCGCTGACCAGCCGGGCGGTCACCGCCGAGGCCGGGTGCGCCAAGGGCGTGCTGCACCGGCATTTCGCCGACTTCGACGAGTTCCTGGCCGAATTCGTGCTGGACCGGGCCCGCCGGATGGACCCGCAGGCCGCCGCGCTGCTGGAATCGGCCGGGAGCGGGACAGTCGTCGACAATCTGACCGGTGCGCTGACCGCCGTCTTCGAATCGGTCGCGGTGGCGATCGTCCCGCTCATCACCTTCCGCGACGCGCTGCGCGCCCGCCTGCGCGACACCTGGCCCGCGGGCATCCCCGTCCTGACCGACGCCGCCACCATGATCGCCACCTACCTGTCCGCCGAACAGGACCTCGGTCGCATCCCACCCGGCACCGCCCCCGAGGGCCTCGCCCCCATGCTGGTCGGCGCCGCACACCTCCTCTTCGCCGACCGCACCGGCGACCGCCCGGACGCGCGAGCCGTCCGCCGGGTGGTCACGACGGTGATAGGCACGGTCTGAGCGAGATCGGCCGGGAGCGGTGGCCGTGGGATGCCCCGCGACCTGCCGTGCGTGGTGCGCGGTTGGCGGGCGCCACCCTACTACCACTACCGTGGGGCCGGTCCGGAGCCCGATCGTTGGGAGGGTGTGTGTCGCTGGCGACGATCGAGGAAGCGGTTGCGCCGTCCTCGAAACGAACAGCACCGCAGCGGCGGACGCTGCCCGCCGCCGTCTTCTGGACCGTGCTCGCGCTCGGTGCGGTGGCGGGCGGGTACTGGGTCAAGCAGGTGGTCGAGACTCCGCAGGTGATGATGCATCTGATGGATCTGAAGGTCTATCAGATCGCCGGGCAACGCGCGGTCGACGACGCGTCCGTGTACGACACTCCGCTGCTGGGCAATACCCGCGGCGTCTGGGAATTCGTGTACACGCCGTTCGCCGCGCTGCTGTTCACGCCGCTCGTCGCGCTCAGCGGCGACTCGTTCCGCTATGCCGGCGCGCTGGGCAACTTCGCCATGCTGGCCGCCTCCTGCTGGGCCGCCCTGTCGATGCTCGGCTACCGCCGCGACCTGCGGCTCGCGGTGGTGAGCCTGCCGATCGCCGGACTGCTGCTGTGGTGCGAGCCGGTGCGCGAGACCATGGCGTTCGGCCAGATCAACATCTTCCTGCTGCTGCTCGTGCTGGCCGATACGGCACTGCCCGACTCCTCGCGCTGGAAGGGCGCGCTGACCGGAATCGCCGCCGGGATCAAGCTGACGCCCGCGTTCTTCGTGGTGTATTTCCTTGTCACGCGCCGATTCCGGGCCGCCGCGACATCGGCCGCCGCCTTCGTCGCGACCGTGCTGATCGGGCTGGCGGTGCTGCCGAAGGACTCGCTGACGTACTGGAGCGGCGCGTTCGCCGACCCGACCCGGGTGGGCGTGCCCGAGAATCCGCAGAACGAATCGCTGCGCGGCATGATCGCCCGCACCCTCGGCGTCGGCGGCGAACATCAGCTGCTGTGGCTGGCGGGCGCGATCGCCATCGCCGTGCTGTGCCTGGCGCTGGCCCGGCAACTCGCGCTGAGCGGTCGGGAGCTGCCCGCGGTGGTACTGGTCGGGCTCACCACGACCGCGGTGTCGCCCTACAGCTGGGTACATCACTGGGTGTGGCTGGCGCCGTTGCTGATCTACCTGACCGACCTGGCGGTGCGCCGCCGCGGCCTCGCCGCGCCACTCGGGCTGGCGGCCGCGCTGGTGATCGCCTCCGGCGGGGTGCTGGCCTTCTACGACCCCATGCTCGCGAGCGTGCTGAATCTGCCGCCCCGCGCCCACCTCGGCGTCTTTTACCACAACGCCTACATCTGGCTGACCCTCGCGCTGTTCGCGGCCGCCTTCGTCTCTCTGCGCAAGTCCGGAATCCGCTGGGCCCCTAGCGAATCGGCTGAGTAACGCTGTTGTGCTCGTCGTTGACGAGATGGAACGCGGTCGCGAGATCGTCGATCACGGACTGCCAGGCGCTCTCGCTGCCGTCGCCGAACGGATCGCGGGCCAGCGCCAGCAACGCGGTCGCGGCGTCGACGGCCTGCACGGCGGCGGCCAGCAACGCCGGGATCGGCTCCGGACCGCTGCGGGACACCAGGGTGGCGATCCGGTCGCGCAGCCAGCGCGCGTCGAACTGCGCCTGCTCGGACAACGTCGCCTCGCCGGGCGGCTCCGGCGACACCGCCGCGGCGGCCGACCACCGGCGACCGGTCTCACCCAGTGGGGCCGCCACGATCGCCTCGCGCAACTCGTTACTGATCAGGCGGTGCAGCAAACCCGTCAGCTCGGCGTGCTCGACCGACGGATCCCGCGCGATACCGTCGGCGGCCGCGTCCTCCGCGCCCACCTGCAGAACCGCCAGCACCGCTCGCAATTGCGCAGTCGTCGCCACACGAACCCCTCGTCGTCCGGCCTCCCGGTGGAGGTCGGCGTCGTCCCGATTCTGACGCGGGCATACTCCCAGCTATCAGAGGCGATGTCTATCGGAAGCCGCCGAGAATCCCACGATATGGAACATCCGGGTGGTCGGCGGAGTGGTTATCCTCGTCGGCGTGGCCTGGTACGACCGCGTGCGAACGACCGTCGCCGTCCTCGCGTCCGTCTCGATCGGTGCGGGAGCGGCGGTATGCGCCGCGCCCGCCGCGACGGCCGGTCCGCCCGGCGGGCCCGGGCAGCTCGTCTCGGTGACCGAGCTCGCGCCCGAAGCCACGCTGCCCGGCTCGGCCGCCGCGCACCGCGTGGTGCACTGGTCGACCGGCGTCGGCGACCACCCCGCGTTGAGCAGCGCGGCGGTGTATTTCCCCGCCGGGGACCCACCCGCCGGCGGCTGGCCGATCGTGGCCTGGGCGCACGGCACCGTCGGTGTCGCCGACCGCTGTGCCTACAGCGTCGCGGGACCGTCCCTGCGCGACCGTGATTGGAGTTATCTCGGCGCGTGGCAGCGCGCGGGTTACGCCATCGTGGCCAGCGACTACGTCGGCCTCGGCACGCCCGGCCCGCATCCGAAGGACAGCGGCGCGATCGCGGCCGCCAGTGTGGTCGACGCCGTGACCGCGAGCGGGCGAGCCTTCCCGGGCGTCCTGTCGAATCGCTGGGTGGTGGTCGGCCAGTCGCAGGGCGGCGCGGCGGCACTGTGGACGGCGCGGGCGGCCACCCGGCGCGGGGCCGAGCTCGACTATCGCGGCGCGGTCGCGACCGGCGTGCCCGGACTGCTCGAGAACGCGCTGCTGGCGCTGGGCCCGCACCTGCCGCCGGTGCCGCTTCCCGCCGAGACCACCGCGGTCGCCCTGTTCTCCCTGTCCGGTCTGCGAAGTTCCTTCCCGCACTTGGACATCGACTCCTACCTGACCGACGCGGGACGCCACTGGCTGGACCGGGCCGAGCAGCTCTGCGAGAGCGAACTGGCCGCCGAAGTCGCTTCTCCCCCGGTCGTTCTCGGCGATCTGCTCGCGAAACCGTTGGCCGCCTTGCCGAACGCGCCCGCGCTGCTGAGCGGCCACATGGGCATTCCGGTCAGCGGCTACGACCGGCCGGTGTTCATCGGACAGGGACTGTTCGACACCTTGTCGCCCGCGCCCGGCACCCTGGCCGTCGCGGCGGTGATGCGGGCCGACGGTCAGCCGGTCACCCTGCGCACCTATCCGTCCGACCACAGCGCGACGCTGGGCGCGTCGCTGCCCGACTCCCTGGCGTTCGTCCGCGAACTCCTGCCGCCCGGGCGCGGATGAGCAACCGCGATCACAGTCCCAGGCCGTCGGCGAGCACGGGCCAGGACTGCTTGAAGGCGTCCTGCCAGTAACCCCAGGAGTGTGTCCCGTTGGCGGTGAAGTCGTAGGTCGCGGGAATTCCCAAGTCGTTCAAGCGATTCTGCAGATTGCGGGTACAGGCGTTCACCCCCGCCTCGATGAGGCCGCCGAGCAGGATCTGGTTCGCCAGCGTCTCGGGGCTGCGGGTGCTGCCGTAGGTCAGGAAAGGGCTGTCCAGGGTGTCGTGCGGGCCGGGCAGACCGTTGCCCGCCGAGATGAACAGATTCACCCCGCGCAACCGTTCGGCGTGCACATAGGGGTCGTTGGCCGCCCACAGCGGGCTGTTGTCCGGGCCCCACATATTGGCCGGGTCGCCGTGGCCCCAGACCTCGACCATCGTCTTGACCACGCGCTGCCCGAGCGGGTCGCTGGTCTGCGCGCAACCGCTGTAGGAGGCCACGCTGCGGTACAGGCCGGGTTTGCCGATCGCCAGCGCCAGCACCGAGTCACCCGCCATGGACAGGCCGACGATCGCGTTGCGGCCGTCGGCGGCCAGCGCCGCGTCGATCAGCGGCGGGAGTTCCTCGGTGAGGAAGGTGCTCCACTTGTTGCGGCCGAGCACGGGATCGTCGGCCACCCAGTCGGTGTAGAGGCTCCAGGCGCCGCCGATCGGCTGCACGATATTGGCGTTCTTGTCGCCGAGGAAACGCAGCGTATCGGTCATGGAGTTCCAGGTGTCGTGGTCCTCCCCGCCGCCGGATCCGTTGAGCAGGTACAGCACCGGGCGCGGCGCGGAGGTGTCGGCGGGCCGCTGCACGTCGACGGTGATCTGCTTGTTCATCGCCCCCGAGAACACCCGCAGCGTCAGATGGCGCGGATCGTGGACGGTGAAACTCGCGATGCGCGACCCGTCGGCGGTGACCGGCGAGGCGGCCAGCCGCCCGGCGGTGGTGACCGGATCCACCGGCGCCGCTCCCGACGGCGCTCCGATCGCCGCGCACAGTGCGGCCGAGACCGCGGTGACGGCCGCGATCACCACGGCGCGCACCCTGTATTTCGTTGTCAAAACCCGAAACTCCCCGTAGCCAACCCGATCCGGCCCCGACCGGATGCACAAGCTATCACTGTCGCACACGGCTCGGGGGCCTGTCACACGGCGGGAGACCGGGGTCGTCCCCGGTCTCCCGCGCGGTTGGTGTCAGCGATCGCCCTTGTTGCGGGGCCGCTTGTCGGTCTCGACGCCCTCGGTGTCGATCCGTTCCTTGCGGACGTTCTCGGAAACCGTCTGATGGTCCTCCACCTCGTCCACGGCGAGCCGGACCCGTTCCACCGGGACCGATTCCTTGTGCACGGTCACCCGGTCCTCGTGCAGGGTGACCTCTTGTTCCTGCTCACCCATGTCGGCCGAGCGCACCTGCGAGGGGTCGGTGATGGGCTCCCGCTCGATGTGCACCTCCTCGTGGGTGGTCGGCACATCGACGGACTGGTTCTCGGTCACCACGTACTTGCGCAGCCGCGCGTGGCCGGACTCCTGCCGTTCGGTGCCGATCTCGAGCCGCTCCTCCGAGCGGATCATCTCGTCGTTGCCGTGGCCGTAGGTCATCGGCTCCTCGGGTCCCGGCCGGATCTGCTGCCGCCCGTAGGCGGTCCAGCCCGCCTGCTGCGGGTTGATGCCGTAGTGGCGGAACAACTCCTGCTCGTTCTCACGGCTGATGTGGCCGTCGTCGTCCAGGTAGGGCGCCGACTTGACGTGCTCCTTGTCCACTGCGACCTGCAAGGTCTCATTGTCGGGCCGGTGCTTGGCACCGGCCAGCGGGACCATCGAGTCACCGCTGAACAGTCCGGTGGACACCGCCGCCCACGTCGGCGCTCCCGAGGCGTTGTCGAGATAGATCTGCTTCACCTTGCCGATCTTGTCGCCGGCGGAGTCGTAAACGGTATTACCGATCACCGATTCCAACGTCGCGTGTGTCATAGCTCCTCCTCATGTGCATCGGTGCCCATGCCACGCAGAGAAGGCGGCGGCGCGCACCGCATGATTCGTGGAACAGTTGTCGAGCCGTTCGGCCACGGCGCTACACCGCTGCCGCCCGAACGGTCCGTAGCCGTTGTCTCCACTCGCTGCCCGGCGGTAGTTCCGCGGGTTCGACAACGTCAACAGCTACATCACGGCAAGTACCCGTTGCTCCAGCTGGCAAACAGTTCACCGGCCGCCTGTCGGCGCATTGGCAAAAACCGGGCGCCGACCCGGGCGGAGGCGTCGATCAGCCAAAGGTGCGTGCGGTGGCGAGCGTGGTGAGCCGGTGTTCGTTGCCGGAATCGCGCACTTCCACCCGCGCGAGGCCGCCGTGCGAGCGAGCCCGGGCGATCACCGGACCGACCCGGGCGCCGAGCAGGTAACGCAGGCCGAGGAAGCTCAGGCTCGCGCCCGGGGCCAGCGAGAGCACCGACTCCTCGGCGGCCAGCGCGAGCAGTCCGCCGTTGACCGTGCCGGACGCGTTGAGCCCCTCCGGCGTACGCGGCAACAACACCGTTCCGGGGCCGACACGTTCGCACCGGGCCCGCTCGGCCAGCGGCACGGGCAAACGCTGCGCCGAGCGCGGCAGGTCGACACTGAGCCACGACGGCAGTTGCACATCCGGATCCGGGGCCACCATGAACGAGGCGCCGCTGAAACCGATCGGCTCGTCGTCCACGCTGAACTCGCACTCGGCCACGAACACCGAACGGCCGACCTTCACCGTGCGGCCGACCGCCCGCACCTCGCCCGCGGCGGGCGCCGGCCGTTACAGGTGCACATCGAGTTCGAGCGTCACGGGCACCCGGGGACCCATGACCAGCGACGCCAGCAGTCCCGACACGGTGTCCGCCCAGGTCGCCAGCACGGAGGTGCGCAGCACCGCGGCGCCGGGAACGTGCATCTCGGGGGTGATCTCGGCGGAGCCGTGCAGCTCGTCGCCCACCCGCCAGGTCCCGAAACCCATCTCGCGCAGGATGCGACCGCGATCCGCGAGACCGCTCGGTAAGGTAGTCACGGTCTTCCCTCCACTCCCGTAGAACATTCTCGAAAATAGAGAACATCACTTCCGAAGGTAGCCGCCCCGAGCCGCGCGCCGACGCGACTCGGCCCGTGATACCGGCCACAGCGCCGATTCGGCTCCCCCGCGATGCTTGTCGCGTCGCCGCGTGCGAGCCGGAGTCGTCCTCCGATGACCGGAAAGGCTCGGGCGCTTCGACTTTCGATCCCGGCAGGTATTCGTTCGAGACGACGACGGTGACCGGCTGGCTCCCGACTCGCGCCCGCCGCGCATAAGCTGGACGACCGGTGGCCGCGTGAGCCGCGCCGGGAGAGGACGCAATGACCCAGTCGCACAAGGGAACCGCTGGACGGACGTATGTCGTCACCGGGTCCGCCTCCGGGATCGGCGCCGCCACGGCGGCGCTGCTGCGGGACCGCGGCGCCACCGTGATCGGATGCGACCTGGACGACGCCGAGATCCGAGCCGATCTGTCCACCCCCGCCGGGCGGCGGTCGCTGGTCGATCAAGTCGCCGGATACGGGTCCGTCGACGCGGTGCTCGCCATCGCGGGCGGCGGCAGAACCGGTCTGCTGGAGACGAACTACTTCGGCGCCGTGGCGACGCTCGCGGGCCTGCGGCCGCTGCTGGCCCGCAGCCCCGCACCCCGCGCCGTGGCCGTCTCCTCCAGCTCGTCGCTGGCGCCGGTCGACGAGCGCGTTCTGCGGGCGTGTCTCGACGGCGACGAGGCCGGCGCCGTCGCCTGTCTCGCGGCCGACCCGGCGCTGGGCGGCCCCGCCGGTGGCTACGGGGCCGCGAAGCGCGCGCTGAACAGCTGGGTGCGCCGGACCGCGCCCACCGCCGAGTGGGCGGGCGCCGGTATCGCCCTGAACGCGGTGGCGCCCGGCGTCGTCGATACTCCCGCTGCCGCATGGATTTTCGCCGACGACGCCGTGCGCGCCTCGATCGAGACCGGCATGCCTCAGCCCTTCGGCGGATTTCCCGGACGGCCCGAGTGGGTCGCCGAACTCGTCTGCTGGCTCGCCGGGGCGGACAACCACTTCGTCACCGGCCAGATCGTCTTCGCCGACGGCGGTGCCGAGGCGGGCGCGGTCGGCGACCGGCACTGGCGCTGAGAACCGTGCCGGGACGACACGGGCACGGTTCTCAGTCGCCGTGGGCCGCCGCCGTCGACAGGTTCCAGAATTCGGCATAGCGGCCACCGCGGCGGATCAGGTCGTCGTGGCTGCCGTCCTCCACGATGCGGCCGCCGTCGAGGAAGACGATGCGGTCGGCGCGGCGCACGGTGCGCAGCCGGTGCGCGACCAGGACCACGGTGCGGCCCGCCATCAGCTGTTCGATGCCTTCGTGGACGGCGGTCTCGTTGATCGGGTCGAGCGCCGAGGTGACCTCGTCCAGCAGGACGACGGGGGCGTCCTTCAGCAGCGCCCGCGCGACCGAAACACGCTGGCGCTCACCGCCGGACAGGAGTGCGCCACCCTCCCCCACCTTGGTGGCCCAGCCGTCGGGCAGCCGGTCGACCACCTCGTCGAGCCGTGCCGCCGCGGCGGCCGCACGCACCTCGGCGGCGGTGGCGCCGGGACGGCCGAGCCGCACGTTGTCCTCGATCGTCCCGTCGAACAGGTAGACGTCCTGGAACACCACGGCGATCCGCGCCATCAGGCTCTCGGTGTCGATCGAGCGCACGTCCACCCCGCCCAGGCGGACGGCACCGGCGTCGACGTCGTAGAACCGGGCGAGCAGCTGCAACAGCGTGCTCTTGCCCGCGCCCGACGGCCCGACCACGGCCAGCCGCTGCCCCTGCGGCACGGTCAGCGACACACCGTCCAGTACCGCGCGGTCACCGTGGCGGAAGGCGACCGACTCGAACGCCAGGTCGTAGCGCTCGGGCCGGATCGGCTCGGTCGGCTCGGGCAGCGGCTCGGTGCGCAACACCGCGTCGAGCCTGATCAGCTCGGCTCGTGCGGCGCGGACCCGGCCGCCGATCTCCGCCAGCGACAGCAGCGGGTCGGCGCAGCGCGCGGCGAGCACCAGAATCGCCAATACCTCCGCGGCCCCGATGTTTCCGCCGAGCGCCAGGGCGGCGCCGAGGATCAGCAGCACGGTGAACATCGTCTGCACCGTGAGGGTCAGGCCCAGGATGCCGGGCAGCGCCGCCAGCGTCGAACGCCGCGACGCCCGCCGCAGCCCGCGCAGCGAATCGTCGAGCGACCGGAACCCCTCGACGGTCCGGCCGCCCGCCCGCAGCACCGGCTGCGCCTGGAGATACTCGATGACGCGGCCGGTGGCGTCCTGTTCGCGTTCGTGCCGCTCGGCGTCCGTGGCGGCCGTCGAGCGCCCGGCCCGGATCTGGATCGCCACCACGACGGGCGCGGCCGCCACCGCCGCCAACCCCATCCGCCAGTCGAAGGCGAACAGCACGACGACGATCGTCGCGGGCGTCACCGAGGCGGCGACGAGCGGCGCCAGCAGGTGCGCGATCACGCTCATCGCCTGCAGCACACCGCGACTGGCCAGCACCGACACCTCACCGACCCGTCCGGCGGTGTACCACCCCAGCGGCAGCCGCGCCAGATGGTCGCCCAGGCGGCGATAGACACCGCGCAGCAGCGTGGTCCCGACCCGGAAGCCGGACAGATCGCTGCGGTAGCGCAGGATCGCGTACCCGGCGACCGCGCCCGCGAAGGCGAACAGCCAGGGGCGGGCGTCACCGGGCGTGGCACCGAACAGGGCGCGCAGCACGGGGACCAGCAGGGCGTAGGACAGGCCCTCGGCGATCGCGGCCGCCGTCATCAGGGCGACGGTGCGGCGCACCGGCCGGGCGTACTCGGGGCCCAGCACGCGCAGCAGCATTCGGATCATCGGAGTTCGTCTCCCGAATCGTCGGATGCGGTCGCGAGGACCGCGTAGGTGTCGATGTCGTCGGCGCGGGCCGCCCGGTGCGACTGCCAGAACGCGGCGAATCTGCCGTCGCGCGAGAGCAATTCGGCGGGTGTGCCCTGTTCGGCGACGGCACCGTCCGCGAGCACCACGATCGTGTCGGCGTCGGCGACCGTCTCCAGCCGGTGGGCGATCACCAGGATCGTCCGGTCGCCGGACAGCGACGACAGGGCCCGGCGCACGGCTTGTTCGGTCTGCGGGTCGGCGAAGGCGGTCGCCTCGTCGAGCACCAGCACGGGCGTGTCGGCCAGTAGGGCGCGGGCGAGCGAAATACGTTGCGCCTCACCGCCGGACAGGCCGATCCCGGTGCCGAGCACAGTGTCGTAGCCGTCGGGCAGTCGCAGAATCCGGTCGTGGATGCCGGCCAGCCGGGCGGCGCGGACCACGTCGTCACGGTCGGCGTGCGGCACGGCCAGCGCGATGTTGTCGGCCACCGAGGCGCGCAGCAGGCGAACGTCCTGGAATACGAACGACACCCGCCGGTACAGCTCGCCGGGATCGATGTCGCGCAGGTCGACCCCGCCCAGGGTGACCGCGCCGCGGTCCGGGTCGAAGAATCGCGGCAGCAGCTGGACCAATGTGGATTTCCCGCTGCCCGACGGCCCGACCAGCGCGGTGACCGTGCCCGGCTCCAGCGCCAGGTCGACCCCGCGCAGCACCGGGCGATCGGCGTCGTAACCGAACCAGACATCGCGCAGCTCGACCCGATGCCCCTGTGGCACAACGGGTCGCGCGGGTTGGGGCAGCGGCGGTTGCGCCAGCACGTCGCGGATGCGGCCGACGGCGCGGCGCGCGGCCTGCATGTCGTCGAAGCCGTGGCCCAGCGCCGCCACCGGCGCCGTCAGTCCCAGCCCCAACAGGAGGAACGGCAGCAGATCGGCGGGCGCCAGGCTGCCGCCGGTGATCAGCACCGCACCCCCGGTCAACACCGCCAGCAGCACGAACGGCGGCGACAACACCACCTGCATGGCGGCGGCGGGCGCGGCCAGCCCGCGCACCATCCGCAGGAAGATGTCGGCGAAATCGTCTGCGGCCGTGATGAATCGGCGATGCGCGCGCCCGGCGCCGCCGAACGCCTTGACCACCGAGATGCCCTGCACGAACTCCACCACCGAGTTCGCGATCCGGCCCATCGCCGCATCGAACTCGCGCTGTTCGCGCAGCCGCCGCGGGGTCATCATCAACGGCACCACCGCCACCGCCAGTACGACCGGGATCAGCGTCACGAGAGTGAGCCGCCAGTCGACGGTGAACAGGTAGACCAGCGACACCAGCGGCACCACGAACGCCGAGACCAGTTCGCCGGGCGTGTGGGCGATGAACGGGTGCACCGCGCTCACGTCCTCCCCCACCACCTTGGTCAGCTCTCCGGTCCGGCGCCGGGACAACCAGCCGATCGGCACCCGGCCCAGCCGATCGGCCAGCTGCCGACGGAACGACAGCTGTATCCGGCCGTCGAGCAGATGCCCGATACCCGAGGACGCGGCCGTGCCGAGCAACTTCACCAGTAGTCCGGCCGCACCGGCGCCGACCGCGAACCAGACGCGGGCGTGGTCGATCGGGCCGGGCGACAACAGGTTCCGGCCCAGCTCGACCACCGCCAGCAGCGGCGCCAGGCCCGCGACCGCTGCGATCACCTGGAACACCACCACGGCGGCGAAACCGGGCAGGTGCGGTCGCACCAACGCCGCCATGCGCTGCCCCGCGAGAGATTCGACCTCCGCGTCCATGACTCCTCCTCGACCACATCGCGCCGGCCCACCGGGCAGGGCGCGCTTCCAGATGACTGGAAGCATCACCGGCGCGACGCGAGGCGTCTTGGACAAATGTTCCCTGTGGCCGACGTCACCGGCCGGGCCGGATCAGCGTGCGAACGACCGTTCCGGAGCGCTCCACTCGACATCGTCCACCGCGAGCCAGGGCGCGACGGCGACGGCCGCCGGAGTCACCCCGGCGAAGGTCATGACGTCGCGGTGCAGATGGGACTGGTCGGCATAACCGCTCTCCGCCGCCACGGCCGCGGCGCTGACGCCACCGGCGAGACGGTGCGCCGCGTGGTCGAAGCGGACGAGCTGAGCCGCGTGCTTGGGGGTGAGACCGACCTGTGCCCGGAACCGGGACCACAGCCGCTAGCGGCTCCACCCCAATTCGGTTGCGAGCCGGTCCATTCGGATCTGCCCGCGGCTGGCAACCATGCGGTCCCAGGCGAAGGCGATCTCCGGATCGACCCGGCGGCCCGCCCGGTACCGCCGAACGACCGCTGCCGCGGCGACCGCGAACCGCTCGTCCCAGCCGCGCGCGGCGTGCAACTGCTCCCGGACCCGCGCGGCGTCGGTGCCCCAGAAGTCGTCCAAAGCGGTCACCGTTGCGTTCAGTTCGGTGGCCGCGCCCAGCGCCGCGTGCGCGACCACCGGTGACAGGCGTATCTGCAGACAGTCGATGTCGCGGCCGCGGCCCCACACCCCGGTGGGCGCGAGCCCGACCACCACGGTGCCGCGCTGGTGTCGCCCACCACCGGCGTCGATCAGCAGCGCGTCTCCGAAATCGACGAACACGGTGACAGCGGGATACGGCACGACCCGGATATCGATGTGGTCGCCGGTCCGGCCGCGGAACCCGGCCATGCTGATTCCCGGGAGACGATCCGGCCGAGACGGCAGCGCGATGTCCCACAACGCCGCGGCGTCACGAAGCGGGTCGGCGGATCGCATGCCGTCATGGTACGAGCGTCGGGTTTCGCGAACCGATCAGGAATCGAGAAGTCCTGGTCACCGCCCGTGGCTAGCGTCGTCGCCATGAGCTGGAACACGCGAATTCGGCAATGGCACCGCGGCCTGGCCCTGACCTTCGTCGCGACCCTCGTCGTCACCGTCGTCGGCCTCGCCCTGCGGGGCCCGGTCTGGCTGTCCTATGTGCCGCTACCGCCACTGATCCTGCTGCTGCTGTCCGGACTCGTGCTGCTGGTGCGGTACGCGAGCGGGCGGCGGGCGGGTGGGATCCGCACGACGCACCGGTGGTCTGCCGCGGTGTTCACCGCGACCGTGCTCGCCACCATCGTCGCGCTGGCACTACCGGAACCGATCGTCGCGGTCTCCTACCTGCCGCTGGCGCCGCTGGCGGTCCTGTTGATCACCGGCCTCACCATGCTGGTGCGGCAGTACACCGGCAACCGCGTCACGGACTAGGTTGCGGCAGTTGGCAATTCGCGCTCCCGCCGCACGACGTGGCGTGATCACGGCGCGTAACGGAGAATGGCCGCGGCCGCGGCGCTCTCGGGCATGTCCGCGGCGCGCACCGCGAATACCCGGCCGTCGGCCTGCAGCACGCGGCGGCAGATCTCGTCCACCACGCCGGGCGCGCCCACCTCGGACCGGTCGGCGAAGGTGACCTCGCCGCCGTCGGAAATCGAACCCGCCACGGTGACATCGATATCCGCCAGGAGCGTGTCCACCATGCCGAAGGTGGCCGCGCGGGCGATGTCGGCGAGATCGGTGGCGGCCCGGCCCTCGCCGCGCCGCCGCTCGAACAGGTCCCGCAGCTCGGCGATTTCCGCGGCGTAGTACTCGTCCAGGATCTCACGGGCGCGCGTCCCGAGTTCGGCGTCGGAGAGTTGCTCCGGATTGCCGGTCAGGGATTCGTCGAGCAGCACCGGGTAGCTGTTGACCGATCGGTACAGCGCATCGATCGGCTCGGTCGCGGCCAGGATCAGCGGGACGTCCCGGCCCGCCAGCACATCGCGCAACTGCCGGTCGACGGCTCGCGCGTACTGCCGGACCCGCAGTTTGCGGCCCTCGGTCCCTTGAATCCGGCCCTTCGGCGCGCGGCCGCTGAGCGAGGCCTTGCGCGCGTGGTCGGCCGCGCTCGCCGGCAATCCCGGTACCCGCACCTCCTCGGCGCCACCGTCCGCCGCCACCTCGATCAGCCGTACCGCCCCTTCGGAGAGCGCGAGCACGAACGCCGTCTGCGGGAACGTCGTGGCCCGCAACAGCGGCTTGGTGTGGAACCGATCCCCGACGAATACGCCCGCGGGCAGCCGATTGGGCACCCGATAGGTCCGCACGCGCTGCGGAGTACCCAGTACCACAAGGGAATTCGACTGGAAGCGCCAGAAGTCCGCGTCGTCGGCCAGGTCGTCCAGCTCCTCGCGCAGCGCCTCCTGCGCCGCCCGGTCGGAGATCCGCTCCAGCGCCTCCCGCGCCTGATTCGTGAAGGCGATCCGGCTACCGTCCGGCGACGCCGGGTCGCCCTCGGTCGGCGTGTAGATCGACACACTCCAGGGGTCGGTCTCCGCCACCAGCCGCCGCACCTCGCCGCGCGTGGGAATATCGGTGTGCAACATCAGCCCTCCAAGCTCGTGCCGTCACGCCCAGGTCCACTGCTGCGCGGGTCGGTCGGCATCCCCCGAGAGGTACCCGGACCGCTCCGCCCTCCCGAGAATACCGTCGATCCCCGAATCAGCGAATCGACAGCAACTATCTGTGCCCAGCTCCGGCAATCGTCGGGACAGCGTTCGCGAATGCCTAGCGGCATGGTTTACAGTTGGGGAAACGATCATCTTCGTCGCCTGTTCACACCGGAATCGGCAACCGGTCGCGCCGAGAGAATTTCACGGAGGTAGTCGCAGACATGGCCAAGCGGGCAACCGTCGAGAAGCGTCCGCGGCGCGAGCGCGGGTCCCTCAATCCCGAGGACATTCTCGACGGGGCTTTCCAACTCGCGGAGCAGGTCTCGCTGGACAATCTGAGCATGCCGATGCTGGGCAAGCATCTGGATGTCGGGGTGACGAGCATCTACTGGTATTTCCGCAAGAAGGACGACCTGCTCGACGCCATGACCGACCGGGCGCTGGAGCAGTTCGCCGACCTCGTCACCCCGTTCGTCCAGGCCGCCGACTGGCAGGAGTCGATGCGCCGCCACGCCCGCACGATGCGCAAGGCGTTCCGGGACAACCCGATTCTGTGCGACCTCATTCTGATCAGGTCGGCCCTGAGCCCCGCCGCCGCGAAGGTCGGCGCCCAGCAGACCGAGCGGGTGATCGACAGCTTGGTCGAGGCCGGGTTGCCGTCGGAGGATGCGGTCGACACCTATTCCGCCGTGCAGTTACACATCCGCGGAACCGTTGTGCTCCAACGCCTTTACGACAAGAACAAGGAGGCGGCGACCGGGGCCGGCGCCTTCTACGAGAGCAGCGCGCCCGACGATCACGATTTCGAGTACGGCCTCGACTGCATTCTCGAGCACGCGAGTCGGCGGATCGGGGCGCGGCGGACCGAGCGCACCCGCGAGGCCCGCGCCTGACCTTCGATCACCACCGGGCGACGGGCGGGCGATAGCCGCGCATGGCGCGGCCGGTGGCGGGCAGGGCGGCGAGAATTCCGGCCGAGGTCCAGCCGATCAGGGCCACCACGATCCAGGTGTAGAACTTCGACGGCGCGCCCAGGTCGGCCAGCCGCACCAGCGCGTAGATGTAGTACGCGGCGACCAGGACGCTCAGCACGATCAGCAACCAGCGAGCGAAGCCGAGTCTGCACATCAACAGCACCGCCAGCAGGGCCGTTATGCCACCGATCGTCATCGTCACGGAAACGCCGAAATCGATATTGCGCGTCGTATGTTCGGAGAACGCCTGACCGATGAGCGCCATCAGTCGGGTCATACTGCTGACCTTGGCACCGTCGAATCCGGGAACCGCGAACACGAAGCACAGCACCGAGCACAGCCCGAACAGCAGGCCGGCGCACACCGCGGGCACCGCGCTGGCGACGGGTTGCGGATATCCGGGAGGCGGGGACGGATAACCATATGGCGCAGGCGGATAACCGTAGTGCTGGGGATGGCCGCCCGGCGGCACCTGAGGATAGTGCCCCTGCTGGTGGTACGGGTACGACATGATTTCCTGTTCTCTCCGGTGTCACAAGACTGTTGAGGCCGGAGCGATCCCACGCCCGTACCGCCTCATACTTGTATCCAGCGGGGCTTACGAGAAACTTAACGCTCAGTTGGCCGCGTCCCCGAGTGCCTCCAGCGCCGCCGGAATCTCCTCGGCGGGCAGATAGCAGTCGGTCTGCTCGAAGCCCCGGATGGTGTGAGTGTCGTAGTCGCCGTAGCCGATTCGCAGGAAGTCGTCCCCGCTGAGGCCGTGGACGGTCCAGTCGAAGGCCACCCGGGCACGCGCGACGATGGTGCGCAGCGCCAACAGGTGGTAGCCGCGGGTCACCGCCTGCGCGGGAATACCGTGCAATCCGATCTTCAGCGGCCGCGCCACCGCGTCCTTGCCCCCGAGGTCGACGACCAGGCCGAGATCCGGATGCCGGTACGGCGTGCGCCCCCGGCCGCGGAGCTCGGTCACCAGATTCTTGCCCAGGTGGCGGCCCTGTCGCATGGCGTGCTGGGCGGTGGGCGCGCAGATGGCGCCGTCCTCGGCGGTCAGGTCGGGTACCGCGGCCGCGTCCCCGCACGCCCACACGCCGGTGAGGCCCGGCACGGTGAGATCGGCGGCCGCGACGATGCGGCCCTTGTCGGTGGCCGCACCCAAATGCCCTGCGAGCGGGCTGGGTTCGACCCCGGCCGTCCACAACACCGTGCGCGACGGGATGAATCGTCCGTTGGTGAGCCGGACCCCGTGCGCCGTAACCTCTTTCGCGGAGGCGCCGCAGATCAGTTCGACGCCGCGCTCGGCCAGGTTCTGCTTGACCTCCTCGCCGAGCCGCTCACCGAGTTCGGGCATGATCCGGTCGCCGCGAGTGACCAGATGCCAGCGCACCATGCCGGATTCGAGTTTCGGGAAGTAGCGGCGCGCGGCGGCCTGCGTGACCTTGTTGAGCACCGCGGTGGTCTCGGTGCCGGCGTAGCCCGCGCCGATGGTGACGAAGTGCAGCCGTTCGCGGTCCTCGTCCTCCTCGCCGCGCATCGCCGCCACATCCAACTGCTGTAATACGTGGTCCCGCAGGAACATCGCCTGCGCGAGGGTCTTCATGCCGAAGCCGTGCTCGTGCAATCCGGGCACATCGAGCACCCGCGTGATACTGCCCGGCACCAGCACCAGATGGTCGTAGTCCAGCGCACATTCGGCGCCCGCCGAGCGCCGCACCACGACCTGCCGTTTCCGCGCATCCACCCCGATCGCCATGCCGGGCACCACCTCGGTGCGGCGCAGCACCCGCCGCAACGACACCGAGATCGACCGCGGATTGAGCACCCCCGACGCGACCTGCGGTAGCAGCGGCAGATAGAGCAGACCGGCATCGGGGGTGACGAGCTGGACGAACGCTTCTTCCGGACGCAGATGACGTTCCAGATAGCGGGCGCACTCGACACCCGAGAAACCACCGCCGACGATCACGATCTTCGCGGGACCCATGGCATCACCCTAGCGACCAACTGAACGGCAGCGCACCCGCGATCGGCCCGTAGCCCCAGTTCAACATTCGCTCGGCGTCCTCCGCCGCGGCCGCCGCACTGTCGGGCGAGCTGTGCAGCACCACACCTATCAACGGCACTCCGGCGCGGACCGCCTCGAACAGCAGGCACGTCCCCGCGGCGTCGGTGGAGCCGGTCTTGATGCCGACGGTGCCGGGGTAGTCACCCAACAGCAGATTGGTTGTCTCCCAGAAGTGCTCGCGGTTGTCCGGCCCGGCCGGAACGTGGTAGGTCGCGGACCCGACGATCTCGCGGAACACGGGCAGCGTCATCGCGTGCATGCCGAGCCTGATCAGATCCGCCGGAGTGGCGAAGGTGGAGTGGCCGGTCGGGTACGGCAGCCCGCTGGGATCGCTGAAATGCGTACCACCCAAGCCCAATTGCCGCGCCTTGTCGTTCATCCTGTCGACGAACGCCGCCTGCCCGGGACCGTACGCCTCGGCCAGCGCGTAAGCGGCGTCGCAACCGGAGGGCAACATCAGTGCGTACAGCAGCTGCCGCGCCGAGAGCGTCTCGCCCGGAACCAGATCCGCCGTACTCGCCCCGAACTTGTTGTCGTAGGGGATGATTCCCTCCGGCACCTCGACGGGGCGCTCGAGGTCGCCGGAGTCGATCACCACCAACGCCGTCATCACCTTCGCGATGCTGCCGATCGGCGCCGGGGTGTGCACCTCCCGCGACCACCGCATCGCCCCGGTGAACCCGTCGGCCAACGCCGCCCCCGCCGCTTGTACCCCCTCCGGCTCGGGCGCCGACCAGGAAGGCAGTCCACTACTCGCGACGCTCGTGATCGGCACGGCCACGGCGGCGGCGTGGCCACCGGCCACCACCAGCACACCGGCAACGACAGCCTGCAACACCCGGGCAAATATTCGCATCGCGACATTGTGCCGCCGCGATCGGCCGACCGGCGGGATTTCCGGCATGCCGACCGGTCGGTGTTATCGTGGGGTGGGTCATGAACTATGTGACCGGCGCGGCGTCCCCGTAACCGTCCCACGGAGCGTGTCCGATGTCGAACACCATGCATCCCGAAGGCTCGCCGGACTCCCACCCCGAGCTGTGCGGCGTGTGCCTGCGACTGGCCGCGGCGGTCTGCGACACCGTGCCGGGGCAGCCGATGGTGGGGATCGCCTCGATCGAGGGCGGCATCCTGTACGCGGCCGTGGCCTCCAGTCACCGTGCTCACCTGCTCGAAGAAGTACAGCTGGTCCACCTCCGCAGCCCCGGGCACGACGTGGCCGCGCACCGTCGTCCCGTGCTGGTCGCCGACCTGGCCCTGGAATCGCAGTGGGACGCCGCATACCGAGACGAGATGCTGATGCTGGGCGTGCGGTCGCTGTACTGCCACCCGCTGATCCCGGACACCGACACCGACACCGACATCGAAGGCGTGGTCACCCTCTACGCCGAGCACCCCGGCACCTTTCCGGTGTGCACCGGCGATCGGCTGGCGCCGTTCCTGTCGACCGCCGCCGGCACGCTGCACCGGATCCACGCGCATCGACCACGCCAGGACGACTGGTCACCGCTGCACTCGATCGGCGGCGGTATCGCGTTCTGACTACGGCATCCGGTCCAGGCGAGCGCGCGGCGCCAACCTGACACCGGCCAGGCCGGTCCAGCACAGCCCGGCCGTCGTGGCCACGGCCTCGTGTTTGGGCAGTGCCTTACCGGTGACCACCCAGTCCCGCGCACACGACTGCGCGATCGCCACCAACTCCGTCGTGATCAGCCAGCCCTGCTCGGCGCGCGGCAGCCGATACGGCGCCAGCGCCTGCTCGAGGGTGTCGGTGCAGATGGTCGCGGCCTGGTGCGCCATGCGCTGCGCCGCGGGTTCCTCGGCGACGGCGGCGCCGGACAGCAGGGCGGCACTGCGCGGATGATTGTCGGCGAAGTCGAAGATCGCGGCCACCGTCGCCGTCACGATCGCGCGCATGTCCAGGCCGGGCGCGAGCGCGGCGGCGAGCGTCTCACGCAGCACCTCCGCCGCGTCGTGCAGCACGGCCAGATACAGTTCGAGCTTGCTCGAGAACGACTTGTACAGCACCGGTTTGCTGATCCCGGACCGGCAGGCGATCTCGTCCATGCTCGCCGCCCGATAGCCGCACGCGGCGAACAATCCCGCCGCGGCGGCAACGACCGCGCGCCGACGCTCCAGTCTCGCCTGCGCCACCCTCGTATCCACGGCCCGGCCACCTCCTGGAACGCAGGGTATCAATGCGTGCGCCACGCGCCGAGGCCCCCGCCCGCCGGTTACGGTTCCGCAGTCGCCGGCGCGGCGAGCCGCTGCTCGTCACACCGGCGCTGCAGGGTGTCGAGGGTGTCGTCCAATCCCGGGCCCAGGCGCGGGCCCGGAGTGAAGGTGGCGGGCAGCTTCCGCATGCCCTGGATGATGCCGATGGTGTCGTAGTGCACGGTGCCCGCGGGGTCGCAGGTGTAATCGGGCATGCGGTCCAGGACCGCGACGAGCATGCGTTTGAAGACGACGCGCGCCACGTTGGAACCGATGCAGCGGTGGATCCCGAGTCCGAAACTGAAGTGGCGGTTACGTTTTCGGTCGAGGATGACGGTGTGCGGGTCGGGGAAGACGGTGGCGTCGCGGTTGGCCATCGCCCACGACAACCACAGCCGCTCCCCCTCCGCGAGGGACCGGCCCGCGACTTCGCAGTCGGCGGATATCGTCCGGCCGTCGCCGGGCGCGGGGGTGAAGAAGCGCAGGAACTCCTCGGTCGCCGAATCCAGTAGCGCGTCTCGCTCGCGGCTGAGTGTCGCGCGGTCATCGGGGTGCTGCGAGAGCCACTCCAGGGCGTGCGCGGTGAGCGCGGTGGTGGTGTCGAACCCGCCGCCGATGAGCAACGACAGCACGCCGAGCAAATCGATATCGTCGGGTGGCACGCCGTCGATCCGCATGGTGGCCAGCGCGTCGATCAGCCCCGGACGGGGATTCTCACGAATCTCGTGCAGGTTGGCCAGCAGGTCCATGCCCATCGCCAGGTTCATCTCCGTCACCCGGTCCATGTCGGGGGAATCGGGCGGGGTGTAGACCGAGGCGTGCGCGGGCTCGTTGTAGACCGACCATTTCACCAGCGGAATGCCGAGCATGGCGAGGGTGAGGACGGCGGGCACGATATTGGCGAGATCGTCGACGAAATCGATGCGCCCGGACTCGATCTTCTCGTCCAGGCAGGCGCGGACGAGTTCGTCCACGAACGGCAGCCACCGGTGCACCGCCTTGGGCGACAGATACGGGTTGAGCACCGACCGGAACAACCGGTGCTCGGGGTCGTCCATCTCCAGAATGCCGCTGCGCATCGGAATCGCCTGGGTTCCGGTCGGGATGGTGATGCCCTGATATCCGCGACGTCGGCCGTGGACGTCGCGATCATTGGAAACGTGCGGCGAGCGGGCGAGTTCGAAGACTTCGCGATTGCCCGCGGCGACCCAGTGGCCGCCGTAGGTCTCGCTCCAGGCCAGTGGGCAGCCGCCGTGCATCTCGTCGGTGATCTCGCGGAATCGGAAACGATATTCCGGGGTGTGCCGGTCGAAATCGTAGCGGGGACGGTCGTTTCGTGTGGGCTCCGGACTCATGCGCGCACCGCCTTCGGCGCGCTGAGTTCCCGCAGGGAGGCGAGGAACAGTTCGTCCATGCGGGGGCTCAACTCGGCCAGTGTGGTCGCGCCGGCGTAGCCCGCGGCACCGAACACGCGTTCCAGCGCTTCGGTGTCGGTATCGGCGCCGAGGGACAGGCACAGGCATCCGACCCCGTCGGCGCGGAGTTCCTCCAGCGCCTTGCGGGCGTCGGCCTCGGCGTAGCGGCCCTCGTACCCGTCGTCGTAGGGAAACCCGTCGGACAGGACGAGCAGTAGCCGATTCCGTGTTCCCGCTTGGGTTTTCAGGATCTCGCCCGCACCGCGGATCCCCGCGCCGAGCCGCGTGTAACTGGCGGGCTCGAGCTGGTTGAGCCGGGCCCGCCCGACGGCGCTGAAACGCTGTCCGAAGGTTTTGATCGCCGGGAGATGGACGGCGTGGCGGCCCTGGGATCGGAAGGCGTAGACCGCGACTCGATCGCCGAGCTCCTCGAGGGTGACGGCGAGCGTGGCGGCGGCCCGGCGCTGGTGGTCGTGGACGGCGAGGCCGTCGGGATCGGTGTCGGTGGCCGATCCGGAGGCGTCAAGCAGGATGAGGACACCGAGATCGCGGGCCAGCTTGCGGTGTTCCCGATAGACGTTCTCGGGTGGCGAGTGACCCGAGCGCAGGTCGACGAACAGGTCGATGAGCGCCTCGAGGTCGAGTTCGTCCCCGTCCGGGCGGCCACGAAGAACCTTGGGGCCCAATCCGACCCGGGCCAGGCGTCGCCGCAGCACGTCGTCGGACGGGACGCCGGCGGCGGCGATATCGGCGTCGGCCGTGAACGGGAAGTCGATCACCCGGCACCACTCGGGCCGGTACCGGTGGTGGTGGACATCCCATTCCGGGTACAGGGCGCCGCCCACCCCGACCGCCGCGCCGGGCTTGTCGTCGTCGGTGAAATGGATTCGCGTCGGGAGCGGGCGAGCGTGCGCTCCGACCGTTCGCGCCCGCCGGACCGCACGCACCGGCGCCTCCGCGCCCGCGGGCCCGTTGCCCGGAGAACGCTTGCCGCCCAGCTGCTTTCGCATGAAGTCCAGCAGCGTCCGCGAGCTGAACAGTGGATTCTCGAACAGCTTCGCGATCTTGCTCTCCCCCGAGTCCGCGGTGTCGTCATCGTCGTCGGCCTCGGGCAGGTCCAGCCGATCGAACTCCAAGCGCAACTCCCTGTCGCCGGGCCGCGCCCCCGGCCCCGCGGTCGGCCCCAGCAAGAGCGAGGGCCTGATAACACCGAACCATTCCGGCGGATCGGCGACCGCCCCGCGCCCACGAGCCGCGGCCAGCGATTCCGCAGCATTGCCGGTATCCACCGCCCCGCCGATGTGCGAGTCGGCCGCGGTGCTGACGCTCCCTGCCGCACCGACATCCGAATCGGCTGCGGTGCTGACACTCCCTGCCCCACCGACCTCCGAATCGGCCGCGGTGTCGGTTCTCCCTGTCGCGATGAGGTACAGGTCGGCGGCGAGGGGCAGGCGGGGGGCGAGTCGGGCGAGGGCCCGCTGACCTTCGAGAGACAGGTAGCGGCGGGCCAGGGCGGGACGTCCGCGCAGCGACTTCACCAGCCGCTGGTCCAGGCTGCCCGCGGCGAGCAGCGCCGCCTGCACCAGGAGCTCGCGCCGCTGCCCGGCGCCGGTCCCGCCCGCGGTGACGAAAATGGTCCGGCCGTTGGTGTGCGCGGGAGTACCGGCCGGTGTCGGCGCGACGTCGACCGACCGACCCGCCACGAAGGTGGCGAGCAGCCGGAACCGGTCGACGCTGTCCGGATCGGTGATCATGATCGCGGCAGGAGAGCGTCGACGAGTTCGCCGAGCGCGCGGACGACCTCGCGATCGTCCGACAACGCTTGCACGATCGCCGACTGGACGGCACTGCGCAGGCTCAGCCCCTCGGCGACGAGGCCACCGGCGAGGATCAGCATTCGCGTGGACGACACTTCCCGCAGCGGTGAGCCGTCCAGGTTGCGGATGGCGTTGCCCAGGGTCACCAGTAGGCGGGCCGTGTCGGCGTCGACCCGGGCTTCGTGGGCGACCACCTCGATCTCGATCTCCGGCGGCGGGAACCCGAGTTCGATGGCGACGAACCGCTGCCGCGTCGACTCCTTGAGGTTCTTCAGGACGCTCTGATAGCCGGGGTTGTAGGAGATCATCAGTTGGAAGCCCGGCGCCGCGGACAGCGTCGTGCCGAGCCGGTCGACCGGCAGTTCACGACGATGATCGGCCAGTGGGTGGATCACCACGGTGGTGTCCTGACGCGCCTCCACCACCTCGTCCAGATAGAAGATGGCGCCCTCGCGCACCGCTCGCGTCAAAGGCCCGTCCACCCAGACGGTTTCGCCGCCCTTCAGCAGAAACCGGCCCACCAGATCCGCCGACGTCATGTCCTCGTGTCCGGCGACGGTGATCAGCTCGCGCCCGATCTCGGCGGCCATCGCCTCCACGAATCGCGTCTTCCCGCATCCGGTGGGGCCTTTCAACAACACCGGCAGACCGCGACCGGCCGCCGCGCGGAACACCTCCACCTCGTCACCGACGGCCTTGTAGAACGGCGCCGTCGAAACAGGTCGCGCGGCAAGGTTATTGGTCAGCATGGTCAGTTCTCCCGGTCGAACGGAACGATTTTCGGCAGCTCTTCGCCTTCGGGCAGGACGAGTCGGCCGTTGGGATCGATGTAGCCGGTGTCGTTGCCGGGTATCGGGAGCACCGGATCCGGACACAGCCGATCCGTCCCTTCACCGCAGATACCCATGTCGAAATACGAGCGCTTCTGGATGTCCTCGGGCCAGGACTCGGCGTGCATGCCGAACCATTGCGCGGGCAGGTTGTAGAACACGAAGAAGAACACGCTGCACGCCGCGAAGATCGCGAGGAACCGGGTGAGCTGCTGCTTGACGAATCCGCCCTGGATCCGCTCCAGCCCGCGCTCGACGAACGTCCGTCCCCGGTCGTCGGTGAAATAGCGCAACGCGCACAGCCCCGCCTGCACACCGCCCCACATCAGTCCCTCGTACAGCGGCCACTGGTAATAGGTGCCGGCGTTGATCGACAGCGATTTGATGGCGCCGGGATAGGTGAACAACCCCATCGGCATCAGGAACAGGCCCTCGATGACGAAATCGAAGACGAAGGTCCACGCGATCAGCACGCCGATCAATCCGTAGTTGTTGATCCGCGGCCAGCGCGCCTTGGCGCGCCGCATGATCCAGCAGCCCAGGATCGTGCACAGCAGCACCCCGTAGGAATAGCCCGGCGCGTTCATCAGAATGGGCTCGGCCATCATGTGACCGGGTTCCCCGTAGGACCGCCAGCCCGGGACGTGCAGCACCCACGAGCCCATATTCCACATCCACGTGTTGTATGTGCTCCACGTGTTGAAGTAGTTCAGCAGCGGATCCTGAAACCACAGCAGACCACACGCCACCAGCAGCATTCCGTCGAGCGTGATGCGCCGCTCCCGCCGCCAGGGCCGGACGATGAAGTAATAGATCCCCACCGGCAGACCGACGATGATCACCGCCGTCCACGTGGTCAGGATCGCCTTCATGAAGGTCGGCGGATCGCTCGGTCCGGCCGGCACCCGCTCGAAATACGGGCCCGTGACCCATCGAATCCACACGTACAGCTGGAAGGCCAGGATCAGGCCACCGAGCGCCGCCCAGATGCGCACCGGCTTGCTCCGCGATCGAACCTGGGTGCCCAATGCGGCCACGTCACCCGCCGACTGGGTCGCGGTCTTGCTGTCCGACGGTCCACTCATGACACCGTCTCCTTCTCGATCGTCGCAGCACGGCTCACGCCAATATACCAATGGGTATCTCAGCATCCAATGGGTCGCTCGGATTCTGTTGGTAGACTCCGGGCATGGTTGAGCGGTGGACTGTGGAGCGGCGCCTCGAGCACACCCGATCGTTGCTGCTGGATGCCGCCGAGGCGGTCTTCGCCGAAAAAGGCTTCATGTCAGCGACTCTCGACGACATCGCCCGCACGGCCGGCTACACGAAGGGCGCCATCTACAAGCACTTCACCGCCAAGGAAGACCTCTTCCTGGCCGTGAACGATCGCTACTGGCGCCGCTACTTCGACACCTTCTCCGAGGTGATCTCCGCGGCGACCGAGGTCGGGGCGCGCGAACTCGACGAGATCGCCCGGCGCTGGCGCCGGCTCAGCGACGAACGCGGGGCCGGCCAGGCCGCTCTGGGCCACGAGTTCACGCTGTATCTACTTCGCAACCCCGAAGCCCGACAACGAGTGGCGGCCAAGCGATCCGAGGTGGCGCAGGCCCTGGCGAACTTCGTCGCCGAAGGACTCGACCGCATCGGCGCCACGCTCTCGATCCCGCCGCTCACCTTCGCCCACGTCCTCATCGCCACCACCGACGCCGTCGAATTGGCCAGCCAACTCGATACCCTCGACCTCTACCGGCCGATTCTCGAGATGTACGTCTCCGCGATCAAGCTTCCCGACCACGAGGCTCCAGCCACCGGGTAGCCTGTGGCACTTAACTTTTCGCTGCGAATTCGCCAGCCGAGCTCAGGACTTCTTGGCGTAGTGACGGGCGGCCTTGGCTCGGTTGCCGCAGGCAGCCATCGAATGCCAGCGGCGGGTGCCGTTCTTCGAGGTGTCGTAGAAGAACAGGACGCACTGCGGATGCGCGCACTGTTTGATGCGACCGGGACGCTCGCGCAGCAGGTGTAGCAGGTTGTCCGCGGCCAGCCAGGCGGCCAGCCATTCGGGCCGCGGCACGTCGGGGTGTTCGGCAGGCCCGGTATCGGTGAGTACGCGACGGATGCGGCCGTGGTCGAGGATCCGGTTCAGCTCCTCGGCATCGTCCTCGCACACCGTGCGCAGAATCGCGTCGCGGGCGGACAACAGCGCCTGCCGGGTGCGCTCGTCGGGCACGCAACGATCGGCGAGATCGTTCGCGGTCAGCCAGCAGCGCAGGCCATCACAGTCGATCAGGAGGTCCCGCGGACCGTCCGCCGACATCCACCGCGTGTTCAGCAGGTCGACGGCGAGCGGTTCGCCGACGTGCGGGCGTGGGTCGCGCATGCCTGAGGTTAACCATCTCCTTCCGTGCACGGTGCCACCGGTACATACTAACCCTCTAAATCAGTTTCGGGGGTTGACGGACAGTGCGGGTGGCCGTAGCTTCATAACTGTCAAAATCAACTTTGACGGTTACATCTACGGAGGATCGCCATGACCACACCGCAGCTCGCCACCGGCCACATCGGCCTGAACGTCACCGATCTGGATCGGTCCGTCGAGTTCTACCGGCGCGCATTGGGTTTCGAGCAGCTCGGCGGTGGCGACGGCGCGCACCGCTTCGCTTTCCTGGGCGCCGACGGACGGCTCCAGCTGACCCTGTGGCAGCAGAGCGACGGTGAGTTCTCGGCGAAAACTCCTGGGCTGCATCATCTCTCGTTTCAGGTCGATACCATCGAGCAGGTGCGCGAGGTGGAGGCGGTGCTGAAGGACCTCGCGGTGACATTCGCGCACGATGGCGTCGTCGCGCACGGTGAGGGCGCGGCCTCCGGCGGCATCTTCTTCAGCGATCCCGACGGCATCCGGCTCGAGGTCTACGCGCCCGGTGGCGCCGAATCGGCCCCCGCGCCGAGCGGTGCGGCGCCGACCTGTGGCTTCTTCTGATCCGGAGTCGTGGTGACCTCTGTATTCCACGCCGGTGAGCTGGCCGTGCAGCGGCGCATGGGCCAGGCCGACAGCGCCGGCCGGGTAGGACGCATCATCAGTCCCGAAATCCCCGGCGCGGCAGCGGCGTTCCTGGCCGAACAGCCGATGGTCGTCCTGGCGGCGGCCGACGACGCGGGCCGGATCTGGACCAGCCAGATAGTCGGTCTCCCGGGTTTCGCACACGCCGAGGACGCGCGCACGGTGTCCGTGGACGCGCATCCGGTCCCGGGAGACCCATTGGCCGAACCGCTGCGCGGCCGGCGCAAGGTGGGATTGATCGCGCTGCAACCGCAGCGCCGCCGACGAATGCGAGTGAACGGCACCGCCGAACCGACGGCCGCCGGGATTCGAATCGCGACCGACCAGGTGTATTCGAACTGCCCGAAATACATCTCCCGGCGGTCGATCACAGAGTTCCAGCCGACCGTTCCCGGCCCGGCCCGGCACTCCGCGACACTCGACACCGCGCAGCAGCAGGCGCTGTCGGTCACCGACACGTTCTTCATCGGAACCGTCGATGCCGAAGGCAACGCCGACGCCTCGCATCGCGGCGGCAATCCCGGTTTCCTGCAGGTGCTTTCACCGTCCCGGTTGCGCTGGCCGGACTACCGAGGCAACTCCATGTTCATGACCCTCGGCAACATACTCACCGACCCGCGCTGCGGCCTGCTGATCCCCGACTGGCGCACCGGAGCCACCCTGCAACTCACCGGCACAGCCGAAATCCTCTGGACGGAAACAGGTTCCGCACCCGGAGCGCAATGCGCCATCGAGTTCGACATCACCGAGGTGATAGCGATCCCCCACGCCGGCCCGCTCCGCTGGAGCCCACCCGAACTCTCCCCGGCCAACCCCGCGTAGCCCTGCCCCCGGCCGAACTCGGTTCGGCCGGGGCAGAAGCGACATCAACCGCGAATCCCCCGAACCCAGAGGAGTGGACTTGGCGGCGGCGGTTCGGTCACTGTGTCAGGGTGAAACCTTCGTAGTCGGCGGCGGCGACCTGGTCGCATTTCTCCCGGTATGCTCCGACGCCGCCGATATAGGCGTACATCACCCTCGGTTTGCCGGGCACATTCGATCCGACGTACCAGGAGTCGACTTTCGGATAGAGCGTCATATCGCCTACTTCGCCGACATGCCGGGTCCAGCCCTGCTCGGCGTCGACTCGGGCCTCCATGGTCGTGATGCCTCTGGACCGCATCGAGACGATCGCGTCGGCCACCCAGTCGACGTGCTGCTCGATGGACACCATCATGTTCGACAGGACCGAGGGGCTGCCCGAGCCCGCGAGCGTGAAGAGATTCGGGAAACCCGCCACGGCGAGACCGAGATAGGTGACAGGACCGGCGGCCCACTTCTCCCGCAACGACACACCATCCCGGCCGCGAATGTCGATCGCGGCCAGCGCACCGGTCATCGCGTCGAATCCGGTGGCGTAGATGATGTCGTCGAACTCGAAACTCTCCGCCGTCGTCTCGAGGCCGGAGGCGGTCACCTGTGTGAGCGGGGTCGCGCGCACGTCCACGAGCCGGACATTGGGACGATTGAAGGTTTCGTAATAGTTCGTCCCGAGCACCGGGCGCTTGACGCCGAACAGACCGGAGGGCTGAAGTAGCCGGGCGACAGCCGGATCCGTCACGATCTCCGCGATCCGGTCGCGAATGAACTGGGCGGCGGTCTCGTTGGCGGCCTCATCGGCGAGCAGGTCCGTGAATCCGACCAGCATGCTGACCAATTCGCTGTCCTTGTCCTCCCACACCTTGCGGTAGAAGGCGTTTCGCTCCTCCTCGCTCACCTCGAGCGCCCCCTTGGTGGGCTCGGGCTGCGCGATGCCGAACGACGATTCCCGGTTCGCCGTGCGCACCTCGCGGTAGCGAGACTTGATCTCGCGTTGGTATTCGGGATCGATCGGGTGATTACCGGCGGGCAGAACATAGTTCGCGGTCCGCTGGAACACGGTGAGCTGCTCGGCGGCCGCGGCGACCAGCGGAACAATTTGCACCCCAGAGGAACCGGTGCCGATCACCGCTACCCGCCGACCAGTGAAATCCACGTCGTGCTCGGGCCATTCGCCGGTGTGGAAACTGCGGCCCCGGAATGTCTCGATGCCCGGAACTTCCACCCGCTTCGGCACCGACAGACAGCCGGTCGCCATGATCGCGAACCGCGCCGAGACGACCTCGCCCCGATCGGTCGTGATCCGCCACCGCGCCGCGGATTCGTCGTAGACCGCGGCGGTGACCCGGGTGTGCAACCGCACGTCCTTGCGCAGATCGAAACGATCCGCCACGTGATCGATGTAGCGGAGCAACTCCGGCTGCGGCGGCAATTTCTCCGTCCACTCCCACTCCTGCTCGAGCTCCGGATCGAAGGAGTAGTTGTAGTACATGCTCTTCACGTCGACACGCGCGCCCGGGTAGCGGTTCCAGTACCACGTGCCGCCGAGTCCGCCGCCGGCCTCGTACACCCGCACCGAGAATCCGAGTTCACGCAACTTGTGCAGCATGTGCAGCCCGGCGAATCCAGCTCCGACAACGACCGCGTCGATCTCGCGAGCCTCCTGCCCGCTCGCGAACGCGGACTGCTCCGAGGTCATTGTCATCGTGGACCTGCCTTTCATCGAATCGGCGCACGCTACGGCCGTCCAGGCCGCCGCGAATTGCAGATTAGCGGAATACCGTTGCGCGCGTTCGTCGTTCAGCGACCGTGCGGTCACTCGACGGACATCCCGCGCGGGGCCGGTTGTCCTACCTCATCGATCACACGAGGCGCATCGGCGGGCACGGCGGAAATCGGACGGGTAGCGCCGCCAAGGCGCGGTGGAACTGCCCCGGCCGCCAATCCGGTTGTCGCGCAGGGAATTGCGGGCGAATATCCGGCAGCGCGTCGAGCAGCAGGTCGATGCCCTGCGAGGCGATCGTCAGGGCGAGGGGCTGGGCCGGACAGGCATGCGGACCGGCGCCCCACGCCAGGTGTGACCGGTTACCTCTGCGGTCACCACCCGCGACGACGGGATCGTTGTTGCACGCGGCCAGGCTGATGACCACCGGTTCATCGGCCGGTAGCCAGGTATCGCCCACGAGCTGGGGCTGTCTGGGGTAGCTCACACACCAGTTCGCCAGCGGCGGGTCTTCGAACAGCACGGCATCGATGGCGTCCCGGGTGGCCATGGCGCCGCTGAGGACCTCTCCGCCGTATTGCTCATCGGTCATCAACAGCAGCAATGCGTTGAGGATGAGATTGCAGGTCGGCTCCGTGCCCATCGAGAACAGCAGCGCGGCCTGATTGACCATCTCCATGAGATCGAGACCGTCCGGATGCTTCAGCAGCTGTGAGGTCAGATCGTCGCCCGGCTCGGCCTGCTTCTGCTGGACCACTCCGATCAGAGCCTGCACGAAACGCTGCTGCCCCTCCTCGGCACCCACGCCCTCCAGCATCGCGGCCATCCCCTCGTACGCCGCGGCCGCGGCGTCTTCGGGGAAATCCATCAGCTCACCGAGGACCCGGAAGGTCAGCGGAAACGCGTAGTCCATCCGCAGATCGGCGGCGCCGCGCTCGCAGAAGCCGTTGATCAGGGCCTCGGCGGCGCGCGCGACCGCGTCGTGAACCTTGTGCAGGTCAACGGTTTCCAACGCCGCGATGACGGTGCGCCGGTACCGCTCGTGCTCGGCGCCGGCGGTGCGCAGCGCGTTCTGGCGATAACCCAGCATCGGCAGCAACGGACAGCCCGGTGCGGCGTTGTTCTCCCAACGGCGGGAATCGGCGGGGAAATGCTGCTCGTCGTTGAGGATTTGCACGGCCACCTGGTAACCGATCACCAGCGTCGCCGGCACATCCGGGGAGAGCTCGACCGGTACCAGCGGGCCGTGACGCCGCATGTCCGCGTAGACGCGGTGCGGATCCGCCGCGAACGCGGGCGTATCCAGCCGAACACGCGTGCCGGTCGCCGAGACCGGGAACCCGTGCGCGGCCGATTCGCCCCGCACACCCGAATCTGTTTCGCTCAACGCGTACCCCCCGCGTGCGACGCCGCGCCGTGTCCCTCCCCGCCCGCGACCGGACGGCCTGACATTCGTTGTGTGGGCACGCCAGGGGACCATACCGGAAGACGTTGCAGTACAACATCTTCAGCAAAACCAGCACGAGAACTTGTTGCCTGCAGGTAGCTATCGGCGAGCCCCCTCACGTCCGGCCGTACAGTGTCTCGCCGCCGGTGCGTCGACCGGTTATGGTTCTCGGCTCTCGGAGTTCGCATCGCCGTCATTGTCGGTCAGCACCAGCCGGGTGAGTTCCGCGCGAGAGCCGACGCCGGTCTTCCGGAAGATCTTCCGCAGATGGTGGTCGACCGTGCGATGGCTCAGAAACAGCTGTGCCGCGATATCGCGGTTGGTGCTACCTTGCGAGACGGCGGTGGCGATTCTCAACTCCTGTGGAGTCAGCGCCGACATACGCCCGGCGGCACGGGAGTTCACGGTTTCCCCCATGGCACGCAATTCGTCTCGGGCGCGCTCGGCCCACAGCGTCGCGCCCAGGCTGTGAAAACCCGCCAGAGCCGCTCGCAGGGGCGTGCGAGCCTGCGAGCGGCGACGTCTGCGCCGCAGATGCCTGCCGAACAGCAGCAGGGTTCTCGCCGTCTCCAGCGGTTGGTCTCCGCGTTCGTGCAGTGCCACGGCCCGGAGGAACTCGGTCGTCGCGACATCGGCAGGACTGAGCAACGCACGGCACCGAGCGGCCAGAGCCTGCGACTCCGGCGCCGCAGTGGCCTTCGCCCAGCGGGTGAACAGCGCCAGCGGCTCGGTAGCCAGGTCGGGCCGGTCCAGTTGCACCGCCGCCTCGATCAGATCGGGCACATCGGCCATGGCCGGAGCGCGGTAGGCACCGTCGACGAGCGGACCGAAGTGCACCAGCGCCTGCTCCGGTCGTCCGGCGGCCAGGTCGAGCAGGCCCAAGGCGCGCCGGGCCGCGATGACGGCATCGGGGACGCCTTGGCTGAGCGCATCGGCGATCAGCTCGCGCGCCAACGGCAAGGCTTGCGACTCTCGACCACGGAGCGCCGCCAGCACAACGAGGCAGCCGCGAAAGCCGAGAATCGCGTTGCGCTGCCCGGTCGCCTCTGCCACCTGAAGACCTTCCTCGGCGAGTGCCTCGGCGGCGTCGAAATGCCCGCTCGCCGACTCGTGGTCGACCGCGTGGCGCAATGCCGACACCAGGTAGACCGGCGTCATGAGGCGCCGCGCCTGCCGCATCGCCGATCGACTCAGGCGCCGCGCCCGCGCCCGGTGCCCCAACTCCCACACCGCCCCGGTCGCCCAGGACAACAGGCCGGGATCGGTCAACTGTTCGACTGCCGCCACATCACCGGGATGCAATCCGGGATCCTTGCCTTCCCGGACCCGGCAGCAGCCGCGCACCATCCGGCCGAGGAGGTCGGCTTCGCCGGAGCCGGCGAGCGGCAGCCGATCCATCACGTCGGACAACTCGTCCCGCCCGACCGTCGCGGAACACGCCTCCTGCAGCAGGAGCAGCAGTGGAATCGATTGCTGCAAAGGAGCTTTCACCGCGGTGTCCAGAACTGTGCGGACCATCGCGACAGCATCGGCCGGTCGGCCGAACCGCAGTTCCATCGCCGCGCGTAACCACATCACCCGCAGGCGCGTGGTCCCGTCGCGGAGATCGGCGCCGTCGATGCACGCCAGCGCCGACTCCACCCGGTCGAAGTCCCCGACGCGCCACCACGCGGTCGCGGACGCGACGAGCCGCCGGGGCCGCGCCGCCCGTAGTTCGCCGAGTTCCACCGCACGGTCCGACAGCACGGCAGCGGTGAGGGGACTCGAACAGGCGGCGATGCGGGCCGCTCGCTCACACTCCTCGGCGGCGGCCTCGTCGCGTCCCTCCACGAACTGCCCGAGGTGCCGGGCTCGACGCACGACATCGGCGCCGTCGGCAGCCGCGAGCGCCCGGTGTGCGCGCTTGCGAGCCGAAGGCGCGGCACCGTAGTAGACGGCCGAGCGAACGAGCGGGTGGCGGAAACCCACCGTCGAGCCGTCCACCACGATCAGATCGTCGAGCGTCACGAGCCAGTCCTGCTGTGGTCGGAGATCCGGCTCGAACAAGGTTGCCGCGCAACATAGTACGTTCCAGCAGCATTCACCTTCCGCCGCGATCAACAGCAACAGCTGCCGCAGCGGTTCGCGATGGCGTGCGACGCGGCGCGCGAACGCCAGTCGCAACCTTTCCGCGATCGGCAGCGGCCGGCCCATGAGCGGCCGCACCACCGGAAACCCCTTGATAGCCAGCGGGTTTCCGCCCGCGGCTGTCAACACCTCATGCTCTTGCGCCGGGGTCGGTCTCCGGCCGAGGCGGTCCAGGAGCAGTTCGCGAGCCGATGGCCGGTCCAGCCCGCGCAGCCGCACTTCCACCTCGCCGCCGCGGACGGATCGGCCGCCGTCCTCCGGGCACACAGCGAACACCATCGCGATGGGCGCGGCCCGCACACGGCGTACCACGAACTCGAGGATCTCGATCGAGGCGCTGTCGGCCCGGTGCGCATCATCGACCAGGATGAGCAGTGGCCGCTCACCCGCCATTCTCGACAGCAGCGACAACGTCGCCGAACCGACCGGGCGCGGGTTCGGTGCCCGGCCGTCCGACAGTCCGAACACCGCACGCAACGCGTCCGACAGTGGCTCGGGCAGAAAGTGCAGCAGGTCGAGTCCGGGCAGGAGTAGCTGGTGGAGCGTCGCGAATGCCATATCGGCTTCGGACACGGCACAATGCACCCGGATCACTCGCATGCCCGCCGCGTTGTCTCCGGCGTCGTCGAGCAGCGCACTCTTACCGATTCCCGGTTCTCCCGAGACGATCGCCGAGCCGCCCTCGCCGGCGCGGGCACGGCCGACCAAGGCCGCCAACGCCGCGCGCTCCCGGTCGCGTCCGTACAGTTTGCCGGGGGAGGAAATGGCCGTATCGGTCATCGGGCTCGAAAACGCAAATTCTGAAAAGCTGTTCTTCATCGATCGAGAGAAGATATTCAGGTCACCACCGCACCGACTGCAAACGAATTGTTCTCCGGCCGCGAGCGAACCCGGACGCAGAAGAGCCGATCAGCCCGATTCATGCGGGTGATCGGTGGTTCGGCGAAATGATATTCCTTGCTCGAGTCCATACCTGAGCTGATCCTCGCGGAACAGCGGACAGCGGAACAAGTCAGTAACTTATGCTGGTAGTGATAACACCAGCATAAGTTCCGGTTGATGATGCCAATGGTTACGGACAACCTACAACGGTGGCGCCGATCCGTCGCCCGTAGCCGAATCAGTAGGATCGCTAGTCTTGTTCGCTCCGGACGCCGCGCGCGAGTCCGCGATGCGCCGGGCAAACACCGAGGAGAAGGTGGTTGTGTGCCCGCCTGTCGGTCGCACCAGGCGTACCGCGGGCGATCGGCGCGGCCCGACCTCGGCTTACGTAGCCGCTACCCTGCTCAGGTAATCGATGCATTGCCGAGTGGAGAGGTGCGGGTGAACGCCACGGAAGACGATGGTCTCGCCAGGCGTCGTGAGATACGCCGATTTCTCATGGCGCGTCGTGGTGCGATTTCACCCGACGAGGTCGGCCTGCCGGGTGGTCAGCGCAGGCGGACCGCAGGATTGCGGCGCGAAGAATTGGCAGCGCTGGCCGGGGTCGGAGTCACCTGGTACACCTGGCTCGAGCAAGGCCGTGATATTCGTGTCTCGCCGGATACGCTGGGGCGGATCGCCAAGGCGCTGCGTCTCACACCGAGCGACACGGCTTATCTTTTCTCCCTTGCCGATCTGCCGACGAGCGACGAGACCGGAACATCGCGTGTTGCCAACCGGACCATACGGGACACCGTCAACGGTTTCAGTGCGGGTCCCGCGATCCTCCTCGATCCCTACTGGGATGTCGAGGCATACAATCAGCCGGCCGCGAGCGTATTCGAATTCGACGCATACGAGGGCCGGTTCGCCCGGAACCATATCTGGCGCTTCTTCATGGATCCGGTTCGCCGCAGCAAATATCCGGATTGGGAGACTTTGGCACCGACGTGGCCGGCGATGCTACGGGTCACACATGTCAAACTCATGGGAGACCATTATTTCGAGAGCCTCCTGGATGCGCTCATCACCTCCAGCCCCGAATTTCGAACGCTCTGGGAGCGCCACGACACCGCGGAACCGGCCGCAACGCGCGGAATACGAATGCGGCTGCCGGAATACGGAATACTGAAGTTCGATTCGGTTCGATTTCGTCCGGTCGACGCTCCGCTGCACCTTCTCCATGTGCTCAACCCCGCCGACGACCGCACCGCGGAGGCGATGCGAGCGATGAGCGAGTCTCCACGATGAGCATCGTCGACGCGGGTTCGGTCATCGATCCGCGGACCGCACCGCCTCGATCGCCGTACCCGCTCCGGACAACAGTCGCTCCCAGGTAGCGAGCACGAAGTCGATCTGTGTGGTCGTGACGTCGCGGTGCGTGAGCATGCGCACCCGGCCCGGCACCGAGGTCGCCAGGATCCCGTGGGATCCGAGGTTCTCCACCCACTGCCGCGGCGTCCACTCGGTACCGGAGACATCGGCGAACACGATATTCGTCGGAACCTCCGTCGGATCGACCGCGCCGGGAAGGATTTCGGCGATACCCGACGCCAACCGCCCGGCATTCTCGTGATCGGAAACCAGTCTGTCGTAGCCCTCGTCCAGCGCGACGAGCCCGGCGGCCGCAACGAGTCCCGCCTGCCGCCAGGCCGCTCCGAACAGGATCTTCAGCCTGCGGACCTCGCGAATGAATTCGGTGTCTCCGACGAGCACCGAGCCGATCGGCGCGCCCATGCCCTTGGAGAGGCTGAGCATCAGCGCGTCGGCGTGTGCGGCGTACTCCGCGACCGTCGCGCCGGTCGCCACGCAGGCATTGAACAGGCGAGCGCCATCGAGGTAGAGCGGAACGCGATGGGCGGCGGCCACCGAGGCGAGTGCGGCCACCGCGTCCACCGGCATCGGCCACCCGCCGCCGAGCTGGTGGGTGTTCTCGAGCACCACCAGGTCGACAACGCCCACGTCGTAGGGATCCGGTGCCAGTGAGCGGTCGAGATCGGCGGCCGTGAGCTGTCCGTGACTGCGCGCCTCGACCCGCCGGAAGGCGATACCGGACAGCGCTGCGGACGAATGCGATTCCATACCGCAGACATGAGACCGCGCCTCGCACACGACGAAATGCCCCGAGCGGACGAAGGCGTGCATGGCGATCTGATTACACAGGGTTCCGGTGGGCAGGAACGCCGCCGCGGGCTTGCCGGTGAGTTCGGCGACCCGATCCTGCAGCCGGTTCACCGTCGGGTCGTCCCCGTACCAATCGTCTCCGACCTCAGCGCGAGCCATCGCCCGGCGCATCGCGTCGGTCGGCTTGGTCACGGTGTCCGATCGCAGGTCGATGATCCGATCCGCGATCATCCGCGATCCTCGAACACCGCCATCAGTCGCTTGATGCCACGATCGATGTCACGATCGGCCACGTTGGCGAAGCTCAGGCGAATCGTGTCGCGATGGCGAAGGCCGTCTTCGGCATAGAAGACGCTGCCGGGCAGGTAGGCGACGCCCTGTTCGAGCGCGGAACGCACAGCGATATCCGCGTCGAACCCCGGTGGCCCCTCCAGCCACAGGAACATGCCGCCGTCCGGCTTCCGCCACCGGAACTCGGGTGAGAAATACCGATCCAGCGCGGTGACGAGCGTATCGAGCCGCGACGAGTAGGTGTCGATGATTCGTGCCAGATGCGCTTGGGCATGACCGCTCTCGAGAAATTCCGTCGCCACGGCCTGACAGAATGTCGAGGTCTGCATATCGATATTCTGTTTGAGCGCCAGCGTGCGGTCCGACAGCCGCTCGGGCAGCACGACGATCCCGATCCGCACGGCCGGTGCGAAGGTCTTCGACAACGACGTGAGGTAGACGGTATTCTCCGGGGCGTACGACCATAGTGCGGGTACCGGATCACCGTGGTACCGCAGGTCCGCGTATACGTCGTCTTCGATCACCAGCGCGCCGCGGCGAAGCACGACCTCCGCGAGTTGCTGCCGCCGCGCGGCCGGTACGGTGCGACCGGTCGGATTCTGAAAGGTCGGCAGCATATACAGGAAGGCGACCTCGGGTGACAGGGCCTCCGCCAGCGCTTCGGGCACGATGCCGAACTCGTCGCACGCCACCTCGCGCACAGTCGCGCCGTGGCTTCGGAAACCCTTGACGGCGGGCCCGTAGGTCGGCGATTCCACCAGGACCACATCACCCTCGTCGAGCAATGCCATACAGAGGTTGTGCAGGGCGCCCGACCCGCCTGTCGCGATATGTATCGCTCTGCCGGGGCAGGAAATACCGCGTGTCCCGAGGAGTTCTCGGGCATGTCCGAGTAGCGGGTCGAACCCCTGGGTCATACCGTACTGAAGGATCGCGGGCCCGTACTTCGCAGTCGCTCTTCGCACGAGTTCGGGCATCAGATCGACCGGCAGCAGATCGGTATCCGGCGATCCGACCGCGAAGGAGATGATGTCGGGCCGGTGGGCCAGCATCGCGAAGATCTCATCGATCGGCCCACTCCGGGCCGCCGCCGCGGCCCGGCTGTAGCTGGCGGGTGACATCTCCTACACCGCCGCGAAACGAGAGTGACGAAGCTCGTTCGCCACCGACTGCGCGCGAATATCGTATTCCGGCGACAACACGACGTCGTCGTCGAATTCCGGATCCGTCCGCATCTCCACGGCGACCAAGGAGGCTGTCGGACTGAGGTTCACGGCGACGTGGATGACGCCTTCGGGGATGTACATGAACTCACCGGGACCGTGGAAGTACGGAATCAGGTCGGGTCCGATCAAAGTCGCCGCATATCCCTCCGTGCATACGACGATAATTTCCGAGCGCGCATGGTAGTGCGCCTTGGATGATTTCCCCGGCGGCATGTTGACCAGCCCTGCGGATATATTCGTCGTACCACACCGATCGTGCGTGATGCACGGGGTGAGAATTTGACCCTGACGCCCGACCACGGCCGCCGAATCGAAGGGACGCGCCACGAGCGCGGATTTCGGATGCGCACATTCCATTTCGGAATTCCTCATCTAACTGTGAGTTATCTGGCCGAACCTGTGATCCGACTCGAGCAACCGATCAGTCGGTATCCGGCGTGCCCAGTGTGCGCCGCCGAGACCACCTGCGGTATCAGTCGAATCGCCGGTCTTCGACCGTCTCCGGCCGCAGCGACCCGGAGTGCGGTTCGCGCGGGATACGATCCGAATCCGCTGGCTCAGCAACCCGATCGACGCATGTGGGAGGTGATGGGATTGGCGAAGATCATTGTCGCCGCGGCCGCTCGGCTGCTGCGCATGGACGACGGCCGCATGGGCGGCAGGTGGACCTGGCTGTAACCGGAACCGTCGAGTGTCCGGCGACCACTCACGGTCGCCGGATGCCTTGTCTCGCAATGGAGGACTGGTGTCGGCATCGCTGCGCAACCGACTGGCTTATGAGCGCGACCGCATCGGATTTCTCCGCCAGTGCCAACACGAGCACGGTGATGTATTCAGGTTCAGCGATACGGCGACCGTCGTCCTGGATCCGACACTCATTCACGAACTTTTCGTCCGTACGAATCGCGAGTTCGGCATCGAAGGGCGACTGCTCGGCGGGCCGCCGCGCCGTATCGACACGACGGGCCGAATGGCGGTACGCAGGAGTGCCAAGCGAGCCCTGTCGCCCAACGCCTTTCGCGCCTACGAGCCGCGACTGATCGACATGCTCCGGCAGACACTCGCGCGGACCGAGGGCCGCGAGGTCGACGTGCGGCAGGTCATGAAGGAATTCACCGGCCGCAGCCTGGCCGACTATTGCCTCGGCCCCATCGGCCCGGACCTGGGCGAAGCGATTTCCGACGCTGTCGCGGTGTCCGAGGTGTTCATGGACAGTTCGCTCAGGGTGCCGCCATGGTTTCCGATACCGAAGGTGCGACGACTGCGCCGGGTGGACGCGCGGCTGCGGAAACTGCTCGCCGACCGGATCGCGGCGCGCCGAATGACGCTGTCGCCCAAGGGAACAGACGACCTTCTCGGCAAGCTGCTGACCGATGGCTCGAATCCGCGGGAAGCCACCACCATGGCCGAAGCGGTCTTGCGGGCCTCCTTCGGCCAGCCGGGTGTGACACTCACCTGGGCCGTCCTCACGCTCGCCCAGCGGCCCGACCTCACCCACCGCCTGGCCACGGACTCCGACGACTACGCGGAAGCGTTCGTCAGAGAACTACTGCGCATGTACCCGCCGACCTGGCTGATGGGCCGCGAGGTATGGGAGCCCACCACTGTCGGCGGCATCGCGATCCGGCCCGGCGAGCAGGTCATGTTCTGCACCTATCTGGTGCACCGTGATTCCCGCTGGTGGGACGAACCCGAAAAGTTCGATCCCAGGCGATGGCTCACCCCGAACCCACCACACACGCGATACGCGTACTTTCCGTTCGGAGCCGGCCCGCGGATATGTCCGGGCAACCACATCGGCCTGCGTCAGCTCACCGTCGCGGTACGGACCCTGGCCCGTGAGTACGACATCACCGTGGCCGATCCCGCGCCGCCGATGGTCGCCCGCGCACTGCTCCTGCCGGACGGACTGCGTGCCCGATTCGCCAGGCGGGCAACGGTATCCGTCACAGTGTGAGGCCCACGGCCCCTCAGCTCTCCGATTCGGTCGGCAGTTCCAGGATGCCGTCGAATGGCACTTTGCTCATCCACCGGATGCCGAGGTCATCGCCGGTGCCCCCACGGAGGCTCGCTACCGCGGCCAGCGAAGGCCAGTCGGCCGGTGAGCCTTTGAACCGTTCCAGTAAGGCCGCGATCCGTTGCCGGTCGGACCGAGTAAGGTTCGGTACAACTGTTCGGCCGCTGCGTCGAGCGAAGCGACAATCCCGGAAATCGCATCGAGGTTCCACGCATAACCTGCGGCTGCGGTCGCGGCTGCCTGCGCACCGCTGGTGTAGACACGAACTTCCGCCACATCTCCGCTGCGGCGATAGTAATCGTCGAAATCTGCGCCGAGACGCGTTTCCGGATCGGTCTGGTCCTCACCCAACGTCAGGTAGTTCTCGTCCTCGACAATGATCCGGCCGTCCTCATCGCGCTTGATATCGTGCGTGAAAAAGCCGACGTCGCGACCCTCGTGGTCGTAGACGCCCCCCTGCACCCTGATTCCTTGAACGGTTACCACGAACCGGCGGATACCGGTTTCGGGATCCCGCACAACGTCCCAGACAGCCAGATACTTGGCTGTGAGGTCCGCACGGTACCGACCGTATTGGCGTGGCCCAGCGAGTACATCGCGGAGAAGTGCATTGTCCGGCTCCACCACGTCGAGGAGTAGACCGGGTGGCGGCGCGGCACCGAGGTCCGGGTAGTCTCCCCGCAGGCCGGCGAGATCCGCCGGGGCGGAGTCATCCTTGGTGGGATCGTCGAACCGATTCAACATCTCGGTCACCAGCCGACGGTCGGCAGGACCGACGAGATCGAGGCCGAAGACAGCAGCTGCTCCCAGATATAGATTTTCGGTCGATATCTCGATAGCGCGAGGCGAATCGCGATACCACTTCGTGCGTGCTCCGGCAGCAACCAGGGACTCGCCTCGGCCCGGGCGAAGAATTCGGTTCGCTCGGCCTACCGACTGAAGTAGTTATCCAAACTCGTCCAGACCGAGGTGTAAATTCGAGCGTCGTCGAAGCTGGCATACACGACGATTCGCCCGGCGCTGTCGAATCGGATCACCAGGGAATCCGACTGGTATTCCTCCCGGTATCTGAGCACATGGAACGTGACATAAATGCCGTCTACCAGCTCGCCTCGGAATTTCCAGTGGATCGGGCGTTCCGGAGTGATATAGCGCGCGCTGGCCAAGGCGAACTGGAACGGCCCATATTGCCCGTTCAACGAGGTGAGTTCCCAGAACAACAATCGCCGTTCCGTGCGGCCGGCGACAGCAGGTCCGGTAGCGCGGGCAACTTCGACAGGTCCGCAGGCTGCGTATCCGCGTGTGAACGGGTTCGGCGACGGGTCTCTTCCGGCGAGCGGTGTGAGTCTGACCATCCGTGGGGATGCGCGTTCGAGGAGGCGTTCGCCGAGGCGGCCGTCCTCACCGCGCAGGCTTGCAACCTCGGCGGGCGTGGGCCCGGCGATCGGCCGATTGTCCGAAACGGGTCCGAAACTACGCAGCAAGGATTTGGCGAGTGCCCGGTCCGCGTCGGACAGAGGAGGCATCCGCAGGGCCTCGACAATTCGCTGACGGTTCGCCTTGCTTCCGGTACTGACCTGAATGTCATCAGGAACTACTTTCCGCAATCTGCGACGCACACGACGCCATGGCCTTCCTGCCTTCCGCACTCGATCGCCGCTTTGTACATCGAATGCCATATCTGTTGGGCGGTCGCTCCCCTCGCGACGCGGAACCCTGGCAACTCCGACCCATCCGTCAACCGGACCATGAGGTCGAGCACACCGTCGGTCTCATGGTCGCCCACAAACAGCTGCAGACCTCTCCGGCGCGCCTCACCCCAGACCCGTGACAAAGGTGTCGGGTGGCCACCTACCCATCTCCCCTTGTTGTTATCCCACCACGCCGGCCCATCGCGGAAAAGGGACATCTCGAAGAATCGATAACCGGTTGGCGATGAATCGTCGACCAGTTCTCGCATGACCGAGCGTTTCACACCGGTCAGCGAGAGGGGGCCCGGCTACGGGACTCTTGCAAGCGCTGGAACGTCTCGAGATAGTCACCCGGTGTCAGCATTCTCCCCAAAGAGAATAGGCGGTCCAGTTCAGCATTCGCCACATCCGCCATCCAGTCACGAAACTCGCAAGCCTGCCGCATCCGCTCACGCAAATCGTCCGCGTATGGATCTCCCATTCCAGTGGCCACCCCGGCATCGGTGGCCCGACGGTAGTATCACTCGCCGCCGAATCATTTCGCGATACTTCGACGCCTGCTCGATCGCGTTCTGATATTCCGGCGAATACCGGTCCGTGGTGGTTACCTTCCGCGAAGGGATCGGAAATTCTCCGGCCGAATACGCGCGGGGCGCGAATCGGCAGCAGACGCTTCGCCGGGGGGCGGAGAGTCCGTCACCGTGACCTGCGGAGCGGCCCCGTCGCGCTCGGCCCATGGCGTGCGCCGCGGTGCCTGATCGGGGACGGGATCGCGCTCCGGCCGTCGGTCGTCCGGCAGGGAGTCGGCATCCGGGTTGAAACGCAGACCTGGACTGATGGTTTCGATCAGGCGGCCGCCAGTGTCACCGAGCTTGGTTCGCAGGCTCCACACCTGCGTGGTGAAGCGCTTCGGGTTCGATGAGCGGTCGCCCCACACCGCCAGCTCTATCTTGTCTCTGCGCACGACCTGGCCGGCCTTCTGCAGCAGGCAATACAGAATTCCGAACTCTTTGGCTGTCAGGAATACCTCGACGCCCTGGCGCCAGACCCGGCGCGCGACAGGTGACTGTCTAATTCCACCGAGCTCGATGGTTCGGGAATCGTTCGCGACGATCTCGTCCACGAGAGCCCGGTCGCCCGGCAGGCCGTCGAAACGCCACCCGATGTTGTCGAGAGCCGTGATACACCCTCGGTCACCGAGTTTGTCTCGCAACCTCGTGACGGAGGTGCGGATGGCGACCGCAGAAACCGTGTCCTGCCACGCTGATTCCTCGATATCGCTGTGGGATACGACGAATCCGGCGTGCTGCAACAGCAGCCGCAGTAGATGGAATTCACGTGGCCGCAACTGAATGTCCTCGCCGTCGACCGCTACCGTGTGCGCGGCCGGGGACAATCGGATCCGGCCGACAACGATCGTGCGCTCCCGCACGCCCAATGGCTCGACCGCGAATCGTGCGCCACCGTCGAAGCGGTATCCGGCGGAAGACACCGCGGCTATCAGGTCCGGTGCGCCCAACTGGCGTCGAAGGGCGAATATGTAGCCGTCGACCGCGTTGTCGTGCACGGGCGCCTTGTCCCACAGTGCGCGTTCTATCTCCGCCCTGGAAACGACCCGGCCGGATTGCCACATCAGGTAATGCAGCAGCCTGGACTCGGTCGGACGCAGCGTGACCGATCTGCCATCGACGGAGGCTGTGCGGGTGCGGGGATCGTGGCGGACTCTACCGACGGACAGAATGATCTCAGGCTGCCCCACCGGGGAACCGTCCATACTCCCCGCCTGTTTCGCCGACCATGGCGTCGAGACCGACCGCGCATTCCCCGGCGAGTCGTCCCGGGAACCGATCAGCGGGCCTCGCACACCGGTGTTGTCACGCCACAGCACGATCGGTTCGGGCTCGCCGTACACCCGCCCGGTGTCCTCGGCGACGGGCGCCTGGGTATCGGCCAGGGACCAGGCGAGCCGGTCGATGTATGCGGCACGGAATTGCGGGTTTCGCAGAGCACCGCGAAGCAGGCTTCTTGCCGCATCCAACTGCGCCTGCGACGTCTCCTTGGTTTCGTCGAGCCTTTTCTCGACGGCATCGAGCCGCAAACTGTATGCGGCGGCGCCCACCGCACCCTCCGCGACAACACCCACACCCTGCCGCGTATCGACCGATTCACCCGCACGCAACGGACGCGCATCAGTGAGCAACTCGTCCGGCCTCGGTTCGTGCACGAGCCGCAGGAAGTCGCGCTCCATCAGCTTCGCCCCGGCGGTCAAGAGATATCCCAGCGTCACGGTGTCCAGCCGACGAGCCTCAGGATGATCGGGATCGGCCAAGTACACCCCGTTTCGGGCTGCGGCGAGCACCACTGTGCTGACGAGCAGACCGGTGTAGTCCAGAATCTTGTGCGACTTCGGCGTCTCGGCCACGATCGGCAGTTCGGCCACTGCCCGCGCGTACTCGTAATACTGCGGGTTCAGCGGCGTACGCCTCCCCTCCGGGAACAACCCGGTCACGCGCAACTCCGGCGGTAGATACTCGGCGATGTAGCGATCCACCATTTCCAGCTTGCCGATCGCCGCCACCCGGGTCTCATGCCATTCCAGGAAGGCCGCCGCCGCCTTGCTCGCCCGCTCCTGCGGTTCGAGGTCGTCAAATCCCGTGGTGATCGAGGCGATGAAGGAGTCGAACAACTCCGGCGTATCCTTCTCCGCCACCAGCTGCTTGAACCGCTCGAGTGCATTCGATGAGTTCTTCTTGGACTGCCCCTTCTTCATCAACTCCTCGAACACCGCCGCGGGTGACACCGCACCGGCGAAGTCAGGGTAATTCGCCGGATCGAACGTCTCCCCGGTACTGCGGCGCAGACGATACGCGCCGACAGTTATCTCGGATATTCCCCCGACAATTTCACTCAGCCTGTCCGGTCCCTCTTCCAGCGCTTTCTTGCCCTCGATCTCCTTGTTCCTGATAGCTGTGACCTGATCGAATATTTCCTCGGCAAAGGAACGAAGCCCGTTGGTGATCGGTGACAGGAACCTTTCGAAGATATATGCCAGCGCTGCACCCGGCCCGAGCAGGAAGGACCCCACGACGGTGAAGGGCGATTCCGCGATCGCTTGGCCCAGTCCCTTCAAGGTGTACGGAGCGGGGCCTACCCACTTTCGTTTCGCATCGGGCAGCGGATCCGGCAGCGTCAGTCCTCGATCGAGCAACTCGGCGATCCTGGTAAGTGGCTCCCGGACGGCATCATCCCATTGCTTCTCCTCATAAGCGAGGTTTCGCTGTGTCCGAACAGCCCGTTCCGCGGCCGTGAATCGGTCGGTTATGCCAGTCACTCGAGACGAGACAATGTGCCAGTACACTCCTACGGTGCCCAGCAGGCCCAGCCAAGGGTCCCCCAATGCCCACGTGACCAAGGCGCCGGCACCCGCAGAGCCGACCGGCGCCACCGCTCCCGTGGCGAGCATCACGTTGGGGCTCGGCGAATTCACCGGCGCCGCTTTGGTGCGCAAAGCTGCCGGCGCCAACCCGTACCGTTCGATCAGGTCGGCCAGCTCACGCATTTCGGTATACAGCCGTTCGAGACGGCCGACGAGTTCGATCAGCTTGCTCTTGTCCGGCGCCTTCTGCTCGGCCAGATATTTCCGCAGTTGCCGAGCCAGACGCAGCGAATCCTCGCGCAATCGGATGTACTCGTTGAACACCTCGCCGCGGACGGCCACGGCCATCGTCTGATCCACCAGGTCTTCGGGTGCCGAGTACAAGGGCTTCAGGCTCGCAGACCGCAGGCCGCCGAAAAATCCCTCCGCGGCTTTTCGCGCGAATAATCCACCGAGCAGCGCCGGAGCAATCGGAGCGCCGCCGACGCCGGCGAGGACCAGACTGCCGCCCACCCGCGCGGCGCCGTCCAACAACTTCCCGACAAAATGATGGTAGAAGTACTTTCTACCGTCGACCTGGTAGATGAAATGCCGAGGAGCGTTGTCCGCGCGCCTACTGCGCACATACTCGACGTAGACCCCGTACCGACTGCCCGCGAGGTATATCGACCCGGTCAGAGTTCCGGTCGCGCCCCGTAGTTTGTAGCTCGGATCGTCGGCCAAGAAGTAGGTAAATCCGTTCGATCCGGCGGCGATCAGGGACAATCCGTAATGCAGGGCGAACGGTGGCGCGGCTTCCGGGTGCAGTACGCGTGGTTTCCGTATCCGCAGCGGACCCCAGTGCTGTCGTATCGGTGCTTCCAACCGGGCCGACAGGGCGAGCAGAGCCGCGCGGCGCTCCTGCTGTAGCGATCGCGGACCACGGGCGAATTCCAGCCGCCGCAGCACCTCGCGGCGGAGGTCGAAGAGGTAACGCCATTGCCGGTCGGTCCGCGGTTTCAACGCCAGCAACTCGTCGAGCGCCAGCAACAACACCGCGTCCACCCGTGCGGCCCGGGTGGCGACCAATGTCCCGCCCTCCCGCACGTAGCGCGGATCCTGCGGCCGCACCTTCCCGTACCCGCGGTGCTGATGCACAGCCTGCGCGAGCGCCTGGGTGAGCGCCACCGTCACCGCATGCCCGAGCTCCAGCGTGGACGCCGCGCCCGACGCCCGGATCTGCTCGGTGCGCACCAATCCGCCATTCGGCGAACTCACCACGAGCCTGCGATGAATGGGGTCGACCCGGACGTCGAACTGTGCCTTGTTTCCGTCGCGGAATGTCAGGGTCACCCTTCGACACGTATTGTCGTCGCCGACCGGGATTTCCCGCACCCCGTCCGCGGTGCGCACCAGCACCGTCGCACCATGGTCGACGGCACCGTACTCGGCGGCGACAGTCGTGACATCGAGCAACCGCAGCGCATCGGCCGCCACACCTACCCCGGCTCCGATCAGCCGCTGGGCCTTCTCCGGATTCGGGGCGGCTTCGGGCAATCGCGACAATTTCCACAACGCCGGATCGCGCCGGGTGGAGACGTCCGCGACCGCACCGACCCAATCGCCCCGGGCCGCCGGCTTCGCCAACCGGACGACGACCTCGGTGAACTTCGGCTGACGCCGTCCCACCACCGTCGGGTCGGGCTCGTACCCCACCGTGGCGTCAGGTTCGCCCTCGACAGGCGAGTCGGGTTTGTCGTCGACCAACCGGTCGGGCCGACGCACGAAGACCCGGAACGCGAAAGACCGTACGCCGTCTTCCCGATCGCGGTCGGAAGTCACCTCTTCCCAGTCCGGGAACCGGCGCAAGATCGGCGCCACCCGCTGGTCGAGTTCCGCGAATACATCGGCACCGGCGACAACGGCCCGCACGAGATCATCCGCATCGGACAACCCGGCCGTATCGTGCAACCGCACCACGTCCGGTGCGACCGGGTCCGTCACCAACGAGGCCGCCGGACCCTTCGTCACCGTATGATGGACCCCCCACGCGGGTTCGGGCCCGAGACCGGCGAGGTCGGCGGCACGCCGCGCCGCCGCGGCCTCGAGTTCGGGAAACGCCTCCGTGCACTCATCGATGCTCACGGTGCCGTCGGCGTATCTATCCAGATAGAAACCCACCGTCTCCACCGACGGCACGACACGTCCCCACTCACAGTCGTTCAGCATCGTGCTGGTCGTTTTCGCCGCCGACGCCGCATCCACCAGCGAGTCGGTGGCGCCCTGCCGAAGATGCCTCAGGTATTCACCGACGCTGCGGTATCCCTCCGGATAGCACGGTATTCCGGGTGCCAAGGCTCGCAGATACGCCTGGATCTCCTCCGCTGCGGGCTCCATCATCCCCGTCTCGATCCGCTGCATCACCTCCGGTGCCAGCCCGGACTTCTCGGCGACGAACCGCGGCTCCAGTCCGGCGTCGACGCGCAGCGCGGCAAGACACACCCCCACGCCGCCACCGTCACCCCCGCGAGCCGCCACGCCCATCCGCGCCTGCGACACTGCCGACAGCGGCAGCAACGACGCCAGACCCCGCAGATACCAGGTCACGTTCTCCGGCGAGAGCATCACCTGCTGCTGCGTCTTGTGCCCGGTCCGAGTCTCCCACCCGGTCTCCCACCCATCGAGTTCTGCCACCGACAGTCCCAACCGCACCGCGAGTTGCTCGGCTCCCACGCGGGCTCGCTCTCTGAGCGACCGCAGCATCGAACCGACCCGCGGCGACGCGACCGCCAGGCCGGGGAAGAAGTGCGCCGCGAGCGCCGAATACCATTGCCGGGCACCGGGGATACGGCGCAGGAGAGCCCGCACCTGCGTGATCGTCAACACCGCCCCGCCTTCCGCCTCCTCCCACGTGCCCTCGGGCGCGGCGATGACAGCGTCCATGCGTTCGAAGGTCCGGGAACCGCGGACACGCCGCGCCCAATTCGCGACGGAACCGGACGCCTGCGGGTGGGAATGAGACGCGGTAGCCCCGCTCTGCTCCGCGGTCGACACCCCCCGCCGCAACACCAGATCCCCGCCCGCGCCACTGAATCCGCGCTGTTCCAATCGGCGCCGCCTGCCGAGCAAGCCCGTTGTCGAGCGTGGCCCCTCGTAGAGCACACCGTCGCCTTCGAACGCCAGCCCGACCGGACGGAAGTTCAGGCCGCCTACCCGCTCCGCTACGTCGATCGCGGCCTTGTCCTCCTCCGGGTCCGCCTGCATGCTGAACCGAGGTTCGGTTCGGTGCAGCAGGAACGTGCTCAGCATCGCCTCCGCGATGCCGAATCCACGCAAACCCTGGTCCACCAGCATCGTCGTGATATGAACGTTGGGCTCGGGCCGGGTCGCCACGGCATTCGGATAGCTTCCGGGAGCACGGGCTGTGCGCGCATCGGAGAATCCGTTGAATTCCTGTTTGCGTTGCCCGGCACAGAATCCGACGAGCCGCCCGCCCGGGCCACCCAATTCGGCGACCACCGCTCCCCAGCGGCCCACCGGATCCGCCAATTCGTCGAGGTGGAGTCGCGCCGGATCACCGTCCCAGCTGTCCCGGTTCAATCCGACCAGTGACAGCGCCATTCCGGTAAGTTCCGGCCCGGTCACGTACCGAAGAACGACATCGTCGGGCAGCTCGTCGAGCGAGCGGCGCGGCCCGGTCGCAGTCGGTTCCGGCTCGGTCCGCACCGGCTTCCGCAACACCAGATTCCCGTCCGCGAGGCCGAATCCGCGTTCTTCCAGCTGCCGCCGCCGCTCGAGCAGCTCATCGACAGAGCGCGTTCCCTGATAGAGCCAGAACGTGTAGGGCGAGTCCCGGTTCGGGTCCTGGCGCCCGAGCTGCCCGAAGTCCGTGACGCCCACGCGCTCGACCACTTTCAAGGCCGGCTTGTCCTCTGGACGCACATACACACTGAACAGGGATGTTTCGGTCCGATTGAGCAGGAATTCGTTCAACATCGCATCGGCCATACCGAAGCGACGCATACTCTGATCCACCACCATCGCGGTGATGTGAACATTGGGCTCCTCGAAGCGGGCGTCAAACGGAAGCGAGCTCCCGGTGCGGCTGCGCCGCGAACTCGAATGCACCACACCGAGATCCTGCCGCCGTTGCCCGAGGCAGAATCCGACGAGACGAGACCCGTCCGGCTCGACCGATTCGGCCACCACGGCCCCCCACTCGCCTTCCGGATCGGACCACTCCTGCGTTCCGAGCCGGGCCGGGCCGTCCCAGTTGTCCCGTTCCAGATCGACCAGGGAGTCCGCCAACCCGACGAGTTCGGCACCCGTCACATAACGGAAGACGACATCGCCCGGAAGCTCGTCGAGCGAACGCCGGGCCGGAACTGTCCCACTGTGGCGTCCTCCCGGTTCCGGCAATGGGGTCTTCGGCGCTTCCGCGTCGTCGTCGGACCGAGTACCGATCAGCGGGCCTCGAAGTTTCGCAGTCCCGCGCCACAGCGCGATCGGCTCGGGATCAGCGACTCCGCGCCCGAGATCCTCGGCGATCGGCTGCGTGGTGTCTGCCAGCCATCGAGTCAGCCGGTCGACATACTGTGCCCGGAAACGCGGTTCACCCAACGCGATACGAAGCAGGTTCCTGGCCCGCTGCTGATCCTGCCGGGGCTCGGACTTCGTATCCAGCGTCCCTCTCGACGACGGTATATCGAAGAGCAGGGCGTCCAGGTTCCAGTCGTGCGCGAGTCGCCGAATATCCCGCTCGATCAATTCCGCCCCGGTGGTCAACAGCCTGCCCAGAACGGCTTTGTCGAGCTGCGGCGCCCCGGCATTCACCTGGTCGGCTGTATACTCCCCGCTACGGACCGCGGCGAGCAGGGCGACGGCACCGAGTCTACCGGTGTGGTCCACTATCTCCTTGGCGTCCGGGGTCGCGCCCACGAAAGGCAGTTTCGCGAACAGCTCTGCGAATTCGACATACTCCGGGTGCAGCGGTGAGCGTTCAGCCTCCGAGAACAAAGCCTCGAGCTGCAACTCTGGCGGCAGGTGCTCGGACATGTAGCGAAACACCATTTCGAGTTTGCCGATCGCCGCGACTCGCCCTTCGTGCCAATACAGGAAGTCGCTCGCCGCTTTTCCGGCACGCTTCTCCGGCTCGATATCCTCGATTCCCGCGGAGATTTCCGACAGGAATGCGTCGAACAATTCCGGAGTTTTCTTCTCCGCTACGAGCTTCCGGAATCGCTCCACCGCAACCCAGGAGTTCTTCTCGTCTTCAGCCGTTTTCATCAACTCGCGAAATACGGCTCTCGGCGAAACCACACCGGCCGCGTCCGGAAAGTTTTCCGCGACAAAGGTATCGTCGGCGCGCTGCACCAGTTTCTCCGCACGAGCCACGAACCCGGAAAGTCGTGGTTTTATTTCGCGGACATCGACCGGAGCGTCCTCCAACGCTATCGCGGCATCGGCTTTGTCGGTTCTACGTGAGATTCGGTCGTCCAATATTTCCTCGACCCAATCCCTCAGTTTGTTGGCGACCGGGGAAAAGAATCGGGCGAGCAGCAGCGCCACCGTCAGACTCTGACCCATACCCGGCACCCAGAAACCCGGAACGGTCAACGGCGCGACCGCGCCCCCGAGGATGACCCCGCTGTGTAGATGCGGATAGAGACCGGCCTGCTTCTGCTTCGCGTCGGGCCGCGGTTGCGGTAGGTCCGGCTCCACGTCGAGTAGCCGGGCGAGTGCGAAGACGACCTCCCGCAGCGCGTTGTCCCACTGCTTCTCGTGATACGCATTGTTCCGCTGTACACGGGTGGCTCGCTCGGCGGCCCGCAGCCGTTCGCTGAGATCGTTCAACGTGCTCTCGATGAACGCCGAGAACACCGGAGCCGCTCCCAGCACGAGCCCCACCCAGGGATTGCCTGCCAGCGTCGCGGCTCCGAGACCGATCGACGCCGAACCAGCCTCCGGCAACCAGTTCATCTTGAGTATTCGCGACCTGGTGGGCGAGCGCACCGGTGATGCCTTGGTGCGCAAGGTGGCCGGGGCGAGACCGTAACGGTCTATCCGCTCCGCTATTTCTCGCATTTCGCCGATCAGGTCATGGAGGAGGCCGAAGAACTCGTCCGCCTCTTCCCCGTTCGGCGCACTTCCCGCATCGATGCGCCGCAGCAGCAGCCGTAGTAACAGCAGCGATTCTTTACGCAGTTCGGCGTATTCGTCGAAGATCTCGTGGCGAGCGGCCGCGGCCAAAGTCTGCTCGGCCAGATCGACCGGAGCCCGGTACATCGGCTTCAGGCGGCGCGACTTCATGCCCAGAAATATTCCGTGCGACATGCGCTTGGCGAAAATCTGCGCGAGCAGCGCGGTATCGACGGGGATGCCGAAATTCATCAGCATCAGACTTGCGCCGATTCTCCCGGTGACATCCATCGACGCGCCCGAAACGTTGGCCCAGAAATACTTGTTGTTCTTGACCTCGTAAATCCAGTGGCGCGGAGCCGTATCCGCACGTCGGCGCGCGAAATCACTGTAGGTGAGGTGTCTGCCGAAAGCGATGTACAGGGAACCGGTCACGCTGCCGACAGAATAGCGCGACACCTGACCGGCATTACCGGAGACGGCAGCGGGTATAACATTCGATCCCGCCGCGATCAGAGAAAGCAGAAAGTGCACGGAGAGCGGCGGCGCGTCTTCGGGGTGCAGCAGGACGGGCTTGCGTATTTTCAGCGGTCCCCAGTGCCGTCGTATCGGGTATTCGAGCCGTGCCGATATCGCGCGCAGCGCCGCGAGGTGCTCGCGTTGCTCGGCTCGTGAGCCCCTGGCGAATTCCAGCCGTCGGAGATACCCGCGCCGGAGTTCGAACAGATACCGCCGTTGCCGCCGCGTCCGCGGTTCCATGCTCAGCAATCGGTCGGCCGCCAGCACCGCAACGGCATCCGAACGAGCTGCCCGAGTCGCCCGCAGTCTCCCCGTCCGGTCCCGCTCGTATCGGGGATCGTCCGCGGTCACCTTCTCGTGCGTGCGGTGGACAGTCACGACGTGGCCGAGCGCCAGCGTGAGGGCCATCGCCACCGCGTGCGCCAATTCCAGCGGCGGCGCGGCACGCGGCGCGCGGATCGGCTCGTGACGGACCAGCCGTCCGTCCGAGGAACGCACCACCAGGCGGCGGCTGAACCGATCGACATCGACGTCGAACCGGGCCGTGGTCCGGTCGGTGAACATCACGGTGACCGAACGGCACGTGGTCTCGTCGTCGACCGCGACCATCCGCGTCCCCTCGGCGGTACGGACCGCGGCCTTCGCACTTTCCGCCGCGGGTCCGTAATCGGCGACGACAGTCGAGACGTCCAGACAGCGCAACGCGTCGGCCGCCACAGGCACCCCCGCGCCGATGAGCCGCCGCGCCTTCACCGGGTCCGGGGAGGCCTCCGGCAACCGCGCCGCGCGCCACAGCGTCGGGTCCCGCCTGGTGGAGACCTCGGCCACGCCGACCCACTCCTCGGCGGATGTCGGCTCAGCGAGTCGGACAACGACTTCGGTGACCTTCGGCCGCCGACGTGCCGCCACCGTCCGCCACCAGCGCCCCATCGCCGTCCGGGGTTCGGTCTCGGAGGCCGCCACCGTCCGGTCGGGTCCGCGCTCGAAGACCCGGAACGCGAAAGACCGCACGCCGCTTGCGCGATCGACGTCGGATGTCACCTCTTCCCAGTCCGGGAAGCGGCGCAATATCCGCCCCGCGGACCGGTTCGTGGCCGCGAAGACATCCGCACTCGCGACGATCGCCTGTACCAGATCGTCGGCATCGGACAGGCCCGCGGTACCGTGCAGCCGGACACCGCCCGGCGAACCCGCATCCGGCGCCACCATCGATGCCACCGTTGGCTTCGCGGCCGGTTCGGGCAGCTGCGAGTTCGCGTCCTCGGCACGCGCTGCGGCCCGTTCTCTTTCGGCGGTGCGCCGTGCCGCCGAGGTCCCGAGTTCGGGAAACGCTTCGACACATTCGTCGATACTGACGCTGCCGTCGGAGTATTCGTCCAAGTAGATGCCCACCGTACGCACCGAGGGCACGGCGCGGCCCGACTCGTAGTCCTCGAGCCCGGCCGTGGTCATCCCCCCGCCCACCGCATTCGCCGCTTCGACGAGCGTCCTGCCGGAACCCTGGCGGAGATACTTCAGGTACCTACCGAGTTCGTTGCGGTATCCCTCGGGATAACACGGCGTAGCAGGCAGCAATGCCCGCAGGTACGCCTCGACCACGCTGTCCAGGGGCTCGATGAACCCGGCTTCTATCAGGGGAACATCCGCCGGTTCCACCTCCGCCCGCTCGGCGAGAACTCTCGAATCCAGCCCCACATGAGCGCGCAATGCCCCCAGGCAAAGCCCTATTCCGGCACCTGCCTGCGACACCGCCGCAGCCGGCAGCAAGGAAGCCAATCCTTGCAGATACCAAGACAATTCATGTCGCGACTCCGGCCAGCTCGCCGTTGCCTCCCACTCGTCGAGTGTCGTCACCGACACCCCCAGCCGCACCGCGAGCTGCTCGGGCCGGACATTCACCCGCTCCCGGATCGACCGCACTCGCGAGCCGGCCCGCGACGGCGCGCTCCCCAGATCCGGGAAGAAGCCTTCCGCGAGAGCGGGATACCAGGCACCGGCACCCGGAACACGCCGCAGCAGCGCTCGGACCTGACCGATGGTCAGGTCGGCCCCGCTCTCCGCCTCGCGCCATGTGCCATCCGGCGCGTTGATGAGGTAATCCATCCGTCCGGGACTCATACCGAGCAGCTGGCGAACATTGCGCGCCCACATCGCGGCCGAGCTGTGAGCGTGTGGATGCAGCCGGGCGATGGCCTCCCGGCGCTGCCCCTGAGTCACCCGCCGCAGCACCAGTTCCGGGCCGTCGCCGGTGAAACCCCACTCCTCCAATTGCCGCTGCACAGCGCGCAACTGCTCGTCCGACTTGGGCCCCTGATAGAGCACGTCCTGCGCGCCGACGGATCTGCCGAGCCGGAGTCCGAGCGGACTGAAATCCGGCCCGCCTACTCGTTCGAAAGCCCTTATCGCCGTTTCGTTCTCGGGGAGCACATGCGTGCTGAACGAGGACTCGGGCCGGTGCCGCAGCAACGTGTAGACCATCGCATCCGCCATGCGGAAGCCACGCAGGCTCCGATCCACCAGCATCGATTCGATATGAACATTGGGCTCCTCGATCCGAGGATCCAGCAAACGCATGTCCTGCCCCGACGGCACCTCTCTCCGAGCATCCAGATATGTCGATCCGCTGAAATCCCGACGCTGTTGCGCGAGACAGAATCCGACGAGCCGCCCACCCGGACCACCTACCTCGGCGACGATCGCCCCCCATTGCCGGTCCGGATCCGCCCACTGATCGAGCCGGAGCCGGTCGGCATTACCGTCCCAGCCGGTCGCGTTCAGCTCGACCATGGCGTCCGCGAGGTCGGCGAGTTCGGCGCCGGTCACATACCGGAACGCGACATCGCCCGGCAGAACATCGAGCGAACGCCGGCGCTCGACCTCCTCCGGAGGCGCGCTCGGTGTCGGCTCCTGTCCCTCGAGCAGCAGATTCCGATCATCGCCGGTATAGCCCCACTCCTCCAATCGCTGCCGCACGTAGTCCAATTGCGCATTCGAGCTCTCCCCCTGGTAGAGCACGGCATTATCGCCGTGCCGGAATCCGAGCGGACGGAAAGAGGGGCCGCCCACCCGCTCGGACGCCCTGATGGCCGCCGCATTCTCGGGGAGCACATGCAAACTGAACGAAGTCTCTGTTCGATTCCGGAGAAACGCGTACATCATCGCGTCGGCGATACGGAAACCGCGCACACTCCGGTCCACCAGCATCGATTCGATATGAACGTTCGGCTCGTCGAACCGGGGTTCCAAGGGAATCATGTTCCGAGTCCCCCCGGGCGGTACCCGTGCGTCCAGATGCATCGAATCACTCAGATCCTGCTGCCGGCGACCGATACAGAACCCGACGAGCTGCCCACCCGGACCGTCCAGCTCGGCCACGATCGCGCCCGGTGCGACCGCCGGATCCCCCCACCATTCGACGCCCGATCCGGTCGGGTCACCGTCCCCGCTGCTGCCGTTCAGTCTTTCCACGGAACCCGCGAGGTCGACCAGTTCCTGGCCCTGCACATATCGGAAAGAGATATTGCCGGGGAGCATACCGGCCGACCGCCGAAGCGCGACCACGTCCGGTTCCGCACCGGCCCAAGGATCCCAATCCTGAGGAATCGCCGCGATTTCCGGTTCGGGCTCCTCGGCGGTTTCCGCACGCTGCTCCCACACCACCGCGGCACCCGCGCTACGGTATCCCCACTGTTCCAATTGCCGTCGTCTGCGAAGCAACTCCAGAGTGTCTTTGGGCGCCCGATAGAGCAGGTCGTTGTTATCGGTACCGAGTCGGAGCCCGATCGGCCCATGGTCTGTTCCGGCCACCCGCTCGTACACCTTGACCGCAGTCTCGTTCTCCGGGCGCACATACAGGCTGAACGAGGACTCGCGCCGGTGCAGCAGCAATGTGTAGAGCATCGCATCCGCTATCCGGCGGCCACGCATACTCCGGTCGACCAGCATCGTGGTGATGTGGACATTGCTCTCGGCGAACCGGGGATCCAATACGTCCGGATTCTCGCCGCGCTCCCCGGACGTGCGTGTGTCCAGATGGAGTGACCCACTCAGGTCTTGATTCTGCTGGGCCAGGCAGAATCCCACGAGTTGCCCGCCCGGACCACCGACCTCGGCGACGACCGCTCCCGGCACGGCTCGCGGATCCGTCCACCAGTCCAGGCCGAGCCGGGTCGCATCACCATCCCAGCTGGTCTCGTTCAACTCGACCACCGAATCCCGCAACTCGGCGAGGTCACGCCCGGTCACGTACCGGAAGGAGATCCCCTCTTCCGGCCCGGACGCCGAACCGCGCGGGCCCGCGGTGTCAGCACCGGACCGGTCACCGCCGTCCGCATCGTCGGACCGGGTACCGATCAGTGGACCGTTTCCCGCGCCCGGTCGTGACGCATTGCCCCCGAAACGCCAGCCCCCGGCCACCCGCACAATAAATCCCGGGTCCCCCAAACGTCCGCGCAGGGTCGACACATAGCCACTGACCGATTCCGGCTCGATAGTATTGCGCCAGATATCTTGTCGCAGTTCTTCCAGCGATACGGTGTCCCCGGCCCGCCGCATGAAATACTCCAGCAGTTCGAGCAATTTTCCGGTCACCCGGACCTCGGTCTGGTCGACCCACACCTGCCGGGACTCCGGCCACAGCTCGACCCGCCCCCTTCGAATAGCGTCCCATGCGGTGCGCATTCCGGAATCGAATCGGTAGCCGGCGCCGGACACCGGCACGATCGCTCCCTCGACGTCCAATTTGCCCCTGAGCCTGTGGACGAGCACACGGAGCGCGTTGTCGTCGACGAGCGGCTCACCCCACACCGCCTGCTCGATGACACTTGTGCCGACCACGCGCCCCTGGTGCAGCGTCAGGATGTCGAGCAGCGCGAACTCGTTGTCGCTCAATGAGATTTCGTCCAGCTCGTTCTCATCGAAGTCGGTCTCGCTGCGGTCGACCCAGACCCTGCGCGTCGCCGGATCCAGCCAGACCCGACCGGCGTTGAAAATCATCCCCCCTGCCGAGGGCGTCCGGCGGGGTATGTCTGCTACCGGCTCCGCGTCCGAATCGTCCTCACCGGCATCTACCGTCGTCGCACCCGCGCCGGATACAGCACGCTCTCTTCGGACGTACCCGGCCAGCTCGCGCACCGCGAACCGCTCGAGTGCCTGAACATATTCCACGGGCTGGCCCAGCTCGGCAGCCGTCCGCTCGTCCGACCAGCCCCGCTCGAAACGCGCGGCCAGGTATTCGCTCTTCATCGAGCCGAGACGAGCAAGACCTCGTTCCCATTCCGCCCGTGTCATCGTGCGCAACACGCGGCCGATCGCCGCGCCGACATAATGCCCGTGGGCCGACCAGATTTCGTCTCGCGTCCGTTCGAATGCCGAGTCTTCTGCGGTCGCATCGCTGTTCTCGGCGGACGTACCGTCACCAACCGCACGACGCAGACCCAGATCGTGGTGATACGGCATCGAGGCGTAGCCGCCCGGCCGCGCGATCGTGTGCGCCGCGGCCGACAGTGCGGTCCGGACGGCGGAATCGATCGAATCACCGCATTCCAGGCGCACGGCCAGGGTCGCGGTGAAAGAGTCACTCGCCCCGATCGTCTCCACCACGGAATCCACCGGGTCCGCCGGATACAACCGCGTATTTCCGTCGTGACACACCGCGCATCCCGCCGCGCCGAGGGTGACGACGACCGTCCGGACAGCGAACTCCCGGGACAGGCGCGCGGCCAACCGTTCCGCCGGGATCGTCGCGCTGTCCGGGTCCACGGCCGCCAGCAGCGTTCGCGCCTCGATCTCGTTGGGTACCAATACATCCGCCATGCGCACGGTGTCGACGGAGAAGCGTTCGGGCGCGGGAGCGGGCTGCAGCACGATCTTCGTACCGTCGCGGCGGGCCACCTCGCAAATCTCGGCGATCACATCGTCAGGCACTTCGTACGTGATCACCGCGACATCGGCGGAGCCGATCAGCTCGGCGGTCCGCTCGACATCGGCGGCGGTCAATTTGACACCGGGCGAGGTGTGTTCGAGGAACGACGCGTCCCCGGCCGCGGTATCCAGCAGGCAGACGACGGTCTCGGTGGGTGCTTGCTCCTCGATCCGCGTCCACCTCGAACCGATGTCCTCGCGCGCCAGCACCTCCTCGACCTGCGCGCCCGGAACATCGCGGCCGATGGCCGTCACCAGCTGCACCTCGGCACCCAGGCGTGCCGACTGAGTTGCCAGACTCAGTCCCTTGCCTCCGGGGTTCATCCGCACGGAACCGGCGTCCGCCGATTCACCAGCGCCGGGGAAACGGTCGTAGCCGATGATGAGATCGGCCACGGCACTGCCCAATACGACGACGCGCGGACCGCTCGTCGTCCAATGGTCGGCGGGTGGGCTCGTCTCCGCCGCGGCCCGGTCCGCCGCACGGTCGGGGATTTCGCTCAGGAACCCCAGCGGACGAGGCGGATCGGCCGCGTCGGCTACGGCATCATCGGCTGCCCGCCCCGGCAACAGGGCCGAGAGCAGAGCCGCTGTCTCGGCCGAGTCCGGAAGGTCCGAACCTTCCTGTGACGGCAGCCGGTTGATCACGACAGCGCGCTCACTCGTCTCGACAGCCGCGTCGATCGCCCGGACAACGTCGTCCGACACCTCCGGCGCGATCAGTACCGCATCGGCGGCCCGCAGCGTCGCCAGATTCCGCTCGACATCCTCGACCGTGACATCGAGCGCGGGCGGCGCGTACCGAAGTACGGATTCCGCACCGTCCGGCCGGACAATGCGCACGACACCGGCGGACGGCTCACCCTGCGCGATTCGTACTGCGCCGGAACCGCTTTCGTGCTCCAGAACGGCCTGCGCACCCTGCCCGAACCCGTCGTCACCGACCGCACCGATGACGGAAACCTCCGCACCGGACCGCGCCAACGCGACCCCTTGCCACAACGCCGCCCCACCGGGAATCACCCGCATCGCCCTGACCCGAGCGGCCGCCCCAGGCCCCGGCAACTCGTTCGTCTCGATCGTGCAGTGGAAGGCAGGCGAGCCGACCACGACGATGCGGGCTGCTTCCGGCGCCCGTTCGCCCGGTCCGCCTTCGTCCGATCGCTGACCGATCGGCGCGCTCCCGTCCCCCGCCGCGTCGTCCGGCGTGCTCCCCGGCACGTCGGTGCCGGGAATGGACACCCCCAGGCCAGCGGCGGCCCTCGCCTTCCGTACCGCGATACGGGACGCCACTGCGGCGAGCATCTCGTCCAGCTCACTGTTCGACGACTCGGATTCGGTGGTCAGGTTCCGCAATGCCGCCGCCCGTTCGCCGAGGGCACGCACTTCGTCGGCCAGATCGGTCGACCACGACGCCAGCTCGCGATGCTCTGCCGCAGCCCTGCCCAGGTCCCGCTGCGCGCGGCGGCGGTCCTCGGCGGTACCGGCGCGGGCGGCCCGCGTTCGCAGATCCGCCAACCGCAAACGGGTCTCCGCCTCCAACAGCCGTGCGTCGTCGATCGCCTCGTCCAGCACATCGATCGCGCGAACCCAGGAGTCGTACCGGTGGAATCGGCGCGCGTTGTCGAGCGACGATGCGATATTTCGGAACTCCTCGAGGACACCGATCTCATCCGCTGCCTCGGGTGCATCCTCGAGTTCGGCGATCCGCTGCTCGGCCCGCTCGACGGTCACCGCTGCCGGATCGGACGCCCATTTCCGTGCGATCCACTCGGCCAGATTTCGACGTTCCGTTTCCAGCCTCGCCCGTGGACCGGAGCCGGGGCGGATCGTCCACACCGACTGGTCGTGGACCGCTGCGCCGGGCCGGGCGAAGTCTCGGCGCGCGGCCGCACGCGCCTCGGCGGCCTGCTCGCGCAGCACGACCAGTTCCGGGCCCACATTCAGTAGACGTGCCGGATCGCGCGAGTCTCCGAAAGACGATTCCGCGCACGCGAATTCGCGTGCCACGCCCGCAAGCCGGCGGTCCAACTCCTCGGCCGCCGCACGATTTCCCTCGACGAACGCGGCCGCATCCGCCAGCGCCTGTAGTTCGGCGAGGTCCTGTGCGGGCTGCCACACCTTTTCGAGCTCATCCCGCCCGGCATAGGAGACCGCGGGTGTCCCGTCTTCCTCTTGCGGGAGCCTGGCATCGTCACGCACCAGACGTTCGAACTGCCTGTCGGTGAGCGGTGAGAGCTTCGACCGCACCCAATCACTCGCCCAGCGGAGTTTGTGGTCCAACTTCTCGTATTCGAGCGATCCTGGCCGCAGCCGCCGGAAATCCAGGCCGTGACTTTCGGCCAAAGCTTGGAAATACCGGTTGTTCGCTTCCGACCGCTCCCGTACGTTCGTCCACTCTTGATAGCCCTGTGCGATCTCCTCGAGCCGATGCGCCGTAGCGGCCAGTCGCCGGTGCATCGCCGCGATCTCACCGGTCGGCTCGTTCCGTGCCCTCGCTTGTCGCCGCCAGGAATGGACATCGCGTAGTGCCGCTTCGAATGCCTCGATGCGATTGACCCGCTGGTCCATTCGATGAATCGCGTCGACTGTTTCCATCACCGAGTAGACCGCGTAGAGCCGGTGGTAAGGTCCTTGCAGCTCGGGCCGCAATCCATACTTGTCGAGGCGGCGCGCCAACATCTCCAGCCTCGTCCGTATCTTCTCGAGATTCGAGAAACTCTCGACGGGGATGTCCAGCTTCCGCGCCATCGCTCGGCACGCGGCGTCCAGGTTCTCCGTCCATTCGACTTCGGTAGGAGAACCCTTGCGCAGCAACTCCTTCTGATCGAACCCCCATCTCAGCGCGAACCCGGACAGTAGCTTCTGCAGTCGTACGGACTCGATTTCGGCGGCATCCCGGAAGCTGTGCAAGGCCGTCCCCAGCCCGGCGTTGTCATGATCATCGATCTCACGAGCCACAAATCCCAGCCGATAGTCCAGGAGGCGACGCGCAGTGTCGTTACGCTCGGGCGAACCGGTCGGTTGATTCACGTGTCGAGCGTTCTCCTCGAGTCCGTGGGCCCGCTCGACCAGACTGTTGAACCATTGGTCGTGGTACTCGAACAGTTCGGTAGCGAGGATTACCGCCTCGAGCTCTCGCAATCGCTGCAGCAGGGTCCCCAATCCTGGATCCTCGCGGTCTGCGGCCAGTTCCTCGCGGCGAAATCGCTCCGCGAGCGCCGTCCGGACTCGGTCGCGCAGTGCGAGTACGCCTTTCAGCTCGTCGGAACCCGGTTGCGCGCCCGATCCGGTCAGATCGCGGCACTCGGCGATACGCGCGTTCAGATTGGATTCCGCCTGTCGACGCTGTGTCCGCGCGTCCTCGAGTGCTGTGCCCAGCGCGTCGATCCGCTCGACGCGCTGCCGAAGCGTCACATCGTCGGCCTCGGCACCGTGCTGAGCGAGCCCCGCACGGGCCTCGGCGTGTATCCGGGCCAGGTGCCGGCCCGGATACACGCCGGAATCGGCCGCGGGCGATACCGGACGACTCGTGTCAGGAGGATCCTGATGCCCGCTCGGCTCGGGGATGTCGTCAGCGGAACGCTGTCCCGCAAGCGCGTACTGGACCTGGTATTCCGGAGCACATTTCAGCGCTCGCCCCTCGCCGTCGAATTCCAGGGCGGGGACGTAGCGGTCGGGTTCGTTGAGTTGGTCGAGCTGTGTTTGCTTGGTGGCCTTCCAGGTGACGAAATCGATGGCCGTGTCGAGCAGCGCGGTCCGGCTCTCGAGGTTTTCGGGCGTGGTCACCAGACGCCGAGGGCCGGCGGCGATGTCCAGTACGACCAGGTTCGGTCGGTCGCGATCGGTGCTGTTGTTGTAGACCGTGACCAGGTGGCCCTGAATCCACGGAGCGGCATTCTGATCCGCCACCCGGGGCAGGCCGGACAGCGTCGAGATCAGGTCCGCGATCCGGGTGGCGTCCCGGACGCGCTCGGCACGGCTCCTATGCTCGGCGGCGCCGAGCCGCCGCGCGGCGTGGTGGTGGTCCAGCATTCGCCGGGCGTAGAGACGGTCGGCATGCGATGGCGCGGCGTCGACCGCGGCCCGGTAGGTGACGACCCAGGCGCTACCGCCGGGCCGGTCCACCAGGGAGTCGGCCACCTCGTCGAGGTTGCCGAAATTGCGGAAACTGCCTCCGCCCGAGGCCAGTTCGACGGTCGAATTGTCGTGTCCCGCCAGCGGGGTGTAGTCGGGCATCCAATCCGTCAGGGCTGGATTGTCGGCGCCGTACAGCACGCGGCGTACTGTCACGCCGTTGTTGACACAACCGTGCGGAGTCCGCCGGTGCATGGCGATGACTACCTCACGCAGCGCCGTCGTAGCGAGATACTCCGATGCCGCCGCGACGAGCGCGCCCGTCTCCGGGCGGGTGGTGCCGGACGACGCGCGCCGCGCGAGGGCAGCGGACAGTTCCGTCCTGGCCGTCTCGGCGGTCACCTCGGTCGAGTCGATCCCCAACGCCTTCGCCAGTTCCCCCCGCGCTCTCGCGTGCGCCCTGCCGACCGTACGGATTCCCTCCGCACCCTCGAAATCGTCCCGGTCGCCGGAACCGCCCTTGTCATCGGAGTGGTTCTCATTGTTGGTCAGCGCGGCCAGCAGGGCGTCCCGGCGTTGTGTCAGCAGTTCGAGCGCACGCTCGTCGGACAGCAGCGTGTCCTCCACCAACGAGACCGGCGGCGCGTTGTCGAGATGATCGTTCAACGCCGCCACAGCCGCCGGGGTGAGTCCCGCACTCACGAGCAGGTCGTTCAGCTCACCCTTGGCGCGTTCCTCGTCGTTGTCACCGAGTTCGGCCTCGAGCGCGGCCACCGCCTGCGCCGCGATCCCCAACCACCCGGCCACCCGGGCGAGGCGGTGCCCCGACGATCTCCTCCGCGTGCCGGGCGATGGCGCACTCGCGTCGGTGGTGGTCGCCGGTGCTCCGGGCACGGAGACCGCCGTCCGGTCGTCCGCCGCTGTCGGCGCACTCCCGTCCGGGCCATTCGAAAGACGCGGGCCACTGCTTCTCCGCCGGGTCGAGATCGATTGCGGCACAGCGCTTTCCGCATCGTCCCGCCCCGATTGGCGGTCGTCTGCGGAACCGGTCGGCACCACCGGTGTAGCGGTGTCACCTCGTTTCGGTGTCGTGCGCCGGGACGGAGCACGCCTGCCTCGGTCGGCGTGGTCGGCCAGCCGGTCGATGATGCTCGGCGTTTCCCCCGACGAGGCCGCCGGGTCGGCCGTCCGGCCGTCAGCGATCATCCGGTCGATCCAGTCCGGCTGCGCGATGTCCGGCGTTCGCCCGCCCTCGTCCGACAGGTCGCCGGCCTGCGCCGGAACTACGGACCTATCGGAGTCGACGGCGTTGTCCATCGGTGCGGTCGCTCGGGTGGGCTGCGCTTCGCCCGTTTCGATTCCCTCATGCGCGGGCGTCGTCTCCGGTGCGATGGGCGGTGCACCGGAATCGTGCTCGCGTACCGCGTATTCGGGCTCGAAGCCGGTCGCGGGCGCCGACTCACCGCCACCCTCGGCCACCAACGCGCGGCCACCGGCGGTCGCCTGCGCCGCGATACGGTCACCGGATGCCCCGGCGACGTTCGGTGGCTCCAGCCGGGAATCGGACGGAGCGTGAAGCGCGTCCGTCGATCGGGCGTCGGAACCAGGCCCGGCGTCGCGCCGGGAATCGTCCCGATTCGGCTCCGGGTCTCGGCCCGGGGACAACCGCGGCTGGTGCCGGTCGATCGCGCCGTCGGCGTGACTCTGCGTCGGATCGGCGGGTTGCGTTGCCGGAGCGACTGTTTCGCTTGCGCTCACTTCGACGAGTCGATCGGCGCGGCGTTCCTCTGCGGCGTTGTCGGCGACCGGTGCCGCATGCCCCTGGGAGACGCGCCGCATCACCCGCTCCAGATATGCCCGTTCGGCCGCCTCGTCCTGCACCCAGGGTGTCACGCTGCGTAGTTCCCGCTCGGCGGCGGCGAGATCGGCGGCGGCCGCGGCGACCTTCGCGGCGGCCGCGTCCTCGGCCGGGGCCGACCGCGGCACGTCCCGGGTCGCGGCCGTGCGGGTCGCGTGTTGCTCGGCGACGGCTTCGGCGTGTGCGGTTGCCGCGGCCCGGTAGTGGACGACCGCGATCTGCGCGCCGTGGTGGTGGGTCTTGGCGTACAGGTCGTCGCCCGCGGCCACGTTGAAGCAGAAGCTGCCGTTGCGGCCGTTGCGGCCCGGACGCGAGGACCATTGGTGATCCTCGTCGGGATTGGTCGGCGAGCGCCCCAGCATATGGGCGTGCAGTCCGCCCAAGGCGTCGACGTCGTCGGTGATCGACACATCGAAACCTCGCCCCAGCATGCCGGTGCCGACGGTCACCGCGCCCAGACGTACCGGGTTGCCCCGCTTGTCGAGGACGGGATTGCCGTCCTTGTCCAGCAGCATGTGGTTGGCGCCGGCGCCGTCCTTGACCTCCAGCAGGTGTTCCTCGGCCGCATTGTTGTCGCGGTGTCCGGCGAACCATCGGCCGTCGATCGACTCGTGTTCGACCCCGGCCTTGTCCAGCATCAGCGAGAACTTCTGCGCCACATCGTTGAAGGGACAGATCACCAGCACCGGACGCCCCTCGGCCCGCAGCTGTTCGACCCGCCGGACCGCGTCCTTCAGCTTCTCGGCCTCGGTGAGGAATATCCGATCGGGTTCCGCCACCCGCTTCGACGGAGCGAAGTCCGGCACCGCCGCCAATCCGCCCTGCACCGGGAAGTTCTGCTTGATTTCCGGAGCTGTCCGTTCCAGCGTGCCCGACATCAGCAGCAGCCGATCGTACTGAGCGGCCACGTCTTCCACCGTGACCTGTTTCAGGCCCTTGCCGTCGGTATAGATGTCGACCTCGAACATCGCCTCCAGCATTTTGTGGCGGCCACCGAACCAGCGACTGTCGGTATTGGTCTTCGGATCGCTGCGCGGTTTCCCGTACTCGTCCAGAATCTGGATCTTGCCGTCGAAGACGATGAAGTCCCGATTCAGTTTCAGCCGGCCCGCTTTGACATCCAGGAACGCACGGGCCATCTCGGTCTCTTCGCGCGTGAAGGTGCGGCCGGTATGCCGTTCCCACAAGGCCGCCACTGTCTCGAGGCACTGGTCGGGTTGCGTACGCAGCGACCGCGACGTGACCGATCGAGCTGCCTTCCGCTCCGCCGCGGTGAACGATCGGCCACCGAGCTCTTCCAGACGCTCGGCCAGCCTCGGTGCGTTCGTGATCCGGCTCCGCAGCACGACCTCGAGGAATTTCCGCACCTGATTCACCTGTGCGGCTTCGACGTCCGACGCCTCCTCACGCTGTCCGTCGGACAGGTAATGCACGGTGGCGTTGTGCGCGAGGACCGCGTCCGCCTCATCGATGGTCGCGGTCTTCCCCGGCGGGGGCTGGTCGTGCAACTGTGCTGTCGCGCGCTCGTCGTAGGTCATGTAATACACGGTCGGGCGGTCCGGCTCGCCCGGCGGATGCTGTGGATCCCAGCGGGCGACGTCGTACCCGAGACTGCGAACCAGCTGCTCGAATTGCCGCAACCCGTCGTTGGCCAGTGTCTCGGTCGTGGTGATCACGTGATGGATCCGCATCGACTGCCCGCTCGCGAGTTCGACGGGCTCGCCACGCGACAGCTGCCACAGCGAATCCAGCGCTCCGACAAGCGATTTGCCCTGTCCGGTGCCCATCTGCCGCATGAGACCGCGTTCACCGAGCAGGAACGCCATCGCCTGATTCCATCGCGGGGTCAAGCCGGTGCCCGCCCGGATCGCGTCGAGAAAACGCAGCAGCGACTCCACCGCGTCGCCGTGCTCCATCACGTGCCTGCGCCGCTCCCACGACTCGGCGGCCAGCTCTCGCTCCCGGAGGCGATGCAGTGCTACCGCGTCGTTGGCCGCGGCTTCGAACCGGGCGAGCTGTTCGGGGGTGAGATCCGCTTTCACATCGGGATTCCCGACCGGAAGATCCGCCAGCTTGTCGGCCAGGTCCGCTGCCGCGAGACGAACGTCGGCCACCGGGTCCGAGGTTCCGTCGGCGGCCGACTGGTCGGGATCGATCCGGTTCGCTTCTCCCGCCGCCGGTTCGCGCGCGGACTCGCCTTCGGTAGTCGTGCTCCCCTCGACCGGCGAAACATGTGCGCTCGCACCGTCGATCGGGCGCCCGCTACCGCCTTGCGGCGCGGAAACGGGTTCCGCCACCCCCGTCGTCGATCCCGCGTTCGGCGCACCTTCCGTACCGGACGACCCTGCCGCGGTCGCACCGTCACCACCCCCCGCCCCGACCCGCGGCACCCAACCGGGCACCTTGGGCGGCAGCACCGCCCCCTCACCACCCCGCACTCTCCCGCCGGACCCATCCGGCGCCACCGCCCCCTCACCACCCCGCACCCTGCCGCCCGACCCATCCGGCGCCACCGCACCATCACCACCCCGCGGCCCGCCACCGCGCGCTCTCCCACCGGACCCGTCCGGCGTCGCCGCACCGTCACCGCCCTGCACCCTGCCGCCGAACGTATCCGGCGTCGCGACAGCAGCACTGCTGCCGGACAGTGTCGCACCGTCACCGCCCCGCGCGGGCGTGGTCGCTCCGGTCGGCGCACTACCCGGCGTGGGTTCGGCATCCGATGGACGCGTCTCGACAGGGACGGCCCGGTCTCCCATCGTGGCCGCATCCGAACCCGCCCGCACACCGCTGGGTTCCTCGGCGGTCGACCCGGTGGCGGTCGCGGCCTCTCCCCGTCGCTGTGCGGGCACAGAAGTAGCGACCGGCTCGGTGGCTTCCTGGAGTAGCGCCCGGGCGTCGTCGCCACCATCCGCGGCGGGAGCGAGATACCCGCTGTCACCTGCCCCACGCGGCGAGTGATCGCCGTTCTGGTGTCCGTGGAGACCGCCGGGCCGCGAGTCGACGGGACCGGAGACCGTCGGATCGGGCGGCTGTACCCGCAGACCGGACGAAAGCTCCTCGGCGCCAGGGATTTTCGGAAGGTCGTCGCTCGCCGACGCGGCGAGTCCCCCCGGCGTTTCCAGACGCGTACGCGTATGCGCGGCGGCTTCGGCGACACCGAGCAGGACGTTGCTGCCGACCTCGTTCCACGTCAGCTGGAACTGGCCGGTCATCGCATAGCCACCCAGCGCGCCACCGATCGCGCCGCCGAGACCACCCGCCACGGCGATCACCGACCCGCCCACGAGCAGCGAGGCGGTGCCGGGCAACAACCGCTGAATGCGCGGCAACGCGGGCATGGCCAACCCGGCACCCAGCGCACCACCCGCCGCGGCGCCCGCACCGGCGACCGTAGCCACGGCGACCGATTCCCAGTCCATGCCGTCGCGTCGCCCCGCACCCACCTGCCACGCCTGAATTCCGGCGTCGACCCCGCCGGCGAACGCGGCGAAACCACCAACCTGGGTCGCCAGCAGACCGGCCCGCTCGACAGCCGCCGCGGCGCCCTTCCCGACACGCATCGCCACGAATTCCGCCCAGCGGGCCAGATGCCTCGCCCTGGCCTCCGACAGAATCTGGAACGCTCGGATCGGGTGCCAGCCTCCGGCGACCATGATCTGGTAGACCGTCATGAGACCGAAGGCGGCCATCGAGGCCACCTCTTTCTCGGTGTCGGCGTTGAATTGCGTGGTGCTCTCGGCCAGCCGGCGGCAGAACTCCCCGGAACCGGCCGTAGCCTCGGACAACCGGCGCGCGGCATCCGAGATTCGGTCGTGCAGTTCCGCCCCCACACCGTCCGGCAGTGCCGCGATCTCCGCATCGATCCGCTCGACCGCCCGGGCCAGCGCGGCGGCCGTCTGTTCGAGAGCCGCAGCGGCCCGGCCACCACTCCCGGTATCCGCTGCCGGAACCTCCGAGCCGAATACCACGACCTGAACCGGCTCCGGCAACTCGGCCAGCAATTGAAACGGCGTCGTCATGACTCATCCCGACCGTGCGCACCACGCAGTGTGTTCAGGTCGAGACCCCCAGTCGTTGCCGATAACGCCGCTCGAACCCGGGCGCGTATTCCTCCGCGGCGATCGATGCGGACGAACGCTCCACCACGCCGTCGTCCGCCACATAGAAAACAGCTCGGTCCAAGACGATTTCACCGGTGGATGCCGGTACTGACACCGCCCAGCCGACGCCGATCCGGGTCGCGGTCAGTCGCGACAGCGGATAGTCCGTCGTATCCAAGTCACGCTCGAGAATGTAGGCGCGGACCCGCTCCAATGCCTCCGACATCGGTAGCCGCCGGGTCGCGGTCGCGGCACCCGACAACGTCAGTTGCGACAAGGCGCCATCGATATCGAAGCGCTCGGGATCACCGAATATCGCGACCAGATGGTCATGAGACGCCGCGCCCACCTGCGCCGCGGCCAGGAGAGTGTCGACCGCCGAACGCAGCGAGACCTCGGATACTTCCGGAAGCAAACTCTTGACGATTTCGGCAACCGTCGCCGCACTCCACACCCCGGGAACGGCCGGGCCGGCCTGCTCCGACGACGACTCCCCCCGGTACCACGCCTCACCGTCCCACCAGTAGCAGAATGACAGCAGCCCGACCGCGGCTCGCCGGTTCAGCACGGGATCCGTCACCCAATCCGGCGCTCCGGCATACAGTTTCGGCATCTCGGCACCGTCGTTGTACACCGCGTCCAACATGGGCGAATCCCACACCCCGCCCGACAGCACCGCCCGCCCGGGCGGTAGCAGATACAGCGTCGAGCCGTGCCGCCGGGGGCTTTCGAACCGCCCCAGTGACGGCAGGATACGCGGGCCGCGGTCCGAACCCACGGCCACGAACGCCGCCGACAGCACCGCCCACCGCGCCCACAGCACCGGGAGGTTCGGCAGTTCGTCCGTCAGCCGAATCGGCTGTGCGCCGGCCGCCCGATCGGCGCGGGCCGCCGCGACGGCCTGCCGGGGCGAGCGGACCTGCCGGTCGTGGTGACCGATGTACGCCGCCAGCCACACCGGCAACCGGGACCTCGGATAGGCCCGCAGATCCGCGCGATAGACCTCCGGCGCGAACAGCTGTCCCTCCGGAAACGGCTCCGCGCCGAAGTCGTAGTGGAACTCCGGTCCGACCTCAGCCGACCACAACAGCAGCCGCCACCACGGTCCGCGCTCGAGCCGTGCCGATATCTCGCGGTGCCGCCGCACCGCCGCCCAGACCGATTCCGGCGGCTCGACGCGCACGACCTGATCGCCTTCGGCGCACACGATTTCCGCGGTCTCCGCGCTTGTCGTCAGTACGAACACCGCGTCCCACCGCCACTCGTCCGGTGCCGTGGCCGAGATCGCCGCGCCGATCTGCTCCGCCAGCCGATCCAGCTCACGCTGGTGCGCGCCCGGTTCCGTCGTCGTTACGGTGGCCGCGTCCCGGTCGTCCGAACCCTGAGTGCTCGATTTCTTCAATCCATGCGCCCTATCGGTGCCCGCCCTCGCTCGCCGCCCGCGGCCGGGCCGCGGCCTCGGCGGTGTCGATGAGCAAGCGGCACAAGGTCTTCGCCGGTTCGCTGGCCTTGCCGTCGTTGAGCATCACGTCGGTGAAGGCATCCGCGAGCGCATCCGCGGGCGCGAGGACACCCCTGTCGAAACCGCTTCCGCTGAGCTGATCGCGCCAGCGCCGATACCCGGCCACGACCTGACCGAAGCTCATCTCGTCGGCTGCGCCGCCGCTCAGGTACTCGGCGATCAGGGTGCGCTGAGCAACGCCGCGGGCGCGCCGATCGCCCGCACGATCGATCGCACGACCGAACTCCCGGACCGTCACCGCATACACCGCTCGGGACTCCGTGCCCGGCACAGCGGCACCGGGACGGCATTGCCGCCGAAGGATTTCGGCGAGCGCGTCCGGATTCGCCGCCAGCTCGCCGTCGAGGACCACGGCCCATTCCGAGGGCGAATGCTCACCGGCGGGGTCCCGTTCGAGTTGCCCCACCCGGACGGGGCTGTCGCCGTCCACCTCGCCGCACCCGACGCTGCGAAGGTCGATCACCGGATATCTCGTGAGCACGTCATCGACCGCTGCGAGGAACTCACCCACCACTGCTTCGTCGAGGCCGGGTTTGTCGAAACCGGACACGACGACACCGTGCCGGTCGGCCAGGCCGCGCGCGATCCGCGCCGGTCCACTGCCTGGACGCGGGCCCGCGGTCGACCCGGCCGCGACCGGCCGCGGCCGGCCTTCGGACGGGTTACGCGGCGACGTGGACCTGTTGTCCGCCACGGGCTTGCCGTCGTCACGCCGGGCAGGCGCCGACGGGCGACCAGGCGGCGGGGCAGACGGGTCGGGATTGCCGGACCAAGGGGTGCCCGGCGGTGTCCGGTCACCCGCGGCGGCGACCGCAGGGGGCCGGGCAGCGGCGCGCGGTCCACCGGGAGCGGCGCCGGTGTTCCTGTCGGGCGCGGATCCGGGTCCGCCCTGTCCAGCGGGCTGTCCACCAGCCGACCGTGCCCCGGCTTCCGGGCCGCGGCCCCGTGCCCACGCAGGCTGGTCACTACGGGTCGGTCCGACACCACCGCCCTCCGCCTCGTCGAGGTCGGTCGGTCCGTCCGCCTGGTTCGCACGCGCTGCGCCGGGACTCTCTCCCGCGGAGTCGGACTTCTCTTCCGCTGGTGCGGACCGGTCGCGATGTGCCACAGGGTCGGAGCGACCGCCGTCTACCGGCACGCGGTCCATGCCTCCTGAGTCCACCGGCGAACCCTGATCGGCGACTGCGCTCGACGGACCCGCTGGGTCATCGGGCGTGAGAACCGGTGTCGCGGCGGCGGACTGGTTTCCCGACGCCCCGGGAACCCGATCGGCACTCGACCATGGCCGATCGAAATGGCTTGCGGCCGTGGTGTTCTGGATCTGCTGCCCGAGCGCTCGATCAACAGTCGCCACCCGGTCGGACACACCGGACACCTGCGCACCGAAACCTTGTAGCGCGGCGGCGAGTTCGTGCAGAGCGGCGATCGCCTTCTCCACGTCCGGTGCGTAGGTCTGGCCGAATGCCGCGCCGGACTCGTCATCGCCCCACCATCGGCCCTGCGCGGACACCACGGCCCGCAGCTGCGACACCGCCTGCCGGACCTCCTCGCCGACCTCCCGAAACGCCGCCCCCCGCACCCGGAGAGCCTCCGGATCGACCCACATCGCCCCGCTCACAACGCACTCCCGCCAGCACACCCCTCGTGGAGGGTCGGAACCATCGTCCACATTGTCGAAGGTCTCGCCGAGCGCGCGCACCACGCGAATCGCCAGTCTTCGGCCGCCAGCGGCCACCGACGAGTTCAACCGGCGGGCGCGGGCCACGGAAGCGTCGGATAGGCGAAATCACCGGTATCGCCCGGAACAGCGCGCGAATCAATGTGCCGCCACCCACCGAGCCGCTAGTCAGCGGTATAGTGCTTCCATTCCGGCACGAGGACGGCCATGCGTAACAACGAATCTTCGAAGATCAAATCTGTTGTCACACGACTCGCCGCGAGTCACCCCGAGACTCCTTTCGAGGCCGTGGCGGCAACCGTTGAGCGAATTCATGATCGTCTATCCAAAGCCGCCGTACGCGATTACATTCCCGTATTGCTGGAACGTTGCGCCGAACGTGAACTGTCCGGGATACCACCCAGGCGACTACGGTCACGCTAGCTCTTTGTCGTAGTAACGAAGCGAGTTTCGGTCGGTGCCGCCCGTCATTCGTCGACGCTCAATCAAGTCATAAGCACAGTTCCGCTTTTCGAGCGAGCAAGGTACGAGAAACCGATGAGATCGACGTGCCGTTCCCCACGGAAAAGAACGGGGCCGACGGCCGCATCTACAATATTCGAGCCCGGCGGCATCGGCATGCTGCATATCTTGTGGAGTCGGCGGGCTGTCACTGTCTATTTCGTCTTATTCGCGTTGTTCGTGTTCCCGGGGATAATCGGCGCGGTTGCCGCGGCTCAGTCCGGTGCGTCCGCGAATCAGGAACTGGCGTGGATGGAGGTGCGCGATTCTTCGGGCGTCTCCCTGTCGAATTATCTGATCGTGACCGATTACAGCTTGTTCAGTCCGGGCAAGACGGTGGTGTCGGCCCTGCTGGAACTGGAATTCGTGGGCTATATGGCGCTGGTGACCTCCGCGATCTGGATGATCGGATTCGTGCTCGGCCTCGGCTGGTTGAGCACGGTGGGCGTGGCCCTGGAGGGCGTCGCCGAGGGGATGACGGGACAGCTCGCGACGACGGCCGCGCTCGTCACCGGTGTCACCATAGGCGCGCTCATCGTGGGCATCTTCGTCATCCGTGGCCACTTCGCGAAGGCGAAGGTGCAGGTGGTGACGATGTTCATCGTGGCGGTGCTGGGTCCGGTGTTCCTCGCCGATCCACTCGGCGAGGTGCTGTCGGCCGACGGGTTCTTCGCCCAGGCCCGAGATGTCGGCATCGCGGTCGCCGCCGGAGTGAACGGTAACAGCAACCCGGACCCGGACCAGGTGGTGGCGACGATGCAGGAGACGCTCGCCGACAACTTCGCGCGGAAACCGGTGCAGGTATGGAACTTCGGGCACGTCATCGACGAGCGGCCGGGCTGCGGCGCCGCATGGACCGCGGGCGTGCGGTCGGGCAGCGGCGACCGAGTCCTCGAGGCGATGAACGCGTGCGGTGACGCGCAGGCCTACGCGCATGCGAAGAACCCCGGGATGGGACAGGTGGGCGCGGGACTGATCCTGCTGGTTTCCGTGGTCGTTCTGCTGGGGTTCTCGGTGTATCTGACCGGGAAGGTCTTCGGATCGACGATGCGAACCATCTATCACCTGTTCCGCGCCATCCTCGGATTCGCGTTCGGTGGTTTCGTCTACGGTCCCACGCAGATCGCTCTCGTTCGCGATGTGACCGACGCGCTGATCGGCGCGGCGCGCATGTTCGCCTATATCGTGTTCGTCGGCATCTACACGTTGTTCATCGGCAACCTCTTCCGGCAGGCGCCGGGACAGGTCACCTCGGTGATGTTCATCGCCGCCGTCGTCATGGTCGTCGCGATCTTCCAGCTGGCACAGCTGAGCAAAGGCATGGACCGCGGGCACGAGTGGATATCGCAGCGAGTAGCGGGAGCAGCGCTCGGGGACCGGCCGGGCGCCGGTGTAACCGGCGCCGTGATGGGAATGGGCACCACACGCGCGAACGGATCACTCGGGGCCGGCATGCTGGCTGGGCTCGCCGCGGTGAGCACGATCAGCAATTCACCCGCCACCGAATGGCTCGCCGGGCGGACCCGCTCACCGCTGCGCCCCTTCTCCCGGACCGAACGCAAAGCACAGCTCGCCAGCTGGAACGTGTGGAACAGTCCAGGTTTCGGCGGAGCACAGGGCTGGTACCGCCAGTCCTACCTCAACCGCCAGCAATTCGCCGAAGCCGCGCGAACGGCCGCGAAACGTTACGGCGGCATCGACACCGCCCGAGGCGTGGCCGCAGCCTTGCAAGGCATCCAAGATGTCGGTGGGACACTCGCCGACGCCCGCGGCGCACTACTCGGAGCCGGCTTCACCAACCAGAAACTCATCCAATACGGCCTGCGCTCCTGGGGCATCGTGGACGCCAACGCCGAGGACGAAACATTGGCCGACAAACACCTCGGTCACGTCGTCGCCGCGATGGAGCGCGCGCAGCATTCCGCCAACCTGGTCGCGCGCGGCCGGGGAGACGCGACGGAGGCAGCCGCCGATCTGGCGACGCTGCAAGCCTCGACCTTCCGGTTTCGCCGCGCCAATCCTGGCGGGGTCACGCTGGACGGCGGACTGCCCGGCGGCCCACAACGCGCCTGGGTCGACGACTACATGACCACCCCCACGCTGCCGAAAATCAAGGCCTTGCAGAAGTTGGCCAGCGGGGAGACACCACCGACCGGGATGAATCTCGCCGGGATCGACCAAAGGGGCGCGGCCCGGATGCTGACCTGGATCGGCAACGAGCACGCGATGCGGGTCCAGCAACGTGTCAACCGGCTACTGGCCGACCCGACCGACCCACAACGCATACGCGACGCCAGAGCCGCGATCGTCGCCGCCACCGACACCGACCAATGGGCTTCCGGAGTACACCACACACCATGGAACGCCCTCCATCCGCCCGGAAACAATCCGCCTCCCCGCGACTGGGAGGACCGGATGGGGCCCGTGGCAGACCTGCTGCGGTGACGGGAGAAGGCGGAAGGGTCCGCGATGTCACGGGCCCGCCGACCTTTCCCCCTGGCGCGATTTCCTGCTATGTGGCGCAGAGATCGGCGCCACACACGTCGTGCGACAGCGTGAATGTCATCCGAATCATTCTCGAACGCACGGCGATGCCATCGATGCCCAGAATTCGAAATCCTCGTGTCCGGGCTCGAACGTCAGGCGCCCTGCGCTGAAATCCCCGTCGGGGCCGACGGCAGTGAAGTAGACGGCTATGCTCCCGTCGCTCAGGCGGCGAACGACCGGCGATTGTCTGGCCATGGCATACCTCGGTGATCTACCAGTTACTCCAGGACGCGAATCGGCAGGCTCGTGGCCTTTCGTCCCGTGTTCGTAACGTAGCGATGATTGCGCATACTTCGGATCGGTAGAATCGCCGGAAATCTAGCCTAGCCGCGCAGACGATCAGCTCGGCAGTTCGTGCTCGGTGAGGACCACGCGGATGAGTTCGCCGCGCGATCGCACTTTCAGCTTGTCGAAGATCTTTCTCAGGTGATAATCCACCGTCCGGGCGCTGAGGAACATCTGAGCCGCGATCTCACGATTGGTGCAACCGGCCGCGACAGCCTCGACTATCCGCATTTCCTGCGGCGTCAGTTTGTCGGTCCGGATCGATACCGACGCGGTCTCGACGGCCTCGCCCGCCGCGCGCAACTCGGCGCGAGCACGATCGGCCCACGCGTGAGCGCCGAGCGAGCGGAATATCTCGAACGCGGCCCGCAGCGGGTCCCGGGCCTCGGCCTTGCGCCGCCGACGACGCAGGAACTCGCCGAACAACAGTTGCGTCCGGCCGTATTCCATTGGCTGATCGGCACTTTCGTGCAGCGCGAGCGCGCGCCGGAACTCGTCCGCCGCGGCGTCGGGCGCGGCCAGTAATGCCTGGCACCGCGCCGCCACGGCGCGCAATTCGGACGAATGCGCCGATGCCGTCCGGCGGACGAGCGGTTCGAGCGCCCTGGCGGCCAGATCGGTCTTGCCCGCTTGCGCGGCTGCCTCGACCAGATCCGGTGTGAATGCCACCACGACCCCCGGATGAACGAGGTCGCCCGGCGGCTGGAGATGTGCCAGTGCCGCCTCGGCTCGACCAGCGGCGAGGTCGATCAGGCCGAGCGCTCGCCTGGCGGTGAGAATGATATGCACCAGCCGCCGCGGCACCGCTTCGGCCAGGACCTCATAGGCGAGGTCGCGCGCCCGTTCTTCTTGTCCCTGCAGCGCGGCTAGCAGGGCCAAGGCTCCGCGATGCCAGCAGCTCGCGTTGAGTTGCCCGATCTCGGTGGCGAGCCGGTACCCCTCCTCCGCGCTCGCCTCCGCCGAACGGAAGCGCCCACCGGCGATGTCGTCACTCACTGCCCGTTCCAAGGCCCAGACCAGTATGCCGACCGCACCGATTCGTCGCGCGTTCCGCACGGCTGCCCGGTTCAGCTCGCGCCCTCGTGCTCGATCGCCCAGACCCCACAGAATTCCGCTGGCCCAGCAGAGCAGAGCTGGGTCGGACAGCTGCGCCACGATCTCCACATCCCCCGGTGACAACCCGGCGGCCTTGCCCGCACGTACCCGGAATGCTCCTCGGAACAATCTGAGCAGCGCATCATGGGCACTCGACCCGGTGAGCGGCAGCTGCTCCGCGATCTCCACGACCTCCGACGACGCGGCAGCCAGATTCGCGTGGTAGCCGGCCTCGCCGAACAGCATCAACAGTGGAATCGCCTGCTGCGGTTCGGTTTCCAGCACAGCCGGAATCAGCGGACGGAGCATGGCGACCGCGTCCGCGGGCATACCGGTGTGCAACTCCACCGACGCCCGCAACCATGTCACGTCCCGGCGTAACGAATCGTCGAGCGGGCCTTCCCGATCGATCAGGTCGAGCATCTTCCCGGCACGGTCGAGGTCCCCGGCGTACCACCACGCGGCCGCCGATTCGTAGCACCGCCGCGAGCGCCGCGATCCGTCCGTGCTCAGCTCACCCGCGCGGGCGAACAGCACCGCGGAAGTGACCGAGCTGGTCCGTGCGGCCACCTCGGCCGCTCGATCGAGTTGCTCGGCCAGTTCCTCGTCCGGTCCGTCAACCGACTGGCCCAGATGCCAAGCGCGCCGCTCGATGTCGTCGGCGCCAGTACTCATCGCCACCGCCAGCGCCCGGTGCGCGTCGCGGCGACCCGCGGCGCTGGCGCCGTGATAGACGGCCGAGCAGAGCAGCGGGTGCCGGAATGCGATGGTCGCCGCGCCCGTCTCGACCACGAACTCGTCCAACGCGCCGAGTTCTGCTGCCGCAGAATCGAACTCGGTAGCCGCGCGAGCCAGGACGTCGAGCCGGAGCTGTCCGGCGGTCGCGATCAGCAACAGCAACCGCTGCTGGGACTCGGTGAGCTGCTCGACTCGCGCCCGGAAAACGGCACGCAACCGTTCGGCGAGGAGTAGCGGCGTGGACGGTGGTACGCCGTCGCGGACAACCTCGTCCGGAAGTTCGAGGATCGCCAGTGGATTTCCCGCCGTCGCGTCCAGGACGGCGTCCCGCTCGGCCGCGGACAGTCGCGAACCAGTCCGCTCGATCAGCAGCCGAGTGGCCGCTTCCCGGTCCAAGGCACGCAACGGCAGTTCCAGCACGCCCGGCGGGTGTTCGGCCGTCCGCGAGGTCAGCACCAGCGCGATCGGTTCCGTGTCGAGCCGTCTCGCGACGAACTCCAGTACCTCCCGCGAGGGCCGGTCGGTCCAGTGTGCGTCGTCGACCAGGCACAGCACGGGCCCCTCCCCGGCCAGCTCCGACAGCAGCGACAGCGTCGCCAGACCGACACGGAACCGGCCCGGCGGGGGACCGACCGCAAGCCCGAAGACGATTCGCAGGGCCGCCGCGAGCGGCTGTGGTAACCGATCGACCTCATCCAATATCGGTAGCAGCAGCTGATGCAGTGTCGCGTAACCGAATTCGCTCTCCTGTGCCACACCGGTCGCGCGCAGCACTCGCCGGTCGATGGACTCGGCGGCGAGGTGGTCCAGCAGCGCGCTCTTCCCGATACCGGGTTCCCCGTGCACGACCACGGCCGCACCGTGCCCGGCCCGGGCTTGTTCCAGCAGGGCCGTCAGCACCGCCAGTTCCTTCTCGCGACCGACCAGCACGCGTACGAGACTAGCCGCATCCAGAGCCGGGAATCGCTTGTCACCTGCGGGAACTTCGTCCCTCCGAGCACGTCTTCCCGGCATCGGCACTCGACTCGGCAACATTCTGCGGTCCTATCCGCGAACGGCGGGGAGCCGGTTGCGGCCCGCCCGCACCCACGCGGTGCCGAACGCGGCAACGAAAGCCAGGTGTACGAGGAGGAAGAGTTTGGCGAGATCGCGTGCCTCACCGGTGGCCACGCCCCAGACGTCGTTGGCGGCGACCACGCCGAATCCGACGAGATTCGCCAGGAGGACCGTATCGCGGATGGCCGTCGGCGCGGCTCGGCGTGCCATCCAGTTCAACACGGCGATGCCCAGCATCGGCCCACCCAGGAGCCGGAGCAACGAGATCAATTGCGGCGTCGCGTCCTCGGGTACAGCGTCGACGCCGAACTGCACCGGCACGAGAACCAGCGAGAGGCCGATGACGCCGAGGTAGATCGCGGCGAGCACCAGAAGTGACTTGTACATGTACATCCGCTCCCAAGATCGGATAGTTCTTCTATCTATAATGGGAAGCTACACTATCTGTATGACGGAGTCCAGAGTCGGCCCCGGGATGCGGATGGCGGAGCTGAGCCGGGAGTCCGGGGTGGCGGTCGCGACGATCAAGTACTACCAACGCGAAGGTCTGCTGCCCCCAGGCGAATTGACCAGCCCCAACCAGGCCCGCTACGGCAGCGCGCACGTCCGGCGCCTGAAATTGGTCCGCGCGCTGATGGAGATCGGCGGACTCTCGGTCGCCGACGTGCGCGAGGTCCTCGCCGCCGTCGACGAGCCACGGGCGTCCACCCACGACATTCTCGGAGTGGCCCAGCACGGTCTGCCCGCGCCGCGGGTACAGGTCGACGAGGCGGATCGGGCATGGGCGATGCGCCGGATCGAACCGATACTCGCGCAACGCGATTGGCGCCCGCCGCCGCAGTCACCGCTGCTCGAGGAACTGGTGGGAGTGCTGTGCACCTTCCGGGAAGTCGGGCACGAATGGGTGCTCGACGCATTGTCGTGCTACGCCGAATCCGCCGATCGCGTCGCCGCCGCCGACATCGATGCGGTCGCGCGCTTGGGTTCGGTCGACGCCGTGGTCGAAGGCGCGGTGGTCGGAACCGTCCTCGGCGACGCCCTGCTGGCCGTGCTGCGGCGCATCGCCCATGCCGAGATATCCCGGAAGCGGTTCGGGACTCGGCCGACCCGATCCGAGCCGTGATGAACCTCGCCGGACCGCACCCTGTCGCAGATAGTGCGGAACGTGTCGGTTCCGACACTACCGCCCGTCGAAGCCCCGCCATAGGGTCTGCCTGTGGCCCGGCTCGTTCGGTCCGCGGGGGTCCGAACGGCCGCTCCGGCGGATGTTCCCGAACAAATTCCAGCGGGTGCCGTGATGCGGGACTCCGGCGACGAAAGACATGATGGCGAAGGGAACCGAGCGGGTCCTGCGCGGCCGCGAGCGAGAACGGGCGCTACTGGCAGACCTGCTGCGCCGCACCATGATCGGGCACGGCGGCGCGGCTCTGATACACGGGGATCCGGGGATCGGCAAGAGCGCACTGCTCGACGACGCCGTACAGCGAGTGACCGGCATGCGGATCCTGCGCGTGACGTGTGTCGAACCGGAAGCCGACCTCGGATACGCGATGCTGCACCGGCTCCTCACACCGGCACTCACCAGGATGGACCGGCTGGCCGCGCCGCAGGCCGATGCGTTGCGCACGGTTTTCGGGCTGGCGGCCGGTGCGACACCGGATCGTTTCCTGGTCGGTTTGGCGACCCTCTCGCTACTCTCCGAACTGGCAGCCGAGCAGCCGCTGGTGTGCCTGGTCGATGACGCCCAGTGGGCGGACCGGCCGTCGCTGCACGTGCTCGAGTTCGTGGCGCGGCGGTTGGCGGCCGAACCGATCGCCGTGCTTATCGCGGCACGCACCGAGGCGCACCCGCTCGTGGTCAGCGGTGTCTTCGATGTTCCCTTGACGGGCCTGGACCGGGAATCGGCACGGGAGCTGCTCCTCGAACGCGCCGGTGCCGAACTGTCTGCCGCACAACAGGAGACCATTCTGGACGCGGCGGTCGGCAACCCGCTGGCGCTGCGGGAATTACCAGCCGGGGCGCTGCGCGCGAATGTCCTGCCCGAACCGCTGCCGCTCGCCGACGAGTTGCGGCACGCGTTCCTGCGTCGAGTTCGACGCCTCGACGAGCCGACGCAGCAACTCCTATTGGTGATCGCAGCCGACGGCCACACCTCCTACCCGACGCTGCGGCGCGCCTTCGCCGTACTGGCGCCCGGTGTGGAATGGACGCCGACCGGACTCGACGCGCTCGACGATCTGCTCAGCATGGACGAGTCCGCGGTGATCGCCTTCCGTCATCCGCTGATCCGTTCGGCGGTCTATTACGGCGCCGGCCCGGACGAACGCCGCCGGGCACATCGCGCCCTGGCCACCGCGCTACATGGCGACGACGACGCGGCCGAACGGCGGGCGTGGCACCTCGGGCAGGCCGCCGACGGGCAGGACGAAGAGGTCGCCGCGGAACTGGAACAGTCGGCCTACCGCGCGGCCCGCATCAGCTCCGCCACCGCGGCGGCGCTGCTCGCGCGCAGCGCGGAACTCAGCACACCCGGCCGGCAGCACGCTCGCCGCAGCTTCGAATCCGCCGCCGCCTGGTGGGTCAGCGGTGACTTCGATCGCGCCGCGACCATGCTCGCGGACATCTCCCGCACGGACCGGCCGGGCAAGCCACCGCGGTGGGACGTCCTCTGGCTGCGGGCATCACTGGAACTGCATGTCGGAAACCCTGCCGCCGCTGTGTCTCTGCTGCGGCCGGTCCTCGGGCCGGCGGCCGACACGAGTGTCCATTTCGCGCTTCCCCTGCTGGTGCTGTTCAACGAGGCCGCCTTCTGCGCCGATGCCGATGCCTGGACAGACGTCGCCGCCGCGGCCGAGCGGCTCGCGCCCTCCGGTGACGAGGTGGACGATGTACTCGCGCGCCTGCTGCGCGGCAGCTGCCGCCTGCGCGCCGGAAAGGACCCCGGTTTGGCGCCCGGAGACCTCGATGCGGTGGAACAGTTGACCGATCCGGCCCGCCTGTGGTGGGCCAGCGGGTTCATGCTCGGCCTCGGCCACAAGGACCGCGCGCGCCGGTTGTGCAGACTCGCGGTGCAGCACGCCCGGCGGCTGGGCGCCGCGGTATTTCTGCCGTGGGCCCTGTGGCGAGTGGCCAGCGATGATCTCGCCGCGGGCCGGTTCCGCTCGGCGGAAGCCTTCGCCGAGGAAGGCCGCCAGATCGCGGAGGAAACCGGACAGATCAACGCCGCACTGGCATTACGAGGCTCGCTCGCCATGCTGGCCGCGCTGCGTGGTCAGGAAGAAACGGCCAGAGCTCTGGCACGGAATGTGATCGACGAAGGCATGACTCGGGGCATGGCCGGTGCCGTCGTCATCGCCCACCGGGCACTCGGCCTGCTCGAGCTGGCCGCCGACCGCCCCGAACAGGCACTCGAGCACCTCGCGCCGAGGGCGAGCGGTTCCTATCTCGGACTGGCGATGGTCAATGTTCCCGACCTGGTCGAGGCGGCGATAGCGGCGGATCGGCCGGAACTGGTCACCGAGCCGCTTGCCGCGTTCACTCGCTGGGCGGACACCGCGAACCTGCCCGACCTGTGCGCCCTCGCGGCCCGCTGCCGCGCATTGACATCCTCGGGCGACACCGCCACCGCGGAATTCCGCAGAGCCCTGGAGTTCCATGCGCGAGCAGACCATCCGCTCGAGCACGCCCGTACCCAGTTCCTGTACGGACAGCATCTACGCCGCGAACGCCGCCCCACCGACGCTCGTGACCCGCTCCGCACGGCCCTCACCACATTCGAATCACTCGGAGCCGGAGCATGGGCCGACCGAACTCACAACGAACTACGAGCCGCGGGCGAGACCCGCAAAACCACCACCACCGACCACGTCGCGGACCTCACGCCGCAGGAGGCCCGCATCGTCGAAGCCGTCAGCAGCGGTCTCACCAACCGCGAAATCGCCGCCCAACTGTTCCTCAGCCCCCGGACAATCGACTACCACCTGCGGAAGGTCTTCGCGAAAATGGGCGTCAGCTCACGCGCCGAACTCACCAAAGTCGTGCTGCACGGCGGCGGGACGAAACGGCCCCTCATCGATCAGTAGTACCGGTGACCGTGCCGTCCGTACGCCGGTCCGCACAGGACGGCATCGGCTGACTCGCCCGTTTTCGTGGGACACGACGAGACCGGCGATCTCGCCGATATCGTCTACCGTGTCGGACGGGCAGACTGAGGTCCCGCCGTCGGCGAACCGGACAATGCGCGTCAGTCTCGGCGGCAAAGATTCGAACACGTTCTTCGGAGCCACACTCACGACGGCAAATCGGCCTACGTCGGCACGCGGCACTACCCGGACAGCATCGATGCCGCCGCGGCAGCAGAACAGATCGAATGCAGAAGAATAGCATGAGAGAGAATCGGAATCGAATACTGTAGCTGCCGGATCCGAAAATTTCCGGACAACGTCAGCCGTTGCCTTCGTCTCCGGTGAGGGCGACCCGGACGAGTGCGGAGCGAGACCGCACTTCGAGCTTGTTGAAGATCTTCCGCAGGTGCAGTTCGATTCCACTCGCAATTGTCGACGGGCCTCCGCCCGACGGCGCCGACGACGCAGGTATTCACCGAACAGCGCTGGGCACGAACGGTGTATGCGGCTGTTCAGTTGGTTGCGAGCGTGGAACCAGGTTCGCTGTGTGGAGACGGGCGACCTACCGGGACGTCGGTTGCGGGTGTCACCGAGGACCAAGGTGTGGATGGCTCGCGCACGCCTTCTGTGACCACAGGTTCCGCCGCGTCGCGCGGCTGACCCCTGAGAACTCGTTGCGACGGGTGCGCCGCGTCGAGGGCGTTATCGGGAGCCTCGCTACGTGCGGTGGATTCCTGGCCCGAGACGGTATCGAGAGGGGCATGCGCCACGATCTTCGCGAGCCGGGCCATCACCACGTCGTGCCAGTCGGCGCGTCCGAGCCGTTCGAACTCGGGCCGCAACCTCTCGGCCCGGTCACGGAACCGGTCGAGCTCGGAGCGTGGGACGTCGTGAGCGATGAATTCGAGAGTGCCGTCGGCGCGTGCTCGCAGGAACCGCTGCGCAAACCGACTGGGCGTTTCCCCGGCCGCATCCTCGAAACCGAACGCGCGGTAGTGATTACTCCAGGCAACCCGGTCGCTACGCTCGACCATCACGCGGTCGGCGGAATCGGGAAAGCCGGCCACCGCGTCGTGCAGCCCGAGCCCGGGCGCTCCGACTCCCACCCTGCTCAGCTCGACGGGCAGGGCCCATGATGTCGGCTCGAAGTACAGCACGTCGCCCTCCGCGACGACACGGGGCATCGGCACATCGAACGCTCTGCCCAGCCGGGACGACAGCACCGCGGCATGCCGCGAGCGGGAATCACGCACCGCCACACGGACATACACGGCGCCATCGTTGTACGAAACCAATTCGACGTTCTGCACACCGATGACATCGGCGCCGCCATCGAGTGCTCGCACCGACCGCTCACCGCTCCTGCGGGCGGCTTGGACCTGCTCGGCGAAGGGCTGAACGCCCTGGGCGTCATCCCACGCTTTGCCGTAGGAATCCGGGTAGGACTCCGGATGCGCTTCCACCTCCGGCCGCAGCGCTGCCAGGCCGGCGTCGTTCGCCATCCGATCCAGCACCGGCAGCAACCGGTCGGGTACCGCTTGCCCGTCCGGGGCCATGTTCTCGGCCAGGTCCGACCGTGCCTGATAGTAGGCCTCGGTGTAGGCGGTCATGCCCATCGGCTCCGGGACGTCATATCCGGCGGCTCGAAGCTGTACCGCGGCAACGATTTCCATGGCGTGCGCGCGGGTTTCCTCGTCGATCCGCGCATCGATATACGCTTCTCGCGGCAAGGTCAGCTGGGCGCGGACGGTCTCGATCGATTCCCTGCTTCGGGCCACCTCGACGTGAATTGCCTGGTGTACCAGGTGAGCCATATGGTGTTCGTCCGACATTCCGGCGTCGAGGACCAATCGGTGCCGGACCGGTTTGTAGCCCGCCTCCGCGGGATTCGTTGTCTGCACGATCTTCACGTCGTGCAATACCTCGAGCGCCCATCGGCCGACCTCGGTGGTGCCCAGTTCCGTGCGAATGCGCGCCATGCGGTGTCGAGTCGCCTGGTCGGCGAGGTGCAGGAATCTCGGCGGCGCCGATCGCGGCACTGCGGTCGGTGCGGTCATCGTCCATACGTGCGGCTCGCCGCCCGGTTGCATCTGTACGTGGCAGTATTCGACCTGTGCGCCACGCCTCGCCGCGACCACACGCGGATCGGCCAGCACGGACTGGTGTTCCCCCGGACCGCCGACGATCACCAGCCGCCTCGGTGTGCCCGGCGTCAGTACCGCACGGTCCGAAATACGTTGCGCGCCAGGGACGGTACTCGTCATTCGGTCGACGACATCGGCGGCGAGGATGTCCTCCATCGCCTTCATCCGGTGGATCGACGCATCGAGCCTGCCGTACTCATCGGCCATGTCGGACAGCTCGCGCCACCGATGCTGCCGACGCCGCAGCGCCGGCAACCGATCCGGCGCCCCGGTCGCCAGTTCCGTTTTCAGGGCGGCGATCTCCTTCTCCACCCGTGCTCTGGTGATCGATCTGGGCCCTCCGGCGACACCGAGTTCGGCCGCCGTTTCGGCCAGCCGCCGGGACAACTCGTTCGCCGATACGACATCGTGGTCGTGCCGCAGGGCAGCTCGGCGCAGTCGTTCCGCGCCCTCGGGCGTGGGGTCGTAGCGGCGAGGATGGCCGACGGTGGCGGCAGTTCCGGCAGGTGGTCGAGTCCGCGCCCCCCTCTCCAACGCTCGATAGGCGTCGCGGTAGAACTGGCGGTAGCTGCGACCGTCCGCCCACTCGAAGGTGGCGACTTCCTGTTCGGAGGCCTTCAGGGCTGACTCGTGCGCCTGCTGGTGCCTCTGTTCCGGGTTCGGCACGGCACTGGCGCGGCGCCTTGTTGCCTTGTCATAGGCCTCGTCGTACCCGGCTTCCGTGACCTGCGGCGGTATGTCGAGCCCGAGCGACCGAAGCTCGGCGGCCAGCTCCGCCATGATGCGGAAACACGCGGTCTCCTCCGCGACCATGGCCCCCACATACTCGTCGATCGACATCGATAGCGGATCACGAACCGTGCGAGCCTCGACGAAGAACTCGGCGTGCACGATCTCGTGCGCCAGGTTCAGCGCCTGCGCCGCATAGTCGTGCCCGGACGTGAAAACCGTTGCGGTAAGCGCACTGCCGACCCACACGCCACCGTAATGACCTCCCTCCCCCATCAACTCGAAACGCTCGCGCACCGGCATCGATTCCAGCGACGCCAGCACCCGACGGCCGACCCGGGTATGCCGCAGCAACTCCTTGACCTGATCCGGCGTCGAGTCCATCGCGTGCCTACCGAGCACCGCCTCAGCCCCAACGCCATCGGTATCCGGGCCGCCGCGCTGTGGTTCACCGCCAGTCGTTGTAAACGCGGGAAGAGAAGGCGGGGACCGTGAATCGTCCGACAGCGGCCGCAGACCGAGATCCTTGACCAACACGCGGGCCTGCTCGGGATCAGGCACTCGAACCCGGCTCCCGTCCGCCCTTTCCATGATGTCGTAGCACTGCACGGTCCCCCGGCCCCAGTCGGCGTACCCCAATCGCTCGTACAGACGTGCCGCGGCGGTGTTGCCCGGAAGAACGGCCAGCGCGATCCGATCACGACCCGCTTCCACTCGGGCATAGCGTTCCATGTGCGCGATCAATTCGCTGCCGATGGAACGGCCTTGGAGGCCGTCAGCTACTTCCAGGTGGTTGATCAATGCGACGCCCGGAAGCCCGGATCGGATTTCCGGTTCTTCGGCATCCTCGAGCCAGAGATACCCATGCGCTACCGGACTGCCGTCTCGTCGCGCCACGAACAGCACGCCGTCTCCCCTGCCCTGGCGTTGCAGGCGGTCCTCGAGAATCCAGGGTTTACCGAAGCGCTGGGACAGGTCTTCGACATCCGCGGCCGTCGCCGCTTCGATCGTGAGGCCGGGTAGGGCAGCTCCCTCGGTCGGCGGCGCCGTACCGGATGCATCATCCAGTTCGCGGTCATCGGACGGCACTACCATTCTGTCACGCCACTCGGCTCGATCCGCTACCTGTAGCGCCCTCGGGATCGTCGCAAGGATGAATTCCAGCTGCATGCCGGCGGTAGAACGCAACGGTCGCCAGACGGGGTTCTGGTCATCGCGTTGAAACTGTATCCATTCCAGGAAGTTCGTGTTCACGTCCGCTCGGATCGCTTCCAACTCAGAATTCTCGTGATCCGACACCAACGCCTCGTCGATATGTCTCAGCAGTGCCGCTATACCGCGCAACGGCCATCGATGTACTGCTTGGGGAACGAACTTTGCGCTCGGATCTCTGCGCAATTGTTCGGACTTTTCGTACAGCGATGTGATGAACGCTTCGACAGCGGGGCCGAACACGCTGGCAGGCATTTCCGATGGAAGGCGATCGACGAGTTCGCTGAGAATCGCTGCGCGCTGCTCGAACAGGTCCGCAGCCTGCGATCTGGTAAGCACCGACGGTCGCGTAATCCACTCCGGCACCTCGATCGTCATCGGCAATCCGCCGTAATATCCGACAAATGTACCCGAAAAAGCATGACCGGGCACCCACCTATTGGCATAAACGCCATTTCCAATATGCTGGTACCATGACGGCCGAGCAGTAACGTCACCAGGAATTGCCTGCACCGGGATAGCGTGCCTGGCGGCGATATCGGCAAAAAGCTCGGGGATCTGTGGACCGAGTTCGCGCACCCAGCCGCCACCGGAAATGCCGAAGTACAGGTGGCCACCCTCCGAGTCGATATTGTGCAGTGACCGCGACATGAGAAGCGGACGCAGCGCTTTGATCATGGCCATCTGAGCCAGCGTTTCCGGCAACGGAACCTCCGAGTCCCATCTGCTACCCGGTACCGGCACCGCCGCCGGAAAACTCCATTCGGGGTGCCGAATCGGCCGGGCGATTCCGGTGTAGTACGCGGCCAGATCCACCGGCCCGACAGTCCGGGCCGGTGGCGCGTTCAACACCGCGGTATCGGGATCGGAACACACGATGAAGTGGTACGACACCTCGGACCGGAGCCCCGGCTCCGTCAGCACGTATTGGGCGAGTGCCAACGCGGTCGCGCGGCCCACCGATTCCATCGGGTGCGGATCGACAATCAGCAAGATGTTGCGAGGACCCCCGTATATCGACAGCAGCTCCATGGGCCGACCTTCGCGAGTACGCCCGATCTCACTGAACCTGGCCACGTCCTCGGGATGCCGCTCGGCGAGATCACGCAACCGCCGCCGCAATTCCTCATAGGTCGGCGAAGTATCACCCACATACTCATCGATCAACCGCGCCCCGTCGGCCGTCCACATCGAATCGACGACACCGTCCTCGTCGGACGGCTGGGCAGCAGGCGCGCTCTGGTAGACGAGCGCCCACGGTGTCGACAGTGGCTCCGAGCGCCGAAGACCGGGTTTCGGTTCGTCCCGGCGCGTATCGATCGGTGAATATCTCTGTGAACCGGCTGGTTCACCGGCCGGTCCGGTGTCAATTGGCCGATCGCCGATCGGCTCATTCTTCAACCGAGACCACGGCGTCGACATCTCTCCCGTCACGTGCGCATCGGAATGAGTAGCCCGCGCCATGGGAATAAGTGAGAAAATCAACTCCAGCTGCATGCCGGCAGTCGAACGCAGCGGCAGCCAAACCGGATCCTGATCAGCGCGCTGAAACTCGATCCATTCGAGAAAATAACGGCTCACATCCTCACGCAGAGCCAGCAGCTCGGCACGTCCAGGGTTGGCCGCCAATGCCGCATCGATTCGACGCAACAATCCGCCCAAACGCCGCAGAGGAGGACGGTGGACGATCCCGGGCTCGAATAGCTTGTCCGGATTGCGCTGCAAAGCATCCGCCTCACCCGGCAGAAACCGGATCATCTTCGCGGCAGCTCGACCGAATTCGCTCGCGATGATATCTGCCGGCACACGCGGAACCAGGCTCTCGAACACCGCAGCACGTTGCTTCAGCAGCTCGATTGCCTCCGACCTGGTCACGCTCGACGGCCGCACCGACCATTCGGGCACTTCGATATTCGTCGACAATGCGCCGAACCAGGCGGCGAATCGCCCCGTATTGGCGCCGACCGGTAGGTTCATCTCAGTGAACACCCCGGGCCCGAGCTTTTCTGCCGAATCCGGGTTGAGCGCGATATCTATCGGGTGCGGCGAAATCGGGATACCGTGCCGCGTGGCAATCTCGGCGAATAGTCGAGGTATCCGCTTGCTCAGCGCACGTACGTAACGATCTCCGGAAATACCGAAAAAGATGTATGCGCCGCCGAAGTCGGCATTGTGTCCGACCCATCGAAAGAATGGCTTGATCGCTTTACTGATAGTCATCAAGGTCAATGTCTCCGGCAACGGAACTGCCGAGGAGAATTTCCGTTCCGGCACCGGTATGGTGGCAGGGACCGCCCAATCAGGGGTACTGAGCGATCGGTGCATTCCGGTGTAGTAAGCACTCAGGTCCACAGGGCCCACGGCCCGGGCAGGTGGTCTGTTCGATACCGCACTGTCGGGGTCCGCACTCACGACGATATGCAGGGAATACAGCGACCATAGCTCCGGACGCGAACAGAAAAATTCGGCGGCAGCCAAGGCAGTCGCCCGGCCGACGGGCTCCATCGGATGCGGATCGACAACCAACTCGATATTGTTCGGGCCACCATACAGCGATAGCAACTCGATCGGCCGGCCCTCGCTCGAGCTACCGATTTCCCGGAAAAATGCCACCTCATCGGGGTACCGGCCGGCCAGCTCCCGTAGCCGCATCCGCAACTGTTCATAACTCGGTGGGGTATCGCCCACATACGTGTCGATCAACTCGGCGGTATCCACACGCCAGCCCGCGACCGGCTCGTCCGGGAGAAATTCATGTCGGGTCGAGGTATCGGACCCTCGAGCACCGTCCACGGCGTCGGGCATCTCGTCCCGGTGGTCCGGCGGTCGGGCACCGATGTCGGACGGAACCTCGTGGAACGTCTCAGTGAGGTCCTGATACGTCACCGCACCGGGCGAGAACACTCGAAGATAAAGTTCGATGATCTCCTTGGATGGCGGCGTCCTTCCGCTTTCGACGTTCCGGACCATCGCGACGGTGAGCATACGCGCCTCTTCAGCCAATTCCGACTGGGAAAATCCGGCTGTCTGGCGAAGATGTTTGAGGTAATGCCGTAGCGTATCGAAACCCTCCGGGTATCGAGGTACGGCGGGGAGCAATGCGAGCAGATAGGCTTCCACGGTGCTCCTCGACGGCACGGACACCATGGTCTCGATCTCGTCGATCATCTCCGTCGGCACGCTCATCGTCTCGGCAATCTGCTCCCGAGTGAGCCCGAACTGTCGACGAAATATCTCCAAGACCGCGCCGAGAGGCGTGCCGTCATCGACCTGCTCTGATAGACAGGCTGCCAATGCGCGCAAGTGCGCTTCCCAGGCCCCCCGTGACGGCGGCAAATGCTGCGCCAGCTCGCGATGGCGGACGGTTACTTCCAGGGCACCGAGTTGCAGCGCGAATCGCTCGATCCGCACATCGGCTGTCTCGCGAATGCCGCGCAGGCTTCGACCGACAATATCGGGGCGACTGTGCAGTCCCGGATAAAAGCGCTCGGCCACCGTCGCATAGAGCGTGCGAGCGCCGGGTGTGCGGCGCAGCAGGGCCCGCACCTGGTCGTCTGTGAGCGGCCGCGGATCGACCGGGGCCTCGGCGGCGGCCCACGTGCCGTCCGTGGCCCCGATGAGGTCGTCCATCTGCCCGGCACTCAGCCCGAGGTGACGGCGGATCTCACGCAACCAGTCCTGCGGACGGTCCCCGGGCCGCGGCCGCGGCAACCGCGTATCCCGTGCCCGGCCTGCCATCGATGTGGCTTCATCGTCCGGCGGGCGCGCACCGATCGGATACTCGGGACCGTCGAGTGGGTCATCGGTTCCGACAGAGCGTCGCAGCAGCGCGAGGTCGGTGCGTAGCCGGTGCTCCATATCCGCGTTCAGCTGACGAATGGAGGGATCGGGGCTGGTGTATCTGCGGCTCGTGCGCAGCCGCGCGAGGTCCTCTTCGAGGCGGCCGATCGCGGCGGCTCGCTCCGAGTCGCTGCCGTGCTCGGCGATGGTCCGGTTGTTGAGCACGCGCCAGTCGATCCCGCGGTGTTCCAGCGCCGAACGCAACTGTGCGGACGGATCTTGTTGCAGGACAACGAACTCGATGTCGTCAACGGTGATATCCCGATGGATCTGGGCTTCCACGTAGATCGATCCCCGGAACGGCTGGCCCGCGTAGTTCCGATTGATGCCGACCAAGCCGGGATTGTCGTGCGCGGCATCGGACGCGGCGCCGAACGACCACTCCAGTGGATCGGTGAGCGGCGACGCGATAACGCGGGTCTTGTGCACCTCGTGATCACCGACAGTGAATGTGGTGTACTCCCGGACCCGTGGTTTCAGGAAGATCTGTTCGCCGCCGTATCCGGTGGACAGCACATCCAACCCAGGGAGACCGGCGGGTCGCACGCCGTCGACCGCCACGTATCCGTAGGTAGGCTCACCGCCGAACCACAACTGCTCGAAGGCGGCCCGCTCTCCCCCGGGGCTGCGATTCGACCGATAGACGCCGTCGTGGAGCACGGACAGCAGCTTCTCCGCATCGATCCGGATAGCCACCGATTTACCCGAGACTGCGGCCCGCAACTCGCCACGCATGTGCTCTCGCAGTTGCGCGGACGGCATGCCCAGCGACACCGCCAGCTTGTCGATATTCCAGTCCACGTGCGCGTACTGCTGCAGCCGCGACAACGGCTCCATACTGAAGTCTTCGAGTTCGATGGGCATGGGTTCGCGATCTCCGAATCGCTCGCGGAACTGCCGGTCCAGGTCACGGCGGGCGTGTGCGAGCGTCACCGGGTCGGGCGGTTCGGGGACGAGCCCGGTACCGATCGGATACTGGGGTCCGTCACCGCTGTGCTCACCGGAATCAGACAGCCGAATCGATCGGACGGTTATCTCGGCCGCTACCTCGCCCAGCAGCTCGTCCAGGCGGGCGTCGACGTCGTCTCGCCGACCCGGCGGGCGCGCTGCACGCTGACCCGCCAGCGTGTCGAGTTCTCGGCGGCGGGCCTCCAGTGCGTGCAACCACGAACGGTTCTCCCCACGACGTTCGCCAACCTGTGTCGCCTCGACGACTTCGCGCCACCGGGCGTCGTCCAACGCCTTCGCCAAGGCGTCGATGGCACGAATCCATGTGTCGTAGCGGTGGAACCGGCGCGCGTTGTCGAGCATCGCGTCGAGCGTGCGGAACCGCTCGAGCGCGAAATATTCCTCGTCGCTGGTCGCCGTTGCTGAACGATTATCGGCTTCTTCGGCCGTCACCGAGTTCGCAGCCATGCCCCACGCGGCGGCAAGGTAGTCGCGAATCTCATCGTGCTCCGCCAGCACCTGTGCCTCGCCGGGCGAACCGGGGCGGAGCTGCCACACGGAATCGGAAACGGAGGGAACACCTATCTTCGCGAGATTCCAGGCTGCGACATCGGCCGTGGCCACGGCGTCACTACGAAGCCCGGCCAGGTCGCGCCCGAGCGTCGCCCTTCGTTCCGTGTCCCGGAAGTCGCCCAGACCGGATCGTGCGAATACCAACTCGCGCGCAACGTTTGCCAGGCAGTAGTCCAGCTCGGCGAAAAGAGTCCGTTCCCGCTCGGCCGCTTCCGCATAATCCGACAAGTCGTGCAGATCCTCGAGCTTCTGCACATCTGCCGACTTCACCTGCTGGTCGGTCGCCTCGGGCTGCGCGGGCGTCCACTCCCGCCCGCTCTGACCGGGTGGCTCGACGGCTCGCCGGATCAGCTGTACCAGCTCGTCTCCTGGCATGGTCGTCCGGTCCACTGCGAATGTGCTCCGCAGCCGGTACCGGGCGAGTCCGAGTTCGGTGTCCAGCTTGCGCTGGTCATCCCAGCCGGGGCGAAGCCGCCACAGCCGAAGTCCGTACTTGTCCGCCAGCCGCTGGTAGCGGTTCCTCCGCACGCTCGGCTGCGCGGCCGCCAGCTCACGGGCCAGGGCATCGAGCCGCTGTCCTACCGCTGACAGTCGGTGATATGCGCGTTCGAGGTCCACGGCCGCATGGCCGCGAACACGCGCCCGCTCCTGCCACGCGGCCACATCGCGGAATGCCGCGTCCAACGCGTCTATGCGGCGCGCTCGCTCTTCCATGCGACGGATTTCCGCGACGGTTGCCGTCACCCGGTGAGCCCGGCGAAGCCGACGGAAAGCTCGTTTCGCCTCCTCGGGCCATCCGTCCCGCCTGTAGCGGTCCGCGAGGTCTTCCAAGGTCATCTGCACCCGGTCCGGGGACTCGAAATGGTCGGCCGGAATATCGGCGATCCTTCCCAGGCTCCTGCCGGCTTCGGCCAGTTCGGCAGCCCAATCGTCGTGGGTCGGCGATCCATGACGCAGTAAATCTGCCGCGTCCACCCGTGACCGGCCGAGGAGAGCGGGGAGGAGGTCGCGCTGTGTCTGTGCCCGGCGATCCGCTGCGCGCCGGATCCGGTCCAGTTCTTCACCGGGCAACGCGGAGTCGAAAGCGAGCCGCCGAACCGCTCCGCGCAACAGGTCGTCCAGCGTATCCGAATCGACGCGCTGACCTCCCGGCAACGCGTTGTGACGCTCGGCGGCCGGGGGATCGGCAGCCAGCACCCGCCGTGCCCATCGGTCCAGGTGAGCAACGAGCTCGGTCAGCGCGACCAGCCGTCGTTCGTCGTAGTCGAACTGGTAGGTGGCATCGACTACGGCGTCGAGGCGGCGCAGTTGGTCCGCAGCCTCGCCGGACGGACCGTCCGGCGCCGTCCGAAAGATCTCCGCGAGCCGTGCTCTGGCCTCGTCCCTCAGGCCGGACGCTCGCCGCACTTCATTCGAACCCGGACGCGCGGGGATCTCCTCGAGATCCGGGCACGCGGCGACAGCCTGTTCGAGTCGAGCTGCCGCTCGCCGCCGCTCGCTCCGCGCGAGGCGCAGGGCGGACATCAGCGCATCGATATTGCGAATCCGATCGGCCATCGGGTCCGGCACGCCGGCAACGGGTCTCGCGAGATCGACGGGAGCAGGTGCGGCATCCGCCTCGCGACGTCGGGCCAGATCCGCGACCGCCATATCGCGGACCCACGCCAGGTTCGCTCCTACCGTGTCGGGTCGCGACTCGGCATCGTCCGGCGGCCGGTGACCGATGAGTCCAGGCGGCGACGCGTCATCGTCGCCGTGCGCGTCAGCCGGAGCCTGCTCGTCGTCTGTTGGTCGCGCATCGATCCGATGCATCCCGTGGTCGGTACCCGCGATGACTGCTGCGATTGAGCCGGGAGGCGGGCGCTCCGTGTCGAGCGCCCCGCCGAGGGTCGTCTCTACCGGTGTCGACGAATCACCGGGAAGGTCGCGCCCATGAATAGTCGCGGCGATGGCGCTGTAATCCGGTTGATCCGCGACCGTCCGTCGATCGCCTGCGTCGGGCGCGGTGAAGGTCACGACGACGTGGCGATAATCGCCTCGATGCCCGTCGAGGTGCTCGAACCGGACGCGCGTCAGACCGCGGCGAGCAGCCATTCGCCCGGTGAATGTGCGGGCGGCCGCGTCTTCCGGTGACAGCTCCGGATTTTCCCGGAGCAAAGTGTTGAATACGTCGATATTGGTTGTCAGGCCGTCGTAGGTAACGGTCCAGAAGTCCTGAATCCCGGTGACGAGATGACCGATCTCGGCCTCCATCTGCGCCACCATCGCGAAGACGCGAGGTGTGCGTTCACTCGCCCGCACCTGCATACGAAGCACACCCTCGGCATCGACCGACGCGAAGATGCCTTCCGGGGGCAGCGTCCGGCCGTCCGCATCGACCAGCGGAGTCAGCCCGTAATCGTTGTCGTATCGCCGGACGGCCTGCATTCTACGGGTGTTGTACTCGACTATCGGATCGTCGCGGCGGGCGCCGACGGCGGGTTCCTCGGGCGGCCGGTGGCCGATTTCCTCGGGGAGGTCGCGTCGGCCGCCGATGAGCCGCAACGGAATTTCCCGGCCGGGCACGCCGCTGGGTTTCCGGCCCGGCAGCAGCGGATTCTCGGGGGTCCCGTCGGATTTCCACGCCAGTCCGTGGAATGTCGCCTCCGGCCCCGACACACGCATCAGGTGGGCGGCCCACGCATCCACGGCCTCGTCACCACGCACGGTGCGCACGTCGGGGACGGCCGCGCCACGTGGGCCGAGACGAAATATCTGCTCCTCGACGGTGATGACATCGCCGTCCATGCGCACGGTGAATGCGGGTGCGGCCGTGCCGAGATCGACCACACCCACCACCGTGCCGCGCGACCGGCGCACCTGTTCGACCAGCTCCGCGGCATCGGAATAGCCGCCTCGGTGCCAATTGGCTCCGGCCCATCGGGCCGCCTCCGTTCCGGTGACCCCCCGTCGTGGGACTTCGGCCGCGCGATCCTCGGGAACCGTGATCCTGGGGGTTCCCGGGCCCAGGCGGGCCGAGTCGAAAGCGGTGAGAAGCCCGGTCTTGGGGAGCCCGGAAGGTGCGCTGTCGTAGACCCGCGGCGGCGCGCGAACGAGATTTTCCAACTGTTCGATCAGTTCCCGCGGTGTCTTCCCGGTCAGGTCGGGGAAGTGCACGGCCAGCAGATCGCTGAACGCCTGGCCGGTGTCGGTAGCCACATGCCAAGTGCGCCCGCGGCGTTCGAGCACCACGTAGTCGGCCATGACATCGAGGGAGATGGGATGCGTCTCGAGATGCGCGGACGGGTTCAGGTCCGTCTGCGCGGACGGATCTCCGCGATGCCGCTCGCCCAACGGCAGGGGCGCCGCCCGGTGAGTGTGCAACCGGTGCAGGACGTGTGCGGGGTGCCGCGGGTCGAGCGCGGGATCGGCGCGCACCGTCCGACGTCCCATTTCGATGAGCTCGAGCGGCGCAACGAGTGGTTCGGATACCACGGCCGTCGACCTCGCCAATCCCTTGCCGACGCGCGCCGATTCCGGCCACTTGGTGAACGCGCCCGCTCCGAGTTGACGCAACCACTCACGGAATCCGGCTGTGAGCACTCCTGCCTTCCGAAAGACCAAGTACTGATGGAGCAGGTGCAGGCGGGCCTCGTTCCGCCGATCGATGGGGACACCGGCGGCCTGCGGTTCGATCTGTTCGATCGCGATCCGTCCGTCCGGCTGCGGGTCCACACGCAGGTAGTGGATACGCAGACCGAGGCGATAGCTCGCGTCCGCGAATTCGCGATGCTCCAGTGCCAGCGCCGTCAACGCCGCCGCATGCCCGTTCGGCGGTGCGATGACGACCAGGAGACCGTGGCGTCCGGCCAGGTTCGGGTGGAACACGATGCCGGGCCCGAGTTGCCTGCTCCGGTCGCTGCGCTCGAGTTCCGCGGCGACGACAGGCCTCGTGAGTGCCGCGTCACGGTCCCTCCGGGCGCGGGACACCGCAGCCGCCAGCTGCTCGCGGTGAGCGAGAAGCCTTGCCAGCGTGTCGATATCGGCCTCGCGCGCCTCGATCCGATTGCGCCACAGGTCATGCTCGGCATCGATGATCGGAATCGACTCCAATTCCGATGGGTCGACGCCGATCTCGGCGGCCAGCGCGGCACGGTCACGCGCCACCGCACCGCGCAGTGACGCCAGCACAGCGGTGCGCGCCGCAGGGTCGGCCATCTCCAACACCTCCGGCGAGGCCATCCCCAGCCGACCTGCGAGCGTGTCCAGTTCCTCCGCGCAGGCGCGCGACCGTCCGGCGGCGGCGTCGGCTTGCCGGACCAGCTCGTGATATTCCCGGATTTCGTCCGGTGACAAGGTGATCTGTGACGGCCTCGAACCTCCGGCTTCGGACTCGTTGTTGCTGATGCGCAGCATGGCGGTGAGCTCTTGCGCCATCCTGTTCAGCGACTTCGCCCCAGTGAGATTCAATATCTCCGAATTCGGCCCGGAGGTTACCGTCGAACGCCAGCCCCTCCTATCGCGCGTGAGGCTGATCTCGACAGGGCTGCCTATGGCGAAACCACGCAGCCGCCATACGTGAGGGGTTCTGCTCCGAGAGTCGACTTCCGCCGCGGCCACTCCGGCGTCCACGGTTGTCAACGCCGCTTCGCCGTCGTTCAGCAGGTGCGCCAGTCGGTCCAGGAGCCGATCCGGATCGGTGTCCGACCTTCCCTCGAACCACCGGCTGAGCACATCTCCGGGCTGCCCGTCTCCGCGTGGCGGGGCCACGCGCCAGACTCCACCGTCGTCGAACAACTCGACTTCCGCTGTTACGCCACCGATGTCGACAGTGCCGACCAAGGACACGCTGCCGACAGCGGTCCCGGACGGCGGGCCGGACAGGTCCGGCAGCGGGAAACTCCGTCCGGCGACGCGGATCAGGACAGCGGTCGGGTCGGGCCGGTCTTCGTCCACCGTCGGCTGTGCCTCGGCTGCCGCGGCGGCGAACGCCTGAACCGTGCCGTCACGTTTGAGCCCCTCGTCACCGAAGCACATCTCACCGAGCTGGGCGAGCCAGTCGCGGAATCCGACCCGCACCAGCCCCAGTCGGCGATACCGCAGGTACTCGCCGAGCAGAATCCCCTCGGTTTCGACTGCCGAAGCAGCACGGTGCGAAGCCGCCACTCCCGGTGGCAAGGCCGCACCGTCGGGGTTACGGGCCACCGCGGCGGAGATCTCGGCCACGATCGGACCTTCGATCCCCGGCAGCACAGCCAGATACCGGCAGTCGAACTCGGGCCGCTCACCGACGCCCGCGAATCGCGGATTCGCTGTGACCAGCTCGGCCAATGCGACGTCGTGCCCGCCCAGCGGCGCGGCCACGACTACCACACCGCCGTCCCCGGAAGAGTCGGGCAGGAAGGCGACACAGGGCGTGAGCCGGGTGCCGATACCTCCCGCGGACAGCCAGGAATCGAGTCGGTCCGTGATCGCGTCGTGCGCGGACCGCCAAGCATGCTCGTCCCGGGCAGTCGCGGATACCCGGGTACCGAGGCGTCGCTCCGTCCGCCATACCTCGAGCCGCTCCGCGAAGGTCTCGTGCGCTGGGCGCCGAGAGTGCTCGTCACCGGTCGGCTCCGGTCCGGAGGCGGGTGTCGCGGCGGGTTCGGGGACCACCTCGTGCACGAAGACGCGGCCCTGTTCGTCTACCACGACATGGAATCCCACCAACTGGACACCGCGCCGAATCAGGTTCTCGAAATCCGCGGAATCGATTCGCTCCAGCAGGTGCTCCACCCGCGATACCGGCCCGGCCACAAGTATTTTCGGCGCCGTGCCGTCGATCTCCAGCACACCGACGCCCGGCGCCAACCGTCTACCGCCCCGGTCGATGACCTCGCTTCGAATCACTTCCTCGGCGAGGTCGGTCGCCGCTTCGAGACGCAGGCTCCGTTCCGCCACCCGGGCGAAGTCGTCCAGCACCATCCGGCTCTCCAGATCCACCGAACCGTTCTCGATTTCGAAGGCTTCGGCCTGCACCTCGGCCAGTGCACTCGACGCATGTGACAGCTCACCGAGAGCCCTGGACAGATCGTCGTAGCCGGCCGCGCGATCATCGACGACCTCGGCCAGCTCGCGAGGGCTGAGGGTTTCCGCGTCGTCGATTCCGAGCCTGCTCGCCCGCGCGAGGGTGTCAGCGGAAAATCGGCGCTTTCGCTCGGCCGCCGCGGCGATCCGACGACCCCAGTCGCGCGCCCGCGCCGCAGCCTGCGGAAGCGGCGTGAACTCGCGTGGTGCCCCGGCCGGTCCCCAGCCCGGCACGGGCTGCCACGAATCCGGGGCCCAGTCGGTGGTGAGCTGATCGCGTACGCGTCTGATCTCGCCGAGCCGCGTGTCCACCTCGGTGAGCAGTTGCTCGTACCGATCCGCGTATCGCAGGAGGAAGTAGAGCCGTCGCCACCGTTTCGCGTTCTCCAACCGCTCGAGCATTCCTTCGTCCGTCGCACCGCTCGAGGCGCGTCCGGCCAACTCCGCGATGACACGCTCCACCCGACCCGGATTCGGGTCGGCCTCCGCGAAATGCGTGCCCTGTCTCATTATTTCCCAGCGCAGCGCAGCCGTCAGGCGCTCGAACTCGGCACGGATCGACGGTAGACCCGTCGCTCTTTCTCGCCGCGTACCGAGGTCGCGCAACGACACCCACGACTCGGCCCATTGATCACGTAGCTTCTCCACTCGGGCGAGTTCATCGAGCAGGTCCCGTATCTCCTCCGGGGCAGCCGCGGACTCGGTCACGATCTGCCCGGTTTCGGCCTGGATGTTCTGAGTCTCGGACGACATGTTCCCGAGCCGGCGCTGCTGGTCGCGGCGGTAAGCAGCGTGGACTGCCCGGTTTGCGCTGAGGAGTTCGTGAGTGAGGTCGGTGATGCGGCCGTGGTCGAGGTAAGCACTCACTGCGGCAACGAGCTCCCTCACCGGGGAGCCGGTTCCGGCCCGCTCGCCGAGCAACCGCCACTCGGCCAGTTCGTCGCCGCCGGACGCAACCGCTGTGACAGGATCGGCCGCCGCCGTCCCGATCATCGCCAGCAGATCACCGTGCTGGGCCGCCTGCGAAAGGTCGAGTCGCGCAACGACTTCCGGCAGATCCTGGCGCATGGGATGTTGCAGCAGAATTCCGCGAAGAATCCAGCCGCCGAGCCACCGGAATGCGCCCGCTTCCATCCGCCGGCCCAGCTCCCGCCACTCGTCATGGTCCAGCGCGCGCAATCGCCGCAACAGCGGCTCGAGTACTCGTTCCACACGGCGATATCCCTCCGGTTCCTGTTCGATCAACCGGATGATTTCCGCCTGCACCACCTCCCGCTCACGTGAGAACTCGGCATCGTAATCCGGATCGGAAACCCGCCTCGCCACGTCCTGCAGAATCTCCCGGCCGAGCAGCTCACTCAGTCCCCGCACGGAGGCATCCCGGAGCTGCTGCATGTCGCTCGGCCTCGTCTCACCGGCAACGGACGCTCTGAGACCTTGCAACCCCGCCCGATACCTCACCTCTTCGGCCAATCGGGCGTGCAGGGCCTCCGCCGCTGACATTTCAGGAGACTCCGTGAGCCGGGAAGCGGCAGGGCTCTGTTCCTCCGGGCCTTCGTGCGGGTCCTGCGGCGGCCTGTTACCGATGCCTCCGGTCGGGCCGGTGATGCGAAGTCGAGGGTCGATCCGAAATTCCGGACCGATGTCGGGCTGTCGTAGTTTCGTGACGTACTCGTGGATCACCCAGTTGGCACTGCCGACGACAGGGTCGTCGAAATTGATCTCCGCATGGGCGAATCCGATGGCCATCGTCTCCTCCGCTGCCTCCGCTTCCTTGCCCGGCACTGGGTGCGCAAGAGGGAGGGGGCCCAGCCATTCCTCGTAACTCTCGTCCAGGCCCAGCCTCTCGAGTTTCGTATGTGCCTCGCGGAGTACGGCCGGGATATGCTGACTGAGTTCGAACCCGGTCGCTTGATCGATCGCGTGCGCGAATTCGTGAGCGGCAACGTATGCGTAAGTCTTTTCCGCATCCTGTTCGGCAGCTATCAGGAGGTTGAACGTCAAATCGGCACCGCTGACAGTATCGGTTCGTTCGTCGTATCGAGGGCTCATAAGCCCACGCGTCTGCGGCGACAGCAAATCGATACGCAGTGCTCGAATATTGGTCCTCAACTTTTGGTATCCGGGAGCATATCGATACCTGTCCAGCAGTTCGTCCAGTCTTCCGAGGATTACCTCGGCCACCTGTTCCGAAATGTATGGCGAGTCGAATCCGGTGACCTCGAGATAGGGGTGGCGCGACTTGAACGTCTCGACCAGCCGGACCTTGGCCTGTGTCTCGAGATCGAGCCCGGCCATCAACTGCGGATGCTCGGCGTGCGCCGCAATCTCGCCCAGCGCGATCGTCGCGTTCATGTGTGTCTCGCGCATGGTCCAGCGGACCGCCTCTGGATAAGGGGTTTGAAACAGGTAGTCCCAGAACTCACGTACGCGCCGCCCGACATCGATGATGTCCTGCCGCCGGAGGTGGTGGTCCTGCCACTGCCTCCGGCGACCGACGCGGCGGACGAATACAGCGGCAAGAGGGCTGGCCTGCCCGGTGATGGCATGGAAGAGGCCCAGCATGTCGGCCACACGGGGATCAGCGGTCCCCCGGTGGAGGGACCGGTGTTCCCGATAGAGGACGTGGTACTGGGGCTCCTGCCACAACACCTCGGCTATCGGCGCTCCCATGTACCGGCCGATCCATGTGTTGGTCCATTCCGCGACAGCTTCGTCGGTGTTGTCGTAGGTCTCGCGCAGAATCCGGGAACCGTCATCGAAGGAAATCAGTTCGATGGTGACCCCCGGCCGCCCCGGCATCGGATGGATTCGCATTCCATCGGGAATATCATCGGGTCCAGCGGACCGGTTGTATTGCTCGTCGGGTGGCCGGGCGCCGATCGAGGAACGCGGTTTCCGATCAACCGCGGCCGCCGGTTTGACCACGCGAATCTCGTAGTCGCCGTCGGTTTCGGTGGGAATGGCCGAGAGCGTGAACGGTGTGCCGTTGTGGTGGAAGGCTACGCCGGTGAATCCGGCATTCGCGAGGTGGCGTGCGACCTCGCGTGGGCGGGTGTCGAGGCGGAACATCGGTTCCTCCACGCGGATGGTCGCCGTTCCACCGGGTTTCATGATGCGGAGAAGGTTCGGCAGCAAATCGGAGGTGGGCAGAAATTTCCGAAATGAAACGGTCGTTAGATTCACATTATCGAGGGACGCGTCAGGAATTATTCCGACATGATCCGGATGCACAGCGACCAACTGCCTGCCGGCAATTTTCGCATTGGCGATATATGCGATTTGCAGCTTGTCGCCCGGGATTCTTCGCAAACGTCTTTCGACCTCCGCCAGGTCGAGGGCACGATTCGGATGGTCGACGTCTATCGATCCCAGCGTCTGTCGCAGTCTTTTCAACCCATCCTGTTCCTGGACGAGCCACGTATATTTGTTCGACAATTCTATGAGTTCTCTGCGCGTTATCTCGTCCATCGGCTCCAGGGGTCGGCCGATAGACTCCTCGAGGCGCGGGCCGAACAGAAATCCGTAGACAACCTTGACCTGCCGGAGGCTTTGCCGAGGGAAGGAGTGCAGCTTCGAGCCGTTCCAGTCGCTGACCGCAACTTCGTTGCCGTTGCTCGTCATGACGTAGGAGTGCGCGCCACCGTCTTCGTAATGATCGAATACCAGAGCGGTTGCGCCGTCTCCTGATCCGAGCAGTTGCTCGGCCAGCTGAGAGTGGTTCTCATAGGCGACGGGATGGGCTCCTGATGCCGCGGCCACTTCGAACAGCGGCGTGCCGGTCGGGCTGACGTCGCGATGCAGCAGGCGGATGTCGGGGTTCCCGGTGATATCACGGATGTCCATCAACGCGGCTGCGGCGCAGTACTTCTCGATGTCGTGCGGGTGGACGTATACCTGGCCGGGCAGGTGTTCCGCCAGCTTCGCATCCAGAAGCCCGCTCAACCGACGGTATTCGGCCGCCGCGTGGTCGCGGCGCCCGGCGATCTCGGACCGGTAGCGGAAGAAGTCCAGCAATGCGCGCTTCGCCTCGCTGGCCAGCGAGTGCAATTCCGCCGACCGGCGAAGGAAGAGTTCGCGCCGTTCCAACGCCCGGCGCAGTTCGTCGGACACCTCCGACCACCTTGAAGGGTCACCGAAGGTCGCGGGGTCGACTCCCTCTTCGCGGGCGATCCTGGCTATCCGATCCGACAAGGTACCGATCGTGATATCGGTCGCATACATACCCAGAAACTGCTGAAATCGCTGTTCCGAAAGCACGTCACCGGTTTCGGGCCAGAGTTCTGTGGCAGACGTCGGCACATCGTCGATGTGCGGTTGGCTGTCGGATGGGCGGTGGCCAGTGGGCCTGAGTTCGTCCAACCGGACCTGTGGTGGCGCGTGGTCGCGCCGCGAAGCCAGGGAGACCACGTTGGCGAGGGGAACGGAAGCGGCCGGGTTCCGGGGCTCGGAATCGCGCTCGAGAACGTTGCCGCCGCTGTCGAATTCGATGGCCCAGACTCGGCTGTCCTTTCGGCTGAGCCGTTCGATGTGACGTCCCTGCTTCTTCTTCCACTCCTCGAAACGGACACTTCGCTTCAGGAGTGCCTTCGGTCCGGAAAGGTCCTCGGGCCGGGTAGCCGAGCGAATGTTACCGGCGTTGATGTCGAGCACGACGAGGTCCGGCTTGTCCTGGCGGTCACTTCTGTTGTGCAGCAACACCAGATGAGACCGGACTTTCCCGACCTTCCCGCCGTCGGTGTCGACCCAGTTGTAGACCACCCAGCTGGCGCCTCCTGGTCTGTTCGCCAGCGATTCGGCCGCTGTGTCCAGGCTGTCGAATGTCGCGAAATCCCCTCCGCCGGAGGCGAACTGGACCTCGGCGCTGCCGTGGCCCGCCAGCGGTGTGTGCTCGGGCATGCGGTAGGAGTGCTGGTTGTCGGGGTAGAGCACGCGCATCATCGTCACGGCGTTGTTCACGCAGCCGTTCGGAGTTCGCTGGTGCACGCTGACGACCAGGTCGAGCAGGGCGGTGAGGGCCAGGTATTTCGATGCGGCTTCGACCATGGGCTGGGCCGGCGCCTCGGTGTCGGTGGAGGTGGTCTGTGCGAGGTGTGCGACGGCGTCGGCGATCACGGCGCGGGCGATGCCGACATCGACCTCGGCGGGCGGGCGGGGCAGTGTCGCCAGCGCTTCGGAGAGTTCCTGGCGGGCTCGCTCCATCATGTCGCCGACCAGGCGGATTCCTTCCGCGCCCGCGACCTGCCCGGGCCGCAGGCCGAGTTCGCCCGACAGCCGGTCGCGCCGGTCTTCGAGCTGGTGCAGCGCTTGTTTGTCGGACAGAGTCGGGTCGTGGACCACCGCTGCGGGTGCGGGGTGGTCGAGGTGCTGGTTCAGCGTTTCCGTGGCTGCAGGCGGTAGACCTGCGTGCAGTCGGTTTAGAGCCTGCACGGCCGCCGAGGTGTCCGGCTGCGACCGGTCCGGCAGGTCATCGTCCTCGTCGTCGAGCGGGGCCGCGATCGCACCCGGGATCGCTGCGGGGATCCTCAGCCAGCCCGCCAGACGGGCGAATCGCTCGGCCGGATGTTGCGGGCCGACAAAGCTATTGGCGCTGTGCGATCCGGCTGCGGGCAGGGCGGAACGCACCGGTTCGGGAGCGAAACCACCGTCCATGACCGGGACAAGTGCGGCGTCTTGGCCAGGGGCGACAGCCTGAGCAAAGGCGTTGGTTCGGCCAGGGGCGACGACGTGGGGAGAGTCGTTGGTCTGGCCAGGGACGACAGCGTAGGGAGAGGCGTTGGCCTGGCCAGGGACGACAGCGTAGGGAGAGGCGTTGGCCTGGTCAGGGGCGACAGCGTGGGGAGCAGCGGCCGCGGCCGGAGGGGTGTGCGCGTGCTGGGTGCGGCCGGTGGCCAGCAGGTGGTGTTCGACCGCGCGCATCTGGGCCGGTGCCGCGTGCTCGCGCAGGACGCGCTCGGCGGCTGCGACGGCCCGGTCTGCCCGGTCGAGCGCGGCGCGGCTGTCGGCGGTGTTGTGGACCGCGTGCTCGGCGGCCGCCGCGCGTTGGGCGGTGACGGCGTCGGTGAACATGACGACCTGCTCGGTGACGCCGTGGTTGGCGACGGTGCCGTGAAAATCCTCCGGGGAGAGATATTGCATGAAGGTGCCCGGTGTGCCGCCTGCTGCGCGGTCGGTGCTCGTACCGCCGCGGGATGCGCGGCCCACGCCCTGCTCGAACGCCCGTTGCCCCCGAGACGGCCCACCATCCATCCGGGCCAGGGTCCCGCCCAGCGCGATGGATTCCGGCGTGGGCTCCCAGTCGGTGCCGCGCAGATACTCCTTGTTGACGAACGCGACGGTGCCCGGCGCCCCCCATGCGTTCTTGATCCGATCGTTCGCCCACCGCTTGGCCGCCTCACCGGTGCCGTGCTCATCGGACGTACGGGCGTCGAGAACCAGATACTCGAGCCCGATCCCGTCGGCGACCGGTAGACCGTCCACCGAATCGAAGCGCACCTCGACTCCGTAGTGCGCGGCGGCCGCGTCGAGCATGGAGCGGATCACCTCGACCGGCGGTGCCTGCGCGATCCGCTGCCGCAACGCCGCCACCTCACCGGCGGGAGCACCGGCACGCTCACACGCGTCGAGCAGCGGATACGCCCGCGACAACGCCTGCACATGGTCGTGGGTGATCTGGTCGACCCAGTCGACCAGGCCCTTCTCGTGGTCGAACTTGTCGCGCCACCCGTGCAGCCGAATCCGGTTGCCGTTCTCGTCTTCGCGAACGTCGTCACCACGGATGTTCCTGTTGTCCATATGCTCGTTGAGCTGCGGACGGCCGTGCTGCTCCACCCCGACCAGCACACCGTTCTCATCGAAGACCGGCGTCAATCTCAGCTCCCCGACCACGTCACGGCCCATCTGCGCGAGCTTGTGATGCCGGGCCTCGTCGTTGAGCGGGTAGTGCCGTTCCAGCTGCGAGACGTAGTAGGGCGGATTCTCCGGGACTCCCGCGATACCGTAACGGTCGTAGAGTTCGGCCTCCACGATCTTGAGCGTGCCGGAGTATCCCGTCGGCCGCCCCAGATAACTGCTGCCGATCAGCTGATCCACCGAGATGTACAAGGCCTCCTCCGGCAGGTTGGCCCGCACCGGCACCCCTTCCTTGAGGTCCATGAACTGGCCTACCAAACCCTGCGTCCGGGTCTCGGTCCCCTCCTCCCGATTCGCCTGCAACTGATCGTTGGTGTCCGACGCAATCAGCAGGACCTTTCCCCCGCTCCCGGAAGTCGCGTCACCAGGGCCTTGGACGGAGTCGCTGCCAACGGTCTCGCCGCCGACCGGCTCGGCCCCATGCGGATCGATGTCGCCGCGGCCTTCGATGTAGTCGCTATTTCTGACACGCGCCCACTCGGCCAACGCGGCACTGGTATACATCTCGGCGTCGGCCGCGGTTACCTCTTTCCCGGGCACTCGGTTGAGCTTCGCGATAGCCTCCGGACTCAACGTCGCCCGCCAGAACCCGCGCGTGCCGTCGGGCCTGCCGAAATCGGCCGCGGTCAACCCACCGGGCAGCCGCTGCGCGGCCTTGAACCGCTGCCAGACCTCCTCCAGCCGCGCGACCACCTCGGGGTCCTCGTTCCCACTGGCGCCGGGCGACAGCACCGCCTCACGGCCGTCGACCACCGTGTCCATCTCATCGATCGTGTGCACCTTCGCCCCGCGCCCACCGGGCAGCGGCTCGAACTCGGCGTCCAGACCGTGCTGCTCCGCGGCTTCGTCGAGCGCTTCCTTGATCGCGTCGAGGGGCAGCCGATGCTCCTTGAGCCTGGGGAACAACCTCTCCCGAAGGCCCGTGATCTCTTCGTCCGACGCACCTCCCTCGCGGAGGCGATCGAGGAACGCCTTGCCCCGGCGCAGCACCAGGAACTCGGCGTTCTCCGGTGTGCCGACGAACATCTGCCCGCGCCCCGGAGCCGCTTCCGGAAAGTCACCGTCCTGACTCATCTCCGCCAGCCGGTAGGTATCCACCGGCAGATCCCCGTGCTCGGACCTGGTGACCTGCTCCACCGACGCGATCGTTTCCAACACCAGCGAATCACTGCTGGTCCACACATACGCGACACCGTGCTGAATCGCGTCGTCGATGGTCTTCACGGTGGTCAGCAGCGTCTTTCCCTCACCGGTCTTCATATCCGCCAGCTCCAGCCCCCACGCGATACGCTGCGTCACCCGCATGTCCTTACCGGTGGTCAATTCGGCCCACTTCCGCATGGCGAGATAACGCTCCGCGCGGGTTCCTTCAGTGATCCCCTTCAGCAGTGCGTCCGGCGATGCCGGAACCGCCACCGAATCCGAAGCATCCCCCTCGTACAGCATCTCCTCGTAGTATTCGGTGGCCAGCTCATCGGTCGCCATCATCGCCCGCAGCCGCTTGTCCGACGCGGCACGGAACGCCGCATCACGATCGGCCACCCCTGCCTCATACGCCGCGATATCCGCCCTGCCCGCCTCCGCCGCTGCCCGGAACCGCTCGTCGATCGCCCGCACCCCGTCCGACATGAGGCTATCGCGCGCCGTCCGGTATGTCTGCGTGCATCGCTGCAGCTCACCCTCGGCTGCCCGCAGCTTCGCCTTCGCCACCTCGTCGTGCTCGGCCAGCGCCCGGCGCCAGTACTGCTCCCGCACGGCCACCTCGGACCGGAAAGCCCTTCTGCTCCAACGCGATACGATTTCGTTACGGGCGGACTCGGCCGCTTTCAGCTCGGTGGCATGCTCACCCGGCAGCGCCCGCAACAATGCCTCCCGCTCCGCCATCGCCCCCCGCAACCGATCCCTGGCCCGGTCGACGCCGCGCTGCAAACCAGCGAGGTGCGCGGCCTCCGGCTCCGCGCTCCGGATGTAATCGCGATACTCCTGTTCTCGCCGCGCCAGGGCGGCCCCCGCCACGTCGACCCGCTCCTGAACCGACCCGATGCTCTCCTCCACATGGCCACGCACACTCGCCTCGTAGACAGTCACCGCCGCCTCATGCGCATCACGACTCTCCGACCACTGCGCACGCGCCGCCGCCAGCGCCTCACGACCCGCCCGCATGCGCTCACCGGTCTCCGCCTCCACCCGCGACCGCTGCTCATCGGCCGCCGCGATCGCGGCCTCCTCCTCCGCCTTCCGCGCTTCGAAGCGTTCCTCGACCGCCTCGCTCACCGCAGCGTCGTGCGCGGCCCGCGCGGCCGCTACGTCACGACTCGCGATCTCCGACTCGAGGGCTGTGCGCCCCTCTTCCACCGCCGCCAACGCCCGATCCAGCTGCTTGCGAGCATCCACCACCCGCTGATCATCGACAGCCACCCGATCGGCCAACTCGGCCCGCAACTTCGCCTCACGCCCGTTCACCACCGAGGACGCGGCACCGGCCGAACCACTCTCCGCTACCGCAGCCCGGTTCTCCTGCACCCCCGACCGCACGACATTGGAAGCAATCGCCTCACGCACCCCACTCTGGACGGTCGACTCCGACAATTCGTAATGCCCGGTCGCACCTCTCGATTCGATGCCCTCAGGTTGCCCGTGTGTAGCGAGCCCGGCCGCTGACCGGCCATTACCGCCCGAGCTGGCATCTGCCATCAAGTGGCCGCGCGCACCTGGACCCACACCGCGGCCGGTGTTCTCAGCACGCCCGCCGACAGACACGTCTGGCGGCCTGAAGCGGCCGCTGCCGTCGATCACCGCTGACGCCACTGCATCGGATCGGGCGCGGACACTGCCATGGGCGGCCATCGCTCCGCCGGCCGCACCGTTGAGCAACTCCGCGAGCATCTGATCGAAATCTTGCGGCCATCCGGTAACCAACGCCGCCGCACCCAAGCCCGCCACCGCGCCGGCAGTCCCGTGGACCAGCCCCAGCAGCCACCGGCTGGACTCCACCCGAGGAAACACCTTGGACGCGACCTGCCCAGCCACCGCGCCACCGACCGCACCACCAGCACCGCCCGCGCCCATAGCGGCGATCGAAGCCAGGTCGAACCCGTTCGGATTCTCCCCGTTGGCGCCGATCAAAGACATTTCGCGGCGTCCCTGCGCCCACTGCAGCAATTGCACGCCCCCATCGACGGCCGCAGGGAACACCGCCGATTTCCCCACCACGACAGCAAGTTGCAGCGGTCCCAGACCCGTCACCCGGGCCACCGCGTTCGCCGCGTGCCACGCGAAACCTTGCTTCAGGCCCGTACGCATCATCTCGGCCTCGGCGCGGCCCTTGACCAGCATGGACTCCACAGTCGACGCCGCCGCGACCTGGCCGGCGGGACCGGCTGCCGCCGCCACCGCCAGCGTCCGGTAGATCTGCCACACCAACTGGACGCCGAATGCGAACATCACACACAGCGTCTTCTCCGCCTCATTCGCCGCCCCGTCCGCCTGATCGGCCAAGATCAGTGCCTCGTCGTGCAGCCGGACCGCGCCCTTGTCGTGCAGACGCAGCATCTCGCGTACCTTATCGCCGAGCACGCCCACCGTATCCTGCTCCACCCCAAGGCTTCTCGCCTCCTCGGCGTACTCGTTCAGCGACGCCGCCTTCTCCCGCAACCGCGCCGCCATCCACCGCATCCGTGACACGTCCGCGCGCGGCAGATCACCCCCGAACACCACCATCTCCACCAGCCACCGCACCGGAGCCGGAAGAAGCTCCACTGCCTGCTCATACAGCTCGCGCGCCAGCACTACCGGGGTAGGCGAGAAGTCGTCCACCAGCGTCGACTACTCCCGCTCGGATACCGCACCGACCAATGCCGTATGCAGTATTCTCGCCGGCGCACATGCCTCGGGACCACGCAGCACGACCTCGGCAAACGCGGTGCTCACAGCACGGCCCGGCTCGAAACCCGCTGTGTAACCGGCACTTCCGATCAACTCGGCACGCCAACACCGGTACCCACGCACCACCTCGCCGAGCGTCGTGTGCTGTCCTGTGACCACACGCAGATACGCGGCGATCAAGAGACGCTGGGCATTCTTCCGTACGACACCGCCGCCCGCCGCATCGAACGCCAGGCCGAGTTCGCGCACCGTTGCCACGTAGATCACCGGATCACCGGTCACCAGCGGATCGGCGGCGTACAGGTCGGCAACCCGGCCCGGTTCCCGGGCCACCCGCTGATCCAGCATGATCGACCGCACGGTCGATATTGCGGCGGCAGGCAATTCACCGGCCCACCGCACAACCGGGGCGTCATCGCCGAGGTCCGCTACGCCGACCACGTCGAGCACGATCGCCGGATAATCGGTGAGCACGCGATCAACGGCCGCCGCGAACTGGCGCACCGCCGTCTCATCCAGACCGGGAAGGTCGAAGCCGACGACCTGCACACCGTGCCGCTCGGCCAACGTCCGGGCCAGCCACCCCAGTACCGCCGACATACCAGGCCGGCCGGCCGGCGGCGCGGCGGAACGCTCTCGATCGCGTTCCCGGGGTCGCGGCTCGCCGGGCCTCGGCGATTGCGGCGGCGCGCCGGACGCAGGACCGGACGCATCGGCCGCAGACCCGCCGGAAGCGATGAGTGGCGCCCTGGTCCACGGCGTACCCGGTCGTCCCGCGCTGACCGCACGACGGGGATCCCCGGAGGGGAGAGCATCCTGCCCACGGACCGCGCGCGGTCTCTCGGCGGCTGTAGACGACACCGTCGAGATCGGGGGCGAGGGGCGTTCGGAGCCACCACCCGGTCGGCTCGCCGGCGCGGGTGGTCCGGACCCCGTGGGAGGGAGTCCAGGTGACGCGGACTGTCCGTCCCAAGCGTTGTCTCCAGGGCCTCCGTTCTCTTCGGGGATACCCGCTGCCGTCTCCGGACGTGGTTGCTCGGCTCGTGCAGATCGGCCGGTGGGACCGGCAAGCGGCGTCTTGGCAGACGATCCGGGATCGACCGCCGCCGACTGCGATTGCCCGAGCACGGACGCCGGATCGGCTGACACAACCGGATCCGGCGTCGAGGCAGACACGCCCCGTGCCGACTGCGGCGTACCGGCGGCGTGACCCGGATTCGGACCGATAGGCGCGCTCGCCGCCCCGGTGATCCGAACAGCGCTGTTCTGGTCCTCGGCTTCGACGGCGCGAGCGGCGTCGACGATCCCATCGGCTGTCCGGCGCAGACTTTCCTCCATCGCGCTCAGATTGGTGAGCAGCTGCGCGGCGTGCGGGTCGAAACTCTCCGCGAAGGCCCGGCCCAAGTCGTCGTCCCCCCAACACCCCTCTACCTGGGTGAGGTCGTCCCGCAGTCCGATGTAGGTCAGGCCGATACGGTCACCGAGATCCGCCAAGCGCGCACCGTGCCGCAGGAAAACGTCCGGATCGAAACGGAATTCCCTGTCCACCATCGCACCACTTCCCGATCAGAATCGGTCGTCACGGCGAAGCCAGAACCGCTGCTCGAAAGCAAGCGAGTACTCCGAGGTCGACACCGACTCGGTCGACTGCTCCACCACACCGTCATCGGCGACATAGAAAACCGCACGATCCAGCGCGAACTCGTCATCGCGCACCGGCGAATGCACCATCCACCCGACGCTGAGCCGGTCGGCCGTCAACGTCGACAGCGAGAACCCCGCCGTATCGAAGCCCTCGCGACGAATGTGATCCCGCACCAAGGCGACCGCGTCCGCCTCGGGCAGGAAACCGGTGTCGACCGCAGCCAAACCCGCGACGACGAACTGGAAGAACGCGGCATCGAGGTCGAGTTCGTCGCTGTCACCGAAGACGGTCCGTATCGTCTCGCGGGTCACCACCCCGGTCTGCGCGGCGGAAACCAGTAACTCGATCGCTCCCGGCGCCGCACCCCGCGCGGCATTCATCACATCGGTGACGACGCCCACCACAGTCTCGGCCGTCCACACCGCGGGCATCGCCGGTGCGCACTCCGACATCGGAGCAGACTCGCCTCGATACCACCGGCCGGCTTCCCACCAGTAGCAAAACGACAACGACCCCGTCGCCACCCGCGCATTGAGGACCGGATCGGCCACCCACGACGGTGCGCCCGCGAAGAACCGGGGCGCCACGGCACCGTCGTTGTAGATCGCGTCCAGCACGGGCGCGTTCCACACACCACCGGACAGCACCGCCCGGCCGCCGGGCAAGAGCGCCAGCGTCGAACCGCTACGCCCCGCACCTTCGAACACTCCCACCGAGGGGCACACCCGCGGGCCCCGCTTCGACCCCGCCGCCACGAACGCCGCCGACAGCACCGCCCACCGCGCCCACAATTCCGTCAACCCCGGCAGTTCGTCCGCTACCGGCACCGCCCGCACACCGGCAACCCGATCCGCCCGCGCGTCGTCCGCGGCGCGCCGCGGGGGCCGCGACAATGCGTCCTCACGTCTGATATATGCCGCCAACCACACCGGAAGCCGGCTGCGGGGGTGAGCCTCGACATCGGCGAGGTACGCCTCCGGCGTGAACAACTGCTCCCCCGGGAACGGCTCCTCACCACGGTCACACACCGCTTCGACACCGGCCGCATCCACCTGTACGAGCAGGCGCCACCAGGGACCGTCTCCGCTGCGAGCCGACACCTCGCGATGCCGACGGACCGCACCCCACACCGCGTCCGGAACCTGATACCGAGCCGCCCGCGTACCGTCGTTCACCACCAGCGACGCGGCCTCACAGACGACCGTCACCGCGAACGAGGCATCCAGACGCCGCCAGCCCGCCGGTGCGGCCGCACGCAAGGCCTGCGCGATCTCCTCGATCAGCTCCGCCGCGTCGACCTCTGCCGATCCCACCGATCTCACCACCCCCTCCCCCGGCCCGAAAGCTCACGGCACGGGGACACGGTTCGCCATCTCCGACGACCGGAGCCTCGAGCAGCGAACGGCACGCACCGCACTCCGAACAATCCGACCCCCAGCACTCGGCAGACCCAGTCCTATCGCCGTGATGATGGCCGAACCGAGTGCCCCTGTGAAAGACGAAAATCGCCAGTTGCCGCCAGCCCGGTAAACGCGTGTCGGAACGGCAGACCGACAGCTGCAGGCAGACGGCGGTGTGGCAGCTGATTGCGCCCGTTGACAGGAATCGGTGACGCGATACCGGCGATTTCACCGATCCGGTGATTGCGGTGGCTACTACGCGCGAGCGTGGTTTGGCTTACCGACACCCCGCCACTCGCTGACAGGACCTCGGCAGCCCGCTTCGATACTCTCACGTATTCCTAGGTTGCAACCCTGATCCTCGAGCGGGTAGTTCGCATCGGCGAAATCGCCGGTATCACCGGGATCAACTGTGCTGATATGGTGCTCGACCCGGTTATTCCACCGATTGGATATCGACATGCGAATGACCGATTGCTGCGGAATCGCTGGCTCGAACAACTCCGTTCTGTATTATTCCCTGATGGATGTGACCGTCTTCGTGATGGACGGAGTGGCCGATTTCGGTTTCGCCGCCTTTCTCGAGGCCCTCGGAATGGCCAACGCATTGCGCGACGAACTGCGGGAGCCACCTGAGCCGTGGCACGTACGAGTCGCCGGGCTCGAGGACAGTGTTCGTTCGGGCTACGGGCATACGGTGCCCACCACCCGACTCGACCAGCTCATCGGCGACCCCGGCCTCGTGGTCGTGCCGGCGGTGAATGTGCTCGGCGCCGAAGCTCTGATCGACCTTGTCTCCGCTCCGGCGAATCATCCTCTCCTGGAGCGAATTCGACAGGCCCGAGCATCCGGCGGTCACCTCGCCGCGGCATGCACCGGGACTTTCTTTCTCGCCGAGGCCGGCGTGCTGGACGGTGCACGCGCAACCACCAGTTGGTGGCTGGGTCCCAGCTTTCGCAAGCGGTATCCGCGCGTCGGATTGGACGAGAGCCTGACACTGTGCCGCAGCGATCACGTGACCACGGCCGGTGCTTCGTTGTCGCACCTCGATCTGGCCCTTGCGCTGGTCCGGGAGCGGAGTCCCGCGCTGGCCGAACTCGTCGGCAAGTACATGGCGGTGGGCGACCGAAGTACTCAGGCGAACTTTTCGATACCCGAGGTCGTCGCCCGCGGCAACTCACTGACCGCCGCTTTCGAACGGTGGGTTCGCGACCATCTCGATCAACAGTTCGGTATCTCGCAGGCCGCGCACCGCCTCGGCGTCACCGAGCGGAGCTTGCAGCGTGCCACCCAAGCCGAAATCGGAAAGTCCCCCAAGGATTTCGTCGATGACATCAGGCTCGAACGCGCCACGCGTCTGCTGTGGACTACCGAACTGACCGTGGACGCTGTCGCCACGAAAGTCGGCTACCTCAACGCCGGTACTTTGCGAAACCTGGTCCGACGCCGCCGCGGCATGTCCCTGGCCGAACTACGAGCAGCCAGGCGCCCCTGGTAACCGAGCAGGCGGCATCGCGTCATCTGCTCAACACATGATCATGGATCTGGTGGCCGACTTCGGCTGGATAACCACGACTCGAGCCGTTAGATCGAGTAACCCCGGTGTTACCGACTCGGCGGAGAACATCGTAGAAGGACACCGATGACTTCAGCCATCGCAGGTCCACGGAACGCAGATAGGTGTCCAGGCCACCGACCTGCCGACGGATCGACGCCTCGAGTCGGGTCTGAGTATCCTCGATACTGACCCGGGTCATGAAATTCACCAATGCCTTTGCTCACTTTCCAGGTACTGCTGGATTTCTGTCACCCTCACCACGCTCGGCCAAATACGATGTAGCCGCCTCACCTCTGCCCTCGGGCGTATCTGGCTCGTCGATTATTCCGAGGTCGCGCAATTCTTTTTCGAGCCGGGGAATGGAGTCGCATCACCTATTCCCACCGCGTCCAGAATGAGCCTGATCGAGGCATTCAGCACGAGGCGGCGGCGTTCGGGTGGTGGCATGGTCCCTACTCGTCTCCCGCGGCGGCATCGTGATTACAGCATCGGAACTGCGCTGTCTCGCCGATATTTCCCCGCAGTGGTCAGGACGGTGCTGGAATGCTGATCCCTCTCCCGGGCCACATCGGCTACGTACGATCAGGTGGGTCGCTGGGAGTTCGCCATGGTGACCAGTAGGCGATGGAGGACTTGGGCGGGTGGGGTGGCTCGTCCGGCGTTGAGGACGACGTCGGTGAATGCTTCGGCGAGAGCGTGTTCGGGGTGGAAGCGGGCGTGGTCGAAGCTCTTCCCGCTCAAATGCGAGCGCCAGGCTCGGAAGCCGGATGTCATGTGCCGCAGCGATCCTCGGTGCTCCGGGTGCACCTGCGGGAGGTATGCCTCGAGCAGGGCTCGGTGTGCGGCGGGGCGGGCGCGGCCGCCGCCGGCTCGGTCGAGTGCGCTGCCGAACTTGCGCACGATCGTCGAATACACCGGGCGCCGGGCACATTCGGCGGCGAGCCGGTCCGTGCCGCCGGATGCGGCGGCGTGCCGCGCATACTCCGGATCGGTGGCGGTGCGCGCCGCCAGCACGATGCGCGTACCGACGGGCTCCTCGGGCGAGACCTCGCCGGGCATCGCGCGTTCCAGCCGAGCCGGCTCGCCGTCCGGCAGTTCCTCGATCCCGATGGCGCGCAAAGCAGTTCGCGGATAGAGCGGCAGCACGTCGTCCACTGCGGCGACGATCTCGGTCAGCACTTCGATCGGCACACCCGGCAGTTCGAAACCGAATGCCCGCACGCCGTGGCGCTCGGCGAGTTCCCGGGCGAGGCGCGCGGCGGCCGACTCGGCTGACGTATCCGCCGTCCGATTCACTCTCTCCGCCTTGCGTTCCGGCCGCCCGGGAGCGCGTCCCGGCCCGCGTGGCGGCGAACCGGGTGAACTGGCATCCGGAGCGGATACCCTCGGCCGGCCGGTCGGCCGCGTCCACGGTGTGCTGGGCGTCCCGCCGCCCTGCGCCGCCGCGGCGCGCTGCCCGGTGGTGGCGGCGGGCTTCGCGGCGACGGTCGGCTTGGTCCACGGGGACGACGGCCGATCCGCCTGCGCCGGCCGAGCGGATGCCCCAGCCGCCGGTAGCGCGGAGTGCCCGCCCGCCCCGGGTGTATCCGGCCGCTCGGTCCCCGGGTTGTCCGTCCGGGGCTTGGTGCTCTCACCGCCGTCCGTTTGCTGTCCTGGTGCCGATGCGTCCTGCGGCGTATCGGGAGTGCCGTTGGGAGAATGCGGTGAACCAGGTGACGAGGTGGTCGCCGGGCCGGCCCCGGTGCGCTGCGTCGGAGCGGCGGTGGCCTGCGGAGCCGATTGCGCGGCGGGCTGTGTGGCGGGAGTGTTCGCCGTGGGACTGTTCCCGCGGACGGGCGTCGTACCGTACGACGGGACCGATGTGTAGTCGTGGCGGATCGGGACCGCGGCATTGTTCACGCGCTGTGCGACGGCACGATCCTGGCTGTCGAAGCTCTCCGCCAGGTTGCGCAGATCGGGTCCCGCCTGCTGCAGGACCTCGACGAGACTTTCCAGGTCGGACATCGCCCGTTTGTGCTCGGGCACATAGGTTTCCGCGAAGGCGCGGCCGGCGTCGTCCTTGCCCCAGGGCTCGCCCGCGCTGGACAGCGCCGCGCGCAACGTACGCACGGTCTCCGCCACCTCCGCCCCGATCACGTCGAATTGCGGCGCGCGTTCCCGGAGCCCGTCCGTATCGGCCGAAAACGTCTCGCCCACATCTTCTCCCATACTGCGCTACAGCCTGCGCGTTGTGGCAGGTGCCTTTCTATCCCGTCAACTCTCCATGCATGGGAATAGTCAGACGTAACGGGGTGTGTCTGAATAGGTTCGCAGCGACTGTGAGGGTGCCGGGAGGCAGCTGCGATGAGTGCGATTGATTCGCTGGCCGAGCTACCGGCGTGCGTGCGCGACGTCGTCATCGGCCATTGGCCGGAGACCGACGTCGACGGCATGCGCTGCAATGGCGACGCGTACCTGGTGGCGGCCGGCAACCTGACGCACTCGGCGGGCCGGTACGAGTCCGAGGCCGCGCGCACCGAGCAGGCCGTGCAGGGCGCGACGGCGGCGGGGCTGACCGAGCGTCACCGCACGATCGCCAAGGCCATGCGTGACCAGGCGGCGGTCTGCGAGAGCCTGGGCAAGCAGTGCCACGACGTCGCCGATACGACTGTGCAGACACAACATCTGCTGATCGCGATAGGCATCGCGCTGGCCGCCCAGCTGGCCTACGACGCGATGCTGTTCTTCCAGGGCGGTGGCGCGAAAGCGCTGATCGATCGGCTCGAGGCCGAGCAGGCGATGGCCGCCGCGACCGCGCGGCTCGCCGCCGGAGTGGGCGCACGCGCGGCGGCGGGCGCGGCGCAGCGGGCGGCGCTGCACGGCGCGGTGCACGCGGGAAAGATCGGTCTGCTGACCAGTGCGGCGACCAGCGGTGGCGCGCAGCTGTGGGACCTGCACTCGGGCGTACGCGACAAGTTCGACAGCGGCGCCTTCCTCGAAATGCTCCTCGGCGGTGTCGTCGGCGGTGTGGCCGGCGCAGAGATCGGCCGCCGCGTCGCGCCGAGCGTGCTGCGCTGGTTCGGCGGCAACGCGGTCAGCCGACCCGGCCGGCTCGCCGCGCACCTGGGCGGCACGATGTTGATCGGCGGCGCCGGCGGACTGGGCGGTGGTCTGGCCGGCGCGGTGCCGTCGGTGTTCCTCCACATGGACCAGATCCACAGTTTCGGCGACCTGTTCAAAATGGTGCGTGAGTCCGCGATCACCGGTTTCGGCAGCGGGTTCGTCGGCGCGGCCGGAAACGCGCTGCGCGTGCACGCCGCGGGTCGCGACGCGTTCCGCGCGCCGAGCGACTCGACGCGGCTGGGTCTGCGCCACCGTGATTTCGCGCTGCACATCAACGACCTGCTGCGGTCCGGGCCGCCGCCACGCGTGGAGACGATCGAGCGATTCAGTGTCGAGGGCAAGTCCGCGAAGGTTGTGGAGCGGCTCGTCTTCCACGACGGCACCGAGGTGATCCACAAGGTGGTGTCCGATCCGCAGCACGCGCACGCGGAGTTCCTGAGTTCGCTCGTCGGCGATGCGGTGGGCGCGCGGGTGCCCGCGGTGCACGTCGTCGGCGACCACGTCTACATGGAGGTGGTGCCCGGAGCGGTAGCGGCGGACACCTACCCGCGGAGTTCGTTCCCGCCCGAAGTCGTCAACGGTCCCGCCGGAATGCGGCAGGGCGCCATGGACGTGCTGATCCGGCTGCCCGACCGCAACGGCGACAACTGGATGGTCGATCCGGACGGCAACGTGTGGGGAATCGATCACAGTCGCGCGTTCGAGAATTTCGCCGACGAGGTCTACGTCGTCGGCCCGTTCGCAGAGAACTTCCTGCGTTACGGCCCCGCCGAGGAAATCGTGTGGCGCGACCACGGTCTCACGAGGCCCGAACTACAACAGATCCGGCAGGGCCTCGAACAGCTCGGCCCGCTCTTCCGCGCGGCGGGTCACCCGGACTGGCACGACGGCATGATGCAGCGGATGACCGCGTTGGAGGAGCACGCGGCCGAGGGCGGCACCGGCTTCCATGGTGTGGTGCCGCCGAGTCAGCCGCCGCAGCCCGGCGCGCCGCACGGAGTTGTCGGTGACGGGCGGGCTGTGTCCGAAACACCGCGACAGGACGGCCCGGCCGGGAACGGCGATCGCGGGCGCACCGGCAACCTCGGACCGCGCCGCGGCGGCGAGGTCGACCTCGCGCCGCGCGGCCGACGCGACCTGCCGCCACCGGCGGACGGAACGAGAACGTCTGCGCCACAAGAGAAACCGGTATCGCGGCAGATGGTCGACGAGCGCGCCCCGGCTGAGCAGCAGCCGCCGCGCAGAACCCCGGTCGCCGACGATTCGCCGCCGCGGCCCCCGGCCGACGAGCCCGAATCGCCTGTGCGCAAGCCTGGTTCGGACGAGGTACGCGAGGAAGGTGCCCGACCCGAAGAACCGACCTACGACGGTCCCCCCACGCAACCGCAGCCGCGGCTCGCGCCCACCGAGCGATCGGCGGACCAGAACCACTACGAACTCGCGGCGGCTCCGCCACCCGGCGGTTTCACGCAGCTGTACGTGCACCCCGACGGCGGCTACGTCGACGTGACATTCACCGGTCCGGACGGCGCGCGGATTCCGCAGCGATTGATTCCGGGAGAAGAGTACGTGCTCGGGCGCGGCACCGACGCACTGCTCGAAAACATTGCGGGCGAGCATGTTTCGCGCCGCCACGCGACGATCATGGTGGACGAGCAGGGGCACGTCATGCTGCGCGACGACCATTCGTCGAACGGCACCTTCGTCGACGGCAAACAGATCACGGGCGGCCGCTGGGCACGCATCTACGACGGCCAGAACGTCATGCTCAGCCGCGATCTGGAACTCGGTGTCGCCTTCCAGCGCCAGATGGCGGAAGTGCGGCTGTTCGGCAACGACGGACCCGCGCTGAAGCTCTACCGCAACGGCCGGGAACTCGAGATCGGCCGTGGCATGGTGCATCCCGAAACGCATCGGCGCGACTACATTTCGCACCGCCACGCCTATATCTCCATGGACGAGAACGGCCGGGTGTGGATCCGAGACGCCGGTTCCACCAACGGCACCAAGGTGAACGGCGAACGTCTCGGCCAGGGTGAGCGCCGGGTGCTCGAGCCGGGCGATGAACTGTTCCTGGGAGGATACGAATCGAGGGCGGAATTCGTGCCCACGGACGTGTCGGGCGATGTGGGCCCGGTGCGGGTGCGGCTCGGCAGCGGGGCGGACGTGACGCAGGTGCGAATCGCTCCGGGCGAGACGGTCGACGTCGGAACCGGCGAGAATTCTCCCTTCGCACACCAGCTTCGGGGTGTGCGCGGCGTCGGTGAGCGGCATGCGACGCTCGGCCTGGACCACGACGGCCGGCTCTGGATCCGCGATCGTCCGGGGTCGGAAGGCGTGTGGGTCAACGGCGACCGGATCGCGCCGAATCAGAAGGTGACCCTGGGCGAAGGCGACAGGGTCGGACTCGGTCCCGAGTACCAGGGCACAGCGCACCTCGGGATGCCGACCGAGCGTCCCCAATTGCCGCCCGCCGAACTGTTTTTCGCGCCCCACAGGCAACAACGCCCGATTCAGCTCGGGCCCGGTGAGGAAGTATCGGTCGACGTCAGCCTGCTGAACGGGCACACGATGCTGGGTACGACCGGGAGGCAGGTCGTCGTCGGGCGTGACGTGGACGGCCGAGTGTGGGTGCGCGATCCGGACGGCGACAGCTGGCACGGAACGAAGGTCAACGGGGAACTCCTCCCGGCCGGCGAGAAGCGCTACCTGAACGCCGGTGACGAGGTGGCTTTCAGCCAGGTATCCGCGCGTTTCCGACTGGGCGAAGAACCGCCGCTGCCGCTGCGACTGGCCGACGACGAGAATCTGCCGCCCCTCGCCCTGCGGCGCGGCGAGGAGGTGGTGATCGGCCGGGGAGCGGACTCGCCGATGTCCGAGCACCTGGCCGGCAACAAGAGAGTGTCGAACCGGCACGCCGTCGTCTATCGCGACGAGTACGGCAATGTGTGGCTGCGCGACGAGAATTCGGCGCGGGGGACCTGGGTCGACAACATCAAGGCCGAGCCGGGTGTACCGGTGCGCCTGCGCCCCGGCGACCAGATTCGGCTCGGCGATTGGGTGGGCGCGGCGCGGTTCGACGACGGGTATCAGGCCGGCGCGGTCCGCACCTTGCCGGTACGGCTGAACAGCACGCACGGCGATCTGACCCGTGATGTCGTGCGTGGTGGCGAGCCACTGCTGCTCGGGCGTTCGGGCGGAGCGCTGCCCGACGGCCTGCCCCGCTTCAACGAGATATCCCGGCGGCACGCCAGCCTCGGTGTCCAACCCTCCGGCCGGGTCTGGATCCGTGACGAAGGATCGACTCACGGCACCTACGTCAACGGTGCGCGGATCAACGCCGGAGAACAGTTCAGGCTGCACTCGGGTGACGTCGTACGTCTCGGCAACGCTTACGAATTCGTCGTCGCCTATCCACCGCCCGACGGTGGCGCGTTCGTGAACATCATGGACCGGTCGCCGGAGACGAACGAGTTGCTCGATCACTTCGGACTCGTGCCCAGCCACATTTTCAGGCGGGTCAGTGAGCACATGAACGAGATCCCCGGCGGCGGAATCGTCATCGGGAATCGCCCGCTGCTGGAGCTGCCCGGCACCGATAGTCTGGTCGGCACGACACCGTACGGCCGCAAACCCGGAACCAGTTGGAACACGGTGCAAGGCGTCTACATGGGCGGCCCCAGACGCATCGTGATCAACTCCGGTGGTAAGAGTGGGAGCCTCGACGTGGTCCTGCACGAGTTCGGGCACGCCGTCGACGCGGCGTACGGCACCGGCGGGAAATGGCTCAGCGACTCGCCTCGCTGGCGCGAACTACACTCGGCGATGCTTCAGGCCATCGGCAAGCACAGGAACTGGAAGAACTACTACGACAAGCCGAGCGAGGCGTTCGGTGAGGCGTGGGCCGCGTGGCGGTACGGGCCGAAGCAACTGCGCAAGTTCACTCTCGGCGACCGCCAACTAGCGCAACGGCTGGAGGAGTATTTTGACAGCGTATTCGGATGACACCAGCCCGCCCATGCTCGCCGAGGACGGCGAGACGATCCTGGTCCACTTGCGTGGCCGGACCGAGGACGGCGTCTTCTACCACGGCTTCGAGGAGTTTTTCCCCGGCGACCCGGGATACGATGAAATGCTTCCGGTCGCAAGAGAAAACCCGTACGAGAAGCCGGAGCCGGAACGGCCGCTCGACGAGGAAACCCTTGCCCTCGTCTTCCGCGAGGCCGGATCGGACCGTCGTAACCCCGACGAGTAGGGGCGGATCGCCGGTCGACGACCGTGTGTATCAGCCATGGACACCAGGCCGAATTCCACCTGGGCGCGCCAGCGGGGCGGCAGGAGCTATTCGAACAGTTCCCATTCGTCGTTGTCGAAGATCTCGATCTCGGGGGCGTCCACGCGCGGCAACCGGGCACTGGCGCACGGGGTTGAACGGGATCGGTGGGTTCGATCGTTACTCAGCCGCCATCCCACAACCCGGCCGAGAGAGATCCGTGCTTGTGGATGGCCATGGGCGAGTTGCCTTTGTCCTGCTCCAGGTGCACGACGAACGCTGCGTCGTCGTCATAGAGGTTACTGACACAGTGAGAGCTCAGAGCACATTTCCATGCCCTGAGCTGCCAATATGATGGGTGGAGCTAAGGGGACTCGAACCCCTGACCCCCACACTGCCAGGAGCGGGCAAACTGCCTGACTAGGGAGTATGACACATCTAATTCCATGATGCCGAGGTGCCTCCGATGCTCGACTGTCGTCGTCGTTGTCGTCGGAGGTGTCGTCATGCCCCCACACCGATAGGCCGTTTATCTGCCCCTGACTGCTTCTCCCCCATCTTCCTCATACTGGCCATCTCTCGGTGGAGGGCGGGCGTGTCAAGGATGGCGAAGCCACCGCGTAGCGGACACCGTAGGTGGTCCTTGACTCGTTCGTCCGGAGCGAGACCATCGGGCCATGAGGAAGGTGGGGTTCCATCGTGGATGGTTCCGTGTCGGGGGTGCCCAGGATGGAAAGTCGGCCACTCGTGGGTTATTGGGGTTCCGATCGCTAATCCCGAGGAGAGATGATCGGCTAATCTTTGTCCCCGTACCGATCTCGTGGCGATGCCTCGCGGATCGGGAACTCGTCTTCGGGCATTTGAACGGCGGACCGTCCGTCGTCGCTCCGGGGAGAGATAGGAGACCAGTGCGAATGAAGCGCTGGAAGTGGTTGCGGGCCGCAGACTTTGAGATAACGACCCGCATCCACCTGCACATACCGGGTCAGTGGTTGATCATGATCCTTCTTTGGATCGTGATGACGCACTAGCCCGGCGGATGGAGTCGGTTCGACATGCCCGTCGGCCGACTCCTTCCTGTCTCATCGACCCAGTTGATTGGCTGATGGACAGATGTAGAGTCCAGTGGACTGGATTGCAGTGTAGTGCACTGGTGGTCCAAATGGACCACAAAAGTGTCCGAACGGAGCATTTAAAGTGCCCGAACGGGGTTCTCGACTCCGTGTAAAGCTTCCTGGATTGCGGGTGCCTCGCTACCCGGTGCGGCTGGGAAGGAAGTGGGCCGTACCGGGTAGCGGGCTGTCCGGGAGCTCCGGTCCTGGGGCCGACAGTCGTTGGCGGCTCGCTACCAGCGGCGTTGCTGGCGGACCGGAGGGAAAGGGGGCCGAAGCCCCCTCCAGGTCAGTACTGGTTGATCTCCGCGGCCTTGCGGGCGTCCCAGTAGGCGTCGAGGCATTCGCGGCACACCACGTCGTCCTCGTCGCCGGGAATGTAGATGGGGAGGGTGTCGGTGGCGGGGTTGGGGCAGCCGGGGGTGGTGCACGCGATGAGCGAGGTGGTGGCGGTCATGGTGGGTTCCTTCCCTGGGGTGTTCGATCTGGGCATCGCCCGTACCACCCTGCCGGGGTGCGGAAAAGGGTGGGCGAATGCCCATCACGTAGTGACGCGAAGCGCCCTTTGGAGCACCCCGGCAGGGTGGTATGCCTTCGGCAGATCGATCACCCCAGGGAAGGAACCCTGGTGACCGCTGCTACCGGAGGTGATGGGCACGAAACCGGTTCTGCCCCAGCCCCGCCACCGACACCCGGAGGCGACATCCGCGGCGATGAGGACGACGTGGTGTGCGGTGACCACAGCCGGTCGACCGGGCTGGGATGCCGGCCGTTTCGGGATCGACGGCGGGAGGTAGGTCGGGTACGGCTGACGACGTGCCCAGCACTGCCTCGGCGTTGGGGAAGGTGGTCAGACAGGGATGGTCGGCGTTCTACCCCGTCGCGAAAGCGGCGCCGACGCGCCCGACGCGCCCGCTGGCCGTAGCTTGCGGAGGTGGGCGGCTGCGCGGCGCCGCGTGGCGGCGCCGCTTTGGCGGCGCGCCAGCGCCGCCCTTGAGTCTGTATAGCGAAATTCGGCAACGACATGGCACGGGTTGCTGCGCTTCGTCGTGAAGCCGGGAACGGGCGTAGCCGACGAACGTCGATCCGGATGAGGCGGGTAGCCCGGTAGGTCCGGGATCGGTTGTGTTTCAACGGTTCCGGTCGGCGTGCTGGCGTAGGGTGATGACACCTCCGTTCGAGGGGCGGTGGACTTGGTCCACACACCGCGCCCAGGAAGGAGGTGGTGGGTATGGCGAAACATCGCCGGGCAAAGAGCAAGGCCCCGGTCGATTACGGCATCTGCTGGGTGGCTGCTGCCGTGATCGCCGGGGCGCTCGTGCTGGTCCGCTGGTTGCGGGCTAGGTGACCCATCAGGTGGGGCGTCGGGTGCGACCGGCGTCCCACCGCCAGCATCACTCTCGTGACGGCTACATGATAGTTGACTGACAGCGGACACGATAGGTCTGATTGGATCGGAAACCCCGTTAGCTCAGCGTCGGGGCTGCTCGCGACCTGTCGCTTACTGGCAGGCCAGATCGCGAATCGCCGCAGCTGCTACGTCGGGCGGCGTGCTGGCAGTGTCGATCGTGAGTTCCGCTGTTGCAAGGGCGACGGTCTCGTCCCAAGCTTGAAGGCGCGCGTTGAGATCACCGGTCGCGCGGCCTTCGATTCGGGCTCGGGCTGTCGCTCGATCCGTGCGCAGCTCGACTGTGACCCACCGAACGTTGGGCGTGGCATTCGTGACGGCAGTAATAACCCCGGGCTGTCCTGCATGAACGACCGGAATGCACCCAGCGTCCAATAGCTGTAGAAGCCCTGGCTTGTCGATCGCGTATCGCGCACCGTAGCGGGCGTTGGACCAGATGAGGGCTCCTGCGTCAAGGAGCTTGTCGAACTCGTCGGAACTGACCATTCGGTAGCCGTTGGTTCGTCCGGGGCCGTCTTTGAGGCGTTGGAACAGCTGAAAGCGCTGATCAATCCGAGACAGGGCGGTCGTAACCGTGTCTTTGCCGCTGGCGGGGGCTCCGTAGAGCAACACACCAGCGGTCATCGTTCGGTGGTCTCGCGTCGGAAGCTCTCGATAAGTGCTTGCGCTTGTTTTCGCAGGGGTGGGCTATCGGGGTCGTTGTCGATGACGACGTGCGGAACGAGGGGCCGTAGGTCGAGGTTCAGACTTGCGCTATACGTCTCCCAGTTCGCCAGCTTCCATGCGTCTCGGGCCGCTCCTCGGCGGCGTAGGTACATCAGCATGGATTCCAGGGAGCATCGGACCCACACGAAAGTAGCGTCTGCGCTTTCGGTTTCGGCTCGCGCGATGATGCGTTCGAGCCAGGATTGGTCGATGAATTCACGGAGGTACGGGGCGGAAGCAATCGCGGAGTTACCGACTTCAAGATTGTCTTGAACAACAGCCGCCAGCGCCTCGTATTCGCGTGGGCGAATGCGACTGAGGTAGATGTCGGACTCGCGGTCATCGATCGTTGATCCGAGATCCTCAAGCGCGGGCTCGATGATCGGTCGCGCGATGGTGTCCTTGTCGAGGATTGCCCAACCTGTCTCTCGCGCAAGGGTTCTCGCGAACTCGCTCTTGCCGCTCCCCGGATAACCGCCCACGTAGACAGCACGGGGCCGCACCGGTCGAACAGGGTGAGTCAGTGAAAGGCTGACGGCTGTTGGGGTGGTGACGATTCGGCCCGAGCGATCGCGGCTTGCGACGTAGCCGTCTGCGGCAAGTTGCTCCATCGCCTTGGTAATCGTGAGTTGGCTGGCCTGCCACTCATCAGCAAGCGCGCGCGTGGAAGGAAGCCGTTGCCCATCACGTAGACGGCCAGATTCGATGTCGTTCCGAATTGCCTGCGCGATACGCAAATGCGCTGGTAATGGGCGTTGACGGCTTGTCTCCGGCACTGGCCATCTCCTTGATCGGTAGCAGTTGCGTCTTCGACAGTAGCAGTCAGTCGTGACGCTTCTACCAGGGGATTCCTTCCTAATGTCACGGTTGGGTTACAGGGTTACGAAAGTAGTTGCTACTCGACGAAAGCAACTGCTACCGTACGGCTATCAGGAAATCGCCTGACTTCCCCAAATTCGAGGAGATGACTAGATGTCGCTCAAGGATGGTTGGTTCACTCCCGCGTTCGATGCGTTCCCGATGGGGCTGTTTCTGCTGGGTGAGATCCAGCCGGTGACGGAGTTCAGTACGGACCGCAACGCGCCGAAGCGGCAGCGGGTGGATCTGGACAACGACGGCAACGGCACGGGTAAGCGGCTGTGGAAGGGCACGGTCACCGACCCGTCGGCAGCCAACGCGAAGCAGGCCAGTTTCGAGGTCGTGTTCGTGGCGGATCAGCAGCCGGTTCCGTCGGCTCCGGAGATCTCGAAGAACGTGCGCCCGATCGAGCTGGAGGGCTTGCACGTGAAGCCGAAGATGGCTGGTCAGGGCGAGTACAAGTCGATCGCCTGGACCGTGCGCGCGACGGGCATCAAGGGCGACAACTCGGGGGCGAAGCAGCCGCCGAACAACGTCGGCGCGTCGCGTCCGCGTGACGACAAGGCCGCGTGATCGCCATGTCGTTCATCGCAACGATGATCACCGGTTTCGATGGTGTGGAGGCGGAGTATGTACCGGCTCGCCGGAACGTGGACGGGGAGATGTTTTCTGCCTTCGTGCGGATTCGCCTCGTTGGTGTTCCGGAGTCGAAAGCGACGCTGACTGTCACGGTGGAGGATGCCCGGACGATCGCGGAGGCGCTGCCGCAAATCCTGATGCTGCATGACGCTACGGTGCGTCTGGCTGCGGATTGCGCTGTGGACCAGGCGGTTTCGGCTGCGGTCGACGGGGCGGGGAAGGCTGCGTGATGTTCACGCCTGAGCGGGGAATGCTGGCGGCGCGGGTGTTCGCGGTCCTGGTGATCGTGGGCGTCGGCGCTGCCGCGTTCGTCCTGTCGTTCACCACCTTGCGTGATCTCGCGGAGCTGGCGCATATCCCGGAGGGGACAGCGTGGCTGTTCCCGTTGATCATCGACGGCACGATTGTGCAGGCCACGGCTGGTGCGCTGGTGCTGGCGAAGTCTCCGGAGCGGAGGTTCTTCACTCGGGTGCTGGTGGTGGGTGCGCTGGTGTCGGTGGCGGGCAACAGTATTCACGCCGTGCAGGCCGGTCGGGCGCTTCCTGCGTGGTTGTGCGCGGTGGTGGCTGCTATCGCCCCGATTTCGCTGCTGGTTGACACCCACGGTCTCGCGGTGTTGTTCCGTGCGGCACAACAGCATTCGGCCCCGGCACCCGTTACGGCTGCCGAGCCTGTAGCGGCTGCTGTCCCGGCTCCGGAGCCTGCCGTGGCCCCTGAGTCTCCTGCTTCTGCGCCGGTGGCTGAGCCTGTTGCTCGTCCGGTGCCTGCTCCCCAGGCTGCTGCGCCGCGGGTGAGTGCTGCTCGTCCTGTTCGTTCTGCGCGACCGGAACAGCCGATGTTGCCGATCGCTTTGCCCGTTGGGGGTTGATCGTCATGAAATTGTCCGATGACACGAAAAGTGTCCTGATCACTGCTGGGGCGATGACCGTCGCCGGTCTGGGTGTCGGCGGGTGGCTGATGTTCGGCCCGGACCACGACACCGAGAAGGCTCCGGTGCGTCCGGCCGCGGTGTCGGCTCCGGTGGAAACGACTGTGCCGCAACGAGTTCCGGATTGCTTGATGCTCTGCACGGAACCGCCTGCGCCGCCCGTGGCTGCGGATGGCTGTCAGCTGTTCTGCGAACTCGGTGACGGCTCGTTCGAGGGGGTCATGCGATGACCGTCGTTGACGTGGTGCCCTATGCCGTGGCTGCGGCCGGTGCGGCGGGGTTGTTCACCCGGATGTGTGTGTGGCGTCGACTGCCCGCGGACAGCACGCCGCGGCCGATCGCCGAGATCGTGGCGGAGGCTCCGGAAGTGTTGCGGACGGCGGTGCTGCATATCGCCGTGACTGGTTACACGTGGCGGATGTTCGCCGACCTCGGTCTCGGTTCGGTGGAGAAGGGTTTCCCGACCGTGCAGTGGTGGGACTACGACCGCCACGGCCTGACCGTCGATTTGCTGATGCTGGGCGGCCAGTCTCTCTCGGATTGGACGCAGGACAAGACTCTGGATGCGTTGGCCGCGTATCTGGGGGTGCCGCGGGTGACTGCCTCGTCACCTGCTCCGGGCTGGGTCCGTCTTCAAGTGCGGGTGCATGACACTCTCGCGGCGTCGACAACGCGGTCGACCGCTGTCCCCAATGACGTGGACTTGGAGGCGGTCCCGGTCGGGTTCCGCGAAGACGGCGAACTCTGGCTGCTGCGCATCCTCTACGCCCACATCCTCCTGGCCGGTGCCACCGGATCGGGCAAGGGCTCGGTGCTGTGGTCGATCCTGGCCGGTCTGGGTCCGGCGATCCGGGCGAAGCTGGTGGATGTCCGCATGGCCGATCCGAAGGGCGGTGCGGAGTTCGGGCGCGGTGAGGACAAGTTGTTCACCCGGTTCGCCACCACCGAGAAAACCATCCTCGCCGTGCTGAAGGAAACCGTCACGGACATGGATGAGCGGCTGGTGCGGATGCGCCGCAACGGAATCCGCAAGCTCGTCCCAACGGTGGATGAGCCGCTGATCCTGATCATCATCGACGAAGCCGCGTCGCTGTCGTCGTACGCGGAACGCGCCGACCAGGAGAAGTTCCGGCAACTGACGGGGCAACTGCTGTCCAAGGGCCGTGCCGCGGGCATCTCGGTGGTCGCTGCGTTGCAGGACCCGTCCAAGGAGACCATGCCCAACCGGCAGTTGTTCCCGGTCCGCATCGGCCTGCGGCTGGACGAACCGACCCAGACCACCATGGTGCACGGCCAAGGCTCCCGCGCTCGCGGTGCCCGCTGCGACGAGATCTCCGAGCACACACCGGGTGTCGGCTATGTGGGTGAGGACGGCACGACGGAGTTCGTGCGGGTGCGCGCGTTCTGGATCAGCGACGATCAGGCCGACGACATCGTGGACACCTACTCCCCGGCACCGGAGATCGCTGGTCCGACCGAGGACTACACGGGGTTCGATCCTGATGACCTGGGGGAGGCGGCATGATCGGCGGGTTCGTCACGCAAGCGCACGTGGTCGTCCTGTGCGACGGCTGCGGGGACCGCTACAGCGAAACCGCCTACGCCCAGCTGTGTTTCGCCTCGGTCAACGAAGCGATCGCCTACATCACGCGCCGTGGCGCCGGGGTCGGCTGGGTCTACGACGGGGACAAGGTGCTGTGCGACGGCTGCGTGGCGCTGGCCGAATGCGCCGCTCGCGGGCACCGCTTCCCTGAGCCCCGGCGTCGGCTGCTGGCCGGTAAGGACCGTTCGCACGTCTGCTCGGTGTGCGGCATCAACGACTCAGAAATCGAGGAATAACGTGTCTCGCAACGACTTCCGTCCCTATCGGTACCAGGACGAGGCGCTTCGGCGGACTGAGGACGCGATCGACGCCGTGGTCGACATCCGTTCCCGTCGTCGCTGCCATTACGAACGCGCCGGCATGGACGCGGTGACGGTGGCCGCGCACCTGTGGGCCGAAACCGGGCATGTACCCGGCTGGGATCTCAGTGGCTCCGATGATGACGGGGGCTGGGCGGCATGACCCGGATCGGTTCCTTGTGCTCGGGGTCGGGCATGCTGGATGTGGCCGCGCTGGAGTTGTTCGCGGACTCGTCGATGGCGTGGCACGCCGACCCGGACCTGGCCGCGAGCATGGTCCTCGCGCGTCACTGGCCGGAGGTGCCGAACCTCGGCGATATCACCGGAATCGATTGGAACACAACAGAACCGGTGGACGTGTTGTGCGCCGGGTATCCGTGCCAGCCGTTCAGCGCGGCGGGACGCAGGAAGGGAAGCGATGACCGACGCAACGTGTGGCCGGCGGTCCGGGACGCAATTCGCCGAGTACGACCTCGAGTCACGCTCCTGGAGAATGTGGCCGGACATCGGTCTCTGGGGTTCGATCGAGTACTCGGGGACCTGGCCGAAGACGGGCTGCATGCGCGATGGACGTGCCTGCGAGCTTCCGACGTGGGTGCCTGCCACCACCGCGAACGCCTCTTCGTCGTCGTCTACGACCCTGCCGACACCGCGCGCGATGGATTCCCGCGGCTCGCTGACCGCTCCAGCGGCCCGCAAACACGTGGAGGATGGCAACGGCACCCTGCCGGAAGTCCTCGGCGCCCATGTGGCCTAAACGGCGTCCTGCCAACTCCGCGGGCCACTGACGGCAGCAAGGGCGGACCCAACCAGCACGGCACCGGCGGCACGGACCTGCGCACCACCGCGGCGTGGCTGCCGACCCCGAACGCCTCGGACGGTTCCGGCGGCGGGATGCACCCGGATCGGCGGGCCGGTCATTCCCGGCAACTGATCGACTACGCCCTGATCGACGGCACCCCGGACTGGGGCCGGTACCGCGCCGCGATCGAACGCCAGGAAAACCTGTCCCGCCCGGCACCTCCGCCGACCGAACGCAATTCCCGCGGGAACCGGTGCCTGTCTCCGGCGTTCGTCGAGTGGATGATGTTCTGGCCCGCCGGCTGGGTCACCGATCCCGCCCTGACCCTCACCAGGGCGCAACGGCTGAAGATCCTCGGCAACGGCGTCGTCCCTCCCCAGGCGGTCACCGCGTACGCCTGGCTCCTCGCGCCCCTCTACGCCGATCAGGAGGTAACTGCGGCATGACCAGGAAAGATGAAGCGCCACAGGTCAATCCGATCGTCGCCAAGGCCGCCGCGCAGGTCCGGGCGTCCAAGTCGAAGGACCGCCGCCGGAAACTGCCCGAGGTCGGCCGCTGGGACTGTGATGGGCAGCTGAGCTTGTTCGCCGATGAGGAGAAGGACCGATGAACCCGAAACGAAATCGGCAGCGCCACAGTCATTCTCGTGACCCGTTCGATGTGGTCGCCGGTGCGCTGCTGGAACTGGTGTGGCAGGTCGTTCGTGTGGTGTTCGTGGTCGCGTGGTGGGCGGTGTTGTTCCCGGTGATCACGCTGCCGCTCGCGGTGGCGGTGGCTGCCGGGTTGCTGCTGGGTTGGGGTGTGGGTGTCGTGGTGGTCGGGGTGTTCGCTGCGGGGATCATGCTCGGGCGTCGTCGGCGTCCGGAGATGTTCGAGCGGTGGGTCACCTCGCGGGCACGCACCCGGTTCCGGGCCTGGCGGCGTTACCGCTGGCGTTGGGCTGCCCGCCTGCACGCCTGCCACCTGACCATCCGCGACGACGAGGCGGTTCGTGTCCCGCGCTTGATCGGGGTCCAGATCGGGGCAACGGTGGATCGGCTGCGGGTGCGGATGCTGGAGGGTCAGTGCCCTGAGGACTACGAGAACCGCGTCGAGCGGATCGCGCACACCTTCGGCGCGCAGGAGTGCCGCGCCACTGTCGCCGGTCCCGGCGTGATGGAACTGGTGCTGCGCCAATCGGATTCACTCGCCGAAACGATCACCTTGCCCACCATCGACGGTCCTGGACGGACCGGGGAGGCTGCCTGATGACTACCGAACCCCGCGCCGACAACGCTCCGGCCCGGCAGACTGCCGCGCAGCGTCGCGCCCTGCCGAACCTGGTCGATATCGCTGAAGCCGCGGCGGAGAAGTACGGGGTGTGCAAGCGCCCGATCCCGATGCGCGCGTTCAACCCCGCCACCGGTGAGTCGAAATACGTTGCGGCAGCGTGCAAGTCGACTCGGGCATCGGATTGCCCTTCCTGTGCGGCGAAGGCTCGCGCCTTGCGGATCGCGCAGTGCCGGGAGGGCTGGCACATGGAGGAAGAACCGGTCTCCGACCGCACCCCACCGACCGACCACCAGAAAGACCTCCTGACCGCTCGCGCTGACCTGCTGGCCGAATACAAGGCCGCACGCGAGGCGGGCGACGACGAAGCAGCCGAAGGGTTCCGGGAAGTCATCGCGGACCTGGATCGGGAGCTGCGGGACTCGGGATTGCAGGGCCGCATTCCCGGGATCGACGCCAAACCCCGGCAGCGCCGGACGCGGTCCACGAAACGGCGCCAGGACATGCCGAACCTACCGCGCAAGAAGATCGCCAAGACCACCATCGGCCGCCAGTTCGCGGGCAAGCACCGCCCCTCGACCTTCCTCACCGTCACCCTGCCCTCCTACGGCCGCTGCCACACCGACGGCGCGGTCAACAAGAACGGCGAGGTGTGCGGGGACGGTTCACCGGTCGACCCGGACACCTACGACTACCGGCGTGCCGCCCGGGACGCGATCTTCTTCCCGATGCTGCTGGACCGGCTCATCCAGAACTGGCGGCGCGCCGCGGGCCGCAACGTCCAGTACTTCGCGACCGTGGAACCTCAGCGCCGTGGTGCTCCTCACGCGCATATCGCGGTGCGTGGCACCGACCCGCACGAGCTGATCAACCAGGTGATCGCCGCGACCTACCACCAAGTGTGGTGGCCGCACTTCGACCACGAAATCTACACAGACGACCACATGCCGGTCTGGGACCACCAGGCGGGCGGGTTCGTCGATCCCGAGACCGGGCAACGGCTCCCGAGTTTCGATGAGGCACTCGCGCTCATGAAGGAGATGGACGACCAGCAACCCGCCCACGTGCTCCGCTGGGGCGTGCAAACCGACACCCGCGACATCGGCGACGACGACGGCAGTCTCGTGGACGGTGACGGGGAGCGCGGCCCCGTCCGCCCGGGCAAGGCCAAGGGCGTGATCGGCGGGGAGACAGCGGGCAAGCTGATCGGCTACCTGACCAAGTACCTCACCAAATCCATCGGCGAAGTCCTCGAGGCCCCGAACGAACGCACCCGCCGCCACTACGAACGACTCCACCACGAGTTGCAGCGCACCCCGTGTTCGGAGACCTGCGCGGTGTGGCTGCGCTACGGCATCGCCCCACGCAACGCCAAAGACAAGACCGTCCCGGGCCGCTGCAAAGGCAAAGCACACCGCCGAGACACCCTCGGCCTGCGGGCTCGCCGGGTGCAGACGTCACGACGCTGGAGCAACAAGACCCTCCCCGACCACAAGGCCGACCGCATCGAATTCGTCCGGCAAGTCCTCGCCACTGCCGGCATAGCCAAGGCCGAACAAGCCCAGGGCTGGATCGTGCGCCTGACCGAACCCAGCGACCCCGACGTGCCACGCCGCGAGCACCTGATCATGTCCGCGGTCGCGCAACGCTCGGTGTGGCAAAACGAATACCTCGCGGCAAAGGGCCTGATCACAGACCCACCACCCGCGCAAGAAGTCTCGGCAATTCAGGAAGCGGCGTAGGAGGGAATCGATGAGCGGGAGATTCATGACGGTCCAGGCTGCGGCGGATGAGCTGGAGGTGAGTACGTGGTCGATTTATCGGCTGTTGTGGGATGGGCGCGTGCAGTCGGTGAAGGTTGGCCGGTGTCGCCGCATCGTACGGAAGTCGTTCGATGACTACGTGTCCGGCCTGATCGAGGATGCCGCGTGATGGCAGAGCGGAAGCCGCGGAAGCGCAACCCGAATGGCTCCGGCACGATCAGCCAGCGCAAGGACGGCCGCGTCGAACTCAAGCTGTTCGTGGATACACCGGACGGCAAGCGTAAGCGGATCAGCGTGTACGGCCGCACCTGGGAAGAAGCCGATGCGGAGCGTACGCGGCTGAAAGAGTTGCAGCGCAAGGGAATTCCGATCGATGTGACCACGATGACGGTCCGGGAGTACATGACGTACTGGTTGCGCGAGGTAGCCGAACCCAATGTCCGGCGTACCACGTATGCGACATACGAGGGAGATGTGCGGCTGCATATCGTGCCTGGCCTGGGTCGGCGCAAGCTCAAGGCGTTGGAAAGTCGGCATGTCCGGACGTTCATCAATGGCCTGCGGACCAAGTGCCAATGCTGCGGGCAGGGCAAGGACGCGGCGCGGGCGAAACCGCGGTGCTGCGCTAAGTCTCCGGCCGAATGCTGTGGAGAGGTGTTGTCGGTCAGCTCGATCCGGCACGTTCTGCGTGTGCTGCGTGCAGCGCTACAGGATGCGGTGGATGACGAGTTGATCAGCCGGAACGTGGCACGTTTGGTCAAGGTCGGTGGTAGTGGGGACTACAAGGTCCGGTATTTCACGCCGGTGGAGGCCAAGCAGTTTCTTCGCGCGGCCGAAGGGCATCGCTTGCACGCTCTTTGGGCGGTCGCTCTGTCGATGGGCCTGCGGCGCGGTGAAGCGCTCGGGCTGACTTGGGCTGACATGGACTTGGTCGGCGGTCGGCTGACAATTCGGCAAGCACTGCATCGGGTTGACGGTCGGCTACAACTCGATGAGGTCAAGACGGAAGGATCGAACGCTACGCTCCCGCTGCCGCGCCCGTTGGTGGCGATTCTTCGTGAGCATCGGAAACGACAACTCGAGGAACGGTTTGCGGCCGGTACAGCCTGGCACGAGTCCGGTCTGGTGTTCACCACGAAATTCGGCAAACCGATCGAACCGCGGAACGTGAACCGCATGTTCCGCGCATTGTGTGTCAAGGCAGGCGTGCGTGAGATTCGTGTGCACGATCTCCGGCATTCGTGCGCGACGTTGCTGTTCGCCCAGGGTGTTGAGGCGGCGACGGTGCAACGTATTCTCCGGCACTCTTCGATCGTGGTGACGACGAGCATCTACATGGAAGTGATCGAGGCGGTGAAGCGCGATGCGCTGGATTCGATGGGCACGTTGTTCGAATCGTCGGCTGATGACACGGCGATGTGAATTGTCGTCAGAACTGTCGTCAACCGACTTGCAAGAGAGTCGAAAAGAATGCGTTTTCCCTGGTGGACCTTGGGGGACCTTACTACAACCCTAAAAGCGCAGGTAGAAGCCCTGAAACGCAGGCGGAAGCCCTGGAAAACCTGATCCAGAAGCTACCCGACCCCACAACATCGGCCCCACCGCCTGTGGTGAGAATCAGACCCCGGCGGGCACGGCAACTCGACGCCGATGAAGTCGCGGAGCTGATCACCGGCTACCAGGCCGGAGCAACCGTGTATGAACTGGCTGCCCGATTCGGTATCGAACGGCGCACAGTCAGCAATATCCTCCACCGACACGAGGTACCGATGCGCCGCCGCGGGCTGTCCCCCGACCAGGTCGACACCGCCATCCATCTCTACAAGCTCGGCTGGTCACTCGCCCGGGTCGGCAACCATCTCGACGTCAACCACACCACCGTCCTGACGGCACTTCGTCGGCGCGGAATACCCACGCGGGATCCTCATGGGAGAGCGCGAGTGTAATCGGTGGCTACGCTATCGCCTCGTAAGGAGAGGTGTTCCGAGACTGCGGCCCGGATGACCGGTCGGTGGCGGATCGTGGCGATGAGCCCCTGGGGTAGAGATGCCATCGGCCGATGGAGCCGGGCTTTATCGAATGAGACGCGGACGGCCCGGCCAGCTCCGATTCATCGCCGTCCGCGGCTGGTTCGACGGCCGCCGGGCCCCGCCGGAGCACGGCGACCGCCGACGAGAAACCAGAACAGGCGGCTGGCCGAACCACCACCAGGCCGACCCGCTACACCGGGCGCTGTCATCGAAACAGATGTAGCGCCGGACTGCCGTGGCGGGAGAGACTTTCGGCGTGACCGGCACTGAGGGGCTGGTACTGCCCCACGACGCGCCGGAGCATCGCTTCATGAGGTATGTCCGTGCACCACATGGCGAGCATCGGCCGTTGTATCCACTCGTCCCGGCGACGCGGCCCGCTGCGAGTCGGCCTGGATCTGTCGACCCTGGGGGCCGAGCCGCCCGATATCGCCGACTTCGTATCGGTGCTGCGACGGCGCCCGGAAATCGAGCCCGCGTTCCTCGTATTCGGCGAGCAACACGACGATCTGACCGAACCGTGGAGGCAGCGCCTCGATTGCGCGATCGTGCATGTCGTGGACTATCACAGCTTCGGCGAACTGGAAAAGATCGCCGACGCGTCGCAGGTCTGGGTGACCACCTACACCGCAGGCGAGCAGACCTTCGGCGGCTGGTGCCCGTTCTTCGGCGTCTACGCCAACCTCGACGCCCTACAGTCGGCAGAATCCGACCTCACCGAGGAAGACCGCTACCGCGCCGCAGCGCTGGCGGCCGTGGCCCTCAAACTCGGGCTAGACGTTGTGGTGACCGAGGCGCCGACCGCGGGCCGACCCGAAGTCGCCGACAACGATATCGCCGCCATGATCACCCCTCCCGACCTGCTACCGATATTCGGTCACTATCTGCGCATGACGGGAAACCTGAGCCTGCGGTACAACCGAACGGGCGTCATCGTCTACGACGATCTGCGCGCCGGATCGGTCAGCGGGGTCTACCACATCGGGATCGAGAGCCACATCCCGCATCTTCGCCACCTGATGGTGGCCGCCCTGATGGGCAGGCACACCGATGTCGTCTCCGACCTCGGCTCGATCTCGGCACGGGCCCAGCGCGCGCTGCGCGCGCTCGACGAGTTGCTGGCCGCACTGTCGACCCACAACGGGCCGCACACACCTACCGCCGATACCACCGAGCGGGTCAGCGAGGCATTCGACCGCGAACTGCTCTACCTGACCGCAGTATTCGACACATTCGGCCGACTGTTCAGACGGCTGCACGACGGCCGGGGACCGAAGAGGAACGAACCCAAGAGCCTGCACTCTCTGCCCCTAATCACCAGCCACATCGTCGAGAAATACGCCGCCGGTGAGATCGTGGACCGGATCGTCGAATACAGAACCTACGCCTACATCACCTCGACACTGCGCAACTACATCCATGAGGCCGTACTGCCGACTGGGCCGGTACCGAGCCGTGGATACGGCAGCGCTACCACCATCGCCGTAAACCTCGACCTGCTCGACGACGTGAAACTCACCCAGCAACAGGTCGCCAAACTCGGCGTCTGGAAGGCCAGCACCACGGTCCTGTCGGCCGAACCGACGACCGTCGGCGACTTGGCCACCTTCGCGGTCACCTTGATGACCACGGCGCTCGCCTACGTCGACACAGTGATCGAATTGATCCTGTTCCACCACCCCACCGACCCCACCGCAGACGCCCACCCACTCCTCGGATGCGCGCCAAAAGACCTCCATATACCCGAGCCACGCCCGGACGAATTGCTCATCCGCAGCTACTTCGGCTGGTAATCGGAGCAGCGAAACGGCCGGCGCCTGCCGCACGAAGGCCCACCGCTGGAACTCCTTGCGGGTACCCCTGGGCACTGTGACCCCGGTCCGCGAGAGTTGTCAGTGGCGCGGAATATCCTGTCGCGCATGCGGATCCTGCACACGTCCGACTGGCATATCGGGTTCCGGATGCGTGGCATGCCCTTGCTGGCCGCTCAGCGGGTCATACTCGTCGGGGAGATCCCAGCACTCGTAGAGGAGTGGGAAGTCGATCTCGTGGTCGTCGCTGGCGATATATACGACAGAACCGATCCATCTGAGGCCGAGGTTGCTGTGTGTCAGGACGCGTTCGCCGCGATCCGAGCTGCTGGCGCGCAGCTGCTGATAATAGCAGGTAACCATGACTCACCGATCCGTCTGGGAGCCGGAGCAGTGTTCTCTGCCGCAGGCGGGTTGCACTTGGTGACCAGCGTGGCCGGCATCGGCAGGCCGGTGTTGTTCGACGACGAGCACGGGTCTGTCGCGGTGTACGGGGTTCCATGTCTGCAGTTCACTGGATCCGCGCTCGGTTGTGGTGCGGGCCGGTCGCACGCCGATCGCTGGCTTACCGCGATGACGCGAGTGCGTGCGGACCTGGCGGGCCGTCCGGAAGCGCGTTCGGTGGTGGTCGGTCATGTTCCAGTGGCCGACCCCACCGAACGCGGTCCGGAACGGTTGCGGGTCGGTAGCCGTCACACGGTCCCGGTCGAGGTGTTCGCCGGAATCGACTATGTCGCGCTCGGTGACCTACACTGGCCGCACGCGGTCTCCCGCGCGGTCCGCTACTCGGGCTCGCCTCTGCCCTATGTCTACGACTTCGGCCCGCGGCCCATCGATTTCGACCCGCCGAAATCGGTCTGCATGATCGACCTCGGCGCAGACGGGCTGACCTCGACCACCGAAGTCCCTCTACTCATGCCGTCTGGACTGGTCCGGGTCGAAGGCACCCTCACCGAGCTCACGGCCGCCACGCGGTCGCTGGACTACGTGCACGCAACGCTGACAGACGCCTTTCGGCCATCCGGGGCATGGAAGCAGCTACGCAGGCGGTTCCCGTTCCTGGTTCGCGCGGAATGGGTCGATCCCGTCACCGCGAGCGTGACTCCACTTCATCCTGATGAAGCCGAACCACACGCGTCCCTCGCCACAAGCATGCCTGTGACCGGCGAGCTTTGGCGCGGGTTCTACGGCGAAATGGACCAGCCGTGCCTACGCTGCGGCGCGCACCCTGGACGCCCCTGCTTCCAGATTCGCAGCGCCATCGGCGCCTCGACCATCAACACCTTCCATCGCGAACGCGGACTCGACGCCGCCGAACTGGCTCGGCTCGGCTATCAACCCTACGAGGTCGACGACCACGGCACCCACCGCCAGCTGTGGCGCACCGAAAGCCAGTGGCCAGTACACCGGGACGGCTGCCACACCCTACCGCCGACGCCGGCCGAACGGCCCGGCCTTGCCGAAGGTCGCCCGAACCGTCTTGGGATCTGCGCCGCACCGGGGTGCGCGGCGCCACTGAAACAGCGCCGCGGTGGCAGACCAGCACTGTACTGCTCCGGCAAATGCCGTGTTCGCGCCCACCGCGCACGCACACCGGTTCCCGCAACGTGACCAGCACGCGGCTTGAATTCGCCAGCGCAAGCAAGTGTGATGGAGTCCATCGGTGATGAAAGAACAGCAGTCGACGTCCCTGGCCGCCCTGGTCTGCGAGCAGCTCGACCAGGCGGCGGCACCGATCCGGAGCACTGGTGCGATGGTGATTTGCGGATTCCCCGCATCAGGCAAGTCCTCGGCCGCGCGGTGGCTCGCCGCGGGGATGGGCGCGGTCGTGTTGGACAAGGACACACTCGCACCGGCGTTGGAGGAGTCGGTAATGACGCGGCTGACCGGCGATCCGTTCGATCGCGATTCCGACACCTACCGCGAGGTCGTTGCGCCGGGCATCTACGACAGCCTCATCCGTACCGGCCTGACCGTGGCCACCCACCACCCGGTGGTGCTGGACGCACCGTTCCTGTCGACCATGCGTGCGGCAGGCGCCGCAGGACTTCCGTTGGGAGTTTTCATGCGACAGCACACCGAAGCTGAGGCGGACCTGCCGGTCGTGACCGTGTGGATAGACTCGCCCACCGAACAGGTTCGACAGCGGATGATCGCACGGGGTTCTGCCCGCGACGCACCCAAGTTGGCGGACTGGACTGGGTATCGGTCCGGTGTTCTCGATTCCGGAGTTCGGGAACTGGCCCGCACAGTGTGCGATCTCGTGATCGAAAACTGAACCGGATTCTGATCAGTACGCCGGGTTGTCACGGTGGAGTAGCGGAAGTATCGATCTCATGACCGTGTGGATCTCTCGCGCATGTTCGGGTGATGCTGAGGTCAGCGGTGGCCGGACTAGGGTCGGGAACCCGGGCAGCCGGGTCGACACCGCGGCTTTGGCGAAGGCGACATCGCTGATGGGTAGTCGTTTACGGGCGTCGGTGTAGCGGTCGAATTCGTGTTGCCGGGCCTGGGCACGCTCGATGTCACCGGCCGCCACCGCCGCTGCGACCGCTACCGGCAGCTCCGCGACCGGCCCTCCGGCGCCGGTGACCACCCCGGCCGCCCCGATCTCCGCGATCCGGGCCCCGATCCGGTCGTCACCGAGATACACCCGGAAGTCGGGGCCGATCTGCTGATACTCGTAGGTCAATGAGCGGTCCTTCCCGGAGTCTTTGATCCCGGTCAGCTGCGGAAACTCTCCGGCCAGCTGCGCGGCGAGCCGCGGTGGGATTGGTGCCTGGGTGTGGCGTGGGAAGTTGTACAGCAGTGTCGGGCGCAGGCAGTGCGGCAACACTGCGCGGAAGTAGGCCCCGATCCCGGTTTCGGCAGCCTCGGCGAAGAAGAACGGGTTCATCACCGCCAGCGCATCGGCGAAGTCGCTGGCGTGGCGCGCCAATTCCACGGCATCACCGACCGCGCATGCACCCACGTGCACGACCAGGACACCGCTCCACCTGCTTCGGCAGTGCTCGGCGACCTGGATCCGCTCGCGCACCGTCAGACTGGCGAATTCCCCGGTGGTTCCGTTGACCAGGACCGTCTCGACACCCGCAGCCCCAATCAGATCCAGATAGTCGCTCAACGCCGAAAGATCCAGGTGACCGCCACGTTGGTACGGCGTTACCGTAGCGACAATCGGACAGGAGAAGGATTCGGTCACGGCCCCCAGCCTCCCACGCTCTCCGCAGCGCATCGTGCGGACGAGAGGCTCGGCGAACGCCTCGGGACGTACGCCGTGCGGAGCATCTACTGTGCGCGGGCTGCGATGAGGTGGAAGAACCGTGCGGTATGGGTGTACGGAGCGCGGTGGGACAAGGTGAGTTCCAGCCGCTCGAGCTTGCTGTAGAAATCCGGGTCGGACTTGCGGGAGTCGTCGACGATGAGGTCGCAGACACAGCGGATGCCGTACCTCCCGATAACGCTCAGCTCCGCCGTGCGCAGGTCCGCCGCGACCCGGTCGGCATAGCAGGCGTGAGTTCTGGTGTCGTACGCGCCGCTGTACCGGGTGGGGCTATCCAGCAGCCACAGTGCTTCGTCCAGATCCAGGCCACGCACCGCACTCAGCAGTGGGTCGGTGTCAGCGTTGGGTGCTATCAGCGACAGCACCCCAGCCGGCCGAAGCTGGTCCGCCAGCATGGTTGCGGTGCGTTCCCTCTCCGGAAGGTACTGAAGCACGTTATGCAGTAGCACGACATCGAAGCCGTCGGTGCCCAGCGTGGCGCCGAGGGAGTCGATATCGGCCGGGTATGTGGTGATGTGGTCGCGGACGCCACGCTCGGAGGCGATCGTGTTCGCTTCGGCGAGGGACTGGGGTGAGGGGTCGGCGATGGTGACGTGGTGTCCGCGTCGAGCGAGTTCAACCGCTTCCACACCATTGCCACCACCGACATCGAGGATCTCCAGTCCTCGCTCGGCGGGCAGGTGCCGGACAAGGTTCGCCATCGCCACCGTGTACCGCAGCCTGCCCCATGGGCTGGCCTGCCATTGCTGGAACTCGCCCAACTTGTCGTCGAACATCATTGATTCAGCTCCTTCTGCTCACCGCGACCACCCCGATCAGGCGGCACCGCGCCGCGTAATTATCGTGCCGTTCCGGCGCCTTCGTGAGCAGGATCGGCGCAGAATCGTTGTCATGGAACGCATCTCGTTCGACATCGACGACTATGAACGGCGGGTTCGCTCGAAACCGTGCTTCATCTGCGCCATCGTCGCGGGACAGCACGACTCGAAGCTTGAGCAGATCGTTGCTGAGGACGATGAGAACATCGCGTTCCTGTCCCGGTATCCGACCCTGCCCGGCTACGTGCTCGTTTCGCCGAAACATCACCATGAGCATGTGGTTGACGACCTGGACGAAGACGAATATCTGCGACTGATGAGAATGGTTCGCCGCGTTGGGAGAGCACTGCAAACGGTGGTCCCCACCGAACGGCTATATATCGCCAGTCTCGGCAGCCAACAGGGCAACGCTCACCTCCACTGGCACGTTGCCGCCCTACCACCTGGAGTGCCCTACCGCGAACAGCAATTCCATGCCCTGATGGCGGAAAACGGAATACTGTCCTGGTCTCTGGAGCAGGCAGTCGAACTCGCCGGCCTCATCCGCGCCGCCTTGGCTGCCGACGGCACGAACTGAACCACCATGCGTCGAAGAATTCATATCCGCAGGTAGCTGAGTAACCGCCAAGTGTAGGACCAATCCCTAAATTGTTTTCCGATGGACTCGCGAAAAATATTGCTGTGGAAATCTTTTCGCTGAATTACCTATTGATGGTCTCCGGGCGCACATATAGCGTCGTATCCGCCAGAATTGAGACGCCCCGGCTGGTGGGCCAACACCAGACCGGGGCAGGTACGGAGAAAGGGCTCCGCAATGCAAAGTGTAATCATCTCGGTCGGGTCCGAGGTCGAAGTCGAGGCACCATACGACCGCCGTTTCCACGACGCGGCGGACGAACTCGGTGGCACACCCACCTCGGATGGTGAAGCGTGGCGCTTCTCCCGCAACGACGAAGAACGTGTCCGCCAACTATGCAGCACAATCTTCGGAGAAGACCAGGGCACGACCCCGGCGACGGACCAGCCGCTCGACCGCTCCGAAGTCGGCACCAGCGAGGCTTCGGAACTGCCTGTTGTGAGCACCCATCAACGGCGGGCGGACCTGCTCGACCGTCTCGACATGCTGCTCGACGAGGTCGCTGAGGTACATACCGCCCTGCAAGCGCTGAAGTAGGGGCTGGCCTGCCACACAGAAATCAGAGGGCTTCGACCGGTGGCCGATCAATCCACCGGCCATCGGTCGTCGGCTCTCTTCTGATGCTTCGTGTTCTTGCTGCTGCTCGGTTGAACGCTCCGGTTTGCATTTGGCAGCAGGTCTACGGTGGCTCGTTCAGGCGGACAGCTCTTCCAGCCGATATCGGGTCCATTCGATGGCGGCACCGCCGCATCGTTCGAATGCCGCGCAGTTGTCGGCGCGGTCGTCGATCAGAAGCGCCTCGCCGAAGGAGAGCCCTGCGGTGGTCAGCCAGGAGCCGAAGAAGGCTTCAGGGTCTTCGGATTTCAGTACGCCGGTGTCGCTCGAGCTGATGATGTCGTCGAATACGGCGGCAGCCTCTTTCAGCGTCTCCGTGCCTGATGGTTGTTCGTTATGACTGGACGTGACGGCGTGAAAGGTGCTGGTGAACGCGTCGATATTGTCGGTCGCCAGGACAACGGTCGAGTGGTACCGGGCGTCACGCAGTGCTCGGAGAAGCGACTGGTTTACGGGCATGTGGGCGATGTCGTGTGCGAGTTGCGTCAGGAGCTGGTCAACATCGAGGCCCGAGTGCGTGGCAGCGAGGTTGGTGAGGATGTCGCGGGAGCTGCGCTTTCCGCACATCCATTCGCGGCCCTCCCGATTGCCTGTCGTGAACAGCCGGTCCAGTTCTCGATTCAGAACAGCGTAAAGGGAGTGATCCGGATCGTCGGTAATGCTGTGCCAGAACGGTTTCCGGCACAGCACTCCGTGCCAATCGCAGAAGACGACGCGAGGAGGGTCCGCACTTCGCATAACGTCTGCGATGGTCTTGATCGCCGGGTGGGCGAGGGTCACTGGGCGTATTCCCGAGCCGCGGTCGCGCGGTCGAGCCTGTCGAGGGTGAGCAGGCCATCGAGGACTCGGTGGGCGGTGATGGCTTGGTCGGTGATGTGTCGAACGGTTTCGTCGCCTTGTTCGGAGAGGTGCACTCCGTCGGCCCACACGCTGGGTGCTTCGGCGGCTGGGGCCGTGGGGGTGGCGGGTGACCATCCGAAGCAGGTGGCGACATAGGTGATGTCGTCCCAGATGTCGACGAAGACCGCGTCGTGGTCGGCGGCGGCGCGGCGGGCGCGCTGGTTGTATTCGGTCAGATCGCCGTTGGCGGCGGCGACGTCGATGGTGGGGTCCCAGCCGATCGGGGGTTCACCGATCACGACGATCCGGCGGGCGCAGGCGCTGAGGAGCCCGAGGGCGGTGCGGATGTTGGTGTCGTATTCGCCGATGCCGACTGCTTCGCTCATCCGGCCTTGGTGGTGTCGCCAGACGTCGTTGAGGCCGACTCCGAGGACGGCGAGGTCCCATCGGCCGCCGGCGTCGACTGCGGCTCGGAGGTTGGTCAGGACGTCGCGGCTGGTTGCTCCTCCTTCGCCGTGGTTGTCGGTGGTGAAGGTGATCCATGGGTAGCGGGTGGACCATCCGGTGGTCAGGACATGGACGTAGCCGCGTTTGCGCCATTCGGTGACCGTGATCTGTTCGCCGATCTCGGGGAGATCGGCTTGGACTGCGAGGCGGGGGTTGTGGGCTTCGTAGTGTTCCATCAGGGATGTTCCGAACCAGCCGATCCGCAGTTGGGGTCGGGGGTGTTCGGGGTCGAGGGGTCCGGGGTGGCGGGCGGTGACGCGGGCGGGCGCGCCGACGGCGGTGGTGTTCGGCGGCACGGATGCGGTGACGACGGCGTTGGCGCCGATGCGGGCGTTTTGGCCGATGGTGACGCCGGCGGTGATCGAGACTTTGTTCGCGACGATCGCGCCGGGCTCGATGGTGACTGGAGCGGTGTCGAATCCGCTGGCCCACGGGGTGATGGGCTCACCCGGGGTGAGGGTGTCGGGGGTGCGGGCGCGGTGGTTGTGGTCGTGGATGTCGACCATGTTGGAGATTCCTGCGCCGCGTCCGATGTGGATGCGGGTCATGGCGGACAGGACGACGTTCTCGCCGAGGGCGGTGTCGTCGCCGATGGTGATGTGTCCGCCGGTGTTGGCTTGCAGGGTCGTGCCGCGGCGAATGCTGACACGGTCACCGATGGTGATGGTGGCGTCGGTGTCGACGACGAAGTCGACGTCGTCGGCGATGTCGCAGTCGGCGCCGATGTGTACCGCGTCGCCGTAGCGGGCGCGGACTCGGTCTGTGAGGGCAATCGAGTCGGTGTCGGTCACGCTGGTCATGATCCTTTTCTCGGTGGTCGGTGCTGTTGATGGGTGGGTGCCGATGGTGGTGTGGTGACGAGGTAGTCGCCGATCACGAGGGCGTCCAGGCCGAGTCGGGCGCCGCTGGCGAGTGCGTCGGCTGGGGTGTCGACGATCGGTTCGCCGGGGCCGTTGTAGCTGGTGTTCAATACGACGCCGATCCCGGTCTCGGCTTCGAGGGCGTGCAGGAGTCGGGCGTATTCCGGTTGGTGTGCGGGGTCGACGTGTTGTGGGCGCAGTGTGCCGTCGGCGTGGACGACGCCGGGGATCTGTTGGCGTGCTCGGGGTGTGGCCTCGTGGGCGACGATCATGAATTCTGCCGGGCCGTCGGGTGTGGTGGTCCAGCCGGTCGGGTCGAGCATGCTCGGTGCGAGGGGCCGCCAGAGTTCGCGGTGTTTGATGTCGCGGTTGATGCGGTCGCGCAGTCTGGTGGTGCGGGGGTCGGCGAGGATGCTGCGGGCACCGAGTGCCCGTGGACCGGCTTCGGCGCGGCCCTGGTGCCAGCCGATGACCTTGCCCTCGGCTATCAGGCGGGCGGCGGTCGCGGCGATATCGGGTGGGGTGGTGAAGTTCGCGCCGGCATCGTGCAGGGCGGTCTCGATGGCGTGGTTGTCGTAGGCCGGACCCAAGAAGGCGTGTGCTTGGCGAGGACCGGGCACTGTGTGGTCACCGCGGCGGTGCGCGACTTCCAGGGCTGCGCCGAGAGCGCATCCGGCATCACCGGCGGCCGGTTGCACGAACAAGGTGTCGGTGTCGGGGGTGCGGGCGAGGATGCCGTTGGTGGTGCAGTTGAGCCCAACACCGCCGGCCAGACACAGCGCGGTCGCGCCGGTTTCCTCCAGAGCGGTGGAGACGACGCTGATCAGGCAGCGTTGCAGCAGGAATTGGGCCGATGCTGCGAGGTCGGCGGCGAGGCTTTGGTGGGCGTCGTCCGATCTTGGTGCTTGGCGCGGGATTCCGGCGTCGGTGAATGCCTTGCGGTAGGCGTGGCGCAGGGCTCGGTAGTAGGTGAGGTCGGTGTAGCCGGCGGTGTGGTCGGCCTCGGGTGCGAGGCCGTAGGGGGTGAGGTCGAGGTGGTAGCCGTCGCGGGTGGGGTGCAGGAAGTTCAGGTCGATGGTCGGTTTTCCGTAGGCGGCCAGGCCCATCAGTTTGCCTGCGTGGGTCCAGTCGCCGAGCCCGGCGTGTTCGGTGGCGAATTGGTAGAACCAGCCCAGTGATTGTGTGAACGGGAAGGTTCGCAGGCATCGCAGACCGGCTCGGGTTCCGTGATGGATGCTGGTGGAGACACCGTCGCCGGAGCCGTCGACCACGATGACCGCGGCGTCGGCGACACCTGCGGGGTAGAAGGCGCTGGCGGCATGGGCGAGGTGGTGGCCGACGATGGTCAGTCGACGTGGTCTTTCCGGGCCGGTGCCGAGCGGTCCGAGGAGTTCAGCGATTAGGTCTGGGTCGGTGATCTCATCGGCGGGGTTCGGCCAGTACGGGTTCCAGGCCACCGCGATCTCGTCGATATCACCGCACCGGATTCCGGCCTGGGCCAGGCACCATGCGGCCGAGGAGGCGGCCGAGCGGGAATCGCGGTGATGCTTGATTCGGGAGAACCGTTCCTCTTCGGCGAACGCGACGGGTTGGCCGTCGGCGACGAGGCAGGCGGAGGCGTCGTGATGGTAGGGGCCGCCGAGCCCGAGCACGTATCCCACGCGGTCAGCCCTCCCGCACGGCGGCTGTGGACAGTGAGTTGCGGACCGCGCCATGGACGTCGGCGACCGTGATGGTGTCCATGCAGCCGCCGATCCCGCCGCAGGTGACCCGGTGTGCGCACGGGGAGCACGGCAGAGTCGACCGCAGCGCGGTGACATTGTCGGCGTGTTTGGGGATGACTTCGGCGCCGTTGCTCGGGCCCAGGAGCAGCACCACCGGCAGGTCGTAGGCGAGGGCGAGGTGGAATCCGAGGCTGTCGCCGGTCACCATCGCGTCGCAGAAGTCCGGGACCGCGGCGAATTCCTGCAGGGTCATGGCGTCGTGACGCACTCGGCCCACTCCGGTGTCCAGTTCTCGTAACAGCTGGTGGCAGGTGCGGGCGTCGGCGGGGCCGCCGGTGATGACCAGCCGGTGCCCGTCGCCGAGCAGTCGCCGCCCGAGGTCGGCCCAGTGACCGGTGGGCCACAGCTTGGTCGTCTTGGAGCCGCCGACGTTAAGGCAGACCCAGCCGCCGCTGGTACCTAGCCGCGCGGCGACGCGGGCTTTGGCCGCGTCCGGCACCGACAGCTGGTAGGGCTCGCCGGTGTAGATGTAGCCGGCGACCTCGAAGTACAGCTCGGTCCACGTCTTACTGTTTCCGCTGGTGCGGAAGTCGTTCCAGGTGTTCATGGCGAAGAAGTGCCGGGCCGCTGTGCCGATCGGATAGAGGCTGTTGTTCTCGCCGCCGTAGGCGAGGCCGGCGTGGTGCTCGGCGCTGATCCGGGGCACGAGCCCGGCCACGGCGGGGTGGCGTTCGAAGCTGTAGACGGCGTCGTAGTGTTCGGCGAGCACTGTGTGGGCGGTCTCGGTCTCCCAGGTCAGGACGCGGTCGACGTGCGGGATCATCTCCACGATGGGGGCGGATTCGGCGCCGACGAGCCAGGTGATGTGTGCGCCGGGGTGTTCGGCTTTGATGCGGGCCGGTAGTGGGGAGGCGATGAGCATGTCGCCCATCCGTTTGAGCATCACGATCAGGATGCGGTGGGTCACCGGGTCATACAGTGTGCACCCTGGGCAAGGACGCCAGTGCTTGCACGGCAGGCCGCCGATGAAATGACGACAGTCGGGTCGCCAGAAGAAGTCGCTGGTGGTCAGTGGCAGATCAGTGGCGTTCATGAAGTCCTCTCTTCCTGCCGCCACGCTCGGCGCAGCACCTCCTGCGCCGTATGGTCGGCCGCAGCGGCGTCGCCGATGCCGTAGCGGATGCGCAGGTCTGCGACGTTGCGGGCGACCTGTTCAGGGTGATCGCGGTGGATGAGTACGCGCGCCATGAGCGCGGCGAGTTCGTCGAAACCCGCGGCGTCGAGACCGGCGAAGGTCAGTTCCTGTGCTCCCAGCCGCAGGCCGGGCTCGGGCAGGTAGGGCAACGGGATGGCGTTGACGACGATCCTGGCCTCATACAGCAGCCGTGAGGCAGTATCAGCCGGGCACGTGGGAGCGATGTCGATCCACACCTGGTGTGATCGGGTGTATCCGTGGTCGGCCGCGCACACGGTGAACCCCTCTGCAGCGAGGGCGTAAGCCAGGCGGCGGGCGTGGGTGACGGTCGCGGTCGCGTAGTGGGTGGCATGGGCGGTCATCCATGCCGTCGAGATCGCCAGCGCGGCGACGTCGGCGGGGTGATGGTGCGATATCCATCCGGCGGCGTGGGTGTCGATCTGGTGGGCGAGGTTCGGATCGTTGGTGGCCACGATGCCCTTGCCGACCGGACCGGGCCAGGTCTTGTGGACGCTGCCACCGAGGCTGTCGGCGCCTTCGGTTAGGGGGTTCTGGAACGCGCCGCCCGCGATCAGGCCGAGGGTGTGCGAGCCGTCGTAATGGATCACCGCGTCCTCGCCGACCGCGGCCCGGATGCCGGCGATGTCATGGGGGAACAACGCCATGAACGAGTCGAGGTACACCAGCACGGGCCCGCTGGTCCGGCGGGCCTGGGAGGCCAGCAGCTCGAGGTCGACGCCCATAGTGGCTGGGTCGACGGGCAGGGGCTGCCAGTTCAACCCGAACCTGTGTGCGACGAACTGTGTCGAGCCGTGACCGCCATCGGCTTCGGCGAGGCTGAGCACGGTGTGTGCCGGCCCGGCCAGCGCCGAGAGCGCCACCGTCATCGCCGACAATCCCGAGACGGGTTTGGTGTTCACATGCTGGGCGCCGAGGAGTTCTCCGATGGCGTGGGCCGCTACCGATTCCAGCTCGGCGAGTTCGTCGCGTCCAGGCCACGCCCAGTGCGTGTCCTCGGCGCTGCCGAAGCAGTAGCGGACGGCGGCAGCGCTCACATACGGCAGCCGGGCGTCGGCGGGCATCTGGTTCTCGCTGGCGATCAGATGAAGCCGGGCTGCTGTCGCGGTTTCGAACCGGGCGAGCCGGTCGACGATGTCGTCGATGTTCACCGGCCAGCCACCTCCCTTGTGCGTATGCGGGCTTCGACCGGCCCCGCTGGCGCCCGGACCGGCTGGAATCGGCCGACCTCTGGTCGTCGGGCCGGCAGGTCGATCCAGTGTTCGGCCAGCACAGCCGCCGCCAGCAACAGTGTCGTGGCCTCGGCGAACCCGCGACCTGCACAGGCGTGCGGGCCGCGTCCGAACGCGAGCAGCCCCGCGGCGCGGCGCCTGCCCTCGGCACTGCGAAAGCGTTGCGGGCAAAACGCTTCCGGGTCCGGATATTCCTGCGGTAGAAGGTGGGTGACGGGAGCGCTGTAGGCGACGTGCCAGCCTGCTGGGACCAGATAGCCGCCGAGCGTCACCGGCGTAGTGGCCCGCCGGGTCGCGATCGTGTTGGGTGTATGGACTCGGGTGCACTCGGTCAGCACGTGCCGCAACTGCGGGATAGCGCCGTGCTGGAGCACCTGCAACGGGTTCTCGACCAGACTGCGGGCTTCAGCGGTGAGCGCGGTGGCGAGCTGGTCGTCGAGCGCGCACTCGACCAGCAACCAGGTAACCAGGCTGGCGGTGGTTTCTCGCGCGGCGATCAGCAGGGCCAGCAGATGATCAGCCAAGCTTCCGCCCGGGGCGTGACCGGCGGCGACCAGCTTCGAGGTCACCGACTCGGCCCTGCCCTCTATGCGCACTGCGGGCGATTCGAGCAGGGCGCGCAGTTCCTCGGCGGCGGCGAGTGCGGCGGCGTATGCCGGGTCGCTGCCGGTCGTGCGGGTCGGTGGGAGTTCGGTTCCGGCGACGAATCGGTCGAACAGGTCCGGCACCCGCTGTGCGATGGGGTCGTCGACGGCCAGGCCGATGATCGCGGCCAGGCACACTGCCATCGTGTAGTCGCGCGCCGCCTGATAGAGCTCGATGGTCGGCAGGGTGGCCCATTGGGCGACATGGCGGTGCGCAATAGCGCCGATTGTCGGCAGGTAGGCGGTGACCGCACCGTGGCGCAACCCGGTCGACAGGAAACTGCGCGCCCGCAGGTGTTCGGCACCGTGGAGGGTGAACACCGCTCTGCGGAACAGCGCCTGCACCGCCGCAGTGTTGTACACCCTCAGCGTGCCTGCGCGTTCCTGGTCGAACATCTACCGCACCGAGTCCGGCCCGATGCAGAACACCGTCGGCGGCCCCGTCGTTGAGCCGACACCAAAGACGGGGCCATGCCGAGCGTGCGCAGCAGCCAGAATCTGCGGCAGGTGCGACCCTGGTGGTGGTTCGGCGATGGTAGGTGGCGGTTTCACGGGGTGGCCTCGCCGACGTCGAGGGATGCCGCGGTGCGGGCAAGGATCGCGTCATGGTCGAGGTCGACCGCTCGTATGTCAGGCCGGCAGTCGCAGGTGACGGGCAAATCGGCGAGGTCACCGGTGACGCTGTAGGACACCAGCCCGTCGACGATGCCGTTCGCGCAGCGCTCGCAGGAGTCCGGGTACACCGAGTCGAAGTCTGTGCCGCGCATGTTGATACAGGCCACCCGCACCGCCGCTTTGGCGTGCGCGCCGCGCACGGCGTCGACGACGGTCCACAGGTTCGGCGCCTGGTAGTGCCCGCGTTGGTAGAGCCACCACGCCACGGTGTTCGGTGCCAGCCTCGTCGGGCACACGGTGACTCCGCCGATGCCGAGCGAGGCCACGTACTCGGTGGAGGAGATCACGTCGGTGATGGCCTCGCCGTCGGTGAGGAACGGGGGCTTGATCATCAGGTACACCTTGGGAATTACGTGGTGTGCCTGCATCAACGCCACCGCGTCTTCGAACGACTCACGGGTGATTCGGGTGTTGACCAGGGTTTCGCGGACCAGCCGGTCGGCCGATTGCAACCCGATTCCCACCTCGAGCTCGACATCGCCGAGGGCCTCGACGAAAGGTGCCAGGGTCTCGGGCGTGAGGAATTGGGGCAGGCTTTCGACGACCAGGCGGCGCACACCAGTGACCGCGACGCGGCGGGCGATATCGAGCTGGACCTCGGCCGGTACCTCGCGGCGGGCGAAGAACGACCCGTCGTTGTAGAGGGCGAGCATGTCGTAGTCCGGCTCGTCATCGGTGCGTGCCAGCAGCGTGGCGACCTGCTCGCGCAAGCCCCGGGGGTTCGCGCCGTGCAGGCCGAAGTTGTTGTAGTTGGTGAACGGACACATGGTGCAGGTCGGCACCGAACAGCCGCCCGACATCAGGATCGCCTTCTTGCGGCCGTAGGTGGTGCCGTCGGCATCGCGGACGGTGTCGTAGCTGATGTACCGCGGCTCTTGGAGGTGCTCGACCGCGGTCACCTCGCGCAGCGACCGCGACAAGGCCGTGAGCCGGTGGCGTAGCGCCTTCTCGCCAGCGAGCACGCCGGTTGTGCTGGTAGACATTGCGTTTCCTCCGATCACAGGGACTTCACAAGCTCGCCGACGCCGAAGGTTTCGGCGCGGGCGTGGTCGAACAGGTCGCGGGCGTACCGGTGGATCACCTCGGTGTCCACCGGCTCCAGGCCAGGCAACGCGGCGCGCAGTCGCCGCATATCGGCGCACGTCCAGTACTGGTAGCGGTCACGGATCGGGTTCGGCACCCCCACCAGCGGCACCGGTGCGCCCGCCCACTCCGTACACCAGCCCAGCAAGGTCTCGAACCGGATCGCGGTCCCGGAACCGAGGTTGTAGACGCCTGCGACCTGCGGGGTATCGAGCAGCCGCACCAGCGTCGACACCAGCACCTGCACCGGCAGGTAGTCCCGCGCGGCGGTCAAGGTGTCGTCGAACAACCGGACCGGCCGCCGCGCCGCCACGGCCGTGACGATCTGCCACAGAATCGAGGCCATCGAGCTTTTGGATTCCTCGCCGGGACCGAAGACGTTCGTGTAGCGCAACCCCACGCAATCCAGGCCGAACACCGCCGCGCGGCGCAGCATCGACTGATCCAGGACGAGTTTGGATTTCGCGTAACAATTCAGGGGGCCCGAGCAGCGCCCACGATCCTCGGTGTCGGATTCGCGGGACGACGCCCCGTGCGGCACCACGCCGTACACGCTGCCCGAGGAGGCATACACCAGTCGTGTCCCGGAGTCGGTGCATGCGCGAGCCAGCCGCAGCGGCACCGTGGCGTTGGCCCACCGCAACCGCTCGTCATCTGCGGCGAGGGTGTCGCTGACCGCTGCCTGGTGCACGACCACCGCGAACTCCCCTCCAGCGATCCGAGCCAGCACAGCTGGGTCGGCAGCGTCCACGGTGATCGATTCCCACGGCCACGCCGTAGCCGCGGGATTCTGGTCGACTCCGGTCACCGTCCACCCGGCCGCATGCAGACCGGTGGCAACATGCCCGCCGATGAACCCGGCCGTCCCGGTGACCAGCACGGAGCGGGTCATGGCTGCATCACCCGCCCGGCGACAGCGCGTTCGATCAGCTCGCTCGTCGACACCCCTTCCAGGTACGGGCCGACGACAACTTGGCCGCCATGACGTTGCACCACGGCCGTTTCGGGTAGTTCGGTCGCTCCGTAGTCGCCGCCTTTGACCCACACATGCGGACGCAACCTTTCCAACAGCGCAGCCGGGGTGTCCTCGTCGAACACCAGCACCGCGTCGACGAAGGAGAATGCTGTCAGCATCGCCGCCCGCTGCGCTTGCGGTACCAGCGGCCGGTTCGGTCCCTTCAAATTGGCCACCGACGCGTCGCTGTTGAGCAGCACGATCAAGCAGTCGCCCATGGCGCGAGCGGCCTCCAGCAGCTGTCGGTGCCCGTCGTGCAGCACATCGAAACAGCCGCCGGTGGCCACCACCCGGCCACCGGCTGCGTGCACCCGATCGGCCACAGCGAACCCGTCACCCGCGCCATCCGGTCGCGGGTGGTTGCCCGCCGTAGCGCGTTGCCCGGCGACGTAGTCGGCCGCCGCTGTGACGGCGCGTTGCACAGCTGTCGACATTGTGCGATTACCGATCAGTTCACCGAGCAGCCTCACGGCGAACCGATCACCCGCCCCGCAGGTATCGCCTTGCTCCCGGCGTGGGGCCGGGAATACGTGCGCGGGATCGGTGTCGGCGCCGACCAGGACAGCGCCATCGGCGCCTCGGGTGACCACCGCGTACTGGCATCGCCATCGTGATCGAAGGCTGCGCGCCCGGCGGACATCGCTGTCGAGGTCGCCGGCCGCTCCGTCCTCGGCGGTGAGCAGATCGGCTTCCTCCGCATTCGGGACGATGACGCTCACCCCGTCGGTCGGTGCCGGGCCGTGACGATGGGGATCCCACACCACCGGCACACGCCGCGCCACGGTGGCCAGCAGTACTCGCAGTCGTGGTTGGGCGGCTACCCCGCGCCCGTAGTCGGCGACGAGTACGCCTTGTGCCTCGACAAGGGCGTGCGCGACCTCTGGGGGCGGATCGCCCACCGGCACCGCCGGATCGGAGTCGTCGACCATGACCAGGGTCTGTCCGCGTGCCCGCATCCGGATCTTCACCGGGGTCGGCGCCTCGATGCCCAGATCGATCACCGACACCCCCGCCTCGGTGAGGTCGCTGAGAATCCGCAGGCCGGGCTCGTCGGCGCCGATCGCGGTCACCAGCGTGACCTCGCAGCCATCGTGGGCGGCAAGGATCGCGGCCAAGCCTGCCCCGCCTGGTCGCCACTGCCGTGACACCGCGCTGAGCACCGGCACTGGCGCTTCCGGCGATACCCGCGTGACCTCACCGCACCAGTCACAGTCGGCCAGCACGTCACCGACAATCACCAGGCGCCGAGCGTGCTCAACCGTCGGCGGCGGGACGGACTCGGCGGTCTCTGCTTCGGTCGGCTGCGACGTCGACGGGGCGGATGCCAAAGCCGCATCGACCGCCGCACACAGTTCGTGCGCGATCAGAAGGTGGCATTCTTGAATGGTTGAGGTCGCCGACGAATCGACTGACACCACCTCGTCGCATACTCGCGCCAATACGCTGTCAGCGGGACCGGTCAAGGCGAAGGTGAGCATCCCTAGCTCGTTCGCCTCTGTGGCGGCAGCGATCACGTTCGTGCTGCACCCGGAAGTGGAAATCGCGATCAACACATCGCCCTCCCGACCGTGTGCACGGACCTGCCGGGCATACAACTGGTCGAAGCCGTAGTCGTTGCCGATCGCAGTCACCACCGCGGAGTCAGTGGTGAGCGCGAGCGCAGCGAGTGGGTTGCGCTCCGTCTCGAACCGGCCCACCAACTCAGCAACCAGGTGCTGCGCCTGCGCGGCGCTTCCACCATTTCCGACGGCTAGCACTCGCCCGCCGCGCCGTAGTCGGCTGGCTACCATCTGGCCCCACGACCGGACCTTGTCCAGATCGGTGCGTTCCAGGGCTTCGGACAACTTCGCGACGCGATCCGCGCCGGATTCGTTCATCTGTCTCCCCGCCTCGATCATGGTTACGGATCTCCTTGTCCATCAGCACATTTGATGCTCATTTGGGTTGGCGTTCGCCGGGGCTCACCTCGTCATCGCAGTCGCCCGACGGCGGCGCGGCAACACAGGTCGTCGGCCTGCGGCGGCTCCCAGCCGAGGTTGCGGGCACGACGCTGGTCGACGTCGTGGGGTGACCACCAACGGTGTGGCGCAACCAGCCCAGGTTCGACGAGGTCATAGCCGGCCAGCAGTGCCGCGACCTCGTCGCGACTGCGAGAACGGAATTCGATGCCGAATCCGGTGTAGATATCGGCCGCGCGGTCGACGGGGCCGGGATCAGCGTCACGTGTGATATGGCTGAGTGCCAGGAACGAGCCGCTCGGCAGCATGGTCGTGACCGCGTCCACGACCATGCCCGGGTCGGGCAGGAATTCGGCGACGAACGACAGACACACCGCGATCGGCTCGCTCGGATCCATGGCAGCGGTGATCTCGGTGACGAGGGCGTCGGTGTCGCTCAGATCGGCGTGGACGAATTCAGTTTGTTCGTCGGCGAGAAATACTCGGCCGTGGGCGGCGACCACCGGGTCGTGATCGACGTAGACCATGCGTGCGGTCGGCGCGCAGTTGCGGGCTACCTCGTGCAGGTTCGGCGAGCATGGGTAGCCGCTGCCGAGTTCGACGAACTGCCGTACCAGCTGTTCACTTGCCAGGTACCGCACGGCCCGCAGCAGCCACAAACGTGTCGCGCGGGCCGCGACCAGAAAGGCGCGGGAGTGGGTGATCAGCTTGTGACCGGCCTCGAGGTCCACCAGATAGGCGTCTTTGCCCGCACCCAACAGGACGTCGTGAATGCGTCCGCTGTGTGCCTGAGACGGATCGAGCACGATCGCCTCATTGTCTGCGCGACGGGGACTAGTCATCTGAGCTCGCCTCTCCGATTTCACTGGCCGCAGTCCCGAGCTGTTCATCGATTCGGTTGCGGACACCGCAGCTCGGTGAGCAGTACTGGTGCAGCGTCTGGGCATGCAGGGCCTGGCCGTAGGTCAGTGCGCCGGGGTCGGCGAAGCAGTCGCCGATATTGGATTGGGTGTGTGTCAAGGTGGCCGGGTTCAGGTGCCCTCGCACCAGGCTGTCGGCCATTACCGGGTACCGATCGGCATGGCGTGCCCGGTGGCCACGGGTCGGGTGTTCCCCGGCTTATGCCCGATCAAGGCGGGGTCGTATCGCATCCCGACCTCGAGAGCATGCTGCACCACCGTGGTGACCCACGCCCGAAACGCCGCATAGTCCGCCGCCACCGACATGGACAGGGCCACACCGTCGGGGTTGTCGTACATGCGCGCGTCCGGCGCCACCGTCACGTGATGGGTGGCGAACTCGACGAAGCCCATCCCGGCCGCAGCGGTCACGGTCAGCGGGTCGGCCGCCATCGACGCGGAACGTTCCCCGGCGAACCATCGGTCGTAGCCCGCAGCGACGAGTTTCGCCCACTTCGGCGCGTTGGCCGCCGCGAGCAGCTGATACACCTCGCTGTCCGCGTCGATCGCGGTCTCGGGGGTGAAGGTGACATCGGAGGTCACCAAGGCTACGTCCAGATCGGGCGCGGTCAGCACCGTCCGGGCGCTTGCGGGGTCCATGCGCAGGTTGTGCGAGGCACGATCGGGCCGTCTGTACAGATGGGCGAAGCCGCCGCCCATCTGCATGATCGTCAGCCGCCGCGCCAACCCCGGTGCGTCGGCGTAGAGGTGGGCCAGGTTGCTCATCGGTCCCTGACCGATCCACGCCGCACGCCCGGTCTCGCCCAGCACCGCGCGCACGGCGTCGATTACCGACCCGGTCACCGGCGCCGAGACTGGCGGGAATCCGGCGGGCACCAGACCGTCGCACACCCATCGCGCTTGCGCGCCCTCGATTTCCGCGCCGGCGACCACCACGACCCCGGTTCGCCCGCACAAGTTCAGCAGGAACCGCGCCAGCCTTGCGCGTTGACCGCCGCCGAATTCGTCACTGGTCACCACCAGCCGCAGCGGCAGCGCCGCCGCAGCGAGGATGAGCGCCAGCAAATCGTCCGGGTCGTGCCCGACATCAGTGCAGATAATGGCGGGCATGCGGTCCATCGGCCGCATGCCAGGCCGCATCGGTGCTCGTATCGAGTCCATCAGTGTGGTCGTCCCTTCTGCTGGGTAGGAAAAGCCGCTGGTACGGAAGTTGTTTCATCTCGTCGGTCGCCAGATCGTCGACCGTCACACGCGCCAGTCCCTGTCGTGTTGCTTCGGCGGCGAATGCCTCTGCGGCACACCGCTCTGCTCGGTAGTGCTGTACCGGCACTCCCGGGATGTCGAAGTCAACGACCAGGCGGCGCTCCATGGCGGATCAATCGGCCGCAGGGTCGCCGGTCCATAGCGGTAATTGCTCAGCGACCCGTCGCATCGTCGCCTCGTCGCACGAGAACGACCGCGCTAGCGGGCCGCCGGACTCGTCTCGGGCGACGATGACCGTTGCCAGCGCCTCGCCCAGCCGCTCGAAATGCGTGGGCAACGTCGCTCCTGGATTACGCTGCGGCAGATCGTCGGTCATCACTGAACCCCTTGCGCATGTATCGAGCGGCCTGGCCGGGCACCGAACCCGGCCCTGCCCTCGGTGGTTTCCATGAACCTCAGAATCGGTGTGCGGGCGCTTGGCCGGAACTGTCGCTTCACGGCGTTGCACTGACGTTTCGCTGACGTTGAGCACCCAGCGCTGCTTCCAGGCAGGCCGGTCGATGACAGACTGGCCCCATGGAACTCAACGGGTCGCCGATCACCGAGTCCGATCTCGCTGCATTGGGTTTGGTCGGGTACGGGCACTTCACGTCCATGCGGGTCGAGAACCACGCTGTTCGCGGACTCAGCCAGCACATGGACCGACTCATCCGCGACTGCCGCACCGTGTTCGACACCGAGCTCGACCCCGACCGGGTACGCGAACTCATCCGTCACGCGCTGCCGGACACGGCGTCTCCGGTGGTTGTTCGCGTCACTGTGTTCGACCCGCACCTCGGGCTCGGCAAACCTGGAGCCGACGCCGACCCGCAGATCCTCGTCACCTCGCGGGAGGCTCCCGCCGTCCCGCAGGCCCCGCTGACTTTGCGGTCGGCCGTCTACACCCGCGACCTGCCCAAAACCAAGCATGTCGGGTTGTTCGGCAGTCTCTACCAGCGTCGCCTCGCGCAACGCGATGGCGCTGATGACGTCCTGTTCACCCTGGCCGATGGGACCATCACCGAGATCGCGACCTCCAATATCGGTGTGATCTCCGATGGCCAGCTGATCTGGCCGCAGGCCGAGGTACTTCCCGGCATCACGATGCGCCTGCTCAGCCAGACCCTCGATGAGGACGTCGTCGTCAAACCCATCACGCTGGCCGAACTGCCGCATGTCGACGGCGCGGTCGCGACCAACGCAGCGGTCGGCGTTCGCGCCATCGCCCGCATCGACAACGTCGACCTGCCCGTCGACCATGAGATGATCGCCAGGCTCCGGACAGAGTACGAATCCATTCCCCCGCAACGCATCTGACCTGCTTTGCGCCACTATTGTGACTAGGCTCGGAACCCACCGCTCGGGGAAGGGAGCACACAGGCGATGGGCATCGTGGTCCGCAGCTGGACCGGCGCCGAAGCGCGCGCACTGCGAGACGCACGGCGAATGAGTATCACCGAATTCGCCGCACACATCGGCGTCAATCCTCGGCTGATCTCCCGCTGGGAGGCCGGCGGCAAGAACATCCGCCCCCGCCCGGTCAACCAAGCAGCACTCGACACCATCCTGGCGCGGCTGGGCAGCGACGAACTGACCCGGTTCGTCGAAGCGATATCCCCGGCCGTCCTCAGCGACGCCCGCGATACCGACGTACCTGAGCAACGCACCGACACCCGCCATCCCGCTGACGGCAAGCTCATGACCTGGATTCCCGAAGGGATCTACCTCGCGGGGCCACAGGACCAACCCGTATGGGTGGCTGGGTACTGGATCGATGTCTTCCCGACCACCAACGCGGATTACGCGAGATTTGTGGCGGCCCAAGGGTATTCCGCACCCCACCACTGGGGCGGTCCGGCTCCGGCCCGTGAGATCGCCGATCACCCGGTGGTCTGGGTGAGCCGGGACGACGCCGCCACCTATGCCCGATGGGCCCAGAAGTCCCTGCCGACCAGCCAGCAGTGGGAGAAAGCTGCTCGAGGTACCCGCGGCAACGTCTGGCCCTGGGGAAACCAACCGACCCCAGCCAAATGCAATATTCGCGGTTCCGGCCCTGGCACGACAACCCCTGTCGCGACCTACGCCAGCGGTGTCAGTCCATTCGGTGTATACGACCTCGTCGACAACACCTGGGAATGGACCGCCACCGAAACCACCAGCGGCCGGTACGAACTCAAAGGCAGTGCCTTCACCAGCCCCTTCGACCGAGGCGAACCGTCGGCATTCAACGACGCCGCGCATTCGATGCTCGACGACGACACCGGATTCCGATGTGTCGCAACCGGCCTCGCGAACGAGGCGGACCAAGTCGACCGATAGCGGATACTCCGTGTGGCCCGCGAGAGATGTCATCGGATCTCCCGCAGGCGATCGGGGCGCGATATCAACCGCGTCCTGCCTTCACCCTGGGGCCAGCACACGCCCCGATCGACCGACCACACCTCAGCTGTGCGCCGGGCGGCGGGAATCCACGCGCCCAAGTGGGCTTCCGACGGAATCATCACCAAATCGACCGAGTCGGGCAGATTCGCGAGCAGCCGGACCAAGCCTTCGCTGGAGTCGCGAAACACGATCTCGTCCAGCTGGATGCGGTGCACGCGCGCCAGCGCCCTGATCCCCGCAGCCACCGTTTCGGCCGCCACCCCCGCGATATCGCGACGGACGATCCCCAATGCCCGCCTCATGATGCTCGCCCCGCCGCCAGCGGTGACTGACCAGGCTCGATCGGCAGCCGGATCCAAGAGATTCGGGCGCCCCCGCGTAGCGAGCGTCGGCCAGCCGCTGCCGGGCCAAGTACGTCGGGACCGATCGGTTCGAGAGAAAGCATCGGCGACCGAAGAACCTGCACCTCCAACGCCGGGCCCCGAAGCAACAGCCACACCGTCAGAACGATCGACTCGGTCAGATTCGGCAGCGTGGCTGTGAGATCGGCGAAGATCGGCGGATTGCCGCCGCTGTCTGCGGGTATGAAGTCGGACAGAGCAGATAGCACGAAGTGTTCGACGTCGTCGACCATGTGCCGCAGCCTGGCTCTCGACAGGGTATTGAGGATGTCCATGCGGGCCTCCTCCACTACAGTCACCGAACCGGTCCGCAGCAGGAGTCGAGCCAACGTGCGCTCACGCGGCAGGACGACGCTGCGGCGAAATCCGCTCAGCACAACCGACCGGTTGCTCAGGTCCAAACACCACACACGCAAGCCGTCGACGGCATCGAGATCGTGGAGGAACTTCGTCCGCTGCTGACTACGGCCCGCAGTCAAATGCGCTTCGGACGGAACGGCGACATCGCGGGCACCGGTCGATTCGATGGCCCGCATCAACTGCCACAACGCACCGGTCCCCGCGCCCGTCTCGCAGAAGAGGGCCGCGATATTGAACCCGTTCAGCCCAGCCAGATCCCGCAGTCGATGTTCGACATCGCTCTGGTGGTCACCGAGCAGTTCCTTGCGCAGGTACCCGTACATCAACGACGGTTCTCGGTCCGCGTTCGACAACACCCGCGCTCACCTCCGCTCGCCCGGTAGCCAGATCCGCGCACGACGCGGTGGGAGATCAGGAATGGTGCAGGTGACACCCAGTACAACCGCGAGTTCATGGACGGTCAGCCCCAGCGCGTCAGCACCGAAGCGGATATCTCTCCAGCGGGGATCGCCGGGTGGAGGCGCAGCCTGTAGTGCCTCACCCGCATGAACAGCCGCATTCGCGGCCAGGGTGTCCACCGTCCTGCCCTGCATCCACGGCAACGTCCACGACTGTTGCCCGACATACCACGCGGACAGCCGGTCAGTATCGGCTCCAGTTACAAGTTGCATGGCTGATCACTCCTGAGATCACTCGAACACTCGCTGAGTGCGCGGTATTGATGTGTTACTCATGCCACGACATTGAGAGTAATGTAGCTGGTATATATACCAGCCGCAAGGGATGGGGCGATCCACCCTGAGAGGCGGGATAGGGTGCTAACGCACGATCGATGAATGGAGGCCGCGATGACGACGCCAGGATGGGACCGGTCAGATCCGAATGCCCTGCGGTTCCTCATCGGCCGGGAGTTACGCGACGCTCGGGAACGAGCCCGCATGTCACAGCGCCAGGCCAGCGAACACCTCGGCTGCACCCAGACAAAGATCAACTACCTCGAATCGGGCCGTAATCAGCAACAACCTGACGAGGTAACTCACCTACTCAAGCTCTATGGCGCCGACGACGTCCACATCACACGCCTCGCCGCGCTCGCGTCCCAGGCCGACCAGACAATCTGGTGGGCGCCGTTCGGCGACGCCTTCCCGAACTGGTTCCGCACCTTCGTCGGACTCGAAGGGCTCGCGACCTCGGTATTCACCTACGAACAGACACTGCTCCCAGGACAGCTCCAGACACCCGAGTACGCAATGGCGCTTCTTCAGGGGAACCTGAGAGTTCCGCCGATCGATGCACCTCAGGTTGTGGAGGCGCGGATGGCACGACAACGCCTCACCGCAGCAAACAACCCGCTGCGGTATCGCGCCGTCCTGGAGGAAGTCGTACTCGATCGCCTGGTCGGCGGTTCTACGGTGATGCGGCCGCAACTCGAGCGCCTACTCGAACTGCAGGAACTCGACAACGTCGAGCTGCACATCATGCCGCTCAGCGTCACCGTCCACGACGGACTCGACGGCGACTTCATGCTGCTGAACTTCGACAATGCCCAATCGATCGGATATGTCGAATACCCGGCTGGCGCCCTGTACATGCAGGAACAGGACCAGGTGCAGTTGTATAAAATGGCAGCTGACCGGCTCTGTGAGGCAGCGCTGTCGGAGTCCGACTCCGCTGAAGTCATCAGAGCCCGAATCAGCACCCTGACAGACAAGGAGTGACGGTGAACACCGGCACCCGCCTCGAATGGCGGACATCCAGCTACAGCAGCAACGGCGAGAACTGCGTCGAGGTCGCCCCCTCCGCCGGCTGGCGGACATCCAGCCACAGCGGGGCCGGTGAGAACTGCGTGGACGTCGCCCCCCGCGATAGTCGCGTCTACCTGCGGCACAGCAAGCACCCCTCGCACGGCACGATCACCTTCGATCTCCACGCATGGACCGCGTTTATCGACGAATCGCGCAGCGGCTCGCGCAGCGCCAACGGCATCGTCAATGTCCGCAAGGACGGAGCGGACACCCTCGTCCAGACTGCGGATGGCGCGATCAGGCTCCGCTTCGACGATGGCGAATGGACCGCCTTCGTTGCCGGAGCCCGCGACGGCGAATTCGATTTCCTGCCGAACACGAATTGACGGCGGCGGCCCGCGCGGCGGCAGCGGTAACTCATGACGGAAGCTCTGACCGTCTGACAATGACGTCGCGATCCGCCATGGCTCCAGCCGCCTGCGCGGTGCCGGGTCGACGAGTGTCATCCATCCCGCTTCTGCAGCATTTGGTGGACTTCTCGCCAGTCGATTCCGGCTGGAGCTTTCGCCAGGATCGCGGCCAGTAGACCCAGCCGTGCGGTGCGGTCGGCGGGGTCGTCGGCCATGACCAGGACATCGTCGAAAAACGTGGTCAGTGGCTCGATCAGGGTGTGGCCGTGGGGGATCCATTCGGTCAACGGCTTGCCATCGGCAACAGGCACCGAACCCATCACGGTCAGGAGCTGCTGCTCGGCGGGGCCGATGAGCCTAGCGGGGTCGTAGGTGGTGGGCGCGGCGGGAGGCAGGATCCGCATGATCCGTTGCAGTCCTTCCACAAGGTCGGCGAATCGGTTGTCCTCGCTGGCTTCGCTGATCTGGTCGATCAACATGTCCGCGCGATGCGGGGCCTCGGCGGAGGGACGGACTGCGGCGATGAGTCCTGGACCGACTGCTTCGTCGCGGAGTCGCTGCTCGTAGCGGGTGGTGATCAGTTCCTCAGCAGTGGACAGGACCGCGGGGTCGATGGTGAGGCCCTGGCCGCGGAGTTGGTCGGCGGCGGTCCTGAGGCCGATTGGGATGGTGACGTCGGCGAGTTCGGGGTGGTCGCGCAGGATTGCCAGGATTCCGGCTGCCGCGCGGCGCAGGCCGTAGGGGTCGGCGTTGCCGGTGAGTTTGGCGCCGACGGCGAGCATCGCGACCAGGAGGTCGAAGCGGTCTGCCAATGCAAGGAGCGCGCCGGGTGTGGTGGTGGGGAGGTCGTCTCCGGACGAGCGGGGCAGCTCCATTTCCCACAGTGCCGTGGCCACTGGTTCGGATTCGCGGGACTTGGTCGCGTATTCGCGCGCCATAGTGCCGGCGAGGGAGGTCATTTCGATCACCATTTGGGTGGCGAGGTCGAACTTCGCGAGGGCACCAGCGCGGGTCAAGGTGGCCGCGTCAGCAGCAGGGAGGCCACTGCGGGTGCCAAGTATGGAGGCCGCTGTGGCAATGCGGTCGGCGCGGTCAGCCATGGTGCCGACCTTCTCGTGGAACATGAGTGCCCCGAGCCGGGCCCGGAACTGGTCAGGGGCGATGGTCAGGTCGACATTCCAGAAGAACGCGGCATCCTCGAAGCGGGCGCGGAGCACGTTTTCGTTGCCGCCGCGGACGACGTCGGCGTCGCAGTCGCCGTTGGCCATCGTCACGAAGACCGGCAGCAGGTCACCCGCGCCGGAGCGGACCGGGAGGTAACGCTGATGCTTGCGCATCACAGTGATGAGGATTTGTTCTGGCAGGTCGAGGTATTTCGGGTCGAAATGGCCCAGGATACCGGTCGGGGATTCGACGAGGTTGGTGATCTCATCGATCAGGTCGGCGTCGCCGTCGACGTCGATCCGGCCGTTCGCGGCCTCAGCCAGAGCGGCGGCCGAGGACACGACGCGTGCGCGGCGCTCGACCGGGTCGACGACGATTCCCGCGGCCTCGAGTACTGGGAGATAGTGGTCGGCGGCAGGGAGATCGAACGTCGGTGTAGCGGACTGGCGGTGGCCTCGGGTGCTGCGGCCCGCTACCAATGTGCCGGCGGTGATCGGGAGGATCTGGTCGCCGAGTAGCGCGGTGAGCCATCGGATAGGGCGGGAGAAACTCAATTCCGGATCACGCCAGCGCATGTTCTTGTCCGCCCGCAACGACAGGGTGAGCCGGGACAGGACATCGGTGAGTACCACTGCCGCCGAACGGCCGGCGCGAGTGCTCTCGACCGCGACGTGCTCGGCACCGCCGACTTCGATCCGTTGCAGATCATCGGCCGAAACACCCTGCGCACGAAGGAAACCGGCGAGAGCCGGAGTGGATTTACCGTCGGCATCGTAGGCTGCGGCGACCTTCGGGCCCCGGCGCACGTTCACGCTGTCGGGTTCCCTATCGGCGATGCCCTCGACTCGCACGCCGATCCGGCGTGGGGTCGCCTGCACGGTGATCTCACCATGCGGCAGGGCAGTGGAATCAAGGAGTTCGATGAGTGTGGCGCGCACGCTGGAAATGCTCGCGGTCACGACATGCGGCGGTAGTTCCTCGGTGCCGATCTCGAACAGCAGCACCGATCCGGGTGCTGAAGTGATCGTGGCGGGATCGACGGGAGAAGTGGCCAGCGGCGGCGGGGCGTGTACTCCGCGCGGATACCCGGCCTCCGCACGTAAGTCGGTCCACAGGGCGGCGATCTCGCGGGATTGCTTGCGCATCACCGCGAACCACTTCGCGCGCTCGGCTGTACTCACCGCACCGCGCGAATCCAGAATGTTGAATGCGTGGCTGGATTTCAGGACATGTACATGCGCAGGGACCGGCAGCCGGGTGGTGATCATCCGGTCGGCTTCGGCCGAGTACGCGGCGAGCAGGCCACGGGTGGTGTCGATGTCGGCGTCGTCGAGGTAGTAGCGCGACATCTCGTACTCAGACTGGCCGAACACTTCGCCGTAGCTGACGCCGGGCGCGTAGGCGATGTGCTCGAAGTGTGTGACGCCCTGGATCGCCATCAGGATCCGCTCGAGGCCGTAGGTGATCTCGACCGGGATCGGGTCGAGGTTCTGTCCCGCGACCTGTTGGAAGTAGGTGAACTGGGTGATCTCCATACCGTCGAGCCAGACTTCCCAGCCCAGACCCCACGCCCCGATCGCCGGCTGAGCCCAGTTGTCCTCCACGAACCGCACATCGTGGGCATCGAGGTCGATACCGAGCGCGGCCAGCGAACCCAGGTACAACTCCTGCGGATCACCCGGTTCAGGTTTGAGTATCACCTGGAACTGGGTGTGGGTCTGCAAGCGGTTCGGGTTCTTACCGTATCGAGAGTCGTCGGGACGTACGGATGGTTCGACGTAGGCGACGTTCCAGATTTCCGGACCCAGCACACTCAGCAGCGTGGCGGGGTTCATCGTGCCGGCACCGACCTCGGTGTTGAACGGCTGACCCAGCAGGCAACCTCGCTGCGACCAGTACGCCTGCAGACGAAGGATCGCTTCCTGCATCGATACGGGGACGGAGGGGTTGTCGTTGTGGGCAGTTGCCGTGGTCATCCGGAAATCCTATCGGTGGCGAGAGCGGGCATTCCGAGCGCTACTCCGGTCGCTGGAGCGAAGAAGCTGGGCAGGTGGCAGCCGCCGCGGCAGGCGTCGGCGACTGCGCAACCGGTGCAGGTTGGCCTGGTGGCGACCGCTGCGTGCACGGCGTCGGTCAAGGCGGGCCATGCTCCGGCGAGGGGTTCGGTGTGCAGGGAACCGAAGTAGACGTTGGAGTGCGGACAGTTCCGCAATCGGCCGTCGTAGGAGACGCTGCCCCACACCATTCCCGATTCGCAGTGCCCGGATATCTGCGACAGCCGCAATCCGAGGGTTGGGTCGTCGGACCGTAACGGGGTGTCGGTATCGGAGGTGCACACCTTCTGCGCGCAGGGCCACGCCACCGTCATCCCGGGGCATTCGGTGGCAAGGAGGTGGTCGATGCGGGTGATCAGCGGCATGGTGACCGACACCGGAATGCCGTAGCGGTCGTCGTGGCGGCCGGTCGGGACGTAGCGCATGACGCCGAACTCGCGCACCCCGAGCGCATGCACATCGCGGATGACGTCCAGCGCACCGTCGATGTTGCTTTTGACCAGTGTCATCTCCGCGACCACGGTGATGCCGGCGTCGATCAGCAGTCGCATCGCGTCGATCGCGCGGTCATAGGCGCGGGGATGGCCGGTCAGTTCGTTGTGGGTGTCGCGGTCGCCGTGGATCGAGACGAGGACACAGCGCACGTTCGCTGCTGCCAGCCGCTTCGCCCGTTCGGCGGTGAGGAAGTGGCCGTTGGTGAACACCACCTGGTACAGGCCGCGGCGTCCACCGTGTTCGAAGATCTCCATCGCATCGGGGTGCAGCAGTGTCTCACCGCCGCTGTAGCGGATGACGAAACAGCCCCGGTCTGCGCATTCGTCGAGGATCGAGCATGCCAGCTCGGTCGGAATATGCTTTTCCGGCAATGCTTTTACCGCGCGCCGGACCTCGGCGTCGCTCATGTCCGGGTCGATCTTCCACACGTTGTAGCAGAATCCGCACGCCCAGTTGCATACGGCGGTGAGCTCGATTTCCAGCCGCAGCGGGAAGTCCAGCTTCGTGTCGAACCGCTTGTCGACGCCCAGCAACGATCCGCGGCCGTCGTCCTGGACGGCTGCTGGCTGCGGGGAGGTCAGGGTGGCGACCAGGTCGGCGGCGTCGGCGGCGACGCGTGAGGGGGCGGCGTTGTAGCGCTGCGCGATATCGCCGATGACGGTGTCGTCATCGGCGCCGGAGAACATCAGGGACACCATCGATTCGGCGACCGCGTTGCGGAGTCGATGGAAGGTGCCGGTGTGTGGGTCGAACAGCAGGCCGAGGTCGGCACGGTATCTCAGCTGCTGGGTCAGGGCCCGGGACAGGGTGGCGGGCATAGCGATGCTCCTCGCGTCGAGCGGTCAGGCGGGTGATAGCCGCGCGAACAACGTGGTGACGTCGTCGGCAACGCGCTCCGGCGGCACCTCATAGGTTTGGGCGAGCGTCTGCGTGATCTGCTCGAGGTCGAGACCCTGATAGGCCAGCTGTACTGCCTCCGCGGCGGTGGTGTTGACCAGTTGTTCGCAGCGGTCGCGTTGCCAGTCGTGCAGCAATTGCTTGCCCGGGTGATAGCGGTAGTGGCGCAGGATCCACTGCGGCGACCCGGTCGGGGCTTCGTCGATGGCCCGGTAGATCGCGCGGGCCTGGTCGATGTGGTCAGCGACCGACGGTCGTTCCAGCAGTCGACCCGCGTAGTCGCGCACGGTGGGGTCGTCGATGCCGATATGCCAGCCGCGGAGCTGCTGGAAGTAGGTCGACACCATCACATCCGCGAGCCCGAAGTCTCCGACGAGGAACGGACCGCCCGAACGGCGCAACAATCCGGACACTACATCGCACAGCCACCGTGCCTGCTCCACCGCGCCGGGCCCAGGAATGCCGGGGGCGGTACGGAGCGAGCGTGCGTAGGACGCGCCCTCGCGCAGGTACGGCAGGTCGTGACTCGCCCAGGCGGAGATAGAGCGGACCAAGGCCCGTTGGCGTCGCGTGGTGCCCATGAGGCTGGGACCGGAGTCCGGTGCGATTTCATCGAGGTATTCGGCGATCGAGACCACATCTCCGGCAACGGCTCCGGTCTCGGTGTCGGCCAGAATCGGGACCCGAGGCAGCAGCGACATCGCGGAGTCCTCCAGAATGCCTTCGACATCGGCTTCCGCGAGTTCGTCGGCATCACACGCGCAGCCGATACCGGCCTCGCGTTCGTCGGTCCCGTCGCCGGCGAACAGCACCCCGTCCGGACTTTCCCGGATCGGCCAATCCAGCTCCACGATCCTTTCGGCCACTGGAAGGCCCTTCTCGGCCACCGCGACTCGACCGCGCATCGACCATCCCGAAAAGTGGAGATCACCCACGTACAAGGTCAGCATTCGACCACCCCTTGTTGTTGCCGCCGGTCCCTGGCCGACCACACCGCGGCCGACCAGGGTTGTCATCTCAGTCGCACTGGCGGCTGATCATCGATTTCGTCTCCACCTTGGGGGCTTCGTACTCCCCACGCTCGGCCGTGGTGGTGGCGTGCTCCGACATGACTTTTCCCTTCCGTCGGTCTCCTGGACGGTGGCTGGAGTGCACGAATCCTGCTACTTCCGAACAGATTTTCGATCAGCCACGATTCGAGTGTCTGTCCACTGCGCTGTATGTGCTATCCCTGCTGCATCCCGAGTTTCTGGACACCCTGGACTGGAGTGGACATTTTCTGGACACAGGTAGTACGGCCGCTCGGGAAACCCGATGTCGCATTCGCCTTCGCTGGACATAAGGTGGACAGATGCTGGCGCCGCCCTCTATCGACCAGGTGAAGGACAGCTTGAGACGGGTGCGCCGCGGACTCGGATTGGCGCGGCCCACAGCACTGCTCACCATCATCGACGAACCTGTGCAGGCATATCTGTGCCGCGACTCCGACACCGAGCCTGGCTCTGCCGAACACATCGAACATCTCGCCGCAATCCTGCGTCAGGCGATCGGTCAGCTCACCGAGAGCGAGCGGGTCTACGCCGAAGTGGATTTCAACGTTCGACCTGACCACAGTTACCCGACGCTCACCGACAGGCAAGAGTCCCTGGCCCAGCACCTCAAGTGCGCGGTCAAGACCGTGCGCCGCCGTTCCGACCAAGCCCTCGACACCCTGGCTTATCTCCTGGTAACGATCTCGTCGGCTCCTGACGGGGCACAGACGCAGGCCATCGACCGCAGCCCGAGCCACCACGGCCGGGCCAGCAAACAGGATCCCTACGATGCTGTGCGCCGGTTCTGGGGCCTGCGTCCTAGCGGTGGCGTCGACATTGTCTGCTCCGAAATCCCCGTGGACGAACGTCCAGAGTATGCGTCACCACAGGATCGGAACTACCTGCGGTATGCCAAGTTCGCTGACTTGGACACATTGATCTTCGTCCGCACCCAACTGGCGCAACTCGCTCCCACCGCGGTTGTGCGCGACTTCGCGCCCTCGGAGTACTTCGATACCCAGGTCGAGGTTCTCGTGGTGATCGGCGGCCCACCGTGGAACGCCAAATACCGGGAGTTCCTCCCTCAGTTACCCTTCTACTTTGATGCGAATCCGCTCGGTGAGGACGACCCGCTCGTCGTACCCGAACTGGACAACCTCTGTATGGCTCCACGGTGGACACCCGGTGGCGAGCTGATCGAAGACCTCGCCGTGCTCACCCGGCTCACCGTGCAGGGAACCACCGCGCTACTGCTGGGCGGGTGCCTCACCCTCGGGGTCCTCGGCGCGGCCCGCGCACTACTCGATCCACGACGAGGACCCACCAATGTCGAATACCTCTCCGACCACGTCGGTCAGGATGACTTCGTCGTGGTCACCGAAGCCCGTCGCGTCGGCGGCATCACCGACGTCGCCGACCTCACCGTCATGGAGCCCCTGCTGCTCATGTCCCGCCCCCACGGCGCGAACTGGGGAGTCGTGATCGACAACACCAAACGCTTCACCTGCCATCACCGCTGCTCCCCCGGGCAAACGGCGTGACGAATCTGGACGACATCGCCACCTATGTCGTGAATCTGCCACGGCGGAAAGACCGCCGAGCATGGATCAGCGCCCGGCTACCTTCGGCAATGACGGTCACCTACACCTCGGACCTCGACGTGGTCATCGACGGCCGGCAACTCGCCACCAGCGACCTCCAGGCGCTTGGAATCAAGCTGTTCGACTGGCAAATCGACTCCGACAACCCGTGGTGGAATCGACCGCTCAAATACGGCGAAATAGGCTGCACTCTCGCTCATCTCGCATGCTGGAACCACGCCGAGAAGCACAGCGCAGCCCCGTACACTCTGATCCTCGAAGACGACGCGACCCTCCCACCGGAATTCGCACCACGCCTTCTCCAGACCCTGAACCTGATCGACGAAGTCGATATCGCATTCGACATGCTGTACCTCGGGCGCGACCTGCTCCGGCCGGACACCCCTACGCCGGTTCCCGGGATCGTCCACCCCGGCTACAGCCACTGCAGCTACGCCTATCTGCTCACTCGCAGTGGCCTGCGTACCGCACTGTCCACCGAACTCACCGAGGCCATCGTGCCGGTCGACGAGTTCCTTCCCGCCCTCTACACACCACATCCACGACCCGATGTGCGGGCACGGTTCGCACCGCGACTCACCGCGCTAGCGTTCGATCCGCCGCTGGTCACACAACGACCGAAGGACGACGCCGGCAGCGACACCGAGAATTCCGACTTCATTCGGTGGTGATGCGCGGCTTCGATCACCGCATCGGTCGCGGTGCCGTCCAGTGTTCGATCAGCGCCGAAAGACGTTTACCGGGCCACTCGCCGATCGGCGTGTGAACATTGACGCCGGTGACGACGTGCTCACTCGGCACGTTCTTGGTCACGACCGCGCCGGCCGCGACGTAGCTGCGAGGCCCGATCCGGACGCCGCCGACCACTCGTGCACCAAACCCGACCACCGAATCCGCCTCGACCACGGGCGGTTCTTCATCCACTCCCCACCAACCCAGATGCGGACTCGTGTACTCGTGGACCAGCTCGCCCATCACGGTCGCGCGGTCACCGATCACCGTCGCATCGCAAACGAACCCAGCGACACACGCGTCCGCGCCGATCGTGACGCGATCACAGATGTAGGCGCCGTGGACGACCCGGGTCCGGTCGCCGATCACACACCCGTACCCGATCCGTGCCCGGTCTTCTACCACGCACTCCATGCCAAGAGCTGTGCCTTCCTGGATGATGACCTGGTTGAACAGCAGACTCCGATCTCCGATCACGACAGGAGTACCCGCCGACCATCGCCCACGTTGAGCTTCCCGCAGACGCGTTTCCTTCGGGCATCCCAGAACGCAGTGCTCGCCGATGATCACATCATCACCGAGCCGAATCGGCCCGTGCAGGTCCCTGGGAGTCACGAGGCGGGCGCGACCTGGCCGACCAGCCAGTCAACCGTCTCCGAGATCGCCTGATCTTCGCGCTCCCGCGAGTCGAAGCCGTGATCCGAACCAGCGATGGTACGCAGCGCCGTATTCGGCCTCGACATCGCGGCCCGAGCGGAAATCTCGTAGGAGACCGCGGTGTCACGGTCTCCATGGACGATCAGCGACGGCACGGTGCTGTCGAGGAATCGTGCCAGTGGGTCGTAGTGGGCGAACTCGCTGAACAACACGCGGCCGAGTTCGAATTCCCCGTCGACCACCAGGACTCCGGTGTCGTGCAATAGTTTGCGCTGCGACGCGCCGAAGTTCTCTTCACCCCACGCCAAATCCGGCTCCAGGAACGTATGCCGCAGGTCGAGGACAGGATTCCACAGCACCAACCGATCAAGCCCATCAGCAAGCCACGGCAGCGACAGCACCGTGGACACGGCCCCGAAACTAGCCGCCACAATCGAAAACCGGCCCGGAAACCGCCCCTGGAGGAACTGCACCGCAGCCTCCAGATCCAGGCACTCGCCAGCAATGGTCACTCCGCGTTGCGTCCCACCGCTGTTTCCATGCCCCCGGAACGAGAACCGCACGACATCAAATCCCACAGCGGTCAGTCGCTCGGCCAAGCGGACGAACATCCCACCGCCCTCGTCCATATCCACAGTGATCCCGTGCACCAGCAGCACGACCCCCTTGGCCGGAACGGATGCCATATGGACCGCTGCGTCGAGCCGCACACCGTCCACTGATCCCAATGTGACGCTCTCAACCGGCAAGGTTTCCTCCGCTCAATCCCCAGGCTCGGACCACAGTGCGTCCATCGTCTCGTGCGATACGGGCCGCGACAATTCATCCTCCGCCGCGAACGCCATGTTCACAATCGTGCGGCGGCCCCGCCGAATCGGGTGCACCCGATGCAGCGTCGTACTCGCCCGCATGAGATACACCTGTCCCGGACCGGCCTCCAGCCGGTGGATCGCGCGATCACGAAGTACCTGCTCGATGCCCGGCTGCTGCTTATCCCACACCGTGCCCGGGACACACTCGACGAATCCGCCGTCAACGGTGTCCGGGCATTCGGCCACCCACACCAGCGCGAAACTGTAATCGTCCCAATGCCATCCATGCGTGTCACCCACCCGGTCCAGCTGGGTAACCACGAACTGTTCGGGCTCATACGGGCATGAATACACAGCTTGACCGGCCACGGCAGCCACAACCTCGGCGACCTCGGGTGATGCATACGTCTCCCGGATCACAACTCCGCTCTCCGCGATCTGCGCCCGCCTCACGTTCCTCATCCGGCGAGGCGTGAAACCTGTCTCGGCGAAAGCCAAGTCCCGACGGACGCCCAACTGCTCCGCCAACCAGATGGCCTCAGCCGCAATCGCATACCGAACTGACGCGGGAAAGAGCCAGGACACCACCGCGGCACCGTGCCGCTCCAGGTCGTCATGCGCGGCGGCGATCCGCTGCGCATGTTCGACTTCGTACCTCGTGTTCACACCACCGGTCATAGCGGACCGCGCTGCGCTCACTTCCACCCGACCCGCCGCTGCAACCACGCAACCGTTGCGCGACCTGACTCGGCGCGGTGCCGACGCAGAGCCACCGACTGCGACCCTCCAGGCCGACGGCTCTCTCGGATCCAGTACCCCGCCAGCGCGCACACCAGCGCAGAGATCGCATCAGGATCGACGCCCCGGGTGAGGGCGTGCGAGCCCAGGATCGGTTCGGGATCGACCCCATGCAGGGCGAAGGCGGTCGCCAGGAACACCAGATCCACCCACGCCGCACCCACGGATGGCCAGGACCAGTCCACGATCATCACCGTGCCATCGGGGCGCACCAGCATGTTGTCGGCGCGAAGATCGGTATGCAGCAACGTCTGCCCGACCGTGGCACGCTCCCACCCGGATTCGAGAACAGCGAGCCGATCCACGTTCCGGGCCGACCACTCGTCCAAGTTACCGGCCAGCTCGCCGCCGGCCAGCTTCCGCCAACCTGATAAGTCCGATCCGAGATCATCGGCCAGGGTCGGTACGTCCGGTAGTGGGTTCGGTGTCAGCATCCGTGCCATGTCCTCGACCACGGCGAGCACCGCCGCCAATTCCGTAGGCTGGTCGAAACGGGGATGGCGACCGGTGACGTCGTCGAATACCAGGACTCGCCACCCGTCGATTTCCAGCATGAACCTCACCGCTGGTGCCGGGATCTCTGCTGGGAGCTGAGTCGCGGTGTCGCCTTCGATCCGGTACCGGTGGGCGAAACGGTCTCTGATGGGGATTGCTTTGGCAAACACCGTGCGACCGTCCACCATCGCTAGCCGGGATGCCATTCCGCGGCTGAATCCGCCCGGTTGGGTCGATCCCGAACGCACTCCCGCGCCCAAGCGACTCTCGATCTCGCCTCGCACCGAGATGGGCAGCTCGCTCCACGCGATCCGGGACACCGGGATTTCGATCTCGGTCATCGGACAATAGTGCCGCGCGAACAGCGGCCTTCACCAGCTAATTTCCCGCTCGGCAGCCCGTCCGGGATGATCGTCGTCCCGGGCGATAGCGGGTCATAGTAGCCCTGACCGAGTAGGAGGCCGTCATGGTCGTAAGCGACGGTACCGAATCTGGAGGTGCCCACCGAGGTCAGCCAACAGGCGGCCGATCAGGACAGATCAGAACCCAACATCGAATACATGATCATGTCCCGACGCTCCTCGCCGACCAGCTGCCAACTGCGGAGCAGGCCCTCACACTGGAAACCCACACGCTCAGCCGTCCGCTGGGATGCGGCATTCCAGGGCTCGACATATAGGTGAAGGCGGCGGATCTCCAGGTCAGTAAGGGCCCAGGCAGTGACCGCTCGAAGCGCTTCCGCAGCGACCCGCTGACCACGAGCGGACTTGACCACCCAGTAGCCCAGCATCGCACGCCCCTCGTCCAGGTCCCGCAACCACAGACCGACCGACCCGAGCGGCCGACCGTCCTCAACCCGCACGATGACGAACGGATACCCACTGCCGGTCGATACACGCTCCCACTGCCGACGCACGAAGGCTTCGCCTGCTTCTCGCGAGTACACCGCCGGAACGGTCGTGATCAACGGGATGTGATCGTCGCTCGACGCCTCTCGAACCAGAGGCAGGTCGCTGATCTCCCAGGAGCGGAGCACAAATCTGTCGTTTGCAGTCAAACGCGGGATATCCAACGGGGCAACCATGCTCGCATCCTGCCGAGATGCCCACGCAGGCGCACGCCCATTTCACACCCGAGATCTGCGGGTTCGGCCAACGGAATGGCTTCACCGCCAAGGTGCGGGACGGCGGTGGGACCACGATCGAGCAATGGCGCCTCTAGTCGATCCAGTACCGTCGCATCGTGCTGCCGTCGGCCCAAAGCTCGACCCCCTCCAAGACCCCGCCGCAAGCCTCGATGACGTATTGACTGAACTAACTTCGTAATCCTTGCAGGTCAGCTTAGGTTTCTGCTAGCTTTCCTCGCCATGTGCGAAGAGGGCGGCGAGCGATATCTGTCGAGACTCGTTGTGCCGGACGTCGGTCGGCTCCAAAGGACCGGTGACGTGTGGGAGCCATACCAGCTTCTCGACGCGAACGGCGCGGTCATCGAACCCGCGGCGAGGTACTTCGCCGAGCTACAGGCCACCGACAAGCAGCCGTCGACGATCCGGTCATATGGCAGCGATCTGCTTCGCTGGTGGCGGTTCCTCGCCGCGATCGGCATGTCGTGGGACAAAGTAACGCCAATGGAGGGGCGCGACTTCGGACGATGGAGGTTGTTGGCGGACAAGCCGATGAGAGTTCATTGGCGGCACCGGACCGACGGCCAGTTGCCCGGTTTGCCCCGCGGCCGCCCCAGCCAGGTCGTCAATGCCGTCACTGGCAGGCCGAGCCCGGGACCGAAGTACTCGCCAGCGTCGCGGGCGCACGCCGAGACCGTCTGGCGGGCGTTCTACGACTTCCAGCTGGAACTCGGCAAAGGCCCATTGATCAACCCATTCCCGCTGGACCGCTCACGACGCTCAAGGCGGGCTCACGCGCACCACAACCCGATGGATCCGCATCGGAAGGAGCGGGTCGGCCGCTATCGGCCGAAGGTTCCCAAGCGGATCCCGAAGAAGATCCCCGACGAGCAATTCAACACGGTGTTCGCGGCACTGAAGTCGAACCGGGACCGCGCCCTGCTGGCGCTCTGGGTGTCCACCGGCGCCCGCGCCGAAGAACTACTGTCCGCCTGCCAGGGCGATGAGGATCCCGGCCAGCAACTGATCACGGTTACACGAAAGGGTTCTCGCAAAGCTCAGCAGTTGCCGGCTTCGCCTGATGCGTTCGTCTGGCTGCGGCTCTACCAGGAATAACTCTGGCGCAAGGGCGCTTCCCGCGGTCACCGCCATCCACTCTGGTTCACGCTACGCCGACCTTGGCGGCCGCTGTCCTATCACGCGGCCCGAGCAATGTTCACCCGCGCCCAGGAAGCGCTCGGCTCCAACTATCCGCTCCACGCCCTTCGGCACACCGCGGCCTACCGCATGGCCGATGACCCGGACATGGACATCACCGACGTCCAGTGGATCCTTGACCACGCCGATCTGACGACCACGCAGCTCTACACCACCCCTACCCACGGTGAGGTGATCACGGCTGCGCTCGCCCACCACGCGCGCCAGAACGAGCGCGCGGCAGCCCCACCGGAGCCGCCAGCGTCGGGTTACGACCCACGTTCTCTCGACGTCATATTCGGCAGGACGCAGTGAAATCATCGACAACCACAGCGACGGCTGAGGTCGGTTCGACCAGCCGAAAGCAGGAACTGACGCGCGAAGCGCGTGGAGTGCTCGCCGAGACCATCCTGGATCAATTTCCCGCTCGACCAGTGCTTTCCGCTTCGCGTCAGGCCCTGACCGTCGAGAAAACCATTGAACGGCTCGAGGGGTTACGGCTTCCTCCGGTGTCGGACGATATGCGCTTTCGTCGCAGACTGTGTGTCAAGAGGCTGCTCGGCAGGCTGGAGATCTTCCCTGGCGAGACCTGGCAGCAGCGATGGCAGGCCAGCGGTGCCGAAACCGCTGAGCCGCACTGGACTGCGGCCGCCGCGGAATGGCACCGGGCACACGGCCGGGTAGGCGACAAGTCCCAGCTGCTGACCGCGCTGATGCTGCTGTCCATTGCAAGGATCATCTGTCCCAGCCCGACATTCCTGCTTACTATCAACCGAACCGGAACCTGGACGACTAGGATCGCCGAGTATCGCGATCCGTCGGGTTTCGGGCTACTCAAGACGGCGATGACGCCCGAAATCCGGTCGAGCACCTGCCTCCCCGTCATCCGATGGCAGCTCTGTGTCCTGCTGCTGACCAAGGGCGGCGGCGTTCGCGACATCACCGTCGGAGACTGTGTCGAGTTACGCAAGCAGGAGATAGCCATCGGTTTGCCCGGAAAGGGGCGCTATCTGTTCTACACCCTGCTCGAGGCTGCGGGATTCCTTCCGCAGGGTGCGCCGGTGACCCTGCGCGCAATCATGAACTATGGCGGACGATCCAGCATCGAGCGACTCGTGGATCGGTATCACGTCGCTGATCCCGAGGTCCGCAACCTGCTGGTCAGCTACCTGGCGGAACGGCAAGTCGCCCTGGACTACACCACACTCGACTCGTTGTCGCGGGTGCTGGTTATGAATTTCTGGACGGATCTGGAAGCACACCATCCAGGCATCGACTCGCTCGACCTCGACCCGAAAGTGGCGCATGCGTGGAAAGAACGCCTCCGCGTCAAGATCCAGAATAAGCGCCTGCCGGACGGGACCACCGTCGAGGTCACCGTCCCACGGGTGAACTACCTCCAACTCCTGACCACAGTCCGGGCGTTCTACCTGGACATCGCGCAATGGGCTACCGAGGATTCTGCGCGATGGCCGCGATGGGCCGTTCCGTGCCCCATCCGCGCGTCGGAAACCGCGCACTCGACCAGGAAGGTCAATTCGCGCCGAAAGGCGCGCATGGACCAGCGGACCCGCGAACGCCTGCCCTTGCTGCCAGTTCTGGTGCGGACCGCCGAACGCCGCACCGAGGAGGCCCGCCTCCGACTGGACGCAGCGTTGAATTCTGAACCCGGCAAGCCGTTCACCGTCTTCGGCGAGACCTTCACCAGAGTCTCCGCACGCAGAAACGAAAATCAGCGGCTCAGTATGGTTACGGGCGTCTTCGACTCGACCGGCCGCCGCCGCCACCTTCGTGCCGAGGACCATCGTGCCTTCTGGGGTTGGGCAGCAGTCGAGTTTCTTCGGCACACCGGCGTCAGGGTCGAGGAGATGCTCGAAACGAGCCATCACAGCATCATCCAGTATCGACACCCCCAAGCAGGGCAGATCATCCCGCTGCTGCACGTCGCGCCGTCCAAGACCGACGAGGAACGCCTCCTCGTCGTCAGTCCGGAGCTGGCCGATGTCATATCCGCGATCATCGCCCGAGTTCGGCAGAAGGACGGAGCCATTCCATTGGTCCCCTTCTATGACCTCTCCGAACGATGCTGGGCCACGCCGGCTCCGCTGCTGTTCCAGTGGAACAACGGCAGCCATACGCGAGCCATAGCGGCGTCGACGATCCGCAAATGCATCAGGGAAATACTCGAGTCGACGGACATAAAAGACGCCGGCGGCCAACCGCTCTACTTCGTGCCCCACGACCTGCGCAGAATATTTGCCACGGACGCAATTCTGAACGGGATGCCCCCGCACATTGCGCATGCTGCTGGGTCACAACGACATATCCACCACCATGGGTTACAAGGCCGTCTACCCACAAGAAGCAATCAACGGCCACCGCGCGTTCATCACGCGGCGCCGAGGAACGCGGCCGAGCGAGGAATACCGCACCCCTACCGATGCCGAGTGGGAGGAATTCCTGGGCCATTTCGAGCGCCGCAAGGTTGCGCTCGGCGAATGCGGGCGCGCATACGGAACTACCTGCCAGCATGAGCACTACCTGTCGCTCGTCGATGGCCGCTGCGGCGGAGGTGGCGGCGGCGAGTGCGTTGTCCAGGCCGGCCCGGTTCTTGCGGGTGGTCCCGGAGAACCCTTTGTCGATGAAGATCCGCTCGCGCGGCGCTCCGAGCGCCAGTAGTTGTTCGGTTTGGATCTCGACGTCTTGTTCGTCGGTGGAGCAGCGGCAGTATCCGATGCGGAACGGCTCACCCATGCCGAAAGTGTTCCAGATGGCGGGGGTTGACCGGCACAGTTTGCGGAACACCTCTACGGAACACCGGTGTGCTGGGCCGATGTTCGTTCTGCGTGGTGTTCCGGTGGACGATCGGGTTACGGAACAGGTCAGGGGGTGTTATCGGTGTGTGGGGGTTTGTTGTGGGGTGAGGAAGTGGTTGACGTCGACGATGAGGAACAGTGCGGTGGCGGTGGTGACCACGTGGGCGTGGTCGTTTTCGATGGTGGCTTTCAGGTGGAGTTTGCGGCCGTCGCGGGAGTGGATGTGGGCGCGGAGGGTGTAGGGGGTGTCGAGCAGGATCGGGGCGAGGTAGTCGATGGCGAGGTGGCGGGTGACGGCGGGTTCCCCGACGGTGTAGAGCAGGAGTCCGAACAGTTCGTCGAGGACGGTGGCGACCGCGCCGCCGTGGGCGATCGCTGGGGCGCCGACGTGGCGGGAGTCGAAGCGGTGGTGGGCGTAGACGCCGTGTGTGTCGCGTCGGGCGCGTAGCTGGTGGCCGTGGGGGTTGGCCGGTCCGCAGCCGAGGCAGTGGTCGTGGTGGGGCGGCAGGTCGGCGGAGTCGGGTGCGTGTACGGGGAAGGCGGGGATCCAGTCCGGGACCTGGCGGGGCTCGGGTGTGTGGGTGCTGGGTGTGTTCTCGGTCATGGGTGCTTTCTGTGAGTGTGTTTAGGCGGTGATGAGGATGTCGCAGTGGGTTTTGCGGGCGAGCTCGATCGGTGGGGTGGACAGCAGCTGGGCCAGCAGTGGTGACCGGTGGGGGTTGGCGGTGACGATGAGGTCGGCGGCGGTGGCCGCGGCCAGGTGCAGCAGCGCGGGTAGGGCGGGTTCGTCCAGGATGTGGGTGTCGACGTCGGTGGCGCCGTGGGCGAGGGCGTGCTGGTGGGCGATGCGCAGGACGGTGTCGGCGGGGGTGCTGCCGTGCAGCGGGGAGGTCTCGGGTCCGGGCCGGTCGAGGTGGGCCTTGGGTGTGTGTTCGTCGATGCGGTGGCGAGCGCAGACGATCAGTAGCCGGGCGTGGGTGGCGTGGGCGAGTTCTGCGGCGTGCTCGACCACACGGTAGGAGCGGTCGGATCCGTCGGTGTCGACGATGATCGTGTGGTAGGCCGTCATGACGGGCGTCTTTCACGAGGAGAGGCGTGTGAGGAGGGGGGAGAGGTTCTCATGTGCGGGCGTGGCGTGCGGCCGGGGGCCAGGACGGCCAGCACGATCGCTGTGGCGGTGGTGAGGGCGGCCAGTGCGAGCGCGGCCTGGCCGCTGCCGTGCACGAACGCGGCTTGGGCGAACTCGGCCAGCGGCGCGGCTACCGGTCCTGCCTGGTCGGCGACTTGCAGGGCGGCGGCCAGGGAATCGGCGACCGGGCCGCGGGCGGGCTCGGGTAGCCGGGCCAAGGCGGGCTGGATGCGGTGGGTGTAGCCGGCGGCGAGGACGCTGCCGGCCACGGCGATCCCGATCGCGGCGCCGATCTCGCGGGCGGCGTCGTTGACCGCGGCGGCGACCCCGTGTTTGGCCTCTGGGGTGTCGGCGACGATGGCATAGGTCGCCGGGGCGGTGCACAATCCCAGGCCCGCGCTCATGATCAGCAGCGGCCACAGCAGGTCGGGATAGTTTGCGGCCAGGGTCAACCGGCTCACCAGCACCAGCCCGGCGGCGATGGTGAGCAGGCCGGTCACGGTCATCACCCGTAATCCGACCAGGCTCGACAGCCACGGCGCGATCACCGAGATCGCGACCAGCGGCACCACCATCGGTGCCAGTGCCAGCGCCGAGGCCAGCGGCCCGTAACCGAAGATCAGCTGCAGGTACTGCACCAGCAGCAGGAACACTCCGAAGGTGACCAGGAACTGGATGGTCACCGACAGCGACCCGGCACCGAAACCGCGGCGGGTGAACAACCGCACGTCCAGCAGCGGCGCCGCGCTGCGCAGTTCGACGACCACGAACGCCACCGCCGCGGCCACACCGATCCCGGCCGCGGCGGCGACGAGCGGGTCGGCCCAGCCGCGTGCGGGGACCTCGATCGCGGCGAACACGATCGCGGCGACCGCGACCGCCACCGTGCCCGCGCCGACCCAGTCCACCGGCGGATGCTCACGGTGGCGGGATTCGGCGATGGTGCACGCCAGCACCGCCAGCACCGTCCCGGCCACGGTCAACCCGACGAACACCGAGGGCCACGACCATCGTTCGAGCAGCACCCCGGCACCGAGGATCCCCAGCACCGCCCCGGATCCGGCGACCCCGGCCCATATCCCGACCGCCCGGCCGCGATGAACAGGGGCGAACCCCGCGGTCAGGATCGACAGCGTCGAGGGCATCACCAGCGCCGCGCCCGCCCCGGCCAGGGCGCGCGTCGCGATCAGCCACACCGGCTCGTCCAGCAGCAGCGGCAGCGCCGAGGCGGCGGCGAACACCACCAATCCCGCCACCAGCACCACACGTCGCCCGTAACGGTCACCGACGGCGCCGGCGGGCAGCACCAGACACGCCAGCACCAGTGTGTAGCCGTCGACGATCCAGGTCAGCTGAGCTTGGGTGGCCCCGGTCGCGACCGCGATCTGCGGCAACGCCGAATACAACGCCGCCATCGCCGCGACCACCAGCGCCACCGCCAGGCACGACACCGTCAGCATCCACCACTCGGCCCGGGTCCACCGGGCGATCTCGACAGTGTCCGTCCCAGGCGTGTCCACCGGCACCTCCCGACTTTAGAGACCGATAGTCTCTGTGCGAGACCATTCGTATCATAGGGGTCGGGGTGTGGGATAGAGTCCACTCACACCCACAGCCGCACGGCACGAATCCGGAGGAACACGCGTCCATGACCGACCCGCACCCCGCGGACGACGAGCAGGCCGATCCGCGGCTGGCACGCTCACGCAACCGGTTGCTCGACGCGGCCACCCATCTGCTGTCCACCGGCGGTGTCGAGGCGGTCACCGTCGAAGCGGTCACCCGCGTATCGAAAGTCGCGCGCGCCACCCTCTACCGGCACTTCGGCAGCACCACCCATCTGCTCGCGGCGACCTTCGAACGGCTGCTCCCCCACGTCGACGCCCTCACCGGCACCACCCCGGTACGCGAGCAGCTCCTCACGCTGCTCACCACCCAAGCCGACCTCATCGAACAGGCCCCGGTACAGATGACCACCCTGGCCTGGCTGGCCATGGGATCCATCGACGACAACCACACCGACCCGGCCGCGCTCACCTCACTACGCGCCCGCGTCATCGAGCAATACCGCCGACCGTTCGACCAGATCCTCACCAGCCCCGACGCCCGCGCCACACTCGGCGAACTCGACACCACCTTCGCCATCATCGAACTCCTCGGCCCGATCGTGTTCGCCCGCCTCACCGGACTACGCACCATCGACCACGACGACTGCGCCCGGCTCGTCGACAACTTCCTCACCGCTCACTCAACAGCCACCGCATCAACCAGCCCGACCGGCACCGGCAGGCCGTAACCACAGATCGGCCGCGCAGTCAGAACAAGGTGTCACGCACCCGCAGCGGCCGGTACCCGGTCGGGCCCAGCTGGGCCAGCTCGGCGTCGATGTCGACCTCGATCGCGCCGAAGAAATTGATGTTGGCACTGTGGGCCGGGCTGATGTGGGCCAGGACCTCGTCATCGATACGCTGCCCGGCCCGACGCATCTGATCGACAGCGAGCCCGTAATACTCCGTGGTCCAAGCGATCACAGCGTTGGTCGCCAAGGTCAGGCACCAGGCTTGCTCGGTCTGGTCCTCGAGATGGCGTGCCCGAATCATCCCCTTATGGGCATAGAGCAGGTCGCGCCGCAGCGCGTGCAGCGACTCGCCCTTGTTGAGCTGCCGCGAGATCTTGCGCCGATAGTCCGGATCGGAGAGGTACCTCGCGGCGTAGATGGTGCGCCGCAGCGCCCCGTACTCCTTGAGCGCCGCGGCCAGAGTGTTCTGCCGCCCCGACGCCGAGAGCTTGCCGACCAGCAGCGACGCGGTGGCGTGCCCGAACTTCAACGATCCGGCCAACCTGAGCAGATCGTCCCAGTGCTCGGCGATCAAACCCGAGATTCGCTTTGCGGGTCATCAGCGGGCCCGCGTGCGGGAACCGGGCCTCGGCCTGCGCGCGCGGGCCCGGCCGGTACAGGGTGATCCGGCCCAGATCCCGGATCCGCGGCGAGAGCTGCATCCCGAGCAGGTCGAACAACCCGAAGTTGACCAGGGTGACCCCGTGGGTGTCGGTGGCGTGCTCGGTGATCGGCAGATCCGCTGCATTGCCCAGGATCTCATCGAGCACGTAATGGGCTTCACGTTTGGTCGCCACGATCACCTTGGTGCCGTAGGTGGCATGCTGATCGGTGACATGGGTGTAGGTCGACAGGCCCTCGCTGGCGAAATACCGGCTCAACGGCCTGGCCGTGGTTGATTTCCCACGCGTCGGGAACCGCTGCCCATCGCTCGACGACAGCGTTCCGGCACCGAACACCGCGGTCAGCGGCAGCCGCTGATGGTAGCCGATCAACACGAGGTTGGCCGCGCGCAGGGTCTCCTCGCGCACATACCACTCATCGGTCCAGGCCAGGATGTCGTAGGTGATCCCGCACGCCTGCGCCATCCGGGTCAACCCCAGGTTCGTCGAGTGCGCCAGCAGTACCGCGATCAGATTGCGTTTGAGCTCCGGCGTCCGGGTGGCCTGGCCGCCGGCGTGGGTGAAGCAGTCCAGGTAGCCGGTGCGCTTGTCCAACTCGATCAACAAGGAAACGATCGGCGCGAACGGCAGCATCTCGGTCAGCTCGGCCTTGAGCGCGATCGCCTCGGCGGGAACATCTTCCGCGCTCAGCGGCGAGATCACCAGATCCCCGCCCTCGTCCACCCTGACCGGGCCGTCCCCGCCGGCCAGCACCGCCTCCAGCTCACCGACCGCATCGTGCAGTTCGGCGACCACGGCCGCCAGCGCGACGCCCGGATCGGCGGATCGCCCGACCAGGCGGCAGAACTCGCCGCGTTGCGGTTCCCACTGCCCAGTGGTGATCAGGTAGGCGGCCGGGTCGGCGTAGCGGCGCGAGCCGGGCACGAACACATCCCCGCTGCGCAGCCCGTCGCGCAGTCCGAGCAGTACGCACAATTCCCAGTAGTGCCGGTACGCGGTGGCGCTACCGGTCTTTCGGGCCTCGTCGAGGTAGCCGCGCCATTTCGTCGGCACGAACCCGGTCGGGGCGTCGTCGAAGACCTTGCGCCGCCCGGTCGCGTTCAGCTCGCGCAGCATGTTCACCGCGATCAGCAGCTCGGTAGCGGCGGTGCCGCCGGCGAAGCGCACCGCTTCAAGCACTGCGGGGGTGAACTGGCGCAGGTAGTTGTAGGAGGAATCCAGCGCTGCCAGATGCCCGTGATCACGCGGCAACCTGGGTTTGGCCTGGGCGATCGCCGCGCGCAGGCGCTCCCACCCGATCTTCTCGCCGCGGATCAGCGCGCCGATCTCCTCATCAGCCACCGTCGGGTCGGTGACGATTTCCAAGAGATCGTCCAGCAGCGCCTGGCGGTCCTCGCCGGTCTTGCCGCGCTCGGCCAGCTGCTGCTGCATCTTCCGTTCGGCGGCACCGAACTTCGCCGAGATCGCCTGATCGAACAACACCACGACCTCATCGAGCACATCGGTGCCCGACTGGGCCAGCACCGTGAGCAGGATCGGATACCGGCGCTGCGGATCCCGACGCTCCAGGGCTTGCGGACTCAGACGCCGGCCCATCGTGGCCAAGAACCGGCGCCGCTCGGCGGGCAGCACCGACAGATCCAGCCGATCAGCACCCAAACCCCGCAGAAACCCCAGCTTGTCGACCTCGGCGCGGACCGCAGCCGCCGACGCCTCCACCGGCCCGGTCGACAGCCACCGCAACCGCGAGATCCCCAGCGACGCGTCCGTGACCAGCAAGCCGTCCAACTCCGCACACCGCGCCGCAGTGAACTCGTGAGCGAGCCGGTCATAGGTTTCGGTCTGGGCCTGGTGCCGGGCGTGGGCGACCCGCTCCACCACGGTGACAGGGCCCGGCCGGATCACCTTCGCCGAGATCAGATACTCACACGCCAGCCGGAACAACAGAGTCGGGGAATCGTGCTCCATCGCCCGCGCGAGCAGGAACTCGTCGAGCTCCTTGAACTCCAGCGCACCGGCCGCACGCCATCCCAGGTACCGCGCGGCCAGGCGCACATGCTCGGTGCGGGTCTTGGCTCGCCTGCCATAGGCACCGATCACCACCGGGTCGACCCGCAGCTGCTCGGCGAGGCGGGCCACCGCCCCCGGTGGGGCCGTGACCAGCCGATCCGGCACGAATCCCAGCCACGGCAGCGTACACAACGCGATCGCCAAGCCCAGCCGTTCGGCCGGTCCCCTGCCGCGGCCCGGATCCACGAACGCCAGATCCGCCGACGTGAGCGTGAAGTATCGAAACAGCTCCTCGCGGCTGATCTCCGGGAATCCCCGCAGACGTTCCAACTCCTCGTCCGCGAACATCCGCGTCGCCACGAACCCCAGCCTCCACCAGCGCCGACCAACACCAACACCGGCAGCCAAGCACCAACCAGCCGACAGCGCATGCCGAACCCGAAACCCGATGCCTACCAGGCGGCTACGCCATATCCGCCTGATTTTCGGCGGATGCTACGGCTACCCCTTTAGGGGATCGATAGGTGGTAGCGCCGCCGACTCCGGTGGCCAGGGTGTCCGCATCGTGCTCCTAGGCCGCGTTTCATAAGCCTTGGCCGGATAACCACAGGTTGATTGCGGCGACGCGGACCGTGGCCAGGTAACGGACAGCGAGTTTGTCGTAGCGGGTGGCGACAGCGCGGTGCTGTTTGAGGCGGCTGATCGTGCATTCCACGGCGTGCCGGAGTTTGTAGAGACCAGGGTCGAACGCCGGCGGCCGGCCACCGGCGTTGCCCTTGGCCACACGATGCGCTGCCTGGTCCGCCTTGATCGGGATGGTTGCCTTGATCCCGCGTTTCCGCAGGTAAGCACGGTTGGCCGCCGAAGAATAGGCTTTGTCGGCCAGGACCCGATCCGGCCGCGACCGGGTACCACCGACCGAGAGCCGCGGCACCCGTATATCGCCGAGCACCGTCGTGAACTGTGGGCAATCAGCCCACTGACCAGGCGTGACCACCAGCGCCAGCGGCCGCTGCCCCTGGTCGGCGGCCAGGTGCAGCTTCGTGGTGAACCCGCCCCGCGACCGTCCCAGCCCGTGGTCAGCGGGTTCGTCGTCGAAACCACCCGCCGCCTCGACCTGGCCGGCGAAGTCGCGGCGCGCACCCGCCGCATGCTGGTGCGCGCGGGCGATCGTGGAGTCCACGCTCACCGTCCACTCGATCTCACCGCCCGCATCGGCGTGGGCTTGCAGTGCGGTCAGCACCGATTCCCACGTGCCGTCACGCTGCCAGCGGCGGAACAACCCATACACCGTCTGCCACGGCCCATACACGCTCGGAATATCACGCCACGGACTGCCGGTCCGGATCCGCCACCGGATCCCGTCGATCAACTGTCGTTTCGACCACCGCGGTGGCCGGCCCGGCTTCATACCAGCAGGTAGTAGCGGTTCCAGTTTCGCCCACTGAGCATCGGTCAGATCCGCACGGCACGTTGCCGTTACGCTGTTCACGAGGTCTCCGGTTGGTTTCCGGTTGTGCTTGGTCGTTCAACCAACTACCGGAGACCTCGCCATATCACCAACTTCTCAACCCGGACAACGGGTTCCGTCCCCACACCATCGGGCTTATGAAACGCGGCCTAGTCAGTGGTCCATCGAGATAAGGGCCACTGCGGCGAATGGGGCGCGTCGGTCCATCGGGTCGGCAGGAGAACGGCGCGAGCGAACTCCGGAGCGGAGGTGATGCTACTTGACCAGTCCTGCTTCTCTGGGTAGTTGGGGATCTGAATCTGCGATGCGATCGAGGTTCCGCTTTTTTCGAAAACCAGCCGATTGCAGTTGTAGCAGAATTCGCGATTTAGAAACTTTGCCTCAGTCGAAGATAGTTCGAACGGGGGCTTGATCTTCACATTCTTCCGGCTCAGAATTAGGAGTCGATTAGGACTGATCGGAAATACAATTATTTCAGAATTTCTTATCGAGACCGGAAACTGGCGAGTGTTTCGCTTCGTTGGAATTCCGAGTACGGGTTCATCGCAGGTCAATAGATCGCCTGTGGAGCTTGCCAGCCAGTAGTCTCGATCGTTTTCAATCAGCGGGGCGAGAACGTTCTTCCAGGCGCCGATGGCTGCATCGATTGCCTTGGGCTTGGTTTCGCTGCTGACGGCCCGCTTGGCGAGTATCTGATTCACGATAGCCTGGTGTCTCGCTTCTGAGTACTCAATGCCGTACTCGCGACATAAGATCGGAAGCAGGCCGGTAATGTTCAGAATATGGCTGGCTCCGTAACGGTTCACTGCTGCGTCGATGCCCACGTCGGTCTGTCGCCCACGCTGGGTGCGCTGGCTTTGTAGGCTGATGTATACGGCTAGGTTGGAGATTAGGTTTTTATCCTTGATCCTCCCATCGGGCTGACCGTCGAGCGCGCGAAGCCAGTTCGCGGCCCGGCCCTCTATGCGTCCCATGTGGGTCTCGAACCACATGTCTGGATTTGCGTCGGCATCGATGTCGGGTGCCGATATTTGATAGAAGTTATCCTCGACGGCTGTCGATTCTATGGGTACGCAATTTGATTCTTTGGTGTCAACGTTTGTGACCTGAATTTCCCCGCTACCGTCGGTAGTCCACCGCTTGAGATACATTCTTGGCACGTAGTGGTGTCGGAATGTGGTTTGGGCGTTTTTACGAGTCTCTTCCTTGGATTTTTCGATCTCGACGTCGGTTAGCCAACGATTGACGGTAGTCACAGTCTGCATTGTAGGTCGCGCAGCCGCGAGCGACTCAATTCGGCAGTGCGACGAACTCTGGCAGTCAATGAAGCCCAGACAGTTCAGAGAAGATCCGTCGCGATCCGAGATTCGAATCGTCGCAGGTGAGCAGTATCCGGTCGATACCGATCGACCGGGCAACGACGATACTGCGGCGGAGAATGGCGCCACCGTACCCACGCCGCCTGTACTGGGGCAGCACGGCATACCCGATGTGCCCGCCTCGTCGACGTAGGCCCTCGTTGAGGGTGTGTCTGATCGAGGTTCGACCGACTACTTGGCCGTCAACAGTTGCGAGCAGATATGTGGAGGCCACGATGCCATCCGGCAGATTGGCACCCTGCCGCTGTTCCTCCCGGGCGCGGAGATAGTCCGCCCAGCTCATATCGGGTTCAAGACCCAATGCAAACGGAAAGCTATCGCCCTCGGCCAATTCGAGATGCGCGGCGCGGACAACTTTTTCGTCCGTTTCCTGCAACGCGCACGGCGGCGGATCCGAGCACTGTGTCGTGCTCCTCAGCGACGAACATCGCCCGAGTCCGGGTCCAGCGCTTCCACTGGTCGACGCTCCAAGCCAGTGCCTGCTCGTAGGTGGTGGAGAAGGTGCCTGCGGGGCTACCAGCGAGTGCGTCGAGGCGCACTGTTCGGGCTGTCTGCCAGCCGTCGGCGGTCAGGCGGCGCACGATCATGTACAGAACGATCAGGACTCACTGCGCCAGCAGGCAATCCAATATTGCCTGCCGCGCCTCATTTGACCGTCAGCGGAGTCGGTCGGTGGCGAGGATGTCGGTGTGAATCCGCTCGATAATGGAGTCGCGGCTCCAGCTGGAGTCGATGCGGACCTCCTCAACGTAGGACAGGGGTTGCCAACCGTGATACCACTCGGCCATCTGGTCAGGAGGAATCGTTGCGGCCTGCGGCCGGCCGGCATGGCGAGCGAGAGTTTCGTCGAAGGTGAGGTCGAAGCCGTAGTGGAGTGCACAGCCGGCGGTGTCGGCGAGACGGTGCAGCATCGCCCCGTAGCGATCGGCGTCGAGGATGCCTTCCACGATCGTCACCATCCCACGGGCCAGGCACAGTGTCGCGATATGTTCGATCAGCTCGATATTCCACCCGCCGGGCTCGTCGCGCTCACGGACAATCTGCCGTCGCACTACATCCTGACCGATGACCGCGCAGTGGCCGTGCTCGAAGCGACGTTGGAGGCCGGCGGCGACGGTCGATTTGCCCGACGCGGAATTACCGCGGATGACGACCAGCGTAGTCATCGAGCGGCAGCGGGTTGGAGGACGGTGTCGAGCTTGCGGATGAAGCGTGGGAGGTGGGGATCGGTGCTCGGCAGGCCGTGGGGTCGAGGTCCCACCAGCGGCCCCCGTCGAACTCGGCGGGATCGAGGTCGTAGTGCTGGGCCCGGTCACCCCGAGCGACATGCCACAGAGAGATATCAACATGGCCAGCGGTGGGGCCGACGGTGGGAGTCACTGTCAGGAACAGGGGCTTATCCCCAACGACATCGAATCTCGGGTCGAACCCGAGTTCCTCGCGTGCTTCCCGCCGCGCCGTAGTGCATGGGTCTTCGCCGGGAGCCAGGTGCCCGCCCATCGGGAGTTCGAGACCGGATTTGCGGTGTCTACCGAGGTAGATGCCGCGCTCGGTGGGGTCGACCAAGACCACGTACGCGACCAAGTGCTGCGGTGGAGTCGCTGGTGGAACTCGGCGGAAGATGTCATTGGTTTGGGCGAGCCAGGCCAGTGTCTGCTCGATGTGTTGCTGTTCAACCTCGTCGATAGGCGTGATCGCGGCAACAAGATCAGCGATGGCTGCGGTGGCGGGCTCCATGTCGCGCGAGCATAATCACGCCCTGCGACACCTCGGAATGCCCTGCCCTTTCGGTGCTCCCCGCCTCCGGTTCACCAACCCGGGCCTGCCGGTACACCAGCCTGGACAGATGGCCGGTTGACGCGGCAGGGTGGTCATGCGCCGGGTGCGCCGGGCGCTCGCCGTTCCCTCCGGCGGGCTTCCTTTCTGGGGCGTTCGAACCCTGCCGTAGCGCTGATGTCGACGAGGCCGACGGTGTCCGGCACGGCGATTCGTGTCGTGCCGTACCAGCGCCCCCAGAGTGCGATGTTGCCGGTGTCGGCCTCGGCGAGCAGCTTCTCCACCGACCATCGCTTGTTCGAGCGGTCGATCTCGATGGCGATGCACGGCAAATGGTCGTCGCGCCAGCAGAAGACGTCCAAATGGCCGTGGTACATCCGCCGTCCGGTACGCCTGGCGATCAATGCCTCTCGCTCGAGGTCGACCGTCCAACCGTTGGCGTGCCCCCACCGGACCGTGTGTTGGGTGATCAACGCTGTCGCTTCCCGCGCGGACAGGCCGGTGACCCGGACTTCGGAGAGCCATCTTGTCAATGACGAGGCCAGCTCAGCGGTTTCTACAACGTTCCCCACTGGCTTGATCCTAGAACGCGGCGGCGATGTCCATTCCGGCACGGCCACGGCCTCGCGAGACCTGCTTCCGGAGGCAGGGAGAACCGGGTTCCGGCGAACCCGGTTCTCCCGCGTGGCTATTCTCGTAGTTCATGCCGCCCATTTGCGGTCGACCCAGGCAGCCGTCGACACCAAACTCCGGTTTGGATGAGTTTGCTTGAGCTGCAACGAATCTGGCACGTCCCTGCGCTCGAGCACAATGACGTCCTCGTGTGCGATCAGGTGAACGGGAAGCCCTCCGCGGCGGTTCTTGACGATGAAGTCGCGCTGGAAGAAGCTGCTTCGGGCGATGATGTCGTCGTCGGCGAGGCGGCCGAGGAGTGCGACGCAGCGTTCGACGGGGGTGAGTCCGGCAAGGGTGCCGCAGGTGGTGATGTGGGTGGGTAGGTCGATGAGTTCGGCGTGCTGTCGCCAGGGGCGAGCGGTGATGACGACGTGTCCGCCGGGTTTGAGGTAGTCGGCGACGCCGGTGAGGATTCTGGTGAATCCGGTCAGGAGCCGGCCGATGCCGACGTTGGCGAGGTTGCCGCGGTCGAGGACGGCTCCGTAGCGGTGGTCGTACTTGCGGACGCCTTCGCCGGGCTTGACTCGGACGTGACCGTGGGTGGAGTCGCCGTATGGGGGTGAGGTGATGACGAGGTCGACCTGGCCGCGCAGGTCGGCAGGAAGCAGAGTTGGAAGTTTTCGGGCGTCGCCTTGGTAGACGGCAGCGTCGAGGTCGATGCCGGCACCGTAGGCGAGGTCGATGTTGGTGCGGGCGAGGTCGGCCCATCGGGTTTCGTATTCGACGCCGATGGCGCGGCGGCCTCGGTGCAGGGCCTCGACGAGGGTGGTGCCGATGCCGCACATCGGGTCCAGGACCAGGTCCCCGGGGTGGGTGTATGCCTCGATGGCGTGGGCGGCGATGGCGGGCAGCATTTTCGCGGGGTGTTTGACGCTGTCGGGGTGGTAGCGGCCGGTGCGTTGAGTAGCGGGCGCGGCCTGCGCGGTCGGCCATACCGATACCGCGGCGATGTTGTTCTCCGTTTTGTGGGTTGCGGTCATCGAAAGGTGCCTCGATTCGAGATTCGGTGGTCAGGAGCTACATGCCGCCATCGTGTGCCCAGCGTCGTACGGCGGGGCCCAGTACGGCAGGGCCACTGCGGCGATCAGGGGCGCAAAAGAACGGTGATATCGGTATGCACGATGCTGTGCGTGCGGGCGTGCCCGGTGTTGTCGAGTCCGGGTGCCGCGACGGTGTCGCCCGCGATCGGGACGGCGACGATGTGCTGAAGGAACAGCAGGTCGGCGGCCTGACCGGCGGCTACTGTCCAGCCGGTCGGATCGAGCAGGACACCGTCGCGGGTGTGCGTGCAGCGGGTGAACACGACAAGCACGCCGCCGGGGTTCAACCGGGTTGCGGCGAGCGCGACGATCTCGTCGACTGCCGAAGGTGATGTGGCCTCGGGAGCGAGCAGGCTGGCCAGGACGAGGGCAACAGCTCCTTCGTGCGGTGGCCGATGTTGGTGAGCATCGGGGCGTTCGATCAGGCTGTCGCGGCCGAGGCTGTCGATCACGGCGAGCACGTCGGCAGTGTCCGGCGTCGGGAAGGGTGTGTCGGGGGCGGTTGAGGCCGGGGGCGCCAGCAGCACTTGGTCTCCGGGGCGGGAGAACTCGGTGACGGCGCGGGAGACGATCGGCGTCGGCCATTGGTCGGTGGGGTCGATCGGGTCGGTTCCGGAGGCCCAGATGGTTGAGGGAACCTCGGCCGCCGGAGCGCGGCGCGAGCCGGACGAGCCGGTGTGGCGACGGCGGCGGACTGGGGTGTGTTCGGTCATCGGCGCGGTCCTTGTCGATTCCAGTGCATGGGATGTGTGCACTGGTCAACTCCTCACGAATTCGCCGTTTTTGGACATCGAACCGTCCCGAAAACTATGCAAATCGACTGATCGATCTTCGATATCCACAGTTGTAGAGCGCCACATCTGACGCCAATTTTTCGACGGTCCACCCGAAAGCTTCTCGCGCGGTGTACAGCGCCACCGGAACGCCACCAAACGTACACAACCCCTGGTAGATAGCAGTTTCCCGGCACCGCGCTCAAGCTCCCGTACCGGTTCCGTGTGGTCGAATCCGGCTGATCGGTGATCGGCCGGAGGTCATCTCGAGGTCGTTTGGAGGTTATTCGGAGGCTTTTTGGTGGCGGCCGTTCTGTGTCCTTGCCGAGTCGGATTTATCAACGCTTCGAGCAAGGGGAATGGCAATGAATGCGAATTACAGTATTTCTGCGGAGAGGCCGGATCATGCGGAAGCTTCGCCGCTGGCGGTCGTGCGGTCGGCGCTCGACCGGATAGCCGATCACCCGCTACCTGTCGTGAGGAATCAGGTATCGGGACTCGGCAGGCAGGTCGATACCTGGGGCCAGTTGCGGCAGGTGCTGTCGGACCCGGCGCTGCCGATCGAGACCGTGGATGCGGTCTGGGTGTGGCTGATCGGCCGGTCTCGAACCCACGGTTCGGATGCAGCCTTGGCGTGTGCCGGGATGGCGGCACCGATGTTGGCGGGGATGGCCAGCGTGTTCGGACCTCGCCGGCGCGAGGACCGCGCTGACATCGAGGCCGATCTGTTGGCCGAGTTCTTCGCCGAATTGCCGCGCATAGATGTCGAGCGCCCGTTTCTGTGGTTCCGACTGCGGTGGGCGCTGTTCCGTGGTGGCCGGGCTTGGGTGCGGCGGGAGGCCGCTGCCCCCGTGCCCGGTGCGGATGTCGGCACTGGAGCCGACATCGACACCAGAGCGGACGAACCGGTGCAGGTGATGTGGGCCCCGGCGGGGCATCCCGAACAGATTCTCGCCGAGGCGGTCGCGGAGAACGTGATTACCGCCGAGGTCGCCGAGTTGATCGCCGCCACCCGGCTGGAGGGGCGGTCGGTGACCTCTCTGGCAAGCGATTCGACGGGGTTGTCGCACTGGGCGTTGCGCAAGACCCGCCAGCGAGGCGAACACGATCTCCTCGACTGGCTGGTCGCGCGCACGGCAGCCACCGATCCGGCACGCACCAGCACCGTCGAGCACCGCGCCCTGCAACTCCTGTCCTGTTCGGCCGACGACCAGGGCTCAGAAGTGGCCGCGCAGCGACAGCGACTCACCGAGCGGGACCTGGAAGTGCTGCGGCTGCTCGATGCTGAGCAGGGTCTGAGTGCCGACCAGGTCGCCGACCTGTTGTTCCCCAGCGTCGACACCGCACGGAAAAGGCTGACGGCGCTGACCCGTCGCGGGGTGCTCACCCGTTGCCGTCGTACCCGCCCCGGTGTGGGGCGTCGTGGTGTGCCGCCGTGGCAGTACGCCCTCAGCCCGCTCGGCTCGGCGATCCTCGCTGTCGGCCTGCACAACACCACACGGCACGGCGAGATCACTGGCGAGCACGCACCGCGGCGGTCGGGTTCAACAGGTACTCCCGCGGCGGAGACCGCCTTCACCACCTCGCAGCCGACTACCCGCGCTGGCCGATCTGGCGATTTTCCGGACACTCCCAGGTCCAAATGTGGCTCGCAAACGCGGAGTAGCCAGTGCGGGCGGACATCGGCTGCCCCCGCACAACCGGCAACCCAGGTGGAGGTGAATCGCCGATGCGCATGATCGGTTTCCCTGAAGTTCGTTCTGCGACCTCGTCACACCGGACGGCCCAGCCCGGCACCATCCGGCGGGCCCTTGCCCCGATCGCGGTATTCGCGGCGGTGGCGCTGACCGCCATAGCGACCGCGGGTACCGCTGCGGCAGAACCCGTTTCGGTACTCGCCATCGCTGAGTCGTTCGACCAGGTACTCGACAATATCCGGAACTGGCTGGTCGGCATCCTTGCCGGGCTGGCGACGGTGTTCCTGACCATCGGCGGCGCCCGCTATGTGCTGGCCTCCGGCGACCCCAGCGAGGTCGAGAAGTCCAAGACCGCGCTGCGCGCTGCATGCCTGGGTTACGGCCTGGCGATGCTCGCGCCGGTGATCGTCGCCGTTCTCAAGTCGATCGTGGGTGCCTGACCATGACCGCGGCCTTCCCAATCGGCACCTCACCACCGAACCCCCGAACAGGCTGGCCGTTGCGGGTGGTGGCGGCCGTGGTCGCGATGCTGGTGGTCGGGGTTGGCATCGGTGCGACTGCCGCCGCCGAGCCCACCGCCCCACCGCCACCGCCGCCGGTGGCGACGACACCCCAGCAACCGGCACCGACCGCGCCGACGCCCACGCCTCCGCCCACATCGCAAGGTCCGAGCACACCCGCGACTCCGTCGCCTACTCCGCGCGGCTCCTGGCCGGGCGACTCCAGTCAAGTACCGGTTGAGCCGTCGGATACAGGTGATTCCGACTGCGGAATTCGCAATATCTCCGGTTGTGTCGCGAATGCTATCGACGGTTTCTTTGCCCGCCTGGTGGATTCGGCGCTCAATCCGCTGCTCGAGCTACTGTCGCAAACACTGTTGACCACCCCGGAGCCCGGTGACTTGCCGCGGGTCGGTGAGTTGTGGGACTCGTCGTGGCATCTGATGCTGGCCATGTACGGGCTGCTGGTGGTGGCCGCTGGCATCCTGCTGATGGTCCGCGAAACATTGCAGACCCGCTGGTCACTGCAAGAACTGCTGCCACGGATCGTGGTCGGGTTCATTGCCGGTGCCATGAGCATGCTGCTGGCGACCCAGGCGATCGTGTTCGCGAACGCGCTGGCCGAGGCATTCGCCGGTAGCGGGGTCGAGTCCGACTCTGCCACCACCGCGCTGAAGGAACTGACCGGGTCGGTCACCGGGAACGGAATCTTCCTGGTTCTGCTGCGAACTGCGCTTGTCGTGATGCTGGTGGTACTGCTCATCACCTACGTCGTGCGCGTCGCGATCACCATCATCCTGATCGTAGCGGCACCACTGGCTTTGATGTGTCATGCGCTGCCTGGTCTGGACTCGATCGCTCGCTGGTGGTGGCGCTCCTTCGCCGCGTGTCTGGCGATTCAGGTGGTCCAGTCGCTGGTGTTGGTCACCACCCTGCGGGTTTTCCTCACCCCGGGAGGATGGGGATTCTTCGGGCCCAACATGGACGGCGTCGTGAGCCTGATCATCGGGCTCGCCCTGATGGGCGTGTTGATCAAGATCCCGTTCTGGCTGATGTCGACCATGCGAATCGGCCACGGCCGCAGCATGGTCGGATCCCTGGTCCGCGGATACGTCGCCTACAAGACCTTCGGCCTACTCAAGAGCGGCGAGAAGGCTGCCGCCACGGCGATTCGACGCCCCACCCCACAGGGCAACGCAGCCACTGCCAACAGGGTGGGCAACGGCCGCCGAGGTGCCGCCGCTGCAGTGGGCAGCGCCGACCCGTATGCGCGGACACGGTCGACGCGGGACGGCCAGCTGATGTTGCCCCTCGAAGGAGTCCACCGGGTCCGGCGAACGCAGGGTCCTGCAACACCACCGTCGCAGTCGGCCACCACCACATCGGCTCCGGCCTCACCCGGCACCGCCCCTGGGCCGACGACCCGCCCGAGATCGCGAGGCCGCCAGCTCGCGTTCGATTTCACCCCGCCAGACCCCTACAGCGGGATTCGCGCCAATCACCGCGGCCAGTACCCGCTGCCGATCCCTGTTGCCCGGGTCCGACGGACACCCGCCCCTGCCGGGCCTCCCGCAGCGCCGGCACCGGCGTCGGCGTCGCCGCCGCCGCGTCCTCGGCAGGGCACGCAGTTGGCGTTCGAGTTCGATCCGCCCGATCCGTATGAGGGCAACCGGCCGCTGCGCAGCGGCCAGTACCGGCTGCCGTTCCCGGTGACCCGGGTCCGGCCCGCCGAGCGAGCGAGCACGCCGCCACCGGTTCCGCCGCCACGTCCCTCGACACCGGCAGGTCGTCAGCTGCATCTGCCGCTGCCCGATCTCCCTGTCCGCCGGCGCGCACGCCGCACTCCCCGAGGAGGAAACCCCAGATGAGCACGCCCGTTCGTATTCCTGCCGATGTCGACCGGCAAGACCGGTTGATCGGCCCATTCACCGCCCGCCAGCTCGCAGTCCTCGCGGTCACCGCGCTACTGCTGTATCTCGCGTGGACCGCAACTCGTGAAGTGATCGCCCCCGCAGCGTTCTTGGCCGGAGCCGTCCCGCTGGGCACCGCGGTCGCGGTGCTGATCTTGACCACCCGCGACGGCCTGTCGGGCGACCGGTTGCTGCTGGCCGCCGTACGGCAACGTCTGCGGCCTTCTCGCCTGGTAGCCGCGCCCGAAGGGATCGCTACGGCACCACGGTGGCTCACCCGCGCTGCGGGTCGAGGGAAGAAGCCGCTGGTGCCGCAGCCTTTGTCGGCCAAAGCATTACAGCTACCCGAGGCGGTCACCAGCGCCAACGGGGTCGGGGTGGTCGATCTGGGCCCGGACGGGCTGGCTGTGGTCGCAGCGGCCGGGACGGTCAACCTCGCCCTGCGCACTCCCGAGGAGCAGGATGCCCTGGTCTCACAGCTCGGGGGCTGGCTGCACACGCTGCGCCAACCGGTGCAGATCCTGTTGCGGTCGACGCGCCTGGATCTGACCGGCCAGCTGCAGAGTCTGTGGCGTTCGGTCGGTGAGATGTCACCGGAGCTGGCCGCTGCCGCGCACGGTCACGCCGACCACCTGGCCGGACTCGCGGCCGGGGAGGACCTGATGCACCGGCAAGTACTGCTGGTCTGGCGTGAACCCCTCGACCTCCCGGCGACGAGCGACAGGCTGGGTGGACCGACGCCGGCGGCGATGCTGGGCTGGCTGGTCGCGGGGCGTCGGCGTGCTCGACGGGAATTGTCGGCCGCGGCACGGCGCGCCGCGGAGGCCCGGCTACTGCGGCGGGTGCATGAGGCCGCCGACCTCCTCGCCCCGATGGGTGTCACCGTGACACCGCTCGATGACGCGCAGGCCACCGCCGTGGTAACCGGCGCCTGCAACCCCGGCAGTCTCGTTCCCTCCTCCGCAGACATCGCCGGCCCCCACACCGTCATCACCACCGACGGCCCGGACACCGAGACCTCCACCGATATCGAACTGGCCGACGATATCGACGCACACCCGCATCGGCGAGGATCCCTGCGTCGCCGACGTCGCCAGATCGCCGGTGCCGCAGCTGGATTCGGGCCGGATTCGCTGGCGATCGGGACACGGCACCTCGAAGTAGGGACAGGATGGGTGGCGACGCTCGCCGTCACCGGGTATCCGCGTGAGGTCACCGCCGGCTGGCTGGCTCCGCTGCTGTCGCACCCCGGCCGCCTCGACGTTGCCCTGCATATCGATCCGGTCGACCCGGTCACCGCCGCCTCCCGGCTGCGGCGCCAGCTCGCCCGGCTGGAGTCGACCCGATTTCACGATGCCAGCTACGGCCGCCGCACCGATCCCCTGGTGGAGGTCGCGGCCGAGGATGCCGCAGAACTGTCCTCCCGGGTGGCACGCGCCGAAGCTCGACTGTTCCGAATCGGCCTGTATCTGACCGTGCACGCCCGCTCGGAAGCCGAGCTGGCCGACGAGGTCGCCGCCGTCCGCGCCCTGGCAGCCAGTCTGCTCGTCGACACCTGCCATCTGTCCTACCGCACCACCCAGGGCTGGGTTTCCACGCTTCCGCTGGGTCTGGATCTGGTGAAGGTGCGCCGCACCTTCGACACCAATGCCCTTGCGGCGGCGTTCCCGTTCTCCAGTCCGCAACTGCCTGTTGGTGATCCGGCCCGCGCGGCATCGCCAGAAGGGGTGCTCTACGGGCGAGACGCCGCATCCGGGCTGGTGTTCGTCGACCGGTTCGGTCCCGAGGCGCACAACCATAACGCCGTCGTGCTCGGCCGTTCCGGCGCCGGTAAGAGTTACCTGGTCAAGACCGATATTCTGCGGTCGCTGTATCGCGGGATCGAACAGGTGATCATCGACCCCGAAGACGAGTATCGCGCGTTGACCGAGGCGGTCGGCGGCACCTATATCCACCTCGGCGCCCCCGGGATCCGGCTCAATCCCTTCGATTTGGAGGTCCATACCCGCCCCGACGGCCGCCGCACCGCACCGTCGGATGCACTGAATCGACGGAAACTATTCTGTCACACCGTGATCCGGGTCCTGCTCGGTGACCAGACGGCTGCGCAGCGTGCCACGCTCGACACCGCTGTGACCGCCACCTACGCGAGTGCGGGGATCACCGAGGACCCCGCGACGTGGACCAGGCCCGCCCCGACCCTGGGTGTCCTGTGTGAGCAGTTGGCCGCGCTCGGTTCGGCCGTGGCTGATGACCTTGCCGCGTCGTTGGCTCCGTTCGTCGGCGAGGGCGCGTTCGCGGGCCTGCTCGATGGGCCGACGACGGTCAGCCCGGATGCGGCGATGGTCGCCTACTCGTTGCGGGAGCTGCCCGATGAGTTGAAGACGATCGGGACGCTGCTCGTGTTGGATGCCACCTGGCGGCGAGTCGCCAACCCGGCGAATCGTCGGCCGCGGATGGTGACCGTGGACGAGGCGTGGCTGATCATGCGCCAGACCGCCGGTGCGGAGTTCTTGTTCCGGGCCGCGAAGTCGTTCCGCAAGTACTGGGCCGGCCTCACGGTCGCCACCCAGGACTGTGCGGATGTGCTGGGCACCGAACTCGGTAAGGCGATCGTGTCCAATGCGGCCACCCAGATCCTGCTGCATCAAGCGCCGCAGGCGATCGACGAGGTCGCGACCGCGTTCAAGCTCTCGGACGGAGAACGACAGTTCTTGTTGTCGGCGGCCCGCGGGCAAGGGCTGATCGCTCTCGACGGCACTGACAGAGCCGTGTTCGCCTCGATGGCCTCCGTCGAGGAGCACGCGCTGGTCACCACCGATCCCAGCGAACTCGCCGACACCGCAGATGCCGAGGAGTCAGGTCTCGACATCACCGAACCCGCCCCGTTCACTCCGATTGTCACCGACGACAACGCCGATGTCGACACCGGACTGGCGGATGAGGACGGCGACGGGGACGTCTACGTCGATGTGCAGGCGGCATAGGCCATGTCCCTCATGCTGTTTGCGGCGGACCACGGCATCGTGGGCGAGCTGCTGCTCGACCCCGCCGCAGCGATGCGCGAACTCGCCGACACCGCTTTACGGGTGGTGACCGGTCCGGCGGCGGTGATCGCTGTGGGGCTGATGGTGGGCGTGCTCGCCGCGGCGAGGGTTGCCGAGCGACTGCGCCGGCACCGGCTGGCCACCGACGCCCGCCAGGTCACCGTCCTCACGCCTCCCAAGGTCGATCCGAAGGGGGCGGAGGCACTGTGGGCGCATCTGACCGGGCAGCTGCGCCCGTCCTGGCGGCGGATGCTGTTCGGGCAACCGCATCTGGGGTTCGAGTACAGCATCACCCCCGAGCACGGGGTGGCGATTCGGCTCTGGGTACCCGGCCGGATTCCGCCAGGGTTGGTCGAGCGGGCGGTGGCCTCCGCGTGGCCGGGCGCGCACACCCGCACCGCCCATACGGTCTCCCCGCCGCTCACACCTCCTGGGCTTGAGGATCGTCGGCTGCTGTCCGGAGGTGAGCTGCGGCTCGGGCGCCGGGAAGCACTGCCGATCCGCACCGACTACGGCGGCGCGGACCTGGTTCGTGATCTCATCTCCGCCGCCGATGATCTGGGCCCCGGGCAGGCCGCCTGCGTGCAGGTACTGGCGCGACCGGTCACCGGCCGCCGCGTGCGGCGCGGCACCCGAACCGGGACCGGTGCGGCATGGCCTATCCCGCTGCTGCGGGAGGTGCTCGATCTGCTCACCCCGGGCCCGGTCCGCCGCGCTGGCCGCGTCCGTGCCGCGGCGGCGGCCCAGTCGAGTGATCGGCAGGCCGCGATGCGCGAGACGACCGAGCAGCGGGCCGCCGCCGGTAAAGCCCGTGGTGCGCACTGGGAGACCGTCATCCGCTATGCCGTGTCGGTGCCCGATACCGGTGACCGGGTCGCGGCGCGGGCCGTTGCGCGGGGTCGGGCGGATGCGCTGGCGGTGGTGTTCGGGTCCTGCACCGATCACAACTACTACCGGCACCGCCGCACGCGGCGGCTCGGCTCGGCGCTCTCGCAGCGGCGGCTGGGCCGCGGTGATCTGTTGTCGGTGCCGGAGCTGGCCGCACTCGCCCATCTTCCGCATGATCCGGCCATTCCTGGTGTGCAGCGGGCCGGAGCCCGCGCCATCGCACCGACCCCGGAAATCCCTGCGGCGGGACCGTATTCGAAACCCCTGGGCGTTGCCGACAGTCCCGGTGGACGCTCGGTGGCGGTGCGCGTCGCCGACGCCCGCCACCACCTGCACGTCCTGGGCCCAACCGGCGTCGGGAAGTCAACACTGCTGGGGCGGCTGATCCTCGAGGAGGCTGATCAGGACCGCGGCGTGGTCGTCGTCGATCCCAAAGGCGACCTCATCACCGACATCCTCGCCCGGTTGCCCCGGCGTTGCGCCGACCGAGTCGTCTTGTTCGACGCCGACTCCCGCAGCCGCCCGCCTTGCCTCAACCCGCTCGACACCCCCGCCGACCGAGCGGGGACCGACCGCGCGGTCGACAACCTGGCCACCATCTTCCACCGCACCTTCGCCCAATGGTGGGGCCCGCGCACGGACGACGTCCTGCGAGCAAGCCTGCTCACCCTGTGCCGCCAACCCGGCGTCGCCACCCTCACCGATCTACCGCGCTTGTTGACCGAGCCCGCGTTCCGCACCCGGGTCACCCGCGCCACCACCGACCCCGTCCTGCGTGGATTCTGGTCCTCGTATGAGGAATTGACCGACTCCGCACGCAACCAGGTCATCGGACCGTTGTTGAACAAGTTGCGGCACTTTCTGTTCCGGCAATTCGTACGCGACGCACTCGCCGCCGGACCCTCCACCGTCGATCTCGGTGACGTGCTCGACCACGGCGGCATCTGCCTGGCCCGGATACCCAAAGGCTCTCTCGGCGAGAACACCAGCCGCCTGATGGGATCGCTGCTCGTAGCGCGCACCTGGCAGGCCACCACCGCCCGCGTCGGCACCCACCCCGACCAGCGCCCCGACGCCACCCTGGCCCTCGACGAAGCCCACAACTTCCTCAACCTCGCCACCCCACTCGAGGACATGCTCGCCGAGGCCCGCGGCCTGCGCCTGTCTCTGGTCATCGCGCACCAAAACCTCGGACAGCTGCCGACAGACATGCGGGCGGCGGTGTCGGCCAATGCACGCAACAAGGTCATCTTCACCGCGTCCCCCGAAGATGCCCGAGACCTGGCTCGCCACACGACTCCCTGGTTGTCCGAGCACGACCTGACCCACCTCGACGCCTTCCACGCCGCCGCCCGGGTCTTGGTCCGCGGCCAGCAGGCGCCACCGTTCACCCTCACCACCCAACCCCTGCCACCAGCCGTGCCGGGGCGCGCCCGCGAGATACGCGCCGCTGCCCGTGCTCGCCTCGCCGCACCGCTTCCAACCACGGAGCCGGCAGAACCCGACACCGACGAACCGGGGCCGGATCTCACAAAATCTGCTGCTCCACCGGTCGGTGGCGGCGATCCCCGCCTGTCCTGACCCAGTGAGTCCACACGGATTCACCTGTCTAGCAAGGTAATTCAACTCTCGGAGGTTGCTGCGATGATCAATCACCCGGATAGGCAGAGGGATCTGCGAGCACCCCGACCAACCCGGGCACCGTCGGCGATCGGCCACGCCGGTCTGGCTGTGCGGCTCACCGGCAGGGATCGGTGGATTCTGCGGATGCTGCTCGAGCATCGCGTCCTGACTACCACCCAGCTCGCCGAGTTGGCCTTCCCCACCATCATCAAAGCCCGTCGCCGCCTCACCCTGTTGCACAGGTATCGGGTCGTCGACCGGTTCCGGCCCCTCCGTGCGCGAGGCACCGCCCCGGGGCACTGGGTCCTGGCTCCCGCCGGCGCCGCGGTGGTCGCCGCCGAAGCCGGTATCGAGGTCCGTGAGCTGCGTTACCGCCACGAGCGCGCCCTCGCTATCGCCCACAGCCTGCACCTCGCACACACCGTCGGCGTCAACCAATGGTTCACCGCCCTCGTCACAACTCCCGGCCACGGGCGGGTGCTGGCGTGGTGGTCGGAAGGCCGCAGCCGAGGGCTCTGGGGTGATCTCGTCCGCCCCGACGCCTACGGCCGCTACACCCACACCGGGGCGACCCTGGACTTCTTCCTCGAATTCGACCTCGGCACCATCACCCTCTCCTCGGTGGCCGGCAAGCTCGCCGGCTACGCCGAACTCGCCCGCTCCACGGGCATCGTCACTCCCGTTCTGCTGTGGGTGCCGACCACCGGACGCGAAACCACCGCCCGCCGTGCCCTCCTCGAGACGTGGCAAACGCTGCCCGACCCCGGCGCGGTGCCGGTCGCAACCGCCGCTGCCGATCTTCTCGATCCCACCGCAGAACATCCGAGCCCCGCCGACCGTGTCTGGCTGTCCCTCGATGGTCACGGCGGCGAACGACTGGCGCTGCACCAGCTCCCCGCCTCGTGGCCGCATCTCACCCCGCCCCCGGCGAGCATCCCGCAGTACTCCGCGCCGACCACGACCAGTGGGCCGGCGGTCCTCGACCCGCCGTCACCGATGCCGCCCTGCGAGACCGGAGGTTCGTGATGTTCGCCAAAGCACTCGGTGTCGGTTCGGCCGCGGTCGTGTTCTGCACGGTCGTGATCGCCGCGGTCGTCGCCACCGTCGCCGTCTACGACCATGCTCCCACCCCGGCTCCGGCACCGGGCGCGGCCACTGCGCCGAGTACCGAGGCCCTGACCGATATCCCGCCGGAGATGCTGGTGCTGTATCAGCAAGGCGCCGGCTCGTGTCCGGGCTTGGATTGGTCGGTACTCGCCGCGATCGGCAAGATCGAAACCGACCACGGCCGCTCCACTTTGCCCGGCGTCGCCGCCGGGGAGAACTTCGCCGGAGCCGGTGGACCGATGCAGTTCCTGGCCCCCACCTTCGACTCCGTCGTCGCCCGGCATCCGCTGCCCGCTGGCGGGGCGACACCTCCGTCGCGATACAACCCGCACGACGCCGTCCACGCAGCCGCCCATTACCTGTGTGATTCCGGCGCGCCGGGCGATCTCTACGCGGCGATCTTCGCCTATAACCACGCCGACTGGTACGTCCGCGACGTTCTCGCCCAGGCCGACCGCTACTCCACGCACGCCACCGCACCACCGCCCGGCAGCGGTGACTGCGCCGACCTACGGGCCGCGAGTCCCGCTGCCGCGACAGCGATCTCGTTCGCCTGCCAGCAACTCGGGCAACCCTACGTCTGGGGCGGCAACGGCCCCGAGGTCTCCGGCGGCTGGGATTGCTCCGGCCTCACCCAAGCCGCCTACGCCCGCGCCGGCATCGCCATCCCACGCACCACCTACGACCAAGTCCACACCGGGCCCTCTATCCCCGAGGACCAACTCCTGCCCGGTGATCTCCTCTTCTACGGCACCGACGCCGACGTGCACCACGTCAGCATCTACCTGGGCGCCGGGAAGATGCTGCACGCGCCGACCTTCAACGAGCCTGTTCAAATCTCGGAATACCGCTGGCGCGGCGATGACTACTACAAGGCCACTCGCCCCGCCGACCTCGCGCCGCCCGCTGCCGGTCCGGCACCGCAGCTCTAGACCGATCGGTCCGAGAGCGAGCCGTCACATCTCGACAGGAGGCTTCCCCATGACTCTACCGGCCACCGTCACCGCGCTGGCGGACTTCGCCCACATCCCGCCCGGCGGCACCGAACTCGTGCACCACATCGACGAAGTCGAGATCCCCATCGCCGACCCCCGCCGATGCCAGCACCAAGACACCATCTGCGCCGAATGCGCCCCCCCCTGTGGAAATCCCAGCACCTGTTCGCCGAACCCCTTCCCTGGGATCACGAACATCCCGACAATCCCAGAACCTGAAAACGGTGCCCGCGAAGACGTTCATCCGGACGAGGGCCAACCACTGGATGCTGCGGCAACGGCATATAGGCCCGGCACACCCAACCGCCATGCAGAGCACCGAGCATCGCGGCACAGAAGGGGCGATATCCACCGCTCGCGCCGGGCGCATATGCATGCCGCGACGCACGTGACCCGCGCGGCCCACGCGAGGGAAGCGAGCCGCGCGGGTCACGTCTGCGGGCTACTCGTTTCGGTTACCACCGACGGCGTTGGCAGCGGCGGAAGGATTGGTGAAGATGCGGCCGTCGGGCAGCATCAAGCCACCGCAGCCCGTGATCACCGCCGTGACCTCGCTGTCGGGACTGGCCAATCGATCGCCGACACGCACGTGTCCCGCGTCGAGCAGATCGCGGACGGTCACCCGGGCCACACGCTCGAACGGGAACGGCTCGTCGAATTCATAATCCAGCTGCCACGACGGCGCACACTCGGTGCAGATTCTGCCCTCGCTATGGATGCAATCATCCACACAAGTCACCTGGAAAGTAACTTCCCGGATGCGGTGGACGCATTCACTGGTGCCGATGACGGTGTAGGACTCGTCCAATCTTGCAGTGAGAACGGTGTTATCCATGAGAAGTCTCCAAACTGTTCCGAAAAGTTGTGCGTAGCGAGTGATTTCACGAGGGCCCCTCCGCCGACATCGCGCACATGATCTGCGCTGCCCACGCCGGGGCCAGTCAGCTTCGCCAGGAACGGTCGTTCCCGAGCCCGACTTGAGAAGATGCTGCGACTCAGCTGGTTTCGCGATTGTCGTGGTCAGTGGGCATGCGGCTTCTCCGGAGTTCGATCGAGGGAATCGTGATTGGCGACCCGGCCGGGGTGGTCACCCATTCATCGGCAGGATTGCCGAACCACGGGTTTCCACGACCATCGACGCTCGATAGACCCGGGTTTGTCAAGACCACACCGAAACGGAATCAATTCCCATGCAGACAGTCACGGCCATTTCAGTGACATACCGCCGATATGACCGCTTCGTTCCCGATTCCGCTTGACAATTCACCCCGTATCGAGCGTCCATGGAGACCGGCGCCCCACGAATCCGAATTCCCGGGGTGCCGTCCCGGCCGGGACATGACGAAACACACCACCAGCCACCATTTCCCAGGAGAATGTCATGTCCACCACGACAGAATCTGCCCGCACCGCCGTCGAAGACGCCCTGTGGGCGGTCATCAGCGCTGACCCCAAACCCGCCGCCGAACTGGCGACCGCCGCAGGAATCAGTCAGTCGAAGACCCGCAAGCTCCTCAACATGTGGGCCGCCGACGGCAGCATCTCCCGCCACACCGACGAGACCAACCCCCACGCCGCCGCCCGCTGGAGCATCGCGCCCACCACCGAACCCGACACCGACACCTCCGGCGACGGCGAAGCCCCTGACGATGCTGAAACTCAGCCCCGCACACCGGAGACCGACGCCTCGCATCTCGATGACTCCACCCCGCCCCCGCCGAACATCGACGAAATCGTTGACAACGCCACAACTTCGGACGAACCGGCCACCGACACCGACACCGATGATGCGGGACCAGCCGGTCATACCGGCGAAGGGTCGCCGCATCCGGACAAACTCGCTCCCGGTGCACTGCGGGGGCTGGTCGAGGATCACCTGCGTGACCACCCGGGCCAGGAGTTCACCCCGCACCAGATCGGCAAGGCGCTCGGTGGTCGGTCCTCGGGCGCAGTCCACAATGCCCTCGTACGGCTCACCGACTCCGGGGTCGCGGAGATGACCACCACGCGCCCCAAGAAGTTCGCACTCGCACCGTCCTCCCAGTCCTGAACCGAACCACCCGGACCCGGCGGGAGTAGAGCGGCCACCCTGTCAAAGGGCAACCGCCCTACTCCCGCTCTCGCCATTTCCAGGACGTACGCCCGTCGATGCCCGCCCAGCCGTCGCGAACGCGCGTCCCCGATCCCCATCGCCCCGTCTCCTGTGGCGCGCGAACGACAACCGCCTGGCGCAGATTCGGTGGGTTCTGCGCGCCGACCCTGACCATCCTGATTCGCCGGGCAACGCATCCGAACACCCCTTTGAGTCGCATACCCACCGTCAGACCCGCTGAAGGGCGTCTTCCGTTCGCCCCGTCCGTTCCTCTCGATGGCTTTGCTGACCCGTTGTGTCCAAAAGACCCCTGAAATCCCGGAGTTCCCAGTGCGGCGAGAGAACTCACCCGCACGACCGAATACGACGTCCCTGGGAGCCCCATATGTTCAATCTCCGACTCACACCGTGGCGTGCGCCCGCCCGCCGCAACCGTGCAACAGCCCCTCGGTTCGCCGCGCGTGCGGTAGCGGCTGCGGCTGTGGTGGTTGTCGGCGCCACCGCCGTCACCACCGTCGCGACCGGAGTTGCCACCGCAGAACCTGGCAGCGCGGCATGCCCCCGATGGACGGCGGTCCTGGTGCCCGGCACCGGCGAAACCAATCCGGGCGCTGACCCCACCCGATCGGTGGGCATGCTGGCACCGATCGGTGACGGGCTGCGCGCCCGCTACGGCAACGACATCGACGTACGGTCCCTGGCCTATGCCGCTGCCCCCGCCCCGTACCAGCAGTCGGAATCCGGTGGAGTACAAGCTCTGTCCGGGCTGCTGGCGGGGCTGTGTCCGACCACTCAGGTCGTCATGGCCGGGTACTCACAGGGTGCCGATGTCGTCGGCGACGTCACCTCCACCATCGGCCGCAGCCAAGATCCGATTCCGGCCTCGCGAGTGCTCGCCGTTGGTTTGTTGTCCGACCCGAACCGTGACCCGAGCACACCGCAGCTCGGACAACCGGTCGACGGGCAAGGGATCGCCGGCCCCCGCGACAACTTCGGCAGCCTCGCCAACCGAGTACGCACCGTCTGCGCCGCCGGCGACCTCTACTGCGCCACCTCGCCGGAAGAATCGCCCGGACTTGCCGCTGTCGGCCGCGCGTTCACCGGCAACTCCTCCCTCCTCGACGACACCACCACCACTTCGTCTTCGACCGGTGTGCTCGATCCCTCCTCGGTGACACGGCAGGTCATCCTCGTGCTCGGCGGTCTCGCCGAGTTCGCCGCGAACTTGCCCGCTATCGGCGACAACGTGCTGCGCCTGCCGCCCACCGTGCTGGCCGGAGACATCGGCGGCACCCACCGCATCAGCGGCGAACTCAACAACCTGTTCAGCCCGCTGGTTCGCATCGCCGACCAGGTCGACCTACGCCTCGTCGCACGTGCACTCTCGATGGCCGCAGCCGCCGACCCCAGCGGCTGGACCGCCGTAGCCGCCCAAGTCGTCGGCATCATCGGCCGAGTCGACCTCGGCCGCGTCGCCACCGACATCGGTCTCGCCCAAGAAGTCGCCTGGCGCGCCGTCGACAAACTCGCCCTCGGCGATCCCGTCGGCGCCGGCCTCGAACTGACCGGACTCGTCCCGGTAGCCGCCGACCTCGCCGCCACCGCGGCCTCGGCGCTCGTCGGAGACGGAGCCAGCCAGCTCACCGGTCTGGTCGCCGACCTCACCGCCCGCACCGACCCCGCGACCAGCGCTGCCCTGTCCGACATGGCCGACCTTGTCCGCCAAGGCAGCGACGCGGCCGAGTTCTACACCTCGGGAGTACACCAAACCGGTTACGGCCCCGGCGTCCAGGACGTTCTCGACTCGCTCGCCAGCAGCATCGACAACAGCAAGTGAACCTATGAATCCGGCCGGACCCTCACAGGGCGGCCAGCTTGGGGCCCGGCAGACGCCGGGCCCCTGCTCGTGGATGGTGGTCTCGGCGAAGTTGGTTCTCGACGAGCACGCGAGAGGATAAGCTCTCCTGCGGAGTGACAGGCCGCGCACGCGCTCCTCGTTCTCGCCTGAGTTGCCTCGCCCACGCCGGTTCGGTGACGTTGATGGCCAAGGTCCTTCCCGGGGCCCGCGTTCACACTTCCCCTGTTCGCATGCTTGTTCGTTGCAGGCAGGGTGGCGTGGGCGCCTCTGCCGGGAATGGACGAGAACATGCCGAAGAACAGCAGTGCGCGGCGGCGCCGTCGCGCTCGCAGGATCGCAGCCGAGGACGGCGTGCAATATGCCGAAGCTCTCCGACGCGGCGAAAAGCAGGCCGCGCAGGCACGCGAGCAGGCCGAGAGGAACTCACGGCTGCGTCCGTTGAAGATCAGCGTCGACGGGACCGGGAAGTATTGGCGCCGTGCCGATGCCGAACAGCTGGGGCCTGACGGCCTGGCGGATCCCACCTGCGAGGATGTCCTCGCCGCAGCTGATGTGCTGTTGCCGAAGGTCCACGCACTTCAGTCCGCCAAGTTGACGCCGACGACCGTGGTCGTGCCCTACTGGCAGCGAGACACACTGAGCCAAAGCGAGTTGAACGAGGAATTCCGCACGAAGGTCTCGCAGGTACTCGACGACCTGAAGCGCGTGCGTGCCGACGCCGAGATCCGCTGTGTCGAGTGGAGGACCGTTGCCGCCGCCTACTACGGAGTGGATGTCAAGCTGCGAGGGCTGGATCGAATCACCGGGGAGCGGCTGAGCGACCTGCTCGATTCCGCCCTGGACTCGGCTGCCGTGCTGTCCATGACGGCTGAAGCCGTCCACAATCGCGGGTGCCTGCTCGGCTCGGACCGTTCCCGTCGCCTGGGCTGGGGGTACTCACCATGTGGTGGCGGTGAGGTCCGGGTGCGCGTCCGGATCTTCGATGACGAGGTTATCGTCACCGTCCCCGGGTGCCCCCGGCACGCTGCCGAGGAGATCGTCTACTTCGACTACGAGGTCGAAGACGGCATGGTCGGTATCGAGGTGATGGGCGGCACGACCGCGGACCTCGATGTGATCTACGACATCACCGAACAGGTTCGCCGCGAGCGCGACGAACTCCGGCGAGAAAGGGAAAAGGACAAGTCCGGGAGCTGGACGGTACCCGTGCCGCCGTGGCGACGTGGCGCGGACTATTGGTGATCGCCAGTCGGGCCCTTCGATGACAGGTTCGCCGGTGTCATACCCGGCGGCGGGGTGGGTGCCCCAGTTGATTTGGGCCAGCCGGTCGCCAGGCGCGTGGTGGGACACCCGAACGCAGACAGCTGAACAGGGCGCTGACGATGCCCTGGGGCCGCTGGTATGGCGGCCCCAGGGCATCAGCGGTGCTGCATTCCGCGCGGGTCAATATGGCCCGCGTCTGCTGCTCCTGGTGTCGGCGGCAGCCGGGCCGGGTAAAGCGGCCCCTCGATCGCCAGGTTGTGGCGGCGAGTGCGTCGGAAGGATCTCGAACGGGTCGGATTCGAGCAGGATCAGTGATCTCCCGTTGTCCCAGTCGACAAAGATCTGGCCGGGGCATGAACTGGGGATCCGTGTCACCGTTCCGATTGTTCCGATTTCCAGCGGCGCGGGATCGTCGGGCATGAGCCCGGTGATACGAACGCGGTCACCGACGCGGGGTGTGATCATCGCGGTTGTTTCCTTCTTCTCGTTCATCGGCGGCGGGAATGGTGTCGTGCAGGTCGAGACGGAATAGCCCCTGCTCGTGTGGTGGCTGGGTCAGTGCATTGTTGCTGTCGGCGGCGCGGATATCGCTGGCGTAGAAACTGATGTCGAGGTCGAGTTCGTGGTCGCGAATGTTGTTGCCGTCGTGGTCGCGGAATCCGGCGACGCCGAGCCCGCCGTAGGGTGCCCAGTCGAGCAGCACGGTGCTGATCGAGGGATTGCGACGGCCGATCTCGGCGGTGATGATCGCGAGGACAAGGTCGGTGATGCGCTGTTCCCGTGCACGCCCGAAGGGCAGGTCGTACGCGGCTTCCAGCTGGGCGCGTAATGCGTCGGTGTGCTGGTGGCTTGGGGCAGGACCGGTGGCCGATGCGCTGCTCGTCGCAGATTCGTTCCAGTTCATGACGTGGCTCCTCGGGGCATTTTCGGTGGCCGCAGGTGATTTGGACGCGGTGGGTGGCGGGGCCGCCGGAGTGGGATCAGTGGGGGTGGGGCGTGGGCATGTGTGCCCATGCGGCGGGTAGCGGCCCGCCGGTGTCCAGGTGGCTATCGAGCGCGGCCATGGTGTCGTTGGCCTCGGCATACAGGGCTTCGAGCCGGTCGTGGTGGTCGGCGCAGGCAGACGAGTCCTCGGTGCCGTCTTCGCGGGTGCTGTAGCAGTCGATCTCGTCGCGGATGCGCTGTTGCAGGACGCGGAACCATGCGAGCAGTTCGTCGGAACCGGCCGGTTCGGCGGCGCTGTGTCGCTGAGGCTCGTCGGTGGCCGACAGCCCGGCGGCGACGACCCTGTCATCGAGTTCAGTCACTTCATGCAGCGCGAAGGCGAAGGTATGGGCGAGGTTTTCCACGGGTTCGCCGGGGTCGGGGGTGTCGCCATCTCGGAGTGCGGTGGCGATGGTGTTCAGCCGCCCGGCGAGGTCTTCGGCGTGTTCAGCGGCCTCGTGCCGCTTTCGGCGCAGCGCCTCCATCGCTTGGTCACGTTGGGCCTTCTTGAAGGTCTGCATCCGGTCTCGCCATTCGCGGGACGGTTCCGTATCGGCAGGCACCAAGGCCCACGGTGGCGCGAAGCCCCGCCTGCCGTCGGCTGTTTCGATCGCGCATTCCGCGACCTCGTCGTTGAGGTAAATGGAGCGGACCCGGCCGCGCCATGTCGGGTTGTCACGACCGGTCACCTCGTCACCGACCCGGATCGGGCACTCGGCCCCGAATCGGCTGACCTGATCGCCGGTGGTGTTCGCCGCGCTGACCGGTGCCTGGTTGACCGTCGGGGTGGTGTCGCTGTTCATCATGGCCGAACTCCTAAAGAGGTTGGTAGTGTGCCGATTTCGTCTCGGTCGGTGCGCTATGGGCAGTCGAGGGCATCCGTTGCGACACGCTTGGACAGGCCGAACACGTCGGTGCGCATGATCTCGGCGGTGCCGTCGCGGCGGAATCGGACGATGCGGACCAGGGTTCCGGCCGGTAGCTGTACGCCGTGGAACCAGATCGGCCGGGTGGTCGAGCCGATCAAGGTTTCGCTGTCGGATTCGGTGGGTGACTGCGGATCGGGTGCTTCCGCTGCTGTTGGCGTGGTGCCGTGGGTGTCCATGTTCTTGCCCCTTCGTTCGGTGGTGGGTTCGGCGCGGGCAGTTGGATCCCGCTGGTGGCTGATTGGCTGCCGCTACGGGAGTCAGGCAGTGCGTACGGCGGCGGTGGCCGCGCGGCCGATGGCGTGGGCGGTGGTAGCGGGGTCGGTGATCAGGTGCAGGTTCGCGCCGTTGAGGGGGTCGGGTGCCGTGCCGGTGTCGGGTGCCAGCCACAGCACGGCACAGCCGGTGGCGCGGAGCCGATCGAGGAGTTTCTGGGCGCGGTCGCGGTTGCTGCCGTCGTAGTAGCCGTCGGAGATGATCACCAGCAGGCGGGTGTTTTCCGGGCGCGACAGCTCGAGGGCACCGTCGAGGGCCTCGATGGCGTTGTCGATGGCGTGCAGGAAATCGGGGCAGCTGAATTGGGTGACCCGGGCGGGCGCGGTGCCCGGGTAGGTGATCGGTGCCACCGATGCGCCGAAGGTGACCGTGGCGGTAGCGGCGGGCATGGTGGCCAGCTCGGCCGCGCGGGCGATGATCCATGCGGCCGAGGCGACCGGGTCGGCGTAGTCGCTCATGGAACCGGACACGTCGCAGGCGATACCGACCCGCAACGGCGGGATCGGCACGGTTTTGCGGGTAGTCCGGGTGAACGGTTCGGCCGTGGGCAGCGCCCCGGCGGCGCGTTGGGCTTCGCGGGCCAGTGCGCCGCGCATCCGCAACCGGCCGGGCGGCAACGCGGAGGTGGTTTTGATCGTGGCGCGTTCGCGCTGTGCGGCGTTGTTGAGGGCGCGGGCCAGCACCCGGGCGGCGGCGCGTTCGTCCGGGTGCGGCGTGCGGGTGGCGCGGGTGCTGGCACTGGTGCCGGTCCCGTTGCCGTTGCCGAACACCTTCTGCGCCCGCGCCGCCGCGCGCCGTGCGGCACGCTGGGCCTCTCGTTGCGCGGTGGCCGCCGCTTCGGCAGGGTCGACCGGGACCGGTTGCGCGGCAACGGCGTTGCTGATGTTGGTGACGGTGTCACCGATCGCGGCGGACAGGACCGAGTTCGGATCCGGGTCGGCGTGCGGGTCGGGGCCGACGATATCGAGCCACCGTTGCCCGAGTTCGAGCATGGTGTTGGTGTCGTCGTCGGCCACGGTGTGGGCCTGCTGCCAGATCGCGCGCAACTTCTCGAGCTTGTCGCTGCCGAGGATGGACTCGATGACCCCGGCGGCGGGCGCGCATTCCGACGCGGTGAGGATGCCGCCATCCACGCGCCCCAGCAGGAGGGCGGCGTTGTGGGCGGCGGCATAATCGGTGGGCGGGATCTGGGCGGCGGCATCGGTGCCGCCGTTGTCGCCGATCACGATCTCGGTCGCGCTGGCGCGCAGCCAGTGCCGGTCATCGGGGCGGCGACGGATCTGGGCGGCCTCGATGCGGGATTCCTCCAACAGCAGGGCGGCCTCGACCACGGCCGGATTCGCCACCGGCGGCGCTTCCCACACCGAATGTTGGGCGTGGGCGCATTCGTGGACGAACGCGCCCCACACGGCGGCGTAGCGGGCGCGGTCGCTGTTGCGGTCCGGCCGCGCGGTGGCCGGGTCGATGCCGAGGCGGGTGCCGTCGATTTCGATGGCGGCGCTGTGGGGCATGAACACCGCCGGGTGCCCGTGCGCCGCGCCGGGGGCAATGGTGACGACCAGGTCGTCGCGGTCTGCGATCGGTGGGGCTTCATCGGTTAGGGCGGCAGACAGGGCATCCCATCCGGCGGTGGCGGGCGGTGGTGTGGGTGTGGTGGTGGGGTCGGCGATCAGGTGGCCGGTCATCGCGGGGGTTCCTTCCGGGCGTGTTCGGGCGGGCCGGGGTGGGTTAGATGCGGGGGCCGAGGGCCAGGGGTTCCAGCCGGGTGCCGAACACGGTGCGCACCACGTCGGCGACGATGGCGCGGTCGTCTTCGGGTGCGGCCCCGATCAGGTTCGCGGCGGCGGTGTTCGTGTCGGTGGCGGTGGCGATTTTCTGGAACGCCAGCAGTTCGCGCAGCTGGGGTGCCCACCCGATCTCGCCTTTGTCCTGTCGGGTGGCCAGGTTCCGCGCGGCGCGGACTGCTTTCGGGTCCACCCCGAGCTGTTTGGCGAGGTCGTAGTCGGAGCCGACCTGTACCTGGAACGCGAACCGGCTGGCGAGGGCGTCGGACAGGATCGCGCCGTGAACGCCGGGGTTGTGCCCGGCCACCACGAAGAACCCCGGCGCGACGGTCACGATTTCGCCGCTGTTGGCTTTGATCACGATCTCGCGGCGGCCGTCCATGGCCGGGTACACGCATGACAGCACGGTCGGCGGGATGAGGGTGGCGTCATCGATGAACAGCACCCGGCCCTCGCGCATGGCGCGGACCAGCGGCCCGTGCACGAACGCGAAGGTCCCGTCGGGGTTTTGCGTGTATTCCCCGACAAAATCGGCGACGGTGGTGTCGCAGTCGCCCTGGACCGTCAGAAGGTCGCCGTAGGCGGCCTCGATCAGCGAGGTTTTGCCGGTGCCGGGCGGGCCGTACAGCAGGACCGGGACCTCGTGGTCGCGCATGGTGCGCAGCACGTCCACATCGGCGCGGCCCGCCAGGGTCCGCAGGTGGTATTGCTGCCCGTTCGGCCGTGTCACGGCCGAACCGGTGCGGGCCGGGCTCGGGGTGCCCGATGGCGCGGCGGGGGCCTTACGCGCCCGACGGGCGGCGGGCCGCTTGGCCGGGGTTGCGGCGGGCGTGCCGGTGGCGGGTGCCGGGGTGGGGGCTCCGGTCGCGGCGCTGCTGGTGTTCGTGTTGGCGCGGTAGCGCAGCGGTTTGGCGCTGGTCTGGTCGGCGTGTCCGGCGGCGGTGAGGGTTTTCATCGCGTTTCCGATCGCACCGGATGAACGGCCGGTGAGTTTCGCGACTTCGCGGGGTGTGTATTCGGTGCCGGGGTTGTCGGTGAGGATTTTGGCGACCATGCGGCGCAGTTCGCCATTGCCGAGGCGGTTGGCCGGTGCGGGGGCCGGGCCGGTGGGGGAAGTCATCTCGTTTCTCCTTCGCACTGCACGAATTTTGTTGCGCCGCTCACGGCGGATCCTGGCACAGCGGTGGCGCGGTGGTCATTTCGGATTGGTTGACAATTCGTTTCCCCGGGGTGTGGGTCGACGCTATCTCGACTCATCCCGGGAATTCAACCCCGTTTTCAACCTTTTCTCAACCAATTTCCGCAGATCAGGGCAACAATTGCATGGCAAGCACAGAATGGAATGCGTTAACGCGGCCAGGCCGGCAGCAGACCGTACATGAGGAAACTATTGATTTGAAACCGATTGGAATGCATCGAATGAGGACGGATATCGATAGTTGAATAGCGGAGTCATATCAGCAGGGCCAGCCGAACGATGGCAGCGACGCCAGCGGGCCACGCCCGCCCCAACGTGTTCTTTCTGTTCCCTGCGGGTAATCCTGGGGAGCCAGTTGGGTCGGATAGTGGCTTCTAGCTGGTAGTTTGCGGCATCGGGGTGGGTTGATTTGACTGACCCACCTAGCGACCCGCCAATGGACCCACCTAACGACCCACCTAACGATCTCCACGATCAGCCAGGCCGCGATAACGCGAGCTGCACCCCCCGTGGCGGCGATCTCCGACAACCCGAAGAAATTGCGAACATCCACCCGTTGTGCCGTGAAATTGCCGTACGGAATCCCATTCTCAATTGAATTCCACAAATAGCGATCAGATATCCGCAAACCCTACTGGGCTAATACCTTACCCGACGAACGCCGAGAAGCACGCACACCTTCTGGCTATTATTGCGTACCGTCAATACTTGGCGGCGGGTGTCGCCTCGAATTCCCGAGGCGGATGTTAGCCTTTGTCCCGCGCGGATTCCGCACTCGAGTCAGGCGAGAGACTTCCCCATCCTCGCCTCCGCCTCATCAGACGAGCTTTTACCTTAGACCCAGCGTTTCCGCCTATCTCATCTCGAGTGTTCGCCGAGGCGTTTTCTCGGCCATTACGCATCTCGGATAGAAGACTCCGGTTTCAGTGCCGGGCTTGTTTTTGGAGCCTTTCTGCAAGGTCTCGTGTTTCTGCGGTGGGTTCTTCTCCTATTTTGGAGAGTTTGTGTGCCAGGAGGCCGAGTGTGCGTTCGATGGCTGTGTGTTCGCCGAGGCGGGCGTGCAGGCGAAGGATGTCGCGCCACAGGAGTTCGTTGAGCGGGTCGTGGTCGAGGGCGGTTTCGAGGAGGTCCAGGGCGCGGCGTGGGTCCTGCTCGACCACGGTGGCGGCCAGGGCGCCGACCGCGGTGATGGTGTCGCGGCGGGCGGATTCCCGGATCGGTGCTACCCAGTCCGCTGTGAGATCTGCGGCCAGGATCCCTCGGCAGGAGGTGTCGATGATGTGGCGGCACGCTTCACCGCGCTCCGTGCCGTTGCCCGCGTGGCGGCGTTGACGTACCGCGCGAGCGAACTGCTGGTAGTCGGTGGCGATGATGGTGTGGTCGAGCTGATAGCGGATGTGGTCGCCGGCCAGAATCCGGGGCACCGTGCCGTCGGTCGCGTCTCTGATGGAGGCGGTGAGTCGGCTGATCGCGGTGTTGAGTGCGTTGACCGGTCGGCGGGGGCATCGTTCCCCCCACAGATCGGCGATCAGGGCCTCGCGGGAAATCCCTTCTGGGTGCAGGGTCAGCAGGGCCAGCAGTTCGCGGCTCCGGGGCTGCAAGTGGGTGGTGATGTCGACAACGCCGTCGTCGCGGTGCCAGCAGACACGTAGCGGCCCGAACACCTCGACTGCCAGGGTCGGCCCACCCGGTGCCGATTCGTTTGCCGTGGTGGCGACGGGGGTAGCATCACGCGCAACGGGCACTGTCTCCGTAGGGGGCTGGCCGGTCTCGGTGACCTCGAGACCGAGGTCGTCTACTGGGGATACGGCCGGGGCGGCGTCCTGGCCCGGGATTCGATCGGGAACTGGCTGGCGGGCTCGATACACCCGGGGCGAATCCGCCCGGATGCAGACCCCGAGACCGTGACGCCACCGGCCCGGTAACCGGGGCCACGGTGACGGTTGCCGGCCTAGAAGCGGATTCGAGTGTGCTGGGGTCAGTTGTGTGTGCAGTGCGGCGGCAACGACGCGGGCAGCCGCTGCGAGCCCGTTGCGTCCTCGGCGGGAGTATCGGGCGCCGGTCAGCAGCGCTTCGGCACCGAGGCGGTCGAGTGGAAGCCTGCCGAGCACCGGGACTCCGAGAGGCTCGGCGAACTCGCCCGTGCGATCCGAGCCGACCAGCAGCACCGCGCAGCGCCGACAGCCGGCGGTGACCTCGCGGACGCGCCGGCCGGCGCGGACGGGGTCGGCGAGGTCGCCACGGACCACGACGATCAGAACGTCGGCGCCAGCGGCGATCGGAGTGGCGGGCGAGGCCGGATCGGCGAGACCGCAGTCGGCGATGACCACCAGATCTGCCAGCCTTGGGACTGCGGCGGCGGGCATGCTCACCGGGGCCGTCAGCGTCGCTGCCATGGCATCGGCACTTGGAGGTGCGGCGAGGAACGGCACACCCGAACCCAGCGTCTGGACGTGCTCCCACAACTGTGTCGAAACCGGAGAATCTCCTGGTGACTGGGTGGTGGCAGCGGCAAGGCTGGCCAGTCCGCGGTGCGGGTCGGCGTCGGCGAGTCGCGCGAGTCGTCCCCCGGCAGGATCCGCCTCCACCACGACAGCGGGTTTCGTGCCCGGCCATGCGTTGGCGAGGGCGACCGCGGTAGTAGTCACTCCGGTGTGAGGATTCAGTCCGGTGAGTGCGATCAGCACGGTCACCGCCCCCTTTGGTTGTTGGTCGCCGATCCAATCGTCACGTTGGGTCGACGATGGGGTACAGGGATGGGGCCCGGCTACTCGGACACGATCGCGGTGATCACCGAGTGCCGGTCGAGTTGTGTGGTGGAGATCCGTTGCCGCCACACCCGTGGTGCCGCACCGGGCGGGGTGTCGGTGATCTCGACCGCGTACAAGCCGGGGTTCAACCGGCGGATCCGGGCACAGTAGGTGGTGCCCAGCGGCGCCGAGTCGATGCCGGCCTGGATGGTGGCGGCATCCGATATCGCGGCGTCGGCCGCGACGACTTCGCGAGCGAGTACGCCGTCGCGGGCGTGGTAGTAGGCGGCCTCGAACGCAGCAATTGCCGCTGCGCCGGTGGCCGGCCGTAGGGGGCGAGGCCCGGCTACGGCTTCGGTGGCCTCGATGGTTTCGGGACCACAAGCGGCGGTGCTCCCGGTGACGGTGAGTGCGTGTTCGAGGCCACCGGGAGAAAGCGAAAGCGCGACGGTGAGAGACATCGGCACGTCAACACCGTGGTCTACGCCGTCGATGCCGGAGATGAGCATGGTTGCCACCACCACGGTGGCAGCGACCACAGCGAGCATCACCACGCCGCCCAGGACGGCTCGCGCCCTACCCGGCCCGCCGGTGCGGTACTCGGAAGTCAGCCAGCGTCGATCTTCCGCGGTATCGGGTGCACCGGCGGAGGCCAGCCATTCGGCTATTTCGGTCGGCGGCGGCCCGTCGAGCACGATCTGCCGGTCATCGTTCGACTCGTCCTGGGGGTCGATTCTTCTCATCACCGATGCACCCCGCTTGGTCAGCCGAGCGCCGGCGGCCATTGCGCCAGCACGTCGTTGAGCACCTGCGCGGCCTGGGACTCGACCGTCTCGACCACGTCGGCGACAGGTTCGCTGACCACCACCGCCGTCACCTCTTCGACGATCGGCTGGGGTACCGCGGCCTCGACCTCCGCGACCACCACCGGGAGCGGCACAGGCTCAGTGCCGACACCTAGCGCAGCATCCACATCAGGGTCCGCCAGCCCAGCCTGATCCAAGACCTCGGCGGCCTCGGCGACCACGATGTCGTTCCAGTCGCGTTCCCGTTGCGCGACCTCGGATGACATCCCCTCTGGCCGCGGCACACTCACCCCACCGAAATGCAGCGAATCCTCGCCCACCACCGACGCCTGCACCTCGGCGTAACCGTCGCTGGTGCCCGGCTGCGGGTATACCTCGACCACTGGCTGCGCGGGTTCCACAGCCACCTGCGGCTCGATCGCCACCTGCGGCTCATAGCCCATTTCGGGCCGGGACACCGACGGGGGCTCCGACCACACGTGGGGTTCAGGAACTATCCGGGGCTCGGGAACGGCCTCCGGCTCGGGCAGGACCTGGGGTGCCGGTGAGATCGGGGCCGGCATCTGAGCGGGCGCCGGGGTATCGGTCTTCTCATCGGGAGTCGACCGGTCCGGCCCGACAGGAATGGTCCTGGTCCGCGGTTCCGGAACCACGGGGCCTACGACGCCCGCTTGTCCTGGCCGGGGGTCCGAGATCACTCCCGGCTGACCCACTGGACCCGCATGCGCAACCGGTGCTGCGAACACCGCCGCCGCCAACGGGACAAGCGCGGCCATCGCTAGACGATGCCCTGCACAGGCTCCGAATCCAGGTAGCCACCGATGCCTCCGAGACGAGTGCACCACCGGTCCGGTCGCCCCGATGACCCCACCGACCGCAGGACCGCGCAACGAGGTCCACAACGCCCCTGGATGCAAGGCGCAGGCGTGTACCACACGAACATCGACGCCTTGCCCGTCGAGGTAGTCGACAATGACCTCAGCACGGCCGATCACCGGGTCGGCCAACCGCGACGGCGCGACGACAACCACCACCGCAGCGTCGACCCCGTCCGGTCGGCACGCTGGAATGTCCTGGTCGAGCCGGAACACCGCCTCGCAACTCACCACTCGCCTGCCGCGCATCCAGATCACCCAGATCCCCACGGAGGAGCTACGGCCCCCTCCGGCAGCACGCGCTGCCGCCACCACCGCCGCGCCGGACACCGCAGCATCCGAACGGCTGTTCATCGATGTAGTCATGACTTACCTCGCTCTCTGCGTCGGTCACGACCCCGGGGCGGCCCCTCCTCCCACCAAGTCGTGAGATACACCACCCAAACTATGCACGTATCTCGAACTTTTCAAGAATAAAACAGTAACTTTTCTCTGGATGCCGAGGGATTTGGCTCCTGATGGCGACTTTTCCGAACTTTACGGGTACAGTTCTGCTCATGGGAGCCCACGACGAGTTCTTCGCCCGGATGGTGCGCGAGCGGCGTCAGCAGCTGGGCAATCTGACGATGCCGGAGGTGCACCAGCGCGGCGGACCAGCGGTCCCTGCCCAGCAGCGGGCCGACCGTTGCGAGCTGTCGGCCAATGTGCGGCCGAGTACCTTCGCCAAGTTCGACACCGGCCTCGGATGGCAGGAGGGCTCAGCGCGGGCCGCCTACTACGACCGTCGGCCACCGGTGCCGGTCGAGTCCGACACTCCCGCGTTCGAGCCAGGCGCATCCAGCATCAGCCTCAGCCTCGAACAGCTCCTGCCACTACTGGATGCCCAACGGTTTCTCCGAACCGCCCCCATCGCCGAGCTGCCGAACGCGATCGGCAAGCTCGATGATGCCATCAGCGGCATTGTCGGCCCGTTCGTCACGAGCGTCCTCGAAGCCAACCGTGGCACCCAAGTCCATCCGCTCGTCGAGATCGCCTTCGGCGAATCTCTCGCCGCGCCGGTTTCCCCAGATGACCCCGACGCCACGGAAAAGCTGTACCGGCGCTGGCTCATCGGACGGGCGGAAGATCTCGACGATGCCCTGCAGCAAGCATTCGAACAGCGCTTCCAGAAACGCAACCAGGACGCTGCGACCACATCTCGCGCGGTCGCTCCGAACTGAACGCCGGGCCTCACCCTGATAGGCCCGAAATGGCTGCGGTTCTGGCGAAATCCACAACACCCTGGGCACCGGGGTAGGCGTGTGCAAAGCTGTGTCCCGGGACTGACAACGAGCAGACAATACGGGGTGGTGATGGGCGGTTCCCACAATGACACCGGGTCGCCGGTGTCCGGCGATGCAGTCCGCAGGGCGGCGGCACCGTACTGCCTGCCGTTTCTGGCCATCTACGACATCTGGGTGATCCGGCTGAGCAACCGATTCGGGTGGCGGTGCCCCGCGGACACCATGCTCGCCCCATATCACCGCCACGCCGGCCGCCGCCACCTCGAAGTCGGACCCGGTTCAGGCTGGTATCCAGCCCACACCCGATTCCCCGACGACGCCGAGATCACGCTGACGGATCTGAACCGAACCTCCCTCGCCTACGCCGCCCGTCGACTGCGCAAGGCAGGACACACCGTGCACGAAACCGTCGCCAGTGTTCTCGAGCCAGTGCCCGCCCCGGCCGGAGCGGGTTACGACTCGATCGGCATCAACTTCGTTTTACACTGTGTCCCTGGCGATTTCACCGCGAAGGGTATTGCGTTCAGCCACCTTGCCCGGGTGCTCGCGGATGACGGCACGCTGTTCGGCTCCACCATCCTCGGAGACCACACACCGCACACCGGGTTCGGCCGGCTTCTCACCACCACCTACCGGCGCGTCGGCGCCTTCAACAACCGCCACGACACCCGGGCGGACCTCGCCGCAGCACTCGACGCGGCCTTCGGCGAGTATCACCTGACCGACATCGGAGACGTCACCCTGTTCACCGCCTCACAACCGCGTCGATAACCGCTCAGCGGTCGATCCGGAGCTGCCATCCTGGTGGACGGGCTCGGCTACCACGAGGTGCAGCGCGAGCACGAGCGGGGAGGAGCTCGAGATGGACGTGGCGTGGGATGTGCGGCGGCAGGTGATCGTCGAGGCCGCTGAACTCGCCTACCACCAGGGGCCGGACTTGGGCCCGTTCGAGTGTCTTGGTTGCTTCCAGCCGGCAGCAATCTGTCCACGGTGCGGCGCAGAGCTCGGCTCTGCCTTTATCGAACAGCTCGCAGCACCGCAGGTCGCCAGAGTGCGCCTCGAACTGGAACAGGATTTCGCTGCCCGAGAGAAAGCCATGGAGAACGACGTCCTGACACGGGTCCGCGCCGGGATGCGAAACGAGGTCAATCGGCTGCGGAACCAAGCGCAGCGAAGTAGCGAAACCGCGGCAACGGAGAAGCAGCGGGCTCAGGCCGCGACGGTCGCTCTGGCCGAGGCTCAGGAACAACTCGAGCAGATGCAGGCCGAGCAGTCGCGGATGCGAGATCAGATCGCTCGCAGTGAACGCAAACGGGCGCAGCAGGAGGCCGAACGGAAGTATCGTCCGGTGATTCTGGAGTACCAGAACCGGGAGAAGCGGGCGCTGGACCAGCTTGCTCTGGCTGAGAGCAAGATTTCGCCGGGGCCACCACCACAGCCGACGGGAGTCGCCTACCAGCACGCATTCGCTGAGGAACTGCAGCGCCGCTACCCCGAAGATGAGATTTCGGTGATTCGGAACGGTCAGAAGGGCGGTGATGTCCTCCAGATCGTGCGTGTCGACGGCCGAAGCTGGGGATCTATTTTGTGGGAGTGCAAGAGAACCAAGCACTTCAGCTCGGCGTGGATTCCTAAGCTTGTCCGTGATGTTGATCGTGATCACGCCGGTCTCGGAGTGCTCGTGAGCGCGTCGATGCCGGCCACGGTGGATGGTGTGGCAATCCGCGACGGCATCCTCCTGTGTGCCGCCGACCTGGCAACGTACATGTCCATTCCGTTGCGGCAGGCGGTGATCGACAACAAACGTCACGCGATTGCGGGCAAGGCCCGTCGTGGGCGTGCCGACCGGTTGCTCGAATACGTCGACCGGGGCGGGTTCTTCGCCCACCTGCAGCGGATCGTCCAAGACGCGCGCGAAACCCTGGCGACCGGGGCCAAGCTGCGAAATCAAGTACACGCTGCTCTCGCCAAGCTGGACCAGCACCAGCAGGACGTGCTCGACCGAATGTTCACCATGTTCGGCGAGCTCGACGCAGCCGGCGTCGCCGTCCCACCCGCTCTGCACTCAGAACATGTGACCGACCATCGGTCGGCCTCTCCCAACGGTGCACGAAAGGAGGGCCCGTCGACCCGACACCCGACATCGACGGCCTCCCGGACTCGAAACTGAATCCGGCGATATCTACTTGCTGAGACAGGTGGCCTGGACGGCGGGCACGCTTGATCGCAGGGTCGGCCGGTTAATGCGTCGTCAGATCCGTGCGGCGGTCGACTCGTACCCGCAGTCCGGCTGGTTTGAGGGTGATCTGCTCTGCGACGTCGAGGGTGTAGTCACCGTCGATGTGGATCTCGTACTGGTGGAGGACGTGGGCGAGAGTGAGCAGGACTTCGTGATTGGCGAATTGGCGGCCGATGCAGGCGCGGTGCCCGACCCCGAACGGCCTGTATACGCGACGGCGGTCCAGCTCACGCTGCCGCTGAGGGGCCCATCGGTCCGGGTCGAAACGTTCTGCGTCCGGACCCCAGGTTTCCGGGTCGCGGTGCGCATACCAGGTGAGCACGAATACCCAATCGCCTTGCTGGAAGCGGTATTTGCCGTCACCGATCGTGACCTCATGGCGCGCCTCGCGGAAATAACCGGGCGCGACCGGCCACAACCGCAACGTTTCATCGACCACCCGCCGCAGATACCGCAGCTTCGCGACGTCCTCGTAGCTGGTTATCGGCCGGTCGCGCCCCGGGAAATGGTCGTCGACCTCGGCGCGCGCTCGTGCCGCGACCTCGGGATTCTTCGCCAGCTCGTAGAGCGCGAAGGCCAGTGCGCCCGCGCTGGTCTCGTGGCCAGCGACCAGGAACGTCAGGATCTGGTTGCGGATATTGGTGGCATCGAGATGCTCGCCGGTGTCAGGGTCGGTGGTGGTGAGCATGCGGTCGAGCAAATCGTCGTGCTGGCCGACGGTGCCACTGGTCCGGCGTGCGGCGATCACGTCGTCGACGGTTCGGTGCATAAAGGCGATGTCGCGGCGATGCTGCCCGGCGGCGCGCCGTCCCAGGGTGTTCTGCAACAGCGGGGGGAGGTTGGCGTTGCGGTTGATGTAAGTCAGGCCGCGCAGCATGGCTTCGACGAAGGGGTGCGCTTGGCCGGGGGTGTAGGAGAACGAATCGAACGAGTAGCCGAACCCGGTGCGGGCGATGATTTCCAGGGTGAGCCGGTTCATTTCCTCCGCGATGTCGGCGATGTGGTGCGTGTCGCCCCAGGTGTCGAGCAATTCACCGATGGTGGCGGCCATCGTCTGGTGGTAGGAACGCATTGCTGTTTGGGTGAAGGCTGGCGCGAGGATGTTGTGTGCTGCCGACCAGGCCGGTTCGTCGTTGCGGGCGGTGAACAGTCCGTCCCGGGCGACTCGGCGCAGCTTGCGCAGGGGCACTCCGAGGTGCTTGGTCCAGTGGTGTTCGTCGTTGATTTCCGCGATGAGGTCGGCGCCGGAGACCACGATCATCGGCCAATTGGTGATGCGCCGCTCGAAGATCGGCCCCAGCCTTCGGGCATCCCGCCGCGATGTCTGGGTGGGTTTGGCCACGTTCATGGTGAACAGGTCACCGACGACAGGCAGCCTCCACCTCGGATGCGGCAATACTGCCGCCTCGTCCCTGCCGGTCCGGGGCGGACTCATCGCCATCACATCGTGCTCCTACTGGTCGAAGGTGTCGCGCACCGAGTGCTCAAGGGCGTTTCGATCGAGGCGATATGTCGGGCTGTCGGCCACACACCGGCCAGGTCCAGCAGTTCGTTCAGGTCGGTGGTCAAGTCTCGCGGACCGAGCCGAACCGGTTGGAGCCCGGGGCTGGGCTCGTCCTGCGGTGCTCGCCCGGCGTTCTTCTGGTCGATCGCCGCGAGAATTGCCACTGCATAGGACAGCATGCCCTCACGGTCAGGGCCGGCCGGGTATCTGGCTGTGGTGTAAGGCTTGAGGTGCAGGAGAGCGTCGCGGATCTCGACGATCATCCGGTGAAGCCGCAGCGCCGGTTCCACCCCGCCGCCATCTCCTGGTGGGGCGAGCACGATCTCGGGGACACTGGCGGTCAGGTCGCGCCACACGGGCTGCAGGCGGCGGCAATAGCGGCTGGTCCGGTCGTGTCCGGTTCTTATGAGGATTGTGCTCACCAACGGCACTGCTACTGCAGCAGACGCGACAACATTGGCCAAGAAAAAGGTCCAGCCTTTGCTGCTCATATCCGGGTCCGCAGACGGTTGGTTCTGCACGACGGCGAACCCGGTCTGGAATGGAATTGCGAGCGAACTGAGCCCGAGTCCGGCGGCGAGAACAAGTACACCCAGGTACAGCACACGCTCGCGCAGGAACGCGTCGCTGCGCAACTCGCGGAAGCTGATGCGGGCGATTACCCATGCGGTGATTCCGAGCGGCAGATAGAACGCCACCCACGCGATCACCGCCGGCCAGCCCAATGCCTCGTCGATCAGCTGATCGGCACGGCGCGCGGGGGTGCCGGCGATCAGGATCACCGCGGACGCCGAGAGGGCGACGAGGTCATAAACGCGCTGTCGACGCCAGGTATCTGCAGGGTCCGCTCCGTCCCACAATTTCGCAATGCCATAGATATAGGAGACCGATACCAGGATTGCCCCGAACGAAGCTTGGCGGCACAGCTGCACCATCTCGGCATCACCGACGAACCACACGAGGCGCGCGGCCAGGTCTTCGGCCCACGCTTCCCGCATCAGTAGTCCCGCAATCGCTGCCAGCAGAGCCCGGTTGATCAGCCGATCGACGACCTTGTCGCCCAGCAGCCACCACCGTCCGGCGGTGATCGCGGTGACAGCGAACAGCACGGGCCAGGCCAGTAGGCCGGGAATCGGCGAGGTCATCGGTGCCGCCCGAGGAAGAAGGTGGATCGGAACGGCGAGGGTCGTCGCCGCGGCAAGGTCGCCTCGACCATCACCAACCCGGCGAATGATTCGGCAGCCTGTTCGCGGGCGGTCCCATAGTCCCGGCGCCAGAGAACGCTGCGGATCGACGCCGGATCCAGTAAGGGCATCAATGTCTGCAACGGCAGTACATCACCGTCGGGCTCCGGAGTGGACGAGCCATGTCCCAGGAGCATGTGCCCGATCTCGTGGGCGATGATGTGTCCAGCGTGCCATTCGGTTTCGGCCCCGACCATGATGATGTCGTCGTACTCCCGAGCGATCCACAACCCGCTACCGGTCCCGCACCCGGCTCCCGACAACGCATTCGCGTCGATGGGGCACACCGTGATCGGCCGTTGCCGATACTCCGCGACCCGCTTCACGTACTCGTTCGGATCCCACGGCCATGGCACCGGCACGATCCGTGCGGTCTCCTGGACATGTACTGCCGTGTCGTTCATTGCTATTCATCCCTCCCGGTGGCGTCGCGTGTGCGGCGATCTCCTTCGCATTCGGCGTTGTGTCGGTAAAGCACGGCCCGGTCCCTCTGGTCAGGCTGCGCTGTGGTCTGGAGGCGCGAGCCTGGACAGCTCGCGAGTCAAAGCGGTGATATCGATGTCGTTGCCGCGCAACGCCATATGCCTGACGCCGGCATCGCGTGCCGCCGATAGCAACCGCAACTGGCGGTCGACGGGGCGAGCCTCGTCAGAGGTACCGGTGAGATACACCGGCAGGACGTGGAAGTGCTGGGCAATGGCCTGCAGCACCGTGGGGTCGACTCCACCGCTCGTGCTGCCGGTCCGCAGCGCGATGATTTCCTCGGCAAGTATGGTCTCGCCGACGATGGCGCTGACACTGCGAGCGACATCTGCCGGGTCTTGCTCGGGTTCCGTGCGAGGGTGGAACGTGCTGAACAGCCGGTTCACCCTCGTCGGCAACTCGATGATCTCGTCGGCCATTGTGGCTGACTGCCGTTGATCAATGGGCGAGCTTTTCATCGGTACCCTCCCTGGTTGCCTGGATGAGACCACGCTCGGTCCGCAGGACTCGAGCGCTCATCCGGCGTCCGTCAGAGACTGGTACCGGGAATCAGAACTTCGCCATCATAACAAACGCCTATCCGAGGTGGTAGGTGTTCACATTCCGTCAGCTCGGGAGCGGGTCCGGCTGTTCTGGATCGTCAAGCCCGGGATGCCCTGCATCTGTGGGGGCCACCGGGTCGGGTTCGTCGGAGTGCCCTGTCACCCGCAGTTGCAGCACGGCAAGCGCGGGACCCGCGTCAGAGGTTCCGACTATGGCACCGGAGCCGTCAACGACAACCCATCCACCCCCGCGGCGCCTCAACCGCACATCGTGCACTTCAGCGGATTCGGCTTTGCCGGTGAACACGTCGGCGGCGGCGGCGAAGATGCGTTTCACGTCGTCAGGGTGTGGGGTGTCGCGTTGGTCGACCTGCCCTTTCCACTGGACGTCGGGTAGCGGATCGGTGATCCAGCGGATCAACCGCATCTTGGCGATGTCGACCAGCACCATATGGACCTGCGATATGCGCGGTATCGCGGCCAGTGCCGCTGCCTCCAAGCTCATCCCGGCCATCGGAGTCGAGGTTTCGAACAGCAGTCCACGCCACTTCGCTGGAGGCTGTGGGGGCGTGCCAGCGGCCATGACGACATGACCCGGCCTGTTGTTCTTGCCGACTGTTACGGTGACCGCACCGCTCCAGCTGTCACCCGGTTGTGACGACAGCAGCGCCCTGATCAGTGAAAGCCCGTCTGCTGGTTCGACGAAGCGGAAGATTTCTGGTGCCGTGAGTTGCGAGCGCGGCGTCCCGCCGGTCAGCGCCGCCGGAAATTCCGCGAGCCGCAGGTGGGAGTCCCAGGTGAACGCGAAGGCCGACACCGGCCGCTGCTGTGGTTGGGTCCCATCGGGACCCAACCACACATGCGCGCCGTGGAGCGCATTGTCCGGCCCGATCACCGGCACGAGACGGGCGCTGACCGTGTGACCGTTGCGCAGGACGCGATGCGTGGCCGCCGCTTCGGGATGCGACCGCATGTCGGCGATCAGCGCTTCCAGCCATTGTGCAGCCTCGTGCCCTGGGGCTTTGCCGATTCCCAGCTGGTCGGTGACGGCTCGCTCGAAGGAGGTTCGATCTCGGGCTTCGTGATCGCGCGCAACGACGGTGAGCCGACCCGGCTCCAAGGTTTCGATGAGCGTCCATCCGCTTTTCGGCATCGCGTCGATCTCCGAGGTCGCTGATCCTTCCTGGTTGAATCTTTCAACGATCTTAGAACAGCGCGCCGCAACGGTGCTCGAACCGCAGGTCACGCGGTGGATACGGAAAGTTCCGCGAGGGCATAGGTGAGCCACGACGGCCGCAACAGATACTGCTCGCGCGGCTTGACCGGTTTCAGTACCGGGTACTTCTCCAAGACCGCGCGGGCGACATGGACGGCTTGCATCTCCGCCAAGGCGGCACCGATACAGAAATGTCGACCGTGTCCGAATACCAGGTCGTGACGTTCCCGCCGGGCGGGGTCGAGATGAGCCGACCGCAGGGACAAGATCACGGTGTGTCCTCGGGGGATTCGGATTCCGTTGACATCGATGTCGGTCAGCGGGAACCGGCGCAGCGCATAGTTCACCGGCGCCACGGCACCCATCACCTTGCGCACCAGCCGGGCGAACTCCGGCGGTGACCCCAGTAACTCGCGCGCCTCCTCGCAGCGGTACCGGACCAGTTCATCCAGCACCGCAGACGTCAGCGAGGTGACGTTCTCGAATCCGCCGATGATCACGGCAAACGCCAAACTGATCAACTCGTCCTCACTGAGACGGTCCTGCCCGTCGCGGGCTGAGAGCCAGCGCGAGAGCAGATCATCGCCAGGATCGCGCCTCTTGTCGTCGATCACCCCGGCCACCAGCATCAACATCGTCCCCATCGCACCCTGCACCGCCGCGCCGTGCGTCGATGTGTCGATCAAGAACAGAGGCCGGGCCGCTGCACGGAAGGCATCGAGCTTGTCGGCGGGCAACCCGAGCAAGGTGCCGATCACCTGCGGCGGCAACGGCTCGCACAGCCCGCCCATCAAGTCGATATCGCCAGTCGCCGGCAATGCGTCGACCAACTCCGTCACGGCAGCCCGCACCACCTGTTCCTGTGAGGCGTGATGTGCGGGCGCGAACGCCTCGGCCGCCAGTTTCCGTACACGTCGATGCTGCTCCCCATCGATATTGAGCAGGTTCGCCTCCAATGCCGCGGGCAGGTTCTGGCCTCGGAAGCCGGTGGTGGAGTCGGCCTTGGCCGCCGACATCCGGGGATCGGCCAGTAGTGTGGTCACCGCGTCCCATCCGGTGACCACCCACACCGGTGACCCGTCCGGTAGCTCGGCCTCGTGCACACCGGGTTCACTGGTTCTGAGATCCTCGTGAAGTTCGTCGACCGCATGAATTCCCGCCGTGAACGGGCACCGCCCCATCTTCATACCCATCAGTGTGCCAACCCATCAGGAGTCCGCCGTGCCGATCACCACCCGTGCCGCCACCACCGCGGACATCACCGACTGCGCCCAGGTACTCGCCGACGCCTTCCGCGACGACCCGCTCATGAGCGCGATCTGGCCCAACCCGCAGCAGCGCCACCGCGCCCTGCCCAGGTACTTCACCGCCTCCCTGCGCCACTTCCACCTCCCCGGCGGAGGAGTTCGCGTCGCCACCGACCCCGACGGAGTCATCCGCTCAGTCGCCGTCTGGGACCCACCCGCCCGATGGGACCAACCCGTCAGCACCACCCTGCGTGCCGCACCCGACCTTCTGCCCGCCCTCACCAGCCGCACATTCGCTGCGATCACCGTCCGGCGCACCCTCGATCGACACCACCCCCACCAGCCCGAACATTGGTACCTAGCCAACATCGGAACCTCACCCGCACACCAAGGGCACGGCTACGCGACACGCCTGATCACCGATCGCCTGACATCGGCTCCCGCCACCCCTGCCTACCTCGTATGCACCCGGGAAGACAACACCCCCTACTACCAGCGACTGGGGTTCGCGACCACTGAAAGCTTCCATCTACCAGTAGGTGCCAGGCCCACCATGTGGGCCATGACCATCAACATGTGAAGCCGCCAGCCCCGGAATCGGGGCGAGAAGACAACTAGCCAGCCGGAGAAGCCGATTGCCCGATGCGAGGCGCCGGGCTGATATCGAGCGCCTCGAGCCTGGCCACGCCTACGGTTGCCGCTCAAGGCCGCAACCATCACACAGCCCTGCGGACCCGCGCCGAGGTGTGCTTCGATCGCCGCGACGCAGGGCCTCCGGGCATGCCACTACGTCGAATCCGGCCGTTCCACCGGCCGTCGGTGGAGTGGTTTACGGGGGTTGGTGTGTCCAATCCGGGGCCGAAAACGAGGAGTTACCCGTAGAGGCCGCCTCGGCACCGCCTTGGTGCCGGTGGACAGATCTGGACACTGGAGGACCACCGTGAACCGACCCGACCCCCATATCGGAGTGAACCTGCCATCGGGGCACGACCCGATCGACTCGTCGACCGAAGCCGCTGTCGAGCCCGTGCCTGCGGAAACCGATGAGCCACGCCCGGATAAGCATCCGGCCGGTCGGGTCGAACATCGGGATAGCCAGGCGAAGCCACGGGCGCAGCGCGTTTCTGTACGTGACACCCGCCGAGACCCGCCCGATACCCGCAAGCTTGCCCGCCTGCTGTCCAGCCTCTTGACCACGGCAGAAGAGTCACGCAATGAAGACGCGGCACAACCTCCGAAGAATTCATCAATCCTGGATGAAACTACAGAATTCAACTCCAACAAAAAGGCCGCCTGAAATCCCCCGATTCACAAATTTGATAGATCTCGAATTAACGACCACAGAATTAAGGACCACAAGGAATATAACACCCTCTGTCGAATCATAATAATATCGATCGCGAAAATACCGTGACGTCGAGAATAAGGAATCTCCATGGTGAGCGCGTACGTAGGCCCGGGGAACGATGCGGATGACGACTTGGCATCCGAACTCCCATCACTGCCAGCACCTTTGAAGGCGGGCGACCGTGCTGTCATCTACCTACGTGTCTCATCGCCGGGGCAGTTCAAGACAGACTACGACCCGGAAGGCATATCGATTCCCGCTCAACGTGTCGCCTGCCAGAACAAGGCAAATCAACTCGGCCTGACCATCGTCGACGAATACATCGAGCCTGGCCGGAGTGCGACCGAAATGTCGAAACGAGTCGAGTTCCAAAAACTGCTCGCTCGAATTCGAAACCATCAAGACGTCGACTACGTCATCGTCTACAAACTGTCTCGTATGGCCCGAAACCGGTTCGACGACGCCATCGTCATGGCCGACCTCCGCAAGCGAAACGTCACCCTGGTCTCCGCCACTGAATCCATCGACGACTCGCCGGTCGGCCAGCTCATGCACGGCATCCTCGCCACCTTCAACGAGTACCAGTCCCGCGAGTCCGGCGCCGACATCTCCTACAAGATGGGCCAGAAAGCCCGCAACGGCGGCACACTCGGCCGCGCCCGGCTCGGGTACCTCAACATCTTCGACCGATTCGACGGCCGCGAGATCCGCACCATCGGCGTCGACCCCGAACGCGCACCGCTCGTCCAGCTCGCGTTCCAGCTGTACGCCACCGGCGACTACACCCTCGACGAACTATCCGAGGAACTCTACGACCGCGGACTGCGCACCCGACCGACCCACCGCCACCCCGCCCAACGAGTATCCAAAAACAAGCTCTCGACGATGCTGCGCGACCGCTACTACCTCGGCTACGTCATCTACAAGGGCGAGGAGATGCAGGGCCGACACGAGCCGCTGATCGACGAGAACCTCTTCGACAACGTCCAAGAGATCCTCGAATCCCGGACCAACGCCCACGAACGCCGACGCGTCCACCACCACTACCTCAAAGGGTCACTGTTCTGCGGACGCTGCCAGCGGACCGGGACCGTCGGGCGGATGATCATCCAGCGAACAACCAACCGACACGGCAACGAATACCTCTACTTCTTCTGCCGCAACAAACAGAAGGGCACCTGCAACGCGCCACACATCAACGTCGCCCTTGTCGAAGACGCCGTCGAGGCGCACTACGCGACGATCCGATTCCGCAGCGACTTCATCACCAGCATCCGCAACCAGATCGCCGAAGCCATCAACGCTCAAGAGACCGCCGACCGACTCCTCCAGAAACAACTGACCACCGAACTGCAGGCACTCGACGCCCAGGAAGAGAACCTCATCGACCTGGCAGCCGACGCCACCCTTCCGCAGCCCAAGATCAAAGCCAAACTCCGCGACATCGCCCACCAACGGCGACGACTGACCGAACGCCTGGCAACAACGACCGAAGACCTGTCATCCAGCGCCCGACTCATCGACGCCGCGCTCACACTGCTGGAGAACCCCCAAGAACTGTATCGCCGCTGCAACGAACACCAGCGCCGCCTGTTCAATCAGGCAATCTTCCAACAGCTCTACATCGACGACGAGCAGATCAACGGCCACCGCCTGCACGAACCCTTCGGACAGCTACACGCCGCCCAACGGGCACAAGCAGGAACATGCGGCGCAACCCGGCACAAGACAAGCCGGGATGCTCCTGAATCAGGCAACTCCCGAATGAAGGGAGGAGTAGGGGTCCTACTCCAGGGCGTTCATTCAGCCCCGGGTTCTAGTAGTGACCCTATGGTGGAGCTAAGAGGACGTCTTACGTGGGTGTAATTCGTTGTCCGGCATGATGTGACCCGTGGTCGACAGGCTTGCTCAACGGCTGGTCCCGGATGCGTTGTGGGACATCGTGAAACCGCTGCTCCCCGAGTTCACGCCGAGACCTCAGGGCGGCGGGACAGCTCCGGCGGACGAGCGAGCGGTCTTCACTGCGGTGGTGTTCGTATTGACCAGCGGTTGCGCTTGGAGGCATCTGCCGCCGTCATTCGGTGTGAGCGTTCCGACCGCACATCGCCGGTTCATGGTGTGGGCTGATGCCGGGGTATTCGAGGCGTTGCATCGGGCGATCCTCGACCGGCTCGGCCTCGCCGGCGATCTCGATTGGAGCGCGGCGATCCTGGACGCGGCGAGTGTGCGAGCGAAAAAAGGGGATCGCTGACCGGCCGCAGCCCGGTCGACCGTGGCAAGAAAGGATCCAAGATCCACGTCATTTCGGACGCGAACGGGATACCGCTGGTCACCGGTGTTTCTGCCGGGAACACCCACGACTCGGTGATGCTCGCCCCGATGGTCGAATCGATTCCGCGGGTGCGCTCGCAGCGCGGCCCTCGTCGCGGCAAGCCCGCCAAACTGCGGGCGGACAAGGGTTACGACTTCGATGTCCATCGCCGGTGGCTGCGTGCTCGCGGGATCGTGCCTCGGATCGCTCGTCGTGGGATCGAGGATCCCACGAGGCTGGGTAAGCACCGTTGGAAGATCGAACGGACCATTGCATGGTTGACCGGATACCGGCGCTTGACGATCCGCTACGAACGACACGGCCGCCTCTTCGCAGCATTTCTACAACTCGCCGCAGCGCTGACCTGCTACAAGAAACTCACCACGTAAGACGTCCTCTAAGGGGACTCGAACCCCTGACCCCCACAAAGAGGTTCATAAGACTCATCGACCGGGCGCGGTATCGACGTTCGGCATCGACCCCAGCGACCGGTCCCTGCGATGGCAACGCAGACGGGCACACCAGCACGCGGCAATCCGGGCAATTACGTCCAGCCACAACAGAATACAGCGTCCCAGTGAGAAACTACCGCCGGGACCCTACCGCACGGGCCCCGGGGCGAACCAGCCGGAAGCTACCGCAACAACGAACACTCGCCCCTCGATGACCTGTCGTCAGACGTCAAGTCGACCCGTAAACCACACAGCGGCCGGCCGGCTACGCCCAAGACGACGCACGACACCTCAACAGACGGCCGACCAGGGAAAAGCTACACGACCGGCGATGCGCATTCGACTCCACGAGCATCGCCCTCCCCCGATAGACACCTGACGCCGACGCCACCTCGACAACGAAAGCGCGGGGTAACCGCGGGGCTTGCTCAAGTCTGCGCCCACCTTTGAGCCTGTGGGCCACACCTCGAGCAGCACTCGCCACCTACGCCCCGTTCCTGCGGCAGTTCTTCGAAATCCTTGCAGACCGCGCTGTACTTCTCGGAATCTCGTTCGGCCGCCCGGACCGTGACCACCCGGCCAACAGTTACCAACGCGTCGCGCCGAACTCGACCAGATCGTGCAGTGGTGAACCGCGTGAACTGCGGCTGCGTTGTCGATCGCCGCTTGTGGAGGCGGATTCGGTTGGCGGTGCGGACCGGTGTTCGTGCCGCCGACGATTGCGAGCACGGTGTCAGGAGCGGTCCGATTTTCCGCCGTAGCGGAGGCCAGAAGGTCGCGCCCATCGTCCAGCAGGAACAGTCCCTCGGACATAAGACAACCGTCCCCAGGGTCACGGTAAGACCTCGGTGACCGACCCACGAGTTGACCGGATGCCACCTCCGCTTTATGCTCGAATTTCATACGGAGGTCGCATCCGTTTTGAATGGCAGCAGTATCACCGGAGGTAGGAGGGCACATGAACGTCAGTGAGCAACGGGGGCGCAAGCCCCGCGCGGACGTCCAGCGCAACCGCGCGGCTCTGCTGGAGACCGCGCAGCGTCACTTCCTCCAGCATGGGGTCGGCACCTCCCTGGAGGCGGTGGCCAAGGAGGCGGGCGTCGGGCCCGGCACCCTGTACCGGCACTTCCCCACCCGGGAAGCGCTGCTGGCGGCCGTTCTGCAGACACGCTCCGAGGAGCTGGTGGCCCGCCGAGCGGACATCGAACAGTTGGGCGATGCCGGCGAGGCGTTGGAACTGTGGCTACGGGCAATGGAGGAGTACTTCAGCGCCTTCAGCGGGCTCCCGGACCCGCTCATGGCCGCGGCCCAGGAGCAGGACCCGGACAATCCGCTCACCATTCCTTGCGACATCTTCATCGCCGCCACCGACAAATACGTGGAAGCAGCCCAGAGCACGGGACAGGTACGCGCGTCGGTGCGTGGCTACGACCTGTTCCTCGCAGCCTGTTCCATTGCCTGGATCAAGGGCAACGGCGCCGACGAGGAATCACTCGACCGGCTCCGCACCCTCCTCGCGAGCGGCTACCGCCAGCGGGACGAGAAGGCGTAAAACGCCGGGCCCCGCGCTCAGGCTCGAGCCGCCGACGTCCGGGACCGCAGTTTTCATCAAGGAGGATTTATGAGTCATTCGCCAAGGGTTTGGCCCGCCGACGCTCGCCGCATTGTGGCGCAGGGTGATCTCGGCTACCTCGAGGGCGCCCGGTGGCACCGCGGGGCGCTCTGGTTCTCGGATATGACCCGGTGCAAGATCAGTCGCCTCTCCCCTGGCGAGCCACCCGAGGATATCGCCGATGTACCCGGGCGCCCCTCGGGTCTCGGGTTCGGCCCCGATGGGACACCGATGGTTGTTTCCATCGACGACGGACGGCTGCTGCGCGTGGGAAGTAGTGGGCTCGAGGAACTCGCCGATCTCGCGCCGGTCGCGTTCCATCCCAACGATATGGCAGTGGACCGGGAGGGCCGCGCATATATCGGCCCGCAGGGCTTTCCCTTCGGAACCGATCCCGTCGGCGTGAGTTTGATCATCCGCCATCCCGACGGCCGGATCGACACGGGCGGCGAGGACCTGATATTCCCAACGGCATCGCGATCTCCGGCGACGGGCGCACCCTGGTCGTCGCAGAATCGTTCCGGGCACCACGTACCAGGCTCACCGCGTTCACCGTGACCGACGACGGTGCGCTGACCGACCAGCGAGTGTTCGCCGAATTCGGGTCAACGGACACCGAGTCCATCGATGGCATCGGCATCGACAGTGAGGGTGCGGTGTGGGCGGCCTTCCCATGGATCGGTGAATTCCGGCGTGTCCGCGAAGGCGGCGAGGTCACCGACGTCATCCGGATCGAACCCGACGCCGCGTATCCCGACGGCGGCACATTCGCCGTGGACGCGATCCTCGGCGGACCGGAGATGCGGACCCTCTACCTGCTCATCTCGGATACAAGCCCCGAGCGCCTCGTCAACGGCTTCGATACCACGGGCCGGATCGAAGCCATCGAGGTCGAGGTGGCGGGAATCCGGGACTGACGGCAACGCATGCGTCGGCGCGATCGTCTCCGCGACAGCGTCCCGGAGCGTTTCGCGCCCTCCCGGCTACTGCCATCTCGCAGCCCATCGTGGAGATGAATCGCGCCCCGCCCGCCGCCGACCGACCCCGCTGGTACGTCACGTACACCCAACACGTCACATACACGAACACGAAGAGCGCGCAGTCCCCACACTTCGACCGGGTGGTCGTGCCGTGCCGCGGTCTGCAAGCAGCCTGCCGGTACCTGCAAAGTGCGTGCCACACCCGGCCCTTACGACGGCTGTCGCCTTGGAGCAGACAGCATTGTGCCCGGCCGCCCTGTCGGCGACTGCGCGCCTTGGAAAGGAAACGCCTTGTCCGGCACAGCGTCCCTCTTCACCGACCTCGTACGCTCCCGGCGCTCCCCCCGCAAGTTCCTGCCCGCCCCGCTTTCCCCGGCGGACATCCGCGGCGTGCTCGAAGACGCGCAGACGGCCCCTTCGAACAGCAATACCCAGCCGTGGACCGTGCATGTTGTCTCGGGCGCGGAGCGCGACGCGCTCGCCGAGGAACTGCTTCAGGCCGACACGGAGGGACGCACCTCCCCGGATTTCACCGATGGCTACGGCGACGGCATCTATCTCGAGCGGGCGCAGGCCCTGGCCGCGAGCTACTACGGATCCCTCGGCGTCGCGCGCACGGATCTCGAAGGCAGGAGGGCGGCGGTCCGCGAAAACCTGGAGTTCTTCGGGGCTCCCCATGTCGCTTTCCTGTTCATGCCAGCCCTGGGCGACGGGGTGCGGACGGCCGGTGACATCGGTATGTACGCGCAGAACTTCCTGCTCTCGCTGGCATCCCGGGGGTTCGCCGGTATTCCGCAGACCATGCTCGGGATCTATGCCGATACCGTCCGCGAGTTCCTGGATGTTCGTGAGGATCTCAAGCTGCTGTTCGGTATCTCCTTCGGCACGGCCGACCCTGCGGGGCCGGTGAATCCGTTCGGTAGGACACGCATCCTGCTCCAGCAGAGTGTGATCCTGCACGGCACTCCCGGCGTCCTCGAAGGTCAATAGTCCGTCAGCCCACAGATGCCCCCGGCGCGTGGATCCGGGCCGCCACACGGCCGGCCCGGATCCGGAGCCCGCGCTCACTTCGGTCCACACGCGCGGCATCCGTCTCGGGTTCCTCCCGCCGGCAGATCGCACCACTTGACAATTCGGAGGCTGCCTCCGTATTCTTGGGAGTCCACGGAGGCACCCTCCGTTTCCATTGCCTCGTTGGGAGGAGCTTCCCAATGAAGTTGTCAACCTCGGAAGTTGATTTCCGATGACGGGATCAGGCTGCCACCGCGACGGGTGGCAGCGGTTGGTAGGGCCGTTTCTCGCGGATGAGTGCCCACAGCACGTTGACGCGGCGGCGGACCAGGGCGAGGACGGCTTGGGTGTGTTTTTTGCCCTCGCCGCGTTTCCTGTCGTAGGTGCGCGATTCGGGGCTGCAGCTGATCGAGATCATCGCCGACTGGTAGAAGACACGGTTGAGTCCGCGGTGATATCGCTTGGGGCGGTGCAGGTTTCCGCGTATTCGACCGGAATCCCAGGCAGCGGGTGCGAGCCCGGCAAATCCGGCGAGTCGGTCCGGGGTCCCGAAGTAGTCCATGTCACCGCCGGTGGCAGCGAGGAATTCCGCGCCGAGCAAGGTGCCGATGCCGGGCAGGCTGATGATCACTTCGGCGAGTTCGTGGCGGTGAAATCGGCCCTCGATGAGCTTGTCGGCTTCTTTGATTCGCTCGTTGAGGGCCATCACCTCCTCGGCCAGCGCCGCGACCATCGACGCGGTCAGCGCTTCGCCGGGCAAGCGGGTGTGCTGGCGGGCCGCGGCCTCGATCGCTGCGGCGGCGACCTTGCCGGGATTTCTCACTTTTCTGGTCGACAACCAGGTTTCGAGTCGGGACGCACCTGTTCTGCGCAGAGCGGCAGGGGTTTGATAGCCGGTCAGCAGAGTCAGCGGTCCGACCAGGGTGAGGTTGTCGAACGCGCGGTCCAACGCGGGAAAGATCCCGCTGAGCAGGCCACGCAGCCGGTTGATCGCGCGGGTTCGGTCGGCCACCAGGTCAGCGCGGCGGGTGGTGAGCAGCTTCAGCTCGATGGTGACTTCGTCACCGGGGCGCAGCGGATGCAGATCGCGGCGCATCCGTGCTTGATCAGCGATGATCGCGGCGTCGCGGGCGTCGGTCTTGCCTTCGCCCCGGTAGCCGCCGGCGACCCGGTTCAGCGTTCGGCCGGGGATATACAGCAGCTGCTGATCGCGTTCGACCAGCAGCCCGATCAGCAGCGCCGCACCGCCATCGGGCAGGTCCACCGCCCAGACCGTGTCCTGGCCCAGCTCCCGAACCTCGTCGATGAGTTTTACCAGCTCGGGTTCATCGTTGGCTATTCGCCGCGACAGCAGTCGTTTGCCGTCGGTGTTGATGACCACGCAATGGTGGCCGGTCTTCCCGATGTCCACACCAGCCCAGATCTGGGCCATGCCCGCCTCCATCAGCTCGTTGGAACCTCACGCCACAGACGACCGCGCCGACGTTGCCCTACACAGCGATTCGCTCGCACATCCCAATATGCGGCCGGGTCGTCACGGGGAACCGGGCGGCCAAGCTCCTGGAGCCACACGCGGCACAACCATGTAAGCCACACCCGATTCCCCTGGGCCTCAGGGACTTTACGACCCGCCCCTACGACCTACTCAGAAAGGTAGGGCAACCATGACAAGCCGGCAGATGATCCTGGGCATGCAGTTCAGCGGCGGCTACGGGGCCGAGCCCGGGGCCTGGCGGCTGCCGGGTGCGAACCTGAACAGCTACACGGACATGGACCAGTTCGTCCGCTACGCGCAGGCCGCCGAACGCGGCAAGGTGCAACTGTTGTTCATTGCCGACACCCCGGTCCTGGATATGGACCTCACCCACCACGCACCGCGCCAGGCGATCGAGCCGCTGCTGCTGCTGACCGTCCTCGCGCGGGAGACCGAGCGGATCGGCCTGGTCACCACCGCCTCCACCACTTTCAACGAGCCCTACAACCTCGCCCGCCAGTTCAAGGCCTTGGATGTGATCAGCCACGGCCGAGCCGGCTGGAACGCGGTGACCACCTCCGATCCCGCTGCCGCGGCGAACTTCGGCAGCGAGGTCCCGCCGCGCGCGGAGAAGTACGAGCGCGCCCACGAGGTCATCCAGATCGTGCAGGCGTTGTGGGGCAGCTGGGAGAAGGACGCCTTGCTGCTCGACGTCGAGAACAAGCGTTACGCCGATATGGACAGGATCCGGCCGGTCAACCTGCGGGGCCGCCACGTCGCCTCCCGCGGCCCGCTGCCCATCCCCCCGTCCGAACAGGGTCAGCCGGTCATCTTCCAGGCGGGCGGCGGCGGTTACGGCCTCGAGATCGCGGGCCGCTACGCCAGTGGCGTGTACGCCAACCCGTACAGCATCGAGGATGCCCGGGCTCAGCGCCAGGCCCTGCGGGACGCCGCCGAGCGCGCCGGACGCGACCCGGACGAGGTGAAAATGCTCGCCGGCTTCATGCCGACCATCGCCGGCTCCCGCGCTGCCGCTCTGGAGCGACGACGCTTCCTGGACGAGGTCGTCGACCTGGACCAGCGCGTCCGTTATCTCGGGGCCATGATCGGCCTCCGGCTCGGCCCCGAACAACTCGACCAGCCGCTCACCGTGCAGCAGCTGGCCGCCGCGGTGCCCAGTCCGCGCGACCCGCGCTCCGGCCGCGCCCTGGAAGTGGCCCGGGAAGGCTGGACGCTGCGCGATGTCATCGCCCACGGTGTGATCGACTATCACCCCGTGGTCGCCGGTACCGCCACCGACGTGGCCGAGCACATGCAGGAGTGGTTCGAGGCCGGGGCCTGTGACGGCTTCTCGATCGCCCTCGACGCCTTCCACGACGGCTTCGACGCCTTCGTCGACCAGGTCGTCCCGATCCTGCAGGAACGTGGCCTGTTCCACGAGGACTACGAAGGATCCACCCTGCGCGAGAACCTCGGCGCCCACGCGCAATACGGCCTCGACCCGCGCCTCACCGAGCCGGCCTGAGCATGACCACCCCACCGGCGAGGCGGGCGCGGACGGCCCGTGGCCCCTCATCTACCCACGAGCGCTCCTTCGGTACGCACACCACGCGGGCCGCCTGACCACAGGACGCCACAGAACACATCTCCCGCGACCTTCATCGGGGCCGGCAGCAAGGAAACCAACCATGAAACGCTCATTCGCCCAATTTCCCGACGTCACTTCCGGCAGCGACCAGGCGCAGCACGGCGGACCATTCGCGCCGCCCCGGGAGGACCCCCGCATGGTTCACGCTCCGCTGGCCACCGACCATGGCACCTTCCGTAGTGACGAACCGCCCCAGGGCGCCGCCGCGGTGTCCACATCGGCCATATCGGCCTCCCCCGCCGCCACAACTCCCACAGCGAGCGGGCTCGTCCCCGTCCTCGCCTTCAGCGGCATCGTCGTCGCCGTCATGCAGACACTACTCGTCCCCGTCATCGCCGACCTCCCCCGACTGCTGGACACCACAACGTCCAACGCCGCCTGGGTGATCACCGCGACCCTGCTGTCCAGCGCCGTCGCCACTCCGGTCATGGGACGCCTCGGCGACCTCTACGGCAAGCGCCGCTTCGTCCTCGTCAGCCTCGCACTGATGGTGCTGGGGCTCGCTGATCTCCGGATTCACCTCCGACCTCGTGCCGATGGTCCTGGGCCGCGCCATACAGGGCTTCGCATTGGGCGCCATCCCGCTAGGCATCGGCATCATCCGGGACGAATTACCGCCCGAACGGCACGGATCGGCAATGGCGCCTGATAAGCAGCTCGCTCGGCGTCGGGGGCGCGCTCGCCATACCGCTGGCCGCGGTCGTCGCCCAGAACCTCGACTGGCACTGGCTGTTCTTCGGCGCCGCCACCCTCGGCGCGGCAGCCATGGCAACGATCTTCGCCGTCGTCCCCGAGAGCGCGCAGCGCGCCCCCGGCCGCTTCGACGTGATCGGCGCGCTCGGACTCGCCCTCGGCCTCGTCGCCCTGCTGCTGCCCATCTCCAAGGGCGCCGACTGGGGCTGGACAAGCACCACCACGCTCGGACTCTTCGCCGCCACCGTCGTGATCTTCGCGCTGTGGGTCCTCTTCGAACTGCGCACCGAGCACCCGCTGCTGAACCTGCGCACGGCGTCGCGCCGCCAGGTCCTCCTGACCAACCTGGCCGCGATCACCGCCGGCCTCGCGTTCTTCGCGGTGACACTCGTCCTGCCGCAACTACTGCAGCTTCCCGAGTCCACCGGGTACGGGTTGGGGATGTCCATGATCGTCACCGGCCTCTGCGCTGCCCATATGGGTCTCGCGATGATGATCGCCGCCCCGCTCGCCGCCCGGCTCTCGGCCGCGCGCGGGCCGAAGGTCACCCTGATGACAGGGCTCGCACTGCTCGCCGTCGCATATCTCGCGGGCACCATGCTGCTGGGTGCGGTGTGGCAGATCGTGATCGTCGCCGTCCTCGCGGGCAGCGGCGTCGGCACCGCCTACGCGGCAATGCCCGCCCTCATCCTCGGCGCCGTCGACCCGTCGGAATCGGGCGCGGCCAACGGACTGAACTCACTGATGCGCGCCATCGGCACGGCGATGTCCAGCGCCGTCGTCGGCGTGGTCCTCGCCGGCACGGCTCAACACGTAGAGAACACCGAGATACCCACGCTGGACGGCTTCCGCATCTCATTCCTGATCGCCGCGGGTGCAGCGCTCCTGAATCTCGTCCTGGCAGCACTTTCTCTCCCCCTGCCGCCGGCGAGGCCGGCAACCCATATCCCTCATAGTTCAGAGAAAGCAAGGTCTGTTCCTGATGCGCACCAAGAAGAAGTTTCTTATCGCGGCTGCGGCCGCCATCACAGTTGCGGCACTCGCCGGCAGTAACGTCGGATGCGCTGAAACGGCGGACGGTGCTGCCCGCAAGATCACCGGCACACTGCCCGACGGATCCACCTATCTGTTCGAGGTGCCGGCCAACTGGAACGGCACCGTGCTGCTCTTCTCCCATGGCTACAACCCCGGACCGTCGAACCCCGCCCAGAACGCCAACTCGGCCGAGGTGAGCAGCATACTGCTCGCTGACGGGTATGCCCTCGCCGGTGGGTCCTACCCCGGCCTCGGGTGGCAGACGCCCAACGCGCTGGGCGACCAGATCGCCACGTTCGACGAATTCGCCGCGCAGGTCGCGTCGCCTTGAACCGTCCTGGATGCGGTGGAGACCCTAGTTCAGGCCACCTCGGCCGAGATGGTCTGTTGATGGTAGAGGTGTTCGTATTCGACCGGTGGCCGGTATCCGATCGCGGAATGTAGCCGTTGGGTGTTGTACCAGTGCACCCATGATGCGGTTTCCCGTTCGAGCTCGGCCCGCCCCGAGAACGTGGTGTGCCGGTCGATCAACTCGGTTTTGTAGAGCCCGATCGCCGATTCCATGAGCGCGTTATCGAGCGCATCTCCCACGCTGCCTATGGATCCGGCGATTCCCGAATCCCGTAATGCCTCGGTGAAGGCCAGCGACGTATATTGCGACCCCGCATCGGAATGATGTATCAATCCTGTTGCGGTGAAACGGAAAGCGGTTCTACGGCGGGTGAACAACGCCTGTTCGAGCACCGAGATAACCAACGGTGTCGTCTTCGACGACATAACCCGCCAGCCCAAGATCCGTCGCGAATACACGTCCACGCAGAACGCGGTGTAACAGAACCCGGCCAGAGTCCAGCAGTAGGTGAAATCGGCAACCCGCCATTGATCTGGACGCATCGGCGTCGACCAGGCGCGCCCGATCAGGTCCGGATGCCGCGGCGTCGACGCGGGCCCGGGTTCGGTGGTTCTCGTGGTCCGTCACCCGCGCACAACCCCGTCTATCCCGGTCAGCCGCATCAGCCGCGCTACCTGGTCGCGGCCGATATTGTGACCGGCGCGGCGGGCGGTGTGCCAGAGTTTGCGCACCCCGTACAGGCCCCGATTCGCGCTCCACAGGTCGAACGACACGTTCGCGGTGTGAGCATCGGCCCAGGTGGCGTCGCTGATACCGCACTGTTTGGCGGCATAGTAGGTGGACGGGGCGATCTTGAGCCCGTGCTCGGTCAGCACGCGGCAGATCGGGTCAACCCCGAAGCAACCCTTGTGGTCGTCGATGTAGTCGACGATCACCGCAGTCGGCGGTCGACCTCCGCCGCCGCGAAAAACGCACTCGCTGTCCGCAAAAGCTCGTTCGCCCTGCGCAATTCGACTACTTCACGCCGCAGAGCCCTCAACTCCGCATACTCCGATTCCGCCGCGGCCGCCGGCCCGGTCTCGCCCTGCTCGGCGCGGGTGACCCAGTTCCGCAGAGTCGCCGGGTTGATATCCAGCAGCGCACCGACATGCCGGCGCGCACCGGCCATCGAGTCACCGTGCTCGCGGATCCGATCCTGATACATCCTCACCGCCCGAGCGCGGGTTTCCTCGTCGAACTTCCGTGGTGCCGCCATGGCTGACAGTCTCCCTTGCTAAATCAGGAGTCTCCAGCCAGTCCAGGACGGTTCACGTCGTCGGCCCGGTCCCGGGCCACCGCCTGGGGCTACCCCATCCCCCACAGGCGCACTTCACCACCGGTCTCGAAGCCGTAGCGGATGTACCTGTCTGCAGACAAGCTGGTTCAGAGTGAGTTGGCGGCGGCGGCGAGAAGATCTGCCAAGGTTTCCTCCAACTCTGGCAGCACGGCGGCATGCCGGGCTACCTGAACCGAGCGTCGCGATGGGGTTTCATCGGAGACGGCGATATGGGCGAGCCTCGTCCAAGACTGTGCGGCCAGCCGTGCTGCGCGTGCGGCCGCGTGAACCTTCGGATTGCGCGTGTAATCGGCGAGATCGACGCACCCTTGAGCGATGAGGCGTCGAAACAGACCGCCTCCGGTACCCGCTTTTTCGATGAAGGCAGCGAGTGACCTGAGCACAGCCTCGAGGTCTTCGTTTCCGAAGATGTCGGGCCAACGGGAGACGTCTTCAGCGAAGCGGCGAACGCCGTCGAGCCCGGTGCCGGAGACACCGTTCGAGGCCGGCGCGGCAATCGAACTGGGGCCCCCATGTTTCAGGGTTGCCGCCGATTGTTCGAGCGCTGCGGCAGCCATGGACGGGAGGTCAGGCACGTCGGACGGCCAATCGACTATGTACGTGGCGTGGCGTGTGGGTGTCGGGAACCCCGTGGAGGCTCGTGCCCGTGCCAATGCGTCATACGACACCGTCTGGATCTCATCGCGGTCGTTGTCGACGATATACGCGTCGCGAGCCTCGTCATCATAGCCGACGATAACGATGTCGTGGCGGCTCATGCGCAGTCGTACCCGCAGGTATGGGAGTTCAGCGATGTCGGCCCAGACCATGACGGGCCGTCCGGAGTCCAGTTCGGTCCTCACCCATTTCCAACCGAGGTCGGGATCCTCGGTCTGACGTAGTTCGGTCTTCGCACCGAGGCGCCTCAACAGGTCGACCTCCAAATCCCCACCACGCCCCACCAGGTAGATCGGAGGATTGATCGCATCGGCGCGCAGGTAAGCGAAATCGAGTGCGCCGCCGAGTGTGAACACGAGTCCTTCGCTCAGCTCGCCGTCCCAGCCAAGCCCGGCCCAGGACATAAGATCGCGCAACGCACCCGAACCACAATGGCCGCCCTTCAGGTGCGGGTAAGGCTGGATCAGCATCCGGTGACCACCTTCAGACTCGACAGCCCGCGAAAGGACAACCCCGTACGCCAGCGAGGTTGTTCGACGAGCCTAAGACCGGGAAAACGCGCCGTGAGGAGTGGGAACAGTACGGCTCCTTCGAGCCGCGCCAACGGCGCGCCAAGACAAAAGTGAATGCCGGCACCGAACGATAGCGGCGGGGTCCCGGTTCGGGTGATATCGAGGCTATCGGGGTCGCAGAATCGGTCCGGGTCTCGGTTGGCCGCCCCGAGCAAGGTCAATACAACCTGGCCAGGATCCAGGTCGACTCCTGCCACCCGTGTTGGCTCGAGCACCGTGCGCCCATTGGTCTGGACCGGCGAGTCGTAACGCAACAATTCTTCGACGGCGTTGCTCGCCAGATCGGGCCTGGCCCGCAATAGGTCCATTTGGCTGGGATGGGCGAGCAGTGCAGCAACGCCGTTACCGATGAGGTTTGTGGTGGTTTCGAACCCTGCCGCGAACAACAGTATCGCGGTGCCAACGCATTCGTCGTCGTCCAAGACGTCGTCGCCATGCGCCACGGCGAGACGGCTGAGCAGGTCGTCGTCCGGGTGGGCGCGTTTGGCCGCCAGGAGGTCTGTGAAGTACGTTGCGAGTTGGTCTTCCGCTTCACACGCGGCAGTCAGCGCCGCGGCGTCCGCGCTGGGCTCGAGCGAGGCGACCAGGGCGCGTACCAGAGGAGCGGCCACGGCTCGATCGGTCACTGGCACTCCAAGAAGATCGCCTATTACATTCACGGGCAGCGGGAGGGCGAGATCGCTGATGATATCGGCGGAACCCTGGTCCTCGATGACATCGATCAGATCACGGATCTGCGTGACAACGCGGCCTCGCAACTCGTCGATGTGCCGAGGGGTGAAAACGTCAGCGACCAGCCGACGCAGCCGGTGGTGGTCAGGCGGGTTGCGGAACAGCATGGTGCGCCGGAATCGATGCATAGCCTGACGTTGCAACTCTTCGGGAATCTCCGACAAGCCGAATCCCAGCGACTCGTCGGCCTTGCCGAGGCTACGGTTACGGAGCGCAGCTGCGCAGTCGTCGTAGCGACTCAGTACCAGGACCCCCGATCGCGTGACAAGCACGGGCTGAGTCTCGCGCAAGCGTCGGAACGCCTCGTAGGGGCCGGCTGAGCCGTGATCGGTCAGCAAGACGTCGAGGAGTAGTTCCCTCTCAGTTGGTCCAGCAGTCACGCCTGCCTCCGAGCCTTCGCCCGCGACTGCAGGAAGTGTTCGGCCTCGACCACGATGAACACGGCGGTTGCCGTAGTGACCGAGCGCCCTTCTAGATCCTCCATCCTGGCCGCGAGATTCAACTTACGGCCATGCCGCGACCGTACCTCGGCGTGCAGCGTGTAGGGGGTATCGAGCAGTACCGGGGCGAGATAATCCATGTCGAGATTCCGGGTCACGGCGAGTTCGCCGACCGTGTACAGCAAGAAGCCGAACAGGTCGTCGATGACGGTCGCCACCGCGCCACCGTGCGCGATCCCCGGCGCTCCGACATGACGCTGGTCGAAAAGATGGTGAGCAACGACGCCGCCCTCGCAACGCCGCACCGATAGGGAATGTCCGTGCGGGTTGGCCGGCCCACAACCAAGACAGTCGGGATGGTGCGGCGGCAACTCTGGCGATCCGGATTCCAGGAGCCGGAACGAGCGCACCCAGTCCTCCACGCCTGGGTCAGACAACCTACTGACCGCATCCGAAGCCTTGTCCATGGCCAGACCTCTCTGTCGACTAACGCGCGCCCAACATAAGACTCGAGCAGGACCGCGATACAACTACATTGGAGACAATCAGAACCATTTTGTCAACAATTGATCAGATCTCCGCTGCTTGTCGCACATAGCTCGCGATCAAGCAACGCGCGCGGACATGACGAAGTGTCCGGGAGTTTGTCCACTCATGAACAAAACCCACGTTCTGTTACCATCCGAGGGGTGGTGGAAGAATCGGTGAGGCTGTCGTTCAGGCGACACCTCCGCGAGGCAGCAATCCGCGCCGCCCGCGCCCTGACGGTCGAGAAGGGCTGGGAACGTGTACGATTCGGCGAGGTAGCCGGTCTGATCGGAGTATCACGCGCCACGCTGTATCGAGAGTTCGGCGACAAGCAAGGGCTTGGAGATGCACTCGTTCTGCACGAAGCGGAGCAATTCCTGACCGGGATCGAGGATTTGCTTGCTTCCAACCGCAGCGCGTTGCCTGAATCGATCCGAGCGATAGTTCGCTACACGCTCGACGAGGCTGCAGCCAGCCCCTTACTCAAAGCCGTCCTGACTACACCCGGTAGCGGCCCGCGCGATGAAACCGGCGTCCTCCCCCTGTTGACAACCTCTGCCTCCATGCTTCAACTCGCGTCCGAGCGACTGGTCACCGCGTTCCTCCACCACTACCCCACCATCGACGCCAATGACGTGGCCGACGCAGTCGATGCGCTCATTCGATTGACGATCAGCCATCTCGTACTACCGGCCAGCGACAGCGCCGAAACGGCACGCCGGATCTCCGAGATTGCCCTACGTTATCTCGGGGTGGGCTCTGCGGGTCTCAGACCAGATGCCTCAGCTGCATGCCACAACGCGGTACCGAGCCATTGAAGCAGCGGTACCCTCGTTTCCCTTGATTCCACAGCAGCTGGTTCAACGACAAGTAGGCGGCGACGCTCTCGAAACGTAGCTCGGACTCGGCCGGAGGAACGTCGAGCGCGAAGTGGTCGCCAGCGGTTGCGGGCGGTCTGAACCAAGTTCGCGTCGGATCCATCGATTCGGGTCCGCAGGTTCGCACGAAAGCAATCCCGAAACTATCAAATGACACATGAGCTGTCATGCACAAGCCGGGCAAGCCCAACCAGCTGCTGCGTTGGGTAGAGCAGCACCGACGACGCTGACGCACCGAGCAATCGATGCGGACCAGGCCGATCGGCGGTCGTCCCGCCCACCGGCGATGGCGCGACCACGGCATTGCTCACGGGTCTTTTGCCCCGCGGGGATGCAATCCGGCAGTGTCACCGCGCTATGGCAGATAAGCTCATCCCGCGTCGTCTTCGACCGGCGTTTGGCTCGAATTCGCTCAGCTAAGCCTCGATCAGTCCAATATTCTCAATCCGCAAAGTCGAATCCGGGTCTATCCGGATTCCACGAGCTCGCGCCGAGGAATCGATAATCCCCCAAATGATTGCGCTGAGATGCTCGACGAAAGCCTTTCTCGGCATAGCCGAGGTCGGATCGGATTGCGAGTTTATCCACCAATCCGTCGCGGAGAGGCTCGCCCCTACGATCGACTGCACCACCAAGTCTATGCCCGACGTGTCAGCCCCAGCGGTGTCCAAAACCGTGACGAAATGACCCGCAATGAAACCTGCCAGTTCACGTGCGTTCTCAAGAGCTGGATCCGATCCCGATGAATTGTCGCTAAAATGACTACGAACGAGAAACTGGAAGACGTTCTTGTGCTCGTCGACCAGCTGCGAGTATTGCTCGACGAGCTGATTCATCACACTTCGAATCGGATCGGATCCGAAATCAACGGTAGCAAGCACATTCGACCACATGAGTTCCTTCGCACGTTCGATAACAGCTGCACGAAGGCCCAGTTTGTCCTTGAAGTGGCGATACAGCTTGGGTTTTGTCGCACCCGCCTCCCGAGCGATGTCGTCCATGCTCGCGTCCGGACCGTACTTGCCGAAGGCACGGTACGCTGCGTCGACCAGTTCTGCTCGAACCAGGACCCGGTGCTCTTCCCATCGGCTCGAGCGTGCGTCAATTCGCCGAACCACCGAGCTACCGACCTCCCGAATCCGCTTTTGTGCGCCCGCCATCTGGCCGAGTATACGCTATCGGACAAGTGACCGATATCGCGGGCGGCGATTGCGCGCTGGATCGGGCGAGCATGAACGCCGTTACGGGGCCTGCGCGAACGCATGGTCAGTCGAATGTCACAGTCACCGAATTGGTGGCGGGTACCGACTGGCATGCCAGCCGATCACCTTCCTCGATATCATCATCATCGAGTACCTCGTTTACTCTCATCTCTATATCGCCGTCGATAACCTTGCACACACATGCACCGCATCCGCCTTCCCGGCAGGAATACGGAGGCGAGTACCCCTCGTTCAACAAGACCTCGACCAGGGTCAAATCTTTCGGCCATTCCAGCTCGGCGCGATCACCATCGAGATATACTACTAGACGGGCTTGTTCGTTCGTCATTGATTCCTTGACGTAGTTCTCCACGTCGAAGGGATCGGAGTGCAGAGATTGGAATACTTCTCGGTGTAGGTTCCGGTGCTGCACGCCGGCTTCGCGCGCCGCGTCTACCACCAAATCCATGAACGCCGCCGGCCCGCACAAGAAATACATCCGATTTCGGTACTCACGGCAGATTTCAAGGATTGCGCTTCGGTCCGGTAGCCCACGCTCGCTCTCCAGCCACTCGATGAGAGTCAGTCGCTCGGGAAACTGCTTGGCGAGGTAACGGAGGTCTTCACCGAAGATGACGCTCTCGGCATGCTGGTTGGCATAGAAGAGAACGAGATGGCCGCCACCTTCGAGCAGAGCCGACTTGACGATGGATAACACCGGGGTGATTCCGCTACCAGCTGCGAACAGAACCATGTCCGCATCCAGGTCTTTCGGTGTGAAGTGCCCGGTGGGCGGCAGAACGGTTACCTCAGCTCCAACCTTGATGTTGTCGCACAGCCAGTTAGATCCGTACCCGCCCTCCGTGCGTTTCACTGTGACAGCTAGCGAGTCGTCTGCATGCGGGGAACTCGAGAGCGAATAGCATCTGGCCACATATTCCCCGTCACCGGCTCCGGGAATACGCAACGTAAGAAACTGCCCGGGGTCGTAGGCAAATACGCCCAATTGCTGCTCGGGCACCTCGAACCAAATGGACACCGCATCCGCTGTTTCCTGCACTACACGGGAGACCGTGAGTTCACATGGCATGCTCATCTTCCAGGATATTCCTTCTCTATTATTCCGGCCCGTGGCCCAGATTCAACTGTCGCGCTTGACAAGGCCGTAACGACGGCCGATCGCATAGCCGACACGGGCCAGCGGAGCGTTCAGGTCCTGATACCTCGGCCCCACCGCGCGGGCGACGAAATCGAAACCCAGGGCATCGGGTCCGATAAGGACTCGAGGTTTGTTCCGTCGCACGCCCTTCAAGATCGTTTCGGCGGCGCCTTCCGGAGTGGTGAGCGCTATACGATCGAAACCGGCGACAATCTTCTCCTGATCACCCATCGCGCCGACACCTCGAGCTCCGCGCACAATATTTGTGCGAACACCACCCGGATGCACGCATGTTACACCCACCGGTAGCCGGTTAATTCGCATCTCCTGGCGCAACGCCTCGGTAAAGCCTCGGACGGCGAATTTGGAAGCATTATATGCGCTCTGACTGGGAATGGCCATCAGTCCGAAGACACTCGACACGTTGACAACATGGCCGTCGCCCGAGTCGATCAGATCCGGAAGAAATAGTTTCGTGCCGTTCACGACTCCCCAGAAATTGATCGACATCAACCATTCGAAGTCGATCCATTGCATATCCAGTATGTCGGCGCCGAGTGCGACCCCGGCATTGTTGATTACCATACTGACCGAACCGAAGTCGCTGAGGACCTGACGACGATATTCCGTGAATGCGCTACGATCGGCCACATCGAGCTGATAGTGCTGGCATTCGACACCCAGCGCGGTACACATGGAGGCGGTTTCGCGGGCCCGTTCGCCGTCGATGTCGGCAATGGCCAGCCGCGCGCCCTCGCCGGCGAGTCGAATTGCAACTGCACGGCCGATTCCGGAACCTGCCCCGGTTACCGAGACGACTCGGTCGCTGAACTCTCTCATCGCGGCAAGCTACCCTTCTTGATCGAATTCGGAAGGAGGTCGCCGCTTCGATCACCTGTCGACTCGCCGACCAACGCGAAATCAGAGTCCGCGACATTGCGGGTACGCCGCCAATACTGCCAGGTGAAACCTGGCCAGACCGTCCGATTGACACCCTGTGCATCGAGGTACCAACTGGTGCACCCCCCGCTGCTCCAGACCCCGTTCACCAATTTCCGCTGGATGTCCGAGTTGAATTCCCGCTGAACGGGTTCACGCACCTCGAGCGCAGCTGCGCCACGTTGCTTCGCGAGCCGAATCGCGCCGATGATGTACCTGATCTGGCATTCGATCATGAATACCACCGAGTTGTGACCGAGCCCGGTGTTGGGGCCGAGCAGGAAGAACAAGTTCGGGAAACCTGCGGTGGTGATGCCGAGATGGGTTTGAATCCCTTCGTCCGACCATACGGAGGAGAGTTCACGACCGGACGCACCCTTGAGCCGGAGGTGGTCGAACCCGTCGGTTACGTGGAAACCGGTGGCATAGATGATCACGTCGACCGGACGCTTGTCACCGGACTGGGATATGATGGCGTCCTCGGTGATCTCGGCGATCCCGTCGGTGATGACGGATGTAGTGGGCCGATTCAGCGCTGGGTAGTAGTCACTGGAACCGAGGATTCTTTTGCACCCGATGCGATACGTGGGGGTGAGCTTCTTGCGCAGCGCGGGATCATCAATTCCCCGCGCTATGTTCCACTTTGCGACACTCTCGAGCGGACGCATGAAATTGATATGTCCGTTCAGTCCTATCGACAGTGACTCCGCTGACCAGTAGATGGCAGTCCGGAGGGCTTTGGCGAGGATCGGCGCCCTCGTGAGCAGGGCTTGGATCGCCTTCGGGACCTTGACGTTCCTACGGGGCAGTACCCACGCCGGCGTCCGCTGGTATAGATGCAGTTCATCGGCTACCTTGGCAATTTCCGGAACGAATTGGATTGCGCTCGCACCCGTCCCGATAACAGCGACCTTCTTGCCATCCAGTGTGCAGTCATGATCCCACTGCGCCGAGTGAAATGCTGCACCAGCGAACTTCTTCTGCCCCTTGATCTGGGGGATATTCGGTATATGGAGTGCGCCTACGCCTGAAACCAGGAATCGGGCAACGTACTCGTTGCCGTCGGAGGTCGTAACATGCCACGCGGAATCACCAGGATCCCAGTATCCGGATTGCAAGGCCCGCCCGAAATGCGTGCGGCTATAGAGATCGTACTTGCGTGCGAGACTCAGGAGATACTGCTGAATTTCATCCTGTCCTGCCCACAAGTGACTCCAATCCGGCTTGGGCTCGAAAGAGTACGAGTACATGTGAGAAGGGACGTCGCAGGCACAGCCCGGATATGTATTGTCGCGCCAGGTTCCGCCGATTTCGGAATCCTTCTCGATTATCAAGAAGTCATTCATTCCCGATTTCAGCAGTTGAATCGCCATTCCCATGCCGGAGAATCCGCTCCCGACGATGAGGACCTCTGTTGTGTGCACCCTCTCGCTCGCTGCACGACCTCCCGAACCATTGGTCTTTCCCGTGTATTTGGCAGAACGGTTATTACTCATCGATTTCCTCTGGACGTTGGCTCACGTGCGGTACAGGTGGCCACAAATTTTCGATAGCTACTCAGCTACTGCGGATATGTCGGACCGGCGGCAGGACCGAGGAGTTCGCGGGATTCGACGAGTGCCCGCCGCAACATATCACGGCGCGACTTGCGCTCAGCAATATGCGTGGTGCTGTTCACGCCGGTCCGAGTCTGTTCACCGCCGGGCGATATCGTCGGGCAGGCTCCTCGTCAGGCGCCAAAGGAACATGGTGAAGCGACCTTCCATCATTCCTGCCTCATCGAAGAATCGGATCATCGGCTCGGACATGAACTGCAGGTTCTCCCGGTAGTGCGGGCCGAATTGGCAAGCGAGGAACCCCCGCAGAGGATGCACGCCGACAGCACGGTACAGCTTGGGATTGATCAAGATCGGGTAGGACAGGTTCGCGACAACTGCGAGGACGCCGCGGTGCCATGCCCGCGAGATCCGGCCTCGCGACCGCATACCCTCGACAAGCTCGGAGCGCGCGAACGTGATGTGGCGGGCCTCCTCGAGCACGTGAATTTTCATCAACTGCCGGACCTGCGGTTGTAGGCGTTCGTCGTTCATCGCTTCACGCTGTGCCCGATCGAGAATCTCCTCGATCAGCAAGGTCGCGCCCTGGATCGAGGGCCCGAGCGGGACGAAATGCAGGATCTTCGCCAGCGACAGAAACCCCGGCGGAAGCTTGTAGGGCGGGATCCCCGTTTTGGCGATCAGACGCGCGAACATTGTGGAATGGCGGCTCTCGTCGCCAACCTCGGCAAGTGCGTATAGGGCCTTGTTGTCGACGAGATCACCCGTCGTGTTCAGCCGTAGCAACGCCATACTCAGCAAATTCTCGGCGTAGATCCCGAAGCTGAGGATGCTCACCAACTCATGTTTGCCCAGGTCGATCTTCTGTTCCTCGGAAAGCCGGTTCCACAGACCGGTGCCGTAGAGGGACAGGCGATGCTCGGGGAACCACGCCTTATCCGGCAACCACGGACTATCCCAGTCGATGTCGACTTCGGCGTCGTAGAACTTCTCTACGGAAGTCTTGAGCAGTCGTCCGGCCGATCGTTGCAGGTCAATGGGTCGCCGACCGCTCACGCGCGCCATACCGTCGGTGGTTACGGCAATCTGCCCGTTGGTCTCGGCCCTGACGTCACTGGTCGTCATCTGTCGCTCCTTTGAGACTCGATCGATGACTCTGCATCGATACATCCAGTCCGGATCAACGTCCGGTGGCAGTAACCCGGTATCCGCTCAAGAGTGCAATACGGGCAGTAGCGGATACTTTGGGTATGAGGTAACTTTGACCCCGGCGGCGCGGCTTGTCAAGGGCCGGCCCCGATCCCGACGCCGGGCTACTTGGCCCCAGTGCCGGGCGATCCGATCGCTGGCGTCGACTATCGACCAAACGGAGGAGTTCACAGTGAAGTCTCAGAGTCCGCACGATGCCTCTGACTACATCGGGCCGGCCACAGTGGTGATCGCAACCGACGACGTCGAGGTGCAAGTCGAACTGCGCGGCTATTTCCAACCCATCGACGGCCGCTTCAGCTGGTACGGGCGCATCCGCCAGAACGACGAACTCGACAATCTGTTAGGGGGACGCCGACGTTCCGTGCTGATCCGGACCAGTACGGGCGAGGCGCCGGCGACCATCGGCGATCGTGACTTCTGGGGCCGCTATCGAGTTCAGGGCAGAGGACGACCGCCCTATCACGTGCCGACGACGCTGGAGGAAGTAGAAGCTACGCAAAGCTGAGCCGTAGGACCTACGCGAATGCCGACGACGCCCCGAAGGGACCAGGATACCGACATGATCAGCTTTGGAGACCGGCTTCGCGACCGCAACTCCGCGGCTTGGACGCTGGCCATAACCTGTGCCGCAGTAGCATTGGTTGTTGCGGCCATGGCAGCGCTGTACACCGCTCTGCCTGCCCTTGCGCTCGACATCGGCGCAGATCAAAATGCTCTCACATGGATCGTCGACGGATACACGCTGGTCCTCGCCTGCTTGGTTTTGCCCGCTGGCGCGATCGGCGATCGGTATGGGCGCCGACGCGTTCTAATCGTCGGCCTGGCGGTCTTCGCGGCCGCTTCAGTTGTGCCTGTATTTCTCGATACTCCTGCGGCACTCATTGCCTCCCGGGCCTTGGCGGGCGCAGGAGCAGCTTTCGTCATGCCGGCGACCCTCTCGCTTCTGACAAGCAACCTCCCAGTGGAGAAGCGGTCGTACGCGGTCGGAGTCTGGGCCGGGATCGCCGGCTCGGGTGGCGTGATCGGCATGGTGGGATCCGGTCTGCTTCTTACCCAGTGGTCGTGGCATTCGATCTTCGTCGGTCTGACCGTCGTCGCACTACTACTGCTGGTTCTGGCCTTCACCGTGCCTGATTCACAGGACGCCGAACTCCCGCCGTTCGATCTTTTCGGCATGTTCTGGGTCGTGCTCGCCATCGGCACGTCGGTGTTCGCGGTCATCGAGGGTCCGTCGCGCGGCTGGACGGATGTCCGGGTTCTTGTCGCAGGTGCGGCGGGAGTAATCGGCACCGTGGCATTTATCCTCACCGAGGTGCGTGCCGAGCACCCGCTACTGGACGTGAGCCTGTTCCGCCGCCGGGGCTTCTCGAGCGGCGCGCTATCGATAACCATCCAGTTCCTCGTGACTTTCGGTGTGATGTACCTACTGGTACAGCACTTCCAGCTCATCCTCGGGTTCGATGCCCTCGGCTCGGCGCTGGCGCTGGCGCCGATGGTCGTTCCGCTTATCGTGATGTCACTCGTGTCGCCGGCAATCGCTGCATGGGCGGGATTGCGGGTGACGACAGCGACCGGTCTTCTGACCATCGCCGTCGGCTTACTCGCCATCCTTCGCCTCGACACCGGTTCGTCGTACTTCGACGTTCTCTGGCCCCTGTTGATCATGAGCGCCGGGCTGGGCTTGTCGGCCGCCCCCGCGACCAACGCGATCATGCTCGACACACCGTTGGAGAAGCACGGGGTATCCGCTGCGGTCAACGACGCGACTCGCGAAGTCGGCGCGGCCATCGGCATTGCCGTCTCCGGTAGCATTTTGTCCGCGAGCTATACTTCGAGGATCAACGAGGTGCTGGACCGCCTTCCCGAGCCCGCGCGCGCTCCGGTCCGCAGTTCCCTGGCCGGTGCCCTCGAAGTCGCTGAGCGTGCCGGTAATGTAGGAAGGCCTCTCGCCGACTATGCGAAGGATGCCTTTTGGAGTGGGGTGGAACATTCGGCGCTCGCGCTGGCAGCGATCACCATAGCCGGGGTTCTGATCCTCGTCCCACTTTCCCCTCCACGAAAAGCCGCCGAAAGCGGTATCCGACGGCGCCGCCGACGTCACCTCCCCTGGCCTACACACGCCGCTCGAACCAGTCGATCGGATGCCCACGCCAATGACCGATCGATGGCATCAGTGCGGCGAACACTCGATCCATAGTCAGTTGCGTTGTCCCCCATGCATCGCATAGCGGCCCGTAGGTCGAATGGGCAGTGTCTGATCATCGAGGATAGGTAGGTTCAAGTGGTGCGCGCTTTGCGAATTCGTCTGACCTGACCCGATGACATTTGGTCCGGCGGCTGTGAGAGCATTGCCGCCCACGTAGTGGGCAGGAACGCTCGATGACTATGGCGACACGAAAAGGGCACACACCTCCACAGGCCGTGCGCAAGCTGAGCAAGGCCGTCCACCTGCTGGGCGAGAATAAGGAAGTCGCCGTCACTGCAGATCACCATGGCCACCTACTAACGGTGGCGCAACCAGTTCGGCGGGCTGAAGGCCGGCGACGGCAAACGGTTGAAGGGCCCCGAACGCGAACACTCCACTCTGAAAAGTCTTCTCGGCGAGGCGAAGCTAGAGAAAGCTGCATTGAACGAGATCGCCAAGGGAACCTTCTAGACCCGGAACGCCGGCGGGCGGCCGTGGCGCACCTGGTGCGGGTGCTCGGGGTCCGCGAAAGGTTCGCCTGCCGGTTACCGGCGAACATCGAAGTACACAACGGCGCGTTCGAACCACCGACACCAACGCACATCCCGATGCGGCTTTGCGTGAATGGCTGCGTGCCTGGACGAAACCCATCCACGGCAAGGATTCCGCCGCGCCTACCACGGCGCCCGCAGCGAGTGCTGGACAGTCAATCACAAGAAAATCCAACGCCTCTGGCGCGACGAGGGATTACGAGGGCCGCTGCGGCGCCGAAACGCCTGGAAACCACCACCACGACGGAGGCAAAGGGCACCCAACCGTGTATGGGCAGTGGACTTCCGATTCGATGCCAGCGACGACGCACGCCCAGTCCAGATCGTCTCCATCGTCGATGAAACACACCCGCGAATGCTTGGGCCGGCTGGTGGAACGATCGATCACCGCCGACGGACTCATCAACGAATCGCTGTCGATCGCAACTACCCCGCCGCCCTGCGCTGCGGCAACAGACCAATTTCGCGTGCCAGGCGACTGGGCGGCGGAACGGGTCTGCTCAGCGTTCGTCACACTAGCCGACCCTGCCGCAACGGCTACATTGAATGGTTCAGCCGCCGCCGACGCGACGAATGCCCCAACATCAACAGCTTCTGGTCGTTGGCCCAAGCCCGCGTCGTGATCAGCGATTGGAAGGAAGAATACAATCACCGCCGAAGAGATTCCGGCCTGGGCTGCAACGCCCCAGCCGGATACGCTACAACCCTGCATCCCCTACAACTGGTTCTCACACGCGGCGGACCGACTACCGGGTCCCGTCACCGCTCAGGATACTCCGACCCGGTCGGCGCAGAACTGGTTGCAGGGCAACCGAAATCATCTCCCGACCGTTGTCCAACCTAGAACCGGGGCGGCGGACCGATGATGGTGACCAGCATGTTCTGTAGCTCGGTACCTGCCGCCGGGCACAACCTTGAACAACAGCTTCGCCGAGACGTTCGACAACAAGGTTGCGAACCCGCGCGCCGGGCCGCAACCGCTGAAACAGCCAGCTGGAACCCGCATTGAAATCGGTGGCTTCAAAGCCGACCATAACTAGCGGCACCGGCAGCCGGCGCTGGACTATACGACATCGGCCCCAGCGCGCTGCGGCTGCACCCACTACCCTGACAGTCATCATCCGGCTGTTGAGAAAGGGCGTTCCGCGGTTCCCGGACCGATATCAAGCTCTGATAGCGAACTATTCGCCTATCGTTACCCTCAGCGTATGACGAATGTTAATGCCGCTATGCGACGGTTGCTTCGCGTATGCGCGCTTCCCGAGTCAATCCGAGGAGATGGACGGCCACCTCACCGCTGCGTTCGTAGGGCAGGTAGTGCCCAGCCTTTTCGAAGATGACCAAATGACTCCCTGGAATACGATGCCGAAGCGCACGCGAGTGATGAACGGGGGTCAGGCGGTCACGAGACCCGACCAGCACGACGACGGGACAGCTGAATCTGCCCAGCACGCCGTAACGCTTGTGAGAGAGTATCGAACGGGTCAGCTCCGCGACATTGCGAGAATTGCTCTTCGCGAGCTGCAGCACAGCACGGTTCATATCGTGCCGACGAGGACGCGCTCCGAATAGGATGCCTCGTGTCGACTGCCGCATCAGGAAAAGCGGCCGGGAAGGAATCCTGATATAGGGTAGCGCCTCCAGACCCAGCATTATCAGCCTTCGCCAGAATTTGCTGCGCAGCATATTTCCCAGAATATCGCCCGCCCCTGTCGACACCAACGCGACGCCGAGGATTCTCGGTCCGAGCACCTCACTGTGACGTTCAGCCAAGGCCATGAGAGTCATCCCTCCCATCGAATGACCACCCAATACGACCGGACCCGTAGGCACAGTTTCCGAAAGAATAGTCGCAAGATCGTCCGCAAGAATCTCGAGGCTGGCCGGAGCCGACTCCGAATCCCCGTGTCCCCGATGGTCGTAGGTGACGACGCGAATAGTCGGGTCCGCAGCGATCACAAGCTGAGCAACGTCCTCCCAACTCTCGTGCGACAACGCGAGTCCATGGGTCAAGACCATAGTCACTCGCGGGGTCTGCGAGCCCCATTCGGTGATCTGCAATGTCGGACCGTCGTCCCGTGTGAGAGCGAGTCGGCGGCAGGGAACACCCGCGCTGGAAATCGAAGTCATTATTCCAAGCTCCTCAACGTCGAAAAACCCCGGTGACTATTTGGCCGGGAGTGCCGAGTCGACACCACCGACATCTGTTACCTTCCAATCCAGATTCTTGTCAACTGTTACGGTATAGGTAACAGTCGTTTGCGCACCCTCCGGTATCTGCGCACTCTTCGATGTCACATTCAGGAACACATTGACGACATAGACACCCGATCGTTCGGAGCGCACTGTCGCCGCGATGGGAACTCCACTAGAACTCCACTTCAGTGGCAGCACAATTTCTTTCAGCTGCGGAGCAGTGGCATCGAACTTGTTTGCAAGAACGGGCGAGACGTTGGACTTCAAACCACGAACCCACTGGTCGAAATTCTGATAGTCGATATTCGAGGCTCCGACTGCATACTCAGACGCTACTTCTTCGGCGCGCTTCTCCGCGGCTACGACAGCGTCCCGATCTTTCAACTCGCTCCTAGCCGAGAGCCACAACGGAATCGAAACGGCCACCGCGACAACAAGGAGGGCTACTGCGGTTCCCAAGGCCAGAGAACGCAGGCTTATCGAGAACGACCTCTCCGACCCGCGTGCGCTCGAGCCACCCTTGACCGACGTCCGAGGCACACCCGCGTCAACCGGCTTTTCTTCCGCAGCTTCGCGGTCAGTATCATGAGAATCTTCTGTGGGCATAATCAGCTCCGGTGTCTCTCGTTCTTTCACATCTATTTGACGGCGATCCGCATTCGCAAAGCACCGTCCCCCGTGACACTGAGTGCACGATCTATCAGGTCGCTTATGTTGATTTGCGCCATGGAGTTCGACGCGCTTTCCGCCAGTGGCTGTACCGCCGGGACCAGATCACGAAGATCGGGGCCGATCTCATTGATGTAAGACGTCACTTTATCAAGGAAGGGAATAAGTCCGTTTCCTTCGATATAGTCCCCGGGCATATTGCCGATTCGAGACAGTCGCGCCAGAGAGTCCGCGATGAGTGCGCCCCACGCTCCGGCTTCCTCCCACAGAGGGCCGGCGGCGGTCATCGACTCCTCGGCCCACTCCATATCAGCACCCATTGTTTGCAAATTCGTCAAGATATTACGGATTTCGGGTGACCTACTCAGAATCGTTTCCGAAAGCAGCGTTGTCGATGCCGCCAGACGCGGCATCACGGCTTCCGTTCCCGACAACGTCTGATCCAAGGTCTTGACGATATTGCTGATCGCCTGTGGGTTCAGTTGCTCGACCAGATGGGTGACAGTATGCGCCACATCAGGTATCGAGCGGGGTAGAACCACTTCAACCGCGTCGATACGCTGACCGTCGGCCAGGTAGGGCCCGGCATCAGTATCCGGTACGAACTCGATATAGGGCTCCCCCAACCCCGAAAGGTCCTCAACAGTAGCGCTGCCGGTCGCAGGAACCCTGTACTTGGGATCGAGACCCAGCACCAATTCGACACCACGCTCGGCCTTGTCGATAGAGTCGATCTCTCCTACCTTCACTCCTCTCAACAGGACCGGGGAACCGGGTAGCAAACTCCCGGTCCTCGGCAGAGCCATGGTCACAACAGTCCTGCCAGAAAACCAATCAACTCGAAGCACACCGAATGCTAGGTATGCGGTGCCCAAGACCAGCACGATTCCGATCGACACCAGGGATAGCACGGAACTCGACTTCATCGAACCACTCCGATCATCCGCAGCGACGCAAGAATACTGTCTATCCGATCGTCGTCCGATATGGGGCCGACGCCTTCAATGCCTACAATATCAACCTTCGGACCGCGCTCAACAAATGGAATAACCTTTTCGCGCAAAATGGCCACGGCTTTGTTCAAATTCGAGGGGGCGTTCAGATCAAGCGGGCGGCGAGTGAACAATAGCGGCACGAAGGCACGTGCGGCCTCATTGCCCGATTGCGCCAGGGGGCCGACCCACCGGAGAGATTCTGTGAGCAATTTGAATCCGTCGTACAACGTGATCAACCCGATCATGGAAGTCATCGAAGCAGCGGCCTGACTCACCCCCGACTCGGTCAGCAAATACTCCAGTTCAGGGGTTCTACGCTGCACCACGTCCGTGTTCGCGCGCAGACCGTTCAGCATTGCGTCGACGGCATCCAGGTGGTTGGCCAGGTCAATGATATCCGCACCGACTACCTCGGATATCGAAGCAGTCTGCCGAGTGTCGATCGGCAGCACCCCGTTCACGCGGTTCATTATCTCCTGAGCCTGTTGAATCCCTCCTCCTTGGACGAAGGTCGCGAGTACGTTCATGGTGTCCTCAACCTGCAGCAGCGGCTTCGTCTTGTCCAATCCGATGGTGGCGCCCGGGGGAAGGGCATCCTGCGTGCCGGTCGGCGGAGTCATCAGCGCGATGGAGACATCGCCAAGTATCGTCGGCTGGCGGAGTTCAGCGGTGGTGCCGACCGGCAATCGAACCGACGCCATCAGGTCGACATCGACGGCAACATACCCGTCGTGGTCCTCGCCCGCGTCGACCAGTGACACATCGCGCACGACCCCTGCTCGCAGACCATCGACTGTAACCTTCGCTCGCGCTGGCAGATTCAAGGCGTCAGCGAACAGAATCCGGATACCGTACCGGTCTCCAGAAATTCCGGTCCCCGGAACGGGAACCTCCGCGGGATCGAATCCACATCCGGGAACTATGCACACCATTGCCACCGCGGCCGCAGCGATGAACCGACCACCACGCTCACGAGCAGATCGCGCCCATACGACTCGTCGCAGAACCATCACCGCGCACCTGCCGTCCCGAATATCAACGGAAGAACCGAAACCTTCTCCAACTCGTTCTCAGCGGACTTGCAGCTACCTGGCACGACACGCTCGATGGCCGCGCATACCCGCTCTGCGTCCGCCGGCGGCAGCTGAGCCACCGGCGCCGCGTAAGTCAGGATCGGTGAACCACCCTCCTGCGCCGTCGCCCTCTGAAAAGCCTGCACCAGCGGTGGCGTCAGGTCGATTATTTCTTGTACCGAGCCGATATTCGCACGGGCGAGACGCGCTAATGGGACTGTCGCGTTCAACGCTTCGAGAATTTGGTCACCAAACATTGAAGTAATCTCGTTCAACCATGGCACAATGATCCGCAACGAATCGATAATCGACACGGTGCGCTCAAAGATGCCATGATCGATCACTTCGAGACCTGGAGCCAGACGAGTGATCATGGCCTTGATATCGCCCCATCCGCCGGCCATGCTGTCCGATAATGATCGCAGTGAGTCGATAAGCGCACCGATATGCCCGATAGCAGCATTGGGGGAATTGAGAGCACGACCCAACTTGAGGATCGTATCATTCATTTCAGGTCCTGTTCCGGATAATGCGGCATCTAAGGCCGCGAGCTCATCCGCAAGCCTTTCACGCTGTGTCGAATCATTTCCATCGGTGATCTCTGCAGCGAGGTTGCCCAGCGCATTCATAGTCTGCGACATGCTCTTTGGCGTCAGTGTACGGGTAATGCACTGTCCAGAATCCCATTCATGCTCGGCTTCGCTGTCATCGAGTAATGCAAGCGATCGGTCCGCGACGATTGTGTCGGATACGGTGGTAGCTGACACCTGACCGCGGGGCGAATGGCTTACCTCTACCTCGAATTCGACACGGACCATGTCACCATGAGGTTCGATACGCGTCACCGAGCCGACTCTGACCCCTCGCATGGTGACATGGTTCCCGGCGTACAAGCCGATTGCATCCGGCATATTCGCGCAATAGCTACGCATCCTCTTGGGAGGCTCGATGATCACGAAGTATCCGACGATCAGAATTGCACATACGACCGCGACACCGAGAACGGACATGAGACCCCGGGACGCCAAGAGCTTATTCATCGTCAGCACTCCTTTCCGGGGACCGGAATACACACCGACGGTACCTGGACAACTGTCGCGGATTGGTCGACCACGAGCCCATCCTTCGACGACGCGATCGGCTGGAGCCGCGCCAGTAGGTCGCGCGTATTCGTGACAACCTGTCCCATTTCTTCACCCAGACGTTCCAGCTCAGGGATGACGTCGGCCAGGGCTCGCGCAACGGATTGCAACCTGGATCGATACGCCGGCTCGAGGCCCGCGATACGCGCGAGAAGCTCGTCCATCAGCCGGACGGCTTCGTAGATCTCGGCCTTTTTGTCGAGGCCCACTGTCTCCATCAGATTGACGCTGTCGATCATTCCGCCGAGTGTCGCCTTCGACTCGTTGATCGCGCCGAGATACTCGTCCGCCATCGCGAGCGTGTCCGAAATGTCACGGTTCTGGCGGTCGAGGATGTCGACCAGAGATCCGAATGCCTCTGTTGCTCGGCGAATGCCGGACGGTCCACTGGCAATCGCAGCGTTCATGTTCGTCAAATTCTGCCGCAACGTATCGCCATCGATATCATCGATCGGCCGAATCGCGTCCTCAAAAGTCCGACCCAAGCTGTACGGAAGATGGACCCTCTCGGCGGGAATGGACGAGTGTAACGCAGAATTCCCCGCCGGCGTCACCGCGAGGTAGCGGCCGCCGATCAGTGTCAGCATACGGATATCGAGACTCGTCTGGTCACCGATGAAGATGTCGCTGTCGACGGTGAAGCTCATTCGAACGTTCCTTCGGCTCAGCTCGATGGACTTCACCGCACCAACCGGCACACCCGCGATTCGGACGTCATCGCCAACCTTGACCGAGCCCACTTCCGGCATTTCCGCCCAGTATGTGGACTCGTCGAAAGGTACTACGTAGACTACTACGCTCGCCGTCAAGACCGCTCCCATCACTGCGGCCCCGACGGCAGCCCAGCGCAATTCTCGGTCCATGCTTCGAAGGGGAGCACTCACCGTCTGCAACGCGGTACCCCCGCGAACACGGAATAGCTTACTGATCACCGCTCGCATATCGAGATCCTTTGCCCACTGATCAACACATGTAACGGCGCCGGAACTTCGGCGTTGCCGTTCGAGCAGTTACGATTGATGACCGGTCCATCGGCGGGAACCCACGCATTCAGTGTCTCGAGAACGGCCGGCAGCTTCCGCAGCACCTCGACCGCCTGTTCCGGGTCCGGAAATACTGCCCCCAACAGGGCATCGGCATCGGCGTTAGGTCCGGCCGTCAAGCCGAAGGCCTCGAGAAGGCCGTTCAATGGCGCGATCACGTCTGGTGCCATGAGGGCGAATTCGACAATTCCATCCACCTTGCTACGCAACGTGGACACAACCGAGGCCAGCTCCGAGACAAGTCGGACGAGATGCGAGGATCGGCCACCGATATGGTCGGATATCTCTTTGAGATTTCCGACCAGAACGGTGACTACCGCTTGCCTGTCCAGCGCATAGTTGGACAAGGCTTCGATAGAGTCGAGGACGGAACCGACGCCCGCTCCGTCTCCCTCGATGACAGCGATCATGTTCTCTGCGAACTTGTTCACCGCTTCGGGCGACAGCTCTGCGAGTACCGGTTGTAAGCCGTTGAATAAATCCGTAATGTCGAACGACGGGATCGTGTTGGCAATATCGATCTTATGTCCGGCCGTCAACTCCGCTGTGGTCGGCGATGATTGTTGAACATCGAGATATCGCTGTCCTACGAGGTTCTGATAGCGAATCGCCAGCACAGTGTTCTCGTAGATCGGGTGATTGCGCTGGACCGCAAATCCAACCACCGCTCGACCACTGGCATCCAAGGTAATCGATCGTACCTCGCCAACTCGAAGACCATCCATACGGACATCGTCGCCGGCCTTGAGGCCGTTCGCGTCGACGAATTCAGCCGAGAATTCTACCACGTCTCCAGATACGGGGCGTTGCACCGTCTGAACGATGATCGCGAGCAGCACAGTGATCACGACGGCAGACACGATAAGTTTTGCGCTGGTCGCCAGAAAACTTCGCTGTCTTGTCATCGGCCACCTCCGATGTTGGATGTCGGCGGAAGACCCGGCAAGAACGCGGTGAACGCTGGAACCATATCGAGAACCAACTCGATGTTCAGAATCGGACCGTCTGGAGTCGACGTGAATGATCGGTCTAGACGTGATAGGAGTTCAGTGAGCTGCATGCTCGAGGCGCCGGGGGTAGGTACCATTTTAGTTGCCGTTGACAGAACCGGAGCGAGCATAGCCGCATAGTCCGACAGATGACCCTGAGCCGCGAATAGAGTTTCCGCCAGCCCAGGAAAGAACTCCCGACCTACAGTATTGACTGTCGAATCGAACAGCTCACGATCTGTATTCAAGATCTCGATCGTGGTGAGCCGATTTATGAGGCCGACCGTACCGTCGATCATCGATGCAGTCCCGACTAGCATGGAACCGTATTGGTCCAGCAGCTGCGATATCGGCATCGTCTGGGTTTCAGCAATGTTCCGGCTGGATACAACGATTGCCTCCATGAGAGGTGTGAATTGCCGGGCTATTGTCGCGCCCCGTGTCAGGATCTCGGTCAATTCCGGGACGAGAATGTCTCCAGTTGCTTGAGCTACGCTGCGGATGAGAACACCCATCGTTGCGTCTCGTTGCCGGTCGGCTCGCGGCCCCGTCAAATCGACGATACTGCCATCCCGTAATGGAGCCCCACCATCACCTGGTTTCAGCGCAATTTCACTGATGCCGAACAAGTTCGATGGCGAGTAGTCGACGAACAGCCCGTCCGTGAGACCTGCCGATTCGGCGCTTTCCAGTCTGAGAATCAATTGTTTCGCCCCATCGTCCGATTCGATCGCCGAAACATCACCTATCTCGATACCGTCGAATCGAACGGGTGTTCCGACGGTGATTCCGTCGCCGATGGACTCGGTACGCAGCAGTACCACTATTCGATTATCATCCTGTAGGGCCATCACAACAGTCCAGGTCAAGGCTACTACGATCACTGTGATCACGGCGAGAACACCCAGCATGACCGATGACCGCTTCGATGTCGACACACCCGGCATTTCATAGCGAGACATCGTTTCTCACCCCGTAAATTCGATGGAGGAGTTGACGCCCCACAGGAGGAGGGTCAACACCATATCCAAACCGATGATTGCCACGAAGCTTGCTCGGACAGCACGTCCAGATGCGATTCCGACGCCTTCTGGCCCACCAACGGCGAAGAACCCATGATAGCTATGGATAAGAATCACAGCCGTCCCGAATACGAGAACCTTTATCACCGAGGCCGTCACATCCCAGCCGCTGATGAATTGATAAAAATAGTGATCGTAGACACCGGCGGCTTGGCCATGAAGTTGCACGATCACCGCGCGACAAGCGGCATAACTCAGGATCAAGGCGATCAAGAATGTCGGAATGATTGCCACGGCCCCGGCGATGACCCGGGTGGTCACAACGAACGGTATCGATCGCAGTCCAAGCGACTCGAGTGCATCGATCTCCTCGGAGATCCGCATAGCGCCGATTTGGGCCGTAATACGGCATCCGGCTTGTGCGGCGAACCCGACGCCCGCAGCAATCGGTGCAAGTTCCCGTGTATTGGCAAAGGCCGAAACGATGCCGGTCACCGGCCCCATGCTGATCAGGTTGAGAGTGGTGAAGGACTCTACACCGACCGAGCCTCCGATCACCAGACCGAGTACCACCAGCATCGGCACAGTTCCACCGCCGACGATAATGGACCCTTGGCCCCATGTCATATCCGTGATCACGCGCATAGTCTCGGCTCGATATCGCCTGATCGTGAACGGGATCGCGGACAGCGCCTCCCAAACGAACGCGAGTACGAAACCGATCGACTCCAGGGGCGCGATGCGCGCTCCGAACGGCGCTATTCTTCTCCTGAGCCTCGCCAGCCGAGGTGGAGTAACCTTTACCTCCGACATCTAGGCCAGCCTCGTCGGAAGGAACATCGACACCAGCTGAGTAATTATGAGGTTCGTGATGGCGATGGAAACTACGGAGAGAACTACAGCCGCGTTCACGCCATCCGCCACTCCGCGCGGACCGCCTTTTGCCTCGAGCCCCCGCTGGCACGCGATCACGACCACGATGAATCCGAACAGCACGGACTTGGCTATCGAGACACCGATGTCCGCGACAACGGTGAAAGAGCCGAACGTTCCCCAGTAGCTGCCGGGGGTCACTCCCTGGGGGCCGATTGCGACCGCATATCCAGCTATCACGCCCGTGAAGATGATCAAGATATTGAGCATCGGCGCGACGAAAACCATCGCCACCATCCGAGGAATAACGAGTCGGTGCAAGGGGCTGATGCCCATCGTTCGCATGGCATCGATTTCTTCGCGAATGTTACGTGCACCCAGATCCGCCGCGATTGCGGCCGCTCCGGCCGCACCCAGCAGCAGCCCTGTTGCCATGGGGGCGCCCTGTTTGATCACACCCAATCCACCAGCGGCACCGAGCAGGGAGTCCGCCCCGATTTGATGAATCAAGTTTCCGACCTGGACGGAAACGATGACACCGAAAGGCACGGCCATCAGGATGGCCGGAATCGCAGTAACGGTGATCAGATACCAAGCTTGATTCAGTGCCTCTCGCCACTGGAATCTCAAACGAACGATATCGCTTACTGCTCCCGCAGCCGACTCAGAAGCCATCTGCGTCGACCGGCCAAAAGTTCTGAGCGCCGACACTACGGTTTCGGAAAAGTTTTCCCTGAGCAACCTCGTCGACGTCGATAGCGCGCTACGTTCAGGCATTACCACAGATTCCCGTCCTAACCAAGAGTATCGCTCCGCAACGCAACTGGCGCGCCCGCTAGGAAAGTGTCGACGATCCGGCATAGCTCGTTCTCCGAATGATCGGAATGGCTTCGCCGGTATGACGTACCTCGTCGGGTCATTATCGAGCGCACCCTGCTCACGGCACCTCCTTGTGCACTACTGCAAGTACCAGATACTCTGGGTATGAGTATGTGGTACTGCTCACGCAGTGTCAATAGAGGATTTCGATCGATCCCGGGACGCGCGAGCGACCCTCTGGCAACCGAGCGATATCGCCCCGGCGAAAGTCGGCCGATAGCAACCGCGACGTGCGACGACACCATCCACATGAGCAGTCTCGCCCATCTACGGCCGAGGAAAGTGCGGTTGTGGTGCAGGGGCGGTTGGCAGGCATCGGCCACCGAAGATACTCCCTCGGTCACTACTCCGGCTGCACTTTGCTCCGCTTCCGTCGCTGGGTGGCGCCGTTTCGCACTGCCTGCTTCGGCATTGCCAGTCCACCCATAAGCCCTGATCGACGGGAATGATCGCGACCAGGCAGCTCCGGCAGATGAACCGCCCGGGTGTGGTGCCCACGCATTTCGGCGGAATGAAAGCGGTCTCTGCGAGGCTCGGAGCGACCCGTAAGCCCTGCGCAATTGGGTGCGCCGCGCCGCGGTCGACACCGGCGGCGCCGAAGGCGTGTCGACGGAGGCAGCGAGGGAGATTTGCCAGCTGCACCGCACGAATAGGGAATCCGAGGAACGATCGGAATCCGCGAAGCGGCAACATCTTTCTTCGTGCGACTAGCGGCCGCGATAGCAGTGGCTGATCGTGCGCGGCAAGAAGGTCGGCATGACCAAACCGAACCAGGCCGCGTCGAGAGCGACCGACCTGGCGGACCGGCAGTTTCGGGTTCTGGCGCAGAACACGCGGCTCATGGCCGATTCACCTACATCCGCCTGATCACCGATGTTCGTCTACCGCGTTCGTCGTCGATGCCTACGCCGGCTGCGTCCTCGGCTCGGAATGCTCGACCAGCGAAGACGCCACGTTTGCGGAGAAGGCGATCCGGCCCGCGGTCGCTCTGCGGGCTCGCGAAGGTCTTCCGGTCGGTGGAGCGATACATCATTCCGATGTGAGGTCTCGATACACCGCAGTAAAACTCGTGGAAGCACTGGCGGTCTCGGATCTCCGACGGTCGATCGGGTCGGTCGGGTCGGTCGGTGACGCCTACGCCAACGCGTAGGCAGCAACCACGATGCGGCTCCACACAACCGACGCGATCCCCAGCGATTCCTGTTTCGGCGCCGATCCGCTCACCCGGCTCGACGACGTCGAGCTCCTCAGCGAGGACTGAGTCGGCTGGTTAAGTCCCGAATCGTGCACTGCTGGGGCTGCAACCATCGGCCGAACACGAGACGGGCTGCTATGCACTGAACGTCGCGCAATCGGCTGAGGGTTGGGCAAAACCGGTGCATCGAAGCAAGAGCGGGTCAGCCACCGCTGAGCCGGCCTACGCCCCACGCACTGCCGCGTAGCCATCACCCAACAGACCGTGGCCTCAGGCCGAGCCGGCGAGCAACAGTTCGTCCCGGTTGATGTGGAGTTGCTGCGTGATTGCCCGCTTACTGAATACGAAGTCGCGGGGGCGGTTGATACAGTCGGCGGCAACGAGCTCGCCGGCGCGGAGGTAAAAGCAGGTGAAGTCGCGGTCCCCGGATGGGTCCCCGCTGAGGACGACTTCGTCGTATCCGGTGTTGAGGCCGGCGATCTGGAGCTTGAGATCGTATTGATCCGACCAGAACCACGGAAGCGCCGCTATCTTCCTGGACTTCCCGTTGATGGTCGCGGCTGCGACCTTGGCCTGCTCGCTGGCGCTCGGCACCGACTCCAGGCGTATACGGCGGCCATAACGGGCCATCCGGTGACTGGCGCAGTCCCCAGCCGCGACGATATCGGGGTCCCAACGCTCGCAGGGAGGCGGCCGTCTCCAGTCCGATGTAGCCGCCGCCGACGATCACGGCCCGCCGCCCGGGGCGGGCAGCGGCTCGGATCATCTCGACATCGGCGGCGGTGCGTAGGTAGTAGACCCCTGCCAGATCGGCGCCCGAGGTGGCGAGCCGACGAGGGCGGGCACCAGTGCACAGCGCGAGCTTGTCATAGGGCAATGCGTCGCCAGTGCTCAGTGCGAGGCGACCAGCCGATCGATCGATCGCCTCTACTGTCGCATCCACGAGTTTGATTCCCTGCTTGCGATAGAATTCCGCGCTGCGGATCGCGAGCTCGTCAATTGTGCTCTTCCCGGCCAGATAGGCTTTCGACAGCGGAGGGCGTTGATAGGGTAGAGTCGGCTCCTCACCGATGAGGACGACCTCGCCCGTCCACCCATCCTGGCGCAGACTGGCCGCGAGTTGGACTCCACCATGGCCGGCCCCGACGATGAGAGCTCGCTGTACACTCATACGTCTGCCTTCGGAGTGAGGCGGACCATCATCTTGCTGATGCCCCGCACGAAGTTGGACTGCACGTACTCGGGCTCCCCCACGACCTCGATATTCTCGAAGCGAGGAAGCAGCTCCTCCCAGAGGATCCGAAGCTGCAGCTCGGCCAGCCGGTTGCCCATGCAGCGGTGGACGCCGAAGCCGAAAGCGATATGGTTGCGGGCGTTGGACCGGTCGATTATGAACTCGTCCGGTCGTTCGAACACGCGCTCGTCGCGATTGCCCGAGGCATACCACATCACCACTTTGTCGCCCTTGCGGATGAACTGGCCGTTCAGAATTGTGTCTGCCTTGGCGATCCGGCGCATGTAGGCCAGCGGAGTTTGCCACCGGATGATCTCCGAGACCATATTGGGGATCAAGCCCGGGTTCGCCTTCACCTTATCGAACTGGTCAGGGAAGCGGTTGAGTGCAAGCACACCGCCGCTCATCGAGTTCCGGGTCGTGTCGTTGCCACCGACGATCAGCAACAAGAGGTTGCCCAAGAACTCCATCGGGCGGTCGATCAGATTTTTGGTGTTCTCGTTACCCTGCAACATGGTGATCATGACCCGTCCCCCATGGATGCGACCAGCCGGAATTAGAGTCTCGTTGGCCCTGATCAGGGGTTAGAAGGGACTATGGGAACCATGGCTGGACGGAAACGGCATTCCGCGGAGGACATCGTGCGCAAGCTGCGGCGCGCCGATGAACTGGCCGCGGAAGGCTTGACCGGCGAGCAAATCGCCGCTGACCTGGGAGTCTCGGCGGCGACACTCTATAACTGGCGTCGCCAGTACGGCGGCATGGACACCGACGCCGCCAAAGAACTCAAGGAACTGCGGGAACAGAACGCCCGATTGAAGCGGCTACTCGCCGACGCGGAACTGGAGAAAGACGCGCTGCGCGAGATTTCGAAGGGAAAATTCTAGGCCCAGCGGCCAAGCGCCGCGCCGTGGACATGCTCAGCGAGGTCATGGGCATGTCGCAACGGTTCGCGTGCAAGGTCGTTGGGCTCGCTCGGTCGACATACCGCCGGTGCCCTGCCACGCAAACACCGGCAGACCCCGACGCCGGGACGCGGGCGTGGCTGCGGAATTATGCGGCCAAGAACCCGTGTCATGGGTTCCGCCGGGCCTGGGCAGTGCTGCGGTTCGACGAAGGCCACCGGATGAACATCAAGAAAGTCCACCGGCTCTGGCGGGAAGAAGGTTTGCAGGTGCGGGCGCATCACCCGCGTAAACGGGCCGGCACCTCGTCGGTGCCGGCGGTGGATGCGGATGCGCCGAACGTGGTGTGGGCGCTGGATTTCCAGTTCGACTCTACCGTCGACGGGCGGGTGGTGAAGATCGCGTCGATGATCGACGAGCACACCCGCGAATCCCTACTGCACCTGGTCGAGCGGTCGATCACCGGCGAGCATCTGGTCGCCGAACTCGAGCGGGTCTTCGCCGTCCACGGGGCGCCGAAGGTGCTGCGCCTGGACAACGGGCCGGAAATGATTTCGGCAGCACTGCAAACATTTTGCCGAGACCGGGTCGGGATCTCGTATATTCCGCCGGGTACCCCCTGGAACAACGGGTACGTGGAATCGTTCAACCGGCGCCTGCGCGTGGAATGCCTCAACCGCAACCACTGGACCAGCCTGCTCGAAGCGAGGGTGGTGATCGCGGATTTCAAGCACGAGCACAACCACCGGCACCGGCATTCGGCGCTGGGCTACCGCACCCCGGCCGAGTACGCTGCGGCCTGCACCCACACCCACCACCCCGTGGGCTGCGACATCAACTGAACACCGACCGAACGACACCGACTCTGAAACCGGGTGGTCGCGTTATCGGGGACTGGCCAAATTATCAATCCTGGACGAAACTACATAATTAAACTCCGGCAAAAGTTTGCCCTAACCTCCCCGATTCGCAAATACAACGGATCTCGAATCGACGACCGTCAGGGAATGTAACACCCTCTGTCGAATCATAATAATATCGATCGCGAAAATACCGTGACGTCGAGAATAAGGAATCTCCATGGTGAGCGCGTACGTAGGCCCGGGGAACGATGCGGATGACGACTTGGCATCCGAACTCCCATCACTGCCAGCACCTTTGAAGGCGGGCGACCGTGCTGTCATCTACCTACGTGTCTCATCGCCGGGGCAGTTCAAGACAGACTACGACCCGGAAGGCATATCGATTCCCGCTCAACGTGTCGCCTGCCAGAACAAGGCAAATCAACTCGGCCTGACCATCGTCGACGAATACATCGAGCCTGGCCGGAGTGCGACCGAAATGTCGAAACGAGTCGAGTTCCAAAAACTGCTCGCTCGAATTCGAAACCATCAAGACGTCGACTACGTCATCGTCTACAAACTGTCTCGTATGGCCCGAAACCGGTTCGACGACGCCATCGTCATGGCCGACCTCCGCAAGCGAAACGTCACCCTGGTCTCCGCCACTGAATCCATCGACGACTCGCCGGTCGGCCAGCTCATGCACGGCATCCTCGCCACCTTCAACGAGTACCAGTCCCGCGAGTCCGGCGCCGACATCTCCTACAAGATGGGCCAGAAAGCCCGCAACGGCGGCACACTCGGCCGCGCCCGGCTCGGGTACCTCAACATCTTCGACCGATTCGACGGCCGCGAGATCCGCACCATCGGCGTCGACCCCGAACGCGCACCGCTCGTCCAGCTCGCGTTCCAGCTGTACGCCACCGGCGACTACACCCTCGACGAACTATCCGAGGAACTCTACGACCGCGGACTGCGCACCCGACCGACCCACCGCCACCCCGCCCAACGAGTATCCAAAAACAAGCTCTCGACGATGCTGCGCGACCGCTACTACCTCGGCTACGTCATCTACAAGGGCGAGGAGATGCAGGGCCGACACGAGCCGCTGATCGACGAGAACCTCTTCGACAACGTCCAAGAGATCCTCGAATCCCGGACCAACGCCCACGAACGCCGACGCGTCCACCACCACTACCTCAAAGGGTCACTGTTCTGCGGACGCTGCCAGCGGACCGGGACCGTCGGGCGGATGATCATCCAGCGAACAACCAACCGACACGGCAACGAATACCTCTACTTCTTCTGCCGCAACAAACAGAAGGGCACCTGCAACGCGCCACACATCAACGTCGCCCTTGTCGAAGACGCCGTCGAGGCGCACTACGCGACGATCCGATTCCGCAGCGACTTCATCACCAGCATCCGCAACCAGATCGCCGAAGCCATCAACGCTCAAGAGACCGCCGACCGACTCCTCCAGAAACAACTGACCACCGAACTGCAGGCACTCGACGCCCAGGAAGAGAACCTCATCGACCTGGCAGCCGACGCCACCCTTCCGCAGCCCAAGATCAAAGCCAAACTCCGCGACATCGCCCACCAACGGCGACGACTGACCGAACGCCTGGCAACAACGACCGAAGACCTGTCATCCAGCGCCCGACTCATCGACGCCGCGCTCACACTGCTGGAGAACCCCCAAGAACTGTATCGCCGCTGCAACGAACACCAGCGCCGCCTGTTCAATCAGGCAATCTTCCAACAGCTCTACATCGACGACGAGCAGATCAACGGCCACCGCCTGCACGAACCCTTCGGACAGCTACACGCCGCCCAACGGGCACAAGCAGGAACATGCGGCGCAACCCGGCACAAGACAAGCCGGGATGCTCCTGAATCAGGCAACTCCCGAATGAAGGGAGGAGTAGGGGTCCTACTCCAGGGCGTTCATTCAGCCCCGGGTTCTAGTAGTGACCCTATGGTGGAGCTAAGGGGACTCGAACCCCTGACCCCCACACTGCCAGTGTGGTGCGCTACCAGCTGCGCCATAGCCCCTTGTTCAGTTCTCGCTTGCCGGGGGTTTCCCTCCGGCCTCAACGAAGTTACACCACGGCTGCTCACGGGTCCAAATCGGCTGGATGGAAGGGGTGGTAGAACTGGTGTTCGAAGAGTAATGTCGAACACATGTTCGACAGCGGAGAGCTTCAGGCGATGAGTGACGAGGGGCTGATCGATGCGCTGCGGCGGGCACACGGGGCGGCGGCGTTCGCGCAGGCGGCAGAGGTGCTGGCGGTGCGGGAGCTGTATCGGCGGCAGGAGGAGACCGAGGAGGGCGGGGAGTTCGCGGCGACCGAGGCCGCGGTGGCGGTGCAGATTTCGGAGCAGGTGGCGGCGGCGCTGATCGATATCGGCCTGGCGTTGGACGGTCTGCCGCGGACGCGGACGGCGTTCGGGTCGGGGCTGATCGACCTGGCCCGCGCGCAGGTGATCGCGGACAACGCTCGCGACCTGCCGCCGGAGGTGTTGGAAGAGCTGGAGCCCAAGCTGATCGAGGCGGCAACGCGGTCGACGCCGGCGCGGTTGCGGCAGACGGCGCGGCGGTGGGTGGCCAAGCTGGATCCCGAGGGCGAGCGGCGGAGGCGCGAGCGCCGCGAGAACGACCGCGACGTGCGCGTCACAGCGGTGCAGGACGGCATGGCGGTGTTCGACGGGCTGCTACCCGCGGCGGGAGCGCAGACCGTGGCGATGCGCCTCCGGGAGATCAGCCTGCAAGTCTGCGAAGCGGATTCGCGGACTCTACCGCAGCGCCGGGCCGACGCCCTGGTCGCGCTGGCGGACGGCTCCGGGCGCCTCGACTGCGAGTGCGGCCGGGGTAGCGAGTGCCCGGCCGCTGGTGCACCAGGCGCCGCACCGCGCAGACCGCTGATCCAGATCGGGGTCCCGGCCGACACGCTGCTCGGCGGCGGCACCCATCCGGCGCTGCTGGCCGGATACGGCCCGCTCGACGCCGAACTCGCCCGCAGAATCGCCGAGTACGCGCAGTTCGAGGTGATCCCGGAACGTCCCGACGACCCGACCACCACCGCGGAGTCGATGCGGGAGGTGCCGTCGCCGTGGCTGGCGCGGGAGGTCCGCGCGCTCGACGGCGGCTGCCGTTTCCCAGGGTGCACGATGCCCGCCGCGGAGTCGGAGCTCGAGCACATCGAGCCGTTCGACATCGCCCATCCCGGTCGCGGCGGCGGCACGGTGATGGCGAACCTGGCCGTACTCTGCCCACGCCATCGACGGCTGAAGTCGTTGGTGGACAAAGGAACACTGCGGTGGCGATTACACCACCCGGACGACGACCGACTTCGGTGGACCAGCCCGACCGGCGACGAGCAGACCACGCTCCGCGAGGGCGCCCGCTACCTGTTCCCGCACAGCGACGCGGAGGCCCCCGATCTCGACCTGTCCTCGCCCACCACGACTCCGGATCGACCGCACCCTGCCGTCATCGACCTGACGTACCCGATCGAGCACCCCGTCGCCCACCGTCCGCTGTCGACGGTTTCCCCCGAGGACTACCACTGAACACCATTCACCGGGCGCACCCGGTCCATCACCGACCCCCGAGGACACGGCAAGTCATGGAACACCCGGACCGTCCTCCGGCACCGACCGTCATCGACGTCGGCGTGGAACGCGAACGCATCGCGGCCCTGGAACAGATCCGCCGACGCCTGGAGTCCGAGCTCGACAAGGCCGACGCCGGGTGCGGCTACGCCGCCATGGCGGCCCAACTGCGCGACACCATCAACGCCATCGCCGACGCCCGTAATCGAATCTACGAGACGCTGCTCGGCGACGAGCCCGAGCCGCCCGACCCCGGATAGCCCGCGAATCGTCCGCAGCCTGCGCGGGCACACCGGGATCCCACCCGGGCGGTATGGGGATTCCGCCCGGGCATCGGATCCGGCGAGGTCATGCGCGTGAGCGCTGCATCGCCGTACGAACCTCGCTCTCACATGCCTGCTCGAGAGCGGCGAACTTGTCCGACCGCCATTCGATCGGCATCGTGAGCGTGGCGTCGATATAGAGGTTCGCGTCGTAGACGACAAGGTGCACCGAAGCCGTGTAGGTCGTCGAACTCACCCGGAGGGGGCCGGAGTATGCCCGCCCGGACGAGGATTGGAAGGCGCTCTCCCCCAGATCATCTCGAAAGCGGAAGGCCGAATAGTCCCAATCCTGGAAGTCCTCCGGCAGGGCGATCGGGCGGGAGTCGTACACCGAGCGAGGACTGTCGTTCGGTTCGAAGACAAAGACCAGAAGTGTGAATTGCAGGCCGCGATCGGGAACCTCGGCGACGCAGTCGAACGGTCTGGGGTAATTTCTCGGCCTCAGCACCGCGGCCGCGCCGGCCACACGTTCCAGCGCGGGCAGATCGATGAGATCGCAGGGATATCCGAGGCTCTCCCGGTACGTCTGCCGCTGCCCGGCGAACGAAGGTTTTCCGGGCAGGAAAGACCCGGTGTCCCGGACCACCGCTACGTACGCCGCGACGACGACAGCGACGACCAGGATGATCACCGAAAGACCCGCGAACGACCACGGCATCGAAACAAGGTGACGCGCAGACCTTTTCGTCATCGGAGGCGCTCCCAGACCGTCGTGGCCTGGTGCTGACAGACCGGCCCGACCTGCACGGTGGCGTCGGGCAGCCGAAGAACCCACACCTCCACAAACAGGTTGTCGTCGAGAATGCCGACGACGCACTGTCGTGAGTCGAGGACATGGAAGTAGGAATGCTCGCCCAGTCCGAGCCACCCGACGCTGGTCGCGTCGAGGAATCCCCCCGCCTCGCGCGCCGCATCCGCACGCGCCTTGTCGTACATCGCCTGGGGACTGTGGCCGTCGTTCACCACCCTGGCCAGCACCGACAACACCGTGGCCGACGAACGCACCCGGCAATGGTGGCTCGAGTAGGGTTGCGACGCTCGCGATTCGGTGTGCGCGGGCGGCAGTGCGGGACCATCGGGCATCCCGAGGTCGATCAGCTCGCAAGCATTGCCGATCCTGCCCGCGGTGTAACCACCCCCGGTCCCCCAGGACGGCACGGTGACAACCACGGTCACCACAGCCGAAGCCACCACACACACCGCAGTGACGATCCAGGGCAACACCACTCGCCACGTCCGCCGCCCGGACGAGGCGCCGACCGGTGTCGCGTTCCACGGTGTTTCGGTCCCTGCCGTCGCTCCCGTCGCGAACCGCACGGCGATTTCGGCTGGAGGAGAAGCGGGTTGGGCACCCGCGACCGCCGCACCGCCGAACAGCCCGACCAGAGCCGCTGCCGTCGGACGATCTCCCGGTTGCTTGGCAAGGCAGCTCGCGAGGACATCGCGCAGTCCGGCCGGAACCCACGCGAGATCCGGCTCCGCCTCCACTACCCGCTGGGCGATGACGTCGTCGGATCCGGATCCGAAGGGCGGGTTGCCTGTCGCGGCATAGACCAGCGTCGAGCCGAGCGCGAAGATGTCCGCGGCGGGGCCGACGTACTGTCCGAGAACGGCCTCGGGAGGACGCAACAGCGCCGGACCCGCCGACTCGTCGGTCAGCACCGCGCCTCGTGCCGTCAGGCGCACTGCGTCGGGTCCGACGCGCCCATGCACGCCACCTCGGTCGTGCCGGACGGCCAGGGCCTGCGCCGACCGCAGCGCGAGGTCACGCACCACAGGCTCGTCCAGTGGCCCGTGTGCGGCGACGACTTCCCGCAGGGTCGGTCCCACAGCCACCACCCCCGACGCCGACTCGACAGACTCCGCGCGAATGGTCGACCCCACGGCCTCCGCCTGCACGGTCGACCCTGCGGCTTCCGTCCGAGTCAGTGCCTGCGTCGATCCCACGGGCGCTGTCCCCGCCCCCACAACCTCCGCCCCGTGCCCCCGGACCACCACGGTCTTGGCCACCATGTCCGCGAACGTGCGCCGCTGCTCATCGATCAGCGGCCAGAAGAATCCGAGATAGCACGGAAGGGCGTCCACCGTGTGAGCGAGTTGGCGGAGGAACGCCCGGCCGACGCCGACCGCGCGCCCCGTTCCTGGATCGATCAGGCGCTGACCCGTGACGAATTTCCCGAGCGTGCGCCCCGTCAACCCTTGCACCACAACGGTATTGACCAGGCTCAGTAGTCCGACGACGAGCAGCATCGACGCCACCAGCCACCGCGTCACGGTTCGGGACCGCTCGATCGAGGCGGCATACCCGAGCGTGCTTCCGGGACGGCCCATCACCTCCGGTGTCAGCCAGGGGTGCAGGATTCGCGCGACGACGATGCCCACCGCCAGCAGCACCCCGACCAACAGCAGATCGATGACCGCCGACAACACCCGCACGGGCCACGAGGTGTAACGAAGGCCGACTTCCGACGTCACATTCCCAAGTCCATCCAGTCCGTCACATGCGAGAGGCGATGCGGGCGTGGCGGTTCGGCCCCGCCCCTCCCATTCGTAGCAGACCGGTGGCCCGGGATCCTGTCGAGCAGCGGGCCGGGCGAAAGACTGGTGATTTCACCGATACGAGTTCGGACGAACGACCCGGGCCGGATTCACCCGGCGACCTGAGCCACCCACTCCTCGTTGTTGACGTCGATCTCCTTCGTGCCGTCGACTACGGTCGGCGTCTGCACCCGCTTCCCGCCCAGCGCGGCCTTCAGCGCCGTCAGCGCCGCCTCGGCATGGTTGCGCGCGGAGTCGACCCGCTGTCCCTTGCTGATGCACTGCGCGACGTCGTCGGGTGCGCCGGCCTGCTCGGCGAGGGCCGACAGCTTGTCGTTGCTCAGGTCGCCGCCGTTCTCACCGGGCTGCTCGGTGGTGAACAGCAACTCGTGGAACTTGGAGTACACCGGGCCGTCACCGTAGTCGGCCACGCACTCGCTGGCCGCCACCGCGCGCGACGAGTAGTCCTTGCTGCCCGAATTCGAGTCGAGGAAGTTGACCAGCCGGTACCGCACGGCCAGCTTGCCTTCGTCGATCTTGTGCGCGATCTCCTGGCCGTAGAGGTGTTCCAGCGACCCGCACGCGGGGCACAGCGGGTCCTCGTAGAGGTCGATGGTCTTGGCGGCGTCGAGCTTGCCGAGCACGATGGCGCCGTCGGAGTCCAGCAGCGCGTGCACGCCCGGATCGTGTACAGGCCCGTATCCGTCGTCGCGGACGCTCGGGCCGCTGTCGCTGTTCCAACGCACCACCAGCACCACGATCACCGCGATCACCACCAGAGCCACGGCACCGAGGGCATAGCTGGTGCGGCTCGACATCGGCCGCGGCGTGTACTTCGATCCGGAAGAGGAATTCACGGGTCCACTCTGCCAAAACACCCGCGACCGCCCGAATCGGACGCGCGCCGATACGACGCAAATGACCCATGTGCGACACGCCGCGTCAGCGCGTGCCCCGCACCCGGAACCGGATCCACGACGGCCGGGCGGCGCAGCGGCTCCGGCACCGCCGCCCAGCCGACGGCGGCCACCACCAGCAGCGCACCCGTCACCGCCAGCCCCCAGCCGAACGAAATCCGTTGCGCCAGCGCGCCGACCAACACCGGCCCCAGCACGGTGCCCAGATCGGCGGCCATCTGGAAACCGGCCAGCACGGGCCCACCGCGACGATCCGGTCCGATGATGTCGGCGACGGCGGCCTGCTGTGACGGCGTGAACATTCCCGAGCCGAGCCCGGCGACGCACGACGCCACCAGCAGCCAGCCCAGATTCGGCGACAACCCCAGCCCGATGGTCCCGGCGGCGCACACCAGCGTGCCGGTGATCAGAAAAGGCTTGCGCCCCAAGCGATCCGACATCCGGCCGGAGACGAACAGCACCGCCGCGTTCCCGGCCGCGAACGCCGTCAACACCACGCCGGCGGCGGCGCCGGATTCCCCGAGCACCTCCACCACCAGCAGCGGCACCAGCGCCATCCGGACCCCGAACACCGCGGCCCCGTTCGCGAAATTGGACCACAGCACCGCCCAGTAGGCGGGCCGCCGCACGGCTTGGCGGAAGGTCATCACCCGCACCCGGCCGGGCGCCTCGGGCGCCGCGAGCTGCGAACCGCGCAGGCTCCAGTACACGACACCGCTGGCCGCCAGCAGCGCCACCGCGTAGATCACGAACGGCATTCGCAGCCCGAGCCCGGCCAGCGCCCCGCCGACCAGCGGACCGCCCAGCGATCCGAGCAGGAAACTGGTCGACCACAGTCCCGAGACGCGCCCCCGTTCGCCGGGCGGCGACAACCGGATCACCAGGCCCAGCGACGACACCGTGAACATCGTCGAGCCGATGCCGCCCAGCGCCCGCAGCACGATCAGCTGCCAGTACCCTTGCGCCAGCGCGCACGCCCCGGTCGACAGCGCGACGATCAGCAAGCCGCCGAGATATACCGACCGCTCCCCCAGTCGTTGCACGAGCCGCCCGCTGACCGGCGCGAACAGCAACCGCATGAGCGCGAACGCGCTGACGATCGCCGACGCCGCCGCCACCCCGACCCCGAAGCTGCGCGCGTACTGCGGCAGCACCGGCGCCACCAGCCCGAACCCGAGCGCGATGATGAACGCCGCGCCGATCAGCACCGAGATCTCGACCGGTAATCGCCCCGGTCTCCTGCCGCTCACCCGACCTGCCCTTCGCTCACGCACCACTACAACCCGCGCCGGTGGGCACCGCTTCCCGCAGCGCACCGATGAATTCGCCGCGCCGGTCCCGTCCTTTCGAGAAGGAGTCTCTTCGCGGAAGGACCATGTCATGTCTACACGCACGGCCGGTACCCGGGAACAGTGGCGGACCGCCTACGAGGAGCTGCGCGCCGAGGAGAAGGAACTGACCCGGCGCAGCGACGAACTCGCCCGCAAGCGACAGCAGCTGCCCTGGGTCCCGGTGACCGAGGAGTACCTGTTCGACACCAACTCCGGCACCAAGACGCTGGCCGAACTGTTCGACGGCCGGTCCCAGCTGATCATCCGGCATTTCATGCACGGGCCGAAGACCCCGGCGGGCTGCCCGGGCTGCACGTTCGAGACCGACAATCTCGTCGGCGCGGTCCCGCATCTGGCCCACCGCGACGTGACGTTCATCCTGGCCTCGCGCTCCCCGCTGCCCGTCCTCAACGACTACAAGCGCCGCTTCGGCTGGGATGTCGAGTGGGTTTCCCTGGGCGACAACGGTTTCAACGACGACTTCTACGAACATATGCGGGTCCCGACACCGCGGCGGCCCGGCAACATGCTCGACGTCATGGAATTGATGGCGCTGAGCTGCTTCGCCCGCGAGGACGGCGTGGTCTACCACACCTACTCCACCTACGATCGCGGCACCGACGCGCTCAACGCCACCTGGCAGTTGCTCGACCGGGCGCCGCGCGGCCGCGGCGACGATTTCGACGACTGGCCCCGCAAGCGCGACGAGTACTGATCCGCCGCCGCGCTCGGCTCAGCCGAGCGCCCGGCCCACCACGTCCTCGGCAGCGGACTGCACCTGCGCGAGATGCTCGGGCCCCTCGAAGGACTCGGCGTAGATCTTGTACTTGTCCTCGGTGCCGGACGGGCGCGCCGCGAACCAGGCGTTCTCCGTGGTCACCTTGACACCGCCGAGCGCCGCGCCGTTGCCCCGGGCGCGGGTCTGGATGCCGGTGATGGGCTCGCCGGCCACCTCGGTGGCGTTGATGTCGTCGGGCGTCAGCGCGGCCAGTCGCGACTTCTGCTGTGCGGTGGCGGTGGCGTCGATGCGGGCGTATGCCGGGCTGCCGTAACGCTTCTCCAGTTCGGCGTAGCGGGCGGACGGGCTCTGCCCCGTCACCGCGGTGATCTCGGCGGCCAGCAGCGCCAGCAGGATGCCGTCCTTGTCGGTGGACCACACCGTGCCGTCCATCCGCAGGAAGGACGCGCCGGCGCTCTCCTCGCCGCCGAAAGCCAAGGAGCCGCTGAACAATCCGGGCACGAACCACTTGAAACCGACGGGCACCTCGTGCACCTGGCGGCCCAGCACGCTCACCACCCGGTCGATCATCGAGGATGTCACCGCCGTCTTGCCGATCTTGGTCAGCGCGTCCCAGCCCATCCGGTTGGCGATCAGGTACTCGATGGCCACCGCGAGGAAATGGTTCGGATTCATCAGGCCCGCATCGGGAGTCACCACGCCGTGCCGGTCGGCGTCGGCGTCGTTGCCGGTGGAGATGTCGTAGTCGTCGCGGATGGCGACGAGCGAGGCCATGGCGTATCGCGAGGAGGGGTCCATGCGGATCTTGCCGTCGCTGTCCAGCGTCATGAAACGCCACGTGGGGTCGACGAACGGGTTGACGACCTCGAGCTCGAGGTCGTAGCGCTGCCCGATCTCCTCCCAGTAGTCGACGCTGGCGCCGCCCATCGGGTCGGCGCCCAGGCGAACACCCGCGCCCCGCACCGCGTCCAGGTTCAGCACGTTGGGCAGGTCGGCGATGTAGTGATCGAGATAGTCGTAACGCTCGACGCTGGTGTCCAGCGCGTGTTGCAGCGTGGTGCGTTTGACGCCCGCGAGGCCGCCGCGCAGCAGTTCGTTGGCGCGCTCGGCGATGGCGTCGGTGGCGACGGTGTCGGCCGGGCCGCCGTGCGGCGGGTTGTATTTGAAGCCGCCGTCGCGCGGCGGATTGTGCGACGGGGTGACGACGATGCCGTCGGCCTGGTGCCGGGTGCCGCCCCGATTGTGCCGCAGCACCGCGTGACTGAGCGCCGGGGTGGGCGTGTAGCGGCCGCGCGCATCGACGATCGCGGTCACCTCGTTGGCGGCCAGCACCTCCAGCGCCGTGCTCCAGGCCGGCTCGGACAGCGCGTGCGTGTCGCGGGCGAGATAGACCGGACCCGTGATGCCGCGGGTGGCGCGATACTCGACGATGGCCTGCGTGATGGCCAGGATGTGGGCCTCGTTGAACGCGCAGTCCAGGCTCGAGCCGCGATGGCCGGAGGTGCCGAACTGCACCAGCTGCGCGGGATCCGACGGGTCGGGAATGCAGCTGTAGTACGCCGTGACGAGATGCGGAAGGTCTTCGAGATCGGAGGCCCGCGCCGGTCGCCCGGCTCGCTCATGGGCCATGCTCGAACCTCCTTTCCGTATCGGTGCTGTCCGGCTGGGGCTGGTCATCACGATCATGGCCGCACCCACTGCTTGCCCAGGAGGAATACCGTAGCGAACGGCACCGACACCGACGGACGGGCCGGACGCCCGGCGCGTTGCGCGCACCGGACCGGACGCGGCGTCATCGGCTCACTCCGTAATCGCACACCTGCCCCGGAGACGGCGCCACGGTCGCGGTGGCGCGCGGAACGGGTTGCCACGCAGCGGCTTCCGTGACGGTGCGCACCACCGGAAGCGTCGGTGCCTCGCTCATCACTGCCCCCAATCGTCGTGCCGTCTCGTCGTTCATCCCGCCTCGCCGGCGCATCCGATTCGAGCAGTTTACGAACCTCGCCGACGTCGGCCGACGAGGGGGGAAACCACCCGGCACAAGAGTTGTCCAGCCTATCGGATCGGCTTGTGGCGGGCAAAGACTCGTGCCGCCGACCAGGCCCGCTGGGGGCGTGCCGACCGGCTCCACCGGCGACTCCGCCCACCCGGGCGCCGGTCCACGAATCCACCTGGCCAACCTCCTGCCCGCGTCCGATACCTGCCGAACCATGCTAACCGCCAGCGACCCCGCAGCGACCGCTACGCGGCGACCCGCCCGGTCACCGGCCGATAATCCGTACCGCCGGGTCGCGTGCGTCGCGGCACGGCGGATGGGCTCCGGCGGCGGGCGGGACGAACTCGTCGTTCGCGCTGCCGCACCGGATGCCCGAGACCTTGTCGGGGCCAGGGATTCCGGCGCGGCGGCTCCGTTGCGGCGCGCCGGTCTGGTGTAATAGCACTACTCAATTCGCTTGCCCAGTATTTGCTCTTGGCCGTCCTGCCGGGAGCGGCGCGCTCCTCGGCGAGTGGGCCGCCCGCAGCCACGACCGGGCGCACTTCCAGCACTGAGATCAGGCTCGTCCGGTCGGCGCGCGTCCCGCCGCTGCCGGTTGTCCGCATCGGAAACAGCAGGGAGCAACGATGGCGATCGCGCGACGGCAAGACCTTCTCAGGCGGAATCGCACGTCAGTCCGCACCCGGCTGGGGGCTGCTTCGCTCGCCCGGTGTGTACCTCGACGAGACCACGGTGAATCTGCCGCACACCGTCCGGGAACCACCGCAGCGGTGCGGCATCGGGTACGCGGCGGGACGCGGCGACGCGATTGTTTCCGTCTCGCAGCCGTTCTCGCGGCGCTGGCGACGGTGGCGGGAACAGCGGGCGCGGGGCCCGCCCCGGCCGCGGTCTATCCGATCGCCGAACCCGACCCCTTCTATTGGGCCCCACCCGACATCGGGTCCTATCAACCCGGTGATGTCGTACGCAGCCGCACCGTGCCCGCGGCCGGATTCCCGGGCGCGACGGCCTGGCAACTGGTCTACCGCTCGACGAATTCCGCGGACGCGCCCATCGCGGCGGTGACGACGCTGCTGGTTCCCGGCAGCGGTGGGGCACGTCCCCTGGTGTCGTATCAGCCGTTCGTGAATTCGCTGGGCCTGCACTGCGCGCCCTCGCACACCCTGTTCGACGGCAGCCTGCGCGAAGCCCCGGCGCTGAACCTGCTCCTGGCGCGCGGCTGGGCCGTGGCGGTACCCGACCATCTCGGTCCGACCAGCGCCTACGGGGCGGCGCGGCTCGGCGGACGGCTGACCCTCGACGGAATCCGCGCGGTGAAACGCTTCGCACCCGCCGGGCAGGCCGACAGCCCCGTCGCACTCGCGGGCTATTCGGGCGGCGGCATGGCGACCGGCTTCGCGGCTGCGCTGGCCCCCGAATACGCACCCGAACTGCCCCTCGTCGGCACGGCCATGGGCGGGGTGCCGGTGAATATCGGCAAGCTCGCCCTCGACGTGGGCGCGGCCCCCAGTCCCATGTTCGGCTTGGGTTTCGCCGCCGCGAATGGACTCGAGCGCGAGTACCCCGACGTGATGTCACTGGACGAGCGAATGACTCCCGCGGGTCGCGACCTGCGCGACCGCATCGCCAACGCGTGCACCGACGAAATCATCGGCGCGGGCGCGAATCGGAGCTTCTCGGACTACTTCACCGGCGGCGTGGACGATGTCAGCGGAGCCCAGATCGGCGTGCTGCACGAGAACAGTCTGGAGACCTTCCCGGGCGTCCCGCGCACCCCGGTGTACCAGTGGCACGGCGGGTCCGATGTCGTGAACCCTTGGCTGGCACGCGATGTGGCGGGCCGCTACTGCGCCGCGGGCACCCCCGTGCGGTTCGACATCATCGCGGGCGCGGACCACACCGCGGCCATCGCCCCCGGCTCCGCCAGCGCCTTCGGTTACCTCGCGGACCGCTTCGCGGGGGTGCCCGCACCGAGCAACTGCTGAGTGGGTGCGTTCGCGCCCGGCCGGCACAACTGTGCCCCAGCCGAAACCGGCTGGGGCACAGTCCTGTTCACCGTATCTCAGTGCACGATCACCGGCTCGCCCTCGGCGGGCGCGGGGACGGTGTTCGGCATGATCACCGCGGCCAGCACCGCGCCGACCAGGAAGATCGCCGTCGCCCACCAGAAGCTGGTGGTGTAGCTCTCGATCATCGACTGCGCGACGTCGAGCGGGTTGCCGCCCTGCCGGGTGGACATGTAGTTCGCCGCGGCCGAGGACGCGATGGTGCTCAACAGCGCGGTGCCGATCGAGCCACCCACCTGCTGGCTGGTGTTGACCATGGCCGACGCGACACCCGCGTCGTCGTGGTGCACGCCCGCGGTCGAACCCTGGAACGCGGTCGACATCGAGCCACCGAGGCCCAGGCCCATCAGGATCAGCGCCGGCAGGATGTGCGTGGCGTAGCCGGTGTCCAGGCCGATCTGCGTCAGCCATCCCATGCCGGCGGCGGCGACCAGGAAGCCGCCCGCCACCGTGACCTTCGGCCCGAGCTTCGGCAGCACGAACGACGGCACGGTCGTGGACGAGGCCACCATGCCCGCCACCATCGGCAGGAACGCCACACCGGTCACGATCGGCGAGTAGCCCAGCGTCAACTGCATGTAGTAGGTCAGGAACAGGAAGATCGCGAACATCCCGATGCCCATGACGAACACCGTCAGGTAGGCACCGCCGCGAGTGCGGTCGAGCACGATGCGCAGCGGCAGCAGTGGGTGCGCGACCCGAGTCTCCAGCCAGGCGAACACGCCCAGCAGCGCGGCGCCGCCGATCAGGAACGCCAGCGTGACACCGTTGGACCAGCCGTGCGACTCGGCGTGCGAGAAGCCGTACACGATGCCGAACAGCGCGACGGTCACCACGGCGGTGCCGGGGATGTCGAGCTTGGGGCGCTCGGTGGTCACATGCTTGGCCAACAGCAGCACCGCGCCGACGAGCGCGATCGCGGCGAAGATCAGGTTCACGTACATCACCCAGCGCCACGACGCCCATTCGGTGAGCGCGCCGCCCAGCAGCAGCCCGAGCGCGCCACCGGTACCGGCGACGGCGCCGAAGATGCCGAAGGCCTTGGCCCGCTCGGCCGGTTGCGTGAAGGTCACCGTCAGTAGCGACAGGGCAGCCGGGGCCAGCAGTGCGCCGAACACGCCCTGGGCCACGCGCGCCGCCACCAGCATCTCGAATCCGGTGGCCGCGCCGCCGACGGCCGAGGCGACCGCGAAGCCGACCAGACCGGTGATGAAGGTGTTGCGCCGCCCGAACAGATCGCTCAGGCGCCCGCCGAGCAGCAGCAGGCTGCCGAAGGCCAGCGCGTATCCGGTGACCACCCACTGGCGATCACCGTTGGAGAAGCCGAGGTCGCGCTGCGCCTCAGGCAGCGCGATATTCACGACGGTCGCGTCGAGCACGACCATCAACTGGGCGACGCCGAGCACGGCGAGCACCCACCAGCGCAGTGCATGCGAGCCGCGGCGGCCCGCATTCGACGACTCGGTCGCCGCATCCTTTTCCAGGTCGATCGCGGTTGTCATGGAGCCCCTTAGTCCGGTGACCGTATGCGGAGGCGGTTCCTCCGCTTGGTATGAAAGCTACCACCATAACGGAGAGAATGCCTCCACTTAATCCCGATGCTTGCTAGCATGACTGTGTGAATCGCACCACCACCATGTCCGCACCTCGGCGTCTGCGCGCCGACGCCGCCCGCAACCAACAGCGGATCGTCGAGGCTGCGCGCAGACTCTTCGCCGAGCGCGGACTGGAGGTCACGCTGGACGATGTCGCCGAGGCGGCGGGTGTGGGCGTGGGCACGGTGTACCGGCGTTTCGCGAACAAGCAGGAACTGATCATCGAGGTCTTCGATCAGACCGTCGCGGCCATGGCCGAGGCCACCGAGCGCGCCAATCGCAACCCGGACCCCTGGGCCGCCGTGGTGGAGTTGTTCGAGTGGGCCTGCGAGCATTTCGCCGGTAACCGCGGCTTCAGCGAGGTCATGCTCGAATTGCCCGATGCGATGGAGCGTTTCGCGTCGGTCCGCGACCGGATCAAGCCGCAGATCGCGCGCCTGGTCGACCGCGCCCACCGGGCGGGCGTGCTGCGTCCGGGCATCGAGGCGCCGGACTTCTTCGCCATCATCAACATGGTCGAGTCGATCGCCGCCTTCTCCAAGCCGGTGAACGATCAGGTCTGGCGGCGCTATCTGGCGATCGCGCTGGACGGGGTGCGCGCCGATTCGGTCCCGCGTCAGCCCCTGCCCGTCCCGCCCCTGCGTGACGACGAGGTGGACGAGGCCAAGGCGCAGACCTTCGCCTGCCGTCGCCGATAAGTCCGAAATCCACCACGGGTAGCGCCCGTCACAGCACATGACCTAAAGTTGGACGCATGACCAACTCTTGGGTGAATTGGGCCGGCGACCAGCAGTGCGCGCCCGCCGCGACAGCGGCGCCCGGCTCCCCCGAGGACGTGGCCGAGCTACTGCGGCGCGCCGAGGCCGCGGGACAGACCGTGCGCGTGGCGGGCGCGGGCCATTCGTTCACCGACGCCGTGCTGACCGACGGCATGCTGCTGAATCTGTCGAAGCTGGACCGGATCCTGCACGTGGATCGCGCCGCCGGGCTGGCCCGGGTGGAGGCCGGGGCCACGCTCAACGCGCTGAGCGCGGCGCTGCATCCACTGGGCCTGGCATTCCCGAACCTGGGCGACATCGACGTGCAGACCATCTCCGGAGCCACCGCGACCGCGACGCACGGCACCGGCGCGACCCTGCAGAACCTTTCCGCCGCACTGCGTTCGGTGGAACTGATGCTGGCCGACGGCAGCCGGGTGGAGCTCGACGAACAGAGCGACCCCGACGGCTGGCGCGCCGCGCGCGTGCACGTCGGCGCCCTCGGCGTGGTCACGGCCGTCACCTTGGAGCTGGTGCCCTCGTTCGTCCTGGAGGGTGTCGAACGCCCGGTGCCGGTGACCGACGTGCTCGCCGATCTCGACGAATATATCGACGGCAACGAGCATTTCGAGTTCTACATGTTCGCGCACAGCCCGCTGGCGATGACCAAGCGCAACAATCGCGTCGAGCTGCCCGAGCAGCCGCGCGGCAGGGCCGTCGACTGGTTCGCCGACATCCTGGTCTCCAACCACACCTTCGACGCGCTGGCCCGGCTGTGCCGCCGTCGGCCGCAACTCATTCCGTGGGTACAGCGCGGCGCCGCCTACGCGGGCAGCTATCGCCGTCAGGTGGATCGGTCCTATCGAGTGTTCGCCTCCCCCAGGCTGATTCGCTTCACCGAGATGGAATACGCGATACCGCGCGAGCATTCGGCACCCGCCATCCGCGAGATCAAGGAGCTGTCCCAGCGATTCGACACCCCGATGCCCATCGAGGTGCGCTGGGTGGCGCCCGACGACGCCTTCCTGTCCCCGGCCGGTGGCCGCGACACCTGCTACATCGCCGTGCACCAGTACCGCGGCATGGCCTACGAGCCGTATTTCCGTGCCTGCGAGGCGGTTTTCGACAAGTACGGCGGGCGGCCGCACTGGGGTAAGCGGCACTTCCAGACGGCTCGAACGCTGCGGCCGCGCTATCCGGAGTGGGACCGATTCCAGGAGGTCCGCCGCCGGTTCGATCCGAAGGGCCGCTTCACCAACGCCTACGTCGAGCGAGTGCTCGGCCCCGTCGACTGAGCCCGCGCGAACCGCAATTCCATTGCGACCGAGACCGTTTCGACCTCGAGCGCCTGGCACAGGCGCGGCACGGCATGGTCGAGGATGTGGGCGCGCAGCGCACCGATATCGGTGTCGGGTTCGGCGGTCACCACCAGGTACAGCTCCGGGGCGCGGGCGGGCCCGGACACCCAGGCCGCGGCGGAGCGCACTCCGTCGTAGCCTTCCAGGTCGATCGCCACGGGCCGGGCGACGGTCGTGGCGGCCAGTGCGGTCCGGTCGCCGGATTCCGGAGGACGGGCCCGCCAGCGCACGGGTTGCGGCATCCGCGTCACCTGCGCGGTGGCCCAGCGCAGGCAGGCCAGCCCCAGCACGCCCGCCACCGCGACGACGACCCACAGCAGCCAGGTCGGCAGCCGGGTCCGGTCCGCGAGCACCGGCGAGCCCGCGTCCACCCAGCTCAGTCGCCCGTAGTGGGCCGCCAGCGCCAAGGCGCCGACCGCCGTGACCAGCAATCCGGTCACCCCGAGCACCGTGCGATTCACCACCGCGGGCGGTCGGCGACGGATGCTCTCACCACGCGCCACCGCCCGGCGGGATTCGCTGCCTTCGACGCGCCGACCGCGGTCGGTGAGCGCACCGGCGGTCACCGCATGCTCCCGGTGTGGCGCAGACGCAACGAGATACGCGGCGACGACCGCGGCCCGATCCGGTCGATCCGCTCGCCGACCGCCGCGCGGACGGCTTCCGCGAGGTCGGCGGGGTGCGCCCGGGGCGTGCGGACCACTACCCGAACCGTCTTGCGCCGCAGGGTGACTCGCGCGGAATGCACGCCCTCGACCGACTGTGCCGCCGCGCGCAACGCGGTGCGCAGGCCGCGCCGGGTCACTCCCGCCGCGATGCCGTCATCGGCGGTGAGCGGCAACACCACCGGACGCCCCGGCAGCACCGCCAAGCCCAGCAGCACGATACCCCCCAGCACCGCCGCGGCCCCGAAACCGGCCACCCACCCGTCGGTCCAGACCGTCTCGCGCAGCCGGTGCTCGATACCCGCCCATACGGCGAAATCCCCTGCGCCGGTGAGCCGTTGGACCAGTGACAACACCACGATCACGCATACGGCCAGCAGTGCGAGCGCCAGCACCGCGGCCGGCACGGCGCGACACGGCCGCCGCCTCACCGCATCCGCCCCGGCAGGTCCGCCACATCGATGTCCAGCCGCCGCACCGGCACACCGGTGCGCTCCCGCATGCGGCGCAGCACGTGCGCGCGGCAGACGGTGGCGACCTGCCAGATCGGCATCGGATAATGGATCGGCAATCGCAACGACAGCACCGCCGCGCCGCGGGAGAGCCTGGCCTGCGCCTGCACGTCGCGCGCGACGCCGGTGATCTCGCGGGCCGCGTCGATCACCACCCGCCGCAGGGCCGCGGCGTCGATCTCCGCGGCCGGCACGGGCGGCGCCGTGGCGGGCTCGATCGCGGTCACCGTGCTCGTCATGCTTCCTCCCGTTTCGGTGTGGTCAGCTCGATTTCCCCGGTGATAGCGAAACCCTAACCGCAAGTCCGGACGGAAGCCGGAATACGCGCCGGGCCGCCATTGACATCGCCCCCGACCAGTGGGCACGATGGTGAGCGCAATTGTTGTCCAGATGATTGCTGAGCTGAATGGGTTGTCGCGGCACACCCGCCGGAAGCGGGGCCGGGCAACGCTGTACGGCACGACGGACGAGCATTCTCGTCCATTCTCATAGTTCGGACGTGAGACCTACCGACAACGGAGGTTCGGATGTCTGATCGCTCCACCGGCCGAAAACCCGGCCAGGTTGCCAACAAGGGCAAGAAGTCCATGAAGGATCGCTCCCAGCGCGACGCGGAGCGCATGCCCGACGACATGCGGCGCGACGCGGACCGGATGGGTTCGGGCATGAAGCGCGAGGGCGACCGCATGAATTCCGCGGCGCGACGCGACGCCCGCGTCGAACGGGACGACATGCAGGACGCGGCCCGCAGGACGAAGGAGAGGCTGGGCAAGTAGGGTCCGGTGACATCGGCTCGCGACGGTTTCGTCGCGAGCCGATCCGGTTTATCGGGCGCGCGCGAGCCGCCCCCGGTCCGCCAGCCGCAATTCCAGTGTTACCGGGACGAATTCAACCTCGAGCGCCTCGCGCAGCCGGGCCACGGCATGACCGAGAATGTGTTTGCGCAGCGCCGCCAGGTCGGTGTCCGGTTCGGCGGTCACCACCAGATGCAGCTCCGGCGCGTCGGCCGGCCCGGACAGCCGCGCGGCGGCCGAGCGGACCTGCGGATAGGACTCGACATCGGTGACCACCGGCGCGGCCGCGACGCCGGAATCGAGCACCGTGGTACCCGCGTCCCGAGTGGCCCCGATCCGCCACAGCGTGCGTCGCGGCAGCCGGGTGGCCTGCGCGGCCAGCCAGCGCAGCGCGGCCAGGCCGATCAGCACCGCACCCACCGCGACCAGGATCAGCACCCAGCGCGGCGGCGCCGCGGTACCGGGCACCAGGGTGGCGTCCGGGTCCGCCCAGCTCAGGTGGCCGAGCCAGGCCACGATGGCGTAGGCGCCCGCGGCGACCAGGACCAGGCCGATCAGTGCCAGCAGCGACCGGTTCAGCCGGGCAGGGCGATTGACCGTACTCATCAGGCTTCTCCTGTCCGTACCGTGCGCACCCGGGTGCGCACCGTGTGCGGCGTGCGCGGACCCACCAGGGCGAGGCGTTCGTCGATCGCCGCGCGCACCGCGGAACCGACCTCGGATTCGGGCCGACGGGTGCGCGCCTTCACACGTATCTTCTTGCCGCCCAGGCGAACCCGCGACGATTCCAGACCATCGACCGACTCGGTCGCGTCCCGGACGGCGGCCCGCAGACTGCGCCGGGTGATACCGGCGTCCACGCCCTGCTCCGATTCCAGCGGCAGCACGACCGGCCGCCCCGGCCACAGCGCCACCGCGAGCAGCGACAACCCCAGCACCACGACGGCGATACCGACACCGAGCACCCAGGCGCTGCCCCACGTGGTGTCGTGCAGACGCGTCGCTACACTGTCGTAGGAGACGAGTTCCTTTGCGCCGCTGAGCTTCTGGATCACCGACACGGTGACCAGCACGCACACCGCGATCAGCGCCAGCGCTACCACGACGGCCGGGATCACCCGGCGTGGCCGGCGCCTCATCGGACCCGCCCCGGTTCGGCGTCGGTCGGCAGCGCCGTCACGTCGATGTCGACCCGCGGCACCGCCAGCCCGGACAGCTCGCGGGTGCGCTCGATCAGGTGGGCCCGGCAGGCGTCGGTGATCCGCGCGACGGGCAGCGGATAGCGGATCGGCAGCCGCACGTGCAGGACCGTCGCGTCCCCGACGACGCGGGCGGTCACCTGCACGTCCGACTCCACCCCGGCCACCTCGCGGGCGGCGCGGGCCGCGATCCGCCGCACCGCTCGCTCACTCACCACGGTGACGCCGCGCGTTTCCCGCTCGCGCGGCGGCGCGCCGGGTGCTGCCGCGGTGGCGGCTGTCATCGGCGGCTCCGATCCTGTGCGGACCGCACCAGCCCGGCCAGATCGACGTCACCGTCGAGCCAGCGCCCGATCAGCAGGCCCAGCCCGCCGAACACCAGCACGACGAAGAAGGCGCCGAAACCACCGAAGGCCGCGGCGAATCCGAGAGCCAGGCCGCAGATCAGGCAGATCGTCGTGGCGCTCATATCACTGCACCCGATCCCGGCTCTGCGCCTGCTGCTGGTCGGCGTCGTCGTCGCCCTCGATGTAGACGTCGTTGACGTTGAGGTTGACCTCGACCACCTCGAGGCCGGTCATCTGCTCGATGGCCGTGATGACATTGCGCCGCACCACTCGCGCCAATTCGGCGATGGCGACCCCGTATTCGACGACCAGATCCAGATCGACGGCGGCCTGGCGCTCGCCGACCTCGACCGAAACACCCTGTCCCACACTGGCGGACGCACCCGGGATGCGATCGCGCAGCGCGCCGAACGCCCGGGCCGCACCGCCGCCCAGTTCGTGCACGCCACGCACCTCCCGCGCCGCCAGACCCGCGATCTTCTGCACGACGGTGTCGGCGATGGTGGTGGTGCCCTGGTCGGTGACCAGCGCGTCCGGGCGGCCGCCGGCGTTGCGGTCGGCCTTGGCGGGCGCATTGACGTTGTCGGACTTGGCGTTTGCGGCGTTCCCGCCCGACTTCTCGGTTGCCGTGCTCGTCATGATTCCTCCGATTCCCTTGCGTTACAGCGGATAACGACCTTTCATCGGTAAGACACGAGGCCGGGCGGTTCGTCACGGCCGGTGCGTGTGAGCTAGGTAACCACGATGTCACCGACCGCCTCCGCGGCCAGGTCCGCGACTACCACCCGCAGCCTCGCCCGCGCCCACTCGGTCTGCTCCAGCAGCGGCCGGACCGCGGCGGTGACCTTGTCGACCAGCGGCGGCAGCGGCAGCGCGGTGGCCACCACGCGGACCTCGACCACCGCCGCGCCGAGATCGACCGCGTAGCGGTTGCCGGCGAGCGGGAGCCAGGTCGCGTTCTGCGGCACCGGGGGTGTCGCCGGTCGAAGTCCGTCCACCGTTTCGATCGCGCCGACGATGTCATCGATCAGCTCTCCCTCCGCTGTCACGAGCGCCCCGGTTCGATGTCGAGCACGCAGACCGTGACCTCGTCCACGGCAACCCCGGTCTGCTCGGTCACCACGCGGGCGATCTCGCGCTGCACCGTCCGGGCGACCTCGCCGACGTGGCCGCCGGCCGCGATCGTCAGATCCACGTGGATCTTCAGCCACTCGCCCGCGCGCCGGATCCGCACGCCGCCCGAGGGCGCCGATTCCTGCCTGGTCAGCAATTGCAGGCCCGAGCGGGCCAGCTGCCCGACCAGGCCGAGCACGCCGGGTTCCAGCCGCAGCACACCGGGCACGGTGGCCGCGGCGCGGGCGGCGACGCCGGCGATCACCGCGTCGGCGACGACCGTTTCGGTGGCCGTGGTACTCACCGGTCCTCCTCGTAGATGTCGACGACCGAAACGTCGAGGCGTTGCAGTATCAGGCCGATGCGCGCCGAGGCCGCGGCCCGCACCCGCTCCCGCACCTGCGGGACGACCTCGCCGAGGCTGCGTCCGTCGGCACGCACCGAGATGGTCATCTCCACCTCCACGACGGTGGCTCCGTCGGATCCCGGGCCGGCCGAGCGCACGTGGCAGCCGCGGGCCCGCACACCGTCCACGGTGTCGGCCGCGTAGCGCAGCACGACCGCCACGGCCTGCTCGCTGACCTCGATCGCCCCGGGATGCGGGGTGGGCAGATCCACGGTCCGCCCGCGTCGCACCTCGGTGCGCACCGCGGACATGATGCGGCCGAACAGGTCCGGGGGTGGCGGGTCCGGTTCCTCGACCAGTTCGCGGGTCGCGCCGCGGAGCATGAGCAGGCTCTCGCGGGCGGCGGCACAGTGCGGGCAGGTCTGTTCGTGCTCGTCGGCGCGTCCGGCGTCGACCGCGTCCAGCCGCTCCCACACCTGTTCCAGGCCGCGCCCGCAGGGGAGCAGGTAGTCGCTGTCGGTGGTCTGGCCTACCGCCATGGCTTCATCACCTCCGCCAATTGTGCTCGGGCCCGGGCTATCCGGCCGCGGACCGCGGTGCCGTTGGTGCCGACGATCTCGGCGATCTCGTCGTAGGAGCGGCCGTGTACCTCGCGCAGCAGCCAGCAGGCCCGCTGCTCGGGCGTGAGCCGCTGCAGTGCCGCGGTGAGGGCGGCGAGCTGGCTGTTCACCTGCGCCGCGTGCTCCGGGCGGGTGTCGGTGCGGGGCGAGGCCGTGGTGTCCGGGTCGATGTCGGCGGAGGGCTGCCGGGATCTGATCACGTTCAGGCAGCGGTTGGTGGTCATCCGGTACAGCCAGCCCGCGAACGCCGATTCGTCATGGAGCTGGCCGAGCCTGCGCCATGCGTGGAGGAACACCTCCTGGGTGACGTCCTCGGCCTCGCCGCGGTCGGCCAGCATCTTCGCGGCGAGCCGGAACATGGGCCCCTGGTAGCGCAGCACCAGTTGCTCGTAGGCCCGGACATCGCCGTCGCGCGCCCGGCCCGCGAGGGTCGCGTCGTCCAGCGCCGCCTCGGGTGCGGTAGCCGTCGTGCTCACACAACACCTCCTCCGCTGCTCCCTCGGTCGACACGCGTCGGCGGGAATCGTCACGAGGAATTATTCGTGATGGTTGTCTCACAGGTTGCCAAGTGAGGAATACCGCTTCCGCACGGTCTTGAACATGTGCGCCGATCGGCGCCGCATCGATTCGACACACGGAGGTTTCGGAATGTCCGCCAACGACAAGTTCGCCCACACCGTCGACGACCTGAGCGGCACGGCGAAGCAGGTCACCGGTGATGACCAGCGGCGCGACGAGGGAAGGACCGATCAGGCCGAGGCCGGGGTGAAGCAGGCCGCCGACGATGTGAAAGCCGCCCTCGGCGAGGTCGTGGACAAGCTGCGCGACCGGTTCGGTAAGTAGGAAGTTGAGTTCGCCCGCAGTTCGCCGAACTGCGGTCTATTCGTTCACCAACCGGAGGCCGGGCGCGTGCGCGCGGCGGCGGTCGACCAGCCAGACCTGGATGGTCTGGTCCGCGGCGGGGTTGAGAGTCTCGATCTCGACCTCGATCTCGCCACGCTGGGGATGTTCGAGATGCACAGTGCCGGTGCGGAATTCACCCACCAGGTGCTCGCGCCAGCGGCAGGCGAACTCCGGGTGGCGCTGGAGTTCGGTGATCAGCGCGTCCAGTCCCGGTTCGTCGGGCCAGATCGAGCGCGCCGCCCGCAACGCCGAGATCATCATGTCGGCGGCCACCGGCCAGTCGCGCCAGCGCGGGGTCGCGTCCGGATGGGCGAAGACGTATCGCGCGAGATTGGCGTCGATCCCCTCGTCGTAGACACCGAGCGGCTCCGCGAAATCGCGCCAGGCCGCGTTGGCGGCGAGGATGTTCTGCCACCGCCCGAGCACCACGGCCGGAGTCGGGTGCAGCGCGTCGAGGACAGCCTGCAGCGTCTCGGAGACCTCGTTCTCCGCGCGGCCGGGTGACGGGCAGCCGCCCGCCGCGTGTTCCAGGCCGAGTGCGAGCTTGCCGAAATGATGGCGTTCGACCTCGTTGAGCTGCAACGCCTCGGACAGCGCGCCGAGCACCGCCATGGAGGGATTGGTATCCCGGCCCTGTTCGAGGCGAGCCAGGTAGTCGACACTCACCCCGGCCAGCGCGGCGACCTCCTCGCGGCGCAGTCCCGGTGTGCGGCGGCGGCGCCCCGCGGGCAGGCCGACGTCCTCCGGCTGCAACCGCGCGCGCCGAGCGATGAGAAATTCGCCGAATTCCGACTGTGCCACGCCACCATCCTGTCCGATCCGGGCCGCGTTATCCGCGCCCTGGCAGTACCAGGATAGCGGCGGCGTGGACAAACGGACCGCGGTCCGGAAATGATGGTGGACATGACGACTTCTACGAACACCACCCTGAAGGCCGGCTCCTGGGAGCTGGACGCCGCTCACTCTTCGGTCAACTTCACCGTCCGTCACCTGGGCATCTCCAAGGTGCGCGGCCGCTTCAACTCCTTCGAGACCGGATTCGTCGTCGACGAGGCGGGCACGGCCGCCATCGAGGCCACCGTGTACCTCGACTCGTTCGACACCGGCAACGCCCAGCGCGACGAGCACGTCCGCAGCGCCGACCTGCTCGACGTCGAGAAGCGGCCGACCCTGCACTTCAAGGTCGTCGAGCCGGTGCGGGTGGCCGAGGACTTCGAGGTCACCGGCGAGGTGACGCTCGGCGGCGTGACCAAGCCCATCGCCCTCGAGGTCGAGTGGGGCGGCGTGCAGGAGGCGCCCGACAACAAGCGCCGCGCCGGATTCGCCGCGACCGGCACCTTCAAGCGCAGTGAGTTCGACGTCGCCACCGCGGTACCGACGGCTATGCTCAGCGACAAGATCGCCATCGAGCTGGACATCCAGCTCATCGAGCCGCAGGACTAGTCCGGTCCGTTCCGCGAAGGGAGTCCGATGAGCACTGCCGACGATTGGAACAGCAACATCATCGCCGAATTCCGCGCCAACGAGGGCCGGGTGGGCGGCCAGTTCGAGGGCGCCCCGATGCTGCTGCTGCACCACCGCGGCCGCAAGTCCGGGCGCGAACTGGTCAGCCCGATGATGTACCTGGCCGACGAGCGGGACCCCGACCTCATCTACGTCTTCGCCTCCAAGGCGGGCGCTCCCACGAACCCGGACTGGTACTACAACCTGACCACGGCCGGCACGGCAACCGTGGAACGCGGCACGGAACGGTACGGCGTCACCGTCCACGAAATCACCGGTCCCGACCGCGACCGCATCTACGCCGAACAAGCCCGCCGCTACCCCGGCTTCGCCGCCTACGCCGAAAAGACCGCAGGCATCCGCACCATCCCGGTCCTGGCCCTACGCCGCACCTGACCGAAACAACCCCGCCCAACGCCGCGGCAACACGACACCTGCGGTAACGCGACGGGGATGTGGCGGTATCGCAGTGTGGCAGTGTGGCAGTGTGGCTATGGCGGGGCGGGCGCGACGCCTGTGGCGGCTCGACATCCCTGGCCCGTGCTCCCCGGAGCGCGGGCCACGGTCGTATGGGGGCGCGGGGGCAGCCCCTCAAGGGAGCAGACCCGCCCGGCGGGCGCGGACCACGGCTTCGTGGCGGGTGTGGGCGCCCAGTTTGATCATGGCGCTGCGCAGGTAGCTCTTGACCGTTTCCGGGCGGAGCGAAAGGCGTTGGGCGACTTCGGCATTGCTGCAGCCGAGTGCGATATGGGTGAGTACGTCCAGCTCGCGGGGCGCCAATGCCGGTACGTCGTCGGATATTTCGGTGCCGGACACGAGCCGGGCCAGCCGCTCGGACAGGTCACGTAATCGGGTGCGGGCGGTGGGGTCGGTGACGGTCTGCGCGATGCCGCGCACCTCGGCATGGATGTCACGGAGCTGTTCGGCGACAACGGCATCCGTCGTCGGAGCGATCGCCGCCTCGCGCAATCGCAGCCGCCGGTCCACCTCGTCGCGAATCGCCAGCTCCACGGCCAGCCGCCGCCCGGCCTGCACCGCCAGGTCGGCCGCGCGACCACCGATGGGCCCGGCATCGCGGCTGGCGATGTACAGCACGGCCCGCGACTGCCCGCCGACCACGACCGGCACCCCGACCACGGCCCGCAACCCCTCGGTCAGGACCGGGGCGTCGTAGTGGTGGGTGATGGTGGAGGCGATGCGGTAGTCCGCGACGGAGGTGGGCCGCTTGCTGGACACCGCCGCGCCCCCGACCCCCGACGACGGCGACACCGCCAGCCCGCGCATGGCGGCGGTGCGGGTGCCGAAGAACTCCGAGAGAATCAGCGTCTCCCCGTGCACCTGGCCGCCGAACACCACCGGCATCCGCGAGTCGGCCGCCACCCGGCGCAGTTCGGCACGCAGCGCGTCGGCATCACGGGGACGCAGCAGTTCCATCTCGGTACCCCTTTCCGGGGGTAGTGGGCGGGGGAATGTGACCTGGATCCTAATTCGCGTGAGTTCGACGACGGGCCGGATCCAGCGGGCCAGTTATACGCATGGAGCATGGGATGTGCCGCTATTGGGCGACACGATCGGAGCCAACCTCGATCGCACCGTCGCCGCCCACGGCGATCGGCTCGCGCTCGTCGACCGGGCGCCGGGCGTGCGGTGGACCTATCGGGAGTTCGCCGCGGAAGTGGACGCGGTCGCCCTCGGCCTGCTCACGACCGGTATCGGCAAGGGCGATCGCGTCGGCATCTGGGCGCCGAACCGCGCCGAGTGGACGCTGGTGCAGTACGCGACCGCGCGAATCGGCGCGATCCTGGTGAACATCAACCCCGCCTACCGCGCGCACGAACTGCGCTACGTGCTGCGGCAGGCGGGTGTCCGGCTGCTCGTCGCGGCCCGGGAGTTCAAGAACTCGGCCTACGCCGCAATGATCGACGAGGTCCGCCCCGACTGCCCCGACCTGCACCATGTCGTGCTCCTGGACGGCCCCGACTGGCTCGCGCTGCTGGACAGCGGCCGGGCGGGCGATCCGGCCGAACTGGCGGCGGCACAGTCCGCGCTCTCCCCCGACGACCCGATCAATATCCAATACACCTCCGGCACCACCGGTTTCCCCAAGGGCGCTACCCTCTCGCACCACAACATCCTCAACAACGGGTACTTCGTCGGCGAGCTGTGCGGCTACACCGAGGCCGACCGGATCTGCCTGCCGGTCCCGTTCTACCACTGCTTCGGCATGGTGATGGGCAATCTCGCCGCCACCAGCCACGGCGCGGCGATGGTGATCCCGGCCCCGGCGTTCGACCCGCGCGCGACCTTGGAAACCGTTGCGGCCGAGGGCTGTACGTCGCTGTACGGGGTGCCGACGATGTTCATCGCCGAACTCGCCGAGCCCGATTTCGCCGCCTACGACCTCTCCACGCTGCGCACCGGGATCATGGCCGGATCGCCGTGCCCTGTCGAGGTGATGAAGCAGGTGATCGAGCGGATGGGGATGAGCGAGGTCAGCATCTGCTACGGCATGACCGAAACATCCCCCGTCTCGACCCAGACCCGCCGCGACGACACCCTCACCCAGCGCACCGCGACCGTCGGCCGGGTGGGCCCGCACCTGGAGATCAAGATCATCGATCCCGCGACCGGCCTCACCGTGCCGCGCGGCGAGCCGGGCGAGCTGTGCACGCGCGGCTACTCGGTGATGCTCGGGTACTGGGACGAGCCCGAGAAGACCGCCGCCGCCATCGATTCCGGCCGCTGGATGCACACCGGCGACCTGGCCACCATGGACGACGACGGCTATGTCGCGATCACCGGCCGCAGCAAGGACATGGTCATCCGCGGCGGGGAGAACATCTACCCCCGCGAGATCGAGGAGTTCCTCTACACCCACCCCGACATCCTCGACGCCCAGGTGGTCGGCGTGCCCGACCCGAAATTCGGCGAGGAACTCGTAGCCTGGATCCGGTTGCGCGCGGGCGCACCGGCCCTGGACGCCGCGGCCCTGCGCGAATTCTGTTCCGGGCAGCTCGCGCATTTCAAGATCCCCCGCTACGTACACCTCGTCGAGGAGTTCCCGATGACGGTGACCGGCAAGATCCGCAAGGTCGAGATGCGCGAGATCTCCGCGCGGCTGTTCGGCCCCGACCGGACGGATATCGACAGAACAGGAGAATCGGCATGACCACGAACACCGAGTTGTACCGCGCGGCCCGCGACCGCCTGCTGGGCACCGCGGCCGACTACGACTCGGCCCGCAAGCTGTTCGAATGGCCCTTGCTGACAGGCAGATTCAACTGGGCCACGGACTGGTTCGACGTGATCGCCCGCGGCAACGATCGCACCGCGCTGTGGATCGTCGAGGAGGACGGGCGCGAACAGCGGGTGAGTTTCGACGCGATGGCCCGCCGCTCCGACCAGGTCGCGACCTGGCTCGCCGACATCGGTGTGCGCCAGGGCGATCGGGTGATCGTGATGCTGGGCAACCAGGTCGAGCTGTGGGAGGCCATGCTGGCGACCACCAAGCTGGGCGCGGTCGTCATGCCGACCACCGCGGCGCTGGGCCCGGCCGATCTGAGCGACCGGATCAGCAGGGGCGCAGTACGTTTCGTGATCGCCAATACCGCCGACACCGCGAAGTTCGAGCAGGTGGACGGCGAGTACACCGGCATCGTCGTCGGTGCGCCCGCGCCCGGCTGGCACAGTTACGCCGACGCCGCCGACGTGCGTCCGGCGGGTCCGTTCGAGGCGGTCACCGACGTCACCGACGAACTGCTGGTGTACTTCACCTCGGGCACCACCAGCAAGCCGAAGATGGTGCGGCACAGCCAGATCAGCTATCCGGTCGGCCATTTGAGCACCATGTACTGGATCGGGGTGCGCCCCGGCGACGTGCACCTGGCGATCAGCGCGCCCGGCTGGGCCAAACACGCGTGGAGTTGTTTCTTCGCGCCGTGGATCGCCGAGGCCACCATCTTCGTCTACAACTACGGCCGTTTCGACGCCGCCGCGCTGCTCGCACAGCTGAACCGGGCCGAGGTGAACACCTTCTGCGCGCCACCGACGGTGTGGCGCATGCTGATCCAGGCCGATCTCGGCGAGCGGCCCGCGGGCCTGCGCGGGGTCCTCGGCGCCGGGGAACCGCTGAATCCCGACGTGATCGCGCAGGTCGAGAAGGCGTGGGGGCTCACCGTCCGCGACGGTTTCGGCCAGACCGAGACCACCCTGCAGGTCGGCAACACTCCAGGCCAGCCCGTCAAACCCGGCTCGATGGGACGGCCCGCTCCCGGCGTCCCGGTGGTACTAATCGATCCGGTCTCCGGCGCCGTCGCAGACGAGGGCGAGATCTGCCTGGATCTGGCCGCGCAGCCGGTGAATCTGATGACCGGCTATCTGGACGACCCGCAACGCAACGCGGCCGCCATGGCGGGCGGCTACTACCACACCGGCGATGTCGCCACCCGCGACGACGACGGCTACATCACCTACATCGGGCGCACCGACGACGTGTTCAAATCCTCCGACTACAAGGTGTCGCCGTTCGAACTGGAGAGTGTGCTCATCGAGCATCCGGCGGTCGTGGAGGCCGCGGTGGTGCCGCAGCCGGACGACACCCGGCTGGCCGTTCCGAAGGCGTACGTGGCGCTTGCGGCCGGATGGGAACCCGACGCCGACACCGCCCAGGCCATCCTCGCCTACGCCCGCGACCAGCTGGCCCCGTATCTGCGGGTGCGCCGCGTGGAGTTCGCCGAGTTGCCCAAGACCATCTCCGGCAAGATCCGCCGAGTCGAACTGCGCCGGCGCGAAGAGGCGGCGCACGCCGCGGGCACGCCGATCGATACCGAGTACCGCTACGAGGATCTGCTGCCGCCGGCATCCGCGTAACGCCCGCGTGTTGCACCGGATTCGCTCGTCGACCGGCCGACGTTCCGGCCGCGGGTACGCCGGTGCACCGCAACTCGCCGGACGGAACAGCATCGATTGCGTCACGGCCGACGGAAATTGGCGCGTTTGCCCGGGTGTGGCGTGTTCGGTGCTGGTCATACCAAGGGGATGGCGCAAAACTGGCACCGTGCCCGCCGCGTGGCACCGGCGGTCCCACGTGGTGTCGGTTCGGTGCACGCCGCGGTGATCTCACCGCGGCAGCAACACGATCCGTGATCGACCGTACGTACACCTACGACCGATTGGAGAACACCGTGTCGAATACCCTCGAGACCGCGACGGAATACGTGATCGCGGAGTTGGAAGCGAAGGGCACGGCAACGCGTGACGACTTCGACGTCCAGGCCATCGTCACCGCCTCGCACGCGATCGCCGAGAGCTGGGACCTGCGGTCGCTGGACCGCAGTACGTTCTGGAACATCGCCGCCAGCAACCTGCGGGTCTAGCCGGGTCTAGAACCGACGGTCGAAGTCGTCGAAGTGGCCCGAGCGCGCGACCATCGACCACCGGCGCGCCGCCCGGCGCATCGAGGCCGCATCGGCGTAACCGAGTAGCTCCGCCTGCCGTTCCCGGCTCACCGGGCCCGCCGCGGCGGCCCGGGCCAGCCGGGCCCGGTCCAATTCCAGTCGCCAGGTCGTCCCCGCCTCGGCCAGGCGGCGTTGCAGCGTGCGCGGGCTGGTCGCCATGTGGCGCGCGACCCAGTCCAGGGATACCTCGCCCTCCTCGAACGCCCGGGCCAGCACCGCGGCGACCCGCTCGGGCCAGGCCGTCTCCAGCGGCGGGGGCGGGGGCAGCGCGGCGGCCAGCGGTTCCAGCACCTCCGCCAGCACGGGATCGGCCGTGGTGAGGGGCAATTCCATATCGGTCGCCCGGAATGTCAGGGCGTCCACCGGGCCGCCGAATTCGACAGCGGCCGTGCCGAATACCTCGATGAAGGGCCGCACGTCACGCGGGGCGTCCTGCCGCAGCGTGACCCGGATCGGATGCAACGGCGCCTCGACGACCTGCCGGGCCCGGGTCAACACGGCGACCAGCCCCCACAGCTGGGTGTGGTCGCGGCCGCGGCCCTCGCCCTCGATCATGTCCACGTACAGGCTGGTCTCGTCGTCGTTCTCGGCGATCAGGTCGAAGCGGTGGTTGGTGGTGACGGCCGTGACGTATGGCCCGCAGGTGGCCAGGCCGGCGCCGAGGGTGGGCGAGCTGGAGAACAGATAGTCGTACAGCCGCAGGGCCGGCAGCCGGTATCTGCTCGCGACGCGCAGGGCCACTGTCGGGTCGTCCAGCGCGCGCTCGCCCACCTCCCATAATCGGGAGAAGGTGTCGCTGGGTACCTGTACGCCCGACCCGGTCAGCGTCCACTCCGGGACGCCGCATTCGCGCAGCATCCGATCGCGGTCCGCTCCGGCCGCGGTGAGCTGCGACAGCACGAAGCGATGCAGCAATGTCTGATCCGTCCCCAACGCCCCTCCTGCCCGGTGGCTCCACAAGCACGTTCTTATACACAAACGCTATATCGCACAGGTCGTTTCGCTGCGGGAAATCCAACCATATGTGGTCGTAGCCACTGTCCGATTCGTTCAAGACCGCACCGCCCCGGACGCTCTACCGTGCGGATATGACTGTTCGACTGAATGTGATCGGCGTGATCGTGTCCGACCTGGCGGCCTCACTCGCCTTCTACCGTCGCCTCGGCCTGGAATTCGGCGAGGACTTCGGTGGCCACATCGAGGCGACGCTGCCGGGCGGATTCCGGCTGACGCTGGACACCGACGAGAACGTCCGCTCGTTCGCCCCGAACGCCGTGGCGGAGCTGCGGGGCGAGGCCGGGCGGCTCGGCCTGGCGTTCGAATGCGATTTGCCGAGTGCGGTGGACGCGCTCTACGCGGAACTGACCGACGCGGGATACCACGGCGAGCTGAAGCCGTTCGACGCCTTCTGGGGCCAGCGCTACGCCACCGTGCACGACCCGGACGGCAACAGCGTCGACCTCTACGCGCCGCTGTCCTGACCGGCGCGAGAAACCAACTGCCCCAGCGGTTTTCCGGCCAACTCCCGGACCTCGCGCGCCAGGTGCGCCTGATCGGCGTACCCGGCGCGGAAAGCCGTCTCCGCGAAGGGAACTCCCGCGCGGGCCAGCCGCAGCGCGCGTTGCAGGCGCAGCACTCGCGCGAGCATCTTGGGCCCGTAACCGAACGCCGACAGCGACATTCGATGCAATCGGCGCGCGCCGAGGCCGAGCTCGTCTGCCGTCGCCGCGACCGTGGACCCGGCCGCCAGCCGTCGCACGATATGCGCGAGGACCGGGTCGGCCGCGTCGACGGCGGTGACCCGGTGGCGGGCCAGGTGCTCGAGTCCCGTCAGTGGATCGGGCGCGGCGGCCATCAGCGCGGTCAGCGCGCGTACCTCGGCGGCAGGCCACAGCTCGGTCAAAGGGACCCGGCTGTCGACGAGTTCGTGGGCGGGCACGCCGAGCAGTGCGGGTGCCGTGCCGGGAAAGAATCTGATGCCGGCGATTCTCGCGCCGAACGCGGCCGCCGGGACGTAACCGCGGGTGTCCGGTCCGGCGACGACCAGCCGCTCTCCCGTCCACAGCACGTCCATGCAACCGTCGGGCAGCACCGGCGCCTCCTCGGCGGGCCCCATGGTCCGCGACCACACCACCGCGCCGCCGACGGCGGTCGACGGGCGCTCGCGATAGGTCGGCGGCGGACGGGTCTGCACTCGCCCGAGACTAGCGCGCCACGCCGACACGAACGCCGGTACCGCGGGCGTCCGGCCGTAACCTGAGACGCGGCCACCGCTCCACCCTGCCCGTTCCGCAGTTGAAGGAGACGCCCGTGGATCGACCCGCGCACCGCTCGTGATCCGCAGGGCCCCGCACCCCCGCGACCCGGACACGCCCGCCCGCGGCTACCGGGTCCGCGATCGCCGGCTGCGCCGCCACCACCGCGGTGACGCCTACCGGCTCACGGCCCTCGGCGGCCTGGCCGCGCTGTCACCGGATGCCTTGTCCAGCATCGCCTACGGCCCGGAGGCCATCGTGTCGGTGCTGGTCTCCGCGGGCGCCGACGCCGTGCGCTACACGGTGCCGGTCGCGGTGGCGATCACCGTGCTGCTGCTGGTGCTGGTCGTCTCCCACCGGCAGGTGGTGGCGGAGTTCCCGGACGGCGGCGGTTCCTACGCGGTGGCGCAGCGCGAGTTCCGTCGCCCGGTGAGCCTGCTCGCGGCGGCCGCGCTGGTGATCGACTACGTGCTGACCGTGGCGGTGGCCCTGGCGGCCGGGGCGGCCGCGCTGGGCAGCCTGTTCCCGCTCATCGCCGACCATCTACTGGCGACCGAGCTGATCGCCCTGGCCGCGCTCACGGCCGTGAACCTGGTCGGCATCGCCGAATCCGCGAAGGTGCTGCTGGCACCAGCCGTGTTGTACGTCGTGGTGATCGGCGCGATCATCGTGGTCGGTCTGCTGCGGGCGGAGCCGGTCGCCACGATCGGCACGCCGTCGGTGTTCCACGAGGTGCCCGGCGTGCTCGGACCGCTGCTGCTGCTGAAGGCCTTCTCGGCGGGCGGGTCGTCGGTGACCGGGGTGGAGGTGGTCGCCAACAGTGTGCCCGCGTTCCGGGCGCCCGCGGTGCGCCGCGCGCAGCGCGCCGAGGTCGCGCTCGGTCTGCTGCTCGGCGTGCTGCTGCTCGGCATCGCGAAAGTGATTGCGACCCACCATGTCCTGCCGCGCGACGGAGTGACGCTGCTGGCGCAGCTCGCGGCGGCCGCGTTCGGGACCGGGGTGCTGTTCCACGTCGCCAACCTGACCGTCGCCGGGGTGCTGGGGCTGGCGGCGAACACCAGTTACGGCGGGTTGCCGGTGCTGCTGAGCCGCCTCGCCGACGATCACCGGATGCCGCACCTGTTCGCCCTGCGCGCCGAGCGCCCGGTGTACCGGTTCGGGGTGGCGGCGCTGGGCGTGCTGGCGGCGCTGGTGCTGATCCTCGTCGACGCCCGCGTCGATCATCTGCTGCCGCTCTACGCCGTCGGCGTGTTCATCGGCTTCACGATCAGTCAGACCGGTCTGGTACGGCGCCGGGTGCGCGACCACGGGCGATACTGGGGCTGGAACGTGCTGCTCAACGGGATCGGAGCGGCGCTGACCGCACTGGCCGCGGTGGTGTTCTTCCTGGAGCGGTTCACCGAAGGCGCGTGGTTGCTGCTGTTCCTGGTGCCCGCGCTCATGCTGCTGTTCGACCGCACCGAGCACTACTACCGCGAGGTGGCCGCCGAGCTGGAGATGGGCACCGCGATACCGGCGCCGCGGCGCGACCCGGCGCGGCGCACGGTAGTGGTCGTGCCGGTGGTCGCCGTCAGCGGGCTCACCCGCCGGGCGCTGGACGCCGCGCTGAGCCTGGGCGAGCAGGTGCACCCGATCGCGGTGGACATCGATCCGGTGACCACCGCGCGGTTGGTCGACCAGTGGCATGCCTGGGATCCCGGGCTGGAACTGGAGGTGCTGCCGAGCCCGCGGCACGGCATGGTCGAGCCGATCGTCGACTACGCCCGTCGCCTCACCGCGCCGGACCTGCAGGTGGTGGTGCTGCTGCCGCGCATCGAACCGCGCCGGCGACGGTACCGGATCCTGCACAACCAGCGCGCCCCGATCATCGCCGAGGCACTGGACCGGCACACCGACGCCATCGCCGCGACCATCACCATGCACCTGGACTGACGCCGCCGGACGGTCGTTAGACTCCGCCGCGATACACGTCGACAGTTTCGGATTGGGGTTGCACGGCGCCATGCTCAAAGGTTTCAAGGACTTCCTGATGCGCGGAAACGTCATCGACCTGGCGGTCGCGGTCGTGATGGGAACGGCGTTCACCGCGATCGTCAAGTCGGTCACCAAGGGAGTCGTGGAGCCGCTCCTGGCGGTGCTGGGCAGCAACAGTCAGCTGGGGCTGGGTGTACAGCTGGTCCCCGGCAAGCCCGCGACCTTCATCGCCGCCGGGCCGATCATCAGCGCCTCGCTCGATTTCGTGATGGTCGCGGCGGTGCTGTATTTCGTGCTGATCATGCCGATGAACCATCTGAAGAAGCGCTTCAGCGGCAAGAAGAAGGCCGACCCCACGCAGACCGAGCTGCTGGTCGAGATTCGGGATCTGTTGCAGGCCCAGGCGTCTCGGCAGCAGTCGCCGGAGACCGTGCGGCCCATGGACGAGGCGGTCCGGTCGACGGTGGACTGAACCGACCGGTCCGGGTCCGAGCGAAATTCGAGTACCGCGCTACTCGCGCCGCGGTGCCATCCACAGCGCACCCTCGAAATGTGGCACAGCACAAACTCTTCTGCGTTCCGGGTACCTGGGAGGCCGTCACCGCGGCCGAGGAATTCGGGCGGATCGAACCGCGCACCGAGATCGGCATGCTCACCGGTGTCACCGATCTGCTCGATCGGCGTGTCTTCGAGGTCGTGTACCTCAATTATTCGATCGCCCTCGGGCCGCTGGCCGGTGGCGGCGACGCGCTGCTCGACGTGCTCGGGCAGCCGTCGTATCGGGCGGCGCGGGATATGGGCGTCACCGAGCTGGTGCGGCTGATCCGCGAACATCGCGGCGGCTTCGGCATTCTCGGCTACGGACAGGGCGGGGCGGTGGCGTCGCTGGTCGGCCGGGAACTGGTGTCCGGCGGATTGCGCGACCGGCTGCCGCAGTGTCATTGGCTGCACACCTTCGCCTCGCCGCACCGCGGCGCCGGGCATACCTTCCCGCTCGGCAATCAGCTGGCGGGGCAAGGCATTTCCGGTGACCCGTGCACCGACACCGGGCCCATCGACTGGTTCGACTACTGCCTGCCCGGCGACCTCTACGGCGACGCCGGCCTGGCCGACACCTATCTGGCCCGGGCCTACGGGCTGGCCATCGACCGGCCGCTGGTGGACCCGTTCGCGATGATCGCCGGGTGCAGCGACAGCCTGCTGCGCGGCCGGTTGCGCGATGTCGTCGCCGGGCTCGGCGAGGATCCGGCGGTGGTGGTGGGCAAGGCCGGCATCACCGCGGCCACCCTCGCCACCTTCCTGCAGCACTACCCGCACGACAAATACGCCGTGCGGGAGATCCTGCCCGGCACGACGGCCCTACGGCATTCGGCCAACCACCTGAACTTCTGGGGGCCACGGGTAGATGCCGACCATCCGACGGCGGTGGCGCGGGCCTGACGATCCCGGTACGCGCGATTCCCCTCGGCCAGGCACCGAAGGGACTCGATGGAGCGCAGCTGCCGATGCCCCTCAGATGCCCTCCTTTTGCGAACCGACGAACTCGATGGCGGCGACCAGGCCATCGCCGGTCACGTGGGTAGCGGGACCAAACGTTGCGCGTCGTCGAACAGGCGGAATTCGGCGACTCGGGCGGCGGCCAGCGCGGCCAGCGCGGCGGCGGCGAGGAGCATGTACATGACGACGATCTGGTATCGGATGGCGGTCAGGGGCTCGACGCCCGCGAGGATGAGACCGGTCATCGCGCCGGGGAGGCTGATCAGGCCGACCACCTTGGTGGAGTCGATCGCCGGGACCAGCGCGGTGCGCAATGCCGACCGCCGATACGGCAGAAACGCTTCTCGCGCAGGCAGTCCCAGACACAAACGGGCCTCGACGGCCGGGCGCGCCGCTTGCGCGTCCTCGTGCACGCGGCGCAGCGCGAGACCGGTGGCCTGCATGGCTCCGGAGACGATCATGCCGCCCACCGGAACGACCACCCGTGCCTGCGTCGAGATCACCCCGAGCAGGATGAGCGCGCCCAGCGTGACCACCGTGCCGAACGCGACACCACAGGTCGCCGCCCGAACAGCCTGCGGCACACCGGATCCCCGCCGCCCCGCCACCTGGCCCGCGACCACCACCATCACCGCGACCCAGCCGAGCGCGCCCGGTAATCCGGTGTGCCGGAACAAGACCAACAGGACCGCACCGACGACCGCCAGCTGCACGCCCGCTCGCGCGGCGGCAATCAACAGTTCTCGCGTGAGCCCCAATCGCTGCCGGTAGGCGACCAGCGCCGCCACTCCCACCAGTACCAGCGACACCGCCACGCCCGGCCAGTCGGGCACCGAAAGTCCTTCTGTCACAGCATCGTCCATTCATCCAGCGGGCACGACACGCCTGTCGCCCTCACGGCTCCCACCGATCGACACCGTCCGTGTCCGGCCCGCCGCTCCGATCCCACGGCACTCGCGCCTCCGTCGAGGACCTCGGGGTCCCCGGGGATTCACGCTGCCGCTTCGCAGTCGCCACCTCACCTGCGCTACCGGCCGGCTCCGCGGAGTGTCGGGCCGCTGTTTCACCCGAGTTGCCGTTCGGCTCCGCAGCAGAACCTGGAGCTGATTCACCGGCGCCGGGGATGGAAGGCGCCGTCGCAGCGCCGCGCGGGCTGCCCGGTGCGGACGAACTCGTCGGCGCGGGCTTGCGTCCGGGTGCTGCGGGCACATCCGGTACCGCGTTCTCGACCGCCTCGCTGAGTGCGCCGAGCGGGGACAGGCGACCGCCTTCCAGGAGCAGGATGTCGTCGGCGACGGCGGCGGTGAATACGCTGTCGTGGCTGACCAGCACGACGCTGCCGCCCGATCGGCAATGCGCCCGAATCAGTTCGCCGACCACCTCGGCGGCCGCCTCGTCCAGCGCGGAGGTCGGCTCGTCCAGCAGCAGCACCTCGGGCCGGACGGCCAGGGCGCGCGCCAGGCACACCCGCTGCGCCTCGCCGCCGGACAGTTCGGCGCAGCGCCGGTGCAGGAATGTCTCCGGTAACCCGACGCGGTTCAGCAATGCGCCGACCTGCTCGTCCCACAGCGACGGCCGCCCCACCCGCACCTCGTCCACCACCACGTCGGACAGCAGCACCGGATGCTGCGGCACCAGCCCGACCCGCCGCCGCAATTCGAGCACATCCAGTTCGTCGATCGGCACGCCGTCGAGCAGGATCCGCCCCTCGGACGGTTCACCCAGCCGGTTGAGCAGCCGCAACAACGTGGTCTTCCCGGCCCCGCTCGGTCCCGCCACCGCCGTGCACCGACCTGCCGAGACAGTAAGACCGATACCTCCGAACAACGTGCGCCCACCAAAGGCCACGCCAACTCCTTCGAGGACAATGCTCTGCACGGCCCCACCATGCCCCACCGCCGCCGATACCGCAGCCCGACCACCACCCCACCGCCGAATCTTGTGCGGAGTCACCGTCCCCGAACCCGCGTCTGTCGCGCGCCTCGCGCCGAGTCCGGTCGCCATCGCGGGCGGCAAGACTCACGCAGCTGCATGCTTGGGCGGGCGCCGCGGTCGGCCGAAGTCGTTAGCATGCACGGGTGGCGAATCTGAAGGTATCGGTCGACGTCCCGATCTCTCCCGATCGGGCATGGGCGCATGCGGCCGATCTGCGCGAGCTGGATCGGTGGCTGCTCATGCACGAGGCGTGGCGGGGCAGCGTTCCCGAGGAGCTCACCCCCGGCACCGAACTGGTCGGCATCGCGTCGGTGAAGGGGCTGCGCAATCGGGTGCGATGGACCGTGCGCACGGCCGAGCCGCCGAAGCGGCTGGTGCTCAGCGGTTCCGGGAAGGGCGGCTCCAAATTCGGCCTGGAGCTGCGGGTGGCGCCGAAGGGCGACGGCTCGGAGGTGACCGTCGACATCGAACTCGGCGGGCGGCCACTGTTCGGCCCGATCGGCGCGGGGGTGGCCCGCGCCCTGAAGGGCGACATCGACCGGTCGCTCGCGCGCTTCGTCGAGTTGTACGCCTGAGCCCACCGAACCAGCCGGATGCCACGTTCGTCCCCCTCGGAACGAACGTGGCATCCGGCTTTTCCTATGCCGGACGTTTGGCGAGATCGCGGCGAAACTGTAACATGTTTCAGTTAGAAGTCAGTGGACGAAGAAGCGAACTCGCTAGAACATCAGCGCGCGGGCAAACACCCGGGATCGCTCCGGATCTACGCGGACACCTGCATATATAGAGGCCCGGCAGCAGGTCCCCAGCAGCGCACCTCGCGCCGATCCCGCGCGAATCGCTATTTACTTAGCGGCGATCCGCCGGTTAATCTTGCGCGGACGCAGACAGAAGGGAAGGTCTCATGCAGATCAACAACGCCGTCGCCGTGGTGACCGGCGGCGCCTCCGGGCTGGGCCTGGCGACCGTACGGGAACTGCACGGTCAGGGCGCCAAGGTGGTCATCATCGACCTGCCGTCCTCCGACGGCGAGGCCATCGCGAAGGAGCTCGGCGAGAGCGTGGTGTTCGCGGCCGCCGACGTCACCGACGAGGAGCAGGTCACCGCCGCCCTCGACGCCGCCCAGGGCCTCGGCGAGCTGCGGATCGCGGTGAACTGCGCCGGCATCGGCAACGCGATCAAGACCGTGAGCAAGAAGGGCGCCTTCCCGCTGGCCGACTTCACCAAGGTGGTGAACGTCAACCTGATCGGCACCTTCAACGTCATTCGCCTTGCCGCCGAACGCATCTCGGCCACCGAGCCGGTCGGCGAGGAGCGCGGCGTCATCATCAACACCGCCTCGGTCGCCGCGTTCGACGGCCAGATCGGCCAGGCCGCCTACTCGGCGTCCAAGGGCGGCATCGTCGGCATGACCCTGCCCATCGCGCGGGATCTGTCGAGCCTGCGGATCCGCGTGAACACCATCGCCCCCGGCCTGTTCCACACCCCGCTGTTCGCGACCCTGCCCGACGAGGCCATCCAGTCCCTCGGCGCCCAGGTCCCGCACCCCTCCCGGCTCGGCAACCCGACCGAATACGCCGCTCTCGCCCGCCACATCGTGGAGAACCCGATGCTCAACGGCGAGACCATCCGCCTCGACGGCGCCATCCGCATGGCCCCGCGCTGAGCGAAAGCGCTGCTGGCACAACGCAGAAGGCCCGGTCCCGCAGACCGGGCCTTCGCGCTGTCGTGACTCAGCGCTCGGCGGTGACCGCCGTGTCGGTCTCGCCTTCCGCCATGACCGCTTCGCCGCGCGCCACCATTCCTGCCTCGTCGGACAGTTTCAGGTGCGGGATGAACAGCGCGAGCAGGAAGGCAAGGGCCGCACCGGGAATCAGGTACCAGAACCCCGGCACCAGCGCGTCGACGTAGGCGCCGACGATCGCGTCGTGCAGGCCCTCCGGCAGATTCTTGACCACCGAGGGCACCAGCGCGCCCGGCTGCAGACCGGACTGTGCCGCCTCCTGATAGTGCTCCCGGAACACATCGGTGAGTCCCTCGGTGAGCCGGTGGGTGAAGATGGAGCCGAAGATCGCCACGCCGATCGCGCCACCCATCTCGCGGAAGTAGTTGTTGGCGCTGGTCGCCGTGCCGATCTGATCGGCCTGCACGGCATTCTGCACCACCAGCACGATGACCTGCATGATCAGGCCCAGTCCAGCGCCCATCACGAACAGCATCGCGCCGACCACCCACATCGAGGTGTCCGCGTTCAATCGCGTCATCCACAGCATGCCGACGACCATGATCAGCGCGCCGACCGGTGGATAGATCCGGTAGCGCCCGGTGCGGGTGATGGCGGCCATCGAGGTAGTCAGCGTCGCCATCATGCCGATCATCATCGGGATCAGCAGCAGGCCGGACACGGAAGCCGAAGTGCCGGTCGCCATCTGCAGGTAGGTCGGCAGAAACGCCAGCGCCGCGAACATCACCAGACCGACCACCAGGCCGATCGCGGAGGTCAGCACGAAGCTGCGGTTGCGGAACAACCACAGCGGCAGCATCGGCTCCTCCGCCCGCGACTCCACCACGATGAACGCCGCCACCACGATCACCAGCGCCGCGATCATCGACAGGATCGTCGGCGAATCCCAGGCGTGCCGCTTGCCGCCCCAGTCGGTGATCAGGATCAGCAGCGCGGTGGCCGACGACATCAGCACCACACCGAGATAGTCCGGCTTGGTCTTCGGGCGATGACTCGGAATGCTCAAGTAGCGGAACGCGATCGCCATGGCGGCCAGACCCACCGGCACATTGATCCAGAAGCACCACTGCCAGCCGAGATGGTCGGCGAACAGCCCGCCGAGCAGCGGACCGGCGACCGAGGTGAGGCCGAACACCGCACCCATCGGCGCCATGTACTTGCCGCGGTCCTTGGCGGGCACCACGTCGGCGATGATGGCCTGCGCCAGGATCATCAACCCACCGCCGCCGACGCCCTGCAGGCCGCGGAACACGATGAATTCCCAGAATCCGGTGGACAGCGCCGCGCCGACCGACGCCGCGGTGAACACCCCGATGGCGAACAGGAATAGCCAACGCCGCCCGAACAGGTCGCCGAACTTGCCGTAGATCGGCATCACGATCGTGGTGGCGAGCAGGTAGGACGTTGCGGTCCAAGCCATTTCGGAGACACCGCCGAGCTGTCCGACGATGGTCGGCATGGCGGTGCCCACGATGGTCTGATCGAGGCTGGCCAGGAACATGCCCGCGATCAACGCGGAGAATATGAGCCAGACCCGCTTCTGGGTGAGGACGATAGGGGGCGGCGACGCGTCGGCCGTCGTGGTCATCGTTCGGTCTCCTTCTACTGTCGCCCGCTGTCGAACAAGCGGGCGGCGAGGTCACATTGATCGTGCAGAGCTTCGGCCAGTGAGCGATCCGGGTTGTCGGCCAGCGACATCGCCGCTCTGGTACTCAGCGCCGACATGAGATGCGCTGTGAGCGCGGCGAATTGGGTCGAAACGGCCGAGCCCATCCGCGCCGAGAGCAGTTCCCCGACCGCTTCCTCGTACCGCGCGCCGGCGGCCACGAACGCCGCCAGTACCCGGGACTCCTGCTTGATGATCTCCGCCACCAGCGAAACACTTTCCCGCACTTCGTTGTCGGGCTCGTAACCGGAGGCGTACAGCCACGTCAGATCGTCGATCAGCACTCCCGTGGGACCGCCGGCGACGAACTGTTCTCGCGTATCGGGCGTGCCGATCTCCCCCACCGGACCGACTACCGCGTCCAACTTGGTCTCGTAATAGTTGAAGAACGTCCGAGGCGAGACACCCACCGCCTTCGCCACATCCTCGGCGGTCGTGGCATCCAACCCCCGCTCCAGCGTGAGCCGCCGCGCGGCCACGCACAGCGCCAGCCTGGTCTGCCGCTTCTTCTGCTCCCGCAGCCCCAACTCCACCGCAACCTTCCCCTCGGACACCCGAAAAATCTAGCACAAACTGAAATATTTCAGAAACTGCAAGTTGATGTGAGGTGGAGCACCACGACCGCCCGAGACGCGGGCGACACCTTTCCACGGGCGAAAAGTCTTGCGGTGCAGCGGTTGCCGCCCCGCCACTAGGCTCGCCCCGTGAATTCTCTCGACGATGACGAGTTCGACAGGTTCGCCGAGGTCGTGCTGCGGCAGGTCAGCGATCTCGGCGATCCGCACGCGCAGTACGATCCGGCGGAATTCGCCATCCATCTCAGCGACGACACCCAGCTGTACCTCGGCAATCTGTTCCGGGACAGCCGGGGGCTGTCGGATCGGGAACGCGACGAGGCGATCGTCCGCTTCGTGACCGTCATGCGCGACAGCACCGGCGAACTCCCGGGCTGGCCCGAGGCGCGGTCGCAACTACGGCCGATCCTGCGTCCCATCACTTTCGGGCTCGACGCGCCACCGGACATGCGCCCGGTGTCGCGCCCCGCCTTCCCGTTCGTGCGGGAGATGGTGGCCTACGACCAGCCCGCCGCCCGCTCGATCATTCTCGAAGCGACACTGCGGGAATGGGACATCACGCCCGACGAACTGTTCGCGGTGGCGCACGAGAATCTCGCGGCGATCACCCCGCCGGTTCGTGAGCCCGGCGTCTTCGTCCGCTACGCCGACGACGGCGACGCCTATGTCGCCTCCTGGCCCCTGCTGTCCGGCTGGCTGGCCTCCCATCGCACAGCCGAACATCGGCCCGTCGCGTTCATGCCCGACTACGACACCCTCATCGTCGCGCCCGACGATCCGGAGATCCTCGGCCAGGTCTTCGAGATGGTCGAGGAGCACTACGGCGATGCGACACGGCCACTTTCGCCGCAGGGCTACACCCTCGACGCGCACGACCGGATCGTGCCGTTCGATCGAGCCGGACCGCACCCGCAGTTGCCCGCGGCGGCCCGCGCCCGCTGCGGCCTGGCCGTCACCGAATACGGCTTGCAGACGCATTGGCTGAACGAGACCTACGGACGCGACTTCGACTACGGCCCTTACGATCTCGCTCCGGCCTATGTCGGCGCCCTGAGCTACGTCGACGGCGACGACGGCCCGTGCACCGTCGCCGTATGGGGCGAGGGCGTGGAATGGCTACTGCCCGAAGCGGATTACCTCAGCATCTACGGCGTCGACCGACACGACGAACCGGTGCACCTGTTCGAGGTCTCGTTCACCGACGCCGCCGACATCGCCGGCCTGACCCCGGTGCCGGGCATGGCCCCGGCCCGCTACGAAGCCCGGAAATGGCCGACCGCGCAGGTGATGTCCAGACTGCGCGCGGTGGCGGTCACCGCCGCCGCCACCGGGCCCGAGACCGCCACTGCCCCCGGGGGACTCGATCACTGAACCCGGCCAGATGCAACGCCAGACCGAGCAACCCGGCGATGACGAGGGCGTAGACCCCGGATGTCATAGCCCCGTTGGCGAGTTCCAGCAGCAGGGCGATCACGAACAGAACAGCAGCAGCGATGGCGAACATGGCTGGGCAATACCCCTGCCCGGCGCGATCATTCCGCACCCGGCGCGGGCGCCACCGATGAATTCGATGAACTCACCGGGTCTACACCTACATCCCGCAACATGCGAAGAGGAGGACCCCATGAGCACCACCCCGGCTCTGCCGCCCGTCGTCGACGCCGATACCTGGCAGCACGAACTCGACGCCCTGCGCAAACGCGAGAAGGCCGCCACCCGTGAACTCGACGCGATCGCCGCCCAGCGCCGCCGCCTGCCGATGGTCGAAATGCCCGAATACACCCTGGAGGGCGAGTCGGGATCGGTCCGGCTGGCCGACATCTTCGAAGGCAGGTCACAGCTGATCGTCTACAACCACATGTGGTTCCCCGGCGAGAAATGGCAGTGTGGCGGCTGCACCGGCTTCACCTCGCAATTCACCCGGCTCGAGTTCCTGAACAACTACGACGCCCGATTCGTCATCGTCACCCAGGGCCCCATCGACGAGGCCCTCGCCTACAAGCGCCGGGTAGGCAACAAAATGACCTGGTACTCCACGGCGAACAGCCCCTTCGGCGCCGACGTCGGCGCTCCGCCCGGCGCGGGCTTCGCCGTCAACGTATTCCTGCGCGACGGCGACACGGTCTACCGCACCTGGCACACCGACGGCCGCGGCACCGAACAACTCAGCCACACCTTCGCCCTCATCGACCTGCTCCCCTACGGCCGCCAGGAAGAATGGCAGGACTCCCCCGCCGGTTGGCCCCAATCCCCCACCTACTCCCGCTGGAGCACCGCACAGGAAATAGCCGCCGCCTACGGCGAGGCGGAATAGCTGAACCGTCGCATCCATTTGGTCATGATCCACTTCTCGCCCGCGCGCACCGGCGCTCCGGCGTGTTTCGTGGCCGGGTCGAGTTGTCCGCGGTCGTTGAAGTATCGGAAATAGACCGCACGGCCCTTGCGGGGAGCAACCGAAATGCCCGCGTCGGCAAAGACGGTCTCGCCGCCGTCTTCCACGTCGTTGAGGTAGACGATGAGGGTCGCCGTGCGCTGACCACCGCGGGCGATATGGGCGACGTGACCGGGTTGGTCGGGCGGGAAATAGTCGAAGTGGGCTTGGTATTCACCACCGACCCCATAGCGCAGAACCTGCAGATCCTCACCGTTCTCCAGCGGAGAGTTCATCAACGCCGAAATCCGCCGATCGAGCCGCTCGATCAGCGGATTCTCGCACAACCTGAAATACGTGCCCTCACTGGTTCTGTTATTGATCACCCCCACCCGCCCGGTCTTGGAGTCGACGATCGTGGACCGCCGCAGTCTGTCCTTCGACAGCTCCATCACCTCGTCACATTCCTCGGCGGAAAGCACATCGTCGAACAGAATCAGCTGCGGCCGCTGCAGCCGCAGCACCGAACGGATCTCCCGATCGTGCGCGTGAACGACCCGCTCGGTCGATACCGGGCAGGTGTCGTACCGATAACCGAAGGAATCCGGAATCTCCCCCGCCAGGCAAGCCCGCACGGCCGCCGCCGCCGCATCCTTGTCGAAACCGCCCCCGACCATCGACTCGATCAACGATTCGATAGAACACCCCCGAGCAAGATTCTCCTGCAGCCAGCTACGCCACGAAGCATCCATCGACACCGTCATATAAACGGATCCTAAGCGCCCCCACCCACCCACCAGACCCTCCAGCCCTGGGAATCAGCGCGGCCGGGGGCGGCATCGGCGGCCCATGAAAAGGCCCTCACCCGCTTGGCGAGTGAGGGCATTTCAGTGGAGCTGCCGGGAATCGAACCCGGGTCCTCCGCCGCTTCTTCAGGGCTTCTCCGTGTGCAGTTCGCTATGCCTCTGCTCGGATCTCTCGGTCACGCGAACAAGCCGAGATGACGATCCCAGTCGCTGTGCGATGTCCCGTCCGCCTCCGCGACCGAGGCGGACGGTGGAGCCCTCTAGCTGATGCCAGTGACCGGGCCGAGGGCGAACCCGGGCTGACAGACACGCTCTACTGCTTAGGCAGCGAGAGCGTAGTCGCGCTGATGAGAATCGGCGCTTATTGGGTTACAGCGACGCTTACGGTGGTCTCCTGCCTGCACCGACACGCTTCCCCTGAATCGACGTACGCAGTCGAAACCGTTCAGCCCCGTCTCGATCATCGATCCAGATTTCCCGGCTGGTGGCCGGGCTGTTCATCATAACACTGCCGCTCAGTCGGACATTCCCGCGTCACCGCATGCCCTTGATGCGCCGGCCCAGTTCGCGGGTCACCTCCCGCTCGGCGGTGCGCCGGGCCAGGTCCTGACGCTTGTCGTAGTCCTGCTTGCCCTTGGCCAGCGCCAGCTCCACCTTGACCTTGCCGTCGGAGAAGTACATCGACAGCGGGACCAAGGTCTGCGAACTCTCCTTGGTCTTGCCGGTCAGCTTGTCGATCTCGCGGCGGTGCAGCAGTAGCTTGCGCGTGCGGCGCGGGGCATGGTTGGTCCAGGTGCCGTGCCCGTACTCGGGGATGTGCAGACCGCGCAGCCACACTTCGCCGTCATCGATGGTGGCATAGGCGTCGACCAGCGACGCCTTGCCCTCACGCAGGCTCTTCACCTCGGTACCGACCAGCGCGACCCCGGCCTCGAACGTCTCCAGGATCGTGTAGTTGTGCCGCGCCTTGCGGTTCGTGGCGATCACCTTTCGCCCCTGCTCCTTCATAGCGTTAGACAGTAATGGCCGCGGGCAATCGAATATTCCGCGCGTTCGCTCCGGGCGCACGGCACCGCCCGGCGACGCGGTGCGTCGCCGGACAGTTGTGCCCGAAGCTCAAGCCCGGTCGCGCGGGTCGAGTACCACCTGAGTGCCCGGGGTCGCCGCGACCTGGAGGGTTCGCAGCCGCAGCAGCGACGGGTTCTCCTCCAGCAGCCGCGCGGTGTTGGCGAGCGACCGCAGCGCGGCCGCCTCGGCGCGGGCCCGCTCCAGGTCGGCCCGGCCGCGCTCCTTGGCGAGCACCGTCTCCAGTGCCGCCTTGCGCAGCTCACCCGGCAGCATCAGGTCGCGGGCGCGCACGCTCGACACCCGGATGCCGAGGTCGGCGACCGCGGCGGCCACCTCGTCGGCCCCCGCCAGCAGACCGCGGTCGGCGACCAGTTCGTCGAGGGTGTGCGCGGCGACCTTGTCCCGCGCGGTCTCCTGGACCGCCGCGTACAGTACCGACTCCGAGTACTGCGCGCCGGTGGTGAACGCGAGCGGATCGGTGACCACCCAGTTCACCGCGAAGCTGACCCGCAGCGACAGACCGTCGCGGGTGAGGAGTTCCTGCCCGGACACCTGCAGCTGACGCGGGCGCATATCGACCGCGACCAGCGTGCACCGGCGCTGGTCGTAGCGGTGCCGGCCCGGCTCGAGCACCTTCTCGAGCTTGCCGTCGCGGTACAGCAGCGTGCGCTGCCACTCCATCACGGTCGTGAACATCACGAAACTCCTTCCCCCGCATGAACATTCGCGAATACGTCCGGTCCGGCCACGGCAGCGCGGCGGGGGCGCGCTCCGTCGCGACGGAGTGCCCGCAGGGCCGCGGCACCGCATGCGACCGGACAGGACGCACCGCTGGTAGAGGAATCGAACCCCAACAGACTTGGTGTCTGCGCCAACCTGAATGGCGTGGCCGCACCGACACGGGGAACGCGGGCCGGAGATTCCGGTGCGCCCCTTGATGGCGACCGAGGTCAACGGTAGAGAACCGGGCTCCGATGCGCGAGCGAATTTCCGCCGCGCGCTACGTGTGCACCTGGAGGTAGAGAACGAACACCGCGATCCACAGCACGATCAGGATGATCGTCGATACCCGCGGACGTCCCAGCGCCCGCCGGGCGTGCGGGCGCAGCCAACCGGCCTCGACGGTGCCTTCGGTGACTCGGCCGACCTGTCCCCGCGCGGCATCGGGCGCGTCACCGGAACCGGAGCCCGAACCGGAATCGGAAGACTGATCGGAACGATCGCCGCCACCCTGGTCGTGCGTCATGGCGGCACGTTATCCGCCCCGCCCGCGCAAAGCGAGCGTTTCGGGCAGTCGGTATGTCGTCGGCATCGGCGGCACCTCCCTAGCCTCCCGGCCGGACCTGCAGATAGAGAACCAGCACGGCCACCCACACCGAGACCAGCACCATGGTCGAAACCCGCAGACGACCCAGCCGCTGCCGCCACAAACGGCTCCACCGCGACGTGCGCGCCGACGCGGTCCCGGCTACCTGCGGCTCCGACGGCGCGATCCGAACCGTGTTCTCCGAGGGTGCCAGGGCACTTCGACTGGGGGAAACACCGTCCCCGTGGACCGCGTCGTCGTCACCGGGTGCCATACCCGAACGGTACCCAGGTTCGGGCCGGGGATAAACGCGGCCCGGCTCCTCGGCCCTCAGTACCTTTCGTCGGGCGGCGGTTCGTGGTCCCACTCGGGCGGCGGTCCCTGGTCCCACTCGGGTGGCGGTTCCTGGTCCCACACGGGCAGCGGTTCCTGGTCCCGCACGGGATGCGGTTCCAGGCCCCGTACGGGATGCGGTTCGGGATCTCGCAGGCGCTGCGGATTCTGCCTGTCGGCCGACGACGCCCGGGGTGCGGAGGCACTGCGCGCGCGCGACCGCGTGCTCGACGGCGAACCGGCAGCCTGTGCAGTAGGCGACTCCGCGGCCGACACCGGCGACGCCGCGCCACCCGCCACCACCTCAAGCACTCCCTCCCCGTACTTGGCTCGCTTGTTCTCGCCGATGCCGCTGATCGCGCCGAGTCCGGCGAGGTCGGCGGGTTTGCGGGCGGCGATCTCGCGCAGCGTCGCGTCGTGGAAGACGACGTAGGCCGGAACACCCTGTTCCTTGGCGACCGCCGCGCGCCAGGCGCGCAGCCGTTCGAACAGGTCGGCATCGCCCGGCGCCAGGTCGGCGGCGGCCATGCGGGATGTCTTGGCGCGCGGGGCTTTCGCGGCCTTCGCCCGCTCGGGCTCGCGGCGCAGCAGCACCTTGCGCCCCGAGAACAGCACCTCGTTGCTGGCCTCGGTGAGGGTGAGCACGCCGTACTCGCCGTGCACGGCCAGCAGTGCCTGTGCGAGCAGCTGCCGGATCACCCCGCGCCATTCGGTGTCGCGCAGCTCGGCACCGACGCCGAACACCTTGAGTTCGTTGTGGTTGTGCTGCAACACCTTCGGGTTGGCCTTGCCGACCAGGATGTCGGCGATGTGGCCCGCGCCGAAGCTCTGCCCCCGCTCCCGCTTCAGCCGCAGCACCGTGGAGAGCACCTTCTGCGCGGCGACGGTGCCGTCCCAGGATTCCGGCGGATTCAGGCAGGTGTCGCAGTTGCCGCAGGGCTCACCGCGCTGGCCGAAGTAGGCCAGCAGCTGGGTGCGGCGGCACTGCACCGTCTCGCACAGCGCGAGCATGGCGTCCAGGTGCAGTTGCAGCTGGCGGCGGTGCGCGGCGTCGCCCTCGGAATTGTCGATCAGCTTGCGCTGCTGCACCACGTCGTTGAGGCCGTAGACCATCCACGCGGTGGAGGGCAGCCCGTCGCGCCCGGCACGGCCCGTCTCCTGGTAGTAGCCCTCGACCGACTTGGGCAGGTCGAGGTGGGCGACGAAACGCACGTCGGGTTTGTCGATGCCCATGCCGAAGGCGATGGTGGCGACCATGACCAGGCCGTCCTCGCGCAGGAACCGCGCCTGATTCGCCGCGCGCACCCGCGCGTCCAGCCCGGCGTGGTACGGCAGTGCCTCGATACCGTTGCGGCTCAGGAACTCCGCGGTCTTCTCCACCGAATTGCGCGACAGGCAGTAGACGATGCCCGCCTCGCCCGGGTACTCGCCGCTGATGAAGCTCAACAGCTGCTGATCGGGACGGTTCTTCGGCTCGATGCGGTACTGGATATTGGGGCGGTCGAAGCCCGCGACGAAATGCTTCGCGGCGGTGAGATCGAGCCGCTCGGCGATCTCCTTGCGGGTGGCCTCGGTGGCGGTCGCGGTCAGCGCGATGCGCGGGACGTCGGGCCAGCGCTCGTGCAGGACCGACAGCGACAGGTAGTCGGGCCGGAAATCGTGGCCCCACTGCGAGACACAGTGCGCCTCGTCGATGGCGAACACCGAAACCTCGGCCCGATCCAGCAGTTGCAGCGTGGAGTCGATGCGCAACCGCTCGGGGGCCAGATACAGCAGATCCAGTTCTCCGGCGACGAATTGCGCCTCCATCGCGCGCCGTTGGTCGGGGAACTGGGTGGAGTTGAGGAACCCGGCCCGCACCCCCAGTGCGTTGAGCGCATCGACCTGGTCCTGCATCAGCGCGATCAGCGGGGAGATCACCACGCCGACCCCGGGCCGCACCAGCGCCGGAATCTGATAGCACAGCGATTTGCCGCCGCCGGTGGGCATCAGTACGAGCGCGTCGCCGCCGGAGACCACCTGCCCGACGATGTCGGCCTGTAGCCCCCGGAAGCTCTCGTATCCGAACACGCGCCGCAGAACCTCATGCGCCGCATCGGAATTCGTGCCCGCAGCGGGCTGGTCGACCACCGTCTCGAGCGTCTCGGGGGAACTCACGCAGGCCATCCTACGGATCTCCGCCGACAACGCGACCGGGATCCGAACTCCCGCACCCCGTACCGGTTCACGCACGCCCTGCGGCGGGACCGCCCCCTACTCCCGCACGTAGTACCGCAGCGTGCCGTACGCGGTGAGAGCCGCGAACACGATGCCCACCGGCACGATCGTCATGGTCACGATGGCGATGTCGTCGCCGGTGATCCGGGGAAACACCTTGGAGGCGAACAGATCTCCGAGCGCGCGATCGATGACCAGCGGCCGGGAGATGAGCAGGCCGATCACCGCGAGCACCGAACCGGCCAGCGCCGCCACCACCGCCTCCAGCAGGAACGGCAACTGCGTGTACCAGCGCGTGGCGCCGACCAGTCGCATGATGCCGACCTCGGTGCGGCGGGTGAACGCCGCGATCTGCACCATGTTCGCGATCAGCAGCAGCGCCGCCAGCGCCTGCAGCACCGCCAGGCCGAACGCCGCGTTGCGCAGGCCGTCGAACAGGCTCACCAGCCGGTCCACGATGTCCTTGTCGTTGCGGACGAAACCGACGCCCTCGCGGCCCTGGAACTCCTGGAAGATGCGCGGGTACTCACCCGCGTCGGCCATCTTCACCCGCAGCGAGGCCGGCAGCGGCGACTCGCTCACGTAGGCCGCCAGCTCCGGCTGGTCCTTGAAGGTCTTCTCCTTGGCCTCGCGAATGGCGTCGTCGCGGCTGAGGAACTGCACCGAGACGACGCCCGAGGTCCGCTTCAGATCCGCCATCAGCGTCTTGCACGGATCCTGCGAGCAGTCCCGGTCGCCGGCGGAGACCTCTTCGGTCAGATACAGCCGCACCTCGAGCCGGTCCAGGAAGTACTGCTCGGTCTTGTCCGCCATCCGCACCGCGAGCAGGCCGCCGCCGAGCATGGTCAGCGACACCGCGGTGGTGAGGATCATGGCGATGGTCATGGTGACGTTGCGGCGCAGGCCGTTGAAGACCTCGCCGAACAGGAAGCTCGCGCGCATTACCGGCCCACCCCGTACACGCCGGTCGCCTCGTCGCGCACCAGCCTTCCCCGGTCCAACTCGACCACGCGCCGGCGCATCGCGTCGACGATGTGATTGTCGTGGGTCGCCATCAGCACCGTGGTGCCGACGCGGTTGATCCGTTCCAGCAACATCATGATGTCCTGACTGGTGTCCGGGTCGAGGTTGCCGGTGGGTTCGTCGGCCAGCAGCACCAGCGGCCGGTTCACGAACGCCCGCGCGATGGCGACCCGCTGCTGCTCACCGCCGGACAGCTCGCTGGGCAGCCGGTCGGCCTTGCCGGACAGGCCCACCAGGTCCAGCGCCTCCGGAACCGCGCGTTGGATGAACTTGCGATTCTTGCCGATCACCTCGAGCGCGAAGGCCACGTTCTGTTCCACCGTCTTCTGCTGCAGCAGCCGGAAGTCCTGGAACACGCACCCGATGCGCTGGCGCAGTTTGGGCACCTTGCGCCCAGGCAGCCGGTCCACCCGGAAATCGGCGACGTGCACCTCACCGGCCGACGGCTTCTCGTCCTTGAGCAACAGCTGCATGAACGTCGACTTACCCGAACCGGACGGCCCGATGATGAAGACGAACTCGCCCTTGTCGATCTCGACCGAGACATTGTCCAACGCCGGCCTCGTGGAGGTCGGGAAGGACTTGGTGACGTTCCGCAGGGTTATCACGAGCAGCCAGTGTAGCCAGCGAAGAACGGGCATTCGCCCGCGGCATTTTGCGGCGCGCCCGGTGACGTCACCCCGCACAACCACGCCGACGGCGGAAATACGCCGTCAACAGGCACGGCCGCGACCGGCCCCGCGATCGCTGTCACATTCGCGTCACTTGTCCGCCGGTGTCGAAACGACCGATTTCGGAATGGTATTCGCGATCGGCGTGAAGCCGGAATGCTCCGGAGTGGCCGGTTTGACGAAGACATACAGGACGAACGTGGCGATCCAGACGGTGATGAGGATCGCCGTGGACTTACGCGGTTTCACTCATACCCTCCCGGCGCAGCGCCGCGGCCACCCGCACCCGCAGCTCGCGCCCTACCTCGAATTGCTTGCCCGGCAAGGTCCTGGCAACCATTCTGATGTTCATCTGATCGACCGTGAGGTCCTCGAGGCCCATCACCGTCGGCTCGTCCAGCAGCAGCGTCTTGAGCCGCCGATCCTGGAACGCCTTGGCGCCCACCTCGTGCAGGATCTCGTTGACCCTGGTGATGTCGGCGGTCGCCGGCACCGGCACATCGATCGCCGCGCGCGCCCAATCCTTGGACAGGTTGGTCACTTTCACGATCTGGCCGTTGGGCACCGTGATCACCTCGCCGTCGACGTTGCGCAGGGTGGTGATCCGCAACGTGACGTCCTCGACCGTGCCTTCGGCGGGCGTGGTCTGCCCGGTGACCGCGATGCTCACCACATCGCCGAATCCGTACTGCCGCTCGGTGATCAGGAAGAACCCGGCCAGCAGGTCCTGCACGATGCGCTGGGCGCCGAAACCCAGTGCGGCGCCGAGCACCGCCGCCGGCGCGACCAAGCCGCTGAGCTCGAAACCCAAGCGCCGCAACACTTGCAGGGCCACCAGGAAGTAGCCGATGGACAGCACCACCCAGGTGACGACCTGCGCCAGCGCGTGCCGGTGCTTGGCCGCCTCCGAGCGGACCAGCGAGTCGCTGCTCTGGAATCCCGCGTCGATGCGCCGGGTGATCCGGTCCCGGACGAAGGTCGCGAACCGGCTGAACAGCATCGCGCCGATGACGAGCAGCACGATCTCCAGCCCGCTGCTGCGCAGCCAGCTGGTGATGTCCGAGCCGGCGGCGAGGTCGGCGCTCATCGGACCGTCCTTCCCGGCGCGAACCGGAAACCACCAGGAATCACGCTGCCACCGAAATACACGCCCGTCAGGCTACTACGGCGCTCGCGCTGCCCGAAACGTCGTGATTGCACCGTGATAGCGAGGTACGCCGCATTTCCGGGCCTACTGTTCGTCACCCTGACGCATCCGCCAGCGGATTCCTTCCTCGATGAATCCGTCGATATCACCGTCGAGCACCGAGCCGGGGTTGTTCACCTCGTAGTTGGTGCGCAGGTCCTTGACCATCTGGTAGGGGTGCAGCACGTAGGAGCGCATCTGGTTGCCCCACGACGCGCCCTCGGTGGTCTTGAGCGCGTCCATCTCCGCGCGCTCCTCGAGCCGCTTGCGCTCGAGGAGTTTGGCCTGCAGCACGCGCATCGCCGAGATCTTGTTCTGCAGCTGCGATTTCTCGTTCTGGCAGGTGACCACGATGCCGGTCGGGATGTGCGTGATGCGGACCGCGGAGTCGGTGGTGTTGACGCTCTGGCCGCCGGGGCCCGACGAGCGGTAGACATCGACGCGGATATCGCCCTCGGGCACGTCGATGTGGTCGGTGGTCTCGACCACGGGCAGCACCTCGACCTCGGCGAACGAGGTCTGGCGGCGGCCCTGGTTGTCGAACGGGCTGATACGAACCAGGCGATGTGTGCCCATCTCGACCGAGAGCGTGCCGTAGGCGTAGGGCACCTTCACCGCGAAGGTGGCGCTCTTGATTCCGGCTTCTTCGGCGTAGGAGGTGTCGTAGATCTCCACCGGGTACTTGTGCCGCTCCGCCCAGCGGACGTACATGCGCATCAGCATCTGGGCCCAGTCGGCGGCGTCGACACCGCCGGCGCCGGAACGGATGTTGACCAGCGCCTCGCGCTTGTCGTACTCACCCGAGAGCAGAGTGCGGACTTCCATCGCCTCGACGTCGGTGTGCAGAGCGGCGCGTTCGGCGTCGGCGTCGGCCAGGGCGGCGGTGCGGGCCTCGCCCTCCTCACCCTCGGCGAGTTCGTAGAGCACCGGCAGGTCTTCCAGGCGCTGGCGCAATTCGGTGACGCGCCGCAGTTCGCCCTGGGAATGCGACAGTTCGCTGGTGACCCGCTGTGCGTGCTCCTGGTCGTTCCACAGGTCCGGGTCGGCGGCCTGCTGTTCGAGTTCGTCGATCCGGCGGCGCAGCTCGTCGACGTCGAGCACCGACTCGACGGTCTTCAGCGTGGTGTCGAGTTCGGCGAGATCAGCGGAAACGTCAGGATGCACGATCGTTCAATCTACCGGTCGCGCTCGGTGGCGCGAAATACGCCGAGGTCAGCGCGGATGTGGTGCGGGAGTCAACCGGAGACTGCCCGCAGGCCGCCCGGGCGGCGGCCGATCAGCGAATCCAGGGCGGCGGCGGTGGCGGCGTCGGCGGGGAGGCTGATCAGGAGATGCTGGTCGTCGTCGGCCGACAGGTCCAGGCGCTCGTAGGCGAAGCGCAGCGGTCCGGCTTCCGGGTGGTTCAGGCGGGCGATGCCGTTGGCGTCGGCGAAGCCCGGGATGCGTTCCATGCGGCCGGTGAACTCCACGCCCACGGTGACGGTCAGCTCCTCGACCAAGGCGTTGACCTGCGAATCCGATTGGTAGGGGCCCTCTTTGAGGTTCGCGACCGCCTTGTCGGCCCAGTGCGCCCAGTCCGGATACGCCACGCGAGCTCGTTCGTCGGTGAACAGGTAGCGGGGAATGCTGGCCGGGAGTCCGCCGTCGAGCAGCCCGATCGGGCCCATGACCTGGCGGTAGCCGTCGGTGCAGGCCAGTACCTCGCCGAGTCGGTTGAGCACGGCGGCGGGTGCGGGTTCGAGCTGGTCCAGCACGGCCTGCACCGCGGGGCGCACCACGCGGTTGGGGGTGGCGCCGCCCAGGCAGTGGAACCCCGGATCCGCGCCCTTGACCAGCCGGTACATGTGCACGCGCTGGCTGGGTGTCATGTTCAGGGCATCGGCGAGCGCCGAGAGCACCGCCGACGAAGGGCGGCGATCGCGGCCCTGCTCCAGTCGGATCAGGTATTCGACGCTGACCCCGGCCAGTGTGGCGAGTTCGGCGCGGCGCAGTCCGGGGGTGCGCCGCCGCGAACCGGCGGGGAGCCCAACTTCCGCGGGTGTCACGGCCTCGCGCCGGGTGCGCAGGAACAGGCCGAGTTCGTTGTCACTCATGGCCTGTCACAAGCCTCTCGCCCGCATCACACACCTCGCTGGTCTCGGGTCGGTGAAACCGCCTTCCGCATCCGACGCTAACAGCGATCGCGGTCGGAAAGGTATCCCTCCCACTACCACTCTCACAGCGGGCTCCCTGACCTTCGCGGCGGACAGCAGAGTCGTGACAAGCGACAAACGCATGTGAAGGAGACTCGAATGTCCAGCAACACTCCCCGGCTCGCCGTGATCATCGCCAGCGTCCGCGACGGGCGGTTCGGACCGGTGGTCGCGAACTGGTTCGCCGAGCGGGCCCGCGAGCACGGCGGGTTCGAGGTCGACGTGGTCGATCTCGCCGAGGCGGAACTGCCACTCGCGTTGCCCGCCACCTCGCCGATGATGGATCCGAATCCGACCCGTCCGGCCGGGATGGCCGCACTCACCCGCAGTCTCGACGCCGCCGATGCCGTCGTGATCGTGACTCCGGACATCAACCGCAGCTACCCGGCGTCGCTGAAGACCGCCATCGACTGGCACTTCACCCAGTGGGACCGCAAGGCGATCGGTTTCGTCGGCTACAGCGGCCTCACCGGCGGCCTGCTCGCCATCGAGCACCTGCGCTCGGTGTTCAACGAACTCAACGCCCACACCGTCCGCAACTACGTGTCGTTCCCCCGCTACTACCTCCTGTTCGACGCCGAGGGCAACCTGACCGACCCCGATGACCCCGCGGCGGCCGCCACCGCCATGCTCGACCAACTGCACTGGTGGGCAACCGCATTGGCCGCGGCCCGGATCGCCGCCTGAGGGGAACGCACCGGTAGCCCGCCGCGGCTGCGCGGTTACTCGCCCGGCAACGGCGTGGCAAGTGCGGCACCCACTGACCGGACAAGGCGTCGCGCGCTCGGGATGCGCGTGATCTGATGGCGGTTCGGCCGTCGATGAGGAGGGTGGATGAGCACGTTCGCGGTGACCGGGAGCGCGTCGGGTATCGGGGCGGCGGTGAGTGCGCATCTCGGCGCGGCCGGGCATCGGGTGATCGGGGTGGATCTGCGCGATGCCGAGGTGACGGCCGACCTCGGGACCGGCGACGGGCGCGCGCACGCGGTCGCCGAGATCATCCGGCTCAGCGGGGGACGGCTCGACGGGTTCCTGCCCTTCGCCGGAGTGGCCGCGGCGACCGGCCGGCCGGGCGGGCTGCTGGTGTCGGTGAACTATTTCGGCGCGGTCGAACTGCTGGAGGGCGTGCGCCCGTCGCTGCGCGCGGCGGGAAGCGCGTCGGTGGTACTGGTGTCGTCGAATTCCACTACGACGCAACCGGGTTGGCCCGTCGAACTCGCCGACGCCTGCCTGGCCGGGGACGAGCAGCGGGCCCGGGGCATCGCCGAGTCGTTCGGCGACCTGGGCGCGATCCAGGCATACCCGGCCACCAAGGCGGCGCTGGCGTGGTACGCCCGCACGCGGTCGGCCGAGTACATCAAGGAGGGCATCCGCCTCAACGCCATCGCACCGGGAATCATCGATACGCCGATGACCCGGGAGGGCGCCGACGACGCGCTCATCGGCGAGGGTATGAAGGGTTTCCTGGCGGCAACGCCGATCGGCCGGGCCGGGCGGCCGGAGGAGATCGCGGAGCTGGTGGGCTTCCTGCTGTCCGACCGGGCCGGGTTCTTCGTAGGCTCGGTCCTGTTCTGCGACGGCGGCATCGACGCCGCCTTCCGCGGCCGGGATTGGCCGGCGGTCTGGCAGATTCCGCAGTAGACCACCACCACCCCGCACCGCCGCGGGCACCGGCTAACGTGTGCCGCGTGACCGACCACTCCGCGGACCTCGAGCTCGCCCTGCGCCTGGCCGACGCGGCCGACACGATCACTCGCGCGCGCTTCGGAGCCTTGGATCTGAAGGTCGACAGCAAGCCGGACCTGACACCGGTGTCCGACGCGGATCTGGCGGTGGAGCGCGCCCTGCGAGCCGAACTCGAACGCGAGCGCCCCGGCGACGCCGTGCTGGGCGAGGAGTTCGGCGGCGCTGCCGAATTCACCGGACGGCAGTGGGTGCTCGACCCGATCGACGGCACCAAGAACTTCGTGCGCGGCGTACCGGTGTGGGCGTCGCTGATCGCGTTGCTCGTCGACGGTGTACCGGTGGTGGGCGTGGTGAGCGCGCCCGCGCTGTCTCGAAGGTGGTGGGCCGCAACCGGTTCCGGCGCGTTCACTCGTTTCGAGTCGGGGCCGCCGAAGGCGATCGCGGTATCGGCGGTCCGCGAACTCGGCGCCGCCAGCCTGGCCATCTCCAGCCTCTCCGGTTGGCGCGATCTCGGCCTGCGTGACCGGCTCATCGATCTCACCGACGCGGTGTGGCGCACTCGCGGCTACGGCGACTTCTTCGGCTATTGCCTGCTCGCCGAGGGCGCGGTAGATATCGCCACCGAACCCGAGGTATCGCTGTGGGACCTGGCCCCACTGGATGTCCTCGTCCGCGAGGCCGGGGGGCGCTTCACCGCTCTCGACGGCAGCGACGGCCCGCACGGTGGCAGCGCGGTAGCCACCAACAGCACCCTGCACGACGAAGTTCTCACCCGCCTGCGGCCCTGATCGGGAGCGCGCCGGCCGCGGTGCCCCGCACCGAGCCGAGGGCGTGCCGTGGTCGTGAGCCGAGTCCGCCCGGTCGGGCGATCCGTCAGCTCGGCAGGTCGCCCACGAAGACCGCGAGATCCTTGTGCTCCCAGGCCAATTCGACGGAAAACCCTGCCTCGCTGAGCCAGCGCACTTGGTCGGGGGAGGTGCTGGGGGTGTCGTAGGCGCCGTCGATCGGGGTGACGGCGTCGGCGGGGTCTTCGGGAATCACCAAGTCGCCCAGGACGAATCGACCGCCCGGCACGAGTTCGCGGGCCACGCGGCGGAACAGGTCGGCCTTGCCCGGACCGTCCAGATGATGCACCGCCAGCGCCGAGACGGCCAGTTCGAACGGGCCGTTCGGCAGCGGGTCCTGCAGGCGGCCCACGCGCAGTTCGGCATCGACCGGCAGCACCGCGCGGGCGTGGGCCAGCATCGCCGCGCTCGCGTCCACGCCGACGAGGGTCGCTCCGGCATGCACCTGAAGCACCCCGCGGGCAGTGACCCCGGTGCCGGTGCCCAGGTCCAGTACCCGGCCGACCCGGCCGACTCCGATCGTCGCGTCGCGGACCGCGTCCTGCAGCCGGGCGTAGTCGGGAACCTCCGCGGCCATCAGGTCGTCGTAGGTATCGGGATCGAAATGAAACTGGCCCATCAACCGACACTATCGGCACGAAGCTGTGGCGGAGATCGCTCTGTGTGTGCTGCCGCTCGACTCCTTTCTTACTCTGGAGTAAGATAGCCTTACTCGACAGTAAGATGCTGGGACCGATCACCCACCACCCACCCCGAGAAGACTGGTGATTATGAGCACTCGAGACACCGCAACGAAGCGTCGTCCGGATTCCGCCGTGGGCCTGAATCCGCAGAAGCGCGACTGGATGGGCGCGGCCATGCGGGTCATGACGACCCTGACCGGGTCCGAGCTCGCCGAGAAGTACAAGCTGCGCGAGCCGATCAACCGGCTCACCTACGAAGGCACCAAGACCGGCTTCCGCACCCTGGGCAGGGCCACCCGCGCGTTCAACAAGGTGGCCGGCGGCGGACAGCCGAAGCGGTTGCCCGCCAACGAGTCCCGCAACAAGGACTACTTCGACCTCACCCCGAGCGACGAGCAGAAGATGATCGTCGAGACGGTACGCGAGTTCGCCGAGGAGATCCTGCGCCCGGCCGCCTACGAGGCCGACAGCGCCGCCAAGGCGCCGCGCGACCTGCTCGAGCGCGCCGCCGAACTCGGCATCACGCTGATCAACGTGCCCGAGGAGCTGGAGGGCGCGGCCGCCGAGCGCGGCGCGGTCACCAACTCGATGGTCGCCGAGGCGCTCGCGCACGGCGACATGGGGCTGGCGTTGCCGATCCTGGCGCCCTCGGGGGTCGCGGTCGCGCTGTCGCAGTGGGGCACCGACGCCCAGCAGCAGACCTACCTGGGCGCCTTCACGGGTGAGAACGTGCCGCAGGCCTCGGTCGTGATCAGCGAGCCGCGGCCGCTGTTCGACCCGTTCGCGCTGCAGACCAAGGCCACCCGCTCCCCCAGCGGCTACCGGCTCAACGGCGTGAAGAGCCTGGTCCCGGCCGCCGGCGATGCCGAGCTGTTCATCATCGCCGCCGAGCTGGACGGCCGCCCGGCGTTGTTCATCGTGGAATCCGACACCCCGGGCCTGGTGATCGAGGCCGACCCGAGCATGGGCCTGCGGGCCGCGGGCCTGGGCCGGCTGATCCTGGACAACGTGGCGGTCTCCACCGACGCGATCCTGGGCGACGGCGACGCCGCCCAGCGCGCCGAGGAGTACGCCGACGCGGTGCGGCTGGCCCGGCTGGGCTGGGCCTCGCTCGCGGTCGGTACCGGCCAGGCCGTGCTGGACTACGTGATCCCGTACGTGAAGGAGCGCGAGGCTTTCGGCGAGCCGATCGCGCATCGCCAGGCGGTGGCGTTCATGGTCGCCAATATCGCGATCGAACTGGACGGCATGCGGCTCGTGACTCTGCGGGGTGCGTCACGCGCGGAGCAGGGCCTGTCGTTCGCTCGCGAGGCGGCGCTGGCCCGCAAGCTGGCCACCGACAAGGGCATGCAGATCGGCCTGGACGGCGTGCAGTTGCTCGGCGGCCACGGCTTCACCAAGGAGCACCCGGTCGAGCGCTGGTACCGCGATCTGCGCGCCATCGGCATCGCCGAGGGTGTTGTTCTCGTCTAGCCCGACTTCCGCAACGGAGAGACCATCATGATCAATCTCGAACTCCCCAAGAAGCTGCGGGCCAGCGCCAACCAGGCGCATCAGGTCGCGCAGGAGATCTTCCGCCCGATCTCGCGTAAATACGACCTCGCCGAGCACGAGTACCCGGTCGAGCTGGACACCATGGCCGCCATGGTGGAGGGCCTGGCCGACTCCGGCACCCAGGACATCTCCGGCGCCACCGGCGGCCGCAAGTCCGACACCGGCGAGAAGGCCGACAACCACGCCACCGAGCTGCTCGGAAACTCCAACGGCGGCAACATGTCCGCGCTGATGAACGCCCTCGAGACGTCCTGGGGCGATGTCGGCCTCATGCTGTCGATCCCGTATCAGGGCCTCGGCAACGCGGCCATCGCCGCGGTCGCCACCGACGAGCAGCTGGACCGGTTCGGCAAGGTGTGGGCCGCCATGGCGATCACCGAGCCGTCGTTCGGTTCCGACTCCGCTGCCGTCACCACCACGGCGGTGCTCGACGGTGACGAGTGGGTGCTCAACGGCACCAAGATCTTCGTGACCGCCGGTTCGCGCGCCACCCACATCGTGGTGTGGGCGTCGGTCGACAAGACCAAGGGCCGCGCCGCCATCAAGTCGTTCGTGGTGCCGCGGGACGCCCCGGGCCTCACCGTCGCCCGGCTCGAGCACAAGCTGGGCATCAAGGCCTCCGACACCGCCGAGCTGCGGCTCGAGGACTGCCGGATCCCGAAGGACAACATCCTCGGCAGCCCGGAAGTCAACGTGGAGAAGGGTTTTGCCGGGGTCATGCAGACCTTCGACAACACCCGCCCGCTGGTGGCCGCGATGGCCGTAGGCGTCGGCCGCGCCGCCCTCGAGGAACTGCGCACGATCCTCACCGAGGCCGGCGTCGAGATCGACTACGACCGCCCCGCCAACGCCCAGCACGCCGCGGCCGCGGAATTCCTGCGCCTGGAGGCGGATTGGGAGGCGGCCTACCTGCTGTCCCTGCGCGCCGGCTGGATGGCCGACAACAAGAAGCCCAACTCCCTCGAGGCCTCCATGTCCAAGGCCAAGGCCGGCCGCATGGGCACCGACGTCACACTCAAGGCAGTAGAGCTGGCGGGCGGCGTCGGCTACTCCCAGCGCCTCCTGCTGGAGAAGTGGGCCCGCGACTCGAAGATCCTCGACATCTTCGAGGGCACCCAGCAGATCCAGCAACTCATCGTGGCCCGCCGGGTCCTGGAGCTGACCAGCGCCGAACTGAAGTAGGTCGCAGGACCACGGAGAACCGGCGCGAGTGTGTGTCATGCCTCGCGCCGGTTGTTTCGCTTCCGGGCACGCTGGTCTGGTGGAGAGGCGATGTCACGCCGGGGCGCCGAGCGGGGGGTGCTCGAGGACGCGGGGCTTGTACTCGACCAACTGGATGCGGCCGTCGAAGGTGCGGTGGTCGGTCATCTCGAGGGCGACGTCCGGATAGCCGTCGTAGATGCGTTCCGCGCCCGTAGCGCCGGTGATGACCGGGAACATCACGACCCGGAATCGGTCGACGAGTCCGGCTCGCAGCAGGGACCGGCACAGCCTCAGGCTGCCGATGGTGCTGAGCAGCCCCGAACCACTCGACTTCATGGCACGGACCGCCTCCACGGCGTCGTCGCGAACGAGCGTGGAGTTGGCCCACACCAGCGGCTCCTCCAGCGAGGAGGAGAACACCACCTTGGACGCTTTCGTGAGCCCGTCGACCGATGCCTCTTCCTCGGGCCTGAACTCGTCTTGGCCCTCGGGAACCTCACCGGCGGCGAAGCCCGACATCAGGCGGTAGGTATTCGCTCCCATCAGGTACTTCGGCTCGGGCTGCTCACCGAGCCATGCGAGGTACTCCGGGCCTTCGAGTCCCCAGAACCCGGGCCAGCCCTCCCCCGACGCATAGCCATCGAGGGAGGTGATGAAGTCAACGAGAAGCTCCGACATAACGGTCTCCTTTCCTAGGGTGTCAAGAGCTTCGACCGGCCGGGAGCCACGAATTCATCGGCCGAGCCGTCAGTTCGGGGGCTGGGGGGTGTCCAGTTTGGTGCACTGCCAGCGGCCGTCGAGGTATTCGACGGTCAGGGTGACGGGGACTTGTTTGGTTTGGGGGTTCGCGCCGGTGGTTATGTTGTGGAGTGTCTGGGTGAGTAGACCGGTGATTTCCGCGCGGGTGGCGTCGCCGGATTTGAAGTAGCACTCGGCGGCGCTGGCCCGGGAGGACACCTGGCTCTGGACCATGGCGCCTCGCAGCGCGGACCACGTGGTGTCGAACTGGGCCTGGAGATCACCGGCCGCTCCGTCGTCCAGCGACTTCTTGTAGGAGTCGAGATCTTTGTAGTCGTAGGTCATCATGGCGCGCCCGAAATCGCAGGCGAACTTGCGCGACGCCTCGCGTGCTTCTTCGGCGGCCTGTTGCTCGTGCTGTTTACTGGACGAATTGTGCAGCACCAGAACGACAGTCGTGGCGGCGCCGCCGAGGACCAGGACGATGCCCAGCATGGCGGCGACGAACAATCCGCGGCGGCGGCGCTTCGGCACCGGCGGCGCCGAGGGACCGGGAGTGAAGGCCATCGGATGCGGAATGGGCCTGCCCGACAAGGCGTTCGCCGCCGCGGCGGCCAGTTCTCCGCAGCTGCCGAAACGCTGACGCGGGTCCTTGGCCAGTGCCCGGGCGATGACGGCGTCGAAACCCGGTGGCAGCGCAGGGTTCCGGCGGCTCGGTACCGGTGGCGGCAGATGCAGGTGGGCGTTGATGAGTTGCGCCGAATTGCTTCCGGGATACGGGTGGTCGCCGGTGAGCATGTGATAGAGGGTGCCCCCGAGCGCGTATACGTCGGTGCGGTGATCGACCGGTGAGCCGGCATCGAACTGCTCGGGCGCGGCGTACTGGAGGCTGGCATACACGTCGCCGGTGCGGGTGAGGCCGACGGATTCGTCGAGCGCCTTGGCGATGCCGAAGTCGGCGAGCAGCACCCGCTGCTGCGGTCCGCGGGCGAGCAGGATGTTGGCCGGTTTGACATCGCGGTGCAGGATCCCGCCCGCATGGGCGTGGTCGAGCGCGCGGGCGGTCTCGGTGATGATCCGCACCGACTGCTCCGGCGGGATCGGTCCGTTGCGCACGACGGCGGCGACATCGGTGCCGTCGATGTATTCCATCGCGATCCACAACCGGCCCTCGTGCTCACCCCGCGCGTGAATGGCCACGATATTCGGATGAGCCAGCCGCGCAACGGTATCCGCCTCCCGCTGAAACCGCGCTCGGACGTCCGGGTCACCGGCCATGGCGTGACTGAGCAGCTTCAGCGCGACGAACCGGGGCAGATCCCGGTCGTGCGCGAGATACACCTCGCCCATGCCGCCGACGCCCAGCAACCGTTCGATGCGATAGCCGGCGAAGACCTGCCCGTGCGCCAGCGTGCTACCCAACCCCGTCCTCCTCCACCCGAGCCTGGGATTACGGTACTGGACCGCGCCGGGGCGAGCGACCTCGAAACTCAGCAGCCGAAGACCTGGCCCAACTGCTCTCTCGGGTCCGCGGCCTGCTCGTGGAGGCAACCGAACGGGACCACCCCGGCATCACTGATCCGCGCGGCCGATTTCGCCACCGCGTGCACGCAGACGAGACCGTCCGTTTCGAGGCGGCAGGTGAAATCCTCGGCGGTGATGCGGCTACCGTAGGGCAGCGCGGCGCCATCGCCGAGGACGAAGGGGCCCGGGTCGCCGTGCAGGGAGCCGACCGAGAGGGTCGTGCCCGTGTAATCGATCCAGTTGGGGACCCAGTTGCCGATTTGGTCGCCCGGGGGGCGCGTGGGCGGGTGCCGCAGGTCCACCAGGCAGCTCAGGTCGTCGAAACCGGTGCGAAAATCGGTGGTGCACTTGATTTTCCCGGTTGGGCTCACGAATGCAATGTCGCCGTTCAACGGTGTGGATCTACCATCTCGGGTGGCGGTGCCGAAGTGTGCGGGGTCGACCGGTTTACCGGCCTGCACCCAAGCGGCGACGTCGGCGAACGAAGCTCCTCGCGCGGGCGCTTGCATGACGGCATCGGAAACGGGATGTGGCTCGCCGTCTTTGGTCAGGGAGCAACCTGCCGCCAGGAGCACGAGCATCGTCAACACCGCGATACGCATGACGCTCACAGTATGCGGTGATTCGGCCACGAGGTTCCCGCATCGGCCACGACGGGCAGTCACCGGCGCGTGTACGCGGGCGACGCGCCGGGACGAGAACGCGAGACCAGCCCAATCGCCGGAATGTGTCGGAGGTGCGTGTCATGCTGGGGTTCCGCGATCGAGACAGGCCTGAAAGCGCACCGGCGCAGGCAGATTCGCAATGAGGGGGATGCCATGTCAGAAATACCGTCCGATATAGCGATCGCCCGCCATCGCCGGGACGTCGCCGAACTGCACGACAGGTTCGCGTCGTTACCGGCCGACGAGCCGGTGCACCTGGTCAAGTCCACCTCCAACCTGTGGCGCCCGCGCGTCCAGCAAGGGAACGGGCTGGACGTGCGGACCTTCGACCGGGTGCTGACCGTCGATCCGGGCGGCCGCACGGCCGAGGTAGAGGGCATGGCGACCTACGAGACGATCGCCGACGCCGCCCTCGCCCGGCGCATGCTGCCGCCGCTGGTGCTGGACTGCAAAACCATCACCCTGGGCGGCGCGGTCGTGGGCACCGGGGCCGAATCCTCGTCGTTCCGGGCCGGTCTGCCGCACGACAGCGTTACCGAGATGGAGGTCCTGACCGGTGACGGCCGTATCGTCACGGCCACCGCCGACAACGAGCACGCCGAACTGTTCCACGCCCTCCCGCACTCCTACGGCTGTCTCGGCTACGCCCTGCGGCTGCGGCTCGACCTGGAACCGGCGCAACGGCTGATCCGGCTGCGGCACGTGCGAACGGGCTCGACCGGCGAATGGGTATCGGCGCTGCGAAAGATCACCGAGACCCGCGAATTCGACGGGGAGCGAGTCGATTTCGTGGACGGCACCTACTTCGGCCCGGACGCGGTCCATCTCAGCCTGGGCACCTTCACCGACACCGCGCCCTACCTGTCCGACTACACCGGTCGGCGCATCTACTACCACGCCGTCCGCACACACACCGAGGACTACCTCACCATCCGCGACTACCTGTGGCGCTGGGACACCGACCTGTACTGGACGTCCAAGGCGTTCGGCCTGGAAAACCCTGTCGTGCGGCAACTTTGGCCGCGGCGCTATCGCAATGCCGAGACCCTGCGCCGCCTGCAGATGTGGGCGCGGCGCGACGGCCGGGCCGACCGGGTGCTCGCCGCGGTCGGCCGCCCGGTGGAATGGGTGCTGCAGGACGCGGACCTGCCCGCCGAGACGGTGCCGGAATTCCTGGAGTTCTTCGCCCGCGAGGTCGGCATCGCGCCGGTCTGGCTGTGCCCGTTCGTCATGCGCCGTCGCGCGAGCCTGTACCCGATAGAGACCGGCCGCCTGTTCGTCAGCATCGGGTTCTGGGCGCCGGTCCGCCTACGCCGCGGCCAGGCGCCGGACCACCACAACCGCCTGATCGAGCGTAAGATCACCGAACTCGGCGGCCGCAAACCGCTGTACTCGACGGCGCACTACCGCGAGGACGAATTCTGGCAGCTGTACGGCGGCGACACCTACCACCGGCTGAAGGCCGCCTACGACCCCGACGGCCGCTTTCCCGACCTGTACGACAAATGCGTCCGCGGTAGGTAGCTGGCGAGCGCCCGAATTGGCCGAATTTGTGTATCCCAGGTCACATCCGGCTGCTACCTTCCACACACGGACGGGTTGCGTGCGACGGCGCACGTGGGGCACGCGGAGGTGTTCGAGGTGACCTCGATTCTGGAGGAAGTGCAGCGCAGGACGGCCCACACGGTCGAGACGCTGCGGGGGCTGAACGTGCTGCGGACGCGCGGGTTCATCGATCCGGGCGATCCGGTCGAGACGCTGCGGACCATCAAGGAGTCGCGTGTCCTGGGCCCGCAGGCGACCATGGTCCGGCACGCCGCGCGGACCTGGCCCGCCAATGTGGCGGCCGTCGACGAACGTGGCGCGCTGACCTACCGGGAACTGGACGAGGGCTCGAACGCGCTGGCGCACGGCCTGCGTAGCCTCGGCGTCACGCCGGGCACCGTGATCGGCATCCTGGCCCGCGACCACCGGGGCCTGCTGCTGGCGATGGCGGCGGCGGGCAAGCTCGGCGCCCGGCTGGCGCTGATGAACACCGGCTTCGCCAAACCGCAGTTCGCCGAGGTCTGCAAGCGGGAGAACGTCAAGGCGGTGCTGCACGACAGCGAGTTCGTCGGACTGCTCGACGCGCTGCCGCCGGCGTTGCCGCGCGTGCTCACCTGGGTCGACGAGGGCCACGAACTGCCGGAGGGCGCCACCACGATCGAGGAACTGATCGCCGCCAACTCCAGCGCTCCCCTGCCGCTGCCCGACAAGCCCGGCGGCTTCATCATCCTCACCAGCGGCACCACCGGATTACCGAAAGGCGCTCCGCGCGACAAGGTTTCGCCGCTGTCGACGGTCCAGGTGATCGATCGGCTGCCGTTCCCACGTCAGGGCCGGATGATGATCGTCTCGCCCATCTTCCACAGCACCGGCCAGGCCACCTGGCTGGTGGCCGCGGGCCTCGGCAACGAGGTGGTGCTGATCCGCCGCTTCGACGCCGAGACCACGCTGCGCAAGATCGCCGAACACCGGGTGGAGATGCTGGTCGCGGTGCCGACCATGCTGCACCGCATGGTCGAACTGGCTCCGGCGGTCCGGGCGAAGTACGACCTGTCGTCGCTGAAGTCCATCGTGCTGGCCGGTTCGGCGCTGTCGCCGGAGCTGACCATCCGCGCCACCGAGGCGTTCGGCCCGGTCGTCTACAACCTGTACGGCTCCACCGAGTGCGCCGTCGCGACCGTGGCGCAACCGCAGGACCTGGCCATCGCGCCCGGGACCGCCGGTCGCGCGCCCACCACCTGCGAGGTCGCGCTGTTCGACGACGACGGCCGCCGCATCCGCGACAAGCACGTCACCGGCCGCATCTTCATCCGCTCCGGCGCGCCGTTCAAGGGCTACACCGACGGCCGCCACAAGGAGATCATCGGCGACTTCATGTCCTCCGGCGATGTCGGCCATTTCGACGAGCACGGCCTGCTGTTCGTCGACGGCCGCGACGACGACATGATCGTCTCCGGCGGCGAGAACGTCTTCCCGCAGGAGGTCGAGAATCTGCTGCTGGAGCGTCCCGATGTCTTCGACGCCGCGGTGATCGGGGTGGACGATGCGGAGTTCGGCAAACGGTTGCGCGCGTTCGTGGTGCCCGAGCCGGGCGTCACACCCGACGCCGACGAGATCAAGGCCTACGTCAAGGGCAATCTGGCTCGCTACAAGGTGCCGCGCGATGTCGTCTTCCTCGATGAACTCCCCCGCAACACGACCGGCAAACTACTGCGGCGGGTGCTGAGCGAATACCCCGCCACGCAGTAGATCAACCGTCCAGTTATAGGCGTACTCTCCGTTACAGAGACACGAACCACATCCCGTCTGACCTGCTTGCTAGGGTTAGCAGCGCACTGGATCTCGATGTTGCGGTCCGCCAGCCCGATCGGCGGTATCCGCGGAAGGTTGTACCTATGTCAGCTGTCCTTCCGTCAGTCAGCGGGGCCCTCCGCAAGGCCGGAGATATGGCTCTCAGCGTCAACGCCATGCGCAAGCGGGGGCTGTTCAGCCCGCTGCGGCCCGACCACGCGATCGGCTCGGCGCTCAATGTCGGCAAGTTCGGCCCGTTCGCGGGCGTGATCATGCACGCCGCCAAGACCAACGCGCACGCACCGGCCATCGTCGACGAACGCGGAGAACTCACCTTCGCCGAGATCGACGCCCAGTCCAACCAGGTCGCGCGCGGCCTGGCGGCACTGGGCCTGGGGCAGGGCGATGTCGTCGGGCTGCTGGCCCGCGACCACCGCGGCATGGTGCTGAGCCTGGCCGCCACCGGCAAGCTCGGGGTGCGCGCGGTACTGATGAACACCGGTTTCGCCAAACCGCAATTCGCCGATGTCGCCGCGCGCGAGCAGGTCAAGGCGGTCCTGCACGACAGCGAGTTCGTCGAGTTGATGAGCGCGATCCCGGCGGACATCCCGCGCATCCTGACGTGGGTGGACGAGAAGGACGGCGTGGATCCGTCCATACCGACGCTGGATTCGTTGCGCGAGAACAGGTCCGGCGATCCGGTACCGGCGCCGGAGAAGCCGGGCGGGATGATCATCCTGACCTCCGGCACCACCGGCACGCCCAAGGGCGCCCCGCGGGAGAAGGTCAGCCCGTTCATCTCCGCGCAGTTCCTGGACCGAATTCCGTTGCCGCGCAACGGCACCATGGTGGTGGCCGCGCCGATCTTCCACGCCACCGGTCTGTCGCAGTTCACCCTCGGGCTGGCGCTGGGCAACCGAATGGTGTTCCAGCAGCGGCGTTTCGATCCGGAGCAGACGCTCGCCAACATCACGAAGTATCAGGCGTCGTCGCTCGTGGTGGTGCCGACGATGTTGCAGCGCATGCTCGACCTGCCCGCGGAGACGCTGGCCAAGTACGACATGTCGTCGCTGCGCATGCTGTTCGCCGCGGGCTCGGCGATCCCGCCGGACGTGGTCACCCGCAGTCTCGACTACTTCGGTGACGTCCTCTACAACGTCTACGGCTCCACCGAGTGCGCCGTGATCACGGTCGCCGGCCCGCAGGAGCTGCGGATCGCACCGACCACCGCCGGGCGCCCGCCGGTCGGCATCCGCCTGGCGCTGTACGACGAGAATCGGAAGCGGATCACCGAGCCGCACGTCACCGGCACGATCTTCATCTCCAACGCGCACTCCTTCACCGCCTACACCGACGGGCGCACCAAGGAGACCGTCGACGGCATGATGTCCTCCGGCGATGTCGGCCACTTCGACGAGAACGGGCTGCTGTTCATCGATGGCCGCGACGACGACATGATCGTCTCGGGTGGCGAGAACGTCTTCCCGCAGGAAGTCGAACATCTCATCGCCAATCGGCCCGATGTTCTCGAAGCGGCCGTCGTCGGTGTCGACGACCGCGAGTTCGGTAAGCGGCTGCGGGCCATCGTGGTTCCCGGCCCCGACTCCGCGCGCGATCCGCAGGAGATCAAGGAATTCGTCAAGGCCAACCTCGCTCGGTACAAGGTGCCGCGTGAGGTCATCTTCCTCGAGGAACTCCCCCGCAATGCCACCGGCAAACTTCTCCGCAAACCGCTCGTGGAGATGGAGGCCACCGCCGAGTAGTTCCCGGGCGGGGTAGTTCTGTGTGGAATTGCTGTGCGAGTGCGAATAATTGACGGTAAACAATCCGTTATCATCAGCAGGTGATCCTCGAATCCGGCCGATCTCCGGCCCGCGACGCCGCGGCGGTGCGTATGCGCCGTGCGGCGGCGGCGCGGTTGCGCGGTGGGTCGGCCGGGTCGGTTTCCGGGGCGCTTTCGGTGGCGGCGCACGGCTGGGCATCGGGTGGGATGCCGGTGGGGACCACCACCGTGGCGCTGCTCGTGGCCGCCTGCACGGTGGTCGGCGCGCTGGTGGCCGGTTTGGGGCCGTTGCGGCACACACGGTCCGGGCTGGGCGTCGCGCTGGTCGGCGGGCAACTGCTCGGGCACGCCGTACTGTCGTTCGGGGGCATGTCGCATGGGGAATCGATGTGGACGCCGGTAATGCTGTGCGCCCATCTCGCCGCCGCGCTGTGCGCCGCTTTCGTCATTCACGCGGCGGAGGCGGCCTACCGGATCGGGACGGCACTGTCGCGGGTGCTGCCGAAGCTGCTGCGATCACCGGTGATCGCCGGGCCTGCGGCGCTGCGGATCACTCATCGCGATCGAGTGGTGCTGCGGGTCTTCGCCGCTGAGGTCTTCCGCACGCGCGGCCCGCCGGTGCCTGTTCGAGGCTGAATATTCCCTACACCCGTACACATCCCGACGCTGTCTCGCGTGAACGCTCGAGCTGATCGTCTGTTGAGCGGAATCCCAACGGCCGGAACGGCTTCCGATGTCGCACTGCACCCATGGAGCACGTGGTGACGTCCTCCGGCCGGAAGGTCCGGTGCCACCGGGCATTTCGACGCATGGATGACAGCCGCCGCTCGCCTCATCACTAGCTGTGCCATCACCGCACACGCCGGAGCGGGTCGCGAACCTGACCGAGCCGCACAACGGACTCCGTGCCGAACCAGGCACCCGTCCGTAGTGACGGGACGAGTCCGCTGGCCCGCAGGGCGAGCACGAGTCTGTCAGCCAGGCAGCAACGTGGGGGCAGCGAACACAAGCCCGCAACCCGTCGGCAAGACCACCACGGCGAGCGCGAACCCGTCACCCGGTCGGCAATACCGCGACGGCGAGCCAGAGCCATCGGCCGGTCGGCAACACCGTGACGGCGAGCCAGAGCCATCGGCTGGTCGGCAACACCGCGACGGCAAGCCAGAGCCGTCGGCCGGTCGGCAAGACCACGACGACGAGCCAGAGCCCGTGGCCCGGCTGAGCAAAGCCGCGGACACGAGTTCATTGCATGGATGGCAGTGCCGTGGCGGCCGACCGTTCGGGAGGTGGTGGCGATATGAGCCGCCGCTCGGGCAGGTGGGTCGGTGGCCGCCGGATTGTCCGCAGCCACCGGGCGACAGCGCGTACGGGTGCCTCTCGAACAGGAGCACTTCCCTTGAGCATTACCGATTCACCGGTTCCCGCGAAGGAGCCGCCACAGCTCGCGCCGGAGGCGTCCGGCGCGCCCGCGCCGCCGGATCGCGGCCGTGATACGCGCGGAGCGTTGTCCGCGTTGGCGATGCGGCTGCATTTCTATGCCGGTGTCTTCGTAGCGCCGTTCATTCTGATCGCCGCAGTTACCGGTGCGCTGTACGCGATCTCGCCCACACTGGAGTCGATCGTGGATCGCGATCTGCTGCACGTCGATTCGGCCGGCCCGGCCCGGCCGCTGTCGGAGCAGATCGCGGCGGCCGTGGCCACGGAACCGGGGCTGGGGCTGAATGCTGTCGCGCCCGCGCCGAATCAGGGCGAGACCACGCGGGTGATCTTCACCGATCCGGCGCTGGGCGAGTCCGAGCGGCGGGCGGTATTCGTCGATCCGGCCACGGCCGAGACTGTCGGCGCCGGTGTGGTGTACGGCAGCTCGGGTGCGCTGCCCACCCGCACCTGGATCGACCTGCTGCACCGGAACCTGCATCTGGGCGAGCCGGGGCGGCTGTACAGCGAGATGGCCGCGTCGTGGATGTGGGTCATCGCGCTGGCCGGGCTCGTGCTCTGGGTACGGCGGGTGCGGTCACGGCGGGAACGGCGGTCGATCGCCTGGCTGGCACGGCCCGATCGGTCTCGGCCCGGACGCATCAGAGCGTTGAATTGGCATGCGGCCGTGGGCTTTTGGATCATGGTACCGTTGCTCTTCCTGTCCGCGACCGGGATGACCTGGTCGACGTACGCCGGTGAGCACATCGAGAAGCTGCGCGCCGAACTCAGCTGGACCAAACCGGCCATGAGCGCAACCCTGCCGGGAGCTGCCGGTCCCGCAGTGGCGGCCGCGGGTGAACATGCCGGGCACAGCGGCCACGACATGGGCGCGCCGGTGCCGGCGGACCGGGCCGCGCAGGCGGACAAGGTGTACGCGGTCGCGCGCGGACACGGGCTGGAAGGACCGCTGGAGATCAGCATCCCGGCCGCGGACGGCGCCGCCTTCGTCGCGCAGGAACGTCGGCTGTCCGGGGTGTACACGCAGGACTCGATCGCTGTGGACGGACGCACCGGAGACGTGACCGACGTGCTCCGCTACCGCGACTGGCCGCTGATGGCCAAGCTCGCCAACTGGGGTATCCAGCTGCACATGGGCCTGCTGTTCGGGCTCGCCAATCAGTTGCTGTTGCTGGCCACGATGATCGCCCTGATCACCGTGCTCGTGCGCGGCTACCTGATGTGGTGGCGCCGCCGTCCCACCCGGGCGGGCAGCCGCTTCGCGTTCGGCAAGCCACCGCGCCGTGGAGCGCTACGTCGCGCACCGTTGTATCTCATGGTGACGGTGCCGGCCGTCGCCGTGGCGATCGGCTGGTTCGCACCGGTGCTCGGAATCAGCCTGCTGATGTTCCTGGCCGTCGACGTCATCGTGGGCCTGACCCGCCGCCGTACGGCCGGCTGACTCCATAGCCCCTTTCCTACCGGGGCTTCGGCTATTGCCCAACGCGGGTGTGGTGGGCACGCATGAGGGGGCCGACCACACCCGCCGCCCGGCGAATTGCCGAAAAGTGGTGCCGCGCGGCATGTTCACGACGACAACCGCGGCCGTGGCGATAGCCAAGCCCACCGCCGTCACCGCCGTGAACGATTCGCCGAACAGCACCGCGCCCCAGACCGCCGTGGTCGGGGCCATCAGGAACATCAGGGAATTGACTCGGGTGACACCGATTTTCTCGACCAGGTACCAGTACAAGCCGTAGCCGCCGAGGGTGGCGAAGACGATCAGCCATCCCGTGGCCAGCCAGAAGCGCGGCTGTGCGGGCGGAGACACGGTACCCAGCGCCACCGCGACAACGGTGAAAACCGCCGCGCTGCTGCAGCATTGGACAGCCAGGCTGGTGAGCACCGGTGGTGGCGCGGTGATTCGCCGCTGCAGGACGGTGGCGGCGATCAATGCCAGCATGCCCGCCAGCGGGATCGGATAGGCCCACCACGGCACGCCGCTCGCCTCGACGGCGTCGGACACCGTGACGAGCGCGACCCCGGCCAGGCCCAGCGCCAAACCGGCCCACTGCCGGGCGGACACCACGACCCCGAGTAGCGGGCCGACCAGCGCCGCCGCGACCAGCGGCTGAATACCGTCGATCAGGGCGGTGGTGCCGGTGTTCACGCCGAGGGCGATGGCCCAGTACACCGTTGTCAGGTAACCGGTCTGGGAGAGCAGGCCGATGACGACCGTCCGGCCCAGCGCGCGGGCGCCCGGCATGCCGTGGACTCGCACGGCCAGCGGCGCGAGGACCAGTGCCAGCGGAACGAACCGCCACAGGAGGACGGTCGCGACCGGAGCATCCGCCCCGCCGAGCTTGGCCCCGACGAATCCGGAACTCCAGCAGACCACGAACAGCGCCGACAACACGACCAACCCGGCCCGTCCCGATCGCACTTCACTGATCTGTATACCCATGAGGCCGACTATACAGATCTGTATAGTCAGTGAGGTGGAGACGACGGACGCGATCGAGTGGACGCCCCGCGCACGGCAGATCCTGGCCACCGCCGCGCGGCTGTTCTACGACCACGGCATCACCTCGGTGGGCGTCGACCGGATCGCGGCCGAGTCGGGCGTCACCAAGCGCACGCTCTACGACCGCTTCGGGTCCAAGGACCGCCTCGTGGCCGAGTACCTGCTCGCTCGCGACCACGAGTGGCGAGAACGGCTCGAGCAGCGACTCGCTCCGCTTCCGGACGACCCGGCCACCCGGCTGCGCGCGGTGTTCGACACCTCCGAGGAGTGGATGCGCACGCGCGGGGCGAAGGGCTGCAGCATGGTCCGGGCGCATGCCGAACTGCCGTCCGGCCACCCCGGCCACGCGGTGGCCGTCGCCCAGAAGCGATGGATGCGCGAGCTGTTCCACACACTCGCCGCACAGGCCGGGACCCCGGACCCGGACACCGTGGCCGACACCATCACCCTGCTGCACGAAGGCGCTCTGGTCTGCCACGGCATGCACGTCACGCCGAACCCGATCATTCAGGCTTGCGACGCAGCGGTGGCGCTACTCGGCTGAGCCTGCGCCAGAACGCCACCCGACTCCGGTTTCTGATTGATCGGTCAATATGGTTGCGCTACAACGTAATTCGCAGCCCTTCGGCCTGGAGATGGCACAAAATCGCCGCGCGCAACAGTGTGTGGGAAAGCCGACAACCATGTGCGCGGCCGCTTCCATCCGCGCTACCTTCGCCCAGGCAGCGGTCGAGTCGGCGGCTCTACCCGACGACTTGCCCCATGGGCGCTGTCCGCGAGCGACTTTCGCTGATCCGTAATGACGAGCAGGAGTGCTGTGACCATTCTCGTTACCGGCGCGACCGGAAATATCGGACGCTGTCTCGTGCACCGGCTCGTCGACGCCGGGCAGGCGGTGCGGGCCATGACCCGCGCTCCGCATACCGCGCGCCTTCCCGCGGCGGTGGATGTCAGATACGGGGATTTCGAGCAGCCGGATACCTGGGCCGAGGTCCTCGACGGCGTGGACCGCGTCTATCTGTTCCCGCACATCTACGACGTCGAAACGCCCGGCGGTCATTTCGTCGATCGGGCGGTGCGCACGGGCGCACGCCGCTTCGTGGTGCATTCCGCGGTCGCGGCCGGTTTCACCGGCGACGAGCCCGCTGATCCCGGCCTGCATCATTTGAAACGACACCTGGCGGTAGAACGGCGGGCCCATCGGGAGCTCGAGCGGTGGGTCGAGGCGACGGGGGCCGAATGGACGCACCTGCGTCCCGGTTTGCTGGCTGTCAATGCGCTGAGCTGGGCGGAGTCCATACGCACCGAACGCGTCGTGCGGGAGCCGTACCCCGCGTCAGGGTACCCGTGGGTGCACGAAGCCGATATCGCCGAGGTCGCCGTCGCGGCGCTGCTGACCGACGCGCACGTCGGCGCGGCGTACACCCTCACGGGGCCGGCCAAGGTCACCCAGGCCGAGCAGGTGCGCGCCATCGCCGCCGCGATCGGTGAGGCCATCGCATTCGAAGAGCTGAGTCCCCAGCAGGCGCGGGAACAGTGGCTGCGCGACGGGTATCCGGCCGAATACGTCGACTGGATGCTGGAACTGCGTATCGACTCCCTCGAGGGCCCCGGGTGTATTCCGCCTACCGATACCTTCCACCGAATCACCGGACGAGCACCACGCAGTTTCGCGCAGTGGGCCGCCGACCACCGAGCCGACTTCCAGCCGCTGTCGGCCTCCCCGGAGTAGGAGTCATGAAGATTCTCGTCACCGGCGCCACCGCCAATATCGGCCGCATGGTCGTCGACCACCTGGTGGACCTGGGTGCCGACGATATTCGCGCGCTGTCGAACCATCCGGAACGCACGGCGTTCCCGCCCGAGGTCGAGGTGGTCGAGGGCTATCTGCGGAGACTGTCCTCGCTGCCCCGCGCCTTCGCGGGCGTCGACCGGATGTATCTCGCACCGGCTCACGAAACCGTCACCGAGGTAGTCGAACTGGCCCGCCGGGCCGGAATCCAGCACATCGTCGATCTGTCCGGTAACGAGACATCCACCTGGCAGCCCATCGCGCAGGCGGTCGAGCAGTCGGGCGTCGGCTGGACCCATCTGCACGCGTACGAATTCATGGAGAACACCACCGACTGGGCGGAGCAGATTCGCGCGACAGGCCAAGTGCGCGAACCATATCCGGATTCCGCGGACGCGCCCATCGCCATGGACGACATCGCTCGTGTCGCCGCGACGATTCTGCTCGGCGACGGGCACCTCGGCGCGACCTACCGGCTCACCGGTCCCGAAACCTTCACCAGGGCAGAGCGTTTGCGGTTCCTGGCCGAGGCGATCGGCCGCGAGCTGTCGTTCGTGACGGTGTCGCCCGCCGAACTCACCGCACGCCTCGAGCCGAAGATGGGCGAGTTCTTCGCGCGGTGGTTCGTCGAGGGCCTCGCCGCCCGGGTCGAGCATCCGCAGATCGCCACCAGCACGGTCGCCGACCTCACCGGCCGGGCCACCACATTCGCCGACTGGGCCACCGCCAACGCCGAGCTGTTCCGCTGATCCGCCGCCGAGGCCGGGCGGCGGCGCGAGTTCGAGGTCACTCGGGAGTGTCGGTGGGCTGGGCTTCTGTCTGGTGGACCAATTCCTTGACCGGGCGCAGGATCACCCAGGCCAGGAAGGCGACGGAGACCACGATCATGCCGATGCCGGACCACAGGTTGGTGTTCCAGCCGCCGGAGCGGGCGAGGTCGGCGTCGGAGTGGCTCACCAGGCCGGTGACGACCAGGATCACGCCGTAGAGGCCGATCAGGGTGCCGACGATGGTTCGGATGTCGAAAAGCATTGCGTCACTTCCTTATCGGACGAGGATATTCAGCGCGATCACCAGCACCAGCGCGATACCGGCGAGCAGGACCGGGCGCTGGTACCAGGGCAGCGAGGCCGCGTCGGGGTCGTTGAGTTGTTCCTTCGGTGTCTCGGAGTAGACCAGGCCGACCAGTTCGGCCGCGGGCTTCGGCGTGGTCACCTGGGTCACGATGACGCTGAGCACGATGTCGACCGCGAATGCCACACCGGCGGCGAGGAAGCTCGACCCCTGGCCCGACAGGTGGAACACCTCGGTCTGGTGCAGGATGAAGATCACGACCGCGGACAGCGTGCCGAACACCAGCCCGACCCAACCGGCTGTGGGCGTCATCCGCTTCCAGAACATGCCGAGGATGAACGTCGCGAACAGCGGCGCGTTGAAGAAGCTGAACAGCGTCTGCAGGTAGTCCATCATGTTCGAGAAGTTGCCGGCGATGAACGCCGTGCCGATCGCGATCACCGTCGCGCCGACCGTGGCCAGGCGGCCGATGCTCAGGTAGTACTGATCCGGCGCGTCCTTCTTCACGTACTGCTGCCACAGGTCGTAGCTGAACACCGTGTTGAACGCCGAGATGTTGGCCGCCATACCGGCCATGAACGCCGCCAGCAGGCCCGCGAGCGCCACGCCGAGCAGACCGTTCGGCAGCACCGCCTTCATCAGATACAGCAGCGACTGGTTGTAGGTGGCGTCGCCCTCGCCGGTGGCCTTGAGATCGGCGATCTGCGGAACCAGGATGGCGGCGATCATGCCGGGGATCACCACGATGAACGGGATGAACATCTTCGGGAACGCGCCGATGATCGGGGTGCGCCGGGCCGCGGAGATGGAATGCGTCGCCAGCGCGCGCTGCACCTCGACGAAGTTGGTGGTCCAGTAGCCGAACGACAGTACGAAGCCGAGACCGAACACGATGCCGACCACCGACAGGACGTTGTTGCCGAAGCCGCTCAATTCGTTACCCGGCCACGAGTGCCACTGCTCGGCGCCGTCGGGCTGCCCCAGCACCTTGTCCTTCAACCCGCCGACGCCGCCGACGCGATGCAGGCCGACCAGGGTCAGCGGCAGTAGCGCGGCCACGATGACGAAGAACTGCAGCACCTCGTTGTAGATCGCCGCCGACAGCCCGCCGAGGGTGATGTAGGACAGCACGATCACGGCGGCCACGATGATCGACACCCACAGCGGCCAGCCCAGCAGCACGTTCAGGATCGAGCCGAGCAGATACAGGTTGACGCCCGCGATGAGCACCTGCGCGAGCGCGAAGCTGATCGCATTGACCAGGTGTGCCCCGGTGCCGAAACGCCGGCGCATGAACTCGGGCACGCTGCGCACCTTGGAGCCGTAGTAGAACGGCATCATCACCACGCCGAGGAACAGCATGGCCGGAACCGCGCCGATCCAGAAGTAGTGCATGGTCGGCATCCCGTATTGGGCCCCGTTGGCCGACATGCCCATGATCTCGACCGCCCCGAGGTTGGCGGAGATGAACGCCAGGCCGGTCACCCACGCCGGCAGCGAACGGCCGGACAGGAAGAAGTCGATACTCGACGACACCCGCCGGCGGGCCAGCAGGCCGATGCCGAGAACGAAGACGAAATACAGTGCGACCAGGAGGTAGTCGACGGGGGCGGCGTCCAGGCGGAGCTGGGTACCCTCGGCCAGGACCGAGTGTGCGGGACCCCCTGCCAGCACAGCGTCGAACACTCCGGGCGGCTCAGCAGCGGCGGGCGACATATAGCTATCTCCTGTCGATGGGATCACCGGACGACCAATCGGCCGAACCCGGATCCTAGCGGGTTGTTAACGCTCACAGGAGCAGAACCAGCGACTCGACCGAGCCGTGTCCTACGTTCTCGCGCGAGTCGCCGCCGCGCTGCCGTGCGCCACCATCCCGCTACCGGGGTCAGGCTCGGCGGCCGATGCGCACTGTCCCGATGCCGATGCCCGAGCGCGTGGTGACCGAGCGGGCGGTGACCGAGCGCGTGGTGACCGAGCGCCTGGTGACCGCGCGCCTGGTGCCGAGTGCGTGGTGACCGAGTGCGTGGTGACCGAGCGCGTGGTGACCGAGTGCGTGGTGACCGAGCGCGTGGTGACCGAGCGCGTGGTGACCGAGCGCGTGGTGACCGAGCGCGTGGTGACCGAGCACGTGGTGACCGAGCACGTGGTGCCGAGCGGGCGCGGGGAGCGCACGCCACGCTCGGCACGCCACTGAGCGACTCGCTCAGCCCGACAGGTCGTCGAGCAGGCGGCGGGCCTGCTCCAATTCCGCCTGCAGCTGTTCGACTTTCGCGCGCTGGCTGCTGCGCACCGACTCCAGCACCGCGTCGACCACCTCGGCGACCTCCGGGTGCAGGATCTTGGCGGCCTGGGCGACCGTGGCGCCGGGGACCGACAGGCCGCGCGTGCGCTTCTTGCCGTGCGTCACGTCGACCGTCCACTCCCCGTCGGCGGTGCCGGACAGCGTGACCGTCACCTCCGGGGTCTTGGACTTGCGGGCGGTGCCGGCGCTCTTCTCGCGGGCCGGGCGCGCGGCGGCGCCCTGGCTCTGCTTGGCGGGCGGTTTCGGAGCCGGGGCGGCCGGTTTGGGAGCCTCGGTGACAGCGGGCTGGACCGGGGCCGGGCCGGGTGGCGTCGGCGCAGGGTTGACGGTCGACGGCATGCTCACTGCGGTGTCCTTCCTGGTTGCCGTTGTCTTCTTGGGGGCTTGCTTCGTGGCCGGTGGTTTCGCGCGGGCCGGTTTGGTCAGCGTGACCTCGGTCGGCGAGAACGACAGCACATCCTTGGAGCCGGTGGGGCGCACCTGCAGGAAATCGCCCTCGGCGGGGTCACCGAGTGCGACCACCTTGCCCGAACGCCCCTCCGGCACACCCACCGCATCCGCGGTGAACCAGACCATCGGCGGGCGGCCGTCGGTGATCTCCGCGGCTATCTGCCGAATCTCGATGTCCGACAAGGGTTGCGACTTGGTTCGACGGGACGACATGGTGCTCTCCGGGCGCTAGTGGACATCTGCGTGCCATGAGCATGCCCCATGCCACCGACAAGTCCACATCGCCCGGCATTATTGCCGGACCACCGATCTCGGCCGACCGCGAGAATCGTATGCGCTCACTGCGCGGCGCGGTCGCAGCCGCCGCCGGATGTGCCCGCGTCGCCTCCCACGCCGACGGCAACCCGACTGTCACCGATATCCACTGGGAACGCCGGACTTCCGGTTCCGCGCACCGCACCGGTATCCAGCGGCTTCGCCGCCGCGACCCGAATTGCGCGTCGGCACAGCAACAATCGACGCCGATGGCCGCGCCCGCTGCCGGGCTGTTCACTCGGCTGGAGACATCGCCGACGACAACGCGCGGGTGTACCCGCCGCCGTGCGAAACTCAGGCGGCGTGACTCACGTGCTTCGCCGAGTCGCCGATGACCGCGGGCCGCTCGCCGATCAGCTGCCGCAGAAACGCCTCCTGCTCGCGGCGGCCGCGGGCGGCGGCGCGTTCCACACCGCCGGGCAGCAGCAGCGCGGCGCCACTTCTGGTGAGGTTCACCGGGATTCGCAGCAGCGGATACCAGGGCGGCATGTACGGCGGCAGGCCGAGCTGCCGCATCGCCTTGGGGCCGAGGAAGGTACTGGCGACCGACAGGTGCTGTGCCCGCGCGATGCGGCCGCGCAGCGCCGGGAAGTTGCGGTAGTGCCAGCCGAGCGGATCGTCACCCATCGGCATCGCCAGCTGCGGGGTGGTCTCGTCCGGATTCGTGATGGCGGTCATGCAGTGGTAGAGGATTCGCACCGCGTCCCGGAACCCGTCCGGCAGCCACTCCTCGCGCACCCCGATCAGCCAGCCGACGTAGCGGGCGAGGTGGGCCCCGGCGTCGAGGTCGGCGCGGGTGGGGACGATGCCCATCGGCATGGCTCCGATGAACGGCGCGATCAGCGCGCCGACCAGAGTGGCCGCCATGTCGGTCTGGTTGATCGGCACACCCCACTCCTCGGCGTCCCAATCCGGCAGCGCGGCCACGTGGCGCCGCACGAAACCGTGGATCAGCCGGACGTGCAGGGTCGAGCGGTAGCCGGCGCCCAGGGGCCGCATGCCGTCGTCGGAGGTGACGTCGAGCGCCCACTGCAGGGTCTCGGCGAAGCGTTTGGCCGGGCCCTTCTCCAGCGCGCCGGTGCGGATGAGGGTCTTGTTGAAGCCCGACGCCAGATAGCCGCCCAGCAGCGAGACGTCGCGGGCGATGTAGAGCCCGTCGGTGCCGCCCATCCGGAACACCCGCTCGGCGCGGCGGATCCGGTCCCAGTCCACCCAGTCCGGCACGGTCTCGTACCGGAGGAAGAATTCGCGCAGCGGTTCGGGAGCGTGCGGCACGGCGGCGATGCCCTCGCGCAACGCCCGCTCGAACAGCGGGCGGGTGTGCTCGATCCCCTCGGCGTACATCCAGTCGACGATCCGGTCCATCGGCTCGTCGCCGATCAGTAGTGCTTCGCCCAGCTCCTGCCACTGCTCCGGGGAGGGATTGCCGATCCGCATCAGCCGCGCGAACGGGCGCAGGCCGGGGACCTGGCGCGGCGAATCGGGGTGTCGCCGCGGCACGGCTGAGTTCATCGCTGCTCTCCTTCGAGCGGACGCCAAGTCGTGAGAGAATTTACTCCGTTTTCTCTCATTGTGTCAAGGCGCGATCGCGCCACGGTTGCCCGCCCAACCGGTAGCGTGCGCTTGTCATGAAGTGTTCGGCAGTCGCGGGAGCCACCCGATGAGTTCGCGGCACCTGTTGGCACTGCGCGACGAGCGGCAGGCCGTGCTCGACTTCTGTGCCGAGCTGAGCGTGGCGGATCTGGCCGCCCCGAGCGCGGCGCCGGGATGGTCGGTTGCCGACGTGCTCATCCACCTGACCGTCACCGCGCGCGCGATCGTCACCCCGACCGCGTTGGCGCTCGCGACCACGCGCGATCTCGAACGCCTGAACAATCAGCTGGTGGACGTCCGGCGCTCGCATTCGACCAAGCACGTGACATCGGACTTCACCAAGTGGAGCGGGCGCGGCTGCGCCGCCCTGCGGGCGCTGACCGCGCCGGGCATCGACCGGATCCCCTTCCGAATCGGCGAATTGGGTTGGTATCCATTGGGTCTCGTCCCCGCCATGCTCGTTTTCGACTGGCACACCCATATGCGCCACGACCTGGCGGTGGCCCTCGACCGCCCGATCCCGCCCACCGACCCGCGCCGCATGGCCTCGATGCTGACCTGGCTCACCGTGCTGCTGGAGCGCTCGCACCGGGAGGCGCTGAGCTGGCTGGACGCCCCCGTCGCCATCACCCTGACCGGACCGGGCGGGGGCAGCTGGCGCCTGGAGCCGCGTGGCGGGCGGATCCGGGTGCGTCCGGGCCCGGTCACCACGGCCGCGGCCCGAATCGCCGCTCTCGCAGAGGAATTCCCGTTGTGGAGCACGCGCCGCCTGTCCTGGCGAGCCTGCGCGGTCGCCGTCACGGGCGACGTCGAACTCGGCACGCGAGTGCTGGATTCCATCAACCTGGTGTGAGTCAGCGCCGGTCCGATAATCGGATGCCGAGCCGCGACAACGGCCGCAACAGTCGGACGGCGATCGGATTCGTTCGGGGGATCACCATGAAGGACCTCGGGAAGGCTGACATTCGCTGCTACGACCATTCGCTGCGACGACCGGAATGCGGGGCCGTCGAGGTGGCCGGTGGCTCAGGCCCGCGCGGCACTCATCTCTTCCTCGATGGCGGCGGCGAAGGCCGCCACGTCCTCGGGAGTGGTGTCGAAGGCGCACATCCAGCGGACCTCGCCGGTGTCCTCGTCCCACACGTGGAACGGGAAGCGCCGGCGCAGGCGGGCGGTGACGTCCGGGGGCAGGATCGCGAAGACGGCGTTGGACTGCACCGGGTGGGCGATCTCGACTCCGGCGGCCCGCACCGCCGTGGCCAGCCGGGCGGCCATGGCGTTGGCGTGCCGGGCGTTTCGCAGCCACAGGTCACCGCCGAGCAGCGCCTCGAACTGGACCGACAGGAACCGCATCTTGGAGGCCAGCTGCGTGGTCAGCATGCGCAGGTAGGTGATGTCGTGGATGCGGTCCGGGCGCAGGACCACCACCGCCTCGCCGAGCAGCAGCCCGTTCTTGGTGCCGCCGAAGGACACGATGTCCACACCGGCGGCGGTGGTGAACTCGCCCAACCCCAGGCCCAGGGTCGCCGCCGCGTTGCACAGCCGGGCGCCGTCCATGTGCACCAGCATGCCCAGGCCGTGCGCGTGGTCGCAGAGCGCCCGGATCTCCGCGACCGAATAGCAGGTGCCCAGTTCGGTGGTCTGTGTGATCGAGAGCGCGAGCGGCTGGGCCCGGTGCTCGTTGCCCCGGCCCCACGCCTGCGTGTCGACCAGTTCGGGCGTGAGCTTTCCGCCGGGGGCGATCACCGGATAGATCTTGATCCCGGCCACCTTCTCCGCGGCGCCGCACTCGTCGGAGTTGACGTGCGCGGACTCGGCAGTGATCACCGCACCCCAGCGCGGCAACACAGCTTGCAGCGCAACCACATTGGCGCCGGTGCCGGTACACATCGGATAGACCTGGGCATGCTCGCCGAAATGGCGGGCGAAGATCTGTCGCAGCGCGGTGGTGTATTCGTCGGCGCCGTAGGAGGGTTGGTGCCCGCCGTTGGCCGTGGCCAGCGCCGCCAGCACGTCCGGATGGATACCGGCCCAGTTGTCGCTGGCGAAGGCACGCACGGTGGTGTCGTGTCGGCGAAGAGCGTCGGTCATCCCGCCCAGACTAGTGCGGTGGGGCGAGGTCCAGCTGCTGTGCCGCTATCTCCAGATCCTTGTCACCGCGCCCGGACAGGCACACCAGCACCACCGCGCCCGCGGGCAGCGCGCCGCGTTCGGCCAGCTCGAGCAGGTGTCCTACGGCATGGGCGGATTCCAGCGCGGTGATGATGCCCTCGGTGCGGGTGAGAGCGTCCATGCCGCGCAGGGCGACCGCATCGGTCACCGCGGGGTAGCTCACCCGGCCGCTGTCCTTGAGGTGGCTGAGTTCCGGGCCGACGCCCGGATAGTCCAGCCCTGCCGCGATGCTGTGGGTCCCGGCGATCTGGCCGTCCTCGTCCTGTAGCAGGTAGCTGAAGGAGCCGTCCATCTCACCGGGCGTGCCGACGCTCAAGGTGGCCGCGTGCCACCCTGTTTCGATGCCGCGCCCGGCCGCTTCCACACCGATCAACCGGACCTGCGGATCGTCGAGGAAGGGGTGGAACAGCCCGATGGCGTTGCTGCCACCGCCGACACAGGCCAGCACGTAATCCGGCAGCCGCCCTTCGGCCTTCAGGATCTGGGCGCGGGCCTCCTCGCCGATCGTCGTCTGGAAGTCCCGCACGATGCGCGGATACGGCGCCGGGCCCGCGGCGGTGCCGAACAGGTAGTGGGTGGTGTCCACGTTGGTCACCCAGTCCCGGACCGCCTCGCTGACCGCGTCCTTCAATCGCCGCCGCCCCGCGTGAACTGCCCGCACCTGCGCCCCGAGCAGCCGCATGCGCAGCACGTTCGACGCCTGCCGTCCCATGTCGTGCGCGCCCATGTAGACCACGCAGGACAGTCCGAGCATCGCGCACACCGTCGCCACCGCCACGCCGTGCTGGCCCGCGCCGGTCTCCGCCACGATCCGGGTCTTGCCCATGCGGCGGGCGAGCAGGGCCTGCCCGAGCGCGTTGTTGATCTTGTGCGCGCCGGTGTGGGTCATGTCCTCGCGCTTCAGATAGACCCGGATGCCCGGCGCCGGTAGCGATTCCGCGAAGCGCGGCGCGCGGTGCAGCAGTGTGGGGCGGCCGACGCGGTCGCGCAGCAACTCCCGCAGTTCGGCACCGAAGCGCGGATCCGCGCACGCCGCGCGATAGGCCGTGTCCAGTTCGGCCAGCGCGGCCATCAGTCCCTCGGGCACATACCGTCCGCCGAAGCGACCGAATCGTCCCTGTTCGTCCGGGAGCGGAGCGGGCTCGCAGGATTCCTGCGCCACACCGTGATCAACAACCATCAGTACCAACACGTCTCACTGCCGAACCCACATCGTGCACTCTGTCTTACCCGTACGACGTCCACCATGCCCTGCGGGCAATGAAATAGTTAACAGTTTGTTAGTGAAGTTAAAAGGCCGACCTCCGGGCCCGAACCGGCTCACAGAAACGCGGGCTAATATGCGCAGTACACCCGTGCGGGTGAACGTTCACACAGCATCCGCAGGGCCCGGCCGCCCGCTCGGAGGCGAGCCGGGGAGCAGGCACAAGAGGGGTTGCCAGTGGAGAGGCCGGCGTGGGCGCCCGAGGGCGTGGACATGAGCCGGGCCAGCCCGGCCCGGATGTACGACGCCCTGCTGGGCGGGTCGCACAATTTCGAGGTCGACCGGTTGGCCGCGGAAGCGGGCAAGCGGCTCGTACCCGACCTGCCCCGATTGGCCCTGAGCAACCGGGCGTTCCTGCGCCGGGCGGTGCGCTTCCTGGCCGACCGCGGCATCCGGCAGTTCCTCGACGTCGGCTCGGGCATCCCGACCGCGGGCAATGTGCACGAGGTGGCGCAGGCGATCGATCCCGGCATCCGGGTGCTCTACGTCGACATCGATCCCGTCGCGGTCACGCACGCGCGCACCATCCTGGTGGGCAACGACCGCGCCGACGCGATCCAGGCGGACCTGCGCAAGCCGGACGAGTTACTGGCCCGGACCGCCGACTCGGGCCTGATCGACTTCACCGAGCCGGTGGGCCTGCTGCTGGTCGCGGTGCTGCATCTACTACAGGACGCGGACCTGCCGGTGGAGCGGGTCGCTGCCCTGCGCGAGGCGGTGGCGCCGGGCAGCCATGTGGCCATCTCGCACCTGACCTCCGCGCAGCGCCCGGAGGATGCCGCGCGGCTCGGCGACCATTCCGCCAACGAGAGCCGCGTCGGCATCCGCTTCCGCGATCGCGCGGCCATCACCGACTTGTTCACCGGCTGGGAACTCGTCGAGCCGGGCGTGGTCGAGATTCCGCAGTGGCGGCCGGAATCCGAGCGCGATCTACACGAGGCGCCGGGCCGCTCGCTCGGCCTGGCGGGTGTGGGGTTACGGATCTGACTTCGAGTAGGCAGGTGCAGCAGGTGGCATCGCAGGAGGTGACCCGGCGGTGGGCCGACGCGCTCGACGGCGTCGTCGCACCGACCCTCACCCGCACCCAGGTCGAGGATCTGCTCGCCGACCTGTGCGCGCAGCTGCTGGCCGTCCTGCGCGACGACGGCGACGCCGGCATGGTGGCCCGCTCCGCGGCGACGGCCCTGGTCGCCGCCAACTACAAGGATTCGGCGGCGGTCGCCCGGACCGTGCCGATCATCTGCCGCGACATGGTCGAGGCGCTCTGCCCGGAACGCACCGGGGCCGAGTACGAGCGGTTGCGGGACCGGGCCGTCACCGTCGCCGCCGAGTTCGCGGCCGGGTTCACCGCGGCGCTGCGGACCAGGGCGCTGACCGAGCAGGAGGCGACATTGACCGCCGCGCTGGGCGCGGTCGAGCAGGCCCAGGCACAGCGCCAGCTGTCCGAGGCGCGTTTCGCGGCCATCTTCGCGGGCGCCTCGGTCGGTATCGGCACCGTCGACGCCGCCACCGGCACCGTGCTGGACGCGAACGCGGCGATGGCCGAAATGCTCGGTGTCCCAGCGGAACTCATTCCCGGCCGCTCGGTCGCCGAGGTGCTGGGCGCGGACAACATCGGTCCGGCCTACGCGCAGTTCGAGCAGTTGCTGGCGGGCCGGATCGACCGCTTCCGGATCGAGACCAAGACCCTGCGGCCCGACGGCACCACGGCCATCATCGACCTGTCGATGTCGGCGGTGCGGGACGCGCGCGGGGAGGTCCGCTTCCTCGTCGGTGTCTCCGTCGACATCACCGAACGCCAGGCGCTCGCCGCGCAGCTGTGGCACGACGCCCACCACGACAACCTCACCGGCCTGGCGAACCGGGTGCTGTTCTTCGACCGGCTCGCACACGCCGCCCCGCCCATCGGGCTGTGCTATCTGGATCTGGACGGATTCAAGGAGGTCAACGACGAGCACGGCCACACCGTCGGCGATCGCGTGTTGCGCGCGGTCGCCGAGCGGCTGCGGGCGGCCGCCGCGCCGGACGGCTTGGCCGCGCGGCTCGGCGGCGACGAATTCATCGTGCTGCGGGAGCGGTGCGCCGATACCGAGCAGCTGGTGTCGCTGTCCGGGCGGCTGCTGGCCGCTCTCGCCGAGCCGATCGTCGTGGCGGGACAATCGATCTCGGTCGGAGCGTCGGTGGGTACGGCGCTGGTTACCCAGCATCCCGAGGCGATCGACGATCTGATGCACACCGTCGATACCGCCATGTACCGCAACAAGGCCGCGCGGCATCGCCCGGGTTCACGCTCGCGACAGCATCAATAGCGCGGCGGTCAGCGGGTCAGAAATCCATGCCGCCGAGACCGCGCGGGGACGATTCCGGCTCGCCCCGCGGCCGGTCGGTGGTGACCGAACTGTGCTCGGCTCCGGAATCGCGGTCGGATGCCGAGGTCAGTCGGAGATGGCGGCGCGTGCCGGGCCGGTGATCACGCCGGAGCGCCGACTCCGCCAGCTCCGTGATCCGCTGCCAGGTCTTCGTGACGGCTCGCATGAGCGTTCACTCCTCGCGACGACGATGTACTCGTCTCGCGGCATACCCGCCACGGGCCGGACTATGCGAGCACGTCCGGCAGTTCCTCGCGGGCGGAGACCGCGGAATCGGTGTCGGCGAGGTAGGCGATCGCCTGGTGGAGATCCGCGAGGACCCGGTGTGCGAGTTCCCGGGTTTCGGCGGTGGGATCCACCAGGTCGGGGATCAGCAGGCAGCGCAGTCCGGCAGCGTGGGCGGCGCGCAGCCCGTTCGGTGAATCCTCCAGGGCCAGTGTGTATTCCGGATCGGCGGCGAGGGCAGCGGTCGCGGTCAGATACGGTTCGGGGTGGGGTTTGCCCTGCCGGACGTCCTGCCGGGTCACCACCGCGTCGAAGCGGTCCGCGATCCCGGCCGCGCGTAGGTGGTGATCGGTGCGTGCGCGGCCCGATGAGGTCGCGATCGCGCGGGGCAGGGCCCGCGCGTCCAGTTCGTCCAGGATCTCGTGCACGCCCGGTTTCAGGGTCAGGCGCCCGGCGTCGACGAGCCGGGCGAGCCCGGTTTCGTGGCGGGCGAAGAACTCCTCGACCGGGAACTGCGGGCCGTACGTGGCGGCGACGAGTGCGCGGGAGCGGTCGGCGGGTTGCCCGATCATGCCGCGGCAGAATTCCGGCGGCACTCGATAACCCAGCTCCGCGGCTGCGCCGGTCAGCGATTCCAGCGCCAGCCGCTCGGAGTCCAGCAGCAGGCCGTCCATATCGAAAACCACTGCGCGCACCGGTTTCTCGGCGCTCAGCGCCATCGTCTCCGCGTCCTCGGCACTCATCCGGCCCTCCCTTCGACTCCGGCGACAGGTGCCGCCGCACCTCCGCCACACTGTCACGAGACGGCTCCGCCCGCGCGGTGGCCATCGTGCGCACCACGCCGAAGCTCCGATTGCCGTTCAGTAGCTAGACCTGCCGTCCGGGTGGCTATCCTGAACCTCGTGACCCCAGCGACCACATCGACCGGCAAGCGGACCATCGGGCTGATCTGGGCGCAGACCCGCGCGGGTGTCATCGGCGCGAACGGCACGGTGCCGTGGCATGTTCCGGAGGACCTGGCGCACTTCCAGGAGACCATCACCGGCCGCGCGGTCGTCATGGGCCGCAAGACCTGGGACGCGCTGCCCGTCGAGGCACGCGTCGAAGAGGGGCGGCGCACCATCGTCGTCACCCGCGATCCGGACTGGTACGCCGTGGGCGCCGAGCGCGCCGCCTCGATCGAGGAGGCGTTGAGCCTGGCCGAGCCCGACGAGGCGTGGGTGATCGGCGGCGGCGAAACCCTCCGCACCGCAATGCCCTACGCGACGGTGATCTCGGTGACGGAGGTGTCCACCGACGTGACCGGCGACGTGTACGCGCCGCCGATCTCGCGGGAGTTCGTCATGGCCTTCACCACCGGGGTGTCGAGGTCGTCGAACGGCAGGGACTACTACGTCTTCCGCAGCTACGCCCGGCCGTAGCCCGGTCCTCACCCCAGCCGGTGCTCCTGGATCGGCGTGCTCAGGCTGACGCCGTTGAGGTCGAGGTACACGCGGCGCTCGGTGACGGACAGACCGGCGGTGTTGCGGCGCTCGAGCTGTGCGACGGCAGCGTCGACGAAACCCGGTTCGAAGCCGTACAGCGGTATCGCCTCGGCGCGGTGAATGGGTTTGCCGCTCAGTTGCGCCAGCACCCGGTCGGGCTCGCGGTGGGTGTAGACCGCGACGCGGTCGGCCAGTTTGCTGCCGCGGTGCACGCGCTCGGCCGCGGGCGCGCCGATCTCGATCCAGGCGGTGAGGCGTCCGGTGAGGTCGCGCACCAGCACGGCGGGTTCGTCGGTGGACGACACGCCGCCGTCGCTGAACGCGATACCGTCTTCGTACTCGAGGAGATAGGCCAGCAGCCGCGTCACCATGAACTCGGCCGACTCCGACGGGTGGCGCGCGACCCGCAATTCCACATCCGCGTAGACGCCACGGTCCACATCGGCGAGCTGGACGGCGAAGTTGTACACGGTCGCGCTGAGGGCCATAGCCGCAGGAGCTTAGCCGCCGCTCACGTGCGTTCGGCCAGTATGTCGCTCCACCAGCGCTCGGCGACGGCCGGATGCGAGCGCAGCCAGCCGATCAGGGCGTTCTCGCCGTACTGTGCCAGCAGCGGATTGTCGGCGTCGGCGCTGACACCGCGGGCGCGGGCCGCCAGCTCCGCCGGGAGTTCCAGCGGTTCGACCACGGCATCCAGCCGGGGTCCGAGGAAGAACGGCACCGAGTAGCGGTCGACGCCCGGCGGCGGGCTCACCACGCGATGCTTGGTCGCGGTCAGGTAGCCCTGGGTGGCGATCTCCAGCATCTCGCCGATATTGAACACGAAGCTGCCCGCGACGGGCACCGCGTCGATCCAGCCGTCCGGGCCCTGTACCTGGAGGCCGCCCACCGCGTCCTGCTGGAGCAGGGCCAGGTAGCCGTAGTCCTTGTGCGCGCCGACGCCCTGATCGTCGTCGCCGGTGTCGCGGCCGGGATAATGGATGATCTTGATGTGCGTGGACGCCTCCTCGTCGAACCAGGCGTCGAAGTAGCCCTCGTCCTGACCGAGCGCAGCGGCCAACGCGCGCAACACTTCCCGGCTCACTCGCAGCGCCTCCGCCTGCCAGGCGAGCGTCGTCGCGCGCAATTGCGGCAGCGCCGCGGGCCACTGGTTGGGACCGATCAGGCGCTGCCACGCGGGCTGTCCGGGCGCGGGCGGGACAGCCGGGCGCTCCGGGCCGATGTCGATCTGCTCGCGCCGGTCGGGCGAACCGGCGGTGTATTCGTGACCGGTGCCGGTGTACCCGCGGAATTGCGGGGAGTGGATGTTCTCGATCTCCAGCCGCTGCTCCAGGGGCAGCGCGAAGAACTCCTTCGCCACGTCGAAGATCCCGTTGGTCAGCGACTCGGGCACGCCGTGGCCCACGACGTAGAAGAAGCCTATTTCGTGTGCGGCATAACGCAATTCGGCCAAGAACCGGGCGCGCTGCGCGGCCGTCCCGCGGAAGCGCGAAATATCGATGAGCGGCAGGCGGGCGTTCACCCACACGATCGTAGGGACGGCCGTCACGGCCGGAAACCGTTCCGCTCGAGATGAACGCAAGCACCTCGGGTCAGCGCTTTCCGGTGCCGCGGAAGGCGAGCGCGACCAGGAAGGCCAGGACCGCGATGACCACCGCGCCGCCGAACGCGGCGGTGATGCCATCGACCAGCGCCTGGTGCGCCGAGCCGGTCGCGCCACGCGAGGCGGTACCGAAGACGGTGACCAGGATCGCCAGCCCGAGCGTGCCGCCGGTCTGCTGCACCGTCTGCAGCGCTCCCCCGGCCGCCCCGGCCGCACTCGGCGCGACATTCGACATGATGATCACGTTCAGCGGCGAGAACGCCAGGCCGATACCGCATCCCATCAGCACCATCGCCACGAACAGCAGCGGGAAGTAGCCAGTTCCGGTCGACAGCCGGGTCAGTAGCGCCAGGCCCGCGATCATCGATATCGTGCCGGTCACCGTCACCCGCTTCGGGCCGAATCGGGGCAGCAGCCGCGGAATCAGCCGAATCATCGTGAACATCAGCGCGGCCGTGGGCAGGAACGCGAGACCCGTTGCGAGCGAGCTCATTCCCCGCACCTCCTGGAGGTACTGGGTCAGGAAGAAGAACATCGACATGCCCGCCATGGGGCCGAGGAACATATTGGTGTACGCCACGGCGCGATTGCGATCGGCGAACAGGTGCAGCGGCAGCAGCGGTTGCGGCGCCTTCACCTCGACGGCGAGGAACACCGCGACCAGTAGCACTCCGGCGGCGAGCGAGACGCCGGTGGCGGCCGCACCCCAGCCGTGCGCGGCGGCGTTGATGAAGCCGTAGACCAGCGCGGCGATACCGGCGGTCGCGGTCACCGCGCCCGGCAGATCGAGGCGAGCCGGTTGCCGAGCGGCGTGCGGCAGCCAGCGCAGCGCGAGCGCGACGACGGCCGATCCGAAGGGCACGTTGATGAACAGCACCGAGCGCCAGCCCAGCCACTCGGTGAGCAGGCCGCCCAGCATCAGTCCGATAGCGAATCCGGCGCTGGACATGCCGGAGAACAGCGCGAGCACGCGCATCCGGGCCTTGGGTTCGGTGAAGGTGGTGGTCAGCAGGGCCAGCGTGCTGGGGCCGGCCATCGCTCCGCCGATGCCTTGCACGACGCGCGCGGCCAGCAGCCAGCCCGCGCTGGGAGCCAAGCCGCCGGCCAGCGAGGCCAGTGTGAACAGGGTGGCCCCGGCGACGAACAACCGCCGGCGGCCGAACAGATCACCGGCTCGGCCGCCCAGCAGGAGCAGGCCACCGAAGACGAGCGTGTAGGCGTTCATCACCCACGACAGGCCGGTGGCGCTGAAACGCAGGTCGGTGCGGATGCTCGGCAGTGCCACGTTCATCACGGTGACGTCGAGAATGATCATCAATTGGCAGGTCAGCAGAGTTACCAGGACGATACCGGGGCGGGCTGGCCGGGTGTCGGCGCGCGGCGCGGCGGCCTGGGTGAGGGCAGGGGAAGTCAAGGAAGCTCCATCGTAGGACTAAAGCGGAGATAGTCTCCGGTTACGCTGGAGATAGGATATGGAGAACATCTCCACTTACGCAAGACTAAGCGGAGAGTTCATCCGTTTTCAATGGAGGAACCGTGGACGCACCGCCGACAACGACGCCGACGGCGCGGCCGATGCGCGCAGACGCACGCCGCAACTACGAGCGCATCATCGAGTGCGCGCGGGAGGCGTTCGCCGAGCACGGCCCGCAGGCCCCGCTGGACGACATCGCCCGCCGCGCCGGTGTCGGTCCGGGCACGCTGTACCGGCATTTCCCGCAGCGCGATGCGCTGATCGAGGCCGTCTACCGATCCAGCATCGAGAGGTTGGCCGCCGAGGCCCACCAGCTCGTCGAAACCCGCTCCCCCACAGAGGCTTTGGAGCAGTGGTTTCGCGCCCAGGTCGACTTCGTGATGGACAAGCGCAGTCTGGCGGCCACGCTCAAGGCCGCGATCGACCGCGACTCCGAGACCTTCACCCTCTGCTCGAGATTGATCACCGACGCGGCGGCCGCCGTGCTGCGCCCCACGCAGGAGGCGGGCCTGGTGCGCGACGACATCCAGCCGCGGGATCTGCTGCGCCTGGGGCACGGCATCGGTGTCGCCTGCGAAGCCTCGCCGGAGGCGGCCGACCGGTTGATCGCCGTTACCCTCGCGGGGCTGCGCATCCGGGCATGACCGGTCATCCCATACGGTGGCGCCGCCGGATCGCCCGACATACGGATCGATGACCGAGGCATCGGTACACCGGCGGCCTACGGTCGGACCATGACCGATGCGGATCACGAGGACATCGACTACCGCTTCACGCTGGCCAACGAACGCACCTTCCTGGCGTGGATCCGGACCGCGCTCGGGTTGCTCGCCGGGGGCGTCGCCGTGCACACGCTGGCCCAGCCGTTCCATCACGTCGGGCTGCGGCGGACGCTGGCGGTGAGCTGCATCGTGCTGGCGGTGCTGGTGTCGGTCGGCGCCTACACGCATTGGCGGGACGTGCAGCGGCGCATGCGGCGCGGCGAGCCGCTCGCCGACACGGTGATGGTGCCGCTGCTCGCCGTGGGCATCGCGGTGGTCTCCGTGCTGGCCGCGGTGGCGGTGCTCTACCGATGACCGCGCCGACGCTCGCCGCCGAACGCACCGCCCTGGCCTGGCGCCGGACGGCCGTGGCGGCGATGGGCATCGCGGCACTGTTCCTGCACGAGGCCGTCGTCACGGGGTGGCGCGGGGCATCGGTGGCGCCGGTGGCGGCGGCGCTGACGCTGCTGGCCCTCGCGGCGGTCGGTTATGTGCGGAATCGCTCACTGCGGCACGGGCATTGGGGCCACGGGGCGGCGGTTGTCGCGGTGACGACGGTGGCGGTCATCGTCGTCGCGCTCGTGGCGGCCGTCATCGGGTCGGTGAATCCCCTGTTCTAGTGCGGCGTGCGGGGTCGGCCGTGCTCCAAGTACATGACGGTGCCCGACGTGTGCGCTCGACACGCGTGCGCCAAACGCCGCGCAAGGCGTTGAATCACGTAGCCGGGCAACCTGTTCACGTTCACCCATGCGATTGTGTCGATTTCTGTGCCGTCGAGGCGGAGCCTGCGCTCGTCGTCGCCCAGCTCGCCACAATCGAACACATACAAAACCTTGTCCCCCTCGGCATCACCGGGCGCCCAATCGTGAACCAGCAGCCGACGCACAGACCTGTTCAGCCCCAACTCCTCTCGCAACTCCCGCTCACACGCGTCCGCCGGTGACTCTCCCCTGTCGACGTAACCGCCAGGAATATCCCACCGGTTTCCATAGGTCTTACGAACCAGCAAGACCTCCTCGCCACGAACGAAGAGCGCGCCTGCCGCGAGTCGAGGTGTCGCGAACCGGGCGGCTGGGTCAGTCATCGGATCGGCTCCTTCTCTCGGAAAAGCGCTCGAGTTGCGAGGCGAAGCGTAGGGCGGTTGCCCGGACAGGCCCGTATGGTCGCATTATGGGTGAGGGTGAGCAGGTGACGGTGGTTGTGGGTTCGGCGGTCGAGGCTCGGCGGCAGATGGATGCCGTGTGCGCGCTCTACGACGAGGTATTCTCGGTCCCGCCGTTCGTATGGCCGGACGGAGAGTCGGTGCGGCACCGGCAGATGCTGGACCGTCTCGTCCTCGACCCGACATTCGGGACAGCGTTCGCCACGATCGCGGGCGAGCTGGTCGGATTCGTCTACGGCATTGCGTTGAAGCCGGACACGAATTGGTGGAATGGTTTTCGAGAGCCTGTCGCCGACGATATGACTCGTGAATGGACGGGCCGGACGTTCGCGGTGATCGATCTCGCGGTGCGGAACGATTGGCGTAGAAAGGGAATCGGACGCCGTCTGCTCGGCACGCTGCTCAGTACCCGCCCGGAGGAACGTACGACTCTCGCCGTACAGCCCAAGGCCGCGGGATCTCACGCGTTCTACGCCGCGATCGGCGGGTGGCAACTGGTCGGCCGACAGGACACTCCGAGTTACGTCTCGTCGCAATTCGATATCTATGTCGCGGATCTGCCCGGCGCAGCGAAACCGTAGGACATCAGCTCATCATCGAGTTCCCGCACGCAACTCACATTGCTCCACCGCGCGAGTTCGTGGCGAGCCTCTCCGATCCGGGCAGAGAGCCGATCGGATCGGCAGGACCTAGCCAGATCCGCACTGGCGCGAATGGCTCCGACAGCAGCCTCGACCTCACCGAGATCCGCATGAGCATTGGCCAAATCCACACAAGCCAGGGCTCGGTTGCGTACGAACGACGCGTCGATGTGTGCCAAGGCTTCCTCAGCGGCAACACGAGCGTCGTGGCCGGAGCCGAGCTGGTGCAGACAGTCGCTGCGCAGGGACGCCACCAGACCTGGACTCTGAAAGTAGGCGACGGACCCCTCGGCCGGTTGTCGCTCGGCAACGGCGATCGCGCTGTCCGCATCGATCAGCGCTGAAATGCATTGGCTACGTTGGTTGTCCTTCGCGAACGCGATCGCGGCCATATCGTCGGCATAGGCTCGCAATCGATGGTCGTCGGACCGACGTGCCCAATTCTGCGCGGCCACCGCGTGATCGATGCCGAGGCGCGGCTCGTTTCGCCACACCTCCAGATAGGCCATGTTGCAGAGCACCAGTGCGGCCAAATCGCTGTTCCGGGCCTCGTGCGCCGACCTGCGCGCCTGCTTGTAACTCTCGTAGGCTCCGTCGAGGTCGTGCAGATCGAATTGCATCCAGCCGGCCAGTTGGGCCAGCGCCCCGTGCAAGTTGTGCATCCGAGGCCGCAGGCGTTCGGGGCACTCCCTGACCAACGCCTCGGCCAAGGTGCGTTGGCCCTGGACCATCGCGAGCACCGCCTCCGGCCCGAAGACATCGTTCTGGGCCAGCAGCACGCCCAAAGCTCTCTCGATGTTGTCGACGGCGGCATCGTCCACCCGGCTCGGATCGACGAGGATATCGGTGATTCGGTCGCGCTCCACCTCGTCCAGGTCGGCGAAGATCGCGGCCACCGCCGGTAGCACCCCTACTCCGGTGAACAATCGGATCAGCTGACGACGGTTCATTTCTATCCACACTCGCAATTCCGCGTCTATCTGCGCACTCTCTCGCCCCCACGGCACGGCCGCCACCCAAGCCGGCTCGGGTCGAGCCATGCGGCCCGAAGCCGCATCACCGTGCTCGATGAGCTGCTCGAACCGGGCACGTACCTGATCGTCCACCCGCGACAGCACGGTGTCGAGGAGGCCCTGGGTGAAAGGTCTGGGAACAGCTGCGCGGCCACGCTTTCGCCAATTCGCGACCGTTCTCGGCTCGACCGAAACCACCTCGGCGAACTCGCGCACCGACATGCGAGTCGCAGCTTGGAGAGCGGTTGCCTCGAACCCCGTCCAACCCCTCGCAAGCACCATATCGCCTCCCCCGATCGGCCAGTAGTCGATTGCAACGGTAGGTCAACACTGCGCCAACAACAGCGGATTCCGCAGAAGCGGCCCATGCGCGACGGTGGATACAGCTCCATCACCGACAAGAGGGCAGCGGAGGGGAAGCACATGGATTCCGGTGAATACGACCAGGCCAGGCGCACCGCGGTGGGCCTGGTCCGCCCCGACATTGCGGGGCCTGAGACTGCGCGGCAGGCAGTCATGGTGCGGCGGCATGCGGTTGAGTCGGGCTACGCCTGTTTGTATACGGTGCGGCCACCTGCGGATCATCCGGACCCGGTGGGGTATGGGCTCGGGATCGCGGCTGCGCTCGGTGTCGACGCTGTGTTCGTGTATGACCTTGCGACTGTTGATGATCAGCCGTCGCGGGTGTGTGAGATGTTCGTGTTGGGAACCGTCCGTCCGCCGGAGATGTGGAGGGCGGCGGTGTCGAAATCGGTGCCGGGGGCGAGGCCGGATCTGCAGACGCTCTTGTCGGTGCTCGATGGGCTCACCGAGGATGCCGCCGACCACCGGGTGCTCGCGGCGGGCAGCGCCGGGGCCGAAGATGGGCGCGGCGCGAACAGGAATCATCGCTGCGTCGCGCCCGGCTCGGCGGGTGCGACCACGTGAATGCCCCGGGACCTGGCGAGAGCCGAATGCCGATGGACAGCGAGCGTACGACGCGGGCCGGTGGGCTCGAGGCGGTGTGGCGGCCTACTCGTGATTCCAGGAGACGAATCGAGGTGATTGCCGTGCACGACAACGCCGATGACCGTCGCGCGGTGAAGGTGCGGTTCGCGCCGGGGACCGACCTCGCCGAAGCGCGTGTGCGCTGTCCCCAATGGAATCCATTGTGGGACAGGGTCCGCCACGAATTCTGGAGCGACGTATCGCCAACCACACAGCCTTCCATCGCGCCGGATCGGCACGTGCGGTGAACAGCACGCGATCCGAACCGCACACGCGGTGGGCAATCGTGGCGTGCGGCGGTCGTTGCGCCGGACACGAAGGACCGTGTCCGAACGGGGTGTGGGGCCCATACAGCAGCCTTGCCGACGCGGAGCAAGCGATGCGATTCGTCGCCGCCAGTCACCAGCCACACGTCGTCCCGTACTTCGCACGCGGGTATCACCCCGGAGGGACGAGGTGAGCCGCACGCTACTGGCTATGGTCGGTTTGCCGTCGACAGCATCGAGAAGAATTGGACGGGCCGCCAACTGCTCACCTTCACCCGCGGTCACAATCTGTTCGAAGCTGCAAGTGACGCGATACCCAGCATGTCAGAGCTCAGCCGCGTCCGCCTGCTGTCCGACCGAAATCGATCATTACCTTGTCGATGAGAAACGCCTCGGCGAATTCCCTCCCGCACTGGACGCCGCGGATGCGTGCCAACCCGAGAAAAGTGCGTTCGTCGAACCAGTGCCGATACCGCTGCGACGGGTAATGCTCATGAAGCAACCTGGCCTTGGTGGCCGCGATCTTCGGCGCCAGCGGGTGAAACAAGGTGGGGCGTGCGGTATCTATTTCCCACTTTACTATCTCGTACCGCAGTACCAAATGGTCCCGGAATTCGGTAGTTATAAGCTCGGCGAGAAGCCGGTGATCATGATGCGCATCCTCACGGTTCGGCGCGAGAATGAGCTGCGGTTCACAACGGCGACGAAAATGCCGGAGTGCCTCCTTTATTCGCGCCCATTCAGCGGGCGCGCTGCCGTCGGCGACGTCATACACTGTGACGTCGACCTGTGCCCCAGGACAGAATGCACTCAGGGCGTGTCGCTCCTCCCCCTCTCGCTCCGTTCCCCGCCCGGACAGGATCAATGCTCTGACCCGCAGTCCAGGATATGCATCAGCCAACGTCAGCAGCGTGCCGCCCGCCCCGATGGCGATATCGTCACAATGCGCTCCCAGTACGGCGATCTCGGTCAGACTATCGCCATTCAGTGACATCAAATCCGTACACGCATTTCATGAGAGCGCGCCTGTACTATCTGCCGCCGCCGGTCGGGTTCGTCGCCATCGAGTGAGCGAAACCCGACGTACTCGACGCCCAAGCTCGACCGTAAAATTTCGTCCACACAACGCAAGCACGTGCCATTACTCATTACACAACTCCAAACTCGGGAACGAACCCGCACGGGACAATATATCGCCTCCCACCCACTTCCCAGGATTGGCTAGTCCGAGCTCGGCGCCAGGCTTATCATCGAGGACAGTTCAGCCCGACCCGACCGCATATCGGATCCAATCCGGAGAGGCAACCCATGTTCATAGCCACCCTGATCGAGTTCGCCGGACGCGCCTACGAGACCATCGCAAACACTCCCCATGAGCTGCTTCCCGATGTGGTCGGCCAAAAAATCGACTCGACCACGCTACTCGAGGCATCCCAGTCACGAGCCTTCGGAGTTCCGCCGGTCGATACCATCTAGTGGACGGATACCATCCCACGTGATGGCAACCGACCACTCGGTGAAACGGGGCAAAATCGGCGTAGACGCCATTGTGGTACCGGCCGCGCGACCGATCAACCTCGTGAGAGAGCACGTACGGTTAGCCGAAGCCCTCGGATGCACTCTGGTCGTCGTCTGCAGCAAGCAAATCAGTTCGCGAGACGTTGCCGATAGTGCGGCACATTCCAGCGTTCCGGTAGTTGCGATCGACTTCGACGCGAACGTGTGCCCGCCCTATCCCGAGGTCTTCGGCACCGCCGAACTACTCGCGCGAACGCCATTCTGGCACTCGGTCGAGGTCAGCGCGAAACGCAATTTGGGGATCATCCTCGCGCACCTGGTCGGATGGGACCGAATCTTCTTCCTCGACGACGACGTGCGGATCGATGAGCCCAATCATATTCTTGCTGCCTCGGAACTGCTCGACCAGTACGCGGTATCCGGATTGACCGTCCACGGGTTCCCCGATCTCTCTGTAGTCGGCCATGCCCTCGAGCGAATCGGGCAGGTGCACGACTCGTTTCTGGCGGGCGGTGTCCTGATGACATCCCCCAGGCAACGTCCGGCATTCTTTCCGGAAATATACAATGATGACTGGCTATATCTACTGGACGACGATTCCTTTCCCAAGCTCGCACTGACCGGAAGTGCCGTACACGCCGAATATCGCCCCTTCGATGATCCCCGAAGAGCGGCACACCAAGAGTTCGGCGAAGTCATCGCACAGGGCCTGCACAGCGGCATCCGCCACGGGTTCGCACCGGGCCATGCAGATCGCGCCTTTTGGCGGTCCTTCTTATCTGCCAAGTACGACTTCCTGCAAGCACTGATCGACAAGTTCGCCGAGCGCATCGCACAGGGAAACGACGAAGTCGCGGTCCACACCGCGCTGCAGACGGCCATTGCCGCACACCAGGAGATCACTCCGGCCTTCTGCGTCGCCTACACGGACGCCTGGAAACGCGACAAACGCTGGTGGAAAACGTATCTATCACAACTACCCAGCTCGATGCCCTTGCCGGACGCGATAACCCACCTGGGCCTACACGCCTTACTGTTACTACCCGGATCGCTTTCGACGACGAACCACTGAGGATGCGATGGACCTGAGCTTCCAAGAAAAGGACAACCGACTCGCCAACCGCATCAGAGCGAACAAGCGATTCGGCACCTTCGACCTGACCGCCTGGATCGAGAAATTCGTCAGCGTTCGACGTTGGAAAGCCGTGCTCGACATCGGCTGCGGTGACGGAAACCATCTCGGAATCTACCTGCGCCACCTGCAGCCCGGCGGTCGCGTGATCGGAATCGACCGAGACAGCACATTGCTCGATACTGCGCGAGCCGATCTCGGTGGCGCTCGCGAACTCACTCTGGTCGAACAATCCATGGATGACGAATTTCCGTTCGAGAACTGCACATTCGATCTGGTGACATCGATTTTCGCCATCTACAATGCACAGGACCCGGTCACCACAATCGGCGAGATCACCCGAGTTCTTCGCACCGACGGCCACTTGCTGCTCATCGGACCGACGGCCGAGAACGCGCCCGAACTCTATGATTACAACGAACGCCTCACCGGACAACGCATCGACGATCGCACCCGAATCCGTGCTGCACGACTCACCGACGAATTCCTACCGATCGTGCAAGAGCGATTCGACTATGTGCGAACCGACACGATAGATGCAAGCCTTATTTTTCCCGACCGAGAAGAATTCTTACGGTACTACACTTCGACATTGTTGTTCGAAGAAACGGCAGAGGGCATGAAACTGAGCCGCGCGGACATGGAATCAGCGTGCTCTGTGGAACATGACCTGCGATTGACAAAGTCGATGTTCATGATCGAGGCGCACTCCCCGATTCCCACAGAACAAATTCATTCCTGACTCCCTATGATCTCGTCCGCTCAGGGCATGGCTTCGCTGATCGGGCCCACCGGCGTGAGGCTCGCCTCAAATCAATTGCTTGGCAAAGCAATTCGACAGCGGTAGGTGTTCGTAGGGTGAGAAGAGAGGGATCCGGTGGTAACCGCGGCGGAGGTAGAAGCGGACGGCCACCGGTTGCAGATGTCCGGTCTGCAGGATCAGCCGCGGCACGCCGTGCGCGCGGGCGGTGTCTTCGGCGGCGGTGAGCAGCAGGTCGGAGATGCCGCGGCCGCGATGGCCGGGACGCACGAACATGCGCTTCAGTTCGAGATCGCTTCCGTTCCGACGTATTGCGGCGTGACCGACCGGGTCCGGTCCGTACGCGACCACGGTGCGGACCACCGTCGCGGGATCGATGCGGTGCGGGTCGGTCGGTAATGTCCGCATCAAGCGGGCGTAGCGCGGGCCCACCTCGGCCGCCATCTCCTCGCGCAGCAACACGGCGTCGGGATCGGCCCAGCCGACAGGGCGCAGTGTGACGGTACCGCGGTCATTGTCGACCATCCCGGCTCCATTCGTCGTGCGACCGTTGACATTCGAGCCGGTACCGGGCACCGCACAACAGCTATTCACTCACGCTGGTCGAAACTGTGTACAGCGCAGCCCGTCTCCCGCAGCATGGCCAGCGACCAAGGGGTCTGTCGCCACTTCCGAGACCGAGGCGGCGCGGGTCACCCTGGAGCGAGGAGTGGCCCATGTCGGCTGAGTCGGCGCGCTCGGCGGTGTTGTTCGACCTGGAAGGGACGTTGCTGGACACTCCGCGCGCTGTCGCCGAGCAGATGTCGCTGGCTGTCGAGGCGGTGACCGGCGTTCTCCCGGAACTCGCGACCGCCCGGGCGCTGATCGGCGCGCCACTGGCGCAGATGGCCGGAGCGCTGTCCGGTACGGAACCGGATTCGACTACAGCGCAGAGGGTTTCGGCCGATTTTCGGACCCGGTACCGCGAACTCATCGTGCCGAAGGCGGCCGATCTGCTGTTCCCCGGGGTGCGCGGCGGCTTGGAGCGACTCGCCCGGTCCGGTCTGGTGCTGGCCGTGGTGACCAGCAAGAAACGCCAGGGCGCCGAGCTGCTCCTGGCCGCCGCGGGCATCCGCGAGCAGTTCGCGGCCGTGGTCGGTGCCGACGACGTGACACATCCCGAACCGCATCGCGACAGCGCAGACGCCGCCCTGGCGATCCTGGGCCTGTCCGATGCCGGGCCCTCCGGCGCGGTCGTCGGCGACACCGCCGCGGATATCGGATTGGGTGCCGCCATCGGCGCTTTCACCGTCGGAGTCACCTACGGCGTCGGCACGACATACCAGATCGCCTCCGCGCCTGCCGATTACGTGGCGCACACCTTCGACGACGCGATCCGCGCCGTCCTGCTCCGGACCGGAAGGTGAGCCGTCGAGAGTCCTACTCGCGCAGCCAGGTGTCGTGGAACTGCAACCGGCCCGACGCCTCGAACTTCAAGTCCTGCACCGTATCCGACACCCCGATCGCCTGCGACAGCTCGATCGTGGGTATCCACAGCCCGTTGTCGAGCACCAGTCGCTGCGCCTGCCCGATCAGCTGTGTACGCACGGCCGGGTCGGCGGCCTGCAGTTGGTCGTAGAGCGCCCGATCCAGCGGCGGGATCGGGCCGCGCGCGTTGAGGTTGCGGTCGGCCAGACCGAAGGTGGTGCGCAGGATGTCGCCGTCGGCGCGGGTGATGTTGTAGTACACCGAGTCGAAATCCTTGGCATTCTGCCGCGCCGTGTACTCCGCGTCGGAGGCGACCTGCAACTGCACCTCGACGCCGACCTTGCGCAGCTGCTGCTGGATCAGCTCGAGAATCGCCTGATTCCCGGCGAAAGCGCGGCTGAACAGGATGCCGAAGGACAGGCGCACGCCGTCCTTGGCCCGAATCCCGTCACCGCCGGGCGCCCAGCCCGCCTGCTCCAGATGGCGCCGCGCGGTCTCGGGGTCGTACCGTATTCGCTCCGAAAGATCCACGTAGGCAGGTGTTTTCGAGCCGAGTGAACTACTGGCGGGCCGGAACTGCGGCCCCAGCACCGTATCGACGAGTTCCTGACGGTCGATGGCCGATTCCAGCGCGGCGCGCACGGCCGCGTCCCGTAGCGGTCCGCGGGTGACGTTGGGCTGAATCCCGAACGGCAAGCCCGGATTCGGGGTCACCTGCACCTTCCCACCGGCGGCCTCGATCTGCGGCGCGTCCTGCGGCAGCGCGTCGCTGACCGCGTCGAGCTGGTTCGAGGACACGCTGCCCGCCCGCACCCCCGACTCCGGCACCACCGTGAACTCGATCCGATCCAGATAGGCCTCGCCCTGGTGCGCGAAAACCGGTGACCCCCAGGCATAGCCGACCCGCTTCACGAGCGTGGCCGAGGCGCCCTGCTTGTACTCGGCATAGGTGAACGGGCCGGTGCCGATGTCGGTGCCCAGGCAGCGCTCGTCGGCCGACCCGGACGTCGTGCCCTCGGCGAGAATGCCGAGCTGCGGCGTCGAGGACGCCTGCAGGAACTGCGCGTTCGGCCGGTCGAATTCCACCCGGGCGGTGAGCGGATCCACCACGGTGGTGCCGGTGTACCCGGCCAGGTAGCTCGCCGCCAGGGGCGCCTTCACACCGGTCAGGGTGTGCACGATGGCGTCGAAATTCTTCTGCACCGAGGTCGCGGTGAGCGGCGTGCCGTCGCTGAAGGTCACCCCCGGACGCAGGTGGAAGGTGAAGGCTCTGGCGTCCGGGCTCACCTCCCAGCTCTGCGCCAGCCACGGCGTGATCGCGCCGGTCTCGGGGTTCTGGTCGGTCAGGGAATCGACGATCTGCCTTGTGACATAGAGGGTTTGGTTGGTTCCGGCCTGGGCCGGATCGGAGCAGGTGGGCGCGAGCGACAGGCCGTAGCGCAAGGTGCCGCCCGGCCGCGGTGGGCCGGCCGGAACGGAGCCGCCGGAGTCGGAGCCACAGGCCGCGAGGGTCGCGACGGCGACGACGGCGCCCAGCAGGGCCACGGGTCTTTTCATCGAATTCTCCAGGGGGGTGAGGTGGAACGCAGCCCCAGGATGTCGGCGGCCAGCACCGCGAAATCGACCATCGAATTTCCTTTGCCTCGGCTGCGCCGACGGTAGGGGGAAATCGGTTGCGGTGTCAGCACTCTCGATCGGCCTGAGCGCAATGCTTGCCCGCGGTTCGAACGGTCCGGCGATTTCGCTCACGCTGATCCTGTCCGATGGCAGCGCCGCCGCGATGGCGGACAATCCGAGCTGGTTCCGTCCACTCGACCCGTCAGGAGCGCACAGGGTGACCACGTCACTACCGGTGAATCTGAAGCATGCCAAGGACATTCACCCTGCCGTAGACGTGCCGCTGTTACAGGACGCCGTACACCCGGACCGCACACTGTGGTCCCCCGCGGAACTGCGCGAGCTGACCGAGGCGGTCGCCGCCGAACTCGCCACGCCGCTGCTCGACATCGTCCGCTTCGATTCCGGCCAGCGCTGGTGGACCCGGCTGGCGCTGACCATGGGCGTGGAGCTGTGGCTGTTGTCGTGGGCGCCGGGGCAGGGCACCGAACCGCACGACCACGGCGGGGCGTCGGGCGCGTTCACGGTCACCGTCGGCGAGCTGAACGAGGAGTACCGCCACGCGGGCGGGCCCGTGCGGCAGGCGCACTGGCGGGCGGGCCAGACCGTGGCCTTCGGGCCGCAGCGTGCCCACCGGCTCGACAATCGCAGCGCGGGCCCGGCGGCCACGGTGCACGCGTACTCGCCGCCGCTGCGGCCGGTCCGCGAATACCGTGACCTGACCGATTTTGCGGGGATATGACCGGTTCGGGAAGGGTGGAGGTATGAGTGCCGTAGACGAACTACTCACCCGCGCCCGGTCGCGACTGATCCGGGTGGAGCCCCGGGAGGCGGCGGCCCTGCAGTCGGAGGGCGCGCTGATCGTGGACATCCGGCCACACGCGAACCGGCTCGACGAGGGCGAGATTCCGGGTGCGGTGGTGATGGAACGCATCGTGCTGGAGTGGCGGCTGGATCCGACCGGCGAGCACCGGCTGCCGGGCCTGGCGGCGGATACGCCGGTGATTCTGGTCTGCAACGAGGGGTATGCCTCCAGCCTGGCCGCCGCCGACGCGCACCGCCTCGGCCTGGCCCACGCCACCGACCTGATCGGCGGTTTTCGCGCGTGGAAGTCCGCCGGACTCCCGGTGGTGCCGGGCGGCTCCCCCGCCGTGCCCTGAGCATCCCGCGAAACATGCGCCGATGCGCGCGGTGAGAACAGCGGATTCGGCGTCCGATCGGCCGGATCGCCGAATTTCGTTCGATACGGTGGGACGATGCCGAAGAACGACCCTACGGCGCGGTCCGCGGTGGCGCTGGACGACGTCGATCGCATCCTGCTCGACGAACTGGCGCGCGACGGGCGCATGACGAACAACGCGCTGGCGGCGGCCGCCGGGATCGCCCCGTCCACCTGTCTGGGGCGGGTCCGGTCGCTGGTCGAACGCGGGGTGATCCGCGGCTTCCACGCCGATATCGACCCGGCCGCGCTGGGGCGCAGCCTGCAGGCGATGGTCTCGGTGCGGGTGCAGGCCAACGCGCGCAAGCACCTCGCCGACTTCGGCGCCCAGCTCGCCGCGCTCGACGAGGTGCTCAACGTCTACTTCATCGCGGGCGCCGACGATTTCCTCGTGCACGTGGCCACCGCCGACACCGAACGCCTGCGCATGTTCGTGCTGGAGAATCTGAGCGCCCACCCCGCCGTCGCCCGCACCGAAACCATCCTCATCTTCGAACACATCCGCCCCCGCATCCGCCCAGGCCGCTGACCGCGACCTCCCCACTCCGGCGTGGGGCTGTGCGATCAGCGCGGCGGCCTCCACGCTCCGACGAAGCACTGCGCGAGGTAGCGCACGACCTCCACATCCGGCGTAGGGGTTGCACGATGTAGCGCGCACGGCCTCCACCCCCGGCGTAGGGGTTGCACGATGTAGCGCGCACGGCCTCCACCCCCGGCGTAGGGGTTGCACGATGTAGCGGGCGCAGCCTCCACATCCGGCGAGGGACTACGCGATATAGCGCGCACGACCTCAAGGTTCGGCCTAGGGCTGTGCGGGATAGCGCGCACAGCCTCCACACCCGGCGAGGGACTACGCGATGTAGCGCGCACGTCCTCCGCCCCCGGGCGTAGGGCTGTGCGGAGGTAGCGTGTGCGGCGTTCACACTCCGGCGAGGGGCTGGGCGGTGTAGCCGTGCGCGGCGGCGACGCTCTCCGACAGGAGCATGCCCTGGTGGGTGCTCAGGCCCTGTTCCAGGCCGGGGTCGGACGCGACCGCCGCGCGCCAGCCTCGATCGGCGAGTGAAACGACATAGGGCAGCGTGGCATTGGTGAGGGCCACGGTGGAGGTGTAGGGCACCGCGCCGGGCATGTTGGCCACGCAGTAGAAGACCGACTTGTGCACCTGATAGGTCGGATCGGCGTGGGTCGTGGGGCGCGAGTCGGCGAAGCAGCCGCCCTGGTCGATGGCGATGTCGACCAGTACCGAGCCCGGCTTCATCTGCTCCACCAGCTCGTGGGAGACCAGCTTCGGCGCCTTGGCCCCCGGCACCAGCACCGCGCCGATCACCAGGTCCGCCTCGCGCACCGAGTTCTCCAGCTCCTGCGCGTTGGAGATGACCGTGCGCACTCGGCCCTGATACTGCGCGTCGAGTTCGCGCAGCGGCGCGATGTTCAGATCCAGCACCGTCACGTCGGCGCGCATGCCGACGGCGACCGCCGCGGCATTGCGTCCCGCCACTCCCGCGCCGATGACGACGACCTTTGCCGGGCGGGTTCCGGGTACGCCGCCCATCAGCACGCCGCGCCCGCCGCCGCTGCGCATCAGGTGGTAGGCGCCCGCCTGGGATGCCAGCCGACCGGCCACCTCGCTCATCGGCGCCAGCAGCGGCAGCGAGCCGTCGCGGCCGGTGACGGTCTCGTAGGCGATGGCGGTGACGCCCGAGCGCAGCAGCGCGTCGGTGCATTCCGCCGAGGCCGCGAGGTGCAGGTAGGTGAACAGCACCTGGCCCTCGCGCAGCCGCGAATACTCCTCGCCCACCGGCTCTTTGACCTTCAGCACCAGATCCGCTATGCCCCAGACCTCGTCCGCCGAATTCAGCACGCGGGCGCCGACGAGCGAGTAGGCGTCGTCGTCGAACGCCGAACCGACGCCGGCCCCGGTCTCGACGAACACCTCATGGCCGCGCGCCACCAGTTCCCGCACCCCGGCCGGGGTGCCCGCGACTCGGTATTCGTGGTTTTTGACCTCGCGGGGGATTCCGATCTTCACCTGTGCTCCTGTGTCCGCTGGATGCAATCGTCCCGTTGCCCAAAGTATGAAAAAACTGCGATCAGAGATCTATCCTGCTGAAGATAATTCTCGATTACGCCGATGTGTCATCCATATAAGCGAAACTCCGGGTCTCGACAGGCCGCCGCCCGAAGCATCTTCGGCGCTACCCGGGCGGCTCGTGCGGCACGTCCCAGATCAGCGCCAGGAACAATCGGGCCCGCTCGCGCGGCGATTCCAGCCGCTCGCCGTACAGCTCGCGCAGCCGGGCCAGGCGATAGCGGACCGTCTGCGGGTGGATGTGCAGTTCGTGCGCGATCGCCTGCCGGTCGCCCATCTGCCACAGCCAGCTGCGCAGCGTCTCGATCAGGCGGTCGCGGGTGCCCTCGGGCAGTTCCAGCACCGGTTCGAGCACCTGCTCCCGCAGCACCGACAGCAGCCACTCGTCGCGGTTGGCGATGATGGTGTCGAGTTGCTCGCCGACGACCACCGGGCTGTCGCGCAGCACCCCGCCGCGGCGCAGGCGCAGCGCCGTCTGCGCGATGTGCATGCCGACCGGCAGCAGATCCAGCGACAGCGGGCCGCCGATGACGACCGCGCGGCCGCGGAACACCGCGGCCAGCCGGGGCAGCTGCCCGCCGCCGTTGGTGTTCGGCACGATCACCCCGGTCGCGTCGGGCCGACGGATCGGAAGGGCGTTGAGGCCGAGCCGATCGAGGGCGGTCCGGGACTCGGCGTCGTCGGGATCGGCGAGCACCACAGCGGCGTCGGCGGGCAGCGGCCAGCTGGCCCGGTTCGCGGCGGCACGGACGTCGGTGGCATCGGAACGGCCCGACAGCAACAGTTCGGCCAACTCCTCGCGGCGGCGCTCCCGGGCCGCGCTGGCGGCCGACTGCTCGAGCACGTACCCGTGCGCCGACGCGGTGGAGAACTCGTCGACGAAGACGAACACGGCCTCGGCCAGGGCGGCCAGCACCTGCGGCTCGAGTTCCAGCTCCAGCGCGGTCGCGGCGACATGATGCCAGGCCACCCGGGCGCCGACCTGGTAGGCGGTGAGCAGGTACGACAACTCCAGGCCGTCCTGGAAATGCCGCCGCCCGATCTGCTCGAAGACCAGCCGCGCCCGCGCGTACTCGCCGCCGCCCGCCCGGCCGGGGGCGGGACCGTGCTCGGCCATCTCCAGCAGGCTGTGCACGAACAGCACACCCGCCTCGGCCACATCCGGATGATGTTGGTCGAGGAATCCCGCGTAGTTCGGCCACTCGGCGGCGAGCATGTCCCGCACCTCGTCGAGAAGGACGGGCATCCTAGCATCGAGCTCGGTCGCCAGCCGCTCTACCGCGTCCGGCTTAACCTGAAATTCTTTGTCGGAGATGCTCATCCGAATCCCTCCGGCCTCGATTATCCCCCCGTGACAAATACGACCGTCCGAAATCACCTCGTTGGTTGCAGATTTGCGCGCAGAGTAGCGCTCACCATCGAGTAATGGACGCAGCCACGGCCGGGCCCCGACGAATCCGGGCCCGCGAACAGGAGGAGAACTTCCCCGTAGCGCTGCGCTGGCTCCCCCGCGAACAACGCGATCACCTGCACGCGGTATACGCGACGGCCCGGATGATCGACGACATCGGCGACCGGGCGGCCGGGGACCGCACCGAACAATTGCTGGCGCTGCGTGCCGATCTTTCGCTGGTGTGGTCCGGCGGTGAACCGGCCAACCCGGTGTTCGCGGCGCTGGCACCCACGGTGGCCGCGTGCGGGCTGGCGGAGGAGCCGTTCCAGCAGCTGATCGAGGCCAACCTGGTCGACCAGCGGGTCACCCGGTATCCGACCTTCGAGGACCTGCTCGGCTACTGCCGCTTGTCGGCCGATCCGGTCGGGCGGCTGGTGCTCGGAGTGTTCGGGCAGGGCACGCCCGTGACGATCGCCTTGTCCGACCGGGTGTGCACGGCATTGCAGGTGCTCGAACACTGCCAGGACGTCGCCGAGGACTACCGGGCCGGGCGGATCTACCTGCCGCAGGCGGATCTGGCCGACTTCGGCGTGGCCGAGGCACAACTCGCCACGGGCGCGACCGGCTGCCGGGCGGTGGTGCTACGCCAGGTGGACCGGGCGATGGATCTGCTGGACGAGGGCGCCGCGCTGGTCGGCAGGCTCACCGGCTGGGCGCGGATGGCGGTGGCCGGATACGTGGCCGGTGGCTACGCCACCGCGAAGGCGTTGCGGGCCGCCGACGGCGACGTGTGGCTGCGAAAACCCACGCCCCGGCACGTGGACACGGTTCGCACGATGGTGGCGCTGCTCGGCCGGGCGGCGGTGGTCACCCGATGACGGCCACCCTGCCCACTCGCACCGAGGCCTACGCCGAGTGCGAGAGGATCACCCGCACCGAGGCGAAGAACTTCTACTACGGCATCCGGCTGCTGCCCCCGGACAAGCGGTCTGCCCTGTGCGCGCTCTACGCGCTGGCGCGCCGGATAGACGACATCGGCGACGGCGACCTGGCACCGGCCGCCAAGACCGAGGCGCTGGCCGGATTGCGCAAGCAGCTCGACGACCCGGCCGGACAGGACGATCCGGTGCTGCTCGCGGTGGCCGACACCGCGCGGCGCTACCCCGTCCCGCTCTCGGCGTTCGGCGAATTGATCGACGGCGTGCAGATGGACGTGGACGGCGTCGGTTACGCCGATTTCGCCGAGCTGACCACGTACTGCCGATGCGTCGCCGGTGCGGTGGGCAGGTTGTGCCTGTCGGTGTTCGGCACCGGCGCCGATCCGCGGGCGCCGCTGTTCGCCGATCAGCTGGGCATCGCGTTGCAGCAGACCAATATCCTCCGCGACATCCGCGAGGACCTCGGCAACGGCCGCGTCTACCTACCGGCCGACGAACTGGACCGGTACGGCGTCCGGCTGGAACTCGACGCCACGGGAGCGCTCGACGATCCGGACGGACGGCTCGCGGCGCTGATCCGCGACGCCGCCGAACGCGCCGAGAACTGGTACTGCCTGGGCCTGCGGCTACTGCCGGAGCTGGACGGCCGCAGCGCGGCCTGCTGCGCCGCCATGGCGGGCATCTACCGGCAGCTCAACGCCCGCATCCGCGCCAACCCGGCGGCGGTCTACGACCGGCGGCTGTCGCTGTCGGCGTGGGAGAAGGCCCGGGTCGCCTCCGGTGCGCTGCTGCGGTCCTCGGCGGCGCTGACCGGCGACGGCGAGCGGTCCCGCACGGCGCGGGGCCCGCGATGACCGCGCGCGTGGCGGTGGTCGGCGGCGGCCTCGCGGGCATCACCGCGGCGCTCGGCTGTGCCGACGCCGGACATCGGGTGACGTTGTTCGAATCGCGAAATCGGCTGGGCGGCTTGACCTATTCGTTCGACCGCGCCGGGCTCGCGGTGGACAACGGCCAGCACGTGTTCCTGCGCTGCTGCGACCGATACCGCGCGTTGCTGACCCGGCTGGGCGTGGCAGGTGAGGTGAATCTGCAAGAGCGCCTGGACATCCCGGTGCGCGGCCAGCGGCTCGTCTCCGCCGGGCGGCCCGCCACTCGGCAGCACACCACACTCGGGACCGCCGCCGGGCAGTACGCCGACGGCGCCGAACCCGCTGTCATCGGTGGCCGCCTACGCCGTCTGCCGGTGCCCGCCCCGCTGCACCTGAGCTGGGCGCTGCTGCGCTATCCGTGGATATCGACGGCCGCGCGTGCCCGGTTCGTGCGGGCCGCGCTGGCGCTGCGTGCCGTCGATGCCGACGATCCGCGCAACGACGCCGAGAGCTTCGGGGACTGGCTGCGCGCGCACGGACAGGATCGGGCCGCCATCGAAAGTCTGTGGGAACTGGTCGGCATCGCGACGCTCAACGCGCGCGCCGACGACGTATCGCTGGCCCTGGCCGCCACCGTCTTTCAGATCGGCCTGCTGACCCGGTCGGACGCCGCCGACATCGGTTGGTCGCGAATACCGTTGGGGCGCTTGCACGGTGATGCCGCCCAGCGGGCACTCGCGGCCGCCGGTGTCACGGTGGTGACGCGCGCGAAAGCGGCGGGGATCCAGCGGAACGGGAGCGGGTGGTCGGTATCGGTCGACGGCGACTGCGCCGCGGCCGACGCGATCGTGCTCGCCGCACCACCGGACGCGGCGGCTACCCTGCTGCCGCCGGAATCGGTGCGCCTGCCATCGAATTGGTCTGTGGCCCTGGATAATTCGCCGATCATCAACGTGCACGTCGTCTATGACCGGCAGGTGATGGCCGAGCCGTTCCTGGCGGGGCTCGGCACGGACGCGCAGTGGGTCTTCGACCGGACCGACGCCTCCGGCCTCGGCGACACCGCGGCGGGCGGCCAGTATCTCGCGGTCTCGGTGTCGGCCGCCGACGACCTGGTCGACCTGCCCACCGCCGAGTTGCGCCGCCGCTTCCTCCCGCAGCTGCACCGGCTGCTGCCCGCCACCCGCGCGGCCGGGGTTCGCGACTTCTTCGTCACCCGCGAGCGGCACGCCACTTTCCGCCCGTCCCCCGGTAGCGCGCGCCTGCGCCCGGCGGCCCGCACCGCGCTGCCCGGTCTGTACCTGGCCGGCGCCTGGACCGCCACCGGCTGGCCCGCGACCATGGAGGGCGCCGTGCGCAGCGGGGAATCCGCTGTCGCCGAACTCGTTTCGGACTACGCCCGGACGCCCGCCGAGGAGGCCGTCCGATGACACCCGACTTCGAACAGCATCAGGCACGGGTAACGGAGGTGGTTCGGTGACTACAACGATCCTGTCTGCCGTCGGCACCGGAAGCGACGCGGTGCGGGCCGCGTTACGCGAGGCGGTGAGCCGCCTCGACGATTCCCTCCGCACGGTGGTGGCCTACCACTTCGGCTGGTGCGATCAGCACGGGCACGCCGTGGCGGGCAACGGCGGCAAGTCCATCCGATCCCGGCTGGCACTGCTCACGGCGCAGGCTACCGGCGGCGACGCGGCCGACGCGATACCCGGTGCGGTCGCGGTGGAGCTGGTGCACAACTTCTCGCTGGTCCACGACGACCTCATGGACCGCGACACCACCCGCCGGCACCGGCCTACGGTGTGGGCGCTCTGGGGCGACCCGGTCGCGGTGCTCGCCGGTGACGCGATGCTGTCGCTGGCGCACGAGGTGCTACTGGATCCTGCTGTGCCGCACGCGGTTCCGGCCAGCCGGATCGTCGGCGCGGCGACCCGGGAGCTGATTCGCGGGCAGATCGCCGACGTCGCGTTCGAGCGGCGCAGCGAGGTGAGCCTGGCCGAATGCGTGCGAATGGCCTCGGGCAAGACCGCGGCGCTGCTGTCGGCCAGCGCGGCCGTCGGCGCGGTGCTCACCGGCGCACCGGCGCGCACGGTCACCGCGATGGAACGCTACGGCCATCACGTCGGCCTGGCCTTCCAGCTGGTGGACGACCTGCTGGGCATCTGGGGCGAGCCCGAGGTGACCGGCAAGCCGGTGTGGTCGGACCTGCGGTCGCGCAAGAAGTCACTGCCGGTGGTCTGGACGCTGGAGGCCGGCGGCACCACGGGACACGAACTGGCGCAGTGGCTCTCGTGCCCGGAGACGCCGGACGAGGACGGTTTGCGATACGCCGCGGAGCTGGTCGACCGTGGCGGCGGGCGCCGCTGGGCCCGCAACGAGGCCCGGCGGCGGGTCGCACTGGCCGAACAGGCGCTGGCCGCGGTGCCCATGCCGGCGCAGTGCCACCGGGAGTTGACCGATCTGGCGAAGTTCATCGTCGAACGGAGTGCGTGAGTATGACAGTGATCGACACGACCGACGCGCGGGCCGAGGAACTCGCGTCCGTCCGCGACGCGCTGCGGGCGGCGGTCGCCCACCTGCGCTCGCTGCAGGACGAAACCGGTTGGTGGAAGGGCGAACTCGCCACCAATGTGACGATGGACGCGGAGGACCTGCTGCTGCGCGCCTTCCTGGGCATCAGCACCCCGGAGGTGACCGAACCGGCCGCCCGCTGGATCCGATCCCAGCAGCGCGAGGACGGCACCTGGGCGACCTTCCACGGCGGCCCCGGCGATCTGTCCACCACGGTCGAGGCGTGGGTGGCGCTGCGGCTGGCCGGTGACTCGCCGGACGCCCCGCACATGCGCGCGGCGGCGAAGTTCGTGCGCGCCGGGGGCGGCGTCGAGGCGAGCCGGGTGTTCACCCGGATCTGGCTGGCGCTGTTCGGTTTGTGGTCGTGGGACGAGCTGCCCAATCTGCCGCCGGAGCTCATCTTCCTGCCGTCCTGGTTCCCGCTCAACATCTACGACTGGGGTTGCTGGGCGCGCCAGACCGTGGTGCCGCTGACCGTGGTGGCGACGCTGCGCCCGGTCCGTCCGCTGCCCTTCGACATCCCCGAACTGCGCACCGGATCGGCTCCGGCGCAACGCGATTCGATCGCCAGCATCGCCGGTGTGTTCCAGCGACTGGACACCGTGCTGCACAGCTACGCGCGCCGCCCGCTCGGCTGGGTGCGCGACCTGGCGATGCGGCAGGCCGCCGAATGGATTCTGGCCCGCCAGGAGGCCGACGGCGGGTGGGGCGGCATTCAGCCGCCGTGGGTGTACTCACTGCTGGCGCTGCATCTGCTCGGCTACTCGCTGGATCATCCGGCGGTCCGCGCCGGACTGGACGGACTGGAAGGGTTCGTCGTCCGGGAACAGACGCCCGAGGGCGAACTGCGCAGGCTGGAGGCCTGCCAGTCGCCGGTGTGGGACACCGCGCTGGCGCTGGTCGCGCTGCTGGACGCCGGCGAACCCGCCGACGATCCCGCCGTGCTGCGCGCCACCGACTGGCTGCTGGCCGAGCAGGTCACCGTCGGCGGCGACTGGCAGGTGCGCCGTCCCGACCTGACCCCGGGCGGCTGGGCGTTCGAATTCGCCAACGACCGCTATCCGGACACCGACGACACCTCCCTCATAGTCCTTGCCCTGCACCAGGTTTCGCATCCCGACCAGGCGCGGTTGCGAGCGGCGGTCGAGCGCGCGGCGGAGTGGACGGTCGGCATGCAGTCCGCCGACGGCGGCTGGGCCGCGTTCGACGCCGACAACACCTCCTCGCTGCCGGCGGATCTGCCGTTCTGCGATTTCGGCGCGGTCACCGATCCGCCGTCGGCCGATGTCACCGCGCACGTGGTGGAGATGCTCGCGGCGCTGGGCCGCGCCCGCGACGAGGAGTGCCGGCGCGGCGTGCGCTGGCTGCTGGACCATCAGGAACGCGACGGTTCCTGGTTCGGCCGCTGGGGCGCCAACCACATCTACGGCACCGGCGCGGTGGTCCCGGCGCTGGTCGCCGCCGGTGTGGACCCGCACTCGCGGCCGATCCGGGCGGCCGTGCGGTGGTTGCGGATCCACCAGAACCGCGACGGCGGCTGGGGCGAGGACCTGCGTTCCTATCGGGATGCGGTCTGGATCGGGCACGGCGAGTCCACGGCCTCGCAGACCGCCTGGGCGTTGCTGGCGCTGCTGGCCGCGGGCGTCGACTCGCCGGTGGTGGACCGCGGCATTCGCTGGCTGGTGGACACCCAGCGGCCCGACGGCGGCTGGGACGAGGACCTGTTCACCGGCACCGGCTTCCCCGGCGACTTCTACATCAACTATCACCTGTACCGGGTGGTGTTCCCGATCTGGGCGCTGGGCCGGTACCTGCGCGGCCCGGCCGCGATCGGCACCGGGCAGACGGGCGGCTGAACGATGCGACCCGGAACCGTCTGTGCCCCACTGCGAAGCGAGTGGGCGGCACTGCGCGGCGCCATCGCCACCCCGGTGGTGCGCACCGGGCGCGGGCCGACCCACCGGCTGGATGCGGCGGCCGGTCCGATCGCCGTCGCCGGCGTGGCGGGCGGATTGGATCCGCGCGTGCAGCCCGGGGATCTCGTCGTCGCACAGGAGATCCGTCGCGCCGGGGTGGTGCTGCCCAGCAAGGCCGCGCCGCTGCTGTACTCGGCCCTGCGGCACCTCGGGCTGCGAGTTCACCTGGGGCCCATCTATTCGGCCCAGCGCGTCGTCGACGGTCCGGCCCGGGTCCGGCTGGCCGCCACCGGTGCGCTCGCCGTGGACACCGAGTCGGCGTTCCTCGCCGACGCGGTGCCCGACGGACGCACGGTCGTCATCCGCGCCATCGTCGACACCCTGGACGCGCCGCTGGTGCATCCGGGCACGGTGCTGCGCGGGATCCGCGCCCTGCACGCCCTGCGTTGTGCCGCACCGGTTCTCGACCAGTGGTCGGCCGCGATCGGGGAACGGGAGGTGCTGCTGTGCGGTCCGCTGACCACCGATGCGCCGCCCGCGCCACGGACCACACGGCGGCGTCGGCCCGGCGTGGATCTCGTGCTGCTGCTCCGTTCCCCCGACACGGCCGTTGCCGCGCCGGGCTTCGATTCCCGGTCGGTCCGCATCACCGGCAGATACGTCTGGAGCGCCCCCGCGGTCCCGGACCGGGAATGCCACACCGCCGGATTGCCGGAATTGGCTGCCAATCAAGGCATTCCGGTGCATCCGGTGGACAGCGTGGCGGGGCTCGACCTGGCGCTGCTGCGCGGCGCCCGCCGGATCGCGGTGGTCGCCACCGCGTCCACGCCACCGTCGCTGACCGCCGATCTGCTCGACGCCCTGTCCGGCCTGGGCCCGGTCCGGGTACGCGAGACCACGGTCGCCGATGAACTTCGTTTCCACCCACGGGAGGTGAGTTGAATGGCAATGCCCTGGCGTCAATCTCTGCGCCTGGGAGCCTATCTCGCGAAGCAGAAGGTGCTGCGCCGCGAGAAGTTCCCCATCCTGGTCGAATTGGAGCCGCTGTTCGCGTGCAATCTCAAGTGCGCCGGTTGCGGCAAGATCCAACATCCACACGACCTGCTCAAACAACGAATGCCGGTGGAACAGGCCGTCGGCGCGATCGAGGAGTGCGGCGCGCCGATGGTGTCCATCGCCGGCGGCGAACCGCTGATGCACCCGCAGATCGATGAGATCGTGCGGCGACTGCTGGACCGGAACAAGATCGTTTTCCTGTGCACCAACGCCGTGCTGCTGCCCAGGCATCTGCACAAGTTCGCCCCGCACCGCAATTTCGCGTGGATGGTGCACGTCGACGGGCTGCGGGAGCGTCACGACGCGTCGGTGTGCAAGGACGGCGTATTCGATCAGGCCGTGGACGCGATCCGGCAGGCCCAGGCGGCCGGATTCCGGGTGATGACCAATACCACCTTCTACGACCTGGATTCGCCGCAGGACGTCATCGACGTACTGGACTACCTCAACGACGAGCTCGGCGTCGACCACATGCAGATCGCGCCCGGCTACGCCTACGAGAAGGCGCCCGACCAGGAACACTGGCTCGGCGTCTCGCAGACCCACCAGCTGTTCGCGAAGGCCTTCGGCGGCGGTCGCCGCAAGAAGTGGCGGCTCAACCACTCCCCGCTGTACCTGGACTTCCTGGAGGGCAAGGTCGATTTCCAGTGCACGGCGTGGGCGATCCCGTCCTACTCGCTCAAGGGCTGGCAGCGACCCTGCTACCTGCTGGAGGACAGCTACGCCGCGAGCTACCGGGAGCTGATCGAGGACACCGACTGGTCGAACTTCGGCCGCGGGAACGACCCGCGCTGTGCGAACTGCATGGCGCACTGCGGCTACGAACCCACCGCCGTGGTCGCCACGCTCGGCTCGCTGCGGGAGACGATCCGCGCTGCGGTGAGCTGACCGCGGGCCGTCGGCGTTTCGTCCGGAACGCGGGCCCACGGCCGGGTACTTTCGGCAGGTGCGACGCATCCACACCGGTGTGGACACGGTCACCGCCTTCCTGACGACGCTCGTTGCCGGGTTGTCGCTGGCCCTGCCGATCGACTTCCGGTGGACCAGCGAATCCTCGCCGCTGCAGCTGAACCTGCTCGCCTTCAGCCAGCCGCGCGCCGTCGCGGCGGGTGCGGTCGTGGCCGTGGTCGTCGCGACGGTGCTGACGGCGGCGGAGAGCGAACTCGCGTCGTGGTGCACGACGCTCGGCGGCATCGTGACCGTCGCGGCCGTGCACCAGGTGGGCTACACCTCCGGCCCGACGGCGCCGCTGACCACACTGAACTTCGTCGACTCGGTCAGCGGCGGAATCCTGCTCGGCGGTATCGGCGCGGCGGTCATCGGCCGCCGGATACCGAGTGCGGGCTGGGTGCTCGGCATGGTCGCCAGCATCTCCGTCGCCGAGGCGCTGCCCAGCACGCAGCGATCCGGCGGCGCGTGGACGGCCACGGATTCCCCGCCCGCGTGGCTGGTCGGCGCCGCGGTCGCGATGGTGCTCGTCAGCACCTACCTCAACCGGCATCGCGACACGGCGCCGCGGCTCTCGGTGGAGTTGCCGATGGCGCCGATCGTCGCCGCGCTGGTGCTGATCGGCACCGAGACGGCGACGGCGGAATGGTTGTCCCGCCGCGGCGACAGCATGATCGTGATCGTCGCGGCCCTCACGATCGCCACGCTGGTGTTCGGTGTCACCGCGCTCGCGCTGCCCGGTCGGGAGGGCGTGTTCGTGCTGATGGCCGTGTCCGTCACGGCGGCGGGCAACGCGATGATCTCGGCCACCCTGCCGATGTGGTCGCTGCCGTGGTTCATCGTGCTCACCGGCGCGGGACTCGCTGCGGGATTGCGGTGGCCCAGACCGCAGGCGGGCTTCACCGCGACCGCGGCCGTGGCCCTCTGCGCGACGCTGCTGGCCTATGTGCACAGCCGCAGCGACGTCGTCGACAATCTGGGCAACTTCGTGCTGGCCGTCGTCGCCGGTTATGCCCTGGGCGCCGCACTGCCGCAACGTGGTTCGACGCGGGTGATCGGTCTGGTGATGATCGTGACGCCGTCGGCGATCCTCGTCCTGCGCACCCGGCTGAGCTACGGTTCCTGTGCCGAGTCACCCTCGCCCGGCGGCGGGCTGGTATGCGAATTCAACGGGCGCGCTTCGGTACTCCCGGGCTGGGCGGCGCTCGGCGTCATCACCGGCTGCGTGGTCTTCGCCGGACTGCTGCGCGGCCGTCGCGTTGACAACACCGGGGACGGCGCTTAGGTTTTCCGGACCATCGAGCCGTGATCACCACCGCCGCCCCAGGGAGCCGCCGATGCTCGCATCCGGTTCGCCGCGCCGGGCGTTCCTGCGCGCGGCGGGTCTCGGCGTGGCCGCGCTGTCGGCCGCCTGCACCGGCTTCGTGACCAGCGGTGCGGGTGGAATGGTGTTCCTGTCCACCCAGTTCCGCCCCGCCGACGAGGCCGAGCGGTTCCGGGCGCTGCTCGGCCGCGTCGCGCCGGGCGTCAGCTATGTGACCATCGAGGAGAGCCCGTTCGCGGGTCAAGTGCGCAGCCAGGTGGACGCCGGATCGACGCGGATCGGGCTGCTGGGCGGGCTGCACGGCGACCTCGCCCCGCTCGCCGACGGCTACCTGACCGACCTGACCGGGCTGCTGGCCGACCTCGGCGACCGCCGCTGGCCGCCCGACTACCTGCGCCTGGCCCGGGTGGGCACCGACCGCACCTGGTACATCCCCTGGGCCACAGCGAGTTACGTGCTGGCGGCGCACGCCGACGCGCTGCAGCACCTGCCGTCCGGGGCCGACGCGAACGCGCTGACCTACGACCAGTTCCTGGATTGGGCCGTCGCCGCGCGGCGCGCCAACGGCAACCGGCCGATGCTCGGTCTTCCCGCCGGGCCCAAGGGCCTGCTGCACCGGTTCGTCCAGGGCTTCCTGCTGCCGTCATTCACCGGCGGCCAGATCACCACCTTCCGATCGGCGGAGGCGGTGACGGCATGGCGGTACTTCCGCGAATTGTGGGCCAACTGCGTGCCTTCCGGCACCAACTACGACTTCATGCAGGACGCGCTGGACAGCGGCGAGGTGCGAATGGCGTGGGATCACGTGGTCCGGCTGGCGCAGGCGCCCGCCCGCGAGCCGGGACGGTGGCGCATGCTGCCCGCGCCGCGCGGCCCGCACGGGCTCGGGTACATGGCCGTGGTGACCGGGCTGGCGGTGCCCGAGCACAGCCCGGATCCCGAACTGGCACAACGGACCATCGCGACGCTGACCCAGCCGCAGACTCAGCTCGAATTGCTGCGGTCGAACGGTTTCTTCCCCTCCGTCGATACCGCTGTCCCCGCCGACCTGCCCGCCGCGGCCACGCTGGAGGCCGAGGCATTGCGCCGCCAGCGGGACGCGCCGGGTGCGCTGCTGTCGCTGCCGCCGGTCGGCCTCGGCAAACGCGAGGGCGAGGTGAGCAAGGTGTTCCAGGACAGTTTCCGCTCGATCGTGCTGGGCGGCAACGATATTCGCGCCACGCTGGACCAGCAGGCCCGGGTGCTGCAGGGCATCCTCGACGAGCTGCGCGTGCCCTGCTGGGCGCCGGATCCCGCGGCCGAACCGTGCCGGGTGGGGTGAGCGATGACCGCGCGACTACGTTCGCCATGGCTGCTGCTGTTGCCCTCCATCGTGCTGCTGGCCGCCCTGTTCGGCTGGCCGCTGGTACAGGCGGTGGCGGCGGCGTTCCGCGACGACCACGGCTTCACCCTCGCGCAGTGGCAACGCCTCCTCGGCGACCCGTACTTCCTTACCGCGCTGCGTAATACACTGCTGCTGATCGTCATCGTGGTGCCGGTCCAGCTGGTGTTGTCGATCGGGATGGCGTTGCTGTTGCAGGCGCGGCCTCGGTTCGCCGGTGTGCACTTCTACCTCTGGTGCGTGCCGCTGGCGGTCTCGGAGCTGGCCGCGGGACTGGTGTGGCTGGCCGTCTTCGGCGATCGCGGGTACCTGAATTCGCTGCTGGTATGGCTCGGTGTGTCCGAGGACGGGGTGCGGTGGCTCGGCTATCAGCACACCGGGACCATGCTGCTGGCCGTGGTGGTCGCCGAGATCTGGCGGGCGACCTCGCTGGTGTTCGTCATCGCGATCGCCGGAATGCAGCTGCTCCCACGCGATTACGACGAGGCGGCCCAGGTGTTCGGCGCGAATGTGTGGCAGCGGCTGCGGCATGTGACATTGCCGCTCCTCGGACCCAGCCTGCAGGTCGCCCTCATCCTGCGCACCATCCTGGCGCTGCAGGCCTTCGCCGTCGCCCAGGCCCTCACCGGCCGCGACTTCCCCCTGCTCGTCGGCGAGACCTACCAGTGGTACTCGAATCTGCAGAATCCCGCGGTCGCGAGCTGCGTGTCCCTCGTGGTCCTGGCCATCTCCCTGGCCACCGCGATCTTCTACCTCCGCACCGTCCGCGACCCCGAGGGCGCGCGATGAACACACCAGCCATCTCCTCAGGGCGACAACATGTCTGAGTCGAGCACGCGCGAGCTGCCGCCGATCGACCGCGCGCCCTTACGCAGGCGGCGGTGGCGGGCGGCGGGCGTACAGGCCGCCTGCGTGGTGATCACGTTGTTCATGGCGGTGCCGATCGTGCTCGTCGCCCTGTCGGCGGTGTCCTCGCGCGAGGCGCTCAACCGCTTCCCGAAACCACCCGTGCCGGAGGAGTTCTCGGCCGATACCCTGGTGTCGTTCTTTCGTGCCACCGGAACGGCCGCGGCCCTGGGCAATTCCGTGCTGGCCGGGCTCTACACCGTGTTCTGGTCGCTGGTCGTCGGCGCCCCGGCCGGTTATGCCCTGGCGCGCTACGCCTTCCGCGGACGCGACGCGTACCAGGTGTTCGTGCTGCTGGTGCGGGCATTGCCGATCGTGGTGCTGTCGGTGCCGCTGGCGACGATCTTCCTGCGCCTGCACATCTACGACACGGTGCTGGCGGTCACGCTGGTGCACACGGTGCTGGCGCTGCCCACCACGGTGCTCATCACCGCGAGCATCTTCGTCGCCGTCCCGGCCGACCTGGAGGAGGCGGCCCGCGTCTTCGGCTGCACCCGCTGGCAGGCCGCGCGCAGAGTCGTTGTGCCGCTGGCGCTCCCGGGACTGGCGGCGTCGTCCATCTTCACCTTCGTGCTGTCGTGGAACGAGATATTGGGCGCGACCGTCGTGACGCTGAGCCACCGCACGCTGCCCGCCCAGGTGCTCACCGCGCTGGGCGAGGCGTCCACGCCGTACCGGTTCGCGGGCGGATTCGCGCTGATCGTCCCGGCGCTGCTGTTCATCCTGGTGATGCGGCGCTATCTGGTGAACATGTGGGGTACGACCCTGCGATGAGACGTGGGACGACAGGGGTTGCGATATGGCCGAGGTGATTCTGCGCGAGCTGGTGAAGACCTATCCGGGCGGCGCCGCGCGCGCCACCGACGACGTCTCGCTGGAGATCGCCGACGGGGAGTTCATGGTGCTGCTCGGCCCGTCCGGCTGCGGCAAGACCACCCTGCTGCGCATGATCGCCGGGCTCGACCTGCCCGACTCCGGGCAGATCGTCATCGGCGGCCGCGATGTCACCTATCTCGAACCGCGGCGGCGGAATCTGTCGATGGTGTTCCAGTCCTACGCGGTGTTCCCCAACAAGAAGGTCGCCGACAACATCGGTTTCGGCCTGCGCGTGCACGGCGTGCCCGCCGACGAGATCCGCCGCAAGGTCGCCTGGGCCGCGGACCTGTTGCAGCTCACGCCGTACCTGGACCGGTACCCGGCGAAGCTCTCCGGCGGCCAGCGCCAGCGGGTCGCGGTCGCCCGCGCGATCGTGATGGACGCCGACGTGCTGCTCATGGACGAGCCGCTGTCCAATCTGGATGCGCTGCTACGGATGTCGTTCCGGGCCGAGTTGAAGAAGCTGGTCGCCGAGCTCGGCACCACCACCGTGTACGTCACCCACGATCAGCTGGAGGCCCTGTCGCTGGGTCATCGCGTCGCGGTGCTGCGGGACGGGCGGATCGCGCAGACCGGCATCCCGGCCGAGGTCTACGACCGGCCCGCCACCGAATTCGTCGGCGGCTTCCTCGGCAGTCCGCCGATGAACTTCCTCACCGGCACGGTCACGTCCGCGCGCCTCGAGCTGGGCGGCCAGTCGCTGGCCGTGCCCGCGGCGCTGTCGTCGTTCGAGGGCCGGGAGCTGCGGCTCGGCATCCGGCCCGAGGCCGTCGTGGTCGGCGAGCCCGGCACCGTGCGCGGCGAACTGCGCGTGCTCGAGCCGCTCGGCTCGTCGACCCTGCTCACCGCCGAGGTCGCCGGGCAGGCGTTGAAGATCCAGGCCCCGGCCGGTTTCCGCGCCGAACCCGGCAGCGCGCTGCCCCTGCGCCTCCCGCCCGAGGCGAGCCGCTGGTACGACCCGGACACCGGCCTGCTGCTCGCCACCGCGTAACACTTGCCCACTCCTGGCCGTAAATATGGATTTCCTGGCCGCAGCTGTGTGCCACCCGCTGCCCGTTCCTCGCTAACGTCCCAGGTGGGGTGGTACCGGCGACGGAAAGGCAGGACATGGCGTTCGACTACGACGTGGTGGTCATCGGGTCCGGGTTCGGCGGCAGCGTCACCGCGTTGCGCCTGACCGAGAAGGGATACCGGGTCGGCGTGCTCGAGGCCGGGCGCCGCTTCGCCGACGACGAATTCGCCGCCACCTCCTGGCGCGCGCGGCGCTTCCTGTGGGCGCCCAAGCTCGGCTGCTTCGGCATCCAGCGCCTGACCCTGCTGAAGGACACCTTCATCATGAGCGGGGCCGGGGTCGGCGGCGGCTCGCTGGTGTACGCCAACACCCTCTACGAACCGCCGGAGAAGTTCTTCGCCGATCCGCAGTGGGCGCACATCACCGACTGGCGCGCCGAACTCGCCCCGCACTACGACCAGGCGAAGCGCATGCTGGGCGTGACGATCAACCCGGCGACCACCGCGGCCGACCGGGTGCTGGCGGAGGTCGCGCAGGACATGGGCGTCGGCGCGGGCTTTCGGAGCACGCCGGTCGGAGTATTGTTCGGCGGCAACGGCATTCGGCCCGGCGAGGCGGTTCCCGACCCGTTCTTCGGTGGTGTCGGCCCGGATCGCCGCGCCTGCACCCACTGTGGCGAGTGCATGACCGGCTGTCGGCACAACGCCAAGAACACCTTGGTCAAGAACTACCTGTATCTCGCGGAGAAGTCCGGCGCGACTGTGCATCCGCTCACCACCGTGGTCGACGTCCGGCCGTTGCCGGGCGGCGGGTACGCCGTCGATACCGTCCGCACCGGGCGCTGGGTTCGCAAGGCGCGCAAGAACTTCACCGCCGAGCAGGTGGTCTTCTCCGCCGCCGCGCTGGGCACCCAGAAACTGCTGCACCGCCTGCGCGACACCGGCTCGCTGCCGGGCATCTCGCCGCGGCTCGGGTACCTGTCGCGCACCAATTCCGAAGAGCTGCTGTCGGTGCGCAGCCGCGACAAGAAGACCGACTTCACCAAGGGCGTGGCCATCACCTCCTCGGTGCATCCCGACCCCGACACCCATATCGAACCGGTGCGCTACGGCAAGGGCAGCAATGTGCTCTCGCTGATGACGACGGTGATGTTCGACGAGGACGGCCACACCTCCCGGGTCCGGCTGTGGCTGCGTGAATTACGCCGCGGCCGCCGGGATCTGCCCGTGATCCTCAACCCGCGGCACTGGTCGGAGCGGATGATCGGGCTGCTGGTCATGCAGTCGGTGGACAACTCCATCACCACCTACACCCGCCGCGGCGTATTCGGCCGCCGTCGCATGACCACCAAACAGGGTGTGGGGCAGCCGAACCCGACGTGGATCCCGGCCGGGCACGAGGTGGCCCGGCGGGTCGCGGAGAAGATCGACGGCATTCCCACCGGCAGCATCACCACACCGTTCGGCATCCCCATGACCGGGCATTTCATCGGCGGCTGCGTCATCGGCGACTCCCCCGACAGCGGCGTGGTGGACCCGTACCACCGCATGTACGGCCATCCCGGGCTGCATGTCATCGACGGCTCGACCATCTCGGCCAACCTCGGCGTGAATCCGTCCCTGACGATCACCGCCCAGGCCGAGCGCGCGGTGTCGCTGTGGCCCAACCGCGGCGAGGCCGACCCGCGTCCGGAACTCGGCGCGCCGTACCGCCGGCTCGGCCCGATCGCGCCGCACCGCCCCGTGGTGCCGGCGGACGCTCCGGCCGCGCTGCGGCTGCCGATCGTCGACATCACCCATCGCCCGGCCGATCTCAGGAGTTGATCCCGGCGGTCAGGATCGCCGCCAGTTCCCGGTAGGCGTGCGCGTCGTCCATGCCGGTGCCCGCTCGCACGCCGCCCTGCTGGATGCGGACCATCATGGTCGCGGCCAGATCGGCGGCGAAGGCGGCGTGTACGTCGCGGAACTCCCCCGCGGCCACGCCCTCGGTGATCAGCTCGCGCACGCGGCGCGCGGCGATCCTGGTGTTCTTCTCGTACACCGCGCGTGCCGGCGCGAAGGCGTCCAGGTCGGCCATGAACTGCTCGGACGCGGCCGACAGTTCGGTGCCGACCGCCGACAGGTAGGCGACGATCCGGCCTTGCGCCCCTTCGACTTTCGCGATCCGCGACTCCACCGCGGCGGTGGCGCGCCGGAAGAAGTGCACGGTCGCCGCCCGCACGAGCTGTTCCTTGCTCCCGGCGAGGGTGTACAGCGTGGATTTCGAGCAGCGCAGGCGTGCCGCGATGGCGTCGAGCGTCAGATGCGCGAAGCCTTCGGCGAGGAACAGGTCGACCAGCGCGTCGAACAGTTCGGTGCGCCGCCGGGTGGCGAACTCGGAGCGAGTGGGCGGGGCCATGCCGGAGATAGTACTGTGAATCGTAATCCAGTACCGTCTGTCGTCCGACGAGCAAGGAGCCGCGCGTGGCCGTCGACCGCCTGCTGCCCACCGCCGAAGCGCGGGACCTGATCCAGCTGACCCGCGATATCGCGGACAAGACGCTCGCGCCGATCGTCGACGCGCACGAGAAGGCCGAGACCTATCCCGAGGGCGTGTTCGCGACGCTGGGCGAGGCCGGGCTGCTGAGCCTGCCGTACCCGGCCGAATGGGGCGGCGGCGAGCAGCCGTACGAGGTGTATCTCCAGGTGCTCGAGGAGATCGCGGCCCGGTGGGCGGCGGTGGCCGTGGCGGTGAGCGTGCACAGCCTGTCCTGCTACCCGCTGCTGGCCTTCGGCACCGAGGAGCAGAAGCAGCGGTGGCTGCCGGACATGCTGGGCGGTGCGACGATCGGCGCCTACAGCCTGTCCGAGCCGCAGGCCGGATCCGATGCCGCGGCCCTGGCCTGCAAGGCCGTTCCGGATGCGGACGGCTACCGCGTCACCGGCACCAAGGCGTGGATCACGCACGGCGGCCGCGCCGACTTCTACACTCTGTTCGCCCGCACCGGCGAGGGCTCGCGCGGCATCTCCTGCTTCCTGGTCGACAAGGACACTCCCGGGCTGAGTTTCGGCAAGCCGGAGGAGAAGATGGGCCTGTCCGCGGTGCCGACGACCAGCGCCCACTACGACGACGCCCCCGTCGAGGCCGACCGCCGCATCGGCACGGAAGGCCAGGGACTCCAGATCGCTTTCAGCGCGTTGGATTCCGGCCGTCTCGGCATCGCGGCGGTGGCGGTCGGCCTGGCGCAGGCGGCTCTGGACGAGGCGATCGACTACGCCCGGCAGCGCACGGCGTTCGGCCGTCGCATCATCGACCACCAGGGCCTGGGCTTCCTGCTGGCCGACATGGCCGCGGCCGTCGACTCCGCCCGCGCCACCTACCTCGACGCCGCCCGTCGCCGCGACGCCGGACTTCCCTACTCCCGCAACGCTTCCGTGGCCAAACTGGTCGCCACCGACGCCGCCATGAAGGTCACCACCGACGCCGTCCAGGTGCTCGGCGGCTACGGCTACACCCGCGAGTTCCGGGTGGAGCGCTACATGCGCGAGGCCAAGATCACCCAGATCTTCGAGGGCACCAACCAGATTCAGCGCCTGGTGGTGGCGCGCTCACTCGCGGGTTCCTGATCCCCGCGTGTGGGCACGACGCGACTCGTCGCGACCCCAGCGGCCGCTGCCGCGGTAATCGCTGGCGAGCAGGCGCGGTGGGTTACGAGCCGAGGGCGGGGCTGACCTCTTTCCATTCGTGTTCCCACGCCGCGCTGCGCCGCCGGTCGAGCAGCCGACCGGTGATCCACACCAGAATGCCTGTGGCAGTGCAGATACCGGCGAACGTGAGCAGTCCCAGACCGATGCCCTGGCCGATCGCCGCGTCGGCCGGGACGGGGTCGGTGGCCGGGCGGCCGTCGGGCCCCAGCCACAGTTCGATCCGGTCACCGCGCTTCGCGGTTCCCGCCACATCGATCGACGCCTCCCCGGCGCGGCCCTCGTGATTCCACCGCGCCTCGGCCTGCATCCGGTCCACGGTCACCCGGTCGGTGGCGGGCACCCGGACCGGATCGGTGATGATCACCGCGGGCACAGCGGTTTTCGCGGCGTTTTCCGAGTCGATGCGAGCACGCGCCGCGGTGTAACCGTCGATACCCGCGGGCACCGACGCCGGGATCGCCAGCAGGACCACCACGGCCGCGAGCAGCCGGATCCAGCCCTCCAGCCGATCGACCCCGCGCAACATGGGATTTCGCGCCCACGGTGCGAGCCGCCGGGCGCGCAGCACCATCGAGATATCCTGTGCCATCTCGCCTCCCGCGCCGCGGGCGCGGACCCTCCGCGCTACTTCCCCAGCGCCGAGGCCAGCTCCTTCTTGGTCATCTTGGAACGTCCCGAGATACCGCGCTGCCGCGCCTCGTTGTACAGCTGGTCGCGGGTGGGGCCGCCGGGGCCGCTGTGCGATCGCTGCCCGCCGCGACGCTGCGGGGACTTGTCCCGCACGCTCGATTTGCTCGCCGTCCGCGACTCCCCGGACTGGGCGCGGTTCTTGTTCACCGTGCGCGCCGCGATCTCCTTGGCCCGCCGGGTACTCGCGCCCCGGCTCTGCTCGGAGTCCTTGATGTGCTCGTATTCGCGTTCCTGTTTCGCGGTCCATTCCTTGGGCATCTCACACCTCCGATATCATGGAATGAATTCCTGGACTTTGGCTTTCGCGCCCTGCGCCATCAGATGCAGCGCATCGGGATCGCCGTGCAGCAACGCCGAGGCGGTGTCCTTCAGCTGATCCCAGGTGGCGTGCGGCGGGATGGGCGGCATCTCCGGATCGCACCGGACGTCGAGCAGCACCGGGCCGTCGGCGGCGAAGGCGCGATCCCAGGCGTCCCCGAGCTGATCGGGGCTGTCGACGGCGATCGCGGTGAAACCGGCGCAGCGCGCGACCTCGGCGTAGGAGACGTCCGGAAGAGTCTGGGACTCTTCGAATTTCGGTGCGCCGCCCATCGCCCGCAGCTCCCAGGTGACCTGATTGAGGTCGTTGTTGTGGAAGACGCAGACGATCAGGCGCGGGTCGGTCCACCGGTCCCGGTAGCGGGCGATGGTGAGCAGTTCGGCCATGCCGTTCATCTGCATGGCGCCGTCACCGGCCAGCGCGATCGCGGGCCGGTCGGGGTGGGCGAACTTGGCGCCGATCGCGTAGGGCACGGCGGGGCCCATGGTGGCGAGCGTGCCCGACAACGAGCCGCGCATATCGCCGCGCATCCGCAGGCACCGCGCATACCAGTTGGTGGACGAGCCGGAATCCGCTGTCACGATGGCGTTGTCGGGTATGCGCTGCGACAACTCCCAGACCACCCGCATCGGATTGACCGGGTCGGCCGCGAGCATCGACTGCCGCTCCACGACCTCCCACCAGCGCGCCACATTCTTCTCGACCGTCTCGCGCCAGGACCGGTCCTGCTTGCGCTCTACCAGCGAGATCAACTGGGCGACAGTCGCTTTGGCGTCGCCGATCAGGTTCACCTCGGTCGGGTAGCGCATGCCGATGAAGGCGCCGTCGATATCGATCTCCACGGCGCGGGCCTGCCGGAAGTCGGGCAGGAACTGGGAGTAGGGGAAGTTCGACCCGATGATGAGCAGCGTGTCGCAATCGCGCATCAGCTCGTAGCTGGGGCGGCTGCCGAGCAATCCGATCGGCCCGGTGACGAACGGCAGATCGTCGGGCAGCACGTCCTTGCCCAGCAGAGCCTTCGCGACACCGGCGCCGGTGCGCTCGGCGAGTTCGGTGATCTCGGCCGCCGCTCCCCTGGCGCCCTGCCCGACCAGGATCGCCACCTTGGATCCGGCGTCGATGATCTCCGCCGCGCGGCGGACCTCCTCGGCCGGGGGCAGCACCGTACCCGGCTGTACCGGTCCGGGCGCGCTGGAGGGCACCTGCTTGAACTCGTGCGCCGGCGGCTCGTACGGCTGCTCCTGCAGATCGGCGGGCACGATGATCGCGGTCGGTGCCCGCCGGGTCATGGCGACGCGGATCGCGCGGTCGAGCGCGTTGGGCAGCTGCGCGGGGACGTTGACCTCCACCAGGTAATCGCTCGCGACATCCTTGTAGAGGCTTTGCAAATCGACTTCCTGCTGGTAGCTGCCGCCCATGGCGCTGCGGGCCGTCTGTCCGACGATCGCCACCACCGGCACATGGTCGAGCTTGGCGTCGTAGAGGCCGTTGAGCAGGTGGATGGCGCCGGGGCCGGAGGTGGCCGTGCAGACCCCGACCTTCCCGCTGAACTTGGCGTAGCCGGTGGCCTGGAAAGCCGCCATCTCCTCGTGCCGGGCCTGGATGAACGACGGGTTGTCCCCGGCGCGGCCGAAGGCGGCCACCAGCCCGTTGATCCCGTCACCCGGGTAGCCGAAAACCTGCTCGACCCCCCACTCTCGCAGCCGCTGCACGATGTGGTCGCCCACTTGTTGCTCAGCCATCGCCTCTCCTGTCCGTGTCGGGTCGTCCGGGGGCGCTGTCGGCCGGATACCCGCGAACCGGCCGACCAATCACCAGGGCGGATTCCGGCGCCTACGGGACGCGGGCGGTCGCCCGCGTGACGGTGAAGTCGAGTCCGAAGTTGTTGAACATCAAGGGAAGTGGGGCATCGGGCACCGGTCGCAGGTGCGAGCGCAGCCGCAGCTCCAGCGCGCTCAGCAGGTGCGCCAGCAGTGCGCTGGTGACGAACAGGACCAGGTTCTGTCCGGGACACCCGGCGGGCCCGGCGCTGAACGGGACCAGTTGCGGGTACTGCTCGGCGCGGCCGTCCAGCCAGATCTCGGGCACGAACTCGTCCGCGAACGGCAGCAGGTCCCGGTCGCGATGGAAGGCCGGGACAGTGATGAGCAGCGCCGCCCCCGGCGCGGTGACGAACAGCTCGTCACCGGCGCGCCAGGCGGCAGGCGCGGTCACCTCCCGCAGGATCATCGGCGTGGTCGGCCACAGCCGCACCGATTCCTGCACGCAGGCGCGTAGATACGGCCGCAGGCCGAGGTGTGCGGGATCGGCGGCGTCCGCGACCGCGCGGGCGTGCTGTTCCGGATGGGTCGCCAGCACGGCCAACGCCCTGCTCGACGCCATTCCGGCGGCATCGAAGGCGAACAGCCAGTGCGGAATCTGCCCCACCGGATCGACGGCGCCGCCGCCCGGCAGCCGGGCCACCGTCCCGGCCAGGTTGTCCGGACCGGCGTTCTCGACATACCGCTGCAGCCGATCGAAGAACCGTTCGCGACGCCGCCGTCGCGGCGGCACCAGGAACGACCAGTTCGCGGCCGAGCGCAGCCGCCACAGCTCGTCGGTGATCGCGTCGTCGTCGCGGGCCGGGTCGCCGAGTGTGATCCGCCGGACCAGTCGCCACCAGGCCGTGGTGAACCGCGCCGCGTCCAAATGCCCGCGCCGCAGCGCGGACTCGATGATCTCGTGCGCCTCCTCGGCCACGACCGCCGCGAACGGACCCGCCAGCCGGTGCATCGGCGCGTCCGTGTCGAGCACCGCCTCGTTGCAGGCGCGGCGCTCGTCGCGAACGGGTTCGTCGGATACCAGCACGCCGTGCGGCTGGAATTGGCGCAACGCCGCGCGCTTCTCCCGGTTGGCCGGATGGAACGGCGTCGGAGTGCCCGCCAGGACCGTCGCGACATCCGCGGGATCGAGCACGATGACGAACCTCCGGCCCGGAATCACCAGTTCGACCGGCCCGGATCCGAATTCCGCGCGCAACCGCCGGATGCGGCCGACCGTCCGGCGATCGGCCTGTGCCCGTTCCAGCGCGCCCATCACCGCCCGCCGCCGGGCGATCACACCCGACGCCACGGCGGTGAACCCGAGATCGGCCAGGACGGCGGCCGCGCGCACGCCGGTGATCCGATGGCCTTCGCCCACGTGTACCTCCGGACGGTTGCGACGATTCGGTCGTCAGTGGCCCTGCTGGTCGGTGAGGGACAAGCCCTCCTTCGCCTTGACCCGCCGGTGTTCGAGCAGCAGCCAGGCCACACCCGCGACGCCGCACACCGCGGCCACCACACCGGCGACCACGGCCCAGCCCGCGAAGCCGTACCCGGCGGCGGTCAGCGCCAATGCCATGGCGACGATTCCCAACGCGCACAACACGATTCCGGGCACGTTGTAGCCGTCCTCCAAGCCCTCTCCGGCATGGCTGCGCGTAGTGCGCGCGTCGTCGGGGAAGCCCGCGGAGTCGCGGTCGTCCGGGCGGCCGGTCCGCGTGGTGGCGGTGCCCGTGTAGTCGAGGGCGCGAATCGATTCCTGCCGGTTGTAGACGTGGTCCATGGTTCATCACACTCCCTTCACCAACGCGCATACCCGCCGAATCGTGTTCGAACCGACTCGCCCGCCGGTGGCCCGCGCCACGATTGCGGGCGGCGTTCGGGGTATTCGACAGTCGTGACTACCCATACCGACCCCACCGCCCCGGCGTTGCCCGCGCCGCGCGGCGAGTTGTCCGGCGCCGTCATCGACCTGTTGCGCGGCGTCACCGGGTGGACCGAGCCCGACGTCGCCGATGCCGACCCGTTCGGCGAGGACCTGCACCTGGCCCTGCACATCTGTTACGAACTGCACTACCACGGCTTCGAGTCGGTGGATCCGGCCTGGGAGTGGGACCCGGACCTGCTGCGGCTGCGGGCGCGGCTCGAGGAGCGCTTCCTGACCGCGCTGCGGGACGCGGTGAGCGGCGGGTCGGACGTGGCGGCCGAGCTGGAACAGCTGGTGACCGAGCCCGTGGAGGCCACGGGCGTCGGCGCGTTCCTGCGCGCGGAAGGCGAATGGTGGCAGGTGCGCGAGTACTTCGTGCACCGCTCGATCTACCACCTCAAGGAGGCCGACCCGTACGCGTGGGTGATCCCGCGACTGCGTGGGCAGGCCAAGGCGGCGTTGGTCGCGGTGGAATTCGACGAGTTCGGGGGCGGCCGCGGTGAGCGCGTGCACGCCCAGCTCTACGCCGATCTGCTCGACGCCGCCGGGCTGGACTCCGGCTACCTGCACTATCTGGCTGTCACCCCCGCGCCGATGCTGGCCCTGGTGAACATGATGTCGCTGTTCGGCCTGCACCGGGCGCTGCGCGGGGCGCTGGTCGGGCACTTCGCGACGGTCGAGATCACCTCGCCGCCCGCGTCGCGGCGCATGGTGGAGACCTTGGAGAGGCTGCGGGCGGACCCGGCGTGCGTGCGGTTCTACGCCGAGCACGTGGAAGCCGATGCCGTGCACGAGCAGGTCATGCGCCGCGACGTGATCGGCGATCTGCTCGACCGGGAACCGGCGCTCACCGAGTCGGTGGTCTTCGGCATCCAGGCCACCAACCTGCTCGAGGACCGCATCGACCGCCATCTGCTCGACAGCTGGCAGGCCGGGCGGAGTTCGCTGCGTGCTACCGAAGCGGCTCCGGCGGATTGACCGCGACGATCGCGGCTATCCATCGTGCATGATCTTCTTCCGCGCCCCGGGGGTCTACCGGCCACGGGCAGATACGAGATTGCTCATGCGAGCCATGGCGGCGGCCGCGATGCCACGCGGGGCTGAGGTGCTCGACGTGTGCACCGGCACCGGCGCCGTCGCCGTGGAGGCGCTGCGACTGGGCGCGAAAAAGGTTACGGCCGTGGATGTTTCCCGCTCGGCGCTGCTGTCGGCGTGGGTCAACAGCCGCCTGCGCGGTGGCCGGCTGGAACTGCTGCACGGTGAATTCGACCGGGTGCTGCGGAACCGCAGCTTCGATACGGTGCTGGCGAATCCGCCGTACGTGCCGGGGCCGGAGCCGTCTGCCGCGCGCGGCGCCGCCCGGGCCTGGGAAGCCGGTCGGAGCGGCCGGGCACTGCTCGATCCGCTGTGCCGGATGATGCCCACACTGCTGAACCGGCGCGGGACGGCGCTGATCGTCCATTCGGCGCTGTGCGACCCGGACGAGACGATGCGCCTGCTGCGCGCCGGCGGACTGAAGGCGGCGGTCGCGGCGCGCGAGCCGAACGAGTTCGGGCCCGTGCTGCACGCCCGCGCCGCCTGGCTGGAAGCGGTCGGGTTGATCGAGCCCGGCCAACGACACGAGGAACTGGTGGTGATCCGTGCCGACCGAACCGCACGCTGAACCCAGGCGCGTCACCCTGACCAAGGACGGGCCCGCCCTGATCGAGGGCCCGGTGGACCTGGTGACCGACGACGGCGCCACCATCCACTGCGACCGCTTCGTCGTCGCGGTCTGCATGTGCCGCCGCTCGCGCACCTACCCGCTCTGCGATACCAGCCATCGCCGCCACAAGCGGGTTCCTCGCGACTGACGCCTTACTGATTGCATTTTGCAATCGCATGCGGCATGCTGCTCGCAGTCCGCGTGTAGAAAGGTGCCTCGATGGAACAGCTGGTGCGCATCCACAACTTCAATCTCTCCAGCGACGGATACGGCGCTGGGATCGGCCAAAGTCTCCAACGCCCCTTCGGCGACGCCGACGCGACGGCGCTGTTCTCGTGGGCCGGGGCGACGGCGAGCTGGGTCAACCGCACCGAGCCCGGCGGCACGCGCGGACTGGACGACTACTGCACGCGCGAGTTCTTCCGCAACATCGGCGCGGAGATCATGGGCCGCAACAAGTTCGGGCCCCAGCGCGGCCCGTGGCAGGACCACCGGTGGCAGGGCTGGTGGGGCGAGGAGCCGCCGTTCCACACCCCGGTCTTCGTCCTCACCCACCACGAACGCCCGTCCTTCACCCGGGGCGAGACGACATTTCACTTCCTGAACGCCACACCACAGGAAGCGCTGGCACGAGCCAAGGCGGCGGCCGACGGCAAGGACGTGCGGATCGGCGGCGGGGTCGCCACGGTGCGCGAATTCCTCGCGGCCGACCTCGTGGACACCATGCATTTCGCCGTCGCCCCCGTCGAACTCGGTGGCGGCGAACGACTCTGGACCAGCCCCGACGAACTCGCGGACCGCTTCCACATCGAGAAGATCCCCAGCCCGAGCGGCGTCGTCCACCACTTCCTCTGGCGCCGGTGATCCTTGCGCCTCTAATATAGAGGCATGCACGACAGTGTTGTCCTGGAAGCGTGGCGGTCCGGCGACGTCGGGAGCTTGGCCGCCGAACTGGCCGAGGGAGCGGTTTTCTCGAGCCCGGTGGCCGACTATCGCGGCCGGGCGAACGTCGCGCACATGCTGGGCGTGATCGCGACAGTGCTGGGTGGTGTCGAGGAGACCGCGACCTGGCCCGGGGCCGGGGATCGGGTGTTCGCCTTCCGCGCGAAGGTAGAGCGGGAGGAGTTGCAGGGCGTACTCCGCGAGGAGCGCGATGCGCACGGCAAACTGCGTCAGGTGACCTTGTTCCTGCGGCCGTATCGCGTCTTGCGGGGCGCGATCGCGACAATGGCGCGGCGACTGGAGGATTCGCCTCTCCCCGAACCGGCGGCCTAGCCGTGGCCGCCGACATCCCCGCCCCGGGACGGCCGGTCCGCGGCTCCACCACCGGCCGTCCGATCATGGCCCTGCTCGACCTGCTCGGCCGCCGCTGGCTGCTGCGCGTGATCTGGGAACTCCACCGGGCCGAGCACCCGCCGACCTTCCGTGACCTCCGCACCGCCTGCGGTGACATCTCCTCCAGCGTCCTGACCCGCCGCCTCCACGAACTCACCGACGCGGGCCTCGTCGCCCACGACAACGGCTACGCCCTGACCCCCCTCGGCACCCGCCTGGTCGACAACCTCCAGCCCCTCACCCGATGGGCCGAGGAGTGGAGCCGGCACCAGACCGACGCACCGGCCCGAACCGGACCGCAGCGCCCGCTCACCAGCTGAGGCGATCACGAGCAGACCGAATACCAGACGATCACCATCTGACATCGCTGGTAAAGTGGTCGCGTGCTCATCGAGGAAGTCGACAGAATCTAGCCGCCCAGTCGGAGGCGGCGCTTCCAGCACACACATTCTCGCCTTCGCCTGACTCCGCACATTTTCCGGATCACGCGCCGAAGAGTCGTTCGACCACGGCGCGATACTCGCGGCGCTCGTACCCGAGCAGGAAAGAGTCGACGACCCATGTCCATCTCCATGCCCTCTGCTGTCACGCTACGGAATCTGACCTTCGAATGGCCCGACGGCACCGTCGCGCTGTCCGGGCTCGACGGCACACTGACCACCGGGCGCACCGGTTTGGTCGGCCGCAACGGCGCCGGGAAATCGACGCTGTTGCGATTGATCGCCGGTCTGCTGACGCCCACGTCCGGGCGCATCGAAACCACCGGTGCAGTGGGCTACCTTCCGCAGACGCTCACCCTCGGCCGTGACGCCACCATCGCCCAATTGCTCGGTATCGCAGGCAAACTCGCGGCCCTGCGCGCGATCGAATCCGGCGAGACCGACGCCGAGCACTTCGAGACCATCGGCGACGACTGGGACATCGAATCCCGCGCCGACGAGGCGCTGCACGACGTCGGGTTCAGCGCCGCCGATCTGGATCGCCGGGTCGGGGAGATCTCCGGCGGCGAAGCGGTGCTGATCGCGATCACGGGTCTGCGGGTCCGGCGCACGCCCATCACCCTGCTCGACGAGCCGACCAACAATCTCGACCGCGAAACCCGCGCCGGACTCACCGAATTCGTCGATTCCTGGCCCGGCACCCTCGTGGTGGTGAGCCACGACCTCGAGCTGCTCGAGCACATGGATGCCACGGCCGAGCTGCGCGGCGGGACCCTCGACGTGTTCGGCGGACCGTACAGCGCGTGGAAACAGCACGTCGAACAGGAGCAAGCCGCCGCCGTGCAGGCGGCCCGCACCGCCGAGCAGGCATTGAAGGTCGAGAAGCGGCAGCGGATCGAGGCCGAGACGAAACTCGCCAGACGCGAGCGCACCGCCCGCGCGACCCAGCGCGACGGCGGCATACCGCGCATTCTCGCGGGCAACCGCGCCAGCCGGGCACAGGGCTCGGCGGGCGCCATGCGCACCACGCTCGACGCGAAAGTCCGCTCCGCACAGCAGAATCTGGATGCCGCCGCGGCCCGCGTCCGGCACGACGAGCACATTCACCTCGACCTGCCCGACCCGGACGTGCCGCGCAGCCGCCGCATCGCCGAACTCCACGACGGCGACCGGAATATCGTCATCCAAGGTCCCGAACACGTCGCCCTGATCGGCCCCAACGGCGCGGGCAAGACGACACTGCTCGAGAATCTGCTCGACGCGAACCATTCCGACCGCGGTGTGCTGCTCACCGGCCGGGTGGGATATCTCCCGCAGCGTCTGGACGATCTGGTCGAGAACGCCAGCGCCCTGGACAATGTCCGCGCCGCGGCCCCCGCCACCGCGCCGGCCACCATCCGCAATCAGCTCGCCCGGCTGCTGCTGCGCGGCACCAGTGTGGAGCGTCCGGTCTCCACCCTGTCCGGCGGTGAACGCTTCCGAGTGTCCCTGGCGCGCTTGCTTTTCGCCGCCCCTCCGGTCCAGCTGCTGATCCTGGACGAGCCGACCAACAATCTCGACATCGCCAGTGTCGACCAGCTGGTCGAGGCCCTGACCGACTATCGCGGCGCGATCCTGGTGGTCAGCCACGACTTCCCGTTCCTGCGCAGGATCGGGATCGATACCGTCGTGGAACTCGAGCCGGGCGGTCGGCTCCGGCAGCGCGCGTCCCTGTAACCGCCTCCGGCAGTGGGCTTCCGGGCCCTCACAGACGATCTGCGTCGATGATCGCCTGCGCGATGGGGGCGACGCCTCCCGCGAGACGAAATCGAGGGCGGTCCCGACCTACCGGCCAGGACCGCCCTCATGAGTAGCGGGGACAGGATTTGAACCTGCGACCTCTGGGTTATGAGCCCAGCGAGCTACCGAGCTGCTCCACCCCGCGTCGGGTAGTTATGACCCTACACGACCTGGTTCTCCACCCCAAAACCGCAGGATCGAGGCCGAACGGGCGGGTATTACTCGGCTGCGCCGCCGGCGAACGGCATCGCTTGCCATTGCTCGACCGCGGGCGCGAGGTATGTCGCGAGGTCGGGCAGTTGCGGTACGAGGGTGAGGGTGGCGATGACTCGCAACATGCCCACGGCATTGACGAACCGCATGACGTCGTCGCGCAACAGCCGCGTGCCGTTGCGCCGCGCGCCGACGTTGTAGGCGGATTCGTGGACCGATCCGAGAGCGGCCAGGTCCCACTCCACAGGGCCGAGTGTGACCAGTTCGAAGTCGGAGTAGCGGTCCCCGTCCACCCCGGCGAAGATGTTCGCGGTCGGTGAGTCGCCATGGATCGGTTGGAGATCGATTCCCGGGTAGGCCGCCTCGAATGCGGCGCGGGAGCGCACCAGCGGCTCCAGAATCCGCCATTCGCGACGTGCGCGGTCCAGCTCGGTAGCGCCCAGGAGATCGGGGCGCCGGTCGAGCAGCACGAGGCTGTCCGCAACGAACTGCGGATCGGCCGCGGAGAGAAAGGACAGCCGCCCCGGATACGCGCGCAGCGCGGCGTGCAGGTCGGCAACGCTTTCGGAGTTGGCCACATAGTCGGGCTCTCGATCGCGATCCTCCTCGACGAATTGCCAGAAGGTCATCGAGAACCCTTCGCGCTGAACGGGTTCCGGTGGTACGAGGGGGCTGGGCGGAATCACCGGCGTGCCCCGGTCGGCGAGCCATCGCGTCACGTCCAATTCCGCCCGCTGCCGACGCGCCAGGGCAACAAGACTTTCCGAAGGCGGCAGGACGGTCGGAACCCGAACCACGACCGGAGTCGGCGCCAGGTGAACCACGACCGAGAACAGGTCGTGGAGCACGGTCGCGTCGGTCACGGTGAGGCCGAGGTCGCGCCCCGCTCCGACGGCCGCGTCGACGGCGGCGGAGGTGCGTTGCGCGAGGCGTTGCGGTGTCGCGAAATCGGCCATGAATCTCTCTTTCTCGACGATCGAAACGGCCCCGGAGCCAGTGTTCCACAAAACGCCTGGGCAGCATGAGCACTGGTATCCGCGCGCGGCGTCACTGATGCCAACCGATCGGGGACAGGATTCGAACCTCAATCGGCGGCGAGTTCGTCGGCGGATTCCTGGCCGGCGGCGCTGGTGCGGCGCAGGAAATCGGCGATGAGTTCCAGTTCGGACTCGGAGTAATGGCGGCACAGCTCGTCCATCCGGCCGTTCATGCCCGAAAACAGTTCGTAGAGTTCGGGGTTGCGGTCACGCACGGCTCGCAGGGTGACGGCCCGGCGATCGGCCGCCTCCGGATCGCGTTCGCGCACGATCCAGCCGCCCTTCTGCAACCGGTCGAGGATGCCGGTGAGCGTGGCCGGGTGCAGGCCGACCCGGCGGGACAGCGCGGAGGGCGTTATCGGCCCGTGCCTGTTGATCAGATCGAGGCAGGTCCAGTCGGCATCGCGCAATTCGACTCGCCCGCCGAACCGGCGGTTGAGCAGCGACAGCTGAATGTTCAATTCGCGCAACGCATCTTTGACCTCGACGGCCAACTTCCGCTGTCGCCGAGACGCCGTGCGCTCGGTTCCCATCGTCACCACCTCGGCTCGACCGCTTCATACGGTTTCCGTATCGTACGGCAGATCGAGAAAGTACGTAAACAATACTATATCTTTCTCGTATCATACGATCTACACTGGTTCCATGAACGCAGACAGGTACCGTCGCCGGGTCAATACCATCAACAAGATCATTTCCGGTCTGCAGCGAGCCGGCCTCGCCTTCGGCCCGATGCAACTGCTCACGGTGCGCGGCCGACGCACGGGCCGGGAGCTCACCTTCCCCATCGCGGTGAACGAACTGAGCGGCGGCCGCTACATTTTCCAGGCATTCCCCAAGGCCGCCTGGGTGGCGAACGTACGAGCGGCCGATACGGTCACCCTGACCCGAGGCCGCAAGGCTGCCACAGCCCGCCTTGTCGAGGTGCCGGTCACCGACCGCGGCCCGCTTCTGCGCGAGCTGGTCGAAACCAGTCCGGCGAGCGTAGGCCGGCGCTTCGTCACCACGGGCCTGGCCGAGCATGCGACGCCGGAGGGAGTCGCCGCAGCGGCCGACCGAATCGCCGTGTTCAGCGTCGAACCGGCCTGATCCGGCCCGCACACCCTCCCGTACGGCCTACGGCGAGAAGGACTCGGAACCGAAAGAAACGGCCCCGGAACCAGTGGTTCCGGGGCCGTTCTCGTTAGTAGCGGGGACAGGATTTGAACCTGCGACCTCTGGGTTATGAGCCCAGCGAGCTACCGAGCTGCTCCACCCCGCGTCGGTGAACACAACATTACACACAGGTGGTGAGGACATACAAATCGTGTGGTCAGCGGGGGTTTCGGGGTGGGTCGAGATGATCATGGGCGGTCGGAAAGAGGGCGAGCGGGGATCGGGCGGGCAACAGCGCCGCAAGAGCTCTCGCGCACACGCGCGTCCCCTGCGCAAGAGCGTGGAAACGTGAACTGGCACACAATCACGGGGTGATCTGGAACACATAACGAACAGATAACAGACCGACCAGAATTTCCTAACGCAGCATAGCTATCCTGCATCAACGGTCCGAATTCGGTTATGCGCTTCACGCATTCCAGCTGTTATCAAGACGTGATCTGTCGAAATCTGTTCGTTATCGTCGTGCTCGGCCCGGAACGATCCTCGTGACGGGGCAACCGACCCGAACCGTTGCACACCGGCGACCCTGCCCCGCGGTTCGAGGGATCCCCGACCTCCTGGGGGCAGGGCCCGGCGGTTCGCCGTCGTGCCGGTGGGCGCAGGGAGGGAAACAGCCAATGAACAAGAACCGGAAGATCAGCAGTCGCGCCTTCGGCCTCGCCGCCGTGACCGGCGCCCTTGTTGCCGTCCCGTTCGCCATGTCCAGCACGGCTTCCGCCGCTGCCCACGACTGGGACGGTGTCGCCCAGTGCGAGAGTGGCGGTAACTGGAACATCAACACCGGCAACGGCTACTACGGGGGCCTGCAGTTCTCGCAGAGCACCTGGAACGCCAACGGTGGCTCCGGCAGCCCGGCCAACGCCTCCAAGGAGGAGCAGATCCGGGTCGCCGAGAACGTCCTCGCCACTCAGGGCGTGGGCGCCTGGCCGGTGTGCGGCCAGTACCTGCGCTGGGGCGCCGGCGAAGACAGCGTCGCGCAGCCCGAGCCGCAGCCGGAGGAGCCCGCTGCGCCCGCCCCTGCCCCGTCCGACCGCCAGGCCCTGCTCGACCAGGCCAAGAGCACCGGCGAACAGCTCGCCGACCAGTTCGGCGTCACCGACCAGTATCAGCAGCTCCTGCAGCAGAACAGCGGCCTCATCGAGTCGCTCGGCCGCTGACGCGAAAGCTCTCCATACCGGGAGAAACGATACGGCGCCGCCATCAATGACGATGGCGGCGCCGTTCGCGTATCGGCCGCGCTATCCGCCGGCCTTGTTGTAATCGTCGACGGCCTTCTGCAAGGTCTCCAGCGCCTGGCCCAGGCGGCCGAGATCGCCCGACTTCTGCGCGTCCTGCACGCCCTTCAGCGCGTCGTTGATCTCCTTGACCGCGGCGTCCTTACCGGCCGACCCCGTCGAGGGTGGCGTGACCGGCGGCTGGGTGCCCTGGTTGGCGGGCGGCGCGGTGCCGTTCCCGCTGGGCGGGTTGACCGCCTGCTGGCCCGGTTGCTGGGTCGCCGTCGAGCCGAGACCCTCCTGGACGTCGTTGAGCGCGTCGCCCAGCGTGGCCTGGTAGCCGACCTTGTCCCCGGAACTGGCGAGAACCTTCACCAGCTGCGGGAACGATGCGGCATTGGGTCCGGCGTTGCGCTCCAGATACCACGGCTCCACATAGAGCACGCCCCCGTCACCGACGGGCAGGGTCAGCAGATTCCCGTATTTGATCTTGTTGGTGTTGCCACCCGTGAGCACCGTGCGATCACTGGACACCCGGGCATCGGTCGTCATGGACGTCTGCACCTGTTGCGGGCCGGGGGTCTGGGAGTCCGTGGGCAGCTTGCGCACCGTGAACTTGCCGTAGTTCTCCGGGTCCGAATTCACCTGGATGTAGGCGGCCAGGAACTGCCGCTTGTATCCGACCATCGCGCTGGTCAGGTTGAACTGCGGCTTACCCGTCTGCGGATCGCCCAGCAGCACGTAGTACGGCGGCTGATGCGCGTTGGTCGGGGTGTCCGAGGTCGGGTCGCTGGGCACCGACCAGAACGCGTTGGTGGTGAAGAACTCTCGCGGGTCGTTCACGTGGTAGCGCGACAGGATGTCCCGCTGCACCTTGAACAGGTCCTCCGGGTAACGGAAGTGGGCCTGCAACTCCGGGGTGATGGCGCTCTTGGGCTGCACCGCGTTCGGGAACACCCCCTCCCATGCCTTCAGCACCGGATCGTTGGAGTCCACTTCGTACAGGTTCACCGTGCCGTCGTAGGCGTCCACGGTGGCCTTCACCGAGTTGCGGATGTAGCTGACCTCCTTGCGAGGCAGCATCCGCCCGGTGTTCTGATCGATCGAATCCTCGATGCCCTCCAGCGAGGTGCGCTGGGCGTAGGGGAAGTTGTCGAGGGTGGTGTAGGCGTCGACGATCCACTGGATGCGGCCGTTGACGACCGCCGGGTAGACGTCGCCGTCGGCGGTCAGCCACGGGGCCACCTGCTGTACCCGATCGCGCGGATTCCGGTTGTAGATGATCTTCGAATCCGACCCGATCGCGCCCGAGAACAGGATGTTGCGCTCGGCGTACTTGGCGGCGAAGGCCAGGCGGTTGAACCAGTTGCTGATCGGCACGCCGCCCGAACCGGTGTAGGTGTATTGCGAAGTGCCGGTGTCGTATTCGCGTGGCGGCTGGTCGTTGCCCCCGACGATCGCGTAGTCGGCATCGGACTTGGCGATCATCTCGCCGTAGTAGATGCGCGGCTGGTCGACCTTGATCGCCTGCTTGTCCTTCGGCGTGAACAGGTCGCTGACCGTGGACTGGTCGCCGATGTTGAACACCGGGTAGCCGTAGCCGCCCGTGTTGGACCCGGCCGAACCGGTCGCGGCCTGCTGCGTCTCCTTCGGCGGGGCGACGTTGACGCGGTTGGCCGGCGCGGCGACGAAACCGTTGCCGTGGGTGTAGACGGTGTGCTTGTTGATCCAGTCGGTCTGGTTGCCGGACAGGTTCTGCGGCACCAGCTCTCGCGCGCCGACGATGTAGTCCTGGACCTCGCCGTTGACGGTGTAGCGGTCGATGTCCAGCGGATCGGGGAAGCCGTAGAAGTTCTGCAGCTGCTGACGCTGGACGAAGGTCTGGGTCAACAGGTTCGGGTCCAGCAGCCGGATGTTCTTGATGGTCTGCTGGTCGGCGGGGATGGAGGTGGGGTCCTTGGTCGGGGTGCCCTTGTAATCCTGGTATTGGACCTTGTCGTCGGTGAGGCCGTACGCCTGCCGGGTGGCGGCGATATTGCGCTCGATGTAGGCCGACTCCTTGGTCGCCGCGTTCGGGCGCACCTCGAACTGCTCCACGATCAGCGGCCACACCGCGCCGATCAGAATGGACGACAGCACCAGCAGCGCCGCCGCCATCGCCGGAACCCGCAGGTCCTTCAACACGATTCCGGTGAAGAAGGCGATCGCGCAGATGATGGCGATGGACATCAGGATCAGCTTGGCCGGCAGCACGGCGTTGATGTCGGTGTAGGAACCACCGGTGAAGGTGGGTTCCTTGCGCGTGCTCGACAGCATCGAGTAGCGGTCGAACCAGTACGCGATGGCCTTGAGCAGCACGAAGGTTCCGGCGATGATCGCCAGCTGGATGCGGGCCGGGCGGGTCAGGGTGCCCTCACGCCCGGACAGCCGCAGGCCGCCGAACACGTAGTGCGTCACCAGATTCGCGAAGAACGCGATCACCGTCGCGACGAACAGCCAGTTCAGCAGCATCTTGTAGAACGGCAGATCGAAGGCGTAGAAGCCGACGTCCAGGCCGAACTGCGGATCTTTCATGCCGAAGGAGCCGCCGTGCAGGAACATCTGCACCGTCACCCAGTTCGACTGGGCCACCAGCCCGGACAGCAGGCCGACCAGCGCCGGAATGCCGATGCCGAACAGCCGCAACCGCCCCATGACCGTCGTGCGATAGCGCGCGATCGGGTCGTTGGGACCGGCGACCGGGACGAACACCGGACGGGTGCGGTAGGCCGCCAGCAGCGCCAGCCAGATGATCAGGCCGACCACGACCGTCACCACCAGGAACAGCAGGATGCGGGTCACCAGTACCGTCGCGTAGACACGACGGAATCCCAGCTCGCCGAACCACAACCAGTTGGTATAGGCGTCGACCAGCCGTGGCCCGACCAGCAGCAGCGCCGCGATCACGAGGGCCGTCAGCAGCAGCACCCGGCTGCGACGGGACAGCGAAGGTAAGCCTGTCGGGGGGCGCATGCCCACGATGCCACTCTCCCAGGTCCGGCGGTGCGCGACTTCCCGGTCGGCGCACCGCAGTCCGATGTTGCGGCGGTCCCTGCGGACCGTCTCTCGCGCCCCACTCTACGTAAAACGGGTCGGATCGGATCACACTCCCTGCCCGAGTGCGTCGCGGCGGGCATCGTGCCCGGTCCGGGTGACCGTCCGGGCAGGCCCTAAGGTGTCGGCCGTGACCATCGTGAACCCCTCCACCGCTCTGTACCGCTGCATCCGCGAAGTGGCCGAGTACGCCGACGGCGAGGGGTGGGATCGCCCGCCGCAGCTGTTCGCGCTGGTGCCGACGGCCGACCTGGTCGCGGCCGAGCCGACGCTGGAGGATCAGCTCGCCGACGGCGCGGAACTGACTCCCATTGCGCAGGAACCGCTTCCGGACGACCTGCGCGGGGACGCGATGGCGCTGGACGAATTCCTCGCGACCACCAGCTGGCCACCGGCGGTGGCGGGCTGCGTGCTGGTGCAGCAGATCGTGGTGCTGCCGCCGGACGCCGAGCAGACCCTCGACGATGCCATCGCCCCGCTGCTGGCCGACCGCGACGCCGCCGACCGGGCGGGCCGCAAGGCCGCGGTCGCCCATCCGGGACGCCGCGACGCCCGTCTGTTCGTCGGCACGCTGCGCGACGGCGTCTCCCTGAGCCTGCTGCAGATCCGTCCCGACGAGGCCGAGGACGACCCGTTCGCCGACCTGGACCTGCGCACCGCTCCGAACCTGGCCACGAATTTGGTCGAGGCCCTGCGCCACACCCTGGAGAACGAGCCGGAGGAGTAGCCCGCGGCGAACGCGACAGACACCGACACGGGCACGGGCACATGCACCGACACGGGCACGGGCGCACGCACCGACACGGGCACCGGCACCGGCACCGACACGAGCACGAGCACGGGCACGGGCACGGGCACGGGCACGGCGTCAGGAGCGGGCACCTACACAGGCACGGCAATGCGGGCGAGGACAGGCGGGCGATGCGCGGCCTGCCGGGGCGTGGGAAGGTGCGGCCGCGAGCTACCCGCAGCTGACGGTGTCGCGTCCCGAGTTCAGGTCGCCGAGGGATTGCACTGCGCCGGTGAGGGTTTCGACTTTCACCAGTTTCAGGCCGTCGGGGATGCGCTGGCGCGCCTCGTTGCAGTTGTCGGCGGGGACCAGGAAGGTCTCGGCGCCGGCCTCGCGGGCGGCGATCATCTTGTACTGGATGCCGCCGATCGGGCCGACCTTGCCGGTCGGGTCGATGGTGCCGGTGCCGGCGACGAACTTGCCGCCGTTGAGCTGTCCGGGGCTCAGCTTGTCGATCAGCGCCAGGCTGAACATCAGGCCCGCGGACGGGCCGCCGATATCGGCCAGGTTGAAGGTGACGTCCAGCGGGCCCTGCGGCACCTCCTCGGGGGTGACGCCGAGGTAGCCCTTGGAGTTGTCGTCCGGCCGCGCACCGACCTTCACCTCGACGGTCTGCTCGACGCCGTCGCGGCGGATCACCATCGGCACGACGGTGTCGGGCTTGGTCGCCTTGACCGCGTCCACCACGTCGGTGGCGGTGGCGACCGGCTTGCCGCCCACGCTCACCAGCACGTCGCCCTTGCGCAGTACGCCGTTGGCCGGGCCGTCCTCGGCGACCGTGCGCAGCCGGACCGTCGTCGGGTACTTCAGGTAGTGCAGCGCCGCCAGCTCCGCGTTGTCCTCGGAGTCCTTGAAGTCCTGCTCGTTGGATTTGTCGATCTGGTCACGCGGCACGCCCGGCGGGTACACCTCCGAACGCGGCACCAAGCCGTAGCGGCCGTCGGCCCACAACACGAACGCCTCGAAAATATTCAGCCCGTCGCGAACGGACACCGTGGTCATGTTGAGGTTGCCCGCCGTCGGATCCACTGTCGCGCCCCGCACGTCGACGACCTGTTTGCCCTCCACATCGCCGAGGGTGTTGAACGTGGGACCGGGCCCCAGCGCGACGAACGGCACCGTGACGGCGCTGCCGACGACACCGAGCACGAGGACGGGAATCAGGGCAGCCAGCAGCGTGAGGATCCGACGATTCACCCGCAACACAGTAGCGGCTCCCGTGGAGCCGTCCGCGTAGCCTGAGGGTTATGAGCGACGTGCCATTCGGATTCTCGAACCGCGATGACGATCCCGACCGCGACCGGCGGGACGATCAGTCCGGTTCCGGCGCGAACAATCCGTTCGGGATCGGAGGTCCGGGTGCGGGCGGATTCGATCCGTCGCAGCTCGGGCAGATGCTGACCTCGCTGGGTCAGATGTTCTCCAATATCGGGCAGCCGGGCGCGCAGTCCGGCGGTCCGGTGAACTACGACATCGCCAAGCGACTGGCCCGCCAGCAGCTCGGCTCGAGCGTCGAGCCGGTGTCCGCGGGCACGCAGCGCGCCGTAGCCGACGCGGCCCACCTGGCCGAGCTGTGGCTGGACCCGGTCACGACGCTGCCCGCCGGCGCCTCGAAGACGGTGGCGTGGACGCCCAACGACTGGATCGAGGAGACCCTGCCGACCTGGCGGCGGCTGTGCGACCCGGTGGCCCAGCAGGTGTCGGGCATGTGGACGGCCACCCTGCCGGAGGAGGCCAAGGAGTTCGCCGCGCCGATGATCGGCATGCTGGGCCAGATGGGTGGCCTGGCGTTCGGCTCGCAGCTCGGGCAGGCGCTGGGTCAGCTGGCCAAGGAGGTGCTGACCTCCACCGACATCGGCCTGCCGCTGGGCCCGACCGGCACCGCGGCGCTGCTGCCCGCGGCCGTCACCGAATTCAGCAAGGGCCTGGAACGGCCGGAGAGCGAGATCCTGGTCTATCTCGCCGCCCGCGAGGCCGCGCATCAACGGCTGTTCGCGCACGTACCGTGGCTGCGCCAGCAGGTGCTGGGCGCGGTGGAGGACTACGCGCGCGGCATCCGGATGGACTTCTCGGCGATCGAGGAGGCGGCCCAGAACATCGACCCGATGACGCTGACCGACCCCTCGAAGCTGGAGGAGTTGCTGTCGCAGGGCACGTTCGAACCGCAGACCACGCCGGAGCAGCAGGCCGCGCTGGAACGGCTGGAGACGCTGCTGGCGCTGATCGAGGGCTGGGTGCAGGTCGTGGTGAGCGAGGCGGTCGGCGATCGGCTGCCCGGCGCGGGCGCGCTGGCCGAGACACTGCGCCGCCGCCGCGCCACCGGCGGCCCGGCCGAGCAGACCTTCGCCACCCTGGTCGGCCTGGAGTTGCGGCCGCGCAAGCTGCGCGAGGCCGCCACCCTGTGGCAGCGCCTGACCACCGACGCCGGAATCGAATCCCGTGACGCCATCTGGGCCCACCCCGACCTGCTGCCCAGCTCCGAGGATCTGGACAACCCGGCCGGCTTCATCGACGGCGTGATCGGCGGTGGCACCGACGCTTTCGACGACCCGCTGGCCCAGCTGGCCGAGACCGAGGCCCGTGAGCGCGCACAGCGTGAGGCGGAGAAGAAAGGCGAGGACCCGGAACAGGGCGACTCCGGCAACACCGATTCCTGACCACCGCACTCTCGGTCCGCGCCACGACCGGACAACGGCATCGAAGTGCGTGCCCAGGCCACGCGGGCCGGGCAGGTTGCTGCGCCGGGCAGGTTGCTGCGCCGGGCCGGTTGCTGCGCCGGGCAGGTTGCTGCGCCGGGCAGGTTGCGACCGGAGTGCGTACTCAGACGGTGACAGGTTGCGGGAGCAGGGTTTCCGCGAGGGTGCGCCACTGTGAGACGGCCGACCGACCGGGTTCGACACCGATGACCTGCACGGCGACGTGGTCCGCCCCCGCTGCCACGTGGGCGCGCAGACGGTCGGCGATGCTCGCGGGTTCGCCCCAGAACACCAGGTCGTCGACGAGGCGGTCGCTGCCGCCACCCGAGGTGTCGGCCTCGGTGTAGCCCAGGCGGTGGAACTTGGCGAGGTTGTAGGGCGTGGTCAGGTAGGGCACCAGGTGCTCGCGGGCGATCTCGCGCGCCCGGTCCGGATCGGTCTCGAACAGCACCGCGTGTTCGACTCCCAGAAAGCTGTTGGGGCCCAATATCTCTCGCGCCTGCTCGGTGTGCGACACGGTGACGTGATAGGTGTGCGCACCGGCCGCGCGGTCGCGGGCCAGCTCCAGCATCTTGGGTCCGTAGGCGGCCAGGATGCGGCGGATGGGCGGCCGGCCGTCGTCTGTCAGGGCATCCAGTTCGTCGAGGTATTCGGCCATGGCGGCCAGTGGCTTGCGTGCGATCGCTCCGACGCCGAGCCCGAGCACATGCCGATCGGGGTAGGCCGCGGCCAGCAGCGCGGCGCCGCTGTGGGTCGCGCTCGGCGTCCGCGGCGTGATCTGCGCGATGGCGTTGACGATGTGCATCCGTTCGGTGGCGGCGAGCAGGTGCCCGGCCTGGGTCAGCGCCTCGTGCCCGCCGACCTCGGGGAACCAGAAGGCTCGCCAGCCCTGCCGTTCGAGTTCGCGGATGGCTTCGCGCATGCCGGTGGCGAGCAGGTGCTCGAAGTCGAAGGTGTAGATGCCGTATGTCCCCAGGTCCAGGCCGTCGATGGTGCCCATGCCGATCTCCTCGTTCCCGTTCGTGCGCCGAGACGCATCGTCATATCGTGGAAGTACGATACCTAGAACTATCGAGGAAGTGCGATATGTTCCCGCTCGAGAGCGACTAGAGGGTCTGCCCGAGTTCCGCGACGAGCCGGGCGATGCGCCGCTCGTCACGCTTGTAGTGGGTCCACTTGCCCACCCGGGTGGACCGCACCAGCCCGGCCCGTTCGAGTTCGGCCAGATACGCCGACACCGTGGACTGCGCCAGCCCCACCTTCTCCTGGATATGACTCACGCACACGCCGACCTCGTTCATGTCGGCGATCGCGCGCTCCACCGGGAAGTGCTGTTCGGGATCGCGCAGCCAGGCCAACAGCTGTAGCCGCAGCGGATTCGCCAGCGCCCGCAACGCACGCACCAACTCAGGATCGGGTGCGGCCACACTTTCCGCCATGAGCCCCAGAATAGCGACGGGGCAACAAGGGTCCGCCGGATGGCGATTCACCAGGCAACAACGATCCACCGGACGGCGATTCACCAGGCAACGAGGATCCGCCGGACGGCGATTCACCAGGCAACAACGATCCACCGCGCGGCGGATCACCAGGCAACGAGGATCCACCGCGCGGCGATTCACGAGGCAACGAGGATCTGCCGGACAGCGGGCCCCCACTAGGCAACAACGATCCGGCCCGGCACGACTTCGCAGGGCAACAGAGCTCGCCGGGCGCCAAACTCTGTGGCAACAGAATTCGCCGGGGTGCCAAGTCCGCGGGGCAACAAGGGGCCGCCGGGTCGCGATATGGGTGGGCGTGGCGATTTGGTGGACCTCGGACGAGCGCGGGTGCGGGGGGATTACCGCCGGTAGGATGGGCGTCACACCGGCGGCGCGACGCGCGCCGTACAGTTCCGCCCACCGGCCGCCTACCCCTCGCACAGCCCACAGCCGCACTCGCACTCGGAGGCCTTCGTGACTTTTCGCCCCACCACCGACCGCTCGGCGGCTGTCAGCACCGATCCGATCCGCGACTACCTGCACCGCATCGGCCGCACCGCGCTGCTCACCGCCGAGCAGGAATTCGAGCTCGGCGAGCGGATGGCCGTCGGGCTGGAGGCCGAGCGGAGGCTGGCCGAAAGCGCCACGGACGGAGCGGAACTCACCACGGCCGAGCGGCGCGAGCTGACCCGCGCGGCCCGCTCCGGCCGCACCGCCAAGGACCACATGATCGAGGCCAATCTGCGCCTGGTGGTCTCGATCGCCAAGCGCTATCCGGCGCCGGCCGGCATGTCGCTGCTGGATCTGGTGCAGGAGGGCACGCTCGGTCTCATCCGCGCGGTGGAGAAGTTCGATCATCATCGCGGACTGAAGTTCTCCACCTATGCCACCTGGTGGATCAAGCAGGCGGTCGGCCGCGCCATCGATGACAAGAGCCGCGCCATCCGCCTGCCCGCCCACGTGGCCGAGATCCTGCACCGGATCACCCGGGCCCAGCGCACCCTGGACCAGCAGCTCGGCCGCCAGGCCACGGCCGACGAACTGGCCGCCGAACTGGACCTGTCCGCCGAGAAGGTCCGCGAGGTGCTGCGGCACGCCCGCGAACCGATCTCGCTGCACCTGCAGGTCGGCGACGACGACACCGAACTCGGCGCCCTCATCGCCGACGACTCCCCCGACCCGGCGCAGACGGTCGCCGACTCCCTCATCCGGGGCCGCCTCGCCGACGTGCTCGCCACGCTCGCCGAGCGCGAGGCGCAGGTACTCGTGCTGCGCTACGGTCTCGACGGCACCGAACCGCGAACCCTGGAGCAGGTCGGCCGCATCCTGGGCGTCTCGCGCGAACGCATCCGGCAGATCGAGACCAAGAGCATGGCCAAACTCCGCAAGCCCGCCAGCACGCGGGTGCTCGACGGCCTGCTGGGCTGATCGGCCGCCTCAGGGAAAGCGCGCCTCCGCCGTGGCGTACCCGAACAGCTTGCGGCTCTGCGCCATCGCCTCGACGACCACGGTCGCCGTGCGGCGGGTCGGGTTGAGCCAGGTGACGCGGCCGCGGAACTCGATCGAGGTGGATTCGCCGGTGCCCACGGGCAGGTAGTGCATTTTCGGCGCGTACTGCACCCGGTACTTGGCGACCGCGGTCGGATCGCCCAGCCACGACGACAGATATCCGGCAGCCAGCCCCAGGCTCAGCATGCCCGGTGTCGCGCCGACCGGCGTGCGCCCGTCGGCGTCGAAACGGCCCGGGGCGCCGACCACACTCGCGTGATCCATGACGTCGGAGGGCGCGAGCGCGTGGCGCCGGACCGGCAATTCGTAGCCGACCCGCAACTCCTGGAAGTCGACGACCGGTCGCGGGCGCGGAACCGCCACTCCGCGTTGCCGCATCGGCAGGTGTTCGCCCAGCCCCGGCACGCGGGCGCGACGCCGGGCGGGGACGAGTTCGAGTCCGCGGTCGTCACCGTGCGCGCCGGGATGGCGGGCGGCGAGCCGCTGCGTGTGCACCAGTAGCGTCGACGAGCCGATCACGATGACCTGCCCGAGGTGATCGCGCATGGTGGTCACCATGGAGACGATGTCGTAATCGCGGTAGTGCCGGAACGATTCGAAGTGCACATCGCAGCTCACCCGGTCCCCGGCCACCAGCGGGCGGACGATGTCGAGGGCGCGATCGGCGTGCAGGATGCGGCCGATGTGGAAACCTGGCACCATCGCGGTCAGGGTCTCCTCCTCGGCCCGCATCCACACCATGGTGGCGAACGTCGGCGGCGCGACCAGCGCGCCGAAGCCACGCGCGGCGGCCGCGTCCGCGTCCAGATGAATGCGGTCGGAGTTGCCGACCGCGCGCGCGTAGTCGCGGATGTGCTCGGCGGTCACGGTGAAGGTGTTGCGGGACCGGAGTTGTTCCTTCGATGCCACGTGCGGGACGTCGACGGATGCGCTTCCCATGGTGCTCCTTTGCGGCGAATCCGGGCCGGGCCGACCGGGCCAGTGCATCCCCGAGGGGACAACCATTGTTTTCCCGGCCCGGCCGGATGTCACCCGGGAGGAGCCATGGTCTGGAGATATCACCGTGTTCGGGCCGATCGGATTGTGAATCGCACGCCCGCGGTCGTGCCGTCCGGATTGTCGCGAAAGGCGGAAAAACCTTGGTGCTCCGCGGGTTCCGATCGGCGTGCTTTCCACAAGCCGGTTCGACGGGTCCGTGCGGATCCGGCAAGTTGGGGATGGTTTCGGAGGGCGGCGGCGGGAAAGGCGCCACCGAGCGGGGCGCGGACACGGGGATGTCCTGGCCGAATACCCTGTGGATGACAGCCGAAATCTGTGGATAACCAGGGCTTTCGGGCGTTGGCCCGGGGCGGTGGGCGCGAATACTGTCGGCCATGACCATGTTTCGGCCGCGCGGGCCGATGTTGCATCCGCGAGTGGCGGTGTTGCGGCGCCCTTCGGGGGCGGTGCAGCTGGGGTGGGATCCGGAGCGGGCGGTGGTGGTGCGGCTACCGGGAGTCGGCGCCGAGCCGATCGTCGAATTCCTGAAGCTACTGGACGGTCTGCGCAGCCATCCGCAGATCATCTGGCAGGCAGGTCGTTTCGGGATCGCGTCGAGCGACGCGCTGCGGCTGCTCGGCGAGATCGACCGCGCCGGACTGCTGATGCGCCCGCGGGAGTCGGTGAGCGCGGTGCGGGCGGTACATGTGCACGGGCGCGGCCCGCTGTCGGAGGCCCTCGCCGCGGGCGTGCGCCGATCGGGGCTGCGGCCCAGCCGGTCCCGTGATCTGACTCCGGGCGCGGGCGTGGGCCGTGACGCCGACGTGGTGGTGCTCGCCGACGCGCTGGTACCCGAGCCGCACCTGGTCAACGACCTTGTGCTGCGGCGGATTCCGCATCTGCAGGTGCGCATCCGCGACGGCCGCGGGGTGGTCGGCCCGCTGGTGCTGCCGGGCGGCACCAGCTGCCTGCGCTGCGCCGACCTCACCCGCCGGGACCTGGACGCCGAATGGCCGCACCTGGCCGCCCAACTCCTCGACCGCATCGGTTATGGCTCGCCGGCCATGATCGCCGCCACCGCCGCCCTGGCTTTGCGCGACCTGGAACTCGTCCTCGCAGGCGCCGCCGACACCCCACCCCGAACCCTCGACACCACACTGGAACTCGACCCGGACACGCACCACATCCACCGCCGCACCTGGTCCCCGCACCCGGCCTGCGGCTGCCGCGCCATCCTCACCGCCCCGCCCGCAGAACAGGGCGGGGCATCGGAACGCGTGCCGCGCAGGCCGTCTGTCCATGGGAACCAGTGAACGCAGGTAGCACACCGCTCGCCGACCGACCAGCTGATCGAGAGTCAGCGGCTGGTCGGGCGGCGTGGCACGGCGGGAAATGCGGTGGTGAGATGTGTCACCGAGGTGTCGAGCCGGTTCTCGGCGTATCGGGTGACGGTCGTGGCGACAGGTCCTCGGCGGACCGCGTGGACCCCGGCGCACTGCGGAAATCATGAGGCGGAAGTGAGGATTGTGACCGACGACACCATCGTGAGAGGGGGATAAGTTCACCCGATTCACATGGCACAGCGCGCGGTACGTCGGCCATGATGGTGAGGTGTCTGAGATTGTGCGTCGGCCTTCGTCCCGCAATGCCAAGCTGGCCAAGATTCCGCTCGGGATCGCCGGCCGGGCGGCGATGGGATTCGGCCGCAGGCTGGCCGGGGGCGATCGGACCGAGATCAACGCCGAACTGAACCAGCGGACCGCCGAGCAGCTGTTCGCCGTGCTCGGTGAGCTCAAGGGCGGCGCGATGAAGTTCGGACAGGCGCTGTCGGTGCTGGAGGCCGCCGTTCCGGAGGAATTCGGCGAGCCCTACCGCGAGGCGCTGACCAAACTGCAGGCCGCGGCGCCGCCGCTGCCCGCACCCGCCGTGCACCGCGTACTGGATCAGCAACTGGGCACGGCCTGGCGGCAGCGTTTCGCCGACTTCGACGACGAGCCCGCCGCCTCGGCCAGCATCGGCCAGGTGCACAAGGCGCAGTGGTCCGACGGGCGCGCCGTCGCGGTGAAGGTGCAGTATCCGGGCGCCGACGAAGCCCTGCGCGCCGACCTGAAGACGCTCAACCGCATGGCCGGCATGATCGGCGCCGTCATCCCCGGCGCCGACGTGAAGCCGATTCTCGCCGAGATCACCGAGCGCACCGAGGAGGAACTCGACTACCGCACCGAGGCCGCCAATCAGCGCGCGTTCGCCAAGGCCTTCGACGGGCATCCACGCTTCGTGGTGCCGAAGGTGGTCGCCAGTGCCCCGAAGGTGATCGTCACCGAATGGCTGGACGGCACACCGGTTTCCGCGATCATCAAGCGTGGCAACGAGGATCCGGAGGGCACCGTCACACTGCGCAATCGCGTGGCGGAGCTGATGGGCGAGTTCCACTTCTCCGCCCCCGCGATCGTCGGCAAGCTGCACGCCGACCCGCATCCCGGCAACTTCATGGTGCTGGCCGACGACCGCCTGGCCGTCATCGACTACGGCGCCTGCGCCCCGCTGCCCGACGGCTTCCCGCCCATCCTCGGGCAGATGGTGGCCCTGGCTGTCGAGGACCGCTTCGACGAGCTGACCGACATGATGTACGCCAACGGTTTCGTCATCCCCGGCCGCACCGTCAGCCATCGCGAGATCGCCGACTACCTGCGCCCGTTCACCGATCCCATCCGCACCGAGTCGTTCCACTTCACCCGCAAGTGGATGCAGCGGGTCGCGGGCAAGGCCACCGACGTGAGCCGTCCCGAGATGAAAACCGGTATGTCCCTGCAACTTCCGCCTGAAGACGTGATGATCTTCCGGGTGCTGATGGGCTCGATCGGCATCTGCGCGCAGCTCGACGCCGAGGTGCCGTTCATGAAACTGATGCACGACTGGGTGCCCGGCTACGCCGAATACCGCACCGCCAGCTGAATTCGGGCGACCGACCCGACCGAAAGGGCGAGCCCCGCACCTCGGACAGAGATGCGGGGCTCGGTCGATATTCGAGTCGTGCGTAGCCATCACGCCACGGCAACCTTGCGCGGCCGGCCACGGGGGCGCTTGCGGGCGATCACGACACCCTGGTCGAAGATCTCACCGCCCCACACACCCCAGGGCTCGCCACGGTCCAGGGCGGCCGCGAGGCAGCCCTTGCGGATCGGGCAGGTGGCGCACAGGGCCTTCGCCTCCTCCAGCTGCGCGGGGCTCTCGGCGAACCACAGGTCGGGGTCGCCGACCCGGCAGGGCAGGTTGAGGGTGACTCCCCGGGTGCGGGAGGTCGGGGCCACGGTCGTGCAGCATGTCACGCGAGAAACGGTCGCGGTGGACACGTCGGTCTCCTTCAGCTCGTGCAGCGGTCGTTTCGTTGTCTTCCGCGAAACCGGTGCCGGTGGCTGAGGGCCGTTGAAACTATGGCCACGGTCTCGCTTCGGGCGATCCGTGGCCAGGAGGCTCAGGGGAAATATTCCCTATCTGAGTCGACTTCGATGTCGAGACCTGATCACGGTCGCTGGGTGGGTGCGGCGGAGGCGGGCTGCCGGCATACCGACCGCCTGGTGGTCGGCTGCGTAGGCATTGGCGAATGCGTCGGCACTGGCGAATGCGTCGGCAAAGGCCGGGTGCCAGCCCCGCTCGGGCTTGTCCGTATCGATGGCATGCGTCGAGGCTTTGGCGCTGGCCCCGAGAATGCTTACGCCGGACAGACCGGTCCCCTGCAAGGCGAGGACCCCCCGGGAGGCGGGCACCGACGGAATCGCCGTCGCCGCAACGGCGGTCGAAGCGATGTACACGATTTCGTTCATGGGTCTGCCTCCCTCCTTCTCGTTGTCCGAATGGTCACTGTGCGCGCCGGAATGACCTCCCGGTGCGTGTTCCTCACACTACGGCGGCCCTACACAACCGCACAACCTATTTTTCACCTGCAGTTTTATGGTCTTGCGCACGAGCGCGCGAGCGGACTATCGCTAGTACGTCGGCACCGAACTGCCCGAGCTTCTTCGCCCCGATGCCGGGGATGGCGACCAGCGCGCGGTCGTCGGCGGGCAGTTGTTCGGCGATCGCGGTCAGCGTGGTGTCGCTGAACACCACGAAGTTCGGCACCGACAGCTCGTCGGCCTTCTCCCGCCGCCACTCCTGCAGCGCCTCCAGCAGCACGGGGTCGATCTCACCCGGGCAGCGCGAGCAGCGGCCCAGCATGGTCGACTTCGTGCCCAGCAGCGGACGACCGCAGACCCGGCAGGCCGGGTGGTTGCGCTTGCGAGTGTCGGTGCGGGGCTGAGCGATGCGGGAGGCCGGTGAATCCTCGGGCACCAGACCGGTGAGAAAACGGCTGCGGCGCCGCGTCTTCCGGCCGCCCGCGCTGCGCGACAGCGCCCACGACAACCGCAGATGTTCGCGCGCGCGGGTGACACCGACGTAGAGCAGCCGACGCTCCTCCTCGAGCGCGGCCTCGTCGGCCACGACACCGCCGTCACCGAGCACATGCGCGATGGGCAGGGTGCCGTCGGCCAGACCGACCAGGAACACCGCGTCCCACTCCAGGCCCTTGGCCGCGTGCAGGGAGGCCAGCGTGACGCCTTGGACGGTCGGTGGGTGCCGGGCCTGGGCGCGGGTGGCGAATTCGCGCAGCAGGCCGCCCAGATCCAGCTCCGGATCGTGGTCGGCCAGTTCCTCGGTCAGCTGCACCAGGGCGACCAGCGACGTCCATCGCTCCCGGGCCTGAGCGCCGCTGGGCTCGGTGGCCGTGAGCCCCAATCGGCCCAGGGCCGCCCGAACCAGGCTGACCAGATCGGCGCCGCGGGCATCCGGGAGGTCGTCGCGGGCGGCCGTCTGCCGTAATGCCTGCACCGCCTGGCGCACCTCCGGACGCTGGAAGAAGCCTTCGCCGCCGCGGACCTGGTACGGGATACCGGCCTCGGTGAGCGCCTGCTCGTAGGCCTCGGACTGCGCGTTGATCCGGTACAGCACGGCGATCTCGGCGGCGGGCACGCCCTTGCCGATGAGACGCGCGATCGACTTGGCCACCGACAGTGCCTCGGCGGGCTCGTCGTCGTATTCGGCGAACGTCGGCTCCGGGCCCTCGGGCCGCTGGCCGATCAGTTGCAGCCGGGTACCCGCGATGCGGCCGCGGGCGGCGCCGATCACCCGGTTGGCCAGCGACACCACCTGCGGCGTGGAGCGATAGTCGCGTTCCAGCCGGACCACGGTGGCCTCGGGGAAGCGGCGGGAGAAGTCGAGCAGGTGGTTCGGGCTCGCGCCGGTGAACGAATAAATGGTCTGGTTGGCGTCGCCGACGACGGTCAGATCGTCGCGGTCGCCGAGCCAGGCGTCGAGCACGCGCTGCTGCAGCGGGGTGACGTCCTGGTACTCGTCGACGACGAAGCAGCGGTAGCGGCCGCGGAACTCCTCCGCGACCGAGGCGTAGTCCTCCAGCGCGGCCGCGGTGTGCAGCAGCAGATCGTCGAAGTCCAGCAGCAGGCCGTCGGCCGTGTTCTTCAACTGCTCGTATCCCGAGTAGACCGCGGCGACCTTGCCCGCCTCGTACGGTGGCTCGCGTCGCAGCCGGGCGGCGGTGGCGGCGTAGTCCTCCGGGGCGATCAGCGACGCCTTGGCCCACTCGATCTCGCCGGCCAGATCGCGCACGCTCTCCGTGGCCGTCGACAAGCCCACCCGCTGCGCGGACCGCGCGACGATCGGGAACTTGCTGTCGATCAGCCGCCACGGCACATCGCCGATGATCTGCGGCCAGAAGTAGCGCAGCTGCCGCAGCGCCGCGGCGTGAAAAGTGCGCGCCTGCACCGTTTTCGCCTCACCGCCCAGACCCAGGCCCCGCAGGCGATTGCGCAACTCGCCCGCGGCGCGGGCGGTGAAGGTCACCGCCAGCACCTGATCGGCCCGCACATGCCCCGCCGACACGAGATACGCGATGCGATGGGTGATGGTGCGGGTCTTGCCCGTGCCCGCGCCCGCCAGCACACACACCGGCCCGCGGGGCGCCGTGACGGCGGCGGCCTGCTCGGGATCGAGTCCGTCGAGCCGCAGCGCGGGCGGGGTGGTCGGGGCGGGCACGGCCACCATCATGTCAGTGCGGTCCGACAGATATCGACAACCCACGGGAACAGGTCCGGGGCGGCCGATGTTGAATGCTGGCGTGACAGCAACCGACCTGACCATGTATTCGACGACCTGGTGCGGCTACTGCCGTCGGCTCAAGAAGCAGCTCGACGAGTCCGGCATCACCTACACCGAGGTCGATATCGAGCAGGACCCCGCGGCCGCAGAGTTCGTCGGCAGCGTCAACGGCGGCAACCACGTGGTGCCGACCGTGCGGTACGCCGACGGTTCCACCGCGACCAATCCCACTCTGGCGCAGGTGAAGCAGGCCCTGGCCGCCATCGCCTGAGCGGTCGGGCGCTACCGCTCGGCCGCCCAGGACTCGATGATGCTGCGGGCGATCGAGATCGAGCCCGGCAGGAACAGCCGCTGCTCGGCGACGGCGGCGGAGTCCCCGAGCGGCGCGCCCCACGCCCCGGCGTCCAGCGCCTGGCGTACCTCGTCGCGGGTGAACCAGTGCGCCTCGACGATCTCGCCGTCGGTGAAGGTCAGCGGCTGCCCCGGGTCCGCGACCGCGGCGAAGCCGAGCATCAGCGACCGCGGCAGCGGCCACGGCTGGCTGCCGAGGTAGCGGATCTCCCGCACGTGGACGCCGACCTCCTCGAGGATCTCGCGCTGCACGCACCGCTCGAGCGACTCGCCCGCCTCCACGAACCCGGCCAGGAGCGAGAACATCTTCTCGGGCCAGACCTGCTGACGCGCCAGCAGCACCCGGTCGGCGCCGTCGTGCACCAGGCAGATGACCGCCGGGTCGATGCGCGGGAACTCCTCGTGACCGGCCTCGCTGACCCGCGTCCAGCCCGCCTTGGCGGGCACGGTGGGCGTGCCGTCGACGGCGCTGAACCGTGCGCGGTCGTGCCAGTTGAGCAGGGCCAATGCGGCGGACAGGATGCCCAGGGTGACGTCGTCGAGCTGCATCAGGGTACTGACGACCCGCAGGTCCATCAGCTTGCCGTCGATCTCCTCGTCGCGCACCGCCCACAGGTGGCTGCCACCGTCGATGCCGAGGAAGACCGCCTCGGGCACCGGTTCGGGCGCCAGCGTCGTCGCCGGTTCCAGCAGGATCGAGTCGCCGTCGACGCGGACCTGGCCGCGCCGGTTCATCCGCAGCAACCGGGCGCCCGGCCAGCCCTGTTTCAGCGCCTGCTCGTCCGAGCGCAGCTCCTCGGCGCGGTCGAGCACGGAACGCGACAGCAGCGGAACGTCTTTCAGCTGAAAACCAGGCACGCTCCGAGCGTATCCCCCGGCGGTGACACGGATGGCGGCGGTGGTGGGCGCTCGCCCGGCCTCACTTCTGCACGCGGCGAATGTAGAGCAGCCGGTCGCCGGATTCCAGCGCGTCCACCTCGGGCTCGTCGACGCGGATCAGCGCGCCGCCGCGGACGACGCCGAGCACGATGTTGCGCAGGTGCCGCGGCGAGCCGCCCACCTCGTCCGGTTCCACGTCGCGTTCGGCGATCGCGAAGCCCGCCTCCGGGGTGAGCAGATCCTCGACCATGTCGACGACCTTCGGTGTGGTGGTGGCGATGCCGAGCAGCCGCCCCGCGGTCTCCGAGGACACGACCACCGAATCCGCGCCGGACTGCCGCAGCAGGTGCACGTTCTCCGCCTCCCGGATCGAGGCGACGATCTTGGCCTTCGAATTCAGCTCGCGGGCGGTGAGGGTGACCAGCACCGCGGTGTCGTCGCGGTTGGCGGCCACCACCACCGACGACGCGTGCTGCAGGCCGGCCAGCCGCAGCACGTCCGATTGCGCGGCCGAGCCGTGCACGGTCACCAGGCCCGCGGTGGCGGCGCGTTCCAACGCCACCGGATCGGTGTCCACCACGACGATGTCCCCCGGCTGCACACCGTCGCCCAGCATCGCGTCGACGGCGGTGCGGCCCTTCGTCCCGTAGCCGACCACCACGGTGTGATTACGCACCTTGTGCCTCCATCGCTGAATCTTGAACACCTGCCGGGACCGTTCGGTCAGCACCTGCAAGGTGGTACCGACCAGGACGATCAGGAAGAGCACCCGCAGCGGTGTGATGACGATGATATTGATCAGCCGGGCCTGCGGGGTGCTGGGCGTGATGTCGCCGTAGCCGGTCGTCGACAGTGACACCGTCGAGTAGTACGCCGCGTCCAGCAGCGACAATTCGTCACCTTGATTGTCGTGATATCCGTCCCGCCCGAAATACACCACCAGTGTCGCGCCCACCAGCAACGCGACCGCGAACACCACGCGACGGGCCAGTGAAACCCATGGGCTGGTTTGAATTTCGGGAATACGCAGAATTCCGACCAGGGCGTAATCGGGGCGGTCGGTCAGGCGGCGGAGGCCGCGCGGGGGCTCATCGATCACGGGGTATCACCGGTCCTGTCCTGCACCACGGAACCGCAGCGTACCGGGCCGGGATCGGCTCGACACCGCGGCACGCGGATGGCATCGTTGCGGCATGACCACCGACTCCCCCGCCCGGCCGCGGCGCGCACAGCTGATGGCCGCCGCGTTGTTCGGCATGGGCACCCTGCATTTCGTCGTTCCGAAGCCGTTCGACTCGATCGTGCCACCCGCACTGCCCGGCAAGGCGCGGACCTACACCTACTGGTCCGGGGTGGCGGAGATCGGCGTGGCGACGGCACTGGCCGTGCCGCGGACCAGGCGGCTCGGCGGGCTGCTGGCGATGGTGCTGTTCATCGCCGTGTATCCGGCGAACGTGCAGATGGCGGTGGACAGCGTCCGTAATCCCAAGGCGCCCACGGCTTTCAAGGCGATCTCGCTGCTGCGCCTGCCGCTGCAGGTGCCCATGGTGCGGCAGGCGTGGAAGGTGCGCCGGGAAGCGGCCTGAGTCCCGCGCTTCACTCGGTGTCCGCGTCGGGAGGCGCCGCCCAGGCGGGCACGGTGGCCGTGAGGAACTCCGCCAGCTCTTGCGGGCCCGGCAGGTTCGGCGGGGCGATGGTGCGGCCGGTGCGCACGTAATGGAATGCGGCGCCGATCTTTTCGAGCATCTCGTGTTCGTCGGCGCCGGTGCGGGTGGCCAGCAGGCGCGCCCAGGCCAGGCGGTAGACGGCCAGCTGCATCGCCACGGCCGGTTCCTCGGCGCGGGTGGGTTCGGCGCCGGTCTTCCAGTCCACCACCAGCCAGCGGCCGTCCGGCTCGGCGAAGACCGCGTCCATGCGACCGCGAAACAGCGTGCCCGCCAACGACGTTTCGAACGCCACCTCGACCTCCGCCGGATTGCGATCGGCCCACGGTGAGGACAGGAACGCCTCCTGCAGCCGGATCAGCTCGGCGTCGGCGCCGCCGCTGTCGGCCGCGCCCGGCAGCTCGTCCAGCTCGAGCAGCCTGGTCGCGCCGAACCACTGCTGCAACCACGCGTGAAAAGCCGTGCCGCGCCGCGCGAACGGACTCGGCGGATAGGGCAGCGGCCGCCGCAACCGCGCCGCCAGCTTCGCCGGATCCGCCCGCAACTCCACCAGCGCGGTAGCGGGCAGCTGCCCCGGCAGCTCCACCTCCCGCACCCCGGCATCGGCGGCGAAATGCTCCGCGAGCAGGGCGTCCACATCCGCCGCCCAGCCCTCGGGATCGTCATCGGCGGGCTCGTCCACGGGCGAGGTGGTCGTGTCGAACAGGGCCAGCTGCCCCGCGGGACCGCGGCGCGTGTCCCTCTCGTCGGGCGTTCGGCTGTCCGAGGCGGACGATTTCGCCGGCGCGTCCGATGCCTCCCCGGCGAGGGCGGCGCGGACCAGGGCAGCGCGGACCAGGGCGGCGCCCTCCTGTATCGCGGTGCGGCGCTTGCCCAGTGGGTCGCGGGGCCATTCGGCGGAGGCGGGGTCGTCGGTGAAGGGATTGGCGGCGTCGGTGGCGGGGGGATCGGCCCACAGGTCGACGCGGACGGTCGCGGCGGGGGTGGCGTCCGGATCCTCGACGACGCGCTTCAGGTCCAGCAGGAAATCCGACGGACCCTTCGGCGTCGAGCCGGTCTCCGCCCAGTGGTGGCCCGAAACGAACAGTGCCCGTTCGGTTCTGGTCAGCGCCACATAGAACAGCCGACGCTCCTCGTCGAGCCGCCGCCGATTGAGCGCGTCCTTGTGCTCCTTGATCGCACGGTCCAGGTCACTCCGGTCGTACAGTTCCGACAGATCCAGCACGGGCACCCCCTCACCGTCTGCCCCGTCCAGGTCGCGCCGGCGGTCGCCGCGCAGGGAGGTGGGGAGTTCGGCCAGGGCGCCGAGCCAGCTGCCCGCGGCGGTGCCGGAGGGGAACACTCCGCGCGATACGTGCGGGACCGCCACGACCTCCCATTCCAGGCCCTTGGCGGCGTGCACGGTCAGGACCTGGACGCGGTCGCGGGCGACCTCGATTTCGCCTGGCTCCAAACCGTTTTCGACCTCCTCGGCCGCGGCCAGGAAGGTCAGCAGGCCGGGTAGCGAGGCACGGTGGTCGCTCGCGTAGTCGGCGACCACCTCGGCGAAGGCGTCGAGGTGCTCGCGGCCCGCGCCGCCGCCCGCCGAGGCGCGCCGCGCCTGGGTCTCGACGCCGACGCCGATGGTGCGCTCCACGTCGGCGACCAGTTCCGGCAGCGACTGCCCGCTGCGTTCGCGCAATGCCGCCAGCTCCCGGCCCAACCCGACGATGCGCTGGTAACCGGCCTCCGAATACTGTTCCGCCGGACCGGGATCGGCGATGGCGTCGGCAAGCCCGGCCCGTTCCGCCGGTTCCGGCGCCACCGAGCGCAGGGCCTCGGCCAGCGCGGCCGGGTCGGTGATCGCGGGGGCCTGCTCGGGCGGCCGGGTGATGGACAGCTCGCGCGCCCGGCGGGCCAGGGCGGCCAGATCGGTCACACCGAGCCGCCAGCGCGCGCCGGTCAGGATGCGCACCGCCGCGCTGCCCGCGCCCGGATCGGCGATCAGGCGCAACGTGGCGACCACATCGGCCACCTCCGGGGTGGCCAGCAGGCCGCCGAGCCCCACGATCTCCACCGGCAATCCGCGTTCACGCAGCGCCTCCGCCAGCGGCGCGGCGTCGGCGTTGCGGCGCACCAGGACCGCGGAGGTCGGTGGGGCCGCACCGGCGTCGGCGTGCGCCTCCCATTCGGCGGCGATCCGCTCGGCCACCCACTCGCGTTCGTGGGCAACGGTTTCGGCGAGCGCCAGCGCCACCGTCCCGGCCGCGGCGTCGGGCCGGGGGCGCAGCGCGTCGACCGCGACACCCCCGGGCGTCTGCCGCAGCGGTTCGGCTATCGAGTTCGCCAGCTCCAGCGCCTCCGGCGGATTACGCCAGCTGGTGAGCAGCGGCAGGACCGGCGCCGGCACCCCGGGCGCCACCGGGAAATCGGTAGCGAACCGCGGCAGGTTCGCCGCCGACGCACCCCGCCAGCCGTAGATGGACTGCATGGGATCACCGACCGCCGTCACCGCCAGCCGCTGCCCGGGAACTGCCCCCATCGCCGAGCCCTCGCCCGCCGAGACCCCTTCGGCGGCAGCGGAACCCACCGTATGGTCCCGTGCCACACCCGTCTCGGCATCCGCCCCGGCCGCCCGCTCACCGCCACGCGAATCCTCCGCGGCCGACGCGTGCGGAGAGTCGAACCCTTCGAACGCCACCGCATCGCCCTCGGAGCCGCCGCCGCGAGCGTTGTCCGGACCGGAACCGGGCGGCCCCTCCCCCGGCTGCCCCGTCTCTCGATCCGCTCCGACTGCCCGCGCACCGCTGTGGCAATCCTCGTCTGCCGACCGCCGCGGCGGGCCGAAATCTTCGAAGGTGTTCGCAGCATCGTCCGGCCCGTCGACTCCGCGGGCGCTGTCCAGATCGCCGAACAGGGCGGCGAGGAGGATACGCTGGGCGTGGCCGGTGTCCTGGTATTCGTCCAGCAGCACGAGGCGGAACCGGGCTCGTTCGGCGGCCCCCACCTCCGGATGCTCGGCGGCCAGCCGCGCGGCCAGCGACATCTGGGAACCGAAATCCAGTGCGCCCCGGCGGCGCAACTCCTCGCCCAACCGCTGCACGAGGGGCAGTAGCGCCACTCGTTCGTGCTGGACGCCGAGGATGCCGAGCAGCTCCTGGCTGGGGCCGCCGCGCTGGCGCGGGCCGCGCGGCAGGGTCAGGATCAGCTTCTCGAGTTCGGTGTGCGCCTCGGCCAGTTGCTCGGGTTCGACCAGATGCTCGGCGAGCTGACCGGACAGCGCCAGCACGGCCTCGGTGACCGACACCGGAGTGCGGTCGGTGTCGAGATCGCCGTCCCAGCCGGTGACCACCCGGTGGGCGAGCTGCCACAGCTGGGTCTCGGTGAGCAGGGTCGCGTTCGGCTCCACCGGCAGCAGCAACCCGTGCTCGCCGAGCAGCCGACCGGCGTACGAATGGTAGGTGCTGATCTCCGGTTCGGAGCCCGATACCCGCGCACGCAACCGGCCGCTCGGATCGACCTCGCGCAGCAGCGGTGACCCGGCGAGCCGCGCCAGCCGGGTACGGATGCGAGTGGTCAACTGCTGCGCGGCTTTTCGAGTGAAGGTCAGGCCCAGCACCGCGTCGGGCGCGACCGAACCGTTGGCGACCATCCACACCACGCGCGCGGCCATCGTCTCGGTCTTACCGGCGCCCGCTCCCGCCACCACCAGCGTCGGGCCGGGCGGGGCGGCGATCACCGCGGCCTGCTCGGCGGTGGGCGGCGGCATACCGAGCGCCTCGGCCAGCCGCTCGGGTGTGATCGGTCCGCCCGGCCCGCTCACGTATCGGTCACCTGCCGCCCGGTGTCCTGCACGGGGCAGCTGCCGGACACCGAGCAGTGCCGGCAGCCGTCGTTGCGCATCGCCAGATAGCTGGGACCGCGGGTGGCGGCCGCGGCCTGATGGATGGCGTCGCGCCACTGCTCGACACCGTCGGCGTCCAGCGCGGCCTGCATCCGCTGCGCCGCGCCCTCCTTGGTGCTCGGTTTGGCGACGTAGACCAGCCGGGCACCGCCGGGTTCGGCGTCGGGCGATCCGTCGTCCAGCGCGCCCGCGGCCGCGGCGACCTGGTAGGTCGCCAGCTGCGCGTGGTCCTGCGCGGCCTGCTTGGAGATCGGCGTCTTGCCGGTCTTGACGTCCACGATCACGAAGCGCCCGAACGCATCGCGCTCGACCCGATCGACGCGGCCCCGGATCCGCACGGCGTACTCCCCCGGCGCGCGGGCGGGCAGCACGCAGTCGACCGGCACCTCCACCCCCAGTTGGGTGAGTTCGTTGCGGGTGTTGTGCAACCAGGCCAGGAACGTGTCCAGCATGGATTCGGTGCGGCGCAGTTCCTGGCGGGAGTGCCAGCTGTGCGGGCCGTCGTCGGAGGCGGTGGGATCGACGGTCTTCCAGGCGCGCACCAGCGCGGCCTTGACCTGCGCCTCCGACACCTGTCCGGCCAGCGCCTGCACCAGCGTGTGCACGAGGTTGCCCTTGACCGCGTACGGATTGTCGCCGTCGCTGCCGCCGTGGCGCTCGAGGGCCCAGCGCAGCGGGCAGGTCTGCAACAACTCGACCGTGGACGGGGACAGCGCGACCGGGCCCTGGTCGTCTCCCCACAGCGGCATCTGCGAGCTGAGTTCGGCGGTGCCGTACCAGTCGTCGGGGTGTGCGCCGCGCACGCCCGCGCGGGCCAGCCGGGCCAGTTCGCGCGCCGCGCGCTGCCGACGCCGCGGATTCTCCTCGCAATCGCATGCGACACCGCGCAATTCGGCGATCAGTGCCTGCATCACCAGGGCTCGGCCGGGATCGACCGGCGACGGGATGCGGCCCGGCTCGCTGGAGTCGGCCGTCTCGTCGAGTTCGCCGAGGAACCGGGAGGGCACCAGATCACGGTCGCCGCTGACCGATTCGACCGCGGTGACCAGCAGCGACCGCCGCGCGCGACTGCAGGCCAGCAGCAGTAGTCGCCGCTCCTCGGCCAGGATCGGGGCCGCGCGGCTCACCCGGTCACCGGAATCCACCACGCCGGCGACCAGGTCCACCAGATCCTCGATGCCGAGCAGCGTGCCGCGCGGGCGCAGGTTGGGCCAGATCCCTTCCTGCACACCGGCTACCGCGACGACATCCCATTCCCGGCCCGCGGCGGCGTGCGCGCTGACGATGGCGACGGCGTCGCCCGGGTCGGTGAGCGGCGCCGAATCCTGCGGGATCTCCTGGAGCTCCAGATATTCCACGAAGCCCTCGATGGTGGCGCGCGGCAGCCGGTCGACGAAGGCGGCCGCGGCATCGAACAATCCGACCGCCGCATCCAGATCGCGGTCGGCCTGCATGCCGACCGCGCCCCCACGCTCGGACTGCCCGACCCAGCGCCGCTCCAGATTCGACGCCGTCCACAACGCCCACAACACGTCCTCGAGCCCCGCGCCGCGCCGCGCCGCCTTCCGAGCCCGCCCCACCGCCTTCAACACCCGCCGCAACGGCGCCGCCTCCACCTCGGTGAGCCGATCCAGCACCGTGAAATCCCCCACCCCGGTGATCAGCTCCCGCAACACCTCCGCCGACGATCGATCCAAATCCGGAGAGTAAGCGGAATCCACTGCCTCCCAAGCGAAGTCGTCATCCACAACACCCCCCTTCGCCTGGCCGGTCACATCGGCGGGGCCTTCCGCTTCCCTCGCGGCAGCGGCGGGGGCGTCGTCACCGTCGGCCGCGCCTGCCCACGGGTCGTCGGTGGCGGCGCGGGATCCGCGCTCCAGGAGGGTGCGGCGGATGCCGCGGCGGAGGCGGCGGAGGGTGATCTGGTCGGCGCCGCCCAGGGGGCCGGAGAGCAGGTCGAGGGTGTCGTCCTCGGTGAACAGGTCGGGGCGGTCGCGGTCGCCGGAGAGCAGGGCACGTAAGGACAGCAGCATCCAGGCCGCCCCGCGGCGGCGGGCCAGGGGAACGTCCGGTTTCGGTTGCAGGACGGGCACTCCCGCTGCCAGCAGGGCGCGGCGCAGCGGGGCGAGGAACAGCGGTACCGAGCGGACGACGACCGCCATGCGCGACCAGGGCACGCCGTCGGTCAGATGGGCGCGGCGCAGGTGGTCGGCGATCAGGGCGGCTTCCTTCGCCGGGGTGGTCAGCACCCGCACCTGGACCTCGCCGCCGTCCGTGACCGTTTCGGCTGTGACAGTGGGGTTTTCGCGTCCGTCGAAGCGCTGCGGCGCGCTGCCGGGCAGCCGCCCGGACACCCGGACCACGGCCTCGTGCACGGCACGCGCGCAACGATGATTCTCGCGCAGGATGATTCGCCGCTCGGCGGGCACGTCCAGCTCGGCGACGAAGCGGGCGTCCGCGCCGCGGAAAGTGAACACGGACTGGTCGGGGTCACCGGCCACCACCGTCGTCGCCGCGCCCGACCCGATGGCGCGAACGAGTTGCGCCGCAAGCGGATCCAGATGCTGCGCGTCGTCGACGAGCAGACAGCGAACCCGCTCGCGTTCGGCCGCCAGCAGCTCCGGGTCCAGCGCCAGCACATCCAGTGCCGCGCCGACGAGCTCCGCGGCGTCCAGCGCGGGCGCACTCGCCTCCGGCGCCTCCACACCGACCGACCAGCGCAGCAGCATAGCCTGCTCGTAGCGCTCGGCGAAGCGGCCCGCGGCCTCCCATTCCGGCCGGTCGTACCGGCGGCCCAATTCGACCAGGTCCTCCGGCCCGAGCCCGCGCTCGGTGGTGCGGAGCATCAGATCGCGCAACTGCTCGGCGAATCCGATCGTGCCCAGCGCCGGTTGCAGTCGCTGCGGCCAGCGGTCGGTGTCCCCGCCGTAACCCTCCTGGATATCGGCCAGCTCGCCGCGAAGCATCTCGCGCAGCACCACGTCCTGCTCGGCGCCGGTGAGCAGCCGTGGCGGCGGGTTGCCGTGCGCGGCGGCATGCCGGCGCACGATCGCGAAGGCGTAGGAGTGCACCGTGCGAACCAGCGGTTCCCGCGTCGCCCCGGGCACCCCGCCGAACGCGGCGGCCAGTTGCCGGGTGACTGCGTTGCGCACCCGCAGCGCCGCCTGCTTGGAATGGGTCAGCACCAGAATCGAATCCGGGTCCGCGCCCGCGGCGATCCGCTCGGACGCGATATCGGTGAGCAGCGCGGTCTTACCCGACCCCGGGCCGCCGAGCACCTGCCAGGGCAGCCACCCGGCCGCCCCGGCCGCGCCGTCGAACAGCGCGCGGACCTCGGCCCCCCATTCCCGCACCCGGGGGGCCGTCTCGCCGCGACGCACCAATCGCACCGAGCCATCCGATCGCATCACGACCGCTATTTCAACAGACCCGTCCGACAGAAATGCGGCCACCGCAGCAAACCGCGTCCCCGATCACCGCCGTATCCGCGCTGTGATAGGCATCGCACACCACCGTTATTGCCCGCCCGATTTTCACTGTCGAGCCGGAACCGTCGATTCGAACATATATTCTGTTCCTCGACGCGGCTCAACTCCGGTTGGCGGCGGCTGTGGACATGTGTTCCGCCATTGCCGCTGCCCACGTCGCGCCGTCCTGACCGAATTGACGTGCCAAGGCTTGCCAGTGCTGGGGGGCGAGTGGGTCGACTACGACCGCGTGTTCGGGTGGTAGTCGCGCCAGGGCGGATTTCGGTGGGTTCAGCAGGGTTGCGGTGCGCCAACCGGGATGCCGCCAGGGCGCGGGCAGTTCGCCCTCGTGTTCCAACAGCCACCGCGGCAGCACCATTCGCTCGTTCGCGAATCGGTCGCCGGTGGTGTCGCCGTTGCGGCGGTAGACAGCGGCCTGATCGCGTTGGCGGGCAATGAATCCGGGCATATCCAGCGTGCCGTGGAACCGTAGCAGCGCGCAGGTACTGCCGTGGTCGGCGTCGAGTTCGGTGAGCTGGCCGTAGACCGCGCGGGCTCCCAGCGGGAGGCGATCGGACACCCATTGCAGCACATACAGCGTGCACTGGATGGCGCCCATGGCCCGGATCAGGGCGATGAACCACTCGTCCACATCCGCTGCCCCGCGCGCGTCCGCCAGTCGCGTCCATGGACGCGGCAGCAGGTCGGTCAGCGCCGCCGATGCCGCCGCGGAGAATCGTGCGGGCCGGTCGGGCTCCGTGAACGACAGTCGCGTCCAGTCGTGCACGGTCGCCGGGACGTGACCGTCGAAATAGCGGCGGACCAAGTCCTCCGGGGTGTCGTCGTCGCGGACCGCCCACAACAGCATGGTGAGCGCACGCGCCGCGCCGCGTGCGTCGCGACACAGGCCGCCGTCCACGACGTCGAGAACGAACTCCGTTGCGGCAGAGATACTTCCAGACTTCCAGGCGTGATACAGTGCGGCTCGCTGCAGACGTGCCGACTCCAGCACAGAGCTGTCACCATCGGATGATGCCGAGTTTCGGCACACCTCGCGGTGCGCCTCCCAGCGAACGAACAGGTCGACCAACCACTCCGACGGCGGGTATCGCGGGTGCTCGGCCAGATAACCACTCAATTCGGCGTCGGGCGCACTGTCGATAGCGTGGTGCAGAAGCGGTGTGCGCATACCGGTGAACCGCAAGCCAACGGCCTGCTCGAGGCCGCGAGCGAGGTCGTGGACAACGCTGTGCCGGGCCCGCCGATCCGATACGGAATCGGCGGCATGCGGCGTCACCGCCTCGGATGCGCTGACGAACAACGCCTCTTTCATCAGAAAGGCGAGTACCCCCGCGAGTGTGTCCAGCCCGCGGACACCACGATCGGCGGTGAAACCGATCGGGATCATCCCAGCACCCCGAGTCCGCCGACGACCCCCACGATGTCGCCGCCATTGCGCCGCGCCACCTGAAACCCTTTGAGCAGCCACTCGCGGATGGGCCGTGCGCTGGTGCGGTCGTACTCCAGGCCCACATGGGTCCAATGCACACCGAGCGCGTCCAGGAACTTCCGCGGCTTGGTTTGCTCGGCGATCTCCTCGATATCGGCGAACACCGAACGCAAATGCGTGCGGACCTCGTCCGTGGTCTCCTGATGCAGGGACAGGTATACGCCGTCCGTCGATTCAGTGAAGTCACCGAAGACCACCAGTCCGGGTGGCCGGGGCACGCGTTTGCCACCGTCGAACAGCGTGCGGAGCAAGTCGTACGAAGGATTCACGCCGCGGTGGATCTCCCCCACCTGCCCGGCATCCGCACCCGACACCGGCACCACGATCGGCGCGGGCCGGTGCCAGGTGAACATGACCAGTATGTTCGGCCCGCTGTCATCGGCGAGCGTCGACCCCTGCACATAGTCCGCGACCGCCCGGTCCGCGACAGCGTCGAAGGCCAGGAAACAGACAGTCGAGTACGCCTGCCGGAACCGCCTCAGATTCTCCGCTTCCAGCAGGCTGGGCAGTTGCTTGATATTTCCGCTGTCGAAGCGACCGATGGAGGACGCCTCCTCCAGGATGGCTTGCACCGAGATGACCAGCACGACAAGAACAGTAGCGAGACGCGATGACACCGCGTGGACGTTCGCCGGTATGTTCCCGTGAACTTGGCTCTCGCATCGACCTGGTGCTGCCCGCCGATGCTGGTAGGGCGCTGCGCCACTGGCGGAAGCCGGTGCCCGGGCCAAGGCGAACGCTGCCGGTGGAGAATCGTCAGCAAGTGCCATCATGCCTGCGGGACAGCCGTTTTCGCTTGTCAACCGCCGTCACGCGAGTCCAGGCTGAGGTAACGTGTGGATCGCCAACGGACCTCGGCGATCGCGATCCGATCCGCCGAAGTCCTTGCACCTGTGAGGAAAGGGCAAGAGACGAGTGGATCTTCGTGACGTCCCGAGCGGACCCGGCCGTTTGCCTGTCGTCGGACACGGCTGGAGAATGTGGCGTGATCCGGTCCAGTTCATGGTGGACCTGGCCGGCGTCGGGAAGATCACGCGAGTCGATATCGGCAGCCGCGTCGTCTACGTCATCACCGATTTCGAACTACTGCACCGGGTGTTGGTGGAGAATTCCGACGCCTACGAGCGCGGGCTTCTCTTCGAACGTATCCGCCTCATATTCGAGGATTCGTTGATCGTCGCGGATGGCGAGGAACACAGGGATCTTCGTCGCCTGCTGCAACCGGCGTTCCACCGAGCAGAGCTGGACAGCTACGCGCCCGTCATCAAACGTAACGCGGACGCGCTGGCGAGTTCGTGGCGACCGGGCCAGATCATCGAAGCTCGTTCCGCGCTGCTGGACGTGGTGATCGCCAATCTGCTGGGGTCCTTGTTCTCGCACGAGCCCGAAACCGCGGAGCTCCAACTGATCTCGGGCCTGATCGAGGATATCGGCGCGGGCGCCATTGTCGGCAGTGTGCTGCCCAAACAGCTGGCGAGCCTGCCATTGCCGGTGAACCGCAAATTCCTGTCGGCGGGAACCCGGCTGCGGGGCTACTGTCAGGAACTGCTCGCCGCGCGCCGGGCCGGGGGCGAGCGCCGGGACGACCTGCTCGACATCCTGCTGTACTCCTCGGACGCGGAACACCGCAGCGACAAGTTCCTGGCCGCGCAGGCGGTCACCGTTCTCTTCGGCGGTATCGACGCCTCGACCGCCACGCTGACCTGGGCGCTGTACGAGTTGTCACAGCGTCCGGAGGTGGCGTCGAAGCTGCGGCAGGAAATCTCCGCCGCGGGCGAAGCGGATCCCCGCAGCCTCGACCAACTCGACTACCTGAACCGATTCCTGAACGAGGTCACGCGGTTCCATTCGCCACTACTGCAGACCAGGCGCACCGTCACCACGGTCGAACTCGGCGGGTTCACCTTTCCTGCCGGAACCGATATCGGCTACAGCATCGCTGCCGTTCACCGCAACCCGCACATCTTCCCCGAGCCGCACACATTCGACCCCGATCGGTGGTCCGGCGGGAACTCCGGCTCGAAATGCCGGAGCTTCGTTCCGTTCAGCATGGGCAACCAGATGTGCCTCGGCAACAATTACGCCTGGCAGGCCATGCAGACGATACTGCACAGTTTGCTGTCGAAGTGGGAGTTCAAGCCGGTCGCGACCAAGCCCGTGCGAGCCATGGGCCCGATCCCCGGCATGCGAAGTCTTCCGCTCGAGGTTCAGCCGGTATCGGTGTGATCGCGCGGCGGCCCGGCTCAGGCTGCGCGTGATTTGGTGAGCGAAGCCGCCCTGCGATATCCGGATATCCGGCGCCCGAGGATGGGCAGCACGGCGGTGAGGACGAAAAGGGCGACGGCGACGACAACGAAGTAGAGCAGCGAGCCGTTGCGGCCGAAACGAGGGATGAAGGCGACTTCCTGCCCGGTCGCGGCGACCGCGTTGAGGAACGGGGCATAGGCCTGCAAGGTGTACCCGTGGGGTAGCAGATTCATGGAATTCTCGGCCACATAGACCCAGAACAACAGCACGGCGACGGCGGCGGACGGAGTGCGGATCATCGACCCGGCCGCGACGCCCACACCGCACGCGGCGAACGCGTAACTCGGCACGGTCCACAGGAAACGGATACCGGCGGAGTCCGTAATGTCCACGTCCCCATAGATTTGCGGGAACTGGTGCGGCAGCGTGACCATGACGACGACGAGCAGGACGACTGTCGATATCGCCGTGATGATGCCGTAGTAGATCCACCGGGCCAACGCGACCGTCCAGGATCGGGCGAACAGAAACGCGTTGAGATCGCTTGCCTGACCGCGCCATTGGGTGGCATGGGCGTAAGCGGTGGCGACCATCATGACCGACACCGACAAGGTGATCACCCAGTACACGGAGTTGGTGGTGGAGACCGTGGCCAGGTAACTCTGTCCGGGCAGGCTCGCAAGACGTTCTGCGACAGCGGCGATTCCGAACGTGACGGCCAGCGGCAGCACGAACGTGAGGGGGACCGCGACGGTCCACAGGAAGCCACGCCCGGTGGTGCGGGTCCATTCGGCGGCGATGCCGCGGCGGATCAGGGTCACCGGACCGGGGCCGCTCACGGGGCCACACCCGACGTCACGTCGGTCGGCAGACCGGCGATCCGCAGATAGGCGTCCTCGAGGCTGCTCTCGCCGGGCTCGAGGGTGTCCATCAGGTGAGCGAACGGCTGGTCGGCCAGAATGCGCCGGTCACCGAGGATGACGATGTGGTCGGCGTTGCGTTCCACCTCGTCGAGCAGGTGCGTGGCGACCAGGACACACGTCCCGGCGTCGGCGAGACGGCGCAGCAGTTCGCGTATCCAGCGGATGCCCGCGATGTCGAGGCCGTTGAGGGGTTCGTCGAGCAGCAGGGTCCGGGGCTCGGAGAGCAGCGCGGCGGCGATGCCGACGCGTTGGAGCATCCCGAGCGAATAGTGGCCCAGCCGGCGATCGGCGACCCGGACGAGGTCGACGATCTCGAGCACATCGCCGACCCGGCCGGTGGGCAGTCCACGCGCGCGGGCGATCCAGCGCAGATGCCGCCGCGCGGTGTGACGTGGGTCGAAAGCGCGGTAGTTCAAGTGCATTCCGAGGGTTGCCGGTGTGGTCCGATGTGCCCGGACGAGCGTGCCGTCGACCCGGACGGTGCCGACGGCAGGCGCGATGACACCGCAAATACACCGCAGCAGCGTGGTTTTGCCGGTGCCGTTGAGGCCGATCAGGTAAGTGAGTGCACCGTCGGCCACGGTCAGTTCGGGAACATCGAGGACGGTCACGCCGGGATAGCTCAGCGTGAGGTCGCGGATTTCGATCACCGGCGCGCGCAGCCCGTCAGAAGTCGCAGGCCATCGCCAGTCCCACGGCCTTGACGCCCTCACACACGGAACTGTTGGACAGCTTCCAGACACCATCGATACGCTTCCAGACCACGCGCGCAACCAGATCCGGCTGTCCCGCCGACTTGCTGCGCAGCATGGCGGTGTGCACGTTGCCCGCGTGGGTCTCGGGACCGGTGATCTCGTTCGACCCGCGCGGAGCGCGGTACATGCCGATGTTGTAGAGCGTGCGCGCGACCACGACCGCGCGCATGCCGCCTTCCATATTGGCGGCCTTGGCCTCGTCGGAAGCGGGTTGTTCGATCAGGAACGCGACCTGCGCGTCGAGATCGTCCAGGGTGGGAACCTCCTTGGTGATGAGGAATTCGCCGGGAGCGGCGGCGGCGACAGGGGCATTGACAACCGAGACGCCGGTTGTGACCGCGGCGACCGTTGCGATCGTCGACACGACACCAGCGACAATGTTGAGGGTCTTCATTTCTTCATCCTCTGATCGACTGGGGCAGCACCTGATGCACGCTCGAATGTGCAGGCGGCCAACACAATGGCGGGTTCGAGACTACTCCGGTCGGATCGGATTCTCAGGGTTTGCGGCCGATCGCACCGAGCATGACCATTCGAGTGTCCGGCAAGCCGGGGCGCAGCCACTGCTGTACCGGCACCACACCGGGTTCGAGCAACTCGAAACCGTCCATGAACGCCTCCGTTTGCGCTGTGGAGCGGAAACAGACCTGGGCCGAGGTGTTGGCGGTGCCGGCGAGTACCTGGAGTATCGCCGGGTCCGAGTCACTGGAGCCGTGCGTGAGCGCCAGATAGCTGCCCGGTGCCAGCCGATCTCGGAAACCGGCGACGATGCCGGCGGGGTTTTCGTCGTCCATCACGTAATGCAGCACACTGACGAGCGTGATGGCTACCGGCTCGTCGAGATCGATCAGGCCGCGCTCGCTCAGTTGATCGAGGAGCTCGTCGGGGCGGCGAACATCTCCCAACAGCGCTGTCACACCGGCCGATCCGGCCAGCAGCGCGTCGCAATGGGCGAACACTAGCGGATCGTAGTCGACGTACACCACCCGTGCCGACGGCTCGATCTCCTGAGCCACCTCGTGCACATTGGGCGAGACCGGGATACCCGAGCCGAGATCGACGAACTGGCGGATACCGGCATCGGCGGCCATCTCGACCGCTTTGCGCATGAATGTCCGGGTGAACCAGGCCAAGGTCTTGAGTTCGGGTGCGCTCGACAGCAGTTGGCGCGCCATGTCCCGGTCGACCTCGTAGTTGTCCTTCCCGCCCAGCAGGTAGTCGTACACCCGGGCGGAGTTCAGCTGGCCGGGATCGAACGGTTCCGGTGTCCGATTGCGTTCCGGCGCAGGGCCTTCAGTTCCTTCGACCACGGTGCCACCGTAGCCGATCGCCCCCTCGGGTGGGTGCGCGTCCACAGATCTGTCCTCGACGGACTGTGCGGTCGGTAGCCGAGCGGCCGTCTTACGGCTCGGTTCGAGCCAAGTCGACCGCGTGTGCGACCGCGGACCGCGCCCGCTCGACGGTCTGGTAGCGGCCCAGACCACACGGGGCCGCGACGTCCAAGCGGCCGCCGTAGGCCGACTCCGCCGCCGCCAGCGCCTGTCGTGCTTGCGCGAGCGGCTGCGCCGCATGTGCGAGCCCGGCGACAACCCGCGTGCCGGCAGGCAATTCGAGGCCCGCCAGGGGTGCGTAGTAGCGCGGCCGCACCGGCGCCTGGCTGCCGTCGCCGATGGGCAGGTGGACGAAGTCGAGATGTCTACCGGCGGGCCAGTATCGCGCTATGGCGTTGGTCAACGCGACGACCGCGGCGGTCGATCTCGGCGCCACGACCGGCTTGTCGTCGAGGCTGCCGTAGCACAGATGCACGCCGAAGCGGGAATCATGCGGCGCCCGGCCGACCAGGCGCGCGATCGCTCGACCGGCCGCGGCGGCCGGGCCCTGCCGCAGGACCCCGGGCATCCGCGCACAGAGGAGCGTCTCCGCGGCCAGTTCGAGTTGGAATACGACGTTGCCCTGCAACATCTCCTGAATACGGACGATCTCTCGGACGGTGGCGTCGAGAATCGGACGGTAATAGGGAAAAGTGCGGTCACCACGGCGGGCAGAGCCGCGACGCAATCTGAGCATCCGCGCTTCGAAGGCGATGAAACCGATGACGAAGGGCGTCGGTATGCCCACCTGCAGGCGCAGTCCGGGATCGGTACGGCGCAACTCGGTCAGCGCCTCGACGGCACGCTCGGTCTCCGCCGCGTAGCCGAGCGCGGCGTCGATATCGGCTTCGCCCAGCGAGTGGCCTGCCCGAAGCCGAAAGGTGTTGCGGGAGCGCAGTGTCGACCAATCACCGCGGCGCACGGGCTCCAGCGCCGGGATGCTGTCGAGCCGGTCGATGATCGGCCTGATGTACCACTGGGCGCGATATGGATCCGCTTCGCCGCCGGGAACCATGCCGTCCAGGAACTCACCGGCGGTGTCGACGGCGAAGGTCATCGCCTTCTCCGGGCTGTCCAGCTGCGCGGGCAAGCTGCCCACGAAGTGAACCCTACGCTTCGGCTGCACGGCGCCAGTGTCGCATATGACTGTCCCGAGCGGACGGTCGGCGTCACATCTCCGGGCTCGATGTCGTTGTGCCGCAGCACAACAAACCGACCGGATCGTTCCAGCTCGGGTGCTCGATCAGCTCGTGCCGCCCATGGTCGTCGCGGTGCGTGCCGGGAACCGGTAACCGACGAGTTCTTCGGAGATCGTCCAGATTCGGCGGGCGTCCTCCAAGCTGCGCAGGCGGGAATACAGTTTCTGCTCGGCCGGCGGGCCGGACAGGTGCCGGAAACCGTTGGGCCCGTAGAGATGTCCGCCTTCCGCGGCGGGCGATGTCGCGGCGTACAGTGCGGGCAGCAGCGCCGACTCGACCTTACCGAACAGGATGCCGCGTGCGGACAGGGCGCGGACCAACCGCACCAGCGGCGTATCCCGTGCGCGGCCCACCTCCGGGCGCGCGGCGAGCAGATTCGTGGGCGTCACCCCGGGGTGGGAGAGATTGCTCGTGATGCCCCAGCCACCGGCGCGGCTGCGCCGATCGAGTTCGAGACCGAACAGTCCGAACGCGATCTTCGACTGACTGTAGGCCCCGTTGCCGTTGTACTTGCGCTCCCACTGCAGGTCGTCCCAGTTGATGGCGCGTTGGTCGGCGGCGATGCTGATCTGCGAGGTGACCCGCGCCTGCCCCGCGCGCAGCAGCGGCAGCAGCCGGGCCACCAGGGCGAAGTGCCCGAGGTGGTTGGTGCCGAACTGCAGCTCGAAACCGTCCCTGGTGGTCTGCCGCTCGGGCGGTGTCATCACCCCGGCGTTGTTCACGAGAATGTGGATCGGCCGCCCCTCCGCGGTGAGCCGGCCGGCCAGCGCGGCGACGGACGCCAGCGCGGACAGATCCAGATCACGCAGGGAGACTTCGGCATTCGGATGCCGCTCCCGGATCTTCGCGATCGCGGCCTCACCCTTCGCCGGGTTGCGGACCGGCATGACGACCTCCGCGCCCGCCGCGGCGAGGCGGGTCGCGAGCCCGAGGCCGACACCGTCGCTCGCGCCGGTGACCACCGCGAGCTTGCCCGCGAGATCGGGAACCGGGATATCCGGTGTGGTGCGTGCCATGCGTGGGGCCTCCGATTCGACAGCCGGGCTGACACCTGTCAGATTAGGCTTGATCTGACAGGTGTCAAGCAGTCCAGGACGAGGCGCGCGGGAGAATGAACGCATGGCGATGGAGAAGTCGGCGACCGGCGCGGTGCGAGGGGCCGGGCGGCCCGGGTCGGGGACGCGGCCGCTGCCGTCCGAGGCCGAGATCCTCCGGCGCGGCATGGAGGCATTCGCCGAGTTGGGCTACGACCGGACCTCGGCGCGGGAGCTCGCGCGCCGGCTCGGCGTCAGCCACAACTTCATCAACGATCGCTACGGGTCCAAGGCCAATTTCTGGCGGGCCGTGGTGGATTCGGCGCTGGCGGGCGATCAGCGCGAACGCGAACAGCTACTGGAAGCCGACCTGGACGACACCGAGCGGGTGCGCGCTGTGATCGCCCACTTCTATCGAGCCGCCGTGGAAACGCCGCTGTTCGGCCGCTTGCTCGCCGACGAGTTCGCCCGCGAGTCCGAACGTTTGGACTACCTGTACGACAAGTACGTGGCACCCACGCTGAACCCGCTGATCCCGTCCCTCGAACGGCTCATGACAGCACGCCGCATGCCCGCCGTGCCGATGGACGTCCTCTTCTTCGCCGTGATCAGCCCGGTCGCGGCCCTGGTGCAACTCCCCCTCGCCCATCGGCTCGGCCGCCCCGAGCCGGTCACCCGCGAAAGCCAGGAACGCACCGCCCGGCAACTGGCCGACCTGATCACCGAGGGGCTGCTCGGCCGACCCCGAGCCTGACGGCGGCACCACCGCAGCCGCCCGCGAGGGTGTCAGCGGCCGTGTCAGGGCAGCGTCAGGTCGCTGTCAGGCGGCCCCGGCACAGTGTGTACATCGAGGAACACAGACCCGGTACCGATACCGATCCGGGCCGAAAACACAAGGAGTACACCATGTTCGCCACCCTCAGCGCCCAGGACCAGGCCACCGTCCGCACCGCCGCCTACGGTGCGGTCTCGCTGCTGGCCGCCGCCGACGCCAAGCCGCACAAGGCCGCCACCGCCGGATCTCTCGCGCTGCTGACCGCGACCGGACCCGTCGGGCACGTGCTCGCCGCCAAGGCCAAGGACATCACCCTCAGCGGTAAGAACGTCGCCGAACTGGCCGACCGGGTGCTGCCCGCCCTGACCGCCGCGGTGACCCTGCTGCAACAGCGCGATCCGGCCGAGGCCGAGGACTTCCGCAGCACCGTCCTGGTCGCTGTCGAGGCCGCTACCACCACACCCGGCCCCGTCACCGGCGAGATGACCCGCAAGATCGCCGCGGCGCTGCACGGAAACGCTCAGCGCTCGAGGTAGGCGACGATGCCGCCGATCAATGCCTGCATCGCGTCGTCGAGATCGCCGTAGGTGCCCAGGGTGCGTTCGGAGATGATGCCGCGCATGGCGGCGGGGATGAGGGCGGCGACCTGGCGCACTCGGGCCGGGTCGAGGTCCAGATCCGCGAATGCCTTCTGACAAGCCCTGTCCCAGTTGGGTTTCCAGGACGCCAGTTCGGCAGCGGTGAGCGGGTAGTCGCGCTCCAGTTCGGCGTGGTCGCGGGGCAGTGCGGCGCGCAGCGTCTCGATGGCCAGCGATTCGGGCCGGCGCAATCCGCTCGCCATGGCCGTGATCATCGCGCTCACCCGCTCGCGCAGGGTGCCGCCGGGGTGGATTCCGGCGGGCAGGTCGCCGCGTTTGTCGGCGGTGTAGCGCAGGACCGCCGCCCACAGCCCGTCGATATCGCCGAACTGGTACTTGATCACACCCCAGGTCGCGCCGATATCGCGGGCGATCCGATTGCCCGACACCGCGGCCGGGTCGCCGGTCGCCAGCGACGCGATCGCCGCCTCCAGCATGGACTCCCTGGACCGGATCCCCCGCTTGTTCGCGCGGCGCTCACCGACCTCCACTTCCGTCACGACGCCGAGTTTAGCAGCGCTGACCAGCTACAACCAGTTTCACAGAGGGCTCTTGAATTGTTTCGAAGAGGGTTCTACGATCAGGTCGTCCCAGTGCGCGAGCGTGGAGGTTCCCGATGGCCAGACCGCCCCTGCCGATGGAGCCGACGGGCTGGTTCCAAGTCGCCTGGAGTACCGAGATCCCCGTCGGCGCGGTGCACCGGATGAAGTACTTCGGGCGGGAGCTGGTCGCCTGGCGGTCCGCGGCGGGCCGGGTCGCGGTCTTCGACGCCTACTGCGAGCATCTCGGCGCGCACCTCGGCTACGGCGGCCGTGTCGACGGCGAGAATCTGGTGTGCCCGTTCCACGGCTGGGAGTGGAATCGCGAGGGCCGCAACGTCTGCATCCCGTACGAATCTCATCCGAACAAGGGCCGCCGCATCCGCAGCTACCCCGTGACCGAACGCAACGAAGCCGTCTGGATCTGGTACGACACCCGCGGCCGCGCACCGTATTTCGAGGTCCCCGATATGTTCACGGCCTTCGGCGACGGCAGGACCGCCGCCGACTACTACCCGCCCGTGCCCGGCGCGACCCTGTTCCGGCAGGGACTCGAGCTGCACCCGCAGTACGTCATGGAGAACGGCGTCGATTTCGCCCATTTCAAGTTCGTGCACAAGACGCCGTTCGTCCCCGAATTCACCCGGCACGACTTCTCCGGGCCGGTCTCCTACGTCGATTTCACCGTCGCCTTCGACGCGGACGTGGCCGCCGATCGGATCGACAGCGGGGTGGAATCGATCAATGCCGGGCTGGGCTGTTCGATCACCAAGAGCTGGGGCATGGTCGACAACCGCACCATGCCCGCGGTGACACCGGTCGACGACCGCACCTGCGATGTGCGCTTCACCGTGTGGATCGGCCGCAAGCCCGGCGACGACGCGCCGGAGCTGACCCGGTACGGAAAGACGATGGCCGACTTCGTCATCGAACAGTTCGAGGCCGACGTCCACATCTGGTCGCATCAGCGCTATTCGGACCCGCCTGCCTTGTCGCCGAAGGAATTCGCAGGGTTCAAGGCATTACGGCACTGGGCGCAGCAGTTCTATCCCGCCGAAGCACAGCCGGAAAGGGCCACGCGATGAGCACTCCCGCCGTACGGGTATTCCAGGTCGCCACCGGGAATCTCGGGACCGAGATGATCGGTCGTATCCGCAGCCATCCCGATCTCGAACTGGTCGGACTGCACTGCTACACACCCGACAAGATCGGCCGCGACGCCGGTGAGATCGTCGGCATCGGCCCGATCGGGGTCATCGCGACGGGAACGATCGAGGCGATCATCGCCGCCGAGCCCGACGTCCTCACCTTTCACGGAGTGTTTCCCGACGAAGAGCTGTACGAGCGGGTCCTCGAAGCGGGTATCGACGTGGTGACCACCGCGGATTGGATCACCGGATACCACCGCGACACCAATCATCCGCACCCCTCCGGGCGCAGGGTCAGCGAGGTGATCCAGGCCGCGTGCGAGCGCGGGAACTCGACGTTCTACGGCACCGGCATGAATCCCGGTCTGTGCCAGATTCTCGGGATCGTCCACAGCGCGGACGTCTCCGAGATCGAGAATGTCACCGTCACCGAATCGGTCGACGTCTCCTGTCACCATTCCGTGGATACCTGGAAAGCCGTCGGTTACGGTCGCCCGATCGACGACCCGACCATCCCGGATTCGCTGTACAAGTACACCGCCGTCTTCGCCGACTCGGTGTATCTGATGGCCGACGCCTTCGACCTGGCGTTGGACGAGGTGACCTTCGGCTACGAACTCGGCGCCTGCACCAAGGATGTCGACCTCGGCTGGTACCGGTTGCCCAAGGATTCGCTGGGCGCCAGCTACATCAAATATCAGGGCCTGGTCGACGGCGTGCCGCGGGTGGAGTCCCATCTCGAATGGCAGATGACACCGCACACCGATCCCGCGTGGAACATCAAGGGCTGCTATATCACCCAGATCACCGGCGACCCGAATATCTACAGCAAGCACATGATCTTCCCCCGCAAAGACGTCGATCTGTCCGACCCGGAGAACTTCGCCGCCATCGGCATGACCGTCACGGGGCTGCCCGCCCTCAATGCGATCAAATCCGTCGTGGCGGCCCGGCCGGGCATCATCACCAGCGCCGATCTGCCGCTGCGAGGTTTCGCCGGCCGATTCAAGCGCTGAATGCCGGAACAAGTTGTTTCCCCGACCGACTCAAACGCTGAACGCCGGAACAGGTTACAGCGGTACGGGTTCGGGTAGCACCGTGAGATGGCGGACGAGTCCCGACAGGCCCGGCAGGTCTTGCGGTGTGGTCCATGCGCCGAGCAGGTCGTCGGTGACGGTGTCGCTGTAGAGATAGCGGCCGTGGTCGGGATCGTCGAGGTTGTAGGCGTCCAGGTAGATTCGCCACCGCCCGTCCGGCAGCGGGACCACGCACTGGCCCTCGCGCGGCTCACCCGTACCCGTTCCGCCCCACTGCGCCCAGTTGCCGGTCCGCTCGAACCGGTACGGGCCCACCGGATCCTCGGCCACCGCCACCTCGATGTTCTTGGTCGACTCGTTCTTGACGAAGGCGTAATAGCGGCCCTGCGCGAAGACGATCGTGGTGTCGATGTAGCCGAGGGTGTCCGGTTCCGGCGTGAAACCCAGCAGCGGCGTCGGCTCGGTCCACTGCCGCGCGCTGAGCGACGGGTCGGTCGCGGTCATCAGGTGGGGGCGGAACACCTCGCCGTCGTGAATGCTGACCACCACGTGCACGGTGCCGTCGGCGTCGACGAACCACTCCGGCGCCCAGGCGTGCTCGGCCCCGGGAAACGTGTACTCGTACAGGAAGGTCCAGTCGACGCGATCGACGCTGCGGGCGAAACCGATGGCATCGCCGTCCCACGCCGTGGTGTAGGTCAGGTAGTAGGCGCCGTCGGCGTGCCGAAAGATGTTGGGGTCGCGGCACAAACCCTTCTTGTCGGTGACCGCGGCCGCGGGGGTGGCGGCGGGGTCGGCCTGCGGCGGGCGGTAGGCGGCCGGGGCCACGAGCGAGAAGTTCGTCGCGTCGGTGGATTCGAAGACCCACATGTCGGTCTGGCTGCGATTGGTGAACGCCGTCATCGTGTATCGCATCGACGACACCCTAGCCGCCGCGTAGCCCGATGCCATCCCGCTCCACGGCAGCACCGCCGCCAAGGCGAGTATCGATCTACGCGACAGCCGACCCGACGTCATGCGCACAGTATCCAGTGCACGAACGCTGAAGGTTTGCCGACACACCGGACGCCGGGGCCGGCGGGACGGTCAGGCCAATTGGCGCGTGAGCCGGACCACCCCCGGACCGGTGACCTGATCCAGCAGGGCGGTGCGGCCGGTGACGAGCAGCAGCAGCGCCAGGATCGGCCCGTAGATCTCCCGGCCGGTGCCGTACGCCCACTCGATGTCTATGGCGCACAGCCGAATTCCGTCGAGGCGGTGCCGGTTCCAGACCGGCCGGCCGACCTTCGCGGCACGCGTGGCCCCCGCCGCTGCCGCCTCGGGCGGGACGGCGATGGTGCGGCCGAGAGGCAGGGCGATGTCCTGCCCGTGCACGATGGTGTCGAACAGGATGTTGGAGTAGTTGGTCAGCTTCGGCAACGTCCGCGAGGCCGCGTTCACCCGGAGCCGAGTGACCAGTTCCCACGGAGGACGGTCGGCATGCGCCCGGGTGAGTTCGTCGATGAGGCGGTTGTAGTCGCCTCGCACGCGCAGCCCGGTGCGCACCAGCACCGACGGCGAGGGCGGCTCCGGGGTCAGGGCGAGGTGGGCGGCCACCTCCCGGATGCGCCAGCCCGCGCACAGCGACGGCGCCTCCCATTGCTCGGGGGTGAGGTCGGCGAGCAGATCGGCGATCGCGCGGCGCTGTTGTTCGATGTGCTGCCAGGAGGTTTCGCGGTCCATAGCAGCCCCTCACGTCCAGAATTAGTAAGATTCACTGACTATTATGGTCAGTGTTGCTTACCAGGTCAAGGAGTGGAATGTCCGACGACGAGTTAAATGTCGGCCTGCTGATGTTCATCGCGTACCGAGCGATGGAGGAGCGGGTCTACGCCGGTCTCACCGAGGCGGGCTACGGCGATATCACCGTGGCGCAGGGCAGGCTGGCGGGGCGGCTGGCACCGGAGGGTTCCCGCATCACCGAGTTGGCCGAGCAGGCGCAGGTCACCAAGCAGACCGCCGGTTTCCTGGTCGACCAGCTCGAACGGGCCGGTTATGCCGAGCGGGTCCCGGACCCCTCCGACGGCCGCGCCCGCCTGGTGCGGCTGTCGCCCCGCGGCCACACGATGGCCGACCACGCCAACAAGATCGCCGCGACCGTGCAGGCCGAATGGGCCGCGCATCTGGGCGCGCGCCGGATGCGGGACCTGCGTGCGGCGCTGACCAGCCTGCGCGAGATCACCGATCCGTACGCCTGATTTCAGTAGGGGCCTCGAGACGGGACGTCCGGACAACCGCTTGACCTTGACGTTGCGTCAGGGTCGGAGGCTGGTCGCATGACGAACGACAGCATTCCCTCGGCCCGGCTCGCGCCGCCGGTCGGAGGGTTCGAGGAGATCGACGGACGCCGCGTGTTCGTGCACCGGTCCGGCAGCGGCGGGCCGGCCGTGGTGTTCCTGGCGGGCGCGGGCGCGGTGGGGTTGGACTATTACGGTGTCCAGCAACAGGTTTCGCGATTCACCACCGCCGTCGTGTACGACCGCGGCGGCACGGGCTACAGCGATCCGCTGCCGCTGCCGCGCACGGCCACCGCGGTCGCCACGGAACTGCGCGACCTGCTGCGGGCCGGGAACATCGCCGCCCCGTACGTTCTCGCGCCGCACTCGCTGGGCGGCTTCTACGCCTTCCGGTTCGCGCAGTTGTATCCGCAGGATGTGGCGGGCCTGGTCTGGCTGGACGCCCTGCATCGTGACTGGGACGACCACATGCCGCCCGAGGCCGGACTGGCCGCCACGGAACGGACCGCACCCGACCCGGACCGGCTCGACCAACTGCGCCCGGCCCTGCGGGAGATGAATACCGAGCTGCTGGCCGACTACCCGGAGTCGATCCGGCGATCCCTGCTCCACGCCAAGGCGAGCGACGAATGGATCCGGGTGGGCCTGGCCGAGCGCGCCACCCTGACTCCGCTCGCCGCCGAACTGCGGGCCGGGCCGGGCATACCCGATGTTCCGGTGGTCGCGCTCACGGCGCTGGGCGACGAGCCCGTAGCGATACCCGAGCGGTTGTCACGGCAGTTGCACGAGGGCAAGAAGGCACTGGATGCCGCTCTGGTGAGCGCGGTCTCGCATGGCGAACAGCGCATTCTCACCGACACCGCCCACCACCGGCTGTGCTTCGACCGCCCCGACGCGGTGGTTCGGGCGATCCGCGACGTCGTCGGCCGTTCGGCGCGACCCTTAGACTCGGCAGGGTCGTAGGAAGGAGGACGGTGCTCACGATCGGCCAGCTCGCGGCGACCGCCGGCGTGACCGTGCGCACCGTTCGGCACTACCACCACGTCGGCCTGCTGCCCGAGCCCGAGCGCGATGCCTCCGGCTACCGCCGCTACCGCGCGCAGGCGGCGGTGGACCTCATCCGGATCCGGACCCTCGCCGATGCCGGAGTGCCGCTGTCCCGCATCGACGCGCTGCTGCACGCGCGGCCGGCCGAGTTCGCCGCGGCCCGCACCGAGATCGATGCCGAATTGGGCCGCCGGATCGACCAGCTCGCCGAGTTCCGCCGCCGGATCGGCGACCTGGACAGCGGCGAGCGACTCGTGCTGCCGCCCGAGGTGGTCGCCGTCCTGGATCGGATGCGCGGTCTCGGCATCAGCGAACGCCGGGTGCGGCTCGAACGCGACGCGTGGATTCTGATGCGGGCCTTGGATCCCCGCGCCGTGCCGCAGCGGGTTCGGGAGAAGAACGCGGCCCTCGACGACCCCGAGACGGCCCGCCTGTACCACGCCTGTGACGAGGCGGTGGACTGGGACGCGGACGACCCGCGCCTGGACCGGCTGATCGATGAGCTGGACGCCTGGGAGATCGCGCACGAGGGAGCCGAGCGGCTGGGCAGCACGGAGCTGACCTCCTCCCGCATCGCCGAGGAGAGCCCGGCCTGGCAACGCATCCTCGACGGCCTCGCTCATCGCGCCGCGCAGCGCCGGGCCGCATCGAGGCCGCAGAACTGAAAGGAACGTGGAAAGCTGTGCAGGAGTTCACCGTTCAGCACGATGGCGGCACGATCCCGGTGTCGCGGGGCGGGACCGGACGGCCCCTGGTGCTGTGCCCCGGGCTGAGTTCCACCCAGGCGGACCTGCACGAGCTGATCGGCCTGCTGCGGCGCGACCACGATGTGATCACCTTCGACCTGCGCGGCCACGGACTGGCCTCGGCCACCGACCGCTACACCTTCGACGCCTTCCTCGGCGACCTCACCGCCGTCATGGCAACGGTGGAACGGCTCGGCCTGTCCGTGCCGCCCGTACTCGCGGGCTACTCGCTGGGCGCCGATCTGGTCGTGCACTATGCCGCCGAGCACCCCGGTAGCGTCGCCGAACTCGTGCTCGTCGACGGCGCGAACCCGGTGCCCGAACCGTTCCTCACCGAGGCGGATCTGCCGGAGTTCCGGGCGATGTGGGAGGACCTGGCCGCCGAGCAGGCGGCGAACCGGGGCACCGCGCGGCAAGTGCTGCTCTCGGGGCGGGAGATTCTCGACCTGAATCTGGAGGTGGACGCGGTGCGCGCCGAGATCCTCGGCCGGTACCGCCGGATCGACCTGCCCATCACCATGATCATGTCGACCGCGATGGCAGGTGCGGACGCCGAAGGGCTTGCGCCGCCGCGTAATCGCAACTGGCGGGCCGGGATCGAGCGGCTGCGGCGCGAGCGGCCCGATATCGCCGTGACCTGGTTGGAGGCCGATCACGGACTGGTCTTCACCCATGCCGCGGAAATCGCCCGGATCATCGCCGGCGCGTCCTGAACGGCTCCCGCCCGGCGGCCGTCGGAGCCGCCCGGCACAATGGTCCGCGTGTCCGATCTGCACGTCCATCGCTACGGTCCCGCCGACGGCCCCTCGGTGCTGGCCCTGCACGGGCTGACCGGCCATGGCAGACGGTGGGAGGCGCTGGCCGCCGCGCTGCCGGAGGTGCGCGTCGTCGCTCCCGACCTGCGCGGCCACGGCCGCTCCACCGCGCTGCCGCCGTGGACCTTCGAGACGGTCGTCGACGATGTGCTCCCGCTGCTGGACGACACACCGGCCGTCGTGGTCGGCCATTCGTTCGGCGCCGCCGTCGCGCTGCACCTCGCACACCGCCGCCCCGAACTGGTGCGCCGGCTGGTGCTGCTGGATCCCGCGATCGCAGTGGACCCGGCCATGCTGCTCGACATCGCGGAGAGCACGCTGGCCGCGCCCGACTATCCCGATGTCGAGGCCGCTCGCCTGGACAAATTGCACACCGCGTGGGCCGATGTCGCGCCGTCGCTGCTCGCGGCCGAACTCGACGAGCATCTGGCGCCCACGGCGGCGGGCCGCGTGGGCTGGCGGATGAATCTGCCTGCGGTCGTGTCGTTCTGGGGTCAGCTCGCCCGCGAGCTGGTGCTGCCGCCCGCCGGGCTGCCGACGGTGCTGGTGCACGCGCTGAAATCGCCGTTGGTCACGCCGCGGTTGCGGGCGGCGCTGGCCGAGCGGCTGGGCGAGGACCTCACCGTGCACGAGTTCGACTGCGACCACATGGTGGCCCAGGCGCGCCCCGCCGAAACCGCCGCCGTCGTGCGCGCGGCGCTCTGAGATGGCCACCACCGACGCCGAGATCGAACGGGTGCGCGAGCTGGTCGCGGCGATTCCGCCGGGACGGGTCGCCACGTACGGCGATATCGCCGCGGCGGCGGGCCTGTCGACGCCGCGCACGGTCGGCTGGATCATGCGCACCGACGCCGCCGACCTGCCCTGGCACCGGGTGCTGCGCGCGAACGGCACGCCCGCGCCGCACCTGGCCCAGCGGCAACTGCGACGGCTGGCCGAAGAGGGTTGTCCGCTGCGCGGCGACCGGGTCGACCTGACGGCCGCCCGGCACCGCTTCGAATCTTTCGGCGGCACAATCTGACCGACCACCCCCGCGGACCGGCGCGGCGATTACCGGGGGTCATGCCCACCCGTCCGGCGTGCGTGGTGTTCGACGCGGACCGGCCGCGCCCTCGCCCGGTCCTGGGCCGAGTTGCTCGGCTGGGAGTCGACCGTCTCGGCGCCCGGCACCTCGATTTCGGCCAAGGCACGGTGCTGGCCGATTTCACGACCGATCACCGACGGCACCCGGCGGACCCGGAAACCGCCGAGTTCCGTCTGCACCGGGCGCTCGACTGTGGCCCGTGTAGCAAAGTTGATCATTCGACCGATAGGGACTCGGGGTGCGATGCGCGCGCTCATCTCGAGGTGGAGGTAAACCCATGTCGCAGTGGAGGAGAAGTCCGCACACGGTTCGGCGGACGGTCCTGCTGGCCGCCGTCGCCGGAACGGTGGCGCTTGCTCCGGCCGCGCTCGTCATACCGGCATTCGCGAGTCCGCAGACGCCGGGTACCACCGCACCCGTGACGACGATGCCGCCGGTGACCACCGCGCCTCCGGCGACCACCGCACCCCCCGTGACCACCGCACCTCCTGTGACCACAACCCCGCCGGTGACGACCACCCCGCCGGTCACCACGGTCCCGCCCGTGACGACCCCGTCGTTTCCGAAACCCGATGAGCCGGAAGACCCCTACGGCCCCGACGGTTTCGACCGCTCGGGTTTCGACCGCTGGGGCTTCGATCGCTGGGGTTACGACCGGTGGGGTTACGACCGCTGGGGTTACGACCGCTGGGGTTACGACCGGTGGGGCTACGACCGACAGGGCTACAACGCGGAGGGCTACACCTCCCAGGGCTGTGCTCGTTCGGGCGCGGACCGGCCCGATGCCGACCGGCTGGCCTGCGAACTGCGCAGGGCGCGACCGTCCACCGGCAGCGCGGGCAGCTGAACACCGCACCGCTGAACACCGCACCGCGTCGCGGTCTTTGCGCGATACTCGCCGAGCACGCCCGTCAGGGCGTTCGGGTCCGTGGACGAACTACGATCGGCGCATGACGAACGCAGCGGGGGTGGGCTCGTGACCGACGCCGATGCGATCGTGCTGGCCGGGGGGCGGGCCAGCCGGATGGGCGGGGTGGACAAGCCCGCGATCGTGGTCGGTGGGCGTTCCATGCTGGATGCGGCGTTGGGCGCGGTGGTCGGGTGTGCGCGGACCGTGGTGGTCGGGCCACATCGGCCCGAGCTGGGTCCGGAGGTGCGACAGGCGCAGGAGGTGCCGGCCGGGTCGGGTCCGGTGGCCGCCATCGCCGCGGGGCTGCGGTCGCTGGCCGAATGCGATTTCCCGGCCGAGCTCGTGGTGGTACTCGCCGCGGATATGCCGTTCCTCACCGCGGCCGTGGTGGAGGACCTGCGTCGGCAGGCGAACGAGTCCGGCACCGACGCGGTCTTCGCCGCCGACGAGTCCGGGCGGCCGCAATATCTGGTCGGGGTGTGGCGGCGCACGGCGCTGCTGGCCGGACTGCAGCGGCTGGACTCGCTGATGAACCAGCCCATGAAGGCCCTGGTTCCGGTCGACACGGTGATGGTGCCACTGCCGGGCGTGGCCGATTGCGACACCGCCGACGATATCCGCCGGGCGCGGGCGCAGGCGACGCCCCTGTCACTCGACGAGGCGCGAAGTGTGTTGCGCGGCAAGCTTTCCCGCCTGCCCGTCCATCGGGCGACGTTGCGTTCCGTGCCCGGTGCGACGCTCGCGGAACCGCTGACCGCCGCCGAGGCGCTGCCCCGGTTCGACGTGTCGGCGATGGACGGGTACGCGGTGTCGGGGGACGGTCCGTGGCAGTTGCGCCACGATGTCGGTTTCGCGGGCGGGGAACGGCCGGTCGGGTTGCTGGCCGGTGAGGCCGTCCGCATCGCCACCGGCGCGCACATTCCGGAGGGCACGACGACGGTGGTGCGGGACGAATTCGCGCACATCGAACCGGAGGGCTTGCTGCGGCGGCTGCCCGACACCCCGATCCGCGACGATGTGCGCCGCCGCGGCGAGGACTGGCAGCCGGGCGACATCGTGGCGCCCGCGGGCGCCACGGTCTCGGCCGCTCTGCTGTCGGTGGCCGCCGCCGCTGAGGTCGCCACGGCCGCGGTGCGCGGCCCGATCCGCGCCCGCATCGTGATGACCGGCGACGAGATCCGCAGCGAGGGCCCGCTGCACCCCGGCCAGACCCGAGACTCCATCGGCCCGGTACTTCCGGACCTGTTGGCCTGGTGCGGGATTCGCGCCGTGGACCGAGTCCACCTGCGCGACACCGCCAACGGTTTCGACGAGGTGCTGGCGGCCGCCACGGACTGCGAACTGCTGGTGGTCGTCGGCGCCACGGGCGGCGGCGCCGCCGATCAACTCCGCGACGCCCTCGACCGGCTCCGCGCGCGAATCCTGGTGCACCGCTTGCGCATGCGTCCCGGCGGCTCCACGGTGGTAGCCGAAACCGACAGCGCCACCACGATTCTGGGCCTGCCCGGCAACCCCTTCGCCGCGGTCGCCACCCTGCTGGCCCTGGCCCCGTCCGTGGTGGCGGGCCGCAGCGGCCGCACTCCCACCCGCAAGATCACCGGGCCACTACTCAACGCCGCCGAAATCTCCGGCCCCGCCCCACGCATGGTCCCAGCCCGCACGGCCCCCGAAGGCGGCTGGCTCGGCGACCCGAACATCCGCACCGCCCATCTCGCCGGCCTTCTCGACCGCGACGGCCTCGTCATCGTTCCCCCCGACGCCCCCGACGGCGCCCACGTCGAATTCCTCCCGCTGCCCACCTGACGCGGGAGGTGTTCAGGCGGCCGTAACCCCGCTCACCCGCCGATCATCTTCCCGACACCTGGTGATGGCACGGTGGCGGCGTGCGGGTCGATACGAGTGCGGAGGAGGCGGGGCGGGCCGAGTGGTTCCATCGCTGGTGTGCGGTGGTGGCGGGGCGGCTGCCGTGGGGGCTGGCCGGGGTCGTGCCCGCGACGTTTCTCGGCTTCGCGCTGATCAACGGGTGTACATTCGCGATCGATCTGATGCTGCTGACCGTGCTTCACAGTTGGTGGGGCGTGGGCCTGCCGGTCGCCGTGACCGTAGCCTATGTCTGTGCGTTCGGACTGAGTTACCTGGCGAACCGGACACTGAACTTTCGTTCGCACGCCGCGGTGGGCCCGCAGTTCACGGTGTACGTGGTGGTCGTGGTGATCAACTACCTGGCATTCATCCTGGGCGTGTCCAGCGTGTTGAACGCACTGGGCGTCGAATACCACATCGCCCGGATCACCGCCGGAGCCTGCGAGGCGGTCTACATGTACTGCGCCATGCGGTGGGTGGTCTTCCGGCGCTGACATCGGGCGGGCGCTCACGCACCGAGTGCCAGCGGCTCGTGATACCGGCGCGCGGGATCAGGGACGGGAACCGCGGCCAGCAGCCGCCGCGTGTAGTCCTCCCGGGGACGCCCGAAAACCTCGCCGGGCGTACCGGTCTCGACGACCGCCCCGGCCCGCAGCACCACCACCCGGTCGGCGACCTGATGCACCACGGCCAGGTCATGGCTGATGAACAGGCAGGCGAACCCGTACTCGTCGCGAAGGTCGGCGAACAGCTCGAGTACCTGCGCCTGCACCGAGACATCCAGGGCGCTGGTGGGCTCGTCGGCCACCACCAGCCGCGGCGCCAGCGCGAGCGCCCGGGCCAGCGCCACTCGCTGCCGCTGCCCGCCGGAGAGTTCACCGGGCCGCCGGGCGGCGTAATCGCCCGGCAGCCGCACGGATTCGAGCAGCCGCCCGACCTTCTCCCGCAGCAGCGACCCGCTCGCCACCCGATGCACCCGCAGCGGTTCGCCGATCGAGTCCTCGATGGTGCGCCGCGGATCCAGCGAGGCGGTGACGTCCTGGTGCACCAGTGCCACATGCTTGCGCAGGCCACGCAGCTCCCGGCCGCTCAGCCCGCGCAGCGACACCCCTTGCAGCACCACCTCCCCCGATTCGGCGGGCACCAGACCCAACGCGACCCGCCCGAGAGTGCTCTTGCCCGAACCGGATTCGCCGACCAGACCGACGATCTCGCGCGGCGCGACCGACAGCGATACGCCGTCCAGCGCCCGGAATCGCTTGCCGCGGGATCGGTAGACGACGCGGAGATCGCTCAGCGACACCACCGGTTCGGGCCCCTCGGTCGCATCGGGAGGGGCGAGTTCCAGATCCACGTCACCGGCGCCCTCGGGCAACGTGGGCACGGCCGCGAGCAGTGCGCGAGTGTAGGTTTCGCGCGGCGCGGCGAACAGGTCCCGCACGGGTTGCTGCTCCACCACCCGTCCGCCGCGCAGGACGACAACCCGATCCGCGATCTCCGCGACCACCCCGAGATTGTGAGTGATGAACAGGACCGCGGTTCCCTTGCGCCGCCGCAGCTCTCGAAGCAGTGCCAGAATCTCGGCCTGCACCGTCACGTCCAGGGCCGTGGTGGGCTCGTCGGCGATGAGCAGATCCGGTTCGCCGGAGAGCGCCAGCGCGATGACCACGCGCTGTTTCTGGCCGCCGGACAGCTGATGCGGATACCAGTCGACGCGTCGCTCCGGCTCCGGAATATCCACCAGGGCCAGCAGTTCCACCGCCCGGGTACGCGCATCGCGCGTCGAGATCGGCGCGTGCGCGCGCAGTGCCTGCGCGATCTGGGTGCCGATCCGCTGCACCGGATTCAGCGCGGTCTGCGGCTCCTGGAACACCATCGCGGCCCGCGTGCCCCGGACCGCACGCAGCTGGGCTTCGCTCGCCCCCACGATCTCGGCGCCGCTCAACCGGATCGATCCGGAGGCCGAGGCCCCGTCCGGCAGCAGCCCGAGCGCCGAGCGGGCGGTCAGCGACTTCCCGGAACCGGACTCCCCCACCAGCGCGACCACCTCGCCGCGCCGCACGTCGAAGCCGACCCGGTCCACGACCGTCCGTTCCCCGAACCGCACCGCCAGGTCCGAAATGCGCAGTACCACATCGTCACTCATCAGATCCTCCTCGCCCGGCCCAGCCCCTGGGCGATCAGCAGGAACCCGAGCGTGAGGCCCGCGACCACCACCAGGGGGCCGACGGCCATCGCCGGATTCGCGTCCATGTTCGAGACCGATTCGGCGACCACCGATCCCAGCGACGGCTGAGGTGGCCGCACACCGAGCCCGATGAAGCTCATCGCCCCGTCCACCGCCACGGCGATCGACATCGACAGCGCGAGTTGCACTCCCAGCGGTTCGAGCACGTGAGGCAGCACGTGCTTACGCAACGTCCACCAGACGCCCGCGCCGATCACCTCGGCGGCCTCGACGAACGCCTGCTCGCGCACCCGCAGGATGGCGGTGCGGATCTGGCGGCCGAACACCGGCGCCTCGGCGGCGACGATCACGATGATCACCGCGTGCGCGCCCGGCCCGGTGATGGCCGCCAGCGCGATGGCGAGAATCAGCGCGGGGAAGGCGAGAATCACGTCGAAGACGCGCTGCGCCACGGTATCCACCACCGGATGCAGGCTCGCGACCAGTCCGATCGCCGACCCGAGCACCGCGGCGAGCGGCACCGCGACGAATACGATCAGCAGGTCGATCCGCAGGCCGTGCAGCACCCGCGCGAACACGTCCCGATTGAGGTCGTCGGTGCCCAGCCAGTGCTCCGCGGAAGGCCCCAGCAGATTCGCCCCGGTGATCTGCGTGACGGGATCCTGGCGGCACAGCACCCCCGCGCACAGCCCCGCCAGCACGATCACCCCGACCAGGATCAATCCGGCCAATACCTGTCCGTGCCACAGAGCGAACCGCTCGCGCTCGGGTTCCGTTGCCGCCGAGCCGATGTCCCCGGCCGGCACGACCTCGGTCACGACCGGCCTCCGATCCGGATCCGCGGATCCAGCCACGCGTGCACGATGTCGGTGACCAGCTGCAGCGCCACGAAAACGGTCACCGACAGCAGCAACAGCACCTGCACGACCGGATAGTCGCGCCGATTGATGCCCTGTTCGATGAGCTGCCCGATCCCCGGCCACGCGAAGATGGCCTCGACGAGGACCGCGCCACCGAGCAGATGGCCGGTCTGGATGCCCAGGGCGGTCAGCACGGCGGGTAGCGCGTTGCGCAGCGCGCCGCGAGTCACTATGTGCCACTGCGAGATTCCCTGCGACCGCGCGGTCAGCACGTAGGGCCTGCCGAGTTCGGTGCGCAGCGACTCGGTGAGGAATCGGGTCAGGGCCGCGCCGACCGGCAGTGCCAGGCACACCGCCGGAAGCAGCAGATACTGTACGGCGATGTCCGGCCGCGCGATGAACCCGTCGGGCGGCACGCCACCCGCGGGCAGGACCGGGATCGCGACCGCGAACAGCAGCGCCAGCAGCACACCGGTCACGAAGGTGGGCAGTGCGACGGCAACCGTGTCGGCCGCCGCGATCACCGCGTTCAGCCACCGATTCGGCCGCACCACCGACGCCACTGCCAGCGCGAGGCTCACCACGACCGCGAGCGCCAGCGCGGCCGCCGTCAGTACCAGCGTGTTCGTCAGGCCCTGGCCGACCAGTTCGGAGATCTGCCCGCCGAGCACATAGGACCGGCCGAGGTCGAAGGTGGCCAGGCCGCCGAGCCAGCTCAGATACTGCGCCGGGATCGACCGGTCCAGCCCCAGCTGGCGCCGGATCGCCTCGACGCTCTGCGGCGTCGCGTCGGGACCGGCGAGAGTGGCGGCGGGGTCACCCGGAACCAGGCGCATCAGCAGGAAGATGAGCACCGAGGACAGGAACAGGACCAGCAGCGCGGAAGGCAAGCGCCGCAACAGATATCGGGTCACGACAGGAACGCCTCCGTCAGTACGGTCTCGCGGCGCTTGGTCCACGACACCCCGTGCAGCCGCTTGGACGCCGCCGCCTGGTTGAACCGGACGCCGATCTCGATGAGGAACAGTCCTTCCAGCAATTGGTCGCTGACGGCCCGATACGCCGCGACCGCCGCGGTGTCGGTACCGCCGCTGCGCCGCCACGCCGCGTCGGCGGCCGCGACATAGGCGGCGGATTCGTAGTGCGAGGCGTTCTTGCGGGCGTTGAACGGATAGGCGCTGACCGTGAGCGTCGACGGCACGAACTGCGCCCACGAGTGGTCGGTGACCCACAGGCCCGGATACTGTCCGCCGATCAGCTTCTTGACCGCGGTACCGTCGTCGTTCGGGTCGAGGGTCACCTCGATCCCGGCGTCGGCGAGATTGGCCTGCACGATCTGCGCGGTCGCCCCGTGCGACGGTGTGCTGGTGTTGTAGGACAGCGGGATCTGCGGCGGCCTACCCACCTGCGCGACCAGTTCCCGGGCTCTGCCCAGGTCGCGGGCGTACTTGGTGTTGCGCGCCGCGTCGTAGGCGGGCGAGTTCCGCGGCCACGGCACGTTCAGCGGATATCCGGCGCCGCGGAACACCTCCCCGATGATGCGGTCGCGGTCGAGGGCGTACGCGATGGCCTGCCGCAGCCGGACATCGGCCAGCGCCGGATGCCGCACGTTCACACCGACATACATCTGCAGTTCGGCGCCGTCGTAGGTGATCGACTTGAAACCCGGTCGCGCGGCGAGGTTTTCGATGTCACGCGGGTTCAGCCCGTGCGCGAGCCCGACCTGGCCCGACCGCAGCGCGTTGAGCTGCGCCTGACTGTCCGGAATGATCGACAATTGGACCCTGTCCAGGTACGGCCGCTCCGGCACCCAGTAGTGCTCGTTGCGCTCGAACACCAACCGGCTGTTGGGGATTCGGTCGACGAACCGGAACGGCCCGGTGCCGACGAAGGCGTCGCCGGTGGCCAGCCGACCGATGGTCTCCCGGTCCAGCATCGGCGCGGTGTCGAGCAGGTCGAAGATATTGCCCAGCGGGTGCGCGAATTTCAGCACGATGCGATGCGGCGCGCTGGTGTCGTACTCGGTGATCGCCGCCGCCGTACTCTTCAGCTGCGCCGACCATTTCGGGTCGGCGTAGGTGCGCAGCGCGAATTCGACATCGGCCGAGGTGAACGGGCGACCGGTGTGGAAGGTGACGTCGTCGCGCAGCTCCAGGGCGATCGAGAGTCCGTCGGGAGCCAGGCTCCACGACTTCGCCAGCAGCGGGCGCGGCTCCAGCCGGTCGTTGGGGTAGCGAATCAGCGACTCGTACACCAGGCCGATCAGCGCGGGCGTGGTCGCGGTGTTGGTGAGAATGTTGGCGGGCACGATATCCCACGGCGTGCCGACCTTCAGGGTACCGCCGCGCACGGGGGTGGCGTCGTCACCGGCGGCGTCGAGTTCGTGTACCGCCGAGGTGCAGGCCGCCGCGGCCCCGCCGCCGGCGAACGCGAGCGCGGCGGCGCCCGCCCCGCGCAGGAAGCTGCGGCGACCTATGATGCCGGGTGGTGAACTCATGGTTGGATCCTCGAAATACCGCCGGGGCCACTGTCGCGTGGCGACCGACTGCGATCCCGGCCGGTGCCGGGCGAAATATGCTGGGCCTCAGTCACATCCGCGACAACAGCAGCACGACGAGTCGCCCGGACCGATCCGGGGCGCGCGGCGTCGACTCGTGTGCACAGCGGTCACGGTAATCAGCCCCGGCCCGTCCGGCACCGGTTGCGCGCACCCTGCGCGAAACCCTGGCGATCCCGGTCGGCGCCGGGCTTCGCTGAAACGATGTCTGTGCCTGATCATGCCCGCGGCTACGAGAACTTCACCGGTACGATCGGGCGGACCACCGCCGACTCCAGCCCGCGGTGGACCTATCCGCCCGCCGCGCCCGCCGACGCGCCGAACATCATCGTGGTGCTGGTCGACGATATGGGCTTCAGCGACATCGGGCCGTTCGGCTCGGAGATCGAGACCCCGACGCTGGACCGCCTGGCCGAGCGCGGCATCCGGCTCACCAACTATCACACCACCCCGCTGTGCTCGCCGTCGCGGGCCGCGCTGCTCACCGGCATCAACCCGCACCGGGCGGGCTTCGGATTCGTCGCCAATGCCGATCCCGGCTATCCCGGGCTGCGGCTGGAACTGGCCGACGACGTGCTGACGCTGCCGGAGATCCTGCGCGCCAACGGCTACGCCACCTACGCCGTCGGCAAGTGGCATCTGGTGCGCGATGCCACCATGAACCCCGCGGCACACCGCGATTCGTGGCCGACGCAGCGCGGCTTCGACCGCTACTACGGGTCGCTGGAGGGGTTCAACTCCTTCTTCTACCCGAACCAGATCGTCTCCGACAGCTCGGTGGTCGACGTCGAGGCGTACCCCGACGACTACTACGTCACCGACGATCTCACCGACAAGGCGATCTCGTATCTGAAGGACCTGCGCGCGCACGATGCGGCGAAGCCGTTCTTCCTGTACTTCGCCCACGTCGCCATGCACGGCCCGCTGCAGGCCAAGCGCGTCGACCTGGAGAAGTACCGGGGACGCTACGCCGAGGGCTGGGATCGGCTGCGGCACAGCCGTTTCGCCGCCCAGCTCGCACAGGGCCTGTTTCCGCCGGGGACACAGCAGAAACCCCGCAATACCGAGCCCGGATACGAAGCGCAGGAATGGGATTCGCTGTCCGTCGAGCAACAGCGGCGCTTCGCGCGCTACATGGAGGTCTACGCCGCCATGGTCGACAACATCGACCAGAATCTGGGCCGGTTGCTGGACACGGTCGAACAGCTCGGCGAGCTGGACGACACCATCGTGGTGTTCACCTCCGACAACGGCGGCACCGCGGAGGGCGGCCCGGTCGGAACCCGCAGCTACCTGGCGGAATTCGCGCACGTCGATGATCCGGACTGGGTCGGTGACGTGCCGCACGACGAGGAGCTGATCGGCACCGCCCGGCTCGGCGTGCACTACCCGCGCGGCTGGGGCCAGGCGTCGAACACCCCGTTCCGGTTCTACAAGGGCCAGACCTTCGCCGGGGGCGTGCGCGTCCCGTTTCTGGTGTCGTGGCCGAACGGACTGCCCGCCGACGAGATTCGCCGCGAGTACAGCTATGTGACCGATCTGGCGCCGACCCTGCTGGAGCTGGCGGGTCTGCGGCGGCCGTCAGTGCGTAACGGCCTGCCCGCCAAGGAGTTCGACGGCGTCTCGGCCGCGCCGGTGCTGCGCGATCCGCGGGCCGCGTCGGCGCACGTCGAGCAGTATTCGGAGATGACCGGTCATCGCGGCTTCTACCGCGACGGCTGGAAGCTGCTGGCTCTGCACGAACCCGGCGCGGATGTCGACGCCCCGCGCTGGCAGTTGTTCGACGTGCGCGCCGATCCGACCGAACTGCACGACGTGGCGCACGAATTCCCCGGGAAGGTCGCCGAACTGGCCCACGCCTGGGACGAGGCCGCCTGGCACAATACCGTGTTCCCGCTGCTCACCCGCGCCGACCTGGCGCGGCGCAGACCCGAGGAGGCGCGGCTGGCCGAGCCGGTGCGGCTGCTGCCGGGCACCCCGACCCTGGAGCGGTACCGCTCGCAACGGCTGATCGCCTACCGCGACTTCACCGTCACGGCGGAACTGGCGGCTTACGTCGACGGGGACGAGGGCGTGCTGGTGGCGCACGGTGATCCGCAGGGCGGCTACCTGCTGTATGTCGAGAACGGCCGGGTCGTGTTCGGATTCAACGGCTATGGCCGCTACGTCACCGTCACGGCTGCGATCCCGGCGGGGGCGCGCGAGATCGGCCTCGCCGCGACGGTGCGGCCGAGGCTGCGCTGGGATTTCACCCTGCACATCGACGGCGTACCGGTGGGCAGCCTGCCCGATCAGGTGCAGTTGGTCGGAATGTCCCCGTGGACAGGGATTTCGGTCGGCGTGGACGCGCGCGGGCCGGTCGACTGGGACCTGCGCGCCCGCCGCGGCCCGTTCCGCTACACCGGTGACCTGCGCGCGATCACCTACACGCCGGGACCGCTGCGCGTCCCCGAGCGGACCGTCCGCGCGGTCGAGGCGGAGGCCGAACTGGTCGCCGAATAGGCGGGCGAACGGTCTGCACGGAAACGACCACGGCCCGGCGTTCGCCGTTGCAGGATGAGGATCGTGCACCGGCGCATTCCCTGGGTGGCGGCCGCGGCGATCGCGTGGACGGCCGCGGCGGCGTGGAGTGTGGCGACCGGATTGTTCGCCGCGGCCGACACCCGCTGCGGCGCCACCACACCGCGCGTGAACATGGCCGGTGGCTGGTGGGTCATCGTCACCCTCGCGGTCTGGACGCTGCCGTTCGTGCTCTGCGCGTTCGTGTTCCGCTCCCGCTGGGCCGTCCCGGCGGCCTGGGCGGCGGTCGTCGTCGACCTGATCGTGGTCGCGGCCATGTTCGCCCACCCGGTGCGATTCTGCTGGTGATTTCGGCCGCGAGCGCCGGGCAAACGATTTACCACGCGGTAATTCGGATCTCGTAACCTGTGCGACGTCCGTCTCATCGGGATGGCAAAAACGGTGGTCGCACCGGGTCCCGGATATGTAAACAAATGTAAAGTGCCCGAGAACCGGCCGTTTCCAAAGCATCACCGGAAACAGCGTCACCGCCCGCCCGGCCCGCCGGAAACGGCATCGGCCCAGGTCGCCTCCGCCCAGGTCGGGTGGGCCCCATGCCGCACAGTGACCACCACGTTTCCCCCACCTCACAACTCACCACGGGGCCGCGAGCGTTGTGAGAGAACCGTTTTGTCCCCTCCCCCGACGTCCTTACTCTCGGTGCAACAGCCCGGTTCACAGCTCGAAGGGGGCGTTGTGGTTAATTCGCATACAAAGGGTTCGACCCCCTCCGATACGAACGGACGATCCGCGGCATCCGGTGACGCACTGCTGCGATTGGGCAAATACTTCCACCGCGGCGAGGTCTCCGGCGATCTGCGCACCCTGCACAAGGTGGGCGGGCGCAGCGCAGACGAGTTCTACCGGGACCGGTGGGCGCACGACAAGGTGGTGCGCTCCACGCACGGCGTGAACTGCACCGGATCCTGCTCGTGGAAGATCTACGTCAAGGACGGCGTGATCACCTGGGAATCCCAGCAGACCGACTACCCGTCCGTCGGCTCCGACAAGCCCGAGTACGAACCGCGCGGCTGCCCGCGCGGCGCGTCGTTCTCCTGGTACACGTATTCGCCTGCGCGCGTGCGGTATCCGTACATCCGCGGCGTGCTGCTGGAGATGTACCGCGAGGCCAAGGCGGTGGTGAAGGATCCGGTGGCGGCGTGGGAGTCGCTGGTGGAGGACCCGGAGAAGGCGAAACGGTACAAGTCGGCCCGCGGCAAGGGCGGCTTCGTGCGCGCCGAGTGGTGGGAGGCGGCCGAGATCGCCGCCGCCGCACACGTTTACACCATCAAGCGGTACGGCCCGGACCGGGTGGCAGGGTTCTCGCCGATCCCCGCCATGTCGATGGTGTCGCACGCGGTGGGCGCCCGGTTCATCTCCATGCTCGGCGGGTCGATGCTGTCGTTCTACGACTGGTACGCGGACCTGCCGGTGGCCTCGCCGCAGGTGTTCGGTGACCAGACCGACGTCCCGGAGTCCGCGGACTGGTTCGACGCGGGCTACCTGATCATGTGGGGCTCGAACGTTCCCGTGACCCGCACACCCGACGCGCACTACATGACCGAGGCCCGGTACCGCGGCCAGAAGGTGGTGGTGGTCTCCCCCGATTACGCCGACAACACCAAGTTCGCCGACGAATGGGTGCCGGCGCGGCCGGGAACCGATGCGGCCCTCGCCATGTCGATGGGCCACGTGATCCTGAAGGAGTTCTTCCTCGACCGGGACACGCCCCGCTTCCTCGACTACGTCAAGCGCTACACCGACCTGCCGTTCCTGATCACTCTGGACGAGCGGGAGGGCGGCTGGAACGCCGACGGCGAGTATCGCGGCCATGCCTTCGCCCCCGGAAAATTCCTCACCGCCGCCGATCTCGGCCACAGCGGCGAGGGCGCCGCGCACCGCACGGTGCTGCTGGACGCCGACGGCGAGCCCGTGGTACCCAACGGCACACTCGGCGACCGCTTCTCCGCGTCCGGCACCGGCCGCTGGAATCTGGACCTGGGGGACGTCGATCCCCTGCTGACCCTGCACGGCCACACCGACGACGCTGTGGCCGTGCAGTTCCCCCGCTTCGACGACGGCGAGGGCGTACTCACCCGCGGGGTGCCGACGAGAATCGTCGGCGGCAAACGGGTGACGACCGTCTTCGATCTGCTGCTGGCACAGTACGGCGTGGGCCGACCCGGTTTGCCGGGCATCTGGCCGACGGGCTACGACGACGCGAGCGAGCCCTACACGCCCGCCTGGCAGGAGGCCGTCACCGGCGTGCCCGCCGTGCAGGCCGCCCGGATCGCGCGGGAGTTCGCCGACAACGCCGACCGGTCCGGCGGCCGCTCGATGATCCTGATGGGCGCCGGCACCAACCACTGGTTCCACTCCGACCAGATCTACCGGTCGTTCTTCACCCTCACCCTGCTCACCGGCTGCCAGGGCGTGAACGGCGGCGGCTGGGCGCATTACGTCGGGCAGGAGAAGTGCCGACCCGTGACCGGCTGGGCCACACTGGCTTTCGGCCTGGACTGGCAGCGCCCGCCACGGCAGATGCAGGGCACCATCTTCTGGTACCTGGCCAACGACCAGTGGCGCTACGACCCGTTCACCGCCGAAACCTTCTCCTCCCCCATGGCCCCGGGCCGGTTCGCCGGGCGCACCGCCGCCGACAACATCGCGCTCGCCTCGCGGCTGGGCTGGATGCCCAGCTACCCGACCCTCAATCGAAATCCGCTCGACCTGGTGGACGAGGCGGAGGCGGCGGGCAAGACGCCGCAGGACTATGTGGTCGACGGGCTGAAGTCCGGCGAACTGCGGTTCGCCTGCGAGGACCCGGACGCGCCGGAGAACTTCCCGCGCTGCCTGACCGTGTGGCGGGCCAACCTGCTCGGCTCCTCCGGCAAGGGCAACGAGTACTTCCACAAGCACCTGCTGGGCACGGACTCGAACCTGCAGACGACCGACGTGGCCGGGGTGCGCCCGCAGGAACTGGAATGGCGCGACCAGGCGGCGACCGGGAAGCTGGATCTGCTGCTGTCGCTTGACTTCCGGATGACCTCGACCACGCTGTTCTCCGACATCGTGCTGCCCGCGGCCACCTGGTACGAGAAGCACGATCTGTCCTCCACCGACATGCACCCGTTCGTGCACGCCTTCTCCCCCGCCATCTCCCCGCCGTGGGAGGCCAAGACCGACTTCGAGGCGTTCCACCGCATCGCGCGCGGCTTCTCCTGGCTGGCCGAGAAGCACCTCGGTGTGCGCAAGGATCTCGTCGCCGTCGCGCTGCAACATGACTCGCCCGACGCGCTGGCCCAGCCCGGCGGGCGGGTGCTGGACTGGAAGGCCGGGGAGTGCGAGCCCGTTCCCGGCAAGACGATGCCGAAACTCGTTGTGGTGGAGCGGGACTACCCGAAGCTGGCCGAGAAGATGGCGGCCCTCGGGCCGCTGATCGAGACGCTGGGCGTCACCACCAAGGGCGTCACCACCTATCCCGACACCGAGGTCGAGTATCTGGCCGGAGTCAACGGCACCGTGATCTCCGGTGCGGCACAGGGTCGTCCGTCACTGGCCAAGGACACACACGCGGCGGAGGCCATCCTGGCGCTGTCCGGCACCACCAACGGGCGGCTCGCGGTGGCGGGGTTCGAGGCGCTCGAGCGGCGCACCGGAACCCGGCTCGCCGACCTGGCCGCCGAACACGAGGGCAAGCGAATCACGTTCGCCGACACGCAATCCCGGCCCGTTCCGGTCATCACCTCGCCGGAGTGGTCCGGCTCCGAGACCGGCGGGCGGCGGTACTCGCCGTTCACCATCAACACCGAGCGGCTCAAGCCCTGGCACACCCTCACCGGCCGCCAGCACTTCTACCTCGACCACGACTGGATGATCGAACTCGGCGAGCAACTGCCGATCTTCCGCCCCCCGCTGGACATGTCCGCACTGTTCCGTGAGCCGGGGGTGGGGAGCGTCGGTGACAACGGCGTCACCGTCCGCTACCTCACGCCGCACTCCAAGTGGTCGATCCACTCGGCCTATCAGGACAACCTGCACATGCTCACGCTCTCGCGCGGCGGTCAGGCGATCTGGATGTCGGAGAAGGACGCCGCGAAGATCGGCGTGGCCGACAACGACTGGATCGAGGCGATCAACCGCAACGGGATCGTCGTCGCCCGCGCCATCGTCAGCCACCGCATGCCCGAGGGCACCGTGTTCATGTACCACGCGCAGGACCGCGCCGTCGATGTCCCGCGCATCGAGGGCACGCCGAATGTCAACGGCGCCAAGGGCAAACGCGGCGGCATCCACAACGCGCTGACCCGCATCATGATCAAGCCCTCGCACCTGATCGGCGGCTACGCGCAGCAGTCGTTCGCCATCAACTACCACGGGCCCACCGGCAACCAGCGCGACGAGGTCACCACGATCCGGCGCCGCTCGCAGCAGGTGGCGTACTGATGCGCGCGCCTCGTGGACGGAAGGAGTACTGACATGCGCGTCATGGCACAGCTGGCCATGGTGATGAACCTGGACAAGTGCATCGGGTGTCACACCTGCAGCGTCACCTGCAAGCAGGCGTGGACCAACCGGGGCGGCACCGAGTACGTGTGGTTCAACAACGTGGAAACCCGTCCCGGACAAGGCTATCCGCGGCGGTACCAGGACCAGGAGAAGTGGAAGGGCGGCTGGACCCTGAACCGCCGGGGCCGCCTCACCCTGAAGTCCGGCTCGCGAATGAAGCGGCTGCTCAACATCTTCGCCAACCCGGACCTGCCCACGGTGTCGGACTACTACGACCCGTGGAGCTACGACTACGACAATCTGCTCAGCTCCCCCGCCATGGACACCACGCCGGTGGCCCGGCCGAAATCGCTGATCACCGGCGAGGACACCAAGGTCACCTGGGGCGCCAACTGGGACGACGACCTGGGCTCCGGGCCGGAGCAGGTCGGCCGGGATCCCTTGCTGGGCAAGCTGTCCGAGCAGGTGAAGCTCGAGTTCGAGCAGACCTTCATGTTCTACCTGCCGCGCATCTGCGAGCACTGCCTCAACCCGTCGTGTGCGGCGTCCTGCCCGTCGGGCGCGATCTACAAGCGCGCCGAGGACGGCATCGTGCTCGTCGACCAGGACAAGTGCCGCGGCTGGCGGCAGTGCGTCACCGGCTGCCCCTACAAGAAGATCTACTTCAACCACAAGACGGGCAAGGCGGAGAAGTGCACCTTCTGCTACCCGCGCGTGGAGGTCGGCATCCCGACCGTGTGCTCGGAGACCTGCGTCGGACGACTGCGCTACATCGGCGTCATGCTCTACGACGCCGACGCGGTGCTCGAGGCGGCGTCGGTCACCGACGACAAGGACCTCTACCCGGCGCAGCTCGGCGTGTTCCTGAACCCGCACGACCCCCGGGTGATCGCCGAGGCCGAGCGGGCCGGGATCTCGACGGAATGGATTCAGGCGGCGCAGGATTCGCCGGTGTACAAGCTGATCGTGGACTACCAGATCGCGCTGCCGCTGCATCCGGAATACCGCACCATGCCGATGGTCTGGTACGTGCCGCCGCTGTCGCCGGTGGTGGACGTGCTGTCGGAGACCGGGCACGACGGCGAGAACATGGCCAATCTGTTCGGCGCCATCGACGCGCTGCGCATCCCGGTCGAATATCTCGCCGAGCTGTTCACCGCCGGTGAGGTCGGCCCGGTCCGGGCCGCGCTGCAGCGGCTGGCGGGCATGCGGGCGTTCATGCGCTCGATCAACCTGGGCCAGGAACCCGACCTCACCATCCCCGAGGCGGTGCGGCTCGAGCCCGAGGAGATCGAGGCCATGTACCGGCTGCTGGCCATCGCCAAGTACGAGCACCGCTACGTGATCCCCAGCGGTGCGACTTCCCGTGCGCACGAACTGGATTCGCTGGCGACCGGATGCAGCCTGGACAACGACGGCGGACCCGGGATGACCGCGTTCGACGTCATGGCGGACAAGTTCCACCTCACCGACACCAATGATGCCGCGCCCGAGGAGAAGTCGAGCCGGGTGAATCTGCTCAACTGGGACGGGAAGTCGACCAGCGGGCTGCTGCCCGAGCGGAACGGGCACAACGGGTCGGGTCTCGATGCCGACGGAGCGAACGGGGCCGACGGTCCGGCTGTGGGCATGGTCGGCGCCAACGGCGATCACAACGGCGGTACCGCGAACGGCGCGGCGAACGATATCGCGGAGCCCGAGCCGACCGGGGCGAGTCGATGAGCGTTCTACCGGCCGCCGTTCCACCGCACCGCGGCGGAGCCGAGCTGTGAACCTGCTGAAAGTGCGGCGACGCCCCGGGCCCGCGATACCGATCTCCGAGCGCGACCGCCGCCTGGTGTGGCGGATCGCCGCCCTGCTGCTCGACTACCCCGGCCGCGAAACCCTGGCGCTGGTCGGCGAATTGTCCGGCGCCACAGCAGAACTGCCGCCGCAGGTGCGCGAGAACCTGGACCGGTTCCTGCGGCACCTGTGCGACACCGACCCGCTGGCGCTCGCGCAGCAGTACGTCGAGACATTCGACCTGCGCCGCCGCGCCAGCCTGCACCTGACCTACTACGCCTACGGCGACACCCGCAAACGCGGCATGGCGCTGCTGCGCTTCAAGCACGCCTACCGGCACGCGGGCGTCGAACTCGACGACAGCGAGCTGCCCGATCATCTGCCGGTGCTGCTGGAATTCGCCGCCACCGTAGACCCGATAGGTGGCGAACGGCTGCTCGGCGAGCATGTCCCGGTGCTCGAGCTGCTGCGATTGTCGTTGTCCGACAGCGGCTCTCCCTATGCGGACATCCTCGCGGCGGTGGTCGCGACCCTGCCGCCGCTGACCACCGCGGACCGCCGCCGCATCGCCGAACTCGCGGCGCAGGGACCGCCGGAGGAGGAGGTCGGGCTGGACCCGTTCGCCATGGACCCCTCGCTGTTCACCGGATCGGAAGGCCGCCGATGACCACCATGCTCTGGATGACGCTGCCCTACGTGGCGTTCACGTCGTTCCTGCTCGGCCACCTGTGGCGCTACCGTAATGACCAGTTCGGCTGGACCACCAGATCCTCGCAGATCTACGAGAGCCGGCTGCTGCGGCTGGGCAGTCCGCTGTTCCACTTCGGGATGCTCGGCGTCATCGGCGGACATGTGCTGGGCGTACTGATCCCCGAGTCCTGGACCGCGGCGATCGGCGTCTCCGAACACCTGTATCACCTGGTCGCGGTGTCGGCGGGCACCGTCGCCGGGGTGGCCGTCATCGCCGGCATCGCCATCCTGCTGTACCGTCGCCTGACCGTGCCCGCGGTGCGGCAGGCCACCACCACCAACGACAAGGTGATGTACGCCCTGCTGGCGGGCGCGCTGATCACCGGCCTGCTCAACACCGTCGGCAGCAACCTGCTGTGGGGCCGTCACAACTACCGCGAAACCGTATCCCCGTGGTTCCGGAGCCTTTTCACCCTGCACCCCGAACCCGATCTCATGGTCGGCACCCCCTGGACCTTCCAGGCCCACGGCCTCATCGTCCTCACCCTCATCGGCCTCTGGCCCTACACCCGCCTGGTCCACATGTTCAGCGCACCCCTCGGCTACCTCGTCCGCCCCTACGTCGTCTACCGCAGCAAGGAACACAACGCCGCCGACAAACGCCGCTACGCCCGAGCCTGGGACTCCCCGGTGATCCCCCCGACCAGAACCCGCTGAACCCGCACTATTGTGGCTATAATAGGAGGCGGAATTATGGCCACAGGAGGCGAGATGCGAGTCGGGGTGCGCGATCTACGCGATGCGTTGAGTCGCCATCTGGCCATGGTGCGGGCAGGTCACACCGTGACGGTGACCGATCACGGCACGGTCATCGCCCGCATCGTGCCGGCCGGGCAGCCGACCGCCCTGGAACGATTGATCGAAGAAGGCCGAGTCAAGCCTGCCGCACGGCCCAGGCGGCACGCCCCGGAGCCGATTCGGACCGAGGGCTCGGTGAGCGATCTCGTTTCCGAGCAACGCCGATGATCGCCTACCTCGACACCTCGGGGTATGTGCCGCTGCTCGTCGCCGAGCCCAGCACGTCCTGCTGCCAGGAACTGTGGAATACCGCCGATAGCGTCGTCACCTCCCGACTCCTCTACGTCGAGACGGCGGCGGCCCTGGCCCAAGGCACCCGGCTCGGGCGGCTGACCGAAGCGCAGCACGCCGACGCCCTTCGGTTACATCTGCGCATGTGGCGGGAGTTCGATGTCATCGAAGCCGACGATCGAGTCACCGAGCGCGCCGCCGTACTCGCCTTTCAGCTTGCCCTGCGCGGCTACGACGCCGTCCATGCCGCTTCGGCCGAAGAACTCGACGATCCCGATCTCGTTTTCGTCAGTGGCGACCGCAAACTCCTCGAAGCATGCTCGAAACTGGGTTTGACCACCGCCGACACGAACACACCACAGTAAGAATCGGGGATTTCGACCACCCCTGGACGCTCGCTTATGTAGGGGAGCGTTGTGGCGATGTCGGGAAGTCGGGCGGAGCGGTGTACTTGTGGCATGACGACAACGACGCAAGCAAGTACCGCTACCTCCGCGCTGGGCTCCGCTTCCCTTGTGGTGGCTACCATTTCGACCGGGCTGCTGGCCGGGGTGTTCTACGCCTATGCCAGTTCGGTGATGTTGGCGCTGCGGCAGGTGGATGATCGGACGTTCGTGGATGTGATGAACCGGATCAACGTGGTGATAGTCAATCCGGCGTTCATGTTCGGGTTTCTCGGCTCGATCGTGTTCACGGGGGTGGCGGCGGCGCTACACCTGCGGGGAGATCAGCGGACGGTGCTGTGGTGGATTCTGGCGGCGCTGGTGCTCAATGTGATCAGCTTTCTGATCACGGCCGGTGGCAACATTCCGCTCAACAATCAGCTCGCCGATACCTCGGGTGGTGATTTCGCCGCACTGCGCGAGCAATTCGAGGATTCGTGGGTGCGGCTGAACATCCTGCGCGGTGTCGCCAATACCGCCGCCATCGGCGCCCTGGCCTGGGCACTGCGGTGCGCCGGGCGTGGATGAGGGCCCGGTCAGGGGCGTACGGCCGTCTCCCGATGTCGCGCTCAGGCGGCGGGCAGGAAGCGGCCGGTGCGCCGGCGCCCCAGTGCCTCGCCCGCTTGTCCGTCGCCGAACACGTAAGCGCCGCCGATGAATACCGCCGACACCGCGGCGTCGTTGCGGTTCACCATGCGGGACAGATTGCCGTAGTACGGGACCGTCTGCTCGGCGTACGCGTCGAGGCGCTCGTCCAGGTGTCGCGGGTCGACGACCACCACGTCGGCGCGGTCGCCGACGCGCAGGTGCCCGGCGTCCAGGCCGTACCAGTCGGCGAGCTCGCCGGTGAGGCGGTGTACGGCCCGCTCGATGGTCAGGAAGGGCCGCGCCGACTCCTGCGCGTCCCGCACCCGGCGCAGCAACCGCAGCCCGAAGTTGTAGAAGGCCATATTGCGCAGATGCGCGCCCGCGTCCGAGAAGCCCAGCTGCACACCGGGATCCGCGGCGAACCTGTCGAGCACGCGCGGCCGGTGATTGGAGATCGTGGTGCGCCAGCGCACCTTGCCACCGTACTGCACGACCAGATCCAGGAAGGCGTCCACCGGATGCAGGCCGCCGCGATCCTGCCCGACCTGCCCGAAGGTCTTGCCGATCACGGAACTGTCGGGGCAGTCGACGATTTCGGCGTCGAAGAAGTCGCGATGCCACACCCGCGGGCCGAACCGCTTGTCGTAGTCCTTGCGGAACCGCCGCCGGTACGCCTCGCTGCGCAGCAGTTCCTCGCGCTCCGCCAGCTGGTTCGACAGGTGCAACGCCGCTGCGCCGGAACCGAATTCCTCGAACACCACCAGGTCGATGCCGTCGGCATACACCTCGAACGGCACCGGCAGGTGCTGCCAGCGGAAGTCGCCACCGAGTGCGTTCATCACGCGCGCCAGCGCGGGGAAGATGTAGGCGATGAACGGGATCGCCTTGATGTCCGCGGCCGACAGCAGGCTCACCTTCAGCGGTTCGCGCCAGAGGCCGAGGCTGCTCGCCGCCATGGTCAGCAGGCTCTGCGGGCGCGAGACGTCCGGCCCGCCCTGCAGCGCGCGATGGCGCTCGCGCAGCACCGTGTTGAGGCGGCGCCGCTCGCGGGTCGTCGCATAGGTGGAGGGCAGGGTGCGCGAGCGGCACAGTTCGCCGTCGAGCTTGTCGAACAGCAGCTGCTGCGACGACATGCCGATGAAGCCCGCGTCGAGGGCCTCGACCAGCTTGTGTTCCATCGCCGCGACCTCGTCGGCGCCGGGTCGCACGTCCTTGCGGGTGGCGCGGTCCAAGCCCATCTCGGCGGCGCGCACGTCCGAATGCCCCAGGAAGCACGCGACATTCGCGCCGAGCGGCAACTCCTCCAGCGCCGCGGCGTACTCGTGGGCGCTGCGCCACGTCTTCAGATCGCCGACGGCGTCGATGACGTGGCGGCGCGGGATCGCCTCCACCCGGCCGAACAGATCGCCCGCGACCTCGGCGTCGACGTGCACGGTCGACAGCGAGCAGGAGCCGAGCAGCACCGTGGTGACGCCGTGACGGACCGATTCCGACAGGGTGGGGTCCAGCAGCACCTCGACGTCGTAGTGCGTGTGGATATCGATCATGCCGGGCAGCACCCATTTGCCTTCGGCGTCTATCACTGTGCCGCAACCGGTTTCGTCGAGCGGCACCGCCGAGACGGTGGCGACGCGGCCGTCGCGGATGCCGAGGTGCCGGAGGGCGGACGGCGCGCCGGTGCCGTCGAACCAGCGGCCGCCTTTGATGATGCTGTCGTACATCGTGTTTCCTCTTTCGGTGCCCGGGGACACTCGCCGTCAGAGCGTTATCTCACGACGGACGACCTTTCCGGTGGCATTGCGCGGCAACGGTTTGTCGGTGATCGTCCAGCGGGCGGGCACCTTGAAGTAGGCCAGCCGTTCGGCGGCGAAATCGCGGAGCGCCGCCGGGGTGACGGCCGCCGGATCGCCGACGACCACGACGGCGGCGACCTCCTGGCCGAGATCGTCGTGCGGGACGCCGAGCACCGCGGATTCGAGCACCGCCGGGTGCTCGTCGAGCACGTTCTCGATCTCGGTCGGGTACACGTTCTCCCCGCCACGCAGGATGAGATCGCTACGGCGGCCGGACAATCGGAGCCGACCCTGCTCGAGGATGCCGAAATCGCCGGTGCGCAACCAGCGTTCGCCGTCGATCGCCGCCGCGGTGGCCTGCTCGTCGTCCCAGTAGCCGAGCATCACGTACGGGCTGCGGATGCAGATCTCGCCCTCCGTGCCGTCGGGCACCGGCGTGCCGTCCGGGTCGCGGATCTGCACGGCGACGCCGAGGATGGGGCGGCCGACCGTGTCCGGGTGCGCCGCCAGCTCGGGCGGCGTGGCGACCGTTGCGGCCGTGCCGCTTTCGGTCAGGCCGTAGCTGGTGGTCAGCGCCACCTGCGCGACGGGCAGCCGCTCGCGCAGCCGCTGATGGAACGCGGGTGAGGAGGGCGCGGCATTGAGCGAGAACGCGGCCAGCGACGACAGGTCGTAGCCGGACAGGTCGTGTTCGAGCAGCCGGCTCGCCATCGTCGGCACCGCGCCCCAGTTGGTGACCCGCTCCCGCTCGACCAGGCGCAGCACCCGATCGACCTGGAACGAGCCCTGATGGATGACCACGGCGGCGCCGGTGGCCAGGCGCGGGATGACCAGGTTGTGCAGGCTGGCGATGTGGAACAGGGGTGAGGTGAGCAGGAAACGCTTGTCGCTGGGCTCGTGATGGGGCAGTCCGCGCAGGCCCGCCACCATCGCATCGGTGAACCGGTGATAGTCGGTGACGGCCACCAGGTTCCGATGCGAATGCACGACGCCCTTGGGGCGGCCGCTGGTGCCACTGGTGTACAGGATCACCGCGGGATCGTCCTCGGCGACGGCCGTGCGAGGGTGCGCGCCGGAGTATTCGGCGATCAGTCGCGGGAGATCGTGCTCCATGGTGAGCACGGGAATGACAGAACCTCGGCCCTCGGCTCGGCTCGAAATGTCACCGAGTCGCCGGGCTCGCTTCGCATCCGCGATCACCACGGCCGGGCGGGTGTGCCCGAGGGCGTATTCGATCTCCCGGGGAGCCCACCAGGCGTTGTATCCGACGGCGATCGCGCCGAGGCATTGGGCCGCCCAGAACGTCACCACCCATTCGGGGGTGTTGGCCGCCAGGATCGCGACGCGGTCGCCCTTGCCGACGCCGTATCGTTGCGCCAGCGCCTGTGCGAGCGCTCCCGCCGCGGCCGCGTGCGCACCGAACGACATCCGGGCATCCGCGGTGACGAGGTACTCCCGCTCGCCCCAGGCGGCCGAGTCGTCCAGCATCTCCCCCAGCGAGCGACGCCGCGTGCGCATCACCGGGATCGGCGCGCCCAGCACCTCCTCGACGGCCGATTCGAAGGGGCCGCCGGGACCGGTCAGCTCGGCGGTGACACGGGCCGCGACGGCTTGCGGGTCAACGGTATTCGTCAAGGCACACTCTCCTCCGCGCCGCGTCGCCGCCGGGTACGTCGTTCACCCGTACGAGTCGTTCATCGCGGGCCCCGAGCCGGACGCGGTCCCGAGACTCTAACTAGAACTCGTTGCAGTTATCGTGGCGTGGGACACACCGTAGCACCTGACGCGACCCCGTGACCACGAGTCCGGCGGAGTCGAGACAACACCGCCTACTTGGGCGGCAGGCCGCGTGCGTAGGCGACGCCGCGTTGTATCCACTGGTCCAGCGCATCGTCGTCGGCCACGACCTCCGAATCCACGCGCAGCCAGTTGCGCATCGAGCGGCCGCCCATGACCATCGGCGCGACATGCTCCCCGTCGGCCAGCCCGGCGGCCTCGTCCGGGTCGACCCGGACCATCAGACCGCCCTTGCCGCTGGCCGCGACGGCCATATTGCCGCCGACCAGGAAGGCCAGCCCGCCGAACATCTTCTTCTCCACCGTCTCGGGCAGGGCCGGGCCGAGCAGGTCCCGGATGCGGTCCGCCAGTTCCTCGTCGTAGGCCATACCGCATTGTGACCCCGGCCACCGACAGGTTCGGCCGCGCGCAGAATTCACCGAGAATTCCCCAGCGACGGCGAGGTGGGCGGTTGCCCAGCCACAGCGGGTGGACCAGCATCCGATCTCATGCCGTCGAATCGCCTGAACCCGGCCGGCGATATTCCCGACACGGGGATCCCGGAGCCGCTGGCCGCCACCCTGACCATGGCCGAGCAGTACGAGTGGCACCGCGCGCACCTGCGCCGGCACCCGGTCTCGCGGCGCAATTTCCTGCGCGGCTCGGCCGCGGCGGCCGCCGTCGCGGCGGTCGGCGCCACACCGTTCGCGGGCCGCGCGTACGCCGAGGACGCGCGGCTGATCGTGGGCGGGCGGCGCGTCGGTTTCGGCGCCGATGCCGCCGGCCAGCTCCGGTTCTCGGCACAGTTGTCGCGAAACCCGCACGGCGCGAGGGTAATTCTCGAACACGGCCCGACGCCCGCGCTGGGTGCGAGCGTCGAGGCGGAGGTCCGCGATCTGGTCACCCAGATCCCCAGCAGCGACGGCGGCGTGCTCGCCGCCGAACAGTTCTACGTACATGTGCCCGTCGACGGGCTGCCGGGCCGGATGCCGCACTTCTATCGGTGGCGCACCTCCGACGGCTTCACCAGCGAGGTCAGCGCGGCGTCGACCGCCATGCCCACCGCGCGAAACGCGGTGCTGCCCTTCCGTTTCACCATGATGGGCGACCAGGGGACCGACGAAACGCCCACCCAGCCCGGCGGGGTGGCCCCCGGCGACTACGACGACATGTACTACAAGGCGGACAACGACCCGACCGTGCGCCATGCCGACAACGTCATGCGCCAGATCGTCGCCGCCCGACCGGATTTCCACATCCTCGCCGGAGACATCGCCTACGCCGATCCCTCCGGCGCGGGCAAGAACGCGCAGTTCGTCCCCGCGGGCGGCGTCGCGCCGAGCGGCTTCGACAAATTCAATCCCTATGTGTGGGACGTGTATTTCGGCGCGATCGAGCCCAGCGCGTCGACCACGCCGTGGATGTTCGCCACCGGCAACCACGACATGGAGGCCGCCTACGACACCCACGGGTACGGCGGTCACCTCGCGCGGCTGGACTTTCCGGGCAACGGGCCGTCGGGCTGTCCCTCGGCGTACTCGTTCACCTACGGCAATGTGGCGGTGCTGTCACTGGACGCCAACGACGTCTCCGCCGAGATCCGGGCCAACACCGGATACTCCGGCGGAGCCCAAACCGGTTGGGTGGAGCGGACTCTCGCCGCCTACCGGGCCGATCCGAATATCGATTTCCTTGTCTGCTTCTTCCACCACTGTGCCTACTCGACCACCGATTCGCATGCCAGTGACGGTGGTCTGCGCGCGGCCTGGTGCGACCTGTTCGACCGCTACCGGGTCGACCTGGTGCTGCAGGGCCACAACCACATCTTCGAGCGCACCGACCCGATCCGCGCCGGACGTCCCGGCAAGGTCGCGGGTGACAATTCGATCGTGTACCCGGAAACGGACGGCACCGTGTACTACACGGTGGGTGGCGGCGGACGTCCCCGCTACGGCTTCCAGCCGGGTTCGCAGGAGACCTACCGAGGGCATGAGGTAGCCGACACCACCGTCCCCAACAGCTACGTCTGGACCGTCGGCGGCGACAAGCAGCACGAGGCCGCACCCTGGTCCCGGGTGCGATTCCGCAACTACTCGTTCATCCGGGTCGACGTGCGGCCGGGCTTCTTCGCCAGTGAGATGGACGTGGTCGCGGTCGACGAGTACGGGCGTGAGTTCGACAAGGTCACATACCGGCGGCAGGTGCGTGCCTGAAGGTAGGCGTCAGACCCCCAGGGCGGCGGCGAACGTCGGCCAGGAGTCGTGCACGTCGTCCTGCCAGTAGGGCCAGGCGTGGGTACCGGGGCGGAAGACCACGTCGGCCGGGATGCCCAGGGCCGCAAGGCGATCGGCCAGGACCCGGGTGCAGCCGTTGACCACCGACTCCATCACCCCGCCCACCGCGAGCCGGTCGGCGAGCTTGCCCGCGTTACCGGCGATCGACGGGTCGGCGAGATTGTCGTGCACGCCCGCACCGCCGTTCCCGGCCGAGATGTAGAGGGCCGTGCCGCGCAGGCGGTCGGCGTTGAGCACCGGGTCGTGGGCCGACCAGGCCGGATTGTCCGGCGCGCCCCACATGTTCGCGGCGTTCGCGCCGAAGATGCCCAGCTGCGAATGTACGTAGGCGCGCGCCACCGGATCGCTGGTGCGCGGGCAGCCGCTGTAGGAGCCGACCGCCTGATACTTCCCCGGCGCCTCGATCGCCAGATCCAGGGCCGAGGTCGCCGACATCGACGTTCCCGCAACGGCATTGCGGCCGGTCATCTCGAAGTGCTGTTCCAGCAGGGGCGGCAGCTCGTGCACCAGGAAGGTGGACCACTGGTTGCGGCCCAGCACCGGGTCGTCGGAGACCCAGTCGGTGTAGTAGCTGGCGCGCCCGCCCATCGGCACGACCACATTCACCGGCTTGTCGGCGAAGAACTGCGCGACGTCGGTGCGGGCAGTCCACGGACCGCCGTCCTCGCCGCCGTCGACGGCGTTGAGCAGGTACAGCGCCGGGGCCGGGGCGCCGGGATGCGACACCCACACCGTGATCGGCCGGTGCATCGCGGCCGAGTACGCCACCACCTCGAACTGGCGGCCGCCGAGCGGGCGCACCTCGAGGATGGCCGGGCCGTCGCCGGGAGCGGCGACGGCCGAGACCGGCACAACCATGGCAAACATCGCGAACAGGACCGTCAGGCAGCGCATGAGCCGGGACATTGATGCAGTATCGCACCGTGGCACAGGGAAACTCGCCGAGGCCGGGGCGCGTGTCCGCCGACTGGGCAATCGACCAGCGCGGCCCTGTCGCTCATCCGCGGTCGTGCGCCTCCTGCAACACCGCCACGTCGATCTTCGACATGGTGCGCAGGGCGGCGCCCACGGCCGCGCCGCGCTCACTGTTCAGCAATGTCGGCAGCGCCGCGGGCACCACCTGCCAGGACAGGCCGTAGCGGTCGGTCAGCCAGCCGCACGGGCCGGGCGCCCCGCCCTCGGTCAGCGCGGACCACAGCCGGTCGACCTCGTCCTGGGTGTCGACGACGACCTGGATGGACGCCGCGTCCGACAGCGGGTGGTCCGGTCCGCCGTTCATCAACGTGACGGCGTGTCCGGCCAGTTCGAGGGCGACGATGAACGCCGATCCGTCGGGGTTGCGGGTGATGTCGGTGATGCGGGAATCCGGCACGGTCGCGGTGTAGAACTCGGCCGCCCGCTCGGCGTCGCGTTCGAACCAGAAGAAGGTGGTGACGCTGGTCATGAGGTGCTCCTGTGGGTTGTTCCGACGTGCTGTCACCCTTCGGTCGGAGCCGCCCGCCCCGTTTCGACATACCTTCGCGAAGTTTCCCGGAGAATTTTTTCGGCTCGCCGCCGGGTCACTCCTCGGCCAAGCGGTCCAGCGCCGCCTGGCTCGCCTCGTCGGCGGCGCGGTAGATGATCAGCCGCTGATCCGGGTCCTGCAGCGGCATCAGCGCCTCGTACGCGACCGTGACCCGGCCGACGTCGGGATGTACCAGCGTCTTCTGGCCGCGCCCGTTCACCCGGACGTCCTGCTTGGCCCACAGCGATTCGAATTCCGCGCTGCGGGAACGGAATTCCCGGATGAGGTCGGCGAGTACCTGGTCGTCCGGATGCGCTGCCCAGGCCGCCCGCAGGTCCGCGATGCCCTCGCGTACCGTGCGTTCGCGGTCGGCGAAGAACTCGCGCATCCCCGGATGCAGCAGGCACATCCACATCGAGTTGCGCTGCGAGGGCGGCAGTGTGTCGAAATCCAGGAGCAGACGGCTCATCTCACGATTCCACGTCAGAATGTCGTAGCGGTGGTTCACCACCATCGCGGGCAGCGGAGACAGGTCGGTCACCAGCAGTTTCAGCCCCGGGGCGGCGGTGGTGGCCGGTTTGCCGTCGTCGGGCTGACGCTGCCGGGCCAGGTCGAACAGGTAGGCGCGCTCGTCGGCGCCCAGCCGCAGCGCGCGGGCCAGCGCCTCCAGCACCTCCGCCGAGGGCCGCAGCCCTCGCCCCTGTTCCAGCCGCACGATGTAGTCGGTGCTGACCCCCGCCAACTCCGCGACATCCTCCCGCCGCAACCCGGGCGTCCGCCGGGCCCGCCGCGCGGGCAGCCCCACATCCCGCGGGTCCAGCCGTTCCCGCCGGGCCCGCAGAAACGCGCCCAGCTCCTGTGTCGCATCCACCGTGCCAGTCATCGGGATCGATCCTACGGCCAGCCTGGTTCCGGCGATCCCAGGAAAAGCTTTCCCTTACTGCCCGGCCGCGGCCGTCGCAGACTCGAGGCCGAGCATCGCTACTGACACAGGAGGACAGCATGTCCCTCACCCTCGATACCTACCGGCTGCTGGGACGGTCCGGGCTGCGGGTCTCCCCGCTGGCGCTGGGCACGATGACCTTCGGCGCGGACTGGGGCTGGGGCGCCGACCGCGACGACTCGCGCAAGGTGTTCGATCTCTATCTCGAGCGCGGCGGCAATTTCGTCGACACCGCCAGCATGTACACCAACGGCAGCTCCGAGCGGCTGCTGGGCGAGTTCACCCGCGACAACCGCGAAAGCCTGGTGCTGGCAACCAAATACACCATGCAGCGGCGCCCGGGCGACCCGAATGCCGGTGGTAATCACCGCAAGAGCATGTTCGGCTCGGTGGAAGCCAGCCTGCGGCAGCTGAACACCGACTACATCGATCTGCTGTACCTGCACGCCTGGGATTTCCACACTCCGGTAGACGAAATCCTGCGCGGGCTGGACGATCTGGTCCGCCAGGGCAAGGTGCTCTACGTCGCGATCTCCGACGCGCCCGCGTGGCAGGTGTCGCGGATGCAGGCCATCGCCGAGCTGCGCGGCTGGTCGCCGCTGGTGGCGCTGCAGGTGGAGTACAACCTGATCGAGCGCACCGCGGAACGCGATCTGATCCCGATGGCCCGGGAGATGGGACTGGGCGTGATCCCGTGGTCGCCGCTGGCGAGCGGTGTGCTCACCGGCAAGTACAGCCGGGCCGACCTCGACGCCGAGGGCGTGGGCTCCCCCGAAGGCACCCGCAAGAACGTGGCCCTCGCCCAGAACCAGCTCACCGAACGCGGCCTCGCGATCGCCGAGGTGGTGCGGCAGGTCGCGACCGAACTCGGCCGCACCCCCGCCCAGGTCGCCCTGGCCTGGACCCTGCAGAACCCGGCCGTGACCGCCCCCATCATCGGCGCCCGCACCGCCGCCCAACTCGAGGACAACCTGGGCGCCCTCGACATCGAATTCGATCCCACCCACCTGACCCGCCTGGAAGCGGCCAGCGCCATCACCCTCGGCTTCCCCCACGACATGCTGGCCCGCGACATGACCCGCACCGTCACCACGGGCGGTCTCACCATCGAGCCCCGCCGCTGAGCGGTATGCCCACGCACTCATCCCGGCTGCGTGGGCGTACCTCCCCGCTGCCGCGAAACCGACGACAGCTCCACTGACGGCGAGATGACGGATGCCGCGGACGAGCCTCTGCGAGGGTCAAGCCGCGGTGCGGGTGAGTTCGGTTGCGGCGGTGCGGTAGCGGTCGGCCAGGAGGCGGACTACGGCGGGGTGGACTCCGATGGGGGCGGCTACGCCGTCTGCTCCGCAGTCGTGCAGGCGCTGGTGGAACAGGCCGTGGGCGAGTAGGTAGGAAGCGATGAAGACTCGGCGGGAGCCGGAGTCGCGCAGGGAGGCAACGACTTCGGGGACTCGGGGCTCGCCGGTGGCGATGTGGGCGACTCGCACGGGGGCGTCGAGGTCGTCGGCCAGCAGGCGGGCGGCACGGCGGACGTCGTGGCGGGCTCGGGCGTCGGACGAACCGGCGGCGGCGAACACCACGGCGTCACCGGGGCGCCGGCCGGCGGCGCGCAGCCGCACCCGCATGATGCGGGCGAGGGCGGGGTCCGGGCCCATCGCGGGGGTTACCGCGACGGACGGGTGCCCGCTCTCGGCGACCTCGCGCGGCACGTCCTGGTACACGTGATACCCGGAGGCGAGGAAGGCCGGAACCAGCACGGCGGGAACGGAATTCAGGTCACGCAGCACCTCGGCGGGTGAGGGGCCGAGCACGTCCACGAAGGCCGTGCGCACCACGGGTGGCGACTCGATGCCCGCACCCAGCTCCCGCGACACCGCCGCGGCCAGATCGGCGATCATCTCCACGCCGCGCGAACTCCTGGTGCCGTGCGCGACGAGCACCAGGGCCGGACCGCTCACCAGACCCCCGCCATGGGCGCCGGGCCCTGCGGGCGCAGCGACGGGCCGTAGCCGACCGGCGGGCGCGGGTTGTTGTCGATGCATTCGGCGGGGTCCAGCGCGAGCCGGTAGCCACGCTTCACCACGGTCTGGATGGCCTTCGGCGTGCCCAGACCGGCACGCAGCCGGGCGATGCCCGTCTCCACCGCGTGCGTGTCGTCGCCACCGCCGGGCAGCGCTGCCAGCAGGTCCTCGCGGGAGACCACCCGTCCGGGCTGTCGCGCCAGCGCCCGCATGAGCGCCATGGGCGCGGGGGCCAGCTGCCGCACCTGGCCGTCGACCACCACGCAGCCGCCGCGCACGCTCAGGATGTGTCCCGCGGCGTGAATCCGGTTGGCGCGCCGCGGCAGTTCCTCCGCGACGTGCCGGGCCAGCGCACCCAGTCGCGCCCGGCCGGGCATGGTGGTGGGCACGCCCAGCTCCTCCAGCGGAGCCGCGGTGATCGGCCCGACGCATGCGGGCAGCACCCGGGCGCGGAAGGCGTGCAGCACGGCCTCCAGCAGCCCGGTTTCCTTGGCGCGCATGAGCGTCGAGGCCACCGCCGGGGCGCTGGTGAAGGTGACGCAGTCCAGCGCCGAGGTGACGATGGCCTCGATCATCCGGTCCAGCGGCGTCGGATCCTCCGGCGGAATCCAGCGATACACCGGCACCGGCACCACATCGGCTCCGGCGCAACGCAATACCTCGCAGAAGTCGGGGACCGGCTCCCACTCGGTGGTCGCACCGTGCAACTGCACCGCGATCCGCGTGCCCTCCACGCCCTCGGCGAGCAGGTGGTCGAGCACCTCCGCCGACGACTCCGAGGCCGGCGACCACTCCTCGCGCAGTTCGGCGGCCCGGATGGCGCCCTTGGCCTTCGGGCCGCGAGCCAGCAGGCGGGTGGAGCCCAGCGTCGTGCGCAGATCTTCGGCCAGGCCCCACCCTTCCGCGGCCTCCATCCAGCCGCGGAACCCGATACCGGTGGTGGCGACGGTGACCTGCGGCGGATCCTCGACCAGCTGCCTGGTCACCCGTTCCAGCTCGTTGTCGTCGGCCAGCGGAATGATCCGGATCGCGGGGGCGGCCATGATGTTCGCCCCGCGCCGAGTCAGCAGGGTGGCCAGTTCGTCGGCGCGCCGCGCGGCGGTGACGCCGATGGTGAAGCCGTCCAGGCAGGCGGCGTTCGAATTCGGAACCGCGACGCTCATGGCGTGTCCCCGGTACAGTCCACCGGCTCGTCGGAAACCTCCACGACACCGTCGACCACGCGCACGGCATACACCGGCAGGCCCGTCGAGTCGTCGTCCAGGCAGTGCCCGTCGAGCAGCGAGAACGCCTGCTTGAGCAGCGGCGACGCCACCACGGGCACACCGCCTCGATCACCGACTATGCCGCGCGACATCACCGCGGCGCGGCCGAACGGGTCGATATTGCCGACGGCGTACAGGCTGCCGTCGGGCAGCAGGAACAGCGCGGCCTGCCGGCCGCCTCTCAGCAACACCGCCACGCCGCGGCCGGGAATCAAATAGTCGAGGCGGCAGGCCGAGGTCCACCCTGCGGTGGTCACCTGAGCAATACCGGGTGTGTCGATCACGGTCATCGGTAACTCTCCTCCGAACGCCCTACCTATTGGTACCGGCATCCTGTTTCCAGGCGATTACGCGCCTATTTCCCGTGCGTGGCGCTCGCGGCGGGGCGGCCGACCGGCACCTCGGGCATACCCAGCAGAACCGGCACCTTGCGCTCACCGCTGTCGTCGAAGCCGATGGTCGGGTCGCTCTGATCCGGCGCGTTGACGAAGGACACGAACCGCGACAGCTTCTCCGGGTCCTCCAGCACCGCCGACCACTCGTCCTTGTACCCGGCGACGTGCTGGGCCATGGCGGCCTCCAATTCGTCGGCGATGCCGAGCGAGTCCTCGCACACGACCTGCTTGACGTGCTCGATGCCACCCTCCAGCGACTCCTGCCAGGGCGCGGTGCGCTGCAGCCGGTCGGCGGTGCGGATGTAGAACATCAGGTAGCGGTCGATGTATTTGATCAGCGTCTCGTCGTCGAGGTCGCCGGCCAGCAGCACCGCGTGCTTGGGCGTGAGCCCGCCGTTGCCGCCGACGTACAGGTTCCACCCGTTCTCGGTGGCGATGACGCCGACGTCCTTGCCGCGCGCCTCGGCGCATTCGCGGGCACACCCGGACACGGCCAGCTTCAGCTTGTGCGGCGACCGCAGCCCGCGGTACCGCTTCTCCAGCAGCACCGCCATGCCGACCGAGTCCTGCTGCCCGTAGCGGCACCAGGTGGACCCGACGCAGCTCTTCACGGTGCGCAGCGACTTGCCGTAGGCGTGCCCGGATTCCATGCCGACATCGACCAGGCGCTGCCAGATCTTCGGCAGCTGCTCGACCCGCGCGCCGAACAGGTCGATGCGCTGGCCGCCGGTGACCTTCACGTAGAGGCCGAAATCCTTTGCGATCTGCCCGATTTCGATCAGCTGCTCGGGCGTGCACTCGCCGCCGGGCATCCGCGGCACCACCGAATAGGTGCCGTTCTTCTGCAGATTCGCCAGGAAGTGGTCGTTGGTGTCCTGCAGCGCGGCCTGTTCGCCCTCGAGGATGTGGTCGCTCGAGGTGGAGGCGAGGATCGAGGCGACGGTCGGCTTGCAGATGTCGCAGCCGGTTCCCCTGCCGTGCTTGGTGATCAGCTCGGAGAAGGTACGGATGCCGGTGACCTGGACGATCTGGAACAGCTCCGCGCGCGACTGCTCGAAGTGCTCGCACAGCGCCTTGGACATCTCCACGCCCGACTGCTCCAGCAGCTTCTTGAGCATGGGAACGCAACCGCCGCAGGAGGTTCCGGCCGAGGTGCAGCTCTTGATGCCGGGGATGTCGCAGGCCCCGTCCGCGATGGCGCCGCAGATGGCGCCCTTGGACACGTTGTTGCAGGAGCAGATCTGCGCCTCGTCGGGCAGCGCGTCGGCGCCCAGTTCGGCACCGGCGGGCGAGATCAGGGCCGCGGGCTCGGCGGGCAGTTCGCTGCCGACCAGCGGGCGCAGCGCCGCGTACTGCGACGCGTCACCGACCAGGATGCCGCCGAGCAGGGTCTTGGCGTCGTCGGAGAGAACGAGTTTGGCGTAGGTGCCCTTGGCCGCGTCGTGCAGCACGACCGACAGCGCCCCTTCGGTGACGCCGTGCGCGTCGCCGAAGCTGGCCACGTCCACACCCAGCAGCTTCAGCTTGGTGGACAGATCCGCGCCGGGGAATTCCCCTGCGCCGCCGAGCAACCGGTCCGCCACGATCTCCGCGGTGGTGTAGCCGGGAGCGACCAGGCCGTAGCAGGTGCCCTCCACGGCCGCCACCTCACCGACGGCGTAGATGTTGGGGTCGGAACTGCGCAGCCCGAGGTCGGTGACCACACCACCGCGCGGCCCGACCTCCAGTCCGGCGTCGCGGGCGATCTGGTCGCGCGGGCGCACACCGGCGGAGAACACCACCAGCGACGCGTCGATGGTGGACTCGTCCGACAGCGTGACCCGCAGTCCCGCACCGTCTTCCGCGGGCTCGATGGCCGAGGTGCCGACGCCGGTGTGCACGTGCAGGCCCAGATCGGTGACCAGTCGCTCCAGGATCGCGCCGCCGCCCTCGTCGACCTGCACCGGCATCAGCCGCGGCGCGAACTCGACCACGTGCGGAGTAATGCCCATGAGCCGCAACGCGTTCGCGGCCTCCAGTCCGAGCAGGCCGCCGCCGACCACCACGCCGACCGCGCCCGGCCCCGCCGCGTCGGCCGCCGCCCGGATGCCGTCGAGGTCCTCGATAGTGCGGTAGACGAAGCACTCCGGCCGGTCGTGGCCGGGCACCGGCGGCACGAACGCGTACGAGCCGGTCGCGAGAACCAGTGCGTCGTAACCGATCACGTCACCGGTGGACGTGGTGACCTTGCGGGCGCCGCGGTCCACGTTCTCCGCGGCGACACCGAGCCGCAGATCCACCAGCGCGTCACCGGCGTACTCGTTGCCGGGCAGCGCCAGCGCGTCCGCGTCCCAGGCGCCGACATAGGACGACAGGCCGACGCGGTCGTACGCCGGGCGCGGTTCCTCGCTGAGGATCACGACCTGCCAGCGGCCGTCGGTGTCGCGCGAGCGCAGGGCCTCGACGAAGCGGTGGCCGACCATGCCGTGACCGACGACCACCACGGTCTTGCGCTGCGCGGGTTCCACAGTGGGGTTCATCTCTGTCCTCCGAATGGTTCTGGTCAGGCTCTGGGCCGACGGTTGGCGGACGGGGAATCGAGTTCGGCCTCGAGGACGAACGCCTCGGCCTCCACCACGACATCGGGCTCGGGCCGCCGCCGCGCGCTCGGGCGGCGCAGGAACACCGCCCAGCACACCGCGGCGCACACCAGGTAGAACGCCATGAACACCCAGAACGCGGTGGTGGCGGACTTGGTGGAGGCGTAGGAGGAGCGCAGCACCAGGTTGATGCCGACGCCGCCGATCGCGCCGATCGCGCCGACGAAACCGATCAGCGCCCCCGAGGTGTTCTGCGACCAGGCCGCCCGGGTGGCCGAATCCACCCGCAGGCTACGGGATTTGGCGTCGAACACCGACGGGATGATCTTGGTGACCGCGCCGTTGCCGATGCCCGACACCACGAACAGGGCGATGAAGCCGATCACCATCGCGGCCATCACCGCGCCGGTGGGCACGTGGTTGTTGCCGTCGGCGACCGCGCTGGCCACGGCGACCGCGATGGTCGCGAGCGTCATGGCGCCGAAGCTGTACAGCGTGACCCGGCTGCCGCCGAACCGGTCGGCCCACTTGCCGCCGTAGGGCCGGGCGATTGAGCCGAGCAGCGGGCCGATGAACGCGATCTGCGCGGCGTGCAGCGCCGCCTCGGCGGGCTTGCCGCCCCCGGCGACGAAGCTGACCTGCAGCACCTGCCCGAACGCGAAGCTGTATCCGATGAACGAGCCGAACGTGCCGATGTAGAGGAACGCGATCGCCCACGACTGCGGCACCTTCAGGGCCGTGATCATGTAGGAGTAGTCGGCCTTCTGGTTGCGCACGTTGTCCATGTAGAGCGCCGCGCCGGTGGCCGCGGTCACGACCAGCACCAGATACACCAGGCACACGATCGAGGCGTGCCCGTAGGCGCTGCCCAGGGTGGCGATGACGGCCAGGCCGATCAGCTGGATCACCGGGACGCCGACATTGCCGCCGCCCGCGTTGAGGCCCAGCGCCCAGCCCTTGAGCCGCTGCGGGTAGAAGACGTTGATGTTGGCCATCGAGGAGGCGAAGTTGCCGCCGCCCAGACCCGCGAACGCCGCCACGATCAGGAACGTCGTGTACGAGGTGCCCGGCTGGTTGACGAAGTACAGCGTCAGCAGCACCGGCACCAGCAGGGCCAGCGCGGAGAAGATGGTCCAGTTCCGGCCGCCGAACTTGGCCGTGGCCACCGTGTAGGGAATCCGCAGCACGCCGCCGACCAGCGTCGGGACCGCGCCGAGGAAGAATTTGCCCGCGGTGTCGATGTGGAAGACGTCGGCGGGCATGAACAGCACCATCACCGACCAGATCGACCACACCGAGAACCCGATGTGCTCGGCGAAGACCGACCAGATCAGGTTGCGGCGGGCGACGTTCTTGCCGCCCGCCTCCCAAGCGTCGACATCCTCGGCATCCCAATGCTCGATATCGTGACTGCGCGTCAGCGTGCTCACCAAGGCCTCCTGAATTCCGGGATGGCCCCAAGGTAGGAAACGGGTATTGCGCCGATGCTGCGCGAAATGACCGCCAAATCAACGGTTGCTCACGATTATCGGGCGGCGCCCGTGAGAACCCGCCTTATGTTTCGTCCGTGTGACACAACGGTTTCAGCGCGTCAAGAAGCGCCCACCGGACGAAGACCGGTCGGTGAGATCAACGGCGGCAAGTGTTTTGGGCCACACCCGCTTGCCGATGGCCAACATCTTGGCCCACACCTCACCGGTCGGCAAGTCCTACGGTGAATTCGTCACCAGGTGTCTTCCAGCATCCGCGGCTTGCACGCCTGCCACGCCCCGGCGAGCAGCACCAGCACCGCCACCGACAGCAGCGCGAACGGCGCGCCCCAGCCGCCGGTCAGGTCGTGCAGCACGCCGAACAGCAACGGACCCACGCACGCCACCGTGTAACCGACGCCCTGGGTGAACCCCGACAGCGCGGCCGAACCGGCCTGGGTGCGGGTGCGCAGGTTGATCAGGGTCAGCGCCATGGGGAAGGTGCTCGGGCCCAGCCCCAGCAGCACCACCCACAGCCAGGGCGCCGCCATCGGCGCCGTCAGCAGCCCGCCGAACGCCACGAAAAAGCAAACGGCACAACCGATCACGATCGGGAACGGGTTGCGCACGCGCGCGGTCACACTCGGCGCGGTGAGCGCGGCGACCAGGCCCATCATCGAGAAGACGCCGACCATGGTGCCGCCGAAGGCCGCGGACGCACCGGCGTCGGAGAAGATCTTGGGCAGCCAGGTGAACATGGCATAGGTGCTCAGCGAGGTCATGCCGAACATCCCGGCCATCCCCCACGCCACCGGCGAACGCCACACCTTGCCGGGAGCGCGTTGGGCGCCACCCGGAAGCGCCGTGCGATCGGCCCGATCGTGCCCGCGCCGCCCGCGCAGCACTCCCAGCCACGGCAGCGCGGCCGCGAATCCCAGCAGCGACCACAGTCCCAGCGACGCCCGCCAGCCCGCGGCGTCGGCCACCGGCACCGCGATCAGCGCGGGCACCACCGTGCCCAGCTGCACCATGGTGATGTACAGCGAACTCAACACCGCCAGATGGTCGGCGAAATACCGCTTGACCAGCGGCGGAATCACCACGTTGCCGATGCCCATCCCGGCCAGCGCCAGCGCCGAGAGCGCCAGCAGCTCCCAGGTGTCGGGCACGATCGCGCGGGTCAGCTGGCCGGCACCGGCCATCAGCATCGCCACGAGCGCGGTGCGCTCGAGGCCGAGGCGGCGCACGAAGACCGGCGTCAGCACCCCGGCGAAGGCGAACATGGCGGTGGGGATCATGCCGAATACGCCGACGACGGCCGTCGAGTAGCCGATGTCGTCGCCGATGCGCTCGGCCAGCGGGGTGAAGGCGGTGACCGCGAGGCGCAGTGTGAACGCCGACATGAGGATGGCGGCGAGCACGAGCAGCCGCCCCTCGATCAGCGAGCGGCGGCGGACCTCGGTGGTGGTGTGCTCAACGGTTACCGTCACGGAAAAATCATAGGATGATTGGATGATCGGACGCAAAGATTGTGAGCAGGGGTACTCTGTTCAGCGTGCAGCCCGTCCGACGCACCAGTCTCATCGCTCAGGTCACCGAGCAGCTGCGTGCCGAAATCCGTTCCGGCCGTTGGCCCGTCGGCTCCCGCATTCCCACCGAGCCGGAGCTGACCGAACTCACCGGCACCGGGCGCAACACCGTTCGGGAGGCCGTGCAGGCCCTCGTGCACGCCGGCATGCTGGAGCGCCGTCAAGGGTCCGGCACCTACGTGATCGCCACGTCCGATCTCGGTGGCGCCCTTGGCAAGTACTTCGCCGACGCCGTCGAGCGCGACGTCCTGGAACTCCGCCAGGCCCTCGACACCCAGGCCGCCCGGCTGGCGGCGCAGCGCCGCGACGACACCGACATCGCCACTCTGCTGCGATTGCTGGAAGAGCGCCGACAGGCGTGGGACGAACAGAATCCGGCCGCCATCGAGGCCGACGTGGAACTGCACCGGGCCATCGTGGTGGCCAGCCACAACGCGGTGTATCTGGAGTTCTACGATTCCCTGCTCCCGGTGATCGAGGACGGGATCCGCAGTCGCACAGCCAAATCCGGCGACTCGTTCCACACCGAGCACGCCGATCTGGTGCACGCCGTGATCGACGGCGATCCCGAGCGGGCGGCGCGGGCGGCCAACTGCTTCCTCGGCTCGCTGATCGCCGAGTATCCGGACAAGTAAACGAGTCGTCACCGCGCGGCCCGCGCCCGGGTGAGCGTGAATTGCCCGGCCCGTCATCTCGCGCGACGTGTGTGTAACGCCACATTCGTACGGTGGACGCGACCGCCGAGAGCACCGGGCGCGGACGTGTATCGGTGACACCGTGATGAGGGCGGCGGTCATCCCCTTCGTGAGAGGAAGCGCCGATGACCACCACCGACGCCGCGGTACGCACCGGTCCGGACCCCGCCACCTTCCAGCATCAGACCCGCGGGCGGTGGCTGGACCACTGGGAACCGGACAACGAAAGCTTCTGGGAGAGCGGCGGAAAGCGGACCGCGCGCAAGAATCTGCTCTTCTCGGTCTTCGCCGAGAACCTCGGCTTCAGCATCTGGGTGCTGTGGGCGAGCGTGGTCACCGCGATGGGACCGGCCGGCTTCGACTTCCTGGCCGGGCTCGGCAAGGGCGATCCGGTCGCGGTGGGCAATTCGCTCCTGCTGACCTCCACCCCCACGCTGGTCGGCGCCGCGCTGCGGATTCCCTACACCTTCGCCATCCCGCGCTTCGGCGGCCGCGCGTTCACCGTGTTCAGCGCCGGGATGCTGCTGCTGCCGACGCTGGGCCTGGCGTGGTTCGTCAATCAGCCGGGCACGCCGTTCTGGGTGTTCATGCTGCTGGCCGCGCTCGCCGGAGTGGGCGGCGGCAACTTCTCGTCGTCGATGGCCAATATCAACTTCTTCTTCCCGGAGGGCAAGAAGGGCGCGGCCCTGGGCATCAACGCCGCGGGCGGCAATCTCGGCGTCGCGCAGACTCAGCTGTTCGTGCCGCTGATCATCACCTTCGGCACCCACCTGATGGCCGAGGACGCGGGCGGTTACCGCTTCGGCATCACCCTCGCCACCCTGATGTGGATTCCGTTCATCCTGGTCGCGATGGCCGGGGCGCTGCGCCACATGGACTCCATCACCGGGGCCAAGGCCGACGGCCGGTCGTACCGGCTGGCCCTGACCAACCCGCACACCTGGGTGATGGCGGTGCTCTACATCGGCACCTTCGGCTCGTTCATCGGCTTCTCCTTCGCGTTCCCGACGCTGCTCAAGGCCAACTTCCCCGACCTGGCCAAGATCGGCTGGATGAGCACGATCGGCAACCTGGCCTTCCTCGGGGCGCTGGTCGGTTCGATGAGCCGGCCCTTCGGCGGCTGGATCTCCGACAAGCTGACCGGGGGCCGGATCACGCTGTACGTGTTCGCCGGAATGGCGGTGTCGACGGTCTTGATCATGGCCGCGCTGTCGGCGAAAAGCTTTCCGCTGTACCTGATCTCGTTCCTGCTGCTGTTCGTGCTCAGCGGGATCGGCAACGGGTCCACCTACCGGATGATTCCGTCGATCTTCATCGCCGAATCCAAGCGGCGCGCCAGCGAGGCGGGCGAGGACACCGCGACGGCGCTGATCTCGGCGAAGCGGCAGGCGGGCGCGGCGATCGGCGTGATCGGCGCGGTGGGCGCCTCCGGCGGCTGGTTGCTGCAGCAGGCACTGCGCTTGTCCAACAACCACTTCGGCAGCATGTCGCCGGCCTTCTGGGCCTACGCGGTGGCCTTCCTCGCGATGGCCGGGCTGACCTGGTGGTGCTATCTCCGGTCGTCGTTCGCGCTGCGCCGGGCACCGTCACTGGCCTACGCCCGGGTGTAACACTTCGGGGGCCAGGACAGATGATCAAATGCGCGGGTATCGCTCTGTGCCACCGACCGATCCGGTCCTGACCAAGCCGGATCTCCAGGGCACGGTCGCCGTCGTCCCCCCTGCCGTCGGCGTCCGTGCCCGCCCGCTCGCGCGACAAGCGAGGCGGCCCGCGGCCGAGTCGTCTCGTTCCGGCTATGTCTCGCGCTGTGCGCCAAGGGTTTCCGCTCAGAGCAGCATGCGCGTCATATCGGCCGTGCGGGCGAGTCCGGGGAAGGCTTCCGGAGTGGAGCGCGGATGTAGCGCATGGACCGCGAGCCGGAACATGACCGCGCGCAACACCATTTGCGGCCACTCGGGCAGATCCGACCAGCGTTCCATCAGTCCGTCGTCGGCCCCGCCCCAAGACAGCGCGTCCACCACGATCACTCCCGCCGCCCACGGTGCGGGCCGCCAGTAGGGGGTGAGATCGGTGAGACCCGGCGTGAAGGTCCCGGCGAACAGCACGGTTCCGAACAGATCGCCGTGCACCAGCTGGGCCGGGGTGTGCACGGGCTTGCGCAGGGTGGCCAGCTGGGTCAGCAGCTCCAGACTCCGCCGGCCGTCGGGCGAGGTGGACGGCAGCATGCCGCCCACCTTCAGGCTCCGCAGCGGCACCGGTTCCCAGGCGGCGCGGTCGGCGGCGACGAACACGTCGACATCGACCCACGGCGCGATGGGCTGCTGGATCAGGAACCGCGGCCGCTCCAGCTTCGCCGTGGCCTGGTGCAACCGCAGCGACACCGAGACCACCTCGTCGTGCCGTGGCTCGGGGGTGCCCTCCAGGAACGTGTCCGCGCGCCAGCCCGCCACGACGTAGCGGCCATCGGTGCCGCGCACCGGCCGCGCCACGCGCAGGCCGTCGACCTGCAGCGTCTCACGGACCTTGGCCGACCAGGCGGCCCGGGCATGATCCGCCACCGGGGACAGCACCACGTCGCCGCAGCGCCATCCGCCGTCCCAGTCGCCGAGCGCGACCGGCGTCACCTCGCGAAGACCGAACGTGGCCCGAACATGCTCGGGAGGTTCCACAGAAGTCACGGCCGTACCGTACTCCCGGACCAATGTCCACCCAGGAAGCCGCGCCGAGGTAGCGATCAGCACGAGCTAACCTGCCTCTCCGCGTTGCCAACCCGCCTCTTCGCGTGTCAGGCCGCACGGACAGGTGCCGCGGGACTTCGTAATAGGTCCTGCGCAATTGCCCGGTTACCGCTCGGCCGCACCGGCGAGTTGCCGTCCACATCCGAATTCCGTTGGTAGCAGGGCAAATATACGCGATATCGACCTTCCGTACCGGCCGGTTCCCGAGCGCGGGAAACGGGGCCGAGCGCACCTCGCGCCCCGTCCGGGCACAAGGTGCGGATAGCCCGGTCAGTAGACGGGCAGCGAGGGATCGACCTGGTTGGCCCAGGCGATGATGCCGCCCTGCAGGTGCACCGCGTCGGAGAAGCCCGCGTTCTTCAGCGCCGCCAGCGCCTCCGCCGAACGGATGCCCGTCTTGCAATGCAGCACGATCGGGCGGTTCTGCGGCAGCTCGGCCAGCGCCTCGCCGGACAGGATGCGGTCCTTGGGAATCAGCGTCGCGCCATCGATGCGCACGATGTCCCACTCCACCGGCTCCCGGACGTCCACGATCGCGACGTCCTTGCCCGTGTCGAGCATGTCCTTCAGCTCGCGTGCGGTGACGGTCGACCCCGCTGCGGCGGCCTGGCCCTCCTCCGACACGACGCCGCAGAAGGCGTCGTAGTCGATCAGCTCGGTGATGGGCTGCCGTTGCGGGTCGCGGCGCAGCTTGATCGTGCGGTAGTTCATGTCGAGTGCGTCGTAGACCATCAGGCGGCCCAGCAGCGTCTCGCCGATCCCGGTGATCAGTTTGATCGCCTCGGTGACCATGATCGAACCGATCGACGCGCACAGCACGCCCAGCACGCCGCCCTCGGCGCAGGAGGGAACCATGCCCGGCGGCGGCGCCTCCGGGTACAGGTCGCGGTAGTTGATGCCGCGCTTCTCACCGTCCGGGCCGTCCGGGGCGTCCTCCCAGAACACCGACACCTGGCCCTCGAACCGGTAGATCGAACCCCACACGTACGGCTTGCCCGCCAGCACCGCCGCGTCGTTGACCAGATAGCGGGTCGCGAAGTTGTCGGTGCCGTCGACGATGAGGTCGTATTCGGAGAACAGCTCCACCGCGTTCTCCGGCTCCAGCCGAATCTTGTGCAGCCGCACGTCGATTCCGGAATTGATCTCCAGAATCGAATCCCGTGCGCTGTCGGCCTTGCTGCGGCCGATGTCGGATTCGCCGTGAATGATCTGCCGCTGCAGATTCGACGCGTCCACCTCGTCGAACTCCACGATGCCCAGCGTGCCCACGCCGGCCGCGGCCAGATACAGCAGCGCGGGCGAACCCAGGCCGCCCGCGCCGATCACGAGCACCTTGGCGTTCTTCAGTCGTTTCTGACCATCCACGCCCAGATCCGGAATGATCAGGTGACGGCTGTAGCGGGCGACCTCATCCTTGGTCAGCTCCGCGGCCGGCTCGACCAACGGCGGCAGGGATTGTGGTGATGACACGTCCTGGACTCCTCGAATCGAATTCGCCGATTACACCCGTGCAACACCGCGAATCGGGCCGTTCTTCCCCGTCCATCGTGCCGTACCGGCCACGTCCTCAGCCGCGCGGGTACGGCCAGGGGTTGAACCGGCATTTCTTGCCGTCCATCGGCACCACACCCTGCGGATCGAGCGCGGCGATGTCGTTGTTGCGGGTGCCGAAGGTCTGCTGCATCATCACCGGCGCCAGCCCGCCGTCGGTCTCGCACGGCTGATGCTCGTGGTAGCCGATGGCGTGGCCGACCTCGTGATTGATCTGGTATTGCCGGTACGAGCCGATATCGCCCTCGAAGGCCGGCGCCCCCCGCACCCAGCGCACTTCCGAGAGCACCACGCGGCCGACATCGGCGTTGTAGCAGGAGGAGTCGATGGGAATCTCGAAGCCGCACATGGTCTTCGTGGTCTGGCGGGAGGTGAGCGAGATCCGGAAGTCGGGGTTGCCGGAGTCGACGCGGCGGAAGCCGAACGTGGGATCGTGGGTCCAGCTCTTGGGGTTGGCGAGCGTCGCCTCGATCATTTTCGCGACCGCCTCGTCGCCGCCCAGCGCGGCGGTGTCCACGCCGTCCTCGATCTCGACGGTGTAGCTGAACAGGTGCCCCTGCGCCGCCCCGACCTGCGCCGAGGTGCCGCGCACGAGATGCCAGCCGCCCGTGCCGGTCTCGGCGAACGAGCCGCCGTCGGGCAGTGCGCCCGACGGCAGTTCGGCGGAGAACTTGCCGTCGCCGCGAGGCGGTGCGCCGATGATCCCGGCCTTCTCGCTGTGCTGGCTCAACCGGCCCAGCCCGGGGACGCCGCCACTCGCCGGATCTCCAGCCCCCTTGACCGCGTCCACGAGCACCAGCACGGTGATCACGACCAGCACCGGAAGCGCGTAGGCGCGCCAGCCGTAGGCGGAGGCGAACCGGCGAAACGCGCCGCGCTTCCCGGTGCCGCGGCGATCGCGCAGGCCCTCGACGGACGGATTCCAGGTGGCTCGCAGCGGCTGATCGAACCGATCGCCGTCGGGCGAGAAGCGCTCCGGGAGATGGTCGCCGCCGTCCTCGCGCGTGCCGTCGGCGCTGGTGTAGCGGCCGAGTAGGTTGTAGGCGCCGGTTTCCGGCTCGGCTCCGCGGCCCGCGGCATACCCGCCGTTACGCGAAGCGGGGGCGGACACGAGGGGGCTCGGATCCCGCCCACCGGTCGGTCTGCCCCGTTCGTCGGTCACCGCACCAGAGTCTCACAACCGCTGCGGCCGCACGGACCAACCGAGTTTCGGCCGACCGGGGTTGCGATATTTCTCACGACTGTGCGAGATTGCTCTGGACCACCATTTACTGGCAGGTTGCCAATAGGTGCCGGGGGGCGCCGTGTACGAAGCGCCCATCGATAGGGCGCGCTTCGCGTATGGTGCACCGAGCATCAGCGAGGTGAGCCAGGTGCGGGTATCGTTCGTGGGATACCCGTGCACATACATTTTTCGCCGGGAATCGATTGGGAGAGCCGAAATGACAGACCTCGTGGACCGGATGACGTCGCCCCGACTGTCGTCCGAGGCCATGCCGAGCAAGCGCGGAACCCGCCTGCCCCGCGATGCGCGCCGTGCCCAACTGCTTGCCGCGGCCAGTGAGGTCTTCGTGCTACGCGGATATCACGCATCGGGCATGGACGAGATCTCGCAGTGCGCCGGAGTGTCCAAACCCGTGCTGTACCAGCACTTCTCGAGCAAACTCGAGCTGTATCTGGCGGTTCTGCAGAACTACATCGACGCGCTGGTCTCGAGCGTGCGCCAGGCGCTGCGCTCGACCACCGACAACCGCCAGCGCGTGCGGGCCGCCGTGCAGGCGTACTTCGATTTCGTCGATCACGAGACCCAGGGCTTCCGGCTGGTCTTCGAATCCGACCTGACCAGTGAGCCGCAGGTGCAGCGCCGGGTGGAGCAGGCCACCGAGGCGTGCGTCGACGCGGTGTTCGACCTGGTCGCCCACGACTCGGGACTGGACCCCTACCGGGCCCGCATCCTCGCGGTCGGCCTGGTGGGCGCCAGTCAGATCACCGCTCGCTACTGGCTCGAGGCCGATCGGCCCATTCCGAAGGAGGAGGCCGTGGACACCACCGTCGCCCTCTGCTGGGGTGGTCTGTCGCGGGTGCCGCTGCACCACTGAGCACGGCCTGCGCGAACCCGGACGGAAACGACGAACGCGGCGAGGCGGAGTACCCGCCTCGCCGCGTTTCGCTGTCGAGAACCCTTACACCGCCGCGAAACCCACGCGGCCGCTGGTCGACGTGCCGATCTCCACGTAAGCGACCTTGGCGGCCTGGATCAGGTATTTGCGGCCCTTCTCGTCGGTCAGCGCCAGCACGCCGCCCTTGCCGTCCAGCGCACCGGACACCAGCGCCTCGACCTCTTCCGGGGTCTGCGAGCTGGTGATCACGAGCTCGCGCGGGCTGTCCGAAATACCGATCTTGACCTCCACGGTCAACCTCCTAGAGTCCTGATGCTGTCCTGCTCAGGCTAGTGCAGGGCGGATGGGCGAAGTTAACGCTGTCAGCGAACGAGGACGCGGCCCGCGGCCGCGGGCGACTAGGCCAGGCCCAGCACGCGCATGCGCTCGGCGTGCCTGGTCTGCATCCGGTCGAACAGCGCGGCGATGCCGTTCAGGTCACCGGTGGCGATGAGGACCAGCTCGGTCAGCTCGTCGCGCTGGGCCATCACGAACTGCGCCTGCGTGATCGCCTCCCCGAGCAGCCGGCGTCCCCACAGGGTGAGCCGGTCGCGTTCGGAGCGGCTCTCGGTCACCGCGCGGCGTACCTCGTCGACGACGAATTCGGAATGGCTGGTCTCGGCGAGCACATCGTGCACGACACCGGCCACCTCGGGCGCCAGCGCGTCGGCCAGCACGGTGTAGAAGTCGGCGGCGATCCCGTCGCCGACGTAGAACTTCACCATCGACTCGAGCCAGGTCGAGGGGTCGGTCGAGTCGTGGTAGGCGTCCAGCGCGCGCACGTACGGCGCCATCGCGTCGAAGACGTCGACCCCGCGCTCGGCGAGCGCGGCCTCCAGGGTGTCGAAGTGGGACATCTCCGCGGCCGCCATCTTCGCCACGGCCACCCGGCCGCGCAGCGACGGCGACAGTTTCGCCTCCTCCGCCAGCCGATAGAACGCCGAGATCTCGCCGTAGGCGAGCACCGCGAACAGGTCGAGGACGCCGGGATGGTCGGCGGGGATGCGGGCGTCGGATCCGGTCGAAACACCCAGCGCGGCAGACGGGTTTACTCCCATGCGCTCCAGCCTAGTAGGGGTCGCGGTGGCGACGGCACCGGTCACGCCCGATCTCGCAGAAACTTCTCGAGGTAGGTCCAGGTGGTGTCGCGCGCGCCCGGTCCGGCGAGGATGCCGAGATGGCTGCCCGGGGCGGTCTCGTAGCGCACGTCGGCGCCGGTGAGGGTGGTGACGCCGTGCTCGACGGCCGCGGCCGGGGTGATCACGTCGTCGGGGCCGCCCACCAGCAGCACCGGCGCGGTGACGTCGGCGAGCGCGATCCGCTCGTCGTTGAGCCGCACCACGCCCCGGCCGATGTCGTTGGCCAGGATGAACCGGCTCCACAGCTGGTTGTACAGCCGTCCCGGGTAGCCGGGCATCTGCGCCTGGAAGCGGTCGATGGTCTCCATCCGGCTCAGCGTGGCGCGATCGGTGAGATTGGTCGCGATGAACAGCGGCCGCCGCAACTCCCGCTCCCACGAGGTGGCCCGGTAGGCGAGCCGGGTCAGCGGCGCGGGCACCCCGCCCGCCGCCCGGATCAGGCTGGAGGTGGCCAGGCCGCGAGTGAACCGGGCCAGCGCCCGCACCTGCGGCACGCCGGTGACCTTGTCGTAGTCCAGGGGCGAGCCGATCGCGGTGATCGAGCGGATCGGCAGCGCGGCGTCGGCAGCGGCGGTGAGCAGTGCGAGAACGCCGCCCAGGGACCATCCGACCAGGTCCACGGGCGCGCCGACGCGATCGGCGGAGACCCGGCCGATCGCGGTGGGCAGGATGTCGTCGATCCAGTCCTCGAAACCGAGCCGCCGGTCGGCGAAGGTGATCTCGCCGTAGTCGATGACGTAGGGGTGGCGGCCCGCGTCGAGCAGGAAGCGGGCCAAGCTCTGGTCGGGGCGCAGGTCGAAGCACACGGCCGGGGCCGCCAGCGGCGGGACCAGCAGGACCGCGGCGTCGTCGGCGGACGCCGCCGCCGTGGATCCCTCGAACCGCAGCAGCCGCCGATGCGGTTCGTCCCACAGCACCGTGGCGGGGGTGGGCGCAGGGTGCTCGATGCCGTCGCCGAAGGTCAGTGCCCAGGCGTTGCGGGCCGCGACGGTCACGGTGTCTGCCAGACTCACGGCACCAACCTATACCGTGACGCCGCGTCACACATATGTGGGATCGGCCACCGCGCGACCGGCGCGCCGCGCCCGGGCAATTTTCCCGCGCCACGTGAATTGTGCTGTGCCGCAGGCGACGACGCGCGGGTTCGCGCGGGTACGGCGAAGTGTCCGGGAAATACCTCCGGGGCGGAACCGGAGCCGGAAATCGAGTTAAGGAAAGTATCACGCTACAATCTGCATGGGTAACGGAAATTCGTCGCCCGGAAAATTGTGCGCGCACCAGTTCCGCACCACCATTGCGCCGCCAGGTCGATGCCGATTCGGTGTCCCGGAGGGGCCGGGTGGGAAACGCCGGACAGGTGGTCGTCGCGGACCGCAAGGGTCCGCCCCACGCCTCGTGCGCGCGAGCCGCGATTGACACGAGGAAAGGCACGAACCTGAGCAAGATCACTGTCGAACAGGAGCCGGGGCTGTCGGAGACGCTGCTGACGGCCGAACTCGACCCCACGCACACCGCACCCTCGTTCGCCGAATTGGGAGTGCGCCCGGAAATCGTCCGCGCGCTCGCCGAGATCGGAATCGAACGCACTTTCGCCATCCAGGAACTCACCCTGCCGCTGGCGCTGGCCGGCGAGGATCTCATCGGCCAGGCCCGCACCGGCATGGGTAAGACGTTCGGATTCGGCGTCCCGCTGCTGCACCGCATTTCCACCGCCGAGTCCGGCACCACCGCGCTGGACGGTACGCCGCGAGCGCTGATCATCGTCCCGACGCGCGAACTGTGCGTGCAGGTGACCTCGGATCTGGAGAACGCGAGCAAATACCTGACCAATCACCAGGGCCCGCTGCGGGTGGCCTCGATCTACGGCGGTCGTCCCTACGAGTCCCAGATCGCGGCGTTGCGCTCGGGTGTCGACGTGGTCGTCGGCACGCCCGGCCGCCTGCTGGATCTGGCCGAGCAGCAGCATCTGATCCTCGGCAAGGTGGGGGTGCTGGTGCTCGACGAGGCCGACGAAATGCTCGACCTGGGCTTCCTGCCCGATATCGAGCGCATCCTGACCATGGTCCCCGAGCAGCGGCAGACGATGCTGTTCTCGGCCACCATGCCCGGCCCCATCATCACGCTGGCCCGCACCTTCCTGCACAAGCCGACGCACATCCGCGCCGAGGAACCGCACGACTCGGCGGTGCACGACCGCACCGCGCAGTTCGTCTATCGCGCGCACGCGCTGGACAAGAGCGAGCTGGTGGCGCGGATCCTGCAGGCCGAGAGTCGCGGCGCCACCATGGTTTTCACCCGCACCAAGCGCACCGCGCAGAAGGTCGCCGACGATCTCGCCGATCGCGGGTTCGCCGTCGGCGCCGTGCACGGCGACCTGGGTCAGATCGCGCGCGAGAAGGCGCTCGACAAGTTCCGCAAGGGCAAGATCGACGTGCTGGTCGCCACCGACGTCGCCGCGCGTGGCATCGACATCGACGATGTCACCCACGTGGTGAACTACCAGTGCCCGGAGGACGAGAAGACCTACGTGCACCGCATCGGCCGCACCGGTCGCGCGGGCCGCACGGGCGTCGCCGTCACCCTGGTCGACTGGGACGAGTTGAACCGCTGGGCCTCGATCAACTCGGCGCTGGATCTCGGCATCCCCGAACCGGTCGAGACGTATTCGCGTTCCCCGCACCTGTTCGAGGAACTCGGCATTCCCGAGAACGCGACCGGCACGCTGCGGCGCAAGCCCGCTCGCGACGAGGACGCCGTCGTGGTCGAGCGCGAGCAGCGCGCTCCGCGCAAGCGCAACCGTAAGCGGACCGTGCGCGGCAGGCCGATCGACCGGGTCGAGGGCGAAAGCACCGAGGACACTGCCGATCTCACCGCCACGGCCACGGAAACCGCGCCACCGCAGGGTGATTCGGAATCGGACGAGGGCGACAAGCCCGCGCGTCGCCGCCGTCGCCGCCGCAAGCCCGCCGGGAGCGGCGAGGGCGCGACAACCGAGAGCACGGGATCGGCGGCCGATACAGAGGCCGCCATCGAGACAGAGGCCACCGTCGAGCGCACGCAAGGCGACACGGATGCCGACGGCGGCGACACCGCCGACAAGCCCGCACGCCGCCGCCGTCGCCGCCGCAAGCCCGCCGGGGCCGACTCGAACAACGGTGCGGCGCAAGGCCACAACGGTGCGGCAGCGGAAGACCACAACGGCACCACTGCGGAAGCCCGCGACAGCGGCACCGCGGAAGGCAACGAGGGCAGCACCGCGTCGGAGTCGCGCGGCAACACCGCGCAACCCACCGACACCACCGTCCGCACCTCCGCCTAACCACTCCGCCTGCCCGGCCGTCCCTGCCCCGGTCTACCCAGCCACCCGGTCTACCCAGCCACCCCGAGCGGCCCAGCCACCCTGAGCCGCCCGCCGCTCTGGGCCGCCCGGCCGCTGGGTCACCCGGCCGCTCTGGATCGCCGGGCCACCTTGGGCTACCCGGCCGCTCCGGGCTGCCCGGCCACCCTGGGCTGCCCAGCCACCCTGGGTCGCCGGGCCACCCGGGGCTACCCGGCCGCTCCGCGCTGCCAGGCCACTCTGGGTCGCCCGGCGCTCTGCGCTGCCAGGCCGCTCTTGCCGCCTGGCTGCTCTGGGCTGCCAGGCCACTCTGGGTCGCCCGGCTGCTCTGGGTCGCCCGGCCGCTCCGGGCCGCCAGGCCACTCCGGGCTGCCCAGCTACCCCCGGGTCGCCAGCCACTCCGGGCTGCCCGGCCACCCTGGCTACCCGGCCACTCCGGGCTACCCGGCCACCCTGGGCTACCCGGCCACTCCGGGTTGCCCAGCCACCCCGGGTTGCCCAGCCACCCCGAGCTGCCCGGCCACCCCGGGTCGCCCAGCCACCCCGAGCTGCCCGGCCACTCCGGGCTGCCCGGCCACCGTGGGCTGGTCGGCCACCGTGGGCTGGTCGGCCACCGTGGGCTGGTCGGCCGCCGTGGGCTGGTCGGCCAGGCCGGGTGGGTGTGCGGCCGGACCCGCCGGGGGCGGGTGGGCACGGTGATCGGTTACCCTCGCTGACGTGCTCGCACCCGAGCGGCGGACGCGCGCCGATATCCAAGCCGCGGTCGCGATCGCCGTCGTCCTGGTGATCGCGATCGTGCTCGTCTGGGTGAACAGCGACGCGCGCCGTACCGTGTCCGAGCCAGCCGCGCAGGCGGCCACGGCGCCGGTCACGGCCACCGCCCTGCCGCAGCAGCTGCACGAGCTGTGGCATCGGCCCGACGAGGCGACCACCCGGGCGCTCGTGTCCGGTGGCGTCGCCATCACCGGCTCCGGCGGCACGGTCACCGGCCGCGACCCGCGCACCGGCGAGCAACTATGGAAGTATCAGCGCGACCTTGCGCTGTGCGGGGTGGAGAGCCAGTTCGGCACTGTCGTCGCCACCTATCGCGACCGGCGCGGTTGCAGCCAGACCACGCTGCTCGCCGCCGACACGGGCGCGCGGCGCACCGCCCGCAGCAGCTACATGGACGATCGGGTGAAATTGTCGGTGGACGGCACCTACACGCTGGCGCTGGGCCCCGACCGGCTCGAGATGTGGCGTTCGGACCTGGTGCGCACGCTGGAGTACGGCTACGTGGACGCGCCGGTCAACGTCCGCACCCAGCCGCGCAAGAACTGCACGCTGTTGTCGGGCGCCTCCAGCACCACCCGGCTCGCCGTGCTGGAACGCTGCCCCGGCGAGAACGCCGACCGCCTGACCGTGCTGAACCCCGCGCCCAAGGACAACAGCGTGCCCGAGGAGTACGGCTCACACGTGCTCACCGAGCCCGGCGCGGTGTCGGACAAGGCGCGCGTAATCGCGGTGTCGGACAACCGGATCGCGCTGTATCTGCCCGGGATCGGCGCCGAGGCACCACAATTCGCGATCTACGACCAGGCCGCCAATTCCGTTGCCGCACACCGGCTCACCGCTCCCCTGGCCGACGACATCAGGACCACCCGCGTCGGCTCGGCCTTCCTGGTCTTCACCGGTAACAGCGTGATCGCGCTGAACACCACCACTTTCGACCCGGTCTGGACGGCACCCGACGCGCTCGGCACCCCGGCACTGCTGGCCGGGCAACTGCTCATGCCGGTCGCCGACGGCCTGGCCGTCATCGATCCGGCCACCGGCGCGCAGACCACCCGCATCCCGGTCCCGCGCACCGACTACCACGGCGAGCCGATCTCGCTCGCGGTGATCGGCAATACCGTGCTGGAACGCCGCGGCAACGATCTCTACGCCCTGGGCTGATCCCGAGCGCCCATCCGGACGCTGCACCGGATCCGGCATGATCGACGGCATGGGCGACACCGATTTCCGGCTGGTACTCCTGCGCCACGGCGAGACCGAATGGTCGCGGGCGCGCAGGCACACAGGGCGTACCGATGTGCCGCTGACGCCGCTCGGTGAGGAGCAGGCCCGCGCGGCCGCACATCTGCTGAGCACCCTGGACCTGCACGATCCGCTGACGCTGACCAGCCCGAAGCGGCGCGCGGTGCACACCGCCGAACTGGCCGGGCTCACCGCCGCCCAGGTCGACGACGATCTGGTCGAGTGGGACTACGGCGACTACGAGGGCATCACCACGCCGGAGATCCAGCAGACCGCCCCGGGCTGGACCATCTTCACCGGCGAGGTGCCCGGCGGTGAATCCCGCGCCCAGGTGCAGGCGCGCGCCGACCGGGTGCTGGCCTCGGTCGAACCGGCGCTGCGTGAGCGCGACGTGATCCTGGTGGGTCACGGCCACTTCTCCCGCGCCCTGATCGCCCGGTGGGCCGGATTCGATGTCCGCGAGGGCCGCCGCTTCTTCATGTCCACCGCGGGGGTCACCGTGCTGGGCCACGATCACAAGGCCCGCAGCGTGCTCGCCCACAACCTGGTCCCTACGCTCGACGAGGCAGCCCGATGATCCGCCCCGCCACGCCCGCCGACGTGCCCGCCCTGGTGGAGCTGGTCTACGACCTGGCCGAGTACGAGAAGGCCCGGCACGAGTGCCGGCTCACCGCCGAACAGCTGCACGCGGCACTGTTCGCTCCGAATCCGGCACTGTTCGCCCATGTGGCACAACAGGATTCGGGCGGGGAGATACTCGGCTGCGCGATCTGGTTCCTGAACTACTCGACCTGGACCGGCACGCACGGCATCTACCTCGAGGACCTCTACGTCAAGCCGGAGGCCCGCGGCATCGGCCTGGGCAAGGCGCTGCTCGCCGAACTCGCCCGGGTGGCGGTCGCGCGGGGCTACCACCGGGTGGCGTGGTCGGTGCTGGACTGGAACACCCCGTCCATCGAGTTCTACGACTCACTCGGCGCCGAACCCCAGGACGAGTGGACCGGCTACCGCCTCACCGGCGCCGCCCTCGCCCGCCTGGCCGAGTCCTGATCGCCCGAGCCGCGGCGCGGTCGCACCGAGCGGGCGGACGAGAACTGCTGGCGGGACGGCCGTAGGGTGGGGCGATGGATATCACGGTCCGGGCGGCGGGGTTGTCGGATGTGCGCGATCTGGCGGGGGTGCTCGGTGCGGCGTTCGCCGACGACCCGGTCATCGGCTGGCTGATTCGCGACGATCGGGTGCGGGCCCGGCGGGCCGCCCATATGTTCGCCGCCCTCGTCCGGCATCAGTTCATCGATCTCGGCGGCGTGGATGTGGCCTTCGACGACACGGGCGGCATGGTCGGCGCGGCAGTGTGGGCCCCACCCGGCGATCGGCGGCCCTCCACTCTGACCGAACTGCGTACGCTGCCGGGGCTGGCGCGGGCGTTCCGTACCCGGTTGCCCGCGGCCGGACAGCTCGCCCAGCGCATGCAGGCCGAGCACCCGCGCGAACCGCACTGGTATCTCGCCTTCGTGGGCACACTGCCGCGGGTGCGGGGGCGCGGCGTGGCGCATGCCCTGCTCGAGCCGCGGGTCGCGCATTGCGACAGCACCGGCGCGCCCGCATATCTGGAGTCCAGCAAGCGCGAGAACATTCCGTATTACGAGCGCTACGGATTCGAGGTCACCGGCGAACTCGACGTGACCGCCGGCGGCCCGCCGGTGTGGCCGATGTGGCGGCAGCCGCGCTGAGCCCGCGGATTCAGTCCTCGTCGGCGATGTCGTAGACCTGCGCCGCCCAGCGCGTCGACGGCGGCGAGAACAGCAGGCCCAGCGCCACCAGCGCCACCAGGCCCAGCGGGATCCCGAACTGCGGCTGTCCGCCGATCATGTACCACGACACCGGCAGCAGCAGAATCTGCGCGATCACCACGATGGCCCGGCCCCACCGCCGCCCGCGCAGCAGCCCGATTCCGGCCGCCAGCACCGCACCGCCGAGGATGACGAACCAGGCGGCCGTACCGTACGCGCTGGTCAAGCTCTGGTCGATGCCCGTGAGACCGCGCACCACCAGCACGATCGCGACGATCACCCCGATGCCGCCCTGCAACGCCGCCAGCCCGCCGGCCACGCGCACCGTGGCGGGTGCCCGCTCCGGTGCCGCACTCTCGCCCGCCGTGCCTTCGTCCGCGTTCCGCTTCGCCACCCCGCCAGCCTAGAGCCGTCGATTCTCTTGTCCCCGTCGCGGTGTCGCGGCCCCTGTCTCAGTACGCTGCATGCGTGCGGACGTTGCTGATCGTGAATCCGAATGCCACCTCGACCACACCGGCCACCCGCGATCTGCTCGCCCACGCGCTGGAGAGCCGGACCCAGCTGATCGTCGCCCATACCCAGCACCGCGGGCACGCCGCCGAACTGGCGCAGTGGGCGGCCACCAACGAGATGGATCTGATCGTGGTGCACGGCGGGGACGGCACGGTCAACGAGACCATCAACGGCTTCCTGCCGCTGCCGCAGGTCGACGACGGGCAGGCGTGGATTCCGCGGCTCGGCGTCATTCCGGGCGGCTCGGCCAATGTGTTCGCCCGCTCGCTGGGCATCAAGCCGGATCCGGTGGCCGCCACCAATCAGCTCATCGATCTGCTGTCGGTGGAAAAGGACCGCCGCATCGGCCTGGCCATCGCCGACGACCGCTGGTTCACCTTCTCCGCCGGTGTCGGATTGGACGCCGATGTGTGCGAGGCCATCGACAACAGCCGCGCCGACGGCCACGCCGCGACACCGGCCCGTTACCTGCGCACCACCATCCGGCAGTTCTTCCGCGCCAGGCGCAAGGAGCCCGCGGTCACCCTGCGGATTCCCCATCACGAACCGGTCACGGACGTGCATTACGCATTTGTGACCAACACCAGTCCGTGGACCTATCTCGACGCCACTCCGGTGGTCACGAACCCCGAAACTCGATTCGAAACGGGTCTCGGGGTGTTTGCCATGCGGACCATGCGGGTACTGCCCACACTGTGGGTCGCCCGGCAGCTGTTGGCCACCGACGGAAATCCCAAGTCTCGCAATTTGTTTCGCGACGACGACGTTCCGTCGGTACGTGTCTCTGCCGACGAGCCGATCGGCCTGCAAATCGATGGCGACTTCATCGGCCGCCGCAACGTGGTGGATTTCACCTCGGTCCCCGAGGTGCTCGAGGTGATCGCACCACGGCCCGGAGCGGGCCGACACAACTGAGAAAACATCGCAGTTGTGCTGCGGAAACCGATCCGAGCGAGTACAAAGGACTCGGCAGGCCCCCGTTGTAGGGGTCTTACAGCGTGAGCTTCCCCACGGTGCACCACAAAGCTATTGACATCTACGGTGTTCGTGAAAGCATTCACAAGCAACCGTGCGGAAACATTCGAGTCGCACAAGTGAACGGACCACAAACCCGAGGCGCCCTGGTGCGCCCAGCAAAGGAGCAGAGAGAATGGACTGGCGCCACAAGGCCATCTGTCGCGATGAGGACCCCGAGCTGTTCTTCCCGGTCGGTAACAGTGGTCCCGCACTCGCGCAGATTGCCGATGCCAAGCTGGTCTGCGCCCGCTGCCCCGTGACCGCCGAATGCCTGTCCTGGGCCCTGAAGTCCGGGCAGGATGCCGGTGTATGGGGCGGTATGAGCGAAGACGAGCGTCGGGCGCTGAAGCGTCGCAACGCGCGCACCCGCACCCGCAGCGTCGTCTGACGACACTGGGCGTTACGGCCACCCGCACAGCCCTCGGCCCGTAACGCATGCCAGCCCGGCACCGTAAGGTGCCGGGCTTCATTGTTTCCGCAGCGCCGGGCTTTCCCGCCCGGCGCGCCTTTTCGCCGGGATGCTTCTCGATCAGCGAGAAGAGCGGCGGCCCAAGGGAACTCGGAGGACGGCGTCGGTGCCGATGTCGGCTCCCGGGTGCAGGCCGATCGAGCCGCCCAGCTCCGCGGTGACCAGGGTGCGCACGATCTGCAGGCCCAGGCGGTCCGAGCCTTCCAGGCTGAAGCCGTCCGGCAGGCCGCGGCCGTCGTCGCTGATGATGACGTCCAGCCAGCGCGCCGAACGCTCGGAACGGATGGTGACCGTGCCGTTCTCGCCCGCGTCGAAGGCGTGCTCGATGGCGTTCTGCACCAGTTCGGTGAGCACCATGACCAGCGGCGTCGCGCGTTCGGCGGAGAATACGCCCAGCGAACCGGCCCGCCGCACCTTGATCCGGGCGGTGTGCACGGTCGCCACGTCGGCCATGATCGGCAACAGCCGGTCCACCACCTCGTCGAGGTCGACCTCCTCGTCCACCGACATCGACAACATCTCGTGCACCGAGGCGATCGAGGTGACGCGACGCACCGACTCGGTCAGCGCGAGGCGCGCCTCCTCGTTCTCGGTACGGCGCGCCTGTAAACGCAGCAGGGCGGCGACCGTCTGCAGGTTGTTCTTCACGCGGTGGTGGATCTCGCGGATGGTGGCGTCCTTGGACAGCAGCGCGCGGTCGCGGCGCTTGACCTCGGTGACGTCGCGCACCAGCACCGCGGCCCCGGCGAGCACGCCGTGCGGGCGCAGCACCAGGGTGCGCAACAGCACGGTGGCCCCCCGCGCCTCCACCTCCATGCGGCGGCCCGACTTACCGGCCAGCGCGGCCTGGATGTCGTTGACCACCTCCTGCGCGTCGAACGGATCGGTGATCAGCGAGCGGGTGGTGTGCGCCAGATCCTGGCCCGCCAGATCGCTCTGAAACCCCATGCGGTGATACGCCGACAACGCGTTCGGACTGGCATAGGCGACGGTGCCCTCGGTGTCGATGCGGATGAAACCGTCACCGGCACGGGGACTGGAATGTGAACCGGTGCGGTCCTCCAGAGTCGGGAAGGTGCCGTCGGAGATCATCTGGCACAGTTCGTCCGCGCAGGTCATATAGGCCTCTTCGAGGCTGCCGCGGGTCTTCGTGCGCTGCACGTCGGTGTCGCGTCCCAGCACGGCGATCACGTCGGTGCCCACGCGCACCGGGATTGCCTCGCGGATGGCGTGCGCCGGGATCGGGTGGTAGACGCCCGTGGACTCGCCGTCGGAATCGACCCGCACGATCTCACCGGTCAGCAGGGCCTCGAACACCTGCGGGTGATCCTCCTTGGAGGCGAGGGAACCCACCACGTCCTGTGGGTGCACGGTGGCCGCGGTGGTCGGGCGGGCCTGCGCCACGCACACCACGTCGGCGCCCTCGGCGACCGGACCCGCGCCCACCCACAGCTGCAGATCCGCGAACGACAGGTCCGACAGCAACTGCCAGTCACCCACCACCCGCTGCAGATGGTCCACGGCCGCACCCGGTAGATCGGTGTGCTCGGCCAGCAGGTCACTCAGTGTCGACATGCACCACGCTCCTTCACCCGACGCGATTGTCCCCCAACCGCCGGGTGCGGTACGCGGGCAGCCCTCCCGGTCAGGAGATGACCGCGATCAGGTCACCCTTCTGCAGGACCTGCCCGGGCGTGACATTGATCGACGTGACGGTGCCGTCGCCCTCGGCGACCACCGGGATCTCCATCTTCATCGACTCCAACATGACGAGGGTGTCCCCTTCGCGCACGGTCGCCCCCTCCTGCGCCACGATCTCGTAGACGGTCGACACCATTTCGGCGAGCACTTCCTCGGCCATGACACCCTCTCGATCGGTCGACACGGTTGACGCCCCCATCCGCTGGAGGTACAGCCAATCACACGTGAAACAATGGCGCTCGATCAGAAGGAGGATACCGATGGGTAAGCGAGGACGTAAGAAGCGCTCACGCAAGGGCAACGCGGCCAACCACGGCAAGCGCCCCAACGCCTGAGTCGCCCGGCGCACAGCGCCGTAAAGCACTGAGCGGCACGTCATCTCGACGATGACGTGCCGCTCTGCTGTGTCGTGTGGACGCGGCTAGGGGTTCTCGATACGGGAATCGGTGATGACGACCGACTTGCGGATCTCGAGGGTCAGCCGCTCGCGCAGCGACTCGGGGGCGCGATCGCCGCCGCACTTGGTGCTGAGCAGCCGCTTGAGCTTCTCCTCCAGCCCGTACGCCTCGATGCACGGCGAACAGTGGTCCATGTGGTGCTGGAGCCGCTCCCGGGTGGCGTCGTCGCATTCACCGTCGAGCATGAGCCAGACATCGGCGAGGACCGCCGTGCAATCCAGTTCCATGTCGTCGCTCATCGAGTAACCTCCTGACGCGCACTTCCCGTTCGGTTCCGATCGAAGCCCCGCTCGTGCGCCACGTCGGCCAGCAGGCCCTTGAGCTGCTTGCGACCGCGGTGCAGGCGAGACATGACGGTACCGATCGGGGTCCCCATGATGTCGGCGATCTCCTTGTAGGGGAAGCCCTCCACGTCGGCGTAGTACACCGCCATCCGGAATTCCTCGGGCAACGACTGTAGCGCCGCCTTGATGTCGTCGTCGGGAAGCGCCTCCAGCGCCTCCATCTCCGCCGAGCGCAGACCGGTCGACGTGTGCTCGGCCGTGGAGGCCAGCTGCCAGTCGGTGATCTCCTCGGTCGGGTACTGCGCGGGCTGGCGCTGCTTCTTACGGTAGGAGTTGATGTAGGTGTTGGTCAGGATGCGGTACAGCCAGGCCCGCAGATTGGTGCCCTCGCGGAACGACCGGAAACCCTGATACGCCTTGGCGAAGGTCTCCTGCACCAGGTCCTCGGCGTCGGCCGGGTTGCGTGTCATGCGCAGGGCGGCGCCGTAGAGCTGATCCAGCAACGGCAGGGCATCGCGCTCGAAACGCTGGGCCAATTCCGCGTCGGTGGCGGTGCTGCGGGCCACGCCCGGCTCGCCCTCGGCGCCCTGGATGTCCTCGGCGGGATCGTCGATCGCCGGATCCTCTGCGGCGCTCACGTCCGTGCGCTCGGCATCCTTGTGCTCAGCGTTGCCCGCGGTATCGTCGCTCGTCACGCCCATCCCTTCGATCGCCGTAGCTTTCGAATCTACCGCGAGCGGGGTGGACACCGGGAATCCGGTGTCGGGCGGCCAAGCGACTGCCACCGGGCGTTCGTCGACCAGCACGGTCACCGGCATCTCCTTCGTTCCGATGGAATTTCCTCTGCCTGCGTCCGGGCCCCGGGCGGACGTGCGGCGTACCGCGTGCAACATGGCCGCGGGCCGCTGTGTTCCCGGCCGCGCCGCGGCGGCTCTAAGGTTGACCGGCATGGCAGGCGCTTCCACTCCCGCGATCCGCGCGCTGACCCGGGCGCGGGTGACGCACCGGGTGCACGCCTACGCGCACGACCCGCGCAGCGATTCCTACGGCGCCGAAGCGGTCGCCGCGCTGGCGGACAGGGTGGGCGTGGCGGCTGCGCAGATCTTCAAGACGCTGGTGCTCGAGTTGTCGACGGGCGGTCTGGCGGTGGCCGTGCTGCCGGTGCCCCGCACGCTGGCCTTGAAGGCGGCCGCGGCCGCGCTGGGCGCGCCGAAGGCGGTCCTGGCCGATCGGGCGAAGGCCGAGCGCACCACCGGCTATGTGCTGGGCGGCATCTCGCCGCTGGGTCAGAAACGGGCGCTGCCCACGGTGCTCGACGATTCGGCGCTGCGCTGGGACCGGGTGCTGTGCAGCGCCGGCAAGCGCGGGCTGGAGATCGAGCTGGCGCCGGCGGACCTGATCCGGCTCACCGGCGCGGTGACCGCCGCGGTAACCGGCTGACCGGTCTGCTGGACAATGGTGCGAGTGCGAGGAGGTGACCGTGCGTGGACGATAACGAGGTGATCGACACGATCGGCCAGCAGCTGATCCGGCTCGGTCGTATTCGCGAACGCACCAACGCCCAGATCGCCGCGGCGTCGGGGGGCGAGATCGAGATCTCCGCCTACAGCATCATCTTCCGGCTGCTCGCCGACGGCCCGATGCGGTCGGGCACGCTGGCCGAGGCGATGTTCTCCGATGCGTCCACCATCAGCCGTCAGGTCGCCGGACTGGTCAAGCGCGGGCTGATCGAGCGCCGCGCCGACCCGGACGACGGGCGGGCCAGCGTGCTCACCGTCACCGACGCCGGGCGGGAGCTGGCCGAACAGTTGCGCAAGCGACGCGTCGAGATGCTCGAGCACATCGTCGCGGACTGGGATCGCGCCGACCGCGAGCAACTGGCCACGCTGCTGCGCCGGTTCGTCGACGACTACGAGACCGCCCGCCCAGGGCTGCTGACCTCCGGAGACACGCCGCGCTCACAGGTGTAAATCACATAAATCACATCAACAACACCAGCATCTGTGCATTACTTGAGCGGCCAGAATTCGTTCGACCGTGAGGATGTGATGCGAAAATGTCCTACCGACAGCGTGTGCGCACCATGGTCGTCACCTGCGGCGCGATCCTCGTAGTGGGGTCCGGCGCGCTCGCCGTCGCCCCCGCGGGCGCGGCACCCGGCGGTGACCCGAATTTCCCGCTCGGCAACAGCCCTGGCGTGCCGAGTCAGCAGGAGCCCGACAAGCGTTTCCAGCGGGCGCCGGAGCGGGTGGAGAAGCTGGGTGGCTCCACCACCAGCAAGCTCCTGGAACTGGGGACCGAACTCATCAAGTGCGGGCTCAACGTCGCGACCCCGGCGGTGCACTGCTACTTGTGAGGCTCCCCCTCGCCGTGCGGGCCGGGTTCAGATCAGGCTGATCTGCCCGGCCTGTTCGCCCTCGGGAGCGGGCGCTCCCGGCGCGGGCGCGAGCAGTTCGGGGCCGTTGTTGCGGACGCTGTTCACCAGCGGGGCGACCGGGCGGGCGACGATGCCCGAAACCCGTTCCGGCCCAGGCGTTTCCAGCAGTTCCTCCGGTGCGGGATGGTCGGGGTCGAGCCAGGCGTCCCAGTGTTCGCGCGGCATCACCAGCGGCATCCGGTCGTGGATCCTGGTCAGGTCGCCGACGGCGTCGGTGGTCAGGATCGTGCACGACAGGATCGGGGCCATGCCCTCGACCGAGCGATCGCGCCAGGTGGACCACAGACCCGCCATGTACAACCGGGAGCCGTCGGCGTTCGACATGTAGAAAGGCTGCTTGACAGCTTTTCCCTTACCGGTGGGCGCGGGCTCGACGAGCCACTCGTACCAGCCGTCCATGGGCACCAGGCAGCGGCGCTTCTTCGTCGCGTCGCGGAACGAGGGGGCTGACGCCGCACGATCGGCGCGGGCGTTGAACAGCGGCTTGCCCTTGGCCGGGACGCCCGGCTCGGACGCCTTGGTCCAGACCGGGATCAGGCCCCACCGCATGCGCCGGATCCGCAGCGCCGGATCGTCTTCCGGATGGTCGTGGTCGTGCCGCTCGACCACGGTGAGCACCTGATTGGTGGGGGCCACGTTGTAGTTCGCGCGGTCCAGGTCGGGCGGGTCACCGGTCTCGTCGATCGCGTCGAGCTCGGCCGCCAGCCTGGCGGGGTTGGCCGTCGTCGCATATCTGCCGCACATGCCCCCATGCTGCCACCGCCCACCGACGAATTCCGGTCGAGTCGGGCAGCCGCCGCACCCCGCGTGACCGGACGGCGCGAAAGATGGCCGGAAATGCAACTGAAGGCGGTTGACTTCACATCTAGGGTATGAGAACTTCGTGCCGTAACTCTCTCATTAGGGGCCGCCGAACCATGTCCACCACCGAGTCCACCGCCGTCGCCGGTGACACCACTCTGACTTCGGTCAATCCGGCCACCGGCGAGGTCATCGCCACCCATCCGATCGCCGACGCGCAGGCGGTCGGCGCGGCCGTCGAGAAAGCGCGTGGAGCCGCCGCCGTCTGGGGCGCGCTGTCCTACGCCGAACGCAAGCGGTATCTGCTGCGCTGGGCCAGCCGGCTGGTCACCAAGTCCGACGAGCTGTGCGACCTGATCCACGCCGAGAACGGCAAGCCGCGCGACGACGCGTTCCTCGAACTGATGCTCGCCCTCGAGCACATCTCCTGGGCCGCCAAGAACGCCGAGAAGGTGCTGAAGCCCAAGAAGGTCTCCCCCGGCGCGCTGATGTCCAACTTCGGCGCCTACATCGAACAGCGCCCGCTGGGTGTGATCGGTGTGATCGGGCCGTGGAACTACCCCGTCTACACCCCGAACGGGTCGATCGCCTACGCGCTGGCCGCCGGCAACACCGTGGTGTACAAGCCGAGCGAATACTCCACCAGCATCGGCAATTTCGTCGCGAAGGCGTTCGCCGAGGCCAACCCGGAACTGCCCGAGGGCGTCTTCGTCACCGTCAACGGCTACGGCGAGACCGGCGCCGCGCTGGTGCGCGCCGACATCGACAAGGTGGCGTTCACCGGTTCCGCGGCCACCGGCAAGAAGATCATGGCGGCCGCCGCCGACCGGCTCACGCCGGTGCTGCTCGAGTGCGGCGGCAAGGACGCCGTCATCGTCGCGCCGGACGCCGATATCAAGGCCGCCGCCGACGCGGTCGCCTACGGCGCGACCATGAACAGCGGCCAGACCTGCGCCGGTGTCGAGCGCGTGTACGTGGACGCCTCGATCAGCGACCAGTTCGTCGCCGAGGTGAAGAAGATTCTGTCCGATGTGCATCCCGGCTCCGACGAGAAGGCCTCCTACGGCCCGATGACCATGCCGAGCCAGATCGACATCGTGCGCCGCCACATCGAGGACGCGCTGAAGAACGGCGGCACTGCGGTGCTCGGCGGCCCCGACTCGGTGCGGGGCGCCTACATCGAGCCGGTGGTGCTGGTCGACGTGGACGAGAGTGCCGCGGCCGTCCGCGAGGAGACCTTCGGCCCGACGGTCACCATCCGCACCGTCGACAGCGTCAACGAGGCGGTGGAGCTGGCCAACAACTCCACCTATTCGCTCGGTTCGGCGGTCTTCTCGCGCAAGCACGGCCTCGAGATCGCCCGCCGCATCAAGGCGGGTGCCACCTCGGTCAACTCGGTGCTGGGTTTCGCCGCGATCTCCGCCCTGCCCTTCGGCGGCGGCCGCGACTCGGGCATCGGCCGCATCCACGGCGCCCCCGGCATGCTGGAATTCACCGCCCCGCACTCGATCGCGGTGCAGCGCTTCACGATTCCCGGCATGGCCCTGCTGAGCTACAACCGCACCGAGAGCACCATGAAACTGCTCCGGCGCATCGTGCCCCTCCTCCACGGCCGCCACAAGTAGGTTTTCGCGAGCGCCGGTGCGGTCGGTTCGAACACCGTCGACCCGCACTGGCCTCCGATTATCATTGGCGCATGTCACTCACTCGAGTCGAGCGGCCTGATCTTCCCGAATACATGACGTGGGAAGAGTTGGAAAACTCCCCGATGACCTTGCCGGGCAGATCGAGCTGTGGAACGGGCGCGTGGTCTGGGTGCGTCGCGGATCCGGCGAGCATCAAATGTTCATCCGCCGCTTGACCAACGCACTCGAGCTATGGACTCGAAAGGACATGGCGGCGAACACCGAACGCTGCTGGGTCGCCGACTTCGAAACCAACATCTTCTTCGGTTCGTCCGGCAAGTCCGATTTCATGACGCCCGACTTCATGATCCACCGTTGTCTCGGTGCGCCGTACCAGGCCATCCGCGCGAGCGATGTGCTGCTGGCGGGAGAGGTTCTCTCACCGTCGAACTCGCAGGTCGACATCGAGGGAAAAAAGCCCGCTACGCCGGTGCCGGAATTCCTTGGTACTGGCAGGTGCACTGACGACAGCGCCATCGACGCTGTTCACGCCTTCGCTCTCGAAACGAGGCCGGGACTGCTGCCCGAGGGAGTCCGACCGCTGCGTCCCGCCAATTACCTGGCGGTCGGCGAGTGGACGGCTGACGACGTGGACGGCATCGCCATCGACCACCCCTTCCCGATCCATATCCCCTGGTCCGAGCTGGAGTTCTGAACTCGCCGGGTCACGAGTTCGTGACCGGGCGGTGTCTCCGACCGGTCGTAGGAGAAGATAGGGGGGTGAGTTTCTGGCCCGCGCCCCATACCGACCGATCCGTGCACGCGACCGTGACCCTGCCCGGGTCGAAATCGATCACGAACCGGGCATTGATTCTGGCCGCGCTGGCCGACCGTCCCTCGACGATCACCGGTGCGCTGCGCAGCCGTGACACCGATCTGATGAGCGCCGCGCTGCGGGCGATGGGCACCGAAATCGACGGGGAGGGTGACACTCTCACCGTCACCCCGGCGGAGGCGCTGCACAACGCGACCGTCGATTGCGGGCTGGCCGGCACGGTGATGCGCTTCCTGCCGCCGGTGGCCGCGCTCGCCCACGGCGACGTGGCGTTCTTCGGCGACGAACAGGCCCGGCTGCGTCCGCTCGGTCCGATTTTGGACGCGGTGCGGCGGCTCGGCGTGGAGATCGACGGCGATTCGCTGCCCTTCGTGGTGCACGGCTCCGGCACGCTGCGCGGCGGGGAGGTGACCATCGACGCGTCCGGTTCCTCGCAGTTCGTGTCCGGACTACTGCTGTCGGCGGCGCGCTTCGAGCAGGGCGTGACCGTGCGGCACGACGGCGCGCCGCTGCCGTCGCTGCCGCACATCGCGATGACCGTGCAGATGCTGCGGGAAGCGGGCGTCGAGGTGCAGGCGCCGAGTGGCCCACGCGCCGAACAGGTCTGGTCGGTGGCGCCCGGCCCGATCCACGCCGTGGACTGGGACGTCGAGCCCGATCTGTCCAACGCCACCCCGTTTCTGGCCGCCGCGGCGGTGACCGGCGGCGAGGTGACCGTCCCGCACTGGCCGTCGCTGACCACTCAGGGCGGCGACGTGATCCGGGAGATCCTGGTGCGCATGGGCGCCGAGGCCCGCCGCTCCGACGGCAAGCTGGTGGTGCGCGGCCCGGACCGGCTCGCCGGTATCGATATCGACCTGCACGACGTCGGCGAGCTCACCCCGACCGTCGCGGCGCTGGCGGCGCTGGCCGATTCCCCCTCTCGGCTGCGCGGCATCGCGCACCTGCGCGGGCACGAGACCGACCGGCTGGCCGCCCTGTCCACCGAGATCAATCGCCTCGGCGGCAAGGTCACCGAGACCGAGGACGGCCTGCACATCGAACCCACCGCGCTGCGCGGCGGCCGCTGGCACTCCTACGCCGACCATCGCATGGCCACCGCCGGCGCCATTCTGGGCCTGCGGGTGCCGGGCGTGACGATCGAGGACATCGGCACCACCGCCAAGACGCTGCCGAACTTCGTCGAACTCTGGGACGCCATGCTGTCCGACGGCCAGGTCGACGCCGGCCCGGCGGGAGCGGTGCGCTGAGACGCCGCGAGTACGACGAGTCCGATGTCCGGGTGCGCCCGGGCAGGGGCTCGCGTCCTCGCACGAAGACCCGGCCCGAACACCGCGACGCCGAGCAGGCCATGGTCACCGCGGTGGACCGGGGCCGGTGGAGCTGCGTGCTGGGCGGCGACCCGCAGCGGCCGATCGTGGCGATGCGGGCCCGGGAGCTGGGCCGCACCCCGATCGTGGTCGGCGATCAGGTCGACGTGGTGGGCGATCTGTCCGGCCGCCCCGACACACTCGCCCGCATCGTGCGGGTGGCCGACCGCCGCACGGTGCTGCGCCGCACCGCCGACGACACCGATCCGTTCGAACGGGTGGTGGTGGCCAACGCGGAGCAGCTGTTCATCGTGGTGGCGCTGGCCGACCCGCCGCCGCGCACCGGATTCGTGGAGCGCGCCATGGCCGCCGCGTATGCCGGTGGGCTGGAACCGATTCTGTGCCTGACCAAACACGATCTGGCGGCCGAATCCGAATTCGCCACGGAATTCCGGGATCTCGATCTCACCATCGTCTTCGGCGGCCGCGACGACCCGCTCGACGACATCGACGCGCTGCTGCGGGACAAGCTCAGCTGCCTGCTCGGCCACTCCGGCGTCGGCAAGTCCACACTCGTGAATCGCCTTGTGCCGGAAGCGGATCGGGCCGTGGGCGTGGTGTCCGGGGTGGGCAAGGGACGGCACACCTCCACCCAGTCGGTGGCGCTGGCGCTGCCCGACGGGGGCTGGGTCATCGATACTCCCGGCATTCGCTCCTTCGGCCTGGCGCACATCACCCCCGACGACGTCATCCAGGCCTTCGCCGACCTGGCCGAGGCCATCGAGGACTGCCCGCGCGGCTGCACCCACCTCGGTCCGCCCGCCGACCCGGAATGCGCGCTGGACGAACTTCCCGGCAAGCAGCGCCGGGTCGAGGCCATCCGCCGCCTGCTCGTCGCCCTCAATTCCAACGATCCGTGGATGGTCGGGAACGGCTAGCGACTAGCGGTCGGAGATCTCGTAGACCACGTTGCGGCCGTCGCGGACGACGGTGCGCATGTGCTGCTTGTAGACGATCACCGTGCCGTTCGGGCGGCGTTCCTCGATGTCCACGTCGAAGGAGTCCCATGCCCGTTCGACGACGCGGACGCAGTGCGTGGTGCCGATCGGGATCTCGGCGTCGATCCCGCGCTGCATGTCCTCGGCCTTGGAGACGTTGACCGTGTCGGGCGCGACGAAGGCCTGCGCGTTGCGGCCGCTGCGCTCGGCGTAGTACGCGTGCTCGAAGCCGAGGATCGCGCCCGCGCCGCTGGCGGTGTCGCCGGGGCCGTTGCCGATGGTCAGGTTGCCCGTCTGTTCCGGCGCGCAGGCCGGTTTCGGCGGGGGCGGCGCCGCCACGGGGGCACCGGACTCGTCGCGCTGGCCGCCCGCCGCCAGTGCCACAATCGCGCCCACGGCGACGGCGGAAGCCACCAGCGCGACGGCGAGTACGACCCGCAGCCGCCCCGGCACCCGGCGTGATTTGCGAGCGGGCGGGGCCAGCGTGCGCTGTACGACATCAGGGTCGAGCGCCCACTCCGGCGTCGGAATCGGCGGCGCGGCGGCCGGTGTGCTCGCCGGGGCGTCACCGGGTTGCCACGTCAGCCCCGGCTGCTGCGCGGGGATGTCCTGCATCAGCCAGTCGGGAGGCCCCAGAGGCGGACCGAACCCCGGCAGTTGCTCCGGTCCGGGCCCGGTATCAGCGGGCCGGTTGGACCGGCCGATATCCGCACCCACCGCTCTCCTTCCCTCCTGTCCCACAAGAGGTCTCACACCACGACGACGATGCCACCGCGGCGTCGCCACTCACAACAACAACGCCTTCCCATCATTGGCAACAATGGATAGTTGCGCCGAGCCCGAACAGTCTCTCGCATTCGGGCCGTTCCCGCCACCGCAATCATGATCATTTCTCCCGGGACAAAACCACGGAGGCCACGCGGAGAAACGTGCAACGGAATCAATACCGAACAGAAACATACCGCAGCGGGCCGTTATCGGAATACCGTTACTCGGCCGATGAAAATAATTGCCGCCCGCAATGTCCGACAAGCGCCGGTGGCGCAGCGAGGACAGCGGACGGCCACCACCGCCGCTCGCTATCAGTAACTTGCCGGAAACACATACTGCGACCCGATCCCGCCGGACCCGGCCGGGCCGTCGGCAGCCTGGCCAGCAGCACCCCTGCCACCGCCTGGAACAGGCGTGATCCAGGTCTCAGACCAGGCATGTTAATCGTGTCACAGGATCCGACCGGCAGGCATGCCCGCGGCTCGCCGCCGTACCCGCGCGACCGTCCCGGCACCCGGAGGGCAAACCCCACGGAAGACGGCGATTCGGACACTGTCCAACGACTCGCCTCCAATTTCTGAGTCGTAGACATTTCGCAAACTTCGATGTGACCCAGCTCTCCGGGTGGTACCGTTGTTGCGGTTGACCTCGTCAGTACTCGGTTCTACGGTAATTCCGACGGTCGAAGCAGCCCGTCGCCGATTCAAACTAAATATTCGACCGGAGAAAATGGGCGATCCCCGTTCACCTCACCGGTCCAACGATATAAAGAAAGCCTCAGGCTCAGAAGAATGGTTCAGCCAAACCCACGGCACAGCAATGAAGTTCAGCTTCGTCGACCCGAGAACGGGCGGCAGGCACGCGATCTCGCGACGACCGCTCGCGACGTACGTGTGTACTGGGGTTTCCTATGTGCGGCAGCGTTGAGCCTCGCCACCACCGTCCTGCTCTTCCAGCCCTGGCTCACCGCGCAGGGGCCGAACGGCCGCATCCTGGCCGACGCCTTCGGCCGGACGCAGGGCACCACCGATTCGAACACCGCCGATACCTGGGGCGAGGGCGCGTACCCGGCCCACATCAGCGGCGGCTGGGGCATTCTCACCGCCGCGGCGGCCATCACGACGATCTTCGCGGTCGGCCTGTACCTGCGCGACGGTAGCGCCTCACTGGCCCTGCTGGTCCTGGGATCCAGTGCGGGGCAAGCACTTTCGGTGTTCTGCACCCTGCTGTACCTCAACGGCAAGAGCCAGCCGTTCAAGACCCTGGTCGAGACTTCCGGCACCGGCGGGCTGCGAGACCTGCTGTCGGGCAACGGCACCTCCAATATCCGCGAGGTCGCCAGCGTCAGCCTCGGCGCGGCGGCCATGCTCGGCGGCATCACCGCGCTCGGCTCCGTACTGATCGTGCTGACCTCCATCATGCCGATCCGCAGCCACGGCCAGACCGCGACCGAACTGCCCGCCGGTCCCGGTCCGGACGCCCCGGCCCAGCCGACCCCGGCGCCCGAGATCACGTATACGGCCAAGGCGTTCAATGCATCCGACGAGCGCCGGGCCGCCGTCCCCGCGCCGCAGCCCGACGAGCGGCCACACGCCGAGGCTCGCCGCCTGGACGGGATGATCGTGCGCCTGCCGTTCGCGCCGAGCACCGCCCGGACCGAGGTCCCGCTGTTCGCGGGGTCGGCCGCGGAACGCTGAGGTTCGCGAACACACACACGATGGGCACCCGCTCCACTACGGAGCGGGTGCCCATTGCCTTATCGCCGCTCGGCACGCAACGGAAATGCGCCGGCGGAAGCGGCGAGCGCGGCGGCGTCGGCCGCACGGTCGGGAAGACCGGGATCGGGCGGCGTGCGCAGCAGCACCAATTGGTGGTAGAGCGGCGCGGTCGAGGCGACCAGCAGCGCACGCGCATCGACATCGGGGGAAAGTTCTCGACGCCGGATCGCCCGCTCCACGACGATCTCGCACTGCGCGTACCGGTCCTCCCACAGGCGTCGCAGCGCGCGGGCGGCCTCCTCCGACCGGAACGACACCGCGATCAGGGCGGCGGCGATCGACGGCTGCTCGAGTAGCGAATCCTGAATTTCGGTGTTGAGCGCCGCCAGATCTCCGCGCAGTGAGCCGGTGTCGGCCGGCTGCCAGTCGAGATCGGCCGCGGCGGTGAAGATATCGGCGATCAACCCGCCGACGTCGTGCCAGCGCCGGTAGATCGTCGCGCGGTGGACTCCGGCGCGGGCGGCCACGGTGTCGATGGTCAGCGCGTCGTAGCCGTGCTCGGCCAGTTCCGCCTGCACGGCTTCGAGCACCTGGGCGCGGATGCGGGCGGTCCGGCCGCCCGGGCGGGCATGGGCGGCCGGACCGGAGCCGCCGGTCGGCCGGGAGCTGCCGGCAGGGGGTGCGGGATTCATCGTCGGGATCCGTTTGCTTGACGGGGCAGGGTTACGGCGCTATCTTAATGCAACAGTTGTCGCACTAGTGAGGTTGCCGATGTTCTTCCGGAGTGTTCACCCGGCCCTGCGGTCCCCCATGGCCGCGCAGTCCTCGAACGCTTCGGAGTGCACGCATGCCAACCCAGATCACCGCGCTCGCGGTCAGCAAATCCTTCGACGGCCGATCCGTCCTCGACGCGGTGACGTGTGCGCTCGCCGCAGGTGAGCGCACCGGCATAGTCGGCGAGAACGGATCCGGCAAGACCACCCTGCTGCGCCTGTTCGCCGGGCGGGAGCGGCCCGATCAGGGTGAGATCGTCGTCCAAGCCCACGGCGGGGTGGGATATCTCGCGCAGGACGAGCGGCTGTCGCCGGAACTGACCGTCCAGCAGGTCATCGATCGGTCGCTGGGCGAGCTGCGCGCGATCGAGCGGCGGATGCGCCGTCTCGAGGTCGCCATGACCGCGGGCGACGAGTCCGCGATGGCCGAATACGGCGAAGTGGCAACGGTTTTCGAGCTGCGCGGCGGTTACGACGCCGACGCCCGGGTGGAACGGGCGCTGCACGGCCTGGGCCTGGGGTTGGTGGATCGGCACCGCACCGTGGGCGGGCTGTCCGGCGGCGAGCAGGTGCGGTTGCGCCTGGCCGCCGTGCTGGCCGCGGGCGCCGAGGTGCTGCTGCTCGACGAGCCGACCAATCACCTCGACGACGCCGCCCTGAGCTGGCTCGAGGAACACCTGCGTACCCGGCGTGGCACCACCGTGGTGGCATCACACGATCGGGTATTCCTCGAGCGGGTCGCCACCAGCCTGCTGGAAGTCGACGGGGACACCCGGGGGGTGGTGCGCTACGGCAACGGCTATGCCGGATTCCTCGCGGGGAAGGCGGCGGCGCGGGCGCGATGGGCGCAGGAGCACGCGCAGTGGCAGGCCGATGTCGAGCGGCTGCGCGAGGCCGCCGCGACCACGGCACGCCGCGTCGCCCCCGGGCGCGCGATGCGGGACAACAACAAGATGGCCTACGACCGGGCCGGTGGGCGAGTGCAGCAGTCGCTGGCCGCCCGCGTCCGCAACGCCGAGGAGCGCCTGCGCCGCCTGCTCGCCGAGCCGGTTCCGCCGCCCCCGCAGCCGCTGCGTTTCACCGCCGCCGTGCGAACGGGCCGGGCGCGCGGCACCGTACTGGACGCCACCGACGTCACCGTCGCGGGGCGGCTGGACCGGACCAGCGTCACGGTCCGGGCCGGTGACCGTCTGCTGATCACCGGACCGAACGGCGCGGGCAAGACCACCCTGCTACGGGTACTCGCCGGGGAACTCGCTCCGGACGGCGGCACCGTCACCCGCGGCGGCAGCATCGGATTCCTCGAGCAGCAGCCGCGCCCCGCCGCACCCGGCGAGACGCTGCTGGCCGCCTTCGCCCGCGGTCGCACCGGGGATCTCGCCGAGCATGCCGAGCGGCTGCTGTCGCTGGGCCTGTTCGACCGGGGTCGGCTCGCGACACCGGTAGAGCAGCTGTCCACCGGGCAGCGGCAGCGGCTCGCGCTGGCGCGGTTGGTCACCGAGCCGTCGGATGTGTTGCTGCTGGACGAGCCGACCAACCACCTGTCCCCCGGCCTGGTCGAGGATGTGGAGGCTGCCCTGGCCGCCTATCGGGGCGCGCTCGTGATCGTCAGTCACGATCGGCGGTTGCGGGCGCGGTGGCAGGGCGCCCGGCTGGATCTTCGGACACCGGCCGCCGCCGGTACCTGACGCCCGGCACCGCCGAGCACACCACTTACGTTCTCACAGAAGGAGATTCGCTATGCCTGCGGTTCCCGCGGACCCGACCGTCCTGCACCCCATGCCCGGCCAGCCGCGTGTCGTGATGTTGCGGCCGCTGGTCACCTCGCCGCTGATCGAGGTCGGGGAATTCTCCTACTACGACGACCCCGACGATGCGACCGCCTTCGAGACCCGCAACGTGCTGTATCACTACGGACCCGAGAAGCTGATCATCGGGAAGTTCTGCGCGCTCGGCACCGGGGTCCGCTTCATCATGAACGGCGCCAATCACCGCATGGACGGGCCTTCGACGTTCCCCTTCCCGATGATGAGCGCCGCGTGGTCGGAGCACTCCGACCTGCTGGCCGAGCTGCCGAATCGCGGACACACGATCGTCGGCAACGACGTCTGGTTCGGTTACGGCGCGACGGTACTGCCCGGGGTGCGGATCGGGCACGGCGCGATCATCGGCGCGCGGGCCGTCGTCACCGCCGACGTCCCCGACTACGGCATCGTCGGCGGCAATCCGGCCCGGCTCATCCGCACCCGGTACGACGAGCGCGATATCGCGCGGCTGCTGGAGGTGGGCTGGTGGGACTGGCCGGTGGAGCACATCACCGAGCACATCCGGGTGATCATGTCCGGCACCGTCACCGAACTGGAAGGACTGCGGCCTCGCTGACGACTCACATCGTCGCCTTACGTGCATTCCGACGGTCGTCGGGCCGCCCGTTGCGGTACATACTGGTGACTCGGAACATCGACGCCGGAATACCACACTTCTGGCGAGTCGAGAACGTGGACAACAGAGCCGTCGTCTATGTGTACGAACACGACTCTGCGAATACACCTCGCTGTAAGCGTTGCGCATCAACGCTTCTCAGTCGTCGGCGGAGTCGAAGCAGTACCCCCGCAGCCGGTGCTTGCCGCGCGGAAGGCGGGGCAGTCGGCCGGGTTGCCGGGGTGGCGGCATTCCAGTAGGCCGCTCAGGTAGTCGTGGGCGGTGGCGAGGGTGTCCATTTCGGCGCGGATGGCGGACATTCGGGCGGCCACGGTCGCGCGCCAGTCCGGGCCGGTGCCGCCGTCCAGGAGGGCCGCGATATCGGCGAGGGCGAGGCGGCCCGTCGCTCGCCAGAGCTTGATCAACGCGATCCGGTCCACCTGATCGCGGGGGTAGTGGCGACGGCCCGCCCGGCGGTCCGGAACCAGGAGTCCTTGGCGCTCCCAGTAGTGCAGCGTGGAGATCGGCAGGCCGAAGCGCGCGGCGACCGTGGCGATGCCGAAGGACTCCGGCGACTTGTTCATCCGATCATTTGAACTCAACCCGGGTTGAGGAAGCAAGGTAATCCTAACTTTCTCTACGACCTGGGAGTTCGGTTGAGTCGGAAACACTTCACGCTGTGCGAGGCCGCCGCGGCGATACGGTCGGGCGCTGTCTGCAGTACGGAACTGGTCGAGGACGCGCTCGCCGCGGCCGACCGGTGGGACGATCCGCTCGGGATCTACGTCACCCGCACCGATGACCTCGCGCTGGCCGCCGCCGAACGAGCCGATCGCGAGCTGGCCGCCGGGCACGATCGCGGACCGCTGCACGGAATTCCGTTCGGGGTCAAGGATTTGATCGCCGTCGCAGGGGTGCCGACAACCGCGCAGAGTCTCGTCCGGCAGCGGGAGCGGGCACCCGAACGCCATGCCGAAGTGGTCGAGCGCCTGCTCGCCGCGGGCGCGGTGATCACCGGCAAGACCACGACGACGGAGTTCGGCTGCGGCCTGCCGGACCCGGCGAAACCCTTTCCGGTGCCGCGTAATCCGTGGGATCCGCGGCGGTGGGCGGGCGGGTCCAGTTCGGGATCGGCCGCCGGGGTGGCCGCGGGTGTCTTCTCCGCGGGTCTGGGCACCGACACCGCGGGCAGCATTCGGGTGCCGGCGGCGTTCTGCGGAGTGACCGGGCTGGCACCGACTTTCGGCCTGGTGCCCACGAACGGCTGTGTGCCGCTGGGGTACAGCCTGGACCGGGTGGGTCCGCTCGCCCACGGGGCCCGCGACTGCGCCGCCGTACTCGACGTGCTGGCAGGTGTGGACCCCGACACCTTCCGGCCGCCGGACCCCGATACGGGACTGGCCGGGCTGCGGATCGGCGTTGTCCGCGAACACCATCTGCCGTCCACGGCCGACCCGGCATTGCCCGCGGTCTTCGAGCGCGCGGTCGCGGTGCTGGCAGAGCTGGGAGCTGCGGTCACCGAGGTCGTGTTGCCGTTCTGGATCGAAGCCGTCACGGCGACGATGGTCGTCGCGAGCGTCGAAGGGCTCGCCCAGCACCGCATCGATCTGGCCGGCCACTGGGAGGATTACACCTCGGCGGCGCGTAGTCTGCTCGCGAACGGGGCCATGATCGGTGGCGCCGACTACGTCCAGGCACAGCGGGTGCGCTCCCGAGTGCACGATGCGGTGACCGAGCTGTTCACCACCGTCGACGTCGTCGTTTCCCCGACCGCTGCCGCCGCGGCGCCCCTCCTGGCCGCGCTGACCGACGAATCCGGGCATCAGGACAATGACGCGGCGTACGGCGCTGCGTTCACCCCGTACTGGAACTGCGTGGCCAATCCGGTGCTGTCGATGCCGATGGGCCACAACGCCGCAGGCCTGCCACTCGCCATGCAGATCGCGGCGCCGTGTTTCGCGGACGCCACCGCGCTGCGAGTGGCGGCGGCCTTCCAGGATCACACCGAGTGGCATCGGCCCCGAGCCGTCGGCTCCCCCTTCCCCACGAGCAGCGAGGCGCGCGCATGACAGGGAACGACCGGCCCGAGGTGATCGTCACCGCCGCCCTGAACGCCGCGAACCTGCCCGCGCACGGAGTCGAGCTCGCGGAAATGATCGACCGCTATCCGAGACTGCGCGCGGCGATCGACGCGCTGTACGTCGTGCCAGGCATCGAGGACGCGACGCCAATTCGGCCACGGTGACAAGAACCCTCGTCACCTGACCGGACAGGAGCGCCCACCCCGTTGTGCGGGGTGGGCGCGCTTGCTGCCGAGATTACCTGCGGCGCTTGGACTTCGGGGGCTTGGCGCCGTGGCGGGAGTCGGCGCGGGCGGCCTCGCGGCGCTCGCGGCGGGTCATGCCGTCGTCGGCGGGGTCGGCACCGTATTCCTCGCGGGCGCTGTGGCGGGCCGCGTGGCCGCCCTCGTCCGGGCCGGAGTAGGTCAGGCCGCTGACGTCGCGCTGGTCGATTCCCTTGGCGCGCAAGGCAGCCGGGGCGCCGTTGACCGGCTCCTCGACGGGGGCGCCGGCGCCGACCGGGGAACGCAGGCCGGGGGCCACCGCGGAGGTCTGCGGCTGGGGCTGCTGGACTTCTACCTGCAGGTTGAACAGGAAGCCGACCGACTCCTCCTTCAGCCCCTCGAGCATGGCGGCGAACATGTCGAAGCCCTCGCGCTGGTATTCGACCAACGGGTCGCGCTGGGCCATGGCGCGCAGGCCGATGCCCTCCTTGAGGTAATCCATCTCGTAGAGGTGCTCGCGCCACTTGCGGTCCAGCACCGACAGCAGCACCTGGCGTTCCAGATTGCGCATGCTGCCCGGACCGGCCAGGTCGTCGATCTCCTTCTCGCGGCGCTGATAGGCGTTGTGGGCATCGTCGAGGAGGGCGTCGAGCAGTTCCTCGCGGGACAGCTCACCGATCTCGCCGTCGGAGTTCTCACCGGTCAGGTCGCGGTAGTCGAGGCCGATCGGGTACAGCGTCTTCAGCGCCGTCCACAGCTTCTCCAGGTCCCAGTCCTCGACGTAGCCGTCGGCGGTGGCGCCGTTGACGTAGGCCGTGATCACGTCGGTGATCATGTTCTCGACCTGGCCCTCCATGTCCTCACCGGACAGGATGCGCTGGCGCTCGGCGTAGATGACCGTGCGCTGCTGGTTCATCACCTCGTCGTACTTCAGGACGTTCTTGCGGATCTCGAAGTTCTGCTGCTCGACCTGGGTCTGGGCGCTCTTGATGGCGCGGGAGACCATCTTCGCCTCGATCGGCACGTCGTCGGGCAGGTTGAGCCGGGTCATGATCGACTCCAGCGCCGCGCCGTTGAAGCGCCGCATCAGCTCGTCACCCAGCGACAGGTAGAAGCGGGATTCGCCCGGGTCGCCCTGGCGGCCGGAGCGGCCGCGCAGCTGGTTGTCGATGCGCCGCGACTCGTGCCGCTCGGTGCCCAGCACGTACAGGCCACCGGCCTCACGCACCGTCTCGGCATCCTCCTCGACCTGCTGCTTCACCCGTTCCAGGGTGGGCAGCCAGTGCCGCTCGTACTCCTCCGGCGTCTCGACCGGGTCCAGACCTTGGCGGCGCAGCAGCGTGTCGGCGATGATGTCGGGGTTGCCGCCCAGCACGATGTCGGTACCGCGACCGGCCATGTTGGTCGCCACGGTGACCGCGCCCGGACGACCCGCCTCAGCGATGATCTGGGCTTCCTGCTCGTGGAACTTGGCGTTGAGGACGTTGTGCGGGATGCCGCGCTTGGTGAGCAGCTTCGACAGATACTCCGAGCGCTCCACCGAGGTGGTACCGATCAGCACCGGCTGGTTGCGCTCGTGCCGCTCGACGATGTCGTCGGCGACGGCCGCGAACTTCGCTTCCTCGGTCTTGTAGATCAGATCCGACTCGTCGACGCGGATCATCGGCTTGTTGGTCGGGATCGGCACCACGCCGAGGTTGTAGATCGAATGCAGCTCGGCCGCTTCGGTTTCGGCGGTACCGGTCATACCGGACAGCTTGTCGTAGAGGCGGAAGTAGTTCTGCAGCGTGATGGTGGCCAGCGTCTGGTTCTCGGGCTGGATCTCCACCTTCTCCTTGGCCTCGATGGCCTGGTGCATACCCTCGTTGTAGCGGCGGCCCACCAGGATGCGGCCGGTGAACTCGTCGACGATGATCACTTCGCCGTTGCGGACGATGTAGTCCTTGTCGCGGACGTACAGCTCCTTGGCCTTGATCGCGTTGTTCAGGTAGCTGACCAGCGGCGAGTTGGCGGCCTCGTACAGATTGTCGATGCCCAGCTGGTCCTCGACGAACTCCACGCCCTGCTCGTGCACGCCGATGGTGCGCTTCTTGATGTCGACCTCGTAGTGCACGTCCTTCTTCAGCAGCGGCGCGATGCGCGCGAATTCGGCGTACCACTTCGAGGAGGCGTCGGCGGGGCCGGAGATGATCAGCGGGGTGCGGGCCTCGTCGATCAGGATCGAGTCGACCTCGTCGACCACGGCGAAGTTGTGCCCGCGCTGGACCAGATCCTCCAGCGAGTGGGTCATGTTGTCGCGCAGGTAGTCGAAGCCGAACTCGTTGTTGGTGCCGTAGGTGATGTCGGCGTTGTAGGCGACGCGCCGCTCGGCCGGGGTCATGCCGGACAGGATCGAACCGACCTCGAGACCGAGGAAGCGGTGCACGCGGCCCATCCACTCCGAGTCGCGCTTGGCCAGATAGTCGTTGGTGGTGACGATGTGGACGCCGTCGCCGCTGAGCGCGTTGAGGTAGGCGGGCAGCACCGAGGTCAGGGTCTTGCCCTCACCGGTCTTCATCTCGGCGATATTGCCGATGTGCAGCGCGGCGCCACCCATCACCTGCACCTTGTAGTGCTTCTGGTTCAGCACGCGCCAGGACGCCTCGCGGGCGACGGCGAATGCCTCGAGCAGGATCTCGTCCAGGGATTCGCCGTCGGCGTAGCGCTGCCGGAACTCGTCGGTCTTGGCCCGCAGCTGCGCGTCGGTGAGGTCGGCGTACTCGTCCTCCAGGGCGAGCACTTCGTCGGCCAGCCGCGCGAGCCGCTTGACGACGCGGCCCTCACCAATCCGTAGCAACCTCGTCAGTGTCAGCGCAGGCACGGGTCTCGTCAGTCCTCTGGTCGGTGTCGTGGTTTGCGGCGCTTCATCCCCGGGTCCCCGCGGGCGGGGTCCGGTTACGCGGATGCCGCGGCAACGCCCATGGTAATGCGGCCTCCATGGTAGGCGCCGCTCTCACCTGAGCCGCAGTGCGGCCAACCGCCACTCACCGCGGCGCACGACGATGCGGGCCGCGACAGCGAAGCGCCGGTTGCCGCGATCGTAACCGCCGCAGACCTCGGCGGTGCCGGGCGCCACGATCGTCGTCCGGACCGATGCCAGCACCGCCGGGCCCAGCCGCCGCTCGGCCGCGCCGGTGCGGACGAGCGTCCGGACCGCCGCGAGCACCGTCGGCTCGGCGACTGGTCGCAGCTGTGCGACCGGCCGGCGGCCGTCCACCACCTCCAGCACCAGGCGTAGCGATCGTTCGGCGAATCGCTTTGTCCCGGAATCTATTTCGCCCTCGGCGGGGTACGATGTAGAGCGTCCGTCGTGCGGCGAACGGCGCGGCGCCCGGCCCGGGGCGCCGGACACGAGCCCGCGCGCGGACGCATGATGGCAGGGCAGCGTGGCTCGGCTCGCCGGACCACCGTGCCGCACCGGATGGCCGGAATCACCGGCGTCGTCCAGCGGTGGCTCGAAATTCGGCGCGCGTGACAGAGACCGGCGTCGGCTGCTCATGAATTCCCCCTTCGTAGTCGTCTCCCCCTGACACGAATCGGACCAGCATGCCATGGGGACCGCCGGGCGCAAAGGCTTTTCCTCGGTATCGCGACATGTCCCACACGCCGGGCCGGGGCGGTTTCGGTGACATCACAATGGAGCGGGTATCGGAAGGAGCATCCGGCAGCGTGATCACGAGACTGACGCCGCAGGACGCGTCGTTCCATCGGCTCGAGTCGAGCAGCAATCCGATGCACATCGGCTCCCTCGCGATCGTGCGTGATCCCGCGCCCGCCGACGACTCCGGCCGGGCGCCGCTGGACTACGACGGACTCGTCGATCTGGTGGAGAACCGGCTGGCCCTGGTCCCGCGCTACCGGCGCAAGGTGCGCGAGATCCCGTTCGGCCTGGGCCGCCCGGTGTGGGTGGACGACGGCCGGTTCGACATCACCTATCACGTGCGCCGCGCGGCGCTGCCCGGTCCGGGCACCGACGCGCAGCTGCACGATCTGGTGGCCCGGCTGGCGTCGCGGCCCCTGGACCCGACCCGGCCGCTGTGGGAGATGTACCTGATCGAGGGCCTGTCGGGCGGCCGCCGGGCGGTGTTCACCAAGACGCATTCGGCGCTGGTCGACGGCGGCACCGCACTGGAGATCGGGCACGTCATCCTCGACGCCGGACCGTCGCCGCGCGAGGTCGCCGACGACGCCTGGATCGCGGTGCGCGAGCCCGGCGAGGTAGAACTGCTGGCCCTGACGTTGATCGAGCTGGCCGGGCGGCCGCGCGAGGCGTTCGAGGTGCTGCGGCAGGTCGGCGGCGACGCGCTCGGGCTCGTCGGCGGCCGCGCGCTGGAGAAGGCCGTCTCGCTGCTGCGCGGCACCGCGTCGGGCCGCGACGGCCCGTTCCACACCCACACCTCCCGCAACCGCCGCTTCGACGTGGTCCGGACCGATCTGGAGGACTACCGCGAGATCCGGCGGCACTTCGACTGCTCCGTCAACGACGTGATCCTGGCCGTGGTGACCGGCGCGCTGCGCATCTTCCTGCAGTCGCGCGACGAGGTGCTCACCGAATCCGCGGTGCTGCGGACGGTGGTCCCGATGTCGGTGTACCTCGAGGGACCGCACGGTGATCGGCTGAAACCGGCCGGCGAGGTGTCGTCGTTCGTGATCGATCTGCCGGTGGGCGAGGCGAATCCGGTGATGCGGCTCTCGCACATCTCGCACTCGATCGAGGCGCACGCCCGGAATCGGCGCGGCGTGCGGGCCCGCACCCTGGTGCACATGGCTGGTTTCGCCCCGGCGAGCCTGCACGCCATGAGCGTGCGGGCGGCGAGTACGTTCGCAGAGCACACGTTCGATCTGGTGATCACCAACGCGCCGGGTCCGCAGCGGCCGATGTACATCGGCGGCGCGCGGATGCTGGAGATGTACCCGGTGTCGCCGCTGCTGCGCAACCAGGCCTCGAGCATCGGCATCACGTCCTACGACGGCCGCGTGTTCTACGGTCTGAACGCCGACCGCGATGCGATGGCCGATATCGGAGTACTGTCCGCGGCGGTGCACGAATCCATGGAGGAGATGCTCGGTGCCTGCGTCCAGTGAGTCCGGCAAGCCCGCGGGTGACCGGAAGCTACGCGTCTACGTTCCGGCGACCGTCCCGATGCTGCGCGAGCTGGTGGCCGACCGGGAGCTCCGCGCGATCAACGACACGGCGTTCGCGGTGACCCCGGCGCTGCGCGAGGCCTACGCCTCCGGCGACGACGAGGAACTGGCCGAGGTCGCGATGGGCGAGGCCGCCCGGGCGGCGCTGCGCCTGCTCGCCGAGGAGCGCGAGGCGGCCAGCGCGCCCGCGGGTGACGACGGCCCCTATTCCGGGCCGGTCTACCGCCGCGCGGTGATCGCCGCCGACGTCACCGGCGCCGCGCTGCGCCCCGACCTGGACGACGCCGTAGTCCGGCTGTCCGGCCCGATCGCCTACAACCGGATCGCCTCCGTGCACGTCGACCTCGCCGAGGCCGAACCGGCCGTGGCCAAGGCCGTGGACGTCGTGGACGCCGCGGATCTGGGCGACGAGGACGCCGAGTTCGTGCTCGGCGACGCCGAGGACCATCAACTGGCCTGGTACGCCACTCAGGAGCTGCCGTTCCTGCTGGAACTGATGTGAGCGTGCCGCGGTAACCTACGATGCCGTAACCTGGCACCGGGAGAGCGCGCAATCGAGCGCGCCGGCATCGTTCAACACAGTGAAATGAGCATCCGCACGATGGTCCTGAAATCCGTACAAGGCGTCCGGGAATGGTTGGAGGCACCGGTCGCCGAGGCGAAGATGTCCGGCCGGACGCGGCTGAACGCGCTGCGCGGCGCGGCCGCCCGGGTCACCACCCCGCTGCTGCCGGACGACTATCTGCACCTGATCAACCCGCTGTGGTCGGCGCGCGAGCTGCGCGGGCGCATCGTGTCGGTGCGCAAGGAGACCACCGACGCGGTCACGCTGGTCATCAAGCCGGGCTGGGGGTTCGATTTCAAGTTCACGCCCGGTCAGTACATCGGCATCGGCGTGCTGGTCGGGGGCCGCTGGCACTGGCGCTCCTACTCGCTGACCTGCCCGCCGGACTGGACCGATCCCGACAGCCGGTCCAAGCGGCTGATCTCCATCGCGGTCAAGGCGATGCCGGAAGGTTTCCTGTCCAGCCACCTTGTCAACGGGGTCCCCGAGGGGACCGTCGTGCGGCTGGCCGCACCGCAGGGCGGTTTCGTGCTGCCGGAGCCGCCGCCCGCGAAGGTGCTGTTCTTGACCGCGGGCAGCGGCATCACACCCGTGATGGCCATGCTGCGCACCATGGACCGGCGCGGCAGCTGGCCCGACGTGGTGCACGTGCACTCCGCCCGCACCGCCGACGACGTGCTGTTCGGCGCCGAGCTGAGCGAACTGCACGACAAGCATCCGAGCTTCACCTCGCACCGGCATCTGACCGCCGAGCACGGCAAGTTCGGCCTGGACCGGCTCGATGAGCTGTTCCCGGACTGGCGCGAGCGCGAGACCTGGGCCTGCGGCCCGCTGGGCATGCTCGACGACATCGAAAAGCACTGGGCCGCAGCAGGTCTCAGCGACAAGCTGCACATCGAGCGGTTCGAGGTGGAACGCTCCGCGGTCGGGCAGGGCGGCACCGTCACCTTCGGCCGCAGCGGGCGCACAGCGACCGTCGACGGCGCCACCACGCTGATGCAGGCCGGTGAGGACGCCGGTGTGCAGATGCCGTTCGGTTGCCGCATGGGCATCTGCCAGACCTGTGTCGTGTCTCTCACCGACGGCCACGTGCGCGATCTGCGCAACGGCGCGGAACATCAAGCCGGGGAGAAGATTCAGACCTGCGTCTCGGCCGCCGCCGGGGACTGCACCCTCGACGTGTAGCCGCGGGCACCACTCGGGTTCACCGGAACCCGATACCCTCGAAGGTAGTCGAGCCTCCGGGCCGCGAACACGCCGTACCGAAGGCACGGCCCGAGAAACACAGGGAGCAGGGAGACGCGGTGGCCATCACCGATATCAAGGCATTCGCCCATCTGACGGCGGCCGATATCGAGACCCTGGGGCAGGAACTCGACGCGATTCGCCGGGATGTCGAGCTATCGCTCGGCGAACGCGACGCGACCTACATCCGCCGCACCATCCGCGCCCAGCGCATGCTGGAGGCGGCCGCCCGCGCGACGTTGTTCGCGGGACGCAACCGGTGGGCCTGGGTGGCCGGTACCGCGATGCTCTCGGTCGCCAAGATCATCGAGAACATGGAGCTGGGGCACAACATCAGCCACGGGCAGTGGGACTGGATGAACGACCCGGAGATCCACTCCACCACCTGGGAGTGGGATATGACCGGGCCGTCGGCGCAGTGGCGGCGCGCGCACAACTACTCCCACCACACCTACACCAACGTGCTCGGCAAGGACGAGGACCTCGGCTTCGGGATCCTGCGGATGACCCGGGACGAGGAGTGGAAGCCGCTGCACCTGGCACAGCCGGCGGCGAACCTGCTGCTGGCCGCGACCTTCGAGTGGGGTATCGCGCTGCACGACTGGAGCATCGACAGGGAGCTGTCCGGCACGCCGCGCTGGCAGGTGATGTCGGAGCCGAACCGCGTGTTCGGACGCAAGATCGCCCGGCAGGTCGGCAAGGATTTCGTCATCTACCCGGCACTGACCGGCCCGGGATGGAAGGCGACGCTGAAGGCCAACGCCGCCGCCAACCTGGTTCGCAACCTGTGGGCTTACGCGGTCATCTTCTGCGGCCACTTCCCCGACGGCGCCGAGAAGTTCACCATCGAGCAACTGGAGGGCGAGACCCGCGGCGAGTGGTATCTGCGGCAGATGCTCGGCAGCGCGAACTTCTCCGCGGGCCCGGTGATGGCCTTCATGAGCGGAAATCTCTGCTATCAGATCGAGCATCACCTGTTCCCGGATCTGCCCAGCAACCGCTATCCGGAAGTCGCGCGCCGAGTCCGGGAGCTGTGCGACAAGTACGACCTGCCCTACACCACGGGCTCGCTGGGCAAGCAGTATCTGCTCGCCTTCCGCACCATCCACAAGCTGGCGCTGCCGGACCGGTTCCTGCGGCGCACCGCCGACGACGCCCCCGAGACCTCCTCGGAGCGCAAGTTCGCCGGGATCACCCTGCCCGCGCTGCCGAGCACCGAGCAGTGGGCCGAGTCCCACTGGCCCGTGGATCCGGTGACCGGGCAGCGGCGCGGGCTGCGCTCGGCGCTGGCCGAGGCGAAGGTGGCGCTGAAGGAGAAGGCGCGGAAGGAGAAGGAGTCGCTGCACGAGGCGAAACTGGCCCTGCAGGACAAGGCCCGGCAGGAGAAGAAGGTGCTGCGGCAACGGGCCTTGCGCGAGCGCGCGATCCGGCGGGTACGCCGACGTCAGCGGTCCAATTAAGCACATGTTGGCCACGATCACAATGCGGCGTACGCCACAGTTGTGAATCGATCGAGCAACAACCTACGGAGCCGTAACCTACGGTAGTGTAACCGGCATGGCGATCTCGGATGTCAAGGAATACGCCCACCTCACCCCCGAGGATGTGGAGGCCATCGGTGCCGAGCTGGATTCGATCCGGCGCGAGATCGAGGCGTCCCGTGGCGAGCGCGACGCCAAGTACATCCGCAATGTGATCCGGCTACAGCGCGCGCTCGAGATCTCCGGCCGCGTGGTGCTGTTCGCCAGCTTCCTGCCGCCGGCCTGGCTGGCCGGTACGGCGCTGCTGAGCACCGCCAAGATCATCGAGAACATGGAGATCGGCCACAACGTCATGCACGGCCAGTGGGATTGGATGAACGATCCCGAGGTCCACTCCTCGACGTGGGAATGGGACAACGTCGGCCCGTCGGAGCACTGGAAGATCACGCACAACTTCCTGCACCACAAGTACACCAACGTGCTGGGCATGGACGACGACATCGGCTACGGCCTGCTGCGCGTCACCCGCGACCAGCGCTGGTCGCCGTTCTATCTCGGCCAGCCGGTGTACAACCTGCTGCTGCAGATGTTCTTCGAATACGGCGTCGCGATCCAGCATCTGGAGCTGGGCAAGGTCGCCAAGAAGAAGTGGCCCGCCGACAGCCCGGAGCGCAAACAGTTCGAGGCGGACCGCCGCCTGGTGCTGAAGAAGGTCGGCAAGCAGGTCGCCAAGGACTACCTGATCTTCCCGCTGCTGACCGGCCCGGCGTTCTTCTCCACGCTGACGGCCAACATCACCGCCAATGTGGTGCGCAATGTGTGGACCAACGCGGTCATCTTCTGCGGCCACTTCCCCGACGGCGCCGAGAAGTTCACCAAGGCCGACATCGACGGTGAAACCCAGGGCCAGTGGTACCTGCGGCAGATGCTGGGCAGCGCCAATATCTCCGGTGGCCCGCTGCTGCACTTCATGACCGGCAACCTCTCGCACCAGATCGAGCATCACCTGTTCCCGGATCTGCCGAGCAACCGGCTCGCGGCGATCGCGGTGCGGGTGCGCGAGCTGTGCGACAAGTACGACCTGCCCTACACCACCGGGTCGCTGCCGGTGCAGTACGCCAAGTCGTGGCGCACCATCATCAAGCTGTCGCTGCCGAACAAGTACCTGCGCCGCAGCGCCGACGACGCCCCGGAGACCAGGTCCGAGCGCGTCTTCGGCGGTGCGGCCACGATCGACCCGGCCACCGGTCGCCGACGCGGGCTGCGCACGGCCCTGCAGGAGGGCCGTCGCCGGATCGCGCGCCGGGCCGCGGCGGCCGTCGCCTGAGCTTCCCGTATTCACGCACCCCGTATCGGTTCCCCTCTCCGATACGGGGTGCGCCTTTGTGCGGGGATTTCAGGATGCCGACGGACCGGTCCGCCCGCCCGCCTGATTGACTGAGGCCCGTGTTGGCTCAACCCGGTATCTACGACGTAATTCGACAACGGCGCGACGTGCGCGCGGAATTCACCGGGGAACTGGTCGACGACCAGACGCTGCTGCGGATCCTCGACGCCGCGCACCGCGCACCGAGCGTCGGCAATTCGCAGCCGTGGGATTTCGTCGTCGTGCGGGACCGCGGACGGCTGGCGCGCTTCGCCACGCACGTCGCGCGGAAGCGCACCAAGTTCCGAGACGCGCTGCCGCCCGAGCGGGCCCGCGTCTTCGATCCGATCAAGATCGAGGGCATCATCGAGAGCGGCACCGGCGTCGTCGTCACCCACGACGACGGCCGCGGCGGGCCGCAGGTCCTCGGGCGGGCCACCGTCCCCGAAACCGGGCTCTACTCCACGATTCTCGCCATCCAGAACCTGTGGCTGGCCGCCACCGCCGAGGGCGTCGGCGTCGGCTGGGTGAGCTTCTACGACGGCCCGTTTCTCACCGACCTGATCGAGTTGCCGCCGGGCATCCGGCCGGTCGCGTGGCTGTGTGTCGGCCCGGTGCACGAGTTCCAGCAGACACCGGACCTGGAGCGCTTCGGTTGGCGCGCGCGCCGCCCACTCGCGGAGGCGGTCCACTGGGAACGCTTCCGGCGCTGAGTGCCGCTGCGCGCCAACGACTTTCCCGCGTCGTCACTCAGACGCGTTCCAGCACCGCCGACGCACCGATGCCGCCTGCCGCGCAAATGCCGAGCAGGGCGGCGCTCTTCCCGGAGAGGGCGAGTTCGTTGGCCATGGTGGTGACCATGCGGGCGCCCGTGGCACCGAAGGGGTGCCCGAGGGAAACCGAGCCGCCGTGCACGTTCAGGATCGCCGGGTCGATCTCACCGACAGCGGTATCGCGGTCGAGGCGGGTCTTGGCCCACTCGTCACTGCTCAGGGCGGCCAGCACGGACAGGGTCTGGGCGGCGAAGGCCTCGTGGATGTCGACGAAATCGACGTCGGCGAGCGACATTCCGGCCTTGTCGAGGGCGCGCGGCATGGAGATGGCAGGCCCGATCAGCACCTGGTCGCGCGGGTCGACGCTGACGTAGCTCCAGGAGCGGAACGCGGCCAGCGGCTGCAGGCCCAGCTCGCGGGCCTTCTCCTCGCTCATCAGCAGCACCGCGGCGGCCCCGTCCGTGAGCGGGCTGGCATTGCCGGCGGTGACGGTGCCGTTCTCGGCGAACACCGGCGCGAGGGTCGCGAGCTTCTCGACGCTGGTGTTGGCCCGCACCAGGCCGTCGCGAGTGATCGACTTCCCTTCCGGCGTCACGACTTCCAGCACCTCGCGGTCGAAGCGGCCGGACTCGATGGCCGCCGCGGCCCGGTGGTGTGAGCGGGCGGCGAACTCGTCCTGCGCGGCGCGGGTGACACCGTGGATGCCGGCCATCTTCTCCGCCGACTCCCCCATCACCTCGCCGGTGGTGCGCTCCTCGATCTTCGGCCGGCGCGGCAGGAGATCGGTGAACGGCGCCAGTTGCGCGACCGCCGACAGGTAGTCCTTGGCCTTCGGCTTGCCCAGGGCCAGCGGCGCCGCCGCGTGCACCATCTTCTGCGGCAACTTGACCTCGGCGTTGCTGGTCGAGTCGCTGCCGCCGGCGATCATGATGTCGTACTCGCCGCGCTCGATGGCGGCCGCCGCCGTGGTGACCGCCTGTAACCCGGACGCGCAGGCCCGGGTCACGGTGTGGCCCTCACAGCCCGGGTCCAGCTTCAGGTCCAGGGCGATCTCCCGCGCGATGTTCGGGGCCGCGCTGGGCAGGATGACCCCGCCCCACACGATCGCCTGCACCTGCTCTTTGGGCAACGCGGTCCGTTCCAGTAGCCCCGCGACCGCCACGTCGGCCAGGTCGATGGAGTCCATCCGGGTGTAGTCGGTGAACGCCCGCACGAACGGCGTGCGGACCCCGGAGACGATGACGGCACGGCGAGCGCCCTGGGTTGCCATGGGAATCCTTTCGAGAGAACCACCTGGCCACCAAACTTACTCCGAGGTAAGAAAAAAATCGAGACACGGTGTCACAGACAAATGACCCTCGGGCGGCGTAGTCGGTGTCCTCGATTCCCCGTGACGGATCGGAAACGGCCCCGACGGGTGCGCCGATCGGATTCCCCGGCCACAGGGCCGAAGGTGGAAACCAACGGCCCCGTGCGCGAACGGGAGATGCCGCTACGCGAGCCGGATCAGGCCGTAGTCGAAGGCGTGGCGGCGATAGACCACCGACGGTCGGTCGGTCTCACGATCGTGGAAGAGGAAGAAATCGTGGCCGACGAGCTCCATCTGGTAGAGCGCATCGTCGACCGACATGGGATTCGCCGGATGCACCTTCGTCCGGACGATGTGGCCCGGACCGGCGTACTCGCCGGATTCCGTTTCCTCGGAACGATGTTCGTGGGTGGCGGTCCCGTTGACCGGAACCGGTGCCGCCTCATCGACCAGCGTGGCCGTGGCCTCGGCCACCGAGAGGGGGGTCTTCTCCCCGTAGTGCACGCGCCGCCGGTCCTTGCTGCGGCGCAGGCGGCTCTCCAGCTTCTCCACGGCCGACTCGAGGGCGGCGTAGAAGCTGTCCGCGCAGGCCTCGGACCGGGCCACCGGTCCCTTGCCGCGCACGGTGATCTCCAGGCGCTGGCAACTCTTGCGCTGGCGGCGATTGCGTTCGTGGAACAGCTCGACGTCGAACAGATAGATCGATGGATCGAAGCGCTCGAGCCGGGAGAGCTTCTCCTCCACGTGGATTCGGAAATGATCGGGAACCTCGACGTTGCGGCCCTTCACCACGACGTCCGCTCGAGGCGTCCTGGGCCGGTCCGCTGCAGGCTGCTCGGCGCCGTTGCGTTCGAACTCGAACGCAGAGCCGTCACGGACCGAGGGATCTGCTGCTTTCACTGAAGGTCGTGAAGTCGTCACGCGTACCTCCCGGATCTGGCCGCACAACCGATGCATGTGCGGCGGGATTCAACCGCGCCGAGCCGAGGCCGATGCCGGGGAACTCGGCACGAAAGTCGTCCGAGGTGCCACCTCCAAACTCTCTGGTTCGGGTGTCAGATCGCTCTGTCAGCAACGCTATTACGACAGCGTTCCGACCGCCAGTGTTCACACGAATTTCAAAGCTTCAAGCAGCACATGTCACCAACACGCCACGTACCGCCACGCCGATCCGGGCGAGTGTCCGGACCGCCTCGGCGGCCGTGGCACCGGTCGTCAAGACGTCGTCCACGAGCACCACCTCGGCATTCAGCACGCGCAGGGCGGCGGGCAACGCCCGGCCGACGGCGGTGACACGGTCGCGCAGATTGTGTCGCCGGTCCTCGCGGCTCAGGCCGACCGAATCACGCACGCCGCGCCGTGTAGCGAGCACGGGCGCGCATCGGCAATCCGGCAGCCAACTCGCGGCCACCCGGACGGTCCGGGCCACCGGATCGCCACCGCGCCGCCGCGCGGCCGCCCGCCGGCTCGGCGCGGGCACGAGCACCAGCGGCCGGTCGCGGGCGCGCAACCCGTCCAGCCCCCGCGCCACGGCCAGCCCCAACGGCGCGGCCAAGTCGCGGCGGCCGTACTCCTTGGCCGCCAGCACCGCGCGCCGCGCCGGCCCGGTATACGGGCCGAGCGCCCAGCACGGCACCCCGGGGTCGGTACGCGGCCGCACCCGGACCGGCGGCCCGGCCAGGCTCGCGGCGCAGTCGTCGCACCAGAGCGTCCCGAGCTTCGCACATCCGCCGCACGCGCGCGGCAGAATCAGGTCCAACGGCATCGGCCCAGTGTGCCCGCGCCCACCGACAAACTTCTATGCGGAACTTGTTGTCACACGGTTGCTTTCGACATCCTGCGACAATCCGGCAAAGCCTAACCGGGCAGGACGGGAACGGCGCTGGCGCCGAGCCCTTGGACCTCGCGCCAGAAGCGCTCCGCGCGGGGTCCCTCGGACTGTAGTTGCATCACCGCACGCTGGTCGACCACGTACTGGATTTCGGGCGACGCGCTCACCACCCGAATCGGATAGGTCAGGTTCTGGCTCGTCAGCGGAGTCGGTTGCGAGCCATCGATGAACGCGGTCTCGACCGGCTCGGTGGTGCTGTCTCGCCCGATCAGGAGGTTGTCACCGCCGAGCCAGTCCAGCGAGACCGCGGACGTGCCGAGGCTGACGGCGACCGGCGACGGCGAGGCCAGGGAGTACTTGCCGCCGGGCTGCGGCACCACCACGGCCACGAATACCCGGCCACCGGCGATGAGCGCCGCCCTGGCACCGGTCCGGGAGATTCGCAATTCGGTGATCGGCAGCCGCAGCGGAGGATCGGACAGGGAAGGCGGCGGCGCGAACAAAGCGGACGTGTCGACGTCCTGTACCGATACGGTGCCGGTACTGCGGTCGTGCACAGCGCGGATCACGCGTTCGCCGTCCTGGACGGCCCACGCCGAACTTCCGTCGACCGTCCAGGACGGGCGGGTGAAGGAATTGCCCTCCGCGACCGGGAAGACATTGCCGTCATAGTTGCCGATCACCAGCGTCTTGGCGGGCTGGGGGGCGGGTCGGCCGGTATCCGCCACGGCCGCGACGAATTGCCCGTCCTGCGACAACCCGACCGACTGCAGATTACGTGCCTCACCGAAGTAGCCCGGCGTCGGCTCGAACCCGTTGTCGAGTACCTTGACCAAGGAACCGTCGCGGACCGCGTGTAAGCCGATCTTGTTGTGCGCGTTGGCGTTCGGACTGTAGGCACTGACATCCGCGACCTGCCAACCGGTGACGGCGAATCGCTCGTCGAGGGGTTTGCCGTCACCCAGCAGGAAATACGGCCCGAGAACGCCGGCGCCGGACAATGTCGAAACCACCTGCGCGGCCAGCAATTCCCTGTTGTGCTGATCCAGGCCGGACGCACCGGTGAAGTCGATCTGGACACCGCCCAGGCCGATACCCACGCCCTCGGTGTCCCCGTTGGGCTTGACGGGCGGCCCGTGCACGGACACCGGCCCGGACAGCACATTGCGCACCGCCGGCGCCAATGCCGCTCGCGGCCCCTCGGCCAACAGCTTCAGCAGCCACTGCGTGAGCTGATCCTTGCGGATCGCGTTCCAGCGCAGATCGGGCACCATCGAGGTCCCGGCCGCATTGGAGAAGTAGAGCGAATACCGCTCGTACATCTTGTCGAACGCGTTGCTGTCGATCACCACGCCCAGGTCGGACGACAGCTCGCTGATCCGCCACTCACCATCGACCCGGGTCATTTCGATCGGAGTCTCGAAAGTCATGTCGGAGGCGTGATAGGACCCGTCGGCGTCCAGCTCACCGATCTTGTGCGCCCGAATCTGATAGGTCGCGGCGTCGGCGGTCCTCGACAGCCGCAGCGTGTCGGGTTTCTCGACGATCACCGTTCGGGCGGCGTCGTCCCAGCCCTGGGCGGCCTGCGGCGTCAGATACTGCCGGGCGGTCTGGTGGTGGTTGGCCGGATCCGCTGTAGCCTGCAGGAAATCGCGCACCAACAGGTCCGGATCGCGACCGGCGGCCGGGGACAACGAGGTCTGCGACGGAGTTTGGCGATCCAAGGTGCCCAGCGCCTGCGGGGCCGAGTTGTCCGGCAGATTCGCGCACCCCGACGATGCCAGCACGCCTGCCAGCGCGACGGCGAGCACCGCGCGGACCCAGCGACCGGGGTGATCGGAGGGCCGCCGCGGTGCGGGCCTTCGTGGCGGGGCGAACCGGTCGCTCATCGTTTCGGGTCTCCGGTGTCGTCGAATACAGGGTCGGCGGACGATCCGGCACCGTTCCCGGAGCCGACCGAGGGGCCCGTGTTCTCCGCTACCGCCGGATCGTCCTGGGGCACAGTTTCTTCCGATTCCGCCCTGCCTTCCGACTCCGCCCTGCCTTCCGATTCCGCCCTGCCTTCCGACTCCGCGCTGCCTGCCGATTCCGCGCTGCCGTCCGATGCGGGTCGGTCGTCCTCGGCGGCGCTGCCCGGCGCCGCACCGCCCGGCGACTCCGCCGCACTCGAATCTTCTTGCGACGCAGGCAATTCCACCAGCCTGCGCTTGGGCGGTTCCAGCGACAGCGGGCTGTTGCCCAGTTTGCGCCCGCGTACCAGTGGCAGCGTGAGCCGGAAGCTGGCGCCCTGCCCCGGCTCGCCCCATGCCTCCAGCCGGCCGTCGTGCAGATTGGCGTCCTCCACGCTGATCGACAGGCCCAGCCCGGTGCCGCCGGAGCGGCGCATGCGCGAGGGGTCCGAGCGCCAGAACCGGTTGAACACCAGCTTCTCCTCGCCCGGCCGCAGGCCCACGCCCTGGTCGCGGACCACGATACCGACCGAGTTGGCCTCGACGTCGCCGCGCATCCGGATCAGCACCGGCTTGCCCTCGCTGTGATCGATGGCGTTGGCGAGCAGGTTGCGCAACACGCGCTCGACGCGTCGCGGATCCACCTCGGCCACCAGCGGGTCCTCCGGCAGATCGACCACCAGCTCCACGCCGGTCTCCTTGGCCAGATGCCGCACGGTGGAGATGGCCGCCCGCGCGCACATCCGCACGTCCAGCGACTCCACCTGCAGCTCGGCGACGCCCGCGTCGTGGCGGCTGATCTCCAGCAGGTCGTTGAGCAGGCCCTCGAACCGGTCCAGCTCGGTGACCAGCAGTTCGGCGCTGCGGGCCAGCGCGGGATCCAGTTCGTCGCTGGAACCGTGGATCAGATCGGCGGCCATGCGCACGGTGGTCAGCGGGGTGCGCAGTTCGTGGCTGACGTCGGAGGTGAACCGGCGTTGCAGATTACCGAACTCCTCGAGCTGGGTGATCTGGTTGGACAGGCTCTCGGCCATCTCGTTGAACGACATGGCCAGCCGGGCCATGTCGTCCTCGCCCCGGACCAGCATCCGCTCCTTGAGCCGACCGTCGGCGAAGCGGCTGGCGATGCGCGCGGCCGAACGGATCGGCAGCACCACCTGCCTGGTCACCAGGGCCGTGATCGCGGCCAGCAGGACCAGGAGCACGAGGCCGCCGATCAGCATGGTGCCGGTCATCAGGTCTCGGCTGCGGTGCTCGTTGGTGAGCGGGAAGATCAGGTAGATCTCGAGTGTGGGTACCTCGAGACTGGGGCTGCCGATGATGAGCGCCGGGCCGCGATAGCGCTCGGAATCCGACACCGTCGTGAACTGGTAGCTGACCTGGTTCTGCTGGACGAACCGGCGCAGTTCGGCCGGCACGTCCTGGATCGGGCCCGCCGGAATCTCCTGCTGGCCGTCGCCGACCATCACCAGCGCCGCCTCGTAACCGCCCGCCGCGCCGACCGATTGCGAACTGCTCCCCGAGGTCAGCACGCGCAGCGCGTCCTGCAGCCGAATCGCCTGACTGCTCGAATCGTTCGCGACGGTCAGCTGGGCCTCGACGGTATTGCGGGCCCGGCCCATCTCCTCGAGCCCCGCGTTCTGCTTGGCCTGCAGCAACCGGTCGGTGATCTGGCTGGTCAGTACGACACCGAGGATCGTGATCACGATCAGCGACAGGGTGAGCGTGGACACGACGACGCGCAACTGCAGCGAGCGCCGCCACACATGGCCCAGTGCTTCTCCGACGGATTTGGATCGGTCCACCAGAGCTGCCAGCAACCGCTGAACGCGGTCTCTGGAGCCATCGATCACGGTGGTCCGGCCTTGTAGCCGACACCCCGCACGGTCAGCACGATCTCGGGATTCTCCGGGTCCTTCTCGACCTTGGCGCGCAGCCGCTGCACGTGCACGTTGACCAGGCGGGTGTCGGCGGCGTGCCGGTAACCCCAGACCTGTTCGAGCAGCACCTCACGGGTGAAGACCTGGCGTGGTTTGCGAGCCAGGGCCACCAGCAGATCGAATTCCAGCGGGGTCAGCGAGATCTGCTGACCGGCGCGCGTGACCTTGTGGGCCGGAACGTCGATGACGATGTCCGCGATCGACAGCAGCTCCGCCGGTTCCTCCTCGGTGCGGCGCAGGCGAGCCCGCACCCGGGCGACGAGTTCCTTCGGCTTGAACGGCTTGACGATGTAATCGTCGGCCCCCGATTCCAGGCCCAGCACGACGTCGACCGTGTCGGTCTTCGCCGTCAGCATCACGATCGGCACGCCGGAATCGGCGCGCAGCACGCGGCACACGTCGATGCCGTTCATGCCGGGCAGCATCAGATCGAGCAGCACCAGGTCGGGGCGTAGCTCCCTGACCGCGGTGAGCGCCTGCGTGCCGTCGCCGACGACGTGAGGGTCGAAACCCTCGCCGCGCAAGACGATCGTGAGCATCTCCGCGAGCGCCATATCGTCGTCGACGACCAGAATCTTCGGCTTCATAACTACTATGTTGTCATCTCTCCGGCTCGGAACGGGCAACCACGCCAACACTGGTACATTACCGACGCACATCCAACCCTATCGGGCAACCATTTCCGAGAGGCGCGCGGCGAGTGTTGCCGGATCGTCATGGGGCGCATGGACCCACCAGGGTCCGTGCCACTGCGATTCGGCCAGCACACGATAAACCGCCGCCGTGCGTTCCTGCAGTCCTTTGTCGCGTTCGTAGGCATCCAGGTCGCGGGTGTGGTCGAGTTCGCCACGGCGGCGGGCACGTTCGGCGGCCACCTCGATCGGCACGTCCAGCAGTATCTGCACATCGGGCACCGGCAATTCGAACCGGCCGAATTCCAATTCCGCTACCCAGGAAGCGATTTCGCCGTCCGCGGACTGGCCGGTCCGCGCGGCGTTGTAGGCGGCATTCGACGCGACGTAGCGATCGAGCAGCACGATGTCGTTGTCGGCCAGCGACTTCGACAGTTCGTCGCGGGCGTCGGCGCGATCGAGTGCGAACAGCAGGGCCATCGCGTTGACCGAGGCGGCCACGTCGCCGTGCCGCCCACGCAGCGCCTCGGCCGCGAGGTCGGCATGCACCGACCGCCCGTAGCGCGGGAACGCCAGGGCGCCCACCCGCACCCCGCGCTCCCGCAGCCCCTCGGCGACCGCCCCGATCAACGTGCGCTTGCCGGCCCCGTCCAGACCTTCCACCGCAACCAACGCACCCATGGGATGCAGGTTAGACCCTCACGATTTCAGTAGCGGTAGTGGTCGGGCTTGTAGGGTCCCTCCACGTCCACGCCGATGTACTCGGCCTGATCCTTGGTCAGCTTGGTGAGCGTCCCGCCGAGTGCCTCGACGTGGATGCGGGCCACCTTCTCGTCCAGGTGCTTGGGCAGCCGGTACACCTCGTTGTCGTACTCCTCCGGCTTGGTCCACAGCTCGATCTGGGCGATGACCTGGTTGGAGAAGCTGTTGGACATCACGAACGACGGGTGGCCGGTGGCGTTGCCCAGGTTCAGCAGGCGACCCTCGGACAGCACGATGATGGACTTGCCGGTTTCCTTGAAGGTCCACAGATCGACCTGCGGCTTGATGGTGAGCCGCTCGGCGCCGGAACGCTCCAGCGCGGCCATGTCGATCTCGTTGTCGAAGTGGCCGATATTGCCCAGGATGGCCTGGTCCTTCATCGCCTTCATGTGGTCGAGGGTGATGATGTCCTTGTTGCCGGTGGAGGTGACCACGATGTCGGCCGAGGCGATGGCCTGCTCGACGGTGACGACGTCGTAGCCGTCCATCAGCGCCTGCAGCGCGTTGATCGGGTCGATCTCGGTGACCTGCACGCGCGCGCCCTGGCCCGCCAGCGACTCCGCGCAGCCCTTGCCGACGTCGCCGTAGCCGCAGATCAGCACCTTCTTGCCACCGATCAGCACATCGGTGCCGCGGTTGATGCCGTCGATGAGCGAGTGCCGGGTGCCGTACTTGTTGTCGAACTTGGACTTGGTGACCGAGTCGTTGACGTTGATCGCCGGGAACGACAGTTCACCGGCGGCCGCGAACTGGTAGAGCCGCAGTACGCCCGTGGTGGTCTCCTCGGTGACGCCCCGGACGCTCTCGGCGATCGCGGTCCACTTGCCCTTGTCGGTCTCGAACCGCTCGCGCAGCAGATTCAGGAAGACCGTGAACTCGGCGGAGTGGTCCTCGTCCGGCGGCGGCACCACACCGGCCTTCTCGTACTGGGCGCCGCGCAGCACCAGCATGGTGGCGTCGCCGCCGTCGTCGAGGATCATGTTGGCGGGCTCACCCGGCCAGGTCAGCATCTGCTCGGCGGCCCACCAGTACTCCTCCAGGCTCTCACCCTTCCACGCGAAGACCGGTGTGCCCTTGGGCTCGTCGACGGTCCCGTGCGGGCCGACCACCACGGCCGCGGCGGCGTGGTCCTGGGTGGAGAAGATGTTGCAGGACGCCCAGCGCACCTGCGCGCCCAGGTCGACCAGCGTCTCGATCAGCACCGCCGTCTGCACGGTCATGTGCAGCGATCCCGAAATCCGCGCCCCCTTCAGCGGCTGTACCTCCGCGTACTCGCGCCGCAACGCCATCAGGCCCGGCATCTCGTGTTCCGCCAGCCGAATTTCCTTGCGGCCGAACTCGGCCAAGGACAGGTCCGCCACCTTGTAATCGATCCCGTTGCGGTGGTCGGCAGTCATCTTGCTGCTCACTGCGGTCGTCATCTGCCTCTCCTGGTCGGCGTGTACTCAGGAAAGGCTAGCCGCTTCCATGCGTACGCGATACGCAAGGGAGGTCCGAGGTGGTCGCGGCCGGGCGAGACAGCTTGCCGGACGCGCGATTCGCACGCCCGGCGGCGCTGTCTCGTCGTATCGAACGGCCCGCGACTACGCGGGGGCGGGCCCGCCGTGGGCGGCCAGGATGCGGCCGCGTTTGCGCGGGGCGATATTGGCGCGGCTGATGTCGCCGTCGTAGTGGGCGAGCACGCGCGGGTCCATCACGTGGCGCCACAACGGAGGGATCGCCGCGAGCAGGATCATCGAGGCGTAGCCCGCCGGAAGTTGCGGCGCCTCTCGCGAACTGCGCAGGGTCTGGTAACGGCGGCCGGGGTTGGCGTGGTGGTCGCTGTGCCGCTGCAGGTGGAACAGGAAGATGTTGGTCACCAGGCGGTCGGAGTTCCAGCTGTCGGCGGGCGAGCAGCGCGCCCACATGCCGTTGGGCCGCTTGGCGCGCATCAGCCCGTAGTGCTCGACATAGTTCACCGTCTCCAGCAGTCCGGCCGCCAGCACCGCCTGCAGCAGCAGGTACGGCAGCATCTTCGGGCCGAAGGCGAGCAGCAGCGCGCCGTAGAGCACCACCGTCATCGACCACGCCTGCAGGATGTTGTTGTGCACGCTCCACCAGCCCAGGTTCCGGCGCCGCAGCCGGTCGCGCTCGAGCCGGATTCCGGAGCGGAAACCACCGATCACGCTGCGCGGCAAGAACTCCCACAGCGACTCGCCCAGGCGGCCGCTGGCCGGATCCTCCGGCGTCGCGACCCGGGCGTGGTGGCCCTTGTTGTGCTCGACGTAGAAGTGCCCGTATCCGGACTGCGCCAGCGCGATCTTCGCCAGCCACCGCTCCAGGCGCTCGACCCGATGCCCGAGTTCGTGCGCGGCGTTGATGCCGATGCCGCTCATGAAACCCAGCGTCGCGGCCAGGCCGAGCTTGTCGACGACCCGCAGCTCGTCGTTGGCCCACATGTAGGCGGCCACGAACAGGCCGATCAGCTGGATGGGCAGGAACAGATAGGTGCACCACCGGTAGTACCGATCGTTGGACAGCCGTTCGTAGTCCTCGTCGTGGGGATTGTTCCCGTCCTCGCCCACGACCCAGTCCAGCACCGGGATGACGATCAGCACGATGATCGGACCCAGCCACCAGAACACGGGAGACCCGGTGTGCAACACCAGTTGTGAGGGCAATAACGCACAGCTGGGAGCCACCAATCCGAGCACCCACAGGTACCGTTTCGGATCAGGCGAACCCGAGCGTTTGCCGACCGTTTGCACTTTCGCCCCGCTAAAGAAGACCCTGGAACTGTTGCTTGTAAATACGTACGCCGATCACTACTGTTACACCTCACCAAGGCCGGGAAGAGTGGCCACTGTTACATACCTCGCAGCACTTTCTTAAGTCTTCTCTCAGGTGATGTCCGTCACCGCACATCGCAGGCAAACGCCAGGAGTGTTCGCACACCCCCGCGGCGACCCGCGCGTCGCCGACTGCTCGCGACAGCCGGAAACCCTGCCAGCCGACGGCGAGAATCCACAATAGGGGTTTGCGGTAATTGTTATACAACACAACACGTTTCAAGCCCAGCGGACCGAGTCAGCGCCGCCACACATAGCGCACCTGCGGGCGCCCCGCCCGGCCGTAGTCGCTGCGCCGGTCCACCACCCCGTCCTCGGCCAGCCGCTCCAGATAGCGCCAGGCCGTCACCCGCGAGACCCCTACCGCGCGGCCCGTTTCCGTGGCCGACAGGCCGTCGCTCGCCGCGCGGACCGCACGCGACACCTCCGCCAGGGTGTGCGGCGCGACGCCCTTGGGCGCCGTGGTCTTCGGGTAGGCGGTGCGCAGGGCGCTGAACGCCCGGTCGATGTCGTGCTGGGTGACGGTGGCCGCCCCGGCCGCCAGCGCGGCGCGATACTCCAGATAGCGATCCAGCTTCTCCCGGAACGCCGCGAACGTGAACGGCTTCAGCAGATACAGCGCGACGCCGTGCGCGACGGCGGCACGAACCACCTCGAGATCGCGGGCCGAGGTGATCGCGATGACGTCGGGCCGCGGGCGCAGCCGGGCCAGCGCCGCGGCCACCTCCAGGCCGCCGATGTCGGGCAGGCCGATGTCCAGCAGCACCAGGTCGATCGGCGCACCCGATCCGGCCGCCCGGGACGCCGCGCGCAGCGCCTCCCGGCCGGTTCCGGCGACGCCCGCGACCGTGAAACCCGCCAGTCGCTCCAGATAAGCACGATGGGCGGCGGCGATCTGCGGCTCGTCCTCGACGATCAGGACCCGGACGGTCATCGCGGAATCCGCACCACGACCGCCGACTCCGCGGCCCGCTCGGCGCGCAGGGTGCCGCCGTGCCGCGCCACCAGCCGCCGCACCAACGCCAGGCCGAGGCCCTGGTGGTCGGTCTTGGTCGAGTAGCCGCGTTCCATGGCTCGGGCGAACACCTCCTCGGACATGCCGGGCCCGCTGTCCGCGATGCGCAGGTAGAGCCCGTCCTCCTCGTGCCGCACGGTCACCTCCACCCAGGCGTCGGGGGTCTGGGCGACCGCGTCGAGGGCATTGTCGATCAGATTGCCCACCAGGGTCACCATTTCCTGCGCGGTCAGCGGGGCCGCGGTATCGAGCACCGTATCCTGTGCGACGGTCAGCTCCACACCGCGCTCGAGGGCCTGGTCGACCTTGCCGAGCAGCAGCGCCACCAGGGCGGGTTCGCCCACCGCGCCGGTCAACCGGTCGATCAGGGCCTGCGACAACCGCAGCTCGGCCGTGGCGAACTCGACGGCCTCCCGGTAGCGGCCCAGCTCGACCATGGTGACGACGGTGTGCAACCGGTTGGCGGCCTCGTGCGCCTGCGAACGCAGCGAATCAGCCAGCCCCCGAACGGAATTCAGCTCCCCCATCATGTCGCGCAGCTCGGTGTGGTCACGCACGGTGAGCACCGTGCCCAGCGGCCGGCCCGACCAGCGCACGACGTCCTGGTTCACCACCAGGACACGCTCGGCGGTCACGTGCATCTCGTCGCGCACCACCTGAAGATCCATGCGGCGCAACGAGATCGGCAGATCGGCGCGGCGGACCGGCCCGTCTGGCAGCTCCAGCAGCAACCGCGCCTGATCGTTGACGACCGCGGCCGTCTCCGCATCCCGATCGAACACCACCAGTCCCTCGTGGATCGAATGCAGCACGGCGTCGTGATGCTCGTAGAGGCTGCGCAACTCGGCCGGCGCCAGACCGTGGGTCTGGCGCAGCAATCGACGCCGCAGCAGCAGCGAGCCCAGCACCGCCAGCAGCAGGCCCGCGCCCGCGGCCCCGACGATCAGCGGCAACTGCTGCCGGACCTGGTCGCCGATGCGCGCCCGCGTCACGCCCGCGGCGACCAGCGCGACGATACGGCCGTCGGCGTGTACCGGAGTCACCGCGCGAATGGAGGGGCCCAGGGTACCGGTATAGGTCTCGGTGAACGTCTGTCCCGCGAGCGCCCGATCGATGTTGCCGCTGAACGGCTTTCCGATCCGATCCGGTTCGGTGTGGGTGTAGCGGGTGCGGTCGGGCGCCATCACGACGATGAAATCCACGCCGGTCTCGAGCCGGATCCGCTCGGTCACCGGTTGCAGCCGCGCGGTCGGATCCGGGGCTTCCAGCGCGGCCGCGGTCGAGGGCGCCCGCGCGAGCGCGACCGCGATGCCGGTGACCCGCCGCGCGGTCGCCTCGTCCTGATCGCGCCGCAACTCCCACACCGTCAGCGCCACCCCGACCGCGACGACGGCCACCAGGACGACCAGCTGTACGAGGAAGACCTGGCCCGCCAGCGTCATCCCGCGCGGGTCGCGACGTTTCACCAGCACCTCCCGGTGAACGAAATGTACGAAATAGTGACCTCGATCACGGTAGCCGCCACGATGGTCGGCAGGACGCGGAGCCCGGCGCACCGCACCGCCCGCGTCCGGCCCGGGAGCGGCGATCCCGCGCGGGCGATCGAGGGACACCGCAGTACCGGAGGAAACACAACCCATGTCGGAACAGACGACGCGGCCGCAGCGACGCGACCGCACCCACTGGCTCTATCTCGCCGTCATCGTGGCGGTGGTGGCCGGCGTATTCGTCGGCTGGCTGGCGCCCGGGTTCGGTAAGTCGGTGGGCGAGCTGGGCACCATGTTCGTCAACTTGATCAAGATGATGATCTCGCCGGTCATCTTCTGCACCATCGTGCTGGGCATCGGCTCGGTGCGCGCGGCGTCGCGGGTGGGCAAGGTCGGCGGCCTCGCGATCGGGTACTTCCTGGTGATGTCGACCATCGCGCTGGCGATCGGGCTGGTGGTCGGCAATCTGCTGGAACCCGGCAGCGGGCTGAATATCGCGAGTCACGCGACGGATGCCGCCAAGTACGCGAAGCAGGCCGAGGGTGCGGGCGGTACGTGGCAGTTCCTGGAAAGCATCATCCCGACCTCGCTGCTGTCGGCGCTGACCGCGGGCAGCGTGCTGCAGACGCTGTTCGTGGCGCTGCTGGTCGGCTTCGGCATCCAGGCCATGGGCCGCACCGGCGAGCCGATCCTGCACGCGGTCGGGCTGATTCAGCGGTTGGTGTTCCGGATCCTGACGATGATCCTGTGGCTGGCGCCGATCGGCGCGTTCGGCGCGATCGCCAATGTGGTGGCCTCGACGGGGCTGGCGGCGGTGCAGCAGCTGGCGCTGCTGATGGTCGCGTTCTACCTGACCTGTGTGGTGTTCGTATTCGGCGTGCTGGGCGTGTTGATGAGGGCCACGTCCGGCGTGTCGATCTTCAAGCTGGTCCGGTATCTGGCGCGGGAGTATCTGCTCATCGTGTCCACCTCGTCGTCGGAATCGGCGCTGCCGCGGCTGATCGCGAAGATGGAGCACATGGGGGTGGAACGGACCACCGTCGGCATCGTGGTGCCGACCGGATACTCGTTCAACCTCGACGGCACCGCGATCTACCTGACGATGGCGACGCTGTTCATCGCCGACGCGATGGGCAAGCCACTGTCGTGGGCCGAGCAACTGGGCCTGCTGGTGTTCATGATCGTGGCGTCCAAGGGCGCGGCCGGCGTGACCGGCGCGGGCCTGGCGACCCTGGCCGGTGGACTACAGAGTCACCGGCCCGAACTGCTGGACGGCGTCGGATTGATCGTCGGCATCGACCGATTCATGTCGGAGGCGCGGGCGGTCACCAACTTCTCCGGCAACGCCGTCGCGACCGTACTGATCGGCACCTGGACCAAGACCGTCGACGCCGAACGGATGCGCTCGGTGCTGAACCGGGAAGTGCCGTTCGACGAGACCAGCATGGTCGACGACCACCCCGTGGACACCCCTCGAGAAACCAGAGACCTGGTCCCGGCCTAACCCGCCTAGTTCCCGGGCCGGGACCAGCGCGCCGGCGTACTCCACTTCCCCTGGTGCGAGTGCGCCGGCGCTTCCACACCGCCACCCCATCCCCGAAGCCCCAGTCAGCGCAGGATCAGATCCGTGTCCGACGGGAGGGCGCCGACCGGCCACCAGCGCAGGTCGGTGGACTCCGAACTCTTCACCGGCACAGCGCCTTTCGGCGCCTTGATCTTGAACACCAGGTCGAGGTGGCGGGTGGGCACGCCCAGCGAGCAGGTGATCGGGTGGGCCTGGACGCCGTAGAGCCCGGGCTCGAGCGACAGGTCGGCGATGCCCGATTCCTCGGTGGCCTCGCGCAGGGCCGCGGCGGGCACGGTGGCGTCGAATTCCTCGCAGTGCCCGCCGAGTTGGATCCACAACCCCACCCGCGGATGCAGGGTCAGCAGCACCTCCCGCTCGTCGTGCGAGAACACCATGGCCGAGGCGGTGATATGCCCCGGCGCGTGCTCGCGCAGGCAGCCACGCGGCGACGCGCCCAGGAACGCCAGCATCGCCTGGCGCAGCGACTGCTCGACTCCGGTTGGCGGAGACCAGGTTTCGAGCAGGTCGGTGGCCGACTCGTGCAGCGATTCCGCGCTCATCGATTCCTTCCGGAGTTCACAGTTCGATCAATCCCGTCCCCGGCTCGCGGGGCGCGCGCGGGGTCAGCTCCTCGGTCGGATATCCGATCGCGATGCCGCCCAACGGCTTCCAGTCCGGTTCCAGCCCCAGCACCTCGCGGGTGATCTCGGGCGCGAAGATAGTGGACCCGATCCAGCAACTGCCGACGCCCGCGGTCGCCAGGGCGACCAGCAGGCCCTGCACGGCCGCGCCGACCGCCACGGTGAACATGGTGGACTCGGCCGCGCTGCGGCGCTCGTCCGGATAGTCGTGCGCGCCGTCGGGCACGCAGAACGGGATGATCACCTCGGGCGCGTCGAACAGGATGCGGCCGCGGGCGATCCGGCGCTCCACTCGGTCCGGTGGCAGCCCGTCCGCGGTCAGGTCGGCCCGCCACTTGTCGGCCATCGCCGTGAGCAGCCGTTCGCGTACGCCGTCCCGGCGCAGCCACACGAACCGGACGGGCCGGGTGTGGTGCGGTGCGGGCGCCGTGAGCGCCACACCTACCGCGGACCGGATCAGCTCGGGATCGACCGGGGTGTCGGAGAACTGCCGCACCGAGCGCCGCAATAGCACCGCTTCCGCGCGACCGCGCTCGAGCGCCTCGGCGCTGCCCAGCCAGAACAGGTCCTCGTCCCCGCGTCGCACCAGCGCCGCCGCGGTGGAGCCGTCGTCGGAGGTGGTCCACCCACGCACCACCGCGACCGGGACGCCGCCCAGCTTCCCCTTCACCAGATCGGCGGCCGCGGCCAGCTCGTCGGCGACCGCGACCTGGGTGACGTGGAGTTCGTTGCCCTGTCCGTCGATCGCGCCGGCGTAGTCGTGCACCACCCGCAACCCGGCCGCGCCGATCGCGGCATCGGTCTGCCCGATCCGCCACGCGCGGCCCATGGTGTCGGTGATCACCACCGCGACGTCCACGCCGAGGCGGGCGGCCAGCGCGGCCCGCAGCGCCTTGGCGCTGCCGTCGGGATCGGTGGGCAGCAGCACCAATTCGCCCTGTTCGACGTTGGACCCGTCGATGCCGGAGGCGGCCTGCACGATGCCGAGCTTGTTCTCGGTGATCAGCGTGCGGCCCTTCTGCGCCAGCACGCGCACCGCCTCCTCGCGGACCAGCTTGCGCCGCAGCGTGTCCCGCTCCTCCGGGTCCAGCGGCGCGGCCACCACCCGGCCCTCCACCTTGGCGACGATCTTGCTGGTGACCACCAGCACGTCACCGTCGCGCAGCCAGGGCGCCTGCGCCGCAAGGTGTTCGGCGAGATCGTCGCCGGGGCGGAACTCCGGCAGGCCGGTCACCGGAATGATCCGCAGCTCGCCGCCGGGCGCGTGATCGGTCACCCGCGAGGCGTTCACGGCTTCACCCCCGCGATATCCAATGCCGCACGCACCATTTCGGCGGTGGCGGCGGGATCGGTCATCAACAGTGGCACGCTGCGCACCTCCACGCCCGGGACCTCGGCGGTATCGCTCGAATGCACCAGCCAGCCGTCGAGAATGCCGGTGTCGGACCGGGCCCCGTAGTGCCGGCCGACCGCCTCGGCCGAGGTCTCCACGCCGATCACGGACAGGCACTCGTCGGCCATGCCGCGCAACGGTTTTCCATCGATCACCGGCGACAACCCGATGACCCGCGCGCGCGTGGTGCGCAGCGCGCCGCGAATGCCGGGCACCGCGAGGATGGCACCGATGCTCACCACGGGGTTCGAGGGGGCCAGCAGCACCACGTCGGCGGCGGCTATGATTTCCGTCACATTAGGGGCCGGCTTGGCCTGATCCGCCCCGATTGTGACGAATCCATGGGTCTCGACGCTCGCGCGATAGCGTACCCACCACTCCTGGAAATGAATCGCGCGACGTTCGCCAGGCTTCTCCGCATCGCTGATGACAACATGCGTTTCACACCTGTCGTCGGTTGCCGGCACGAGTTTCACACCGGGCTGCCACCGATTGCAGAGCGCTTCGGTGACCGCCGAGAGCGGGTACCCGGCACGCAACATTTCACTGCGAACCAGATGTGTGGCGATATCCCGATCGCCGAGCCCGAACCAATCCGGCTGGGCCCGGTATTTCGCCAGCTCCTCCTTCGCGTGCCAGGTTTCCCCGCGCCGGCCCCAGCCACGCTCGGGATCTATGCCGTCACCGAGGGTATACATGCAGGTGTCCAGGTCGGGACAGATCCGCAGCCCGTGCATCCAGACGTCGTCGCCGACATTGACGATGGCCGAAACATCGGCCTCCGGCAGCAGTTCGCGCACGCCCAGCAGGAAGCGCGCGCCACCGACTCCGCCGACCAGCACGGCAATGCGCGGTCCGGTTCCGGGCGCGATGTCCGCTTGTTCTCCAGTCACATCCGCACAGCCTATGCGGTGCCCGGAACGGCATGCTTCCGAGCACATTTGCTGGTCATTTGCTACTCGGCGGTCACCGGAGTGCGCCGAAGGCGGTGGCGGATAGTAACGGAATTGTGTCGGCAGCTTGACCATCGCCGCGTCCGGCGTGTCTAATCACAGACATGTCATTCCGGGTCGGCGCGAGAGTTCAAGGCGCTGACCGTTTTTCGAACACCCGTTCGCACCGGGATGACGCGCTCGGGGATGTCCGCGGGACAACGTCGCGGTGTTGGGCCGTCGGTGGGCAGATCGGTTCCGACGGATAATCATTCTGCGCTAACACACAGTGAGGAGGCGGAGCGATGGCCGAGGACGTGGCCCCGTCGGGCAATCCGGGCGGTGTATCGCAAACCGATTCCACAGCAGGCGCAGCACCTGGCGCCTGCACTGCAAGCCGGAACGACGAACGAGAGGGGGGAGCCACGGTGACTGCCGGGGAGGGCTCGGAAATCCGAGCGCAGCAGGGAGGCCAGTGGGCACGGACGCAGCAAGCGCCCGAACCACCGAAACTGAGCCTCATCGTCACCGACTTCGATGCGATGTTCGACAGCATCGAGGAGCAGTGGCAAGAGCGGGCCCTGTGCGCCCAGACGGATCCGGAGGCGTTCTTCCCCGAGAAGGGCGGCTCGACGCGGGAGGCGAAGCGGATCTGCATGGGCTGCGAGGTCCGCGACGAGTGCCTGGAGTACGCACTCGCGCACGACGAGCGCTTCGGCATCTGGGGCGGTCTCTCCGAGCGGGAGCGCCGTCGCCTCAAGCGCGGCATCAGCTGAACTCGGGGGTCAGGGAAACGCCTTGGCCCCCAAGTTTTTTCACTTCCCTGAAGGTCAGTCCTCCTCCGGATCGATGACGTCCGGGTCGACACCCAGATACGTCGCGATCTGCTGGACGAGGACCTCACGGAGGAGATCCACCAGGTCGTCGGGGTCGCCCGCGCGCAACTCCAGTGGCTTGCGGAACAGGACGACGCGGGCCCGGGTCGCGGCGCCGTGCCGGTCCACACCGGCCGGGATCAGGCGCGACAGCGGCACCGGGCCGTCGGCCACCACCTCGTCCGGCCAGGTCACCGAGTCCGGGTGCAGCGGGCGGATCTTCGGCACGTCGTCGACCGCGATGTCCAGCTTGGTGAGCCGGTCGTGCCACCGGCTGTCCAGCGGCGCGAACGCCTCCAGCACCAGCCGGTCGAACTGCTGCCCCCGGGTGCGCCACGCGGGCACGGTCGGTGGCAGCATGGGCCCCCGCACCCCACGCCCACGACGGATCACCGACCGCGCCGTGGGCGGCCGCTTGCGTGAACGGGTCATGCGTCGAATCTAGTACTCCGGGGATTCGGGCCCGAAACCCAGTGAACCCGGCCGCATCCTCGCGTGTCTCGCCGCACGACGGCGCGCGGAGAGTTACTCTCCTTGGCGTGATTCCCATGCGTCGTTGCTGCCGACCCGGCTGCAAGAACCCGGCCGTCGCGACGCTCACCTATGTGTACTCGGACTCGACGGCCGTCGTCGGACCCCTGGCCACCGTCGCCGAACCGCACTCCTGGGATCTCTGCGACACCCACGCCTCGCGGATCACCGCCCCCAAGGGCTGGGACATGGTCCGCCACGAGGGCGGCTTCTCCGCCCCGGACGAGGACGACCTGACCGCCCTGGCCGAGGCCGTCCGGGAAGCCGGAATGCGCCGCAGGGCCCCGGAGCCGGACAACCGCGGCTACGCCGACAATCCCCCCGCTCCCCCGCGGCCCACCCGCCCCGGGCGCCCGGCGCGCACAGGCCGTCGCGGGCATCTGCGCGTCCTGCCCGACCCGCCCAGCTGAGCCGCCACCCGCGCCGCGGGACCGTCGTGCACGGCGACCCTTAGCGACCGTCGTGCCCCCGCATCGTTCGTGTGAGGCGGGTTCCGAGGGCCGTCTGTCTGTTCGCCTACGGCGAAGTAGGGGTGTTCTCGGAACACCCACAGGCGTACCGAATACGTTCCACACCGTCGGCCTACTAGGGTGTTCCCCATGACAGTCGCCCGGTCTGCCGAGTCCGTGAAAGCAGTTGTCAAGGCCTACGACGTGCGCGGTGTGGTCGGAGAGCAGATCGACGCGGACTTCGTCCGGGACGTGGGCGCCTCCTTCGCCCGGCTGATGCGCGGCGAGAACGCGACGCGGGTCGTCGTGGGGCACGACATGCGCGAGTCGTCGCCGGGGCTGGCCGCGGCCTTCGCCGACGGGGTGCTGGCGCAGGGCCTCGACATCGTGCACATCGGTCTCGCCTCCACCGACGAGTTGTACTTCGCCTCCGGCCATCTGGGCTGTCCGGGCGCCATGTTCACCGCCAGCCACAACCCCGCCCGCTACAACGGCATCAAGCTGTGCCGGGCCAACGCACTCCCCGTCGGCCAGGACACCGGCCTGGCCACCATCGCCGCGGAACTGACCGACGGCGTGCCCGGCTACGACGGCGCCCCCGGTGCCGCGACCGAACAGAATCTGCTCGACGGCTACGCCGAATTCCTGCGCGGGCTGGTCGATCTGAGCGGCATCCGGCCGCTGAAGGTCGCGGTCGACGCGGGCAACGGGATGGGCGGCTACACCGTTCCCGCAGTGCTCGGCCCTGTCTCGCAGCTGACCGTCGCGCCGCTGTACTTCGAGCTGGACGGCACCTTCCCCAATCACGAGGCCAACCCGCTGGATCCGAAGAACCTGGTCGACCTTCAGCGCTTCGTGCGCGAGACCGGCGCCGACATCGGGCTGGCTTTCGACGGCGACGCCGACCGCTGCTTCGTGGTGGACGAGCGCGGCGAGCCGGTCTCCCCCTCGGCGGTGACCGCGCTGGTGGCCGAGCGCGAACTGGCCAAGGAGCCCGGCGCCACCATCATCCACAACCTCATCACCTCGCGGACCGTGCCCGAACTGGTGACCGAGCTGGGCGGCACTCCCGTGCGCACCCGCGTCGGGCACTCGTTCATCAAGCAGCAGATGGCCGCCACGGGCGCCATTTTCGGCGGTGAGCACTCCGCGCACTACTACTTCCGGGACTTCTGGGGTGCCGACTCGGGCATGCTGGCGGCGCTGCACGTGCTGGCGGCTCTCGGCGAGAAGGACGGGTCGGGCGGCGCGGCGACGATGTCGGAGCTGGCCTCGTCGTACGCGACCTATGCCGCCTCCGGCGAGATCAACTCCACCGTGGACGACGCGCAGGACCGCACCCGCGCGGTACTCGCGGCGTTCGAGGGAAGGGCCCGATCGGTCGACCGGATGGACGGCGTCACCGTGACGCTGCCCGAGGACGCCTGGTTCAACCTGCGCGCCTCCAACACCGAACCGCTGTTGCGGCTCAACGTCGAGGCCCGATCTCAGGAGGAAGTAGACGCACTCGTGACCGAGATCCTGAGCATCGTCCGCGGCTGACTGGAATAGTGGAATCACAAGGCGCGAATTCGTTCGCAGTGGAAGCTTCACCCGGGCGCTCACCCGGCCTGGTGACCCGATTGAGGGGAGGTGGCAACGCCCGATGATCGCAGGGACACCGGTACTCGACCTCGATGACGTCGCCTCGCTGGAGGCCGCCGACTCCGGAGGAACATTGCGTTCGGCGGCGTCGGCCGGCGCGCAGGTGCGCGCCACCGCGGCCGCCGTCGACGAGAACGTGCTCGCCCGGCTGAGCGGCATGAGTCCCCGTAGCGTGGTACTGGTCTCCGGCGCCGGGCGGGCCGACCGCGCGGCCATGCTGCTGGTCGCCGCGCTCGGTGACCGGGCCGGCGTGCCGATCGTGCCCGCCACGGCCATCCCGCAGTGGGTGGGTCCGCTGGACGCGGTCCTGGTGGCCGGGGACGACGCGGGCGACCCACGGCTGATCGAGGCCGTGGACCGCGCGCTGCGCCGCGGCGCCGAAGTGGTGGTGGCCGCACCCGACGAGGGCCCGATGCGGGCCGCGGCCGCCGGTCGCGCCGCGCTGCTGCCGCCCCGGGTGCGCGTGCTCGACCACAACCGGCTGCTGCGCTACCTGGCCGTCGGCGCCGCGGTACTGCGGGCCGTCGACCCCGTGCGGATCGGGCCGCTGACACCGGACCTGAACCAGCTCGCCGACGCGCTCGACGCCGAGGCGCTGCGCGACGGCCCGCAGAACGAGGTCTTCCACAATCCCGCCAAGGCCCTCGCCGCCCGCATGGTCGAGCGCCGGATCGTGCTGGCCGGTGACTCCCCCGCCGCGACCCAGGTGGCCGCGCACACCGCCGAGATACTGCTGCCGGCGGCGGGCCGGATCGCCGCGGCCACCGACCTGGCCGACGCCGTGGCCGCCAATACCCGCATGGTCGAGTCCGCCGGTGCGGCCGCACCGGGTTTCGATCCGCTGTTCCACGACGAGCAGCTCGACGGCCCCGCCCCGGTGGAGCGGGTGCGGGTGTTCGTGGTGAGTTCCGAGGTCGATCAGGTGGCGGCGCGGCGGCGGCTGGCGGTGTTCGGCGCGAGTTCCGGGCTCGTCGACGCCGATCTCGTGAACGCCGATTCCGAGCCACTGAGCGCCGAGACAGGCGCGCCGCGCGAGGCCGAGCGCCCGCCCGCGGTCGGCGGCAGCCAACTGGAAAGGCTTGCGGTGCTGGTACTTCGGCTGGAGATGGCGGCCGCATATCTGCGCCTGCTCGGCTCCCCGCCCGCCGTCGACCACCCCACGCGGTACGACGGGGGCCACTACTAGTGCACGAACTCGTTGGTGCGTTGCGTTCCTACGCCTGGGGTTCGCGCACCGCACTCGCTCAACTGTGCGGCCGACCGGTCCCGTCCGCGCATCCGGAGGCCGAACTCTGGTTCGGGGCCCACCCCGCCAACCCCGCCCAGTTGTCGGTCGACGGACGCACCAGATCGCTGCTGGACGTGGTGAGCGCCGATCCCCGTCGCGAATTGGGCGCGGCCGCACCGGCATTCGACGGACGGCTGCCCTTCCTGGTGAAGATACTCGCCGCCGAGGAGCCGCTGTCGCTGCAGGCCCACCCGAGCGCCGATCAGGCCCGCGCCGGTTTCGAGCGGGAGAACCGCACCCGGGTGCCGCTGGATTCGCCGATGCGCAACTACCGCGACGACAGCCACAAGCCCGAGCTGGTGGTGGCGCTGGAACGGTTCGAGGCGCTGGCCGGTTTCCGCGATCCGCGCCGCACCGTGGCACTGCTGCGGGCGCTGGCGGTGCCCGAGCTGGTCAACTACGCCGAACTGCTGGCCGCGCAACCGGATTCGGCCGGGCTGCGGACGCTGTTCACCACTTGGATCACGCTGCCGCAGGCGTTGCTCGAACGTCTGCTGCCACAGGTGCTCGACGGCTGCGTGCGCTACCTGTCCGACAAGAACTCCACCGACAACGGCGAGACGTCTCCCGGCAAGGAGTTCGTGGCCGAGGCCCGCACCACGCTGGAGCTGGCGGAGGCATACCCGGGTGACGCCGGGGTGCTGGCGGCGCTGCTGCTGAACCGCATCACCCTCGAACCCGGCCAGGGATTGTTCATGGCGGCCGGTAATCTGCACGCCTATCTGCGCGGCGTCGGGGTCGAGATCATGGCCAGTTCAGACAATGTGCTGCGCGGCGGGTTCACGCCCAAGCACGTCGATGTCCCGGAGCTGCTGCGGGTGCTCGACTTCGAGCCGCTGGAGTTGCCGATCGTGGAACCCGAGCCGGTGGGCGATCCGCTCGGCGAGTCCGTCTCGTTCCGGTATCGCACGCCCGCACCGGAATTCGCGCTGCGCCGTTTCGAGTTGGCGGCCGACGCCGAGCCGACGCCGGTGCCGCGCACCGGACCGGGCATCATGTTGTGCACGGCCGGGACCGTCCGGCTGCTGCAGGGCGCGGACGAATTGCGGATCACCCCCGGCGGCGCGGCCTGGATCTCGGCGGCCGACGCGGAGGTCCGCGCGCAGGCGATCGACGGTGCGGCACAGCTGTTCTGCGCGTGTGTCGGCGGCGAGTGACCGTATCGTCGGCACGGCGGGCATGCCGGTGCCGGACGGGTAAGTTGTTTCCGACGAATCGGGCACGCCCAGTGTCCCGGGATGACCGCCCGACGCGGGCGTGACGCAACGACGAAAGGACCGAGCTGCACCATGTCTGCCGGTGGTGGTAAGAAGGCGATCCTCGCGGCGCTGACCGCGAATCTCGGTATCGCGATCGCGAAGTTCGTCGGTGCGGCGATCACGGGCTCGGCGTCGATGCTGGCCGAAGGGGTGCACTCGGTGGCCGACACCGGCAACCAGGGACTGCTGCTCCTGGGGCAGAAGCGCGCCGAGCAGGAGGCCGATGCGCTGCATCCGTTCGGTTACGGGCGCAACCGCTACTTCTACTCGTTCGTCGTGGCACTGGTGCTGTTCTCGCTCGGCTCGATGTTCTCCATCTACGAGGGCATCCACAAGGTGCAGCATCCCGAGGAGCTGACCTCGCCGCTCGTCGCGGTCACCATTCTGGTCATCGCGATCGGGCTGGAGACCTACAGCTTCATCACCGCCATGCGGGAATCGGCGCCGCTGCGCGCCGGAGCGAGCTGGTGGCGGTTCATCCGCAATTCGCGGAGCCCGGAGTTGCCGGTGGTGCTGCTCGAGGACACCGGCGCGCTGGTCGGTCTGGCCTTCGCGCTGGTTGCCGTGCTGCTGACGATGGTGACCGGCGAGCCGATCTGGGACGGCATCGGCACCCTCGGCATCGGCGTGCTGCTCGGTGTCATCGCGATCGTGCTGATCGTGGAGATGAAGAGCCTGCTCATCGGTGAGGGCGCGACCCCGGACCAGGACCGCGAGATCCGCGCGAACCTGGTCGACGGCACCCGCATCGACCGCGTCATCCACCTGCGCACCGAGTACCTGGGCCCCGACGAGATGCTGGTGGCCGCAAAGGTTTCCATCGTGCCGGGTCTCGAGATCACCGACATAGCCCAGGCGATCGACGACGCGGAGTCCCGGGTCCGCGCGGCCGTCCCCCTCGCCCGCGTCATGTACATCGAGCCGGACCTCTACCGCACCCAGCCCGCCTGACCGCCCGGCAGGCGACCCGAGCCGCCAGCTCGGCGAGCGCGCGACAGACCAGCCGAGCCAGCAGGTCAGCGGAGGGACGGCGGGTAGCCGAGCCTGTGCCTCGGCGGGCGGGGCAGGGCGATCGAGAGTGGGTCAGTGGGTGTGCGGTGATTCGTTGCGCAGCAGCGTGAGTGGGTCGGTGGTGATGCCGAATCGGTCGCGCAGGGCGTGGCCTACGGCGTGCAGGCCGCACATGCCGTGTACGCCGGGGCCGGGTGGGGTGGCCGAGGAGCAGAAGTAGACGCCGGGCAGGGGGGTGCCGTACGGATTCCAGCGCGGGGTGGGGCGCAGCACGGTCTGGCGCAGATTCATGGCGCCCGCGGCGATGTCCCCGCCGACGTAATTGGCGTTGTAGGCGGGCATGGCCGCGGCGGTGCGCACGTGCCGGTCCAGGATCAGGTCGCGGAAACCCGGTGCGAAGCGCTCGATCTGGGCGATGATCTCGGCGCTCACGTCGCGGGTGGAGCCGTTGGGCACGTGCGCATAGGCGTAGAGCGTGTGGCCGCCCGCCGGGGCGCGCGAATCGTCCACCACGCCGGGCTGGATCGCCAGCACGAACGGGCGCTCGGCGTATTCGCCCGCGGCGACGGCCTTTTCGGCCGCGACGGATTCGGCGCGGGTGCCGGCCAGGTGCAGCGTGCCCGCGCGGTCGCAGCCCTCGGCCTGCCACGGCACCGGGCCCGACAGCGCGAAGTCGACCTTGCAGGCCGCACCGCCGTAGCGGAATTTCCGCAGCCGCCGCGCGTATCGGGGCGGCAGCCGGTCGTCGGCCAGGCGCAGTAGTTCGGTGGGTGCGGTGTCGAGCAGAACCGCTCGCGCACCGCCGAATTCGGCCAGCGAGTCGACCCGATGCCCGGTGACGATGCGCCCGCCGTGCCGCTCGACATCGGCCGCCAGCGCGTCGACGATGGCCTGACTGCCGCCGCGCGGCACCGGCCACCCGCTGCCGGCGTGGGCCAGGCTCGCCAACAGCAACGCCACGCCCGTGGCCGAGAAAGCCCGCGGCGGAATGATGGCGTGCGCGCTCACGCCGGTGAACATGGCCGGGGCGGCATCGTCGTGAAAGCGCAGATTCCACAGCGGCGTCGCCTGTTCGAGCAGGCGACGCGCGAACCGCACCCCCGTGGCCACATCCAGCGGCGGGTGCCGCAGATCCGACATCGCCAGATCGACCAGGCTCGCCCAATCCCGTACCAGCGGGCCGAACAACCGCCGCCACGCCGCGCCGTCGCGCCCGAGACTCTCGACCGTGCGGTCCAGGTCGCGCCACGCCACACCCGCGACGCCGCCGTCCAGCGGGTGCGCGTAGGACGCCTCGGGAGTCAGCAGTTCCACCCCGTGCGCGGCGAGATCGAAGGCGCGCAGGAACGGCGACGCCCAGGCCAGCGGGTGCGCGCCCGCGCAGACGTCGTGCCGGTAACCGGGCCGGGTGAGTTCGGCCGTCCGGCAGCCGCCGCCCACGGTGTCGGCCGCCTCGTGGACCTCCACCTCGAGCCCGGCTCGCGCCAGAAGCACCGCAGCAGCAAGCCCGTTGGGCCCCGACCCGACCACGACCGCATCCGCCATGATCTCCACTGTAGGCGGAGGCTACGACGTGCCACGGCGAGCACCGGCGGGGTCAGCCGCGGGTCCAGTGCCGCACGAGAATGGCCAGGCGCTGGTCACGAAAGCCGGGCCGCAGCCGGCCGTCCCGTTCCAGGGTCGCCAGGCCGTGCAGCGCGCTCCAGGCCACCTCGGTGAAGGTCTCCACGTCGTCGTCACCCGCGAAGGGGCCGAAGACGGCGGCGAGTTCGCCGAAGGCGTCGCGCAGCGCCTGCGGGGCGTCCGCGCCGAACTTCAGATCCACCTCGAGCCCGAACATCGCGAGATACAGCGCGGGCCGCTGCCGAGCGAAATCCAGATAGCCCCGGGCCACCGCGGTCAGCGCCTGCTCCGGCGACGCGGCGGCCGTGCGCCACCGCCGGAACTCCACCGCCAGTTCGGCGATGCCCTGCTCGGCGACCGCGGCCACGATCGCGTCCTTGCCGGCGAAGTGGCTGTAGAGCACCGGCTGGCTGTATTCGATGGCGTCGGCCAGCCGCCGCACCGTCACCGCGTCCCAGCCCTGCGTCTCGGCTATCTCGCGAGCGGTGTCGATGATCAGCCGGTGTCGCTCGGCCCGCTGGCGCTCTTTTCGTGTCTGGGTGCCCATCGACCGAATTCTAGCACCGCTAGACAAGGTAGCCGCGCAAACAGCAGAGGTGCGCCGGACGAGCTCAGACGTCGGTGGAGAAGCGGATGCCGCCGTCGGGAAGTTCCACGCCCGGCCAGATGCGGGCGCCGCGCAGCAGCTCGCAGCGGGCGCCGACGCTGGCGCCGTCGCCGATCACCGCGTCGCGGACCAGGGCGCGCGGGCCGATGCGGGCGCCGAAACCGATGATCGAACGCTCCACGGTCGCACCGGCTTCCACGCGAGCGCCGTCGAACAGCACCGCGCCGTCCAGGCGGGCGCCCGCACCGACCTCGGCGCCGCGGCCGACCACCGTGCCGCCGATCAGCAGCGCGCCCGGCGCGACTCCGGCGCCCGTGTGCACCAGCGACTCACCGCGCTGCCCCGGCAGCGCGGGCGAGGGCGCGATACCCCGCACCAGATCCGCCGAGCCGCGCACGAAGTCCTCCGGGGTGCCCATGTCGCGCCAGTACGAGACGTCGACGTGCCCCTGGATGTGCGCGCCCTCGGCGAGCAGCGAGGGAAACACCTCGCGCTCCACCGACACCGGCCGCCCGGACGGGATCTTCTCGATGTACTCGCGGCGGAACACATAGCACCCGGCGTTGATCTGGTCGGTCGGCGGATCCTGGGTCTTCTCCAGAAACGCCGTCACCCGGCCGTTCTCGTCGGTCGGCACGCAGCCGAACGCGCGGGGGTCGCTGACCCGCACCAGATGCAGCGTCACGTCGGCGCTGGTGGAGACGTGCGTATCGAGCACCGCGCCCAGATCCGCGCCGCCGAGCACGTCGCCGTTGAAGACCAGCACGTTGTCGGCGCGCAGCTTGGGCAGCACGTTGCGGATGCCGCCGCCGGTGCCCAGCGGCTCGGTCTCGGTGACGTATTCGAGCTCCAGGCCCAACTCGGCACCGTCGCCGAAGTGCTCCTCGAACACCTCGGCCTTGAACGAGGTGCCCAGCACGACGTGGGTGATCCCGGCGTCGGCGATGCGGGCGAGCAGGTGGTGCAGGAACGGCAGGCCGGCCACCGGCAGCATCGGCTTGGGCGCCGACAGCGTCAGCGGGCGCAACCGCGTCCCCTGGCCGCCGACCAGGATCACGGCATCGGTGTCCGGCATATGTCTCCCCTGTTCAGGTTCGGTCCACGCGAGACGTGGTTCGACGATCGTCGCGCTCTATTGCTGCGCCGAGCGATCGCGCTCGCGCAGAGCGGATCGAACCGCAAGCTTGCAGCGGATCGCAAGTCCGGCGCGCAACGCCAGCCGCAGCGGCGCCTGCCACCAGTGCGGATGCCGATCGGCCTGGAAACGGTACGCCGAGGCGTGATGGGCGGGCAGCATGGCCTCCGGATTGCGCCCGGCCGCATGCCCCTTGGCGTGCGTGACCTCCGCCGACGGCACATACACATTGTGCCAGCCGGCCCGTCCCATCCGGTCGCCGAAGTCCACGTCCTCCATGTACATGAAGTAGCGGGAGTCGAACCCGTCGATGGCATCGAAGGCGGCGCGGCGCACCAGGAGGCAGGAACCGGACAGCCAGCCGACGGTGCGCTCGGAGATCTCCTCGTTCTCCTGACGGTAGCGGCGGGTCCAGGGGTTGCCTGGCCAGATCGTGCCGAGCACCGCGTGCCCGGCGCCGTCCAGCAGGGTCGGCACCGAGCGCGCCGACGGGTAGAGGCTGCCGTCGGGCTCACGCACCAGCGGGCCCAGCGCACCCGCCCGCGGCCAGCGCTCCGCGGCGGCGAGCAGTTTGTCGATGGCGTCGGTGCTCCAGCGGATGTCCGGATTGGCGATCACGATGTACTCGATCGCCGGATCCAGTTCGGCGACAGCACGATTGATGGCGCCGCCGTAGCCGATGTTGCCCCCGGTGCGCAGCAGGCGAACGTGCTCGTTCGCCTCGGCCGCCAATTCCGGCGTGCCGTCGGTGGAGCCGTTGTCGGCGAGGATGACCTGCGGCTTCTCGCTGGTGGCGGTGGCCAGCGTACTGATGAAGTGCTCGAGGTGCTCACCGGGCGAGTAGGTCACCGTGACAACGGCCAGGTCCGGCCGTGCGACTGAATCCGAGGCGTTCACGACGATGCAGCCTAGTCGCCGACGCGATCCAGCGCGTCCCCCAGTGCGTCTCGCCAGTTCCGCAGTGGTGTGAGGCCCGATTCGAGCCAGGCTCGATTCGACAGCACCGAATATGCCGGTCGCCGTACTGGACTGGGGAATTCGGCGCTGGTGCACGGCCGCACGCGGTCCGGATCAGCCCCGATACCCGCGAAAACCGCGCGGGCGACCTCGAACCAGGTCGCTCGGCCCGCGTTGGTGGCGTGCAGGATCGGCGGCAGCGTGGCGCCGGCCGACAACCGGGCGACCAGTTCCAGTAGCCCGGCGGCCAGATCCGGCGCGAACGTCGGCGAACCCATCTGGTCGTCGACGACCGAGACGGTGTCGCGCTCGCGTTCCAGCCGCCGCATGGTGGCGACGAAATCACCGTAGTCGCCGGTGTACACCCAGGCGGTGCGCACGATGTGCGCGGCGGGCGCCAGCCGCAGCACCTCCTGCTCACCGGCCAGCTTGGACCGCCCGTACACGCTGGTCGGCCCGGTCGGATCGGCTGGCTCGTACGGCCGATCCGCGGTGCCGTCGAAGACGTAGTCGGTGGAGATGTGCACCAGTCCGGCACCGGCCGCCCGGCACGCCTGCGCCAGCACGGCCGGTCCGGTGGCATTGCCCGCGAACGCGGCCGCGGGCTCGGATTCCGCGGCGTCCACGGCGGTGTACGCGGCGCAGTTGAGCAGTATGTCGCCCGGCCGCAGCACCGTGCGCACCGCGGCGGCGTCGGTGATGTCCAGATCCCGGCGGCTCAGCGCGAGGGCGGCGGGTTCGCGGGCGAGCACGGCACGGCCCAGCTGCCCGCTCGCTCCGGTGACGACCAGTCGCGGGCGGTCGCCGGGCTCGAAAGGGGACACAGCAGTCACGCGGGCCAGTCTGGCACGCCACGCCAGCAGCGGTTGAACCGTCGGCGCCGTACCCTTCGCTAGCCTCATCCCAGGGCGGACGTGCGGGACGAGGCCGTCGAGCCGGGGGTTGGGGGCATCGTCGAAAGGAATACAGGTGTCGCGAAGCAGAAGTGCATCGGAGCTGTCGCGGCCGCGCAGCGCCGGTTTGCCACCGCTGCGCGGCACCCGGCAGCCTGCCGGGCCACCCCCGAATCGCTCGGGCCGGATGCTGGCCGCGGCGGCCGCCGCGCTCGTGTTCCTCGTCACCGCCTTCGGCTGGCACAGCGTCGACAGCCTGATCTCGGGCATCCAGCGGATCGGCAACCTCGGTCTGGGCGGCGCCCGCGACGGCGCCACCGACATCCTCATGGTCGGCATCGACAGCCGCACCGACGCCCGCGGCAACCCGCTGTCGGCCGACGAGCGCGCGATGCTGCACGCCGGGGACGAGGTCGGCACCAACACCGACACCATCGTGCTGGTCCGGGTGCCCAACGACGGCCGCTCCGCCACCGCGGTGTCCATCCCCCGCGACTCCTACGTCGACATTCCCGGCATCGGCATGGGCAAGATCAATTCCGCGTACGGCACCAGCAAGGAGGCCGCGCGCGAAAAGCTGCTCGCCCAGGGCAAATCCGACGCCGACGCCGAGAAGCAGTCCACTCAGGCCGGGCGGCAGGCGCTGATCAAGTCGGTCGCCAATCTCACCGGCATCTCCGTCGACCATTACGCCGAGGTGAGCCTGCTCGGTTTCGTGCTGCTCACCGACGCGGTCGGCGGGGTGGACGTCTGCCTGAACAACGCGGTCGACGAGCCACTGTCCGGCGCCGAGTTTCCCGCCGGGGAACAGCGTCTCAGCGGGCCGCAGGCATTGAGTTTCGTGCGCCAGCGCCACGACCTGCAACGCGGGGACCTGGATCGGATCGTGCGCCAGCAGGTGTTCATGGCGGGCCTGGTGCAGCAGACACTGAGCGCGAAAATGCTTGCCAATCCGGGCAAGTTGCAGCAGTTGACCGACGCGGTCGGGCGCACCATCGTGCTCGACGAGGACTGGGACGTGGTGCAGTTCCTGCAGCAGCTGAAGGATCTGTCCGGCGGCCAGGTGCGGTTCGAGACGATTCCGGTCAAGAATCTCAACGGCAGCACCGCCGACGGCGAATCGGTGGTCGAGGTGGACACCTCGGCGGTGAAGTCGTACGTCGCCGGTATGGTCGGCGACGAATCCGAGGACAAGGCGTCCGGCACGGCCCAGCCGTCGTCGATCACCGCCGATGTCTACAACGCCAGCGGCACGCCGGGGCTGGCGGGCCAGGTGGCACAGGCGTTGGTGGGCAAGGGTTTCCGCACCGGCACGGTCGACAACTGGATCGGCGGGCGGGTACCTGGCAGCCGCGTGCTGGCCGGTGACACCTCCGACGCGAAGGCCGAAGCGGTCGCCCGGGCGTTGGGCGGACTGCCGGTGGTGGCCGAGCCCGGACTGCCGGAGGGGGCGGTGCGCGTGGTGCTGGCCGGTGACTACTCTGGTCCGGGTTCGGCGGCGGGCAGCCTGTTCGATCTGTCCGGGTCCTCCTCGGAGACGGCGACCCCGGTGCCGCCCGCGCCACCCATCACCGCAGGCCAGAACGGACCGAAATGCGTGAACTGAACCAGACCGTCACCGAGGCGCTGCTCGACCCCATCCTCGCCCGCGACCCCGCCGGTCCCCGGATCACCTACTACGACGACGCCACCGGCGCCCGCATCGAACTGTCCGCGCTGACGCTGGCGAACTGGGCGGCCAAGACCGCCAACCTGATTCGCGACGAGTTCGGCATCACGCCCGGCGGCCGGGTGGCGGTGCTGCTGCCGGCGCACTGGCAAACCGCCGCGGTGCTGCTGGGCTGCTGGTGGGCGGGCGCGGAGGTGGTGCTGCACCCCGACGACGACGCGGAACTGGCGCTGGTGACCGCCGACCGCCTGGCCGAGGTGGAGAACGTGGCCGAGGTGGCCGCGCTCTCGCTCGACGCCCTGGGCGCCCCGGTGCGCGACCTGCCGGTCGGCGTCACCGACTTCGCGACCTCGGTGCGGGTCCACGGCGACCAGTTCCTGCCCGGCGGCGTGGGGGTCGCGCTGGACGGCAAGCCGGTCGCCGAGGTACTGGCCGACGCCCGCAAATCCGCTGCGGCACAGGGCTTCTCGGCCGAGGATCGAGTGCTGTCGGAATCCGCCTGGCACACCCCGGCCGACCTCGTCGACGGCCTGCTCGCCGTCTACGCCGCGGGAGCGTCGCTGGTCCAGGTCGTCAACCCCGACCCCGCCAAGCGCGCCGACCGCATCCGATCCGAACGAGTCACCACCACCCGGCCCTGAGCCCCCACCACGCCGACCCCGCCGCCCCGCAAATCAAGCACCTCGCACGCGGGAGGTTCACCCGCCCGACAGACCACGCAGCATGCACGGAATTGGTGCGCCCACCCGACATGTCACGCAGCATGCACGACAGCGGCGCAACCACCCGCCAGACCACGCGGGGTGCACGGGATTGGGGCGCCCACCCGCCAGACCGCCCAACATGCACGGGAGTGGTTCGTCCGCCCGATTTGTCAGGCGGGATGGTGCTCCTACCTTGGTAGGGCATGGTGGTCCGACTGGGGGACGTTTCACCGGGGAGTGTGTTTCCGTACGGTTGGGGCAGGACCTGACTACGAACGGGGATGGCGATGAAGCCTAGGTACTGGTTTCGGTGGCTGGTGGTGCAGGGCGCGCCGCGCCTGGTTTTGCAGACCTACTCCCGCCGCGGCGACACACTCGCCCAGTTGATGTCCGCGCCCGACGCGGCGGGCGATCCGATACCGCTGCTGGCGTCGCTGCGGGCCCAGGGCCGGATGGTGCGCACCCCGCTGGGCTGGGCGACCACCGACCACGAACTGTGCCGGACCATCCTGCGCGACAACACCTTCGGCGTCGCGGCCGCCGAGGGCTTCGTGCCCCGGCCGCTGCGGCGGCTGATGGAATTCGCCGAGCTGCCGCCGAACCCGGTCAGCCCGCCGTCCATGCTGGTGATCGACCCGCCGGAGCACACCCGGATGCGCAAGCCGGTGGCGTCGGCGTTCACCCCGCGCGCGATCACCCGCCTGCGCGACCGCGTCGAATCGGTGACCGCGGAACTGCTCGACGCGCTGCCTTCCGGCGGCTCCGCCGATCTGATCGCCGCCTACGCCTCCCAGGTACCGATCGCCATCATCTCCGAAATGCTCGGCTTCCCCGATTCCGAGCGCGAGCGGTTCCTGGCCTGGGGTGACGCCGCCTCACCGCTGCTCGATGTGGGTACCAGCTGGCGCACCACCCGGACCGCCTCGGCCGCCCTGCTGCAGATGGACGGCTACCTCGACGAGCACATCGCCCGGCTACGCCGCGAGCCCGGCGAGGACATCCTCTCCGGCCTGGTGGCCGCGGGCGACCTGGACGACCGCGAGCTGAAGGCGTCGGCCACGCTGCTGATGGGCGCCGGCTTCGAGACCACGGTGAACCTGATCGGCAACGGCGTCGTCCAGTTGCTGCGCCACCCCGAGCAGCTGGCCCGGCTGCGGGAGGACCCGGAGCTGTGGCCGAACGCCGTCGAGGAGATCCTCCGCTTCGACGCTCCGGTCCAGAGCACCGCCCGCATCGCCGGTCGTGACGCCGAATTCGGCGGCGCCCCGGTGCGCGCGGGCAACACCGTCGTCCTGCTGCTCGCGGGCGCCAACCGCGACCCGGCGGTCTTCGAGAATCCGGACACCTTCGACATCACCCGGCCCAATGCCAAAGACCACCTGACGTTCTCGTCGGGCATCCATGTCTGTCTCGGTGCCAGCCTCGCCCGCATGGAAGGCGCCTACGCACTGCGAGCACTGTTCGAGAGCTTCCCGGATCTGCAGCTGGCGGGTGAACCACGGCACCGGCCGCTGTTCACCCTGCACGGCTACAGCCATCTGCCGGTGCTGCTCGGCCATCGCGCCGGGCAACCGGCGGCCGTCAGCTGAAGCCGACCACCCGATCGCCCCAGGCGGTGTGCAGATCGTGATCGGGGTCGTCGATCACACGGTCGGCGGCATCGATGACGAGGGTGGTGCGGGTGGACTCGTGGTAGGGCGGCCAATGCTTGGACCCGTCGAGCGCCGCGGGCACGCCGTGCTCGGCGAAGGCCAGCCAGCGGCGCATCATCCGGCCCGACACCTCCGTCGCCACCTTGCGACCACCGAGCCAGAACGTCGGGTCGTGGTTCAAGGTGCCGAAATTGCCGAAGACATAAGGCAATTCGGTGGCGTGGCCCGCGCCGACCCGGGCGGCCTTGAGCATCGGCGTGGCCTGGTCGAAGCGGTACATCCAGGTGCGGGTGTGCCGGGAGTGCGCGTCGGCGACCCAGTGCGCCGGCATCCGGAACGCGGCGTCGGTGGACATCGCCAGCGCGCCGCGGGTCTTGGCCAGATCCGGGTAGGCGGAGGTGATCTCGGCGATCCGCTCGGCCGGTAACTCCGGATGGTCGGCGGCGACGGCGTTCAGCATGGCGTTCACCGCGTCCGGCGTGACCGGCATGATCGGCGAACGGAACAACCGGAACAGCGAGGACTCCTCCTTGTTGGTGCCGATGATCAGCGGCACCCGATGCGAGCGGCCCTCCTGGAAGCGATCGGTCGGGTAGCCCGGTAGCAGATCGCCGTCGACCACCGGCGCGGCCGCGAGCCGCCCCGGCGATTGCAGCGGCACCTCGTCGAGCAGGATGCCGGCGGCGTCGGTGATCCGCTCGATCGGGCATTCCAGCAGTTCGCCCACCCGATCGTGCGGCAGCTCCAGCAGTTCGAGGAACCGTCGCGCCACGCCCGCGGCCCGCTCCGGCCCGAAGACCGTGGTGGCGGGCGGGCTCTGCGCGATAGCGCGATGGAACAATCCGGCCGCGGCTGGCGAGGTGAGCAGCGCGGTCACACAGCCCGCGCCCGACGACTCCCCGAAGACGGTGACATTGTCGGGGTCGCCACCGAAGGCGGCGATGTTCTCACGCACCCAGTGCAGTGCGGCGATCTGATCGTGCAGACCGAGGTTGGGCACGAAATCGTCACCGAGCGAGGACAAGTCGAGGAAACCGAGCGCGCCGAGCCGGTAGTTCACCCCCACCACCACGACGTCACCGGCCTCCACGAGCTTGCGGCCGTCGTAGATGCCCTGCGCCGCCGTGCCCAGGCAGTAGGCGCCGCCGTGCAGCCACACCATTACCGGGCGGGGCGCGTCGGAGGTCGCCGCGGGCGCCCAGATGTTCACCCACAGGCAGTCCTCGCCCATGCGCAGCCCGGAATCCACCGGCACCATGGCGCCCATGGACTGCGGGGCGATCTCACCGAAGACGGTGCAGTCGCGCACACCCTCCCACGGCTGCGGCGGCTCGGGCCGGCGGAAACGCTTCGGGCCCGCGGGCGCGGCGGCATACGGAATGCTGCGCCAGACGTGGACGCGACCCTCCCGCACACCCCGCACGTCGCCCGCGGTCGTCCGGGCGACGGGGGCCGGGCTCGGCTCGGCCACACTCGGGGCCGGCTCGAAGAATTGCGTGCTCATCTCGCACCTCCTCGTACTTCCCTGATATCGAGAGTACGTCGGAGATCATTTCTTCCGGTGCGATCGACCCGCCGCCGTCAGGCTCGGTCGATGTGGCCCAGGTCGCGGCCGGGATCGATGCGGTCGCGCACCCGCTGCTTGAGTAGCGCGATCTCGGGAAAGCCGCCGTCGGCCTTGCGTTCCCAGATCTGCTCACCGTCGAGGGTGATCCGGAACACGCCACCCGCGCCCGGAACCAGCGCGACCTGTGTCAATTCGGTGCCGAAGGTACTCAGCAACTCCTGCGCCATCCAGCCCGCCCGCAACAGCCAGCGACATTGGGTGCAGTACTCGATCGCGATGTGTGGCATACCGGGACACAGTAGGACATCAGGTCGCGATGTCCCCGTCCACGTAGACCCACGCGCCCGCGACCCGCGCGAACCGGCTGACCTCGTGCAGGACCGCGCGTTCGCCCTCCGAGCGGTAATGCGCGCGGAACTCGACCACCCCGCTGTCGTCGAAGGGACCACCACGCTCGGTCCGCTCGATCTCCAGAAACAGCCAGCGCTGGTCCGGATCCAGCGTCAGCCGCGGCGGCCGCGTCCGCGGATGCCACGACCGCAGTAGATAGTCCACGTCGCCGACGGCGAATGCGGTGTAGCGCGACCGCATCAGCGCCTCCGCCGTGGGCGCCGGGCGGGTTCGGTCCAGCCGCGGGCCACAGCAGTCGGCGAACGTCTCACCGCTGCGGCAGGGGCACGGCGCGGAATCGGTCGGGCTGTCGGGCATTCGACGATTATCCGCGGTGGGCGCCCGGCGTCTCCGCCCCCTCGCCGAGCATGGCCAATTCGTCTGCGAGACGGGTGGTTTCGTCGTACCAGCCGCGCAGCTCGTCCACCGTCGGCGCCAATTCGTAGTCCTGATGGTGGCCCGCCCGCGACAACGCCGCCCACAGCGTGGCGATCCGGGCGGCGGTATCGGCGCCGGTGTACGGTCCCAGCGCCAGCAGCTGGGCGCGCATGCTGCACCGCGCCACCGGCGGCGCCACCCGCGACCACAGTTGATCTATGGACTGCTCCAGCACGATCCGCAGAATCCACACCGTGGCCCGCGACCACAGTCCGCCGGCGTCGGTCACCGAACCGCGCAGCAGCTCGTCGGCCGCGGCCAACCGCTGCGCCACGGTCGGCCTCACGGATTCAGCCACTTGACGACTTTCCTTGTGCCGGAAATCAACTCTTTGCCGTTGCGGCCGATGCGGACGTGCGCGCCCGCGGCCGCGTCGCGCAATACCGAACGCGCCCAGGGCGCCTCGCGATCCAGCTGGGCGTTCAGGTCGTCCACCCGATCCGGGTCGCCGAACACCGCCAGCGACACCTTCTCCCAGGTGGTCCGGGCGGCGTCCACGCGCCGCTGCACCTCCCGGTGGTCGACGCCCGCGCCGAGCAGGGTGCGCCGCGCGCGGGCCAGAGCCGCCGCCTCGATCGCCGAGCGGCAGCACGTGATGACCAGTTCGGCGGCGATGGCGCGGGGCAGCTGTTTGGTGCGCAGCAGGGCGTTGGCGTCGCTGAGGTAGCGGCGCACCGGATCCTCGGCGACCCGCAGCTCGACCGTCGACCGCTCCCGGCGCTGCACGTCCAGCACGGTGGCGTCCAGGCGCAGCCGCCGCACCGCCTCGGCCAAGCGTTCGTCGTGGGTGAACACCACGACCTGCCGGCCGCTGCGGGCCGCGGCCGACAGCACCCGGGCCAGCCCGTCCACCTTGGCCGGATCCATCGCCTGCACCGGATCGTCGATCACGACGAATCCGAACGGGCTCTCCGGCACAGTGGCGCGCGGCAGGAACAGCGCCAGGCCCAGCGCGTGCAGTTCGCCCTGGCTCATCACGCCCAGCGCGGTGCCGCCGGTGTCGTCCACGGTGACGTCCAGCAGCACCTTGCGGGTGGCGCCCGCGTTGCCCTGCAGGCGAATCGCCCCGAGATCCACGTTGCTCTGCTGGCGCAGGCCGCGCCAGATCCGGCGGGCGTGGTCGGCCAGCGGCCCCATCCGCTCGTCGCGCAGCCCGGCGGCGGCCGATTTCAGCCAGTCCTCGGCCCGGCGCACGGTCCGCAGTTCGGGTTCGGCGGCGGCGACCAGCTTCGCCTCCTGCAACCAGGCGGCGATGCGGGGCACCAGCGGCGTCCAGACCGCGTCGAGCCGGTCCAGCTCCTTGCGGGCCGAGCGGCGCAGGGTCTCCAGGCCGCGCATCGCGTCGGTGTGCGCGACCCGCAGCCGATCGGCCAGCTCCGCGTCGTCCGCGTCGGCGAGCGCGGCCCACGCTGTCCAGGTGCGGCGGGCTGGGCCGGTGTCGACGTTCGGGGCGTCCGGCTGGGGCGGATCCAGTTCCGCCGGAACAGGTTTCACCAGCTGCCGGGCCTGCTGCACGGCCCGGTCCAGGCCGACGCGAGCGGCGGTGAGCGCGGCGGCGCGGTCGGTCAGGCGGGCGATCTGCGCATCGGTCTCGCGCTGCCAGGCCTGGTCGAGCGTGCCGCGACCGCAGACCGGGCATGCGCAGTCCCCCGCCGCGTCGCTGTGGGTGCGGGCGCGGCGCAGCAGATCCAGCACGCGCAGTTCCGCTTCGGTGTCACCGGTGGAGCGGGCGGCGAGTTCGGCGGCGCACCGGTCCACCTCGACGGCGGCGGCGTCGACCTCGGCCGGTTCCGGCAGTCGCAGCCGCAGGATGGCCTGCAGGGCCGCGGCGCCGGTCGGGTCGTGCCGCGCGCCCGCCAGCTCGCGGCCGATGCCCGCCAGATCCGGTGGGGTGCCGCGCAACAGCTCGGCAACTCGACCGGCGCGCTCGTCGGCGACGGTGGACAACGCCACCAGCAGGGCGTTGCGCTCGTCGCGGGATTGCCGTGCGGCCCGTTCCAATTCGAGCCTGCGAACGCGGGTGCGCTCCTGCGCGGCGGTGAGATCGTCCAGGCCGAGGAGCTGGTGCAGGGCATCGAACAGGTCGCTGGGGCGGCCGTCGACCAAGGCGCCGAGTTCGCTGTAGGACAGGAACGGCCGGTACAGCTCCAGCGCGCGGGCCCAGTCCTCCGGATGAAATTCCGTGGGGGTCTGGCCTTTTCGCTGCTGAGTCCAGCTGCCACCGGCGAGGTCGGCGTCCTCCGGCCACTCCCGGGTGATGGTGAGTTCGCCGTCGGGCCCGGCCGTGGTCAGTTCCAGGTCCACTCGGCAGACGACGCCCTCGTGCAGGTTCCGCCAGCCCTCCCGCCACACCGCGGAGCGCCCCTCCCAACGGCGATTGACCCCCGTGAGAGCCAGTTCGGCGGCCTCGGCGAAGCTCGATTTGCCGGATCCGTTACGGCCCACCACCAAGGTGAGGCCGGGTCCGGGCCGCAGTTCCAGCGCCGCCTCCGGCCCGATGCCGCGGAAGCCGCGAACGCGGATGGTGCGCAGGAAGATTCCGCTGGGCCCGGGCTCGAAGGGAGTGCGGTCCGGCTCGGCGCCGAGCGCGTCCAGTACCGTGCGGGCGACTTCGGGAGTGATGGCCGGGTCGGAATCCAGACGGCGCGACACCAACTCGTTCAAGCGCGGCGCGACATCCTGCGGTCCTTCCCCCAAAGCCACTCCCTCGACGTTCGAGCACCTGCTCCGTGGGCCCGGCGAGAACCCACAGTCGTGCCGAACGCTACCGGATGGCCGACGAATCCGCCGCCGCGACAGTACATCCGGGCGAACCGTCCCGGCGGGACGCAATGGTCATCGAAACGGCTGATCCGGCCGATGTCCACCCCTCGGCCGTCCCGGCCGGGCAGTTCCACGGGTTTCACCCGATTACTCGGGTGGCTCGGATCGACCGAACAGATCAGAATGCCAGAATCGCACGATCCGTGCAAGCTCTGCTGTCGCCGGAATCGCGCTCTGCGGCACCGTAATTGAGTGCGCTACCGATCAGCGAACCTACCGGCGGCGCGGAGGAGCCGCAGCTGGCCGATTTCGGCGGCGTTCTTCATCAGCTCGGCGTTCACCCAGCCCGCCGTGTGCGCGACGGTCCGGTCGGGGGTGTCTCCCCAGGGGAAGGCGGCGGGCCTGTCGAGGTCGGCGTCGGTGTAGGCGTCCAGCACGCGCCGCCAGCGGTCGCGCAGATCCGACAGCCACGCGACGACCTGGTCCGCGCCGGGCCAGTGGATGTCGACGCGGTCGCGGGCCGGGCGGCCCTCGGCGTGGTCCAGCGTGACCGACCACCACCAGCCGATATGCCAGGTGAGCCAGGCGATCGTGGGCACCGGGATGGGGTCGGGTTCGGTGTCGGACCAGTCCGGCAGCCACGCGCCGTCCGGACCGGGGCGTACCGTCCAGACCAGTGGCGCCGGTTCCCAGAGGTAGTCCTCGGCGACGAGTGCTTGCAGGTGCAGGTCGAGCAGCGCCCAGGTCATATCGAATTGCCAGCGCAGCAGGTCACAGCGGGAGACGGACATCGGGCGATGATCGCACAACTCGCCTCGCGGCGATCGGGAATTTCTTGTCGGTGGGATGGAGTACAAATCCGGGCAGGCGAGCGAACGGGGGAGGGCCGATGAGGACGACAACGCAGGTGGGGGCGCAGCCCGCGCGGTGGACCGACGAGCAGGTGGCAGCGCTGGCGCCCGACGCCGCCGCGCTCACCGCCGCTCGCACACTGCGGCGCAAATGGCGAGACACGGGGTGGCACGGGGCAGCGCTGTGGGGGCGGTGTCAGGGCAGCGGGGCCACGCCGTACCGGACGATCGTGGACCTGTCCGGTCCCGCCTACAAGTGTTCGTGCCCGAGCCGCAAATTCCCCTGCAAGCACGCGCTGTCGCTACTGCTGACCTGGGCCGAGGGAGCGGTCGACGAGGCCGGCGAACCAGCCGACGACGCGGCGGAGTGGATCGGGGCGCGCGCGGCCGCCGCCCCCGCCGCCGCGGCGAAGAAGACGGCCCGCGCCGCGACGGTGCAGCAGCGCCGGGCCCGGGTGGCCGCGGGACTGGCGGAGCTGGATATCTGGCTGTGCGATCAGATACGGACCGGGCTGGCGCAGGCCGATCGCTCGTTCGAAACGTTCGAGTCGGTCGCCGCCCGTATGGTGGACGCCCAAGCACCCGGAGCAGCCTCGGCCCTACGGCAACTTCCTCGCAATGTCGTCCTGCGCGAGGATTGGCCGACGGTGCTGCTGCGCGAATACGGCCGCCTTCATCTCCTGGCCGCCGCGCACCGCCGCGCGGACGAGCTACCACCCGCCTTGGCCGCCGCCACCCGAGCCCATCTCGGATACCCCATGCCCGCCGAAACGGTCCGCGGCGAGCCCCCGATTCGCGACCACTGGATGGTGCTCGCCCGCCGCCTCACCGAGGAGGAGCGGCTGTACACCCGCCGAGTCTGGCTGCGCGGCCGCCACACCGCCCGCTGGGCCCTGATCGTCGACCACAACTACGGCAGCCCCACCTTCCCCGCGGACATGCCCACCCCCGGCACCCTTATAGACGCCGACCTGCACTTCTACCCGGCTGCCGCCCCCCTGCGTGCAGTCTGGGGCGCCCGCTACGGCACCCCCACACCGTTCACCACCATCCCCCGGAGCCCGGCCGACCACCCCCGAAACCACGGTGACAACTCGCGCCCGCTGCGTCGCGGTGACTCCGGACCGGCCGACAGGGTCGACTCCGACTCCACTCCGGGTGCTCGCGGGGACGCCGGTGGTCGGAGTGGGACGGACGCGGCGCGGCCCGGAAGTATCGCGGCGGCGTTGGAGGACCATGCGCGGGCGCTGGGGGCCGATCCGTGGTTGCGGTCGTGGCCGGTGGTGTTGGCGGAGGTGGTGCCGGTGCCCGGCGAGAATGGTTGGTGGCTGGCCGAAGTCGACGGGACCGCGTTGCCGATGGCTCTGCTCGCGGAGCAACCGTGGCGGTTGCTGGGGCTGTCCGGTGGGCATCCGGTCGCGGTGGTCGGTGAGTGGACCGCCGATGGCCTGGTACCGCTGTCGGCATTCGCGGCGGGCGATATCACCGATGTGGGCGGCGAGGCCGTGGGCTCGGCCGTCCGCGCGCCGACCGGCGAGTTGACGTCGGCGGCGCTGCTGGGCACCGCGCGCCGGGCGCTGGCTCCGGCCCGGCTGCCCGCCGCCATCGCTGGCGCGGCCGCGCGGCTGAGCGGCGACCCGGCCGCCGTGCTGCTCGAAACAGCCGTCCTGCAGGACCTTTTCGAGCGGGGCGGGGTGGTTCCCGGCACCGCGGAGTTGCCCGATCCCGCTGCCGATGACGATCGGCCGACATTGCCGCCACCCGCGGCGACGCGACTCGCGCGAATGGTGACCGAGCGCTCGCCGTTCCTCGGCGAATGGTTCGAGGCCGCCGCGCCCCGCGATTACCGCGCGCCGGACGCACTGTGCGCGCTGCTGCTCGAACAGGCCAGAACGCAAACCGCGCTGCGGGAGCCGCTGCTGCGCCTGGCCGGGGTGCGCGGCAGCTGGCTCGCGCGGCACAATCCGCAGTGGCGGAAGCTGGCGAGCCCGGGACTGGAATCGGCCGACGTGTGGACGCACGGCCGTCCCGCGGAACGCCGGGCCTGGCTGGCCGCGGTGCGCGCGACGGATCCCGAGGCGGCCCGGCGGACCCTGGCCGAGGGCTGGCCTACCGAGCCCGCACCGGCGCGGGCCGAACTGCTCGGTGTCCTGGCCGACGGTCTCCATCTCGCCGACGAGCCCCTGCTGGAGTCGGCGCTCGACGACGCACGCGCCGAGGTGCGCCGCCTCGCCGCGGATCTGCTTGCCCACCTTCCGGATTCGGCGTTCGCCCGGCGCATGCAGCGGCGCGCGGCGCGCTGGCTCACCCTGGAGCAGGACCGCCTCGTCGCTCGTCTCCCCCGCGTGCTCGACGACGCCGACCGCCGCGACGGCATCGCCGACCGGCCCGGCACCACCGCGTACCGGGTCGACGGCGCACCCGACGTGGCCGCCGAATGGCTGCGCCGCACCGTGGCCGCCACCCCGCTGCGGCACTGGGAGACGCTGTTCGCCGCGCCCGACCGGGCCGTGGCGGTGCGCATGGCCGAGGAGATGCTCGGCCCGATGTTCACCGGCTGGGCCGAGGCGGCCCTGGCGCAGCGCGACATTCGCTGGGCGGCAACGCTGTTCGAGATCCTGACCGCGACCCCGACCCTCGGCGCCGACCTCGACCTGCGCCGCGAGCTGTTCGCGCTGCTGCCGCTGGACGAACGGGTCCGGTATCTGCGGCAGCTGGACAGCAGTTGGCTGGCGGAGGTCGAACTGCTGCTGCGGGCCGTGCCGCGGCCGTGGCCGATGCGGCTGGCCGAACACCTGGTCCGGCTGCTGCTCGAGCGCGCGCATCTGGCGGCGGCCCGGCCGGGCGCGCCCGGCCTCTCTCCCGCCTCGTACCGCAGCCTGTTCCGGACCGCGGCCGTGCACTTCCCCGTCGAGGCGGGGGCCATCGTCACAGCCGCCGCACGGCGCTGCGGTGACGCCCTGTGGGAGCGCAGTTTCGAACAACTCGCTAACGATCTGACCGAACGCACGACGATGCTCGAGGAGCTGCAGTGACCACGACCGAATCCCCGCGCGCCGACCTGCTGCGCCCGCACGCCGAACAGGCCTTCGCCGAGGAGTTGCGCCTCCTCGCCGCCGCCGACGACCGGCCCCGTCCCCCGTCGTGGCGGTTGTCGCCCTGGGCGGTGGTGACGTATCTGCTCGGCGGCACCCTGCCCGACGGCGCGGTGATCAGCCCCAAGTACGTCGGGCCGCGCCGGTTGATGGAGGTGGCGGTGGCCACTCTCGCCACCGACCGCGCACTGTTGCTGCTCGGCGTGCCGGGCACCGCGAAAACCTGGGTCGCGGAACATCTGTCGGCGGCCGTCTGTGGCACGTCCACACTGCTGGTACAGGGCACCTCCGGCACCGCGGAGGAGGCCATCCGCTACGGCTGGAACTACGCGCGGCTCCTGGCGGAGGGGCCGAGCGAAGGCGCGCTGGTGTCCTCCCCCGTCATGACGGCCATGCGCGTCGGCGCGATCGCCCGGATCGAGGAACTCACCCGCATCCCCTCCGACGTGCAGGACGCGCTGATCACGGTGCTGTCGGAGAAGACGCTGCCGGTCCCCGAGCTGGGCACCGAGGTCCAGGCGGCCAAGGGCTTCAATGTGATCGCGACCGCCAACGACCGCGACCGCGGTGTCAACGAGCTGTCCTCCGCACTACGCCGCCGCTTCAACACGGTCGTGCTGCCGCTGCCGACCGACGAGGACGAAGAGGTCGCCATCGTCGTCCGCCGCGTCGAACAGCTCGGCGCCGCACTGGAATTGCCCGCCGTGCCCGCCGCCGCCGAGGAGGTGCGCCGGGTGGTGCGAGTGTTCCGCGAACTGCGCTCCGGCCGCACCGCCGACGGCCGGACCAAACTGAAGTCACCCTCGGGCACCCTGTCCACCGCGGAGGCCATCTCGGTGATCACCAACGGCCTCGCCCTGTCCGCGCACTTCGGTGACGGCGTGCTCCGCGCGGCCGACGTGGCGGGCGCCGTGCTCGGCGCCGTGGTCAAGGATCCGGTGGCCGACGCGGTGGTGTGGACGGAATACCTGGAGGCCGTCGTACGCGAGCGCCCGGACTGGGCCGACTTCTACCGCGCCTGCCGCGAGGTCCACGGATGAGCCGGAGTCCCGCGCGCCCCGCGACGACAGGCGGCGGCACCTCCGGCGCTCACGTCAACGGCTGCGCGGCCAAGAGCGACGGCGCATTCGACTCCCGCTCCGATCGCCCGGCGGCGGAAATCGCTTCCGAGACGCGAGTTTTCGGGATCAGGCATCACGGGCCGGGGTCGGCGCGTTCGCTGCGGTGTGCGCTGGAGCGCTTCGCGCCCGACGCGATCCTCATCGAGGGGCCGGCCGACGCCGATCCGCTGGTGGCGTATGTGTCGTCGGAGCAGATGCACCCGCCCGTCGCGCTGCTGGCCTACGTGCCCGATGCCCCGTCCCGCGCGGCGTTCTGGCCGTTCGCCACGTTCTCGCCCGAGTGGCAGGCGTTGCGTTATGCGGTGGAACACGGTGTGTCCGTGGGGTTTTGCGATCTTCCGGCCACGCACGTGCTCGCCCACGACACCGCGGCGGGCGACCGCTCCGACCCGCTCGCCGAGCTGGCCGCGGCGGCCGGGTACGACGATCCGGAACGCTGGTGGGACGCCGTCATCGAATCCGGCGCGGACGCGGACACTTTCGAGGCCGTCACCGAGGCCATGGCGGCCCTGCGCGAGTCCGCCGGTCTCGCCGAGACGCCTTCGGACGCACCCGGAATCGACCGGCCCTCGGCGGACGGCGACGGGGCGGCGATCCCCGCCGCCGCACCCGATAATCCGGGAGCGACGCCGGACCGGATCGCACCCGTCGACACGCACACCCTGCGCCGCGAGGCCTACATGCGGCAGGTGATGCGAAAGACGTTGAAGGGCGGGGCGAAACGGCTGGCCGTGGTGTGCGGCGCCTGGCACGCGCCCGCCCTGACGGGGCGGCTCGGTCCCGCGGCCCCGGACGCCCGGCTGCTCAAAGGCATGGCGAAGACCAAGACCACCCTGACCTGGGTCCCGTGGACGCACTCGCGGCTGGCGGGATCGTCCGGCTACGGCGCGGGCATCACCTCGCCGGGCTGGTATCACCACCTGTTCACCGAGACCGAACAGCCGATCGCCCGCTGGCTGACCAAGGTGGCCGCCACGCTGCGCGCACACGACCTGCCGGTGTCGAGCGCCCACATCATCGAAGCCGTCCGGCTGGCCGACACCCTCGCCGCATTGCGCCGCCGACCGCTGCCGGGCTTGTCGGAGGTCACCGACGCCACCCGTGCCGTGCTGTGCGAGGGCGACGAGACCATGCTCCGGCTGGTCGTCGCCGAACTGGTGGTGGGCGAGGCGCTCGGCTCGGTGCCCGACGACACGCCCGCGGTGCCGCTCGACGCCGACCTGCGCGCGCGAACCCGATCGCTGCGGCTGAAACCGCAGGCCGGCGACAAGCAACTCGACCTCGACCTGCGCCGCGACCTCGACGTCGAACGCTCCCATCTGCTGCACCGGCTGCGCCTACTCGGAATCGATTGGGGCACACCGATAACGGGCGAGGTGCGCAACATCGGTACCTTCCGGGAGAGCTGGAGGCTGCGCTGGGAGCCGGAACTGTCCGTCGCCGTCGTCGAGGCCTCCCGCTGGGGCACCACCATCCGCACGGCCGCCGAGGCACGCGTCCTCGACACCGCCTCCGCCGCCGAGGTCACCGTCGCCGAGCTGAGCACGGCGCTGGAGCGAGCGCTGCTGGCGGATCTCGGCGGTGCCGTCGACGGCCTGGTGGCGCGGCTGGAATCGGTGGCGGCACTGGATCATGACGTCACCCATCTGTTGGCCGCCCTCCCCGGCCTGATCCGCACGCTGCGCTACGGCAATGTGCGCGGCACCGACACCGCGGCGCTGGCCCGCGTCGCCGACGGCCTGCTCGTGCGCATCTGTGCCGGGCTGCCGAGCGCGGTCACCGGTCTCGATACCGACGCGGCCGACCGGGTGCGAACCCTGCTCGAGGCCGTCCACCTCGCGATCGCCACCCGAGACGACCCCCGGGCGACCAGCGAATGGCTCGCCGCGCTGCGCGTGCTGGCCGACCGCGACGACGTCCACGGCACACTCGTCGGCCGCGTCGTCCGGTTGCTCTGCGACGCGGGCGTTTTCGACGACGCCGTGGCTTCCGACCGGCTGTCCGCCGCGCTCTCGGTCGGGCACACCCCGGGTGAGAAGGCAGCCTGGATCGACGGCTTCCTCGGCGGCCGCGGCCTGCTGCTCGTGCACGACCGCGAGCTGCTGCGCCTGATCGACACCTGGCTGCGCGGGCTCGGCGAGGAGCAGTTCGTCACCACCCTGCCGCTGCTGCGCCGCACCTTCGGCGCCTTCGAAACCGGTGAGCGGCAAGCGATCGCGCACGCCGTACGCGACGGCGCCCGGTCCGCCGCCGGACCCGGCGCCGCGGCCATCGACCGGTACCGGGGCACGCTCGCCCTCTCGGCGATCACCGAGATCCTGGAGGTAGCCGGATGAACCCGGACCACACACCCGACCTGCCGATCTCGGGCGAATCACCCGCCCGCCGTTGGCGTTTGGTGCTCGGCGCACCGGCTGAGGAAGGGCTGGGCGGGCTGGAGTCGGCGGCCGACGCCGCGATGGATCGCGCACTGTCCGCGCTGTACAACGCCGACGAGCAGTCGACGGCCGAGAAGCGCTCGGCCGGACTCGGCGGCTCGGCCCCGAAGGTCGCCCGGTGGCTCGGCGACATCCGCACCTATTTCCCGTCGACCGTGGTGGAGGTGCTGCAGCGCGACGCCGTGCAGCGCCTGAACCTCACCCGGCTGCTCCTGGAACCGGAGTTGCTGGAGGCGGTCGAGCCGGACGTGCACCTGGTGGGCACGCTGCTGAGCCTGAACCGGGTCATGCCGGAATCGACCCGGTCCACCGCGCGCATGGTGGTGGAGAAGGTGGTCCGCGAGATCGAGCGCCGCATCGCCGACCGCACCGTAGCCGCCGTGTCGGGAGCGCTGAACCGGGCCGCGCGGGTGTCGCGCCCGCGGTTGCGCGATATCGACTGGGACCGCACCATCCGCCGCAACCTCGCGCACTACCTGCCCGAGCACCGCACCGTGGTCCCGGAGCGGCTGATCGGCTACGGACGCAGGGCTCGAGCGGTGCGCCGCGACGTGGTGCTGGCCGTCGACCAGTCCGGCTCGATGGCCTCGAGCGTGGTGTACGCCTCGGTGTTCGCGGCAGTGCTCGCCTCGATGCGCTCGTTGCGGACCTCGCTGGTGGTGTTCGACACCGCCGTCGTCGACCTCACCGAACAACTCGCCGACCCGGTCGACGTGCTCTTCGGCACCCAACTCGGCGGCGGCACCGACATCAATCGCGCGATCGCCTACTGCGGTCAGCTGATCACCCGTCCGGCGGACACCCTGTTCGTCCTGATCTCCGATCTGTACGAGGGCGGCCTCCGTGACGAGATGCTGCGTCGCATCGCCGCCATGACGGAGGCGGGCGTGCAAGTGCTGGTGTTGCTGGCCCTGTCCGACGACGGGGCGCCGGCCTACGACCACGACAACGCCGCCGCGCTCGCGGGACTCGGCGTCCCCGCCTTCGCCTGCACCCCCGACAGCTTTCCGGACCTGCTGGCCGTGGCCCTCGACCGCGGCGACGTGCACGCCTGGGCACACGCCCACGCCGGACAGAGCTAACTGCCGAACAGCTTGAGACCCATCATGATCACTGCCATCGTCAAACCGATCACCGGCAGAAATTCCATCTGGTACCCCTTCGTCCGAACCGAGCTAGCTGGGACAACGAGCCGGTCCAGCGTAGCCGCGCAGACCCGGCCGCTCGCTCAGCACGCGGCCGTGTCCCCGCGGAAATCTCGCGCGGTCGAGGGCGCTCACAGATCGGCGATGGCCGCCAGCGGTGGTGTGCGCGCGGCCCGTACTCCCGGCCAGAGCGCGGCGAGCACACCGACGATCGCCGAGCCGACGAGCATCAGCACGATCTGATCCCAGGGCACGGCGATGGTGCTCAGGCCCAGGTCGCGCAGGGTACGCAGGAATCCGACCCCGAGCCCGAGCCCGAGCACCACCCCGACGACCGCACCGAACACGGCGATCAGCATCGACTCCAGGTAGATCGTCCGCCGCACCTGGCGCCGCTGCATGCCGACCGCGCGCAACATGCCTATCTCGCGCCGTCGTTCGACCACCGACAGCGCCAGCGTGTTGACGATGCCGAGCACGGCGATCACCACCGCCAGCGCCAGCAGCCCGTAGAGGATCGCCAGCATGGTGTTGATCTGCTGGCCCTGCGCGCCCTTGAATTCCTCCCGGTCCTGCACCTGCACCACGACGTAGGGCGCGGTGGCCTGCTCCAGGCCGTCGCGCATGGCGGACAGATCCGCGCCGGGCTCGGCCTGGATCAGCACCAGCACGTCGGTGCGCAGCGCCACCGGCATCACCTGGTTGTACAGCGCTGGCGACACCACCAGCGGGCCGAGCAACTGGGTGTCCTTGTAGATGCCGGAGACGGTGACGGTGAACTTCCTGTTGTCCACACTGGTCACCTCCACCCGCTGACCCGCGTGCCAATCCCGTTCGCCCGCTTCGGTTTCCGAGACCAGAATGTCCTCGTCGCCGAGCGTCCCGGGGCCGGAACGCACGTCGTAGTTCAGCACGTGGTCCAGCGGTCCGCTGGGCGAGGTGCCGAACAGCTGGTCGTCGCCGATCTTCATCACCACGCCGCGCACCGCGACCACTTCCCGCACTCCCGCCACATCTTTGGCCGCCTGCCCGGCCCCGAGCGGCACCCCGATCATCTGCGGACCGGCCAGCACGTAGTCGGCATTCACGCCCTTGTCCACGAGTTCCCCGACGCTGGCCTTGGCCGAGGTGCCCAGCATGCCGATCAGCGAGACCAGCATCAGCCCCAGCGTGAGCGCGAACGCGGTGGCGGCGGTGCGGCGCGGATTGCGGACCGCGTTGTTGCGAGCCATCCGCCCGATCGGGCCGAACGGCCGGATCAGCACCGCGAGACCGTTCAGCACCGGCCGCGACAGCGCGGGCGAGGCGAACAGTACCGCGAAAATCAGTGCGGCGGCGCCGATTCCGACGGTGAGGGCGGCATTGCCGCCGGTGTTGCGCGAGCCGAGCACCACCAGCACGACACCGGCCACGGCCAGCACCGCACCGGCGAGCGTGCGCACCCGCAGCGACTCCCCGACCGGCGCGAACTCCTCGCGCATGGCCTCCACCGGCGGGATCTTCGCCGCCCGCCGCGCCGGTGCGTAGGCCGAGGCCACCGTCACCACCAGCCCGACACCGAGCGCCGCCAGCACGGTGCGGGGCAGGACCTGCATGGTCCCGGTGGGCAGCCCGAGATCGAAGGCGTTCAGCAACGCCGACAACCCGAACGCCAACCCCACGCCCCCGGCGAGACCGATGGCGCTGCCGACCAAACCGATGACGGCCGCCTCCGACACCACCGACCAGCCGACCTGGCGGCGGCTCGCGCCGACCGCGCGCAGCAGCGCCAGCTCGCGCAGCCGCTGCGCCACGATCATCGAGAAGGTGTTGTAGATGATGAACGTGCCCACCAGCAGCGCGATCGCGCCGAACGCCAGCAGGAAGTAGTTCACGAATTTCAGGGCGTTGCCGACCTGCGCCTTCATATCCTCGCGCACCTGGTCGCCGTCCATCACCTTGTACTGCGGCAGGGCCTGGGCGATGCGGTCGCGCAGCGCTTGATCCGAGACGCCGGGGGCCGCGGCGACATCGAGGTAGGCCACGTGCTGCCCGTCGGTGAACAGTTGCCGTGCCTGGGCGTCCTCGAACAGCACGCCGATGAAACCGCCGGTGTCGGAGGGGACGTCGTAGACGCCGGTGATGGTGACGTCGAGGTTGCCGTGCGCGGGGATCAGGATCTTGGCACGGTCGCCGACGCCCAGCCCCGCGCGCTCGGCACCACCGGCGTTGATCGCGATCTCACCCGCGCGGCTCGGCGCGACGCCCTCGCGGAACTCCGCCGGCTCCGCGATCGCCCGGTCCGGCGGCAGGTACGACTTGCCCCAGCTGGGTGCGCCGCCGGTCTGCACGGCGTGCCCGTCCTTCAGCAGCACCACCGGGCCCTGTACGGCGGGCGCGACCGCGCGGACACCGTCGGTCGCGGCGACCTTGTCCACGATGTCGTTCGGCAGGCCGAGGGATTGCCGCTCCTTCGGCTCCACCCGCACGTCGACGCCTCTGGCCTGCCCGGCGAAGATGCCGTCGAACGTGCGCTGCAAGGTATCGGTGAACACGAACGATCCGGCGATGAACGCGGTGCCGAGGATCACCGACAGCACCGTGAGCGCCAGGCGCACCTTGTGCGCGGACAGATTGCGCAAGGCCACCTTGCGCATCGGGTTCGCGGCCATCACAGGTTCTCCTGCGTCTTGCGGGACACCCGCACCCGGTCGGTCTTGCGGGACACCCGCACCCGGTCGGTCTTGCGGGACACCCGCACCCGGTCGGCGCGACGAGCCGCTGCGCGATTGTTGCTCACCGCGCCTCCAGCGACTTCATCCTGTCCAGCACCGATTCCGCTGTGGGGCCGCGTAATTCGTCGACGATGCGCCCGTCGGCGAGGAAGATCACGCGGTCGGCGTAGGCGGCGGCGTGCGGCTCGTGGGTCACGATCACCACCGTCTGGCCGAACTCGTCCACCGCGGCCCGCAGAATCGACAGCACTTCACCGGACGAGCGCGAATCCAGGTTGCCGGTCGGTTCGTCGCCGAAGATGATGTCGGGCTTGCCCGCCAGCGCCCGCGCGCACGCCACCCGCTGCTGCTGGCCGCCGGACAGCTCGCTGGGCCGGTGATCGAGCCGGTCGCCCAGGCCGAGGCGTTTGATCACCGTCTGCAGCCATTCGTCGTCGGGACGGCGGCCCGCGATGTCCAACGGCAGCGTGATGTTCTCGAGCGCCGTCAGGGTCGGGACCAGATTGAAAGCCTGGAAGACGAAGCCGATGCGGTCGCGCCGCAGCTGGGTCATCTGCTTGTCCGACAGTTCGGTCAGGTCGGTGTCGCCGATGTGCACCGTCCCGGTGGTAGCGCTGTCGAGCCCGGCCAGGCAGTGCATGAGCGTCGATTTCCCGGATCCGGAGGGGCCCATGATCGCGGTGAATTCCCGCCGCGCGAAGGTGGCCGACACCCCGTCCAGCGCCCGTACCTGGGTATCCCCCGATCCGTACAGTTTCACCAGGTCGGTCGCGCGAGCCGCGGACGCCGTGGGTCCGGCGTCGGGTTCGGTGCTCAGGGCATCGGCAGTCATGCCTCCCAGTGTTCCGGGACCGGAACGCACGCGCCATCGGGGGATACCCCCAATACCTCGGGGCAATGTTTCCGCCGTCGCGGCAGCGCCCCTACTGCGTCGGTCGTAGATCGCCTCCTCCCGAGGGCGGAAAGCCCGCGGACCACGTGCGGGCGACAACGCATATCCTCTGGGGACGATGGTCTGGGTTGCGCTGATGTTTCTGGTCGCGGCGGTCGCCGCGCTGACCGTCGGCGTCGTCACCCGGGGCGGCGTCGCCCGCATCGATGCGCCCACGATGGATTGGGTTGTCTCGCAACGCACCCCCGGCCTCACCCCGATCGCGCGGACCGTCACCGATTTCGGCGGCACCCTCGCCATGACGATCCTGGCGGTGCTGACGTGCGCCTGGCTGGCGCGGCGGCAGCGGTGGCCGGAGTTCGTACTGACCGCGGTGGTGGGCGCGGGCGCCGGGCTGACCGTGCTGGTGATGAAGGCCCTGGTCGGTCGCCGCCGTCCGGGCGTGGATCACCTGGTGACCGAGACGAGTCACTCGTATCCCTCCGGCCACACCCTCGGTACCACGGCCGTGGTGGGCGTGGTCGCCGCCGTCACGGTGCTGTCGTTGCGGCAGCGGGTACCGCGCGCCGCCGTAGCCGCGGTCGCGGTGCTGTTCACGCTCGCGGTCGGGATGTCGCGGGTGTACCTCGGCGTGCACTGGCCCACCGATGTCCTCGCGGGCTGGGCGCTCGGGACCCTGTGGACGCTCGCGGGCGTGACGCTGCTGCGCCGCTACACCGCCCGCACCGGGGCCGGGACCGCCGACACCGAACCCACCGACACCGAACCCGCGACCGGCCTCAGCCCGACAGCGCGGCGATGAGCACCAGCACCACCAGCAACAGCACCACCACGCCGATGATGATGCCGATGACCGCACCGTTGTTCGACTTCGGCGGCTGCGGCGGATAGCCGTAGGCCCCCGGCTGCGGGTACTGCGGATTGGGCCGGTACACCGGCTGCGGCGGTGGCGTCGCCGCACGCAGCGAAGCCGCCGTCGGCTGCGGCCCCGGACCGGTCGTCGGCATGCCCGGACCCGTCGGCGGGCGCGGCGCGATCGGCATGCCCGGGCCGCTCGGCGGCCGCTGTGCCATCGGCGTGCCGTGCCCGGTCGGCGGATGCGCGACGGGATTGCTCGGGCCCGTGCCCGGCCGCCCCGCCGTCGGCATCGCCGGGCCGGTGTAGGGCCGCCCCGCGACCGGCATCGCCGGTGCGCTGGGCGCGGCGAACGCGCGCCGGGCCGCGGCCGCGAAGTCGGCACAGGTCGGGAACCTGTCCTCGGGACGCTTGGCCATCGCCTTCAGCAGCACGCCGTCCAGCGCACCCGGCAAGCCCTGGCGCACACTGCTCAATGCCGGCGGCGGGCCCTGCAGGTGACCGCGGATCACGGCCGCCGGATTGGGCGCGGTGAACGGTCCGCGCCCGGTGAGCAGCCAGAACAGGCTGCACGCCAGCGAATACTGATCGGAACGGCCGTCCAGCGAGGCACCGGTGAGCTGTTCGGGCGAGGCGTAGGCCAGCGTCGCGGTGAACGTGCCGGTCTGGGTCAGGTGGCCGCCGTCGTCACGCAGGCGGGCGATGCCGAAGTCGGTGAGGTAGACGCGCTCCCCCTTGCCGCCGGTCGCACGGGCCAGCAGCATGTTGCCCGGCTTCACGTCCCGGTGCAGCACGCCGTTGTCGTGCGCGTAGTCCAGCGCCTCGGCCACCTCCTGCACGACCTGCACCGCCCGCTCCGGCGGCAATCGGCTCGGGTCCAGCCCCGCGGCGTCGATGCCGTCGACGAACTGCATGGAGATCCACAGCTGGCCGTCCTCGAGGCCGCGATCGTAGACGGTGACGATCTTGGGATGGTCGAGCTGGGCGACCAGGTCGGCCTCGCGCTCGAACCGGGCCCGAATCTCGGCGTCCGCCACCATCTCCCGGTTGAGCAGCTTCAACGCCGTCATGCGCGGCAATCGAGGATGTTTGGCGAGGTATACCGATCCCATGCCACCGCGGCCCAGTTGCCGCTCGATGACATACCCGGCGAAGACGTCACCGTTGCCCAGCATGTCCGCTCCCACTTCCCGTGTCGCGCACCGGGTCCGCCGGCGCACGGCCGTACCGCAGATGAACCCCCGTCGCCGCCCTCGGCCGACCACGGAAAACACCGAAACCATAGCAGTCCGGGCCACCGCGGTGTCGGTGCCTACCGATACGCTCCACCCATGCGCATTGGAGCACACGTCCGCCAAGACAGTGATCCGATCGGCTTCGGCGAGCGGTTGGGCGCCGAGGTCATCCAGATGTTCGTGGTGGACCCGCAGAGCTGGGACAAACCGCAACCGCACCCGCAGGCGGAGCGGATCAAGGCCAGCCCGATCGACGTGGTGGTGCACTCCACCTATCAGATCAACGTGGCCAGCACCAACAACCGGCTGCGCATGCCCTCGCGCAACGCTGTCGCACAGCAGGCACAGGCCGCGGCTGAGCTGGGCGCCTTCGGCCTGGTCGTGCACGGCGGCCACGTCCGTTCCGACGCCGAGATCGAGGCGGGAATCGTCAACTGGCGCAAGCTGTTCGAGCGCCAGCAGGACAAGGGCGGTTTCGCCGTCCCGATCCTGATCGAGAACACCGCCGGCGGAAACCACGCCATGGCACGGCATTTCGACTCCATCGCCCGGCTGTGGGACCAGGTCGGCGAGTTCGGCGCGGGCTTCTGCCTCGACACCTGCCACGCCTGGGCCGGTGGCGAGGAGCTGATCGGCGTGGTGGACCGGATCCGGGCCATCACCGGCCGCATCGACCTGGTGCACCTGAACTCCTCGCGCGACGAGTTCAACTCCGGCGCCGACCGGCACGCCAATTTCGCCGACGGCACCATCGACCCGCAACTGCTCGCCGAGGTGTGCCGCACCGCCGACGCGCCGGTCGTCCTGGAAACCCCGGCCGAGGGCATCGCGGACGATCTGGCCTACCTGCGCGAACACCTGGACTGACGGCGCCCCGGCGCGGCATGGCGGATTCTGGTTTCGATCCGGTTGACCGCAACCCTGTTTCACGCCGGGGCTCGGTGGTGTCCTCGAAGCGTTGTTCGTCTTCGAGAAAGGCCCCTGGTATGTCAGTCGCTCAGGCAGCAGGCACCGTGACCGTCGTCAAGCTCGGCACCCACATCGGCGCGCGGATCGAGGGCGTCCGGCTCGGCGGTGACCTGGACGCGGACACCGTCGCCACCCTCCGCGCGGCGCTCAACGAGCACAAGGTGATCTTCTTCCGCGACCAGCACCACCTGACCGAGGACGGCCAGTACGAATTCGCGGAACTGCTCGGCAGTCCCACCACCCCGCACCCGACCGTCACCTCGGCGGGCGTGAAGAGCCTGGCCATCGACTCGCACCGCGGCCGCGCCAACAGCTGGCACACCGACGTCACCTTCGTCGACCGGGTGCCGAAGGCGTCGATCCTGCGCGCGGTCACGCTGCCCAGCTACGGCGGCTCGACCACCTGGGCCTCCACCGTCGCCGCCTACAACTCCCTGCCCGAACCGCTCCAGCGGCTGGCCGAGAGCCTGCGCGCCCGGCACACCAACCAGTACGACTACGCCGCCGCGCAAGAGGATTCGCCGAACGAGCAGGCCAAGGCATACCGCGCCGAATTCCAGTCCACCTTCTACGAGACCGAGCACCCGGTGGTGCGCGTGCACCCGGAGACCGGTGAGCGGGCCCTGCTGCTCGGCCATTTCGTGCAGCGGATCGTCGGCCTGCCGAGTAACGAGTCGCACGCCCTGTTCCGGCTCTTCCAGGACCGGGTGACCCGGCTCGAGCACACCACCCGCTGGAACTGGTCGCTCGGCGACGTCGCCATCTGGGACAACCGCGCCACCCAGCACTACGCCATCGACGACTACGACGGCACCGAGCACCGCAAGCTGACCCGTATCACCCTCGCGGGCGACATCCCGGTCGGCGTCGACGGCCGCGCCAGCGAGGTGATCTCGGGCAACGCCGACCACTACTCGGTCATCGACGAGATCCGGCCGACCGCGGCATAGCCGAGCGCGTCCCGATCCGGTCCGCCCGCACCCCGGCCGTCCGCCGACCCGGCCGTGGATACTGTCCCCATGGAGATTCGGCCGCTGGACGGGGTGCGGGTACTGGAGCTCGGCAACTACATCGCGGCGCCCACCGCCGGCCGCATCCTGGGCGACTTCGGCGCCGAGGTGATCAAGGTCGAACGCCCGAAAACCGGTGACGAACTGCGGAATTGGCGTCTCTACGGCGGCGACACCTCGATGCTGTACCGCACCGTCAACCGCAACAAGAAGTCGATCACGCTCGACCTGCGCACCGCGGCCGGGCGCGCGGTCGTCCTGGATCTGATCCGGCAGTGCGATGTGCTGCTGGAGAACTTCCGCCCGGGGATGCTGGAGAAGTGGGGGCTGGGACCGGAGGTACTCAGCGCCGCCAAGCCGGACCTCGTCATCACCCGCATCTCCGCCTACGGCCAGACCGGCCCGCTGGCCGACCGGCCCGGCTTCGCCGCGGTCGCCGAGGCGGTCGGCGGCCTGCGCGAACTGGTGGGGGATCCGGATCGGCCGCCGGTGCGGGTCGGCGTCTCGATCGGCGATTCCATCGCGGGCATCTACGCCGCGTTCGGCACGGTGATGGCGCTGTTCCAGCGGGACCGCACCGGCGCACCCCTGCCGCTGCCGCAGCGCGTCATCGACGTGGCCCTCAACGAAGCGATTCTCTCGGTGATGGAGTCGCTGGTGCCCGACTACTACGCCTACGGCATCACCCGCGAGCGGGTGGGCGGCCGCATGGAGGGCATCGCGCCCAGCAACGCCTACCCGTGCGCCGACGGCACCAGCATCATCATCGGCGGCAACGGCGACGCCATCTTCCAGCGCTACATGCGGGTGATCGGCCGGGCCGACCTGGCCGACGATCCGGAACTGGCCGACAACGCGGGCCGCTGGCGCCACCGCGACCGCCTCGACGCCGCCATCGCGGACTGGACCCGCCGACACTCCCGCGACGAGGCGCTGAAACTGCTCGAGGCGGCGGCCATCCCCAGCGGCCCGATCTACACCGCCGCCGATATCGCCGCCGATCCGCAGTATCGGGCGCGCAACATGATTCAGCGGTTCCGGGTCGACGTCGGTGAAGCCGAGCCCAAAGAGGTCGGCTTCCCGGGTATCGTGCCGGTGATCGGCGGGCAGTCGCTACCCATCCGCACGGTGGGTCCGGACCTCGGCGAGCACACCCACGAGGTGCTGTCCGGTCTGCTGGGCATGTCGGACGCGGACATCGAAGCGCTGGAGGACAACTGATGCTGCGCGATGTGACGCTGCGCGACGGCCTGCAACTGACCGGCAAGGTCCTGGCGACCGAACGCAAGGTCGAGATCACCCGCACCCTGCTCCGGCTGGGCGTGCCGGAACTGGAGATCGGGTCGATGGCGCGTCCGGACCTGGTGCCGCCGATGGCCAACACCCTGGAATTGGTGGCCGCGCTGGAACCCGAAGAGCTGCAACGCTGCTGGGTCTGGGTGGCGACGCCGCGGCAGGTCGCCCGGGCGGCCGCGGCGGGCGTGCGCAATTTCCAGTACTGCCTGTCGGTCTCCGACGCGCACAACAAGGCCAATATCGGCCGCACCGCCGAGGACAGCGTGGCCGCCATGCCGGACGCGATCGAGCTGGCGCGGCAGGCCGGCGGGTCCATCCAGCTCTGCCTGGCGACGGCGTTCACCTGCCCGTTCGACGGGCCGGTGGATCCGGACCGGGTGCTGGCCATCGCGTCGGATCCGCGCACCGAGGGCGCCGCCGACATCGTGCTCGCCGACACCCTCGGGCAGGCGCACCCCGCCCAGGTGGCCGCGCTCGTCGAGGCGGTGCGCACCCGGACGCCGCGGCGGCGCATCGTGTTCCACGGTCACGACACCTGGGGCATGGGGGTGGCGAACTCGCTGGCCGCGCTGGCCGCCGGCGCCGCGGTGGTGGACGGCTCGCTGGGCGGGCTCGGGGGCTGCCCCTTCGCGCCCGGCGCCAGTGGCAATACCTCGAGCGAGGATCTGCTCTTCGCGACCCGGCCGGACTGGTTCGCCCCGGCGACGCTGGCCGCGCTGGTCGACACGACCGAGCGGTTGCTGGCCGAACTCGGCGAGCCGAACCGCTCGCGCGCCGCCGAGGGCGCCCGGTCGAAGGCGACGGCATTCGAGTGGGTCGCCCGGACCTCCGGTTGACGCGCAACAGTTTTCGCCGCACGGTTACCGACCGGCGCCCCGGGCAACGTTCGTTCTACAAACCATCTATATCGTAATTCCCCCCAGCACAACGTTTTTCACACGCCGGACGTAAACTCTCGCACTGTCGTTCATGTGTGTTTCACACTCGATGGCACCGGCGGCACCGTAGAATTGCGGCGTTGTCTTCCCGAGTCCAGCAGCGTGGCTCGCGCCCCGGCGATGTCCAGCAGCGTGGCTCGCGCCCCGGCGATAGGCGACTCTGGAGGAGAAATGGATCCTGGACAGCCCTGCCCGAAGCCGGAATCTGTTATGGCACAAAGCCTTTCGCACCGCACAGGGCCTCGGCACGCAACACACCACGTGCAGGTGATTTCGTTTCCACGATCCCTCAGGAGGCGTCATGCTGTTCCTCGATCGTCGCGACGCCGGCCGCCGACTGGCCGGTCATCTGCGGGCCTTCCGTGGCCCCGACATCGTGGTGGTGGGCCTGGCCGGCGGGGGCGTCGCCGTGGCGTGCGCGGTCGCCGCCGAGCTGCGCGTGGCACTCGATGTGATGGTGGTCCATCAACTGCGCACACCGGAGCAGCCGGAGCCCGCCTTCGGCGCGATCGCCGAGCGCGGCGTGCGGGTGGTCGACGGGGACCGGGCCCGCGCGCTGCGCACCAGCGCGGCCGAACTCACCCGGATCGAGCGGCTGGAGCGAGATGCGTTGCGCCGCAGGGCCGAACGCCTGCGCACACCCGGCCAGCGCCCCGAGTTGGCCGGGCGGACGATCGTGATCGTGGACGAGGCGCTGCCGGTGGCCGCGCCCGCCCGCGCCGCCTGCCGAGCGGCCTACGCGCTCGGCGCGATCAGGGTCGTGGTGGCGGCGCCGGTGGGCGCGGCGACCGCCGTCGCCGGCCTGGCCGGTGACGCCGACAAGGTCGTCTGCCCGCACAGCCGGGACCGGATCACCGATACGAGCGGCTTCTACGAGAACTACGCGCCGCTCGGCGACGACGAGGCCCGTGAGTTGCTGCGCCGCGAATCCCGGCCCGCCGCACCCCCCGCCCGCCACCTCGAACACACCAGCTGACCCCCACCACACCCACCACCCGCCACCTCCAGCACACCAACCGACCCCCACCACACCCACCACCTCCAGCACACCAGCTGACCCCCACCACGTCCACCACCCGCCACCTCCGGCACACCAGCCGACCCTCTCCACACCCACCACCCTCCACCTCCAGCACACCAACCGACCCGCACAACACCCACCGCCCACCACCTCCAGCACACCGACCGACCCGCACCACACCCACCACCTCCAGCACACCAACCGACCTCACCACGCCCACTGCCCGCACCTCCAGCACACCAGCTGACCCGCACCACGCCCACCACCCCGCCACCTCCAGCACACCAACCGACCCGCACCACACCCACCACCTCCAGCGCACCAACTGACCCGCACCGCGCCCACTGACCGGTGCCTCCAGCGCACCGGCTGACCGGCGCCTAGGCCGGGCGTGGCAGTCCCAGCCGCTCGGTCAGGCCGTCGAGCAGGCAGCCGAGCGTCCATGCGACCGGATCGCCGGGCCCGGCGCCGGTGCGGCCGTGGAACCAGCGTGCGAACGCCGGATAGCGGCCGTCGGCGAGCAGCGGCTCGACGAAGGGCCGTGCGGCCGCGGCCAACTGCTCGTCGGTGTGCAGGCCGCTGCGGGTCCGCATGCGCTGCTCCTCGGCCGCCTGCAGCGCGGCGCCGATGAGGTGACCGTCGACGGCGCCGGTGAGCAGCGTCAGATCGTCGGCGCCGCGGCCCAGCGGTTCCAGCAGGGCGAACCGATAGTCGAAGTAGCGCAGCGCGTTCGGGCCCAGCGGCGGGCGGGTGTGCCAGAGTTCGCCGAACCACAGGTGCCGGCGGATCACCTCCCAGGTCCGCAGGGCCAGTCGCTCGAACCCGTCCCGCCAGTGCGCCGCGTCCGCCGAATCCGTTGCGGGCAGCGGGATTTCGCCGTAGACGGCGTCGATCATCAGGTCGACCAGACCGTCCTTGCTGCCGACATAGCGGTACAGCGACATCGGCGTGGACGCGCCGACCGCCGTCGCCACCCGCCGCATGGTGAGCGCCCGCGCGCCTTCGGCATCCGCGATGGCCAATCCGGCACGCAGGATGTCGGCCCGGCTCAGGCTGGTCGTGGGCCGGCCCGGCGGTTCGGGCAGCGACCAGATCAGCGGGCCGGGAGCCTCCTCGATCATCGCACCTCCTTGCCCGCATTCAATCATCCGTGTACAACGTACACATGATGTACGAAGTACACGAACCTCGGGTTCTGATTGTCGGCGGCGGCCTGGTGGGACTGTCGGCGGCGCTGTTCCTGCGGCACCAAGGCGTCGCCGCGGTGCTGGTCGAGCGGCGCCCGACCACCTCGCCACAGCCGAAAGCGCGGCGCATCAACCTCCGCACCATGGAGTTGTTCCGGCAGCTGGAGCTGACCGACACGGTGCTGGCCGCCGCCGCGAACCTGTCCGGATACCAGGCGATGGCCGCCGGGCCGACGCTGGCACAGGCGCGGCGGCTGCCGTTCACCCTGCCGGGCGGGGTGCCGGAGTGGGACACCATCACCCCGGCCACGGCCTGCCTGTGCGCCCAGGACGAGCTGGAGCCGACCCTGCGCCGGGTGGCGCGCGAGCGCGGCTGTGACGTGCGCTTCGGCGTCGAATGCACCGAATTCGCCGAGGACGCAACGGGAATCGAGGCGACGCTGCGGGCCGCCGACGGTGGCGTGGAGCGGATCCGGGTGGACTACCTCATCGCCGCGGACGGTGCGGCGAGCCCGATCCGGGAGCGGCTCGGCATCGCGCGCTCCGGTCGCGGCAGTCTGGGCCGCGCGGTCAACGTCTATTTCCGCGCCGATCTGCGGGAGTTGGTGCGTGGCCGGGAATTCAACCTCTGCCAGGTCGACAACGAGGCCGTCCCGGGCGCCTTCGCGTCCGTCGACGGCGCCTTCCGCTGGATCTTCAGCACGTCCGCGGGCGTGGACCGGCCGCTCGACCGCTGGCCGCAAGCGCTGCGAACCGCGATCGGCGTACCCGACCTGCCGCTGGAGGTGCTGAGCGTACTGCCCTGGGAGCCGGGCATGTTCGTCGCCGACCGCTACCGCTGCGGACGAGTGTTCCTGGCCGGGGATGCCGCCCATGTCATGCCGCCGTACGCGGCGGCCGGTGCGAATACCGGTATTCAGGACGTGCACAATCTGGCCTGGAAACTCGCCCACGTGCTCCGGGGCGTCGCCGGTCCCGCCCTGCTGGACAGCTATCACGCCGAACGACATCCGATCGGGTGGTACGTCGCCGACCAATCCAGCGTGCGCATCGCCGATCTGCGTGCCATGAACATCCGCTCCACCGACGGGACACCGCTGGCCGACCCGATCGCACTCGTCCTCGGCACCCGCTATCCGGCGGGCGCGCTGATCGGTGACGCGAGCGCGCACACGATGGACCGCCTCGATGTCGGCGGCCAGCCGGGAACCCGTGTGCCGCACCGATTCCTGCCCGACGGCCGCTCCACCCTCGATGTGCCGAGCACCGGTTTCGCCTTGCTGACCGGCCCCGCGGGGCAGCCGTGGCGAGCGCCGTCCGCGCCGGTCGAGGTGTACGAGCTGGACCGAGCATGGTGCGCCGTGGCCGGAATCACCGATTCGGGCGCGCTGTTGGTGCGGCCCGATCAGATCGTGGCCTGGCGCTCCCCCGGGCTGCCGCCGGACCCGGCCGCAGCATTGCGGTCGGCCCTCGACCGCGTTCTGTGCGCCTGAAAACCGTCGTGCGCTAGACGAACTCGTAGTGCACGAAATTGCGCACCGGCTCGAAACCGATCGCCCGGTAGATCTTGTTCGAGGTCGGATTGGCGATATCGGTGAACAGGCAGACCTCGGAGCCGTTGGCCCGCAGCAGTTTCGACACGTGCGCGGTGACAGCGCTGGCATAGCCGCGACCGCGCTGCTCGGGCGGGGTGTAGACCGGTCCGATGCGGGTCCAGCCGTAGGCCCGGCTCTGACAGGCGGCCATCGCGACCGGCGTGCCGCCGTTCTCCCACAGCCACCACCGGCCCAGCGCGATGCGCGCGCGGATGGCGTCGGCGCTCATGCCGATGCCCTCCTCGCGGCGCATCTGCTCCGACCAGTGCGCGCACAGGGCGATATCGGATTCCCCCGCGCGCCGGGCGTTCCCGGGAACGGTCGGCACGGCCAGCACACCCAGCCGATAGAGGCGGCTGGCGACGTCGAGGCGAAATTTGCTGCCGCGCAGTGCGGTCCACTGCTCGGCGAACACCAGCGCGATGCCGGGTGGGCCCTCCACACCGGGCGCGGCGGGAACCCGTTCCGCGAAGGCGCGCACCAGATCCGGCACCGCCGGGTCGGGAACGTCACCGAGATAGACGGCGTGCCCGGAGGTGCACATGCCGGTACCTACCACCGCACCGTCGACGTACACCGCCGCGAAGACGGCCGGGCCGGCGGACAATCCGGTGACGAAACTGTCCACGACGGTCGCGACGACCGTATTGCGTAGTGGATCCCGCCCCAGGAACTCCGCCGCACGGCGCTGGAAGGCCACCGCGTCATCGGTCAGTTCGATCCTCATGCCTACCTACGGTAGGCGCCGCATCCGCTGTCGCCCACCGGGTTTCGCTGTGTGATCACACAGATTCGGAACCGTCCGCGCGCAGCTTGAGCAGGACCAGCCCCGCGGTGCAGGCCAGGATCAGACCCGCGACGGCGACTTCCACGCGGAGCCCGGCGATGCCCAGGACCGTGCCGGTCAGCCCACCGATGAAGATCAGCCAGGCCACCACCCGGGCGACGACCGCTCCGACGGCACGGCCGGATTCGGATGTGTCCGAATCGTTCTGCCCTACCGCGCGCAGCGGGGATGTCGAGTACGCTCCCATCACCACTCCTCGATGACGCCCGCCGATCTGCGGATTCAGCAAGTGTCATCAGCAAACTTCAGGCGTCTCACGTGTAACTTTACTCACACGCTAGTTGCCCGTTGCCGAAACGTCACACGACACGGCCGCAAAACGCGGGTATGTGACCGATTCGATATGTGAATCGCCGTGGTTTGAGATGTCTTTCGGGTATCTTGCGGAGCGACCGGACTCGTCTGGCCCGACCGCCTCGCCGTCGTTTAAGGTGAGGCCACCCGGAAACGTACGAGGAGCGGCGCACCCATGGAGAACAGGGCGGGTTCGGGGGGACGCGGGGTGGACGAGGAATCGACACCCCGCCTGAATGCCAGGGTCGCCGGCCCGGCACTCGCCGCGGGCGCGGTGTCACTCGGGCTGGTGCTCGTCGGATCGTGCGGGCTCGGGCAGCGCGATGTCTACGTCACGCCGCCGCCGCTGAACGCCGGCCTGCAGTCGGCTCCGCCCGGCGGCGTCGCCACCAAAGCGCCCGGCACGACGGGCCCGGCGGTGCTCATCCCGCCCTCGCCCAGCTGGCGGGTCGCCGTCAATCCCCCGGCACCGCGTCGCACGCTGTCCGGTGTGCCGAGCACGTCGCCCGGCGCGGAACCCGTTCCGCCCGTGGCGGGTGAGCCCGCGCGCGGCACCGAGGCGATCGACGACACCGCACCCGTCACCACGACCACACGGTCGACCACCACCCGCCCGACGACGACCCGCCCCGCGCCGACGACCCGGCGCGAGTCGCCGTCGGAGCAGGAGCCGTCGTCGGACGGCTCGGGCTACTGACCGGTCAGAGCTCGACGAGCCCGTAGTCGCCGACCCGGTCGGCGAGCACGCGCAGGTGTTCCAGCCCGCCGCCGAAAGTCCGCTCGACCGCCGTCAACCGCGCGGTGTAGTGGCTGACCGGATATTCGGTGGTGATGCCGATACCGCCGTGCATCTGCACGGCCTCCTGCCCGATGTGCCGGGCCGCGCGGCCGACCTGCAACCGGGCCCGCGAGGCCACCGCCGCGTCGACATCGCCGTCGGCCAGGGCCGCGGTCAGGTACAGGCTCATGCTGCGGGCCAGCTCCAGCGACACGTACATGTTCGCCGCGCGCTGGGTCAGGGTCTGGAATTTGGCCAGCGGGACGCCGAATTGCTTGCGGGTCTTGAGATATTCGGTGGTCAGCCGCAGCGCCTCCGACATCGCGCCGACCGCCTCCGCGCACAGGCTCGCCTGTGCGGTGCCGATCGCCGCCGCGATGGTCCCGGTGCTGTCCGTCGCATCGCCGAGCAGTTCGGCCGCGGCCGAGCTGAATTCCACCTGCGCGCCGCGGCGTTCGTCGAAGGTCCGGTAGGGCTTGCGCACCACGCCCGCGTCGTCCGCGGCGACCAGGAACAGCGCCAGCGCGCCGTCCGGCAGGGTCGCGCTGACCACCAGCCGATCGGCGCAATCACCGTGCGGCACGGGGTTTTTCACGCCGGTCAGGCGATAGCCGGCGCCGTCGGCCACGGCCCGCGTCGCCACCTCGGTGGCCGGCCAGCGCGAACCGGGCTCCTCGTGCGCGAAGGCCAGCAGGACGTTGCCCGCCGCCACCTCCGGCAGTTCCCGCCGCCGCTGCTCGGCGCTGCCCGCCCGGGCGATCAGCCCGCCCGGCAGCAGCACCGCGTCCAGCAGCGGCTCCGGCGCCAGCCGCCGCCCGATCTCCTCCATGACGACCATGGTCTCCACGGGTCCGGCGCCCATGCCGCCGTCCTCTTCGCCGAAACTCAGCCCCAGCACGCCCAATTCGGCCAGCTGCGACCACACCTCGCGGCTCCAGCCGAGTTCGGTCTCGAGCACCTTCAATCGGGTCTCCGGGTCATAGGCCCGCGCCAGCAGGTCGCGCACGGTGTCGCGGAGCAGGACCTGCTCATCGGTGAGTTCGAAATCCATGGCGGCGCCTCACAATCCGAGGATGGTGGAGGCGATGATGGTGCGCTGCACCTCGCTCGAACCTCCGTAGATGGTGGTCTTGCGGTAGTTCAGGTAGCCGGGGCCGGTGCGCTGTGCCCAGTCCGGCGAGCCGATGTCCGCGGCGCCGACCGGCAGGGCGTCCGGGCCCGCCACGTCCAGCAGCAGTTCGGTCGCGGCCTGCTGGAGTTCGGTGCCGCGCAGTTTCAGCACCGACGAGGCCGGATTCGGCCTGCCCTCACTGGAATTGGCCACCACCCGCAGCAGCGTCAGCTCGAGCGCCAGCAGTTCGTTCTCCAGCTCCGCCACCCGCGCGGCGAACACCGGGTCGGCCAGCAGCGTGCCGCCCGCCACCTTGGTCTGCGCCGCGTACTTCTTCGCCACCGCGAGCCGGACCTTGGTGCGGCCGACGCCGGTGATGCCGGTGCGCTCGTTGCCGAGCAGGAACTTCGCATAGGTCCAGCCCATGTTCTCCTCGCCGACGAGCTGGTCGGCGGGGACCCGGACGTTCTCGAAGAAGACCTCGTTGACCTCGTGGTGGCCGTCGATCAGCTTGATCGGCCGGATCGTCACGCCGGGGGTGTTGACGTCGAACAGCAGCAGCGAGATGCCGGCCTGCTTCTTCGGCGCGTTCGGGTCGGTGCGCACCAGGCAGAAGATCCAGTCCGCGTACTGCGCCAGCGTGGTCCAGATCTTCTGGCCGTTGACGATGTAGGAGTCGCCGTCGCGCACCGCGGTGGTGCGCAGCGACGCCAGATCCGAACCGGCGTCCGGCTCGGAGAAACCCTGGCACCACCAGATGTCGAGGGCCGCGGTGGGCGGGAGGAACCGCTGTTTCAGTTCCTGCGAACCGAATTGGGCTATCACGGGGCCGATCATGTTGGCGTTGAACGTCAACGGCTCGGGCACGCACGCGAGCTGCATCTCGTCTTCCCAGATGTGGCGCTGGATCGGGGTCCAGTCCTTGCCGCCCCACTCGACCGGCCAGTTCGGCACGGCCAGGCCGTGCTCGTGCAGGGTCTTGTGCGAGGTGACGATGTCCTCGCGGGTCAGCTCGCGCCCGTATTGCACCTTCTCGCGGATCTCGGCCGGGATCGCGCTGCGATAGAGCCGGCGCAGGTCGTCCCGGAAGGCCACCTCGTCGGGTGACAGGGCAAGTTTCATGGGCGTCTCCCACCGTGTTCGGATGTCCGGCATCAAACCTACCCTTCGGTAATCTAAGCGTGTTCGCTGGATCACAACGCGGTTCCCGCCGAATTCGCCCGCGACCGGCGGGTGCGACCGCCGCACCGCCTCCGAGCTGGTACGTTGCTGCGGGTAGAAGTTCACGATGAGGGAGCACGACCAGTGAACGGAAAGACCTTCGCACGCCTGGCCGCGGTCGCGGCCGCCTGCGGCATGAGCCTGACCGCCGGGCTGGGCGGTGCCGACGCCCACCCCGCCGCGTCGCCGATCGATTCCGCCGTCGAGCAGCTCGGCGCGGCCGTCGGCCCGGATCCGGCCGCTCGGGCCGGTGTCGGCGCGCTGGCGAATTCGGCGCAGCTGATCGCGGCCGCCGGGTTGGACCACATCGCGGGTGGTTTCACCCCGTTCTGGTACCAGGCGCCGACGTTCGGCTGCGGCACCAACTTCCCGGTCTCGCTGACCGCGGTCGCGGGCGCGGCCGGTGTACCCGGGCCGGACCGCGGCATCGCCGGTGAGTACGCCACCGTGCGCTTCCAGGCCACCCCGAACATGTGGGGCTATCCCACCTCCTCCGGCCTGACCGTGGCCTGGCTCAACACCGGCAACGGGCGCAGCGGAGTGGCGACGCTCGACGAGCGCACCGATACGGGCACCCCCAGCCTGACCAAGACCGTCGACAGCGGCCCCGGCACCATCGTGGCCAGCATGTGGGGCACGATCGGCTACCCCGGCGCCACCTGCGTCATGGCCCCCACCATCGGCGTCGTCACGGTCTACCCCAACCCGTTGACCGACCCGTACGCCCCCAAGCCCGAGCCCACCCGCCCGGGCCGGTCCACCCCCTCCGCGCCCGGGCCCGCGTCCGCCGAGGCCCAGGCGAGCACCCCGCACAACTGACGCCCGCCACCCGACGCCCGTAATCGTCTGCGGCGGGACCGCCGGTAATCGGATCGCTAGACGGCACCCGGCTCGGTGGTTTCCGCGAAGAATTCGATGGTTTCCTCGAATACCTCGTTCGGTTTCTCCAAGGCGACCGAGTGGCCGCAACCGGGGAGGACAACCGAGCGGCCGGCGGTAGCAGCGGCCATGTGATCGGCGGCGATGGCCGGTTCATATGCGTGGTCCTGCTCGCCCGCGATAGCCAGCACCGGAACGACACGACTACCGGCCGCGCGTTCCAGGCGAAGTTCGTTGTCCATGTCGCCTCGGTAGATCACGCCCTTCACAGCAGGCCCGATCCGCGGCGGCAGTGCGGTGATATGGTCGCGCCATCGCCGGACGATTTCGCCGTTCTCGGCGAGGGTGTCATCCCCGAACATGATGGTCGAGATGATATCGGCGCGTTCGCTCGCGCCATGCGCGGTCAAATGTGTAGCGAGCGGGGCATATTCGACGACTTTCTGCTCCGATCGCGCCGATGATCCCAGCGCCACGGCGCTTCGCAGTAATTCCGGGCGTCGCGCGACCAGACGCACGGCCACCATTCCGCCGAGGCTGTTACCGACGAAATGGACCGGCCCGAGGTCGAGGCGGTTGATCAGGCCCGCCGCCACCGAGGTCAGCGCATCGACGGCCAACTGGTCGGTCGTCGCATCTCCGCTGCGCCCCTGTCCCGGGTGGTCGTAGGCAACCACCCGAAAGCCCCGCGCCACATAGCGGGCGGCGAGTTCTTCGAACATCGAGGAGTCGAAGAACAAGCTGTGCGACAGGACTATCGGTGTCCCGTCCACTCGTCCCTCGTCCCGGTAAGCCACGTCGATACCGCCGATATCAACTTTTTTCATGATCGCTCGAGCCTCCTCGCCGAGTAATGCGATTTCCGTCGAATCAGTGCACAATGACAGAGGCTAGGATGCGAAAACTCTTGGTACGAACAGATTTCGACGGAACGGGCGACAGATTTTCGCAGGAGTTCGAGTGGAGACGGAATATCTGGCGATCGGACTGGACACGCGTGATGTCCCTCCGGCCGAACGCACGGCATGCTGGGAAGCTCACGTGCAACGCAACCACGGTCGCATGACATTCGATTTCGCGTCCGTACAGGACTTTTCCGGATCGACCACGGTACAGCGCTGCGCCGACCAGCAACTCGTCACATTCGCTTCGGACACGATCCGGTATCGCCGCACCGCCCGGCATGCCCGTGGCGACGGTGACCGCAGCGGAAGGCTCATCCTTCCGACAGATGGCCGTATGGGTTTGTCACAAGCCGATGAAATCTCCGCGGTCGGCACCGGAGAGATCGGACTGGTCCGCATGGACGCACCGATGGCGCTCTCTCACACCGATCACGCCCGTGCGCTCATCCTCACCATCCCCGACGGTCCGGTCATCGGGAAGCTGAGCGGCCGCGCGCCGGTTACCCTGACACCGGACCGGCCCCTGGTCGCGATGCTGGCCGCCCAGCTCCGTACCCTCGCCGAATTCGCCGGCGGGATGACCGCGAGCGAATTCATCCAAGGCGCCCGTCACTCGCTCAACCTGCTCGAATCCGCACTGGACCAGAACCGTGCACACCAACTGCACGGCCGGGCCGCCCTCGCCGAGCGCGCCCGCATCCACATCCACACGCATTCGGACGATCCCCACCTCACCCCGGCGGCAGTCGCTGAGCACCTGGGGTGCTCACTCACCACTCTCACCTCGGCGTTGAGAGAGACGAGCCGCACGACACCCGGGAAACTCCTGCGTATCCGCCGCCTCGATCAGGCCCTGTTGCGCCTGCGCGATCCACACCGCCCGATCAGCGACATCGCGTTCGCATCAGGATTCGGATCCCTCAGCGGATTTCGAGCAGCGTTCCAACAGCACTATGCGATGAGCCCCGCGGAGATGCGGGACAGCTTCTTCGGCCGTTCGCCCGCACCGACGTCTGCGCATGACGATGTCGAATGACTGGGCTCGCGCATCGCTCACGTCGCCCGAGAGCGAAGGACCGCTGGCGATGACCCGGATCGCAGGGGCACTGCGACGGTCAGGAGCGGGGCTTGCGGCGGTCCGGGCGGCGGTCGGGGCGGCGGGGGCCGCGGCCGAGGGTGCGCTGGCCGGGCGGGCCCTGGTCGGGCTGCAGCTGGATGAGGACGCCGCTGATTCTGGTGCGGCGCAAGGCGTCCAGGGTTTCCGGCGGCAGGTCGGCGGGCAGTTCGACCAGGCTGTGGTCGGGCCGGATGCTGATGTGGCCGAAGTCGCTGCGCCGCAGGCCGCCTTCGTTGGCGATCGCCCCGACGATGGCGCCCGGCACCACGCGGTGGCGCTTGCCGACGGCGATCCGGTAGGTCGCCATCTCGGCGCCGGTGGCACGGTGGTGGCTGGTCGCGCCGGGCTCGCGACGGCGTTCGCGCTCGTCGAACTTGCGCGGGGTCCGCTCGCGCCGCTCCGGCTCCGGTTCGGGCTCCATGAAGAAGTTCTCACCGTCGTGACCACCGACCGCGAGCGCCGCGGCGATGTCGGCCAGCGGGATGTTGTGCTCGGCCTCATAGTCCTCGATCAGCTTGCGGAACAGCGCCAGATTCGGCGAGGCCAAATTCTCGGTGATGGCGTCGTGGAACTTCACCACCCGCTGCGCGTTGACGTCCTCCACGCTCGGCAGCCGCATCTCGGTCAGCGGCTGGCGGGTGGCTCGCTCGATCGCGTCCAGTAGGCGGCGCTCGCGCGGCGCGACGAACAGCAGCGCCGCGCCGCTGCGCCCGGCCCGACCGGTGCGGCCGATGCGGTGCACGTAGGACTCGGTGTCGTGCGGGATGTCGTAGTTGACCACGTGCGAGATGCGATCGACGTCCAGGCCGCGGGCGGCCACGTCGGTGGCGACCAGGATGTCCAGCGTGCCCGACTTGAGCTGCCCGATGGTGCGCTCGCGCTGGTTCTGCGCGATGTCGCCGTTGATGGCGGCCGCCGAATAGCCGCGCGCGCGCAGCTTCTCGGCCAGTTCCTCGGTCGCCTGCTTGGTGCGCACGAAGATGATCATCGCCTCGAACGGCTCGACCTCGAGGATGCGCGTGAGGGCGTCGAGCTTGCGATGGTGCGAGACGTGCACCCAGCGCTGGGTGATGTTGGTCGCGGTGGCGGTCTTGGCCTTGACCGTGATCTCGACCGGATCCTTCAGATACTGCTTGGAGATCTTGCGGATCGCACCCGGCATGGTGGCCGAGAACAGCGCCACCTGCTTGTCGGCGGGAGTGTCGGCGAGGATCCGCTCGACGTCCTCCTGGAAACCCATCTTGAGCATCTCGTCGGCCTCGTCCAGCACCAGGTACCGCAGCTGGGACAGGTCCAGCGTGCCGCGCTCGAGATGGTCGATGACGCGCCCGGGGGTGCCGACCACCACCTGGGCGCCGCGGCGCAGCCCGGACAGCTGCACGGCGTAGTTCTGGCCGCCGTAGATCGGCAGCACGTGCACGCCCGGCAGGTGCGCGGAGTAGCGGCCGAATGCCTCCGCCACCTGGATCGCCAGCTCGCGGGTGGGTGCCAGCACCAGCGCCTGCGGCGCCTTGCCGCGGTTCTCCAGGCCCATCAGGATCGGGATGGCGAACGCCGCGGTCTTGCCGGTACCGGTCTGCGCCAGGCCGACCACATCGGCGCCGGTGAGCAGGGGCGGAATGGTCGCCGCCTGGATCGGCGACGGTGACTCGTAGCCGACGTCGGCGATCGCTGTCAGAATGCGATCATCGATACCGAGATCGGCGAAGGACGGGTCGGCTACGTCCCTCTCGTCGTCGGCGAAGGAACCACTGTCGACCGGTGAGGTGCTCATTGACCAGTACTTTACTTCGTGGCGGTGGCCGCCCCGACCCTCGGGCCAATACGGTGAGACCTATGCAACCGCACGAGCCGACCGTGCCCGGCATCACCGGCACACCCGCGCACTCCGCCGGTGACGCGACATCGGTGGTCGTCAGCTACTCGGGCGCGACGGCCATGGGCGCACCCCGGCCGTCGACCGCCGCCGGGCCGGAACCCGGCGGTGGCACCGCGCCCGCCGAGGCTGCCGAACCGGCCCGGTCCGTCGATGTCGCGGTGGTGCAGTTCGCCCCCTACACCGACAAGGACGCGAACCTGGCGATGCTGCGCGAGCAGGTGCGCGCGGCGGCCGAGCACGGCGCGCGGGTCGTGGTCGCGCCGGAGTACTCGATGTTCGCGGTGACCCGGCTGGACCGGCGGGTGATCGACGCCGCGGAACCGATCACCGGGCCGTGGGTCGACAGCTTGCGCGGGCTGGCCGCGGAATTCGGCGTGCACCTGGTGGCGGGGGTGGCGGAGGCGCCAGGCGGCGGGGCGGCCGAGCACATCTACAACACGCTCGTCGCGGCGGGCCCGGACGCGGAGTTCGCGGCTGTGTACCGCAAGGTGCATCTGTACGACGCCTTCGGCTTCCGGGAGTCGGAGGTGGTGCTGCCGGGCGAGATCACCGATCCGGCGGTCTTCACCGTCGACGGCGTGGTGTTCGGGCTGCAGACCTGTTTCGACCTGCGTTTCCCCGAGGGCTGCCGACGCGTCGCCGCGGCCGGGGCGCACGTGTTGCTGCTTGCGGCGCAATGGATTCCGGGCCCGGCCAAGGTCGACCAGTGGACGACGCTGCTGCGCGCCCGCGCGATCGAGAACACCGTCTACGTCGCCGCCGCCGATCAGGCCGGGCCGCGCGGTGCGGGTGCGTCGATGATCGTGGACCCGGCGGGCACGTTGCTGGCCGAACTCGGCGAGACATCCGGAATCGCCACCGCCCGAGTCGATCTCGCGCACCTCGAGCAGGTCCGAGCCACGAATCCGAGCCTGTCGCTGCGCCGGTTCACCGTCGAGCCCGGGTAGCGACCAGGGCGAACGGCTAGACTGGGTGCGCCATGATCTATCCGGATCGCGCCACCGCCGGTCGCGCGCTGGGTGAGTCGCTACTGCACCTGCGGGCGTCGGACCCGCTGGTGCTCGGACTGCCGCGCGGCGGGGTGCCGGTCGCGGCCGCGGTGCGCGCGGTGATCGGCGGCGATCTCGACATTCTGCTGGTGCGCAAACTGGGCGTGCCGTGGCAGCCCGAGCTGGCGATGGGCGCGATCGGCGAGGGCGGGCTGCGGGTCCTGAACCAGGACGTGGTCGATCACACCGAGGTGACACCGGCCCAGCTGGCCGAGACCGAGGACCTGGAGCGCGCGGAACTGCAACGGCGCCAACGGATTCTGCGCGCACACGCACCGCCGGTCGCACCGCGCGACCGTACGGTGGTGATCGTCGACGACGGCATGGCCACCGGCGCCACCGTCGCGGTGGCGTGCCGCATCATCCGCCTGCTCGAGCCCCGCCGGATCACGGTGGCGGTACCCGTCTCCTCGCCCGAGGCCCTGCACCGAGTCGGCAAGCTCGCCGACGACACCGTCTGTCCCCTGGTGCCCCGTGTGCTCGGCGGCGTCGGTGGCGCCTACGAGGATTTCCATCAACTCAGCGACGACGAGGTGATCGACATCATCCGGTCGGGCGTTCCCTGACCGCTCACCAGTCGACGGGCTCGGCGACCAATCGTTCCGCCGCGGCGATCAAGGGGCGGAGCTGAGCCGCGAATGCCTCGGCGTTCACCGGGACGATATCGACCTCGGCGCGGGTGCGCACCGTGTAGCGGCCGTCGCCGGCGACATCGATCCAGCAGAGTACGCCGAGGGGGCGCATGGTCTCGTCGGCGCGGCGGGCCGAGACGACGATCTGGCCGATACCGTCGCGGGGTTGCCGGAGCAGCCGCCGCATCCGCGCCGAGATCGTGGGCCCCGCGACCGGCACCGTCACGAGATCCCGGCTGTCCTCCCGCACCCGGTCCAGGGGTGCGGTATGCCGCGGCCCGGTACCGGGGGAATTCTCCGGCAGCACCGAGACCACGCGCGCCGCAAGGACTTTCGGGGTTCCGACGAACAGCCGGACGTCGCCGCCGCGGTCGGGGGTGGCTCCGGCGCGCTGCGCGGCGACCACCGTGACCTGCCCGGCGACCGCGCCGAGCACGCGCACCGGCTGCACCTGTCCGGGCGGGCCGTGCTCGCCGAGCACCTCCACCTGGATCGCCGGGTGCGACAGCACCCGCAGGGCCGCCGCCAGATCCGGGTCCAGCGTGTTGTCGCACCACTCGCGCAGGGCGGGCAACTGGGCGGCGCGTTCGGCACTGTCACGGGCGGACAGCCGCACCGCCAGCGGATACGGGATCCGGTCGCCGTCGGTCCGCTCCCAGGCCAGCGCGAACTGGTCCGGGGTGAGGGTCCATCTCACCGGCGGCGGCCCGCCGCGGTCGTCGAGATCTCGTTCATCCGGGCGTCAGTAGTCCTCGGCCCATTCGCCGACCACCGGCGGCGTGGTCGGATCGAGCTGACCTACCAGCTCGGTGCCGGGCTCGGCCGGCTCCAGGTAGGTCGGTTCGTCGAAATCGTAGTACTCCTCGTCGTCGTCCTCGTCGTACTGGGAACGCTTGGGGGGCACCGGGACACCCGTTCCGGAGCGGACGGCGTCACCGGCGGCCAGCGCGCTGCCCGCGAGACCGCCGACCACACCGGCGCCCATTCCACCCACGGCGTCGGAGGTCGGTTCGTGGCGCTGCTCCTGCTCCTCGCGCTTGCGCTGATCGTCGGAGTTCTGCGCCCTGGTCGCCGCCCCGGCGGCCCGGCGCGGCGCCACCGGAACCTGGCCCGGCGCGAGCGCAGCCGCGGCGGACGGGGCCGAGACCTGTTGCGGCGCAACGGTGTTCGCGACGCTCGCCGGAGCCGTCGCCGGACGGTCGGACGCCGGTGCCACCGCGGGCTCGGTGGCGGCCGCGGCGGCGGGCGCCGTCGCCGCGGCGGGTGCGAGGGGCGCGGCCGCGGCCGGAGTCACGGCGTGGTCACCCGGCTCGGCCGGCGCACCGGAGCCTGGTTCGGATTCGGTCGGCTGCTCGCCGTCGGCCGCCTGTGGCGCAGTCGCATTCGGGCCACCGGTGGCAACCGCGTCCGGACCGCCGAGCGAATCGGTCGCATCCGGACCGCTCTCGACGCCGGGACCGGGCGCGGGCGCTTCGGGCGCGGGGTACATGCCGCCCTGCGGGAACCCCGGCACGCCGTTGCCGGTCGGCACGAACGCGCCCGCGTACACCGTGTCCATCACCCGGACCACGTCCTGGCGCACGCCCTCGGCCTGCTTCTGGGCGGCGACGTTGAGCGTGGCGCGCTTCGGATCCAGCAGTGCCGCTTCCAGATCCGCGCCCACGTCCACCGGCCGCGACACCGCACCGCGCAGCGTCTCGGCGGCGTCGTTGGCCTGCCCGAGCCGTTGCGCGACCGCCGACATCACATCGGCCACGTGCTGCCCGAGCTGCTCGAACGCCTGCATCGCGGCGGCGGCCTGCTGGGCGGCGCTGCCGCGCCAGCCGTCGGCGATGGCGCCGCGAATCTCCGCGTGCGCCTGCGCGACCGCGTCACCGACCCCGGCGGCCGCGTTCTGCCAGGCCTGCCGACCGGCGGTCAGCACCTCCGGATTCATCTGCAGCACACCGCGATAGATCTCGTCGTAGCGCATCTGGTCGAAGACCTCGACCGTCGGCGAGTAGTCGGGATCCGGTGCGGCGGCCTGATTTCCGCTGAGACTACGCATGGCCCACCCCCACCGTCTCCGCGCCGACGCGACCGATGACCGCGGACATCTCCGCGTCGCCGTCGGTATAGGCAGCGGCGGCCGCGCGCAGCGCCTGCGCCAGCTGCCGGGCGGCGTCGGCGTACTCCTGGAGCTTTTCCGCGCCCTGCGCCGCCTTGTCCTCGAAGCCGCGGCGCAGCGCGTTGCCCGATTCGAAGCCGCCGAATCCGGGCAGCGACGCGGCCGCGCGCAGCGTCCGGATCTGTTGCTCCACCTGGTCGGCGAGTTGTTCGTAACGTCGGGCGCAGCGCTCGTGCACGCCCTCGGCGACGAGCACGCCGTCGATCCACAGTCGACCGTCGTCGACCGCCTGGGTCAGGGCCGCGACATCACTACGCAGGTCCCCCGGTTCTTGCGATCGCACCGGTCCCCCTTTCTCGTGCTCACATCACGGGCGCACCGGTTCCGCGACGACGCCCTGGATCCACTCCACGATGTCGGCGGTGACTCGTGTCTGCACCGGTTCGTGCAGCAGATCGTGCCCGGCATCGGCATACTCGCGCAACCGCAACCCTACCGATTGCGCCCGCCTCGTCCAGTCCCGAATCGGATCGATAGGGGCACGGCGATCGTCCGCGCCGTGCAGCAACAGGACCGGCAAACTCGGCGGCAACACCGGGCCGGATTCGATCGCCCGGCGCGGGGTCCCGCTGAGGACGAGACCGGCGCAGTCCGGCAGCGCGGTCAGCGCGGTGGCCGCGCCGAGCGAGTGACCGGCCAGGATCAGCGGGGTCCCGGGACGGCCGGAGCGCACCAGCGTGACGAACGCGTGCGCGTCGGGGGCCAGTTCGGCGGGGGTGCCGGGCGCGCGCGGATCACCCTCGCTCAGACCCTGGCCCGGCACATCGAGCGCCCACGCCTCGATCGATGCGGCGGCCAGACCCCGGGCGAAGCGGTGGTAGTGACCGCTGTGCTGACCGGTGCCCGGCAGCAGCGCGAGCACCGCCCGCGGCCGCTCCACCACCCAGCGCCGATAGTGCAGACGGCCCCGGGCTCCGTCGAAAAAGGGCATCCCGCAATCCCTTCCGCGTCAGCCCGGCACCCGCGCACGGACCAGATGCGGCCCCGCTCCGCTGGTCGCCTCCAGGCCCAGGTAGCGCAGCGAGAGGTCGGCGGCGAGCACGTCCTCCTCCACCTCCAGTCCGTGATCGGCGAGCAGCCGCTCGATCTCTCCCGGTGTGAAGAAGCTGATCCAGCTCTCCCCGATGGCCGCGAGCCTGCGCATGCGCTCCTCGACCAACGCCCGCACCTCCGGACTCGGCGCGGACATCGGCGCGCCGTAGTCGAAGACGACCCGGCTGCCCGGGGCCATGCGGGCGAGCTGCGCGAGGGTCTGTTCGATCGCGGCCAGCGTCAGATAGACCGTCACGCCCAGCCAGATCACGAAAACCCGCCGTGCCGGGTCCAGACCGGCCGCGTACAGCGCGGTGTCCGAGCGGTCGTGTTCGAAGTCGACCGGAACGTAGGTGACCGAGGCGGGGATCCGGATATCGGCGCGCGCCAGCCGTTCTCGTTTCCATGCCTGCGTATCGGGATGATCGACCTCGAACACCCGCACGGCGGGAAAGGGGTTGCGGTAGGCGAAGGTGTCCAGACCGGCGCCGAGGATCACCACCTGACCGGTTCCGGCCGCGACCGCCTCCGCCAGGGCGTCCTCGGCGAAACGCGAACGGGCCGCGAGGAAGCCGCGCATACGCTCGTGTGTGTCCGTGGGCAGGTATTCCGCGACCGGACCCGCGCCGTCGCCCACCATCGCACGCGCCAGTGGATCGCGGAAGATACGTCCGCCGTCGAGTTCTTGGTGTTCGGCGCGATACCACGCGGCGCTCAACGCGGTTCGGCTCGGCTGGCCGGTCTGCACTCCGATGTCCTTCCTCCCGCGCCCCCGCCCAGACCATACGACGACACGCCCCCCTCACGCCACGCCGTTCTACCTCGACTGATTACGCTGAGTCGCGACTCGGCACACAAGAACGCGACGGCCGGGTGCGGGTGTCCGAGGCGCAGGAGGGCCGCGATTGATTCTGGTCGGTGATCGTGTCGTGTGCAGCACCGGTGACCTGGTGGCGGCGGCGCACTGCGAGTTCGCGCTGCTGCGCGCGCTCGATGCCGAACTGGGTCTGGTGGCACCGGTGGAGGTCGTCGACCTGCCCGGACTCGCCATGGCCGGTGTCGATGCGCCCGAGGCGGGCACCGCGGCCGAGACCGTCGCGGCGCTGCGCCGGGCGCACGAGCGGACGGCCGCCGCCCTGCGCGACGGAGCGGACGCGATCGCCGGGGGCGTGTTCTTCGACGGCACGTTCGCCGCCCGCTGCGCGACTCTGCTGCGCGGCGATACCGACGAGGAGAACCGCGCGAGCGTGGTGCGGCGGATGCCGGAACTACCCGCGGAGTGGTCCGACGACGACCCGGACCAGTTCATCGACGGTGACGCGCTGATCCGTTCGGACGACGACTCAGCCGAATTCCCCGCCGATCACCACGCTGCACCGGAACCCGATCCCGAGCTCCCGCTCGCACCGGCCCGCTACACCCTCCACGGCTCCGCGCGCGCCGAGGCTCCGATCGCGACCCTGCTCGAGCTGGCCGCGTGCGCGGAAATGCTGGGCCACATGGGCTTCCGGGTCGACCCCGCACTGCGCGTGCGGCACCCGGACGGCTCGGTGGCGCAGTACCCGCTGGCCGACGCGGCCCGGGTGTACACCGCGCGGCGGCGACGCCTCGCGGCCGTGCTCGACGCCAAGCAGAACGAACTGCTGCCGGTGCAGTGGGGCGACCGCCGGTACCTGGCGTGCGGACGCTGCACCGCGTGCACCACGGAGCTGGTCACCGGCCGCGACCTGCTGCTGGTGGCCGGGATGCGGCCGACCGTGCGGGCCCAGCTGCGCGACGCCGGTATCACGACGGTGGACCGGCTGGTGCAGTCCGACGCCGCCGTGACCAGGGTCGCCACCCAGACGTTCGCGGCGCTGCGCCGCCAGGCCGAGACGCAGGTGCGCAGTGAGCGCACCGGAAACCCGGTCCACGTCCTGACGAACGCGGCCGCGCTCGCCGCACTGCCGGTGCCCTCGCCGGGCGATGTCTTCCTCTCGCTGGCGGGCACTCCGGCCACCGTCGTGGGCGTCGGAGTGCTGCCCGCGCGTCCGCCCGAGGAGAGCGAGGAGGCCGCGGCGATCCTGTTCCACGCCTTCGGCCTGCACGACGATCCGGCCGCCCTGCTGGAATTCCTGGCCGACCGCCAGCAGCGCCATCCCGAACTGCGCATCTACCACTACCGCTCACCGGCCCGCCCGCTGCTGGCGGAGCTGTGCGCGCGCTGCGGGGCCGACGAGGAGATATCCGACGATCTGCTCGGCGCGCTGGTCGACCTGTATCCGATCGTGCGGTCGGCGCTGGTCGTCGGCGAGCGGTCCTACGATCTGGCGAATCTGGGCGGCCTGCTGGGCAGCGAATCCGCCTGCGGCGACCCGGAATCGGAGTGTGCCCGCATCGCCCGGCTGCGCGACCGCCTACGGGAGATGGCCGCCGAGAACGACATTCGCCCCGCACCCGCCCCGCGCGAGACACCGGCCGAGGCGCCCGCAGCGGTGGAGGCGGCGCTGCGCGAATTCGCGTTCGAGGGCATGGCCGGAGCGGGCCGCGCCGAGACGGCGGCGTCCGACGGCGCGCCCGACCCGGCGGGAAGCCGCACGCCCGCACAGCAAGCCGCCGGGCTGATGGCCGCCGCACTGGGCTACCGCCGCCGCGAACGGCAGCCGCTGCACTGGGCGCACACCGACCGGTTGCATCGCCCGATCGCCGAATGGGCCGACACCCCGGGCGTTCTCGTCGCCGACTGGGGTTCGGTCGACACCAAGTGGCACAGCACCGGTCACGGTCCCATGCGGCGCTACCTGAAGCTCACCGGCCGCCTGGGCACCGGCAGCGCGCCACCGCCCGGGACGGCCGTGCGCACCCTCTACGACCACCCTGTGCCGGGTATGCGCGCCGTGCCGGGACGGCGGGCCACCGCCGCGGCCACCGTGCTCGGTTGCGCACTGGACGACAATTTCGACGACACCGTGCGCGTCGAGGAACTGCTGCCCGAGGGCTGCGCTCCGTACGACGACCTGCCGGTCGCGATCGTCCCCGGTCTGCCCGGCCGCGACGAGAACATCGAGGCGGCACTGGAATTCGCCGCCCACCACCTGTTGATGACGCTTCCGGAGATTCCCGCGACGGCCGCGTTCGACCTGCTGCTGCGCCGGCCGCCGCGGCTGCGCACCGCCGCCGCCCTGCCCGAGGTGTTCGGCGACCACGCCGCCGCCGTCACCGCCGCCGTCCTCGACCTCGACGACTCCTACGTGGCCGTGCAGGGCCCCTCGGGCACCGGCAAGACCGATACCGCGGCCCGGGTGATCGAGCGCCTCGTCACCCGTTACAAATGGCGGGTCGGCGTTGTCGCGCAATCGCATTGGGCGGTCGAGGAGGTGCTCGACGGGCTGGTCCGGGTCGGCGTGCTCCCCGAGCTGGTGGCCAAGTCCGACGCGCGCGCGGTGGCCCCGGAATGGCTGTCCATCGCCCCGGACCGCTACCCGCGCTTCCTCGACAACGCCGTCAACGGCTGCGTGATCGGCGGGCTGCCCAGCGATTTCGCCGACGCCGACCGAGTCGCCCCCGGAGGTCTCGACCTGCTGGTGGTGGCCGACGCGGGTCACCTCCCGCTGGCCGACGCGGTCGCTGCGGCCGCGTCGGCCCGAAATCTGCTGCTGCTCGGCGATCCCGCGCCGCTGCCGACGCACGGCGCCCACCCCGAACCGGTGCACGAGTCGGCGCTGGGCCGGCTGGTCGGCGAGGGCCCCACGCTGCCACCGGAATTCGGCTACTTCCTGGACCGCACCTGGCGGATGCATCCGCGACTGTGCGAGCCGGTGTCCCGGCTGCGCTACGGCGGCCGCCTGCGTTCCACCGAAACCGTCACGCTGGCACGGGATCTGGACGGTGTGCCGCCGGGTGTGCGGTCGATCCCGGTCGAACATCACGGCAACGGCACCGAATCCGCGGAGGAGGCGCGCGAGATCGTGCGGCGGGTGCGCGGTCTGCTCGGGCTGCCGTGGCGGCAGGGCGCGGTGACACGACGGCTGCATCCGCACGACATCCTGGTCGTCACGCCGTACCACGCGCAGGCCGCACGCATCCGAACCCTGCTCTCGCGCGCCCGAATCGAGGATGTGCTGGTCGGCACCGCGGAACGGTTCGCGGGCCGGGAGGCGGCGGTGGTGCTGGTGTCGATGACCAGTTCCTCCCCCGCCGAGGCCCCGCACGGGATCGAGACCCTGCTGTCGCGGCACTGGCTCACCACGGTGGTGTCGCGGGCGCTGTGGAGCGCGCTCGTCGTGCACTCGCCGTTGCTGACCGAATACCTTCCCGAGACCCGGGAACAGCTCACCGACCTCGCGGCCTTCCTGGAGCTGGTGTCGCCCTAGCCGCGCCGGAATGCCCGCGTCGCCGCGTTATCCGAAGTTCCTGCCCTCGCCGCGATAGGTCGGTACGGTGGTCCGGGCGCCGTCGCTGTCGACGATCTGGATGCTGTCGAAACGCTCGCACAACTCGCCCGCCTTGGCGTGCCGGAACCAGACCCGGTCCCCGATCGCCAACCCCCGCGCGCCGGTCAGCGGCGTCTGCACCTCACCGGCGCCTTCGGTCCCGACGAGCCGCAATCCGCTGGGCCACACCGGTTTCGGCACCCGCGATCTCCCCGCCGGGCCGGAGGCGATGTAGCCACCGGCGAAGACGGTCGCGAGGCCCGGGGCCGGATGACGCAGCACCGGCAGCGCGAAGTACAGCGCCGGGCGCGGCGTGAAGGCACGGTAGCCGTCGAACAGCGTCGGAACGTACAGCCCGGAGCCCGCGGTCACCTCCGTGATCTCGGAATCGGCGACACTCACCTCGATCGACCCGCTGCCGCCGCTGTTGACGATCTCCAGCTCGCCCACCACCGACCGCACCGCGTCGAGCACCCGCCGGCGGCGCTTGCCGATCTCGGCGGCCGAGGCGCGCTTCACCAGCCGCACGGCCGGGTTGGTGTCGGGCAGTCCCGCGATCTGCGCCTCGTAGGTCATCACGCCGACCACGCGGAAGCCGCGCTCGGTCGCGCTGCGGGCCAGCTGCGCAGCCTGCTCGGGCGTGCGGATCGGCGAGCGGCGCACACCCAGATGCACCGGGCCGATGCGCAGCGACGCGTCCACGTCGAGGCACACCCGCGGCGACACCCGCGCACTGCCCACGGCCGCCGCGATCAGCTCGAGCTGGGCCGGATCGTCGACCATCAGCGTGATCGCCTCGCGCAGCGTCTCGTCGTCGCCCAGTTCGGCCAATGCGGCACGGTCCACGCTCGGATAGCCGAGCAGGATGTCGCGAGCGCCCCGGCGCGCCAGCCAGACGGCCTCGCGCAGCGAGTAGGCCATGATGCCCACGAATCCACCGGCCGCGGTCAGCTCCGGGCCCAGCACCTCTTCCAGCACCGCGCGGCAGCGCACCGACTTGCTCGCCACCCGGATGGGTACGCCGCGAGCGCGGCGGGCGAGGTCCGCGGCATTGGCGCGCAGGGTGGCCAGATCGAGGGCGGCCAGCGGCGGGTCCAGGTCCGCGGTGGCGGACTGCAGGCCGGGGATCGGCGACGAGGCTGTCACCCCTCACACTCAATCACGTAACCGCGTTACTGGTCAACTGTCCAACTTGTTGGATGTCACGACGTTCCGGCGGGCGCCGATCAGCGGTCGACGGCCTTGGTGGACAGGCTCGAGACCAGGTCGTCCAGCACGACCAACGTCGTCTCGTCGTCGCAGTCGGCCAGCCAGCGCAGCACCGTGCCCTGCATCACGGCCACCGAGTAAGCCGCGATCGCCTCGACCGGCTCCAGCCATTCGGTGTTCGACCGCTCGGCGCACAGCCGCAGGAAGGCCCCGACCTCGGCGTCGAGATCCCGGAACAGTGCCGCGACCGCGGGGTCCGCCACGGGCTCGTTGCGGTTGGCCCAGCGGCGGCGCAGTGCCGCGATGGTCGACTCGTAGGTGCGGATCTGCTTGTGCGGCGCGGCCTTGATGGCCGGCCACAGCACGCTGACCCCGGCATGCAGCAGGACTCGCAATGCCCGCGTGCCGGTGCAATCGATGGCGTCGGCGGCCTTGTCGACCGCCTCCTCGACGGTCGGATGTGGCCGCACCTCGATAATTTCTCCACTAGCGTTCAACAACGACTCCCTCGGGCGAAAGAACGCGCGCACCTCGCCTGCGCGGCTCGCTCACAACGGGCTGCGGATCCGCATTGATCGCACCGGATACCAGCCCGGTCGACCCGTATCAACATTCATCAATGGTAGAGGGTTTTCGGGGACGAAGACCAGGTTCGTTGGGTGTTTCCAGACTGAAAGAATGTTTTGTTACCCATCCGGGATCGCGGCGCGATCCAGTGGATATCGATATCCGCCGGGATCACTACCCGTAACCGACAAGACTCTACGCGTTCGCGACCCGCAGTGCCGCTCGGCTGTGGCAGATCACACAGTGCGGTCCGCCGGTACCGGGTTCGCCGTTTCGATCGGTGAACGACACCCGCGCGCTACCGGTCCGCCGATAGCCTGGACATGTGACCATCGCGCGCCCCGATCATTTCCTCGTCTCCGGCACCTTCAACTACCGCGACGTCGGCGGGCTTCGCACCGACAGCGGCGCACGCGTCCGCTCCGGCGCGCTGCTGCGGTCGGCGCAGCTGAGCCGGGTCGACGCCGACGGGCACGCCACGCTGCTCGAACTCGGCGTGTCCACCGTCCACGACCTGCGCGGGCCCGAGGAGATCGGCCACCTGGGCGCCGACCTGCTGCCCGCTGGAGTGCGCCTCGAGCACACGCCGTTCGATTCCCGCATCGGCGAGCAGCCGCCGCACGAGGTGGTGCACGACGAGCCCTGGCAGGAGATGCTGCAGGTCTACCGGTCCTTCCCGGCGATGCCGGAGGCGGGGGTGGCCATCGTCTCGATCGCGCGCTCACTGGTCCGCGACGACGGCGCGGTGCTGGTGCACTGCGCGGCGGGCAAGGACCGCACCGGCTGGGCCATCGCGACGCTGTTGCGCGCGGTCGGCGTCGCCGAGACCGATCTGCTCGACGACTACCTGCTGAGCAACGACGCCGTGGACGCGCTGCGCGCCGATGTCGAACTGAATTCGGGTGGGCGCGTGACACTTCCGCTCGACGTGCTCGGCGTCTCCCCCGAATACCTCGCGGAGGGCACGGATTCGATGCACCGGCTGTACGGCGACCTCGAGGGCTATCTGACCGCGATCGGGTTCACCGCCGACCTCCGCAACCGCCTGCGCGACCGCCTGCTCGAATAGGCGGCTATCCCGCGCGGTGCACCAGACCGCGCTCGTCGATATCCACTTCGTTGCCGGTGTGGAACCACGAACCGGTGAAACGGGATTCGGTGGTCTCCGGGTCGTCCCAGTAGCGAGGGGTGACATTCGGGCCACGACAGAGCAATTCGCCGTGACCGGCCGCCGCATGCGGCCCCCACAGCGCCAATTCCGTACCGCCGAAGGCGAATCCGAGCAGGTCGGCCGGGAGCGCCGCGCCCTCGTCGGCGAAAGCCAAGCCGATGCCGCTGGTTTCGGTCGCGCCCCACACCGACCACTGCCGGGCGAGCGGGAAGACCTCGCGCAGCGCGGCGGCCACCACCTCCGAGGTGCCTGGATCGGTCGCCGCCAGTTCGGTGCGATGCCCGGCATTGCACACCTGCCGCACCCCCTCGGCCCGCAATCCGGCCAGCTCGGGCAGCAGCCCGGCGAAGATGCGCGGCGTCGCCGCCACCGTGTCGATGCGTTCGGCCACAATGGTTTCCGCGACCAGCGCCGGGTCCGGGACGAGCACCACCGTGCCGCCGACGGCGAACGTCGGCAGCAGCTGATCGACGCAGCCGCTGGCGTGTGCGAGCGGCAGCAGCACCAGATTGCGCAGGCCGTCGGTGGGCAGATCCAGCGCGCCCACCATCGACCGGACCGCCGACAGCAGGTTCTCGTTGGTCAGCTCCACCCCGCGGGGCAGGGCCGGATCCTCGTGCGCGACCGCGCCGCTGGTGTAGCACAGCAGCGCCAGCTCGCTCAGCGAGGCGCCGTCGTCGATGAACGCCGCGCCGTCGGGCAGTTCCGCGCCCGTGCCGCCGCCCAGCACGAAATCCGCTCGGCTGTCGGACAGGACGCGGGCGGCGGCGTCCTCGGACAGGCCGTCGTGCACCAGCACCGGCACCGCCCCGGACAGCAGCGCGCCGAGGAATGCCTGAACCCAGCGCGCCCCCACCGGCATCCGCACCGCTACCCGGTCGCCGTAGCCGATTCCGTGCTCCTGCAAACCCCCCGCGATCCGTGACGCGGAGTGCCACAGCTGCCGATAGGTCAGCCGCGGGCCGCCGATCTCGACGACCGCCTCCCGCCCGGAGAAGGCGTGCACCTGCACATCCAGCAGCTCGGTGAGCGCGGGGTTCAGGTTTCCGTAGCGCAGCACGCCGTCGGCGCCGCGCGCAAGGGGGTTGTCGAACCCCGTGTTTCGCGACTGCGGGTATTCGACCAACAACTGCGCCATGGGTCCCTCCGACGCCTCGATCCGGCTGGCATCTGTGACTATATGACTCAGATCACAAACTCGGGCGGATAGTCGGCAAACGTGTCCCAGTCGGTTCCCGGATCACTGTCCGGTGTAGGTCGCCTTGCCCGGCCCGACCTCCAGGAAGCTGCGTACCGCGCCACGCAGATCCGCGGTGGCGAACAAGTCGCCCGACACCTCCGGCGTCACCGAATCCGCGTGCGCCACACCGCCGGAACGCCACGCCGCCACGATCCGCTTGGTCGCCGCGTGCGCGCGGGTGGGGCCGTCGGCGAGCCGGGCCGCCAGGGCGCGGGCCGCGGTGTCGACGTCCTCGTGCACGGCGTTGACCACGCCCCACTCGGCCAGTTCGCCCGCGCCGTACAGGTCGCCGGTCATGACCAGTTCCCGCGCGCGGCCCGAACCGGCCCGCTCGGCCAGCCGCTGCGGGCCGCCCATCGAGGGCGTCAGTCCGACCACGGTTTCCACCAGACCGAACTTGGCCTTCGACCCGGCCAGGATGATGTCGCACGCCAGGGCGATCTCGAAGGCGGCGGTCAGGGTCAGTCCGTGCGCGGCGAACACGACCGGGCACGGCAGCGCCTCCAGCGGATGGATGATCCGCTCGAACAGCGACCGCCACAGCTCGGCGCCCGCCTCCACCGAGAGCCCGTCGAAGACCTTGACGTCCACTCCGCCCGAGACCACCTTGCCCTCCGCGCGCAGCAGCACCGCGCGCGGCGGCCGGGCACTCAGCTCGGCGAGGTCGGCGGCCAGCGAATCCAGCATCGCCCGGTCGAAGAGGTTCAGCGGCGGGCTGTCGATGGTCAGTACGGCCAGCTGCGCGCCCTTGTCGGTCTCGACGAGGTCCAGGCGGGTGGGTTTCGAATCGCTCATCGGCCGAATCTATCCGGGCCGTGCCGCCGAGTGGAACAGCCGTGGGCGCCGCGCGGCGACGCCGGGCCCGAGATCAATCTGCGAGACTGGTCGGGTGAGTGCCACGCCCTCGGAGAATGCCACCTACATCGAGCCCGGCGAGTTCAAGCGGGACACGAACTACATCACCACCCGCGTCACCGCCGACGGCCGCGACGGGTACCCGGTCGAGCCCGGCCGGTACCGTCTGATCGCCGCGCGGGCCTGCCCGTGGGCCAACCGGACGATCATCGTGCGCCGGTTACTCGGGCTGGAAGACGTGCTCTCCCTGGGATTGTGCGGACCGACGCACGACAAGCGCAGCTGGACCTTCGACCTCGATCCGGGCGGCGTGGATCCGGTGCTGGGCATCCATTTCCTGCAGGACGCGTACTTCGCGCGGGTGCCCGACTACCCGCGCGGGATCACCGTCCCGGCACTGGTCGACGTCCCGACCGGCCAGGTCGTCACCAACGACTACGCGCAGCTGACGCTCGACTTCTCCACCGAGTGGACGCGGTACCACCGGCCGGGCGCGCCGCAGCTGTACCCCGAGGCGCTGCGCGAGGAGATCGACACCGTCAACCGGCGGGTGTACACCGAGGTCAACAACGGCGTCTACCGCTGCGGTTTCGCCGGGGCGCAGGACGCCTACGACGCCGCCTACGACCGGCTTTTCACCGCGCTGGACTGGCTGTCCGAGCGCCTGGCGACCCAGCGCTACCTGGTGAGCGACACCATCACCGAGGCCGACGTGCGGCTGTTCACGACGCTGGTGCGCTTCGATGCCGTCTATCACGGGCACTTCAAGTGCAACCGCAACAAATTGACCGAGCTACCGGTGCTGTGGGCGTACGCCCGCGACCTGTTCCAGACCCCCGGGTTCGGTGACACCGTCGACTTCACCCAGATCAAGCAGCACTATTACATCGTGCACGCCGACATCAATCCGACCCGGATCGTCCCGAAGGGCCCGGATCTGTCGAACTGGCTCACCCCGCACGGCCGGGAGGAGCTGGGGGGCCGCCCGTTCGGCGACGGCACTCCGCCTCCGCCACCGCGGGCGGCCGAACGTGTTCCGGCCGATCACACGCCTGCCTGAGTTCCGGCGTAGGTGCCGAAGCTCCAGAACACGCCCTCGGGGTCGCGGCAGGTGAAGCCGCGGGATCCGTAGTCCTCGTCGCGCAGTTCCTGGGTGACGGTGGCGCCGGCGGCGGTGGCCCGCGCGAACAACTCGTCCGGGTTGTCGATGACCACGTAGACCGCGCCGGTGCCGGGCGGGAGCTGCTCCAGCGCCGAGTCGGGCCGTGCGCTGCCGAGCATGATGCCGCCGCCACCGGGCAGTCGCATCTCGGCGTGTTCGACCACGTCGCCGTCGCCGTAGCGGGCCGTTTCCTCGAAGCCGAAGGCCTGCTGCAGGAAGTCCATCGCCGCGGGGGCGTCGCGGTAGGTCAGGCACGGCCACAGCGCCGTGCGTGTGCTGGTTCCGTTTGCTGTCGTCTCGCTCATGTCTGCGAGTCTTGCAGCGCCCCGGTGTCGGAGTCTTGGACGAATGGGAACTGCTCGGCGGCCAGCCAGGCCGACGGCGGCATGCCCGCCAGTTCGCGCCACTCCCGCGCCATGTGCGCCTGGTCGTAGTAGCCGACCGTCGCGGCGACCTCACCGATCGAGCGGTGCAGCCGATACGCCGACGGCGCGGCCGAGTCGTGGGCGAGCGATCGCAGCAGCCGGTGCGAGGCCTGGAACCGGGCCAGACGCGCGGCGTCCTTCGGTGTGATCCCGAATTCGGCGGCGAACCGATTCGCCAGATACCTTCGGCTCCAGCCGATCTCGCCGGCCACGTCGGCAACCCGAGCCCGGCCGCCGCGAGCCGTGAGCAATTGCCAGGCACGCCCGAGATGCGCGTCGATGGCGGTGTCCGCGGCCCGCCGCAGCAGCACCTCGTCCAGAATCGCGAACCGCTCGCCCCAGTCCGGAGTAGCCGACACCCGCTCCCGCAACTCCCGCGCGTCCGCACCGAGCAGATCACCCAGATCGATCACCCAGGACCCGAGCTCGGCGACCGGCGCACCCAGCAGCGCCCGAGCCCCCAGCGGCGTCACCGACAACTGGATGCCGTGCTGAAACCCGTTGTGCGCGATGGTGCAGGGCCGCACGGTCAGACCGCTGGCGATGGCCTCCCAGCTCCCCGGCCCCTGCCCCGGCTCCGGCGAGACGGAGATGTCGATCGGCTCGTCGATGGTGATGATGACGGTGAGATCGGTACCGGGCATCCCCACATGCGTCCCCGCCTCGAACCCACGCAGCAGATACCCCTCGTACCCGCGAACGAATGCCCGCAGCCGCGGATCCGGCAGCCCCCCGGCACCCTCGGAGACACCACTCACACCCCCACCCTAAGCCCCTCCCCGCAACCCGCCACCCGCGATTTCGTTTCCCCGCCCACAACACCGACCACGTCGCAAACCCCCCGTTGATGCACTATCAATGGGGTACACCACAAGAGAACAACCCACCAAGGTTTCCGGCGCCGTACCAACAAGAAAACCCGACCACCACGGTTTTCGGCGCGGCTCGGTTTTCGGGTGCCGCTGCGCAAGCGACGAAGGAGCAAGCAGCGGCACCCGAAAACCGAGCCACAGGGCGCCGAAAACCCGCCGTGGCGAAGCCGCGGCCAACGAACACAGCCGAAAACCCGGCGACGCCGAAGGCGGCGCCAGAGACAACAGGAGCGTAGAGATGTTCAAGGGCGGTGCGGAGAAGGCGGTGAAGGCACTGCTCGACAACGGGGCGCAATTGCAGGCTCCCGCGGTCGCCAAGTACGTCGACCGGTTCCGGCGCTCGCATCCGGATGAGAGCCCCGAGCAGATCATCCAGCGGCTGGAGCGGATCTATCTGACGACGGTGACGGGCAGCGGCACCGCGGTCGGCGCCACGGCCGCCGTGCCGGGCGTCGGTACGATCGCCTCGCTGGCGGCCATGAGCGCGGAGACGACGTTCTTCCTGGAGGCGTCGGCGGTGTTCACCCTCGCGGTGGCGGCGGTGCACGGCATCGCGCCCGAGGACAAGGAGCGCCGCCGTGCGCTGGTACTGGCGGTGGTGCTCGGCGAGAGCGGCATGGAGATCGTCGAGAAGAGCGTCGGCCGCTCGGCGAAGAACTGGGGGTCGTTGCTGGCCAACCAGATTCCGGGTGTCCGCAATATGAACGATTCGCTGATGAAGCGGTTCGTGGTGCAGTTCATCGCCAAGCGCAGCGCGCTCATGTTCGGCAAGGTGCTGCCCGCCGGAATCGGCGCAGCCGTGGGCGGTTTCGGTAACCGCGCACTCGGCAAGAGCATGATCGCCAACGCCCGCAAGGCTTTCGGTCCCGCGCCGCGGAGCTGGCCCGGACCGGTGGTCATCGACGCCGATCCGCTGCCCGCGCTGGGCAACGACACCACCGGGCAGCAATGAGCGCGGCGCGACCGTTTGCCTTCGCGGCGACGGGGCTGAGCAGGCGGTTCGAGGGCGTGAACGCGGTGCGGGAGGTGAGTTTCACCGTGCCGTCGGGGAGCACGGCGGCGCTGGTGGGCCCGCCGGGTGCGGGTAAGTCCACGATCGTGCGCATGCTGCTGGGGCTGCTGCCGCCGACCTCGGGTACCGCCGCGATCGGCGGGCCGGGGCAGAGTGCGCGGACGCGCGCGGTCGGGGCGATGCTGCAGCCGCGCGGGCTGCATCCGGCCCGGTCGGTGCGCGGCCAGCTGCGGGTGTTCGCCGCTGCCGCGGGTGTTTCCGACGAGCAGGTCGACGCGCTGCTGGCGCTGACCGCTCTGGAGTCGGTCGCCGAGCAGCGGGTGCGGGCGCTGCCGGTGGGGGTGCAAACCCGGCTGGCGCTGGCGATCGCGCTGCTGGGCGACCCGGCGCTGCTGGTGCTCGACGATCCGTTCGCCGGTCTCGACGCGGGCGAACGCGGCTGGCTGTCGGACTATCTGCGCGGACACGCCCGCCGCGGTGGCGCCACGCTGCTGACCGCGCAGAGCCTGGCCGCCGTGCTGCCGGTGGCCGACCAGTTGATCGTGCTCGGCGGTGGTGCGGTGGTGTATCAGGGCAGTCCGCGCCGGTTGCGGCGCAGTCATCCCGATCGGCTGGTGGTGGGCGCGTCGAGTCCGATCGCGCTGGCCACGACGCTGGCCGCGCACGGTTTCACCGATACGGTGATGCGTTCGGACGGCCGGTTGGCGGTCGCGGAGGCGTCCCGGACCGAGATCGAGGCCGCCGCGACGAGCGCCCGGGTGCAGTTGACCGAGCTGATCGCCGAACCCGTGCACCCGGATCGGGTGCTCGCCGCGCTCACCCGCAGCTCCGCTCCGATTCCACCCGTCCCTGCGATGCCCTACGGGATGCCACGATGATCCTGACCGTGCCCCCGGAAGTGAGCCGGGCCGCCACCGCCGAGATCCGCAAGATCAGCACCTTGCGGGCGCACTGGACGCTGCTCGCGCTGTGCGGCGCGGTCGGTTTCGTCGCCACCGCCGTCACGGCGATCATGGGCAGCGGCCCGCAGGAGAAGCAGGAGTTGGCGACGGGGACCGCGACCATCGGTGTCTACCTGGGCTCGGTCGTCGCGCTCGGTGCGGCGGCGGTGTCCGCCGCGATCGCGGCCGGCGGTGAATATCGGCACAGCGGCATGTCGCTGACCGCGCTGTTCACCCCCGACCGCGATCTGCTGTTCGGCGCGAAAATGGCTGTGACAGCGGGTTATTCGCTGCTGCTGGCGCTGGCCGCGGAGGTCGGCGCGGCGCTCGGCCTGCTGGCGTTCGGACGCGACGAGGCCGAGTTCGGGTCGCGGCTGGCGGAGGTGTTCGGCGGCGGCCTGCTCGCGGCCGTCTGCTGGGGGGTGATCGGCGCGGGCCTCGGGCTGCTGTTGCGTGCGGTGGTTCCGGCGGTGGCCGTGCTCGCCGGGTGGCTCCTCATCGTCGAGCCGCTGTTGTGGCTGGTGCTGCAAGGCATCGGCATCCCGGGCGTCGCGGTGCTGCTTCCCGGCTCCGCGACCATCAGCACGGTGGCGGTCGGCTCCTTTCCCACGAGTCCCTTCCTCCCCCCTAGCGCCGCGGGCCTGGTGATCCTGGTCCTCTGGGCAGCCGCCGCGAGCAGCTCCGCCTGGTGGTACCTGCGCACCCGCGAAATCTGATCCCGCCCGCCCGTGCCTCGACTACCCCGCCTGTCGGATGCCCGTCCGCGCCACCGCCCCCGTGGTCGTGAGCGGCGCCCCGGCCATGGTCACCGCGGCACCTTTCGGGTACTCGCCCGCGCCACCGCCCGCGTGGTCGTGGACGGCACCCCGGCCATGGTGACCGCGGCACCTTTCGGGTACTCGCCCGCGCCACCGCCCGCGCGGTCGTGAGCGGCGCTCCGGCCGTGGTGACCTCGGCCGCGCCGCTGCTCGCCATCCCGGCGTGCTCCGGGCCGGGGCGGTTGTCGGTCGGCGTCGGTAACGTCGACTCGACATGACCGACGCCGAAACGACGACGCGAGGCCGACCCGGCTGGATCCGCCGGTTGTGGGCCGCGTGTCGCGCGTATCCGCGGCTGCTGTCGGGGGTGATCGCCGCGATCGTGGCCGGGGCGGTGGCGGAGACGGCGGCGCCGCTGGTCGCCAAGCAGGCGCTGGATCGGGCCCGGGAGGGCGACCTGGACGCGATCGGCGCGATCGCGATGGTGCTGGTGGGGCTGGCGCTGGCCCGGTTCGCCACGGCGTACGGGCGGCGCTGGCTGGCCGGGCAGCTCGCGTTGAACGTGCAGCACGCCCTGCGGGTGCGGTTGCTCACGGCCCTGCACCGCTACGACGGGCCCGGCCAGGACCGGCTGCGCACCGGACAGGTGGTGTCGCGGTCGATCACCGATCTGCAACTGGTACAGGGCTTGCTGGCGATGGCTCCGCTGTCGGCGGCCTCGCTGCTCATCTTCGTACTGGCCGCCACGGTCATGCTGGTGCTGTCGCCGCTGCTGGCGGTGGTCGCGTTGCTGACGGTGCCGGCGCTCGGCCTGGTGGTGTACCGGACGCGGCCGCTGCTGCACGCGGCGACGTGGTCGGCGCAGCAGCGCGCCGCCGATCTCGCCCAGCACGTCGAGGAGACCGTCACCGGGGTGCGCGTGGTGAAGGGTTTCGGGCAGGAGTCGCGGATGGTGCGCCTGCTCGAGGGCCACGGCCGGCGGTTGTACGCCGAACGCATGCGGGCGGCCCGCATCGACTCCCGCTTCGCCCCGACCGTCGCCGCGATTCCACAGATCGGCATGGTCGTGGTGATCGCGCTGGGCGGGACGCTGGCGCTGCGCGGCGATATCGGGGTCGGCACGTTCCTCGCCTTCGCCGCCTACGTGACCATGCTCGCCTCCAGCACCCGCATCGTGTCGAACGTGATCGTCATGGCGCAGCTGACCCGCGCCGCGGCCGAACGGGTCTACCAGGTCATCGACGCCGCCCCCGCCGAGATCGATCCGCCCGATCCGAAGCCGCTGCCCTCGGGGCCGCTCGGCGTCGAGATGCGTTCGGTCACTTTCGGATTCGAGCCCGACCGGCCGGTGCTGCGCGAGTTCGACCTGTCGGTGCGCCCGGGCGAGACGGTGGCCGTCATCGGCCCCGCCGGCTCCGGCAAGTCCACGCTGGCCCTGCTGCTCCCCCGCCTGTTCACCCCCGATTCCGGTCGCATCCTGCTGCGCAGCGCGGGGCCGACGGACGATACCGGCGCGCCCGGCACCGCGAGCGAGGCGCCGCGCACGGCCACCGGCGACGAGACCGGAGGAGCAGGAGCCGTCCCAGCCGGGAACGGCGCCGCGGCGGTGGTCGACATCGCCGAGCTGCGGGCGGAAGACCTGCGGGCGGCGGTGGGCGTCGTGTTCGACGAGCCGTTCCTGTTCTCCGACACCGTGGCCGCCAATATCGCCCTGGGCCGCCCCGACGCCACGCGGGAGGAAATCCGCCGCGCCGCGGAACTGGCCGCCGCCGACAAGTTCATCGGCGAACTGCCCGACGGTTACGACACCCTGGTCGGTGAGCGCGGCCTGACCCTGTCGGGCGGCCAGCGCCAGCGGCTGGCCCTGGCCCGCGTCCTGCTCACCGAGCCGCGCATCCTCGTCCTCGACGACGCCACCTCCGCCGTCGACGCCGTCACCGAGGCCGCCATCTACGCGAGCCTCCCCCGCGACCACACCCGCACCACCATCATCCTGGCCCACCGCGAATCCACCCTCGCCCACGCCGACCGCATAATCCGCCTCCCCACCCCCGACCAGCCCACCGCAGACCTCTGGCCCACCCCCGAGGGCCACCACGAAAACCCTTCCCTTCCAACACTTTCCGCTGCCGGTGAGCGCGATACGCCCACCCCGGCACCCGCCGCGACCAGGACCACAGCGGCCGAACTCGCATCCCCGGCCACGCCGACACACCCGGTCGGTGCCGATACGCCGACCGAGCGATCGCCGCACCGGGAGGACCGGATCGCCGCAACGTCCGCGTCCGGCACTCGAATGCCCGCTGCGCGTACGGACCCGAGTGCGGTGGTCACCACGCCGGACGCGGATATCCCGCCGGAGATTCGAGCCGACCTCGCGCGGCTGCCTGCCGCGAGCGAGGCGCCCGATATGGACGAGCGGACCCTGGAGCGGCCGGACCCGGAGTTCCGCCTGGCGCGGCTGTTGCGGCCGGTGCGGTGGCTGCTGCTGGCGGTGGTGGTGCTGCTGGGTGCGGATGCCGCTGTGGGCGTGGCGTTTCCGGCACTGACGCGCTATGCGCTCGATGACGGTGTGGCCGCGGGGAGTGGGCGGGTGCTGGCGATCGCGGCGGTGGCCGGGGCGGTGCTGGTGCTGCTGAGCTGGCTGGACGAGGCGGCCGGGACGCTGCTGTCGGCGCGCGGCGGGGAGCGGGTGCTCTACGGGTTGCGGGTGCGCAGTTACGCGCACCTGCAACGGCTGGGACTCGACTACTACGAGCGCGAGCTGTCCGGCCGCATCATGACCCGGATGACCACCGACATCGACGCGCTGTCGACGTTCCTGCAGACCGGGCTGGGCACCGCGCTGATCAGCATCGGCACCGCCGGTGGCATCGCGCTCGCGCTGCTGCTCATCGATACCGGGCTGGCCGTCGTCGTCTTCGCCACACTGCCCCCGCTGATCGGCGCGACGCTGGTGTTCCGCCGGGTGTCGGCGGCCGCCTACTCGGCCGCACGCGAGCGGGTGGCCACGGTCAACGCCGACTTCCAGGAGAACGTCGCCGGACTGCGGGCCATCCAGGCCTACCGGCACGAACCCCATGCGGCCCGGCGGTTCACCGACTACTCCGACGCCTACCGCCGCGCCCGGATGCGGGCCCAGCGAGCGATCGCGCTGTACTTCGGCTTCGTGATCGCGTGGGCCGATCTGGCGCAGGCGGCGGTGGTCTACGCCGGGGCGCGCGAGGTCGCGCACGGCACCACCACCGCGGGCACCCTGGTCGCCTTCGTGCTGTATCTGAGCCTGTTGTTCAGCCCGGTCATGCAGCTGTCGCAGGTGTTCGACGGCTACCAGCAGGCGCGGGTCGGGCTGCGCCGGATCGAGGCGCTGCTGCGCACGCCGTCCTCGATCGCCCCCGACGCGCCCGGCGCCGTCGCGGTCCCGGGCCGGTTGCGCGGCGAGGTCCGCTTCGCCGACGTCCACTTCCGCTACCCGGACGCCAAAACGCCCGCGCTGGACGGTGTTTCGATCCGCATCCCGGCGGGCACCACCCTCGCCCTGGTCGGCGAGACCGGCGCAGGAAAGTCCACCATCGTGAAACTCCTTGCGCGCCTTTATGATCTACCGCGCGAGCCCGCCGCACCCGAGCCCGCCGGACACATCCTCGTCGACGGCACGGACATCCGCGACTACCGCCTCGCCGACTACCGGTCCCGGCTCGGCACGGTGCCGCAGGAGGCTCACCTGTTCACCGGCGACGTTGCCGGCAACATTGCGTTCGGGCAACCCTCCGCCACCCCCGCGCAGATCGAACGCGCCGCCGCGGCCGTCGGCGCGCTGGACATGATCGCCACCCTTCCGGCGGGCATGCGGCAACCGGTCGGCGAGGGCGGCCGCGGCTTGTCGGCCGGGCAGCGCCAGCTGATCGCGCTGGCCCGGGCCGAGCTGGTCGACCCGGACCTGCTGCTGCTGGACGAGGCCACCGCCGTGCTCGACCCGGACAGCGAGGAGAAGGTGCTGGCTGCCGGCCGTTCGCTGGCCCGCGCCGGCACCGCGCACAGCCGCACCGCGGTGATCGTCGCACACCGCCTGGCCACCGCCGCGCGGGCCGACCGCATCGCCGTCGTGGACCGCGGCCGGATCGCCGAGATCGGCACGCACGCCGAACTCGTCGCGGCCGGCGGAATCTATTCCCGGCTGTGGTCGGCGGCACGGACCGAGGAAGGAATATTCTCACCCGTGGACGAGTCGTCACACATATGAGGCTGGTTCTGTCCGGCAGTCGGATGACGCCTCGCGGCACGCGGATCGGGAACGCAAGCGAAAGATTTGCACAACTCGAAGGAACCGCGGAGACCACCCTGGGGCGCGCCGCCCGGGCTGGGCCTATCCTCAGAAAGGGCGCATCGGCGCGTAGCACGCCGATTACCCGTGCCGAGCACGTCACAAACGTCGCAGCGCGAAGAACGAAATGAGGCGAACACCTGCTGTGAGCAGCTCAACATCCCAGTTCGGACAGAACCAGTGGCTAGTCGACGAGATGTACCAGAAGTACAAGCAAGACCCGTCGTCGGTCGACGAGAGCTGGCACGAGTTCCTGGCCGACTACACACCGGAGTCGACGGGTGACACCAACAGCTCGGGTCGGGTGGGTGTTGACGTTGCTCCCACGCCCGCCGCCCCGACCAACAACGCCGCACCCGCGCCCGCCGCCGCACCCGTCACGGCTCCGGCTGCCGCACCCGCGGCCCCCGCCGCACCCGCCGCCGCCTCGCCCGCTCCGAAGGTGAACGCGGCGTCCTCCTCGGCCGCGGCCCCGCCGCAGGCGCGGGCCCCCCAGACCACCCCGGCGCCGGCCTCCAACGCCGCGCCGACCACCGGCGCCCCGAAGGCCACCGAGTCCAGCGACGAGTCGAAGGTGCTGCGCGGCCCGGCCGCGGCCATCGTCAAGAACATGTCGTCGTCGCTGACCATCCCGACCGCGACCAGCGTCCGCGCCATCCCCGCGAAGCTGATGATCGACAACCGCCTGGTGATCAACAATCACCTGGCCCGCACCCGCGGCGGCAAGATCTCCTTCACCCACCTGCTCGGCTACGCCATCGTGCAGGCGGTCAAGGCCTTCCCGAACATGAACCGGCACTTCGCCGAGATCGACGGGAAGCCGAACGCGGTCACCCCCGCGCATACCAATCTGGGCCTGGCCATCGACCTGCCCGGCAAGAACGGCAACCGGACGCTGGTCGTCGCGGCCATCAAGAACTGCGAGAGCATGACCTTCGCGCAGTTCCACACCGCCTACGAGGACATCGTCCGGCGCGCGCGCGACGGCAAGCTGACCGCCGAGGACTTCTCCGGCGTCACCATCTCGCTGACCAACCCGGGCACCATCGGCACCAATCACTCGGTGCCGCGGCTGATGCCGGGCCAGGGCGCGATCATCGGCGCGGGCGCGATGGAGTACCCGGCCGAGTTCCAGGGCATGAGCGACCAGCAGCTGGCCGAGATCGGCATCGGCAAGCTGATGACGCTGACCTCCACCTACGACCACCGCATCATCCAGGGCGCGGAGTCCGGCGACTTCCTGCGCACCATCCACCAGCTGCTGATCTCCGACGAGTTCTACGACGAGATCTTCCACGGCATGGGCGTGCCCTACGAGCCGGTGCGCTGGCGCAAGGACATCAAGGAGCGCGGCGTCGACAAGAGCGTCCGCGTCCAGGAGCTCATCGCCGCCTACCGCAACCGCGGCCACCTGATGGCCGACACCGACCCGCTGCGCCTGGTCAAGGACAAGTTCCGCAGCCATCCCGACCTCGACGTCACCCAGCACGGCCTGACCCTGTGGGACCTCGATCGCGAATTCAACGTCGCGGGCTTCCACGGCAAGGAGCGGATGAAGCTGCGCGACGTGCTGTCGCTGCTGCGCGACGCGTACTGCCGCCACGTCGGCGTGGAGTACACCCACATCCTCGATCCCGAGCAGCTGCAGTGGCTGCAGGAGCGGGTCGAACAGAAGCACGCGAAACCGACTGTCGCGCAACAGAAGTACATTCTGAGCCGGTTGAACGCCGCGGAGGCATTCGAGACCTTCCTGCAGACCAAGTACGTCGGCCAGAAGCGCTTCTCGCTGGAGGGCGCCGAGTCGGTCATTCCGATGATGGACGCCGTCATCGACCAGTGCGCCGAGCACGGGCTCGACGAGGTCGTCATCGGCATGCCGCACCGCGGCCGGCTGAACGTGCTGGCCAACATCGTCGGCAAGCCGTACTCGCAGATCTTCACCGAGTTCGAGGGCAACATGAACCCGGCCGCCACGCACGGCTCGGGCGACGTGAAGTACCACCTCGGCGCGCACGGCACCTACATCCAGATGTTCGGCGACAACGACATCGAGGTGTCGCTGACCGCCAACCCGTCGCACCTCGAGGCCGTCGACCCGGTGCTGGAGGGCCTGGTCCGCGCCAAGCAGGACCTGCTCACCAAGGAGGACCTGGTCACCAAGGGCGAGGAGGCACGCACCTTCTCCGTCGTGCCGCTGATGCTGCACGGTGACGCGGCCTTCGCCGGGCAGGGTGTGGTCGCCGAGACGCTGAACCTGTCGGGCCTGCGCGGCTACCGCGTCGGCGGCACCGTGCACATCGTGGTGAACAACCAGATCGGTTTCACCACCGCGCCGGAGAACAGCCGCTCCACCGAATACTCCACCGACATCGCGAAATTCATCGGCGCGCCGGTGTTCCACGTGAACGGCGACGACCCGGAGGCATGCACCTGGGTCGCGCGGCTGGCCACCGACTTCCGCGAGCGGTTCCACAAGGACGTCGTGATCGACCTGATCTGCTACCGGCGTCGCGGTCACAACGAGGGCGACGACCCGTCGATGACCCAGCCGTACATGTACGACGTCATCGACACCAAGCGCAGCGTCCGCAAGTCCTACACCGAGTCGCTGATCGGCCGCGGTGACATCTCGATGAAGGAAGCCGAAGACGCCCTGCGCGATTACCAGGGTCAGTTGGAGCGGGTCTTCAACGAGGTCCGGGAGCTGGAGAAGTACACGCCGGAACCGAGCGAGTCGGTCGAGGAGGAGCAGACCGTTCCCGGCACCGTCGTCACGGCTGTGGACAAGTCGGTGCTGCAGCGCATCGGCGACGCCTTCATCAATGTGCCCGAGGGCTTCAGCGTGCACCCGCGCGTCAAGCCGGTGCTGGACCGCCGCCGCGAGATGGCCTACGAGGGCAAGGTGGACTGGGCCTTCGCCGAGCTGCTGGCCTTCGGCACGCTGATCGACGAGGGCCGCGCGGTGCGCCTGACCGGTCAGGACTCCCGCCGCGGCACGTTCACCCAGCGGCATTCGGTGGTCATCGACCGCAAGACCGGCGCGGAGTACACGCCGCTGCACAACATCGGCAGCACCAACCCCGGCTGGTTCGCGGTGCACGACTCGGCGCTGAGCGAATTCGCCGCTGTCGGTTTCGAATACGGCTATTCGCTGGGCAACCCGGACGCGCTGGTGCTCTGGGAGGCGCAGTTCGGTGACTTCGTCAACGGCGCGCAGTCGATCATCGACGAGTTCATCTCCTCCGGTGAGGCCAAGTGGGGTCAGCTCTCGGAGGTCGTGCTGCTGCTGCCGCACGGTCACGAGGGCCAGGGTCCCGACCACACCTCGGGCCGCATCGAGCGGTTCCTGCAGCTGTGCGCGGAGGGTTCGATGACGGTGGCGGTGCCGTCCACGCCGTCGAACTACTTCCACCTGCTGCGCCGGCACGTGCTCGACGGCATCCGGCGGCCGCTGATCGTCTTCACCCCGAAGTCGATGCTGCGCAACAAGGCCGTGGTCTCCAATATCGAGGACTTCACCGACGCCAAGTTCCGCTCGGTGCTCGAGGAGCCGACCTATGAGAGCGGCGACGGCGACCGCGCCAAGGTCAAGCGGATCCTGCTGACCTCCGGCAAGCTCTACTACGAGCTGGTCGCGGAGAAGGCCAAGAAGAACCGCGACGATGTGGCGATCGTCCGGATCGAGCAGCTGTACCCGATCCCGTCCTATCGGCTCAACGAGAAGCTGGCGACCTACCCGAACGCCACCGACCTGGCGTGGGTCCAGGAGGAGCCGGCCAACCAGGGCGCCTGGCCGTTCTTCGGCCTGAACCTGCCGGAGTTCCTGCCCGAGCGGTTCGGCCGCTTGCGCCGGATCTCGCGCCGCGCCATGTCGGCCCCGTCCTCGGGTTCGAGCAAGGTGCACGCCGTCGAGCAGGCCGAGATCATCGCCGAGGCGTTCACGCCGACCGCGTAAGTTCATCCGCACCGTACGCCGGGTCGAATTCGCTTCCTACCGAAGCGGTTTCGGCCCGGCGTTCGTCATATACGACCTCCGGTCGCTGTGACCGTGATCATGGACTCTTGTTCAGCTCGAGTTCCGCACCGTATATTCGGCGTGGAATATTTGGCACGGAGGGAGTTCCACGATGACGAAGCAGCCGGGTGCGGCGCTGACGCCGTTGGCGATGGCGGTGCTCGCGCTGCTGGAGGAACGGCCGATGCACCCGTACGAGATGTATCAACTGCTGCTGCAGCGCCGGGAGGACTATCTGCTCAAGATCCGCCCCGGCTCCCTGTATCACACGGTGGCGCGGCTGGCCGAGCAAGGACTCGTGCACGCCGAGGGCACGGATCGGGCGGGCAACCGGCCCGAACGCACCACGTACCGGATCTCCGAGTCCGGCACCGCCGCGCTGCGTACCCGGATCGCCGACCTCATCCGCCGGCCCATCCGCGAGTACCCGATCTTTCCGCTGGCCATGTCCGAGGCGCACAACCTTCCCAAGGACCAGGTGCTCGCGCTGGTGCGCGAACGCATCGGCTGGCTCGACAACGACCTCACCGAGATCGACGCCCTGCACGACTGGCTCACCATCCACCAGGTGCCCCGGCGCTACTGGATGGTGATCGAATACCTACGCGGGCAGCTCGACGCCGAACTGGCGTGGCTGCGCCGCTTCGCGATCGACCTCGAGTCGGGCGCGCTGACCTGGGACGAATTCACCGCCGACGGCGTGCGGGTGGCCGCACCCACCGACACGGGCCACCTCGGCCACGGCTGGGGCGCCGCCGTCACCGACGACGTGCTGGCCGAGTTGCGCGGTGGCGGCACCCCCGCCTGACGCGAGAATCACCCTCTTCGACTTCCTGGAACAGGACCGAAATCATGACCACTCAACGCAATCCGTGGCCGGCGCTGTACGCGCTGGTGGTCGGCTTCTTCATGATCCTGCTGGATATGACCATCGTCGCGGTGGCCAATCCGGCGATCATGATCGACCTGCACACCGACATCACCAAGGTCATCTGGGTGACCAGCGCCTACCTGCTCACCTACGCGGTGCCGCTGCTGGTGACGGGCCGCCTCGGCGACCGCTACGGCCCCAAGAACATCTACCTGATCGGCCTGGCCGTATTCACCGCCGCCTCGCTGTGGTGTGCCGTGTCCACCAGCGTCGAGATGCTCATCGCGGCGCGGGCGGTGCAGGGCCTGGGCGCGGCATTGATGACGCCGCAGACCATGGCCGTCATCACCCGCACCTTCCCGCCGGACAAGCGCGGCGCGGCCATGGGCCTGTGGGGCGGCGTCGCCGGGCTGGCCACGCTCGTGGGACCGATCCTGGGCGGCGTGCTCGTCGACTGGCAGGGCTGGAACTGGATCTTCTACATCAACGTACCGATCGGCATCATCGCCTTCGCCCTGGCCGTCTGGCTGGTGCCGTCGCTGGATACGCACGAGCACAAGTTCGACCTGGTGGGCGTGGTGCTCAGCGGAGCCGGAATGTTCTTGCTGGTCTTCGGCATTCAGGAGGGCAACGCGCACGACTGGAACGCCTGGATCTGGACGATGATCGTCGCCGGGCTGGTGGTGCTGGGGCTGTTCGTGGTCAACCAGGCGCGCAACAAGGGCGAGCCGCTGGTGCCGATGAGCCTGTTCCGCGACCGCAATTTCGCGCTGTCCAGCGTGGCCATCGCGGCCATGGGCGCCGCGGTCACCGCTCTGATGGTGCCGTCGTACTTCTATCTGGAGGCGGTGCGGGAATTCTCGCCGACCCGCTCGGCGCTGGTGTTCGCGCCGATGGCGATCGTCACCGGGTTCACCGCGCCGTTCATCGGCAAGGTGTCCGACCGGATGCCGCCGCGCATTCTGCCGACCATCGGCTTCGCCCTGTTCGCCGCCTCGGTGTTCGGTTTCGCCGCACTGATGAAGCCCGACAGCTCCATCCCGCTGTTCCTGGTGGTCGCCGCGGTCGCCGGCCTGTCCAACTCGTGCATCTGGGCGCCGCTGGCCTCCACCGCCACCCGCAACCTGCCGGTCCATCAGGCCGGGGCGGGCGCGGGCGTCTACAACACCACCCGCCAGGTGGGTTCGGTGCTCGGCAGCGCCGCGATCAGCGCCCTGGTCTCGGCCCGCATGACCGCCCAGGGCCTCGGCGACGCCCCCGCCGCCGAGGGCGCCGGTTCCGCCATGGGCAAACTCCCGGAGTTCATCCTCGACAAGTTCAGCACCGCCCTGGGCCAGTCCATGATCCTCCCCGCCTGCATCCTCCTCATCGGCGTAGCCGCCTCCGCCCTGTTCATCGGCGCCAAGTCGAACCAGAACACCCCGGAGGACCCCAAGGTTCCCGCCGACATCGGCCACTGAAATTCGCCGCGTCGGCCCGGTGCGCTCGCATCGGGTCGACGCGGTTGCCCAACGGACTCCACAGCGGGGACCGCGACCACACGCTCAGCGTGCGAGCCCGTCGAGCCGACTCCATTCGATTCGAATCTCGACCGGAATGTCGATCACCGTCTCGCCCTCGGCCGGCACCAGCTTCCCGTGCGGACGGTATTGCCGCACTACATGATCGAGGACGTGCGTGTCGATCGAGACCACACGGTTGTCGGCGATCCAGACGATCCAGTACCACGGAATGCCCGCCTGCGCGTACTCCGCGAGTTTTTCGGTGATGTCGACGCGCTCGGTCCCGGGCGAGACGATCTCGATCACCAATTCGATCATCGACGCGGGAAGCGGCCGCAACTCGGCAGGAGCGCATCGGAACAACGCGACATCCGGCCGTCGGATCGTCACCCGCGGCAACTCCCACAGCACTACATCGAAGTCGGTGTCAACGTCCAGGCAACCGTCGTTGTAGCGAGCCATATGAGCCTCCGCCGCTGTCTCGATCATGTCGGCGAGACGACGTGCCGCCTTCTGATGCGGCCGGTTCGGCGATTCGGCACGCACCGCTTCGCCGTTGACAACTTCCACCAGACGGCAGAAGTCCTCTGGGAGTTTGCGCCAGATATCCAACGTGATCGGTGCTGGTTGCAGGTTCTCTTCCCGCGCCCAGTCGAAAACTTCGGACATGTGCGCTCCTCGCATCACAGATTCCGGCTCGGTCCGGAGGTCCGTACAAGCATAGGCCGACCAGGTCAGGTCACCCGGAGCGAGACGGTTGGGTGGCCGGTGGCTCCGTCGGGGATGACGTCGCGGATGTCGGAGGTTTGGACCGTGCCGGTGCCGTCGGTGGCGCGGGCTCGGAGGGTGTGGGGGCCGGGGGTGGCTTGCCAGTCGTAGGTCCATTGGCGCCAGGTGTCGATGGAGGGTTCTGCGGCGAGGCGCGCGGGTTGCCAAGGGCCGTCGTCTATTCGGACTTCGACGGCGGTGATGCCGCGGTGTTGGGCCCAGGCGACACCGGCTACGGGGATTCGGCCCGCGGGGAGCCGGGCGCCCGCGCGGGGTGTGTCGATGCGGGTGCCGGTCTTGATCGGGCCCTGGGCCGACCAGCCGCGTTTGGTCCAATAGGCCTGGGCGCGATCGAATCTCGTGATCTCCAGTTCGGTGACCCACTTGGTGGCGGATACGTAGCCGTAGAGGCCGGGGACCACCAGCCGGGCAGGGTAGCCGTGCCGCACAGGCAGCGGTTCGCCGTTCATGCCGACGGCGAGCAGGGCGTCGCGGCCGTCGGTGAGCGCGGCGAGCGGGCTGCCCGCGGTGAAGCCGTCGACGCTGCGGGAGAGCACCATATCGGCGTCGGGATGCGGGCGCGCCTCGGCCAGTAGTTCGTCGAGGCGGTAGCCGAGCCAGCGGGCGTTGCCGATCAGGTCGCCACCCACCGGATTCGACACACACGCCAGCGTCACCAGTCGTTCGACCGGCGTGCGCCGCGCGAGATCGCTGTAGCTCAACCGGATTTCGCGCTCCACCATGCCGTGAATCCGCAGCGACCAGGTCTCCGTGCTGACCTGCGGTACCACCAGCGCGGTATCGATCCGATAGAAGTCGCTGTTGGGGGTGAGATACGGCGTGATCCCCGGAATCGGCAGATCCGCGGCCGGATCGATCGGCGGCCCGGCCACCTGCGGCACAGGCAACTCCACCGCCGCCCGCTCCCCCGAAACACTGTGCGCCCGAGCCCCCAGCACACGCCCGGCCAGCCCCGCCGCCCCCGCGAGCACCCCCGCACCGACGATACCGCGCACCACCTGCCTGCGGTCCATCCCCGCCCCACCGAAACGCGTTGCCTCCGTGGCCTTTTCCGCACCTCGCGAAGGAACGTGGATCCACTCCGCCGCACCCTCCGCATCCGTCGAAGTCGATTCAGACGGCCGGGCCGTAGTCCGCCCACTCGCTCCCACGCCCGCACTGTCACCGGGGGGCGGCGACTCCTCGCGACCGCACCCGGCGTCCTCGCAACGGTGAATAGTCCAGCGCAGCACCATGATTCCCAGCACCACCCCGACCAGCGTGGGCAGACTCCAGGTCCAGGTGGCAGCCGGACGGCCGACCGCGGCGAGCACGGACACCAACCCGAAGAGGGCGAACAGGGCGGAGCCGATCGGACGGTCGGTCCGCTCCAGCCGCCCGGCGAGTGCCGCCACCACCGCCGCGACCACTCCCATCGACACGAACAGCACCAGCTTGTCGTTGGTGCCGAAGGTGTCGATCGCCCATTCGCGGACCCGATCGGGCGTGTGGTCCACGACCGTCGAGCCGAGCGCCGCCAGGGGCGCGCTGCCCGGATCGATCGCCGCCGACACCAGCTCCGCGACGCCCAGCGCCAGCCCGGCGGCCACCACGCCGCCGGCCGCCCGTAGTCCAGATCCGGTCATAGCGCGAGCGTACTGCGGTCTCCCCCGGCCGAACCCCCGGAAAGCGGGCCGTGGGCCGCGACGTCACACATTCGTCAGAACCTCGGGAACGGGTATACCGGGCGTGAGGTCGCGCACGTCGGCCGTTCCACGGCGACAACCCAGCGGACTCTCAGGAATCGCGCGCTTAATGGACACAGAGGCATTGACCATACGAGGACGTGATGACCTTGCATCCCAACCAGGGCCATTGGCCACAGCAGCCCTACGGTCCGTACGAACCGCCGCGGCCGCCCCGGCGGCACGGGCTGAACTTCACCGTCGTGGCCGCCCTCGTGCTGGTGCTGGCCGTCGCCGTCGGGCTCGTCGCCGCGCGCTTCGAAACGTCCCAGCACGCCCAGACCGTGCCGCCCGTCCAGTCGGGCGAGGTCATGCAGGCTCTCGATGCGCAGAGCAAGGCCGATCTCGGCGAGGCCGCGCAGCGGGTGGTCCCGGGCATCGTCACGGTGAACACCCAGCTCGGCCTGCAGGGCGGGGGCGGTGCCGGCACCGGGATCGTGCTCACCTCCGACGGCGACGTGCTGACCAACAACCACGTGGTCGAGGGCGCGACCGCCATCGAGGTGACCAGCCTCGCCAACGGCCGGACCTACGCCGCCTCGGTGGTCGGCTACGACCGCACGAACGATCTGGCCGTGCTGCGGCTGTCCGGCGCCTCCGGTTTGCCCACGGCCCCGCTCGGCGATTCCGACAAGGTCGCGGTGGGCGACGAGATCGTCGGCGTCGGAAATGCCGGCGGCACGGGCAGCCCGACCGCGGCGGGCGGCACGGTGACCGCGCTGAACCGCTCCATCACCGCCAGCGACGAATCCTCGGGCAGCTCCGAGCAGTTGACCGGCCTGATCCAGGTCGCGGCGAATATCCAGCCCGGCGATTCCGGCGGGCCCCTGGTGAACAGTTCGGGTGCGGTCGTGGGGGTCAATACCGCGGCCTCGCAGGGCTTCCGGCTCGGCGCGGGCGGCGGCCAGGGCTTCGCCATCCCGATCAACAAGGCCCGGGCCATCGCCGAGCAGATCCGGGCCGGAACCGCCTCCGGCACCGTCCACATCGGCCCGACGGCCTTCCTCGGCCTCACGGTCAGCGATGCGAACGGTACCGGCGCCCTGGTCCGCAATATCGTCCGCGGCGGCCCGGCCGACGAGCTCGGGCTGGTGCCCGGCGCCGTGATCACCGCGATCGACGGCGACCGCATCGACTCGGCCAATGCCCTGATCGCGACCATGGACAAGCACCACCCCGGCGACAACGTAAACCTCACCTGGATCGATGCCACCGGAGGGAGTCAGACCGCCAAGGTGGAGCTGGCGCAAGGCCCGGTCGGCTGAATCGAGCTGCGCGCAGCTGTTGGCCCGTGGGATGAAAAACTGACACATCCGCTTCGAAGGAAAGGGTGTGCACTCATGGGGCTGCCACAGGTCCACCACCGCCACATCGACGTCGAGGGCGTGGACGTCTTCTACCGCGAGTCCGTGCCGACTCGCCCCGATGCCCCCACCCTGTTGCTGCTGCACGGTTTTCCCTCCGCGTCACATCAGTTCCGCCGCCTGATCGACGCCCTCGGCGACCGGTACCGGCTGCTCGCCCCGGACTACCCCGGCTTCGGAAACACCACGGCCCCAGCGGATTTCACCTACACCTTCGACCGTCTCGCCGATATCACCGCGGGCTTCGTGCAGCGGCTCGGGCTGACGCGATTCGCCATGTACGTCTTCGATTTCGGCGCCCCGGTCGGGTTCCGGCTGGCCGAGCGGCACCCCGAGTGGATCGCCGGTCTGATCGTGCAGAACGGCAACGCCTACGAGTCCGGATTATCCGACGCCGCAAGGGAATTCACTGCCCTGCGCCCCGAACAGGAGGGCGCCGAGCAGACCATCCGCGAGCTACTCACCCTGTCCGGCACCCGGAGCCAGTACGAGACCGGAGTCCCCGACCCGACCCAGCTGTCCCCCGAATCCTGGCTGCTGGACCAGTATTTCCTCGACCTGCCCGGCCGGCAGGCGGCCCAGGTGGCACTGGCCTTCGACTACAAATCCAATCTGGCCCGCTATCCGCGCTGGCAGGCGTGGCTGCGCGAACACAGGCCCCCGACCCTGATCACCTGGGGCGCCAACGATCCGTTCTTCCCCGAACCCGGCGCGCACGCCTACCTGGCCGATGTGCCCGGCGCCGAACTCCATGTGTTCGACACCGGGCACTTCGCCCTGGAAACCCACGCGGCCGAGATCGCCGCGCTGACGGCCGGGTTCCTGGATCGCCTGCCGACGTCGGTCGGCCGACGCTGAACCCGGTCCTTCCTCAGCTCTGGGCGCTGCCGGTGTAGCCGACCATCCACGGCACGGCGAACTTGTCGGTCGCCATGCCGAACACCTCGGCCCACTCCGTCTTGCCGATCGGCATGGTCACCTCGCCGCCCGCCGACAGTTCCCGGAAGATGCGCTCGGCCTCCTCGCGGCTGTCCACCTCGAGCGAGACCGCGTAACCCGGGTTGGCGGTGTTGACGGTCTCTCCCGGCGGAGCATCCGAGGCCATCAGCAGGTGGTCGGTGCCGCGCAGCGGCAGGGCGGCGTGGGCGATGAGATTCTTCGCCTCGTCGGGCAGATTGCCGCCGTCGCCCATCTCGCTGAATCGGATGAGCTGCAGCTCACCGCCCAGCACGGACTGGTAGAAGGTGAACGCCTCCTCGGCGTTGCCGTTGAAGATCAGATAGGGATTCACAGCCGTCACGGGATGCCTCCTCGGATGAGAACGTGGCCGGACCGACGGCAGTGGCCGCCGTCCCAGGTAGGACGACGGCCACCATACGAATTCATCGGCTCAGCCGTTGTAGATCGCCTCCACATCGGCCGCGTAGTTCTTCATGACCACGGCCCGCTTGAGCGACATCTTCGGGGTGAGCTCACCGGTCTCCTGCGTCCAGTCGACCGGCAGGATGCGGACCTTCTTGATCTGCTCGGCATGCGACACCAGCTTGTTGGTGTCGGCGACCGCGGCGTCCACATCGGCCTTCAGCTCCGGCAATTCGATCAGCTTCTCGACCGGCAGATCGGCGGGCAGGCCCTTGCGCTCCTTCCAGCCCGGCAGCGCCTCGGGATCGAGGGTGACCAGCGCCGCGATGAACGGCTTGCCGTCACCGACCACCATCACCTGACTGATCAGCGGATGCGCGCGCAGCGAATCCTCCAGCAGGGCCGGGGAGACGTTCTTGCCGCCGGCGGTGACGATGATCTCCTTCTTGCGGCCGGTGATGGTGATGAAGCCGTCGGCGTCCAGCGCGCCCAGGTCACCGGTCTTGAACCAGCCGTCGGCGAAGGCGTCCTCGGTCGCGGTCGGGTTGTTCCAGTAGCCGCCGAAGACGACCGGTCCGCGCAGCAGCAGCTCGCCGTCCTCGGCGATCTTGGCCGCGTGGCCGGGCAGCGGGCGGCCGACCGAACCGATGCGGATGTGGCCGGGGGTGTTCACCGACACCGCCGCGGTGCTCTCGGTGAGGCCGTAGCCCTCGTAGATGATGACGCCCGCGCCGCGGAAGAAGTGCCCGAGCCGCGCGCCCAGCGGGCCGCCGCCGGACACCGCGTTCGTGCAGCGCCCGCCCATTGCCTCGCGCAGCTTGCCGTACACCAGCTTGTCGAAGATCGCGTGCTTGAGCTTGAGGCCCAGCCCCGCGCCGCCCTTCTCCTGCGCCTCGCTGTAGGCGATCGCCGTCTCGGCGGCGGCGTCGAAGATCTTGCCCTTGCCGCCGTCGTGCGCCTTCTGCTTGGCGCCGTTGAACACCTTCTCGAACACGCGCGGCACCGACAGGATGAAGTCGGGCTTGTACCGGCCGAACTGCTCGACCAGCGTCGACCAGTCGGCGGTGTGCGCGACGGTGACCCCGGCGTCGAACGCGGCCAGCGCCACCGCGCGGGCGAACACGTGCGCCAGCGGCAGGAACAGCAGCGAGCGGTGGCCCGGCCGCAGGAATTCCCGCATCGCCGAGCGGTCGGCGGCCGACTCGGCATAGAGGTTCGCGTGCGAGAGCATGACGCCCTTGGGGCGGCCGGTGGTGCCCGAGGTGTAGATCAGCGTCGCCGGGGAGGCGGCCTTGACCTGCGCGCGCCGGTCGTGCACGACCTGGTCCTCGAGGTCCTTGCCGCGGGCGATCAGGGTCTCGATCGCGCCCTCGTCGAGCTGCAGCACCTCGCGCAGCTCCGGCAGACCGGACTCGATCTCGGCGATGGTGGCGCGATGCGCGGCCTGCTCGACCACGAGCAGCTTGGTCGCCGAATCCTCCAGGATCCAGCGGGCCTGCTCGGCCGAGGAGCTGTCGTAGATGGCGACGGTGCAGCCACCGGCGGCCCAGATGGCGAAGTCCAGCACGACCCACTCGTACTGCGTGGAGGCCAGGATGCCGACACGGTCGCCCAGCTCGACCCCGGCCGCGACCAGGCCCTTCGCCACCGCCGTGACGGTCTCGGCGAACTCGGCCGCGGTGACATCGGTCCACCCGCCCTGGCCGTCGGGCCGGTTGAACACCACCAGACCCGGTGTGCGTTCGGCATGCCGGAACGCGCCGTCGGACATGTTGGCGTCCTCGGGGATGGTGTAGGTCGCCGGGACCTCGAACTCTCGCATCGGTGCCCTTCCACGTGGTTAACTCACCGGTAATTTACGCCACTCGGGACGGCCGCACCCGCCCACCTCCCAGCCGCGTGCACGCGGGCCGGTAGACCGCCCGAGTTCTATCCTATGGACCGTGTTTGCGCTGCTCGCAGCGATTCGCCGAGGAAACCGGCCAACTCGCGCGTCGCCGCCGCCGCGGGTCCGACCAGCGAGGCCTGCAACTGCGCGACGTGCCACAGCCCGCGGGTGACGCTGAACCGGGTCGGCACGCCCACCCGCTCCAGCACCGCCACCAGCCGCACGCACTGCTCGTGCAGCAGTTCGCCCGCGTCGACCTGGATGTAGGTCGGCGGCAGGCCGCGCAGGTCGCCGAACAGCGGCGCGTAGCCGGGATCGAGACCGTCGCCGTCGCCCAGGTAGGCGGCGGCGCAGGCGCGCGACCACGCCTTGTTGATGACCAGATCCCGCGCTCGGTCGGGGAGCTGGTTGGGGTCGGCCCACGGCGCGATCAGGCCGAGCGCCGCGGGGGCGATGCCGTGCTCGTCGCGCAGCCGCAGCGCGAGCGCCAGCGACAGTCCGCCACCGGCCGAATCTCCGGATACCGCAATGTCTTCCGGCCGCAGTCCGGACGCCACCAACTCCAGGAAGGCGGCCTCGGCATCATCGAGGGCGGCCGGGTACGGATGTTCGGGCGCCAGCCGGTACTCCGGTACGTAGACCGGGCACCGCAGGTCCCGCGCCAGGTGCGCCACCAGCGAACGGTGGGTCGCCGGTGAGCCGACGGTATAGCCGCCGCCGTGCAGGTACAGCACCGCGACCGGACGCGCGTCGGCGGCGGGCGCCGCGCCGCCGGTGGTCTCGTTCGTCGTGACGGTGACCCGCTCGGTCGGACGTCCGCCCAGAGTCGTCCGGTGCACGCGGGTGCCGCCGGGCAGCACCTGCAGGACCGACCCGGCATCCAGCAGCGCCCGCTGCAACTGCCAGGGCAGGCGGTGGTGCATGGAGTACCGGAAGATCGGGTGCAGCATCGCGCGGGCGACCGGCAGCGGCAGCGAAACAGCGGGCATGGCAGGAACTTTCATGCGATCAGGGCAGGAACCGGCTGTTCACCAGGTTCGCGATGCGCTGGTAATACGAACCGGTGGTGCGCACGAACAGGTCCAGCGCCTTGGCCTCCCAGCCGATCAGCACCCGGCCGTGGCCCTTGCGTACTCCCTCGGTGATGGTCTGCGCGGCCATTTCCGGGGAGTGCATCGCCAGCTTCTTGTCGAAGAACGAGGCGAACTGCTTGGCGTCGATGCCCTCGGCGTAGGTCGCGTTGCGCGCCACCGCGGTCTTGATGCCGCCGGGGTGCACGCAGGTGACCTTGACCGGATGGCGCCGCGCCAGCATCTCCTGCCGCAGCGACTCGGTGAAGCCGCGCACCGCGAATTTCGCCGCGTTGTAAGCACTCTGGCCCGGCACCGCGATCAGGCCGAACAGGCTGGACACGTTCACGACGTGCCCCTCGCCCGACTCGATCAACAGCGGCAGGAATGCCTTGGTGCCGTTGACGACTCCCCAGAAATCGACATCCATGATGCGCTCGATGTCCTTGAACTGGGAGTCGGCCACCTCGCCGTGGAAGGCGATGCCGGCGTTGTTGTAGACCTGATGCACGACGCCGAAGTGCTTGTTCACCTCGTCGGCGTACAGCAGCACGGCTTCGCGCTCGGCGACGTTGAGCCGGTCGGACTTCACCTGCGCGCCCAGAGCCTCGCACCGCCGCACGGTTTCGGCGAGCCCGTCGTTATCGATATCGGACAGCGCGAGTTTCGCGCCGCGCCGGGCCAGATTCTCGGCCAGAGCGCGGCCGATGCCCGACCCCGCGCCCGTGATCACACAAACCTTGCCCCGGAAGTAAGCGTCGTTGCTCACTGTGCTGCCACCACTTTCAGATCGGACCGAGCGGCCCCGTCGGCATTCCTGGACGTGTCGTAGGCCGACACGTCGAACTTTTCCAGCAGTTTACGGAAGCGGAAGGTGAAATCCGGCCAGAGCGTGGTGTTGTTGCCGTGCTTGTCCAGATACCAGCTGGCGCAGCCGCCGGTGTTCCAGACGCTGCCGACCAGCTTGCCCTGCAGCTCCCGATTGAACTTGTCCTGCACGTCTTTTCGGACCTCGACGGTGCGCAGGCCGAGCCGGTCGACGGTGGCGATCGCGTCGGCGACGTAGGTGATCTGCGACTCGATCATGTACACCATCGAGGTGTGGCCCAGGCCCACGTTCGGGCCGAGCAGGAAGAACATGTTGGGGAAGTTCGCGATCGCCGCGCCCTTGTACCCCTGCTGGCCGGAGGTGTCGAAAACCTCGGCGAGCGTGCGGCCGTCGCGACCGGCGACGACCTCGTAGGCGGGCGAATCGGTGACGTGGAAGCCGGTCGCCACGACCAGGGCGTCGATCTCGCGCTCGGTGCCGTCGGTGGTGACGATCGAACCCGCGCGGATCTCCTGGATGCCGTCGGTGACCAGGTCGACATTGTCGCGGCCCAGCGCCGGGTAGTACTCGTTGGAGATCAGCATGCGCTTGCAGCCGATCCGGAAGTTCGGGGTGACCTTGCGGCGCAGCTCCGGGTCGCGAACCTCGTAGGCCAGCTTGGCCCGCGCGATCGCCTCCAGCACCCGCATCGCGGGCGGGAACTTGGCCAGGCCCACGACCTGGGTCTCGCGCGCGGCGTAGATGGCCGCCCGCGACAGCTTCTGCACGCCCGGAATGTGTTTGAACGCCAGACGCTCGGGCAGCGTGTACGGGCGGTCGATGCGCGGCAGCAGCCACGGCGCGGTGCGCTGGTAGACGTCGAGGTGGGCGACCTGCGGCGCGATGGCGGGCACGATCTGGATCGCCGAGGCGCCGGTGCCGATCACCGCGACCCGCTTGCCGGTCAGGTCGGCGTCGTGGTCCCAGCGCGCGGAATGGAAGATCGTGCCCTGGAAGTCGTTGATGCCCTTGATATCCGGCAGGTTCGGCTCGCACAGCGCACCGACCGCCGAGACCAGGATGTCGGCGGTGAAGGCGCCCTTGGAGGTCTGCACCTCCCAGTGCGCCTCGGCGTCGTTCCAACGAGCGCCGGTCATGTCGCAGTCGAAGACGTGCTTGTCGCGCACGCCGTAGCGGTCCGCCACGCCGCGGATGTAGCGCTGGATCTCCGGCTGCTTGGAGAACGAGCGCGACCACTCCGGATTCAGCGCGAAGGAGTACGAGTACAGCTGCGACGGCACATCGCAGGCCGCACCCGGATAGGTGTTGTCACGCCAGGTGCCGCCGACATCGCTGCCGCGCTCGATCACCAGGTAGTCGTCGCGACCCTGCTGGCTGAGCCGGATCGCCAAGCCCAGACCCGAGAACCCGCTGCCGACGATCAGAACGTGTACATGACGGGCGGTCCGGTCGACGCCTTTGTCTGTAACCTTGCGACTCATGTACCCGAGCCTAAGCGGTTATTGAGCAGGAGTCAACAGTATTGACTCACGTTCAGTAGGATGGTGCCGTGAACAGAGGTCCTGGTGAGAACGGCAAGCGGGTACGACTGAGCCCGGATGAGCGCCGGGAGCAGCTGATCGCGCTGGGTGTGAAGATGCTCGGCGACCGCGCTCTCGAAGACATCGCCATCGGCGATATCGCCGAGCAGGCCGGAATCTCCCGCGGCCTGCTGTTCCACTACTTTCCGTCCAAGCAGGACTTCCATCTCGCGATCGCGCACCGCGCCAACGCCGAACTGCTGTCGCGCACCGCCCCCGATCCCGGCCTGCCGCTGTTCGACATGCTGCGCGACGCGGTGCAGCGCTACGTCGACTACGTCAGCGAGAACCGCACCTCGTACCTGGCGCTGCTGCGCGGCCCGGCCAGCTCCAGCCCGGAGCTGATGGCCCTGGTAGACCAGACGCGCGGCGCCATCGTCGATCGCATCCTCGCCGAGGCGCCCATCCCGATCGAGGATCCGGATCAGCCGCGGCTGCGGCTGGCGGTACGCGGCTGGGTCGCCTTCGTGGAGGAGACGACGCTGAGCTGGTTGCGCGACGCCACCATCACCCGCGACCAGCTGATCGACATGCTGGTCGAATCGCTACCGGCGCTGGCGCTCAATCCGCTGTTGACCGAGGCGTTGCGCCCCTGATCATCTGGCGGCGACGTACCAGCGGAAGTCGTCCGAGCCGTGCGGGCCGCGCTGCCGGATGAGCTCACCGAGGCGCACGGCCGGCTGCACGAGGGTGAAGTCGGCGCCCGTGCCGACCACGATGCCGACGAACAGGCCCATGCCGTAGCTGACCGGGCTGTAGACGATGCCGCCGGAATCGCCGTGGTCGACGGTGAAGGAGGTGCGCATGTGGGTGTCGGCGATACTGCTGATGACGCCGCAGGTGGTTCCGGTGCGCGTGCCCTCCTTGCACACCCGCTGGCCCACCGCCGGATCGCTGTCGACCGCGGAGATCGCGATCTCGTCGGTCTTGGCCGAGACGACGACATTGTCGGCCAGCCGCACCATGGCGAAGCCGAGGTTGTCCACATCGCCGTCGGGGACGCCATGCTCGTAGGCCCCGATGCGGCGGCCGTCCTCGTCGCGCACCTGCGCCCCGGACTCGAAGCAGTGGCCCGCCGTGATCGCGTACTTGGTGTCGCCGATATGACCGAGCAGCCCGACCGAGCACACCTGGCCCGTTGTCCGGATGGCCATGCCCGGATAGATCCGCACCTGGCCGGCGGCATTGGCGGGTGCCGCCACGGTGGCCGCCGCCAGCAGCAACGCGCTGATCAGCAGCAGGATGCGGCCCGGCCCGCGAAGGCGGCGGACGCGTCGGGACAGCGAGGTCTGGGGATGACCGAGGGGTGGCATGGCGGCTCCGAAAGTGACAGCGAGACTTCAACATTAAGCCCGCCGCGCGGGTAGCACCAGAATTGGGCACATCGACGCCACGGACCGCCGCGTGTCGCCGGTGTGTTCAGCTCTCGTACTCGTACCCGGACCGGTCCCCAGCACGATACGCCGACAGTGCCGTCAGCAGGGCGGCAATGGGAATTCAGTCGGCTCAGACTACTCGCCGGAAGGTACCGGCGGGCGCGGATCGGCGACCACGGCGGGCGTGTCCAATTCGGCCAGCACCCTGGGCAACTCGGCGGCGAACCGCTCCGGATCCAGCAGCGCCGGATCGGCCGACACGCCGATTCCCAGCACCCCGTGCCAGCTCAGCACGCCCGCCACCAGCGGCACGCCCGGGGCCGGTGGCAGGATCGGGAAGACCTGGGCGATCGGCAGGCCCGCGAAGGTCATATCGCCCTCGGGCCCGGCCATATTCGACACGATGGCGTGAAAGAACCCACCGCCGTACACGTTCCGGGCGAACCAGCCGACCACCGGTTCCGGCAGCAGGCGCAGTCCGGTGCCCATGACGAAATGCGAAGCGAGCGCCCGGGTTCCGCTGTGCAGGCGGGAACTGCGCGCCCGGATCTCCTCCAGCAGATCGGCGGGAGCGGTGGGCGCGAACGGCACGTCGGTCATGACGGCGGCGGTGAGGTTGCCCTCGGCCGCCGACGACGGCTCGCGGACCATCAGCGGCACCGCCACCCGCAGCCGGTCCCGCAGCGGACCGGCCCAGTCCGGCCGCATCCGCTGCAAGCCACAGACCATGACGGTGAGCAGCACGTCGGTGACCCGCGCCCGCCGCGAGCGCGCAACCGCCCGAACGGTTTCCAGGTCCAGCCCGACCACCGCGAAGGTGCGGTGCGTGGACCCGGCGGGCAACCGTCCGGCGGGACGCGCGTCCGTCGCGAGCTGAGCGAATCCGGTCGCCGTCGCCACCGCGGTCGCGGCCCGGCCGGGCCCGCGCCGGTCTCCGACGGTCAGATCGACCCGGGGCCGCAGCAGATGCAGCGCCTGCACCACCGTCCCGACCCCGTCCGCGACGGTGTGATGCAGCAGCAGCACGACACCCACCACGCCGACCGTCCGGTCCCGCACCAGTACCAGCCGCCACAGCGGGCGATCGCGCGGCAGCGGCACGGCCGCCAGTTCGGTGACCAGCCGGGCGATATCCGCGATCCACGGCGTGCCGTCGACGGTCGACGACACCCCGGCCTCGATGACCCGCTCGGTGACGTGCCAGTCCCAGTCGATATCCGAATCCACCCAGCGGGCGCGGCGGAAGCGACCGGCGAGCCGCAACCGCTGTCGGAAACGCGGCAGCTGGCCGAGTTCGCCCCGGACCAGCGCCCGGATCTCCTCGACTCGCGGTCCGCCGTCCGGGCGGGGGCGCAGCACCACCATGCCGCCGACCTGCTGCGGCAACCCGGCGTCCTCGATGTGCAGGAAGAAGGCGTCGGCGGGCGGCACCACCGGCGGGCGGGCATACCAGCGATCGACCGCCACGATGCTCGCCGCCACGAACGCGGCGGCGATAACGGCATCGACCACGAAATGGTTCGCCGTGGCGACGATGACGTACACGGTGATCAGCACGTGCAGCGCGCTCAGCAGCTGCACGACCAGCCCGCTCGCGATCCGCGCCAGCACCACGCTCACCCACAGCGCCCACCCGACGTGCAGCGACGGCACCGCAGCCAGCTGATTGCTGCCGTCCACCAGCGGCGTCCCCCACGAACCCCAGGTGCCGCCCGTGACAACGGTGTCCACGAAACCCAGGTCCGGCAGCAGCCGCGGCGGCGTCACCGGATAGACCGCGAAACAGGCGATGGCGAGCACATTCAACAACAGAAACGAGTCGCGGGCCCGGGGGTAGTCGGCGGGTCTGCGGAAATACATCCAGAACAGCAATACGAACGCGGTGACGATGTAGGTGAAGGCGTATTCGTAGTTCGCGATGGTGGCGAGCCCCTCGTGCGCGGCCAGCCACCGATTCAGCGAGAGTTCCACATCCAGGTGCAGCCACCGTTCGAAATCGAACAGCGAGCGCGCGTGCCGATCGGCCGCGACTCGCCGCTGCGGGCTGTGCAGCGTATCGACCAGCAGATACAGCCCGAACACGGCGAGCCCGACCGCGATGTCCCGCCACAGGACGGGCCGCGATGGATTGCCCACGTCAACCGTAATAACACAGGTGACACGGCTCGTTAAGATCTTTCGGCAGGCTAATTATCGGCAAGTGGCGCTCGAATTCCGCCGCCGCGCCACGCTCGCCGCCCACACGGGCTCGAGACCGCGGTTCGATGCCCGTCACGAATACTCGGCCGCCGCTGTCTCGGCGCGTCGCGATTTCAGCGACCACCGTCGCCGGGTTCCGCACTGGTCGGGGAGCCGCCGCCGTCGGCGCGCAGCGCGTATTCGTCGTCCGGGGCTGCCTCGGTGTTGTCGTAGAACGCCTGCGCCAGCGGGGAATGCGCGAGTCCGGCGATCCCCCATGCCATCAGCGCACCGGCGACCGCGATACCGGCCAGCGCGCCCGGCTCCAGCGGGATCGTCACCCGGAAGGCCAGGATGCCGACGATGTAGCTGGTCACGGGGTTGGTGACGCTCATCGCCGCGATCGCCCAGGGCAGCGGGCCCGCGGCGAAGGCGGCCTGTTCCAGCAGCAGGCCACTCAGCGTGGACAGGGCCAGCAGATATCCCGGCCAGTCCACCGCGGTTGCCGGAACTCCGCGGTGCAGCAGGTCGTCGGTCGTGAGCTTCATGAACACCGCGCTCATCGCGAAACAGATGCCCGCGGCGACGGCGACCAGGTTGGCCGCGACGCGGATCGAACAGCGGGTGCTGACCGCGGCGAGCAGCGCGACCAGTCCGGCCGCCGAGACCGTCGCCAGCAGCACCCGGGACCGTTCCGGATCGCCCGACAGCGGCGCGGCGCCCTCCACGCTGAACAGCACCGCCAGCCCCACGCACACCAGCAGCGCGTAGAGCAGGTCCCGGGGCAGCGGGCGCCGCTGCCGCCCGGCCGCCTCCAGCGGCACCGCGAACAGCAACTGCGTCGACATCAGGGGCTGCACGGCGGCGACCGAGCCCACCTGCAGCGCCGCGGCCTGGGTGAGGAAGCCGGCCAGATTCGTCAGCCAGCCTCGCAGCCAGGTCCGGCTCCGCAACAGGCGGCGCATCAACATCGTCAGGCCCGGGACCCGCGCGGCTCGCGGCTGTTCCGCCACTACCTCGCGGGCCGCTCGCTGCTGCAGGAACCCGGCCGTCGCGAACAGGAACGCGGCCAGCACTCCCAGTACAACTACCAAGATCATGCGGACCCCCGGATGGTCGGCGATCTCTCCCCGACTTTACGCCCGGCCCACCGCGGCGCCTCGGCACCGGGGCCCGGGCGCACCCGGATCAGATGTCGTGGGCGTCCAGCCAGGCGCGGGCCAGCTCGCGCGGCACCGCATGGTCGTCACGGATGCGGCGCACCATCTCGGTCAGACTGTCCGTTGCCAGGTCAGCGGTGGTGAGTTCGCCCGCCACCCGATTGAGCTGCTTGATCTGGCGCCCGCTCAGCGCGCCCTTGCGAAACAGCGGGATGACGCTCCGGGCGCGGAAGGCGTAGTCGGGATCGGCGATCGGCACCAGCTCACCGGCCCCGCCGGGCAGCAGGGTCACCGGGGCGGTCAGCACACCGGCCTGAATCTGTCCGTCCCGCAACGCTTTCCGGAGTTCGGAGTCGCTCGGATAGACCGTGTGGTGGGTGATGTCGCAGCCGTAGACGGCGTGCAGCGGGTCGAGGACGTCGTGGCGCGGGTCCGGCGAACGGCGCAGCGGATCCAGTTCGCTGCCGGTGGCGATGCCGACGGTCAGCTCGCCACAGTGCGGGGCCAGGTCCGCCAGCGAGTCCGGGAACTGCTGGGCGGGCGCGGGCGCGAACACGAAGGACGGGCGCAGATCGGTGCCGTCGGCGATATCCGACACCGCCAGGCCCTCGGGCAGCGCGCGGCTGACCGCGTCCGACACGTCGGGAACGGGTTTCGCGCCGGGCGCGGGCGTGGTGGTGGCGGCGGCCGCGGCGAGCTTGTCGGGCCACCGCGCCCGCGACCCCGCGTCCAGGGCGCTCAGCAGGTCCCCGCTGTCGTCGCCGACCAGTTGCACCGTGCCGGCGTCGAGCGCGGCCAGATAGTCGCCCCGCTGCCCGAGCCGGGTGCGGGTGGCGGTCGGCGTGCCACCGCGGGCCAGCGCCCCGGCGTAGATCTCGGCGATCAGTTCGGACTGGGCGGAATTCCCGGCGCCGACCGTGATCGCCGCCCCGGAATCGCCGTCCGAACAGGAGACAACCAGCGTGGCGGCCAGGACCGCGACCACCGCGCGCGCCGACATCCGCACCGATGCGGCCAACACCATCCGGCGACACCCACTCCCGATAGTTGATAAGAACGACACGGCTGACACCGCGGACGACCGGCAGGTGGCCGTCCGAAGTCGAATCGTAGTCGGAGCTTCGCCGATCCAGCAGCGTGGTGGAAACCAGCGCCGATCGCCGCGAAACGAGAGGCGCCCGGCCGCGGTGGCCGGGCGCCTTCGTCAGCGAAACAGCTTGTTACGCAACGCCCTCCGCGCGTGCGGTGGCGGCGACGGCCTCGGCGACCGCCGGGGCGACGCGCGGGTCGAGCGGGCTCGGGATGATCTTGTCGGGAGCCAGCTCGTCGGCCACCACGTTGAAGATCGCGTTGGCCGCGGCCACCTTCATGCCCTCGGTGATGCGCCGGGCGCCCGCGTCCAGCGCGCCCTTGAAGACACCGGGGAAGGCGAGCACGTTGTTGATCTGGTTCGGGAAGTCGCTGCGGCCGGTGGCCACGACGGCGGCGTACTTGTGCGCGACCTCCGGGTGGATCTCCGGGTCCGGGTTGGACATCGCGAACACGACCGACTCCGGGGACATCGACGCGATCAGATCCTCGGCGATGGTGCCCGCCGACAGACCCAGGAACACGTCGGCCCCGGCCATCGCCTCGGCGGCGCCACCGGAGAGCCCGCGCGGGTTGGTCCGCTCGGCCAGCTCGGCCTTCACGGCGTTCAGGTCGGAGCGGTCGCGGCCGACGATGCCGCGCGAGTCCAGCACCACGATGTCGGACACGCCCGCCGCCAGCAGGATGTTGGTGCACGCGACACCGGCCGCACCGGCGCCCGACACCACGACCTTCATTCCCGAGATGTCACGGCCCAGCACCTTGGCGGCGCCGTTGAGCGCGGCCAGCACCACGATCGCGGTGCCGTGCTGGTCGTCGTGCATCACCGGGCAGTCCAGCGCCTCGACGACCCGGCGCTCGATCTCGAAGCAGCGCGGCGCGGAGATGTCCTCGAGGTTCACCGCGCCGAAACTCGGACGCAGCCGGATCAGCGTCTCCACGATCTCGTCGACGTCCTTGGTGTCGAGCACCAGCGGGATCGAGTCCAGACCGGCGAACTTCTTGAACAGCGCGGCCTTGCCCTCCATCACCGGCAGCGACGCGCGCGGGCCGATGTCGCCCAGGCCGAGCACGGCGGTGCCGTCGGAGACGACCACGACCAGCCGATCGGTCCAGGTGTAACGCTTGGCCAGCTGCTCGTCCTTGGCGATGGCACGGCTGACCTGCGCGACGCCGGGGGTGTAGGCGATCGAGAGATCGCGCTGGGTGTCCAGCGGGGCGGCCAGTTCCACCGAGAGCTTGCCCCCGAGATGGCCCGCGAAAATTTCTTCGTGCGTAATGGCGGACAGGCTGGCCGCATCATTCTCACGGCTCGCCGTGGCGGCGTTCGGTGCGTCAGTCACGGGTGACACGATCTCACTCCTGCTCGGTGGTGGCTACCCCGGCTGACGGTTACCGCCGGGTATCGGGATCAGTGGTTTTTCGGGTTACTCACGGGTTCGCTGCGCCCGCTCGCGGCGGTCGGTTCGATACCGCGCGGTAGCTACGACGCGGCAAGTCACGCGGGGCATGACGGCATTCGGTCCGCTGGTCGCCGCACAGATATGTCGAGCGAGAACCGGACGGGTGGGTCCGGGCAATACAGTGGGGTGATCCGCGATTCGGAGCCGTGCGTCACGAACCGAAACTCACCAACCGTCCCGGGCCGGGCGGTGGCGTCGGCCGGGAATCCGCAACATTCTGCCAGCCGGAGCCCGGACTTGCCAAATCGCTGTGCGACGAGTGCTGCCATCTACCGAGGGTAGCGGCCTCGAATTACCCCTGGGTAAGCGGAAACTCGCAGCTCGACGGCCGGAGCGGGTGAGCTGTCGCACCACTCGGAGCCGACCGGGTGTGAGGTCGTTACGCCGGAGTGAGATCCCGGTGCGGGGCCGTCCCCGGATCGCACTGCTCCGGCCGCACCCAGACCGACGCCACCCCGCCGGCCCGCAACCGGACCCGCCAGTCACCGGCCTCGTCCGGGTGGTCGGTGCGCCGGTGCATTCCGCGCGACTCGGGGCGGGCGAGCGCACTGTATTTGGTCCACCGCGCCACCGCCAGCAACGCCGCCGCCTGCCGGGCGCGCAGCCGCTGCGGGCCGCGGCCGCCGAGATCGACCTCCGTCACCGGCCACATGCCGTCGAGTTCGGCGATGCTGTCGCGCAGGCTGCCCGCGCTGCGCCAGTAACTGCGCCGCAACGGCAGCGTGTGCTCCTGCACCAGACCCACGACAGCCCGCGGATCGATACCGGCCGTGGCGTTCAGGCCCGCACCGGGCGCCGGGCGGGCGCGGCCCGGCCGTCCGCGCGCGAACGCGAACCGCGCCGCACCCGCGCCGGCCCACGCCCCCGACGACATCGCCCAGGCCCCACCCTGACCGCCGAAGCCGCCGACCGCGCCCGTCACAGGCTCGCGCGTGGTCACGTCACCCGCCCCGTACAGCCCGGGAACCGTTGTGGCACAGTCGAATCCGGCAAGCTGCAGGCCGCCGGTGCCGCGTACCGTGCCCTCCAGGACAGCGCGCAGCGGCACCCGCACCGGATCGCCGCCCCGGGCGGTGAACCACGGCGTGCGAGCCAGTTGTTTACGCAGCGGGCCGGGAATCTCGTCCAGCGCGGCATACACCCGGCGGCCGTCGGCGAGGGCGGCGAACGCCGCGGCCCGCGAGCCGAGCCCGGCGCCGCCGAGCGGTGTGCCGGATTCGTCGTACAGGGTGGCGAAGTGCAGGGCCGGGCGGATATCGCCCACCGGGGTGAGGGCGTAGGCGTTGGAGAACTCCATGCCCGACAGTTCCGCGCCGACCTCCGCACCCATCAGCAGACCGTCACCGGTGTCCACGTCGCTGCCCGCGCCGCCGGACAGGAAGGCGCAGCCGCCGGTCGCCAGCACCACCGCACCGGCGCGGACCGTCCACTCGTCGAATTCGTCGTGCGGCCGCACCCCGCACGCACCGGACACCGTGCCGTCGGAATCGATGAGTAATTGCAGGGCGGGGTGGTGGTCGAGAACGCGTACTCCCGCCGCGAGCAGACCGCGCCGCATTCGGCCGAGATATGTCGCGCCGTTCAGGCAGATTCGGGCAGGCCGTCCCACCCGGTCGACCGGAAATCGATATCCCCAGCGCACCAGCTGATCGACCCGGTGGTAGGTCTCCGCCAGCACCCGATCCATCCATTCCGGATCGCCCAGGCGACCGCCGTGCCGGTAGCTGCGTCGCACCGCCTCCGCACGGGCGGGGCCGGGCGGGATATACCACAGTGCGGCAGCACCTTTCGCGGTCGGGCCGCTGCTGCCGCAACGACCCTTGTCGACCACCGCCACCCGGGCGCCGGCCTGTGCGGCGGCCAGCGCGGCCCATACTCCGGCGGGCCCACCACCCAGCACCAGCACATCGACCGACATTTCAGTCACAAAGAAAAATGTTCGGTCACAATTCATTCGACCGCAACCGTTGGGATCAGCCTAATTCCACCATTGTGTAACCAATAGGTAACCTGCCGCCACAAAAACAACCACCGACCCGAAAAAGGCCACGAAACCGCGACTCCGGTCGGCGAAAATCTGCGCGGCCACGGCCATCAGCGCCAGCCCGATATGCCAGGCCAGCATCTCCGTGCCGGGCCCCGGGAACCCGCGCCGGTCACCCATGAACGCGGCGCCGAACAGCACCAGGGTCAGCATCACCAGGCCACCGGCGACGACGCCGCTGACCGCGCGCAGCACCTTCATCGGCGAACCTCGCCGCCGCCTCCGCCGAGCCCGCTCATGCCGCGATCACCGGCACCCCGGACGCCTTCTCCACCAGCGTCTCGAAATGCTGTGGCGCCGTGGTGAATTCGCCGAGCCGGATGGTCTTGTCGGCACCGTGGTAGTCCGACGACCCGGTGGTGATCAGGTTCAGCTCGGCGGCCAGTTCACCCAGCACGGCCCGGTCGGCGTCGTGATGGTCGGGATGGTCGACCTCGAGCCCGCCCAGCCCGAGCGCGGCCAGCTCACGAATCTCGTCGAGGGCCAGCAGCCGCCCGCGCGTGCGGGCCCGGGCGTGCGCGACCACGGTGACTCCGCCTGCGGCGGCGACCATCTCGACCGCGCGACGCAGCGGGGTGTCGGCCTTCTCGACGTAGTAGCGGCCACGCGGCGCCAGCAGATCCACGAAGGCGGCGTCCACCGTCGGCACCACGCCGCCTGCGACCAGGGCGCGCGCCAGGTGCGGGCGACCGGCGGACGGGCCCGCCGCGGCGAGGACCTCGTCCGGGTCGACCGGGAGACCGTCGGCGGCCATCCGCTCGGCCATGGTGCGAACCCGTTCCGCGCGCTCGCCCCGCAGCCGCTCACGTTCGCGGGCGAACGCGGCGTCGGCCGGATCGAACAGGTAGGCCAGCAGATGCACCGGCACCGGCCAACCGTCCTCGCCCGGCCCCACACACGACATCTCCATGCCCCGCACCAGGGTCAGGCCGGGCGGCAGCGCGTCGGCGGCCGTGGCCCAGCCGGAGGTGGTGTCGTGGTCGGTGAGGGCGACCACGTCGAGTCCCGCCGCGGCGGCCTTGCGGACCAGTTCGGCCGGGGTGTCCGTGCCGTCGGAGGCCGTGGAATGGGTATGCAGGTCGATGCGCACCCTGTCCATCTTGCCGAACCGTGGTGTGGCCTCGACCATCAGCGTGCGTAGCATCCACCCAATGCCGCAGATTCCGCCGCTGCCGTCGTTTCGCGGGCGCGGGCGAACCGCAGAGCCGCCGCACCGCATTCCGGTCCCCACCGCACGCGCGATCATCGACTGCGCGGTCTATGTGGAGGGTCGTCGGCTGCCGGGCCGGTTCACCCACGCCGAGGCGCTCGCGGAGGTCCGCGAGCGCGGCGCCGGGTTCGTCTGGGTCGGGTTGCACGCGCCGGACGAGACGCAAATGGACGATGTGGCAAAGACTTTCGGCCTGCACGAGCTGGCGGCCGAGGATGCCGTGCACGCCCGCCAGCGCCCCAAGCTGGAGCGCTACGACGACGTGCTGTTCCTGGTGCTGCGCACGGTGAAGTACGTCGAGCACGATCTGCACGCGGTCAGCGAGATCGTCGAGACCGGCGAGATCATGATCTTCATGGGCCAGGAATTCGTCATCACGGTGCGGCACGGCGAACACACCGGACTGCACGGGGTGCGCCAGGATCTGGAGGACAATCCGGAGCGGCTGGCGCTCGGGCCCGGCGCCGTGCTGCACGCCATCGCCGATCACGTCGTGGACTCCTACCTGTCGGTCACCCAGGAGATCGAGGACGACGTCGAGGAGATGGAGGAGGAGGTCTTCACGCCGCGCAGCCGGCTCACCACCGAGGCCGTCTATCAGCTCAAGCGCGAGGTGGTCGAGCTGCGGCGGGCGGTCAATCCGCTGGCGCTGCCGCTGCAGATGCTCTCGCGCAGCACGGATCTGCCACTGCCCAAGGAGATTCGGCGCTACCTGCGCGACGTGGCCGACCACCACACCGCCGCCGCCGAACGCATCAGCGACTTCGACGAGATGCTGAGCGCGCTGATCAACGCCGTGCTGGCGAAGGTGAGCGTGCAGCAGAACACCGACATGCGCAAGATCTCCGCCTGGGTCGCGATAGCGGCGGTGCCGACGATGGTCGCCGGAATCTACGGCATGAATTTCGACCACATGCCAGAACTCCACTGGATCCTGGGCTACCCGATGGTCTGGCTCATCATCCTGAGCGTCTGCGGCGGCCTCTTCTACACCTTCCGCCGCAACCACTGGCTATAGCGCAACCACTCCCTGCGCGCACTCCGCCACCGCAACCACTACCTACAGCACGCCCGCCACAACACCGCCTGCAGCGCACCCGCCACAACCACCGCCTGCAGCGCACCCGCCACAACCACCGCCTGCAGCGCACCCGCCACAACCACCGCCTGCAGCGCACCCGCCACAACCACCACTTGCAGCACACCCGCCACAACCACCGGCTATAGCGCACCCGCCACAACCACGGGTTGTAACACCTCGCGCCGCAACCGCTGCCTGTACGCACTCCCGCGCCGCAACCACTGCCTGTAGCGCTGTCCTACAGGCTTGCCGCACCCCGGCCCGGATCGTGCACGTCGATTCCCGCTTCCGCCCAGGCGTCTCGCAGTGCGCTCGCCCCGCGTACTCGCACCCAGGCCGCCTCGGTGGCGGTGATCGGCGTGACCGACAGGAACCGCACAGGCTCGGCGGGTTCGGGCAGCGGCACCTCCGGCAGGTCCGCCGCGTCGAGCAGCGCCGCGGTGAACGGCGCGTTGTGCCAGAGCGGTTCGCCGAGATCCAGCAGCGCGTCCGGTTGCAGCACCACGCCCTCCACCGCGGGCGAGGCGACGAGAATGCCGAGGCCCCTGGTCAACCCCGCCTGACCGCCCACGCCGCCGCGCAGCGTCAGCACCAGTTCCGCGCGCGGCCCACGCTCCGGATCGGCCAGCGTGGCAGTGGGATCGGTCATCGGATGACGCGCGCCGCCGAGAGTCACGTAATGCACCAACTCCCCGTCGGGGATGCGCAGGATCTCGATCGGCTCCAGCCCGAGGAACGTCACCGAGGCCGAATCGGCCGCGGACACACCGAAATGCCCGAGCGCGGCGGCTCGGACCTCGCCGAGAACATCCATCGACTACAGGGCCAGCTTGGCCAGCATGTCGCGGGCCTGCTCGGCGGCCTTGGGCTCGCACAGCACGTCGTAGCGCCCGGCCACCAACTGCATGGTGGAGGCGAAATCGCGCTGCCCGCGGGTGGCGGCGTACGGGATCGAGGTCGAGATGACACCGAAGATGACGCCGCCGACCAGGCCGACCACCAGCGGGCCGATCGCCCCGCCGGTGGTGAAAAGGCTCAGCAGCAGACCCAGGAAAAGGCCCAGCCAGGCGCCGGAGACCATGCCGCCGCCGATGACCTTGCCCCAGGTCAGCCGGTACAGCACCCGCTCGACCTGCATCAGGTCCACACCCACGATGGTCACGTTCTCCACCGGGAACTGGTTGTCGGCCAGGTAGTCGACCGCCCGCTGCGCCTCGGCGTAGGTCGGGTACGACCCGACCGGCCAGCCCGACGGCGGCGTCGGCAGACCCGGCCGGTTGCGATTCGCGTTCCCCAACGGATTGGTCATATCACCCATCATGCTAGGTCCGGGGACAACTCGCGCCCGCAAGGCACTTTCCGGCCCGCGTGTCCGGACCAGACGCGACGAGGGTCACGCCGGGGCGGCGGCCTTACCGGGTGTGATCCGGCTCGTGATGTGCCCCGGGCCGATCAGTCGGCCGGAGCCGGGGGCACGAACCGGGTGGTGCGCCGCATCCCCGCCGCACGCCCCTTGCCCGCGATCACCTGCGCCATCTTCGCGCTCGCCTCGTCGATCATCTCCTCGCCCAGCATGGCCGCGCCGCGCGCGCCGCCCTCGACCGAGGTGTGGAAGGCGTAGGCGTCCAGGATCTCCTCGGCGCGGTCGTAATCGGCCTGGCGCGGGGAGAAGATCTCGTTGGCGGGCTCGATCTGGCTCGGATGCAGTACCCACTTGCCGTCGAAACCCAGTGCGGCCGTGCGGTTCGCGGCCCGGCGGAAACCCTCCGGGTCGCGGACCTGCAGGTACGGGCCGTCGATGGCCTGCAGGCCGTGCGCGCGGGCGGTGAGCAGGATGGTCATCAGGATGTGGTGGTAGGCGTCGCCGGTGTCGTAGCCCTCGGGCTGCTCGCCCACCACCAGCGTGCGCATATTGATGCTGGCCATGAAGTCGGCCGGGCCGAACACCAGCGTCTGCACCCGCGGGCTGGCGGTGGCGATCTCGTCGATGTTGCGCAGCCCCTGGGCATTCTCGATCTGCGGCTCGATCACGATCCGGCCGACCTCGAGTCCGCCCGACTTCTCCAGCTGGGTCAGCAACAGATCCAGCGCCCGCACCTGACCCGCGTCGATCACCTTGGGCAGCAGGATCGCATCCAGTTCCGCGCCCGCGCCGTCGACCACCGAGATCACGTCGGCGTAGGTCCACTGGGTGGTCCAGTCGTTGACCCGGACCACCCGGATCTGCTCGCCCCAACCGGGTTCGTTCAGCGCCGCGACGATATTCGCCCGGGCCGTCGCCTTGGCCGCCGGCGCCACCGCGTCCTCGAGATCGAGGAAGATCTCGTCGGCCGGCAGGCCCTTGGCCTTCTCGATCATCTTCGGATTGCTGCCGGGAACGGCGAGCACCGAGCGTCGGGCGGGGGCGAGGCCGGTTCGGCGAGTTGACATGCGCGGCTCCTGCGGTTCGTACTTCCGGCGCTGCACCACATAGCCTTGCACTATGGCAGCTACCAAGGTTTTCGCCGCCCGGCTGGCGGGGCTGGTGGTGCTGGGTCCGGACGGGGAGTCTATCGGCCGCGTCCGCGACGTGGTGATCTCCATCCGCTACGACCGGCAGCAGCCGCGCGTACTGGGCATGGCGGTGGAACTGCCTACGCGGAAGCGGATTTTCGTGCCGATGCTGCGGGTGACCGCGATCGAGCCGGGCTCGGTGAACCTCAACACCGGCACCGTGAGCCTGCGCCGGTTCGAGCAACGGCCCAGCGAAATGCTCGCGCTGGCACAGATTCTCGACTCGCGGGTGCGCGTGGACGACCCGGACCGCCCGGAGCTGCGGGACGTGGACGTGTTCGTGGTCGATCTCGGCATCGAGCAGACCCGCACCCGCGACTGGCTGGTGTCCCGGGTGGCGGTGCGCGGCCATCGGCGCCTGGGTCGGCGGCGCACGGTGCACGTCGTCGACTGGTCCGACGTGCGCGGCCTGACCCAGCAGGAGTTGAACATGCCGGGTCAGAGCGTGACCGCGCTGCTGGAGCAGTACGAGGGCCTGCGCGCGGCCGACGTCGCGCACATGATGCGGGAGTTGCCGAAGAAGCGCCGGATCGAGCTGGCCCGGGCCCTCGACGACGAGCGGCTCGCCGACGTGGTCCAGGAGTTGCCCGAGACCGATCAGCTCGAGGTGGTCAAGCAGCTCGGTGTGGAACGCGCCGCCGACGTGATCGAGGCGATGGACCCCGACGACGCCGCCGACCTGCTCGGCGAGCTGCCGACCGGAGAGGCCGAAGCCCTGCTGGCACTGATGGATCCGCAGGAATCCGAACCGGTGCGCCGCCTGCTCGAGTACTCCCCCTACACCGCGGGCGGCCTGATGACGCCCGCACCGGTGGTGCTGACGCCCGCCGCCACCGTCGCCGAAGCGCTGGCCCGCGTGCGCGATCCGGATCTGACCCCCGCGCTGGCGTCGATGGTGTTCGTGGTGCGCCCGCCGACCGCCACCCCGACCGGCCGCTACCTGGGCTGCGTGCACATCCAGCAGTTGCTGCGCGAGCCGCCCGCGAGCCTGGTCGGCGGCCTGGTGGACAAGGACCTGGCGTGCCTGGGCTCCGACACCCCGCTCAACGCGGTGACCCGCTACTTCGCCACCTACAACCTGGTGTGCGGACCGGTGCTGGACGAGGAGAGCCATCTGCTGGGCGCGGTCACCGTCGATGACGTCCTGGATCATCTGCTGCCCGAGGACTGGCGCGAACAGGACGAGGAGCACGCCGCGGGGACGATGGCGATCGAAGGAGAGCGGTCATGACCGAGCGCAGCGACAAGCCGCGTGGCCGGCTGGAGACACCGGTGGAGAACCGGTTCCGATTCGATTTCGATGCCGAGGCGATGGCCCGCACCAGCGAGCGGATCGCCCGCTTCCTGGGCACCGGGCGATATCTGGTGCTGCAGACCGTCATCGTGATCGTGTGGGTGATCCTCAACGTGTCCGCGGTGCGGCTGCGCTGGGACCCGTACCCGTTCATCCTGCTGAATCTGGCCTTCTCCACCCAGGCCGCCTACGCCGCGCCGCTGATCCTGCTGGCGCAGAACCGCCAGGACAACCGGGATCGGGTCGCACTCGAGGAGGACCGCGCCCGCGCCGCGCAGACCAAGGCCGACACCGAGTTCCTGGCCCGGGAGCTGGCGGCACTGCGAATCGCCGTCGGCGAGGTGGCCACCCGGGACTATCTGCGCCGGGAACTCGAGGACATCAAGGACACCCTGGCGCGCCTCGAGGTGAACTCACCATGGAACGACGAAGATTCTGTTCCGGCCGACAAATCACGGAAGAGTACCGATCGAAAGAGGAGCCGGGTACCTATTTCGCCACAAATTGACGGCAACTGACCGCAAATAACGACAACAACGAGCTGACCGCCGGGTAACCTGGATCACGTTGCGGGAAGTGACTGGCCCAGACAGTAGCGGGGCGGTCACCGAATGGCTACGAGGGGATTGGTGTGCCGATGCGAATATCTGGTCCGATTACCGTGTCGGCGCTGGTGGTGGCGGGTTTGATGGCGTCGGGATCGACGGCGTACACGCCGGTCCGCACCAGCGCGCCCAAGTCGCCGGACGCGCAGCTCGCGGCCGCGACCTCGGCCACGGATCCACAGAGCGCCCCGGCCGATCAAACGGCCGGGCTGGTGCCCGCCGCGCCCGAGCCGCCGCGCAAGCTGCGCGCGATGACCACGCCCACCGCGCCCTTCGCCGGTACCGTGCCGCTGCGCGACATCGCCCTGCCGGGTGGTGGGGCCCTGGGCATTCCGGAGATCGTGCTCGCCGCCTACCGCAACGCCGAACTGGCGATGCAGTCCTCGGCGCCCGGTTGCGGTTTGAGCTGGCACCTGCTGGCGGGCATCGGCCGCATCGAGTCCGGGCACGCCCGCAACGGGCACACCGACGCGGCGGGCACCACCGTCGGGGCCATCTACGGGCCCGCGTTGGACGGCACGCTGCCCGGTAACGAGATCATCAAGGCCTCCGACGGCGGCTACGTGCGGGCCGTCGGCCCCATGCAGTTCCTGCCCGGCACCTGGACCCACTACTCGTCCGACGGCAACGGCGACGGCGTGGCGGACCCGAACAACGTCTTCGACGCCACGCTCGCCGCGGCCAAGTACCTCTGCTCGGGCGGGCTGGATCTGCGGGACCCGCAGCAGGAACTGCGCTCGGTGCTGCGCTACAACAACTCGCTTTCCTATGCCGCCAACGTGCTGAGCTGGTCCAACGCCTACAAGACCGGCGGCGCGCCGACACAGGTGAACATCTCCCCCGATCTCGTCCCGCCCGGCGCCATGCGGGCGCCGACCGGTCCGGACATGGTCGCGGTCAACCACACCTTCCCCGCCACGCCCGCGCCGCCGCCGGAGACGGCGGCCACCACGGTCCAGCCGCCGAGCCAGGTGCAGGTCCGCCCGCAGACCCAGCCGCAGCAGACCCAGGTGATGATCAACATCCCGGGGCTGCCACCCATCCCGTGCGGAATCTTCTGCCCGCCACCGCCACCCAAGCCGTGCGACCCCGCCACGGCCATCCCGGCGCCGATGCCCGAGCCCATGCAGCCGGCCGACCAGGCCCGGCAGCAATGGGCGCCGGGCATGCCCGCCGAGGCTCAGGCCCCGGTTCCGGGCGCCACACCGCCTGATCCGAACGCCCCGGCGGGATGCGTGACACCGCAGAGTCCCCCGGCGCAGACTCCCCCGGCGCCCGGGCAGCCGAATGCGCCGCACCCCGCGCCGCCCGCGCCGGAGGCCGCCGCACCCGAGCAGCCGCAGGCCGAAAACCCCGCCCTCACACCGGAATCCGCCCCGGCCGAGCAGGCGGCCCCGGCACCGCAGGCGGCCCCGGTGCCGCCGCCCGCGCCGGGCATCACCCTGCCCTTCGGCATCGTGATCCCGCTGCCCGCCCCGGCGCCTTAACCCCTGTTCGGCCACCGAAACAGAAAGACGGTCACGAAGCAGTAACGAAAAGGTCTCGGATGCGGTAACCTGATCTCGTTGTGTCACGAAAAGCTCACAGCGAGCATTGGAGGGCCACCGCACCGTGGGACGTCACCGCAAACAGCCGGCTAGAAATGTTGGCCGCGGATCCGTTATCGCACTGACCGGACTCGTCCCCGCAGGGGTCGTCGCCGTGAGCGCGGCGTCGGCGGCGGAGGTCAACACCGCCGAGCACGCGACTTTGTCCGCGCTGCAACAGGATCCGGACGCCGCGCAGACCGCCGAGGCCGAGGCGGTGGTACCCGACACCGAGGGCGTGCTGCGGGCCGCCAAGCATCCGGGGCCGCCGGTGGTGAAAACCGTTGCGCAGCCGGACGGCCGGGTACCGGCCGCGCTTCCGGCAGGGCCGCTGGGCCTGCCCGGTATCGCGCAGTCGGCGTATCAGAACGCCGAACGCCTACTGGCGCAGGAGAATCCGAACTGCCACATGCCGTGGTCGCTGCTCGCGGGCATCGGCCAGGTGGAGTCGCACCACGCCTACGGCAAGGCCGACGCCAAGGGCTACCCGCTCGACCCGATCTACGGCCCGGTGCTCGACGGCAGCCTCGGCGGCAACCAGGTCGTGCGCGCGACCGACGGCGAACTCGACGGCGGCATGTCGTCCTACACCCGCGCGGTCGGTCCGATGCAGTTCCTCCCGGAAACCTGGCGCAAGTACGCGGCCGACGGCGACGGCGACGGCATCTCCGATCCGCAGGACCTGTTCGACGCCGCGCTCACCGCGGGCAAGTACCTCTGCGACCGCGGGCTGGACATGAACGACCTGTCCCAGCAGTCGCGGGCCATCATGCGCTACAACAACTCGATGGCCTACGTGGCGAACGTGATGGCGTGGGAGGTCGCCTACCGCACCGGCGTCGCGCCGCACGCCGGGCAACTGCCCCGGATCTAGCCGCCGCTAGACTCGGCAGTATGCCAGTGGTTACGGAATCGGATGTGCGGGGCGCCCTCGCGAAAGTGAACGACCCGGAGATCCGCAAACCGATCACCGAGCTGGGCATGGTGAAGAGCGTCGCGGTCGGCGCCGACAGCAGCGTCCACGTCGAGATCTATCTGACGACGGCGGCCTGCCCCCTGCGCACCACGCTGACCGAGTCGGTGACGAAGGCGGTCGCCGACGTTCCCGGGGTCGGCGGCATCTCCGTCGACCTCGACGTGATGAACGACGAGCAGCGCACCGAACTGCGCAAGAAGCTGCGCGGCGATTCGGCCGAGCCGGTGATCCCGTTCGCCCAGCCCGGCTCGCTGACCCGGGTGTACGCGGTGGCCTCCGGTAAGGGCGGCGTCGGCAAGTCCAGCGTGACGGTGAACCTGGCGGCGGCCATGGCCGCGCGCGGGCTGTCGGTGGGCGTGCTCGACGCCGACATCTACGGCCACTCCGTGCCGCGCATGCTCGGCACCGACCAGCGTCCGACCCAGGTGGAGCGGATGATCATGCCGCCGGTCGCGCACGACGTGAAGGTCATCTCGATCGCGATGTTCACCCAGGGCAATACGCCCGTGGTGTGGCGCGGCCCGATGCTGCACCGGGCGCTGCAGCAGTTCCTCGCCGACGTGTTCTGGGGCGACCTGGACATCCTGCTGCTGGATCTGCCGCCGGGCACCGGCGATGTCGCCATCTCGATCGCCCAGCTGATTCCGAATGCCGAGATCCTGGTCGTCACCACCCCGCAGGCGGCCGCCGCCGAGGTGGCCGAGCGGGCGGGCGCGATCGCCCTGCAGACCCGGCAGCGCATCGCCGGTGTGGTGGAGAACATGTCGTGGCTGGATCTGCCCGACGGCTCGCGGATGGAGCTGTACGGCTCGGGCGGCGGGCAGTCCGTCGCCGATCGGCTCTCCCGCGCGGTCGGCGCCGATGTGCCGCTGCTGGGCCAGATCCCGATCACCCAGGAACTGCGCGAGGCGGGCGACGAGGGCACGCCGATCGTGCTGCGCGATCCCGGCGACGCCGCGGCCCAGGTGCTCAACGACATCGCCGACAAACTCGCGGTCCGCCGCCGCGGCTTGGCGGGCATGTCGCTGGGCATCGATACGACTCGCCACCTGTAGAGCCAGCTGTCGGCGTCGCCCAGCGGGATCTCTCGTCCGGGCATGTCCTCCGCTGCGGCGTAGGGACCCGCGGTCGCACCGCCGACCGGGCGCAGTGGCCGAACCGGCCGCGCGGACCGCGCGACGGTTCGGCGGATCTCAGAGGATGTTCCAGGTCAGCGGAATGCCGTGGCGCAGGCCGTCGATGCGGCGCAACACTTCCCGAGCGCTCGCGGAACCGGGCGCGGACTTGTAGGCGTTGGTGGTGATCATGCGGAGTTCGCGGAGATCACGCAGCCAGCTGAACCCGGACCAGTCGCGGATGTCGAAGCCGTAGTCGCGGCAGAAGCCGTCGTATTCGCCGGGGTGGTGGGCGAAGCGGCGGCAGTGCACCTCGATGGTTACCAGATCCCATTCGGGCTGGCCGATCGCCACGCTCTCCCAGTCGCAGAGCACGCCGCGCTCGGAGGCGTTGTCCCACAGCGTGTTCCGATGGTGCGCGTCGCCGTGGATGAGGCCCTGGGCCAGCGCGTAGACGATCTTGTCGTGGCGGGCGGCCAGCCGGTTTCGTTCGGCGCGCAGCAGGCGGCGGTCGCTGGGCGGCAGGATGGTGTTGGCGTCGATGGCGCGGGCGATGCGGTGGAAGGTGTCGGTGAGGTGGCGGGTCGGCAGCCACTGCGCGGGGCGGGTGCGCAGGCCGTGCAGCCGCGCCAGCGGTCCGGCCAGATCGGCGGCGACGATGTCGCGGTGCTGCGGCAGATACCGCCAGAACGTGACCGCGCACCCGTCGATCTCGACCGGCTGCGCCACCCCCGCCAACGGCACCGCCGGGACGTCGCGGGTGCGGAGCCAGCGCACCAGCGCCACCACATCGACGGGCGCGCCCGCACCGCACGGCCGGTCGATCTTCACCACCACCGGCTCGCTCGCCAGCCGGTACACGGCGTTGGTGTGATGACGCATCAGCTCGGCCGCGGTCGGGTCGAAACCGCTACCGTGACAGGCCTTTTCGAGAATCCAGCGGGTGCGCTGCGCGGTGAACTCGGTGGCGGGACGGCGGCCGGTCGCCGCCGCGGTGGTCACGGCGCGGCTCCCGCGCCGGCCGCGACCAACCGGCGCAGCTCGTCGACCACCCGGCGGCCGCGGCCCGGCTCGGGGATCGCGTCCACCACGGCGGCCGCGCGGGTCGTCACGATGGTGGTCCGGTGTTCGGGCGGGAGGGTGGTCAGCACCCGGACGGCCAGTGCGCAGGCCTCGTCGACGGCACCGTCGAGGGCGTGGCAGACGGCGGCGTCGAGTTCGAGCAGCGCCGGATCCACCACCACACCCGGGCTGTTCCGGTACAGCTGCAGGCCCCGCTCCTGCGCGCGCCGCGCCGCGGCGGTGCGGCCCAGATTCGTCAGCGTGCCGGATTGATAGAGCAGCAAGCGCTTTTCGCTGAACCGGAACGCCTCGTCGGTCACCGCGGCGCCGAGTTCGTCGATCTGCCGCCGGGCCCGGTTCAGGGCCTGCTCGGCGCCGTCGGCGTCGCCCAGGCGGGCCAAGGCGCGGGCCTCCGCCGCCGCGGCCAGGGCGGTCGCGTCGTCGGCGGTCTCGGGGAGCTGCGCCTGGGCCGCGCGGGCCAGCAGCACCGCCTGCTCGGGGCTGCCGTAGTAGTAGGGCAGCATCGCGTGCTGGGCGCGCACCCTGGCCCGCAGCCTGCGGTTGCCGGTGTCGTCGGCGGCGAGGCGGGCGGTGCCGTACCAGTAGTCGGCGCGCTCGATCTGGCCGAGCTTCATCAGCGCGTCGGCGATCAGCAGGCCCAGCACCGCGGTGATCTCCGACAGCCTCGCCTGGATGGCCGCGGGCTGGCGCTGCGCCGAAATCGACTGCACCTCCAGCAGATCCGGCAGCACCGTGGACAGCACGGCCGACGGCGCGGTGCGGGTGTAGGCGAGCATCCGCCCGGCGGCGCGCTCCTCCATCAGCTCCACCATGGCCGGGCCGACGGTGCCCGCGGCCAGCGTCCGGTCGATCACCAGCCGGGCGTCGTCGATCCGCGACATCAGAGCCACATCGGATCCGGCCGCGGCCACCGCGCCCACCGACACCGCGGCGCGGCGCGCGGGCATCCGGCGCGAACCGAGGGCTTGCTCGCCTTCGGCCAGAATCTGCTCGAACCGCTCCCGCACCTCGGCGCCGACCTGTACCAGCAGCGTGTCCAGCAGCTCCTGGGTGAGCGGCCGCGGCGTGACCGCGCTCAGCCCGGAACGCCAATTGGCCACCGTGGTCATCTCCACCCCGAGGTGAGCGGCAAACTCCCGCACCGATTTTCGAGTCGCCTCCTGCAGCGCGACAGCCTCGAATCCGGTCCAGGGACGACCCAACACCATTGTTAACTCCCTGTTTCGCACCCGTGTGCCAACAGTAAGCCAACACCAATGCCAACGCTGCGCGATTTCGTAACGCACCGAATACAGCGAAAGTTGAAGGCGCACCCGGTGCCGATGCGATAAATCCTTCGCAATTCGACGACAAAACCGAGGGCGGCGATCCTGAGACCCACGGTTTTCGCGGCGCCGGGTGCACCCGCACACCTGCTGGAGGTACCACGATGCACGCACCGCCCTCGGACGTCCGGGACCGGTGGCTGATGGACAGCCGCGACTGCGCCCACGAGCCGGCCGACCTCACCTACGACCGGGCCCGATTCATCCTCGCCGTGCATGCCGGGCACGGCGGCAGCTGCCGGCAGTATCTCGCGGCGGCGGCCTACTGTTTCCGCCGCACCGGGGAAAGGTGAACGGCGGGTTGGTGTTTCGCGTGCGCCGGTCCGGTCGAGGGGAAGCGGACCGGCGCGCGGGTGCGGCGAACATCGTCGGGGGCGTCGAACCTGTCACGGGTGCCACATATCCTCGTCCGTATGCTCACGCTGCTGTTGTACGTGCTGATCGTCGGTCTGGTGGCCGCGCTGCTGTTCCTGGTCGCGAGCGCCGTGTTCGGCCGCGGGGAGGAACTGGGCCCGCTGCCCGAGGGCACCACGGCGACGGTGCTGCCGGTCGCGGCCATCAGCGGCGGCGATGTGCGTGCGCTGCGCTTCCAGCAGGTGTTCCGCGGCTACAAGGCCGGCGAGGTGGACTGGGCGCTCACCCGCCTCGCCGCCCGCATCGACGAGCTGGAGGCCCAGCTGGCCGCGGCCCGCGGCGACCGACCGGCCGCACACCCGCGCACCGGGTCGTACCCGGCCGCGCCACCCGGCTTCGAACAACCCATCCATCCGGACCGGACGCCGCGGGCATGGGGATTCGGCTCGTCCGCCGCGTCTGCGCCCAACGGCCACACCGACCCCACCGCCTACTCCAGTCCCTTCACCAGCCCGCCCACCGCCTGGGAATCCTCCACCCAGCCGACCCACCGCCCCGGCCCCGAGACGGCCGCGCCCGGCCCCGCGAATCCGGCCCCGCGGCACGACCCGCCCGCGAGCCCGGAAAGCACAACGCCCGGCGGACCGGCCACGTCCGCCGCCTCCGGGGTGGTTTCCGGGATCGAGCCGGCGAATCCGGCCGCGGGCTGGGCCGCCCCGGCCACCGCTGATCAGGGCGCGGCTCCGCCGTGGCAGGTGTCGGTGCCGGGACTGGCCCGTGGCGGCGATGATCACGCCGGGCCGGGTGGTCCGGTGCCGCAGGTGCAACCGCCGGGGCAGCAGGGCACCGATCAGGGCGAGCGGCGGGATTCGCAGTGAGCGCCGCATCGATCGAGGTGGTGTCCGACGGCAAGGCGCGGTGCGGGTGGGCGGAGTCGTCCCAGCTCTATCGGGACTATCACGACCAGGAGTGGGGACAGCCGCTGCACGGTGACGACGCGCTGTTCGAGCGGATGTGCCTGGAGGCGTTCCAGTCGGGGCTGTCGTGGATCACCATCCTGCGCAAGCGCCCCGCGTTCCGCGCCGCCTTCGCGGACTTCGCCATCGACCGGGTGGCCCGGTTCACTCCGGCCGACGCCGAGCGACTGCTGTCCGACCCCGGCATAGTGCGCAATCGCGCCAAGATCGAGGCCTGCATCGCCAACGCGAGGGTTGCCGAAGATCTCTCGCCGGGGCTGGACGAGTTGCTCTGGTCGTTCGCGCCCGCGCCCCGGCCGCGCCCGCGGCGGCTCTCCGACGTGCCCGCCGTCACACCCGAATCGATTGCTCTCGCAAAGGAACTCAAGCGACGCGGATTCCGTTTCGTCGGTCCGACGACGGCTTACGCGATGATGCAGGCGACCGGAATGGTGAACGATCATGTGGCCGATTGCTGGGTCGAGGTGCGCGGTTGAACACGCGCCACGGCGGTCGGTTTTCGAACTCAGGTACCCGCCCACTTCCGTGATGAGGAAGAATAGTCGTGGTGTGGCCCCTCGGGCGCGGCGTAGCCGTGCGCGTGGGCTACCGGTTGGTGACAACACGAGTTCCAAGAAAGTGCGCAGCAGACCGCGCGGATCTGGAGGGAGCAGAGGATGGCGGCCATGAAGCCCCGCACCGGGGACGGTCCCCTCGAGGCAACCAAGGAAGGGCGTGGAATCGTCATGCGGGTTCCACTCGAGGGTGGCGGGCGTCTGGTCGTCGAGCTCACGCCGGAAGAGGCCGCGGCCCTCGGCAAAGAGCTCACCGAAGTCACCAGTTAACCGCTCGTTCGATCAATGCCGGTGACTCCGGCGCGGGCGGACACCGACACGCCGCTCGCCGCGATCGCGCGGTTACTGGCCTGCCCCGAATGCGGAGCGGGCATGACCGTGCGCGACCGCTCGCTGTCCTGTGCCCGCGGACACGCCTTCGATCTGGCCCGTCAGGGCTACGTCAGCCTGCTGACCGGTGCGTCGACGAAGATGACGGGCGATACCGCCGACATGCTGGACGCGCGCGCGGCCTTCCAGCGCGCCCGGCATTTCACTCCGATCGCCGACGCCGCGACGGCGGCACTCACCTCCGGCTCCCCGGTGCGCTCGATGCTCGAGATCGGCGCGGGAACCGGCTACTACCTGGCCGCGGCGCTGGACGCCGCGCCCGGCGCACACGGCATCGCGATGGACGTGTCCAAGTTCGCGGCCCGGCGCGCGGCGCGGGCGCATCCGCGTGCCGCCTCGGTGCTGGCCGACGCCTGGCGTGGGCTGCCGGTGCGCGACGGCGCGCTGAGCCGGGTGCTGTCGGTGTTCGCGCCGCGTAATCCGGACGAGGTGGCCCGGGTGCTGGCGCCCGGCGGCATGTTCGTCGTGGTGACGCCGACGCCGCGGCATCTGTCCGAGCTGATCGCCCCGCTGGACATGGTGGGCGTGGACGCGGCCAAGGACGAGCGCCTGGCCGGGGCACTGTCCGGCCGCTTCGACCGGCTGGCCGAACGAGTGGTGGAGTTTCCGATGCGGCTCGGCCACGCCGATGTCACGAACGTGGTGGGCATGGGCCCCTCCGCGCATCACGCCGCCGCGCGGCGCGCCGAGCGGATCGCGGCGCTGCCGGAGATCGTGGAGGTAACCGCCTCGGTGACGGTGTCGACGTACCGCCCGCGTTAGTGCCCGTCGGCCTGCTCGGGCGCGAACGGCCACTCCTCGAACCACGTACACCGGCCGTCGGGCCCGAACCGCAGCACCCACAGATCCCGCCAGCGCGCCGGATCCGCCCGCGCGTACTCGACCTCCACGCGGACGACCGCGGTATCACCGTCGAGGGCCACCACCGACGATGTCATGGTGAACGGCTCGTCCGCGCTATCTCGGGCTTGCTCCCAGAATCGCGCCAGCTCAGCGGGATCGGTAATGGGGGTAGCCCACGGCGACGGCAGATATCTCGCACCGGGGGCGAAGAGGTTACCCAGTTCCGCAGTCCCGGGCGTCCGCCAAACGCGCTCATACCGTTCCACCCAAGCCTCCACAGCAGCACGGTTCATGCCCCCGACCGTACGCGCCAGGGCGCGTACGGTCGGGGAATAGTTGGGGCCACATGCCAAAGAAAGTTGCGGCGCTGCTCGTGAAGCCATGCAGGTGGCCGCGCGCCGAAGAAGTTGCGGTGCGTCCCATTCCCCGTCCGTATGCGCCCTGGCGCGTACGGCCGGGGTCAGGACTTGCGGATTTTGTCGTAGAGGTGGACGGTGCGTTCGGCTACCTGGGACCAGTCGAATTCGGCTATGGCTCGGGCGCGGCCGGCGGCGCCCAGGGAGGCGGCGGTGAGGGGGTCGCCCGCTATGGCGTTGACGGCTCGGGTCAGGTGGGATTCGAAATCGCCGGGGGCCTCGCCGTCGTAGTGGACCAGGCGACCGGTGGTGCCGTCGGCGACTACTTCCGGGATGCCGCCGACGTCCGAGGCGACCACGGCGGTGCCGCAGGCCATGGCCTCCAGATTGACGATGCCGAGGGGCTCGTATACCGACGGGCACACGAATACCGTCGCGGCGGCCAGGATCTGGCGCACCTGTTCGGTGGGCAGCATCTCCCGCACCCAGAACACGCCGCCGCGGCGACGAGACAGCTCCGCCACCGCCGCCGACACCTCGGCCTCCAGTTGCGGCGTGTCGGGCGCTCCCGCGCACAGCACCAGCTGGATGTCCGGATCGAATTCCCGCGCGGCGGCCAGCAGATGCGACACGCCCTTCTGCCGGGTGATGCGGCCGACGAACGCGACGATCGGCGCGTCGGTGCGCACCCCGAGCTCGGCCAGCACGTCCCGGGCGCCGTCGATCGGCCCACCGGGACACCACGCCTGCGCGTCGATCCCGTTGTGCACCACGTGAACCCGCTCGGGATCGATGGTCGGATAGGCGTCCAGCACATCGCGGCGCATGCCCGCGCTCACCGCGATGACCGCGTCGGCGTACTCCATCGCATTGCGCTCCGACCACGACGACAACCGGTACCCGCCGCCCAGCTGCTCGGCCTTCCACGGCCGCCGCGGTTCCAGCGAATGCGCGGTCAGCACGTGCGGGATGCCGTACAGCGTGGCGGCCAGATGCCCGGCCAGCCCGGTGTACCAGGTGTGCGAATGCACCACGTCCACCCCGCCGACCGCATCGGCCATGCGCAGCTGCGCCGACATCATCTGCAGCGCCGAATTGGCCGCGTACAGCATCGGATCCGGCTGGTGCACCACGGCGTCCGCGCGCGACACACCCATGCAGTGCACGGTGACCTCGCACAACCGTCGCAACCGCGGTACCAGGTGGGTGACGTGCACCCCCGCCCCGCCGTACACCTCCGGCGGAAATTCACGAGTCAGCATCGCGACCTGCAACCGATTCCGCTCGCGCGATTCGGTCGGCTCGCGTCCGCCCTCCGGGCCGAAACTCACCGGTCCAACCTAATCGTTCACCTGCGTGCTGACCACTCCGCGGACCCGGCGGCGGTAAGTTGGGCCCTGTGAGGAGCCAGCCGCACGTACTCGGAATCGTGCTCGCCGGCGGTGAGGGCAAGCGACTCTTCCCGCTCACCAAGGACCGCGCCAAACCCGCGGTCCCGTTCGGGGGCGCGTACCGGCTCATCGACTTCGTCCTGTCCAACCTGGTCAACGCCGGTTTCCTGCGGTTGTGCGTGCTCACCCAGTACAAGTCGCACTCGCTGGACCGGCACATCTCGCAGACCTGGCGGCTGTCGGGGTTCGGCGGTGAATACATCACCCCGGTCCCGGCCCAGCAACGCCTGGGCCCGCGCTGGTACACCGGCAGCGCCGATGCGATCATGCAGTCGCTGAACCTGATCTACGACGAGGACCCGGACTACATCGTGGTGTTCGGCGCCGACCACGTATACCGGATGGATCCGGAGCAGATGGTGGCCCACCACATCGACACCGGCGCGGGCGTGACGGTGGCCGGGATCCGGGTGCCGCGCAGCGAGGCGGGGGCGTTCGGCTGTATCGATTCCGACGAGTCCGGCCGGATCACCCAGTTCCTGGAGAAGCCGGTGCATCCGCCGGGCACCCCCGACGACCCGAACGTCACCTTCGCCTCGATGGGCAACTACGTGTTCAGCACCAAGGTGCTCGTCGACGCCATCCGCGCCGACGCCGACAACGCCGATTCCGACCACGACATGGGCGGCGACATCATCCCGTCGCTGGTGGCCGCGGGCGAGGCGGGCGTGTACGACTTCGCGCGCAACGACGTGCCCGGATCCACCGATCGCGACCGCGGCTACTGGCGCGACGTGGGAACCATCGACGCGTTCTACGACGCGCACATGGATCTGGTGTCGGTGCACCCGATCTTCAATCTCTACAACAAGCACTGGCCGATTCGCGGCGCCGCCGAGAACCTGCCGCCCGCCAAATTCGCGCAGGGCGGGCTGGCGCAGGAGTCGATCGTCGGGGCGGGCAGCATTCTGTCGGCGGCCACGGTGCGCAATTCGGTGCTGTCGTCGAACGTGTTCGTCGAGGACGGGGCGACCGTGGAGGGCAGTGTGCTGATGCCGGGCGTGCGGGTGGGCCGCGGCGCGGTGGTGCGGCGGGCGATCCTGGACAAGAACGTGATGGTCGGCGAGGGCGAGATCATCGGGGTCGACCTCGAACGCGATCGGGAACGGTTCGCCGTCAGCAACGGGGGCGTGGTGACCGTCGGCAAGGGCGTGTGGGTCTAGCGCGGGACCGCGGGCGCGGGGGTGGCCGTGCAGAACGGATCGCACGGGCCGTGGGTGATCGGCGGTTGTTTGGTCGGATCGTTGTAATCGCTCCCGGTGACCAGCAGCAGCACAAGCAGGGCGATGAAGACGAAGAAGCCCAGCATCACCACGGCCAGCACCAGCCAGCTGCGTGGCGCGACTTCGATCAGCACTGCGCGTTGGAAAACCACCCACGCCTCCACCGGTAGCGAAACACTTGCTCTCTCAATCATATCGGCGATACCCGGTCGGCGGTGGATCAATCCGGCCCGGACGCACCGAACGCCCCTCGGCGCACCGAGAGGCGTTCGGGGAGACCGTAGTTCAGCGCAGGTCGCGACGCCGGAAGGCGACGAGGCCCGTCGTGAGCAGCACGGCCGCGAGCACCAGCAGGATCACCACCGGGGCCGCCGCGAACTCACCGCCCGGCAGCTTGGGCAGATGGCTGTAGGGCGTGAGGTCCAGAACCCATTGCGGCATACCGGAGATGGAGCCGAGGAAGAACAGCGCCACACCGGCGGTGAACACTCCCCACGCCACCGGCGCCCAGCGCGGCAGCAGCCCGAACAACAGGACCGCGGCGCCCACGAACACCCACACCGCCGGGATCTGGACCAGCGCCGCGCCCAGCACCCGCGGCAACTTCTCGCCGACGTCGCCGGCCGCGGCACCGTAGGTGAGACCGCCGATCACGCCCGAAACCACCAGCACCACAACCGGTCCGAGCAGGGCGTACACCACATGCGATGCGGCCCAGCGGGTCCGGGCGACGGCGCCGGTGAGCACCGTCTCGGTGTGCTGCGCGGTCTCCTCCGAGTGCAGCCGCAGCGCCGCCGAGATAGCGTACGCGGACGCCGCCATCCCGAGCATGGTGTAGCCCGTGGTGAGGAACGCGTCCTCCAGCGCGGCACCGCCGCCGAGCCGTCCGATGATGTCGTTGACCGCGTCGCTGGTGCCCAGCTCGTCCCCGATGCCGTGCACCACACTGCCGATGACCAGCCCGTACAGCGCCAGACCGATGGTCCACGCCAGCAGCGTGCCGCGTTGCAGCCGCCACGCCAGACCGAACGGACCGGCCAGCCCGGGCCCGGCGGCCGGTGCCCCGAGCCGCTCGGCGATCAGCCCGGCGCCGAGGTCGCGGCGCCGCAGCAGCACGTACGCCACCGCGATCAGCGCGACCGTGGCCGCCACGTGCAACAGCAGGATCGGCCAGTGGTTGCCCGCGAGCGCCCGCACCTGGATCGACCAGCCCTGCGGTGACAGCCAGACCAGCGGGCTGGTGGGCCCGTCCCCGGCGCGGGCGTCACCGATGGCCCGCAGCGTATAGGTCACGGCCAGTACCACGAAGGCGAACCCGCGGGTGGTGCGGGCGTTGGCACTGAGCTGCGCGGTCACCGCGGCGACGGCGGCGAAAACCAGCCCCGACCCCGCCAGCGCCAGCCCGAACGCCAGCGCGTCCGCCCCGGCCACCCCGGCCCCCATGATGCTGAGGGCCGCGATCAGACCGGCGGCGATCGCACCACCGCAGGCCACGATCAGCGCGGCGGTCAGGCTCGCGTACCGCCCGACCTGGGTGGACGCCAGCAGCTCACCGCGTCCGGTCTCCTCCTCGGCGCGGGTGTGCCGGATGACCGTCAGGATCGTCGCGATCCCGATGAGCGTGAAGAACATTCCGGCCTTCCACAACCCGGCCGCCGCCGCGGAGCCGGTGTTGTAGATCGGGCCGTACATGGCCAGCTGCGCCGGACTGGACAGGACCGTGCGCGCGAAATTTGCCAGCTGCTCCGGCGTGGAGTACACCGATTCGGTGCTCTTGATGTACGTGCTGCCCAGCGGCAGCGACAGCAGGATCACCCACAGCGGCAGCACGATCCGGTCGCGCCGCAGGTACAGCCGCAACAGCTGCATGGTGCCGGTGAAATCCGAAGCGCCACGGTCGGATTCGGCGAATCCGTACTGCGGTCGGGAGATGGTGGCGGTGGTCATTTCGTCGCCTCCGCGTACCGGTGGGCCGCCGCGCCGGACGCGGCCGGGGCGTCGCCGTCGAGCGAATAGTGGCGCAGGAACAGCTCTTCCAGGGTCGGCGGCTGGCTGACCAGGCTGCGCACGCCCGCGTCGCCGAGCACCCGGATCAGCTCGCCCAGATGCTCGCTGTCGACCTGGCAGCGCAGTGTGTGCTCCTCGATGCTGACGTCCTCGACGCCCGGAATGTTGCCGAGATCGCCTGGATCACCGAGCATTTCGGCGGTGATCGAGGTGCGGCTGAGGTGCCGCAGCTCGGCCAGGGTGCCGCTTTCCACCGTGCGCCCGGAGCGGATGATGGTGACCCGCTCGCAGAGCGTTTCCACCTCCGACAGGATGTGGCTGGACAGCAGCACGGTCACCCCGCGCTCGGTGGCCTCGCGGACGCATTCCCGGAAGACCTGCTCCATCAACGGATCCAGGCCCGAGGTGGGCTCGTCGAGCATCAACAGGTTGGCGTTGGAGGAGAACGCCGACACCAGGGCGACCTTCTGCCGATTGCCCTTGGAGTAGGTGCGGGCCTTCTTGCGCGGGTCCAGCTCGAACCGCTCGATCAGTTCGGCGCGGCGGTCGGGGTCGAGGCCGCCGCGCATGCGGGCCAGCAGATCTATGGTCTCGCCGCCGGACAGCGACGGCCAGAGCGTGACATCGCCCGGCACATAAGCGATTTCGTGATGCAGGCCGACCGCGTCGGCCCACGGGTCCCGGCCCAGCACCCGCGCCTCGCCGGAGGTGCGGGCCAGGATCCCCAGCAGAATGCGGATGGTGGTGGACTTGCCCGCGCCGTTGGGGCCGAGGAAGCCGTGTACCTCACCCTCGGCGACCTGCAGATCGAGCCCGTCGAGTGCGTGTACCTGTCCGAAATGCTTGTGCAGATCCCGGACGACGATTGCCGATGACATCGAATCTCCTCGAGAGACGAGTGTGGTTCACCGATCGGCGAGCAGGGTGTCCAGCAGCGACGAATCGGTGAAAAGACCATGTGTATTGACTTCGACCGCCGGCAGCATCATCTGGTCGGCGTACTCGCGCAGCGCTTTTCGGTAGTCGAGCTTGCCGTCGTGTCTGGCGGCGTACAGCTGCAGGAAGAAGAAGAACCCGCCACCGTTCTGGGTTGCCAGAAAGCGGGCCGTCGCCCGCAGGTCGAGTGGTGCACGCAAGGTCCCGGCCTCGATCCCGACGACGAGATAGGACTCGACATCGGCGACCATCTGCTCGAACATCGTGGCCATCAGCGGCCCCCCGGCCTGAAAGCTCCGCATCAGGTAGGCGATGTAGGGCGCGTACTCCTCGATTTCCGCGAGCGCCTGCAGCGTCGCGTTCGGCGTGGGGTGCTGCACGTACTCCGTCTTCGCCGATCGAATGATCGAACGAACGTGTTCGTCGCACGCTTCCCGCAGCCCGTCCTTGGAACCGAAATGGTGGTTGACGAGCCCCGGGGACACTCCCGCGGCCTTGGCGATCGCCCGAACTCCGACCCCGAACCCCTCCTCGCCGAAGACGGCGATGGCGGCATCCCGGATACGGGCGCGAGTGCTCAGATCCGAGGCGGATCCTTCCGGTACGGCTGCTCCCTTAAACACATGTTCAATATACTAAACACTCGTTCAATCGGCACGCAAGACCTCGCTCCACAACGATTTTCGAGCGTTATCGACGCAGGTCGGAGGCGGCAGACGAATGGTCGGATGATCCGATCAACCCGCACGTCCGGGCCGCTAACCCCGTGAGGCGCAGAGCAATCCGTCGCCGACGGGAATGAGCACGCTGGTGAGTTCCGGATCCTCGGCGACGGCTCGGGTGGCCGCGCGCACCGCCTGGGTCGCCGGGTCGCGCTGGGCGGTATCGGGCACCCGGCCGCCGAGCAGCGCGTTGTGCAGCAGGATCGCCCCGCCCTCGCGTAACAATCGAACGCCCTGCTCGACGTACTGCGGGTGCTCGAGCGGCGCGGCATCGATGAAGACCAGGTCGTAAGCGCCGTCGGCGAGCCGTGGCAGCACATCCAGGGCGCGGCCGTTGATCAGCCGGGTCCGCGCGGGCGGGATGTCGGCGGTGCGGAAGGCGTCGCGCGCGGCCCGCTGATGTTCGGGCTCGGAGTCGATGGTGGTCAGCGTGCCGTCCTCGCGCATGCCGTCGAGCAGCCACAGCCCGCTGATCCCGGCGCCGGTCCCCACCTCGACCACCGCCCGCGCGCCCAGCATCTGGGCGTACATACTCAGCAGCGCACCCACCGAGGGCGGCACCGGCAGCGCCCCCAGTTCGGTAGCCCGCTCCCGCGCGGCCAGCAGAATCTCGTCCTCGGCGACGGATTCCTCCACGTAGGCGAGGTTGCGCTGCGCGGTCGCTGCCGCGGGTATGAGGCTCACAGGTATGAGGCTAACGGCGAACCCCGCCGAACGTCGCGACCTACGAGGCGGCGGGACGGCGTGCGACCCGCGATTTTCTCAGGTGTCCCTCAGCCTCCCCACACCACCGGCACATCGGGATTCGACAGAGTGAGGACAACGCAAAGGCCGACCGACCGTAGGACGGCGCCCGGGAACAACCTGACACCCGTCCTCGGTTATACCCGGTACGCGACAGGTGGGGGGACCTCGCCGTCGCAGCGCCGGACACGGTCCCGAGTAGGAGGTAACCCCATCCACATGGTCGATGCGGCGCGTGAGCACGCCACTCTCCCCCCGTCGAGGCTGCCGAACACCGGCGACTCGGCCGAATTCCTACTGCCCGCGGCGGACAGCGGCAACCCCGTGCCGTCCGACGCCCTGCTGCCCGACGACGTCGCGACGCCCGACACCGAGGCCGACATCGATCCGCTGACCGGCACCGCGGCCTTCGACGCCACCGGCGACCGAGCCATGATGCCCACCTGGGACGAACTGGTCCGCGAGCACGCCGACCGGGTGTACCGCCTGGCCTACCGCCTGACCGGTGACCCGCAGGACGCCGAGGACCTGACCCAGGAGACGTTCATCCGGGTCTTCCGCTCGCTGTCGAACTACCAGCCCGGCACCTTCGAGGGCTGGCTGCACCGCATCACGACCAACCTGTTCCTGGACATGGTGCGCCGCCGCAATCGGATCCGGATGGAGGCGCTGCCCGACGACTACGACCGGGTGCCCTCCGAGGGCCCCGACCCCGAGCAGGTCTACCACGACGCCAACCTCGATCCCGACCTGCAGTCCGCCCTGGATTCGCTGGCTCCGGAATTCCGCGCCGCCGTGGTGCTGTGCGATATCGAGGGACTGTCCTACGAGGAGATCGGCGCTACGCTCGGCGTCAAACTGGGCACTGTGCGCAGCCGGATCCACCGTGGACGCCAGGCACTGCGGGAGTACCTTGCGCATAATGGATCTCAGCAGCGGTTCGCCGCTGACGAGAAGGTCGGGTGATCCACTGCCGCGGTGAGCGGCGCCCGGCGCCAGCAGTTCGTCCGTCGGAAGGGTGAGTGCACGTATGAGTGGCGAGGACGCCGCAACCGGCCGTCCGCATCGATTCGCTCCGACCGAACATTTGGCGAGCGAGGCCATCGCCGCCTACGTCGACGGCGAACTCCGGATGAACGCATATCTGCGCGCCGCCGAGCATCTCGCCAAATGCCCCGAGTGCGCGGCCGAAGTCGATTCCCAGCAACAGGCGCGCATCGCCCTGCGGCAAGCCGCGCAACGGCAGATCGCCGCGCCGGGGAATTTGCACGACACCCTGAGCCGCATTCCCCTGGCAAATCTCTCCGACCACATGGACGAGATGACCCGGGGGGCGAGTTTTCTAGGGCTGCGGGCGGATTCGTTCCGCTTCGTCTCCACCGATCGCGAATTCTCTTCGGAGAGCAGGCGGTGGACCGGATGGTGGCGCAAGTAGAGTTCCACACGTGACCACCGAATCGACGAACACCGGATCACAGCCCGAACAGCCCGGCGCGTCGCCGACAGACGCTGTGTCGGATTCGGCGGCCGAACGGGGGAACCTGAGGCCGCCGGACGCGCCCGTGCTGGGGCCGCGGCCGGTCTACCGGCCCGACATCGATAAGCACACCGCGCGCGCGTTCCGCCGCCCCGACGGGCAGACCGGTTCCTTCTCCGCGCACCAGCCCGGCGCCGTCGGCGCGGCCCGCCACGACGGCCCCGAACTGGTGAACCGGCCGCCCGACGCGGTACTGGCCGAGGCGTTCGGCCGTCCCGAGGGGTCCGACGAACTGCTGCAGCGCGACCCGGACGCGACACGCGACGAGAGCCCGGTCGCCGGACCGGCCGACCCCTGGCGTGATCCCGAGGCCGCGGCCCGGCTGGGCGCGCCCGCCATCGGTACCCCGCGCGAGGCGCCGCTGCCGCCCGCCACTCGGCTCACCGCCCGCGAGGTGCTGTTCGGCAAGAAGGTCGCGCCCGCCGCGCTCGCGACCCTCGCGGTCATCGCCCTGGCGATCGGCCTGGTCGGCGGCCTGATCGGCCGGTTCACCGGCGATTCGGCCTCGGCGCTCACCTCACGCAAGATCGCCCTCCAGCAGGAGGAGTCCTCGGACAAGCCGCACGGCCAGGTCGCGAAGGTGGCCGACGCGGTGCTGCCCGCGGTGGTGCAGATCCGCGAGACGGTGGGCGAGAACGGCGCGCTCGGCTCGGGTGTGGTCATCGACGGCGCGGGTTACATCGTCACCAACAATCACGTGGTCTCGATGGTCGGGCTGGACAAGTCGGGCCGCGGCAAGATCCAGGTCACCTTCTCCGACGGCACCAAGGCCCCGGCCCGCATCGTCGGCCGCGACCCCAAGACCGACCTCGCGGTGCTCAAGGTCGATGTCAAGAATCTGACGGTGGCCCGATTGGGCAAATCCGAGGATGTCCAGGTGGGTGACGACGTGCTCGCGATCGGTTCGCCGCTGGGCCTGACCAAGACGGTCACCTCCGGCATCGTCAGTGCTCTGAACCGGCCGATGGCCGAACCCACCGAGCCCGGTGACGACACCGCCGGCGCCTTCGACGCCGTGCAGACCGACGCCGCGATCAATCACGGCAACTCCGGTGGCGCGCTGGTCGACAGCGAGGGACGGTTGATCGGCATCAATACCGCCATTCGCAGCGAGAGCGGCGGTTCGGTCGGCCTGGGCTTCGCCATCCCGGTGGATCTGGTGCAGCGCATCGCCCAGACGCTCATCCGCGACGGCAAGGTGGCCCACCCGTGGCTGGGCGTCACCGCCCGGCAGAAGACCGTGGAGAACGACGCCATGAGTGGCGCGGCGGTCGCCGACGTGTCGAGCGGCGGCCCCGCCGCCAAGGCCGGGATCGTCGAGGGTGACGTGATCGTGCGGGTCGCGGGCCGCGAGGTGACCGAGCCCGCGGAGCTGACCGTGGCCGTGCAGTCGCGCCGGATCGGTGAGACAGTGACCTTCCAGGTGATCCGCGACGGCCGTCAGGTCGACGTGCCGGTCACGCTGGAATCCGACGAGAACGCTCCCAAGCAGCCTTAGTAGCCTGGTCGTATGTTCGATATCGGATGGGCCGAGATGGTGATCCTGGTGGTCGCCGCCTTGGTGATCCTCGGGCCGGAGCGGCTGCCGGGGGCGATCCGCTGGACCGCGCAGAGCCTGCGGCAGGTGCGCGACTACGCCAGCGGGGCCACCAGTCAGCTGCGCAGCGAGCTGGGCCCGGAGTTCGACGAGATCCGCAAACCGCTGCAGGACCTCAATGAGCTCCGGCGGCCGCTGGAGCAGTTCCGCGGCATGACGCCGCGGGCGGCGGTGACCAAACACCTGCTGGACGGCGATGATTCGTTGTTCACCGGCAGGTTCGACAAACCGTCCAGTATGCCCAACGGCTCGGATTATTCGCCGCCCGCGACATATTCCGCACCCGAGCCGCCGAAACCGCTGGCGCGCAACGAGAAGCCGCCGATCGATTTCGATGCGACCTAGCGAGGCAATCGAATTGCCGTGGCTACCACGGACGATTCTGGTCAGCAGGTATTCCCGATCGGAACTTTTGCCCGCAATTCCGGTGCAGGCCGGAGCGTTTTCGTCAACGGGACTAGACACATCCCGCTGTCGAGCTATCTAGACTGCGCACATGTCGGCCGACGAGGTGGCACGGGTGTTCGCGATCGAGGACAAGGTCGAGCGCCTCAAAGCTGCCACCGATGGGGTCGCCCAGGCCCAGCAGACCATCAACGAGCTCACCAGGATTCGGCGAGCCGTCATCCGCGAACTGCATGCCGAAGGCTGGACCTTCGCCAGAATCGGTGCCGCGGCGGGACTTTCACGTGCCCGGATCCATCAGGTCAGCACGCAGGGCCCGGTGCCGGAGGGCTTGTTCTTCGGGCACGGCCCGCTGACCATCCTGACCCCGGACGTGCGCAGCACGACGCGCGCCGCGCCGCTGGTGGGCGCGCCCGACGCCGCAGCCCCGCATCGCCTGGTGGAGTTGTTGCGGGAGTTGGGATTCGCCGCGAACGTGGAGCGTTTCCTGCCCGGGCGCCCGCTGGACCTCGACCGCGACGGACTGATCGTGCTCGGCGGTCCCGAACTGTCCCCGAGCCTGCGCTACCTGGCCGCGGCGGATCCCCGGTTGCGCCGCACGGTGGCGCGGGCGGGGCGGGTGCGCCGCGGCATCGAGGATCGCGCCGCCCGCCGGGTGTACCGGCCGGGCGGCACCGAACCCTACGACATCGCGTATCTGGCCCGCCTCCCCCGCCCCGACGGCCGCGGCACCGTGCTGGTGGTCGACGGGCTGCACCCGCCCGGCTCGCTGGGAGCCATCCGCCTGCTCGCCACCCGCCTGGCCACCCTGCACGAACGCGCGGGACTGCATCCCTTCTCCGCGGTGGTCGGCGTCCGCTACGACCGCAACACCGGCGAGCCACTCGAAGCCGACCTGCTCACGCCCATCTACCGACACGAAAGGTAAAACCCCCCAATACTTCCCGACCTCTACCCGGGAACCCCCACCGAGCGCAGGCAGCATGCACGCCGCCCAACCGACACCGGGCACGGGCAGAATGCACGCGGCCCGACCGACACCACGCCGGGCACGGGCAGAATGCATGTCGCCCGACCGACGCTGGGCACGGGCAAATGCATGCCGCCTGCGATTTTTCAGGCGGCTACCTCGGCCGGGCGGAGGGTGTTCATCGGGGGGCGATCGGCGAGAGATACTTCGGTGGACAGGGCCGTGAATTCGCCTCCTACCAACGGGAATTGGGTCAGCGCGGCGCCCGAGTCACGAATACCGCTGCGGCGCAGGACGGTTCCCAGGATCTGGCGGCTCATGACGCCCAGATCCGACAGCGGGCGGTTGCGATGCGTGCGCACGCCGAGGTTCACCTGGCCGATGGCCGACAGGCCCAGCAGGTCGTAGGTGTCGAGCAGCAGGCCGATTTCGACGCCGTAGCCCGGGGCGAACGGCACGGCGGTGAGCAGTTCCCGGGTGCCCGCGTACTCCCCGCCCAACGGCTGCAGCACCTGGCACAGATCGGGCCGCAGCGCCGACAGCAGCGGGCGCGCCACCAGCTCGGTCACCCGGCCGCCGCCGTTGTGGTCGACCGAGTCGCCGTGGCGCAGCGGGCGGCGATAGTAGGCCTTGACCAGATGCATGCCGTCGACCATCAGCAGCGGACCGAGCAGCCGGGGCACGAATGCGGGATCGGGATCGATCAGGTCCGAATCGACGAAGGCGATCAGATCGCCGCTGGTGGCGGCCAGCGAACGCCACAGCACCTCGCCCTTGCCGGGTACCGGATCCAGTTCCGGTACCGCCTGTTCGCGCGACACCACGCGGGCGCCCGCGGCGCGGGCCCGCTCGGCGGTGGCGTCGGTGGAGCCGGAGTCCAGCACCACCAGTTCGTCGACCAGCGTGCCGACCAGTGGCCGGATGCTGGCGACCACGTCGGCGACGGTGCGCTCCTCGTTCAGTGCGGGTAACACCACCGAGACGGTGCGCCCGTGCTTGGCGGCGACCAGTTCGTCGACCGTCCACTCCGGGCTGTCCCACGTGTTGGTGAGTGCCCAGTCCGTTGTGCCGTCGGATTCGATAACCAATTCGGGGTTGGTCGTCATACCAGACCTCGCAGAGTTCGTGCCGGGGGCCGGATGCCCTGGATTGCCGCGATCATGTCCACCACCCGCCGGGTCGCGGCGACCTCGTGGACGCGGAAGACCCGGGCGCCGGCCGCCGCCGCCCACGCGGTCGCTGCCAATGTGCCCTCCAATCGCTCGGACAGGCCGACACCAAGAGTCTCTCCGATGAAATCCTTGTTGCTCAGCGCCATCAAGACCGGCCATCCGGTGTTTACAAGAACGTCCGACGCCCGCAACAGTGCGAGACCGTGATAAGTGTTCTTGCCGAAATCATGGGTCGGATCGATCAAAATCGAGCTTCGGTCCACCCCGGCCGCCGCAGCATTTTCGGCGGACCGTACCAACGTGTCGGTGACCTCGCCGACCACGTCGGCGTAGCGCACCCGATGCGGCCGGGTCCGCGGCCGCGCGCCGCCGGTGTGGCTGCACACGATCCCGGCGCCCAGTTCCGCGGCCACCGTGACCAGATCCGGGTCCGCGCCCGCCCACGTGTCGTTGATCAGATCGGCGCCCTCGGCCACCGCCGCCCGCGCGACCTCGGCGCGCCAGGTGTCGATGCTGATCAGCAGATCGGGATAGCGATCGCGGATGGCCGCCACGAACGGCACCACCCGCCGCGCCTCGGCCGCCGCGTCCACCTCGTCGCCGGGACCGGCCTTCACTCCGCCGATGTCGACCAGGTCGGCGCCCTCGTCGACCGCGCGTGCCACCGCCGCCATGGCGGCCTCGTCGGTGAAGGTGGCGCCGCGGTCGTAGAAGGAGTCCGGCGTGCGATTCACGATCGCCATCACCAGCGCCCGGTCCGTCGCCACCGGTTTCCCGCACAAGGTGGGCAACGGCGGCGTCGAACTCATGCCCTCGACTGTACCGACCGCTGTCGCACCGACCTCGCAAACCTCCCGCGTCTACGCGGGTTTGCGCCCCGCGGCCACCTCGTCGGCGTAGCCGTCGTAATAGGGGACGTAGCCTTCGGCCCGGCCGGACAGCACGTAGAGGGTGCTCGCCGCGTCGGGGGTGTAGCCCTGTTTGCGCAATTCGACCTTGCGGCTCTTGAACGTCGAGGTGGTCTCCAGCTCGGCCACGACGCGTACGAACAGCGGCACCGCGTAGCCGGGCAGCCGCTCGTACAGGTGCGCGGCCAGCGCCGGGCCGTCGAGTTCCGCATCGGACCGCAGCGTCACCGCGGCCATGCCCGCCTTGCCGTCGGCGCCCGGCACGTCGACGCCGTAGACCACGGCCTGGGTGACCTGCTCGATACCGTCGAAAGCGCCCTCCACCTCGGTTGTCGCCACGTTCTCGCCCTTCCAGCGGAACGTGTCGCCGAGGCGGTCGGCGAAAGCGATGTGGCGCCAACGCTGATCGCGCACCAGATCGCCGGTGTCGAACCAGGCATCGCCGGGCTGGAAGGCGTCGCGCACCAGCTTCGACTCGGTGGCCGACGCGTCGGTGTAACCGTCGAACGGCGACCGGCTGGTTACCTTGGACAGCAGCAGTCCCGTCCCGCCCGGCCGCACCCGGCGCAACCGGCCGTCCTCGAACCTCTTGGCCTTCCCGGTCTCGTCGTCGAATTCGACCACCGCGTACGGCAGCGGCCCGAAGCCCGCCGTGCGATCGACGCCGAAAGCGTTGATGAAGGCGGTGTTCCCCTCGCTCGAGGCATAGAACTCGACGATGCGCTTGATCCGGAACCGGTCGCGGAACTCGTCCCACAGCTCCGGGCGCAGCCCGTTGCCGACCGCCAGCCGCAGCGCGTGCTCCCGCTCGGCCGGCTGCTCGGGCTGGTTGAGCAGATAGCGGCACAGCTCGCCGATATAGATGAACGCGGTGGCCCGGTTGGCGATCACCTCGTTCCAGAACGCCGACGCCGAGAACTTGCGGCCGATGGCGAAGGTCGCGCGCGCACCCAGCACCGCGCCGAGGGCCACCGTCAGCGCGTTGTTGTGATACAGCGGCAGGCAGCAGTACATGGTGTCGTCACCGCGCAGCCGGATGCCGAGGCCGCCGAGCCCGGCCATGCTCTTGGTCCACCGCAGATGCGTCATGACGCTGGCCTTGGGCAGCCCGGTCGTGCCGGAGGTGAAGATCAGAAATGCCTTCTCGCGGGCGCGGACATCGGCACACACCGGCGGGTCGGTGGCGTCGGCCGAACGGGCCAGTTCCGCCAGCTCCTCGGTGTACAGCAGGTTGCCGGGCGGTTCGGGCAGCGAGTCCAGCGCGTCGCGGCACTCCTCCCCGATCACGTTCACCACGCTGTCCAGCAGTCCGAAGCTGTGCGCCAGCACCTGTTCGCGCTGATTGTGGTTCAGCAGGCCGACCGTCGCGCCCAGCTTCACCGTGGCCAGCACCACGAACAGCGTCTCCGGCCGGTTGGTCATCAGCACCCCGACCACGTCGCCGCGCCGCACCCCGCGCTCGGTCAGCACGCTCGCGTATCGATTGACCTCGGCGTTGGCATCGAGATACGAATATTCGCGGCCCTCGAAACGGACGAAGGTGCGCAACGGATTCCGGCGCGCGGCGCGCTGGAAGTGCAGCCCGACCGACGCCTTGTCGTCCGGCCGGACCAGCATGCCGAGCGCGCCGCGGATCATGCCGAGCGCGTCGAGGGCCATCCCGGGCAGGCGGCGGGCGATATCGAGCAGGGTGACGTCGGTCTGGGTGTCCGTCACTGTTCCTCCGGAAGCGATGTCGTCAGCGCGTCGAACGCGGCCGTCAGGTCCGCCGACACGGTAATCCGATCCAGGGCGGCCTTTCCGACGAAACCGGCGTCGCGGATGCCGTCGAGCCATTCGAACAGCCCGCGGTAGTGGCCGTGCGGGTCGAGCACCACCAGCGGCTTGTCGTGCAGGCCCAGGTAACCGCCGGTCCAGGCCTCGAAGAACTCTTCCAGCGTGCCGATCCCGCCGGGCAGGGTCAGGAAGGCGTCGGCGCGGTCCTCCATGATCTGCTTGCGTTCCCGCATGGTGTCGGTGACGACCAGTTCGTCGGCGTCGACATCGGCGACCTCGAGATGCACCAGCTGCTTGGGGATCACGCCGATGGTGCGGGCGCCCCCGGCGCGGGCCGCGGTGGCGACCGCGCCCATCATCGACACGTGCCCGCCGCCGGACACCAATTGCCAACCGCGCCGGGCGATCTCGGTGCCGACCTGGGCGGCCAGCCGCAACTGCGCCGGGTCCGCGGCACTGGCCGAGCAGTACACGCACACCGCGTAGGGTCCGTCGCTCACCACTGGTCCTCCGTTCCCAGCACCTGCTCGGCGCGGCTGCGCGCCGCGGCCAGCACGATCTCCACTACTTCCTCCACACTGTCGGTGACGTGCAGCAGACCCAGATCACCGGGCGAGATCTTGCCCGACCCGCCCAGCGAATCGCGCAGCCAGTCGACCAGCCCACCCCAATAGCGCGTGCCGAACAGCACGATCGGGAACCGGGTGATCTTGTGCGTCTGCACCAGCGTCAGCGCCTCGAACAATTCGTCCAGGGTGCCGAAGCCGCCGGGCAGGCAGATGAACGCCTGCGAGTACTTCACGAACATGGTCTTGCGGGCGAAGAAGTAGCGGAAGTTGATGCCCAGATCCACCCAGTCGTTGAGGCCCTGCTCCATCGGCAGCTCGATACCCAGCCCCACCGAGAACCCGCCCGCCTCCGACGCGCCGCGGTTGGCCGCCTCCATCACGCCCGGGCCGCCGCCGGTGATCACCGCGAAGCCCGCGTCGGCGAGCGCACTGCCGATCGCGCGGGCGGCCTGGTACTCGGGCGTATCCGGCTGGGTGCGGGCGGAGCCGAATACCGCTACCGCCCTGGGGATCTCGGCGAGCGCACCGAAACCCTCCACGAACTCGCTCTGGATGCGCAGCACCCGCCACGGGTCGGTATGCACCCAGTCGGTCGGGCCGCGACCGTCCAGCAAATGCTGATCGGTGGTCCCGCTCTCCTCTTTGCGATCGCGGCGCAACATTATCGGCCCGCGAAACTTCGGCGCCGACTTCTGCGATCGGGCGGACACTGGCTCCGAGTCGGTGGACATGCCGCCAAGGGTAGCGGGACCGCTCGGTCAGCTCCTGCCCGTCAGATAGGTGCGCAGGATCTGGGTGACGTTGGTGATCTGGGTGGTGGGGACGCGCTCGTCGATCTTGTGAGCCAGATTCGGGTCGCCGGGGCCGAAATTCACCGCGGGGATGCCGCGGGCGGCGAAGCGGGACACGTCGGTCCAGCCGTACTTGGCGCGAACTCCGCCACCGCCGTGCGCGTGCACCCGTTCCACCAGGTTCTTCGCGGCGGGAGCGGACAGGCCGGGCAGGGCGCCGGGAGCGCCGTCGGTGCGTTCGAAACCGATGTCCAGGCCCGAGAACAGTTGCCGCACATGCTCGGTCGCCTCGTCCAGCGAACGATCCGGCGCGAAGCGGAAATTCACCACCACCTCGGCCTCGTCGGGGACCACGTTGCCCGCCACGCCGCCGTCGACGCGGACCGCGGACAGGCCCTCGCGGTAGACGCAGCCGTCGATGTCGACCTCGCGCGCCCGATAGTCGCGCAGGCGTTCGAGAATCGGCGCCAGGTGGTGAATCGCGTTGTCCCCCAGCCAGGCTCGCGCCGAATGCGCCCGGATACCCGACGTCGTGAGCCGGGCCCGCAGCGTGCCCTGGCAGCCCGCCTCGATCCAGCCCGCCGAGGGCTCGCCCAGGATCGCCAGGTCGCCGTCCAGCCAGTGCGGCAGTTCGCGCTCGATGCGGCCGAGGCCGTTGAACTCGGCGGCGATCTCCTCGCAGTCGTAGAAGATCAGCGTCAGGTCGCACACCGGATCGGCGACGGTGGCGGCCAGGTGCAGGAACACCGCGTCGCCGGACTTCATGTCGACGCTGCCGCACCCGTACAGCACCTGCTCGCCGTTCTCGACCTCGAACCGGCCCGGCACATTCCCGGCGATCGGGACGGTGTCGAGGTGCCCGGCCAGGATCACCCGGTGTGGCAGCCCCCGATCGGTGCGGGCCAGCACGGTGTTGCCGTGGCGCAGCACCTGGAAGCCGGTGGTCTGCTCGCGGAGCGCCCAGGTCACGGTGTCGGCGATCGCGGCCTCGTCGCGCGACACGCTCGGCATGTCGACGAGGGCCGCGGCGAGGGTGATGGGGTCGGCGCGCAGGTCGATGGTCACTCCACTCACCCTAGTGGCGCGCTAATACACTCGGCTGCGTGAGTACACAGGGAGCATCCGCAGTCGGCCTCGCCACGGTGACCGTGAACGGCACCGTTCTCGACACCTGGTTTCCGTATCCCGAACTCGGGGAGTTCGCCGAGACGGGCACCACGAAGCTGAGCGCGGCCGATCCCGAATACACCCGGTTCGCCGAACTGGTCGGGTTCGACGAGGCCCGCCGCGTGGACGTGGTCGCGGTGCGCACCACCATCGCCGACCTGGCCGCGGCCCCCGCCGACACCCACGACGTGTACCTGCGGCTGCACCTGCTCTCGCACCGGCTGGTCCGGCCGCACGGCCTGAGCCTCGAGGGCCAGTTCGGCCTGCTCGCGAACGTGGTGTGGACCAACCACGGCCCCTGCGCGATCGAGGAGTTCGAACTGGTGCGCGCCAAGCTGCGCGCCCGCGGGCCGGTCACGGTGTACGGGGTGGACAAGTTCCCCCGCATGGTCGACTACGTGCTGCCCAGCGGCGTCCGCATCGCCGAGGCCGACCGGGTGCGCCTGGGCGCGCATCTGGCCGAGGGCACCACCGTCATGCACGAGGGCTTCGTGAACTTCAACGCCGGGACGCTGGGCGCCTCGATGGTGGAGGGCCGCATCTCCGCGGGCGTGGTGGTCGGCAACGGCTCCGACATCGGCGGCGGCGCCTCGATCATGGGCACCCTGTCCGGCGGCGGCAAGGAGGTCATCTCGATCGGCGAGCGCTGCCTGCTCGGCGCCAATGCCGGCCTGGGCATCTCACTCGGCGACGACAGCGTCGTGGAGGCCGGGCTCTACCTCACCGCCGGCAGCAAGGTGGCGCTGCCCGACGGCCGGACGGTCAAGGCGCTGGAACTGTCCGGGCAGTCCAATCTGCTGTTCCGCCGCAACTCGCTGACCGGCACGGTCGAGGTGGTGGCACGCCAGGGCACCGGCATCGAACTCAACGCCGTGCTGCACGCGAACTGACTATTCGATACCGAAGGCCAGCACGCGCTCGGGAGTGATCCGGATCAGCTCGCGCGACGCGCCCGCCAGGTAGGTGTCGACATCGCGCAGAGCCTGTGCGGTGCCACGGATTTCGAGGCACCGCACCTCCCAGGGTTGCACCGAGGCGATGTCGTCGACGACGAACGCCACCCGTTCCTCCTTGGCGAGGTTGCGGAACTTCTGCGAGGCGCCCATGTCGCGGCCCGCGATATCGATGGTGCCGAGGGCCTCGTTGTAGCGGAAGCCGACCGGATTGTTCTGCGGCGACCCGTCGGGGCGGATCGTGGCGAGCCGCCCCAGGCGCTGGCTGCGCAGGTAGTCGATCTGGGCGGGCGACAGCGTTGCGATCATGCGCCGACCGTACAACCTCGAGCGCGGTCGAGGTCAATCGAGTATTCGGGCCCGCGTCAGCCCAGCAGTTTCTTCTGCACCTTGCCCATGGCATTGCGCGGAAGTGCCGCCACCAGCCGCACCTCCCGCGGCCGCTTGTGAGCCGAGAGCTGCTGGGCCACATGGTCGATCAGCTCCCGCTCGTCGGGCCGCGCCCCGTCGCGCGCGACGACGAACGCGACGATGCGCTGCCCGAGGTCCGCGTCCGGCACCCCGATCACCGCGACCTCGGCGACGGCGGCGTGCCCGAGCAGGCAGGTCTCGATCTCCCCGGCGCCGATGCGATAACCGCCGGACTTGATCAGGTCGACCGACTCGCGCCCGACGATGCGGTGGAACCCCTCGGCGTCGATGGCGGCCACGTCGCCGGTGACGAACCAGCCGTCGTCGGTCCAGCAGGCGGCGGTGGCCTCGGGCCGGTTCAGGTAGCCGTCGAACAGCATCGGGCCGCGCACCTGCAGGCCGCCGATGCTCTCGCCGTCGTGCGGCACGGCCGCGCCCGCCTCGTCTCGCAGCCGGGTCTGGACTCCGGCCACCGGGGTGCCCACCCATCCCGGCCGGCGTTCCCCGTCGGCGCGGGTGGACAGCGTGATCATGGTCTCGCTCATGCCGTATCGCTCGACCGGGGCCCGGCCGGTCAGCTCGCGCAGCCGCTCGAACACCGGCACCGGCAGCGGTGCGCTACCGGAAACCAGCAGCCGGGCGTTGGCCAATTCCCGTGCGGCCGCAGGCTCTTCGACGATGCGTGACCACACCGTGGGCACTCCGAAGTACAGGCTGCCCTGCGCCGCCGCGTACGCCGCCGGAGTCGGCCTACCGGTGTGCACCAGCGGGCTGCCGATGCGTAACGGGCCGAGTACGCCGAGGATCAGGCCGTGCACGTGGAACAGCGGAAGTCCGTGCACCAGAGTGTCTTTCGAGGTCCACGCCCAGGACTCGGCCAGCGCGTCCAGCCCCGCGGCGATGGCGGCCCGGCCGAGCATCACCCCCTTGGGCGCACCCGTGGTCCCGGAGGTGTAGAGCACGAAAGCCGTTGTGTCCGGGCCTGGTTCGGGATACCGGTGCCACGACCGCGCGTGCCGCCGCACCGGAACCACCGGCAGCTCGGCGCCCTCCGGCGCCTCGCCCAGCCACGCCCGCGCACCCGAATCGGTGAGGATGTGCTCGAGTTCGGCCGCACCCGAGTCCGGCGGCACCGGCACCGCGGTCACCCCGGCGATCAGGCAGCCGACCACCGCGAGCACGGTCGACACGGTCGGGCGGGCCAGTATCGCCACCCGGTCCACACCGGCGATCCGCTCCGCCACCGAGGTGGCCGCGCCGATCAGATCGCTGCGCGACAGCGTGGTCCCGTCGATGGTGACGGCATCGGGAATATCGGCCCCGGCGGCCACGGCGGCCGGATCCAGCGACCTCAACAGCGGCAACGACCCATACGACACGCGCCAAACCTACCAATGCCGCACCCGCCCCGGTCGGCGCGTGGATCTTCGCCTGTGACGGTTGACACAGCCGTGAGTGGGTGAGAGCGTTGATATACATCCTTCTCACGAAGAACGGGGTCGACGATGACCAGCCCGCTTCGCGCGACGACGCCCGACCCGGCGCCGGACCGCGGCTTCGACATCACCCGGCACCTGGACGGTTCCGCAGCCTTCTTCGGCGCCGCGGCCAATGTCATCATGCAGCTCAGCACGCCGCCGGTCGGGTACGGCGTCATGGAGAGCACCGTCGACAGCGGCAAGATCTTCGTGCACCCGATCAAGCGCACCCGCACGACGCTCACCTATCTGGCGGTGGCCCTGCTGGGCAGCGACGACGAGCGCGCCGCCTACCGCGACGCCGTCAACCGCTCGCACCGCCCGGTGCGTTCCACCGCGAGCAGTCCGGTGAAGTACAACGCCTTCGATCCGCGCCTGCAGCTGTGGGTGGCGGCATGTCTCTACTGGGGCGCCCGCGATCTGCACGAACGGATGCACGGCCCGACGCCCGACGCCGAGGCGGACGCCTTCTACCGGCACGCCGCCCGGCTCGGGACGACCTTGCAGATGCCGCCGGAGCTGTGGCCGCCCGACCGGGCCGCGTTCGACCGGTACTGGGCGGCGAATCTCGCGCGGACGACCATCGACCCGCCCGTGCGCGACTACTTCCAGGACCTGATCGATCTGAAGATGTTCCCGCGCCCGATCCAGTTGGCGTTCGGGCGGTTTCACCGCTTCGTCGTCGCCGGTCTGCTGCCACCGCACCTGCGCGCACAGATGGGCATGGAGTGGAGCGAGCACGACGAGCGGCGACTGGCCCGGCTGTTGCGCACCGTCGGCGCGGTGGAGGCGCGCCTGCCCACGCCGGTCAAGGTGTTCCCCATCAGCGCGTTCCTGCTGGACCTGCGCATCCGCCGGCGGCTCGGGCGGCCCTTGGTCTAGGGGATGCGGAAGCCCGGCACCACGTGCTCGCGGGCGAATCGGCGCAGCGCCGCGTCGTCGTCCAGCGGAATGACCGTCTGCGGCGTCAGCGCCATCGACAGTGAGGTGCGCGCGATCATCTCGGCCAGCGGCTGCGGGTCGTACTGCGGCAGTTTGCCTTCCGCCTGCAGCCGGGCGATGAACTCGGCCAGGTAGTCGCGGCCCAATTCGATCACCGGGCCGCCCTGCACGGTCAGATACGGCAGCACGATCTCCGGCTCGGTCTTCAGCAGCCGATCGAGCAGCCGGTTGCCGCGCAGGCCGTCGAGGAAGGCCACGAACAGCTCCACGATCTGATCCTCGGCGCTGGCGTCGCGGTCGATCTGCTGCTGCACGGCCGCGTCCACCCGGTCGATGAACTGCCGCGCCTGCCGCAGGCCGACCGCCTGGATCAGGTCGGATTTGCCCGCGAAACGGCGATACAGTGTGGCCAGCGAGAGCCCGCCGCGCCGGGCCACCTCCACCATGCTGGTCCGCTTGATGCCGAAGTCGAGAAAGGCCAGCAGTGCCGCGTCGAGCACTTGGGCCTGGTTGCCGTCGGTACCCGCCCCACGCACCAGCGGCAGCAGTTTGGCCAGCTTGGCCATGACTTCCCCTTCCCGCTCGCCACGATGACAGTGAAATCATCGCACATTGACACCCCGCCAACTCGATGAGAAGGTGAGAACCTAAGTTTCTCACATTTCTCGCGCCCACCGGGCGCGAAGCGAGATCTAGGAGACGTGTCGACGATGACCGCCGCCCTGCGTGACACCGGCCACGAGCCGGACCGCCCGGAATCGACCCTGACCCCGGAAACCGTCCGCGACCACATCGACGGCGTCGCCGCCTTCCTCGGTGGCGCCGCGAACGTGATCATGCAGCTCAGCCACCCGCCGGTGGGCTACGGCGTGCTGGAGAGCACCGTCGACAGCGGCAAGGTCACGCTGCACCCGCTCAAGCGGCTGCGCACCACCCTCACTTACCTCGCCGTCGCCTGGATGGGCACCGACGCGGACCGCGCGGCGTATCGGGATGCGGTCAACGGCTCGCACCGGCCGGTGCACTCGAAGCCGGGCGCGCCGGTGAAGTACAACGCCTTCGACCCGAAGCTGCAGCTGTGGGTGGCGGCGTGCCTGTACTGGGGCGTCGACGACCTCTACACCCGCATGCGCGGACCGATGGAACCCGGACTGGCGGAAGAGTTCTACCGTTACAGCGCCCGGCTGGGCACCACGTTGCAGATGCGCCCGGAGATGTGGCCCGCCGATCGGGCCGCCTTCTTCCGGTACTGGGAGGAGAACCTGGCCCAGCGCACCATCGACGAGCCGGTGCGCCGCTACTTCGACGACCTGATCGATCTGCGCATGACGCCGCGGCCGGTGCCGGTGGTGTTCGGCCGCTTCCACCGCTTCACCGTGACCGCCCTGCTACCCCAGCACCTGCGCGACGAGATGGGCATGACCTGGACCGCCCGCGACGAGCGCCGGTTCCGCCTGGTGCTGAAGGCGATCTCGGCGGTGTGGACGCGCCTGCCCGCGGTGATCCGCGCGGCCCCGTTGAACACCTATCTCGCGGACATGCGCCTGCGCCGCCGGCTGGGCATGCCGCTGGTGTGAGCGGCGGCTCGACCGCAACCCTTACCATCCGTTGCGTGAGCGACGAGATCGAGCTGCGACCGTGCGCGGGCCCCGCCGAGTTCCCGAGGTTGGTGAACGTCTGGCGCAGCGCCGTCCTGACCACCCACGACTTCCTGACGCCGGAGGATTTCGCCGACATCGAGCAGCACCTGGCCGACGACTACTTCCCCGCGGTCGAACTCACGGTCGCCACCCGCGGCGGCGGGATCGTCGGCTTCTCCGGACTGGCAGCGGGCCAGCTCGAGATGCTGTTCATCGATGACGCACACCGCGGCAGCGGCGTCGGGTCGGCACTGCTGCGCGCGGCCCTCGACCGCTATCCGTCCCTGACCGTCGATGTCAACGAGCAGAACCCGCAGGCCCTCGGCTTCTATCTGCACCACGGCTTCGTCGTGACCGGGCGCTCCGAGACCGACTCCGAAGGTCGGCCCTACCCGCTGGTCCACCTCGTCCACGCGGTCCGGGGCGACTGAGAACGGCCTCAGTCGGTCAGGCGTCGCGCGGCGGCGGCGATGCGTTCGTCGGTGGCGGTCAGGGCGATGCGGACATGTTCGGTACCGGTGGGCCCGTAGAAGTCGCCGGGGGCCGCGAGGATGCCGCGCTCGGCCAGCCAGTCCAGAGTGGTGCGGCAGTTCTCGCCGCGGGTGGACCACAGGTACAGGCCCGCCTGTGAGTGATCGATCCGGAAATCGGCCTGCTGCAACGCTTTTCGCAACACCTCGCGGCGAGCGCGGTACAGCTCCCGCTGCCGGGCCTCGTGCGCGTCGTCACCGAGCGCGGCGGTCATGGCGGACTGCACCGGGAACGGCACCATCATCCCGGCGTGCTTGCGTACCTCGAGCAACTCGCGGACCAGCGCCGGATCGCCGGTCACGAATCCGGCCCGATAGCTGGCCAGATTCGATGTCTTCGACAGCGAGTGGATCGCCAGCAGACCGGTGTGGTCGCCGTCGCAGACCTCGGGATCGAGGATCGACACCGCGCGCTCGTCCCAGGCCAGGCCCAGGTAGCACTCGTCGGATGCGACGACCGCGCCGCGCTCGCGGGCGAAATTCACCACCTTGCGCAGGTGCTCGACTCCCAGCACCCGGCCGGTCGGATTGGACGGCGAATTCAGGAAGATCAGCGCCGGCGACTCCGGACCCAGCCGGGTCAGCCCGTCGGCACGCAGGATGCGGGTGCCCGCCAGCAGCGCGCCGACCTCGTAGGTCGGGTACGCCACCTCGGGAATCACCACCAGATCGGCGGCGCCCAAGCCGAGCAGCCGCGGCAGCCCCGCGATCAACTCCTTGGTGCCGATCGCGGGCAGCACGGCATCCGGCGCCACCCCGGTGATACCGAACCGCCGCTTCAGCGCGTCGACCGCCGCGGCGCGCAATTGGGGAGTGCCGTGTGTGGTCGGGTAGCCGGGCACGTCCGCCACCGCGGCCAGCGCCGCCCGGATCAGCGAATCGACCGGATCGACCGGCGTGCCCACCGACAGGTCGACGATGCCGTCGGGGTGGGCCGCCGCCCGCGCCTTCGCGGAAGCGATGGTGTCCCAAGGAAAATCGGGTAGCAGCGCACTGACCCGGCCACGCTCGAACAATGCCTGCTACTCGCTCGCCATCGGCGGCAGTTCCTTGATGAACGGCGGATCGTAGTCGACCTTGCCGACCTTCGTCGCGCCGCCGGGTGAACCCAGATCGTCGAAGAAGTCGACGTTGGCGTTGACGTATCCGGTCCACTGGTCCGGGGTGTCGTCCTCGTAGAAGATGGCCTCGACCGGGCACACCGGCTCACACGCACCACAGTCCACGCACTCGTCGGGATGGATGTACAGCATGCGGTTGCCCTCGTAGATGCAGTCCACGGGGCATTCCTCGATGCACGCCTTGTCCTTCACGTCAACGCACGGTTCAGCGATGATGTACGGCACTGCCGCTCTCCTAGTCTGGGTCCTTGCCATGCGGGGATACTTCCGCCCGCGCAACAGTATCCCGGCGCTCCTACATTACTACTGGTCAGCCTTGCCTAACTTCGAGGCGTACCGCGTCGCCGCGGCGCCCGGAGCGCCCCTGGTGGGAGCACTGCCGCTCCGATCACGAATCCTGTTCGGCCGGATCGGTTTCCACCGCCGATACCAACATCCGCAGCAGTTCGCGCAATTCCCGCTGCTGCTCCTCGGTGAGCGAGGTCAGCGGTGATCCCGTCCCGAGCCTGGCGAGCACGGCCGCGCGGCTGTCGTGCCCGGCGGAGGTCAGCTCGATCCGCTTGGCGCGCCGGTCGCTGGGGTGCGGTTTGCGCTCGACGAGTCCCTGCGCCTCCAGCCTATCGAGCACGAAGGTGGCATTCGAGGGCTCGCACGTCATTCGGACGGCCAACTCCCGGGCGGTGATCGGTTCCGACAGCTCGCGCAGGGCGATGACCTGCGACGGGGTCAGCCCGAGTTGCTCGGCGACGCGCCGGACATGGACATCGAGGCGCCGGGTGAACGAGTGCACCAGCCGGCACACGTCGCGATCGATCTCGGTGTCCACGGGCGGTTTCGGCGTGGTCTCCGGCCGGGTCATGACACGAGTGTAGCCAGGATCATTCGAGCTGTGATAGTTATAGTTCGAATTATTCGAGCTGTAACTACTTGGAGTGGTGATGCGACTCCCCTTGCTGTCTCTGATGCTGGTCGTCTTCGGCCTCACGACCGGTGAATTCGCGATCGCCGGGATCCTGCCCGACGTGGCGGGCGACCTCACGGTCCCCGTGTCCTCGGCGGGCCTGCTGGTGACGGCCTATGCGCTGGGCATGATCGTGGGCGGACCGGTGCTCACGGTGCTGACCGCGTGGGTCCCGCGGCGGCGCCTGGTGCCGGGGCTGGTGGGCTTCGCGGTGCTGGCGAATCTCGGTTCGGCGGTGGCGCCGAACTATCCGGTGCTGGTCGTCACCCGGTTCGCGGCGGGATTGATCGTGGCCACCTTCTTCGCGGTCGCGATCGCCACGGCGGTGCGCAACGCGCCCGAGGGCAAGGCGGCCTCGGCGATCGCGCGGGTCGCGCTCGGGATGAACCTGGGTCTGGTGCTCGGCACGCCGATCGGCACCCTGATCGGGCAGCACCTGGGCTGGCGGGCCACCTTCGCCGTGGTCGCGACCTGCGCCGCGCTGGGTTTGCTGATGGTGCTGCGGTTCGTCACCGAATTGCCCCCGGCCGCAACGGGTTCGGTCTTCGGTGAACTGCGGGTGCTGGCCGATCGGGAGCTGCTGCTCGGCATCGCCCTGACCGCGCTGGGCAGCCTCGGCGTGGTCGCGGTGTTCACCTACATCGCGCCGCTGCTCACCGAGGTCGCGGGCTTCGGCGCGGCCGCCGTCCCCGTACTGCTGCTGGTCTACGGCGCGGGAGCGGTCGTCGGCAACCAGTTCGGCGGCTGGCTGGCCGACCGCGCGCTGCTGCCCGCCCTGACCGGACTGCTCACCGCCCTGGCCGCCGCCCTCGTGCTGTTCTGGGCGGCCGGCGAAAGCCCCGCGGCGGCCGCCGTCCTGGTATTCGTCCTGGGCACACTGGCTTTCGCCGTCATCCCCGGCATGCAGACCCGCGTCATCGGCGCCGCCGCCGCGGCCCCCACCCTCGGCGTCGCCCTCAACGCCTCCGGCTACCAGGTAGCCGCGGCCATAGCAGGCCGCCTCGGCGGCTGGACCATCGCCGAAGGCCCGGGCCTACGCACCCTCCCCCTCCTCGCCGCCGCCCTCACCCTCGCAGGCGCAACCCTCGCCCTCCACCTGCTCCGCCGCGACCGGCGCTCCGCTCTCGTATGAGCCCTACAGCTTTGGGCCGACCTCCAGGTCGGCCCAAAGCAACTGCAGCGGAAAAGGATCCGACACGGACACCGCCACCGGGCCCATATCTCGATGCGAGGTGCCGATGTGGGTGTACGGCCCCTTCCGGTCGGACAGCGCATAGCGTTCGATCGTCAGGGCTCCGACCTTGTCGAAGCTCACCAGCCAGTAATGCGGAATACCGGCGTCCGCGTAGTCGCCCATCTTGTGTACCCGGTCTCGGCGCTCGGACCAGGTGGACAGCACCTCGGCGACGACAAGACAGTGCTCCGCGCCCAACTGCTCGTAGTCGGGCAGGCATCGATGCAGCACCGCGTCGGGTTTGCGGGCGGTCGGCGGCACCTCCCACAGCAACACATCGACCTCGGTGTTGGTCTCGTAGCACGACCCGTCGCTGCCGCGCATCTCGTCCACCGCGGCGCGTTCCAGTGCCAGCGAGAGGCGGGTGCCCACCTTCTGGTGATCGCGACCGCGCTGTTCCCGGGGCACCACATACCCGTCGACGATTTCCAGTTCACGCCGGAAGTCCTCGTCGATGTCCAGGAACGCCTCCCATGTCACGGGTTCCTGTTGGGCCTTCTGCCAACTCACGGTCACGACCCGATCGTAGTCGGCCTCACCCCACCGGAAGGGAGAGTGCGGGGGCGCGGTGCGGGGGTTTGCCGTAGAGGGTGGTGCGTTCGCGGGCGGGGCGGCCGATGCCGGTGGCGATGTCGGTGAGTTCGGCGACGGTTTTCGCCGAGCCGTGCTGGGAGCCGGCCATGCGCGAGATGGTTTCCTCCATCAGGGTGCCGCCGAGGTCGTTGGCGCCGCTGTTGAGCATGACCTGAGTGCCCTTGGTGCCCAGTTTGACCCAACTGGTCTGGATATTGTCGATGCGGCCGTGCAGCATGATGCGGGCCAGGGCGTGGGCGGCGCGGTTGTCGCGGATGGTCGGGCCGGGGCGGGAGGCCCCGGCCAGATACAGCGGGGCGCTCTGGTGCACGAAGGGCAGCAGCACGAATTCGGTGAAACCGCCTGTCTCGTCCTGGATCCCGCGCAGCACCCGCAGATGCCCGACCCAGTGCTTCGGGCTGTCGACGTGCCCGTACATCATGGTCGAGCTGGAGCGGATGCCGAGTTTGTGCGCGGTGGTGACGACTTCGATCCAGGCCGAGGTGGGCAGCTTGCCCTTGGTGAGCACCCAGCGCACCTCGTCGTCCAGGATCTCCGCGGCGGTGCCCGGAATCGTGTCCAGCCCAGCCTCTTTCAGCGCCGACAGCCAGTCGTGGATGCTCTGCCCGCTGCGGGCGACGCCGTTGGCCACCTCCATCGGGCTGAACGCGTGCACATGCATCGACGGCACCCGCTTCTTCACCGCCCGCACCAGATCGGCGTACCCGGTGACCGGCAGATCCGGGTCGATGCCGCCCTGCATACAGACCTCGGTGGCGCCCTCGACGTAAGCCTCCCAGGCTCGATCGGCGACCTCCTCCGCGGACAGCGAGAACGCGTCGGCGTCACCCTTGCGCTGGGCGAACGCGCAGAAGCGGCAGCCGGTGTAGCAGATGTTGGTGAAGTTGATGTTGCGGTTGACGATGTAGGTGACGTCGTCGCCCACGGTGTCGCGGCGCAGCTGATCGGCCAGCGCGGCGATGGCGTCCAGTTCGGCGCCGTCGGCGGTCGCCAGCGCCAGGTACTGGTCGTCGGTCAGCCCGGCCGGATCGCGCTCGGCGGCCCGCAGCGCGGCCAGTACGTCGGCGTCGAACCGCTCGGGCGCGGCCACGGCCAGCTCCCGGACCTGCTCGCGAATGGTCTCCCAGTCACCGAACGCGCCGACCACCTCGTCGCCGAGCCCGGAGTCACTGCGCGCGTCGGTGTTCCGGCCGTCGGTGTCGATGGCGGTGTTCAGGTCCACGCGCCCGGTGGACTCCCACGACTCGTCCGGCTCCTGCCAGGGCAGGCCCTGCGGGATCGCGTCGGGCTTCGCCAGCCCGGTCTCCGGGTCGGAGAGCGCGGCGACGTGCGCGCCGATGCGCGGATCGACCCACGGGTTTCCGGCCCGCACATAACGCGGATGGGCGGAGGTGCGCTCGGCGAGCCGGTATCCCGCCGCCTCGGTGATCTCGGCCAGGGTGTCCAGGTTCGGCCAGGGCCGTTCGGGATTCACGTGGTCGGGCGTCACCGGCGACACGCCGCCCCAGTCGTCGATACCGGCGTCGATCAGCGCCTGGCATTCCTGCTGCGACACCAGGTTCGGCGGGGCCTGCACCGCCACGTCCGGCGGCAGCACCAGCCGCGACACCGCGACCGCCGCGCGGAACTCCTCGATGTCGGCATCGGGAACCTCGCGCATCGCGGTGTCGTCCTTGGCCCGGAAGTTCTGCACGATCACTTCCTGGATGTGCCCGAACGCCTTGTGCTGCTTGCGAATCGCCATGATGGACTCGGCGCGCTCGCGCAGCGTCTCGCCGATGCCCACCAGGATGCCGGTGGTGAACGGCACCGACAGCCGCCCGGCGTCGGTGATGGCGCGCAACCGCACCGCGGGATCCTTGTCGGGACTGCCGTAGTGGCAGTTGCCCTTCTCGCTGAACAGGCGGGTGGCGGTGGTCTCCAGCATCAGCCCCATGGACTGGCTGACCGGCTTGAGCCGCGAGATCTCCGCCCACGACATCACGCCCGGATTGAGGTGCGGCAGCAGCCCGGTCTCCTCGAGCACCATGATCGAGACGGCACGCAGGTAGTCCAGGGTGGAGTCGTAACCGTGCTCGTCGAGCCACTGCGCGGCCTCGGGCCAGCGATCCTCCGGCCGGTCGCCGAGCGTGAAAAGGGCCTCCTTGCAACCCAATGCCGCACCCTGCCGGGCGATGTCGAGCACCTCGTCCGGCTCGAGGTACATGCCCTTGCCCTCGGCGCGCAGCTTGCCGGGCACCGTGACGAAAGTGCAGTAGTGACAGCGATCGCGACACAATCGGGTCAGCGGGATGAAGACGTTCTTGGAGTAGGTGATGGTCTTGGATCGGCCCGCCGACGCCACGGCGGCGTCGCGGACCCGGGCGGCGCTGCGACTCAGCTCCACCAGGTCGTCGCCGCGAGCGTGCAGCAGCACGGTGGCCTCGTCGACGTTCAGCGTCACTCCGTCGCGGGCCCGCCGCAGCGCCCGGCGCATCGCCGAGGGGGACGGGGGTGCGGGCGGGATGCCAGGGTTCGGTAGATCCGTCACGCCCTCGATCATGCGCCAACCATTCGAGTGTTCTCCCTCCGGTGCCTGTGCCGTGACACAACCCGGCCCGCGACCGGGCTATTCCGCCGCGCGCCGATCAGCGCCGGGATGCGGGCGCGAACCCGGAATGCGAGGAAATTCCATGCAACGATGACTGCATGGCACAGCCTTCCGATCCGCCCGCGGCCGGTGACACGATCATGGCCGAGCCCGCCTGGCGGCCGAGTCCCCGCGCCCGCCTGCTGTGGGCGCTCGGTCCCGCGATCGGCTGGGCGATCGTGCTGATCGCCGAATTGATCTGGCTCGGCGTCGACAGTGCGCATCGGGCGGCGCAGGCCGCGGTCGTAGCCGCCACGCTGGTGTCGGCGGCGGTCAGCGTGGTCGCGGTGCCGCTGTGGCGGTACGCGGTGCATCGGTGGGAGGTGACCGGCGAGGCGGTCTACACCCGCACCGGGTGGCTCACGCAGGAGAGCCGGGTCGCGCCGATCACCCGGGTGCAGACCGTCGACACCCAGCGCGGCCCGCTGGAACGGCTGCTGGGTCTGGCCACCGTCACCGTCACCACCGCCTCGTCGGCGGGAGCCGTCCGGATCAGCGCATTGGACCGGCCGGTGGCCGAGCAGACGGTGGCCCGGCTGACGCGGATCGCGGCGCGGCACCGGGGAGACGCGACGTGACCGAACAGCCGACCGAGGCGTCCTGGCAGCGGCTCGACAAACGCATGCTGCTGGTGCACCCGGTGCGGGAGGTGGGCCGCTACGTTCCGGTGCTGGCCGTCTCGGTGATCGTGGGCACCCGCAACGACAATCCCGGCTGGGGATTGCTGGCGCTCGCGGTCATCGTGGGATTCGCGGTCGCGCGCTGGTTCACGACCACCTATCGGATCGGCCCGGACAATCTCGAATTGCGCACGGGGGTGTTGCAGCGCAAGCGACTGGCGGTGCCGCGCTCGCGGATTCGCTCGGTGGACGTCGAGGCGTCGCCGCTGCACCGGCTGCTCGGGCTGGCGGTGCTGACCATCGGGACCGGGCAGCAGGCGAGCAAGGACGAACAGTTCAAGCTCGATGCCCTGGCGAATCGGCTGGTTCCGGGATTGCGCGCCGAGCTGCTGCGGCACCTCAGAGACACGGAAAGCCCCGGCGCGCAACAGGATTCGGGATCGAGTGCGCCGGTCAGCGCGGCCGTCGGTGTCGAAAACACCGGGCCCGTCGGCTCTTCGCGTCGCGAGAGCGTGGAAATCGGCCACTGGCAACCGAAATGGGTGCGGTACGCGCCGCTGTCGCTGACCGGGTTCGCGATCGTCGCGCCGGTGGTCGGCCTGGCATTCCAGTACGGCCTGGCCGAGGCCCTGTTCCGCTCCGACGCGGTGCACCGGGTCGGCGACCGGAGCGCCTGGTTCCTCGCGGCCGTCGTGGCGGGACTGGTGGTCGCCGTGGTGGCGATCGTCAGCCTGGCCGGGTGCGCGCGGTACCTCACCACGTATTTCGGCCTGCGCGTGCGCGACGACGGCCGCACCCTGCACCTGCGCCACGGCCTGTTCACCACCCGCCAGACCACCCTCGACCTGGCCCGCCTGCGCGGCGCCACGGTGAACGAACCCCTGCTGCTACGCCTGGCCGGCGGCGCCGAACTCGAGGCCATCATGGTAGGCACCAGCCCCCGCCAGAAAATCCTCCCCCAAGCCCCGCGCGCCGCCGTCGAACGCACGCTCGGTCATCTCCTGGCCTCCCGTCCGACCCCTCTGCCCCTGGCGGGCCGCTCCGACACCACCGATCCGGCACGACCCGAGACCTCGCCTACAGGTGGGACCTCGCCGAATACCGGGAACCCGCCTGCGGGACGACAGCTCTGCAGTGCTGCGGAACTCACCGAGCCCGACACCACGGGTGTGGTCTCGGTGGAGGCATCGGAAGGACCGGTGGGGCAAGAGCTTTCGGAGAAGGCTGCGGCACCGGCGAACATTCCGCTGGTGGCGCATGGGCCGCAGGCTCGGCGGCGAAGGTATACCCGGGCGCTGGCGCCCGTAACCGTGGCGGCGATCGTGCTCGCGGCCATCACCGTTGCGGGGGAAGAGGTTCCGATATGGGTGTGGGTGGTGGTAGCCGTGATCGCCGCGGCGGCAGCGGCTCTGGCGCACGACCGGTATCGCGGGCTGGGCCACGCCGTCCTGCCTCCCGGGCAGCCGGGCCAGGCATCCGACGCGGCTCCGGAGGGCCCCACCTGGTTGATCACGCGCAGCGGCTCGCTGGATCGAGACCGGGATTGTCTCGAGGCGCCCGGCATCATCGGCTGGACCGTCCGCCAGACCTTCTTCCAGCGCCGCGCCGGAGTCGCCACCCTGGTCGCGGCCACCGCCGCCGGGAAGAAGCGCTACCACGTCGTGGACGTGCCCGTCGCGCGCGCATGGGAACTGATCGAGGAAGTCACTCCCGGCCGAGCCGGACACCGCCCGGCCCGAACCGCGTGAAACGAATCGCGCGCCCGGCCATCCGGCCGGTAACAGGTCGTGCAGCGCGCACCCGGCCATCCGGCCGACAACAGGCCCTGCAGCGCGCACCCGGCCATCCGGCCCGGCAACAGTCCCCGCAGCGCGCACCCGGCCATCCGGCCCGGCAACAGGCCGTGCGGCAACCTCGGCTCAGCGGCGAGGCCGCAGGAACGCGCGGCGGAACAGGTAGAAGCCCGCCGGAATCAGGCCGCAGGCCAGCAGCAGCGGCGAGGTCCAACTGTCGGTGAGCAGGACGTCTCCGCCGGGGCCGGTAGTCGACAGCAGCAGGAAGCCGAGCAGCCAGGCGAGCAGGGGCAGCGCCATGGCGGCGGGGCGGGTCACCACCACGCCCATGCCCATCACCAGCAGCACGTTCACCACCGCGGCGGCCAGCACCGAGATCGGAAACGGGGTACTGCCGATGTAGGCGGGCAGATACAGCACCTCGAGCGCCAGCGACAGGAAACCCTCGAACACCAGCACACCGGCCAGCACGCCACCGAGCGCCGCCCAGCCGGGCAGTTGTTCCTCCGGAACCGTGCGCGACCGCCCGATCGACGTCGCCGTCACGGCACCGGCGGAAAGCCGAGCAGCGTCAGCAAATGACTCTGCATGTCCACGAACCCGTAGAGCACCGACAGGTACAGATCGTGCTGCGCCTGCCAGTGGGGTTTCTGGCTCTCGACGAACGCCACAATCGCGTCCTGCAGGCTCCAGTTGTACATGCGCGCCAGTCTAGGCCGCGCGGCCTCCCCGTACCCGGAGACCCACAATCGCCGCGACCACGCCGCAGCGGGCTACTCAGTGTGTGTCCCGGTCGGCAGTGGCAGCCCGGCGAACAGGTCGTGCTCGCGGCCGTCGGGGGCGCGGGGCCCCGGGCGGCCGCGGACCAGGATGTAGTGCTCCTCCGGCAGTACCGGCTGGGCCACGTTGTTGGAGAGGGCGAACTCGCGGCCGGAGGGCGCCACGCTCACCTGGGTGGCGTGGGCGCGCAGGGCGGCGCGCTTGGCCGCCAGCACATCGGAGACGTCGATGGTGGTAGTCACCGATTCGGTTGGCACAGAAGGCAGCTCGTCCAGCACCGGCAGCCGCCAGCCCGGCGGGAGCGCACCGGGCAACCGGTCGATCGTGCGCCGGGCCAGCGCCTCGGTGTGCAGGCGCAGCACCTCCGCATCGGTCACGGTCCAGTAGACCTTCGGCACCGTCCACCCCCGCTCCGCCGCCGCGTCGACGGCGGCCATCGTGATCCGGTGGGCCCGAACATGATCCGGGTGACCGTAACCACCGCGCGGGTCGTACCCCACGACCACCTGCGGCCGCAGTTCCAGCAGCACCCGCACCAATTCCCGCACCGCCTCCTCGCCCGAGTTCACGAACGCCCGCGGATGCAGGGTCTCGGGCAACCGCGGATCGGAGGTCTCCCCCGCCATCCCGGAATCGCGCCAGCGCCCCGCACCGCCGAGGAACCGCGGCGGCCCGGCGTCCAAAGCCGCCAGCGCCCTGGACAATTCACCGATCCGATACCCGCCGAGCTGATCGGCCCGGGCGCTGACCAGCTGCGCCCACTCGTCCCCGATGACCTCGCCCTCTTCCCCGAGCGTGCAGGTCACCACCGTCACCGGCACCCCACGCCGCCGATAGTGCGCGATGGTGCCGCCGGTCGCGATCGACTCGTCGTCGGGATGCGCGTGCACCAGCAGCAGACCGCCCGCGGCGGCGCTCACGACAGTCGCCGCCAGGTCGCCGCGCCGCCGAAGATCCCGGCCTCGATCGCACCGCTCAGGGAGACGCCGTCCATCCGCGAGCTGGCCGCGGCCACGCCGTTGTCCTGCATGATCGGCAGCACGATGCCCAGCTCCCACAGCTTGGGCTCCGCCTCGCCGACGACCTTCGGCACGTCGATGCCGCGCAGCGCGGTGTCGATCGCCGGTTGCAACGCCGGGTCGCAGACCCCGGAGATATTGCTCGGCGCCTTGCGAATCTCCTCCAGCTGCGACGACGACGGGCCGTCCGGCGTCGCCTCGGCCGCGGGCGGGCAGCCGAAACGGGAGGCCAGCACGGTCGCCGGATCGTTCCCCGCGCGGTCCCAGCCGACGATCGCGTCGACGTTGCCGTCGAGCAGTTCCTTGCCGTAGAGCTCCTCGGCGGGCAGGCTGCGCACGCTCGCGTCGATGCCCGCGCTGCGCAGCATGTCGGCGGCGGTGTTGGCGACCGCCAGCGCGGTGGTGTCCTTGTCCACCGCGCCGATCCGCACGGCCAGCGTCTTCCCGTTCTTGGCGACCTGACGCGGCTGCGGCGCCGGTGAGGTCGGCGAGGAGTTGCTCACCGGCTGCTCCGGCGCGCGGGCGTACCCGGCCTCGGCCAGCAGCCCGAACGCCTCGTCGGTCGACGGCCGCGGCGGCGCGGTCGGCGCGTAACCCGGATCCGACGGCGAAAGCACCTGCGCGCGAGCGGGTTCCATCCAGGAACCGGTCTGGGCGGCGACCGTCGCCAGCAGCGTCGGGTCCAGCAGGCCCAGCACGGCGTGCCGCACCCGCGGGTCGGTGAGATCGCCGGTGCGCCCGTTCAACGCCAGCTGGAGTTCGCGCGCCTGCGGCATGATCGACGTGCGCACCGCCGGAATCGCTTGCAGCTGAGCCTGTGTCGCGGTACCGCCGCGCACCAGCGCCATCTGGGCGTCCCCCGAGCGCAGCGACTCGGCCAGCTGCGCCGTGGTCCCGCCGCGCCGCAGCAGGATCTGATCCGGCACCGCCGGGGTGCTCCAGTAGCGGTCGTTGCGTTCGAGCAGGATCTCCTCGCGACCGGAATCGGCCTGCTTGACCCGGAACTGCCCGCCGGAGATCGGATTCTGATCGATCAGACCGCGCTCCACCGCCAGGGCGCGCTGGAAGCCACCGGGCGAGTCCTTCAGCAGATGCGCCGGCAGCAGGTCGGTGAACAGCTGCCGCCACGCCGGATACGGCTCCCGGAACGTGACCGTGACCGACTTGCCGCCCTCACTGGAATTCACATCCGAGATGAGCCGATAGCCGGCGGGATCGACCACCCCGGGCTGGGTGATCATCTGCTGCCACAGATACCGGAAATCCTCGGCGGCGATCGGCGCACCGTCGGACCACGACGCCTGATTCTGGATCTTGTAGCTGACGGTGAACGGCTCCTGCGCGGTCACATCCGCCGACACCATCAGCGCGCCGTCGGGCGCCCAGTCGGTCGAGCCCGGCACCGCCTGCGACGGCACCGGCCGGAACGGGCTCGGGAACACCATCGAGCTGACCGCGTTGGTCGCCGGCGACTGATTCGACCGCAGATGCGGATTGAACCCGATCCCGATGTCGTCCACCGCCACCACCACCGTGCTCTTGGTGGGCTTGGCGGGCTGGGTCTTCGGACTGTCGGTGCTCTCGATCGGCGGCGGCGGGTTCGCGGTGCAGCCGACCAGCGCCGTCACCGACATGGCCAGCACCGTCAGTCCGGAAACGAGCCGGGCCGCGACCCACATGCAGGTCCACCTCTCTGTCGAAAAGTCCTCGTGCGCACCGTCCGGGCGGTGTATTCACGAGGTCGGCGGCGATAGCAGCATAAGGCCGCGCCGAATCCGGCCGCGCTACGCGTTCTGGGCGGCGCGGTCGCGGGCCTTGCGGCGGGAGAGCTCACGGGCGCGTTCGGTGGCGTTCAGGATCACCTTGCGCACCCGGACCACGTCGGGGCCGACCTCGACGCACTCGTCACCGGCACAGAACTCCAGGGCCCCTTCGAGATCCAGCACCATCGGGCGGGCCAGGGTCTCCAGCACGTCGCCGGTGGAGCTGCGCATGTTGGTCAGCTTCTTCTCGCGGGTGACGTTGATGTCGAGGTCCTCGGCGCGCGGGTTGATGCCCACCACCATGCCCTCGTAGGTGTCGGCGCCCGGCTCGACGAAGAAGGTGCCGCGATCGGCCAGCTGCAGCATGGCGTAGGGGGTGACGCTGCCCGCCCGGTCCGACACCAGCGACCCGGTGTGCCGGGCGCGGATCTCCCCGGCCCACGGCGCGTACCCGTGCGATACGGCGTTGGCGATGCCCGTGCCGCGGGTCTCGGTGAGGAAGTCGGTGCGGAATCCGATGAGCCCGCGCGAGGGCACGATGAATTCCATTCGGACCCAACCGGATCCGTGGTTGGTCATCTGTACCATCTTGCCCTTGCGCGCGGCCAGCAGCTGCGTCACCGCGCCCAGGTGCTCCTCGGGCACGTCGACGGTCAGCTCCTCGTACGGCTCGTGCACCTTGCCGTCGACGGTGCGGGTGACCACCTGCGGCTTGCCGATGGTGAGTTCGAAGCCCTCCCGGCGCATGGTCTCCACCAGGATCGCCAGCGCCAGCTCGCCGCGGCCCTGGACCTCCCAGGTGTCGGGACGCTCGGTGGGCAGCACCCGCAGCGACACGTTGCCGACCAGTTCCTGATCCAGCCGGGCCTTGACCAGGCGCGCGGTGAGCTTGGTGCCGCCGTTGCGCCCGGCCAGCGGGGAGGTGTTGATACCGACGGTCACCGAGATGGCGGGCTCGTCGACGGTGATCCGCGGCAGCGCGAGATCCTCGCCCGCCGCCACCTTCTCCTGATCCGCCAGGGTGTCGCCGATCATGATGTCCGGAATCCCGGCGACCGCGACGATGTCACCGGCCACGGCCTCCTCGGCCGGATTGCGTTCCACCCCAACGGTCTTGAGCAGTTCGGTGATCTTGACGTTCTTGACGCCGTCGGCGGCGATCCACGCCACGTTCTGTCCCTTGCGCAGGGTGCCGTTGTGGATGCGCAGCAGCGCCAGGCGGCCCAGGAACGGCGAGGCGTCGAGGTTGGTGACGTGGGCCTGCAGCGGCGCGGCGGCGTCGCCCTTGGGCGCGGGGACGCACTTCAGCAGCACGTCGAACAGCTCGTCCAGGTTCTCCGCGTCGGGCGCGTTGCCGTTCTCGGGACGCTGCGTGGAGGCCTTGCCCTCACGGCCGGAGGCGTACAGCACCGGCAGGTCCAGCGCCAGCTCGGCGGCCTCGGAGGCCTCGTCGTCCAGATCGGAGGCGAGGTCGAGCAGCAGATCGTGAGACTCCTCCACGACCTCCTCGATCCGCGCGTCGGGCCGGTCGGTCTTGTTCACCACCAGGATCACCGGCAGCGACGCCGCGAGCGCCTTGCGCAGCACGAAACGGGTCTGCGGCAGCGGCCCCTCCGAGGCGTCGACCAGCAGCACCACGCCGTCGACCATGGACAGCCCGCGCTCGACCTCGCCACCGAAGTCGGCGTGGCCGGGGGTGTCGATGACATTGATCACGGTGACGCTGCCGTCGGCGTTGTGCCGGTGCACGGCGGTGTTCTTGGCGAGAATGGTGATGCCCTTCTCGCGTTCCAGATCGCCCGAATCCATCACCCGGTCGACCGGCTCGGCCCGCTCGGCGAACGCGCCGGACTGCCGCAGCATCGCGTCGACCAGCGTCGTCTTGCCGTGGTCGACGTGAGCAACGATCGCCACGTTGCGGAACTCGACAGACGACACGTGAAATCCTCCTGCTGATGAGATGGTTGCCGGCCAACCCTCGCCGTAGAGGGTCCGAACAAGACAGGTGGACGAGCGACTCACCGGGCATGCGGCCAGCTACACAGTACCGAAACGGCCGGGGCACCCGTTCGGGCCGGGGAGGCCCCCGGGCTCTGAGTTAGGTTAAGCTAACCTCCATGGGCAAGGTCAAGGCAAAAAAGGTCTCGCGCCTGAAGCCTAAGAAGAAGTGCTGTCGGAAGAAGACGCGCTGCGTGAAATGCCCGGTCGTGATCATGCGGATGAAGAAGGCCGAATCCGCCGGGATCTGCGGCAAAGACCTGAAGAAGTACCTGAAGCAGGCGCGTGCGGCCTAGCTCGGCGGGTAGAACCGGGGTATGAGCACCCCACTACTGTCCGAGGACGAGATCCGGACCGCGCTCGAGGAACTGCCGGACTGGACCCACACCGGAAACAGCATCGCCCGCACCGTCGAGGCGCCGTCGTTCCTAGCGGGAATCGAGCTGGTGCGCCGGGTGGCCGCCGAGGCCGAGTCGGCCAACCACCACCCCGACATCGATATCCGCTGGCGCCGCGTCACCTTCACGCTGTCGACGCACTCCGAGGGCGGGCTCACCCGCCTGGATGTGGAACTGGCACGCGCGATCGATCGGCTGGCGCAGGAGAGTTGAGCCCGCGCCGCCGCCCGGCCCGGATCAGCCAGAGATAGAACACGACCACGCCGATCACGTCGACCGCACCGAGCCAGGACAGGATGCCGGGCCGGGAGATGGTCCAGATGGTCGGCTGGGCGAACGACAGCACCCAGGGCAGTCCGATCAGCGTGGTCACCAGCCAGTAGCCCGCGAGGATCCGCGCGCCCGCGACCTCGCGCAGCGGCCCGTACAGCAGCCACAGCACCACCGGCAGCAGCCACACCCAGTGATGTGACCAGGAGATCGGCGACACCAGCAGCCCGAACAACTGCACCACCAGCAGCGCGCCCAGCCGATCGCCGAATTCCAGTGCGCGCCAGGCGAACAAGGCCAGCACCGCCAGCACGACCACCCCGCCGAGCCACCACGGCCCGAACGGCACCCGATGCCCGCCGATATGCCAGGGCGCGCCCGCGTCGTAGCCGAGGATGCGGGTCAGTGCGCCGCGCAGCGACTGGTTCCACACCGAGCCGACCGGGCCGATCCGGTTCGCGTCACCGATGAGCGGGCCGAAGTAGGTGCGCGTCTCCCCCGGCGAGATCGCGAAACTCACCCCGATCGTCGCCGCGAACACCACCGCCGCCCACACGGCGCTCGCCCACCGCCGCTGGGTGAGGAAATACAGCCCGGTGACCGCGGGCGTCAGCTTCACCCCGGCCGCGACCCCGACCAGCAGGCCGGACAGCCACCAGGCCGTGTAGTAGGCGGCGGCCATCCCGGCCAGCACCAGGAACACGTTGACCTGCCCGTAGTCCATGGTGGTCCGGGTCGGTTCCAGCCACAGTCCCACCGCGGTCCAGCCGATCGCGGCCGTGCGCCAGCGGCTCTCCCGCGCCGCCGCGCCGAGCAGCATCGCGAAGCTGATCCGCACCACCGCGTACAGCGCCGCCGCGATCAGCAGCAACCAGGCCACCGCGACCAGCGTGAACGGCAGGAAATGCAGCGGATAGAACACCACGGCCGCGAACGGCGGATAGGTGAACGGCAGCGGGAAGTCGGGCGTCTTCTCCGCGTAGGTGTAGTCGAATAGGTGGCCGCTGCCCAGGCTCGCCGCGCCGTCGACGTAGACGTGCAGGTCGACGAGGTTCATTCCGTTGGGCGCCAACAGCATCCACAACATGCGGGCCAGGACCGACAGGATCAGCGCGGCGAGAGCGATCCGGCGGGGGTGTCGGTTCACGGCACGCAGACTTTCGGTTCGGTTGGCAGGCCGGGACAAGGGTACCGGCGTGGCACGTCGCTCCCGCAGCCACGCGGAGTTATCGTCCGTGCACGGCGCGCACCCGATGCCCGCTGCCTGTGAGATCGCACCACGGCTGTACAACACGGCTGCTCTATCCCTAAAGTGACGCAAGCGATGCGGCCGCATCGCCGGATGAAGTACCCGAGGTAAGGACGGCTACACCAGTGCTTCGCAACAGAGGATCGCGGTTCGCAATGTCCGCGCTGGCCCTCGCGGCCGGTGCCACTGTCGCCGCGTCGACCGCTGTCGCCGCTCCGGCGCCGAAGCAGGACGCACCGGCCGCCGTACCGCTGATCCCCGAGGGTGTGCCGGTCGACGCGATCGCCAACCTGGCTCCCGCCATCGTCGGCGCCGCCGCGACCGCGGGCGATATCGCCGCACCCGCCCAGCAGGGCATCCTCGACCAGGCCCAGCAGATCCTGAACTCGGCCAACCTGCCGCCGCAGGTGAAGCAGGCGCTGCAGGCCATCATCAAGTTCCTCGACGGCAGCGGCGGTGGCGGCCCCGACATTCCGGAGAACGGCCCGGCCATCGCCCAGTTCCTCTACCCGACCATCGGCAAGGGCTGCATCGGCCCCGGCGCCGATTCGGTCGGCACCGCGCTGGCCGTCCCCGGCCCCGCCGAACTGCCCCCGCCCGGACCGGCCGCCGGGCAGACCGGCTTCGTGTTCACCGCGCTGGGCACCAAAGGCCTGACGCCGCAGCAGAACCCGCCGATGACGGTGCAGTGGCTGAACCTCGACACCCGGCGCACGGCCACCCAGCCGCTGACCGACGAGGCGCACATCAACCCCGACGGCCCGGCCACCCTGTCCGCCATCGCCGACACGGGCCCCGGCCGGGTGATCGCGGTGGTCGCGGGCTCGCTGACGACGCAGCCCGCCGCGGACGAGGCGCCGATCACCTGTTCGTTCCTGCCGACGCTGGGCTTCTTCGTGGTCCCGCAGACCGCACCGGCCGCTCAGGCGCAGCGGTAGGTCCCGCCGTCCGGAGCCGTCACCAATGTGACACTCCGGGCCTTTCCTGCCCAATAGCCGGGCAGTGGTTCATCGGCTGTGGTAGACCGCTATTCATGGCGACTGTCGATCAGCTCGAACGATCCACAGGTTCCACCCGGGCGGTATCCCGCTCCGGCAAGTCGGTGATGTCCCGGCGCTCGTTCAGATCGGTGCTGTCCACCCGGTCGAACCGGTCCATCCTGTCGATCCGCTCCGAGGGCTCGATCCTGTCGATCGGCTCGGCCTATTCGATCCTGTCGGTCGGCAGTGTGGGCTCGGTGCTGTCGGTCGGGTCGATCGGTTCGTTCTTCAGTCTGGGCTCGGCGTTCTCCGGCCTGTCCCGGTGGTCGCTGTTCTCCTGGATGGGCGTGCGCGAGGCACCCGAGGCCCGCCCCGCGCTCACGGTCGTCGCCGACGAACCGGACCTGTGCGAGGACCCCACCTGCCACTGCCAGACGTAGTCACCACCACTGGCCGTACTGCGGGGTGAGGATGGCATTGACGTCGACACCCACGCCACCCACCGAACGCTCGTCGATCTCGAACTGGTGCAGATTGGCGGCGGGATGCACGACCCCCTCCGGTGTCCCCCAATCGTGTTGCCAGAACCACGAACCGAGGCCCGCCGCGCGAGCCAGCTCGATCGTGGGCGCGTTGGCGTACACCCCCACGTTCCCGTTGCCGAGCACCGACCGCCAGCCCGCCAGGTAGGGCGCGATCATGGTGGCGAAGTCGGCCGCGGACGGATTGTCGTCGATGGAGGCATAGATGGGCACGCCCTCGGGTCCACCCGCCGCACTGTGCAGCGCCAGCCCGCGCTCGGCATGCCGCTTACCCGCCTCCAGCCCACCGCGCCAATCCGCCGTCGGCCCTTTGCCGTACTGATAGCAGGACACAACCGAAAGCCCCGCCGCCCGCAACGCCTCGACCTCCCCGGCCAGCAGCGGTTTTCCCGCCATCCACTCCGCCCCCGGCCGCCGATCGGACACGTATCGAATCACCCCCACATGCCCCGCCTCCCGAATGGCATCGGCTGACGGCACGGCCCCCGCGTAATCGAGCAACGTCCCCAACCGAGCCCCTGTCGCCGAAGCGCCCGGAGCAAGGGCAGACAGCCCAGCGCACGCGGCGGCACCCGCGGCCACACCGAAAAGAGCCCGCCGAGACATCGGAACAGAACGCATCGAACAACCCCTTCGCGCCGTTGGTGGATCGAGAATCTCGCGCCGGACGCGAACGCCCGGTACCGCCCATGGCCGAGCAACCAGCATGCCCGGCGCACCTTCCCCATAAAGCGCGCGCCCGGCAGCCTCGAACGTTGCCCCATTTCACCACAAGCACACAAGAACCGCCAGACCCATCAAACCCACCAACCCCACAAGAAACAATGCCTCAGCCCCCGGCCTCGAACAACTCCCCAACCCTCACGCGCACTCTTCCCACCCCTGAGGCAACTCCCCCACCCTCTCCGCAACTCCCCGCCCTCGAGCAACCCCCCACTTCCCGCAACCCCCAACTCTCCCCCAACTCCCACCGCCCTCAGGCAACTCCCCCAACCCCACGAAACTCCCTGGCCCTCACGCAACTTCCGACTCGCACGCGACTCCTCAACCCTCATCCCATTTCCCGCCCTCAGGCAACTCTCCAACCCCACGCAACTTCCACCGCCCTCGAGCGACTCCTCAACTCTCACGCGACTCCTCAACCCTCGCGCCACTTCCCCCGCCCTCGGGCGACTCTCCAACCCGCACGCAACTCTTCCCACCCTCACGCAACCCCCTCCGCCAAAAACATCCCATAGCCCGCCAACCCCAAAGGTTTTCGGCGCGGCTCGGTTTTCGGGTACCGCTGCGTCCGCGACGAAGGAGCCAGCAGCGGTACCCGAAAACCGAGCCACAGGGCGCCGAAAACCCGCCGGAGCGAAGCGGAGGCCAAAAATACAGCCGCCCCACCCCACAACCACGCCAACCAGCACCCACCCCCACCCCGTCGATCGCCGATCCACCTCTGGAATTGGTAGTTGTTGCCATCCCGCGTCCGCTGATAGAACGGTGTGAGATCCCGCGACCGAAGGAACCCCATTGAGCCGAACAATTCCCGCGACGACCACCCCGGTACGCCGCACCCTGGTTGTAGCGCTCATCGCCGCGGCGATCGGAGCACCAAGCGCGATGGCGGCGACCGCCGAAGCACAGCCAACTCGAGATGACGGCTTCTGCATCGACGAGAACACGCGCGTACACAACGGCTTACGCATCAACGACCCCACCTGCATCCATGACCACAGCCGCTTCCACAATCACGACCGCTTCCATCTCCCGCCGACGCATCCCTGAACCCGGCTACCTCCCGAATCCGCAACGGCCACCTCGGCAGCTCCACGAAGCCGAGCCACCGGCCAACATCGCACCAATGCTGGATCGCGCACAAATTTGATTACCCGATCGAAAGACACCGGATCCACGCCCTCCCGCCCTGCCAGCCGCCGCACCCGAACCGCCCGCTCACTTCCACCACCTCACGCACGCGGTCAGCGGTAACTATCAAGGGAAGAACCGCCGCCCGAAATCATCTCCAGCAGCCATACTCTCCGCGAAATACCGGGCGTAGCATGGGCGGCCGTGAACGACGCCGTAACCGAGCTGTTCTCCGCGCTCACCGAACCACGCTGTGCTCACTCCATCGCAGTGGGACAGCGGATGGAAGGCGTTCTCCTCGCCACCCCAATTCCAGCCTAGGGCAGCTTCGACACCCGTACCAGACTGCGAGGTCTTCGCTTTCACCGCTCTGGGGTTGTACAGCCCCAGTTCCGCGGCCGTCGCCTGGACGGTCCGCGAGCGTTGGAGTCGATGTAGGGCTCGTTAGAGGGAAGTCCCCAACCAGGAGGCGAAGCCCACCAACGATTCACTTCTCCGTCGTTGGGCCGCGGCGATCCCGTGCAGAGTCTCCCGCACCGAGGGATGCAGTCGTGTCTGTTGCGGCGCGACTGCCCGCGCCTTGTTCAACGCTACGAGGGCTTTGTCGGGATTGCCGGCCATCAACCACGCACGAGCGTTGTCCTGCCAATGGTGTCCGATTCGTGTCGGTTTGTCGTACCCGCTCGGGATGGTCAGCTGTGTTCCTTCGCGGGCCGCTTTGTGTGGGTCGCCCGACTCGAGTTCGATTGCGTGCCGATGGAATTCGACGTTCAACGGCCCGAACGAAGTCATGTACACATCTGTCTCGCCGGTGCGATCCGCGTACTCCCGTGCCGCGTCCACATGCGATACGGCGTTGGCGTAGTTCAACTTCCGAGCCTCATTGATACAAGCAGCCAGATGCGAGTAGCCGGTCATGACGAGGCCGGTGGTCGTCGTGTCCGCCTCCGCACGTTCGATGACCGTGTCGATCAGCTGGCCCGCGACGCCCGACTCGCCGATGTGAGTGAGTACACGGGCGCGGGCGAGCATCGAGAAGTCGCCGTAGTGCGGGTCATCCCCCTTCGGCGCGTAGTGGTCGGCCAGGTCCAGCGCCGGGATGGCCAGCCGGGTTTGGCCGACTCGCCGCGCGGCCCATTCGGCGAATATGTATGCCCACGCGAGCTGCGAATACGCTCGGCGCTGGGCATCACCTGTCATTGTCTGGACAGCTCCGTGAATCTGGCGAATGATGCCCGGCAGCATCTCGATGGTCTGCCTCGTACGATCCGCCCGATACAGGCGCCGGGCCTCGTTCAGCTTCGCCTCGATGGCATCCAGCGGTAGCGGCTCCTCGGCTCTGGCGTAGCGGCCCTCCGCCAGCAGCGCGGTGATCCCGTTCACGGCGTCGGACATCGGCTTGCCATCGTCGTAGGGCGCTCCGGTCAGTTGCTCCGGCAGAATGCGCAGCGCTCTCGCCACGGCGGAGATCATGCCGGGACTGGCTGGTTCACGTTTCTGCTCAACGGCTTTGACGAGACTCAGACTGTAGGTGATCCGGTTCGCCAAGCCGCGCTGTGTGAGACCCGCCAGCTTCCGCTCGCGTGCTATCGCTTCACCAGCAGTCGTCATACCCCGAGGGTAGGTCCTCTGGCCTGGTCGTGCGTCGGTTGTCCTTTTCCTGTCCCTTGGCGACGCCTCGAACACGCACTGTTCAACCTGCCCCGCCGCTGGGTTGATGCAATTCCATTCCTGCACGTCGGTCGATCCACCCTCTCCAACTGGCCGATGGCGCACAGCTTTCCGGCGGTGGCGGGCCGCCCCGAAGGACGAGCTGAGAGGAAGTCATGAGTCTCGAGGAAGAGAACGCAACCAAGCCCACTGCCGCATGCCTGGTCCGCGGCGACGTGTCGGACCTCGAAGCCCCACGGCACGCGATACTCGCGCAGGACCATGCCGCCGAGCTGGGATATGTCTGCCTCTACACGGTGCGTCCACCCGCAGACCATCCGGACCCGATCGGGTACGGGTTGGGAATCGCCGCGGGCCTCGGGGTCGATGCGATCGTCGCGTACGACCTCGACACGATCGACAACATGCCGTCCAGGATCTGTGACTCGTTCATCCTGGAGACGGTCCGGCCACCGAATACGTGGCCCCTTGCGCTGCCGAGCCTCGCCGATCTTGAACACGCATATCCCCACCATCCGCTTACCGTGACCGAAGCCCAGCGAATCATGCAGCAGCACAGGGGATGTCGTGCTGATTCCTGTCGGCGTAAGTCGGCCGCGTACAGGTGCCTGGTCCGGGAGGGGAAGATCGTTCCGCCGGTGGAGACGCTGCGCGAGCGAGCCGCGGCGCGCGGCATCCCCTACTGGTCGTCGGCCGAATCGTCACCACCGTCCGGAGTCGATCTTCAGACGTTGATAGCCGTGCTCGATGGTCTGGCGGCCGACGCCGAAGAACACGTGTCCTCAGTACGCCTGTCCCCCGGTTCCGAGGGATAGGGCGGAAAATGAACTGGTGGCGCAAGGACACGGCCGGCCAGACCGTGGATGACATCCAGGAACGGCTCGCGCGTGAGCACCAAACAGTTGGCTGGGCGCATCAAGCCCCGGCCGAGCCACTGACTACTAGCCACGCGCACCGGATCATGCAGCAGCACCGGGACTGCCCGGTGCAAGATTGCCCGCGTAAGAGTGCGGCGTGGTACACGCTGGTCCGCGCCGGAAAGATCAAGCCGGACAGCGGACGAAACTATTAGGCTCCCAGGACGAGTGCGCGCCCCCTACACCCCGTCGATACGCGCCTGAACGTCGATCGTCCGCCCGGCGGGATCAGCCAGTTCGTTCCGGATGACCGCAGCGACCTGGGTAGCGATCTGTTGACGAATCTGCCCGACCCGCCCCAACGCCTTGGCCCGCCAGCCCTCGGCACGCAGGTCGACGGAGATGGCGTGGGGGTCGGGAGCGGACGTGTCGATGACGATCAGTAGGGGGTCGGCGGCCCGGGCTTCGAGCACGAGCGGAATCTCCACCTCAGCCCGGTACCGATTGGCTTTCAGCACATCGACGGTGATGTCCAGCCCCACGGGAATCACCAGATCGAAGGACACCGGATCCTCGCCTTCCCGCTCTGCCAGGCGCGGCACCCGGACCGCTCCTCTGACCTCCACCGTCGCCGCCTCGCGCGGCCCGGTGCGCAGCGGCCCGATCTCGATGGGCCGCCCGGCGAGGCGGTCCACCACCTCGCGCACTCGTTCCGCGGTGACGATGAGCGGAAAGAACCGCCGCCCGAACTCGTCGTAACCGATCCAGTCGAGGCTCTCCCGCCCGAGATGCTCGGATCGGGTGCCGTTCATGATCGCCTCGACGTCGAAGACCCGCCCGCGGCGGGCGGCGGGGTCGGCGAGGAGGGCGTTGATCCGGTGGGCGACCTCGCGCTGCACCAGCACCGCGATGGGGTCCAGCAGCAATTCGAAGGCCGCGCCGATGGCTTGGGCCCGTACCACGAAACTGACGTCCGGCGCGGTGACCGGGGGTATGTCGATGACGATCAGCAGCGGCGCGGCGGTACGCGCGTGCAGCGTCAGATCGATCTCGACTATGGCCTCCAGCCGCAGGCGCTGACCGCCCAGAGTGATGGTGACGTGCAGCGACACCGGCACCCGCACCTCGAAGGTGACCTGCGGCCCGCTGCGCGCGATGATCGGCTTGCCCACACTGCCCTCGGCGACGAATCCGGCCAGCCCGGCGGGCCCGACCGAGAACGGGCCGATCGTCATCCCGCGCCCGGCCACCCCGGAGACCGCGGCCTCGATGCGCGCCCGCGTCACCGCGTGCCGGACGAAACGCTCACCGAAATCCGCGTAGTCGATCCAGGTGGAAGGGTCTTCAGTGGACTGTCGCATGAGCTCCCGAAACCTCGCCGTGCGATGCGGATCCCCGTCCTGCCGATGAGGGGGCAGCAGGACAGGGACCGCGACGGCGGCGCTGCCGGGCACCGCCGGGTCCATCGTAGGCCGAGATGTGCGCGATGCACCTCACCCACCGCTCGGTGACAGCCCCCGCGGGCGGATCCGTTTCAGGAACGACCGAACCCGACCATACCCGGTACCTCGGCCCGGATGTAACGGTGAATTCTGATATCGCCCTGCTCGTTTCCGCCGATCGTGGTGAGGGTGGCGGCGTCGGCGGCGAGCACGATATTGGTGTGCTGACCGAACGGGCTGCTGCTGTCGTAGAGCACCACGTCGCCGGGGCGCGGCTGGTAGCCGGAATCGGCGGCGGCGAACCGCTGCTCGGACTCGTAGTACTCCTGCAGCGTGTAGACGCCGGGTATGCGCCACGACCCAGAATTCGGGTTGGCCAGCGGCATTCCGGCCTCCCGCAGCACCCAGCTGACGAAGTCGGCGCACCACGCCTCCTCGACCCCTTCGGCGTACTTGCGCCCGTCGCCGGGGTGGGCGAATTCGGCGCGGGCCACGGCGATGATCCGGGACCGGCCGGGATCCAGCCCGGAGGAGTCGATATCGGGGAAGGCCGTGAGCCGCTCACCGGCGATCGGCCGCGGGCCCGAACTATGCTGCCACCACACCCCGCCCACCGCGACGACGGCGAGCACGATTATCACCCCCGCCACGAGCCACCACGATCGCGTCCGCGTGCGTCCTGTCATCTCCGCTCCCCTCCCCGGGCCGTCACAGAGTAAGACGACCGGGAGAGCCTCGCGGTTCCCGACGGGGCGGCAGTACGCGAAACCGGCGGTCGGTGCGCATCGACCGCCGGTCCGCTGCCGCCGGGAGGCAGCCGTGCCCTGTCGGCACGCGCCGTCCGCACCGGCATGGTGCGATCGTCTGCTCGTGCCGTCCCCGCCGGGCATTACTGGCCGCACTGCGCAGGACGGCCGGATGAGCATCCCGAGCCGCCGGGCCGACCGTCAAGAGGCATAGCTGTCCCACTGTGTCCGGTTGCGCCGTCATTCGGCCTCCAACGGCGGAACGACCAGGGCCGCAGCCCGATTCGCGGGAACGACCGCCGAGTGTCCGGACCGGATGGCGCTACCGCGACAAACCGCCGGAAATGCCATACCGTCCCCTTCTGTGTCGCTACACTCTGCCCGGACGTCGAGGATGCGGGAGGGCTGACCCTGGACACGCTGTGGACCTTCGTCGTCGACCACCGAAACCAGCTGCTGACCGATTCCTACCTGCACGTCTCCGCCGTCGTGCAGTCGGTGCTGCTCGCCACCGTGGTGGCCGTGCTGGCCGGTATCGCGGTGCACCGCAGCCCGTGGGGTTCGGCGCTGTCCACAGCGGCCGCCAGCATCATCCTGACGGTGCCCTCGTTCGCCCTGCTGGGCCTGCTCATTCCGGCCCTGGGCCTGGGTGTCGCGCCGACCGTCGTGGCCCTGGTGCTGTACGCGCTGCTGCCGATCCTGCGCAACACCATCATCGGCCTGGCCGGCGTCGACCCGGCCGTCGCCGATGCCGCGCGCGGCGTGGGCATGAACCGCCTGCGCATCCTGGCCCGCATCGAACTGCCGCTGGCGTGGCCGTCGATCCTGGCGGGCATCCGGGTCAGCACCCAGCTGAGCATGGGCATTCTCGCCATGGCCGCCTACGCCAAGGGCCCGGGTCTGGGCAACCTGATCTTCTCCGGCCTGGCCCGGCTCGGCAGCCCCACCGCGGTGCCGATGGCGCTGACGGGCACGGTGCTGATCATCGTGCTGGCGCTGCTGCTCGACGCCGTGCTCGTGCTCGTCGGCCGGCTCACCACTGCGAGGGGAATCCGTGACTGAGACCGCACCCGCCGCCGCGGAGCATCCCCGCGCCGAGATCGTCCTCGACTCGGTGACCAAACACTATCCGGGACAACGGGATCCGGCCGTCGACAACATCTCGCTCACCATTCCCGCCGGTGAGATCGTGGTATTCGTGGGCCCGTCGGGCTGCGGCAAGACCACCACCATGCGCATGATCAACCGCCTCATCGAGCCGACGTCGGGCACCATCACCATCGCCGGACGCGACGTGACCGCGGTGAACGCCGACCAGCTGCGCCGGCAGGTCGGCTATTCGATCCAGCAGGCCGGGCTGTTCCCGCACATGACGGTGGCGCGCAATATCGCGACGGTGCCCGGGCTGCTCGGCTGGAACCGCGCGCGGATCGCCATCCGCGTCGACGAGATGCTCGAACTGGTCGGGCTGGACCCCGCCACCTTCCGCGACCGCTACCCGCGCCAGCTGTCCGGCGGGCAGCAGCAGCGCGTCGGCGTGGCCCGGGCGCTGGCCGCCGACCCGCCGGTGCTGCTGATGGACGAGCCGTTCGGCGCCGTCGACCCGATCACCCGCGGCCTGCTGCAGGACGAGTTGCTGCGCCTGCAGGCCGAACTGCACAAGACGATCGTGTTCGTCACCCACGATTTCAACGAGGCGGTCAAGCTCGGTGACCGAATCGCGGTGCTGGGCAACCGGTCCCGGATTCTGCAGTACGACACCCCCGCCGCGATCCTGGCCGAACCGGCCGACGAGACGGTGGCCGGATTCGTCGGCGCCGACGCCGCGCTCAAGCAGCTCACGCTGGTCCGGGTGCAGGACGTGGCGCTCGGGCAGTGCCCCACCGCCCTGGAATCCGACGAGGTGCAGCCGCTGCGCGCCGCGCTCGCCGAGCGGGAGTGGAAATGGGGCCTGGTGCTCGACGCCCAACGCCGTCCGCTGCGGTGGGTCTCGGATGCCCTGCTCGCGCAGGCGACCTCGCTGCGCGCGGCCGGGCTGCCCGTCACCGGCACGGTCGCGCTGCGCTCGTCGCTGCAGGGGGCGCTCGAGGTGCTGCTGGCCGAGAGCAACGCCCACGCCGTCGTCACCGGCCGTCGCGGCGAATACGCGGGCCTGATCACCATCGACACCCTGGTGGCGCACCTGTCCGAGATGCGCGCCGAACACACCAGCGCCACAACCGAACCGGGCCCGCGGACATGAGCGTCGCCACTGGGCACCCGGAGCGGCGGGCCGAACGCATCCGACTGTTCGCCCAGCCGCTGCTGGCGCTCGCGCTGGCCGTCGGCGTGCTCTGGTGGGGATTCGGCCGCACGCTGACCGCCACCCAGCAGGCCAGCATGAACGCCGACAACATCGCCACCGCCACCCGCGAGCACGTGGTCATCACCCTGACCGTCATGGTGATCGTCGTGCTGGTGGCGGTACCGCTGGGCACGCTGCTGACGCGCGCCCGATACCGGCGGGCGGCGCCGCTGTTCGTGGGTATCGCGAACCTGGGTTCGGCCGCGCCCACGATCGGGCTCATCGTGCTGACCTACCTGTGGACCGAGCACACCGGCTTCTGGGTCGGCGTGGGGCCGATCGCGCTGTATTCGCTGCTTCCGGTGCTGCGCAACACCATCCTCGGCTACCAGCAGGTCGATCCGACGCTCGTGGACGCCGGACGCGGCCAGGGCATGTCGGCCGTTACGGTGTTGCGCCGCATCGAGTTTCCGCTCGCGGTGCCCTACATCCTGGCCGGCCTGCGCACCTCGCTGGTGCTGGCGGTCGGCACCGCGACGCTGTCGTTCCTGGTCAGCGCGGGCGGCCTGGGCATCCTTATCGACACCGGCTACAAACTGCGCGACAACGTAACGCTATGGGTAGGCGCACTCCTCGCCGTCGCCCTGGCCCTCCTGGTGGATTGGCTCGGCGCCCTCGCCGAACGCTTCCTCGGACCGAGGGGGCTGCGATGAGCACTCCCAACTTCCCGTCACGAACTCCACCGCCTGCGCCGGCGCGGCGATGGCCGACAGCGGCAGGCCAACCCCCCACGCCAGCAAGCCAACCGCCTACAACGGCACACCAACACCTCACGCCAGCGAACCAACCGCCCACAGCAGCACACCAACAACCCACGCCAGCAAGCCAACAGACCTCGGCGGCAAGGCGACAGACCTCGGCGGCAAGGCGACGGTCCGCGTCGGCGCGGCAACGGCCTGTCTCGGTGGGGGCCAAGGCAATAGCCGCGCTGACTGCGGTGGGGCTGCTGCTGTGCGGATGCGGGCTGGAGGCCGGGGGCGCGGTGCCGTTGCGGGTCGGGCCCGGCAGCATTCAGCCTGTCCCCGAACTCGACGGGGTGCGAGTCATCGTGGGCTCCAAGGACTTCACCGAGCAGATCATCCTGGGCTACCTGATCGAATTCGCGCTCAGCGCCGCCGGGGCGGAGGTCCGCGACCTGACCGCCATCACCGGCTCCAACAGCCTGCGCGATGCCCAACTGCACGGGCAGGTCGATGTCGCGTTCGACTACACCGGCACCGGCTGGATCAACTACCTCGGCAACGAGACCCCCGTCCCGGATTCGGTCGCGCAGTTCGAGGCGGTCCGCGACCAGGACCGCGCCGAGCACGGCATGGTGTGGGCCGACCTGGCCCCGATGAACAACACCTACGCGCTCGTCACCAGCGGACCGGCCCAGCAGCGGACCGGCGCCACCACCCTGTCGGACTACGCCCGCCTGGTGAACACCGACCCGGCCACCGGAACCACCTGTGTCGGAACCGAATTCAGCGTCCGGCAGGACGGCTTCCCCGGCCTGGTCCGCAAGTACGGCGTCGACATGGGCAAGGTGCGCAAGCAGGTCATGCAGGATTCGCTGGTGTACCCGGCGACGGCCGACGGCACCTGCCAGTTCGGTTCGGTGGCCGCCACCGACGGCCGCATCCCGGCCCTGAACCTGAAACTGCTGGACGACGATCTGAAGTTCTTCCCGAAGTACAACGCGGCGCTGGTGATGCGCGAATCCTTCGCCACCGCACATCCTCAGGTCGCCGAGGTGATGGCCCCGATCACCGCGCAGCTGACCAACGAGAGCATCACCGAACTCAACCGCAAGGTGGACGTCGAGGGCCAGGAACCGGCCGACGTCGCTCGCGACTGGCTGGTCGCGCAGGGCTTCGTCACCGCACGCTGACACCGCACGTTTCCCGCTACCAGGCCGCCCGCCGACCGAGCCCTCAGGCGACGGCCGTGCGCAACGCCAGCCACCCGCCGCCCGGATCGGCGAATCCGTGGTACATCAGCGGAATGCGCTGGTCCACACCGAAATAGCGGTACACGGCCAGCATCGCCTGCCGGACCGAGTGATCCTCGAAGTCGTCGATGCGGCGCGGGCCGATCGGATGCTCGGGCAGCATCGACAGGCGCGCCAGCTCGGCCGGATCACCGGTGTCCAGCCCGAGTGGGCCGTCGGCGATGTAGTGGTCGTGGTACACGGTGCGCAGTTGCGGCGCGGACGCGCGGACCGGTTCGACTTCGAGCAGCCGGGCCCGGGCGCCGGGCAGGTGACGGGCCTCGACGGAGGCGATCAGTTCCGGGTCGGGGCGGGGTGCGTCGTCGACCGGCGCCTGCTCGAGCAGGTGCAGCATGCAGGCGCCGCGCACGCGCGGCTCTGGGACGAGGAACAGGCTGACCATCGGCGCGCGCGACGCCGTCCCGGTCAGGCAGATTCTGGTGTGCGACGGATCCGACATAGCGGGCTCCTGGGAATGAGGGCCGATGATCGGCCCTGCCGCGATCCTGTGTGTGGTCCGAAGTTCGCCGGTCGCCGAGTCACCCGATTCGGACCGATCTCCTCGACGCCCGACCGTTACCTACTTCGAATGGTGCCACAATCTCGGCGTCACCAGCGCGGATTCGCCGAACCAGCGGCAGCCGGAGGCCCACCGCACAGCCGAGCGTTTCGCCGGCTATCCGCCCGCCGAGCGTCCGGACCGGGTAAACTTGCCGAATTCGGGGAGGATGCGCATGGTCGAATCACCGCGTGCGGCAATACTTCTGGATGTCGACGGCCCGCTGAATCCCTATCCGCGCCGGGGCCGGCCGCCGCCCACCGGCTACCTGCCCTTCGTGGTGTCGCACCGGATCATCCCGGCCGTGCCCCCGATCGAGCAGCGGGTGCTGCTGCATCCCGAGCGCGGGCGCGACCTGCTGCGACTGGCGCAGGAGACGAACGCCGATCTGGTGTGGGCCACCGCCTGGGAGCATGAGGCCGACCGCCTCCTCGGCCCGCTGCTCGGGCTGCCCGCGCTCGAGGTGATCGTCTTCGAGGACACCGGTATCCGGCATCGCGACGGCCGGCACGGCAAGTTGCCCACGATCGACCGCTGGGCGGGCCGGCGGCCGCTGTGCTGGTTCGACGACGAGTTCCAACCGGCAGACGGGAGCTGGGCCGAACGGCGCAGCGACTCCGGGGCGCCCACCCGGCTGATCCCGGTCGACCGGCACACCGGGTTGCAGCGGCAGCACCTCGACGCGGCACGGGCTTTCCTGCGGCAATGGGGGCGCGCTTGTCCCGATGAGCCGCCTCGGTAGGTGTCTTTGGCCCCTAGCTCGGAGTTTGCGCCTCTGCGACCGTGGTGCACCAGTTCCCCCACTCCGGAAGGCGATGACGAACCGTGCCGGTTCTGCTCTGGGTCGTCCTGCCCTACTGCGCTGTCGTGTCCTTCGTACTCGGCAATGTGTGGCGATACCGCCACGACCGCTTCCACCCGGCCGGTGGCGGCCCGGACATCGACCGACTGGAACGCTACGGCGCCAACGCCTTTCGCCTCGGAACCGTCCTCGTGCTGGCCGCCCGCGTCACCGATGTCGCCACCTCCGGACCGCACGATCACCCGCGCGGCGTCCTGCACGCGATCCCGGCCGGGGTCGAGATGGTGGCCGGGCCGACCGCCGCGGCCGGGGCGGTCCTGGTGTTCCTGCCGCCGATGATCGCCGGCGCCTACCGCGCGCCGGTCACCCCGCTGGACCGGCTGACGCTCCCGGTCCTGACCGCGGTCGTCCTGTCCGGCATCCTGGTGCGCTTCGACCCGAACTCCCTCGACGGCAACTACCGCCCCGCGGAAACGCTGTTCGCTTGGGCGCGTTCACTTTTCATCCTGCGCCCGAAACCCGAGACCATGGCCGACGCCCCCGCCCTGCACCGGTTGCGCGCCCTGACCGTGCTGCTGCTGATCGGCATCTGGCCCTACACCCGTCTCGCCGGAATCTTCGCGGGCCCGGTGGTCCGCTACGCCACCAGATGCCGCACCGCCCGCCTCATACCCCGGCCCGGCCGTCCGGGTATCGGTTTCTGAGCCATGGCGCTACATTCGAGACCGTCACAATTCGACGGGCTTCCCGGAGGAAGCATGTCAGTAATGGTAATGACCGGCGGCACATCGGGTTTCGGTGCGATCGCGGCCGACCGGATAGCATGTACGGACTCCGCGCGGCTCCTTCTCGGCGCGCGCCGCACGGCCACAGGCGCGGTTCTCCCGCTCGACCTCACCGAGCTGGCGTCGGTGCGCGCCTTCGCGACCGAGGTCCGCGAGACCCTGGGAGACACCCGCATCGACGCCCTGGTGCTCAACGCGGGCGTGATCCGCCCCGACGCCGACGGCCGCACGGTCGACGGCTTCGAGACCACCTTCGCCGTCAACCACCTCGCCCACTACCTCCTGCTGCGCCTGCTGCTGCCCCTTCTGACGGACACCGCGACCGTCGTGCTGACCACGAGCGGCACCCACGACCCCGCTACCAAGGGCGGTCTCACGCCGCCGCGCCACGCCGACGCGACGCTGCTCGCCCACCCCGACCGCGATCCCGGCCGGGATCCCACGCCGAGAAAGGCGGGCCAGCACGCCTACACCGCCGCCAAACTGTGCGCTGTCCTGACCGCGCGGGCACTGTCCGAGTACGGCGGCACCCACCGCCGCCTCACCGCCATCGCCTACTGCCCCGGCCAGGTCTTCGGCACCGGTCTGGCAGGCAACCTCGCCTTCCCGCTGCCGGTCGTCTGGTCGCTGCTCGGCACGCCCGCGCTCGCCCGCCCCCTGCGTGCGTTCAACCGTCACTTCAACACGCCCGCGGCCGCCGGTGCCGCCCTGGCCGACCTGGCGCTCGGCCATGCCACGCCCCCGGACGGCCGTACCTACGCCGCCCTGCGCAGAGGAGTGCTCACCTGGCCGCAACCGTCCGAGTCGGCGCGCGACCCCCAGGCGGCGCGGGCGCTGTGGGCGGATAGCGCCGAACTCGTCGGCATGTCGCCGTAACGATGCCCCTCACCGCGCTACCGGCTCGCCCGCCACTCGGCGCAGGCGCGGCCGATCTCGGTGGCCGGGGGTTCGTGGTAGAGCCATTCGCGGGCCAGGCGATGCCAGTTGTTGGTGGTGACGAGTTGGCCGAGGGCCGCGAAAGTGAACAGGTCGGCGCGGCGGGAGAAGACGTGCTCGGCGGGCAGGTGCTGGCGGCGCATGCCGCGGAAGCTGGCCGCGCGCGGATCGATGGCCAGAACGACCGCGCCCGTGGCGAGTTCGGGGGTGATGGTGATCTCCTCGTCGAGCAGGTGCCAGCCGGCGGCGGCCCAGACGTACTCCATGCACTCCTGCGGGGTCACGCCCGCGTTCGGGTCGATGATGCCGCGGCCGACCCACGTGTCGTAGAGATCCTCGGCGCGTTGCTCACACGCCATGCGCATGGCCGTGCGCTCGGCCTCCACGTACACGGCGTCCATGGTGTTGTAGAGCCCGAAATCCACGAAGGCGAGCCGGCCGTCGGCGGCGAGCAGGATATTGCCGGGATGGGGATCGCCGCAGAATTCGTAGTCGGCGAAGATGGGAGTGATGTAGAAGCGGTAGATCAATTCCCCGATCCGGTCCCGGTCGGCCGCCGGCAATTGCCGCAGCTGCGAAAACGATTCGCCTTCGACGAATTCCGTCACGAGCACGTGCGGCCCGCAGCATTCCTCGACGCTGTCGGGCACGGTGATGAACGGGTGATCCCGGTAGCGCGTCGCCACCCGGTGCTGCGTCCGGGCCTCGCGCACATAATCGAGTTCCGTGCCGATATTGCGCGCGATCTCGTCCAGTACGTCCTCGTCGGCCGCGCTCGGCAGAATGGACTTCCACAACCTGCTGATCATGGCCAGGTTGCGCATATCCGATTCCACGGCCTCGTCCACGCCCGGATACTTCACCTTCACCGCGACCGTCCGGCCGTCGCGCAGCGTGGCCCGATACACCTGGCCGATCGAGGCGGCCGCGACCGGTGTCTCGTCGAAATCCCGGAAGGTCCGACCGAGCGGCCCGAGATCGGCCTCGAGCACCGCCCGCATCTGCCCGAACGGCACGGTCGGCGCCTGGTCGCGGAGTTCGGCGAGTTTGACGCGGAACATCTCGCGATGCGATTCCGGCAGCAGATCGACGTCGAGCACCGACAGCATCTGCCCCAATTTCATCGCCGCGCCCTTCATCGCGCCGAGCACCGTGACGAACTGCTGTGCCGCCTGCAGCGTGGCCCGTTCGGCCAGCACCTGCCGAGCCTGCTCGGGACGGCCGATCATGGACAGCCTGGTCCCGACCCCGCGGACGGCCTGCCCGGCCGCGAGCCGGCCCATTCTGCTCCCCCGTACGAAACGCCCCTTCGGCACTCGACCGGCCACTACCGCACCTCCACTGGCAACGCTGCCTGTTCCCGTTCACCCACATTCCACCCCATCGAGGCGGCGCCGGGCCGGGAATTCGCAAGTACGGCGAACCGACCAACAGGTTCCGGGCGCGGATTCCGCCACGGTGCGGGCGGACTGTGCTTAAACTGAGCGACGCTCATCTTCTTTCGACAGCAGGCAGGAGAGCGCGATGCCGCCGAAAACCGCGGGACAGCGCCGTCGCCCGAGACAGGATCGTGCCAAGGCGACCAGGGAACACATACTCGACACCGCCGCGCAGCTCTTCGGTGAGCGCGGCATCGCCAACACCTCGACGAACCGCATCGCGGCGGAGGCCGGAGTCAGCATCGGCACGGTCTACCGGTATTTCTCCGATCGCTCGGTCATCGTCGAGGAACTGCTCGGGCGACTGCTGGAGAACATCGAAAGACGCTTCACACAGCGGGTTTTCGGCATGTCGGACAAGCCGACCGTGGACATGATCACCGGCATCCTCGAGGTCATCAGCGACGAGCTGGTAGACAACGCGCAGCTGGTGCGAGCCCTGGTGGCCGGTGTGCAGTTCTACAGCAGCGGCATCCCCGAATTCGAGCCGCGGCTGCGCCTGCTGGTCAAGGTGCTGGTCATCCAGATGCTCGGACCGGGCGACGACCACGAGTACGACGTCATGACGTTCGTGCTGATCAACACGGGTTTCGCCGCGGTGCTGCGGGTTTCGGCGCTGGACATCGACGCCCAGCAGCGCAAGGAGGCCATCGCGATGACGGCGCGGATGATCGCCGCGATGGCCCAGGCGGAAATCAACGCCCGGGCCGCCTGAGCTGCGGACGGGCACGAACGTACCGCAGCGTACGGAACGACTCGCCAAAAGTGAGCTTGTGGCCAACTATCCGCGCGCAGAACGCTCCGCAACCCCCGCCGCCGCGCACTGTTTCGCCTGATGAATCGGCGTTTTCGCGACTGCCGAACAATCTTCAAAGAGGAGTAGAAGGTGAGTTGAAGCTCGGCTTACCGTTTGTGGCAGAGCAACAAGCGGGTGATACCCACCTCGTCTTACCAAAGGTGGAAGGAAGGTCGCCGATGAAAGCCGACATGTCCAACAGTCCCGGTCTGACGTATTCCGGGACGCCGTTCTCCACGCCGTTGAAGGACGTGCGGGCCCTGTCGCGTCAGATGGTGGGGCACTTCGTGGAGACCGTCGCACCGTGCCGAACCCTGCCCGGCGACGCGATCCACGGTGACGTCACCTCCATCACCCGGCTGTGTCTCGAGCTGGCGGTCAGTATGCTCGACGGCGCCGACGTGCCGGAGAAGACCCGGAAACTGGAGGACACCGCCGCGCAGTGGGCGCGCGAAGGCGTGCCGATCGACACCATCCACCACGCCATCCACGAGGGTTTCCGCCTCGGACTCGACCTGGTGATCACCAGCGCCACCAACAGTTATCGGCGCACGATCGACGGCGACGAGCAGATGCTGGCACTGCGGCGCGACGACTACGACAATCTGGTCGGCGCCGCCAAGATGGTGGTGGACATGCTCGACACCATGACCACCGCGGTATCGAAAGCCTATGTGCGCGAACTGCGTTCGGTGGTCAGCGAACACCACACCGCGGTGCACACGCTGACCTCGGCGCTGCTGGGCGGCCGGCCGACCTCCACCATGGCCCGCGAATCCGGCATCGAGATCGCCGAGCAGTACCACGTGCTGGCCTTGGCGGTGCCGCCGCATCCGGAGGAGAACAATCCGATGCTGGACGGCGCGGTGGTCGCGCGCCGCAAGCTGCGCCGCATCCAGGCCGCGCTGGCCACCAGTCTCAACGGCGACGCCCCGCTGTCGCTGCTGAGCGTCGACGGCGGCACGCTGCTCATTCCGGCCACCCGGGAGATCGATCTCGATCAGCTGGTCGATACGTTGTCACAGGCGGCGCAGGTGGCGATCACCGCGACCGTCGTCACCTCCGACACCCACGACATCCCGGCCGCGGCCGACCGCGCCCACCAACTGCTCGACATGGTGCACCGGCTCCGGCTCGTACGCGGCCTCTACCGGTTCGACGACCTGGCGCTCGAGTATCAGCTCACCCGGCCCGGTCCCGGCCGCGAGCACCTGGGCACCCTGCTCGACCCGCTCGACCCGCATCCGGAACTGCTCGACACCCTGCAACGGCACATCAGCAACAACCTGAACCGCCAGCGCACCGCCCATGCCCTGCACATCCACACCAATACGGTCGACTACCGGCTCAAACGCATCGCCACCCTCACCGGGTGCGACCCCACCCAGGCCAGCGGGTTGTGGTATCTGCGCTCCGCGCTGGTGGCCCGCAGCTACCGGCACACCCAGTCGTTCACGGCCGAATTGGCCGGTGGGCGAACGCCGTTGCGCGACAGAGCATGATCCGTGCGGGCGCCGCCGCGTCGCGCGGCGCCCGTTCTCTGCTCAGAGCAGATTTCCCGGGTGGCCGGGCCGGTTGTCGGTAGGTTCGCGGTGTGGAGATCGTATCCGTGCTGCCGCAGCTGAACGCCCTGCGGTTTTCCGAGGTCAACGACCTCAATGTGTACGTCTGGAACGACGACGGGGCGGTGACGCTGATCGACAGTGGCCTGCCCGGCGCCGCCGGTGCGATCGAGAACGGCCTGCGCGCACTGGGTTTCGCGCCCCGCCAGGTGCGGCGAGTGATCCTCACCCACGCCCACGACGACCATCTCGGCTCGGCCGCCGACCTGGCCGAATGGGGCGCCGAGATCTGGGCTCATCACGCCGATGCCGCCATCGTGCGGGGCGAGCGCCCGCAGCCCGCTCCGGTGCTGCGCGACTGGGAACGCCCGATCGCGGCGGCGCTGCCGCCGGGCATCCCACCGCGTCCGGCTCCGGTGCACCGCGAACTGCACGCCGGTGAGTCACTCGACTTCGGCGGCGGCGCAACAGTTCTCGCCGTCCCCGGGCACACGGCGGGCAGCATCGCCCTGCACCTGCCGAGCCACCGCGTGCTGTTCACCGGCGACACTCTCGCCAACCTCCGGGGCGCCACCATGCCGGGAGTGTTCAATCTCGACAGTGACGCCGTCGCGGCCGCCGCCCACCGCCTCACGGAGCTGGATGTCGACACCGTCTGCGTGGGCCACGGGGATGTACTCGAGGCAGAGGCGTTGCGGGCCTGGCGCTCTCGGTCAGGAGTCGAGGTGGGCGGCGATGCCGTCGAGTAGTTTGCCGAGGCCGAATTCGAAGACGGACGCGGCGAGGTCGCGAGTGCCGTAGTCGTCACCGGGGTCGGCGGACAGCATGGCCAGCAGGGCCGGGAATCGCTCCGGGCGGCCGTAGTTCTCGATCATCGCGGGATCGAGGGCGGGGCCGACATGCCCGGTCTGGTCGCGCCCGAGGGTCGGGTCGATCTCCAGCCGGACGATGCCGCCGACGAACGCGTTGACGGAGAAGATGATGTCGGCGACGGTGTCCGGCGGCAACCCGGCCGCGGTCACCGCACCGATCGCGGCCTCACCCCACGCGGCCTCGTTGGGTCCCATCCAGCGATTGTTCGCGCCGATGGCGAGCATCCACGGATGTCGCAGATACAGCTGCCGGCTCTCCCGCGACCATTGCTCCAGCGCCGCGCGCCACCCGTGCCGGGACAGGTCCGGCGGGTCGGACATGGTCGTATCGAACATCAGCGCGACCAGTTCGTCCTTGCTCGGCACGTACCGGTACAGCGACATGGTGGCCGCACCGAGTTGCCTGGCCACGCGCTGCATCGACACCGCGCCGATGCCCTCCTCGTCGGCGATGACGATGGCCTCGGCGACGATGCGCTCGAGACTGAGCGCCGGTCGCGGCCCGCGGCCGGACCACTGATTGCCGTCCCATAGCAGGCGGGCCACGCGCGGCGGTTGCTCGGCCAACTTGTCCTCCTCTACTGCGTATGCGCTACGCTTTGCGTATATTCTACGCAGTAGTTGTTCTTCCGACATCTCAGGGTGGTCCACCATGGCAATACCTGTGCGCACGAACAGTTCACGACGCTGGTGGCAGCGGCCCTGGGTCGGCCCGCTGCTGGTGCTCGTCGTCGCCTTCGTCGCCTTCTCCCTGCCGCCGTATCTGACACTCGACCCGGCGCGGTCGCGGGTGCCGGATCCCGGCTTCGCGCCGCACTATCCGCTGCTCGTGGTGCACGTGGTCTGCGGCTCGATCGCGATCCTGCTCTGCGGGTTCCAGGTGTGGCCGTGGTTTCGGCGCAGGTATTCGGCGGTGCATCGGCGGATGGGCCGCTGGTACGTCTTCGCCGGTGTGCTGCCCGCCGGGCTCGCGGGCGTCGTGATCGGCGCGACCAGCCCGTTCGGCCCGGTCGCCCGGGTCAGCAACGTCATGCTGGCACTGCTGTGGCTCGCCGTCACGATCACCGGTTGGCGAGCGGCCCGGCGCCGCCGCTTCGCCGACCATCGACGCTGGATGATCCGCAGCTTCGCCCTCACCCTGTCGATCATCCTCAACCGGCTGGTGGGCGGCGTCCTCACCGTCGCGCTGAGTCCGCAGCTGCACACCACATTTCACGGCGACGAGCAGTTGATGACGCAGACGATCGCGGGGATCGGCACGTGGTTGGGGTGGACTTCCTCGTTGCTGGTGGCGGAGTGGTGGCTGGAGCGGGGGCTGACGCGGGAGCGGCGGGTGCGGGGTAGGGCGCCGGTGGTGACCGGCGCGTAGGACCGAAGATGTGCCGGCGCAATCCTTCTCAGGCGTCGACCCGCTGCCCCGGCGGGGCCGGATAGTCGGCGACTGTCATGACGTTGTGGACGCGTGCGCTCTTGGTGGTGAGGCGGAGGAAGGCCCGGCCGAGCGACGGGGGCAGGGCCGCGAGCAGGCGCGTGCCCTGGGCCAGGCCCCGCACACCGAGCCGGGAGGTGGGAATGAGCGTTTTCGCCGCGCTCCGGCCGACGGCATGGCTGCCGCGCACGTGCTCGGCCATCGCGCGCTCGTAGGCGGGAAACGCGCGGTCGGGGTCGCCGCCCGCCCGTGCCAGCTCACCGGCCAGGACGTACGCGCCGACGACAGCGAGACTCGTACTGCCGCCGACCGCCGGCCCCGGGCAGTAGCCCGCGTCGCCGACGAGCGTCACCCTTCCCCGTGACCAGGTGTCCATGCGCAGTTGGGTGATGGAGTCGAAGTAGAAGGCGTCGGTGTCGTCGAGGGCGTCGAGCCAGCGCCGCACCTCGGGATCCACGCCGGTGAACGCGGCGCGCAACAGTTCCTTCTGCCGGGGTACGTCGCGGTGGTGGTAGTCGAGTGGATGTCGGCTGCGGAACAGGAACAGTGCCCGCGCCTCCCCGAGATGTCGCGCGCTGTACATCCCGGCGGTGCGGCCGACGCCGACATGGATGCGGAGTTCACCATCGATGCCGGTGGCGGCGGGCAGCGTGAGCACCGCGAGGTATGCCCCGGTGCCGACGGTGAAACCGGACTCGGCGCCGAAGACCAGGCGGCGCACGGTGGAATGCAGGCCGTCCGCACCGACGATCACATCGAAGCGGCGCGGCGCGGCTTGCTCGAACCGCACCGCACCGTCGGGTGCGATCGCGGTGATCGAGTCGCCGAACAGGTACTCGGCGTCGTCGCGGGATGCCTCGTAATAGATCTCGCTCAGATCGTCGCGCATGATCTCGGCGTGCCGATCGGAGGCGGCGCCGAAGACCTTGGCCAAGTCCACCCGGACCGGCCGCCCACCTTCCGGGACGAGCGCCAACCTCCGCGTGCCGGTCGTCCGCTCCTCGATGCGAGCCAGCACACCCATCTTCTCCGAGATGTCCATCGCGGGCCGGAACAGGTCGACCGCGTGGCCGCCGGTCTTGCGCGGTGCGGGCGCCTGTTCGACCACCGTGACCGAAAAGCCCTGCCGCGCAAGCCAGTACGCCAGTACGGGACCGGCGATACTGGCGCCGGAGATCAGGATCCGCATCTGCGCCTCCGTTGGTTTGGGTAGTTGCCCTCGTACTCGGTGGTGGTCGGGCGCTGGAGCCCTGTTCAGTGATTCTCTGCGAAGTCGCGGATGAGGGCGCCGGTAATATCGGGATTCTCGAGCATCGGGGTGTGGCCGCAATCGAGGGACTCGAGCCGCGCATTCGGTACCCGACGATATTCCTCGAAAGACTCCGCGGGCCAACGCTTGTCCTGCACGCCGTAGATCACCATGGTGGGCAGGTGGAGGTCCACGAGCCGATCCGATTCGACCCGATCTCGCAAATACTCGTCCGAGGCATTTGATGTCGCGGTGACGCTGCGATAGGTCATACCCCGGAAATCAGCGACCAGCCGATCGGGGATCGGCACATCGCAACTGAAGGCACTGCTCATGGAATACCGAATCGCAGCATCCGGCAGCAACGGCCACAACGGTTGCCCGATAGCGGGATTGAGCAGCAACTCCCCCGCAGGGCCGTTGTCGGTCAACGCATCGAGCCGTGGCCCGGAATCGATCAACGCGAGCGCCTCGACAAGTCCTCGTCGCTGCTCGGCCAGCGCCGTCGCCACATATCCACCCGTGGAATGCCCGACCACAACCGCCCGCCGCACACCGAGCCGATCGAGCACCTCCCCGACCCGACTGCCCTGCTCCGCGATGCTGTACCCACTCTCGGATTTCGCCGACTGCCCGTGCCCGAGCAGATCGATCCGCAACACGTACTTGTCCCGCAACGCGGGCATCACCTCCTCCCACCACCCCACCGACCCACCCAACCCATGCACCAGTACCACCGCCTCGGCCCGCGGCTTCCCGTCCGTCACGACATGGACGTCTCCGCCGGTCACCGTCACCATCCCCTCGTATGAGCCCTCCGGCGCGGCATTCCCAACGCCCCCCGCACCACCAATCACCAAGGCGGCCAACACCGCAACACCCACCGACTTGAAACGCCGTCCCATCACCGACCTGGCACTGGTGTCGCCCATGAGAGCCCCTTTCCTTTCGTCCCGCAGCACCCCAACCCTGCCCAGCGACAACGCCCGTGTCTTGTAGAAAAGTCAGCCACCCACTCCCATCAGCGACCGACCCCGGCTCGCCACTGCACCCGACTGCTCGCGGACATTGAGCACTCGATCGACCACTCCACCGCAACGACCTACAGCGCCTTCCCTCCCCCTTCAAAACGGTCCTCAGCCTCGACACGACGAATAACGTTGACCGACCGGCCCGTTGGCGGCCTATGCGGCCAGAACAACGCCGCTCCCAGAACCGCCGCCGGAATAACCACCGCGGCAACAAGCCCCACCACTACCCATCCACTCATCTGCCGCCACTCCCCACGGCCCAACGACTGAAAGACAGACGCGGACAAGCCGTCTCAATATCGGCAATGTGCGTGACCGCGTCGATCTCGAGCACCCCGAGATGGTACGGCGCGGGTACAAGCACCACATCGACCTCCTCGGCGCGGACCTGATCGACCAACCGAACCGGAGAGTCACCGCGCCAGATCAGCTGGTAGCCTAGCCGCCGGGCCAACCGCCGCACCTGCGCCACATCCCATTCCAAAGAATCCGACATATCGGGATCGATCCATCCCATAGCCGTCGGAAGCCGCCTCATGAGTCACCCCTCGTTCTGTCATGTCCGGTCCGGTCGGCACATCCGTGTCGGGAGATCGATCTCCGAGCGCCTTTGCCCACCCGGACGGCGAGCTTTGATGCGTGAATGCTCTCGCTAGAAGGATGACGAAGAAAGGACATACAAGAGTCCATAGAGAGGACATAACGACGCCCCTTCCGCGCACGATGTCCTCATAGAGGACTAGCCTGGTGGCATGACGACTTCAGGAAACTCCGCACTACGCGCGGCCCGCCAGGCCCTCGGATACCGGTCGCAAGCCGCCCTCGCGGAAGCGCTCAATGACACGGCACATGCAGTCGGACTGCGCATTTCGATCAGCACGCGGACGGTTCGTCGTTGGGAATCCAGCGAATCGCCTTGGCCACACCCCGAACACGCAGCCGCCCTGGAGGCCCTGTTCAAACGGCCCATTACCGACCTCGGCTTCACTCCCCCTTGGACAGAGGACGAAGCGCCCGGCATCAAGAAGCCTTCGGGCGCTCCCACATCCGAAAATTGGGTTCCGAGACGTTTCGGTGCACCGATGTCCACCCTCCCGCCGTCGGTCGCGACCGACTTCATGGCGATCACCGTTTCCTATCGGCACCTCTATTGGTCGGTGCCTGTGGTACGGCTGCATCATGCTGTTGCCGAGCATTCGGCGCTAGGATTGGACCTACTTCAACGGGTGCCTTCGCCCGCGAAAACGCTTCTGGCCCGGGCGGTTTCCGAGTCGAGTCTGCTTACCGGACGGATCGAGTTCTTCGATCTTCAGAAGCCAGAACTCGCCCAAAGAAGCTTGGTGTCGGCACTTCAAGCAGCCCACGAGGCCGACGATGCGCTGCTCGGCTCGGCGACGCTGGCCCACATGGCATTCGCTCCGGCCTTCTCCGGCGACCCGTCACGTGCGGAAGAAGCTCGCGACCGTCTTCGAGCCGCTCGAACGTTCGCACGCCGGGGCAACGCCAGCGCCGAAATGGTCGCATGGCTCGATGCCGTGGAAGCCGAAATCGAGACACGGTTCGGCGATACCCGCCGTGCTCTCAAACTGCTCCAGCATGCCGAGGAGACCTATAGCGAATACGACAGTGAAACCAATCCATCTCCGGCCTGGCTCGATTGGTTCTCGCCCACTCGACTTGCCGGGTTCAAGGGGAACACCCTCATCGCCGCCGGGCGGGGCAGAGAGGCACGCGAAGCTCTCGAGCGAGTCCTCTCGGACCTCCCCGACGACTCGATCAAACAGCGATCCATCTATCTTGCGGACCTGGCGGCCGCCTCAGCGCTGGAGGCGAACCCCGAGCAAGCCTGCACACATCTCGAGGAAGCGCTCGATATCCTTGGTCGCAACTGGTACGCGACGGCAATGGAACGCATCAAGGCGGTCCGTCAGACGCTTCGCCAGTGGGATTCGCTGCCAGCCGTCCGGAGCCTCGACAATCGACTCTACGACTGGCACACAACAGTCAACTCACTGATTGGTTAGCCGAACCATTCTCCGCCGCAACGATTTCCGGCAACTCAGTCAGCTCCCGGATCCGCCAGTCCGACATGTCCGCGACCACTTGCTGGTCGCGGAGAATCCAGCCCCATGGACCGCGCTGGATGTAGGCGGTCCGCATGCCAACCTTCTTGGCAGGCGCGACATCGTTGTCGATGCGGTCACCGACGTACACGATCTGTCCAGCACTGCACGGCGCCACCTCGACCACCTTCGCGAAGAACTCCACCGACGGCTTCGCGACACCCCAATCATCCGATGTCGCAACAAAATCCGTCGGAAGGTTCAGACTCCTCAGAATCCTGCCGGACCGAACTGTCTGGTTACCAACGACACCCACCCATACCCCCATCTCCTGCAACCTGGACAACGCGGGCCGAACATCGGCGTAGAGGTCCTCCTCCCCGTAAGTCTCCGGATCGCCCGCATCGATCCGGGCTTGCCGCTCACGAGTCAGATCGAACCCAGGCCGGAACGCCTGAAACGCCTCCCGGTAGTCGCGCCCACTCGCGATAACCGCACCGAATACCGCCGAAAACGTATGCCGCGGAACCCCCAACCAATCAGCCCACGTCCCATACTCCCGAGTCTCATCGACAAGCGTCTCACCAACGTCGAACACCACCGCCGAAATCACGATCCCAACCGTACCTGTAGGTTCCGGGGCGAACGCTGGTCCCGCCTGAGCGTTGCTCGGTCCGAGCGGAGGATTATATGTCCCGCGTCGAATACTACGACGACCCGAACGCACCTCAGCCGAACAGCATCGTCGTCGCAGCAACAGCCTTCGTCCGAGACGCCGACAACCGCGTACTCCTCATCCAGAGAAGCGACAACGGTCTGTGGGCCATACCCGGCGGCGCCCAGGACTTCGGCGAGTACATCACCGAAACAGCAGTACGAGAAACGCGAGAGGAAACCGGCATAGACATAGAAGTCACATGCTTGGTAGGTATCTACAGCGACCCCAGACACATCATGGCCTACTCGGACGGCGAAGTACGCCAACAGTTCTCGATCTGTTTCAAAGCACACCCAACAGGCACCGACACCTTGAAGCCCAGCCCCGAATCCCCGAACGTAAGGTGGACATCTCGAAACGAACTAGCCACCTTACCTATTCACCCGTCGATCCGCCTCCGCATCAACCACGGCTACGCCACGCTGCCCCACCCTTACATCGGCTGATTTGACCGAACCAGCATACGGTCCACAGCTCTCATACAACGTCGACAGAGACTCGCCATGACTGCAAACCCAATCCACGAGACGCTCCACGTCCTCACCACCCACGGTGGAGTACGCCTGCTCGAGTCCGCAGACGACGCGGAACGAGGCGAGTTCGAAGCACGAGAGCTTCTGGACGCCGAATGACTGACCGAAACGCCCATTCATATCGTGGGGATGAGAACCCGCCACGTCGTGGTCCGCTCCCGACCGCGCGGGAAGGAGCGTTCCGCTTCAGTCCGGCGATATCGGCCACTACGGCCAGCGGCCGCCTACGCCCGGATTGGCCAGCACCGGCAGACCGGCCGCGCGAATTCTCGCTGCCGACCTGGCTGCCGTAAGAACCGTATGAAACCCGTTGCGCGCGTTGCCTTTCAGATTCAACGGCAGATCGAGCGTCGCGATCAGCTCGTCCTCGAGCTCCCAGGGCGTTGGATCGGTTATCCATGAAACCAGCGCGTTTTCGTGCATCCATTGCGACAACAGACGTTCACCCGAACCGAAATGCAATCGCCTGCCCGAACCGAACAAGCGGAGTTCGATCCCGAGCTGATCCGATAGCAGACACCCGAGTGTCAACCGGAGCGTCGAACCGGCCGCATTACCCGTGTAATGGGTCCTGATCCTCGATCTGAGGGTCTGCCGACTTGGCGCCTTGCCGTTCGAGGGCGGCTTCGACGGTCCGATTCCGGTGTAGAGCAGCGTAAGACCATCCTTTGTGACGCAGCATCCAGCGTCGATCCCAGCCGGCAATCTCCGGAACCACCAGCCGTAGACACCACGCGCCGCCGGGACGGGCGATGGCTTCGTAAGTACCTCGGCACGACAATACGGACGGGCCGCCAGGTAATCCGCCAACCGCGACGAGTCGGTCTCCACCCGATAGATCGTGGCACGACCATCTGAACCTGTCACCAGGGCATCGTTCCGGCGTCATCGAAGAATCCCCCAGTCGGTCCGCTGTCGGGGAGGTTCGCGAGGTGAATCGCGATTGCCGCTCCTTGTGCGGGGGTGCGGTAACCGCGAAAGCCGTTGAGGTCCGTTGCGGTGAAACCGGGGGCAACCGCAGTTGATCAGGATGTTGGTGTCACTGAGTTCTTTGGCGTATCGGATCGTGACGGCGTTGAGGAAGGTCTTCGACGCTGAGTATGCGGCGGAGATCGGGCCGGTTTCGGCACCGGGCGCGGCCTGGAGGGAGAGGGAGCCGACGCTGATCAACTACACGTTGAACCGGAACTCCACCACGTCCCCATCCGCCATCACATAATCCTTCCCCTCCATCCGCACCTTCCCCGCCGCCTTGGCTGCGGCCATCGAACCCGCCTCGATCAGATCGTCGTAGGCGACGATTTCGGCCTTGATGAAGCCGCGTTCGAAGTCGGTGTGGATGACGCCTGCGGCCTTGGGGGCCGTGTCGCCCTGGTGGATGGTCCAGGCTCGGGCTTCCTTGGGGCCGGCGGTGAGGTAGGTCTGGAGGCCGAGGGTGTGGAAGCCGGCTCGGGCGAGGGCGTGGAGGCCGGGTTCGGATTGGCCGATGGATTCCAGGAGTTCGGCGGCGGATTCGTCGTCGAGTTCGAGGAGTTCGGCTTCTACCTTGGCGTCGAGGAAGACGGCGTCGGCGGGGGCCACGGCGGCTTTGAGGTCGGCTACTCGCGATTCGTCGGTGAGGACGGATTCGTCGGCGTTGAAAACGTAGAGGAAGGGCTTGATGGTGAGGAGGGAGAGTTCGCGCAGGAGGTCGGTGTCGAGTTTGTCGCGGACGGAGAACAGGGTGTTGCCCTCGTTGAGGACGTCCTGGGCCGCCTTCGCCGCCTCGTAGGCCGGCTTGCGGTCCTTCTTGACCTTGGCTTCCTTCTCCAGGCGCGGGACGGACTTCTCCAGGGTCTGCAGGTCGGCGAGGATCAGCTCGGTCTCGATGACCTCGATGTCGGCGAGCGGGTCGACGCGGCCGTCGACGTGCACCACGTCGTCGTCGGCGAAGACGCGGACCACCTGACAGATGGCGTCCGCCTCGCGGATGTTGGCCAGGAACTTGTTACCCAGGCCCGCACCCTCGGAGGCGCCCTTCACGATGCCGGCGATGTCGACGAACGACACCGTGGCGGGCAGGATGCGCGCGGAGCCGAAGATCTCGGCCAGCTTGTCGAGTCTCGGGTCGGGCAGCGGCACCACCCCGACGTTCGGCTCGATGGTGGCGAACGGGTAGTTCGCCGCCAGCACGTCGTTCTTGGTCAGCGCGTTGAACAGCGTCGACTTTCCGACGTTGGGCAGGCCGACGATACCGAGGGTGAGACTCACGAGAAGCAGAGTCTACGCGGGCAGGCGCGGGCCGATGGCGTCGGCCATTGCCGCGTATCCAGCGTCGTTGGGGTGCAGGTGATCGCCGACGTCGAAGCGGGGGTCCAGGCGGGCGGGGTCGGCCGGGTCGGCGAGGGCGGCGTCGAGGTCGACGACCGCGTCGTACTCTCCCGAGGTGCGGATCCAGGCGTTGACGGCCTGGCGGACGGCTTCCCGGTCGGCGGTGTGGTAGTCCGAGCCCGCGAAGGGCAGCAGGGTATTGCCGATCACCCGGATGCCAGCGGCCCTCGCCTGGCGGATCAGTTCCCGGTGCCCGTCGATGAGCCGCTCGGCGGAGACGACCGTGAACGGTGCGCCGACCGGATCGCCGCCGCCGCTGAGACCGATGTCGTTGATGCCCTCGAGAATCACGACCGTGCCGACGCCGGGCTGCGCGAGCACGTCGCGATGGAACCGGGAGAGCGCGCTGTCGCCGAGGCTCGGCGAGTCGACGGTCACGCGGTTGCCGCCGATGCCCAGGTTCAGCAGCGGGCGCGGCGTGCCCCGCGCGGTCAGCCGCTCGGCGAGTTCGTCTGGGTAGGTGTTGCGGGCGTCGGGTGTCGCGCCGTAGCCGTCGGTGATCGAGTCGCCGAACAGGGCCACGCCCGAGTTACGCGGCAGCGCGGCCGCTTCGACGCCGGAGAGGTAGTAGTAGGACTCCGAAGTGTCGGTGAACGCGTCGGCCGTGCCGTCGGCTCGGTGGTCACCGTTCGCGCGGTACGTCGTGGTCAGCGCCTGCGCGTGGTGGGTGGCCGGGCCGGTCGCGCGGGCGAAATACAGGGTGACGGTCAGCGATTCCAGCGGCGACACCGCGAGTACGACGGGGTCGGTGGCGATCTCCGCGCCGGGCGCGAGGGTGAACGTGCGACTCAGTCCGACCGTCAAGTGCTGCAAGGTGTCCGTGCGCACCGCGGCGCCGGCAGCCGTCCGGGCCAGCGTCGCTCCGGTCACCTCCAGCGGCTGCGTGCCGTACGCGTTGGACAGCCGCACCCGCAGCGCCGGTCCGCCGCTGCTGACCCGAACCGTTTGCCGCACAGTCTGATCCGCGAACCCGGCCTCCGACCAGTTGGGCGCGAAACCCTCCGCCGCGCGCATCGGCGCCGTCGCCCACACCGCTTCCCAGCCCGCCGCCGGTGCGGCCGTGGCCCCTCCGGACAATCCCAGGACGACCGCGACGATCGCGGCGACAACACTCACAGCACGCACGGGTGTGATCCCTTCGTCAGCAGCCACACGGCCCGAGCCGCCCGGATGAACTCACCAACCCGGCGGCGCGCCCGCGCATTCCCGGCCGACGACATCGCATCCCGCGGACGGTACCGGTCGAGAACCGCACGCCGACGATATCCATCGTGTCCGACAACTTCGCTGCCTACATATCGCTGACCTGAGTACGCATGGCGGCCGGAGCCTCGGTGGAAGCGCGCTGGAGCGGCACCGGCCTGATTTCCGCCGCTGTCCGCTCGGCACCCCATCCGCGAAGGAGGGCGCCGAGCAGGTGAGCCTTTGTTCTCCCGACGCTCGCACCCATTTTCCGAAAAGTTCATCCGCGCAAAGGCTCCGACCGCGTTAGGCTGCGGCCGTGTCTTCCGACGTCGTCGATGACGGTGACCTGCGGGCGCGGGCGGACGCCGCGCTGCTGGTCGGGCTGCAACACGCGCTCGGCGCCGAGCTGATCGATACCGACGATCCGACCGCGGGCGTGCGGTTTCCGGTGCGCGGCCTGGCGGTGACTCCGGCGGGCACCCTGCACGCCGGGGCGCTCAACGCGGTCATCGAACTCGCCGGATATCTGGCGGTCGCGCCGACGCTCGGCCCCGGCGAGCACGCCGTGACCCATGCCATCTCCACCCAGTTCGTCCGGGCGGCGCCCCGGGACGTATGGGTGCTCGTCTACGGCGAACTGGTGAAGCGCGGCCGCGGCGTCGCGTTCGTGACCGCGACTGCGGTACTGAGCGATTCGCCGTCGACGGTGATCGCCACCAGCCAGGTCACCAAGTCGGTGATCGTCGCGCCGATCGGCAACGGCGCGGGCTGAGCCCGTCGCGCGCATGCCGCTGCGGGGCAAGAAGTTTCACGGCGCGCTGCCCGTATACTGCCCCTCCGGTGCCACGCTCACCACTACCGTGTGGAAGTGCCGGCGGGGAACCGTACGATCGGAGAAGCCGCCTCGCGGCGGTGGTTCATACGCGCTCCCGAGGGGAATCACCATGCCGGACAGCGGAAAAGGGCTCGCCGGAGCACTGCCGCTCACCGACGTCGTTGCCGCGCTGTCGACGCAGCTGGCAGCGATACGTCCGTTCGAGGCCATCGATTTCGAGCCCACCGCCATCGACCTGACGTGTCAACTGTTGATCGACAGCGACGCCGACAACCGCGAACCACGTTTCTGGGTGGTCGGAGCGAACACCCCGCTGCCGGGCGGAACCACCACGCACACAGTGAAACTCACACTGTCCCCGACAGCCGCGGCAACGGCGACGCCGCCGGTAGCGGCGGGCGCGCCTGCGCAGCCCGCGCCCGCGAAACCGAAGCCGGTCGCCGAGGAGGCACCGACCGAGCCCATCCCGCACGCCGTCAGCACCGTCCCGGCAACACCCGCCGATGACGAAACCGCCGGCCCGAGTGCGGCATCCGACGGGACTCCCAGCACGGGTACGGCACCCGGCCGAACCTCCAGCAGAGGTGCGGCATCCGGCACAACCACCAACGCGGCCACAGCACCCGACGAGACCACCAACACAGCTACGACACCCAACCGAACCACCAACACAGCTACGGCATCCGGCACAACCACCAGCGCGGCCACAGCGCCCGACGAGACGTCCAGCACGGGTACGGCGCCCGACCAAACCGCCAGCACCGGTACGGCACCCGGCGACAACTCCGGCACCGAGGCGGCGTCCGACGAACCCGCCCCCACCATCGAGCATCAGGCCGCGGTCGACGCGCCGTCCGCGGACGCGGCGACACTCACCGGGCGGCACGCCGGACTCATCGCCCTGCACGAGCGCATCGTCGCCGACCGGGAACGGGCGCACGGGCCCTCGCACCGCGACACCCTGGTCGCCGCGGGCGATCTCGCCCGCGCCTACTACGACGCCGGGCGCATCACCGAGTCCAACGACCTCTACGAGCGGGTGCTCGCCGACGGCGAGGCCGTGCTGGGCCCCGACGACGTCGACACGCTCAACTTCCGCACCAAGCTGGCCCGCGGATACCGCCGCGTCGGCCGGCTGCGCGAGGCGATCGATCTGTACGAGCGCACGCTCACCGACAGCGAGCGCGTGTTCGGCTACGAGCACCGCAATACCCTTGCGGCCCGGCACAATCTGGCCATGGCCTACCGCCAGGCGGACCGGCTGCCGGAGGCGATCGCCTTGTACAAACGCACCCTCGCCGACTCCGAACGTGTGCTCGGCGCGGAGGACCCGGACACCCTGGCCACCTACGACAGCCTCGCCCTCGCGATGCGGGAGGCCGGCCGCATCGAGGAGGCCGCCGAGCTGAATCAGCACAGCCTCGCCGTCCGCGAGCGCACGCTCGGCGCCGACCATCCGGAGACGATCGATTCGCTGGCGGCGGTGGCCGACGATCACCTGGAGGCCGGGCGCGTCGCCGAGGCCGCCGCACTGTCCGAGCAAGCGGTCGACACCGCGGAGCGGGCGCTGGGCACGGACCATCCGGCGACGCTGCGCGCCCGCGGCAATCTGGCGCTCGCCTACGAGCGGCTGGGGCGGCGCGAGGAATCGATCGAGCTCTACCGCCGCGTGCTCGCCGACCGGCAGCGGCTGCTGGGCAACGAGCACCCGCTCACCATCCTCGCCCGCAGCAACCTGGCCTGCTCGTACTTCGAGGCGGACCGCTACGCCGACGCGGTCGACGAGTTCACCCGCACCCTCGCCGATCGCGAGCAGGTCCTCGGCCCGGACCATCCCGATACGGTGAAGACCCGCGAGCATCTCGCTCTCGCGCACCGGGCGACGCTGCAGGCCGAGGCCGCCGGCACGCCGCCCGCAAACCGGCGGTGAGCCCTCACCGCCCGCCGAGACCCGACTGCGCGATGCCACGCACGAACGACTTCTGCGCGACCGCGTAGACGACCAGCAGCGGCACCAGCACGATCACGGCCGCGGCGAGGAGGATCGGCCACTCGGTGTGATATTGGCCCTGCAGCCGCACGAGACCCAGTGTGACCGTGGCGATCTGGTTGCGCTGGATCATCACCAGCGGCCACAGGAAGTCGTTCCACACCGTGATCCAGGTGAGGACGGCCAGCACCATCACCGCGGGCCGGGCGTGCGGCAGCAGCACCCGCCGGTAGACCTGCCAGGTGCCGCAGCCGTCGAGGATCGCCGCCTCCTCCAGTTCGGCGGGCAGGGTCCGGAAGAACTGGCGCATCAGATACGTGCCGAAGGCGGAGCCGAACAGACCGGGCACGATCATCGCCCACGGGGTGTCCACCCAGCCGAAGGTGCGCATGAGAATGAACTGCGGGATCACGGTGACGGTCAGCGGAACCATCAGCGTCGCCAGATAGGCCAGGAACAGTATCTCCCGGCCCGGAAAACGCAAGCGCGCGAAGGCGTAACCGGCCAGCGAGCAGAAGAAGACCTGCCCGGCGGTGACGCACCCGGCATAGACGGCGGTATTGAACAGCATGCGCCCCAGCGGCAGCAGGACGAACACCTCCCCGTAGTTCGCCCAGTGCGGTTCGGCCGGAATCGGATTCGGATCGCTCACCGCCCCTTCGGTTTTCAGCGATGCCGACAGCGCCCACAGGATCGGGCCGACCGCGCACCAGGCGATCCCGATCAGCACGACGTACCCGAGTGCGCCGCGCATGGTCCGGCGCAGGATCCGCTGCTGCCCACGCGCGGTGGCGGAGTTCACGGCTGCTCCGGTTCGCGGCGCGCCAGCCAGAGCTGGATCAGGGTGAGCACCAGCAGCAGCGCGAACACCACCCAGGCCAGCGCGGCCGCGTAGCCGATCTCGTAGAACCGGAAGGCGTTCTGGAACAGCATGATTCCCAGCACGTAGGTGCCGGTCTCGGGTCCGCCGTTGCCGTCGGTCAAGGCATATGCCTGGTCGAAGGCCTGCACCGAGTTGATGATCGTGATCACGAAGACGAACGACAGCGCGCCCCGGATCAGCGGCACCGTGATGGAGCGGAACCGCCGCCACGTGCCCGCGCCGTCGATGCGCGCCGCCTCGTACAGGTTCTCCGGAACGCCCTGCATGGCCGCGAGCAGGATGACGGTGGCGAACGGCACGCTCTTCCATACCGTGACGACGGTCAGCGCGAGCAGCGCCCAGTTCGGGTCGCTCAGCCAGGGAACGGGTCCCAGCCCGAACCAGCCGAGCAGGAGGTTCACCGGTCCGTCGTCGGTGATGAACAGGAATCGCCAGACCACGGCCATCGCCACGGTCGAGGCCACCAGCGGCAGGAAGGCCAGCACGCGGAATATCCCGATGCCCCGCACCGTCCGGTTCAGGGCGGCGGCGACCGCGAGACTGATCGCCACCGTCGGCGCCAGGGCCGCCGCGGTGAACACGGCCGTATTTCGCAAGGCGATATAGAACAGCGGATCACCGAGCAGCTGCCGATAATTACCGAGCCCGGCGAAACGCATGGGGCCGAACAGATCCCACGAGTGGAAGCTGATGTACAGCGAGAAGCCCAGCGGGAACAGGAGAAACACCGCGACCGCCGCGAGATTGGGTGCCACGAACCCCATCCCGGCCCGCATCCGTCGGCGCGCCAGCGCGGAGCGTGGACGCTGGGTGCGGTTCCCCCGATTCGACACGGTGCCGTGCCGGTCGATCGGCGCGTCAGGGAGCGAGCATCGGCTCATGCCCGTGCCCGCAACAAGGTGTCGATGTCGGCGGCCGTGTCCGCGAGCGAGTCGGCCGAGGCAGCCCCTCGCAGTACTCGATTACAGTTGCGCGACAACAGCGATTCCACCTTTCCCCACGCGGGCGTGATCGCGAACTGGCGAGAGTGATCAGGCCCCTCGGTGAACACCTCGAAGTTGGCGATCGGCCGGTGCGCGGCGGCGAACTGCGGTGAGTGCATGGCCGAGCCGAGCACCGGGACGAACAGCCCGGATTCGGCGATGATCGCCTGCCCCTCCGGCCCGGTAGCGAATTTCACGAACTCCCAGGCTGGTTCGCGCCGCGGGCTGGCGGCGGCGATTCCCAGGCCGGTGCAGCCGACGTCGGTGACGGCGCCGGGCCCGCCGTGCGGTCCGACCGGCAGAACCGTCACATCGAAGTCCAGGCCCTCGCGCCCGGCGAATTCGGAATACAGCCAGTGCCCGCCCAGCAGCATCGCCGCGCGTCCGCGCGAGAACAGGTCGTAGGCCGAAACCGATTGCTGGTCCGCGACTGCGGGCGCGACCCGGTGCCGCAGCGCCAGATCGGCGTAGAACTGCACGCCCGCGGCGAATCGCGGGTCGCCGATATTGGTGCGCGCCGGAGCCATCGGCGGGCTGAACCATTCTGCGCCGTTGTTCATCCCGAAGCAGGCCGCCGAATAATACGGCACCCAGCCGTCGACGAATCCCCACTGCCGGTTGCGGCCGGATCGTGTCAATTCCTGTGCCGCGGAGAGGAATTCGGCGAAGGTCCATGCTTCGCTCCACCGTCGCGGCGGCCGGATCCCGGCTTGTTCGAACAGTTTCCGGTTGTAGTAGAGGAACACCCCGGACCACTGTTCGGGCAGCGCGTACTGCCCGCCGTTGTAACCGAACGTCTCGTACAGCGGGCCGTAGCTGTCGCGGCGGAGCCGGTCGGCGTAGTCGGGCTCCCGGTCCAGCATGGTGCGCAGGTCCAGCAGCACGCCACGCTCGGCCAGGCCCGCGTAGAGCAGTTCCCACGACATCAGCACGTCCGGGCATCGACCGCCCGCGCAGTAGGTCAGCATCTGCTGCAGCGGGTCGGGGCCGGACAGCACGGTGCGGATCCGGATGTCCGGGCGGCGACGGTGGAATTCGTCGATGATCCGCACCCGGGCGCGCGCCTCCTCCGGGCGCGCCTGGAAGAAGAACGTCACCGCGTCGTCGTCCGCGCCGCACCCCGAGGCGGCCGCCAGCGGTAACGCCAGCGCGGACCGGAGTACGGAACGACGCGTCGGTGTCACGAATCTCCCTCGGCACGGCGGCGGGCGCGGCCGACCGGTGCGCCGACCCGGTCAGTCGGCACCGCGTGGCGGTAAACCGCTGACCAGCACGGGAGCATACGGACGCGCGGCGCGCACGGCCGCAGTGACACGCGCGGCCGCGCATTCGCACGATCTCGAGAAGCGGGAATGGACCGCGCAGTATGTGAGATTCGCGTGGCAACATACAGTCGGATACAAGAACGTACCGATCGCTGTGTTCGGACTTTCTTAAGTCGAACTCGGACGCGCCTCGGTTCGGCTACGTTGTGTCCGTTTCCGCAAGACCAGCAATGAAGCACGGGAGAGTAGCTCGCATGGCGACCATCGAAGCCCTCCGAACAGACCCCGACCTACCTCCCGTGGGAGTCGTGGACCGTTCCCCGATCACGCCCGCCAAGAAGGGGATCTTCCTCGTCATCGCGGTCCTGGGCGCGTCCGCCTGGGCCGTGCTCGGCATCGCCCGCGGCGAGAACGTGAACGCGGTGTGGATCGTGATCGCCGCCGTCTGCACCTACATCATCGCCTACCAGTTCTACGCGCGGCTGATCGAATGGAAGATCACCAAGCCGGACGATCGGGTCGCCACTCCCGCCGAGGAGATGGAGAACGGCAAGGACTACATGCCGATGGACCGGCGGGTCCTGTTCGGCCATCACTTCGCCGCCATCGCCGGTGCGGGGCCGCTGGTCGGTCCCGTGCTCGCCGCGCAGATGGGCTACCTGCCGGGCGTGCTGTGGATCGTGGTGGGCGTGGTGCTGGCCGGGGCGGTACAGGACTATCTGGTGCTGTGGGCGTCGACCAAACGACGCGGGCGCAGTCTCGGCCAGATGGCCCGCGACGAACTCGGCGTGGTCGGTGGCGCGGCGGCGCTGATCGCCGTGCTGGTCATCATGGTGATCCTGCTGGCCGTGCTCGGCATCGTCGTGGTGAACGCGCTGGCCGCTACCAAGGGCGCGGACGGGCAGTTGCACGGCGGCAGCCCCTGGGGCGTGTTCTCCATCTCGATGACCATCCCGATCGCCGTGCTGATGGGCCTGTACCTGCGCTACGTGCGGCCGGGCAAGGTCGGCGAGATCTCGATCGTCGGCTTCGCGCTGCTGCTGCTGGCCATCATCTCCGGCCGCTGGGTCTCCGAATCCGGCTGGGGCCGCGACCTGTTCACACTGTCCGGTACCACCATCGCCTGGCTGCTGATCGTCTACGGTTTCATCGCCTCGGTGCTGCCGGTGTGGCTGCTGCTGGCCCCGCGCGACTATCTGTCGACGTTCATGAAGGTCGGCACCATCGTGCTGCTCGCGGTCGGCGTGGTGGTCACCATGCCGGTGCTGAAGGCCCCGGCCGTCTCGCAGTTCGCGGGCAACAGCAGCGGTCCCTCCTTCGCCGGGAGCCTGTTCCCGTTCCTGTTCATCACCATCGCCTGCGGTGCGCTGTCGGGATTCCACGCGCTGGTGTCCTCGGGCACGACGCCCAAGCTGCTGGAGAAGCAGTCGCAGGCGCGGATGATCGGCTACGGCGGCATGCTGATGGAGTCGTTCGTCGCGGTGATGGCGCTCATCGCCGCCAGCATTCTCGACCAGCACCTGTACTTCGCCATGAACGCGGGCGCGGGGGTCACCGGCGGCACCGCGGAGAAGGCGGCCACCTACACCAACAGCCTCGGCCTGGGCGGTGATCCGATGACCGCGGCCGAACTGAACCAGGCGGCGCAGGATGTCGGCGAGGAGAGCATCGTCTCGCGCACCGGCGGCGCGCCGACGCTGGCCGTCGGCATGGCCGAGGTGATGCACAAGTTCATCGGCGGTACCGGGCTCAAATCGTTCTGGTACCACTTCGCGATCATGTTCGAGGCGCTGTTCATTCTCACCACGATCGACGCCGGTACCCGGGTCGCGCGGTTCATGCTCTCGGACACCCTCGGCAACTTCGGCGGTCCGGCCGCCAAGTTCAAGAACCCGTCCTGGTGGCCGGGGGTGTTCCTGTGCTCGTTCGTCGTGGTCGCGGCGTGGGGTTCGGTGCTGCTGATGGGCGTCACCGATCCGCTGGGCGGCATCTACACGCTGTATCCGCTGTTCGGCATCGCCAACCAGCTGCTGGCCGCGGTGGCGCTGACCGTCGTGCTCGTCATCGTGGTGAAGAAGGGCCTGGTCAAATGGGCCTGGATTCCCGCGCTGCCATTGATCTGGGATCTCGTCGTCACCATGACGGCCTCCTGGCAGAAGATCTTCTCCGCCGACAAGAACATCGGATACTGGAAGCAGCACAGCATCTACAGCGACGCGCGGCAGGCGGGGAAGATCGTGGCACCGGCGAAGTCCATGGCGGACATGGACAAGGTGGTGCGCAACACCTTCATCCAGGGCACCCTGTCGATCGTCTTCGCGGTGCTGGTGCTGATCGTGGCGGCGGTGGGCCTGATCGTCTGCGTGCGGGCGCTGCGCAAGGGCGGCGGCCCGACCACCGAGTCGCCGGAATCGCCGTCGAAGATCTTCGGGCCCAGCGGTTTTCTCACCTCGAAGGCCGAGAAGGAGGTGCAGCGGGAATGGGACGAACGGGCGCGCACGGACAAGGCCGAGACGCCCGGAGCCGCGTCCGCCGTGGCGACAAAGTGACCGAGCCGGGCATCGACACGCCGCGCGCCGCGCGGGGCGGTCCCGGCCGGGCCGTCCTGCGCGGCGCACGCGCCATGGTCTGGTACATGAACTCGATCCTCGGCGGCGAGGATTACGCGCGCTACGTCGAGCATCTGCGGCGCAACCATCCCGATCGGCCGCTTCCGAGCGAGCGGGAGTACTGGCGGGACCGGCACGACGCGGCGGCCCGCAATCCGGGCACCCGATGTTGCTGAGCGGCGGCCGGGTATCCAGTTCATCTCCAGCAATCACTGTGATAGCGATCGTGCATCGCGATGCAACATTCGAGCCGTGGGGGAAGGTGGCAGATTTCCGCTAGCGCGGATCGGCTCGGACTGACATGGTGGACGGCGTGAGTGCGAACGGACTGGACTTCGAGCGTTGTTACCGTGCCGTGGCGACCCGCGATGCCCGATTCGACGGTCACTTCGTCACCGCGGTGCGGACGACCGGAATCTATTGCCGCCCATCGTGTCCTGCTATCACTCCGAAGCGCACCAACGTCACCTTCCTACCGACCGCCGCGGCCGCGCAGCAATCCGGATTCCGGGCCTGCCGCCGCTGCCTGCCCGACGCCGCGCCCGGGTCGCCGCTGTGGAACACGCGAGCCGACCTGGCCGCCCGCGCCATGCGGCTGATCGCAGACGGCACCATCGAACGCGGTGGGGTGCCCGCGCTCGCCGGCGCACTGGGCTACTCGCAGCGGCAGCTGACCCGGGTGCTCACCGCCGAGCTCGGCGCCGGGCCCCTGGCGCTGGCTCGCGCCCATCGCGCGCACACCGCCCGGCTGCTCATCCAGACCACCCGGATGCCGATGTCGGACATCGCCTTCGCGGCCGGGTTCGCCAGCATCCGGCAGTTCAACGACACCGTGCGCGAGGTGTTCGCGGTGAGCCCGACGACGCTGCGAGACGAGGCGCGGCGGCTGCGCGGCGACACGCTGCCGGCCACCAACGGCATGCTCACCCTGCGCCTGCCGTATCGGGAACCGCTGGACCGGTCCTGGCTGGAGTGGTTCCTGTCGTCGCACGCGGTGCCCGGGCTGGAGCTGTGGGAGGACGGCACCTACACCCGTGCCCTGCGCACCCCGCACGGACACGCGACGGTGCGGCTGAGCGTGCAGGCGGGGCACGTGCGCGCGGGTCTGGCACTGCACGACATGCGGGACCTGGCGCCGACGGTCGCGCGGCTGCGACACCTGCTCGACCTCGACGCCGACCCGGTCGGTATCGACGAAGCGCTGGCGGCCGGATTCCGCCGCGCGGCGATCACCCCGGGCATCCGCGTGCCGGGCTGCCTGGACGGCCCGGAATTGTTGCTGCGCACCATGATCGGGCAGCAGATCTCGGTGTCGGCGGCGGCCACGCACACCGCACGGCTGGTCGAGGCGCTCGGTGACACCGTGAGTGGGCCGGTGCCGCGGCTGTTCCCGACCGCGGAGACCATCGCCGAGCGCGGCGCCGAGGTGCTCACCGGACCGGCGCGGCGCACGGGATCGATCCTGTCGGCCGCGCGCGCACTGGCCTCCGGCGACCTGTCGCTGCACGCCGGGCGCACCGCCGGCGACGTGCGCCGCGACCTGCTGGCGCTGGACGGAGTGGGTCCGTGGACGGCCGACTACGTCACCATGCGGCTGCTCGCCGACCCCGACATCCTGCTGCACACCGACCTCGTCGTGCGGCAGGGAGCGGCGCTGTTCGGCATCGATCTCACCGACACCGCGCGATGGGCGCCGTGGCGGTCCTACCTGTCCATGCATCTGTGGAAGCGGGCGCTGGCCGAGCGCACGGTGCCCGCCGGTACCACCAACGGCTCCGCGAAAGTGAGTGTGCGGCAATGACAACGGCCGAGTACGCGACGAGCCCGACGCCGGTCGGGCCGTTCACCACGCTGGTCGATCCCGACGGTGCCGTCCTGGCCGCCGGTTGGACCGGCGACGCCGAGGAACTGCGCGTGCTGATCCACCCGCGCCTGCGCCCCGCCTCGCTGCGCGAGCGGCCGTCGCTCGGAGCGGTGACCCGCGCCGTCGAGAAGTACCACGACGGTGATGTTTTCGCGATCGACGACATCACCGTGCGGCAGCTCTCCGGGCCGTTCCTCGTGCACGCCTGGGAGGTGCTGCGCAAGGTCCCGGCCGGAAAACCGGTGACCTACACCGCCTTCGCCGACCTGTCCGGCCGCCCCGAGGCGATCCGCGCGGCCGCCAACGCCTGCGCCCGCAATGCCGCCGCCCTCTTCGTCCCCTGCCACCGCATCCTGCGCACCGACGGTTCCCTCGGCGGGTTCCGCTGGGGGCTCCCGGTCAAGCGGTGGCTGCTGGACCACGAGGCGTCGCGGACTGGGTGACCCCATCGTCATTTCGGGCATGCCGTCACCCGGAACGACCTGTGCGCGGGCGGATCCCGGCCGAAACATGCCGGTATGACGGCGGTTGACTCGCAGGAATGCCCTTGGACAGAGCACCGGTCGCGAGGACGTGCACTCGGCGAAGCGTCGGACGACCGCGGGGCCGGGCGGTTCTGTCGCGCGGCGAGACGTTCAGGCGACGGTGGTTCGGAGGCGGGAGCCGGTGGGTTCGCGGATGACGTGGAGGCGGCTGGGGATGCGCTGGCGCATTTCGTCGACGTGACTGACCACGCCGACGACTCTGCCGCCGGAACGGAGTTCGTCCAGGACGCCCATGACGGAGTCGAGGGTGTCGGCGTCGAGGCTGCCGAAACCCTCGTCGATGAACAGGGTGTCGAGCACCAGGCCGCCGGCCTCCGCGGCGACCACGTCGGCCAGGCCGAGCGCCAAGGCCAGTGAGGCCATGAATGTCTCGCCGCCGGAGAGGGTCTTGGCGGGGCGGATGGCGCCGGTGTAGTCGTCGCGGACATCGAGGCCCAGCCCGCCGCGGCGGCCGCGCGGACCGGCCGCGTCGGTGTGCACGAATTCGTAACGGCCGCCGGACATCCGGCGCAACCGCACGGAACCCGCGAGCGCCACCTCCTCCAGACGCGCGGCCAGGACGTAGGAGCGCAAGGACATCCGGCGGCTGTTCTCGCCGCGTCCGGCCACCACCTCGGCCAGCCCGGCCAGCTCGTCGTGGGCCTGCTGCATCGGGGCGATCCGATCCACCGCCGCCCACAACTGCCCGCCGAGCTCCTCCAGCCGCGCCACCCTGCGGGCGGCCTCGGCGTGTGTGCCGACCGCCGCGTCCAAGCGGGTACGTGCCTGTGCGACAGCGGTTTCCAGCTCGGCGAGATCGGCGGGCTCGGTGTCGGCGGCCGCGCGGATCTCCGGCTCGGCCAGGACGGCCTCCGCATGCGCGCGGGCGCGGTCGGCCGCCACCAGCACGGCCTCCATCTCCGACTGCTGTGCGGCGGTACGGGTGGCGGCGTCCACGACCTCGGCGTAAGAGGCCAGCACGGCGAAGTCGGGGTTCCCTGTCGCGGAACGGGTATCGGCGTGGAGCCGCTCCAGGTCCGAACCGCCTTCGGCGTGCATTGTTTCGGGCCGGGTAGCGGCGATGGACCGCTCCGGGTCCGAAACGCCTTCGGCGTGCTCTGGTTCGGACCGGGTATCGGCAATGGACCGCCCGTACCTCGAAACTCCCTCGGCGGCAGCCTTTTCCGACTGCGGTACCAGGTCCGCGGCGCGTGCCAGTTGCTCGACGCGGGCGGCGAGCGCGGTCACCCGGTCGCGAGCGGCAGCGGCCTCGACGCGTGCCTCACGTAGTTCGGCGGCATCGCGGACGAGGGATTCGAGGCGGGCGCGGCGGCGGTCCACCGTGCCGTCCGCGCCCGCCGCCTCTCGCAGGCGTTCGGTGAGTTCGGCCAGGCGTCGATCGGCGGCCAGCAGGCGTTCCTGCACCGCGCTGCACTGGGATTCGAGTTCGCGCAGTTCGTCGTGCAGGCGGGTCTCGGCACTGCGCAGGCGGGCCGATTCCACGGTGAGGTCGTCGTGCTGGGCGGCCGCGCGGCCCGCCGCCTCGTAGGCATCGGTGGCGGCCGTCAGGGCGGCGGCCAGCTCCGCCTTGTCGCCGTCACCGCCGCGTTCGACCAGCACCTCGATCCGGCGCTCCAGTTCGGTGGTGCGGGCCAGTGCGCGGTCGCGGGCGGCTTCGGCTGCGCGTTCGGCCGCGACCGCCCGTTCCTCGTCGCTGCGGGTGGCGGCCGCGGCGGCCGGGCGGGCCGGTTCGGGATGTTCGGTGGCGCCGCACACCGCGCACGGCCGGCCGTCCGCCAACTCGCCCGCCAATTCGGCGGCCATGCCCGCGAGCCGACGCTCACGCACATCCAGCGTGTGCTCACGGGCATCGGCGTGCGCGGTCCGGGCCGTCTCGTACTCGTCGCGGGCCCGCGCGGCCTCGGCACGGCGCCGCACCAGATCCACCGCGGCGGTCGCGGCAGCCCGCAACCGCTCGCACTCGGCGGCCAGCCCCGCCAGCCCGGCCATGGCATCGGCGGCCGCCCGCAACCGCACCTCGGCCGTCCGGATCGACTCGGGCAGCTCTGCCCGCCGCACTCTCAGCTTCTCGGCCCGCGCGGTCGTATTCGCGTATTCCTCACGCAGCCTGGCCAATTCGGCCGCCAACGACTTGGCCGACTCGGCATCCGCCCGAACCTCGTCCAACGCTCCGATCTGCGCCGACCAACCCCGCACAGCCGCCTCGAGCCCGCTCTCGGCCGGGGTCGCGGACCGGGCCTCGGCCGCAGCTCCCGATCGCTCGACCGGCACCCTGCCCGCCGACAGGCTCTCGGCCTGCCCGCGAGCCGCCACCTCGGCACGCTCCCCGAACGCGGATCGCGGATCGGCCGGGAACGGCTCCGCCGCCGCGGTTTCGGGCCGTTCACCAGCTGTGGACTCGCTACGATCGCTGGCCGGCGGCTTCCGCTTGCCGGCGGCAGACGTGGGCGGCCGCTCAGCGGATGTGGGCTGTTCGCCCGTAGCGGCCTCGAGCTTCTCTCGAGCCTTCGCGCTCGGGGTGAGAAAGCTGTCGATCGAGAACAGCTCCAGTTCCTCGGGCTCGGCAGCCGACACCGGTGCGCCGGACTCGGCCGATTCGACCGTCGGCACAGGGTCATCGACGTCGACAGTTTCGGCCGCGGGCGACAGGATCCGATCGGGGGCCGTGGGAGCCGCCGCGCGCAGTACGCGGTCGCGGGACTCGGCCGCACGCGCCACATGACCAGCCGGTCCGGACGATTCCTCGGCCGACGTGGACGGTGCCTGGCGGTCGGGATCCGGAGTCTCGGCAGCCGCCGACGGGGCGGGAATCAGTTCGGACAGGTCGGCTGCCAGGTCGGTGCCTGCCAGTTCGGCGGTGGCGAGATCGGATGCGGCCCAGGCGGTTCCGGGTAGTTCGGCACTGGGTGGGTCGAGGAGGCGGACGGCCAGGCGTTCGGCGGTGGCGCGGGCCTCGTCGGTGCGGCGGCGCAGCGTCACGGCCGCGGAGCGGGCGTCGGACAAGGCCGCGGCTACCGGTTCGGCGCGGCGGGCGCGGTCCAGTTCGGCCGTCAGCCGGGTGCGGTGACCGGCGGTCGCGGCGTACTCGTCGAGTTGGGCGCGGGCGGCGGACAGGCGGCGGTGGAGGTCGCGCAGGCGGCGCTGCTCCTCGGCCGCCGTCTGGGCGCGGGCCGAAACCTGCTGGCAGCGTTCGAGTTCCGTGGTCGCGGTGGTGAGCTCGGTGCGCGCGGTCGCCAGGAGCCGCTGCGACCACTCGACAGACTCCAACGGGGCGACGGTTTCGGTGACGCCGAGCCCGGCAGCGCCGCCCACCTGCGCGATCAGCCGGTCGATGCTCTGGCGCTGCGTCTCCAGCTCGGCGCCGCTCTCGCGCCGACGCTGCGCGAGCCACTGTTCGGCGGTGCCGAAACGCTCGGTGTCGAATAGCTTTTCGAGCAGCTTCTCGCGGTCCTCGTTGTCCGCGCGCAGGAAGCGGGCGAAATCGCCCTGCGGCAGCAGCACCACCTGGAAGAACTGATCGGCGCTCATGCCGAGCAGGCGGAGTATCTCGTCACCGATATCGGGTATGCGGGAGAGGTTGGCATGCCCGCGACCGTCCAGCCATTCCAATGTCGCGGCGGCCTGTTCGGTCACCCAGCCGGTGCCGCGCTTCTTCGGACGCTGGAATTCCGGGGAGCGGATCAGGCGCAGCCGCCGACCGCCGAGCGTGGCCTCCAACAGCACCCGCGGCGGAATCTGCGGATCGGCGTGGTCGGAGTGCAGCCGCTTGCTCTCCCCCCGCGCGCCCGGCACCCGGCCGTAGAGCGCGAACGCGATAGCGTCGAGCACCGTGGTCTTTCCGGCGCCGGTCTGCCCGTGCAGCAGGAACAGTCCGTCGGCGCCGAGTTCGTCGAAGTCGACGGTCGCCGTCTCGGCGAAGGGCCCGAAGGCCGTCACCTCCAGCCGATGCAGCCTCATGCCGTCAGCTCGTCGGCGACGGCTGCCACGACCTCGGTCTCCCGTTCGGCGACGGCCGCGGCGAGCGCGCGCTCCATCCACTGCATCTCGCCCGGCGACGGCTCGCCGCGGACGTCGGCGAGGAAGCTGCGCGCTACGTCGGTGTCGCCTCGGCCCTGCACCCGCTCACGGTAGCGCAACTCCGGATTGCCTTCGGGGCGAACCCATTCCACGTGGACGGCGTGTCGGAATCGGCCGCGCAGCCGCCGCAGCGCGTCGACCGGGCGGGCGTGGTCGGTCAAGGTCGCCGAGACGTAGTCGTCCTCGGCCCCGGCGTGCGCCGGGTCGTCGAGCAGTTCCTCGAGGGGGCCGGTGAGCTGGGTGAGACCACGTACCTGCGGGAGATCGCGCCGCACGACGTCCTTCAGCCCGTCGGCGTCCAGGTCGGCTATCCACACCGCCTTACGGTGCGAGCGCTCGGCGAACGAGTACGGCAGCGGCGAACCGGAGTACCGCACCGAATCCGACAGCGTCTGCGGCGAATGCAGATGCCCCAGCGCCACGTAGTCGATGCCGTCGAAGGCGCCCAGCGGCACCGTCTCGACACCGCCGACCGAGATGGTGCGCTCCGAACCGGTCGCCTCGCCACCCACGACGAAGGCATGCGCCAGCACCACCGACCGCGGGCGCCCGCGCTGCTCCAGATCGGTGCGGATGCGGGCCATCGCCGCGTCGAGGATCTCCGCGTGCGAACGCGCCTGCGGCACCTCCAGTTCGGCGCGGGTGATCTCCGGCTCCAGATACGGGATGCCGTAGCAGGCGATCTCGCCGAACCGGTCGGACAGCAGCACCGGCCGCCCGACATCGGCGACGGTGGTGCGCAGATGCAGCCCGCCCGCGGCGGCGAAGCTGCCCAGCGCGCCCAGCCGGGTGGGCGAATCGTGGTTGCCCGACGTCGCCACGATCACCGCCCCCGCCGCCCGGATCGCCTCGAATCCCCGATTACACACCGCGATCGCGTCGGCGCTGGGTATCGGCCGGTCGTACACGTCGCCGGGCAGGATCACCACCTCGATCCCCTCGGCGGCCACGATCTCGGCGATCGATCGCAGCGAACGTGCCTGGTCGGCAAGCAGATCCACGCCGTGGAACGTGCGCCCTATGTGCCAGTCCGACGTATGCAGCATCCGCATGCCGCGCAACCGTAGACGCTCCCACTGACAGATCCGAAACCGGCCGGCCGAGCGTGTCCCGAACACGCCGTCATGGATTCCGGTGGTGATCGGGTGCGCCGGGCGCGACGCCGGGAGATTGCCGGATCCTCGTAGTTGTCGGTGGCATGGGGCACTATCTGCACCCATGACCGCATCGATGCTGTTCGCGTTGTTGTTGGTATTCGCCGCCGGAGCCGGACTCGGGTGGCTGGGGCACGCCGCGCGGGCGGGCCGGCGGGCGGCGGCCGCCGAGGCCCAGCTGGCCGCGCTGCGCGACAACGAGAGGCTGCTGCGGCAGTCGCTCAGCGCCGCGAACGAGGATGCGGCGCGGCGCAATTCGCAGGCGCTGGGCACGCTGGTCGATCCGCTGCGGGAGGCGGTGGGCGCGCTGAACCAGCATCTCCGGCAGGTCGAGCACAGCCGCGTCGACGCCTATTCGGGCCTGCGGGAACAGGTGGCGGGGATACAGCGGGTATCGCATCAGTTGTCCACGCAGACCGGCCAACTGGTGTCGGCGCTGCGGGCGCCGCAGGTGCGCGGGCGCTGGGGCGAGATCCAGTTGGAGCGGGTGGTGGAACTGGCCGGGATGTCGCGGCACTGCGATTTCGACACCCAGGTCAGCGCGTCCGGACCGGACGGCGTCGTGCGCCCGGATCTCGTGGTGCGCATGGCCGGTGGCCGCCACATCGTCGTGGATGCCAAGGTCCCGCTCACCGCCTACCTGGACGCGACCGCCGAAACCGACCCGCGATCGCGCGGCGAACATCTCGCGCGGCACGCCAAACACCTGCGCGCGCACATCGACCAACTGGCCGACAAGGCGTACTGGACGGCATTCGACCCGTCGCCGGAATTCGTGGTGCTGTTCGTGCCGGGCGATCCGTTCCTCGACGCCGCCCTCACCGCGGATTCCGGGCTGCTGGAATATGCCTTCGGCCGGAATGTGATTCTCGCCACGCCGACGACGCTGATCGCGTTGCTGCGCACGGTCGCCTTCGGTTGGCGTCAGGAGGCCCTGTCGCGAGAAATGGCAACCGTGCAGCAATTAGGACGGGAGCTGTATACCCGGCTGGGCACCACCGGTCGCCACCTGGACCGGCTCGGCGCTCAACTGGGCAAGGCCGTGGACGCTTACAACCACACCGTCGCGGCGGTGGAGTCGCGGGTGATGGTGACCGCCCGCCGACTGCACGAGCTGGACATCGGCGACCGGGAGGTCCCGGCAATCGCCCGGGTGGAGTCCTGGCCGCGGGCCGTCGGACTGGTCGACACCAGCGAGTAGCCTGCGCATCCGCCCGGCCTCGAGACACGTCTCGGCCGGGGCAGATAGTGTGCTTTACGTGGCAGCTACCCAACGCGAGCGATCCGAGGTACCGGCATCGCACCGCTCGATCATTCCATCGGTGCCCGGCGTTCCCGCCGGCGCGGCGGTGTTGATCGCGGTGGCGTGTACGTTCATCGGGTTCTTCATCGATGCAGGCAGCAGCGGCAAGGAGCTGACCGGTACCTTCGCGATCTGCTACGTCGTGGGTTGCGTGCTGGCCGCGCTGGTCGTGCGTTATCGCGGTCTGTTCACCACCATGGTGACGCCGCCGCTGCTGCTGTTCGTGTCGGTTCCGCTGGCCTATCAGCAACTGATCGGCCGCAGTTCCACGTCGGTGAAGGATGTGCTGCTGAATCTGGCGATCCCGCTGGTGAACCGGTTTCCGACGATGGCGGTGGCCACCGTGCTGGTGCTGCTGATCGGCGGGGGCCGCGTACTGATGCACCGGCAGGAGGCCGCGCGTACCGGTGGCGACCGCACCCGCAAGTCGTCGTCCCGGAGCCGGAGTCCGCGCTCGGGCGACCGGGCCCGCCGCAGCCGGGCTGCGAGTTCGTCGGACACCCTGCGTCGCCGTGCCCGTGCGTCGGCCGCCGACGCCGACCCGGAACCTGCGCCACGCACGAGCCGCCGCGCCTCCGGTCGCGTCGCGGAACGCCCGCCGCGCGTCTCCCCCGCCAAAGCGGCCTATCCACGTGCCAATTCGGACCGCGCCACACCCGACCCCGCCGCACGCCGCTCCCGATCACAGCGCAACGGCGACGTCCCACCCCACCCGCGCCCGAATGTCCGCTACCGCGACCGCGATTCCGGCCGCATCGAACGCTGACCACAGGCACCCCGCGCACACCTCATCGCTCACGCCACGAGCATCGCGGCGACACCGAATGCTGTTATCCAACAAGCCGATTGGTGTCACACCCGAGCCACGTATCGCCCAGCCATGTTCGCTCGCCGAACGATAGCGACCAAACTGTCACAGCCGGAGCGATCCCCAGCCGCGTACGCCGAGACGTCAGTGGCGGCCGTGAGCGGCAAGGCCGACACGCCTGCGGAAACTCAGCGGCGGGCGGTGCGGAGTTCGCGGGGGAGGGCGAAGACGAGGGTTTCGTTGGCGGTGGTGACGGGCTGGACCTCGCCGTAGCCGTGTTCGGCCAGCAGGTCGAGGACGCCGCGGACGAGGATCTCCGGGACCGAGGCGCCGGAGGTGACGCCGACGGTGCGGACGCCCTCGAACCAGGCCGGGTCCACCTCGGCGGCGAAGTCGACCAGGTAGGAGGCGCGGGCGCCGGCGTTCAGGGCGACCTCGACGAGGCGCTTGGAGTTGGAGGAGTTGCGAGAGCCGACCACGATGACCAGATCGCATTCCGGCGCCATGGCCTTCACCGCGGTCTGGCGGTTGGACGTGGCGTAGCAGATGTCGTCGGACGGCGGGTCCTGCAGCTTGGGGAAGCGTTCGCGCAGCCGCTGTACCGTCTCCATGGTCTCGTCGACCGAGAGAGTGGTCTGTGACAGCCAGATCACCTTGTTCTCGTCGCGCACGGTGACGGTGTCCACGGCGTCGGGGCCGTCGACCAGTTGCACGTGGTCGGGGGCCTCGCCGGCGGTGCCCTCCACCTCCTCGTGACCCTCGTGGCCGATGAGCAGGATGTCGAAATCGTCGCGGGCGAAGCGCTTGGCCTCCTGGTGCACCTTGGTGACCAGCGGGCAGGTGGCGTCGATGGTGTGCAGGCCGCGTTCGGCGGCGGCCTGATGCACCGCCGGGGACACGCCGTGCGCGGAGAAGACCACGACGGCGCCCTCGGGCACCTCGTCGGTCTCGTCGACGAAGATCACGCCGCGCTCGCGCAGCGTCTCCACCACGTGCCGGTTGTGCACGATCTCCTTGCGGACGTAGACCGGGGCGCCGTGCTTGTCCAGCGTGCGCTCCACGGTCTCCACCGCGCGGTCCACCCCGGCGCAGTAGCCGCGCGGCTCGGCGAGCAGCACGCGCTTGGCCGCACCGGACGCGCCGGAGCCGGCCGACCGGGCGATTCCGACATTCAACGGGATAGCCGAGGACATGCCCCACAGCTTACGTGCGTGCACAACGACGCGCCCAGGCGCGGGCACCGCCACGCGGGTGCGACACGCCTGTCGACAAGGGCGTCGGCCGCGCGGCCCGCGGCACCCCGGCGGCTGCGGGCCGCGGATCGGCTGATTAAGTGGTCACATGGGTAACTCACGCGGCCCCACCCTTTGCATCACACCGCGTTTCGGGCACGCTATGACCATGTTTCGACCGCCGTTTCTCGCCCGTGTCGCCGCCGGGGCCGCCGTGTACGCCATCGAGGAAACCCGTCGGCTACCCACGGCGGCAGTGAATTTGCCGATCACCGCGATCAGCCGGCTGCTGCAGACCACGATGCACGCGCAGCAGTTCGTGACCAGCCTCGCCCTCAAGGGCGACGTCGTGTTCGACCGCCTCGCCAATCGCCCGGTCGAACAGCCCGAGTGGGCCACCTTCGACGAGGACTCCGAATTCGAGCAAACCTTTCGCGATATCGCCGAGGCGGCCCGGCTGAGCGCGTTCGATCGGTACGCCGAACCGGAACGGTCTGCCGAGCGGGAGCCCGACCCGCACCCGCGCACCACGACGGCGGACGAGACGACCCCGGCGGCGGTCGCACCGGCTCCGGAACCGGCGCCCGGCACCGAACCGGCCGAGACGCCGGAACCGGCCGAGTCCGCCGAGCCGGAGCCCGAAACCGTGCTCGCGGCAACGGCTTCCAGCGACGGCACGGTCGAGGTGATCGAACCGGAGGTCGCCACCCGCTACGACTACTCCACCATGACGCTGGCGCAGCTGCGCGCCCGCCTGCGCATGTTCAGTGTCGAAGATCTCACCGCCCTGCTCGACTACGAGCAGCGGACCCGCGACCGGGCGCCGTTCGTGACGATGCTGACGAACCGGATCGCCACCGTGCGGGCGAAGTGACCGAACCCCGGACGCCCGCCGACGAGCGCCCCGGCGCCTCGGCCGAGCACCCGTGGCCGGTGCGCAGCATCGCGGTCAAGGTCGCGCAGTGGATCGACCGGCTCGGCAGCGTCTGGGTGGAGGGGCAGATCACCCAGATCTCGCTGCGCCCCGGCGCCCGCACCGCGTTCCTGGTGCTGCGCGATCCGGCCGCCGACATGTCACTGTCGGTGACCTGTGATCCGCAGCTGCTGCGCGGTGCCGCGGTGCCGCTGCAGGAGGGCAGCCGGGTCGTGGTGTACGGGAAACTCACCTATTTCACCGGGCGCGGCACGATCTCGTTGCGCGTCACCGAGATTCGTCCGGTCGGCATCGGTGAACTGCTCGCCCGGATCGAGCGGCTGAAGGCGCTGCTGGCCGCCGAGGGGCTGTTCGATCCGCGCTTGAAGCGCCCGATTCCGTTCCTGCCCAAGGTGATCGGCCTGGTCACCGGCCGGGCGAGCGCCGCCGAACACGATGTGCTGACGGTGGCGCGGCAGCGCTGGCCCGCGGTCCGGTTCGAGGTGCGCAACACCGCGGTGCAGGGACCGACCGCGGTCCCGCAGATCCTGGACGCGCTGGCCGAACTCGACCGCGACCCCGACGTCGAGGTGATCGTGCTGGCCCGCGGCGGCGGCAGCGTGGAGGACCTGCTGCCGTTCTCCGACGAGACGCTGTGCCGCGCCATCGTGGCCGCGACCACGCCGATCGTCAGTGCGATCGGCCACGAGCCGGACAACCCGATCTCCGATCACGTCGCCGACCTGCGCGCGGCAACGCCCACCGACGCCGCCGAGCGCGTGGTTCCCGACGCCGCCGCCGAGCTGGCGCTGGTGCGCGAGCAGCGGGAGCGGTCCGCGGCGGCGCTGCGCGGCTGGGTCGAGCGGGAAGCGCGGGCCCTGCGCCAACTGCGCTCCCGGCCCGTGCTGGCCGACCCGCTGCGGTTGCTCGAACAGCGGCACGACGAGGCCGAGCGATTGCGCACGGCCGCGCGCCGCGCCGTCCAGCACGGCCTCGACACCCAATCCACCACCATCCGGCACCTGCGCGACAAGCTCACCGCCGTCGGTCCCGCCGCCACGATGGCCCGCGGATACGCCGTGGTGCAACGGGTTTCGGGTTCGGAGCGACATGTGATCCGCGCCGTCGCCGACGCGCCGCCCGGCAGTCAGCTGCGGATCCGGGTCGCCGACGGGGCGATCAGCGCGGCCGCACTGGGCAGCCAGGGGTTGGGTGGGAAGACGAAGGGAGCCGAGAATGACCGACAGTGACCTCGCCGAGATCGAGACGTTCGGCTACGAGCGTGCCCGCGACGAACTGATCAACGTCGTGAAGATGCTGGAGCAGGGCGGCATGGACCTGGACGACTCGCTGGCGCTGTGGGAGCGCGGCGAGGCGCTGGCGAACCGCTGCGAGGAGCATCTCGCCGGTGCCCGCAAGCGGGTCGAGGACGCCCTGTCCCGCCGCGACGCCGACGGCGGGCAGTCGTGAGCATCCGCCGGGTCGTGCCGGACCTGCGCCCCGCCGACATGGAACGCACCCGGGCCTTCTATCGGCGGCTCGGCTTCGAGGAGGTGATGGACCTCGGCTGGGTCGTCACCCTCGCGTCGCCGTCGAATCCGACGGCGCAGATCATCCTGTTCGGGGGAAACGCCGATGACCCCCAACCGAATATGAGCGTCGAGGTCGACGACGTCGACGCGGCGCACGCCACGATGGTGGCCGCTGGCGCCGAGATCGTGTACGCGCTGCGCGACGAACCGTGGGGCGTCCGAAGGTTTTTCGTCCGCGACCCCGACGGCACCGTCGTCAACGTGGTCAGCCACCGCTGACCCGAGCGGGAGCTCGCGGTCAGCTCAACATGCGCACGAGTCGCTCGTGCACGATGCGCCAGCGGTCCGGGGCGAGGTCGTGCTCGGCGAGCATCTCCAGCATGCGGACCATCTGCAGTGCCCGGACCCGCGGTACCAGGCCGGGTTCGCGCGGGTCGATGCCCACACCGTCCAGGAAGGCGGGCCAGGCGGCGGTGAAGACGGCCGGGCCGGAGAAGCTCACCGACCAGGCCCACCAGGCCACGTCGTAGAGCGGGTCGGCGAGGCGCACCGATTCGAAATCGAGCAGGCCGGTGATGGAGGTGCCCTCGACGAGTACGTTCACCGGCGCGAAATCGCCGTGCGCCAGCACCGTCGGCCGCCCGTCGAACAATGCGGGCAGATCGGCCAGCACCTCCTCCAGGGTGTCGCTCTGCCGGGTCGACAGCGCGGGCGCGAGACATTCGGCCCAGGCGTCGGCGCGCGCGGAGAGGTAGCGCGGGCGGGCCCAGGAATCGTCGAGATCCAGGTCGTCGCCGGGCAATTCGGAGAAATCGGCGAGCAGCGCGCCCATCGACCAGGCCACCAGGGGAAAACGCGGGCTCTGCGGGCCGGTCTCCGGGCTGTCCGGCACCGGAACTCCCGGCAGTGCCTCGAACACCGCCCACGGCGGGTCGGCGTCGAGGTCGGACCGGCGGATGACCGGGATCGGAATGCCCTTGTCCGCAGCGGGTTCGCGTAAGGCGTCCATGATCCGCACGCGGCGCTCGGCGTCGGCGCGGCGTCGGTAACGCTGCAGTACCACACGGGTTTCGTCGGCGAGGGTCACCATCTCGGTGCGGTCCCGATCACCCCACTCGGCCGGCATTGCTTCGCTGACAGGCTGACCCACTGCCCGCTCCAGCCAGCCGACGTCCGCGCGTTCCACTTGCCTGACGTTAGCGGGCGTACCCCTCCCGACGCTACGAAACTGTGCCGGGCGACAGTCCGGGTGCTCGGCGCCCCGCGGTGGGCGTTCGTCGAGACGGCATGAAAAAGGTTGGGCGCCAAGGCAAGAGTGGATCGGTCGGAGACCGCAGCGCGCTCCGAGGCCGGAATGTCCGGGCCTGCACCGGCGATCTTGTCCGGGCGTGCCATCGGGATCCACACTCATGCAGCCGGATTCCGGCCGAGGCCATGCCGGAACGACGACAACGGTTTCATACCCGTCCAGCGCCTACGGCGAGATCGGCTGCGCCGCACCGGCCGCACCGGCCAGCGTCCTGTATGCCTCTTGGTTTCCCGCGCCCTTGACCAGCACCCGGACCGCGCCGAAGTCGGAAACCCAGGCAGGCTCGCTGCCCTCGACGTGATACACCGTCCATGCCCGATCGGCGATCTGCTGGGCGCCGCCGCGGGTGCGGGTGCCCAGCAGGTGGTTGGCGAGCGCGTCGGCGGTGGCCGCGGACTGGGTCAGCTGCATGTACGTGCCCTGCGGTGTGATGAAACCGACCGTGCTGGCCGCGCCACCGCCGCTGCCCGACACCGTGTCGCGGCTGCCCGAGTTCGGCTGCCAGCCTGCCGGCAGGGCGGGATCGCGAATCGGGAACGACAGCGTGCGCGCATCGTCCCGCAAGGCGGCGTGCACGTCGAAATTCGGGATCCGGCCCGGCGTCGGGCCGTCCGCGGAGAAACTGCACTGGCTGGCGATCGCGGCGATCACGAGGCAGATCAGCACCAGCGGAATCAGCGACCAGAACAAGTCCCGATAGTCGTGCATGATCCGCGGCTTCTGATAAGACACACCCCCAGTATGCAGGGTTGTCGGCCTCCGCTTCGCTCCGGCGGGGTCGTTATTCGCAATAGAGATGCGAGGGCTCTTCCGTGGCTGCCCCGCATGCGGAGGCATCGGGACACTTGGACGCTAGTACCTGAACCCGTCCTCGGAGGGTCTGCGACAATTTGGGACGCACGACCACAATCGAGGAGGCATCCCACATGACGGCACCTACGCCCGCATCCAGCCGCCGTGAGGCCCCGGACCGTAACCTCGCGCTGGAATTGGTCCGGGTGACCGAGGCCGGCGCCATGGCGGCGGGACGCTGGGTCGGCCGCGGTGACAAGGAGGGCGGCGACGGTGCCGCGGTGGACGCGATGCGGCAGCTCGTGGCCACGGTGTCGATGCGCGGCATCGTCGTGATCGGTGAGGGCGAGAAGGACGAGGCGCCCATGCTGTACAACGGCGAGGCGGTGGGCGACGGCACGGGGCCCGAGGTCGACTTCGCGGTCGACCCGATCGACGGCACCACGCTGATGTCGAAGGGCTCGCCCGGGGCGATCGCGGTGCTGGCGGTGGCCGAGCGCGGCGCGATGTTCGACCCGTCGGCGGTGTTCTACATGGAGAAGATCGCGGTCGGGCCGGAGGCAGCCGACGTGATCGACCTGTCCGCCCCGATCGCGGAGAACCTGCGCCGGGTGGCCAAGGCCAAGAACTCCTCGGTGTCGGACCTGACCGTGTGCGTGCTGGACCGGCCGCGGCACGCCCGGCACATTCAGGAGGTGCGCGACGCCGGGGCTCGCATCCGGCTGATCTCCGACGGTGACGTCGCCGGCGCCATCGCGACCGCGCGCCCCGACTCCGGCACCGACATGCTGATCGGCATCGGCGGCACGCCCGAGGGCATCATCGCCGCGGCCGCGCTGCGCTGCATGGGCGGCGCGCTGCAGGCCCAGCTGGCGCCGAAGGACGACGAGGAGCGGCAGAAGGCGATCGACGCCGGGCACGACCTGGACCGCATCCTGTCGACCGAGGATCTGGTTTCCGGCGAGAACGTCTTCTTCTGCGCGACCGGCGTCACCGACGGCGACCTGCTGCGCGGCGTGCGCTACTTCAGCGGCGGCGCATCCACCCAGTCCATCGTGATGCGCTCGAAGTCCGGCACGGTCCGCATGATCGACGCCTACCACCGCCTGACCAAGCTCCGTGAGTACTCCTCGGTCAACTTCACCGGGGACGAGGACGCCGCCCCGCCGATGCCCTGATCCGCGAGCGATGGCGCCCGGCGGCCTGTTCGCCGAACTGACCCGCGTGGCCCGGGCGGCCGGTGCCGAGGGAACCCCCGAGGTGCTGTCCGACCGGGCCGACGGCCAGGTCGTCCGCGTGGGCGACCTGGCCGTCAAGGCGCACCCCGCCGACACCGACCTAGGCGCCCTGCGCGCCCGGCTCCGAACAGCGGGCGGGACACCACTACGCGACATCCTCGTACCACCGCGGACGATCCACGGCGACCTGCTGTGCGTCGTCCACGAACGCCCGATCACGGCCTGGCCCTACGGCATCCCCGTCGACCCAGGCGACCCCGATGCCGCTCCCTGGGAGCAGAGCGCGGCCCTGCTCGCCGGCCTGCACCGAATCGCATTCACCCTGGACCAGAGCTCTGAAGGCTCGCAGCACATCGGTCACCCGGATCGCCCGCCCCATTCCTTCCCGGCGGCCGGTGCTCCGGCCCGTGTGCACCGCGCGATCGCCCGGCTGCGCGCCGCCCACTCCCACCCGGCCGCCACCACCGCCGTACTGCGCGCCTACGACAACCTCCCCGCCCTGGACGCCGCACCGAAGACGCTGGTACACGGCGATTTTCACCTCGGCCAGCTGGTCCGCCTGCCGGGCGGCGGGCCCGCCGAACCACCGGCCGACGTGCATTCCGCAGGACACCACACCGCACCGAAGGGGCCGTTCCGCGCTCGTGCACCACACACCGGCCCGGAACCGCAATGCGGCGGCGTCCCGCCACACGCGGCGAACGACGGGCAGCTCCGAAACTCCGTGCCAGCACGACTGGTTCGCACCCCGGAGGCGGGGGAAAACCGTTGGCGGCTCATAGATATCGACGATCTGGGGCTGGGCGACCCGGTGTGGGACCTGGCACGGCCCGCGGGTTACTTCGCCGCGGGGATCCTCGAACCCCTTGCCTGGCAGCGCTTTCTGGACGCGTACCGGCTCGGCGAGGGTCCGGCGGTGCCGCCGGGCGGCGACGAGTGGGCCGTGCTCGACGTCCCGGCGCGGGCGGTGGTGGTACAGGCCGCGGCGCTCGCGGTGGCGAAGACCGCTGCGGCACCGGACGATATCGACATCGCGTTGATCGATGCCTGCGTGCGCATGACGGCGCTCCCGTATGGTGGGTGACGCATATGGCACGGCCCGCATACGTGCCGCGAAACTAGGGAGCGAATGGCATGCAGTGCCCGAAATGTCACGGTTTCATGCAGACCTACAACCGCAGCGGTGTGCAGATCGAACAGTGCACCAACTGCCGCGGCATCTTCCTGGACTACGGTGAGCTCGAGCATCTGACCAACCTCGGCTCCGGCTTCGGCGCGCCGCCTCCGCCGGGCCCGGCGTGGGGCGCACAGCACTACGGCCACGGCCACAAGCACCACAAACGTGGCTTCGGCAAGATGCTGTTCTCCTCCTGAACTATTCCCGGACCAGCCGTCCGCGGGTGTGCGAAAGCCCTCAGGCGTGGCAGCCCACCGCGACCGCGCCCGGGCTTAGGGTCGAAAGCATGACCGACGACCAGACGCAGTACCGCATCGAACACGACACCATGGGCGAGGTCCGCGTACCGGTGCACGCGCTGTGGCGCGCGCAGACCCAGCGAGCCGTCGAGAATTTCCCGATCAGCGGCCGCGGCTTGGAGCGCGCCCAGATCCGCGCGCTCGGCCTGCTGAAGGCGGCCTGCGCCACGGTGAACAAGAACCTCGGCCTGCTCGACGCCACCAAGGCGAACGCCATCGTCGCCGCGGCCACCGAGATCGCCGAGGGCCGCCACGACGACCAGTTTCCGATCGATGTGTTCCAGACCGGTTCGGGCACCAGCTCCAATATGAACGCCAACGAGGTCATCGCCGGCCTGGCCGCCGGTAGCGGTATCACGGTGCATCCCAACGACGACGTGAACATGTCGCAGTCGTCCAACGACACCTTCCCCACGGCCACCCATCTGGCCGCCACCGAGGCCGTGGTGAAGGACCTGATTCCGGCCCTCGACCATCTGCGGCTGCGGCTGCTGGACAAGTCCACCGAGTGGCGGACCGTGGTGAAGTCGGGCCGCACCCATCTGATGGACGCGGTACCGGTCACGCTGGGGCAGGAGTTCGGCGGCTACACCCGGCAGGTGCAGGCGGGGATGGAGCGCCTGATCGCGACGCTGCCCCGGCTGGGCGAGCTGCCCATCGGCGGCACCGCGGTCGGCACCGGGTTGAACGCGCCCGCCGGTTTCGGCGCCGAAGTCGTTGCGGAACTGCGCAAGTCGACCGGCCTCGACGAGTTGACCGAGGCGCAGGACCATTTCGAGGCGCAGGCCGCGCGCGACGGCCTGGTGGAGGTGTCGGGCGCGCTGCGCACGGTCGCGATCAGCCTCACCAAGATCGCCAACGACATTCGCTGGATGGGCTCGGGCCCGCTGACCGGCCTGGCCGAGATCCAGCTGCCCGATCTGCAGCCCGGGTCCTCGATCATGCCCGGCAAGGTGAATCCGGTACTGCCCGAGGCGGTTACGCAGGTGGCGGCGCAGGTGATCGGCAACGACGCCGCGATCGCCTGGGGCGGCGGCAACGGCGCCTTCGAACTGAACGTCTACATCCCGATGATGGCGCGCAACGTGCTCGAGTCGATCCGCCTGCTGGCCAATGTGTCCCGGCTGTTCGCCGACAAGTGTGTCGCGGGCCTGACCGCGGACACCGAACGGCTGCGCCGGCTGGCCGAGTCCTCCCCGTCCATCGTCACGCCGCTGAACTCCGCCATCGGTTACGAGGAGGCGGCCGCGGTGGCGAAGGAAGCGCTGAAGGAGCACAAGACCATTCGGCAGGCCGTCGTCGACCGCGGCCTCATCGGCGACAAGTTGTCCGAGGCGGAGCTGGATCGGCGGCTCGATGTGCTGTCGATGGCGAAGGTGGACGGCGAGAAGTAACACGGGCGAGCCCGGCGGCCGGTTCAGCGACCGGCCGCCACCGCCGCCTCGTAGTCCCGCAGCTCGATGTCGTTGGCCGCGTTGTCGGCGTATTTCACCATCAGGTCGAACAATCGGGAACCGAGGAACCAGTTGCGGGCGCGGATGCCCCACGCCGTCTCGGGCGCCAGGAAGTGCCCGGCGTTGGAGTTGCCCGCGATCTTGGCGTAGCGCCGCATGACCTCGTCGTAGCGGGCGTACGCCGCGGTGTGGTCGCCACCGGCCGCCGCCAGCTCACCGGCCAGCACATAGGCGCCGACGACGGCGAGCCCGGTGCCGAAGCCGCCCAGCGTGTTCCCGTACGCCGAGTCGCCGACCAGTGCCACCCGGCCCTTCGTGTAGCCGCCCTTCATCCGCACCTGGCCGAGGGAATCGAGATAGAAGTCGTCGAGTTCGGCCAGCTCGGCCAGCATGCCGGGCACCTCGCCACCCATGCCCGCGAACCGCTCGGCCACGATACGGCGTTGCGCCGCAATATCTTTGCGGTCGTAATCGAGTTCCGGCGCGGCGAACATGTACATCTGTGACGCCTTCGCCCCGCCCTTGACCGCCAGCCGCCCCGGCGCGTTCCAGGCATGGGAGATGTTGCGCTGCCGGGTTTCCGGATCGTGGCCCCACCCCGGCGCACCGGCCAGGCAGTAGTAGTACCCGAGGTGCCGGACGTAGTCGCGCTCCGGCCCGAAGGCCAGCCGCCGCACGACCGAGTGGATGCCGTCGCAGCCGACGACCAGGTCGAAGGTGCGAGTTTCGGTGTGCTCGAACCGCACGCGTACGCCGTGTTCGGTCTCGGTCAGTTCGGTGATCGAGTCGCCGAACAGGTACTCGCAGTCGTCCGCGGTGCGCTCGTAGAGCAGCTCGGCCAGGTCGCCGCGCAGGATCTCGACATCGCCGCCGGTGAATTCGCCTGATATGACGGCGCGTTCGCGACCCGCATCGTCCAGGCACACCATGTCGGTCTTGCCCGTCCGGCGGCGCTGGATCTCCGCCCAGATACCCATTCGCTCCAGCACGGTGCGGTGGGTGGCGCCCTTGAAGTCGACGGCCTGGCCGCTGCGGCGCAGCGCCGGCGCGCGCTCGACGACGGTGACGTCGAAGCCGTACCGCTCGAGCCAGTAGGCGAGGGCCGGACCGGCGATGCTGGCGCCGGAGACGAGGACGGTGGTGTTGCGCATGGCGAAAACTCCTTCACTAACCGCGTCCGACGGACGCTGTTGGATGTGAATTAGCGTATGGTGGACGCAGATTCTCGTCAAGCGGATCTTTCGGGAAGGATGGGCGGCATGTCGGCATCGAGCACCCTCGACCTGTTGTGGGGCAGCCCGCAGCGCCCCAAGCGCGGGCCGAAGCCCTCGCTCACGCTGGAGCGGATCGTCGGCGAGGCGATCACCCTCGCGGATGCCGAGGGCCTGGCCAACCTGTCGATGCAACGCCTGGCCGAGCGGCTGGGCTGCGCGAAGATGGCGCTGTACCGCTATGTGCCCGGTAAGACCGAACTCACCGCGCTCATGCTCGACGCGGCGATGGGCGCGCCACCGCCCCCGGCGCCCGCCGCGCACGCCTGGCGCGACGACCTGCGGGCCTGGTCCGAGACCATCTTCGACCGCATGCTCGCCCACCCCTGGGCATTGGAGTTGTCCAACGGCGTGCGGCCGATGGGCCCCAACGAGATCGCGTGGCTGGAGAGCGCGCTCGCGGCCCTGGCCGAGTCGCCCCTCACCGGCGCGGAACGGCTCGACACGGTGGTGCTGCTGCTCGGTCATGTCCGCAGCCTCGTGCAGCAGATCGGCCCGGCCGACGCCGACGACGATCTCGAGTCACGGCTCGCCGAGCAGATCGGGCAGGTCATGGCCGCGCACGCGGAGCGCTTCCCACACGTCGTCGCGGCCTTCGCCGACCAGGCCGCGGACCCCGCCGCCGTGCGCAACGACGCCCTGACCTTCGGCATCGACCGCATTCTCGACGGCATCGCCGCCCTGATCGCCGACCGGGCGCGCTGAAGCCGTCGCGCGAAACAACCGCCGGAACATGGCCCGACGGCCCCCGCGCGCTTACAGTCGGAACATGTCCGAGCTACCCGAGTTACAGCAGGATGCGATCACCACGGTGCGCGAGTTCTTCGCGGCGCTGGAGGTGGGCGCGGTGCACGAGGCCCTCGACCTCGTCGATCCCGACATCGTCTGGAAGAACACCTCGCTGCCCGACGTCCGCGGCGCCGGTCGCGTCGCCGGGCTGTTGCGCGGGTTGAACCGGCCGTCGTTCGGTTTCCGCGCCGACATGCACCACATCGCCGCGGAATCCAACGGCTCCCCCGCCGCCGAGGGCAGCACGGTGCTCACCGAGCGCACCGACTACCTGCGCGCCGGTCCCGTGGAGATCGCCTTCTGGGTCTGCGGCACCTTCGAGATCGTGGACGGCCGCATCACCCTCTGGCACGACCACTTCTCCTGGGAGAACTTCCTGCGCGGTACCGCGGTAGGGCTCTGGCGCGCTGTGCGCCGCTGAACCCACGGGGGCGCCGACCGATCCGACGCCCCGCCGCGTCACCTCAGCGGCGCAGGTGTGCCAATTCGGCGCGCGCCGCCTCGCCCGCGTCGGTGAAATCGGTGCGGGAGAAGATGTTCCAGCGCTCCAGCAGCGGCGCGAAGACCAACTCCGCTTCGCGTGCCGGATCGTAGATGCCCGCCTCGGCCAGCACCTCGGTGCTGCTGCGGCCGCCGGGCAGCGGCACCTCGGGGATGCGGAACGCGGCGACCTGATCGGCGATGGCCCGCACGGTCTGATCCGGCGTCAGGTCCAGTCCGGCGGCGACGAGATTGGCGAAGAACTCCGCCTGCAATTCGTCGTCGGCGGCGAGCCGCTCGGCGATCGCGGTCACCATCGGATTCTCCTGCAGCGCCGCGGTATTGCGGTGCCGCACCGCCGCGGCGGCCTCCTCGAACGCGCTCGCGGCCAGCACATCCAGCAGATGCAGCGACGGACGGCGGAACCCGTCGGTCATATGCGCCATCCGCAGGCGCTCCAGCTCCACCGGGTCCACCGAGCGGGAGACCATCAGGTAGTTGCGGATCAGGATCTCGTGGCGGTTCTCCTCGGCCGTCCACCGGCCGACCCAGCGCCACCACGGGCCGGTGCGCAGGTACTTGCCGAGTTCGCGGTGATACGAGGGCAGGTTGTCGGCGATCAGGACGCTGACGGTGAGCGCCAGCCGAGCCACCTCGCTGAGCTCGGATTGTCCCTGCTCCCAGTCGGTTCCGCCGAGGAAGGCGAAATTGCGGCCGTCGTCCCAGGGCACGAGGTCGTGCGGTTGCCAGCCGTCCGCGACGGCCGTGTGCCGCCGCAGGTTCTCCTCCACCTCCGCCGCCAGCGATTCCAGCAGTTCACGGTCGGTCAACAGAGTTTGCACCCCGACAACCTACCCAGTCCGCCCGGCAAATGGGAAAGCTCCGCCGAACACGCAGACAATCCACAGCAACGGCCCCGGAACCGTTGGGACGTTTCCGGGGCCGCGCGAGGTCGGAGAATCTACTTCTCGGTCACCGTGGTCTTGCGGTCACTGGCGTTCCAGCTGATGCTGCCGCCGGTGAACTCGCTCTGCTTGCCGCCGCTGATGTCCTTCTCGTCGGTGGTCGGGTAGCCGAGCTTGCTGTTCACCCCGCCGCTGTTCTCCCACTCCTGGCGGATGTCGCCCCACACCACGTGCGCGCCGGTCTGCTCGCTCCAGCAGATGAGACCGGCGGTGAACTCCTGGCAGGAGCCGCCGTCGGGGCCGCTCACAGCCGCCCCGGTGGGCTCGCCCAGCGCGCCGGTCGGCCCGCCCGTCTCGTTGTACTTGGTGAGAACCTGTCCGGAGACGGCGATCTCGCCGTTCTGCGTGGCGATCTTGGTTTCGGTCGCCGCACCGCTCTCGTTGCCCATCTCGTGCTCCGAGGTGGTCGCCGGCGTGGTGGTCGCCGAGTCGGGCGTGGTCGTGGCGGGCAGGGTCGTGGCGGGCAGGGTGGCCGAGGCGGAACTACTCGAATCGTTGTTGTCGTCGTCGTTGCCGCAGCCGGTGAACAGCAGGGCCGCCGCAGCGATCGTCATGGTGCAAGCCGCCGAACGTCGAGCGAAGTGGTGCATGTCCATCCTCTCGAAATTGGTTGCCGGTGGCGCCGCGACGACGCCACCGGCAACTCAGGCCGTTGCCCGGCTATGGTTCGGCGAATTGAAGCTCCTCACCCGAAACCAACGCCGAACAGGTATCCCGTGGAAATATACCCGTCAGCCTGTGAGGTGAAACACATACCAAGGATTTGCTGACCTACGCGTTCGGCCCGTACTCCTCCAGCATCTCGGTCACCAGCGCGGCGATCGGCGAACGCTCGCTGCGCGTGAGCGTCACGTGCGCGAAAAGCGGGTGGCCCTTGAGCTTCTCGATCACCGCCGCCACTCCGTCGTGCCGGCCGACCCGCAGATTGTCACGCTGGGCGACATCATGGGTGAGCACCACCCGCGACCCACTGCCCAACCGGCTCAGCACCGTCAGCAGCACGTTGCGCTCCAGCGACTGCGCCTCGTCCACGATCACGAACGAGTCGTGCAGCGAACGGCCCCGAATGTGGGTCAGCGGCAACACCTCCAGCATGCCGCGCGACAGCACCTCCTCCATGACCTCCGGACTGGCCAGGCCGTCCAGGGTGTCGAACACCGCCTGCGCCCACGGGCCCATCTTCTCGCTCTCGGAACCCGGTAGGTAGCCCAGCTCCTGACCGCCGACCGCGTACAGCGGCCGGAACACCACCACCTTGCGCTGAGATCGCCGCTCCAGCACCGCCTCCAGACCCGCGGTGAGTGCCAGCGCCGACTTGCCGGTACCGGCCTTGCCGCCCAGCGACACGATGCCCACGCTCTCGTCGAGCAGCAGATCCAGCGCGATGCGCTGCTCCGCCGAGCGGCCGTGCAGCCCGAACGCCTCGCGGTCACCGCGCACCAGCTGCAACCGCTTGTCCGGCGTCACCCGGGCCAGGGCGCTGCCGCCCGCGCCCAACAGCCGGATCCCGGTGTGGCAGGGCATGTCCCGGACCTCGTCGAGATCGATGACGCTCTCGGCGTAGAGCCGGTCGACGGCCTCGGGGGCGACCTCGAGTTCCGCCATACCGGTCCAGCCCGAGGTGATCACGTCCTGCGCGTGGTACTCGTCGGCGTGCAGACCCACCGAGCTGGCCTTGACCCGCATCGGAATGTCCTTGGACACCAGCGTGACCGAGCGGCCCTCGGCGGCCAGATTCAGCGCACAGGCGAGGATGCGGGAATCGTTGCTGTCGGTGCGGAACCCGACCGGCAGTACCTCCGGATCGGTGTGGTTGAGCTCCACCTGGAGCGTGCCGCCCTCGGTGCCGATCGGCACCTGCTCGTCCAGCCGTCCGTGCACCAGCCGCAGATCGTCCAGCATGCGCAGGGATTCCCGCGCGAACCAGCCGAGTTCGTGATGGTGCCGTTTGCCCTCGAGTTCGCTGATCACCACGAGCGGCAGCACCACGTGATGCTCACCGAAACGCGTGATGGCCCAGGGATCCGATAACAGGACGGAGGTGTCGATGACGAAGGTTTTCAACCCGGATTTCCGGGCAGTCTGCGAGGTGGAAGCTCCCTTTCCGGAGCGTGCGCTCTGAGTCGAGCGGGCTTTCGCCGAGGGAGCGATGACGGAGCGTGCATCAGTCACGGTGGGCTCCTTTGTTGTTCGTACAGCACCCGTACGAACGTTCTCGCTGGGCCGGTCCGCCCTGGGGTCAGTGGACCCGAGGGCCGGGCGCCGGCCCCCTCGCACTGAATTTCTCAGTCACGATCAGGACCTCCCGTACGAGCCACACCGCCGCGGCCCGCACATCCGACGTTACTGCGCATCCGCGATTCCGGCTCCCGAGATCGCAGGCGTGTCGGTGAATATGTCGTTAACGCGGCCCATGTATACCCAGTTGGACGAAAGTTCAAGCTATGACACACATCTCACTTCCCTGGCGGCAAGGCATGGCCCGGAAATATTAGCTGTCAAGTAGCTCTTTCAGCACGGAGACCTGGCTGCGCGCCGGGTCCCGGACCGCCGTGACAATGGTGACCGGACCCCGGGCGGCCAGCTCACGCAGCCTCGCCAGGCCCTGCCGCGGTGCGTCCGCGGACAGTTCTGCCAGGTAACGCTCGCGGAATTCGGCTTCGCGGCGCTGCGGGTCGGCATGGAACCAGCGGCGCAGCTCGTTCGACGGCGTGACGTCCCTCGCCCAGTCATCGATGCGTGCCTGCTGTTTGCTGATGCCGCGCGGCCACAGCCGGTCGACCAGCACCCTGGTGCCGTCGGAATCCTCTGGCGCGTCGTAGACCCGCTTCACCCGGAAACCGCCCGCGGGTTGCTGTGCCATGGCTCCATGGGAGCACAGTCGCGGCCGCGATAGCGGCCCACACGCCGCGGCACCGGATAGAGTCGACACATGGCCGATGTTGAGCAACTGGAGCAGCTGTCGTCGAAGGAGCTGCACGACCGGGCCGTGAAGTACGCCGTCCGGCACGGCGATATCCGGTTCCTGTGGCGGCTGCTCGAACAGATTCCCGCCGCCGCGGCCGCCTCCGGCGACCTCGGCGAGAGCGAGGCCGACATCAAATACGTGCTGCCGATGCTCGACGACTATGTGCACGCCGGCGAGGGCAAGCTCGCCGACGTGCTGCGGCCGCTGTACATCGAGTATCTGGCCGAGCACGACTGAGCCGCATACACCCGGATCACGCCGACAACAAGGGCAGATCGCTCCCTGTCTCACTCCGTGCGCCGCGGGTAGCTTCGCCGAGGTGAGCATGCACCTACCAGCCCATTCTCAGCGAAAGGTCGTCGGATGAGCATTCGCCTCGGGTACCAGATGCCGAATTTCAGTCATGCGACCTCGCCGCGCGAACTGTTCCCCTCGGTGATCGCCCAGGCGCGGGCGGCCGAGGCGGCGGGCTTCGACGCCGCGTTCGTGATGGACCACTTCTACCAGCTGCCCGGGCTCGGTGCGCCGGAGGAGCCGATGCTGGAGGCGTACACCGCCCTCGGCGCGCTGGCCACCGCCACCGAGCGGATTCAGCTGTCCACGCTGGTCACCGGCAACACCTACCGCAATCCGGCGATGCTGGCCAAGACCGTCACCACGCTGGACGTGGTCAGCGGCGGGCGGGCGGTGCTCGGCATCGGCGCGGGGTGGTTCGAACTCGAGCACATCGGCTACGGCTACGAGTTCGGCACCTTCACCGAACGCTTCCAGCGCTTGGAGGAGGCCCTGCAGATCATCCAGCCGATGCTGCAGGGGCAGCGCCCGACCTTCGACGGCAAGTGGTACCACACCCGCGAGGCGCTCAACGAGCCGCGCATCCGCGACGACCTGCCGATCATGCTCGGCGGGGGCGGGGAGAAGAAGACCTTCGGCCTGGCCGCCCGCTTCGCCGACCATCTGAACATCATCTGCGACGCACCCGAACTGCCCGGCAAGATCGAGGCGCTGCGGCAGCGCTGCGCGGAGGCCGGCCGCGATCCGGCGACGCTGGAAACCAGCTTCCTCGCCTTCCTGATCCTCGACGAGGACGGCGACCGCGCCCGCGCACTGCAGGACGACCTGCTCCGCAAGCAGGCCGCCCGGGACCCCTCCGGCCCCTCGGTCGAAGAACTCCGCGAGACCGTCGGCCATCGCCAATTCGTCGGCGCCCCAGACGATGTGGCCGAGCAGATCCAGCGCCGGGTACTCGACCACGGCGTGGACGGCGTGATCGTCAACATGGTCACCAACGGCCACGAGCCTGGCGTGCTGGAGCTGGCCGGGAAGACGCTGAGCCCGCTGGTGCACTGACCACCGCGGACCCGCCGTACCACGCGCCCGAAACGCTTTGGGCGACAGCAAGAGTGCTTCCCATGGGGAATCGAAGCACACGCCTTACACTTCCGCTATGTCCGATTCAGCACCCGAACTCATCGTCTACCGCCGCGACGGCTGCCCGTACTGCGCGCGGATGCGTCGGGTGCTGAATCGGCACGGCATCATCCACCGCGAGGTCGACATCTGGAGCGACCCCCAGGCCGCCGACTTCGTCCGCTCGGTCGCCTACGGCAACGAGGCCGTCCCCACCGTCGTCCTCCGCGACGCTCTCGGCGAACGCCACTGGGTGAACCCCCACCCGAAGGACCTGATAGCAACCGTGACCGCCGACGCCCCCACCCTCACCGGCGGCCCCCGCCGCCACCATTTCCGCCTCTGGTAACGCTCATCCGACCAGTCACTACCCTTACTGATCCGAACTCCGCCGAATATCCATCGCAGCCCGAATCAGCCTGCGCGCCTTCTCCCCTGTCACCGACTGACCGGCCAGGACGTCGAATGCGCGGCCGTAGAGGGCGATTTCTCTGGGTTGGGTGACGGTCAATTCGGCCGTATGCCCCTCGACCTTTACCATTCGGTTGTCGAACATCATGAAATTCTCGACCGATACGACGGTCTCGGCGGTGAGGGGTACGATACCCAGCGCAACTCTCGGCATTCCGATTATCGACATCAGACGATCGAGCTGCCCGCCCATCACACTGTCGTTTCCCACGGTACCGTACAAGGATTTCTCACTGATCAGAAAGTGAAACCTGCGCCCGCGTTTGTACAGGATTTGCTGCCGTTCCATGCGCTTCGATACGCCACTGTCCAGGTCGTTGGGAAGATTGTAGAACTGGATGACACTGCGAAGCTTGGCTTCGGCATATTCGGCAGTCTGCAGCAGGCCGGGAATCACCTGAGGCTCATAATTTCTTATGAATTGAGCTGCGGCCTCGTTCCTCATCACGACCTGTTGCGCCCGTTTGATACCCCCGCCCAGCACACGCCGCCACTCCAGGTACGCCGAGTCGACCGCGTGGAGCGTGGCCAACAGCTCCGGTAGCTCGTCGCCAGCACCGCAATGTCGGCAGTACGCACGAATATCATCGCTCGACGGCCGCGCTTTTCCGTGTTCTATACGCGATACCTTGGATTCATGCCATCCTTCGCGGGCAGCGAGGTCTCGGCCTGTGACACCGGCATCCCGTCGTATCTCGCGGAGCCGCAGGCCGAGGGCCTCCCTGCCTTCCTGAGCCGAGTTCGTCACTATCGAGCGGTCGCCGGACGTTCGTAGTAGTCGCGGTAAGGTATCGCATAGGGCCAGAGCTTTTCCCTGACCTCGCGGCAATAAGTGACAATCCCGGGATCCGTTGTCGTTCCCGTACCGGCCGGTTTACCGTCGGCACCCGACAGGTTGAACACCACCATCTGCTCGTCGAACAGCCACCAATCGTCGGATGGCACGATTTCCGGCGCGACCGTGTGACGTGGGATGTATCGAATGTCTTCGCCAGCTTCCACATTCTCGCCGGTAACCGACAATAGCCAACGCTGGTATCCGCTGTGCGGCACAGTGACTACTCGGATACGACTCACTCCAACGCCTCGATCGGTCATATCCCGAATCAGCCCGGTCCAATCGCTCTTGTCGTACTCCGGGGGCGGCTCGTCGTTCAGGAACCGTCGCAGGGCTTCCGACTCGGACGGCTCGAGGTAGGAGTCGCGGACTTCCATGTGGAAGGCCGAACGTTGACACGCGAGGAACGGCCGAATCCAATCATCGAGTCCGCGAAACTCCACCGTAGTAGGTCCTCTCAGCCTTCGGTACTTCGACAGCCGTTTCGTTCTCCGCGATCGCCATCTGCGCCAGCGTCTCACGGTCGGTGACAGGTACACCCGTCAGGGTGAACGTACCTCGGCCCGTATCGGTCAGCCGTGCGGCTATGAAAGTATCCGGCTCCAAGAAACCGAGCAGCAGATGCGGGAGTTCGACAGTGCCCACACGATCCGTCCGCCATGCCTGGACGACGTAGCCTTCGTCGTTGGCATACAAAGTCGGACAGCCGTTCCTGTCGGATCCTCCGCTGCCAAGGAACTTCAGCTTCATGACGACTTCTCCTCGCCGAAAACTTGCGGGTTCTTGCGATGGCAGAAGGCATTGTCTCGCGGATAGATGCTCGATGTCCCCGGTTCCATCATTTTTCGCAAGTTTCTGCAAGTCTCTCGCCCTGATGACATCCGGCTTCCTAGCGTCGGAGTCGGCAGTCGGAACCGGCGGAATGGGATCGGTTCGGGGTTGCCGTACCTACGGCTATGAGGGGACGAGATGGAGTGGCGCACACGGTTGTTCGAGTTTCCCGGGGGCGTGCTGGAAGTTCGCGCCTATGAAGGTGAGTCGGCCGAGGATGGGCCGGGGGTGTATCTGGAGTGCTATGGCGGTGATGCTGGGGAGGGCGGGTGGGTGGAATGGGAGGCGTCGTGAATGGGCTCGGGTGGCAGGTCGGTCTTGTTGTCGTGATCGGAATACCGTTGGGGGTCTTCGTGATTGCGGTGTTGTGGCCGCAGCGGACGCCGGAGGACAAGTCGGTTCGGGGGATTCGTGATCGCATCGAAAGCGAGGACGGACGGTAAGGGCGAGGCCACAGCCGAGACAGTACGAGCATGGCCCGTCGACGCATCGAGGCATCGACGGGCCATGCTGTGTTCGGAGCCTTTGGGGCTCAGCGGTTTACATGCTCAGCCGAGCAGACGCCAGTCCTCCAGGCCCTCGTAGAGCGGGAACTCCTGGGCCAGCTTGGCTACTCGCGCGCGCAGGGCGGGCAGGTCGGCGTCGCCCTTCAGGGCAGTGGCAATGATGTCGGCGACCTCGGTGAACTCGGTGTCGCCGAAGCCTCGGGTGGCCAGGGCGGCGGTGCCGATGCGCAGGCCCGAGGTGACCATCGGCGGGCGGGGGTCGAACGGGACGGCGTTGCGGTTCACCGTGATTCCGATCTCGTGCAGCAGATCCTCGCCCTGCTGGCCGTCGAGCACCGAGTTGCGCAGATCCACCAGCACCAGGTGCACGTCGGTGCCGCCGGTGAGGACCGTGATGCCCTTCGCGGAGACGTCGGCGGCGGCCAGGCGCTCGGCCAGCAGCTTCGCACCCGTCAGCGTGCGCTCCTGACGCTCCTTGAACTCCTGGGTGCCCGCGATCTTGAAGGCCACGGCCTTGGCGGCGATCGCGTGCATCAGCGGGCCGCCCTGCTGACCTGGGAACACCGCGCTGTTCAGCTTCTTGGCGTACTCCTGCTTGGCCAGGATCACACCCGAGCGCGGGCCGCCGAGGGTCTTGTGCACGGTGGAGGAGACCACGTCGGCGTGCGGCACCGGCGAGGGGTGCAGGCCCGCGGCCACCAGACCGGCGAAGTGCGCCATGTCGACCCACAGGTAGGCGTCCACCTCGTCGGCGATCTCCCGGAACGCCGCGAAGTCCAGGTGCCGCGGATAGGCCGACCACCCGGCCACGATCACCCGCGGCCGCACCTCGCGCGCCTGCTTGCGCACCTCGTCCATGTCGATGCGGTGATCGTCCTTGCTCACCCCGTAGGCGTGCACCTCGTAGAGCTTGCCGGAGAAGTTCAGCCGCATGCCGTGGGTGAGGTGACCGCCGTGCGCCAGATCCAGGCCGAGCAGCCGCTCGCCGGGGTTCATCAGCGACATCAGGACCGCGGCGTTGGCCTGCGCCCCCGAATGCGGCTGCACGTTGGCGAAATCCGCGCCGAACAGCGCCTTGACCCGCTCCCGCGCCAGGTTCTCGACCACGTCGACGTGCTCGCAGCCACCGTAGTAGCGCCGGCCCGGGTAGCCCTCGGCGTACTTGTTGGTCAGCACGCTGCCCTGCGCCTGCAGCACCGCACGCGGCACGAAGTTCTCCGAGGCGATCATCTCGAGGGTGTCGCGCTCGCGGGCGAGCTCACCGGCCATCGCGGTGGCCAGCTCGGGATCGAGTTCGGCGAGGGATTGCGTGTTGACAGAGGCGGTCGTCTGGGTCACGAGCACAGTCTATGTTCCGGGTGTCGCGCCCTCGAACGGTGCTCCCGGTCCGCGCCCGGCTGCCCGAGTTGCCCGCGCCGGGCAGCGTCCGAGTCGCCCGCCCCGGGCAGCGTCCGAGTCGCCCGCCCCGGGCAGCGTCCGAGTTGCCCGCGCCGGGCAGCGGCCGGTAACCGTATCGGGTCAGGGCATCCGGCGCAGCGCGCCCGGGGTGAGCGGTTCGTCGAGCAGGCGGCGGAACCGCTCGGCCCGCTCGTCCGCGTCGGCGGCCCGGTCCAGCCAACCGCCGAGCAGGCGGTAGCCCTCGACGTAGGTGCTGATGTAGGCCCGCCACAGCGGCGAGGACAGGAAGCGCAGCGACTGGCGCGCCCGCTCCGGCGTGGTCAGATTCCAGCGCTGCAGGAATTCGGCGACCTCGTCGGCGCTGCGGCCGCGATCGTGCAGCAGCAGCGCCGCGTCCTGCCGCACGCCCAGCAGCTTCGCCGAAGCGGCCGAAAGCCGTTCCGCGCGTTCACCATCGAAGCGCAGGCCGAGGTCGGCGTAGATGTCCTGCGCCCAACGCCCCCAGCCCGGGCCGACGATCGACTTCAGCGCCAGATCCGCCAGGCCCTCGGCCATCAGGCACTGCGGCGTGTTCACCAGGAACAGCGTCTGCTCGTCCTGCCCCGCCGCGACCAGCCCGGCCTCCTTGCGGCAGTGCTCGGTGTGGTGACCGGGATACGCCTCGTGCGCGATCAGCGCGGGCAGATGCGCCATGTGCTGTTTGAGGTCGGAGTTGATCGCCACCCGGGAGCGGTAGTTGCCCAGGTAGTAGTTGAAGCCCGACCACGGCTTGTCGCCGACCACCTCGTACTCCACCGTCTCGTGGTCCGGCAGCGGGTAGCGAGCGCGCACCAGCTCCCGCAGCGCGCCGGAGAACGCCGCCACACAGGCGCGCAGCCGGTCGGGCGGAATCTCGTCGGCGCGGCGGTGCGCGGTGACCCGTTCGGCCAGCGGTCCGTCGCCGGGCAGCACCTCGGCCATCTGCCGGTGCGCCTCGCGATAGTCCTCGACCTCGCCCGGCGCGATCTCGACATCGAAATAGGCGCGCACCTCGTCGACGAACGAGATCGTGTCACCGGCGAACTTGCGGCCGGAGCATTCCAGCGCCCGCAGATGGACGTCGAGAAATTCCGTGCGCTCGGCCGTCAAACCCGACTCCGGCAGTTCTTTGCGCAAAGCCGCTGCCCGCGTGGCCAGTTCGCGCGGCTCGGGCGCGGGCGCGTTCTCCACCCCACGCCGCAGCGCCGGATCACCGGTGTAGGCGTCGACAAAGCCGGGCTCGAGGCGGTCGAATGCCAGCCCCAGCCGCAGGTATTCGGTCACGAGCGGATGCGCCTGCATGACCACCGACCTTAACGCCTGTTCATCGCCGCGTACACGGCACCGGAGAGAGAATCGTCACGCCAGGTTACCGACGAGTAGGAACACCCCGCGTACGGCGGTCCGTTGACCGAGAGGACAATTCGCCTATGCGAGGACAGTGGACCGGTTCTCACCGCGCCGGGGACGGCACCTGTGAGAACTCATCCGAAGTGCCGTGTTTACCGAGCCGGGGGCGTGGGTAAGTGGCGCGGATGAGCGAGCCGAGTCCGTATGTGGAATTCGACCGAAAACAGTGGCGCACCCTGCGGAAATCGACTCCTCTGGTACTGACCGAGGAAGAGCTGGTCGGTCTGCGCGGTCTCGGTGAGCAGATCGACCTCGAGGAAGTCGCGGAGGTCTATCTGCCCCTCGCCCGGCTCATCCACCTGCAGGTGGCCGCGCGGCAGCGGCTGTTCGCGGCGACCGCCACGTTCCTCGGCGAAACCCACCCCGACCACCAGGTACCGTTCGTGATCGGCATCGCCGGCAGCGTCGCCGTCGGCAAGTCCACCACCGCCCGCGTGCTGCAGGCGCTGCTCGCGCGCTGGGAACACCACCCCCGGGTGGACCTGGTCACCACCGACGGATTCCTCTATCCCACCGCCGAACTCACCCGGCGCGGCATCATGCACCGCAAGGGTTTCCCGGAAAGCTACGACCGCCGCAAATTGCTGCGCTTCGTCACCGAGGTGAAATCCGGTGCGGCCGAGGTGTGCGCGCCGATGTACTCGCACATTCTCTACGACATCGTGCCGGGTGATTTCCATTGTGTGCGCCAGCCGGACATTCTCATCATGGAGGGTCTCAACGTCCTGCAGACCGGGCCGCGATTGATGGTGTCGGACCTGTTCGATTTCTCCATCTATGTCGACGCGCGCATCGAGGACATCGAAACCTGGTACGTGAATCGCTTTCTGTCCCTGCGCAAGACGGCGTTCGCGAATCCGAAATCCCACTTCCACCACTACGCCAAGTTCTCCGACCGGGAGGCCACGATCGCGGCCCAGGAGATCTGGAACGCCACCAACCGGCCCAATCTGGTGGAGAACATCCTGCCCACGCGGCCACGCGCGACCCTGGTGCTGCGCAAGGATTCCGACCACACCATCAACCGGATACGGCTGCGCAAGCTGTAGCCCGTCAGACTTTCCAGGCGGCGTCCAGCCGGGCCGCCACATCGATATCGCGCACCGCGGCGATATGCGGTTTGCGAATTTCCTTGGCGATATAGCGGGCCACGAAACGCCGGATCTCGTGGTCGACACTGGCCAGAATGCGCAGCAACTGGCCGCGCCGGGTCGCGGTGGCGACATTGATGCGCACATCGCCCGGACGCGGCTCGGCGATGTCGATGAGCACCCGCAGCGGCTCGGCCGTCCGCACGGTCAGGTGGATGTGCACGAAACCGTCGACCTGGAAGTTGTGCCGATCCAGGGCCAGATCGAGCAGCAGATCGACACCGAGCGGGATGGCCAGATCGAACTCGATGAGATCGCCGACGTCGCGTTCGAGGCGCGGTTCGCCCAGCTGGACCTGCGCCGACACCTTGGCCAGCCGTCCCGGACCGACCCCGATCGGGCCGAAATCGAAAGCGGCGCCGGTCAGTTGGGCGAATGCGCCGGCGATGCGCTGCTCGGACGCGGCGTACAGCAGGAAGCGCCGCCCGAATTCCTCGTAGCTGAGGTGGGCCGGTGCCGTGACCGTGCCGCGCTGCCCGGTCCCGTTGTCACTCATGTTCGCACGGTACGCGAGCCGCGCGGTCCGGTGAGCCCGTGACCACGCAATGCAACAGAGCTGTGCTCGAGCGCGGCTCAGGTCCCGTAGCGACGATGCCGTGCGGCGTAGTCACGCAGGGCACGCAGAAAATCCACTCGCCGGAACTCCGGCCAGTACGCCTCGGTGAACCAGATCTCCGAATAGGCGCTCTGCCACAGCAGGAATCCCGACAGCCGTTGTTCGCCGGAGGTGCGGATGACCAGGTCCGGATCCGGTTGCCCGGAGGTGTACAGGTGCTGGCCGATGGCGTTGACGGTGATCGACTGCACCAGATCCTCGCCGGTCTCCCCCGCCGCCATCTCCTGGCGCACCAGCGAACGCACCGCGTCGGCGATCTCCTGCCGACCGCCGTAGCCGATCGCGACGTTCACGTGCACGCCGTTGCGGCCGTGCGTCTCCGCGGCCGCCTTCTCCATGCGGCGCGCGATATCGGCCGGCAGCCCGTCCAGCGAGCCGACGATCCGCACGCTCCAGTTCCGTTCCGGCGCCGACAGTTCCTCCACGACGTCCGGGATCACCTCGAACAGCGTCTCCAGTTCGTCCTGACCACGGCTGAGATTCTCGGTCGACAGCAGATAGACCGTCACCATCTCGATGCCCTCGGCCTCACACCAGCCGACCAGTTCGGCGATCCGCAGCGCTCCGACCCGATGCCCGTGGCTGACGTCGGTGAAACCGTTCTCCCGCGCCCAGCGCCGATTGCCGTCACAGACGACCGCTACATGACGCGGATGTTGTTTGCCCGCCAGCTGTTTCGACAGCCGCGCCTCGTAGATGCGATATGGCAGGCCACGCACCCGACTAGCAAGTTCCACGAACAGCCACCCTACGCCGCCGTGTCACGTCACCGCCTTGTCGGCCTGACAAGCCTCGGCGCACCGACACGCGGTACCGCGGCCCGCGGGCGCGAGCCGACTCGCCGAACCCCTCGCCCGCGCCCGGTACAGTGGCGACAGCGCCAACCTACGGAACCGTAGGTTACTGAGGAGGTACTGAGCGTGGCGGAGACGGTACAGCGGGCGAACCCGGTGCTCGGAGCCCTGGACGAGCTACGGCAGGTGCCGCTCAAGCCCCGCATGCGCGGGTGGATCCACACCTACGCGGTGGGCATCGCGGCGCTGGCGGTGATCGCCCTGACCGGCACGGCCGCGACGGTGTCGGCGAAGGCGGGCTGGTCGACGCTGGTGTACGGGTTGACGGTGTGCGGGGTGTTCGGCGTCAGTGCCGTGTATCACCGGGTGAACTGGCGCACCGAGCGGTCGCGCATCCACATGAAGCGCGCCGACCATTCGATGATCTTCCTGTTCATCGCCGGTAGCTACACGCCCTTCGCGCTGCTGGGGCTGCCGACGTCGACGGGGGTCACGCTGCTGGCCGTCGTCTGGGCGGGTGCGCTGGCCGGGGTCGCGCTGAAACTGCTGTGGCCGACCGCGCCGCGCTGGGTCGGGGTGCCGCTGTATCTGGTGCTGGGCTGGGCGGTGGTGCCGGTGGCGGCGACGCTGACCCACAACGTGGGCGTCGCGCCGATGGTGCTGCTGCTCGTCGGCGGACTCGCCTACAGCGGGGGCGCCGTCCTGTACGCCACCCGATGGCCCGATCCCTGGCCGGAGACCTTCGGACATCACGAGTTCTTCCATGCCGCAACGGTTCTCGCCGCGCTGTGCCACTACGCGGCGGTCTGGCTGGTTCTGCTGAACTGAATCGCGGGGTGACGCAGCCGACAAGATCGGCCGGAACGCGCCGCGGGTCACCGTCCGGGTTCTATGCTCCTGCTTCGTGTTCCCCGAACCGATTCGCACGTCCGCGGCCGATCCGTCGCCATGATCAATCGGCTGATTCTGCTCGCGCTGCGGGCGCGCTGGGGGCTGTCGTTCGTGGTGATGGCCTGCAATCTCGGCGGTCTGGGCGTCATTCTCACCGAACTGTCGCTCAGCGGGTTCCTCGGTCGGCTCGGGCCGAACTGGATGACCGCGATGGCCCAGGCGTCGATCTATCCGGCGATCGGCGCGGTGGTCGGGATCATCCTCGCCGTGCGCGATCGGTTCTATTACTTCGGCTGGCTCGACCAAGGGCGCAAGCCGGGTGCGGCGGAGGCGCGGCGGCTGCTGAACCTGCCGCTGGCGATCACGCTGCGCGCCCTCGCCATCTGGCTGCCCGGCGTGATCATCGCCACGGCGATCTTCGCGCAGGTGATTCCGTCGCGGGCGATCGCGGTGGTCGGCGCGATGTTCACGCTCGGCGCGTTCGAATCGGCGGGGTTCACCTTTCTCATCGTCGATCGGCTGATCCGGCCGACGATCCCGATCGTGTCCTCGGTACTGGGCGGGACGATGCACTGGAGTTCCACGGTGCTCAACCGGGTCGTGGTGTCGTGGGCGGTGGCCGGGGCCATGCCGCTGCTGATGCTGATCACCGTGCTGGCCGATCCGGTGGCGACCGCCGAGGACCGGATTCGCACGGCCGTGTACATGTCCGTCGTGGGACTGGGTGTGGGCGCGCTGTCGACGGCGACCCTGGCCCGCGCGGTCGCGGCGCCGGTGCGGGCGCTGCGCCGGGCGCTGGACCGGATCGCGCGCGGCGAGCTGGACGTCCGGGTTCCGGTCGGCAGCGCCAGCGAGATCGGGCGGCTGGAGCATTCGGTGAACGAGCTGGCCGCCAATCTGTCCGAGCGGGAGCGGATGCGGACCGTGTTCGGCCGCCACGTCGGCACCGAGGTCGCCGAGCGCGCGCTCGCCGGCGGGCTCGACCTCACCGGTGACATCCGGCCGGTGACCGCGCTGTTCGTCGATGTCGTCGGCTCGGTGGCGCTGTCCACCGGGCTCGAACCGAGCGAGTTCGTCGTCAAGCTGAATCGGCTGCTGACGATCGTGGTGTCGGCCACCGAGGACAACGGCGGGCTGGTCAACAAGTTCGAGGGTGATGCGGCGCTGTGCATCTTCGGCGCGCCGATCGCGTTGCGCGACAACGCGACTCCGGCGCTGCGGGCAGCACGCCGGATTCGCGACGAGGTGGCCGCGGCGGGCGAACTGGATATCGGTATCGGGGTGGCCCGGGGCATGGTGTTCGCCGGCGACGTGGGCACCGACACCCGGCTGGAGTACACCGTGATCGGCGACGCGGTCAACGAGGCGTCGCGACTCACCACCGAGGCCAAGCGCGTCGACCGCCGAATCCTGGTGTCCCAGGCGGTGATCGACGCGGCCACCGCCGACGAGCGGGCGTTGTGGGCGCACTTCGAGACGATTCAGCTTCGTGGGCGGGTGGAACCGACCTCCTGCTGGACGGACCTCCCGGTCAGCCCCAGCGGCGATGGTGCGCCCGGCGTCAACGGCACCGGCGAGGACGACATCGAGGGTCTGAAGCCACTCGGCACCCAGATCGGCGAGGCAGAAGCGGCACCGGGTAGCTGAGGTGGTTACGCCCACAGCGTGAGACAAAGCCCGAGGATCGCACGCAACCCGTGGCTACGGGGCACCAACCCGTGGTTCCGGCGTGTTTTTGGCCGGAATCCACGGTGAGATCCCGGCCAAAAGCGTGCCGGGATGGCAGGGGATCTGTTCAAGCTCCGGGAGGACGGGAGACCTGTTCAAGCTCGACGAATGCCGCCGGTGTACGGCCCGTGCGGTCAGGGCTTCCAGGTGATGCGGCCGCCCTGGAAATCCTGGGCCTTGCCGCCCTGGTAGTCGTATTCGTCGCTGGTCGGGTAGCCGTAGCGGCCCTTCTCGGCGACCTCGGTGAACCAGGTGTCGCGGATGGCGCCCCACACCGCGTGGGCGCCGGTCTTGGCCGACCAGTAGACCGAGCCGCCGTTGAACAGGTTGTAGCGACCCTGGCCGTCCTTACCCGCCTGCTGCTCGTCGGTCACCGGGTAGCCCAGGGCGCCGTTCTCCCAGCCGAGTGCGCCCCACTTGTCGCGGATCAGGCCGCCGACGGCGTGCGCGTCGGTGCCCACCGACCAGTAGATCGAGTTGTTGCGCTCGAATACCTGGAACTTGCCGCCGCCGCCCGCGTCGGATTCGGGCGAGACCGGGTTGCCGAAGGTCGCGAACCCGCCTGCTCGGTCGTACTCGACCTCGATCGCGCCGCCGACCTCGAAGGGGCCGATCGGCCTGGCCTGCGCGGCGCCGACGGATGCCGTCAGCGCCAGCGCCGCGGCGGCGACGACGAAACCGGACGAACGGGCGGTACGAATTCCTCGACGTGGCAGTCTCACGCGATCTCCCTGTGGCCTGGGTAGTGCTTGCCTGACATTTGCTGCCGACTCGGACATCCTGCACGGAGGTCATCCCCGTCGGCAAGCGCCGGGTCGCGAACGCACCCTCTGCACGCACATCCGCTATGACCGGCGTTCCGGAAGGTCAGCGGCGACCCCGGATGCTTTCGAGATCGGCCGGGAGGCGTCGATCGTTACCGGTCCGAGACCAAAGCGGCCGCGAGTTCGGCCGCATCGCCGACCGGAAGATCGCAGACCGACCCCCGGCAGACGTAGGCGGCGGGCCGATCAGCGACCGGCTGGCGATCGGCCAGCAACGGCACCGAGTTGGGGGCGCCCGCAACCACCACGGCCCCGCCGGGCGCGACGCGGCGCGCGGTGACGGTCAGTTCGGCGGTCTCCGCATCGACACCGTGCGGCAGCGCGATCGCCACCTGGATGGGGCCCCGCACCGCCGCCTCGGCCACGGCCAGCCAGTGCCCGCCCGAGCGTGGGGCCCGCGCCAGCACGATCGCGCCGCGCTGCACGGTCCGCTCGGCCAGTTCGCGATAGCGGGCGGACCGGGTGGCGTCGGCGAGGACGGACGCGGTCAGCAGCGCCTCGGCGAAGGCCGACGCGCCCGCGGGCGTGGCGCCGTCGAGCGGGTCGCGGGGGCGGCTCACCAGCGTCTCGGCGTCGTCGGCGGTGTCGTACCAGTTGCCGGGGGTATCGGAATCGGCGAAATGCGCTGCGGCCGTGTCGATCAGGTGGCACGAGCGCTCGAGCCAATCAGGATCGCCGGTAGCCTGGTGCAGTGCCAGCAGGCCGGTGGCCAGCCACGCGTAGTCCTCCAGCACGCCGGTGGCCGTGCCCGCCACGCCGCCCAGCGACGCCCGGACCAGGCGGCCGTCGATCACGTGCTCGGCCAACAGGAATCGGGCGCAGCGGACGGCGGCCTCGACCCAGTCCGGCCGGGCGAGGGCCGACCCGGCCTCGGCCAGCGCGACGATCGCCATGCCGTTCCAGGCGGTCACCACTTTGTCGTCGCGCGCGGGCTGGGGCCGCCTATCGCGCACCTCGCGCAGACGTGCCCGGACGCGGTCGAAGCGCTCGGTGTCCTCCGGATCGGCGTATCTGGTCGGCACGGAGGTACCGTGCTCGAAGTTGCCGTCCGCCGTGACGCCGAAAACCTCCGCGGCCCAAGCACCGTCGTCCGCACCGAGCACTTCGGTCAGTTGCGCCGGTGTCCAGACGTAGGTGGCGCCTTCGACGCCGGGGCCACCGGGCTCCACCTGGGTGTCGGCGTCCAGGGCCGAGGCGAAACCGCCCTCCGCGGTCCCCAGATCGTCGAGCAGGAACTGCGCTGTCTCGGTCGCGACCCGCAGCGAAAAGGGCTGTCCCGCATCGTCGTTCGCCGGGCGTCGCGCCAGATGCGCGTAGACCCGCAGCAATTGCGCGTTGTCGTAGAGCATTTTCTCGAAGTGCGGCACCACCCAGGCCGCATCGACCGAATACCGCGCGAACCCCCCACGCAGCTGATCGTAGATTCCACCGCGCGCCATGGCCGCCGCCGTCCGCGAAACCGCCTGCAGCGCTTGCTCGTCCCCGGTGCGCTCGTAATGCCGCAGCAACCCTTCCAGCAACGCCGACGGCGGAAACTTCGGCGCCCCACCGAATCCGGCGTAACGCGGGTCCACATCGCGCAACACGGCCGCGACCGCATGCCGCAACAGTTCCGGACCGACCGCCAACTCACTACCCGGCAGCCCATCCCCCTGCTCCCGCAACGCCTGCGCCACCTGCCCGGCCGCCTGATCCACCTCGTCCCGCCGATGACGCCAGGTCTCGCTCACCGCGGCCAGCAACTGCGTGAACGACGGCATCCCCCCACGCGGCGCCTTCGGGTAATAGGTACCGCAATAGAACGGCTCCCCCGCCGGCGTCAGGAAACAGGTCATCGGCCACCCACCCTGCCCCGTCATTGCCACCGTCGCCGTCATATACACAGCGTCGAGATCCGGCCGCTCCTCCCGATCCACCTTCACACACACGAAATTCTCGTTCATCACCGCCGCGGTCGCCTCGTCCTCGAACGACTCGTGCGCCATCACGTGACACCAGTGGCACGAGGCGTACCCGACGGAGAGCAGGATCGGCACATCCCGAGCCGCGGCCTCCGCCAGCGCCTCGGGCCCCCACTCCCGCCAATCAACCGGATTGTCGGCATGCTGACGTAGGTACGGCGAGGTCGCGCTGCCTAGTCGATTCACGCCTCCAGCGTCCCATACGACGGAAGACACAACGGGCTCACCACAGATACCGAGCTATGGCATTTGCTACAGATTTGTCGGCCGTTCCAGGTCTGCGAGGAGAAAGGAATTGAGCAGCTTGGAGAAGGGACAAGGACGCTTAACGCAAAGGGGTCGGTGAGGATGAGGCCGCCTGACAACAGAACACCGTCTCTATGAAGGATCGGAATCGTGGACACCGAAGAAGCGATCGAAGGTGCGTGGCTGGTTGCGGCCGATATCGAGAACTCGCTCGGGAGGTGGGTGCTGGTCGAGACCGGATATCCCGATGGGTGGCGGGAATTCCATGCGGAGGTGGGGCGGGAAGTGCCGGGGGCGGGGGTGAGGGATCGCACGGCCGGTTGAAATGATCATGTCGCGGCAGCTGTGCTGAAACCGCAACGCAGTGTGGGCTTCCGCGGGGTATTTCTGCAGGTATGACTACTACGACCTCGCTGGGCGCCTCGCCCGCACGCCGACGGCCCTGGTTCGCCGATCTGGAAGATGCCGAGCGCCGGGGGGCGCACGGGAGTGCTGGGATCGGGTACTTCGATTGTGATTGTGATCTGTGTCGGCGGCGGCATCACGATCCGCCGTTCTGAAGCCGGGAGTTACGTTCCCTTGGGCTTGTCGGGCTTCGCGGAGATGTCGGAGACGGCTTCGGCGGAATCCTGTTGCACCGCACCGGGATCGGTGCCCTCGTCGGCCTCCTGGTCGGGCTCGGGGTGTTCGGGGGAGAACTCGGCGGGCAGGCGCTTGATGTGCTTGTTCATCGAGCGGATCAGCAGGACCGTGCCGGCCAGCAGCAGCAGGACGATTACCAGGCCCAGGGGGGAGGCCTTGCCGAATTCGGGGCCGGTGGGGTTGGTGGCCGGTTGGGCGAGCAGGGTGACGATCATCGGGTGGTGTCCTCGAGCGCGGTGCGCGCGTCCTCGTCCTCGCGGATGCCGGCGAACAGGTCCGTTTCGGGGATCTCGGTGCGGACCCGAGTGCGGGCCAGCTCGAATTCCTCGGTGGGCCACAGCCGCTGCTGCATCTCCATCGGGATGGCGAAGAACGCCCCGTTCGGATCGATCTGGGTGGCGTGGGCGCGCAGGGCGTCGTCGCGCTGGGGGAAGTACTTGCCGCACTCGATCTGGGTGGTCACCCGGCCCATGATGTCGCCGCGCTCGGCGGCCATCGCGCGGAACCGGTCCAGCCACTCCTGCATCGGGAACGGCTCGCCGATCCGCTCGAACTCCTCGGCGAACACTTCCATCCGCTGAATGCTGAAACCGTGGTCGTAGTACAGCTTCAGCGGTGTCCACGGCGCGCCGGCGTCGGGGAACCGCTCCGGGTCGCCCGCGGCCTCGAACGCGGCCACCGACACCTTGTGGCACATGATGTGATCCGGGTGCGGATAGCCACCGTTCTCGTCGTAGGTGGTCATCACGTGCGGCTTGAACTCGCGGACCACCCGCACCAGCGCCTCGGTGGCCTCCTCGAGCGGCACCAGCGCGAACGAGCCCTCCGGCAGCGGCGGCAGCGGGTCGCCCTCGGGCAGGCCGGAGTCCACGAAACCCAGCCAGTGCTGGCGCACGCCGAGCGCCCGGGCGGCCTCGGCCATCTCCTCGCGTCGCACCTCGTCGATGCGGTCGAGGATGCCGGGCACATCCATCGCCGGGTTGAGGATCGAGCCGCGCTCGCCGCCGGTCAGGGTGACGACCAGGACGTCGTTGCCCTCCGCGGCGTACTTCGCGGTCGTCGCCGCGCCCTTGCTGGACTCGTCGTCGGGGTGGGCGTGCACCGCCATGAGGCGAAGGCCACTCACGTCTCGTTCACCTCGTTGCTCAACGTCTGCACCTCATTGCTTTCCGCCGCGGGTGTCGAAGCCGGCCGATCCCGCGCCGATCTCCACCCCTTATAGTTCCATCCGACCATCATTTGTTCCGACTTACCCCCTGCGGCGCGAGGCGCCGCCGCTCGACCACAGGAGCGACAGATCATGAGCGAGCCAGCGCCGGGAGCCGAGCGGGTCGCGGACCGCTACGGTACCGGGCCGCGCCGCCGTCGGCGCTGGCTCCCCTATGTTCTCGGCGCGGTCGTGGTGCTGGCCGGACTGATCGTCGCCTACGCCGGATACCGGCAGTTCGGTCCCAAGGACATCGAGCCCGACCAGCTGGGCTACGCCATCGTGAACGACTCGACCCTCGACATCCATATCAAGGTCACCCGCGAACACCCGGACCGTCCGGTCGTGTGCTTCGTCCGCGCGATGGACTCCGACCAGGCCGAAGTGGGCCGTCGCGAGGTGCTGATCCCGCCTTCGACCAGCGGAACCGTCGAATTGACCGCCACCATCCGCACCACCGGCCGCCCCGCGGCGGGCGACATCTACGGATGCAGCGACAAGGTCCCGGCCTACCTGCGTGCGGGCTGACGGGGCTCCGTCGACCCCAACTACCCGATCCGGGCGAAACACCATACGATCAAGGCTCCTACCTGCGAATTTGTAGATCGTGCTAAAATGGCCCAACACACGGTTCCGAAGCTCGGAGCCGTGTTTGCTGCATTGGCGGCCAGCGCTGTCGGTTCCGGGGCACCCGGGTGTCGTGCGAACCAGGGCCTGTCGGGGTCGGTGACATCCCCCAGGGATCGCTCTAGCCGTCCACTGCCGCTGTGCGCGTTTTCGGATGGGTACGGCGGCGGGTATCAGGGAATCCCGGTTCGCCGGGAACAACTACTAGGGAGTGATCGAGATGACTGAGACGAACGTGACCTGGCTGACACCGGAGTCGCACGAAAGGCTCAAGGGCGAACTCGACGCGCTCATTGCCAACCGTCCGGTCATCGCGGCCGAGATCAACGAACGCCGCGAGGAAGGCGACCTCAAGGAGAACGGCGGCTATCACGCGGCGCGTGAGGAGCAGGGCCAGCAGGAGGCGCGCATCCGCCAGCTGCAGGAGCTGCTGAACAACGCCAAGGTGGGCGTGGCCCCGACCAAGTCGGGCATCGCGCTGCCGGGTTCGGTCGTCAAGGTCTATTACGACGGCGACGAGACCGACACCGAGACGTTCCTGATCGCGACGCGCGAAGAGGGCCTGGGCGGTTCCGACCTGGAGACGTACTCCCCGGCGTCACCGCTGGGCGGTGCGCTCATCGACGCCAAGGTCGGCGAGACCCGCGAGTACACGCTGCCCAACGGCAACACCATGAAGGTGACGCTGGTCAGCGCGGAGCCCTACCACAGCTGACGGGCCACGCCTCGGCGGCGGATCGCAGCACCGCCGTCCGAGGCGCCGGAACGGATACGGCGACCGCACCGGAGAACTCGGTGCGGTCGCCGCCGTGTATTCGAGGTCGGCGGGACTCAGCCGAGCGCGCGCTCGACATCCGCGAGCAGATCGCTGACGTCCTCGATGCCGACCGACAACCGCACCAGATCCGCGGGCACCTCCAGCTCCGAGCCCTCGGTGGAGGCGTGCGTCATCGCGCCCGGATGCTCGATCAGCGATTCCACCCCGCCCAGCGATTCGGCGAGGGTGAAGATCCGGGTGCGGGCGCAGAAGTCGTGCGCCGCTTGCCGTCCGCCGTGCAGCCGCACCGAGATCATGCCGCCGAAGCGGCGCATCTGCTTCTGCGCCACCGTATGTCCGGGATGCTCCGGCAGGCCCGGGTAGATCACCTGCTGGATCTTCGGGTGCTCGGACAGGAACTCGGCGAGGGTCTCGGCGTTGTCGCAATGCCGATCCATGCGCAGGGCAAGGGTTTTCACGCCGCGCATGGTGAGGAAGGCATCGGTCGGGCCGGGCACCGCGCCCGCGCCGTTCTGCAGGAAGGCGAACGCGGCATCGAGTTCCGCGTCGTCGGTGACCAGCGCGCCACCGACGACATCGGAGTGCCCGCCGAGGTACTTGGTGGTGGAGTGCAGCACGATGTCGGCGCCGAGCAGCAGCGGCTGCTGCAGGTAGGGCGAGGCAAAGGTGTTGTCCACCACCAGTTTCGCGCCGCCGCCGTGCGCGATGTCGGCCAGCGCGGCGATGTCGCCGATGTTCAGCAGCGGGTTGGTCGGCGTCTCCAGCCACACCAGTTTGGTGTTGGGCCGCAGCGCGCGCTGCACCGCGTCGGGATCCGACACCGGCGCCACCGAATACTCGACGCCCCAGTGCGTGAACACCTTGTCGATCAGGCGGAAGGTGCCGCCGTAGGCGTCGTTCGGAATCACCAGGTGATCGCCCGGCCGCAGCGCCGCGCGCAGCACACAGTCGGTGGCCGCCATCCCCGAGGAGAAGGCCCGCCCGTACCGGCCCGATTCCAGCGCGGCCAGATTGGCCTCCAGCGCGGTGCGGGTCGGGTTGCCGGTGCGGGCGTACTCATAGCCGCCGCGCAGCCCGCCCACGCCGTCCTGGGCGAAGGTCGAACTCGCGTAGATCGGCACGTTCACGGCGCCGGTCTGCGGATCCGGATCGAATCCGGCATGCACCGCGCGTGTGGAGAACCCCAGCTGATCGTCGGTCATAGTGCCAGCCTAGAAGGGGCGCGTCGACGGCCGGGACCCGGGAACCCGATCGGCCGATACTGTGAATCCATGGCCACCGTAGACGAGCTGTTCGCCCTCGACTCCCTGCTCAGCGACACCGAGCGCCAGATCCGCGAGACGGTGCGGCGGTTCGGCGAGCAACGGCTGCGCCCGCACGTGGCCGACTGGTTCGAGCGCGGCGCCTTCCCGGTCCGCGAGCTGGCGCCGGAGTTGGGCGGGCTCGGCCTGCTGGGTATGCATCTGGAGGGTTACGGCTGCGCCGGAACGTCGGCGACGGAGTACGGCCTGGCGTGCCTGGAACTGGAGGCGGTGGACTCCGGCGTGCGCAGCATGGTGTCGGTGCAGGGCTCGCTCGCGATGACGGCGATCCACAAGTACGGTTCCGAGGAACAGAAGCGGCAGTGGCTGCCGGAGCTGGCGGCCGGGCGGGCGATCGGCTGCTTCGGGCTGACCGAGCCCGATTACGGTTCCAATCCCGGCGGCATGCGCACCCGCGCGCGGCGCGACGGCTCGGACTGGGTGCTCGACGGGTCGAAGATGTGGATCACCAACGGCTCGGTGGCCGATGTGGCGGTGGTGTGGGCGCGCACCGAGGAGCGCATCCGAGGCTTCCTGGTGCCCACGGGCACGCCGGGCTTCACGGCTCGCGAAATGCGGCACAAGCTGTCGCTGCGCGCCTCGATCACCGCCGAGCTCGACCTGGACGGGGTGCGGCTGCCCGGCGACGCGGTGCTGCCGGAGGCGCACGGTCTCGCCGGGCCGCTGGCCTGTCTGTCCGAGGCCCGGTTCGGCATCGTGTTCGGCGCGCTCGGCGCGGCGCGCGACTGCCTGCACGCGACGATCGATTACACCCGCACCCGCGAGGTCTTCGACAAGCCGCTGGCGGCGTATCAGCTGACCCAGGCCAAATTGGCGGATATGGCGGTCGAGCTGGGCAAGGGCACGCTGCTCGCGCTACACCTGGGCCGGTTGAAGGACCGCGGGGAGCTGCGCCCGGAACAGGTGAGCGCGGGCAAGCTGAACAGCACGCGGGAGGCTTTGGCCATCGCGCGCGAATGCCGGACGATCCTCGGCGCCAACGGCATCACCCTCGACTATCCGGTGCTGCGGCACGCCAACAACCTGGAATCGGTGCTCACCTACGAGGGCACCGCGGAGGTCCATCAACTGGTACTCGGTGAGGCGCTGACCGGATCGAAAGCCTTTCGCTGACAAGAACTTCCGAAACTCGCAAAATGCCACCGGTTAGCCGCGGCCGTAGCGATTTCCGAGGGAAAGGTCACACTGCCGCGAAAGCTGCATGATTGCTAGCATAAGTAAGTGTTTTTGCTCGGCTCCGCGTTGCTCGAAGTGTCGGCGCGCAAGACTTTGAACCGCCTGCACAAGACGCACGGAGTTCCGGCGCTCGTCGCGGCACAGGAACTGCCCGCGGTGTCGGCAGCCCTGGATCAGCACGCCGCGGCCGTCCGCGACATTCTCGATCTGGGAGTGCAGGATTCGGCGGCCGTGCCGGTGGGTGTGCTGCTCGCCGGTTACGCCCGCGGCCTGCTGGAACATACCGGGCGCGGCGGCCTGCGCGCACCGTCGGATCTCGTCGGCTGGGCGAGCGCCGAATGGCTGCAGCTGCGGCTCGCCGCGGTGTGCGTACTGGCCCACGCGAAGGCCTGAGCGGCCGCGGAACTCCGCGACCGCCCAGGCCCTGTCGATCTGTTCGGTTGTCGCGTCAGCGCGGTGACTGCGGGTCGTCGTACCCCGGCGCCTCGCCGTAACCCTGGCCGTAGCCCTGACCGCTCTGCCCGCCGTAGCCGGGCTCGGTCATGCCCCCGGTCTCCGGCCGGTAGCCCGCACCGCTGGTCTGCGGCGACCACTGATCTCCGGTCCGCGGGGCACCCGCCCACTCCTGCTGGCGAGTAGCGACGCCTTCGCGCTGCCGGGCGGCGTCCTCCCGGCCCCGTTGGTAGGCCTCGGCGTGGCCGCGCAACTGCGGCATCTCGCCCTCGACGGTGTCGAGCCAGCCCTCCCAGCGCTGCTGCATGGGCCGGATCAGGCCGCCACCGATGCCGACGACCAGGATGCCGCCGATCGTGGCCAGCACCGTGATCAGGATCGGCGTGGTGACCGAGGTCGCGACGCCGATCTGGTTCAGCGCGGCGATGATGCCGACGCCCCAGATGAACACCGCCGCGAGCCGGCCCAGCATGCGGCCGTAGGACAGCCCGCTGAGCATATTGCCGATCAGGTCCGTGACCACCCGCGCGATCGCGCCCGCGACACACACGATGATGATCGCGACCGCGGCCCGCGGCAGCCAGGCCACGATGCCGTTGAGCATGTTGCTGACCGGATTCGGACCGAAGACACCGAAGCCGATCTGCAGCGCGATCAGCAGGATCGCGTAGTAGACCAGCTTCACCAGGATGTCGGTGGCGTCGTACCGGCTGTTGGCCAGCATGTTCTGAATGCCGCCACGTTCGACCAGGCGGTCGAACCCGACCCGGCGCAGCACCCGGTCGGCGATCTTGGCGATGACCTTGGCGATGATCCAGCCGATGGCCAGAACCACCAGGAAACCGACGAACTTGGGCACGAATGTCGCGATGGCGCTCCACGCGTTGGACATGCCCTGCTGAAAATCGATAGCCAAACTGGAGGTGTACACGCGCGGCCGTCCCTTCCGCTATCTCGGCTGTTCCAACTGTTTGCCAGAACTGCTACAGAGACGTTTGTACCCCGGTGTGATCATTCGAATCTGGCGTTTGCGTAGATTTTGCTGCCATCTCGATAACAATGCGTTATCGCATCGTGCCGAGCGGGCGGGGAGGTCAGTACGCCGAGTTGACGTTGTCCATCGAGCCGTAGCGGTGCGCGGCGTAGTTGCACGCGGCGACGATGTTGGCGACCGGATCCCAGACGTCGAACGGGGTGCCCTCGACGTGGTACGCCGCGAAGGTCGGGTCGATGACCTGCAGCAGGCCCTTGGACGGGATGCCCATCGCGGCGTTCGAATCGTAGAGGTTGATGGCCTGCGGGTTCCCGGTCGACTCCCGCATGATGTTGCGGTAGATGCCGTCGTAGCTGCCCGGAATGCCGCGGGCGGCCATGATGTCCAGCGCGTGGCGGATCCAGCCGTCCAGGTTGTCCGGGTAGCTGGGGGCCGGTGGCGGGGGCGGCAGCGGCGCGGGCATGGGCGCGGGGGCCGGGGCGGCCTCGGGAGCCGGGGCCGCGGCGACCGCCTCGACGGGAGCGGCCGCGGCGGCGGGAGCGGGGACGTTATCGGCGGTCTGGGCGATCGTGGACGCCAGTGCGGCCGGCTGCACCTCGGCCGTCCCGTGACCGCCCGCGGATGTCACGGCGGCGAAGGCGGCCAGCGCCAGGGTGGCGGCTCCGGCGGTGCGCGCGACCGCCTTGGCTCTGCTGCTCTCGATGGATTTCTTCGACATGCGCGGTGTTTTCCTACTCTGGTGTTGCGGCCCTCGGGCCTGCGACAGGCAGTGCGGCACCAGGGCGACGCCGGGTACGACTCACCCACGCACTGCATGCTGTTGTGAGACTTGTTATGAGAGAAGGGGATTCGCATTCCCCGTCGGCACGACCCGGCTCGATGGCTGCCGGGCGAGACCCGGCGGGTGGACCAACTCCTCGTAGTGTTCGGACTCGAGGTCGCGATTACCGACGAGGTCACAGGATGATTGCGGTAGGTTAACGTAAACCTAACTGAAAGTGAACAAATGGTGCCGCTACGCTCGCGCGGCTTCGATCCACACCGGCTATAACGCACTGACCTGGGGATTCACCCTCACGAGAGCGTGCTGCGGGTCACAGAAAAAAGTTGCCGTGTCGCGCTGGACTTTGCCGTTTCGCGACCGTTTCCGGCCATCGGGGCACGTCTCGGTAACGAACCGTGACCGTTCGGTGACTGTGCCGAGCGGTAACCGGCGGCCGACCTCACAACCCGGGCCGCGCCCGTGCGCATCACCTTGTTACGACCGGTCATCCAAGCGCCATCTGGGCGTCACCGCCCCGGCAAGGTTGAAAGCGCAAGCTGTTCCTACACCCGGCGCCGGATGTCGAACTCCACACCGCACGGGGGCACGGTCACCGCGGACCGGACCGATCAGGTCACGACGAACGCGGAATCCACGCCGGGTGCACAGCGACTGCCGCCGGAGGTACCGATGTTCGAAGCCCGCCACTTTCCGACCGATGCCGCGAGTCCCCTGCGCCCGAGCTGCCACACTCCGGTCCACCCGGTTGCCGCGGTGCCGCAGCCACAGTCATGGGAGGCTCGCCATGTCCCCGCGTGAGGCGGCCGCGCTGCCCGACTGGCACGAACTGCTGGCCGCGTTCTGCGGCCACCTCGGCGACGACCCGGGCGCGCATCCGATGGTGCGCTGGGCCCGCGCGCTCGCGGAGTTGCATCTGCGCCGCCACGATCAGCCCGGACACGCTGCCGAAATAGATTGCGCCCGAGCCGAACTCGTGGCGGCCATCGACAACTGGGTGAGCCTGACGCTGCGCCCGCCCCGAGTCGGGCGCGGCCTGTTCCCGGAGTCGCTGGGCGGCGCCGTGGACCGTCTCGCCGCTGCCCAGGTGCACGCGAATCGCTTGCTGCACACCGCCGCCGACGTTTCCGACGCGCGCGTGCACACGGCCTGGTACCGGCTGGCCGCGCTCGCCGACGACTGGAGCGATCTGGTCGCGGAGGTGCTGCACGGCCAACCCCGGCTGCGACAGCGGCAGCGTTCGGCCTGACCGGGAATTCCCGTGTCTACCGCGCGGGCAGTCCCGACCGGCTCAGGAAGCCGAGCAGGTCGTGGCGGGTGATGACCCCGATCGGTTTGCCGTCCTCGACCACCATCAGCGCATCGGTGGATTCCAGCGACTTGGTGGCGGCCGACACCGGCTCGCCGGAACCGATCAGCGGGAACGATTCGCTCATGTGCTTCGAGACCGGGTCGGTGAGGTGGGCACGGCCCTCGAAGACCGCGGACAGCAGATCCCGCTCGGACACGCTGCCCGCCACCTCCCCGGCCATCACCGGCGGTTCGGCACCGACGACCGGCATCTGGGAGACGCCGTATTCGTGCAGGATCTCGATGGCGTCGCGCAGCGTCTCCGACGGGTGAGTGTGCACCAGGTCCGGCAGCGCGCCGGACTTGCCGCGCAGCACGTCGCCGACGGTCGGCTCGGCGGTGCTGCCGTCCAGGCGCGAACGCAGGAAGCCGTAGGAACTCATCCACTGGTCGTTGAAGATCTTCGACAGATAGCCGCGGCCGCCGTCGGGCAGCAGCACGACGACCACCGCCGCCGGATCGCGCTCGGCCACCTGGAGCGCGGCCACCACCGCCATCCCGCAGGAGCCGCCGACCAGCAGGCCCTCCTCGCGGGCCAGGCGGCGGGTCATGTCGAAGGAGTCGGCATCGGAGACGGCGATGATCTCGTCGGGGACCGCGGGATCGTAGGCGCTGGGCCAGAAGTCCTCGCCCACGCCCTCGACCAGGTACGGCCTGCCCGTGCCGCCGGAGTACACCGAGCCCTCCGGGTCGGCGCCGATGATCTTCACCTTCCCGCCCGAGACCTCCTTGAGGTAACGGCCCGCTCCGGTGATGGTGCCGCCGGTGCCGACACCGGCGACGAAATGGGTGACGGTGCCGTCGGTATCGCGCCAGATCTCCGGGCCGGTGGTCTCGTAGTGGCTGTCCGGGCCGCCGGGATTGGAGTACTGGTCGGGCTTCCACGCGCCCTCGATCTCCCGCACCAGGCGGTCGGAGACGCTGTAGTAGCTGTCGGGGTGTTCCGGCGGGACCGCGGTCGGGCACACGACCACCTCGGCGCCGTAGGCGCGCAGCACATTGCGCTTGTCCTCGCTGACCTTGTCCGGGCAGACGAACACGCACCGGTAGCCGCGCTGCTGGGCGACCAGCGCCAGGCCGACACCGGTGTTGCCCGAGGTGGGTTCCACGATGGTGCCGCCGGGCCGCAGCAGGCCCTGTTCCTCGGCGGCGTCGATCATCTTGACCGCGATGCGGTCCTTGGAACTGCCGCCCGGGTTCAGATATTCGATCTTCGCCGCGACCAGGCCGGAGTTCGGGCCCACCACGGAGTTCAATCGAACGAGCGGGGTGTTGCCGATCAAGTCGACGACGTGGTTCGCGATGCGCATACGCCCATCGTTGCAGAACCGCGCTCCGCGCCTGCCCGCGCCTCCGGGCCGGGCGCGGCGCGGCCGGAATCCGCGAACCCGCGATATCGTCCGGCGAGTTCCGGCCTGCCCCGCGACGAGAGCGCGGTTTGGCAATATCATCGCCCCCGTGAGGATGCCGAAGACCGCCCGCACCGCTGCCGTCGTGCTCGGATCCCTCGGGGCCGCGACGGCGATCGCGACGTCCGCCCCGGCGAGCGCGCAGACCGTCGAATTCCCCCAGACGCCGAGCGTGTTCTACGGCGGCTTCTGCTGGGGCAACATCCGGACCTGGGTCGACACCAGCCCCGACTACCCGGGCCGGGCCGTCTTCAACGTCCAGGCGCTACCGGTGGCCGGGTTCGGGCCGGGCCAGTATCCGCTGGCACCGCTGTGCAATGTCGACACGACGGTCGCTTGGCGCAACACCACCACCGGCGCGGCCGGGGAGTACCGGCTGAACGTGGTCTCCGGCATCTACGGCAGCATTCTGTACGCCCAGTTCCAGGACACCGGCGCGGGCCACATCGAGGTCACGACCACCACGTCCAATGTCAACATCCCCTCGCGCGGCGCCTTCGACGTCGCGGGCCCGCCGCCCCGGCCGCCCGGCGAATAGGCGCTCCGCCGGGCGAGGAGAACCACCCCTGCCGCACCGTGCTCACATCCGCCCGATCCGGCACGATATACGCAGGCATACACAACGATCGCGTGGTGGAGGGTGGTGTGGTTTCGTGGCGAGAACGTGGCGCACCTTGGCGGTGACCGGCGCGGCCACCGTGGCGGCCGGTTCCGGCGCCGGGACCGCTTCGTGGGCGGCGTACCGCTTGCTGATGCAGCAGGCACAGGCCGCGCGGACGGTGATCGGCCGGGACACCTCCAAACCGCCCGAGGCGGACGGCGTCTACACAGCGGGCTGCGCTGCGCCCGAAACCTGGCGCAGCGGAATACCTTTCGATCTGCACCTGATGGTCTTCGGCGACTCCACGGCGGCGGGTGTCGGCTGCCGCAGCGCCGAGGAGGTGCCGGGCGTGCGGATCGCGCGCGGGCTCGCCGAGGCCACCGGGCGGCGAATCCGGTTGAGCACCAAGGCCATTTCCGGCGCCACCTCGAAAGGTCTTGCGGGACAGGTGGACGCGATGTTCGTGGCCGGGCCACCGCCGGACGCCGCGGTGATTCTGATCGGCGCCAACGATGTCACCAAGAAGCATTCGGTGCTGCGGTCGGCGCAGCGCCTGCGGTCGGCGGTGGTGCGGTTGCGCGCGGCGGGCAGCGTGGTCGTGGTGGGCACCTGCCCGGACCTCGGTTCGGTGGGCGCGATTCCGCAGCCGTTGCGCACGGTGGTGCACGGCTGGAGCGTGCGGCTGGCACGGGCGCAGGTCGCCGCGACCCGGGCGGCCGGTGGCAGTCCGGTGCCGATGGGCGATCTGCTCGGCCATGATTTCCGCACCACACCCGAGGTGTTGTTCTCCGCCGACGGCTTCCATCCCTCGGCGGCGGGGTACGAGCTGGCCGCCGCTCACCTGCTGCCGGCGCTGCTGCGGGAACTCGATCGGCGGGATACGGGCATACCGGGTGTTCCTAGCCCGATCGGTGCGACGTAGATTCGGAAGAGAATTCCGTACCTGTGTACCGAACAGCCGCTTGGTTGTTCGCCACCCGACGAAGGAGTCCTCATGCCAGAGGCCGTCATCGTTTCCGCCGCCCGCTCCCCCATCGGCCGCGCGGGCAAGGGCTCGCTCGTAGGCATGCGCCCGGACGACCTCGCCGCACAGATGGTGCGCGCCGCGCTGGACAAGGTCCCGGCGCTGGCCCCCGCCGACATCGACGACCTGATGCTCGGCTGCGGGCAGCCCGGCGGCGAGGCCGGCTTCAACATGGCCAAGGTGGTGGCCACGCACCTGGGCTACGACTTCCTGCCCGGTGTCACGCTGAACCGCTACTGCTCCTCGTCGCTGCAGACCAGCCGCATGGCCTTCCACGCCATCAAGGCCGGTGAGGGCGAGGTGTTCATCTCCGCCGGTGTCGAGACCGTCTCGCGGTTCCCGAAGGGCACCTCCGACGGCTGGCCGGACACCCACAACCTGGCGTTCGCCGATGCCGAGGCGCGCACGGCCAAGCGCGCCGAAGGCGGCTCGGACGGCTGGACCGACCCGCGCGAGAACGACGAACTGCCCGACATCTACATCGCGATGGGCCAGACCGCGGAGAACGTCGCCCAGTACACCGGCATCTCCCGCGAGGAGCAGGACCACTGGGGCGTGCGGTCGCAGAACCGCGCCGAGGAGGCCATCAAGTCCGGCTTCTTCGAGCGCGAGATCAGCCCGGTGACGCTGCCCGACGGCAGCGTCGTGTCCACCGACGACGGCCCGCGGCCGGGCACCACCTACGAGAAGGTGTCCCAGCTCAAGCCGGTGTTCCGGCCGGACGGCACGATCACCGCCGGTAACGCCTGCCCGCTCAACGACGGTGCGGCGGCGCTGGTCATCATGAGCGACACCAAGGCCGAGGCGCTGGGCCTGACCCCGCTCGCGCGGATCGTGTCCACCGGCGTGTCGGGTCTGTCGCCGGAGATCATGGGCCTGGGTCCGATCGAGGCGTCGCGGAAGGCGCTGCGGCTGGCCGGCAAGACCATCGACGACATCGACCTCTACGAGATCAACGAGGCGTTCGCGGTGCAGGTGCTGGGTTCGGCGCGCGAGCTGAACATGGACCTGGACAAGCTGAACGTGTCCGGCGGCGCGATCGCGCTGGGCCACCCGTTCGGCATGACCGGCGCCCGCATCACCGCCACGCTCATCAACAACCTCCAGACCCACGACAAGCAGTTCGGCCTGGAGACCATGTGCGTCGGCGGCGGCCAGGGCATGGCGATGGTGATCGAGCGGCTGAGCTGACGCTCGGCCGCTCCCCGAATAGGGAAGGCGATTACCCGAGGGGTAATCGCCTTTCCCGGGTCGGGGCGGAATCATCGAAGGCGTCGAAGTTTTACGCGAAGGAGCCCGAGATGACCGCCTATGCCGTTGCCCATTTGCACGATGTGGATGTCAATGCCGAGATCGTGGAATATCTGCGCCGGATCGATGGGACGCTGGCTCCGTTCGGTGGGAAGTTCATCGTGCACGGCGGGCGGCAGCAGGTCGTCGAGGGGCCCGCGAACGGGTCGGTGATCGTGATCGAATTCCCGGATTACGCTGCGGCGCAAGCCTGGTACGCGTCGCCGGAGTATCAGGACATCCTGCCGCTGCGGACCGATAACGCGGTCGGCGTCGCGGTGCTGGCCGACCACTGCGGCGGCGACCATGTCGCCACCGATGTGCTGCCCGCGGCGCTGTTGGGCGACTGATCGTCAGCGCCGGACGGCGGCGAGGAAGTCGCGAACCAACGGGCTTGCGACGGAGCGGAATTCCTCGAAGTAGGCGTGCCTGGCGCGCGGGATCATGTGCAGTTCGGCGGCGGGGATGCGATCGGCGAGCAGCGGGGCGTTCGCGGCGGGGTTGAAGCGATCGTCGGCGCCGTGCACGACCAGTGTCGGAGCACCGATGTCCGGCAAGACATCCCAGGCGTCGTGCCGGTGACTGGCGTGCAGATGGCGGCGGCGCGCGTAGGACGGCATGTCCGGGTCGCCGAGAGTCCGGTACGGGCCGGGGTGGGCGGCGAGCCAGGCCGGGGTGTACATCAGGTCCAGCAAAGCCCGGTGCGCCGTGGCCGGATTCGCGAGCAGGGCGCGGATGTCGCCGCCGCGATCCACGCCGTGCTTGCCGCCGGGCGACGTGCACCCGAGCACCAGCGCGCGCACCCGTTCGGGATACCGTGCCGCGATCCACTGTGCCACCCGGCCGCCCATCGAGGTGCCGTACACGTCGGCGCGGTCGATCTCGAGCGCGTCGAGGACGGCGATCGCGTCGTCGGCGAAACCCGGTGTGCTGTAGACGATGTCGGGCTTGTCGCTCGCACCCGTGCCCCGGTAGTCGAAGGTGACGGTGCGGTGGGCGCCGTGGAAGTCGTCACGAATGCCGTCCCACCAGTGGTGGTTGTTCGACTGCCCAGCGATCAGCAACAGCGGGTAACCGTCGCCCTCGACCTGGTAGGCGAGGCGGACCCCGTCTCCGGCTACGGCATACGGCACGGACCTCTCCCTTCCCTCGCCGCCCGACCTTACCGATCGGCCCGAGGCACGAAAAACGGGTGGTCACCGAGTATTCGGTGACCACCCGTATCGGCTCGCGCCGGCTACTAGTCGTTCTGCAGGTAACTCAGCAGGCGCAGGATCTCCAGGTACAGCCAGACCAGGGTGACGGTCAGGCCCAGGGCCACGCCCCACGCGGCCTTCTCCGGCGCCTGCGCGCGGATCAGCTGGTCGGCGGCGTCGAAGTCGAGCAGAAAGCTGAACGCGGCGATCGCGATCACGACCAGGCTGAACACGATCGACAGCGCGCCGCCGTCACGCAGGCCGAAGCCGCCCGGGGTGAAGAACGCGGCGACCATATTGCCCAGCATCAGCACCACGACGCCGATCATGGCGCCCACGATCATCCGGGTGAAGCGCGGCGTGACCCGGATGGCGCCGGTCTTGTAGACGACCAGCATGCCGAAGAAGACGCCGAAGGTACCGAGCACCGCCTGCGCGATCAGCCCGGATCCACCGACACCGCCGAAGGCGATATTGGTGAACATGAACGACAGCGCGCCCAGGAACAGGCCCTCGGCGGCGGCGTAACTCAGGACGATGGCCGGGTTGTCCTGCTTGCGGCCGAATGTCGCCACCAGCACCAGCACCAGGCCGACCAGTCCGCCGACGATGACGAACAGCGGAGCCAGCGCGTGGTTGGCGGCGGTCAGACCGTAGGACAGGATCGCCGCGATGGTCACCACACCCAGCGTGATGCCGGTCTTGGTGACGACGTCGTCGATCGTCATCGGCCGGGTGGCCTGCGCGGGCTGCTGGTACGGCTGCTCGTAACCCTGCGGCGGGTACTGCTGTCCGTACTGAGCGAACTGTCCGGCGCCGGCGGCAGCCGAACCGAACCCCGCATAACCCCCTTGCTGCTGCGGCAAATTCTTGAAGATCGGGTTGCTTGAGGTGCGCACCGTTCCCGTGCCTTTCCGAAGGTCGCGGTCCACGTCTCTCGTGGCCGTTCTGAGTATCCAACGTGCCGCGGCGGGCGCAAGTTCCCGAACCGGGCAAAAAAACGGACAAAGCGGACTTTACCGCCGGAGAACTACTCCTGCCGAACGTCGTACAGACCGCGCACCGACCGCGTCACGGTGAATTTGCGATTGCGGCCCACCACATCGGTCTTGCCGACCAAACGCTCCATCACCCCACGATAGTTCAGATGCGAGTTGTAGACCGTCCACAGTTCGCCGCCGGGCCGCAGCACTCGCCCGGTCTCGGAGAACATCTTGATCGCCGAACCGGTGTGCACCGCCGCGCCGACATGGAAAGGGGGGTTGCACAGCACGAGGTCGGCGCTGTGCCCGGCGACGCCGGCCATGGCGTCGTCGCGCAGCACCGTCACCCGATCGGCGACCCCGTTCACCGCGGCCGTGGCCCGCGCGGAGGCGACCGCGGCCGCGGACTGGTCGGTGCCGACCACACTGACCTGCGGGCGCGCCTTCGCCAGCGCGACGGCCAGTATGCCGGTGCCACAACCGAGGTCGATGGCGTCGCGGGCGTCCGGCTTCATCCGGCGCACATGGTCGAGCAGGAATCGGGTGCCGATATCCAGGCGCGGCCCGGAGAAGGCGGCACCGTGCGCGACGACCTCGAGTCCCACCTCGTCGAGTTGCTTGCGCACCGGAAAAGGAAGGCGGCCAACGGGTTTGGGATCGCGTGCCAGCAGGATCCGCGACTTCTGCCGACCGCGACTGGCCCGCACCGACCCGAACGATTCGGCGAGCACGTCGTTCATGGCCGGGGTCAGGTACTTGTCGCGGGCGCCGGCGAACACCTCGACCTCCGGATCGGCGTAGCGGGCAATGGCATCCGCGATCTCCGCCAGCCCCGACAACGCCCGCGGCAGCCGCAGCAACACCACCTTGACATCCTCGAGCAACCGGCGGCCCAGTTCGTGGCTGCTGTATCGATCGGCCAGACCGACCGCTCGCGCGTTGTTGGCCAGCGCGAGTTCGCCGGTGAGCAGATCCTGATGCACGCGTACCGAACTCAGGTCGTGCGCCGCGACCGCGCCCAGGGTGAGCGCCCCGTAGCCGTCGTCTATGACCGCGACCCGGCCACTGCCGGCCGCTGCCAGGGCGTCTCCGGCCACATCCAAGATCAGCCGATCCGCGGCGTCGACCGCGTAGAGATTCACCGCCTCCACATCCGGATACCGCCGCAACCGGCTCAGCACGTCGTCGACCTCCTGCACTCCTACAGTGTGCTAGATCGTTGCCGTGTCGTCGCGCCGACCCCGGTGGCAACACCGCATACCATCGGCCTCATGCGTAACAGGCTGGCATTCACGGTGGTCGCGGCACTCGCACTGCTGGCGGGTTGCTCGGACAGCTCATCCGATCCCGGCGGACCGGAGCCCACGGGTTCGACGGTGGCGGCGGCGCCGCAATCGCCGCCGCGGGCCACCGGCCCGCAGCAGCACGAGCCGTCGGACGACGCGCGGCTGACCGTGACCGACGTCCGGGTCGGACACCATCCGGGCTTCGATCGGGTGGTGTACGAACTCGGCGGCACCGGGACGCCGGGCTGGCGGGTGCAGTACACCGATCGCGCGGTGCAGGACGGTAGCGGCAAGCCGGTCGACGTGGCCGGGCAGTCGATTCTCCAGGTGCAGATCCTGGGTTCGGCGTATCCGTGGGACAGCGGGGTCACGCAGTACGAGGGCGCTGATCCGGTCACCGATCCGGACACACCCGGTATCGCGGGCGTCTACCGCACCCTGGTGTTCGAGGGGGCCACGCAGTCGTTCATCGGGGTGAACGCGGATCGGCCCGCCTTCTCGGTCGATTCGCTGGAGAATCCGAAGCGGCTGGTCGTCGACGTCGCGACCGGCTGAGCCGCCGGGCTGTCGCGGGCTATTCCTCCGAGGGCTGGTCGCGCGCCTCGGGGCGCGGGTTCAGGCGGACCACGCCGCGGTCGAGATCGAGCGAACCGATCTCGAACTGTTCACCCGTGCCCGCCTCGTCGTCGCTCTCCTTGCGCAATCTGCCGCCGTGGAGGAGTTCGCCGAACTGTCCCATGCGTCCCAGCCTACGCCGCGGGTACGTCCGGCGCGGCGTGTCCGGCCCGGTCACGCGGCAATGCCGCGGCTGCCAGCACCATGACGACGGCCATCGCCGCGACACCGGCGAACACCAGCCGGATCCCGGCGGCCAGCAGCGCGGGCTCGGGATTGCCGGCCGTACCGACCCGCATGTTCACCAGCGCGCCGAACACCGCCACACCGACCGCGCTGCCGATCGAGCGGGCGAACATATTGGCGCCCGTCACGACCCCGCGCTCGCTCCATTCGGCGGCGGTTTGCGCGGCGATCAGTGTCGGCGTGGCAACCAGTCCCAGCCCCGCGCCGACCACGAAACAGCTGAGCGCCACCTGCCACAGCCCGGAATCCGCGCCGAGCAACAGCGTCGACAGCGCGCCCAGCGCGGCCACGGCGCTGCCGATCAGCGCGGTCCCGCGAAACCCGATGCGCAGGTACAACCGGCCGGCCTGCGAGGCCGTGATCGGCCAGCCCAGGGTCAGCGCGCCCACGGCCAGCCCGGCCACCAGCGCACCCACGCCGAGCACGCCCTGCGCGAAAGTCGGTACGTACGAGGTCAATCCGAGCATGACGGCGCCGACGAGCAGCGAGGTCAGGCTGCTGGTGACGACGATGCGCCGGGTGAACACCCACAGCGGCAGGATCGGGTCGGCGGCCCCGCGCTCGGCGACCGCGAACAGCGCCAGCAGCAGCGCGCCGCCCGCGAACACCCCGATACCGACGGGCGAGACCCACGCCCAGGCGTGCCCGCCCTCCAGCAAGCCGAGAATCAGGGCGCCGGCCCCACCGGCGAGCAGGGCCGCGCCGAGGTAGTCGATCCGGCGCCGCTGCCGCCGGGGCGTGGTCTCGTGGAACGAGCGGACCAGCATCCATCCCGCCAACGCCGCCAGTGGCAGGTTGACCAGGAAGATCCAGCGCCAGCTGAGGTATTCGGAGAACACCCCGCCCAGCAGCGGGCCGAGCACCGAGGAGGCGGCCCACACGCTCGCCAGGTAGCCCTGTACGGTGGCGCGCTCCTCGAGGGTGTAGATGTCACCGGCGATGGTCATCGACATCGGCTGCACCGCACCCGCGCCGATGCCCTGGATCGCCCGGAAGACGATGAGCGCCACCATGCTCGTGGCGAGACCGCACAGCAGCGAGCCGAGCGCGAACACGGCGATGCCGAACAGCATCACCGGCTTGCGGCCGAAGGTGTCGGCGATCTTGCCGTAGATCGGCACCGTAATGGCCTGGGCCAGGAGGTAGATCGAGAACAACCACGGGAACTGCGCGAAGCCGCCGAGATCGGCGGTGATGGTGAGCACCGCCGTGGCGATGATGGTGGAATCCAGCGCCACCAGCGAGGTCGACAGCATCAGCGCGGCGAGGACGGCACCGCGCTCGGAGCGGAGCCCGATGGCAGGTTTCCCGGTGGCGACGGACAAGACAACCTCCGTTAGCTCGGCTCGACAACCGAATCGAACACGTCGAGCCCGCGCCTATTCCATACGGCTACGGGGTATAGGCAACCGAGCCCCTAGAATGGGCCGCGTGAGCGAGCAACCCCGGCCGCGCAGCGCCGACGCCGCCCTTGGCCGCGTCGCCGGTCCGCCGCGCCCGGCCCGGGCGCTCGGGTATCTCCGCGCCCTGGGCGTACTGGTGCTTCTGACGGGTGTCGCGCTGATGCACGCGGTCGTCTTCGCCCCGTCCCACGCCCACGCCGGTCCGGCCGGTCACACACCCGCCACCCCGACTCTCGCGCATACCGCCGGAGTAGCGCACACCCTGGGGCTCGCGCTCACGCACGCCCAGGGGCATGCCTCGATCGTCGGCGCCGACCACCTCGATCACGTCGGCGAGACCAGCCCGATGCCCGTGGCCGGCCAGGCTCACTCCGCACATGCACACGCGGGCCTCGAGCAGATCCGGGCGGGCGGGGTCGAGTCCATCGGGACGGTCGCACATCGGGATCCGCCTGCGACCGGCGATGCCGGTTGTGCCGATTGCGGGAACGCCCACCACGGTCTGCACGGGTGCGTCTTCGTGCTGGTGGCGTTGGCGTTGCTGCTCGGCTTGGTGATGCTGGCCTGGGTCGGCGCGCGGCGGCCCGGCGGCCGGTTGCGGGTCCGACTCCAGCCGTTCGCTGGGGCGCGGTCGCCGCCCTGGACGGTGCTCTCGCTACCGGAATTGTCGATTCTGCGGATCTGATGGACGCGGGTTCCCCGTCCACCTCAGCACGACCCCCTATTCCGAGGAGAACGACATGTCCCTCTCGCGTACCCGAATCACCTTGGCAGGCACCGGAATCGCCGCGGCGCTGCTCGTCGCCGGTTGTGGTGACGACTCCGGCGACACGACGGCCGCGCCCACCACCTCGGCGACCGGTATGTCGGATATGCCCGGCATGCACCACGGCACGCCGTCGAGCACCGCCGCCCCGACTCGAACCGACTTCACCGACGCCGACGTGACCTTCCTGCAGATGATGTATCCGCACCACGCGCAGGCCGTCGACATGGCGAAGCTGGTACCGGGCCGGACCCAGAATCAGCAGCTCGTCGCGCTGGCGGCGAATGTCGAGCGGGCACAGGCGCCCGAGATGCAGCGCTTCACCGAGTTGCTGAGCGCCTTCGGCAAGCCCGCGCCCAGCGCGATGGGGCACGAGATGCCCGGCATGATGTCGCAGGAGGAGATGACCGCGCTGCGCGACGCCACCGGGCCCGAATTCGACCGCAAGTGGCTGACCATGATGATCGCGCACCACCAGGGCGCGATCGATATGGCGAACACCGAACTGGCGCAGGGCGTCAACCCCGACGCCCGGACCCTCGCGCAGAGCATCAGCACCGCTCAGCAGGCGGAGATTCAGCAGATGCGGGCCATGCTCGGCCAGGGCTGAGCGCACGAGTCAGCGGGTGTGCCGGCCACCGGCACACCCGCACGGGTACCGGGTCAGCTGCCGATGACGGCGTTCATGATGGTGCCCGCGCTGGTCGCGACGCCACCACCGATCATGGCGCCCGCGATCATCTTCGGCGACTCCAGGGCACCGCCGCTCCACTTCTCCCAGGCGAACTTGCCACCGCCGTAGGTGACGGCCGTGACGCCGGACAGCAGAACGAACCAGGTGAAGTACCGGACCAATTTCATGAGCTTGTCGGCGGCCGGTGGGGTTTCCGGTGTCGGATTGCCGACCTGAGCCAGCACCGTGCTGTACATATCGTGGGCGGCGAGAACCATGCTCACGTTCGTGTCCTCTCGGATGCTGAGGTGATGCCGGTGTGAAGCAGTCCGCCCGAATGAGACGGTGGGCGGCGGGAGCATACTGGTATAACTCGTCGATCGACATCAATTGAACCGCATTTGCCAGCAACGCCGGAAGCAGACACACCAGATCGCCGCACGTGGTCATGCGTCCGGAAACCCACGGCCCGTTCGAGGCCGATTATTCGAACGTCCGGCACCGGGACACCCTCGTATGCGAGCCCGCGTCCCGGAGCGGCTGCCTACAGCGTGGCGGCCAGTTCCCGCAGCACCGGCAGGCTCACCGAGCCCGCACCCAGGACGACGTCGTGGAACGCCCGGATGTCGAAGTCCGCCCCGAGCCGTTCGGCCGCCAGCGCTCGCTGCCGGCGGATCTCCAGCTGACCCACCTTGTAGGCGACGGCCTGACCCGGGATGGCGATGTAGCGGTCGACCTCGACCAGGATCTCCGACACCGCGACCGGCGCGTTGGCGGTCATGAAGTCGATCGCCCGCTGCCGGCTCCAGCCCTTGGCGTGCAATCCGGTGTCGACCACCAGCCGGCACGAACGCCAGGAGTCGGCCGCCAGCATGCCGACCCGCGCGAGATCGTCGTCGTACAAACCCATTTCGTCGGCCAGCCGCTCGGTGTAGAGCGCCCACCCCTCCACGAAGGCGGTATTGCTGAACGACTGCCGCTGGAAGCGCGGCAACCTGTCGAGCTCGTTGGCGATGGTGAGTTGCAGGTGGTGGCCCGGAATGGCCTCGTGGTAGGCCACCGCGGCGGTCTCGAATCGGTTGCGGCCCTGCGCCTGGTGCAGGTTGACGAAGTACGCGCCGGGCCGGGAGCCGTCGGCGGCGGGCGGGAAGTAGTACGCGCCGGGTGCGTCCGCGGCCAGGAAGTCCGGGACCGGTGCGATCTCGCACCTTTCGCGCGGCAGCCGCCCGAACCAGCGCGGCATCTCGGCGGTCGCGGCACTCAGGCACCGCTTCGCGTCGGCGAGGATCTCCGCGCCGTCGGTGTAGCGCAGCGTGGCGTCCTCCCGCAGCCGCGCGAAGATGGCGGCCTGCTCGGTGGTGCCGAACAGCCGCTCGCCCACCTCGGCGTACTCCTCGCGCAGCAGCTCCAGCTCGGCCAGGCCCAGCGCGTGGATCTCGTCGGCGCCCAGGTCCGGCAGGGTGGTGTGGTGGCGGAGCAGGCGACGGTAGATGTCCTCTCCGTCAGCGCCCAGCCAGCACAGGCCGGGTCGGTCGTCGGGCCGTGCGGCGGGGAGCAGTTCGTCGGCGAGCATGTCGCGGTAGGCCTGGAAGGCCGGGCGGATCACGTCCCGGGCCACCTCGGACAGCGTTGCACGCCAAGCGTTTTCCTCATTCCACTCGGCAGGGCCGGGGAAGGTGACGAACGGGTCGGTCGCGAGGTCGCCGGCGAGGTAGCCGTCGAGCTGGTTGAGGGAGCGCTCGATGGTGATCCGGGCGGGCGTGCGACCGGCTCTCAGTCCCGCCCGGAACCGCTCGACCGCCTGGCCCAGCAGCGTGCCGAACTGCCGGTGCCGCCGCACGAGGGCCCACGCGTGCTCCGGGCGGGGCGCGTTGACCTGCGGGGCCAGCGTCAGGATGCCGGCGTGCACACCGTCCATCTGATCCGACGCCAGCTCCGCCGGTCGCCAGGACAGTCGATCGATCCCGGACTCGAGTTCGTTCTGCAGCAGGCTGCGGGTGATGCGGTCGCGCGCGTCCAGGCGCGCCGGATCCAGCACCGTCACCTCACCCAGCATCGCCTGCCAGGCCGACAGCAGCAGCTGTTCGGCCCCTTCGGACAGATCCTCGATGCGGTCGTCGAAGCGCCTGTCCCCCAGCAGGGTTGCCGAGCTGGGCGACGACTCGAGCACGCTGTCCCAATACCGTTCGGCGAGATCGATCAGCTCCTCGTGCGCGTCCATGGCGACCATCATGCCGCGCGGGCGGGCTCCCGCAATGGCATTTCCCCGCGGGTCACCTCACTCGGCCGCCCAGGGCAGCAGCACGATCTTGCCGCGGACCCGCCCGGATTCGCTGAGCTTGTGCGCCTCGGCCACATCCGCCAGCGACATCACCCGCTCGACCTCGATGTGCAGTTCGCCGCGCGCGGCCGATCCGGCGATCTCGCGCAATTCGGCGCCGGACGGCTCGACGTACATACGGACGTAGCGCGGGTCCCCCTCGGCGTCGGAGCCCTGCGTGTCGAGATACCGGCCGCCGGGGCGCAGCACTCGCAGCGAGCGCGAGCCGTAGTCGCCGCCGACCAGATCGAGGACGACATCGACATCGCGCACGGCCTCGGTGAAATCGACCGCCGTGTAGTCGATCAGCTCGTCGGCGCCGAGTCCGCGCAGGAAATCGTGATTGACGGCGCGGGCGGTGCCGATCACGTAGGCGCCCCGCGCCTTGGCGAATTGCACTGCGAGGTGGCCTATTCCACCGGCCGCGGCGTGGATGAGCAGGCGCTGCCCGGTCCGCAGCCCGGCGAGTGCCTGCCATCCGGTCAGCGCCACCACCGGCAACGCCGCGGCGTGCACGTGGTCGAGTTCGGCGGGCTTGTGGGCCAGCGAGTCCGCCGGTAGCACAACGTATTCCGCGTAGGCTCCGGACCGGTTCAGCAGCATGCCGAACACCTCGTCGCCGCGGTCGAAGCCCGTCACGCCGGGGCCGAGTTCGGCCACCGTACCCGACACGTCGAGGCCCAGCGTGAACGGCGGATCGCCGATCCGCGTCACCGAACCGGACCGCAGCTTCCAGTCGGCCGGGTTCACCGAGGTGGCGGCGACGCGCACCAGCACCTCTCCGGGCTGCGGCACCGGGCGGGGCAGGTCCACGGTCTCGAGCACGTCCGGGCCGCCGAATGTCTTCTGAGTGATCGCTCGCATGGCGTCGATTCTGTTGTGCCGTAGTATCCGTTGGGAAGAAGGCACTATTTCGATACCGAGGTACCCGATGGATACCATGTGTGACTGGGAAGCCGCTCCGGGCGGTCTGGTGGGCAGCTACCTGCACCGGTGTCCCGCGCGCGAGATCCTCGCCGTGCTCGCCGACAAGTGGGTACTGCTGGTGCTGGGTGTGCTGCGGGACGAGGGCGGCCCCATCCGGTTCAACGATCTGCGCCGCCGCCTCGACGGCATCACGCAGAAGATGCTCACCCAGACGCTGCGCACGCTGGAACGCGAGGGCCTGGTTCGCCGCTCGGTGTATCCGACCGTACCGCCGCGCGTGGAGTACTCACTGACCGACCTGGGCACCGATCTGGGCCGGGTCACCCATCTGCTGGGCGCCTGGACCGTCGAGCACAAGGACGAGATCCTCTCCGCGCGAGAGCGATTCGACGAACGTCAGGCCGCGGCGCCGACGCCACTGTGACCGGACGGAGCGCTCGAGCGCTACCGCCCGCCGGGGCGAGCAACCGAAAGTGTGCGGGGGCGCGGCACTTTCGAGACGGGAAGTTGCGCGGCCCCGGGTGCCGTCGCTAGGGTTGGCCGCCAATAGGAACGTGATAGTTCCTTGAATAACCCCAGCGCGGAGCCCTGCATGAGCGGACGCACACCTCACGATCTCCGGAGCCTGTCCCGGCAACTGGTCGGCCACTTCGCCACCCACGTGGCGGCCTGCGCCACGCTGCCCGGCGACGCCCTGCACGGTGACATCACCACCATCACCCGGGTCTGCCTGGAGCTGACGATCGATCTGCTCGAGGGCCGCGACCCGGCCGACAAGGTCGAGCGCCTGCAGCGCGCCGCGGCGGACTGGGCCCGCGAAGGCATCCCGATCGACACCGTGCACCACGCGGTGCACGAGGGGTTCCGGCTGTCGTTCGATCTCCTGCTGAACCGCACCGACCCCACCGACCGGCCCGAGAACCCCGCGCAGCTGCTGTTGCGCACCCTCGACACCATCACCCCCGCCGTCGCCCTGGCCTACGTGCGCGAGCACCAGGCGGCGGTCACCGAACACCACACCGCGGTGCACACCCTGGTCTCGGCGCTGCTCGCCGGGCACCCGACCTCCACGATGGCCCGGGAGAGCGGCATCGAGATCGCCCCCGCGTACGCCATTCTCGCGGTGCATGTTCCGCGCCATCGCGACGAGTCCCACCCCAACGTGGACCCGAAGGTCGTCGCGCGCCGCAAACTTCGCCGACTACAGGCGGAGCTGAGCGCCCGCTGCGGCGGCCGGGCGCTGTCGCTGCTGAGTGTGGACGGCGGCACGTTGCTGATCCCCGAGGACACGGCCGCCACCGACACCGTCACCACGGGCGGGCTCGACGAACTGGTGCTGGGGTTGTCCACGGCGGCGCAGGTGCCCGTCACGGCCACCGTGATCACCGCTGCGACCCAGCAGATTCCGGACGCCGCCGACCGGGCGCACGAACTGCTCGACATGGTGCTGCGACTGGACAGCACGCCCGGCCTGTACCGCTTCGCCGATCTGGCCATGGAATACCAGCTCACCCGCCCCGGCCCCGGACTGGACCGGCTCGGCGCGCTGCTCGATCCGCTGGACGCCTACCCCGATCTGCTCGAGACGCTGCGCCGGCATCTGGCGACGGGCCTGTCCCGCCAGCGCACGGCCCGCCAGCTGCAGGTGCACACCAATACCGTCGACTATCGGCTCAAGCGGATCGGCCAGCTCACCGGGCTGGATCCGGCGCAGCCCAGCGGGCTGTGGTACCTGCGGGCCGCACTCATCGCGCGCACCTATCGAGACGCCGTGCCCGGCAACGGAATTCGCTGATCAACGGCGCGCACCGCACAGCGTCAGCGCGGTGCGGGTGAACAACGGCGCCAGCTCGGGCAGCGCCGCCGCGCCGCGCTCGTGCAGGCAGGCGCGAATTCGATCGTCGATGCCGCCGAGCAGCATGTCGATCAGCTGCCCATCCGGTGCCGCCGCCAATTCCCCACGGCTGACGCCCAATCGGGCGACTTCGGCCAGGTAGTCGGCGAACAGCCGATGCACCCGCGCCCGATGCGCCACCAGCGGCGCTCCCGCCACCAGCGTCTCCACGTAGAGGGCGCGCGCGGCGGCGGGCTGGGTGGCCAGCACGGACAGGTAGGTCTCGAACAGCGCGTGCACCCGGTCGCGGAAGTTCACCGGATCCGCGGAGTCCATCGCCTCGCGTAACCGGCGCAGCCCCAGCTCGACGCCGTAATCGTAAGCGGCGGCGAAGCATTCGTCCTTACCGGCGAACATCGCGTAGAAGGTGCGCCGCGCCACCTGCGCCCGGGACACGATGTCGGCGACGGTGGTGGCGGAGTAACCGAGTTCGCCGACGGCCACCAGCGCCGCCCCACACAGTCGCCGGTATTGCGAGGACTGCACCTCGGCCCGGGACAGGCGGTGCCGGCCGCGGGGTAACGGACCGTTGCGGCCCTCGGTCTGCGCACTCATGCGAACAGAATATTGAGCCGAAGCCGAGCGCACGGCGACGGAGGACCTTCGCCCCGATTCGGCCGCTATTTCACGCCGGTGCGCAGCACCGAATGCCGTACTCCGTAGGCGAAATACAGTGCCAGGCCGATCACCATCCAGATCAGGAAGCGCAGCCAGGTCTCCACCGACAGGTTCAGCATCAGCCACAGGCACGCCAGCACGCCGAGGACCGGCACCACCGGCACCAGCGGCACCCGGAACCCGCGCGGCAGATCCGGCCGCGTCCGGCGCAGGATCAGCACGCCGATCGACACCAGCACGAACGCGAACAGCGTCCCGATATTGACCATTTCCTCGAGCGTGCCGAATTCCACGAACCCGGCGAGCACCGCGCACACCACACCGACGATGACGGTGATCCGCACCGGGGTGTTGCGCCGCCCGGTCTGCGCCAGCGACCGCGGCAGCAGCCCGTCGCGCGACATGGCGAACAGCACCCGGGTCTGGCCCAGGAACATCACCATCACCACGGTGGTCAGGCCCGCCAGCGCGCCGATCGAGATGATGTTCTTCGCCCAGGTGGCCCCGTGCAGCGCGAATGCCGTGGCGAGCGTGGCGTCCTTCCCGGCCAGATCCGTGTAGGGCACCATGCCGGTCAGCACCAGCGACACCACCACGTACAGCACCGTGACGATCAGCAGCGAGCCGAAGATGCCGCGCGGTACGTTGCGCTGCGGGTTCCTGGTCTCCTCGGCGGTGGTGGCGACCACGTCGAACCCGATGAACGCGAAGAACACCAGACTCGCCGCGGCCAGCAGGCCGTACCAGCCGAAGGTGCTGTTGCCCGCGCCGGTCAGCCAGGAGAACAGCGACTGGTGCACGCCGCTGCCGGCGTCGCTCGGCACCGACGGCGGGATGAACGGCTTCAGATTGGACGCCTTGAAGTAGGTCAGGCCGACGACCACCACCAGCGCGATCACCGCCAGTTTGATCGCGACCGCCACCGCCGACACCCGCGAGGACACCTTGGTGCCGATCACCAGCAGCACACCCAGCACCGCGATCAGCAGCACCGCGCCCCAGTCGAAGCTGACCGAGCCGAAATGCACGATCGGCGGGCGCGAGCCCATCACCTCGCCGAGATATTGCGACCAGCCCTTCGCCACCACCGACGCGGCCAGCGCGAATTCCAGGATCAGGTCCCAGCCGATGATCCAGGCGGCGAATTCACCGAACGTGGCGTAGGAGAAGGTGTACGCGCTGCCCGCCACCGGCACCGTCGACGCGAATTCGGCGTAGCACAGCGCGGTGAGCCCGCAGGCGATCGCGGCGAAGACGAATGCCAGCGACACCGAGGGGCCGGCGACATTGCCGGCGGTTCGCGCGGTGAGGGTGAAAATGCCGGCACCGACCACCACGGCGACACCGAAGACGGTGAGATCCCAGGCCGTCAGGTCGCGGCGCAGTTTCGCGTCGGGTTCGTCGGTATCACGGATGGATTGCTCGACACTTTTGGTGCGCAGCAATCCACCCCACCGGCCGGCCGACGCGGTGTCGGCGGCCTGCTGTTCTGGCTCCGGTATAGCCACAGTCCTTCTCCTCCGTCCGCGATGTCGCACCGGACATCGCGATTTTCAGACATGCCGGCAGAATTTAACAGCCGGAGGGTGTGATCTGCGTCTCGGGTTGCTGCTTTGATGCCAACCTGATGCGCACGGCGCACGCGAGTCAGCAGCACAAATGCGACAGCAGTTCGGCGAAGTCGCGGCCCGCCGGGCCGAACGCCCACCGGGTGTGGCCGAAAAGGTAATCGCGATAAGCGATCTCGGCATTCTCGCGATTCGGCTCGGGCAGCACCGTGAGAAAGTAGTCGATCTCCGACAGCTCGTACTCGACGTGGACCAGCGGGAACAGCGCGGGCAGGGCGCGGCGCTCGGCGGCGTCGAGCGGCCGCACCTCGCGGTAGGCGGCCAGGAAGGCGGCGAGCTGGTCGGTGTGTATCCGCGCGGGGCCACCGGCGCGCAGCGCGAGCCAGTCCACGGCGAATCGTTCGATCGCGGTGGCCAGATCGAACACCGCGACCGTGCGGTTGGCGAGACCGAAATCGATGACCGCGGTGATCTCGTCTCCGGCCCACAGCAGATTCGTGCCGTGCCAGTCGTTGTGGGTCCACAGCGGCGGCAGACCGGAGAGATCGACGCGCAGCGGGTCACCGCCCGCCGCCCGGCGCAGCGATTCCACCTCCGTCCGCCAGCCGCGCTGCTCGAGAAATGCCCCGACCGCGGGCCGAGCGGCCGCGCGGCGCGCGACGGATTCGGCGAAGTCGGTGCACAGCCCGGCCAGCAGCGGCCGCGGCGGCCGGACCGGCGCGTCGTAACCCGCGGCGGCCCGGTGCGTCCGGGCGAGCAGGTCGCCCGCGGCGGCCGCGTGCGCCACGGACCGATACGGCGACCAGGAGAAGTCGTCGCGGTAACGGTCCTCGCCCGCACCGGCGGACTGGACCTCATAGATGAACTCGCCACGCGAAAAGGATTGCCGCACGGGTGGATTCCGAATCCCCCGGATTCGCAGATGGGTCGCGAACGCGTGCTCCTCGGCCAGCGCCGCCGAGTCGCGCAGCGCCGTGGGCAGCCGCTTCACCACGACCCGCGTACCGTCCGCCAGCCGCACCCGGGCCGTGGACGACATCGGGCGCTGGCTGCGCCACTCGACGACGGCCGCACCCCGCCGCCCCGACTCGACCTGCTCCGTCGCGTCGCGGGCAGCGCGGTCGAGCACGAGGTCGATCTCGGCGAGTTCCAGTGCCGGCCAGTCGGGTTCGGCGAACGGGTGCTCGCCCATGCCGAACACGCGGTCGTCAGCCACGCGCGCGCCCGGCGAGCCGCCGTTCGACCGGCACCACCACGGCGGTCGCGAGCCCCGCGGCCAGGAAGGAGAACAGCGACGCCGACGACCACCAGCCCGGATGCACACCGACCGCGTTCCGCACAGCGGTCCACAGCCGTGCCCACCACGCCAGCGAACCGGGATTGAACACCTGATACACGGCGAATCCCAGCAGCCACGGCAGCAGCAGCAACGGCCGCGCCGGAGCCCGGCCCGACAGATCCCAGCCGTGCGCGCCGGGATCGGATCTGCCGCGCCCCCAGTAGAAGTCGACCACCAGCACCGCGCACAGCGGCACGAACACCGAACCGATCAGCAGCAGGAAGTTGGCGAAGCCGGTGAAGTCGTGCACCCCCAGCGCCAGCACCGTCGCCAGCACGCCCACCCCGGCCGCCAGGACGCGGCGGTCCACCCGCGGCAGCAAGTTCTGCAGCGACATCGCGGTCGAGTACACGTTGGCGAAGGACTGATCGGATTCGCGCAACACCAGCACCGCGAAGAACAGCCAGCCCGCCGCGACGCCGAGGAAGGTGTCGAAGATCCGGTCCGGGTCGCCGCCGACCTGGATCAGCGCCACCACACCCAGCAGATAGCACCAGACCTGCGCGACCGAGTAGCCGAGCATCGTGGCGCCGGCCGCGGCGCGCGCCGACTGCGCGTGCCGGGTGTAGTCGGCGGCCAGCGGCACGAACGACACCGCTACCGCGAGCGCCGTGTCCACGCCGGGAAAGAATCCGCTCCACGAGGTGTCCGAGACCCGCGGCAGCGGATGCCGCAGCAGTTGCACCGTGAAATAGAGCATCGAGATCGCGACCGCCACCGTCACGTACTTGCGCAGGATGTGCAGCACACTCAGCGGCCAGATCGCCATCACCGTGCACAGCACGCCCGCGGCCACCACTGCGACGCCGTGCGCGACCCGGTCGTGGGTCAGCACCCCGACGCCGCCGGAGATCACCGTCAGCTCGAACACGCCCCAGCCGACGCACTGCACGATGTTGGCCACCGTGGGCAGATACGACAGCCGGGTCCCGAACAGCCCGCGGAAGTTGGCCATGGCCGGTGCACCCGTCCGCGCACCCACCGCACCGGCCGCGGCGACCAGGCCGGTGCCGATCAGCGTACCGAGAACCGTGGCCAGCAACGCGCCCGCGATCGGCAGCCGCGGATATCCTTCGGGCTGCAGCACATAGACCGCACCGGTGAATCCGATGAGACTCACCCCGAGGTTGGCCCAGAAAGCGGTCTGGTCCCAGAACGACAGGCTGCGGGCCGGGTCGGTGGTCAGCACGAGGGGAGCCTCGGCGGAACGCCGGCGGGCACGGATGATCGTCATAGCGGCTCTCATGCTACGGACCGGGCAGCAAATTTCCGGCGGGAGCGGCGCGCCGGTCCCGGGGCACGGACACTCGGACCCGTGCGCGCACCGGGCACCGGCTTGCCGGTAACCTCTGGCCGGATGGTTAGTGTCTCCACTCCCCCGCAGCCGGACACCGCGACTCGACGGTTCGGGCGAAGAGTGTGGCTCGTTCCGGCCGCACTGATCGCCGCCGCCGTCGGGTGGCTGCGGCTGCCGAGCTGGCCACTCGAACCGATCAGCGGCGAATTCATCGACCTGCAGGTGTACCGGCTCGGGGTGCAGGCGTGGTGGCACGGGGCCGATATGTACGGGACGCTGCCGAAGACGACCCTGGGCGTCGGCCTGCCGTTCATCTACCCGCCGTTCGCGGCACTGGCGCTGAGCCCGTTCGCGATGCTGCCCATGCACGCCTCCGCGATCGCGTTCTTCGTGGTCTCCACCGCGGCGCTGGCGGTGACGCTCTACCTGGTGGCTCGGCGGTACTGGGACGGCAGCACCGAGATGGTGCTGTGGGCCACCGCCTGCGCGGTCCCGCTGGGCCTGCTGCTGGAGCCGGTGCACGCGACGCTGGACTTCGGCCAGGTGAACCTGATCCTGATGGTGCTGGTGGTCGCCGACTGCCTGACCGCGCGCCCCAAGTGGAAACGCGGCATGCTGATCGGCCTGGCCGCGGCCATCAAGCTGACCCCGGCGGCGTTCGTCCTCTATTTCCTGGTGCGTCGCGACTACAAGGCGGCGGCGACCGCGGCGATCACCGGCGCGGTCGCGAGCGCCCTCGCCTATGTGGTCATGCCCGGTGAGTCCACGCGGTACTGGTTCGGCGGCATGGGCAACGTGTCGGGATTGAGCGGATCGGCGTTCCACACCAACCAGTCGATCCAGGGCGTGCTGTCCCGCCTGCAGGTGCCCAAGCCGGAGTTCACGGTGATCTGGCTGGTGCTGGCGGTGGCGCTGCTGGCGCTGGTCGCGACGGCGATGCGGCAGGCCGCGGACACCCCGGCGCTGGCGCTGGCGTTCAACGCCGTCTTCACGCTGCTGGTCTCGCCGATCTCCTGGTCGCATCACTGGGTGTGGATCGCGCCGGGACTGCTGGCCGCGCTCGGCGCCGCGACTCGGCTGCCGCGGCGGCAGGCCCGGCTCTGGTACGCCGTCGTGGCGGCCACCGCGGTGGTGTTCGTCATCGGCCCGCAGAACTGGGAACCCGGCGACAACAACCGCGAATTCGACTGGACGCCTTGGCAACACGTGGTCGGCAACACCTACGTGTGGCTGAGCGTGCTGCTCGTGGCGGTGTACGTGCTGACGGGGCCGAAACCGTCCACCCGCGATCGGCTGCTGCCGGAGTCGCTGCGCGGACTGCGGACCCGCGCTGCGGCGAAGGTGGAGACCGCCTAACTGCCGTACGATCGGTCGTATGCATTCCTCCGAGGTCGAGATCTCCGACCGGCGGCTGCTGCGCGGCGCCCGGTCGCGGCAGACCGTGACCCGGTGCGCCGTCGACATCGCCTCCCTCGACGGACTGGACGGGCTGAGTTTCGGACGGCTCGCCGACGAACTCGGCATCAGCAAGGCGGGCATCCAGACGCTGTTCCGCACCAAGGAGAAGTTGCAGCTGGCGACCGTGGCCGCGGCGGGCGCCATCTTCGCCGAGCGGGTGGTCGAGCCCGCCGCCGCGGCCGCCCGGGGCGCCACTCGGCTGCGGGCGCTGGTCGACAACTGGCTGGCCTACGCCACCGAGCCGGTGTTCCCCGGCGGCTGCTTCTGGAGTGCCAACCTGCCCGAATTCGACAGCCGGCCGGGCCCGGTCCGGGACGCGCTGGCGCAGCAGCATCGGGACTGGGTCGCACTGCTCGCCCGCGAGGCGGGTGCGGCCGTCACCGCCGGGGATCTGCACGACACCGATCCCGAACTTCTCGCCTTCCAGCTCGCGGCCGTCCTCACCGCGGCCAATACCGCGCTGCGACTGGGTGATTCGCACGGCATCGACACCGCGCACCGCGTGCTGGACGGGCTGCTCGGCAGTCCCCCCGTGGGCCGTTAGGGTCGCTCCCCGGTCGCGAGACCGCCTTCCGAGCCCGAAAGATCCCGATCCGCCCTACACTGAGCGCGTGCGTCTTCGACGGCTGTTCACCCTGCCCCTGTTCGCCCTGGTCATCCCGCTGAGCGTGGCCGCATGCACCGCGGAGGGCGCCGGCACCAAGACCGAGTGCGCCGTCAGCGGGTGCACCGTCACCTTCCAGCGCGGCGTGAACGCCAAGGCGAGCATCCTCGGCGTGGAGGCGGAACTGCTTGCCGTGAACGGCAATACCGTCACCCTGAAGGTGGCCGGGCAGCAGGTGGATGTTCCGGTCGGCGAGACCAGGCCCGCCGACGGTCTCGACATCACGGTCCAGGAGGTCAACCCGGACAATGTCGTGGTGCGCCTGAACACGGGACTGTCCGGCAACCCGTCCTAGCGCCGGCACACGCAGCGCGGCCCGGCCCCGAAAGGCCGGGCCGACCGACACCGCGGTTCATCGGGCCGTGTGCACGAACCAGCCCGGTACACGGTGTACTCGGCGGGTCCTCACCACCCGCCGAGCAGGCCTTGATTCTGGATCGCCAGCGACTGCGCGTTGTCGGCGCCCACGAACGGTAACAGGGCCAGGAAAACTAACATCGACATCGAGGGGCTCCTCCGTGTTCGCGTCGGTTTCGACGGGTTCTACCGCCCCAGAATTACCCGTATTCGCACGCGGCGAACCACCGATCAGGCCCCGGCGCACGCGCGCCGGGGCACCGCCCGCCGAAGTAGTTCAGGCGCCGCGGATCTCGGCGTACATGTCCAGGTAGTGCTGGTTGAACATCACCCCGAGGATGTTGCCGAACGGGTCCACCACCGACGCGGTGACGAAGCCCGGACCATGCTCGCGGGGCGCCTGAAACTCCTTCGCGCCCAGGGCGAGCAGGCGGTCGAACGCCGCGGGCAGGTCGTCGACGTGCCAGTGCAGGATCTCGCCGCCCGGCTCGGTGGGCTCCCCCGGCGGGCGGAAGCGGCCGTCGATGAGGCCGAACTCCTGTGAGTAGTCGCCCACCCGGAATTCGACGTAGCCGGGCACGTGGTAGTAGGCCGTCATGCCGAAGACCTCGCTGTACCACCGCTCGGCCGCGTCCAGATCGTCGGCGTAGAACGCGACATGGGCCATTCCTCGCAACATCGGTTTCTCCGTTCGTCGTGTTGTGCTTCCATCGTCGGCGGCAAAGTGCTCATCGAATGAGCGCTTTTGCGGGCAGAATTTTCGGTATGCGTGCGGATCGACTCGTGGCGACCTTGTTGCTGATGCAGGACCGGGGGCGGGTGACCGCGGCCGAGGTGGCCGCCGAACTGGAGGTGTCGGTCGCGACCGCCCGGCGCGACCTGGAGGCCCTGTCCGCGGCGGGCGTCCCGGTGTACGCGCAGCCCGGTCGCGGCGGCGGCTGGCAGTTGATCGGCGGCGCCCGCACCAATCTCAGCGGGCTGACCGCCTCGGAGGCACAGGCCCTGTTCCTGCTCCTCGGACCGGCGGCCACCGCCGCGCCCGGTGTGCGCTCGGCGCTGCGGAAACTCTTGCGCGCCTTGCCCGAGACGTTCCGGACCGAGGCCCGCGCCGCCGCCGACGCGGTGGTGGTCGACCCGGTGGGCTGGGGCGGGCGGGAGGCCGCCGCCCCCGAACTGGTCGGCCGGCTACAGCAGGCGGTGGTGCGCCGCAGCCGGCTCGAGCTGGTGTACGAACGCCGCGGCGAACGCTCGCGGCGCCAGGTCGATCCGTGGGGACTGGTCGACAAGGACGGCATCTGGTACCTCGTCGCCGGCACCGACCGCGGGCGGCGCACCTTCCGCGTCGACCGCGTCCACGCCGCCGAACCGACCGGCGAAACCTTCGATATCCCAGGCGATTTCGTGTTGGCCGCGGCATGGGAGGAGGTGGTCGGCGAGGTCGAGCAGCACCGCGCGGCCACCTCGGCGACCGTCCTGATCTCCGACGACCTGGCGCCCATCCTGCACAAACAGCAGGGCCGGCACTGCGTGGTCGACGGCCCGGCGGGCGAGGGCCGCACCCGGGTCCGCGTCACCGCGCCGACGCCACTGATGATCGCGCAGCAGCTGGCGGGATGGGGCGCGGCGATCGAGGTCACCGGCCCACCGGCGGTGCGCACCGAACTCGCCCGGCTGGGAGCGGAACTGGTCGAACGCTATCGCGAGGCCCGCGACGGGGTCACAGGCTCGCGACGGCGTCCTTGATCATCTGCCGCGACTTCTCCGTCGGTGCGGCCTGGATGCTCAGCCGGTCCATGACACGGCGGTACAGCTCCAGATCCTTCGCGCTGTCCAGGTACAGCGCACTGGTCAGTTGTTCGATGTAGACGATGTCGGGCAGCTCCTGCTCGGCGAAGCGCAGGATCGCGAACGAACTGCCCACCGCCGCATGGCCGCCCGCGGCGTACGGCAGCACCTGCAGCGTCACGTTCGGCCGCGCGGACATCTCGACCAGATGCTCCAACTGCTCGCGCAGCACCGCGTTGCCGCCGACCGGGCGATGCAGCACGGTCTCGTCCACGATGGCCCACAGCGTCGGGGCGCTCGGCCGGTCGAGGACCTCCTGGCGACGCAGGCGCAGCTCGACCCGGCGGGCGGCCTCGCCCTCCTCGTGGCCGAGTTCGACGACGGCGCGGGTGTAGGCCTCGGTCTGCAGCAGGCCCGGAACCAGTTGCGCCTCAAAGGTTCTGATGGAGTGCGCGGCGTGTTCGAGGCCGATGTAGGTCTCGAACCACTGCGGTAGCAGGTCGCTGTAGCGATGCCACCAGCCCGGCCGGTTGGCCGTGCGGACGAGTTCGAGGAACGACTCGCGCTCCTCGGGGTCGACGACGCCGTACAGCGTCAGCAGGTCGCGGATGTCGCGTTCCTTGAAGCCGGTGCGGCCCAGTTCCAGACGGCTGATCTTGGCGTGCGAACCGCGGATGTGCTCGCCGGCGTCCTCGCGGCTGATCCCGCGCTGCTCACGTAGCTTGCGCAGCTGCCCGCCGACCGCGATCCGCAGCGCCGTCGGACCACGCTCGGCCACAAGCGAATCCACACTGCCGACCCGAAACTCACCCGGATCCGGAATCATGACTGCTGCTCCGATGCTCGACGGACGCCACCGAATGGCTATCATACCCGCGAGGGGCGAGTTCTCGAATACGCTGCGCACCATGACCGAGGTTTCGGGGCGGGCAACGATCGGGCAGGCCGCCGGGCGAGGGCAGATCGTGGCGTGGGGGCTGTGGGACTGGGGCTCCTCCGCGTTCCAGGCCGTGATCCTGACCTTCGTGTTCTCCGTCTACCTCACCGACACCGTCGGCGACGACCTGCCCGGCGGGATCTCGGCGAGTTCCTGGCTGGGCTGGGCGCTCGGACTGTCCGGTCTGTTCGTCGCGGTCACCGCGCCGGTCAGCGGACAGTGGTTCGACGCCACCGCCCGCCGCAGACTCTCGCTCGCCGTGCTGACCGGGCTCACGATCGTGCTGATGGCGGCCATGTTCTTCGTGCACGACGACCACCGCGAACTATGGCTGGGACTGCTGCTGCTCGGGCTCGGTTCGGCCACCTTCGAACTGGCCGGAGTGCCCTACAACGCGATGCTGCGCCAGGTCTCCACCCCGGCGACAGTCGGCCGGGTGTCCGGATTCGGCTGGGCGATGGGGTATTTCGGCGGCATCCTGCTGTTGCTGATCTGCTACTTCGGGTTCATCGCCGGTGACGGCGACAACCGTGGGTTGCTGGACGTGCCCACGCACGACGGGCTGAACATCCGGCTGGTCGCGGTGTTCGCGGCGGTCTGGTTCGCGGCCTTTGCCGTGCCGGTGCTGATGGCGATTCCGGAAGTGCCACGCACGACCGCCGACCCCGGGGCGGCGCGGGCCGGATTCCTCGCGTCCTATCTCGTGCTGTGGCGCGATCTGCGGGAACTGTGGCGGGCCGACCGGCGCACGGTCGCGTTCCTGGTGGCGAGCGCGGTGTTCCGCGACGGACTGGCCGGCGTGTTCACCTTCGGCGCCGTGCTGGCCGTGCGGGTGTACGGCATCGCCGAGGACGACGTGCTGCTGTTCGGGATCGCGGCGAACGTGGTGGCCGCGCTGGGCGCGATCGTCGCGGGCCGGTTCGACGACACCATCGGGCCCAAAGCGGTCATCGTGGTGTCGCTGAGCGCGATGCTGGTCTGTGGCGCCGTCCTGCTGGTCGTGTCGGGGCCGATGCTGTTCTGGGTGTTCGGACTGCTGCTCACCGTCTTCGTCGGCCCCGCGCAGGCCGCGTCGCGCAGCTTCCTCGTCCGGATCGCGCCGCCGGGCCGCGAAGGACAGCTGTTCGGCCTCTACACCACCACCGGTCGCGCCGTGTCCTTCCTGGCGCCGTCGCTGTTCGCCCTGTGGGCCTGGCGGTTCGGGTCCGATCGCGCGGGCATCGTGGGGCTGTTGCTGGTATTGGGCGTCGGTTTGGCGGCATTGCTGGGGGTGCGGGCACCCGAGCGGAGGCCGTGACCAGCATCACGATTGTGCCGCGCGAACTGTCGAAACAGTTGTCTACCAGGGGCTTTCACAACGAGCAGGTGCCGGCGGGCACCGGAAAATCGGATGATCCGGCGGGCGCGGACCGGGAATACTGAGCGGCGACCGATGAGTTGAGCCGTCCATCCCCGTCCGATCTCATGTGGCGCCGGATACGGCAGTCGAAGACTCGCCCCGGGGCCACGCAGTCCCCCCATTTCGAGCACGCCCCGGAGGTACCCGATGTCCGCCGAGAAAACCGATCACCCGACCGGGCGGCGGACACCGCCAGTCATCAGATTACTGGTGCTCGCGACCTTCACGGTGATCCTCAACGAGACCATCATGATCAACGCGATCCCGCGGCTGATGAGCGATCTGCACGTCAGCGAGCGGTCGGCGCAGTGGGTGTCCACCGCGTTCATGCTCACCATGGCGGCGGTCATCCCGGTCACCGGATGGTTCCTGCAGCGGGTCACCACCCGGCGCGCCTACGCCATCGCGATGGGCGTGTTCCTCGCCGGTACCGCGCTGTCGGCCGTCGCACCGACGTTCGAGGTACTGCTGCTCGGCCGGATCGTCCAGGCGGGCGGCACCGCGGTGATGATGCCGCTGCTGATGACCACGCTGATGACGGTGGTGCCCGAACACGACCGCGGCCGCGTCATGGGCAACGTCACCCTGGCCATCTCGGTGGCACCGGCCATGGGCCCGGTCATCTCCGGTCTGGTCCTGCAGATCGCTTCGTGGCGTTGGCTTTTCGTGCTGGTGCTGCCGATCGCGGGCATCGTGACGTGGTTCGGGCTGCGGCAGCTGGAGAATGTCGGCGAACCGGAGACGGGCGCGATCGACTGGTTCAGCGTGGCGCTCTCGGCCCTGGGCTTCGGCGGGCTCGTGTACGGCCTGAGCCGATTCGAGACTCACAACGTCGCTACCCCCGCGGTGATCGTCGTGGCCGGACTGGCCGTGATCGCGCTGTTCGTCCTGCGTCAGCTGCGTCTGCAGCGCACCGGTGTGCCGCTGCTCGACATGCGGGTGCTGCGCTCGGGCACCTACGCCAAGGCGCTGACCCTCATGGCGGTGGCGTTCCTGGCGATGCTCGGCTCGATGATCCTGCTCCCCCTGTATCTGCAGAACCTGCGCGAACTGAGCCCGCTGCAGACGGGCCTGCTGGTGATGCCGGGCGGCCTGGCGATGGGCCTGCTCGGCCCGAGCATCGGCCGGTTGTACGACCGGTTCGGCGGTCGGCTGCTGGTCATCCCCGGTTCGATCGGCGTCGCCGCCGCGCTGGCCGGCTTCACCCAGATCTCGCTGACCATGCCGTACTGGGCGCTGCTGGGCCTGCACATACTGCTGATGGTGTCGCTGGCCGCTTCGTTCACGCCGGTGTTCACCCTGGGCCTGGGCGCGCTGCCCGCGCACCTGTACTCCCACGGCAGCTCCATGCTCGGCACGCTGCAGCAGGTCGCCGCGGCGCTGGGCACCGCCCTGGTCGTGACGGTCATGACCGCCCGCAGCACCGCCCTGGTCGCCGACGGCACCGACCCGATCACCGCGAACCTCGACGGCATGAAACTGGCCTTCGCCGTCTCCGCCGCCCTGGCCCTGATCGTGATCGTCATGGCGGTTCTGCTCCCCAACCGCTCCACTGCTCCGGAGCAGGCGCAAGAGCGCGAGGCGGAGCTGGTCCACAGCTGATCGGGAAGTCGACGGCCGGGCACGCTTCGCCGCGCGTGTTCGGCCGTTCCCCACAATTGGGAACTCGGCATAATCGGGGCAGACGTCGCACCGACCGGATCGACGGGCCAGTCTGCCGTGGACATCGCCCCCAGGGCAGCTGCTGTCCCGATTGCGGCGAGACAACTTGTCGAGGGGTGCGGAAGTGACTACGTATTACCAGTATGCGTCTTCGGACGGCAAGCTCACGAAGTCGGACGATATCCCCAGGTCGGGCTACTTCACCGGCCAGGAGCGCCCGGGTGGCGAGGTCACCCTGTACCAGGCGAACCCCGACGATCCCGAGCATCCGATACGGGTCAGAAGCTGGTCCTTCGACGAATACAAAGAAAACGGCATCGACTACCGCGCCGACGGCACGGCCTTCCATATCAAATGGGAGGACAACACCTCGGTATTCGACCGGGACGCGTCCGACGACCGGAACCTGCCGATGTCCTGGTCGGATTTCCTCGGCAGACAGGGTGATAACGATCCGAAGACCGGCGACAAGTTTTCGGATTGGAAGCTGGAGATTCCGGTGCCGCCGGGGCGTGCGGTATCGAACGATCTGAAAATGGCCATTTCGGTGGCCAACGACGAACTGCGGTATCTGATGTACCAGATGGGAACGCAGAGCGAGGAAAAACCGTCCCTGCTGATCTCGCCGGAGACCAACGATCAGAACCACATGGACAAGAATCTGTCGCAGACGTTCATGAACACCATCGCGTCCGGCGAGACCGCGGACGGCTACATGTCGGCGATCACGTACCTCGAGGCCCTCGCGGACGAGTGGAACAAGAAGGATTCGCAGTACCTGCTGACCGAACAGACGCTGGGTCATCTGAACGGCCGCTACTACAAGCGCATGTGGGACCGGATCCAGACGGTGCGTGAGCAGATGTGGGACAGCATGAAACAGCTGGACGGCACCGAAACCACCTGGGCCGCCGAGCAGTTCAACAAGCCCGAGTCCCAGCGGTCCACGCTCGCCAAGGAAAAGGAGAACGTGGGCCAGCTGGAAGCGGCACTGCGGGAGCCCGGGATCCAGCACGTGATCGAGGAACGCCCGCTGTTCAACCTGATCCGGGAAGCGGTCGTGGGGTGCCGCGACGATGTCGTCTCCTACGTCGACACCGTCGCCGAGCTGCCCTTCGACACCGGCACGCCCGCACCCGCGCCGGCACCCCCGGCCCCGGCCCCGGCGCCCCCGGCCCCGGCCCCGGCGCCCGGGTCACCGTCCCCGGCGCCCGCGTCACCGTCCCCGGCACCCGCGTCACCATCTCCGGCGCCCGCGTCACCGTCTCCGGCGCCCGCATCACCGGCTCCGGCACCGACCCCGACGCCCACCCCCACACCGACCCCGACGCCCACACCGACCGCGACGCCCACATCCAGTGACACCCCCGCGGGTAGCCAGGACTTCAGCGCTCTCGACCTGACAGGTGAAGACGGCAGCGCCCTCACCGACGACAGCGGCCTGGTCGCCGCGGACGCCGGCAACACCGGCGGCGTCGTCCCCGCAAGTAACACCACGGGCAATACCGGCAATACCGGCGGTGACCCGCTCGGCGGACTCGCCAATATCGCACCGCTGCTGATGACCGCGCTCTCCAGCGCACTCGGCGGCGCGGGCAACCTGCTCGGCGGCAACAAAGACGAGGACAAGCCCAGCGAAGAGGAAATCAAGGAACGCGAAAGAGCCGCCTACGAGGCGGGTGCGCAATCGCAGCAGACCGGCACCGCCCAGCAGGTCGCCTACGCCCAGCAACCCGGCGCGACCGACCCCAATACGGCCGGTGTGCAACCCGCCACCGCTCCCACCGGCGCCACCGCTCCCACCGGCGCCATCGCACCGACCGGCGCCCCCGCGCCCGCCGGCACCGGCGCCCCGCCCGGTACCGTCACCGCGCCCGTGGGCAACGGCAACCCTCCGCCCGTCAACACCGCCAACGCGCAGCCCAGTCGCACGGCAGCCACCCCGCCCCCGATCACCACCGAACAGGACCCGAGCGCCATCGAACCACCGAAGGTCTGAGGCGTCACCAGATTTCCAGGGAGAGAGCAGCAGGCCGAGAGTCGCCCTGATCGGCGACCCTCGGCCGAAAGTAATTGCCGGACTTACACTTCCGGGGCGGTGCGCCGGATCTGTGTTCCGCCGTGGATGTCCGTGCTCTCGAAGTTGGTCGAGGCACTGTAGGCGTTGTCACCGGTCGTTTCGTGACCGTCCGCCTTCGTGTTCCAGCCGGTTTCGTGGGCGGTCCGGTACTGCCCGTCCGACCAGACCAGGTACGAGTGGGCGGCATACCCGTAGGCACTGTAGAACTTGTTGCGGTATTCGTCGTTGGTCCTGGCACGCTCGCGACTCGCCGGGGCCACACCGTGATTGTCGTTGCCGCTGCGGCGCAGATCGTCCGGGTCTTGATTGACGGGTCGAGTCATGCCGAGTGCCTCTTTCTTCCAACCGAACTCTTGCAGTTTCCCACGTCCCCAACCATGGGGATGCGCGGTTCAGTAGCTGCCGCCGAACTCCTGCTTCTCGGCGAGGCGGTATTGCGCCTCGGTGGGTAGGCCGAGCGCGTCGGCGAGACCACCATTTCCGTACTGCTGCACCAGCTCCGCACGCCGGCCTACCCTGGCCTTCATGTGCGCCAGCCGGGCGAGCCGGACGATTTCGGCCGCGAGCCAGGCGTCGGTGCTCTCCCACACCTCGTCATCGAGGTGCAGCCCGACGATGATGCCGTTGCGTTCGCACGCGACTCCCACCGAGTAGTCGGGGTTGAAGACCTCGTAGACCTGATTCTGCGGCACATGGTCGCTGTGGACCGCGGCATCGACGTCACCCGGCGTCGCCATTTGACTCCTCACCGCATACCCGGCAACCGGCGACCGACATCACTGCCCGGCCCGGCGGGTTCGAGGCCACTCGGTCGCTTGCACCGCCAGCCGGTGCTGTCGCAGCGCATCGATCGCGCTTTCCTGAATCGCGCCCACGATCTCGGCGGTCAACTGTTGCCTGGTCATCGTCTCGATCGTGCCCGGAGCGATGTACAAATCGGTCAACCTGGCCTCGGCGTCGACTTCCGGGATCACCCGCGAGGTCGGCGACGGCCGCCTGGCCCGGATCTTGTCGATCCGTTCCTGCATCTCATCGATCGTGTGGATGAATTCCTTGCTCGAACCGAGGGCAGCCACCGTCTCGGGATGCATCTCGACCATGATGGCCCCACTCTCCAGGACAAGCTCACCGTCCGGCCGGTGACATGTCGCCCTCTCGACAACAGAACCGTGAACCTGGCGTCGGCAGGCTCCAGGCAACAGACCTCATTATCCCCACTCCCCACAACTGGGAAGGCGGCGCGGAGCGCTCCGCTTATACCACCCGATCAGGCGGTTCCCAGGGGAGGCGACCCGGGTTTGCGCGCGGTACCGTTCCCTCGATCGGTCAGCCCTTCCTTAGGTGGATGAATGGAAAAGGACCCCTCCGGGTGCGTCGTGCTGGTGCCCGCGCGGGATCACATCGATCCCGCATGTGAATACAACCTCCGGCAACTCGAGCGTCTCGGATATACCGTATGGCGCGTTTTCGGCGTTTCCGCCATCGACCAGGGCCGCAATCGACTCGCCACCAAAGCGCTGGCGAAGGGATTCGACGAATTGATGTGGATCGATTCGGACGTTAAATTCGATCCCGAATCCGTGGAAACGCTCCGATCACACGATCTTCCGATCGTGTGTGGTATCTACGCGAAAAAGCATCCCCGTTTTCAGCCCGCATGCGGATTCCTGCCCGGAACCCGAGAGATTCATTTCGGAAAGCACGGCGGGCTCATGGAGATCAGGCACGCAGCCGGTGGCTTCCTGTATACTAAACGCGAGGTATACGAGAAGATCGCCGTGCACGAAAAACTGCCGATTTGCCAGCGGAACACCAGCCCGCGCATTCCGTTCTTCCTGCCGATGGTCGTCGACCGGGAAGACGACACCTGGTACCTCGGCGAGGATTTCGCATTCTGCGAGCGCGCCCGGCGTTCCGGGTTCAGCATTTTCGCCGACACCAGAATCCGCCTCGAACACGTCGGCAGGTACAACTACTCGTGGGACGACGCGAACCAGAGCTGGGAGCGGTATACCGGTTACACCATTCACCTGAACACGAACGAGGAGCAGGACCCGCAATAGCGGTATCAGATCTTCGGCGGCTCGGCGGCGGTGGGGTTGGGGGCAGCGGTGACGGGAGGCGGGGTGGCCGCCGCGGTGATGGCCGTCGGGTTGGGTTCGGGATCGGCGGTGTCACCGGGTCCTGCGATACCCGAGGGGTGGCGGAATCCTTGGAAGGCGCCGTAGCTGCTGTTCTGGGGGTTCTGCGGGTCGAGGGGGATGAGCTGGCCGTTGTCGACGTAGCTGAGGGTGCCGTTGTCGACGACGATGAGCGCGCTGTGGTTGGACCACTGCACGATGTCGCCGGTTTGCAGCTTGTTGAGATCGTTGACGATGGTCCAGCGATGGTCGCCGGTGGATTCGCCGGGAGTGCCGGCGTAGGCGGCTTCGGCGTCGGCGGCCCCGCCGTGGAGTTGGCGGTTGAGGGCGTCGGCGACGGTAGTCGGCACCTGCTGGGTGACCCCGTCGCGAATGGGGAAGTCGACCATGGTGCCGGGAGAGTTGACCGGAGGAGGGTTGCCGTTACCGGTGGGTGCGGTGACTGCGGCGGGCTGCGCACCGGCGGCATTGGGGTCGGTCGCGCCGGGTTGCTGGGCGTAGGCGGCCTGCTGGGCGGTGACGGTCTGCTGTGATTGCGCACCCGCCTCGTAGGCGGCCTGCTCGCGTTCCTTGATCTCCTCTTCGCGGGCCTTGTCGTCCTCCTTGTTGCCGCCCAGCGCGTTACCCGCCCCGCCGAGTCCGCTGGTGAGCATGGTCAGCAGCATGGGCAGTATGGAGGTGAGTCCGCCGAGCGCGTCGCCGCCGCCCCCGCCGCCGGCCGCCGCGGGGGTCTGGTAGGCGGCCGGGGTGGCGGTGACGCCGCTACCGGTGGGGGCACCGTTGCCGGTGGTGAGACCGCCGTCGCCGGTGGTGAGACCGCTGCCGTCGTCGGTGAGCGGGTTGCCTTCTTCATCTGTCAGGAGGTCGCTGAACAGGTTGCTGAAGTCCTCGTTACCCGCGGGGGTGTCACTGGATGCGGGCGTTGCGGTCGGCGTGGGCGTCGGGGTCGGGGTCGGGATCGGCGTGGGGGCCGGTGCCGGAGCCGGGGAGGCGGGCGCCGGGGACGGTGACGCGGGCGCCGGAGACGGTGACCCGGGCGCCGGGGCCGGGGCCGGGGGCGCCGGGGCCGGAGCCGGGGGTGCCGGCGCGGGTGCGGGCGTGCCGATGTCGAAGGGCAGCTCCGCGACGGTGTCGACGTAGGAGATGACATCGTCGCGGCAGCCCACGACCGCTTCCCGGATCATGTTGAACAGCGGGCGTTCCTCGATCACGTGCTGGATCCCGGGCTCGCGCAACGCGGCTTCCAGCCCGGCCTTGTCCCGATGACCCTCGGGCAGGTTTCTGACGAACGAGGCCCGGTCGGCCTCGGGCTTGTCGAACTGCTCGTCGATCCAGGTCGTCTCGGTGCCGTCGAGCTTCGTCAGGCTGTCCCACATGTGTTCGCGTACGGTCTGGATCCGGTCCCACATACTCTTGTAGTAGCGGCCGTTCAAATTACCCAGCGTCTGCTCGGTCAGCAGATACTGCGAATCCTTCCTGTTCCACTCGTCCGCGAGACCCTCGAGATATGTGATCGCCGACATGTATCCCTCCGCGGTCTCACCCGAAGCGATAGTGTCCATGAACGACTTCGACAGATTCTTGTCCAAGTGGTTCTGATCATTGTTCTCCGGCGAGATCAGCAGCGAAGGTTTATCCCTGCTCTGCGTTCCCATCTGGTACATCAGGTACCGCAGTTCGTCGTTCGCCACCGAGACGGCCGCTTTCAGATCATCCGACACCGTCGACCCTGGCGGCAGCGCGATCTCCAGCTTGAAGTCCGTGAACTTGTCACCGGCCTCCGGATCATCCCTACCGATATAATTCGACCGGTAGTGGTTCATCAGGTCGTTCATTTCGGCGTCGCCGCCTTCGAGCGCCTTCGTCAGATATTTATATTTGTCGTCGTCATAGATGCCCTCGTCTTTGGCCTCGGCGACGAGATCGTCGCGGATGCCGTCACCGAGTTCCCTGATGACGTCATCGATCTCGTCCGGCGGCAGCTGGTTCAGGTCGTCCAGGAACTTTCTGATGTTGTCTTGGTCGATGCCGGCGAACCACGCCGCATCGTTCCAGTCCTCGCGGATCTCGTCGAGAACCTCCTGTTTCGACTTACCCATCAGAGACTCCTGTCCTCACCAAACCATCGACCCTCCGCACACCCCGCAACAGCGGATGCTCCACGATCTGACCGTAGGTGTACAACGCATCGCGCAGCGTCTGCGCAGTCGGCTCGCCTGCCGCCAGCAGCAAGGACAATTCGCCGATTCGCCGTTCGAATACCAAGGTGCGCAACGCGTCCGCACCGGGCGGATCCACCCGCACACCGAGCGGGGAATCGGAAACATCCATCCGGCGCCCTCTCGTCACGGCCGCCAGCATGGCGTCGGCGTCGCGAAGTTGTCCCCACCATCGCTCCGGAACCTGCTCACCGGCGTGCAATGCGTCGAGGATCCGCCGCCGGAGTTCGTGGTAACCCGAGCTGTCACCGTCCGCGTCGGCCACCAGAGAGCGAATCCGCGTCTCCGCGTCGCGGGCAAGTTCCAGACACGTTGCCCAGCCCGACTTTTCGGCCGTATCTGCCCGGACCTGCAATTTCTCCAGACCGGCGACCGCGAGCCGATCGACCAGACCCGCTGCGGGCGAGGAGAGATCGATGGCGGACGGGACGGCTTCCACGCGATCCTCGATGAGCACTTCGTTACCCAGACCCGCCCGCACCGTGTGCGGAATGCCCGCAGACGACACCAGGGCACTGATCCGTCCGCGACCGGTACGCATTCCGAGCAGGCCGAATTCGGCAAGTGCGCGAGCGGGATCGGCGACGCCTTCCAGTGGAGCGATGAGTTCGTCGCCCGGCTGTCGCGCGATCACCGGCCACCGCCACACCGTGGTGACGGCCATCGGCAGGAACAACCCGGGGGGCAGCCAGCCGCGGCCCTCGGCGGTGTTCACCATCACCAGGGCCCCCTTCGAGGTCCGGAACACCGCCACCGCCCAGTCCAAGCCGGCCGCAGACGGGGGCGCGGCGGCGAGAATCGCCGCGAGCAGAGTGCGGGCGAGCCGCAGATCATCTTCGCCCGCTTCACCCACCACGAGCGCGGGAACCGACCGCCCGGCGGCCGCCACGAGCGGACCCCTCGGCAAGACCATGGGTCGGCCAATCGTCTCTGGCACGCTCATCCTTCCCGCCTGGCTACGCGATACATATTGTCGGGCCTTATCGAGGACGGCGACCAGGATCCTCCCCAGCGACGGGAAGCATACATACTCGGTATTTCGCGAATATCGAGCCACGCGAGGTCAGTCATCGACGAATTCGCCACCGATTTCGGCGGCCTGAGACATGCCGTTCCGCGAGCCGTGCATCGAATACCGTCCGCATCGCCCGGCGAGCTGCTCCGCTCGGGCAGACCGATCACCCTGCGTGGCGCGGGGCATTCCTGCGGCGGCCAGACCGTCACCGACGGCGAGCTTCTCGTCACCTATGCGCCCGACACCTACGCCCGTGACATCCGCGATCTGGGTGAAGGCCTGATCGAGGTGCCGTCGGGAGCGAGCTGGCACGCCCTCGAGCGACATCTCAACCAGCGCGGACGATCGGTTCCGGTGCTTCCCAACTACCTGCACATGTCGGTCGGTGGCACGCTGTCGGTCGGCGGTATCGGCGTCACCTCCGTGCGCCACGGCATGCAGACGGATCACATCGAACGCATCCGGCTGATCGACGGGACCGGCACCGGCCGGTGGTGCTCCCGCACAGCACATCCGGAGCTGTTCCGCTTCGCGCTGGGTGGGCTCGGCACCGTCGGGCTGATCGAGCGGATCGTGCTGCGGTCGGCGCCCTACCGTCGCTTCGCCCACGTGCACCGCACGCGCCATCGCACCCTCGCCGAACTCGTCGAGCACACCGAGCGAATCGCACGTTCCGAGGACGTCGACATCTACTGGGCGTCGGTGCGCCGCCACCGGTTCCGCTCCGCCACCGGCTGGACCTCCGATGAGCCGGTGCGCTGCGCCACCGCGAACTGCTCGACAGCGCCGGATCTGCCGTTCACCTGGGATCGTGAGCCGGAGCGGACGGCCGACCGCGTGCGTTTGTGGACCGACTACCTGGTACCCGTCGAACGGTTGGCGCCGATGGTCGCGGCGGTGGAGGAGTATCGGCTGCGGCCACCCCTCGATCGGGCCCGAACCATGCTCTATCTGCTGATTGTGCGCCGTCCCGCCGCCGCCGTCCCGTTCGCCTTCGCGCCTGCCGCGACTGCGCCCGTGTCGATCGGAGTGGGCGTCTACACCTGGGTCGATCGGGACCCGTCCGCCACCGCCGCCGTTCGCGGGGTGTTTCGCGACCTCCTCGAACGCTGCTGCGAATTGGGCGGGCGCCCTTACCTTTACGGTGCCGACGAGCTCGACGATGCCCTGGCCGGGCGGCTCTACGGCGCCGACCTGAGCCGGCTTCGGCGGCTGCGCTCCGCGCACCGGCTGGACCATGTCAACGCCCACCTCGGGCTCGCCCGGGCGGCGCGAGCCGGCTGAACCACAGGGGGGTGCCGTAGACATTGAGCCTATCGATCCCGTCGACCGGTGAGAAACCCAGTCCCACGCCCGAGTAGAACCACTCCGCGCCGGACGATACAGCCGCGTCGGCGAGCGCATCGACGGCGGCGGTGCTCCCGTGATGGCGAGCGGCCAGTACCCGCACCGGCTCGGTCGCATCGGTGCGCCGCTTCGCGAGCAGGTAGAGCGTCATCGAGCCCACTCCGTCACGGAAGGCGCGGCAGAGCACGATGTTGTATTGCCGAACCAGGTCGGTGTCCACGCCACAGCGGGCATACTCGGCCAGTATTTCGGCTGCCGGATCGCCGAGATACCGGACCAGTTCCCCCGGCACGGCCGGGTCGTTGTACCGCGTGGCCAGGTAGATCTTGTGGGTCAGGGCACCGGCGGCGTCCACCTCCAGCGCGGCCGCGACCGGTCCGACGAACTTCTGGTCCGCGGGCACCGTTGCCAATCCGGCGAACCCGGGCCACTCCCGGCACAGCCGGTCCACGGCCCCGGGCACCGCCCGCAGGTTGGCGTAGACCTTGAGATGCGCGGCGTGGCACGGCAGTGTGGCGCGATGGGTGATACCGGTCCAGGTGACGAAGCGATGCCGCCTGGACACCGCTTCCGGATCGGGGTAAACGGTCGCGACGAAGGACCGCAGCAGGTCGGCGACCGCCGCGTCACCGTGCGGCAACCGCGCCACCAGGTCCGGGAGCGAGGCCAGTTGAGCCGCGGCGCGAGTAGCGAATTCGGTTCGGTCGGTTGCCATTTCGGTGACATAGCGCAGCGCGGGGATCACCTCGCCGCGACCGCCTGTCACGCTCACCTCGAGCGGGAATCCGGAGAGGGTCAGCATGGTGGCCCGCCGCCCGTCCGGCCACAGCGGGTGCAGTCGCGTTCCGCAGGCGTTCGCCGCCACGGCGCGAACCACCGCAGCGTCGGATCCCAATCCCAGCCGCTCCGCCGTGGCGACCAGATAGTCCCCGACGACGTGGGACTCCACCACCCTCGGCACCGCCGCGGTCGTCACCTCACCGAGTCCTTTCCGCCATCGACGAATTCATTGTCGGGCCTTCCCGCCGGTGGCGGCCGAGCCTCGTCGCGCGCGGTCCCGCTTCCGGAAGCTGGTTTGCTGCAAGGAAACTGGCTGGTCGGCCACACCCTGGCAACCGGGCGAGCCGCTCGCCGTGGAGTGGCGGCGTTCGTCGCGTCACCGTGTGCGAGTACCGAGTTCGCCGATCTCCGAGCAACAGTGACGAGGATCACAAACGCGGGCGAAAAGTGCACCCGCCGAACGCGCCCGCACACCCGGCCCGGCCACTGCCTGCACCATCCGCCGCGGCGCTGCCGACACGGTCGCGGCCGTGCTGGACGCGCGCCCCGAGCGGGCCGCACAGGGATGTAACACAGCCGGACGGGAGGACCGATTACCTGCTGTGTCGTCGTGCCCCCGGTCGGGATCGAACCGACACTGGACGGATTTTAAGTCCGCTGCCTCTGCCAATTGGGCTACGGGGGCGTCCGGTCAACCTATCAAACTTGTACGGGCGTCTCGGAATTATCCGAAAGTTTGCTCAATGGATTCCCTCCATCAGGCGACTGACCCGTGGAGCGAAGAAGTAGACCACGATGCCCACGGCGACGGCGACCAGGCCGGTGGTACCGAAGTAGGCGATCTCGTGCGCGGGGTCGTAGTACTTCGACAGCACACCGGACATCGAGGTGCCGAGCGCGACGGAGAAGAAGTAGAGCGCCATCATCTGGGCCCGGAAGGCTTCGGGCGCAAGCCGAGTCGTCACCGCCAGGCCGATGGGCGACAGCAGCAGTTCCGACACCGCGAAGCCGCCCAGGACGAGGAACACCAGCAGCGCCGGCACCGTCTTGCCGTCGAACCCGGCCAGCGCCACGAACAGCAGGAAGGCCGCGCCCATGCCGATCACGCCGTAGGCGAACTTGTGCGGCGTCGTCGGCGCGCGATCGCCCAGCCGGGTCCACAGGATCGCGAACAGCGGCGACAGCACGATGATCCAGACCGGCTCCGCCGAACCGACCCAGTTCGACGGCGCGGTCCAACCGAACAGCGACCAGTTCATCCGCTCGTCGGAGTACACCGCGAGCACGGTGAAGATCTGCTGGAACAACGACCAGAACACGGCATTGGCGACGAACAGCGGGATGAACGCGCGCACCCGGGTGCGTTCCACGGGTGTCACCTTCGAGCTGCTGAGCATGATCGCGAAGTAGGTGATCGCGGCGATCACGATGACACCGGTGGTCGCGCCGGAGAGGTTGTCCAGCGTCAGCAATCCGGTCGCGACGGCCACCGCCAGCACCACCAGCAGCGCGGCGACTGCCCCGAGCACGGGACCGAATCCGTTGCGCGGCAGGGGGTTCGGCACGATGCGGCCGTGCGTGCCCAGATTGCGGCGGAACACCACGTACTGGGTCAGACCCAGCGCCATGCCGATCGCCGCCGCGCCGAAGCCGTAGTGGAAACCGGCGTGGGTCTGCAACAGTCCGGTGATCAGCGGGCCGATGAACGAGCCGATGTTGATGCCGAGGTAGAACAGGGTGAAGCCGCCGTCCGAGCGCGCGTCGCCCTTCTCGTAGAGCGTGCCCACCAGCGACGAGGCGTTCGCCTTCAACGCGCCGCTGCCCAGCGCGACCAGCACCAGGCCGACGCCGACACCGGCCAGGTCCGGGATCACCGCCAGCGCGAGGTGCCCCGCCACCACCACGACACCGCCGTAGAACACGGTGCGCTCCATGCCCAGTACGCGGTCGGCGATCCAGCCGCCCAGCACGGTCGACAGGTACACCAGGCCGCCGTAGGCGCCGACGATGCCTGTGGCGGTGGACTTCTCCAGCCCCAACCCGCCCTCGGTGGCCGAGTAGTACAGGTAGTAGCCGAGGATCGTGAGCATGCCGTAGAACGAGAACCGTTCCCACAGCTCGACTCCGAACAGGTTCACCAAGCCGATCGGGTGCCCGAACAGGGTGCGTTCGGCTCCCCGCCGCGCTGGGTGGGCCACTCCGGTCATGTACTCGACCTTTCCATGCACGCAATTCTCCAGCAACCGGATCGCAGTCGCGGTGATTCGGCGGGCCGGGTTTCGGCGCGCCGCCGCAGCAGACTAACTGGACGCATGAGTTCCCGAGCTGAATTTCGGTCAGAGTGTTCAGGTCATCAGCGGATCGCAGGCATAGTGCCCAAGCTTTCCGGTGAGAACTTGCCAGAATGCGCGACGGCGGCACGGCATTCCTCCCCTTGCGATCACCCCGGCCGGACAAAACGCCCATCCCCGCCGATGGCTCGAATGTGCCATCTGTCTGAGAAGGACAGCAGCTTGCGAGCAATATACCGGCCGCGAGGAATTCCGACAGCGCACAGGGCATGACGCGACCCCCCGACAACCGATGCGCCGCAGCACGATCGGGGTGCGGGCCGGGGACCGCGAGCGCTCAGGCGACCGACGCGGCGATGCCGTCGAGGATGTCGTGTTCGCTGACGATCAGCTCGGCGATGCCCGCCCGGCGGGCCAGCTCGTCGGCGAGCACCTCGGCGATGACGGCGCCACCGCCGATCACATCGACGCGGCCGGGATGCATCGGCCCCAGTGCGGCACGCTCGTCATGGTTCATGGCGATCAGCCGATTGCACACGGCCCGTACCTGTTCCAGGCTCATGCGGGTGAGATGCACCTGCTCCGAATCGTATTCGGGCAGGTCGAGCGCCACGGCGGCGAGCGTGGTCATGGTGCCCGCGACGCCGACCCAGGTGCGCGCCCGCTCCACCGGCACCACCCCGAACGCCTGTGCCAGCCGCTGAGAGGCGAAAAACCGTGCGGAGGCGACCTCTTCGGGGGTGGGCGGGTTACCGCGCAGGCAGCGCTCGGTGATCCGCACGCAGCCGATGTCGGCGGAGTACGCCGACTCCACTCCCGTGCTGTCGCCCAGCACCACTTCGGTGGACCCGCCGCCGAGATCCACGACGACGAACGGCCCCTCGGCACTGGACAATTCGTCGACCGAACCGGCGAACGACAGCCGGGCCTCCTCGTCGCCGGTGATCACCTCCGCCTGCGCGCCGGGCACCACGCGGCCCAATTCCGTTGCGGCCATGGCGAAGAAGTCGTCGCGATTGCGGGCGTCGCGGGTGGCGGAGGTGGCAACCATGCGCACCCGCGTGACACCGGCGTCCACCATCCGGTCCACGTAGTCGTGCAGCGCCACCCGGGTCCGCTCGATCGCCTCCGGGTGCAGTTCGCCGGTGGCGTCGACCCCTTGGCCGAGCCGCACGATCCGCATCTCGCGGTGCACGTCGGTCAGACGCTTGTCGGCGCCGACCTCCGCGATCAGCAACCGGATCGAATTCGTGCCGCAATCGACGGCGGCCACCCGGTCACTCATCGCTGTCCTTCCCCTGGTGCAACTCCACGAACTTCGGCCAGTCTGCCGGAACGGCGGTACCGCGCAAGCCGTTGTCGGCCGCCAGCGCGACCGCCTCGTCGCCGAGCGGATTCACTCCCGGGCCCTTCGCCAGCGCGTGCGCCATCAGTACGTGCAGGCACTTCACCCGCTCCGGCATCCCGCCGCCGCTGAAATCGGTGCCCAGCGACTCGATGGCGTCGCGCTCGGCCAGATAGCTCTCGTGCGCGGCACGGTAGGCGGCGGCCAGTTCGGCGTCGGTGCCGAGCCGTTCGGTCATGCTCTTCATGACGCCGGTCGCCTCCTGCCGACTCGCCTCGGCGGTGAGGCGGGGGTCGGTCAGGTAGTACAGCGTGGGGAACGGCGTGCCGTCGGGCAACCGCGGCGCGGTTCGCACGACGGCCGGTTGCCCGTCCGGGGTGCGGTAGGCGATGCCGAGCACACCGCGCGGCGGACGGCCCAACTGCCGGGCGACGATCTCCAGATCGGCCTCGCTGGCGGGCTCTGTCACCGGGGCGCTCCTTCGGGGGTCGGGGGCGATACGGCCGCGGGATCGGGTTGCGGCGCGGGTTGCGGTGTCGACATGCTGCGCCACAGCTCGGTGTACCAGGGATCGGGCCGGCGCTCCCGGGTGGCCTGGGCCGGGACGGGCGGTTGTTCGATGCCGGGGACCTGCACGATGTACGCGGTGTCGCCGGGCATCACCAGCCGCAGCCGATCGCGCGCCTCGGACTTGATGTAGGCCGGATCCTGTTGCTGCGCACGCCGATCGCGCAGGCGGGCCAGGTCGTCCTCCAACTCCCGGCGCTCCTGGGCGAGCTGGGTGGCCTCGGCCCGCTGGCTGAAGTAGGTGCGCATCGGCACGGCCAGGGTCAGTGCCAGCGCGCACAGTACGGCCGCCAGGATGACCGCACGGCCGGTGGACAGGCCCAGGATCTTGCGCTCGTGCTTGTCGCGGGCGGCGCGGGCGCGGGCCGCCCGCGAACCTCCGGTCGCGGTGCGGCGCTGCGCGGCCCGCTTTCCGGCGGCGGTGCGAGCCGCGGGGGTGGACCCGGTGACCGGCTTGTCGGGACGCGACCGGGTCGTCCGCGAGGTGCGGCGGTCCCCGCGCCCGGACGGACTGGCACCGCGCGCCCGTCGCTCGGTCATCTCACACCTCGGAAATCGGCTGCCTGCGGGGCGGCGCGCGTGGATCCCGTCGTGACCATCCGGCCCCGGCACGCGCGCCGCATGACGACAGCTCCGACCGTACTATCCCTCGAGAACAAAGCGCGGGAACGCGACGTCCCCGGCGTAGCGGGCCGAATCACCCAGCGCGTCCTCGATGCGCAGCAGCTGGTTGTACTTGGCCACCCGCTCGCTGCGCGCCGGCGCGCCGGTCTTGATCTGCCCGCTGCCGACCGCGACCGCCAGATCGGCGATGGTGGTGTCCTCGGTCTCGCCGGAACGGTGGCTCATCATCGACTTGTAGCCGTTGCGGTGGGCCAGTTCGACCGCGTCCAAAGTCTCGGTGAGCGTGCCGATCTGGTTGACCTTGACCAGCAGCGCGTTCGCGGCGCCCTTCTCGATGCCGTCCTCGAGCCGCTCCGGGTTGGTGACGAACAGGTCGTCGCCGACCAGCTGCACCTTGTCACCGAGCTGATCGGTGAGCGAGACCCAGCCGTCCCAGTCGTCCTCCGACAGCGGGTCCTCGATCGACACCAGCGGATAGGCGGCCAGCAGCTCACCGTAGAACTCGGTCATCTCCGCGGCCGAGCGGACGCTGCCCTCGAACTTGTAACCGGTACCGGCGGTGTAGAACTCGGTGGCCGCCACGTCCAGCGCCAGCGCCACATCGCTGCCGACCCGGTACCCGGCCTTCTGGATGGACGCGACGATCAGATCCAGCGCCTCGCGGGTGCCGCCCGGCAGGTCGGGGGCGAAACCGCCCTCGTCGCCCAGGCCGGTGTTGAGGCCCTTGCTCTTCAGCTCGGCCTTGAGGGCGTGGTAGACCTCGGCGCCCCAGCGCAGCGCCTCGCGGAAGGTCGGCGCGCCGATCGGGGCGATCATGAATTCCTGCACGTCGACACTGGTGTCGGCGTGCGCGCCGCCGTTGAGGATGTTCATCATCGGCACCGGCAGCACATGCGCGTTCGGGCCGCCGAGGTAGCGGAACAGCTCCAGGCCCGAGGATTCGGCGGCCGCGCGGGCCACCGCCAGCGACACGCCCAGTAGCGCGTTGGCGCCCAGCCGGGACTTGTCGGGGGTGCCGTCCAGATCCAGCAGCACCTGGTCGACGGTGCGCTGCTCCACGGCATCCAAACCGATGACGGCCGGGGCGATCTCGTCGAGCACGCCCTCCACGGCCTTGCGCACGCCCTTGCCGCCGTAGCGGTCGCCGCCGTCGCGCAGCTCCACGGCCTCGTGCTCGCCGGTGGAGGCCCCCGACGGCACCGCAGCCCTGGTCAGGGTGCCGTCGTCGAGAGCGATCTCGACCTCGACGGTGGGGTTACCGCGCGAATCCAGGATCTCGCGAGCTCCGACCTGTTCGATGATGGCCACGAAAACGACACTCCTTCGGCTCCTGACTCGGTCCCGCCCACCGCCGTCCATGAGCAGGTCGCACGGCGAACCCGTGCCGAGTGAGCCTAACGCAGGCCGACCACGTCCGTCGCCGACGGTTCGCCGGGTGCGTCGGCCGCTCAGACCTTGCGGCCGACGCTGTAGGCGGCGGCGTGGAGGCGGACCTTGTTCAGGTACGGAGTGGACTGGTTGTAGGTGAGCAGCGCGCGCTGCCAGCCTTCCGGGGTGGTCAGGTCGCCGCCGCTGGCGCACAGGTAGCGGGCGGCGGTGAGGGCGGCGTCGTCGATGTTGTCCGGGTCGGCCACGCCGTCGCCGTTGGCGTCGACACCCCAGCGCTGCCACGTTTCGGGAAGGAACTGGAACGGGCCCTCGGCACGCACGTAGACGGGCTCACCGGCGCGGGCGGTCTCGCGCTCGTCGACGATGCGCGCCACACCCGGCGATCCGTCCAGCGGGATGCCGCGGATGGGCGGGCTCACCCGGCCGTCGGACCCGAGGCGGGAACCGCCGTGACTGCCGTGTTTGCTCTCCACGCGCGCGATGCCCGCGACCGTGGTCCAGCCGATGCCGCAGCCCGGCCGGGACCGGGCGAGCACGGCCGCGGCGTAGCCGTAGGCCTCCAGCGCCACGACCGGGATGCCGAGCGCGTCGGCTTGCCCGTCGGCCCACTCGCGCAGCTGCACGGCGCTGCGGCCGGGCGCGTCGAGATCGATCGGGGGAACGGGGGTGCCCACGCCCGGCGGGATCCCCTCCGGGATGGGCGGGAGGTGTTCTACCTCCCCGCAACCGGACAGCACGACGGCCGCCGCGACGACGCCGATAAGGACGGCGCGGACCTTCCGAGCGGTTCGAGCACCGGCCTTCTTCGGACGCACCTCTCCATCATCCAGATATTCCGGTGGTGGTGGTTGTGTGGGACTCCGAGTCCCACGTATCCTCGAAGACGAGATCCGGCACACCGACCCGGCGCGTTCCGGCGGCGGCCACTCGAGGTTCAGGAGGCACCGATGACGTTGTCCGACACCATGCACACCGGCCCGATCACGCCCGAGTACGCGCAGGCGTTGGCGGCGCTGTCCGAGGGGTCGGTGCATCGGCGTTTCGACCCGTATCTCGACATCGATTGGGACAGTCCGGAACTGGCGATCGACCCGGACGACCCGCGCTGGGTGCTCGATCCGGAGATCGACCCGCTCGGCGCCACCCGCTGGTATCGGGAGTTGCCGCTGCGGCAGCAGATCGAGATCGGCAAATGGCGCATCTCCAACGTGATCAAGGTGGGGGCGGCGTTCGAGAGCGTGCTGATCCGCGGGCTGATGCAGTACATCATGAAGCTGCCCAACGGATCTCCCGAGTTCCGGTACTGCCTGCACGAGATGACCGAAGAGTGCAACCACATCCAGATGTTCCAGGAACTGGTGAACCGCATCGGCGTGGACGTGCCCGGGATGCGGCCGGTGTTCCGGGCGCTGTCGCCGCTGATCGGCGTGGCGGGCGGGTACGCGCACGTCATTCTGTTCATCGGCATACTCGGCGGTGAGGAACCGATCGACCACTATCAGAAGGCGGTCATCCGCGCCGACGCCAACATGCCGCCGGCGGTGCTGCGCACCATGCAGATCCACATCGCCGAGGAGGCGCGGCACATCTCGTTCGCCCACGAGTACCTCACCGCGCACATCGAGCGGATGGGCATTCCCGGAAAAGCGCTGTGCGCGTTGGCCTTCCCACTCGCGATGCGGTGGCTGGCGGGCGAGATCATGACGCCGCCACGCTCGTTCGCCCGCCGGTTCGACATTCCGCGCGAGGTGATAGAGGAGGCGTTCTGGCGCGGGCCGGCCTCTCGCAAGATCCTCTCGGGCTACTTCGACGACGTCCGCAAACTGGTCGACGATCTCGGCCTGCTGCCTGCCCCGGCGAAGCTGCTGTGGAAGGCGCTGCACATCGACGGCGAGCCCTCGCGTTACCGGAGCGAACCGGCGCGCCGGGCGGCGTGAACGACCGGTTCCGCGGCGCTCATCCGTCGCGTGCGGCCAGTGCCTCGATCAGTTGCAGCAGGGGCTGGTCGGGGTCGAGGGCGAGGTGGTGGGCGCGGGCGACGCCGTCGAGGATGCTCCAGGCATAACCCGCCACCTCGGCGATCAGCGCGGCGCGATCCAGGGCCGGATCCGGTTCGCGGGCCCAGCGGGTGACGGTGGCCTCGACCATGGCGACGATGGCGAAGGTCAGGGTGTCGATGACGGGCGGGTCCGCCACGCCGACCGCGCCCGCGAGGCCGGACACCAGCCCGTTGGCGCGGCCGGTGATGGTGATCAGCAGGCCGCTCAGCGCGTCGCGGTCCTCGGGGCCGTCGGCCGCGGGGCCGGTGCGCAGGAATTCGTGCTGGCGCGGGTGGTCGCCGATCCAGTCGACCACCACGCCGACCGTGCGGGCCAGGATCTCGGCGATGGACCCCGCGCCGATGTCGAGCGCGGCGTCCAGGGCGTCGGTGAAACGCTCGGCGATGGTGGTGCGGACCCGGCGGTCGAGTTCCTCGCGACCCGAGAACTGCCGGTACAGAACGGATTTCGCCAATCCCGCCCGCGCCGCGATCTGCTGCGCCGAGATGTCCGCGCCCGGCGGATGCTCCTCCAGCAACGCGATCGCCGCCTCGACGATCCGCTCCCGCCGCGCCGCATTGTGCGGCTGCCACCGCGCCCGCCGTCCCCCGGCTGCCGCGGGCACCGCTGCTGCACTCGACACGCCCCGAGTGTATGCCCGCCCGCACCCCGCCCGGCGCAACCGACCGCAAGTGCCCGGACACGCAGCTCCGCTCAGCCCAGGAGGGCGGCGGTGGCATCGTGGGCCGGGGCTCGCAAGAGGTCGGGGACCGGGCCGGACTCGACGATGCGGCCGGATTCCAGGACGCACATGCCGGTGCAGTAGCGGGCGACGACGTGCATGTCGTGGGTGATGACCAGCAAGGCCAGCTGCTGTTCGCGGCGCAGGCCGTCCAGCAGGGTCATGATCGCGTCGGCGGTGTCGCGGTCGAGGGCGGAGGTGATCTCGTCGCACACCAGCACCGCCGGTCGCAGCGCCAGGGCGCGGGCCAGTGCCACCCGTTGCCGCTGCCCGCCCGACAACTCGTGCGGATACCGCTGGGCCAGTTCGCTGTCCAGCTCTACCGTGCCCAGCAACCGCGCGATCTCGGCTGCCACCGCGGCCCCGCGCCCGCCGTGGTGCCGCCGCACCGGCCGCGAAAGCGTCTGCGCCACAGTACGACGCGGATTGAGGCTCCCCGCACTGTCCTGCGGCACCAGCGCCACCCGCCCCGACACCCGCACCTCCCCCGCCGCGGCCCGGCGCAATCCCACCACCGCCCGAGCCAACGTCGACTTCCCCGCCCCCGAAGGCCCCGCAACCGCCACCGACTCCCCCGCCCGGACCCGCAGGTCGATCCCCTCCAGCACCACCCGCCGCCCGATCGACACCCCCAACCCGGTCACCGAAAGCACCTGATTACCAACACCTTCGAGCCCACCGCTCCCTCGGTCCACCCCGTGGCTCGACTCCCCCGCCGCACCGACACTGTCGCCCGCCCCGTTCTCACCCTCACCCGAGTCGTGCGGGGCGAGAGTCCCCGCGCCTGCGGCGGCGGCCTCTGTACCCGACGAACCACGACCGTCGCCCATCGCGTTCGTAACATCTCCCGACCCGCGTGGCGTGGGGGCGCTTGCGCCTGCAGAGGCCACCTCTGCGCCCGACGCACCACGACCATCGCCCATCACGTTCGTATCATCGCCCGACCCGCGTGGCGTGGGAGCACTCGCGTCTGCGCAGGCCGCCTCTGCACTCGACGCACCACGACCATCGCCCATCACGTTCGTACCATCGCCCGACCCGCGTGGCGTGGGAGCACTCGCGTCTGCGCAGGCCGCCTCTGTACCCGACGCACCACGACCATCGCCCATCGCGTTCGTAACGTCGCCCGACCCGCGTGGCGTGGGGGTGCTCGCGTCTGCGGCGGACTTCGCGCGCGGCGCGCGGTGACCGTCGACGGGCGCGGGGGACGCGGCGGCATGGTCCGGCAGGGCGAGGATGTCCTTGGCCGCGAACGTTTTTCCATGCGGGCCGCTGTGTCCGTTGCCTACCGCGATGACTTCGTCGGCCAAGTGGTTCAGGGTGGTGGTGTCGTGGCCGGAGACGACGATGGTGGTGCCGTCGTTGTCGGCCAGGCGGCGAAGGAGGTGGGTGAGGGAGGTGCGTAGGCGGCCGTGCAAGCCGGACAGGGGCTCGTCGAGTACCAGGACGGGCGTGCGGCGGGCGAGGGCGCGGGCCAGGGCGACACGGCGCTGCTCACCGCCGGAGAGTTCGGCCGCGCGGCGGCGCAGGTAGGACTCGGGCAGTTCCACCGCGGCCAGGGCTTCCAAAGCCCTTGCGGAGTCGGACAATTCGCCCAGGAGGGAGCGGACGCGCATGGTCGGGTTCAGCGCGACGCCGGGGTCCTGGCCGACGAAGGCGATCTGCTCGCGCCGGAACCGCCGCAGCGCGGGCGGGTCCAAGCTGAGCACCTCGTGCTCGCCGACGTGTACCGACCCGCTCGCGGTGGTCCCGGCCGGAACCTGCCCGAGCAGCGCCTTCATCAGCGTCGACTTGCCGCATCCGGACGGCCCGCGCAGCGCGGTCACACCGCCCTCGGGCACCCGCAGGGAGATGGTGTCCAGCAGCGGCGCGGCCGCCGTGGACACCGACAGTTCCCGCACCACGATCACCTCCGGCCCACCTCCCGTCGCCCCAGCGCGGCCGCCAGCAGGTTCACGCTCACCGCGACGACGCCGATGGCGAGGCTCGGCGCCAGCACCGCCCACGGATTCAGCAGGATCCCGGAAGCGTTGTCGCGCACCATGACCGCCCAGTTCGACGCGCCGAGCGAGGTCGGCAGCCGCAGGAACGCCGCCGTCGACACCAGATACATGCCCTCGACGAAACGCAGCCCGAACTGCGCGAAGACCAGTTCCCGCATGTTCGGCAGCATCTCGCGGAAGATCACGTAGCCGGTGGATTCGCCGCCGAGCCGCGCCGCCTCGACATAGCCGGTGGCGGCCACGGGCGTCGCCGCGGCCGCGAAAACCCTCGCGGAGTAGGGAATTCCGAACACGATCGCGACCAGCACCACACCGAACGCTCCTGACTCCGGCCACGACGCCACCACGAGCAGCAGCGCCAGCACGGCCGGCAGCAGGATCGCCAGGTCCGCGCCGCGCTCGATCACCACCCCCAGCCGCGGTCGCAGCGCCGCCAGCGCACCCAGCACGCTCGCGCACCCGGTCACCGCGACGGCGATCAGCACGGCCAGCAGGATCAGCCCCCACCCACCGTGCAGCAACCGGCTGAACACGTCGTGCCCCAGCCGATCCGCGCCCAGCGGCGCCCCCGCCCGCGGCACGGCGAACGGCATCCCGACGGTGGCGTCCACGGCCCGCGGCGCCACCCACGGCCCCACCACCGCCGCCACCACCACGACCAGCGCAGGCAGCCCCCGCAGTACCAAACCCCGGTTCACAACCGTCCACCCACGCCCACGCCACCCACACCCACGTCCTCGCCACCCGCACCCATACCCACACCACCCGCGCCCATGTCCTCGCCACCCGCACCCATACCCACACCACCCACACCCATACCCACGCCACCCACACCCATACCCACGCCACCCACACTCACGCCCACGCCACTCACACCCATGCTCTCGCCAAGGCACCCTTCGACGATCCGGCCTCGGCGGTCACGGGTTCACCCGGGAGGGCGAAATCCGCCGCACTCGCACGATCGGTGACCGCCCGGACCGGCTCGCCGCGGGGAGACCACCACTGAACTCCCGCACAGCTCACGGGCGGTCCGACGGTCATCGCCGTCCCCGCATCGCCCAGGCACGCAAACCGTCCGCGACCAGCAGCACGCACATGATCGTCACGCCCGCTACCGCCGCGGTGGCGGCGGCGAGGCCGGTGTCGCGATCGGCGACGGAACCGGCGAGCAGGGCGCCGAGGCCCGGGTAGTTGAACAGGCTCTCGACGACCATGGCGCCGCCGAGCAGCATGCCCACAGTGGTGGCGTAGGAGGCCGCGATGGCCGGCAGGGCCACCGGGAAGACGTGCCGGGTCATCAAGCGAAACGGCGAAACGCCTTCCAGTTCCGCGTGTTCCACGTGTGGCGCGCGGGCGGCGTCGGCGAGCGCCCCGCGGACCACCCGGGTGTTCCAGCCGGTCTGCGGCAGCGCCAGCGCCAGCGCCGGAAGCACCAGCATGTCGGCGCTCGCCGGGAAACCGGAGCGACCGGCGACGGTCACCGCGGGCAGCCACCCGGCCGCGAACGAGAACACCGCGATCAGGCCCGCGGCGACCACGAACTCCGGTAACGCGACCACCATCGCGGTCGCCGGTTGCAGTACCCGCGCGGTCCACCCGTCCGGCCTTGTCGCCCACCACATCCCGCCGGCCATCGACGCGAACACGGTGGTCGCGAACGCGATTCCGCCCAGCAGCAGCGTCTGCGGCGCGGACCCGGCGAGCAGCTCGGCGATCGACCGCCCGTGCGCCGTGACGCCGAAGTCGCCGGTGACCAAACCACTCGACCACGACCAGAACCGTTGCGGCAGCGGACGATCCAGCCCGAGCTCGTGCCGCTTGGCGGCGACGGTCTCCGGACTCGCCCCGCGATCCAGCGCCACGCGAGCGGCATCGCCGGGCAGCAGCGAGACCGCGCAGAACACCAGGGTCAGCAACGCCAGCAACAGCCCGACCCGGCGCAGCACCATACCGGTCAGCGCGACCCGGACGCCGCGCCGATCGTCCGCGACGCCGAGCACCACCGGTTCGGCCACGCTCACGAGAGCCATACCCGTTCCAGCTGCACGCGCCCGAACCCGCCCAGCGTGGGCAGATCTCGCACGCGGCTCGAGGCGATGTCGATGCCGTCGGCCATGCCCCACACCAGGTATCCACCCCGGTCGTATTCGATCTGCTGCAGGGTGCGGCACGCCCGGGCATAACCCGCCGGGTCGGCGGCGCCCAGCGCCGCGGCGGTGGCGGCATCGAATTCCGCGTCCGCGAAGGCGGTTTCGTTGCGATTGCTGCCCGAGGACAGCAGCTTCGCGGCGTAGAACAGCACCGAGTCGTTGGTGCCCCAGTTGACCGTGTACAGCGGCGCGTGCAACCAGGTGCGATCGTAGAAGGTGCCCGAGTCCTGCACCACCACTTCGGCATCCACGCCGATATCGCGCAACTGGGTGGCGAAGACCCGCGCCGACTCCACCTCCCCGGGCGCCTCCTCCTTGGTGACCAGCTGGTACGTCGCGCCGGTATCGAACCGGGCCTCGGCCAGCAGCGCCCGCGCCCGGTCCACGTCGCGGCGTCGCTGCGGAATCTCCTTGGCGTACTGCGGATCTCCGGTACCCAGGATGTCGTTGGCGACGGTGCCGTAGCCCGAGAAGGTCTGCGCCACCAGGGCGTCGCGATCCGCCGCCAACCGCAGCGCGGTGCGCACCCGCGGGTCGGCGAAGGGCCCGTCGGCGGTGCGCATGGCGATGGCGATGGCGGTGTCGCCGGGCCGCCGGACGACCTGCAGATCCCCGCGTCCCGCGGCGGTGCGCCCGGCGATCGCCCCGACGTTGGACGCCAGGTCGATCTGCCCGCCGACCACCGCGTTCGACAGCGCGTCCACGCTGTCGAACATGGTGACCTCGATGGCCTCCAGCCGCGGCCTCGGCCCGTGCCAGGCATCGTTGCGCACCAGCCGGGCGTTGCCCTGGCGATAGGACTCGAGCCGAAAGGGCCCGCTGCCCACGGCATTCGAGAACTCGGTCGTCCCCCGCTTGACCGTGAACGTCATCAGCCGAACCAGCACCGGGATCTGGGTGTTGGGCGCCGACGCCGTCACCACCACCCGCCCGGGTCCGTCGGCGGTGATGTCGTCGGGCCGTGCCACCGGCATCTTCGACTCGCCGCCCACCTCGCGCAGCCGGCGCAGCGACCACACCACGTCCTCGGCGGTGACCGGGCTGCCGTCGTGGAAGGTCGCGCCCTCGGCGAGGGTGAACACCCAGCGCCGCTGCGCGGCATCGGCGGACCAGGCGGCGGCCAGGCGCGGCCGCACGGTCGGGTCGACGCCGGGCACCGTGAGCGGCTCGTAGATCAGCGACGCGATCAGGAAGTCGCTCTCGTTGCTCAGGTTGGCGTGTGGATCCTGTTGCAGCGCCGAGGCTTTGCCCAGCGCGCCGACGCGGAGCGTCCCGGTGTCGCCGGCGGCGCGCCCGCAGGCGCCCAGTGCCAGTGCGGCACTCACTCCGAGCCCGGCGCCGAGCAACCGCCGTCTGGTCATGGTCGTCATCGCAGGTGCCCTCGTCCCTCATCCGAGTCGGCTGTGCCAGCCAAGGCTAACCTTATGATTCTGCGTTACCCGGCACGCGGACGTCCACGTCGCCATCCGGCACCGGCGCTTCGGACCGGTCGGCTCGGCGGTTACCCTGCTAGCTGAGTCTTCGCGCCGTCCGTTCGCACGTCCCGCGACACACTTTAGGTAAGCCTTGCTTAAGGTCTCGGGAGAGACTAATTTCGCAGACCGAGTCTTCACCACCTGCTTCACCACCGTTGCGAAGAAGGGAATTCCTGGTGGAAAACGTTCTCTGCGAACGTATGACGCACCACCCCACCGAATCGGACGAGATCGAACGACGTGCGCTGCCCGCCGATGTCGCACAGGCCGTTCGCGACACCGCCCGCGACATCGCGGTCACAATCGAGAGCATGCCGGGTTCCGCCGCGCGCGCCGCCACTCTCACCGATCCGGCGCTGATCGACTTGGTCGACACCCATGCCGCACACTTACCCGAGGCCGTGCGCACCGCGCTGCGGCCGCCCGTGTCCGCGGCCGGCGCCGCGATCGTGAGCCGGTTACCGCTGCGCGACGAGGAATTGGGCCCCACCCCGCGCGATTGGCGGCAGGCCGCCGCGTGGAGCGGCGATCCGGCCCACCGGCACGCCTCGTTCCACTGGGACATCACGATGCTGCTGCTGGCCCGCGCCGCCGGTGCGCCGTTCGGATGGCAGGGCCAGCAGAACGGGCGGATGGTGAACAACATCGTCCCCTCCCCCGGGCACGAGCACGAGCAGTCCGGGGCCTCCAGCGCCACACTGCTCACCCCGCACACCGAGGACGCCTTCCACCCGCACCGTGCTCACCTGCTCATGCTCGGCTGCCTGCGTAATCCGGACCGCGTCGGCACCACGGTGTCGTCGGTGCGGCAGGTGCGCCTGAACGAGCGGCAGCGGCGGCGACTGAGCGAGCCGACGCTGCCGATCCTGCCGGATGTCTCCTACGGCACCGATTTTCACCGGTATCCGGCGACACCGCTGGCGACCGTCGGCGACCACGACGGCCGACCGACCCTGCGCTACGACCCGGCCTACACCCCACTCGACGACGCCGACGCCGAATTCCGCAGCGCCTACGCCCATCTCGGGGCCGAGCTGGAGCGGGTGTGCCGCACGGCCGTCCTCGCTCCCGGTGAGCTGTTACTGGTGGACAACGACGTGGTAGTACACGGACGGGTGCCGTTCACGCCGCGCTACGACGGGACGGACCGCTGGCTCAAGCGGGTCAACATCCGCCTGCCGCGCCGCAGGCCCGCGGCCGAGGCCGCCGAAACCGGCTACGGACAGCGGACGGTCACCCCCTTCGACTCGAAAGATACTGCGACACAGGAGGTTCCGGACCGATGAACCGAGGAAGCCAGTGACCACCCGCCGCACCCCGCTGCGAGTTCTCAGCCGCAGCGACCTCGCCGATGTCCCGATCACCCCGGTGGATGTGGTGCGCGCCGTCGAGGAGGCGTATATCGCGCTGGCGTCGGGAGATTCGGACAATCCGCGCAAACTCAGCGTCGCGCACCCCGACGGCTGGTCGGTCGCCTACGCCATGCTCGGCCGCGACGGCCGCCGCCGGGTGGTGGCGATGAAGACCTCCTACAAGTTCGATCCCAGCCACGACCGCAGCACCAAGCGCTACTACACCACGATCACGCTGTACGACGACGCCACCGGCATGCCGATCGCGATGATGGACTGCGCCCGGGTCGGAGCGCTGCGCACCCCGGCGGTGTCGGCGCTGCTGGTGCGCGAGACCATCCGCTCCGACGCGCGCAGCGTGCTGCTGATCGGCACCGGCACCCAGGGCCGCAACGCGCTGCCGCACTTGCTCGCCGCGAACCCGCAGCTGAATCGCCTGATGCTGTACGGCACGCACCCGGACGGACTGAAGGCGGTGCACGAGCAGCTGGCCGTGCATCACCCGCACACCGAACTGGAGACCGTGCCGGATCCCTACGCGGCCGCCCGCGAGGCCGACGTGGTGCTCGCGACGGCCGGTCCCGGCACCAAGGTGGCCCTCGAATCCGGTGATCTCGCACCGGGTTCGGTGGCCGTGCTGGTGGGCTACGGCCTCGCGCCGTCGGCTCTGACCGACGCCGACCGGGTAGTCGCCACCAATGCCGAGCAGATGTCGCTGACCGGCACCGACATGGCGGGGCCGGACGGCCGCCTGCGGCCGGTCGATGTCGAGCTGCCGCAGATCCTCAGCCGCCGCGGCGTCGGCCGCACCACCGACGACCAGCGCATCTTCGTCTACAACAGCGGCCTGGTCCTCACCGACATCGCCGTCGCCCACGCCCTCGCCGAACGTGCCATCGCCGACGGCCGCGGCACGGAGGTCCCCATATGGGACTGAACGCAGGCGCGGCACCGTGTGTCGCGCCCGCCGCGGGAGCGGGGATCGTCGCGGCACCGCTGCCCGCACACCGGGACGACTGGGAGCGGCGGCTGCTGGCCGATCCGGAGTTGCTGGGGGACATCGCGTTCGCGGTCGGTGGGCCGTTTCATGTGATGTTCCCGGCGCGGGTGGGCCGCAATATCGAGGCGTTCCGGGCGGTGTTCGAGCGAGCCGGGGTGGACGGCGCGATCTACTACGGCAAGAAGGCGAACAAGGCCCGGTGCGTGGCGCGCGCGTGCGCCGAGTACGGCGCCGGAGTGGACGTGGCGAGCGCGGGAGAACTGAATTCCGCTCTGGCCCAGGGTGTCCGGGGCGATGAGCTGATGGTCACCGGCCCGGCGAAGTCCGACGAGCTGCTGTGGCTGGCGGCGCGCCACGGCGCGCTCATCGCGATCGACGAGGCGGGCGAGCTGGATCGGCTTGCGGCGCAGGGCATTCCGGTACGGGTGCTGTTGCGAGCGCTGCCCCCGGACTCCGACAGCCGCTTCGGCATGACCGGTGACGAACTCGATCGAGCGCTGGCCCGCACCGACCTCGGACCGGTCCGTATCGACGGATTCAGCTTTCATCTGTCCGGCTACCGGCCGGCGCCCCGGGCCGAGCTGGCCGCCGCCCTCGTCACCCGCTGCCGGGCAGCACGCACGCTCGGCCACCCGGCGACGACGATCTCCCTCGGCGGCGGCTTCGCGGTCGACTACGTGCCGGAGCAGGCATGGCGGGAATTCACCGAAGCCGCGGGACCGCACTGGTTTCACGCCCGGAAGACGTTCGACTCCTACTACCCGTACCACAGCGCGACGGCGGGCCCGGCCGCGCTGTCCGCCGTCCTGGGCCACCACGGCTTGGCAAAGGAACTGCGGGACAATGGTATTCGCCTGGCGATCGAGCCCGGTCGCGCCCTGCTCGACCGCGCGGGCAGCACCGTCTTCCGCGTGCAGGGCACGAAAACACGCACGGCGCAAGGGCTCCCGTACCAGCTGCTCACGGTCGACGGAACCAGCCTGAGCCTGTCGGAACAATGGTTCGACAGCGAGTACCTCCCCGACCCGGTGCTGTGGCCCACCCGGCCCGGCGCCCGCACGCCGGCGAGCGTCGGCGCGGCCACCTGCCTCGACTCCGACATGCTCAGCTGGCGGCGCATCCCGCTGGCGCGGCCCGCGACTCCCGGCGACCTGCTGGTCTACCCCAATACCGCCGGATACCAGATGGATTCCAACGAGTCGGCGTTCCACGAGTTACCGATCCCGCCCAAGGTCGTGCTGCACGAGGCACCCGGCGGCCGGTTCCGCTGGACCCTCGACGCGCACTAGCGTCCCCGTCGCATCCCCTTCCACACCCATAGTCCGAGGAGACTTCATGGCGCTCGTCACGCGTGTGACGGACCTGATCGGCAACACCCCGTTGTTCGAACTCGCCGCCACCGACACCGGCACCCGGTTGCTGCTCAAGCTCGAACAGTTCAACCCGACCGGCGCGGCCAAGATCCGAATGGCCCGGGAAATGGTGCGCGACGCGGAGCGGCGAGGGTTGCTGAAAGATGGCGGGCATATCATCGAGTCCACGTCCGGCAATACCGGACTGGGACTGGCGGTAGTGGCCGCCGAGCGCGGGTATCGCTTCACCGCGGTCGTCGATCACCACGCCTGCAAGGACAAATTGCGTGCTATGCGAGCCATGGGAGCCGAACTCGTGTACGTCGCCGACGACGGAGACGACAGTCTGGCCACCTCGGCGCGAGAGGACCTCGCCGAGGCGATGGCCGCTGCCCGGCCCGACGCCTACTTCACCGAGCAGCACAACAACGACGCCAACGCCCTCGGCTACTACGCGGTCGCCGAGGAGTTGCTGGAGGATCTGGGCAGCGTCGACATCCTGCTGTCGGCCGTCGGCACCGGCGGCTCGTTGTTCGGCACCGCCCGCCGCCTGCGCGAACTCGGTTGCGCGCCACGGGTGATCGGCGTCGAACCGGTGGGCTCGATCGCGTTCGGCGGTGAGGGCGGGCCGTACTGGCAGTCCGGCACCGGCACCCCGCCCGGCGCCACCGTCGGCACGGCGGTCGACTACACACTGCTGGACGAGGGCGTGAAGGTCACCGACGTGGCCGCCTTCGCCACGGCGCGCGCGGTGGCCGCGAAGCTGGGCCTGCTGATCGGCGGCTCGGCCGGCGGCTCGGTGCACGCCGCGCTGACCCGCCTGGAACAGTTCCCGCCCGGGTCCACCGTGGTGACGATCGTGTGCGACGGCGGCGAGAAATATCTGGATACCGTCTTCGACGACGGCTGGATGAACGAACGTGACCTGCTGGACGAAAGCGCCGAGCACGCCGTGCTCGAACTGCTCGAGCGCTACTCGCCCGCGCGCCGCGATCTGGTGGGCGCGCGATGAGTAAGGTGTCCCTGACGAGAACATTGATGCACGCTGTCAAGAATGTGATTCTCATGCACGAAAGGGCGCAATGAGCAGCGCATCGCACCGCTCCGATTGGCGCAGCCTGACGACGTTGGCGACGCCGATCGCGCTGACGCAGCTCGCACAGGTCGCGGTGTCGACCACCAATATCGCGTTGATGGGCTCGCTCGGCATCACCCAGGTCGCCGCCGGTGGCCTGGCCATGACGCTGTTCAACCAGATCCGCACCATGTGCGTCGGCCTGATCACCGCGACCGGCAACCAGGTCGCCACGGTGGCGAGCCGGGCCGGGCAGTGCGACGCCGACGCCGACCACGAGATCCGCGACGTGGTCCGGTCCAGCTTCCTGATCGCGACGGTCGCGGGCCTGCTGGGCGGGCTGGTGCTGGTAGCGCTGGGCTGGTCGTTGCAGTGGCTGGGCCAGGACGCGTCGGTGCTGTCCGCCGCGCGCCCGATGATGGTCGCGCTGGCTCCCGGCCTGCTGCCGTGCCTGTGGTTCCAGGTGCTGCGCCAGTACACCGTCGGCATGCAGCGCCCGCAGGCGCTGCTGCTGGTGACCCTCGGTTCGGTCGCGCTGAATGTCGTTCTCGCCCTTGGCCTCATGCACGGCTGGGCGGGCCTGCCCGAGCTGGGCCTCACCGGCATCGGCCTGGCCACCTCGCTGGTCTTCCTGATCACCTTCGGCATCTTCTGGGCGATGGTGCGCCGCGACACCCGCCTGCGGCCGACGCTGCCGGTGCGGATGTGGCCGCTGCGGTGGCGGACCGTCGTCGCGGAGCTGCGGCTGGGCACCCCGATCGCACTCACCTACGGCTCCGAGGCGGGCATGTTCTCCGTGCTGGCGCTGGTCATGGGGGCGCTGGGACCGGCCGCGCTGGCCGCGCACAACGTGGTCTACCAGCTGGTCTACATCGTGTTCCAGGTCGCGATCGGCATCTCGCACGGCGTCTCGATCCTGGTCAGCAAGGCCGTCGCGCGCGAGGAGCACCGGCACGCGCAGTCGCTGGCGTGGCTGGCCCTGCGGCATGCCGCGGTGGTCGCCACGCTGGTCGGGCTGCTGTACGCGGTAGCCCCGGACGCGGTGCTGCGCCCGTTCCTCACCAGCCGCGACGGCGACACCGTCGCCCTCGCGCACACCCTGTTGCTGATCGCGATCGTGCTGCAGTTCTTCGACGCCGCGCAGAACATCGGCACCGGACTGCTGCGCGGACTGAAGGAGACGCAAGCCGGATTCCGGCTCTCGCTGGTCGGCTACTGGATTGTGGGATTGCCCACAGCCCTGGTCCTCGCCTACCCGGCCGGGCTGGGCGCGGCAGGCGTGTGGTGGGGGCTCACGGCCGGGCTCGCCGCGACCGCGGGACTCATGCTGCGGCGGTACTTCGCCCTGCTGGACGGGCGTGAGCACGCCCGGCCGCGGGTGCTCGCCGGTAGTCTCGGCGGCGCGAGTTGACACGAAATTCTCATCTGGGCGTAAGCATGTCGTCACCGGGCGTGGGCATTTAGTAGGGATCCGCTTCGTTATTCTGACGCGGAGGCGAAGCCAAGCCCGTATCCGGGAGGAATCCGGTGCCCATCAGCAGAGTCGCGGAATACCCACGACCGGACCATGTTCTGTTCCACTTCAGTGACACCCACCTGATCGCCGACGACGGCGCGCTCTACGGCGCCGTCGACGCCGAACAGCGCCTGCGCCAGCTTCTGGACCGGGCCGCGGCCGGCGGCATCACCCCGACCGCCATCCTGTTCACCGGCGATCTGACCGACCACGGTGAGCCGCGCGCGTACGGCAAGCTGCGCGCGCTGGTGGAACCGTTCGCCGATCGGCTGGGCGCGCCCGTCGTCTGGGTCACGGGCAATCACGACGATCGCGCCACGCTGCGCGAGCACCTGCTCGGCGAGGACGGTTCGGCCGAGCCCTTCGACCTGGTGCACACCATCGACGGCCTGCGCATCGTGGTGCTGGACACCACGGTCCCCGGGCACCATCACGGCGAGCTCACCGACGACCAATTGGCTTGGCTGCGTGCGGTTCTGGCCGAGCCCGCCCCGTTCGGGACGATCCTCGCCATGCACCACCCGCCGGTGCCGTGCATTCAGGACCTGGCGGTGACGGTCGAGCTGCGCGACCAGAAGCGCCTCGCCGACGTGCTCGACGGCACCGACGTGCGCAGTATTCTCGCCGGGCACCTGCACTACTCGACCACCGCGACGTTCGCCGGCATCCCGGTGTCGGTGGCGTCCTCCGCCTGCTACAGCCAGGACCTGGCCGTCGCCGAGGGCGGCCAGCGCGGCCGCGACGGCGCGCAGAGCTTCAACTACGTGCACGTCTACCCGGACACCGTGGTGCATTCGGTGGTGCCCATCGATCACGGTCCGACGGTCGGGCAACCGGCGACCCCCGCGGAGGCCGCCGAGCGGCTCGAGCGGGCGGGGATCGTCATCCCGCCCGCCGCGCGCATCCCGCGCGTGCTCGACCGCCAGACCGAGGCTCCCGAATCGGACGACGAATCGGTCTGTTGACTCGTGCGGACGGCTCGTGCGGACGGACCGGCTTACGCCGCGCCCGGCTCCAGCGCCCCCAACGGGTTCGGTTCGGTGACACGCTCCCAGGGCGCCGGGTCCGGGAAGTAGCCCTCGAGGAACTGCGAGACGACACGGACCCGCTCCGCCTCGGGGACCTCCGGGAAGCTGCCGTCGTTGAGGCAGAAGAAGTCCACCTTGCGCCGCCGCGCCAGGCCGTCCAGCAGGGCCAGACCGGCGTAGCCGGTGGTGTCGACGTATCGCACCCGCGCCGCTTCCTGCGGCACCGCGCGGCCGGTCAGCAGCGCGTAGTAGTGGTACAGCGAGTTGGTGACCGAGATGTCGGTGGCCGCCCGGAACCGGCTGGCGCGGGTGCGCGCGAAGTCCGCGCCGAACTCGCGCTCCATCTCCAGCAGCACACTGCGCCGCAACGGCACCGGAGTGTGCTCGAGGTGGCGGGTGATGATGTGCCCGAAGCGTTTCGACAGCAGCGCCCGGTTCACCCGCGCGGCGTTCTCGAATCCGCTGCGCCGCTCGTTGTTGCCGCCGGGGCCGATGCGGGTGTCCGCCTCGATGAACCGGCTGATCCCGCCGGGGGTGAAGAACATCGACGGGCGCACCGGGCGCGCGAAGAACATGTCGTCGTTGGAGTAGAGGAAGTGCTCCGACAGTCCCTCGATGTGCTGCAGCTGGCATTCCACCGCGTGTGAATTGAACACCGGCAGGCCGCTGGTGTCGGAGAAGTGGTCCTGCGCCCGGACGATGGTCACCTTGGGGTCGTCGGCCAGCCAGTGCGGCACCCGCGAGTCGGTGGCGATGAAGATGCGGCGGATCCACGGCGCGTTCTTGTGCACCGAACGCAGCGCGTACTTCAGCTCGTCGATCTGCCGGATGCGGGCGTCCGCGTCGTCCCCCTCGCCGACCACCACCTGGGCCAGCATTCCCGCACGGCGGGCGCGGAATTCGGGATCGGAGCCGTCCACCCAGGAGTAGACGATGTCGATGTCGAATCCGACGTCGGTGGGGTGCGGGGCGAACATCCCGGCCAGCGTGGGCCAGCTGGCGTCGAACAGCAGCACGGTGGTGTACTCCACGTCCGCGACGTCGAAGACGTTGCGGGTCAGCGCGTTCGGGCGCGGGCAGGAGACTGTGTCACCGTGGTACTCCCACAGCTCGAGGTCGACGTGGTGGGCCGGATCCACGTCCCGGCCCAACCGGAAGACGTTGTGCCGCAATTCGTTACAAGAGAATCCGGCGACCAGGGCGGCGCCCAGCACCCGCCGCAGCTGAGCCCGGTACGCGGCGTCGACGGCCAGCGCCAGGCCGTGATCGCCGTCGCGCACCAGCAGGTACGGCAGCTCCGCGGCCACCAGTTCGGCCCGCAGATACCGCAGATCATCGAGCACCGCCGTGGACACCGCGAGATTCGCCACCGTCGCCGGCCCGGCCGTCTCCACCGTTTCGAATTCCGTCATCACCGTCTCCTGCCTCGTACTCCCGAACCGCGGCTCTCCGAGCGGAGCCGCGGGCACCATCACCCGTGAAATCACCAGACGCGCGCGCATACGCCCTCCGCCGCCTCGGCGGAGGGCTCACCACTGCGTCGAATGCGTTACAAGAAGCCGCGCGAGGTCAGACTGTTCGGGAAGGCCGCCCACAGTCGGTATCGGTAGGGCCGAAATCCCATCGCACTCACCTCACTCGTCGTCGGGCGCGCGGACGCGCCGTACGGATGCTGCTGCGTTCGTCGGGCACCAGGAATCGGTGAGCGACCTCGCTTCACCGGGCGCTCATCGACCGGTTACTCGCGTGACCCCGACAAGACGGGGAACTGTTACGAATGATGCAACCGGTGGTGCCTGTTCGTCAATCAGGAGGGTCGCAGGTCCCGAGAGGTTTTCACATCCGTAACGGAAGAATCCCGGGCCGTCGGTATCCGTCCGGGGCGGACACCTCCACCAGTATACAAGTTAGGGTAGGCTCACTAAGCGGTCAGTGGAACTACGCGAGGGAGACAGCGTGCGGGTAGTGATTCTGTTCGGGTCCGAGATGGGCACCGCGGAGCGGGCGGCCGAGGCCGTCGCCGACGAATTGGCGCGAGCGCACGATGTCTCGATCTACGACATGTCCGACTTCGACACCGACGATCTGAACATTCACGACTTCCACGTGCTGGTCTGCTCCACCTATGGCACGGGGGAGCTGCCGACCGGAGCCGAGCCGTTCTTTGACCAGCTCGACGACCGCCTGCCCGATCTGACCGGACTGCGGTTCGCGGTGTTCGGCCTGGGCGACATCGTCTACGACGACACCTTCAACCGCGGCGGGGAGATCTGCGCCGAGAAACTCACCGCGCTGGGCGCGCGGCAGGTCGGCGAGCACGGCCGCCACGACGCCTCCGGCACCGTCCGGCCGCAGGATCAGGCGCGCGAGTGGGCCCGGTCGCTGCCGATCGAGGCCCTGGCCACCGCAGCGGTCGCGTCCTGATCCGTCTCCATCCCAGCGAGCAAGCGGCGCAACGGCTTACACTGCTAGGAAACGCGCGATTCAGCCCGCAGCGCGAGCCGACCGTGAGGTGACGAAATATGGTAGCCGAAGCCCGGGAACGTCAGGAGACCTCGACCGAGCCGCAGGCAGAGATGACCGAGCATCCCGAACTGGACGTACTGCCGGAATGGCCACGAGACACCATCGGGGTGCTGGTGACCACCGACCCGTCACCCCACGCCATCCCGGTGTCCTGGCCGGTGCGCGCGGGTGATCATCGAATCCTGTTGAGCCTCAGGTCGAATCGCGGCTCCCTGGTTCGGTTACGCAAGCGTCCCGATGTGGCGCTGCTGCTCCTCAGCGGCGACAATGTGGCGCTGTGCGCCCGGGGTACGGCGCGCGTGATCGCCGACCCGATGCCCGACGCCGAGGACTACGTGGCGGTGGCGATCGAGGTCGACGTGATCGACGATCACCGCCAGGGCGCGTTCCTGGTCTCGGCCGGCATCCAGCGCACCGTGCTCGACGAGTCCGAGCTGGAGTACCTGGAGTCGCGTGTCGCTACGCTGCACGACATGGCGCGGCACCACAATTGATCCCATGATTGCTGCCTTCTCGATCACCCCGCTCGGCACCGGAGAGGATGTCGGCCGGGCGGTCGCCGAGGCCGTGCGCGTCGTGCGGGCCAGCGGCCTGCCCAACGAGACCACGGCCATGTACACCTCGATCGAAGGCGAATGGGACGAGGTGATGGCCGTGATCAAACAGGCCACCGACGCCGTCATGGCCGCCGCCCCGCGCTGCAGCCTGGTGATCAAGGCCGACATCCGGCCGGGCGTCACCGACGGCCTCACCTCGAAGGTGGCGAGCGTCGAGCGCTACCTCGCCGACGACTAAGCCTGCGGCACAGCACTTTTCGTCATTGTCCGAGCGCACCGAGGGCCTGCATCATGCCCAGCCCGTCGGACACCACCCAGTACTCGGCGAACCGGCCACCCTCCGCACGGAAGATGTCCTGCCCGCAGAAGGCGATGCGGGTGCCGGGCGCGGCCGTGGCGCCGGGAATACCCTCGCGGTACGAGCCGTGGAAGGTCCACCGAGCGGCAATCAGGTCGCCATTGATCACCGGCCCGACATCCAGCGTGTTCTCGATGTCGTCGAAGAAGCGTCTGGACTGCTCGATCTGGTTGACAACCCCCTGCGGCCCATACACATCCATCGACGGCCAGTGCCCGACAAAACCCGGCATGAAGATATCCCTCACGCCGGAGTAGTCGCCGTACCACACCTCGAACAACCAGCGGCGATAGAGCGTCGCGATATCCATACCGCCATTCTGCGTACGCGCACACAAAAGTCGAGCACCCCTTTCCCCAGCGTGTACTCACTCCATCCCGGCAAGCACGAGCTAGGCCGGTGTTCCGGGTATCTCTGGTTCATCTAGTCACGGGTGCGTTCTAGTCCGCCGCGCTCGCGTCCCCGCTCTTCCCTGCCGCCGCGAGTCGGGCCCGCGTGCGGCGGTTCCCGGTGCAGGGGTCCGATTCCGGGTGTCGGCCGGGAGACATGCAATATGTCAGCAACTTCTCGGACCATGTTGCCGGGTTCCCCGTTGTCCGCCAATTCACGCGCTCTCCGCGCTTCGAGCGCGAGCCGGTCGGCTGCCTCACGCTGTCTCTGCCGCGCTTTCTCATCGGCCTGGTCGCGTTCGCGCTGCTTCGTCTTCTCGGCTGCGTCGTCGTCCTCCCGCGTCCGTGCCGAAGTGTTCTCGTCCGGCTCGCGGTCCCGGAACACTGCTTTGTACTTCTCTGCGAACTCCCGAGCTACCCGCTCTGCTGCCTCACGCTCTACCCGTGCTCGTTCCTCGCGGGCTTGCCGCTCGCGTTCAGCCTTGGCGCGCTCCTCCGCGGCTTTGGCTTCGCGCTGGCGTAGGATCTCGCGGATATTCGCGAGTCGTTTTCGGGCGCGTTCAGCGCGATCCAGTTGGTAGGTTCGGATCAATTCGAGTTGCCGTGAAGCGAGTGCCCTCCCTGCTTCTAAGCCCGTGCGGCATCTTTCCGCGATATTTCCACGTGCTCGAACCGGCCGGGGAAATCACGAATGAGTTCGTTCATGTACTCGCGTGCACGTGGATCTATCTTTTCACCAGCGACGGTTTCCCATCCACTCTGCGAGATCTGCCCTGACTCCAGCCCGAGCCGTTCGCGCTTCAATTGCTCGAGTGTTCTTGCATCAACCCGCCCCGATTTTCGTTCGATACTCCTAACACCTTTACCCTGGGTTTTGGCGTTGTCGAGTATCCGGGGGCCGCGATCGGTAGGTATCGAGAACTGCCGTACCCAACCACGTTCGGGCGTCTCCCCGCGAAGATGCGCCCGCCCGAGTTCGAAGTACAGGCCGCGCTCATAGTTGCTCAGGTCGCGCCGTACGGCGTCATATTCATCGGGCACGGCTGTACCCACCCCCGTAAGTGCATTTTGGTGTGTAGTGGGTTAGCTTGCGTGGAGTTTCACGGCGTCGGAGATGTTGTACTCGATCGAACTCGGACCACCGAACTTGTCATCTACCAAGTCCTCGGCAATCAGGGCCACTCGACGTACATCATCACCGTGCTTCACTCCGGGGCCGAACTCCGGGTACAGCGGCCCGGACCAGTCGGGCCGATTCGTCCATTCCATCCCGGCTCGACGTACATAGCACTCGCCAAGAAATCTCACGAACTGGTCGGCTACTTCGCGGTTCTCTTCGCTGTAGAATCCGGCGCGGTTACCTAACCGCTCTTTCGCAACATTCATGACACGTTCCAATGTCGGTTGCTTCCACCAGGCGTCAGAGTCGTAATCCGCGACACCGCCGAGCGTCTCCCCGAGGAATTTCCGTATTCCGGACTCCATGTGCTCCGGCTTGACCCACTCCAAGAACGCTTGTGTCTTGTCATCGAATTCGATATCGAAACCGATTTGTTCGTCGCTCATTGCTTCCCCTCGCGTCGGCTGTACCGGTGTGCGGAGCCTACCGAGTCCGACCCGAGTCGGGCTTGATCCGTCCAACTTCGACCAGCGTCCGGAACGCTGCACGCTTTCGCGGGCAGTCGTTGGCCCGGCATTCTCGGTGCTGCTGCATGATCGTGTGCGCTCGATCGACCGAGAGCGGCTCGACAGGTGCGTCGTGCGTCCATCCGACCGGCGACTGTTCGCGGCGTATCCGGTCTCGAATCTCCCCCACGGTGCTGCCGCGGTTGTATCCTCGCCACCTCATGCGAACACCCCCTCTCGAATCAACGACCATCGGCCGAAACTCATTCGCGGAGAGATGGTTTCGATCTCAGCGAAGTACAACACCCCATTCAGCGCGAGCGGACTCAGGTGTTGCGGCGACGGAGTGATCACCGCGTCCACGTCAGCGGCGCGCACCTGATCCGCCAGCGGGATGAGCGACGGCTCAGGCCAGATGATCACGTACCCGAGCGAGCGCGCCAAGCACTGCACTTGCGCGCGATCCCACATCAGCGCGTCGGACACCTCGGGCTCCACCCATCCCAGCGCGGTCGGTCGAAAACGCATCGTTTGTACTCCCGTCCCCTTGTCGTGATCGTGTCGGAAACGTCCGCAGAGAGGGAGCCGGGCCGGGGTGGGTCAATTGGCTACAACCCCTCTGCGAAGCCAGTAACGAGCATCCGTGACCCGCAGGTGACTTCGGAGTACTAGCGTGTTTGCACGTGTTCGCAGATTCGGACGTGACCGGAACACTGCTGCGTGAACTCCGCACCGTGGCGGGTATCGGTCTGCGTCGTATGGCTGAGAAAACCCACTACTCACCGGCGTATCTGTCACAGATAGAGAACGGGCAACGCCCCGTGCCCGAAGGTGTCGCCGCGGCGTATCGCCGTGCGCTCGGTGATGATCCGGTAGCGGGCAGGCTCAGCGCTATAGCCACCGATCCGGACGGCACCGGTGCTGCCGATGTGGCTGTCATCTTGGAACGCACCCGGCACCTGGAGGACCGGATAGGCGCGGCTCCCGTTCTGCCTGTGGTGCGCGGAATCGACACTCTCGCAAGAGGTTTGGACAACGGATTAGCGTCTGAAGTCACGCGGTACCGCGGCTGGCTCGAGCACGCAACGGGTCAACGAGCAATTGCCGACAAAGTTCTTGCCGACGCAGCCGAGCTGGCGCAGGACGGACCCCAGCGAGCGCACGCGTTGTCGTTCCGTTCGCTTACCGCTCGGCACACCGGAGACCTGGCGAAGGCACTCGACCTTGCCGACGCAACGCTTGCCGAGGACGGCGTACACCCGGCACTGCGAACGTTCGATCTCTATTGGCGCGGTGAGCTACTGGCGCGAAGGGGCGAGAACAGAGCAGCCGCTAAGGCGATCGCGTCAGATCCTTCGGAGAGCGACGAACTACCGCCGGGTGGGTATTGGTACACCGCTGGGTTCCTGGCGGTACAGAGAGGGCTGGTGCTGTCGTGCATGGGCCACGTCGCTGATGGAGTGGAGGAAGCCACTCAGGGCCTCGCAGCGATGCCACCAGACCACCGGGGTACCGACTGGTTGAACATCATGCTTCAACAGATAGATCCTGAGCTGACCGACGCGGCCACTTGATCGGCAACTCGACGTCGGCGAGTACATAGCCGCAGGTCATCGGGCTATTGATCGGGAGCGCCGAGCGCTGGCTGTTGCTACTTCCCGGGCGGGCACCAGCCCTACTTCCGGCGTGCTTTTGCCGGGATGCGGGGTCAGCTCGGCCAGTACCTGCGCCAGTCGGTGGGGGTGAGGGGGGCGCGGTGGCCGCGTGCTTGCTCGGCGGCGTCTTCGGCGGCGCGGATTCGGGTGGCGAAGGACAGGGTTGCCTTGCGGAGGCGCTCTTCGGCGCTGTCGGGGCCGCCCAGGTGGATTACCCGGAGGGTGGTGGGGATGAGGTCTTCGGGGAGACCTGCCTTGAGGCTGCGGGAGCGGATCTTCTCGGCCAGGGCGAGGGCGGGCTGGGCCAGGGCGATGCCGTCGAGGCAGGAACGGCGGGCCTTCTCCGCGGATTTCCTTTCCTCCCATGCCTTTTCCTGCGCGGCGATCTTGTCCTCGACGCTGTCACCGAACTCCGCCGCGTCGTCGAGCAGGTGCGGGCTGCGGTGGACCAGCTTGTCCACCAGCGCCGCCGCCACGTCCTCGACGGTGAATTCGCCTGCCGCCTCGGCGATCCGGGAATGGAACAGCACCTGCAGCAGCAGATCGCCGAGTTCCTCCTTGATGGTCTCGACATCGCCGTGCTGGATGGCGTCGAGCAGCTCGTAGGTCTCCTCCAGCAGATACGGCCGCAGCGAGTCGTGGGTCTGGGTGACCTCCCAGCCGCCGAAACTCCACAGCCGGTCCATCACGTCGACGGCCGCGGCGAGGCCGTGCGCCATCCGCGCGCAGTCCGCCGCGGTGGGATCGGCCGCACTCATCGCGCCGCCGACACCTCGGCCGCGACCCGCAGATCGACTGTGCCCTGCGGCTTTCCGTGCAGCGCCAGCAGCAGATCGGCGATGAACTGCAACAGCTGCACGTCGCGCACCCGGGCCGCGCCGACGCTGTCCTCCACCCGCGGCAGCGGCAGCTGCACGATCGAGGTGGTGGGCCGGTAGGTGGCGTTCGGGTACAACCGCTTGAGCCGCAACTGTTTCGAGTCGGGCAGCTGCAGCGGCGACAGCTTCAGCGTGGTGCCGCTGACCCCCACCTCGGTGAGCCCGTACTCGCGGCACAGCAGGCGCAACTTGGCCACCGACACCAGCCGCCCGACCTCCACCGGCAGCGGGCCGTACCGGTCGACGAGTTCTTCCACCACGCCCGCCAGCGCCGAATCGTCCTGCGCGGCAGCGAGTTTGCGGTATGCCTCCAGCCGCAACCGGTCGCTGGCGATGTAGTCTGGCGGGATGTGCGCGTCCACCGGCAGGTCGATCCGCACCTCCTTGACCTCTTCCTCGGTGGTGATCGGCCGCCCGTCCGCGGCCGCCCGATACGCCTCCACAGCCTCGCCGACCAGCCGCACATACAGGTCGAAGCCGACACCCGCGACATGCCCGGACTGCTCGGCCCCCAAGACGTTTCCGGCGCCGCGAATCTCGAGGTCCTTCATCGCCACGGCCATACCGGCGCCCAGGTCGGAGTTCTGCGAGATGGTCGCCAGCCGGTCGTAGGCCGTCTCGGTGAGCGGCTTGTCCGGCGGATAGAGGAAGTAGGCGTAGCCGCGCTCACGACTGCGCCCCACCCGGCCACGCAACTGGTGCAGCTGCGAAAGTCCCAGTGCGTCGGCGCGTTCCACGATCAGGGTGTTGGCGTTGGAGATGTCCAGCCCGGTCTCGATGATCGTGGTGCACACCAGCACGTCGTATTCGCGCTCCCAGAAGCCCTGCACGGTCTTCTCCAGCGTGTCCTCGTTCATCTGGCCGTGCGCGACCACCACCCGCGCCTCCGGGACCAGATCGCGAATCCGCTTGGCCGCCTTGTCGATCGACGACACCCGGTTGTGCACGTAGAACACCTGACCGTCGCGCAGCAACTCGCGGCGGATGGCCGCGGCGACCTGCTTGTCGTTGTAGGAGCCGACGTAGGTGAGCACCGGGTGGCGCTCCTCGGGCGGGGTGAGGATGGTCGACATCTCGCGGATACCGGCCAGGCTCATCTCCAGGGTGCGCGGGATCGGGGTGGCCGACATGGTCAGCACGTCGACGTGGGTACGCAGGGCCTTGATGTGCTCCTTGTGCTCCACGCCGAAACGCTGTTCCTCGTCGATGATAACCAGACCCAGTTCCTTCCACCGGATGCCGGTCTGCAGCAGGCGGTGCGTGCCCACGACGATGTCGACATCACCGGCGGCCATGCCGTCCAGCACCTGCCGCGATTCGGCCGGATCGGTGAACCGGGACAACCCCTTCACCGTCACCGGGAAGCCCGCGACCCGCTCCATGAACGTCTGCAGATGCTGCTGGGCGAGCAGCGTCGTGGGCACCAGGACCGCGACCTGCTTGCCGTCCTGCACCGCCTTGAACGCCGCGCGCACCGCGATCTCGGTCTTGCCGTAGCCGACGTCGCCGCAGATCACGCGGTCCATCGGGACGGGCTTCTCCATATCGGACTTGACCTCGGCGATGGCGGTGAGCTGATCGACGGTCTCGGTGAACGCGAAGGCGTCCTCCATCTCCTGCTGCCACGGCGTGTCGGGCCCGAAGGCGTGGCCCGGGGCCGCCTGCCGGGCCGCGTACAGCTGCACCAGTTCGGTGGCGATCTCGCGAACGGCCTTGCGCGCCTTGCGTTTCGTATTCGCCCAGTCCGAGCCGCCGAGCTTGGACAGGCCCGGCATCTCGCCGCCGACGTAGCGCGACAGCTGATCGAGCGAGTCCATCGGCACGAACAGCCGGTCCCCGGGCTGGCCCCGCTTGCCGGGCGCGTACTCGATCACCAGGTATTCCCGGCGCGCGCCGCCGACGGTGCGCTCGATCATCTCCACGAACCGGCCGATGCCGTGCTGGTCGTGCACCACCAGATCACCGGCGGACAGCGCCAGCGGGTCGACCTGGTTGCGCCGCCGCGCGGGCAGCTTCTTGCCCTCGCCGGGCGCGGTGACCCGGTTGCCGGTCAGATCGGACTCGGCGATGACGACCAGTTTCGCGTCCTCGAACACGACGCCGTCGTGCAGCGAGCCGCACAGCACGCCGACCACACCCGGCACGGGCTCGGCGCCCGGATCCATGGGCGCGGCGGGGACCTCCGCATCGGCGAGTCGCTCCCGGATGCGTTGCGCCGTACCGTGCCCCGCGACCACCACGACCGCGCGACCACCGGTCGACACGTGCGCGCGCAGCGACGCGAAGACCGTCGCCACCAACTCCTCCGAGCCGCGTGCCGCCGGTGCCGCCAGCACCGGCAGTGTGACCTCGGCGGGGTCGTCGGAGGCCAGCGGGCTCAGCGTCCACCAGGGCAGGCCGCGCGCGTCGGCACTCGCGTGCACGACATCCAGACCGCGGTAGGCCGAGGCGGCCAGATCGAGTCCGTGCGCGCCCAGCGGCGCCGCGCCGCCGAACGACGCGGCCGTCCACGACGCCTCGAGGAATTCCTGCCCGGTGCGGACCAGGTCGGCGGCACGGGTGCGGATCTTCTCCGGATCGCACAGCAGCACATGGGTTTCCGCGGGCAGCACGTCGGTGAGCAATTGCAGATCGCCGGGCCGCAGCGCCGGCAGCAGCGCTTCCATGCCCTCCACCGGGATGCCCTCGGCCAGCTTGGTCAGCATCTCGACCAGTGCGGCGTCGGCCGGGTTCGCGGCGGCCACCTCGGCCGCGCGCACCCGCAGGTCGCTGGTCAGCAGCAGTTCCCGGCAGGGCTGCGCCACAACGACATCCACGTCGACCTCGGGCAGCGAGCGCTGGTCGGCCACCGAGAACGGGCGCAGCTCGGTGACCTCGTCACCCCAGAACTCCACGCGCACCGGGTGGTCGGCGGTCGGCGGGAAGATGTCGAGAATGCCGCCGCGCACGGCGAACTCACCGCGCTTGCCGACCATGTCGACCCGTTCGTACGCGAATTCGACCAGGCGCGTGGTCAGTTCGTCGAAGTCGTGCTCGATGCCCGCGCGCAGCACGATCGGCTCGATGTCGCCGAGACCCCCGGCCATCGGCTGTACCAGCGAGCGCACCGTCGTGACGACCACCCGCAGCGGCTCCGGATAGACCGGGTCCTCCGGGTGCGCCAGCCGGCGCAGCACCTGCAACCGGCGGCCGACCGTGTCGGCGCTCGGCGAGAGCCGCTCGTGCGGCAGCGTCTCCCACGAGGGGAACAGCGCCACGCCGTCACCGAGAATCTCGGCGAGTTCACCGGTGAGATCGTCGGCCTCGCGCCCCGTCGCGGTCACCACCACCAGCGGCCGCTGCCGCGCGATGGTCTCCGCCACGAACGGCCGCACCGCCGACGGCGCCACCAGCTGCACGGGCGATCGCCCGATCAGGCTGCGGACCTGCGACAACGCGGCATCGGTACCGGCCACCGCGGCCAGTCCCGCAAGAGGTGGGCGATGGGTGGGCATGAGACAGACTCCTGGCACAGAGGAAGCGAATCAGGGCGGCCAACCGAGTCTAGTCACAACCGAAATCACGGCACGTAGCGGCGTAATCGCCGGGCCGCGAACTCGCGGAAGTACGCCACCTTCTCCTCCGGGACGATCGAGGGGAGCAGGAAGTACCAGACGCGTTCCATGCGGGTGGCCATCTGGTCGATCGAGTCGGTGCCCACCGCGGTGATGTGGACGCCGGAGGACATCTCCTGCAGCAGCAGGCCGATGGTTTCCGGGTCCAGGTCGGGCAGCAGGTCGCCCTGTGCGATCGCGCGCTCGGCCAGCAACTGGTGCGTCTCGCCCCAGGTCTTGGCGATGTTCTCGCCGCTCGCGCCGCGGTAGTCGCCGATCTGGTGGGTGAGTTTGAGCATGGCTCCCACCATCGGGTCGTTCATGGTGAGATCGGCGACCACGTAGGTGATGCCGATACAGGCCTCGAGCGCCGGCACCCGGGGGTCGAAGAACCCTTGGCATGCGCTCACCAGCCGCTCGTTGCCCTGATCGACCACGGCGCGCGCCAGCTCCTCCTTGGAGCCGAAGTGAAAGTACAAGGCGCCCTTGGTCACATTGGACTGTGCGATGATCTCGCTCAGGCTCGCGTTCGCATAACCCAGCCGCAGGAAGACATCGGCCGCGCCCGCAAGGACGGAATCGCGAGTGATCTCCGCACGCGCTTGCCTAGCCATCAGATCCGCCTGTCATCAAACCAGCCATCCTGAAGTAGACCGACATCCCGAAGTTGACCGACATCACAGCTCGAACAGCACTCGAAGGATGGGTGAACCGTACCACCCGACAGGCCCGGGTCAGCGGAATCGAGCATTCGGACCAGCCTCCTTCGCTAATTTTGGGTTAACCGTCCAGTTATTCCTGCCGGACAACGCCGTTCGGCGCGTCGCGCGGCTACGGCGCTGTCCCGCTCGGCCATTCGGAGGCCAGCTGCGGGTCCGCCTCCAGGTGGGTGAGCCCGTTCCAGCACAGGTTCACCAGATGCGCGGCGACCACCTCCTTCGAGGGCTGCCGCTCGTCCAACCACCATGTCGCGGCCGTCGCGACCATTCCGACCAGCGCCTGCGCGTACATCGTGGACAGGCTGGTGTCGAAGCCGCGCCGCTCGAAATCGCCGCCGAGAATGTGCGCCACCTGATTGACCGCCTCGTTGAGCAGGCTGGAGTAGGTGCCCTCGGCCGCCGATACGGGCTGATCGCGCATCAGGATGCGGAAGCCGTCGGTGCGCTCCTCCATGTAGGTCAGCAACGCCAGTGCCACCTGTTCCAGCCGCACCCGCGAGCGGTTCTGGGTCAGCGAGGAGGTGATCATGTCGAGCAGCGTCGACATCTCCCGGTCGACGACCACCGCGTACAGCCCCTCCTTGCCGCCGAAGTGTTCGTACACAACGGGTTTGGACACCTGGGCACGCTGCGCGATCTCCTCGATGGAGGTGGCGTCGTACCCGCGCTCGGCGAACAGCGCGCGGCCGATCTCGATGAGCTGCTGCCGCCGCTGGGTTCCGGTCATGCGGGGCCGCGGCGTCCGGCTCGCCTCATTCGAAGACATCGATCCCGCCGCCTCCCTACGAATCCCGTCGCGACTTGCACCGACAACTCTCTCAGACAGCATGGCTCCCGCGCGCGGCAGCCCCGGGAGATCTTGTTGCATCTCCCAAGGTGGCTCTTTGGGCGTCGGCATGCGAGGATCAGTCCCGCGTGCCGTGACGTGGCGGCGGATGTGATGGAATCCGCCGGTGCGACAATCCGCCGTAGTGTAATGGCAGCACCACTGATTTTGGTTCAGTTAGTCCAGGTTCGAGTCCTGGCGGCGGAGCTCGGGGGCGCGGTGACCGCGGTCGGCCGGCACGATGCCCTAAGGTCGATCGGCAGTGCCCGCGGTGACCGAGGACGGAAGTGACCAAGGGACAGCAGCCCACGATGACAGGCAGCCGAGGGAGATCCATGCCACAGCAGACCGCCGTCGTCGTTCTCGCAGCCGGTGCCGGAACTCGAATGCGGTCGAAGACTCCGAAGGTTTTGCATTCGCTGGCCGGCCGCAGCATGCTCGCGCACGCGCTGCATGCGGCGAACGAGATCGACCCCGCCTACCTCATCACCGTGATCGGGCACGACCGCGATCAGGTCGGCGCCGCGATGAATTCCGTTGCGGCCGAACTGGGCCGCGAGATCACCCCCGCGGTGCAGGAGCAGCAGCTGGGCACCGGGCACGCGGTGCGGTGCGCGCTGTCGGCGCTGCCCGCCGACTTCGCCGGCGATCTGCTGGTCACCTCCGCCGACGTGCCGCTGCTCGACGGTGACACGCTGTCGGCGCTGCTGGCCGAGCACCGCAGCTATCCGCAGCGCTCGGCGGTGACGGTGCTGACCTTCGAGCCCGAGGACCCGAACGGCTACGGCCGCATCGTCCGCGACGCCGACGGCCACATGCTCGAGATCGTCGAACACGCCGACGCGACGCCCGAGCAGGCCGCGCTCACCGAGGTCAACTCCGGCGTCTACGTTTTCGACGCGGCCGTGCTGCGCGCCATGATCGGCCGCCTCACCACCGCCAACGCCCAGCACGAGCTGTACCTGACCGATGTGCTGAAACTCGCGCGCGAGGGCGGGCACCCGGTGCACGGCGCGCGGCTGGTGGACGCCGCCAAGGTCACCGGCGTCAACGACCGGGTGCAGATGGCCGCGGCCGCCCGCATCTTCAATCGCTACATTCTCGAACGCCACATGCGGGCCGGGGTCACCGTCATCGATCCGGCCACGACCTGGGTCGACGCCGGTGTCCGGATCGGCCGCGACGCGGTGCTGCGGCCGGGCGTGCAGTTGCTCGGCAATACGGTCGTCGGCGAGGACGCCGAGATCGGCCCCGACTCCACCCTCACCGACGTGGTGGTCGGCGAGGGCGCCACGGTCGTCCGCACGCACGGGTCCGGCGCGACCATCGGACCCGGCGCGGCCATCGGCCCGTTCGCGTACCTGCGGCCGGGCACGATCGTCGGGGTGTCCGGCAAGCTCGGAGCTTTCGTCGAGACCAAGAACGCCACCATCGGCGCGCACTCCAAGGTGCCGCACCTGACCTACGTCGGCGACGCCACCATCGGCGAGCACAGCAACATCGGCGCGTCCAGTGTCTTCGTCAACTACGACGGGGTGAACAAGCACCACACGGTCGTGGGTTCCCATGTGCGCACCGGTAGTGACACGATGTTCATAGCCCCGGTGACGGTGGGCGACGGCGCCTATTCGGCGGCAGGTACTGTGCTGCGGAGAAACGTTCCGCCGGGGGCATTGGCCGTCTCGGGCGGAGCACAGCGCAATATCGAGGGCTGGGTGCAGCGGAAACGTCCCGGGACCGCTGCGGCGCAGGCCGCAGCCGACGCGATCGCGGCCGGCGACAGGGCGAGTCAGGCAATCGAGCAAAAGGATGGCAACAGAGAGTGACCGCGTTCTCGACCGATAATCAGAAGAACCTGATGCTGTTCTCGGGGCGCGCTCACCCCGAGTTGTCCGAGCAGGTGGCGAAGGAACTCGACGTTCCGATCACTCCGCAAACTGCTCGCGACTTCGCCAACGGAGAGATCTTCGTTCGGTTCGAGGAATCCGTGCGCGGTTCGGACGCGTTCGTGATGCAGGGCTTCCCGGCACCGCTCAACGAGTGGTTGATGGAGCACCTCATCATGCTCGACGCGCTCAAGCGCGGGTCGGCCAAGCGGATCACCTCGGTGCTGCCGTTCTACCCCTACGCCCGGCAGGACAAGAAGCACCGCGGCCGCGAGCCGATCTCCGCCCGGCTGGTCGCCGACCTGCTCAAGACCGCCGGCGCGGACCGGATCATCACCGTCGACCTGCACACCGATCAGATCCAGGGCTTCTTCGACGGTCCGGTCGACCACATGCACGCGCTGGTGCAGCTGTCGGAGTACGTGCGCAACCACTACAGCACGGACAACGTCACCGTCGTCTCCCCCGACGCGGGCCGCGTGAAGGTCGCCGAGAAGTGGGCCGACTCGCTGGGCGGCGCCCCGGTGGCGTTCATCCACAAGACTCGTGACCCGTTGGTGCCCAACCAGGTCAAATCGCACCGCCCGGTCGGTGACGTGGACGGCCGTACCTGCATCCTGATCGACGACATGATCGACACCGGCGGCACCATCGCCGAAGCCGTGCGGGTGCTGCGCGAGGCCGGCGCCGGTGACGTGGTCATCGCCGCCACCCACGGCGTGCTGTCCAACCCGGCCGCCGAGCGGCTGGCGTCCTGCGGCGCCCGCGAGGTGATCGTCACCAACACACTGCCGATCACCGAGGACAAGAAGTTCCCGACGCTGACGGTGCTGTCGATCGCCCCGCTGCTGGCCCGCACCATCCGCGAGGTGTTCGAGAACGGCTCGGTCACCGGCCTGTTCAACGGCTCGGCCTAGCCTGCTCGCACGAGCATGAGCGAGTTCGCGGGATTCCCGTTCGCGGGCCTGGACTTCTACGAAGACCTCGAGGCCGACAATTCGAAGACGTTCTGGACCGCCAACAAGCACGTCTACGAACAGTCGGTGAAGCAGCCGATGACCGCGCTCATGGCCGAGCTGGAATCCGACTTCGGCGCCGCGAAGGTCTTCCGGCCCTACCGGGATGTGCGGTTCTCCAAGAACAAGACGCCCTACAAGGATCATCAGGGTGCGATCGTCCACGTGGCGTCCGGCACCGGCTGGTACGTCCAGATCGGCGCACCGGGGCTGTTCGTGGCCGGTGGGATATACGCCGCCTCCCCCGCCCAGCTCGCACGGCTGCGCGCCACGATCGACGACGAGGTGCGCGGAGCCGAGCTGGAGCGGATTCTCGCCCGGCTGGCGAAGGCCGGATTCCCTACGGGCGGTGAACAACTGAAGACCCGCCCGAAGGGCTATGCCGCCGATCATCCGCGCATCGACCTGCTCCGGCACAAGTCCCTGCTGGTGAGCAAGGAGTTCGGCGCGCCCGACTGGCTGCCGACGCCCCGCGCCGCCAAGGAGATTCGCAAGTCCTGGGAGACCATGCGGCCGCTCATCGAGTGGCTGGGCGCGGTCGTCGGCGGCGAGACCGAGGCGCCGCCGCGCCGCTGACCTTCCGGTCAGCGGCGGGCGGCCAGCACCAGCGCGAAACGGTCGCGCGGATCGGTCCACACCTGCTCGGTGTCGAAGCCGCCGACCGCCAGTTCAGCGGTGAGGCCCTCGACACGGAACTTGGCGGAGATCTCCGTACGCATCTGCTCGCCCTCGTCGAAGCGCACCGTGAGACCCAGATCGGCGACGGTGGCCGTCATCGCCCGGGTGGCCTCCAGGCGCATCTCGATCCATTCGTTCGCCGCGTCCCACACCGCCACGTGCCGGAAGCTCTCCGGATCGAAGTCGGCGTGCAGGCGAGAGTTCAGGACGTACAGCACATTTCGGTTGAATTCGGCGGTGACGCCCGCGGCGTCGTCGTAGGCGGGCACCAGTACGGCCGGGTCGATCACCAAGCCCGCGCCGAGCAGCAGTTGTTCCCCCGGCTCCAGCACCTCGTGGACGCCGGACAGGAATTCGGCCCGCTCGGCGGGGACCAGATTGCCGATGGTGCCGCCCAGGAAGGCGATCATGCGGCGGCCGCCGCGCGGCAGGTTGTGCAGGGTGTCGGTGAAGTCGCTGACCACCCCGTGCACCGCCAGGCCCGGGAACTCCGTCACCAGCTGCTGGGCGGCGTCGCGCAGCGCGGACACCGAGACATCCTGCGGGACATACGTTTTCAACGGGCCCTCGGCGCTCAGCGCCGACAGCAGCAGCCTGGTCTTGGCCGCCGAGCCCGCCCCCAGCTCGACCAGCACCTCGGCCTGCGCGATCCGGGCGATCTCACCGACCACCTGCTCCAGCAGCGCCCGCTCGGTCCGTGTCGGGTAGTACTCCGGCAGCGCGGTGATCGCCTCGAACAGTTCGCTGCCCCGGGCGTCGTAGAACCACTTGGGCGGCAAGGTCTTCGGGGTCGAGGTGAGGCCGAGCCGGGCATCCGACCGCAGCGCCGCGGTGAGGTCGTCGTCGGTGAGGTGGATCTCCAGCGTCGGTGCGGTCATGAAGGCGCCCTTTCGGATTCGGCGGATGCGAGGGGGACGACGGACAGGTGGCCGGGCCGGGCCGTCACCAGCTGCCCGTCCGCGATGGCCTGCCAGCGCGGATCGTCGTCGTAGGGTTCGGAGGACAGCGCCACCGATGTGTCGGTGACCAGGGCCGACAGGGAGTGGTAGACGGTGGTGGCCCACAGGGTTTCGCCGTCGCTCAGCAGCAGGTTCAGCCGGGCGTGCGGCGCGCGGGCCAGGACCGCCGAGACCAGCAGCCGCAGCGCGCGGCCCGGGACGGCGGCTCGCTCCGGCCAGTCGTCGGCGATGAGGGTCCACGACTCGGGGGTTTCGGCGATGGCGTAACCGTTCGCGGCGGGCGCCGCGCCGCCGTCCGGCTCGATCGGCATGCGGTCGTATTCCGCTGCCTCGGCGAGCTTTTCGAGCAGATCGTGCAGGATCACCCAGAGCAGGGCGGCATCGGTCTGCGACTCGGCCGCCAGCAGGGTGGTGACGCCCAGCTCCGCGGCCACCTCGGTCAGCACCCGCTGCCAGTCCTGGACCACCCCGTTGTGGCTGAACGCCCAGCGGCCGCGGGTGAACGGGGCGCAGGCCGAGCGCTCCACGGGCATCCCCACCGTCGCGGACCGCACCGCCGCCACCACCGCCGTCGACCGCAACTGTGGCAGCACCTCGTCCACCGCCGGGTCGGTCCAGATCGGCGCGGGATTGCGATAACGACTGGCCACCAACGTAACCGGAGACCGCCCGCCGATCCCGCCCGCCATTCGAACCTCGCCCGCCCCGCGCGCCTCGTCTAGCCCGCCCACGCCGCCCGCCCCGCGCACCTCGCCCACCTCGTGCACTCCGCGCACTTCACCGGCCCGGCGCATCTCGTCGGTCCCGGGCGCTTTACCGGCCCCGCCCACGCCGCCCGCCGTGCGGCCTGCGTCCGGCACGGGCACTCGCGCATGCGTGCCGCGGGTCGGTTCCGAACCCAGCGACTCGACCACGGGCACCCACCACGCGACGCCGAAGCCGTCGGCGTTGATGGTGCCGCCGCCGCGCATCTCGCGCGGCTGCCATGACTGGGTGCGCAGGGAATGGCCTCCGCGCGTGAGCAACTCGCCGACGGGGGCCGGTGGGCCGAGGTAGCCGAGATGACGGCACATCAGCGTTCGTCCGGGCGCAGATCGCGGGCCAGGCGGAAGCCGGAGAAGATCTGGCGGCGGATCGGGTGGTCCCAGTTGCGGAAGGTGCCGCGGCAGGCGACCGGGTCGGTGCCGAACGACCCACCGCGCAGCATCTTGTAGTCGCCGCCGAAGAACACCTCCGAGTACTCCCGATACGGGAAGGCCTCGAACCCGGGGTACGCCTCGAAACCCGAAGCGGTCCACTCCCAGACGTCACCGATCAGCTGGTGCACACCGGCCGGGGACGCGCCCGCCGGATACGCCCCCACCTCGGCCGGTTCCAGATGGCGCTGGCCGAGATTCGCCGTGGCCGCGGTGGGATCGGCATCCCCCCAGGGATAGCGGCGGGTCAGCCCGGTGGCCGGGTCGAAGCGGGCCGCCTTCTCCCATTCGGCCTCGGTGGGCAGGCGCTTACCGGCCCAGTTGGCGTAGGCCTCGGCCTCGAACCAGCACACGTGCACCACCGGCTGCTGCGGGCGCACCGGCTCCATGGTCCCGAAAACGCGCCGCCACCACGAGTTTCCGCCATCGCGCTCCCAGAACTGCGGCGCGACCAGCCCGGCCTCGGTGCGGTGCGCCCAACCGCGCTCGGACCACAATTCCGGCCGCTGGTAGCCGCCGTCGTCGATGAACCGCTGGTACTGCGCGTTGGTCACCGGTGCGGCGTCGATGGCGAAGGCCGGGACATGCACGCGGTGGGCGGGCCGCTCGTTGTCCAGCGCCCACGGATCGGTCGAGGTACCCATCGTGAATTCGCCCGCGGGAACGATCACTTCACCCGATACCGGCACGCGGGACGTGGGCGCGGGCTCCGCCCGCAGTGCCGCCGGGCCCGTGCGCAGCTGGTGAGTGGCCAGCATGGTCTCGTCGTGCTGCTGCTCGTGCTGGGCGATCATGCCGAACGCGAAGCCGCCGTCGACCAGCCGCGCGCCGCGTAAGGTGCTGCCGGACAGCACATCCCACACCTTCGACCGGACCTCGCCGACGTAGCCGCGGGCCTCCTCGGCCGTCAGCAGCGGCAGCGCGGGGCGGTCGGCGCGGGGGTGCTGGAACGCGTCGTAGAGGTGGTCGATGTCGGACCGCACCGGCTCGCGGCCGCCGACATCGCGCACCAGCCACAGCTCCTCCTGGTTGCCGATGTGCGCGAGGTCCCAGACCAGCGGACTCATCAGCCGCGAATGCTGCGCCACCAGCTCCGCCTCGTCGACGCAGTCGGTGAGCGCCGCGGTCCTGGCCCGCGCTCGCACCAGCACCTCGGCGATCTGCTCGCGCAGGCGCTCGGTGCCGGCGCGATCGGTCCCGGTGAGATGAACGGTCATGAGTGTTCTCCGAAATCGTCGAGCGGTGAGAGTACGGGGGTGCCCGGCGGGATCATGCGGTGGGCATGCGGCCGTCGCGACATCGGTGGACGGCCTCCTGCAGTTCGGCGGCGGCCGCCGGTGTCGTCGCGTGTGACGCGGCCAGATCGAGCAATTGCACTGCCGCCGAACGGATCTGCGGATCGGCCAGACCGCTGCGGGCCGCCTCCAGCCATTGATCGGCCACGGGCGCGGCCACCCGGGTGGCCTCGGCGACGACGGCGGGCGTGGACATGAGCGACTCCAGCGCGTGGACCGGTACGCTCCACGAGTCGCCGGGCTGCGCGTCGAGGTAGCGGACCTCCAGATGTCCCGAGGCCCGCACGGGCGGGAACATGGTGGTCAGGTGATAGTCGAGATCGGCCGCCTCCGGTGGACGGCCGATCTCGTCGTCGAGCGCGCCGCACAGCCAGTCGGCGAAGGTGGCGCCCGGTGGTGCGGCCCAGTCGCCGACGCCGTCGGACCGGACGCACAGCAGCGGGACGTCCAGCACCCAGCGGGCGTAGTCGGTCACCGGATCGGCCCAGTGCCGCACCGACGGGCGGGTACGGGCGTGGTCGAGCCGCAGCCAGGCCCGCATGCGCTGGGACGCCCACGCGCCGGCGGGGGCACCGTGGAGATCGGGCGAACAGGCGAAGGCGGCGAGCAGGGCCGGGCCCACGGCGTACAGGGCGGTCCAGCGGGCGGCTATCTCGGCCGGATCGGCACCGGCGTCGACGCTCACCTGGGTCGCCGCGGTGTTGCACATCATGAGCTTGCCGAACGGGCCGATACCCTCGAAACTGCGCTCCATGGCCTGGTAGCGCGGCAATTGCAGCACCCGCGCCGGAAGGCGGGTGGCATCGGCGGCCGCGGCGAGAATGCGAATGGACCGGGTGTGGAGCAGCTTCTCCAACAGTCGCGCGTCGGCGCGCAGGCGCTCACACAATTCGGTCGCCCCCGGAAACGGGGCGCTGGAAAGTTCGATCTGTCCACCGGGTTCGACGGTGACCCTGCTGCCCCCGGGCAGCGGCAGGGCGGGGGATTCGGCGGCGACGGACCGCGGTGCGTACGGCCCCAGCGCCGCCGCGAGTTCCGGCAGTTCCGGCCGCGCTTGCGGCGTCGAAGGTTCACCCTGCACGGTGAGCCACTCCAGTTCGGCGCCGATGAGCGCCGGTGGGCCCTGTTTGAAGCAGACGCCGCCGATGTACGCCTCGGCCGCGGCTCGCGAAGAGAGGCCCGGGCCTGCGCCGATCGGGGTCCGTACTGCCGTGATAGCCATTGCCAATCCTCCGCTTAGCTGTGTAACGAAAGACCGGACCGCTGCCTTCCGCCGACCCGACCCAGAGTAACGGTGGTGACCGACAAGATTTCTGAAGAATTGATGACACGCGCGCGACAAGGCCGATCTACCAGGGTAGATGCGTACTCGAAGGAAATCGCTTCTATCGTCGATGAGGTGCTGGATCAGACTCGCCTCCGCGCCGACATCGCCGCCTACGACGACCTCTCCGGTCCGTCGCCGGTCTTCCTCGACAGCGCCGGCTCCTCCCTGCCGCCGCGGGTCGTGGTGGACACGGTGATCGGCCACCTGCGCCGGGAGGCCGAGATCGGCGGCTACCGCGCGGCCAACGAGCGGCTGGCCGACCTGGCCGCGGTGCGGTCGGCCATCGGCACGCTGATCAACGCCGACCCGGCGGGAATCGCGCTGAGCGACAGCGCGACCCGGTCCTGGGCCGACTTCTTCTACTCGATCCCGCTGGCCCCCGGTGACCGGATCCTGGTCTCCGGCGCGGACTACGCCAGCAACGCCATCGCCGCGCTGCAGCGCGCCCGCGCCACCGGCGCCGTGGTCGAGGCCATCCCCACCGATCCGACCGGGCAGATCGATGTCGACGCGCTGGCCGGGTCGGTCGACGAGCGCGTGAAGCTGGTGTCGCTGCTGCACGCGCCCACCAACGGCGGTCTGGTGAACCCGGTCGCCGAGGCCGCCCGGGTGGTGCGCGAGGCGGGCGCGATCGTGCTGCTGGACGCCTGTCAGTCGGCGGGCCAGCTGCCCCTCGATGTCGCCGCGCTCGGCGTCGATGCCCTGTCGGCCACCGGACGCAAATGGCTGCGCGGCCCGCGCGGCACCGGATTCCTCTACGTGCGACCGGAATTGGCCGCCGCCATGGAGCCCGGCCGCCTGGACCTGCACAGTGCGCAGTGGACCGGCCCGCGGGAGTACCGGCTGGCGCCCGATGCCACCCGTTTCGAATTCTGGGAGCACGACGTCGCGGCCCGTCTCGGTCTCGGCGCCGCGGTGCGCTACCTGCTCGAGCTCGGTCCCGACCGGGTCTACGACGCGATCGCCGCCAACGCGGCGTACCTGCGCAAGACGCTGCCGCAGATCACCGGCGTCACCGTGCGCGATCTCGGGATGCGGCACAGCGGGATCGTCTCGTTCACCGTAGACGGGCTGCACCCCCACGAGGTCCGCGATCGCCTGGGCGAACAGGACATCACGGTTACGGTCAGCCATCGCGGCTCCACCCTGCTCGACATGACCGCCCGTGGGCTCGACGCCGTGGTGCGCGCCTCCCCGCACTGCTTCGTCACCACCCCCGAACTGGACCGTTTCGCCGACGCCGTCGCCGCGCTGGCCGCCGGGCACTGAGCGCGAATCCAGTGCGTCCGAATGAACCCCGTCGGCACGGGATCCGTAGTCCGAGGGTGTGGAGGCGAGCGAGAACCGCCCACGCTCTCGCTCGGCTCCGCGTCCCGTGTCCGACTTCGTGAAGGAGTCGATCGTGAGCCGCTTCACCGACGAGATGTACGCGACCGCGCGCGAGTCCACGCGCGGGCTGGTCACCGGGGAGCCGGCGGCGCCGCGCCGGCAGACCTGGGGCGAGATACACCGGACCGCGCGCCGCATGGCCGGTGGCCTGGCCGCCGCCGGTCTAGGGCACGGTGACGCCGTCGGGGTGCTGGCCGGTCGCCCGGCCGATATCGCCCCGGCCTGCCAGGCGGTCTGGATGCGCGGCGCCTCGATCACGATGCTGCACCAGCCGACGCCGCGCACCGACCTGGCGCAGTGGGCGCACGACACCGAGACCGTACTGGGCATGATCGAGGCCCGCGCCGTGGTGCTGGGCGCGCCGTTCGAGGCGGCCGCGCCGCTGCTCGCCGAACGCGGCATCACCGTGGTGCGCATCGCCGACCTGCCCGGCGGGCCGGACACCGATCCGCTGCCGACCGCCGAGAGCGATATCGCGCTGCAGCAGCTGACCTCGGGGTCGACCGGGTCGCCGAAGGCGGTCCGGATCACGCACGGCAACTTCCTCGCCAACGCCTACGCCATGTTCGACCGGGTGAAATTCCAGCTCGACCACGATGTGATGGTCAGCTGGCTGCCGCTGTTCCACGACATGGGCATGGTCGGATTCCTCAGCGTGCCCATGCAATTCGGCGCCGAGGTGGTGTGCGTGACGCCGCTGGACTTTCTGCACCGCCCGCTGCTGTGGGCCGAGCTGATCACGAAGTATCGCGGAACCGTCACGGCCGCACCCAATTTCGCCTACGCCCTGCTCTCGCGCCGCCTACGCCAGGCCGACGACGGCGCGGTGGACCTCAGCAGCGTGCGCTACATGTGGAACGGCGCGGAACCGGTCGACCCCGACACCATCGAGGCCCTCGCGGCGGCGGGAAAACGGTTCGGGCTCAACCCGATGGCGATCACTCCGGTGTACGGGATGGCGGAAACCACACTGGCCGTGTCGATCCCGGACCCCGGCCACGGCATGGTGCTCGATGTCGTCGACGCCGATCTGCTGGAGGCGCTGGGAAAGGCGGTGCCGGTGCAGGATCCGCGCACGCATCACGGCGCCGTGCGGCGGCTGCCGACGCTGGGCTACCTGGTCGACGGACTGGAGGGCCGCGTGGTCGACAACGAGCGCACGCCGCTGCCGATCCGCTCGGTCGGGGTGCTCGAGGTACGCGGGCCCGCGGTGACCTCCGGTTACGTCACGGTCGACGGCTTCCGGCCCGCCCGGGACGCCGAGGGCTGGCTGGACACCGGCGACATCGGCTACTTCACCGAGGAGGGCCTGATCGTCGTGTGCGGCCGCATCAAGGACGTCATCATCATGGGCGGTCGCAACATCTTCCCGACCGACATCGAGCGCGCCGCGCTGCGCGTGCGCGGGGTGCGGCCCGGCAACGCGGTCGCGGTCCGGCTCGACGCGGGGCAGCATCGCGAGAGCTTCGCCGTGGTGGTGGAGAGCAACGACCACCAGAACGCCGCCGAGGTCCACCGCATCGAACGCGATATCGCGCACGCGGTCTTCGCCGAGGTCGGCGTGCGGCCCCGCAGCGTGACCGTGCTGGGTCCGGGCGCCCTGCCCAAGACCTCCTCGGGAAAGCTGCGCCGCACCGCCACGGCGACCCTCACCCGAACGAGCGAATAGCTCAGTGCAATTGGTTCTGCGCCGGTTCCAGCCCGACGCTCAGGAGCAGTTCCACGGCATCGGCGGCCTGTTCCACCAGGACCGGAACCTCCTTGCGCTCCACCGACGAGAACTGCTTGAGCACGAAGTCGGCGGGGTCCTGGCGGCCCGGCGGTCGGCCGATGCCGAACCGCACCCGCAGGTAGTCCTTGGTGGTCAACGCGCTCGACACCGAGCGCAGCCCGTTGTGCCCGCCCTCGCCGCCGCCGCGCTTGAGCCGGATGGCGCCGAACGGCAGATCCAGCTCGTCGTGCACGACGATCACCTCGGCGGCCGGAACCGAGAAGAACCGCGCCAGCGACGCGACCGGGCGGCCGGAGATGTTCATGTACGTGCGGGGCTTGGCCAGCAACACCTTTCGCCCGTTCAGCCGGGCCTCGAGCAGGTCCGCCCCGGACTTCTTGTGCACGGTGAACCGGCCGCCGACGCGCCCCGCGAGCACGTCGGCGACCAGGAAACCGACATTGTGCCGGGTGCGCTCGTATTCCGGCCCGGGATTCCCCAGGCCGACCACCAGCGCGGGCGGTGGCGGCCCGGCACTCGATTCGGTCATCGAAAACGGTTGGCTGCGGACTTATTCGGCGTTCTCGCCCTCGGCGGACTCCTCGGCCGCACCCTCCGCCTCGGTGGCCTCGGCGGCCGGCGCGGTGATGACGTTGACGAGCAGGGTCTCCGGGTCGGCGGCCAGGGTAGCGCCCTTCGGCAGCGTGATCTGACCGGCGGTGATCTGGGTGCCGGCCTCGGCGCCCTCGATGGAGACCTCGATCTCCTCGGGGATGTTCAGGGCGTCGGCCTCGACGGCGATGGTGGTGGCGTCCTGGGTGACCAGGGTGCCCGGGGCGGCGTCACCGGAGAGCACGACGTGCACGTCGGCCACGACCTTCTCGCCGCGCTTGACGATCAGCAGGTCGGCGTGCTCGATGTAGCGCCGGATCGGGTGCACCACAACGGATTTGGTCAGCGCGAGTTGCTTCTTGCCCTCGATCTCGAGGTTCAGCACCGCGTTGGTGCCGTGCTCGCGCAGGATCGCGGCGAAGGCGTGGGCGTCGACCGAGAGGTGCTTGGGGGCCTCACCGTGGCCGTACAGCACGGCGGGCACGTGACCGGCACGGCGGGTGCGGCGGGCGGCGCCCTTGCCGAACTCGGTGCGGACGGTGGCTTCGAGAAGGCTGGCGTCGGACATGACTGATGAACTCCTACGGCTCTCCGGGCGGTCTGCATGCTGCGGTCAGGGGCTGGACCTTGACCGAGGGTCTGCTCGTCGGGCGAAGACCGAACGAGGACGACCGGAAGCCGGGCCACGTCGATCACGGTGAGCACAAGTGCCTCACCCTCGCCGAGACAACCCGACGAGAATAACACGCACCACCGCGGTCTCTCGCACCGCGCCCCGGCCGGCCGGTACGGTCCGCCGATCGGGCGGTCGAGTACCCTGGAGCGGTTGCCTGTCCCGCGAAGAGGAGCACTCCCCCGTGAATTCCCCGACTGCCGGCGCGACCGCGCCCGGGCTGGCCGAAGAGGTGGCGCGGCGGCGCACATTCGCGGTGATCTCGCACCCCGACGCCGGTAAATCCACCCTCACCGAGGCCCTGGCGCTGCACGCCAAGGTGATCGCCGAGGCCGGTGCCATCCACGGCAAGGCCGGGCGCCGCTCGACGGTCTCGGACTGGATGGAGATGGAGAAGGCGCGCGGCATCTCGGTCAGCTCGACCGCGCTGCAGTTCGAATACGGCGGGTGCGTGATCAATCTGGTCGACACCCCCGGCCACTCGGACTTCTCCGAGGACACCTACCGGGTGCTCACCGCCGTCGACGCCGCCGTCATGCTCATCGACGCCGCCAAGGGCCTGGAACCGCAGACGCTCAAGCTGTTTCAGGTCTGCCGCCACCGCGGCATCCCGGTCATCACCGTCATCAACAAATGGGACCGGCCGGGCCGCGCCCCGCTGGAGTTGCTCGACGAGATCAGCGAGCGCATCGGCCTGACGCCCACTCCCCTGTTCCTGCCGGTCGGCATCGCCGGGGACTTCCGCGGCCTGCTGCGCCGCGGCGAGGACGGCGCGGCCACCGAATACGTCCACTTCACCCGCACCGCGGGCGGCGCCACCATCGCGCCCGAGGAGTCCTACACCCCGGAGCAGGCGGCCGAGCGCGAGGCCGAGGTGTGGGCGACCGCGGCCGAGGAGAGCGAACTGCTGTCGGCCACCGGCCAGGACCACGACCAGGAGCTGTTCCTGGCGGGCCAGACCTCGCCGGTCATCTACGCCTCGGCGATGCTGAACTTCGGTGTGCGCCAACTGCTGGACACCCTGGTCGAGCTGGCGCCCCCGCCCGGCCCGCGCGCCGACGTCGACGGCACGCCGCGCACTCCCGCCGACCCGTTCAGCGCGGTCGTGTTCAAGGTGCAGGCCGGCATGGACGCCGCGCACCGCGACCGGCTGGCGTTCATGCGCATCGTGTCCGGCGAGTTCGAGCGCGGCATGGTGGTCACCCACGCGCAGACCGGCAAGCCCTTCGCGACCAAATACGCGCTGACCGTCTTCGGCCGCGAGCGCGCCACCGTCGACACCGCCTATCCGGGGGATGTGGTCGGCCTGGTGAACGCGACCGCGCTGGCCCCGGGCCACACCCTGTACGTGGGCAAGAAGGTGCAGTTCCCGCCGATCCCCTCGTTCGCGCCGGAGCATTTCGCCACGCTGCGCGCGCAGAGCGCCGGGAAATACAAGCAGTTCCGCAAGGCCATCGACCAACTGGATTCCGAGGGTGTGGTGCAGGTGCTGCGCAACGACACCCGCGGCGACGCCTCGCCGGTGCTGGCCGCGGTCGGCCCGATGCAGTTCGAGGTGGTCACCGCCCGTATGCAGGCGGAATTCAACGTCGAGACCCACCTCGACCACCTGCCGTACCAGCTGGCCCGCCGCACCGACGCCGAGTCGGCGCCGGAGCTGGACCGGCAGCGCGGGGTGGAGGTCTTCACCCGCACCGACGGCGCGATCCTCGCGCTGTTCAGCGATAAGTGGCGGCTGCAGTACATCCAGAAGGAAATGCCGAAACTGACCCTCGAGCCGCTGGTCGCGACCGCGGACTGAGCGCCTCACCCCATGGTTTCGGCGGCGTCGGGAGGCTGGTTGCCGGAGTCCGACGCCATCCCCGGCTCCTGGGCGACGACACCCCAGCGGCTCGACGTCAGGCGCAGACTGGGCAGATCCGACATGGACAGCACCACCTCGTAGGTGCGTTCGTAACCGGTGTGGGCGATGCGCCAGGCGCCGTCGTCGCACTTGACGTATCGGTCGTTGTAGAACGCCGCCCCGCGCAGCAGCATGTTGTGGCCGGGAATGAGCACGGTGTCGGCGAGGTACCAGGTGCCGGTCGCGGTGTCGCCGTCGATGTCGATCTCGGGGTGGTCGCAGCGGTGTTCGGTGATCACGTGCGGGCCGAGCGTGTTGCGCATGAATGCCAGGAACGCGTCGCGCGATTCGAACTGCAGGTACTCGCTGTAGGTCGCGGTCGCCTCCGGGACCATGGTGTCGGCGAAGTCGTCCCAGGACTTGGTGTCGAGTGCCCGCAGGTACCGGAACTTCAGCCGGCTGATCGCGGAGACGGCATCGGGGTCCATAACTCCACAATCCCACCGGAAGCGGCGAATCTTCGCGGATCGGGAAATCTGTATCGGATTGCTATCAGCCGCGTTACGAGCCGTTGATGGAGAAGCAGGTGCGGCAGAAGTCCTCACCGAACTCGGTCAGTCGCAGGCTCTTTCGCACAATCTTCGGCACCCGCCCCGCCTGCCCGAGCGCGGCCTCCACGACCGGCTGCACCTCGAGCACCATGTAGCGGCTCAGTACCACCGGGTCGTCGGAGGTCACCAGCAGGCCGAGCCGGTTCAGGTTGATCAGGTACAGCCGGGCCCGGTCCGGGTAGCGCACGCCGGCCTGTTCGGGCACCGAGGTCAGATCGCCGGCCACCAGCTCGGAACCGATACCGAGTGGTCTGTTGGTGCGCACGTCGACCGCCGGCTGCGGGCCGTTGAGCGCCATGAACCGCAGGATGCGGGCCTCGTCGGGGGCGATCTGGTCGAGGATGCGGTCGTAGGCGGGATGCACGTCCTCGGTGAAGTACACGTCCGCCGAGCGGGCCAGCAGCGCGTCGCCGCGACGGCGCAGGTCGTCGAGGCTCGACGAGCGGACGTAACCACCGGGAATCGCCTGCTGGGCGTGGCCGTTGCCGGTCGGGACGTAGCTGACGATCTCGCGCACCGAGCCCTCGGTGACGCCGAGGATATTGCGCGCCACCGATTGCAGCGCCGCCCCGGCGCGCTCGGCGATGTCGGCGGACGACTCGCCGTTCAGCGCGGCCTGGGTGATCTCCTTGGTCACCTCGTAGGTGGTGCCGACCGCCCACTGCCCGCCGCGCACGGCGGTTCCGGCGGCCAGCCCGGCCGCGCGGAAGACCCCGCGAATCATCCGGGCCTCGTTGCTGATCTGCCGCTGCTCAACCTCAGAGCTGCGTTCCACGGCACGGGAACCGGGGCGGACCACGTCCCGTCCGGTCCTGTCGTTTGCCACGTCCTTCTCCGAATGTCGCCTGGGTGAGCGGGCTTCGCTCACGCTGTCTGCCGATGCTGTGGTGGTCGTCATTCTTCCGGGCGCCCATGTCCGATGCGACATTCCGGCCGACCGTTGTGACCGAAGTCTCCCACCCCGCTACCTTGTGGACCAGCACAACACCGGAAGTGGACTCGATTCCTGAATCCACAGTAAGGTCGCCGCAGCCGACGGGGTACGTTGAGGTGCCGACGGGGCGGCGTCACCGGTTTCGGGGTCGGCAGGAGGGTCTCGTGCTAGACAGCATTTTCCATATCCACCCGACCATTCTGGCGGAACTGATCACGATCCCCCTGTTCACCGGCGTCATCGGCTACATCACCAACTGGACCGGCGTGCTGATGCTGTTCAAGCCGGTGCGCTTCCACGGCGTCGGGGTGCCCGGACTGCGCTGGTTGTTCCCCTACCTGCCCAAACGCATTCAGGTGCTGCCGCTGCTGCAGTTCGACGGCCGGATGGGCTGGCAGGGCATCGTCCCCTCGCGGGCCGACAAGATGGCGTCCATCGCCGTGGACAAGGGCCTGGCCAAGCTCGGCAGCGTCGCCGACTTCTACCGTGAACTGGAACCCGACGCGCTGGCCGAACATCTCACCGCCATCGCCGACGAGCAGATCCGCGACATCGTGGAGGAGATAGCGACCCGCGAACATCCGCAGCTCTGGTACAACCTGCCCGCCCAGGTGCGGGAGATGGTGCACGAGCGGGTGCGCCAGCAGCTGCCCGACATCCTGCGTGAACTCACCGACGAGCTCGGCAACAACATCGAGCAGCTGCTCGACGTCAAGTCGATGGTGATCCGGTACTTCCAGTCCCGCCCGCATCTGCTCAACATGGTCTTCCAGGTGCTCGGTGCCAAGGAGCTGCGGTTCATGCAGAACTTCGGCTTCTACTTCGGCGCGCCGATGGGCGCGGTGCTGGTCGCGATCCTGCACCTGACGCACTGGCCGGCGCTGTTCGTGCTGCCGATCGGCGGCGTGGTCATCGGCTGGGTGGTGAACTGGATCGGCATCAACCTGATCTTCGAACCGGCCTACCCGAAGTGGTGGTGCCCGTGGCGGCAGGGCCTGCTGATCAAGCGGCAGCCGGAGATCACCCAGGGTTACGCCGAGCTGGTGGCGAGCCAGGTGATCACCGTCGCCAATGTCGGTGACGAGCTGCTCAACGGCCCGCGCTCCGACCGCACCCTGCAGGTGCTGGAGGACACGCTGCGCCCGGCCACCGACCGGGCGCTGGGACCGGCGCGCGGGGCGCTGAAATTCATGATCGGCAACCGCGACTACGAGACGCTGCGGGACCGCTTCGCCGACGCGGGCAAGAACCTCGCGCCCGCAGCGTTCGCGGACCCGGCGTTCAACGCGCAGCAGAGCAAGAATGTCAGCCAGTACATCGCCAAGCAGATGGCGGCGCTTCCGCCACCGGATTTCGTCGATATGTTGCGCTCCGCCATCAAACAGGACGAGTGGCTTTTGTTCGTGCACGGCGGTGTGCTCGGGCTGTTCGCCGGTTACGCTCATCTTCTGATCTTCGGAACGGAGATAGCGACGCGATGGGTGTGACCGAACCGGATCCCGGCGAAAGCGCCGAGCACACTTCCGAACTCGTGCGGCGGCCGGCCGCGGAACTGGCCGTGCGCGACGAATCCGCCACCGCGCGAGGACAATCCCCGGTGCGCGCGGCGACCGGCGTGGTCCGAGTGGCGTTCTCGGCGGTGACGGAGGCGGCCGCCTGGGGCGTGGGCACCGCGGTCGGGGTGGCCGATACCGTCGTGCGCGGCAGTATGGCGGGCCGACAGCCGCGCGAGGTCTTGACCGAAGCCGGTGAGCAGGTACGGGATTCGGTGCGGCGGGCGCTCGGCATCCCCGCGCCCGGCGACCACCCCGGCATCGGGTCCGCGCCGAGCCTGCGCGAGCGCGGCGCCGAGTTGCTGCGGATGTCGGCGAGCGTGCACGACGAGGAGGGCGACCACCCGGCCTTCGCGCGCATGCTGACCGAACTCGCCCCCGACGAGGCGCGCATCCTGCGCTTCCTCTACCTCGACGGCCCCCAGCCCGCCCTCGACATTCGCACCGGCCGCCCGTTGAGCCCGGGCGCGCAGCGAATCGAGCCGGGCCTCAACATGATCGGCGAGGACGCCGCCCTGCGCTTCGCCGACCGGGTCGGCTCCTACCTCACCAATCTGCGGCGGCTGGGCCTGATCGAATCGACCCGCGACCCGCTCGACAACCCGGCCCGCTACCAGCTGCTGGAGTCCCAGCCCGAGGTGCGCCGCCTGCTCAAGCGCACCGGGTTCGGCACCAAGGTCATCTATCGCAGCATCGCGCTCACCGGATTCGGCACCGAGTTCGTCCGCACCTGCCTGCCGGTTCCGCCGCTGGATCAGGCGCTGTAAGCGGTCAGCCGACCTCGTCGGCCAGCTCCAGCCAGCGCTCCTCGGTGGTCTCCTTCTCCGCCCGCACCTGTTTGAGTTCCGCCCCGAGACTCACCAGCCGGTCGGGATCGGTGGCCGACTCGGCCAGGGCGGCGTGCAGCTGCTGCTCACGTTCGGTGAGCTTCTCCAGGGCGCGTTCGAGGCGGCCGAACTCCTTGCGCGCCGCGCGGTAGGCGGCCGAATCCGTCGCGGGGGCGGCGGTATTCGCCGGTCCGCTCGCCGCCGGTTTGCGGGTGGCTTCGCGCAGCGCCACCCGTTTACGCAGGTACTCCTCGATGCCGCCGGGCAGGTTGGTGAGTCTGCCGTCCCCGAACAGCGCCCAGGTGGAGTCGCAGATGCGCTCGATCAGGTAGCGGTCGTGGCTGATCACCACCAGCGTGCCGGGCCAGCCGTCGAGCAGGTCCTCGAGCTGCTGCAGGGTATCGATGTCGAGGTCGTTGGTGGGCTCGTCGAGCAGCAGCACGTTCGGCTCGCTCATCAGAATGCGGGTCAGCTGCAGGCGGCGGCGCTCACCGCCGGACAGGTCGCCGACGGGGGTGCGCTGCTTGGCGGGGGTGAAGCCGAGCCGTTCGGCGAGCTGGCTCGCGGTGATCTCGCGGTCGCCCAGCACGGTCCGCTCGGCGACGTCGGAAACCGCTTCCAGCACCCGCATATTCGTGGGCAGGTCGTCGAGTTCCTGGCGAAGCCAGCCGATTCGGACGGTCTGGCCCTGAATCCGCTTACCGGAGACCAGGTCCGAGTCTCCGGCCAGCGCGCGCAGCAGCGTGGTCTTGCCGGAGCCGTTGACGCCGACCAGGCCGACCCGTTCGCCGGGCGCCAGCCGCCAGGTCAGATCGCGCACCAGCTCGCGCCCGTCGGGGGTGGCCAGGGTGACGTCCTCCAACTCGACCACGACACGGCCGAGTCGCTTGCGCGCGAAGGAGGCCAGCTGCACGGTGTCGCGCGGCGGCGGCACGTCGGCGATCAGCGCCTCGGCGGCCTCCACCCGGTAGCGCGGTTTCGAGGTGCGGGCCTGCGGGCCCCGGCGCAGCCAGGCCAGCTCCTTGCGGGCCAGGTTGCGGCGGCGATCCTCGGCCGCGTCGGCCTGGCGGGCGCGTTCGGCGCGGGCGAAGATCCAGTCGTTGTAGCCGCCCTCGTAGCTCTCCACCTTGCCGCCCACCACCTCCCAGGTGCGCTCGGCGACGGTGTCGAGGAACCAGCGATCGTGGGTGACCACGACCAGCGCGCTGCGCCGCGACAGCAGATGCTCGGCCAGCCACTGCACGCCCTCGACGTCGAGGTGGTTGGTGGGCTCGTCCAGTACGAGCAGGTCCAGTTCGCGGACCAGGGCGGCGGCCAGCGCCACCCGGCGGCGCTCGCCACCGGAGAGGTTCGCCACGGGGGTGTCCATGCCCAGCCCGGCGATGCCGATGCCCTCCAGCACGCTGCGGATGCGCGGGTTCGCGGCCCACTCGTGCTCGGCCACGCCGTCGGTGCGGGCATCGGCGGCCAGCCCGGCCAGCACCACCTCACCGACCGTGGCGCCCGCGGGCAGCACGCCGCGCTGCGTCACCACCGCCATGCGCAGCCCGCCGCGCCGGCTCACCCGGCCGCCGTCGGGCTCCTCGATCCCGGTCAGCACCTCCAGCAGCGTGGTCTTGCCGCCGCCGTTGAGCCCAACGACCCCGATGCGCTCGCTCTCCTGCACGCCGAGGGAGACGTTGTCCAGCAGGGGCTTGATGCCGAAGCTCTTGCGGACTTGCTCGAGATTGATCAGGTTGGCCATGAATCCTTCTGCGTGCCGCGGTGCGAAGCCGATGATTGCCCGAGCCAGCGTACCGATCGGCCGAAACGCGCCCCGCGCGGCCGACTCGACCGGCGTGGTCAGGAGTGGTCGTCCGCGATCACGCGGGCGCCCGGGACCGGGCCGGTGGCGGTGCGGACGCTACGGCTGACACCCGCGCCCGACAGCTCCGCGGCGACCGACACCGCCGCCTCCTCGCTCTCGCACAGGAAGGCGCAGGTGGGGCCGGATCCGGACACGATACCCGCCAGCGCCCCCGCGGTGACCCCGGCGCGTAGCGTGCGGCGCAGCTCCGGTTTCAGCGACAGCGCCGCCGCCTGCAGGTCGTTGCCGAGCAGCGGCGCGAGCAACTCGGGGTCGCCGGAGGCCAGCGCCTGCATCAACTGCTGCGGTTCACCGAGCCGCGGTGGGACGCCCTGCTCCCGCAGCCGGTCCAGCTCCCGGTACACGCCCGGGGTGGACAGGCCACCTTTGGCCAGTGCCAGCACCCAGTGAAAACTGTTGCGGGACAACACCGGTAGCAGTTTCTCGCCCCTACCGCGGCCCAGCGCGGTGCCGCCGTACAGGGCGAACGGCACGTCACTGCCAAGTTCGGCGCCGACGGCGGCGAGTTCGTCGCGCGACAGGCCCAGGTCCCAGAGCTCGTTCAGGCCGACCAGCGCGGCCGCGGCGTCGGCGCTGCCGCCGGCCATGCCGCCCGCCACCGGGATGCCCTTGCGGATCGAGATCTCCACCAGCGGCGCCCGCCCGGCCTGGTGTGCCAGCCGCACCGCGGCCTTCGACACCAGATTCGTCCGATCGGTCGGCACGTCGGCGGCGCCCTCGCCGCTCACCCGGACGGTCAGCGAGGCCGCGGGCGCGATCTCCACGTCGTCGCTCAGCGACAGGGCCTGGAATACGGTGGTCAGCTCGTGGTACCCGTCGGCACGCAGATCACCCACCCCGAGGTGCAGATTCACCTTCGAGGGCGCCCGCACGACGACGGGACTGGGCACAACAGCAAGCACGAGCCCCAAGCGTAATGCGCGGCACGGACAAGTGCGGCCGCTGCGGCCGCCGACACGATCGGATCCGCCGAATCACTTGCGCTAGGTACCCATGGGGGGTATGTTCGAAGGCGTCAGGGGATACCCCCGCACCGTATAGGATGAGAACGAAGGAGTCGATCATGGCGACCAGCACCTACACCGTCACCGGAATGACCTGCGGCCACTGCGTGGCGTCGGTGCGACAGGAGATCGGCAAGATCGACGGGGTCACCAGCGTCGATGTCGACCTGGCGAGCGGCCGCGTGCAGGTGGAGTCGGCCGCGCCGCTCGCCGCCGCCGATGTCGCCGCCGCCGTCGACGAGGCGGGATATCAGGTGGCGAGCTGATGAACGACAGACTGCGGTTCGCCGCCTTCGGTGGCGGGCTGGTCGTGTTGTTCGGGGCCGCGCTCGGCATCGGCGCCCTGGTGGGCGACCCGGCCGGGCCGGCCCCCGGGCACGAGACCATGAGCAACGGATTGCGGAGCAGCGAGCAGGGCTACACTCTCACCGAGATCGCGGCTCCCGGCACGCCGAACGAGCCCGGCGTACTGCGATTCCGCATCGTGGGCGAGGACGGCGCACCGGTCACGGCGTACACGCCGCTGCACGAGAAGGACCTGCACCTGATCGTGGTCCGGTCCGACGCCCGGCAGTTCCGGCACGTGCATCCGGCGCGGGCAGCAGACGGCACCTGGTCCATCGATTGGAAGTGGGCCGAACCCGGCACCTACCGGGTGTTCACCGACTTCTCCCCCGCCGGTGGGCCGGACCTCACGCTGAGCCGCACCGTCACCGTGGCGGGCGAGGGCGCGGACCGGCCGCTGCCACCGCCGGCTCGAACCGCCGACGTGGACGGCTACCACGTCACCCTCGGCGGCGATCTGACCACCGCGGGCGGCGCACTACACTTCACGGTGACCCGGGACGGCAAGCCGGTCACCGACCTGCAGCCCTACCTGGGCGCCTATGGACATCTGGTGGCGCTGCGCGCCTCCGACCTGTCCTACCTGCACGTACACCCGCAGGGTGAGGTCGGCCGCACACCCGCCGGGCCGGATGTGGCCTTCCACGCGCAGGCCCCCAGCGCCGGGGCGTACCGCCTGTACCTGGATTTCCAGCACGACGGCGCGGTGCACACCGCCGAATTCACCACCGCGGCAACGACAACCGCGCCGGACAGCGACGCCGGACACCACGAAGGAGGTCACCCATGAGCGCCCCCGCCACCGCGCGGTCGATCGAACTGGATATCGGCGGCATGACGTGCGCCTCCTGCGCGGCGCGAATCGAGAAGAAGCTCAACCGGATCGACGGCGTCACCGCCTCGGTGAACTACGCCACCGAGAAGGCGAAGGTGAGCTACCCGCCCTCGGTCACCACCGACGACCTGATCGCCAAGGTGGTCGACACCGGATACACCGCCGCCGTGCACAGCCCCGAACCGCCGCGAACCGAAACGCCCGAGGCGGATTCGGCGCCGGCGGCCACCGCACCACTGCGGCACCGGCTCCTGGTCAGCCTGGCGTTGGCGATTCCGGTCACCGCCATGGCCATGGTCCCGGCACTGCAGTTCGACAACTGGCAGTGGCTCTCGCTGACCCTCGCCGCACCCATCGTGGTGTGGGGCGGCTGGCAGTTCCATCGCGCGGCCTGGGTCAACGCCCGGCACGGCGCCGCGACCATGGACACGCTGATCTCGCTGGGTTCGATCGCCGCCTTCGGATGGTCGGTTTACGCGCTGTTCTTCGGCGACGCGGGCATGCCTGGCATGAAACACCCGTTCAGCCTGAGTATTTCGCGTGGCGATTCGTCCTCGGCGCTGTACTTCGAGGTGGCGGCGGTACTGATCACGGCCATTCTGGCGGGCCGGTACTTCGAGACGCGATCCAAGGAGAAGGCCGGGTCGGCGCTGCGGGCGCTGCTCGAGCTGGGTGCCAAGGACGTCTCGGTGCTGCGCGACGGCGTCGAAACCCTCGTTCCCGTAGCGGATTTGCGCGTCGGCGAGGAATTTTTGGTCCGGCCGGGCGCCAAGATCGCCACCGACGGCGTTGTGGTGCAAGGCAGTTCGGCACTCGACATGAGCATGCTGACCGGTGAGCCGGTACCGGTCGAGGTGGGGCCGGGCGATCAGGTCGTCGGCGCCACCGTGAACGCGGGCGGCATGCTGACCGTGCGGGCCACCCGCGTCGGCGCCGACACGCAACTGGCGCAGATGGCGCGGCTGGTGGAGGACGCGCAGACCGGCAAGGCGCAGGTGCAGCGGCTGGCCGACCGGGTGGCCGGGGTGTTCGTGCCGATCGTCATCGCGATCGCGGTGGCGGCGCTGGGCTTCTGGCTCGGCGCCGGGGCCGCGGTGAGCACCGCCTTCGGCGCGGCGGTGGCGGTGCTGATCATCGCCTGCCCGTGCGCGCTGGGCCTGGCCACGCCGACCGCGCTGCTGGTCGGCACCGGGCGCGGCGCCCAGCTGGGCATCCTGATCAAGGGCCCGCAGGTGCTGGAGTCGACCCGGCGCATCGACACCGTCGTGCTGGACAAGACCGGCACCGTCACCACCGGCCGGATGACGCTGGCCGAGACGATCGCGGCCGACGGCACCGAGCCCGACGAGTTGCTGGCCGTGGCCGCGGCGGTGGAGCACGGCTCCGAGCATCCGGTCGCGCGGGCGGTCGTCACCGGCGCCAAGGAACGCGGGCTGTCGATCGACCCGGTCGAGCAGTTCGTGAGCCACGGCGGCAAGGGCGTGCAGGGCCTGGTCGGCGGGCGCGCGGTGGTCATCGGGCGCGCCGAGCTGCTCGCGGACTGGTCGGTCACCCTGCCCGACCGGCTGGCCGAGGCGAAGGCGGCGGCCGAGCGGGCCGGGCACACCGCCGTCGCGGTGGCGTGGGACGGCGTCGCCCGCGGCGTGCTGGTGATCGCCGACGCGATCAAAGCCACCAGCGCCGAGGCGATCTCGGACCTGCGAGCCCTCGGCCTCACCCCGGTCCTGCTGACCGGTGACAACGCCGCCGCGGCGCGCACCGTCGCCGATCAGGTCGGTATCGACGAGGTGATCGCGGAGGTGCTGCCCAGCGACAAGCTGGCGGTGGTGGAGCGGCTGCAGCGCGAGGGCAAGGTGGTCGCGATGGTCGGCGACGGCGTCAACGACGCGGCCGCCCTCGCCCGGGCCGATCTGGGCCTGGCCATGGGCACCGGCACCGATGTCGCCATCGAGGCCGGGGACATCACGCTGGTACGCGGTGATCTGCGGACCGTGGCGACGGCCATCCGGCTGTCCCGGGCCACGCTGCGGACCATCAAGGGAAACCTGTTCTGGGCGTTCGGCTACAACGTGGCGGCCATTCCGCTGGCCGCGGCGGGGTTGCTGAACCCGATGCTCGCCGGGGCCGCCATGGCTCTGTCGAGCGTCTTCGTGGTGAGCAACAGCCTGCGGCTGCGCTCGTTCCACTGACCGGCCCGAAGGGCCGTCCGGAATTCCCGGGCGGCCCTTCGCCCGTGCCCCGCCCACCCCGCATGGCAGACTCGCAGCGATCACGTCCGTACCGCGCCGAGAGGACACCCGTGACAGCCCCCACCGGACCCGAACAGCTGCTCACCATCGCCGAGTACCTGGCCGCCGCCGAGATCGCGGCCGAGCCGGTCGCGCCCGGCGCGGAGGGCGCCCCGGTGGTGTCGATCGGAGTTCCGGAGGGCTGGCAGCAGATGCCCCCGGAGAGCTTCGCGGGCACCTACGGCGTCTGGGCGCAGGCGCCCGAGGACGGCTGGGCCGACAACGCGGTGGTGCTGATGGTGCGGCTGTCCCGTCCCGTCGATGCCGAAACCCTGCTCGCCTGCGGCTTCACCGACGCCCGCCGCCTGCCGGAGTGGGAGGAGCGCGACACCCACATCGGACGTTTCGGCGGCTATCCCTCGGCCGCCATCACCGGCACGTATGCCATTGCCCCACTGACACTCTGGGCCTACAACCGCTACACCCTCATCGACAGCGACACCACGCCCTACCTGGCCCAGCTGACCGTCACCACCCGCGCCGAGCACGACGGGACGGACGCGGACACCGTGGTCGCGGGCCTCACCTTCACTCCGGCGGGCTGACCGGCCGGTCCGGTCAGGATTGCTCGGCGAGCCGGACGAAGGCGGCGGTGTCGAGGGTTTCGCCGCGCGCCGTGGGATCGATACCGGCGGCGGTCAGGCGTCGCTCGGCGGCGGACGGGGAGCCCGCCCAGTTCGCCAGGGCCGCGCGTAAGGTCTTGCGGCGCTGGGCGAACGCGGCGTCGACCACGGCGAAGACGCGCCTGCGGAAGGCGGCGTCCTGGGGCCACGGCGGCTCGGCGTAGCGCTCGACGCGCACCAGCCCCGATTCGACCTGCGGCACCGGCCAGAAGACTTGGCGCCCAACGGCTCCCGCGCGCCGGACGGTCCCGAAGAAACCCGCCTTCACACTGGGCACCCCGTAGATGCGCGAGCCCGGCTCGGCCGACAGCCGGTCCGCCACCTCGGCCTGCACCATCACCAGAGCCGTTGCGAGGCCGGGCAATTCGGCCAGCAGGTGGAGCAGCACGGGGACGGCCACGTTGTAGGGCAGGTTCGCCACCAGCGCGGTCGGAGCGGCGGGCAGATCCGCACCGGTGACGCGCAGCGCATCCGCCTCGATCACCTGCAGCCGCTCGGCCAGCCGTCCCGCGCGATCGGCCACCGTATCCGGAAGTTGTTGCGCCAGTACCGGGTCGATCTCCACCGCCACGACTCGGTCCACCACGTCCAGCAGCGCCAGCGTCAGCGATCCGAGCCCCGGCCCGACCTCGAGCACCACATCCTCGCGCCCCACCCCCGCCGCGCCGACGATCCGCCGCACCGTGTTCGCGTCGTGCACGAAGTTCTGACCGAGCTGCTTGGTCGGCCGCACCCCCAGCCGCTCCGCCAGCTCCCGAACCTCGGCGGGCCCGAGCAGATCGGCCTGACCACGAGCGACGAAGGCGGGTTCGGACACGCCGGACAACCTACCAAGCCCCACCCTCGACACCGAGGCCGCGCCCGCACCGGGGTGCCACATTGACGCAAACTAGTACTCGTTCTAGTTTTCTCGGGTACCGGAACAACGAACCGGTGGCACGAGCTCTCCCCTGTTCGAAAGGACGCACGCAATGCAGCGCAGATACGACGGACGACGGGTGCTGGTCACCGGAGCCGGATCGGGCATCGGCCGGGGCGTCGCCCTGCGCCTGCTGGCCGAGGGCGCCGAGCTGGTGGCCGCCGACATCGCCGAAGCGGGCCTGAAGGAAACCGCCGAGGCCGCGACCGAGCACAGCTCCCGCCTGGAAACCGTCCAGGTCGACGTGTCGAGTCCCGACTCGGTGCGCACCGCCGTCAGCACCGCCGTGGAATACCTGGGCGGCCTGGACGTCCTGGTGAACGCGGCCGGAATCATGCGCACGGCCCACACCCACGACATGCCGTTCGAAGCGTGGAACCAGGTGATCGGAGTGAACCTGACGGGAACCTTCCTGATGGTCCAAGCCGCCATCCCGACCCTCCTACAGGGAAACCACCCGGTAGTAGTGAACTTCTCCTCCACCTCAGCCTTCGGCGCCCACCCCTACATGGCCGCGTACTCGGCCTCCAAAGGCGGCGTCAACGCGATGACTCACGCAATAGCCCTCGAATACGCCAAACAGGGCCTGCGCGCGGTAAATATCGTCCCCGGCGGCATAACCACAGGCATCACAACAAACCTGGAAACACCCCCCGACGCAGACTGGAGCCTCTTCTCCCGCCTGACCGGCTGGCTGAACGGCGGCGCCCTGGGCCACCCGGAAGACGTAGCAGGCGCAGTAGCCATGGTCGCCTCAGAAGACGGCCGCTACATAACGGGAAGCGAAATCCGAGTAGACGGCGGCGCCCTCATGTAGCACCCACCCAGCGCACCACCACCCCACGCAACCCTTCGCGCGCGATACCTACCCATGCAATCCGTTCGCGCGCGACACCCACCCACGCAACCCCCCTCGCGCGCGACACCCACCCTCACGCAATCCCCTCACGCGCGATACCTACCCACGCAACCCCCTCGCACGCGATACCTACCTCACGCAATCCCCCCATGCGCGACACCCACCCACGCAACCCCCTCGCGCGCGATACCCACCCACGCAACCCCCTCACGCGTGACACCCACCCCACACAATCCCCGCACGCAACTCTTCCCACCCGCACGCAACCCCCTCCGCCAAAAACATCCCATAGCCCGCCAACCCCAAAGGTTTTCGGCGCGGCTCGGTTTTCGGGTACCGCTGCGTCCGCGACGAAGGAGCCAGCAGCGGTACCCGAAAACCGAGCCACAGGGCGCCGAAAACCCGCCGGAGCGAAGCGGAGGCCAAAAATACAGCTATCACCCCCATAACGCATCACTTTCAACCTACCCCCACCCACATCCCCACCTCACACCTCGTGCCCACACTCCCAGCTCACACCCACAAACCCCACACCCCCACTCCCCTAACTAATCCCCAACCGACTAGTACAAGCCGGCCAAGCCCCCCACCCCTGCCGAGCCCGCGTCACCTCCGCAATAGCGATCTGCTCCTCCCTGGTAGCCAAATCGGCCCGAGGCGCATACCGAGTCCCCCCCTGCCGCTCCCACGTGTTCTGATCGAACTGAATCCCCCCATAGAACCCGTTCCCCGTATTGATAGCCCAGTTCCCATGAGACTCGCACTGCGCCAACGCATCCCACACCGCTCCGTCGCGCACCGGCGGCACCTCGGTCCCCGGCTTGGCCCCCTTCCGAACCGTCTTGGGCTGAGCGGGAACGATCACGGTGTTACTGATCGGATCCTTACTCGCCTCCTGCCCATTGACGATCGACACCGCGAACGTCACATCCTGCACCCCCGGCTTACCCGGATTCTCGATAACGGTCCGGCTCATATTCAGCTCAGGATCCTCGATGACGTCCTCGGTCGGATCCAGCGCCACCCGCTCCACCCGGTTCTCCACCCGCTTACGCGTGACGGTGATCTTCATGCCGTCCCGCAGCGGCGTCGCGGCGGGCGGCTCGACCGAATCCTGGTTCGCCAGCGGCACACCCTGCACCTGTAGCAGTTCCCCGACCGTCGGCGCGGCCATCCGCACATAACCGGGCGCTTCGCCGTTGTCGGCGAGCAGCACGGTGCGCGGGCTGGTGACCGCCAGCGCGGCTCCCTGCAGCGGCAGCGGCGTCGGCCGCGCGGGCGAGACGAACACGTCGGAGGGAATGTTCAGCTGCTGCAGCGCGTCGGCGACGGTGGCCGCGGTGGTCCACACCTTCTGCGGGCGCCCGTCGAGGGTCAGCGCGACCTGCCGGGCCCGGTTCAACGTGACGGTAGCGCCGTCGAGCACGATCTCGTCGGCCGACGGCGAGACCAGGTCGCGGTTGGTGAGGACGAATCCGGCGGCCTTGAGTACCCCGCGCACGTCCCCGGACATGGTGGTGAGGCTGGTCCGCTGGCCGTCGATGACGATGGTGACCGTCTTCTTGTTCACGATCGCCAATGCCGCACCCACGATCAGCGTGATCAGCATCGCCGCGATCGCCGTGTACAACAGCGGCGAGCGTGAGGAGTTGATCCGCTCCAGAGCGGGCATCCGAAAGTCCGGCATGGTCACAATACGATAACGAGGGGGTCAGGCCCTGACAACCACGAGCCGTGGAACAGGGGTTTTCCACATCACGAGTCGATATCGAGAGAGCAGGTAGATAACGACCCGCGTCATCGTAGTGAACTGCCCCACAGTTCGCACCTCGAACGCATACATCCCCTGGTCCGGGGCATACGGCGGAGCGCTAGAAGTACATCCCGTAGACCCGCATGGCGTTGGCCGTGGTGACCTTCGCGAGTTCGACCGGGTCCTGGTCACGGGCCTCGGCCAGCGCCCGCACGGTGTAGGGCAGGCAGTACGGCTCGTTGGGCGCGCCGCGGAACGGATGCGGGGTCAGGAACGGCGCGTCGGTCTCGACCAGGATCTGCTCGTCCGGCACGACCGTGGCGGCCTCCCGCAGTTCGTGCGCGTTCTTGAAGCTCACGGTGCCGGAGAAGCTCAGTACATATCCCTCCGCGACGCAGGCCAGCGCCATGTTCGTGTCGGAGGAGAAGCAGTGGAAGATCACCGTCTCCGGCGCGCCCTCGTCGAGCAGCACGGCCAGCAGGTCGTGATCGGCCTCGCGGTTGTGGATCATCAGCGGTTTGCCGAGGCGTTTCGCGAGGTCGATGTGCCAGCGGAAGCCCTCGACCTGCTCCTCGACCGTCGCGCAGCCGTCGAGTTTTCCGGGCCAGTAGTAGTCCAGGCCGGTCTCGCCGACGGCGACCACGCGCGGGTCGCCGGCCAGCTTCTCCAGTTCCGTCCGCGCCGCGTCGTCCAGCGCGTTCGCGCGGGTCGGGTGCAGCGCGACGGCCGCGTACACGCGCTGGTCCCAGTGCGCCGCCCGCACGGCGAAGCGCGCGGCGGCCAGGTCGTCGGCGACGGTGACCACCCGGCCGACACCGACCGCCGCCGCGCGATCCAGCAGGGCCGCAACCGATTCGGCGTCGGTGGCGCCGCAGGCGTCCATATGGGTGTGCGCGTCCACCAGCGGGGACAGCGGTTCGGGCGGTTCGGGTGCGGGTCGTTTGCTAGGCATGATCACCGGGGATATTCGCGCGAACGGTCACGGGCACGCCGATTACAGTAGTCACATCATGAGCGAACGCCCCGCCTTCTACATCACCACGGCCATCGCCTACCCGAACGGTGCGCCGCACATCGGCCACGCCTACGAGTACATCTCGGCCGACGCCCTCGCGCGGTTCAAGCGCCTCGACGGCTACGACGTGTTCTTCATGACCGGCACCGACGAACACGGTCAGAAGGTGCAGCAGTCGGCGCGGGCCGCGAACGTCCCGGTGCAGGAGTACGCCTCCCGTAACTCCGACGTGTTCGAGCAGCTGGACAAGGCCCTCGACATCTCCTACGACCGGTTCATCCGCACCACCGACGAGGACCACGTCGCCGCCAGCATCGCCATCTGGGAGCGGATGCGCGACAACGGCGACATCTACCTCGACACCTACTCGGGCTGGTACTCGGTGCGCGACGAGGCCTTCTACACCGAGGAGGAGACCACCGTCCGCGCGGACGGCACCCGGGTCGCCACCGAGACCGGCACGCCGGTGGAGTGGACCGAGGAGTCGAACTACTTCTTCCGGCTCTCGAAGTACCAGGACGCGCTGCTCGACCTGTACGAGCGGCATCCCGAGTTCATCCTGCCCGCCACCCGCCGCAACGAGATCGTCAGTTATGTGAAGGCCGGGCTGCGCGATCTGTCCATCTCGCGCACCACCTTCGACTGGGGGGTGCCGGTGCCGGACCATTCCGATCACGTGATGTACGTGTGGGTGGACGCGCTCACCAACTACCTCACCGGCGTCGGCTTCCCGAACACCGAATCGACTGCGTTCCAACGCTTCTGGCCCGCCGACGTGCACATCATCGGTAAGGACATCACCCGTTTCCACACCGTGTACTGGCCGGCGTTCCTGCTCTCGGCCGGGGTCGAGTTGCCGAAACGCGTTTTCGTGCACGGCTTTCTGACCAACAAGGGCGAGAAGATGTCCAAGTCGGTCGGCAATGTGGTCGACCCGACGGCGCTGGTGGAGACCTACGGTCTGGACGCGGTGCGCTTCTTCCTGCTGCGCGAGATCTCCTACGGCCAGGACGGTTCCTACAGCCACGAGGCGATCGTCGGCCGCATCAACACCGATCTGGCCAACGAGTACGGCAACCTGGTGCAGCGCAGCCTGAAGATGGTGGCGCGCGACTTCGCTTCGGCCGTACCGACTCCCGGCGAATTCACCGACGACGACCGCGCCCTGCTGGACCGGGCGAACGGCCTGCTGGAGCGCGCCCGCGCCGAATTCGACCAGCAGCAGATGCATCTGGCGCTGGAGGCGATCTGGCTCACGCTCGGCGAGACGAACCGGTACTTCTCCGCACAGCAGCCGTGGGCGCTGGCGAAGGCGGGCGACACCGCGCGCGAGGGCACCGTGCTGTATGTGACCCTCGAGGTGCTGCGCATCGTGTCGATCCTGGTGCAGCCGGTCATCCCGGGTTCGGCCGGACGCATTCTCGACCAGCTGGCCCAGACCGGCCGCACCTTCGCCGACCTGGCCACCCCGATCGAACCGGGATTGCCGCTGCCCCCGCCGGAACCGGTCTTCCCGAAGTACGTCGAGCCCAAGTCCTGACCGCCGACGACATGGCGGCGGAGTCCCCGGACGGGAGTGCGACGAGTGGGCGGGCCGGTCGCCTGGTGCTGGCGGCGACGCCGATGGGCGACCCGGGGGACGCCTCACAGCGGTTGCGCGAGGCGCTCGGTACCGCGACGGTGGTCGCCGCCGAGGACACCCGGCGCACGCGAGCGCTGGCCAAGGCGCTCGGAGTGGAGATCGCCGGGCGGGTGGTGAGTTTCTACGATCACGTCGAGACCGCCCGGATTCCCCAGTTGCTGGCCGAGATCGAGGCCGGAAGCACCGTGCTGCTGGTGACCGACGCGGGTATGCCGTCGGTGAGCGATCCGGGCTATCGGATGGTCGCGGCGTGCGTCGAACGCGAGCTGCCGGTGACCTGCCTGCCAGGTCCGTCCGCGGTGACGACGGCGTTGGCGCTGTCCGGATTGCCGATGGAGCGGTTCTGCTTCGACGGCTTCGCGCCGCGTAAGTCGGGTCGGCGCAAGCAGTGGCTGCGCACGTTGGTGACCGAGCCGCGGGCCGTCGTGTTCTTCGAGGCGCCGCACCGCCTGGCCGACTGTCTCGCCGATGCCGTCGAGGTGCTCGGCCCCACCCGCCGCGCCGCCGTCTGCCGCGAGCTGACCAAGACCTACGAGCAGGTCGTCCGCGGCTCCCTCGACGAGCTGGCGACCTGGGCGATCGACGGGGCCCGCGGCGAGATCACGGTGGTTGTCGAAGGGGCCCAATCGGTTTCGGCACACCCGGCCGACCTCGTCGACGAGGTGGAGGACCTGGTCGCCGACGGCCTACGCCTGAAGGACGCCTGCGCCCAGGTCGCCTCGGCCACGAACACCTCCCGCCGCGAACTCTACGACGCCGTCCTCGCCGCCCGCCTCCACTCCTGACCAACCATCCTCGCCCCAGTAGGCCCTCCTCCCCAACCGCCCTCACCCCCGACCCACACTCCCACCCAACCGCCCTCGGCTCACCGCTGCGAGGGGGGCGGACGTGCACCGCATACGATCGACGCGTGACCCAGCTGACCGACGCGCGTCCGGCGATCGGCGCGGGCTCGGCCTCGTCCAGCCCGGCGCCGCTGCGCCCCACTCCCGATTTCGGCCCGACCGATCGGGTGCGCGGCTGGGTCGTCACGCTCGTGCTCACCGCGATCGCCGTGGTGACCCGCTTCCTGAACCTGAACTATCCCACCGACGCCGGCACCCCCGTCTTCGATGAGAAGCACTACGCGCCGCAGGCCTGGCAGCTGGTGACCGGCGGCTGGGTCGAGGACAATCCGGCCTACGGGCTGGTGGTACATCCGCCGGTGGGCAAGCAGATGATCGCGCTGGGCGAGCTGCTGTTCGGCTACACCAGCTGGGGCTGGCGGTTCTCGGCGGCGGTGTTCGGCTCGCTGCTGGTACTGCTGGTCATCCGGATCACCCGGCGCATGACCCGCTCCACCCTGATCGGCGCCATCGCCGGACTGCTGCTGATCGCCGACGGCCTGACCTTCGTCTCCTCCCGCATCGGCATGCTCGACATCTTCCAGGCCCTGTTCGTCACCGCCGCCTTCGGTTGCCTGATCGTGGACCGCGATCAGGTCCGCGAGCGCATGGCGCGAGCCGATGCCGAGGGACGCATCGCGCTGAGCGCCTTCGGCCCCCGGCTGGGCGTGCGCTGGTGGCGCTTCGGCGCGGGCCTGCTGCTCGGGCTGAGCTGCGGCACCAAGTGGTCGGGCATGTACTTCGTCGCCGCGTTCGGTCTGATGTCGGTGTGTTTCGACGTCGCGGCCCGCCGCGCGTACAAGGTCGCGCGCCCGTGGGTCGGAACCGCCGTCCGCGACATCGGCCCCGCCCTGGCCTCGCTGGTGGTGGTGCCGCTGCTGGTCTACCTGGCCGCCTACTGGGGCTGGTTCGCCAGCGAGGACGGCTACGACCGCTATTCGGTCGGCAATGCCATCGGCGCGGGCGGCACCTGGTCCTGGATACCGGACGCGCTCCGCTCGCTGTGGCACAACCAGGCCGAATCACTGAAATTCCATGAGAGCCTGACCAATTCGGCGGGCAATCACCACCCCTGGGAGTCCAAGCCGTGGTCGTGGCCGATGGGTCTGCGGCCGATGCTCTACTACTACGCCGACAGCGGCGTCACCGGCTGCGGCCAGTCGGTGTGCGTGAAAGCGGTCATGCTGATCGGCACCCCGGCGCTGTGGTGGGTGTCGCTGCCCATGCTGGCCTGGGCCGTCTGGCGCACCGCCACCCGCCGCGACTGGCGTTACGCCACCGTCCTGGTCGGCTACGGCGCGGGCCTGCTGCCCTGGTTCGCGACCCTGGACCGGCAGATGTACTACTTCTACGCCGTGCCGATGGCGCCGTTCCTGGTCATGGGCATCGCCCTGGTGCTGGGTGACATCCTCGGCCCCGCGCCGTTCGCACGCGTCGGCGACCGCTTCGAGCGCTGGACCGAACACCGGCGGCTGAGCCTGCTGCTGGTGTGCCTGTATCTCGGTGTGGTGGTGGCCAACTTCATCTGGCTGTGGCCGATCCTGACCGCGCTGCCGATCACGGTCGGCAACTGGCACGACCATCTCTGGCTGCCGAGCTGGAAATAGCTACTCGCTCAACGCGGCTCGCACATAGCTCACCGCCGCCTCGTCATCGAGCCCCAGCCGCCGGATCACCGCCACGTATTCGGTGGCGGCCCGCCCGGCCAGATCCCGGGTCGGATCGCCGGACGAGGCGATGAACGAGCCGAGCCGCCCGCGGGTCTCGAGCACGCCGTCCTGTTCCAGTTCGCGATACGCGCGCGCCACGGTGTTCGGGGCGAGCCCGAGGTGTCCGGCCAGCGCGCGCACGGTGGGGATCTTGGTCCCCGCCGTCAGCTCACCGGACCGCACCCGGGCGATGATGCCCTGCCGTAACTGCTCGTACGGGGGGACCGTCGAATGATGGTCGACCGGAATGTCCAGCATCGCGCCTCACACTTCGTCCCGCGCCAACGGGCAGGACAGGCAGCGTGGACCACCTCGCCCGGAGCCGAGTTCGGATCCGGGAATGGTCAGCACCTCGATACCCGCGTCCGCCAGCCGCGCGTTGGTGTTCTCGTTGCGTTCGTAGGCGACGACCACGCCGGGCGCCAGGGCCAGCGTGTTGTTCCCGTCGTCCCACTGTTCCCGTTCGGCGGTGACGCCGTCCAGGCCGGTGTCGATGACCCGGAGTTTGGGAATGCCCATCGCCTCGGCCGCCGCGGGGAGAAACGGGTCCGGCCCGCGCATCTCCACCGTGCCGTCGTCGCGTTTGCCGATGGTGAAGGCGCACAGCGAATCCTGCACCGCCGGGTACATCACGACGGCGTCGGTGTCGACCATGGTGCAGACCGTGTCCAGGTGCATGGTCGCGCGGTTCTGCGCGATCGGCACCACCAGCACGGTGTGCGCGAGATTGTCCTCGAACAGGCTGCGCGCCAACGCTTCCGCGCCGGCCGGGGAGGTGCGCTCGCCCACCCCGATCGCCACCACACCGGGCGCCAGCAGCAGCACGTCGCCGCCCTCCATCGGCGCGGTGTGCGACTCGTAGGCCCGCCGCACGCCGAGAAAGCGCGGATGGAAGGCGTAGACCAGATCGGTCAGCGAGGTCTCGCGCGCGCGGGCGGGCAGGGCCAGGGAAGTGATCGCCACCTTCGGCCCCACCCAGAACGAGGAGTCGCGCGTGAACAACAGATTCGGCAGCGGATCGATGACGAAGTCGGTGCCGTGATGCATGCGGCGCACCAGCGACGTGCCCGGATCGAACGGCAGCTCGTCGAAGGTCATCCCCGACATCAGCACCGCCGCCAGCTCCTCGGCGTCGGACACGCCGAACAGGTACGACTTCAGTTCCTCGGCCAGCGCGTAACCGATACGCCGCGCGTCCACCGCGGCCGTGATGCCCATGCTGCGGCCGGGCCCGCTCCGCGCCAGCGTCTCGACCAGCAGGTTCCGCAGCAGCAACACCTCGACGCCGCGCCCGGCCAGCAGCCCGGCGAAGGTGTCGTGTTCCTGCTGGGCGCGCTCCACCCACGGGATGGCGTCGAACAGCAGCTGATCGTTGTTGCGCGGGGTGAGCCGGCGCAGTTCCGCGCCGGGCCGGTGCAGCAGCACCGTGCGCAGCGTCCCGACCTCGCTTGTCACGGAAAACGGTCGCGCCGACGGCACAGCCTCTGTTTCCATAACCCGACCGTAGTCATCCGCTGCCGCCTTGGCACGGAATTCGCTGGGTGTGCGCCACCGAGATCGACCCGCCCGCGCGACCCGGACGGCACACGGGGAATGATGGCGACACGCCGCAAGTTACTTCCAAACGGCCGCGCCGCGCCCTTTACCTGAAGTATTGTTCAGGTATGCAGCAGACGACCTGGAACACCAAGGAACTCACCCCGGGCCAATTGTCCGAACGCAGCGGGGTCGCGGTGTCGGCGCTGCACTTCTACGAGCGCGAGGGCCTCATCACCAGCCGTCGCACCAGCGGTAACCAGCGCCGATACTCGCGCGAGACGCTGCGCCGGGTGGCCTTCATCCGCATCTCCCAGCGCGTCGGCATCCCGCTCAGCGAGATCCGCAAGGCCCTGGGCACCCTCCCCGAGGGCCGCACCCCCAACCGCAAGGACTGGGAGCGGCTGTCCACCATCTGGCGAGTCGACCTCGACCAGCGCATCGAGCAGCTGACCCGCCTGCGCGACAGCCTCACCGGCTGCATCGGCTGCGGCTGTCTCTCGCTCGCCAGCTGCCGCATCGTCAACTTCCACGACAAGCTCGGCGACGAGGGCCCCGGCGCCCGCGTCCTGGACGTCAACCTCAACTGCGAGGCGTCCCCCGACGGCGAGGGCTGCGAAAACGCCTACGAGACAGCCGAAGCCGACTCGGCCGCCTGCTAACCCCGCTTCAGGAAACTGTCGAACAGGTCGTTGGCGCGGCGCATCGCGAACTCGTAGGGCAGCGCGAACTTGCGCGCCCACCAATAGCCGAAGCGGACGTCGAACGAGGTGTGGATCATGAAGCGGTTCTTCTCGATACCGCGCAGGATCTGCGTGGCCACCCGCTCGGGCGGGGTGGCGTGGCGCTGGAATCGCTTGACGTAGCGCTGCACTCGCGGATCGTCGCGGTCGACCCCGGCGATCTCGACCGTCTGCACCAGATGTGTGTTCACCGCGCCCGGCACCACCAGGTGCACGGTGATGCCGTGCCGCGCCAGGTCGAACCGCAGCACCTCCGACACGCCGCGCAACCCGAACTTGCTGGCGCTGTAGGCGGCGTGCCACGGGAACGCCAGCAGTCCCGCGGCCGAGGACACGTTGACCAACGCGCCGCCGCGCCCGTCGCGCACCATCCGCGGGACGAAGTTCTCGATCACATGGATCGGGCCCATCAGATTGACGTCGACCATGGTCCGCCAGTGCCGGTGCTCGAGGTTCTCCACGGTGCCCCACGCCGACACGCCCGCGACGTTCATCACCACATCGAGGCCGCCGTGCGCGGCGTGCACCGCGTCGGCGAATGCGGTGACCGCTTCGTAGTCGCTGATGTCGAGGGCACGTGAGAACAACACCTTGCCGCCCTCGCGGCCGATCGCCTCGACGGTCCCGGCCAGCCCCGTGGCATCGATATCGGTCAGCACCAGTTCGGCGCCGGACCGGGCCGCGGCGATCGCGGTGGCCCGCCCGATCCCGCTGGCCGCGCCGGTGACCAGAGTCTTCTTGCCACTCACGGACTTCAAGCGATCGCGCACGCGGTTTCCTCGGATGCTCGGTAGGGGCGGCGCCGAACCCTCCGCGGGATCCCCGTTCCCGGCGCCTGACGTTTTCCTGTGCTGCCGAGAGCATACGGGCTGCCCCCGTTTCCGGTTCGACGCCCCGTTGCGCCGCCGCTCCCGGGCGCGCCCGTCAGCGGCCGCCGAGCACCTCCAGCATCCCCGCCACCGCGGCCGGCCAGGTGAACTGCTCGGCCCGGTGGCGCGCGGCGCGGCGTCGATCGCCGGGCGGAAGCGCGAGCACGTCGGTGACCGCCTGCGCGAAGGAGGCGGGATCGTCGTCGGCCACCGCGCCGCAGTCCTCGGTGACGATGTCGGCCAGCGCGGAGGACCGGCTGGCGACCACGGGCGTGCCCGCCGCCAGCGCCTCCAGCGCGGCCAGGCCGAAGGTCTCGTGCGGGCCCGGCGCCAGCGACACGTCCGAACTCGCGAGCAGCGTGGCCAGCCGGTTCCGGTCGGCGATGAACCCGGTGAAATGCACGGCCGGGCGCCCGTCGGGCAGCGGCGCCACCGCGCGGGCCCGCCGCTGCAACGACTCCCGTCGCGGACCGTCGCCCGCCACCACCAGTCGCGCGTCCATGCCCTCCCGGCGCAGTGTGTCGACGGCCTCGATGCTGCGGTCCACCCGCTTCTCCACCGACAGCCGCCCGCAGTGCACCAGCAGGTGCCGCGCGCCGAACCGCCGCCGCAGCGCACCGTCGTGCCGCGATGGACTGAACGTCTCCAGGTCCACGCCCAGCGGCACCAGGGCCACGTTCGGCACGGCGATGCGCTCGAACTCCGCCTGCGCGAATTCCGTTGTGCAGACCACGATGTCGTAATCTTCGGCGGAACGCCGGTTGGCCGCGTCGGCGGCGCGGCGCGCCAGCGGACCGGGCAGCACCTGACCGAGCAACCGGTCCAGCCGCTCGTGCGAGATCATCACGCCCGCGATATCACGCCGCCGCGCCCAGCGCCCGAATCCGCGCAGCGTCAACCGGTCCGACACCTCGAGCGCGTCGGGTCGCAGCCCGGTCAGCACGTCGGCCACCCGCCGCGGGTCGGCGGCCCGGTAGCCTCCGGTCCACGGAATCGCCACGGCGGGAACGGTGATCCGCCGCACGCCCGTTCCGAGCGTCTCCTCACCCCACCGCGGGCCGGGCACGACCAGCACCACCTCGTGCCCGGCGGCCACGTATCCCGCACCCAGGTGGTGCAGGGCGGTGCGCAGCCCGCCCGAACGCGGCCCGTAGAAGTTGGCCAATTGCACGATGCGCACGCGCCGATCGTCGCCGGGCCCCGAACCGGGCAGGCCAACGGAAGATGAACCCGGGCAGAAGGATGGGAGAACCCGCCGCCGGCCGGATACTGCCACGGCACTCCCGTCGTTCCGGCGCGCTTTCAGCCGGAATCCACACGGTGGATCCGCCGCGGGATCGTCCGCGTACCGCCTCGGCTCCGGCCGAGATCCTGCGCGGACAACGAGGGGTGTGCTGAGCGCCGTTGCAGTACTAATCCGACCTGGGCGCCACCCGGATCAGCCCGTGCGTGGGCTGATCACCCAACCGGGACAACTCCGCCCGCACCTCGATCCAGTCCGTATCGGCGAAACGCACCCGCACGATGAGTTCACGGATGTCCGCACCGGCGAGAATCGCCCGGCACGCCGCCCGGTAGACCTCGAGATCGTCCGGATGCAGCACCGGCCGCTCGGTCAGCCAGCGGTGCAGCGGGGCCGGTGGCTCGTTGGTCCACTCGTAGACCAGGCCCATCTCCAATTCGACGAAGGCGATGCCGACCTCGGCCGCCCGCGCGACGGCTCTCGTCATCGCCAGGTCCGCGGCGGGTTGCGGCGGCCGCAGATCCGTGACGTCGTAGACCAGCGCTCGCGTGACATGCCGGCCGAGCCGGTGCACGCGCACCACCATGCGGATGCCGCGCACCCGCCCGTCGTCACCGAGAAAATCGGCCTCGCCCTGCCAGCGCGCGGCCGGATCGGTCCCCGCCACCACCGCCAGATAGTCCGTCCGGCCGTCGAAGCGCACCATCCGGCCGAACACCTCCGGCGGTGTCCGCACCGACCGCGCCGCCGCGGTCGCCCGGGCGAAGACCAGTTCCTCCAGACCCGGACCATGGTGTGCCAGTTCGGTTTCCGACATCCAGTCCCACGCGGCGACCGGGCGGCGCGGCGGCGGCCGATCCCCGTTCGCGCCGATCCAGACCTGCACGCCGTGCACCGCGCCGAACGCGCAGCGAATCGGCACCGCGATCCCGCGCACGCCCGCCGCGGTGCCGTGGACCTCGGATGGGGCGTCGTCGCGGCGGGCGCGTCGCACCAGCTCGGCGAGCAGCTCGGCCGCCGCGGGCCCGAACCGGCGCCGCGCCCTGGACCCACTGGTCCACTCCCGCGCCCGGCCGCCCTCGGCAACGACGGTCGGCTCCAACCCGGGACCGAGTGTCTCCACGAGGAGCCAATCGTTGCCGTTCATGCCGCACAGCATCGCAGACCACCGGCCGTGCGACGGATCCGCCCGCGCTCACCCGGACGGCTGATTCAGATGCGATTCACTCCCCGGGAGACCCGGGGCAGCTCGAGATCGAGCGGAATGCGACCGAGCGCCAGATGCGTCTCGACCTCCGCCGCCGGCATCGGCCGCGCGATCAGAAAGCCCTGCGCGCGATAACAACCGAGGCCCACCAGGGTGCGCGCCGCGACGGCGGTCTCCACCCCCTCGCCGACAACCCCCAGGCCGAACGAACCCGCAAGGCCCACAATAGATTTCACGATCGCCAAATCATCGGTGCTGACGCCCAGGCGCTGCACGAAGCCGCGATCGATCTTGACCGCGTCCACCGGCAGCGCCTTCAGATGCGACAGCGAGCTGTACCCGGTACCGAAATCATCGATGGCGATCTGCACCCCCATCCGCTTGAGCCCGCGCAATGTCACCTGGGTACGGGCCAGATCCTGCACCACGACATGCTCGGTGATCTCCAGGCACACCGAACTGCCGTCGATGCCGAAGCGCCGCAATTCGTCCTCGACGCGCTCCACGAAATCCAGGCTCACCAGCTGCACCGGCGACACGTTGATCCGGATGACGACATTGGACGCCAGCCCGGCCTGCCGCCACTGCGCGAACTGCGCGCACGCCGACCGGATCACCCACCGGCCCAACTCGCCCGCCAGGTTGGTCGCCTCGGCCACCCCGACGAACGCCCCCGGCGGCAGCAGTCCGCGCGTGGGATGCTGCCAGCGCACCAGCGCCTCGAGCGCGACGATCCGGCCGGTCCGCAGGTCCACCTCGGGCTGATAGTGCAGCAGCAGCGAACCGTCGGATACCGCGCCGCGCAAATTCAGCTCGACATCGTCCTGCAATTCGAATTGCGCGCGCATCGCGTCGGTGAACACGGCTACCCCGTCGCCACCACCGGATTTCGCCGACAACAGCGCGTGGTCGGCTCGCCGCAACACATCGGCGACGGTGGTATCGCCCGGAATGCCCAATGCCACACCGACGCTCGCACCCCGGCTGACCGATTCGCCGCCGACCGACACCCGCCGGATGATCAACTGGTGAATCCGGGTCGCCTCCAATTCCGCGGCGACCGCGTCCATCGGCTTCGCGGGCACGATCACGAACTCGTCACCGCCGAGCCGGGCGATCATGTCGTTGGGATCCAGATGTTCCTGCAACCGAGTGGAAAGGGTCCGAATGAAATTATCTCCGGCCGTATGACCGAGAAAGTCGTTGAGCGCCTTCAACCGATCCAGATCGAGGAAGAATGCGGCCACCGGTCCCGGGCTGCCCGGACGCAACCGTTCCTCCATGTGTTCCAGCAATGCCCGCCGATTCGCCAGCCCGGTCAGATCGTCGTGCAGCGCGATGTAGCGTAAACGCTCCTCGGCCACCACCCGGGCCTGTAATTGGCCCAGCAATGCGGCAATGGCCTTGAGCACATTGATTTCCCGGGTGCTCCACTCCCGGTCCCCCAGTTTCATGAACCCGAGCAGGCCGGTCGGCTCGCCGCGCGACATCAGCGGCACGGTCGCCGAGGTCACCCCCGAGATGCCCGAGGACCGGCGAATCGTCTCCTGGTAATCGGCGAATTCCGGTATGGGGCGGACGATCATCGGCTCGGTCGCGTACTCCATCGCCCGGAACACCGAATCGGCCTGTTCGAAGTAGACGACCTCGAGCGGATCGGGATCCGGCACCGCGGGGCGGCGGGGCCATTCGGCGACCAGCACCGTCGCGCGGCGCTCCCGGTCGGTGTGCCGGACGAAACTGAAGTCCACATCGAAATACTCGACCAGCTTGGCCAGCACGCGTTCGGTCGCCGCCACCATCGTCGTGGCATCGACCCCCATCAACTCCGCGGCAACCTGCGTCACCAGTGAGTCGAGCGTTCGCCGAGGCACCTTGTCTCCGATCGTGCTATCCGCGGGTATCCGCGCCTCGCGCCTGCGGCCGACCGTCACCGGCGATCGGGCCCGGCGCGTGGCTCGGACGAAGTACCAACGCCTTACTCAGTTGTCCAGGCACCCCCGGCAGGTCGATGAATCCGCCCTGAAGTGACGCTAGTGTATAGGCGTATTCCGATGAAATCGCGGCGAGTTCACCGCAACGCGACGAGAAGTCGTTCGCAAAATCCATACCGCCGCCGCATCTCCGGTCCAGCGCTCTTCGCAACTTTCCAGCATTTTCCTCGTATGTCCGAGTATCCCACCGAATCGGCGTGCGCCGCAGGCCGTCGTGCGCTCGCGCGTCGACGGCTGCCGTCGTGCCGACCGCGCTGGCTTCGACAGTCATACAGTCCCTACTCCGTTGCTGCGCGGTCTCGCGCGACTACCCGGACCCTCCCGTCGGGTACCGAACACTGTCCGCAACCCGGGGGTGGCCGCCTAGGCAGTATCCGTCATCGGGCGGGAATTGACCAGACGTCTGGCAAATCTTCCGAAACCCGAGCGGAGAGTCCGAAATCGGCCCAGGTCAGGGACATGTAGTCGATAACTGGACAGAACAGAAAGACCAGTCGGTACCCACGAGGCTACTGCCCGGCTAACTAGACGAGGATGGAGATCAGCAGCTCCACTTCGGCCGGACCGCGCCAGATCTCGATCTCCTCGCGGTAGGCGCGGGTGATCTCGGCGGACGCGGTCGCGTCGTCGACCTGAGCCCACACGTCCTCGACCGGATCGTGGTAATCGCCGTTGGGCTCGAAGCGGGCGTACACGCCCTTGGGCACCTTGATCAGCACATCGCCGACCGGCAGCGCGTCCACGTCCGGGTAGTCGTAGCTGACCAGGACGTTGTAGTTGCCGGCCGGGTCCGGCACGTAGACCGTGTACAGCGGATGGTCGGCGCCCTCGCGGTCGCGCAGCCGGTCGCGGAGGAATTCGATCAGTTCGCTGTTGCTCACCTTGAAACTCGGGCGCACCCGCGGCACCACCAGGCCGCCGTAGAGCGCCTCGTCCCGCACCACGATCGAATAGCTCATGACTGGGCCTCGACCGCCAGATACAGATCGATCTTGTAGGCGTGCGGATAGCACTCGAAGTCCCCCGTGTAGGTCCGTTTGATCTGCTTGTGTTCCTCGGCGTAGGCGATCTGGGTCCACAGATCGGTCATGATCTGCGGGAAATTGCCGACCGAGGAGAACCGAGCATAGGTGCCCCGGGGCAGCCGCGCGACGATGTGGCCGCGCGTGACCTCGTCGAAGGACTTGCACTCGTATCCGACGATCTGGGTGTTGAAGGTGTTCAACTCGGGTGAGTAGTCGGTGTACGCCGAGGCCAGCGGCCCGCCGAGGTCCTGATGCAGCACCGCGGCCCAGGCCGCTTCCAGATCCCGGTCACGCAGTTCGCCGAGCGCCCGTTTGGGACTGCGCACCGGCAGCCCGGCGACCCACGTCTCGTCCCGCTCGACGATCTCAAACTGCATGGATGAAAACTCTCTCGAGGTGATCGAGTGGGCAGCGCGCAACGGGTGGCTGCGGCGCATGCCGTCCGGCCAGGAAGGTCATGCTATCAACCCGCCCGCTGAGAGATCGGCGACACGACTCTCCCGGCGGACATGAGCGCTCACCTGGCATGTCGACGATTCCACCCCGCCCGGCGCGGGGCTCACCCGGCGTGATTGAGTGCGCAGGATGTACCGCACGCTGCCCGAGATGGACGCGGCGCTGGCCGACTGCCGCGCCTGCCCGCGGCTCGTCGCGTGGCGTGAACAGGTCGCGCGCGACAAGCGCGCCGCCTTCCGCGACGAAACCTATTGGGGCAGGCCGGTACCCGGGTTCGGGCCCGCCGACGCGCGGCTGCTGCTGGTCGGACTGGCGCCCGCCGCGCACGGCGGCAACCGCACCGGGCGCATGTTCACCGGCGACCGCAGCGGCGACGTGCTCTTCGCCGCGATGCACGCCGTCGGGCTCGCCACGCAGCCGACCGCCACCCACCTCGGCGACGGACTGCGACTGCTCGACACGCGGGTCACCGCACCCGTGCACTGCGCTCCCCCCGAAAACAAACCCACGCCGGACGAACGCGATCGCTGCCGCCACTGGCTCGTCACCGAACTCGAACTGCTCGCGCCCACGCTGCGGGCGATCGTGGCGCTGGGCGCGTGGGGCTGGCAGGCCCTGCTGCCCGCACTCAGCGCAGCGGGCTGGGAGGTGCCCCGGCTGAAGTTCGGGCACGGGGTCCGATACCCGATCGCGGCGGCCCGGCCGGGGCGGGCACCGCTCGAGCTGTTCGGCTCCTACCATGTCAGCCAGCGCAACACCTTCACCGGCAGGCTCACCCCGGAGATGCTGAAAAGCGTTCTCACGCAAGCGATTTCAGCGGCGCGCCGGTAGTGCCCGCACCCGGCGAGCGGGCGCCCGCCGGTCAATTGTCCCGGGCCTCGCCGGAGTAGCCGTTGCGCTCGGCGACGGCCACGGCCGACCGCTCCGGCGAGCCGTGCCCCAGCTCCAGATCGACGTCGTCGAGATCGCCGCCGCGGACACTCACCCGCGTGGTCGTCGGCCCGTACCCCGTGGCGACGACGGTGTAGCTGCCCTCGTCCAGGTTGCCGAAGCTGTAGGAACCGTCCGGTCCGGTCGTCATCGTGTCGACCACGTTGCCCCGCGCGTCGGCCAGGGTCACCCGGGCGTCCTCGATCGGGCGGCCGTCGTGCACGCGCACCACGCCGTGCAGCCGGATGCCGGGCCGCAGCAGCACGTCCAGCGAAGTGACGCCACTACCGGCCACCCGCACCGCGAGAGCCGTCGGATGGAAACCGAGCGCGCTCACCGCGACCGTGAATTCGCCTTCGGGCAGCTCGGTCAGCCCGAACCGGCCCTCGGGATCGGTCACCGCGGAGGCCAGCACCTCACCGCGCAGGTCGAGCGCCGAGACCTGCGCCTCGGCGACCGGAGCGTTGTCACCCGCCCGCGCCACCGTGCCCGCCAGACCGGCCATCGCGGCCAGCGTCACGTCACAGGACACCGGGCGGTCGGCGAGGGTCACGGTGGAGGCATCGGGACGGCGGCCCTCGGCGGAGGCGATGAGCACATACGAGCCGGCCGCCGGCGCGCTCAGCTCGTAATACCCGTCGGCGCGGGACTGAGCCCGGCCCAGCTGCTGACCGGAGGACGAGATGAGGGTCAGCGTCGCACCCGCCACCGCGACACCGCGCGAGTCCAGCATGCGGCCGTAGAGCACCGGGCCACTGACGGCAGGGGAGCCCGCGGTGCCGTGGCGCGCGGCCACGCCGTTCGGTTGTCCTGCGGCCACGCCGTCGTATTGCGTTGCGCCGCCGCCGCTTTGCCGCATCGCGTCCGCCCCACCGGCGGGATCGAGCGCGCCGACCGCCGCGTGCACCAGCTCCCGGTCGTCGTCCAAGGCGTGCCGCGGACCGGCCGGGGCCGGGGCGGCCCTCTCCGACCGCCGGGCCGGAATGAAGAGTGCGACCACCGCACCCGCCGCGGCGACACCGCACCCGATCAGAAGCCCGGCGCGGAATCCGTTCTCTGTCGGAATGGAATGTCCGGCCAGGGTGACACTCATCTGCGCCAGCACCGCACCGACCACCGCGGCCGCCGTGGACGTACCGATCGAGCGCATCAAGGTGTTGAAGCTGTTGGCCGCCGCGGTCTCCGACTGCGGCACCGCCCCCATCACCAGCGCGGGCATGGCGCCGTAGGCGAAACCCACACCGACGTTGATGATCAGCGTGACCACCAGCAGTCCCCAGGTGGTACCCATCAGCCCCATCGACGACCCGTACCCGGCGGCGATGATGATGCAGCCGACGATCAGCGTGATCTTGGGCCCGCTCAGCGCCGACAATCGCGCCCCGAACGGCGAGACGGCCATCATCATCAAACCGGCGGGCGCCATCCACAACCCCATCGCCATCATCGACTGGCCCAGGCCGTACCCCGTCGACTCCGGCAACTGCAACAGCTGCGGCACGATCAGCGACTGCGCGTACATCGCCATGCCGACCACGATCGAGGCGGCATTGGTCAACAGCACCTGCGGCCGCGCGGTGACGCGCAGATCGACCAGCGGATCGCGGCTACGAAGTTCCCACAGTCCCCACAGCAACAACACCACGACCGCGGCGGCGAACAATCCGATGGTGAGGCCGCTGGTCCAGCCCCACGACGCGCCCTTGGAGATGGCGAGCAGCAGGCAGATCAGCGCGGCGCCCAGCCCGATCGCGCCCAGGAAGTCGAAGCGTCCCCGCGCGGTGTTGGGCGGAGTTGCGGGAATGACCGTGAAGATCAGCAAGCCCACCAACGCGGCCAGCACGGCAACGCCCCAGAACAGCACCCGCCAGTTGCTGTACTCGATGACCGCGGCCGCCAGCGGCAGCCCGAGCGCACCCCCGATCCCCAGCGACGAGCTGATCAGCGCGATGCCCGAGCCGAGCCGCTCCGGCGGCAGCAGATCACGCAGCGCCGCGATGCCCACGGGAATCAACCCCACGCACATTCCCTGCAGCACACGCCCGATGATCATCGGCCACAGCGACGAGGCCACCGCACAGATCACCGACCCGACCACCAGCGGCACCACGGAGGCCAGCAGAACACGGCGCTTGCCCAGCAGATCGCCCAGCCGTCCCGCCACCGGCGTGGTCACGGCACCGGCCAGCAGACTCGCGGTCACCACCCACGTGGCGTTCGACGCGCTGGTGTGCAGCAGCTGCGGCATCTGCCCGAGCAGCGGCACCACCAACGTCTGCGTCAACGACGCCACAATGCCGGCAAAGGCCATCACACCCAGGATCGCCCCCGGATGTCTGGCAGTTCCTGTCTTCTGCACGCCGGCTCTCCTCACCGCCCTGCGTTCCAATGTGCATCATGCACACTACATGTACGATGCACACCAACGGCCACCGAGAGCAGCCCCGAGTGACACAGCTCTCACCCACCGTGCCGCAAACCCCCTCCGACAGCACCCACAATCCCCCTGCCCCACCCCCAACATCCCACCCCTGACCAGCCGATTCGGCCACCCCCACCCCAACCTGCTAAAGTTCTCCAGCGTGGTTCGGCAACGACCCACACGGGGCTATGGCGCAGTTGGTAGCGCGTCTCGTTCGCATCGAGAAGGTCAGGGGTTCGATTCCCCTTAGCTCCACCATATGTCCCTTACTCGAACCCGGGACCGAGTAGATCCGGGCGAGTGAGGGACTTCGTGTTTCTTGGGTGTGTTGAACTCCTCTCTTGATCGCGTTCCTGGTGGCTGGAGTAGTAGCCGTGACGTGCGGTTTGCTGCGCTGCGCGCGAACCCTGACCGCCTCGTGCAGATCGTCGAAGGGCCGGTTGAGGCTGCTGATGATGGTCGCGTCCTCATCGACGTAGAACCGGTCGTAGAAGGTTTGGTTCATCAGTCGGCGGGTGTCGTCGCAGGCATCGTGGTACATCGCGTGCGGATCGGACAGGATGTCGAGCGCCTCCCGCAGGGCCTGGGCGCCGACACTGAGCTCAGCGCTGGTGCTGGTAAGCCCTGCTTCAGCGGTCACTCGGTCGGCTTGGATCCGCCGGAGCCGAGCTTTGATCTTCGCCTGTGGGATCGCTCCGTCAGCTGCCAGGTCGAGTAGGCGTTCCTCTTGTCCATCGAGTTCGGCGAGGCGCTTCTTGAGGCTGCTGTGCATGGCGCGGGTCGTGCCCTGTTCGTCGGCCAGTGCCGCGTCGAGCATGGCGTTGACCTCGGTTGTGAAGTCGGCGGGAAGGCGAAGCGTGGCGTAGTGGTCGACGATGGCCTGCCCGACCAGCGCTGCCGGCAGGTACGGTAGATCGCAGACGCCGTCCTGACGACTGCGGCACAGGAAGTACCCATACCAGCGGCCGGTGTGGCTCTTCGCCTCGGTGTAGATGAGACGTGAGGTGCGCTCGTTCTCACGGCAGCGGCGGCAGAAGAGGTCGCCTTTGAGGTAGTGCTGGAGAACGCGGTCTCGCTGGCCTGGGCGACTGCGCTTGTTGCGAACATCCTGTACGCGATCGAACAGCTCTTGGTCTACGAGAGGTTCGTGGCGGCCAGGGTAGATGTCGCACTTATAGACGACGTAGCCGAGATAGTAGACGTCGGCGAACATACGGTGGAACTGTTTGAAGTCGACGGGCCGTTCAGGCAGTTTGCCGCGGGCGCGGCTGGTGAGACCCATGTCTGCCATCGTGGCCTCGAGGCGTTCGAGGGTGTAATCGCCTGTGGCGTATAGCTTCCACGCCTGCTGAACGAGCGGACCGCGGACAGGGTCGACTTCGATCGTGTTGAACTTCTTGCCGTCGAACTCGGCTTCGACGTTGAGGTAGCCGAGCTTGGCGAAGCCGTTGGTGCCGCCGTTGATCGCCTTCTGGAGCATCTTGTCTTGGATGTCGAGGCCCTGCAGGGTGTTCTGCAGGCCGTTCATGATGTCGAGCATGCCCTCCATGGCCTGGGCATAGGGTCCTTCACCGAAGTCTTCCTTGACCGAGACGAGTCGGACACCCATCTTCTGAAGCTGCACCTGAACGATGGCGGCGTCGAACTGGTTGCGGAAGGCACGTGACCGCATGTAGACGATGACGTACTTGACCTCAGGGTGCGCGTGCAGGTACGCGATCATTCGTTGGAACTCGTCACGGTCGATGACGTTCTTGGCGGACTTGCCCGGCTCGATGAACTCCTCGATCACATCGGCGTTGAGAGAGTCCGCCTTGGCCATCCTGCGCTCGCGCTGGGTGTGGATCGAGAGCCCGTCGGGATCAAGGTCGACGGCAGTGTTCATCTGCCGCTTGCTGGAGACGCGCAGATAGAGCACGGCGGCATCACGAGCACTGATCACGAGATCACGGGCAGTCGTCTTCTTCATCCAGCGGCTCTCCTTCATCAAAGCGACCGCCGCAGGTGGGGCAATGGGCCGTCCCCAATGAATGAGACCATTCGGTATTAGAGTCCTGTTTGGCCCGGTGAGGGCCGAGAAGGGACACTGAGAGACATGGCAGGACGCAAGCGGCATTCCGCGGAGGACATCGTGCGGAAGCTGCGCCGTGCCGACGAGCTGACCGCCGCTGGTAAGACCGGTGAAGAGGTTGCCGCCGAGATTGGGGTGTCGACGGCGACGTTGTACAACTGGCGCCGCCAGTACGGTGGCGTGGACACCGACGCCGCCAAGGAGCTCAAGGAGTTGCGGGAGCAGAATGCCCGCCTGAAGCGGTTGCTGGCGGATGCGGAGCTGGAGAAGGACGCGCTGCGGGAGATCGCCCGGGGAAAATTCTGAGCCCAGCAGCCAAGTGCCGGGCCGTGGACATGCTCCGGGAGATGAAGAGCATGTCGGAACGGTTCGCGTGCAAGGTCGTTGGGCTGAATCGGTCGACGTATCGGCGGCTGCCGATCAAGCACACCCCGATCGATCCGGACGCCGGTTTGCGGGCCTGGCTGCGCTCGTATGCAGTGAAGAATCAGGGGCACGGGTTCCGTCGTGCCTGGGCGGCGTTGCGGTTCGACGAGGGTGCAGGAGTCAACATCGAGAAGGTCCACCGTCTCTGGCGCGAGGAGGGCCTGCAGGTCCGCGAACACCATCCCCGCAAACGGGCCGGGGTTTCCTCGGTCCCGACGGTCGCCGCTGATGCACCAAAAGTGGTGTGGGCATTGGACTTCCAGTTCGACTCCACGGTCGACGGTCGGGCGGTGAAGATCGCGTCGATGATCGACGAACACACCCGCGAATCCCTGCTGCACGTGGTGGAACGGTCGATCACCGCCGACCGGCTCGTCGCGGAGCTGGACAAGGTGTTCGCTGCGGCTGGCGGTCCACCGAGGGTGCTGCGGATGGATAACGGTCCTGAGATGATTTCCCATGCCCTGCAACGGTTCTGCGCCGACCAGGTCGGGATCTCCTACATTCCACCGGGCACGCCCTGGAACAACGGCTTCGTCGAATCGTTCAACCGGCGGCTACGGACCGAGTGCCTCAACCGCAACCACTGGACCACCCTGCTCGAGGCCCGGGTGGTGATCGGCGATTTCAAGGCCGACCACAATATGCGGCACCGGCATTCGGCGCTGGGCTACCTGACGCCGGCCGAGTACGCTGCGGCCTGCACCCACACCCACCATCCAGTGGTCTGCGGGATCAACTGAACACGGAACGAAATCACCTGGCTCTATTCCCGGGTGGTCTCGTCATCGGGGACCGCTCAGGCTGGTAGCGGTGATCACGTTCGACCAGCCGGGCAACGCCGGCACAGACGTCCGGCGCCAGCGGTGTGGTGAGCAGATTCGTCGCTTCGACCAGCTGCGTCGGGTCGGTTCCGGCGAAATGCACAGTGGGGCTTACGCATTCGATGAGTCTTGCCTGCTCGTGGATGAGCACAGCCGTTCGATGGGCTGGGCGCCGAATGAGCCAGCATCGAGCACGCCCTAGAACTCAAGAGCAACCTTGAACAAGATCATCATTGCTGCGTCTGGTGAGCGATTAGCGAATCAAAAGTGACCTGCGGCGCCGCGCGGCGGGAGCCCGAAGAACGAGTTGCCAAGCCGGGCGCGATCGGCAGCTGGGATGTACAGATTCTGATACCTGCGGACAACAAGCTGACCGCGGAGCACCGACAGGTCCAGATCCCACTCGAACCGATCGAGGTACCGGCACCGAGCACTCGAACGATCCAGGTCGTCCGCGGCCTGGTCTTGGGTCCAGTTGTTGAGTCGGCAAAGTCGGGCAACAACCTCATGCTCGGCTCTTTTCACCCGAGCGAGCCCGGAGTGCTGGACCTGGTGACAGCCGGGGCACAAGGCGATCAAACGCTTGAGCCGCTGGACCGGACGGTCGGATCCGGTGTCGAACACCCACTTTTCGTGACAGTCCGGTCGGGCCGGCCGCCCATTGCGGACGGCCTGTTCGCCGCAGATCTCGCACCGGTTGTCGGCGGCGGTACATACAGGGATCCGCAGAGCATCCCAAATCGCCCGGTCCACGATGCCGCGAATGTTCGAACCGTGTGTACTTGGCGGCAGCAGATCTGATCGGATGACCACTCCATCCGGTGCGCCCGGGCCGGCCAATGTGTCGACTGTTATGTAGCGGTGGTCGTTAAAACGCATGTGCTGCAACCTATCTCGAGGGACTGACACGTGACGACGCTTCGAACATGCGTGTGGATTTCGTTCGCCTGGCCGAGGTACTCGGGGATCGGCTGCGGCCCGCCCTGTCGCAATTATCCTGCTCACGTGACTGCAACCCCACCACGCACGATCACGCTGCCACACGGTGTCGTGAGCGTTGCCGAATACGGAGATCCAGCGGGCACCCCGGTGTTGTACTGCCACGGTCTGCCCGGCTCACATGTGGAGGCGGTGGCCTTCGACGACGCGGCTGCAGCAGTCGAATTGCGCGTCATCGCGATCGATCGCCCAGGAATAGGAGCGTCCTCGTTCGCAGCACGTCGGCGAGTGTTCGAGTGGGCCGACACGGTGGCCGTGGTGGCGGATCGGTTCGAGCTGGACCAGTTCGCGGTGCTTGGGGTGTCCGGCGGCGGCCCGTACGCGCTGGCCTGCGCATGCCGTCTGCCCGATCGGGTGACCGACGTGGTCGTGGTCAGCTCGCCCGCACCGCGAGTCCGCGAGGTCAAAGGCGGTAAGTGGAGCAGCGGTCTGGAGGTGTTGCGTCGGTTTCCGTTTCTGGCACGTCCGATTGCGGCGCGCATGGCCGCGGCGGTGCGTAAGCCGGGTGGTCTTGCTGCGTTGATCGCCAAGGTGGCGCCGGCCGACCGCAGTCGTCTGGCCGATGATAGGGAATTGCTGGCGAAGATCGAAGCCAACATCAGTACGGCGTTTACTCAGGGGGGTCGAGGAGTGGCGGTGGATCTGCAGATGCTGTTCGCGCGCCCCTGGGGGTTTGATCTCACCGATATTGCTGTGCCCGTGACTGTTTGGCATGGCGGTGTCGATGGCAACGTGCCAGTTAAGGATGCCCGGCGCCTTGCTGATGACCTCCCGATTTGTGAAGTCGTAGTCGTTGAGGGGGCCGGTCACCTGTTGTTTGTTGATCACGCCGCCGCGATTCTGAACTCGATCCGTACTCGCTGATCTAGGTGTACTGACCTGAGAGGTTCGCAACGCGGCTGGCTGGCGGGTGGCCTGCGAGTGCGGTGTGGCCGCGGTGGTGATTGTAGGTGTGTAGCCAGGTCGTGAAGGCTGTGCATCGTTCGGAGTCGCTGCGGTAGAGCCGGGCGTAGGCCCATTCGTCAGCCAGGGTGCGATGGAACCGCTCAACCTTGCCATTGGTTTGAGGGCAGTAGGGACGAGTGCGTTTATGAACGACCGGCCCGAGGGCCTCGGCGAAGGTGCGGGATCGATAGCAGGATCCGTTGTCAGTCAACACTTTTCGGATCCTGATGCCGTTGACGGCGAACCATGCGGCAGCGCGGGTCCAGAATGCGGCAGCGGTGTCTTTGCGTTCATCGGCCAGGATCTCGCTGTAGGCCAGCCGGGAATGATCATCGAGCGCGGTATGCAGATAGTGGTAGCCGTGGCGGGGGTTGCCGTAGCCGTTGCGTTCGGCGGTGGGTTTGTGGGCCTGCCAGTTTCGCCGCCCCACGCTGCGACCGAGTTTGCGATGGCCGCCGCCGTCGGGGATCTTGCCGAGTTTCTTGACATCGACATGGATCAGATCACCAGGGCGGTCGTGTTCGTAGCGGCGCACCGGTGTGCTGGTAGCGCGGTCGAGCCAACTCAACCTGCTCAGCCGGTAGCGTCGCAGAACCCGGTGCACTGTCGAGGGATTCAATCCGAGCAGGTAGGCGATGCGGGCCGGCCCCCACCGGCGCAGGACCCGGACCTTGATGATGCGGCGTTCGGTGCGGGTCGGGGTCCGCGCCGGGCTGCGATGCGGGCAGCTGGATCGATCGGCCATCGCGGTCGCGCCGTCGACCCGGTAGCGGTCTGCCCACCGTTTGGCGGTGGTGTGGCAGACCTGGAATCTTTCCGCGGCCCGCCGCAACGGCCAGCCGTCCTCGACGACACAACGAGCAAGACGTAACCGGCCCAACTCCGAGAGCGGGGCATTACGGTGGGACACGAAGACCTCCGGCAGTGAATGAGTTCCTAGACAGCTCTCACTTCACTCGGAGGTCTTCGCCATGTCAGCTCGCCACGCCGTCACCAACGTCCGTGGTCAGTACATCTAGGCCAGGGTCGGTGGCCGTGCGGTGGGTGCTGGGTCGCGCTATCAGGTTCTGCTGATGCCGCGATTGGCTGCGAGCCTCGAAATATCTTGGCACATCCGGCATTTGCGTACGGCCAGCGGCGGAATCGGAGACGGTGTGGTGACGTCGATGAGCGCTTGGGGGCGTAGGCCGTCGCTGATGCGAGTCCAGTTGGCGTGTACCGGTATCCAGTCGTCGCCGGAGTCGAACCGAAGAGGTACCAAGGTCTCGGCGGTGCGGCGTCTGCCGGCCGCGAGGTCGAAGACCGTGGTGGCGACGACCAGTCGACCGTTCTGGTCGAAGTCGGGGTTGTGGTGTCGCCAGCCCACGAGGGGACTGCGTTCGTCGGCGAGCCATTCGTGGACGAACCCGGTCTTCAGGTCGACCAGGCCGAAGGCGTGGCCGGGCGGTATCGGAAGGTGCCGTACCGCGATCGAGCAGAGGTCGGGTACCTCCGGCGTGTGGGCGCCGGTGATGTCGCAGACGATGGCGCGCACGATGCGATTGGGGCCGGAGCCGCGGGCGCGGGCGGCGATGTAGAGCTGGCGTTGTATGCCGTCCTCGTAGGTCTTTGTGACTGTGCCGGTCCAGCGGTCGCCAGGGGTGTCGAGGTTGAACAGGTCGAAGAATCCGGCGCGGTCGCTCCAATGGTCGAAGCTCGCCATCAGCTGCGGCACCGTGTGGACGTTCGGCACGTCGTCGTAGGACAGTCTCATCAGGAACTGCGCTGCTGGTGTGCTGGACATGACGCCGGAGACGTTCCACTGCCCTCGAAAGATCAGCTCCTCGACGCCTGCACCGGCATCGTGCTGCCGGAACACCCAGTCCTGCACGCCGCCCGCGAACTGGCCGTGCTCCACACCACCCTTCGCACCGCCCTCGCCGGAGAGTCGGTCGACATCGACAGTGCACGTTCGGGTTTGGTGCACGAGATCGACCGTTGGGTGTCGACGCATATGCCGCAACCGGTGGGGGCGGCCTACCTACACACCGAGTCGGTGGGCATGGTCGTGGAAAGGTTCGCCCAGTACTACCTCGATGCTCAGACGTCCCTCGATGCGGACACGACCGAACCGTACCGCCACCTTCTCTGGCAGCGACTTGCACAGCTCGCCGTCGCCTACACCGATCTGTCCTTCGAGATCAGCGCCGGTATTCGGAAGCTGCCGAACCTTAGTTTCCACCCGTCCCAAGATGATTCGAACGAGCAGGAGCACGGCAATGAGCAGCCCGGCACGCACGACTGACCTGCTCGCGGAGATCCGCCATATCGGCGCGTGCGAACACGCGGCGCTCGACGCCGCCACGCACCCACTCAGCGACCGCGAGAAGGCGCAGCTCGCGGGCCAGCTGACCAAAGTCGCCGCCCACATCGCCACCAGGGTTGGCTCCAGCCGGGGGTTGCCGCCGCCGGGGACGCTGCCCGGTGCGGGAACCGATCGCCTCGACTTGTCCGCACAGTTCTCAGCCGTTTGGGTGGCTGGAATGTTCGTGCGCAACACCCTGGTTCGCTGGGCATGGAGCGATGTGTTGGCTGATGCCGAACGCGCCGTCCATGATCTCACCAAGGCGTTCGTCGCCGCCGTGGAAGACCGAGAGCTGGAGTACCCGACCCGTATGACACTGCGACTGCGAGCCGAATCGGCGGCGCGGCTGGTCGTGGAATTACACGACTCGCCGGAAAACGCAGCAATCATCGCCGAATCCGGCCGGTTGATCAGCGACTACGTGGAACGCATCAGCGTCCGCTGCGGACAGCATTGTGCGAGCGGGCGTACCGTGATCTGGTGTGAACTCGGAAGGCCCGAGGTGTCTTCGCCCTGGTTGTAGACGTCTCGCGTCGGCATCCATAGCATGGGTCCGTGTCGTGGTTCATGATCATCCTGGGGGCGGTGTTCATCCTGCTCGGCTTTGTCAGCTTGGCCTTTCCGCGGACGATCTGGCGGAAGACTGAAGCCTGGAAGTACGAGAACCCGGACGCTAACGAGCCCAGCGACGCTGGGTACCTGTCGAAGGCTGGAAGCTTGTTCCTCTCCGGTCTCGTGCTGGTCTTCATCGGCATTTGGTGGTTGGAGACGAGTTGACCGGCCGCGTGATCGCTGAAATCTACGCGGCAGGAGCTGATTTCAGCTCTGTCCGAGGTCCGCTCTCTGGTGTAGTTCGCGGGCGATGACCTCGGTGGACGCGGGTGTTATGACCGTGTCGTTGTCGGTGACGTCGACGAGGTAGCGGCCACCGGCACGAGTCTTATCGCTGATGTCGATCCAGCTGACGTAGGCGGATGGATATTGCCGCGGGTGGTTCAGGTAGCGGTCGATGCGCAAGTAGCCCTGGGTTGTCCGTGGGAGGCGGAGCAGCATACGGATGCGTTCCTCGACGGGGCGTTGGCCGGCGTCGTTTCGGAGCCATGAACTGGGGGGTTCATCGCCACGTACGCGTGGGGTATAGCCGGACATCGGACCGGCTGTTCCTGCCGGAGTAGATGGCATCGTGGCGGCGATGTGTCTGCCGAGTTGCTGTCGTTTAGTGACGACAAGTTTGAGGTCTGCGCCGAAATCGGCTGTGGGACCGGCTTTCTGGTACAGGACTACACCAAGGTCGCCAGCTGCGGCGGCGTGGGAGCGGATCCGCCGGGTGGAATCGTGGAACCACCCGTTGCAGATGATGCGCAGGTCGGGGTTGGCCAGCACGCGGAGTGGTCCGGTCAGGTCGGGGTCCCCGTTGTGTGGGTAGCGAGCGCTGATTTCGGCGCGCAGCATTGCGTATTCGGTTGCGGTGGTTGGTGTTTCGATGATGTTGATCGGGTGGGGGTAGTCGCCGTCCAGCCCGGTTTCCGATCGCCAGACGAATGCGAACTCGTCCGGGGTGAAAGTCCAGGACGTGCGGGTTTTCACTGGCGGGCGCCCTCGCCGGGATCGTCGTCCATCATCGGCCCGGCACCGGATATGAAGATGTATTCACCTGGGTCACTGTCTTCGGCCGTATCACCTTCGCCGGCTGGCCCGAGTTCGCTGACCGGGTCATCGTCTGCTTGCCGCTGGTGCTCGTGGTGTTGCGGCCAACGGAAAGCGTCGTCGGCCACCGCATGTGGTGCAGGGTTCGCAGCAGCGGCTGGCGGAGCTGCTGGTTCGGCGGAGGTGTCGGCTACGGCGGAGAATGTGTCGGTGCCGCGATAGTCGGTGGCGCCGTGGCTGATCGGAGCTCTCTGAGCGCCGGCGGCATTGCCCGGTGTCGGTGTCGTCGGCGGGACGGGTTGGTGGACAACTGGATCCGAAGCAGCGGGAACGGGAGGCACGCGGAACGGGTCGATGTTTGTCGGTGGCTGCCCGGTGCGGTCGACGGTCGGTGCGAATGTCTGCGGGGGGATGTACCTGTCGTCGGCAGCGTCGAACCTCGGTGCCGAGTCTGCGTCGATGATTCCGCTCGGTGCCTGCAGGCCTTGCTCCCAGTCCGGCTGGATGCCCTTGAGATAGTCGGGCGTGCGGTGCTCGCGCTCGTCGTCCTTGTCATCACCGCGGCCATGTGCGCCGTGCGGTATCCCGCCCATGGGTGTCCCGGGCTTCGCCGCGGCCGCTGCTCCGCGGCCTGCGGCACCCGCTCCCGTCTCGGCAGCGAATGCGCCGCCGGGCATGCCGAACGCGGGCATGCCCGGCCGGGAGGCCCCAAGTCCTCCCGGTGAAGCCACGGATGGCCCCGATCCGCCGTACCCACCTCCGGGACCACCGGATCCTGTAGCGCCCGGGCTACTCGAACCTCCCGCACCCGGCCCCATGCCCGCGGCCGTCGTCGCCGCGGGTTCGGTGCCAGTGCCGGTGGGCAGCAGCCCCTGCGGCACGCCGACCCCAGCGGGGTTAGTCGCGGCCGGCGAGGCGTCCTGCGGCCCGGCGCCGGGTGGTTCGGCACTCGGAGCAGCCACCGGCTCGGGACCGGTCGCCGAAAGCCCCTCGCTCCCACCGGCACCGGTGCCGCTATTCCAACCGCCGGCCGACGGGTTTCCGTCGCCGACACCGGCGATTTTCGGAACATCCAGGTACGCAGGCACATTCGCACCGGACGGGGGGAACGACGGGGTGTAGATGCTGTCGAGTGCACGGATTGCGTCCTGCCGCGCCTTCTCCCGCTCGACTTCGGCTTGATCCATGGCCTGCGGATTCGGCAGCAACGGCAACACTGCCTGGCCGGGATTGTCGGAGTTCGGGGTGAGTGTCACCGAGTTCGGTGGCGGCTGAACGGCTTTGCGTACTGCCTCGGCCGTCCACGCCATGCCGTCCATGCGCATGGCGACCGATTCGAAGACCTGACCGATCTGGTTCGCCACGCGCATATACCGTTCGGAGGCGGCCTGTGCGGCATCCGCGGCGACGCCCTTCCACAGCCCGTGTCCGAAGATGTTGTTCATCCCGAGGCTGAGCGTGAACGACGACAGGTTCTCCAGTTCGCTGGCGCATTCGAACCAGGTCTGCCGCATCGTCTGCAGACCCTTCGGGTCCAGCCCGCCGACACCGTTCACCGCGTCGTACAAGGCTTGATGCGACATCCCCTGGAAGTGGTCGTCGCTGCTGGTGTACGCGGGATCGGTCCCGGCTCCCAGTTCGCCGAGCTTGCCATCGATCTGGCGGACTCGTTGTTCGGAAGCGCCCAGCTTCTGGGCGAACGGCTGAATGCTGGCCTGGACTGCGGCGTCCTGGATCTGGGAGAAGATGTCTTTCATCGGAGGGGTCGTTCCCGGCCCCGGTACCTGCGGATCGTCTTGTCCGCCCACTGCCGCCCCCTGAATGATCCCGGCAGTCACCGGTCACAGCATCGTATGCCTGATCTGGCGAGGTTAACACAGACGCATGTCCAGCCAGAGGCGCCGCCGAACCGGTCGAACTGGCACAATCACGTCCGAAAACGACGTGATGGCATCGCGCCGGATCAGCCTGTACGACCTGAAGGGGGGACCGCACGGCATGCTCAAAGCCGATACCGACGAGCTGAACAAGCTGACTGCGACATTGGACGACGTCGCTGCCCAAATCGACAACATCAATGTCCGCGCGACCGGGGATCAGATCGGTGCTGCGCTACCCGGCTGCACACTCGGGGCAGTGTGCGCACAGGCCGGCGAGTTCACCGAAGGCGCATGGCTACGCGTCGCCCAGCGCATCCGAACCCTGTCGAGCAAAGTGAATGCCGCGTCGAATCTGATCGCGACCACCGATGAACAGTTCAAACAAGTGCTCGACTCCATGAACTACCACGGGCAAGGCGGCCAGTAATGCCCACGCGCAGCGAACTCGAGAAGTGGGACACCAGCAAGCTGGCCGCCTGGGCGGCGGAGCTGGACACTGCTATAGGCACCTACGAAACTCAGCTCGGCCGGATGGTCGGCCAATTCACCGGAACGAACTGGGCCGGTGCCACCCGCGACGCCGCCTACGACAGGTTCAGCGAGGAGAATACCGAAGGCCGCAAGCTCGCCGAAGAGATCCGGAGCGTCACCGCCGCACTGCGGAGCGCTGAGTCCCGTCTCGCCAACGAGCGGCGGATCTTGCTCGGCAAGGTCGCCGACGCCGAGAACGATGCCGGGTCGCCTCTGCCGCTTCAAGTCAGTGACCGCTGGGAGGTCCAGACCAAGCAGGCCGTTCTCCGCGGCAACATCAGCCGTGAGGACCTGCAGAAGGTCAAGGAACGAGTCGACCACCACCAGGGAATGATCAACGCCGCCTACTACGGCCTGTCCGGCGCCGTCAGCGAGATGTCCACCGCCATCACCACCGCTGCCGAGCAGGTCCGCACCCGCGGTGACCTGATCGGCAACAGCATCGACGCCCCCGTCACCGCTGCCGACACCGGCAAACTCGGCGCCGAAGACGGCAAAGCGGTTCACGACGCCATCACCAACCCGGACGGCAGTGTCGACAAGGCCAAGCTCGACGAGATCGCCGGCCACCTGCCACAAGGCATGCTCACCGAACAAGACCTGCAAGCCCTGGCCGAAGGCAAGGACGTCTCCACCGTCCCGGCCTCCACCCAGCAGTACTACCGCGAGTTCTACCAATCCGCTGGCAAGGACGGCTTGCTGGCGCTCAGCGACCACCTCAAAGACCAAGAACAGGCAGGCAACCCGCTCGCCGCCGGTCGACGAGACGCCCTCGCCAACGGCCTGACGGTCGTGTCCAACGAAAAGATCGGCACCGGCCGCAACCCCGACGGATCGCTCCAGTCGCCCGGCGGATATCAGCAGCTCCCCGAGGACGTCCGTCAACTCGTCTCCACCCGAGTCAATGGTCCCGACGCCAACGCCACCCGCTTCCCCGGCCCCGAGAACGAAGTGACCGTGCAACACCGCTTCTATCAAGACAGCCAGCGCCTTGGGGAACTGATCGCACAGTCCAACCCGGGTTATGAACCTGGTACCGAGTTCGCCCGCGAACTCACCCGACAGTCGGCCAGTCTCGGAATCGGCACCGGCGACTTTGGCACACCGAGTGTGCCGGGTGCGCCAGACAAGGATGCCACCGAAGGCGTCATGCGCAACTACCTGGAGATCTCCAGCCGCAACCACGAAGCGACCACACAACTGCTCACCGGCGAAACTGACCCCGGATCACCTCCGCTGGAGAAGGGCTACGACCCGAAGAAGGTCATCACACCGCTGCTGCAGTTCGACTGGGAAGACTCCGACGGCAAACAACCTCCTCAACTGTTCAACTGGATCGGAGAAGACGCAGTACCGCACCCCGCAATCGATGGGCAACCAGCGGTCACTCCAGAACAATCCCAGCTCGCCGGGCGTGCAGCCTCGGGGCTCGCCAACATCCTGACCTCGGACGCAGACGGTAAGAATGGCCTGATGGGGCCGTTCGAGACCCTGATGAACATCCCCGGCCACGACAACGAGTCTCTCGGGCAGGTCAATCCCGGGCTCACTCGGCAACTAACCGGGGCGATGATCCCTTACATCGACAACATCGCCGGTGCACCAGGGCATCCCACTCCCGACTTTCACCTCCGCGACGGCCGGGATGAGGATCGCGATCTACAGGCTGTGCGACTGTCGACATTGTTCAACACCGATCAAGTGTCGTCAGGCGCATGGAATGGCGCAATGATATCCCGGACCAACGAGTATGCAGCGCAATACGCATTACTATCGGATCAGCCGTCCAACGATCGCAATCAATACGCGGAAGCCGCAGGGCGCCTGATGGCCTATCAGGAGCAAGGCCTGCGGGCTGAGGCATTCGATCGAGGACTGGATGACAAAGAAGCCGCAGAGGAATCAGCAGGCCGCAAGAAGCTTGCTATTGACGTCGCTGCTGGTGGTCTGTCTACCGCTGTTGGCGCGAAGACCAACCCGCTTGCCGAAATCTGCCTCGATTCGGCAGGCAAAATCATATCCGACGAGATCAAGCCGGAATACAAAAGCATACCTGAGGCTCAGCAGCGGATTGTACAGGACGACCTCATGGCGCAACGCTACTATGCTATGATAAACGCCGTTTCTTCAGAAAATCCAAACTATTTTCAAAATACGCCGAACGGCGCAACGGGATTTCCGTCTGAATGGCTTGAAGATGGCCGCCTGAGACGCTACGAGGACATCATTGGAACTTCGGGAACTGAAGATAGCTTTCAACGAAGCCTGGCTTTTAGGTCGGCCTCAGATTCCTGGCTCAAGGGTTCAGGTATCGATGTCACCGCATTCAGGGGATCCACTACCGAGAATCGGGTGAACATTGGTGATTATACGAAGTCGCCCGATGAGTACAAGAGTACGGTACTGAAAGGCCATTGATGTCATTCGCCAGCAAGAAAACGATACCAGCACTCATGCTCTGTACGTTGTCGGCGATAGCCTCCTGTGCCGACCAGACACCGGCACAGCATCACGAGAGAAGTAACGAAACACCCTCGTGGGCAATTTCATTCCGATGGTCGGCAGAAGAAGGCGTGGATCTTGAATCCGCCGAATCTCAGAGCGTACGAGCTGCGATCGAAAGCAATACCATCGCAGAGTTTCTGAGCATCGATTACACGTACCCGGGGTGGCGTGAAAGAAGTGAGGAAAACAACAATTATGACGCCGATAGACCGCATCCTATGTACGAAGGTGTCGGAACTGCTTATCTTCATATCGTCCCATTAGTGCGCCCTAACGGAATCGCCACTACTGTCGTCTGTAAAGATATGACCTCGACAGCAAAGAAGATCGACGGTAAGTATCCGCTTCCCGAGCCCGGCAACAGGAAGCAAACACTGGAAGCAATCGCCGTAGACGTAGGCGGGCCTGTGCGGATCGAACCGAAGTCCGATAATCCTGTCAAGGTTCCGCCCGGACCACAGATACCTGGTCCAGCGGGAAGAGATGCTCGACCTAGTCGGGACGTCTTTACCCGATTCCCCTTTGTCAACTACCAGTATAATCTCGATAACTATCGAGATCTCTGCCTTCCATGGGCGACATCTCGCTGGGGCGGAAATGAGCCACCTAAACCCGAACGTACGCCCGACGATCCCCCAAAGATCGAGTCATTCTCACCGGGTTGGCCAAAATAGGTAGGACGACTCTGGATACTGAACGAATGTGGCGCAATTGGCCGCGTTGATAGATTCACGCAGAACCGGTGAAACTACTTTTCCGAAACAACAGCATCAATGGTGCTGGCGATCTCTTGAACATGGTCGCAACCGCGCCAATTCGACAGAGCAGCGGCACTATCCACCTGAACATCAATGGCGCCATCAGGGCCATTGGTCACGACATTGCACGCCTCGGCGGCGGCCATACCGTACGTGATCGCCTCTTTGCCGTTTATCTTTATTTCACGCGCCGCAGAGCCTTCGCGTTTGCGAAACTGATCAAGAGAGATATTAGTCGATGAGATCGTCAGAGAGCCCACTCTGCGACTCACCCCTCCCACCTGTTCTTTTCGCTCGAATGTGCAACCTATGAAGGCATAGCCGGTGTGAACCTGATCGCTGCGCTCTCGGGTAGCGGGATCGAACCCCGCTTTCGCGATCGTCTCGTCACCAATTTCGAGACATGGGTCGTAGGCAACCGGTTTGCTGCCAGCCGGATCCTGTTCCGGTGCAGGATTCACGCTTACGGAGATACTTGGTTTCGCGGCGGTGCTGGTGGTTGTTCCGGGTCCGTCGCTGTCATCCCGGGATGTGCATGCCGCGGAAAGCATCACGGTCAGGAGAAGAGAAGATGTCAGAAACGTTGCCCTACTCATTATTGGAAATCACCGTCCCTCCATGTTCAGTCAGCATCTTGAGTCTGACACCATTCGTTTGATCTGCTTCCTCGATCAATCCGCCAGCTCGTAAGTAGCTTTCCTGCAGTCGCATTGCGCCATCGATAAGCTGGGTAATGACGTCAACTCCATCTCGCGCCTTATTTGAAAATCCTTGCTGCAGCTCATGGCCGGTTGGAAAACCCCCGAAACCCGTCCTGTCGGTCAGTGTATAGAGTTTAGACCGCATCTCGATCAGTCGTTCAATCGCCGTCTGATAAAGTTGAGCAGCCTGCTTGGCCGCAGACTCGTCGTAATGAACCTCGCCTGCGGCAATCGCGTTATTGAACGCTTGAATCTCGGCCTGGCCGAAGTCGATACCGGGCTTCGTCACCATTCCCCCTTCCGCAGAGTCCTGCCCGAAGAGGCTACCAGTTGAAGCTCGACCTTGGACTCCTCGTTGCTGGCCGTACATGAGCTTTGCGAGCACAGGGGCGCGGACGGTATGGCTCAAGCACTCGGCGGGCGGTGTTTGATCTCCGGATGGCCGCAGCTGGCCTTATCCTTGCTGCACAGTCGAGTCGGTGGGGAGGCAGATTGGCCGAGGTGCTGGCATCCGGGACCGTGATCGCCGGGTTCGTCATCGAGCGGTGCCTCGGCAGCGGTGGCATGGGATCGGTCTATCGGGCCCGCGACGATCGATTGGGCCGCAAGGTTTCCCTGAAACTCCTGCATCAGCGCCTGATGGCCGACGGCGAGCTGCGACGCCGGTTCGAGCGCGAGGCCAGGCTGGCCGCGCGTCTGGACCATCCGAATGTCGTGGCCGTCTATGGCACGGGGGTTTTGGGCGGGCGGCTATGGATCGCAATGCAGTACATCGACGGGTCGGATGTTCGAGGCTGCATCGGTCGGTACGGGATGGACACACGGGATGCTGTTCGGATCGTGAGCGAGATCGCCGGGGCTCTCGACTATGCGCACAACGTGGGCGTAGTTCACCGGGACGTCAATCCGGCGAATATCCTGCTGCAGGCGCAGTCAGGGCGCGCATACCTCACCGATTTCGGAATCGCTGGCGCCGCTGACCTGTCCACTCAGCTCACCGTCCCTGGGTCGGTTCTGGCCACGTTCAACTATGCGGCGCCGGAGCAGTTGGAGGGTCGTACGGTCGGCGCGAGATCGGATCAATACTCGCTGGCGTGCACGGTGTTCCACATGCTCACCGGGCGTGCGCCATTCCAAGCGGAGAGTGCATCAGCGGTGATTGCGGGGCACCTCAGCGCGCGCGTACCGCTGGTCAGCGAGTACCGCCCACAGCTCGGATGGTTGGACGCGATCGTTGCGCGAGCGATGGCAAAGCATCCCGCTGACCGCTATGTGAGTTGCGGTGAATTCGGTGCGACGCTGGAAAAGGCACTGTCCGCGCGAGGAGCGGCGCGGACCGTCATCCCCAAGGCTCGGCAGGCTCCGCGGAGGCTGGTGCGCCGGCCGTCCGTACCAGTTCGTAAAACAGAGCGTCGGCACATGTGGCCGCTGATCTTCCTTCCCTTGATGCTGGTCTTGGTCGGCGGCGGGATCCTGGTGAGCTGCGTCAGGAATGCGTTGGATCCGAGTGCGAGCAAGGCCGATTCGGTGTGTGAGTCAACCCAGGGCAACTCGCGAACTGCTGGCCTGTCTGACAGTGGTCCGCGTCCAGTCCGATTCTGGCAGGACGATTTCTACGCGGATCTCGGTCATCCCGAGACGATTGGACTGGCAGGCAGGATCGATGATCACGCTGATCCGGCAGTGTGGAACCCGACGGACGTCCGGTCCGTGCAGTTGGTCGCGTGTGCCACTGGGCCATCGGATGGTGACCTTATTCGCAGACTCGATTGCCCTGGACGATCGTCGACGATGAGGTTTGTGAGCGGGAAGGTGAGGATTTTCGTCCACGAGGCGCGGACTGCTCGGCTGGTCACCCAAGTCGACGTGTATGGCGAGGTGTTTCCGTGGGACGTAAGAAACGGCACCGTCGAAGAGCTCTGCGCGATAGAAAGAACGACTCTTGACCCGCTGCGCCGCAGCACTGCCTGGGGCAAACCGACCCCGGAACAGGTTCGGCAAGCCCTCGAGCCGTATGTGATGGGACCGAAGCCGTGATCGGTCGGTATCACGCTTCGCCTCACTGCTGGTTGTTCGTCCTCTCCCGAGCCTGCCGAGTGCCGTCGACGAGCCTGGCGAGCAGGTGTTTCAGATCGCAATCGGGTAGTAGCGGAACGGCCTCGGCGAACTGCGCGACGAAGTCGGTGTGTGGGTCGTGGTGGGTGAGTTCGTCTATCACCCAGGATGTTTCGGTGTTCTCCGGTCGAAGATCGAGGTGCTTGCGCAGCGCGTCCGCCGTGCTGTCGAGCAGTGTTGTACGGGTGGCGACTGCGGCGGTCATTTGTCGTTCGAGTTCGGATCGTCGGTGTTCCCGGTGGTCGGAGCAGATGTCAGCGTCCGGATCGGCTGATGGGCGGATTGTGCCATCGACGTAGACCTCGAACCCTTCATTGAGAGCTGTTGTGCCGATCGATATTTCGGTCTGGATGAGGTGAGGCATGATCAGTCCGAAGGTGCGCATCGCGAGCACAGCGGCGACGATTCTGTCGCGAGCTTCGCGGTGCCGAGCTCGCGCTCGGTCGTCTCTGTCGCGTTCGGCCAGCGCCAGTTCGAGCGCACGCTCCAGTTGCAGGGCGTCGGCGGTCGCGTGTGGCGCCCAGCCACCTCTTGGTGCGAATTCGCCGTCGCGAGCCGTGACGGTGTCGAGGAATCCCGAGACGGCGTCCAACAGCTGTTGCAGCTGCTCACGGGTGACCTCGGGGTGGCCGAACGCCTGCAGATAACCCTGGACTATTTGCCCGTGGACGGTCGAATCAATCACGTCCACGAGGGTGGCACAGACGTCACCGATCAACTTCCGATAGTTCCGTCGCGGCACCCGCGTTGACCGCAAGTGAGCCGGTCGGCGACTCAACTTCTGACACTCCGCAATCCCGTCGCAGTCGCGCCAAGCAATCCAATCCCACCGCAAAGAAGTAGGGTCACGTCGAGGTGGGCGACATCGCAACAACCGTTCGAAGAAGGTCGGTGTTGCTGAGCGGTCCCCGATGACGAGACCACCCGGGAATAGAGCCAGGTGATTTCGTTCCGTGTTCAGTTGATCCCGCAGACCACTGGATGGTGGGTGTGGGTGCAGGCCGCAGCGTACTCGGCCGGCGTCAGGTAGCCCAGCGCCGAATGCCGGTGCCGCATATTGTGGTCGGCCTTGAAATCGCCGATCACCACCCGGGCCTCGAGCAGGGTGGTCCAGTGGTTGCGGTTGAGGCACTCGGTCCGTAGCCGCCGGTTGAACGATTCGACGAAGCCGTTGTTCCAGGGCGTGCCCGGTGGAATGTAGGAGATCCCGACCTGGTCGGCGCAGAACCGTTGCAGGGCATGGGAAATCATCTCAGGACCGTTATCCATCCGCAGCACCCTCGGTGGACCGCCAGCCGCAGCGAACACCTTGTCCAGCTCCGCGACGAGCCGGTCGGCGGTGATCGACCGTTCCACCACGTGCAGCAGGGATTCGCGGGTGTGTTCGTCGATCATCGACGCGATCTTCACCGCCCGACCGTCGACCGTGGAGTCGAACTGGAAGTCCAATGCCCACACCACTTTTGGTGCATCAGCGGCGACCGTCGGGACCGAGGAAACCCCGGCCCGTTTGCGGGGATGGTGTTCGCGGACCTGCAGGCCCTCCTCGCGCCAGAGACGGTGGACCTTCTCGATGTTGACTCCTGCACCCTCGTCGAACCGCAACGCCGCCCAGGCACGACGGAACCCGTGCCCCTGATTCTTCACTGCATACGAGCGCAGCCAGGCCCGCAAACCGGCGTCCGGATCGATCGGGGTGTGCTTGATCGGCAGCCGCCGATACGTCGACCGATTCAGCCCAACGACCTTGCACGCGAACCGTTCCGACATGCTCTTCATCTCCCGGAGCATGTCCACGGCCCGGCACTTGGCTGCTGGGCTCAGAATTTTCCCCGGGCGATCTCCCGCAGCGCGTCCTTCTCCAGCTCCGCATCCGCCAGCAACCGCTTCAGGCGGGCATTCTGCTCCCGCAACTCCTTGAGCTCCTTGGCGGCGTCGGTGTCCACGCCACCGTACTGGCGGCGCCAGTTGTACAACGTCGCCGTCGACACCCCAATCTCGGCGGCAACCTCTTCACCGGTCTTACCAGCGGCGGTCAGCTCGTCGGCACGGCGCAGCTTCCGCACGATGTCCTCCGCGGAATGCCGCTTGCGTCCTGCCATGTCTCTCAGTGTCCCTTCTCGGCCCTCACCGGGCCAAACAGGACTCTAATACCGAATGGTCTCATTCATTGGGGACGGCCCACCGCCGACTCCACGGATGATCAATATCGTTCAGTCGCATGAACTCGGAGTATCCAGCGAGCATCCCATCGCGGATCCACCGAGCGGTCGATCCGAGTTCCGGCGACGCGGGAGTTCGATTATGCATCGAACGGGTTTCAAGACACTGCCCTGAACGCAGATGCTCTTGAACCATGGCCGCCGTATGCTTGCCGATGCTGTACGAAATCGTCCGTTGCAGAAGGCTATCCCGGGAGATCACCGGGACGGCGATCGAGGGGGATCGATCCGAATGTTCAACACCATTTCCACCGCAACCACGTCCGTCTTCGAGCGCTGCATGGATCCGTCGGCCGAGGGCACGTTCCGCGGCTTGCTGGCGAAAGAACGAGGATTGGCACATCGGGAGGTGAGCCCGTGGGCAGCGCTGGAAGGGTTTCGGCAGACACCTACCGGCACGGTCGCAGCCTATGAGCTCGTCTTCTCCCCTCCTCGATCCTGGTCGATTGTGTGGGGATTGGCCGACCGCGATACCGACGGCGCAAATCTCGATCGCGCTCATGCCGCAGCGGTTACAGCCACCATGGAGTATGTCGAGCACGAGTACACATACACGCGACGTGGCGTCAATGGCGTCCGGCAGATCGATACCACCGGGCTGCTTTGGGCGCAGTTCGAACACTTCGCGGACGGACTCGGGCGGCCGGATCGGCACACTCACGCGATGATCGGTGCACGAGTAGTCGGCTCCGACGGTGAGTGGGGACCGCTCGATCCGCGGCCGTTACTGCAAGTCGAGGAAGCCGGACTTTTCGACGCCTATTACCGTGGACGGCTTGTGGGATTCAGCCGAGAATTCGTCGGGATGCGGTTCGAGGAGCGCGAGCCCAACCACCCCGGAGATGAATCGCGCCTAGAGGTCGTCGGAGTGCCGGATGAACTCATCGCAAGCTTCTTCGCTTGATCCGTGGATGTTGAAATCTCTTGCGATACAACCAATCCCGCGAAGCTAAGGGCTGCAGCCCTCATCAAGGGCGGTCGTAATGACGGCGCCCGTGCACCTAACAATCGATAGCGCCCGTACCAAACGCGCGTGCGGGGCGGCCAGATTTTGGCTCGTTGCGGATGGTCGGGGGTCGGGTCTCGGGTTCAGCGGTGCTCTCAATGAATAGGTTGGGCAAGGAGAGTCGTAGTACAGCGATTTCGGGGTGATCCAAGACTCGCTGGGTGATCTTCCGGCTCCGAATGTGGCGTCATTGCCGCTCGCGGTGATCGGTGCATAGCTCTCATTCCACCAACCCGATCGAACCTGTCATTAGCCCCTCGGCCAGTGAACCTCGCAGCTTTTCCTCCGCCAGCGTTGCTTCTCGCAGTGCCGCTATCCGGTGCTCATGTTCCGCCAGAGTGTCCACTATCGCGACCTGTTCCGCGAGGGGTGGCAGCGCGATGCGGAAGTCGGCGAGCTTGCCCCTGCTCATCGATGGAGCCACTGTGACCGTGGCGGTAGCTCGAATCTGGTCGACACTTGTATCGCGTAGCAGGAACTCCAGCAGAAATCGTGGCGCGATCGTGTCTGGGTCCGTTCGCAGCCGAGTGAGATTGGAGTCGATCAAACAGCCGCTGTGCTCTGGACCGACGATGGCTGCCGTTTGCACCTGGCCGACTCGAACGAGCAGAAGGTCATCTACCTGCACCCGCGAAGTGGCGAACCGTTGCGCCACTGCGTGCGTGGTCCGGTCCACCCTATCGATGTCGATCCGACGCGGATCGAGATTACGTGGCCGCAGTACCGGAACCACGGCGTCCTCACCAGCGGTGATGTGAGAGTTCTTCAGGTTGGACGGCCCAACTTTGATGTCGCAGACATCGCCTAGGCGCACTGTCTTCCAACCCGGCGGCATGCCGGTGACGTCGAGTTCCCTAAGTCCCGTCGTCATCGATCCAAGTGGTAGCTCGATCAGCCGCCTCCGAGCATTCGCTGCGGCGTCGGAGTCACGTTGGATCAGCTCCAGATGTACGTCACCCCTCTCGACCACCCGCCCGATATAAGTGTGCGGTGTGAGCAGATATCCGCGCGCCGCAACCTCATGTACCGGCACTGCCACCACCCGGCCAGTGGCCCTGCTGTTCCCAACTTCGACGCTTAACTCTCTGGTCTCGCTCGGTGCGAGACTGCCGGGCGTCCGAATCATGTCGGCAATCGCCGCTGTCCCGACCAGATGTGGCCGAAACCGTTCGCTCTTCTTATGCTTGAGCCGAGTCGCATCGACGAAGGTGATCGTATGGTCGGTGCGATCGGTACGTGGATGCTCCAGTACCCACACGGTGGTTTCGCCGGCCGTAGCCGGGAATAGATCGCCCGACAATCGAATAATAGCCCGGAGTGCGCCACTGTCGACCAGTCCTTTGCGGGGGTCGTTGCCATTCCTCCCGATGTGACCGTCGGCTTCGGAGAGGGGCATCAGTACTACGGCCCGTCCGTGCGCAGAGGTTGCGTTCAGCGCCGTCTGCACCCAAGCCAGGTTGGTGTTGTCCGGTGGCGGACTCCCGTACTTCCAGCGGACCCGTGTTGCGGCGGTCCCCAAGTATTCTTTGAACGGCGGGTTGATCACCACAGCGTCGAAGACTTCGGTTCGCTGACGGAGCCACGGCGGGCCGCCGCGCGCCACCTCAACTGTCCCTGTCCGACCGCGGACGACCATATGCATACGGGTTCGCCGCGCCGCGTCGACATCGTTGGTTGTTGCGTGCACCACTGGCGGCTTCGCGCCGGCCGCGGTCGGCACCGCCAGGACGAGTTCGCCATGCCTGCTGTACAGGTCGGCCACCGACCTCACCGGCGCCGCCGCTGTCACAGCACAAGCCCCCATGAGTTCCGAAACCTCGTGCGGTGTCCGATAAGTCTTGGCCGTTGTAGCAAAGTCTCGAGCGATCCAGGTCAGGATCGCTTCGAATCCTTGAACCCCGAGGCCACCGCAGAAGCCGACCAGCCGCATCAACGAATCGCTGTTCGCCGAACTCAACCGGTTAATCACCTCATACGCTGTGTTATCTATCGCGAGCCGACGGAACACTTGATCGATCTGGAGAGCGATTATGTCGGCGCGTCCAGCTGCCGACTCGATCACCGTCCACTCGTCGGGTGCGGTAATCCAGGTGAAGGTCAGCAGAAGTGCAGCGTCGAGGGCATCAGACCGTTCCGCATCGGGAAAATACCTGGTAAACAACGTGCTCAATTGTCTCATCGCCCCCGGTTCCAACCCGGCACCAGCGCGCAATACGACCTCGGACGCCGTGGCCGACAACGAGCGCCTCAGTCGGTCACCGTAGGTTCCCCCAGGTCGGTCGGAAGGCTGGCACTGTCGCTTCGGAATCTTGCGCGTATCGAGCCAGGGGAGCAACTCACCTACCGCATAGGTGCGTGTACGACCTTTGGTTTGGCCGCTGGGAAATCCGACGTTTCGCCGATGCCAATTGCTGATCGTCGCAGTGTCGACGCCGATTGCTTCGGCTAGCTCGTGCGCTGTCATCCTCCTGCCGAGATGTACGGCCGCCGCAGAGTTCACCGCGTCAACCATAGCGGCACTACGACTGGCGCCACCGCGGCGACGGTGATCACTGCGACAACAATGATCAGCAGACGGGCAGTCTTAACCCAGTCCAGCCGACCATCGATGACCGCGTCGATGACAGTGCCGACGAGCCCGAGCGCGGTGGACGGACGTTCGGGCCGGCGTTGGATGGGTCGCTTGGAGTTACGCATGGTCCCCTCGAGGCGTCGGTGCGGCGTCGTGCTGATGAGATCAGCCTGGCAGCGCGCGACGGATAGCGCCAGATGTCGTCTGTCAACTGAACAGCGAGACTGTCATAGTCGTCGTCGACGTTTCTGGCCACCATGATGCCTTCTAGCTGCATACACCTGCTGATCGGCATCCGCGCCTCCGATCCCTGAGTGGCAACTTGATCAGGTACGTACTGACAGTACGCATTTGAGGTTGGCGAGCTTGCGGACCTGGCTACAGCTCCGCAGAGGAACGAGGATTGGCCCATCGGGCAAGCCCACTCGACCCGCGGCACCTTGTGGATGCCGATCGCTCCGATGCGATCTTGGAAGACGACTCATGGGATCAGCAGCGAATTCGTCGGGGGTGCGGTTTGAGGCACGGCCGTCGAACCACTCCGCAGAAGGATCCCGCCTTGGAAGTCGTCGGAGTGCCAGACGCACTGATCGCAGGATCTTCGACCGACGCAACCCGGCGCGGTGCTCACGACGCCGAAGTCCGAACGAGGCAGTCGCACTCCCTCGTGGCTGCTACTCTCTTCGGTGGCTGCGCAGCCACTCCGACGTGCAGCAATAATCGCAGGGCTGGATCTCGGAAGGGTTCACGGTCGCCCACGCGACGGCGACGACCTCGCGCAGATTCTTGCCCTTCCGGACGGCATCGCGTTGCCCCTTGCGCAGCCAGTCGCAGGTTCGGTCATTGTGATAGACGGTCCCTCCTTCCGTCCTCCAGCCGTGAGGGAGGACCCCAGGCCGCCGGGGGCGGCAGAGGTCGCATTCGCCGACACGCAACTCATGGAGGCACAGTGGAGGCTCCGTACTTTCGAGAGTTGTTGGCGTGGAGTCGAAGTCGAGCATGCCCTCAGCGGTGAGCGATTCCGGCTCCGGTGCCGCGGCTTCAGGTGGTGTTGGCTGTGTGGTCTGGACCTGCCTGGCCGCCGCCCGGGCGAGCTGGTCTGCGCGTTCGTTGTCGGGATGGCCGGCGTGCCCTTTCACCCATTCCCAGGTCACCCGATGCTGACCGGCAGCGTCGGCTAGACGCCGCCACAGATCCTCGTTCTTCACCGGCGACTTTCGGCGTGTCTGCCAGCCGTTGGCGATCCACCGAGGAAGCCACTCGGTTATGCCGTCGCGCACGTAGGTGCTGTCGGTATGAATGCGCACTTCCGACGTGCGGGTCAGCCGCTCCAAGGATCGGATGGCGGCCATGAGTTCCATCCGGTTGTTCGTCGTGTGCGGCTCGCCGCCGCTGATCTCGCGGATGTGACCGCCCCATCGCAGCACCGACCCCCAACCTCCGGGCCCGGGATTTCCCGAACACGCACCGTCGGTGTAGATCTCGACCACGGATGCCCGTGTACCAGCTCCACTATCGGTAGGGGTCGTCGGCTGGGTTACCACGCTTCCCGGACCGGAATCCGCCGCCAGTGACTTCTTCCATCCCGGGGGCGGCGGCCACGGCACCCCCCACTCGGCGAGCTGGGCCCGAGACCATCCCCCGGCAGGCGATCGTGCGCCTTCGATCTCCTCCATCGATACGCGACGGGTGGGCCGCCAGTCGGTCATCGAGCGCTGCCCCTCACTGAACCTGTTGCGCCGTAGTTGCTTTCGATCTCTTCAAGGGCGACCTGGGCCCTTTGGTCAGCATCTGGTGGTTTCATCACCGCAACCCCCGTTTCGGTGAGAATACTCAGGTCGAGCGTCCAGGTGTGCCGTGATCGCTTCTCCCACAGTCTAAATGCCTCAGCAACGTGCCTACGCGCTTGTCCTGCGGCCATGCCGGTTACGTGTATCAAGTGGTGAAGCGCCTCGGATTCGAGGCCGTTGATCTGAGCGAAACCGTAGTGTGTGGTCAGGTGACAATCGGTGCAGAGCAGGATGATTCGCCGCAGGCTCTGCACTCTGGTGTGGTCGTCGTAGGACCATCGTTCGTGAGCTTCCAGCAGTCGCCCGACTGATCTGTCCTTGCCTCGGCCGCAGACCTCGCACTGATGGTTGGCGCGAGCATTGACCATCCGCCGCAGTCTCTGCCAATCCCGGCGGTCGACGCAGGACCGCACGTTGGTGAACCAGCAGGATGAGGGTACGAGGTCGACGAACAAGCCAGAGCCGAACGAGCGATCTTCTCCTGGAAGCACTTCCGGTATCGGAGGCCGTACCGGCTGAGGGACCCCGTCGGGGTGGCGCCGGATCCATTCCAGGCCGCCGAGGTCGAGGACACGTCGCGCGCGAGTGACCGCGACGTACGCCAACCGCGCATCGGTGTCCGCGATGGACGCGGGACGAGATCCGTCCTCGTTCTCGGGTTCAGGAAAGTCGTCGGCGATACGTACGGTATCCCATTCCCTACCCTTGGCCTTGTGTGCGGTCGAGACCGTCACCTGCGCGTCACTCTCGCCACTGAGGCGGGATACGGAGTCGAGAATGACGTCGATGCCGTGGTCATCGATCAGCTCCACCAGCGGAGCCAGATCGTGTCCGGACGGGTCGTTCGCTGCGTAGTCCTGCAACTCGGTCCAGGTGCTGAACAAGAACAGCTCCGGATGGTTGGTGTTGCGCCCAGCCTGCAGGTCGCGCGCTGCCAGAGCGAGAGACCGCAACGTGTCGCCGCCCCCGACAAGAGCGACCTTCTTGCCTACCGCGAGCTGGTCCATCACCTCAAGCATGGCTCCCACATTCGTGCGGCAAAGTACAGCGTCCGGGTGCTCGACCTCGCCTATCTCGGTGGAGATCTGGTCGTTTCCGGTCAGCCGGATCGGGGCGTCGACGACGGTCAGCCATCGGTTGGCTTCCTCGGCGACAGCTGGCCCGAAACGGAAGGACTGCGTGAGTCCGAGCTGCATGCCGTCAAAGCCGGACATGACATCCTGGGCGCCACGCCACCCATAGATGGCCTGCGCCGAGTCACCAACCATGACCAACTGCGCAGCACCGCGCTGGGCGTTGAAGACCTGGTCCACAACAGGATTGGTGTCCTGCGCCTCGTCGAGGAGAAGAAACTCATAATCCAGTTGCGGCTTGGCCAGTGCCCACATCTTCAGATAGTGATCGTGATCGAATCTGACATCCCCAGCGTCCGGATTCTGCACGTCAGCCCACGCCTTATGGGCAAAGGGCAAGATCACGTCCGCGAGCCGACCATGCCCTTCCGGAGTCTCCAGCCCGCGAGTCCGGGGCACGTGATGAGGTCCTATGACATCGTCGGCGGAGTAGCAGAACCTCTGCACCGTACGCACGGTGAGATACGACTGGGCGCGCTCGCTGACCCGCCGGCCTCCGATCATCACCGGATACTGAACCCCCAGCGCCATACCCGTCTTCCACGACGGAACACGCGGGGCATTCAACCGCGCCTTGAATCGCCGCCCGACCGCCTGATACGCCAGGGAGTGGGCAGTCCGGCATGCAATGTTTCGAGGAAAGCGGCGACGGGCTTCCTCGGCGACAGCCCTGTTGAAAGCTATATAGAGACCACGCCGGTCGGTGCTGCCAGCTAGCAGCCGGAGCGTGGTCGTCTTCCCGGTGCCAGCACCGGCCTGGAGCACCAGGTCGTCACCGCGGGTGAACGCCACGACAGCTGCCTGTTGCTCATCCGTTGGTCCCGAACCCGACGGTGCCATGCATGCTCCCCATCCACGCGTACCAGTTGATCATGCCACTCGAAAGCAAGGAAGATCTACGGGAACGACTCCAGATTGGAACAGCGAATCAGGCACATACCGGCTCGGCGTGAGGTTCCCCCGCTTTCACGGAGAGCTCTGACGTGGTCCGATAGGGGCCGGAAGGAGTTCATCAGTGGCAGCACCGAAGAAGTATCCGGACGAGTTGAGGGCTCGGGCGGTCAGGTTGTATCGGGATGCGGATCCCAAGCCGACGATCCGGAAGCTGGCCGCGCAGCTGGGGGTGCATCACGAGGCTCTGCGGAACTGGATCCGCCAGGCCGAAGCGGACGCCGGCGAGCGTAGCGATCGGCCGACGACCGACATGGCCGAAGAGAACAAGCAACTACGCAAGCGGGTCGCTGAACTCGAACGCGTGAACGCCGTATTGCGTGATGCGAGTGCGTATTTCGCGTCGGAGCCCGGCCAGACCCGGAGGTGATCGTGCGGTTCGTGAAAGATCACCCGCAGCACTCGGTCGAGCTCGTATTGCGGGTGCTGGGCATCGCGTCGTCGACGTTCTATGGATGGCTGGCTCGGCGGGGGAACCTCAGCGCGAGCTGGCGGCAATCTACCGCTCGGTCGTGCATCGGCGACGGCCGATTCTCTCGCCACACCTGCCGGGCTGGATCGCAGATGGCTACGTGGAGGGTTGGAATCTCGTACCCGATAATTGCCGAGGCACAGTCACATTCGAGGAGTTTCTGCGTGAGCGGGTGTCACGGTGACGGGCGTGCGAGGCCGGATGGCGCGCGGGGGCCTACTATCCTTCGCCCTCACCTCCGCCGTTTTGGGAGTCGTGATCCTGGCCGCGCCCGAATGGTTCTTTTCCCTGTCTTGGGTCAATCTCGGCATGCGGTACAACCCGCACCTATTGCTCGATTACGGGGCAATGAATCTGGCGCTGGCCATTCCACTGGCGGCATCGGCCGTGGCCGCGAGTCCGCTGGCCGTGCGCAGCGGATTGGGCTCGTACGCGGTGTGGTCGGTCGCGCATCTGGTGATACACCTGCGCTATCGTGCGCATCTCGCGACGCACACCGCCACTGCGAACGCGAACCTGTTGCTCGTGGTCCTTGCTATCGGGTGCCTGATCTCGATGACGCTCTTGCTGTTCTCGCCCGGCACTCCTAGACAGCAGCCCAATCACGTAGAAGGCGGAATTGCATGATTCACCAACGCGCTGGCCGTGGTCGAGGCGATCACCCCGGGAACGTCGTCGGCGCGGGCACGCCGCGGCGGCGTTGTTCGATCTACTGCATCACCACACAAGGTTGCTCACGAACAATCGTCGCGACAACACCGGTGTCCCTGGGCCTCTCCTGCGCACCGCAGGCCGCGGATACAGCCTCCGCACGGTCATTGACTGGCTTGACGGAAAAAGATTCCGCCATTCTGCCAGCGAATCGCCGCGCTCCCGCTCAGCTCTGCCGCCCCAAGTGCCTCACGCTGGGCGGCGATCCGCTCGACGACGGTGGGAAGGAGTTGGTGTTCGGCGACCAGGACGGATTCGTGAACAGCCTTGCCGTACATGCCTTTTCCGCCGTGCCGAGGCAGCAGGGCGGGATGGATGTTGATGATTCGGGAGGCGTAGGCGGAGCGGACCCGGGGACCGAGCTTCTTCATGTAGCCGGCGGTGACAACCAGGTCGGCGGAGTGGTCGGTCAGGGCCGAGAGGATCGCCTCGTCGAGCTGCCCCGGATGGGTGCGGTCGGACAGGTGTAGGGCCGGGATATCGGCGTCACGGGCATACGCGAGCGCTCCGGAACCGCTGTTGTTGCTGACCACCAGGACTACGGCGAAGCGGGCGCCGGGCTCGAGTGAGGCCTGATGGAGCGCACGAAGATTCGACCCGTTGTGGGAGGCGAGAACAGCAACTTGCAGTCGAGACACCACGGAAGTGTTACATGCCCGATTTCTCCCACCCCCACCCCCGCCAGGCCGAACATGGGAGGTTGCCGGTGGACGGCGGGAGGCGACTCTAGGGTGTCGATATGCCCGAGAGCGATACCGAGTACGCAGGTCGTCCGCAGGGTGAGGCGGGTAGCGGCCGAGTTGCCGTGTGGCGGGATTGGTGGGACCGGTTCCGACGGTCCCCGTTCCTGCCCGCGACGGTGCTGGTGTTCATTCTGGGTGCCGCGGCGGGGTTGTTCGCGGGGTCGTATACCTACATTCTCGCCAATCCGACTCCGCACCGGATTCCGGTCGCGGTGCTGCAGAACGATCATGCGGCGTCGAGTCGGGACGCAGCTTACCTCGCCGGCATGGATCAGGCGTTGAACGGTGCGATGCATGTGGTCCGGTTCGATGATCCGGGCGCGGCGAAGAACGTGGTCGAGGCGCAGCGGGTGTTCGCGATCATGGACGTGCGGCAGGCCGACCGGGTGACCGTCGATGTCGCGGGTGCTTCGGGTTCGTCCGTGGCCGAGGTGATTTCGAGTGCGGCGTCCCAGGTCGGCAGGCAGGTGGGGGTTCCGGTGACCATCACCGATATCAACCCGCTGCAGCCGGGTGACCCGCGCGGGCTCGCCATCTTCTACATCACGCTGGCGGCGGTGATCATCGGCTTCGTCGGCGCCATTCAGCTGAATGTGCATGCGCGAGCGTTGAATCCGGCGGAACGGATCGCCTATACCGCCGCGTATTCGGCGCTGGGCGGGTTCGTCATCGCGGCGGTGGTGGACTGGTGGCTGGGCGCGTTGCGGCTGCCGTTGCTGGAGTCGTGGTTCATCCTGGCGCTCACCATGTTCACCTCCGGGATGATCTTCACGATGTTCAACACCCTGTTCGGGCGCTGGGCGATGATCCCGACCTGGGGCCTGATGGTGTTGCTGGGCAATCCGTCCTCGGGCGGCGCGGTGTCCTGGCCGCTGCTGCCCTCCGTGCTCGGCAGCATCGGGCGCTGGCTGCCGCCGGGCGCCTCGGTCAATGCCCAGCACACCGCGGTCTATTTCGCCGGTCACCAGCACCTGTTTCCCTTCCTGGTGCTGGCGGCCTGGGCGCTACTGGCGAGTGCGGTGTTCTGGGTCTGGCGGGACCGGCACCCGGGTGGGCGGGGCGAGGACGCCTACTGAGCCGTGCCCGCGCACCGTCATTCCGGCTTCACCACCGCTTCCAATGTCGCGCGGGCACCGACGCGATGCAGAGAACGCAGCGCACTGACGTAGGCGTCGACGAAACGCGGCTGGTCGATCAGGTCCCCGAACACCGCGCGATTCTCCAGGAAGGCCGTCGGATTCTCGCGCTGCGTACGGGCGAGCGGGACCAGCGAATCGGCGAGCCGGTCCACGACCTCGATCGGCGCACCCTGCTCGTCGACGCCCTCGGCGTAGCGGGCCCAGCACGCCACGGTCGCCGCGGCCAGCCGCACGGTCCGCCCGGCGGCGAGATTGTCGCGGACCACCGGCAGCAACCACTTCGGGATGCGGTCGGACGAGTCGGCGCAGAGCCGGGCCACGGTGTCGCGCACGTGCGCGTTGGCGAACCGTTCGAGCAGCGAGCCGCGGAACGTGGTCAGACCCGGAACTCGCGGCAGGGTCGGCATCGCCTCGTAATCCAGGTACTGGTCGAGGAATTCGGCGAACAGCGGATCCTGCGCCGCCTCGTGCACCAACCGGTAGCCCGCGAGATAGGCGAAGTAGCACAGACATTGGTGGCCGGCGTTGAGCAGGCGCAGCTTCATCAGCTCGTAGGCGTAGACGTCGTCGACCAGCTGCACATCGGCTTGGTCCAGCGGCGGGCGGCCCGCGGCGAAGTCGTCCTCGAGCACCCAGGCCGCGAACGGCTCCGCGATCACGGGCCATTGGTCGCGCAGGCCGGTGTCGGCCTCGAGCCGCTCGATCACATCGGGTGTGGTGACCGGGGTGATGCGATCCACCATCGAGTTGGGAAACCCGACATTGCCGCTGATCCATTGCGCCAGTGCGGGATCGACCCGCTCGGCGTATCCCGTGAAGGCGCGGCGGGCGACCCGGCCGTTGCCCTCGATGTTGTCGCACGACACGATCGTCGGCGCCGCGACTCCACGCTCGCGGCGACGCGCCAGAGCCGCGGTCACCAAACCGAATACGGTCGCCGGTGGGTGCTCCCCGCTGAGGTCGCGGCGGACGGCCGGTGCGTCGCAGTCGAATTCGCCGTCGCTGTCGCGCAGGTTGTAGCCGCCCTCGGTGATGGTCAGCGAGATGATCCGGATCGCGGGATCGGCGAGGATCTCCAGCACGGCCTCGGGATCGTCCGGCGCGTAACGGTAATCGATGATCGAACCGATCACCCGCGACTCCCGAGTGCCGTCCGGATACGCCAGCACGAGCGTGTACAGACCGTCCTGCGTCCGCAGCACATCGCGCATGCGGCGGTCCGCCGGTGTCACGCCGATACCGCAGATGCCCCACTCGCGCGCCTTGCCCGCCGACAGCAACCGGTCCACATACATGGCCTGGTGCGCGCGGTGGAACCCGCCGACGCCGAAGTGCGCGATGCCAGCCCGAACCTCGCCGCGGTCGTACCGCGGTCCCAGGACCGGCAACCGCGACACGGTATTCCGATTCAGCTCCATAGCTCCGCCACCTCGACCATCGTTTTCAGGTTGCCGGGCCGCCGATCGGACTCCGATGCCTGCGCGGCCCGTTCCAGCGGATACCTCGCCGTCACCATAGCGTCCGGATCGACGCGCCCGGTGGACGCGAGCGCGATCCTCCCGAGCCACGTGTCGGCGAGATCCTCGAGTCGTGACGACCCGCTCGATGTGATGCGCCCTACAGGGCCGAAACCCCTTGTTCATGTGATGTTTACTATGTCCGAATGCTTCTCGACGACGCGCATGGGAGTTCGGCCGCGCCGATCGGATCGGCGAGCACGCGGCTCCGGGCGCGTCGATTCGGTCCGGCGGTGCTGTGGGGGCTGGCCGCCGCGGCGGTGCTGGTGCTGGTGGGCGGCGAGCTCATGGCGGCCCACCTGCACGCGCTGGGCCCGCTGACCAGTCTGCTGCGCGACTACGCCGGAACCCCGAAGTCGGCGACGACGCCGTGGGCGGGATTCCTGCTCGCCCTGGTCGGCGTCGCGTGGCGGGAACGTGTGATCGCCGTGGCGGCGGCCGTGGGCGTGGATCTGCTGTTCGTACTCGTGCGCGCGGTGGAGGGCCACAAGTTCACCGTCGGCAACGGCCCGACACTGGTTCTGACGGCGTTGACGGTGCTCGTCGCGCTGCGCTGGAGCGGCGAGCGCCGCCACACCGCGCTGCGGACGATCGGCCTCGGCGCGCTGCTGATCCTCGCCACCAAGGTCAGCGAGATCTGGCTGGACATCACCGCCTGGGCGACACCGCAGGTGCTCGATCCCTTCGTGCAGCAGGCCGACCGCGCCCTCGGCAACCCGTCGTGGCTGGCCGGACAGGCGCTGGCGGCGGCCGGTCCGGTGGTTCCCGCCGTCCTGCACTGGGTGTACTTCGAGCTGCCGGTGGCCGCGATCGTCGTCGCGATCTGGCAGTTGCGCGGGGTCACGAGTGGGATGTGGCCGCGGCACTACCTGGTGCGCACGTTCCTCACCATCGGACTGATCGGGCCGATCTGGTATGTGGTGTTCCCGGTGGTCGGGCCGGTGCTGGCGTTCGGACCGGAGGGGCACGGCATGGCGCTCGCCGATGTGTGGCCGAATGTCGTTCCGCCGCTTCCCGCTTCGATCGAAGCGATGCCCTTCGACGGTGTCACCCCGCGCAATTGCATGCCGTCGCTGCACACCGCGTGGGCGCTGTCGCTGTTCATCCACTCCCGCGGCGGCCCGCGCTGGCTGCGATGGGGCGGGGTGTTCTGGCTGGTCTGCACGCTGGCCGCGACGCTCGGCTTCGGCGCGCACTACGGCATCGACCTGCTCGTCGGCGCGACGCTGTGCCTGACCATCGAATCCGGCCTGCGCGAACCGGATCGCGGGTGGGACCGGGCCCGGATCACCGTCGTGACGCTGGGTGTGGCGTTGTTCGCCGCGCTGCTGCTGTGCACCCGCTACGCCGCAGAGGCCATGGCACGGTATCCGGTACCGTCCGGCATCGCCCTGATCGGCTCGTTCGCGGCCCTGGCGGCCCTGTTCTACAGCACGTGGTTCGCGCCGCGGCCGGGCCGGGTGGCAACGACCGGCTGAGGCGAGGATCGGGACGGTCAGTACCTGGTCCCGGGCCATCCGGCCCGCGACCAGCCCGTCCAGCGACCACGATACCCGGTGCGCCAGGACGCAAACCGGCACCGCGAACGCGCGGCCACAGTCTGCCCGGCACTCGCCGCCGTGCGGGCGAAAGCGCCAGTGGGCGAGCATGTTACCGCCTCCCGGCCGACGTGTGGCAGATCATTTACCGGGTAGCCGCCGAACATGACTACTACCGCGCATCGAACCGCCACCCGTACCTGCGCACCTCCCGGCCCCCGGTCGGCCATCCGGGAGTGATCGGCCGTGGTGGGTGTAGGTCTGCCCGAATCCGTTTCGGCGGTGTTGTTCGACCTGGACGGGGTGCTGACCGATACGGCGGCGGTGCATCGGCGAGCGTGGAAGTCGGTGTTCGACCGGCTGCTGGCCTCGCGGTGCGGGGCGCGGTTCCGGCCGTTCACCGAGGAGGACTACCTGAACTACGTCGACGGGCGGTCGCGGGCCGACGGTGTCCGGGAGTTCCTGAAGTCGCGCACCCTGGCGCTGCCGGAGGGTAAGCCGGACGATCCGCCGGGGCTGGCGACCGTGAACGGGATCGGTAACGACAAGAACCGCCTGCTGCTGTCGCTCATCGAGCGGGACGGGGTGCGGGTCTTCCCCGGCTCGGCCGGATATCTGACGGCGGTGCGCGCGGCCGGTCTGCGGGTGGGCGTGGTGACCTCCTCGGCGAACGCGACCGCGGTGCTGGCCGCGGCGGATTTCACGCGGTTCGTCGATGCGCTGATCGATGGGCGGGAGATCGCGCGGCGGGGCCTGCCCGGCAAACCGGCGCCCGACGCATTTCTCGCGGGCGCCGCGGAGTTAGACGAGCCGCCCTCCCGCACAGCGGTTTTCGAAGACGCCATCGCCGGAGTCACCGCCGCCCGCGCCGGTGGATTCGGCTTCGTGGTGGGTGTCGACCGGGTGCGCGACGACAAGCACGGCGCCGCATTGCGCCGCGCCGGAGCGGATCTGGTGGTCACCGACCTGTCCGAGCTGACCCCGGCCGACCGGGCGGAGGGAGAAGGAGCGCGATGAGTTCGCAGTCGCACGGTGTGGAGATCGACCCGTGGCAGTTGCGGTACCGCGGACTGGATCCCGACGCGCTGGAGCGGATGGAATCCATCTTCGCACTGTCCAACGGGCACTTGGGTCTACGCGGCACGCTCGAGGAGGGCGAGCCGGTCGGCACGCCCGGCACCTACCTCAACGGCTTCTACGAGAAGCGCCAATTACCTTATGCCGAAGCCGGATACGGCTATCCGGAGGACGGCCAGACCGTGGTGAACGTGACCGACGGAAAGATCATCCGGCTGCTGGTCGAGGACGAGCCGATCGATCTGCGCTACGGCCGCGCCGTGGAACACGAACGCGTACTGGACTTCCGCAGCGGCACCCTGCGGCGGCACACGGTGTGGACGTCGCCGACCGGCCGCTCGGTGCGCATCCGCTCGGAACGGCTGGTCTCGTTCGCCGAGCGCGCGCTCGCCGCCATCCGCTACGAGGTGGAACCGCTCGACGACGACCTCGACCTGGTGGTCCAGTCCGACCTGCTGGCCAACGAGACGGTCGCGCCGCCCGGCAACGACCCGCGGCTGGCCGCCGCGCTGGATCGTCCGCTGGTCGCCGATTTCTGCGCCGTGCGCGAGACCACGGCGGTCCTCGCCCATCACACCCGGCGGTCCGGCCTGCGGATGGCGGCGGGCATGGACCACGAGATCGAGGTGCCGGCCACCCCGCGCTGCGCCATCCACGCCGAGGAGGATCTGGCCCGGTTGACCATCGCGGTCGACGTGCCGAAGGGACAGCGGCTGCGCCTGACGAAGTACATCGCCTACGGCTGGTCGAGCCGCCGGTCCGTGCCCGCCCTGCGCGCTCAGGTGGACGCCGCGCTGGCCGCCGGGCTGGAGACCGGCTGGGACACCCTGTGCGCTCGGCAGCGCGCCTACCTGGACAACTTCTGGGACACCGCCGACGTCGAGATCGACGGCGATCCCGAACTGCAGCAAGCGATCCGGTTCGCGTTGTTCCACGTCCTGCAGGCGGGCGCGCGCGGCGAGACCCGGGCGATTCCGGCGAAGGGCCTCACCGGTGCCGGTTACGACGGACACGCGTTCTGGGACACCGAGATCTACGTGCTGCCGGTCCTCACCTACACCGTCCCGATGGCCGCGGGCGACGCGCTGCGCTGGCGGCACAGCACACTGGAGCATGCCCGGCAGCGCGCCCGCGAACTCGGCCAGACCGGTGCGATGTTCCCGTGGCGGTCGATCAACGGCGAGGAGGGCTCCGGCTATTGGCCCAGCGGCACCGCGGCCGTGCACGTCAACGCCGACATCGCCGACGCCACCGTCCGCTACCTGTCCGCAACCCGCGACGAGCAGTTCGAAAGCGACTGCGGCGTCGAGCTTCTGGTCGAGACCGCGCGGTTGTGGGAGAGCCTCGGTCACCACAATTCGGCGGGCGACTTCCGCATCGACGGTGTGACCGGACCCGACGAGTATTCGGCGCTGGGCGACAACAACGCCTACACGAATCTGATGGCGCGGCAGAATCTGCGGGCGGCCGTCGAGGCGTGCCGTCGCCGCCCCGACGTCGCCCGGCGACTGGGCATCGAGGATGCGGAGCTGACCGCCTGGACCGAGTGCGCCGACCGAATGTTCGTGCCCTACAACGAGGATCTCGGCGTCCACGAGCAATCCGACGGCTTCACCCGCTACGCGCGCTGGGATTTCGACGCGACCCCGATCGAGCACTATCCGCTGCTGCTGCACTACCCCTACTTCGACCTGTACCGCCGCCAGGTGGTCAAGCAGGCGGATCTGACCCTGGCGATGTACCTGTGCCCCACCGCGTTCGATCCCGAGCAGAAGGCCCGCAACTTCGACTACTACGACGCCCTGACCGTGCGCGACTCCTCGCTGTCGGCCTGCCCCCAGTCGATCCTCGCCGCCGAGGTCGGGCACCCGGACCTGGCCTTCGACTACTTCGCCGAGACCGCGCTGATCGATCTGCACGATCTGCACCACAACGTCGGTCACGGCCTGCACCTCGGCTCGCTCGCCGGCACCTGGCTGTGCTGTGTCGGCGGCTTCGGCGGGATGCGGGACTGCGGCGGAGAACTGACCTTCGCGCCGCGGCTGCCCGCGCAACTCAACCGGCTCTCGTTCCGAATCATGTGGCGCGACAGGAAAATTCACGTCGACATCGGCGGCGACTTCGCGACTTACCGGCTGCTGCACGGTGATCCGGTCACGGTGCACCACCACGGCGAGCCCTACCTGATCACCGACGAGCCGCAGACCCTGCCCATTCCGCCCCGGCCGCCGCGCGCGGAACCGCCATTGCCCGCCGGACGCCGCCCGCACCACCGGTCGTCGGACCGGCGCGGCTCCGGCCCTATCCGGTGAAATCCTTCGTGTAGACGTGGAAGTCGCTGAGCAACTGCTCCTCCTGCAGCAGTGAGGCGCGCGCCTCGCGGCCGTGCGACTTCGCCACGCCCGCGGTGAGCGCCTGCACGAGCGAGGTGAACGCGGTCATCGATCGCAGCACCGACGGGCCCGCGGCGTCGACGAAGAAGCACTCGTCGGCGGTGGCCGCCAGCGGCGACCCCGGATTGTCGGTGAGCGCGACGACATGCGCGCCGACCGACCGCGCCCACGCCGCGCCGCGCACCGTGTCGGCCATGTAGCGGTGGATGGACAGGGCCACGAAGCAGTCGCCCGCGCGCACCCGGCGCAGATCGTCGGTCAGCGCGCCGGCCGTCGCGGTCACCAGCGCCACCTCCTCCCGCACCATGCCCAGCAGGTAGGCCAGCAGGTACGCCGGTGCGTGGCATTTGCGCAGACCCATCACGTGCACTCGCGGCGCCTCGGCCAGGTGTCCGACCGCCTGCTCCCACGTCGCGTCGTCGATCCGCGCGAAGGTGCGGGCGATGTTCGCCTGGTCGAATCCGAGGGTGCGATTCAGCAGGCCGCCGCCGTCCGCGGGCAGCCGCTCGAGCGTGTCGAAGCGCCGCAGCAGCTGCGCCTGTTCCTGCAACCGCTCCCGGCAGAGCCGGGTCAGCCCCGGATAACCCTTGAGCCCCAGCGCATTCGCGAAGCGCACCACTGTCGCCTCGTTGACACCGACCGCGGCGGCCAGCTCCGACACCGTCATGAACGCGACCGCCTCCGGGTCGGCCATCACCCGCTCGGACAGCTTGCGATGCGCCTGCGACAGCGTGTCGTGCCGCGCCCGGAGCTCGGCGACCAGCTCGTCGAACGTCTGCGGCCCGTCGTCCGCCCGTTGGTCCGTCACGGCGTCATTCTCCCTCGCTCCCTCGATTCGGGCCGGAAGGCATCCACCCGGCTTGGTAGCTCCAATTGCATATTAGGTCAATTCTGCAAATCTACTTGCATAACTCGCCGGAACGTTGTTAGCTGGCCCACACGAACGTCCGATCACGACGGGACCAGCCCATGACAACGACCTCGCCCACCGACGCGGCCGCCACGCCGCGCCACGCTCCCCCGACCCCGCTGATCACGATGCGCGGGGTGACCAAATCCTTCGGCACCGTCACCGTGCTACGCGACATCGATCTGGACATCGCCAAGGGCGAGGTCGTGGTGGTGATCGGCCCGTCCGGCTCCGGCAAGTCGACGCTGTGCCGGACCATCAACCGGCTCGAGACCATCACCGGCGGCAACATCACCTTCCGCGGCGAACCGCTGCCGTCCTCGGGCGCGGCGCTGAAGAGGGTGCGGGCCGACATCGGCATGGTGTTCCAGTCGTTCAATTTGTTCCCGCACATGACCGTGCTGCAGAACATCACCTTCGCCCCGACGCGCATCCGCAAGCTGTCCCGCGCCGCTGCCGAGACCAAGGCGAAGGCGCTGCTCGAGCGAGTCGGCTTGGCGCACAAGGCCGATGCGTACCCGCCCCAGCTGTCGGGCGGCCAGCAACAGCGGGTCGCCATCGCCCGCGGCCTGGCGATGGAGCCGGAGGTGATGCTGTTCGACGAGCCGACCAGCGCCCTGGACCCGGAAATGGTCAGCGAGGTGCTCGATGTCATGCGCGACCTGGCGAGCGAGGGGATGACGATGGTGGTCGTCACCCACGAGATGGGTTTCGCGCGCGCCAGCGCCGACCGCGTGCTGTTCCTCGCCGACGGCGTGATCGCCGAACAAGCCACGCCGGACGAGTTCTTCACCGCCCCGCGCAGCGACCGCGCCAAGGACTTCCTCGCCCGCGTCCTCCAGCACTGAGTCCACCTGTCAGGAAGTTCGCCATGAGACGACTCTCCCGCCTCGCCGCCGCCGTGCTCGGCACCGTCGCGGTAACCCTCACCGCCGCTTGCGATTCCGGCGCGCCGCCGATCAACCTGTCCGATTCCGGCCCGCCGGTGGCGACCGACGTGGACTTTCCCGCCGGATCGACCATGCGCAAGCTGCACGACGAGGGCAGGATCACCATCGGAACCAAGTTCGACCAGCCGCTGTTCGGGCTCAAGAACCCCGTCACCGGACGTCCGGAAGGCTTCGACGCCGAGATGGGCAAGCTCATCGCCGCCAAGCTGGGTATCCCGGCCGACCGGATCGACTGGGTCGAGACCGTATCCGCGAACCGAGAACCTTTCCTGCAGCAGGGCCGCGTCGATGCCGTCATCGCCACCTACACCGTCACCGACAAGCGCAAGGACATCATCGACTTCGCCGGGCCGTATTACATTGCGGGACAGTCGTTCATGGTCCGCAAGGGCAACCCGGCGAAGATCTCCGGGCCCGACGATCTGACCGGCAAGGGTGTCTGTGCCGTGGAGGGCTCGGCATCCTCCAGCAACGTCCGCAACCGGGTGCCCGGCGCGCACGTCGTCCTGTTCGACTCCTACAGCAAATGCGCCGAGGCGCTGAAGAACGGCCAGGTGGTCGCCATGACCACCGACAACACCATCCTCGGCGGGCTGCGCAGCCTCGACCCGGACGCCTTCGAGCTGGTGCCCGGCACCTTCACCGCGGAGCCGTACGGCATCGGAATCGCCAAGGGGCGGGGCGATCTCGTGCGGTTCATCGACGACGCGCTGCGCGCCGCCTTCGCCGACGGCACCTGGTCGGCGGCCTGGGATCGCACCGCCGGCCGCATCCTCGGCGCGGCGCCACCGCCACCGGATCTCGAAAGCTATTGAGGGCCAAGAACATGCACGTACTCACCGAGAACGCCGCGCTGCTGTCGAAGGCGTTCGGAACCACCCTGCTGTTGAGTGTCGCCGGCGGTGCGCTGGCCGCGGTCGTCGGGCTGCTGGTCGGTGTCGCCCGGATATCGCCGGTGCCGTTCCTGCAACGCGCCGGGGCGATCTATGTCGAAACCGTCCGCAACACACCGCTGACCGTCGCGTTCTTCCTGATCGTCTTCGTGCTCCCGCAGCTCGGGCTGACGATTCCGAGTTATGTGGCGGCCGCGATCGTCGCGCTGGGCTGCTACACCGCGGCATTCGTGTCGGAGGCCGTGCGCGCGGGCGTGAACACCGTCGGGCGTGGGCAGGCCGAAGCGGCTCGGGCACTGGGCCTGTCGTTTCTGGAGAACATGCGGTTCATCATCGTGCCGCAGGCCGTGCGGGCCGTGGTGCCACCGCTGGCCAATGTGTGGATCGCGCTGGTCAAGAACACCTCCATCGCCGCCGGTTTCGGCGTGCTGGAGCTGACGGCGTCGGGTCAGCGGATCAATTTCCTCGACCCGGCCGCCGTCGTCCCGGCGCTGCTGTGGATCGCGGTGGCCTACCTGGTCATCACCCTCGGGTCCGCGTTCGGATTCCGCAGGCTCGAGCACCGATTGGCGGTCGCGCGATGAACACCTCCTTCCTCTACGACGAGCCCGGCCCGGCCGAACTGCGCCGATACCGCCGGATCACCATCGCCGCCGGACTCCTCACCGCACTCGCGGTGGTGGCGATCGCACTGCGGCTGCGATCGCACGGGCAGCTCGAGCGCAAGCGCTGGGCCATCCTGCTGGACCCGGAAACCGGTGTGCCCCAGGCGCTCTGGCAGGGCTATCGGGCGACACTGCAGGCCGCGGCGCTCGCCATGGTGATCGCACTGGTGATCGGCCTGCTGCTGGCGGTCGGGCGACTGTCGGCGCACCGACCGCTCCGGCTGGCCACCGGCGCCCTGGTCGAAGGCTTCCGCGGGGTGCCGCTGCTGCTGCTCATGCTGTTCGCGGCGCTCGGTTTGCCCAGTCTCGGACTGGAATTGAGCCTGCTGCAGATCGTGGTGCTCGCGCTGGTCGCCTACAACTCCTCGGTGCTGTGCGAAATCTTCCGCGGCGGCATCCTGGCCATCGACAAGGGGCAGACCGAGGCCGCCGAGGCGATGGGCCTGAACCGCGCCGTCGTGCTCGGCAGAATCCTTTTGCCACAGGCGATTCCGACCATGCTGCCGGTACTGGTGAGCCAGATGGTGATCCTGCTCAAGGACACCTCGCTGGGGTTCATCGTCGGATACGCCGAACTGCTGCGGCAGGGGCGGTCCCTGGTCGAGTACTACGGCAGCCAGTATTCGATGCAGATCTACGTCGGGGTCGCGGTGATGTACATCGCCACCAACTTCGCGATCTCGCTGCTGGCCCGGTGGCTCACCTCGCGCCGCGGCCGCGGCAGGCGCTCGAAAGCCGCACCGGCCCAGGGCATCCCGCTCACCCCCACACCGGTGGTCGGCGCCGCGCGCTGATCCGCCCGAGAGGAGAACCACCGCCATGACCGCAACCACCGAGCCGGCGCCCGTGCTGGTGTCGCGCCGCGACCGGATCGCGTTGCTGACCCTGAACCGGCCCGACCGGCTCAACGCCGTCAGCGCGGAGCTGTACCGCGACCTGATCGACGCCCTCGTCACCGCCGACGACGATCCGCAGGTCCGCTGCGTGATCCTGACCGGCGCGGGGCGCGCGTTCTGCGTCGGCGCGGATCTGAAGGCACACGCCGCGGGCACCCGCACCCGCGCCGAGCGGGAAGACTACGTGCAACTCGGGCAGCAGGTGTGCCGCCAGATCCTGACCATGGCCACCCCGGTCGTGGCCGCCGTCAACGGCTACGCGCTGGGCGCGGGCGCGGAGATGGCGGTCAGCGCGGACTTTCTCGTCATCGCCGAGCAGGCGCGCATGGGATTCCCGGAGGTGAGCATCGGCACCTTCGTCGGCGGGGGTATCACCCACCGGCTGCCGCGCCTGGTGGGGCTGCGGCGCGCCACGGACCTGCTGATCCTGGGCGAACGGTTCACCGGCACACAGGCTTTCGAGTGGGGGCTGGCGCACACCGCCGTGCCCGCCGAGACGTTGCTGGATTCCGCTGTGGCACTCGCCGATTCGCTGGCTTCCAAGGCGCCGCTGGCGCTGGCGCGGATGAAGGCCGCGCTGCGCCGCGACGACTCGCTCGACACCGCCCTCGATACCGAGCCGGGCGAGTTGCTGGCACTGATGGACACCGAGGACTGGGCCGAGGGCGTCGCGGCGTTCGCGCAGCGCCGCGATCCGGTCTTCCGGGGAAAGTGAGCAGCCGGTGACACAGCCTTCCACCACCCTCACCGAACGCACCGCGCTACAGCGGCTGTTCGATCCGCGCTCCATCGCGATCGTGGGCGCCTCCACCGATCCGGCCAAGCGCGGCTACCAGGCCATTCGCGCACTACAGGAGTCCGGGTACGCGCATCCGGTGTATCCGGTCAATCCCCGGGCGAGCGAGATTCGCGGGCTCGAGGCCGTCGCGAGCGTCGACCGGCTGCCGCCCGGAATCGATGTCGCCCTGATCGCGGTGCCCGGCGCCGCCGTCCCGCGGGTGCTGCGGGAGTGCGCGGCCGCCGGTATCGCGGGTGCGGTGGTGCTGGCCAACGGTTTCCGGGAGATCGGCGCGACGGAGCTCGAGGCCGAGTTGGCGGCCGCCATCGCCGAGAGCGGGATACGGGTTATCGGGCCGAACACCTCCGGCATCGCCAATGTCGGCAGCGGTGCCAATCTGGTTGGGCTGCAGAATATTCCGCACGGTCCGATCGGGGTGGTCACCCAGAGCGGAAACATGCTGCTGTCGCTGGTCAACGATGTGCGGACGGCACGCGGACCGGGTCTGCACGCCTATGTCGGGCTGGGCAATCAGTCCGACGTGCGCTACGACGAGTGCCTCGCCGAACTCGCCGCCCAGCCGGGCTGCGGCGCGGTGGCGGTGCACAGCGAGGGCCTGGTGGACGGGCGCGCCTTTCTCGTCGCGGCGGCCCGCACCACACCCGAGGCGCCGGTCGTGATGTTGCGCGGCGGGCGGTCGGCGGTCGGGCAGCGAACCGCGTTGTCGCACACCGGTTCCGTCGCCGGATCGGATGCGGTCGCCACCGCGGTGCTGGGTCAGGCCGGGGTCGAGCTGGTGGAACGCTCCGACGAACTGGCCGTCGTGGCGGGCGCGCTGGCGACCACCGCACCGGTGCTGCCGGGCCGCCGGGTGGCCGTGCTCAGCGACGGCGGCGGGCACGCGACGCTGGCCGTGGACGCGCTCACCGCGCGCGGCATCGACCTGGCGGAGCTGAGCGACGAAACCCGGGCGGCACTGCGGACGCTGCTCGGACCGGCGGCGTCGGTGGTCGATCCCGTCGATGTCGCGGGCGCCACCGATGCCGACCCGACCGTCTTCGCCCGCGCGGCCGAACTCATGATGGCCGATCCCGCGGTCGGGCTGATCCTCGTGGTGGGTCTGTTCGGCGGCTACCACGCGCGGTTCGACCGGTCGCTGGAAGCCGCCGAGAACGACACCGCCCGCAGCCTGCTCGCCGCGCAGAAGGCTTACGGCACACCGCTGGTGGTGCAGAGCTGCTACGCGGGCGACCCGATCGGCAATCACGACATCCTGCGCGCCGCCGGGGTGCCCGTGCTCTCCTCGATCGACCACGCGGTGCGGATCACGGCCGCGTTGGATCGGCGCGCGCGGCGTCGCGAGACCGCCGACGCCCGGTCGACGCTGGCCCTGCCCGCGGCCGCCTCGCCCGTGACCACGCAGTCCGGCGTACTCGACGAACCGACCGCGCGTCGCCTGCTCACCGCCGCGGGAACGACCGTCGGGCCGTGGGCCTACGCCGCCACGCCCAAGGAGGTCGCCACCGCGGTACGCGGCTTCGATCTGCCGTGCGCGCTGAAAGTGGTGTCGCCGCAGGTGATTCACAAGTCCGAGGTCGGGGGCGTGCGACTCGACGTGACGCCGGAGAACGCCGTGGCGCAGACGCTCGGGATCATGGATTCGGTACGGCGCGCCGTCCCGGACGCGCGGATCGACGGCATGATCGTCACGCCGATGGCGCCACCCGGCGTGGAGTTGCTGGTCGGGGCGACCCGGGACCCGATCTTCGGACCCGTCGTCGCGTTCGGCAGCGGCGGGGTGCTGGTCGAGGCGCTGGCGGATGTCACCTTCCGGGCCGCGCCGTTCACCGAACTCGAGGCGCACGAGATGATCCGGGAAACCGTCGCCTCCCGGATGCTCGACGGCTACCGGCACCTGCCGGCGGTCGACCGGGCCGCGCTCGCCCGGTTCCTCGTCGGTGTCGGTGAGCTGGTCGCCGCACATCCGGAGATCGCGGAACTGGACCTCAATCCGGTCATCGCCGCGGGAACGAGCATAGTTCCGGTGGATGTCCGAATCGTCATCGCACCCGAGGAGAACCGATCGTGAGCGAGCTTGCCAATGCCGCGTCGACGCCGCCCGTGCTGGTCGAACGCACCGGCGACGTCGTGCTGTGGACCCTCAACAACCCGGCGGCCCGCAACCCGATCTCCGAGGCCGAGACCGTCGACGCGCTGGAGGCGGCGATCGCCGCGGTCAACGCCGATCCCTCGGTGCGAGTGGCGATCCTGACCGGCGCGGGCACGGCGTTCTCCTCCGGCGGCAACGTCAAGCACATGCGCGACCGGATCGGGATGTTCGGCGGCTCCCCCGCCGAACTGCGGCAGGGCTACCGGCACGGTATCCAGCGCATCCCGAAGGCGTTGTACCACTGCGAGATTCCGACCATCGCCGCGGTGAACGGCCCGGCGATCGGGGCCGGCTGCGATCTGGCCCTGATGTGCGACATGCGAATCGCCGCGCGCACGGCGACCTTCGCGGAGAGCTTCGCCAAGGTCGGCATCATCCCCGGCGACGGTGGCGCCTGGCTGCTCCCCCGTGCCGTCGGCATGGCCCGCGCCAGCGAGATGGCGTTCACCGGCGAGGCGATCGACGCGGCCACCGCCCTGGACTGGGGCCTGGTCTCGGCGGTCGTCGAACCGGACGATCTCCTCGACAGCGCCCGCCACCTGGCCGCCCGCGTCGCCGCCAACCCACCCCAGGTCCTGCGCATGACCAAGAAGCTACTCCGCGAAGGCCAATGGCAAAGCCTGGACAGCCTCCTCGAACTCTCCGCCGCCCTCCAAGCCATAGCCCATCAGACCGACGACCACCACGAGGCCGTAACCGCCCTACTGGAACGCCGCCCACCCCACTTCACCGGCCACTGACCCACGAACAGCGAGCGCAACACCACCCCACCGACACAACCAGCCGAACGGAACGCGCAATACCAGCCCGCAACACAGCTAGCCAAAGGGAAGCGCAACACCAGCCCGCAACACAACCAGCCGAAGGGAAAACGCAACACCAGCCCGCCGCCCCCGCTAGCCGAACGGGGGTGGGGCGGCGGGCTCCAGGCGGAGGACTCGGTTGCCGAGCATGATTTCGGCGCCGTGGGTCAGGGCCATGGGCTGGTTGGGGGTGAGGCGGATCCAGTCGTGGTAGCCGGGGAGGCGGGCGCGGGTGCCGTTGGTGGAGCCGCGGTCCACGACCATGACATCCCAGTTCACCAGGCGGATCTCGGCATGCGCGCGGGACATGCCGCCGGAGACGTCATCGATCTTCATCGGCATCAGTCCGCGGCGGGCGGCGTCGGAGTTCTCCGGGTCGCGCCCGATCACCGCGTCCGAGGCGAGCAGGAAGGTCGTGCCGTCGTCGAGCACCAGCATGCCCAGCGGCGGCCGCACCACGTCCGACGGCGGCTGGGTCTGATCCACCGGCATGCCGCACACCGTGCAGAACGCCGACCGCGGATCGCTGGGATGCGCTCGCGCACACTTGAATCCGACCACCCGCACCGTCAGCGAGGTGGCCCGCGTGGTCGCCTCCAGGCGCCGTTCCAGCTCCGGGTCCGACAGCGCCGGGGGCACGGGCGGCTCGGCGGCCGCGCCGTGCGGCGGCGTCGCGGCCGCCCGCGGATCCGGCGCCGGGCGACCGAGCTGCGTCTCGGCGAGCCGCGCCGCCAGGTCACCCTCGCCCGAAACTGGTTCCCGCGCTTCGACTTCCGGAACCGTCTCGGGCGCGGGCCGCGACTCGGCGGCCATAGGCGAGGTGGGCGGCGGCCCCTCCGCTCGCCGGTGCGCCCCGGCGTCGGGCCGCACCCGATCCCGCGCCCGCGTCCGCTCGTTCTCGAACCACACGATCGCGCCGTCGGCCTGAGCGACGCCTTCCACCAGGGCGCCGATGCCACGCTCCGGAAGCTCGGGTACCGGCCCGCCGTCGTCATCGATGAACAGCGCCGCCGCCCGGTCCGGCGGCGCGGCCACCCGGTCCACCGTGAAGGCCGCGTCCACGCCGCGATACCGCTCGATCCCGCCCGCGCCCGCGAGCACCGCGGTCACCGCCCCGTGCAGGAAGATCGCCAGCCCGCCCGTATCCGCCTGCGACAGAATGCCCAGATCGAACGGCCGGTCCGGACTGATCTGCTCGGCGTCGCGGATCAGCCAGCGCGTCGCCTCCCGCGCCACCAGCCGACCCGGCCCGCCCGGCGCCTGCTCGGACGCCTCCGAAACCAGCTGCGCCAGTGCCTCGGCCGCCAGCATCGCCGGCGAATCGGCGCGCACCCGCCCCGGCTCGCGATGCGCGACGAGCAGCACCGCACCGGCGATCCGGACCACCACGTGGCTGCCGGTGACAACCTCGACCTGCCGATCCATCAACGGAATCGGCCTCCGGGGTAGCTACGCGCGGTCCTCACCACATGCACCAGGTTAAGGCAAACCCTTCGCACCGGACCCCCGCCCGGCCCCGGTCCGGTAATTTGAAACGAGGCACCGGGAGGAACGGGGGCTGATCCATGGGCCGCAGGAAAACTGCACCGATCGTCGCCGCGGTCGTCGCGCTGGCGGCGCTGCTGGCCGGGTGCGGCGCGCAGGGCACGCCCGTCGCGGCCGAACTCGATGTCCGCACCCTCGATGTCGGCCCGTACGCCGTCGACCGGCACGACTACGGCCGGCACTCCGCCGGGGACGGCGCGCTGCTGGAGGGCATGCGGATGTCGCAGGCCGTCGTCCCGACCATTCGCATCGATCCGTCCTTGACGATCGGCGCGGGCGGCCGGGTGGTGCCCGACAGCACCAACGCCACCAACCACCTGCTCGCCGGTGTCTCCAAGCCGGTACTGGACCGGCGCGGCATGGTGGTCGGGTACGTGGCCGGTGGCGCCGACCGGGCTCAGGCGCCCGCCCCGGACGCGACCGCCATCACCGATCTGGTGCTGCGTTTCCCGGACGCGCAGACCGCCGCCCTGGCCGCGCGGGAACTCGAGGACGCCGACTTCGGTGTCGCGCCCGAGGTGAACCGCAAACTCACGCTGCCGAAGTACCCGGATGCCTTCATCCACTACCGGCCCGGCGTCTCCAACATCGGAACCTTCATGGCCTACCGGGAATTCGTGATCTCGCTGTTCATCGAGCGCCCGCACCCGGAGGAGCCGGACCTGCTCGCCTGGGTCCAGAAGACCCTCGACGCGCAGGTGCCCGCGCTGGACCGGTTCCGGCCGACTCCGCAGACCGAGCTCGACGACCTGCCGCTGGACCCGGACCGGCTGCTGGCCCGCGCGGTGGTCCGCGACCGCGACCAGAAGGCCGACCCCGACCGATTCGCCGTCTTCGGCGCACCGGCCTTCGTGCACACCGCCGCCGACGAGTCCGCCCGGCAGCGCCTGGTCGACGACACCGGCCTGGACGCCGTGGCCGTCGCCGAGACCAGTTCGGTACTGCGCGTACGCGATCCGGACGCGGGCGCCCGCCTGATCACCGGCCTGATCACCGGCTCGGGCGCGCAATACGATCCGCTGCCCGCCGTCTCGACCGTGCCGGGCGCGAAATGCCTGGAACTCAACAGCAGAGGCGACCGGCAGCGCGAGGCCGCCTACCGCTGTTACATCCCGTACCGCCGATACGTCCAGGTCGTCGTGGCCGACACCGAGGCAGACGTCAAGTACCGCACGGCCGCCGCCTACGCGCTGCTGGCGAACAACTACTGACCCGATCCGCTCCCGCTGCCGTGTCACCGGGCTGAAGTAGGATGCCGCGTGAACCACACGGAAGGGGAGGGCGTGACGATCGCTGTCACATCGCGCGGCATCTCGTCGGTGACCCGGACCGCTCGGCCGGTGGCGCGCTGATGCCCACCGTCGAACTCGTACTGACCGATACCCGGCTGTGGGCGCGCAGCGAGGCCACCCATTGGAACGGCCCGCCGTCGATCGTGCCCGCCAGTGACAACGCCAGTTTCGTTGTGGGAGAAGCGCTGCGGCCGCAGTATCCGGCGGTGTCGGTGGTCCGGTTGGCCGAGGCGGACCGGATCGCCTTCCCCAGCCTGCCCACCGCGGCCGACGCGTTCGCGGTGGTGTTCGGCGCGGTGCTGACCAATCTGCGCCTGCCCGGCCCGTGCGACCGGCTCACCGTGGTCGCGCCCTCGGAGTGGGGGCGGCGGCGCCGGGCCGCGGTGGAGGCGGCCGCCGGCCGCTTGGTCGCCGACGTGGCGGTGGAGCCGCTGGCCTTGCGCGCCGCGTCGCTCGGCGCGAGCAACGCACAGCATCAGCGCATCGCGGTGCTGGAGCTGAATCCGCTGTCCACCACGGCAACCCTGGTCGGCCGGTCCGGCCCGGACACCTGGATCGATGCCTGCGAGCACGAACCGACCGTCGGCCTGGCCGACCCGCCCGAGGCGATCGGCGCGGTCGTCGCCCGGCTGCTCGCCGGACAGACCCCGAATTACCTTGTGGCCGTTGGCATCGCGGACGCCGCACAGCTGGAGGCATTGCGCGCGGCCATCGCCGGGCAGTGCGGTTTCCCGGTCGATGTGCGACCGGTCGCGGGCGCCGACCTGATCCAGAGTGCATCGCATCCCCCGGCGCACCCCGGACAGCCGATCGCGGCCCACCGCCCGAGTTTCGCAGCCCCGCTGCCGGACCGGGACGCGCCACTGCGAGCGCACGCCAACGCCGCGCAGCCGCCCCGCTCCCGGCGCACCGTGCTGGTGGCCGCGGCGGCTGTCGTGGTGGTCGCGATCGCCATCGCGGTGGGCGTGGCGGTCCTGGCGGGGACACGGTCATCGAATGATCCGGCACCGGCAGCCGCGCGGACCAGCACCGCGCCGTCGCCTCCGGTCACCGCAGCCGTGCCGCCCAGCGGCCGACCCACCCCGCAGACCTTCGGGCGGGTGCAGGCGCAGGTCCCCGAGGGTTGGCGGGTAGCCACCCGCACCGACACCCGGCTGGATCTGAATCCGGGCGACGGTGCGCGGCAACGGATGACGATCACCCAGAAGGCGCTGACACCCGGCTCCACCGTCGAGGACGTCTCGCGCACCCTGGAGGCCCAGATCCAGCGCCGCCCTCCGGGGACGGTCAGCGACCTGCGACGCGACCCCGTTTTCGGTGGGCGGCCCAGCCTGTCCTACGAGGAGTACCCACCCGACGGCACCACCGTCCGCTGGCATGTGCTCGTCGACGCCGGACTACAGGTCAGCGTCGGCTGCCAATACCCTTCGGACGGTTGGCAGTCCATCGCCGGCACCTGCGAGCAGTTCTTGCGCGACGTCCGGCTCACGCCGCAGTAGCGGGCGCGCGCAGCACCAGCACCGTGATCTCGCTCGGTGCGAACACGCGCAGCGGCGGACCCCAGAACCCGGTGCCGCGGCTGGTGTAGAGCTGGGTGTGCTCGCCGTGGCGGCTCAGGCCCGCGACCACCGGCTGGTCCAGACGCACCAGGTAGCGGAACGGCCAGATCTGCCCGCCGTGCGTATGTCCCGAAATCTGCAGCGCCACACCGGCTTTCACCGCGTCCACGATCTGCTTCGGCTGGTGGGCCAGTAGTACCACCGGCACCTCGGGATCGGCGCCCGCGAGCGCCGCGGGCAGGTCCGGGCCGTGCCCGTCGAGCGCGATGCCCGTCGGGTCGTCGATGCCCGCGATCACCAGCCGATCCCCGTCGCGCTCCACGACCTCGTGGCTGTTGCGCAGCGGCTGCCAGCCGATTCCGGTCATGTACTCGAGCCAGCCGGGCGCGTCGCCGAAGTACTCGTGGTTGCCGGTGATGTAGAACCGGCCCAGCTCGGCATCGACCTTGCCGAGCGGCTCCACCTGCGCGCGCCGCCGCTGCACCGAGCCGTCGGCGAGATCGCCCGCGTGACAGGCGATATCGGGACGTTGCGCGTTGACGACCTCGACCACGCGGTGCGACCAGCGCAGCCGGTCCAGCGCGGCGAAGTGCGTGTCGGTGACGACCACCAGCCGCAGGCCGTCCAGCCCGCGGCCCAGCCGCGGAATGGTCACCTCCACGGTCCGCACCCGCGGCACCCGGCGCGCTTCCACCACCCCCCAGCCGATCAGCGCCGCACAGACCGCGATCACACCCACCGCGACACCACGTGAGCGCGCCGGATCTTCCACCCCCGCGACGGCCAGACCCGCCCGCACCACCGCGCCGATCACCGACCAGGTGAACAGCACCCAGGCGACCCCCAGCAGGGTGTCGCCCACGACGACCGCCGCGTCGGATTGCCGGGGCCCGTGCCCGAGCAGCATTCCCGTGGGCAGGAATACGAAGCCGAGCAGGAACACCGCCGAGCCGAGCCAGTACAGCGGCCCGTCCACGGTGCTGTGGACCAGCAGCCACCACGGGACCAGGAAGAGCAGAGCGGGAATCCCCAGCAACAGGGCCACGCGCGGGATGTACTTCACCAGCTCATCCTGTCCGTCGGCGGGTGAGCGCGCCACTTCGCCCCGAAAACGATGGTGCCCGGCATGTCCTGGCAGGTGCTATGTTGTCAACCGCTCGACCGCGGCGCCTGCATCGGCCATCGTGACCCGTGGAGGTGGCCGAGTTCCGACGGAGGGGATACATGCGGAGGACCACGGGACTCCTGGCGGCCGGACTGCTGGTTGCCTCATTGGTGACAGCCGGCTGCGGCTCGGACGGGGGTGGCGGCGACGCGGTCGCGGCCGAACCCGTCGTGGACATCGGACAGCTCGATCTGGGGCCCTACAGCGGGGAACCGCACGACATGGGCCTGCCGAAGAACGACGAAGCGGCCCGCATGATCGAGGCCGAGCGGTTCGGGAACCTGCTCCCGCTGCCCTCCGACGTCGACCCGGCCTTCGTGCATCCCGCGCCGATGGCCGCGCTGGTGTTCGTCGATCCCAAGTATTCGCTGCTCAGCGACATCATCAAGATCGACACCAGCAGGTTTCACGAGGACGCCCCCGATTTCGTCAGCGGATTCGCCAGCTACGCCCGCAACGACCCGTACAACCAGGGCATGGAGCTGGCCAACACGGTCATGCTGTTCCCCGATTCGCAGAAGGCCGCCGACGCCGCGGCGGCGCTGGAGCGCACCGACTTCGGATACAACAACCGGAACCAGCCGGTGACCCTGCCGAAGTATCCGGGCGTGCACGCGCACTGGGACCCCACCGTCCAGTCGATCGGATCCTGGTATGCCACCGGGCCTTTCGTGGTCTACACCTGGATCTACGATCAGGCCAAGGCCTGGCTGGAGAAGGTGGACCTGCCCGCGCTGACGACCCTGTTGCAGAAGAGCCTCGACACCGTCGTCCCCGCGATCTCCAAGTTCACCCCGACCCCGCGCGACAAACTCATGTCGCAGCCCATCGATCGCGACGACATGCTGCGCCGCACGCTGATCCGGCCCAAGGAGGACGCGCTCGGGGCCTGGCTGAATCCGCCCGGCGTCTACGACGCCCACGCCGCGCTGCATTTCAGCTCCGACCCGGCGGAGTCCAAGCAGCTCTTCGAGGAGAACGGGGTGGACCGGTTCGCCGACTACGGCACACAGCTGTTCCGGGCCCGCGACGCCGCCGCCGCGCAGAAGGTCCGCGACGAACTCGGCGATCCCACGCGCAACTTCCGCAGGGCGGCCGCCCCGAAGAATCTGCCCGCCGCCAAATGCCGGGAGTACCACGGCAAAGAGAAGATGGCGGTCCGCTACTACTGCTCGGTCGCCCAGGGGCGCTACGCCGCATTCACCTGGGCCGCCCAGCTGCTCGACGCCCAGCAGCGGATCTCCGCTCAATACGTGATGTTGGTGAAGGCCGGATGACCGCCTCGAACACGATGTCCAGACTGAGCCGCACCGGCGTCCGGCTGCTCGCGAGCGCCCTGGTCACCGCCGGCCTGGTGGCGACGCTGAGCGGCTGCAACGCCACTCTCGCCGGGACCGCGCTGCCCGGCGAGGTCGACATCCGCAAGCTCGACGTCGGCTCCTATCCGATCGAACCGGTCGATATCTACGAGGACTACCGGCCCGCGTTCTTCCAGATGGACGACGTCGCCGCGATGCGCCTGGCCGACTACGTCGCCACCGCGGAGGACGTCGATCCGCGGATGACCTTCGGTAGTGACGCCCAGAGTTTCACCAGCGGCGCGATGGATTCGCTGGTGGGGCGCCCGGACGTCGCCGAGGCGATCGCGAAGCGCAACAAGATGATGTACGGCTTCAAGTCCGAAGGCGCCGACCGCAGCACCTTCATCCTCGACTCGGGCTGGCCGACGGTCTCCCGCGGCACCCCGGACGCGTCCACGGCCAATCTGCTGGTCATGCAGTTTCCCGACGGCGAGTCCGCGCAACGCGCCGCCGACGAGTTCTACGCCGCCGACTTCGACGCCAACAAGGAGGGCAACCAGCCGCTGACCCTCGCGAAATATCCGAAGGCACACGCGCATTGGCGACCGGGTGTGGCGACCGCGCGGTCGTTCGTCGCCCAGGGCCCGTACGTGGTGGGCGTCGTGGTCACCGTTCCCAAACCGGATCCGGCCGCGCTGACCGCGCTGACGGAGAAGGCGTTCGATACCCAGCTGCCGCTGCTGGACCAGGTGAAACCGGTGTCGGACGAAGAGGCGCTGCATCTTCCGTGGGACCAGGACCACATCCTGAGCCGGACGCTGAATCCGGACGAGGTATACAAGCCCGGAATCGGCGCCTACCCCGGCATCTACGGCCGCCGCGGCGTGCTGCACCACATGTCCGACCGCGCGCAGGCCCGCAAGACCTTCGAGGCGATCGGCGCCGACCGGTTCGCCATGACCGACGCGGCCCTGCTGGCGCGAGCCAAGGACGCCGCGTCGGCGAAGAAGGCCGTGACCGAGCCACTCGTCATCAGCGGCATGACGCGCAAGGCCGACCCGCCCCCGAACGTCCCCGACTCCGCCTGCGTGGAGAACCGGACCGGCAGCGGCAACTCGGCGCAGAGCAGGGTGAAACGCTTCACCTGCATCGTCGCCTACCGCCAGTACGTGAGCTTTCTGAACGCCGCCCAACTGCTCGACGCCCAGCAGCGCGCGGCCGCCCAATACGCGCTGCTCGCCAACAGCCAGTGGCAGCCGTGACTCGACCGGTGCCCGCGGCGGGCAGTAGGCTCCGCGTGAGCGAGATCGGCCCCACCGTGCGACCAGGAGTTTGTTACAGATGGCGATGAGTCCCGGCACTATCGTCGGTGGATACCGCATCGAGCGTGTGCTGGGTGCGGGCGGCATGGGCACCGTCTATCTCGCCAAACATCCGAGCCTGCCGCGGATGGACGCCATCAAGATCCTCGGTGGCGAACTGTCGAGTAACGGCGAGTTCCGGGGCCGCTTCGAACGCGAGGCCAATCTCGCTGCGGGACTGGACCATCCGAACATCGTCTCGGTCTACAACCGCGGCGAGGAGAACGGCCAGCTGTGGATCGCGATGCAGTACGTCGAGGGCACCGACGCCTCCGCCGAACTCGCCCGCGACCCGCACGCCATGACGCCGCTGCGCGCCCTGCGCATCGTCACCGAGGTCGGCAAGGGCCTGGACTACGCGCACCGCCGCGGTCTGCTGCACCGGGACGTGAAACCCGCCAACTTCCTGCTCTCCCGCGGCGACGAGGAAGAGCGGGTGCTGCTCACCGATTTCGGTGTCGCCAAATCCACCGACGACGCCACCGAACTCACCCAGACCGGCAGCTTCGTCGCCACCATCGCCTACGCCCCGCCGGAACAACTGCAGGGCATGGCCGTCGACCACCGCGGCGACATCTACAGCCTGGCGTGCGCGTTCTACAAACTGCTGACGGGCCAGAACCCGTTCCCCGCAACACAACCGGCGATGGTCATGATGGGCCACCTCTACGACCCGCCGCCCCGCGCCACCGCCGTCAACCCACACCTCCCCCCGGCCGTCGACCACGTCTTCGCCCGGGCCATGGCGAAAAACCCCGCCGAACGCTTCAACAGCTGCCGCGAATTCACCGACGCCGCCGCGAATTCCCTACTCCCCGGCCACAACCCCATCCACACCAACACCTCCCCCACCTACCCCATCCAGGTTCCCGACACCCGAGCACCCCGCACCGACCCTCGAATCACCACCTCCGCCCCCCACCACACCGACTTCTCCACCCTCACCCCACCCCCGAACCCCCGCAAGAAGTGGCTACTCGGTGCGGGCGGCGCGGCAGTAGCGGTCGCGCTGGCGGCGGGAATCGGCATCTGGGCCACGCAAAGTGGGGGCGGGACTACGCCGACCACCTCGACCACCGCCACCGCCGCAGCCCCGATCACCTCGGTCGAGCAGGCCAGGGCGGCCAACCCGGGGTTCGAAGGGAAGACGGTGACGATGGTGGACGTGACGAGCAACCGAGACTTCGGGATCTACCTCGGCGGATCGTCGCAGACGAAGTTCTTGGAGGGCCTGGGCTTCGTGTACAACCTGGGCTACATCGGCAACGGTGACGAGCCTTCACCCCGTCCGGCCCCGGCCAATTATCCGCGGCTGAACGCGCCCGCGGACAGCTACATATTGACCGTACGCAGTGACGACAAAGCTGGTGGTGGGGGCCTCATCGGCCTGCCGTATGAAATCTCCGGATCGAAGGCCACCGTGGTGCCGATCGACGAGCCCGCAGTGGTTTCAGCCATCCGGAATTGGACTCCGAACTCGGAGAAGACATTGCTGGACAAGCTGCTCCCGGTGCTCCAGAACCGGATCAAGTAGCAAATTCGAAGGGGGAGGGACCGATGCACAGGACCGTCAAGGGCCTGCTCGCGGTGTGTTTGACGGCCGCTGTCACGACGGCATGTGGCTCGGAACAGTCGGCCGCGCCCACGGCGGATCCGCCTGTGGACATCACGAAGCTCGACGTGGGACCCTATGCGACCACACCTCGGAAACTCGACGCACCGAGCGGAATGCCCGTCGCCCGGTTCATGGAGGCCGAACGGCTCGCTGGCGTCCTGCCGTTGCCCATCGAGATCGATCCCGCGCTGCGATACGGGGAGCCCGGCCTGGTTCACGCATTTCTGGAAGTGAGCGACGCGTATCACCTGAGCCCGATGTTCCGATGGCTCGACGAGAAGCAGTTCAATACGGCGGCGCCGAATTTCGTCGCGGGGTTCTCGACCTCGGCGAGCTCCGACAAAAAGCAGGCGCTCTCGTACGAGCTGGTCAATTCGGTCCTCATCTTTCCGGACGACAGCTCCGCCCGGTCCGCCGCCACCGAGCTGTCCAAGGCCGGATTCTACGACGAGGACGCGGAGCCCACGTCCCTCGACAAGTATCCCGAAGCGGTGGCACGGCGGCAGCCGACTCGGCAAACTCTGGTCTCGTGGCTGGCGAGCGGCAAGTTCGTCATCGTAACCATTGCTCAGCATCACGAGAATCGAATACTCGGAGTTTCCGATTTCCGGCCACTGGCCACCGTGACCGAAAAGGCGATCGCGGCAACGCTGCCGACGTTGGAGAAATTCGTTCCGACACCGCCCGACAAACTGATGACCATCCCCGTCGACCGCGAGAACATGCGAAGCCGCTCATTGCGGCGGCCCGAGGGTGATGGATTCACGAACATTCCCGGTGCCTACGACGTGCACGGCGCGCTGCAATTCGCCGAAGATGTGGAGGAGTCGCGACGACACTACGCGCAGGCCGGGGTAGACCTGGTGGCCCTCGATGGCGCCGACCTGTTTCGCACGAAGGACGCCACCGCCGCCCGGCGGCTGTTCGAGGAGAACACGCAGTCCACCAGGTTCCTCCGCCACGCGCCTACTCCCGTCGGGCTGCCGAACGCACGATGCTTCGAGTACAAGGGACCGAGCCTGGGGTATCTGCGGTATACGTGCCACCTGCACTACGGCCGCTTCATGGCCTCCGTCGCCTCGAATCAACTACAGGATGTCCAACAGCGACTGTCGGCTCAGTATGCCATTCTCGCCACCAGCAAATAGGCGCAATCATATGAAGAAGAAACTGGCGACTCTCGTTATCACATCGGCGATGTCGCTCCTAGCGGCCGCCTGCGGCACTGTCCCGGGTAAAGTGCAGCCTGCGGAGATAGATGTACGGACCCTCGATACCGGCAGTTACAACACCGACCCCGCCGAACTGAGGTACGACTACACTCCCAATCTGACGAATGGCAAACAAATCGCGATCATGCGCCTGGCCGATGTCATCGCGCCTGGCCCCGATATCGACGCGAAACTCGACTACGGCGGCGCTGCGCCGGTGCTGTCGCCCGCCGACGCGACAAGCATCAAATTCGCCGAGAACTTCGTGCCGGTTCTGACCAGGCACGACATGCTGTACGGCATGCAGACCGCCAACAGCGACCGGAGCGAGAACGGTCCGGTCGAAGGCGATACCGCGGTGAATATCTCGGTCTTTCAATTTCCGAGTGACGAGGCGGCGGCCGCTGCCGCCCAGGAATTCGAAGCGGCGGATTTCGACATCGCCAAGGATCAGAATCAACCCGTAGCACTGAACAAATATCCGAAGGCACTGTCGCACTGGCGGCCCGGGATCAGAACCATGGGTACGCGGATGGCGCGCGGTTCTTACGTGCTGAGCATCTTCGTCCGCACGCCGCGCAGCGAGGTATCCGATCTGGCCGCGCTCGCCGAGCGCGTGTACGACGCTCAACTACCACTCCTCGACACACTGCCGCCGGTGTCCAAACGAGATCTGCTACACCTGCCGTTCGACCCGTTCGGGATCTTTCGAAAGACATTCCACCCCAATGATCTCTTCGGTGTGGGAATACCTGGGGAGATGTGGTTGTCCGACCGGGCGTATCTACATTTCGTCGACGACAAGAAAGCTACCCGGGAAATATTCCGGAAGACCGGGGTCGATGCGATCGGGGTGGTGCAGAACGGAATCTCCAGCGACAACAACGCCGCCGTGGCGTGGCGTACGCGAGATTTTGCATCCGCTGCGGCGCTCTCCGATTACCTTCGGGGCAAGAGTAAACGCCTGGTCGATTCACCACCGAAAATGCCGGACACGTTCTGCTCGGAGAATGTCGGCTTCCAACCCTCGTCGTTCACGGCACGCAACTACAACTGCACGGTGCGTTACGACCGATTCGTGGGCAAGGTATCGAGTTCACAGTTGCTGGATGCGCAGCAGCGTGCCGCAGCGCAATACGCTCTGTTCGCCAACAGCAGCTGGTAGCCCTCGGCGAAAAGCACTGTGGCCGCACTCCTTTCCAGGAGTGCGGCCACAGGCGGTCGCTGTCGAATCAGTGCGGTGTCAGCCCGCGATGATCTTCGCGGCCAGGACGTCGGCGCCCTGCATGGCCTCGCCAGCCGCCAGGGTACGCACACTGAGCTGCCCCAGCGCCGCGATCAGTTCGTTCGACTGCATGGTCCAGTTCGTCTGAACTTGGTTGAACGCCTCGGCGCCCTGACCACCGAAAGCCACATTGATGAAGTTCTGGAATTCCCTCTCCATATCCCCCAGATGTGCGGTGATCGACTGAGCACGCACGTTCATGTCGCTGCCACCGTCGTCGATGGCACCGAAGTCGTACGAGAGTTCGCCAAAGTCACTCATTGTTTCTCCTCAAAGGTTGTGGGCCGGGCCGTGTGACGTGGTCGCAGGCGCGTCAGGCCTTGAAGTCGAGCAAGCCGCCAGTCTGCTGCAGGTTGCCCAGCTGCTCCTCTTCGACTGTGCCGAACTTGTTCTTGACCTGCTCCAGGTTCTCGGCGTTCAGCAGAAGCGAGTCGTTCATTTTGGTCGCAGCCTCCAGGAAGCGGGCGAAACTCGCCTGGAATGCGGCGCCGGCGCCGCCTTTGAACGACGAACCGTCCAATCTCTCGGCGGCCGCACGCGCACCGTTGACCTCTGTGATGATCAACTGGTGCTTTTCCTTCATGCTGTTGACGAAAGTCCTTATCTGGTCTGAACTGGCGTTGAATGCCATAGGATGGCTCCTTCATGTGGTCGCCGCGGCACGCGGTGACGGTGGCTAGTTCCCTACATCAAAGTTGGACGCACAAGGGACGTCCCCGGTTCCGAATGTCACGCTCTCGCAAGCCGAAGCGGCCCGATCGAGTACGGCAATCGACCGCATGGACTGTTCACACGCGGTGTCGACAGTCTTGTCCACCTCCCCCTCTCACCTCGACGTTCGGCGCCGACCGGCGACCCTAGTCGACGATAGCCTGCCATCCGGCCCGCGCGGTTGTCTACTGCTGACGCGGGCATGCGCAGCGCGACGACTCGCGGCGAGCGAACCACCCCGGTCATTGCGTTGGGCTCCATGCCGTTTGGACCAGCGTCGCGCCCGACCGTGAGATGAATGTGCCACGGCCGGCAGGCATCTCGCTCGGCCTGATGTTGGCGAACAGCGGCCCTTCTTCGCGACTGCCGCTCATGATGAGGCCGGTCGTACCGACATCCTTCATGCGCGAGATCACCGGCTCGAACATGGCCCGGGCCGCACCGCCGGATCGGCGCGCGATGATGAGATGGAACCCGATGTCCTTGGCATGCGCCAGATACTCCGTGAGCCTCGCCAACGGGTTTCCGGACGAGGTGACCACGAGATCGTAGTCGTCGACGATCACGTACACCTCGGGCCCGGTCCACCAGGACCGGTCACGCAGTTGCTGCTGTGTGATGTTCGGGCCCGGCATCCGCTGCCGCAGCATACCTACGAGTTCGGCCGCCATTCCTTCCAGCAACTCGGCCGAAGGGGCGTAACCGGCCAAATGTTTCGTCTCGACGACCCCGAGCAGCGTCCTGCGATAGTCACCGATGATCAGTTTGGCCTGCGCCGTGGAGTTCGAATCCATGATCCCGCGAATAATGGTGCGCAGCAGATTCGTCTTACCGCACTCGCTGTCGCCCAAGATCAGCGCGTGCGGCTGCTCGGCCAGATTCAACAAGACCGGGGCCAACTCGGATTCGTTCAGGCCGATCGGGATCTGCAGGTTCGGGACCTGCGGGTCCAGGCCGTTCGGCCAACCGCCCATGCCCTGCAGCAAGCTGTCGCGGGTGAGCAGTTCCGGCAGCATGCGCACCGAGGGCGCGGGGCGGCCGGGGGTTTGCTGGGCCAGATGCCGAACCGCGTCGGCCACACCGGAACCCAGGGTCTCGGGGTTGGGATCGCCGTCGACCCGGGGCAGCGCCGTCAGCATGTGGAGGGCGTCGGGTGTCATGCCGCGGCCGGGGCGGCCCTGGGGGACCAGGGCGGCGACGCGGCGGCCCAGATCCGAATCCATCGGGTCGCCGAGACGAAGCTCGATGCGGGTACCGATCTGATCCTTCAGCGCAGGACGGGCCTCGGCCCAGCGGTTCAGCGCGATCACCACGTGCACACCGTAGGAAAGACCTTGCGCGGCAAGGTTCATGATCTGCTGCTCGAGTGTGTCGAAATCCTGGCGGATCGACATGTAGCCGTCGATGACGAGGAAGACGTCGCCGAATGGGTCCTCGTGCACGCCCGCGGCAGCCGGGCCGGAAGCAGGGCCGCTGCCGCGCAGCCGCCGGAACTCCGACATCGATTCCACGCCCAGCTGGCGGAAACGGAGTTCGCGGTGGCGGACGATGGTGGTGACCTCGGAGATGGTGCGCCGCACCTTGTCGACGTCCAGGCGGCTCGCGACCGAACCGACGTGCGGCAGGCCCTCGAGGTTGGCCAGGGTGCCGCCGCCGAAGTCGAGGCAGTAGAACTGCACCTGTTCGGCGGTGTGGGTCAACGCCATCGCCATGATCAGCGAACGCAGCGCCGTGGACTTGCCGGACTGCGGTCCGCCGACGACCGCGACATTGCCGCGCGCGCCGGACAGATCGACGATCATCGGGTCGCGGCGCTGGTCGTACGGGCGGTCGACGATGCCGATCGGCGCGCGCAACGTGGCCACCGGGGTGTACTCGCCGGTGAGGATCGAGCGCGGGATGAGCTGGTCCAAGGTCGGTGCCTGGTCCAGCGGCGGCAACCAGATCTCGTGTGCCTGGCGGCCGTGGCCGCGGATGCGGGAAACCAGCATGTCCAGGTTGGACATCTTCTCGCCGCCCTCGTCCTTGGTCTCCTCGACCGCCGTGACGACCTCCGGCAGCGCCTGGCGGTCGCTGTCGCGGAAGGCCACGTGCCCGGCCACGAAAGGCCGGGCGTTGATATCGATCTCGCCACCGGCGATGCCCGCCTGGGTGACCTCACGCTGCGCGCCGCCGCCGACGTACGGACCGGACACATAGGCGGCTTGGAAGCGGCGGATCTCGCCGTCGCCGGATTTGAGGTAGCCGCCGCCGGGGCTGTTGGGCAGGTTGTAGGCGTCGGGCACGCCCAGCACCTGGCGGGATTCGTTGGCGGAGAACGTCTTCAGGCCGATGCGGTAGGACAGATGGCTTTCCAGGCCCTTGAGTTTGCCTTCTTCCAGCCGCTGCGAGGCCAGCAGCAGGTGCACGTGCAGCGACCGGCCGAGGCGGCCGATCATCACGAACAGCTCGGCGAAATCCGGGTGCTGGGTGAGCAGTTCGGAGAACTCGTCGAGGACCACGAACAGCGCGGGCAGCGGGTCCAGGTCGGCACCGGCGGCGCGGGCCTTCTCGTACTCGCCGACATTGGCGAAGTTGCCGGCCGAGCGCAGCACCTCCTGGCGGCGGTTCATCTCACCGGCCAGGGCGTCCTTCATACGGTCGACGAGGTCGGCCTCCTCCTCCAGGTTGGTGATGACCGCCGCGACGTGCGGGACACCCTCCAGACCGAGGAAGGTCGCGCCACCCTTGAAGTCGACCAGGACGAGATTCAGCTGATCCGGCGAATGGGTCGCCAGCAGCGAAAGCACCAGTGTCCGCAGGAACTCCGACTTACCGGAACCGGTCGCGCCGATACACAGGCCGTGCGGGCCCATACCGTTCTCGGCGGCCTCCTTGATGTCGAGATACACCGGCAGGCCGTCGGCGCCGACACCGAACGGGACGCGCAGGCGGTCCCGGTCGTAGCGCGGCTTCCAGCCGTTCTCCGGGTTGAAACTGCCGATGTCGCCCAGATTCATCAGCTGCGACCACGAGGAGATGACCTCCGCGTTCTCCTCGGCCACCGTTTCGGCGCCGCGCTGCAGGGCCACCCGGAACGGGGCCAGGCGACGGGCCACCTGCTCGGCCTGGCGCGCACTGATGCGGTCGATCAGCGCGAAGCGCTCCATGTTGCCGGTGGCGCCGCGGCCGACGCATTCACCGTTCTCCACCACCATCTGGATGCCGCGCGAAACCGCCAGGCGCGGAGCGTAATTGCACAGGTCGACGATGGTGACGCCCTCGTAGCCGGACTCCCGCAGGCTGTCCTCCTCCGCCTCCAGCAGGCCACCGTCGACCACGATCACGACGTGTACGAGGTTCTGGTTGGCGGGCTGGTTGCGCGAGTAGCGGACACGGTTGTGCAGCAACGGTTTCAGGCCCTCGGCCATCTCCCGGACGGAGCCGTAGACCATGCGCTCGGTGCCGACGCCGTCCTGGGACTCCGGGTGCTGAGTGTGCGGGAGCCACTTCGTCCACTCCCACTCATCGGCGGTGTCGGCGCCGCACACCACGGCAAGCAGCACCTGGTCCGGCGCCTGGAACATACACAGCTGCAACAACATCGCGCGCGTCATGTCCCGTGCCTGGCCACGATCCCCGTTCAGCTGGATGGTGGCGAAACCCTTCACCGCGATCGCCGTCGGCAAGTCCGGCACCGTGGAATGGGTGCGGACGAACCGGCGCAGCGAGACCGCCGCGATCGGCTCCAACTCTTCGACCGGGCCCGTCTCCGGCGATACCAGCCGCGTCGCCAATCGCTGGCCACCCAGGCCGATACGGGCGTGGCAGAAGTCCTTGTCGCCCGGACGGCGCTCCCACATGCGACTGGTGCCGGCCAGCATCCAGATCAGCCCGGGCTCCGGGTGACTCCATTCGACAGCATCGCGCTGCTGGGCGGCGGTCTGGTCGACATCCTTGCGGACCTGGTCGAGGTAGCGCAGGTAGTCCTTGCGGTCCTCGTTGGCCTCTGCGGCCTTCTGGCCCTTCCCGCCCTGACCGGCGAACATGCCGACCATCGAGAAGACCATCATCATCGGGAACATCATGCTCATCGGGTTGGAGGCGATGCCTCCGCCCTGCGTGAACATCAGAGCCATCATCCCGACCATGCCGACGATCATCACGACCGGCATCATCTTCTGCAGCAGGCTGCCCGGTACCGCGCGTGGGATCTCCGGGGGTGGCTGCAGCGTCACCTCACCGCCGGGGGCTCGCGGAACCTCCCGACGCTGGCGGCGCTGAAACCGGACGGTGCTCATCGACGGAAGATCCCCCTTCGCGGCAGTGCTGCGGACTCAGTGTAGAGGGCACTGCCGACATGACGTACAGTTCGGGGGCATTCTGCACGGATCGGCCGGGCGACCGCAAACCGGGGCGGATGCGGAAAACAGAGGTAGAGACGAGGTTGGGGGAAGCGTGACGCACGCGCGACTGGAACGTGTCGAAGAGGATTCGAGCCGCGGTATCGTCCGGGCCCCCGATCTGGCCCGAGTAACCATCCTGGCCAAGCACACTCAGGTCGATATGGCCATCCCGGTCGACGTGCCGGTCGCGCTCGTCATTCCCAGCGTGGTCGACATGGTCGCACAGCACAGCCGCCACAACGACTTCGACGACTCCGGTGAACAGTTCCAGCCCGCCGAATGGGTGCTCGCGCGCATCGGCCAGCCGCCGTTCTCCAACTCGCTCAGCCTCGGCGAGCACGGCGTGCGCGACGGCGAACTGCTGATGCTGGAGAGCGCCGATCACGTCGCGCCCACACCGCTGTTCGACGACATCATGTACAACGTCGCGATCGCCGACAGCGACCACTTCCGCGCCTGGTCGCCACGGGTAGCCCGGATCACCGGCTCGGTCATCGCGGTGCTGACCATGCTGGTCGGCTGCGTAGGCCTGCTCGCCGCACCGGATGCGTTGTCCGGCTACATCACCGGGTCGCTGGCGGCGTTCATCGCGGTGCTGCTCGTCGTCGCGGCGACCGTGCTGAGCCGCATGTACGGCGACCGATCGACGGCCCTGATCATCGGCGGCTGCGCGCTGCCCGCGGCGTTCAGCGCCGGGATGCTGCTGGTGCCCGATCATTACGGCTGGGCGAATGTGCTGCTGGGCTCGGTTCTGTTGGGCGCTACCGCGATTCTGGCGTGGCGGGTCAGCGGCGTCGGCCTGGCGCTGTTCATCGGGGCGACCACGCTGGCCGTCTTCGCCGTCCCGGCGGCGCTGGTGGGCCTGCTGACCTCGCAACCTGTGAAGGCCATCGGCGCCGTCGCCGCCGCGCTCGCCCTGGGCGCGTTGTCGATGGCGCCGCGGGTGTCGATGCTGCTGGCCAAGCTGCCGCTGCCGCCGGTGCCCTCGCCGGGCACGCCGATCGACCCCACCGAGGACGACCCCGACGACCACCGCGCGCTGCCGACCATGGAGGCGCTGCGCGCGAAATCCGAACGCGCCCGGATGTATCTGGCCGGGCTCGTCACCGCGACCACGCTGGTCACGGTCGTCGGCGCGCTGGCCGCCGGCGATCCGACCGCGGACTCCCCGTGCTGGCCGGGTGTGGCTCTGGCACTGGTGAGTTCGGTGGTGCTGATGTTCCGCAGCCGCACCTACGCCGGGGCCGAGCAGGCCGTAGTCCTGATCGCGGGCGGCGCGGCGATCCTGCTGGCGATGATGATCGCCGCCGCGCTGACGATGGACCAGCCCCTCGCCGTGTTCGGCGCGGCGATGGTGATGCTGATCGGCGCCCTGGTGCTCGGCCTCATCGTCCCCAACCAGTCCGCCACCCCGCCCATGCGCCGCGCCGTCGAACTACTGGAGTACGCCTTCGTGGCCGCGGTGGTGCCGCTGGTGTTCTGGGTGGCCGAGCTGTACTCGCTGATCCGTTCGCTGTAGAGCCGGGGAGCGACAAATGACTCGGCAACGGACGAACCGCCGGTACCTGCGTGTGCTCCGGACCATCGCTACCGCCGCCGTTCTCGCGCTGAGCGCGACCGCGGGGATCGGTGTGAGCGGGCCGGGCGTCGCGCTGGCCGAGAAGCCGGTGGTGAATCCGGCGATCAACCCCCCATCGGGCGACCGGCCCGCACCACCCGACGAAAGCGAACGCGCGAACGCGCCGTGCAACTCCACGGGCACCGGCGGTGACGGCCCGACCGTTCCCATTCCACAACGTACCCTCGGCCTTCCACACGCATGGCAATTCTCCAGGGGCGCCGGGCAATTGGTCGCGGTGATCGATACCGGTGTCGCACGGCATCCCCGGCTGCCCGGGCTGATCGCCGGCGGCGACTACGTGAGCCAGGGCGACGGTACCGAGGACTGCGACGCACACGGCACCCTGGTCGCCGGAATCATCGCCGCGACCGACGAACAACCCGCTCAGGGCTTCGCCGGGGTCGCGCCGGAGGCCCGGATCCTCAGCATCCGCCAGACCAGTGCCCTCTACCAGAAAAAGGGCGCCAACCGGGACAAGGGCCCCGACGCGATGCCCGAGGGGTACGGAACCACCTACACCATGGCGCAGGCGATTGTCCGCGCCGCCGACATGGGCGCCTCGGTCATCAATATCTCCGAAGTAGCGTGCAAAGCCTCCGGGTCACTGCTGGAGGACAGTTCACTGGGCGCCGCCGTGCGGTACGCGGCCGTCAACAAGGACGTCGTCATCGTCGCGGCTGCCGGAAACAAAGAGCACGACTGCCAGAACGCCGACACGGTACTCGATCCGCTGGACCCGGCGGCCGACCCGTGGAGCAAGGTCAAGGTGAATGTCTCACCCGCTCGCTACGACGACTACGTGCTTTCCGTCGGGTCCGTCGACGCGAACGGACAGCCGTCGGAATTCACCGTGCCCGGCCCATGGGTGGGCGTGGCGGCTCCGGGCGAGGACATCACCTCGCTCGACCCACTGTTCGATATGCCCGGGAGCAAAGGCACCATCGTCGCCACCAGCCATGTGGGCCGGCAGGACCAGATGGGGCCCATTCAGGGCACCAGTTTCGCCAGTCCCTACGTCGCCGGCGTGGCCGCCTTGGTGCGCGCTCGGTTCCCGCAGCTCAGCGCGCAGGAAGTCATCAAACGCATCGAGGCCACCGCGCACGCTCCCGCCGAGGGCTGGAATCCGTATGTCGGTTATGGCGCCGTCGATCCCGTCGCGGCCTTGACCGCCGAGGTCCCGAACCAGTTGCCGCCCAAGCGCCCGAGCCCTGCTCGCAGCCTGCGGCTGCCGGTTCCGCAGACCCCGCCCGAGCCCGACCATACCGCTCGTAACGTCGCCCTTTTCGGCACCGGCGGGATCGCGGTATTGCTGGTCCTGGGTTACCTCGCCTCGTTCCCGATCCGCCGCAGATTCGGTGTCCGGGAGGACTGAAGCGGTTCGGAACCCTTCCGCCGTCCGGTGCGTCCTATTCCATGACAGTTCGGACGACGAGCAGAGCGGCAGCTCCAACCAGGAGCCGACCGGGTTGGGAGTGAGTCGTGGTTTCGATCGACACGGCGGCGGTGCAGGGTATCGCGACGGATCTGGCGGTCTCGGGGCAGAGCGTGCTCACCTCCGCGAAGACGCTGGGAACCGCTGCGGCACAGGTCGATCCCGCTCAGACCGGGCAGATGTACCACGAGTTCGGCGCCAAGCTGTCGCAGGCATGCGTGGATGCCGCCGGGCTACTCGCGAGATGGGGTTCGAGCATCGAGGACTGCACGAACGCGCTGCGGTGGGCCCTCACCGTGTACGAGCGGCAGGAGCAGGCCAACACCGCCGGAGTCGGCGCGGCGGGGGATGTACTCGTATGATCGACGCCGCCGAGCTGACCGCGGACCCTCAGCTGACCAGGGGTGAACCGGGTCTGCGACGACTACAGGAGTTCATCGAACCGTACGCGGGCTGGACCGGCAGCAACGCCCCCAGCGGGTACGACAGCGCCGCACTCCGTGCGCTGTACGACGCGGAACGGGGCTTGGACCTCACCGACCTGGCGACTTTCGCCGACACGCTGAGCGCTCAATTGATCGCTGCCCGGGAACAGGCGGGGATGCAATCGAATCGGGCCGGGTGGGTCGGAGCAGCCTGGACGGAAGGCGCGGGCGTGGCCGCGGCGGCGCTGCTGTCGCAGGTGGCCGCCCGTGTCGGTACCGACGTGGAGAAGCTGGCAGGGCTGGCGACCTCGATCGGCACGGCCCTGACGGAGATTGCCGCCAGCCTACGGCGCAAGGCCGACACCAGCGAAACGGTCTTCGGCGCACTCACAATCGGCGGCAAACATGTCTCCGAGGTCGAGCAGATAGCGCGCTACGCCCAGGGCGACTTCGGTCTCGTGGCGGACGACGGCAAACACACCGTGGTCCGCGCCGTGCTCCCCGACCTGCCGGACGACACCGACCCGCGGCAGTATGCCGCCGACTGGATGAACGAGACCTTCGTCCCCGAATTGGAAACTCGGGTAAGCGAATTCGCCACTCTCAACCAGAACACGCGCACCACCATCAGTCAGCATTACGCTGAGCTGCTCACTACATTCGATGGTCTCGACCACAGCCCCTACCCCGGACCTGCCCAGGCCGGCCCGGTCAGTTCGGCGCTGTACTCCGACACCACGCCTGCGGTCACCGCGTCCCGACCCGCCGCGCGGCAACAGGTTCCGGCCGTACCCGAGTCCCCCATCGCCACACAGAACGGGACCGCCCAGGGCGCCGTGGCCGCGGCGCCGAATTCACAACTCGTGCAACAACAGCAGTCGACTCCGGCCGCGAACGCGGCGGAGATCTCGACGATCATCGGTACCGTAAGGCAGGACTCCGGGGACCGATTCGACAACGGAGAATTCCCGCCGGGCAACGACACGGGAGTCAGCGATGCCACAAACACGCACCCAGTCAGCATTCCCGAGGCCATGAACGAGGCGTCCACCGCGGCCGCTGACGAAAGGTCCGCAATGTCGGACGGGCATGACCGGAACGGGATGCCCGCGGCATTCGGGATGCCGATGATGCCCCCGCGGCAGCAGGGCCCCGGGGACCGCGGCGAGCATCGCTCGAAGATCAAGCCGCACAAGAGCATTTTCGCGACGGCCGACGAGGCGGCACCCGGCGCAGAACCGATTTTGGTGCCCGCGACCATAACCGCGTCGACCATGTCATCGCCGGAAAGGCCGAACGAGTCCGACGAGGCCGGCGCGAGCGAGGCAACCGTGAACGATAACGCCGGTACCGCAGCGGAATCGGTATCTCCGTCTCGCAATGATGCGGGCCATTAGTCGAACCGCCAGCGGGTCGCGCCGAACGGTTCCACGGTGCCCAGGGCCGTGGCGGTGCGCGCGGTGATGCGGTAGACGTGCCAGGGTGGGCGGCCGGCGGATTGCGCGCTGAAATCGGCGGTGAGTGCTTCGCCGGAGTCGTCGACGCGGGCGGGCCAGCCACCGGCCGCCCAGCGCGCGGCCATGTCGGCGACCGCCGCGCGGTCGGTGACGATTTCGGCGATGCCCTCCACCACCAGGTCGAACTCCTCGATCGCCAGGCTCATCGCGCAGCGCGGGTCGCGGGCCAGGTTGCGGCCCTTGCGGCTTCCCTTACCCGTCTCGAACCAGAAGGCGCCGTCCACCCAGAGCGCGCCGATGCCCGTGACGTGCGGGCTGCCGTCCGGATTCAGGGTGGTGAGCCAACAGGTGTGCCGGTTCGGGCCGCCTCCCCCGGGCTCCTGCGGAAATCCCGCATCGAGTCGATCCCGCACCTCGGGCCAGCTCATCGCATCCGTGTCGTACAGTTCGGCGAGATTGATCGTCTCCATACCGGTACCGACTCTCCGTCGGTCGCGAATTGATCGGTGCGGCGTAGCTGCTCGGTCGATTACGGGATTCCGGCAACGTCGAGGGCGGGAGCGGCGATAACTTGGGGGCATCCACTTCCGGTTGGCCCCGGCCGCCGACACTTTCCGGTAGGCCCCGGCCACCGAGCGATCCACCTAGGCAGTTCCGTATGACCCAGCTCAGTGCCCGGACCGATCCCGCCCCGCCCGAGCCGACCAGCCGCCGCGTCGCATGGGAGCGCGCCACGAACATCCCGATGGGCGTGCTGGCGGCGGCATTCCTCGGCGTGTACGCCTGGCACGTGCTCGATACGGGCGCCTCGCCCGTACTGGACGCCTGGCTCACCGGCGTCGATATCGGGATCTGGGCGATCTTCGCGGCGGACTTCCTCCTGCGGCTCGGATTGTCCACGCGGCGTTGGCATTTCCTGCGGTCACATCCGCTGGAACTACTCATCGTGCTGCTCCCGCCGGTGCGCCCGCTGCGCTTGCTCCGGGCGGCGCTGCTGGTACTGGACACGCTGAACCGCAGCAAGCTGACGCGGGCGCGCCTGTCGGTGTTCGTCGGGGTGTGCTCGCTGCTGGTGGTGTTCCTGTGCAGCCTGGCGATGTTCGACGCCGAGTACGGCGCCGCCGACGCCAAGGTGCGAAATTTCGGCGACGCCCTGTGGTGGGCGGTCGTCTCGGTCACCACGGTCGGCTACGGCGACTATTACCCGGTCACCACCGAAGGCCGCCTGGTGGCCCTGGTCCTGATGACGTTCGGCATCGGGCTGATCAGCTTCGCCATCGGCACCACCACCAGCTGGGTCATCGACCAACTGAAGACCGTCGAGGAGTCCGCCGAGCGCACCGACCTCGAGGTGGGTCGGCTGGTCGAGGAGATCCGCGCGCTGCGGACCGAGGTCGCGGGTCTGCGCGGTGCGCCCGAAAGCCCCGACGCTCCCCGAACAGTGCTCATGTCGGCGCCACACAGTACAGTTCAGCAGGACTGAAGTTCAGCTCGGCCGTCGACATGGCCGACACCGGGTACCTGGGGGACGACGATGGCCGAACCGAGCGGGTCGCACAACCGCCCGCTGTTTGGACGGATCTCGCTGCCGAACCTGCTCGCGGCGCAATTGCTCGGGCTGGTCGTGGGGGTGGCCGTACTGATCGCGGGCCTGCAGTGGTGGTATGCGCTGGCCGCTGCCGTGGTGGCGGGTCTGCTGGTCCTGATCCCCGTCGGCAAGCGCACCGTGGCGGATTGGATCGCGACGATCTGGCGCTACCGCACCCGGCGCGGCTACCGGCTCGGCGACACCGTGGATTTCCGTGGGCCCGACGGGCGTTCGCTCGGCCTGTACTGGGAGGGCAGCCGGGTGGTGGCGGTCGTCGAGGTGCTGCCGCCCAGGGGCGGCCTGACCCGCATCGACCGCAATACCGTGCATGCCTCGCACCTGCTGCCGCTGCCCGAGCTGGCGCAGTGCCTGACCCAGCACGACATCCTGCTCAGCGGCATCGACATCATCAGCCACGGTCACCGCAGCCGCTCCGGCACGCCGGCCGGCCCGATCTACGAGTCGCTGCTGGGCCCGCTGCCGGCGACAGCGCACCGCACGGTGTGGCTGGCGATCAGCTTCGACACGCTGGCCTGCCCGGATGCCGCCGATCGGCGCGGCGGCGGCACCGAGGGCGCGTGCCGCGCGGTCACCATCGCCACCCAGCGCATCGTGCGCGCGCTCGAGGACGCCGACTGCGCGTCGCGAGTGCTCACCGCGCCCGAGATCAAGAAGGCCGTCCTGCAGGTCACCGCGCAGATCGATCCGCGCACCCTCACCCATCGGTGGCGCTACGCCGAGCTGGGTAACGGCGTAAACATCGGCGCGGCCGTCGATCCGAAGCAGCTCGGTTCGGATCTGCTGGCGCAGTTGTGGGTCGACCCTTCCCGGGGCACGACCGTGGCCGTGCGGCTGCGGCCGGGCAGCTCCGCGGAGATGGTGAACATCGGCGCCGCATGGCGCCTCACCACCCGCGAGCTGCCGGAGAAGCGCCGTCGCAAGGGCATGGTGTCGCTGAACGGGCGGCACCGGCAGAGTCTGCTGGCCCATCTGCCGATCGGTATCCCGGATGTCGACGACACGGTGCCGCTGGGCGAGTACCCGATCGACGTGGTCGGCGCGCTGCATCTGCCGTCGTCGGGCTGCGGTCAGTTGATCGGCTCCGACGACGAGGGCAACGGCGTCGCGATCCGGCTTGTCGGCCAGGGCATTTCGACCGTGTACGTGGCGGGCGAGCTGTATCTGGCTCAGCAGCTGGTGTTCCGGGCGCTGGCCGTCGGCGAGCGCATCCTGATCCGGACCGACCGCCCGCAGGCATGGGAGCAGCTGGTCACCACCATCGGCAACCCGGAGCGGTTGACCATCGCCGTCGAAACACACCAGAGCGACGCGAATTTCACCGCGGCCGTGGTCGACGGAGTCCTCGCACCCGCGCCGCACGCCGGCGTCACCACGATCTATGTCACCGGTGATCCGATGGGCTGGCCCGCGACGCGGCCGGACCTGTCGATCCATCAGCCGGGTGCCATCGGCAACCATGTCATCCTGCGCACGGGGACCGCACAGGTCGACCTGACATTGGTGTCCATTCCGCGCGAGGCCACCTACATCGGCAATCCGCGTGGACGGCGGCCCGTCGTGCATCAGTAGTCGGCTAGGGCTTGTATCGAAGTGGTGAGGGGGGGCCGGTTGGCCCGCCCTCACTGGTGTCGTAGCCATTGGTTGATGGCGGCGATGTGGACGGTGGCCAGGTAGCGGACAGCGAGCTTGTCGTATCTCGTGGCGACGGCACGGTGTTGTTTGAGCTGGTTGATGCCCCGTTCGACCGCGTTGCGGTCGCGGTAGATCACGGGGTCGAACGCGGGTGGACGGCCGCCGGTGCGGCCGCGGTTGCGGCGGTGCGCGGCTTGGTCGGCCGGAACGGGAATAGTGACTGCGATGCCGCGGTGCCGCAACCATTCCCGGTTGCTGCGACTGGAATAGGCCTTGTCGGCCAGTACCCGATCCGGTCGTATCCGGGGTCGGCCACCGCCGGGTTTGGGCACGGCGATCGCGTCCAGCACCGCCACCATCTGCGGGTTGTCTCCAGCTTGACCGGGCGTGATCAGCACCGACAGCAGTCGGCAGCCTCGCTCGCAGGCCAGATGCAGCTTGGTCGTCCAGCCGCCCTGGACCGGCCCAGTCCGTGATCGGTCGGCTCGCTTGCGATTCCGCCGGGCGGCTCTGCCTGCCGATCACCGTCTCGGCGTGCTCCAGCCGCGTGCTGATGAGCCCTGGCGATCGTGGAGTCCACACTCACCTGCCACACGATCTGCCCGGCCGCGTCGGCGAATGCCTGTAGCAACTTCAGGATCAATACCCACACTCCGGCCCGTTGCCAACGCCGGAACAATCCGTACACCGCAGGCCACGAACCGTACTCGACCGGAACGTCCCGCCACGGCGCCCCCACTCGCGTGCGCCACCGGATCCCGTCGATGATCTGCCGTCTCGTCCACGTCGGCGGACGTCCAGCCTTCTTCCCGCGAGGCAACAACGGCTCCAGCCGTGCCCACTGGGCATCGGTCAGATCCGCTCGCCCCGTCACCGCTACTGTGGCCACGAGGTCTCCGGCACTATTCAGGTTTGTTTGGTCGCTAACCCGAATACCGGAGACCTCACCTATATGCCAACGCAGGCAACGCCTTCCGCCACTGGCTGGCACCGCGCAGCGGTGCCAGCCAGCACCTACTTCGATACAAGCCCTAGCCCGGGTACGGGTCGGTCGCGCGTGCGGTGCGCAGGTGGCGGCCCCACCAGGCGAGCTGACGCAGCAGACGGGCGGCGGCGTCGGTGGCCGCGCCGTCCGCGGTCTCGCCGTTGGCGTCGAACTTTCGCTTGGCCTCGTGGAAGCTGACGGTCTCGCGGATCGAGACCATATGGATCTCGGCGACCACCTGCCGCAGCTGCTCGACGGCGCGCAGGCCACCGGACAGACCGCCGTAACCGACGAAACCTATCGGCTTACCTCGCCATTCGTGTTTGGCGCTGTCGAGTGCGGTCTTCAGCGCGGCCGGATAGCCGTGGTTGTACTCGGAGGTGACGGCGACGAACGCGTCCGCGGTGGCGAGCCGTTCCCGGTAGGCCCGTACCTCCGGCGTCACCGACAGGTCGGTGGGCAGCCGGGTGTGCAGGAGATCGATGACCCCCGTGTCGAATTCGGGGTACGAACGGGCCGCGCGCAGGAACCAGTCGGCGACGACCGGCGCGAACCGTTCCGGCCGCACGCTCGCGACGATGATCTCGAGCCGCAACGGGCTGTCCATGCTCTGTCCTTTCCGCCACCTCCGGGCCTGACCACGCTCGCGCGAGCCTAGCCTGGCCGTGTCGGCCACCGATATCGCCACCCCGGCACCGCGCCGGTTCCGGATGGTGCACGATATTCGCTGGCTATTACGAAGGCGCACGGCGGATTCAGGAAAGGGGGCGTACGTGACAGTCGGCGAGTGGCTGCTGATCGAGACGCTGGGTCGCCCCGACACCTGGTCGGTGCTGACCGTCGGCACCGCACCGCGGCAATGGAAGTCGCTGGCGCGCACCGTGCCCGCCCGCCTGCAGTCCGTCGTCACCGCCGCGGTCGAGGGCCGGGCGCCGGTGGATCGGGAGTTGCCGAGGTCGCGGCATACGTGGTCACAGCAGCGGGCACGGGCGCTGCCGCTGCTCGGCCCTGGTGGCACCGTGCACGGCGTGCTGTTCCGGGTGGGCGATACTCGCGCCGCGCCGCCGCCGGTGGCCCCGTTCCTGATGGACGCGCGCACGCGCCGCACCGAGGTGCTGTGGCAGGGGCTGGGACCGGCGTTCGATCGGGGACGTTCGGTGTGGGTGGGCGCCGAATCCTTCGAGCACATGGAACGTTTCGACGGCGCGCTGGACCTGGTCGCCACGGTGTCCCGGGCCGAACCCGGCGCGCGCTGGCTGGGCACCTGCACCGTGCGCACACCGGCCGGACTGCGCACGCTGTTGATCGCCACCCGCAATGGCGACGACCCGCAGTGCTGGCGCGGACTGCTCGCCGACGTGACCGACAGCGTGCCCGCCCAAGGGAAGTCGTTCGAGGCGGCGACGGTGGACACGCTCGTCAGCACCAACCCCGGCCTGCATCTGGCGGTGGTCGACACGGCGCGCATCCGGGTGATCCGCTGGATCAGCGCCCCGCTCCCCGGCCTGCGCTGGACCGGCGCGACCGACGAACGCACCCTGCCCCACCCCGCCGACCGCCCCCGAATCCTCGCCGCCCGCACCGCCATTCTCGCCGGAACCCAATTCCACACCATCCCGGCCCTGCGACTCGCCTCGACCACCGGTGATTGGCTGACGATCGACGTGGAAATCTCCCCCCTCCCCTATGGCCCGCCCGACAACACCCCACCCCAGTTCGCCCTCGTCCGCATAACCCTCCCCGCGCCGCTCACTCCCACACCGTGACACCCGCCACCCCGTACCGAGCGACGACGATCCCGCGCGGAACCGATTGTGGACGCACAGCCCTCCTCCCACGAGTACCGAAGGTGAGCACATCGACAGGAGGGATGACCGTGAACGTATGGTGCCTGCTGGCAATTACCATTCCGGCGACGATCACGGTCGTTCGGGAGCTTGCCTCCGTGTGCCGAGATATCGCTCGTCGCAACCGCATCGAACGTCTGGTGCATCTCGCGCCCGGAACACTACGGTTGACCGACACCACCGGCGACGGAGATAGCTTGTACATCGGATTCACCGATACGGCCGACGGCTCTATCGACACGGCGACCAGCGGAATCCATGGTGAGTGAGAGCGACGGGGAAAACAGATCGGATACCACGAACACGTTCGCAGACTTCTACACCGCGACGGTCGAGCGTAGTTTCGCCACAGCTGTGCGGCTTGCCGGGGATCGGGAGATCGCCTACGACGTGGTGCAGGATGCCTATGTGGCGATGCTGGAACGCTGGGAGCATCGGGAGAGCCGTGCGCTCGACGACAACCGGCGTTATGTGGTCGCGATCGTCGCCCACAAGGTCGCTGACTGGTACAGACGCAGCAAACGCTTTGTCCGTTGGGACGACAACGACGACCCGCCGGTAGACGAGGCCGGATACGACCGAGCGCTCGATGAACTGAGTTCGTTCAAGGTGGTACATGAGGTGCTCGAGAGCCAACCGGTTCGAAGGCGGATGATCGGCATCCTGTATTTCCTCGAGGAGTTCGAGTACGCCGAAATCGGTGCTGCGCTGGGAATCACCACTTCCACTGTGCGAACACAGGTGGCGCGACTGCGCTCCGGTCTCATGCCGCTGCTGAAGGAAGGAGGCGACCACCGATGACCACGGGCAACGATGACGACATTCGCGCTCTGGTACGGAAGGCGTACGAGACCGTCTCCGAACCCGCCGCTTTCGACGTCACAGCGGGGCTGCGTGATGTAGTCCGCCGCGCCCGGCGCCCGGATCCTCAGCCCTTGCCGGACCTGGCGGAACAACTCGCGCACGTGATCCACCGCGGTGAACGACAGGGCTCCCGGTCGGCGAAAGGCACGTTGGTGGCGAGGACCTTCTACACGGCGATCACAGCGGAGCCCCGAGAGGGCGTCGAAGTGGTGTTCGGCCGCGACAGCGGCAATGTCACCGTCGTTCTCGGCGCGGACGATGCGAGTGTAGGCCGTCGGCAAGGGCGGCTGGATTTCCGGAACGGCCGCTGGTGGCTGACCAATATCGGACGAGTACCGATTCAGGCCGGGTCGAGAGTGACCTTCACCGAGGATGGTCCGATCGCGATCGATCAGGGGTACACGATGTTGTTCGTACAGGGCTCCGAGGCACGGTTGCACCAGCTCGAACTGTATGTCGTCGGTGACGACCACATCATCCCCCCGCCACTCCCCAACACTGTCGAACCGGAACCGGTTCCGTGGAACCTGTCCCCGGATGAGCGGCTGGTGCTGGTCGTATTCGCCCAGCGGTATCTGCGGGGGGAGCCGAATCCGCGACCGTGGTCTCGGCGTGAGGCGACCCTGTTGCTCAAAGAGTTGGATCCTGCCGCCAGATGGACTGCACGCAGAGCCGAGGAGCTCGTATACCGGGTCCGTGTGCGCTGGGCGGACAGCCGGGTACGAGGTTCGGGGGGACGGCAATTCGGAGCACAGCGCCCTGATCTCGGTGACCTCATCCGGTATCTCATCGTGAACGGCACATTGTCGCCGCGCGACTTGGACCTCCTCGACGGCTACTGACGCGTGCGCTCACCACCTCTCGTTGCTCGCGGACCGGTTCGGGAGCCACGAGTGTGCCCGGGTAGCAGCGCATCCCGCGACGCGGCGCATCGGCGAATCGGTTCGCTGCCATGGGGTCCCGGGGTCAGGGTAGTTCGAGTGGGAGCGTCACCCCGGTGTGCACGCGGCACCGGTCGCAGGTTTCGGTTCCTTCGACCACCGACACCGCCTGCCGGACCAGCTTCTTGAACGGGATCAGGTTCCGCTCGAATTCGGCGAAGACGGCCGCCGCGCTGACGCCGTCACCGGCTTCCAGACCGGCGTCCAGGTCGGTCACCAGAGCGATTGCCGCATAACACATTTCGAGTTCCCGGGCGAGCACGGCCTCGGGATAGCCGGTCATGTTCACCAGTTCCCAGCCCTGCGCGGCGAACCAGCGGCTCTCCGCGCGGGTGGAGAAGCGCGGGCCCTGGATCACGACCATGGTCGCGGCGTGCCGCATCGGCAGTTCGTCGACGGCGGCGGCCGTCGCCGCGGCGCGCAGGTCCTCGCAGTACGGGTCGGCGAAGGTGACGTGGACGCCGCCGTTGTCGAAGTAGGTCTGCGGACGGCCGGAGGTGCGGTCCACCAGTTGGTCCGGCACGGCCACGGTCCCCGGACCCCAGTCGGCGCGCAGACTGCCGACCGCGCACGGCGCGAAGATCCGCCGCACGCCGATCGACCGCAACGCCCACATGTTCGCCTGATACGGCACGGTGTGCGGCGAGTACTCGTGCTTGCGCCCGTGCCGGGGCAGGAACGCCACCTGCCGGCCCTCGACCTCGCCGACCGTGATGGGCGCACTCGGCGCACCGTAGGGTGTGTCGATGTCCAGGGTGGTCGCGTCGTCGCCGAAGAAATCGTAGAAGCCGCTGCCGCCGATGATGGCCAGTGCGGGGCGGGGAACCGAACTCATGCCCCCGATTCTCGCGCACCGGTCGCCCCACCTGACAAGCCCGCCGAAACACTGTACCCTAGGGGGGTATTGATGACCAGGTGGCGGGAGTGAGGATGCAGCCGGTGACCGACGACCAGACCACGACGGCAGGCCAGAGCACGGTGGCGAACGCCCCCGTCCACGACCACGCTACCCACGGCTACATCACCGCCAAGGACGACTACCTCAAGCGCCTGCGCCGCATCGAAGGCCAGGCCCGCGGCCTGCAACGCATGGTCGAGGAGGAGAAGTACTGCATCGACATCCTCACCCAGGTCTCGGCGATGACGAAGGCGCTGCAAGCCGTAGCGATGGGCCTGCTCGAGGACCACATCAGCCACTGCGTCGTCGATGCCGCCGTCCACGGCGGCCCGGAAGCCGAGGCCAAGATCAAGGAAGCCACCGACGCCATAGCCCGCCTGGTCCGCTCGTAGCGCAACCACCGGTTGCTCGAAGCCGGCGCACCGTGAGTCCCGGGCCGATGGGCGAGCACGCACACGCGACAATAGCGCGGGCGAATCGGTCGCCCAGCCGAGGCCCGCATGCCCGAAGTGGTCGGGTGCGGGCCGAGGCTTCGGGGTTCAGACCCGGGCGGCCAGTGCCGGGGCGAGGGCTCGCAGGGTGGACATGTAGTCCTCGTCGAGAACCTGAACGGCGATCTGATCGGCGCCCGCGTCGAGGTGGGCGGTCAGGCCCGCGGCGATCTCGTCCGCGGTGCCGTGCAGCGCGAGGGCGTCGATGAGACGGTCGCTGCCGGGCTTGGTGACGTCCGCTTCGGTGAAGCCGAGGCGGCGCAGGTTGGCTACGTAGTTGGTCAGGCCGAGATAGAACTCGACGGTACGGCGGCCGGTGGTGCGGGCGCGGTCGGCCTCGGTGTCCAGCACGATCTTGTTCTCCGCGACCAGCAGCGTGTCCGCGCCGACCGTCTCGCGGGCGCGGCGGGTGTGCTCGGGCGTGGTGAGGTAGGGCAGCGCGCCCGCGGTGCGGTCGCGGGCCAGCTCCAGTACGCGGGGGCCGAGGGCCGCCAGCGCGCGACGCTCCTTCGGGACACCGGCGTTGTCGAGCGCGTCGAGATAGTCGACGAGCGCGTCGTAGGGCTTGCGGTAGACGCCGTCGTGCTCGGGATGCCCCACGCCCACACCGAGAATGAACCGGCCCGGGAACCGCGCCTCGATCCGGTGGTACGACTCCGCCACCGCCTCGGCGGGCACCGACCAGATATTGACGATGCTGGTGCCGACCAACTGCGTCTCGGTCGCCTCCAGCAGCGACTCCACCCCGGGCAACTCCGCCGGCGGGGACCCACCCAGCCACAGTGTGCTGTAGCCGAGGCCCTCCAACTCCCGTGCCTGCTCGGGAGTGAAAGCCGCGTAGTAGCGCCAGACTCCGAACCGTCCCAGTCCCTCAATGGTCATAGTCGGTGCGAACCTCCGTGCCGCCGTGCGTATTCCACCCTCGACAAGATCTGGCACTCGTCGCACGAGAGTGCTAAATTGGGGCTCGGACAAGTTCACGGTGCACCCGCCACCGTGGTGGGTGTGCCCATCGCATTCGGAGGTGATTCCTGTGCTGAGGTTCGATCCATTCCACGACATCGACACCGTCGCCCGCCAGCTCCTCGGTGAGAGCAGGGGCACCGCACGCGCGCCGCGCTTCATGCCGATGGACCTGTTCCGGGCCGGTGATCACTATGTGCTGAACGCCGACCTGCCGGGCGTGGATCCCGGATCGGTCGACGTCAGTGTCGACAACGGCACCCTCACCCTCAAGGCGCAGCGCAGCCTGCCCAGCGACGAGAACGTGCAGTGGGTCGCGTCGGAGCGTTTCGCCGGCACCTACATGCGCCAGCTGTCGCTCGGTGAGGGCATCGACACCGAGCACATCAGCGCCACCTACAACGACGGAGTCCTGTCGGTCACGCTGCCGATCGCGGAGAAGGCCAAGCCGCGCCGCATCGAGATCAGCGGAATGGGCAGCGGGCCCAAGACGATCGAAGCGGGCTCCGGCGACCGGAGCTGACCACGAGCCGGGCTCACCCGAGTTCCGGATGCACATGCACCGGAAGCGGTTTGTCCGGCATCGGCAGCACCCGTAGTCGAGCGCGGAGGACGACGTCGGTCACCTCGTGCGGCACGTCGTCCTCCTCCTCGGGTTCCTCCGGGTCCAGACCGAGTTCGAGGATCGCGCGCTCGTGCAGGGCTCGCGCGTCCAGCGCGGCCTGGGCCTGCCAGCGAAATTCTTCGGCCGGAATCGGTTCGCCCGGGGCGGACTCGCGTTCGTCGGTGAGGCGGCGGGCCTCGGCCAGGCCCTCGCCGAGGAACGGGGCGAGGTCGTTGGCCGCGCCGCAATCCTCGTCGTCGACGAACAGCAGGACGCCGTCCAACCGACCGGCTCGCTCGAAACTGCCGTACAGGACCGAACCCTGTCCGTCCGCGGCGGGCCAGCGCAGATATTCGACGCCTGTCACGGGCTCGTCGAGTTCGGCCGTCCATTCCGGTGCCTCGATCCCGGCCGCGACGAGCCGATCCGCCGCCTCCCGCGCGGCCGTCCGCGACGGTTCGGCGGTCAACACGGCGACGCAGCGCAGGAAGCCCAGCGCGCCGGTATCGGATTGTTTCTCGGCCTCGCCGATGAACATCTGCGCGAACGCCTCGTCGTACTCGGGGGTGCCGTAGGTCGCGGCGAGCAGTGAGGCGGCCAGGTACTCGCCGTCCACCGGATCGTCCACGGTCTCGAACCGCGCGATGGTCGCGGCGATGTCTTCGATCATCTGCTCGAAGTCGCTGCCCTCGATCTGGAGTCCCACGTCCTCGAGGACCTCTTCCACCGGATCGGCGAAGTCACCGGCGGCCGCATCGGACGGCACGCCCGTACGCGCCTGCTTGCTCTTCTTGCCATTACGACCGCGGCTCACCGGACTCATGTGCGCCGAGTCTGCCACCCCGACGCCCACGCCCCCGCACCAACTCGCGGAAACCAGCCGAGCGGAGCTGCCGCCGCACGATATTCAGCCCTCAACCGCAGCGGCCCGCGGGCACTTCAGCCCTGCCCGGCGCATTCGAAGTATGCCGCTCGAGCCTCCACCGCAGCACCCGTGACGGGCACTACCAGCTGCCCGGGCATGGCGACGCATGCCCCTCAACCGCAGCAGCCCGCGGAGGGTGGGATCGTGCGCGTCTCGCGGGTTTGGGCGTTGCGGGCGGCCAGGTCGGCTTCGGGAGGGTAGTCGACGGCGATGAGGCTCAGGCCGTGTGCCGGGGCGACGGTGATCGAGCTGGAGCGTTGTCGCTCGGCAAGCAGCCCGGCGACCCATTCGGGCGTACGCCTTCCCTCCCCGACGGCCAGCACGGCGCCGACCAGACTGCGGACCATGGACCAGCAGAACGCGTCCGCGCTGACGTAGGCGGTGAGGAGTTCGCCGTCGGGGGAGATGGCGGGGGAGACGTCCGGGGACGCATCACCCCACGGCCCACCCACACGGTCGCGCGCGGGCGATGTCACCCAATCGAATCGCTGCAACTCACGCACCGTGGTCGCGCCCTCGCGGCGGCGGCAGAAGGCCGCGAAGTCGTGCAGCCCCAACAACTTTCGGGACGCTTCGCGCATGGCGGACAGGTCCACCGGGCGGCACGGGACGACGCTGCGGGACCGGAGGGGCTCGGCTCCGTACGGCGCGGTGGTCAGGCGGTAGGCGTAGTGGCGGCGGAGTGCCGAGAAGCGGGCGTCGAATTCGGGCGGCACGACGCCGACCCGCACGACCCGCACGTCCTTCGGCAGAAACCGAGCCAAGCGGTGAATCAGCTTGGGGCCGTCGAACTCCGCGTGCGTGTCGAAATGCGCGACCTGGCCTTCGGCATGCACACCCGCGTCCGTCCGACCGGCCACGGTGAGCTGGATCGGCTCGCGCAGCACCTTGCTCAGCGACTCCTCCAGCACGCCCTGCACCGTGCGCAGGCCGGGCTGGCGGGCCCAGCCGGTGAAATCGGTGCCGTCGTAGGCGACATCGATTCGTGCCCTGATCGCAATGGTTTGCTGAGCCGGATCGGCACTGGTCAAGCCATCTCCTGGTTAACATGAGGAAAGCCCGCCGACCCGGAGGGGACGGCGGGCTTCGCTATGGTCATCCCCCGCATACGCGGGGAAGCAACCTTACTTCTCGTCGGCCTTGTCCTCGGCAGCCGGGGCCTCGGCCTCGGTCACCTCGTCGGCCTCGGCAGCCGCCTCGGTCTTCGGCGCCTCGGTCTTGGGCGCTTCCGCCTTCGGCGCCTCGGCCTTGGCCGCCTGCGACGCGGCCACGCGACGGGCACGATCGGCCTCGTTGGTCACGGTCTTCTCCCGGACCAGCTCGATGATCGCCATCGGCGCGTTGTCACCCTTGCGCGGCATGGTCTTGATGATCCGGGTGTAGCCACCCTCGCGGCCCTCGAACGACGGTCCGATGTTCGCGAAGAGTTCGTGCACCACGTCCTTGTTGCGGATCACCTTGAGCACCTCGCGGCGGTCGGCCAGCGAGCCGGCCTTCGCCTTGGTGACCAGCTTCTCGGCGTACGGGCGCAGCGCCTTGGCCTTGGCCTCGGTGGTCGTGATCCGACCGTGCTCGAAGAGCGCCGTGGCCAGATTGGCGAAGATCGCCTTCTGGTGCGACGCCGACCCGCCGAAGCGGGCACCCTTCTTGGGCTTGGGCATTGTTGGATTCTCCTTCAGGAAGGCCCTTCGTACCGGACACAGCGCTGCGTCCGTTGAATGGCCTAGAGCTGTTCGGTCTCGGCGTAGTCCTGCTCGCCGTGGTCGGTGTCGCTGAACGAGCCGCTGTCGCTCCAGGTTCCGGTGGAGGCGTCGTAGCCGACGACGCTGGACGGATCGAAGGAGGCCGGGCTGTCCTTGAGCGAGAGGCCCAGCGAGTGCAGCTTGACCTTCACCTCGTCGATGGACTTCTGCCCGAAGTTCCGGATGTCCAGCAGATCCGATTCGGTGCGGGCCACCAGCTCGCCGACGGTGTGCACACCCTCGCGCTTGAGGCAGTTGTACGACCGCACGGTGAGGTCCAGGTCCTCGATCGGCAGCGCGAACGAGGCGATGTGGTCCGCCTCGGCCGGGCTGGGCCCGATCTCGATGCCCTCGGCCTCCACGTTGAGTTCACGCGCCAGGCCGAACAGCTCGACCAAGGTCTTACCGGCCGACGCCAGCGCATCCCGCGGGGAGATCGAGTTCTTGGTCTCGACATCCAGGATGAGCCGGTCGAAGTCGGTGCGCTGCTCGACACGGGTCGCCTCGACCTTGTAGGTCACCTTCAGCACCGGCGAGTAGATCGAATCCACCGGAATCCGGCCGATCTCCGCGCCCGAGGCCTTGTTCTGCACGGCCGGAACATAGCCGCGACCGCGCTCGACCACGAGCTCGATCTCCAGCTTGCCCTTGTCGTTCAGGGTGGCGATGTGCATGTCCGGGTTGTGGACGGTGACACCGGCCGGCGGGACGATGTCACCGGCGGTGACGGTGCCCGGGCCCTGCTTACGCACGTACATGGTGACCGGCTCGTCCTCTTCGGACGACACGACCAGGCCCTTGAGGTTCAGGATGATGTCGGTGACATCCTCCTTCACACCCGGGACGGTGGTGAACTCGTGCAGCACGCCGTCGATGCGGATGCTGGTGACCGCGGCGCCCGGGATGCTCGAGAGCAGGGTGCGCCGCAGCGAGTTGCCGAGGGTGTAACCGAAGCCCGGCTCGAGCGGTTCGATGGTGAACTTCGAGCGGTTCTCGGCCAGGACCTCTTCGGTCAGCGTCGGTCGCTGTGAAATCAGCATGAGGATCTCCTCCTTCAGGGGCGCCCGCTATTTGACGCCCACGAACTGGAATTCCCTCCGGCGAACCGGAAGGACAGCGGCACGACCAACGGCTACTTCGAGTAGTACTCGACGATGAGCTGTTCGTTGATCGGCACGTCGATCTGCGCGCGCTCCGGCAGCTGGTGGACCAGGATCCGCAACCGGTTCGGCACTACCTGCAGCCAGCCCGGGATCGGGCGGTCGCCCTGGGTCTCGCGCGCCACCTGGAACGGCAGCGTGCCCAGCGACTTCTCCTTGACATCGATGATGTCGTACTGGGAGACCTGGAAGCTGGGGACGTCGACCTTCTTGCCGTTGACCAGCAGGTGGCCGTGGCTCACCAGCTGGCGGGCCTGGCGGCGGGTGCGGGCCAGTCCGGCGCGGTAGACGACGTTGTCCAGCCGGGACTCGAGCAGCTGCAGCATGTTGTCGCCGGTCTTGCCCTTGCGGCGGTTCGCCTCTTCGTAGTAGCGGCGGAACTGCTTCTCCATGACGCCGTAGGTGAAGCGAGCCTTCTGCTTCTCCTGCAGCTGGACCAGGTACTCGCTCTCCTTGATCCGCGCGCGGCCGTGCTGGCCGGGCGGGTAGGGGCGACGTTCGAACGCCTGGTCACCGCCGACTAGATCAACACGGAGCCGACGGCTTTTGCGGGTGATGGGGCCGGTGTAACGAGCCATATCTCTCTACCTTCCTTCCCGCTAGACGCGACGCCGCTTGGGCGGACGGCAGCCGTTGTGCGGCTGCGGGGTGACATCGGAAATCGAACCCACCTCGAGGCCGGTGGCCTGCAGCGAGCGGATCGCGGTCTCGCGGCCCGAACCCGGGCCCTTGACGAACACATCGACCTTCTTGACGCCGTTCTCCTGCGCCTTGCGGGCAGCGTTCTCGGCAGCGAGCTGCGCGGCGAACGGGGTCGACTTGCGCGAACCCTTGAACCCGACGTGACCGGACGAGGCCCACGCGATGACGTTGCCCTCGGGGTCGGTGATCGAGACGATGGTGTTGTTGAACGTGCTCTTGATGTGCGCGTGGCCGTGCGGGATGTTCTTCTTGTCCCGGCGACGCGACTTCTGGGTCTTCTTGGGGCCGGAGGCCCGACTCTTCGGAGGCATCGGTTATCCCTACTTCTTCTTGCCGGCGACGGTCTTCTTCGGACCCTTGCGCGTGCGCGCATTGGTCTTGGTCCGCTGGCCGCGCACCGGCAGGTGGCGACGATGGCGGATGCCCTGGTAGCAGCCGATCTCGATCTTGCGGCGGATGTCGGCCTGCACCTCGCGGCGCAGGTCACCCTCGACCTTGTAGTCCGACGCTTCGATGTAGTCGCGCAGCTTGGTCAGGTCGTCGTCGGTGAGATCCTTCGTACGCAGATCCGGACTGACGCCGGTCTGGTCGAGGATCTCCTTGGCGCGGGTACGGCCGATGCCGAAAATGTAGGTCAGTGCGACCTCCATGCGCTTGTCGCGCGGAAGGTCGACGCCCATCAGACGTGCCATGGTGGCGATTCCTTAATGTTGCGGAGGTCTGCTCCCTGTCCGTCCCCTCGTGTGGGGCCCCGGCCTCCGTACCGGGGGTGTTCGGGCATCCGCCCCCTTACGGGGCTCGTCGATACCCAGTGGCGCTGGGAGGTCTTCTCTTGTGCCAATCCGATCGACGATCGGTGCTTGGCCGGTGCTGCTGGTCCCGGGGCGAGCCCCTGGTTCCTAGCCCTGACGCTGCTTGTGGCGCAGGTTGTCGCAGATCACCATGACCCGGCCGTTGCGGCGGATCACCTTGCACTTCTCGCAGATCTTCTTGACGCTCGGCTGAACCTTCACGTCCGTCCAATCTGGTTGTGGTTCACAGGGTGTGAACACAGCTTTTCCCCGGACCTGATGGCCGGGGAAGTTCTTTACACCGCGCGGCGCGCGGTCACTTGTAGCGGTAGACGATGCGGCCGCGGGACAAGTCGTAGGGCGACAGCTCCACGACTACGCGGTCCTCGGGCAGGATGCGGATGTAGTGCTGCCGCATCTTGCCGCTGATGTGCGCGAGAACCTTGTGACCGTTCTCCAGCTCGATCCGGAACATCGCATTGGGCAGCGGCTCGATAACTCGACCCTCGACCTCGATGGCCCCGTCTTTCTTCGCCATATCCTCCGCGATCCCGTTTACGCCGGTCCCTGGCTGGGCCCAGCTCTTCGGCTAGCTTGTCATTGCAGTTTTGCGTGCACGTGCATCGACCTGGTGCCATACTCTCCGGAAGCAGCATGTGGACACGAGACGACCGGCGGGTAGGTGCACCGCCGATCAAGCTTACCCGTGCGTGTCCTGCACGGCCAAATGCCCCCCGAACACGGTCCGCGTCACGATTGCCCTACGGTGTGCCGGCCCTGGGTAACGCGGCCATCGCGACCGTGTGCGCTCGCGTAAACTACGCCCTGTCCAGGTACCAGGTAAAGCAGATCCAGGGGGATCCGTGAGTCAGCGCAGCCAGCGACCGGTCGCGGCGGCGCGCTCGGCGACGGCGACCCCGACCGCTAGCGAGGCGCAGTCGTGAGTCGTAACAACGAACTCCCCATGCTGCCGCCGTGGCTGTCCGAGAGCGATGTCACGCAGGTCGGCTACGAGGCTCCGGTGCAGAACCTGCCGCATGAGGAGCTCATTCCCGAACAGGAGCCGCTGAAGAAGCGCGCCAAGCGCAAATCCGAGGACAAGGCGGAACCGGAGGGCGGCAGGAAACGCCGGCTGGGTTGGCGCAAGGACAAGTCCGACACCCAGGAACCGCCCGCCGAGTGGGGCCGGCCGCCGATGCCCGACGCCGGTGCGCCGCAGCACGATCCGCAGTACCGCTCCCCCGAGTCGTTCCGCCCCAACGGCGGCTTCGCGAACCCGCCCCACGGCGAGGCCGCGCAGCCATGGCAATCCGACCCGAACTCCCAGCCCTCATGGCAGTCCGTTCCGCAGTCCCCCGCATCGCCGGAGGTTGCGTCTCGGCAAGTCGGCGGGGGTCCACAGGCGTCCACAGCGCCGGAGGCGCAGGCAAGTCCGTTGCGCCCGGAATCCGGTTCTTCCGCTGCCGGAGCGGCGTGGCAGCCGCCTATTCCTCCTGCGCCGCAGGGTTTTTCGGGCTCGGGTACCGATGCGGCCGGGCGGCCGGATCTGCCGCCGCCGCCCGAGCGGGGGACGCGGCCGCCGTTGCCGGAGCCTCCGGCCCCGGATGTGCGCCCGGACGCGACGCCACCGGCCGCCGACAGCCCGGCCGTTGATTCCGCATCCGGCGGTACCGCCCCGAGCCGACCGCGTTCGGACGAGGCTGTCCCGCAGTGGCTCGACACCGCCGGATCGACTGCCGCCCGATCCCCTTCGCCCACCGCCTCCCCGATCGGCCCCCAGTCGACGGAGTCGACCCCCGCGCCGCCACCCCGCCTGAGCCCGTTCCCCGACAACCACAACCCACAAGCCGACGGCCCCGCCCCCAGCTGGGCCCTACCCGGCGACCACGCCGAACACCCGTCCCCCACCCACGACCCTGCGCAACCATCACCACAAGATCGCGCGCAATCCTCCCCCACCCAAGACCCTGCACACCCCTCACCCACGCAGGCCACAGCACACCCCTCACCCGCTCGCGGCGCTACGCAATCTTCGCCCGCGCACGGCGCTACACAACCATCACCCACGCAGCCCACTGCCGCGCACGGCACCGCGCAGCCCTCTCCCACGCACGGCGCTGCGCAACCCTCACCCACGCACAGCACTACACAACCATCACCCACGCAGCCCACTCCCGCGCACGGCACCGCGCAGCCGTCTCCCACGCACGGCGCTGCGCAACCCTCACCCACACACGGCGCTACACAACCATCACCCACGCAGGGCACAGCGCAGCCCTACCCCACGCACAGCCCAGCACAGCCCTCCCCCACGCACAGCGCTACGCAGACCTCGCCCGCGCACGGCCCTGCGCAACCATCGCCCGCGCAGGGCACAGCGCAGCCATCGCCCGTGCACGGTGTTGCGCCTTCGGCTCCGGCGCGAGGTGCTGTCAGCGGTCGTGACAACGACTCGGCGGAGGGTGGTATCGGATTCGCGGGTGGCGCAACGGATTCCATCGGCGAACAGCCTCCCGCGTCGACACATCCCAGCCTCGGACCGGGTTTCGAGGGCATCAACCGGCACCAACCGCCCGGCACCACCGGCTCACCGCTCGGTGAACCCGGACGCCCCGCCTCCAGCGGGAATATCGCCCCGCGCAACGACTCCTGGGAATCGTCCGCCGACCCCACCCGTCCCGCGCCCGCAGACGGAACCCCGGGCCACGCACCGACCGGCGAAACCACCGGCCAACCCCCCTGGCACACCCCTCATGCGGCGCCCACGCACGGAACGCCAGAGCCGGTCGGCAACGCACCGGCCAGCGCAGGCACCGACCAGCCCCCATGGCACAGCCTCCACTCTGGGCCTGCGGAGGGAACTCCCGGACCCGTCGGCGGCGCACCGACCAACGCGGGCACCGACCAGCCCCCATGGCACAGCCTCCACTCTGGGCCTGCGGAGGGAACTCCCAGACCTGTCGGCGGGGCGCCAGCCAGCGCAGGGACCGACCAGCCCTCGTGGCACACACTCCACACCGCGCCCGCGGAGCGAACTCCCGGACCTGTCGGCGGCGCGCCGAACGGTGAAGGGGCCGCGTGGCAGAGCCCTGCTGCTGCGCCGACGGGCGAGGCGTCGGGCGCTGGGGGGCATGCGCCTGTCGGTGGTGGCGTAGGGGGGCGTGGTGAGGCTCGGGCGGACCAGTGGCGGGCGCCCGTGGATGAGGCGACGCAGCGGTTCGTGCCGCAGGGCGGGCATGGGAGTGGGCCCGGGGATCCGCGCTTTGCGGCGCCCGGGGAAGTGCCGCCGTGGCAGTCGCCCGGGCCGGAGCAACAGGCCGGGCAGCCGTATCCGGGCACGTATCAGCAGCAGCCGCAACACTTTCAGCAACCGCAGCAATATCAGCAGCCACCGCAGTATCAACAGCCGCCGGGAGTGCAGCCGTCGCTGGACGATGTGCCGGTGCGGCGGGCGAAGAAGGCTCCCGGGTCGGGATGGCGGCGCGCGGTGCACCACATGTCCGGTGGTGCGATCAATCCCGGCATGTCGGCCGAGGAACTGCGCCTGCAGGAACTCGTCGCGCGGATCCGGCAACCGGTGCGCGGCGACTACCGGATCGCGGTGCTGTCCCTGAAGGGCGGCGTCGGCAAGACGACCACCACGATGGGCATCGGCTCGATCTTCGCCTCCATACGCGGCGACCGGGTCATCGCGGTGGACGCCAACCCCGACTTCGGCACCCTGTCACAGCGCGTGCCGCTGCAGACCCGCTCCACGGTGCGCGACCTGCTGCTGGACCAGGCGATCAGCAGCTACGCCGACGTCCGGAGGCACACCTCCCAGGCCACGAGCCGCCTGGAAGTGCTTGCCAGCGAACGGGACCCGGCCGCCTCGGAGTCGTTCAGCGAGGACGAGTATCGCCGCGTGGCGCGCATCCTGCAGCGTTACTACAACATCATCCTCACCGACTGCGGCACGGGCCTGATGCATTCGGCGATGGCGGGCGTGCTGGATCTGGCCCACTCGCTGGTCCTGATCTCGTCCTCGGCGATCGACGGCGCCCGCAGCGCCGCGGCGACCCTGGACTGGCTGTCCCTGCACGGCCACGACCACCTGGTGCGCAATGCCGTCGTGGTGATCAACCTGCCGCGCCCGGGTTCACCGAATGTCGGCATCCAGCAGTTGCGCGAGTATTTCCTCTCGCGCTGCCGCGCGGTGCACATCATCCCGTACGACCCGCACCTGTCCGAGGGCGCCGAGATCGACCTGGCCCGACTGCACAAGAACACCAAGCGGTCGCTGGTCGAGCTGGCGGCGACCGTGGCCGACGACTTCGCCACCGATCACCGGCGCTTCCAACGCTATTGACCGGTCCCGACGAGCGCGCCTTCCCAGGACAGCGGGGAGGCGCGCACCTCGGCGAGACTGCGATGGCGGCGACGCCGGAACAGCGAGCGCAACGTCCCGGCATTGAGGTAACCCACCCGCGCGGCCACCGCGTCGACCGTCAGAGTGGTGTTGCGCAGCAGGTAGGTCGCCCGTTCCAGCCGGATCTCGTTCGCGAAATCCCTTGGTGACATGCCGATCTCGGCGCGCGTGGCACGCTGCAGGCTGCGCACGGTGACGCCGAGCGAATGTGCCGCGTCGCTGATCTGGAACTGGTCGGCGATGTGGTCGCGCACCCAGCGCTCGTACGCCGCCACCAGGGAATTGCCGCGAGCCACGAACTCCGGCAACGCGACCTGCGTCCGCCGGTCCCCCACCAGGAAGAATCGCGCGACCAGTTCGGCCAACGCCGGGCTCTGCGCCGCGACCATCGCCAACGCCAGATCCAGATGCGACAGCGCGGCACCGGCTGTCGTGATAGTCCCGGAGCGGCACAGCACGCGCCCCTCCTCCAGCTCGACCTGTGGATACCTCCGCCGGAACGCCGGGCCCAGCCACCAGCTGGTGGTCGCCGATCCCCCGTCCAGCACCCCGGACTCCGCCAGGAAGAACGTGCCCGTGCAGGCGGCCGCCACGTGCGCGCCACGCTGCTGCGCCGCCGAGATACGTTCCAGCACAACGTCGTTGCGCGCCGCGGTGACCAGACCGATCACCCCCTCGGCATCGTAGAGCTCCAGCGCGGGCACGACGATGGTCCCGATATCGGCGGGCAGCTCGGACAGCGGCGTGGTCGGGACCAGATTGCCGTGCCCCGACCGCACCCCCGTTCCGGGTGAGACGGTCCGCACTCGCCACGGGTCCGGGGCGGTGTCGAGTTCGTCCAGCAACAGGTTGGCGGTGCGGAACACCTCCACGACAGCGGCCAGCCCGAAGTCCGCGACCCCGTCCACGACGAACACTGCGACGTCCATGTCGCAAACAGTACCGAACATGTCGGATGCGACACTCACATTCGCACAATCGTCCTTCTACCGTTCCAGACAAGGCTCGTGCGACATTCCTGTCGCGGACAGAGCCTTCGTGGGTAGAGAGAGCAGAACGAGATGAGGATCCACGCCAGCCGCTGCCACAGCTTCGCGTACCGCACCACCGTCGCCGGGCCGTGCGCCATCGCGCTCGAGCCGTCCGCCATCGGGACCACTCGGCCCTTCTTCGACTGCCTGGTGCTGTCGGTCGGCGTCGACCCCGGCGACCTGGACGTCACCCGCCGGGCCGCGATCATCGTCAAACACATTGCCACCCGGACGGATCCGGGGTTCATCGTGATCGACGGATTCGCGCGCTGGGCCACGGCGGGCCGCCGCGGCGCCGCCGGACTCGACGTCCTGACCGGCCTCGCCGACGCCCTGGACGTACTGCACGAACTGTCCGAGCGCTTGGAGGAGCGCGGCGAACTCGTCCACCAGATGCCGTTCGGCTGGAACAAGTTTCGCCGCGCTCATGTCGTCGACGGGGCATGGGCATACCGGGTCATCGATGTGGGGCCGCACACGCCGCCGCCCCTGCCCGCGCTCACCCGGCCGAACCGCGCGATCACTCCGCGCGCACTGCCCTCCTGCGGGGCGCCCGCCCGCTGACGGCTACCAGGCCGGCAGCCGCCGCCGGCCGGCGAGTACGTCGCGCACGAGATCGTCGTAGCCGTCGGCCAATTCGGCCAGATGATGCCAGGCGCCGTGCAGGATCTCGTTGTCGGCGTCGAGCGTCATCAGCGCGTGGTGGGCACGGACCGAGGACTCGGCGAGCCGGTCGATGACCGAACCGATGGTCTCGGTGTGCAGCGTGGCGCCGAGCCGGTGCTGGGGGACGGTACGCGCCACCCAGTCGTCGATCGCCATCACCAATTCGGCTCGGCGCCGCTCGATTTCGACTGTCGCGGTGGGATCCGGGTCGGGCTCGGATCCACCACGGCCGGTCGACCGGCGCTCGTGTAGCACCGCGAGATCGCGAGCGAACCACAGTAACGGCCCGCCGATGACACGGTGCCCACGACAGGCGCGCAGCATCAGGTCCGAACTCGGCAGTAAGCCGGTTGTCAGAGTCTGGACCGCCATCGATGTCTGCGGCGTGTAGGGCACTGCCATTACCACCGTCTGGATTGTCTCCGAACCAGCCACGTTGCCTCGCCGTCATCGCCGTTACAACACATCGTTCAGGACGTTCCTTACAATAAACCTCTGAAGCCCTGTGTCAAGGGTCACACGCCGCGCCGCGGCGCGGAGTAGACTACATTTTCTTGAAGAAGCAACCGAGGAGCGAGATGGGCGACGGTCCGAGGTACCAGCGGATCGCAGACCTCCTCCGGGAGGAGATTCGCAACGGGACGTGGAAGCCGGGCGATCGACTACCCAGTCACAACGAACTGGCCGATCAGATGCAGGTCTCCATCACCACCGCCCGCAACGCAATTCAGGTCCTGGTAGCCGAAAACCTGCTCTACACAGCCACTTCCCGGGGCACCATCGTGCGCAGCCAGGAAGTCCTGGAATCGGTTGTCACCCACCATATCCGCCGCGACCGCCCCAAGTCCTCGCACGACATCTTCTCCGAGATCGCGCGCGCGGCGGGCCGTGAGCCGTCCAAGCAGTTCAGCGCCCGGATGGAACCCGCCGGCGCCGACGTCGCGCATTGGCTGGGGGTGCCGCGCGACTCCTGGGTGGTGGCCCGCACGGTGGTCCAGTATCTGGACAACGAACCCTGGTCCTGGGAGGTCAGTTTCTATCCACGGGACTTGGCGGAGGCCACCGGAATCGACTTCCCGCACGACATTCCCGAGGGCACCACGCGCCGCCTGGCCGCGCGGGGCCAGCCCGAGACCGCGCACCGCGACACCGTCGTGGCCCGCCCCGCCACCGCGGAGGAGGCCGCCGTGCTGGGCGTGGGCACCGGCACCATGCTGCTGGACCACTTGCGCATCGGCGCCAACGCCGAACGCATCACCCGGGTGACGCGGCAGCGGTCGATCGCCGCGCGCAACCGGCTCGCCTACGAACTGGGCGACGACGACGGTACGGAGGTCATCCGCAAGACGCTGGGAACGCCGCATCCACCGGGCAATTCCCATTCCTTCGGTAACTCGCTGGTGCCCGGCTCGCCATGACGATTCGCATTCGCCAGGCCCACCTGGCCGACCTCGGCACCATCTGCCGACTACGGCTCCAGCGCACGGCCTGGCTCGCGGCTCGAGGCTCGGATCAGTGGACACGCGAGGGGCGAGGACTGCCCATCGAGCTGTTTGCCCGCGCGGTCGAGCGCTCGCTGCGTGCCGGGGAGACCTGGATGGCCGAGGTGGACGGCGAATCGGCAGGCACCATCACCGTGAACGACCGCGCGGACGAGGGTCTCTGGTCGCCGGGCGAACTCGCCGACGCCGTCGTCGTGCACTACATGATCGTGGATTTGCGGTTCACCGGATTGCGGCTCGGCACAACGCTGCTCGCGCACGCCGCGGCGATCGCCCGCGCCCGGCACCGCACCTGGGTGCGGCTGGACGCCTGGACCACCAACCCGGGCCTGCACTCCTACTACCAACGCGCCGGTTTCCGCCTGGTCCGGCTGGCGGGGCCGGAGGCATCCGGGCCGTCGGGCGCGCTGTTCGAGCGCCGCGCCGACAGCTGGCTGCCGACGCCGGTGCTCACCAGCGCGGGCGGCGAACTGCACGCGCGCTGAGAACGGTTCAGCAGCAACAGTTCACCCATGTGGCGACCGGATGCCACCTGCCGTCACCCGTCGCGGCAAACAGCTGCGGCCGAACCCGCGATTTGACAGTATCGGCCTGTGCGGCTGGCGGTGGTTGAGGACGATGAAGGCGTCGGGAACGCACTGGTCGAAGCACTCCAGGCGCGTGGTCACGAGGTCGAGCTGAAGCGGCGCGGAGCGGACCTACTGCTGGCCCACCGCGGCTACGACGCGGTCGTCCTGGATCTCGGCCTTCCCGATATGGACGGCTTGATGGTGCTGCGGCAGCTGCGGCGGGTCAGCAACGTACCCGTCGTGGTGCTCACCGCACGCGGTGACGAACGTTCGATCGTGCGCGGGTTACGCGCCGGCGCCGACGACTACCTGGTCAAACCGCCGCGGATCGCGGAACTGGCCGCCAGACTGGAGGTGGTCACCCGGCGCCCGAACCATCGCGCCACGCCCACACCGGAGGTCGTCGTGTCCCGCGACGTCCGCGTCGACCTGCGAGCACGCGAGGTGACAGTGGCCGGGGCACCGATCAGCTTGACCAATAAGGAATTCGAGCTGCTGCGGGCGCTGGTCGAGCACCCCGGGTCGGCGGTGAGCCGACAGCAACTGATGGACCGCCTCTGGGGCGATGCCTTCCTCGCTGTCTCCCGGGCCCTGGACGCGCACATGGCCGCGCTACGCGCCAAGCTCGACCGGCCCGGGCTGATCACCACCATTCGGGGACACGGGTTCCGGTGGGAGACCTGACGGCGGTATCGACCACAACACTTCCTAGGGATTCGGAGGCGGGATTCGGCCGATCACCACAGCGATTGCGGGCGGATGCGGTTGGCGAGATCGACCAGCGCGTAGCGGTGCAGCCGCCGCGGCGAGGTGCGTGCCGCGGTCCGCAGCACCGACTCCAGCCCCTCGCGCAACCCGGCCTTCGTATAGGGCACCCCCAGGATCGTCGCGTCCGGCGGTTCGGCGCGCCCACCGGCGCGCACCCAGGCCAGCGCCGCGCCGAGCACCACGGCCTGCATCTGCAACTGGCGGGGATCGTCGCGCAGGGCCGCCAGGCGGGCTTGCGCCTCGCTCAGGTCCGCCTGCGTCAGTTCCTCCGGCGGCCGGGAGACCTGCAGCAGGCAGGCGGTCAAGCGGGCGGCGTTGTGATGCCGCGACACCTCCGGAACCTGTTGCAGCGTCGCCACGGCGGCCGCGCGATCACCATCGGCGACCTGGCGGCGGGCCAGGCCGAACGCCGCGCTCGCCAGGCCGCGATCGACCCGCCACACCGCGCGGTAGTACTCCGCCGCCGCCCGCCGCCAGCGGTCCGGATCATCGGTCGCGCTGTCCTGCAACAGCAGCTCGGCGGTGGCGGCCAGCGCCAGCTGCGGCGCCACCTCGCCCGGGACGGTGCCGTGCACCAGCTCGAAGTTCTCGTACGCCCGCTCGAAACGGCCGACGCCGAGTTCGGCGATCCCGCGATACCAGTCGATCCGCCAGTCCGCGGGATAGCTCGGAGCCAGCCGATCCAGTTCGGCGCGAGCGCGATCCACCTCGCGCAGATCCAGGTACGCGCGCACCGCCGCCAGCCCTTCCTCCAACTCCGCCGTCGGCGAGTCGGGCAACGCCCCCGCGTTGACACTGTCGCGGTGCAACCGCAGGGTTTCCAGCGCCTGGCCGGGATCGCCGTGCAGCAGCGGCGACAGCAGCTCGGCGCTGGGGTCGTCACCGTCGATCAACGGCACCGGCAGCGCGGCGAGCACACTCGACGGCTCCAACTCCGGCGGGCGATGCCGGCCGTCGATGATGCCGTCGGTCTGGCGCAGCAGCGTGGTGACGCCGAAATCGCCTCGGGCAGCGCCGAATACGGTCGACACCTGCGGGTAGCCACGGTCGTGGTCCTCCGCGAGCACGGCCCGCAGCACCCCACCCAGCTGCCGGTACATCGCGAAAGTGGACGGAAAGCGCTGTGCCGGATCGAGATCGGTGGCCCGCCGCAACAGCCGTTCGAAGGTGGGATACCGGCGCAGGACCGGTTCCTCGTCGGGTGTGGGCAGCCCCGGCAGCTTGCGACCCTGCGCATCGGTGGGCAACCGCAGCGTCAGGGCGGCCAGGGTGCGGCCCACCGTGTAGATGTCGGAGGCCACGGTCGGCCCGGTCTCGATGTACTCGGGCGCTTGAAAACCCTGTGTGCCGTAGAGATTTCCACCCGATTCGCGGGCCGCCACGGCGCCGAGATCGATGAGTTTGACCTCGTCGGCGGTCACCATGATGTTGTCCGGTTTGAGGTCGTTGTACGCGAGACCGCAGGAGTGCAGGTAGTCCAGCGCGGGGAGAATCTCCATCACGTAGACGATGGCCTCGGCGACCGGAAGCCGTGCGGGCGCACGCTCGTCGAGCATCGTCTTCAGCGAGCGGCCGCCGATATACTCCATCACGATGTAACCGCACGCGATGTTGTCGACGGTCCGGTGCGTGACGAAATTGAAGATCTTGACGATCGCCGGATGCGCCATCTCCGAAAGGAATTGGCGTTCGGCGAGCGCCACCACGTTGGCCTCGAAATCGAGCGGGTTCTGCAGGCCCTTCAGCACCACCCAGCGGCCACTGACATTACGGTCGCGGGCCAGGTGGATCCAGCCGAGCCCGCCGTAGGCCAGGCACCCCTTCACCTCGTACTGGTCGGCGACGACGTCGCCGGGATTCAGCAGCGGCCGGAAGTTGAACGGTGCGCCGCACTGCGCGCAGGTGCCGGTGGATTTCGCCCGGGTGGCGCCGGACGAGCGTCCGACCGGCTTCCAGCACTTCCAGCAGAAGCGCTTGTCCTCGGGCACCTCGGGGTCGGCCAGGATCGCGGTGTCGGGATCGGTGGAGGTCGATTCGGGCAGTGTGACCAGGCCCGCCCCCAACCGCCGGACACTCGGGCGGGACCGGCCCCCGGCCCGGCCCGAAGTCGGCTCCGCCACATCGGAATCCGGCTCGTCGTCGTCCGGATACCAGAAACTCGCCGCAGTCGGTTCGACGCGGCGAGTGGGCCACTGGTGGGTCGGGTCCTGGTCCGGCAGCGGCCGGGCCGCCCACCCGGGCGGGCGCCGGCGGCCGGATACAGTCGCATCGTCCGGCATTCCGACCTCTCAGACCTACGGCTAGTCGTGCTGGCCCGCAAACCTGAACCGCTCCGCGGGACGGAGATCATCCGTCCCGCGGAGCGACCGGGGTCGGTCCCTATTGGCGTCACAGGGGGTCGGGACCGACGGGCATCAGGGCGATTCTGCCTCATCGCGGTCGGCGGCGTCGGCGCTCGTCGCGGACGCGTTGCCGGCGCGCTCCTCACGGTGCTCCAGCGGCCGTTCGGCGACCACCGGGAACTGGCCGGTGTAGCCCTGGCGCAGCGACGCCACCTGCAGCACCCGGCCACGGGCCAGGAACCACCCGCCGACCAGCAGCGGCAGCATCAGCACCACCATCGCGATGACGGCGCCGCGCTGCGTGTCGTCCTCGCCGAAGAGCATGAGCCCGACGACGACGGCCATGAAGATCAGCGCCGCGTAGTTGGTGTACGGCGCACCGATCAACCGGAAGGACGGACGCTCGAGGCGACCCTCCTTGGCCCACTTCACCATCTTCATCTGGCAGATCAGGATCGCCGCCCAGGCCGTGATGGTGCCCAGCGCCGACATGTTCAGCACGATCTCGAACGCCTTCTCCGGCACCAGCGCGTTGAGCCCCACGCCGGCCAGGGCGATCGTGCCGGTGGCCAGAATGCCCACGTAGGGCACGCCCTGTTTGGACATCCGCGACGCCACGCTGGGGGCGCTGCCGTTCATCGACATCGAGCGCAGGATGCGACCGGTCGAGTACAGACCGGCGTTCAGGCTGGAGAAGGCCGCGGTCAGCACGACCAGGTTCATCACGGTGCCCGCACCGTCCACGCCGAGCCTGGAGAAGAAGCTCACGAACGGGCTCTCACCGGACTTGAAGGCGGTGTAGGGCAGCAGCAGCGCCAGCAGCACCAGCGAACCGACGTAGAACAGCGCGATGCGGGCGATGACCGAGTTGATCGCGCGGGGCATGATCTTCTCGGGGTTCTCCGCCTCACCGGCGGCCGTGCCGATCAATTCCACCGCGGCGTAAGCGAATACGACGCCGGTGGTTGCCAGCACCAGTGGCAGCAGGCCGTTCGGGAACAGGCCGCCGTGGTCGCTGATCACGCTGATGCCCGTCTGGGCGCCGTCGATGGTGAAACGCCCGGCGAGGAACACGGTGCCGACGATCAGGAAGGTCACCAGGGCGACCACCTTGATCAGCGCGGCCCAGAACTCCATCTCACCGAACCAGCGCACCGACACCATGTTGATGCTCACCACGATCGCCAGGGCGATCAGCGCGATGGTCCACTGCGGAATCGCCTTGAACGCGCTCCAGTAGTGCACGTAGGTGGCGATCGCGGTGATGTCGACGATGCCGGTCATACACCAGTGGAAGAAGTACATCCACCCGACGCCGAAGGCCAGCTTCTCGCCGTAGAACTCGCGGGCGTAGGAGACGAACGAACCCGAGGACGGGCGATGCAGCACGAGCTCACCGAGGGCGCGCAGGATGAAGAAGACGAAGATGCCGCAGACCGCGTAGGCGATGAACAGCCCAGCGCCGGCGTCCTTCAACCGACCGCCCGCGCCGAGGAACAGCCCGGTGCCGATCGCGCCGCCGATCGCGATCATCTGCAATTGCCGTGGACGCAGCGCTTTGTGATAGCCCGCGTCCTCGGCCTCCAGCGCGCTCGCGGCAGCCGCCTGCGCGTCTGGGTGGGGTTGAACGGTGGTCATAACGGGACCTTCCATGTGATGCCAATCATACCATCAGGTAATGGAACATACCTCTAACCGATGGCACATACAACGTTGGACGGAATTTTGTAACGCCGCGGAAACCCGGAGACCACCCAAATCGGTTGCCTCTCGGTTGCCCTACCCGTCTCTGGCCGGGCAAGATACCCGACACTCCGGCGCTACACCCAATCACAGCTATCGATTAGCAATGTTGCCGAAGGGGCCGACATCGAGCCTGCCAATGTCCCCTGAAAGCCCCTATGTGCCACTTCTCAGGGCGAGAACCGGGTTTCGGTGTGGTTTCCTTGATAGATGGCATCGGGTGCGGAGTTCACGATCGACGAGCTGGCGCGCGAGTCCGGCATGACCGTGCGCAGCCTGCGGGCCTATCAGGAGCGCGGCCTGCTGCCGCCGCCGCGGTTGAAGGGCCGGACCGGGTTCTACGGTCCACAGCACCTCAACCGGGTGCGCATCATCAGCCGGCTCATGGACCGCGGCATCAAACTGAGCGGCATCCGTGAGCTGCTCGACGCCTGGGATCGCGGCGACGACCTGGGTGCGGTCCTCGGCGTCTCGCTGGAGGACGGCCCGCCGGGCGCCGAGCAGGCACGCCCCGAGCCTCCGGGCGAGCGGACCATCGCGGCCACCGAACTCATGGAGCGCTACCGCGACGTGCCGAACGGCTTGGCCCGCGTCGTCGCCGCGGGCCTGTACGAGCCGTTCGACGCCACCACCTATCGTGAACGCGATCCCCAGCTGGTCCGGTTCGCCGATCAGCTGTCCGCCTCGGGGGTGGACGATGTCGCCGTCCTCGACGAACTCGACCGGCTGCGCGCCGACTGCGACCACATCGCCCGGCGCTTCGTGGACCTGTTCGAGCACACCGCCGCGGCGGCGTTCCGGCAGTCCGGCCGCACCCCGCACGACGTCGCCGAGTTCACCGAACAGCTGGCCACCGCCCGCACCCTGCCCGGCCGGGTGTCCGCCGAACTGGTCGATCAGTTCATCTCGCGATACCTCGAGCACATCACCCGAGACCTGGACGATCCACGCCCCTGAGCCCGCGCACCGCCGACCGCCCGAGCATCCGGAAGCGCCGACCGCGCACTGACCGGCCCTGCAGCACCTCGACGATGCCCGTGGCCGTCGCGGGCGTGCTGAAAAACGCTGCGGCGGGGGCGGAATCGTCTTCCTCCGGCTCGTCGTCGTCCCGCACCATCGACCGGCGCGTCCTCCTGCAGGCGTTCGCCGCACATCGGAGCCTCCTCTGCGATACGCGTTTCCGCGGCGTGCGGTCCCGACCGGTCGCGCGTCCACCCGGCCGGGTCTGCGATGATCACGGTCATGCGAGTACTCGTGCAGCGAGTGACAGCGGCGCAGGTCACCGTCGACGGCGAGATCGTCGGGCGCATCGACCCGGCCGCCGCGGGCGCGCCCCACGGCCTGCTCGCGCTGGTCGGTGTCACCCACGACGACACCCCGGCGACGGCGAAGACGCTGGCGGACAAGCTGTTCCGGCTGCGCATCCTCGACGGCGAGCGCTCCGCCGCCGACCTGGCCGCGCCGATCCTGGTGGTCAGCCAGTTCACCCTCTACGCCGACACCGCCAAGGGCCGCCGCCCGTCCTGGTCGGCCGCCGCACCGGGAGCGGTCGCCGAACCGCTGGTCGACGCCTTCGCCGCGGACCTGCGTGCGCTCGGTGCCACCGTCGCCACGGGACGTTTCGGCGCGCATATGCGGATCGAGCTGGTCAACGACGGTCCGGTGACGATTTTGCTCGAAGTGTGAGGCCGGTCAGGCATGTTCGTGAATTCCCGGTGGCACACAAGGGAATTCGACAAGGCAACCCACCGTTCATCGGGCAACACCGCGGTGGCTGTGGCGCGCCCGGAAATCCGGCGGCGATCATTGTGAGAAACACAGGGCGAATCCGATGGGCCGTGCCGCGTCACCGGTGCCGATAGTGTCGGCCTCGACTCACGACTGAGAAAGCGGCCCACCCGGGCTCAGGAGAAGACCCAGTATGCGTAAACACCGTCACCTCACCGCGCCATCGGACCCGCGGGAAATTCTCGACTTCTTCGGCAAGTGCCCCCAATGCGGTTACCCCGCAACGGCTTCGGCGACACTGCGGGACAGCAGCACGGTGGTCGCCTCCTGCGACCGACCGTGCGGCTGGAGCGGCATCGTGCCCCTGACCACCATGACCGAGCATCGTCGGCACGCCGACATGCGGGAGTGACCGGCTCAATACCTCACTGCGCCGCGCCGCGCGTGCGCCGCAGGCGCTCGCCGAGAGCGGTGAATCTGCTGAACCCGCGCCCCCGGCACCGACTTTCGCGGCGAACCCGCCTCGTGCCAGGTCATCCGGATTTCGCCGAACGACACCGGCTGCCCGGCCGCGAACCCGATCACGGCCCCGACCAGGCAGACCCGGCGATCACCAGGCCCGCTGTTGTCGATCTCGGTCGGCAGATAGGTGCCGCGCCGCCGCCCAGACCCGCTCGCGCGGCAGCAACGCCCAAATGCGCCGAATTCGCCTGCGCGGCAGCACCTTGATGCCGCCACCGTTCCCCCTCATGTCGCGAAAGATGTACCGGCACGGCCTGACCCGATACAGCGCACGAGCGCGTGTCGCGGCCGTCCTACGGCCGGAGCGGCCCTATTCCGGGCGAAGGGTGAGAATCCGCGGCCCGTCCTCGGTGACGGCGACCGTGTGCTCCCAGTGCGCGGCGCGGCTGCCGTCCTCGGTCACCACGGTCCAGTCGTCGTCGAGGACGCGGGTCTGAGTGGTGCCCAGGGTGAGCATCGGCTCGATCGCCAGCACCGAGCCGACCACGAGCTTCGGCCCCTTGCCCGGCGCGCCCTCGTTGGCCAGGAACGGGTCCATATGCATCTGCCTGCCGATGCCGTGCCCGCCGTAACCGTCGACGATGCCGTAGGCGCGGCCGTGTTCCCGCTCGGCCGCGCGGGTGCCGACCTCGATGGCGTGCGAGACGTCGGTGAGCCGGTTGCCCGGCAGCATGGCGGCGATACCCGCCTCCATCGACTGTTTCGTCGCCTCGCTCAGCAGCCGGTCGGCCTCGATGATCTCGCCGACGCCGAACGTCCACGCCGAGTCACCGTGCCAGCCGTCGAGGATGGCGCCGCAGTCGATGGACACCAGATCGCCGGGGGCGAGCACCTCGTCCTTCGACGGAATCCCGTGCACCACACGGTCGTTCACCGATGCGCAGATCGAGGCCGGGAAGCCGTGGTACCCCTTGAACGACGGCACCGCACCGGCGTCGCGGATCACCTGCTCGGCGACCCGGTCCAGCTCCAGCGTCGAGACGCCGGGCTGTGCCGCCGCGCGCACGGCGACCAGCGCCCTGCCCACGACGGCACCGGCCGCGGCCATGGCGTCCAGTTCACCGGCGGTGCGGAAGGGCACCACCTTCTTCTGCTTGAGTCCGAAGACCATTCGCGTCAGCGGCCCAGGGCGCGGAGCGCGCGAGTGTTGACCTCTTCGATCTCGCCGATGCCGTCCACCGAGACGACCTGGCCGTCGTAGTGCTGCAGCAGCGGCTCGGTCTCCTCGCGGTACACCCGCAGCCGGTTGCGGATCACCTCTTCGGTGTCGTCGTTGCGGCCGCGGCTGAGCATGCGCTGCACCACGACGTCCTCGGCCACCACGAAGCACAGCACGGCGTCCAGCTCGCGCCCGGATTCCTTGAGCATTTTCTCCAGCGCCTCGGCCTGGTCGACCGTGCGGGGATAGCCGTCGAGCACGAAGCCGTTCGCGGCGTCCGGTTCGGCGATGCGCGCCTCGACCATGCGGTTTGTCACGTCACTGGGTACCAGGTTCCCGGCGTCGAGGTACTTCTGCGCCTCCCGGCCCAGCGGAGTCTCCTGCGAGATGTTCGCACGGAACAGATTCCCCGTGGAGATGTGCGGCACACCCAGCTTGTCCGACAGCAGTTCGGCCTGCGTGCCCTTGCCGGCACCCGGCGGTCCGAGCAGTACGAGTCTCACTTGAGGAACCCTTCGTAATTTCTGTTCATCAGCTGGCTCTCGATCTGTTTGACCGTATCGAGGCCGACACTCACGACGATCAGGACGGCGGTGCCACCGAACGGCAGGTTCTGCAAACCACTCGAATTGCCCATGTGGAGGAACAGGTTCGGCAGGACGGCCACGGCACCCAGATAGATCGAACCGGGGAGGGTGATCCGGCTCAGGACGAAGTTCAGGTAGTCGGCGGTCGGCTTACCGGGCCGATATCCGGGAATGAAGCCGCCGAACTTCTTCATCTCGTCTGCGCGTTCCTCCGGGTTGAAGGTGATCGCGACATAGAAATAGGTGAAGAACACGATCAGCGCGAAATAGATCGTGATGTAGACCCAGTTGGTCGGGTTGACCAGGTACTGCTGGATTATCTTCTGCCACCAGCTCGGGTTGGGGTCGTTCTGCGAGCGGGTCAGCTGCTCGACCAGGTTCGGCAGGTACAGCAGCGAGGACGCGAAGATCACCGGGATGACACCGGCCTGGTTGACCTTCAACGGCAGATACGTCGAGGAACCGCCGTACATCTTGCGGCCCACCACGCGCTTGGCGTACTGCACCGGAATCCGGCGCTGCCCCTGCTCGACGAAGATCACCGCCACGATCACCAGGAAGGCGCCGAAGCAGACCAGGCCGAAGATCAATCCGCCCTTGCTGTCCAGGATCGCCTTGCCCTCGCCGGGGATGCGGGCCGCGATGCCCGCGAAGATCAGCAGCGACATGCCGTTGCCGACACCGCGTTCGGTGATCTGCTCGCCGAACCACATCACCAGCGCCGCGCCGGCGGTCATCACCAGCACGATGATGATCATTCCGAAGATGCTGTTGTCCGCGATGATGTCCTGCTGGCACTGCAGCAACTGGCCGCGGGCGGCGAGCGCGACCAGACCGGTGGCCTGCAGAATCGCCAGCGCGATCGACAGGTACCGGGTGTATTGGGTCATCTTGGTCTGGCCGGACTGGCCTTCCTTGCGCAATTCCTCGAAGCGCGGGATGACCACGGTCAGCAACTGGATGATGATGCTCGCGGTGATGTAGGGCATGATGCCGATCGCGAACACCGAAAGCTGCAGCAGCGCACCGCCGGAGAACAGGTTGATCAGCTGGTAGATCCCGGCGTTCTCACCACCGGAAGCCTGGTCGATACATTGGCGGATCGCCTTGTAGTCCACACCGGGCGACGGCAGCGACGCACCGATGCGGTACAGCGCGATCAGGCCCAGCGTGAAGAGAATCTTCCGCCGTAGGTCCGGGGTCCGGAAAGCCGACACGAAGGCGGAAAGCACAGATCCTCCTGGCTAACGACATGGGGCGAGGCAGACAACAACTTGACTCTAACAGCGGCGCCGGACGGGCTCTCACCCGTCCGGCGTCCCCTACTACAGAGAGTAACTGTCAAGCCAGCTCGATGGCGGTGCCACCGGCGGCGGCGATCTTCTCCTTGGCGGAGCCGGAGAACTTGTCGGCGGAAACCTGAACGGCCACACCGATTTCGCCCTCGCCGAGCACCTTCACCAGCTCGTTCTTGCGCACGAGACCGGCCGCGACCAGCTGATCCTTGTCGATCGCACCGCCGTCCGGGAACTTCCGGGCGATGTCACCGACGTTCACGACCTGGTACTCGGTCCGGAACGGGTTGGTGAAGCCCTTCAGCTTCGGCAGCCGCATGTGGATCGGCATCTGGCCGCCCTCGAAGCGGGCCGGCACATTCTTGCGAGCCTTGGTGCCCTTGGTACCGCGGCCCGCGGTCTTGCCCTTCGACGCCTCACCGCGACCCACGCGGGTCTTCTCGGTCTTGGCGCCGGGGGCCGGACGCAGGTGATGGAGTTTGATGGTCACGCGTTGACCTCCTCAACAGTAACGAGGTGGCGCACGACATTGATCAGCCCGCGGTTCTGGGCGGTGTCCTCGCGCAGCACGGACTTGCGGATGCCCTTGAGTCCGAGGGTGCGCAGCGACTCGCGCTGATTCTTCTTGGCGCCGATCGTGGACTTGATCTGGGTCACCTTCAGCTGTCCCATGTCAGGCTCCTACTCCCGCGCGCGCACGCAGCATGCCCGCAGGAGCGACATCCTCGAGCGGCAGGCCACGGCGGGCCGCCACTTCCTCGGGACGCTGCAGCTGCTTCAGGGCGGCCACGGTCGCGTGCACGACGTTGATGGCGTTGTCGCTGCCCAGCGACTTGGCCAGGATGTCGTGGATACCGGCGCACTCCAGCACGGCACGCGCCGCACCACCGGCGATCACACCGGTACCCGGCGAGGCCGGACGCAGCATGACGACACCGGCGGCGGCCTCGCCCTGCACCGGGTGGGTGACGGTGGAGCCGATCATCGGGACGCGGAAGAAGTTCTTGCGAGCCTCCTCGACGCCCTTCTGGATGGCCGCGGGCACTTCCTTGGCCTTGCCGTAGCCGACACCGACCATGCCGTTGCCGTCGCCCACGATCACCAGGGCGGTGAAGCTGAAGCGCCGACCACCCTTGACGACCTTGGACACGCGGTTGATCGCGACGACCCGCTCGAGCTGGTTCTTCTCGGCGGCATTGTCGCGGCGGTCGCCGCGACGGTCCCGGCCGCCGCCACGTTCCTGGCGGCCGCCCTCGTTGTTCTGTCCGGCGGGTCCGTTTCCGCCGTCACGCCGTTGACGTCCCGGCATCAGACGTTCCTTCCGTTGCGCTTGCTGTTGGTCATCAGAATTTCAACCCGCCTTCCCGAGCGGCATCCGCCAGGGCGGCGATCCGGCCGTGGTAGTCGTGGCCACCGCGGTCGAAGACCGCGCTCTCCACACCGGCGGCCTTGGCGCGGGCGGCGAGCAGCTCGCCGACCTTCTTGCCCTTGGCGGTCTTGTCGCCCTCGACGGACCGCACGTCGGCCTCGACCGAGGAGGCGGCGGCGAGGGTCTTGCCGACCGAGTCGTCCACCAGCTGGGCGTGCAGATGCCGCGACGAGCGGAACACGACCAGGCGCGGGGTCTCGGCGGTGCCGACGACCTTCTTGCGCAGACGGAAGTGCCGGCGCGCCTTGGAAACTCGGCGACGGGTCGACACGTCCTTGCCGAGCGGCTTGCGCGCGGCTTTCTGAGTATCAGTCTGGGCCATGGCTTACTTACCCGTCTTCCCTTCCTTGCGCCGCACGACCTCGCCCTCGTAGCGAATGCCCTTGCCCTTGTACGGGTCGGGCTTGCGCAGGCGGTGGATGACGGCGGCGATCTGGCCGACCTTCTGCTTGTCGATGCCGGACACCGAGAACTTGGTGGGGGCCTCCACCTTGAAGGTGATGCCCTCGGGCGCCTCGATCGGCACCGGGTGGCTGTAGCCGAGCGCGAACTCCAGGTTCGAGCCCTTCTGCTGCACGCGGTAACCGACGCCGAAGATTTCCATCTTCTTCTCGTAGCCCTGCGTGACACCCACGATCATGTTGTTGACCAGGGTGCGGGTCAGCCCGTGCAGGGAACGGTTGCGGCGCTCGTCGTCCGGACGGATGATCTCGAGTTCGCCGTTCTCGGCGCGGTTGACGGTGATCGGCTCGGCGACCACGTGCGACAGGGTGCCCTTGGGGCCCTTGACCGACACGTTCTGGCCGTCGATGGTCACCTCGACACCGGCGGGAACCGGGACCGGCTTCTTACCGATACGCGACATTGTTCCTACCTCCCTTACCAGACGTAGGCGAGGACTTCGCCGCCCACGCCGTGCTGCTTGGCCTGACGGTCGGTGAGCAGGCCCTGCGACGTGGAGATGATCGCCACGCCGAGGCCGCCCAGTACCTTGGGCAGGTTGGTGGATTTCGCGTACACCCGCAGACCCGGCTTCGAGACGCGACGCACACCCTGCAGGCTGCGTTCCCGGCTCTGGCCGTACTTCAGGTCGACGATCAGGGTCTTGCCGACGGGCGCATCCTCGGTGCGGAAGTCGGCGATGTAGCCCTCGCGCTTCAGGATCTCGGCGATGTTCGCCTTGAGCTTGGAGTGCGGAGCCTTCACCTGATCGTGGTACGCCGAGTTGGCGTTGCGCAGACGGGTCAGGAAGTCTGCGATCGGATCAGTCATGGTCATAGGTTGACCGTCACCTTTCTCGCCGCGGTTCCCATGCAACACCCGCACGCCTCTCGGCGCCCGGATCGTGGGCCTACAGCAATTCGGCTTGGTCCGGCCGACACCGTTTGCCGACCGGATGAAGTGGCACGTCGCCCGGCCTCCACACCGCACCACAGGCACAGCTCGGCCCCAGGCAACCGGTTCAGTGTAGACGGGGGTGGGGGCGGGATCGAAATCGGGGTGGCATGGGGGTGGTCACACCCGGCCGGGGCCTGGCCTCGATTCGTAGAGGCGCGTGTAGGCCGCGCGGGCCCGGTCACGCAATTGCTCGGCGTCCAAACCGCCGGCCCGTTCCCTGAGGACCGCATCCGCAACATAGTCGTCCACGTCGGCGAACAGACCATCCAATACCTCGAACTCCGGGCCGGGAACCTGACTTCGATCCTGCTTGAATTTCGCCAAGTACGCCGCTTCGAAATTATCAGCTGACAACTCTCCCGACACGAATGCGCGAAGCAGCGGCTCATACACCGCAAGCATGCGGGAGACATCGGCACGGCCATCCGCCATCATCCACCACCCAGTTTTCCTTCGTTAAGAACGTACTGCTCTTGAGCAGGACTGAGCCTCCATCCCGAGATGAACTCACCTTTGGGCGACATCCCTCCCGCCCACGCGGTTCGGTCACTCCGAAGTCCGCAGCATGTTTGTACTTTTTCTCGATAATCGATCGATCGACGACAAGATCTCTCTTTTCGATCGTCTTGACACCGGATCCAACCTTTGGCCCCTTCGCAGGCACATCGCCCTTCTTGCGCAAGCGCTCGAAGATGTCCCGGACAGCTTTGGATGCCTTGGCCAACGCGTCTTTGGCGTCCTGGGTTCGGCCTGCAATCTGGGCGGGCTTGCGGGCTCGCCAGACGATGATGCCGTCGGCGATGCGCTTGGCCCAGCGGCGGACGGTGTCGACTGCTTTGGCGCCGGCGACGGCGCCCGCGCCGAAGCTGATCAGGGCGGCGGCGATGGTGATACCGGCGTCGATTGCGAGGTCTTTGACGAGGCCTTCGAGGAGGCCCTTGATTTCGTCGCGAAGTTCTTTCAGCGCCTCTCGGTAGGCGAGGCAGGACTCGCTGAGTTGCCTGCAGGAGGTCAGGAGCTGGTCGATGGAATTCGACAGGGTACGTAGATCGTCGCGGATGTGCACCGCGTCCGGGGAGGTGACATCGTCGAACAAGGTTGCGGAGATGGTCCCAGTTTCGCCGCCAACTCCACCAACGCATCCCAGACTTCGACCGCGCCTTGATGGAACTCGTCCCAGGCGGCAATGAATGTGTCGGAGTTGTTTCCGGACCAGCTGTCGCGCACGTCGCGCACGTCGAGTTCCAGAGCCGCCAACCCGGCACGGCACTGGACGGCGATGTCGAGAGCGATGCGACCGAATGCCTTGACCGATTCCGGCTCGATCGACAGCGACGGTTCTTCTCCTGCCATACTCGACCCCTCTTCGAGTGACTCGGGCGCCTCGCCATCGAACCGCAGGCGTCGGCCGAAATCAAGGGACCGAGACTGGCTCAGTCCGGGAGCAAGGGTCGAAAAGTGCACGCCCGAGACGGTTTTGAAACGAGCGTTGCGCACGGTTGGGTCTAAGGTGTGACGCGAGCGTGGAGGCCGTCCCGGCCCGCGGAGAGGAGATTCTGTGCGCACCGCGATATCGGCATTCTGTGTACTCGCCGCGGCGATAACGCTGAGCGGCTGTTCCGGCGACGAGTCGGCCGACAGTAAGCCCGTGGCGGTTTCCAGCGCGGCTTCGGCGGCGTCCGAGACGCCCGCTTCGGCAGCGGGGACTCCGGCGAATCTGACCGTGCACGCCTGGACCGGCAACGAACACTTCCCGGTGCCTGGCGTGGGCGTTCGATTCACCTCGTGCGCAGACGATTCCGAGGTGGGTACGGCCACCACCGGCCGCGACGGTAACGCCGGGCACACCGTGACCGCCGCCGGGTGCTACCGCGCGACGGTCACCTCCGCGCCATCCGGCTGCCAAGCCGATGAGGCCGCCAGCGGCACAGCAGACGTCAAACTCGACGAACCCGTGACGCTGGAGTTCCTGATTCACTGCGCGTGAACGGAGGCTGGTGGTCCGCTATCGACAGACCCCGCGGCGGGCCGTGTCGCGGCCGAGGTAGGCCATCAGGCGGGTTTGGTCGTCGACGTCCGGGGGTGCGGGGAGTTCGGGGGCGAAGAAGCCGGGGGCGCGGACGACGTTGGCTCGGGCCCAGGCCGTTGCGCGCGTGAGGAGGTCGGGTGGGAGTTGGATCTCGATGCCGAGCGGGTGAGCGATGTCCCAGGCGTGGGCGATCGAATCGGTGAGCAGCAGCGGGAGGATGGCCGCGACCGGGATTTCGCCCATTCCCGGCAGAACAGTGGTCCGCGTCAGCCCGTCATCGGTCAGTGCGGCGTCACAAGCCGATCGGGCAGTGCGGAAGGCTCGCACCGGATCGTCGCCGACCAGAACGCCGGGGTGGGGTGACCCGGGTGCGCCGGTGCGATCGGTGAACTCGTCGCCGGTCGCCCAGGCACACATCTGGCGCTGCGCCCAGGTGGCGTGGCCCGCGATGTCGCGAACGGTCCAGTCCGCGCACATCGAAGGCGAATCCCATTGATCCGCACCGACTTTCGCCAGCACCATGTCCAGCTCGTCCTGCGCTCGGTGGTAGGCCCGCAAGGTGTCGTCCATCGCCGTGTCCTTCGAAGAGAGGGTCGTTGTCATAACGAGGACGAACGGGCTCCCCGGAACTCGACACCGGAGAGCCCCGGACATGCGAATGCGGTGGTCCGTCATCGACGGACCACCGCATCGGCGGGTCAGCGACTTACCAGCTGGACTTGTGCACGCCCGGCAGCTCGCCGCGGTGCGCCATTTCGCGCAGGCACACGCGGCAGAGGCCGAACTTGCGGAAGACCGCGTGGGGGCGGCCGCAGCGCTGGCAGCGGGTGTAGGCGCGAACGGCGAACTTCGGCTTCGCGTTGGCCTTGTTGATCAGAGCTTTCTTAGCCATGTGCTCAGTTCTCCTTGAACGGGAAGCCGAGGTGCTTGAGCAGGGCGCGCCCCTCCTCGTCGTTGGTCGCCGTGGTGACGACCGTGATGTCCATGCCGCGCGGGCGGTCGATCTTGTCCACGTCGATCTCGTGGAACATCGACTGCTCGCTCAGGCCGAACGTGTAGTTGCCGTTGCCGTCGAACTGCTTCGGCGACAGGCCGCGGAAGTCGCGGATACGCGGGAGCGCGATGGAGACCAGACGGTCCAGGAACTCCCACATGCGGTCGCCGCGCAGGGTGACGCGCGCGCCGATCGGCATGCCCTCACGCAGCTTGAACTGCGCGATCGACTTGCGGGCCTTGCGGATCTCCGGCTTCTGACCGGTGATCAGGGCCAGGTCGGCGACCGCGCCGTTGATCAGCTTGGCGTCGCGGGCGGCGTCACCGACACCCATGTTCACGACGACCTTCACCACGCCCGGGATCTGCATCACGTTGGCGTAGTTGAACTCGCTGTTCAGCGCGTCCTTGATTTCCGCGCGGTAGCGCAGCTTCAGCCGAGGCTGGATCTTCTCGGTCGTGGTCATCAGATGTCCTTCCCGTTGCGACGGGAGATACGCACCCGCTTGCCGTTCTCGTCGGTGCGGTAACCCACGCGGGTCGGCTTGCCGTCGGAGTCGACAACCATCACGTTCGAGACGTGGATAGGCGCCTCCTGGGTCACGATGCCGCCCGAGCTGGCGCCGCGCTGGTTCGCGGAGTTCGCGACGTGCTTCTTGATCCGGTTCACGCCCTCGACCAGGACCTTGTCCGTCTTCGGGTAGGCCTGGATGACCTTGCCCTTGGCGCCCTTGTCCTTACCCGAGACGACGAGCACGGTGTCGCCCTTGTGCACCTTCATGTCAGAGCACCTCCGGGGCCAGCGAAACGATCTTCATGAAACGCTTGTCACGCAGCTCGCGGCCGACGGGGCCGAAGATGCGGGTGCCGCGCGGATCGTTGTCCGGCTTGATCAGCACCGCGGCGTTCTCGTCGAAGCGGATGTACGAACCATCCGGACGACGGCGCTCCTTGGTGGTGCGCACGACGACAGCCTTGACGACATCGCCCTTCTTGACGTTGCCGCCGGGGATGGCGTCCTTCACGGTGGCGACGATGACGTCGCCGATACCGGCATAGCGACGCGACGACCCGCCGAGCACGCGGATGCACAGGATTTCCTTGGCACCCGTGTTGTCGGCGACGCGCAGTCGCGACTCCTGCTGAATCACTTCAGCTCCTCCTAGACCTGGACGATATGCACGCCGGATTACCGACCCGACGGGCATGGCCGGTTGCCCTCCACACGCGCGCCTGCCAGCGGTTTCTCGATTCTGGATGAGCCACCACTGTGGGTTCGCGGCCGGAGCGCGGGCACAGTCGTCCCGCAGGCAACCCGACCAGTGTAACGAAGCCGCAGGTGGCACCCAAACCGGGGCGTGGGTTCAGCATTTCCTCAGCCCGCTCTACTAACGTCGCCCGGGCTACGTCCGAGCAAGCGCACGACATCCGTGGAGGAGACCGAGTGACCGCGCCCGAGCGTCCGACCGCCCTCGCCCGCCGCACCTTCCTGACGGCTCTGGGACTCGTGCCCGCCGCCGCGGTGCTGGCCTCCTGCAATTCCGATTCCGCGGCCGCAAAACCGCTGGCCGGACCGGACCTGTCCGGTGTGGACCCGGCGGTCCGCCCGCAGGACGACCTGTTCCGTCACATCAACGGGAAGTGGCTGCGCGAGTACCGGTTGCCGCCGGACAAGACCTCTTTCGGGACCTTCGACGAGGTGCGCGATCGGGTGGAGGGCGAGCTGCGCGAGATCATCGAGGGCATCCGCGACCCGCGGCCGGGCAGCGCGGACCAGCAGATCCGCGACCTCTACGACGCCCACCTGAACCAGGACGAGATCGAGCGGCTCGGCATGACCCCGCTGCGGGACCTGTTCGGGCACATCGACGGGGCCGCCGACAAGACCGCGCTGGCGAAGGTGATGGGCGCGCTGCCGGGCGTGGGGCTGATCGGCCTGGGCGTGGACGCGGACCCGATGAACTCCAACGCCTACCTGCCCATGGTGAGCCAGGCGGGCCTCGGGCTGGGCGAGCAGTACTACCGCAAGCCCGAGTACGCCCAGAAGTTCGCCGCCTACCGCGAGTACATGAAGCGCCTCGCCACCGGCGCGGGCTTCCCCGACCCGGCGGCCATGGCCCAGCGCGTGGTCGACCTGGAGACCCGGATCGCCGCCGGGTTCTGGGACAACGTCCGCACCCGCGACGCCGCCGCCACCTACAACCTGCGCACCTGGGCCGAATTGGTCGCGCTCGCACCGGGTTTCGCCTGGGACGCGTGGCTGGCCGGTAACACCGACCGGCCCCGGGAACTGTTCGGCCGCCTCGTCGTCGCCGAGCCGTCGTTCGTCACCGAAGCCGGAAAGCTGTGGGACCAGGTCGATCTCGCCACCTGGCGCGACTATCTGAAGCTGGCGCTGGTGCGCGAATACGCGCCGTATCTGAAGCAGGACATCTCCGACGCCAACTTCGACTTCTTCGGCAAGACCATGCAGGGCCTGCAGCAGCGGCCGGAGCGGTGGCGCTCGGCGGTGGAACTGGTCAACCGGAACATCGGCGAACAGCTCGGAAAGCTGTATGTCGCAAAGTATTTCCCGCCGGAGGCGAAGGACCGCGCCAACCAGATGGTGGCCGATCTGATGGCCGCCTATCAGGAGAACTTCCGCAATTCCGGCTGGATGTCACCACCCACCCGGGAAGCCGCCCTCACGAAACTCGGCAAGATCAACGCCAAGATCGGCTACCCCGACAAGTGGCGGGACTACTCGAAACTCACCATCACGCGCGGCAAGCTGGTCGAATCGCTGCGCGCGGTCACCGCGTTCGAGTCCGCCCGGATGTTCGGCAAACTCGGCACCCCGGTCGACAAGTCCGAGTGGATCATGCCGCCGCAGACGGTCAACGCCTACTACAACCCCAGCGGCAACGAGATCGTCTTCCCGGCCGCGTTCCTGCAGCCGCCGTTCTTCGACAAGGACGCCCTTCCCGCGGTCAACTTCGGTGCGGGCGGGGCGGTGATCGGCCACGAGATCGGGCACGGCTTCGACGATCAGGGCTCCAAGTACGACGGCGACGGCAACCTGAAGGACTGGTGGACGCCGGCGGACAAAGCGGCCTTCGACGCCAAGACGAAACAGCTGATCGCACAGTACAACGCGCTGGTGCCGACGGGACTGCCGCCGGAACAGCACGTCAACGGCGAACTCACGGTCGGCGAGAACCTGGCCGACCTGCGTGGCCTGGAGATCTCGCTGGCCGCCTACCGGATCGCCCAGCGCCGCGACGGCGTCGACAACCCCGACTACCGCCAGATGTTCGAGTCCTGGGGACGGACCTGGCGCGGTAAGCAGACCCCGGAATCCACCGAGAGCCAGATCGCGACCGACCCGCACTCCCCCGCGGAGTTTCGCTGCAACCAGGTAGTCCGCAACCTGCCCGAGTTCTACGCCACCTACGGCGTCACCGACACCGACAAGCTGTATCTGCCCCAGGATCAGCGCGTCACGCTGTAGCCGGAAACCGCTCGGCCCGCCCCGGCGCGTCGGTGCCGGTAGCCTCATGCCAGCAAGTCGGCTACGAGCACGGGGGCGACACCCCGGGGAGTGGGGTTTCTGGTGACATCGTCGGGTCCGGTGCGCCTGCAGCGTCGCGCATTTCTGATCGCCCTGGGGCTCGCGCCCGCGGCCGCCGCGCTGGCGAGCTGCTCGAACGACGCGGCGCCGAAACGACTCAACGGCCCCGATCTGTCCGGTGTCGACGAGGCGGTGCGCCCGCAGGACGATCTGTACCGCTACGTCAACGGGAAGTGGCTGCGCGAGTACCAGCTGCCGCCGGACAAGGCCGGATACGGCTCGGGCAGCGAGGCTTTCGAGCGCACCCAGAACCAGCTGCGCGAGATCATCGACGGCATCAAGGATCCGGAGCCGGGCACCGAGGCCCAGCACATCCGCGACCTGTACGACGCGCGCGTCGATCTGGACACCGTCGAGCGGCTGGGCATCACTCCGCTCCAGGACCTGTTCGACCGGATCGACCGCGCCGCTACGAAAGCCGACCTCGCCCACGTGATGGGCGTGCTGCCGCTGGGCGGGCTGATCGGGCTGGGGGTGGGCGTCGACCGGAAGAAGACCGACAGCTACGTGGCGTCGGTCGCCCAGTCCGGCATCGGGCTCGGCGAGGAGTACTACCGCAAGCCGGAGCACGCCGAGATCCGCGCCGCCTACCGCGCCTATCTGGAGCAGATCGCTTCCGGCGCAGGGCTTTCCGATCCCGCCGGCACAGCGCAGCGGATGTTCGACCTGGAGACCCGGATCGCCTCGAACCACTGGAACAACGTCCGTGTCCGAGACGCCAACGCCACCTACAACCGGATGACCTGGGCCCAATTGACCGACCTCGGTAAGGGTTTCGACTGGGACCCCTGGCTGGCCGGAAACACCGACCGGTCCCGGGATCTGTTCGGCGAGGTGGTGGTGGGTCAGCCGTCGTATATCACCGCGGCGGGGCAGATCTGGGCGGAGACCGATATCGCGGTCTGGCGGGAGTACCTGAAGCTCAGCCTGATTCGGGCGTTCGCCAAATATCTGCCGAAGGCGATCAACGACGCCAACTTCCATTTCTTCGGCACGGTGATGGCCGGGCAGAAGGAACGGCCGGAGGGCTGGAAGTACGGGGTCTCCACCGTCGACGAGCAACTCGGTGAGCAGCTCGGCAAACTCTATGTGGCCAAGTACTTCCCGCCGGAGGCGAAGGACACGGTCAGGAAGATGGTCGACGATCTGATGGCGGCCTACCGCGAGGACTTCCGCAACTCCGCCTGGATGACGCCCGCCACCCGCGACGCGGCACTGGTGAAGCTCGACAAGATGACCGCCAAGCTCGGTTACCCGGACAAGTGGACCGACTATTCGGGCCTGCGGATCACGCGCGGCAAACTGATCGAATCCCTGCGTGCCATAGCGGTTTTCGAGGCCGCGCGGATGTTCGGCTACCTCGGCAAGCCGGTCGACAAGTCCGAGTGGAACAGCACACCGCAGACCGTCAACGCTTTCTACTCCCCGCCGAACAACGAGATCACCTTCCCCGCCGCCTTCCTGCAGCCGCCGTTCTTCGACAAGGACGCCCAGCTCGCGGTCAACTTCGGCGCGGTCGGCGCCACCATCGGTCACGAGATCGGCCACGGCTTCGACGACCAAGGCTCCAAGTACGACGCCGACGGCAACCTGCGCAACTGGTGGAGCGGGGCGGATCGGGCGGCATTCGACGCCAAGTCGAAACAGCTGGTGGAGCAGTTCAACGCGCTGGTTCCCGAGGGCCTCGCACCGGAGCAGCACGTCGACGGCGAGCTGACCCTCGGCGAGAATCTCGCCGACCTGCGCGGCCTGCAGATCGCCCTGGCGGCCTACCGGATCGCGGCGCAGCGCGAGGTCGTCGAGCCCGACTACCGCGCCATGTTCGTGTCCTGGGCGCGTAGCTGGCGCGGCAAGCAGACCAAGGAACTCACCGCCGAACGGCTCACCGACACGCACTCCCCCAACGAGTTCCGCTGCAATCAGGTGGTGCGCAACCTGCAGGAGTTCTACGACACCTTCGGGGTGCGCGAGGGTGACAAGTTGTTCCTGCCGCCCGAGCAGCGGGTGACGCTGTAGGCGCCGCCCCCGTCCGGCGTGCGCGGATATACTGCGGGTCCAGCGGGATTTAGAGACACGGGAGGCCGCTCGGTCATGCGTAGTTCGTTTTTCGGCAATCTGGACCAGGGGCAGCTTCCCGGTCACTTCGCCCTGCAGAATTCGAAGATGCTGCGGGTGCAGCTCAATGGTGACGTGCTCGCCAAGCAGGGGTCCATGGTGGCCTTCCAGGGACAGATGGACTTCGACTACGAAGGCGCCGGGGGGATCGGGAAGTTCATCAAGAAGGCCGTCACCGGTGAGGGCGTGCAGCTCATGCGGGTGAAGGGGCAGGGGGCGTTGTTCCTGGCCGACGATGCCGCCGATGTGCAGCTGTTCTTCCTGGAGAACGAGGGCATCACCGTCAACGGATCCAATGTGCTGGCCTACGACCCCAGTCTGACCTCGAACATTCAGCGGGTGCAGGGCGCGGGCATCGCCGCGGGCGGCCTGTTCAACACCACCCTGCAGGGCACCGGCTGGGTGGCAGTCACCACGCACGGCGCACCCGTGATGCTGGACGCGAGCCGCGCCCCCACCTTCGCCGACGGCCAGTCCGCCGTCGCCTGGAGCACCAGCCTGCAGGTCGGCGTCAACCGCACCTTCAAGGCCGGCGCCCTCATCGGCCGCGGCAGCGGCGAGGCCATGCAACTGGCCTTCCGCGGCCAGGGTTTCGTCCTGGTCCAGGCCAGTGAGGGGCCGACGGTGCCCCCGCACAGCCACTGACCGCACCGCACGAGTTCGCCGCGCGAACCGGGTGCGAGAGCGCCCGGTTCAGTGCGTGATCAGCCGCCAATCGTCGGGCAGGTTGGACGCCGTGATGTGGTCGCCGTCCACGGCCAGATCGATGACCGAGCCGCCCAGCCGCAGATCGGTGAGTTCGACGCGGCCCCATCGGGCCGGTAGGTGCGGTAGCACGGTCAGCGTGCGGCGCGGGACATCCGGCTCGAGGCCGAGGAACGAGCGCACCAGCAGCAGCGGTGCGGCACTCGCCCATGCCTGCGGGGAACACGACGTCGGGTACGGCACGGGCACCGAGAATCTGGAACGCGGGAAACCACAGAACAATTCGGGCAATCGGCCGCCGAAGGCCGCCGCGGCGTCCAGCAGGCCGTCGGCCAGCCGGGTGGCCAGCTCGATCGCGCCCGGAATGTGCCGGTAGCGCAGCAGCCCGGCCACCGCGATGGCCGTGTCGTGCGGCCATACCGAACCATTGTGGTAGCTCATCGGATTGAACGCGCCCATATCCGAAGCCAGTGTGCGCAAACCGAATCCGGTATCCATCGCCGGCGTCGACAGCCGCTGGATCAGCTGGGCGGCCTGCTCGTCGGTGGCGATGCCCGACCAGAGGCAGTGCCCGGCATTGCTGGTGAGCGCGTCGACGCGGCGCTTGCGGCCGTCCAACGCCACCGCGAACCAGCCCTTTTCGGGCAACCAGAACGCCTCGCCGAACTTGGTGCGCAGCCGGGCGGCGTGCTCGCGCATCCGGGTGGCGACGGCCTGATCACCGAACTCCTCGGCCAGCTCCGCGCGCGCCAGGTACGCCGCGTACACGTAGCTCTGCACCTCGCACAGCGCGATCGGGGTCTCGGCGAGATGCCCGGCGGCGTCGTTGATCCCGTCGAAGCTGTCCTTCCAGCCCTGGTTGGCCAGGCCGCGGTCGGTGGCGCGCTGGTATTCCACGAAGCCGTCGCCGTCGCGGTCGCCGAAATGGGTGATCCAGTCCAGCGCGGCGTCGGCGGCCGGCAGCAGCGCCTGCACGGCCTCGGGCGAGGCTCCCCACCGCCGCGCTTCGGCCAGCAGCATGACGAAAAGCGGTGTGGCGTCGACGGTTCCGTAATAGGTCTCGCCGCCGAGCGCGAGGCCACCGGAGGGCCCGCGCCGGATCTCGTGCATGATCCGGCCCGGCTCCTCCTCGGTGAGCGCGTCCACCCGCTGGCCCTGCATCTCGGCCAGCTGCTGCATGGTGCCCAGCGCCAGGCCGACATCCAGCGGCAGCGCCATCCACGCCGTGAGCAGGCTGTCACGCCCGAACAGGGTCATGAACCAGGGCGCCCCGGCGGCGACGAACGTACGGCCCTCGCGGGTCTCGTCGTGGATCTGCAACGCGCCCAGATCGCTTTCGGTGCGCTGCAATACGGCGGTGAGCAGCGGGTCACCGGTGGTGAGCTTGGTCGCGGTGTCACGCCACGCCTCGATCTTGCGGCCGGGTTCGCTGGTCTCGTAGTGCTCGCCGGGCCGCAGCGGCAGCTGCACGCGCTGATTGGCCAGGGTCGGCTGGGCCAGGATCTCGGTCTGCCAGCGCCCACCGGCGGGCACCACCACCCGCCACGACAGCGAACCGGGCAATACGGCGGGCGGTTCCGACGACGAGATCGCCAGGCCGCGAGAGCGATCCGAGCGATCGTTGAACAGCAGTTCGTTCTCGGTGACCATGACCTCGGCCCGCCCGTGCCCGTCGCGGCCCTCCTTCACCGCGAACAGGTCGACGAAATCGGCGTCGGCGAACAGCTCGAGGGTGACCGCGGTGGGTTCGCGGCCCAGGTTCTCCAGGGTGATCGTCTCGCGCAACCCGTCGGCGACCAGTCGTTCCCGCACCACGAGCAGGCTGCTGTCGGCCGCGCCGGACCGGGGCGGGCGCCGCGCGATGAACCGTGCGGTGAACGCCTCGGGGCTCAGTACCGACAACGGTTCCGGAGGCTGGCCGTCCACCCGCAGTTCCCACCGCGACACCACTCGCGCGTCGCGATAGAACAGGCCCTGCGCGGTACCGGGTTCCACATCACCGACGCGATCGGACAAACAGAACGTACTGCCCTCGACCAGAGTGACCGCACCACCCAGCAGTGCCGGCTCCCCGGAATTCAGCGGAGCGGGACCGGTCACGCGGGATCACCCGCCATGGCGCCCGGCGCGGACGTGGTGGGCAGCGCGTGAATCCTGGTCGCCGCCCGGACCATCCGCCGCGAGCGCCGTGCCCGCAGTGCCCGGCGATACACCTGTTCGTAGCCGCGGCCCAGCGTGTCGGCGCTGAAATTCGCCAGCACGTGCTCCCGGCACGCCGCCGGGTCGTATTCCTGCACCTCGCGCATCGCGATCGGCAGTTCGGCCGGATCGTCACAGACGCGGCCGGTCACACCGTCCACGATCACCTCCGAGACCGCGCCGCCGCGCAGCGCGACCACGGGTGTGCCGCAGACCATCGCCTCGATCATCACCATCCCGAACGGCTCCTCCCATTGCACCGGGAACAGCAGGCACTTGGCTTCGGACAACAGTTTTCGCTTCGCCGCGGCGTCGGCCATACCGAAGACGTGGTCGCGTTCGGTCAGCAGGGGCCGCACCGCCTCGTCGAAATACGCCTTCTCCGCGGGTTCGTTGCACTTACCGGCGAGCACCAGCGGCATACCGGCCGCATGCGCCGCCTCCAGCGCCAGGTGCGGCGCCTTGCATTCGCTGAACCTGCCCAGGAACAAAGCGTAGTCGCTCTTGTCGGCACAGAAGGGCCAATCGGCGACCCGGAGCGCATTGTGTACCCGCCCGGCCCAATTCAGGTCGGGGGCGAGTTCGCGCTGGCGATCGCTGATGGCCACCAGCGACACGTCCTCGCCGAGTTCGCGGTAGTACGTATAGGGATCACCGTCGACCGGACCGTGCACGGTGACCACGGTCGGCAGGCCGAGCCCCGCGTAGAAGGGTGCGCTCAGCGGCCCGGCGAAGGTGTGGTCGTGCACCAGATCGATACCGTCGCGGGCCATCACCTCCTCCAGCGCGCGGCGAACCTTCAACGCGTGCACCACCTCCGGGAACGGGTCGCCGAGCCGGTCGGCCTGGATCCGGTCCCACACCGGGACGAACCGGGCCCGGGTGCCGGGTTCACCCGCCCCGAACAGCGTGACCTCGTGGCCGCGCTCGATCAGCGCGTCGACCAGGTCCGCGACGACCGCTTCGACGCCACCGTAGGCCTTCGGCGGGACGTCGAAATAGGGCGGAACCACCATCGCAATATGAAAGGTTTCCGGCGCGGCAGGCGCCTGGAACGGAGCTATTCGCGCCGAGGTCCGGTCATAGCGAATACGCTGCTGCGGAGTCGAGGACTGTACGGTCATGTTCCTTCTCCTGGAAGACACACAAACGGTTAGCACTCACTTGCGCCGAGTGCCAATTTAGCCCGTTGTCGCACCGCAGGGGAAGATCTTGTTCTCGGATTCGCCCGGAGACGTTGGCGCGGATCAGCTCTCGGCGGCTTTGCGGTAACCGCGCACGGCCAGCGCACCGAACACGACGATCAACCCGAGCGCCCAGGCCAGTGTCTGCAGCACGGGGACGACCAGCGGGCCGCCGAGCATGAAATTGCGCATCGCCTCGATGGCGCAGCTCATCGGTTGCGCCCGCACCACCGGCTGCAGCCAGCCGGGATAGTTCTGCACCGGTACGAATCCCGAGTTGAAGAACATGCCGACCAGCACCACGATGGCGAACAGCTGCACGACCTTGTCGCCGACGCTGCTCACCCCGACCATGATCACCACGGGGGTGAATCCGGCGATCACGATGACGGGTACCACCAGCACGCCGAGCGCACCGGCCCACCCCTGCTCGAAACGCAGGCCGAGGATCATCCCGACCACGACCACCACGACGGTGGCGGCGGCCGCGCGGCCGCATTCGGCCAGCAGGCGGCCGATCAGCCCGGCCGAGCGATGGATCGGCAGCACCCAGAATCGCCGCAGCAGACCGCTTTCCCGCTCCCCGAACAGCGACAGGCCGGTGCCCATCGCGCCGTACATGGCCCCGGCCACGGCGATCATCGGCACGAAACCATAGATCGGGTCGCCGCCGGTGGTGGCGCCCAGCGCCCTGTCCAGCACCAGGTCGTACATCAGCAGCAGCAGGATCGGGAACACCAGGGTGCTGGTGATCACCTCGGGCTGCCGCGACCACCGGCGCAGCAGGCGACCGGTCTCCACCAGACTCTGTGTCGGCAGCGCGGCCAGATCGTTTCGTACAGCGGTCGTTTCGCTCATGCCCGGTGTCCTTCCGCCCGCACGGCCAGCGCCGCCCCGACCACCAGCAGGCCCGCTATCCAGGCCACGGCGACGCCGAGCTCGGCGACCAACCGGCCCTCGGCCAGCCCACGCAGCGCCGCGGTGATCTGCGAGACCGGCTGATTGCGGACGAACGGCTGGATCCAGCCCGGAAAACCCTCGGCCGGAACGAATCCCGTCGATGTCATGATCAGCAGTAGTTGCGGCCCGAACAGCACGGTGCCGCTGAGTTCGGAGTTGCGGGTGACGGTGCCGAGCGCGTCGGTCGCGAACACCAGCGCCGCACCGAAGGCCAGCAGCAGCACCACGAAAAGCGCCGCGCCACCGGCGGAGTGGAAGCGGAAGCCGAATACCGTGCCGATCACCAGCGCGCCCACCAGCGCCGTCACCGTGCGCACCAGGCTCGCCGACATGCGCGCGGTCACCGGGATCCAGGGTGGCACCGGCATGGAACGCAGCCGGGTCGCCATGCCGCCCACCACCTCTCGCGCGGCCCGGTCACCGGCGAACATCGAGGTGAAGAACATCGCGAAGACAGCGATGACGGGCAGCAGGTACTGGGCGTAGTCGATGCCCGGACCCTCCAGCGACCGGCGCAGCGGCACGTAGAAGCAGACGAAGAACACCAGCGGCTGGAAGAAGGCCAGCACCACATCACCCTCGCGCAGCGTGGTGCGGATGCTGCGACCGCTCAGCGCGCTCAATTGCAATGCGGCCGGGATGGTTTCGCCGTCGCGGGCGACACCGGGCTTTGCCGGGCCGGACACCGCGGCCGTCACGCCCCGGCTCCCACGGTCGGCTTGGTCAGCTCGATGAAGACCTCGTCGAGGGAAGGGCGGCGCAGCGCGATGTCGATCAATTCGATTCCGGCGCCCTGGATCCGGCTCAGGGCCTCCGACAGCGTCACCGCGCCGTCCGGCGCGGGGAGCGACACCCGGTCCTGCGATTCGGCGATCGTGATCTCGCCCAGGCCGGACAGCGCGGTCACCACGGCGGGCACGTCACCGGCGTCCACCGGCACCACCTCGCAGTAGCTGGCGCCCGAGCGGGCCTTGAGCTGATCGGCGGTGCCCTCGGCGATCACCGTGCCCTTGTCGACCACGATGATGTTGTCGCTGAGCGCATCCGCCTCCTCGAGGTACTGCGTGGTGAGCAGGATCGTGACACCCTGCTCCTTGAGCGAGCGCACCAGCGCCCAGAGGCTCTGGCGGCTCACCGGGTCCAGGCCGGTGGTCGGCTCGTCGAGGAACACGACCTTCGGGGGGCGCACCAGACCGCAGGCGATGTCGATGCGCCGCCGCATGCCGCCGGAGTACTGGCCGACCCGCCGGTCGGCGGCCTCGGTCAGCCCGAACTGCTCCAGCAGCTCGACGGCCCGGCTCCGGGCGGACTTGCGGCGCAGGCCCATCAGGCGGCCGAACAGCACGAGATTCTCTCGGCCGGTGAGCATTTCGTCGAGAGCGGCGTACTGGCCGGTGAGCATGATGGACGAGCGGACCCGGGCGGCGTCGCGGACGACGTCGAACCCGGCGACCTCGGCCCGGCCGGCGTCGGGCCGGGTCAGCGTGGACAGGATGGACACGGTCGTCGTCTTACCGGCGCCGTTCGGGCCGAGCACGCCCAGCACGCTGCCCGCGGGGACGTTGAAGGTGATGCCCCGCAGGGCTTTCACCGCGCCGAACGACTTCTCCACGGACTCGACCACGATCGCGTTGTCCGCGCCCGGCGAACCGGCGGCGCCTGTCACTGATTCCGACACAATGCTCTCCGTCTGAGTGCTCATAGATCCCCGCGGCTATTACTTTGGTAACGCTAACCTAATCAGCTACGCGTTTCTACCCTTTCGTCGTCCGCCCCGGTCGTGCTCAGCCCAGCAGCGACACCACCTCGTCCAGCGACGCGCCGCCCAGGATCGCCGTCACCGGCAGGTCCCGCTTCAGGTCTGATTCGACGCGTTTACGCAGGTCGAGTGCCTGGAGCGAATCGAGTCCGAGAGCCACCAGGGGGATCGAGCCGTCGATGGTCTCCGTGCTGCCCAGGCCCATCACCGCGCGCAATGCGTCGCGGACCGTGTCCGCGGTGTCCCGTGGCGCGGCGCGGACCGGAGTAGACACCTCCTCCACCGCCGGTGCGGGCGACGAATCGGTCTCGGCCGCAACGGAATCGGCGGTCTGCGGCTGTTCCTCGGGCAGTTCGGCGAACAGCGGCTGGTAACCGAATACCGTGTACAGGTCGCGGATCCGGCCCCACTCCGCCGCCGCGACGAGCGTATTCGCCGCGTCCGGCGCGAAGCCGGCCGCGACGGCCGTCACGGGTTCCATCGGCAGCAGGCCGGTGCCGCTGATCTTGGCGAGCGCCTCGGCGTTGTCCGCGCCGACCGCCCGCCACAGTCCCCACTGCACCGCCGTGCAGCGCACGCCCTGAGCGCGGTAACGCGCCGCGGCGGCGTCGAGCAGCCGGTTGACCGCCGCGTACACCATGTGCCCGCGGCCGCCGAGCGTCGCCGACAGCGAGGAGCACAGCACCACGCGGCCGTCGTCGGCGAGCGGGAAGTGCCGCACCAGGTGGTCCACGGCGAGGACCTTGGCCGCGGCCGCGGCGCGAACGGTGTCCGGCGTGGGATCGGCCTCGGCGGCCGAATAGTCCACGGCCGCATGCACGATCAGCGTCGCCGGGGTGTCGCGGTACTCGTCGGCCAGCGCGCGCACGGCGGCCTCGTCACCGACATCGCAGTTCTTGCGGACGATCTCGGTCTCGCCCAGCCGCTGGATGCGCCGGATCCGTTGCACCGCGGCCGGATCACCGCCGGTGCGGCTGACCAGGGTGACGCGGCCCGCACCCGCGGCGACGAACCGTTCGCAGAAATCCAGCCCGAGTTTGCCGGTGCCGCCGACGATCACGACCTCCCGCAGCTCGTCGGCGTGCAGCGGCCGGTCGGCGGCGGTGTCGTCGACTATCAGGCGTTTGGCGTAGACGCCGCCGTCGCGCACCGCGAGTTCGGGCTCGCCCGCCGTGTGCAGCGACTGCACCAGCCCCTTGGCGGCAGTCGCCGGGTCCGCGTCGGCGGCCAGATCGATGTGCCGGAAGGAGATGCCGAGGTGTTCGGCTGCCAGGCAGCGGAATCCGGCCTGGGCGGCGGCCGGGAACAGGCCGGGGACGTCGGTCTCCAGCACCTGCTCGCCGCCGACGGTGACGAGCCAGACGTCGCTCACCCCGGCCGGCTCGGGCAACCACGAACGGTCACCGAGGAATTCGGCGATATCGTCTACCGCCGCCGCGACCTCGGTGCCCGAGGGCGGCGGAACCAGCACGACCAGGGTGTCGAACGACGCGGTGGGCGTGCCGGTTTCGTCGGTGTAGACGACCGTGGCGCCGTGCCGGGGCGCGGCCGCGCAGATCGCGGACACCAGCTCGGCGCAGCGGCCGGACGGATCGGCCAGCGCGATGGTGCGCGGCGGCACCATCTTTCGCCGGGGCAGCCTGGTCCAGTGTTCGGCGTAGCGCTGCGGGACGACCGTGCCGTCGGCGACGCGCTCGCCCGCCGCGTGTGGGGCAACAAACGCGGTGGCGCTGTCCGAGTACGGGTACGGCGCCCACAGCGTCTTGGCGGTCATCCGGGTGTTCGGGAAGTCCAGCAGCGGCAGCGCCACCGCGCCGCCGGAAGCGCTGACCCGCAACGCTTCCCAGTCGTATCCGGCGTCGTGCACCGCGACGGTGGCCAGGTTGCGGGTGAACTCGCGCAGATTCTCGGCGGATCGCCGCGAGGTGCCCAGTGCCTGGAACGCGCGCTGCGGGGTGACCGCGGCCAGATTCTCCTGAATGGCCAGCATGAGCGTGGGATGCTCGGAGATCTCGAGGAAGGTGTCGACGCCACCGCCCGCGGCGATGTCGATGGCCCGGTCGAAGCGAACCCGGTTGCGCAGGTTCAGATACCAGTAGTCGATGATCGACAGCTCCGGGTCGACGCGGTCGCCCAGCGTGCCCCCGATGAAATCGATCTCGCTGGCCAAGAACGACCGGTTGTCCATGTCGTCGCCGACGGTGCGGCTCAGCAGGTCGCGGAAACCGCTGACGTAGGACGTGTGCGCCGGGTACTGGACCCGGATCTCCTTGGCGAATTTCCCTGCGGCGGTGAGCAGTTCGACGATCGCCAGCACCGCCGCCCGCTCGCCGGAGATGGCGAGGATATGCGGCGAGTTCACCACCGACAGCTCCGCGAAGCCCGCGTGCCGGGCAAGCAGGTCCTCGCACTCCTCCCGGTCGATGCCGAGTACGGCCATGGAGTAGCCGGTCAGCTGCAGTCCGTCGACGATGCTCGCGCGGGTGGTCACGATGCGGGCCGCGTCGCGCAGCGTCTGCGCGCCGGACACGTAGGCCGCGGCGATCTCGCCCTGCGAGTGGCCCACGGTCGCCGCCGGGCGCACCCCGACCGCCGCCCACATCGCAGCCACCCCGACCATCTGCATGAACAGGGCGGGCTGCACCGTCCCCGCGCTGTCGTCGGCCGGCAGGTCCGCGTCCAGCAGATACGGCAGCGGCGACCACGAGTACAGCTCGTGGAACACCTTGTCGCACTCGTCGACCGCGGCGCGGTAGGCCTCGGAGTGGTCGTAGAGCATGCGGCCCATGCCGGGCCGCTGGCTGCCCTGCCCCGGGAAGACGTACGCCACCCGCCGCGCGGTGGCGGCCTGCTCGGAACTCACCACGTCGGCGTGCGGCTCCCCCGCAGCGACGGCGCGCAGCCCGGACAGCAGTTCGGTGCGGCCGGTCGCCATCACCAAGGCTCGGTATCGGCGCGCGACGCGGGTGCGGAAAAGCATGTCCGCCACGCGGTCCGGCGATACGTCGGCGTGGTCGGCGACGTACCCGGCGACGGCGGTGGCCTCCGCGCGCAGTGTTTCCGGGGTATCCGAGGACAGCAGGACCGGAACGCTGCCGTCCGGAAGTCGGTAACTAGACATGGATCTCCTCTTCCACGGCCGGAACGGCCAGCAGCGCATGGGCATTCGTGCCCGAGACGCCGAACGACGAGACCGCGCCGTAGCGGATCCCGTCGTGGGGCTGCCAGTATTCGAGCTTGGCGGCCAGGCGCAGGCCCGACGCGGTCCAATCCACCTTGGTGGTCGGGTTGTCCGCGAACCGGGTCGGCGCGATGTAACCGTGCAATCCGCTGAGCAGGACCTTGATCAGCCCGAGCATGCCCGCGGCCGCCTGGGCGTGACCGGCGTTCGACTTCACCGACCCCAGTCGCGCCGTGCCGCTGCCGTACACGTCCTGCAGCGCGGCCAGTTCCAGGGGATCGCCGACCGCGGTCGCGGTGCCGTGCCCCTCGATCATCCCCACCAGCTCCGGCGAGATGCCCGCCGCCTCGACGGTCTTGCGGATCAGGCGACGCTGCGCCTCGGTGCTGGGCACGGCGATCGGCCCACCGCCGCCGTTGTGGTTGACCCGGCTCGCGAGCAGGCGGCCGTAGATCCGGTGGCCCAGCCGCCGGGCCCGGGATTCGCGTTCCAGCACCACGACACCGGCGCCCTCGCCCCACAGCGTGCCGTCGGCGTCGTCGGAGTAGGGCTTGCACTGCCCGTCCGTCGACAGGGCGTTGTTCTTGGAGAATTCGAAGAACGCTCCGGGCGAGCCCATGACGCACACCGCGCCGGCCAGCGCCCATTCACATTCGCCCGCGGCGATACCCGCGGCCGCCAGATGCAGTGCGGCCAGCGACGAGGCGCACGCGGTATCCACCACGATCGACGGCCCGCCCAGGCCCAGACAATTGGAGATTCGCCCGGCGACCGCGCCGAGGGCGGTGCCGGTCGCGCGATATCCGCTGTAGTCGTTGACCTCCGCGGCGTGCGGGCCGTATTCGGTCGGTGACGCGCCCATGTAGCAGCCGACCTCCTCCGCGCCGTCGATGGCGCCGGGGTTGATTCCGGCGTTCTCCAGCGCGCGCCAGGCGACCCGCAGCGCGACTCGCTGCTGCGGATCCATGGCGACCGCCTCGCGCGGTGTGATGCCGAAGAACAACGGATCGAATTCGGCCGCGGCGTCGAGGAATCCGCCCGCGTCGCGGACCTCGGACCAACCCTCCACTTCCGACAGCGACAGCAGCCGCTCGATCGGCCAGCCGCGGTCGCGCGGGAAGAGCCCGGTCAGGTCCCGGGCCTCCGACAGCGCCGCCCAATACTGCGCCGGGGTTTCGATGCCGCCGGGGGCCTCGACGGCCAGGCCCGTGATGACGATGGGGTCGGCCACCTCGCTCATCCGGCCGTCTCCAGTTCGGCCGCAAGCAGTTCCGATACCCCCGCGACCTGATCGTGCAGATAGAAGTGGCCGCCGTCGAACATCTCGACCTGCAGGTCCGCCTCGGTGTGGCGCTGCCAGTTGTACAGCTCACCCATGGTGACGAACTCGTCGTCGCTGCCGCCCATCGCGCGGATCGGCGCCTGCACCCGCACGTCCGCCGGACAGGAGTAGCGGTCGAAGGCGGCGTAGTCGGCCTTGAGCACCGGCAGCGCCATCTTCATCAGATCGCGATTGCCGAGCACGTCGGTGCCGGTGCCCTGGAGTCCGGTGAGGTGGTCGAGCAGCAGTTCGTCGTCGGTCGGATGGTTCGGCATGTCCGCCACCCGCGAGGGTGCGACCGTGCCGGAGATGCCCAGTAATCGCACCGGTAGCCCGGCGGCCTCGGCGAGCCGGGTGAATTCGAACGCCACGATCGAGCCCATGCTGTGCCCGAACACCGTGAGCGGCTCGCCCCGATTGAACGAGGAGCGCGCGAATTCGTCGAAGGCGCCGGCGGCAATCTCCGGCAGGGTGCCCAGCGCCGCCTCGCGCGCGCGGTCCTGCCGCCCGGGGTACTGCAGCACGATGACGTCGAAATCCTCGGACAGCCGCTTGGAGAACGGCCGGTATGTCGAGGCGCCGCCGCCCGCGTGCGGACAGATCACCAGCGGCGCCGCTCCGGCCGCACGCGGCTTGTGAAACTGTCTGACCCAACCGGGAGTAGTTGCCATATCACATATCTCTCTTCACACGGACTGCCAGGTGGAATGGCGCGAGCCACAGCGAATCCCAGGCATCGGCCCGCCCACGGACGGCCGAGCGCGACGGCGGACGATCAGGTACGCACAGGTCTGCTCATACATCTCTCGTTCCGCCCGACTGCTTGCACCTCGGGACATCGGTCCTGGCAGGATCGAAATCCATGCCGGACCGATGTAGGTGAGGCAAACCTAATATACCCGAGGGGTGTGCCCGGAGACAGAGGGTGGTCACATGACCGAATAGACACTCACGCCCGCGTGCTATTACCGGGCGGCAGGACTGCGGCAAACCTCCGGCGGCAGGTCAGGTCCGATCACGCACGGCGACAAACACTTTCTGGTCCAACACCGCCAGCGGATGGTCGGCCGCGGGCAGGACGGGCCGCGGTGTCAGACCGGCCGCGGTGAGCTGGTCCAGCCATTCGTCCTCGGTCAGGAAGATCCGGTCGGTTCCGGCGCGCACATCGGTCTCACCCGCGCGGGCCTGGCCCGCGCGTGGCGACATCAGGAAGTGCACCGAGGTCAGCATCAGGCAGTGCGCCCGGCAGAACTCCAGGAAGATCACCGCGCCACCCGGTTCCAGCAGGTCGTGCAGTTGCCGCAGGGTCTGCCCGATGTGCCGCGCGTTGTGCAGCACGTTGGCGGCGAGCACGATGTCGCAGCGCGGCTGCCGGGGCAGGTCGGCGTTCATGTCCACGATGCCGAACCGCATGCCCGGCACGTCGGCGAACCGCTTGCGCGCGGCGTTGAGGAAGAACGCGGACAGGTCGGTGAAGTGGTAATCCACCGGCTCCCCGGCCAATCCGGCGACGACCTCGCTGGTCAGGCCGCCCACGCCCGCGCCGAGTTCCAGGATTCGGACGGCCGCGCGGCCGGGCCGCAGCCGCTCGACGACCGCGGCGACGGCCTGCCGGGCGGCACTGTTGAGATATCGGCTGCCCAGGTTGTCCCGATAGAAGGTGTCCGCGGTGACCATGTCGCCGTTGGGGAACAGTAGTTCCTGCACCCGCAGCCGGTCCTGCGCCAGGTCGAGCAAGCGCTCGGCCGATCCGGACAGGAACGTGGCGAATTCGCGGGCGTAACCGAGATCGGCGCACACCTCGTAGAGATCGCCGCGCGACGGTGCGGGGATTTCGCCGCGATACCGGTGACCGCGCTCGGAATCGCTGTCGAGGCAACCGTTCTCGGTCAGTGCCAGCAGCCACTGCCGCAACAGCCAGCGGTGCCGCGGCGCGAAATCCAGCGCGGCGGCGATCTCGTCGTCGGTGCGGAACGTCCGAACGTCCAACACCGGACGCAGTACGCGCAGCATGGCGCGCAGGCCGAAGAGATCCAGATCCCTGCGGGCGGAACCGATTCGATCCGCGTCGAGGGTCTGCGGCGTTGCGGCCGTCGTGTTTTCGAGGTGCGAATCGAGCGTGGCCATGGCAGGGACCGACGCCGACCGCCCACCCACGAGCCGTACGACGTCGTTGAGCGACGCACCGCCGATGAGATCGGCGACGGGTAGGTCGTGTCCGAACTCTTCGTCGACCCGCCTGCGCAGTTCGAGGGCCTGCAGGGAGTCCAGGCCGACCGCGACCAGCGGACGGGCGGTGTCGATCGTCGCGGGATCGTCCGCGCCGATCACCTCCGCCAGCAGTTCCAGCAACCGTTGCGGTACGTGGGTCTCCGAAACGATTGAGCGAGCCGCTGATACGGGCGGCCGGGCCCCGGGCGGCTGAGCATTCGATACGGGCTGCGGGGTAGGCGGTTGGGTTGGCGGGAGTGGGGCGGGCTGGATCGGCTTCGGGGTTTCCAGCTGGGACAGGACCGGGCCGTAGCCGTATTGTCCGAGCACGGAACGTCCGCGGTCCCAATCGAATGCCGTGACTATGGAGTTCTCGCGTAGGGGACGGAGGCCGAGGCCGACGGCGTCCTCGGAGCGCATGGGCAGGTATCCCACACCGGCCAGGACGTCGGGGGCGGAGGCGCCCGCGCCGCGGTGCACGGCCCACTGGCCCCACTGCACCGAGACGGCGTCGCGGCCCGCGGCGCGCAGGCGCTGGGCCTCGGCGTCGAGCATCCGGTTGGCCGCCGCGTAGACGCTCATGCCGCGCCCGCCGAGGGTCGCCGCCAGCGACGAGCACAGCAGCAATCGGCAATCCCGCTCCAGCGCAAGCGAATCCAGTACGTGCGTGAGGCCGACGACCTTGCCCCGCAGCACGCGCTCGGCCGCGGCCGCGGTGACGTTCGCCAGTTCGATGTTCGTCAGTCCGGCGATATCGGCCGCCGCGTGGACGACCAGACCCGCGGGCATATCCCGCAATTCGTCCGCCAGCCGCCGCGTGGCGGCCTCGTCGCCGATATCACACGAGATCACCCGGATCTCGGCAGTACCGAGAGCGCGCAGCCCGCGCAGCCGATCACCGGCCTCCCCGGTCGCCCCCGACCTGCTCACCAGCGCGATCCGGCGGGCGCCGTGCCGCGCGGCGTGCTCGCAGAATTCCAGGCCGACCGCGCCGGTGCCGCCGAGAATCACGACGTTGTCCGGCATCGCCACCGGGGCGGCGCCTTCCTGATCGGCCTCCACCAGCCGCTTGGCGTACAGTGTCCCGCCGCGCAGCGCCAGCTCCGGCTCGTCGGCGGTGTGCAGCGCGGTGATGATCGTGGGTGCGTCGTCCGCGCCGGACGCCTCGGGCGACAGGTCCAGATGCCGGAAGGCGACGCCCGGGCATTCGGTTGCGGCACAGCGGAATCCCGCGGCCGCCGCGGCAGGCACCGGATGCGGCGGCGCGTCGTCGCGCACCGCCGATTCGCCACCGACCGTGACCAGCCACCAATCCGTCACCCCCGCACCGGGTTTGGCCCACCACGCGCGCGTCCCGAAGAACTCCGCGACCTCCGTGACGGCCGCGGCGGCGGGCAGCTCCGGCAGCGCGGGCAGCAGCACCACGAGCGTGTCGACAGCACCGGTGTCGTCCCCCGCCGCGACGTCGAGGAGCCGAGCCGAGGCGCCCTGGTCCGGGGCGTGCGCGCACAGGGCGGCGGCCAGTTCGGCGCACTGCCCGGTGTGGTCGACGACGCCCAGCGAGCGCGGCGGCGTCAGGTTCCGGTGCGCCAGCCGGTTCCACGTCTCGAACAGCAGCTGGGGCGGCGCGGTGCGGACCGGTTCGTTGTCGGGGACCACATTCCGGTCTACGTGCCCGCCGTTGTACGGCAGCCACAGCCACACCTCGTTCATCTCGGTGTTGGGGAAATCCTCCAGCGGCAGCCGTACGAGCTCATCGGACTCGTCCCGCAGCGCGTCCCAGGAGTAGTTCAGGTCCTGCACGGCCAGCGTGGCCAGATTCCGGGTGAACTCCGACAGATCGGCCGCGGCCCGGCTGGAGGTGCCGGTCACCGTGACCCGGCGGCCCGGCGCGGCGGCCGCGAGATTCTCCTGGATCGACAGCGCCAGCGTCGGATGCTCGGCGAGTTCCACGAAGGTGTCGACATCCCGCGCGATCGCCGCGTCGATGGCCTTGTCGAACCGGACGGTATTGCGCAGATTCCAGAACCAGTACTCGTCCACGGGCAGATCGGTGGTCACCGCTTCGCCGAGAGTCGCTCCGAGACAGTCGATATCGGTATCCAGGAAGTGCGGATGCCGCAACCGGCCGCCCACGGTGTCGCGGAGCTGCTGCCGGACCTCGGTGACCCGATCGGTGTGTGCCGGATACTCGACGCGGATGAGGCGGGCGAACCGATCGTCCGCCGTGAGGGTCGCCACGACATCCTCGACCGTGCCCCGCTCCCCCGAAATCCCCACCATGCGTGGCGAATTGATGACCGACACCTGCGCCCAGCCGGAACGCCGGGCCAGCAGTTCCTCGCACTCGTCGCGGTCGGCGGCCACCACGGCCATGGCGTACCGGTCCGAGGCGATGGTGTCCACGGCGCGGGCCCGGGCGCCGACGACGAGGATCGCGTCGGCCAGCGTCATCGCGCCCGACACGTAGGCGGCGGCGAGTTCACCCTGGCTGTGGCCCACCACCACATCCGGCGCGATCCCGACCGACCGCCACATCGCGGCCAGCCCGGCCATTTCCGCGAACAACGCCGGCTGCACGACGCGGGCACTGTCGCCGGGATCGAGACTCTCGTCCAGCAGGTACGCCGTGGGCGAGGCGCCGAACAGCTCGGCGAACAGTTCGCCACATCGATCGACCTCGGCCCGGAACGCGGGCACGCGCTCGTAGAACATCTTGCCCATGCCCGGCCGCTGCCCGCCCTGGCCGGGGAACACGTACGCGGATCGGCGCGCCGCCGCGGGCTCGGCCGCCCGCACGACCGCCGGATGGTTCCGGCCGTCCACGAGCGCCCGCAGCGCCTCGGCCAGGCCGTCGCGCGAGTCGACCATCGCCAGCGCCCGGTACCGACGTGCGGGCCGGGTACGGAACAGCATGTCCGCCACGCGATCCGGGGACGCCTCGGGATGCTCCGCGACATAGGACAGCAGGGCGGCGGCCGCGGCGGGCAGCAGGCCGAGATGGTCCGCCGACAGGAGGATCGGCACCGATCCGTCGGGCAGTCGATAACTAGACATGGTCCGCCTCCTCCGGCGCGGGCATGGCGACGATGGCATGCGCGTTGGCCCCGCCCGCACCGAAGGCCGAGACGGCGCCGCAGCGCACGCCGCCGCGCGCACGCCACGGTTGCAGTTCCGTGGCCAGGCGCAGGCTGGATCGGTCCCAGTCGACCTTGGTGGTGGGATTGGCCGAATGCAGGCTCGGCGGGATCCGGCCGTGCCGCCCCGCCAGCAGCATCTTGATCAGGCCCAGCATTCCGGCCGCGGCCTGGGTGTGTCCGATATTCGACTTCACCGAACCCACCAGCGTGGTGGAATCCGTTGCGCCGTAGGTGTTTTGCAGGGCGGTGAGTTCGACCGGATCACCGGCCCGGGTCGCGGTGCCGTGCCCCTCGACCATGCCGATCTCGTCCGGGTCGATGCCCGCCAGGTCGATGGTCTTGCGGATCACCCGCTCCTGCGCGTCGATTCGCGGCGTGAGGATGGGTTTCCCCTTCCCGTTGTGGTTGTGGGCGGAGGCCAGGATGCGGCCGTAGACGCGATGGCCGAGCCGCCGCGCGCGCGATTCCCGTTCCACCAGAACGAATCCCGCACCCTCGCCCCACAGGGTGCCGCTGGCGTCGTCGGCGTAGGACCGGCAGTGCCCGTCCGCCGACAGGGCGTTGTGCTTGGAGAATTCGTAGAACAGGATCGGCGACCCCATCACGCACACGCCACCGGCGAGCGCCCACTCGCACTCGCCGCCGCGCACCGCGGTGGCCGCCAGGTGCAGTGCCGTCAGCGACGAGGTGCAGGCGGTGTCGACGGTCACCGACGGCCCGATCAGGCCCAAGCAGTGCGACACCCGACCGGCGACGCTCATCGTGACCTGACCGACCACGCGATGGCCGCTGTACTCGTTGACCTCGGCGCCGCGCGGCCCGTATTCCATCGGGAGAACACCGACGAAACACCCGGCGTCCTCCGCGTCGAGGGCCGCCGGATTCATCCCGGAGTTCTCCAGCGCCTGCCACGCCACCCGCAGTGCCACCCGCTGCTGCGGGTCGGTGGCGAGCGCTTCGCGCCGGCTTATTCCGAAGAAGGCGGGGTCGAACGCGGCTGCGCGGTCGAGAAATCCGCCCGCGTCCCGTACCGTGCCCCAGCCGTCCAGGCGCGACAGCGACAGCATTTCCTCGATCGGCCAGCCGCGGTCGCGGGGGAACGGCCCGATCATCTCTCGGCCGTCGGCCAGCGCGGACCAGTAGGCTCCGGGTCCGTCGATGCCACCGGGCGCTTCCACGGCCATTCCGGAAATCACGACATGATCGATGGCTTCCGTCGTCGGCATACTCGTCTCCTCCCCCTCAGGCCGCCGGTCCGACCGGCACGTGGCGGGCCACCGATTCCGCGATCGTGTCGACGTGTTCGTTCAGGAAGAAATGCCCGCCGTCGAACACCGTGACCTCGACGTCGTCGCTGTGGCGGCGCCAGCCGTGCAGGTCGGCGATGGAGACGATCGGGTCCTGGGCGCCGCCGAGGGCGTGGATGCGAGCGGACAGGGCCGCGTCCGCCGGTCCGGTGTAGGCGTCGGAGGCCCGGTGGTCGGCCTCGAGCACGGGCAGGGCCATGCGCATGATCTCGCGGCTGGACAGCACGTCGGAACCGGTGCCCTCCAGCATGGTGAGGTGGTCGAGCAGGGCCTCGCCCTCGACGGGTGTGCGGGGTCGGTGCTCCGCGCGGCAGGGCGGTACCGCCGCCGACACGGTCAGCTGACGCACGTTCAGGCCCGCGGCCTCGGCGAGCCGGACGAATTCGAACGAGACCAGCGCGCCCATACTGTGACCGAACGCGAAGATCCCCGCGCGGTCGAACGCGGAACCACGGAATTCGGCGAGCGCACCCGCGGCCAGTTCGGGCAGCGAGGTCGCCAGCGGTTCGTGCGCACGATCCTGGCGCCCCGGATATTGGAAGACGATGACATCGAAGTACCTGCTGAACGCCTTGGAAAAGGCCCGGTAGGTCGACGCGCCCGCGCCGGCGTGCGGGAAGATCAACAAGGGCGGCCCGTCGGCCGATCGCGACTTGTGGAACTTCCTTATCCATCCCGGTCTGTGCATATCAATCCATCCCCTTGGTTGTGGCGGGCGATCACATCACCGCATCACCGTTCCGATACGTTCGCGATCGCGGCGATGCTGTGATTCCACAGCTCGCCCAGGCGCGTCACCTCGGACTCGGTGAACAGCGCCGCGCTCCAACGCCATTGCGCGGTCAGCCGCGGTCCCTCGGAGCTGTTGCCCACGGCCGCGACGACATCCAGGGCGTAGCGCAGCGGCAGCTCGGGTTCCGGGGCGATCGGCATGGCCGCGGTGAAGGCGGCGTCGGTGGTGATCGACCAGGCGGGTCGGTCGTGCTCGAGCAGATCGGTGCGGCCCAGGTAGTTGAACTCCACCTGGGGTTCGGGCGCGTCGGCCAGCTCCGGCACTCGTGCCACCGCTTGCAGCAACCCGAAATCGACGCCGTGCCGCGGCACCGCGCCGATGTGCGCCGTCACGGAGTCGAGCAGGGTGCCCGCATCGAGGGCCGACGCTCCGGCGCCGAGCCGCACCGGGAACACGCTGGTGAACCATCCCACCGTGCCCGAACTGTCGGCTCCCACGGCCTCGTCCGCGCGGCCGTGGCTCTCCAGGGCGATCAGCGCCCCGGTCGTGTCATCCTCCCCTCGTTCCCGACGCCACGAGATCAGCGTCATCGTCAGGGCGGCCAGGAGGATTTCCCGGACGCCCGCGTTTCCGGTCGCCACGCTCAGCACCCGGGCCGTCGTGTCGGCCGGGGTGTGGAACATCGTGGCCCGCAACGACTCCCAGGTGTCACGGGCCGGGTCCGGCTTGCGACTGCCGAGGGCCGGATCGGGTCCGGCGACCTGCGCGGCCCAGTAATCGCGGTGCGCCAGCACGTCGTCGTGCGCGGCGCGCTGGACCATCAGTCGCGACCACGCGCGGTAGGACGTGGGCTCGGCCATCACCTTCGGAGTGCCACCGGCTCGCACCTGCTCCCAGGCGGTGGCGAGGTCGGCGGTCAGGATGTGCCAGGACACCACGTCCACGGCCAGGTGGTGGATGGCGAGGAACAGTAGGTCGCCGTCGGCGCGGCCGCGGAACCACACCGCCCGCACCATATCCCCTGCGCCCGGGTCGATCTCGTCGATCGCGGCGTGGGTGGCCGCGCGCAGGTGGCGGCCGTCGGCCTCGGCGGGCACGTCCTCGATGCGGGTGAGCACCTCGCTCGCCGACACCGCGCCGGGCTCGCGGGTGACCAGTCGCGGGCCCCGCGGGGTCTCCACCAACCGCGACCGCAGCGCGTCGTGGCCGTCGAGCACGGCCTGCAGCACCGCCTCCAGTTCGCCGCGGGTGATGTCCGCGGGCAGGGTGAGCAGCATGTTCTGGGTGAAGCGGCGGTAGCCGCCGTGGGCGTACATCCATGCCACGATCGGCAGCGGCGGCACCTCACCGTAGCCGCCCGCGCCGGTCGCTGTGGCGCCGGTCTCGCCTCGGTCGATCGCCGCGGCGAGATCGCGGATGGTCGGGTTGGCCAGCACCATGCGCGCGGACACCGAAATACCCTGTCGCCGTGCGGCGTTCACCAGTGCGATGGCGACGATGCTGTCCATGCCGAGGGCGAGGAAGTCGGCGTCGACACCCGGGGCGTGCCCGTCGAACACCTCGGCTAGCAGCGCGGCGAGGGCCTTCTCGGTGTCGGTGCGGGGTGCGACAGCGGTTTCGCTCGCGGCGGTGCGGTGCTGCTCGGCGAGACGGCCGAGCTCGCGGGTGTCGAGCTTGCCGTTGACCGTGACCGGGATCCGCGGCAGCACCATGACGCGCGCGGGAACCATGTAGGCGGGCAATCGATTCGACAGCGCGGCGCGCATGCCGATCGGGTCGGCGGCGCGGCCCGGCGCGCACACCACGAAGCCGATCAGGCTCGCGCCGTCGCCGCGCCGTGTCACGGTGACCGCCGCGGCCGCGACGCCGGGCAGTGTCCGCAGCGCCGTCTCGACCTCGCCGATCTCGATGCGATATCCGCGCACCTTCACCTGGTCGTCGGCGCGGCCGAGATAGGTGAGCAGGCCGTCGGGACGGCGGCGCACCAGGTCGCCGGTGCGGTACATGCGGCCGCCGCCGAACGGGTCGGCCACGAAATGGCCGGCCGTGGCACCCGGACGCCCGACGTATCCACGCGCGAGTTGCGGCCCGGCCAGATACAGCTCACCGGTCACCCCGACCGGGACCGGACGCAGCCGGGAGTCCAGTACATGGGCCGACATCCCCGCGGTCGCCGCACCGATCGTCGGCGCATCAGCCTGCGCTCCAAAGGAATCGAGCGCGCCGAGGTCGGCGACGACGGCCTCGACGGTCGTTTCCGTCGGACCGTAACAGTTGTGCACGGCGGTGTCCGGCAGCGCGCGCAGCCGCGCCCACAGCTGGGTGTCGATGGCCTCGCCGCCCAGCGCCAGCACGGCGAGCCGATGCTCGAGCAGACCGGCCGCCGCCAGCTGCCGGAACAGGGACGGCGTCGTATCGATCATGTCGACGTCGTGCCGGACCATCCCGTCGACCAGCCGCTGCGCGTCCCGCATCGCCGCCTCGTCGAACAGGTGCAGGCCGTGACCGTCGAGCAGGCCGACCAGCGGCTGCCAGGAGGCGTCGAAGCTCAGCGACCAGGCGTGCGCGATCCGCAGCTTGCGGCCCAGCCGCCGCTCGGCGGGCCCGTACACGCGGGCACGGTGGTCGGCGAAATAGCTGAGCAGCGCGTCGTGCGTACCGGCGACACCTTTCGGTTCACCGGTCGAACCGGACGTGAAGATGAGGTAGGCGCGCTGCGCCGGATGCGGCGAAACCACCGGAATCTCGGGCGCTCGCCGGGCGATTCGCGCGGCCGTCGCGGGATCGTCGAGCCGCAGCACCGGGACGCCGTCGAGGTCGCGGGCGTGCCCGTCGGCCGCCAGCACCAGATCCGGCTCGGACTGCGCGAGGATCGACTCGACCCGGGCCGCGGGCAGCGCCACGTCCACGGGCACGTAGGCGGCGCCCGCGGCGAGCGTGGCGAGGATGGCGGCGATCGCCTCCGGGCCGCGCGGCAGGAACAGCGCCACCACGCCCTCGGCGGCCACACCGTGGGCGGCGATCTCGGCGGCCAGCCGAGCCGACCGGTCGTACAGCTCGCGGTAGGTAAGGCGGACCGTGTCGGTGGTGAGGGCGACGGCATCCGGGGTGGCGGCGGCCCGGCGTTCGAACAGCGCGAAAACCGAGGATTCCGTGACCTTTTCGCGCACCGGCGTGGTCGCGGCGCGCAGGAGGTCGGCGTACGTGCTTTCCGGCAGCACATCGAGATCGGCCGTGGCGGTATCGGCGTGATCGGGCAGGCGCCGCAGCGCCGCCAGCATGCTCGTGCCGATATCGACCGGTCGACAGGGCACCGCCGCCACGACCGCCTCCACCACCACCAGTAGTTCGTCACCGAGCAGATGCGACACCACGGTCAGCGGGTAGTGCGTCAGGTTCGCGGTCATGACCGGACGGAAGGTGGTCCCGTCGGCGAACGTGGCGTCCCGGAACGCGTGCTCCATCGGCGCGTTCTGGAAGACGAACATGGTGTCGAACAGCGCACCGTGCCCGGCCGCCCGCTGCACCGACGACAGACTCAGGAAGCCGACCTCGCGCATGGCCGCCGACTCCCGTTGCAGCCGAGCGCATTCGGCCACCACCGCGGCCTCGGGATCGAGCCGGAACGCCACCGCGACGGTATTCAGGAACAGGCCGATCATGCGGTCCACACCGGCGATCTGATCCGGGCGTCCCGTCACGACTGTCCCGTACGCGACGTCTCGGCGGTCGGTCAGCCGCGCCAGCACCAGTGTCCAGGCGAACTGCACCACGGTGTTCAACGTCAGCCCTCGCGCTCGCGCCCACCGCCGCAGCCGCGCGGTCTCGGCGGCGGGCAGCGCGAAGCGGGTGATCTGCGCCTTCGCCGCCGGCGCGCTACCGTCGGCGAGCATCACCGGGCCGTCGAGAACCCGCAGGTAGTCGGCCCACCGGCGCTGCGCAGCCGACATGTCCTGCGCCGCCAGCCAGCCGATGTAGTCGCGATAGGGCCGCACCGGCGGCAGCGCGTCCGCCGCTCCCCCCGCCTCGTACAGGGCACGCAGCTCGGTGAACAGCAGCCCTAACGACCATCCGTCCATCAGGATGTGGTGGATGGTCACGATCATGCGCCGCCGCGCCGTGCCGTCGGCGCGCGGCGGCAGCGCGGCCAGCAGCACACGCAGTGCGGGGCCGCGGGCCAGGTCGAACGGGCGGGCGATCTCCGCCGCGGTGAGTGTGTCCAATTCCTCGGGCCGCGTGACGCATTCGGTCCACGGCAGCTCGACCCGGCTGGGCACGATCTGCACCGGCCGTGGCACATCCCGGTCCCAGAACACCGCCCGCAGATTCGCGTGCCGACGCAACAGCGCCGCGAAACTCGCCCGCAGCGCCGCGGTGTCGAGAGGTCCGTCGATATCCACGACGAACGGGATGGTGTAGACGTCGTCGTCCGCACCGGAGAGGTGGGACAGGGAGAACAAACCTTCCTGCAGCGGCGCGAGCGCCAGCACGTCCTCGATCTCCGGACCGCTCATGTCCCCTCCTCCCGACTCGGTGATGCCCCCGAATTCGGTTACGTCACTGCCACATTCGCCGCATCACCAGAAGGCCCTGGTCTTCCTCGCCGAGCACGGCGGCCGCGTCGATCGGGTCGTCGGGGGCGTCGGCGACGGCCCGCAGGGTGTTGTAGAAGGCGGCCTCGATGATGCGGGCGTCGTCGGGTTCGAAAGCGTCCTCGGCGTAGAAGATCGCCGCCTGCACCGAGTCGCTGGGCAGCAGCGAATTGGCGGGGAAGATCATCAGCAGCAGGGCGTTGTCGGTCGCCCCGGCGCCCTCGAAGGACACCAGTTCCAGCCCCGCCGTGCCGAGCAGCCGCTCGAGTTCCTTGCGGCCGGGCGGGTAGGACTCGAACACGAACATGGTGTCGAACAGCTTGCGGGTGCCGGAGGCGCGCAACGCCGAGGTGAGCGGGTAGGTGTGGTACTCCATGAGATCCACTCGGCGAGACTGGATCTCGGCCAGATGCTGCCGCCAGCTCTTGGCGCCGTCGAAGCCGATGACGGCCGGGATGATGTTGGCGAAACAGCCGATGGCGTTGTCGACGTCGTCGAGGTCGGCCGGGCGGCCCGAGACCGCCTCGCCGAACACGACGTCCGCGCCGCCCGCGACGTACCGCAGCGCGTTCGCCCACGCCAGCTGGCACACCACGCTGAAGGTGGTGCCGACCTCGGAGGCCAGCGCCGTCACCCGCTCCACCAGCTCGTCGTCGATGACGAAGGAACGTTCCACCGGGATGCCGTCGCTGCCGACGCCGCGGCCCGGCGCGACCAGGCACGGCCGCACGCCCTCGAGCACCGGGCGCCACGCCTGCTCCACCGCGTCCTGGCCGTCGCGGACCATCGCCAGGAACTTGCCGAAGGTCTCGGGCGTCCCGATCGGCTCCGCGCCCGCGACGGCGTACTCCGCGAACACTTCTCGCGACACCAGCTGGCCGGACCAGCCGTCCAGCAGGAGGTGATGCATGGTCAGCACCACGGTGTGAGTGGCGTCGGGCAGATGCACCACCGTGACCCGGGTCAGCGGCCCGCGCGTCAGGTCGAACTGTTCGGCCTGGTCGGCGCGGTAGAACTCGTGCAGTCGCGTGTCCGCGTCCGGCTGCGCCGAGAGGTCGATCTCCCGCACCGGGACCTCGGCGTGCCCGGCGACGATCGCGTACGGCTGCCCGGCGTGCGAGACCGACAGTGTCACACGCAGATTCGGGTACCGGTTGAGCACCGTGTCGAACGCACGGCCCAGGCGCGGCACGTCCAGCTCGCCCCGCACGCCGATGAGCGTCTGCACGTTGTAGACGTCGCGGGCCCCGGCACTCAGCGCGGTCAGGTAGAGCCCGGCCTGCATCGGCGCCAGCGGGTATACATCCTCGTACTCGCCGTACATGTCCTGCCAGCGGTCCAGATCGAGCTGGGTCACCTCACCGGCGAGCACGTCGCTCGGGGTGAGTCGGCGGATCTGATTGTCGCGCACCGCTTTCGCCAGCTCGGCCAGCCCGGACTCCCACAGCTCGGCGAGTTCGCGGGCGTCCTCGTCGGACAGCAGGCCGCCCGGGAACCGGAACGAGGCCTGCAGCGTCACGCGGTCGTCCTCGGTCAGCGCGACCGTGTTGATGTCGAGCAGCGCCGGTGCGGGCATCCCGGGGTTGGCGTGGCCGCCCAGGTAGCCGAATTCCGGTGCGGCCGACCAGTCCTCGACGGGGTCGTCCGTACCGGTGACGGCGAAGCGGCCCATGTAGTTGAAGCTGATCTGCGGTGTGCGGTGCTGTTCGAGGGCCGCGCGGGTGTCGGGGTTGAGCCGGCGCAGCAGACCCCAGCCGATGCCGGAGTCGGGCACCGCGAGCAGTTGCTCCTTGACGGCCTTGACCGCCGACTCCATCTCGTCGCCGCCGCTCACGTCCAGGGTGACCGGATAGGTGGTGGTGAACCAGCCGACGGTGTTGGCGAGATCCACACCGCTGAACAGGGTTTCGACGCGGCCGTGCCGTTCCATGGTGAGCGACACCGTGCGGGCGTCGCGATCGCGGCGACGCCGGAACCGGTGCACGGCCACGGCCAGCGACGCCACCTGGATGTCGAGGAAGTCGCAGCCGAACGCCGCGGTCGCCGCGGTCATCAGGAAGGCGGTGTCGTCGGAGTCGAGCGTCGCGGTGATCTCCCGAACCATGGCGACGGTGTCCACGGCCGGGTCGAGTTCCCGGTCGCCGAGCAGCGGGTCGACGCCCTCCGCCGCGGCCGTCCAGTACGGCAGCGTGTCGACCACCGCGTCGGCGGTGGCCAACCCGACCAGGCTGGTGTTCCAGGTCTTCACCGACGTTCCGGATTCCGCGGCCGGGGCCGGGTCGTCCCACAGCTGACGCAGGTCGTCGTGCAGGATGCGCCAGGACACGCCATCGACCACCAGGTGGTGGATGACCAGCAGCAGCCGGCCCCGGGCGCCGTCGGCGGACCGCAGCCACACGGCGGCGACCATCCGCCCCGCCGCCGGGTCCAGCAGTTCGCTCACCTGGCGCAGTTGCTCGTCCAGCGTGGCACCCGCCGTGCGATCCCATGTTTCGTTGTCGAGCACCACTTCGGTGAGCGTGGGCTCGGTCGCGGGCTCGTCCGGGCCGGGGACGTAGAAGGCGGTGCGCCCGTCCGGGTCCTCGGCCACGCGAGCGCGCAGCATCGGGTGCCGGTCCACGAGTGCGCCCAGCACGGCGGCCACCTGGTCGAGGGTGCTGTGCGCGGGTGTCACGACCGCGGTCGCCTGACTGAAACCGCTGTAGTCGGCGGCCTGTTCGGTGAGCACGGTGGCGATCGGGTTGAGCGGAATCCAGCCCGTCTCGTCGCCGACCTCGGCGAGCGCCGGCGCGTCGCCGGCCACGATCGGCTCGGCGGCCGCGGCGATGCGGGCGATGGTGCGCGCCTCGAACAGCGCGCTGGTGGTGATGAGCAGGCCGCGTTTCTTCAACGCGGAGGCCATGCGGATGGCGGTGATGGAATCGCCGCCCAGCGCCAGGAAGTCGTCGTCGGCGGCCAGTTCCGTGGCGCCCGCGATGCCGAGCACCTGCCGCACCGCCGCGGCGACGGTGTGCTCCGCCTCGTCGCGCAACGCGCGGCCGTGGCCGCTGCTGCCGCCGAGATCCGGGACGGGCAGCGCCTTCCGGTCCAGTTTGCCGTTGGCCGTCAGCGGCAGCGCGTCCAGCCGCACCAGCGCCGAGGGGATCATGTACTCGGGGAGTCGCTCGGCCAGCTCGGCCCTGATCCGGTCGGCATCGGACGAGTACGCCGAATCCTGTTCGGGCACATAGTAGGCCACCAGCGCGGGGCCACCGCTCTGCTGCACCGTGACGGCCGCGGCGGACGCGATGCCCGACAGCCGCCGCAGCACCGTGCCGATCTCACCGAGCTCGATCCGGTGGCCGCGAATCTTCACCTGGTCGTCCACGCGGCCCAGATACTCCATCCGTCCACGGGAATTCCAGCGCACGATATCGCCGGTGCGGTACATGCGGGCACCCGGCGTCGCGGCGAACGGGCACGCCACGAAGGCGGTGGCGGTCAGATCCGGCCGCCGATGATAACCCCGGGCCAGCTGCACGCCACCGAGATACAGCTCGCCGACCACGCCGGGCGGCACCTGCCGCAACTGCTCGTCCAGCACGTACACCGACGAATTCCATTCCGGCCGCCCGATCAGCGCGGACTGCAGTTCGTCGCGCTCGGCGGTGTCGGCGAAGTCCTCGTGCATGAGGTCCATCGAGCCCTCGGTCGGGCCGTACAGGCCCAGCACCGTCCCGCCGAAGAACCGGCTCGACTCCTCCACCAGTGCCGGAGGCACGGATTCGCCGCCGAGGTACACGTAGCGCATGGACTGCAACCGGGCCGGGTCGGGACCGGCGTCGATGAACGCGCGAACGACGCTGGGCACCAACGAGATCTGGGTGATCCGGTGGCGGTGGATGATGTCGGCCAGCGCCTCCACGTCGGCCTGCCACCACTCCGGCGGCGGCAGCACCGTCGCGGATCCCGTGCACAGCGCGTTGACCAGTTCGAATACCGATACGTCGAATCCGATGGGCGCCTTCTGCAGAATGCGCTCCGCGCCGAACTCGAGGTAGTCCCGCATCCACTGGACGTGGTTGGTCACGCCGCGGTGGTGGATCACCACACCCTTGGGGCGGCCGGTCGTGCCGGAGGTGTACAGCAGATAGGCGGCGTCCAGGGGATGGATCGGCCGGCTGCGTTCGGTCTCGGCGAGTACCGAGTCATCCAGCGCGGCAAGTTCTTCCACGACCTCGGGAGCGTCGAGATCCACCACCGGAATATCCGGCTCGATGCCGAGCGACTGCCGCGCGGCCCGGATCACCAGGGTCGGGCGAGCGTCGCCGAACATGTACGCCACGCGGTCGGCCGGGTAGGCGGGATCGACGGGGAAGTACACCGCGCCCGCCCGCACCACCGCGGCGAAGGCGATCGGCAGTCGTTCACTGCGCTCGGCGTAGACGGCGACCGCGTCACCGTTGCGGACACCGCGCGCGAGCAGCAGGCGCGCGAGTTTGTTGACGCTCGAATCGAATTCGGCGTAACTCAGCTCGGTGTCGCCGAAGACGACGGCCGTCCGCTCGGGATAGCGCTCGGCGGAATGCCGGATCATGGCGTCGACGGTGTCCCGTTCGATCGCCACGACCGTGCCGTGCGACCACTCGTCCAGGTGCGCGCGGTCGATGTCGGAGAGGGTGAGCAGTTCGGGCACCGGGCGTGCGGCGGCGGCCTCGGCCAGTATGCGGTCGATATACTCGTGCAGGCGGGCGATGGTCTCGGCGTCGAAAACGTCGGTGCGATAGGTGATCTGGACGTCGGTGCGGTCGTCGTGCATGAACGTCTCGACCACCAGGGGCAGCAGCGCGCCGCCATTGTCCACCAGTTCCCAGCTCGTGGTGACGCCCGGCAGCTGCGGGCCGTCGATCTTCTGATGCAGGAACAGCACCATGGTGTCGAACAGTCTGGAACCGACGTTCCCGGTGGCCCGGTTCACCGCCCGGACGATCTCCTCCTGCGGGAAGTGCTTGTGCCGGAACGCCTCCGTCGTCACCGACCGCACCTGCTCGACCAGTTCGGCGAAGGTCCCCGCCGTACCGGTGAGATACAGCGGCAGCATATTGCTGAGATTGCCGATGAGCAGCTCCATCCCGGCTTCCTCGCGGTTGGCGACCGTGGTGCCGATGACCATGTCCCGGCGGCCGGTCAGCTGCCGCAGCGCCAGGTGGTAGGCGGCGAGGAACACCGAGAACGGGGTGGTGCGCAGTTCGGCGGTCAGTCTCCGCAGATTGGCGTCGGCCCGGTCGCTCAGCGGCCGGTCGGCGCGGTCGCCGCGCTCGGACACCGCGATCGGACGGCGGTCGTAGGGCAGCTGGAGTTCGGGAACCTCGCCGTCGAATCGGCTCTCCCAGAACCGGATGTCCTCGGTCTGGTCCTCGGCGTGGAAGCGGTCCTGTTCCCATTCGGCGAAGTCGGCCACCTGCAGCGCCAGCGGCTCCACCGTGACGGGACCGGTCAGCGCCTGCCGATAGAAGTTCTCCACGTCCCGCGACAGCGCGGGCAGCGTCATGCCGTCCCAGGCGATGTGCTGGATCGACACCACGGCAACGAGTTTCGTGGCATGCACGCGCGCGAACAGGACGCGCAGCGACGATTCGGCGGTCAGGTCGTAGGTTTCCCGGGCGGCCGCGCCGACCAGTTCGGCCAGGCGGTCGTCGGCGTCCGCCGCGCCGGTCAGGTCCACATCGGTCAGCCGCGGCGGCAGGTCCCGGTGAATCCGCTGGTACGGCTCGCCGTTCTCATCCGTGTGATAGGTCGTGCGCAGCACCTCGTGCCGTCGGACCAGCGCCGTGAACGCCTCCCGCAGCGCGGCCGCATCCACGTCGCCCTCGAAAGTCAGTGCGAGACAAAGGTTGTAGGCCGCGCTGTCGGGGGCGATCTGCTGATGCGCCCAGACGTACCGCTGCCCGAACGACAGTGGCGCGCGGGCCGGATCCCGGCGCACCGGCACCGTCGCGGTGGTGGCCAGCCCCTCCTGGGCGAGCCGAGCCGCCATCGCTACCTGCAGGTCTTCCAGCGAACGCATCTATCGAACCAATCTGTGTACGGCGAATGACGGCGGTTGGCGCGGCTCAGCTCGCGGGCGCCGGTTCGGGCACGCTCACCTCGGCGAGCTCCAGCAGGATCCGTGACACCTGCGCCAACCGGCCGGGCGTGGTCTCCGACGCGAGCAGCGCGGCGGTGATCCGGCGGACCGTGCGCCCCTCGAAAACCTCTGTGACACCGAACTTCTCGACTTGGAGCAGTCCGCGCACCTTGGCGGTGAGGGTGGTGGCCAGGATCGAGTTGCCGCCGATCTCGAAGAAGTCGGTCTCGACGCCGACCCGCTCGACACCGAGGATCTGGGCGGCGATGTAGGCCACCGCCGCCTCGGTCTCGTTGCCGGGGGCGACGTAGGTGTCGCGGACGATCTCGCTATCGATCCGTCGGCGGATCGCCGCACGGTCGAGTTTGCCGTTGGCGGTCAGCGGGATAGCGTCCAAGACCTGGACGGACTCGGGGATCATGTGCGCGGGCAACGTATCTCGCAGCGCCGCCGCGAAATCGACGGTGCCCTCGGCGGTCACGGCCGCCACCAGTCGACCGGAATCGGTAACCAGCGCCACGGCCTCGCGCACCTGCGGCAGCGCGGTCAGCGCCGACTCCACCTCGCCCAGTTCCACCCGGTAGCCGCGAATCTTCACCTGATGGTCGGCGCGGCCCAGGAAGTCCACCGTGCCGTCGGGCAGGTACCGGGCCAGGTCGCCGGTGCGGTACCAGCGCACGCCGTCGACCTCGACGAAGCGCTGCGCGGTCCGCTCCGGGTCGCCGCGGTAGCCGTCGGCGACACTCGTTCCGCCGATCCACAATTCGCCGACGACCCAGTCCGGGCAGTCCTCGCCGCGCTCGTTGACCACGCGCATCCGCACGTTCGCGAGGGGGGTGCCGTAGGGCACGGCGGCCCACTCGGCGGGGAAGTCGTCGGTCACCTCGCAGACGGTGGAGTGGATGGCGGTCTCGGTGGTGCCGCCCAGCCCGGCGAAGCGCAGGCCCGGCACCAGCGTCCGGAAACGCTGTCCCAGTACGGTATTCACCCGATCACCGCCGGTGATCACCACGCGCATCGAGCGCAGTTGTGCGGCGGTGGCGGTGTCGAGGAGCATGCCGATCAGGCCCGGGGCGCAATTGAGCACGGTGACACCGGTTTCGGCGATCAGCGCCGCCCAGGCCGCCGCGTCGCGCTCGGTGTCGGCGTCCACGCAGACCAGAGCGCCGCCCAGGGACAGGGCGCCGAAGATGTCGAACACCGACAGGTCGAACTCCAGCGAGGACAGTCCGATCAGCCGGTCGTCGGGGCCGAGGCCGAAGTGGGTGGCGATGGCATCGACGGTGTTGGCGGCGGCGCGGTGGCTCACCTCGACGCCCTTGGGCTCGCCGGTGGAGCCGGAGGTGAACAGCACGTACGCGTGCGCCGCGGGCGCGCAGCTGTGCGCCCGCTCCAGGCGCGGTCCGGTCAGGGCCCGCTCCAGCGGAATCGCGGTGACATCCGCGGGCAGTTCGATGCCGTCGTCGACCAGGGCGACCCGCGCGCCCGCACGCGCCAGGATCCGGTCGCGGCGGGCCTGCGGCTGCCCGGTCCCGATGGGGACATACGTCGCGCCCGCGGCGAGCACGCCCAGCACGGCCGGAATCTGCCGGTGGCCCTTGGCGATCACGACCGCGACGGTGTCGCCCGGCCGCACGCCCGCGTCGGTCAGCGCCAGGCCGACCGCCAGCGCCCGGCCCGCCAGCTCGCCGTAGGTCTGGGCGCCGCCGTCGCGCCAGCGCAGCGCCGTGCGGTCCGGATCCTGTTCGGCCAGTGCGAAGAACGCGTCGTGCAGGTTGCGGTCGCCGAGGTCGCGATCGGTGGCGTTCACCGCGTCGCGCACCGCCCGCTGCTCCTCGGGCAGCGCGATCGACAGCGGCGCCTGCCAGTCGGCGCCCGGCTCCACCAGGGTCAGCAGCAGCCGCCGGAATTCGGCGAACATGGCCTCGACCACACCGGCGGGCATGGCGTCGCGGCGTACGTCCCAGTTCACCATCAGGCCACCGGCCAGCTCGACCACCTGGGCGTCCAGGTCTACCTGCGGTCCCTGCGACAGAATCCACACCGGCTCGCCGAAGATCCGGGTCACCCGGTCGGAGAACAGCTCGCCGAGGTCGAGGCCGGAGGTGAACACCACCGACGGGGTGACCGGGGCGCCGCGCAATCGGCCCAGATCGCGCAGCACGTCGAGGCCCTCGTAGGTGGAATGCGCTGCGCAGGTGTGCAATTCGCGCTGCAGACGCTTGGCGCGGGCGACCATCGACTCCGGTTCGCGCGCGTCGACGTCCACCAGAACCGAGTTGGTGAAGTCGCCCACCACGCGGTCGATGTCGTCGTGCAGCGGCTCCCGGTCGAACAGCGGTACGTTCAGCAGGAACCGCTGCCGCGCGGACCAGCGGGCGATAGACTCGGCGAACACGGTCGCGAGCGCCACCGCGGGAGTCACGCCGTGGCCGTGCGCGACCTTGTTGAGCTGTGCCTTCGCCTCCGGGGAGAACCAGTGGTGCAGGCGGATGCTGCGCGCCGGATCGGCGCGCTCGCTCTCCGGCAGCACCGGCAGCGACGGGATGTCGGGCAGCTGCCGGAGGCGGCTGTCCCACCACGCTTTCGCGGCGGAGTTGTCGGCGGCGGTGCGCTGCTTGTCCGACAGGTACTCGCGGAAGGTGTAGCCGATGGAATCGGTTGCGTCGGCGTCGGTTTCGTACAGGGTGGCGAGGTCGTCCAGGATTCTGCGGTAGCTCAGCGCGTCACCGGCCAGCATGTCGACATCGACGTGCACGCGATGACGGCCATCGGGCAGCAGGGTGAGGGTGATGTCGACGACCTGCGCCGCGTCGACGTCCATCCGCTGGTGGCTCTTCTCCTGCCGGATCCGCTCGAGTTCGGTTCGGCCGCCGTCGGATTCGGCGGTGAGATCGACGAGATGGAAGACCGGACGCAACGGTTCGGGCAGCACCCGCTGGGTACCGCTGTCGGTGAACTGCACGCGCAGCTGCGGATGCCTGCGCACCAGCCGCTCGACCGCGCGCCGCATCCGGTCGCCGCGCACGCCGTGCCCGTCGAACTCGACGTACAGGTGCGCCGCGACGCCGCCCAGTCGCTGGTCCTGACGGCGGCCGACCCAGTACGCGTGCTGCATTGTGGCGAGCGGGAATTCGTCGCCGTCGGTGATCTCGGCGGGGGTGGGCGCGGGTGCGGGCGGCTCGGGTTCGACCTGGCCCGACAGCAGCTCGGCCCACGCGGCGATCGTCGGCTGCAGGGCCAGTTCGGAGCTGCGGACCTCGTGCCCCTGCTTGCGCCAGCGGGCGGCCAGTTGCATCAGCATCATCGAGTGCATGCCCAGGCTGACCAGGTCGTCCTCGTAGCCGATCGATTCGGGATGCACTCCGAGCTCCGCTGCCACAATGTTTCGCACGTCAGCCTTGCCGAGCATCAGACTCCTCACCGGCCGAGAATCCAGCCTTCATCACACCGCGTAGGCTAGGCTTGCCTAACCTCTTCGCATAGTAACGTACAAGCTCCCGCCGCGACGAAGGTATGTGGTTTGGCTAACCTAACCATATGGGAAAAGGTTTCAACGGATTCGTCCTGAAGGCACTGCGTGCCGACGACTACCGGCTCACCGTCACGTCCGTGGACCGCGTCAGCGACAACTACCTGCGGCTGGGCTTCACCGGCGGCGGCCTGCTGGCCGACCATCCGGTGCACCCCACCCAGTGGATTCGCATCTGGTTTCCCGACGAGAAGGGCAACCTGCTGCAGCGCGGCTACACCCTCGTCGACCCTGATCCGGCCGGAGACACGTTCGACATCGAGTTCGCCCTGCACGGCGGGCCCGCCTCCCGGTGGGCGGAGCGGGCAGCGGTCGGCGACGTCATCGACGCGACGGTGATGGGTTCCAAATTCGCTGTCCCCGAGCCGATTCCCGCCGAGTTCGTCATCTTCGGCGACACGGCCTCCCTCCCCGCCGTCAACTCCCTCCTCGACGCCATCGGCGACACCCCCGCCCGGGTCTGGCTCGAATGGCAATACGAATCCGACCGCACCCTCCCCGTCCGCTCCGGCCGCAAAACCGAGGTCACCTGGGTCGAACGCGTCAATTACGGCCAACTACTCCGCCAAGCCGCCGAGAACGTAACCTGCGACCCGAACGCCTTCGGCTGGGCCGCCTGCGACGCCGCCACCACCCGCGCCATCCTCAAGTCCCTGAAATCCAAGCTGCCCAAGGAAAATGTCGCGGGCCGCGCGTATTGGAAATAGCCCCCATCGTTCCGCGAGACCCCGGCCCATAATCCGATTGTCGAGCAGACCGAACTCCGCCACCCTGGCCAGTGGAATTTCGGGCCCGGATGGCGCCTCCGCCGAACTGATCTCCCTGTGAGTACACCCCGCCGCACGTGGACGGGGTATCAGCGACGCGTTGATCGAGGCGGTCACGTACTGGGCCGCCGGGGCCGGATTCGAGGCCATCCGGGCGACGTGACGGACGACGGGTGCCGGGAGGTTGTCTTGGGCAAGAGGCTACGCGGAGTCGCCTCTTCGCCCTGTTCAGCGGCGCTTTCGCCGGTTCCGTCGGCATCGTGCTCGCCGTCGTCATCATTCGCGAACTGACCCGCGAAACCGTCCTCGACTGGTTCGACGCGAAGACGGATCGGCCGGACCGCCTCTGACCGCCAACCCGTTCGTGCCTATGCCGGGGACAGGTGCCAGCCGGTTGCTCGGGAGCGTTCGTTCCAGAATTCGGCGTAGCGGCCGCCTCGGGCGAGGAGTTCGGGGTGGGTGCCGCTTTCGATGATTCGGCCGCCCTCCACGAACAGGATTTGGTCGGCGTGGCGGATGGTTGCCAGGCGGTGGGCTACCACGACGACGGTTTTACCCTGGGTGAGTTCGTGGATGCCGCGGACCACGACGGCCTCGCTGTGCGGGTCCAGGGCGCTGGTGGCCTCGTCCAGCAGGACGATCGGGGCGTCCTTCAGCAGGGCGCGGGCGATCGAAACACGTTGGCGCTCACCGCCGGACAGTGCAGCGCCCCCCTCGCCGACGGTGGAGTTCCAGCCGTCGGGCAGGCGGTCGACGATCTCGTCCACCCGGGCCATCTCGGCGGCGCGGCGCACCTCCTCCGGCGTCGCGTCGGGACGGCCGATGCGGATGTTCTCCTCGATGGTCTGGTTGAACAGGTACACGTCCTGGAACACCAGGGACACTTGGCGCAGCAGCGTTTCCGACGGTTGCGCGCGAACGTCGTGACCGCCCACCGTGATCCGGCCCCCATCGACGTCGTAGAAGCGCGACGCCAGCCGCAACAGCGTCGTCTTGCCACTGCCGGAGGGGCCGACGATCGCGGTCGTGGTACCGCTCGGCACCGTGAAAGACGCACCGTCGATGACCTTCTCGCCCGCGCGGTAACCGAACTCGACGTCGGTGAACACGATCTCCGGCGCTCCGGGCTCGACGGGCTCGACCGCCTCCCCGAGATCGCGCACCGCGAGGAAGTCGGTGATCCGCCCGGCGGCGTCGGCGGCGCTGCGCAGCGCGTTGCTCAGCTGCGCCGCCCGGTTGATCGGCTCGATGAACCGGGCGCTCACCGCGATCAGCGCGATGGCGGCGGGCACGGCCAGCTGCCCACCGGTGCCGCGGGCGACGACCACCGACACCAGGATCAAGAAGACCGCCTGCACGCACAGCGCGAACACCATCAGCCCGGGCACGCTCGCGAACAGCAGCCGGTTCGATGCCTGCTGCTGCGCGCGCAGCGCCTCGGTGAGCTTGCGGTTGCCGTCGCCGACCGCGCCGAAGGCCCGCAGCACCGGCTGCGCCTGCGCGAATTCGACCACGCGGGCGTTGGATTCGGCCGCGGCCTCGTGCATCCGTTCGTTCGAGCGGGAGAAGCTGTTGTTCGCCCACCGGCTCACCACCAGCAGCACCGGCAGGCTGATCAGCATGGTGAGCGCGATCCGCCAGTCGATGAACGCCACCCCGATCGCGACGCCCACCGGCACGATCACCGCCGTCACCACCGGTGCCACCAAATAGGAGACGACACCGAGGATCTCGCGCACACCGCCCACGATGATCTTCGAGATCGACCCGGCGTTGGCGGTGGCGAACCACCCCAGCGGCAAGCTGCTCAGATGGTCGCCGAGCCGGGTCTGCACCCCGCGCAGCATGCCCACGCCGATGCGCAGGCCGACCATCGACACCAGGAACGAGAACGCCGACGCGGCGGCCACGGCGACCGCCATCCAGGCCGCCCACCGCCACGCGCTGCCCAGGTCGCCGTCGAACAGGGCCTGCAGCAGCGGAATCAGCAGCAGGTAGGCCGCGATCTGCCCGAGCGACAGGCCGCCGATCAGCGCCAGATACCGCGGAATGTGGCGGCGCAGCTCCGCCGGGACGAGCGCAAAGACCTTGGTGATCATCGGATCTCCCCCTCGACGAGCTGGATCGCGTGCATGGAAGCCTCGTTCGTCTCCCACAGCCGCTGGTAGAGCCCGCCCGCGCGGGACAGTGCCGGATGGTCGCCACTCTCGACCACGACGCCGTTCTCCAGCACCAGAATCCGGTCGACGCCGGTGATCGTGTGCAGGCGGTGCGCGATCACCAGCACCGTCCGGTCGGCGACGAGAACCGCGAGCGCGTCCTGCACCGCGGCCTCGGATTCGGGGTCGGCGAAGGCGGTGGCCTCGTCCAGCACCAGCACCGGAGTGTCGGCCAGCAGTGTGCGGGCGATCGACAGCCGCTGGGCCTCACCGCCGGAAAGTACCGCGTCTCCGCCTATCTCGGAGTCGTAGCCGCGCGGCAGCGCCATGATGCGGTCGTGGATCTGCGCGGCGCGGGCGGCGCGCTCGATGGTCGCGTCGTCGGCGTCCGGGCGCGCCAGGCGGATGTTCTCGCGAATGGTGCCGCGGATCATCTGCACGTCCTGCAGCACGAATCCGACTGTGCGATACAGCTCTTCGGTGGAGAACTCGCGCAGATCCTTGCCGCCGATGGTGATTCGTCCGGCCGTCACGTCGTAGAACCGGGGCAGCAGCCGTGCCAGCGTCGACTTGCCGGATCCGCTCGGTCCGACCAGCGCGGTGATGGTGCCCGGCGCCAGCTCGATGTCGATGTCGTGCAACACCGTCCGGTCCTTGCGGTATCCGAAGCTCACGTGCTCGAACCGCACGGGCAGTCCGGCGCCGCCGTCCGCGCTCGGCTCGGCGCTGCCGGTGGGTGCGGCGAGTTCCGGCGTCTGCTGCAACTCGTGCAGCCGCAATGCGGCCGCCGCGCCTTCGCGCAGCGCCTGGCCGCCGAAGCCGATGCCGAGCAGGGCGCTGCCCAGGCCGATGCCCAGCAGCAGGAACGGCAGGATGTCCACCGGCTCGATCCAGCCGAGCTCGACGAAGCCGAGACCGGCCACGACGACGACCAGCATCAGGAACAGCGGGGTCAGCAGGATCTCCGCGCCCGACTGCAGCCGCGTCATCGGGGTCTTCCACGCCAGCAGGCTCGCGGCCGTCTTGTCGACCGCCTCCTGGAAGGTGTTGTGCGCCTTGCGTGCCTGGCCGAACGCCCGCACCACCTGGATGCCGTCGACGAACTCGATGGTCGACTCCTCGATCTTGCGTTCGGAGCCCGCGAAGACCGCCAGGCGCTCCCGGTGACCGGGGCCCATCATGGCCGCCAGCGCCCGGGTGTAGAGGAACAGCGGGATCAGCAGGATCAGCGTGAGCCGCCAGTCGACGGTGAAAAGGTAGATCAGGGCGATCAATTGGACCGTCACCGCGCCGACGAAGTCCAGCCGGGCGTGGGCGATCAGATAGTGCAGCGCCTCGACGTCGTCCTGCAGGAACTTCTTCACCTCCCCCGAACTGCGGTCGGTGAACCAGCCCAGCGGCACCCGGGTCAGCTTGGCGGCCAGCAGTTGCCGCAGGGTCAGCTGAAACTTCGCGTCGAGCAGGTGCGTCCACACCAGGGCCCCGGCCTCGAGCAGGCCGCGCACCACCAGCACCACGACGGCGCTGATCACCAGCACCCACACCCGATCGGAATCGACCGGCGTGGACAGCAGTTCGCGGCAGGCCTCGACGATCAGCACGAACGGGACGACGGCGCAGACCGAGGCGAGCACGATCACCAGGCTCGCCAGCGTCAGCGCGCCGTTCACCGGCGCCAGGATCTGCTTGCGCGCGGCGGCATCGGCCTTCTTCCGCTGTTTCAGCGCGACCCGATCCGGCTCCAGCACCGGCGCCTCCGGCGCGGCCTGCTCGACGGTCTCAGCCGTCATGATGCTCCCTCCCTCTCTGCTCACCGCGCGGTGAACATCGACAATACGGCCAGCCACCGGTCGGTGCGGGCCTGTACCTCGGCCTCGTCCAGCACCGCCGAATTGATGTCGAACTGCGCGGCCAGCACGGGCCGCGAATCCCGCGGGACCACGGCGGTATTGACGTCGATGGTGAACCGCAGCGGCAGGTCGGGGTGACCGGTGACGCCGAACTCCGAAGTGAACTCCGACAGCGGGACCGGCGTCCACGGCCCGGAACCGAACTGCAGCACGTCGAATCGACCCAGGTGGTTGAGGCGGAGTTGACCGCGGGCGGTGTGGGTGCGATCCGCCAGCGGCGGCCGCCCGCGGTCCGGCGTCCAGCCCGCGAGGTCCGCCGCTGGGACCAGCACCGTCTCCTCGACGGTGAACCAGCCGACGCGGCGGGTGTCGTCGTCGGGTGCGCGGCCGTGCGCTTCCCGCGTCACCGGGATGCGCCCGGACGCGTCGGCGCTGTCGGCCACGGTGAGCGCGCACGCGGCGAGCAGTGCCTCCTCCAGCGGGACGCCGGCCGCGGCGCAGCGGGACAGCAGCCGCTCGGTGCGGTCCGGGTCCAGTTCGACCACGCGCTGAACGGCCTTGCCCGCCTTGTCCGTTGCCGGATCGGTGTGGCAGCCGCCGAGCGGGGCGCCGAGAATCTCCGGGGCGATGCGCTCGGTAACCACGTCGGCCGGTTCGACCCGGCGCTCGTTCGCCGGCGGCGCACCCTGCTCGAGGTGACGCAGGTCGTCCATGAGGATGAGCCAGGACACCACATCGACGGCGAGATGGTGAATCGACAGCAGCAGACGGCGATTCGGGCCCTCCAGCACCGTCGCGGCCATCATGCGTCCGGCCTCCGGGTCCAGCCGCTCCACCGTCTCGGCCAGACAGGCGGCGGCGCGCGAGTCGTCGTCGGCGACCGAGATCAGTGCTGCCACACCGGATTCCTCGCCCACGAGCAGCACGGGGGCGCCCGACTCGGAGGTGGTCAGACGGGAGCGCAGCGTCGGATGCGCATGAGCGAGTGCGTCCAGGCGGGCCACGACCGCCTCGACCGAGGCGTCCTGCGGCAGCGTGATCACCTGCGACTGCGCGAGATACCGGTAGTCGCCGTTGGCGATGATCTCGTGCGCCAGCGCGGTCAGCGGCAGGATCGTGCCCGCCGGGGTCACCTCGGCGACGAGGTCGTCGGTGGCATCCGGGTCGTCGAGGCGGCGGGCCAGGTCGCGCAGATCGGCGGCGGCCAGCACGTCCTGGGCCGAGACCCGGAAGCCCGCGCCGCGCAACCGCGAGACCAGATCGATCACGCCGATGCTGTCGATGCCGAGATCGACCGGGCTGTCGAGGATTCCGGCGCGGGCCGCGCCGTCACCCGAAGTCATCGCACCGATCACCGCGAGCAGGGTGCGCTCGGTGTCGGTTTCCGGCTGCGCGGCCGCGGCGGTGCCCGCCGGTCGCGCCAGCAGCGCGGTGGCCGCGTGCCCGTCCAGTTTGTCGTTGCGGTTCAACGGGATCTCGTCGACGTGCACGATCCGCGTCGGCACCATGAACTGCGGCAGGCGGCGGGCCAGCGCCGCGCGGATGCGGCCCGCCGAGGGTGTGCCGACCACCAGCGCCCCCAGGCGGGTACGGCCGTTCTCGGTGAACGCCAGGGCCGCGGCGTGCCGCACCCCGTCGAGCTCGCGCAGCACGACGGTCACCTCGTCGGGTTCGACGCGATAGCCGTTGATCTTCACCTGGCTGTCGACGCGGCCCTCGTAGGCGAGAGTGCCGGCGGCGGCGCGGCGCACCAGATCGCCGGTGCGGTAACGCCTTCCGTTCGGGCCCGCCACGAATGCCGCCGCGGTGGCGCCGGGTCTGCCGAGATAACCGAGGGCCAGTTGCGGGCCGGACAGGTACAGCTCGCCGGTGCCGCCGGACGGGACCGGGCGCAGGCGATGGTCCAGCACTTCGGCTTTCATGCCGTCGAAGGGGCGGCCGATGGTCGGTGCGGCATGGTCGTGCACGTCGGCCATCAGTGCTTCCACCGTCGTCTCGGTGGGACCGTAGAAGTTGATCACGCGGGTGGCCGGGAGGCCCCGCAGGCGCCGCCAGGTGTCGGGGCCGATGGCCTCGCCGCCGAGGGCGAGTACCGCCAGCGGGCAGGTTTCACCGCCGTCGCCCGCGCGGAACAGACCGGCGGCGATCAGGCGGTTCAGCATGGACGGTGAGGTGTCGAAGATGTCGATCCCGTGGTCTTCGATCGCCGCCACGATGCGTTCGGCGTCGGTGCGCACCTCGTCGCCGAGCAGCACCACGGTGTGCCCGCTCAACAACGCCACCGTGGGCTGCCACGCGGCGTCGAAACCGGTCGACCAGCCGTGCCCGACGCGCAACTGCCGGCCCGACGCCGCCGCGGTCGGCGCGAAGATGCGGCGCTCGTGATTCGCCCAGTGGTTGAGCAGCGAACTATGCGAGACCGCAACGCCTTTCGGGCGGCCGGTGGTGCCGGAGGTGAACACGACGTAGAAGGGAGCGCGCGATTCCGTAGGTGACGCAGCGGATCCGGATTCCGAAACCGCTTGCTCGCCGGAGTCGTTCGCGAAACGGAAATTTCCTCCGTTGTCAGGGACACGGAGGCGTCCGTTGTTGTCCGGAACCGCGTGCAGGCAGTCGATGCCCGAGGCACGAACCTCCGCAATCACATCCGCCCGCGCCTCCTCTGCGAGAATGACTCGCGCACCGGCGGTTTCGAGCATGTAGGCGAGCCGATCGGCAGGCGTTGCCGGATCCACATGCACGCACGTCGCACCCGCGTACCCGACGGCGAAGGGCGCGTGCAGGACTCGGCGGTCCCGTGGCAGCATGACCGCGACGGCGTCGCCGGGACGCACTCCGGCGGCCCTCAGGTCGGCCGCCGAAGTGCGCACAGCCGAACCGAACTCCTCGAAGGTGTGCGCGCCCGCCCCGTCCACCACGGCCACACGCTCCGCCACGCTCGCCGCGACATCGAGCAATGTGCCCGGGACGTCCACGGCGGTATCGCCCGTATCGGTCCCGGCCGCCCCGCCGGTTACCGCTCGGGCGACCCGCGTTCCTCCGGCAAGACCATCGGCCGACTCAGGTAAGCCCGGCACGGAGTACCCGCCCGCCGTCAATGCCGCGGGCTCGTCGTCCAGCAGCACATCGACAGCACAGGCCCGCGTCGTCTCGGTGATCCGGCGGGCCACGGCGAGGACTCGCCGCGCCATCCGGTCGGGGTCGAACTGCGCCACCACGTCCGGCCGGATCTCGACGCGGCAGATCAGGACGCCGTGCTCGAGCACCGGCACCACCGCGATCGGGTAGTGGCTCGGCGAGTCGACGCGGCGGGGGGTCATGGTCGCCCCGCGGCCCATCGGCATACCGGCGGTTACCGCGCCGACCGGCGAGTTCTCGAAGACCAGCAGCGTGTCGAACAGCTGGCCCGCGCCGGCCGCCCGGGTGATCTCCGCGATTCCCAGGTACTCGTGCGCGCGTAGTCGCGCGACCTCGCGCTGCAGCCGGGCGCCGATCTCGCCCGGATCGCGATCGTCCATCCGCACCCGCACGGGAATGGTGGTGACCAGGGCCCCGACGAGTCGCTCGGCATTGGGCAGCGACGCGTCCCGGCCGGAGGTGGTCTGCCCGAATACCACGTCGTCTCGACCGGTGAGGCCGGAAACGATACGCGCCCAGGCCATTTGGAGCAGGGTGTTGAGGGTGAGCCCGCGCCCGCGCGCCCAGGCGAGCAGCGCGTCCGTGGCCCGCGAGTCCAGCCGGGCCTCGCCGACGACCGGCAGTTCCACCTCGGGCGGCGCCGGCGGTCCGAGCATCGGCATCGGCGCGAGTCCGGCCAGCGCGGCCGCCCAGGCCCGCGCGGATGCCGCGGTGTCGCGGGTTGCCAGCCAGGCCGCGTGCTCACGCAGCGGCGGCGCGGGCGGCAATGCGCCCCCGGCCCCGCTGTGCAGCGCGATCAGGTCGGAGAACAGCAGCGGGATGGACCAGCCGTCGACGACGATATGGTGTGCGGTGCAGACCAACTCGTAGTCCGCCCCGCCCACCCGTGCCGCCACTACTCGAAACAGCGGCCCGGCGGCGAGATCCAGCGGTCGCCGCGCCTCGTCCCAATACAGTTGCCGCGCCGCCGCTTCCGGGTCGGCGGCGGTGCGCAGATCGACCTCGCGCCAGCCGATCCGCCCGGCGGAGGTGATGACGAGCACCGGATGCGGCACGTCCTCGGCCAGCACCGACGCCCCGAGATGCGGGTAGCGGTCGAGCAATTCGTCGAACGCGCGCCGCAGCGCGGGCAGATCGGTCAGCCCCTCGACCCGCACCGCGAAGGTGACCAGGTAGGGGTCACCGCCGCGCGAGATCGAACTCACCGAATACAGTCCGCGCTGCAGCGGGGACAGCGCGACCACGTCGCGGATCTCGACGGTCACTGTGCGGCGAACTTCCGGCCGAGGGCCTGCAGCGCAGCCGGGTCCAGACCCGAGGCGGCCATCGGCGCCACCTCAGGAGCCGCAGCCGCGGCGGCAGCGGCCGCCGGATCGGCGGACTCCAGCTGTTCGGCGAGTTCGTGCAGCGCCGGGAACTCGAAAACCTTCTGCACGTCCAGGGTGTGCCCGCGCTCGCCGAGCAGCGTGACCAGCCGCAGCGCGGCGATGCTGTCACCGCCCAGCGAGAAGAAGGTGTCCTTGCGCCCGACCTCGTCGTCCTCGTCGAGCTCGAGAATCTCGCGGATGGCCTCGGCGAGCAGCCGTTCCGCGTCGGTGCGCGGGGCGCCGCCGAGTCCCGTGACGCCCGGCTCCGGCATCTCGTCGCGGGTGTACAGCGCGGGCGCGGCGACCGGGGCCACCGAGCTCTCCGGCGCCGCGGCCCACTGCGCGTAGGTCTGCTCGAGCGCTTCGGCGAGCCCGCCGACTTCAGGGTGGGCGGCGAGCGCCGGGGCGAAATCCACGGTCACGGTCGCGCCCTCGGCGTCGGTGACGACGTCCACCACGACGTCGACCCCGTGCGGCCGGGCGGTCCGGCGGGCGAGTTCACGCACCGTCCGGCCCGCAGTCTCGGGGACCAGCGGGGCGGCGGGACGCACGGTCACCAGCGCCTGGAACAGCGAGCCGCTGGACACCGCCGCCATGCCACGCATCTGATGGGTGATGCGCTCGATGCGGGTGCCGGTGTGCGCGCGGGCCTCGTCCACCTGCGCGGCGGCCTGCTCCACGAGTTGCCGCGCGGGGCGGCCACCGGTCGGATCGAGGCGCAGCACAAGGTGATTGGTGAAGTTGCCGAACGCGGTCGCGGCGCCTTCGCGGTCGGGATCCGCGATGCCGACGGCGATATCGTCGCCCATGCCCGCCGCGCTCAGCACGTGCGCCACCACCGCGGCGAACGCCGCCTCGGTGGTCGCACCGGCGATCGAGCCGGGCGCGACGCGGAATACCCTGCGCCGCACCGGTTCGGTACCCGGCTCCGCGTCGGTGAGGTCCGCGCGCTCGGGCAGATCCGCCAGCCGCTGCAGCCAGTGGGCCAGCCCCGCGTCGTCGGATACGGTGCCCGCCAGCGTCTTCAGTTGGGCGAGGGCGAAGGTGCGGTACTGCGGCGCGGGGGCCACGGCAGCGCCGTCGTACGCCGCGAACAGCGCCGCCACCAGCAGCTCGAGCGACCGATCATCGGCGGCCACCGGGTGCGCGACGATCGACAGCACCTGGCGATCCGGCAAGCGGTACAACCGGATTCGCACCGGCAGCTCGCTCAGCAGGTCGAACCGGTGGTCCGCGTCGGCGGCCAGCGCGGCCGCTAGTTCGGGCTCGCCGGTCTCGACGACCTCGACCACCGATTCCGGCGCGGGAACGACACGCTGATAGGGAATCCGGCGATCGTCGGGGTACACCGTCCGCAGGATCTCGTGCTGCGCGAGCACCGCCACCGCGGCACGGTCCAGCGCCGCGGCATCGAGTCCGGGCGAAATCTCCAGTGTGACAGCGAGATCGGACGCCGGGGTGCGGCGCATGCGTTCCGGCAGCAGCGCCGCCTGCTGGGCCAACGTCAGCGGGATGCCGCGGTCGGATCGAGGTGAATCAGGCATGACGGTCCCTCACTTCCCGACGTTCGCGAGCGTCGGTTCCAGCTTGTCGAGCACGTACGGCAGCGACAGCGCGGTCGGCACGTTGATGGCGTTGATCGTGATCATGTCGACGAAGGCGATGCCGCCCTGGCGCACCGACGGCAACTCCGCGTAGCCGGGCAGTTGCTTGAACTTCGCCTCCAGGCCCGGTGCGGCGCCACAGACCAGCAGATCGGCGGTCAGGTCGCCCAGCCGCTCCGGCGACAGCGCCAGCCGGCCTCCGCTGGGCGCCTCCGCCACCAGCTTCTCCGGCATGGTCAGCCCCATCCGCGTGAATGCCTGGGCGGAACCGTCTTTCGGGTCAGCGAGCACCATGAGCTGGGTCGGGGTGGTCAGCATGCAGGTGAGGAAGGTCTTGCCGCGCAAGCCCGGGTGCCGCGCGGCGACGGCGTCGATCTTGCCGTGCACATCGGCGATCACCTGTTCGGCCGCCGACTCCTTGCGCAAGGCCTTGCCGAGCGCGGTCGTCTGGTCTTCCCAGGGGTCGATCTGGGCGCTGGTCAGCGGGCCGATCGTGGGCGCCAGCTTGGACAGCTTGTCGTACATGGCCTTGTCCATCATGTAGCCGGGGGCCACGATGAGATCCGGGTTCAGCGCGGCGATCTGCTCGGCGACGTCGCCACCGGCGGTCAGCGCCTTCGATTGCTGGGCCAGCGACTGCGGCAGCCAGGGCACCGTCTGCCCGGGCGCGGCGCCGGGCACCAGGTAGCCGACGGGCGTGACACCCAGCGCCACCGCGGCGTCGAGCCACTGCGGGCCGATCGTGACCACCCGTTCGGGCGTGCCCTCGATGGTGGCCTCGCCCATGGTGTGTTTGATGGTCACCGCGTCGCCCGACCCGGACGTGCTGTCGCTCGACCCGCACGCGGCCGCGCCCAGGACGAGCCCCAGTGCCATTGCGGCCATGACGGTGCGCCGCGCTGCGGCCCGCGCACGGCGCCCGAAGGGCCGCCTCGCGAGTGTTCGACCAGGGTTCATTCCGTCAGCTCCTTCTTCACGATCCGCCGAATACACGGACCCTCGATCTGGTAGCTTAGGCTAAGCTAATAAGGTTGTGGAGGTGAGTCGGCCCACCAGCTGCCGCGGCGGAGCCGCACCGAGGCCGTCCGCGAGGACCAGCCAGCCGTCCGCGGTCCAGCGCGCCCGCGCGCCGGTCCGATACAGCCGGGGCGAAACTCCTTCGACCGGAAAGGGATCGGCGAGGAAGCGGCTCGCGGCGGGCCGGGCGCCGTCTTCCATCAGCGCGGCGCCCCCGGCGTAGACCTCCCCCACCACGCCCGGCGGCACCGGCTGCCGGTAGTCGTCGAGCACCAGCAGCCGGGCGCCGGGGATCGGCCGGGCGCGGCCGCTGCCGTCGAGCGGCCCGCGGGCGACGGGACCGGCGTACACCGGCAGTGCGTAGCCGAAACTCGTCACCGCCTCCGGCGACGAGGCGCGCAGCCGGTCGGACAGCCCTGCGGGGCACTGTGTTCCGACGACGTCCCAGCGTCGCACCGTGGGCAGGCCGCAGCCGCGCAGGCCCGCGAGGTCCGCGGGCGAGGCGACCACGTGGGTCACCGAACGCGCGCTGATCAATTCGGTCAGCGCCACCGGATCCGTGCGCTGGGCGTCGGTCGGGACCACCAGCGTCGCCCCGTCCGCGATCGCGGCGAGCAGCTCCACCAGCGTGCCGACGCTGTCCCACGGCGCGACGACGAGCCGTACGTCGGGCGAGCCGAGCGCGGGATCGGCCCACTCCCAACGCTGTTCGGCCGCCACCGCGCAGCGGTCGGCGACCGCGACGGCCACCGCACCGGCGGTCACGGCCACGCTCCGGCTCCCCGCACCGAGCCGAATCAGGCCGCCGTCGTGCACGGCCGGAAGCGCGAGCAGCCGCACAGCCTGCTCCGCACCGGCGGCAGGCGCCGACCGCGTACCGGCCGATCTGCCGACGCGGGCGCACAACTCGCCGTAGTCGAGACGGTCGTCACCACAGCGCACCGCGGGCCGGGCGACCGGTACGGCCCAGGCCCGGCGCAGTAATCGGGGGAGGCCCACCACGTCCGACGGTTCCACCCCGGTCGCCCATTCCTCCAGCAGCCGCTGCCGCAGCGCCGGTGTCAGCCCGGAAACCGTTCGCGCCCCGGCCATCCCGGACATCACGCCGAGCATCAGCCCACCTCCAGCGGTGTGTTGCGGGCCGCGGCCGCCTCCACCAGCGCCGCCAGGCCGCCCACAGTCGGGGTCTCGAACAGCACCCGCACCCCGATCTCGACATCGAATTCGGCGCGGATGCGGGCGAGCAGCCGGGCCGCCAGCAACGAGTGGCCGCCGAGGTCGAAGAACGAGTCGTCGGCACCGACCCGGTCGGCCCCGAACAACTGCGCGAACAGTTCGGCGAGCCGGATCTCGGTGGCGGTCACCGGTTCCCGGTACAGCTCGACGCTCGCGGGCGCGGGACGGGGCAGCGCGCGCCGGTCGAGCTTGCCGTGTTCGGTGAGCGGGATCTCGTCGATCACCGCGAAAGCGCTGGGCACCATGTACTCCGGCAGCACCGCCGCGGCGTGCGCGCGCACCGCGTCGATGTCGACATCAGCGTCGGCCGCCGGGACGACGTAGGCCGCCAGCACGGTGCCGATCGCCTTGTCCGGCACTGCCGTCGCCACGCACTGCGCCACCGCCGGGTGGCTCGCGACGGTGACCTCTACCTCGCCGAGCTCGATCCGGTAGCCGCGCACCTTCACCTGTTCGTCGGCGCGGCCGAGGAATTCGAGTTCGCCGCGCACATTGCGGCGCGCCAGATCTCCGGTGCGGTACAGGCGGCGGCCCGGCTGGAACGGGTCGGCCACGAAGCGCTCCGCCGTCGCCCCGGTGCGCCGCAGGTAACCGCGCGCCAATTGTGTTCCGCCGAGGTAGATCTCGCCGACGACGCCGGCGGGCACCAACTGCAACCGCTCGTCGAGCAGGTAGACGTACACATTGCGGTTGGGGTGCCCGATCGGCACGATCCGGGTGCCCTGCGGGCCCTCGACGGTCAGGTGCGTCGCCGAGACGACGGCCTCGGTGGGGCCGTAGTGGTTGCGCAGTTCGGCGTCGAACACCCCGGCGAAGCGGTCGGCGACCTCTCCGTGCAGCGCCTCGCCACCGACCGGGACGTGCCGCAGCGCCCGCCACTGGTTCACCTCGGGCAGCATCAGGAACGTCCGCAGCAGCGACGGGACCATGTGCAGCACGGTCACGCCGCAGCGGGAGATCAGGTCGGCGACGTAGGGAATGTCGCGGAAGGCGTCGGGCTTCGGAACCACCAGGCAGGCGCCGAGGGTCAGCGTGACGAACAGGTCGAGCAGCGACGCGTCGAAGCTCACCGACGACGACTGCAGCAGGCGGTCCCGCGCCTGCATCCCCCATTCCGCGCAGAAACCCGCCACGTGCTCGGCGATCGCGGCGTGCGCCACCGGGACGCCCTTGGGGGTGCCGGTGGAGCCGGAGGTGTAGATGACATAGGCGAGGTTGTCCGGCCGCAGCGGACGCACCCGGTCGGCGTCGGTGGGGGCGGTGTCGGGCAACGCCGCCGCGTTCTCGGCCGCGCGCATTTCCTCGTGGCCCAGAACGAATCGCGGATGCGCGTCGGCGACCATCCGATCGATGCGCTCGGCGGGATAGGCCGGGTCGATCGGCAGGTAGGCGGCGCCTGTCTTGAGCACGGCCAGCACGGCGACGACGAAATCGACCGAGGTGGTCAGCCGCAGTCCGACGACATCCTCCGGGCCGACGCCTCGGCGGATCAGCCCGTGCGCCAGCCGGTTCGCGCGCCGGTCGAGCCCGTCGTAGGTGTACTCCCGGTCGCCGTCGGCCGCGCTGACGAGCGCCGTGGCGTCCGGCGCGCGGGCGACGCTGCGTTCGAACAGCGCCACCAACGTGGTGGGCTCCGACGCGACCAGTTCCCCGTGCGACCGGGCCAGGATGCCCGCGCGGTCCTCGCCGCCGAACATGTCGAGATCCCCGATCCGCCGCCGCGGCTGGGCGGGAGCGGTCTCCAGCAGCCGCACGTAGTGGGTGAGCACTTGCTCGACAATCCGGTCCTCGAGCAGATCCGCCTGATACTCGGCTTCGACGCGGGCGCCGGCGGCGTCCAGGATCACCGTGAGCGACAACGGGATCCGGGTGCCCGGGCTGCCGAACTCGAGCAGCTCGCTCGCGAGACCGTCGAAGGCGAAGCGCGGCAGCCGGTCCCGCACCCCGAACGCGGTGCGGACGAGCTGCTCGAGCCCGTCCCGGCCGCCTCCGCGTTCCGGATTGACCTCGCGCACCACCCGATCGATGCCCACGCCGCGATGGGTCCGGGCGGCGGCGACGGCAGCGCCCACGGCCGCGGTGAGTTCGGCGAAGGTGTCGGTGGGGCGCACGGCGGCGCGCAGCAGCAGCGAGTTGCCGAAGTACCCGATGCCCTCGTTCCCCGCGCGCAGCGAAACCGGGACGGAGACCAGGAAATCCGTCGCCGCGGTATACCGATGCAGGAGCACGTCGTAGGCCGCGAGCAGCACCGCGAACAGCGTCGTGCCCTGCGCCCGCGCGAAGCCCTCGGCGCGGTCGACCGATTCGGCGGACAGCCCGCGGCTGCGTCGACCCGCCCGCGGTGACCCCGATCCTGGCGGCACCGTCCGCCCCGGCAACTCCAACGGCTGCGGCAGCGGCCGCAACACCCGCCGCCAATACTCGACGCCGTCGTCTACCGCACCACCGTCGGCCGTCATGCCGCCGTGCTCGACCGCATCCCCCGCCCCCGTAACGCCGCTGTCACCCACGACGGCACCAAGGTTGGGCTCGGTTGGCGTATTGCCGTAGGCGTGGGCTACCTCGCTCCCCGTAACGCCGCTGTCACCCACGACGGCACCAAGGATGGGCTCTGCGGCAGTGTTGCCGTAGGCGTGGGCTACCTCACCTCCCGTAAAGCTGCTGTCGCCCACGATGGCATCGAGGTTGGGCTCTGCGGCAGTGTTGCCGTAGGCGTGGGCTACCTCGCCCCCCGTAACGCCGCTGTCACCCACGACGGCGGCAGGGTTGGGCTCGGTGGGGGTGTTGTCGTAGGTGTGGGTGACCTCGTCGCAGAAGAGGGGCCAGGAGTCGTCGTCCCAGCCGATGGCGTGTGTTATCAGCGCGAAGGCGTATTCGGTTGCGGCCGTGCGGATCAGCAGGCATCGCAGCGGTGACTCGGTGGTCGGGTCGAAGGGCCGGGCGGCCGCGCGGCGCACCAGGACCTCCAGGCGGCGGGCGCGGCTCGCCTGCGGCAGTTCCGAGATGTCCGATTCCTGCCAGGCGGGGGCCGCGTCGGCGCGCACGACGCGGTGGGGCTCGCCCTCCGCGTCGGAAAGGTAGGTGCTGCGCAGGATTTCGTGCCGGGCGGCGACCGCGTCGATCGCCGCGCGCAGCCGTGCGGCGTCCACCGCGCCGCGCAGGCGGAACACCGCGCAGGTGTTGAGCGTGGTGTCCTCGGGGTCGCGGGTCTGCAGGAACCAGATGCGGCGCTGGCCCGCCGACAGCGGCCGCCGGCTCGCACCGCCGCCCGGGCCGCTCATGCCGGTGCGTCGGTGAGATAGCCACCGCGAGCGAAGAACCCGGCCGCGTCGTGTTCCTGCCCGTCGGCGGCGCGGACCCGGGTGATCAGCAGGCCGCGGTTGCGCCCGCGATGCGCGTCCGGGCCGCAGACCACGACGCCGCCACCCTCCACGACCACCACGCGGCCCGGGGTGCCGCCGTAACGCGCCTCGGACAGCGTCGAGGCGATGATCTCGACCTTCTCGCCGCGATAGTAGGAGAAGGCGCGCGGGTACGGTTCCGACAGCGCCCGCACGAAACGCTCGAGATCGACCGCGTCCCAATGCCAGTCGATGCGGCTGTCCCGCTCGGACCGCTTGTGGAAGTAAGTGCGCTCGGACTTGTTCTGCGGCCGCCACTGCGCGGTGCCGGAATCGAGGGCGGTCAGCGCCTCCTCCAGCACGCCCGGGATGAGTTCCAGCCCGGCGAGCACCAGTTCGGTCCCGGTCGCGTCCGGGCCGATCGGCAGCGCGCGCTGCACCAGGATGTCGCCGGAGTCCAGCCCCTCGTCCATCCGGTGCACCGTCAACCCGAATTCGGACTCGCCGCTGATCAGGGCCCACAGCACGGGCGAGAAACCGGTGAACTTCGGCAGCAGCGAGTCGTGCAGGTTCAGCGTGCCGTGCGGCGGCATGGCGTACAGCTCCCGCGGCATCCAGGTGTACCAGCTGTTCACCACGATGACGTCCGGCTCGGCGCGCTTCACCAGATCGATGGTCTCGGCGTCGGCGCGCTCGGTCAGGTGCACCGGGATGCCGTGCTCGCGAGCCAGTTCCTCGACCGAGTCGGACCAGATGCCCTTGTAGGCATGCTCGCTGGCGGGGTGGGTCACCGCGAGCACCACCTCATGCTCGGAATCGATCAGAGCCTGTAGCGTTTTGCGGCCCCAGGTCTGAAAGCCGAACGACACGATACGCATGAACCCAACCTCATTCTCGAAAACTAAGGGTAGCCTAGCCTAGCGACATTATCGACGGTCAGGCCGGTCGGTGCGCCTCGCCACCGCGGGCCGCCCCGACCATCGGACGCGGCGCCGCCCCGCCCAGCACGCGGTCCGAAAGTTCGCCCAGGCAGCTGAGATTCGGAAATCCGGGCCCCTGCGCCAAGCCCGCGAGATTCGGCAGATACAGCTTCGACTCCAGCCCGTCGACCGCCAGGTCGTGACCGATGGCGGCCTCCAGACGCGCCTGCGTGATCGGGCCGCCCACCGCGAGCTCCACCAGGTCCGCGGCGTCGGCGTCGAACAGTTCCAGGAACCACAGCGGCTGACCGCCGGTCGCGTCGATCACCAGGTCGAAGGTGTGGACCTGGTCCGGGCGTAACTCGTTGCGCAGCGTCAGCGCCACCCCGTCGCCCTGCTCGGCCACCCGCACCACCCGGCCCTGCAGATGATGAACTCGGTTGTCGCCCAGCACATTCTCCTGCACCCGCACCGAGAACACCCCGCGGTCGGTGCGGCGGATGACGTCGCGGCGCTCCTGCAGGCTCAGCGCCCGCCACTTGGCCGGATCGCTGAACAGCGCGTTCTCGAAGAAGCTCTCGCCGCGGGTGTAGATGGTGGCGGCGGGTGAGATCACCGAGACGGTGAGGACGTCATGGTGCACCAGTTCGTCCACCGCCGACCCGGCCGTCTCGCCGCCGCCGATGACCGCAGCGCGCGAGGAGGCAGGCAGCCGGCGTTTTCCGGCCAGATCCCAGAAGTCGGCGATACTCAGCACTTTCGGATGGTCGGCGAGTGCGCGGCGACTGTTGCCCGGACCCGTGATCATCAGCCGATCGGTGTCGATCTCGGTGAGTGTGCCGTCGGAGTCGGCCACCGAGACCAGCCATCCGTCGGCGGCGGCCCGAATGCTGCGGACCGTGCCGGTGACCAGTTCGACCTCGGCCTTACGGGCCACCCACTGCAGATATTTCGCCCAGACGTGGTGGTGCGGGCTGGGGCGGCCGCGGTCGATCCATTCGGCGTAGGTGCCGCTCTCGACCAGGAACGAGGTCCAACTGTAGGCGATCATCGCCTGATCGATCGCCCGGTTGTGCCCACGCGCCCAGGTGGAGCGGTACGGGAAGCCGACGTCCTTCTCCGGGCCGGTGCCCAACCGGTGCTGGCCGTCGGTCCAGCCGCCGCTGGGCAGCCAATTCCCGCCCACCGTATGTGATTCCACGACCACCACGCGCGGAGCGGGCAGACCCAGCTCCCGCAGCACCCGCGCCTTGGCCGCGACGGCCATCGCTTTCGGCCCGGCTCCGACCACGAGAAGCGTTTCCACTGGCTCTCCGTTCAGCTGCGCAGATTAGGGCCGCCCTGAGGCTGACCTTTGCATAGGCTTACCTTATATTGCACTGTGGTGCCAGTCCTTCCGCAAGACCCGAGACGGACGACACCGACGGTCCCGTTAGAGATTGGATATGCCCATGCTCAACATCTCCTCCCGTGCCGTGGCGGCGTTCTCCCTGGCCGCGGCTGTTTTCGTCGGCGGAGCCGCGACCGCGGGCCCGGCCCTGGCCGCCCCGGTGGTCGCTTCCGCGCACGCCGCCGCCCCCGGCGTCGGTCAGCTGCAGAGCAAGCTCCAGCTGATCCTGGACCCGGGCGCCTCGCGCTCGGCCCGCGCCAACGAACTGGAGGCGGGCGAGGCCGGGCTGCCGCTGGTGGACAATGTCGGCGGCGTGATGGCCACCGTGCCGGGCTTCCAGTGGCAGGCCGTCGGTCCGGTCAACGTCGACGGCGACCGGCTCACCCACAACCTGCAGGTCAACGTCCCCGGCTTCGACGCGATGTTCATCGAGTTGTCGTGGAAGGAGATCGACGGCAACTGGAAGCTGACCCGCGAATCGGAGTGCACGATCGCCTACTACGCGAACCAGCCCTGCACGGTCTAGTTTCGCACCAGCCCTGAGCACGGAACCACCCGTGCTCAGGGCTTTCGGCTTCGCCCGCGCCGCCGATGGGCCGCGGCCCGGGCATGCTTGCGGGCAGATGGCGAGTGACCCGGCCCGCTAGGGTCGACGTGTGCGACGCAGGCAGAAGCCGCCGCTGCCGAAGCGGCACGGACTGGATCCGGCGCGGCTGCGGCTGCCGGAGGAAGGCAGCTGGGCGACGATCCGCGACCATCTCGTGGAGCGGCTGCCTCGCGTGCCCGCCGCCCGGATCGACGAATTGCTCGCGGCGGGCGCCATCGTCGATCTGAACGGCCCCATCGCGCCGGACGCGCCGTACCTGCCGGGCGGGGCCGTGTGGTTCCACCGGGACCTGCCGCAGGAGACGGCGGTGCCGTTCGAGATCGCGATCGTGCACCGCGACGACACCCTGCTCGTGGTCGACAAGCCGCATTTCCTGTCCACCATCCCGCGCGGGCAGCACATTCTGCAGACCGCCCTGGTACGGCTGCGGCGAGAGCTGGACCTGCCGGACCTGATTCCGGCGCACCGGCTCGACCGGGCCACCGCGGGCTTGGTGCTGTTCGTGATCGATCCGGCCCGCCGCGGCGCGTACCAGACCCTGTTCCACCGCCGCCGCGTGTACAAGCGGTACGAGGCGATCGCCCGATACGACCCGGCACTCGCCCTGCCGTGCACCGTTCGCAGCCGAATCGTCAAGGAACGCCACGTTATCCGGGCCTTCGAGGTGGCGGGCGAGCCGAACGCCGAGACCCTGGTGGAGTTGCTCGAGCACCGCGACGGGCTGGGCCGCTACCGCCTGACCCCGCACACCGGCCGCACCCACCAGTTGCGCCTGCACATGAACGGCCTCGGCATTCCCATCCTCGGCGACGATTTCTACCCCGAGCTCACCGACCGCGCCGTCGACGACTTCACCCGCCCGCTCCAACTGCTCGCCACCACACTGGAATTCACCGATCCGATCACCCGCGAGCCGCGCCGCTTCACCACCACCCGTTCCCTGCAGGCCTGGACCGATCCGGCCGGCTGGGCGCGATGAGCGGCACCGTCGCCGGCGCCCGGGTGGTTGAATCGTCGCAGCCGACAGTCAGGCGAAGCGGAGGAGTCCAGCATGTCGCAACCACACTCGTCAGCGATGCCGGGCGTGCCCGAGCGCGTCATCCCGTCCGGCCGCTGGTACGCGCTGGGCGCGCTGCTGGTCGTCGCGGGGATAGCCGGGGCTGTCGTCGTCGCGCTGGTCGGCTTCGTGCGGATGTCGGACAGGGTCGACGGCTTCCAGCGGGTGCCCGTGCCGGGGTCGGCGGACGTCCAGATCACCGAAACCGGCGGATACACGGTGTATTTCGAGTACCCGAACGCCTCGTCCCGGGTCTTCCAGGGCAATGTCAACGTGCGGCTCCTCGGCCCCGACGGCACATCGGTTCCGCTGGAGGACTATTCGTCGGCGCTGACCTACGGCCTCGGCGGACATGAAGGGCGAGCGGGCTTTTCGTTCGACGCGGCCCGGCCGGGCACGTATCACCTGGTGACGCAGGGCGACTCGGGCGTCACCGCGGCGATCGGGCGCGGGATCGGGGGCTCGCTCGCCTCGACCATCTTGCTCGCCCTCGGCATCGGCGCCGCCGGTGTGGTGCTCGGTCTCGTGGTGTTCATCGTCGTCGCGGTGAAGCGTGGCGCCGCCAAGCGCCGGATCGCCGCGGCGGGCGGATGGGGGTATCGGCCCGGTCCGCCGCCGCGGCGACAGTGATCAGATGCGCGTGGCCGCTTTCCCCTCCGCCACAGCGTGCTTCGACGGGCCGGTATCTCCGTGACCCGGCCACCACGCCCGCCGACCGATCAGCGCGGTCAGCGCGGGAGTGAAGAACATCGCCATGACGAACGCCGCGATCGCGATGCCGACCGAGATCGCGAAGCCCATCTCCGACAGTACGGTGTTGCCCGCCAACATCATCGAGGCGAAGGTGCCGGCCAGGATGATGCCCGCCGCGGCGATGGTCGGGCCGGTGTGCCGCACGGCCAGCGCCGCCGACTGCCGGGGATCGTTGCCCTCCCGGGCCTCCTCGCGCAACCGGGCCACCATCAGGATGTTGTAGTCGGTGCCGAGCGCGACCACGAACAGATACATGATGAGCGGCAGCGTGAAGATCAGCCCCGACTCGCCCTGCAGGTGCTGGAACACCAGCACCGACGCGCCCAGCGTGGCCGCGAAGCCCAGGAACACCGACAGCAGTAGGTACCACGGCGCCACCAGGCTGCGCAGCAGCAGACCCAGCACCACCATGATCAGCACCGCCGCGACCGGGAACACGATCATGTAGTCGTGGTTCATCGCATCCTGGAAGTCGACGAAGACCGCGGTCATACCGCCGACCGCCGCCGTCGTGCCGGGCGGGGCGGCCTCGTGCGCCGTATCGCGCAGCGGACCCTTGACGGTGTCGAAGGCGGCGTCGGATTCCGGCGCCGAGGCGAGCGTGACCTGATAGTGGGCGACCGAACCGTCCTGCGACCGAACGGGTTCCGCGACCTGGCCCACTCCCGGCACACCGGCCAGGGCCGTCCGGTACGACGCCAGCTGCTCGTCGCTCAGCCCGCCGGACGATTGCAGCAGCACGTCCGATGGCTGGGTGACCCCGGCGGGCATGCCCTTGAGCAATTCCTTGCTGTAGACGACGGATTCGGAGGCGTTCGAGGTGGAGCCCGAGGTGAGGTCGAAGGTCGGGTTGAAGCCGACGGCGAACAGACCGAGCACCACCAGCAAGCCGCCGGACACCACCGCGTACGCCGCGGGCCGCTTGCCGAGCCCCCGTCCGAGGGCCGCGAAGCGAGCGCCCTTCGGCTCGGTGCGCCAGGCCTGCGACGGCCAGAACACCTTGGTGCCCAACAGCGAAACGATCGCGGGCACCAGCGTGAGCCCCGCCAGCAACGCCACCGCGACCGCGATGGCCAGCGCCGGTCCCAGTGATCGGAACATGCCCAGCGTCGACAGCGTCAGCGCCATGAACGCGATGATCACCGCACCCGCGGCCGAGGTGATCGCCTCGCCGACCCGGGTGACCGCGCTGACCATGGCCGTCTTGGGGTCCTCCCCGGCACGCAGCCGCTCCCGGTAGCGGAACATCAGGAACAGGATGTAGTCGGTGCCGACGCCGTAGAGCACCACGATCAGGATCGACGTCACCGAGCTGTCGATCTTCAGGTCGAAAGCCTTACTCACCCAGGCGATCAGCCCGTTCACCACGCCGGTCATCGCGCCGATCACCACGATCGGCAGCAGCGCGATCACCGGGCTGCGGAAGATCACCAGCAGCAGAATCAGAATCAGCAGGATGGTGGCGACACCGATGATGGTCAGGCCCTTCTCCGACGATTCGGTGGCGTCGAGGGCCTGCGCGGCCTGACCGGTGACGCCGGCCCGCAGCTCGGTCTTGTCCACCTTCGAGTGCAGGGCGGTACGCAGATCCCGCACCGCGTCGCTCTGGCGGGTGTCGGTCGCGCTCGTCACCTTGACCATCTGCACTGCGGCGATCTGGACCAGGCGGTTCTCCGACGGTGGCACCGCCGCGAGCCCGGTGACGTTCTGGATGTGCGCGTCCGCGAGCTCCGTCGTGATCGCCTGCACCGTGGCCGCGTCGGCGTCGGTGAGCGGTGCGCCGTCGGAACGTTCGAACACCAGGATCGCCGCCGGAGCCGAACTCTGCGGGAACGCCCGCTCCTGCGCCTGCATGGCCTGGATGGACTCGTAATGCGATGGGAGGAAATCGGATTGGTCGGTGGTGGAGGTCAGTTTCGGAGCGGTCGCGATGACCGCGATCACGATCAGTACCCACAGGCCGATCGTCTTCCACGGGTGATGAACGACCAGAGCGCCCAGCCGTGCGAACATATCGAGGGTCCTTTCCGGTGGGCCCGTTCAGATGTCGAGAACTTCGGTGTGCGGCTGCTCCGTTGCGGCGACCACCCGGCGATACAGCTTGGGCGGGACGACGCCGCGCAGGTCATCGAGCGAATCGAGGATCTCGACGGTGAAATCGCCCCAATTCTGCTCGCCCACACCGAGTATGCCCCGCCAATTGGTCCAGTCGGCGGCGAGGCCGGTCAACGTCGTGACGTCGGACCAGTCCGATCGCTGGCGCTGAATCACGAACTTGCCCTTGCGACTGTGGTATACGCGGTCCACCGTGACGCCGGTTTTCGCTACCTCGCGGGCCTCGGCGAGATAGCGGCCGGTGAAGCGCTTGCGGCGCAGGCCGCCCGGGCCGTCCTTCAGGGTGATCTCGCCGTAGTCCTCGGTGGTCATGACTTCTCCACTTCATAAGTAACTGCGGATTTGCGCATTCGTTGATTTCGGGGCATCCGCCACACCGCGCACACCACCCCGTCTCGCTTCGCCACTATACGTAGACGTATACATACAAAGCAAGACCCGGATCGGGCGGGTCATCAGCACGCCGGAGTGGATGAACGTAGACTGGCGCCGATGTCTCGGAACGATAACGACACCGCACCGGCCGACCTCGCCGGTCCGGCCCGCCGGATGCACGCCTACCTGGACGTCGCCGTCGTCGTGATAGTGCTGGCCTGCACCAATCTGGTCGCCCATTTCACCTCGGCGTGGGCGAACATCCTCACCGTTCCGATAGCCGCCGTGGTGCTGGTGGCGATGATGCGGCGGCGCGGGCTCGGCTGGGCCGAACTCGGGTTGTCGCCGCGGCACTGGCGGCGGGGGACGCTGTACGCGGTCGGGGCTGTCGGCATCGTGCTGAGCGCAGTGGCGATCGGCGCGTTGCTGCCGATCACCCGTCCGTTCTTCCTGGCCGACCGCTACGCCACCATTTCCGGCGCGCTGATCGCCTCGATGATCGTGATCCCACTGCAGACCGCCATTCCCGAGGAGCTGGCATTTCGTGGCGTGCTGCACGGCGCCCTCGACCGAGCCTACGGCGTGCGCGGCGTATTCGCGGCCGGCTCACTGCTTTTCGGCCTCTGGCACATCGCCTCCTCGCTCGGTCTGACCAGTGGCAATCGCGGGCTGAGCGCCATCCTGGGCGGCGGCGTGGCGGGGCAGATCGGGGGCATCGCCCTCGCGGTGCTCGCCACGGCGGCGGCGGGCGCCGTGTTCACCTGGCTGCGGCGGCGCAGCGGCAGCCTGCTCGCACCGATCGCGCTGCACTGGTCGCTGAACGGGGCCGGAGCGTTGACCGCGGCGATTCTCTGGCATACAGCATTGCGCTGACGGCGCCGGTCCGGCGCGACACGCACTCGAATTCGCGCTCGAAAGTAGCGGCCGGACGTGCGATTTCGGATTTCCGACCGAACTGATGTTCGGTGTCGCCATTGACCGCGGGTAGGTCACGGATTACTCTCACTGCGGTCACACATATGTTCGAGTAATCGGCTGTTGCGGATATTCGGCACGTTACCTGCTTCATGGAAGGCTCGCGATGCGCGACGACCAGTCGGCCGGGAATGCAGAGATGTCGGCAGATGCGGCGATGTCGGTGGATGCGGCGATGTCGGTGGACGCGGCGATGTCGGTGGACGCGGCGATATCGGTGGACGCGGAGATCGCCGCCCTGGCGCAGCGCGTGGCGACGGCGCGCGGCAAGCTGCCGCTGCAGACCGATCCGGCACTGTTCGACGAGCTCTCGGAATCGGAGATCGCCGCCGAACGCGATCTGGCGGAATGGATTCGGGCGCAGCGCCGCCGCCAGCGCCGCCGGGCCGTCTCCGCCGAACTGTCCGCCGAGAAGCGCGACCGGCGCGTGGCCGCGGCCCTGCGCCGCGCCGACGACGCCGACGCCCGCTGGCATCGGAAGGCGCTCGCCGCGCGCCGCCGGGTGTCGAATCCCGATGCGCGCCTTGCCCAGTTGTACCGACGCGCCGAGTGGTCCTCGCGGGCGCTCATCGGCGTGGTCGTGCTCGGCATGGTGTGGGCGGGCGTGAACGTGCAGCACAACCTGGTCCCCAGTGGCGACATGTCCGACCCGCTGTACTGGCTCAGCTACGGCTTCGAGGCGATGATCTCCATCCCGATCATCACGATCATGGTGGTGGCGACCACGGCGGCGCGGTGGGGCCGCGAAATCGCTCGGGGGAAGGTCGTTTTCCTGGAGGCGGCGCTGCTCGGTGTCACCGTCGCGCTGAACGCCGGGCCGCATGTGGCGGCGGGCGCTCCGGCACGCGCGGCGGAGGCCGCGGTCGCTCCGGTCATGGTGGGCGTGGTGATCTGGTTGCACGCGTGGGTGTCCGCCCGGTACGCCCAGCTCATCGACGCCATACCCGACCAATCCACGTCGACGCCCCGCACGGTCACGCACCGCATCGTCGATGCCTTCGCGCCGCTGCGTGACGGGTCGGGGGAAGCGTCCCGCCGCCTCGCGGCCGTAGCCGAATCGCCCTACCCCTCCGTACTCCACGGCCTCTCCGAGACACCCTCCGGCCACGGCCATCCCGCACCGCACACCCACGGGAACCCCCACCCCACAACCACATCCGGCCACACCGAGCCACCCGGCCACCCGCACACCACGCCCACATCCGGCACGGCACACAACGGCCACCCGCACCCGGCCGCACATACGTACGACCATGATCAACCGACAGCCCGGGTGAACGGCAACGCATATCCGGCGGTGCAACCCAACGACCGCCCACACCCGGCGGCCCACACCAACGGCCATCCACATCCGGCCACACAGATCGACGGCCACGCGGACCTGACGGCACAGACCAATGGCCACACTTACCCGACGGCACAATCCGACAGCCACCATCGCCCGGCAGCGGTAACCAACGGCAACACGTACCCGGCAGCGCAAACCGACGGCCGTACTCACCCCGTGGCGGGATCCAACGACCACGCACATCCGACAGTGCGGACCAATGGCCAGGCACCGATGGCGCAACCGAACGGCCACACGCGCCCCGCGACGCAGTCCGACGACCACGCATCTGCGGCTGCGCAGACCAATGGTCGGGCGCGCCCGGCGGGGCAGGCCAATGGGTATGCGTATCCACTTGTCACGCCCGCGCGGCATGACGGTGAGGGTTATCCGACGGGGCGGACCAACGGAAACTCGTATTCGTCCACGGCGGCCGAGAAATCCGGCACGGCCGGGGAAGCGCCCGCCCAGCCGACGACCGGGGCGGCACACAATGGGCATGGGCACACCAACGGCAAGACCTATCCGTCGGCCTCGCCTGAGGAGGCGGACCCTATGGGTTACGCGGATCTCCCGCCCGGCTCCGGTCCGGCGAGCAATGGCCATCCGGTCGCGGGGGCAGCGGACGAGCCCAGTGCGGCAGTGCCTTCCGACGGGGATTACTCGGCTGGTCACGCGATCGAGGCGGACGCCGAAGATGTCAACGGATACCCGGCGTCGGAGGATGGTTCGGAGACCGATGTGTCGGCTGCCGGCCGTGCGGTGACAGCGGAGGTTTCCGCCGATCCCGAGGCGACCGCCACAGGACAGAGCGCCACGTCTCCGACCGGTACTCCGTCGAAGCGTGACATGGCGGAGCTCGACGGCGAGCGCCCGGACAGCGGGTCGGAGCGTAAGCCGCGGGCGCGCAAGAACTCTCAGCAGGGTGCTCAGCTCGCCCTGGACGAGCCCGCGCCGATCGATGTCACGAAGTACCGGCGCCCCTTCGCCGTCACGGACAACGAAGCGGTCGAGGAGGATTCGACCGATACCCGGGCCACGGCCGCCGACCTGGCCGCCGAGATCGACAATGTCGGCGTGTGGGCCGTCGCCCGGGAAATCTCCGAACGCCGCCTGTCGAAGCTCCCCGTGGAACAACTCGCCGAAATCCTCGCCCTGGCCGACGAATCCTGGACACCCGCAGCCATCGGCGCGTCCATCGGCCTGCCCGGTTCCCGCATTCTCGGCATCCTCGAGGCCGCCCGCCGCATCCGCCGCCCCTACGCCGTCAGCGGTTGACGCTCGATCGGTTCCCGCAGAGGATCATGGCCCACATGGAAATCACAGTCCTGGAGGAGCTGTCCCGCACCTGGGGCGAACGAGTCGCCGCCCTGACACCCGAGCAGTGGGCCACGCCCACCCGGCTGCCGGGGTGGACCGTGCAGGATCTCGTGGCGCACATGGCGCCCGACGACCAAGTGCTGCACTTCCTGCGCGGGCAACAGGTGCAGGCGCCCACGGTGACCAGTAGCTCGCAATGGCTGCGCCGCTTCAACGAACCCGGCGGTCCCGCACACACTCTCGCCGACGACGTCGCCGCGGGGGCCCAGCAGGCGGCAGCGGTCGGCGCCGAAACGCTCGTGCGCTACTTCGCCGAATTCGGCCCCGCCATGATCGCCGAGTTCCGGTCCGCCGCACCGGATGCGGGGCTCACCCACCCGATCCTCGGCACGGTCAGCTTCCAGGCCATAGCGGACACCACCACGGTCGAGGCGACCGTGCACCTGCTGGACCTGATCGACGCCATCGGCGGCGCACCCGTGCCACCGGCCGGTTTGCGCCGAACCGCCGAAATCCTCGCCGCGGTGGCGGATCCGGTCGATTTCATCGAGGCAGCCACCGGCCGTTCGCAGGCCCGGGTGCTGCCGGTCATGCGATAGCCGTCAGGGCCGCTGCTCGACCGAATCGCCGGCGGCGCCCAGTGCTCCGACCGTCTCACCCTGCTGCCCGGATACCGCACCGGTCGGCTCGGGCCGGATCGTCGGCGTGACGGCGCCGCCGAGGAAGGTCACGGCGGGCCGCGCGATCGTGCCATTCGGCACCGGCGCGCGTTCCTCGGCGGCCGCGGCATTCGCCTCTTCCAGCGCCGCGAGCCGCAGCCGTTCGGCCACCTCGTTGAAAATATAGAAGTTGGGTATGGATTCCACCGGTTCCAGCGAAATCCATTGTCCGTCGACCTTGATGCACACCAGTCCGTGCTGCGCCTCGATGCGCTGAATGTGCTCCCACGGATAGGACTTCCCCGCGTGGGCAAGCTCGATCAGGTTCACGGCGATGTCGCCGAACAGCACCGTCTCCTCGCTATCGATCGCGGTGACCACTCCGGGCAATTGGGTTGCGGTGACCGCGGTTTGGATAGCGGGGCCCCATTCGCCGGCGCGTTCGAAGACATTCTCGTCGAAAGTCGCTGTGCTGGGGCCCGGTCCGGTCAGCGTGAACGAATAGTCGGTCGTCGCGGTGGCGGCATTGTGAAACGGAATAACCTGCTGCCGCACCTCGACGGTGTCCCAGCGGAACGCCACGATGTCCTCGGCGCCGCGATACACCGTCATGCCGTGATCGAACAGATCCAGGCGGGCCTTGCGGTTTCCGCGATTACGACGCCGGCGCAGCACCGCGATCGCGGCCGGAACCAGGGCCAGCCCGCCGAGCGCACCGCATCCAAGCCACGACCCCGCGGCCGCGCACAGGCCGCCCACGGCGACCAGTCCGCTCGCCACGAGCGCGCAGCCGCGCACCACCGCGTCCCCGCTCATCGGCGCGAGCAGGAACGTCTGGCGGTGCTCGCCGAGTTTGTCGTGGTCGGCCAAGAGGTAGATCAGCTGCGACAGGGGTACCGTGCGCCGACCTCCGGTTCCCCCGGTCTCGCGTTGTTGCGTGCTCGGGGTGGTCAATTGTTCCTCCAACGGACGGTTGGTTCCGCGCGGATCGTATTCGACTCGACGGAATCCCGCTACTGCTCCACGCGGTTCGAGCACAACAAAGAAAGCATGCCTTAACCTTTCGGCCACTTATCCCCGGCACCCGAGAATCGCAGCCACACGGAGAGTAATCCGCCCGCCGGCAGCCCCCACCCCCGCCCCCGCCCATCGCCGAGTTTCGCCGTGCGGGAACGAAGTCGACACGCTGCCCGCCGCCCACCCCGGTGAGGGTCTCCCGCACCTACGTCAACCAACGACCAGGCGTTCGCTTCCGAAATCCGCGACGATCTCCAGGCGGCCGCCGAGCGCTTCGATATAGGAAGCGAGCGTTCGCAATTCGCTGACGCTCACCGCTGCTCGTTCGATCGCTGAGACGCGTTCCTGGCGCACATGCATGCGCTTCGCCACCTCGGCCTGTGTCAATCCGAGACGCTTGCGCATCTCGGCCAGCCGAGTCGCGCGGCTGACTTCGACAAGGTGTTGCGCACCACGCTCCACCTCGCTGCGGTCGGCCTCGTCGGGGAAGAATTCGGACAGGAAGCTCTCCCGGTCATAACCGTGCGTCCGGCTCATATCCGCTCCCTTTCGTCCAGATACTGCTCGTACCGCTGCTCCGCTTCGCGGATCGCGGTTCGGTACCAACCGCTCCAATTGCCTGCTTTGTCACCCGCAACCAGAAGCACTACCTTGCGCTCCGGATCGAAGACGAACAAAACCCTGACCTCGCTGGCACCGGCCGATCCCGGCCGCAACTCCTTGAGATTGTGTAGCGATGAGCCCTTGATCCGGTCCACCAGCGGACGCCCCAACGCCGGACCTTCCTCCAACAAGGCGGCTATGGCCTGGCCTACGAGCAGGGCGGAAGACCGGTCGACACGACGCAGCCGATGCAGCCAGTCACGGACTTCATCGACCATCTCCAGGCGATAGCTCACCGGAAGATCGTAGAGTTCACAGTACGCCTATGTACTGAGAATGGCAATGGTCATCAGTCCAGGAGTCTGCCACCGGACGCCATGGAACGGCGACGGCCCGCCTCCCGAAAGGGAAGCGGGCCTTCGCTTTTCGACTCAGCCGAGGAGAGGGTTACTTGGCCTTCTCCAGGACCTCCACCAGGCGCCAGCGCTTGGTGGCGGACAGGGGGCGGGTTTCCATCAGCTGGACGCGGTCGCCGACGCCGGCGATCTCGTTCTCGTCGTGTGCCTTCACCTTCGAGGTGGTGCGGATGATCTTGCCGTAGAGCTTGTGCTTCACGCGATCTTCCAGCTCGACCACGATGGTCTTGGTCATCTTGTCGGAGACGACGTAGCCGATGCGCACCTTGCGCGAGCCACGCTCCTCCTGCTTGGCCGGCGTCTTGGCCGGGCCCTTGGCGTCACTCATGCTGTTTCCTTTCCGGCAAGAGCGGGGCGCTGCGTGGTTACGCTCCGCTGCCGCCTACGCGCCTGACCGCTCATGCCGCGTCTCCCTTGCCTTCAGGACCGGAGGCCAGGCCGAGCTCGCGCTCGCGCATGACCGTGTAGATGCGCGCGATCTCGTGGCGGACCACACGCAGACGCCGGTTGTTCTGCAACTGACCGGTCGCCATCTGGAAGCGCAGGTTGAACAGCTCTTCCTTGGACTCACGCAGTTTCGCGACCAGGGCCTCGTCATCGAGCTCGCGGAGCTCAGCGGCCGGATTGGCGGTAGCCATCAGAACTGCTCCTCCCGGGTCACGATCCTGCACTTCATCGGGAGCTTGTGCATCGCGCGGCGCAGGGCCTCGCGAGCGGTCTCCTCGTTCGGGTACGACATTTCGAACATGACCCGGCCGGGCTTCACGTTCGCGACCCACCACTCCGGCGAACCCTTACCGGAACCCATGCGGGTCTCGGCGGGCTTCTTGGTCAGCGGGCGGTCCGGGTAGATGTTGATCCACACCTTGCCGCCACGCTTGATGTGCCGGTTCATCGCGATACGCGCCGACTCGATCTGGCGGTTGGTGACGTACGCCGGCTCCAGCGCCTGGATGCCGTAGTCGCCGAACGCCACCGAGGTGCCGCCCTTGGCCATGCCGGAACGCTTGGGGTGATGCTGTTTGCGGTGCTTGACCTTGCGAGGCATCAGCATTGGTCAGCCCTCCTTCGAAGATGCGGCCTCGGCCGGCTCCGCCACCGCTGTCGCGGCGCCGGCACGCCCGGCCTCGGTGCTGGTCGCGGTGGTGCCGGAGGAACCGGACCGCCGCGGACGGCTCGGCCGCTCACGACGCGGACGCTCGTTGCGGCCCGGCTCGGACGCGGTGATCTCGCGCTTGCCGCCGACGATGTCGCCCTTATAGATCCAGACCTTCACGCCGATGCGGCCGAAGGTGGTCTTGGCTTCGTACAGGCCGTAATCGATGTCGGCGCGCAGCGTGTGCAGCGGCACCCGACCCTCACGGTAGAACTCCGAGCGCGACATCTCGGCGCCACCGAGGCGGCCCGAGCACTGCACGCGGATGCCCTTGACGTTCGGCGAACGCATGGCCGACTGGATGGCCTTGCGCATCGCGCGACGGAACGCCACACGGTTCGACAGCTGCTCGGCCACACCCTGAGCAACCAGCTGCGCATCCGACTCGGGGTTCTTGACCTCGAGGATGTTCAGCTGCACCTGCTTCTTGGTGAGCTTCTCCAGCTCGGCGCGGATGCGGTCGGCCTCGGCGCCACGCCGGCCGATCACGATGCCCGGACGCGCGGTGTGGATGTCCACCCGGACGCGATCACGAGTGCGCTCGATCTCGACCTTGGAGATGCCGGCCCGCTCCATGCCCGTGGACAGCAGCTTGCGGATCGCGACGTCTTCCTTGACGTAGTCCTTGTACTGCTTGTCCGCGTACCAGCGGGACTTCCAATCGGTGGTGATACCGAGGCGGAAGCCATGGGGGTTGATTTTCTGTCCCATTTACTTAGCCCCTCCCTTCCGGCGGCTACGAGCCGGGGCGGCGGCTGCGACGCTCTCGACCTCGATGGTGATGTGGCTGGTGCGCTTGCGAATTCGGAACGCACGTCCCTGGGCACGCGGCTGGAAGCGCTTCATGGTCGCGCCCTCGTCGACGTAGGCCGTCGAGATGACCAGGGTGTCCGGGTTCAGGCCGAGGTTGTTCTCGGCGTTCGCCGCGGCGCTGGCCACGACCTTGGCGACCGGCTCGCTCGCGGCCTGCGGCGCGAACCGGAGGATGTTCAGCGCATCCTCGACCCGCTTGCCGCGGACCAGGTCCACGACCCGGCGGGCCTTCATCGGCGTCACGCGGACGAACTTGGCGGTCGCGCGCGCGGTCGGGTTCTGAGTTTCTGTGCTCATCGCCGCTTGCTCTTCCGATCTTCCTTGACGTGGCTCTTGAAGGTCCTGGTCGGCGCGAACTCACCGAGCTTGTGCCCGACCATGTTCTCCGACACGAACACCGGCACGTGCTTGCGGCCGTCGTGGACGGCGAAGGTGTGGCCGATGAAATCGGGGATGATGGTCGAACGACGCGACCAGGTCTTGATGACCTGCTTGGTGTTCTTCTCGTTCTGGACGTCCACCTTCTTGAGGAGGTGTTCGTCGACGAACGGGCCCTTCTTCAGGCTGCGTGGCATGTCTTAACCTCCTCTTTAACGCTTCTTGCCGCGACGGCGGACGATGAGCTTGTCGCTCGGACGGTTGGGTTTACGAGTGCGGCCCTCGGGCTGACCCCACGGGCTGACCGGGTGGCGACCACCGGAGGTCTTGCCCTCACCACCACCGTGCGGGTGGTCGACGGGGTTCATCACGACACCACGGACCGTGGGGCGACGACCCTTCCAGCGCATGCGGCCGGCCTTGCCCCAGTTGATGTTCGACTGCTCGGCGTTGCCGACCTCGCCGACGGTGGCGCGGCAGCGCACGTCGACGCGGCGGATCTCACCGGAGGGCATACGCAGGACGGCGTAGGCGCCCTCCTTACCCAGCAGCTGGATGCTCATGCCGGCGGCACGGGCCATCTTGGCGCCACCGCCCGGACGCAGCTCCACCGCGTGGATGGTGGTACCGGTCGGGATCGAGCGCAGCGGCAGGTTGTTGCCCGGCTTGATGTCGGCGCCGGCGCCGGACTCGATCTTCGTGCCCTGGGTGACGTTCTTGGGCGCGAGGATGTAGCGCTTCTCGCCGTCCGCGTAGTGCAGCAGGGCGATGTTCGCGGTCCGGTTGGGGTCGTACTCGATGTGCGCGACCTTGGCCGGGATGCCGTCCTTGTCCAGGCGACGGAAATCGATGATGCGGTAGGCGCGCTTGTGCCCGCCGCCCCGGTGCCGGGTGGTGATCCGGCCGTGCGCGTTGCGGCCGCCGGACTTGCTCAGCGGGCGCAGCAGCGACTTCTCGGGGGTCGACCGGGTGATCTCGGCGAAGTCCGAGACGCTGGAGCCGCGGCGGCCCGGCGTAGTCGGCTTGTACTTACGGATTGCCATGAGTTCTTCTCTGCTTTCTGGACTCCCCGCCGCTTACGCGACCGGGCCTCCGAAGATCTCGATGGGCTTGCTGTCGGCCGAGAGGGTCACGAGCGCGCGCTTGGTGCTCTTGCGCTGGCCGTAACCGAAGCGGGTCCGCTTGCGCTTGCCCTGACGGTTGGCGGTGTTGACGCTGGTCACCTTCACGCCGAAGACCTTCTCCACGGCGATCTTGATCTGCGTCTTGTTCGCGTCCGGACGCACCAGGAAGGTGTAGGTGCCTTCCTCGATCAGCCCGTAGGACTTCTCGGAGATGACCGGCGCGAGCAGGATGTCGCGGGGATCGGCGATGGTGGTCACTTGCTGTCCTCCTGTGCAGCCACTGTGTTCTGCGGAGATTCCGCGGGGCCGTGCACGAAGGCGTTCAGGGCCTCCACGCTGAACACGATGTCGTCGCTGTTCAGTACGTCGCGGGTGTTGAGCTGGTCCGGCGCGATCGGGTGCACGTGCGGCAGGTTCGCGACGCTCTTCCACGCGGCGAGGTCCTCGCGGCCCACCACGACCAGCAGCTTCTTGCGGTCGGTCAACTCGGCCAGGAAGCTCTTGGCGCTCTTGGTCGAGGGCGTCTGTCCCGCGACCAGTTCGGTGATGACGTGGATCCGCTCGCTGCGCGCGCGGTCCGACAGGGCGCCACGCAGCGCGGCGGCCTTCATCTTCTTCGGCAGGCGCTGCGAGTAGTCGCGCGGCTGCGGGCCGTGCACGGTGCCACCGCCGGTGAACTGCGGCGCACGGGTCGAGCCCTGACGGGCGCGGCCGGTGCCCTTCTGGCGGTACGGCTTCTTGCCACCGCCGCGGACCTCGCCGCGGGTCTTGGTGGAGTGCGTGCCCTGGCGCGCGGCGGCCTCCTGGGCCACGACGACCTGGTGCATCAGCGCGATGTTGGCGGTCACGTCGAAGATCTCCGCGGGGAGGTCGACGGTGCCGTTGGTCTTGCCGCCCGGCTCTTTCACCGGCAGCGTGAGGTTGGTCTTGGTATCGGTGCTCATGCCCGGGCACCACCCTTCGCAGCGCTCTTGACGATCACGATGCCGCCCTTGCGACCCGGGATCGCGCCCTTGATCAGCAGCAGGCCGTTCTCGGCGTCCACCTTGTGGACCGAGAGGTTCTGCGTGGTGACGCGGTCGTTACCCATCCGGCCCGACATCCGCATGCCCTTGAACACGCGGCCGGGGGTGGCGCAACCGCCGATGGAACCCGGACGGCGGTGCACGGCCTGCGCACCGTGCGAGGCGCCCTGGCCGCGGAAGCCGTGGCGCTTCATGGTGCCCGCGTAGCCCTTGCCCTTGCTGGTGCCGGTGACGTCGACGAACGCGCCCTCTTCGAACACGTCGGCGGACAGCTCCTGGCCGACCTCGAAGCTCGAGGCGTCGGCGACGCGGATCTCGGCGACGTGGCGGCGTGGCGTCACGCCGGCCTTGGCGAACTGCCCGGCGACGGGCTTGCTCACCTTGCGCGGGTCGATCGCGCCGAAGGCCAGCTGCACGGCGGAGTAGCCGTCGCGCTCCTCGGTGCGGATCTGGGTCACGACGTTCGGGCCGGCCTTGATGACGGTCACGGGAACGACGCGGTTCTTGTCGTCGAAGACCTGGGTCATGCCGAGCTTGGTGCCCAGGATGCCGGTCGCCGGCCGATTCTTGTTGTCAGTCATATCTACAGTCCCCGTCACTGAATGTTGACGTCGACACTGGCCGGCAGATCGATGCGCATGAGCGCGTCGACCGTCTTCGGCGTCGGGTCGAGGATGTCGATCAGCCGCTTGTGGGTGCGCATCTCGAAGTGTTCGCGCGAGTCCTTGTACTTGTGCGGCGAACGGATGACGCAGTACACGTTCTTTTCGGTCGGCAACGGCACCGGCCCGACCACACGGGCACCGGTGCGGGTCACCGTCTCGACGATCTTGCGCGCAGACGCATCGATCGCCTCATGGTCGTAGGCCTTGAGCCTGATGCGGATCTTTTGTCCCGCCACGCTGAGTGTCCTTTTCTCCGCTTAGCTTTCGCTTTTCGGTGTGGAGGCCGCTCGCGGAAGTCGCCTTCCGAAGCACCCTCATTTGCATGCCCGAACCTGAGAAATCACAGCTGACGCAATCCGTCCAGACCACGACCGGGGTTCGACCCGATCCCTCGCCGCTGTTCATCTGTCATGGTTCTTCCGGTCCACGCGGTCGGGCGTGTCGCCCGTCTGCTCATTCGTCGGCCTCGGCAGAAATCTCTTCCCTTGGCCTCGGAACGTCGCCCCGGATGTATCCGCGCCGGACTCGACGGGATACAGAGTGGGTACTGCTCGCCCGACACCGGCCGGGGCGAATATCCGCAGGACACACGCCACCCGATGCAGGCAACCCGAACAGTATGCCTGAGCCGTCCGGGCGAGTTCAAATCGGGGTCCGTGTGACGCCGACAACCCCGCCACCAGCGCCGCCGTCCGGCCTGCGCCACAGTACACGGCCGCTCATGCCGCTATCTTACTAGCGAGTAAGATAGCGGCATGACGAACGAGACCGCCACCTATCGCGGCTGGAAGAAGCTGCCCGACAACCGGCTCGGGCACGCGCTGTTCTCCCTGGGCATGGTCGCCCGGGTGCCGTACTTCGGGACCGTGGTGCCGAGCGTGACGCGGCTGGAACCCGGACTGTGCGAGGTCACCGCGCCGAAGTGGTTCGGCATCCACAACCATCTGGGCACCTTCCACGCCATCGCCGCGTGCAACCTCGCCGAGGTGGCGATGGGCATGCTCAGCGAGGCCACGGTGCCGACGACGCACCGCTGGATCCCCAAGGCCATGAACGTGCGATACCTGACCAAGGCGGAGTCCGGGCTGCGGGCCGTCGCGCGATTGGCCGAGATTCCGGACTTCGCCTCGCTCACCGAGGGGCTGGACGTGGTGGTTCCCGTCTCGATCTACGACAAGAAGGGCGTGGAGGTGGTGCACGCCGACATCACGACGTGGGTCACGCCGAAGTAGGCGGCGCGCGCGGCTGCTTGAATGACAACCATGAACGCTCGGTCTGTCCCGGACGCGGATGTGTGCGTGGTCGGCCTGGGCCCGACCGGGCGGGCGCTGGCGCATCGGGCGATGCGGGCCGGGCTGAGCGTGGTGGCGGTGGACCCGCGACCCGACCGGTTGTGGCCGCCGACCTACTCCTGCTGGGTGGACGAACTGCCGGAATGGTTGCCGGACAGCGCGATCGCGCAGCGCATCGAGGCCCCGGTGGTGTGGACGAAGGCCGAGCATCGCATCGATCGGCCGTACTGCGTGCTGTCGAAACAGGGCCTGCGCGACGCGCTTTCGCTGGAGCGGGCGACCGTGCTGGCCGGGCGCGCCACCAGCGTGGACGCGCATCGGGTGGAACTGAACGACGGGACCACCGTTACGGCGGCGACGGTGTTCGACGCCCGGGGCCTGCCCTCCCCCGGCAGCCGCCGGACCGCGAGCGCGCACGGCATCTTCGTCGACGCGGACCGGGCCGCGCCGATGGTGGGCGACGGCGAGGGGCTGCTGCTGGACTGGCGCGACGAGAACGGGGCGGGTCCGCACGAGCCGCCGTCGTTCCTGTACGCCGTGCCGCTCGGTGACGGCACCGTGATCTTCGAGGAGACCAGCCTCGGGCTGCGCGGCGGGATGCCGCAGCGGGAACTGCGCCGCCGCACGTTGAATCGCCTTGCCGCGCATGGCATCCGGCTGCGCGGCGACGAGCCGAGCGAGGCGGCGCACTACCCGCTGGACCAGCCGCCGCCGAAACGCGGTGCGGGCGGGGCGATTCCGTTCGGCTCGCGGGGCGGGATGATGCATCCGTGCACCGGTTACAGCGTGGCCGATTCGCTCGCCCTGGCGGACACCGCGATCGACGCGCTGCGCGCCGGCGCGGATCCCGTTGCGGCGCTGTGGTCTCGGCGGGCGCGGCTGGTGTACTGGATGCGGATGCGCGGGGTCTACGGCCTGGGGCGGCTGACCACAGCGCAGTCCATCGCCATGTTCGACGCGTTCTTCACCGCCTCGCCGCGCCGCCAGCGCGCGCTGCTGTCCGCCCACGACGACTACGCGCCCCTGGGCGCGGTGCTGTTCATGACGGTGGCGCGGACCTGGCCGTTCCGCTGGCGCTACGACCTGGTCGGGTGGACCAACCGGAACCGCTGGGTGGGTTACGAGTACGCCACGGAACCCGTCACACCCAGTTCTCGATCCAGTACTTCCAGATGATCGGGGCATAGCCGGCCAGCGGCGGGACGCGGATGTCGGTGCCGGTCAGCGCGGCGGTGGTGTTGCGGTGGTCGAACCAGCAGCCGAATTCGCTGTGCTCCAGCACGTCCCGCGGTACACCCAGCCGCGGGAGCGCCCAGGCCAGGCCGGGCAGGCGGGTCATCGTGTCGAGGGTCTGCTTGGGCATCACCTCCCGCAGGTGCGGCACTCCGGCCTGATCGGCGAACAGGTTGAGCACGTCGGCGACGCTCTGACGACGCGGGTCGACCAGATGGAAGGTGGTTCCGGACGCCGCCGGGCCGTGCGCGATGTGGTCCAGCGCCCGGGTCACGAAATCGACCGGCACCACATTGGTTTCGCCGAGTTTGGGTGCCAGCAGGGGCAGGATCCGGGGCAGCTGCGCGGCCATGCGCAGCAGCCGGAAGAAGTAGTACGGCCCCGCGACGCGGTCGACCTCGCCGGTGCGGGAGTGCCCCAGCACGATCGACGGCCGGTAGATGCGCCACGGCACCCGCGCCTGCTCCCGCACCAGGCGCTCGGATTCGAACGCGGCGCGCTGGCGCGGCGTGCGCAGCGCCTGGCCGATATCGAACATGCCCTCGGTGAACGGCCCCGCCGCCGCACCCGCCACCTCGACCGTCGAAACATGATGCAGCACTCGAGCTTCCAGCCGCTCCGCGACATCGACCACATGGCGGGTGCCACCCGGCGCCGTGGCGTCCGACCCGGCGGCGAGGTGGAAGACGTGGTCGATGCCGCCCCGCCGCGCCGCCAGCCAGCCCGGGTCGATGCCGAGGCCCGGCGCGCCGAGGTCGCCGCGCACCGGCCGCACCCGTTCGCCGCCACCCCACTCCCGGGTGCGCCGATCGAAGCGATACGCCGAATCCGCACCGGGCCGCACCAGTACGTACACCTCGTCGCTACGTTTCAGCAATTCCGGAACGAGATATCGCCCGATGCACCCGGTCGCCCCAGTAACCAGGTAAGCCATGTTGTCAGACTAGCGCGTAGCAGGTTCGGTTATCGGTAGGCAAGTTGCGAGCCGTTCGCCGGATTGCCGCCGTTCTTATGCCGGATAGTGCGCGTCCAACCATTCGTCGAAGGTCGGCCCCGCGATGATCGCACCTGGACGCGGCAGCAGCGCACCGTCGGCCTGGAGCCGGTGATTGGGGTCGTCGTCCAGGACCACCTCGCGGACGTGGGCCGGAACACCGCGCCGGGCGGCCAGTTTCGCCGTGGCGGACGCGAGGTTCACTTCGTGCGGTCCGGCGATCTCGACCAGGTCCGCCCCATCCGGCTCGACCACCATCGCCGCCAAGCGCTCCGCGACCGTACGGGCGGCGACCAACTGCGTCCGCATCTTCGGGACATATGCCGTGTCACCCTGAGTGGTCCAGTCCAACATCATCTCGGTGAATTCGTGAAACTGCGCGGCACGCAGCACCCGCACCGGCACCGCCCCCTCCCGATAGGCACGCTCGTGCGCCACCTTCCCCGCATAATGTCCCGCGGGAAACTCATCGATCCCGATGATCGACACCAACACGATCCGCCGTACTCCCGCGTCGGCCGCCGCGCTCTGCACGTTGTGCCCGATAGTGCGGAAGAAGTCCACCACCGCATCGGTCTCGGTGGTGGCGGCGTTGATGGCGTCCACCACCACCTCCACCCCCGCCAACGCGGCCGCCAATCCCCCACCGCTGTAGGCATCCACACCCACCTCCCGAGTGGCCGCGACCACCTCGTGCCCTCGGCCCTTCAGAACGTCGACAACGTCACGCCCGATCCGCCCGCTGGCTCCCAACACCGCAACCCGCATCGCCATCTCCCTTGCTCCGTAGTGACACAAGAAAGACGCCAACCCCCACCCCACTGTGACATGCCCACCCACCCCCTTGAGGCAACTCCCCCGCCTTCAGGCAACCCCCACCCTCACGCAACCTCTCAACCCTCGAGCAACTCCTCACCCCGCGAGCAACTCCTCACCCTTCAAGCAACTCTTCCCACCCCACGCAACCCCCTCCGCCAAAACCCTCCCATAGCCCGCCAACCCCAAAGGTTTTCGGCGCGGCTCGGTTTTCGAGCACCGCTGCGAAGCGACGAAGGAGCCAGCAGCGGTGCTCGAAAACCGAGCCACAGGGCGCCGAAAACCCGCCGGAGCGAAGCGGAGGCCAAAAATACAGCCCCCACCTAACTCAACACGCCACCCTCCTCCCCCTACCCGAACACCGGCTTCCGCTTCTGCAACATCGCCGTCGCCCCTTCCAGGAAGTCTGCCGATTGCAGCAGTTCGACCTGGCCGGCCTTTTCGACCTCGAGCGCACGATCGAGGGCCCCCAACGCAGCCCCGTTCAACGCCCGCTTGGTCAACTCCAACGCCCGCCGAGGCCCACCCCCCAACTTCGCCACCACCCCTTCGACTTTCGCATCCAACTCCTCGCCGGAGAGCACACCGGCAATAAGCCCGAACCCCTTCGCCTCGCCAGCGGAAAGCCGTTCCCCCACCAACGCCATCTCAGCCGCCACCGCCCGCCCGGCCGCCGCCGCAACCAACGCCGCTGCCCCACCGTCGGGCATCAACCCGATATTGATGAACGCCAGCAGCAAATAGGAATCCTCACTCGCGTAGGTGAGGTCGGCGGCCAGCGCCAGCGCCACCCCGATCCCGGCCGCCGCACCGCGCACCCGCGCGACCACCGGTACGGGCGCGTCCACGATCGCCTGCACCAGCCGGTTGGCGGCGTCCATGGTCATCTCGGGTGTGATGCCGCGCTGTGCCTCGGCGGCGGTGGCGGAGAGGTCGGCGCCGGTGCAGAAGTCGCTGCCTTCGCCGGTGAGCACGATGACCCGCACCGACGGGTCGACGGTCGCGAAGGTCTCGCCCAGCCCGACCATCGTGTCGTAGCCGATGGCGTTCTTGCGTTTGGGGTTGGTGATGGTGACGCGCAGCACCGGCCCGTCGTGGACGGCTGTGAATCCGGTGTGGTCGGTGGTGCTCATGGCAACTCCCCAGGAAGGCCGCCGGTGTCGGCGACGACACCAGAATGATGGTTAACTTTGCGAATTGTGGTTAACTTAGGTTGACTTGTCCGGCGCTGTCAACAAGGGCGGCACGGCAGAAGGAGAGGTGTATGGTCGCGGATCGCAGCGAGGCCGGGCTCGCTTCCGCGCGACCGGACAGCTCGCCGAACGGACGCGGCGAGCGCCGTGCGCCGGTGCAGCGTCGGCCGAAGAACCGGAAAGCGCAGATCGTGCGGGTCGCTGCCCGTGCGTTCAGCGAGCGCGGCTACCACCCGGTGGGCGTGGACGAGATCGCGGCCGAGGTCGGCATCTCCGGTCCCGCGCTGTACCGCCACTTCACCAACAAGTACGCGCTGCTGGTCGCGGCCGCCGAGGCCGGGGCGCAACAGTTGCTCGACACCGCGCGCGGCGCCGACGACCCGCGGCTGGATCCGGAATCGCGACTCACCGCGCTGATCCGGGCGCTGGCCGAGCACACCATCGAGGTGCGCCGCGAGGGTGGGCTCTACCGGTGGGAGCGCCGGTATCTCGGCCCCGAGGACCGCGCGCGCATCCGCGTGATCTACAACGGCCTGCACGAAACCGTCGAGAACGCGATCGCTCCGCTGCGACCCGACGCGTCGCCGCTGGACATCCGAATCCTCGCGACCGGAATGCTCGGCGCGATCGGCAGCATCACCGCCCACCGCACCGCGCTGGCCACGAGCCGGCTCACCGATCTGCTGCAGGACATCTGCCGCTCGATCCTGCACACCGAGCTACCGCCCCCGCCCGGCCCGGCCACACCGGAATCGGCCGTGCGCGGGCTGCCGCTGAGCAGCAAGCGCGAGCAACTGCTCACCGAGGCCATCCGCATCTTCGGCCGGCAGGGCTACCACGAGGCCAGCATCGAGGAGATCGGCGCGGCCGTCGGCATCAACGCCTCCAGCGTGTACCGGTACTTCTCCAGCAAGTCCGACCTGCTGGCCGCGGCCTTCCACCGCACCGGCGAGCGGGTCGCGATCGCCAACTCCGAGGCTCTCGCCGAGGCGACCAGCCGCTCCGATGCCGCGCTGCGCATCGCGGCCAGATTCGCGCGGCTCACCTTCGCGATGCCGGAGATCCTGCCGGTCTACTTCGCCGAGTTCTCCAATCTGCCCGCCGCCGAACAGCAGAAGCTGCGCTCCATCCAGCGGCAGAACGTGCTGGAGTGGGCGCACCTGCTCGACGGCGACCCGGCCGAGGCGCGCTTCCGCGTCCACGCGGCCATCGCCCAGGTCGTCGACGTGGGCCGCCGCATGCGCTTCGACAGCCGCCCGGAAAGCCTCGCCCGCATGCAGGCGCTGATGAACGCGGCTCTGCTGGGCGAGAATTCACCCGAAGGCTGATTCAAACTTCCGCCGTCCCGCCAGGCTTCCCCGCCATCCCGCCGGGCTTCCCCCGTTATCCCGCCGGGCTTCCCCGTTAGCCCGGCTGGCTCTTCGCCAGGATCAGGCGGTTTCGGCGGCGCGGCGGTATCCCCGGACGGCGGGGTAGGCGAAGACCACGATCATGCCGACGATCCAGGCGATGGTCTTGAGCAGGGGCGTGGCGATGGGCCCGTCCCAGGCCAGGCCGCGCATGGCGTCGACCGCGGTACTCATCGGCTGGTTCTCCACCGTCTTCTGCAGCCAGGGCGGATAGGCGTAGGTCGGGACGAATCCGGAGTTGAAGAACATCAGCAGCGTGTTCACGATGGCGATGACGTTCACCAGCATGACCCCTTCGGACACCGTGGCCAATGCCGTCACCATGACCGCGAACGCGACGCCGAACAGCACCGGAATGGCGATCATCGCCAGCGAGGCCAGCGGCCCGTTCCAGAACCGGAAGCCGATGCACACCCCGACCGCGACCACGAGCAGCGTGGAGATCAGTACCCGGATGGCCTCGGCCAGTAGCCGTCCGGTGAGCCCGGCGGCCCGATGGATCGGCATGGTCCAGAACCGGCTCAGCAGGCCGGTGATCTTCTCGGTCCGGAAACCCAGCGCGCTGACCACCGCACCCGACATGGCGGCCACCAGCGTGATCATCGGCACCATGCCGTAGTAGCTGGGCATGCCGGTGGCGTTCTCGATCATGTAGCCCAGCACGACCTTGAACATCAGCAATGTCAGTACCGGATAGATCAACGCCTGGATGGTGGTCGCGGGATCACGCGACCACACCAGCAGCAGACGGCGGCACTGGATCAGGCTGTGCCGCGCCCATGTCGACAGCGCGCGCTCCGACTGCGGCGGCGCCACCGGCAGCGGGCTCCTGCCGCCGAACGAATCGACGTCCTTCGCAGCGATGTCCGCACGCTCCTCACCGATATCCCGGCCCACCGCCGACTCCGCCGTTCCCGCCCCGCTACTCACGCCCGCCTCGTATTCGCCCAGACAGCCAGCGGCACGAACGCGATCGCCAGCCCCGCCAGCCACACCAGCGGCACCCACAGCACATGCCAGCTCACCCCGTGCTCGGCCATGTCGCGCATGGCGAAGGAGAACTGTGAGATCGGCTGGTTCCGCACGAACGGACGGATCCACGCCGGGAAACCCACCTCGGGCACGAAACCACATGACAGCATGCCGAAGATCAAGGTCGGCAGCGTCAATGCCTGGCTCAGTGACTCCGGGCTCTTGGTCAAGCTGCCCAGCCCGTCGGCGCCGATCGCCAGCACCGTGCCCACCGCCAGCGAGAAGACCAGGAACAGCACGGCCTGCCCGAACCCGGCCACGAAGCGGAATCCGATCACATACCCGAACAGGATCGCCGCGGCCAGCGATGTCACCGATCGGACCAGGCCCGCGGACAGCCGCGACACCAGCGGCACCAGACTCCCGATGGGCATGGTCTGCATGCGGCTGTTGAGCCCGGTAAGCGCTTCCATCGCGGCGATCTGCGCATTCGACATCATCGTGAACGCCATGGTCTGCAACACGATGATCGGCATGACGAACTGCGCGTAATCGATGCCGCCGACCTTCATCACGAAGCGCAGCGGCAGATAGAAACCGACGGTGAACACCAGCGGCGTGATCACAGCGACGATCAGCTCGCCCTTGGTCACCATGGTCCGCACGAGCCGTCCGGTCAGGGCCCGCCACTGCGCGAAGCTCGACGGCCGCGCGGGCGGCATATCGGCGAACAGCCGGGTCTCGGCGGTCGCGGTCGAGACGGTCACTGATTCCCGCCCGAATGCCCGGTGATGGAGAGGAACACATCGTCGAGCGAGGGTCGGCGCAGCGCGATGTCGGCCAGCTCCACCCCGGCCGCGTCCAGCCGACGCACCGCCTCGGCGAGGGTCGCCGCGCCGTCGGGGGCCGGTATGGATACGCGGTCGGCGCCGTCGGCGAGCACGTCGGTGCGCACGGCCTCGGGAAGCAGCTCGCCCAGTGCGTCGGCGGCGGTGCGCAGCTGCTTCGGATCCAGCGGCACCACCTCGCAATAGCTGCCGCCGGTCTTCTCCTTCAACGCGTCGGCCGTGCCCTCGGCGATCACCGCGCCCTTATCGATGACGATGATGTTGTCGCTGAGCACATCGGCTTCCTCGAGATACTGCGTGGTGAGCAGCACCGTGATGCCCTGCTGTTTCAGCGCGGTCACCAGATCCCAGACGCCCTGGCGGCTGCGCGGGTCCAGGCCCGTGGTCGGCTCGTCGAGGAAAACCACCTCCGGCCGGACCACCAGCCCGCACGCGATATCGACGCGCCGCCGCATGCCGCCCGAATAGTGCCGCACCGCACGCTTACCCGCGCCGACCAGGTCGAACTCCTCCAGCAAGGTGTCGGCTCGCTGCCGGGCCGCCTTCTTCGCCAGGCCCATCAAGCGGCCGAACAACTCCAGGTTCTCCCGGCCGGACAGATTCTCGTCCAGCGCCGCGTACTGCCCGGTCATCATGATCGAGCGCCGCACGCCCGCAGGATCGCGCACGACGTCGTGACCCGCCACCACGGCCGTCCCGGCGTCGGGGCGCAGCAGCGTGGAGAGGATCTTCACCGCGGTGGTCTTGCCCGCGCCATTGGGGCCGAGGATGCCGAGCACGCTGGCACGCTCGGCGGTGAAGCTGATACCCCGCAGCGCGTGCACGTCACCGAAGGACTTGCGGACCTCCGACACCACCACCGCCGGTTCCGAAACCACCGGCACCGCGTCGGCTACGACGCGGTCGTCGGGGCCCGCGGTCGTCCCGGCCGTCTCCGGCTCTCCCGGGGGTTGCGGTTCCGCATTGTCCAAGCTCGGCATCAACTCTCCACTATCGACCGGGCAGCGACCGGATTGTCCGGAACGCCGTGTGCACGCCTCGGTAGGTGATCCCATCCACCTGCCGCGATGTTACTGTGTTCAATTGCCGCGGCTTCGCCGCGGCGGGTTTGTGGTTGCGTGAGGGGGACCTTTCCTTGCCGGGGTTCGTCAGTGTGTCCGTGGCGGATGCTTCCCGAGTGTGCACTTGCCGATTGGTCGTGAGTGTCTCCTTGCCGACTGGTTGTGAGTGTGTTCGGCAGGGTGGGTGTGGGCATGGGATAGGCGTTCTGCGGCAACGTGATTGCGGGGGCCTGGCTTCGGGGGTTCCCGGGCCGAACGGCCGGTACCCAAACCCGCGCGCGAATACTTGTGGCGTTACTCACATTTCAATCCTTATTGCCGCTCGTGCGCAGATCGGCGCTGGTCCGCAGACAGACCGGGTGGTCTGGCTCGATAACCCATTCTTGTCGGTGGCGGGGGCGCGCCCATAGTCTGGCGGACAGGGGAATTGAAGACACTCACCTGTCTGCGGCAATCGCGATCCGGTCGGGGAGGACCGGTTGCCGGAGCATTCGCCAGCGAGAGGGTGACCAATGGCCGAGTCGGCGCGCCGCACGGCAGCGCACACGGGAGGGACGGTCCGCCCGAAGGTGCTCACGTCCTTCGATCCCCGCACGGGTGAGGCGGTGGGCGACTTCGCGATGATGGGCACCGGCGAGGTGACCCGCACCGTCCGGGCCGCCCGGGCCACCGAGAAATGGTGGGCGGCACTCGGATTCGCGGGCCGGCGGCGCTGGCTGCTGGACTGGAAGCGCGCCATCGCGCGCAATGCCGGTGAACTGGTCGACATCGTCTGCGCCGAAACCGGCAAGCCGGAGGTCGAGGCCGCCATCGAGGTCATGCTCGCGGTGGAGAACCTGGACTGGGCGGCCCGCAACGCCGAACGCGCGCTGGGCCGCCGCCGGCTCGGCTCCACCTGGCTCACCCGCAATCAGCGCGCCTCGGTCGGATACCTGCCGCTGGGCGTGGTGGGTGTGCTCGGCTCCTGGAACAATCCGGTCTTCACCCCGATGGGGTCGATCGCCTACGCCATGGCCGCGGGCAACGCGGTGGTGTTCAAACCCAGCGAACTCACCTCCGGCGTCGGCGTCTGGCTGGCCGAGAGCTGGAGCCGGCTGGCCCCGAATCAGCCCGTGCTGCAAGTGATCACCGGCGACAGCAGCACCGGCGCCGCGCTGTGCCGCGCCCGGCTCGACAAGGTCGCCTACGCCGGGTCGGAGAGCGGTGCCCGCGAAGTGATCTCGCTGTGCGCGCAGTCCATGACACCGGTGGTGGTGGAGCACTGCGGCAAGGGCGCCATGGTGGTGCAGGTCGACGCCAAACTCGACGACGCCGCCGAGGCCGCCGTCTTCGGCGCCATGTCCAACGCGGGGCAGAGCCCCACCGGCATCCAGCGCGCCTACGTCGCCGAATCGGTGTACGACCCCTTCCTCGAGAAGGTGGCGGCGCAGGCCCGCAAGCTACGGCCGGGCGGCGACCGCCGCGCCTCCTACGGCCCGATGATCCTGGAATCGCAGGTCGACATCGTGCGACGACAGGTCAAGGACGCCATCGCGCGCGGCGGCCGGGCCGTGGTCGGCGGCCTGGACTCGATCCGCGAGCCCTACATCGAGCCGATCGTGCTGGCCGACGTGCCCGAGGACAGTTCGGCGATCACCGGCGAGGCGGTCGGGCCGGTGCTGATCGTGAACCGCGTCGCGACCATGGACGAGGCGGTCGAGCGCATCAACGCCGCCGGGCAGGGCCTGGCGGTGGCGGTGTTCACCCGCGACGTGCGCGCGGTGCCGGAACTGGCCGACCGCATCAGAACCGGTGTGGTGACGGTGAATTCGTCGATGGCCTCCGCGGGCATTCCGTCCATGCCGTTCGGCGGGGTCGGCGAGTACGGCCAGGGCCATGCGCACGGCGAGGCCGGGCTGCGGGAGTTCAGCCGCACCCTGGCCATCGCGCAGAAGCGCTACCGCGCCCCGGTCAACCTGACCACCTTCGACCGTCACCCGCGCCACCTGCGCTGGGCCAAGGCCGTCTTCCGGCTCAGGCACGGACGGTAGCGTCCGGCTCGCGCGCGCAGCTGCGCAGCGAGTCGATGTAGGCGGTCATGGCATCGCGGTTGCGGATCAGCAGTTCGATGCGGTGTGCCAGCCGGTCGCGCTGCCGCTCGAGGGTCGCCAGGATCTCGGGGTCGGCATCGGCGAAATGGATGTCGGCCGGATCGTCGAGGCAGGGCAGGATCTGCTTGATGAGCCGGGTCGGCAGGCCCGCCTCCAGCAGGCCGCGGATGTGCAGCACCTGTTCGACCAGGCGCTCGTCGTAGTCGCGGTAGCCGTTGGCGGTGCGGCCCACCCGCAACAGCCCCTGTTCCTCGTAGTAGCGCAGCAGGCGCGGGGAGGTCTCCGTGCGCTCCGCCAGCTCACCGATTCGCATATGCCCTACCTCACAACAACTCTCGCTTGACCCTCACATCTATGTGAGGGTTCGAGCATAGCGCCATGAGCAAAGACGTCACCCTCTTCGACTACAGCCCCATCACCGAACGCGAGCCGATCCACTGGCCCGGCGGCAAGCGGGTCGCCTTCTACGTCGGCCTCAATATCGAGCACTTCTACGTCGATCTGCCCGGCACGGCCACCTACGAGGGCACCACCTCGCTGACGCCGGACGCCCTCAACTACGGCTGGCGCGACTACGGCCCGCGGGTCGGGTTCTGGCGGCAGCTGGAACTGCTCGACAAGCACGGCATCCGCGCCAGCGCGCTGCTGAATTCCGATGCGGGCGAGCGGTATCCGCAGATCATCGAGGCCGGGAGGGCCCGTGACTGGGTGTGGCTCGCGCACGGTAGCAGCAACAGCCACCTGCACACCGGGCTGTCAGTGGAAGACGAGCGGGTCGCGCTGCGCGAGATCGTCACGGCCATCGAGAAGTCCACCGGCTACCGGCCGCGCGGCTGGATGGGCCCGGGCTTGACCGAGACCTTCGACACCCCGCGACTGCTGGCGGAGCTGGGCCTGCGCTACGTGCTCGACTGGACCAACGACGACCAGCCCTACCGGCTGAATGTGCCCGGGCTGCTGAGTGTTCCGTACTCGGTGGAACTCAACGACATCGGCGTCTTCGTCACCAAGGGCCTCACCGGGCCGGACTTCGTGCGGATGGTGAAGGACCAGGTGGACCAGCTGTACGCCGACTCGGCCGACAGCGGGCGCGTGTTCGGGTTGGCGCTGCATCCCTTCGTCACCGGCCAGGCGTTCCGCCACCGCTACCTGGACGAGGCCCTCGACTACGTCGTCAACCACCCCGGAGTGTGGGTCACCACCAGCGACGACATCGCCGAGCACTACGCGACGAACCATTAGCCGCGGGGTCAACCGCCGGTGACGGTGAGGTAGATCAGCAGCAGGTTCAGCGCGGAGATCACGGCGGCGATCGACCAGGCCGCCCTGGTGGTCCAGCGGTGGTTGGCGTCGGCGCCCATCAGGGTGCGGTCACCGGTGAAGCGCACCAGCGGAATCAGCGCCAGCGGAATGCCGAACGACAGCACCACCTGCGAAATGATCAGCGCGCGGGTGGGATCGATCCCCACCGCCAGAATGATCAGCGCCGGAACCAGGGTGACCAGGCGGCGCAGCAGCAGCGGAATGCGGCGGCTCAGCAGACCTTCCATGATCATCGCACCGGCGTACGCGCCGACCGAGGTGGAGGCCAGCCCGGAAGCCAGCAGCCCGACCGCCAGCAGCAGCGCCGCCCACGGGCCCAGCGCGTCGCTCACCGCGGCGTGCGCGGACTCCAGCGAGTCGACGTCGTCGCGACCGTTCAGCGTGTTGGCGGCCATCAGCAGCATCGACAGGTTCACCGCACCGGCGATCACCATCGCGAGGCCGACGTCGACGCGGGTGATGCGCAGCAGCCGCGCCCGCGCCGGGCCCTCCTCCGGTTGTCCGTGCCGGTCCCGCGAGAGTGCGGAATGCAGGTAGATGGCGTGCGGCATGACCGTCGCGCCGATCATCGCCGCCGCCAGCAACACGCTCTCGGCGCCGTCGAAGCGCGGCAACAGTCCGCCCAGCGCGCTCGGCGCCGACGGCGGGGCGATCACCACACTGGCCATGAATCCGATCGCGATGATGGCGAGCAGGCCGATGATGACCCGTTCGAACGGTTGCTGCCCCCGGCGGTTCTGCACCGCAAGCAGCCCCATCGACACCACGCCGGTGATCACGCCGCCGAGCAGCAGGGGCAGATCGAACAGCAGGTTCAGCGCGATCGCGCCGCCGACCACCTCGGCCAGATCCGTTGCCATCGCGACCAATTCGGCCTGCGCCCAGTACGCCAGCCGGATCGGCCGGCTTGCCCGGTCCCGCACCACCTGCGGCAGCGTGCGGCCGGTGACCAGACCCAGTTTCGCCGACAGGTACTGCACCAGCGCGGCCATCGCGTTGGCCATCACGATCACCCACACCAGCAGGTAGCCGAACTGCGCGCCCGCGCTGATGTTCGAGGCCACGTTGCCGGGATCGACATAGGCGATAGCGGCCACGAAGGCCGGGCCGAGCAGGATCGAGGCCGATCTCGCCCGGCGGAACGAGGTGCGAGGCGAGACAACGGTACTCATGAATTTTATTTTATGGGTATCCGAACTTTTTGTTGAGCTTGACCCGGAAAATGTGACCGCCCCGACCGCTACAGCGGCCGGGGCGGTACGTCTGCCCTGGTGGAGTGTCAGAGACCCAGACCCCGGGCCAGTACCGGCCACGAGTTCATGAAGTCGTCGCGCCAGTAGCCCCAGGAGTGTGTGCCCGAGTTCCGGAAGTTGTAGGTCGCGGGGATGCCCAGGCTGTCCAGCTTGGTCTTCAGGTTGCTGGTGCAGTAGTTGGTGCCCGCCTCGATGATGCCGCCGATCAGGATCTGGTTGCCCAGACCGTAGGCGCCGGGCAGCGCGTAGGGACCGTTGAGGGTGTCGTACACGCCGGGCAGGCCGTTGCCGGTGGAGATGTACATGTCCAGGCCGCGCAGTTGCTCGGCGTGCACGTACGGGTCGTTCTCCGCCCACACCGGGGAGTCGTCCGGGCCGTACATGTTGGTGACGTCACCGCCGCCCCAGGTGTTGACGGTCAGCTTGACGAACTCGCGCCCGGCCGGGTCGCTGGTCTGCGCGCAGCCGGAGTAGGCGGCGGCGGCCTTGTACAGGCCGGGGGCGTGGATCGGCAGGTTCAGCACGGTGGTGCCCGAAGTGGACAGGCCCGCAACGGCATTGACGCCGTTGGTGCCCAGCGCGCCGTCGATCAGCGGCGGCAGCTCCTCGGTGAAGAACGTCGTCCACTTGTTGCGGCCCAGCGTCGGGTCGTCCTTGATCCAGTCGGTGTAATAGCTCCACTTGCCGCCGATGGGCTGCACCACATTGACGTTCTTGTCGGCGAGGAACCCGTTGACGATGTCGGTCTTCTGCTGCCAGGAGGCCGCGTCCTCGCCGCCGCCCGCGCCGTTGAGCAGATACAGCGTGGGGCGCGGCGCGGAGGCGTCGGCCGGGCGCTGCACGTCGACGGGGAAGGTCTTGTCCATCGCGGCCGAGTAGACGTACAGCCGGATGTTGCGGTCGTCCTTGTAGGTCGCCTTGGAGATGTAGGACCCGTCCGGGGACTTCGGATCGCCCAGCAGGGTCTTCGAGGCGATGATGGGGTCGTCCGCCGAGGCGGTGGGTGCGCCGATTCCGGCTACCACGCCGGCGAGTACTCCTGTGGCCGCGATCGCGGCGGCTGCCCGCAGGCCACTACGCCGGAAGTGTCGACGAATCAATGCTCACACCTTCGCTATCTCATCGGTTTTCGGTCCAGCGATTCCCGTCGGCGCCCCGTGCCGACACCCACGAATCGGGCGACGCCGCGCCCGACCCTACGGCCTTTCTAGTCGTCCGACCAGAGGACATCGTTACGCGGCGACCGCCTCATCATGCCCGATCGGCGTTTCCGGCCGCGCCGTCGGCCCTCGTAGCGAGACGTTTTCTCAGCTGCGGGCCGATCTGCGCCATCGCCTCGGGCGCCACCATTTCCTCGTGCACGGCGTCGACCGGGAGATCGACGATCTCGCCGTCGACGTAGTCGCGCCAGTTGTCCGCCCCGGTCGACCGGTCGCGCGCGGAGAAGTAGTCGAGCCGGCCCCGGTACACCCCGGGCCGGTGCTCGACGATCATCTCCGCCGACCGCACGGCGCTGCGGTAGATGCGGCGCAACCGCTCGGGGGTGAACAGCGCCAGGTCGGGCGGGAGGGTGGCGTGCAGGGTGGCCAGCGCCGGTTCGCTGAGATCGTAGATATCGCCGTCGCCGACCAGCGCCTCCGCGCCGATGCCGATCTCGGCGAGCACCTCGCGCACGGCGGCGCGGAAATCGCCGAGGTCGATGTCGAGGCGACTATCGAGCATCACCAGCACCGCCACCCGGGCACCGGCGGCCTGCAGCATGGTGGCGATCTCGTGTGCCAGCACCCCGCCCAGCGACCAGCCGAGCAGGTGGTACGGACCCTCCGGCTGCACCCGCCGGATCTCCTCGACGTAACGGACGGCCATATCGCGCACCGATTCCGGCAACCGGTCGTCCTCCGACAGCACCGGCGACTGCAAGCCCACGATCGGCCGATCGCCCGCGAATCGCACGAGTCCGGCGTAGCACCAGGACAATCCGTACATCGGGTGAATGCAGAACAGCGGTGCGCCCGTGCCGTGGGCGCGGATCGGCAGCACCACCTCGAGCGCGGCCTCCGACGCCAGGTCGAAGTCGTAGTCGAGGTCCTGGGCGTCCTCGAGCCGCTGGGCCAGCGCCGCGACCGTGGACCCGGTGAAGAACCACTGCACCCGCACCTCGGTGCCGGTCAGCGCGCGCAGGCGGCTGACCGCGCGGGTGGCGATCAGGGAATTGCCGCCGAGTTCGAAGAAGTCGTCGTCCGCGCCCACCCGCTCGACACCCAGCACCGCGCCGAACACCTCGGCGACCGTCTCTTCCGACGGCGTCGAGGGCGCGCGGTAGGGACGACCGGAGAGCTGCGGCATCGGCAGCGCGCGGCGGTCCAGCTTGCCGCTGGCGTTCAGCGGCAGTTCGTCCAGCACCACCAGGGCGGCGGGAACCATGTAGCCGGGCAGTGAATCTCGCGCGTGCGCCAGCAGCGCGGCCTCCTCGACGGTGGCGCCGGGAGCGGGTACGACGTGAGCCACCAGCCGATCACCGGAACCGCTGCGCACCAGGGAGACCACCGCGTGCCGCACCGTGCCGTGGCCGGTCAGCACGGCTTCGATCTCACCGAGTTCGATCCGCTGGCCGCGCAGTTTGACCTGGAAATCGCTGCGGCCCAGGTATTCCAGTACGCCGCCGCGCCAGCGGACGATGTCGCCGGTACGGTAGAGGCGCTCGCCGCCGTCGTGGGCGACGAAGCGTTCGGCCGTCAGCGCGGGCGCGCCGAGATAGCCGCGGGCCAGTTGGATTCCGGCCACGTACAGCTCGCCCGGTGCGCCCGGTGGTACCGGCCGCAGCTGCCGGTCGAGCACGTGCACCCGGGTATTGGCCACGGGGCTGCCGATCGGCACGCTCGCACCGGTGGTAGCGGTCGCGGGCGCCGCGGTGACGACGGTGGCCTCGGCCGGGCCGTACCAGTTCACCAATTCGGTGCGCTCGAGCAGTTCGGCGCAGGCGGCCGCCGTCTCGCCGGACAATGCCTCACCCGCGGCGAAGATCCAGCGCAGCGACGGATACCCCTGCGCCACTGCCGGATTCGCTTCCATATCGAGAAAGGCGTCCAGCATCGACGGCACGAAATGCACGGTGCTGACCGACCGCTCCTCGATCAGCCGCGACAGGTAGGCCGGATCACGGTGGCCGTCGGGTTCGGCGACGACCACCGCGGCGCCGGTCTGCAACGGCCAGAACAGTTCCCAGGTCGAGATGTCGAAGGTGATCGGTGTCTTGTGCAGTACCACGTCGCCGGTGCCGTGCGGGTAGCAGCGCTGTGCCCATCGGAACTGATTGACCATCTGCCGGTGGGTGATCGTCACGCCCTTGGGCCGCCCGGTCGACCCGGATGTGTGGATGACATAGGCGATGCCGTCCGGGTGTGCGGGCGGGAACTCCCGGCCGCGACCGTCTAGCGGCAGCTCGTCCACCACGACAACCGGTGTCCCCGTGCGGGTTTCGAAGCCGTCACCGCCGGTGGTGAGCACGCACACCGGCCGCGCGTTGCCGAGGACGAATTCGTTGCGCTCGGCCGGGTGATCGGGGTCCACGGGGACGTAACCCGCCCCCGCCCGCAGCACGGCGTAGATCGCGACGACCAGATCGATCGAGCGCCGCATGGCCACGGCCACCAGCGCTTCCGGTCCGACACCCCGATCGGCCAGCTCCCCCGCCAGCGCCCGGGCGCGGACATCGAGCTGGTGGTAGGTCAGCATGCTGTCGCCGAAGTACAGCGCCGGGGCCTGCGGAGTGCGGGCCACCTGCGCGTCGAACAGCGAGAGCAGCGTCGCGGCGTCGAGCAGCTCGGGCGCCGTCGTGGCGTTGCGGGCGGCCAGCTCGTCGCGCTCGCTCGCCAGCAGCACGTCCACCTCGGCGACGCGGGCCTGCGGCGTCGTCACGAAACGGCCGAGCAGGGCCGAAAGTCGTTGCGCCAGTGCGATGGCCGTCGCCTCGTCGAACACGTCCCGCAGGTATTGCAGCGACACCCGCAGCTGGTCGTCCAGCGACACCATGACCGTCACCGGATAGTGGGTCCCGTTGACCGAACCGATGCCGGTGACGTGCACGCCGTCGACCGCACCGGCGCGGTCCAGGCCGTCGCGATCGATCGGATACGACTCGAACACGACCAGCGAATCGAACAGCCCGTCGACACCCGCGGCCGCCTGGATCTCGCTCAACCCCAGGTAGTGGTAGTCCAGCAGGTCCGCCTGCTCGGACTGCAACTGCCGCAGCAGGCCGCTCAGCGTCTCGGTGGCCGTCAGCCGCACCCGCACCGGAATCGCGTTGACGAACAGGCCCACCATGGTTTCGACACCGGGCAGCGCCGGCGGGCGGCCGGAGACCGTGGCACCGAAGACCACGTCGTCGCGATCGGTACTGCGCCCGACCAGCAGGCCCCACGCCGCCTGCACCACGGTGTTGACGGTGACGCCCAGCCGCGCGGCCAGCCGGGTCAGCTCGGCGGTGTCGGACACCGACAGGTCGAAGCCCGTTTCGCCTGCGCCGCTGGTGATTTCGCGGCCCGGATCGACCGGGGCCAGGGGTGTCGGCTCGGTGACGCCCGCGAGCGCCCGCCGCCAGGCCGCCCGGGCGGCGTCGCGATCCTGGTCGACCAGCCAGGCCAGGTAGTCGCGATAGGGGCGGACCTCCGGCAGGTGCCGCGCGTCCGGCCCGAGCGCGTACAGCATCAGCAGGTCGCGCATGAGCAGCGGCGTGGACCAGCCGTCGAGCAGGATGTGATGGCTGGTCACCAGGAGTCGATACGTGTTGCCCGCGGTGAAGCCGGTGTGGATGAGGGTGAACCGCAGCAGCGGCGCGGTGCGCATGTCGAACCGGTCGGCGTAGTCGGCGGCGGTGCGCCGGGCCAGCTCCGCATCCACCTCGTGCGCCGGGACGTCACTGAGATCCACGGTGCGCCAGGGCACTTCGACATCGTCGAGGACGACCTGCACCGGATTGCCGGCGGCGTCGGCGGCGAAGGCGACCCGGAGGTTGTCGTGCCGGTCCAGCATGGCCTGGGCCGCCGCGCGCAACCGCGGCACGTCCACACTGCCGCCGAGATCGACGGTGAACTGCGTGGTGTACAGGTCGACCGAGGCGTCGGCCAGCAGGGCGTGGAAGAGCATCCCCGACTGCAACGGTGTCATCGGCCAGATATCGGACAGGTTCGGATAGTCCCGGACCAGCCGGTCGATATCGGACTGCGCCGGGCGCACCAGCGGGAAGTCCGACGGAGTGAAGCCGCCCGCGTCCGCGTGCGTCCCGTGCTCGGCCAGCCCGCCCAGCGCCCGGACCCACTGCCCGGCAAGCTCTTTCACCTGTTCGGCGTCCAGCACCGCGGCGGCGTAGTCGAATCGGGCCAGCAGGCTGTCGGCAGTGGCGTCGATGGTGATGTCGAGGAACAGGTCCGCGGGCGCGGTGTCCGGCGAAGCGTCGGCGGGACGCAGGTCGCGGTAGCGGAACGCGGTGCGCCCGTGCGGGAGCGCGGCCAGGTCCGTGGCGGTGTCGGGATTGAGGTAACGCAGCAGACCGTAGCCGACTCCGGCGGCGGGCACGGCACGACGGCGCTCCTTGACCTGGGCGATCACCCGGCCCGCCGCGGGGCCGCCGAGCAGTGCGTCGTCCACGTCGATGGCGTCCAGGCCCAGCACGAACGGGTAGGCGGCGGTGTACCCGCCGACCGCGCCCGCCGCGCCGGGTCCGGCCACGGCGCGGCCGTCGGCGAACAGTCGCACGACCGAGCCGACCGCCTCGGCCGCCGGTCCGCGCTGCCCCGACTCCAGTGCCAGCGCGAGGGCCGCGAGCAGTACCTCTTCGGTGGTGGCGTGGTAGGCGGCGGCCACCGCGGTCACGGCGGCGGCGCCCTCGGCGGTGACCACCAGCGAAACCCGGCCGCGCACCGTCAGATCCAGATCGCCGACCGGGATGTCCGCGGGCGCATCGGCCAGAGCCGTTCGCCACCAGTCGATTTCGCCGACTGTCGCGGGATCGGTGGCGCGGGCCGCCAGCGTGTGCGCGACATCCGCCGGTCCGGTGTCGACGCCGGTCGTCGTGGGGTGGCCGCCGGACCAGGCGGTGGACAGCTCATCGATGATGGTGCGCCAGGAGGCATCGTCGACGACCAGGCCGTTCGCGACGATCACGAGCACGGGCGGCACCGCCGTCGTGTCGCCGGGTTCGGTCGGCGCGATCAGGCCGAAGCAGATATTGCGCCCGGCGGCCGGGTCCAGGTCGGCGGCCAGGGCGCGCAGGGCGACCTCGGCCACGTTCGCCACGGGCGCGAACCGCCGCAGCGGGACCTCGGCAACGGTATCGGGAAGCACAACGGTGTCGGGAAGCACAAGGCTCCCAACGATTTCCTGGGTCGGATCCGGTAGTTCGGCGCGGCGGACGAAGTGGGCGCCGGTATCGACGGCGGACGATCGGACGACGGGCAGGAACTCGGTCGCGGCCTCTGCGGTCGGGGCGGGCAGCAGGCTGGTCGGGGCATCGAAGACCACCGGCAGGAACTCGGTGACATGGTCGGCCCAGGAATCAGGGCCGCCCCCCACGTGCCCGGGCAGCGAACCGGATTCGGCGACGTTCTCCGCCTCCGCGATGACCGCCGGGATCCGCACGCCCACCGGCGGGCCGAACGGGCTCGCCCCGGCCCCGTTCCCCTCCGGAACCTCGGGTACAGCTGTGCCCGTTGCTGTTTCGAGACGCGCCGAGAGCATCGGATGCCGGTCCAGCAGGGCCTGCACGGCCGCGTGCACCCGGTCGGGCCCGCAGTCCTCGGGCACCGCCAACGAGATGGCGCGGCAGTCACGGCCGGTGGGGTCCAGGCGCAGCAGCCGGACCGCGTTCGGGAGCAGCGGCACCGGTCCGGTGCGGATCCGTGCGTCGGCGTCGGCGGGCACGGTGGCGACGCGCGCCAGCGCCTCGACGGTGCGGGAGCCGAAGATGTCGCGCGGCGAGAAGTGCACGCCCCGAGCCCGGGCCCGCGACACCACCTGGATGGACATGATGCTGTCGCCGCCGAGCGCGAAGAAGTCGTCGTCCAGACCGACCCGCTCCAGGCCGATGACCTCCGCGACCACATCCGCCACCACTTCTTCGGCGGGTGTGCGCGGGGCGCGGTATGCCTTGGTCTCCACCACCGGTTCGGGCAGCGCCCTGCGGTCGAGCTTGCCGTTGGCGGTGAGCGGCAGCGCGTCCAGGGTGACGAACGCCGACGGGATCATGTAGTTCGGCAGCGCGGTACTCAGCGCCGACCCGACCGCGGTGGTGTCGAGCGCCTCGCCGGTCGGCACCAGGTAGGCCACCAGCCGGTCGCCGCTGCGGCCGTCCTTGCGGGCCAGTACGGCCGCCTGGGCGATCTCCGGCAGTGCCAGCAGCGCGGCCTCGATCTCGGCGAGTTCGATGCGGAAGCCGCGGATCTTCACCTGGAAATCCGTGCGGCCCCGGTACTCCAGTTCTCCCGCGGGGTTCCACGCCACCAGATCGCCGGTGCGGTACATCCGCGCGCCCGGCTCGAACGGGTCGGCCACGAACCGGTCCGCGGTCAGCTCCGGACGGCCGAGGTAGCCGCGCGCCAATTGCGCACCGGCCAGGTACAATTCGCCCGCCGCGCCGTCCGGGACCGGGTGCAGCCGCGCGTCGAGCACGTACACCCGGGTGTTCCATTCCGGCACGCCGATCGGCACCGAGACCTGGTCGGCCGCGGTCACCAGGTGGTTCGTCACCGACACTGCCGCCTCGGTCGGGCCGTAGGCGTTGTACAGCTCGACGTCGCGGTAGAGCGACAGGAACCGCTGCGCCAGCGCGCCCGGCAGGGTCTCACCGATGGCCAGCACCCGCCGCAGTCCGGCCATGGCCCGGCCGCCGGCGCGGGTGGTGGCGTCGGTGAGCAGCGCGTCGAGCATCGACGGCACCACGTGCAGCGTGGTCACGGCCTCGCGGGCCAGCAGTTCGTTCAGGTAGGCCGGGTCGCGGTGGGCGTCGGGCATCGCGATGACCAGGCGGCCCCCCGATGCCGCCGCCGACCAGAATTCCCACACCGACAGGTCGAAGGTCGCCGCGGTCTTCAGCAGCACCGCGTCGTCGGCGCCCAGGCCGAACGTCGCTGTCTTCCAGGTCAACTGGTTGACGACGGCCGCGTGCGGCACGGCCACGCCCTTCGGGCGGCCGGTCGAGCCGGAGGTGAAGATGACGTAGGCGGTGTTCGAGGAACGCAGTGGCGCAACGCGATCCGCGTCGGTGACGGCCGTGGCGGAGTGCGCGGTCAGGTCCAGGGCGTCGAGGGCGACGATCCGCGGCCCCGCGTCCGGTTCCGCCGCGCGGTGGGCGGCTGTGTCCGCGTCCACCGATGCCTCGAGCAGGGCGGGCATGGACTCGGAGCGTCCGCGCCAATCGAGCACCGCGCCGTTTCCGGCCGCGACCACCGGACGCGGACCGGCGGCCGCTGTCGCGGCGTCGCGGCGCGGTTGTACCGCCCCGGTGGTCAGCACGCACACCGGTTGCGCGGTATCCAGGATGTAGTCGACCCGCTCGGCGGGCTGGTCGGGGTCGATCGGGACGTAGGCGCCGCCGGCCTTGGCGACCGCGTACATGGCGACCACGAGATCGATGGAACGCGGCAGCAGCAGCGCGACTCGCGATTCGGGGCCGACGCCCAGCGAGATCAGGTGCCGGGCAAGGCGATTCACCCGCGCGTCGAGTTCGCCGAAGCTCAGTTCGGCGCGACCGGTCTCGGCGTCCGGCAGGTCCGCGACCAGCGCGACCGCCTCGGGCGCCGCCGCGACGGAGCGGTCGAGCAGGGTCACCAGCGTCGCGGCGGCGTCCAGCGCGTGCGTGGTGGCATTGCGGTCGGCGACGACGTGCGCGAGTTCCGCCGGGGTCAGGATCTCGAGGTCGCCGACGGGAACCGTGTCGTCGGTGACGACGGCGGTCAGAATGCGCGAGAGCCGCGCCGCGAAACCTTCCACCGTGGCAGCGTCGAAAAGATCGGTCGCATAGGTGAAGAACCCACCGATACCCGCCGGGCTCCCCTGCTCGTCATACGTATCACCGACGATCAAATGCAGATCGAACTGCGACACATCCAGATCCGCATCCACACCCGCGACTTCCAGACCAGGCAGCGACAATTCCGTGCGCGCCAAATTCTGGAACGACAAACCCACCTGGAACAACGGATGATGCGCCGTCGACCGCGGCGGATTCAACACCTCCACCAACCGCTCGAACGGAACATCCGCATGCGCGAACGCCCGCAGATCCGCCTCCCGCTGGCGTGCGAGCAGTTCCACGAAACTCTCGCCACGATCCAACCGCGTCCGGAACACCACCGTATTCACGAACATCCCGATCAGATCATCCAGCTCCGCCTCACCACGACCCGCGACCGGCGTACCCACCGCAATGTCATCAGTCCCCGACAACCGCGCCAGCAACACCGCCAACGCCGAATGCACCACCATGAACAACGTCGCACCATGCGCACGTGCCAGCGTGCTCAACGCCGCATGCGTCTCCGCGTCCACCCGGAACTCCACCCGGCCACCACGCAACGACGCCACCGCCGGACGCGGCCGATCCGCAGGCAACTCCAGCAGATCCGGCAAACCCGACAACTCCCGCCGCCAGAACGTGATCTGCTGCGCCGCAATCGAACCCGGATCCGACTCGTCACCCAGCACCGCACGCTGCCAGACCGCGTAGTCGGCGTACTGCACCCGCAGCGGCGCCCAGCCGGGGTCCGCGCCCGCGGTGCGCGCCGCGTACGCCGTCATCACGTCGCGCACCAGCGGGGCCATGGACGAACCGTCCGCCGCGATATGGTGCACCACCACGGCCAGCACGTATTCGCGCGCATCGGAGGCGGTGTCGGTGATGTCGAACAGCCGCACCCGGATCGGCACCTCGGTGGTGACGTCGAACGGCGTCGCCGCCAGCTCGTACACGGCCGCGATCGCGCCCTCGGCGGTGAGCCGCTCCGGCACGACGGACACCCACCCGCCCACATGCGCGGTCGCGTCCGCTCCGTGGTGCCCGACCGCCGCCGACACCGGCAGCACCACCTGCACCGGGCCGTCGGCCGTCTCGGGATAGACAGTGCGCAGCACCTCGTGCCGCACCACCACATCGTCGAGCGCGGCCGACAACGCCGCCACATCCAGATTCCCGGTGAGCCGCAACGCGAACGGCAAATTATAAGCCGCCGAACCCGCCGTATCACCATCCTGATCGAACCGATTCAGGAACCACATCCGCTGCTGCGCCAACGACAACGGCAACCGTTCGGGCCGCTCGAGGGCGCCGAGTTCGACGCCGCGGCTGTCGTGTGTGTGCGATTCGATCGCGGCGGCCAGCGCCGCCACCGTCGGCGTCTCGAAGACCGTCCGCACCGGTATCCGGCCGTCGATGGCCACGCCCAGCCGGGCCGCGACCTGGGTGGCGACCAGCGAGTTGCCGCCCAGGGCGAAGAAGTCGTCGTCCGCGCCGACCCGGTCGAGGCCGAGGACCTCGCTGAACACCTCCGCCACGATCTCCTCGACCGGCGTCGCGGGGGCACGGAATTCGCGGGTGGAGTAGGTCGGCTCCGGCAGCGCCTTGCGGTCGAGCTTGCCACTGGCGTTGAGCGGGAACGCGTCCAGCACGACGATCGTGCCGGGCACCATGTAGACCGGCAGCGACTTCGCCACGGCCGCCAGCAGATCCGCCTGATCCAGGCGCAGGCCGGGCGCGGGCACCACGTACGCGACGAGCTGGTCACCGAGCGCCGACGGCACCACCGCGGCCACCGCCTGACTCACCGCGGGCTCGGCCAGCAGCGCGGTCTCGATCTCGCCCAGCTCGATGCGCTGGCCGCGGAACTTCACCTGGAAGTCGGTGCGCCCCAGGTAATCCAGCCGCGCGGGCAGCTCACCCTCGGGCGCGCGCCACACCGCCAGGTCGCCGGTGCGATACATGCGGGAACCGGCCGCACCGTACGGGTTGGCGACGAACCGGTCGGCGGACAGATCGGGCCGCCGCACATAGCCGCGCGCCAACTGCGCACCCGCCAGGTACAGCTCCCCCGGCACGCCCGCCGGTACCGGGCGCAGCCGCCCGTCCAGAACGTAGACCTGAGTGTTCCACTGCGGCAAGCCGATCGGAACACTCGTCCGGTCGTCGCCGCGCGCCTGCCAGTAGGTCACCGACACCGCGGCCTCGGTCGGGCCGTACAGGTTGTGCACCCGCGCGCCACAGACCCGGCGGACCGCGTCGACGGTCTCCGGCGGCAGCGCCTCGCCGATCACGAATATGTCCCGCAGGCTCGGGCACGCACCCTGCGTCAGGTGCGCGGCGAACACGGTCAGCATCGACGGCACGAAGTCGGTGACCGTAATACCTTCGGCGGCGATGGTTTCCGCCACGTACAACGGGTCGCGATGCCCGTCGTGGGTGGCGACGACCAGCCGCGCGCCGGACCGCAGCGGCATGAAGTAACCCCACAGGGAGACGTCGAACGTGGTCGCCGTCTTCTGCAGGTACGCATCGCCGGGGCCCAGCGGGTACTGCGCGAGCATCCACTCGATCTGGTTGTGGATGGCCGCGTGCGACACCGCAACGCCCTTCGGGCGGCCGGTCGATCCCGAGGTGAAGATCACGTAGGCGGGGTGTGAATCACGCAGCGGGGCAAGGCGTTCGGCGTCGGCGATCGGCTCGCCGGAGAATTGCGACAGGTCGGTCCGGTCGATCTCCAGCACGTCGCGCGCCGCGGCCACCGCCGGGGCGTCCGCAGCGGTGGTGAGTACCGTGACCGGCTCGGCGGTGTCGAGGATGTGGCCGATGCGCTCGGCGGGATGGTCGGGGTCCAGCGGCACGTACGCGCCGCCCGCGGCGATGATCGCGTACATTCCCACCACCAGGTCCAGCGACCGCCGAACGGCCAAGCCCACCAAGGCTTCCGGGCCCACGCCGCGCGAGATCAGCAGCCGCGCGAGCCGGTTCACCCGGGTGTCGAACTCGGCGTAGGTGAGCGAAGCGCCCTCGTAGGTCACGGCCACCGCGTCGGGCTGCCGCGCCACCGCGCGCCGGTAACCGTCGAGCAGCAGCTCCGGCTCGACCCGATGCCGAGTCTCGTTCCAGTCGCGCAGGATGCGGTCGCGCTCGGTTCCGGACAGCAGTTCGATCGCGCCGACCGGGCACCGCGCGTCGGCGGCCACGGTGGTCAGGATGCGAGTGAGGCGCTCGGCGAAGCCCGCGATGGTCGGCTTGTCGAACAGGTCGGCGGCGTAGGTGAACAGGGCCGCCAATCCGGCGGGGGCAGCGTCCTCCTCGTGCGGGACGACCGTGAGCTGAAGGTCGAATTTCGCTATGGCGCCGTCGAATTCGACGGCCGCGGCGCTCAGGCCGGGCAGTTCCAGCGTGGGCTTGTCCATGTTCTGGAAGAACAGCGCCACCTGGAACAACGGATGATGCGCCTGCGAACGCACCGGATCCAGCACCTCGACCAAACGCTCGAACGGCAACTCCGCATGCGAGAACGCACCCAGATCGGTCTCTTTCACCTCTGCCAGCAGGTCGGTGAACGGCGCCGCCGCATCGACGCGGGTCCGCAGTGCCAGGGTATTGACGAACATGCCGATCAGATCGTCGAGTTCGGCCTCACCGCGCCCGGCCACCGGCGTGCCGACGACAATGTCGTCCATCCCCGACAACCGCGCCAGCAACACCGCCAACGCCGCGTGCACCACCATGAACAACGACACACCGGCCGCCTGTGCGAGTTCCACGAGCCGGGCATGAACGTCGGCGTCGAGTTCGAACGCGTACTGACCGCCGTGCCCGGACGCCACCGCGGGACGCGGGCGGTCCGCGGGCAGGTCGAGCCGGTCCGGAAGCCCGGCCAGCGTCGAACTCCAATACGCGAGCTGAACGGCGCCCACGGAATCGGGATCGGATTCGTCGCCCAGCACGGCCCGCTGCCACAGGGTGTAGTCGGCGTACTGCACCGGCAGCGGCGCCCAGTCGGGCGCGAGGCCGCCGCACCGGGCCAGATAGGCGGTCATCAGGTCGCGCACCAGCGGCGCCATCGACGCGCCGTCGGCGGCGATGTGATGGACGGAGATCGCGAGCACGTGGTCGGCGGGCACGGCGCCGGAATCCAAGGCCAGCAGGGCGATTCGCAGCGGCACCTCCGCCGCCACGTCGAATCCGGCGAAGGCGAACGCCGCCAGCCGGGCCTCGAGTTCGGCCGGGGCCACGGGCTCGGCGACCAGATCGGGAATGGCCTGCTCGGTCGGCAGGACGACCTGGTACCCGGTGCCGTCCTCGGCCGGGTACACGGTGCGCAGCGTCTCGTGCCGCTCGACCACGTCGGCGACCGCGGCCTGCAGCGCCGCCACATCGAGCGCGCCGGACAGCCGGATGGCGGCCGGGATGTTGTTGGCGGCCGACGCGGTGTCGAACTGATTGAGGAACCACATCCGCTGCTGCGCGGGCGAGAGCGGGATCCGGTCCGGCCGCGGCATCGGGGTCAGCGGAATGCGCCCGCCCGCGTCGACCAGCGGTTCGATCCCGGCGGCGAGGCCGGCGACGGTCGGCGCCTCGAACACCAGCCGGGCGGGCACCCGGGTGCCCAGCGCCGCGCCCAGCCGGGCGGCGGCCTGGGTGGCGATCAGCGAGTTACCGCCCAGATCGAAGAAGTCGTCGTCGGCGCCGACGGTCGCGGCGGGGTGCAGCAGCTCGGTGAAGATCTCGGCGACCAGCGTCTCGAGGCGACCGGACGGCGCGCGAAACTCCTTGGCCTGCAGCACCGGTGCGGGCAGCGCGGCGCGGTCCAGCTTGCCGACCGGGGTCAGCGGGATCTCGTCGAGCACCATGACGGTCGTGGGCACCATGTGCGCGGGCAGGCTGCGGCTCGCCCGCTCCAGCAGCTGTTCGACCTCGACCGCCCCGTCCACGGGATGCACGTAGGAGACGAGAATCGTCGCGCCGGTGTCGAGCCGGTGCCCGACGGTCACCGCGAAGTCGACCGACTCGTGCGCGGACAACACCGCGTCGATCTCCCCCAGCTCGATCCGGAAACCTCGGATCTTCACCTGAAAATCGTTGCGGCCCAGATACTCCAGCTCACCGGACACGGTGCGGCGCACGAGATCGCCGGTGCGGTAGAGCCGGGAACCCGCCGGCTCGAACGGATTCGCCACGAATCGCGCGGCGGTGAGCGACGGCCTGCGGTGGTACCCGCGGGCCAATTGCGCTCCGGTGATGTACAACTCACCGACGGCGCCGTCGGGCACCGGCGCCAGCCGGTCGTCCAGCACGTACTCGGTGACGGCCCGGATCGGCGCGCCGATGGTGATGGTTTCCCCGGGGATCAGTGGCGAACTGATGTTCGTCATGATCGTGGTCTCGGTCGGCCCGTAGCCGTTGTAGAACTCGCGCGTGCCGTCGGCGATCGGAACGGCCCAGCGCCGCACCAGTTCCGGCGGGCAGGCCTCGCCACCGGAGATGATCACGCGCAGGTCGTCCAGCCCCGCCGGGTCGAGTGAGGCCAGCGCGGCCGGGGTGACGAAGGCGTGTGTCACCTCCTCCCGGCGCAGCAGGGCGGCGAGTTCGTCACCGCCGTACACCGACGGCGCGGCCACCACCATCGTCGCCGCACCACCCACCGCCAGCAACAACTCCAACACCGACGCATCGAACGACGGCGACGCGAAATGCAAAGTCCGCGAATCGTTCCCAACCCTGTAACGCTCACGCTGCTCATCACAGAAACTCGACAAACCAGCCTGCGTGACCACCACACCCTTCGGCTTGCCCGTCGAACCGGACGTATAGATCACATACGCCGGGTGCTCCGCCCGCAAGGGCCGCAACCGGTCGGCATTCTCCAGCGGCTCCGCCGACATACCCTCCAGCCGGTCGCGAACCGCACCGTCCAGCACCAGCCATTCGATATCACCCGGCAGGGCGTCCCGCGCGGCGGACACGGTCAGGCCCAGCGCGGCCCCGGAGTCGGTGACCATATGCGCCACCCGCTCCGCCGGATAACCCGGATCCACCGGAACAAAACCAGCCCCCGCCTTCGCCACCGCCCACACCGCAACAACAGACTCCACCGACCGCGGCACCCCCACCGCCACCACAACCTCAGGACCCACACCCCACTCGATCAACAACCGAGCCAACCGCGTCGACCGCTCATCCAACTCCGCATACGACAACACCGCCAACGACGCCGACGCATCCGCGAACACGAGCGCGGTACCGGTGGGATTGGTCTCGACGGCGGTCGCCAGCAGTCTCGGCAGCGTGGTGACACGGGAGCGCCTGGTACGAGTAGGCCGCCGACGTTCGGGTCGGCTCACTCGAACACCCCGCCAGCAACTCCGAACATCAAAATGAAACCTTCTCCGTACCTGTCGTGAACCTCACCGATCATGCCCTGTCCGCGCCCATACCGCATCCACCCTGGTTACGCACGCCCCAGAGTTCAGGGTCAGGAGATATCACAGCCGTTCGCTATCGCCGGGCAGCAATTCACCGAGGGCCACGACGACCTCGGCGGCGCCGAATCCGGCCGGAACGGCCCCCTGCTCGATCACCACGGCGCGCAGGTCCTCCAAGGGCTCGGGAGCCAGCCCGGCGAGCACGTCCGCGTCGAGGAACAGGTGTGTGACCCATTCGTCGGCGAGCGCCGCGCTCGTGGCCTCCGCCAGCACCAGCGATGCACCGGCCGCGCCGGCCGCGACCACCTCGAGCAGCGCCGCGGGCACGTCCGCGCGGCCCCGGCGGAACGTCCGGGACTCGAACGTCAGGTCGGTGCGTTCGCGCAGCCGGTCCACGGCCGCCGCCAGCTGGTCGTAGCTCAGGGTGACACCCGCGGCGGCGAAGACGGTGTCCACACCGCGCAGCGGTCGCGTCCGATGGGCATAGGTCACCGGGCGCGCCGACTCCCCGGCCACCTCGGCGACGACCGCCGGATCGTCGAGTACCAGCCAGTCCACGCCGTCGCCCGCGGGCGCCGACCCGGCCGTCAGGCCGACCTTGATCTCCAGCGCCTCGGGCAGGCGGGCACCGTCACCGACGGGAACCACCGCGGCGCCCGCCTTCAGCACGGCCCACGTCGCCACCGTCGCCTCGATGCCGCGATCCAGCCGCACCGCGACGCCCGTGCCCGGCCCGCAGCCACGCCCGATCAGCACCCGGGCCAGCCGCGACGAGCGCGCGCCGAGCTCCTGGTAGGACACGGCGTCCTCACCGAAGGCCAGCGCCGGACCGTCCGGATCGTCCTCGACCGCGGCCGCCAGCGCCTGCGCCAGCGCGGTGCCGTTGGCCGCGACCGTTTCCACCGGTTCGGGCCGCTGTGCCTCGATCCGGGCGCGCTCCTGCTCGTCCAGCAGGTCGATATCGCCGACGAGCACTTGCGGATCGGCGGCCACCGCCGCGAGGATGCGCTCGAACCGGCGGCCCAGCGCTCGCACCGTCGACTCGTCGAACAGGTCGGTGGCATAGGTGAATACGGTGACCAGGTCCGCGGGCGCGCCCGCCGCGTCGTGGCGCGGTTCGACGATGACCTGCAGATCGAACTTGGCGGCCACCCGGTCGCTGTCCAGCGCCGCCACGGTCAGGCCGGGCAGCTCCAGCGTCGGCTGCTCGGTGTTCTGGAACGCCAGCATCACCTGGAACAGGCTCTGCTCACCGGTGCGGCCCGGCGACACCACCTCGACCACCCGCTCGAACGGGATATCGGAGTTCGCGAACGCCGAAAGGTCGGTCTCCCTGGCCTTTTCGACCAGCGCGTCGAAGGTGTCGGCAGTGCTGACCCCGGTGCGCAGCGCGAGCGTATTGACGAACATGCCGACCAGATCGTCGAGTGCCCGCTCGCCACGCCCGGCGATCGGCGTGCCGACGGTGACGTCGGCGCTGCCCGACTGCCGGGCCAGCAGTGCCGCCAGCGCCGCGTGCACCACCATGAACAACGACGAATTGTGTTCACGCGCAATGCGAAGCAGGCCCGCGTGCACCGGCGCGGGCACGTCCAGCCCGACCATGCCGCCGCGCATCGACGGCACGGCGGGCCGCGGCCGATCCGGCGCCAGGAAGGCGGCCCCGGAAATTCCGGCGAGCTGCGTGCGCCAGTAGTCCAGCTGCCGCGCGGCGATCGACTCCGGATCGTCGTCGGTGCCGATGACCCCGCGCTGCCACACCGCGAAGTCGGCGTACTGCACATCCAGTGGCGCCCAACCGGGTTCACCGCCCTCGAGCCGGGCGAGGTAGGCGGTCATCAGGTCGCGGGCCAGGGGCGCGAGCGACGCGCCGTCACCCGCGATGTGGTGCAGCACCATCGCCAGCAGGTGGTCCTCGCCGTTGCGCAGCAGCAGGGCCCGGACCGGAACCTCCTGCGTCACATCGAATCCCGCCGACAGCAGCTCGGTGACGCGCTCGATCGGGTCGGTGCCGTCCACCACCGGCAGCCCGTCGGGCAGCGCGTCGGCGGCCGACAGGATCTCCTGATACGGCAGCCCGCCCGGACCGCCGGCCGGATAGCGGGTGCGCAGCACCTCGTGCCGCTCCAGCACGTCGATCACGGCCTGGCTCAGCGCCGCCACGTCCAGTGCGCCGGTGAGCCGGACCGCCAACGGGATGTTGTAGGACGGTGATTCGGGATCGAGCTGGTTGATGACCCACATCCGCTGCTGCGCGAGCGACAGGGGGATGCGGTCGGTGCGCGGCGCGGGCGCCAGCTTCGGGCGTACCGTCCCGGCCGCGGCGCCGGGCACGATGCGCGCCGCCAGCGCGGCCACGGTCGGGGCCTCGAAGACCTCGCGGACCGCGACATTCGAGTCCAGCGCCTCGTTGATGCGCGCGACCGCCCGGGTCGCGAGCAGCGAGTTGCCACCGAGGCCGAAGAAGTCGTCGTCCAAGCCGACCTCCCCGGCGCCGAGCAGCCCGGCGAACACGTCGGCCACCGCCTGCTCGATCGGAGTGCCGGGCGCCCGGAACGCGGCCGACCCGATGAATTCCGGTGCGGGCAGCGCCTTGCGGTCGAGTTTGCCGTTCGGCGTGAGCGGCAGCGCGTCCAGCGTCACGACGGCGTCGGGAACCATGTAGGCGGTGAGGAACTCGCCCACCCGGCCGCGCAGCGCCACCGGGTCGAGCCGCGTATCCGCTTCCGGGACAACGTATCCCACCAGTCGGTCACCGGCCTGCTCGTCGGCACGCACCACCACCACGGCCTGGCTGACGCCCTCGCAGCGCAGCAGCGCCGACTCGATCTCGCCGAGTTCGATGCGGAAGCCGCGCAGCTGCACCTGCTGATCGGTGCGCCCGGCGTACTCCAGATTCGCCTCGCCGCCGAACCCGGCCCACCGGCCGATGTCGCCGGTGCGGTACATCCGGGATCCGGCCGGGCCGAACGGATTCGCCACGAATCGGGTGGCGGTCAGGCCGGGGCGGCCCAGGTAGCCGCGCGACAGCTGCTCGCCGGACACGTGCAGCTCACCGGCCACTCCGACCGGCGCGGGGTGCAGCCGGTCGTCGAGCACGTAGGAGTCCAGGCCGGGCAGCGCGCGGCCGATCACGCTGGCCGGGTTGTCGGCCAGCCGCTCGTCCACGGCCAGGAACGACACGTGCACCGTCGTCTCCGTGATGCCGTACATGTTGACCAGCTGCGGCGCGTCGGAAGCGTGCCGCTCGTACCAGCGTTGCAATTGCCGCAGGTCCAGCGCCTCGCCGCCGAAGACGACGTAGCGCAGCGCGAACTTGCCCGCGCCGCCGGCGTGCGCGGCCCGGTCCGCCTCGGCCAGCTGGTAGAACGCCGAGGGGGTCTGGTTCAGGACGGTGACCTGCTCGCGAATCAGCAACTCGCGGAACAGCTCCGGCGACCGCGAGGTCAGGTAGTCGACCACCACCACCGCGCCGCCGTTGGCCAGCGCGCACCACAGCTCCCACACCGAGAAGTCGAAGGCGAAGGAGTGGAACAGCGTCCACACGTCGGTCTCGTCGAACTCGAACAGCAGCTGGGTGTTGGCGAACAGTTCGAGCACGTTGCGATGCGCGACGCCGACGCCCTTCGGCACACCGGTGGAGCCGGAGGTGTAGATGACGTAGGCCAGGTTCCGCGGCCGCAGCGGCGCGACCCGGTCGGCGTCGGTCACCGGGGCGTCGGAGCGGTCCGCGGCCTCCTCGAGCAGCACCACCGGGACGGCGCCGCCGGGCAGCGCGTCGCGTTCGGACGCGGTGGTCAGGACGCACGCGGGGGCGGCGTCGGAGAGCATGAACTCCAGCCGCTGCGCCGGGTAGGTGGTGTCGATCGGCAGGTATCCGGCGCCGGCGACCAGCACGCCCAGCAGCGCGACCGGCAGCTCCTCGGTGCGCGGAACCGCCACGGCCACCAGCGATTCCGGGCCGACGCCCCGCGCGATCAGCGCCCGCGCCACCCGGTTCGCCCGCCGCTGCAACTCGCCGAAGGACAGCGTGGTGTCGCCGTAGCGGATCGCGGTCGCGTCGGGCCGCCGCCGCGCCTGGGCGGCGAGCAGATCCACCAGGGTGACCGGCGGCACCTGGGCGCCGGTCGAATTCCATTCGTGCAGTACGAGTTCGCGCTCGCCGGGCGCCAGCACGTCGATATCGCCGACGACCACCGCGGCCTCGGCCGCCACCGCGCCCAGGATGCGCCGGAACCGATCGGCGAAGTCCTGCACCGTGGCCTCGTCGAACAGGTCGGTGGCGTAGGTGAACGACGCCGACATGCCTTGCGGCACATTGTGTTCGTCCACGCGCTCGGCCAGCGCGAGCTGCAGGTCGAACTTGGCCAGCGGCACGGCCAGGTCCACACCGGACACGGCCAGGCCGGGCAGCTCCAGCTGGGCCGGCGCCAGGTTCTGGAAGGTCAGCATCACCTGGAACAGCGGATGCCGCGACGCCGAGCGCGCCGGATCGAGCAGCTCCACCAGTCGCTCGAACGGCACGTCGGCGTGCCCGAAGGCGGCCACGTCGGTGCCGCGAACCGAGCGCAGCAGTTCGTCGAAGGGCGCGCCGGGATCGACCTCGGTGCGCAGCACGAGAGTGTTGACGAACATGCCGATAAGATCGTCGAGCTCGGCCTCGCCGCGCCCGGCGATCGGAGTGCCGATCGCGATGTCGCGGGTGCCCGACAACCGCGCCAGCAGCACCGCGAGCGCCGCGTGCACGACCATGAACAGGGTCGAATTGTTGCCGTGCGCAATACGATTCAGCGCGGCGTGCACGGCGGGGTCGATCTCGAAATCGAGGGTCGCGCCCTGGTTGGTGGCGACGACCGGGCGCGGCCGGTCGGCGGGCAGGTCCAGCTGCTCCGGCAGGGCGGCCAGCTGCTGCTGCCAGAAGGCGATCTGCTGGGCCAGCACCGATTCCGGATCATCCTCCGCGCCCAGCGTCTCGCGCTGCCAGAGCGCGAAGTCGGCGTACTGCACGGCCAGTGGCGACCACTCCGGCGCCCCGCCGCGCACCCGGTCCAGGTAGGCGGTCATCAGGTCACGGGTCAGCGGGCCCATCGAGAAGCCGTCACCGGTGATGTGGTGCACCACGCAGATCAGCACGTGGTCGTCGGCGGCGAGCCGCAGCACGCGCAGCCGCACCGGCGGCGCGACCGTGGCGTCGAATCCCGCCGTCACGGTCTCGGCGACCAGCGCCGGGACCCGCGCCTCGGTGGCGTGGTCCACCGGAAGTTCCGGCACCGCGCGGGGATCGGCGAGCGGCAGCACCAGCTGGTAGCCCTCGCCGTCGAGGTCCGGGTACACGGTACGCAGCACCTCGTGCCGCTCCACCAGGTCGCGCACCGCGGCGCGCAGCGCGTCCAGGTCCAGCGCACCGGTCAGCCGCACGGCGACCGGAATGTTGTTGACGGCGCTGTGCGGATCGAAGCGGTTCAGGAACCACATCCGCTGCTGGGCGTAGGACAGCGGGATGCGCTCGGGCCGCGGCATCGGCCGCAGCTGCTGCCCGGCCGCCGATCCGGCGTGCCGCTCCACGCGTTCGGCCAGCGCCGCCACCGTCGATGCCTCGAACAGCAGCTGCACCGGCACCCGCACATCCAGCGCGGAACCGATGCGCGCGGCGGCCTGCGCGGCGAGCAGCGAGTTGCCGCCCAGTTCGAAGAAGTCGTCGTCGGCGCCGACCCGCCCGGCCGCCATCGCGCCGACCGGCTCACCGGCGGCCGGATCGGGCTGCGGCCCCGCGGGCACCAGCAGCGCCGCGAACACGTCGGCGACGATCTGTTCGACCGGCGTGGACGGCGCGCGGAATTCCCTTGCGGCGAAGGCGGGTTCGGGTAGCCGGGCGCGGTCGAGCTTGCCGATCGGGGTCAGCGGGATCTCGTCCAGCACCATGATCAGCGCCGGAATCATGTACGCGGGCAACGACTTTCCGAGGAACTCTTCGAGTTCGCCGGTGTCGACCGTGGTTCCGGCGCGCGGCAGCACGTAGGACACCAGCGTGGTGGCGCCCGACGGCAGGGTGCGGCCGAGGGTGGCCGCGAAGTCGATGTCCGGATGCTCGGTCAGCGCGTTGTCGATCTCGCCCAGTTCGATCCGGAAGCCGCGCACCTTGACCTGGAAGTCGGAGCGGCCGAGGAACTCGATGCCGCCGTCGGACTCGTTGCGCCGCACCAGGTCTCCCGTGCGGTACAGCCGCGACCCCGGGCTCGCGGTCTCCGCGCCGAACGGGTTCGCCACGAACCGGCCCGCCGTCAGGCTCGGCCGATTCAGATAGCCCTGCGCGAGCGCGGGACCCGCCAGATACAGCTCACCCACCACTCCCGCCGGAACCGGGCGCAGCCGCGAATCCAGCACGAACACACCGACTCCCGGGATGGGATTGCCGATGGTGATCGGCCCGTCGGGCTCCAGCGCGATGGACGACACCAGGATGGTGGCCTCGGTCGGCCCGTAGCCGTTGACGAACGTCCGCCCGTCGCGCGCCCATCGGCCCACCAGCTCCGGGCCGAAGCGGTCACCGATCACCATCACGGTCTCGATGTCGTCCAGTCCGGTCGGGTCCACCGACTCCAGCGCGCCGGGCGTGATCAGCATGTGCGTGGCGCGCTCGCGGCGCAGCAGATCGGCCAGCTCGTAACCGCCGAAGATCTCCGGCGGCGACACCACCAGCGTCGCCCCCGAGGAGAACGCCAGCATCAACTCCAGCACGGAGACGTCGAAGTTCGGCGAGCACACGTGCATCACGCGCGAATCCTCGCCCACCCCATAGTGTTCGCGCTCCGCCGCGACCAGCGCGCCGAGGCCGACGTGGGTCACCACGACGCCCTTCGGCCGCCCGGTCGAGCCCGAGGTGTAGATGACGTAGGCCGGGTGCTGTTCGGTGAGCGGGCGCACCCGGTCGGTGTAGGAGATCGGATGCGACGGCCGCGCCGCCACCCGGTCCCGCACCACCGGGTCGTCCAACTCCAGCCAGTACACGCCGGTGCCGAGGGCGGAGCGGTGCGCGGAGGTGGTCAGGCCCAGCACGGCGCCCGAGTCCGACACCATGTGGGCGATGCGTTCGGCCGGATAGGTCGGGTCCACCGGCACGTAGGCCGCGCCGGTCTTGGCGATGGCCCACACCGACAGCACCGACTCGATCGAGCGGGTGATGCCGATGGCGACCACGTCGCCCGCGCCGATCCCGCGGTCGATCAGCTCCCGGGCCAGCCGCGAGGAGGCCTCGTCCAGTTCCCGGTAGGTGAGTTCACGCGCGTCGGACGGATCCTCGGCCGGCGCGAACCGGATCGCCACCGACTCGGCGGCGGACTCCACCGCCGCGGTGAGCAGCTGTCCGAAGAGCGGGCCGCCCGACCGACGACGGCGGCCTCCACGAGCGGATCGGCGGGCAGTTTCCATTCGAGTGCATTCACCTCTCGCGTCCAGCAGGTCCGCACGGCCGAACGATATCGGCGGGCCTCGCACGGTCCGGGCAATCATATAGGGGTCGTCGCGGTGCTCGGCGGCGTCTGCGCGAGCCTCCTCTACTCATCGGTACGAGGGTGCCCCGTCGTTGCGCGAGGAGTCGAATTCGGTGGGCCGCGTCACAGCGGTCGGCGTGTGCGGCTCAGAGCCACCCGCGCCGGATCGCCTGCACGCCCGCCTGGAACCGGGTGCTCGCGCCGAGCCGCTCCAGCAGGCTGGCCGTCCGCCGCACCACCGTGCGGCGCGACATGCCGAGCCGGCGCGCGATGGTGTCGTCGGTGGCGCCCAGGCCCATCAGGGTCAGGATGGCCCGATCGCGCTCGTCCAGCGGCTCGCTCGGATTCACCGAGATCGGCGCGGCCAGCGACCACAGCACGTCGAAGGTGCGGACCAGCAGGTCCAGTGTCGGCGAGGGACCGATGCGCAGGCCCATCGGGTCGGCGCGACGCTCGTCGTTGTGCAGCACCAGGCTGGCCCGCTCGCCGTCGGCGATCATCACCTTCAGCGGCGGATCGGGTAGCGTGCGCGCCTGCGCCCCGGCGGCATTGGTGGACAGCGCGTACCGCAGTCGATCCGCATCCTGATAGACGGTGTCCTGGTACAGCGTCTGATAGCGGACACCGGCGTCGATGCGGGCCGACTTCAACTCGAACATCCGCTCTGCCCGGTCGATATCGCAGATATAGGGTCCGCGCTCGACCAGCCGCACGTTGTTGCGGGCGGTGCGGTGCAGGTCCTCGAATTCGGCGACCAGTTCCCGGGTCTCGTACATCGCGACGATGGTGCCGCCGCCGCGGACGGTGCGGCGCACCGATCGGAACGTCTCGCCCAGTCGCGCGGCGGCCGCGTGCATGCGGGCGGTGTCGGCCTGGCGACGCCGGGACTCGGCCTCGGACAGGGCCTCCGGCGCGTGGGCGTCCCACACGACGGTGCCGTTGCCATCGATGCGGACGGCCGCCTGCAATTCGCACAGCCGGTCGAGGGCGGCCTCGGCGACCTCGGGCGAGCACTCCAGGTAAGCGGCCAGCTCGGCCAGACTGGATCGCGGGTGTTGCACGAGTGCCGCGTACGCCCGGCCGTGCAGGGATCTGGTATCGAACAATTCGTGTAAACCCGTCACACCACCAGCCCCCACGACCGTCGGCCGTGTCCGTACCCGGCCGCTGACACCCGCGACGATTACTGGGGTCCCCACTGCTGCGACAGGATCACACCCTTGCCGGCCAGGTAGCGCGTCGGGTCGATCTTGTTCTCGGCGGCGTCCCAGACCTCGAGGTGCAGATGCGGTCCGGTGGAGTTGCCGCGGTTGCCGACGGTGGCGATGACGTCACCGGCGCGCACCCGCTGGCCGACGTTGACCAGGATGTCGTTGACGTGGCCGTAGACGCCGGTGGTGCCGTCGTCGTGCTTGACCCGCACCCACAGGCCGAAGCCGGAGGCCGGACCCGCCTCGATCACGGTGCCATCCTCGATCGAGTGGATCGGGGTGCCGATGGCGTCGGCGAAATCGACGCCGTAGTGGAACGCGCCCCAGCGCGCGCCGAAATCGGAGCTGACCGCACCGGCCACCGGGCGCACCGCGGGGGCCGACGGGGCGACCTGGTTCTGCAGGCCCTTGATCACCTGCTCGGCCTGGGCGAGCGGACCGGCGACCTCCGGCGGCAGATTCTGCAGCCCGAACGGGGCCGGCTGAATCGGCGCGGCGACGGGCGCGGCCTGCGCCTGCGGCTCGGGCGCCGGAGCCGCCACGGGCTCGGCCACGGGCGCCGCGACGGCCTGCTTCGCCTCGGCCGCCGATTCCTCGACGGCGTCCCGGGCGATCGCGTCGCCGCTGCTGCTCTCGTGCCCGATCGGCAACAGCGGGGCGGCGTTCGCGAGCTGGGCCGCGGTGCCGACGATGGCACCCGCCGCGACCGCGGCGCTGGCCGCCAGCTTCACCCGGTCGCCGGTGCGCGGCTCGGCGCGGTGCCGGTTCGGACGACCGGCGCACACACCATCTCCGAGCAAGTCCCTGACAGATACTGAGGTGGAGGTCTCACGGTGCTGCGGCAAGGTTCGTCCTAGCGTCGATCAACTCGGGTGGCGTCGCGATCGAAACCTCATTTTCGGTAACGATTCGGCATACGCCGTGACGGAAACTGTACTCCGTCGTGACCTTTTCGCAACCTTCTCGGCCGAAAGTCCAGGTGATCCGCCATGCGACGGCCCGATCGGCTGTTACATAAGCCAGACTGAGCCGGTGATCATCGACGACCTGCGAACCCCGATCGTGCTCGCGCCGATGGCCGGCGGGCCCTCCACACCCGAACTCGCGGCCGCCGTCTCGGCCGCGGGCGGACTGGGATTCCTCGCCGCCGGATACCTCGACGCCGCGGACCTCGCCGACCGGATCGTGCGCACCCGCGCCCTGCTGTTCGACAGCGACCGCGGCGCCCTCCCGTTCGGCGTGAACCTGTTCGTCCCCGGAGCGCCGACGCCGGCGGAACACTTCGCCCCCTATCTGGAACGCCTGGGCCGCGAATTCCCGCTCGGCGAGGCCCGTTTCGACACCGACGACTGGGACGCCAAACTGGACGCCCTCGTCGCCGATCCGGTCGCGGTGGCCTCGTTCACCTTCGGCTGCCCGTCGGCGCGCGAGATCGACCGCCTGCGGTCGGTGGGCACCGAGTCCTGGGTGACGGTGACCTCGGTCGGCGAGGCGCGCACCGCGATCGAGGCTGGTGCGGACGTGCTGATCGCGCAGGGCGCCGAGGCGGGCGGGCACCGCGCCACCTTCGTCGACCGTCCCGCCGACGACGCCGCCGATCCGCTGTCGACCCTGGCGCTGCTCCAATTGCTCACCGCCGCAACCGACCATCCGGTGGTGGCCGCGGGCGGCCTCGCCACGGGCGCGGGCATCGCTGCGGTGCTGGCCGCCGGCGCGGCCGCCGCGCAGCTGGGCACGGCCTTCCTGAACTGCCCCGAGGCCGGTACCGCGCAACTGCATCGCGACGCTCTGGTCATCGACGCGCCGACCATGCTGACCCGCGCCTTCAGCGGCCGCCGGGCCCGCGGGCTGCGCAACCGGTTCATCCTCGACCACCCCGACGCACCCGCCGCCTACCCCGAAATCCATTACGCCACCGGGCCGTTGCGCAAGCAGGCGCGCGCCGCGGGCAATGCCGACGCGGTGAACCTCTGGGCAGGCCAAACACATACGCTGACCAGCGCGGTCCCCGCCGCCGACCTGGTGCGTTCGTTGTCCGCCGAGACGAAAAACGCTCTGAAACTGGCACTTTCGCGCACAATCCAGGATTGTTGACAACGTTTCTCGTTTAGAATCGGATGACACCATCCGCCTGTCCCACGAGGAGAGCGCTATGTCACTGGACGTCCCAACCGCACTACTCGAGCGTGCCGAACGCGGCGAGGTCTCCGACGACGAGTTCGTCGAGTGTGTCCGTAACTCGCTGCCCTACGCCTACGAGGTGGTCAGCCGAGTGGCAGCCGACCTGCGTTCCGGCACAGCCGAATTCGCCGACAACCGAGTGGCTCCTCCGGACGAGGTGGCCCGCGGCCAGCTGCTGCGCGCCATGGCGTCCGACTCCATCCGCGGCGGCCTGGAGCGGCACTTCGGTGTGAAGATCGCGTTCCAGAATTGCCATCGGGTGGCGGCGTTCCCGCTGTCGGCGGTCGGCGGCGAGACCTACACGCGCTTCATCTCCACCCGGGCACAGCTGCTCAACCAGAGCCCGGAACTGCGTAACTGCTGATCCGGCAGGCCGAACGGCGCGGGCGAACATCTCCGCCCGCGCCGATTCGCGTGTCAGCGAGCGTCATTGGCGCGGCAGCAGCCGCAGGGTGGTGGATCGTGCCTTGGCACTGGTGATCTCGGCGATGATGCTGGCCGCGTACCGCTGATACTTCGTCGCGTACTCGTGGTCGATCTCGTCGTCGAGGGCATGGTCGGCAGCGGCGAAATCGACGTCCTGGTCGATGCTGCCCGCGCGGATCCGGCCGTGGCCGCTGTCGCGCGCCGTCCGCAACCAGGCCGAGTCCGCCCCGTTCACCGAGCGCACGTACAGGTCGCGACCGTGGCGCACCACCCAGATCGTCACCGGCATACGCAGCGTGCCGTCCCGGCCCGCGGCCGCCAGTTGCAGTTCCTCCGTCTCTGCGATCCTGGTCAGCTCGGCGGCCGTCCACTTCGCCATCGCGTCTCCTTCCGGGTCCCGCTGGTGCGCTCGGAAGCATTTTTCCCCCTCGCGACCCCGGGCCCCGGCTGCGACACGGACATTCCGTACCAAGCGGTCCGGCAGGCTCGGATCAGAGTTCCTGCAGGATCCGCTTGAGGACCTTGCCGGTCGGGTTGCGCGGCAGTTCCCCCAGGAACACGACGTCGCGGGGCACCTTGTAGCGCGCCAGGTGCGCCTTCACGTGCGACTTGACGTCGTCGGCGGTGAGGGTGTCGTCGTCGCGCACGACGAACGCCTTCAGGCGCGCGCCGAACCGGTCGTCGGCGACGCCGATCACCGCGGCCTCGCGAATCCCCCTGTGCGCGTTGAGCAATTCCTCCACCTCGGCCGGAAAGACGTTCTCACCGCCGGAGACGATCATGTCGTCGTCCCGGCCGTCGATGAAAAGCCTTCCGGCGGAGTCGAAGTGGCCGAGGTCGCCGGAGGACATCAGGCCGCGCACGCGTTCCTTGTCACCGCCGCCGGTATAGCCCTCGAACTGCGCGGCGTTGGTGACGAAGATGCGGCCGGTCACCCCGGGCGGCACCTCGGCGCCCCGCTCGTCGAGAACCCGCACCACCGCGCCCAGCACGGGCCTGCCCACGCAACCGGGCTCCTCGGCGAGGTCGGCGGGGGTGGCGATGGTGGCGTACGCGACCTCGGTGGAGCCGTACAGGTTGTAGACCACCGGGCCGAACAGCGCCGTGATCCGCCGGCACAGGTCGGCGCCGAGCTGCGACCCCGCCACGAACACGATGCGCAGCCGGGACAGGTCGCGCCCGGTCAGCGCCTGCGGACCGAGGTCGGCGATGCGGGCCAGCATCACCGGCACCGCGATCAGGGCGGTCGCGCGGTGCCGGGACATGCTGTCGATCACCTGCTGCGGATCGAAGCGGCGCCGGATCACCAGGGTCGAGCCGAATCCGATGGCCAGCAACGACATCGCGAAACCGAGCGTGTGGAACAGCGGCGCCGGGCATTCGGTCACCTCGCGGGCGCGGAACGGCACCTTGCTGAGGATCGCGCCCAGCGGCTCCAGCGAACGCGGCTCCGAACGGGCCGCGCCCTTGGGCGTGCCGGTCGTCCCGCTGGTCAGCAGGATGATCTTGGAGCCCGGCCCGGTGATCGGCGGCGACGCAGCCGAACCCGCGGCGATCAGGGCCTCCAGGCTGCTCGGATGGCTGGTGTCGGTCCAGGCCCGGTACGCGCCGCGGCGCGGGCTCAGATCGCCGAGGATCGGTTCGTACTCCTCGTCGTAGACCAGCAGATCGGCGCCCTCGCGGGTGGCCACGTCGCGCAGCTGCGGTCCCGCGAAGTCGGTGTTCAACAGGATGATTCGGGCGCCGCACTTGGCGGCGGCGAACATGGCGTCCAGCAGGCCGCGGTGATTGCGGGCCAGGATCGCCACGCCCTCACCGGAACGCAGGCCGCGCTTGCGCCACTCGTTGGCCAGCCGGTTCGAGCGGTCGTCGAGTTCCCGGTAGCTCAGCGCGCCCAGCTCGTCGACGACCGCGGTGCGATCACCGTAACGGCCCGCCGAAAGCCGCAGCAGCGCAGGCAAACCGCCGTGCCGCAGCAGTTCGACGCCCGCCGCCAGCAGCGGCATCGGCGACTCCAGGCCGACCACGCCGCTGCCCACGCACAGCCACAGATACTCCAGTTCGGTCCAGGCCCGGACGCCCAATGTCTTCAACAGGTTCACCGTCATGCGCCAACCCCCTTGCCGCGGTAGTCATCTCCCGCGGCGCACGCACGAACAGCAACCATGCCGGACCTCCTCGTCCACCCGCCTGCGGCGAGAGCCCCCAGGTTAGCGCGACTCCCCGGAGCGCGCCCACCCCCTCGGGGTCCGGCCGCTACTTCCCGTGCGCACGTAGCTGATACAGGCCCACGGTCTCCGCGACCACCACGCCGTCGGCGTCGGTGACGGTCGCCTTCAGCGTGAAGTCGGCCTTCCCGTCGGCCTCGGCGTCGGCGACGATGCGCGCGATCTCCGCCTCGGACAACTCGGCCTGCGCCCGCACGTCGGTCTTGGTGGGCTTGCGGAAGAAGATCTGCAGATCCTTGACCAGCGGGAAGTACTTCGCGGTGTCGAAGGTGGCGATCGGGATCGCCCCGCCCAGGATCTCGGCGACGGTGAACAGCACACCGGCGTACATGACCCCGAAGTGGTTGCCGTTGCCCTCGATCGGCACCGTGGTCGCGGCGAATCCGGGCCGCACCTCGAGCGCCCGCACACCCATCGTGTGCGCGATCGGAATCGTGAACTCCAGCGCCCCGTTCACCATGTCCGCGAACGCCGGAGCGTCGCTGCTCGTCTCGGCCATGAGCCATCCCTTCACTGCGTGCACCGGTCGGCAACCGGTGCGCACAGCGTACGACATACTGTTGACAGCCTGCCAACAGCTCCCGGGCTACAGTGCCGTGACCTTCAGCTCACCGTCGGCGAACCGTGCCCGCAGCCGCTTCTTGTCGAACTTGCCGACGCTGGTCTTGGGCACCTCGTCGATGACGGTCCAATACTCGGGTAGCTGCCACTTGGCGAACTTGTCGGCGAGGAAGTCGCGCAGTTCGGCGGGCTCGGCCGTGACGCCCTCCTTGAACACGACCGCCACCAACGGCCGCTCCTCCCACTTCTCGTCGGGAATGCCGATCACCGAGGCCTCCGCCACGGCCGGGTGCCCCATGATCGCGTTCTCCAGGTCCACCGACGAGATCCACTCGCCGCCGGACTTGATCACATCCTTGGAGCGGTCGACCAGCGTGAGGAAGCCGTCCGGGCTGATCTTGCCGACGTCGCCGGTGCGCAGCCAACCGTCGTGGAACTTGTCCGGATCCACCACCGCGCCCTCGGGCGAATAGTACGAGCCGGTGATCCACGGACCGCGAACTTCCAGCTCCCCCAACGCTGTTCCGTCGTTGGGCTGCACCGAGCCGTCGTCGCCGACCAGCCGGGCCTGCACCGCGGCGGGGAACCGGCCCTGGGTGTAGCGATAGTCCCACTCGGCGTCGCCCTCGACCCCGGCGGGCGGATGCGCGACGCTGCCCAGCGGCGAGGTCTCGGTCATTCCCCACGCGTGCAGCAGCCGCACGCCGTGCTTCTCCTGGAAGGCCCGCATCATGGCGGGCGGCACCGCGGAGCCGCCGACCACGCAGGTGCGCAGGTGTGAGATGTCCTGCGGCTGGGCCTCCAGCCCGGCCAGCACGCCGCCCCAGATGGTCGGAACGGCGGCGGCGAAGGTCGGCTTCTCGGCCGCCATCATCTGCAGCAGGGGGCCGGGCTGCAGGAACCGGTCCGGCATCAGCAGGCTGGTGCCCGTCATCATGGCCGCGTACGGGATGCCCCAGGAGTTGGCATGGAACAGCGGCACGATCGTCAGAACCGTGTCGTCGGCGGTGAAGCCCATGCTGTTCGGCGAGACCACCTGCATGGCGTGCAGCCAGTTGGAGCGGTGCGAGTACACCACGCCCTTCGGGTCGCCGGTGGTGCCGGAGGTGTAGCACATCCCGGCCGCCGAGCGCTCGTCGATCACCGGGTAGTCGAAGGTATCCGGCTGGGCCGCAAGCAGTTCGGCGTAGGAGTGCACCTGCACACCCGCGGGCGCGGTCAGGCTCGCGGCGTCGCCGTTGGCGACGAGCACGTGCCGGACCGTCCGCAGCTGCGGCAAGTACTGAGCGAACATCGGCACCAGCGAACCGTCGACGATGACGACCTGATCCTCGGCATGGTTCGCGACGTAGACCAGCTGTTCCGGAAACAGGCGGATGTTGAGCGCGTGCAGCACCGCGCCCATCGCCGGCACCGTGGCGTAGGCGGCCATGTGCTCGGTGTTGTTCCACATGAACGTGCCGACCCGGTCGCCCTCGCCGATACCCAGGCCACGCAGCGCGTTCGCCAGTCGCGCGCACTGCACCCCGAGTTCGCGGAAGGTCGTGGTGCGCACCCCGTCGCCGGTCCACGTGGACACCGTCGCGTCGCCGTGGAACGTCGTCGCGTAGCGCAGCAAGGTCGCCAGCGACAACTGCTCGTCCTGCATCGTGCTCAACATCTGAACCGCCACTCCTCACCAGTGAACGAGGTCACATCTGCCGCGAGGATAGCCGAATTCGAACTCACCGGTAACCACGTCGCCCGAAGTCGGCCGACGCCGACAACACGCGGCGCGAACAGCGGGTACGAAAACTCCGACAACAGACGGCGATACGCCCGCGACCTGGGGGTAATCCCGAAACCGCGTGGCCGGAAATATGGATTCGATGTCCGTAGATCTCTTCGTCCCCCACTCTGGGGGCACTTAATCTCATGGTATGACTCGCACGCCGTCCATCCTCATCATCGGCGCCGGATTCGCCGGCCTCGGCATGGCGCTGGAATTACAGCGCGCCGGCATCGACACCTTCACCATCTTGGAGAAGGCCGAGGACCTCGGCGGCGTGTGGCGGGAGAACACCTATCCGGGCGCGGCCTGCGACGTCCCGTCGCCGCTGTACTCGTGGTCGTACGCGCCGAAATCCGATTGGCCACGGCGATTCTCGGAGCAGGCCGACATCCACGCCTACATGCGCGAGGTGGCCGTCGCGCACGGCATCCCCGCGAAGATCCGGTTCGGCACCGAAGTGACCGACGCGGAATTCGATGAGCGACAAGGCGTCTGGCATGTCCGCACCGCCGACGGCGCCACGCTGACCACCGACGTCCTGGTGCCCGCGGTGGGCCAGCTGTCGCGCCCGGCCATGCCGAACATCCCCGGCATCGACACCTTCACCGGCCCCGCGTTCCACTCCGCCGAGTGGGACCACAGCGTCGATCTCACCGGCAAGCGGGTGGCGTGCATCGGCACGGGCGCCAGTGCCATCCAGTACATTCCACGCATCCAGCCGAAGGTGGGCCACCTGACGCTGTTCCAGCGGTCGGCCGCCTGGGTGCTGCCGAAGTTCGACACCGAGTACAGCGCAAGACATCACGCGCTGTTCAAGTACTTCCCGCCGAGCCGTCTCGCGGAACGCTTCGCCATCTGGGGCCTGTTCGAGGTGCTGGCCCTGGCCCTCACCGATATCCCCGCGATGAAGAAGCCGGTCGTCGCCCTCGCCGATCGCCATCGCGCGCAGCAGGTTTCCGACCCCGTGCTCCGCGAGAAGCTCACCCCCGACTACGCCCCCGGCTGCAAGCGCGGCCTGTTCTCCAACGAATACTTCCCCGCCCTCGCCCAGCCCAACGTCACCGTCGAGACCACCGGCATCGAGGCCATCACACCCACCGGCATCCGCACCACCGACGGCGTCGACCACGAGGTCGACGTCATCATCTACGGCACCGGCTTCAAGGGCACCGAGTTCCTGGCCCCCATGAACATCTACGGCCTCGGCGGCCGCAAGCTCTCCGACGAATGGTCTCCCGAGGGCGCCCGCGCCTATCTCGGCATCTCGGTACCCGGCTTCCCCAACCTGTTCATGATGTACGGCCCGAACACCAACGTCGGCTCCGGCTCCATCATCTACATGCTCGAGTCCCAGGCCCGCTACATCCGCCAGGCCACCCGCTACCTCGCCGCCCACCCCCGCCACTACCTCTCCGCCCGCCCAGCCGCCGAACAGGACTGGGACGCCTGGCTCCAGCGCCGCCTCGAAGACACCCCCTGGAACTTCTGCTCCAGCTGGTACCGCAACGCCTCCGGCCGCATCACCAACAACTGGCCCGGCGCCACAGTCCTCTACCGCTGGAAAACCCGCCACTTCGACCCCACCGCCTACGACGAAGCCACCGCCACCACCCCCTCGACCACGGATACCACCGATCCCACCCCAACCCGGTAGACTCCCGCCCAAGCCGGACCCAACTGCGCACCACGCAACCCCGGCCCGCCCTCGTAGCTCAGGGGATAGAGCACCGCTCTCCTAAAGCGGGTGTCGCAGGTTCGAATCCTGCCGGGGGCACTGCGTTACCGCAGTTCAAGTGCCCATGCTGCCGAGTTCGATCGGCTCGGAATCCGATTCCGTACGCAGACTGTACGCAGCGGAGTAGTCGGCGCGCGCCGAATCCAGCCGTGCGGCCACTTCTTCGAGGTCGTCATCGAACAGATCGGAATACACGTCGAGCGTCGTGCTCGGCTTGTCATGACCGAGCATTCGCTGCACTGCGAGCACCGACGCGCCCTGAGAGACCGCCAGCGAGGCGGCAGTGTGCCGCATCTCGTGAGGCGTCAACCCAGGAAGGCCAGCGGCAGTTGTGGCCTCATCCCACCAGTCGCGGCGCATGTTCCGCACGCGGAGAACGGCTCCGCGGCTCGAAGTGAACACCTCAGACTCGGGAGCCTTGCCAGCAAGCCGCTGCGCCAGCGGCTTTGCCAAGAATGCCGGGAAGGGCACGCTCCGTCGCTGGTGATCCTTCGGAGCCTTGGCGACGAGTACGCCGTCGACCTCGGTAATCGTGTGTTCGATCTGGAACCGGCGCCGCAGCATATGCACGTCGGCCGCTTGCATCCCGGCCAGCTCCGCAAACCGCAGGCCGCAGTACGCCAGCACCATGACCGTAAGCCAGTTCTCTCCGGCCTGCTCCGCCAGCTGCTCGACTTCGACGCCCGACAGGTAACGACGTCCGGCAAGGGCCTGCTTCGGCCGCTTCACCGTCGCGCACGGGTTGATCGCGATCCGCCGCGACACCACCGCGTAGTCGCAGATCTGAGACAGCACACCGAGGTTCTTGCGCACGGTGCCGCCCGCTACACCGGCCTCGACCTGACTGGCGACCCACCGCTGAATCGTTTCGTGCGATAGGTCGGACAGCCGAACCGATCCCCACACTGGCCGAATATGCTTGCGCACAATGGATTTGTAGCGCGCGCTGGTGGATTCCTCCCACTGCGGGTTGCCGCCCAGCCAGGACGTGGCGACTTCGCCGACCGTGATCCTGCCGGCCGATGGCGCGGCATGGACACCTGTGACCACCGCTGCTGTCTGACCGTCGAGCCACGCCTGAGCGTCGACCTTCCGGGCGAACCGCTTGCTGTGCTCCCGGCCTCCGTCGTCGACGTACCGGGCACGCCAACGCTTGCCCTTGCCATACAGCTTGGAAGGCACACGCCGCTCGGTGCCGTCCTCATCGCGCACGGTCTTGTACCAGAGATCTTCGACCCCGGCCCGGCGGTTCCGTCGCGCGGCCATGATCAGCCCTCGACCTGGTTGGTGGTCGCGGCTTCCTGCGCCTCGATCCACGCGAGAACCGTGCTCATCCGCCAGACGCGGCGGCGGCCGAGCTTGAAACTGGCGGGCTTGGTGGTGTCGCCGATGTGCGCCCAGTAGCGCCACGTCGACGCCGGAATACCGGTCAGGGCTTCGCAGTCGGGCGCTTGCAGCAAACGGTCAGCGGTACGGGTGGTGGTGTTCATGACGTGTCCTCGGTGATCGGTGGTGGCCGGGCGGTCGGTGGTGTCGCATCTGTTGTCGGGGGTGATGCGCACGCTGTCGCGTGGTGCGCACCGGGTGTCGCAGGCGTCGCGACCGGTGCGCAGGCCGTCGCGGGCGTCGCACCCGCAGTCGCATGACGTGCCATTAAGCGGCAGGCCGGATGTGAGCGGCAGAGTCGATGACGTGGCATGTGCCCGTCTGGTGCGTGGGTGTCGCATGGGCTATCGCCTCCGTGTCGCAGCGCCCCGGCATGCTGGTTTGCTGATCTGAGCTGATTTCGAACGGGTGATGAGGTCGGTGAGTGCGACGACTATGATTCGGGGCTGCCGCAGTGTCGCGGCGGCGATGCGCACCGTCGCGGGCGGGTTGTCGCCTGCGCACACCCAGAGCAGTTCGCCGCAGGCGTCGGCTGTGGCGCGGTGCGGGGCACGAGCGAGGTGGGCGGTGCTCCGGCGTCCGGAGGTGTCGACTTTGACCGCCTGCGACGGCTGGCCGGTGCGTACGCGACGACCGTCGCAGGGGTACACACCGCTGCTGTCGCATTCGCGGCGGTGTAGCTCCTGGTCGGTGTTCATCGGGTGCGCCCTCCTGCGCTGTGATGATCGAGGGATGGGGTCGGCGCAGGCAGGCGCCGCAGCGGGTTGTTGCGCATGCGTTCGCGTTTCTCCGCTTCCCGCCTGGTGGTGTAGTGGTCGAGGAATTCGGTCCAATGCCGGTCGAAGTCGCCGATCTCGAACACGAAGCCGTCGATGTTCCGCAGCTCGGTCGGAAGCCGCAGGCGGGCGGCGTCCACACCACGACGGACGTCACTGCCACGGCACAGATACAGCAGCCCGACCATCGGGGCAGGCTCTGCGGCGCGTGCGGACCGGATCGCGCCCTGCAAGGCGATGTCCATGTTCCGGGCGGACTTGGCGGTTAGTTCGACCTCCAGCGCCCACCACCCGTAGATGCCGTTCACCACGCCCAGGAACCGGCCGTCGTGGATGTGCGCGCCCCCGAGCGGGTCGCCACTGCGCCCGCGGTGGCCTCGGTTCCGGCGGACCCGCGCGGCGGCCTCGTGGCGCAGCTGCCGCTCCGACACCCACGCCTCCCGGTCGGTGGCGCCCACGATCAGGCGGGCCTGAGCGACCGCGCGGTAATGGCCGGCGTCCTTCTCACGCGGCCGCCACACCGTGTAGGGGTTCCAGCCCAGGTACGACGCCGCGCCCGCACCGGTGGGCACCACCCACTTGTCACCTGGCTGGACCTGAACCAACGGCATGACCAGGTGGTCACGCTGCAAGGCACGGATCAGCGGATAGACCCGCTTGCGGTCGGTGCCCAGGAATATCGCCAGCAGATCCACCTGCAGCCCGTACGAGTCAGCCAGCAGCGTCATCGCCTGCGTGGTTCGCGGCGCGGCCGTGGCCACCCGGCGGCGGGTGCCACCCTCGGGGGCCGCCAGGCGCTGCACCACCGAGCGTGTCGACCCGACCCGTTCCGCGATATCCCGCACCCGGCACCCGGCCGCACGCAACGCGGCGACCTCACCCAGCACCGCCTCCACCTCACGAGCCGTGATGGACAGCCGAGCGGCAATCTCTCGGTAGCCCGCGCCGTCCTCACGCAATCCCGCAACAACCCGCCGGAACGCCTCCGATTCCAGATCAGCGCGCCCGCCAGCTCCTCCTTTGTGGTCTGGGTTCATCGGGCCCGCCTCCGATCGGTGAGCTTCGTGACGTTCGGCCGGGCAACGCTCTCGGTGTCTTGGTCCGCGCGGTCCGGATGGTCGAGAATCCGTGCTTCCAACCGAAACCCTGGGTGGGGGTAATCGGCTTCGGTCGCAGGACGCCACGACCGAGACTCCGGTGCGCGACTGTGGATTTCGTGTTCCTTGATCGGCGCGGTGTGGTCAACCCAGGACATCAGCTCCCGCATACGCGCCTTGCCATCCTGGGCGGGGGTTTCGTAACCGCCGCCCGCCGGGGCGGCAGGGGTGTTACGAAACTCGCCCGCCTGGCGCTCGGTGCGACCGTTGAAGGCATCGCGGCTCGCGGCTCGGTCGAGCTGTTCACGCACGTACGGCGGCACCTCGGGGGCCGGTGTGCTCTCGCGCTGATAGTCGATGGCGCGGCGCAGATCCTCGGACACGGTGACGCGCGCGTCCGGCCACAGCTCGACCTCCCGGACCCCCACCGCGGCCGCGACCGCGAACTGGTGGCGCGGGTAAGGCACCCGGCCGGTGGAGATCCACCGCTGCACCGTTTTCGGATCGACCCGGAGCCTTTCCGCGAGCTGCTCCGGTGTCATGCGGGCGTCGAACAACGCGCGCCGCAGCCGCTCATTGCCTTGACGCTCGGGCATACGAGTCACCGCGACCGCCGCCGATCCACAGCGCCCCGACGATCCTGAGCGGCATTCCACTCGCGGTACCAGGCCGCATACTGCCCGATCCGCTCATCGGTATCGCGGCTCATCGCGATGTCTACTGCATCGGCGTCACGGCGCGCCTGGACACGGTCACCCCGGTCCGGATGCGCCGCGAAGAAACGATCTGCGGCATCGGCGACCGCCCGCACCCGCACCGCGCGCTCCCGCTCACGGCTCGCATCGACCCGCCGCACACCGGCAACGAATCCGGCCGCCGCCGAACCGACACGCCGCGCCGTGCGCGTGGTGTCCCGGGCCATCTCATCGACCTCCGACGACTGCGGCTCATCCGCCGCGCCGTCGAGGCCGGACCATCGATTTACACTGGACATGCTTCAGGGCTCCGATCTCTGAAGTGCACGAATGCTGAAGCGGGCTGCAACCCGCTTTGGTGCTGGGCTCCCCGGTAGCTGGACACTGCCGGGGAGCCTTCCTTGTGATGGGGTCGACACCATCCCTTCGGCCGGACGCGGAACATCCGACCCAGTGTGAGACGTTTAAGTCTTGCTAGGCGACTTATTCGCCTAGTCGTACTGTAGGACTAGTACGTCACATCCGCAAGAGTTAGGCGAAGACAATGACGGCAAAGTTGGCTATGTCGGAGGTGATCAGGACCCACCGAAATCAGCTGGGCATGACGCAATCTCAGCTGGCGGAGGCGATCGGCGTGAACCTTCGGCAGGTAGTTCGCTACGAAGCAGGAGAGCAAGAGCCCGCATTCTCGGTCGCGGTCAAGCTTGCTGATGCCTTGGGCATCTCTCTCTCCGAGTTGGCCGGCGAGGTCCCGACCGGGCTCAATCTGAACGGTGAGTGGTGGGCCGCCTGGGAGACTCAGAAGGACGGCGTTTCGCGTGTCGATGTGCACAACATGCAAGCCACACAGCAGGGCGACCGAATCCACCTTGACGCCAGTCGCGCGATATCGGTAACTCTCGAAGGTGGCACGTATGCCTGGCGAGGCGAGTTCCGCCTGTGGGACAACGAAGCATTGATCGGGTGGTACCGCGCAACGGACGGTGCCGTTCGGTCCAAGGGGTCGATGTACCTCGCCCTTCACCAGCACGGTACAACCGCCTACGGCCGATGGGTAGGCATGAGCTACGACGGTGAAGTGATCACAGGTTGGGGTGCAATGGCCAAAGACGCTGACGATGCTCGTCGCATCGTTGAGCAGTTGATCGCAACGAACGGAGAGTCCCGTGGACGAATTGGTTGATGTAACGATCACGGCAGAGAGCGCTGACTGGCTCGCGGCATTCACACGCGAGCTCGTCTCTGAGCGACTTGCGGCGTGCGGAAACATCGTGCCTGCCGTCCGATCCATCTATCGATGGGAGGGAGACGTGTCCGAGGACGCTGAGGCCCTGGTCATCCTTCACACGCGCAGGTCCCTTGTCCCCAAGATCATTGCGCTAACGAATGATCGGCACCCATATGACACACCACAGGTTCTTGCAGTGCCGGTAGTCGACAGCGACCCCGATTACCGGGCGTGGGTACTCGACTCGACCGACGCCGAGTAGACCTTCTCGTCATTCGAATGCCTCTGCGGCACAACGTAGGCGTTCGCTTTGTCCGATTCGCTAGGTGACGGCCGATCCATCGACGTTTGATGCATACGCATCACGCCCTAGAACAAACGCGCGCCGTCTCTGTTGAGGCGTATGCATCAAAAGCGAAGGTCGTCCGGCCCCCTACTCCGCGGGCAGTGCTGCACGTCGGTTGATGCATACGCCTCAAACCAACTTGACGCATATGCATCAACCTGAGCCGGGCTCTATCACTCACGCTTACCTCTTAAGAGGGGGAATACTCTGTTCAACCGCCGCTAAGCGACAAACCCGACCACGGCACTGAGCGCGTCCTGACGCGCGAACACGCATCCGCAGGATGCGCCGCATACCAACCCGGCTACCTACCCAACGCAACACACGGCACCCAACCCCTTCTTATGGTCACTCTCTTATGGTCCCCGATTCATCCCCCTCACCTCACACACTCACTGAACTACCACTGGCTCTCACCCTCGCCTGTCCCCGATTCTCTAGAAACAGCGAAGCGCTAGAGAATCGGGGACAGGCGAGGGTGAGAGCCTGCGCCGAAGGCGCACGTCAAACACAGTTTTTCCACCGGATGGATCGGATCTGATCGGAATCACAGTCCCCGGGACAACCCCGGGACAGCCCCGGGACAACCCACGTGTCCCACGGGCAGAGAACCCCGATCCGACCGATGACGCACCAGCAACGGGGGGCCGTTTGCGTTGATGAAACGAAGCGCCCGCCTCTTACGAGAAGATTGCATGGTGAACCGACAGGACCAGGCACTCTCTTTGGCGGAGGAGTTGCTCGCCGACATCGAGCTGCGGCGTCTGAAGGCGGGTGACGTCGTCCACAAGGCAAGTAGGCTAGCGCGGCTTGTCGGGCATGACGAGCTGCAAACCTTCCTGCGGTACGAGCGGGAAGGCTACCCATCGAGCGCTTACAACGATCCGTGGGTGGAACGCGCTGGGCGAAAAGGAGCCGAAGGTGAGTGGTGGTCGGCACCGCTATCGCACATTGAAGCCGCCATTGAAAGCTCTGAATCGGCGATTACTGCACTTCGAGGCGGTGGCAACTACTCAGGCGAGTTTGCCTCGGTAGCTGCCCGGGAGCACGACCACAAGATTGTCCAGTACGCCAACCAGACGGCGCCCTTGTCGTCCATCTGCGGCGCGGTAGTCTCCACGACTTACAGTCTGGTGACTGAGATCTACCACGAGCTGCTGTTCAGCGAACTCCAATCGACCCTTTTCGCCACTGTCCAGACCAACGTGGATGGGGCGCTGGCCGCGGCCAGCGGGACGGCGCTGGACAAGATCGAGCGTGTCTCGGAGCGGCTTCGAGACGGCGACGCGGAGTCGGTGAGTCAGGGGCTCACAACGTGCCGGCGTCTGATCGACTCATGCGCCGACTATCTATTCCCCGCCCAGGAAAACCCCTACTCGCTTGGCGACGTGGAACTGAAGGTCGGACAACAGAACGTCCTCAACCGCCTCCAGGCGTACACCCATCAGCAGGGGATCGCCAAGAGTCGTCGTGACCGTCTCCGTCTCACGATCCGCGAACTCTACGACCGGTGCTCAGCTGGCACTCACGCCGAAGTCACGATCCAAGAAGCTCGCTTCGTCTTCCTGCAAACCTATATCGCCTTGGGCGAAATGCTGACACTCCGCGAGGTAGACACCTCCACGTCGTGACGGCGCGCCCCGGACCACCACAAGGGAGGGAGGCTCGCCCCTGCGAAGGCGGCACTGAGTGTTCGGTACGCAGAGAGTACGCAGCCCTGCCGCATACAGCGCTTTACTACCAACACCACTAACAACAAAACCGCACGTAGGGCCGCACCGCCAACAGGGTTAACGACTGCCAATCACCGCAAACCGGGCATAAACGGCTCTCCTAAAGCGGGTGTCGCAGGTTCGAATCCTGCCGGGGGCACGTACAGCATCTACACAACCCGTTTCTGCCGTGTGGGCAGGTGTTGGTTGTGTTGGGGGCATGGTGTTGGTGATCCTTTCTGCGGTGTGGGTGATGTCGGGGATGTGGTCGGCGGGCAGGGTGATGGTGATGGTCACCTGGTCATCGTCGTCGTGTAACCGGACGGCGAGCTGGGTGATCTCGAACAGCTTGCGCAGCAACGCTTCCGGCGCGTGGGCGAGATTGAGTGCCAGGTACGGCAGGGCGTCAAGCAATGCGATGTCGCTGGTGCCGGGACGATGCGGTTCGGCGTTGTCGGCGGCGTCGAGTTGAGCGATGACCGACAGTGCGGCGGTCTTCTCGGCGTCGAGATCGTTGTAGGTGCCACGCAGTCCCTTGGCGAAGGGGTCATCGGGGTCACCGTCTTGGGCTTGCCGCAGGACCGCGTTCTGCCGCCGGGTCACGTCCGCGACGACTCGCTGGAGTCGTTCCCGCGCGGCTTGGCGCTCTCGGGTGGCGCGGTCGTCGAGGCCGGCGAGGTCGGCTGCGAACAGGTCGCGGCGGTGCGGGCCGAAGACCCGGTCGGCGAAGAAGCGGGTGAGCGCGTCCAGGACGGCGTCTTCGCGGAGGTAGACCGCTTTGGGATGGCCGGTGTATTTGGCGGGGCGGCCCCGGTTGTTGTTGCGGGGGTAGCACATATAGTAGCCGCTGTTGTGGCGGTGGTTGCCGAACATCCGCCGCCCGCATCCACAGAACACCATGCCACGCAGCAGGTAGGTGCGCCGCGTCGCGGGGTGAGTGTTTCGGGTGTTGCCGTCGCGGGAGCCGCGCCGGGCTTGTCGGCGGGCGGCGAGTTCGTCGTACATCCATTTCGGGATCAACGGCTCGTGCGCGGGTTCGGTGGACCACACCCACTTCACCGGGTCGTTCACCTTCCCGCGCCGCGACCGCGACGCGCGCCGGTTGAACACCTGGAATCCGGTGTACTTGGGGTTCTTCAGGATCTCGAACACGCTCGTCTTACCCCACGCACCCCGGGCACGCTCGCGGCCGGGTGGTTCCGGCGGCGGATACTTCACTAGGTCGGTGTTGAGGCGCTCGGCGATGGTGTCGTACCCGAGCCCTTCGTGGTGGCGCCACAGCGCGATCTGGGTGACCGTCTCCCCGCGCGCCCCGTCCGGTTCCAGCCGGGTCTTGGTCTGTCCCCTGGCTGCCTTGGTCGGATTCGGATGCCGGTAGGTTTTCGCCTTGTACCCGTACGGGGGTTTGCCGATGTTCCAGCCCTCACGCACGTGAGTGCACAGTCCGCCCCAGGATTGTTCGAGGGTGTTGAGGACTTCGTATTCGGCCACAGATTGGTTGATCCTGCGTTGCAGGATCCGCTGTGCGCGGCTGCCGGACAACGTGATCGGCTCGTTTGCGGCGAACAACGGCACTTCGACGTTTTCGAGTTCGCGTTCGATCGACAGGCCCTCGTAGGTGCGCCGCGCGACGCGGGAGACGGCTTCGCAGATCACGACATCGAAGCGGCGGCCGGAGTGGGCGGCTTCGTCGCGGAGGTCGGCGACGCCGCCGTCGCGGGCGATGGGGATGTCGAAGCGGTCGTAGTCGCTGCCGTGGCCGCGGTCGTCGAGGTCCATGCGGCCGGACTCGACGTCGTAGAAGTGCGCCACGATCACCCACGAGTCGGGGATCGCGGTCTTGCAGTTGTTCAGCTGCCGCAGCATCGACTGACGCGGGTCCTGCTGATCCTCGGTGGAGGTGCGGCCCAGAAACGCCACCCGGACCTCGTCGCGCAACACCGCGACCGGCATCCCCAGCGGCGACACCGCGTAGTCGGACAACCCCGACGGCCCCGACACCGGCACAGACGCCGACAGCGATGCCGTCCGGTGGGTCAGTGCGGGGGCGGGCGGATTCACGGGCGGGTCGTCGGGCGTCATGCGGCGGCACCATCCTGCCTGGATCGATCATCGGATTGTTGTTGCACGGCCCACGCCAACAATTGCGCAGTGACATCGGCCAGTTCGCCACGCAATTGTTCGGCACGTGCACCGTGAACATAATGGACGTGACCAGCATAACGCTGGTCGGCGACGCGTTTCCTGGATTTATCGTACCGCCAAACTGGCAGGTCAGAGCTAGTTTTTGGCGATCCTTCGTTTCTATTTTCGGAGTTATCTCTAGATGCTTTTCGCCGTAGCGGAATCACTACGGCGTCTTTGTTCTCTCCGGGGTTGTCGGGGTCGTCGTTGATGTCGTCGTCGGAGTTGTCGGGTGTGCGCATGGGCGCCTCCGTTGCCTGCGGCCCCTCTGCTTGTGGCGGGGTGCCGCGGGCGTCGGTCGCGGTTGTCGGGTTCGGTGTCCGCTTCGACTCCTCGATTGCCATGGCACCCGTCGAGGCCAGCGATCACGCATGCTTCAGTTGTGGTCCCAGCTTGACGAACCCTCACCGACGGCATACCCTAGGAATCCTCAAGTTGTATTATGGGTGTGCTGTAGGCTCTGATCGACACACTGGGTCAACCAGCGTACCTCTCGTCGTGGGTTTGTAAACCCCTTCGCGAAATTTTTTCGATCTTTCTCGTCTGTGCTGGGTACGGCCGGTCGCGGGCCGGTGCGAGACTGGCGGGCATGGTGCGAGACAGGATGTCTCGCTGGTCTGCGTCGAGTCTCGCTGTTTGGGCTCGGCGTCGGTCTCGTTGAGGCCAAGCACTCGGCGCGCGAGCGTGGATGGTCTGTCAGCGGCCACTGAAAGTTCCTCGAGGCCGGCCAGTTGTGGCTCCCCATCTGCGGCCAGTTATGACCCTATAGCACACGGTCAGCAATCAGGCTGAACGACCGCTCTTGCCGATGAGCGGACGTTCTGTGGTGTGGCGGGGGCGACTGCTAGTGCACTGATCCTCACGATTCTGGCGTGGTCGCTAATCGAACTTTTCGCCGAGAACGAGGATTGGTCCTTCCCCCACTTCGCCGCGGTGTCCAGATAGCTTCTGACCACGGCGAAGTCGATCAACTCCGGCTGGAAGTGCCCGGATGTTGACCTTGACGCCGAGAAATGCATGTCGGAAGGACGCCTTGTCAAACACCAGTTCCTAGCTAGTTGCGCACGGCTCCATCGATTGCTCGATCTACTCCGTAGACACCAAGTTCAAGCAGGCGATCAAGGATATCGAGTAGCGCTGTGATGCGCTGACGGTCGCGAGTCTGCGCCAACCCACGGACCACTAGATCCGAGATGTAATGAGCATCCCCGGCAGCACCGGTCCTGATGTCGGCCACGTCTTCACTATGGATGTTCAGAAAGTGGTGTGCAGCGAGGTCGATGAGATCGTCGACCTTGTCCGGCGCTTCCTGCAGCGTGATGAGCAGTTGCGGGGCCGCGTGTACGTAGCTTGGTGACGCGATCAAGTCAGCCAGGAACTCGGTGTAAGGGCGCAGGTCGTCGCCGCGCAGGTGACCGGCCATGGTGCCGACCATTTTCCGAACCTCATCGTCCTCGTCATGCATCAGGTGGCGCAGAGTAGACAGCACGAGTTCTGAATCGGCGGATCGATCAACCCTTGCTGCGCAGACCTCAGCCAGGCCGCGTCGAACTTCCACATCGCTGGCCAGAGCTCGCTCTATTAGCGCTGGACGCCCCCATTGCAGGGCGGCGAATGCCGCCAGGCGACCCCCTGCTCTCCGAACTTCGGCATATGTTGAGCTGAGCATGCGATTAATAACCGGATCGATCACTTCTGGATCGGCGTTGCCGATGTAGATCATCAGGTCGTCCAACTTGTCCGAGGCAAGTAGGAGATCGTCGGCGTCGATGAGGCGTTCGAAGGCTGTGTAGGCCGTTGGCCGTGCATGCCGTAGGCAGGCAGCGATGGTGTGGGCGACACAGGCGCGGACGCTCAGTACTGGATCGCTCGCCAGCTCGGCGAGGTGAGGGGCCACGAGTTCCGTGCGCGTGCCATCAAGGTCGTGGACCAGGAGGTCGCCGAGCGACTCAGCCAAGCTTCCTCGCGAGGTGTTGTATCCGTTCTGGAACATGTCACGTCCGGGTTGGTGGTCGTCTCGGCGTACGAAGACTGGCGAGTTGTCGACAGGGTCAGGAGCGTGCATCGCCCGGTCGAGGACCATCTCAACGATGTCCAAAGGTGCCTCGTCGTAGACGTGACGGACCGCCCAGCCAAGCCAGCGGTCACAACCATCGAGGCCGAGACTCATGATGTAACGGATCGCGTCGAAGACGGCGTCCTGTGCTTCCTCTGGAATAGATGCTTCTCCGAAGCCCCACATGATCGCGCTGGGATAGGCCACATTGATCTCGGGCGTCAACTGCATGGCCAAGCCAGCGAATCGAAGAGGATCCTCAGCCGTTCGCTCCTTCAGCTGCTGCGCCAACTCGCGAGCACCGCCTACCTCGCTGCCGAAGTCACGGTCGTCGTTGTCGTGCTTTGCCATGGCCTGCAGCCACTGCGCGTTGCTCATCTTGCCTGTGGCTGAGCCACCAATCGGCGACCCGACCGTGTACTCGATGATGCCGGTCGGTGGCTCGGGCAAATCGCGGTCGAACTTGCGCTGGTACTCCTGTAGTCGTCGAAGTCCCAGCGGAGTTAGCCGCCCGGGGTCGAGCGCGGATAGGAACTTGAAGGCGGTGTAGCCGAACGACCGAAGCCTGTGGTGGAGGTCGGAAGATTGGTATGTCGCGGGAAGGTCTCGGAGCTGCTCTTCGAGCTGCAGGTGGACCTCATCGCTGACAATCGGCGCTATGGCCTCAACGACCTCACGCGAGAGCCAGTGCGAATCGGACAGGTAGCCCGCTTTCAGGCGGTTGCCGCCTTGGAGAACCAGCTCGGCTGCCCACGGGGCAAAGGTCACGGCCCCAGCAATCAGTGCGCGATACAACAACGACTGCGCCGCGTCGTGTTCGTTAGCGGCCAGGAGCCGCAGCATCGACTCGATGGCTTCCGGCGACGTCTGCGCACACTTCCCGAGCGCGTCCGCCGCGCCGTTGTACAACGCGTCATCGACGTCGCCGTACCTTGGCTCCGTTCGAAGCCTCAGACTGAAGTGCCGGTCGCGAAGAAGATCCCGCTCGAAGCGGTCGTATTGTGTAGCCTCCATGACTGCCAGCAGGTGCGGCACGAACGCCTCGGCGAACGCTTGCGGTTCTGCTTTGCATGCTGCCTCGATCATCTGAGTGGCGCCGTACTCATGAATGCCGAGGAGCGTCACTTTGTCGTCGCCACCGAGCGCCAGAGCAGACGGACTCTCCACGAAGCAGGCCTTGAGCATCTCGATTGCCCAGAGTGGCTGGTATTCCGCCAGCTTGTGTACCGACAGCCAGTGGTTGCGATCGGCTGGGTCGATCTGGCCGGCACGGATTGCGTCTAGCAACAGCTCGAATAGCCGCCGGTGCAGGTGCAGGTCGGCCCGCTGCGTCACCCAACGGAGCCACATCACATAGTCGGGTGACTGCTTCCGCGCCATCAAGAGGTCAGCCACCTCGGCGCCGTGCTCGGCGCCGGCGTTGCCCATCCAGTTGACGCTCCTATCGCGTAGTGCGGCGTCGTCGCCGTCGAGCCACCTTTCGATATGACCCTGGGCGTAGAACGGGCCGAACCACGTAGGGCGTGCGAGCTGCAACAAAAGCCGTTTCGTGAGCGTGGATTCCCTGTCGGCAATGCGCAGCACAAGTTCGACATCCTCAAGTGTCGGAGCACTGACGTTCGCGAAGACGGCAACCACCGTCTCCTTAATGTGGAAGCGAACATCTGCGCTGCTTAGGACTGCCTCGACCTCCGTCCGGAACCGATCGGGATCTCGCTCACGGAGAAGCTCGAGGATCTGCCGCACCTGCGCGCGTCGGAACAGTTCTTGCTCTTGGGCGCAAAGAAATTCGACCATCGACTGGTGTCGTGACAGCCACTGGCGGGCGAAGGTGAAGTCGAAGAACGTCTCGTGAAAGAAGGAGACCCTGTCGTCTTCGATCGCGATGACCTGTTCGGAGGCGAGGACCCGCGCGTGTTTGATGAAGTCGCCAGGACCGAGGATCTCGACGGGGACGGACAACGTCTGGTTGTCGCTCGCGGTGTAAGCGATCCGGGCCAGCACGTCGTTGAACAAGGTTCCAGGCCGTCGCTCCTCGGAGGTCTGTTCTTTGCGCCGCCAGAAGGCTTCGAACAGCGATCCTCGGGAGGTGAAGTCCAGGGCACCTGGCTGGTCGGCGACCGTCTCCAGCAGGACGAGGTTAAGCGGTGACCGGAGGAGTGCACGTTGCGTAGCAGTGAGCAAGCCGGGATCGAGACCCATAGCTGTGACAGCGCCCGCCGCTGCTTCGTCAGGTAGCGGCTCGACGGTCAGGCGCTTGACATCGTTCCGCGCATCGAGTTTGCGGATGCGGTGGTCGTTCTCGACGTCGAATAGTCGGCAGGCCAAGATGACGCGCACCCCGTCAACCGCCGTTGCTTCTTGAATGAGATCGGCAATGACGTCGTAGCGCGCCGAGAGGCGCCCGGACACTAGCGACACGGCGTCGAGTTGGTCGATGATCAGGAAGGCATCGCGGCCGTCTGCCGCCTGTCGCAACGCCGCAACCGGCGAGGTCGAGAAGCCCAGCTGAATGCCCAGTTCGACGGTCGAACCGAAGGCGCCACGGCGGTCGAGCCGGAGCGCCAATACCTCGGCGTCCTCCGCCTCGAACTTACGGGCAGCCTGGTAAAGCACAGTACTCTTTCCACCACCGCCAACCCCGACAACAAGTGCAAGGCGGGTCGTAGTCATGAGGTCGACGAGAGTTACAGCTTCTTGCCTCTCGATCGATGGCGAGAGCAGTTCGCGCTCGATCGTGCCGCGCCAGCTCCGGGTCGCTGCCACCACCTGCTCATGGGACGTTCGCATGGCCCGGAGGCCGCGCCTTGTGATGCCGTCGCGAGCAAGAGCGTCAAGCAGCTCGCGTTGCGTCATCCGCGTGCGCAGATTGTCGAGCAGCACCGCACCTATGGCCACCGCCATGAGGTCGCCGGTCGCGCCCTCCAAGCTCACGTCGGCGAGCATGGCGTTGGTCATGACCATCTGCTCTTCGACTTCAATCTCAATCCACATACCGCGCAGGGTCTGCCAGGCCACCTCAGAGCTTCCGAAAACATTCGCCGCGGTCAGCTCATCGAAGCTTGGTCTCAACTCGCGCGTGAGCTGATGCGCAACGAACTGCTGTGCGTCCACCGATTGCCGTGACAAGCCAGCCATGACCCGAAGTGCCCCACTCGGAGTCATCGAACTGAAGTGGAACTCACGCCCAGCGGCAACGTGACGAGCAGCGGCCGCCAAGACTCCACGACCTCTGAGGGCTGCGATCGTCCAGTGATCGGTGATGTTGTTCTGGCGCTTCACCTGGGTCACCGCGATGTCGCCGTGCTCGTTGACGTAGGTGAACTCCGAGCCGTCAGCCAGCTCAGGGTCGATCTCTTCGAGCGTGAGACTGCGGCGCTCGTCCTGAATACAGAACAGAGCGTGACGGATGGCCCAGGCCAACTCGTATTTATTGCCTAGCTTGTCCGCGACACCACCACTGGCGCCGGCCATTCGGGGCCGCGCCAGATGCTGTGGCGTGGCAGTTGCCGCGCTGCTCGACTGTTCGGATTTCTCGATCTCCCCATCATGACAGTTGCTCATGGCATTCAGCTGTCAGCCCCAATCATTCGCCAGGACAACCTTTCCCGCGCCGATACCATCGGTGGAGGCCCAGCTTCACCAGGCGGTCCGTAACCTCGCCCGAACCCTGTCGGCTGGTGCTCGCGCGGCTGAAGCACGTTGCAGGGTGGCCGCGGCGGTCTCCGTGTCGCACGGCTCGGATACTGCCCCACTCAATGAGTTCAGGGAGGGTGGCTTGTCTCATTGCCAGAGGGTCCGGGGCGGCGGTCATTGTCACTGACACGCATTTGGTGATCGAGCGCAGCGGCATGCTGGCGCGGACGGTCGGACCACGCCCTGCTGGTCCGCAAACTACTCGCCAACTATTCCCGCAGCCGCTTCTCCCTCGGCACACTGAAGCTATGACCGAGCCGACCAAACCACGACACAACCAAGCCAATCCCACGAACGCGCAGCGCCCCGAACCGACCGCCAGCTTCCAGATCCGCGTCGTCGACGGCGAGGAAGGCGAACGCCTGGCCCGCCAACAAGCCAGCGTCTTCCTCGAGATCGCGCAATGGCAGGCACGCCAACAAGCCCCCACCACCGACGACGCACCACCGACCGACCCGTAGCACGACCCACTAAAACCGACCGGCTTACCAACCGACGAACATGGTCAATCCCGCGGCGAATAGCCGAAACCCGCTTCGATCGTCAACGTCCCCCAGCGAAACCGCTGGTCGCCACCGGTCCCATCCTTATAGAGCCCCGCCGGGGGCACCGGAGGGACAAGTATTCGCGCAGGTCAAACAAGTACTTGCGCGGTAAAGGAATTCCTGTGGACAAGAAACCCCAGCTCACGTGTCGCAGGTTCGAATCATCCGGGGTTGCTGACAGCTAACACAGCTGGTAGATGGGTTGAACGGAAGGCAGACGCTCGACTACGCGCGAATTGCGACGCAGCACAACCTAGACCGCTCACGGCTGCGCGATATTCATTTCGGCAACAGCGCGAGTTCGGATCTCCAGGCCGGTAGGCGTGCGAACCTGGCATTGGCGGTGGCCGCGCGAATCTGACACCGACGGGATCGGGATCCTTGCCCGCCCTCGAGTTCCGCGACGAGAGACCGGATAGCGTCCGCGCAGGGCGGAACACTCAAACGGTTCAGACATTGATGAATACACGGGAAACTGTATTATCGGATGAGTGGAAGCCGTAGTGCAGCGTGACGCGCTGACCCGGTTCGGGCACGCGTTGTCGGACGCGACTCGCACTCAGATCCTGTTGAGCTTGCGTGTTGGTCCGGCGTATCCGTCGGAGCTGGCCGAGCGGATCGGGGTGTCGCGGCAGATTCTGTCGAATCATCTTGCGTGTCTTCGTGGTTGCGGTCTGGTCGTCGCGGCTCCGGAGGGGCGGCGGAGCCGCTACGAGCTGGCCGATCAGCGCATCGCGACTGCGCTGGGTGATCTGCTTGAGCTGGTGCTGGCGGTCGATCCGGCGTGTTGCCCGGCCTCGGACACGGACGGGTGCTGCTGATGTCGGTGCCGCTGGGGATGCCGTCGCTGCCCTCGGCCGTCCAGGTCCCCGGGCCGTCGGCGTCGCGGAAGGTGGTGCTGGGGCGGCGGATTCGCTGGTTCGTGGCCGCGACCATCACCTACAACGTCGTCGAGGCCGTGGTCGCGCTCACCGAGGGTGCACGGGTGTCGTCGACCGCGTTGATCGGGTTCGGTCTGGACTCGGTGATCGAGGTGTCTTCCGCGGCGGCGGTGGCGTGGCAGTTCTCCGGCCGCGATCCGCAGGCGCGGGAGAAGGTGGCGCTGCGGATCATCGCGTTCTCGTTCTTCGCCCTCGCGGCGTATGTGACCGTGGACTCGCTGCGCGGGTTGCTCGGTGCTGGCGAGGCCCGGCATTCGGCGGTCGGGATCGGTTTGGCCGCAGCGAGTCTGGTGATCATGCCGGTGCTGTCGGCCGCGCAACGCCGCGCCGGGCGCGAACTCGGCTCGGTGTCGGCGGTCGCCGATTCGAAGCAGACCCTGCTGTGCACGTATCTGTCGGCGGTGCTGCTGGCCGGGTTGCTGGTCAACAGCCTGTTCGGGTGGTCGTGGGCGGATCCGATCGCCGCGCTCGTGATCGCGGCGATCGCGGTGCGGGAAGGCATCAGCGCCTGGCGCGGCGACGCCTGCTGCCCCGCACCCACCACCGCTCTCGGCACGGCCGGTGGGCAACAGCGGGCCGGGCACGACTGCGACTGCTGCGACTGACCACCCCCTTTCACCCCCTTCGTTCCTGAAAGGTGTTGTGATGTCCCGGATTCCGGAAGCGGCGAGAGGGGCCTGCCACGACGAGTTGCGAGCGGCGAAGCACGCTCCCGTCCCGGACCACCGGTGGGTGCATCTCGAGCGCGCGCACATTCTGTCTCAGCCCGATCTCTGGCCGCACACCCGCAACCACGTCGCCATGCTCACTCTCGCGGTCCGCCAGCGCGACCGCCGCGAAGCGCTCGGCCAGATCCTCCGGATCGTCGTGGCCGCACCGGGATCGCTGTCGGGCCGCTACCCCGACGGCAACACCGGCCGCGCCACCGTCGGCCTGCGCCAGCCGATGCCGCTGCCCGCCGACCTGCAAGCACTCCTGCGGGCCCGCGTCGCCTAGCGATCCGGCCGGTCGAACGCGCGGGCGCGAACCGGACCGCCGCGCAACGGCACCCGGGTCGGTGCTATTTCTCAGTCGCTGAGGTTTCGGCGCAGGCGGAAGGCGGTGGTCGGCAGCCAGTTGGTGCCGGCGTCCTCGCCGACGAGCTGCCAGCCGGGAAACCGGTGCCGCAGTTCGTCACCGGTCACGGTGTGCGCGGGTTTGCGGCCGGGCAGGAACCCGTAGAGCAGCAACGTCGCCCCCGGCGCGGCGACCGCGGTGACCGCGCGGGCGTAGTCCTCGCGCAGACTGGCCGGGAACAGGCTGTGGTAGCAGCCCAGATCGAGGATCAGCTGGAACCGGTCACCGAGATCGAGATCGGATAGCCGGGTGACGTCGGCCTCGACCAGGACCGCGTCGACATCGGCGGCTTCCGCCTTGCGGCGCGCGGCGGCGACGGCGGGGCCGACGAGATCGAGGCCGGTGGTATCCCAGCCGTGACGAGCGAGGTAGACGACGTTGGTGCCGGTGCCGCACCCGATATCCAACGCCCGCCCCGCCGTGAGCGCGGATGGGCCTTCGACCAGGTCCACCAGTTCCCGCGGCGGCCGCCCGGTGTCCCACGGCGTGATCTTGAGCCGGTAGGCGAGGGTGTAGAGCATGCGCACCACCGCGGTCATGGCCGCCACGCTACCGCGCCCGGTCGAGACCGGTGCGGCGATCGGCGCGATCAGGGCCGGGTCTGCACGACGCTCCACAGCCGTCGCGGCAGCGCGCCTTCCTCGAACTCATTGACCTGCTGGAGTTTCCAGTCGGCGGCGAGGTCGTCGACCAGCTGTCGGGAGAAGAAGTGCACCGCGAACCCGCCGTGCTCGTAGATGTCGTCACCGTGGTCGACCCCGGCACCGTAGTGCGCGTCACCGGTATGACGGACGGTGTAGAACAGTGCCCCGCCGGGCCGCAGCACCCGCCGGACCTCCGCGACCAGAGCGCGGATCTCCGTGGTCGACAACGCCATACACAGCAGCATGTGGGCATACACCGCGTCCACCGACTCATCCGGCAGCGGCAACGCCTTACGGACATCGACCATCGCCGTGGTGACCTCGGTAAGATCCTCGGCCTCGGCGCGAGCGCGCAGCTGCTCCAGCCCCGTCTCGCTGAAATCCGTTGCGTGCACGGCGAATCCGGCTCGGGCCAGATACAGGGCGTCGCGGCCGTGCCCGGCGCCCAGTTCGAGGACCCGGTGCGCCTGCGCAGCCGCGAACGCCTCGGCTGCCTGCATCGCGGGCTGTGACGGTGCCTGCCCGTACATTTCCGGGTTCGCCTCGTAGGTGGCCTGCCAATGCCTCCGCTGCACCTCACCCAGCTCGTGCTCCCCGGGCTCCTGCACGTCTGCGCTCGTCACACACCCAGTATCGACCACCGCCTACTGGACCGTGCCGACGAGCAAGGCCAACCCATCATCCGGCAGGACAGCACCGCGGTGCCGGACGGACTCGGCCGCGCCCCGGCGGCCGACAACAAGGCGACGGCGTCGCAGACGCGGTCGGACCCCTTCGTGCATCGCACTGGATGTCATGGTCGGCCCGCAAGACCGAGATGAGCAGCGGTCGACGAGACCTCGCCACCGGCCGCACAGGAAGCCGAGTGGGCAGCCACGGCGTGCTCGGCCGGTGTCAGGTGTCGTCGGGGAGCAGGTCGGCGACCAGCTCTTCGACGAGCTTGCGGATCTGGTCGCGGATCGGCCGCACCGCCGCCACCCCGAGACCGGCGGGGTCGTCAAGGGCCCAATCGCGGTAATCCACTCCCGGGAAGTACGGACAGGCGTCACCGCACCCCATGGTGATCACCACATCCGACGCCTGCACCGCGCCTGCTGTGAGGACCTTCGGAGACTGGGCGGTGATGTCGATACCGACCTCGCGCATGGCCTCGACCGCGGCCGGATTGATCGACTCCGCCGGCGCCGAGCCCGCCGAACGGACCTCGATCCGATCCCCGGCCAGACGGGTGAGGAATCCCTGCGCCATCTGCGACCGGCCCGCGTTGTGCACGCACACGAACAACACACTCGGCTTCCCCGACCCAACTGATGCGGAAATCATTGCGCGCCAGCCCCTTCCGGTTAGACGAGCACGGTGTCGCGCACCTGATCGGCGCGTGCGAGACGACTGTCGGTCATGACGAGGCTCCGGACGGTTCGACAGCGGACGAGGTGGCAGAGAAGCGTTTCCGTAACGCGAGGGAGACGTAGACGAGGCCGACCAGGACCGGGACCTCGATCAACGGGCCCACCACGCCAGCGAGGGCCTGGCCGGACGCGGCGCCGTAGGTGGCGATCGCCACCGCGATCGCGAGTTCGAAGTTGTTGCCCGCCGCGGTGAACGCCATCGTCGTCGTCCGCGCATACCCCAGCCGCAGCACCGCGCCGAGCAGGTAGCCGCCGCCCCACATCACCGCGAAATACACCAGCAACGGGACCGCGATCCGCACCACATCGACCGGATGCGAGGTGATCTGCTTACCCTGCAACGCGAACAGGATCACGACCGTGAACAGCAACCCGTACAACGCCCACGGCCCCAGCCTGGGCAGCAGCGTGGACTCGTACCAGGCGCGGCCCTTCACGCGCTCGCCCAGGCGGCGGGTGAGATACCCGGCGAGCAGTGGAATGCCGAGGAAGATCAGCACCGATTTCGCGATCTGCCACGGCGAGGCATCGATCGAGGTCTGCTCCAACCCGAGCCAGCCCGGCAGCACCGACAAGTAGAACCAGCCCAGCACCGCGAACATGACCACCTGGAACACCGAGTTCAACGCCACCAGCACCGCCGCGGCCTCACGATCACCGCACGCCAGATCATTCCAGATGATCACCATCGCAATACATCTCGCGAGACCGACGATGATCAGACCGGTGCGGTACTCGGGCAGGTCCGGCAGCAGCAACCAGGCCAGGGCGAACATCAACGCCGGGCCGATCACCCAGTTCAAGACCAGCGACCCGAGGAGCAGGCCGCGGTCGCCGGTCACGGTGTCGAGGCGGTCGTAGCGCACCTTCGCCAGCACCGGATACATCATCACCAGCAGCCCAACCGCGATCGGCAGCGAAATCCCATCCACCTCGACCGCGCTCAACCCATCGCCGAGACCGGGAACCAGCCGCCCGAGCAGCAGCCCAGCGGCCATCGCGGCACCGATCCACACCGGCAGGAACCGGTCCAGCGTCGACAGCTTCCCCACCACCGCCGGGTGTTCAGCGGTAGCGGTCACGCGGTCACCTCGAATCCGGCCTCGACCGCCAGCACCTGCGACAGCCGCTGCAATGCGTCGGGCACCACCCGGTAGTACACCCACGACGCCCGCCGCTCACTGGTCAGCAAGCCCGCCTCGCGCAGCACCTTCAAATGATGAGAGATCGTCGGCTGCGACACGTCGAACCCATCGGACACATCACACACGCACCCCTCCCGACCCGACCGAGCAGCGATCGCAGACAACAACCGCAACCGGACCGGATCCGACAACGCCTTGAACACCCCCGCCAGCTCCTCCGCATCCGCACCGGTCAACGGCTGACGGACCAGCGGCCCAGCCTCACACGCCCCACTCACACCGAGCGACCACTCCGACTTCGACATACATCGATATTGACAGCAATCGATACCGTCGGCCAAGCGAACACCGGATGAACTCAGCTCCCAGGCCGTCCTCCCCCTTCGTGACGGCTGTGTCTTCGACGGGCGGGCCGGGGGATTGCCATCTACGCTTTTCGTGCGATCGTTGCGTTGTGAGTACTCACCCTCGCGATCGTGATCTCGAGAAGGATCTGTCCGAGCAACTGCGCTTCCTTGCCAGCTCGGCCACTGCTTTCGACGGGGGTGAACTACCCGAATCGAAGCGCATCGCCCTCGTCATCAGGGTATTGGTCCACGACACCAGCGCCAGTCACAGCCTGCTGGACCAACTCGGGATCAAAGACAGCCTCCGGTGGGCAGACAGCGCTCCGGTCATCGACCGCGATCCGAACATCGTCGCTCGTAGCCCCGGACTGACGACCATGGGCATCGGTCACGATGACAGGATCACTTTCCTGGCAAGAACCGCTGATCAGATCGAACAGTCCAACTCGACTCGTTACGTAAGCTTCGACGACTGGTGGCGTCGCCCCGTTCTCCTCGACGCCAACGGTGCCGAATTCAGCCGGAAGGACCTTGTCCTGGCTCTCACGAACAAGGACGGCGGGGCCCATATCGATCGGCTGAACGAGACGACCCACGCGCTCATACACTCGAACAGCGCAGGATTCGAACGCTTCGGCGCCGGTGCCCCCGAGGCTGAACCGATCCCGACACCAATCTACGCATCCGTGCGGACCATCGCCGAGGAACTTCTTCTAACGCTGCGTCGCAGCGGGCGAGAAGTCCCCCGGTCGACAGCGGCTCCCCTGCTGGGGACGCTCGACGGATTCCAGGCAGGCGATGTCGTCGGCCCGGCACCGGTATTCGACAAATCCCGAGACGACGTTGCGAACACGACCTTCAAGTTCGACACACTTCCTGACGTGACATTCACGGTATGGCGGGCAAAAGACAACCAATCCGATATTGACGGCGGGGGCGAATTCCCAGCCGGCTATCTCGAAATCGTCGGCGTCCTCGACGCGACAGGCGACACAGTCCACGGGTCGGGATTCGCTGGACCCACCGAAGACTCCACCCCACCCGGAGCCTCGGTCCATTCACTGCCACTGTCGTGTATCCGATTCGTCTTCGACAACTTCCCCGAAGCAATGTTCTACGCCAACCGGTCAGCCGAGCAACGGGAAACAATCGGCCCGTTCGGCCAACAGATACAAGAAGCCGGATGGGTCGACCTCTTCGTCACACTGCGCGGCCCGACATGGCAGATCGGCGAGTTCGCCGGGCCGACCGGATCCTGAAGAATTTCGCCACTCGCGACGCCTCACCGAACCCTTCCCAACCCACAGCTCGTAAACCCTTCGCCCGCCACCCCGTAACCGCCTGTCTCCTCTCAACGCACAATGACGGCTATGACCGAGCAGACCCACCCTGCACACACCCCACCCCCGACGACGCCGCGCCCCGAACCGACCGCCACCTTCCAGATCCACGTCATCGACGGCGAACGCCTCGCCCGCCAACAAGCCAGCGCCTTACTCGAGATCACCCAATGGCAGGCCCATCCACAAGCCTCAACCACCGACGATCCACCATCGACCGATCCATAACGATCAACCCGACGTCGAATAGCCGAAACCCGCTTCGATCGTCAACGTCCCCCACGAAAACCGCTGGTCGACACCGGTCCCATCCTTATAGAGCCCCGCCGGGGGCACAACGTACGATGACATTTCCTCAAGTCAACCTGATTTCTCAATCCGCGACCAATCAGCAACAGAACCGACGATGCGCAGGCTAAACGGTTGCCCTGGTTCGATCCTGGGAAACAGAAGGCAAGGCTCTCGCAAGATTCACCGCCCGGGCATATTCATGCACCGAGCTACTTGCTCGGTCTGCTTCCCCCAGGCGCCAGCAGATCTCGGCAGAGCTGGGTCAGCGCGTCGAGCATGCGATTCTCGTCGTCGGGCTTGTGCGCGATATGGTCGGTCGCTCCGTGCATCGCCGAGTAGAGAATCACTGCGGTCGCCAGCGGGTCGGGCGGGGCCGGCCGCAACTCCGCGAGTAGTTGGGTCAACGTTTCGACGGGTGGGTTCGGCGCTTCGCGGTCGTAGGTAGCCGGGTGGAACAGGACATCGTGCAACCTGATTTCGCGCAGATACTCGCTTACTCCCGCACGCATCCACTCTTCGATGCCGGCGACTCCGGCAACTCGCCGGGCGGCCGCGAGCTGGGTGTCGGCGAATCGGCGTACGTAGCGGTCACGCAGGGCGTTGAGCAGGTCGGCCTTATTAGAGAAGTGCAGGTAGAAAGTACCTTTGGCGACTCCGGCGCTGACGGTGACGTCGTCGACGGTGAATGCGTCCACGCCCTTGTTCACCAGCAGTTGTTCCGCCGCGTCCAGTAGCTCACCACGCCGCTGCGCCGGCGGTTTCGTCCGGGTCACAGTCGCTCCCTTCGCCGGCCCGATACTACCGAGCCGCATTCCGCAAGCCGTCGCGACCTCGGTCGCGCTTGCCTTGGTGAGGGTTGCCTAATACCGTACTGACTGACGGTCAGTCGCAAGTTAGGACACGGAGGATCATGACCACCACCATCTCGCCCGCAATGCCCTCGGAAAGCCCGCCCGATGAGCCACCGCGTAATCGACTCGCGCCGGTCGGGGCGCTGACGCGCCTGCTCGAACCGGTTCGTGCCCACTTGATCGGGTGCGCGGCCCTATCCGCGGCCGCGTCGGCGTGCGGCGTCGTTCCCTATATTGCGGTCGCGGAAACCGCTCGGACGGTGCTGGACCGGGGGCTGGAGAATTCTTCCCCGATGGCTTGGACATGGGCGATGATCGGCGCCCTCGGCGCCGCACTTCGCCTGCTGCTTGTCTACGGGTCGTCGCGACTCGGTCATTTCGCTGACGCGAAACTCCTGCACGAACTGCGAGTACGGATGGTGCGCCATCTCGGCTCGCTGCCGTTGGGCTGGTTCCGCACCAGCGGATCTGCACAGGTCAACAAACGGATGACCAATGACCTCGAGGAGATGCACCAGCTCATCGCGCACGCGCTGGGAGAGATGGTCGGCGCTGTGGTCTCCGTCGCGATCGGCGTGACCTACCTGGTCTTCGTCGACTCGACCCTCACAGCGGTCGCTGTCGGCGCACTGGCGCTGCTGGGGATCAGCTACCGGGTGGCCATGCGGTCGATGACCGGACATATGGAACGGTTGCTCGCCGCCGAAGCCCGAATCGGCGCGGCCGGTGTGGAATTCGCGGACGGCATCGCGGTCGTCAAGGCCGCCGGGACGGGTGGACGCATTCAACAGCGATTCGACGAGGCGATCACCGAACATGCCCACGCGCTGGCCGCGTGGGCGAACGAAACGCGATACAGCACGGCATTCGCACGCCTGCTCGCCTCGGAGATGACACTGCTCGCCGTTCTGGGTGGAGCCGGGATCGCGCTGGTGTACACCGGTTCGGCAGCCATGGCTGATGTTCTGCCGTTTCTCATTGTCGGTGTGGGCCTTCCGACGGCGATCAACCCTGCCATTCACGGTTCGCAAGGTCTTCGCAAGGGACGCAGCGCAGCACAGAACATAGAGTCGCTGCTGACCCGCACTCCGCTTCCCGAAACCACCACGCCGCAGATCCCGAACGGCAGCCGAGTGGAGCTGGACCGAGTCACCTTCTCCTACGACGGCCGCAGCCCGGCGTTGGACGCTGTCACTGTGGTGTGCGAACCGGGGACCGTCACAGCCGTAGTCGGCCCCTCCGGCGCGGGGAAATCGACCCTTGCGGGCCTTATCCCCCGCTTCTACGACGTCACGCAGGGCGCGATCCGGATCGGCGGGGTCGATATCCGCGAGATGAGTTCCAGCGCTTTGCTGGCCTCACTGTCACTTGTTTTCCAAGACGTAGCACTGCTACGCGATACCGTCGCCGAGAACATTCGCATCGGCGCGCCCGGCGCAGACGACGAGGCTGTTCGTAATGCCGCACGCGCAGCCCGGATACACGATGTCATCGAAGCACTTCCCCTCGGCTACGACACTGTGCTCGGTGACGGTGCCGATCTGTCCGGTGGTGAGCGTCAACGTCTGACCATCGCCCGGGCGATCATTTCCGATGCGCCGATCGTCATCCTCGACGAAGCGACCGCTGCCCTGGACCCGGACAGCGAAACCGCTGTCCAGCAAGCCTTATCGAGCCTGGTGCAGGACAAGACGGTGATCGTCATCGCCCATCGCCTCCACACCATCGCCGCCGCCGACCAGATCCTTGTGCTCGACGCCGGCCGAGTCACCGAGCGCGGTACACACGCCGAACTGCTCCGCCTCGACGGCTTGTACGCACGAATGTGGCGGACGCAGCACAACGAAGAGGGCCGATGACTCGCTACCGGCCGTTCGCAGTACTGCCGCGGTTGCCCGGCGCCGCGCTGGTCGTCCTTCCCGCCGACGACACCACCACATGCGCGCCCGAATCCGCGTTGAGTGGCCTGGTGCACGGACTGACGATCTGTATCACCTCGACTACCGGAACCGCCGAAACCTTCGCGGTGTTCCAGGACGGCCGACTCTCCGAACGCGGCACGGCCGCTGAACTCCTGCAACTCGACGGAATTTTCGCCCGTGCGTACCGCGCCTGGCAGACAGGAACAACCCTATGATTCGCCACCTATATTCGCTGGTCCCGCACCCGCGACTGATTGCGCGCCTCGGCGCGCTCAACGCCGCCCAAGCCGTTCTCCAGGGTTTGCTGCTCGGCACGCTCATCCCCATCTTACGAGCCTTGGTGCAGCCGGAACCCGACTTCACCGAAGCGGCACCATGGCTGGTGGCCGCGGCGATCGGTCTACTCGTGTACGGCGCACTTACTGTCGTCGCGACCCCTATCGGATTCACGGCAGCGTCCGAGGTCTCGGGACAGCTACGGCATCGTCTCGTACAGCATGCCGCCCAGCTGCCGCTCGGCTGGTTCGCTCCGGAGAACAAGTCCCGGCTGACCCGAGCACTGACCGCGGATGCCGGAAATATCGGCCAACTCGCCGTCAGCACCGGAGGGCCCGCGATCACCGCGATACTCACCCCGCTGACCATTGTCGCTGTCACGGCCGCGGTCGACTGGCGGATCTCCGTTCTGTTCGCACTCGTCCTGCCCATCGCGCTGACCGCGCTACGCCGTGCGGGCCGGATCAACTCGGCGGTGGAGATAGATCTCGAACGAGCCGCGGCGGAGATCGCCGGCCGAGCCATCGAATTGGGCCAGGCGCAACCGGTCCTGCGCGCGGCGGGACGGGCCCGCACCGGATCCGCACCGATGCTGCGATCCCTGGACGAACACCGGCGGGTCTACGAGCGCGGACTCCGGCGCGCGATGGTGCCCGACCTCACCTACACCGCTGTGGTGCTGACAGGCTTCCTCGCCGTACTGCTGCTCACCACGGCTCTGCTCTTCGAGGACTCACTCGGCGTCCCCGAGGCCATCGCACTGCTCGTCCTGGCTGTCCGGTTCCTGGAGCCGTTGAGCAACCTCATCGAACTGATCGGCGCACTGCATGCGATGGACAACGCCGTCGGCCGGGTCGGCACACTCCTGGACACGCCGACGCTGCCGGCACGACACACTCCACATCGGGAAATAGCCACGGCGGATATCGAATTCGACGAGGTGACCTTCACTTACCCGGGTGGCGCTGAACCCGCGGTCACCGGGCTCGGATTCCGCTGCCCGGCGGGCAGCACCACAGCGCTCATCGGACCTTCCGGATCAGGGAAGACCACCATCACGAAACTGATCGCGCGTTTCTTCGACACAGACAGCGGGACGGTGCGTATCGGCGGCGTCGATGTCCGCGACTACGACCCAGCCACCCTGCTCGGACATATCGCCATCATCTTCCAGGACGTATACCTTTTCGACGACACCATCGAAGGAAACCTACGGATCGCGAAGCCGAACGCAACGGCCGAGGACCTGGAACGGGTAGCCCGCGCCGCCCGCCTCGAGGATCTCTTGGAACGGCTGCCCGACGGCTGGAACACCCGCGTCGGCGAAGGCGGTTCCGCACTATCCGGAGGGGAACGGCAACGGGTGTCCATCGCCAGAGCCCTGCTCGAGGACGCCCCCATCGTCCTGATAGACGAGGCCGCCTCGGCCCTCGACCCGGAGAACGAGCACGCCATCAGCCGTGCCATCGCGGAACTCGCCGGTGATCCCGCCCGCACCGTCGTCGTCATCGCGCACCGGCCGGCCACCCTCGATGCTGCCGATCAGATCGTCACTCTCGACGTATCCGGCCGCATCGCCGAAACCGGTACGCCACAACAACTGCGAGCCACCGACAGTTATTACGCTCGTCTCCTGGGGCATGCACATCGAGCGCGGAGCTGGCGTATCACCCAGCACGCCTGACCCGATACGCACGACAAGGTGGGCCGCTCGTCAGCGGCCCACCCGCCCGCGTACCCACACCGCCGCGAGTCCGGTTCCCACCACAGCGACGAACACTGCGGCCGCGAGCAACCAAACGAAACCCACAGCCGCTGCTATAGCGAGCCCGGCCGAGTTGATCACTGTAACGGCCGCGCCCTCGAGCGACATCGGGACCGAATAATCGGTAGCCGCTGTCTCGCGGCGTGCCATCTGCATCGAAATAGTGGCGAACCATGTGACTTTCGCGCCATAGGCGATGGCCACTCCCACCACGGCGAAAGACGTGAGCACCGACACGGTTTCACCTGCCGCCAGCGGCAGCAGTGCCAGCACGCTCAGCCCGCCGACCGTACCGAAAACGAGTGCGCACGCCGACCGCCCCCACCGGCTGATCATCACCCCGGCGCTGAAGGCCGCCACCACTTGCACCGATATCGCCACCGATTGCACCGTCGCGATCCGGCCCATCGACCAGCCGACATCCAGCATCATCGCCGACTGTGGTGCCGTGCCGAGCCATTCCGCGAGCCCGAACAGCGGAATTACCACCAGAATCCACATCACTCGCCGCGGCTGCCGCACCGAGTCCGCGAGGGCGGTCCACAGCACCGACGGCCGTTCCCGCTGCTCGGCCGACGGTTCGCGAAGACGCGTGAGCAACCCCAGCGGCACGAGAAAGACAGCTCCGAGCGCACACACGGTTACGGTCCACCCCGACCGCGAATAGAGCAGCAGCGCGCCACTGGAACCGATCAGTACCGACAGGCTCGCCCCGGCGATCTGTATTCCATTGGCGAGGCCGTGATCCGCCGGAGCGATCAACCGAACGGCCAACCCGTTGAGCGCAGTGTCATGGAACGCCGAAAGCACCAGCACGACGGCCATCACCACCAGCACCGCGGGGAGGTCCTGCACCGGATCGAGCGGGGCCAGACCGGCCAAGGCGACGAGCAGTCCGAGCTGGGTACAGATCAACCATCCCCGATACTGGCCGAGACGAGCCGACCCGTGGCGGTCGACTATCGGGGCCAGCAGGAATCGGGCGGCATACAGGACTCCCACGAGATTCACCAGCGCGACCGTCCCCAGCGGCACCCCTCCCTCCAGCAGAATCGTGCCGAAGGCCAAAAAGAAGAACGAATACCCGATATTGGTCGCCAGGTAGAGAAGGCCGACCCCTACCAGACCACGATTACGCCGAGCACCGAACCGCCCACCACTCTCCCTCACGATTCCAGGCCACGCCCGACATTGAGTGTTTGACGGTAGTTCGATAGCGAACGCCTAGGTCTGAGGCCCGACGACACCCCTGCCACTCTCACCGATCACCTTCACTCACCCAGAACAATCGCTTACTGACTGATGGTCAGTCAATATAGCTTAGCCAACCTCCACATAGGTACATTCGGCGACGGTCGCAAAGTCGCTCCACCGGCAACCCGCCGACGGCTATGACACAGGCGTTGAACACCAAGGTGAGGTTCTCCTGGGAGAACCCGAGAGTGGCCGACATCTTCGGCAGGCATGAGGTGATCGACGCGATGTCCCAGCGATGACAACGAGCGCGGGCCTAACCGTCAGCGCGGCAAAGACCTTGGCAGCCTTGGGTATTCGCCGAGGCGGACGATCGACCGTGATACGTGAACCCGCCGTGGCCGCACACCACACCGCGGTCACCCGGTGGACCTCGTGCTGTTGCGCGAGACGACGTCCAGGGGGCGCCACAGTGGTTCCGGGCATGCATGTCCTGGGCGCGGCAGATCATGCCAGGCGTGCCGCCCGAGGTGGTGCGACCGAACTGCCGCAGCGCTCAACACCAGTCGGCCCTGTCACGACGGCCACGCACGCGCCGCACGGCCTGTTCGGTATTTCGACCCTTTGCCGGTCACGGTCGCTTATCCGAGCCGACCACCTCGGACGATCCGGTCGAGAGATCGATGTCGGCGGCTGCGGGTTCGCTCGGAGCGGCGGGCCAGTCCCTTTCGTTACGAACGGTCTTGCGGCACTGGAATCAGTCGCGATAGATCCGGACGTAGGCATTGGTGACGGTGCCGATGCTCATGGGGCCCAGGCAGGATGCCGAGCCGCCGCCGGACGGGCTGAACGAACCGCTCCAGCTGCCTCGGTAGGGGCCTACGGTGACCAACGGGAACGCGAACGGCACGGGGGCCAGGCCGAAGCACTCGACGACCAGACTGTATTCCCGGCCCGCGGGGGCGTCGACGTCGTGACAGGCCGCCGTCGCACCGACGAGGTCCCGGGTGACAGTGCAGTCCTCGGGCGCGGCATTCGCGGTACCGGCCCCGAATACCGCGACACATCCCAGGACCGACGCCGCGGCGACCGTGATCCGAGTGGCGGCGACTGTTCTGCTCATGAGAATCCCTCCGTAGTAGACATCCAGCAATCGAGCGTGGACACGAAGTCGTTAACGCCGGCGAACACAGCGCCGCCGAAGGCCACCTCCTCCAGGCGAGCGGCACGGAAGTCGAAATGGCTTGTTGCCGTGGTCCGGATCGTACGAATCCGCCGAGTGGTCTGCGAAAGACCACTCGGCGGATTCCCCGTCATGCGATCGATGTTGCCGCACGCGGCCGGGCAGAGGCCGCCGGAGCGACGTCATCGACAGCTCGACGGGGTGGGTATGCCCGCCGACGGCTGGAAGGCATGGTCGGGTCCGCCGGCGGAGGCATACGTCCGGGTGCTACAGCTTCCCGCCGCCCCCGATGACCCAGGGGTTGAAGGTGCACTGCAGCGGCTGTGACGGATCGAGGGTGTTGAGAATGATCGACAACGCCCGCGGGGAATACATCAACGTCAGATGATCGGACAGATCCTGCTCACACCCGTCCTGCAGGGTGATATTACGAACCGTCGCACCCGGCCCCGCCGTCAAGAACGTCGAATCATACGGCGTCGTGATCTCGTCATAACGCGTACCGACCACCGTGTAATCCACACCCGGCACCGTGTCACCACCCGCATTCAGCGTGTTGATGAAATCCGAGCCCACCGTCTGCTGAATCCCCGAATGACCCACGAAGATCTCCACCAGACCCAGCACATCGATACCGAAATTGTTGATCGCCCGGCCCAACGCCCCGATACCCAGCAACGTCGTACCATGATTCGTCGCACCGAAAGTCAGCAGATGATGCACCTTCGACGCACCACCCTCGAACTTCAGATACTGCCGCGACACCGCCCCACCCTGCGAATGACCGACGATGTTCACCTTCTGCGCACCCGTCGCCGTCAACACCCGATCCACGAACACCGCGATCTGCTTCGCCGAATCCTGAATCAACCCCGTCCCGTTCGCACCCGGCAACACCGACCCCAGACCACCCCCCTCCACCAGATTCGACTGACCATAATTGAACGTGAACACACAATGACCCGCATCATGAATCGGCTGCGACACGAACGCGAAGTTGTTGTACGCGTTCTCCCACGTCCCATGGATCAACACCACCGGCTCGGGATGCTCCGCAGTCGGCTTGCAATTCCAATCATTACTCCCCGGCGGCGCCACATTCGGATTCAGCAACCCGTAACCGAACGCCGCCAGAAACGCCGTCGACGCCGGACCGAACCCCACCGTGTCCGACGAATGCCCACCCGACGAGCCCGAACTCGACCCCGAACCCCCATAACAGTCACCCGAACCATTACCCGACCCCGCCCCACTACCGGACGTGCACGCCGACCCCGAACTGCCCGCGCTGCCCGTATCAGCGATCGGATGCGCGGCCGGATCCTTCAAACCCCGCCCGATCACATCGGCCAACTGCTGCTCGCTGGACGCCGAGCCGGGATCGGCGTTCACCCCCACGCCCGGAAGGCCGAACGCGAGGAGCGCCGCGCTCGCCACCAGGGCGGTGCGCAATGTCCCGCGGATGATCGTTCGCTTCATCAGATACCTTTCTGCACACAGGTGCGGTTCGGTTCCCGCAGTGCCGTATTCGCGCACTCCGGCGACCCCGGATGACGCTAAATCCGGTCGGCCACGGGCACGGCGGCAAAAAGAAACAGTCCGTGGAAATCACCATCGGCATTACATCGCCGATAGGAACAGCCACAGCACCAGGGAATGACGAACAATTCACCCGCACTTGCCGTGCGCTCGGGGCAGAACCAGCGCGACCGACGCCGTGACCACGATGCCGCTCGCGCCCGCGGCGATCAGCGTGGTCGGCGCGGAGGTGGCGTCGAGCAGCAGGCCGCCCACCATGTAGGAGGCCGCGGCGGCGACGCCGATGGCGCCGTAGAGGTTTCCGAAGACCCGCCCGAGCAGCCCGGCCGGCACGATACGTTGCAGCAGCGTGCTCGAAGCGACATCCATTGCCGCGATGCCGATTCCACGCACGGCCTGCACCGAGAAGGCGGCGGCCACCGACCACGCCAGACCGGTCAGCAGGTTTCCGGCACTGCCGACGAAGAAGCCACCGACCAGCAGCGCGGTCAACGACAGCCGTGTCCCCACGCGCCCGAGCAACGCGTAACCGATCAGCAGGCCGATACCGACGGCGCCGAGCAGCAGGCCCGCCGCCGAATCCCCGGATCGCAGAGTCTGTTTCGCGAGCATGACCAGGGCGACATCATCGACTCCGTTGCACGCGACGACCGCGCAGAAGCCGAGGCAGATGATGCGGACGGACGGCGTACGCACGATGTAGCCGAGCCCCGCTCGGGCTTGTGCGACAAGGGTTTCCGAGCCGTCATCGGCCCGCGTCGGCGGGAGCGCCGGTATCGCGCACAGCACGGCCGCGGAAATCAGGAACGTCGCGGCATCGACCAGCAGCACGCCACGAATGCCGAGGAACGGCAACATCGCGCCGGCGAGCAGCGGGCCGAAGGCCTCGGCGGCATTGGCGCCGAACCCGATCGCCGAGTTCGCCGTCGCCAAGTCCTTGTCGGCGACCAGCGCGGGAACCGAGGAACGCGAGGCGGGCGCGAAGATGTTCGCCGCGATGGACCGGGCCGCCACCAGCAGGAGCAGCAGCGGCAGCGGTGGCAGCGACAGGGCGATGAGCAGGACGAGCACGCCCTGGACGGTCTCGCAGGTGATCATCACGCGGCGCCGATCGAACCGATCGCTGATGGCGCCCGCGACGGGGCTCAGCAGCGACGGCACGAAATCGCCGACCAACAACAGCAGCGCGACGGCGAGTCCCTGGCCGGTGGTGGCGGCGACGTGCAGCATGAGCGCGACCAGGCTCAGCGAATCACCGGCGTAGGAAACGATTCGCGCGGTGAACAGCGCGCGGAGGAAGCGGTTGGATCGCAGTAGCCGAAGCGGACCCGGGCCGGTTTCGTCGGTGTTCTCGCTCGCCGCGGCGGTCGGCATGGTCGGGGTCCTCGTCGGGTCGCTGGTAGGCGCCCGACGGGGCGAGCCGGGTGCAGGCGAACCATGGTGACGATTCGCTCGGGTGCGCGCAACGGAATAAGTCTCACTCGCACGCGGTGGCGAGGCGAGTGAGCAAGTGCCGGAGGGTCGTAGCGTCGCTCACCGACAAGGCTGTGCGGAGGAGGTCGTCCTCCATCGCTCGGATTTTCGTGTGGACTTCGGTGAACAGTGCTCGCCCGCTGGGGGTCAAGCAGACCGTGCGCTGTCGTTGGTCATGCGATCGTTCCCGCCGGATGATCCCCCGGGAGACCAGGTCGTCCAGGTGCCGACCCAAGCGAGTGGGATCACGGCGGGTCCGCCGGGACAGCTCCCGCTGCGACATCGCGGCGCTCGACGCCACCTCGGCCACGATGGCATATTCCCACATCGACAATCCCGCGTCGGCCAGGATCGGCTCCTCCAGAGCGACCAAACGCGGCAGCACCCGAGCTATGAGTGCGGCCAGATCCGGCTCATCGAGCCGCGCGTCGCTCGCACCAGTCATGGACAACCTCCGGATGATCGTCTACCGTCGTAGACGATTGGTTCGTCTACTGAGGTAGACGATTGGGTTCATTCCTGCACATGTCACGTTAAGCCAGCGATACGAGAGGACACCCCGTGGATGTCTCCACCCTCCACACCGTTACCGAAGAACTCGCGGGCTACCTCTCCGAGGCGACCCAGGGCGACCTCAGGAGCGCAACGCCCGTACCGGGCCGAGATGTCGGCGACCTGTATGTGCACCTCATAGCTCAGAACACCGCCGTAACGGCGGCCCTGGTGACCGCGGACCAGCCTCGGCCCTCGATGAGCAGAGCGACTCTCGAAGCATCGTTGAATCTGCACGGCGGCGGCCTCGAGGGGCTGTACCGCCGTACCGCCCAGAAGGCACGGGACGCTTTCGCTTCCGTACCTTCCGCCGACCGGCGTTGCCAGTTCAACGGAGTCGAGACCGATGCCGCGACCCTGTACGAAACGCATATCAGCACCACGCTCCTGCACACCTGGGACCTGACGCACGCCCTCGGCCTCCCTTATCGGCCGGACGCGGCGATCGCCGCGCGGGTTCTGCGGAATTTTCCGATACCGCCCGAGGGGATCGACACCGCTTGGGCGGGCGTGCTCGGGCTATCGGGACGACTGGAACCGAGCGCGTAACGCCGCGACGCACTCGCCGGTGCGGCACGGGTGCCGAACCGCTGTCGAACACGGACTCGACCATTGCGAACTTCGCCCGCCCGCATCGGTGGATCCAGGCTCAGTGAGGAGGTGCCTGCGACGGGTCCGCCGTGCCGTAGGGAGCTGGGTTCGGGTGCTGGGCTGGCGATCCCTGCGGGGACGGCGGCGCGCCGTGGGGAGCCGGGTTCGGGTGCTGGGGTAGCGGGCCTTCCGGCGACGGCGGCATGCCAGGGGCAGCCGAGGTCGGGTGCTGAGGCGGTGGGCCCTGCGGCGTGCCGTAAGGAACCGGATTCGAGTGTTGGGGTGAGGACTGCGGAGTTCCGTGGAATGCCGGGTTCGGGTGCTGGAGCGGTGGGCCCTGCGGTGAGTGCGAGATGTTGTGGGGAGCTTGGTTCGGGTATTGCGCGGGGGGTTGTGATGGGTACGGCGTGCCGTAGGGAAGCGGGTGGGGGTGGCGGGTGGCCGAGACGATCGCGGTTACGGCTTCGGCGAGCAGCGCGAGGAGCAGGAACGGCACCGCCGCCAGGTACGCCACGTGGAAACTCGTCGCGTCCGAAATAAGCTGGCCGACAACGGGTGCGATCACCGCCGCCAGGACACCGAGCCCCGCCACGGCAGCCGCGATACCGCGCCGACCGTCGAGCCGGCGCGCCAGCGCCACGAACACTCCGGCTGCCGCACCCGCGCCGAGCCCGCCGAGCACGCGCCCCACCAGTAGCAAGAGGCCACCCGCCGCGAGCGCGGTCACCACCGCGCCGAGGAGCATGAGGCCGATCGCGGGCATGGTCACCGCCGTCGGGAAACGCGCACCGAGCGCGAGCCCGACCCCCACGGCGAGCCCGGCCGCGACCAGATAGGAGAGAACACAGGTCACCAGCACCGCCGGGCCGGACAGACCGAGTTCGGTCTGGATCATCGACCTCCCGTCGATCCGATACACGGCGGTGAACATGGCCGACCCGATGATCGCGGCGAACCCGGGCCCGATCAGCATCAACCCCGAGCGATCACCACTCGGCCGCGCCCCGGCCCCCTGCGGCGGCGTAACGTACATGCCCCCACCGTAACCCGTTCGATCGTTCACGACCCACCGACCGCGATCCGGTAGCACGAAACGGTTATCCGACTTTTGATTTCCAGGGAACGCCGATATGGCACGTAACGCTGTGCACCGCGTCCTACTCGGCATTCCTTCCCATTGCGTATGACCGATCCCGTCATCCCGCAATGGCGGTGGATTCGCTGACCAGCAGCGCGGCGAGTACTCGCGCGGTCATGTCGAGTGCTTCCGCGCGCTGGTGCGGGTCCATGTCCGAGACCGCCACGCGGACCACGGCGGCGAAAGATGTGTTGAGTACGACCAGGCTCATCACCTCGTAGGTGTGGTCGTCGCCCGGACCGAGGGTTCGGATCAGCAGTGTCTTGACCACGCCGCGTAGCCGTGGCTCGAATTCGGGCAAGCCGCTGCTGTAGTACTGCAGGCCCGCGACCAGCGCCCGCACCAGCCCGGCCCGCGCGACGAGATCCTCGGCGACAACCTCCAATACCGCGCGCATCGTCTCGGCGAAGGGTTCGTCCGGTCGGTCGAGCACTCGCTGCACGAAACGCGCCTCGATGTCTCCCAGCATCCGTTCGAGCAGTTCGTCGACCATTACCGCCCGGTCGGAGAAATACCGGTACACGGTGCCGATACTGACGCCCGCCTCGGCCGCGATCCGATTCGTCGACGTCGCGGCGATCCCCCGCTGACCGAACAACCGCGCTGCCGTATCCAGGATCCGGTCACGGGTGGCCTTGGCCCGCTCCTGCGAGGGACGCCGGCGCGCACCCTCGACCTTCGACGGCATCGAAACCCCTTCTCACCCGCGGAAACGACCACCGGTGAGTGTAACCGCAGGAAACAGGCGGATGGGCAATTTCCACACTCGAGTCGAGCCGAGCGAATGAGCCCGGAATGGTTCGGCTGCCGATCGCGCTGGCGGTGTTCTCGAGCTACTTCGTATTCAGAACCGGCCTTATCGAGAACCGGCCTTATCGAGAGCTGGTCCGTTCGACAAATCGGTTGCCGCTTGTCTTCGCGCCGCTTACCGTAGACGGACAACGAATCCCGTTGCTCCCCCTCTGTTTCGCGACCTCAGCCGTGCCGGGGACGGCTGGCGGTGGGCGCTTCCCGGAGTGCACAGCCATGACGATCCCTTCCGCGGCGATCCGCACCGGTCGCCGCACCCTGATCCGGCAGTTCTGGACAGGCTCCGCCGCGCTGGCCGTTATCCTCACCGCCGCTACGTTTCCCACGTCCGCGGTCCCGTCTTCCACTGCGCCGCCGCCGAATTCGAGCGGCACGTCGGCGCCGCCGACCGGTATCACCACGGGCAAGGTGTCACCGACCACCGACGGGGGCACCGGTGATGGATATCAGCTGATCTTCGACGTCCCGTCGACGGCGGTGCAGGGCACGACGATCCCTCTCCGCGGCAAGAACTGGCTGTGCAGCAAGGTAACCGTCGCTCCGGGTTGGACCACCGCCACCACCACGGTGACCTTCCCCAGCTACCAGTTCGAGACGACCGTGACGGTGCCCGCGAACGCCACTCCGGGCAAGACGACCGTGACCGCCACCTGCACCGCGGACAGTTCCATCTCCTCGACAAGGTCCATCACCGTACTCGCGGCCCGCAAACCGACCACGGACCGCACCGGTACGGGTACGGGGACCGGCACCGACATCGACATCGACATCGACGAAGTGGATGCCATTCCGCCGACCGCGAACGCGCAGGCTTCCGAAAATGCTTCGGAGGCAACGTTTTCCGGCCCGCTCGCGGTGACCGGCGCTCTGATCCTCGCCGCCGTCGTCGGCACGGTCATACTGTTCGGCCGCGGCAGACCCGCAACGCGAACATCCGCACCGAGCAGCAACCCCACCCCCGCACCGTTCCGCCGCCGCAAGACCGAATCCGCCCACGCCGCCGACCCGGCGTCGAGGCAGCGGCACCCCGGTCGCGCACCCGACGTACAGATCCGCGCCCACCCGGACCCGAACCCCCGCCTGGGCATCCGAACCCCGCGACTACCGGAAGTGCGGATCCGCCTGCACCGATCCGACCCTGTCACGACAGTGCGAGAGGTACGACGCTGATGCTCCCCGACACCATCACCGCACGAACCATCCTCTACGACAACGGATCCCAGGAAACAGGCCGAGCCGAACTCACCGCCCGGCTGCGCGAGATCGGCTTCGACCACGCCCTGCACACCGCCGCGCCGAGCCTCGACGGCCTCGTACGCGACATCACCCTCCCCAAATTCGCCGACGCCATCGACAGCCTGCTCGACATCGACGTCGGCAACGCCGCGATCGCCGGCTGGCGCGCCTACGACCGCCTCCACACCGCTGCGGCGCGCACCCAGCACGGCCCCGAGGAGACCGTCGAACTACTCACCCACGAACTCACCCACACCTACCACCCGAACCTGGAAATCCTCGTCGACGGACAAACCACCGGCTCGATCACCGTCGAACTCGTCCTCACCTTGCGAATCCAGCCACTTGCCGCCACCCTCCGCCACGGCGCACTCACCGCCCTGGGCCCCGGCGACTGCACCGCCACCGCCACCCTCGGCACCGAATCCACCGGCCCCATCCTCGAACGAGAAAAGCAACTCCCCACCGCCCGCCTGATCAACCTGACCTGGCCCATCCCCCTGGTCCGTTCCCAGCCCCCAGGCCGTGGGACCAGAAGTTGATGCCAGGAGCAGACCCGTTCACACTCTTTCGCGATACCGGTGCAACAGCTTGTTGAACTGCCGCAACTTGTCGACCGCGCCTTCGGGGATCGGGTCCGGATGGAAGTGCATGACCTTGTTGCGGATGATTCGGATCTCTTCCAGCCGAGAGATGAAGGCGGATCATTGCACAGTCGTTGCGCGGTCCCGAAATCCAAGGCCCGGTTCAAAATCCACCGTAGCGTCTGATCCAACTCTCCCAGGTGGAAGAACGGCATGGACATCTGGCCGTAACGCTGCGCCACATCCGCTGTCGTGACTATCCCCCTGATGGCCCTGTTCTCGTCACGGACGAATACGAAGTCACGCTGTTGCAGTGTGGTGAGGACCTCGAACAGGTCGCGATCGTAGTCGACCACCTCCGCCTGTGCGTCGATCGCATCGGCCAGATGCGCATCGGATTTGCGATGCATCGCCTGCGCGATCGAACGCCAGGTGACGGCCCCGCGCAGATTGCGAGGACCACTGAGGACGGCGAGTTGCGAGAAGTCGTTGAGCTCCAACTTGGTGATCGCCTCTTGCAGCGTGCTGTTCGGCCCGACGTGTTCCACACCCTGCAGTGGTGACAGGTTGCCGACCGTAAGCCGGACATCGAGGTCGCTGTCGCCTTCATCGTCTTCACCGACCGGAACGTCCTCGGCGCCGGAAAGACCTGTCGCTGCGGACTCCTCCGCCGCATTCGGCGGCGTGGTCAACGCCACCGTGGTGTCCAGGGTAACGGCGCGAAAACTCGGAAAGGTCACCAATCCGTGGTTCGCGAGGTCCGCCTCGATCCGGCTGACGTGATCGCCTCGATCCGACGCTCCCCACAGTGACAGTAGATCGCGGACCGAAATGCGTTCCGGTGTGTGTTCGTCCGCACGCTTGCGTGCCTGCCGCAGACGCTCGTGAATGCGCTGGCGCTCGGTATCGTCATTGCGCTGGTGCGCTTCGTCCGCCACCTGTGAAATCACCTTGTCCAGCAATTCCTGGCGAACAGCGTCCAACATCCGGTCCTGCTCGACCACGAACCAGGCATGCCACCCGTCGACAGCCCGCATCCCCGCCGCCACCATGGCAGCCCGCGACGGCGAGCGAAATTCCTCACCATCGGGTTCCAACCGGATTCGTCCCGCCTCGGTGATCGTCGCGTCATAGGTCACGCCAATTCGGCTGCGACGGAACCGGAGCGTCGCCCCGGCTTGCAGCAGGCCCGCATCCAGCAGGTCCGGCACCGTAACGCGACGACCTCCGATCAAATACATCGAGCGGCCGATCGTCTCGTCGTCTCGTTCGGTCACTACCCCACTCGTCATGGATTACTCACCACTTCCGCAGCCCAGCGAACCTGCGCCGAGCACCGATGGCCTGTTTGAGCACCCGTTTCTCGAGCTCGGTGCGGCTCAGGCGATCTACCCGGGTGAGATGCAGTTCGGTGGCGACAGCGACCAGAGTCGCCCGGTCCAACCGCTGTGCGCGGATATACGCCGCCCCCTCGTCCTCGGTATCGATCTCGCGTAGGCGCGAAGCAATTTGTGCCGCAGAAGTATTCGGCTGTGCGGGTTCGATCGACGGCGCTGAGGCTTTCGATCGGCCGGGCGAGGACGCCGGTGGGCGCGGCTGGTCCGCAATCACACCCGTCGTGAGATTTCCATGGCTTGCCATCGCCTCGACCAGCGTCGCCTTCGCGAGCTTGCTGTAGCGGCGCAAGCCCAGCCGCTTCGCCACTTCCCTCAGTTCCGAGACGGTGAGCGTGGTGGCACTCAGATAGGACCGCCGACGCTCCAACGGCAAACCCAAAAGCTCCTGGGCCACCAGCGCGGGGTCGCGTTGCGGCTGGACATCGGAAACAACCGGCTGTGCGCGAGAGGCGATGGGCGGTCTCTGGTGTGACGCCGCTGCCGCGGGCGATGCGTCACCGACGATCACCACGCCGAGTTTCGCCGTGCCACTGATGATTGCCCTCAGAGTGGCTTCATCCTGACTTTCCAGAAACTGGTAGACGCGGGCCTGCAGGGCGGCAAGGCTGTTCAGGTCGTTCACCGGCGATCCCCCGACGACAGTTCGAGCGCGCCGAGGACCTCATCGGCCAACTGATCGAACTCTTTGACGACTTCGTCCTTGACGGCGTTGCGCAGCATCGCGGGCACACCGGTTTCGCCGGCGTCGCCGAAGCGACGGGAGCTGTTGCGAATCCTGCTTGCCAGCACGGGCACCCGCGATGCCTCGGTCACCTCATCGATCCAGCGTTGCTGGGCAAGCGTCACTTGTTGCGAATAGATCTGGACCATGGTGAAAACGACGCCGAGAAAGCCTGGATCGATCGGCTCATGGTCGCCGGTGCCGCCCTTGTGGTCGACGAACTCGTTGAACTGCTCGACCAGTCCCGCGCAATTGCCTACCAGGTAGTCCAGCCCCAGGGTGGACAGATAATCCGCCTTGGCCGGTACCAGTATGTGCTCGCTGGCCACGATTGCGGTTTTGGTGACGAGGCCGAAGTTCGGCGCACAGTCGATCAGCACCAGGTCATAATCGGCGAAGTGACTGTCTGCCAGGGCACGGCGCAGGCAACCGTGCAGGTCCAGGAACCTTCGCTTGGATGCGTCGAGGGTCGTGGTCCCACCCAATTGCGCCGCCAGCTCGAGGTCGATGTCGATGAGACCGAGATGCGAGGAAATCAGATCCAGCTGCCCACCGTTTCCGCCGAGAAGGCTGTTGACCCGCTCCGGTGTGACGACGAGGTCCGCCAGCGTCACATTCCGGCCGGGCATATCGCCTCCGTACCACTGCCGAATTGTCCGGCCATCCTTCAACCGCTCGTGCCACTCATCGATCGAATAGAACGAGAAGGTCAGATTGGTTTGCGGATCCAGGTCGAGAAGCAGCACACGGAGACCGCGCCCCGCTGCCACCGCGCCGAGATTGGCGGTGAGCGTCGTCTTCCCCACGCCGCCTTTGTAATTCATGATCGCAACGACCCGCATACGCGCTCTCCATGGGTCTCCGACGCCGACCGCTTCGGCGAATACTCATCACATTGGCTGTGCCGATCCCCGCGAAGAGACGAAACTATGGCCCGCTCGGCCGGTTCACCCCTCGCCGTCCACACGCACACTCCCTCCCCTACGAGACGGCGGTCTCGGCTGCCATCGATGGTGCCATCAACGGACGAGCGAGCAAGTCGAAACCGACTGTTTCCTAACATCTTTCGCGCCCGGCAACCGATTCCAGGGCCGCCGAACGAAACCGGGGCAGCACCGATGAGGGGTTCTTTCGGGGATATACCGACCGGTTCTATCAATAGCCGTAGAAGTAAGCACCGGGCGGTATTTTCCGGTCGCCGTCCTCCGACGGCTTCGAGAGATCTCGTCCTCGGCGACTGCGGCGAGCCCCGATATGGCGGAATCAGTGGTATTCCGCTGTATCGGTTCGACGCGCTATGCCGGAGTCCGGTTCCACCCACATTCGTGACCCGCCGCTATCGAGACAGGCGGGCGGGCGGTCCGCGCGGTGGGGAGGTAGCGGCGGCCGTCTCGGATGTCGCGGACCAGATCGCCGTAGGCGACTTCCAGTTCGGCGAGCCTGGTCCAGTGGCGGTGCATCAGGATGCCGGCCGGGTCGTCGGTGTTGAGGACGTGGAATGCCGTGGCGGCTGCGGCGGCGATGTGATCGATGGTTTGCCCGAGGGTTTCGATGTGCGCTCGGGCGCCCACCGCCGAGCGAGCCAGGTTGAGGTCTGCCCAGCTGTCGATCTCGGCGACGATCCGACGGCGGCGCGGCCGCATGCGGTCCGCGCGCGACTCGTCCACGAGCAGGCAGTGGTGCACCTCGGTGAGGTCGTGAGCCATGCGGCACACCGCATTTCGCAAGAACTGCCCCCGGAGCGCACACAACAGTTCGCTCGGGTTCGGCAGCGCGCAGTACGGCGCGTCGATGTGCCGGTCATGCATCGACTTACCCTCCGGTGACCCCACCGCCCGCACGTCGCGTCACAGCGGGGCGGTGAGTTCGAGGTGGATGCCGTCGGGGTCGTCGAAGGAGAGTATCGCTATGCCGAACTGGGACATGTCGGTGACCTCGCCGTGTTCGATGCCCGCTGCGGCGAGACGGGTTGCGGCGGCGAACAATTCGTCCTTCGATGCGACGGAGAAGGACAGGTGGTCGAGGCCGACTCGCTCGGAATCGAATCGGTCGGTGGGCGGGGCGACCGGACGTAGACCCAGCAGCAGGCCGTGGGCCTGGAACACGCATCCGCCGTACAGCTGGTACGGATCGGTGCGGACCTGCGGGTCGTCCGGGCTGCCCGCCGACTCCGCGGCGACCTCGAAGCCCAGCACATCTCGATAGAAGGCGCGGGACCGTTCGATATCGATCACGGTCAGGCGAACGTGGTGGATACCGCTGGTCGCGAGGACTGGCATGGAGGCTCCCGGAGGTGAAGTGGCTTCGAAAGACGAAGCCTATGGTCGAGCCATCCCGTTCAGCAGTGTCGTAACCGACATTATTCGCACCGTTCACGACATGTGGCCGAGGGCGGGCGCGTGGTGATGGCAGGACGCGGCGCCCTACTCCCGCGCCCCCGGTCCCGGCAGCAGCTCCACGTCGCCCGCGTGCATCGGCTCACCGCAGTGCGCGCAGCGCAGGTCGACGCTGCTGAATTCGCCACACGCGTGATGGCGGTACAGGACCGGTGGTCCCGCCTTACCCGCCAGCCACTTGTCGCCCCAGCGCACCATGACCATGAGCAGATCGACGAGTTCGGCGCCCTGGGGCGTCAGGGCGTACTCGTAGCGCGGGCGACTGTCGTATGGGCGGCGCTCGAGGATGCCGGAGTCGACCAGGTGGTTCAGCCGTTCGGTGAGGACTTTGCGGGAGATGCCGAGGTCGGCCTGGATCTGGTCGAAGCGGGTGTAGCCGACCCACACGTCTCGCAGGATGAGGGGGGACCAGGGTTCGCCGATGACATCGAGAGTGCGGGCGATCGAGCAGGCCATATCGCCGAAGTTCGTGCGCTGCATGGCACCAGTCTAGCGATTGGAGTTCCCTTAGGGAACTTAGAGTGTTATGGTCGCTGCGTCTCCTGAAGGAACTCGAGAAGGGAACACGGAGATGGGCAAGGTCATCAGTGCGCACGCGGTCTCGGTGGACGGGTACATCACCGGGCGCGACCCCGGTCCGGGGCGGGGCCTCGGCGACGGCGGGATGCTCTTCGACTGGTACTTCGACGGGGACACACCCAGCCGGGTGTTCGACGGTTTCCGGCTGAGCACGGCCAGCGCTCGCGTCTTCGACGATCTCGCCGGGCGCATCGGCGCGATCGTCGCGGGCCGCCGGACCTATGTGGACTCCGACGGTTTCAGCGGCGGGAGCCCGCATCCGACCGCTCCGCTGTTCGTGCTCGCCCACGAGCGGCCGGTGGCGGCGTCCGCCCGGCAGACCGTCGTCACGACCGGCATCGAGGACGCGGTCGCGGCGGCGCGCGAGGCCGCGGGCGACGGGCACGTCGGGCTCATGGGCGGCGCGGTCGCGACCGCGGCGCTGCGCGCGGGACTGGTCGACGAGGTTGTGCTGCACCAGGTTCCGATCCTGCTCGGCGGTGGCCGCCCCTTCTTCCATACCCTTCCCGAGCACATTCGCCTGCGCCTCGTCGAAGCGGTTCCGGCGCCCGGCGTGACCCATCTCCGTTACGAGGTGCGGCGATGACCATCGATCCCGCAGTGCGGCAGGTTCTCGACGGAACGCCGCAGGCCCATCTCGCGACCGTCCTGCCCGACGGCGGTCCGCACGCGGTCCCGGTGTGGGTCGGCACGCACGGCGACCACGTCGTGATCATCACCGGTCCGACCTCCCGCAAGGCTCGCAACCTGCACCGCGACCCGCGGGTGGCGCTCTCCATGACCGCGCCGGACAACCCGTTCCAGCCGATCCTCGTTCGCGGCCGGGTCGTCGCGTGGATCGACGGTGACGCGGGCTGGGAGATCGTCGACCGGATCGCGCGGAAGTACATCGGCGGGCCGTACGGCCGCGATCAGGAGCGCGTCGCCGCCCTCATCGATCCGGATCGGCAGAGCATCGGCTGAGGCGCGGTCCGTTCGGGCTTGCCCGCTGGACAATCGGCCGCTACTGTTCCGTCCGCGCCCACGGCGCACCGCGCTACCGCAACACCCGGGGGGAAGTAAGCCGTGTCGGCACCTGATCAATCGCATTCCGTTCCGGATTTCGCGTCCGCCAACGGCGTGTACTGCGCCTACTGCGGCGCGACTCCCGCTGCGCCCGTGGACTTCCGGGGTCACCGCGGCATGCTGATCGTCATGCAGTTCCTGCGGCAGCCCGGTCCCTTCTGCCGCGACTGCGGCCTGGCGACCTACCGCCGCATGACGGTGGAGAGCGCCTGGCTGGGCTGGTGGGGCTTCCTGTCGTTGGTCATCAACCCGATCACCATGCTGATCAACCTGCCCGGGCGGTCCACGGTGGCCGCGCTGGCGCCGCCGATACCGGGCAGTCCGCGGCAGCCGATGGATCCGGGCAAGCCGCTGCTGCGCCGTCCCGCCGCCCTCGGCCTGCTGCTTCCGGTGGCGGCCGCACTGAGCATCGTGGCGGGCGTGCTCGTAAGCGGCGGCGGCACCGACGAATTGGCGACCGGCGACTGTCTCGACACCCGCGATCACAGCGCCCTCCGGATGGCGAAAGCATCGCAACTGGTGGAGACAGGCTGCTCGGATCCAGCCGCGCAAGCGAAAATCGTTGTGCGACTGGACAATACTCACGACACCTCCCGGTGCCGCGAGTACCCGGACGCCGACGACGCGTTCACCGACTCGGACGACACGAAGTATTTCGTCCTCTGTGTGCGCAGATTCTCCTGAACCCCTTGCGGCACATCGTCATGGCTTTCCGGCTGACAGGGCGGTGTACAGACCACGCTCGTCGAATGCCACGGCGACCTGGAGCTCCGGCCCTTCGATATACAGCCTGGATCGGTCGGCGTCGAAGTCAGCGCGCAGCCCCCGGCGCACCGCGTAGCTGTGGATGGCGCGCCGATGGTCGGGCAGCCCGAGCCGGTCGGCTGCCTGTATCACCCGCGAGACGCGCAGCATGTCGGGCAGGGGCACGGCAAGGTCGGGGTGCTCCACCAGGACAGCGAGGCGAGTGCCGCCGCCGACCGGGGCGCTGTACCACGTCCAGCTGTCCGAAATCGCCTTGGCCAGTTCGCCGACGAGCCAGGTGACCCGCAGTGGATCGGTGGGCGCTTCCGGGAACTCCGAGAACGGCACCTCCGGCTCCGACAGCAGCGGAATACCGTGGCGCACACCGTAATCGCGCACGGTTCGGGCCAGCTCGGTCACCTCGTCGGGATACCAGTCGGGATTCGCCCAACTCCACAACCACGATTGCGGCCCCGGCGCGGCGCTGCCCAGCACGTGGAACCGGGTACACACCAGCTCCCGCTCGCCGCTGAATTCGAACCGCGGTGGCTCGTAGGCGACGTGCCACGCCGGCACCCCGAGCACCTCCCTCAGGTACTCCTGGTGCTCGAACGACAGCAACGCCGCGTCATCCATCAAACCCGCGACAGACGATTCCCGCCCGACAATTCCTCCCATCGGCCGGACTCTAATCATCGGCCGGACGAGTGGCATTCACACGGGTGGGAAGCCACTGTCCTCGGTCACTCCGCGACTTCCACCCTGATCTCTCCCCCCAGGTGGTATCCCTCGGAGAGCTCGAGCGTGTCACCGCTCCAGAAACGGCCGGGGTCATACCAATTCGGGCGGCGCTCGGGCAGCAATCCCATGGATTGGTAGGTCATGGCGACGATCTCGGCGCAGTAGGCACTGCGCAGATCCTGTGGCGGGTCGGGTCGGCGCACCGATCTCTTCGGGCGGAAACGGCCGACGCGTCCGCCGAACCAGCGGGCGGCGAGGCCGGTGGTCGACGGAAACGGGAGGCCGTCGAGACGGGCGATGGTGCGCAGGGCGTTGTCTTCCATCTCGCGGGTGACGGGGCGGTCGAGCTGGCGGAACCAGGCGCGCTGGCCGTAGCGCTGGGTCCAGACGAGTACCGCGTCGCGGAGGTCGTGCAGCTGGGCGCCGCGGTGGCGGGTGCCGGACCACATGTCGGGCAACGCGCGCCCCAGTTCGGCATGCCAGATCAATACCGGCAAATCGTCGATGGCGACGGCCATTCCGACGTGATTGACCGGGCTGTTGGTGGTCATCCGGATGGCCCGATCCGCCGCCGAACTGCCGCGGAACAACCAGAGGTCGCCGGTCCGCGTGAGTTCGAGCGCGCGATCGAGGTCGATGCTCGTACCCGCCATACGCAGTAGCCTAGGCACATGCGCTGGTGGAAGGTACTCGGTTTGGCGGGCGCGGCCGGTGTCGCCGCGACCGGAGTCGTGATCGTCCGCGCGGAACGCAAGCGGCGTTCCTACACACCGGAACAGGTCCGCGCACGCCTGCACGAGCGAGTCGGTGACGTCGCGCCGACGGACACGGCCGAATAGCCTCGGTCAGTGCCGGGCTCGCTGCTGTCGGGCATCCCGGCCCGCACCACGGCCGCCTCCCCGCCGCACCATTACGATCAAACCCACCCCGATCACCGAGCCCGCCGCCGCGAAAACTGCGCTGACCAGCGCCAATTGGGAGGCGCCCGCCAGCAGCGCGGTGATCGCGACGATGGCAGCCAGCACCCCGAACAGCAGAACCACGAACCCCGCCCAATTCCTGGTGTCCGCGAGCGTCTCCCCCGGCTGCACCTCGGCGGAGCGGGCGATGTCGGTGGCGTCGTCGAGAGGCGGAATCTCCGCCGGGCCTTCCACGGTCATGCTGAAACTTCCCTTTTCCGGCCGGACGTCGTGCCCGTGCCTGTTCCGGCACATTGCCGCACAGCGCGAGTTCAAACGTGCGCGACGGTAAAGCGCTGGTCAGCACGGTCAGTGGAAGCGGATGACCGAAAGTACCCCCGCGACCATGCAATACGCCGCGAACGGCAGCAAAGTCCGCGTCCGGAAGTACCTTTCGAGAAACCGCACCGCGAGCGCCGACGACACCCCCGACACCAGCGCACCGACCAGCACCGGCCCCCGGATGGCGGCGATCTCGGGCCCGGTCAGCTCCGGCAGCTCGAGCAGGCCCGCCCCGAGAATCGCCGGAGTAGCCAGCAGAAAGGCGAATTTGGCGGCGTGCTCGCGTTCGAGACCGCGCCACAATCCGCCGACCATGGTCAGGCCGGCCCGGCTGAAGCCGGTCAGCAGCGCACCGGTCTGGGTGAGGCCGATGGCGACGGCGTCGCGGACATCGAGCGCGGCCAGCGGCCGGTCACACTGCCGGGGCAGGTTCGCGGTGCGCGTCTGCCGCCGGGCGAACCGGCGACCGTATTCGGCCAGCGTCGGTTCGTTGCGGCGACGCAGTCCTTCGCCCACGACGAGTGCGACGCCGTTGAGCGTCAGGAAGATTCCGGCGTAGATCGGCGCGCCGAACAGCGCGTGCAGCGAATGGTCGAGCAGCGTACCGAGTATCGCCACGGGGACTGTGGCGATCACGATCAGCCAGGCCAGCCGCTGCGGCACCGTCTGCGCGCGCCCGGTCCGCAGCGTCGTCACGAACCCGGAGACGATGGCGAGCCAGTCGCGCCAGTAGTAGCACAGCAGCGCCAGCGCGGTCGCCACGTGCAGCACCACGACGAACGCCAGATACGCCGCGCCGCCGTGCGATTCGCAGTGCCCGGTCAGCTTCTCCCAGTCGCCGCCGAACCAATCGGCGATCAACACGGAATGGCCGAGACTGGAGATCGGGAACAGTTCGGTGACCCCCTGCACGACACCGATGACCGCGGCTTCGAAATAGGTGAGCACCGCAGGGAGTCTGACACAGGCCCACTGCCGAAGATCAGACCAGGTAGCAGACGAGCACGGCCGCGAACAGGACGGCCAGCCACACGTCGGTGGTCCGCCGCAGCCAGGCAGGCGCGCTCCGCACCTCCATGAAGTATCGAATGATCAAGCGCGACTTGATCACCGCGAGGGCGAGGACCGCGACGGTGACCGTTACGCTGCCCGTCGCCGCCGCGGAGGTGTGCCCCGGCGCCAGCCACCAGGTTCCGGCGGTGCCGACCACCAGCACGATCCACACGGCCGTGATCGCCCGTGCGGCAGTGGATGTTCGCGTGTCTACCATGGTCACCTCATCACGTAGAGCAGGGCGAAGATGACGACCCACAGCAGGTCGACCATGTGCCAGTAGATCGCGCCGGATTCGACCATCGGCACCCGCCGCCGGGCCGGATCGCGGAGTTCGCGGACGACGACGCCGAGCACGATCAACCCGATCGCGACGTGCAGCAGATGCACCCCGGTGAGCACGTAGTAGAACGAATAGAACAGCTCGGAATTCGTTCTGCCCTCCGCGATCTCGTGTGCCCACTCGTACGCTTTGAGCAGTACGAACAGCGCACCACAGCAGCCGCACGCATACACCAGCCGGATCGCCCGCTCCGGCCGACCCGCCCGCGCAGCCAGCACGCTGAGCGCGACGAACCACGAACTCGTCAGCAGCACAATGGTATTCACGACACCGATGTCGACATCGAGGTGCTGCTGCGCCGCGAGGAACTCGCCCGGCGCCATGGTCCGGTAGATCATGAAGATGACGAAGTAGCCGCCGAAGATGACCATGTCGCCGAGTACCATCACCCACATGTGACCGTCGCCCGGCAGGTGACCTCGCACGGGCGCCGCGGGTAGCGAGTCCGATTTCGTCATGGCACTCCTACGTTCAGTCGAGGGCGGGCGCGTCGGCGGGCTCGCGCGCCGTCGCCTGCTTCAGCAGCACGATCAGCGCGCCCAGCCACACGCTGAACACCACGACCGCCAGCCAGAAGGCGATCGAACCGTTCCACGCGAACGGGCCCGCGTCGAACAGGAACATCTGCGTCGCGATCACCTCGGTGGCGATCTGCCAAACGCTCACGTAGGCAAACCATTTCGGGAAGATCGCGTGTTTGTCGTAGAGGACGGCGACGGCCAGGACCAGGTAGGCGGTGGAGAAGCAGCCCAGTGAGCCGTTGTAGGACAGCATCCCGAGGTCGTAGAGCAGGCCGACGACTTCCGGGTCGCGATCGGCGCGGAAGGTGGCGGTGAGAAAGCACGCGGCGACGAGCAGGAACCCCGGTAGCGCGCCGACCGCCATGCCGCCGAGGTAGCCGTAGGCGAATACCGAACCGACCGACATCCGCTTCATGTGGTAGCCGACGAGACCGTTGGTCACCGCCGCGCCGCCGAGGAGGATCAGCAGCAGCCCGAACCCGATCCGGATGGTGAGGCTGTGCGAGGCGAGGAAATCGACCTGCTGCGCCGTCGTCACATCGGGCCGCGGCGGGGGCGTCACCCGGGCCAGCAGGCAGATGATCACGCCGAAAACCGCGTAGAAGCCGGGGAAGATCCAGTAGATCAACAGGACATCGGGCTTGCCCTTCATCCGGCCACGCCCTCGGCGGCGGCCTGGCGGCGCAGGCAGCGGCGCAACACGAAGAACATGACGACGAGGAACACGGCGAACGCGCCGTTGCGCAACCAGAACGCCAGCAGCCCATCCCATGCCAGCGGCCCCGTCCGGAATACCGCCGCGCCGGCCGCCGGAATCATCGCCGCACCCGTCGCCAGCGCGTAGTGCCCCACCCAGCGCGGGAACACCGGCTCGGGTTCGTCGTCGAAATACACCGCGACGGCGAGCAGGAGGAATTGGCTGACCACCATGCCGACCGGTGCGATGAACACGATCCAGGCCAGATCGTTGAGCAGCAGCACCAATTCGGGATCGCGGGCCGGGCGGAAGGCCGCCACGAGGAAGAAGATGTTCGACAGCGCGAAGATGGTCGCGCCGCTGATGGTCGCCGTGAGGTAGCAGTAGGCGAAGACGTGGCTCTGCGACCGCATCCGCTTCATCTGCACCACGATCACCGCGAAGAACGGCACGATCATGATCCCGCACAGGTTGAAGGTGACCATGCTGAACCGGATCCACGCCGTGTTGTCCCGGTAGAACGCCGCCACCTCCGCGGCCGACAGTTCGGGCGACATCGGGGGGCGGAATCCGGGGAAGGCGACGAAGGCCAGCAGCAGCACGACGGCCGCCGCCGGAGCCGTCCACAGACTCACCCACTGCGCCTTGATATTTCCGGCCTTCGGCAGGTCCTGTGCCTGTTCGAGGATCTGCACCTGATCCCTCCAACCTGACCGTAGTCAGTTGAACGCTGCGGGAACGCGACGCCTCGACGGCCGCGCCCGGCTACCCAATCCCACTGACTGGCAACGGGACCCATCACAGTGACGGTAACCCCCGGAACCACCGGAAGGGAAGAATTTTCTGATTTCAGTCAGTTTCCTCTGCCGTAGAATCGCCGGGGAACCGGAACCGAGGAGAGCGACGTCAGGTGCTGAAGGACGAGCCGCCGACGCGCGGTACGAAGGGCCGCCGGACGCGCGAGCGACTGCTGGGCGCGGCGCTGGCCGAGTTCCAGCGCGACGGCATGGCGGGCGCCGATATCGCCGCGATCGTGTCGGCGGCCGGTGTCGCGCACGCGACCTTCTTCTTCCACTTCCCCACCAAGGAGCACGTCCTGTTCGAGCTGGAGAAGCGCGAGGAGGACCGCATCGCCGCCGACCTGGCGCAGTGCTTCGCCGAACCGCACGACGTCCGGACGACGCTCACCGCGACGCTGCGATCGCTGCGGGACCTCGAAACCCGCCTGGGCCACCGCTTGTTCAAGGATTTCCTGGGGCTGCACTTTTCGTCCACACGGCCGCCGTCGGAGGAGGTGCTGCTGCACCCGGTGATCGTCACCGTCGTGGAGGAGTTGCGTAATGCCCAGGGACGCGGGGAGATTCCCGCCGACGTCGATGTCTTCCACAAGGGTGTGTCGTTCCTGGCGGGCCTCTACGCTCTGCTCATCATGCTGCCTCCGGCGGAGGAGATCCGGGCGCCGTTTCTCGCGGAGTATCTGTCCACCTACCTGCTCGGCCTGCGGGCGGAGTGAGCGGACGATATACGGTTACCATTTTGCGAGAATCTGGTTACCGGGCGAGCGTCGCCCGGTCTCGCGAACGGAGGCGATCGTGGTTCATGACGTCCTGGTAGTCATCGGTACCGGTGGAATGGGCCGCGCGATCGCCCGCCGCCAGGACCCCTCGTGACGGGCACCGATCTACTGGTGGACGGTGGCGTGGTGGCGGCCGTCGGCGCTGCGGCCCGTAACGGCTGACCTGGACCGCGGAGTTCCCGACACCGTTTGAGAATACTGTTCTCCCATTTTGAATATGCAACATCTGGTTTTCGATTGTTGAGACTACATTCATGATAACGTCATTACCGCTCGTTGACGTACCGAACGGAGTGGTCATGGCTGCTGAGCTGGTTACCGGAGGCACCGTGGCCGATCCACGCGTTCACCGCGTCGTGCAGTGGACGACGGGCAATGTCGGCAAGAGTTCGGTCCGGGCCATCGCGGCTCATCCCGGCCTCGAACTCGTCGGCTGTTACGCCTGGTCTCCGGACAAGTCCGGCCGCGACGTCGGTGAGCTGTGCGGCATCGCGCCACTGGGCGTCGAGGCCACCGACGACATCGACGCGTTGCTGGCCCTGCAGCCGGATTGCGTTGTGTACAACCCGATGTGGATAGATGTGGACGAACTGGTCCGCATCCTCGCCGCCGGAATCGATGTCGTGGCGACGGCCTCCTTCATCACCGGCCACAACCAGGGCGAGGGCCGCGAGCGAATCGCGGCAGCTTGCGAACGCGGCGGGTCGACCATGTTCGGCTCGGGCATCAGTCCGGGCTATATCAACCTGATGGCCATCCTCTCGGCCGGAATCTGCGACCGGGTCGACAAGGTGACCGTGTTCGAGGCCGCCGACACCACCTTCTACGACTCCCCCGCGACGGAGCGGCCGGTCGGCTTCGGCCGCCCCATCGACGATCCGGAACTCCCGGCGATGACCGCCCACGGCACCGGCGTCTTCGGCGAGGCCGTGCGCCTGATCGCCGACGCGCTCGGCGTGGCACTCGACGACGTTCGCTGTGACACCGACTACGCCCGCACCACAGCCGATCTCGATCTCGGTTCGTGGACCATCGGGGCGGGTTGCGTCGCGGGCGTGCATGCCGCCTGGAAGGGGCTGGTGGGCGGACGGACAGTGGTCGAGATCGACATCCGCTGGCGCAAAGGCCAGACGCTGGAACCCGATTGGAAGATCGATCAGGACGGCTGGGTCCTGCAGGTCGACGGCCGGCCGACGGTGAAGAACGTCATCGGTTTCCTACCGCCGCCGGACTTCCAGGCCGAGACCATCGCCGATTTCATGACCCTCGGCCACATCATGACGGCCATGCCGGTGATCAATGCCATCCCCGCCGTGGTCGCCGCGCCGCCCGGCATCCTGACCTACAACGACCTCCCGCTGATCCTGCCCCGCGGCCTGGTGCCGCCGGCCACCGACGGAGCATCATGACCACCGCGCCGATCCACACCACCGTCCGCGACGCTCTCGACTACTTCGGCACCTGCGCACGGTGCGGTTACCCGGCGCAGGCTTCGGAGATCGTCCGTACGTTCATGGGCGGTCGGGTGGAGATCACGCTCCAGCCGACCTGCGGACTTCCCTGTGGATGGCACGATGATCCGCGGGTCGTCCGGAGTGTGGGCTGAGGCCGGTTCCGGGGCGCGGGTGTTCGCGCGGCGGGCGCACAGCGCCCACAGTGCCAGCCCCAGAGCCGTTGCGGCAGTGCCGATCTCGCACACCAGCGACCAGCCACCGGTCTGGTAGGCCCACCCGGCCGTCACCGAGCCCGCCACACCACCGAGAAAATACGTCACCATGTACGCGGTGGTGAGGCGGCTGCGGGCGGCCGGGTCGAGGGCGTAGACGGCGCTCTGGTTGGACAATTGGATGCCCTGGATGCCGAAGTCGAAGACCAGTAGCGCCAGCACCAGGGCGATCACATTGTGGCCGCCCCAGGCCAGCAGCGCCCAGCTGATCAGTACGACGATCCACACGAAAGTCGTTACCGCGCGCAGCTTTCCGCGGTCGGCCAGCCGTCCCACGACCGGAGCGCCCAGTGCGCCCGCGACACCGGCGAGCCCGAACAACCCGATCGCGAACTCGGAGAAGTGATACGGAGCCGCGTGCGCACCGGCGAGCAAGAACGCGATCGCCGTCCACACGCCCGAGAAGCACGCCATGGCAAGGAATCCCAGCGCCATCCGATGCCGGAGCACCGGATGAACGCGGATGAGCGTCACGATCGAGGCGAGCACCTCGGGGTACCGCTCACCGGACCCACCCGGGACGCGCGCCGCCCGGCCGGTCGCGGGCGCCAGCAGATACACGCTCACCGACATCACCAACTGGATACCGGCCGCCACCACCAGCACCGCACGCCATCCGCCCAGCTGCGCGATCGCACCGGCCAGCACCCGCGACAGCAGGATGCCCAGCAGCAGCCCGCTCATCACCGTGCCGACGATCTCCCCGCGCCGGTCGGGTTCGGCCAGCGCCGAAGCCCACGGCACCACGACCTGCGCGGCCGAGGCCGTGACGCCGGTGGCGAACACGCTCACCAGCAGGACGGGCAGGCTCGGCGCCGCCGCCGAAACGGCCAGAGCGACAACCGAAGCCGCCAAGAGCACGGGCACCATGCGGCGGCGTTCCAGGAAGTCGCCGAGCGGCACCAGCAGGGCGAGCCCGGCCAGATAGCCGACCTGAGCCGCGCTCACCACCACAGCGGCGGTGGCCGTCGAGATCGACAGCTCACCCGCGACCTCGTGCAGCAGCGGCTGCAGGTAGTAGAGGCAACCGGCGGACGAACCGGCGGTGATCGCGAAGACCAGGACAACCGAGCGCGTCAGCCCGGCGGCCGGAGGGGCAGTCGAAATACTCACGGCAACCATCGTCCGATGCGGACGCAATCAATGGAAGCGATGAATTTCGATATGGCTATCTACAGAATAGATAGTCTCATCATGGCTGCTGGTTGTGGATCGACCAGGTCAGCCCCGGGCCGGTCAGCGCTGTGAGGAACTCGGCGGGATCGAATGCCTGTGCCGGAGCGAGCACCCCGGCCGGGACGTCACCCGCCGCCAGCCGTCGGGCCGCTCGGACGGCGACGATAGCGGTGCAGCCGTAGGTGTCCTTGCCCTGGATCACGCCCCGGACCCGGCGTCCACGCCGATTCACGGCGTCGAGCAGGTAGGTGAAACGCTGGCCCGCACGCTCGTCCGGGGTTGGGCCCGCGGGGAGGCTGTCGATGAACCCGGCCGCGACAGGCCCGGCGAGTTGGTCCATCAGGGCCGCCTCCACCAGGGCCTCGACATGGTCGACCTGGACATGGCGCGGAATGGTGATCACCTCGCACGTCGGCATCTTGGCCATGGCCAGGACTTCCCCGTCCGGCAAGGTGATGTTCGAATGCCGCGCGGGAATCCCTGTGCGCCATGCTCTGTCGTGATAGGTCAGTCCGCCCGCGGTGATCGCGTCGATGGTCGCCAGGCCCGACCGCAGGGTGCCGCGGGACGAACTGCCACCGACGATGATGTGGCTGACCACCAGTTCCGTCAGTGGCCCGGCCGCCTCCGCGAGCAGATGGGCCAGGAGATCCGTGGGCAGGCAGCCGTCGTTGGCCGAAGGCACCACCGTCACGCCGGCTGTTCGGGCAGCGTCGGTGAAAGTGTCGAAAATGGCCTGCAGATAAAGCTGTTCGCCCGCGGTGTCGACGTAGTGTGCGCCGGCGTCGATGGCCGCGCGGACGACCGCGGCGCCGGAGGCGGTGAACGGACCGGCGCAGTTGATGACCGCGTCACTGCCGGAGAGCGCCGCGACCAGGCCCGCGTGGTCGTCGAACGCGGTCACCCGGCGGTCGGCGCGGGTGCACCCGGCCTTGGTGGCCGCGGTTTCCAGCCGGTCCGCGTCGCGGCCGACGAGCCGAATCTCCACCTCGTGGGAAGACAACTCGGCCAAGACGAGTCCGGCCTGATAGCCGTTGGCGCCGGTGACGGTGATGAGCAATTTCGACTCCTGATCCGAGTGAAGGTCGCCCGAGCTGTGCGACACATTGAACCTAGGGCTCATTCGTCGAGACGTTCAATGCGCAGAAGTATCGAATAGATATGAATCAGTCTCAGTCACCGCGCTCTTGGATACTCTTACCGAATGGACCCATTGTCGGATGTCGTCGCGGCCATGCGGGTCGGTGATCCGCACGCGGCCCGCGTCGTGCACCGCGCCCCGTTCGGTGTGCGGTTCCCGCCGGTCGACGCGGCAGGGTTCCATGTGGTGCTCGAGGGCGCGTGCTGGTTCTACCCGGCAGCCGGTGACCCGATCGCCCTGCGGCCGGGTGACATCGTGTTCCTTTCCGGCGGACATCCGCACGCGCTGGCCGACGATCCCGCCACGCCGCTCGGCTCCGCGGCGACATCGCTGCGCGGGGTGGAACCGACAGCGGTGAACCGGACGCCGGGACCGCTCGGCGGAGTTGTATTGCTCTGTGGCGCTTACCTGTTGGATCGGAGCCGGACGCATCCGATGTTCGCGGATCTGCCGGAGACCATCCACCTGCCCGCGCCGACGACTCGTCATACCCCGACGGGAACCCTGGTCGATCTGCTCGACATCGAGCTGGGGCGTGAGCAACCCGGCCGCGACGCCATGCTGCGCGCGTTGCTCGACGCACTGCTGTTGAACATCCTGCGCAGCTGGCTGGACGAGCGAGCCGACAGCGGGGGCGCCGGGGGATGGGCTGCCGCGCTGCGTGATCCGGCCGTCGCCGCCGCGCTGCGTGCGATCCACCGCCGGCCCGGTCACGGCTGGACGGTCGCCGCGCTGGCCGACCAGGTGGGCTTGGCGCGAGCCACCTTCGCCCGGCGATTCACCACATTGGTCGGGCGGACACCGATCGCCTACCTCACGTGGTGGCGCATGACGCTGGCCGCCCGCCAGCTGCGCGACACCGATGAGCCGCTGGCCGCGATTGCCCGAAACATCGGCTATGCCAACGGATTCGCGTTCGCTCATGCGTTCAAGAACGAATTCGGTTGTCCGCCGGGGAAGTTCCGGAAGGAACACCAGGAATCTCGAGGCGATCAATCGAAGCGATGGAATTCGATCGAACCATCCAGAGAATAGATAGTGTTGCCGGGTGGAGATACGGCAGCTCGAATGCTTTCTCGCCTGCTACGAGCGGCGGTCGTTCACGGCGGCGGCGCGGTCGATGAACATGGTGCAGTCTGCGGTGTCGACGAGCGTGGCGAAGCTGGAACACGAACTCGACGCCCGGCTGTTCGATCGGATGCCGCGGGCGCTCGAGCCCACCGAGGCCGGGCAGGCCATGGTCGGTCCGGCGCGGGCGATGCTGCGGGCGCGGCGGGAGGTCGTGGACGCGATCGACCGCACGCGCGGGCAGGTCCGCGGCGAGGTCGTGATCGGCAACCTCATGAACATCCGCGCGCTCGACCTGGCAGCGGTGATCGCCGAGATGCACCGCCGCCATCCCAGGGTCACACTGCAGATGCGGCAGAGCACCTCGGGCGTCGCCGGGAATATCGCGGGTCTGCGCGACGGCAGTATGGATATCGCGCTGCTGGCCGGGATGAGCGACGAAATCCCCGGCATCACAACGCATTCCGTCAGTACCGAGACCTTGGTGCTGTGCACCGCGCCCGGCCATCCGCTCGCCGGACGCCCGTACCGCGCCGACGACCTCGACGGCATCCGCTTCATCGACTTCCCGCCTGGCTGGGGCATCCGGACGATCGCGGACGAGCTGTACCCCAACCGCCGCCCGGTGATCGAGGTGGCGGACCAGATCTTCGCACTGGAGTTGGCCGCCAAGGATTTCGGCGTCGTCCTGGTGCCCCGTTCGGTGGCCCGGCACTTCACCGGCGTCGAATACAGCGAGCAGGCGCGCACCCCGGTCCCATGGAAGCTCAGCATCGCCCACGACGCCCAGCGCACCCCCTCCAACGCCGCCCGAACAGTCATCGACGCACTACGCGACCTCGGCCGCGGGTAGAGGAACGATTCACCCGGCGCGGGTGAGGTGGCGGCGTGGTCGGGGCGCGAATTGTGGAACCGACAACACGGGATACTCACTGGACCGCTTCGAGAACCGTTGCCGGACGTCGTGCGACGAATGGTGGACCACCCAGTTCGCTCTGTCCGGCCGATCAAACCGGCATCTCGCTGGCCACAACTTTTCCGGGGTGCGCTGTTACCCATGGGCTCTCGGCATCCGGGTGTCGACGACGCGGAGCTGGATGTGCTGATCCACGGGCTCATCGAGGCGATATCTCTCCACCTCGGGGAGATTCGGATCGCGGTGGAAGTCGAGATCGTCCCTCGGGATTACTACGCGAATCTCTTCGCGGATTTCGTGTTGATCTCACAGTCGCACGCCGCCGTCCTCTCGCTCGCAGTTACGGACTGATGATCCATGCCGTCATTGCGTTCGACGATCTGAACGGTCGGTGCAAGAACGGATCGGGCCATCCCAGTTCTCAGATGCGCTCTGATATCGATTCGACTGGGGCGCAGGGACTTCAGTGGCGCGGTGTCCTATGGCGGCCGAGCAGGGCGGTGCCTGCCGCTGCCCGGCCGCCCGCCCTCACTTCAGGTGCCTGGCGAAGAACCGGCTCGCTTCCTCTCCCGCGAATTGCGGGACGCCGGCGTGCCCGCCCAGGTTGGCGTACAACGACTTTTCCTTGGAGCCGAAGGCGTCGAAGAGGTCCAGGGACCGTTGCCGGTCGTTTCCTTCGTCGTCCCACTGCAGCAGGACCAGCAGGGGAATGGCGACCCGGCGGGCCTCCTCGATGATGGCGCGGGGCACGAAACTGCCGGCGAACAGCACTGCCGCGGAGATGCGCGGCTCGACCACCGCCAACCGGGTGCCGATGGAGATCACACCGCCCGAATAACCCACCGGGCCACCGATTTCGGGCAGCGCGAGCAGGGCGTCGAGGGTGGCCTGCCATTCCGGGACCGACTCGTCGACCAGCGGGAGGATGAGCCGGTCGATGAGTTCGTCATCGACCGGCTCGCCGGCCGCCAGCCTCCGGCGCAGGTCGGCGCGAACCTCTTCGACTGCGGCCGGACGGGGCCGGTCACCGTTCCAAGGGTGTTCGATGGTGGCCGCGGCGAAGCCCTCCGCCACGGCGTGCCGGGCCCGGGACAGCAAGCGCGGGTACATCTTTCGCAGCCCGAGTCCGGCCGGGTGACCGAGCAGAATCAGCGGCGCCGGTCCGGAAGCGGGCGGAGTCCACAGCAGGCCCGGGATCTCCCCGAGCGCGAATTCCCGCTCGAGAATGTCGTCGTCGAGGCGCTGTTCGGATGTGAAATACATGGTCGTGCCTTTCGGGAGTGCACTGGTACGGCGCTCCCGGACGACCTATCGCCCGACCGTGACCCCGGAGGGGAGCACCCACGTCGATACTGCGTTCACGGGTACCACCTCCTCATGTTCAGGCCCGGCCTCCGGCAGGCTATCAGTGGTCGGCGCCGCCCACCAATGTCTTTTCCGTCTGGGTATCGCGGCCCATGAGGTTGTTCGTCGGCGTATGGCGACAACACAGGATGATCGGGGCCGAGCGGCCGGTGTGACGGGTGTGAATCTCGCTGCGGCCGATGCGGGCCCTGCTGGGCCTCAGCGGATAGACCCAGCGCAATGGCGGGTTCGGGTTGCCGCCAGCGGCAGATCCGTGACCCCGGCGACTTCTTGACTGACGTCCAAGAAACCCTTACTGTAGCCACGGCCTGCTTCTTGGATGACGTCCAAGAAGAGCGGTGGTGAAGCGGAGGACGCGAGTCATGGGAATCAGTGAGTCTGCCGATCGGCGTGAGACGGTAGCGGTGCGGCGGCGTGAGGTCTCGTTTCCCTCCGGCCAGGACGAGTGCGCGGCATGGCTGTACACCGCGCCCGACGTGAACGGCCCGCGCCCGATGGTGATCATGGGGCACGGGCTCGGCGCGGTGCGGGAGATGCGCCTGGATGCCTACGCGGAACGGTTCGCCGAGGCGGGCTGGTCGGTGCTGGTGTTCGACTATCGTCACCTGGGAGCCAGCGGCGGGGCGCCGCGCCAGCTCCTCGATATCGGCCGGCAACGCGCCGATTGGCATGCCGCTGTGGCCTTCGTGCGCACGCTACCGGAGGTAGATGTCGATCGGGTCGCGTTGTGGGGCAGCTCTTTCGGCGGCGGACATGTCCTTCAGGTCGCCTCCGAAGACACCCGTATCGCGGCGGTCGTGGCCCAGTGCCCCTTCACCGACGGACCGGCATCGCTGTGGTCGCGCATCCGGACCAATCCGCTCAGCGCGGTAGCCCTGACAGTGGCCGGCATCCTCGACACGGTCGGTTCCTGGTTCGGCGCGAAGCCGATCCTGGTGCCGATGACGGGGACGTCCTGGATGCCCGCGTTCGTGGCCTCACCCGACGCCCTGGCCGGTGCCTCCGCGCTCCTGCCCGCGGGGACACGGCTCTCGCGACGCACCAGCGCAGTGTTGAAACGGCTGCCGTCGGTGCGGGCTCAGGTATCGAAGCACATCGAGCTGACCGAGATCGACGATGACGGAGCATCCGCGTCCGGTGTCGGACGCGACAGCGTATGGGGTGTATTGCGCGGCCCGGACGGCGAATTCGATGCCGCCAACGCCCTGGCCGCACGGCTGGTGCTGCGCCTTCCGCTCGATCGGCCCGGTCGCGCCCTGGCTCGCTTCAGCACCCCGACGCTGCTGTGTGTCTGCGACAACGACGCGGCCGCGCCCGCGAAGACCACCGAGCGGTGCGCGCGTGGCCTGGCGCACGTGCACGTGCAGAACTACCCCTGCGACCACTTCGACATCTACGTCGGCGAGCACTTCGATCGCGCCGTGCGTGACCAACTCTCTTTCCTGGCAAGGCAATTCGACTACACCGCACACGACACGCAGTAGGTCACCGCGCGCCGGTGGACGCGCGGAGATCAGGCACTCAGGCGGCTGCGGCGAGACCGCGAGCGCTGTTCAGCAGCGTTTCGATCACCGCGCGCCGCTGGGCCGGCTCCGCCGGATGCGTCAGCAAGCCCTCGACAACGAAAACGCCGATCGCGACCAGCGAATCCACGTCGTCACCGGGCACACCGAGTTCGATCAGCTCAGCCCGGAACAATCCCTCGGCCAGCGCGTGGAACTGCTCGTGCCATTCCCGGATAGCCGTGGACTCCTCGGCGCGCGTGTGCACCGTGCTCACCAACCGCCCCAGCTGCTCCAATTCCTCGACCAGCCACAACAGCCGATCAGCCAGCCCCGAGCCCAGCACTTCCCGGTAGGCGGCCATCGAGTCGGCCAGCACCGCGTCGAGGACCGCGATCAATACCGCGTCCTTGTCCTGGAAGTACCAGTACAGCGTGTTCGACACCACTCCGGCGTCGCGAGCGATCCGCGCCATCGAGGCCGCGTCGTATCCCTCCTCGACGAACAACCGCCGAGCGGCCACCACGATCTCCGCACGCTTCTCTTCCCGATCCTGCGGACGTCTGTTGCGAGGCATCTCCAGTCCTGACTCATCACCTGGCGTCGACCCAACCCTATCTCGGTCGCCGCTCGAGACAACGTCGTCGCCCGATGCCCCGAGACGTCCTGCGCTGCCGCTTATCGAGCGGTTGTGCGCTGGTCGCGACCGGTATGGACGACGCTGGGTGTTCGGTCGCCGAGTGTTCGGCGTGGTCTGATCGTGTTGTATGCCGCAGCAGCGGTCTGTCGGCGCGCATCATGGCGGCGATCTCGCGGTGCCCCATGGCCACGCGCGTCTCCCTCCTGATCTTGTGCGCGGAGCGTAAACCGAGCAACCCTGCCAGAAAGTTCGACGGGCTGGACAGGACTGTCGAACATATGTTCTATGTGCGGTAGCCTGTTCCGCGTGAACATACATTCGACCGCGCTGGCGCCGCATGCTCCAGCACCAGGATGGCAGGACGTGGCCGATGTCGACTTGCTGCGCACCCTCGTCGAAACCGAGCGCCGCCGGAGACGGCTGGATGCCGCCATGCGCGCGGCCGTCGCCGAAGCCGAGCGCCGTGGCCTCGCCGCGGGCACCGGCTACCGCGACACCGCGGAGCTGTTGACCGATCTGCTGCGTATCAGCACCCACGAAGCGCGCCGTCGAATCGAATACGCGGCCCCGCAGCCCCGCCCGCGCCCCAGAAAGATGTGGCGGGTGCTGCAGGCAGCGAGCTGAGGCGAGTCCGGTTGGTCTATCGGTGGTGCGCGCGGATCAGCCCGTGCCCCAGAACGCGATGGACTTCGGCGCCAAGTTGTGGGTGGGCCAACAACCATGGAAGCAGATCGAATTGGATGCGATCGGCGTCGCCCCACGTACCGTAGAACTTGCTTTCCGATACCACGATCGGGCGCAGCCCCTTGTTCAGCACAGCCTCCCAAGTGGCCGCCGCGACGCCCGGAGTGTGCGGGCTGCGATAGTCGTCGATAGCAACGACGCCGTCCGGTGCCAATAGATCGCGAACGATGTCGATGTCCGCGCTGACATGCTCATAGAGATGGGAGGCGTCGACGTGGGCGAACCGACAGCTCTGCGGGGTCACGCGAGAAGGGAGCATCGCTGTCGGACCTTCGACGATCACGGGGAGAACGTCATGGAAGCGTAGGTAGTTCTGCTCGAACTTCGCCCGGGTCAGCGTCGAGTAGTACACCCGCATCTCCTTGTCGGTCCGGGTATCGGGAGCGGGCGTGTCGAACAGGTCGCAGACGGTGAACGTCTCTCCTTCACGCAGATGTCGTCCCATGTAGATGGCGCTCTTCCCCATATACACGCCGAGCTCGACCAAATCGCCCGACGCCGCGTCATGGCGGCCCAGTACCCAGTCGAAAAGGTAATGGTCCGTGGGGTAGAACCACCCCTCGATCTCGTCGATGTGGTTCGGCAGGGAACCGGATGCGCCGCTCAAAGGACCTTCTCGGATATGCGATCGGCGGGTAATTTCCGGCGTCATTGTGACACGCATAACCTACGCCTGCCCCCGGGCCGAATCGGTCGCGCCGACGCCGATGCCGCGCACCGATGGTTTCGCCAGCACGTGGCAAGCACATTCCGGTCGATCATCGAAATGCACTCCGACTCACCTATTCCCGGTCATCGCCGAGCAGATCCGCATCTGCCCAGCGAGCCGGGTCCGGTTGACTCACGGTTGTGAGGAGCCGGGCTACTGCGATGAGCAAAGTTCCGCCACCGCGACACCGCGGAGCTGTTGACCGATCTGCTGCGTACCAGCACCCCCGCAGCCCCGCCCGCGCCCCAGAAAGATGTGGCGGGTGCTGCAAAGCAGCGAGCTGAGGCGGAGACGGGTGAGGGTCGTCGCCTACTGTCTGTCACCTGCAGTCGAGGGTGAGGGCGCCGAGGTGGGCGAACCGGGCGGTTACGGTGTCACCGGCGGTGACCGGCACCGCGCTGGTCAGGCCCCCGGAGAGCACGACCTGGCCACGGCGCAGGCCGCAGCCTTCCTGGATGTGCAACTGCCGCACCAGCCATGCGACGGCAGCTGCGGGATGACCCATAACCGCCGCTCCCGCTGCCGTGTCGACGATGTGCCCGTTGTTCGCCAGTACGACTCCGAGCACCGGCAGGTCGAGGTCCTGCGGCGGGCGACCGGGGCCGACGAGATATGTTGCGGCCGAGGTGTTGTCGGCGATGAGATCCGCCGGGGAGAACCGGTAGTCGACGTAGCGGGAGTCGATGAGTTCGATACCCGCGGCGATGGAGTCGGTGGCGGCGAGCACCTGCGCCGCGGTCGTGTGAGGTCCGGCAAGGTCGTCGCCCATCGTGAAGACGAGTTCGGGCTCGGCCCGTGGCGCGATCAGGGATCCGACGTCCACCGGCCGGCCGGGATCGAGGGCGTCGCCGGCGTCCAGAAATCCGTAGAGCGGTGTTGCGACGCCCACCTGGCGTTGCTTGGCGCGTGACGTCAATGCCAGTTTCCAGCCTGCGACGGTGCGCCCGGCGCGGCGGCGGCGCTGTACGTCGTAGCCCGCCGTCATGTCGAACGTCGGGTCGGCAGCACTGAAAGACGTGAGCGCTGTGCGGGTTTCGCGCGCCGCGTCGAGCCGACGGGCGATGTCGTCGAGGTTCATCGCCATGCTCAGTTCGGGCGGGGAATGTAGGCCAGTCCGTGCGCACCGGGCTCGCCGCGTCTCGGGATATCGAGCGATTTGAGGACCCGCCAGCTGTGCAGGTCGACGATGTCGACGGTGGACGAGGTCACCGCGGCGACGTAAGCGAGCCGACCGTCGGGGGATGCGGTCATGGTGAGCGGGAATCGACCCGTCAGTTCGACGGTCGCGATGCGTGTCCGCGTGGCGGTGTCGAAGGCGTTGAGCCGCCCCGGCACATGGCTGCCCAATGCCGAGGGCCCTCCCGGTGTCATCCGCAGTTCGGCGGCCAACAACACGCCGTCGGCGGTGTGGCAGACCGGAAACACGACATGTTCGGTCGCCAGCACATCGACCACGCGGCAGGTCGCGGTATCGATGACACGAATTCCGTTGGCCGGGCGGCTCTGCGCCGCATTCCCGGTGAACGAGCCGTAGGGCGCGGCGACGTAGACCTCGCTGCCGTCGGCCGAGACGGCGAGCCCTTCGCTGCCTGGCACATCGACCTTGACGAGGTCTCCGGTCCGCAAGTCGAGGACCGACACGAAAGGGGCCTCCTTGTTCGTCGCGAAGCCCTTCTCGCCGGCGGGGTCGATAGCGAACCAGTGCGGGCCTGGCGCGCCGGTGCTCATGCGGCCCAACACTTCTCGGGTCTCGGTATCGATCACGACAACGCCGCCGGGACGGTCGTCATCGCCTTCGACACTGACGTAGAGCCGATTACGGACGCAGTCGAGGGCCAATCCGTGCGGGGCATGCTCGGGTGCCAGATCGACCAGGTCGACGATGCGCCGCGCGTCGGGGTCGATCACGGTCAGGTGGGTGCGACGCCCTTGGTTGGCGTGGTAATAGCCCGAGTAGTAGGTGTTGGTGCACCACAACATTCGGTGCCTGGCATCGAAACACAATTCGTGCGGCTCGGCGAGTAGCTCGAGCACGCCGAGAGGTCTGTCGGTCGCGACATCGAAGAAGGTGACCGTCGGGCCGCTTTGGCTGACGACGGCCAGGACGTCACCATCGCGACCGGCACGCGGCGATTCCGTGTTCATGGGCGTACTCCTCGGTGAGTTCTGCGGCACGCTCCAGACTTCATCGCCGGTCCCTTGCGAACAATGCAATTATTGAGAATGAATAGTTATCTCAGGTGTTAAGGATTGCTCGTAGTGGACCTCAACTTGCTTCGCGTACTCGATGCCCTGCTGTGGGAGAGCAGCGTCACGCGGGCGGCCGAGCGCCTGGGCACCTCGCCTCCGGCAATCAGCCGGGCACTCGCCCGGCTGCGCCGGCAAGCGGGCGACCCGCTGCTGGTGCGAGCGGGCCAAGGCTTGGTACCCACTCAGCGCGCGCTCGACATCCGCGAGAAGCTCAGTGCACTGCTCGCCGAAGCTGACGAGATACTCGGTCCGGGAACGCAATTCGATCCGTCCACACTGCGACGAGCGTTCACCGTTCAGGCCGCGGACTTGTTCGTATCCAGTCTGACCGAACCGCTCCTGCGGCGGTTGAACGACGAGGCTCCCGGCGTCGACGTGGTGTTCATGCCGGAGGCGCTGGAAGACACCGACGGGCTCCGGCGTGGCGACATCGACCTCGAACTCGGGGTCTTGGGACACCTCGACCCGGAAACCCGCCACACGTCGCTGACCCGAACCGAGCTACTGGGCGTGGCACGATGCGACAACCCACTGTTCGACGCCGAGATCGACGTGCGCCGATTCGCCGACGCGGACCATATCGGTACTTCACGACGTGGCAAGACGCACGGCCCGATCGATACCGCCCTGGCTGCGCGCGGCATGCGCCGCCGAGTGCGAGTTGTCGTGCCCAACCACACCAGCGCCCTGTTACTCGCCGGCTCCACCGATCTCGTCGCATTGACCACCGCGCACTGGAACTCCACCATCGGCAGCCTCGGCATGCGCACCTTCGCCATCCCCCTCGACCTGCCGCCGTTGGAGATCGGCATGGCCTGGCATCCCCGCACCGACGCCGATGCCGCGCACCGATGGTTCCGCCAGCACGTGGCAGCCACATTCCGGTCGATCATCGAAACGCGCTCCGACTGACGTATTCCTGGTCATCGCCGAGCAGATCCGCATCTGCCCAGCGAGCCGGGTCCGGTTGACTCACGGGTTGCGAGGAGCCGGGCTACTGCGATGAGCGAAGTTCCGCCAGTAGCTCGCGTTTGCGCTGCGGCGTGACGCTGTGGTGGGTGTGGCCGTGTACGGCGGCGTCGAGGGCCCACAGCATTCGGGTGGTGAGACCCTTGATTCCGGCGGCTTGTAGGCGGCGGTAGGTCTCGATCGCACCGACTTGTTCGAGATCCGCCAGGGAGTGGACCACGGCGGCGGCGAGCCAACGGGCGGCGTAATGGCCCAGTTGCCATTCGCTGTCCCGCCATACGCGTACGTGGAGGTAGGCGGTGCCGTTGAGCACATCCGCCCTGTCCCACACGGCGATTCGCAGCGCGTTCGGGTCGGTGGGAGCGGTCGGGCGGTGCAAGACCTCGTGGCGGGCGCGGCGGGCCGTGCCGACCATGCGGTGGAAGTTTCGGAAGATCTGGATCTCGCCCTCGTGGCCGTGGTCCCAGGGGCCGAGGTAGGTGTGGTCGCTGGGATATCGGGTGGTGTCGAGAGCCAGGGCGCTCGCGGCCCAGTGGCGGCATTCCGCCGGGGTGGAGGGCGTGACCACGATCGCGCCGGACAGGCGTCGGGTGTGGCCACGCTCCGGCGTCCGGTACGGGAGGTACGCGTCGTCGCCTGCGGCGGCCAAGCCGTGGGTGCGCCAGCGTACGGTTCCTTCCGGTGCGGAGCGTAACGGCAAGCGCCGCACCAGGTCTCGTGCCGCACGGGGGCCGAGTCGAGTGCACCACCCGGGTACCAGAACGATCGGGTCGGCCGGGTCGGCGTCGAACGGGGTCGGGGTGAGGAACGGACGGTCGACGACCACCAGCGTCCCCGGGCGGGACTGAAAGCTCATGCCCCACAGGAGATGCGCCAGCAGCTTCGAACCGCGCTCGTCGGAGAGCAGGTGCCAGGTGTCGTGGAAACGATTTGTGCTGAACCTGATCGACGTGCCAGGACGCAACGAGATGACGGTGTGGACGTGACCGTCCAACCGCATCGACCTCCGGTGCAGCTTCATCCCGTCGCCCACCGTGCGGGCGACTCCTGGACGCTGCGTCTTGACTCTGCTCATCGTGCTTCCATGAGGCCAGAGTCCGCCTTCCCGCACAACCGATTTCCGCACGCCCGCTCAACTGTTCAACCAGCGCTCGACGGCATCGAGGGTGGCAGCCACGAGTATCGGCTCGCCGTCCGACGCGTCCAGGAGTTTCCACTCGTACGGCGGCGCGGACTGCCGAACCAGGTAATACCCAGCGTTTTCGGCCCGCGCCGACAGCCTCCGCACCCGCTCCCGAGCCGGGTCACGCGAGACCGGGCACAGACGGTAACCATTCATCGCGTGCCTCGCGGGGCAGGGCGCGGTCGATCGACGTTCATCGCTGGCTCCCCCGAAGGCTGTGCAGCCGTGTGGAATCCGGGACGATGTGGCCGTGCGCGACGAGCATGGCGAAGGCGGCTCGTTTGCGGGCGCAGTCGTGTTCGCGGTGCAGTTGCATCGCGCGGTGCGCATCTCGCAGGGAGAGGGGGCGATTCGGAAGGTCGCAGGTCCAGTCCATAGGCCACTCGTAGGTGCGCAGTGGGCCGTGTGCTCGCCCGGGGCGGTGTGCCGGTGCGTCGTGGCGAGGGCGGACAACCGGCCAGACGCACCCCACGGCGACCACCGCGAACAATCCCGCCCCGACCACCGCGAGGATGCTGTGTATCGACTCCCACGGGCTCATCGCGGATCCCCCTCACGCTCGTCGGTCGGGTAGAGCGTGGGCATAGCCAATCGCGTCAGCCCATCCAGAACCTGTTGCAGCGTAGGCGGGTCCGTCGTGAATTCGATCTCCGGAAACGGAATGCCCCGCTGGTAGGCGCGTTCGCGCGGCCCCAGCTCCTGCGGCGCGATCCGGCCGTGCAGCACCAGCGTGAGGTAGGCGACCCGCTTCCACTCGCAATGCTCGACGCGGCACCCACGGTGCCGCCGCATCAGCCGATGCGCCGACTCCACCTCCGCCAGCCCGCAGATACCCGCTGGATCGACGCGCCCGCCGCCACGATCTTCTCGTGCCATGGTTACTCCCCGAAACCTGATGAGTGTGTTGGATTTTGGGCGTCCGGGTGAGAAGCTGAGGCAACGGTCCAGCTGTCGGCACACAGCTGGCGCGCTACCAAGGACGCCGGGCACAGCACATCACGCGCTGGACGAGAGATCGGCAAACTCGGACGATCCGCATCAAATTGACGCAAAACGCCAGGACGTGGTCCGCGTTCGGTATGCAGTCCGGTCCGCGTTCGGCTCTCCATCGGTCCGCTTTTGACACAGGAAGCAACCATCAGATGATCAGCGACGATGAAGCATCGACACTCGCCTTACGACAACTCGGGCGGTTTCTCCGTGAAGCACGAGAGGGCCGCGGCCTGTCTTTGTCCCGAGCCTCGCAACTGGTCGCACTGAGTAAAACCGCGCTACAACGCCTGGAGACGGGCGGGGTGAAAAAGTTCAAGATCATCGACATACGATCGCTGTGCGAACTGTACGAAGTCGGCCCTGGCGACACCGCGCGCACACTCGAGCTGGCGAAGCAAGCCCAGGTCAAGAGCTGGTACACCGCATTCAGCGGTCTGTACAGTGATCCCACTTTCAACATGTACGTCGGCCTGGAAGCGTCTGCACAGCACATCATTACGTACCACGAGATCGTGCCGGGGCTGATGCAAACGCCCGACTACGCGAAGGCGTTGATAGGCAGCTATTACAGCAGCGGCGAGGACGTCGAGAGGCGGGTAGAGCTGCGTATGAAGCGTCAGAGAATCGTGACGCGAAAGGCCGATCCCGTTCGGTTGGAGGTGCTGTTGCACGAATCAGCGATCCATCGCCTGATCGGCAGCCCACGAATCATGGCCGGGCAGCTGCGGCAGGTCGCCGAACTCAGCAAGCGACCGAACGTTTCCGTACGGATGGCTCCATTCTCTGCCGGCTGCACTTGGGGGCTTGTACACGGGCCGTTCACCATTATCGATTTCGGCAGAGACGCGAACGGTCGCCCGGTGGAGCCACCGGTCGTCTATTGCGAGGGCGGCGGTAAGGCCGACTTGTACTTGGAACACGACGACGACGTCCGGCGCTACCATGGCATTGCCACAGCCATACGAAGCACGGCCTTGGATGAGCCAGGGACGCGGGATCTGCTCCGACGGACAGCTAGGAGTTACGCGGCATGACCAGGAACCCACTCGCAGTCAACTGGTTCAAGAGCAGCCATAGCGGCGGCCAGACAGAGTGTGTCGAGGTCGCTTGGCTACCGAACGGTGATGTAGGAGTTCGAGATTCGAAAAACCCCTCCGGCCCCGCACTGGCCTTCACGCCTAGCGAGTGGGATGCATTCACCGCTGCGATTCGCGACGCCCAGCACGAGGGTGCATAGCGTGCAGGCGAACCTGTCCCACGCGGGCTGGTTCAAAAGCAGCTTCAGCGCCAGCGGCTCCCAGTGCCTCGAGGTCGCTTGGCTGCCCGAGGGCAATGTCGGCGTTCGAGATTCGAAGAATCCCACTGGCCCCGTGTTGACCTTCACCCCCGGCGAATGGGATGCGTTCGCTCAGGAGGTGCACGACGGGCGGTTCTAGCAGACTGCTAGAGCCGCAGGTGTTTACAGCAGCGGCTCCATATGGGGGAACCGTCGGTGGAGCCGCTGCTGCTTGTTGACGGTTACCCCGTCAAGTCGTCCACTGTGGGGGATTCGTTGCGGGAGAGGGTTATTCCGAGGTTGGCGGCGGTGCGGTCTACCTCGTCGTCGCTTTGCTGGAGTTCGATGGTGGTGCCGGCGGAGAGGACCTCTACGTTGAGGCAGAGGGATTGCAGTTCCTTGAGGAGGACCTTGAAGGATTCGGGGACGCCGGGCTCGGGGATGTTCTCGCCCTTGACGATCGCCTCGTAGACCTTGACGCGGCCGACGATGTCGTCGGATTTGATCGTCAGCAGTTCCTGCAGGGTGTAGGCGGCGCCGTAGGCCTGCATGGCCCAGCACTCCATCTCACCGAAGCGCTGACCACCGAACTGCGCCTTACCACCCAACGGCTGCTGGGTGATCATCGAGTACGGACCCGTCGACCGCGCGTGAATCTTGTCGTCCACCAAGTGATGCAGCTTCAAGATGTACATGTAGCCCACCGCCACCGGATACGGGAACGGCTCACCCGAACGACCGTCGAACAACGTCGCCTTACCATCCGCCCCGACCATGACCTCACCGTCGCGGTTGGGCAGCGTGGAACCGAGCAGCCCGGCCAGTTCTTCCTCGCGGGCGCCGTCGAATACCGGGGTGGCGATATTGGTGTCCGGGTCGGCGGACAGCAATTCCTCCGGCAGGCGTTGCGCCCAATCGGGCCGTGTGCCGTCGGTGAGCTGAATGTTCCAGCCCGCCTTGCCGATCCAGCCGAGGTGGGTTTCCAGGATCTGGCCGATGTTCATACGACGCGGCACACCGTGGGTGTTCAGGATGATGTCGACCGGGGTGCCGTCCGGAAGGAACGGCATGTCCTCCTTCGGCAGGATTTTCCCGATGACGCCCTTGTTGCCGTGACGACCCGCGAGCTTGTCACCGTCCTGGATCTTGCGCTTCTGCGCCACATACACACGCACCAGCTCATTCACACCCGGAGGCAGGTCGTCGTCGTCCTCGCGGGAGAACACCCGGATACCGATCACCTTGCCGGACTCGCCGTGCGGCACCTTCAGCGACGTATCACGGACCTCGCGCGCCTTCTCACCGAAGATCGCCCGCAGCAGGCGCTCCTCGGGCGTCAGCTCGGTCTCGCCCTTCGGCGTGACCTTGCCGACGAGGATGTCACCATCACGCACCTCCGCACCGATGCGCACGATGCCCCGCTCGTCGAGGTCGGCGAGGACCTCGTCGGAGACGTTCGGGATGTCGCGGGTGATCTCCTCGGCACCCAGCTTGGTGTCACGGGCGTCGATCTCGTGCTCCTCGATATGAATCGAGGTCAGCACATCGTCCTCCACCACGCGCTGCGACAGGATGATCGCGTCCTCGTAGTTGTGCCCCTCCCACGGCATCACAGCCACCAGAAGGTTCTTACCCAAGGCCATCTCACCGTTCTCGGTGGACGGACCGTCGGCCAGCACCTGGCCCTGCTCGACCCGCTGGCCCTCGTCCACGATCGGACGCTGGTTGGCGCACGTGCCCTGATTCGACCGCGAGAACTTCCGCATGCGGTAGCTACGGCGCGTGCCGTCGTCGTGCATGACGGTGATGTAATCGGCCGAAACCTCCTCGACCACACCGGCTTTCTCATTCACGACCATGTCACCGGCATCCACCGCCGCGCGCAACTCCATACCGGTGCCCACCAGAGGCGACTCGGTACGGATCAGCGGCACGGCCTGCTTCTGCATGTTCGCGCCCATCAGGGCACGGTTGGCATCGTCGTGCTCGAGGAACGGAATCATCGCGGTCGCCACCGAGACCATCTGGCGCGGTGACACATCCATGTAGTCGACCTCGTCGACACCGACAAGCTCGACCTCGGAGTTCTTGCGGCGCACCGGAATACGCCGCTCCACGAATCGACCCTCGGCATCGAGCGGCTCGTTCGCCTGCGCCACCACATGCAGGTCTTCCTGGTCGGCGGTCAGGTAGACCACCTCGTCGGTCACCTTGCCGTCCACCACTTTTCGGTACGGCGTCTCGATGAAACCGAACGGATTCACCCGTGCGTACACCGACAGATAGCCGATCAGGCCGATATTCGGGCCTTCCGGCGTCTCGATCGGGCACATGCGGCCGTAGTGGCTGTAGTGCACGTCGCGCACGTCCAGACCGGCGCGTTCGCGGCTCAGGCCGCCCGGACCGAGCGCCGACACCCGGCGCTTCTGTGTCAGGCTCGCCAGCGGATTGCGGTGGTCGAGGAAATTCGACATCTGCGAAGTGCCGAAGAACTCCTTCATCCCCGCCACCACGGGCCGGATGTTCATCAACGTCTGCGGCGTGATCGCCTCGACGTCCTGCGTGGTCATGCGCTCGCGCACCACCCGCTCCATGCGCGACAGGCCCACGCGGAACTGATTCTGGATCAGCTCGCCCACGGTGCGCAGACGGCGGTTGCCGAAGTGGTCGATGTCGTCCACCTCGACCGGAACCTCGATACCCCCGGGGGCGGTCATCGTCTTGTCACCCGCGTGCAGGCGCAGCAGATATTCGATCATGGTGACGATGTCTTCCTCGGTGAGCACCCGCGGGCCCTCGGCCTCGCCGGGGTGGATACCGAGCTTCTTGTTGATCTTGTATCGGCCGACGCGAGCCAGGTCGTAGCGCTTCTCCTTGAAGAACAGGTTCTCCAGCAGGGCCTGCGCCGATTCCTTCGTCGGCGGCTCGCCCGGCCGCAGCTTGCGGTACACGTCCAGCAGCGCCTCGTCCGTGCCCGCCGTGTTGTCCTTCTCCAGGGACGTCATCATGATCCCGGAGAAGCCGAAGCGCTCGGCGATCCGCTCGCTGGTCCAGCCGAGCGCCTTGAGCAGTACCGACACGGGCTGCCGGCGCTTGCGATCGATGCGCACGCCGACGGTTTCGCGCTTGTCGATGTCGAATTCCAGCCACGCGCCGCGCGACGGGATGACCCGCACGGCGTGCAGGTCCTTGTCGGTCGCCTTGTCGGTGGTGCGATCGAAGTAGACGCCCGGCGAGCGCACCAGCTGCGAGACGATCACGCGCTCGGTGCCGTTGATGACGAAAGTGCCCATTTCGGTCATCATCGGAAAATCGCCCATGAAGACCGTCTGAGATTTGATCTCACCGGTGTTGTTGTTGATGAACTCCGCGGTGACGAACAACGGCGCCGCGTAGGTCATATCCTTGTCCTTGCACTCCTCGACCGGGGCCTTGACCTCCTCGAAGCGGGGATCGGACAGCGACAGCGACATCGTTTCGGCGAAGTCCTCGATGGGGCTGATCTCCTCGAGTACCTCCGCCAATCCGCTGACCGGCGAGGCGCCGCGCGCGGCCGCACGGGCCCGCCAGGCGGGCGCGCCGATGAGCCAGCCGAACGACTCCTTCTGCACGTCCAGGAGATCCGGGACCTCCAGTGGCTCACGGACTTTCGCGAAAGAGACACGCTTCGGTGCGCCGGGAATGGTCTGATTCGAGACTGCCAAGATGCGTCCTTCGTCACGGTATCTGCTTGACCTGCGGGCGTTTTCATGGCGCGCCGTGCCCGACGCCATCCAGGCCCGACTCGACGGCAACGCGGGAAAAGCGGCATACGGACAGTGCCGCTTTCCACGGTGGAGTATTTCGAGAGTCGGACAGGACGCGCCCCGGCGCGAAGACCCAAATTACACCCAGAACAGGGAGATGTCTAGAGACGCAAAGAAATAAGCACCCGATTTCCGGTGCCTCCCATATTTATAATGGCATCGCACCCCGCGACTCGTCAAGTCGCGCGATCGGCCCGGTGGCGGTCGACGTACTCGTCGATCTCGGCGAGATACCGCTCGCGCCGCGCCGGCGTGATCCAGGAGGCGCGGAAGGAGTTTCGGGCCAGCTCGGCCAGTTGCCCGGAGTCCAGCCCGGCCTGGTCGGCCAGGGCCGTGTAGTTCTCGGCGGCGTACGCCCCGAAATAGGCGGGGTCGTCGCTGTTCACCGTGACGGTCACGCCGCGCTCGAGCAGTCCGGTGATCTCGGCCGATTTCATCTGCGCGGTGACGAACGAGTTGGAGACCGGGCAGCAGGTGAAGGCGATGCCCCTGGACTTCGCGAACTCCACCAGGCGCTCGTCCTCGACGATGTTGGTGCCGTGGTCGATACGGTCTACGGCGATGTCCTCGAGGGCCTGGCGGATGTGCTCGAGGGAGTTCTGCTGATCGATGTCGCAGTGCATGGTGAGCTGGAAGCCCTCGTGCCGGGCGCGCTCGAAGACGGCGGCGAATTTGCTCGGCGGGTTGCCGCGCTCGTCGGAATCCAGGCCCACGCCGATGATCCAACCCCGGTACGGCAGCGCCTCCAGCAAGGTGGCCATGGCGTATTCGGCGGAGTGGTCGCGCAGGAAACACAGGATCAGCTCGGCCGAGATGCCGACCTCGCGCTGCGCCCGCACGATCGCCGAGCGGTATCCGCCGATCACCGTGTCGAAGGAGACGCCGCGGCCGGTGTGGGCCTGCGGGTCGAAGAACATCTCGACGTGCCGCACGCCCTGGGCGTGGGCCCGGAGCAGGTATTCGTAGGCGAGGTCGTGGAAGTCCGGAGCCCGCTGGAGCACCCGCATGGCCGGGTAGTAGACCTGCAGGAAGGACGTCAGGTCGTGGAAGTCGTAGGTCTGTCTCACCTCGTCCACCGTGCGTTCCGGCAGCTCGATACCGTTGCGACGGGCCAGCCGGAATTTCAGCTCCGGCTCCAGCGTGCCCTCGAGGTGCAGGTGCAGTTCGGCCTTGGGCAGTCCGCGCACGAAGGCGGCGAGGTCGCTCGACATACCTCCATGATCACCCCGCATCCCCTGATTCGCGCGCAAATACCGGCGTGGCACCGAGGACCGGAACCGTCCCGGACATGACACGGCGCCGATTGCCACGACGGTCCGAATCCTGTCCGGCCGGACCGGATCCGCGGTCGACTGTGGCACTCATGACGTGGCGCGATGCGACGTTCGTAATCTACTATTTACGTACGTAGATAGTAGATTGCTCAACGGCGAGCAGAGAGGCGAGAGTCATGGCACATGTTCCTCGCGCAACGTTCACACTCACCGCGATCGCGGCGATGATCGTCGGAGGGCTGGGGTTGGGGACAGGTCCGGCCGCGGCGAATTCCCACATCGCGGCGATCCACCCCGCGGCCTGCGCCTGGGACGGCGTCGCGCATCACCCCGGCACGACCGTGGTCGCCGGTGGCCGCGAATACCATTGCGGGGCAGACAATCTCGGCGCGCCGTACTGGTTCGCCGGAGCATCGACCGATCGCCACGACACCGTCGCCAACCCGGGAGCCCGCACCGATCCCACCGGGCGGTTCAGCGCCGGAGCCCGCCAGCCCGGCACTTCGTACAACGACTACTGCAGCGGCTACCAGCTGATCCCCGGCACCGACGACATCTACCAGGTGGTCCGGGCGGCCGACGGGCGGCTGTTCTGGAAGGCCGCCGGGCCCGTAGCGGGCTGGCACTTCGGCGCGGGAACGGCCCGCCCCGAGGCGACCTGGCGCACCGGCTCCCTCTGCTACGAGGGCAATATGGCCTGATCGTCCACGCGGCGAGCGCGATTCAGCTCGCCGAGTAACCGCCAGGTCCGGCGCCGACCTTCGGGAGTGGCCCAACTCCGTACGCGGGCAAGCCGATTCCCGTATGGCCGCCTTCCGTTCAGTCGGCGCCTTCGCGGTACTCCAGGCCGACGGCGGCGAGGAGTTCGCGACGGTCCTGCTGGAGTTCGGGGTTGTCGGTGCCGACGGCCTGCATCAGATCGGCGAGGCCGTCGGCTATCGCGTTGAGTTTCTGCTGGACGGCGGCGTCGGCGCGGCGCTGGGTGTTCTGCAGCAGGGCGACCAACAGGAAGGTGATGACCGTCGTCACCGTGTTGATGATCAGCTGCCAGGTGTCGAGATCGGTCAGCAGGATGGTGGGCGCCCAGAGGACGACGATCAGCGCGCAGCCGGTGAAGAACCACGCCTGCGAGACCCGGTCCGCAACCACGGTCGCGAATCTGTCGAACACCGACCGGTCGTCACCGACCTGGGTCGGCAGCACGGTGTGATCGCCCCGAGAGTTGTTGTCGGACATCGTCCCTCCTGCTCGGCACGGGTTTCGCGGCCCCATTCCGCGCGTGGCGTGGGCACTCCCGAGATACCCGCGCCGGGCGTGGCGAAACGCCCGGCAGTTGCTCCGGGTGTGCCCGAGATGCACCGCATTTGGCGTCCCGCTAGTTTCGTGGAGGACGATTCACTCGGATCGGCGATTCCGGTCCGCCCGCAGCACCGCCTGATGGAGGAAAACCGTGCGCATCCTGCTGGTCGCCAGCGCATTCAACAGTCTCACGCAGCGGGTGCACACCGAGCTGCGTGAACACGGGCACCGGGTAGGTGTCGAACTGGCGCTAGGCGACGACCTGCTGCGTGCGCGGGTGAGTCATTTTCAACCGGATCTGATCCTGGCGCCGATGCTCACCTCGGCGATTCCCGAGGACATCTGGACCCGCTACCCGGTGCTGATCGTGCATCCGGGTCCCAAGGGCGACCGTGGACCGTCCTCGCTGGACTGGGCCATCCGGGAGGGCGCGACGGAGTGGGGCGTCACCGTGTTGCAGGCGGTGGCCGAGATGGACGCGGGGCCGATCTGGGCCAGCGAGCCCTTCCCGGTCGCGGTGTGCGGCAAGAGCGAGCTGTATCGCAACGAGGTCGCCGACGCGGCCCTGCGCGCGGTGCTGCTCGCCGTCGAGCGCTTCGCCGACAGCGGGTTCATGCCCGAACCGCTCGACTACAGCCGTCCCGACGTGCGCGGGCAGCTGCGGCCCTATCACGCCCAGGAGTACCGCCGCATCGACTGGTCGGCCGACGACACCGCCACCGTGCTGCGGCGGCTGCGGGCCGCCGACTCCCAGCCGGGCGTGCTGGACGAGCTGTTCGGGCGGCAGTATTTCCTCCACGGCGGGCACAACGAGGATCGGCTGCGCGGCTTCCCCGGCTCGGTGATCGCCACTCGCGACGGCGCGATCTGCCGGGCCACCGTCGACGGCGCGGTGTGGCTGCCGCAATTGCGGCCGCGGCGGACGCCCGACGGACCGGCCACGTTCAAGCGGCCCGCGGTCGACGAGCTGGGACCCGAACTGCTCGCCGGGGTTCCGGAGGTTCCGGTGACGCCGTTCGAGGCGGCCACCCGCGACACCTGGTCGGAACTGCGGTATCGCGAGCACGGCGAGGTCGGCTATCTGGAATTCGCCTTCGCGGGTGGCGCGATGAGCACCGACCAGTGCCGCCGGCTGCTGGCCGCCTATCGTCAGGCCGCGCAACGGCCGGTGGCCGTGCTGGTGCTCGGGCCGCCGCGGGACTTCTTCTCCAACGGCATCCACCTCAATGTCATCGAGGCGGCGGACGATCCGGCCGAGGAGTCCTGGCACAACATCAACGCGATGAACGACCTGGTCGAGGCGATCCTGACCACCACGGACAAGCTGGTCATCTCGGCCTTGGCGGGAAATGCCGCCGCCGGTGGGGTGATGCTGGCGCTGGCCGCCGACGAGGTGTGGTGCCGCGAATCGGTGGTGCTCAATCCGCATTACCGGCTGATGGGCCTGCACGGGTCGGAGTACTGGACCTACACGCTGCCGCGGCGGGTCGGCACCGAGATGGCCGACCGGCTCACCCGCGAGACGCTGCCGGTCGGCGCTCGGCGCGCGGCGGCACTCGGCCTGGCGGACCGGGTGGTCCCGGGCAGTGCCGAGGAGTTCCGGGCGTGGGTGCGCGGGCAGGCCGAGGCGCTGGCCGCGGCGCCCGAACTGGCCGACCGGTTGGTCGCGAAGAAGCAGCGCCGCGCCGCGGACGAGGCCGCCAAGCCGCTGTCTGCCTACCGGGATTACGAACTGGCGCAAATGCGCCAGAACTTCTACGGCGAGAACGAGCCGTACCACCGGCTACGCCGAAACTTCGTGCACAAGGTACGTCCGCAAGTGACCCCGACCCACCTACTAGCGTGAGCCGCTGATCCAGCGGCACGAAGCTTTCACATTGCAATCCCCAACCCGCACCGGATTGAACTATGGTCCGGTCACGGATTGATAACTGCTGTTGCCATTGGAGAACATCGCCGTGCTCGAGCTCGACCATTTCAACCATGGGTTGCTGACCCCCATTCTCGCGTATCTCATGTCGTTCATCGGCTCTGTGCTCGGCCTTCGCTGTGCCGTCCACGCCCGGTCGTCCCGATGGCCGGGCGGCTGGCTCGTCGCCGCGGCGGTGGCGCTGGGTGGTTGCGGCATCTGGGTCATGCACTTCACCGCCATGCTCGGTTTCTCCATTCAGGGGATGACCGTCCGCTACGACATTCCGATGACATTGCTCAGCGCGGCCATCGCGATCGTGGTGGTGTGGATCGGGCTGTCCATCGTGGTGCGGGTGCGCCGCGAGATCGTGGCGCTACCGGTCGGTGGCGCGGTCACCGGCGTGGGTGTGGCGGCCATGCACTACCTCGGGATGTCCGCGATGCACGCGGGCGCGCACGTGGAGTACGGCTTCGGGCTGGTGACGCTGTCGGTGGTGATCGCGGTGGTCGCGGCGACGGCGGCGCTGTGGTTCATGCTGCACGTCCACGGGTTCGGCGCGACCCTCGGCGCCGCGGTGATCATGGGGCTGGCGGTCTGCGGGATGCACTACACCGGCATGGCGTCGATGAGCGCGCACCGCGGTGACCACGCCATGGGCGGCAGCGGGGTGGAGCCGGTGGAGTTGCTCACGCCGCTGATCATGACGGTCACGCTGGTCACCATGATGCTGATCGTGCTGGTCGGCCTGGCCGAGGTGGACGCGCCCTCGCGGCGGGAGTCCGAGGCGCTGGAGAAAGAGCCCGAGCTGGCCGACAGTGGGCGCAGCTGGCCCCGTCTCGACCCCTTCTCCGACGCCCCGCGCCAGCCCGTCCGAGCCCCCCGCCCACCCCAGCAGCAGCAACAGTCCGTCCCCACCTCGGTAAGCCTCCGCGCCGCCAGCCAGGCCGCCGACCACCAACCAGGCTTCGGCACCCCCCACCCGAACCGCCGCCCCTGACCACCCTGTGCCGGTCGGCCGGTGAACCGACCGACCGGCAAGGGACACTGCCGAACCAGCCGTCCGGCAAGGCACACGGCCGAACCAGCCCACCGGCAAGACACACGGCCGAACCAGCCGACCAGCAAGACACACGGCCGAACCAGCCCACCGGCAAGACACACGGCCGAACCAGCCCACCGGCAAGACACACGGCCGAACCAGCCGACCAGCAAGGCACACGGCCGAACCAGCCCACCGGCAAGGCACACGGCCGAACCGGTTGCTCCGGTGAGGCGGATGTGGTTTGTCGGTTGGCAGTGGGGTGGGGCGGGAGCGCCTGGGCGGGCGGGGTGTGGTCCTGGGTCAGTCGTGGACTGTCAGGACCGTTCCGGCGGCTACGGTGCGGCCGCCCTCGCGGACGGCGAAGCCGAGGCCCGGCTCCAAGGGGGTCGGCTGGCCGACGGTGACGGTCAGCTCGATGGTGGAGCCTGGGGTGGCCGACGGGGTGTCGGGGGCGAGGGTGACATCGCCGACCACGTCGCCGGTGCGGATGAAGAACTGGGGGCGGTAGCCGGTGGCGATGGGAGTGCGGCGGCCGCCCTCCGCGGGCGAGAGCAGGTGTACGCGCGCGGTGAAACGAGTGTGGACGCGTACGCTGCCGACCGCCGCGACCACCTGACCGCGCCGCACCTGGGACCGTTGCACGCCGCGCAGCAGCAGCGCGACGTTGTCCCCGGCCTCCGCGAATTCCATGGTGCGGCCGAAGGTTTCGACTCCGGTCACCACCGACTCCAGCGCGCCGCCGTAGCCGAGCAGCTCGACCCGGTCGCCCATCCGGACCCGGCCGCGCTCGACCGCGCCGGTCACCACCGTGCCGCGGCCGGTGATGGTCAGCACGTTCTCGATCGGCAGCAGGAACGGCGCGTCGGTGTAGCGCACCGGGGTCGGGATGTAGGCGTCCACCGCGTCCAGCAGGCGCAGCAGCTCGGCCTCCCAGTGCGGGTCACCCGCCAATGCGCGCAGCCCCGAGACCGGCACCACCGGCGCCCCGGCACCGTCGAACCCGTTGGCGCTCAACAGTTCCCGGACTTCCAGCTCGATCAGCTCGAGCAGTTCGGGGTCTGCGCCGTCGGCCTTGTTCAAGGCCACCACGATGTGCTCGACACCGACCTGCCGGGTCAGCAGCACGTGCTCGACGGTCTGCGGCATCACGCCGTCGTGCGCCGACAGCACCAGGATCGCGCCGTCCAGCTGGGCGGCGCCGGTGATCATGTTCTTTACGAAGTCGGCGTGACCCGGCATGTCGACGTGCGCGTAATGCCTTGCGGCCGTTTCATATTCGACGTGCGACAGATTGATGGTGATGCCACGGGCGACCTCCTCCGGCGCGCGGTCGATGCGCTCGAACGGCACGAATGAACCACCGCCGCGGGCCGCCAGCACCTTGGTGATGGCGGCCGTCAGCGTGGTCTTGCCGTGGTCGACGTGACCCATGGTGCCGATGTTGAGGTGCGGCTTGGTGCGGACGAAGACCTGCTTGGCCATGATGAAACTCTTCCTGGGAGTACCGAATTCGGGACCTCGCGCGCCGAGCCACCTTCCCCGGCCGAGGTCCCGGGGACATCCCGGGGAAGGTCAGCGTCGGGCGCCGTCGAATGCGGATGCGACCGCCAGGGCAGCAGCCATCGCGCCCGCGACCGCGGGCGATGCGACGATGGACTGCCGGAACATGCCGATCATGGTGCCCGGTGCGCGTGCGCCCGCGCCACCGGTTTTCGGCGCGGACCCTGCCCGGTGCCGGCGACCCGGATGGGCTGTGCTGGAATCAGAAGGGACGGCGTGATGGACAGCGACAACGAAAGTCACTCGTAATGCGCATGGTGTGGCGGCGGCAGAGGCCGGCGGACGACGACTACGGGCTGCTGGTGACCGTGGCGACGGTCTTCGACGAGACCACGGCCGGTGATGTGGCGCGGCTACTGCGCGACCACGGCATCCGGTCCACGCGAGGCCGCGCCGGGCGCGCCCGTAATCGCATGCGCATCCTGGTCTTTCCCGAGGACGCCCGGCGCGCTTACGACGTGCTGTTCCTGCACACCAGCTGATCAGTCGGCGGCGTGGCCGAGCGCGGCCAGCCGCTCCAGGACCGGCAGCACCGCGGCCAGCGCACGGCGATCCGCCGCGGAGAGCCGGGCGACCACGGGCCGCAGGTGTTCGACGCGATCCGCCCGCCGCGACGTTCCGACGCGGCGGCCCGCCTCGGTGAGGTGGACCAGTACCGCCCGGCGATCGGTGGGATCCGGGCGGCGCTCGACCAGGCCGTCGCGCTCCAGCCGGCCGACGAGTTGGGTCAGGCCCGGCTGGCTGATCTGTTCGGTCCGCACCATATCCGTGAGCCGCATGGGCTTGCCCGCCGCGGCGAGGGTGTCCAGGACCGACAGCGTCGTGAACGACAGCTGTGCCGTGGTGGGGATGCGGATGTAGTAGCGGTTGAAGGTCTCGATCGCCGTCGCGAGGGCGTCCACGTCCAGATCGTCGTCGCGGGTGTCGTCCATGCCGGAACTATATCCGATGCTTATATAAGCTACTTATGTATTATGGCGTCGTACCGACCGGATACCGCAGAGAGGCGACCAATGCCACAGCAACCGGACCGCCACGACGCCGCGGAGAAGCCGTTCCCCTTGCGCCCCAGCCCGATCCACGTACCGGATGCGGTGCTGGAGGATCTGCGGCGCAGGCTGGAACTCACCCGCTGGCCCGACGATGTGGGCAACGAGGACTGGTACTACGGCGTGAACCGCCGCTATCTGGAGGGCCTGGTCGACTACTGGCGCGGTGGCTTCGACTGGCGCGCGGCGGAGGCGCGGATCAACGGCTACGAGCACTACCGCGTCGAGATCGACGGCGCGCCCGTGCATTTCATGCGCAAGCCGGGCGTCGGCCCCGCCCCCACCCCGTTGATTCTCACCCACGGCTGGCCGTGGACGTTCTGGCACTGGGCCAAGGTGGTCGACCCGCTGGCCGACCCGGGCGCGCACGGTGGCGATCCGGCCGAGGCGTTCGACGTCATCGTCCCCTCGTTCCCGGGCTTCGGGTTCTCCACACCGCTGCCCCACCACCCCGATATGAATTTCTGGAAAGTCGCCGATCTCTGGCACACCCTGATGACCGAGATCTTGGGGCACCGCCGCTACGCCGCCGCGGGATGCGATGTCGGGGCGCTGGTCACCGGTCAGCTCGGGCACAAGTACGCCGACGAGCTGTACGGCATCCATATCGGCTCGGGCCTGAAGCTGACGCTGTTCAACGGTGACCGGGCATGGGATTACAGTGCGGGCCGGCCCATTCCGGACGGCTTACCCGCCGCGGTGCACGCCCGTGTCATCGAATTCGATCGCCGCTTCGCCGTCCATCTGGCAGCCCATATGCTCGACTCCAGCACGCTGGCCGTCGGGCTGTCCGACTCCCCCGCCGGGATGCTCGCATGGATCCTGCGCCGGTGGAAGAGCTGGAGCGACAATGGTGGTGATCTGGAATCGGTGTTCACCCCGGACGAGTTGCTCACGCACGCCACGATCTTCTGGGCGACGAACTCGATCGGCACCTCGATTCGCACCTACGCCAACAACAATCGCTATCCGTGGACGCCGTCGCACGACCGGCAGCCCGTGGTGCAGGCACCGACCGGCATCACCTTCGTCGCCCACGAGAATCCGCCGGGCGTGACCACCGATCGCCGTGTCGAGCACTTTCTCGCCGATCCCCGGGCGAGCTGGTACAACCTGGTCAATGTCACCGCCCACGAGCGCGGCGGTCATTTCATTCCCTGGGAGACCCCGGACGAATGGGTCGATGATCTGCGGCGCACTTTTCGCGGCAGGCGCTGACTCGTACATCGCGGGCCTCAGAAGCGCCGGGCGCCGCTGGCGGGCATCTCCGACAGGTCCGTCAGCTGCACGCCCGTGCTGCTGGTCCCCGCGTGGATGACCTTCCCGTCACCGGCGTAGAGGGCCGAGTGGCCGCCGCCGTAGAACGACACCATGTCGCCGGGTTGCAGTTCGTCCATGTCGACCGGGGTACCGGCGGAGAGCTGCTCATAGCTGGTGCGCGGCACGTCGACGCCGGCCTGCCCGTAGGACCACTGCACCAGGCCGGAGCAGTCGAAGGAGTCGGGGCCCGCCGCGCCGTAGCCGTAGGCCGCGCCGATCTTCGACTCCGCCGCCTCGACGGCCCGTTCACCGCGGGTCTTCTCGGGTGTCGCGGCCGGAGCGGGCGGCGCGAGCGTATCGGGCACGAGGTCGGCGCGCGGCACGTCCGGCACCTGCGGCAGCAACGCCCGGAAATCGATGCCCGGAATGACGGTCTGCAATTGATTCACGATTCCGGTGACGGCCGCCTCCGAATGCGGTGCGACCTTCGGCGCCACCGGCTCGACCGCGGGCACGGTCTCCGGAATTCCCGCCGGCGCCTGAATTTCGATCGGCACCTCGATCGAACCGATTCCCGGAACGGATATCGGCTGCGCCGCGGCCTGGCCCGAGCTCAGTAGGAGTGCGCCGAATGCACCGAATACCACCGCCGCGGCGGCCGTCAGCCACCAGAACAGGCGCCGCGTGTTGCGGGTATATCGGACGTCGTCGGTTCCTGCCATGATGCGGTCCTCCGATCCTCTCGTCGAGGCTCCGGTTGCGACGCCGTATTGCGTCGGCCAGGCTCCCCGAACAGATTCGAAAAGTTCGCGTCTTTCATGTCAGTCCAGCCGGATCCGAGGTGTCATGATTCGCCCGCATTCATTTGAATGCAAGCAGATAAGTGGGCAAATGCGATAACAAGACGATAAACAATGGAAAACTGTCAGATCTCGAAGAAATGCCCCGCAGCGGATTTCAATTCCGCCGCGGGGCATTTTCGATCGCGCTCAGGCGGTGATCTGCTGCTCGATCCGCTCGGCCATGTCGCGCAGCCGGGCCGCGAATTCCCGGGCCGCGCCGGGGTCGTCGGTGGAACCGCGGACCACCCGGCGGGTCAGGGCCGCGAGCCGTGATTCCACGGTGCTGAACAGATCGACCGGGTCCGCGTCCCGCTCCTGGCTCAGCTCACCGCGCAGCCACGCCTGCAGGCGCTGCACGGCCAGTTCCTTGTCGAAGCGTTCCGGCAGCACCGCCGCGGCCTCGCGCAGTTTGCCCGCGGTGATCTTCACCTCGTCGGCGGCGAGCGTGGCGTAGACGGTCACCGCCGCCTCCTCGCCGTGCTCGGCGGCCACCGGAAGCAGCTCGCGGATCTGGCCCTCGTTGATGCCGGGCGCCATCGGGTGCAGCTTGGCGGCCAGCGGCCAGGCGCGAATCAGCTTGTGGGCGTAGGAGCGCTGCATATCCCAGCGCTGCTCGACGTAGTCGTCGAAGGTGCCGTACTCGCTGCGATACAGCCGCCCGTCGCGGACGATCTGCAGCGCCCTGCCCGCCGCCCAGAACGCCAGGCGCAGTGTGCCGATGGAGGATTCGCACGCCGACAGCTGCGCCTGCTCGTGGTCACTGAGCGGGCCGTCGCCGGGTGTCGGCAGCGGCATGGTCAGCACGTTCGCGGCCGGTTCGGGCGGCGGGGGCGAATCCGGCTGCACCACCGACAGATTCCGCGCCGAGCGCCGCCACTCCGCGTCGCGCAGCGGCGAGACGGGCGGCGTGTGCTCGGCGGTGTCGGCCAGCGGATTCTCGGCGACGGCGGCATTGCCGGATTTGGCGCCGATCACGGATTTCCTGCGTTGCGGAGGCATCAGGCCGGCACCCCCAGCGCGATGCGGTAGGGACTCACCAATTCGTCGCCCACCTGCCGGTATTCGCCCAGATCGTGCAGTGGGTTCTCGGCCCCCTCGCCGACTTCCCCGTCGGCGGCTTCGCGATACCACTTCCAGGCGCTCAGATAGGAACCGAACACCTCGTAACCGGCGTCCTCCAGTTGTGCCCGCTGGGTGCGATATTCGGTGGAGACGTTGACGCCCTTCTTCATCGTCACCGGAACCTTCGTCATCAGGACCCGGACCCGGATTTCGCGGGCCGCGTCGACGGCCGCCTCCTCGGCGGCCCGATAGGTACTGGGCACTCGCTTCACCTCCGAGGGACTCACGCTCGTCAACAGGACGAGCTCGTCGGTGGAGGGAATCGCGGCCTTGAATATCTCCGCCGATTCACCTCCGGCGTCCACGATGATCACGTCGTAGTTCGCGGCATTGTCGGCGATGCAGTCGTCGACGTGCCGGGACGGGAACGCGATCAGCGTGAAGGGCACATCCACTTCTCCCTTCTGCAGCCGCCGATACCAGGAATAGCCGGTCTGGCTCAGCGGGTCGGCATCGATGACCAGCACTCGCAACTCGTGCTCGAGCGCGAAGTAACCGGCGAGGAAAAAGGCGGAGGTGGTTTTACCGACGCCGCCTTTGAGATTTCCCAAGGTGACCACCAAGGGTTTCGGCAGATCCAGTGATGCAGCAGAATTCGTCACGGACGGTCCTCCTTGCATGAGGAGAGCAACCTTGCATGAGAAGAGCAACACTGTGCGCCGTCCAGTCTTACACGCATGTAAGTCGAATGCGGATATTTGCCGGGTGGTGGGCGGTGTGTCCAATTGGACACATCCCACTCGGCGCTTTCGGTCAAGGAACTTGACTTTTGTGGGTCCGCGCGCCGGGCGCTACAGTGTCACCGTGCACCGAATCTTCGTAGTCACGCCGCCGCCCGCCGCCTGAGCGGGGCGGTTCGCCAGCCGGTAGGCCATCGAGACAACTGCCCCGCGTCGTCGTCATCCTTCCTTCGACGCAGGAGCACTTCTTCATGTCTGTCGACATCGTCGCGCCCGCGCGCGACCGTTCGGCGGCGGCGCTGATCGCCGCCGGAATTCTCTGGGGCACCGGCGGACTCGCCGGATCCCTGCTCGCCGACCGGGCCGGTCTGCATCCGCTGTCCGTGGCCACCTATCGTCTGCTGCTCGGCGGCGCGCTCGCGGTCGCGCTGCTCGCGGTGTCGGGCGGGTTGCGCGGACTGCCGCGCACCCGGGCGGCGGGACGGCGGGTGCTGGTCACCGGCGGCCTGCTGGGCTGTTATCAGGCCAGCTATTTCGTTGCGGTGCAACATATTTCGGTCAGTCTGGCGACTATGGTGACGATCGGGACGCTGCCCGTGTTCGTCGCGCTGGGCACGGCGGTGCGCGACCGCCGCAAGCCGGGCGGGGCCACGATGCTCGCGATCGTCCTCGCGGTGAGCGGGCTCATCCTGCTCACCTGGTCGCCCGGCGGCACCGCGAGCGGCGGGACGCTGGCCGCGGGAGTGGGCACGGCGTTGCTGGCCGCGGCGGGGTTCTCGCTCATGACCCTGATCACCGCGACGCCCGTCGCGGGCCTGGATCCGTTGCGCACCACCGCTTTCGGCATGCTCACCGGCGGGCTGCTGCTGACCCCGGCGGCCCTGGTGTCCGGGATGGCGCTGCCGCTGCGGCCCGACGTGCTGCTCACGGCCGCTTACCTGGGCAGCGCGCCGACGGCGATCGCCTACACCGCCTACTTCCGCGGATTGCGTACCGCCGCACCGGTTCTCGCCGCGCTGGCAGCGCTGCTGGAACCGCTGACCGCCGCGCTGCTGTCGGCGGCGATCCTCGGTGACCGGCTGAGCGTGCCGGGCTGGTGCGGGGCGGGCCTGCTGGTCACCGCCCTGGCTATCAGTTACCGGAGGTAGGCGGCAGCTCACCGCCGGTGGCCAGGACCGAATGGCGTCGGCTGTAGGCGAAGTAGACGATCAGGCCGAGCGCGAACCACACCCCGAAGCGGGCCCAGGTCTCCGGCTTCAGGTAGGTGATCAGCCAGAGCGAGAAGCCGATGCCGATCAGCGGGACGATCGGCATCAGCGGGGTGCGGAAGCCGCGCGGGAGGTCGGGCTGCCGGTAGCGCAGCACGATGACGGCCGCGCACACCACCACGAAGGCCAGCAGGATACCGATGTTGGTCAGCTCGGCCGCCTCCCCGATCGGGAGGAAGCCCGCGATCACCGCCGACACCGCGCCCGCGATCCAGGTGATGCGGGTCGGCACGTGCCGGGTCGGGTGCGTCTTGGCGAACCATCTGGGCAGCAACCCGTCCCGGCTCATCGAGTACCAGATCCGGGTGACGCCGAGCATGAAGGTGAACAGCACGGTCATGATGCCGACGATCGCCCCGGCCGCGATCAGGCTGCCCAGCCCGGGCAGTCCGACCGACTCGAAGGCCGACGACAGCCCGCTCTTCGGGTTGATCTCGGTGTAATGCTGCATGCCCGTCAGCACCAGGCACACCAGCACGTACAGCACCATCGAGACGGCCAGCGACAGCAGGATCGCCTTGGGCAGGTGGCGTTTGGCGTCCACCGACTCCTCGGCCGCGGTCGACATCGCGTCGTAGCCGAACACCGCGAAGAACACCGTCGACGCGCCGGTCACCGCGCCGCCGAACCCGAACGGGAAATACGGGCTGTAGTTGCCGCTGTCGAGGTAGAACGCGCCGACCACGATCACCACCAGCACCACGACGACCTTGACCGCGACCACCGCGGTCTCGAACCGCGCCGCCGCCTTGATGCCGCGGTTCAGCAGGAACGCGATCAGCAGGCACAGCAGTGCGGCGAAGAGATCCACGTAGTGCCCGTCGCCGGTGCCGGGTGCGCCGAGCATCCACACCGGCAGTGCGATATCGAGCTGCTCCAGCAGGAAGGAGATGTAGCCGGAGATGCCGATGGCCACCACCGCGACGATGGCGGTGTACTCGAGCAGCAGATCCCAGCCGATCAGCCACCCGACCGGTTCGCCGAGCACGGCGTAACCGTAGGTGTAGGCCGACCCGGCCTTCGGAATCAGGCCCGCGAACTCGGCGTAGGACAGCGCGGCGGCGGCGCTGGCGACGCCCGCGATGAGGAACGAGAGGAGCACCGCGGGCCCGGCGGTGTCGTGGGCGACCGACCCGGCGAGGGCGAAGATCCCCGCCCCGATGATGCCGCCGACCCCGATGGCGGTCAGCTGCCACAGGCCCAGGGCCCGCCGCAGGCCGCCGGAGGGCTCGTCCTCGATCAGCTCGATCGGTTTGCGCCGGAAGAGGTCACGCATCGCTGGGCTCGCTGGCATGTGTCTGCTCCTTGCACTACCTGATCGGGGCACTGTAAATGTGAGCGATAACAACCCCGTTGTCCAGCGTCGGCCGATCAGAGTCTGCGGTGAGGATCAGCCGGGGCGGGGAGTCGTGCGCGCCGGCACCGGGGCGAGGGCGACGGTGATGTTGTCGGCGCCGCCCGAGCGCACCGCGTAGTCGGCCAGGTCCTGGGCGGCGCGAGCGGGGTCGGCGGCGGTTGCCACGGCGGCGAGGCCCGCGGCGTCGGGCAGGTAGTTCCACATGCCGTCGCTGCACAGCAGCAGCACGCCGGGGCCGCGCACGCGCAGCGAATGCACGGGGGTGTCGGCGGGGACGTGCTCGGAATCGGCGCCGAGCCAGCGCATGAGCACGTGTGCGCGCGGGTCGCGCATCGCGGACTCCTCCTCCACGCCACCGGTCACCAGCAGTTGCGCGAAGGAGTCGTCGGACGTCAGCCGCCGCGACGGTGTGCCGGTATCGTCGGCGGCCAGCCAATAGGCCCGGCTGTCACCGACATTCGTCACCGAGATCGCGTACTCGCCGTCGCGGCCGGGACGCAGCACCGCCGCCACATAGGTGCACGACGGGGAATGCCCCTCGGCGACGGACAGGTCCCGGACCGCCGCGAAGGCCGCCGCCAGCCCCCGCAGCAGCGCGTCCTCGGCGGTGCGGTCTTCCGTCAGGGCGGCCAGGCAGGCGGCGACGCCGCTGCGGACGGCCGCGCCCGAGGCCGCCTGCGGGTCGTCGGAGGACGAAACGCCGTCGGAGACCGCGACCACGATCACGGGGCCGTCCGGCCGCTCGAGGACCGCCGCCGCGACGGCATCCTCGTTGCGCGCGTGCACTATTCCGCGATCGGTGACCAACTGCACCGCATCCAGCCCGGCCGCGCCGCGGTCCGTGTCCAGCTCGGCGAGAGTCAGGATTCTCATCGCACACCCCCTAACCGCTGTAGCGCGGGGCCGGCGCCCCCGCGGACGGGCCGAGCGCGCCGAGATGGGCGGCGTACAGGCGCTGCCAGGTACCGTCGCCGCGAATCCGGTCGAGCACGCCGTTGACGAAGCGGATCATGTCGTCCTCCCCCTTCGGCACCCCGACCGCGTAGTTCTCGAAACCCAGTGGGTCGCCGACGACTTGGAGATTGGCATCCTGCTCGGCCAGTCCGACCAGAATGGGCTCGTCGGTGCTGATGGCGTCCACCTGCCCCTGCTGCAACGCGACCAGGCAGTCGGTCCAGTTGTCCACGCCCAGCACCTTGGGCCGGTTCGGCAGCGTGAACAGCGGACCGGAGGAGGTGGCGCCGAAGGTGACACACACCCGCTTGCCCGCGAGGTCGGGCAGCGCGCGGACACCCGCCGTGCGCGGTGCCAGAATCCGTTGCGCCGCTTTGTAATACACGGTGGAGAAGCCGATCTCGCGGCGGCGCTCGCAGGTCACCGAGAAGGTCCGGACCACGAGGTCGACCTGGTGGTTCTGCAGGGCGGGCAGCCGTTCCGCGGTGGACACCGAGCGCAGTTCGATGCGGTCGGGGTCGCCGAACAGGTCGCGGGCGATCTCGCGGGCCAGGTCGATGTCGAAGCCTTCCAGCTGACCGGTGGCCGGATCGCGGAAGCCGAACAGGTAGGTGTTCTGGTCGACGCCGACCGTCACCCGCCCCTTCTGCACGATGCGGGCCATGGCCGAACCGGGCGGCATCGCACCGGGATCCGGCTGCGGCCCCGGCCGCAGGCTCGCCTCGGCGTCGCAGCTGCGGTCGGACCCCGGCGGCGTGGTGATCTCGCGAGCTTTCGGCGGCAACGGATTCACCGCGACCACCGGCCCCGACCGCGGCACGGCCGGATCCGCACCGCAGGCGGCCAGTACGGCGATCGACGCGAGCGCCAGGGCCGCGCGCAGTATCCGCGTGTTCACAGGAACTCCTGCAACCGCGGCCACAGTCCGGTGACGGCGGCACCGGCGGCGAGCACCAGCAGCACCAATGTGCCTGCCGCGCCGCCGATCCACGCGTCGCCCGCCCCGGCGATCTGATCGCGCAGTTGTGCCCGCGTCCGCTCGAGCCCGTCCCGCAGCGAGGTGTCCAGTTCGGCGAAGCGCTGGGCCGAGGAGTCCGGGCCGGAGCCGATCGCCTGCTCCACCGCCGCCGGATAGTTCGCGGAGTTGTAATGCTCGAGTTGCCGCTCGTGCCCGGCTGTCCACTGCGAGAACTGCTGCCGCAGGGGCGAATCCGCGCCCGCGACGCTGGCCAGCTCGGCGTCCAGCTGCGCCGTCTTGGTCTTGAAGTCCTCCTCGGTCTCCTTGGTGTCGCCGCGGGTGATCAGCTCGAGGGTCTCGTCGGTGCGGGCTTGCTGCGCGAGAATCCGTGCCTGCGCCAGGTTTTCGCCGCGCGACGTGGGACCGCCGCCGCCGGTGTCGATCGCCTCGTTCGATACGACCGTCGCCAGCACGATCCACAACAGGGCCAGCGCCGTCGCGCCCGTCCCGGCCACCACACCCGGATTGAACAGGCGGTTGGTGCGCCGCACCAGGATTCGCGACGCGGCCGCCGCACCGGCCAGCGTGAGCACCAGCAACACCAGCGCCGCCCACGGCGGACCGGTGATGGCGCGCTGGTCGGCACGCAGCGCGGCGTGGCGCTGTTCGGTGAGCCGGGCGGCGCTGGGCAGCAGCGAACTCTGCATCAGGCCCGAGGCCTCGCGCAGGTAGGCCGAGCCGACCGGGAAGCCCTGGCGGTTGTTGGCCCGCGCGGACTCGACCAGGCCGGTGTACACCGGGAGGTCGGCGGAGATGCGCGCGACCACCTCCCGGGTCCGCGCGTCACCCCCGCCCGCGGTGGCGGAGGCCAGCGCGTCGGCGGCGTCGGCGAGGGCCTGCTGGTACTGCCCGCGAAGTTGCGGCGATTCGATGCCGCCGGTGAGGAATGCGGTGGCGGCCGAGGCGTCGGCGGCCGACAGCGCCACGTACAGCCGCTGCGCGGCGTCGGCCAGCGGCTCCGAACGCTGCAGCGCCGCGTCGCGCCGAGCGGTCTTGGCACTCAGCTCGTTCGCGCAGACCAGGCCGGAGAGCAGGCACAGCACGACGGCCGCGACCGCGATCACGACGATCGCGCCCGGGGTCGTCGCGGCGAAGCGCCGCAACCATTCCGCACCGTTGCGGACCGGCGCCGGTAGGCGAAGTCCCACACTCCCCTCCCCCTCGGTCCACCAGGAGTTCCGATCGCGATCGTACGGTAGCCGCCTGGGATGCGCCGGGCGACCGCATCGGCACCGAAACCGAGACCGAAAGGCAAGAAGTTCGCGACCATTCCGGTCCTGCCGAGGCCCGAGCGGGCGTAGAGTACCCACCTGTCTTCCGAGTCCACCGCCGCGACTCGACCCCTTCCTTCACGACTGTCAGGGTGAGACGGATGCCCTTCCTGGATCGCCGCGAAGCCGGCCGCCGGCTCGTCGAACGCCTGCGCGCCTTCCGCGGGCCCGAGACCATCGTGCTCGGGTTGCCGCGCGGTGGCGTGCCGGTGGCGTTCGAGGTCGCCACCGCGTTGCGGGCGCCGCTGGACGTCGCCGTGGTGTGCAAGCTGGAGGTTCCCGACCGGCCCCGGCTGGTGTTCGGCGCGGTCGCCGAATCCGGCGTCCGCGTGGTCGACGACGACCTGGTGGTGCGGGCTTTCATCGCCCCGCCCGAGCGGTCCCGGGTGGAACGCCAGGCGCGGGAGACGGTGCTGCGCAACAGCGCTCGGCTGCGGCGCAACCGGCCGCAACCGCGGATCGCGGGGCGCACCGTGGTGCTCGTCGACGACGGCGTCACCACCGGCAACACCGCGCGGGCGGCGTGCGAACTGGCCCGGGCCCGCGGTGCGGCGCGGGTGGTGTTCGCCGTGCCGGTGGGTTCCTGCCGTCCGATCCGGGCCCTGACCGGGTTCGCCGACAACGTGATCTGCCTGGAGACACCGGCGCTGTTCCACACCATCGGCCAGTGGTATCGCCACTTCGACGAGGTCAGCGAGGACACCGTGCGCGCGCTGCTCGACCGGGCGGCGGGCGAGCTGGGCGACCGGTCACCCACCCAGCCGATCCGCACCGTCTGAAACACGTTCTAGACACATAGCCCCATTTGTCTTACGGTCGAGACATGCATGAGGTTATGTCTCACGATGCTCGGTTCCGCCTCCGGTCCGGCGACAGCTGGCGCGACCCTTGGACGATGTATGCCGCGCTGCGCGAGTTCGACCCGGTGCACCACGTGGTCCCGCAGGACCGCCCGCACGAGGACTACTACGTGCTCTCGCGCTACGCCGACGTGTACGCCGCGGTCCGCGATCCCGAAACGTTCTCCTCCGCACAGGGTTTGACCGTCGACTACAACAATCTGTCGGAGATCGGGCTCGGCGAGAACCGGCCGTTCGTGTTCACCGACCCGCCGGATCACACGGTGTTCCGCCGCCGGGTGGCCAAGGGGTTCACACCGCGCCAGGTGCAGGAGATCAGCCCGGCCGTACGGGAATTCGTCGCCGAGCGGATCGAGCGAATGCGCGCCGCGGGCGGTGGCGACATCGCCGCCGAGCTGTTCAAACCGCTGCCGACGATGGTGGTCGCGCACTATCTCGGTGTGCCGGAAGCGGATCGGGCCAAGTTCGACGAATGGAGCGAGGCCATCGTGGCGGCCTCGGCCACCGGTGGCGTGCTGCAGGCCCAGGCCGCGGTCGGGGAGTTGAGCCAGTACTTCGCGGCGCTGATCGAGCGGCGGCGCGCCGCGCCCGGGGACGACACCATCTCACACCTGCTGGCCTCGGGCCTGGCGGCGGACGGCGACGTGGGCGGCGTGCTGCAGATTCTCGGCTTCGCCTTCACCATGATCACCGGCGGCAACGACACCACCACCGGAAACCTCGGCGGGGCAGTGCAATTGCTGACGCTGTACCCGCGGCAGCGTCAGCTGCTGCTCGACGATCCCGACCTGCTGCCCGGCGCGATCGACGAGTTCCTGCGGCTCACCTCGCCGGTGCAGGGCCTGGCCCGCACCACCACCCGGGACGTGGAGATCGAGGGTGTCACCATCCCCGCCGGGCGGCGGGTGCTGCTGCTGTACGCGTCGGCCAACCGCGACGAGCGCGAATACGGCACGGACGCAGGCGAACTCGACATCCTCCGGCGGCCGAAGAACATCCTCACCTTCGGCAACGGCAACCACCACTGCCTCGGCGCGGCCGCGGCCCGTATGCAGGCGACCATCGCGCTACGGGAGTTGCTGACCCGCTGCCCCGCCTTCACCGTCGACCTCGACCAGGTGCGCTACACCGACGGCAGTTACGTGCGGTGGCCGGTCAGCGTCCCCTTCCGGGCCGCGGCATGAGCGGTCAGCCGCGGAGGCGGCAGCGAAGCATCACCACGCAGCGGCCCGCTCACGCCGGAAAGGACACCGCATGAGCGGTCAGCCGCGGAGGCGGCAGCGAAGCGTCACCACGCAGCGGCCCGGTCATGCCGGAGAGAGCGGGCAGCGCTGGTTGAGCGAGCCGCGCGCGGCGCACGCCGCCGAGCGCATCCTCGACGCGGCCGCCGAGTTGTTCGCCGCGCGCGGGGTGGCCGCCACCGGCATGGCCGATATCGCCAAGGCCGCCGGTTGCTCCCGCGCGACGCTCTACCGGTACTTCGACAGCAGGCAGGCCGTGCGGCTGGCGTTCGTGCACCGCGAGGCCCGCCGCATCGGCGCCGCGGTGCTGCGCGAGATCGACGCGACCGCCGCGCCCGCGGACCGGGTGGTGGCCGGCGTACTGGCGGCGCTGCGAGCGGTGCGCTCGGACCCGCTGCTGATCGCCTGGTTCCGCCCCGGCGACGCGGGCCTCACCTCGGAGATCGCCGAGACCTCGGAGGTGATCGAGGCCATCGCGGGCTCGCTGTTCGATACCGAAGACGCTGCGGCACAACGGGAGCTGTCGCTGCGGGCGCGCTGGCTCACCCGGGTCATCGTGTCGCTGCTGACGGTCCCCGGCCGCGACGAGGCCGAGGAACGCGAGCTGCTGCGCCGGTTCGTCGCGCCCGCGGTCACCGTCGCGCACACCTGACCGGCACCGCGGCACCGCGGTCTTCGCCCGCTCGGACCTGCGCGGGCATCGGGTTGCCGGGGGTTGCGCGCGCTCGCCGGGCGCACAAGGGTGGTGGGCATGGATTCGCTGATCATGTCGGCCCGCGATATCGAGTTCCTCCTCTACGAGTGGCTGGACGTGACCGGGCTGACCGCCCGCGAGCGCTACCGGGAGCATTCGCGCGACACCTTCGACCAGGTGCTGAGCCTGAGCCGGGAGTTGGCGACCGAGTACTTCGCCCCGCACAACCGCGACAGCGACCTGCACGAGCCGACCTTCGACGGCGAGAAGGTGCATATTCTGCCGGCGGTGAAGCAGGCGCTGGACGCGTTCGGCGCGGCGGGCCTGGTCAGCGCGGCGATGGACGAGCGGGTGGGCGGCATGCAACTGCCCTACACCGTGTTCTCCGCGTGCATGGCGTGGTTCTACGCCGCGAACGTCGCCACCACCAGCTACTCGATGCTGACCATGGGCAACGCGAACCTGCTGGCGGCGCACGCCGACGACGACCAGATCGACCGTTTCGTCCGGCCGATGCTGGCGGGCCGCTACTTCGGCACCATGGCGCTGTCGGAGCCACAGGCGGGTTCGAGCCTGGCCGACATCACCACCCGGGCCGTCCCACAGGACGACGGCACCTATCGCCTGTTCGGCCGCAAGATGTGGATCTCCGGCGGCGACCACGAACTGTCGGAGAACATCGTGCACCTGGTGCTGGCGCGGATTCCCGACGCACCCCCCGGCACCCGCGGCATCTCGCTGTTCATCGTGCCGAAGTTCCTGCCCGCGGCCGATGACTCCGTCGGCGCGCGCAACGACATCGTGCTGGCGGGGATCAATCACAAGATGGGCTGGCGGGGGACGGTCAACACCGCGCCGGTGCTCGGCGACGGCGCCTTCACCCCCGGTGGGCAGCCGGGCGCGGTCGGTTACCTGGTCGGCGAGCCGAACCGGGGACTGTCCTACATGTTCCACATGATGAACGAGGCGCGGCTGGGCGTGGGACTGGCCGCCACCGCGCTCGGCTACACGGGATATCTGAAGGCGCTCGACTACGCCCGCAACCGGCCGCAGGGCCGCCCGGCCACCGCCCGCGGCCAGTCGACCGCGCAGATCGCCATCGTGCGCCACCCCGATGTGCGGCGAATGCTGCTGGCGCAGAAGGCCTATGCCGAGGGCGCATTGGCACTGCAGCTCTACTGCGGCACGCTGGTGGACGAACAGCGCAGCGCCACAGCCGAATCCGACGTCCGGCGGGCGACCACACTGCTGCGGGTACTCACGCCGATCGCGAAGAGCTGGCCCAGCCAGTGGTGCCTGGCCGCCAACGATCTGGCCATCCAGGTGCACGGCGGCGCGGGCTACACCCGCGACTTCGACGTCGAGCAGCACTACCGCGACAACCGGCTGAACCCGATTCACGAAGGCACACACGGCATTCAGAGCCTCGACCTGCTGGGGCGGGCGGTCACCGCGGACAGCGGGGCGGCGCTGACCCTGCTGCTGGAGACCATCGGCGCGACGGTCGCGGCCGCGCGCGCCACCGCCGACGGCGAGCTGGGCGACTACGCCGATGCGCTGCAGCAGTCCGCCGGACGGGTGGTCGCCACCACCGGACTGCTCTGGAAGGACCTGGACCCCGCACCGGCACTGGCCAATTCGGCGGCCTATCTGGAGGCGTTCGGGCATGTGGTGCTGGCGTGGATCTGGCTGGAGCAGGCGGTGGCGGCGCACGGCCGCACCGGCTCGTTCTACGACGGCAAGCGCGCGGCGACCCGCTATTTCTTCCGATGGGAGCTGCCGCGCACGACGCCACTGTTCGATCTGCTCGACTCGCTCGACCGCACCACGCTGGACCTCGACGACGACTGCCTGTAGGCCGCGTTCCGCCGCCGGATTTGCGACAATGCGGAATACGTGCGGTGTTAGGGTATTACGTATTCGACCTCGTGGTGGCAACGATGCCGTCCCGTACCCGACAGGGCCTCGAGCCCACCCGGTATAGGCGGAACCGATGGACCTTCTCAACCCGATCGACGCGATCTTCCTGGCAATAGAATCCCGCGAGCACCCGATGCACGTCGGCGGTCTGCAAGTGTTCGAGCCGCCGCCCGACGCCACCGACGACTTCGTGCGCGAGCTGTACGAGGAGGCGAGGGCGGCCACCGATGTGCGCCCCCGGTTCCGCCGTCGCCAGCGCCGCATCCTCGGCGGCTTCTCCAGCCTGGTGTGGTCGCACGCCGACGACGTCGACCTCGGCTATCACCTGCGGCGCAGCGCCCTGCCCGCGCCCGGCGGCCGCACCGAGCTGCTCGACCTGGTCGGCCGGTTGCACTCCGGCCTGCTCGATCGGCACCGGCCGCTGTGGGAGGGCCGGATCATCGAGGGGCTGTCCGGCGGCCGGTTCGCGGTCTACGTCAAGGTGCATCACGCGCTCATGGACGGGGTGTCGGCGCTGCGGCTGCTGCAGCGCACGCTGACCGACGACCCGTACGACACCCGCCTGCGCGTCCCGTGGACGCAGGGCCGTTCCGAAGTCCTCGACGACGCGGCGCCCGGAATGTGGGAGCAGCTGCGAAAGACGCTGCCGCGCATGGCGACCGGGGTCGGCGCCGCCGCCGGGGCGTCCCGCGCGCTGGCCGAGGGGCAGCTCGAGCTGCCCTTGGCGGCCCCGCCGTCGATGTTCAACGTCCCGATCGGCGGCGCGCGCAGCGTGACGGTCGGCTCGTGGCCGCTGGACCGCGTCCACGCGGTGCGCCGCGCCACCGGCGCCACCGTCAACGATGTGGTGCTGGCCATGTCGGCCGGCGCCCTGCGCTCCTACCTGATGGAACGAAACGCGTTGCCGGACAAGCCGTTGACCGCGATGGTCCCGGTGGACCTGCGCGGCAGCGCCGACGCCGACTCGGACGGCAATCTGGTGGCGGCGGTGCTGTGTAACCTGGCGACCGACCTCGCCAACCCGGCGGCGCGGCTTTCGGCGATCAGCGCATCGATGCGACGATCGAAGCGGGTGTTCCAGCAGTTGCCGCGACTGGAGGCGATAGCGCTGTCGGCCCTGCTGATGTCGCCGCTGGGTATGACGCTGCTGCCGGGTTTCGAAGCGCTGCCCCGGGTTCCGTTCAACCTGGTGATCTCCAATATCCCCGGCCCCCGTAAACCGGTGTACCTGCAGGGCGCGCGGCTGGACAGCAACTATCCGCTGTCGATCCCGTTCGACGGTCAGGCGGTGAACATCACGGTCACCTCCACCGCGGACACGCTCGACTTCGGTCTGGTCGCCTGCCGTCGCTCGGTCCCGCAGTTGCCCCGCATGATCGAGCACCTGGAGACCGCGCTGGCGGACCTGGCGCACGCCACGGGCTAGACGCCGCCCTCCGGGAATTTGCCGCGGGGCTGCTCGACGATGACCTCCGGCTCCTCCGGGCGGCCCGGCCACGGCCGCTCGGCCAGCACCGGGAACTGCCCGGCGTGGCCGTGCCGGATCTCCGCGATGCGCAGCACCTTCCGGCGGGCCAGGAACCACCCGCAGATCAGGGCGGGACCGAGCACCGCGACCAGGGCCAGCACCGCCGTGCGCTGCACCGGGGTTCCGCCGAAGGCCATCAGCGCCACGACAGCCGCGAGGAAGATCAGCGCCGCGATGGTGGTGTACGGCGTGCCGGGCAGCCGGAATTTCGGACGATACGCCACGCCCTGCCGCCATCGGTACCACAGCCGCAGCTGGCAGAGCAGCACCACCGTCCACGACACGATGGTGCCGAGCGCCGACACGTTGAGCACGATCTCGAACGCCTGATTCGGCACCACCGCGTCGAGCCCGACCCCGATCAGCGCGATCGCACCGGTGGCCAGGATGCCGACGTAGGGCACGCCGTTGCGCGACATCCGCGCCGCGAAGCCGGGAGCGCTGCCGTTCATCGACATGGAGCGCAGGATCCGGCCGGTCGAATAGAGGCCCGCGTTCAGGCTGGAGAACGCCGCGGTCAGCACGACCAGGTTCATGACCGTGCCGGCGGCGGGCAGGCCGATGCCCGCGAAGAACGTCACGAACGGGCTCTCACCGGCGTGGAAAGCGGTGTAGGGCAACAACAGTCCGAGCAGGATCAGGGAGCCGACATAGAACACGGCGATGCGGGCGATTACCGAATTGATGGCGCGCGGCATGACCTCTTCGGGATTGCGCGTCTCACCTGCCGCGATTCCGACCAGTTCGACTGCGGCATAGGCGAATACGACGCCCGTGGTCACGGTGATCAGCGGCAGGGCGCCCGTGGGGAACAGGCCGCCGTGCTCGGCCACCACGCCCACCCCGGTATGTTCGCCGTGGATCGTGAACCGCCCGGCCAGGAATATCGTGCCGACCACCAGGAAGCCCACCAGCGCAACGACTTTGATGAGGGCTACCCAGAATTCCAGTTCGCCGAACCAGCGCACCGAGATCAGGTTGGTACACACCACGGCGACCAGTGCCAGTAATGCCAGCAGCCAGTGCGGCACGGCCTCGAAGAAACCCCAGTACCGGAAATACGTGGCGATGGCGGTGATGTCGACGATCCCGGTCATGCACCAGTGGAAGAAATACGTCCATCCCACCGCGAAAGCCAGCTTCTCACCGTAGAATTCGCGCGCATACGACACGAAGGACCCGGCCGAGGGCCGGTGCAACACCAGCTCACCGAGCGCCCGCAGGATGAAGAACACGAAGACACCGCACACGGCGTACACCAGGAACAGCCCCGGCCCGGCGCCCGCCAGCCGCCCGCCCGCGCCGAGGAACAGTCCGGTCCCGATGACGCCGCCGATCGCGATCATCTGCAGCTGCCGCGCGTGCAGAGATCTTCGATACCCGGCATCTTCCGCGTGCAACGCATCCGCCAGCGCCGACAGTTCCACAGGTCGCCGGACTGAAGCCATGACCATGGGCCTAACTGTGAGTCAAATCATGTCGCGCAATAATGTACCGTCATGTAGCGGTTCATTCAACAACGGTAAGTGACGTTACGGTAAACCATTTCCGGGCGGCACTTTAGGGTGAGTGCCGTGGATACGCGATGGCCACAGTTGCGACAACGGTGCCTGCTCGAGGAGGACGCCGCGATCCTCGCACTGAACAAACCGGCCGGGATTTCGGTGACCGGCGAACGGCACGACACCGATATCGTCGAACTGGCCGCGGACCACGGCGAGACCCTCTACCCGGTGCATCGCATCGACAAGGTGACCTCGGGGCTGGTGCTGCTGGCCAAGGACCTCGGCGCGCACGGACAACTCACCCGGCAGTTCACCAAGCGCACGGCCGACAAGACCTACCTGGCGATCACGGCGTCGACCGGTCTGCCCGACCACGGCAGCATCGAGCTGCCGTTGAGCGTGGGCCGCAAGAATCGGGTGCGGATCGCCGCGCCCCGCGACCGCATCGTGCACACCGCGGACAGCTGGCAGGTGGACGAACGAGACCTGTTGGCGGGCAAGAACTATCCGTCCCGCACCGAGTTCACCACCGTGCTGCGCGCCGACGAGTACACGCTGCTCGCGGTCCGTCCGATCACCGGGCGCCGCCATCAGATCCGGGTGCACCTGGCCTGGATCGGGCATCCGATCGCGGGCGATCCGCTGTTCGACAGGTCCGGGCGATATCCGCGCACCCACCTGCATTCCTGGCGGCTGCGCCTGGAGGCGGCCTGGCGGACGCCGGGCGTGCTCGATCTGGAAGCCCCACCCGGACCGGATTTCTGGACCGTCGGCGAGACCACGCTCACACCGGCGGCCGAGGTACTCGGCGGGCTCTAGCCAATTACCCTGGATGGGGTGTGCCGACCAGGCACGCTCGGGCGCAACGGCGCGATTCCCACGAGAAAGCGGACGCCGATGATTGTGTTGGCACAGCTCAGCGACACCCACTTCGACTCGCACGCACACAACACCGAACGGGTCGAGCGGGTGCTGGCCTACCTCGCCGACCTGCCGCACCGGCCCGACGCGATCCTGGTCACCGGCGACATCACCGACTCCGGCAAGGTCGAACAGTACGAGCAGGCCCGCGCCGCGCTGCGGGCCGACGTCCCGGTGTGGATACTGCCGGGCAATCACGACGACCGCGCCAACCTGCGCGAAGTGCTGCTGCGCCAACCGCCCTCCGACGAGCCCATCAACCAGGCCCTGCGCCTGGACGGGCTGACCGTGGCCCTGCTGGATTCGACCATCCCCGGCGAGAGCGGCGGCGAGCTGTCCGCCGACACCTACACCTGGCTGACGGAACTGCTGCGCGACACCCCGGCCGACACCGCGGTGCTGCTGGCCCTGCACCATCCGCCGATGCCCATGTACAGCACCGTGGTCGACCCGATCCGGCTCGCGAATCCGGACCGGCTGGAGCGGATCGTCGCCGCGGACGAGCGGATCGTCGGCGTCGTCACCGGGCATATGCATTCGATGGCGACCACGCTGTTCGGCGGCCGGCAGCTGGTGGTCGCGCCCAGCGTGGCGTCCCTGATCGGCGGGCAGTGGGAGGTGGGCGGCCCGGGGCAGGTGCCCATCGATTACGCCCCGGACCCGTCCCTCGTCCTGCACGCCATCGACGGCCACCGCCTGACCTCGGTCGTCCGCATCGTCCCCATGGGCGGCCGGATCGCCGTACAGCCCCGCTGAAACACTCCCCCGGCCTTCAGAATCGGCGCGATGGCGATCCCGCGGTCAGTCCGTTGGCGACCACGCGCTCGCGGCGGTAGGCCGAGGGTGTGGTGCCCGTCCAGCGTTTGAAGGCGTAGATGAAGGTCGAGGCTTCGGCGTAGCCGAGGCGGATCGCCACATCGCTCACCGACAGCGGTGTGGCCGTGAGCATTTCCTCCGCCAGCGCCCGGCGGACCTCGTCGAGCAGGGCGCGGTAGCTGGTGCCCGCGGTGTCGAGGTGGCGGCGCAGGGTGCGGGTGCTCATGTTGAGATCGCGTGCGACGGCGTCGATTCCGGGCGGTGCGGCGAAACCGTCGGCGCCGCCGCGCGGCATGAGCCGCTCCCGGACCTCGGCGGCGATGCCGGTGCGGGCGCGTCGCCGGTGTACCAGGTCGCGGCACTGGGCCAGGCACATCGCCCAGGTGTGCTCGTTGGCCTGGGGCAGTGGCTGTTCCAGGATTTCGGGCGGGAGCGAGAACAGATTCCGCGGCCGCCCGAATCGCGGCCGCGTGCCGATGATCTCGGTCAGCTGATCCGCGTAATCCGGCTCGGGATAGTCGAATTCGGCGCGAATCAGCTCCAGCGGGCGCCCCAGCAGATCCGTCATCACCTGGTGCATGGCGAGCACATCGCGCTCGACCAGAAACCGCCGGACATCCGCGGGCACCAGCTCGTCGTGGATATCGGCGACGAATTCCCCAGGCTCCCAGCGGGTTACGGGAATGCAGAAGGTGAAGCTCAGCTCCAGGAACCGCAGCGCGAACGAGATCGCCTCGCCCAGTGTGGGACTCGACACGCAGGCGAAGCCGAAGATGCCGAACGTGGTGATGCGGTAGCGGCGGCCCACTTCGACACCCAGCGCCGGGCGGTCGTCGGCCAGCGCCCGCACCAGATTGCGGACCACCGCCAATTCGGTGTGCGCGTCGATCTGCACGTCGGGGTCGGCGAGGACACGCTCGGACAGTCCCGTGCCGCGCAGCATGCGGGCGGCGGGCAGGCCGTGCTCGCGGGCGTAGCCGACCATCAGCGCCACGCTCGCCACCCCACGCGGGAAGTCCCAGTTGCGAATGCCGGGGTGCTGCACCGTTGCCATATAGCGATTATGGCCGAATATGTCGATCCAGTTCGCGGTCCCTCCCTACAGTAAGGATGAGAAGCAAGTTGTGAGGAGCACCACAATGCCCGCGACAACGCCGTCGGTCATCATCATCGGCGCCGGATTCGGTGGCCTGGGCATGGCACTGGAACTGCAGCGCAACGGATTCGGCGCGTTCACCATCCTGGAACGCGCCGCCGATCTGGGCGGGGTGTGGCGGGAGAACACCTATCCCGGCGCCGCCTGCGACGTACCCTCGCCGCTGTATTCGTTCTCGTTCGAGCCGCGGCCGGACTGGCCGCACCGCTACTCCGGGCGCGGCGACATCCACGATTATCTGCGCGCGATCGCCGACAAGCACCGCCTGCTGGAGCGGATCCGGTTCGGCGCCGAGGTCACCGAGGCGGCGTTCGACGAGGCCACCGGCCGGTGGACCGTGCGCACCGCCGACGGCGCGGACTACACCGCCGACGTGGTCGTCTCCGCGGTCGGCCAGTTGTCGCGGCCGCGGCTGCCCGATATCCCCGGACGCGAGACCTTCGCCGGTCCCGCCTTCCACTCGGCGCAGTGGGACCACTCGGTGGAGCTGACCGGCAAACGCGTCGCCGTCATCGGAACCGGGGCCAGCGCAATCCAATTCGTGCCGGCGATCCAGCCGGAAGTGGCGCGGTTGACGCTGTTCCAGCGCACCGCGGCCTGGGTGGTGCGCCGCACCGACCGCGAATACCGGCCCGTGCACCACACCCTGTTCCGGCACGTGCCGGGTCTGCGCCTGGCCCAGCGGCTGTGGGTGTGGTGCTTTCTGGAATTCCTCTCGCTGGGCCTGGCCTCGATTCCGCCCATCCGCCGGATCGCCACCTGGCTCGGCCATCGGGCGCTGCGCCACGACGTGCCCGACCCGGCCCTGCGCGCCAAACTGACCCCGGACTATCCGGTGCTGTGCAAGCGCGTGCTGTTCTCCAACGAGTACTACCCGGCCCTCACCCGGCCGAATGTGGACGTGGTGACCACGGGCATCGCCGAGATCGTGCCCGGCGGGATCCGCACCACCGACGGCGAGGTGCATCCCGCCGACGTGATCGTCTACGGCACCGGCTTCAAGGGCAGCGAATTCCTTTGGCCCATGCGCGTCACCGGACGCGGCGGGGTGGAGCTGGACCGGGTGTGGACCGGCGGCGCCCGCGCCTACCTGGGCATGGCGGTACCCGGGTTCCCCAACCTGTTCCTGATGTACGGGCCCAACACCAACCTCGGCATCGGCTCGATCGTCTACATGATCGAGTGCCAGGCCCGCTATATCCGTCACGCCCTGAGCTACCTCGCCGCCCATCCCGGCCGCGGCCTCGAGGTCCGGCCCGCCGTCGCGCGCGCATTCGACGAGCACACCCAACGCCGCCTGCGACGCACGCCGTGGACCCACTGCAGCAGCTGGTACCGCAACGCCGCCGGGCGCATCACCAACAACTGGCCCGGCACCGTCACCTCCTACCGGTTGCGCACCCGGCGGCTGAACCCCGCCGACTACGACCTCGTAACCCCATCTTGACCTCGTCGGCGCTCATGCCAGAGATGTCACAGAAACGAACTGGCAGACTTGACCCGTGACCGCTCCACCCCAGCCCGGGACCGGGCCGACGCCCGTGCACGGTCCGCTGCGCCCCATCGAGCTGGCCACCGGAGCGGTGCTCGGCGGCGTCACCGTCGGGCTGGTGACCCTGGGTTCGGTGATCCCGTTCGCGGCGGCGCTGAATCTCGTCGCCGCCGTGCCGCTGGGCCTGCTCGCGCATCGCTACCGGTTGCGCGCCATCGTCACCACGACGGTCGCGGCGACGCTGGTGACGTTCGTCGCGGGCGGGCTGGTCCCGGCGATCACCGTGGTCAGCGCGGCGACCCTGGGCGGCATCGTCGGCAGCGTCAAGCGGCGGCGCGGTGGTCTGGCGGCGGTGCTCGGGCTCTCGGTCGTCGCCGGACTGATCTGGTCCGCGGTGATCCTGGGCTGGCTGCTGATCTTCTCCACGGCACGAAACTTGTTGTTCGACAACATCCGCAACGCGTCGCGCGGGTTCGAGAACCTGGCCGGGCAGGCCCGGCTGGCGGGCGCCGGACATGCGGTCGCCGATCTCGCTGACCTGATCCTGCGCTGGTGGTGGGTCTTCGTCGGCGCCGGTGTGCTCGGCGGCATGGTGGCGACAGCGCTCTTCTCCTGGTACGCGCTGGGTTCGGTGCTGGACCGGCTGGCCTGGCTGCCCGGCGTGGACCGGCTCGACGCACCCGTCGACGACCGGCCGGTGCAACCGCTGCCGGTGACGCTGCGTGATGTGTCGTTCCGCTACCCGGGCGCGCGGACCGAGGCGCTGGCCGGGATCGACCTCACCGTGCGGGTCGGCGAATTCGTCGCCGTGGTCGGGCACAACGGATCGGGCAAGTCGACGCTGACCCGCGTGCTGGCCGGGCGGCCGCCGACCGGCGGCACCGTGGAACGGCCCGGATCGGCCGGGCTGGGCGTGCTCGGCGGCACCGCGCTGGTGCTGCAGCGGCCCGAGAGCCAGACGCTGGGCGTGCTGGTCGCCGACGACGTGGTGTGGGGGCTGCCACCCGAACTCGCCGCGCAGGTCGATGTCGAGGCGCTGTTGCGGGAGGTCGGACTGGGCGGGCTCGGCCGGGCCGAGACCGCGACGCTGTCCGGCGGTCAGCAGCAGCGCCTGGCCGTCGCCGCCGCCCTCGCCCGCAAACCGGCGCTGCTCATCGCCGACGAGGCCACCTCGATGATCGATCCGGACGGCCGCCGCGAACTGGTCGCGCTGCTCGCCGCGCTGCCGCAGCGGCATCCGATGGCGGTCGTGCTGGTCACCCACCACGAGGCCGACGCGGCGGCCGCCGATCGCGTGGTGCATCTGGCGGGCGGACATCAGGTCGAGCGGCTGCCGGCCTGGCCGCGCCCGGTGCGGGCCGCCCGCCGCCGCCCGGTGGGCGAGCCGCTGCTGGAACTGCGCGGGGTGCGGCACACCTACAACCGCGGCACGCCGTGGTCGGCCGCGGCGCTGCACGGCGTCGACCTCACGGTGCGGCGCGGCGAGGCGCTGCTCGTGGTGGGCGGCAACGGTTCCGGCAAGTCGACGCTGGCGTGGATCATGGCCGGGCTGATCGTCCCGACCGGCGGTACCTGCACGCTGCGCGAGCACACCCGGATCCGGCCGGTGCACAAGCGAATCGGGGCCGTGGAACTGGCCTTCCAGCATTCCCGGCTGCAATTGCAGCGGCAGACGGTGGGCGCGGAGATCGAGGACTGGGGCGGCAGCGGCACCGGCTCCGGCGCGGTCGGGCGGGCGCTCGACGCGGTGGGCCTGGACCGGATGCTGGCCTCGCGGTCCATCGAATCACTGTCCGGCGGGCAGGCCAAGCGGGTCGTGCTGGCCGCGATCGTGGCGGCCCGGCCGCAGGTCGTGGTGCTGGACGAGCCGCTGGCCGGGCTGGATCCGGAGGGCCGCGCCGAGGTGGTGGAACTGCTCGCCCGACTGCGTGATTCGGGGTTGACCCTGATCGTCATCTCGCACGATGTCGCCGATATGGCGGCCGTGTGCGACCGGACGGTGCACTTGCGGTCCGGGCTCATCCTGGAGACCGCGCAGCACACCGTCGCCGCGACCGGCGAGCGCCGTCCCGAGTCGGTCACCGAGCCGACCGCCACCTTCGCGCGCCTGCGCATCCAGCGCCCCCGAGCACCCGGAGATCCCTCATGAGTACCGTGCTGCTGCGCCAGGTTCCGGTCGACAGCCCCGTGCACCGGATGTGGGCCGGGACGAAGATGATCGCGGCGTTCCTGATCAGCGTGCTGCTGATGGTGCTGCCGTCGTGGCCGGTGATCGGCATGACGGTGCTCTTCCTGGTGGTCATCGGGCTGGTGGCACGGCTGCCGCTGGGGACGCTGCCGCGACTGCCGTGGTGGTTCTGGGCCATGTTGGTGGTCGGTGCGCTGGTCAATGTTCCGGTCGGCGGCGCGGCCGTGCTGCGGTACGCGCAGGTGGTGGTGTTCGGCCTGGTCCTGGTGACCACCTCGTTCCTGATCGCCTGGACCACGCCGATGGGCGAGATCGCCCCGGCGCTCGCGACCCTGGGCGCGCCCCTGCGAAAACTGCGCATCCCGGTCGACGAGTGGGCCGTCGTCGTGGCGCTCACCCTGCGCGGGCTGCCGCTGCTGCTGGACGAGATGCGGGTGCTGCGGGCCGCACGCAGATTGCGGCCCAAGGATTCGGCGCTGCAGCGCGCGGCGGTGAATCCGCTGCTGGACATCCTGACCGCCGCGATGGCGGTCGCCACCCGCCGGGCCGGGGAATTGGGTGAGGCGATCACCGCCCGCGGCGGCACCGGCCAGCTCACCGCGCATCCCACCGGGCCCGGTCGGCGCGACGCGATCGCGCTGGCCGTGGTGGTCGTGGTCTGCGCGGGCGCGGTCCTGGTGGACGTTCTCACCTAGAGCAAACTCGCCGGTCCATCGAAAGATATTCTCTCTGGAGCGATTTCCGGTACCCGGAGCTGTCTGGTGACGGTACAGTTACACACGTCGTGTAGCCGGGTCGACGGGCCCGCGCACCAGGGGTGACTTGTGTCAGGGGTCGTTGAGCGCGGGTCCGGGGGGCTTCCGACAACCACGATTCCTGATGAAGATGGGAAAACTGAAAAATGAAACTGCGCAAATTCACCGCTGCGGCGCTGCCGGTGGTCGTGGGTGTTGCCGTGGGGGCCGGCACCGTCCACGCATCCCCGGCCACGCCCGATGTGCGCTATGAGACGACCCTGGTCGGCAATACGGTCCAGACCACCCTGCACGGCGGGTTCTTCGAAGTGTCGAGTGACGAGCGGACCGTCGACGTCAAGTCGGCCGACGGCAATACGCTGGTCACACTGCCGCTCTCGATCCGCCAGGACGGCTTGGAATACCCGCTGCCGCACGCGGTGCGCTCGGAGGGGCGGGTACTGGAGCTCACCGCCGTCAAGAACGCGGCCGCGGCCCGGCCCGCTCCGGCGACGCCGGTGGCCTCGCTGATGGAGAACCAGCTCGCCATGCAGTCGTTCGGATCGCAGTTCGGCATCGCCACGGCGGTCGGCGGATTCATCGGCACGGCGCTGGGAGCATTGGCCGGTTTGGTCTTCGGCTTGGCGGTGCTGCCCTTGGAACCGGCTACAATCCTCACCGGTGCGGCCATCGGGGGCATCATCGGCACCGTGGTCGCGGGCGGCCCGACCTTGATCATCGCGGGCATAGATCTCCTGAGCACCCTGTCCGCTCCGCCGGGCACGACCAAGTGGATGGACGCTACCGGCCGCTGACCCAGCGCCGCAGCCGCCCCGCGCGCCCGTGCCCGCGGGGCGGCCCACGCGGCACCGGAACTCCGGTGTCAGCGAACGACACAGCCCGCCGGCTGCGGCACTCCCGCGAAACGGTCGGAAAGATAGTTCATGCCACCCAACGCCTCGCCGATAGCGGCGCCGTTGTGGGTCGGGAACGGTGAGTGCACGGCGGTGAGATTCGCGCCCCCGGCGCAATAGTTCTCGACGAGCCGGGTGAATCCGGCCACGGGAATCAGATCGTCGGTGATGCCGTGATACAGGTACATCGGGGTATCGGGGGGTGTCGCACCGAGTTCGTGCGCCGCCGCCACGGCCCGGAAGACGGGATGTGCCAGCACATTCGGGACAGCGGCGAAATCGTCCACGCGCGCCCCGGCGTACTTGGGGACCAGATCGGACCCGCACGCGGTCGCGTTCTCCGCCAGCAGAGCGCGGCCTCGGTCGTTCAGCAACCCGAGCAGGCCGGAATCGGGATCGTTGCGCGCCAGCGCCATCAGGATCAGCAGCGCCAGACCCGCCTGCACTCCCCCGTCGACCCGCTGCGCGATCGCCGGGATATCGGTCGGAACGCCGCCCGCGCTGATGCCCGCGAACCGCACGTCCGGCGCGTACCGCGAGCGCAGCTCCGCCGCCCACAGGGTCGCGAACGCGCCGCCCGAGTAACCCCAAGCGCCGACCGGGCCGCCGCCGACCGCGGCAGGCGGGAACGAGCGCGCCGCCCGAATCCCGTCCAGCACGGCGCGTCCGGCGGTCGGACCGTCGAAGAAGCGCGAGCGCGGCCCCTCGTAGTCGCCGACCACCACCGCCCAGCCCCGCCGCAGCGTCTCGGTCAGGAACGGCAGATCCAGCATGGTGTTCACCACGCCCGGGTCGCGGCCGCCGCGCAGGGCGAACGACGGCGCGCACCGGGTGCCCAAGCTGTCCTCGGCCACCTGGTAGGACAGCAGCGGCCGCGGGCCCGGATACGGCATCGGCGAGACGATCACCGTCGCCACATCGAGCAGCGGGCGATCCGCCGAGTCGGTGGTCCGATAGCGAATCTGCCAGGCGGACACCGGAATCGGCAGATCGAGCAGCGAGATCGGCCGCGACCCCAGCACCGCGCCGTTGGGCTGCTGCGCGAGATCGCCCGGCGCCGCGTAGAACGGGTCGTCGTCCGGGAACGGAATATCCGCTCGCGCGACGGGAACCGGCAGCACGGCCAGCACCACCGTCACCGCGAAGACAGCCAGAGCGGAGCCTGCCCGGTACGCCGACCCCTTGTGCCCCGAACCCATCGCACCTCCCGCGTCGCCTCCCACCGACACGCGGGCACCCCGGTCACGGGTCCGTACCGAACGCTCCACATCATCGGGGCACCTACCGTAACCCGGCGGAAACCCGCAGGTCAACGGCCGTTGCCAAGACGAAGGAGAACGGTGACCCACGAAGGGCGCCGCGACCGGGACGTGGTTAGGCTCGGCCGGTGACGATCTCGGCGCGCGAACTACTCGGCGAACTGCTGGACCCGGATTCGTTCGTCGGGTGGGACCGGCCGCCGATCGAGGTCGACGCCGATGCACGCTACCGCGCCGAGCGGCGTGCGGCGGCCGAGCGGTCCGGCGCCGACGAATCGGTGCTCACCGGTGCCGGGCGATTGCGGGGACGGCCGGTCGCCGTGATCGCCTGCGAATTCGGCTTTCTCGCCGGGTCGATCGGGGTGGCGGCGGCCGAACGGATCGTGACCGCGATCGAACGGGCCACCGAACTCGGGCTGCCGCTGGTGGCCTCGCCCACCTCCGGCGGCACCCGAATGCAGGAGGGCACCGTGGCCTTCGTGCAGATGGTGAAGATCGCGGGCGCGGTGGCGGCGCACAAGGCGGCCGGGCACCCGTACCTGGTGTATCTGCGCCACCCGACGATGGGCGGGGTGTTCGCCTCGTGGGGTTCACTGGGGCACATGACCTTCGCCGAGCCGGGCGCCCTGATCGGGTTCCTCGGCCCCCGGGTCTACGAGGCCCTTTACGGCCGGCCGTTCCCGCCGGGCGTCCAGACCGCCGAGAACCTCTACCGCAACGGAGTGATCGACGGCGTGGTCCCGGTCCGCGTCTTCCGCCGGATCGCGCACCGCGTACTGAACGTGACCAGCGCTACCGCCGTCCCCGGACCGGCGCCCGCGCCTCCGGATCCGAAGGCGTTGCGCGACAACGGAACAAAGGCAGTGGCAGTTATGTACGGCGGGGCGGCAGCCACATCCGAACACTCCCAGTCGCCCACCCCCGCGACACCAGCGGAAGCGGACGCCACCGACCGCGCTGAAACCGCTGTTCCTGAATCTTTCTCGGAGCGCTCGACGCGGGACACCCTCCCTACGCCGGTGGACTCGAAGGCGGTCGGATCGGCGGAACCCGCTTCACACCAACACGTTTCGGAGGTCGAGGCGACATGGCGGTCGGTGGCGCGCTCCCGGCGGCCGGATCGGCCCGGGATTCGGGAGTTGTTGCGCCACACGACGGATCGGGTACCGCTCAGCGGGACGGGACAGGGTGAATCGGATCGCACCGTGGTGCACGCGCTCGCACGGCTGCGCGGCCAGCCGTGTGTGGTCTTCGGGCACGACCGGGCCGGGCAGACCGGGGAGAACACCATGGGCCCGGCCGCGCTGCGGGAGGCCCGGCGCAGCATGCATCTGGCGGCGGAGCTGCGATTGCCGCTGGTCCTGGTGATCGATACGGCCGGGGCGGCGCTGTCCCGCGAGGCCGAGGAGCGCGGCCTGGCACCCGAGATCGCGCGCTGCCTGGCCGACCTCGTCACGCTGGCGACGCCGACGATCTCGGTGCTGCTCGGGCAGGGCAGCGGCGGTGGCGCGCTGGCGCTGCTCCCGGCCGACCGCGTGCTCGCCGCCCGGCACTCCTGGCTGGCGCCGCTGCCCCCGGAGGGCGCCAGCGCCATCGTGCACCGCGACACCGAGCACGCCGCGGAACTGGCTGCCGCCCAACGCATCCGGGCCGCCGACCTGCTGGCGGACGGCATCGTCGACCGCATCGTCCCCGAGCACTCCGACGCCGCCGACGAACCCGTCGACTTCGCCCGCCGCATGGTCGCCGCCCTCGCCGAGGAACTGTCGCGGCTGCGCGCACGGCCGTCACACGAACTGGCCGCCGCCCGCCACCTGCGCTACCGGCGACTCGGCTTGCCCCGGCCCTGACACTCCCGCACAGAACACGCTCCGGGCGTTCGTTGACGGGCCGGTAAACCGCTTCTACGGTCGGAAAGGTGACCTTTCGCAGCGAGACCAGCGCAGTCCCGTCGATAATCCTCAACGACGGCAATGTGATCCCGAAGCTCGGTTTCGGTGTGTTCCAGGTACCCGAAACCGAGGCCTTCCGCACGGTGACCGCGGCCCTCGAGACCGGTTACCGCAGCATCGATACGGCCGCCGCGTACGGCAACGAGGCCGAGGTGGGGCAGGCGATCCGGGACTCCGGACTGCCGCGTGACGAGGTCTTCGTCACCACAAAACTGTGGAATTCCGATCAGGGCTACGACTCGACGCTGAATGCCTTCGAGACGAGCATGCGGCGACTGGGTCTGGATTACCTGGACCTGTATCTGATCCACTGGCCGGTCGCGGGGGCCGACCGCTACATCGACACCTTCCGGGCGTTCCAGGCGCTGAAGTCGCAGGGCCGGATCGGCTCCATCGGGGTGTCCAACTTCAACCGCGACCATCTGGAGCGGGTGATCGGGGAGACCGGCGAGACCCCGGCGGTGAACCAGATCGAACTGCACCCCAGCCTGGCCCAGGCGGAGCTGCGCGCGTTCCACGCCGAGCACGGCATCGCGACCGAGGCGTGGAGCCCGCTCGGGCAGGGCGCCGAACTGAAGAACCCGACGGTCACCGAGATCGCGCGGGAGATCGGCCGCACCCCCGCGCAGGTGATCATTCGCTGGCATCTGCAACTGGGCAATGTCGTCATCCCGAAGTCGGTGACGCCCGCCCGGATCCGGGAGAACTTCGACGTGTTCTCCTTCGAGCTGACGACCGAACAGATGGCCCGGATCACCGCCCTCGACGCGGGCACCCGCGTCGGTCCCGACCCGGCTACGTTCGCGGTCGGCTTGGAAGACTGACCGGTACCTACGATCGCTACCGGTTCCGAAGTCCGAGGTGACCGGCGAGTTCCACCGCGGCGGCCCGGCCCGCTCGATTGGCCCCGATCGTGCTCGCCGAGGGACCGTAGCCGAGCAGGTGGATCCGCGGATCCGCGGCCACCTGGGTGGCCAGCCGGCCCGTCATGGTGATGCCGCCGCCCGGGCCGCGCAAGCGCAGCGGCGCGAGGTGGTCGAGCGCGCTGCGGAAACCCGTGGCCCACAGGATCACCTGGGCGCGCTGGAGGGTGCCGTCGGCCCAGCGCACCCCGTCGCTCTCGATGTTCCGGAACATCGGATGCCAGTCCAACGCCCCGCGCGCCCGCGCCGCGCGGACGCGCTCGTCCACCGGCAATCCGGTCACCGACACCACCGACCGCGGCGGGAGCCCGCGCCGCACCCGCTCCTCGACCAGCGCCACGGCCGCGCGGCCCGCATCGGGCGTGAACGGCCCCTCCCGCCAGCGTGGTTCGGTGCGTGACACCCACGTCGTGGTCGTCACCCGCGAGATCTCGTCCAGCAGTTGCACCGCCGTCACGCCCGCCCCGACCACCACGACATGCTTGCCCGCGAACTCCTCGGCCGTGCGGTAGTCGTGCGCGTGTAACTGCCGCCCCGCGAACGTCTCCGCGCCGGGGTAGTAGGGAATGAACGGCTTCTCCCATGTCCCCGTCGCGTTGATCAGCCCGCGCACCCGCAGTTCCCCGGCCGGTCTTCCGGCGGGTTCCTCCGTCTCGGCGTGCAGCAGGCCGTCGACCTGTCGGTCGGGGCAGGTGGCCGGAGTGGCGCGATCGCAGACCACGCGCACCGAGACCGGGCGGTGCACCCGCAGGTCGTAGCGCTGCTCGTACACCGCGAAGTAGTGCGGCACCGCGGTCGCCGCCCGCGTGGTCGCCGAACCCTCCGGCAACGTCTCGGCGAACGACATGCCGGGCAGGTCGTGCACCCGGTTCACGGTGCTCAGCGTCAGCGACGGCCAGCGGAACTGCCAGGCCCCACCCGGTCCCGGTGCGTGATCGACGATGAGAAAGTCCCGTTCGGGTCGCAATCCCAGCCGCCGCAGGTGATATCCGGCGGACAACCCCGCCTGCCCGGCGCCGATCACCAGGATCTCGAAATCGGGTGCGGTCACCGGCGTCACGGTACGCGGGGTGCGTCGAGAGTGCTCGAGCAACCTTTCGCCGCATAGAGTGAAAGTATTCGAAACCGCACGGACGGGGAGGTCAGATTGCTCGGAGTCAGCCGCGATGGTGACGTGGTCACCATCGAACTGCAGCGCCCGGAGCGCCGCAACGCCCTCAACCTGGAGTTGGTCGGGCTGCTGCGGGAAGCCGTCACGACCGCTGCGGCGGACGCCCGCGTCATCGTGCTGACCGGCCAGGGCCCGATCTTCAGCGCGGGGGCGGACCTGTCCGGCGTGTACTCCCAGGAGTTCCTCGACGCCCTGATGGAGATGCTGCGCACGCTCGAGACGATTCCGGTGCCGGTGATCTCGGCGATCAACGGCGGCGCGCTCGGCGCCGGCGTCCAGCTGTCGCTGGCCTCGGACCTGCGGGTGATGAGCCCCGAGTCCTACATCGCCATCCCGGCCGCGAAACTCGGCATCTCCGTGGACCGCTGGACGATCCGCCGCCTGGTGGCGCTGATCGGCGGCGGCCCGGCGCGCACGGTCCTGCTGGGCGCCGAGCCCGTAACCGCAAGTGACGCTTACGCTTTCGGTTTCGCCAACCGCATCGGCACGCTCGCCGACGCGCAGGCGTGGGCGAAGTCGATCGCCGAACTGGCGCCGCTGTCGTTACGTCATCTCAAGCTGGTGTTCAACGACGACGGCACCCGCGGCGAGGACAGTCCGGAGCAGCGGGCCGCACTGGAGGCCGCCTGGCGCAGCGACGACGCCAAGGAGGCCAAGCTGGCCCGCGAGCAGAAGCGCTCGGCGAAGTTCGCGGGGCGCTGATGAATTCGGCATCGGGTTCCGCCGTACGCCGCGCGGCCGTCGGTATCGCCGGCGCGGTCGGATTGACCTGGGCGTTGCGGGCCGCGCGCGGCCTGCCGGAGTCGATGGGTGCCTCCGCGGCGGCCATCGCGCTGACCGCGTCGCGCTCGGCGAGTTACCGCAACCGCCAGTTCCACAACACCGAGCCGAGCAATCAGTTCGCGCCGGGTTCGTCGCTGTCGCTGCTGTTCTCCGCGCTGACCCGCACCGGCGTCGGCCGTCCCCCCGGCGTCATCCCGCTCGCCACCCCGGAGGTCCCGGAGCAGGCGGCCGATCTCGCGGTCACCTGGTACGGGCACGCCTCGGCGCTGATCGAGATCGACGGGTACCGGGTCCTCACCGATCCGGTGTGGAGCGAACGGGTTTCGCCGTCGCCCACCATCGGCCCGGCCCGTCTGCACCCCACGCCCGTCCCACTCGACCAGCTGCCGCCGCTGGACGCGATCGTCATCTCGCACGACCACTACGACCACCTCGACCGCGACACCGTGCGCGCCCTGGCCGCCGGTCAGGACGCCCCGTTCATCGTGCCGATCGGCATCGGCGCGCACCTGCGCAAGTGGCGGGTACCCGAGCAGCGGATCATCGAATTGGATTGGGGCGCTTCGGTTTCCCTGTCCGAACTGGGCCGCGCGCGCGACGGCGACCTGGTGCTCACCTGCACCGAGGCCCGGCACTTCTCCGGCCGCGGGCTGGTCCGCAACACCACGCTGTGGGCCTCGTGGGTGATCGCGGGCCCGGCGCGCCGGGTTTACTTCGGCGGCGACACCGGGTACACCAAGGCGTTCGCGGAGATCGGCGCGACTCTGGGCCCGTTCGATATGACCCTGCTGCCGATCGGCGCGTACGACGTGCACTGGCCGGATGTCCACATGAACCCGGAGGAGGCGGTGCGCGCCCACGCCGACGTCTGTGTCGGCGACGCGGGCCGCGGACTGCTGATCCCGATTCACTGGGCGACGTTCAACCTGGCCTTCCACGGCTGGTCGGAGCCGGTCCAGCGGGTGGTCGCGGCCGCCCGGGCCGCCGGCACCCCGATCGCGGTGCCGCTGCCCGGCCAGCGGATCGCGGCGAATGCGGTATCACCGCAGGTCTCGTGGTGGGAAGATGTGCGCAAGTGATCCAGCCGAAGACCGATGAGTAAGGAGCAGGACCTATGAGTCTGTTGGACACACTCAAGGGATTGGTCGGCAAGGGCAGGGACGCGGCCTCCGAGAATGCCGAGAAGATCCACGGTGTGGTGGACAAGGCCGGGAGCTTCATCGACGAGAAGACCGGCGGCAAGTACACCGACAAGATCGGCAAGGGCACCGAGGCAGTGAAGAACGCCATCCCCGAGCAGGGGCAGGCGAAACCGGGTCAGGGTCCGGCGACACCGCCGCCCCCGGCGCCCGAACCCCCGGCCGACCCGGGCCGCCCCACCCCCTGATCGTCGCCGTGACGGGCCGCTCGCCGTCTCGAATACGAGACGGCGACGGCCCTTCACGGTGCGCACGGCCGCTGCTTGTCGGTGGCGGCCACTAGAATTCGAATATGGTGTCCCGCCGCCGGTTCGGGAGTATCGAGGTTGAGCTGTCCAACCTCGACAAGGTGCTGTACCCCGCCACCGGCACCACCAAGGGCGAGGTCATCGACTACTACACCGCCATCGCCCCCGCGTTGCTGCCGCACATCGCCGGGCGGCCGGTCACCCGCAAACGCTGGCCCAACGGGGTCGCCGAGCCCTCGTTCTTCGAGAAGAATCTGGCCTCGCACGCACCCGGCTGGCTCCAGCGGCAGACGGTCGAGCATTCCGATCGCCACGTCACCTACCCGGTGCTGGACTCGGTGGCCGGGCTGGCGTGGCTCGGACAGCAGGCCGCGCTGGAAATCCATGTGCCGCAATGGCGTTTCGTGCGGGGCGAGCGCGGTCCGGCCACCCGCCTGGTGTTCGATCTCGATCCGGGCCCCGGCGTCGGGCTCGACGAATGCGCCCGCGTCGCGCTGTGGATCCGCGAGACGGTACGCGACGCCGGGCTGGACGCCTACCCGGTCACCAGCGGCAGCAAGGGCATCCACATCTACGTCCCGCTGGACCGGGAACTCACCCCGAGCGGCGCGTCGACGGTGGCCAAGCAACTCGCCACGGGCCTGGAGAAACTCCATCCCGAGCTGGTCACGGCCACCATGGCCAAGGCCGCGCGGCCGGGCAAGATCTTCCTGGACTGGAGCCAGAACAATCCGTCCAAGACCACCATCGCCCCGTATTCGCTGCGCGGCCGCACCCATCCGACGGTCGCCGCACCGCGCACCTGGGCGGAGATCGAGGACCGTAAACGCCTGCGGCACTTGACCTTCGACGAGGTCCTGGCTCGCTGGCGGGACAACGGCGATGTGCTGTCCGGCCTGGATCCCCCGCTGGCGGAGCAGGCCACCGACCCGCTCTCCACCTACCGATCCATGCGCGACCCGGCCCGCACACCCGAGCCCGTACCCGCCGGGCCGCCCGGCTCGGGCGCGGACAACCGGTTCGTGATTCAGGAGCATCACGCCCGCCGCCTGCACTGGGATGTGCGGCTGGAGCGCGGCGGCGTGCTGGTGTCGTGGGCGGTGCCGAAGGGCCCGCCCACCACGCCGAAGGAGAACCGCCTGGCCGTACACACCGAGGATCACCCGCTGGAGTACCTCGATTTCCACGGCACCATCCCGAAAGGCGAGTACGGCGGCGGCGAGATGACGATCTGGGACACGGGCACCTACGAGACCGAGAAGTGGCGCGAGGACGAGGTGATCGTGCACCTGCACGGCTCCCGCCTCGACGGTCGCTACGCCTTCATCCAGACCAACGGCAACCAGTGGCTCATGCACCTGATGAAGTCGGAAGCTCCTGCGCAGCAACCACTTCCGAATGGCAAACCGAAACCGCCCACGCAGTTCCCGCACGGCCTGACCCCGATGCTGGCCACCACCGGCGACGTCTCCGTCCTCGACACCGACGAGTGGTCGTTCGAGACGAAATGGGACGGCTTCCGGCTGATCGCCGAGATCGAGGACGGCAAGGTCACCCTGCGCAGCCGCGCGGGCAATACGGTCACCGGCCGCTATCCGCGCCTGGCCGCCCTGGGCCGCGAACTCGACGGTCATCGCGCCGTACTGGACGGCGAGGCGGTGGTCTTCGACGATCACGGCGTCGCGAATCTCGGCCTGCTGCAAGCGGATGCCGCCCGCGCGGTGTTCGTGGCCTTCGACGTGCTGTACCTGGACGGCACCTCGCTGCTGCGCAAGCGCTACTCCGACCGGCGGCGGGTCCTGGAGGCGCTGGCCGGTCGCGCCCCGTCGCTGGTGGTGCCCCCGCAACTGGACGGCCCCGGCGCGGCGGCGCTGCGCTACAGCCAGGAGCACGGGCTGGAGGGCGTGATCGCCAAGCGCAAGGATTCGGTGTACCTGCCGGGCAAGCGCGGGCAGTCCTGGGTCAAGTCCCGCAACTGGCGCACCCAGCAGGTGGTGATCGGCGGCTGGCGGCGCAGCGAGGCGCGGCAGTTCGCCTCGCTGCTGGTCGGCGTCCACCACGAGGGCAGACTGTTTTACGTGGGCCGCGTCGGCACCGGCTTCAGCGAGCAGGAGATGTCCGAGCTGGCAACACAATTGCGCCGTCTGCAACGCAAGACCAGCCCGTTCGACAACGACCTCACCCCCGAGGAACGCAAGGACGCGGTCTGGGCCACCCCGAACCTCACCGGCACCGTCCGCTACATGAACTGGACCGAGGCGGGGCGCATGTGGCACCCGGCGTGGATTCCCGCCACCGACTGACGAGTATCACTCGCCCTGCTCCAGCAGCGGGACGAGCGTATCGATGTCCGTGACCACGGCGTTGCCCTGGAAGGCGAAGTCGTCGTAGGCCCGCGCGATCGCCTCCTGGTCGCGTCCACCGCAGGCATCGCGGACCACCACCGGAACGAATCCGAGGTCGGTGGAATGGGCGACCGTGGGCGCGATGCCGATCTCCAGCGCCACCCCGGTGATCGCGTACGACACGATGCCCAGGTCGCGCAGCGTCGCGGCCAGCGGCGTGCCCTCGAAGGCCGACATCGAGGTCTTGTCGAACACCACCTCGTCCGGGCCCGGTTGCAACTCGGGTACCAGCTGGAAGCCGGGGGTGTCGCGCTGCAGGATCGGGGTGACCTCCTCGACCGAGTCCACGCCCTGCCACGACATCGCCATCCGCAACGCGAACAGACCGCTGAGCCGCTTGGGCAGGAACATGTGCCGCAGGAAGATCACCGGGTAGCCGCCGCGGCGGGCGGCCCGCACGACCCGCTCCACCCGGGTCACGATCTCCGCGCCGTCATCGAGCTGCGCCAGCACGCCGACCTGCATGTCGTAGACGATCACTGCCATCCGCCGCGGCGAGCACAGCTCGCCGAGGTCCTCCGGAATCTCCAGCCCGTTACCGTGGCGCACCGCGCTTCTCCTTCTGCCGCAAACGGTTTCGACTCACCCTACCGGCGGGCCGAGCGCCCGCCGCCGGAATTTCGCCACCGGCGCAACGGTCAGACGACGGTGACGCCGAGGCCGAGGGCGGCCGCCGCGAACAGCAGGAAGCCGCTCGGGTAGATCACGTCGGAGTAGCAGCGCGCTCGCAGGACGGTGGCGACGGCGCCGACGAAATAGCACACCAGGTAGGCGGCCGCGACCACGCCGACCAGCGGCACGGCCAAGCCCACCAGCAGACCGGCCGCGCCCACGGCCTTGGCGAGGCCGAGCGGAACGATCCAGGAGTGCGGCACGCCGTAGCTGGTCATGTTGTCGAGCACCCACTGATTGCGGCGGAAGTCGACCCACGCCGCGGCGACGTTGGCGAGGGCGGCGACCACCACGACGGTGGCGTAGACGGCGAACATCGAAGTACCTTTCGGCCGAGCATCGGGGAACACCCCAACCCTCGCCCGCAGCGGCGCGGCCCGTCCAATACCTGTAGCCATAACCGAATGGCATGACCGATAACGCGCTCCGCGCAGCACCCGGCAACGTGCATGCCGATCTCGCGCTGCCACCGGGCAGGTCCGACGCCACCGGATGTCCGGCACATCCGACACTCATCGACCGTGCCGTGGCACCGCGCGACAGCACCGCATCACCGGCACGCCTGACACCCGCGTGTCACCCTAGGCATCATCGCCGGGCGCGCGCGGGCAGCGTCACGACCCGCCACAGCGCCGGAACTCGCTGCGGCGGACCATGATTCAGTAGCCCTGGACGACCTTGCGCAGCGCGTACTCGGTCACCGAGACCAGCGCCTGCTTCACCGGCTCGCGCCTGCGGGCGTCGATCGACATGATCGGCACGTCCGCGGGCACCGCCAGCGCCTGGCGGATGTCCTCGAGCGGGTACTTGGGGGCATCGTCGAACTCGTTGATGGCCACCAGGAATGGCAGACTGCGCGCCTCGAAGTAGTCGACCGCGGCGAAACTGTCCTCCAGCCTGCGGGTGTCGACCAGCACCACGGCGCCGATGGCGCCGCGGATCAGGTCGTCCCACATGAACCAGAAGCGGTACTGGCCGGGGGTGCCGAACAGGTACAGCACCAGGTCGTCGGCAAGGCTGATCCTGCCGAAGTCCATGGCCACCGTGGTGGTGGCCTTCGTCGGCACGGCGGCCAGGCTGTCGACACCGACGCTGGCATTGGTCACCAATGCCTCGGTGCGCAGCGGAACGATCTCCGATACCGCACCGACCAGGGTCGTCTTACCCACACCGAATCCACCGGCGACCACGATCTTCGCCGAGGTGGGCTTACTGGTGCGCGTATCGACCTGGGCCGTCGAATCAAATACGCCGGAGTCCACTGAGAACCCTTTCGATCAGCTCGCGACGTTCATCGTCGCTCGAATCGTCTTTCAAAGTCGCCGACACCCGCACATGACCGGCCTCGATGAGGTCGGCGACGAGAACTCGAGCCACCCCGATCGGAATACCCAGACGGGCGGCCAATTCTGCGACAGACGGCGATTCTCTGCACAACTCCACGATTGACGTCTCGATGTTGGTGAGCTCGAACTGCCGCTCCAGGGCGACCGGATGCGATGCGACGAGTGCCTCCAACGCCAACTCGACCGTCGGCCGCGTACGGCCGGCGGTCAACGAGTATGGACGAACGAGGCTCGGCTCGGCGCTCCCCATGCGCTGGTTGTCTATGTCCATCCCACCATCAGGAACCCATCGTGACGCGAGGTGTGGCCTGAACTGTCTGGCCGACTCGCTCGACAAGCAGCGCCATCTCGTAGCCGACTTGCCCGATGTCGCAGGACGTGTTGGTCAGCACCGCGAGATAGGAGCCGTCGCCGACCGCCATCAGTAGCAGGTAGCCGTGTTCCATTTCGACTACCGACTGCAGCACGGTGCCGCCTTCGAACAGATTCGATACACCGACCGAGAGGCTCGCTAGCCCCGCGGTCACCGCCGACAGCTGTTCCGCACGGTCCACGGGCAGCTGCGCGCTCGCGGCCATCAACAGACCGTCAGCCGACACCAGCACGGCATGAGCGACGCCCGGAACCTCGTTGGCGAAGTTCGAAACCAGCCAATCCAGCTGACGGTTCGTACCACCTAGATCGGGGTTCATCGGTCTCCTTTATCTCCGGTTAGGTTCATTGCTCTCATTGCGCGGCCATCCCGGACGCCCTGCTGGTGACGACTCAGACTTGACCTGATGGACTCTGCATCACGCTTCGGCGTGCTATCGGCCTTTCCGATGACGCCACCGGGAACCAGGCGGTTGCCGGGATCGCGCTGAGGCAATCCGGCCGCCGTCCGCTTCTCGGGTTGGGCCTCCACGGCCCGCCGGGCAGCCTGCCAACCTTCGTCACCTGGTGATTCGAAGGAAGCGGCCACCTGGGACCGGTCCGCGTTGGGATCCGCGAGCCACGCCGACATCATCTCGGCGAAGATCGGCGTGCCCATCGACGCACCGGAGTCGTCCGCAGGTTGCAGCCGGGTCTGGAAGAACGACGCGGTCTTCTGCGGGTTGGACTTGAAACTGTGCCGGCCGCGCTCGCGGCCCTCGCCGCCGGCCGACTCGTCGCTCTCGGACGCGGAGCGCTCCTGCTGGGGCAGGCTCAGGCCCGGTGTCGGCGCGGGACGCGGTGGCAGACCGGCGCCCGGCTGCCGCTGCGGCAGCCCCGTCGAGCCCGCCGCCCGCTGCGGCAGACCGCCGCCCGAATCCTGGGTCAGACTGCCGCCGGACTCGCGCTGCGGCAAGCCACTCGATTCCCGCGTCGGCAGGCCGAGGCCCGACTCCCGCTGCGGCAAGCCACGACCCGCATCCCGTTGCGGCAGACCACCGGTCGACTCCCGCTGCGGCAGCCCGGTACCGGCGTCCCGCTTCGGCAGACCACCGCTCGACTCCCGCGAGGGCAGACCCAAGCCCGAATCCCGCTGCGGCAAGCCACTTCCCGGCTCGCGCTGCGGCAGACCTCCACCGGACTCCCGGGACGGCAAGCCGAGACCCGACTCCCGCTGCGGCAAACCACCATTCGACTCCCGCGACGGCAAGCCGAGACCCGACTCACGCTGCGGCAAGCCGTTCGCGGCAGACTCCCGCTGCGGCAGGCCACTGCCGGGCTCGCGCTGGGGCAGACCACCACTGGACTCCCGCGACGGCAAGCCGAGACCCGACTCCCGCTGCGGCAAACCGTTCGCAGCAGACTCCCGCTGCGGCAGGCCACCGCCGGGCTCGCGCGACGGCAGGCCGCTGCCCGCGTCACGCTTCGGCAGGCCACCGCTCGACTCCCGGGACGGCAGGCCCAGGCCCGAATCCCGTTGCGGCAGACCGCCGGTGGACTCACGCTGCGGCAGGCCGGTTCCGGAATCCCGCTGCGGCAGATCGGTTCCGGCCGCCTCACGCTGTGGGAGACCCCCGGAACCGCGCTGCGGCAGACCGGCCGGGCCGGACTCGCGGGGCGGGATGCCACCGGCACCCGGCTCCCGCTGCGGCAGACCGCCACCGGGCCGCCGGGACGGCAGACCATTGCGGCCACCCTCCCGCTGCGGCAGGCCGTTCGCGGCGGACTCCCGCTGCGGCAGACCACCGGCCTTCGGATCGCGGGGCGGAATGCCGCCCGCACCCGGCTCCCGCTGCGGCAGACCGGACGGCCCGGCCTCGCGCTGCGGCAATTTGGCCGCGGGGCGCTCAGGGGCGTCCTCGCCGGGCGGCGGGGTGGGCGAACGCTGCGGCAGACCGGTGCCACCGGCATTGCGCTGCGGCAGCGAACCACCGCGCTGCGGCAGCTCCGAACCACGTTGCGGCAGGCTGCCACCGGGCTCCCGCGGTGGGATCCCACCGGCACCCGGCTCACGCTGCGGCAGACCGCCTTCACGCTGGGGCAGACCACCCGGACGCTGCGGCAGACCCGTCAATCCGGCGGGCCGGGCGGGCTGCGGACCACCGGCGCCCGGCGCCCGCTTGAGCATGTTCGCCGCCAGTCCGGCCTGCGGAGCCGCGGGCGCGGGGCCACCGCGCTGCGGCAGATTCGCGGCCGGCTGGGCCGCCGGCGCCTGCGGACCGTGCGCCCCCGGTTCCCGCTGCGGCAGCCCACCGGGCTGGGGAGCGTCACCGGGACGCCGCTCGGCACCGGCCACACCGTGGCGGACCGTCGGGCCGTTCGCTCCGGGCTCGCGCTTGGGCAGGCCGCCGGGCACCGCGGTGCCGGGCTGGCGTTGCGGCAGCGCGCCATTCGCGGGCGCGGCCCCGTTGGCGGCCGCCGGACGCTCGCCGCCCGGGCGTTCCGTTCCGTTCCGCTCGCCGTCGGCCCCGATGGGCCCGCTCGCGGTCGGGTCCACGGTGACCATCATGTTGCCGCTGGGTGTGCGGGTGACCGCGCGCATCTGCATCGACGCCGGGCTGGGCCGCTGCGGCTGCACCGCCTGCTGCTGCGGGCCGGACTGCTGCGACGGGATCTGCACCCCGGCGCCGCCCGGCGTCACGATGATCGCCTTGGGCACGTGCACGGTCACCGTCACGCCGGGATCGCGGGCGGTGTCGAAAGTGGGCCGCAGCCGCACGGTGAGCCCGTGCCGCTCGGCCAGGCGGCTGACCACGAACAGGCCCATGTGCCGCGCGGTGTCGGGACCGACCTCCGCGGTGCTTTCCAGGCGGCGGTTGATCTCCGCCATCTCCGCGGGCGGCATACCGATGCCGCGGTCGGCGACCTCGATGAGCAGGCCCTGATCGTGAGCCTGGGCGAAGGTGAACTTGACGTCGGTCTCCGGCGGGGAGGCGCGCAGGGCGTTGTCGAGCAGCTCGGCGAACAGGTGCGCCAGGTCGGAGGCGGCCGGTTCGGTGATGGCGCCGCGCGGGGTGGCGCCCAGCTTCACCCGCTCGTAGTCCTCGACCTCGGAGATGGCCGCGCGCAGCACGTCGGCGATCTCGACCGGAGCCGTCTTGCCGCGGCGCTGCTTCGGCGTACCCGCCAGAATGAGCAGGTTGTCACCGTTGCGGCGCATGCGGGCGGCGAGGTGGTCCAGCCGGAAGAGATTCTCCAGCAGGCGCGGGTCCTTCTCGTCGTACTCCATCGCCTCGATGAGCGAGAGCTGATGGTCGACAAGGGACTTCGAGCGCCGGGCCAGGGTCTCGAACATGTCGTTGACCTGAGTACGCATGGCGGCCTGGTCGGCGGCCAGGCGCAGCGCCTGCCCGTGGATGTCGTCGACCGCGCGGGCGAGCTGGCCGACCTCCTCCTCGGTGTGCACCGGCATCGGTTCCAGCGGCACGTCCTCGGGGCTGGCGCCGTCGCGCAGCCGGGACACCTCGTGACCGAGGTCGTGCTCGGCGACGCGCAGCGCGGCCAGGCGCAGCTTGCGCAGCGGGACGATCATCGAGCGCGCGATCAGCACCGCGAGCACGAGGGCCGCCATGATGGTGGCGATGACGATCACGGCGTAGCGGACGGCACCGGTGCGGGCGTTGTCGGCCAGGCTCTTCACCTGTGCGTCGATATCGGCGCTGGACTGGCTGACCACCTTCTGGTAGCCGGCGAGGCTGTCGAGGACCGACTGCCGCAGATCCTGCAGCGGGATCTGACCCGACGCCGCCTGCGGCCCGTTCACCAGCGCGATACGGTTGTTGACCAGCTGGGTCAGATCCGCGATGACCGGATCGCCGTCCGGGAAGCGGTGCGCGAGAATCCCCAGCATCTGACGCTCGGTGTTCGCGGCGATCTGCGAGTCGCGCAGACCGTCCTTGGCGTTGCCGCGAATCGCCTCGGCCATACCCGCGGTCTCGGAGATCAGCACGGCTCGGGTGTTGAGGGAGTCGACCAGTCGCAGCTTCGCCGCCTCGACCCGGGGATCGGAAATGGTCGAGGTGATCGCCTCGGCGGTACGGACGCTGTTCTGCCGGATCGACTCTTCCTGGTTGAGAGCGTCGTCGATGGTCTTCGCCGGTGCGGTGCCCTGGGCGCGAACGGCCTTCGCGCCGTTGATCATTCCCTCGATCGCGGCCCGGCCGCCCGGCACACCGTCCAGTCTGGGCGCGGCCTTCTCCGCCGCGATGATGGCGTTGTCGAGCTGGGTGAGATCGGCCTCCTGCACCAGCGACTGGTTCGGGCCGAGCTGAACCATCTGCTCACCGGCGACCGTGGCGGCCGCGGCGCTCAGGCCGGTGACGGCCGGGATCGTCTGCACGTGCTTGAGGGCGGCGTCCAGCTCACTGGAGTCGCTGAACTGAGCCGCGATCCTGGAGGCGCCGAGCACCACCGCGACGAGGAGGGGGACGGCAAGTACCGCCGTAACCTTCCAACGCAGGTCCCAGTTGCTAAGCGCCCAACGCTTCCTGCCGGACCTAGCGGCGTCACGCATCTCCACTCACTTTCCAAACTGGCCCCAGCCATGCGCCATCAGCGAGCCTCCCACGAGCGTGGGCGTGGCTCGGCAGGCAGGTCTGACCGAGAACTGCGGCTGGCCGAGAATTTGCGTCCATGACGGCCGACATATGTGGCATGCGATTCTAACGGATCAATAACTTCTTGTGTGACCTGTTGGCAACGTCCAGCCGTTGACCTGGCGGTTCCAGACAAAATCAAAGGTCGCGGCGCCCGTCCGGACGTCGCGTGAAGTCTGCCACAATCAGGCTGATCTATCGAGGCGGGCATCGAGGCGAGGCAGGGAGTCACACGGTTGAACGCGAAGCAGGAGTACCGGCCTACCTACCAGACCAGCCTGGTCGATCCCGCCGACTTCTGGGGCGCTGCCGCCAAGGCCATCAGCTGGGACGTTGCACCTTCTCAGATCGTCGACAGCACGGCCCGCCCGACCGCCCGCTGGTTTCCCGATGGTCGACTGAACACCTCCTACAACGCGCTGGACCGGCATGTGCGCGATCTCACACCGGAAGTGGGCTCGACAACCGACGAACCCGTACCGACCGGCGGCCGCGCGGACCAGCCCGCCCTAATATACGACTCGGCTATGACGGGCGCCACGCTTGTCTACACCTATGCCGAATTATTGGCCGAGGTCGCCCAGTTCGCCGGCGCGATGCTGCGGCTCGGCGTCCGGACCGGGGACCGGGTGGTCATCTATATGCCGATGATCCCCGAGGCGGTGGTGGCCATGCTGGCCTGCGCCCGGATCGGCGCGGTGCACTCGGTGGTGTTCGGCGGGTTCGCTTCCCACGAACTGGCTGCCCGCATCGATGACGCGGAACCGGTGCTGATCGTGACCGCCTCGGGCGGCCTGGAACCGGGCAAGCGCATCGAGTACCCGCCGATCGTGCTGCAGGCGCTGGACCAGGTCGCCACGACCGCGCCCCGGCACGTCGTGGTCAAGCAGCGCAACGGATTTCCGACCATACGGTTCGCGACGCCCTCCGCCGATCAGCTACCCGGACCCACCGAATCCATTGCCGCGCAATGGCTGGACTGGGCCGACATGATCCGCGACGCCGAACCGGCCGAACCGGTCTCGATGGCGGCCACCGACCCGCTCTACATCCTCTACACCTCCGGCACCACGGGGAAGCCTAAGGGCGTGGTCCGCGACAACGGCGGGCACGCGGTCGCGCTGACCTGGTCCATGCGCAACATCTACGACGTCGGCCCCGGTCAGGTGATGCTGACGACCTCCGATATCGGCTGGGTGGTCGGGCATTCCTACATCGTCTACGCCCCGCTGCTGGTCGGGGCCACCACCGTGCTCTACGAGGGCAAGCCGACCGGCACCCCCGACCCCGGCGCCTACTGGCGGCTGGTGGACCAGCACAACGTGCACGTGATGTTCACCGCGCCGACCGCGCTGCGGGCCATCCGCCGCGCCGACCCCGACGCCACCGCGGCCGGGCGCCACGATCTCTCGTCGCTGCGCGCGCTGTTCTGCGCCGGCGAGCGGCTGGACCCGGCGACTTTCGCCTGGACCCGCGACACGCTGCTCGCCGACCGCCCCGACTGCCCCGTGGTGGACCACTGGTGGCAGACCGAGACCGGGTGGCCCATCTGCGCGGATCCGCTTGGCCTGCAAGAACTTCCGGTGAAGCCGGGCTCGGCGTCGCTGCCGGTGCCGGGCTACCGCATCCGCGTCCTGGACTACGAGGGCGACGCGGTGGCCGCCGGCACCGAAGGCAATATCGTCATCGGCCTGCCGCTGCCGCCCGGCACCTTGACCACCCTCTGGGGCGACGACGAGCGATTCGTCCGCTCGTATCTGTCCGCGTATCCGGGCCACTACCTGACCGGCGACTCCGGCTACTTCGACGAGGACGGCTACCTGTTCGTACTCGGCCGCAGCGACGACGTGATCAACATGGCCGGGCACCGGCTGTCGGCGGGCGGGATCGAGGCCGCGGTCGCCGGCCACGAACTCGTCGCCGAATGCGCCGTGATCGGCATCCCCGACGAACTGAAGGGCCAGCGCCCGATCGCCTACGTCGTACTCAAGGCCGGTGAGGTCGGCGAAAGTGCCGTGCGGGTCGACCCGGCGCGGCTGCGCGCCGAGGTGATCGAGCGGGTACGCGACCAGATCGGCGCCATCGCCACCCTGCACGACGTGATCGTGGTGAACGCGCTGCCCAAGACCCGGTCCGGAAAGATCCTGCGCCGCAGCATCCGCCAGATCGCCTCCGGCGAGCGCCCCGACATGCCCGCCACCATCGAGGATCCGGCCGTGCTGGTCGCGCTGGAGGACCAGATCCTGGCCAGCCGCGCCGACGAGCGGCCCGGCGGCGAGACCGCCGACCCCGGCGTACCCGACGATTCGGATACTCCCGCCGACGGTCACCCGGCCGTCCGGTGAGTGCCCTCACAGTTTTCTCAGTCTCGGTTCAACAGGCTCCTACATCGCTGCCCTAACGTCGGGTTGTCTCGGCGGGGGCCGGGTATACCGGTCACCGAACGAGCGCCAGGGCCGCGGTCTCCGCCCGGCCCCGGTGGTGTCCTCGACCCGAAAGGTAGCTTCATGTTCTCGTTGCGTCCGCGATTCACCGGTGCCGCCCTGACCATCGGCGGCGTGGCCACCGCCGCCGCCCTCCTGATCCCCGGCACAGCCTCCGCCGACCCGACCGAACTGGTAGCCCCGCTACTCGACTCCGACTGCAGCTTCGCTCAGGTAGACGCGGCATTGCACGACAAGAACCCCCAGCTGGCAGCCATGCTCGACGCCAACCCCGAGCAGAAGTCGATGCTGCAGCAGAAGTTCGACCAGCCGGTAGAGCAGCGCCGAGCCGAATTGCAGCAGTACGCGCAGCAACACCCGGACCAGGTCCAGCAGGCGGAAAACGACCCGCGAGCCAACGCGGTACGCCAGACGATCCAGGCGGTAGCCGACTCCTGCCACAACTACTGAGCAAGACCCGATCGAGGCAGGCCAACCCCCTCGCAAGATAACCACCCCGCCCACCCCCCTCCGCCAAAAACCTCCCCATAGCTCGCCAACCCCAAAGGTTTTCGGCGCGGCTCGGTTTTCGAGCACCGCTGCGAAGCGACGAAGGAGCCAGCAGCGGTGCTCGAAAACCGAGCCACAGGGCGCCGAAAACCCGCCGGAGCGAAGCGGAGGCCAAAAACACAGCCGTTCCTCCCCACAGCACGCCAACCAGCACCCACACCACACAAACCGCAACACCTCGCCCCCACGCAACCACCGCGCGGCTGCCCCCAGTCCCCCAACCAAGCCACCAGAATGGAAACCGTGACGAGCGAGCGTGACACTCCCCGGGTCCTGCTGGTCGACGACGACGAGGATCTGCTGGCCTCCGTCGAACGCGGGCTGCGCCTGTCCGGGTTCGACGTGCTGATCGCGCGCGACGGCGCGGAAGCGCTGCGCTGTGTGAGCGACGGCGCTCCCGACGCGATCGTGCTCGATATGAATATGCCGGTACTCGACGGGGCCGGGGTTGTCACGGCCCTGCGGGCGATGGGTAACGAGGTACCGATCTGCGTCCTGTCGGCGCGCAATTCAGTGGGCGACCGAATCGCAGGCCTCGAGTCCGGCGCCGACGACTATCTGGTGAAACCGTTCGTCCTGGCCGAATTGGTAGCCCGCATCCGGGCATTGCTGCGCCGCCGCACCGATAGCGCGGCCACGCCGACCAATCCGGACATCATCACGGTAGGTCCACTGGAGATCGATGTCGCCGGTTATCGCGCCCTGCTGCACGGCGACGAAATCGAGTTGACCAAGCGGGAATTCGAACTCTTGTCGACGCTGGCCCGCAATGCGGGCGTGGTGCTGAGCCGGGAGCGGCTGCTGGAATTGGTGTGGGGTTACGACTTCGCCGCCGACACCAATGTGGTGGACGTGTTCGTCGGCTACCTGCGGCGCAAACTGGAGACCGGCGGCACGCCGCGGCTGCTGCACACCATCCGCGGCGTGGGCTTCGTGCTGCGGGCACCGAAATGAGACGCCCGCGCCACTCGTACTCACTGCGCACCCGTGTGGCGGGGGCGGCGGCGCTGGGCGCGATCATCATCGCCGCGGTACTGAGCTGGGTGTCGGTGCGCGCGCTGGAACGCAACAATCTGGCGCAGGCCGATCAGGAGCTGACGATCGCCGCGCGAATCGTGCTGATGCAACCGGTGATCGCGGTCGGGGTGCTGTCGCTGGTCACCCCGAACAAGGACATGGCGGTCACGGTTCGCCAGGACCGGGACGTGGTGGCCTCCACCAGCGTCCGGCTGCCCACCTTGAAGCCCGGCTCGCAGACGCTGAATATCGACGGCACCCCGTTCCGGGTGCTGACCACCACCGAGAACCAGCCGGAGGGCCGCACGGTCTCGATCGCCATCCCGCTCACCGACGCCTATCACGCCACCTCCGAACAGCGGCGCTGGGTGCTGGTCGCGGCGGGGCTGGCGGTCACCGCCGCGGCGGGGCTGGGCTGGGTGTTCGGCGGGCGCGCGGTCCGGCCGATCGTGGACCTCACCCGGCAGGTGGGCGCGCGCAGTGGCACGGTGCAGAGCGAGGCGCCGGTCGGCGGTTCCGGCGTGCGCGAGGCGGAAAAGCTTGCGGAGGCGGTGAATTCGCTGCTCGGCCGGGTGCAGCGGGCGCAGGCGGAGACGGCCGCGGCGCTGGAGACCGCCCGCGACTTCGCCGCCGTCTCCGCGCACGAGCTGCGCACCCCGCTCACCGCCATGCGCACCGACCTGGAGGTGCTGCGCACTCTGGACCTGGACGCGGACCAGCGCGCGGAGATCCTCGCCGACCTGCAACGCGGTCAGGGCCGGGTGGAGGCGACGCTGGCCGCGCTGGAACGGCTGGCCGCCGGCGAACTCACCGACGACCGCGACCACGTGGAAACCGATGTGGGCGATCTGGTCGATCAGGCCGCCCACGACGCCATGCGCCATTTCCCGCAGCTGACCGTTCGCATCGAGACCGACCCGGAGCTGGTGACCCGCGGCCTGCCCACCGGTCTGCGGCTGGCGGTGGACAACGCGCTGGCGAACTCGGTCCGGCACGGCGGCGCCACCGAGGCACTGGTGTCGGCGCACCGCACGGCCGACGGCTACATCGTGATCTCCGTCGACGACAACGGCCGCGGCATCGCGCCGGACGAACGCGCCGCGGTGTTCGAGCGGTTCTACCGGGGCAGCCGGGCCGCCAAGGGCGGGTCGGGGCTGGGCCTGGCGCTGGTCGCCCAGCAGGCGCAGCTGCACGGCGGCCGGGCGTTCTTCGACGACGGCACCATGTCCGGAGTGCGGCTGGTGCTGATGCTGCCGGATCGTGAAACAGATTGGCCGCCAGAGTAATTCGCGAGCAACCCGATCCCTTACCGAATCCTCAGAGAAGCGCCACGCCCGGCCCATTCCGGACCTCTACGGTGGTGCTGTGATCGCACAACGTACCCGCTGGATCCTGGTCGTCGCCGTGCTGCTGGTTGCCGGTGCGGCCACCGGCGGCGTGCTCTGGCTGCGCCAGTCGGCCACCGCGCCCACGGCGGTGGCGATCGTCAACTCCGACACCGGACAGACCGGCGCGAAGATCGTGAAAGGCTTGCAGGAGGGCGGAATTCACGAGTGGACGGTCGCGGCGCCCGGTGCGGCGAGCACCGCCGACTACGCCGCGGTGATCACGCTGCCCGGTGATCTGTCCTCGTCGCTGGCCACCTTGGTCTCCGCGCAGCCGCATCGCGCACAGGTCACCGTGGACACCAACGCGCACGCCGACCCGAACGTGGTCAACGACGCGGTGAACGAGGTGACCCGGCGGATCAGCGCGGCCGGTGTGGATCAGACCCTGGCCGCGGTCGGCACCGCCCGCGGCTCGGTGCAGCAGGTGGCCTTCACGTCCCAGTTGCTCGGCGCCGGTGTGCAGCAGGCCGCCGACGCCTCGGGTCAATTCACCGGCGGCGCCGACCAGATGCTCGGCTTCCTGAACACCGCCAAGGACGGCGCGGGACAGCTGACCGCGGGCATCGCCCAGCTCAACGACACTCTGGGAGCCGCCACCACGCAGGCCGAGAGCCTGGCGAGCGCACTCGACGCGACCGGGGTGACCATCGGCCAGATCTCCGGCACCGCCGATACGCTCAGTACCGGTCTCGACCAGGTGTTGCCGCTGCTGCGCGCCCTGCCTTTCGCCGGCGACCCGCAGCTGGCCGATGTCATCGGCAAACTCGAGGCGCTGCGCGGCGTTTCCGCCCAGGCCGGTGCCCAGCTGTCCGGATTCGCCCAGCTCACCGGCTCCAGCACGGACCCGGACACACCCGTCGGCACGCTGCTGCGGGACGCGGCGAAGCGGCTGTCCGGTGCGGGCGCCCAGCTCAACCAGGGCGCCGAACTGGCGAAACAGGTTCCGCAACTGGCCGATCAGGGCGCGACTCAACTCACCGGCGCGATGCAGGCGCTCACCGGCGGCGTCCAGCAACTGCAGCAGATCGTCGCGAACCTGAACACGCAGAGCGGCAACGCCCTCAACGCGCTGCCCGCCCGCAGCAGCAATCAGCAGTCGGCGATCGCGACGAATATCAGCGACCCCGTCGAGATCGTGCGGAACTAGCGCGGGCTCAGCTCGCGTTCAGCAGGTCGATGATGAAGACCAGCGTCTTACCCGACAGTGGGTGCCCCGCGCCCTCCGCGCCGTAGGCGAGTTCCGGCGGGATGGTGAGCTGGCGGCGGCCACCGACCTTCATGCCCGGAATACCGTCCTGCCAGCCCTGAATCAGGCCACGCAGCGGAAATGTGATGGATTCGCCGCGGCTCCAGGAGGAGTCGAATTCCTCGCCCGTGTCGTATTCCACACCGACGTAGTGCACTTCGACCGTGCCGCCCGCCACCGCCTCGGGGCCATCGCCTTCGACGATGTCCTTGATCACCAGCTCCGTGGGCGCGGGGCCTTCCTGAAACTCGACTTGCGGCTTGGTCATGCGTCCTCTTCTGTTCGATGGATAGGCCGACAGACAGTGTTAACCATAGTGGTCGGGTCGAAACCTCCCGGGAGGACGAGCCGCGTCACACTCCCGGGCGGACCGGAGACGCGGGGCCGGGCCGTGGCGGGCAAGATGGTTGCCCGTGGCCGTAGTGATCGACATCGACGACCCCGCCGATCCCCGGGTCGCCGAATTCCGCGACCTCAACTCCGCGGACCGGCGGCCCGACCTGCCCGGCGGCAAGGGCCTGGTGATCGCGGAGGGCGTCGTGGTGGTGCAGCGCATGCTGGCCTCGCGGTTCGCGCCGTTCGCGCTGTTCGGCGTGGCCCGCCGGTACGACGCGCTGGCAGCGGAATTGGCGGACGTCGCGGTCCCGTACTACCGGGCGAGCGCCGAGGTGATGGCCGAAGTCGTCGGCTTCCATCTGAATCGTGGCGTGCTGGCCGCCGCGCGCCGCCCCGCCGACCTCGCGGTGGACGGGGTGCTGCGCGATGCGCGCACGGTAGCGGTGCTGGAGGGCGTCAACGATCACGAGAATATCGGCTCCATCTTCCGCAACGCGGCCGGGTTGGGCGCCGACGCGATACTGTTCGGCGATCGCTGCGCCGATCCGCTGTACCGGCGCGCCGTGCGGGTGTCGATGGGGCACGTGCTGCGGGTGCCGTTCGCCTATTTGCCGGACTGGCCTGGCAGCCTGGAGTCCTTGCGGGACAAAGGTTTTCGCCTGATCGCACTGACTCCCGACGCGGCCGCGGCGAACCTGGCCGACGCGATGACCGGTGAGCGGGTGGCGCTGCTGCTCGGCGCCGAGGGGCCGGGCCTGACGGCCGCGGCGATGGACGCCGCCGACATCCGTGCGCGCATACCGATGGCGCCCGGCACCGACTCCCTGAACGTGGCCACCGCCGCGGCCATGGCCTTCTACGAAAGGGTGCGCATCTCGTGAATCAGCCGAACGGCACCCGGCCCGACCCGGAACCGACCCCGTGGGCGCCGGGGCTGGCGGTGGCGACCCTGGTCGCACTGCTCACCGCCGCCGGGGTCTACTCCTTCGGCAACGCACTCGCCCAGGTGCACTGGCTGCTGGCGGTGGCGGTGAACCTCGTCGCGGTCGGCGGCGCGGCCCCGACCGCCTGGCGCTGGCGCAACACGCCGGTGACGCGCTGGGTGCTCGGCGGGGTGGGCGCGGGCGTGCTGCTCGGCTGGATCGCCCTGCTGATCGCCGCGGCCGCCGCCTGAATCCCGGCCTACGACACCCGATCGCGGTTGCGCAGCCAGCCGAACCAGCGTTTTCCGTTGGGCTCCGGGATCTTCAGCTCCTCGGGCAGGATCGGCCGCGGCGCCTCACCCTTGGGATACAGGCTGAAACCGCAGACGGCGATGTCGGTGGGGCGCAGCGCGTCGTCGGAAGTCGCTCCGCGGTAACGGAATCCGAGCCATTCCAGGTTGGCCTCGTCGGCGAAGGCGGGCGGGTCGAACGGGAGGGTCTGCGGGTCGGGGAACTCACCGGCCTGCAGATGCACGGGATGCTCACCGGCCCAGAACGGGCGCTCCCACACCAGCGGCAAGCCCTCGTCCTCGAGGATGTCGACCCGGGTGGCGCTGAACGCGCGGCGGAATTCGCCACGCTCCCAATGCGCGAACGCGCCCCAGCCGTGCGGAATGTCGTAGGAAACGAGATAGGTGTGCTCGGAGGCCAGTGGCCGCACCAGCAATTCGGGCAGTGTGGTCGGGCGGGCGAGCGCGGCCTGTCCCGTGCACACCACCGTCACCCCCGGATAGCACCCGATGTAGACCGCCCCCGGATCCGGGCCCGCCCACACCTTCAGCGTGCCCGACGCGGCGGGCACCACATCGCGATCCGGGTTGAGCTGCTTGGCCAGAGCCAGAGCGGCCTCCGGATCCGGATCGGGGTGAGCGCGGAGCACCGACACCGGGTCGGGGTCGTCGACGTACCAGAGGGACGAAGCTGTAGACGGCACTTCCGACACCTCCCGATTCTCGGACGAATAGCATTAGCTACCCGCGAGCAAACCTCGGATATCCGGCGCCGCCCCACCACTGCGACGCACCCGAAACCGCCCGACCCATCGCGCGGCCCTACGAAAAATCTACTCCCCCAACACCCGAAAACCTCGCGCTTCGCATTCCGCTCCGCGTGTCAAGAGCCCTGATCACCCACCGGCTCCGAACCACCCGCACGGCACCGGTCACCCACATCCGGCAACCACCGGACAACCCGCCCAACCTTCAAATCCACCAGCGGCATACCCACTCTCCCGCCACCTAGTCACCCACATACACAATCGTCCCCAGCCCCGCCGACGCATGCGTCCCCGAGCCGGCTCTCGCCCGGCACAGCCGACGGGGCCTGGCTCGTTCGGCTCGATCAGGCTCCGATTCCGGCAGACGCCCCGTAGAAGCCGCCCACGACACCGACCGCGCCGCGCCCGGAAAGCCGAGTCGCGCAAGGTAAGTCGTACTCGGCACCCGGGCGGTCGCGACCCGAGCACCTGGGCGATCAACCAGGCGAAAGATCGGTGAAGACGCCGGAGCGCCACGAGGGCTCACGTGGACGCGTCCGCACGAACAGCCGAACCACACCGTGGCGAATGGGCGCGGCGCAGACGCCGAAGGCTCAGTGACCCGAGCTGCGGACGCCCAGCAGCACGTCTTCCCAAGAAGGCATGGGTGCCTTGCCGCCGCGCTTGGAGCGGGACGGCTTCTGGCCCTTGGCGTTGCCCTGCTTGGTCGACTGGGTGGACTCGGGCGCGCGTTCGGGCGGGGTGGCGGCGGCCGCGGGTTCGGCGGACGGGGGCGCGGGAGGCGGCGCGGGCGCCGGTGTGGCCGGGGCGTTCGCGGCGGGGGCGGCGGCGACGCTGCCCGGGGAGGCGGGCGGCGGCGTGGCCGGGGCGCTCTTGTGCGCGGGCTGGGCCGGGGCGGCCGTGCCCTTCGCCGACACGGGGACCGCGCTGCCGCCGACCGCGGCACGCTGCTCGAAGTACTCGGGCTCGCTCTCCCCGGCGGTGATCTGGGCGGGTTCCGGAGAGGTGCGCGGCGCGGGCGCGGGCTCCTCCACGGCGACGCGGGCGGGCTCGTGGGAGTTCCGTGCCGCGGACTCCGGCGCCGCGGGTTCCACCGGCGCGGCCTCGGCGGCGGACTCCGGCAGAATGGTCGCCAGGCCGCGCAGCGCCCGGCCGAAGTCCGGATCGATCAGGTCGGTGGCCGGGTCGTCCAGCGGCGTCACCGAGCCGCCGTGCGCGTCGGGCTGGAAACGCCAGTGCGCGGCGATCACCGAACGGCCCGCCTGCCACTGCAATTGGGCCACCCAGTAGCCCTTCTCGTCCTTCCAGGCGTCCCACTCGGCGATGTCGATGTTGTGCCCGCGCTCGGCGAACGCGGCGGAGACGACATCGATGAGGGTCTCCACGGCGGGGCCGTCCTTGCGCACCGGATGCGCCTTCTGCGCCAGTTCCGCGGCACGCGCACGCTCCAGCAGCACCGGATACGCGAAGCGCTCCACCCGAGACGTCGGCATGCCCGACTCCTCGGTGACCTGTTCCACGGAGGCACCGGCACGAATACGGGCCTGGATATCGCGAGGACGCATAGTTGCTTCCGTTTCGATCTCGATCTGGCCGAATCGGGCAAGGTCTCCGCGCGCCGCGGCACGCAGCTTCTCGTCGGCGGGCAGCCGGTACTTCACGCCGGTCTCGGTGTCGACACACACGATGTGCGCGGAATCGGGCGTCAATCCGATCACTCGAAGTTCACGCACCGTTACCTCCTTATCGCTGCGTCGATCACAGCCAGGCTCGCGACACCGCCCACGTTCTGGAACAGTAGTGCACTTCTGAGATTCATGTGGCAAGACACGCGCGCGGAAGTCGGCGACAGACCTTCCACGCGCGCTAATCTGCACTATTCGGTGTAGCGGCGTCGCAGAGTCTACTTCGAAATCTCCTGCACCACCCAGTCGACGCAACGAGTCAGCTGCGAGACGTCCTCGGGGTCGATGGCGGGGAACATGCCGATGCGCAGCTGGTTGCGGCCGAGCTTGCGGTAGGGCTCGGTGTCCACGATGCCGTTGGCGCGCAAGACCTTCGCGACCTGGGCGGCATCGACCGAGTCGGCGAAGTCGACGGTGCCGACGACCTGCGAGCGGTGGGCGGGGTCGGCGACGAAGGGGGTGGCGTATTCGCTCGACTCGGCCCACGAGTACAGGCGCGAGGAGGAGTCGAGGGTGCGCTTGACGGTCCAGTCGAGACCGCCGTTGTCGTTCATCCACTCGATCTGGTCCGCGAACAGCAGCAGGGTGGCCAGGGCGGGGGTGTTGTAGGTCTGGTCCTTGGAGCTGTTGTCGACCGCGATCGGCAGGGACAGGAACTCCGGCGTGTAGCGGCCCGAATCCTTGATCTCGGCAACCCGTTCCAGCGCCTTGGGGCTCATCAGCGCGATCCACAGGCCGCCGTCGGAGGCGAAGCACTTCTGCGGGGCGAAGTAGTACACGTCGGCGTCGGCGATGTGCACCGGCAGGCCGCCCGCACCGGACGTGGCATCGATGGCGATCAGCGCGTTCTCCGAACCCGCCGGGCGCTGCACGGGAACCGCGACGCCGGTGGAGGTCTCGTTGTGCGCCCAGGCGATCACGTCGGCGGCCGGATCCGACACCGGCTCCGGCGCGGTGCCGGGGTCGGACGAGATGACGATCGGGTCGCCGATGAAGGGGTTCTTCTTCGCCACCGTGGCGAACTTCGAGCTGAACTCGCCGTAGGTGAGGTGCAGCGAGCGCTCACGGATCAGGCCGAAGGCGGCCGCGTCCCAGAACGCGGTGGTGCCGCCGTTGCCGAGCACCACCTCGTAACCGTCGGGGAGCGAGAACAGCTCGCGCAGGCCGGAGCGCACGCGCGCCACCACATCCTTGACCGGCTTCTGCCGGTGGCTGGTGCCCATCACCGAGGCGCCGACCTCGGCCAGGGCGCGCAACTGCTCGGGGCGGACTTTCGACGGGCCGCAGCCGAACCGTCCGTCGGCGGGCTTCAGATCGTCGGGGATGGTCGGGAACGCAGCGGTCATGGCCACCAGCCTAAAGGCTGGCCCCGGGCCCGAACGCGGGTGGGTCACCGCCCGCCGCGACGCCCGCCCCATACCGATTCGCCCACCCGTATTACCGTGGCGCAGGCCACAGTACGGCTACGGTATGCCCATGACCGAGCGCGGCAGGCAAACCCCGGGCACCGCGCCACTGCCCGCCCCCGACCGCACCGGCACGCGCGCACACCATCCGGGGCACGCAGCGATGGCGGACTTGATTCGAGTCGGTAGTGAAGGGCGCGGATGAGTACGGCGGCGCATGATCAGCCGGGGGCGGCTGGGCCACCGCTGCCGGGTGGGGCCGAGCGGGCGGGCGAGGTGTATCGGCCCGCCGACGACGAGCATCGTGTCCGGGGGCGGAGGATCGGCGGGGTGCGGCGACGGCTCGATGTGTTGTTGCGGTGGTTGGTGATTCGGCTGGAGTCGCACGGGTTCGTCGGCAACGGCGCGTTGTCCCCCGCGGCTCGGCGGGAGTTGTCGGTGCGCGGCATCCCGGGGACCGCGACGGTGCTCGGCGTGCGGCCCCGGCGCACCGAACCGGGCCACCGCTTCTGGGTGCGGGTACAGGCGGAGGGGCAGCAGCCGTACGAGACCCGGGTGCGCCAGCGCGTGTCCGAGGCGGACCTGGAACTGATGCGGCCCGGTGACGTCGTCGGCTGCCGGGTCGACCCGGGCGACCGCGACCGCGTGCTGCTGTACGTGCCGAGCCCGGCCGAGGCCACCCGGGTCAGCATCGCGAAGATCCTCGCCGACGGCCGCCGCGCCGATGCCACGGTGCTCGCCGCCGCCCCCGTCGCGGCCGACTACGGCGGCCGCGACGATCCGGTGCTGCGGCTGGATCTGGAGCTGCGGGCGTGGGACGAACCGCAACCGTGGCGGGTGCGCATCGTGCAACCGGTCCCGCTGCCCTCGATCGAACTGGTCGACCTGGGCAGACATCTGGAGGTCGCATTCTTCACCGTGGACCGTGGTGAGTCCGTCGCGGTGGACTGGGAGGCCTCGGCGGAGGCGTGACGGCGCGCCGAACTACTTGCGCGCCACGCTCTCCCAGCCCGTGACCGAATTCGCCGGGCGCGGCTCGGGACCGGTGTAGACGGCGGCCGGGCGAACCAGCTTGCCCAGCTTCTTCTGCTCCAGCACGTGCGCGCACCAACCGGCCGTGCGGCCACAGGTGAACATCGCGGGCATCATGTGCGCCGGCACCTCGGCGAAGTCGAGGATCACCGCGGCCCAGAATTCGACATTGGTCTCGATGGCGCGGTCGGGCCGCCGCTCCCGCAGTTCGGCCAGCGCCGCCTGCTCCAGCGCCGCGGCCACCTCGAAGCGCGGGGCACCCAGCCGCTCGGCGGTGGCGCGCAGCACCCGGGCGCGCGGGTCCTCGGCCCGGTACACCCGATGCCCGAAGCCCATCAGCTTCTCCTTGCGGTCCAGGATGCCCTTGACCAGAGCCCTTGCGTCCCCGGTCTTCTCGACCTGTTCGAGCATGGGGAGCACGCGCGCCGGGGCGCCGCCGTGCAGCGGACCCGACATGGCGCCGATCGCGCCGGACAGGCAGGCCGCGACGTCCGCGCCGGTGGACGCGATGACGCGGGCGGTGAAGGTGGAGGCGTTCATGCCGTGCTCGGCGGCCGACACCCAGTAGGCGTCGATGGCCTCGATGTGGCGCGGATCCGGATCGCCCTGCCAGCGGACCATGAACCGCTCGGTAATGGTCTCGCACTCGTCGATCTTGCGCTGCGGCACCGCGGGCTGATAGATGCCGCGCGCGGACTGCGCCACGTACGACAGCGCCATCACCGAAGCGCGCGCCAGGTTGTCGCGCGCGGTGTCGTCGTCGATGTCGAGCAGCGGCCGGTAGCCCCAGATCGGCGCGAGCATGGCCAGCCCGGCCTGCACGTCGACGCGGACATCACCGGTGTGCACCGGCAGCGGGAACGGCTCGGCCGGCGGCAAGCCGCGGCCGAATTCACCGTCGACCAGCAGCGCCCACACATCGCCGAAGGTCACCTTGTTCGCGACCAGGTCCTCGATGTCGACGCCCCGGTAGCGCAGCGCGCCACCGTCCTTGTCGGGTTCGGCGATGTCGGTGGTGAAAGCCACCACGCCTTCCAAACCGCTGACGAAATCGGGGGGTACGGCGGGGCCGGTAGAAGCCGCAGCACTGGCAGTCATGTTGTGACGCTCCTTGCAATTCGAGCCGCACGATCCGGGCGGCCACGCGGTAGGCGATCCGGCGTTCGTGCGGTCTCGCGTGCCCTCACACGCTCTCCCCCGAGGGGCGCCCCACTCCCGCCGAATCCGATGCGACGTCGCTGGTCGCGGCCTGTTCGCACAAATCGGACGCGCGCGTCGATCACTAAGAACCTTAGTCCTTCCACTACCCCGGAGTAACGTCTGGCCCATGCGCGAGGAGCAGAATTCACCTGGGGCGGCGGAGCGGCCCGAGGCGGCCGGAATCGACCTGGCGCTGCGGGCGCAGCTGGACATCGCGGCCATGCGGGCCGAGTACGGCGGCGATCCGGATCTGGACGAGTCGTGGCTGACCGAGGGCTGGGAACCACTGCTGCGCAGCTGGATCGAGCAGGCCACGCGCGCCGGTATCGCAGAGCCCAACGCGATGGTGCTGGCGACCGTGGAACTCACCGACGCCGGTCCGCGCCCCGCCTCGCGCACCGTGCTGTGCAAGGGGCTGTCGAGCGAGGGTGTGACCTTCTACACCAATTACGACTCCGCCAAGGGCAACCAGCTCGCAGCGGTACCGCACGCCTCGATCACCTTCGCCTGGCCCGCGCTCGGCCGTCAGGTGAATCTCCGCGGCCCCGTCGCGACCGTGCCCCCGGAGGTCACCTCCGTGTACTGGCGCTCGCGCCCGCGCAATTCGCAACTGGGCGCGTGGGCGTCGCAGCAGTCGCGGCCGATCGCGTCCCGGACGGATCTGGACCGGACGCTGACCGATGTCACCGCCCGGTTCGAGGGCGTGGAGCAACTGCCGGTGCCCGCGAACTGGGGCGGCTATCTGCTGCGCCCGGAGCAGGTCGAGTTCTGGCAGGGCCGGCGCAGCCGGCTGCACAACCGGATCCGGGTCCTGCTGGAGGCGGGCAATACCGATCCCTCCGCGATGAAGATCGAGCGCCTGCAGCCCTGACCGCAAGCCTTGTAATCATGGGATGACTCACCGAAAATCGGTGACCGTGGCACTGTTCGCACGGTTACTGTTCCCTCGGTGAAGCTCCTCGCGGACGTCGCTCCGCTACGCGATCGGGACTACCGCCGCCTGTGGGTCACGGGCATCGTCACGGTGATCGGCGCGCAACTGTCCGTGGTGGCGGTGCCGCAGCAGATCTTCGAAATCACCGGCAGCTCAGGCTATGTCGGCATGGCCGGGCTGTTCGGCCTGGTGCCGCTGATCGCCTTCGGCCTGTGGGGCGGTGCGCTGGCCGACGTGATGGACCGACGCAAACTGCTGCTCGTCACGAGCACCGGCACCGGCCTGACGGCGCTGGCGTTCTGGGCGCAGGCCGCGGCCGGGCTGAACAATGTGTGGCTGGTGCTGGGCCTGTTCGCGGTGCAGCAGGCGTTCTTCGCGGTCAACCAGCCCACCCGGGCGGCGATCTTCCCCCGGTTGCTGTCGGCCGATCTACTGCCGGCGGCCAATTCGCTCAACATGACGGTCATGCAGTTCGGCGCGATCGCCGGGCCGGTGCTCGCCGGTGCGCTGATCCCGGTGGCCGGATTGCGGACGCTGTATCTGCTGGACGCGGTGGCGCTGCTGGCCACGCTGTGGGCGGTGTGGCGGCTGCCCCCGGTGCCACCCACGGGCTCGCAGCGGCGGGCCGGAGTGCGGACGGTCTTCGAGGGGTTCGCCTATCTGGCGACCCAGCGCATCCTGCTGGCCTCGTTCGCCGTCGACATCGTCGCGATGGTTTTCGGCATGCCCCGGGCGCTGTTCCCGCAGATCGCCCGCGACAGCTTCGGCGACCCGGCCGAGGGCGGCGTCGCGCTGGGCCTGTTGTTCGCGGCGATCTCCGCGGGCGCGGTCGCGGGCGGGGTGTTCTCCGGCTGGCTGAGCCACGTCCGGCGGCAGGGGCTGGCCGTGGTGGTGTGTATCGCGCTGTGGGGACTGGCGATGGTCGGGTTCGGGGTGGCGGTCGGTGCCACGGGCCACAGTCTGCCCGTCCGGACCGGACTCTGGATCGCGCTGGGCTGCTTGGCCTTCGGCGGCGCGGTGGACATGTTCTCGGCCGCGCTGCGGACGACCATGCTGCAGCAGGTGGCGACCGACGAGATGCGCGGTCGGCTGCAGGGCGTGTTCATCGTGGTGGTCGCGGGCGGGCCGCGAATCGGTGATGTTGCCCACGGTTTCGCGGCCGCCGCGCTGGGAACCGCCGTCGCCGCGGCCGGGGGCGGAGTGCTCGTGGTGGTCGGGGTGGCGATCGCCGCCGCGGCGCTCCCGGCGTTCGTGCGGTATCGGGTCCCGCGCGCGCACGCCGAGGTCCCGGCACCGTAGCGACACCTCGGCCTGCGATAATGCTCCGGACGACGCAGACCGTACGGTCGTCCCGCGGGCACCGCGCCAATACCATGCCCACACGGTCGAGCTCACCTCGCAGACAAGTGACCGTGAGGTAGTTAACGCAGACCCTCGCTGATCACCTGCACCACCCAGCGACTAGCGTTGAGGTAGGCGCATCGCACGCCGACCGCGTCGGTGCCTACGGTTCTAGCCTGAGAGGGATCCTTCCGTGCCCGCTGAGAACATCATCAACGTCGACGACGACGCCAAGCCGGTACTGTCCTACCCCGGTGGGGACTACCCCATGACGGTCACGAAGGCCGCCGAGGGCAACGACGGGATCGAACTGGGCAAGCTGCTCGCCAGCACCGGATACGTCACCTACGACCCCGGGTTCACCAACACCGCCCCGACCAAATCGTCGATCACCTACATCGACGGTGAGGCCGGCATCCTCCGCTACCGTGGCTACCCGATCGAGCAGCTGGCCGCGAGCTCGAATTTCATCGAGGTCAGCTACCTGCTGATCTACGGCGAGCTGCCGACCCAGGCCCAGCTCGACGACTTCACCGACCGGATCCGGCGGCACACCCTGCTGCACGAGGATCTGAAGCGATTCTTCGACGGCTTCCCCCGCAACGCGCATCCCATGCCGGTGCTGTCGTCCGCGGTGAACGCGCTGTCGGCGTACTACCAGGACTCGCTGGACCCCCGCGACCCGGAGCAGGTCGAGCTGTCCACCATCCGCCTGCTGGCCAAGCTGCCCACCATCGCGGCGTACTCGTACAAGAAGTCGGTCGGCCAGCCGTTCCTCTACCCCGACAACTCGCTGTCGCTGGTGGAGAACTTCCTGCGGATGACCTTCGGCTTCCCGGCCGAGCCCTACGAGGTCGACCCGGAGGTCGCCGCCGCCCTGGACATGCTGCTGATCCTGCACGCCGACCACGAGCAGAACTGCTCCACCTCGACCGTGCGCCTGGTCGGTTCGTCCGACGCCAACCTGTTCACCTCGGTGTCGGGCGGCATCAACGCGCTGTGGGGCCCGCTGCACGGCGGCGCCAACCAGGCCGTGCTGGAGATGCTCGACGAGATCAAGGCCACCGGCGGCGACGTCAAGGAGTTCATCCGCAAGGTCAAGAACAAGGAAGACGGGGTGAAGCTGATGGGCTTCGGGCACCGCGTCTACCGCAACTACGACCCGCGCGCCACCATCGTCAAGAAGACCGCCGACCAGATCCTCGGCAAGCTCGGCGTGCAGGACCCGCTGCTCGACATCGCCAAGGCCCTCGAGGAGGCCGCGCTCACCGACGACTACTTCGTCGAGCGCCGCCTCTATCCGAACGTCGACTTCTACACCGGCGTCATCTACCGCGCCATGGGCTTCCCCACCCGCATGTTCACCGTCCTGTTCGCGATGGGCCGTCTCCCCGGCTGGATCGCGCACTGGCGCGAACTGCACACCGAGCCCATCAAGATCGGCCGCCCGCGCCAGATCTACACCGGCTACGGCGCCCGCGACTACAGCGATATCGACGGTCGCTGAGCCTGTTTCGCTTCCGGTCCGGCCGAGGCCCGCTTCCTGTCAGGAAGCGGGCCTCGTGCATTCGGAGAGGCGGGCCTCGTGCGTCCGGAGAGGCGGACCTCGGCGCGATCGGAGAGACGGGCCTCGGCGCGGTCGCGGAGACGGGACTTGATGCGGTCGCGGAGACGGGACTTGGTGCGGTCGCGGAGACAGGCCTCGGCGCGGTCGCGGAGACGGGACTTCGTGCGTTCCGGGACTCCCTCGAATGAGCAACGCGCACAGAATCATTCCGTGGTAGGAGGCGATCCGGCTCGCGACCGCACAGACTTGTCGGTGTGATCGACAAGTTGCACGGAAACGGCAATGCCGCGCGGGCTTCCCGCGCGGGCACGGCGCTGTCGCTGGGCCGCGGCGCCGTCCGGATCGCTTGCGCCGCAACGATGGCGGCCGCCGTGTTCGCCTCGGCCGCTCCCGCACCGGCCATGGTCAACGGCCTCCCCGTTCCGGAGGCGGGGACAGCGCCCTGGGTGGCCACATTCGAGCCCGTGGGCGCGGGCCCGCTGGTCCAGACCGCGGGCTGCGGCGGCGCGCTGATCACACCCGACCGGGTGGTGACGGCGGCACACTGCGTGGACGGGGTCGACCCGAGCCGGTTGCGGGTCCACCTCGACGCCCGGGTGCTCTCGCGGGATCCCGGTGTGGTGCGCGAAGTCCGTTCGGTCGCGGTGGTTCCCGAGTTCGAGATCGTGCGGTCGCCCGTCGCGGCGGGCAGCGACGACACCGCCGCCGCGCGCAACGACCTCGCCGTCGTCGTGCTGGACCGGCCGGTCACCGAGGTGCCGGTACTGCCGATCGCCGCCGACCGCCCGGCGGCCGGTACGCCGGTGTCCTTCTTCGCGCACGGAAACACCGGTAAGCCGGTGCCGTTCGACGACCCCGAGTATCGCAACGACGTGCTGCACCGCGGCGATCTGACGGTGATCTCCCAATCCGACTGCGCCGCGGCCACTCCCGCACTCGTCGACGAACCCTCCGTCATGTGTGCGCGGGATTTCGCGACGCCACCGGCCATGGGCTGCTGGCGCGACAGCGGTAGTCCCGCGGTGTCGTTCCAGCGCGAAACAGCCGCATTGGTCGGCGTTTTCAGCTTCGGCAGCGAAACCGCCGGTCAGCCCTGCGCGCTGCCCGCACCGCAGAGCTTCGCGGATGTCACCGCCTTCCGGGACTGGGTACTGGGCCCGTTGCCCGAGCGCGGGCCCTACCCCGCCGCGCGCCCGGCGATCACCACGCACGAGCAGGCGCTGCACTGCGCGGCGCCCGCATGGGATCTCGAACGCGGCCAGGCGCCGGACGAGGTGACGATCGGCTGGTCCGGGAAGTCCTCGTCCGGCCCCTTCACCGTGCTGACGCCCATTCCGAACGCGAACGGGGCGACGCTGCCCCTCGCCGACGCCGGGGAGGTGTCCGGCGACGAGATCGTCTGTGTGGTCACCGCGCGCAACGCGGGCGGTCGCATCGAGGTCTGGTCCGACGGGGTGCGGATCGCCGGATGATCGGTGAAAAATCCTGTCCGGACAGGGAACTGAAGCCGGACCGGTTCCGTCTAATCGGATGTAGAGGTCAAACGATCGATCGGCGGTTGGCTGATCGATCTTGTGGAACCGTTCGGGGGAACACATGAAGTCGGCAACCATCAGCGTCCGCCACGAGAGCCACGGCAGATCCGCTCGGCAGGAGTTCGCGCGGCGGCTGGGCGCGCTGCACCGGGCCGCGGGGGCTCCCTCGTTACGCAATGTCGCGATGCTGGCGCAGCAGCGGGCCGGGGAGGGTAGCGGTCAAAGCCGTTCGGCGCTGGCCTCGGCGCAGCGCATCAGCGACTGGATGAGCGGTCGCAACGTTCCCGCCAAATTCGAATCGCTGCTTCCGGTGCTGCAGGTGCTGCACGCCCGGGCCCGGCGGCGCGGCGGAATACCCGGCGAGGCGGCGCACCTGCGGGCCTGGCGCTCGCTGTGGGCCGCGGCCCGCACGGCGCCGATCGGGCAGCCCGCGGTACCCGCGGCACAGCTGTACCCCGATACGGGCGTCTATCGCGAGGAGCACGAGTCGGCGTTCTTCGGCAGGCAGCGGGCCTTGGCGGCACTGCTGGAGCTGGTGCGCGCGTCGGCGAGTCCGCACCGTTCGGCCGACCTCGTGGTGCTGACCGGTGCTTCGGGCATCGGCAAGTCCTCGTTGCTGCGGGCGGGTCTGCTCGCGGTCCTGGCCGCCGAGACGGAGCGGTGGACGACGGCGATCACCAGCCCCAGCACCGACCCCGAACGCACTCTGGCCGGAATCTTCGCCGCCATAGCCGATTTCGCGGACAATGTCGGCGAGGACGCCCGCCTCCAGCCGGACCGGCGCCCGCTGCTGATCGTGGACCAGTTCGAGGAGCTGTTCGACCCGAGCGTGGAACCCGCTGCGCGCGAACGCTTTCTGCTGTCGTTGAAGCGGCTGTGCGCGGTGGGTTCGGTCGTGGTCGCGGTGCGCTCCGACCACCTGGCCGACTGCGCGCAGTATCCCTGGCTCGCCCACGCGATCCAGCACAACAGCTTCACCCTGAACCCGATGACCCGCCAGGAACTCACCTCGGCGATCACCGGGCCACCGCGGACGCGCGGGGTGACGGTGGACCCGGGCGTGGTGGAGCTGCTGCTGTCGGCTCTCGAGACACCTCGCTATCCGACCGACCGCCAGCACGCCGACCCCGGAGTGCTGCCCGTGCTGCACGCCACCATGCGGTCGATGTGGTCCTGTCATACCGACAATCGGCTGGATGTCACCGGCTACCGCCGCGTCGGCGGACCCGAGCGCACCGTCCGCACCGTCGCCGAGCAGGCGTGGACCCGCCTGACTCCCGACCAGCAGGCCGACGCCCGCCAGCTGCTGCTCGCGCTGGTCACCGTGCATCGCGACGGCAGTGTGGCGCGCCGGCGGCTACCGGGGGCGGAGTTGCGCCGCATCGCCGGGCAGACCGTGTCGGGGGTGCGGCTGGTCGACAGGCTCGTCCGCGAGCGCCTGATCACGGTCGACTACCGGCACGCGACGCTGGTGCACGACACCCTGCTCGGCTGGGAGCGCCTGTCGGGCTGGATCTCCGAACATCGCGCCGCGCTGCTGTGGCGGCATCGCATCGAGGACGACGCCGCGGAATGGGATGCCGCCGACCGCGATCCCGGCCTGCTGTATCGCAGCATCCGGCTGAGCTCCGCGGTCCGCCATGCCAGTCCGGCGCTGAGCGCGGTGGCCACCGAGTTCCTGCGCGCCTGCGCGCGGGCGGAGCTGGCCGCCCCGGAGGTCCGCGCGGAGCTGAGCCACGAACCGGCCGAGGCGGGCGGACCGTCGGAGTTCATCAGGAGCTGATCATGACCGAACGCCGAGAGCCGGGCCACGCCACCGACGACCGTTACGCCTTTCCGACAATGGAATTGCCGATGGTCGACCATCGCGTCCCCGGCGTGCTGACCTGCCATACCGACCCCGGTGGCCTCACCCTCGAGCAGGCCCACCACATCATGCAGCGCCATCTCGACTGCGGCGTCGACACCTGCCGGATGCGCCGCCGGGCCCGGCAAACCCTGGTCGAGGCGCGACGCATGGTGCTGGATCAGCGCGCGGAGCCCTGACCCCGCGTCGTAACCAGGAAATCGCCGGGGCATCGGCCAGACTGAGGCCATGGCCGCGCAACCGCCCGCGGCCGCCGGGGCGCATCGCCGGATGCCGCCCTGGCTGCCGCGTGCGATGGTGCTGGGTTTCCTGTTCCTCGGCCTGTTCGAACTGGCGGACTGGGCGTTCCACCGGCTGCTGGGGATTCTCGTCATCATGCTGGTGGCGTTCTTCGTGTCACTGGCGATGGAACCGGCGGTCGGCGTCCTCGTCGGCCGGGGCGTGCCGCGCGGCCTGGCGACCGGTCTGGTGTTCGTCGCCGTATTCGCCTGCGTCGCAGGGTTTATCGCGGCGCTGGCGACACTGCTGGTGGATACGGTGAGCAAGCTGGCGAACGAGGCGCCGCAGCTGATCAACGATCTCGTCGACTGGGTCAACCGCACCTTCCACCAGAATTTCACGCTGCACGAGCTGTCCGACCGGCTGCTGCGCGACTCCGACGTCATCAACGGCTACGCGTCGCGAGCGGCGAACAACGTGTGGGGCGTGTCGAGCACCATCCTCGGCGGGCTCGCCCAGTTCCTGACGATCGCCCTGTTCAGCATCTACCTGACCGCGGACGGCCCCAGGCTGCGCCGCGCGCTGTGCTCGCTGCTGCCCCCGGAGCGACAGGACACCGTGCTGCACGCCTGGGATCTGGCGATCGAGAAGACCGGCGGCTACCTGTACTCGCGGGCCCTGCTGGCGGTGATCTCCGCGGTCGCGCACGGCGCGTTCCTGGCGATACTGGGGCTGCCGAACGCGGTGGCGCTGGGCGTCTGGTTCGGTGTGATCGCCTCGTTCGTGCCGACCGTCGGGACCTATATCGCGGGCGTGCTGCCGGTATTGGTGGCGCTGACCATCCGGCCGCTCGACGCGGTGTGGATCGTGCTGTTCTCGATCGTCTACCAGTGGTTCCAGGACTATCTGCTGCAACCGCGCATCACCCAGCGCACCGTCGACGTGCACGCGGCCATCGCGCTGCTGGCGGTGCTGGCCGGCGGCGCGCTGCTCGGCGCGGTGGGTGCGCTACTGGCCATCCCGGCCACCGCGACCGTGCAGGCGTTCCTCGGCGAATACGTGAAACGCTATGCGGTGGCCGAGGATCCGCGCATCGAGCGCACCACCTCGGCACGCAGGCGGCGGCGCAGAGCCGCCGCCGAACGCGACCGCTCGCAGGAGTAACGCCGACAGGCTTGCCGCGCTGGCGATCGAGCAGCGCGCGACTCGAGTGCCAAGCGGTTGTTAAGCGGACCGGAAGCACGCTCGCGCACAGTGGTTTTCGCGAGGGCGAAACCTCGCACACCCGGCCCGCATCGCGCCGGACTGCCGGCTGGGAGGGGACGGCGGACCGGACAGGTCACCGATGCGGGCCGGGCCCGGTTTTCCGGACGCGCGGCGCGGCCAGTGCGGGCAACGAAGCCCGTACGACATCGGAGTCCGGCCGCTCCGCGCTCCGGAGCGAGGCGCGCCGGCGCGATAATCGGGTGCGTCGGCGCGGGTGCGCGTGCGATGGTCGACCCATGGCGATCGCATCCGACATCACCCTGAGGACGCCGACCGAGGCCGACCTGGCCGCGACGGGGGCGCTGCTGTCCAATGCGTTCGGCGGACCGCCGGAACCCGAGATGGAGCGGGCCTTCATCGACCACAGCCCGAAACTGTTCCCGCTCGAGCGCAGGATCGTGGCAGTCGCGGACGACCGGATCGTCGGCCATACCCAGGACACCACCATGACGCTCACGGTGCCGGGAGAACGCACCGTCCAGGCCAACGGCGTCGCGGGCGTGGCGGTGGCGCCCACGCACCGGCGCCGCGGCATCCTGCGCGCGATGTATACCGAGATGCACCGGCGGGCCGAGGCGGCGGGGCTGCCGGTGACCATCTTCACCGCCAGCGAGGGCACCATCTACGGCCGCTTCGGATACGGGCCCGCCGTCATCGAGAACCGGGTGACCATCGACCGCCGCTTCGCCGAATTCCGCTCCACCACACCGGATCCCGGCGGCGTCGAACTGACCCCGATGAACGACGACGTGTCCGCGGCGCTCACCCGCCGCTACGACCGCTGGCGGCGGCTGACGCCCGGCGCGCAGGAACAGCCGGATGCGGCGTGGCGGCTGAAGCTCGCGCGTTTCGGCGCCGCGCGGGGGCTGTTCGCGCTCGTCCACCCGGACGGGTACGCGCTGTATCGGCACGAGCGGTCCGAGGCCGGACTGGGAGTCGAGGTGCTCGAGCTGCGGGCGGTCACCCCCGAGGCGCACGCCGCGCTCTGGCGCGTGCTGCTCGGGCTCGATCTGGTCCAGACCGTGACGGCCACGCTCGGCATCGACGACCCGCTTCCGTACCTGCTCACCGACCCGCGGCTGGTCCGCACCACCGGGCGCTGGGACGGGCTGTGGCTGCGGGTGATGGACGTCCCGGCCGCGTTGTCGGCCCGGGGGTACAACGGCGATCTGAGCCTCGTGCTGCAGGTGCACGACCCGTTCCGCTCCGCCGGTGGCGCCTTCGCCCTGCGCGTGCGCGACGGTGTCGCCGACTGCGAGCCCACCACCGCCGAGCCCGATGTCGAACTCGGCATAGACGTGCTCGGCAGCATGTACCTGGGCGCGCACCCGGCCCGCGCGTTCGCGGCAGCGAACCGCTTGCGAGCCAAGGATTTCGGCCACGTGCACGCCCTCGACGCGGCCTTCGCCACCGACCGGTCCGCAGAGCTGGGCTGGTTCTTCTGACCCCGGGCGCACAGCCACGCCGCCACCGGAGCAGCCGGCCGGTTTCCCGGTGGTGGCCGGGTGCTCGCGAGCCTGGCATGCTGGAGGCGTGACCCTGATCCGGTTCGTCCTGAATGTGCTGTGGCTGGTGTTCGCGGGTTTCTGGATGGCAGTGGGCTACCTGCTGGCAGGCATCGTCTGCTGCATTCTGATCGTCACGATCCCGTTCGGCATCGCGTCGTTCCGCATCGCGGCGTACGTGCTGTGGCCGTTCGGCCGCGAGGTCGTGGTGCGGCCGGACGCCGGGGCGCCGTCACTGATCGGGAATGTCGTCTGGGTCATCTTCGCCGGGTGGTGGCTGGCGCTGGGCCATCTGCTCACCAGCATCCCGCTGTTCGTCTCGATCATCGGGATCCCGTTCGGGTGGGCCAATCTCAAGCTCATCCCCGTGTCGCTGATGCCGCTCGGGCGCGAGATCGTGCCGAGCGAGGGGGCGTTCGCCCGCTGAGGGGGCTATTCCGATTCGGCCACAATCTGTTTCATGATGTCGACGGCATCGTCGAGCACTCGCAGCTGATCGTGGCTCAGCCCGGCCAACTGCTCTGTCATCCACGCCTCGCGGGCGTTGTTCTCGTCCTGGATCAGCGCCCGCCCGGCCTCCGACAGCGAGACGATGATCTGGCGGCCGTCGGTGGGGTGCGGGTCGCGCTTCACCAGTTGCAGTTCCGCCAGCGAGGCGATCACGCGCGTCATCGACGGCGGCTGCACCCTTTCCTTCGCGGCCAGGGCTCCCGGTGTCATCGCGCCTTCGCGGTTCAGTGTCGCCAGCGCCGACAGTTGGGTCAGCGAAATCTGCGCATCGGCGCGGCGGCCGCGGAGATGGCGCGTCAGACGCACGACCGTCAGCGAGAGTTCGGCCGCCAGCGCACGGATGTCGGAAGGCGTTGTCACAGAGCCAAACGATACGGGACAGGTCAGACAGGGGACGCGTGTTCACGCCGTATGGTGGACAACGTGATCCAGAAAGTGCCGGAGATTCCGCCGCGGCTCACCGACCCGCGCCCCGTGCTGGCGGTGGGGTCGGCGCTGTGGGCCGTCGCGACCGTGCTGGTGTGGGCCGACGGCGATTGGGCCGACGCGCGGCCGGTGTGCCTGATGGGCTTGGCTGTCGGGTTGCTCGGTTACGCCATCTTCGTCATCCAGCGTCGCGGTGCGCGGCGCGGCGACAAGGGCGCCCAGACGGGCCTGTAAGCGTTTCTCAGACCTCTTGGTCGTCCGTCCATCACACACTTCCGCGGCACGCGAATTGACTGCACGGCTCATTCCCGCTTAACTGCGTTGAGTGTCCTCCCGATTGAGCGTCGAAGAACGTCGAGCCCACCTTATCGAGGCGGCCATCGGACTCGCCGAAAAAAAGGGTGTAGCTGGTGTGACCACACGCGATGTGGCTCAGGCAGCCGGAGTTTCGCTCGGTGTGGTGCATTACTGTTTCGAAAACAAGGACGCGCTGATGACCGAGTTGGTCAAGGCGCTGTCGATGGAATTACGCGATTCCGTAGAGACCAACGAAACGGTCTGGCAGGACGTCGGAAGTGGAAAAGAATCGCTTCAAAGTTTGGTCCGAGCAAGCCTCGAACTTCTGTGGTTGAACATCGAAGCCACGCCCGAACGGCAGTTGCTGACCTACGAAACCACGACCTACGCGCTACGCGAGAGCGAACAGACACCGGCCAAACTCGCCATCGCCCGCGAGCAGTACGCGTTCAACGATTCCACCGTCGGGGATGTGCTCGAACACGCCCGTGACGCAACCGGGACCGAATGGCGCGTACCCGTGCCGACGCTGAGCCGGTTCACGCTGTCGGTGATCGACGGGATCGTGCTGCGGTGGCTGGTGGACAACGACAGCGCGGCGGTGCGCGGGCAGCTGGACGTCCTGGCGGAGATGATCACCTCTTATGCCGTGTGACTCGGCATCGCGGCTGGGCATCCCTTGGAAGTCGTAGCCGGGTAAGGGTTTTCGGTCACCGCGGCAGATCCCGGGCGGGGTGGCGGCGCAGGTGAGTCGTGTCGCCCGCCACCCACCACGGGACGTCGGTGGTGGTCTCGTAGGCGCCGGACAGGCGGACCTGGAGTCGGTCGTGCAGGATCAGCGGCCCGTCGGGTGTGGGGCGGCCGGATTGCAGGCGCAGCAGGACACCGAGGGGCTCGGACGCCCAGCTGGTCGGCGTGCCCGCACCGAGGACTTCGGCGGTGACGGCCTCCGACACCAGCGGCAGATCGAGCAGGGTGGCGAGGGCGGGGGCGGTGCCGATGTCCCCGGCTACCAAGCGGTCCGGGGGGATGGCCAGGCCGTAGCAGGGGTGGTCCAGCACCAGGGCGTCGGCGGGGTCGATCACCGCGCCCGACAGCGCGCGGACGCGTTCGGGGAGGGCCAGTTCGTCCAGATCCAGGTGGTCCAGGACCGCGGCCAGGCGGCGGTGGGCCTCGGCGATCGCGGCGGGCGAGGGCGTCCGGCTCGGGTCGGCGAGGGCATCCAGCAGTGCGGCGGCCAGATCGGGCGTGATGGTTGCCGGATCCGCCAGGACGCCGCGCAGGGCCGCCAGTTCGGCCGGGGTGAATCCGGCCAATTCCGGTAGCAGATCGGCGAATACCGGGTCGCCGGGGGCACGGAACAGGCCGAGCGGACGGCCGTCGATGTGAGCGTGGCGGCGCAGCCACCAGGCGGTGTAGCCGTCCGGGTCGGCGAGCAGGCGGCGGGTCGCGGGCTCGGACAGCAACAGCCGCAACGCCTTCGGCCACGCGGGGTCGTCCACCAGATCCAGGTCTCGCACGGCGGCTAACTCCGGCGGATCCTCCGGCAGGCTCGCCCACCAGTGCTCTTCGTCGTCCAGGTGGTGATCCGGGCCCGTCGGGTCGCTCTCGGACACGACGGTGAAGCCCCAGCCCACACCCACGGCGCGCAGCGGCGCGGCGCCGTGGCGCTCGACCAACGCGGAATCCACTGTGCCGAACGGGGAATCGGCCATCAGCACCTCGGCGAGCGGGGCGCCGGGCAGCAGCAGTTCGTCCGCGGGCAGGGCGGCGCCGGTGTCGTCGGGCAGCTCGAGCAATCCCAGCCAGGACGGCAGACCGGCCGCGTCCGGGCCGGTGGCGTCGGTCAGCTGCGCGGCCAGACCCAGGACGGCGTCGACGGTTTCGGGGTCGCCCGGCTCGTGCTCGAGTTCCGCTCGCAGCGCCGGATCGTCGAGCAGGTCGCCGGCCGTGACCGGGCGGGCGCCCAGCCGGGCCAGTAGCTCGTGGGTGGCCTCCGGATGGACCAGGCGAGCCCACCGCACCGGAATCGGCACGGCCAGTTGATCGTCCAGTACGACGGTGCGCGGGCCGGTGACGAGACGTCCGTCGGCCAGCGGGACCGCCAGCGCGCCCAGTTCCTCGACGGCTAGCGGATCACCGACGAACGGTTCCAGGGCGTCGTAGAGCGAATACCACCACTGCGGCGGGCGTTCCAGGCCGATCGACAGCTCCGCAATCCGCGCCAGGCCGATGCGGTGCACGTCGAGCACGGCCAATGCCTCCGACACCGTCCGGCCGGACAGCTCCGGAATCACCAGCGGGCCTACGACATTCGCCAAGAGTGCCGCCAATTCCGTGGTGATGCCGGTGAACACACTCGCGCGCCGGGGTGCGGCGGTGATCTCCGGCCGCGCTCGGCCATGCTCGTCCAGTACGGGCAGCCAGGACGCGGTGCGGAGTTCGGCGGTCAGGGCCTCGCGCAGCGATCCGTCGATCTCGCTGCGGGCGAAACCGGGCGACGGCACCAGGACCAACCGGTCGCGCGATGGCAGGGCGCGCGCGAAATCGGCGTAGCCGTCGGCCAATTCGGCTATCCGCGCGCCCGGCAGCACGCGGCGGCGGTCCGGTTGCATCGGGATGTCGGCGATGAGCAGGGCCGGGACGGAGAGCTCCTCGTCGGAGCGGGTGGGGGCGCGCAGGACGTCCGGTTCGACGGGGTGCGGGCGGCCGTCTCGGACGGGGAGCAGCCAGCGTGCGCGGCCGGTGGAGTACTGCCACCAGGTCTCATTCCGGCCGAGACCGGTGATCCGCAGTTCCCGCACGTCGTTGTCGAGATCTGTTACGGTGCTGGCGATTTCGTCGTCGCCGATCCGGATGATCTGCAGCGCGGGTAGTTCCAGGAGCAGGTCGGCCGCTTCCGCGCGCATGGTGGCCAGCAACTCCGGCGCATCGACGTCGGCGCGCAATCGGATCACGATCTCGCTGTCGTAACCGGGGGCGGGAGGCGCGGCGCTCGGCCAGGCCAGCCGCAGGGCCGGGGGGATGAAGCCCGTATCGTCTTGGACGTGAATGTTTTTGGCGCGCAACTCGTTCCGGGTCTCGATCCGGGAGAAGCGCACCGATCCGGTGGTGGACCGGAATTCGATCTCGTCGCCGACGGCCAGCACGGCGGTGAAGCCGACCCCGAACCTGCCCACCGACGACGCGGCGCCCGGTTTCGCCGAGACGCGCAAGGCGGTCAGCGCGTGCACACCCGAGATGTCCAGCGGGGCACCCGTATTGGCGATATGCAGGTCGGCGCCCTCGAGCCGCACCACGAGCCGGCCGGGAACGGCCGCCTTGGCCGCGGCGTCGGCGGCGTTCTGCGCCAGCTCGGTCAGCAGGCGATCACGGTAACCGGCACAGACCAGGTCGGCCTCGGTAGCGGCGTCCTCCCGCAGCCGCGTCGGCGAATCCCGCCAGGCGGCCAGCACCCCGGCGCGCAGCGCCGCCGTCTCGAACGGATCGGCGACCGCTCCCTCGGCGCTCAGTGCTCCCCCGCCGACCCGGACTCGCCGTGCTCCACCCGCACCGCCGACACATCCCACCCGTCGCTGTACTGCCCCGGCTCCCGCGACCCATGCGACTGCTCCCCCTCCCGAACCTCGGAAACCACAGCCCCCACCTCGGCCACAGCCTCCGCGACCTCCCCGGTCCCCGAGCCGGACCCCGGCCCACCGGAACTCTCCCCCACCTCGGCCGCCGCACCCGACCGAGCAACTCCATCGGCCGCACCCTCACCAACAGCCGCAGTCTCGACAGCACCGTCTCCGGCCCTCGCAGGCTCGGCAAGACTGTCGTCCACCGCCGCAGACTCGGCAGCGCCATCTCCGACCGTCGCGGGCTCGGCGAGATCGTCGACCACCGCCGCAGGCTCGACGGCGCCGTCTCCGACCGTCGCGGGCTCGGCAAGACTGTCGTCCACCGCCGCAGACTCGGCAGCGCCGTCTCCGACCGTCGCGGGCTCGGCAAGACTGTCGGCCACCGTTGCAGACTCGACGGCACCATCATCGACCGCCGCGGGCTCGGCGAGATCGTCGGCATCCGTTGCAGACTCGACGGCGCCATCATCGACCGCCGCGGGTTCGGCGGCATCGTCACCCGCCGGGGCGGGCTCGTCGGCGTTGTCGTCAGCTGTCGCGGATTCGGCCGTATCGGAGGTGGCTGGCTGGGCTGTGCGGGCAGCCTCGTTCGCGGTGGGCTGTGATGTGCTCGGTTCCGGCACATGCGGCGAAGAGTGGGAGACGCCCGCGGCGCTGTCCGCGCGTACGGCATCGTCCACAGCGTCGGTATTCGGGGCAGCCGCATCGAGACTCGCGGTGGTTTCCTCGCCGGCCGAATCGTCCGCGTCGACGGAATTCGTCGCAGCCGTATCGGATTCCGAGGAACCCGCGCGGGACCCCGCCCCCGCATCTGCCGATGCCTCAGCACCTACCGACAGTTGAGCACCCGTTGACGCCTCAGCACCTTCCGAGGTCGCGACACCCGCCGACACCTCAGCACCTGCCAACGGTTCGACACCCGTTGACGCCTCGGCACCTTCCGAGGTCTCGACACCCGCCGACGCCTCGGCAGCTGTCGATGTCTGTGTATCCGTCGACGTCTCGGCGGCACTGTCCGAGATGGATTGGGGTTCGGGGACATCCGAATGCGCGGCGCTGTCCGGTGCGGTCGCACCGGCGTCCTGGGACGCCGGGGGCCCTCCGATCTCAGTGGCCTCCGCGCGGGTGGCGTCATCGGTCGGTTCGGTGGGGCGGGACTCATCGGCGGGCAGGGATGAGCCGTGCTCCCCGGCCGTTTCCGGGCGCTCACCGGTCACCGCGGCGCTGGTGTCCGCCGCGGCATCGGCCGGATCCACCGCGGTCGAGGCCGTGTCTTCCCCAGCGGCATCCACAGGCGACGCCCCGGTAACCGCACTCGCTCGATTACCGGATTCGCCGGCGGCGGCCGCCGACTCGGTAACGGCAGCCGCTTCGGTGTCAGCGGAAGTATCCGAGCCGGGAGCGGACTCACCCGCGGCGGCGGACTCGACACGCCCGGGCTCTGCGGGCTTCTCCTCGGCGGCGGAGCGGAGTTGGGCGGTGGGGATTATTTCGACGGCGGCGTCGTCGTATGCCTCGTAGAGGGGAGAGCCGCCACCGGTGGGGAGAACGGTGTCGGAGTGTGCGCCGCAACCGTATTCGGTGTGGACGACGTGGCCGTCGGCGCCCATGGCGTTGGAGCAGACGCCGAACGCGGAGCGCAGAGCGCCGGCCAAGGGCACGAAGAAGCCGCAGACGCCGCAGGTGGCGGGGGCGGCGCGGGCCATGTCGGTGTCGGGGCCGTACTCGGCGTACCAGCGTTCGGCGGCCTCTTCGCGGCCCTCACGGCTGAGTACCCGGCTGCGGCCCAGGCCGATCTCCTCGGCCACCTCGTCGACCACCGGGTCGCCGGTGATCAGGTATCCGGGGACCAGGCGCGGGTCGTCGGGCTGCGGGGCCAGCAGGTCGCCGGGCGCCAGATCGCCGGGGCGCACGCGCTGGTCCCAGGGCACGAACTTCGGGGCGACCAGCGCGTCCGGCCCGGGCAGCAGGGCGGACTCGCTGACCGTCGCGTACTCGGCCTCCGGCGGCGCCGCCACCACCACGGCCCACTGCCATCCGGCGTAGCCGGGCAGGGTGGCCGCGAAGTGGTGGGTGGCCGCGCACTCGTCTTCCGCGGTGACGCCCAGATGCTCGCCGACACCCGTCGGCTGCAGCTCCGAGAGCGCACGCCGAGCCAGGTCGACCGCCTCCGCGAGGATCGGTCGCACACCGGACTCCGAAACAGATACTGCGCTCACGTCCTACATTTTGCCGTATGAAGCGCAAACGCCGTGCGTGGGCCGCGACCGGACCGATCTTGCTGGCCGCGGTGGTCACCGGAACCGTCGCCTGTGACCGCCCGGACAGCGCTCCGCCGCTGCGTGTCGAGGTGGTGGCGACCCGCCCGCACGACCGCGGCGCGTTCACCGAGGGCCTGGAAATCCACGACGGCCTGCTCTACGAGAGCACCGGTCTCGCGGGCCGCTCCGAGGTGCGCGTCACCGACCTGACCGACGCGGGCCGCACCGCGCGCGCCGAACTGCCCGCCGAATACTTCGGCGAGGGCATCACCCGCGCGAGCTCCACTGTGTGGCAACTCACCTGGAAGAACGAAACCGCCTTCGCCCGCGACCCGATCACCCTGGCCGAGCGCGGCCGCGTCCACTACGACGGCGAGGGCTGGGGCCTGTGCACCCGCGGCGACCGCCTGGTGATGAGCGACGGCAGCGACACCCTCACCTTCCGCGACCCGGTCACCTTCGACGCGGTCGGCTCGATCCGGCTCACCAGCCACCACAACGCCAGGCTCAACGAACTGGATTGCGCCGCAGACGGTTCGGTCTACGCCAATGTCTGGCACACCGACCACATCCTGCGCATCGATCCCGAGAGCGGCGCGGTGCTGGGCGATATCGACGCGGGCGGGCTGCTCTCGCCGACCGAGCGCGCCGGTGTCGACGTGCTCAACGGAATCGCCCAGATCCCCGGCACCGACCGGTTCCTGATCACCGGCAAGTACTGGCCGGTCCTGTTCGAGGTTCGCTTCGTCCCGGCGTGAACGGCCCGGCGGGGCGACCCATAGACTCGTTGTGTGGCTGCCTCCCGCGATTCCTCCGGAACCGAACCAGGTCCGTGGGACGGCGAGGAGTACCCGCTCAATCGGCGGCATCCCGGTTACGACCGGTATCCGCCGCCCCCGAGTGCCCCGCCCCGCCGTCCGCTGCCGCCGCTGCCCGAGCACGGCGGCGACCCCGACGTACCCGAATTCGTCACGCGCCGCTTGGCCGCCGGGCAACCGCCCCGCGACCTCCCGCCGCGGGCTCCGCAACCGGAGCCACCGCCGCAACAGCCCGCGCCGGAACCGCCACCACCCGCGGACACCACGAAAATCAAAGGCCGCCAACGGGTCCCGCGCAAGCTGACGGTGACCCGGGTCGTCGCGATGCGCAGCCTCGAACTGACCGAGAAGGGTTTCCACTCCTTCCAGCGCGCCGCGAAAGCCGACGGCGCCGACCGGTCCGGGCTCACCGCACTGGTGTACGCGACGATGGCCAATTTCGCCCTCGACGCCGCCATCGCCGTCGCGCTGGCCAACACGCTGTTCTTCGCCAGCGCCACCGCCGAGTCCAAATCCAAGGTGGCGCTGTACCTGTTGATCACGATCGCCCCGTTCGCGGTGATCGCGCCGCTGATCGGGCCGCTGCTGGACCGGTTGCAGCACGGCCGCCGAGTGGCGCTGGCCGCCTCGTTCGCCGTGCGAATAGTGATCGCGTTCCTGCTGATCTTCAACGTCGACGGCTGGGCGCTGTATCCGCTCGCGCTGTGCATGATGATCCTGAGCAAATCGTTCGCGGTGCTGAAGAGCGCCGTCACGCCGCGGGTGCTGCCACCGGATATCGACTTGGTGCGCACCAATTCCCGGCTCACGGTGTTCGGTCTGGTGGGCGGCACGCTCGGCGCCGGCGCGGTGGCCGGTGTGGTCGCGGCGGTGGCCGGATCGCCGGGCGCGCTGGTGTTCGCGGCGCTGATCGCCGCCGCCGGCGCGTATCTGAGCCTGCGGATCCCGTCCTGGGTGGAGGTCACCGAGGGCGAGGTGCCCGCGACGCTGGGCTACCACAAGAAGGACGCCCGCACCGCGGTGTCGCGCGACGGGCAGCCGGTGAAACCGAGCCGCCGCCGTCAGCCGCTGGGCCGGGCGGTGGTGACCGGGCTGTGGGGCAACGGCACGGTCCGGGTGCTGACCGGCTTCCTCACCTTCTACGTGGCCTTCGTCGCCAAATCGACCGAGCACCGCCCGGTGCAGCAGGCGGCGATGCTGGGTGTGGTCGGCGCGGCGGCCGCGGTCGGCAACTTCGTCGGCAATGCCTCGGGCGCTCGGATGAAGCTGGGCCGCCCGGCCCTGATCGTCGTGACCTGCACGGCCGCGTGCACGATCGTCGCCCTGTTCGCGACGCTGCTCGACAATCTGCTGGGCGCGGCGGCCGCGGCGCTGGTGGCGTCCGGCGCGAGCGCGCTGGCGAAGGTGTCGCTGGACGCGTCGATCCAGGACGACCTGCCGCCGGAGTCGATCGCCTCCGGTTTCGGCCGTTCGGAGACGGTGCTGCAATTGGCGTGGGTGATCGGCGGCGCGGGCGGCGTGCTGCTGCCGACCGTGTACTGGAAGGGTTTCGCCGTCGTCACCGCGGTACTCGCGATCGGATTGATCCAGACCTACGTGAGCTACCGTGGTCACTCGCTGCTGCCCGGCTGGGGCGGCAACCGGCCGCAACACGCGAAACAGGAAGTTCCCGGCCTGTCCGGCGATTCGGCCCGCCCCGCCACCTCGAACTGACCCGACGAGCCGACAGGAAATACGCCATGCCCAAGCTCGGTACCCGCACGATCCTCGCGCTGGCGGCGGCTGCGGTACTCGTGGTGGTGGTCGCCGTCGCCGCCGTGGTGGCCGTGGCGGTCCGCAATGCCGACGAGCCGGACCCGGAGATCACCGCCTACGCGCACGGCACCGCCGCCACCGTGCCGCCGTACCGCTTCTGCGAGGTGACGCAGTCCGACGCGAGCGGCCAGCTCGGCCTGAACTGCCGCGAGGGCGCCACCACGGTCACCCTGCCCACCCCAGCCGGTGCGCCCCTGCAACTTTCGCTGCCCCGCCACATCGCCGATGCCCCCTGGGTGATGGTGCTCGAGTACGACCTGCCCGACGGCACCGCGGTGCAACGCCTCGCCTCCTACCGCGACTACCCCGAGGGCACGCTCGCGATCACCGTCCCCTCCCACCCCGAACCGGACCTGCGCCTGGCAGGCGTGGAAGTCCAACTGGTCGTCCCCACCCGGGACGAGACCGGCGCCGAATCCTTCGCCCCGTACCAGGCCTGGTCCATCCGAACCGCCTGAAAAGCGCCTGCCCCCACAACCTCTCGGCACGACCTCGCGGCCGCTCCGACGCGAGCCGCAGGCCCGCGAACACGCGGCGCCGGGATTACTGATCCAGCTCGCGGGCGACGCCCCGCACCACCTCGGCGATGCGCTGGGCCGTCTTGCGATCGGGGTACTTGCCCCTGCGCAGATCCGGCTGCACCTTCGCCTCCAGCAGCGTGATCATGTCCTCGATCATGCCGTGCAGGTCGTCGGGCGCCTGGCGGGGATGCGCGGCGGGCTCCTTGCGCGCCTGACCGCCGCGCACGGAGGGCGGCGGCTCCAGGAGCTTCAGGCTCAGCGCCTGCGGACCGCGCCGCCCGGCCGCCATCCCGAACTCGACTCGTTGCCCGGGCTTCAACGCCTCGACACCTTTGGGCAACGCAGACGACCGAACATAGACGTCCTCACCCTCGTCCTGGGAAAGGAAGCCGAAGCCCTTTTCGACGTCGTACCACTTCACCCTGCCGGTCGGCACTGCGCTCACCCGTTCGTCATCGATGCCCGGACCTCCCGGGCACAACCTTTGTCCCGGAATCGATTCCGGGACTCGTCTGCGTGCGAAAAGAACGCGCCCTACACAGCTATGCAGGACGCGATTGGCATCGAGTCTACCCCGGTGCCGATCCGCCGAGCACACCAGTTTTACGGTGCAGTAATGCCCGAGTCCTCCCCGCGCCGTTCCGGCGATCCGCTCCTGTACGCGGCCCTGGGTCTGTTCGCGATCGGCGTGCTGGCCGTCGTCGCCATTTTCCTCACACCGATCGTGTCCGACGGCGAGCCCGGACTGTGGCTGTACCTGGTCGCGATGATCGGAACGCCGCTGGGACTGCTGCTCGCGGTGGTCTTCGCGCTCTGGTCCGGCCGCCGGTCACGGTAGCCGTCCGGTATTTGCCCAGTTCGTTATCGCGCTACACATGTGATTCTCATCACATCACGGAAGGGTCACGGGACGGTCACGGCCGATGCATCACCGTGACACGCCGCACTCACCAGCGCAGACGCGATACGGAAGGCGTTGCGGCGGACCGAGACCCGGCCATACACGCCGGTTACCAAATGGTGATTTTTCGCGGCAATCGTCGTACGGTCTAACGCAGCCGGGAGCAGTCCCGGAACCACCGGCCCGCCGCACCGAGCCTCGCCCCGCGGGTACGGACCCCGACGGAAGCAGGGGCGAGGGCGGGGAACCCACGTTCCCTACGCAGGGAAGCGGGACCGTTCGCCACCGATCGGTTCCTTGGGGTGAAGTCCCACCGCACCGCGAGGTGCACCGGGACCGGACGGCCTCTCAGTCCGAACCCGACAGCTCACCTCGCAGGCGCGTACGAGAGGAAGACGACCCGATATGAGTGGACGCCATCGCAAGCCGACCAACACCGGCCGCACCGTCGCCAAGGTCGCCGTCACGGGCGCGATCGTGGGCGGCGCGGGTATCGCTCTCGCCGGGAACGCCGCCGCGGCACCCGACCAGGAGTGGGACAAACTCGCGCAGTGCGAGTCCGGCGGCAACTGGGGGATCAACACCGGTAACGGGTACCAGGGTGGACTGCAGTTCTCGCAGGGCACCTGGGCCGCGCACGGCGGCACCGAGTACGCCCCGGCCGCCAACCAGGCCAGCCGCGAGCAGCAGATCGCCGTCGCCGAGAAGGTCCTCGCCTCCCAGGGCTGGGGCGCGTGGCCGTCCTGCTCGTCCCGTCTCGGGCTGAACGGCGCCGCCGAGGAGCGCACCGCTCCGGCCCCCGCCCGGCAGACGCCGCACTGGAGCCCCACGGCCCAGAGCGAGGCGGCCCCGCAGCAGACCCAGGCGCCCGCCGACCGCAGCCAGGAAGTCTTCCAGGCCGTCGACAAGGCCATCGCCGTCGCGCAGTCGCAGGGCATCCAGGTGCCCCAGCCCGCCCTCGACGTGCTGAACGCCGCGAAGGCCAACGGCGTCAAGCTCGACCCGCAGGTGGTCGACTTCTTCGAGGCGAACAAGGGCCTGCTGCCCAACTGAGCGTTCCCCGAACCCTTTACGGCCCGAATCCTTACAACAAGGCCCCCGCACCGGCACGGTACGGGGGCCTTGTCGTCGATCGGTCAGCGGTTGATGACCGTGTGCGGGTGCACGTAGGGCACCTCTTCGGCAGGCACCGGAAATTCGGTGTCCTCCCCGTAGGGCGAGAGCCCACCGGAACGGGTCGACGAGAGTTCGGTCACCGCGTGGTCGCCATTGGCGACCTGCGGCCAGCCGTTGTCGACATAAGGTTTCTTCGATTTGTTCACCACGGCCCAATTCTGGCATGGAACCGAGCGGTCGTGTCCGGCCGCCGCGGCGCTGTGTGACGGCGGCCCAGCGGCGCACCGCGCCCGGCCGTACGCTGGATGGGATGACCACGACCGACGACGCACCCCGGGCCGGGGACGAGCACTCCACGACAGCCACCGGTTCCGTCGACGTCGCGTCGCTGGCCGATTGGCTGGCCGCCCGCTCGGACGACGAGTTGGTGACGCTGCTCGAGCTGCGGCCCGATCTGGCGGTGCCGCTGCCGTCCTCGATGTCGGTGCTGGCCGCCCGCGCCGAGCAGCGCGCCTCGGTGCTGCGCGCCACCGACGAACTCGACACCCTCGATTTCGCGGTGATCGAGACCCTGGCCGTGCACCACGCGGCGGTCCCGGATCGGCACACCACCCCGCTCCCCCGCGCCCGCCTGCACGAGTTGCTGGGTGACCGGGTGGCGCGGGCCGCCGTCGACGCCGCCGTCGATCGGCTGACCGCCCGCGCCCTCGCGTGGGGCACCGCCGAGCTGTACCTGGTGGCCGCCGCCAAGGACGCGCTGCCGTGGCCACTCGGCAGCACCACCGAGATCCCCGACGCGCTCACCGAACCGGAAATCGTTGCGGCCCTGTCCGGAATCGGCTCCCCCGAACGGGCACTGCTGGACAAACTGGCGACCACCGGGCCGCGGGGACGCACTCGCGACGCCGCGCCGGGCACGCCGCCGGACCGGCCGATCCAGCGTCTGCTGGCGGCGCGGCTGCTCGACTGGGTCGACAAGGAGACCGTCGAACTACCGCCCGCGGTGGGCCAGGTGCTACGCCGCGAACCGGTCACCGACCCGCACGCCCTGAAGCCACCGCGGCCCGAACTCGACAAGCACACCGCGGCCGACACCAACGCGGCCGCCGCGACCGAGACCGGCGAACTGCTGCGGCACTGCGCCGACATCATCGAGGTGCTGGCGCAGGCGCCCGCGCCGGCGCTGCGCTCGGGCGGTCTGGGCGTGCGCGAGCTGCGGCGCATCACCAAGGCCACCGGAATCGAGGAGAGCCGGGTGGGCCTGCTGGTGGAGGTGCTGGCGGCGGCGCGCCTGCTGGACAAGGGCACTCCCGAACCACCGCCGCCGGGCGACCCCGTCGACGACTACTGGGCTCCCACCGCGGCCGCGGACGGCTGGCTGGACGGCCCGGCGGCCCGGCGCTGGACCGTCCTCGCCCAGGCGTGGCTGGAGCTGGATCGGTTCCCGTGGATGATCGGCGGCCGCGACGCGAACGACAAACCGCTGGCCGCGCTCTCGCTCGAGCTGCGCAATGTGCACGCGATCCGGGATCGGCGGGCCGTGCTGGCGCTGCTGGCCGAGCAGCCGCCCGGGGCCGCCGTATCACCGCCGGATATCGCCCGGGTGCTGGCGTGGCGGCAACCGCGCTGGCGCAGGCATTTCCGCACCGAGGCGGTCGAGCGCACCCTGGCGGAAGCGAGCGCCCTCGGGCTGATCGGGCGCGGCGCCCTCACCTCGGCGGGACGCGCCCTGCTGCACGGCAGCACCTCCGACGCCGAGGCCGAGATGGAGTCCGCTCTGCCCGACCCGGTGGATCATGTACTGGTGCAGGCGGATCTGACGATCGTCGCACCGGGGCCGCTGGTGGCGGATCTGCAGAGCCGCATCGCACTGGTGGCCGATGTCGAATCCGCGGGCGCCGCGACGGTCTACCGGATCGGCGAGTCGTCGGTGCGGCGGGCGCTCGACGCCGGGATGACGGCGGCCGAACTGCATCAGCTGTTCGCGGCGCACTCGCGCACCCCGGTGCCGCAGTCGCTGACCTATCTGATCGATGATGTCGCGCGCCGCCACGGCCGATTGCGCGCCGGGATGGCGCAGTCGTTCGTGCGCAGCGAGGACCCGGCGCTGCTCGCCGAGGTGCTGGCCACCCCGGTCGCCGAGCGGCTGGCGCTGCGCGCGGTCGCCCCGACCGTGGCAATCTCGCAGGCCTCGCTCGGCGAGGTGCTCGACCAGTTGCGCGCCGCGGGTTTCGCTCCGGCGGGCGAGGATTCGTCGGGCACGATCGTCGACCTGCGTCCGCGCGGCGCGCGCATCCCGGCCCGGACCAATGCCCGGCAGGCGTGGCGGCCCACCCCGCCCAGCAGTGCGCAACTGCGGCTGCTGGTGGGTGAGCTGCGTGCCGGGGAGAAGGCGGCACAGGCTCGATCGGGGCAGGCGGTCCGGTCGGACGGCAGCCGCAACAGCACGGCCGCCACCATGGCCCTGCTGCAATTGGCGGCGCGGGTGCGGCGGCCGGTGCACATCGGTTACGTCGATGCCCAGGGTGTCGCCAGTCAGCGGGTGGTGGAGCCGTTGCAAGTGGCGGGCGGGCAGCTGGACGCGCTGGATCCGGTGACCGGATCGGTCCGCCATTTCGTGCTGCACCGCATCGCCTCGGTGGCGCTGGTGGACCAGTAGGCGGCCCGCTCAGGCCTTCGGATTGACCATGCAGAACGTGGTTTTCGGCTCGGACAGCAACAGGTAGGTCGCGCTCGGGTCGCACAGCGACGAGTCGTGGCGCCCGTCGATCCGCGCGACCACCCGGACCGTCGCCGCCGCGGACGCGCAGTCCGCGTAGGCGAAGCCGGTGTCGCGGTCCTGGTGATAGCAGCTGCCGGGTTTGAGATTCGGTGCCAGGCACAGAAACGCCGTGGTGCCGCCGTGGAAGGTCTCCTCGTAGGAGGAATATTCGCGGCCGCAGTCGGCGCGGGTGGGCGAGGTGGACATCACCGTGTAGACGGCCCGCTCCGACGCGCAGTCGACCGGTTCGGTCCGCGAGTCGGTGGTCGAGCCCTCGATGACGTGGATGCAGTCGCCGACCTGTGCCCTGGCGGTGTCGGTCCGGCTCGCGCTCTGCACGGCCGCACAACCCGCCGCCAGGGCGGCCGTTGCCAGCAGTACGGGAACAACGGCGCGTTTCCCCCGAAAACCTTTCGCGCCCAATGCTTTACGCCGATCGCGGGGAGGACGGGAACATCGGACGCCGGAAATGCCGCAGGGTCAGCGGAACATGCCGAGGCCGTACAGGGCCAGCAGATTGAAATTGAGCATCCGCGGCAGGAAGCCGGTCAGCAGTTGCAGTTCGAAGAGGTTCACGCTCGATACCTTTCACGCTCTGCCCGCACCATAGCCGCGCGGATCGTGATCTTAGGTCGGAATCGGCTACGAAATCGTTACGCTCGGCACCATGACGCTCGAGGAGGCGACCCGCCGGCTCTACGCGCTCGACCCCGCACAGTTCACCGCAGCGCGCGATGAGCAGGCGAAAGCCGCGCGCGCCGACGGGGATCGGAAGCTCGCGGCCGCGATCGGCAAACTGCGCAGACCCACCGTGGCGGCCTGGGCGGTGAACCTACTGGCCCACGAGGCGCCCGAGGAGGTCACCGCACTGCTCGAACTCGGCGACGCGCTACGCGACGCCCAGCGCCGACTGTCCGGAGAACAGTTGCGCGACTTGACCGCTCAGCGGCAGCAGGTGGTGAACGCGCTGGCCCGCAAGGCCGGTCAGCTCGCCGCCGGGCACGACCGCACGCTCAGCGAGTCGGTCCTGCGCGAGGTGGGCCAGACCCTGCACGCCGCGCTGGCCGATCCCGCCGTGGCTGACCACGTGCGCGCGGGGACGCTGACTGCCGCGGCCAACTACGAGGGCTTCGGTCCGGCCGGACCGGAGCTGGCCGCGGTACCGGATCGCGCCGCCGCGCCCGCATCCGAGCGGCCGAAGCCGGGTCGGGCGAAATCCGCCGAGGACCGCGACGCGGCCGCCCGGCAGGAACTCGACGATGCGCTCGCGGCCCTCGAATCCGCCCGCGAGGCAATCGATTCGGCGCAGGCCGACCTCGACCGCGCCGCCGCGCGGGTGACCGAGGCGGATGACCGGATCGCTGCCCTGCGCGCGGAATTGGAGCGCGCCGAGGAACAGCGCCGCTTCGCCGCGGCGGCACAGCGCTCGGCCCAGGAGGCGGCGCACAAGGCCGAGCGGCAACTGGACCGGGTGCGGCGCTGGGTGGAGAAGGCCCGCTCGCGGGCACCCGGGCAGTGAGCCGGATCAGCCGCGCAAGGACCCCGGGTACAGGTATTCGTCCGCGGGCACGGCCGCCTGGTCCAGCCACGCGGTGAACAAACCCGAGAGATCCACCGCGGTCTTCGACTGCATGAACTGCCGGAACTCCGGCATGGTGGCGTTGCCGTACGCGTGTGACCGCACGAACTGCGCGATCGCCGGGAAGAAGACGTCGTCGCCTATCGTGTGGCGCAGCGCGTGCAGGAACAGCGGTCCGCGGTAGTAGACGGCGGTGAATTCCTTTCCGACGCCGGGGTCCTGCAAGCGGGTCTCCCAGCGCTGGGGTTCATCGCGGAACTTCTCGACCGTCTCTCGATACCGGGCGTCGACGTCCTCGCCCTCCTTCCGCTCCGGCCACAGATAGTCGGCCGTATAGCTGGCGAAGCATTCGTTCAGGCAGATATCGGACCACTGCCGCACCGACATCGAGTCGCCCCACCACTGATGCGCGTTCTCGTGGACGAGGGTGTTCAGGTCCGTCCACGGCGCGTAGGTCGGGCGGGTCTGGGTCTCCAGCGAGATGCGCAGGTCGGTGTCGATGTAGATGCCGCCCGCGCTCTCGAACGGGTAAGGGCCGTAGAGGGATTCGAGGAAGTCGAGCACCTCGGGCAGCCGCTGCTCCAATTTCCGGTGCCGGACGGCGTCCGGGGCGAAGGCGCTGACCAGCGGCGTGCCGTCGGCGCGGCGCTGCTCCAGGAACTCGAAACGGTCGATGGCGACCGTGGTGAGGTAACCGACCGTCGGGTGCTGTGTCGACCAGCGCGCGGTGCGGGTGGCCCCGTCGACCGTGTCGCGCACCCGCAGGCCGTTGGAGATCACGTCCCATTCCCGCGGGACCGTCACGGTCAGGTCGAAGGTCGCCTTGTCCAGCGGCGTGTCGTTGAGCGGGTACCAGGTGGTGGCCGAATGCGGCTGGCCCGCAACGAAAGCGCCGCCGCCGGGTGAGATGGTCCAGCCGGCTTCCCGGTGGTCGTCCTGGATGCCGGAGTATTCGACGGTGACGGTGAACGGCAGGCCCGGCAGCACCGGCACCGCCGGGGTGACGACCAACTCGTGCTCACCGCTGCGGGCGAAGCCGGCGGGCAGATTGTTGACGGTCACCCTGGACACCGCGGGGCCCGCGAAGTCCAGGTCGAACATGCGCAACGCCTGGGTCGCGACGGCGTCGATGCGGGCGGTGCCGGTGAGCCGTCGGCTGGGCGGGTCGTAGTCGATCGCGACGTCGTAGTGCTCCGCCTGATAGCCGCCGTTGCCGTCGTCGGGATAGTAGGGATCACCGAGGCCCGGCGCACCCACGAACGGGTCGGCCGGAGTCTGGGCGTGCGCGGCCCGGTCGTGTCCGGGCAGGGCCAGCGCGCCCGCGATCAGGGCCGTGACCGTGAGACAACGCGTCCAGTTGTACGCACCCATGCAGCGAGCCCCTTTCCGGCACGGCGTGCCGACCGACGCTCGATGCTAGTGCGCTCAGTTGCTACTGCCCGTCACCGCCACGCTCGCGCCCAGCCCGATGATCATGACGCCGCCCGCGCCACCGACCGCTTCCAGCCGCCGCGGGGAGCGCGCGAACCAGTTGCGGGCGGTACCCGCCAGCATCGCCCACACGCTGTCCGACACCAGCGCGATCACCAGGAACATGCCGCCCAGCATCAGCATCTGCACCGGAATGGGGCCGCCGGCCGGGTCCACGAACTGCGGCAGGACGGCCGAGAAGAAGATGATCGCCTTGGGGTTGGTGGCGCCCACCACGAAGCCCTGCCGAACCACCCGGCGCGTGCGCTCCGGCTGCCGCGCCCGGGTCTCGAGCGCCTCGCGCAGCGAGTGGCGCTCCCGAATCGCTTGCACGCCAATGTAGATCAGATAGAGCGCGCCGGTGAACTTCACGACGGTCAGCGCGATCGAGGATGCCGCGACGACCGCGCCGAGGCCCGCCGCGACCATTATCAGCACCAGCAGTACACCCAGGGAGTGGGCGACCACCGACACCAGGGCGGCCCGCTTGCCGTCGGTCAGCGCGCGGCCGATGGTGAACAGCACACCCGGGCCGGGAACCACGATGAGGACGGTCGCCGCGACCAGGAACGCCGCGATATTTCCAGCGGGAATCACCGGCCAATTCTAGAGAACACCGCCCCCGGCTTCCACGGATTTCAGCCGTGCAGCTCGCCCGGCAGCTGTTGCGGATCCAGCAGCAGTCGTTTGGCATCCGCGCGCCGGACCTTCTCGGCGAGATCGAGATTGTCGGCCAGCAGTTTCCACTCCACGTCGCTGATTGCCGCGCGGGCACGCTCGATGACGCCGGGATCGCGGGTGCCCCAGGCGATCGGCATGGCCGTGACCGCCTGCCGCAGGTCGCCGACCGAACTCGGCGCCCGGTCGGCGCGCACCGTCACCGCCGGTACCTGCTCGCCGGGCCACTGGCGGTGTCCGGGCAGTGCCCGCACCACCCGCGTGATCAGCGCGTAGCTCGGGTCGCAGCCGGGTTTGGCGATATTGACCAGCGCCAGCAGCGTCACCCCGCGGGCGTGCTTGCCCGACACCACCGCGGGCACCAGTTCGCCCTCGGCGTAGAGCTTCTCGATGCGCGAGCGGTACGGCGTCCATACCGCCACGAACAGCGCGGTGATGGTGCCCAGAGCGAACGCGACCGCCAGCAGGAACGAGTACGGGTGCTGCAACCGGATCAGGCCGGCGGTGCCGAGGCCCAGCACGATCGCGGCGGCGAACGCCAGGATCCGCAATCGCCGGATGGCCGCGAGCACTTCGTTCACCGCTCGGGCGTGTTCGCGGTCCACCGCGAATTCGAAGCGTCGCACGTCCTATTCCTAACACGTATGCGGAGGCATTTTCTCCGATGAACCGCCTCGGTTATCCGAGCGCCGGGCCGAGCAGGTCGTCCGCGTCGGTAATGCGATAGGCATACCCCTGTTCGGCGAGGAAACGCTGCCGGTGGGCGGCGTATTCGGCGTCCAGCGTGTCACGCGCCACCACGGAGTAGAAATGCGCCTGTCCCCCATCCTGTTTGGGGCGCAGCAGGCGGCCGAGCCGTTGCGCCTCCTCCTGGCGGGAGCCGAACGTGCCCGAAACCTGCACGGCCACCGACGCTTCGGGCAGGTCGATGGAGAAGTTGGCCACCTTGCTCACCACCAGCACCGGGATCTCGCCGTTGCGAAACGCCTCGAACAGCGACTCGCGCTCCTTGGTCCGGGTGGAGCCCTGGATGATCGGGGCGTTCAGATGCTCGCCCAGTTCCTCGAGCTGGTCCAGATAGGCGCCGATCACCAGAGCCGGTGCGCCTTGGTGCCGGGCCAGAATCGACTCGACCACGGGCAGTTTGGTGCGGGCGGTCGAGCACAGCTTGTAGCGCTCGTCGGGCTCGGCGGTGGCATAGCTCATCCGCTCGGCCTCAGTGAGCGTGACCCGCACCTCGACGCAGTCGGCCGGGGCGATCCAGCCCTGCGCCTCGATGTCCTTCCACGGCGCGTCGTAGCGTTTCGGCCCGATCAGGGAGAACACGTCGCCCTCGCGACCGTCCTCGCGCACCAGCGTCGCGGTCAGGCCGAGGCGGCGGCGGGACTGCAGGTCGGCCGTCATCCGGAAGACCGGGGCGGGCAGCAGGTGCACCTCGTCGTAGATGACCAGGCCCCAGTCACGGCTGTCGAACAGCTCCAGGTGCTTGTACTCGCCCTTGGTCTTGCGCGTGATGACCTGGTAGGTGGCGATGGTGACGGGGCGGATCTCCTTGCGCTCGCCGGAGTACTCGCCGATCTCGTCCTCGGTCAGGGAGGTGCGGGCCAGCAGCTCGCGCCGCCACTGCCGACCGGCGACGGTATTGGTGACCAGGATCAGCGTGGTGGCCCCGGCCTTGGCCATCGCGGCGGCCCCGACCATGGTCTTACCCGCGCCGCAGGGCAGCACCACCACGCCGGACCCACCGGCCCAGAACGAGTCGGCCGCCATTTCCTGGTAGTCGCGCAGGTGCCACTCGGTGGTCTCGTAGTCGAGTTCGATGCGGTGCGCCTCGCCGTCGACGTACCCCGCCAGGTCCTCGGCGGGCCAGCCGATCTTGAGCAGCATCTGCTTGATCCGGCCGCGCTCGGACGGGTGCACGGCCACCGTGTCGTCGTCGATCCGGCTGCCCAGCATGGGCTGGATCTTCTTGTGCCGCAGCACCTCCTCCAGCACCGCGCGGTCCAGGCTGACCAGCACCAGCCCATGCGCCGGATGCTTGACCAGCTGCAACCGCCCGTAGCGGGCCATGGTGTCGACGATGTCCACCAGCAACGGCTGCGGCACCGCATACCGCGAGTAGCTGACCAGCGCATCGACCACCTGCTCCGCGTCGTGCCCCGCCGCCCGCGCGTTCCACAGCGCCAACGGCGTCACCCGATAGGTGTGCACATGCTCGGGCGCCCGCTCCAACTCGGCGAACGGCGCGATAGCCTGCCGAGCCGCATCCGCCTGCGCATGATCGACCTCGAGCAGCAGGGTCTTGTCACTCTGGACGATGAGTGGTCCCTCGGTCACGGCACCTCCTCGGTTGTGGGCCGTGGTCCATTGTTCCCGAACGGACCGACAGGGCTGTGTGGGCTGGGTCGCGTTTCGCTGTCGGCGCAGCTCTCGGGGGGAGCGGGGGGTGTTATTACCACCGCCGTAGAATCTGCGCAATGGTTGCCGCTCTGCTCGCCGATCTGTTCGAATCACACCGAGCGCACCTGCTCTCGGTGGCCTATCGGCTGACGGGGAGTGTGGCCGATGCCGAGGACGCGGTGCAGGAGAGCTGGCTGCGGCTGGCGACGGCTCGGCAGTCGGAGATCGAGGACATGCGGGCCTGGCTGACGACCGTGGTGAGCCGCATCTGCCTGGATCGGCTGCGTAGTGCGGCGGCACGGCGGGAAAGCTATGTGGGGCAATGGTTGCCGGAACCGATTGTCACGGCCCGCAAGCCGTCGGGGGCCCCCGACCCGCTGGAAGCCGTGGTCCGCAAGCAGGACTGCCGTCTGGCCGCGCTGGTGGTGCTGGAGTCGCTGACCCCGCCGCAGCGGGTGGCGTTCGTGCTGCACGACGGTTTCGCGGTCCCGTTCGAGGAGATCGCCGACATTCTCGACATCTCGGTGGAGGCGGCGCGCCAGCTGGCGACGCGGGCGCGTAAGGCTGCGGCGCGAAGCCCCGAGCCGGTCTCCGACGCCGAGCACGCGGCCGCGGTGCAGAAGCTGTTGGAGGCCTTGTATTCCGGCGACATCGAGCAGGTGGTGGCGGCCCTGCATCCGGACGCGGTGTTCATCGCCGACTCCGGCGGCACCACCCGTACCGCGCTCAATTCCGTTGTGGGAGCGGAGAAGCTGGCCCGGCTGGGTCTCGGCCTGCTGCGCAAGTACGACGTGGATCTCGCCGACCCGAGCGAACTCGAGTCCGAATTCGTCGATGTGAACGGTCAACTGGGCCTGCTACTACACGAGCGCGGCCCGCGTGACGGCATCCCCGGCTCCCCCACCCGCGTCCTCGCCTTCACCGTCACCGACGGCTTGATCTCGGGCGCCTACGACCTGGTGAACCCGGCCAAACTCAAGGGCATCCGGGTGCCGCACTGATCGACCCTCCGCTACGTCGACCCGCCCGCCGTACCGCCTGCGCGCGTCCAGCGTCGGCGTACGAGTCCGGCGGTGCCGGGCCGTGGGGGCGGGGCGGGCTACCGTGGTGCGCATGCAGCAGATGCCGACCGTTGCCCGCCTGCGCCCCTTCCGGGCGACGATCTTCGCCGAGATGACCGAGCTGGCGGTACGGCACGGGGCGGTGAATCTGGGGCAGGGATTCCCGGACAGTGACGGACCGGCCGCGATGCTGGAGGTCGCCCGGCAGGCCATCGCCGACGGCGGCAATCAGTACCCGCCCGGCCGGGGCATGCCGGTGCTGCGGCAGGCCGTGGCCGCGGACCGGGCGCGGCGCTACGGCATGCGGTACGACCCGGACCGCGAGGTGCTGGTGACCGTGGGCGCGACCGAGGCCATCGCCGCGTCGATGCTCGGTCTGGTGGAGCCGGGCGAAGAGGTCGTGCTGATCGAGCCGTACTACGACTCGTACGCCGCCGCGGTGGCGCTGGCGGGCGCTACCCGGCGCACCGCCCGGCTGGTGCCGGACGGCGACGGCTTCGCCCTCGACCTGGACAGCCTGCGTGCCGCGATCACACCGAAAACCCGACTGCTGCTGTTGAATTCGCCGCACAACCCGACCGGGACGGTACTCGGCCGCGCGGAGCTGCGGGCCGTGGCCGAGCTGGCCTGCGAGCACGACCTGCTGGTGGTGACCGACGAGGTCTACGAGCACCTCACCTTCGACGGGCACGAGCACATCAGCATCGCCACCCTGCCGGGCATGTCCGAGCGGACCGTCGTGATCTCCAGTGCCGCCAAGACTTTCAGCGTCACCGGGTGGAAGATCGGCTGGGCGTGCGGACCCGCGCCGCTGATCGACGGGGTGATCGCGGCCAAGCAGTTCCTCACCTTCGTCGGCGGCGGCCCGTTCCAACCGGCGGTCGCCTATGCCCTCGACAACGAGCTGCCCTGGGTCGCGGCACTGCGTGACGGCTTGGCGGACAAGCGGATCCGGTTGTCACAGGCACTGGCCGATGCCGGATTCGGAGTGCGGCGCAGCGACGGCACCTATTTCGTCTGCGCCGACATCTCCGGCCTGACCACCGCCGACGCGCACACGTTCTGCCGCGAGCTGCCGGAACGGCTCGGCGTGGCGGCCGTACCGCTGAGCGTCTTCGCCGACGACCGACAGTCCTGGAATCGCTTGGTGCGCTTCGCCTTCTGCAAGAAGGACGAGACCTTGGACGAGGCGGTGCGGCGGCTGCATGCCCAGCACGCGACACCGTCGACAGGTGGCGCACGGTAGGCGGATCAGGCGGGCACCGGCCGACCGCGATCCGTGGCGAGCATGACCGCGATACCGCCGAGCAGCGTCCCGGTGACCCAGCGCTGCGCCCGCAGCCACAGCGGCCGCCCGGCGAGGAAGGCGGCGATGGCCCCGGATCCGAGCACGATCAACCCGTTGACCAGCAGCGCGACGGTGATCTGCACACCACCCAGGCACAGGCTCTGCAACCACACCCGACCGCGCGCCGGCTCGACGAACTGCGGGATCAGCGCCATGTACATGATCGCGATCTTCGGATTGAGCAGGTTGGTGACCAACCCCATCGCGAACAGCCGCCGGGTGGGATCGGCGGGTAGCTCGGACGGGGTGAACGCCGACATGCCGCCGGGCCGCAGCGTTTTCCACGCCAGCCAGGCCAGGTAGGCCGCACCCGCGAGTTTCAGCGCGACGTAGAGGCCCGGCACCACCGCGAAGATCGCCGTGATCCCCGCCGCGATGGCCACCAGGTACACCAGGAAGCCGACCGCGACCCCGGCCAGCGACACGAATCCGGCCCGCCGCCCCTGCGAGACGGTACGCGACACCAGATACACCATGTTCGGCCCGGGCGTGAGCACCAGCCCGAGCGCCGCCACCGCCACACCGGCCACCGCAGTCGTCTCGATCATGTCGACCATGCTCGTGCCCGGTGGACCGGACGTCGCGAGCCAGTTCGCAACCGCTGGACCTCCCGGCCCGGCACATTGCCGGCGACGGCGGGCACGACACGCTTCGACCGGCTCACCGAGACTTCTCGACACAGCGAAACACCGGATGGTGACGAACGGCGAGATCCGTCGATCCAGCGGGCCGGTCAGTCAGCCGCGGCGGGTGGCGACGGCGGCGGCGAGGCGGTCGAGCTGGGTGGCGGTGGTGGCCCAGTCGAGACAGGCGTCGGTGATGGACTGGCCGTAGGTGAGGTCGGTGGCGTGGCCGAGGGTGAGGTCCTGACGGCCCGCGACGAGGAAGCTCTCCATCATCACGCCGACGACGCTGTGGTCGCCCGCGGCCACGCGTGCGGCGATGTCGGTGACGACATCGACCTGCTTGTTGTGGTCTTTGTTGCTGTTGCCGTGGCTGGCGTCGACCACCACCCGCTGCGGCAGCGCCGCCTTGTCCAGCCGGGCGCAGGTCTCGGCCACCGAGGCGGCGTCGTAGTTCGGCCCCGCGCTGCCGCCACGCAGGATCACGTGGCAGTCCGGATTACCGACCGTGCGGATCAGGGCGGACCGCCCGTCCAGGCCGGTGCCGGGAAAGACGTGGCTCGCCCCGGCCGCGCGCACGCCGTCGACCGCCACCTGCACATCGCCGTCGGTGCCGTTCTTGATGCCGACCGGCATCGACAGCGCACTGGCCAGCTGCCGGTGCACCTGGCTGGCGGCGGTGCGGGCGCCGATCGCACCGTAGGAGACCAGGTCGGCGATGTACTGCGGGGTGATCGGGTCGAGGAATTCACACGCCACCGGCAGACCCAGCGCGGTGATGTCCACCAGCAGCCGCCGGCCCAGGCCCAGGCCGGTGTTGATGTCGAAGGTGCCGTCCAGGTGCGGGTCGTTGATCAGGCCCTTCCAGCCGAGCGTGGTCCGCGGCTTCTCGAAGTACACGCGCATCACGACGTGCAGCCGATCGGACAGTTCGGCGGATTTGGCGGCCAACCGGCGGGCGTAGTCCAGCGCGGCCGCGGGGTCGTGCACCGAACACGGGCCGACGATCACCATCAGGCGATCGTCGGTGGCATCGAGCACGTCGACCGTGGCGGCCCGGCCGGCCCGCACGGTCTCGGCGAGCGCCGCATCGATGGGATGGTCGCGCCGCACGTCGGCGGGCGACAACAGGGGGCTGATGCTCAGGGTGCGCTGATCGTCCAGATCGGCGACGTCGGCAGATTTCTCGGTCGCGTCGGCGTCGGCAGCGATCGTCATCGTGGATTCCTTTTCTCAGGCCGACCCACCGAGAGATCCCGTCGAGCCGGACTGTCATCGGCTCGGGGTGGGGAGAAGGTCAGCGCGGTTCACCGACCGACCCACCCGGGGCCGGCTTGATAAACCAGAAATACACGCGCTGCACAGAGGCGACTGTAGCAGGCGGTGTCGCGCGCCTGAACAAATGCGCGAAAGCGTGTGAGACCCGCCACATCACAGGCGGTGCCATCAAACACCGAACATGCCGGGCTCGTAGCTGCCCGCGGGGGTGCGGGCGATGACGTTCAAGCGGTTGTAGGCGTTGATGACCGCGATCGCCGAGACGAGCGCGCCGAGCTGCTCGTCGTCGTAGTGCTTCTGCACCGCCGCCCAGGTCTCGTCGGATACGCCGTGGTGCGCGTCGGCGAGGCGGGTGCCCTCCTCGGCGAGGGCCAGGGCGGCGCGCTCGGCCTCGGTGAACACGGTGGCCTCACGCCAGGCGGCGACCAGGTTCAGGCGCACCTGGGTTTCCCCGGCAGCCGCGGCGTCCTTGGTGTGCATGTCGGTGCAGAAGCCGCAGCCGTTGATCTGGCTGGCGCGGATCTTGACCAGTTCGTAGGTCGCCGCGGGCAGTCCCGACTGGCCGATGACCTGACCGGCGTTGGTGAGCCGCTTGGTGAACTTGGCGGCGATCTCGTTGGCGAACAGGTTGATTCGGGGTTCCATCGCTGTCTCCTGACCTCGGGCCGCAGGGCGCGGCTTCCGTATATCAGGGGGACGACGCAGCCTCCCGGGGTGTGACAGGGCGACCGTTGTGCCCTGTGTCACACCAGGTCAGCGCCGGGAAAAGGGGTAGGTGACCTTGGTGAGCTGCTCGGACAGTTCCCACAGCCGCCGGGCCGCGACCTCGTCGCGGGAGGCGGCGGACGAGCCGCTGGGCCCGGGATGGCCGCGCAGGCCGCGCAGGTTGGTCGGACCGTAGAACCGGCCGGGCTCGACGTCGGCGGTCGCCGCGAAAAGTGAAGGCAGCGCGCCCATTTCCGCGCTCTGGGCCAGAATTCGGTTGCCCAGCGCCATGACCCGGTCCAGGAACGACTCGGTATGCGACTGCAATTCGGTGGCGGCGTAGCCCGGATGGGCCGCCACCGACACCTTCGACGATCCGGCCGCGGCGAGACGGCGCTGCAATTCGTAGGCGAACATCAGATTCGCCAGCTTGGACTGCCCGTACGCCTGCCAGCGCTCGTACCGGCGGCGCTCCCAGTTCAGGTCTTCGAGGTCGATCCGGCCGATGACGTGCGCGCCGCTGGACACGGTGACGACGCGGTCGGCGATCTTGTCGAGCAGCAGGCCGGTGAGCGCGAAGTGCCCGAGATGGTTTGTGCCGATCTGCATTTCGAAGCCGTCGGCGGTGCGGCGCAGCGGCAGCGCCATCACACCGGCGTTGTTGATCAGCACGTCGGCGCGTTCGACGGAATCGGCGAACTGCCGGATCGATGCCAGGTCGGCCAGATCGAGGCGGCGGACGTGGGCCCGGTCGCCGATCTCGTTGGCCACCGCGCGCGCCTTCACCTCGTCGCGGCAGGCCATGATCACCTGCGCGCCCGCCGCGACCAGCGCCCGCGTGGTCACGGCGCCGATCCCGCTGTTGGCGCCCGTGACCACGAAGGTACGGCTGCTTTGATCCGGGATGTCGGAAGTGTCCCAACCAGTCACGAGATCGAGTCTAGAGCGGCGAAGCGTCCCCGTCTCCTGCCTCGCCCACGCGGCGGCCGGCACCCACGGTGAGATAGGGTTGCCTAACCTTGGAAAGATGAGCGTGAGGCAGTACCGATGACAGCGACACCCACCCGGGACGACCGCGACGGCTTCGTGCCGATCCCCGCCGAGTTCGCCGACGCCTACCGCGCGGCCGGGTACTGGACGGGCCGGCCGCTGGGCGAACTGCTGCGCGACTCGGCACGCCGATGGCCGCAGCGCCCCGCCCTGCACACCGCGGACGGCGCCCGCACCTACGCCGCACTGGACGCCGACGCCGACCGGATGGCGTACGGCCTCGCGGCGCTGGGCATTTCACCGGGCGACCGGGTGATCGTGCAACTGCCGAACGTGCCGGAATTCGCCTCGGTGCTGTTCGGGCTGTTTCGGGCGGGCGCCGTCCCGGTGCTGACGCTGCCCGCGCACCGTCGTGCCGAGATCGAGCATCTGACCGAGCTGTCCGGCGCCGTAGCGTACATCGTCGCCGACCAGGCGGCCGATTTCGACTACCGCGAACTGGCGGCCGAGGTCGCCGAGCGGGTGCCGTCGCTGCGCCACGTCCTGGTACTCGGCGCAGCCGGGCCGTTCACCGCGCTGAATTCCGTTCCGCGCGCGACCGGTTCGCTGCCCGTGGTGGATCCCGGCGATATCGCGGTGCTGCTGGTGTCCGGTGGCACCACCGGACTGCCCAAGCTGATCGCGCGCACCCACAACGACTACGACTACAACGCCCGCGCCTCCGCCGAGATCTGCGAGTTCGGCCCGGACGACGTCTACCTCGCGAGCCTGCCGGCAGCGCACAACTTTCCGCTGGCCTGCCCGGGCATCCTCGGCACCCTCGCCACCGGTGGTTCGGTCGCGTTCATCGCCGACCCGAGTCCGGAGAGCGCCTTCGCCGCGATCGAGCGGTACGGGGTGACGGTGACGGCCGTGGTGCCGCCGCTGGCCCAATTGTGGTGCGCGGCAACGGAATGGGAGACCGCCGACCTGTCGTCGCTGCGCCTGTTGCAGGTCGGCGGGGCGAAGCTGGCGGAGGTGAACGCCCGCGACGTGGAGCCCGCGCTGGGGACGCGGTTGCAGCAGGTGTTCGGCATGGCCGAGGGCCTGCTCAACTACACCCGCCTCGACGACGATATCGACCTGATCTGCACCAGCCAGGGGCGTCCGCTGTCGCCGGGTGACGAGGTCCGCGTCGTCGACGGGGAAGGCAACGACGTGGCCCCGGGCGCGGAGGGCGAGTTGCTCACCCGTGGTCCGTACACCATCCGAGGCTATTACCGTGCGCCGGAACACAATGCGCGCGCCTTCACCCCCGACGGCTACTACCGCAGCGGCGACCTGGTCCGAGTGCTGCCCAGCGGCCACCTGATCGTCTCCGGCCGGATCAAGGACGTCATCAACCGCGGCGGCGAGAACGTCTCCTGCGACGAGCTCGAGGAACACCTGCTCGCCCACCCGGCGGTCCGGCACGCGGCGGCCGTCGGCCTGCCCGATCCCGCGCTCGGCGAAAAGGTCTGTGCCGTACTGGTGGTCGAGGGCGATCTGCCCACCCTGGCCGAGATCAAGCAGTTCCTCACCGACCGCGGCCTGGCCACCTACAAGCTCCCCGACGTGCTACGCCGGGCCGACACGCTCCCCCTGACGGCCGTCGGCAAGATCGACAAGAAGGCCCTGCGCGCCCAGGGCTGACCGCACACGCCCCCCGCCCGGTCTCGGGCGAGGGGCGTCGGTGCTTCGCGGAACTCAGGCCTCGACCACGTAGGGCGCGATGCTGCCGAGCTTCTCGCAGGTCTCCTCGAATTCGCGAGCGGGCTCGGACTGGCCGACGATTCCCGCCCCGGCGCGCAACCAGGCGCCCTCGGTGGTCTGGTAGACCGCACGCAGCACCAGGGTGGCCTCCAACGCGCCGGTCGGCGAAACCACCACCACCGCACCGGAATACAGTCCGCGCGGGTCGTGATCGAGCCGGAACACCGCGTCGACACCGGCCCGTTTCGGGATGCCGGAGGCCGTCACGGACGGAAACAGGGTCTCGAGCGCGTCCCAGGAGGTGCGGCCCACGTCCAGCTGTCCGCGTACGGTCGAGGCCAGGTGCTGCACACTGCCGCGCTCGCGCACCGCCATGAAGTCCGACACCGCCGTGCTGCCCGGCTCGGCCACCGCGGCGATCTCGGCGAACGACGTCTGCACCGAAATCGCGTGCTCCACAATCTCTTTGGGATCGGCGACCAGATCCGCGCGCGCGGCCCGGTCCGCGTCCGCGCCGCGCCCGAACGCCCGCGTCCCGGCCAGCGGCTCGGTGGTCACCACCCGGTCGCGGTCCACGGCGGCCACCAGTTCGGGACTGAACCCCGCGGCCTCCAGCCCGCCCAGCCGCAGCAGGAACGAGCGCGCCGGGGTGTTGTGCGCGCGGCCGAGCCGGTAGGTGGCCGGTACGTCCACCGGGAACGGCAGGTCGACCTTCCGCGACAGGATCACCTTCTGGTAGTCGCCGTTTCGGATCTCCGCGATCGCCTCGGCCACCCGGTCGCGGTAGGCGGTCGGGTCGATGGTGATGTCCGCCGGGCGCGGCCGCGGCAGCGCGGTACCCTGCGACGCCGCGATCAGCTCGTGGATATCGGCCGTCTCGCCCGGCGTGGCACCGGCGACCCGCACACCCGAGGCATCGATGCAGACCTCGATGCGCGGAATCATCAAGTGCGCCAGTGAGGTTCGCTCCGGCAGGTGCGCGGTGGCATCCAGCGCCCAGGCGCAGAACTCGAAACCGATCCAGCCGTAGGCGTTCCGCCCCGCCAGGGGCAGAGCGGACAGCGCGCGATCGATGACCTCCGCCGGACGGCCCGTCCAGGCGGCCGCCGTGGCCCGCCCGTCCCAGCCGACCCGCAGTTCACCGGCATCGAGTTCGACGCTGCCGATCGGGTCGGCCGCGAACACCCACTCACCCGGCCGTTCGTACACGACGTATTCGCCGAAACGATCGGCGCCGGCCAGTGCCGCCACCGCCGCGGCGGGGTCGGTCACCTGCTCGCCCCGGCGTGCCGCCGTCGACGTCGCCCCCGGACCATCCCCATACCCGATCAGTAATCGCTCCGTGGTCGGCACCGTTCCTCCAAGGTTATGCTTACCTAACTCAAAGGTGAGGTTAGCATTACCTCGGTGAAAAGCGCTTGTGCCGGAGCGCACACTCACCGCGCCAACCTCCTGCGGGAAACGCTCGAACCGGGCTTCAATGGGGAGCGTCACCTGATGGAAGGCCCCGCATGATCGACGATCACGCCGACGCACCGCCGGCGACCACCTTCGACACCGTGCCGCGGTCGGTGGTCGCCCTGGTGGATGCCACCTCGCCGACCGAGCGAGAGCTGATCGGCGGCTGGCTGGCCGAGGGCGGCATCGCCGCGGAGTTCGGCGTCGAGGCGCCGGTGACACAGCTGGACCTGGACGCGGCGGCCGTCGCGGCCCGGCTGGTCGATCGGCGCGACGACCCGCTCGTGGTGCCGGTGCGGGTGGTATGGCTGCCGCCGGAGCGAGACGGCGTGCGCCGCACCACCTTCGCGGATCTGGCAACCCTCGCCGATCCGCGCCGACCACATCGGCTGCTGCAGCGCCGCCTGGTCGCCAAGACCCCGGACCGGCACCTCGTACTCACCGGGCAGCCCGCCCGGCTGAGCGAGTTGCGCGCCAACAACGCGGCCGTCGCGGGCAGCGCCGAGCCGTTCGCGCGGGCGGTCGTACGCGCCGGCATCGTGGCGCTGGAGCGGGCCGAACGCGGGGTGATCGGTGACCGGTACAAGGTGCCGCGGCTGGTCGCGGAGGAGATTCTGGACACCCCGGAATTCCTGCGTCGCCTCGACGCCATCGCCCTGCACACCGGCAGTACCTCGCGCGAGGTGTACCGGCGCGCGGAGAAGGCACTGAAAGAACTTGTCGCGGCGCAGAGTCGGCTGGTCTCGGACCTGTTCACCCAGGCGATGCGGCCCGTGCACGCCTCCACCTGGAAGGTGGACTGCGAGCCGTCCGGGCTGGCGGGCCTGCGCCGGCTCAATCGCAGCCATCCGCTGGTCTTCCTGCCCTCACACCGCTCCTATGTCGACGCCTTCGTGCTCGGTGACGCGCTGGCGCGCAACGACTTCCCGCCGAACCACGTGATCGGCGGCGCGAATCTGCGGTTCTGGCCGATCGGCCCGATCGCGCGGCGCACGGGCACCGTGTTCATCCGCCGCAGCTTCGGCGACGACGAGGTCTACAAGGCCGTGGTCGAGGAATACTTCGCGTATCTGCTGACCAAGCGGTTCAACCTGGAGTGGTATTTCGAGGGCGGCCGCACCCGCACCGGCAAGCTGCGCCCGCCACGCTACGGGTTGCTGAACTACCTCGCGGCGGCGATCCGTTCGCGTCGCGTCGAGGATGTGATGCTGGTGCCGGTGTCGATCACCTACGAACGGCTCAACGAGCTGGGCGCGATCGCCACCGAGCAGTCCGGCGGCGCGAAGAAGCCGGAGGGGCTGACCTGGCTCGCCCGCTACGTCCGCAGCCAGCAGCATTCGGCGGGGCACGTGTATCTGCGCTTCGGCGAACCGCTCTCGGCACGCGAACGGCTCGCCGCGCACGGTGATCCGCTGGTCCCCGATCCCGGTTTCGGCGCGCCGGAGAACGAGGAGGCCCGGGGTCAGGAGCGAAAGGCCGTGCAGCGGCTGGCTTTCGAGATCGCGGTCGGGATCAACGCGGTCACTCCGATCACCGTCAACGCGCTGGTCACCCTCGCGCTGCTGGGTGTGCACGAGCGCGCGCTCACCCTCGGCGAGGTGCGCCGGGTGCTCGAACCGGTGCGCGGCTACATCCAGCGCCGGGGCCTGCCCAGCGGCGAACTCGACACGCTGAGTGCGGATCACGCGCTGGCGGTGGTGCTCGAACAGCTGTCGCTGGCGCGGGTGGTGACGGTGTATCGCGGCGGGCTGGAACCGGTGTACTCGATCGAGGCGGGCGCCCACCTGGAGGCGGCGTTCTATCGCAACAGCGCCGTGCACTGGTTCGTCAACCGCGCCATTCTCGAGCTGGCCATCCTCGCGGCGGTGGAGGCGCCTGAGGGCGAGCAGCTGCGAGCGGGCTGGGACACCGCCTTCCGGCTACGCGACCTGCTGAAGTTCGAATTCTTCTTTCCCGAGCGCGCGGAGTTCGCGGCGCAGATGACGGCGGAAATGGAATTGGTGGACGAGGATTGGCACGACCGGACCGCCGACGGCACGGTCGGCACCGACATCCTCGCCGAACTGACCGAGTCGGGTTTCGTGATGGCGCACCGCGTGCTGCGCTCGTTCCTCGACGCCCAGCTGGTGGTGGCGGACCGGCTGGCGGCCCGCGACGGCACCGAGTCTCCCGACCGCAAGCGGTTCATCGACGAGTGCCTCGCCGTCGGCCGCCAGATGCTCCTGCAGCAGCGGCTGCACAGTCCCGAGTCGGTCTCGTCCGAATTGTTCACCACCGCACTCAAACTCGCCGACAACTACGGCCTGCTGGACGCGGCCACCGATCCGGCCGCCGCCGCCGACCTACGGAACCGCCGCCGAGCCTTCGCCGACGAGCTGCGCCTGATCGGCGCCCGCATCGCCCGAGCCGCAGCCCTGGACCCATCGAACCGGCTGGAGATGCCATGAGCGCCCACAAGCTCTACCGCCGAACCTCCCCCACCCACCGAGGCGCAGGCCGAAGAGCCATATCCGCCCATCCTGTGATCGAGGGCTCGAGCTTCGGCGAGGTGTGGATATGAGTTCGATGTCGGTGGACGAGGCGGTGGCGGCGATCGGGGCGGGGCCGCGGGGGCCGCGGATCGCGGCGGTGTTCGACTTCGGTGGCACGGTGGTGCACGGGTTCACGCCGCCGTCGGTGCTGCGGCGGGCGCTGCGGCGGCGGGATTCGCGGCGGGATCCGGCGGCCGCCATGCTCGACAGCATCCGTGGCACGCGGGCCGAGGGTGAGTACGAGCGGTTCCTGCAGCGGGTGATGCACGGGTGGGCGGGGCACACCGAGGCCGAGCTCACCGAACTCGGCGAGCAGTTGTTCCGCCGGACCGTCTACGGGCACCTGTATCCGGAGGCGTGGCGGTTGATCCGCGCGCACGAGGCGGCCGGGCACACGCTGGTGCTGGCGAGCTGCCTGACCCGTTTCCAGGTCGCACCCGCCGCCGCCGAACTCGGCATCGAGCACGTGCTCTGCACGGCCATGGCCGCGCAGGACGGCGTGCTCACCGGGTACGTGGACGGCAAGCCGCTGTGGCGCAACGGCAAGGCCGACCGGGTGCGGCGGTTCGCGGCCACGCATGAGCTGGACCTGTCCGACAGCTACGCCTACGCCGACGCCGCCACCGACCTTCCGCTGCTGGAACTCGTGGGTCGCCCGCACGCGGTGAACCCCGACCCGCGCATGGCCCTCGAGGCGGGCGAGCGGGACTGGCCGGTGCTGAGCTTCCGCCCTCGGCGCTCGGCCCAGGCGAGCGATGTCGCCCGCACCGCAGCGGGTTTCGCGAGCCTGCTCGGCGGGGCGCTGGCGGGTGTGGCGGCCAAGGCGCCGACCCGGCAGCGGCGGGCGATGGCGGACGCCATGATCAGCTGTGCCGCCGGAGCGACGCTGCGCGCGACGGGGGTGCGGGTCCGGGTCACCGGCGCCGAGCACGCCCGCGACGCCCGTCCGGCGGTGTTCATCTTCAACCACCAGAGCCAGTTCGACATGGTGGTGCTGGCGCAGGTGCTGCGATCCGGTTTCACCGGCATCGTGAAGCAGGAGATCACCCGCAATCCGGTGTTCGGTCCGCTGATGCGGTTCGCGGGGGCGACCTTCATCGATCGCTCCGACAGCGCGGGGACGCGGGCGGCGCTGGCACCGGTCGTGGAGACGCTGCGCGGCGGCCTGTCGATCGTCGTCGCGCCGGAGGGCACGCGCTCGCTGACACCGCGGGTGGGCCCGTTCAAGAAGGGCGCGTTCCACATCGCGCGGCAGGCGGGGGTGCCGATCGTGCCGCTGGTGATCCGCAATGCGGGCGAGATCGCCTGGCGCGATTCGGCGATCGTGCACAAGGGTGTCGTGGATGTGGCGGTGCTCGCGCCGATCGATGTCGGCGAGTGGGATCCCCGCGAGATGGACGCCGAGGTCGAGCGCGTCCGCCGGCTGTTCGTCGAGACGCTGCTCGATTGGCCCGCGCCGCAGGAGAATTCGACGGCGGTGCGTCAGACCTGACGGCCGAGCAGCAGCTTCCACGGCATCAGCGCCGATTCCAGCTGCACCTTGAGGCTCATCTTGGAGGCGCCCTTGGTGCGCTCCTCGAACCGGATCGGCACCTCAGCGATGGCGATGCCCTGCTTGACCGTGCGGTAGTTCATCTCGACCTGGAACGAGTAGCCGTTGCTGCGGATCGAGGCGACGTCGATGGCGCGCAGGGTGTCGGCCTGCCAGGCCTTGAACCCGGCGGTGGCGTCCTTCACGCCCAGCCGCAGGATGGCGTTGACGTAGAAGTTGGCCCAGGCCGACAGCGCCTTGCGGTACCACTTCCATTCCGCAGCGGTGGATCCGCCCGGGACGTAGCGCGAGCCGAGCACGACGCCCGGGCGCTCGCCCGCCGCGCCGAAGGTCAGCTTCTCCAGCATGGCCGGGATCACCTCGGCCGGGTGCGACAGGTCGGCGTCCATCTGGATGACGACGTCGGCGCCCTCGTCGAGCGCCTTGGTGATGCCGGCGATGTAGGCGCGGCCGAGCCCGTCCTTCTCGGTGCGGTGCAGCACGCCCACCACGGCCGGCAGCTCGGCGGCCAGCTTGTCGGCGACCTCGCCCGTGCCGTCCGGCGAGTTGTCGTCGACGACCAGGATGTGCAGGTCGGCGACCGGTAGCGCGGTCAGCCGCTCCACCGCCACCGGCAGGTTCTCCCGCTCGTTGTAGGTCGGCACCACCACGGTCACCTTCACAAGTCGCCCTCCGCTCGATTCGACCCGGCTGCACACCCGCGCGAGGTGCGGGCACGATTCTGCTCAACGAACCGTAGCCCAACAACCCGAGCCCGTTCGAGTTAGCTCTGGGGAAGCGGCCGACCGCCCTCAGTCGTCGTCGCGAGCGTCCGCCCGAGCATTGCGTTCCCGCACGATATCGAGCGCCCGCTCGGCCGTACCCCGGTCCGGATACGGCCCCATCCGGTCGGCGAACCAGCACCGCTTCCCCTGCTCGGCGCGCTGGTGCTTCAGGCAGTAGTACCAAGCATCGGAGTCACCCATGACCCCAGCATCCCACCCACCCCCACCCCGCGCCGCCGAACCCGCCCCGCACCCCCGCAACCCACAGCGAGCAACCCCACCCGAGCAAACCAATCACAGCAACCACAACCCCGAATCGCCAGCAAGCCCAACCGCTTACGCCCCAGACCCCTCTGACGAATCCCCACCGAAAGCCAGTCACCCGTGCGGGTTTGCTGACTTGATCATTGATCAAGTCAGCAAACCCAACGCCCCTCAACCATCCAGATGACCCGCCGTTCATGACACAAAACCCCACTATTCGATCAAGAACACGGCCCCCACTCGAAAGCCCACAAGCCGATTACCCGACGCAAAAACCCCACATAGAACATTGGTCCCCGAGTGCAAAACCCCCCAGCACCAAAACCCTCCAAGGAGTCACTCAGCCCACCCCAAGCCACGCCACCCCCCGCAGCTCATCACTAGAAAAGGGGGGTCCGGGGGGCGAAGCCCCTCCGGGCCGGGGGCGTGGGGGCGCGGCCCCCACAAACCACCCTCGAAAACGGCGAAGGCCCTCCCTGAGCATGGGAGGGCCTGAGAGGGTGGCCAAGGCCGGGATCGAACCGGCGACCTTCCGCTTTTCAGGCGGACGCTCGTACCAACTGAGCTACCTGGCCGGGGCACCCGTACCGAATGCCTGGACGAAGTGTGCGACCCTGACGGGACTCGAACCCGCGACCTCCGCCGTGACAGGGCGGCGCGCTAACCAACTGCGCCACAGGGCCTTGCTCTGCTCCAACGATGTTGCCACCGTACCCCCTACGGGATTCGAACCCGCGCTACCGCCTTGAAAGGGCGGCGTCCTAGGCCGCTAGACGAAGGGGGCCCGCCGGATGTCTCCGGACCGTTTTCCAACGGCTTCCGTTGGGAGCCCGCATAGCTTATGACAGCTCGATCGGGAAACCCAAATCGGCTGGTCAGAGGCTCAGGTTGAGGTCCTCCAGCCGAGCGGACGCGCGCCAGCCGACGCGCCGGAACTCGTCGAGCCACTCGGGGGTGGCCATGGATTCGACGATCACCTCCAGCGCCTCGGTGAATCGCGACCGCAGATCGATCCCGCCGCCGAGCAGGTCGATGATGTAGCGCTGGCCGGCCAGCGCGGCGGCGAGGGTGCGGGTGAGGCGGTCCACGTCCGATTCCGGGCGCAGCTGCTTCTGGTCGACCGCGCGCACCGCGAGCAGCCGGGTGGCCCGGCCGAGAATGCGGCCGCCGCCGGCCTGGACGTCACGATAGAACTCGGGCTCGATGATGAGCCGGAACTCGGCCTGGATGATGATGTCGTTCTCGAGCCGCAGGGCGATCTCGTCGATCATCCCGTGCAGCACGTCCAGCGCGCCGAGATCGGTTCGGGTGAGCCATCTTTCGGTGGTGGCGCGATAGCGCTCGACCGCGGAGTCCAATACCGCGCGCGCCAGATCCTCCTTGGAGTCGAAGTGGAAGTACATGGCGCCCTTGGTGGCGCGCGACCCTTCCAATATGCGGTTGAGTGATGCCGCGGCATAACCGCTCTTCCCGAACTCAACGGCCGCGGACCTGATGATCGCCGCACGTGTCCGGCGGGCCCGCTCTTGCTGCCGTGCCATGCTCGAAACGCCTCCGAAGCTACTTGCCGCCGGTGAACTCTTCTTCGGAACAGTCCTCGGCGCGAAGGTTATGAGATTTTCAAATACTTCAACTCGGGCTACCGCCCGGTTTTCAAACTTTGGGTACGAAAAATAACGAGAAACCTGAAACGCACTGGCTGGTATAGTTCTCGACGCCCGGGTGCGCCGCAGGGGGTGCGCACCCGGGCGTTTTCTTCGTCTCGGATCTGCCTCCTGCGACGCTGTCTCCAGGGCATCGCGATCGGCCCGACCGGTCGCGACATCTTCGGGCACATCAACCATAGGGTGAATCCCGTCCCGCCGGGGCACTCCCGGTCCTGCCGGAATTCACCGAGCGGTCACCGTACCCCGATACTCAGACCACTGTAAGGCGTACCGGCAAGTCAGTTCGCCGAATCGCGTTTCTCGGCCTATGGCAAATACACCGCAACCGGCTGGGCGATTGGTTCCTTTCGCGAATTCGGCCGCGCGCCACCGTCGTTCACCGCCCACGACTCCCGGCCCGGACGAACCGCCACCGGACGACCACACCCGCACCCCAGCCCCTCGTCCGCCCGCACGAACCACCGACACGCTTACCTCCGCTACCAATTGCGTTGCCACGCACCACGATTGGTTGATGTTTCCATACTTCTGCGCTCAAACAAATTGGAAACCAAGGTGTTTGCCCGCCGCGGAGGGCGACGCCGGTCGGCCGCGGCCGGGCGAGCACCGTCTCGGGCCTATCGTCCGGCGGCCCGAAGATGTATCAGTCCGATCGCCGGCACACGAGAAGTTGTCACCCCGCACGACCCCTCCCCACTCACGGGGACTCCGCGCCCCGCCGCCGACCAGGGCCGACACCGCCACACGCCGAACCGCCGGATACCGGTTACCGCTCGCGGATCCGGACCATTAGACTTGCCACCCGCGCCCCTATAGCTCAGTTGGTAGAGCTACGGACTTTTAATCCGCAGGTCCCAGGTTCGAGCCCTGGTGGGGGCACCTTCCGGCGGGCCGGAGCCACAACGCTCCGGCCCGCCGTCACAACGCGGGGCTAACATCTCGCTCGCGGCGGCGATAGTCAGCGTGGCGTGCTCCGCACGCCTACACTCGGAAGTGTTGTACCCGCCCCGACGTCGTCATATGAGTTCCGTCACGGCCACTGTGAAGTCACCCAGATGCGTTTCGCATCACACCTACGGTGCCGTAAGGTATGGGCCGCGGCGGCAAGGCCAAGGGGGACTGACGAGCAAGAGAGAACGACACACCGAAGGGTATGTATATGGCAAGGGATCTGACTCAACTCGAACTACTGACAGAGTTGGAGCCGGTTGCCGAGCAGAACGTCAACCGCCACCTGTCGATGGCCAAGGAATGGCATCCGCACGACTACGTGCCTTGGGACGACGGCCGTAACTTCGCCGCGCTGGGGGGCGTGGATTGGGACCCGTCGCAGTCGAAGCTCGGTGAGGTCGCCAAGGCGGCCATGATCACGAACCTGCTCACCGAGGACAACCTGCCCTCCTACCACCGAGAGATCGCCGAGAACTTCTCCCAGGACGGCGCCTGGGGCACCTGGGTCGGTCGCTGGACCGCCGAGGAGAACCGCCACGGCATCGTCATGCGGGACTACCTGGTCGTCACCCGCGGCGTGGACCCGGTCGCGCTCGAAGAGGCGCGAATGATCCACATGACCAACGGTTTCGCCTCGCCCGCCGAGGCCGACGCCGGCTTCCTGCACTCGGTCGCGTACGTGACGTTCCAGGAGCTGGCCACCCGCGTCAGCCACCGCAACACGGGCAAGGTCTGCGACGACCCCATCGCCGACCGCATGCTGCAGCGCGTCGCCGCCGACGAGAACCTGCACATGATCTTCTACCGCAACATGTGCGGCGCGGCTCTGGACCTGTCGCCCGACCAGGCGCTGGAGGCAATCACGCTGATCCTGGAGAACTTCCAGATGCCCGGCGCGGGCATGCCCAACTTCCGCCGCAACGGCGTGCTGATGGCCAAGCACGGCATCTACGACCTGCGCCAGCACCTGGAAGAGGTGGTGCAGCCGGTGCTCAAGAAGTGGAAGATCTTCGAGCGCACCGATTTCACCGCCCGCGGCGAGCAGACCCGCGAGCGGCTCGGCCTGTTCCTGGAGAAGCTGGCCGGTGACGTCGTGAAGTTCGAGGAACAGCGCGACCGCATGCTGGCCCGCGAGGCCGCCAAGCGCGAACGCCAGCTGGCCACCACCTCCGTCGGCTGACAGCTGCGATCCACAACCGCCCCCGAGGGTCGCCTCGCGACCTCCGGGGCGGTTTCTCGTTCCACGGCGGGCGACCACGGCGTGTTCGGTCAGTCACCCGATGCCCCGCCGCGCGTCCGCCACAGGGACAATGGACACCATGCAGTCCGTCCTCCAGAGCAAGACACACGTGCGCATCGGCCCCTACCCGGTCGATCCGCCGGTCGTGCTGGCGCCGATGGCGGGTATCACGAATCTGGCGTTCCGGCGGCTGTGCCGCGAATTCGGCAGTCCCACCTCGCTTTACGTCTGCGAGATGATCACCGCGCGGGCCGTCGTCGAACGTGATCCGAAGACGATGCACATGATGTCGTTCGGCGCGGGCGAATACCCGCGGTCGATGCAGCTCTACGGCGTCGACCCCGCCACAATGGCCGAGGCCGTCCGGATCATCGTCGGTGAGAACCTCGCCGACCACATCGATACGAACTACGGCTGCCCGGTGCCCAAGGTGACCCGCCTCGGCGGCGGCTCCGCGCTGCCGTACAAGCGCCGGCTGTTCGGGCAGATCGTGCACAGCATGGTGGCCGCCGCCGAGCCCGCGGGCGTCCCGGTCACGGTGAAATTCCGCATCGGCATCGATGACGACCACATCACCTACCTCGACGCCGGGCGCATCGCGGAGGCCGAGGGCGCCGCGGCCGTCGCGCTGCACGCCCGCACCGCGGCCCAGCGCTATTCCGGCAGCGCCGACTGGTCGGCCATCGCCCGGCTCAAGGAGGCCGTCACCACGATCCCGGTGCTGGGCAACGGCGACATCTTCAGCGCCGATGACGCGCTGCGGATGATGGCCGAGACCGGGTGCGACGGCGTGGTCGTCGGACGCGGATGTCTGGGCCGCCCTTGGCTTTTCGCCGAACTGCAGGCGGCCATGCGCGGCGAGCAGATTCCGGCCGGGCCGACCCTGGGCCGCGTCGGCGAGATCCTCTACCGGCACGCCACCCTGCTGGCCGACCACGACGGCGAGGACAAGGGCCTGCGCGACCTGCGCAAGCACATGGCCTGGTACCTGATGGGCTTCCCGGTCGGCGCCGAACTGCGCCGCCGCTTCGCCACCGTCTCCACCCTCACCGAACTCCAGGATCTGATCGCCGCCCTCGACCCGACCGCCCCCTTCCCCAAGGACGCCGAGGGCCCCCGCGGCCGCCAGGGCTCCCCCGGCAAGGTCAGCCTCCCCCACGGCTGGCTCGACGACCCCGAGGACGCCGCGGTGCCCACCGGCGCCGACGTCCTGCACAGTGGCGGCTGACCTGGGGTGTCACACCTTCAAGTGGCCCATCGTGGCTGAATCGTTATCATGGCTCGAGACCGGTGATGCTGTGCGCCTCCGAGCGGTTCACCCAACCTTGGGTAAACACATCAAGGTCCGGTCGGAGACGATGAGCAAAGCGAGGTTCCTTGGTGGGTGACGACGAGCGGCACGGGCGTGCGTCCGGGCCCGGCGGTCGAGCCCCGTGGGAGCGCTATCGTGCCCCGGAATCGGGTGACGACGAACCCTCCCCACGCCGCAGCCGGCACACCGACGACAGTGCCGAACCGATCACCGTGCACGATCTGGTGAAGCGCGTCGACGACGAACGCAGCGGCCGCCGTCGCCGCCGTACCGACGCCCCGCCGACCGGCGCACGCCCCGCGGCCGCCCAACCACCCACCGGAACACCGTCCGGCACACGGCAACCCGCGCCACGGCAGCCGGGAAACCCGCCGCCCGCCGCACCACCGACCGGCACACGGCCCGCGGCCCAACCACCCACCGGAACAGGGCAACCCGCCAGGCAGTCGCGCAACCAACCACCCGCCGCCCCGCCGACCGGCGCACGGCCCGTGGCCGCACAGCCCGCCGGAACACCCTCCGGCACACGGCAATCCGCCGGTTCGTCATCCGGTGCCCGGCAGCCGGGTAACCAGCCGCCCGGCACGCGATCCCCGGCCACGCCAGCACCCGATACCCGGCAGTCCACCCCACCACCGGACGCAGGATCACCGGCCAGGCGGGGAGCGAGCAGGCGCCAGCACGCCGCACCACCGGACGCAGGACCACCGGCCAGGCGGGGAGCGAGCAGGCGCCAGCACGCCGGACAGCCGGGGGGCGGCCGTCAGGCCGCGGCACAGGCGACCGGCGGGGTTCAGGCAGCCGCTTCGGGACCAGGCGCGCGCCAGGCCGCGGCACAGGGGATGGGCGGGGTCCAGTCCGCCGGGCAGGGGCGGGAGGCGCAGCAGTCGGCCGCTGCACCGACCGGGCGGCATTCGGATGAGCAAGGCGCGCAGGCTGGTTCGGCGGCGCGAGGGCCGGGCGCCGATGATCGTCCGACCGATACCGTCGCACCGCCACCGGCCGCGGCGCTGGGGCCCGTGGCGGCGTCGTTCCGTGCGCCCGCCGGAAATCCGGGGGCCGAAGCGGGCACGACCGCCGCGCGTGCCGGTCGGCAGTCCGCCGAGCAGGTGACCGACAAGCTCCCCGTTCCCGAAGCGGAGACACCCGAGACCGAGCGGGCCACGCAGGCCGCGCGGCCGAAGACCGTCGGGGCGCCGACGCTGTCGCGGCTGGCGCAGAGCAAGCAGCGGCAGCGGCAGCGGGTGCAATTGGTCGCCCGCGGCACCACCGCCTTCGTCGCGGTGCTCGCGCTCGTGGTGACGGGGGTGGGCTGGAATTACCTGCGCGCCACAGACAACGGCTTCCAGCAGGTATCGGCGCTGGACGAGAAGTCCGACGACATCGTCGACCCGGGCGGTCAGCTCGGCGACGAGAACTTCCTCATCGTGGGCACCGATACCCGCGCCGGCGTGGACGGCAATATCGGCGCCGGCACCACCGAGGACGCCGAGGGCGCCCGCGCCGACACGGTCATGCTCGTGCACATCCCCGAGAACCGGCAGCGCGTCGTCGCCGTGTCGTTCCCCCGCGACCTCGACGTCACCCGGCCGGTCTGCGAGGGCTGGGACAACGAGAAGGCCCGCTACACCGAGGCGTCGTTCCCGCAGGCCGCCGGCGACAAGCTGAACGCCACCTACGCCCTCGGTGGCCCGAAATGCCTGACCAAGGTCATCCAGAAACTGGTCGGCCTGCGCATCGGCCACTTCGTCGGCATCGACTTCAACGGCTTCTCCTCGATGGTCGACACCATCGGCGGCGTCGAAGTGTGCACCAAGAAGCCGTTGGTCGACGACGAACTCGGCACCATCCTGCCCAATCCGGGACGGCAGATGCTCAACGGCCCGACCGCGCTGGACTACGTGCGGGCCCGGCACGTCTACGGCGAGGAGCGCAGCGACTACGACCGCATCCACCGCCAGCAACTGTTCCTGTCGTCGCTGCTGCGCGGGGCGCTGTCCAGCAAGGTGCTCTTCGACATCGGCAAACTGAACAACTTCATCAACGCCTTCTCCGGCAGCGCGTTCATGGACGCCGTCAGCACCAAGGACCTGTTGATGCTGGGCCGCTCGCTGCAGAAGGTCGACGCCGGTGCGATCACCTTTCTGACCGTGCCCACCGCGGGAACCACGTCCTACGGCAACGAGATTCCGCGCGAGTCCGACATCAAGGAGATCTTCCGCGCGATCATCGACGACCAGCCGCTGCCGGGTGAGAAGAAAGCGCCCGAGCCGACCCCCGGCAAACCCGCCGCGCCCGCCACGGCGCCGAAGGCGCTGACCGCGGTCGACCCGAGCACGGTGTCGGTGCAGGTGTCCAACGGCTCGGGTACCCCGGGCATCGCGAACACCTCGGCGACCAAGCTGTCCAACCAGGGCTTCCAGATCTACAACGTCGGCAATTACTCCGGCGGCACGATCTCGACGACGAAAGTGCGCTACTCCTCCGGTCTCGAGGCCGAGGCCGCCACGGTCGCGTCCGCGATCCCGGGCGCCACGATCGAGTCGACCAGCGGACTGGGCAGCATCGTCGAGGTGGCGCTGGGCTCGGATTTCACCGGCACGGTGCACGCGCCGACGAGCTTCGGCAACCCGCTGCCGGAGGTGCCGACATCCTCGGCGAGTTCGTCCGACGAGACCCCGGCCGCACTGCCGTCGGACCTCGAGCATGTCAACGCCGCCGACGACAATTGCAAGTGAGCGCCCGTCACCAGCGCAGATCCGCTAGTTCCGGGCAACACCATGGGTTCACCCGCCGTTCGTGACTTGGTCAGCGCCGGGAACTAGTGTTTGGTTTCATGCGTGTCATCTACAACGAACAAATGGCCGATCTCGCCAATATGCTGGGCGAGATGGCCGGCCTCGCGGGCTCCGCGATGGACCGGGCGACGCAGTCGCTGCTGCAGGCCGATCTCACGCTGGCCGAACAGGTGATCAGCGAGCACGATCAGATCGCCGAGATGATCACGCAGGCCGAGGAGAAGGCGTTCGCACTGCTCGCGTTGCAGGCCCCCGTCGCCGGTGACCTGCGCCAGGTGGTCAGCGCGATCCAGATCGTCTCGGACGTGAACCGGATGGGCGCCCTGGCGCTGCACGTCGCCAAGGTCGCCCGGCGCCGGCATCCGAACCACGCGTTACCCGAGGCCGTCAACGGCTACTTCGCCGAGATGGGTCGCATCGCGGTGAATATGGGCAAGGCGGCCCAGGAGGTCCTCGAGACGCGCGACCCCGAGCGGGCCGCGCAGCTCAACCAGGACGACGAGGCGATGGACGACCTGCACCGCCATCTGTTCACCCTGCTGATGGACCGGGAGTGGAAGTACGGCGTCGCCCCCGCCGTCGACGTCACCCTGCTGGGCCGTTACTACGAGCGTTTCGCCGACCACGCGGTCGAGATCGGCCGTCGCGTGGTGTTCCTGGTGACCGGCGTGCTCCCGCCGGACGAGGACGCGGAGGTCGAGCACATCTAGTCCCGCTCGCGCCAGGCGAGCAACGGCGACTCGGTGCGCTCCGGCCGCCAGGGCAGCAACACCGCTACTGCGACGGCGCAGACCAGTAGCGCGCCGACCGCGAGGTACGACGCCGCCTGCGCGCCTTCCAGCGCGGCCACCTTCATGGCGTGGACCAGGTCGGTCTTCGCACCGGCGAAGAACGGGCTGATCGGCGCCTTGACAATCTCGAGCACGCTGATCGGCGTGTCGCGGGCGATGCTCTTCTGGTCCGGGTTCATGATCGCCGACGGGATGGCGTCGATGCGGGCGCCGACGTTCGCGGTGTAGGTGGAGGTCATGATCGACCCGAGCACCGCGACCCCGAGCGTCCCGCCCACCTCGCGCGTGGTGTCGTTGACCGCCGAGCCCGCACCGGCCTCGTGCTCCGGGACGGCGCCCATGATCGATGCGGTGGCGGGCCCCTGCACCACTCCGAAGCCGACGCCCATCAGCACCATGGACACCAGAACCGTTCCGACATAAGGCGTTTCGACCTTCACCTGCCCCGCCAGGTACATGCCCACGGCGAGCAGCAGCAGCCCCGACAACACCGTCGCCGTGGTGCCGATGCGCTGCGCGACCAACGTCGCGACCGGGGCGCCGACGCCCACCGCCGCCGCGAAGGGCAGCGAGTGAATTCCGAACTCCAGCGCGCTGAACTCCTTCACGCCCTGGAAGTACTGGGTGATCAGAAACAGGAAGCCGAAGGCGCAGAAGTAGGACACGGTGATGGCCAGCGCGGGCACCGAGAAGCGCCGGATCCGGAACAGCCGCACATCGAGCACCGGGGCTTCCACCCGCAGTTCCCAGGCGACATATCCGGCCAGCAGCACGGCCGCGACCACATAGCCGGTCATGCTGCGCCCGGCCAGCCAGCCGTTTTTCGGCGCTTCGATAATCGTCCAGACCAGAGCCGTCACCGCCACCAGCGACAGCAGGATTCCGACGACGTCCAAGCGCCCCGCGTGCTCGGCCCGCGACTCCGGCACCAGCAGCAGCACGGCCGCGATCGCGATCAGCGCGATGGGCACATTGATCCAGAAGACCGAATGCCAGCTGAAGTACTCCAGCAGCCACCCGCCCGTAACCGGCCCGACAGCCACCGCGACCCCCGCCATCGCCGTCCACAGGGCGATAGCCGCCGCCCGCAGCCGAGCCTCCGGAAACAGGTTGATGATCAACGCCAGCGTCGCCGGAAACACCGCCGCCGCAAAGACTCCCATCCCCGCCCGAGCGGCGATCACCTGCCCGAGCGAGGTGGACAAGGCCCCCGCGGCGGACATCACCGCGACTCCCCCCAGCCCGATGACCATCACCCGCCGCCGCCCGAACCGATCCCCCAGGTGCCCCAGCGCCAGCAGCAACCCCGCGAACGCCAACGTGAAAGCATCCACGATCCACTGCAGCCCACTCATCCGGGCCTGCAACTGCACCGCCATCGAAGGCAGTGCCACATTCACCAACGTGTTGTCCAGTACCACGAGCAATTCCGCGAGACAGATCGCCAACAGCGCGAACACCCGCACCCGTAGCGCGGGCGATCCCCCGGCCCGTGCCAACGTCGAGACAACCATCCCAGCCATCCTTCCCATCGCTATAACGATCGGTGTAGTCAGCCGGAACTGTATCTGTTACCGGAAGTCGCAGACAACCGCCCGTGGTATGAGTCGGCAACCCGACAACAAACCCTCGATAGTGACCCGGATCACAATCGAAGCTGGGCCCGAAAATGCCCCGGCCCACCCGGACCGGGGCACCACATCCGCGAAAACCGTTGAACGAGAAAGATATCGGCGCGGAACAAAATACGACCTACCCGAACCGCCCCGAGATATAGTCCTCGGTCTCCTTACGAGAAGGATTGGAGAAAATCTTCTCGGTCTCATCGATCTCGATCAATTTACCCGGCTTGCCCTGAGCCTCGAGATTGAAAAACGCGGTCTGATCACTGACCCGAGCCGCCTGCTGCATGTTGTGCGTGACAATGACGATGGTGAATTCCTTCTTCAACTCCGCGATCAAATCCTCGATAGCCAGAGTGGAAATCGGATCCAGAGCCGAACAAGGCTCGTCCATCAGCAGCACATCAGGCGAGACCGCGATGGCCCGGGCAATACACAACCGCTGCTGCTGACCACCCGAAAGCCCGCCACCCGGCTTGTCGAGCCGATCCTTCACCTCGTTCCACAGGTTGGCGCCCTTGAGCGACCGCTCGGCGACCTCGTCGAGCTCCTTCTTGTTCCGCACGCCCTGCAGCTTCAACCCCGCCACCACATTGTCCCGAATGGACATGGTGGGAAAGGGGTTCGGCCGCTGGAACACCATCCCGATGGTCCGCCGGACCCCCACCGGATCGATCTGCGACCCGTAGATGTCCTCGCCGTCGAGCAGCACCGCGCCCTCGACGCGGGCGTTCGGCGTCACCTCGTGCATGCGGTTGAGCGAGCGCAGCACCGTGGACTTGCCGCAACCCGACGGACCGATGAAGGCGGTGACACTGCGCGGCAGCACGGTGAGCTGCACGTCGGCGACGGCGTGAAATTTGCCGTAGTAGATGTTGAGATCTTTGACGTCGATCCGCTTGGCCATGTCGAATGTTCCGTTCGCTTCTATCGGTTCCGGGTGAGCAGCTTGTTGACGACCGCGGCTCCCAGATACAGCAGCGCGATGATCAGGATCAGCGTCAGGGCCGCGCCCCACACCCGCCACCGGCCGGCCGGCTCCGGGTTGGCCAGCTCCTGATAGATCAGCAGCGGCAGCGACGCCATGTTCCCGTCGAAAAGGTTGGTATTGATGGACTTCGAGTAGCCGACCAATACCAGCACGGGCGCGGTCTCGCCCATGACTCGCGCCACCGCCAGCAGCATGCCGCTGATCATGCCCGGCAGCGCGGTCGGCACCACGATCCGAAGGATGGTCTTCCATTTCGGTATCCCCAGGGCGTAGGACGCCTCGCGCAGCTCGTCGGGTACGAGCTTGAGCATTTCCTCGGTGCTGCGGACCACGACCGGCAGCATCAGCAGCACCAGCGCCAGCGCGACCGCGAGGGCACTCTGCGGAGCGCCGAGGGTGGCGATCCAGAGCGCGAAGACGAACAGCGCGGCGACGATCGACGGCACCCCGGCCAGGATGTCGACCATGAACGTGGTGGTCCGGGCCAGCCAGCCGCGGCCGTACTCGACCAGATAGATGGCGGCCATGATGCCCAGCGGCACCGCGATCACGGCGGCCACGGCGGACTGCACGATGGTGCCGTAGATGGCGTGGTACACACCGCCGGCGTACTGATCGGGCAGCACGCCCTTCTGCGACTTGCCCCACCAACCACTGCTGACGACGGCGTCGAAACCCTTGCTGAGCACCAGGATCAGCACCCAGCACAGGGGGATCAGCGCGATCGCGAAGCACAGCCACATCACGGCGGTGGCGGCCTGGTTGCGGATCCTGCGGCTCAGACTGATGGTCCGGAACGCGGGCGCCTTGATCGGGCGGTCGAGAGTTGTTGTCGCCATTACCCGTTCACCTTCCCGCCGGCCGCGATCCGCGCCAGCGCGTTGACCACGAAGGTCAGCGCGAACAGCACGAAACCGGCGGCGATGTAGGCGCCGGTGGGCAACGCCTGACTGAATTCGGAAGCGGCCGAGGCGATCTTGGAGGCGAAGGTGTAGCCGCCGTCGAACAGCGACCAGTGCCCCGCCGACGCCGCGGTGCGCAACACCACCAGCACCGCGATGGTCTCGCCGAGCGCGCGGCCCAGGCCGAGCATGGAACCGGCGATCACGCCGCTGCGGCCGTAGGGCAGCACGGTCATCCGCACCACTTCCCACTTGGTGGCGCCGAGCGCCTGCGCGGCCTCGATGTGCGCGCGCGGCGTCAGGTTGAACACCTCGCGGCTGACCGAGGTGATGATCGGCAGGATCATCACGGCCAGCACCACCCCGGCGGTGAAGATGGTGCCGCCGCCGCTGATCGAGACGTTGCCGTCCTTGAACAGGAAGAACCAGCCGAGGTTGTCGTTCAGGAACTCCTCGAACGGCGCCAGCTGCTGCGCCAGCACCAGGAAACCCCAGAGACCGAACACGATCGAAGGCACCGCGGCCAGCAGATCCACCACGATGGCGAACGGCCGGGCCAGTATCTTCGGCGCGTACTGGGTCAGGAACAGTGCGATCCCGACGCCCAGCGGCACCGCGATCACCAGCGCGAGTAGCGAACTCAGCACCGTGACCATGAACAGGTCGCGAATGCCGAAGTGCATGTCGTCGGCGTTGCCGACGTTGAAATCCGCACTGGTGAAGAAGTTGGCCTTGTTCGCCGCCACCGACGGCACCGCCCGGATCAACAGGAACAGCGCGATGAGCGCGATCGCCGCGACGATGGTCGCGCCGGCGGCGGTGGCCAGCGAGCGGAAGATCATTTCCGCGCGGGCACTGTGCGCGCGGCCGCGTCGCGCCGGTTCGGTGCTGGGTTCGCTGGACATAGGGGGAGTATCTCCGCCCGCCCGCGGACCGGTCGAATCCGACCGGTCCGCTGCGGTGACTTCGTCGTGCACGGTCATGGGGTTCTGCGCAATCAGGAGATGGCGTCGATGGCGGTGGTCAGCTTGGCCTTGAACGCGTCGGGGATCGGCACGTAGCCGGACTCGTCGAGGCCGTTCTGACCGTTGTTGATCGCCGAAGTCAGGAAGGCCTTGACCGCCTTGGCGGTGTCGGCGTCGCTGTACTTCGAGCAGACGATCTCATAGGTCGGCAGGATGATCGGGTACGCGGCCGGGTCGGTCGGCTTGTAGAACGAGCTGGTGTCGATGACCAGGTCGTTGCCCTGGCCGACGATCTTGGCCGACGCGATGGCGGCGGCGGCGGACTGCGCGTTCAGCTCCACCGGCTTGACCGAGGGGTTGGTCAGGATGCGCGCCACCGACAGGTTCTGCGACCGGGCGAACGACCACTCGTTGTAGGTGATCGAGTTCTTGGTCTTCGTGATCGCGCCCGAGGTGCCCTCGTTGCCCTTGGCGCCCTCGCCGACTCCGCCGGCGAAGCCCTTGCCCGCGCCCTTGCCCCAGGCGCCCTCGGAGGCGGCGTCCAGGTACTTCTGGAAGTTGTCGGTGGTGCCCGACTCGTCGCTGCGGAAGATCACGTGGATGTCCTGATCCGGCAGCTTGCTCGCGTTCGCGGTGTTCAGCTTCTGGATCGCGACGTCGTTCCACTTGGTGATCTGGCCGTTGAAGATCTTGGCCGCGGTCGGGCCGTCGAGCACCAGGTCGTCGATGCCATCGATGTTGTAGGTGACGGCGATCGGGCCGAACACGGTGGGCAGGTCCCACGCCGGGGCGCCGCAGCGGGCGGCGGCCTTGTTCGGCTCGTCCTTCTTCGCGTCCAGCGGGGAATCCGAACCGCCGAAATCGGTCTGGCCGCCGATGAACTCGTTCACGCCGGCGCCCGAGCCGCTGGACGTGTAGTCGAGCGTGTGGCCGTCGCAGTTGGCCTCGTAGGCGGCGACGAAGCGGTCCATGGCGTTCTTCTGCGCCGAGGAGCCGCTGGCCTTGAGCGCCTTCTTGCCGCCACAGTCGACCTTGACGGTCGAGGCCGCGCCGGTCTCGGTCGTGTTGTCGTCACTGCCGCAGGCCGTCAGGGTCAACGCACCTGCCGCGGCCAGCACACCGAGCAGAGCGCTGCTGCGCTTGAGATTCACCTATTCCTCCGGGAATCGCGTAGTACACGCCCGGTCCCTCAACAACCGGACGGGTGCCGTGTGGTGGCTGTTCGCACCGAACTTGCGCACCAGGCAGTGAATGCTGCCCATAAGTAACCTAGGTTCGGCCGGTTGACAGTTGGACCTGGGCAAGTGAACGCAGAGTGAACAACCCGGCGCGATTGCGCGATACGGCTGTGACATTTGCCGCAGTGTTACTGAGCTCGCGTCCCGCGGGCTGTCAGCGCGCGGCGTAGGCGGCGTCGACGTGGGCGGTCTCGAAGCCCAGCCGGGTGTAGGTGTGCACCGCCGCGGTGTTGTCCGCCTCGGTGTAGAGCAGCACCTCGTCCAGCCCGCAGTCGCGCAGGTAGTGCAGCCCGGCCAGGGTCAGCAACCGGCCCAGCCCACGGCCCTGTGCGGCCGGGTCGACCGCGACGACGTAGACCTCGCCTACCGGCGGCTGCCCGGCGGTCTCGGGGTGCACCTTGGTCCAGTGAAAGCCGAGCATCCGCCCGGGATCGGCCGGGTCGACCGCGATGAACAGGCCCTTGGGATCGAACCAGGGCGAGTCGCGGCGCACGGCGATATCGTCGGTGGACCACCCGCCCTGTTCGGGGTGCCAGTCGAAAGCGGCGTTGTTCACCCGCAGCAGCTCGGCGTCGTCCGCGGGGCCCGCGTAGGTGCGCACGAGAAGGTCCGGTGCGACGGCGAGTTCCGGTAACTCCGGAGTTGCCAACGGGCGGCGCATTTGCCACAGCTCGCGGGCGACGGTCAGCCCGAGCCGTCCCGCCACGGCCCGCGCGGGCGCCAGATTCCCGTGCGCCCACACCCGGGCGCCGGGCCCGCCGGCGGCCAGCGCGGTCGAGACCAGGGTGGCGCCGATGCCGCGACCCCGCTGCCGCGGATCCACCACCGCCTCGGCCATCGCCGGGTGATCGCCATGTGCGGGAACGAGATTCGCGTAGCCGAGCACCTCGCCGTCCAGCGCGGCCAGCAGATGCCGGGCCGGGGACGCGGTCGTCAGCGACAACACGGCCTGTTCGGAGACGGGCTCGACCCCGTCGGCGGCGGCCGCCCGCTCCAGCACCCCCCGGATCCGCTGCGCGGTCTCGGGCGCGACCCGATCGGTCCAGCCCGCCACCACCTGCTCGGAATCCAGCTCGCCGCGATCAGCCACGCGACGCCTCCTGCCTGTCGACTGCGACGTACACGATCATCGTCGGCCGCCCACGCGGCCGCGCTACCCAGGCACGGGTCAGGGCACGGCATCCTCGGAAGCATCGAGACCCTCGCCGGGGCCGTCGGTGTCATCGGGGAAACTGGTCGGCTCGCCCTTGCCGCTGTTGCGGGCCGGGCGCACGGCCTTGTAACCGACGTTGCGCACCGTGCCGATCAACGACTCGTACTCGCTGCCGAGTTTGGCGCGCAACCGCCGCACATGCACATCGACGGTGCGGGTGCCGCCGAAGAAGTCGTACCCCCAGACCTCCTGCAGCAGCTGAGCGCGGGTGAACACCCGGCCGGCGTGCTGCGCGAGGTACTTGAGCAGCTCGAATTCCTTGTAGGTGAGATCGAGCGGGCGGCCGCGCAACCGGGCGGTATAGGTGCCCTCGTCGATCACCAGCTCGCCGAGGGTGATCTTGCCGGAGTTCTCGGGGCTGGCCGCACCGCCGTTGCGCGCCACCAGCAGTCGCAACCGGGCATCCAGTTCGGCCGGGCCGGTGCCCGGCAGCAGGATGTCGTCCAGGCCCCAGTCGGCGTTCACCGCCACCAGGCCGCCCTCGGTGAGCACCGCGACGACCGGCACCGACGATCCGGTGCTACCGAGTAACCGGCACAGCCCGCGGGCGGCCGCCAGATCGGTTCTCGCATCCACCAACGCCACATCCGCGGTGCCCGCCTCCAGCAGGGAGGCGACCTCCGTCGGCGCCGGCCGGACGTTGTGCGGTAACAACGCCAACGACGGCAGCACCGACTCCGGATTCGGGTCGGAGGTCAGCAGGAGCAGCTCCACCAGCTCTCCTCCCAATCTGGCATGTCCGCGGCAACCTCGGTGTCATTCGCGAATTCATGCTCGTCCGCACAGGTAATTCGTGCCTACATTAGCGCGTCCGGCCCGATGACCACGCATTCCAGGCAACCGGTGCACCCGAGTCGGTGGCCGGACGGCCACACGGTGCGGCCGGGCCGCGCGGCAGCAGATATCGTTCGGGTATGGGTAACTCACCGGGTACGCCCGAGGCTCGGGCCCCGCAGGATCGCCGGCCCGGCGAGGAACTCCCCCCGCGGTCCACGGCCGGTGCGAAGGCGCGGGGAGCGGGCCGGAAACGCCGCGTCATCGGCGGATTGGTGCTGGTGGTCGCGCTCGCGGTGATCGCCGATTTCACCGCCGCGGCCTACTCCGAATACCGCGTCTCGCGCTCGCTGCGCGCCGGGGGCGAGCTCAGCGCCGACCCCGAGGTGACCATTCACGGCTTCCCGTATCTGGGGCAGGCGCTGCGTAGCGACTATCACAATGTCGAGATCCGGGCCCACGCCGACCGCCGCGACATCCCCGGCGAGATCCTGGTCGAGGCCACGCTCAACGGCGTGCACCTGCCCGCCGGGGACCTGATCGACGGCCGGATGCGCTCGGTCCCGGTGGATCGGGTGGCGGGCCGGATGCGCATCGAGCCGGTCGAGCTGGGCCGGCTGTTCAAGATTCCGGACCTGCAGCTGACCGGGCCGCCGGCCGACAAGTCCGACGGCACGGGCGGTTCCGGCGGCACGGGCTCGACCACCCAGGGCGCCTACATCCTCACCGGCACCATCCCGGCCGGCTCCGAGACGAGCACCAGCGACGGCACCGACAGCGACAAGGACAAGGTCAGCGTCAGCGTCAAGGTGAACCTGCTGCTCGACGGCGATCAGGTGCGCATCGTCGCCACCGACCTGTACCGCGAGAAGTCCGCGGACACCACCGCCATCACCACCACGACCCAGCGCCCGGAGCTGGACAAGGCGGCGGTGCTGGCCCGCTTCACCCGCACCATCGATACCAAGGACCTGCCGTTCGGTGTGCCGCCGACCAAGGTCGAGGCGCTCGGCGGCAACATCATCGTCGAAGGCGAGGGCGAGAACATGACGATCGACATGAACAGGTTCGCCCGGCCATGACCGAACTCACGATTCTGGTACTCGTGCTGGTGGTCGCGGTCGCCGTCGGCCTGCTGCTGCGGTATCGCGCGGGCCGGGTCCGCGCCACCTCCGACACCCCCACCGACGCGGACGCCGCCGCCGAGCGCGACCGGCTGCTGGCCGCGGTCGGCGTCACCGGCTCGGCGCCCGCGGTGCTGCATTTCTCCGCCGACTGGTGTGGCCCGTGCGACGCGGTACGGCGGGTCGTGGCGGGCGTGGTCGCCGATCTCGCCGAGGCGCCGCAGCCGCCGCTGGACATCGAGGTCGACATCGACGCCGAGCCCGCGCTGGCCAGAGAACTCAACGTGCTGTCGCTGCCGACCACGTTCATCTTCGACGCCGACGGCCGGGAGCGGTTCCGCATCTCCGGCGTTCCGAAGGCCACCGACCTGCACAGTGCCATCACCCCGCTGACCGTGCGCGACGCTGCTTAGCGACCCGAATTTCGGACCCCGGGTCCAATTCCCGCGCCGAACCGGGTAAACTGCTGAACGTGCAAACCCGCCGAGAGCTGATGCTCACCCGACGCCGCACAGTCGATCTGTGCCGCCTCGGCGGTTGTTGCTGCCTGTGCATGTAGCCGGTCGGCCCTTCGTTGCCCGCTGACGCCGGCCGGTTTTCTCCCACCGCGTGATCGGATTTCGTGGTCCCGGTGATCTGGCAAATACCTGACAGATGAACCATGCAGCGCAGGAGATTCCTCCGATGTCCCACAACAGTTTCGACACCGATTTATCGACCGAACGCGTCGACGTGCGCGGTCCCCGCTTCGCGGCCTGGATCACCACCGGCGTGCTCGTGGTGGTGCTGGTCGCCGCCGCGTTCTCCACTCCGCTCGCGGCCGTGCTGATCGCGCTGCAGGCGGTGGTGTTCGCGCTGGGCGCCCTCCACGGCCCCCGGCGCAGCCCGTACGGCCGGATCTACACGGCCCTGGTCGCGCCGCGCAACGGCCCGCCGCCGGAGACCGAGCCGGTGCCGCCATTGCGGTTCGCGCAGCTGGTCGGCGGCGTGTTCGCGGTGCTCGGCTTCGTCGGCTTCGTCGCGGGTAGCACCGTGGCGGGCGCGATCTTCGCCGGTTTCGCGCTGTTCGCGGCGTTGCTCAACGCGGCCTTCGGCGTGTGCCTGGGCTGCCTGCTCTACCCCTTCGCCCAGCGGCTGCTCCCGCGGTCGGCCGCCTCCACCCATTCCCCCACCTAGCCCGGTAAGTCACATCGAAAGGAACAACATGGCTCGCTCCGATGTCCTGGTCTCCGCAGACTGGGTCGAAGAGAACCTCAACGCCGCCGGCGTCGTCATCGTCGAGGTCGACGAGGACACTTCCGCCTACGACACGGGCCACATCGAGAATGCCGTGAAGCTCGACTGGAAGAAGGACCTGCAGGATCCGGTTCGGCGTGACTTCGTCAACCGGGAGCAGTTCTCCGACCTGCTGTCGGCGCGCGGCATCGGCAACGACGACACCGTGGTGCTCTACGGCGGCAACAACAACTGGTTCGCGGCCTACGCGTACTGGTACTTCAAGCTGTACGGCCACCAGAACGTCAAGCTGCTCGACGGCGGCCGCAAGAAGTGGGAACTCGACGGCCGCCCGCTGTCGAAGGAAGCCGTGAACCGCCCGGCCACCACCTACAAGGCCGGCGAGCAGGACCTGTCCATCCGCGCCTTCCGCGACGACGCCATCGCGGCGATCGGCAACAAGAACCTGGTCGACGTGCGCTCGCCCGACGAGTTCTCCGGCAAGATCCTGGCGCCGGCGCACCTGCCGCAGGAGCAGAGCCAGCGGCCGGGCCACATCCCCGGCGCCATCAACGTCCCGTGGTCCAAGGCCGCGAACGAGGACGGCACCTTCAAGTCGAACGAGGAACTCGACGCCCTCTACAAGGAGGCGGGCCTCGACGGCGAGAAGGAGACCATCGCCTACTGCCGCATCGGCGAGCGCTCCTCGCACACCTGGTTCGTGCTGCAGGAGCTGCTGGGCCACAAGAACGTCAAGAACTACGACGGGAGCTGGACCGAGTACGGCTCCCTCGTCGGTGCACCGATCGAGTTGGGAGCATAGATATGTGCGCAGCACCTACCCAGGGCCAGGCTCTGCCGGCCAACGTGGACACCGAGAAGGAAACCGTCCTGACCGGACGCGTTCTCGACGCCGACGGCAACCCCGTGGGTGGCGCGTTCGTCCGGTTGCTGGACTCCAGTGACGAATTCACCGCCGAGGTGGTCGCCTCCGGCACCGGCGATTTCCGGTTCTTCGCCGCACCGGGCAACTGGACCATCCGCGCGCTGTCGTCGGCCGGCAACGGCTCGGCGGCGGTGCAGCCGGAGGGCGCGGGCATCCACAGCGTGGACGTCAAGGTCGCCAAGTAGGCGCGTTCGCGACAAGTCCGCCGACGGCCCCGGGGTTCGAAATCCCGGGGCCGTTGTCGTCTCCGGGTCGCGGGGTCGTTAGACTTCGAATCGTGGTCCTTGCCTTCGAGATTCTGCTGGTCCTCGTCTCCGTGCTGATCGCGTGGTTCGGTCTGTACGTCCTCTACCGGCTGTTCACCGAGTCGTGACAGAGTCGGCGCGCGAGAACGTCGACAAAGCAACAGCAGCGAACGGTGCGGCGCACGAGGCGCCGTCCGGCGATGCGCGCCGCAGTGGCGACCAGGCGGTCGCAGATGCCGCCGAGCGTGCGAAGTCGACGGCCGTTCGCAATATCCCGCAGCTGTCCGGTTTGCCGCTGCCGGAGGACACCGCGAACCTGCGCGAGGGCCCGGATCTGAGTTCGTCCATGCTCGCGCTGCTACCGCTGGTCGGTGTGTGGCGCGGCGAGGGTGAGGGCAACGATCCCGAGCGCGGCGACTATCACTTCGGCCAGCAGATCATCGTCTCGCACGACGGTGGCGACTTTCTGGCGTGGGACTCGCGTTCCTGGGTGCTCGACAGCGACGGCAAGTACGCCGGCCCCGATCTGCGGGAGAGCGGCTTCTGGCGGGTCGGCATCGACGGCGACGACGAGGTCATCGAGCTGCTGCTGACGCACAGTTCCGGTGTGGTCGAGCTGTTCTACGGCCAGGCGCTCACCCAGTCCTCCTGGGAGCTGGCGACCGATGTGGTGATCCGCAGCCAGTCCGGCGCGGTCGTCGGTGGCGCGAAGCGCCTCTACGGCATTGTCGAGGGCGGTGACCTCGGCTATGTCGAGGAGCGAGTGGAGGCCGACGGCGCGCTGAAGCCCCGGCTCTCGGCCCGCCTCCAGCGCTATATCGGCTGACCTGCTCCCATCGCGGCGGCCCGGAAATGGAACGACCCCCGAACCCTATCGCGGAGGGGTCCTCTCGCGATCCCGGGCGGACAAACCAGGGGCTCGGGGGTCGGGTGGCTGCCTGGGATTAGCTCCGCGCTCGCGCGAACGACAATCCGTCTGCAGCGGTGGCGCTAGCTGACAGCCACCTCACGTGTCCATCGAATACTCATTCTTCGAACCACCTCCTTTCCCGTGTACGAACGAATCTAGTGGGCATCCCGCCGGTCGGCAACGGATTTTCGCGCGCAGCGGAAGCGCTGGTCGGAGGGAATTCCCAGCCCTCACGGACGGTTAGCGCGACGTCGTGTGCGAAGGCGTGCCGAGTGAGTTCGCGGGCGCGGCGGCACGCATGGTGGTCCGGCCGCCGGGGTGGACTTCGACAACGGTGTCGGCGCGGTGGTCCGGGGGCAGTTGGTGGGTCACCGCCACGACGGTGCGGTCGGGGGCGACCAGTCCGCTGTGTTCGTCCAGCAGTGCGCGCAGGAGGTCGGCACCGGCGTCGGCCTCCAGGTGCTCGGTGGGTTCGTCCAGCAGCAGCACGTCGGCCGGGGCGACGAGGGCGCGGGCGAGCAGGAGCCGCCGCCGCTGACCACCGGACACCGCCGCCGCACCGCCCACCAGCTCGGTGTGCAACCCCTCGGGCAGGCCGTCCAGCCAGTCCCCCAGCCCCACCGCTCGCACGGCGGCCACCGCCTCCGCCTCGGTCAGATCGCCCCGAGCCACCCGCAGGTTCTCCAGCACTGTGGTACCGAAAAGATGCGCGTCCTCGGCGAAGAACGTGACCCCCGGCCGCGGCGTATCGAACAAGCCCGCCCACTCCATCAGCAAGGTAGTCTTCCCCGCCCCACTCGGTCCGACGACGGCGATCCTGCGGCCTGGCGGGATTGTCCGCGAATCCGGTTGCGGCATAGCGGGGTTCGCTTGCGCCACGCTCGATACACCCGCGCCCGCTCCCGGCGGGCCAGAGAGTCCTTCCGGCTCGATCGCAACGCTGAGCCGCCTTTCGGCCGGGCCGGCCCTGCGGAGATCGGTCACCGGCGCATATGCCGTCCCGGGGGTCGGGGCGCTCGCCGTGCCGGTGCCCGATGCGATTGCGTCGCTGGAGGTTGGTCTCGGCGTGCTCGCCGGGGCGTCGACGGTGGTGCGGTTGGACGTCGGGGTGTGTTCGATTGCGGTGATGCGGTGGAGGGCGGCGCGGCCGTGGGTGAGGGCCTGGATGGCGGCCGGGAGTACGGCGACCGCTTCGAAGGCCGACAACGGCAGGAGTACCAGGACGGCCAGGGCCATCGGCGTGATGCCGCCCGGGGGTGCGGGTTGCAGGGGGTCGGCGGGTGCGCCGGTTCCGCTGCCGTACAGCATGATTCCGATGAGCAGCGCGCCGAGGACGCTGGCCCCGACCGACAGCGGGGTGGCGGCCGCCGCCCAGGCGCTGCGGGAGGCCGCGCGGTCCTCGGCGGCGACGGCCCGCTGTCCGGCGGCGGCAGCCTCGCCGAGTGCGCTGTTCAGGCGTCCGGCGACGCGCAGTTCGGGAGCGTGGTCGAGCACGGTGACCGCGGCGGCCGTGAACATCCGGCGGTCCGCGCGCACCGCCGTCTCGGCCGCCCGTGCGGCCCACGCGGACAGCCACGGCGCCACGATTCCGGCGACCGCGAGCGCGAGCGCGAGCACACCCGCCGCGGCGAGCGAGACCGTAGCGAGCAGTCCGATCGCGGCCGTCGACAACACCACCGCCACCGCGATCGGCACGAACGCCCGCACCACGACCGCACCGAGATCATCGATGTCGGTGCCGATCCGGGTGAGCAGATCGCCCCGCCGCAGCCGCGTCGGATCGTTGTCGAGCGGTGCGGACGAACCGCCGCGCCGCAGTGTCCAGATATCCGCGGCGGCAAGGGCCGAGTACACGCGGGTGCGGGCCGTGGTCATGGCCCGCAGGGCGACATCGTGGGTCGCCAGGCGCTCGAGATACCGGCACAGCCCGCGCGCGATGCCCAGTGCGCGGACCGCGACCACCGCCACGCTCAAATCCAGCACGGGCGGCATCTGCCAGGCGCGGGCGATCAACCACGCCGCCAGGGCGGCCAGGGCCAGTCCGCTGCCGAGCGCGAGCGTGCCCCACCCGATCGATACGGCGATACGCCATCGGGACAGCTCCAGCAGCTCCCGGAGGCGGCGGAAATCGTTGAGCCCCTGCCTCATCGGCGCATCCGATCCTCGGGTCCGGCACCGGCGGTGCGGACCGCGTCCACCGACCCGTTCCGGGCCGGCACGAAAGCGGCATCCAGGCGTCTGCCACCGCCTTCGGGCCAGGAGGCCGCGTTCCCGGTCGGATCGGATTCGGCTGTGGTGCGGCCGGATCGCTCGGCGCGGTCCGCGCCCGGGTCGAACGCATCGACGATGGGTGCCGCCGCGACCTCGACCACCCGGTCGGCGGCGGCGAGCAGAGTGGGGCGGTGGGCGACCACGACGACGGTCGCCCCGGCGCGGGCGCGGTCGGACAAGGCCGCCAGGACCGTGGCCTCGGCGGCGGCGTCGAGGTGTGCGGTGGGCTCGTCCAGTAGCAGCACGGGGCGGTCGGAGGCGAGGACGCGGGTCAAGGCCAGGCGTTGGCGCTGGCCGAGGGAAAGCCCCAGGCCGCCGGTGCCGACGACGGTGTCCCAGCGCTCGGGCAACTCTTCCAGGACGGCGTCGAATCCCGTTGCGGCGCAGGCAGCTTCGAGATCGCCGAGCACACGCACCGGACCGCCCGACGGCGTTTCGGCGCGAGCCCCGAACAGCTCCAAGTTTTCCCGCAGGGTGCCCGGTAGCAGCACCGGCCGCTGCGGCAGCCATGCCAGCTGCGACCACCAGCGTTCGGGGTCCAGTTCGGGCACGGGGATTCCGTCGACGGTCACGGTACCCCGATCGGGTTCGATCAATCCCAGGATCGCCTGCAGCACTGTCGATTTACCGCAGCCGTTGGCCCCGGTCAGCACGGTGACCTCGCCGGGCCGCAACACCGCCGACAAGCCGTCGGGAGCGTCACCGTCCCGCCCGCGCACGGTGAGATCCCGAATCCCTATGACACCACGACACTTCGGGAAGCCGCCCCGTCCCGCCGCCCACTCCGGTAGGTCACCTTGTCCCGCCGCCCGCTCCGGCAGGTCGCCCTGTCCCGCCACCAAGCCCGGTGAGCCGCCTTGTCTCGCGGCCCGTTCCGGCCCCTGCCGCGCGGGCTCCAGCACCGCGAAAGCCTTTGCGGCGGCGGCCATCCCGTCCTGCGCGGCATGGAATCGCTCACCGACCGCGCGTAGCGGTAGGTACACCTCGGGCGCCAGGATCAATCCCACCAACCCGGCGTACAGACTCATATGCCCGTACACCAGCCGCATCCCGATCGACACCGCCACCAGCGCGACACACAGCGTGGCCAGCAACTCCAGCACCATCGACGACAGGAAGGCGACCCGCAGCGCCGCCATGGTCCGCGTGTGCAGCGATTCCCCGAGCGCCCGCACCCGGTCCCGCTGCGTCCGCCGGAGTCCGTCCGCACCGTTCCCGGACGGGCCGGACGCGAGCGGCCGATCGTCACGACACCGGGAACCATCGCGCCCCGAACCCGCTGCCGCCGTGCCGGTTTCCCGCCCCAGCGCCCGCAGGGTGGGCATCCCCGCGAACAGGTCCAACAGCTGGTCCGACAGCCGGGTGGTCGCCTCCAGCGTCGCGGCGGCGCGGCCCTGCGTCATCAGCCCGATCAGCACCATGAACAGTGGGATCAGCGGCAGGGTCACCAGGATGATCGCGCCCGCGGTGAGGTCGTGGATGGCGATCACCGCGAGCACGATCGGCGGCGCCAGCACCGCGAGCAGCAGCGCGGGTAGATAACCGGTCAGGTAGGCCCGCAGACCGCTCAGCCCGTTGCCGACCACGACCGCCAGTTCGGTTCGGCGCGAATCCAATTCGCGCGGTGGCAGCTCCGCGGCCGCCGCCAGCACCGCTCCCTCCAGCTCCGCCACCACCTGGGCGCCCGCCCGATGCGCCAGCCGCGCCTGCCACCAGGTCGCCGCCGCGCGAGCGGCGACCGCGAGCGCGAACACCGCCAGCTCGGCCGTCCAGGAACCGAGCGTCCGCCGCCCCGGATCGGTGATCACCCCGGCCAGGACCCGCGCCAGCGCCAGCGCCGCCACCACGATGCCGACGGTGATGACCAGCGAAAGCCCCACGCTCACAAGGAGATACGGACGCGCCGCGCGGGCGTACCGCCACAGCCGCGGGTCGACGGGTCGGGCCACGGTCAGCTCCTCGAGGCGCCCACCGGCAGACCGATCGCCGGCGGAATCTGTTCGGTGGTGAGCCGCTTGCGGAACACCCAGTACGTCCACCCCTGGTACACCAGCACCATCGGCGTCAGGATCACCGCGCACCAGCTCATGATCTTCAGCGTGTAGGGCGTCGACGAGGCGTTGTCGACGGTCAGGCTGTAGGCGGCGTCGATGGTCGAGGGCAGCACGTTCGGATACAGCGAACCGAACAGCAGCACCACCGCCCCCACGATGGTCACCGCGGTGCCGAGGAACGCCCAGCCGTCGGCCTTGGCGCCGTGCGCCTTCCCCTTGCCCAGGTACAGGGCCGCCCCGGCCAGCAGCAGGCCCGCCACCGCCAGCCCGACCATCGCCCAGGTCCAGTCCCTGCCGTAGGCCAGCTGCGTCCACAACCCGAACGCCCCGGCCGCGACGGCCGTCGGAATCCACAGCAGCCGTTCGAGTTTCACCGCCGACGCCCGGACCTCCCCGCCGGTTTTGAGGCTCACGAACACCACGCCGTGCAGCAGGAACAGCAGCATAGTGGTCAGCCCGCCGAGCAGGCCGTAGCCGTTGAACAGCGGCAGCAGGCCGCCCTCGATGTGCTTGTCGGCGTTGAGCCGGACCCCGTGCACCATGTTCGCGAACGCCAGCCCCCAGGCGAAAGCCGGTATCCACGAACCCGCTCCGATGCCGACGTCGGCCCACCGCCGCCACTTCGGATCGTCGATCTTGCCACGCCACTCGATCGCGCAGGCCCGCGCGATCAGGCCCACCAGGATCAGCAGCAGCGCCAGGTAGAACCCGGAGAACAGGCTGGCGTACCACTCCGGGAAGGCGGCGAACATGGCGCCGCCACCGACCAGCAACCACACTTCGTTCCCGTCCCACACCGGTCCGATTGTGTTGAGCAGGACGCGTTTTCGGGTCTCGTCGCCGCGGCCGAGGATCGGCATCAGCATGCCGACCCCGAAGTCGAAACCCTCCAGCACGAAATAGCCGGTGAACAGGATGCCGATCAGCAAGAACCAGAATTCGGGCAGACTCATCATCGGCTCCTAGTAGGCGAACGACAGCTTCTCGACGGGCTCGGCCCCGCTCGGCGCGGCGGGGGCCGCGGCGGCCGGTTCCTCGGGCCCGGTGACGACGTAGCGGCGCATCAGGTAGAACCACACCACCGCCAGCACGCCGTACAGCAGCGTGAACACGATCAGCGAGAACAGCACCGTCCCCGCGGTATTGCCGGAAACGCCCTGCTGCACCGTCATTCGGATATCCAGGTCTCCGGTCGGGTTGGGCGCGACCACCCAGGGCTGACGCCCCATTTCGGTGAACACCCAGCCGGAACTGTTGGCCAGGAACGGCGTCGGAATGACGAGCAGGCTCAACCACGAGAACCAGCGCTGATCCGGGACTCGCCCGCGCCTGGTCATCCAGAAGCCGAGCAGCGCGATGGCTCCCGAACCGGCCACCCAGCCGATCATGGCCCGGAACGACCAGTAGGTGACGAACAGATTCGGCCGGTAGTCGCCGGGCCCGAACTTCTCGTTGTAGCTCTCCTGGAGGTCCTTGACGCCCTCGAGCCGCACCCCGCTGAACTTCCCCTCGGCCAGCCACGGCAGCACCCCGGGCACCTCGATGACGTGCGTGACGCTGTCGCAGTTGTTGTGCGTGCCGACGGTCAGGACGGAGAATTCCGGGTCGGTCGCGGTGTGGCACAACGATTCCGCCGACGCCATCTTCATCGGCTGCTGCTCGAACATCAGCTTGCCCTGGACGTCACCGGTGTACACCAGCGCGATTCCCGCGACGACGATCACCCACATGCCCACCAGCCCGGCGGGCCGCCACAACCGGCGCGCCTCGGCCATCCTGCGCTCGTCGCCCGAGCGGGCATTGCGCACCATCCACCATCCGGCGATACCGGCCACGAATGTGCCCGCGGTGATGAACGCGCCCGCCACCACGTGTGGAAAGGCCGCCAGCGCCGTGTTGTTGGTGAGCACCGCCATGATGCTGTGCAGTTCGGCGCGGCCGGTCTCGGGGTTGTAGTGCGCGCCGACCGGATGCTGCATGAAGGAGTTGGCGGCGACGATGAAGTACGCCGAGGCGTTCACGCCGATCGCGACCATCCAGATCGTCGCCAGGTGCACCCATTTCGGCAGCCGCGTCCAGCCGAAGATCCACAGCCCGAGGAACGTCGACTCCATGAAGAAGGCGACCAGGCCCTCCAACGCCAGTGGCGCGCCGAAGATGTCGCCGACGAAGCGCGAGTACTCGCTCCAGTTCATGCCGAACTGGAATTCCTGCACGATGCCGGTGGCCACGCCGAGGGCGAAGTTGATCAGGAACAGCTTGCCGAAGAATTTCGTCAGCCGGTACCAGCGTTCCTGGCCGGTGACCACCCACGCCGTCTGGAATCCGGCGACCAGCGGCGCGAGCCCGATCGTGAGTGGCACGAAGATGAAGTGGTAGACGGTGGTGATCCCGAACTGCCACCGCGAGACGTCCACGACGTTCATGACCGCGCCCCACCGAATCCGGGCGCGACCGAGCCCATCGGGTGTGGACGGATTCCCGCACTGCCGGTGCCCATGGGCCCTCCCTGCTGCCGTACTACGACGTGTCGTAGTAAAGGCTACGCCGGGCGGGCCGCAGATCAATGAGTCCTACACCACGACACACCGAGTGTTTCGCTGTGCGGTAACAGGTTCCGGTCGGCTACGACCAGTCGGCCAGGCTCCACGTGCGGGCGACGCCCCGCTCCACCAGCTCCGTGATCTCCGACGCGCACTCCGGCGGCGACATCCGCAGCCCGTCCAGCGTCGCCACCCGTGCGGCCAACGTCACGCTGCCCAGTAGCCAAACACTGTCGGCGGTAATGAGATCGGCGGTGAAGAAGGATTCGTAGCGGCAGTCCCACCCGGCCCGCTCCGCCTCGGCGAACAGCGCCCGCTGGGTGATCCCGGGCAGCACACCGTGCCGCGCCGGCGGCGTGATGAGTTGTTTGTCACGCTGCAGCACCACGGTCGATCGCGGGCCCTCCAGGACGCGGTGCTCGGTGCTGGTGTAGATGACGTCGTCGGCTTCCATCCGCGCGGCGAACCGCAGCGCCGCCATGTTGGTCGCGTAGGACAGCGTCTTGGCGCCCAGCAACAACCACGGCGCGTTCGGCGCCAGATCGACGGAGATGCCGCGCGAGAGCGTGATGACCGAAACGCCTTCGGTGCGCGCCTTGTGCACGCGCTCGGCGACGGGCACCACGAGCACGTAGGCGGTCGGCACCGGCGCTCGCTCGGCCGGCTTGCGCGACGCGGCCCGCGTGGTGGATTCGACGCCGTCGCGCCCCCGGGTGAGGATCATGCGCAGCATGCCCTCGTGCTCGCTGCCCCACTCCTTGGCCGCCGTCTCGACCGCAGTGCGCCATTGCCCCAGGTCCGGGTCGGGCAGGTCCAATGCCTCGGCCGAACGACGCAGCCGGGCCAGATGTAATTCGATCGCGCAGGGCTTGCCGTCCCGTACCAGTACCGTCTCGAAAACACCGTCGCCGCGCAGCGCGCCGATGTCATCCGCGTAGAGCAACGGCTCGTCCGGATCCCGGACGGTGCCGTCGAGTGCAACCAGAACTCGATCCACCATGCGCAGCAGCCTAGGCGAACCGGCGGTGCTATGAGGGGGTACCGAACCCGCGGTGGGCAACCTGTGAACCAACCCCGAGATCAGCCCCGTACGAGCAACTTTTTGGTGATCGACGACATCGCCGAGCGGCGGCGTACTCGGCGCACCGCATACAGTGGGTATGTGTCCGTGGTTCATCCGCCCAGCCCGTTGCTCACCGCGCCGGGGGCCGTCCCGGGCCCGCCGGAGTCGCCCGATGCCGCGGTCGCGTGGCATTACGGGGATCCGTTCGGGGAGCAGCGCGCCGCCGCCGAACGCGCCGCGGTCGTCGACCGCTCGCACCGATTCGTCCTCACCATCACCGGCGCCGAACGCCTGACCTGGCTGCACACCATCTCCAGTCAGCACGTGGCCCAGCTCGGCGACCGGCGCAGCGCCGAGAATCTGGACCTCGACCTCAACGGCCGGGTGCAGCACCATTTCGTCCTCACCGACCTCGACGGCACCCTGTGGATCGACACCGAGGGCGAGCGCGGGCCGGAACTGCTGAACTTCCTGCAGAAGATGGTCTTCTGGGCCGACGCCGACCCCGAAGCGGCGCCGGACCACACGATGCTCTCCCTGCTGGGTCCGAAGGCGCAGCAGATCGCCGATGCCGCGGGCATCGGCCCGCTGCCGTCCACGTACGCCGCGATCGCGCTGCCGGGCGGCGGTTTTCTGCGCCGGATGCCGTGGCCGACGGAGGACTCCTTCGACCTGGTGGTGCCGCGCGACCGCCTGGCCGAATGGTGGTCGCGGCTGACCGATGCCGGAGCGGCCCCGGCCGGACTGTGGGCGTTCGAGGCGCTGCGGGTGGCGGCGCTGCGGCCCCGGCTCGGCCTCGACACCGACGACCGGACCATTCCGCACGAGGCCCGCTGGATCGGCGGCGTCACCGAGCGCGGCGCGGTGCACCTGGACAAGGGCTGCTATCGCGGCCAGGAGACGGTGGCGCGGGTGCACAACCTCGGCAAACCGCCGCGGCGCCTGGTGCTGTTGCATCTGGACGGCTCGGCCGATTCCCGCCCGGTCACCGGTGATCCGATCACCGCGGGCGGCCGCCCGGTCGGCCGCCTCGGCACGCTCGTGGACCACTACGAGTACGGGCCGATCGCGCTCGCTCTGATCAAGCGCGCGGTGCCCGCCGACGCGAAACTCGAGGCGGGCCCGATGGCCGCGGCGATCGACCCGGATTCGCTGCCGCCCGACGACGAACCCCAGGCCGGCCGGATGGCCGTCGAGCGGCTGCGCGGGCGATGACCGACCCGCTCCCGCCGAGACGGCCGGGAAACGTCGGCACCGTGCTGGCCGTGTGCGTGCTGCACGCCGAACTCGAGGTGCCCGCGAAGGTGAGCCGGGTGGGCCGCACCGCCATCGACAAACGTCCTGTCCCGCACCGGGTTCCGGTGCGCCCGCTCGGACTCGAGGGCGATCACGTCTGTGATACCACCCATCACGGTGGCGTGCACCAGGCCGTGTACGCCTACGCCGAGGAGGACGCCCGGCGCTGGGGCAGCGAGTTGAACCGCACCCTGCCCGCCGGATGGTTCGGCGAGAACCTGCGGATCAGCGGCCTGCCGGTGAGCGACGCCGTGATCGGCGAGCGCTGGTCGATCGGCGACACCGTGCTGGAGGTGACCGCGCCGCGGGTGCCGTGCGCGACGTTCCAGCACTGGTCCGGCGAGCAACGCTGGGTCAAGCGATTCGCCCTGCGTTCCGACACCGGTGCCTACCTGCGGGTACTGACCGAGGGCAGCGTCGGCGCGGGCGACGAGGTGCGGGTGGACCATGTGCCCGAGCACGGCGTGACGGTCCGCGACCTGTTCACCGGCGCCGACCCCGGGCGGCTGCAGCGGCTGCTGGCGCTGGAGCCGACCGTGTCCGACGACGTGCGCATGCAGGTCGCCCGGCACACCCGCCGGCACACCACCCACCGCGACGCCACGCTGACCGGTCAGCACCGCGAGCGGCTGACGCCGGACAGCGAGGTCGGGTCGTGAGCATCGAACTGGTGGAGGTGGTGCGCTCGGGTTTCCGCGAGTGCGTGCACCGCGGTTCGCTGGTGATCCTGGCCGCCGACGGCGACCCGGAGGTCGCCCTGGGCGAGGTGCACCTGCCGATCTTCCCGCGCTCGACCAACAAGCCGATGCAGGCGATCGCGCTGCTGCGCAACGGTTTCGAGCCCGTCGACGACGCCGAGCTGGCCATCGCCACCGCCTCGCACTACGGCGAACCCGACCATGTGGAGCTGGTGCGGCGCCTGCTGGACCGCTTCGGTTTCGCCGAGGAGCAGCTCGAATGCCCGCCGGACCTGCCCGCCGACGAGGCGGCCCGGGCCGCGGCGCTGGCCGGCCGCGACCGCGCGGACGCCGAGCGCCGGATCTACATGAACTGCTCGGGCAAGCACGCCGCGATGCTGGCCACCTGCGTGATCAACGGCTGGCCCACCACCGGCTACCTGGACGCGGCGCATCCGCTGCAGCGGGCGGTGGTGGACACCATCACCGACATCACCGGCGAACCGGAGTCCGACCTGGGCATCGATGGCTGCGGCCTGCCGATCGTGCCGGTCTCCCTGGTCAACTTGGCGCGCGCCTACGCGACCTTCGCGACCGCCCCGCCGGAGACCCCGCAGCGCCGGGTCGCCGATGCCATTCGCGCGCATCCGCGAGTGATTTCCGGCACGGCCGGGCCGGACCTGCTGATCATGACCGCCACCCCCGGCCTGGTCTGCAAGATAGGCGCCGACGGGGTGCACGCGGGTGCGCTGCCGGACGGCCGGGCCTTCGCCTACAAGATCGACGACGGGCACGACCGCGCGCGGATGCCCCTGACGCAGGCAATTCTGCAGCGGATGGGGGTGGCGTGGACGGCCGAGCACGCCGCCCTGGCCGCACCCGCGGTACTGGGCGGGGGCGCCCGCGTGGGCATCGTCCGGGCAATCCCCGGCGTGCTGTAGCGCTTTCACCGACGTTGCGACAACCCGGCAAACCGGAGTGGATCGGGAGTCTTCTCCGACTCATGGAAGCGCGACCGCCGGACACACGCTAAAGTGTCTGTCAGGAAGAGTATTAATTCGAACGGGGCCGCCAACCACCCCAGGCCGCCCCGCAGTGACGCGAGGGGGTCAGCCATGGGCCGTGGCCGGGCTAAGGCAAAGCAGACCAAGGTCGCACGAGAGCTCAAGTACAGCTCGCCGTCGACCGACTTCGCGAGCCTTCAGCGCGAGCTCTCGGGGGGACACTCCCGCGACTCGCAGCGCAGCGGCGTGCTCTCGGACGAGTACGACGCGGACGACTCGCTGTCGCGCTGGGAGGACGAAGACAAGTACGACGACTGGCGCCGCTGACTCGGATCGACGTGCGAAGGGGGAGGCCTGAGGGGCCTCCCCCTTCGCACGTCGCCCCGTAACCAGCTCTCCTTCGCCGCCCCTTCGCCCAGCGCGCAAAGGTTCGCATCGCCGCCGCTGTCCGCGATCTCGACATCCGGACATCGGCGCGAATTCCGCTGTACCCGAACGGTTTTCACGCCGCGATTACCTCCGCCGAGGTCGGCCGCGCCCGATCATGCCGCCACTGCGACCGGTGCCGCCGCCACATCACCGCGCCTATCCAGCATCCCGCCGGCGCACACTCCGCAACCCCGGCCGGCGAGCGCGCTGCCATTCCGGCAACGCAGCCCTCCAGCAACCCTCGGCCGCGGCCGAACTCAGAACCGCGGATGCTCCCCCATCAACACCACCCGATCCGAATCGGTCTCCTTGGCCTTCTTGACCGTCCCCAGCGTCCAGCATTCGATGTGCCGGGCCGTGAGCACAGCCAATGCCCGCTCGGCGTCCTCGGGCGCCACCACCGCGACCATCCCGACCCCCATATTGAAGGTCTTCTCCATCTCGGCCCGCTCGACCCGACCGCGCTGCGCGATCAACTTGAAAACCGGAGCGGGACTCCACGTTCCGCGATCGAGCTCGGCGACCAGCCCACCGGGCAGCACCCGGGCCAGGTTCCCCGCCAGCCCACCACCGGTAACGTGCGCGAACGTCCGCACATCGGTCTCGGCGACCAGCGCCAGGCAGTCCTTGGCATAGATCCGGGTGGGCTCGAGCAGTTCCTCACCCAGCGTCCGCCCGAATTCCTCGACATGCCCGGTCAGTGACATCCGATCGATCTCGAGCAGCACGTGCCGCGCCAGGCTGTAGCCGTTGGAGTGCAACCCGGACGACCCCATGGCGATCACCACGTCGCCCGGCCGCACCCGGTCGGGTCCGAGCACCGCCTCGGCCTCGACGACCCCGATCCCGGTGGCGGAGATGTCGTAGTCGTCGGGCCCCATCAGCCCGGGATGCTCGGCGGTCTCACCACCGAGCAGCGCGCAGCCGGCCTTCACGCACCCTTCGGCGATGCCGGAAACGATCTGCGCCATCCGCTCGGGCACGACCTTGCCCACCGCGATGTAGTCCTGCAGGAACAACGGCTCGGCGCCGCACACCACCAGATCGTCGACGACCATGGCGACCAGGTCCAGACCGACGGTGTCGTGTTTGTCCAGCGCCTGCGCGACCGCGATCTTGGTACCGACCCCGTCGGTGGAGGACGCGAGCAGCGGCTCGGTGTAGTCGCCCTTGAGCGCAAACAGTCCGGCGAAACCGCCGAGCCCGCCCTGCACCTCGGGCCGGGTGGCCTTCTTGGCCAGGGGAGCGTACAGCTCGACCGCGCGGTCACCGGCCTCGATGTCCACGCCGGCCGCGGCGTACGAAGCACCGGCACCGAGGCCGTCCACACCGGCACCAGTCGGGGTCTGCTCAGTCATTTTCGGGGAAAGCTCCAAACCGAATCGGCGGATAGATGCCTGCTCACGCTACCGGAGCCGGATAACGAGACTGCACCGGTATTGGCTTACCGAGGCGAGAAATCGCGCGGATTCGACCGCCCGATGTTGACATACATACGGTATGTATGTGACTCTGTGCCCAGCTGGACCACACATCTTCGGGAGGCACGACATGGGAATCAGCAGCGCACTCGGCCCGGCCCACGAGGTCGAACTGCTGGGCAGGCACCGGATCCGCTACCACGACACGGGCTCCGGCGCCCCGGTCGTCTTCGTGCACGGATTGCTGGTCAACGCCGATCTGTGGCGGAAGGTGGTGCCCGGCGTGGCCGCCGCCGGGCATCGCTGTCTCGCGCCCGACCTGCCCTTCGGTGCGCATTCAATTCCGGTCCCCGCGGCAGACCTGTCCCCGACCGGCGCCGCCGATCTGATCGCCGATTTTCTCGAGCGGCTGGACCTGCGCGACGTGACCTTGGTCGCCAACGACACCGGCGGCGCGATCACGCAGATCATGCTGACGCGCGACCGCTCCCGCGTGGGCCGGGTGGTGCTGACCAACTGCGATGCCTACGACAAGTTCTTCCCGCAGCCCTTCGCGCCGCTCCCGCGCCTGGCCGCGGTGCCCGGCCTGCTGCGAATCATGCTGGAACTCATGCGGTTCCGGCCCGCGCAGCGGCTGCCGATCGCGTTCGGGCTGGTGGCCAAGCGCGCGGTGCCGCCGGAGATCGCGGACTCCTACCTGCTGCCCAGCCGGACCCAGGCGGCCGTCCGGGCGGATCTGGTGCGGTTCGTGCGCGGCGTGCACAAGCGCTACACCCTGGCGGCCGCCGAGCACTTCCCGGCACTGGATCTGCCGGTGCTGCTGGCGTGGGCGCCGGAGGACAGGGCGTTCAAGGTGTCGTTCGCCGAGCGGCTGGCCCGTGATCTGCCCGACGCCACGCTGCGGCTGATCGAGGACTCCTACACCTTCAGCGCCGAGGACCGGCCGGAGTTGCTCACCGAGTTGATCGTAGAGTTCACTCGGCTGCATGCCACGCCGTAGTCAGGAGGATCGCTCCCGCGCCACCCGGGCCGCGCTCGAGGACGCCGGTCGCCGGTTGTTCGCCGAACGCGGCTACGCGAGCGTCTCGGCCGAGCAGATCGTGACCGCCGCGGGAGTCACGCGCGGCGCCCTGCACCACCACTACGGTGACAAGCGCGGCCTGTTCCTCGCCGTGCTCGAACGGCTGGAGACCGAGAACACCGCCGAGATCGCCCGCGCCATCGCCGAATTGCCCGATCCCACCGATCTGCTCACGGCGATGGCGGTGGGTATGCGGACGTTCCTGGAGATCAGCCGCCGCCCCGAGACGGTGCGGATCGCCATGTCGGACGGCCTCACCGTGCTGGGCTGGCAGGGCTGGCGGGACATGGAGGCGCGGCACGGCTTGGGGCTGATCACCGACCAGTTGCAGCGGGCCGTCGACGCGGGCCTGGCGGTCCCGGTGCCGGTGCACGTGTTCAGCAAGCTGATCCTCAGCGCGGTCACCGAGGCCGGGATGATCGTCGCCCACGCCGACGACCCCGACACCGCCCGGCTGGAGGCGGAACAGTCCCTGCTGCTCCTGATCAGCGGGGTGCTACGGCAACCGGGCAGCTGAGCCCTGCCGCGCCGACGATCCTCATCCGGCGACACCGCACAGGGCGTAGCAGAAGACGAAGGGCACGTCGCCGTCGTTGAACCAGGCGTGCGGTGCGCCGTTCTGGATCACGCTGTCACCCGGGCCCAGGGAGATATCGGTCCCGTCGCCGAGACGCAGGCGGCCCCGGCCGGAGAGCACGACGACGAAATCGACGCTGTCGGTGCGGTGGATGCCGGGCGCGGCAGGGTCGAAGGCCGCCATCATCCCCGGCAGTTTCGCCTCCGCCTCCGCGGCGACGGCGGCCATGGCCTCCTCGGACAGGCCGGGGTCGGGGTCGTAGCTCAGGCCCGGCGGCACGGAGATGAATCCGAAACGCACGCCGCCCGGCCCCGGAAAGTAACTGGTCTCGGTGCGCGGCGGCATCCGATCGACGGGAAGTTCGGGTAGCTCGTCGAGTTCCCAGATCCGATACAGCTCGGCGCCGGGCAGCAGCGCCAGGGTCAACGGCTCGACCCGCTCGTCGGCCAGGACCCGGCCCCGTCCGGTTCCGTCGTCACCGACCACGATTCTGCGCATGGGGACCTCCTGGTGTAGTCGTCGCAACCAGCCGGACCGGATAACGAAGGCGCACAGGCGGATCCGGGCTCGGCCATGCGGACGGTAGCCGCCGAGCGGCGGGCACGGCTTGCCACGGAACGCAGGCACCTTGCCGACGCGCGCAGAATCGAACGGCGAGCACCCGGTCGACGTCCGGCACCGACCGGCCGGGTGCCCGCCTCGCGGTTGTGCCGCCGGATCCCGGGACCACACGGCGACACAACCGGATCGGGATCACCCGCCGTGGTCGGCGGCGAAGAGCGCGGCCGCGATTGGACAGCACCGCCGTACGGTGGCGAATATGTCGCGGCCGCAGTGATCAGGGACGGCTGAGCGCGCTCGCGTTCGCATTGTCGCCCAGCAGTTCCGACTCGCTCTTACCGGCGAGGATGCCCTCCAGCACATTCTTGCCGATGGCCGCCTCGGTGGGCAGCGGGATCGGGTAGTTGCCGTCGAAGCAGGCGCAGCACAGCCGGCTACTGGGCTGCTCGGTGGCGGCGATCATGCCCTCGATCGAGATGTAGCCGAGTGAGTCGGCGCCGATCGAGCGGCGCACGTTCTCCACCATGTCGTCCAGCGACTCGGTGTCGTCGGGGCCCGAGCCGTTGGCGATCAGCTCCGCCCGCGAGGCGAAGTCGATGCCGTAGAAGCACGGCCACTTCACCGGCGGCGACGCGATGCGGACGTGAATCTCCACCGCACCCGCCTCGCGCAGCATCCGGATCAGCGCGCGCTGGGTGTTGCCACGCACGATCGAGTCGTCGACGACGATGAGCCGCTTGCCGCGGATCACCTCGCGCAGCGGATTCAGCTTCAGCCGGATGCCGAGCTGGCGGATGGTCTGGCTGGGCTGGATGAAGGTGCGGCCGACGTAGGCGTTCTTCATCAGGCCTTGGCCGTAGGGGATCTCCGAGCCCTGCGCGTAGCCGACCGCGGCCGGGGTGCCGGACTCGGGCACCGGGATCACCAGATCAGCGGCGACCGGGTGCTCCCCGGCCAGGCGGCGGCCGATCTCCATCCGGGTGCCGTACACCGAACGGCCCGCGATGGTGCTGTCGGGCCGGGCGAGATAGACGTACTCGAACACGCAGCCCTTGGGTTCGGGGTTGGCGAAGCGTGACGAGCGCACGCCGTCGGCGTCGATCGCCAGCAGTTCGCCCGGCTCGATCTCGCGCACGAAGGACGCGCCCACGATGTCGAGTGCTGCGGTTTCGCTGGCGACCACCCAGCCGCGGTCGAGCCGGCCCAGGCACAGCGGGCGCACCCCGTGCGGGTCGCGCGCGGCGTAGAGGGTGTGCTCGTCCATGAACGTCAGGCAGAAGGCGCCGCGCAGCGTGGGCAGCAGCTCCATCGCCGCCTGCTCGATGCTCTTGTCGGCGGCGGCGTGCGCCAGCAGCGCGGTCATCACATCGGAGTCGGAGGTGGCCGACATCGAGCCGCCGGACAGCCGACCGCTGGTCAGCCCCAATTCGCGGGCGCGAGCGGCCAATTCGGCCGTGTTGACCAGATTTCCGTTGTGCCCCAACGCGAGTCCGGTGCCGACGGCGGTGGTGCGGAAGATCGGCTGCGCGTTCTCCCAGGTGACCGAACCGGTCGTGGAGTAGCGGCAGTGCCCGACGGCGACATGGCCGGGCATGGCGGCGAGGGTCTGCTCGTCGAACACCTGGCTCACCAGGCCGAGATCCTTGAACACCAGCACCTGCGAGCCGTCGGCGACGGCGATGCCCGCCGCCTCCTGGCCACGGTGCTGCAGCGCGTACAGACCGTAGTAGGTGAGCTTGGCCACATCCTCGCCCGGAGCCCACACACCGAAGACACCGCACTCCTCGCGCGGCTCGTTCTCGGGCTGGTCCGGAGCGGGTGTTCGTAGCAGGTCGGGGCTGTTGACCGACAGATCGGCGTTGGTCACCGTTTGCTCCCTGTTCGGCGGGCTGGGGGCAGTGATCATTCTACGGGTCATCCGTCCGAAACCTCGCGCGGGATCACCCGGTTGGCAGGCTGTTTGCTGCTACGGTTCGACCGTGGCGACTACCGACACTGCGGAACAGGGTCCCCCGGCACGGCATCTGACCCCGGTGAAATGGGTTTTCCCGGTGATCGTCATGACACTGCTGGCCTCGCTGCTGGGTGTGATGTATCTCGACTATGTCGTCGACCCGGAGAAGAACCTGCACGGGTTTCCGGTCGCGCTGGTGAATCAGGATGTCGGCGACACCCTGCCGGGCCAGGACAAGCCGGTGAACTTCGGCGATCAGGTGGCCGACGGACTGCGGCAGGCGGTGCCGTCGGACAAGATCGATCTGCGTGTGGTCGGGCCGGGCGAGGCGCAGTTGCAGATGCAGTCGGCGCAGGTGTACGGGACCATCTACATCCCGAGCGATTTCTCGAAGCGGTTGGGAATTCTCGGAATCGGCAGCGTCATCCCCGGCGACATCGAGCGGCCGATCATCACGCTGCAGACCAACCCGCGCACCGGCGCTTTCGCCACGGCCATCCTGGAGCGGTTCGGGGAGGAGGCGCTGACGCAGGTGCAGGCGCAGGTCGGCAAGCAGTTGACCGAGCAGGTGCGGGCCCAGCTGACACCGCCGCCGGGCGGTGCGCCCGCGCCGGAGTTGTCCGGTGCCACCCGGATCACGCTGGCCGCGCCGCTCGACATCGTGGTCGAGCAGTTCCGGCCGCTACCGGGCGGTTCGGGCGAGGGGCTGACCGCGTTCTTCTACAGCCTGCTGCTTCTGCTGGTGGGCATGGTCGGCGCGATGATCATCCATCAGCTGATCGACGCGGCACTGGGATTCCTGCCGACCGAATGGGGGCCGTGGTACGTGCACTATCCGCGCGCCTCGATCTCCCGGGTGCAGACGCTGCTGCTGAAATGGGCGGCCGTGGCGACGATGGCGGTGGTGGTGTCGGCGGCGCTGCTCGGTATCGGGAAGTTGCTCGGCATGCCCATCGACAAACCGCTGGCGCTGTTTCTCTACGGCGTGCTGGTGATGATCGCGGTGGGCTTCACCTGTACCTCCGTGCTCGCCGCCATCGGCACGTCCGGGCTGATCGTCAATCTGATCGTGTTCATCATCCTGGGCCTGCCCTCCTCCGGCGGCACGGTGCCGATCGAGGCGACCCCGAAGTACTTCGGCTGGCTGGCGAATTTCGAACCGATGCACCAGGTGTTCCTCGGCACCCGATCGCTGCTGTACTTCAACGGCAGCGGCGCGGCCGGCCTGACCCGCGGCATCTGGATGTCGGTGCTGGGCTTGGCAATCGGCCTCGCCCTCGGCCTCACGATCACCCGCTTCTACGACCACAAGGGCCTGGAACGCAAACCGCTCACCCCACGCCCGGCCTGACCCGGGGCCGGGCGCTCGCAGCGATCAGAGCGCAACCACCGGCAGCCACCGCGCGACCTCGGCGGCCCGCAACCCGGACGCGGTCAGCTTTCCCGATGCCACCGCGTCCTCGAACTCGAGCAGCCCAGTCGCCAGCAGCAGCCACGTCCGCGCATCGGTCTCCACCACATTCGGCGGCGTCCCCCGCGTATGCCGCGGCCCCTCGATGCACTGCACCGCCACGAACGGCGGCACCCGCACCTCCACCGAATGCCCCGGCGCACTGGCCGCCAACGCCCGCACACTCCCCTTCACCGCCGCCGCAAGCTCCCCCCGCCCCGGCGACCCCACCCCCTCATCCCGCAACCACCCCGCCACCGCATCCACAGCCCCTCGCAGCTCCACCGGATCCACCACAGGTCGTCGCACCACAACCCGAGATTAGCGGTGCCCCCGACCGCCCTACCGCCGATCACCCCCGCTAGCCCTCGAATACCTCATCCAATGTGTCGGCGCTCAACGCACGATCGGTCCAGGTGTCGAGTTGCTCGATATCGGTGCAGCCCTCCACCCGCTGGGCCACGGAGTCGGGGACGCTGAAACGGTGCCGCAGCACCTTCAGCAGAGTCTTCGCCTCTCCACGCGCCTCACCGCGCGCCTCACCCTGTGCTTCACCACGGTCGTAGTAGCGGCGGGCGAACTCGCTCTTGTACTCGTAGGTGCCGGTGCTCATGAGGGTCTCCAACATGTCCCGGGCCGCCTTGGGGAGTACGGCCATTACCAGGTCAATGTACATTTCACCGTTCGGAACGTCGACTATCGTGCTGGCGACGACCGAGAGGATCTTGTCTCGGGCGTCGTCGTTGCGGTGCGTGATCGCCGACAGGACGGTCATTTCGGGGTTTTCCAGAGCGGATGCGGGATCGGTGATTACCGGGACCTCCGTGGGGCCGATGACGACCGGGGTCAGTACGCATCCGGGGGCGAGGGGGATAGGCGTGCGGCACCATGCCGCGGTGCGATTGCTCGGGCAGACCACCAGCAGCACCACTGCGCACCGCAGGCGTGCGCGCAGGGTCGTGAGGTATACCGGCCAGCTCCACGGCTTGCCGGGGTCGGGGCGGAGTTGTGCCTCCACGACGATTGCCAGTGCCGTGGTGCCGTTGCTGGTCAACGCGATGACGGCATCCGCACGGTATTCGGTGGGGTCGATGTCGGGGAAGTCGCCGCCTTCGAGGCGGGCATCGGTGAACTCGGGTAGGGGTGTGTCCAACACGCGTTGCAGTAGTTCCGCGGCGAGCAAGGGGCGGTGGCGGAACAGGTCGGCCAAGACTTCGTGCATGGCACTGGGCATGGGGGGAGGGTATCGGGAGGGACCGCCAGAATTGGCGGCAAGTACGGTGTGGGACAACATCTTTCGGCGTGTTGTCGGCGAGTCGGGTCAGCGGCGGGGTGGGGTGCTTTCCGGAGCGGGAAGTTCGGTGGGGTTCAGATGTGTGGCGAGATGCGGGACCAGTGCGCCGCCTGCGTTGAGGGCGAGGTGGAGAAGGGCGGGGGCCGTTGTGCTGTCGGTGTGGCGGCGGAGGCAGGAGAAGATGCGGCCTGCGGCTGTGGTGGCGGCGATCGAGGCGAGGACATTGTCGCCGGTGGCGCGGGCCGGGTGGATGTGCCAGAGGCCGAAGGTCAAGGGACCGAGCCAGTTTCCGGCTGGAGCAAGAAGCGGGTCGAGGGTGGCTCGGAAGATCAGTTCCTCGCTGTAGACGGTGCCGACGGGGATGTGGAGGAGGACCCATTCGGTGAGGGGGACTTCCGGTGCGCGGTCGGTGAAGGTGGTGATGCGAGTGCGGAGGGGCGGAATCGCCAGGGCGGCAGCGTAACCGGCGAGGACGATCGCCCCCGCGCCCGCGCCCCAGCGGGCACCGCGGCGGGAGAGCCAGTTCGGGTGACCGTCGAAGGCGAGGGAGTATGTCGTCGCGAAGGCGGCGTTGGCGGCCGTGCGGCACCGGATCCCGAGTGCCAGGCGAGGCAGCAGCACATTGCTCCACAACAGTGGAAGTCCTACAGCGGCAAGTCTTCTCGTTCTACCCATAGCTCATTTCACCGCACGCTCGAATGCCTCGGACAACTCCAACTGGGTGCGGATGCGCTCGTGGATCTCCGGAGTCCAGTCCGGCGGCGGCAGCACGGCCGCCCAGCCGTCCAGGACCAGGCTGCCGTAATTGTGGCCGTGCCCGTCGCTGACGCCCTGGGCGTTGGTCAGGTCCACGGCCACCTGCCAGAATGTGACGAACGGCCACCACCGCATCTGCGACGATACGTCGGCCCCGCGCGGCTCGGACAGCCAATCCGGCTGCGAGAAGATCAGATCCGGCGACCACCACACGATGGGATCGGACGCGTGCTGCAGATACGCGATGCGCGGGCGCCGCCAATCCGCCGACGGTCTGCTCAGATCCGGTGCGACGGAACCGAACCGGACCACCAGCCCGTCGGCGTAGATCGGCTCCACCTCACGGGTGCCGGGGTCGCGGCGGTCGATGAACTGCCGCCACAGCCGATTCGAGTTCGGCGGCCCCACCCACAGCGCGCCGTCCACCTGGCCGCGCAGATCCGCGAGCCCGTCGAACGCCGACTCCGAGCCCTGCGACCCGAGACTCTCCCCGTACACCAGCAGCTTGGGCCGCGCCTCCGGCGGGCGCCGCGACCATGCCGCGTGGATGGCGTCGAACATCTTCTGCCCGGCCGCCGCCACCTTCTCGCGGTCGGCCAGGAACGACAGCACGCTCGGCAGATACGAGTACTGGGACGCGACGATCGCGGTGTCGCCGTGGTACAGGTACTCGATCGCCCCGGCCGTCTCCGAATTCACCCAGCCGGTGCCGGTCGTGGTGACCACCACCAGCACCTTGCGGTCGAAAGCGTGGGTGCGTTCCAGCTCCTCGACCGCCAGCTGTTCCTGTGTCACACCGTCTTCCGCCGAGTCCAGGCCGACGTAGACCCGAACCGGCTCACGCGCCGGTGCTTTCGTCACCGCGCCGATGCGGAACGCGTCCGGGCCGTGCGAGACGAACCACCGTCCCTCCGAACCCAGCGTCTCCCATTTCGCCAGCGACCCCGGGCTGCCGGAACGTTCGGGCCGCTGCGGCCGCACCGCGTAGTCGGACATCTTGTCGTTGCGCACGCTGAACGCCGAGTTGGCCACCGCGAAGAAGGCCCGCGTGGCCACACCGTTGAACAACGTCACGGCCAGCACGGTCAGCACGATGACGCCGACGGTCGGCGCGAATTTCGGCGGCACCCGCACCCAGCGGCTGAGCAATCGCGCGAAGAACCGCACCGTCTCGCGCAGGGTGCGGTACACCGCGACCACGATGACGCCGACGGTCAGGCTCAGCGCACCGGTGCGCAGGTACGCGGCGCGGGTGGTGCCCTCCATGTCCATCAGCGCGGAGATCTGCCGCTGCCAGTCCGCCGACAGCACCAGCATCCAGACGGCGATCAGCACGCACGCCGCCAGCACGACGAGTTTCAGCGCGTACCGCACCCGCAGCGGCGGCGTTGCGACCGGTAGCCGGGGCCGAATCCACTTGCGGAACAACCACTCCAGCAGACAACCCGCGCCGTACCCGGCCGCGGCGTTGAGTCCGCTGATGAGACCCTGGAACAGCCAGTCGCGCGGCAGCAGCGACGGCGTGACCGACCAGGCGAAGAACACCGTCGCCACGACGAGTCCGACATAGTTGAGCCCGACCACATCCGCCTCGACGCGGCGCAACAGCATGGCGGAGCGCCGGGCAGCCACGCCGCCGCGCGCACGCAGCGTCGTGAGAGTCTCGGCGGTATCGAGCACCCGTCAAGTATGGCGGCACCAGATCGGAAATCGGGGATCTCACCGCGTGAGCACAATAACTGGCGGCCCGGGAATTACCCAGCCGTAACCGGGTAGTTCTACGCGTTCCCGCGCGGCGCGCGACCGGCACGCTGTACCCATGAGCAACCCGAACGCACAGCAGAAGAGCACTCCCGCTTTTCTCGCGCAGGCCGCTATCGCCTTCGGCGTCAGCTTCTTCGCGGCCTGCGCGGGCATCTTCTATCTACCGCTGGACATCTGGCAGCGCGGCTTCCTCCTGATGGCCGTGCTGTTCCTGGTGAGCAGCACCTTCACTCTCGCCAAGGTGGTCCGCGACCAGGTCGAGACGGCCAAGGTCACCCACCGCATCGACGAGGCCCGCATGGAAAAGCTGATGGCCGAGCATGATCCGTTCAAGATGATGAGCTGACCACCATCCGCGATCAGCTCGCGTGGAGCCCGAACAGCCGCGGCAGCGTGCCCTCGAAGGTTTCGCGCAGCTCGTCGAGCGTCACCGTGAACTGACCCTGGACCTCGACGGAATCCGAGCCCTGGTCGACCACGCCGATGCGTGCCCACGGCAGGCCGCGAGCGGTGCACATCTTGGTGAAGCGGGTCTCCTCGGTGCGCGGCACCGCGACCAGGACGCGGCCCGCGGACTCGGAGAACAAGGTGACGAACGGGTCGGCGTCGTCGGGAAGCAGGACGCGGCAACCGGTTTCGCCGGCGAGCGCGGCCTCCACGACCGACTGCATCAGGCCGCCCTCGCTGAGATCGTGGGCGGCGCTGATCATTCCGTCGCGGGAACCGGCGGTGAGCACCTCGGCGAGCAACTGCTCGCGGGCCAGATCGACCCGCGGCGGTACGCCACCGAGGTGGTCGTGTTCGACCTGCGCCCAGATGGAGCCGCCGAATTCGTCGCGGGTGTCACCGAGCAGGATCAGCGTCTCGCCCGGCTCGGTGCCCAGCCCGGTCGGGATGCGGCGGTGCACATCGTCGATGACACCGAGCACACCGACCACCGGTGTCGGCAGGATCGCCGTCTGCCCGGTCTGGTTGTAGAAGCTGACGTTGCCGCCGGTGACCGGGATGCCCAGCGCCGCACAGCCGTCCGCGAGCCCGCGCACGGCCTGCTGGAACTGCCACATCACGCCCGGATCCTCCGGTGAGCCGAAGTTCAGGCAGTTGGTGACGGCCTTCGGGGTGGCGCCGGTGGTGGCGACATTGCGGTAGGCCTCGGCCAGCGCCAGCTGCGCGCCGGTGTACGGATCGAGCTTGGTGTAGCGGCCGGAGGCGTCGGTGGCCAGCGCGATGCCGCGGCCGGACGCCTCGTCGATGCGGATGACCCCGGCGTCGGCGTGCTCGGCCAGCACGGTGTTGCCGCGCACGTAGCGGTCGTACTGCTCGACGATCCAGCGGCGACTGCACAGCTGCGGGCTGGCGAGCAGTTTCAACGCGGTAGCGCGCAGCTCGTCGCCGGTTGTCGGGCGCGCCAACGCATCCGGGACATCGGCGATCAACGCGTCCTGCTCCTCGGGGCGCCGCACCGGGCGCTCGTAGACCGGGCCCTCGTGGGCGACGGTGCGCGGCGGCACATCCACCACGGTCTCGCCGTGCCAGGTCACCACCAGGCGATCACCGTCGGTGACCTCGCCGATCACGGTGGCCAGCACGTCCCACTTCTTGCAGACGGCGAGGAAGGCGTCGACGTTGTCCGGGGTCACCACCGCGCACATGCGCTCCTGCGACTCGCTCGACAGAATCTCCGCCGGAGTCATATCGGCCGCGCGCAACGGCACCCGATCCAGCTCGACGTGCATGCCCCCGTCGCCCGCCGCCGCGAGTTCGGAAGTGGCACAAGACAATCCGGCCCCGCCGAGATCCTGGATGCCGACTACCAGGCCGGCGTGGTACAGCTCCAGACAGCACTCGATGAGCACCTTCTCGGCGAACGGATCGCCCACCTGCACGCTCGGCAACTTCTTGCGGCCCGTGCCCGACTCGTCGCCGGAGAAGGTGTCCGAGGCCAGCACCGAGACGCCGCCGATGCCGTCGAGCCCCGTCCGCGCGCCGAAAAGAATGATCTTGTTGCCCTGCCCGGAGGCGAACGCCAGGTGCAGATCCTCCACCCGCATCACGCCCGCGCACAGCGCGTTCACCAGCGGATTGCCTTGATAGGACGGATCGAAGACGGTCTCGCCGCCGACGTTCGGCAGTCCCAGCGAATTGCCGTAGCCGCCGACACCGCGCACCACACCGTCGACCACGCGCCGGGTGTCGGGATGGTCGGCCGCGCCGAACCGCAGCTGGTCCATGACCGCGATCGGCCGCGCGCCCATGGCCATGATGTCGCGCACGATGCCGCCGACACCGGTCGCCGCGCCCTGATACGGCTCGACGTAGGACGGATGATTGTGGCTCTCCACCTTGAACGTGACCGCCCAGCCGTCGCCGATGTCGACCACGCCCGCGTTCTCGCCGATTCCGGCCAGCATGGCCTGCCGCATCTCGTCGGTGGTGGTCTGCCCGAAATAGCGCAGATGCACCTTGGAGGACTTGTAGGAGCAGTGCTCGCTCCACATCACCGAGTACATCGCCAGCTCGGCCTCGGTCGGGCGGCGGCCGAGAATCTCCCGGATGCGGGCGTATTCGTCGTCCTTCAGGCCCAGTTCCTTGTAGGGCTGGGGGGTATCCGGGGTGGCTGCGGCGGCGCTGACGGTGTCGACGGGGACAGTCACGGTGGGTACCAAGGTCCTTTCGGCCGGGCATACGACGGGCAACCGGCAGCGGCGCCGGGTGCGACGTGAGGCTCGAGCGGGCGGGGAGACCAGCTCAGTCTAGTGTGTGGCAAACCCCACCCGACCAGGCAGCCGACCGGTGCCGGGATACGCTGATCAAGTGACAGATCGATCCAGGGTCGCGGATCCGGACGAAGCGCCGGTGACTGCCGCCGAGGGGGCCCTCACAGCAGGTCTGACAACTCGTCAGCTACGTCTGCTGCTGATCGCAATCGCCCTGTTCGCGTTGTCGGCGATCCTCTCCTTCGTCTTCAAGCTATGGCATGGCTACATCGACCTGCAGGTGTACCGCAACGGCGCCCGCGTCTGGCTCGACGGCGGCGACCTCTACGGTCCGATGCCGAAGTCGGGCGGGATCGGCCTGCCGTTCACCTATCCCCCGCTGGCCGCGCTGGTGTTCACGCCGCTGGCCGTACTGCCGCTGGGCGCGGCCGAGGCTCTGGTGCTGGTGATTTCGCTGGCGAGCCTGGGAATCACGTTGTGGCTGGTGCTCATCCGATTACGCCCGAACCTGGAGCGCCCGACCCGGCTGGCCCTGGTGATCGGCGCCGTGGCCGTCCTCGGTCTCACCGAACCGGTACGCCAGACCTTCAACTTCGGGCAGATCAATCTGATCCTGATGGCCGCGATCGCACTGGACGCGCTCGTGCGCAAGCCGTTCTGGCCGCGCGGCATGCTGATCGGAATCGCGGTGTCGGTCAAGCTGATTCCCGGCGCCTATCTGCTCTATTTCCTGATCCGCCGTGATTGGCGCACCTCGATCACGCTGGTGCTGTCCGCGATCGGGGCGGTCGGCCTGGGTTTCCTGCTGTTCCCGCGGGATTCGGCGGAGTACTGGTTCACCACGCTGTGGGATACCGACCGCATCGGCCCGGCGTCCTATGCCGGTAACCAGTCGCTGAAGGGCTTCGCGTTCCGGCTCGGGGTCTCCGACGGCACCGCGACCCTGATCTGGATCATCCTGTCGCTCATCGCCGTCGGGCTCGCCGCGCTGTGGATGAAGCGGCTGCTCGACGCCGGAGCCGAGATCGCCGCGCTGCTGGTGAACGCCGCGGCCGTGCTGCTGATCTCACCCATCTCGTGGTCGCACCACTGGGTCTGGGTCGCGCCCGCGCTGCTGACCGCGGTCGCCGCGCAGACCACGCGCGGCACGAACGGCCTTCCGCCGCACCATCCCCGGCGCGGCCGGGTGTACACCGGCATCCTCGCCGCGATCACGGTCATGTTCTTCGTCGGACCGCACTGGCTGCTGCCGCACCAGAACGATCAGGAGGCCCGCTGGTCGCTGTGGGAGCAGCTGATCGGCAGCAGCTACGTGCTGGTGACCTTCGCGATCCTGGCGATCGGCGCGCTGGCCTACCGCCCGCCCGCCGGGGTCAGGAACGCCGCCAGCGCCGCCGAGTAGGACCGCACGTCCGCCGCGCCCATCAGTTCCCGCGCCGAATGCATCGCCAGCTGCGGCGCTCCGACATCGACGGTGGGCATGCCGGTGCGGGCCGCGGTCATCGGTCCGATCGTCGAGCCGCACGGCAGATCGGCGCGATGCACGTAGCGCTGCAACGGCACCCCGGCCTGCGCGCAGGCCAGCGCGAACGCGCCGGTGCCGACCGCGTCAGTGGCGTAGCGCAGATTCTGGTTCACCTTCAACACCGGCCCGCCGTTGACCTCGATGCGATGCGCGGGCTCGTGCCGATCCGGATAGTTGGGGTGCGTCGCGTGCGCCATGTCCCCCGAGGCGCAGACCGAACCGGCCAGCGCCGCGAGATACTCCGACCGGCCACCGCCGCGGGCCAGCACGATCCGTTCCAGCACCGCGGGCAGCAGGTCCGATTGCGCGCCGCGGTCGGACTGGCTGCCGACCTCCTCGTGATCGAACATCGCCAGCACCGGCGTCGCGGCGCCCGGCTCGTCGGCGGCGGCCAGGAAGGCCCGCAGACCCGCATAGCAGGTGCCCTGGTTGTCCAGCCGGGGCGCGCTGAGCAGGTCGAGGTCCCGGCCGACCAGACGGCTCGGTGCCAGATCGTGGGTCATCAGCTCCCAGCCCAGCACCGCGCCCGGATCGATCCCGGCCTGCTCGGACACGTAGGCCAGGAACGAGCGCGGCTCCTCCCCGACCCCCCAGACGGCGTTGACGTGCCGCTGCGGGTCCAGGCTGACGCCACGGCGATCCTCGGACAGATGGATGGCCAGCTGCGGCACCCGAAGCAGCGGTTCGTCGATGCGGACCAGCCGCTCGGTCACCGCGTCGCCGTCGCGCACCGTGAGCCGCCCGGAGATCCCCAGCTCGCGGTCGAGCCAGGAATTCAGCCACGCGCCGCCGTAGGGTTCCAGCCCGACCAGCTGCCACCCCGATCCCGCCAGATCGGGGTGCTGCTTGACCCGCAGGTTCGGGCTGTCGGTGTGCGCGCCGACCACCCGGAACGGATGCGCGGCCGCGTCGGCCGCGGACCCGGCCCACGCCACCAGCGAACCGCCGCGCACCACGAAGTACCGCCCGTCCGCGCCGCCGCTCCACGGCCGCGGCTCGGGCAGTTCGGTGAAGCCGTGCGCGGTCAATTCCGTTGCGACGGTGCGGACGACGTGGAACGGGGAGGGCGAGGCGTCGACGAAGGCACACAGCCCGGACGCCGTCGCGGTGGTCGAGACCGTCATACCGGCGATCCTAGAGCCCGCCGCGCCAGGGCCGGTCGTCCCGTACCCCCGGGGACTTGTGTCACCATTGTCCACCGGAACTGCGAACGGAACTCGGCCCGCGAAATAAAATTTCGCGCGGCAAATAGCATTCGACCCCCGAATGACCTGATCTTTCGAGTGCTCGAAAACATAGGATGATTGACCGGGGCAGCGGGAAACACCGTCCGCATCCGGAAACTCCCGGTGGCCGGAAAGCGAAAGCGGACGACGACTCAGTCGGCCACCGGCACGTCGGTCACCATTTCCAGCAACCGCAGCAGTTCGGCATGGCTGCGGGCGCCGATCCGCTTGCGCAATTCCTCCTCGGCCCGGCTCTCCTCGCAGCGCACGGACTCGACCAGTTCCGTGCCGCGCTTGGTGAGGCCGATGAGGATGCGGCGGCGGTCGTCCTCGGCGGCGATACGGAAGATCAGACCGCGTTCGGCGAGCGCATCGGCATGGCGGGTGGCCGAGGAGGGCGGCAGCTGCGCGCGGGCGGCCAGCTCGCTCATCGTGACGCCCACCTGATCGGACAATTTCGACAGCATCGCCCATTGATCGGCCGAAAGTTGCCTGGCACACAATGCCGCATCGAGGTGACGTAACCAACTGCGTTCGGCGGCCCGCAGCGCTCCATGCAGCGTCGCAAATCCGCCTACAATGGTCGACATATTTTCCCGCCCATCATTTTCGCTCTGACGAGAAGAAGGGTACCGAATGTTCGCCTCGCGCGAGACCCCGGACGATGTTATCGAGGTTCTCGACATCGTCCCACTACAGGGATCCGGTGGAATTATCGGCCCCTCCGTCGATGCCGCAATCTCCCTGGCGGTCGATGAAATCAACGGCGGCACAGGAATTCTCGGACGGGAAGTACGGGTCACCACCATCGACGGCGGGCGCGCCCCGCACGAGGTGGCGCGCGAGGTCTCGGCGCTGCTGGCGACCGGGATGGTGCACGCGATCACGGGCTGGCACATCTCGGCCGTCCGCCGGGCCGTGGCCCGGGCCGCCGACGGCCGGGTGCCGTACCTCTTCGCGACCATCCACGAGGGCCTGCCGGACGAGATGCCCGGGGTGCTCATGATCGGCGAGGACCCGCAGGGCCACATCCTGGCCGCCATGGCGTGGTTGCGCCGCGAGTACGACGTGCGCCGCTGGGCCCTCGTCGGCAACGACTACATCTGGCCCCGCGCGACCGCGGCGGCGGTGCGCACCGCTCTGGCCGATCCGGCGTCGCTCGTGCTGGAGCGCTTCGTGCCGCTGGGCACCACGGACTTCGCGCCGTTCCTCGCCGACCCGCGCCTGGACCGGGCCGACGGGGTCATCATGCTGCTGGTCGGTTCCGACGCGGCGCGGTTCAATCGCCAGTTCGCCCACACCGGCCGCGCCGCGCGGCAGGTCCGGGTCAGCCCGGCCGTCGACGAGACCGTGCTGCTCGCGGCCGGCGCCGAGGCCAACGAGAACCTCTTCGTCTCCTCGTCGTTCTTTCCCGATTCCGAACGGGTGCACCGCTATCGGCGGCTGCACGGCCCGTTCGCGCCGCAGCTCACCTACTTCGGCAATACCGGCTACGAGGCGATGCACACGTTGCGCGCGGTCGCCGAGACCGTGGGCAGCTTCGATGTGCCGCGCATCCACGCGGCGCTGACCGCGGGCGCGGTGCTCGAAACCCCCTCCGGGGAGTGCCGATTCCGGGGCAACCAAGCGGTGCAGTCGGCGCAGATCGCCCGGGCCGACGGCGTCGATTTCCGGATACTGGGCCGGATCAGCTGACAACCAACGCTCGGCAACGGATGCGTAAACTCTCGTTATGGGAACGCCGGTGGTCGACCCCGACACCTTCGAGATCCTCAATGTCGTACCGCTACGCGGATCGGGCGGCATCATAGGCCCGTCCTGCGAGGCCGCCGCCGGACTCGCCGAGACCGAGATCAACAGCGCCGGTGGGGTTCTCGGCCGCGAGGTGCGCATCACGACCGTCGACGGCGGCAACTCCCCGGGCGAGATCGCGCGCGAGGTCTCGGCGTTCCTCGCCACCGGCATGATCGGGGCGGTCACCGGAATCCCCATGCCCGACGTCCGCGCCGGTGTCGTGCACGCCGTCGACGGCCGGGTACCCGCGCTGTTCGGGATCGGCGACGACGGCCAGTTCGGTTCCCGGCGCGGGGTTTTCATGATCGGCGAGAATCCGGGCGCGCAGACCGTGGACGCGCTGAACTGGCTGTACCGGGAGTTCGGGGCGCATCGCTGGGCGGTGGTGGCCAGCGACTACATCTGGTCCCGGCGGATGATCCCGGCCCTGCACCGCATGCTCGACCGGCCGCACACGATCGTGGCCGATTTCGTCTTCCCGCAGGGGTGCGCGAATTACGACGCGGCGCTGACAGATCCGCGGCTGGATCACGCCGACGGGGTGATCGTGCTACTGGTCGGCGGCGACGCGGCGCGCTTCAATCGCGCCTTCACCGACAGCGGCCGCGCGGGCCGGCAACTCCGCACCGGCCCGACCGCCGACGAGAACCTGCTGGCCGCGGGCGGTCCGGCGGCCAACGACAACTTCTACGTGCCCTCCAGCGTGATCCCCGACCCGCGCCTGCGACCCGATCGGGAGCGGATCGCCCGCTATCGGCGGCTGCACGGCAGCTTCGCGCCCTCGTTCAGCCGCTTCGCCACCTGCATCTACCAGTCCCTGCACACATTGCGCGCGATGCTCGCCGCGGTGGGCTCCAGCGATGTCGAACGCATTCACACCCGGATCGACACCGGCATGGTGTTCGAGCACAACGCCGGGGAATTCACGCTGCGCGGCGACCAGCTGCAGCAACCGGTCCGGATCTTCCGGGCCAACGGCGCCGAATTCGAGATGCTGCTGCGGGTCTGAGCGGTCAGGCCGAGACCAGCGAGTCGATGACCGACAGGAAGATGCCCAGCCCGTCGTCGCTCGGCCCCGTCAGCGGTTCGGTGGCGTGCTCGGGATGCGGCATCAGGCCGACGATGCGGCCGTCGGCCGAGGAGATTCCGGCGATATCGCGCTGCGAACCGTTCGGATTGTCACCGGCGTAGCGGAAGACGACGCGGCCCTCGCCCTCGAGTTCGTCGAGCACCGGCTGGGTGGCCTGGTAGCGGCCCTCGGCGTTCTTGACCGGGACGAGAATCTGCGCGCCCGGCTCGTAGCGGGAGGTCCAGGCCGTGTCGGTGCGCTCCACCCGCAGCCATTCGTCGCGGCAGACGAAGTGCAGGCCCTCGTTGCGGGTCAGCGCGCCGGGCAGCAGACCGGCCTCGCACAGCACCTGGAAGCCGTTGCAGATGCCGAGCACCGGCATACCGCGTCCGGCCGCCGCGACGACCTCGCCCATCACCGGCGCGAAGCGCGCGATGGCGCCGGCGCGCAGGTAGTCGCCGTAGGAGAAGCCGCCGGGGACGATGACCGCGTCGACACCCGCGAGATCGGCGTCGGCGTGCCAGAGGCTCACCGCCTCGGCGCCCGCCAGCCGCACGGCCCGCGCGGCGTCCACATCGTCCAGGGTGCCCGGGAACGTGATGACCCCGATCCGCGCACTCATGGCAGCCGAACCACCTTCCAGTCCTCGATCACGGTGTTCGCCAGCAGCGCCTCGGCGATCTTCGCCAGCTCGGCGTCGTCCACGCTGTCGTCCACGTCGAGTTCGAATCGCTTGCCCTGCCGCACATCCGAGACACCGGGAAAACCCAGGCGCCCGAGCGCGCCGACGATGGCCTGACCCTGCGGATCCAGAATCTCGGCCTTCGGCATCACCTCGACCACGACACGTGCCACGCGCTGCTCCTCACGCTGCTGGGGGATTACCTGAACAGCCTAATCGGGGCGGCGCGGGTCCGGCTCGCCGGGGCGCGCGGAGTTACGGTGAACACATGCGCATAGCCCACTTCGGTCACTCCTGCCTGCTGGTCGAGCTGAACGGCGCGAAGGTGCTGTTCGATCCGGGCACGTTCTCGCACGGTTTCGAGGGCATCACCGGGCTCGACGCGATCGCGATCACCCACCAGCATCCCGATCACATCGACCCGAACCGGATCGAGGCGCTGATCGCGCGGAACCCCGGCGCCCGGCTGCTCAGCGACCCCCAGACCGCGCAGTTGCGCGGCGAGCCCTGGGAAGCGGTGCCCGCCGGACGGCAACTGGCCCTCGGGGATCTCCGGATCACCGGTGGCGGCGGACGGCACGCGGTCATCCACCCCGAGCTGCCCGTCATCGACAACACCGTCTTCCAGCTGGGCACCTCCGACGATCCGGCGCAGTTCGTGCACCCCGGCGATTCGCTGTGGGTACCGCCGGTGCGGGTCGGCGTGCTGGCCACCCCGGCGGTCGCGCCGTGGATGAAGATCAGCGAGGCCGTCGACTACCTGCGGGCGGTCGGTCCCCGCGCCGCCTTCCCCATCCACTACGGCATCATCACGCCCGACGCGCAGGGCATCTACTTCGGCCGGCTGTCCGAAATGCGCCCGGCGGACACCGAATTCACGGTGATCCAGGCGGAGGATCACACCGAGTTCTGAGCGGCGCCGGCGTAGGTGGACAGGAACAGCGCCTCGGTCAGCGCGATGTGCTCGATCTCGGTGGGATCCACGCTCTCGTTGGGGGCGTGGATGAGGCATTTCGGTTCCTCGACGCCGATCAGCATGATCTCCGCGTCCGGATAGGTGTCGGCGAGGACGTTGCACAGCGGGATCGAGCCGCCTTGACCCTGGGTGGTGGCCGCGCGGCCGTATGAGGCGAGGAAGGCGGCCTCCATCGCGGCGCGGGCCGGACCACCCGTGCCGGAACGGAACGGCGCGCCGACGCCCTCGGTTTCGACGGTGACCCGCGCCTGCCACGGCGTATTCGATTCCAGGTGCGCGGTAAGGGCTTTCAGCGCCGCGCCCGGGTCGACGCCGGGCGGGATCCGCAGGTTCAGCCGGGCCCGGGACCGGGGCTGGACGGCCGCCGACGAACCCACCACCGGCGGCACGTCGATGCCCAGGACGGTGATCGCGGGACGCGCCCAGACCATGTCGGCGACCGTGCCGTCGCCGAGCAGGTCGACGCCGTCGAGGACGCCCGCGTCGGCGCGGAACTGCTCGGCCGGGTACTGCACGCCGTCCCAGATCTGGCCGCCGGGCAACCCGGCGATCGTGGTGTTGCCCCGCTCGTCGCGCAGCGTGGCCAGCATGTGGATCAACGCGGCCAGCGCATCCGGCGCGGGACCGCCGAACATGCCGGAATGCACGGGGCCGGAAAGAGTTTCGACGGTGACGAGAACATTCACGTTGCCGCGCAGGGTCTGTGTGAACGTCGGCACGCCCGCCGCGAAGTTGCCGCAGTCGGCGATCACCAGGGCGTCGGCGCGCAGCAGCTCCGCATGGCGCGGCACGAATTCCTCCAGCCCGCCGGTGCCCTGCTCCTCCGAGCCCTCCGCGACCAGCGTGATGCCGACCGGAAAGTCCTTGCCGCCCAGCGTTGCCCGCAGCGCCCGCAGCGCGGTCAGGTGGGCGACGATATTGCCCTTGCAGTCCGCGGCGCCGCGCCCGTACCACCGGCCGTCCCGCTCGGTGAGCTGCCAGACCGGGGTCTGCCAGGCGTCGTCGCCGAGCGGCGGTTGCACGTCGTAATGGCAGTACAGCAGCACCGTCGGCGCACCCGCCGGAGCCGGGTGTCGGGCGACGACGGCGTGGCTGCCGTCGGGCGTCTCGTGCAGCCCGGCGTCGGTCAGCCCGGCCGCGGCGAAGGCGTCGGCCACCCACTGCGCGGCCCGCAGGCACTCCGACGGCGGAAACTGGCGCGGATCGGCCACCGAGCGGTACGAAACCAGTTCGGCCAGATCGTGTTTCGCCTGCGGCATCAGCGACCGCACCTGGTCGCGCAGCGCGGCCGTGCGGGCATCGTCGGTCATATCGGCTCATCCTCCGTCTCGGGTGGGCAAGTGTCGAAACGACACCGTTCCCACTCACTGTGTAGCGGACATCCACGGGGCTGTGCCATGCTGGCGAACGCACGGCAACTGGTCTACACCAGCGCCAGGAGGCGATATGCCCGACGATCCCACCGCATCCGACGACCTTTTCGCGCAACCCCCGCTCGAGACCGGGGCGCCCAAGAACGCCTTTCCCGATAGCGAGATGTTCGCGGAGGCCGCGTATCAGATCGTCCACGACGAGCTGCTGCTCGACGGCGTCGCCCGGATGAACCTCGCCACCTTCTGCACCACCTGGGTCGACGACCGGGCCCGGCGCCTGATGAACGAATCGATCGACAAGAACATCGTGGACAAGGACGAGTATCCGCAGACCGCCGAACTGGAGCGCCGCTGCGTGCGGATGCTCGCCGATCTCTGGCACGCGCCGGACCCGGCGACCACGCGGGGTACCTCCACCACCGGGTCCAGCGAGGCCGCCATGCTCGGCGGGCTGGCGGCCAAGTTCCGCTGGCGCAAACGCGGCGGGACAGGCATTCCGAATTTCGTGTGCGGGCCGATCCAGGTGGTGTGGGAGAAGTTCGCACGATATTTCGACGTCGATATCCGCCAGGTGCCGTTGCGCGGCGACCGGCTGACACTGCACCCAGACGATATCGCGACCCATTGCGACGAGAACACCATCATGGTCGTGCCGACCTTCGGGCAGACATTCACCGGACTTTTCGAGGACGTCGCGGGAATCAGCCAGGCGCTCGATGATCTGCAGGCGCGGACCGGACTGGACATCCCCATCCACGTCGATGCCGCGAGCGGCGGCTTCCTCGCCCCCTTCGCCGCGCCGGAACTGGTGTGGGACTTCCGGTTACCGCGAGTGCGGTCGGTCAATGCCTCCGGGCACAAGACCGGCCTGGCTCCGCTGGGGGCCGGGTGGGCGATCTGGCGCTCGGCCGACGATCTGCCGGAGGAATTGATCTTCGACGTCGATTACCTGGGCGGCAACATGGCCACCTGCAATCTCAATTTCTCGCGGCCCGGCGGGCAGGTCGTCACCTCGTACTACGAATTCATCCGGCTCGGGCGGGTCGGCTATTCCCGCGTGCAATCGGCGGCGTATTCGGTGGCGCAGCACCTGGCGGCGGGCATCGAGAAACTCGGGCCGTTCGAGATCATTCACGACGGTGACCCGCTGCGGGGCATCGCCGCGGTGTCGTGGACACTGCCCGACGACCAGCCGTACAACCTCTACGACCTCTCCGACCGCCTGCGCACCCGCGGCTGGCTGGTCGCCGCCTATCCGCTCCCCGCCGACCGCGGCGACGAGACCATCATGCGCGCCCTGATCCGCCACGGTTTCAGCCACGACATGGCCGATCTGCTGCTGACCGACATCCAGCGAGCCCTCGCTCAACTGGACACCCATCCGCCCACGGTGCCCCTCGATCGCGCGGCGGCCGGTGGCTTCACCCACAACGCCACTCCGGAGGTCAGCACCGCCGCGCTCCGCCACCGCCTCCGCGCGTAGCCCGTCTCAGCGCAGGGATTCGGTGGCCGCGGCGGCGATGAGGGTCGCGATGGTGGTGAGTGTCGGGGAGTGCAGCCGCCATTGCTGCCAGTAGAGGGGAACGTCGATGTGCAGGTCGGGGGCGAGCGGAACGAGGCGGCCGGTATCCCGATCGCGGGTGGTTTGCACGTCGGGCAACATGCCCCAGCCCAGGCCCAGGCGCACGGCTGCGGCGAAGCCCGTGGAGGAGGGGATGTAGTGGCGGGGTGGGTCCAGGGGGCGGCGGGCGCGGCGGCGCATCAGCCTGTCCTGCAGGTCGTCCTTGCGATCGAACAGGACGACCGGGGCGGCGGCGAAGGCACGGGCGGTGGGGCCGTCGGGAAACCACGTGCGGGCGTACTCCGGGGTAGCCATCGGGCGGTAGCGCATCGCGCCGAGCCGCTCCACCCGGCAGCCCTGCACAGGCTGCGCCGTCGCGGTGATCGCCGCCATGACGGTGCCGTCGCGCAGCAGCCGGGTGGTGTGTTCCTCGTCCTCGCGGTGGATTTCGAAGCACACCCCGGCCGGAGCGCGGCCCAGCGCGGGCATCACCCACGTCTCCAGCGAATCGGCGTTGATCGCGACAGGAATCCGGACGCGGCCGCCGCTGTTCTCGGATTCGCTTGCGACACCGCCTAATTCACGGACGGTGTCACCGGTGAGGAGTTCGATCTGGCGGGCGAGGCGCAATACGGCGCGTCCGGATTCGGTGGGGCGCACCGGTTTCGTGCGCTGGAGCAGGGTCCGGCCGACCGTGCCCTCGAGGGCCTTGACGCGCTGGCTCACCGCCGAGGGCGTTACCCGGAGCCGACGGGCGGCCGCCTCCAGGGTGCCCTCGGCGACCGCGGCGTCGAGGGCGCGGAGCTGGTCGAGTTGCAGATCCATATGAAGAAATTCTAATGACCGCTGAAAAACTTCAGCTTGTCTGATTATCGTAAAGGTCCCTAGCGTCGACCGGTGTGAGCGTTTCCGCCGTGCTACCCGGCCTGGGCTTCGGGCTGTCGCTGATCGTGGCGATCGGCGCGCAGAACGCGTTCGTCCTGCGTCAGGGCATCGGGGGCGCGCACATCCGCGCCGTCATCGCGGTCTGCACCCTTTCCGACGTCGTGCTGATCGCGGCGGGCATCGGCGGCGCGGGCGCCGTCCTGACCACGGCGCCGGTCCTGCTGGATGTGGCCCGCCACCTCGGCGGAGCCTTCCTCCTCGCCTACGCCGCCCTCGCCGTGCGGCGCGCCCTGTCCCCCGGCTCCCTGCGCACCGGCCCGGACCCACACGCTCGGACGAGTCGAGGCAACCCTGGTCCCCCGCACAGCCGCACCGGCATACGCGAGCCCGCCCAGCGTCACACCGCCGGCGCGTTACCCCCGGCCACCGCATCGAGGGCGATCGGCACCGTGACCACCGGCAACACGATCGTGGACGCGACCACCGCGCCCGCCGGAGCCCGGGCGGCAGACACTCCCGCCCTCCCGGCAGCGGTCGCGCCGACGCGCCCGCGCACCACCGCTGCCCGCTCGCCCCTGGTGCGCACGATCCTCACCTGTCTGGCGCTGACCTGGCTCAACCCGCACGTCTACCTGGACACCGTGGTGTTGATGGGCTCGTTCGGCAACACCTACGGCCCGGATCGCTGGTCGTTCGCGGCAGGCGCGATGCTCGCCAGCGTCCTGTGGTTCGCCGCCCTCGGCTACGGCAGCCGCCTCCTCGCCCCGGTGTTCGCGCGCCCCACCGCCTGGCGCGTGCTGGACTCGGCCATCGCGCTGATCATGCTCGCCCTCGGGCTGAGTCTGCTCCTGCGCTGAACGACGGCGAAAACCCTGTCGCCCCAGCGCGTCTCAGGCCGCACGGGCGGGGGTAAGCGGCTCCCAGCGATAGGTGTCGGGCACGGCCTCGTGGAACAGCGCGAGGTCGATGGCGTCGAGCACGGCCTGGCGCGGACCGGAGCGATCGAGCTGGGCGGCCGAGACCGCCAGGCGGAGGATGCCGCCGCGACGAGCGGTGCGCGCCGCACTCATCACCAGGGCGTGGCACCACCACGGTTCGGCGCGGAAGCCCTCGCCGATGCCGTGCACCCAAGCCCGTTGGGTCACACCGCGTTCCAGGTCGTGCAGGCCGGTGAGCCCGAGCGCCAGCCGGAAACCCACCGCGGGCAGGGCGGCCAGCGCGCCCTCCGAGGAGTTCCAGCGCGGGGCCGCGAACAACCGGGTCCGCAGGCCGACGCCCTCGAGTACGCGGTCGGCGGCCGTCAACCGCAGTCGCGCTTCGTGTTCGGGCAGCGTCGCGAACTCGGCCCGCCGCCGTTTGGTGGCGGCCTGGTCGTAGCCGTGCAGGACGATCGCGTCGCCCGCCGCGCGGCGCGCGCGCAGCCAGTCCTGCGTCGGCGCGTCGTCGGCGAGCCGGTACTTGTTCTTCAGTCGCGGTGCGACCAGCAGTGACAGCGGGACCTCGCGCCGATCCATCTCGGCGGCGAAGGCCATGGCCGTTTCCCTGGTGGCGTCACGAATGCCCGACACCGAGACCAGCAGTTGTGCACGCATAATGGCGCGTACCCCCTTTCGGTGCTGCCAACCACACCCACTGTGCGTGGGCGAGGTGTCGGCACCGTGCTGCGCGGGTGACGCGCCGACGAATTCGCGCTACCGAATCAGGCGTCCGCCAGGCCGACCGTGTCCAGCACCCAGGCGTATTCGAACGCCACTTCCTTCCACTTCTCGTAGCGCCCGCTGACACCGCCGTGCCCCGCGCTCATCTCGGTCTTCAGCAGCAGCGGCGCGTCGCCGGTCTTGGTGGCGCGCAGTTTCGCCACCCACTTGGCCGGTTCCACATACAGCACCCGGGTGTCGTTGATGCTGGTGATCGCCAGGATCGCCGGATAGTCCTTGGCCTCGACATTCTCGTAGGGCGAGTAGGACTTCATGTACTCGTAGACCTGCTTGTCCGCCAAGGGGTTTCCCCACTCGTCCCATTCGATGACGGTCAGCGGCAGCGAGGGATCCAGGATCGAGGTGAGCGGGTCCACGAACGGCACGTTGGCCAGGATGCCGGTGAACAGTTCGGGCGCCAGGTTGGCGACCGCGCCCACCAGCAGGCCGCCCGCGCTGCCGCCGTCGGCGATCATCCGGTCCGGCGCGGTGACCCCCGTGTCGACGAGATGCCTTGCGGAGGAGACGAAGTCGGTGAACGTGTTGCGTTTGGTGAGTGTCTTGCCGTGCTCGTACCACAGCCGCCCCATCTCGCCACCGCCGCGCACGTGCGCCACCGCGAACACCATCCCGCGGTCCAGCAGCGACAGCCGCGACACCGAGAACGCCGGGTCGATGCTGGCCTCGTAGGAGCCGTACCCGTAGAGCAGCAGCGGCTTCGGGCCGGTTCCGGCGAGATCCTTGCGCCGCACCAGCGAGATCGGGATCCGGGTCCCGTCCTGCGCCACCGCCCAATCCCGCTGCTGCTCATAGTCGTTCGGGTCGTAGCCGCCCAGCACCGCCTGCTCCTTGCGCAGGGTCATCTCGCCGGTGGCGGGCACGTAGTCGAAGACCTGCACGGGGGTGATGAAGGAGGTCAGGCCGAGCCGCAGGGTCGGCTGGTCCCATTCCGGGTTGGAGCCGACCCCGGCGGCGAACAACTCCAATCCGAAGTCCAGCTCACGCAGTTCGCCGTAGCCCTCGGAGGTCAACGGCCACACCGCGACTCGCGACAGCGCCTCACGCCGGTAGGACAGCACCAGATGGTCGGCGAAGCAGTCGATGTCCTCGAGCCGCACGTCGTCGCGGTGCGGGATGAGGATCGTCAGGTCTGCCGGATCGTCGGCGGGGGCCTCGGCGAGCACGAAGTTCTCCGCCTTCACCCCGTCCACGACGTCGTTGTGCAGCACCAGGAATCGGTCGCGCCCGCCGATCACCGCGTGCTCGGCGGAGTATTCGACGCCCTCGCGCCGGGGCAGCAGCACCCGGAATTCGCCTTCGGGATCGTCGGATTCGAGCACCCAGCCCTCGGTGGTGATCTTCGAGCCGACCCAGATCATCAGATATTTCTCGGAGCGGGTGGCGCCGATGCTCACCCAGTAGCGCTCGTCCGGTTCGTGGAAGACCTTGACGTCGGCGTCGGTCGAGGTGCCGAGGCGGTGCCGCCACACGGTGTCGGGCCGCCACGACTCGTCGACGGTCTGATAGAAGACATGCGTGCCGTCCAGCGACCAGGTCGCGCCGGGGGCGGTGCCCGGGATCTCGTCGCCCAGCGGCTCTCCGGTGCGCAGATCCTTGAACCGCAGCACGTACCGCTCGTCACCGACGGTGTCCATCGAATAGGCCAGCAGCGTCCCGTCATGGCTGACCGAGAACGCGCCCAGCGCGAAGAAGTCGTGATCCGCGGCGAGCGCGTTGCTGTCCAGCAGGATCTGCTCGCCCGCGATCTCGGTGTCGGCCTCGAGCTGCGGCGGAGTCCAGTCGTCGGGATCGGCGACGGGGCAGCGGCAGTGCACCCCGTACTGCTTGCCCTCGAAACTGCGGGAGTAATACCAGAATTCGCCCATCCGGGCGGGAACGGACAGATCGGTCTCCTGCGTGCGCGCCTTGATCTCGTCGAAGATCTTGTCCCGCAGCGGCCGCAGGTGGGCGGTTTGCGCGTCGGTATAGGCGTTCTCGGCCTCGAGGTAGGCGATGACCTCGGGATTCTCCTTGTCGCGCAGCCATTCGTAGTCATCTACGAAGGTGTCGCCGTGGTGTACCCGTTCGGTCGGCACCCGCTTGGCGATCGGCGGCGTCGCGCCGTCGAGCGGCGACGGCGTCGCGGCGGACGCTGCGTCGCCGGCGGTCGGGGTCGTTCCGGTGCCACTGTCGAGAGCCATGCGCTCCACCGTAGTGCGCGGCGCGGCGGACCCGTCGCCAACCCCGGACCGGGGGGTTACCCCAGCCCTGTCGACCGCGGCACCGGTCGACGCAGGTCACGTGGGTTGTCCCGGACCGTGCGCCGCGAGTCCATCAGAAAATACAGCGCGGCCTTGCGGCGCGGGCACTGATCGGTGGGGCAGCTGCTGTGGATGTGCAAGATGTTGTGAGCCTGCTCGACGGTGAGGTGCCGGGGCACCACCGCGCAACTGTCGAAGACGGGTGCCATGCGGTGCTCCATCCTTGTCGTGCCTGGGGTGTGGCGCGGCGCACATTTTCGGCTACGCCGACTGATCGACGCCGTATATCCGCCACAATCAGCGGGGTTTCCGATTCGGTTGCGAGGTAAACCACGAGAATGTCACCCGCGGGCACGACCGTGACCAGCGCCACGTCGGCCCCGGCGACCGCATCGCTCCCGTCCGGTCCCACTTGTTCATCGGCGCGGGACCGGGGAGACGGGCCCCGGAAATACGGCGAATCACCATTCGCACCGCCGGAACGGGCCGACCGGCTACTGTCTACGTCGGCGTCGCCCGGACCGCTCCGGCCGACGCTGCCCGCCGGATTCGGACCCGCACAGGAGCAGATGTGGAAGCGAAGAACCGCGAGATCGAGCCCGACGCCGTCTGGCACCGCAGCAGTGAGTCGGGCGGCGTCGAGGTGGCCTTCCTGGCCAGTGGCAACATCGGCCTGCGGGATGCGAAGAATCCCGACGGCCCGACGCTGATCTTCACCCCCGGCGAGTGGAAGGCATTCGTCGCCGGAGCCAAGGACGGCGAGTTCAACCGTCCCGGTTCGGTCCCGCGATCCTGATTCGGATTCAAGCTCCGATGGCGGCGGCGATCGTGGGCCACGAGGCGTGCAGCGTGTCCTGCCAGTAGGACCACGAGTGCGTGCCCACCGGGCTGCGATCGATGCGGGCCGGGATGCCCAGCCCTTGGAGTCGCCGCTCGAACGCCGTCACGCACACGTCGACACCGGCCTCGATCGGGCCACCGAAGAAGAGGTTCTCGGGCAGCTGTGGTTTGATCTCGGCCTCGTGCGGGCCCGGAATTCCGGTGCCGGTGGATAGGTAGATGGTGGTCCCGCGCAGCCGATCCGCCAGCAGCGCCGGATCGTGCGCACCCCATTCGGGACCGCCCGGGGCGCCCCACATATTGCCCGGGGTACCGCCGCGATTGGCGATGGAGAACAGGATCGGCCCCTGTGCCAGGCCCAGATCCGGGCACGCGCTGTAACCGGCGATCGCGCGATACAGCCCCGGATTGCGCACCGCCAGCACGAAGGCCGCGATACCGCCCATCGACAGTCCGCCGATCGCGTTGGTCCCGTCGCCGGAGAAATTGGCGTCGATGATCGGCGGCAGTTCCCGGGTCAGGAAGGTCTCCCACCGGTAGCGGCCCAAGCGCGGATCGTCCTGCTGCCAGTCGGTGTAGTAGCTGGCCTGTCCGCCCATCGGCAGCACCACGTTGACGTCCTTGCCCGCGAAGAAAGGTTCGGCGTCGGTGGCGTTGGTCCAGGTGCTCTGCCGCTCCCCCGGATCCAGGCCGTCGAGCAGGTAGTAGGTCGGCCGCACGCCGCCGCCCGCCGGATGCAGCACCTGGACCTGGACGACGCGGCCCATGGCGGCCGACTCGACGAACACCGCCGCGCGGGTCGGGCTCAGCTCGTCGATTCCGACGACCCGGGCCGCGGACGCGCGCGGTGGCGGCCCGGCCCACGGCCCGAACGCACCGGCAACAATAGCGAGCACAACAGCAGCAACGGCCTTACGCCGCATTTCGCACCTCCATCAGCCCACCACAAGTGCCAATAAAAGTAACGCACGACCCGAAACAGCCAGTCGCAGCGGCTCGCTGGCATCTATTCAGCAAACCACAGGTTGGGTCACTCCGGAACCGAACGCTCCAACGCCCCGCGGATGGAACCCGCCAGATAGTCCAGATCGGCCCGGGCCGGACTCGTCGGGCGGCCGCGCAATCCGAATCCGTCACCGGGAGTGCGCGGTATGACGTGCAGGTGCACATGGAACACCTCCTGCCCCGCCGTCACCCCGTCGGCGAGGAAGAAGTTCACCCCGTCGCACCCCACCTCGGACGCGCGCAATGCCGCGGCCAGCCGCTGCCCCACCCGGAACAGCTTGCCGCCCAGCTCCGGATCCAGCTCGGCCAGACTGCGCGCCGGAACCTTGGGGATCACCAGCAGGTGCCCGGGTGTCATCGGCCGAATGTCCATGAACGCCAACACATCGTCGTCCTCGTACACCGTGGACGCGGGGGCGCGACCGGCGACGATATCGGCGAAGATCGAATACGGGTCCATGAGCGATCAGCCTACGTCGCCGGCGTCACCGGCGGGCGGGCTACAGAATGGGCGACGGCGTGTAGCGGGCCGCGTCGGGGTCCGCGTCGACCAGCTTCTGCACCTGCGCGACGACATCGGTCACCTGGGCCGCGGCCGCGCCGATGAACGCCGACCTGTCCGACAGCGCCTCGTCGAGCGCCGCCCGGTCCAGCGGCATCCGGTCGTCGGCGGCCAGTCGGTCCAGCAGGTCGGGTTCGCGCCCCTGCTCACGCATCGCCAGCGCGACCGCGACGGCGTGCTCCTTGATGACCTCGTGCGCGGTCTCGCGGCCGACACCCGCGCGTACGGCCGCCATCAGGATGCGCGTGGTGGCCAGGAAGGGCAGGTAGCGGTTCAGTTCGCGTTCGCTGACGGCCGGGTAGGCGCCGAATTCGGTCAGCACCGTCAGGAAGGTCTCGATCATGCCGTCGATGGCGAAGAAGGCGTCCGGCAGCGCGACGCGGCGCACCACCGAGCAGAACACGTCGCCCTCGTTCCATTGCGCGCCGGCGAGTTCGGCGGCCATCGTCGCGTACCCGCGCAGCACCACCTGCAGGCCGTTCACGCGCTCGCAGGAGCGGGTGTTCATCTTGTGCGGCATGGCCGAGGAGCCCACCTGGCCGGGCTGGAAACCCTCGGTGACCAGTTCGTGCCCGGCCATCAGGCGCACGGTGTGCGCGAAAGACGAAGGGCCCGCGCCCAATTGGACCAACGCGGAGAGCACGTCGTGGTCCAGCGAACGCGGATAGACCTGCCCGACGCTGCTGAGCACGGTCGCGAAACCCAGGTGCCGCGCCACCTTCTGCTCGAGTTGCGCGAGCTTTGCCGAATCGCCGCCGAGCAGATCGAGCATGTCCTGTGCCGTACCCATCGGGCCCTTGATGCCGCGCAACGGGTAGCGGTCGATCAGCTCGCGCAGCCGGGTCAGCGCGATCAGCACCTCGTCGGCCGCACTGGCGAAACGCTTGCCCAGCGTGGTGGCCTGCGCGGCGACATTGTGCGAGCGCCCCGCCATCACCAGCGCCTGATATTCGGTGGCCCGCTCGGCCAGCCGGGCGACCACCGCGACACCGTGCCGGTACACGTGCTCGAGCGAGAGCCGGATCTGCAACTGCTCCACGTTCTCGGTGAGATCGCGGCTGGTCATGCCCTTGTGGATGTGCTCGTGCCCGGCGAGCGCGTTGAACTCCTCGATGCGCGCCTTCACATCGTGGCGGGTCACCCGCTCGCGGTCGGCGATCGACGCCAGGTCGACCCGGTCGATCACGCGCTCGTAGTCCTCGACCACGCCGGGCGGCACGTCCACGCCGAGTTCGACCTGCGCCCGCAGCACTTCCAGCCACAGCTTGCGCTCGAGCACGATCTTGTGCTCGGGCGACCACAGCCGAACCAGTTCGGGGCTCGCGTACCGGGTGGCGAGGACGTTCGGGACAAGACTCACGGCGCCAGTCTAATGTTCCCCGGCTCGGCTCCGATCAGGGCCGGACCGCTCGCCGCTGCCGCTCAGGCGGTGGTGTGCTGGGACAGCGAATGCGGGGGTGCGTGCGGCGGCGGGTGGGGCGCGGCGTGCGGGGCGGCGATGTGTTGCGAAGTGGGCGGCGCGATCACGTCGATCAGCTCGAGCAGCGCGCCGCGGGCCACCCGGCGCGGTTGCGGATCCAGTTCGGCCAGCGCCGCCACCACCGCGCCGTCGACCACCGCGACCAGCCGCCGCAGCTGCTCGATTCGCACCACCCGATCGGACCGGCGCAGCACATCGGCCAGCAGCTCCTCGAGCTGCGCGCGTAGTCGTAGCTGCACGTCGCGTAATTCGGGGTGCCGGGCGGAGGCCACCGAGCGCTCGTAGCGCGCGATGAGCTGGCCGCGCTCGAACTCGTTGTGGCCGTCCACGCCGACGAGCAGGTCCAGGATCAGGTCGACGGTCGCGTCGGCGCCGCGGCGGCGATGGGTCACCTCGCCGACGCGGCGGCGCATCGCCTCCAGTTCGGCGTTGCCGCTGAATTCGACCGCGCGCGCGATCAAATCCTCCAGCGACTCGAAGTAGTAGGTCGTCGACGCCAGCGGTAGATCCGCGCGGGTGGCCACCGAACGGTGGCGCACCGCGTCGAACCCGCCCTCGAGCAGCAACTCGGCGGCAGCCGCGACCAATGCTTGGCGACGCCGTTCGCCTTTCGGTGTCGTCGCGGTGATCACCGTGTCATCGTGCCAGTCATCATCAGCTCATCCGTGCCAAATCGGTGCGATCTATGACAATTCAGGTTGGTGTGGGCAAATGCGCCCCGCGGTGTTGAAAAAACAACCACCGCTTTTCTACCGCATCCGGGCGTCCAGGGTGGGCCGGAACGAAAAGTCTTAGCGGGTCGATGCTGTTCAGCTGGCCGGTCTGTTCATGCGTCCAGGTATCTCCGGAGGCGGACCAGCGCCTCTTCGATGTCGGCGGTGGCGCCCGCGAAGGAGAAGCGAACCGTGTGGTTCCCGTTGGCGGTGTCGAAATCGACGCCCGGCGCGAGCGCTACTCCCGTGTGCGCCAGCAGATCCGCGCACCAGCGCGTGGAATCGTCGGTCAGGTGGGCGATATCGGCGTAGGCGTAGAACGCGCCGTCGGCGGGGGCGAGTTCGGTGATGCCCAGTCGGGGCAGGCCCTCGAGCAGCAGCGCGCGGTTGTCGGCGTACCGGCGGACGTGGCCGTCGAGTTCGGTCGCGGCCTCCGCCCCGAAGGCGTGCACCGCCGCGTACTGCGAGACGGCCGGCGGGCAGACGGTCATATTGGACGCCAGCCGCTGCAGCGCCGGGCGCAGGCCCGCGGGCACCAGCATCCAGCCCAGACGCCAGCCGGTCATCGAGAAGTACTTCGACACCGAGCCGACGACCACGGCCTCGCGCGAGGTCTCCCACGCCGAGGCGGTCGGTTCGGTATTCGCGTAGACGATGCCGTGGTAGATCTCGTCGGAGATCAGCAGCGTGCCGTGCGCATCGCACCAGCGGGCCAGGGCGGCCAGTTCGTCCGGGTCGATCATGGTGCCGGTCGGGTTGGCCGGACTCGCCACGATGAGCCCCGCCGGTGGCTCCGGCAGCGCCTCGAGCATCGCGACCGTCGGCTGGAACCGGGTCTGCGGGCCGCAGTCCAGTTCGACCACCCGGCAGCCCAGGGCGGCGAGGGTGTTGCGGTAGGCCGGGTAGCCGGGACGGGCCACCACCACGGTGTCGCCGATGTCGAAGGCGGCCAGGAAGATCAGCGTGAACGCGCCCGACGAACCCGTCGTGACCACCACGTCGTCCGGATCGACCGCGACATCGTAGGTGCGGTGGTGATAGTCGGCGATCGCCGCGCGCAGCGGCAGCACGCCGAAAGTCTCGGTGTAGCCCAGCAGTTCGCGGTCCAGTGCGGCCTTCGTCGCCCGTAGCACGGGAGCGGGCGCGGGGGTCGACGGCTGCCCGGCGGCCAGCACCAGCACATCGCCGTGGGTGCGAGCGCGCTCGGCGGCCGCCTTCCAGACATCCATGACGTAGAAGGGCGGGACGGCCGACCGGCGGGATTCACTGCGCACCAGACGACGGTAGAGCACGGCGAGTTCGCGATGTTCCTGAGACGAACCTGAACACCCGCCTTGCGGCCTGCGACCCGGGCGATCCCCCTGTTATCGTCGGCAGAATGCCTGACCAGGCACGCCGTGCAAAGGTTCTACCAGGGGGCGGGTCGGTTCTCCGCCCGGACTGGCGCTCGACGCTGCGGCGAGAACGAGCGGCGCGGCGGCGGCGCATCCGTGCCGCGGCGACCCGGGCGCGCACGTCGGCGGCACAGGTCGGCACGTCGGCGACGCGGGCGCGCGGGTCGGCGCGGCGCAGTTGGAGGGCGGTCGCCGGATTCGATTGGCGCGGATTCCTGCGCCGCGACTGGCGGGCCCACGCGAACGAGCTGTGGCCGCGGCTGCGGGCCCGGCTGCTGCGACATCGGGTGCTCGTGGCGGGGGTGGTCGTGGTGGCGTTGTTCGCCGCGGCCGATGCCACCGGGCCGCGGCCGATCATCGCCGAACCCGCGCCCGGCAGCGAGCAGCGGATCCCGGTCGCGTATCCGCTGCAGGTGCGGGCGGCGCCGGAGTCGAGCAAGCGGTATCTGAACGCCATCGACAACGGCGAGCACATCCGCGAGGCACAGGTGGTGGCCGCGGCCGCGCGGGCCACCCTGGAGCGCGCGAAAGCCGAAGCGGCAGCGGCGGTCTCGGGACGACCGGCGCCCTGGCTGGGCGGCACGGTCACGCCCGTCCCCGGCGGGATCCTGCCCGGCATCGGCGGTTTCGTGCTCCCGGCGCGCGGCACGTTCACCTCCGGGTTCGGGCAGCGCTGGGGCACCTTCCACGCCGGGATCGATATCGCGGCACCGATCGGCTCGCCGATCTACGCCATCACCGACGGCACCGTGATCGACGCGGGCCCGGCACAGGGTTTCGGGCTGTGGGTCCGCATCCGGCACGACGACGGCACCGTCTCGGTCTACGGCCACATGTACGACTTCTTCGTCTCGGTCGGCGAACGCGTCCGCACGGGCCAGCAGATCGCCCGAGTCGGCAATCGCGGCGATTCCACCGGCCCCCACCTGCACTTCGAAATCCTGGTCAACGGCCGGCACATCGACCCGCAGCCCTGGCTGGCCTTCCACGGCCTCCAACTGAGCTGAACGCCTGCGCGGCCCAGGGAACTCCCGGTCCGCGACACCGGTGCGGCGACGACGGCTCATGACCGCGCACTCGGACGGGAAGGGCCGCGAGACCTACACGTGGGCGGCGGGGATGGAGATGCGCCCTTCGACGGCGGCCAGGGCTATGTCGGTGCGGTAGTGGCTGCCGGGCAGTTTGATCGCCGCGATGCGGGCGTAGGCGCGGTCGCGGGCTGCGGCCAGGTCCGCGCCGGTGGCCACCACGTTGAGGACGCGGCCGCCGCCGGAGAGCAGGGCGCCGTCGGCCCGCAGCGACGTACCGGCATGCAGCACTTCGGTATTCGGCTCCGCGCCCTCGGTGCCGGTGATCACGTCGCCGGTGCGGGGGCGGCCCGGGTAGTTCTCGGCCGCCAGCACCACGGTGACCGCCGCGCCGTCCTGCCAGCGCGGGGCCTCGGCCTGTGCGAGCGCGCCGGTGGCCGTGGCGTGCAGCAGCGCGCCCAGCGGGCTGTCCAGTAGTGCCAGCACCGCCTGGGTCTCGGGATCGCCGAAGCGACAGTTGAATTCGACCACCGCGGGACCGGCCGGACCGATCGCGAGCCCGGCGTACAGCAGCCCGGAGAACGGCACGCCGCGCCGGACCATCTCCGCCGCAACGGGTTTCACGACGCCGTCGACGACCTCGGTGACCGTCTCCGGCGGCAGCCACGGCAGCGGCGTGTAGGCGCCCATGCCGCCGGTGTTGGGCCCGGTATCACCGTTGCCGACGCGCTTGTGGTCCTGCGCGGGGAGCAGCGGCACCACCGTCTCGCCGTCGACGAGACAGAACAGCGAGACCTCCGGGCCGTCGAGGAAGGATTCCAGCAGCACCGGGTGGCCCTGCTCGAGCAGTTCGGCGCCGTGGTCGCGGGCGGCGAGCCGGTCGGTGGTCACCACCACGCCCTTGCCGGCGGCGAGCCCGTCGTCCTTGACCACCCAGGTCGGGCCGAACCGGTCCAGCGCGGCATCGAGTTCGCCCGGATGATCGACCACCTCGCTGTGCGCGGTGCGCACGCCCGCCGCGGCCATCACATCCTTGGCGAACGCCTTCGACCCCTCGATCCGGGCCGCGGCCGCCGACGGACCGAAGCAGGCGATCCCCGCGGCCCGCACCGCGTCCGCGATGCCCAGCACCAGGGGCACCTCCGGCCCGATCACCACCAGATCGGCGGCGACCTCGGTGGCCAGCGCCACCACCGCCTCGGCGCTGCAGGGATCGACCGCGCGCAGCTGCGCCTGCTGCGCCATCCCCGGATTACCGGGCGCGGCGACCACGGCGCTGACCCCCGGATCCCGCCGCAGGGCCAGCACGAGGGCGTGTTCACGGGCTCCGGAACCGATGACGAGTACTCGCACCCGACACAGCTTAGGTCAAGCCACCACACCCCCCGCCGGGTATCACCCGGACAACCACGCGCCGTTCAACAGCAGTTAACTCGGCCCTCCCTTCCCCCAATACACTCGCCCCATGGCTTCTGTCTTCAGCGCGATCATCAACGGCGACCTGCCGGGACGATTCGTCTGGGAGGACGACGAGTTCGTCGCGTTCCTCACCATCGCACCGGTCACCCAGGGCCACACCCTGGTCGTCCCCCGCAAGGAGATCGACCAGTGGCAGGACCTCGATCCGGACACCTTCGCCCGCATCAACGGCGTAGCCCAGAAGATCGGCCGAGCGGTTCGGGCGGCCTGGGATGCTCCCCGGGCGGGACTGCTCATAGCGGGCCTGGAGGTCCCGCATCTCCACGTGCACGTATTCCCGGCCTTCGACCTCGCCGACTTCAACATCTCCCAGGCAGACCCGTCCCCCAGCCCGGAATCCCTGGACGAGGCCCAGGCCAGGATCAAGCAGGCCCTGCGCGATCTCGGCTACGGCGCCGACGTGCCCGACTGAGTCACCGCGGCAGCCGCACGGTGAAGGTGGTCCCCGCCCCGACGGCACTGGTGACCGCCACCGTGCCGCCGTGCGCGGCGACCAGCGCCTGCACGATCGACAAACCCAGCCCGGTCCCGCCGCTGTCCCGGCTGCGGGAGGCATCGGTGCGGTAGAAGCGTTCGAAGAGCCGTTCGACCTGCTCGGCGGGCAGGCCCGGTCCGGTGTCGGCGACCTCGAGCACCACCTCGTCGGCACCGGGGGTCAATCGCAGCGTCACCGCCGCGTCCGGCGGGGTGTGCACGAGCGCGTTGCCGACCAGATTCGACAGCACCTGCCGCAGCCGCGCCTCGTCCCCGAGCACCTCCAAAGTCCCCGCGCCGGAACGTATTTCGAGACCGATCTCGCGAGCAGGGCCCGATGGCCGCCGGGCGGTGTCGACCGCGCGAGCGTTGTGCACGGCGTCGCTGGCCAACGCCAGCAAGTCGACCGGGCGGCGTTCCAGTGGCCGCTGCGCGTCGAGCCGGGCCAGCATCAGCAGATCCTCCACCAGCAGCCGCATCCGGTTCGATTCGCTTTCGATGCGATCCATGAACAGCGCCGGATCAGGCAGTGCCCCTTGGCGATACAGCTCGGCGAAACCCTTGATGGTGGTGAGCGGGGTACGTAGTTCATGACTTGCGTCGGCGACGAACTGCCGCATCTTCGCCTCCGACCGCCGCGCCGATTCCTCCGACGCCTCGGTGGCGGCGAACGCCCGCTGGATCTGGGTCAGCATCCCGTTCAGCGACTGCGACAGCCTGTCGACCTCGGTGTTGGTGTGCCGCACCGGAACTCGCCGATGCAGGTCACCGCCCGCGATGGCCGCCGCGGTCGCCTCGACCGCGAGCAGCGGCCGCAGGCTACGCCGGATGACGAACTGCGCCACCACCGCCAGCGCGGCCAGGACGATCGCGCCCACCAGCACCTGGAGGCCGATCAATCGGTCGATGATGTTCTCGGTTCCGTTGAGCGGTAACGCGACCACGCTGGTCCCCTCGGCGTTGGCGACCCGCACGGCGCGCCAGTGCGCTCCCGGGTCGCCGACCGAACCCACCGTGCGCGGGTGCCGTCCGAGATCGTCCGGAATGTCCGGCGCGGATCCGGCGTCGTCGATCCAGATCCGTAGGTTCCCCGCCGAATCCTGCACCCGCACATAGAACGGTTCGAGTGTCCGGACCGGACGAACGGACGGCCGGTTCGGCGGTTGCGGCGCACCCGGTCGCGCGAATCCCTGTACCGCATCGGAGATTTCGCGGTCGACGCGATCGATGAGGATACGCTGCATCACCGAGGTCACCGCGATACCTGAGCCCAGCAGACCCAGCCCGGCCAGCAACACCAGCGCCAGCACCAGCGTCACCCGCAGCGGCACCGCTGTCGGCCGTCGCCACAGCGCACCGGACACGGCCCGCCGGCGACTCGGAGCGGGAGACGGCACGACCGCGACGGCAGCGTCATCGGCCTGCCGCGCGCTCATTTCACCGACGACTTGCTGCGACTGGGCGCACGCATCACGTAGCCGACCCCGCGCAGCGTGTGGATCAGCCGGTCCGGTCCGGTGTCGACCTTCTTGCGCAGGTAGGAGACGTAGGTCTCGACGACCCCGACCTCACCTCCGAAGTCGTAGCGCCACACGTGGTCCAGGATGCGCGGCTTGCTGAGCACGGTTCCGGCGTTGACCATGAAATACCGCAGCAGCGTGAACTCGGTCGGCGACAACGCCACCGGCTCACCGGCCTTCCATACCTCGTGGGTGTCGTCGTCGAGTTCGATGTCCTCGAACCGCAACCGCGAGGATTTGCGCTCCTCCACCGTGTGCCCGGAGCGCCGCAGGATGACCCGCAGCCGTGCCACCACTTCCTCCAGGCTGAACGGCTTGGTGACGTAATCGTCCGCGCCCAGCGTGAGCCCGGTGACCTTGTCCTCCACCTCGTCGCGCGCGGTGAGGAACAGCACCGGCGCATCGATCCCGTCGGCCCGCAGCCGCCGCAGCAGCCCGAACCCGTCCATGCCGGGCATCATCACATCCACGATCAGAGCGTCCGGCCGGAACACCCGGGCCCGATCCAACCCCTCGGCCCCATTGGCCGCCGCGGCGACCTCGAACCCCTGATACCGCAGGCTCACGGTGAGCAACTCGACGATCATGGGCTCGTCGTCCACCACGAGCACACGCGCCTCGGGCGTCCGTTCGGCAGGCTGACCATTCATAACGCCCATGGTGCTCCCTACCCCACCGAGCACGCTGTGCCTTCGCTGGGAGTTTCCTGGGAGCGACCGACCAATAGAGCCCCCTGTCGGGATTGAACCGACGACCTTTCGCTTACAAGGCGAGTGCTCTACCACTGAGCTAAGGAGGCGGAAAGCGGTGACATCATAACCGGGATCGGCCGGTAGGCCGAACACGGCGGCTGTGGGCGCCCGCTACCGGGTGCCCACAGCCGCCGAGCCGGTTGTCCCTTGCGCAGTATCTATCGGGTACTGCGGGTCAGGACTGGGCGGCCTGCCGAGCCGCGTCATCGGCGGCCATCGCGTCACGCAGGCTCTTGGGCCGCATATCGGTCCAATTCTTCTCGACGTATTCGACGCAGGCAGCGCGGCTGTCCTCGCCGAACACCACTCGCCAGCCGGCCGGTACCTCCGCGAAGGCGGGCCACAGGGAATGCTGCTCCTCGTCGTTGACCAGAACGAAGAAGCGGCCGTCCTCATCGTCGAACGGGTTGGTGCTCATTTCACCTCACTGGATACGTGCGCTGTGTACGGGAACGCTGGCGGGGTTCGGAAAATCCCCCCGGGCGTTGTGTCGACCCTAGCAAGGCCGGCGTTACGGGTGGCCGGTTACCTCGAGCCACCGAAGAAGTCGAGCAGAACCTTGTTCACCGCCTCGGGTCGTTCCAGGTAACCGTAGTGCCCGGCATCGGGGATCTCCTGGTAGCGCGCGCCGGGGATGACGTCGGCGACCTCGCGGGTGAGATATGCCGGAATCATCCGGTCGTCGGCGAAGCCCACGGCCAGGCTCGGCACCTTGATGCCGCGGTAGGCCTGCAGCCGATCGAAGTCGTGGTCCATCCGGCGCTGCGCGCGGATGCCGGGAGTGACCGGGCCGCCGGTGAATTCGAACAGGTCCAGCCAGTCCCGCGCCGAGTTCGGGTCGGCCATGGTGGCGGGCGACAGGTTCATCACGGCGGTCAGCGCGGCCTCGTACTTGGGCGGCAGCTTCACCCCGGACGCGTCGAGTTCGTGCTCGCCGAGCGAGAGCGTCTTCTGGAACTGATCGAGACGCCCGTGCCCGGCCATGTAGACGGCCTTGCGGACCAGGTCGGGCCGGGCCAGCGCTAGCTCCTGCGCCACCCGCGCACCCATCGAGGTGCCCGCCACCAGCGCCGGGCCCTCGTCGAGCAGCTCGATCAGGCCCGCGGTGTCGCGCACCATGTCGTCGATGGTGATGCCGTGCGCGGACTCGGCGGACGGGGCGATCCCGCGATTGTCGAACGTGCACACCCGATATCCGGCCGCCAGCAGCGCCGGTACCTGGTGCAGCTCCCACACCCGCCCCGGACTCCCGGTGCCCATGATCAGCACGACCAGCGGCGCCGCCCCCTTGGTGTCGGTGCCCTTGGCCTTGTCCCCCTTCACCTGGTAGTTCAGCGAGATTCCGTTCACCGTGGCCAACGGCATGATGCTGGGACCCTTCCTCCGCGTGTACAGACTGCTCTCCCCACGGTATAGGTATCCACACACCGAGCGTTTCGGCACCGGCACGGGTGGAATGCCCGCATGCGGGCGCCCGATACCATTGACATCGCAGAACGAGACACGACCCCGAGCCGAGAGGACACGATGATGGCCGCGAAAGGCGCGAACGACATCGCGGACGACGATCTGGAGCCGCTCGCCGACGAGACCGCACGGCAGGCCCAGCGCGTGGTGGCCGCCTACGCCAACGACGCGGACGAGTGCCGCATGCTGTTGTCGATGCTCGGGATCGGACCAAGCAACCGGAGCGAATAACCGCCGCGTCTCCCCACACAACTTCACGGGCTCGAGCAATCGGAGGATCCAGCAGTGGACCAGCAGAGCGAATCCCAGACCGATCTGACCCAGCACGCTCTTTCGGATGCCGAGTCCACCCCACCATCGTCCACCCCACGATCGTCCACCCCACCATCGAACTACCACAGCGGTGACGCCGGTTCGGGTTTCGTAGTCGTCGCCAATCGGTTACCGGTGGATCTGGAGCGACTACCCGACGGCTCCACGCGCTGGAAGCGCAGCCCCGGCGGGCTGGTGACCGCGCTGGAGCCGGTGCTCCGCAACAACAACGGCGCCTGGGTGGGCTGGGCTGGGGTACCCGACGTCGATGTCGACCCGATCATCGAAGACGGCCTGGAGCTGCATCCGGTGCCGCTGTCGGGCGACGAGGTCGCCGAATACTACGAGGGCTTCTCCAACGCCACGCTGTGGCCGCTTTACCACGACGTGATCGTCCGCCCGGAATACCAGCGCAGCTGGTGGACCACCTACGTCAACGTCAACCGCCGCTTCGCCGAGCACACCGCGAAGGTCGCCGCCGAGGGCGCCACCGTCTGGGTGCAGGACTATCAGCTGCAGTTGGTGCCGAAGATGCTGCGCATGCTGCGGCCCGACCTGACCATCGGCTTCTTCCTGCACATCCCGTTCCCGCCGGTGGAACTGTTCATGCAGCTGCCGTGGCGTACCGAGATCGTGGAGGGTCTGCTCGGCGCCGACCTGATCGGCTTCCACCTGCCCGGCGGCGCGCAGAACTTCCTGTACCTGGCGAGAAGGCTTGCCGGACAACCGACTTCGCGCGGCACCATCGGCGTGCGCTCGAAAATGGGTGTGGTGCAGGTCGGTTTCCGCACGGTGCGGGTGGGCGCGTTCCCGATCTCGATCGCCTCCGCCGAACTCGACGAGCTGTCGCGGCGCCGATCGGTGCGCGAGCGCGCCGCCCAGATCCGTTCGGAGCTGGGCAATCCCAAGAACATCCTGCTGGGCGTGGACCGCCTGGACTACACCAAGGGCATCGACATCCGTCTCGAGGCGCTGGAGGAACTGCTGCGCGAGGGCCGCCTCGATCCCTCCGAGACGGTGATGGTGCAGCTGGCCACGCCGAGCCGCGAACGGGTCGAGAGCTACATCCAGATGCGCGGCGACATCGAGCGCCAGGTGGGCCGGATCAACGGCGAATTCTCCCGGGTCGGCTTCCCCGTCGTGCACTACCTGCACCGCCCGATCCCGCGCGACGAACTCGTCGCGTTCTTCGTCGCCGCCGACGTCATGCTGGTGACGCCGCTGCGCGACGGCATGAACCTGGTGGCCAAGGAGTACGTGGCCAGCCACAGCGGCCTCAACGGCGCCCTGGTGCTCAGCGAATTCACCGGCGCCGCAGCCGAATTGCGCCAGGCCTACCTGTGCAATCCGCACGATCTGGACAGTGTCGAGGACGCGATCACGGCCGCGCTGGACGACGATCCCGACAGCAAGCGCCGCCGCATGCGCGCGATGCGCCGCCAGGTGCTCACCCACGACGTGGACCGCTGGGCGCGGGCGTTCCTGGATGCGCTGGCGCAGGACCGGGTGGCCGGTAGCGCGCTGCTCAGCGATGACGACGACGATGAGGTGGATTCGCCACCGCGCCGAACGTAACGCCTTGCGGCGCGATCAGATCGGGTTGACCTGACCGACGAGCCAGTGCCCGTCCTCCTTGTCCAGGGTGACCCGGACGCGGCTGGGCGTGACCGTACCCTGCGGGGCGTCCTTGCTGGTGGTGATCTGGTTGAGATACAGCAGCACGACGGCGTGCGAGCGGTCGGCCGACACCACGCCACCGGCCTGGGTATTGGCCTGGACGGTCAGTTCCTTCTCCTTGGCGCCCTTGGCGATCACCTCGGTGACCAGCTTCAGGTAGTCCTTGCGGAACTCGGGGGTGAGGCTGTCACCCACCTTCGGCAGTTCGGTGTCCACGGAGTGGAAGTCGTAGCTGAACATGGCCTGCACGGTGCGGCGCGCGGCGTCCACGGACTGGGTCCGGGCCTGTTCGGACTGGTTGTCGGACCAGAACCGGAACCCGGTGAACCCGCCCACGACGACGGCGGCGACGAAGAGCACGGCCGCACCGGCGACCAGGATGGGGCGGAGGTTGTTTCTCATGCCACGAACTCCACTTGCGAGGCGGTGAGCTGGCCGTCGCCGCCGCGGGCGACGGTGACCCGGAAGCGGTAGTACCGCTGCTGCGGGTCGGCGGACGCCGCGTTGGTCAGGGTCTGTTTGGCGGCGATGAGCACCCGCGCGGAGTGGTCGTCCTCGCTCTCGATCGCCGTCTCGATGATCTCGCCGCTGGCCTTCACCTTGGCCTGCTGCACGACCTGCGCGTAGGCGTCCTTGCGCTCGGAGTACTCGGCCTTGAGCTGGCCGGAGGCGACCGCCAGCACCCGGTCGATGTCCTGCGGTGCGGTGTCGTCCTTGATGTTGGTCAGGTTGAGCACCGCCTGCTTGGCGGTCTGGGCGTAGTCGGCCCGCCGTGCGTCGAGCGCATCCGCGTGCCGCTGGTGGTAGACGAAGAACCCGCCGGACCCGAGCAGCACCAGCGCCGACAGCACCGCGACCACAGCGGCGATCCAGCCGAGCCACCCCAGCCCGGTCTTCTTCTCGGTGCCGGGGTATGCGACCGCCCCCGGCGTCGTGCCGGCGCCCAGCCGCACGGTTTCGGCATCGGCCGCACCCAGGCGCACCGTATCGGCGTCGGCCTGCCCATCGTGAGCCACGCCCGCGCCCCGAACGGTCGTCTGGGTGGCACCCGCGTCAACGCTCGCGGTGCGAACCGTCTCGGCAGCGGACGTGGCACGGGCCTTCTCCACATCGGCGACGCCGAGGCGCACGGTATCCGCCGCACCCGCTGCCTCGGCGGCGGCGCCGGCCTGGCCCTTCCCGATCGACTCGGCCTTCGCGGTTGCGGACTCGGCCGTGCCGTTCACGACAGATTCCGCCGTGCCGTTCGCGACGGGCGCCGCCTTGCCGGTTCCCGCGGGAGTGGCGCCGGGCGGGGCCGCGGCCGACGTCTCGGCGACGATCTCGGTCGCGCGGGCGTTCGCCGCGGGCGGTCCGGCCGAGCGCACCACGCGACGGCGGGCGCGACCGGGGGTGCGGGTGTTTTCGCTCATTTCTGCTGCTCCTCGAGCATCGACTGCCAGCTCGACGGTACCGTGCCGGAACCGCCACTCTGGATGTCGCCCTGTCGGTAGGTGCGGCCGTCTGGGCCCATGAAGGTGGCGCTCTTCGGGTCGTAATGGGTGTTGAGCGACGCCGGATGGGTGTCGGCCGACCCCTCGGCGGGGGCGGGCGGCTCACCGGCGGAGGCCACCGGCTGCGGCGGCCCGGACGGCGGGTTGTTGCCCTCCGGCACGTAGCCGCGGGGGTCGCGGCACAGCTCCGGCGTCGGCGCCCGCTTGCCCGGCACCTCCTGGCACGGGTAGTTGCGGATGCCGCGCACCGCTTCCTTGGCGTCCTGCGGGATCTTGCAGTACAGCTCGGGCGTCTCCGGCACGGAGAATTCGTTGGGCGAACGCCGCTGGTCCGGCGGCAGGAAGCCGGTCGTACAGCCGGGCGGGTCGTTGAGCCCCAGCATGAAGTCCACGATGGCGCCGTACTTGGTCGGCCCGCTCGCGGCGGTCAGCAGCGCCGACACCATCGGCGGCAGCACCACCAGGATCTGCTCGAGCCCCGCGTGATAGGTCACGCCGACCTGACCCACACTCACCAGGTTCGACAATAGCAGCGGCAGTGTGGGTTTCAGATCCTGGAAGGTCGAGCTGACCTTCTCCGCCGCCGCCGGGGTGCGCTCGAGCAGCCCGCGCAGCGCCGGATCGTGCTCGCGCAGCTGGTCGGTGAGTGTGGCCAGATCCCGGGTCCACGACCGCACCGCCGCGTCGGACTCGTTCTGGGTGTCCAGCAGCGGACCGATCTTCGCCAGCAGATCCTTGGTCGCGCCGGTATTGGCCTTGGCCTCCTGCACCAGCAGCGAGGCCGAGTCGATGAACTTCTGCAGATCCGGCCCCGCGCCGTTGAACGCGGTGAACGCGTCGTCGATGACCTGGCGCAGCTTGGTGTCGGAGATGCTCGCCAGCAGCCGGTCGGCCTGATCGAGCATGGCCCCGACATCCTGCGGAAGTTTGGTGCGCCCCACCGGAATCACCGCGCCGTCGGCGAGATTGCCGCCGTGCGGCGAGGGCGCCGGGACCAGATCGACGTACTGCTCGCCGATCGCGGACACGCTGCGCACATAGGCGTCCACGTCGACGGGAATGCGGTAGTCGCTGTCGATGGACAGTTTCGCGTCCACACCGTTCGGCGTGAGCCGGACCTCCTCGACCTTGCCGACATTGGTGCCGCGGAAGGCGACGTTCGCGGTCGGGTACAGCCCGCCGGTCGCCTCGAGCTGCACGGTCACGCGGTACCGTCCGATGCCGAACATCGCGGGCAGGTGCACGTAGGCCGCGGACATCACCAGCAGGCCGACCACCGTCAGCACGCCGAAGATGACCAGCTGGGTCCGGACGAACTTGGTGAGCTTCACTGCCCCGGGCCTCCTTGCGGCGCACCGGGAACCGTGAGTCCCGGAATCGAGGGCAGCCCCGGAATCGGCGGCAGACCCGGAATGCTCGGCGCCGGCGGGGGCGGCTGCAGCGGGCCCTGCACGGGATCGCCCTTCTCTCCGGCGGTTCCGGCGATGGTGCCGAGCGCGGCCTCCACACCGTACTTGGCCTGCACGCCACCGAAGCGGCCGCCGAGCGGCGTGCCGGTGAGGAAGTTCGAGTCCAGCCGGGCGCCGGTGATGTCGTAGGTGACGAACAGGTTCATGTAGTCGCCCTTGACCGCCTGATTGATGCCCTTGATCGGGAACGGGAACGTCAGCAGCAACTGCAGCGAGGCCGCCAGCCGATCGCCGGTGTCCGACAACGACTTCAGGGTCGGCCACAGGTCGGCCAGCTCGGCCTTCAGGTTCTCGCCGCCCTGCGCGATGATCCGCTGCACCACATCGCCGAGATCGCCCAGCGCCGTGAGCGCGTGGGTGATGTTCTCGCGGCGATCGGCGAGCACCGTCAGCGCGGGATGGATGTGCTCGATGGCCGCGGCCACCTGATCCTTCTGCTGGGAGAGCTGACCGGAGAACCGGTCGAGTCCCGCCATCGCGCCGATGATGTCGTTGGTCTGCTGGTCCAGCGTGCCGGTCAGCTGCGCCAGCTGCGGCAGCAGGTCACGGATCGCGTCCTCGCGGCCGCTGAAGGTGGCGTTCAGTTCCTTGGTGATGGTCTCGAGCTGTGAGATGCCGCCGCCGTTGAGCACCACCGACAGCGACGACAGCGTCTGCTCGGTGGTCGGGAAGGCGCCCGCGCGGTCGAGCGGGATGACGTCACCGTCGTGCAGTTCCCCTTGCGGCGCAACGCCTTCGGGCGCGGCCAGCTCGACGTGGTTGCTGCCCAGCAGACTGGTCTGGCCGATCCGCGCGATCGCGTTCGCGGGCAGTTTCACGCCCTTGTCGAGGCTCACGGTCACCAGCGCGTGCCAGCCCTCGACCTCGATTCCGGTCACCGTCCCGACCGCCACGTCGTCGACCTTGACCGGCGAATTACGGGTCAGCGTAGTGACATTGGGCATCTGGATGCGCACCCGCCAGGCCCCCTCCCCCGTCCCGGCCGCCCCCGGCATGGGCAGGGTGTTGAGGCCGTCCCACTGGCAGCCGGTCGCGCCCAGCAGCACGGCCAGGCCGATCGCCACACCGGCGATCCGAGTCCTGCGACGCTCGCCGGTCATCGGCCACCTCCCGGAATCGCCAGGCCCGCAATGTCTCCCGGTACGCTGACCGGGGATTCGCCACCGGCCGCGCCCGCGAGCTCCGGGGTGCTGTAGGTGAGCTGCTGCGGGAACACGGTCTGCGTGGACGCCGGATTGACCAGCAGCGGTGGGTAATTCATGACCAGCGAGTTGAGCACCGGCCCCAGATACTGGCGGCACAGCTGCCCGGACTTGTCGGATTCGTTGGCGCCGATGCCCTCCACCGCGCCGCACAGGAACGCCACCGGGTTGGCGAAGTTGGTGCCTACCACCGCGCCCGCCAGCGAACCCTGGGCGGGCTTGTAGATCTGGTAGAAGTTCACCAGGCCCGTCGGTCCGGAGTGCAGCACCCGCTCGAGTTCGGGGCGCTTGTCGGCCAGCAGCTGGGTGACGTCCTGCAGGCGCTGCACGCCCTCGGTGAGCGCGCCGCCGCGTTCGTCCAGGAACCGTTTCACGTCGGCCACCGCGGTGTCCAGATTGTCCAGTCCCGCACCGAGATCCGTCGAGACCCCGGCCAGCACCGACGACACCGAGGCCAGTCGCCCGCCGAACTGCACGATCTGGTCGTTGCTCTTGGACAGCACATCGACGAACTGCTGCAGGTTGCGGATGGTGCCGAACAGGTCGGTCCGGCCGTCGGAGAGCGTGTTCAGCGTGCTCGACAGCTCCCGCAGCGTATCCCGCAACGCCTGGGCGTTGCCGTTGCCGAGGTTGTCGGCGAAGGTGTCGACCGCCCGGCCGAACGAACCCTGCTCGTCCTCGCCGACCGGTCCCAGCGCCTGCGACAGCTTGGTCAGTTCCGCCTTGATGTCGTCCCACTCCACGGGAATCGCGGTGCGCTCGATCGGGATCTCGGCGTTGTCGTGCAACTTCGGGCCCTCGGTGTAGACGGGGGCCAGCTGCACGAACCGCGCCGACACCAGCGAGGGCGAGACGGCCACGGCATTGGCCTCGGCCGGGATGTCGACGCCGCGGTCGACGGTCATGGTCACCTTGACGCGGTCGCGGCCGGGCTCGATGGAGTTGATCTTGCCGACCTTCACCCCGAGCACCCGGACGTCGTCCCCCGCGTACAAGCCCGTTGTGGAGGGGAAATACGCGGTGATGTGGGTCTTGCCGATATTGGTGACGGCTCCGTAGACGATCCACCCGGCCAGGGCCACCACCAGGCCCGCGGCCACGTACCGCGTCCAGCGCGGCACCTTGGCGATCTTGCGCAGTGCGGTCATCGCGGCGGCTCCTGAATCGCGGGATTGGTCGTCAGCGGAGCGTTCAGGTACTCCTGGAACGATTGCGGCAACCGGTCCGGCCACACCAGCGCGTCGACCAGCGGCCGGATCGTCACGCTGGAGATGTTGGACAGATACGACTGGAAGTAGGGCCCGCTGCCGACCTGTTCGCCCAGCGCCGCGGCGTACGGGCCGAGCTGTTCGATCGCCGAGCCCAGGTTGTCCTTGTTCTTCTGCAGCAGCGCCAGCACCGAATTCAATTTCTCCAGAGCGGGTTTCAGCTGCGCCTCGTTGTCGGAGACGAATCCGCTCAGCTGCTGCGCCAGGCCGTTGACGTACACGATCAGCTGACTCAGCGCCGTGCGCCGGGCATCCAGTTCACCGAGCAGATCGTTGCCGTCCAGCAGCAGCGCGTTGATCTGGTTGGAGCGGTCCGCCAGCACCTTGGTGACGTTCTGCGCGCGGCCGAGCAGCTCGGTGAGCGCCTGGTCGCGGTTGTTCAGGCTGCGCGAGAGCTGCGTGATGCCGTCGAGCGCCGACCGCAGCGGCGCGGGGGTGTCGGCGAAGGTCTGCGACAGCGTGTCGAGGGTCTGGTTGACCCGATCCAGATCCAGGCCCTGCACGGTCTTGCTCAGGTCGCCGAGCGCGTCGTTGAGCGAATACGGAGATCTGGTGCGCTCCAACGGAATCGGGTCGTCGCGCCGGATCGCCCCGCTGCCCTGCGGGTCCACCTCGAGCGATTTGCGGCCCAGCACGGTGTTGGTCTTGATGGCGGCGGTCGTCTTGTCGCCCAGCACGATCGACTCGTCGAGGCTGAAGCGGACCTTCACCTTCGCACCGTCCAGGTGCACGTCCTCCACCCGGCCGGACCGCACCCCGGCCACCTGAACCTGGTCGCCGGGCAGCAGCCCGCCCGCGTCGGCGAAGAAGGCGCTGAACTCCGCGCCGCTGCGCACGAACGGAAGCCGGTCGAATTGCAGCGCGGACAGCGAGATCGCGATGGCCAGCACCACACCGACGACGCCGATCTGCAGCAGCGGGGACCGATTTCCGTTCACTGGCTCGCACACCTTCCGGTCGTCTGGTTGCCCGGCAGATGCACTTCCATCGGCTTGCCGTCGGGACCGTCGGCGAGCATCGTGACGCCGCAGACGTACATGTTCAGGAACGACCCGTAGGACCCGACGCGGACCAGCTTCTTGTAGGTCTCCGGGAGCTGGTCGAAGATCGCCTGCAGATCGCCGGACTTGTCGTCCAGGTTCTGCGACAGCTGACCGAGTTGACCGAAGGTCTGCTGCAGGTCGGGGCGGGCCTGACGGAGCAGGTCGGTCAGGTCACCGGTGGCCCCGGCCAGGCGCGGCAGGGCCGCGCCGATCGGGTCCTTGTCCGCCGCGAGCCCACTGACCAGCCGTTGCAGTTCGGTCAGCGTGGTGTCGAATTCCTTGCCGCGATCGTCGATGGTGGCCAGCACCGTCTTCAGGTTCTCGATCACGCTGCCGATCAGCGCGTCCCGGTCGGCCAGCGTCTTGCTGAATGAGCCGGAACTGTTCAGCAGCGCCACCAGCGCGCCGCCCTGTCCCTGGAACACCTGCAGCAGGGCCTCGGTGAGGTCGTTCACCTGCGCCGGATCCAGCCCGCGCAGCAGCGGTTTGAACCCGCCGAGCAGCAGATCGAGGTCCAGTGCGGGCTTGGTCCGGTCGGTTCCGAGGGTGGCGTTCTTCGACAGTGCCTCGGCCGTGCCCGGCCCCTCCATCAGCTCCAGATACCGGTCACCGACGAGGTTCTCGTAGCGGACGGCGGCCTGGGTGCTGGTGTAGAGCCGATACTTGTTGTCGACGTCGAAATCGACGTGCGCGAGGTGGTCCTTGCCGACGTACACCCGGCTGACCGATCCGACCGGCACCCCGGCGATGCGCACCTTCGAGCCCGGCAGCATGCCGGAGGAACTGGTGAACACCGCGTGATAACCGGTCTCCCGGGAGAAGCGCATCTGGCTGAAGATCACCCCGAGCATCGCCAGCACGAGCACCATGACCAGCGTGAAGATGCTCAGCTTCACCGTCGAGGCGTGCATTTTGATCCTCACGGATTCGGCACCCCCGGCATTCCGGCGAACATCAGCTGGAACACGCGCGGACCGTGGAGGTGCGAATGCAGCTCCGGCGTCCACACCTCACCCTCGGCGGTGTCGGTGACCAGGTAGTTGGAGTGGCTGCCCGGCACCCGGTCCATGATGTTCTCGCAGTGCGGGCCGCCGGTGGCGTTCACCTTGGGCAGATCCCTCGGATACTGGTACGGCTCGCCGCCGGGCATGAACCCGGCGTTCAGCAGCACCCCGGCGCCGCTGCCGCCGAAGATCTGGTTCATCACGTCCACATTGGTGCCGATGCCCTCGACCACGCAGTTCAGCGCGGACCGGTACTGGTAGAGCAGATCGGCGGTGGGCCGCAGCAGATCCAGCGCGGTCACCAGCGGCTGCTCGTTGTCGCGCAGGATCGGCGTGGTGGTGTCGGCCAGGCCGATGAGATTCACGAGCATGGCATCGAAGTTGTGTTCCTCGTCGATGAGGGTGCCGCCGGTGACGCCGACATTGTCGGTGGTGCGCAACAGATCCGGCACGGTGTCGGCGTAGAGGTTGGTCACCCCGATCGACGACCGCAGATCGCGTTGCAGATCCGGCAGGCTCGGATTGATGTCGCGCAGGAATTGATCGCTGTCGGCCAGCAGTTGCCCCAGCTTGTCGCCGCGGCCCTCCAACGCTGTGCCGAGCGCGGTCAGCGTCGCGTTCAGTTTCTCCGGCTGCACCTGGGCCAGCACGTCGGTCAAATGCTGGAACAGCGTATTGAATTCGACCGTGACGGCCTTGGCGGCCAGTGTCGTGCCCGGCTGCAGGGAATCCGGCGAGGGTTGTTCGGGCACTTCGAAATTCACGTATTTGGCGCCGAACACGGTGGTGGATCGGATGTCCACACCGGCATTGGCGGGGATCAGTTTCAACTGGTCGGGGTCCACGTCCAGCCGCAGCCGGGCGTGATCATCGGTGTAGGAAATCGACGCGACCCGGCCGATTTCGACGCCGCGGATCTTCACCTTCGCATCCGGGTCCAGCACCAGCCCGGCGCGCGGCGCGTCGATGTAAATGGCGCGGGTGTCGGTGAATCCACCGGCGAACATCGTCAGCGCGATGGCCACGACGGCCGCCAGACTCAGCACGAAGGCCAGCCCGGCGAGTTTCACGCCCCAGCCGGCGCCGAATATCCTTCCGGCGCCGTCCTTTTCGACCAGTTTGTTTGCCGCCATACCGCCTACCCGGAGAGATGGAAATTGCCGGAGGTGCCGTAGATGGCCAGCGAGACCAGCAGCGTCACCGTCACCACCGCGACCAGCGAGGCGCGCACCGCGTTACCGACCGCGACGCCGACGCCGACCGGACCGCCCGAGGCGTGATAGCCGTAATACGTGTGGATCAGCATGACCGCCAGGGCCATGAAGATCGCCTGCACGAACGACCACAGAATGTCGCTGGGAATCAGGAAGGTCGAGAAGTAGTGGTCGTACACACCCGCCGACTGCCCGTAGATCACCACCGTCGCGAAACGGCTGGCGACGAACGAGGCGATCACCGCCAGCGCGTACAGCGGCACGATCGCGATCATTCCGGCCAGCACCCGCGTTCCGATCAGGAACGGCACCGGCCGGATGGCCATCGACTCCAGCGCGTCGATCTCCTCGGCGACGCGCATCGCGCCCAATTGCGCGGTGGCGCCCGCGCCGATGGTGGCGGCCAGGCCGATTCCGGAAATCACCGGCGCGGCGATGCGCACATTGATGAACGCCGCGAAGAAGCCCGTCAGCGCTTCGACGCCGATATTGCCCAGCGAGCTGTAACCCTGCACCGCGATGGTGCCGCCCGCGAACAGCGTCAGGAATCCGACGATCACCACGGTGCCGCCGATCACCGCCAGCGCGCCGCTGCCCATGCTGATCTCGGCGATCAGCCGAATGGTTTCGGTGCGATAGTGCGTGAGCGCCCGCGGCACCGCGGCCAGGGACTGCGCGTAGAACAGTGCGTGCCGTCCGATGTTGTCTAGTGAATCGGACAACCTCCGCACTCGACGAACAGTACGCGGGAAGCGGGATTCGATCACAAAGGCCATGCCGTCACCGCACCGTGAACTTGATACCGACGGCGGTGACCACGACGTTCACCACGAACAGAGCCATGAAGGAGAACACCACCGTCTGGTTGACCGCGTCGCCGACGCTCTTGGGGCCGCCTCGCACATTCAGCCCCAGGTAGCAGGCCACCAGCCCGGCGATCAGGCCGAACAGCGTCGCCTTGACCTCGGAGATGACCAGCTCCGGCAGATGCGTCAGCAGCGTGATGCCGTTGACGAAGGCGCCGGGATTCACGCCCTGCAGGAAGACCGAGAACAGGAAGCCGCCGACGATGCCGATCGTGCAGACCAGGCCGTTGAGCAGAGCGGCGACGAACATCGACGCCAGTACTCGCGGCACCACCAGCCGGTGCACCGGGTCGATGCCCAGCACCCGCATGGCATCGATCTCCTCGCGGATGGTCCGCGCGCCCAGGTCCGCGCAGATCGCGGTGGCGCCGGCGCCCGCCACGATCAGCACCGTCACGATCGGCCCGACCTGGGTCACCGCGCCGAACGCGGCGCCCGCACCGGACAGGTCGGCCGCGCCGATCTCGCGCAGCAGGATGTTGAGCGTGAAGCTCACCAGCACGGTGAAGGGAATGGCGACCAGCAGGGTCGGAACGATGGAGACACGAGCCACGAACCAGGACTGGTCGATGAACTCGCGCCGTTGAAAGGGGGGCCGTACCAGGGCCCGCGCGACGGCGGCGGTGAGTTCGAAGAACCCACCCACCGCTTGCATCGGCACGGCGAGAACCTGGTTCATTCCGCGATTCCTCCTTGCCGTGCCTTGCACATACTGCCTGCGACGGCGCGCGCCGATGGCGTCGGTGCCGTCTCGAAGATTAGAACATGTTCATCTGCATTCTGGGCAGATTTTTTGAGTTTTGAGCTGCCCATTTCTCCCGAAGCTTCATCGGGAGCTAGAACTTGTTCATACGGTGTACGAGTCGCCTTTGTGAGGCACCGCACACCATCCGAGATCCATGTCTACCAACTGGTCGACCGTCGATCAACCGAACAACGGGGGCGGCCGCCGTCAGTTGGTCGTTCAGCCGAGTTCGTGCAGCGCCGACGCGGAAAACGTACGCCCCGCCGGTCGCTCGGAGAAGTAGTTACCGAGTGTGTCGGCCAATGCGGTGGGCGTCCATTCCGCACCGTCGGCGTCGAAGCGCCGTTCCACCTCGGGAGCGGCCATCAGCGCCACCATCGGTCCGTAGACCACGAAGACCTGCCCGCTGATCGCCTCGGCGCCCGGCGCGGCCAGATAGGCGACCAGCCGGGCCACGTGCTCGGGCGACAGCGGGTCGACCTCGCCGACCGGAGCCTCCGAGAACACCTTCTCGGTCATGGCGGTGCGCGCCCGCGGGCAGATCGCGTTGGCCTTCACGCCGAAGCGCGCCAGCGCCCGCGACGCCGACAGGGTCAGCGCGGTGATGCCCGCCTTGGCCGCGGCGTAGTTGGCCTGTCCCTCGGGGCCGAGCAATCCGGCCTCGGAGGCGGTGTTGATCAGGCGCCCGTACACCGGCGCGCCCGCCGCCTTGGACTTGCCGCGCCAATACGCGGCGGCGTTGCGAGACAGCAGGAAGTGCCCGCGCAAATGCACGGCAAGCACCGCGTCCCAGTCCTCGTCGGACATGTTGAACAGCATGCGGTCACGGGTGATGCCGGCATTGTTCACGACGATGTCGACGCTGCCGAACGCATCCTCCGCGGTGCTGATCAGCGCGTCGGCGGTGGCCCGTTCGGCCACACTCCCGGCGACGAACTCGGCCTCGGCGCCGAGCGCCCGGATCTCGGCCAGCGTCGCGGCCACCGCGTCGTTCTCGGCCAGATCGTTGACCACCACCGCGGCGCCGGCGCCCGCCAGGGCGAGCGCCTCCGCCCGGCCCAGTCCGGCACCGGCCCCGGTCACAATCGCCACTCGACCGGACAGACTCAGTTCACTTTCGACCACGCCGTGACTCTAGAACGTGTTCCAGTTCACGGCAAGCATCGAGTCACTCGAGTTTCAGCGCCGCCTTCGGGCACTGCGCGACCGCGGTCTCGACATCGGCCAGCCGATCCGCGGGCACCTCGGTCACCGCGACGTGCAACATGTCCTCTTCATCGAGTTCGAAGACGTCGGGCGCGATTCCGACACAGATACCGTTCGCTTCGCACTGGTCGAAGTCCACAGTCAGCTTCATTGACAACTCCTTTGCCGCAGATATCGCCGAGCCTACAAGCCGATCCCGGCCGCCGCGGCTGAAGCGGCCGGATCCAGGCTCCATACTGGAACATGTTTCAGTCGATATGCAATGATCGGAACAACCATCCGATGCCATACCGGCCGGCTATCAACGAGTGATGAGGTGTCCCTCCATGCGGATCGCTTATACCCCGCAACAGGAACAGCTGCGTGCGGAGCTGCGCGAGTACTTCGCCGAGCTGATCACCCCGGAGCGCCGGGCTGCCCTGTCCGCGCAGACCGGTGAGTACGGCCACGGCGACGTCTACCGCGAGGTCGTGCGGGACATGGGCCGCGACGGCTGGCTCGCGCTGGGCTGGCCGAAGGAGTTCGGCGGGCAGGACCGCTCGACCATGGACCAGCTGATCTTCACCGACGAGGCGGCCGTCGCCGGCGCCCCGGTGCCGTTCCTGACCATCAACTCGGTGGCGCCGACGATCATGCACTACGGCACCGAGGAGCAGAAGCGGTTCTTCCTCCCCAAGATCGCGGCGGGCGAACTGCACTTCTCCATCGGGTACTCCGAGCCGGGCGCGGGCACCGACCTGGCCTCGCTGCGCACCAGCGCGGTGCGCGACGGCGACGACTGGGTCATCAACGGCCAGAAGATGTGGACCAGCCTCATCCAGTACGCCGACTACGTGTGGCTGGCCGCGCGCACCGACCCGAATGCCAAGAAGCACAAGGGCATCAGCATGTTCATCGTGCCGACCACGGCCGAGGGCTTCTCCTGGACGCCGGTGCACACGATGGCCGGACCCGACACCAGCGCCACCTACTACCAGGACGTGCGGGTGCCGCACACCGCGATGGTCGGGCCCGAGAACGGCGGCTGGTCACTGGTCACCAACCAGCTCAACCACGAGCGGGTGGCGCTGACCTCGGCCGCGCCGCTGCAGCTGGCCCTGAACCAGACCGTGGAGTGGGCCAAGGACGCCAAGGACTCCAACGGCGCGCGGGTCATCGACGGCGAATGGGTGCGGCTGAACCTGGCCCGCGTGCACGCCAAGGTGGAATTCCTGAAGTTGCTGAACTGGGAGATCGCCTCCGGTGCGGACGCCGGCGGCGACGCCGCGCCCCGGCCGTGGGACGCCTCCACCTGCAAGGTGCTCGGCACCGAACTGGCCACCGAGGCCTATCGTCTGCTGATGGAGGTGCTGGGGCCGCAGGGCTACCTGCGCCAGGACTCGCCGGGCGCCGCGCTGCGCGGCCGGCTCGAGCGCATGCACCGCGCCTGCCTGATCCTGACCTTCGGCGGCGGCACCAACGAGGTGCAGCGCGACATCATCGCCATGACCGCCCTGAAGCAGCCTGCCGCGGCGCGCTGACCGAAAGCTGAGTGATCACAATGGATTTCACCAATACCGAAGCACAGCAGGATCTGGCCCGGCTCACCGGCGAGGTGTGCGGCAAGCTCGTCACCGCCGACCGGCTGCGCGAACTGGACACCGCGGCGGTGCGTTTCGACGAGCCGCTGTGGCGCTCGCTGGGCGAGACCGGGGTACTGGCGGCGACGCTGCCGGAGTCCGTCGGCGGCAGCGACCTGGGCGTCCTGGAACAGACCGCGGTGCTCCGCGAGCTGGGCAAGCATGTGGCGGCGGTGCCCTACCTCTGGTCGGTCGTGCTCGGCGCGGGCGCGCTGGCGGCCTTCGGGACCGACGCGCAGCGCGAGACGGCGGCGAAAGCCGCTGCGGGCGAGACGATCCTGACGGTGGCGCTGTCCGAGGAGCGGAACTGGGAGCCGGCGCGGCCCACCACCACCGCGACAGCGGACGGCGACGGATGGCGGCTGACCGGAGCCAAGACCGTCGTGCCGTTCGCCGAACAGGCGTCGCGAATCCTGGTGTCGGCCGGCGTGTCCGACGCGCCGGCGATCTTCCTGGTCGATCCCGCCGACGCGAGCGTGCGGGTGACCGGACAGCAGGTGGTCGACCGCAGTCCGGAGGCCGAACTCGAATTCGACCGGACGCCCGCGGAATTGGTCGGCACGGTCGAGTCCGGCGCGCAGATCGTGGAGTGGCTGCTCGGCCGCGGGTGGCTGGGGCTGGCCGCGCAGCAGCTGGGGACGCTGGAGCGAGCGCTGGAGCTGGTGGCCGAATACGGCCGGGAGCGTGAGCAATTCGGTCGCAAGATCGGCGGGTTCCAGGCGGTCGCGCAGCGGCTGGCCGACGGGTACATCGATCTGCAGGGTCTGCGGCTCGCGGTCACACAGGCGGCCTGGCTGTTGTCGGAGGGCCTGCCCGCCGGGGCGGAGATCCACACCGCCAAGTATTGGGCCGCGGAGGCCGGGCATCGGATCGCACACACCGTTGTGCATGTACATGGTGGTGTGGGCATCGACCGGGATCATGTTGTCCACAACTACTTCACCGCGGCCAAGCACAACGAGTTCGCGCTGGGTGGGGCTACCGATCATCTGCGCGCACTAGGGGCTCACCTGGCGGGGTAGAGGTGGTGCGTGGGCGGAATGGGTTCGGCGCAGGCCAGGATTTCGTCCACGGTCTGCTCTACGGTCATGTTCGTGGTGTCGAGCCACAGACCTATGTGGGGCGTTTCGGTGTGGAGGGCTTGATCCAGGTCGGCGACGGTGAAGGTGCCGTAGGCCTTCTTGGTGCGGCCGGCTTCGCGGTGGGCCACGGCTTCTCGGCGGGGGGCGAGGACGACCACGTAGCGCGGGCGGGTGTGGAGGTGGGAGAGGGTGTACGGCAGTAGGTCGCCGAGTATGACGTCCTGCAGGACGGTGGTGAAGCCCGCGGCCGCGTAGCCGTCCGCGGCCTGCGCGGCCAGGCGGTGCCGTAGGCGTAGCTGCTCCAGAGCTTCCTCGCTCGGGTCGGGTGACATCGGCGCGAAACCGCGCACCACGAATCTGCGGAAGGTGTCGCCGCGTACGTGCGCCGACCGATCGAAACGCTCCGCCAGGGCTTGTGCCACAGTCGATTTCCCGGCCGCCTGGATGCCGGTGATCAGGTAGACCGGCGCGCCGTGGCCGCCGTTGCTGTCCGATTCGGTCATAGCCGGACGGTAACGGGGAACGAATACGCACGCATCCGAATATCCCGCGCGCGGCGCGGCGCACGGATAGTTCGTTACGGTTCGCAACCTTCCGATGAGTTTCGGCGGCCCGCGTCGTCGGAACCGGTGTAGCCGCACCCGACTGCGCCGTCGAAAGGGGCCCGCCATGGCCAGCAAGATGATTTTCCTGAACCTGCCCGTCAACGACCTGGACCGGTCCAAGACCTTCTACGAGTCACTGGGCTGGAAGGTGAATCAGGAGTTCACCGACGACAACGCCGCCTGTGTCGTCGTGGACGACAACATCTGCCTGATGCTGTTGGCGAAGCCCTTCTTCCAGACCTTCACCTCCCGCCCGATCGCCGACACGGTCGCCGCCACCGGATCTGTCTACGCGCTCTCACTGGGCAGCACGCAGGAGGTCGACGAACTGACCGCGGCGGCGCTGGCGGCCGGTGCCACCGAGGAGGTCGACGAGACCAAGCGTGCCCAGGAGGCGCAGGTCGGCATGCACGGCCGTAGCTTCATCGACCCCGACGGGCACCATTGGGAGCCGTTCTGCATGGCGTACCCGGGCAGCTGACCCCGGCTACGCCCGCAGCTCCGGCGCCAGCCCGAACAGCGGGAACATGCGCTCGGTGTCCAGGAAGAAGTGCAGGCCGCTGATCTCCTGGCCGTCGAGTTCCAGCACGGTGATCGACCACGGCAGGTACACGCCGGGCTCGGGGCCAGGCTTGTAGTGGCCGAAGGCGGGCAGGCCGTTGGCTCCGGCGAGCGGCACCATCTTCGAGCCCCGGCACTCCTGACCGGTGGTGAGCATGAACCGGGCCACGTTCTCCGGGCCCGAGACCCACAGTTCGAACGGCGGCATGGACAGCGCCACATCCTGCTTCAGCAGGGAGGTGAGGGTGTCCATGTCGTAGGCCTCGAAGGCTTGGACGAAGCCGTCGACCAGTCTGCGCTGCTGCTCGTCGGACTCGTCGTAGCCGCCCGACTCCTTCGGCTGCACCTTCGACATGGTGGCGCGGGCGCGCTGCAGGGCGCTGTTCACCGAGGCGGGCGACATCATCAGCATGTCGGCGGTCTCGTTGGCGGAGAAGCGCAGCACCTCGCGCATGATCAGGATCGCGCGCTGGGTGGCCGGGAGATGCTGCACGGCGGCCACGAACGCCAGTCGCAGCGAATCCTTCGCGGTGGCGTGCTCGGCCGGGTCGGCCCCGAAGGCCATGCCGTTGGGGATGGGCTCGACCCACACGTAATCCGGCTGCGGCGGGGGCAGCGGACTGTCGGGACTCGACGGGCCCGACAGGTCCATCGGCCGGGCCCGGCGCTGCGGCCCGTCCAGCATGTCCAGGCAGACGTTGGTGGTGATCTTGTACAACCACGACCGCAGACTGGACCGGCCCTCGAACGAGTCGTACGCCTTCCAGGCGCGGGTGAACGCGTCCTGGACGGCATCCTCGGCCTCGAACGAGGAACCCAGCATGCGATAGGCGTAAGCACACAGCTCTCGCCGGTAACCCTCGAATTGCTCCAGCACCTCGCGTGAGACCTCGGACGCGGTGCCGGCGGAACTGCCCTTGCTCATGGAGACACTCTGGCACAGGGCACCGACAAGAAAACACCCCAGCTTTGCGGGCGTTCACGTCTCAAACGTGACATGGGTCACTCGGGTGCCATACCGGACGAATCGGGCGTGCGCCGGGTCTATTTGGTGGCCGGGGCCGGAGCGTCCTCGTCGGCGGCGCGGGACTCCGCGTGCGCGTGCGCCCACTTGTAGTCCGGCTTCCCGGCGGGCGAGCGCTTGATCTCGTCCACGAACCAGATGCTGCGCGGCTGCTTGTAGGAGGAGATCTCCCGGGTCAGCACCGGGCGCAGTTCGTCGAGGCTGGGCCGCTTACCGGACCGGCACTGCACCACCGCAGCCACCCGCTGCCCCCAGCGCTCGTCGGGGACGCCGATGACCAGCGCGTCGAGGATCTCCGGGTGGCACTTCAGCGCGCCCTCGACCTCTTCGGGGTAGATCTTCTCGCCGCCGCTGTTGATGCTCACCGAGCCGCGGCCGAGCATGGTGACCGAACCGTCCTCCTCGACCCGGGCGTAATCGCCGGGGATGGAGTAGCGAGTGCCGTTGAACTCCTTGAACGTCGCCGCGGTTTTGACCGGGTCGTTGTAGTAGCCCAGCGGGATGTGTCCCTTGCGAGCGAGCAGGCCGACCTGACCCGAACCGGGGACCACGGGATTGCCGTCCTCGTCGAGCACCTCGGTGGAGGCATCGATCTTCACCCGGGGGCCGCCGGTGTGGGTGGCGCCCTTGGACACCACCGACAGACCGCCGAAACCGGTCTCCGACGAGCCGATCGAGTCGGTGATCATGGTGTTCGGCAGCAGCTCGATGAACTCGTCCTTGAGCGTCGGCGAGAACAGCGCGGCGCTGCTGGCCATCGCCCAGAGATTCGAATGCCGGTAGGGCTCACCGGTTTCCGGGTTGCCCGCCTTGAGCGCGTCGAGCATCGGCCGGGCCATGGCGTCGCCGGTGATGAAGATCAGATTGATGTTGTGGCGGTCGATCGCCTGCCATACGCCGTGCCCGCTGAACTCCGGCAGCATGATGGTCTTGCCGCCGTCGAAAAGGCCGTGGAAGGTCGCGGTCTGCGAGCCACCGTGGATCATCGGCGGGATCGGGTAGCGCACCATGGGCGGGTTGCCCGCGCCGGTCTTGGCCTGCTGCCACTCGTCCTGGATGTATTCGCCGGTGACGAAGTTGATGCCGCCGCCGAGCACCCGCCACCAGTCCTCGTGCCGCCACATCACGCCCTTGGGCATGCCGGTGGTGCCGCCGGTGTAGAGCATGAAGATGTCGTCGGGCGAGCGATCGCCGAAGTCGCGTTCACCACGCGAGGCCGCCAGCGCCGCCTCGTATTCCGCCGAGTCGGCGGCGGTCGGTGCGTCGGTGCCGTCGTCGACGACCAGCACGGTGCGCAGCTTCGGGGTGCTCGCCCGCACGGCGGCCACCTTGTCGGAGTATCGCCGCTCGTGAATGAGGGCGACCATGTCCGAGTTGTCGAAGATGTATTGCAACTCGTTCTCGACGTACCGGAAGTTGATGTTGATCATCACCGCCCGCGCCTTGAACACCGCCACCATGGCCTCGACGGCCTCGATGGTGTTACGCGAGTAGATGCCGACCTTGTCCCCCGGCCCGACACCCTGTTCCTGCAGGTAGTGCGCGAGTCGGTTGGTCCGGTCCTCCAGCTGGGCGTACGTCACCGAGCGGGTGTCGTCAGCCAGAGCGACGCGGTCCGGCACGAGGTCGACGGTGTGTTCGACAAGGTCCGCTATGTTGTAGCTCACAGGACAAAAATAGAACGTGTTCTTGGTCCTGACAAGACTCAATTTACACCGTTCACGAATTCACTCGTGACGATAGCGCGCGACCGCCGTCCCGTCTGCGGAACGGCGAAACAGGCTATGGTGCAACGACTTTCGCCCGCCCGGCACACAGGCCGGGCGGGCGGAGTCGGGACGGGACGGCTTACGCCTTCACATACAGGTCCCGGATCTTGCGCTTGTAGAGCTTGCCGTTGGGGTCGCGGGGCAGTTCGTCCAGGTAGTCGATGCTGCGGGGCAGCTTGTATTTGGCCAGGCGGCCCGCGGCGAACTCCATCAGCTCGCGGGTGAGCGCGTCGTCGGGGGTCACGCCCTCGGCCGGCTGCACCACCGCCTTGACCTCCTGGCCCCAGTCCTCGTGCGGGATACCGAACACCGCGACGTCGGCGACCTTCGGATGGGTGATCAGCTCGCCCTCGATCTCGGCGGGATAGATGTTCACGCCGCCGGACAGGATCAGATCGGAGCGGCGGTCATGCAGGTAGAGGTAGCCGTCCTCGTCCATGTGCCCGATGTCGCCGACGGTGAACAGGTCGCCGACGCGGGCGTCCTCGGTCTTGGCCTTGTCCTTGTGGTACTCGAAGTTGGAGCCGCCCATCTTCATGTAGACCGTGCCGGTCTCGCCCGGCGGCACCTCGTTGCCGTCGTCGTCGAGCACCTTCACCACCGCGTACGGCCAGGCCTTGCCCACCGAGCCGGGCTTGCGCAGCCATTCCTCGCCGCTGATCGAGGTGCCGCCGCCCTCGGTCGCCGCGTAGTACTCGGTGACGACCGGGCCCCACCATTCCAGCATCCGCCGCTTGGTCTCCTGCGGACAGGGCGCCGCCCCGTGGATCATGCAGCGCAGCGAGGACACGTCGTAGTTCGCGCGCACCTGCTCCGGCAGCGCCAGCAGCCGGTGGAACTGCGTCGGCACCATGTGACTGTGCGTCACCCGGTGCCGCTCGATCAGCCGTAGCATCTCCTCCGGATCCCACTTGTCCATCAGAACGACCTTGTGCCCCAACTGAATCGAGATGGACGCGAAGTTCAGCACGGCGGTGTGGTAGAGCGGCGAACCGCAGATGTGCACGTGGTCGTCGAACGGCTGGATGCCGAACAGACCGAAGAAGCCGGTCGCCTGCGGCCCGACGACATCGGGATCGGCCCCGGTCAGCGGCCGGCGCACGCCCTTGGGGCGCCCGGTGGTGCCGGACGTGTAGAGCATCGGCGCGCCGGTGGTGCGGTCGTCGGGACGGCCGCTCTCCCCCGCGCCCAGCTCCGCCAGCGGCTGGAAGCCCTCGACCGGTCCGACCGAATATCGCGCGGCCGCAGGCAGATTCGCCTCGTCGGCGGCGATGCGAGCGGCCGCGGCGAAGCGTTCGTCGGCGATGAACACCTTGGCCTCGCTGTCGCCGAGGATGTAGGCCACCTCCGGTCCGGTGAGATGCCAGTTCACCGCGACGATGTACAGTCCGGCCTGATAGGCGGCGAAATACACCGCCAGCGCCTCGGCGCTGTTGTGCACCATCGACACCAGCACGTCACCGGCGCGTAGCCCCTTGGCCCGCAAGCCCTTCGCGATCCGGTCGGCCTGCGCGGCCAGTTCCGCGTAACTCACCTGCCGACCCGACGGATCGACGACCGCGATCCGTTCGGGTGCGGCGGCGGCGATATTCCACAATCCCAGCTTCTGCGCCGGCTCCATCGAAGTCACTCCTCGAATCTAGAACGTGTTCTACATGCGAACAAGGGGTGCCAGCGCCTCGAATTGCGCGACATCCCGGACCCCCACCAGCAGCATGGTGACGCCCGCCTGTTCCCACACCTTCAGCTGTTCGCGCACGTGCGCCTCGTCGCCGATGATCGTCGTGTCGAGAATCAGCTCGTCGGGCACGGCGGCCGCCGCCTCGTCCTTGCGGCCGGACCGGAACAGCCGGGTGATCTCCTCGACGGTGTCCCCGTATCCCATCCGCCGGTACACCTGCGCGTGGAAGTTCAGCTCCTCCGCGCCCATGCCGCCGATGTAGAGCGCCAGCACCGGGCGCAGCCGGTCGAGTTCGGCGCGCGGATCGTCGGTCAGGATGACCTGGGCGGTGGCGGCGATCTCGAAATCCTCGCGCGAACGCCGGGCACCGGCCCGCGCGAACCCCTCGTCGAGCCACTCGTTGTACATCCCGGCCAGCCGCGGCGTGTAGTAGATCGCCAGCCAGCCGTCGGCGATCTCGGCCGTGAGCGCCACGTTCTTCGGGCCCTCGGCGCCCAGCCAGATCGGCAGATCCGCACGCAGCGGGTGGGTGATCGGCTTGAGCGGCTTGCCCAGGCCGGTCGCGCCGGGTCCGTCGTAGGGCAGCGGGAAGTGCGGGCCCGCGCTCACCACCTTCGCCTCCCGGGCGAGTACCTGCCGGACGATCCCGACGTACTCGCGGGTGCGCTGCAACGGCTTGGCGAACGGCTGGCCGTACCAGCCCTCGACTACCTGCGGCCCGGAGACGCCGAGCCCGAGGATGTGCCGCCCGCCGCTGAGATGGTCGAGGGTCAGCGCCGCCATCGCGGTGGCGGTGGGCGTGCGCGCCGACAACTGCACGACCGAGGTGCCCAGCCGCACGCGCCGGGTCCGCGACCCCCACCAGGCCAACGGAGTGAACGCGTCCGACCCCCACGATTCCGCGGTGAACACGGCGTCGAAACCGGTTTCCTCGGCCGTGGCGACCAACTCCGCGGCATTTCCCGGCGGGCTCGCGCCCCAATATCCGAGCTGCAATCCGAACCGCACGATCGACTCCCTTCCGAGCCCGCTCTTGCCACCAGAATAAGAACCTGTTCTACTCGATATCGTGACTCAGGGGAACACCATGACCGGCACAATCGCCGAAGGAAGTGGGCCGGAAACGGGAACCACTCCCGACGTGCTCGCCGCGGAACTACGCATGAAGTTCGACTACACCCGCTCGGTAGGGCCGACCATCGGACGGTTCCTCACGGGCCTGCGCGACGGCCGGATCGTCGGCGTGCGCGGCTCGGACGGGCGGGTCTTCGTCCCACCGGCCGAATACGATCCGGTCACCGCCGACGCGCTGACCGAATTCGTCGACGTGGCCGACGTGGGCACCGTGCAGAGCTGGAGCTGGGTGCGGGAGCCGTTGCCCGGACAGCCCTTCGACCGCCCCTTCGGGTGGGCGCTGATCAAGCTCGACGGCGCGGACACCGCGCTGCTGCACGCTGTCGACGTCGACTCCGCCGACGAGCTGCGCACCGGTATGCGGGTGCGGGCGCGCTGGGCGGCCGAGCGCACCGGCAGCATCCACGACATCGTCTGCTTCGAGCCCGGCGAAACCTCCACGGCTCCGTCCGGTTCCGCCACCGACGCCGAGCCCGTCACCGGCATCGTCACGCCGATCGACCTGCGGTACAAGCACACCGCGGCGCCCCAGGAGACGGTGTTCCTGCGCGGCATCGCCGAGGGCCGGCTGGTGGGCGCCCGCGCCGCCGACGGCAAGGTGTACTTCCCGCCGCGCGGCGCCGACCCGCGCACGGGCGAGCCGACCGAGGACTATGTCGACCTCGCCGATACCGGCGTCGTCACCACCTTCTGCATCGTCAACGTGCCGTTCCAGGGCCAGCGCATCAAGCCGCCGTACGTGGCCGCCTACGTGCTGCTCGACGGCAGCGACATCCCGTTCCTGCACCTGGTGCTGGGTTGCGAGGCGTCCGAGGTGCGGATGGGCATGCGGGTCAAGGCCGTGTGGAAACCCCGCGAGGAGTGGACCTACGAGGGTCTGGACAACATCTCGCACTTCGAGCCCACCGGCGAGCCCGACGCCGACTACGACACCTTCGCGCAGCACCTGTAGCGCCCGGCGCTTCGGAAGAGAGCTGAAACATCTTGAGCAACAACACAACCGACATCGCGGTCGTGGGCTTCGCACACGCACCGCACGTCTCGGAGACCTACGGCACCACCAACGGTGTCGAGATGCTGGTGCCCTGCTTCCGGCATCTGTACGACAAACTCGGCATCAAGGTCGGCGATATCGACTTCTGGTGCTCCGGCTCCTCGGATTACCTTGCGGGGCGGGCCTTCTCGTTCATCTCGGCGATCGACTCGATCGGCGCGGTGCCGCCGATCAACGAATCGCACGTGGAGATGGACGCCGCCTGGGCACTGTACGAGGCATGGGTGAAACTGCGCTCGGGACAGGCGGAGACGGCGCTGGTCTACGGCTTCGGCAAGGCATCCGCCGGTACGCTGCGGCAGGTCCTCACCCTGCAGACCGATCCGTACCTGGTCGCGCCGCTGTGGCCGGACGCCGTCTCGATGGCCGGACTGCAGGCGCGCGCCGGGCTCGACGCCGGCCGCTGGACCGAGCGGGACATGGCCGCGGTCTCGGCAGCCGACGCCGACGAGATCGAAAAGCGGCTCGCCGCACCGTATGTCGCCGATCCGCTGCGCGAGCACGACATCGCCCCGATCACCGACGGTGCGGCGGCCATCGTGCTGGCCACCGGTGACCGCGCGCGCGAACTGTGCGAGCGGCCCGCCTGGCTGACCGGAATGGCGCACCGCATAGACACCCCGATCCTGGGCGCCCGCGATCTGACCTCCTCGCCGTCCGCCGCCGCGGCCGCCGCGGCCGTACGGAACGGGGACACAGCGGAGTTCGACGTCGCCGAGCTGCACACGCAGTTCAGTCACGAGCAGCTGATCCTGAAAGAGGCGCTGGGACTGGGTGATTCGACCCGGATCAATCCCTCGGGCGGCCCGCTGGCGGGCAACCCGATGTTCTCGGCCGGACTGGAACGGATCGGCTTCGCCGCGACGGCGATCATGAACGGCGCCGCGGACCGCGCCCTCGCCCACGCGTCGAGTGGCCCTGCGCTGCAACAGAATCTGGTGTCCACATTGGAGGCACGATGACGGACAATCGCGCAGCCCGTCGTCGGGGCCGACCGGGTGCGGGTGTCCCGCAATACACAGGAGGCACGATGACGGACAATCGCGCAGCCCGTCGTCGGGCCGACCGGGTGCGGATGTTCCGCAATACACAGGAGGCACGATGACCAACCTGGCCGCGGTGCTCGGCACCGGACAAACCCATCACGTGACGAAACGGACCGACGTGTCCATGGCGGGCCTGTGCCGCGAGGCCATCGATCGCGCACTGGATGACGCCGAACTCACCATGGCCGACATCGACGCCGTCGTCGTCGGCAAGGCGCCGGACCTGTTCGAGGGCTCGATGATGCCGGAGCTGTTCATGGCGGATGCCTTGGGCGCCACCGGAAAACCGCTGCTCCGCGTGCACACCGCGGGTTCGGTCGGCGGTTCCACCGGCATCGTGGCGACCAATCACGTGCAGGCCGGCGTGCACGGCAAGGTGCTCGCGGTGGCGTGGGAGAAGCAGTCGGAGTCCAACGCCATGTGGGCGCTGTCGAATCCGGTTCCGTTCACCAAGCCGGTCGGCGCGGGCGCGGGCGGCTACTTCGCCCCGCACGTGCGGGCCTACATCCGCCGGTCCAACGCGCCGCTGCACATCGGCGCCATGGTCGCGGCGAAGGATCGCCGCAACGGCGCCAAGAACCCGCTGGCCCATCTGCAGCAGGCCGACATCACCATGGAGTCGGTGCTGGCATCGCAGATGCTCTGGGATCCGATCCGATTCGACGAGACCTGTCCCTCCTCCGACGGCGCCTGCGCGATCGTGCTCGGCGACGAGGATTCGGCGCGGGCCGCCGAGGCGTCGGGCAAGAAGGTCGGCTGGGTGCACGGCACCGCCATGCGCACCGAACCGCTGGCGTACTCCGGCCGCGATCAGGTCAGCCCGCAGGCGGGCCGGGATGCCGCGGCGGCGCTGTGGAAGCAGGCGGGCATCGCCAATCCGCTCGAGGAGATCGACGCCGCCGAGATCTACGTGCCGTTCTCGTGGTTCGAGCCGATGTGGCTGGAGAATCTGGGCTTCATGCCCGAGGGCGAGGGCTGGAAGCTCACCGACGCCCACGAGACCGAGATCGGCGGGAAGCTGCCGGTCAACCCGTCGGGCGGCGTGCTCAGCTCCAACCCGATCGGCGCCTCGGGCCTGATCCGCTTCGCCGAGGCGGCCAAGCAGGTGATGGGTCGCGCCGGGGACTACCAGGTCGAGAACGCGCGCAAGGCGTTCGGGCACGCCTACGGCGGCGGTTCGCAGTACTTCTCGATGTGGGTCGTGGGATCGGAGCGCCCGTGAGGCGCGGCCACGCCGGGGCGGCATCGTGAAATTCACCCTCGGGGTCGCGATGAGCCCGCTCGAACAACTTCCGGAACTGGCGAAAACCGCGGAAGAATGCGGATTCGCCGGTATCGCGCTCCCGGATTCGCTGTTCTTCATGCAGAATCAGGCGGCGAAATACCCCTATACACCGGACGGCAGCCGGTTCTGGGGTCCGGAGACGCCGTGGGTGGACCCGTTCGTCGGCGCCACCGCCATGGCCGCCGTGACCAGCGACATCAGGTTCTACACCAACGTCCTGAAGCTCGGATCCCGCCACCCGCTGCTGCTGGCGCGGCAGGTGGGCTCGGTCGCGGCGCTCAGTGGCGACCGGTTCGGATTCGGCGTGGGAATCGGGTGGGCCCCGGAGGAATTCGAATGGTGCGGCGTTCCTTATGCGCGCCGCGGCGCCCGCGTCGACGAGATGATCGAGGTCATCCGACTTGTTCTCGGCGGCGGGATGGTCGAATTCCACGGTGAATTCTTCGATTTCGGACCGTTGCAGATGAGTCCGGCGCCGAAGCGACCGGTGCCGTTCTACATCGGTGGCCATACCGAGCCGGCGTTACGCCGAGCGGCGCGCGTCGGCGACGGCTGGTGCTCGGCGATGATGAAATACGAAGACATCTGCAAAACCATCGGCAAACTCACCGAGCTGCGCACCGAATACGGCCGAATCGACGAGTCTTTCGAAATCCAAGTGGTCTGTATCGATCGTTTCGGGCGGACCGGCTACTCCGAGTTGGCCGCCGCGGGAGTCACCGACACCATCGTGGTGCCGTGGGTCTTCGACGGGCTCGGCTTCGACGCCGACCTGGCCGCCAAGCAGGAATCGCTGCACCGCTTCGCCGCGCAGTTCATCGCCGAACCGATCGGAGCAACCGCATGACGACTACGACCGACCACCCGGCCCGGGTCGCCGGGCACGCCTCGCAGGCCGCGGTGCGCGCCCGCGACAAGGCGGCGTGGCTGGAGCTGTTCGCCGCCGACGGGATCGTCGAGGACCCCATCGGGCCCTCCGTATTCGACCCGAAAGGCCGTGGCCACCGCGGCCGGGAGGCCATCGGGGCGTTCTGGGACAAGGCGATCGCCTCGACCGAGTCGATCGAATTCCACTTCGGCGACTCCTTCGCCTGCGGGAACGAGGTGGCCTTCACCGGCCTGATCCGCACGCACATCGGCGGCCAGGTGATCGACGCCGAGGGCGTGTTCACCTACCGCGTGGACGACGCGGGCAAGATCGCGGCGCTGCGCGCGTTCTGGGAGACCGACCGCGCCATGAAAACCATGCGACCGGCCTGACGCCGGGATTCGGTGGGGACCGAAACGCGGAGGGCGGGTACCTGATCCCAGGTGCCCGCCCTCCGCGCCGTCGGTACCTCAGTGCGCCACGGGGCAGCCGCCCTTGTAGTCCACCGGGAACTCCTTGATCCCGTTCAGCCAGCCCGACCGCAGCCGTCGCGGATCGCCCAGCTTGCTGATGTCCGGCAGGTGATCGGCGATGGCGTTGAAGATCAGGTCGATCTCCAGCCGGGCCAGATTCGCGCCGATGCAGAAGTGCGCTCCGGTGCCGCCGAAGGCCAGATGCGGGTTGGGATCACGCAAGATATCGAACGTGTAAGGGTCCTCGAAGACCTCTTCGTCGAAGTTGGCCGAGCGGTACAGCATCACCACGCGCTGGCCCTGCTTGATCTGCACACCGGCCAGCTCGGTGTCCTCGAGCGCGGTGCGCTGGAACGACGACACGGGCGTGGCCCAGCGGATGATCTCCTCCGCCGCGGTCTTGGGGCGCTCGGCCTTGAACAGCTCCCACTGGTCCGGGTTGTCGAGGAAGGCGGCCATGCCGTGGCTGATGGCGTTGCGGGTGGTCTCGTTGCCGGCGACCGCCAGCAGGATGACGAAGAACCCGAACTCCTCCGAGGTCAGCGACTCGCCATCGATATCGGCGTTGACCAGCTCGGTCACGATGTCCTGCGCGGGGGAACCCTTGCGCGCCTCGGCCATCTGCCAGGCGTAGCCGAGGATCTCGGTGGAGGCGGCGAGCGGGTCGGCGGTCGACTCGGGGTCGTCGTAGCCGGTCATGTCGTTGGACCACTGGAACAGCTTCATGCGGTCCTCCTGCGGCACGCCGATCAGCTCGGCGATCGCCTGCAGCGGCAGCTCGCACGCCACCTGGGTGACGAAATCGCCCGAGCCCGACGCCGCGGCGGCCTCGACGATGCCGCGGGCCCGCACCGACAGCTCCGCCCGCAGGCCGTTGACCGCGCGAGGCGTGAAGCCCTTGGAGATCAGCTTGCGCATCCGGGTGTGCTGCGGCGCGTCCTGGTTGAGCAGCACGAACCGCTGCAGATCGATCTGCTCGCGCTTGATGTCGTCGTTGAAGCGCGGAATGGCGGTGTTCTCGTAGTTGGAGAACACGTCGCTGCGCCGGGAGACCTCCTTGACGTCGGCGTGCTTGGAGACCACCCAGAACCCGTCGTCGTGGAAACCGCCCACCTCGGGAGACTTCGGATTCCACCAGATCGGGGCGGCGCGGCGCAGTTCGGCCAGCTCTTCGACCGGCACCCGCTCTTCCCACATCGCCGGGTCGGTGACGTCGAATCCTTCGGGCAGGTTCGGAGCGGGGCGCGTGTCTACCACCAGCTGTCTCCTTCGACTAACTGAAACAGGTTCTACCGCCATTCAAGCATAGGCGGTACAACTAGTGAAGGAGCGGATAATCAGTCTCGGAATGTTCGCAGAACTTGTTTCAGTTCTGCGCGAAAGGAACGACATGGGCACTCCCGTCATCGTCGAGGCCGCACGCACGCCGATCGGCAAACGGGGCGGCTGGCTGGCCGGCCTGCACGCCACCGAGGTGCTCGGCGCCGCCCAGCGGGGCGTGATCGAGCGCGCCCACCTGGACCCCGCGCTGGTGGAGCAGGTCATCGGGGGCTGCGTCATGCAGGTCGGCGAGCAGGGCAACAACGTCACCCGCACGGCCTGGCTGCACGCCGGGCTGCCCTGGCAGACCGGCGCCACCACCATCGACGCCCAGTGCGGTTCGGCCCAGCAGGCCAACCACCTGGTCGCCGGGCTGATCGCGAGCGGCGCCATCGACATCGGCCTGGCCTGCGGCGTGGAGTCGATGAGCCACGTGCCGCTGGGCGCCAACGTCGGCGAGAACGCCGGTCCGCGCCGCCCCGCGAGCTGGGACATCGACATGCCCAACCAGTTCGAGGCGGCGGAGCGAATCGCCAAGCGGCGCGGCATCACCCGCGACGACATCGACGAATTCGGCGTGCGCTCACAGCGTCTCGCGGGCCGGGCCTGGGCCGAGGGCCGCTTCGAGCGCGAGGTGCTCACGGTCACCGCACCGCAGGTGGACAAGGAGGGCAACCTCACCGGCGAGAAGCTCGACGTCGCGCGCGACCAGGGGCTGCGCGAGACCACCCGGGAGGGCCTGGCCAAGCTGAAGCCGGTGCTCGACGGTGGCATCCACACCGCCGGCACCTCCTCGCAGGTCTCCGACGGCGCCGCCGCCGTGCTGCTGATGGACGAACAGGCCGCCGCCCGTGCGGGTTTGCGCCCGCGGGCCCGCATCGTCACGCAGGCGCTGGTCGGCGCGGAGCCGGAGTTCCATCTCGACGGGCCCGTGCAGGCGACCACGCGGCTGCTGGAACGGTCCGGCATGAGCATCTCCGACATCGATCTGTTCGAGATCAACGAGGCGTTCGCGTCCGTGCCGCTGTCCTGGGCCTCGGTGCACGGCCCGGACATGGACCGGGTCAATGTGAACGGCGGCGCGATCGCGCTCGGGCATCCGGTGGGCAGCACGGGATCCCGGCTGATCACCACGGCCCTGCACGAGCTGGAACGTTCCGACAAGTCGGTCGCGATGATCCTCATGTGCGCCGGTGGCGCACTTGCGACAGGAACCATCATCGAACGGCTGTAAGCACTCCTTGATCAGCCGTGACGGTTGAACGTTCATCCCGAATCGCGTGAAACGTGGCGTACGCCACACAAAACACGGTACAGACGGAAGTATGAGACGTCAGCTATCCTCCGGCTACCGAAGGCCCGTCGCGCGAGACCCTCGCGACGGGCCAGAACCGGTCTCCACCAGCGGTTCCCAACAACCGTTGCGGTGGCCCGCAAACGCCCCGGCCACAACCAGTTCCCGAACGCGCCCCCTGGAAGCTTCAAGGAAATCCTGAATCAGGCGTAGGTTTTCAGTTACTCAGCCGCTAATATCAATGATACGTATCCGAGATAACGACTGTTAGTACAGCGAAGGGAATTGGGCGGCTCACAATGGCTGATTTCGCGGCGCGGCTGAACAAGCTGTTCGAAACCGTGCATCCCCCGGGGCGTAAGCCGCACACCAATGCAGAGGTGGCGGCTGCGCTGACGGCCTCAGGCCATCCGATCTCGAAACCGTATCTCTCGCAGTTGCGGTCGGGACAGCGGACCAACCCGTCCGACGAGACGGTGGCCGCGTTGGCGAAGTTCTTCAAGGTCAAACCGGACTACTTCTTCAACGACATCTATGCCGCCAAGATCGATCACGATCTGGAGCTGCTGTCCCAGCTGCAGGGCTATGGACTGCGTCGGTTGTCGAGTAGGGCGTTCGACCTTTCGGAGGAATCGCAGAACCTCCTCACCTCGATGGCCGAGAAGCTTCGGGCGAGCGAGGGTCTGCCTGAGATCCCGCCGGACGGCACGGAATAGCAAGAACCACAAGACAACACAGTGCGGTGACTCGGAACCGCACTGTGTTTGTTTTGCGGCTGTGAGCGAAGCGGGGGACGCTCCGCTCTCAGCCATGCCCGAACGCGTTGTCGAGCCGGTGACCCAGGCCACGAGACCGGTCGGTTGGGCGAATCTCCGGCGATATCTCGTTCAACCACGCTGGGGTGCCGTGGCGCGCGGTTCCTCCGGCATCGACTCGAAGGCGCGGGCAATGGCCTGAACCCAGCCGCGCGGGCTCAGGCCCTCCGGCGGGGCGATCCAGCGCGCGTCCACCACGATCTCGCCGAGCGGGTGGCGGGCCCACCGCGCGACCCGGTCGGCCCGTTCGACGACCGACTCCGCCGGGTCACCCGCGGCCGTCAGCTCCACTCCCCCGCCGGACTGCAGATACAGCGCGTCCATGATCTGCGCGACCTGATCGGAGGCCTTGAGCTGAGTCGTGGAGCCCGTCTGGTCCTTGGCCACGACCTCCGGGAAGCGGCCCACCATGGTGCGGTGCAGCGGCCGAATCTGCCGCAGTAGCAGGCGCGCTCGGGCCCACAGCTCGATGACGATCCACACCGCGCCGACCGCGACCAGCAGGCTCGCCACCTGCCACGCCGGCCAGAACCAGCCCGGCTGCCCGGCCCGGGCGGGCTCGGCGTCCATCGCGAGGCGGCGGATCGACAGCGCCGCCAGCACGCCGACCAGGATGGTCCCCGAGGTGTAGAGGGCGATGCCGCGGCCCAGTGCCGTCCAGTCCAGATTCCGCAGGCCGGTGAGCGCGACGAAGGCGCAGCCCAGCAGCGTCACCGCCCAGCCGAACAGGGTCGACCAGGCCAGCGTCACGGCGATCGCGATCAGCCCGCCGGCGTAGATGTATGCCGCGATCTGGCGCAGGTTGCGCCGCGAGACCACCGGCCAGGCGGCCGAGGCCACCACCGAGGTCGCCACGGCGAACAGCAGCCAGGCCGCCGCCTGGACCCGATCGGCGAACATCTGCCCACGAATACCGTTGGGCGCCAGGTGATCCAGGGCCACGGCGACTTCGGGGATGCTCACCGTGGCGGCCGCCGCGACGGCCGCCACCGCGACCACGATCGCGACCCGCGCCGTCGTCGCCGGTTTCACCAGCACGCGTCCGACGCGCGCACCGGCGGCCATCCAGACCAGCAGGGCAGTCAGCCAGAACGTCATACCGCGTCCTCCATCGGATTGCCCGGCACCGTCATCCGAGTGCCTCTTCGAATCGCAGGAACAACCCGCAGCGCCCTAGCGCCTCGGCGGGACACAGGACCGACCCGCAGCCTGATCCGAGCGCCTCGCTGAAACACAGGACCGACCTGCGGCCTCATCCGAGCGGCCCGCCGAAACGCAGGATCGACCTGCGGCCCAATCCGAGCGCCCCGCCGAATCGCAGGAACGACCCGCGGCCTCATCCGAGCGCCTCGTCGAAACGCAGGACCGAGACGCCTGCGCCTCGGTTGTGGAATACCCGAAGGCGGGTCATCAGCATGCTGGCGAAGGTCTCGGCCTCCCACTCGCACTGGTCGTCCTCGCCGTCGTCGACGATCTGCTGGTGCGCGCGCTGACTGAGCATGTACGCGATCAGGTCGTCGCTGGCCTCGAGGGTGACCTCGGGGGCCGGCTCGCCGGGATGGTCGAAGACGATGTGGCCCAGTTCGTGCGCGAGGGTGTGCTCGCGGCTGGGCAGCGCCGACGCCAGCACGATCACGTCCTTGTCGGGGTAGCTGCGGCGCTGGCCGCACACGCCGGGACCCAGTTGGGCGCTGGCGATCTCGATCGGGCGGCGGCGCTCGGCCGAAATCGCCAACACCACTTCATCGAGGGTGGTGGCGTCGAAATCGGCGGCCACCGCGCAGACCGCGTCGACGGCGGCCGCGACCCGGCGATACGAGCGACTACTCTGTGCGCGACTCTCGGTCATCGGTCCCCCCTTCAAGCCCGCGGTCCGAAGAATTCCGCGCGTGCGGCGTCGATACGGGCCTGGGCGGCCGAGGCGCTCTGGAAGCTGACCGCACCCGATCCGGCGGCGGCCAGCGCCATCGCGGCCAGGCCACCGACCACGCTCAGCACCTTGACCGGCGGCAGCAGCCCACTGTCGGAAGTCGGCCGCACGTCGTGGTTCGGCTGTGCCTGCACGGCGGGTGGCGGCGACGCGGGCGGAGGCGGCGGGGCGGGCGCGGCAGGCGGCGCGGCCACCGGAATCGGCGGCGCGACCGCGGGCAACGCGGGCACCGGCGGCACCGCAACGGGCGGAATCGCCAGCGGCGGAGCGGGAACCGCGGGCGGAACCGGCGGCGGCTGAATCAACAACAACAGCAGCAGCGGCGAAAACACGGCAGCCGACCCCACCGCCGCGGACCCGGTCAACGCCGATCCCGTACCGAGCACCGCCGAGCCCGTTGCCGCAGAACCGGTACCGAGCAAAGCAGCCAACGCACTCCCCGCCCCCACGGCCGCCGACCCCGTCGCGGCCGAACCGGTACCCAGCAGCGCAGCCAACGCACTCCCGGTACCAACCGCAGCGGAACCCGTTGCGGCAGAACCCGTACCCAGCAGCGCAGCCAGCACGCTCCCGGTACCCACGGCCGCCGAACCTGTTGCGGCAGAACCCGTACCCAGCAGGGCGGCCAGCGCGCTGCCGGTGCCCGCGGCCGCGGAGCCGGTCACCGCCGAACCGGTACCGAGCAGCGCGGCCAAGGTGCCTCCCGTGCCAACAGCCGCGGAACCTGTTGCAGCCGAACCGGTTCCGAAGAGGGCGGCCAGGGCGGAGGCGGAGCCCGCGAGGGCCGGGCCGACGACCGAACCGGTGCCGGCCAGTGCTGAGCCCGTTCCCCCCACGGCGGAGCCGAGGGCGGCCGAGCCGGTGTCCAGCGCCGCGGAGCCTGTGCCGAGGACCGCCGAGCCGGTGGCGGCACCGGCGGAACCCACTGCGGCGGAACCGGTTCCGCCGAGGGCGGCGGAACCGGTTGCCGCGGCGGACCCCGCCGCGGCCGAGCCGGTGCCGAGAATGCTGGCCGAGCCGGTGCCGAGCAGGGAGGGAAGATCAAGCAGTCCGATGCCCGCCGCCGCGTCTCGAGTGGACGGCTCGGCGGAGGGGGACTGCCGCGACGAGTTCGCGGAGGGATGCGAGGACGGCCCCTGCGATACGGAGCCCTGCGACACCGAGCCCTGGGACGTCGGAGCCTGCGGGCCCTGGTCCTGCGAAGACTGGTACTGCTGCCCCCGGTACTGCGGTTGCACACTCTCCCCGGACCGCCCGGGAATGCTCAGGGGCGCGCCGCTGTCACCGTCGCCCGAGCCGGACGGGGCGCACTGCGGGCAGCCGTTGGGCTGCGCCTGCGCCGCGAGGGGTCCCAGCAGGCCGCAACCGGCGACTATCCCGGCAACTGCCGCTACGCGCGCTATGCGACCAACGGTCATGCGCTTGCCTTCCCCTCATCGTTCAGCGCAGATCTTCAACCCGGTCGCCTATACCTCCGGGAATACAATGGACGCCGATCATCATAACTGCCGGGTGTTTGCTCCCGCAGTGGGATGGTGTGACCTGCCCCACCGCCGCGCAAGCACCCGTATGGACCTTCATCGGGACAGCCGGCGCGGGTACGACGAGCCGGATGCCCCCGCCACGCCGACGCTCGAGCCTCGGCAACAGCCTGGTCACATCCGGTTCCTCGCCACTCGCACAAGGTCATTCGACACCGGCCGGGCGTCGGATCGCTACCGCGGGGAAGGTTGCGGCGCGTCGTGCGCTTCGGTCGGTCGTGTCGGTCCCGGGGAGGAATCAGGCGCCGTACACCGGCTCCGGCGGCGTCGCCTTGGCAATCAGCTCGCGCACCACCGCGCCCAGCTCCGCGGGCTCCCACCGGGCGCCGCGATCGACCGGCACACCGTGCCGCCAGCCGTCTGCCAGCGCCACCTTGCCACCCTCGACCTCGAACATGCGGCCGGTCACGCCCGCCGAATCCGCGCTGCCCAGCCACACCACCAGCGGCGAGATGTTCTCCGGGGCCATCGCGTCGAAGCCGTCCTCGGGCTTGGCCATCATGTCGGCGAACACCGTCTCGGTCATGCGGGTGCGGGCGCTCGGCGCGATGGCGTTCACGGTCACCCCGTAGCGCGCGAACTCCGCGGCCGCGGTAATGGTCAGCGCGGCGATCCCCGCCTTGGCCGCCCCGTAGTTGCCCTGGCCGACACTGCCCTGCAGACCGGCGCCCGAGCTGGTGTTGACGATGCGGGCGTCGACCGCACGCCCGGCCTTGGACTCCGCGCGCCAGTACTGCGCGGCGTGCCGCATGGTGGCGAAGTGTCCCTTGAGGTGCACCCGCACGACCGCGTCCCATTCCTCCTCGGAGAGATTGACCAGCATCCGGTCGCGGACGATCCCGGCATTGTTGACCAGCACGTCCAGCCCGCCGAAGGTCTCCACGGCCTGCTCGATCAGCCGCTGCGCACCGGCCCAGTCGGCGACGTCGTCCCCGTTCACCACCGCCTTGCCGCCGAGATCCACGATCTCCTCGACGACCCGGGCCGCCGGGGAGTCCGCCCGGGGCGTGCCGTCCAGCTCCGCGCCGATGTCGTTGACCACGACATCGGCGCCGGCGGCGGCGAAGGCCAGCGCGTGCGCGCGGCCGATGCCCCCGCCCGCACCGGTCACGATGACGGTGCGCCCCGCACAGATCCGATCGGTGTTGTCTGCCATGTTCGTCGCTCTCATTTCGATTGTGCTGCGTGGTTTTTCGACGCTTCGTCGGCCGTGGCCGCGGCCAGGAACGCCGGGCGTTCGCCGCCGCCGTGCACCAGCAGCGACCCGCCACTGACGTAACCGGCCAGCGGTGAGGCCAGGAACAGGGCCACCTTGCCGATCTCCTCCGGTGTGGCCAGCCGTCCCAGCGGGACGGTCGCGCCGACCGCGGCGATCCCGGCCTCGTCGCCGTAGTGCAGGTGGCTGGATTCGGTGCGCACCATGCCCACGATCATCGAATTGACCCGCACCTTCGGCGCCCACTCCACCGCCAGCGAGGCGGCCAGATGGTCGACACCGGCCTTGGCCGCACCGTAGGCGGCGGTGCCGGGCGAGGGCCGGTAACCGCTCACGCTGGAGACCATCACGATCGAGCCGCCGCCCGGCTGCTCCTGCATCACCGTGTTGGCGGCACGCGAAACCAGCAGCGGCGCAAGCAGATTCAGCTCCACGATCTTCGAGTGGAAGTTGTCGCTCGCATCGGCGGCGAGCGCGAACGGCGCCCCGCCGGCGTTGTTCACCACATGATCGAGGCGGCCGTACCGCTCGACGACGGTATCGATGAGCGACCGCACCGAGTCACCGTCGCGCACGTCGCACGGCAGGAACTCCGCGGTGCGGCCGGAGCTGGTGATCGGAGCGTCCACGGGACGGCGGGCGCAGGTCACCACGGTCGCGCCCGCATCCAGGAAAACCCGGCTGATACCGGCGCCCACGCCTCGCACCCCACCGGTGACCAGGGCGACGGATCCGGACAGGTCCACTTCGATTGCCACCATGATAACCTACCAAGCACTTGCTTGTTTGGCCAACGAATGGACATGCGATGGGGATCAACCGTCACACCGAGACCTCGGGCATCGAGGTCGTCACGATCGACTATCCGCCGGTCAACGCGCTGCCCACGGCCGGTTGGTTCGATCTGGCCGACGCCGTCACGGCGGCGGGGCGCGATCCGGAGACCAGGGTGGTGGTGCTGCGCGCGGAGGGCCGCGGCTTCAACGCGGGCGTGGATATCAAGGAGATCCAGCGCAATCCGGGCCACCAGACCCTGATCGACGCCAATCACGGGTGCTATGCGGCCTTCGGCGCGGTGTACGACTGCCAGGTCCCGGTGATCGCGGCGGTGCACGGGTTCTGCCTCGGCGGCGGCATCGGCCTGGTCGGCAATGCCGACGTCATCGTCGCCGCCGACGACGCCACCTTCGGACTGCCCGAGGTGGAGCGCGGCGCGCTGGGCGCGGCCACCCATCTGGCCCGGCTGGTGCCCCAGCACATGATGCGGACGCTGTTCTACACCGCGAGCACGGTCACAGCGCAGCAGCTGCACCATTTCGGGTCGGTGCACAAGGTGGTGCCGCGTGCCGAATTGGATTCGGCCGCATTGGAACTCGCCAAGAGCATCGCCGCCAAGGACGGCCGGGTCATCCGCGCCGCCAAACGCGCCCTCAACGGCATCGACGTGCAGGACGTGCACCGCAGCTACCGATACGAGCAGGGCTTCACCTTCGAGCTGAACCTGGCCGGGGTGTCCGACGAGATCCGCGCCAAGTTCGACGAGGACCTGGCGGCGAAACGGGGTGGAAACTGATGCGCGACAAGCGGATGACGCTCGACGAGGCGGTCGGGCAGCTGCGCAGCGGCATGACGATCGGCATCGGCGGCTGGGGCTCCCGGCGCAAGCCGCTGGCCTTCGTGCGCGCGCTGTTGCGTTCCGATGTCACCGACCTGACCGTGGTCACCTACGGCGGCCCGGATCTGGGCCTGCTGTGCTCGGCGGGCAAGGTGCGCAAGGCCTACTACGGCTTCGTGTCGCTGGACTCGGCGCCGTTCTACGACCCGTGGTTCGCCAAGGCGCGCACCGGCGGTGAGATCGTGGTCCGCGAAATGGACGAGGGCATGGTGAAGTGCGGTCTGCAGGCCGCCGCGGCCCGGCTGCCGTTCCTGCCGATCCGTGCCGGGCTGGGCTCGGACGTGCTGAAATTCTGGGAGGGCGAACTGCGCACGGTCGCCTCGCCGTACCCGGATGCCGACGGCCGCACCGAGACGCTCGTCGCCATGCCCGCGCTGACCCTGGACGCCGCCTTCGTGCACCTGGACCTCGGTGACCGGCACGGCAACGCCGCCTACACCGGCGTCGACCCCTATATGGACGACCTGTACTGTCTGGCCGCCGAGCGCCGCTACCTGTCGGTGGACCGGCTGGTGGACACCGAGGAACTGGTGAAAGCCGCTCCGCAGCAGGCGATCATCCTGAACCGGATGATGGTCGACGGCGTGGTCGAGGCCCCGGGCGGCGCGCACTTCACCTTCTCCGGCAGCTACGGCCGGGACGAAAGTTTCCAGCGGCACTACGTCGAGGCGGCCGGAGATCGGGAGACCTGGGCCGCGTTCAAGTCCCGGTACCTGGACGTCACCGAGGACGAATACCAGGCCGCGGTCCGCGAATTCGCAGAGGAGCGCCGATGACCGACACCACCACCGCCACCCGCGCCGAGGTGTGCGCGGTCGCGTGCGCCGAGATCTTCCGTGGCGCAGGCGAAATCATGGCCAGCCCGATGTCACCCACGCCGACGATCGGCGCGCGGCTGGCGCGGCTGACCTTCGAACCGGATCTGCTGATCTCCGACGGCGAGGCCGTGCTGCTCGCCGAGACACCCGCGCTGGGCGCGAAAGCGCCCGCGGAGGGCTGGATTCCGTTCGGCAAAGTCTTCGACGTGGTGGCCTCCGGGCGGCGGCACGTCGTCATGGGCGCCAACCAGATCGACCGGTTCGGCAATCAGAACCTGTCGGCATTCGGGCCGCTGCAGCGGCCGAACCGCCAGATGTTCGGCGTGCGTGGCGCGCCCGGCAATACCATCAACCACGCCACCAGCTACTTCGTACCGCGGCACGGCAAGCGGGTGTTCTGCGAGCAGGTCGACATCGTCTGCGGTGTCGGCTACGACCGGATCGATCCCGAGAATCCGGCGTTCCGGTTCCACCACCTGCACCGCGTGGTGAGCAACCTGGGCGTGTTCGACTTCGGCGGCCCCGGCCACACGCTACGGGCGCTGTCGCTGCATCCGGGCGTGACCGCGGAGGAGGTCGCGGAGAACACCTCGTTCGAGGTGGCGGAACTGGAGTCCGCGCCGACCACCCGGTGGCCCACCGAGGAGGAGCTGCGGATCATCCGAACCGTGCTGGATCCCAAGGGGATTCGGGACAAGGAGGTCCGATGAGCGCCCGGATCAGGACCGCGCTCACCGATCTGGTCGGCATCGAACATCCGGTGGTGCAGACCGGCATGGGCTGGGTGGCCGGGCCGCGGTTGGTCGCCGCCACCGCCGACGCGGGCGGGCTCGGCATCCTGGCCTCGGCGACGATGACCTTCGCCGAACTCGAGGCGGCGATCGCGAAAACCAAGGCGCACACCGAAAAACCGTTCGGCGTCAACATCCGCGCCGACGCCACCGACGCCCCCGAGCGGATCGAGCTGCTGATCCGCGAGGGTGTCCGGGTGGCGTCGTTCGCCCTGGCGCCGAAGCGGGAACTCATCGCGCGGCTCAAGGACGCCGGTGTGGTGGTGGTGCCTTCGATCGGCGCGGCCAAGCACGCGGTGAAGGTCGCCTCCTGGGGCGCCGACGCGGTGATCGTGCAGGGCGGCGAGGGCGGTGGGCACACCGGACCGGTCGCCACGACGCTGCTGCTGCCGTCCGTGCTCGACGCCGTCGACATCCCCGTCGTGGCGGCCGGCGGCTTCTTCGACGGTCGCGGCCTGGCCGCCGCGCTGGCCTACGGCGCGGCCGGTGTCGCGATGGGCACGCGGTTCCTGCTCACCCAGGAGAGCACCGTCCCGGACGCGGTGAAGCGGGAGTATCTGCAGCGCGGGCTGCAGGACACCGTGGTGTCGCTGAAGGTGGACGGCATGCCGCACCGGGTGCTCAACACCGAACTGGTGGACCGCCTCGAGCATTCGGGCCGATGGCGCGGGCTGGCGGCCGCGGTGTCGAACGCCGCCAAGTTCAAGAGCATGACCGGAATGAAGTGGTCGACCATCGTCCGCGACGGCCTGGCCATGCGAAAGGCCAAGGACCTCAGCTGGTCTCAGGTCGTCATGGCCGCCAACACCCCGATGCTGCTGAAGGCCGGACTGGTCGAGGGCAACACCCAGGCGGGCGTGCTGGCGGCCGGGCAGGTCACCGGCATCATCGAGGACCTGCCGACGGTGCGGGAACTCATCGATCGCATCGTCGGCGACGCGGCGGCGCGTATCGATGCGCTCGCCGCGCTGCGCGACGGCGCGGACGCGACGCCCGGGTCGTAGACCCGAGCCGATCACCAGGGCAGCACGCCGTACTCGTCGCCGTCCGCCGCACCCCAGCGATATCCCCAGAGCTGCCCGGTCGGTCCGTCCGCGGGCAGCGTCGCCAAACGCACGATCGGTTCGGCGCCCTGTTCGACGGTCCGGAAGCCGGTGTGCCCGTTGAGGTCTGTGGCGGTGTAGCCGGGGTTGGCGGCGTTGACCTTGATCGGGGTGTCCCAGAGTTCCTTGGCGTACAAGGTCGTGATCATGTCGAGCGCCGACTTGGAGGACGGGTACGGGATCGCGCCCAGCTGCCACATCGGACTCTGCGGGTCGAAGGTGAGCGTGATCGAGCCGACCTCGCTGGAGACGTTGACGATGCGGGCCGCCGCCGCGGCGCGCAGCAGCGGCAGCATGGCGTTGGTGACGGCGACGACGCCGAAGACGTTGGTCTCGTAGACCTTTCGCATCGTCGCCAGGGTGGTGGCGGAGGCCTTGCCGTCACCCTCCAGCGGGCCGGTGATTGCGGCGTTGTTGACCAGGATGTCGAGCGTGCCGAATTCCGAGCCGACATACTCCGCGGCTGCCGCGATGGTCTCCTCGTCGGTCACGTCGAGCCGGACGAACCGGGCGTCCGCCCCGTCGGCCGCCAGCTTCTCGGCGGCGGCCCGCCCGCGTCCGGGGTCGCGCGCGCCGATCAGAACGGTGCAGCCGCGCGCGGCGAGCTGCCGGGCGGTCTCGTGACCGATGCCCTTGTTGGCACCGGTGATCAAGGCTGTTGTCGTCATGACAGCGAGCGTCGCAGCGGACGACCGCGCCCGGGAGGACCAACTTGTACCACCCATGCGCCCGGGAGTCGGCGCAGACTGGACCCATGGCGGATCGGAGCGAACTCGCGGCCTTCCTACGCGCCCGGCGCGCCCGGCTGCGCCCCCGCGATGTGGGACTGCCGGACGGACTCAACCGCCGCACGCCGGGCCTGCGACGGCAAGAGGTGGCGCAGTTGGCCGGATTGTCGGTCGATTACTACATCCGCCTGGAGCAGGCGCGCGGGTCACGGCCGTCGCGGCAGGTGCTGGCGGCCCTCGCGCGGGCGCTGCTGCTGTCCGCCGACGAGCGGGAGTACCTGTTCCGGACGGCGGGCGAGAATCCGCCGCCGCACGCCGGGCCGAACCGCGTCGTCCCGGCCTCGGTGCGCATCGTGCTCGACAATCTGACCGCTACGCCCGCCTACGTGGTGGACGCGGCGTACGAGATCCTCGCCTGGAATGCCGCGGCGGTGCCGTTCATCGGCGATCTCGATGCGCTGCCGGGCCAGGAGCGCAACATGATCCGCTGGATCTTCCGCCGTCCCGACGACCATCCGCACTGGGACGACGAGTCCGCGACCGCCTTCGCCCGCGCGACGGTCGCCGACCTGCGCGCCGCCTATGCCCGCTACCCCGGTAATCGGGCCCTCGCCGAACTGGTCACCGAATTGCTCGGCACCGCACCGCGTTTCGCCCGGATGTGGTCCGAGCACGAGGTCGAGGTGCGGCGCGGTCACCGCAAGAGCGTGCGGCACCCGGTCTTCGGCCCGCTGGAATTCGAATGCCAGGTCCTGCACATCTCCGACACCGATCAGCGCATGATCCTCTACTGCGCCGACCCCGGCTCGGCGGCCGACGCGGTGTTCCGCCGGATCGGGTCGTCCGCACCCGCGTCCTGACGCGCAGTGACCCACACCCGATTGTCGTGGAAGACGGCGCCCCCGCCGAAGTCCGAATCCCGTTCGGCGATGGTGGCATTCACGGTCGCACCGCCGGAGAACTTGGCCCACCGCCCCTTGGTGGTGGCGGCGACACCCGGCCGAACGCGGTCGGAAATCTCGGCCGTCGCCTCGAAGGAGCCGCGCGCGTTCGACACGAGCACCCTTGCGCCGTCCGCGATACCGCGTGTGGCGGCATCGTCGGGATGCAAGGTGATACACGAATCCCCCGCCCGCCGCTGCAGCTCGGGATTGTTGCCGAACGTGGTGTTCAGAAAGTAGTGGGACGCCGCGGAAATAAGAATGAGCCCATCGGGTGTGTCACCATCCGACAAATCCCGGCCGAACGACTCCCCCGGCGGGACGTCACCACTCGATAAATCCCGACCGGCCAACTCCTCGGGTGGTGTATAGCCGGGTAAGGGATCGTGGCCCGCCATTTCCGCGCGCGCGGAGCGGAAGTTCAGCTTGTGCACCGGGACCGGACCCGGCTCGACGCGCAGGAAGCCGTCCGCGCGCAGGCGCTCGACATCGAAGTCCTTCAGCAGCACGCGGGCCAGATCCTCGTCGGAGTCGTAGAGGGACGGCTCGTCCAGGTTCATCCGGCGGGCCAGGCGGCGGAATGTCTCTGTGGTGGACAGGCATTCGCCGGGCGGCGCCACGGCGGGCTCGTTCCACACCAGGTACATGTTCCCGTAGGCGGCCAGCACGTCCAGGTGTTCGGGCTGCATGGTGGCGGGCAGCACGATATCGGCGTAGTCGACGGTATCGGTCGGAAAGTGTTCCAGCACAACGGTGAACAGGTCCTCGCGCGACAGTCCCGCCCGCACCCGGCCCTGGTCCGGATTGGACCCGACCGGATTGGCGGCGATCACGAACAGCGCCTTGACCGGTGGATCGTCGACCGACAGCAGGCCGTCGCCGATGCGCGTCTGCGACAACGTCCGCACCGGATGCGGCAGCAGGTCGAACCGCACCAGCTCCGGCAGGTTCAGCTTGAAGTGCCCGGTGGTCGAATAGTGCAGGCCGCCACCGGGAATCGCCCAGTCGCCGGTGACGCCCGGCAGGCACGCCAGGGTGCGCAGTGCCATACCGCCACCCGCGTGCCGCTGGATGCCCTGGGAGGCGCGGATCGCGGTCGGCCGGGTGCGGGCGATCCGCTCCCCGAGCTCCACGATCCGCTGCCGCGGCAGGCCGGTGATCTCCGCGACCCGCTCCGGTGTGAATTCGGCCAGGCGGGTGCGGAATTCGTCCCAGCCCTCGGTGTGCTCGGCGAGGAAAGCGACATCGTGCGCACCCATCGACACGACCACGTGCATCAGACCGAGCGCCAGGGCGGCGTCGGTGCCGGGCAACGGCGCGAGGTGTTCGTCGCAGCGTTCGGCCGTGCGGGTGCGGACCGGATCGATCGCCACGGTGTAGGCGCCGCTGTCCTGGACGAACTTCCACACGTGGTGGCCGGAGGTGAGCGGATTGGTGCCCCACAGCAGGATCAGCTTCGATCGCGCGAAATCCTCCGGGTCCATCCCGCCCGAGGTGCCGAGCGTGTATTTCATCCCCAGCGTTCCCGAGATCGAGCAGATGGTCGGGTCGTGCAGCGACGAGCCCAGCACATTGAACAACCGCCGCCCCGAAAGCCCTTCCAGCCCTTGGATATAGCCGAGGCTCCCGGTGCCGTGGAAGGGCCAGATCGCCTCGCCGCCGTACTCGTCGACGATCCGGCCCAGCCGGGTGGCGATCTCGTCGAGCGCCTCGTCCCAGGTGATCCGCTCGAATCGGCCCTCGCCCTTGGCGCCGGCGCGCCGCATCGGATATGTGATCCGATCCGGCGCGCGCAACTGCTCGAGATACCGGTTCACCTTCACGCACAGCGCGCCGCGGGTGACCGGATGTTCCCTGTTGCCCCGCAGACCGACCGCCCGGCCGTCCTCGACGGTCACCACCCACGAGCACGCGTCGGGGCAGTCCAGCGGGCACGCGCCCAGCACCTTCACCCCACCGATGGTAGGGGTTCTACCCGCGGCTCAGCTCAGGCGCTCGATGATGGTGGCGTTGGCGGTGCCGCCGCCCTCGCAGATGGTGAGCAGGCCGTAGCGGCCGTTGACCCGCTCCAGCTCGTTGAGCAGGGTCGCGAACAGCTTCGCGCCCGTCGCGCCCAGGGGGTGGCCGAGGGCGATGGCGCCGCCGTTGACGTTGACCCGGTCCGGGTCGGCGCCGGTCTCCTTCAGCCAGGCCAGCACCACGGGGGCGAAGGCCTCGTTGATCTCCACGACGTCGATGTCGTCGATGGTCAGGCCGGTCTGTTCCAGCGCCCATCTGGTCGCCGGGATCGGGGCGGTGAGCATGTAGATCGGGTCGGCGCCGCGTGCGCTCACGTGATGGATGCGCGCCCGCGGCCGCAGCCCGTACTCCTCGACCGCCCAGTCCGAGGCCAGCAGGGTCGCGCTGGCGCCGTCGGAGATCTGGCTCGCGACGGCCGCGGTGAGGCGGCTGCCCTCGCTCAGCGGCTTCAGCCCGGCCATCTTCTCCAGGCTGGTCTCGCGCGGGCCCTCATCGATCCAGAAGTCGCCGACCGGCACTATCTCGCGGTCGAACTTGCCCTCGGCGATGGCCTTGCGGGCGCGTTCGTGGCTGCGCAGCGCCCAGCGCTCCATGTCCTCGCGGCTGATGTCCCACTTCTCGGCGATCAACTGCGCGCCGTTGAACTGCGACACTTCGCCGGTGCCGTAGCGGTGGTCCCAGCCCCGCGCGCCGACGAACGGCGACTCGAAGCCGTACTCCTTGCCGGCCAGCATCGCCGCCGAGATCGGGATGGCGCTCATGTTCTGCACGCCGCCCGCGACGATCACCTCCGCGGTGCCGCTCATGATGGCCTGCGCGCCGAAATTCACGGCCTGCTGACTCGATCCGCACTGCCGGTCCACGGTGACGCCGGGAACGTCCTCCGGGTAACCGGCGGCCAGCCAGGCGGTGCGCGCGATATTTCCCGCTTGCGGGCCGATCGCGTCGACGCAGCCCATGATCACGTCGTCGACCTGGATCGGGTCGATCGTGTTGCGGCCCAGCAGCCCCTGCAGGGCAGCCGCGCCCAGGTCGGCCGGATGCACGCCGGCGAGCGCGCCGCCGCGCTTGCCGACGGGGGTGCGCACGGCATCGATGACGTACGCCTCCCGCACGGGTGCGTATCGGCGGCGGGCAGACGGTGCAGACATATCTGACGACTCCTACTCGAGTTGCGCTTCGGGATTGGTGAGCCCGTCGAGCACGATGGTGAGGTATTGCTTGGCGAGGTTGTCCACGGTGATCCGGCCACCGGGCTGGTACCAGCGCACGGCCACCCACACGGTGTCGCGCAGAAAGCGATATGCCAGTTCGATATCCAGTTCGGGGCGGAAGCTGCCGTCGCCGACACCGCGGCTGAGCACCTGGTGCCACAGCTCGCGGAATTCCCTATTGTATTCCTCGATGTACGCGAAACGTGCTGTGCCACTGAGCCTTTTGGCCTCGGCCTGATAGATGGCCACCGCGGCGTGCCAGCGATCGAAGGACTCGTAGGACACGATCACCAAGGCCTCCAGCGTGTCTCGCGCCGGCAGGCCCGAGGCGGCGATCTCGCGATAGCGGCCGAACAGGTCGTCCAGGAAGCCGCGCAGAATCTCGTCCACCATCGACTCCTTGGAGTCGAAGTGGTGATAGAGGCTGCCGGATAGAATTCCGGCCGCGTCGGCGATGTCGCGGACCGTGGTCGCACGCAGTCCGCGTTCGGCGAACAGACCGGCCGCCAGGGCCAGCAGTTCGTTGCGACGTGCGGATTTGGATGCGTCAGCTACGGGCACCAGCCCATCGTACAACCAAGCGTTTGCTTGGTCCATCGCACTCAGCGGATGGAGAACCGCAGGGGTGAGGACATCGACAGATCGGCGAGCAACCGGTCGCAGATCGCCACCGGCGACTCGCCCGCCCGCGCCATTCGGGCGACCAGCGCCAGCCGCCGCTCGCAGCTGTCCCACTCGACGGTGAGCGGGCCCCGGCCCGGCCCGGCGTCGACGGTCGCCATCGCCCGCGGCGGACCGTCCGGTGTGGGAACCTCGCTGATCTTCAGCACCATGCCGCGCTGCCAGGCGCGATAGGTCTCCATATCGGCGCCGACCACCAGTTTGTCGGTCGCGGCGCACAGCCCCGCGGCGATGCCGTCGGCGAACGCGGCCCGGTCGAAGCTGAGCCGGTGGCAGCGCCGCACCACCGCCAGCAGATCCGAGCGCACCTCGCAGAGCAGCGCGATCTGTTGGCGGCGGCGCCTGGCCGACTCGGTGTCGTCCGCGCGGGCGATGTCGGCGCGGTCCACCGCATGCGCCTCGAGAATTTGCGCGGCCCGCATCGCGAGCGCGTATTCGGAGGCGTGGTCGAGCAATTCGGCGCCCAGGATGAGGGCGGCGAGCACGATTTCTTCGTTGTCTTTGCGACGACGGTCCAGTCCCATGGAGGTGGTCCCTTCGCAGAATTAGGAACCGGCCTCCCTCAGGATTGCACAACCACGCCTGGTCGGCGCCACCTATTTTCCGTGGTGGGCGCGCATCGGTCAGGCGCGCTGACTGCTCACCGACACCACCTCGCCGGTCAGGTACGAGGTGTAGTCGCTGGCGAGCATGGCGATGGTGGCCGCCACCTCCCACGGCTCGGCCGCGCGCCCGAACGCCTCGCCGGCGGCCAGCCGGTCCAGCAGGTCGGCCGAGGTGACTTTGTCCAGGAACGGGTGCCGGGCGATGCTCGGCGCGACCGCGTTGATGCGAACCCCGAATGCGGCGGCCTCCACCGCGCTGCAGCGGGTCAACGCCATCACGCCCGCCTTGGCCGCGGCGTAGTGCGCCTGGCCGTGCTGAGCCCGCCAGCCGAGCACGCTGGCGTTGTTCACGATGACGCCGCCGTGGCCCGCGGAGCGGAAGTAGTTCAGCGCCGCCCGAGTACAGCGGAAGGTGCCGTTGAGAGTGATGTCGAGGACGCGGTCCCACTGTTCGTCGGTCATGTCGACCACCGGTGTCTCGCCGCCCAAACCGGCGTTGTTGACCAGGATGTCGATGCGGCCCAGGCGTTGCGCGGCCGCGCGGATCAACTCGTCGACCTGCTCGGTGCTGGTGACGTCGCACACCACCGCGGCCACCCGGCGGTCGGGGTGGGCGGCGGCCAGTTCTTCCTCGGTCTGCTTCAAACGCCGCTCGTGCCAGTCGGAGACGACGACATCGGCCCCCTCGTCGAGTAACCGCCGGGCCGTCGCGGAACCGATGCCGGTGCCCGCGGCGGCGGTCACCACCGCGGTCCGCCCGGCGAGCAGGCCGTGGCCGGAAACCGGCTGGGGCGCAACGGAAAGGTCTGTCACGGGATGGTCCTTCCTAGCGAGCCTCACGCGGCAGGCCGAGCACGCGTTCGGAGATGATGTTGCGCTGCACTTCGTTCGAACCGCCGTAGATGGTGTCGGCGCGGCTGAACAGGAACAGCCGCTGCCATTCGGTCAGGTCGTCGGGCAGGGCGAGGAGGCCCGGCGCACCGAGCACGTCCATGGCGAGTTCGCCCAGACCTCGATGCCAGTTGGCCCACAACAGCTTCGACACCGACGCCTGGCCCGCCGCAGTACGCGCGTCGACGGTGTCGTGGGCTGATTCCAGTGTGCGCAACGCGTGCGCGCGCAGCACCCGCAAACCCACCCAAGCCTGATCTATCCGCTCGGCGAGCACCGGATCATCCAGTGCCCCATTGTCTTTCGCCACCGCCTCCAGATCGGCCAGCTCGCGGGCGAACCGGATCTGCTGGCCGACCGTGGAGATGCCGCGCTCGAAGGTCAGCGTGCCCATCGCGACCCGCCAGCCCTCGCCGGGCTCGCCGACCACCAGATCGGCCGCGGTGCGGGCGTTGTCGAAGAACACCTCGTTGAATTCCGCGGTGCCGGTGAGCTGGATGATCGGCCGCACCTCGACACCGGCCTGCTGCATCGGCACGAGCAGGTACGACAGTCCCTGATGCCGGGACGATCCGGGCTCGGTGCGGCAGATCGCGAAGCACCAGTCGGCGACGTGCGCCAGCGAGGTCCAGATCTTCTGGCCGTTGATCACCCACTCGGCACCGTCGCGCCGCGCCGAGGTGGTGACGGCCGCCAGGTCGGACCCGGCCCCGGGCTCGGAGTAGCCCTGACACCACAGCTCGGTGACGGTCTTGATGCCGGGCAGGAAGCGCCGCTTCTGTTCCTCGGTACCGAAGGCCAGCAGGGTCGGGCCCAGCAGCTCCTCGCCCAGGTGCGAGACCCGGCTCGGCGCGTCGGCCTTGGCGTACTCCTCGTGGAAGATCACCTGCTGGCGCAGCGTGGCCTCGCGGCCGCCGTACTGCCGGGGCCAGCCCAGGCAGGTCCAACCGGCGGCGGCGAGGTGGCGATCCCACTCCAGCCGCTCGTCGAAGGCCTCGTGCTCGCGGCCGGGACCGCCCAGCCCACGCAGCTCGCGGAATTCCCCGTTCAGCTTCTCGGCCAGCCATTCGCGCACGTCGGCGCGGAATTCGGCATCCTGGGAGGACTCCGCGGCGGTACCCGAATCGTGGGTCTGGATCACACTCACTCCGGTAGAGTAACCTACCAAGCACTTGCTTGTTAACCGACAGATTTCCGATTTCGCGGCTCGCCGCGGGAGGACGACCGTGACAACCCCTGCGCAGACCACTCCCCGCGCCCTGCACGAGGCGGCCCGCCGGCACGGTGACGCGACCGCCGTCATCGACGGCGACGTGCGCCTGAGCTGGACGCAGCTGCTCGACGCGGTCCGGCGCACGGCCGGGGCGCTGCTCGCCCGCGGCGTCGAGCCCGGCGACCGGGTCGCCATCTGGGCGCCCAATACGTTTCACTGGGTGGTGGCCGCGCTGGCCGCGCACTACACCGGCGCCGCCCTGGTGCCGCTGAACACCCGCTACGTCGCCGAGGAGGCGGCCGACGTGCTCGGCCGCGTGCACGCGAAGGCGCTGTTCGTCACGGGGCCGTTCCTCGGGCGCGATCGCGCGGCCGAGTTGCGTTCCGCCGCACCGGATCTGGTGATCGACACGGTGATCGTGATACCTGGGGACACCACTCCCAACGGATCCCGGCCAAAAGCAGGCCGGGACGGTCGAGAGACAGCAGGCCGGGATGGCGGAGAGACAGCGCGCCAGGATGGCGGAGAGACAACACGCCAGGATGGCGGAGAGACAGCACACCAGGACGGTCGAGAGACAGCACACCAGGACGGCGGAGAGACAGCACACCAGGACGGTCGAGAGACAACACGCCAGGACAGTGGAGAGACAACACGCCAGGACGGTGGAGAGACAGCACGCCGGAACGGCGGGGGGAGAAGGCGAGGGCGCACGCCCGTTGTCGTCCGGTGGGCGGAGCTGGCTGAACTTGCGGCGCGGGTAGCGGCGGAGGACGTGATCGCGCGGGCGGAATCCGTTGACCCCGAGGATATTTCCGACATCCTGTTCACCTCCGGCACGACCGGGCGCAGCAAGGGCACTCTGGTGGCGCACCGCCAGGCCTTGGATGTGGTGCGGGCGTGGGTGGAGTGCGCCACGCTGAACAGCTCCGACCGCTATCTGGTGATCCCACCGTTCTTCCACAACTTCGGCTACAAGGCGGCCATGCTGGCCTGCGTGGTCACCGGCGCGACGATCGTGCCGCAGGCCACCTTCGACGTGCCGGAGACGATGCGCCTGGTGCACGAGCACCGCATCACCGTGCTCACCGGGCCGCCGACGATCTACCAGACCATCCTGGACCACCCGGCCCGCGCCGACTCCGATCTGAGCAGCCTGCGGGTCGCGGTCACGGGCTCGGCGACCGTGCCGGTGGTGCTGATCGAAAGAATGCGCAGCGAACTGGAATTCGATGTCGTGGTGACGGCGTACGGCCTGTCGGAGTCGGCCGGATTCGGCACCATGTGCCGCCCCGACGACGACGCCGAGACCATCGCCAACACTTCCGGCGGCCCGATCGCCGGATTCGAACTGCGCATCGCCGACAACGGCGAGGTGCTGCTGCGCGGCCCCAACGTCATGCTCGGCTACCTCGACGACCCGGAGAACACCGCCGCGACCATCGACGCCGACGGCTGGCTGCATACCGGCGACGTCGGCGTGCTCGACGACCGCGGCTACCTGAAGATCACCGACCGGCTCAAGGACATGTACATCGCCGGTGGCTTCAACGTCTATCCGGCCGAGGTGGAGCAGGCACTGGCCCGGCTGGACGGCGTCGCCGAATCGGCGGTCATCGGCGTGCCGGACGAGCGGATGGGCGAGGTGGGCAAGGCCTACATCGTGCGCCGCTCCGGCGCCACGCTCACCGCGGACGACGTGATCGACCACGCCAAACGCACGCTGGCCAACTTCAAGGTGCCGCGTTACGTCGAGTTCCGCGATCAGCTGCCCTACAGCGCCGCCGGAAAAGTGCTCAAGCGGCAACTACGTGAGGAGATTTCGTGACAACCGATGGTGTGAGTCCGGACGGCGACGTCCCCGACGAGGGCGAGGTCGTCACCTACGAGCGCCGCGGTCCGGTCGCCGTCGTCACGATGAACCGGCCGCGGTACCGCAATGCGCAGAACTCGGTGATGACCTACGCCCTCGACGCCGCCTTCGCCCGCGCGGTGGCGGACGCCGAGGTGAAGGCGATCGTCCTGGCGGGCAGCGGGAACCACTTCTCCGCCGGGCACGACATCGGCACGCCGGGCCGCGATCACCGGGCGCACTACGACAACAAGGCCGTGCTGTGGTGGGACCATGTCGACCGGGCGGGCGGCGATCAGCGCTTCGCCCGCGAGTCCGAGGTGTACCTCGGCATGTGCCGCCGCTGGCGCGAGATTCCCAAGCCCACCATCGCGGTCGTGCAGGGCGCCTGCATCGCCGGTGGGCTGATGCTGGCCTGGTCCTGCGATCTGATCGTGGCCGCCGAGGACGCCTTCTTCTCCGATCCGGTGGTACGCATGGGCATTCCGGGTGTGGAGTACTTCGCACATCCCTGGATGCTCGGCCCGCGCCGCGCCAAGGAGATGTTGTACACCGGCGACCGGTTCACCGCGGCACAGGCTTACGAGTGGGGCATGGTGAACCGCGTTGTGCCGCGCGAGGATCTGCTGTCGCACGCGCTGGAGCTGGCCGAGAAGATCTCGGCCATGCCGCAATTCGGGCTGGCGCTGACCAAGAAGGCCGTCAACCAGTGCGAGGACCTGATGGGCATGCGCGCGGGCATGGACGCCGTGTTCGGCCTGCACCACTTCGCGCACGCGCACAACGCCGAGGTCGGCACGGATCCGCTGGGCGGCATGAACGCCAAGTCGATGAAGGCGACCGCGGAACATATCGAGCAGAACGGGGTGAAGTAGATGGATCTCGACTACGACGCCGCTATCGAGGATTTCCGGCTCGAGGTCCGGGAGTTCTTGCGCGCCAACGTCCCCGCCGCGCCGCCGCCCTCGATGGACACCCGCGCCGGATTCGAGGCGCACCGGGCCTGGGAGCGGACGCTGGCCGACGCCCGGCTGTCGGTGGTGTCGTGGCCGCGCGAGCACGGCGGCCGCGACGCCTCACTGCTGGAATGGGTGCTGTTCGAGGAGGAGTACTACGCCGCCGGCGCGCCCGGCCGGGTCAGCCAGAACGGCATCTTCCTGCTGGCCCCGACGCTGTTCGAGCACGGGTCGCCGGAGCAGCTGGCGCGCATCCTGCCCCGCATGGCCCGCGGCGACGACATCTGGGCGCAGGCGTGGTCGGAGCCGGAAGCGGGCAGCGACCTCGCGGGCATCCGGTCGACCGCCCGGCGCGCCAATGGCGGCTGGGTCCTCAACGGGCAGAAGACGTGGAGTTCGCGCGCGGCGTACGCGGATTGGGCGTTCGGGCTGTTCCGCAGCGATCCCGAGGCCGAGCGGCATCGCGGTCTCACCTATGTGATGTTCCCGCTGTCCGCCGACGGTGTCACGGTGCGGCCCATCCCGCAGCTCGACGGAGAGCCCGGATTCGCGGAGATCTTCCTGGACAACGTGTTCGTCCCGGATCGCGACGTGATCGGCACCCCGAACGAGGGCTGGCGGGTGGCGATGAGCACCTCCAGCAACGAGCGCGGACTGTCACTGCGCAGCCCGGGCCGGTTCAACGCGACCGCGCGGCGACTGATCGAGCTGTGGCGTGACACCGCCGACGCTAGCGACACCGCAGCGCGAAATCGCGTGGTGGACGCCTGGATCGGTGCCGAGGCATACCGGCTGAACACCCTGGCGACGGTCACCCGGCTGACCGAGGGCGGCAAGCTCGGCGCGGAATCCTCCGTGAACAAGGTGTTCTGGTCCGAACTCGACATCGCCATGCACGAGACCGCGCTGGATCTGCTGGGCCCCGCCGCCGAGCAGAGCAGCGGCTGGACCGACGGCTACCTGTTCTCGCTGGCGGGCCCGATCTACGCGGGCACCAACGAGATTCAGCGCAACATCATCGCCGAGCGGCTGCTCGGCCTGCCGCGGTAGGGGTGCGGGACGCATGCGCTCTCGAACCATCCACTACCACTCGCCCTTCGATTGGACCGCTCGATGAGATTCGCCCTCTCCCCCGAACAACGGGACTTCGCCGACAGCCTGCGCAAGATGTGCGATGCGGCCGGGACGCCCCGGATCATTCGCGCCTGGAGCGGTGGTGATCACCGCGGCGGTCGCGGACTGATCCGCCAGCTCGCCGGGGCGGGCGCGCTGGGACTGGCCGTCGACGAGGACCACGGCGGCCTGGGCGCCGAGGCGATCGATCTGGTGGTGGCGCTGCGCGAACTCGGGCGAGCGGCCGTGCCGGGGCCGCTGGTGGAGACGACCGCGGTGATTCCCACACTGCTGCAGGCGCTTCCGGACACCGCGCTGGCCCGGCGGTGGCTGCCCGCCTTCGCCGACGGGCAGGCGCTCGGCACCATCGCGCTGTCCCCGGACGCGCCCGCGGTGGACGCCGATACCGCCGAGGTGGTGCTGGTCGCCGATGGTGACCGGCTGTTCGTGGGGCACCGGGCCGACCACGTCCGCTCGGTCGACGCGGCGCGGCGACTGTTCACCGTGGTGGCGGATGATGTCGTGGCCGAGGGCGACACGGTCCGCGCGGCCCTCGACGCGGCATTCGACGCCGGGGCACTCGCGGCCGCGGCCCAGGTGCTCGGCGCGGGCCGGGCGCTGCTGGAGACGAGCGTTGCCTATGTCAAGCAACGCCACCAGTTCGGTAAGCCGATCGGCCAGTACCAGGCGATCAAGCACCATCTCGCGAACGCGCTGATGGGCCTGGAGATGGCCGAGCCGCTGCTGCACCGCGCAGCGCTGAGTTCGGATTCGCCCGACCGTGCCCGCGACGTGTCGGCGGCCAAGCTCGCCTGCGCCGACGCGGCGTACCGCACCGCCCGCATCGCGCTACAGGTGCACGGCGCCATCGGCTACACCGCCGAGTTCGACCTGTCGCTGTGGCTGACGAAGGTCACGGCGCTGCGGTCCGCCTGGGGCACAGCCGAATTCCATCGCGCCCGGGTCGGTGCGGCGCTGCGGGCGGAAGCGCTCGCGTGAGAATCGAAGGCCACATCACTACCCGCACCGGGAGCACACCCCGCAGCGGCGGGAGACGCGCACATCGCCGCACCGGTGCCCGGATCGGTTCGGCCGCATCGGGAACGAGCCGGTCGGTCAGCGAGCAGTATCGGCGCACAGTACAAGACGGGAGCCGGGGATGAGCAGCGCAGCGGAGCTACAGGAACTCGCCGCGACGGTGCGGGCCGTGCTCGCCAAGCACGGGGATCGCGACGTACTGCGCCGGGCGATCGACAGCGAGCGCGGGTACGACGAACGGCTGTGGAAGTTGTTGTGCGAGCAGGTCGGCGTCGCGGCGCTGGCTGTTCCGGAGGAATACGGCGGCATCGGGGCCGGGCTCGCGGCCGCGCTGGTCGTGGTCGAGGAACTGGGCCGCACCCTGCACGCGCCGCCCATGCTCGGCTCGGCGGTGCTCGGCACGCAGGCCCTGTTGTGGTCGGGCAACGCGGAGGCGTGTGAACGGCTGTTGCCCGAGGTGGCCGAGGGCACCCGCACCCTGGCGCTGTGCTGGGCCGGGCCGCGCGGCTGGGACGACCTCGGCGTCCGGGTGGAGAGCGGAAAGCTCAGCGGCACAGCGCATTACGTGCTCGACGGCGGGACCGCAGACACCCTGATCGTGCTCACCTCCGCCGGGCTGTACGAAATCGACGCCGCCGCAACCGAAATCACCCGGACGACCGCGCCGACGATGGACCCGACCCGCAAGCTCACCGAGGTCACCTTCGACGGCGCACCCGGCCGCGCGCTCGGTGGCGACCCGGCGACGGTGACATCGCTGCTGCGCGACATCGCCTGGGCGGCGGTGGCCGCCGAGCAGGTCGGCGCGGCGGACCAGTGCCTGCGGCTGACCGTCGACTACACCCGGTCCCGCGTGCAGTTCGGCCGCCCGATCGGCAGCTTCCAGGCCCTCAAGCACCGCATGGCCGATATGTACGTGCTGGTGGAGTCCGCCCGCTCGGTCGCCTACGCCGCCATCGCGGGGCTGCCCGAACGCACCGGCGCGACCGCGCCGGCCCCCGCGCACCCGGACGCGGCCCTCGATCTCGCCGCCGCCCGCATCCACTGCTCCCACGCCTACAGCGCGGTCGTCGGCGAGATGGTCCAGATGCACGGCGGCATCGCCATCACCTGGGAACACGAGGCCCACCTCTACTTCAAGCGCGCCCACGCCGACACCCAGCTCTTCGGCGCCCCGGCCCGGCCGCTCGCCCGCCCGGCCTGACGCGACGCTCCCGGTGCGCACGGTCCGCGCATCGGGCGCCACGGTGGTGCCTCATCTCACAGGCGGATACATAGTTAGCCTATGTACATAGATAGTTAGCAATAGTAAACTAATTATCTGTGTGGCCGAGCCCGTCGGGCCGACCGCACCACTGATCCCGGCGACTCCAGAGCCGTGGTCGCCGAGCCGACGGCGGCGGGGCGTGCCCACTCGGCCGCGCCCCGCCGCGCGATCGGCGCCGCCTTGTCACAGCGATTGCCCGGCTTCGACGCCACCCCTCGAGGCCCTGAAATCGGCTGCGCATCGAGAAGATTCGATTCAGGAGCGTAGATGAGCACCACTCTCTCGCCGCGCGCCGCCACCGACGCGCCCGCCACCGCGAGAACCGAACAGCCGAAATCCGTGTGGGCCGTGGCCTTCGCCTCGGTGATCGCCTTCATGGGGATCGGGCTGGTCGACCCCATTCTCAAACCGATCGGTGAGCAGCTGCACGCCTCGCCGTCCCAGGTGACACTGCTGTTCACCAGCTACATGCTGGTCACGGGCGTGGCCATGCTGATCACCGGCGTGATCTCGAGCCGCTTCGGGGCCAAGAAGACCTTGCTCGCCGGGCTCGCCGTCATCGTGGTGTTCGCGGCGCTGGCGGGCAGTTCCGGCACGGTCGGGCAGATCGTCGGCTTCCGCGCCGGGTGGGGCCTGGGCAACGCGCTGTTCATCGCGACCGCACTGGCCACCATCGTGGGCGCGGCCACCGGCGGCGTGGCGCGGGCCATCATCCTGTACGAGGCCGCGCTCGGCATCGGTATCGCCGCCGGTCCGCTGGTCGGCGGCTTCCTCGGCGGATTCAGCTGGCGCGCACCGTTCTTCGGTGTCTCGGCGCTGATGGCGATCGCCTTCGTCGCGATCGTGGCGCTGCTGCCGCAGAGCCCGAAGCCCGCTCACCGCACCTCGATCGTGGCGCCGTTCAAGGCGCTGCGCTTCCCCGGTCTGCTATTGGTGAGCGTCACCGCGCTGCTGTACAACTACGGCTTCTTCACCCTGCTCGCCTACACCCCGTTCCCGCTGGACATGGGCACCTACGCGATCGGATTCATCTTCTTCGGCTGGGGCCTGGCGCTGGCACTGGCCTCGGTGGTGTTCGCGCCCCGGCTGCAACGCGCCTTCGGCACCGTCCGCATGATCGCGCTGGCCTTGGCGTTGTTCGCGGCGGACCTGGCCGTGATGGCGGTCTGGGCCGACCACAAGCCGGTGCTGATCGTCGGCACCGTACTGGCGGGTCTGTTCCTCGGCGTCAACAACACCCTGATCACCGAGGCCGTCATGATCTCCGCTCCCGTCGAGCGCTCCACCGCCTCGGCCGCCTACAGCTTCGTCCGCTTCGCCGGTGGCGCGGCCGCCCCGTACCTGGCGGGCAAGCTGGGCGAACACCAGATGGCCCTCCCGTTTTGGGTCGGCGCCGCCTGCACCGCCCTCGGCGTCGTGATCCTCCTGACCTTCCGCCACGTCCTGTCCCACGTCGACGACCACGACCCGGCCGAACACAGCGTCACCGAGGCCGAGGCCATCACGGTCGGCGACGACTGAGCCGTATTCGCGGTCTCAACGCTTCAGGACCGAGACCTCGCGCAGCGGTAGGGTAGCGCCGAGCCGAGCGCGCAGCGGATAGGCGGCGGCCGCGATCACGACGGCGACGGCGGAGGAGATGAGTTGGGTGCGCATGGAGGACATGAGGGCGGCGAAGACCAGGACCGCGCCGAGTACCGCGATCACCGCCCAGCTCAGGTAGGGGTGCAACCACAGGCGGTAGGTGAGGGCGGCGGGGTCCTCGCGTTGCAGGCGGGTGCGTAAACGCAACTGGGAGAACATCACCGCGAGGTAGAGGAAGGCCAGCAGGACGCCGATGGAATTCACCAGGAAGGTGAAGACACGGTCCGGGGAGACGTAGGAGGCCACCACCGCGCACCACGCGGCGACCGTGCCGAGCAGTACCGCCCGCGCCGGGACACCACGTCGGTTGACCCGCACCAGACCGGCCGGGGCGTCACCGTCGCGGGTGAGCACGTAGAGCATGCGGGAGGACACGTAGATCGCGGAGTTCAGCACCGACAGCACCGCGGTCAGGATCACCACCTGCATCACCGTGCCCGCCGCCGGAACCCCCATGGTGTCCAGCGCACTGACGAACGGACTGGTCAGCACCTTCGCGTCGTCCCACGGCAGGATCGTCACCACCAGTAGGATCGACGCCACGTAGAACAGCCCGACCCGCCACAGCACATTGCTGGTCGCCCGCGCCACGGCCCTCCCGGGTTCGGCGCTCTCGGCGGCGGCCAGCGTCACGATCTCGGTGCCGCCGAAGGCGAAGATCACCACCACGATCGCCGACAGCACCCCGTCCCACCCGTTGGGCACGAAACCGCCGTGCGCGGTCAGATTGCCCACTCCCGCACGGCCGTTCGGCCACCAGCCCAGCACGTACAGCACCCCGAGGACCAGGAACACCACGATGGCGGCGACCTTGATGGAGGCGAACCAGAACTCGAACTCCCCGAACGACCGCACCGAGATCAGATTCACCGCCGTCATCACGACCAGCAGCGCGGCCGCCAGGGTCCACTGCGGCAGATCGATCCACTCGGCCAGAATCGCCGCGCCCGCCGTGGCCTCGGCGCCGACCAGGATCACGTACATGTACCAGTAGAGCCAGCCGACGGTGAATCCGGCGAAAGGCCCCAACGCCATTCGCGCGTACTCGGCCAGCGAGCCCGCCACCGGCCGGGCCACCACCATCTCACCCAGGGCCCGCAACACGCACAACACCAGCACCCCGGCCACCGTGTAGGACACCACCGCCGCCGGGCCGGCCGTCTTGATGACCGAGCCGCTGCCCACGAACAGCCCGGCGCCCACCGCGCCCCCGATCGCGAGCATCGTCATGTGCCGACGGCGCAGACCCGTGCGCAGCCCCTCGCGCGCGGTGCCGGTCATCTCCTCCATTGCTCACCTTCTGTTCGCCCAGATGTTGCCGTGTCACCCTATCGGCCCTGGATCGACCGATAGCACACAGTTCGAGCGGTTCAGCCGAGATTTGCCAGGCCCTCGACGGCAACGTGCAGGACGCCATGAGACGCCGTTCGGCCGACGCTACGCGCCGCCGAGCAGTTGCTCGACCAGTTCGGGTACGGCGGTGCCGATCGGTTCGCGGACGATCTCGGTGGCCCACGGATCGTAGGGTGTGGGCTCGGCATTGACGATGATCAGCGCCGCGCCGTTCTCCACCGCGACGGCGCACATCGACGCGGCGGGCTCCACCTGCAGCGAACTGCCGATGGCCAGGAAGATATCGCTGTCCAGCGCGATCTGCCGCGCCTCGTGCACCGCACCCGGGTCCATCTGCTGGCCGAACATGACGGTGGCCGCCTTGAGAATGCCGCCGCAGACCGGGCACGGCGGATCGGCCTCCCCGGCCGCCACCCGGCGCAGCGTGTCCTCCATCGTCGCGGTGAAATCGCAACCGACACAGACGACTTCGAACATGTTCCCGTGGATCTCCACCACCGATTCCGGCGGCGTACCGGCCCGCTGGTGCAGGCGATCGATGTTCTGCGTGATGATCCGGACGTCCCGCTCGCGCCCGAGCCGGGCCAGCGCGCGGTGCGCGTCGTTGGGTTCGGCCCGCCAGGCCGGATTGTCGCGGCGGGCCAGCCAGGCGCGCTGCCGCAGTTCCGGATCGGCCACGTAGTTCTGATAGGTGGACAGCAGTTCCGCGATCGGGTCCTCGGTCCAGACGCCGCGCGGCCCGCGGAAGTCGGGGATGCCGGAGTCGGTGGAGATGCCCGCGCCGGTGAGCACGCCGATGGGGCCGGTCCGCCCTCGCCACCCTGTGGTCATGCTCCCCAGACTAAGTCCACCGGGCCGTACCTCGAGTTTTGATACGCTCGTGTATCCGATCCCGTGGGGAGGAGCCCGGCGTGTCGACATCCCTCGAGACCGACAACCCGTCCCCGGCACGACGAATGACCAAGCGCCGGGCCAAGACCCGGCAGCGGCTGCAGGACGCGGCCTTCGAGGCGTTCGCCGACGAGGGGTTCGGGCGCTGCACCGTGGAACAGATCTGCGAGCGCGCCGGATTCACCCGCGGCGCCTTCTACTCCAACTTCACCTCGCTGGAGGAACTGTTCCTGGCGATGTGGGAGCAGCGATCGGGACAGCTGCTGCACGAGATGACCGCAGTACTCGCGGACGAGACGGCCGGGTCCGGCACCGACCTGCGCGAGGACGTCGAACGCGTATTGCGCGCGGTCCCCTTGGACGAGAAGTGGTTCCGGATCACCTTCGAATTCACCGCACACGCGTTGCGCAATCCGTCGCTGCGGCGCGTGATGGCCGCCCGCGAGCAGGCGATCGACGCGGCGCTGCGCCCGGTGGTGACCGAACTGCTGGCACGAGCGGGCCGCACGGTCACCGACCCGGCGGCGCTCGGCCGCGCTTTGGTCGCCGTGCACGACGGCACCGCCACCCAGTGCCTGATGGAACCCGACAGCGACACGGCCCGCCGTCAACGCGTCGACTTGTTCACCCACGTGGTGCTGGCCTACAGCGAACCACGAGAGCCGTAGTGCGAGAAGGGAATCGATCTCGCACCGCGTTCGACCGCGCTACGCTCCGCCGATCCGCCGTGGAAAGGAATCCTCATGACCGAGCGCCCCGCGTTGGCGGCCGCCCTGGACCTGCGACCGCATCCCGAGGGCGGCTGGTACCGCGAAACCTGGCGCAGCCCGGTCCGATTCGTGCCCGACGGCTACGACGGCCCCCGCGCGGCGGCGACGGCGATCCACTTCCTGCTGCTACCCGGCGAGCGGTCGGCCCCGCACACCGTCCGCTCCGACGAGGTGTGGCTGTGGCACCGCGGCGGCCCGCTCCTGCTCGACATCGGAGGCGAGGAGATAATCCTCGGCCCCGACGTCGAACACGGCCAACTCCTGCAAGCCGTGGTGCCGGGCGGCGTCAGCCAGGCGGCACGCCCCGCTACCGACGAGTACGCCCTGGTCAGTTGCATAGTCTCGCCCGGCTTCGACTTCACCGACTTCCGCCTGGACTAGACGCCGACCTCTCGGCCCTCGAGCCACACGGGCGCCGAAAACCCGCCGGAGCGAAGCTGAGGCAACTATGCGGAGGCCAACTAAGCGGAGGCCAACTAAGCGGAGGCCAACTATGCGGAGGCCAACTATTCAGCTACGCGCAGCACACCCTCGTCGACGGCCGCGTCGATCGCCTGCTCCAGGCTGGGGCAGGAGTCGGGCCGACCCGGCCCCCCGACCAGCGCCTTGAAGACCGGGCAGTGGTCGGCCGGATTCACCGTCCACTGCACCGACTTCTGATGCGAACTGGCCTTGCGGACCAGCACCTCGGTGCCGCAGCTACGGCACGCGACCGGGGTCAGCCCGTCTTCCAGATAGCGCTGCTTGTCGACGACCGTCTGGGCGCGCACCTGCTCGCGCCGTTCGGGACGGTCCGCGAAATCCGGTGCCTTCGCCCAGGTGGCCATCAGGCGGTCGCCTCCTGCTTGTCGGCCGACTCTTCCTCCCGCTTGCGCCGCAGGTTCTCGGCGACCTCCGCCTCCCAGACCTCGTTGGCCTTGGTGGTGTCGACCTCGAATTCGAAGCGCTGCACCATCTTCGGGTCGATATCGGCGACGTCGACGTAGAACTGCTCGTACCAGCGGCGCAGCTGGTAGACCGGGCCGTCCTCCTCGCACAGCAGCGGGTTGTCGATCTTGGACTTGTGCTTCCAGATCTCCACGTCCTGCAGGAAGCCGACGCTGATGCCCTCGGTCATCTTCTTCGCCAGCTTGTCGGCCATCTCCCCCTCGACGCCCTTGGGCTTCTCCAGGGTGATGCCCCACTGCAGCACGAACGAGTCCTGCGACACCGGGTAGTGGCAGTTGATCAGCACGCTGTTGACCTCGAACCCGCTGTAGATGTTGGTCAGCGGGTTGATCATGTACGACGGGCCGAAGTAGGAGGCTTCCGACTTCAGCAGCGTGTCACCGCCGTACTTGGAGGCCATGCCGATATCCGGGCGTCCCTTGGTCTCGAGGTACTGCGTGGCGATGTGCCCCTCGAAGACGTTCTTGAAGAAGGTGGGGAACGCGTAGTGGATGTAGAAGAAGTGCGCCATGTCGACGACGTTGTCGATGATCTCGCGGCAGTTGGCGCCCTCGATCAGCATCGACTCCCACGTCCAGTCCGTCCAGCCGCTGTTGAGCTGGTCGGTGAAGTTGCCCTCGGCGTCGCTGTAGGGCCCCTTGATGTAGGGGATGTCGACTTCCGGCGGCGGCGGGTTGCCCTCGTGGTCGTGCCAGACGAACAGCTGCCCGTTGCGTTCCATCGTGGTCCACGAACGGGTACGGGCCAGCGGCGGCACCCGGCGCGCGTACGGAATCGAGGTGCAGCGGCCGTTGCCGCCCCAGCGCCAGTCGTGAAACGGACAGGCGATGGAGTCGCCCTTGATCTCGCCCATGCTCAGGTCGCCGCCCAGGTGCCGGCAGTAGGAGTCCAGCACCTGGATCTCACCGTTCCTGTCGGCCCACACGACGAGCTTGGTGCCGAACACCTGCACGGCGTGCGGCTTGCCGTCGCGGAACGGTGCGGCCAGACCCAGGCAATGCCAGCCCCGCGCGTAACGGGTGGGGGTGGCCCCGACGTCGATCTCACGGACCTTCCCGCCCCGTGGTGGGGTTCCTGCCATCGTGATCCCTCCTCTGAAGTACTAGAACACGTTACAGAATCGTCCGCATCGACGCCAGCTATTCCCTTGACTACCAGGCAAAGGGCATCCTTATCACTGTGCGGACACCCGTTCTCGACAGGAATAAGAACGTGTTCTAGTCTCAAGACTAGTATCGGTCTCACCACAGCAGGTCGACGGCCGATGAATCGTTCCGATCGACCAGGCAGGAGCAGCCCCCGAGATGACGCAAGAAGTAACTGAGCGGGTCGAAGCGCTGTTGCCGACGCTGCGCGAACGTGCGCAGGAGGCAGAGGATCTACGCCGAATCCCCGACGAGACCATGAAGGCGCTACAGGCCACCGGCTTCTTCCGTTTGGTGCAGCCGAAGCAGTGGGGTGGCTACGCCGCCGATCCGGTGATCTTCTACGACACCGTCCGCAAGATCGCCAGCGCGTGCGGGTCCACCGGCTGGGTGGCGGGCATCATCGGCATCCACAACTGGCATCTGGCGCTGTTCGACCAGCAGGCGCAGGAGGACGTCTGGGGTGAGGACACCGAGGTGCGGATCTCGTCGTCCTACGCCCCCATGGGCGCGGGCGCCGTCACCGACGGCGGATACACGGTCAACGGCTCGTGGGCCTGGTCGTCGGGCTGCGAGCACGCGGACTGGGTATTCGTCGGTGGCCCGGTGATCAAGGACGGCAAGCCGGTGGACTTCGGCAGCTTCCTGATCCCGCGCAGCGACTACCGCATCGACGACGTGTGGAATGTGGTGGGGCTCAAGGGCACCGGCTCCAACACCGTCGTGGTGGACAACGTGTTCGTGCCGCGGCACCGCTTCCTGTCCTTCCGCGCCATGAGCGAGCTGACCGCGCCCGGCCTGGCGCAGAACACCGACCCGGTATACAAGATGCCTTGGGGCACAATCCATCCCACCACCATCTCGGCGCCGATCGTGGGCATGGCCTACGGCGCGCTGGAGGCGCACGTGGAGCACCAGGGCAAGCGCATCCGCGCCGCGTACGCCGGTGAGAAGGCCAAGGAGGACCCGTTCGCCAAGGTCCGCATCGCCGAGGCGGCCAGTGATATCGACGCCGCCTGGCGGCAGCTGTCGGGCAATGTGGCCGACGAGTACGCGCTGCTGGTGGCGGGCGAGGACATCCCGTTCGACATCCGGGCGCGGGCCCGCCGCGACCAGGTGCGCGCCACCGGCCGGGCGATCTCCTCGATCGACAAGCTGTTCGAAAGCTCGGGTGCCACCGCGCTGGCCAATGGCACTCCACTGCAACGATTCTGGCGCGACGCGCACGCGGGGCGGGTACACGCGGCCAACGACCCCGAGCGCGCCTATGTCATGTACGGCACGCACGCCTTCGGGCTGCCGGTCACCGACGGGATGGTGTAAATGACCGCGGTATCCGAGCTGACGTTCGAGTCCACCTCGAAGTACGCGCAGGTCCGCCCGGACCTGAAGCTGCACTACCACGAGGCGGGCGTGGGCAACGGCCCGACGATCGTGCTGCTGCACGGCGGCGGGCCCGGCGCCTCGTCCTGGTCGAACTTCGCCCGCAATATCGACGTGCTGGCGCAGAGTTTTCACGTGCTGGCCGTGGATCAGCCCGGATTCGGGTTGTCGGACAAGCCGACCGAGCATCCGCAGTACTTTGTGCACAGCTCGTCGGCGCTGAAGGACCTGCTCGACACCCTCGACATCACCGATCGCGTACACCTGCTGGGCAATTCGCTCGGCGGCGGCACGGCGGTGCGATTCGCACTCGACTACCCCGACCGCGCGGGCAAGCTCGTGCTGATGGGACCGGGCGGGTTGAGCACCAACCTGTTCGCGCCCGACCCGACCGAGGGCGTGAAGGCGCTGGGCAAGTTCAACGTCGAGCCGACCCGGGAGAATCTCGAGACGTTCCTGCGGATCATGGTCTTCGACCAGACGCTGATCACGCCGGAGCTGATCGAGGAGCGCTTCGCCTCGGCGTCGCAGCCGGAGTCGCTGGCGGCCACCCGCGCGATGGGTAAGTCGTTCGCCTCGGCCGACTTCGAGAAGGGCATGCTCTGGCGCGAGGCCTACAAGCTGCGCCAGCCGGTGCTGCTGATCTGGGGTCGCGAGGACCGGGTGAATCCGATCGACGGCGCACTCGTCGCCCTGAAGACGATTCCGCGGGCACAACTGCACGTGTTCGGGCAGTGTGGGCACTGGGCGCAGCGTGAACGTTTCGACGAGTTCAACCGGCTCACAGTGGATTTCCTCACTCCGAAGGAGAAGTGACCATGGGTATTCGAGCGCTGGGATACATGCGCATCGAAGCCACCGACATGGCGGCCTGGCGGGAGTACGGGCTCAAGGTGCTCGGCATGATGGAGGGCGACGGCCCCGACTCCGAGGCGCTCTACCTGCGCATGGACGAGTTCGCGGCGCGGCTGGTGATCGTGCCCGGCGAGCGGGATCGGCTGCTGGTATCGGGCTGGGAGGTCGCCAACGCGGCCGAGCTGCAAGAACTTCGGGAGCGGCTGTCGGCCGCCGGGGTGGCGTTCAAGGAAGCCACGAAGGAGGAACTCGCCGACCGCCGCGTCGAGGGAATGATCCGGTTCGAGGACCCGTCCGGCAACACGCTGGAGGCGTTCTACGGAATGCAGTACCTCGCCCGGCGTTTCGTGAGTCCCTACGGCCACAAGTTCGTCACCGCCGAGCAAGGCCTGGGCCACGTGGTGCTCACCTGCACCGACGACGCGGCGGCGCAGGAGTTCTACCAGGGCGTGCTGGGCTTCCGGCTGCGGGACTCGATGCGGCTGCCGCCGCAGATGGTCGGCCGCGATGCCGACGGCGAGCCCGCCTGGCTGCGGTTCTACGGCTGTAACCCGCGTCACCACGCGCTGGCGTTCCTGCCGCTGCCGAACCCCACCGGTATCGTGCACCTCATGGTCGAGGTGGAGAACTCCGACGATGTCGGGCTCTGCCTGGATCGCGCGCTGCGGCGCAAGGTGAAGATGTCGGCCACCCTCGGCCGCCACATCAACGACAAGATGCTGTCGTTCTACATGAAGACGCCCGGTGGTTTCGACATCGAATTCGGTTGCGAAGGACTGGAAGTCGAGGACGAGAACTGGATCGCCCGGGAGTCGACCGCGGTCAGCCTGTGGGGTCACGACTTCAGCATCGGATTCAAGTAGCGAGTCAGGAGTACACGACATGACGGCGGACGGCGTGGCCGAGTTTCCGGAGATCGACGCCCGGCAGTTCCGGAACGTGCTGGGGCAGTTCTGCACCGGTATCACGGTGATCACGACGTTCGGCGACGACGGTGCGCCGGTCGGATTCGCCTGCCAGTCCTTCGCCGCCCTGTCCCTCGAGCCGCCCCTGGTGCTGTTCTGCCCCACCAAGGGCTCACGCACCTGGGCGGCCATCGAGCAGGCGGGCAAGTTCTGCGTGAACGTGCTCGCCGAGGAACAACAGCAGGTGTGCGCACGCTTCGGCTCCCGCGAACCCGACAAGTTCGCCGGAATCGACTGGCGCCCCTCGGACCTGGAGCTCCCGCTCCTGGACGACGCCCTCGCCACGATCCAGTGCACAGTGTCGAGCGTCGTCGACGGCGGCGATCACCACATCGTGATCGGCCGAGTCCTGGCCCTGTCGGAGTCCACCGACTCCGGCAGGCCGCTGTTGTTCTACCGAGGCCAATACACCGCCATCGAACCGGAGAAAACCGTCCCCGCCCCCTGGCGAGCCGACCTCGAGCACTTCCTCACCACCACAACCCTCGACACCTGGTTGTGAGGATCGAGATCGCTGCCGCGACAGCGTCGAGGCCGTTAGAGTGGATGCATGTCCCACCTGGACCGCATTACCTCTGATCCGGATATCTGCCACGGCAAGCCGGTCGTGAGAGGACTGCGCTACCCCGTCGAGATGCTCTTGGATCTGCTCGCGGCGGGCATGAGCAACGACGAGATCCTCGAGGACTACCCCGACCTGGAACGGGACGATCTGCTTGCCGCACTCGAGTACGCGGCACTGGTGACCGCCCGCAGGACCACCATCCCCTTCGACGCGGCGTGAGGTTTCTGGTCGACGCGCAGCTGCCACGGCGGTTGGCGCTCTTCCTCGCGACAGCCGGACACGACGCCACCCATACGCTGGACCTTCCGGATGCGAATCGCACACCGGACAGCGAGATCGCGGCCATCGCCGACCGAGACGGTCGCACCGTCGTCACCAAGGACAACGACTTCCTGATCGGTCATCTGCTAGAACGCAGTCCCAAGTCGCTGCTCATCGTCGTTACGGGCAACATCGCCAACAATGTACTTCTCGCTCTCTTCGAGAAGCATCTGGACGAGATCGTCTGTTCACTCGCCAACAGTTCGGTGGTCGAACTGGGCCGCGACCGGCTCATTGCACACGCCGATCGCGGCCCTGACAGGTAGTTCTCCCCGCTCAGGCGGTGGTGGCCTGTTGTTCGCGCTGGAGTTCCAGGGCGATGTCGATGAGTTGGTCTTCCTGGCCGCCTACCAGGTTGCGTCGGCCTGCGCGGACGAGCATTTCGGCGGCGGAGACCCCGTAGCGGTCGGCTTGGCGTTCGGCGTGTTTGAGGAAGCTGGAGTAGACGCCGGCGTAGCCCATCATGAGGGCCTGGCGGTCGAGGAGGCATTCCTGGGGCATGGCGGGGCGGACGACGTCCTCGGCGGCGTCGGCGATGGCGAAGAAGTCGATGCCGGTCTTGATGCCGAGTTTGTCGCAGACGCCGACGAACGCTTCCACCGGTGTGTTTCCCGCGCCCGCGCCGAAACGCCTTGCGCTGCCGTCGATCTGCTTGGCGCCCGCGCGGACGGCGTAGATGGAGTTGGCCACGGCGAGATCGAGGTTCTCGTGGCCGTGGAAGCCGACCTGGGCGTCGTCGCCGAGTTCGGCGACCACCGCGCCGATGCGGTCGGAGACCTGCTCGAGCACCAGCGCGCCCGCGGAGTCCACCACGTACACGCACTGGCACCCCGCGTCGACCATGATGCGGGCCTGCTTGGCCAGCACCTCCGGCGGCTGGGTGTGCGACATCATCAGGAACCCCACGGTTTCCAGGCCGAGTTCGCGCGCGAGCCCGAAGTGCTGGATGGAGACGTCGGCCTCGGTGCAGTGCGTGGCGATGCGGACGATGGACGCGCCGTTGTCCTGGGAGACCTTGATGTCCTCCTTGACGCCGACGCCCGGCAGCATCAGCACCGCGATCTCGGCCTGCTTCGCGGTCTGCGCGGCGATCGTGACCAGTTCCTGCTCAGGGGTTTTGGAGAAGCCGTAGTTGAACGAGGAGCCGCCCAGGCCGTCGCCGTGGGTCACCTCGATCACCGGCACCCCGGCGGCATCCAGGGCGGCGACGATATCGCGCACCTCGGTCGCGGTGAACTGGTGCCGCTTGTGGTGCGACCCGTCCCGCAGCGAGGTGTCGGTGATCCGGATGTCGAGCGTATTGCTGTACGGCTGTGCGTTGAAAGTCATTGTCCGGTACTCCTTTACACGCGTGCCGAGCGGATCTGGTCGGCGACGACCTCACCGACGCGGGTGGCCGCGGCCGTCATGATGTCCAGATTTCCCGCGTAGGGCGGCAGGAAGTCGCCCGCGCCCTCCACCTCCACGAAGACCGAAACCTTCGCCATGCCACCGGAAACCACCGACGGCTCGTCGAATTGCGGCTCGTTGAGCAGCCGGTAGCCGGGCACGTACTGCTGGATGTCGGCCACCATGCGGTGGATCGAGTCGGCGACGGCGGCGGTGTCGGCATCCTCGGGGATGGCGCAGAAGATGGTGTCGCGCATGATCATCGGCGGCTCGGCCGGATTCAGGATGATGATCGCCTTGCCGCGCCGCGCCCCGCCGATGGTCTCCACGCCACGGCTGGTGGTCTTGGTGAACTCGTCGATATTGGCGCGCGTGCCCGGACCGGCCGACACCGACGACACCGAGGCCACGATCTCGGCGTAGGGCACCTCGACCACGCGCGAGACGGCCGCGACGATCGGAATCGTCGCCTGCCCACCGCACGTGATCATGTTCACGTTCGGGGTGTCGAGGTTGTCGCCCAGGTTCACCGGCGGCACCACCGCGGGACCCACGGCCGCGGGCGTCAGGTCGATGGCGCGAATCCCGGCCGCCTCGTACTTGGGTGCGTACTCCCGGTGTACGTAGGCGGAGGTGGCCTCGAACAGCAACTCCGGCTTCTCCGGCAGCGCCAGCAGCCAGTCCGCCCCCTCGTGCGAGGTCTCCAGGCCCAGACCGGCGGCCCGCTTCAGGCCCTCGCTGTCGGGATCGATACCGATCATCCAGCGCGGCTCGATCTTCTCCGAGCGCAGCAGCTTGTAGAGCAGGTCGGTACTGATGTTGCCCGAACCGACTATGGCGGCGCTGACCTTTCCGTTCGCGGTCATGAAATCTCCCTAGCTGAAATTCAGTCGGACAGAACCGAGTCCGGCGAACTCGGCATGGAAGGCGTCACCCGGACGCGCGTCGATCGCGCGGGTGCACGAGCCCGGCAGCACGATGTCCCCGGCCCGCAGCCGCACACCGAAGGAGGCGACCTTGCGGGCCAGCCACGCCACCGCGATCGTCGGATCACCGAGCACCGCGTCGCTGCGGCCCTCCGCGACGACCTCGCCGTTGCGGGTGAGCGTGGCGTCGATCTTCTGGATGTCCAGCAGCTTCGGGTCCACGCGCTCCGGCCCGAGCACCCAGCCCGCCGACGACGCGTTGTCGGCGATGGTGTCGCACAGCGCGATATTCCACTCCTTGATGCGGGTATCGATGAGTTCGATGGCGGGCGCGTAGGCGACGGTCGCGTCGAGCACGTCGGCCTCGGTGCACTCCGCGCCCGGCAGATCCTTGCCGAGCACGAAACCGACCTCCACCTCCACCCGCGGGTACAGGTATCGCGAGGTGTCCACGGGGACGTCCTCGAAGACCTGCATCTCCGCCAGCAGATGCCCGTAGTCGGGTTCGTCCACGCCCATCATCTGCTGCATCGCCTTCGACGACAGCCCGACCTTGTGCCCGACGATCCGCGCGCCACCGGCCAGCCGCTGCCGGATGTTGATGAGCTGGATCTCGTAGGCGTCGACCACGTCGATGTCGGCATGCCGGGCGACCAGCGGGTCGATCGGCACCCGGTCACGTTCGGCGACCGCGAGCTCCGCGGCCAGTTCGCTCCGTACCGCGTCGGACAGCACGCTTGTTTCCTTCCACTGGGGGCCCGGTCGGTAAGCACGACAGAAACTGAAACGAGTTTTCCTGCGAAAACCGTCGTCGGCAGCACCGCCTGCCAGATCAATATAGACCGAACCAGGACCGATTCTATAACGTGTTCTACATGACTGATCGGGAATACGACGTGGTGGTGGTCGGCAGCGGTGCCGCCGGGATGACCGCCGCGCTCACCGCCGCCCATCACGGGCTGCGCGCGGTGATCATCGAAAAGGCCGCTCACTACGGCGGATCCACCGCGCGCTCCGGCGGCGGGGTCTGGATTCCCGGGAACAAGGCGCTGAAGGCGTCCGGGCGGCCCGACGACCGCGAGGAGGCGCGGCGCTACCTGCACAACATCATCGGCGACGCGGTGCCCAAGGAACGGATCGACACCTACATCGACCGCGGCGCCGAGGCCCTGGACTTCGTCCTCGATCACACGCCCCTGAAGCTGAAGTGGGTGCCGGGCTACTCCGACTACTACCCCGAGGCCGGTGGCGGCCTGGGCGAGGGACGCTCGTGCGAGCCCAAGCCGTTCAACGCCAAGATCCTCGGCGAGGAACGCTTCAAACTGGAACCGCCGTACGCCAAGGCCCCGCTGAACGTGGTCGTCATGCAGGCCGATTTCGTGCGGCTGAACCTGATCCGCCGCCATCCGAAGGGCATGATGCGGGCCATGCGTGTCGGGGCGCGCACCTACTGGGCGAAGGTCACCGGCAAGCACATCCTGGGCATGGGCCAGGCCATCATCGCCGCCATGCGCAAGGGCCTGATGGACGCGAATGTGCCGCTGCTGCTGAACACCCCGATGACCAAGCTGATCGTGGACAGCGGCGTGGTCACCGGCGTCGAGGCGCTGGAGAACGGCAAGCCGGTCACCTTCACCGCGCGGCACGGCGTGGTGCTGGCCGCGGGCGGTTTCGAGCACAACGCCGAGATGCGCACCAAATACCAGCGCCAGCCCATCACCACCGAGTGGACCACCGGCGCGGCGGCCAACACCGGCGACGGCATCCTCGCGGGCATGGAGGCCGGCGGCGCGGTCGGGTTCATGGAGGACGCCTGGTGGGGGCCGACCATCTTCAAGAACGGCAAGCCGTGGTTCGCGCTGGCCGAGCGCAACCTGCCCGGCGCCATCATGGTCAACACCGAGGGCAAGCGATTCGGAAACGAGTCCGCTCCTTACGTGGAGGCCGTGCACACCATGTACGGCGGCGAGTACGGGCAGGGCCCGGGCCCGGGCGAGAACATCCCCACCTGGCTGGTGTTCGACCAGCGCTACCGCAACCGGTACATCTACGCCTCGCTGCAGCCCGGCCAGCGCATCCCGTCGCGCTGGATGGAGAACGACAACATCGTCAAGGCCGACACTATCGAGGAACTGGCCGGGAAGATCGGCGTTCCGGCGGACAATCTGGCGGCCACCATCGCCCGGTTCAACGGCTTCGCCGAGAAGGGCGTGGACGAGGACTTCGGGCGCGGCAACAGCCACTACGACCGCTACTACGGCGACCCGACGGTGAAGCCGAACCCGTGCCTGGCGGCACTCGTGCAGGGCCCGTTCTACGCGGCCAAGATGGTCCCCGGCGACCTCGGCACCAAGGGCGGCCTGGTGGCCGACACCGCCGGGCGCGTGCTGCGCGAGGACGGCTCGGTGATCGAGGGCCTGTACGCGTCGGGCAACAATTCGACACCGGTCATGGGTCACACCTACGCCGGTCCGGGCGCGACCATCGGCCCGGCGATCACCTTCGGATATCTGGCGGTGCTGGATATCGCCGACCGCGCGAAGCGGCAAGCGGCGACCAGCGGCGCCACGGGCGAGTAGGGAGAACAATGCCGATCGATCCGAAAGTCGCACTGGGCGCGGCACTTCCGACGCAGGAGTTCGCGTGGACCCCGTCGGATGTGCAGCTGTACCACCTGGGGCTCGGCGCGGGTACCCGCTGGACGGACCCGGGCGAACTGCGCTATCTCGACGACCGCGAACCGCAGGTGCTGCCGACGTTCGCGACCGTCGCGCACACGCTGCGGATGACCGATCCGCCGAAGGTCAGTTTCCCCGGTGTGGAGATCGACCTGGCCAAGGTGGTACACGCCAGCCAGGAGATCGTCACGCATCGCCCGATTCCGGCCGCGGGCAAGGCCACCAGCACCGGCCGGATCAGTGAGATCTGGGACAAGGGCGCGGCCGCGGTGATCGTGCAGGAGACCACCGTCACCGGCTCGGACGGCGATCCGCTGTGGACGGCCCGCTCATCCATCTTCGCCAAGGGCGAGGGCGGGTTCGGCGGCGAGCGCGGACCCAGCACCAAGTCCGAATTGCCGGACCGCGCACCGGATTTCGACGTCACCACGCCGACATTGCCGCAGCAGGCGCTGCTCTATCGGCTGTGCGGTGACCGCAATCCGCTGCATTCGGACCCCGAATTCGCCCGTGCCGCAGGGTTTCCCAACCCGATCCTGCACGGGCTGTGCACCTACGGCCTGGTCTGCAAGACGGCCACCGATACCGTGCTGAACTCGGATGCCGTGCGGGTCACGGGATTCCGGGGGCGGTTCGCGGGGGTGCTGTATCCCGGGGAGACGATCCGCTCGCGGATCTGGCTGGACAACAACGAACTGACCATCGCCGCCACCGTGGTGGAACGCGAGAACGCCCCGGTGCTCGGCGATGTGAAACTCACGTTCTCGGACTGATCCCGGAAAGCGTTCGCCGCCCGGTGCGGACGGTCGCGCGGCGGCCGGAAACCGCTGTGCGATCGATCCCGCTGGGCGGCGGACCATCGTGCCGGATCAGGGCACGATCACTCGGCGTCCGGGAAACCCGTCGCGAACAGGACGGCGATGGCGACGGAGCAGACGACGGCAACAATCGGAATAACCCACATACATCAGACACTACAAGCTGTAGTACTCAGCGGCACTTACGGAAGGCCAGGCTGTGGCCAGACACACAGCTCCCCGCGGGCCCGTGGACGACAAGCAGGCCGCCGGGCGCACTCAGCGCCGACGCCGCACCAACCCATCCGCACAGCACCTTTCACACTGCGCGGGCGCGCCGGGACACCTCACGCGTTACCGCTCGGGCGCGGCTCACTCGCATCATCACCCCGTCCGATGGTCAAGCCCTGGATGACCAGCGCGTACAGCAGGATCACCAGCACCGGTGCGGCCAGCGGCACCCAGGCCAGATGGACCGGGACCAGGGTGGCGGCGACCGCGGCGGCGGCGAACAGCAGCGCGCCGGTGACCGAGGGCAGCGTGGTCGGCACCACGCCGCTGGGCGCGTGCACCGTGGCGGTGTTGAGCAGGTAGGTGGTCGCCACCAGGCCCGTCGCCGCCGCGGCCAGCGCGCCAGTGTCGTCCCAGGCCAGCGCGCCCAGCGCTACCAGCGCGGCCCCGACCGCGCACACCCGGAACCGCCACCCCAGCACCACCAGCGCGCCCGCGCCGAGCGCCGCCCACGGCAGCACGATCGCCACGGCCGCGGTCAGCAGCAGCCCGGACAGCACCGCGAGGAATCTGGTCATCGCTTCACCCGCACCACACGGCGGTGCTCGGGCAGCAACCGCATCACCTGATCGAGCCGGGTGTCGGCCGGCCAGGCCACGATGTCGACCCCGACCGTGCTCATGTCCCGATACATCGAGGTCCGTTCCAGCTGCCACATGCGCGCCAGCGTGGGATCGAGGTCCTCGTAGAAGGGCGCGCCGCGCAGCACGTCGACCACCACCACGACGTGCCCGCGCTTGCGCAGGTCGATCAGGGCCAGCGCGAACTGGGTGTCCAGCAGCGTCGAGAACGCCACCACGATCGCGCCGAGCGGCACCGCGGTGTGCGGGGCCAGCGTGCCCTGGGTCGGAATGTGCTCGTCGCCGACCTCGAGCACGGTGTCGACGATGCGATAGAACTGCCGTCGGCCGATGTCGGGCCGCAGCCAGCGCGGCACCTGGCCCAGGCACACCACGGCGGTGCGGTCACCAGCCTGCAGCGCCGACTGCGCTACCTGCGCGGCGCCGCGCACCGACAGCTCCAGCGAATCGGCGGCGGGGCCGGGCGCCTGCTGCGAAGTGTCCACCAGCACAACGACATCCGCGGCCCGGTTGGTGAGTCGCTCGGTGACGTAGAGGCGACCGCGCCGCGCGCTGACCGCCCAGTTCACCGTGCGCAGCTGGTCACCCGGCGCGTAGGCGCGGATGTCGGCGTACTCCACGCCCGGCCCGTGCCGCCGGGTCAGGTGGGTGCCGATGCGTTCGGGATAGTCGGTGCGCGGCAACTTCATTCGCTGCGGATCGGCGATCGGGTACACGTACACGTCACCGGCCGGAAGCGTCACCGACGCGACCGCCAGCCCGGCCGGACTGAGCGCGGTGACCCGTACCGACACCGGATAGCGGCCCCAGCGCGCGGTCGACAACGCCAGGCGCAGGCCCGCCGGGGCCGGGCCGGAATCGACGGCCTGTTCCACCCGCACCTCGAGGCCGTGGGTCTCGTTCGGTCGGCAGCGCAGCAGGGCGTGTCCCTCGTCCACGAAGGCGGCGACGTCCATCACCACCTCCTCGGATTCGAAGCAGCGCAGCACACCCGAGCCGTCGACCTGAATTCTGGTGCGCGCCACCTGCCACGGTGCGGTCGCGAGCACACCGAGCATCGGGGCCGCGAACACGATCAGCTGCCACCGCCCGAGCATGACCGCCACGGCCAGCGCCGGAGCCGCCGCGGCGGCGAGCATGAAGACCAGCGGCGCGGGCCGCCAGCGTAGTTCGGCGTCGGCGGCCGAGCTGGTATCCCGATGCCTCATGTGACCGTGGCGCGGGGGACCGGAAGGCGGCGCAGCAGTTCGGCGATGACGTCCTCGCCGCGGATGCGCCGCACCCACATCTCCGGGCGCAGCGTGATGCGGTGCGACATGGCCGGAATCGCCAGGGCCTTCACGTCTTCGGGGACCACGTAGTCCCGCGCCATCAGCAGCGCCCGGGCGCGCGCCATCTGCACCAGATCCAGTTCGGCGCGCGGGCTGGCGCCGACCTCCACCTGTGGATGGTTGCGGGTCGCGGCGGCCAACGCCACGACGTAGGTGACGACATCCGGGTGCACGGTGACGAATTCGACCGCCTGCCGCATCTCCAGCAGGCCCTGCGCGTCCACCACCTGACCGACTTGCGGTGGTACCGCGCCACGCTCGAGCCGGCGGCGGATCATCTGGGTCTCGTCCTGCTCGGAGAGGTAGCCCAGCCGCAGCTGCATGGCGAAGCGGTCCAGCTGCGCCTCGGGCAACGGGTAGGTTCCCTCGTACTCGATCGGGTTGTCGGTGGCCATCACGATGAAAGGGGTTGGCAGCGGGAACGTTTCGCCGTCGATGCTGACCTGGCCCTCGGCCATCGCCTCCAGCAGCGCCGCCTGGGTCTTGGGCGGGGTGCGATTGATCTCGTCGGCCAGCAGCATATTGGTGAATACCGGGCCGCGGCGGAAATTGAAACGACCGGAATTCATATCGTAGATCGTGGAGCCGATCAGATCGGCGGGCAACAGATCCGGCGTGAACTGCACCCGGGTGAATTGCAAACCGAGTGCGGCCGCGAAGGACCGGGCGATGAGCGTCTTGCCCAGGCCCGGTAGGTCCTCGATCAGGATGTGGCCGCCGGAGAGCACCGCGATCATGATCAATTGCAGCTCTTCGCGTTTGCCCACCACGACGCGCGCGATCTCCCGCAGCACCGCCTCGGTGCGCTTGATGGTCACGTCCATCGGCGTCGTCATACTTGAACTCATTCGTCTCGCACTCGTCTCTGAGCTTTCACATGGACTGCAGGCGGCGCAGGATCTCGTCCAGCGCCGCGCGCCCGGGGGCGCGGGTGTTCTGGTCGCGTGTCGCCGAATTCGCCGGATCGACCCAGCGCCATAATTCGGGCCCGAACAGCAGTTGCCCGGCCGCCTCGGTGGCGCGCCGGTTCTTCGTGATCCGGTGCCCGCTGGACAGTTCGAATTCCTTGGCCAGCAGAGGCCGCAGATAGCGATCCCAGTCGGCGCGGGAGCCGTCGGCGCGTTCGGCGAGCATCTGGGCGCGGGCCCGCCAGCGGCGCAACATCTCCGCGGGACCGTTGTCGATCTCGTCGTCGGCCGGGCCGTCCAGGGTCGGTGCGCGCCTGCGCTCGGCCAGCGATCTCACCAGCAGAACCAGGGCGATCAGCACGGGAATTCCGGCGAGCAGCGGCAGGGCGTCGCGCTGTTCGCCGAGCGCTGTCGCCTCGACGGCCACGACCACCACGATGGCACCACCGGTGATCACCCGGCGCCGCGATTTCGCCGGGGCGGGCACGTTCATAATCGTTCTCCCTGCAAATCGTTCAGCACGATTCGCAACAGCTGCTCGGCGCGCATCCGCTGCCATTCCAGCATCGCGTGCGGGCTGAAACGGGCCTCCTCGAACAGCGCGACCAGTTCCCGGGCCGACGCGTCGTGCAGGGCGCCGCGCTCGAAGGCGCGCGCCAGCACCTCCGACGGCGTGTCGGAGACCAGCGGCGCCACCTCGCGGGCCTTGGCGAGGCCGCGTTCCATGGCGACGTAACAGGCGATGATCGCGGTGCGGGCGTCCTGGCCCGAGGCGATCATCGCGGCCAGACCCATCTCGGCCACGTCGGCCAGTGAGACCGGCGGTTCCGCGGGTTTCGGCTCGGCCGCGGCCGCCCGCGCCACCGGGCGGCGGCGCGTGCCGATCGCGACCACGACCAGGCCGACGACGGCCGTCGCGACCAGCGCGACCGCCGCGCCGCCGACGAACACCATGGCGCGGCCACTGAGTTCCGGAGTTCCCGAGAACGGTTGCGGCGTCGGCGGCGGGGTCTCCACGGGGGCGGTCGGAGTGGGTCGGGCGGCGGGCGGCTGCGGCCGCACCTGCGTGTCCGGGCCGCCGGTCAGCAGGTACACCAGCCACGCCAGGGCCGCGAACAGCGCGATCACGGCCAGGCCGACCAGCATCATCAGGCCGAATCGGCGTAATTGCCACGGCTGCCGCTCGGTGTCGCGCTCCGCGTCCGGCATGGCCAGCGGCAAACGATGCTGGCTGGTGATCACGCCGGCCAGCAGGATCACCACCGACACCAGCGACAGCACCGGCATCAGCGCGACGGCGACCGCCGAGGGCGGCGACACCGCGTGCGGCCCACCGGTGCCCGGCACGAATCCGCGCAGCGCGAGGACGGCCATCGCCAGCAACGCGACCGACCCGATCGCGCGCGGTATCGCCGATCCCACCACGCCCACGGGCATCTCCCAGAACCTCGGTACTGCGCAAACTCCGCACATCGTTACATGCCGAATGGTCCGTCAGGACGGAAATGAAAAACCCGGCGTAACGGAATTCTGCTCATCCCACACGCGGGAAGTCGAATCCCGGAAAAATTGTGAGACCCCACAATTCTTCCGATCGGCAATTTATCTGCGACACAAGGGTTTACCCAGGTCGCGCCCCCTTATGCCGCGGCCCGCCCGCCGACCGGCAACTCGCGCAGCCGGCTGGCGATCCGAGCCAGGTCCGGCACGTGCGCGACGTCGCGGGAGAGCTCGGGCAGCGGCGCCGCGGCGTGGACGGTGAGCGGCACATCCGCGTCGTAGAGGATGTCGACCAGATTCACGAAGCGGGTGACGTGGTCCGTGGGGACCGTGCGCAATTCGGGGACGCCGCACAGCGTCCAGTGGCGGTAACGCGTGGTGAGTTCGAGATAGTCCGCGGCGGACAGCGCGGTGCCGCAGAGTTCGGCGAAGTCGGCTGTCAGGGAACCATTTTCGGCATGGTGGGCGTGGAGGTGGCGGTGGGCTGTCGGGATCGCCACGCGCGCTCGTGGTGCGATGTTCATCGGTGAACGAGCGACGTGGGCCGGTTCGGCAGTCCCGGGCGGGATCTCGGGCAGCGTGGCAGCGTACGGCGACGCACCGATCAGATAGCTCCCCGAGGCGAAACCCGTTCGCCGCCCGCGCAACTCGCGATAGTCCCGTGGCCCGTCGAGGGTCAGCACGTCCAGGTGCGCGCGTATCCGCGCGATGGTCGGCAGAAACCGTTCGTGGAACAGCGGATTCGGCAACAACTCGTCCGGAGCGTAGTTCGAGGTGACCACGAGCAGGACGGACCGCGCGAACAGCGCATCCAGCAGCCGCGCCATGAGCATGGCATCCCCGATGTCATGGACGTGAAACTCGTCGAAGCACACCAGCTCGGCATCACCCAGCACGGCATCCACCGCCCGGTCGATCGAACCGAGTTCCGCCACAGCACCGTGCAACCCCGCGAAGAACCCATGAAAGTGGTAGCGCCGCTTACGTTTCGACCCCACCCCGGCGAAGAACCGATCCATCAACATGGTCTTCCCCCGCCCGGGCCGCCCGTACAGATAGATCCCCCGAGGCCGCCACCGCCATCGCCCGACCCGAGCACCCACCTCCCCCAGCCGCACCGCCACCGCCCGCTGCCCGGCATCCAGCGCGATATCCCCGTTCATGCCCGTCATCCTCCACTCACCGCCGAGTTACCTCTATATTTGTAGAGACCCGACAGGCGCAGCGGGACCGAAGGTGACGACATCCACACCGCCCGGCGATCAGGCCCGTTCTGCGCGGGCTCGCGCGGATTCGATGTGGTTGATGTTGGACTCGATCCATTCGCGCAGGGCGGCGATGGGAGTCCGGAGGCTGTGACCCAAAGGGGTGAGGGCGTATTCGACCTTCGGGGGGATGGTGGGGTGGACGGTGCGGGTGAGGAAACCGTCGGCCTCGAGGTCGCGGAGGGTCTGGGTGAGCATTTTCTGGGAGATGCCGTCGATGCGGCGTTGCAGGTCGGTGTAGCGGAGGGTGCCGTCGGCGAGGGCGTCGACTATGAGGACCGTCCACTTGCCCGCGATGCGGTCGAGGACGCGGCGGGTGGGGCAGCGGGCGGAGTAGATGTCGGCGGGCAGGCCCGACGATTCGACGTAGTTACGCACCCTGGTCATCGTAGCGCACAAAAAGGTGCCTTCTTCCGAAAAGCGTGCCACTCTCCGATAGTTTGTTATATGGAGACACAAGCACTTTCGGTTCCCGAAGCCATTCGCACCCGCCGCACCGTTCGGCACTACCGCCCCGATCCCGTCGACCCCGCCGTCCTGGACGAGGTGCTGGAACTCGCGGTACAGGCACCGAGCGCCTGGAACATGCAGGACCGGTCGATAGTCGTGGTGAGCAGCGAGGCAGGTCGGAATCGCCTGTCGCAGGCCGCATTCGGCCAACCGCAGCCGCGAGAGGCCCCGGTGGCCCTGGTCTTCGTCGCCGACGCCACAGCATGGGAAGCGCCAAACACCGACATCGCCGCCACCGCCGCCCGCAACGGCGCCTGGAACGCCGAGTTCACCGCCCTGTTCGACAGTCGCGCCGAATACCACGACCTGCGCGAGCGCGGCCTACTCCGCGAGAACGCGGTGAAGAACGCCATGATCGCCGCCACCTACACCATGCTCGCGGCAACCGCCCTCGGCCTGGCCTCCGCCCCGATGAACGGCTGGGACCCCCACCTGGTCAAACAAGCGATCGGCATCGAAGACCGAGACAACCTAGCCATCGCGGTAATCGTGACCATCGGCCACGCCGCCACCGCCCCCCAACACCCCGGCCGCCGAACCCGCAACCGAATCGTCTTCACCGAGCGCTACCCCGCACAGCGAGATTATTCGTAGGCGTTCGACGGGGCCGGTCGGGTGGGGACCTGGGTGATGCGGGCGTCGGTGGCGATGCCTATCTGGCCCAGCGTGAACGGGTTCATGCAGTCGCGGTGCGGGGAGGTGAAGATCGGGTCCAGAGAGGGGTCGGTGTGGCCGACGACCGATTTGTAGTACGGCCCGAACGGCTGGCCGCCCGAGATGCTCATGCCGAAGCAGTCGACTTCGAGGATGTAGGTGCCGTCCCCACCGCAATGAGCCGTCGCCCCGCTCCACGACCGATCCAGCGTGCATCCCTGCGGCTCCGCCGTCGCCGGTCCCGCCACGATCGTGCCGATCGCCGCACCACCCGCAACGAGCACAGCCGCACCGATAGTCCGCCACTTCACATTCGCCATCAGCTCTCCCCTGTCCACGGCCGACCAAGCGGTCCGGCGGCCCCACCATACCGTCCGGAAGTATCCCGTGACGACTGGTTGCGGGGGTCAGGCGGCGGTCAGTACCAAACCGGATGTCGGGACGCCTGTGCCTGCGGTTACGGCTATGTTGTGCAGGTTCTCGACCTGGTTCACCGACGTGCCGCGGATTTGGCGGACGGCTTCGGCTATGCCGTTCATGCCGTGGATGTAGGCCTCGCCGAGTTGGCCGCCGTGGGTGTTGAGGGGGAGGCGGCCGCCCAGTTCTATGGCGCCGTCGGCGATGAAGTCCTTGGCTTCGCCCCGGGGGCAGAAGCCGAGTTCCTCCAGTTGCATGAGGACGAAGGGGGTGAAGTGGTCGTAGAGGATGGCGGCTTGCATGTCTTCGGGGCGCAGGCCGCTCTGGGACCAGAGTTGGTCGCCGACCAGGCCCATTTCGGGCAGGCCCGTCATGGCGTCGCGGTAGTAGCTGGTCATGACGTATTGGTCGGCGCCGGAACCCTGTGCGGCAGCGGCGATTACGGCCGCGGGCTGCGGCAGGTCGCGGGCGCGTTCGACGCTGGTGACCACGATCGCCACGCCACCGTCGGTCTCCTGGCAGCAGTCCAGCAGGTGCAGCGGTTCGGCGATCCAGCGCGAATTCTGGTGTTCTTCCAGGGTGATCGGTTTGCCGTAGAAGTGCGCCGCCGGATTCACCGCCGCGTGCTTGCGGTCGGCCACCGCTATCGTGCCGAAATCGGCACTGGTGGCGCCGTATACGTGCATGTACCGGCGAGCGACCATGGCGACCTGCGCGGCCGGAGTACCCAGTCCCTGCGGATACGCCCACGCGGCGTCGACACCCGAAGACGTTGCCGCCGAGGCCAAGTGCGTGGCGAACTGACCGAACCGATGACCCGAGCGCTCGTTGAAGGCACGGTAGGCCACGACCACGTCGGCCACTCCGGTCGCCACGGCCATCGCCGCCTGCTGCACGGTCGCGCAGGCCGCACCGCCGCCGAACGGAATGTTGCTGAAGAACTTCAGGTTCGGGATGCCCGCCGCCCGCGCCACCGCGGCTTGGGTGTTGGTGTCCATCGTGAAGGTGGTCAGGCCGTCCACATCCGCGGGCTTCAGCCCGGCATCGTGCAGCGCGGCGGTGACCGCCTCCGCCGCCAGCCGCAGCTCGCTACGCCCCGACTGCTTGGAGAAGTCGGTCGCGCCGATACCGACGATGGCGGCTTTCCCGCCGAGTGAATTGCTCACGCCTGCTCCTGTGTGTTGCGGGACGCCGTCTCCGGCACCGCGACAACGGCTTTCGCCGTGATGTGATCACCGAGGCTGTCCCGCCCGACCACCTCGACGTGGATCTCCTCGCCCTCGACCGCGGTCACGGTGCCGGTGAGGGTGAGGGTGTCGCCGGCGTAGAGCGGTACGCCCAGCCGCAGCGCGAGCGATTTCACGCGTGCACCCGGTCCGGCCCAGTCGGTGACGAACCGCTGTACCAGCCCGGTGTCGGTGAGGATGTTGACGAAGATGTCCTTGGAGCCGCGCTCGACGGCCTTGTCCCGATCGTGGTGCACGTCCTGGAAGTCCCTGGTAGCCAGGGCGGTGCTGATCACGAACGTGGGATCGGCGTGAATGGTCAACTCGGGCAGCGTGGTTCCCACCCGCACGGCCCCCAGCGTCGCGGTCATGCGCTCACCTTCCAGTACGGCACGGTGTTGTCGTCGTCGAGCCGCTCGAAGGCCACCTCGACCGGCTGTCCGATCCGAACCGCGTCGGGCGCGACGCCGCGCAGTTCGCCGAGTACCCGCACGCCCTCCTCGAGTTCGACCAGCGCCACCACGTAGGGCAGTTGCCGTCCAGGCACTTTCGGCGCGTGATGCACCACGTAGCTGAACACCGTGCCACGCCCCGAGGCCACCACGTAGTCCGGCGGCGCGTCCTTGTCCGCCCACAGCGCGGGCACGGGCGGATGCCGCAGTGTGCCGTCGGGCAGCCGCTGGATTCGCAGCTCGCCGGCTCTCGCGCCCGCCCAGAAGAATTCGGTGTCCTGAGAGATGGTCGGCCTGGCGCGTTTGCTCGGGTCGTCCTGCGGCTGAGCGGGTTTCGCCGTGCCGGGCGCGAACTTCAACATCCGGAACGCCATCTCGGTGACCGGCTCGTCGCCGACGTACCAGGTCAGAATGTAGGTCGCGAACCAGCCCTCGCCGAGCGCGGTGCGCTTGGGCCCCACCAGATCTCGCAGCCGGGTGCGCGCCTGCACCCGCTCACCGACCGTCAGATAACGGTGGTAGGTCTGCTCGCAGTTGGTCGCGACCACCGAGGTGTAGCCGGCGGCGTCGAGCAGGTCGTTGACCGCGTTCATCGGGTCGTCGGCCGGGCGCGCGCCGTGCAGGCCGGGCATCGTCCACACCTGCGCCATGGCGGGCGGCGCGACGATGCCCGGATGTCCGGCGGCCTTGGCGGCGGCCTCGTCGACGTAGATCGGGTTGGCGTCGCCGATCGCCTCGACCCAGTTGTTGATCATGGGTTGGTTGACGGGGTCGCGCGCCACCCGCGGCGCGCACTCCCCCGCCCGCATGATTCGTTCCCCGGCGGCGACGATCTCGTCCGCTGTCACGGTTTCCGGCACTGGAAACTCCTATCTCGGTACACGCGGCAGGTTCAGCCCGGCGGTGGCGATGAGTTCACGCATGACCTCGTTGACCCCGCCGCCGAAGGTCACCACCAGGTTCTGCTTGGTGCGGCGGTCCAGCCAGTCCAATAGCTCACCGGTGGCGTCATCGGCCGGATCGCCGTAGCGCCCGACGATCTCCTCCGCCAGCCGCCCGGCCTCCTGCAGCGATTCGGTCGAATAGACCTTCGTCGCCGAGGCATCCGCGATCACCCCGGCCGGGTCGTCGGCCGGGTGATCCGCGTCGGCGGCGACCTGCCAGTTCAGCAGTTCGTTGAGCCGGACCATCGCGTGCATGCGGCCCAGCGACCGCCGCACGTCCGGCTCGCCGAGCACACCCTGCCGCCGCGCCCAATCGTGCGCGCGGTCGTAGAGCTGTTCGATCTTCCCGGAGGGACCCAGGCTGACCCGCTCGTGGTTGAGCTGAGTGGTGATCAGCTTCCAGCCGCGGTTCTCCTCGCCGACGAGCATGTCGGCCGGGACCCGCACATTGTCGAAGTAGGTGGCGTTGGTGTGGTGCGCGCCGTCGCAGGTGATGATCGGCGTCCACGAGTAGCCGGGATCCTTGGTGTCCACGATCAGGATCGTGATGCCGCGATGCCGCGACTCGACCGAACCGGTCCGGCAGGCCAGCCACACGTAGTCGGCCTCGTGCGCGCCGGTGGTGAAGATCTTCTGCCCGTTGACGATCCAGTCGCCGTTGGCGTCGCGCACCGCGCTGGTGCGCAGGCTGGCCAGGTCGGTGCCGGCCTCCGGCTCGGAATAGCCGATCGCGAAATGCACGTCACCGGCGAGGATCGCGGGCAGGAACTTCTTCTTCTGTTCCGGGGTGCCGAACTGCTGCAGGGTCGGGCCGACCGTCATCAGCGTCACCAGCGGCAGCGGCACATCCGCCCGGGCCGCCTCGTTGTAGAAGATCTGCTGTTCGACGGGGCCGAAACCCTGGCCGCCGTACTCTTTCGGCCAGCCCACGCCGAGCCGGCCGTCGCGGCCCATGCGCCGCACCACCGCACGGTAGGCGTCGCCGTGCCGGTTCACCGACATCTCCGCCGCCTCCTCCGGCGTCACGAGATCGGCGAAGTAGGAACGTAATTCGTCACGCAGCCGGCGCTGCTCGGCCGTCAGGTCGATGAACATCTGGCTCCCAATCGATCCAGCCGGAACGACGCGCCGCCGAGCCAGCGGGCGATGTCCTTGGCCTGTGAGTAGTAGCGATGCAGGGGGTGGGTCATGTCCACCCCGATACCGCCGTGCAGGTGGTGACACTTCTGCATGGCCACGGGCAAGTCCGAGGCCACGCAGTAGGCCAGCACATCGAGATCGTCGTCGACGCGGTGTTCGTCTGCGCCGCCTCCGGCGTCGCGGGCCGCGGCCCCCTGAGGCTCGGTCCTTCCCTCCTCCGCTCCGCCAGTCCAGGACCGAGCCGGGCCGCGGTTGAGGTATTCCGCCAGAGCCCAATTGGCGGACAGGGCGGCGGCGTGCAGCGTTCGCGAGACGACGTAGACGTCGGCGATCTGCTGCGCCACCGCCTGGAATTCGGCCAGCGGGCGGCCGAACTGCCGGCGGGTGCGGACATGCTCGGCGGTGAGCGTGAGCACGCCCTTCAGCAGCCCGTCGGCGACCGAGCCGATCGACGCCAGAGCCAGGCGGTGCAGGTCGTCGAGGCCCTCGGGCAGCAGCTGCCCGGCCGGGATCTCGGCCCGGTCCAGCGACACCGAGAACTCCGGTGCGCCGGTAGAGGCGGGCGTCTCCCGCACCGTGACACCCGGTGTGCCCGCTTCCACCACGGCGATGCCGGAATCGGTCGGGATCAGCAGCCACCCGGCCCGATCCGCGTACGGCACGGCCACCTTACGGCCGCTGACCCGCACCACGTCGCCGTCGGCCACGGCCGTCGTCACCGGCTGCACGGCGAACGGCGCACCGGGCTCGTGCAGCGCCGCCGTGAGTACCGTGCCCGCGGCGACGGCCGGAAACACCTTGTCCGCCAGCGCTTCCGGGGCTCGCCGCAGCAGCGGCAGCACGCCGAAGCCGAGCGTGGCCAGCGCGGGCGCCTGCACGGCATCGGTCGCCAGCTCGGTCAGCATGGCCGAGACCTCCGGCAGTCCCATGCCGTCGCCGCCGTAGCGCTCTGGTAGGGCGACTGCCAGGAGACCGCTGTCGACAATGTTCGGCCACAATTCGATATCGCGGGCGTCGGTGTGTTCCAGCAAACTTACGACAACCTCGGCGACAGCGTCCTGGCTCTCGTCCCTGTTGAAGTCCAATGCAATGCTCCCGTGTGAGGTGTGGACTTAGCCGTGCGATTCGCGCGGGAGCCCGAGAATCCGTTCCCCGGCCACGGTCAGCAGGATCTGCTCGGTGCCCCCCGCGATCGACAAACAGCGCGTCAGCAGGAATTCTTTCACCACATCGGATTCCTGAGCGCCCGCCACTCCCGCGAGTTCGACGGCGAATTCCGCGACCGCCTGACGATGGCGGACACCGACCAGTTTGCGCACGCTGCTCTGTGGACCGGGGTCGATTCCGGCCAGTATCCGCTGCGCGGCCCTGGTCTCCAGCAACAATCCGGCGACCGATTCGGCGACCAGTGCTCCGAGGCGGTCGGCGATCAATTCCGCACCCGGCCCGGTTCGCGGCGCGATGGCGATGAGCCGCTCCAGCTCCGCGCCGATTCCGCTGCCGCCCATGGCGACTCGCTCGGCGGACAGGGTGGAGCGGGCGATCTTCCAGCCCGCGCCCAGCTCGCCGACCAGGCAGTCGTCGGGGACGAACACGTCGTCGAGGAACACCTCGGAGAACTTCGCCTCACCCGTGATCTGCACCAGCGGCCGGATATCGATACCCGGGCTGCTCATGTCGACCAGGAAGTAGCTGATCCCGCGATGCTTCGGCACGCTCGCATCGGTGCGGGCCAGGCAGATCGCCCAGTTGGCCACGTTCGCCAGCGAGGTCCAGACCTTCTGGCCGCGCAGCTTCCAGCCGCCCTCGACCCGGGTCGCGGTGGTGCGCAACGCGGCCAGATCCGACCCCGCCTCGGGCTCACTGAACAGCTGGCACCAGATCACCTCGCCGCGCTGCGTCGGATGCACGAAGCGCTCGATCTGTTCGGGGGTGCCGTGCTGCAGCAGCGTCGGCACCGCCCAGTTGCCGATCTGGATGTCCGGCACCGTGATTCCGGCGGCGCGCACCTGCTCGTCGATCAGCGTGCGCAGGATCGGCCCGGCCCCGCGGCCGTACGGTGGCGGCCAGTGCGGCGCCAGTAAACCGGTGTCCACCAAGGCGTCTCGCTGTTGCTCGGCGGGCAGCGCGCCGATTCGCGCCAGCTCCGCGGCCAGCTCGGCGGCTCCGGCCGCGTCCAAACCCAGTGCGTCCCAAGCCGCGCTCTCGGTCGCGGCGTCCGCGCCGAAGCCGAGATCGAGTCCCACCGTGCGCCGCCGCCCGGCGCGCACCAGCTCGGTCACGCGGGCCCGCCAGACCGCGCCGCCACCGAGCAGCTGGCGCAACGCCACCGCCCGGCGCAGATACAGATGCGCGTCGTGCTCCCAGGTGAAGCCGATGCCGCCGAGCACCTGGATGCAGTCCTTCGCCGTATCCACCGCCGCGTCCAGCGCGATCGACATCGCGATCGCGGCGGCCAGCGGTAGTTCGTCGCCGCGGTTGTCCACGGCCGCGGCGGCGTCGGCGGCGACCGCGCGAATCTGCTCGGCCCGGCACAGCATCCACGCGCACAGGTGCTTGACGGCCTGGAACTCACCGATCTTCCGGCCGAACTGCTCGCGCACCTTGGCGTACTCGGTCGCCGTCTCCAGGCACCAGCCGGCGATTCCCGCCAGCTCCGCGGCCACCAGCGCCGCTACCAGATCGCTTACGGCATAAGGCGGTTCGAAGATCCGCTCGGCCGCGACCCGGACGCCCGTGCACCGCACCCGCGCCAGCGGCGTGCTCGCGTCCAGCGGCGGCAGATCCTCGACCAGCAAGCCTTCGGCCCCCGCCTCGACGAGGCACCACAGCCGCCGCACGCCGGGGCCTTCCGCGTGCGACGCCGCGCCGGCCGGTTCGCCGGTCGCCGCTCGTGCCGCCTGCGCCGAAATCTCGACCGGCAGCAGCACGGCCGTGTCGGAGGCCGCGCCGAGCACCGTCTCCCAGGCTCCGGTCAGCTCGATGCCACCGGTTGTGTTGCCGGGCACCGCAACCGGGTCACCCAGCGCGAGCCCGCAGGGCGTATCCTCGTCCAGCACGCCGCCGGTAACGAGGCCGGCGAGCGCGGTCGTCGACACCGGCCCGCCCACCAGATCGTGCGCCGCCTGTTCGACCAACACGGCCAGATCGCCGACGGAACCGCCGGCACCCCCGGCGTCCTCGTCGACCGCGACGCGGAAGATGCCGAGCCCGACCAGACTCGGCCAGTACGCACGCCAGTACCCAGGCGTTCCGCCGCGCATTGTTGCAATCGGACGGACGGCCGCCGCCCATCCGCGCATCGACTCCTGAACGGCTTTATGCTCGTCAGTGGTGGCGATGGTCACACTGCCTCCCGCCTCTCCGGCGTGACTCCCACACCTAGAACATGTTCTAATATCCCCGTCGGGCGGAAGTCAAGACACCGCCGGTCCACGCAGCACCGACGGCACAGGCGCAAGAACGACGTTTCCAGGAAAGGACTTTCACCAATGGCCAGTCCCTCCCGAGAGCAGTCAGGCGACTCGGGGGCGCGGAACGGAACCCGCCCGCGTGCCACACCGGTGACCACGCTCAGCGAGGACGAACTCAGCTCCTCCGCCCAGCGCGAACGCCGCAAGCGGATCCTCGACGCCACCCTCGCACTGGCCTCGAAGGGCGGCTACGACGCGGTGCAGATGCGCGCGGTCGCCGAACGCGCCGATGTCGCCGTGGGCACGCTGTACCGGTATTTCCCCTCCAAGGTGCACCTGCTGGTGTCGGCTCTGGCCCGGGAATTCGAGCAGTTCGACAACAAGCGCAAACCGCTGGCGGGGCAGACGCCGCGCGAGCGCATGCATCTGCTGCTCACCCAGGTCACCCGTGCCATGCAGCGCGACCCCCTGCTCACCGAGGCGATGACGCGCGCGTTCATGTTCGCCGACGCGTCCGCCGCCGCCGAGGTGGACCGGGTCGGGCGGGTGATGGACCGGTTCTTCGCCCGCGCGATGAACGACGACGACGAGGCCACCGATCGCGATCTCGCCATCGCGCGCGTGATCAGCGATGTGTGGCTGTCCAACCTCGTAGCCTGGCTCACCCGCCGGGCGTCCGCGACGGACGTCACAGAACGCCTCGAGCTGACCGTTGACCTGCTGCTGAGCGGCGAATCCGGCTAGGTTTGCCCCAGGCTGCGCGCGGCAAGCCAGCTAACGTACGGCAGGAGACCGCACAATCAGGAATGCGCACGGCGAGGCGAACGTAAACGTCTCGTATCACTGCGCGAACCGGCGGGCAAACCCTACCCAGTAAAGTTTCCCGCGCCCTGAAATTTCTCCTCCGATCTATAGGTTGGATGCGTGAGCGCACAGGATCTGCCACAGGAACTTCGCCGTGCGTTGGCGGCAGTAGCCCGCATGCCACGGCTACTTGTCGCCTCGGACTACGACGGGACCATCGCGCCCATCGTGTCCGACCCGGCGAAAGCCTATCCCCATCGGGAATCGGTGAGCGCGTTACGCGCCCTCGCCGGTCTGACCGCTACCACAGCGGCCGTCATCTCCGGCCGGGCCCTGCGAGATCTCGCGGCGCTGTCCCGGCTCCCGGTCGAGGTGCAGCTGATCGGTAGCCACGGCTCGGAATTCGATGTCGGCTTCGTGCACGCCATCGACAACGACGCCAAACAGCTGCTGCAGGAAGTGCAGAACGCGCTGGCCGGAATCGCCGCGGACAATCCGGGCGCCGCGGTCGAGATCAAGCCGGCCAGTGTCGCGCTACACGTCCGCAACGCCGCCCCCGAGGTGGGCCGGCGCGCGTTGCAGCAGGCCCGGCAGGGCCCGGCCAGCTGGGTCGGCGTCCAGGTGACCGAGGGCAAGGCGGTCATCGAGTTGGCTGTCATCCAGACCGACAAGGGCGCGGCCCTCGACATCATCCGGCATCAGGAGGGCGCCTCGGCGGCGGTCTTCTTCGGTGACGACGTCACCGACGAGAAGGCGTTCGCGCGGCTGTCCGGTCCCGATCTCGGCATCAAGGTCGGCGAGGGCACCAGCCTCGCCGGATACCGCGTGGCCAGCACCGAGGAGGTGGCCAAGGCCCTGGCGTTCCTGCTCGAAGAGCGGCGCACCTGGCTGGCCGGTGCGTCGGCCCCTCGAATCGAACGGCTGACCATGCTGGCCGGCCCCCGCGCCAAGGCACTGGTCACGCCGGACGGGACGGTCACCTGGTTCTGCCACCCCGAACCGGATTCGGCGGCCGTGTTCGCGCACCTGCTGGGCGGGCCCGAGGCCGGGCACTTCACCATCGCGCCCGAGCGGCCCGGCCTGCCGCTGTCGCAGCGTTACGTCGACGGCACCATGACCGTCGAAACACGCTGGGCCAGTCTGCAAGTCGTCGACTACCTGCCGCACGACGTGCCGCCCGAGCGCACCGACCTGACCCGCGTCATCACCGGTGACGCCCGTGCGGTGGTGACCTTCGCGCCACGGCCCGAATTCGGCCAGGTGCCGGTCAATCTGGACCGCACGGCCGCCGGGCTGCGCGTACACGGCACCAACGACCCGATCGTGCTGCGGTCGCCGGGCATCGAGTGGGAGATCCTCGAGGAGGGCATCCATCAGACCGCCCGCGCGGTGGTGGACCCCTCGACCGGGCCGGTGGTGCTGGAAATGCGTTGCGGCACCTCCGATCTCGCACCGGCCATGGTCAGCGAGCCGGAGCGGCGGCGCGAGGCCGAGCGGTACTGGCGGGACTGGGCCGAGAGCCTGGAACTGCCGCCGCTGAAGCCGGACCTGATGAAGCGCTCGGCGCTGACACTGCGCGGGCTGGTGCACGCGCCGTCCGGATCGATCCTGGCCGCGGCCACCACCTCGCTGCCGGAGGACATCGGCGGCGTGCGCAACTGGGACTACCGCTACTGCTGGCTGCGCGACGCCTCGATGACCGCGCACGCGCTGGTCACGCTGGGTTCCATCGGGGAGGCCGAGGAATTCCTGGAGTGGGTGCACCGGGTGTTGGAGACACTCGCCGGGCCGGAGCGCCTGCATCCGCTGTACACCCTGTACGGCGAGACGCTCCCGCCGGAGGCCGTGCTCGACGCACTGCCCGGCTACGCGGGCTCGCGTCCGGTCCGTGTCGGCAACGCGGCCAACATGCAGGTCCAGCTGGACGTGTTCGGTCCCATCGTGGACCTGATCGCCGGACTCGCCGACGCCCGGGAGCGCAAGGGCGTCATCGACCCGGCCGCGGCGCTGCCCGACCGCGACTGGGAACTGGTGCACGCCATGGTTTCCGCGGTGCAGCGGCGCTGGCGCGAACCCGACCACGGCATCTGGGAGATCCGCGGTAACCCGCGCCACCACGTGTACTCGAAGGTGATGGGCTGGCTGACCGTCGACCGGGCGCTGAAGCTGGCCGAGAAGTTCCACCGCAGGGTCGACCCGGCCTGGTTGGAGCTGCGCGACACCATCGCCGACGAGGTGAAGACCAAAGGCTGGAACGACGAGGTGCAGTCCTACACCGCGGCCTACGACGACACCGATCTGGACGCGGCGACCCTGCACATCGGGCTGAGCGGGCTGATCGAGCCCTCGGATCCGCGGTTCGCCGCCACCGTGGTCGCCACCGAGGCCGAACTGCGCAGCGGATCGACGGTCTACCGCTACCACCACGACGACGGGCTGCCCGGCGGCGAGGGCGGTTTCCACCTGTGCGCGGCGTGGCTGGTGGAGGCCTACCTGCTGATCGGCAAGCGCTCCGACGCCGAGGCGCTGTTCGCGCAGCTGGTGGACGTGGCCGGGCCCACGGGCCTGCTGAGCGAGGAGTACGACCCGGTTGCGGAGCGGTCGCTGGGCAATCACCCGCAGGCTTACAGCCACCTGGGGTTGCTGCGCTGCGCCCAGTTGCTGAGCCAGCCGGTGGTCGCGCTGGCGCAGTAGCGCGCGGCGCTCACGGGTGACCGGACGGCCCGCCCCATTCCGGGGGCGGGCCGTGCGCTCGTGTTTGTTCTCACAGCGTCGATCCAGCAAATCGATGCCGGGCGCTGCGGACAGGTACGATACATTTAATGGAAATCGTTTCCGTTAAGTGCGTGTGTAGGAGTACCCCCGCGTGACCAGAAGTTTCGCCGTCCGAGTAGCTGCCGCCGCGATGGGGGTCGCGGCCGCGGCCGGCCTCACCGCCTGCGGTAATTCGAGCAACGATTCCGACAAGCTCACCGTGGTCGCTTCCACCGATGTGTGGGGCAGCATCGCGGCCGCGATCGCCGGGCCCGATGTCGAGGTCAAATCCATCATCGACAGCCCGACCGAGGACCCGCACGAGTACCAGACCTCGCCCACCGACGCCGCCGATATCCGCGACGCGGCGCTGGTGATCGTCAACGGCGGCCATTACGACGAGTTCGCCGAGAAGGCCGCGCAGGGGCGTGGCAAACCGACCATCAACGCGTTCGAACTGAAGTCCGGAACCGACGAGAACGAACACGTCTGGTACGACGTGCACACCGTCGACGCGGTGGCCGCGAAGATCGCCACCGAACTGGGCGCGGCCGACCAGGACCACGCGCAGGCCTACACCGAGCGCGCCGAGGCCTTCCGCGGCAAGCTGAAGGAGATCAGCGCCGTCACCGCGAAGATCGCGGCCGAGCACCCGAAGTCCCCGGTGTTGCAGACCGAGCCGCTGGCGCACTATCTGCTGCAGGCCGCCGACGCCGACGATCGCACCCCGCACGCCTTCGAGGAGGCCGTCGAGCAGGGCACCGACCCGGCGCCCGCCGACGTGGCCGCCGTGCGGGATCTGTTGACCGGCAAGCAGGTCCGGGCGCTGCTCTACAACGTGCAGACCGAGGACAAGACCACCGAGGACATCGCCGCGACCGCGAAGGCCGCCGGGGTGCCGGTGGTCGAGGTGACCGAAACCCTGCCCGCGGGCACCGACTACGTGCAGTGGCAGACGGCGAACGCGCAAGCGCTGGCCAAGGCGCTGGGCTGACGACGGGAGCTCCGATGGCGGGGAAGGTCCGGCTGAGCGAAACGGTTGCACCCACCGGGGTGGACAGGCGCGACGACGAGGAGAGGGCCGCCGCCGGGACGGCCGCCGGCGAGACGGGCTCGGCGGCAACCACTCTCGCGGGCCGCGGCCGGGCACTCGCCGATCAGGATGCGGCGGTGCGGCTGCGGGGAGCGCGGCTGGCGTTCGGGGAGCGGACGTTGTGGGAGGGGCTCGATCTCGAGGTCGCGCCGGGTGAGTTCGTCGCGGTGCTGGGGCCGAACGGATCCGGGAAGACCTCGCTGTTGCGGATGTTGCTCGGGCAGCTGGCGCCCAGCGCCGGGACGGTGGAGGTCGCGGGTTCGCCTGCGCGCGTGGGCAATCCGCACATCGGGTACATCCCGCAGCAGAAGACGATCGATGCCGGGGTGCAGTTGCGCGGCGTCGACCTGGTCGGGCTGGGGGTCGACGGGCATCGCTGGGGTCTGGGGCTGCGCGGGCGCGGGGAACGACGGCGGCGGGTGGCCGATGCCGTCGCGCGGGTCGGTGCCGAGCGCTTCGCGCACGCGCCGCTGGAGTCGCTGTCCGGTGGTGAGCAGCAGCGGCTGCGGGTGGCGCAGGCGCTGGTGGGCGATCCGCGGGTGCTGCTGTGCGACGAGCCGCTGCTGAGTCTCGATCTGGCGAACCAGCGGCTGGTGTCCGAACTCATCGACGCACGCCGCCGCGCCCACGACACCGCGGTGCTTTTCGTGACCCACGAGATCAATCCGATTCTCCCCCTGGTGGATCGGGTGCTGTACCTGGTCGACGGCAAGTTCCGGATCGGCACGCCCGACGAGGTGATGACCTCCGAGGTGCTCTCGGAGCTGTACCGCACCGAGGTGGACGTGCTGCGGGTGCGCGGCCGCCTGGTGGTCGTCGGCACCGGCGACACCATGGACGCGCTGGGCGTCGCGGGCGGCCACTGCCACGCCGACACCCCGGCGGAGACACGCGCGTGATCGACAAGCTCTCCGACGTCTTCTCGAAGATGCTCGACTTCCACACCACCGCGAACCTGCTGTCCTACGACTTCGTACAGCAGGCGGTGCTGGCGGCGGCGCTGCTCGGCCTGCTCGCCGGCGCCATCGGACCGCTGATCGTGAGCCGGCAGATGTCGTTCGCGGTGCACGGCACCAGCGAGCTGTCGCTGACCGGCGCGGCGGCCGCGCTGCTGGCGGGCATCGGCGTGGGCGCCGGCGCCATTGCCGGGTCGGTGGTGGCGGCGGTGCTGTTCGGCCTGCTGGGTTCCAAAGCGCGCGAACGTGATTCGGTGATCGCGGTGGTGCTGTCGTTCGGGCTGGGGTTGTCGGTACTGTTCCTGTGGCTCGGTCCCAGCCGGGCGGGGTCGAAGTTCTCGCTGCTCACCGGGCAGGTGGTCAGCGTGGGCAACGGCGGCCTGACCACGCTCGCGGTGTGCTCGGCGGCGGTGCTCGCGGTGCTGGCCTTCGTCTATCGGCCGTTGCTGTTCGCCAGCACCGATCCGGAGGTGGCGATGGCGCGCGGTGTTCCGGTGCGGGCGCTGTCGGTGGTGTTCGCGGTGCTGCTGGGCATCACGGCGGCGTTCGGGGTGCAGATCGTCGGTGCGCTGCTGGTGCTCTCGCTGTTGATCACGCCCGCCGCGGCGGCCGCGCGCGTCACCGCCAGTCCGGCGCGCGCCACGGTCCTGGCCATCGTCTTCGCCGAGATCTCCGCCGTCGGCGGCATCCTGCTCTCCCTGGCTCCCGGTGTCCCGGTCTCCACCTTCGTCACCGCCATCTCCTTCGCGATCTACCTGATCTGCCGCCTCGTCGGCGCCCGCACCCGCCGCCCCACCCCGGCACCCGCGCCCGCCTGACCCGCCCTGTCTTCCCCGCGCAGGGCGCGGGGAAGACAGGGAATTGGAACTTCGCGAAGACAGCGAACGGGAAGACAGCGAACAGGCTCCGGGAGACAGGGAACAGGGCTGCGGGAAGACAGGAAACGGGGCTGCGGGAAGACAGGAAACGGGGCTTCGCGAAGACATGGAACGGGGCCCTGCGAAGACAGGAAACGAGACTCCGGGGCAGACAGGAACCAAGACTCCGGGGCAAACAGGAACCAGGACTCTGCGAAGACAGGAACCAGGACTCTGCGAAGACAGGGAACGGGGCTCTGGGAAGACGGGGACGGGCTCCGGGAAGACAGGGACGGGCTCCGGGAAGACAGGGACGGGCTCCGGGAAGACAGGGACGGGCTCCGGGAAGGCAGGGAATGGAACTGTGGGAAGGGCAGGGGTGGGGCTTCGGTGCCTGATGGATAACAGAGCGCTGTGACCTGACGTGGTGTGGCGGTTAGTTCGTGCCGCTTTCGCCGGGGAGGGCGAACAAGCCGTCGCGGGTTTGCTCGATCAGGCCGTCGAGGAGTAGGGAGTCCAGGGCGCGGTCGCGCTGGCCGGGGTCGCGGGTCCACGCGAGGTCCAGGGCGACGCGTTCGACCGGGCCGGAGGCGGCGCGCAGGACGTCGAGCAGGCGGCCGCGGGCCTGGCGGTCGGTGCCGTCGTACTTCTGGGTGCGGCGCACCACGTCCGAGGCGGGGCGGCCGGCCGTGACCCAGGCGCAGGTGGGCAGGGGGCAGCGGGAGCAGTCGGGGTTGCGGGCCGTGCAGACGGTCGCGCCGAGTTCCATCAGCGCGGCCGAGAACCGCGCCGCGCGGCCGATGTGCGCGGGCAGCAGGACCTCGGTGTCGGCCAGGTCGCGGGCGGCGGGGTTACCCGCCTCCGCCCGACCGTGTACCGCGCGGGCCACCACGCGCCGAACGTTGGTGTCCACCACGGGAACTCGCTGCCCGTAGGCGAAGCAGGCCACCGCGCGCGCCGTGTACGCGCCGATGCCCGGCAAACCCAGCAGCACGTCCACGTCGTCGGGCACCTCGTCGCCGTGCTCGGCGGCCAGCACCCGCGCGCACTCGTGCAGGCGCAGCGCCCGCCGCGGGTAGCCGAGCTTGCCCCACGCGCGCAGCACCTCGCCCTGCGACGCGGCGGCCATCGCCGACGGCACCGGCCAGCGCGCCACCCATTCCCGCCACACCGGTTCCACCCGCACCACCGGCGTCTGCTGCAGCATGATCTCGCTCATCAGGATCTGCCACGCGGTCACGCCCGGCCGCCGCCACGGCAGATCCCGCGCGGTCTCGTCGTACCAGTCGATCAGGGCATGGGTGTCGATGCTCACGCGCGCGAATTTCCCTTCGATCCCCGGACCGCCCGGCGTCCGGTGCCGCACTCTCACTCGGCGTGTCCGCCGCCGTTGGGGCCGTATTTGCCACGCTGTAACTTCACGGACTCGCCGGTAGCGATCCCGCTGTGGAAAATAGGACACATGCCTCATACCAACCCGATCAGTGCCTGGAAGTCCCTTCGCGAGGGCAACGACAGGTTCGTCAACGGCACGTTGGAGCATCCTAGCCAGGGCGCGGACCGCCGGGCCACGCTCGTGAGCGGCCAGCACCCGACCGCGATCCTGTTCGGCTGCGGCGATTCCCGAGTCGCGGCGGAGATCATCTTCGACCAGGGTCTCGGCGATATGTTCGTGGTCCGCACCGCCGGCCACGTGGTGGACTCCTCGGTGCTGGGATCCATCGAATACGGCGTCGAGGTGCTGGACGTGCCGTTGATCGTGGTGCTCGGCCACGACAGCTGCGGCGCGGTGCGCGCGACCATCGACGCGCTCGACGGCGGCAACGTCCCCGGCGGGTTCATCCGCAGCGTCGTGGAGAAGGTCACCCCGTCGATCCTCATCGGCCGTCGCGAGGGCCTGACCGGCGTGGACGAGTTGGAGGCCCGCCACGTCGTGGAAACCAGCAGGTTGCTGATGCAGCGCTCGATGACCATCTCGCAGCGCGTGGCCTCCGGCGAGCTCGCCATCGCCTGCGTCACCTACAAGCTGCAGGACGGCAAGGCCAAGTTGCACAGTGCCGTGGGCAATATCGGCGAGGTGCCCTGAGACCGACACGCCGTGCCGCTGAACGGGGCGTGCCCGACCGTGCGCTTACCGTTGTTGCGTGCTGGAACCGAATGGACCGCTGCCGCCGGAAATCTACTGGCGCCGCCGCTTACTCGCCATCGCGGCCCTGGTCGTAGTCCTCGCGCTGGTGATCTGGCTGGCGATCATGCTGCTGCGCGGGGGTGGCGACGACAAGAGCGCCGCCCCTGTCGCGGCGAGCTCGTCGGTCACGAGCGCGCCCGCCCAGAGTTCGACCGGCGCGGCCGAATCCAGCACGTCGCCGTCGACGGCCACGACCAACGCCACCGCCAGCGGTTCGCCGGTCTCCTGCCCGGACCAGTCGCTGGCGGTGAAAGTGACCGTGGCCCAGCCTGATTACAAGACCGGTGAACAGCCGGTATTCGGCATCGTGGTCACCAACATCTCCACCACTGTCTGCCAGCGCGACATGGGCTCGGGGCTGCAGCAGGTCACGGTGCAGTCGCTGGACGGCCAGCGCCGGATGTGGTCCAGCACGGACTGCGACCCGGGCGGCCCCGCCGAGGTGCGGGCGCTGAAAGGCGGTGAGCAGGCGGCATTCACGCTCACCTGGTCGGGCACCACCTCGCAGCCCGGCTGCGCGGGCGAGCGGGTGCAGGTGCCGCCGGGCGGCTACACCGTGGTCGCCCAGCTGGGTTCGGTACACAGCACGCCGGAGACCTTCAATATCGGCTGAGCCCGACACGCTGCCCGATTCGGCCGACGGTGACAGTCGCCCTACCTACACACTGCCCGATTCGGCCAACTCACACAGTCGCGCCGACCTACACGCTGCCCGACTCAGCCAACCCGCACAGTCGCGCCGACCTACACGCTGCCCAACTCAGCCAACTCACACAGTCGCGCCGACCTACACGCTGCCCGATTCGGCCAATTCACACAGTTGCGCCGACCTACACACTGCCCGACTCAGCCAACCCGCACGGTCGCGCGGACCTACACGCTGCCCGACTCAGCCAACCCGCACGGTCGCGCGGACCTACACGCTGCCCGACTCAGCCAACCGGGACAGTCCCTCCCGCACCTGGCGGGCCAAGGCGGGGTCGACGCCCTCGACGGCGGCGAGTTCGGCGATGGTCGCGGCCAGCAGGCCCGGCAGCGAATCGAAGGCCGCGACCAGCGGCTCCACCGCGTGCGGCGATACCCGCGGGAGCTCGGTGAGCAGCCGGTATCCACGCGGGCTGACCCCGCTGTCGAGGGCCTCGATATCGGTCGGGAAGCCCAGTGGCGCGGCCAGATTCGCCAGTTCCAGCAGTTCCACCTCGAGCAGTTCGGCCAGCCGGGTCAGGGCGCGGTCCAGCGCCTCGGTGTCGGCGGGGTCGGCCCGCAGGTAGTCGCGCACCAGCAGCCGCCGCAGCGTGTCGGTGTTGCCGACCACCTCGGCCAGCTGCAACGCCAGCTGCCGGCCGTCGACCCCGAGTTCGCGTACGTCGGAATCGATCTCGCGGGCGATGCGCCGGATCAGCTCCAGGCAGTGCACGACGGTGAGCACATCGCGCAGGGTGGTGTAGTCCTCCAGTTCCACCAGCGACAGCTGCCTGGTCAGCTCGTCGAGCCGGGACCGGTAGCGCTCCAGCGTCGCCATCGCCTGGTTGGCGCGCGAGAGGATGGTCTCCGACGGCTGGATCAGATGCCGCCCGCCCCGGGTGTACACCGTCACGATGCCGGTCGAGCGGCTCACCGACACCACCGGGAAGCCGGTGTGCGCGGCGGTGCGCTCACCGGCCTTGTGTCTGGTGCCCGATTCCACCGTGGGCAGCGTCGGGTCGGGGACCAGGTGCACGTTCGCCCGCCGGATGCGCGTGCCGTCGGTGGAAAGCACCACCGCCCCATCCATTTTCGACAGTTCGCGCAATCGGGTCGGCGAGAACTCGACATCCAGGTCGAAGCCGCCGTCGCAGATCCGTTCCACGGCATCGTCGTAGCCGAGGACGACCAGAGCGCCGGTGCGCGCCAACAGGATTCGGTCGATGCCGTCGCGTAGCAGAGTTCCGGGAATAAGGCGGTCTATCGTATCCGATCGCACAGCTTCGGGTTTCGGCGTCGGCTCGAGGCGAGCGCTCGGCTCGCTCGACGGGACCGGTTGCGGCGCAAGCGCTTCAGCGCCGGAAACCGCCGTTGCCGTCCTACCGAGCAGGTTGGTGACCCAGTGACCCGCGTTCATTCGGCAGCCTCCGCATGTTTGCGACTTCGATTCGACAAACCACCCCTGGCGACGGCCGCACGAACATCGGTCACCTCGTGCACCTTCATGGTGATGCCGGAGAGATCCGCCCCCGGCGGCACCAGCGCCTCCGTGAAACCTAGCCGCTCGGCCTCGGCGAGTCGACGCCCCAGCCCGGTGACGCGCCGCACCTCGCCGGCCAGGCCGACCTCACCCAGGATCACCATCCCGGACGGCAGCGCCACATCGCGCTCGGCACTGGTGAGCGCCAGCGCGATCGCCAGATCGGCGGCCGGCTCGGTCAGCCGCATGCCGCCGACGGTCGCCGCGTAGACGTCGTGCTTGCCCAGATACACGTGACACCGGCTCTGCAGTACCGCGAGCACCATCGACACCCGGTTGTAGTCCAGCCCGCTGACCGCTCGCCGCGGCGCCGGTATCTGGGTGGACACGGTGAGCCCCTGCACCTCGCCGAGCAGCGGCCGCTTGCCGTCCATCGCGACGGTGATCGCGGTGCCGGGCACCCGGTCGGTGCGATGGTGCAGGAACAGGCCGGAAGGGTCGGTGACACAGGCGATTCCGTCGTCGTGCAGCTCGAAGCAGCCCACCTCGTCGGCGCTGCCGAACCGATTCTTGATCCCGCGCACCATGCGCAGCGTCGAGTGCTTGTCGCCCTCGAACTGCAGCACCACGTCCACCAGATGTTCCAGGGTGCGCGGCCCGGCCACGTTGCCGTCCTTGGTGACGTGGCCGACCAGCAGCACCGCGATTCCGCTCGCCTTGGCCAGCGAGGTCAGCGCCGCGGTGACCGCGCGCACCTGGGTGACGCCGCCGATCACGCCGTCGGCGTCGGCGGCCAGCATGGTCTGCACCGAGTCCACCACCAACAGGCTCGGACGCACTTGTTCGACATGACCGAGGATGGTGGCCAGATCGGATTCGGCTGCGAGATAGACGCGTTCGTGCACCGCGTCGGTCCGGTCGGCGCGCAGCTTGACCTGGCCCGCCGACTCCTCGGCCGTCACGTACAGCGACCGCTCGTCGCGCTGGCGCGCCCAGCGGTGCGCGACCTCGAGCAGCAGGGTGGACTTACCCACGCCCGGCTCGCCGGACAGCAGCACCACCGAGCCCGGCACGACGCCACCGCCGAGCACCCGGTCCAGCTCGCTGACGCCCGTCGACCGGGCCCGGGTGACCTGCGAGTCGATGGTGGAGATCGGCGCGGCGGCGGTGGACGGCAGCAGCGCCTTGCGGCCCGCGGCCACCGAGGCGGCAGCGGGGGCGGACTCGTCGATCGAGCCCCATTCACCACAGCCGGGACAGCGCCCCACCCATTTGGCAACCTCGTGCCCGCATGCGGAACAGCGATACTGCGTCTTCACCTTGGCCACGAGCGCAGCCTAGGGATCGAGTACGACAGGGACGGTTCGCGACGCGGGAGCGCCGCGGGCGGCACGACTCAGTGCCCGCCCTTGTGCTCACCCTCGGCCGCCGGAGCGCCCTCCTTGCGGGCGGTGTCCGGACCGGCGTCGACCGGGACCGGAACCTGGACGGTGCCGTTCTCCTTGAAGTTGAAGGTGACCTGGTAGGTCAGGCCCGGCGTGACGTCGCGGGTCAGGCCGGTGATCTCGACCAGGATCGGCGCGGCGGGCTCGGCCGGGTGCTCCGCGGCGCCGTGGCCCTCGGCCTGATGTCCGGCGGCCGCACCGGTGGTCGTGGGTGCGGCGCTCGCGCTGGTGCCGCTCGCGGGGGTGCTGCTCGCGGCGGTGCTGCTCGGGGCGGTGCTGCTCGGGGCGGCCGAGCTGGAGGGTGCGGAGGCGTGTGCCTCACCGCGCTTTCCGGCGACCAGGGTCTGCTGGAACGGCAGTTGCGGGTTGGCCGGGGTGATCTTCACCTGGCCCAGGTCGGAGGTGATGCTGGCGAGCTCGTCCGGCTTGGTCGCGCCGTCGTTGATCGCGCTGAACGCGAGCAGCGCCTTGCCGCCCTTGGCGTTGGTGTACTCCTCCGACTGCGGCAGCAGGATGCGGACGTCGCGCAGCGCGACCTTGCCCACATTGGCGCTGTTGCCGTTGACGGCGGCGACCTGCGAGGCGGTCTGCGAGATCTGGCCCGCGCTGCAGCCCGAGAGCGCGAGGGCCGCGCCCGCGGCGACGGCCGCGACGGCGACGACGCGCCGCGGCGCCTTACGCACGACGCGCCGCGGCGCCTTACGCAGGGCGCGCCGGGGCGCCTTCGACGCGGTGGTGGCATTCAGGGCAGTCACGGGTTGTCCTCCATGTCGACCGGCTCACTCCACGATGGAGAGTAGTAGTAGGCAGCGTAGTAGTCGCGTGCAGGTGTCCCGTGTCTCGCCTCCGCGCTTCGACACTCGGGTGGCGCGACGCGAAGTCGATGGCGGGGCGATCACACCGGCGCGCGGAAGCCGTTCTGGCACAACAAGATGCACACAGGCGCCGATCTGTCAACCCCCACCGCTCCCCTGTTGTGGCCCTGACCTGCGTCGTTGATCGCGCCGTTATCGAGTCGCATGTTAAACTGTGAACATCGAAAGGGGCACGGGACACATGATTTTTAAGGTCGGAGACACCGTCGTTTACCCCCACCACGGAGCGGCGCTGATCGAAGCAATCGAGACCCGCACCATCAAGGGTGTGCAGAAAGAGTATCTGGTCCTGAAGGTCGCACAGGGCGATCTCACCGTTCGGGTTCCCGCGGAGAACGCGGAGTACGTCGGCGTCCGGGACGTCGTCGGCCAGGAGGGTCTCGACCGAGTCTTCCAGGTATTGCGCGCGCCGCACACCGAGGAGCCGACGAACTGGTCCCGCCGCTACAAGGCCAACCTGGAGAAGCTCGCCTCCGGCGATGTGAACAAGGTGGCCGAGGTCGTGCGCGACCTGTGGCGTCGGGAGCAGGACCGCGGTCTGTCCGCGGGCGAGAAGCGCATGCTGGCCAAGGCCCGTCAGATCCTCGTCGGTGAACTCGCCCTCGCCGAGGGCACCGACGATGTCAAGGCCGAGACCCTTCTCGACGAGGTTCTCGCCGCGGCTTCCTGACCGTGAGAAGTTCGCACGACGCAAGTCGTGTTGTGGCGCTGGTGCCTGCCGCCGGTCTGGGCGTGCGCTTGGGTGAATCAATGCCCAAGGCGTTCGTCCCGGTCGGCGGCAGGCCCATGCTCACACTCGCAGTAGACGGTTTGATCGCGTCCGGGGTCGTGGACCGCATCGTGATCATGGTGCCCGCCGAACTGATCGGCGAGGCGGAGGTTCTGCTCGCCACCAGTGCCCGGGCGGCAGTACCGAGCGGCCGGGTTTCGGAACTCGGCGCGCCCGGCTCCGTACCGGTGAGCGTGGTGGCCGGCGGTACCGAGCGCACCGATTCCGTGCGCGCCGGTATCGCCGCCGCTCCGGAGGCCACCGAATATCTGGTTCACGACGCCGCTCGCGCGTTGACTCCGCCGGGGCTGATCGCCCGCGTGGTGGCGGAGTTGCGGGCCGGGCGGCGCGCGGTGGTGCCGGGGGTCGCGGTCACCGACACCGTCAAGTCGGTCGACGCGCACGACGACGTGACCGGCACACCGGACCGCGCCCGGTTGCGCGCCGTTCAAACGCCACAGGGTTTCGACGCCCCGCTGCTGCGTGCGGCATACGCCCAGGACGTCCCGGTCACCGACGATGCCGGTCTGGTCGAACGGCTCGGCGTGAGCGTGCGCGTCATCCCGGGCGACCCCATGGCCTTCAAGATCACCACCCCCCTCGACCTACGACTGGCCCGCACCCTGCTCGAGGAGAACGAATCACACGGGGTGGTGCGGGCATGAGCGCGGCAGCCGTCAGCGAGCCGCACGGGGTGGTGCGGGCATGAGCGCGGAAGCTGCGTTGGATATTCGCGTCGGCATCGGGTCCGACGTGCATCCCGTCGAAGCCGGGCGGCCCTGCTGGATGGCGGGGCTGTTGTTCGAGGGGGACAGCGGGTGTGCGGGGCACTCCGATGGGGATGTGGCGGCGCACGCGCTGTGTGACGCGTTGCTGTCGGCCGCGGGCCTCGGTGACGTGGGCGGCGTGTTCGGCACCGGCCGGCCGGAATGGGCGGGCGTATCCGGAGCGGCCATGCTGACCGAAGTGCGGCGGCTGCTCGGCGAGTCCGGGTACGCGATCGTCAATGCCGCTGTGCAAGTGATCGGCAACCGGCCCAAGATCGGACCGCGCCGGGCCGAGGCACAGCGGGTGCTCGGCGAACTGCTGGGTGCGCCGGTCTCGGTATCGGGCACCACCACCGACGGCCTGGGTCTCACCGGCCGGGGCGAGGGCGTGGCAGCGGTGGCAACCGCCCTGCTGCGGCGCTGTGGCGAGGACTGTCCGGGCTCGGACTGAGCCGGGGCCCCACCCGCGCGTGTGCGCTCGATCCGTGCGCCCGTACCCTGCTATAAACCGCCCGTAATCTCGCTCTTTGCCCATAGCTAGGATGGCTGGTCGTGACTCTGCGCCTGTTCGACACCGAGACGCGGACCCTGCGTGATTTCACGCCGCTGGTCCCCGGTCGTGCCTCGGTGTACCTATGTGGCGCCACAGTGCAGGGCGAACCCCATATCGGACACGTCCGCAGCGGCGTCGCGTTCGACGTGCTGCGCCGCTGGCTGAGCGCAGGCGGGTACGACGTGGCGTTCGTCCGCAACGTCACCGACATCGAGGACAAGATCCTGACCAAGGCCGCCGCCGCGGGCCGGCCGTGGTGGGAGTGGGCGGCCACGCACGAGCGCGCCTTCGACCGCGCCTACGAGGCGCTCGGGGTGCTGCCGCCGTCGGCGGAGCCGCGCGCCACCGGCCACATCACCCAGATGGTCGAGTTGATGCAGCGGCTGATCGACCGCGGTCACGCCTACGCCTCGAGCGGCAACGTCTACTTCGACGTCCGCAGCTACCCGGACTACGGCAAGCTGTCCGGCCACAAGCTCGACGACGTGCACCAGGGCGAGAGCGCCGGCGAGGGCAAGCGCGACCCGCGGGACTTCACGCTGTGGAAGGCCGCCAAGCCCGGCGAGCCGACCTGGCCGTCCCCGTGGGGTCCGGGGCGGCCAGGCTGGCACCTGGAATGCTCGGCGATGGCGGAGTTCTATCTCGGCGCGGAGTTCGACATCCATTGCGGCGGTATGGATCTGGTGTTCCCGCACCACGAGAACGAGATCGCGCAGTCGCGGGCGGCCGGGGACGGTTTCGCCCGGTACTGGCTGCACAACGGCTGGGTGACCCTCGGCGGCGAGAAGATGTCGAAGTCGCTGGGCAATACGCTGTCGGTGCCGAATGTGCTCAAACAGGTTCGGGCCGTGGAACTTCGGTTCTACCTGGGCAGCGCGCACTACAGCTCGATGCTGGAGTACTCCGATCAGGCGCTGCGCGACGCCGCCCAGACCTATCAGCGCCTCGAGGCGTTCGTGCAGCGCACGGTCGAGCGGGCCGGTGAGATCCCGGTGGGCAAGTGGACCGACGCGTTCGCCGAGGCGCTGGACGACAATCTCGGAATCCCCAAGGCGCTGGCGGAGATTCACCGCGTCGTGCACGAGGGCAACAAGGCCCTGGAGTCCGGCGCCACCGATACGGCCCGGGAGCTGGCCGGTCAGGTGCGGGCCATGCTCGGCATCCTCGGGGTGGATCCGCTGGATCCGCACTGGGCGGCACCGGCGGACTCCTCGGCCGCCCTGGACGCACTCGACGTACTGGTGCGCGCGGAGCTGGACCGGCGGCAGCAGGCCCGCGCGGGCAAGGACTGGGCGACCGCCGACGCGGTACGCGACCGGCTCAATTCGGCCGGCGTCGAGGTCACCGACACACCGGAGGGCCCCGAGTGGTCCCTGACCGGTGAGACGCGACCATGACACGGAAGGCTGAGTGATGGCGGGCAATTCGCAACGGCGAGGGGCGATCCGCAAGGGCGGCACCAAGAAGGGCCAGACCGTCGGTTCCGGCGGTCAGCGCCGCCGCGGGCTGGAGGGCAAGGGCGCGACCCCGCCCGCCCACATGCGCAAGTACCACCCCGCGGCCAAGCGCGCGGCGGCCGCGGCCAAGGCGGCACAGGCCAAGAGCCGCCCCGCCGGACGGCCGAGCACCCGCAAGGGCGACGACGGCCCCGAACTGGTGCTGGGCCGCAACCCCGTGGTGGAGTGCCTGCGGGCGGGCGTGCCCGCGACCGCGCTGTACGTCGCGGTCGGCACCGAGAACGACGAGCGGCTCACCGAGGCGGTGAAGCACGCCGCCGACGCCGGGATCTCCATCCTGGAGGTGCCGCGCACCGATCTGGACCGCCTGAGCAGCAACGGCCTGCACCAGGGCCTGGCCCTGCAGGTCCCGCCGTATCGCTACGCGCACCCCGAGGATCTGCTCGAATCCGCCCGCACCGCACCGGAACCCGCTCTGCTGGTGGCGCTGGACAACATCTCCGACCCGCGCAACCTGGGCGCCGTGATTCGCTCGGTCGCGGCCTTCGGCGGCCACGGCGTGGTGATCCCGCAACGCCGCAGCGCCAGCGTCACCGCCGTGGCGTGGCGCACCAGCGCCGGCGCCGCGGCCCGTCTTCCCGTCGCCCGCGCCACGAATCTCACTCGGACCCTGAAGGATTACGCCAAGGCGGGCCTGCAGGTGGTCGGCCTGGACGCCGGAGGCGACACCCCCCTCGACGAATTCGACGGCAGCGCACCGACAATCGTCGTGGTCGGCTCGGAAGGCAAGGGCCTGTCCCGCCTCGTGCGGGAAACCTGCGACAGCATCCTGAGCATCCCCATGGCGGGCCCGGTCGAGTCCCTCAACGCCTCGGTGGCGGCCGGAGTGGTACTGGCCGACATCGCCCGCCAGCGCCGCTCCTGACCCGCCGGCGACCGCCGTGACCGGCGATTCAGCGCGTCGGCGCCACCTCGGCGCTCGCGGCCACCTAGACTTGTCCGGTGGCCATGAACGAGCCGTACTATTGGCATGAGCAGCAGCCGCCGACGCAAGCGGTGGAGCATCCGCAGGCGACCACGGTGCTGCTGCTCGGTGCGCTCAGCGTTTTCTGTTGCGGCGCACTGGGTCCGGTGGCGTGGGTGATGGGCAAGCGGGCGCTGGACCAGATCGAGGCGTCCGAGGGCGGCTTCGGTGGCCGCACCCAGGTGCTGGTCGGCTACATCCTCGGCGTGGTCGGCACGGTCCTCATGGCGCTGATGGGAATCCTGTTCTTCCTGGTCCTGCTCGGCGGCAACGCCTGAGCGCGAAAAGGCTTCGCCCCGTGCCGAATCCGCCGGTCAGTCGAGACCGGCCCGCCCCGGTTCGATCGGTACGCCCCACGCGGGCCATTCGGTGCTGACGCTGCCGGACCATTTCGGCTGCCGCCGATCGTGCAGCGCCGCCATGCCCTCCCCCGCGTCGACGCTCTGCGCCACATAGGTATTGAGGTCGGTCTCGAGCTTGCCGACGGCCTCGGCGCTCATCCCGAGGCTCTCCCACAGCAGCCGCTTGGACAGGGCCACCGGCAGCGGAGCGGAACCGCTGACGATGTCGTGGGCGACGGCGAGCGCGGTCGGCAGCACTTCCCCCGCCGACAGGCAGGTGTTGGCCAGCCCCATCGCCTTGGCCTCGTCACCGTCGAAGGTGCGGCCGGTGAGCATGATGTCGGCGGCGTTTGCCATACCGACCAGTCGCGGCAGCGTCCAGTGCGCGTAACCGTCGGCGACGACGGCGCGGCGCACCTGGTTGAGCCCGTACACCGCGTCGCGGGCCATATAGCGCAGATCGCATTGCAACGCGAGTTCCAGCCCGATGCCCACCGCGTGCCCGTTCACCGCCGCGATCACCGGTTTGCGGACCCGCCAGGGCGGCGGGTCGATGGTCCCGGTGACGTCGCCGATCCGGTGGGACAGGTCGGCCCCCGCACAGAAGGCGGGCGGGGTGCCGGTGATGATCACCGCGCGGATGGCGTCCTCGGTGTCACAGCGCCGCAGCGCCGCACCGAGTTCGGCGGCCATGGTCGGAGTGAAGGCGTTCTGCTGGGCGGGACGATTGAGCGTGAGCACGGCGATCCCGGACGAGACATCGACGTGCAGTTCCGAACTCATGCGAGAAGATCCTAGTTCTGTTGCCGCCGCACCGCGCCCGCGTGAACCACGCAACCCCAGCACACCGGTAACGGGTGAATTGCCGCAGACCACCAGACCACAACCCCGTACCCTGGTGCAACCCTCCCCACGTAACCGAATCTACCGCAGCACCTGGCGCCCGATCGCCCACTTGTGCACCTCGGTGGGCCCGTCGTACAGCCGGAACGCCCGCATGTCCCGGAAGATCATCTCCACCACGGTCTCGTCGCTGATGCCGATTCCGCCGAGCACCTGTACACAGCGGTCGGCGACCTTGAACAGCTCCTCGGAGACGTAGGACTTGGCGATCGAGCTCTCGTGCCGGGCCTTGTGGCCCTGGTCCATGAGCCAGCACGCGTGCCAGATGGTCAGGCGGCACTGGTGCAGCGCGATCTCGTTGTCCGCCAACATGAACGACACGCCCTCGTGTTCGCCGATGGGCCGTCCGAAGGCGGTGCGGGTCTTGGCGTGCGCCACGGCGATGCTCTGCGCGCGTTCGGCGGCGCCGAGCCAGCGCATGCAGTGGGTGAGCCGGGCCGGAGCGAGGCGCAACTGCGCGTACCGCAGCGCCTGGCCGGTCTCACCGAGCACGGATTCCTTGGGCAGCACCAGGTTTTCGAAGCGCACCACGCCGTGCCCGCCGACGTAGTTGCGGTCCATGGTGTTCATGGTGCGCTCGATCACGATGCCCGGTGTGTCGCCCGCGGTGAGGAACAGGGTGGGTCCTTCGGGCAGGTGCCCGTTGGCCTCCAGCCGCGCCATGATGATCCAGGTCTTGGCCCCGTCGGCCCCGGTGATCAGCCACTTGCGGCCGTTGATCGTGAAGTTCTCGCCGTCGAAGGTGGCGGTGGTGGACAGCTGGTTGGGGTCGGATCCGGCGCCGTCCGGCTCGGTCATCGCGAAGACCGAACGCTGGTGGCCGTCGACGACCGGCATGAGGTAGCGCTCGGCCTGCTCGGCGTTCGCGATCTTGGACAGCAGGAACATGTTGCCCTCGTCGGGGGCGGCGCAGTTCATCGCGACCGGGCCGAGCGTGGACCACCCGGCGGCCTCGTAGATGACGGCCTGCTCGAGGTGCGACAGTCCACGGCCACCCAGCTCGACGGGGGCCTGCACGGTCAGCAACTTCTCGGCTCGCGCCAGCTCGACCAGCTCCTGCCGGAGTTCGTCGTTCGGGCCGTGCGCGGTCAGGCGCGGGTCGCGCTCGTAGGGAACGATCTTGTCGATGACGAACTGGCGCGTCCGGTCGCGCTCGGCGGCCAGGTCGGCGGGTATCGAGAAGTCGATCATCGTGGTGGTCACCTTCGTTCGGGGGCGTGCGACGAGCATACGACGCAACCCCGGCCAGACTGAAGGCGGTTGCCATCAAATCTGTTTTCGCAGGTAGCCAAGGCCCTGCAGCGCTCGCAGGAATCGCTCGATCTCGGCTCGGTAGCGCTGCGGCTGGTCGTCGTGGACGAGGTGGCCCGCGTCGGGAATCAGTACATACCGGGCGTCCGGGTGGACCTCGGCCATCTCGCGCATCTGGCCGGGCGGGGTGATGGTGTGCTCGCCCTCGAGCAGGAGCGCGGGAGCCCGCACCGCCCGCCACTGGTCCCAGAAGTCGCGGCCGCCCCACTCCTCGGAGATGTCACGGAAGGTGGCGACCGTACCGTGCAGCCGGTAGCCGTCTGGGCCGTGCTCGAACGAGTTCAGGAAATAGCGACCGGCGACCGGGCCGAAGTAGTCCAGCACCGCGGCCTCGTCGGGGAACGGCTGCGGCCAGGCCTCGATCATGGCCGCCCAGTCGCGGGCCGTGCGACCGCGGAAATCCGGTGCGATGTCCTCGACCACCAGGCCCCGCACCCGCTCGGGGTAGGCGGCGGCGAAGACCCAGCCGTGCAGCCCGCCCATGGAATGCCCGATCACCACCATGGATTCGGTGATGTCCGACGTGGCCGCCGCCAGATCGGCGACGAAGGACTCGGTGGTGAGTTCGGCCGGTGCGGGACGGCCGTGCCCCGCCGCGTCGAAGGTGTAGACGTGGCCGAACTCCCGCAGCCACGGCAGGTGCCCGCGCCATGTGCGGGCGCTGCCCATCAATCCGTGCAGCAGCAGAATCGGCACACCGGCGCCACCCTCGTCGTACAGCATCGGCTCGACAATACGTCCGCGCCGACCCGGTTCCGCCCACGGCGCTAGCCTGGTGCGCATGGCTGTTGTGAAGATCAATGCGATCGAGGTGCCCGAGGGCGCGGGCCCCGAACTGGAGAAGCGGTTCGCGCACCGCGCGCACGCCGTCGACAATTCGCCCGGCTTCCTGGGCTTCCAGTTGCTGCGCCCGGTGGCCGGTGACAACCGGTATTTCGTTGTGACGCAGTGGGATTCCGAGGAGTCCTTCGCGGCGTGGCGGGACGGCCCGGCCAAGGAGGCGCACGCGGGCGACCCGTCCCGCAAGCCGGTGTCGACCGGGGCGTCGCTGCTGGAGTTCGAGGTCGTGCTCGACGTTCCGGCGAAGTCCTAGCGGAATCGCCCGGGGTCGCTACCGGGTGACGACGTCCAACTCCCGGATTCCGGCCGACGCGCCGGTATCGGCGCCGTCTATCCGTACGCGCACGTAGCGCGCGTACGACGGTGTCATCAGCGCGCCGTCGGCCGCCCGCGGCACCGTGGCCCAGGTCCGGTTGTCGCGGGAGACGGCGATGTCGTACGCGGCCGGGGGCGGGCCGCGCCATTCGGGGGCGACCTTCACCACCGCGTCGACCTGCCCGAGGTCGACGGTCAGGTCGGCGGTGGCGGTGGCGGGTAGCCAGCTGGTGGCCGAGTTGCCGTCGACCGCGGCCTCGGCGTAGGCGCCGGGCTGTTCGCTGGACGCGAGGACGGTCTTGCAGTCGGCGGCGTCCACCGTGGGCGCCCGGTCGGGGCGGCGGGTGGGTAGTCGCAGCGACTCGCCCGGGTCGGCCTGGCGCACACCGTTTTTCGTCTCCACCGGCAGCGGTGCTCCCGATCGCAGCGTGACGGTGCTGTGCTCGGGGCCCACCGACACGTCGAAAACCCGGCCCTGCCAGTGCAGTCCGCGCACCACCACGCCGTCGGAGAGTTGCGGCGGCAGCACCGGATCCAGCCGCACCCGATCCTCCCGCAGCCGCAGTCCCGCCAGTCCGTTGGTGAACTCCTGCACGAAACCGCCTGCGAGAGTGGTGAAGTCGAAGGCGGGCGAACCGGCCAGCGGATCGGCGGCCCCGGCCTTCTCGCCGCGCGCCTCCGCGAACCGGCCGAACGGCGGACGGGCGAACGGCCGCGCCGAACGGTCCAGATAGGTGCCGACCGCACAGCCCGGCTCGCCGTTCGCGGCGGCGTCGATCTGATGGACCGAGTCGGTCATGGCGGGCCCGTCCGGGTCGGTGCGCTCGGCGTAGTAGTCGAGGGTGCGCGCGGCCACCTCGGGCGGCATCGGCCATTCCAGGGGATATTGCAGCAATACCGTATCGGCCTGTTTGAGCCGTTCCCCACGATAGCCGTCGTACTGCACGAAGATGCCCTCGCGTGGGTCGAAGGGCATGCGCAGGCGGTCGGCGACGGCCGTCCATTCCGGTGGCGCGGGCGCGCCGACGAGGGCGGCCGCGGTCGTCGCGTTCCGCAGTGTCACCGCGGCCACGCCGTTGGTGTACGCGCCGTCGTCGACGCCGTTGCTGTATTCGTCCGGCCCGGCCACATCGCGAATCGAATAGCTGCCGTCGGGGTTCGCGCTCACCCGCGCGGCCCAGAACTCGGCGAGGTCCGACATGATCGGCCAGACGCGGTCACGCAGGTAGTCGAGGTCCTTGGTGGCCAGGTAGTACTGCCAGGCGGCGAGCGCGATATCGCCCTGCAGATGGATCTGGGTGACGCAGTGCGGCGGCGACCAGCTGTGACATTCGCTCCAGAGGTCGCCGGTGCTCGCGCTGGTCCACGGATAGAAGGCGCCGGAATAGCCGAGCCGCCGCGCGTTCTCACGAGCCGCGGGCAGGGTCTTGTAGCGGTACTCGACGACCGAGCGCGCCAATTCGGGATGCAATTGCAGTAGACCCGGGTACATCCAGATGTCGGCATCCCAGAAAATGAGGCCGCCGTAGTTGTCGCTACTCAATCCGGTGGGCGGAATGCTGTTGTCCTGCCGGGAATTCGTCGCCGAATAGAGCGAATAGAGCGCGCCTCGGGCCCACAGTTGCACGTCCGGCCGACCGGGTACCTCGATATCGGAATCCCACAGCTGCCGCCAGGCTTCCGATTGCGCCGCAAGTACTTTCGACCAGCCGCGCGTCGCGCCACGCTGTGCCGCATCGGTCGCGGACCGGGCGGGGTCTGCGGCGGTGAGCGCGGTGTCGACGCCGACGAACTTGGTGATCTCGTACGGTTGCCCGGACGACACCGGCACCGTCGCCTGCTGCCCGGAATCCTGCGGCCGGATCGCCGCCGCGCCGACGTCGAGCACCGATGCCACCGTGCCCGCGACATTCGTTGTCCTGGTGCGGAATTCGGTACTCACCAGCGGCGGTTGCGCCGTGGCGGCGGTCCGGTCCAGGCGGCGAGCGCCCGCGTAGTCGATCAGGTCGGTGACGGTCGCCTGCCCGCTCCAGTGCGGTGTCAGGGTCAGGTGCACCGCCGCCGCGTGCTGGTCGGTGCGGTCGGTGAGCACGTCGTAGGCCAGATCGGTGGCACGGCCGTCGCGGGTGGTCCAGGTCAGTTCGGTGCGAACCAGCCCGCAGCGCAGGTACTGGGTCTGCCGGAAATTCGATACCTGGGCGGGCGGCGTCGCGGACGAGAAGGTCTCGTCACCGACGCCGACCCGCAGCGTCGACCAGTTCGGTAGCGCCGCAGCGACTTCCAGGCCGCCCGCCACGGCCGGATCGCGGGCGTAGAGTCCGGCCGCGAACGCGCCGTCGTAGCGCGGCGTATACATCGGGTAGCCGGTGATCTCGCCGGTTTCCACATAACCCGTGCCCGCGGGCGGCACCCGCAGACCGAGATACCCGTTGCCCACGAAGGGATGCCCCTCGTACCCGGCGGTGAACGACCGCGACGACGGCGCCCAGTCCGCTGCCGCCGACACACTGTCGCCGGGACACGGGAAGGTCCGCTGCGTCCCCGGCTGCGACCGCACCGCGACCACGATCGCGGCGACCACCAGCACGGCGACGACCGCCGCGGCGACGCCGATCGACAGTCGGAGGCGGTGGCTCGTTGCCGGTCGCGAAGTTGACGGCACGTAACACAGGGTGTCACAGTTCATGAGACAAGAGCGACGGTGACGCGGTAACCCGGTGTGATTCCGGGGCGGTCGCGCCACTGTGATCCGGCACCCGCCGGACAGCCAGACACCGGCACCGTCGAGCTCGACCCGCTCGCGGGGACGCGAACATCCCCGAAGGAGGACCATCATGGCCATTGCGCATACCCCCGGTCGCGCAGCCGATTCCCTTGCCGCCGTACTCGTGACGGTGGGCGTCGTCCTGTTGGCGCTGCTCACGCTGTATCTGGTCGGCTTCGATCAGGGCGCGATCTCCCGGAGCGGGATGTATCTGCACGAGCTGATGCACGACGGGCGGCATCTGCTGGGCGTCCCGTGCCACTGACGGGTTCTGTCAAGACTCTGCTGCTGCGCGGCCTGCTGGCCGGACTGATCGCCGGATTGCTGGCGGGCACCGTCGGATTCGTTGTCGGCGAGCCGAAGGTCGAGTCGGCCATCGCGCTGGAGGAGGCGGGGCATTCGGAAGCCGGCCATTCGCACGGTGATTCCGAGGAGCCGCTGGTCAGCCGGGGCGGGCAGAAGTTCGGCGAGTTCCTGGCGCTCGGATCGAGCGGGCTGGCGCTGGGCGCGATCTTCGCGGCCGTCGCCACCGTGGCTCGGCGGCACACCGGCCTGTCCGGGCCGAAACTGGCTGTGGCGCTGGCACTGTGCGGGTGGCTGGCGATCAGCGCGGTGCCGTTCTTCAAGTACCCCGCCAACCCGCCCGCGGTGGGCGAGCCCGACACCATCAACGATCGCACGCTGCTGTGGGTGGCCGCGGTACTGCTCGGGTTGGCGGCGGTGGGTGCCGCGGTGTTCGCGCATCGGCTGCTGTCGGTTCGGCTGGGCACGATCCGAATGGTCGCGGCCGTGGCGGCTTTTCTGATCGTGACGGCGATCGGTTACGTCGCGCTGCCGGGGGTGAACGAGGTGAGCGACGACTTCCCGGCCACCTTGCTGTGGCAGTTCCGGGTGTCCTCGCTGGCGGTCACGGCAACCCTGTGGGCGGCTCTGGGCCTGGCCTTCGCGACCCTGACCGAATTCGCGGAGCGCGAGGAGACCGTCACGGCCTGAGAGCTGTACTCCGACACAGCGTAAGGGCGGTGCCGCCGTGGCACCGCCCCCGCGCTTCGAGTTCAGGACTCCAGTGCGGCATCCAGTTCGATGGTGCCCACACCGGCGAGGGCCTTGCTGATCGGGCAACCGACCTTGGCGCCCTCGGCCGCCGCCTGGAACCCGGCGGCGTCGAGCCCGTCGACCCTGCCGCGCACGGTCAGCTTGATGTTGCTGATGTGGAATCCGCCCGCCGGGTCCGGGCCCAGCGTGACATCGGCGTTGACGTCCAGGCTCCGCACGGTGCCACCGGCATTACCGATCTGCCCCGACAGCGCCATGGCGTAGCACGACGAGTGCGCGGCCGCGATCAGCTCCTCCGGGCTGGTGGTCCCGTCGGCGGCGTCGGCGGTCCGCTTCGGGAACGACACGTCGAACTTGCCGACGCCGGAACTGGCCAGCTCGACCTGCCCGGAGCCATCCTGCAGACCTCCGGTCCAAGCGGTACGCGCGGTACGTGTTGGCATCACTGTCCTTTCACGTGAGTGGAGTGCCGTCCCGCCCGAACCTACCGGCTCCTTTCCTCTCCCGTACCCCTTCGCGAGGGTCGAGCGGTCATCTACTCCGGATTGGTGACCCTCGCCAGCACGATGCCGCCCACGATCAAGGCCAGCGCCAGCGCCCGTCCGGCGCTCAACGGATCTTTCTGCACAACGATCCCCAACCCGATGGCGCCGACCGCGCCGATCCCGGTGAACACCGCGTACGCGGTCCCCACCGGCAACGACTGCATCGCCACCGAGAGCAGATACACCGCGGCCGCCGCCAGCAAGAAGCACAGCAGCGTCGGCAGCGGCCTGCTGAACCCCTGCGTCGGCTTGATGCTCTGCGACCAAGCGATCTCGATCAGCCCTGCCACGCCCAGCAACAGCCAGTTCATCCCGCTACTCCTCACCGAGGCGACCCGCCTCCGATCAAATGGACATCGTGTCCACTTCGTTCTGACGAAGGCAACTGGGCACACCGCCCACTTATTCCCGCCGCGTTCCAGCGTCATGCCACGCAACAACCGGTTGTCCACATTGATCCCGAGCCCGGCCAGTTCCATATTTCCGATTCTCGCGATGCCCGGTCGAATAATTCGTTGTACGGTATTCATACGCCGCTGGGGCATACCGGCGATTATTGGGGGAACGGATGAGGCCTTTGGTCCCTACCTCGGCACTATTGCGGATGGTACAAACGTCTGTCCGGGAACCTCCTCTCCTTTTCCGAAGGGCCAGACATGTCCATGCCTCCACCCCCGGCGCAGCCGCCGGGATACCATTATCCTTATCCGCCGCCACCGAAGAAGCGGGTTATCTGGCCGTGGATTCTGATCGGTGGACTGATCGTGATGTGCGGCGGTTGCGCGGGGCTCGTGAGCCTAGCGGGTATGGACAAGGACGATGCTGTCCCGGCGCCCACGCGTTCCGGCAGCGTAGCCGTCTCAGCTGTTCAACCGGCTGGCCCGGTCGCCGAGCAGGAACCCGTCCCCGCCGCGATCGGCACCGAGGTCAGGGATGGGAAGTTTGCTTTCGTGGTGAACAATGTGGAGACCGGCAGGCGGTCCGTGGGTACGAACCCGTATCTGCGCAAGGAGGCGCAGGGCACCTACGTCCTTGTTCACACGACGGTCACCAATATCGGAACCAAGCCGCAAACCTATTTCGGCCAGAATCAGAAACTCGTCGATGCGCAGGGCCGCCAATTTGCCAACGACTATATGGCGGAGGTCAATGTGAACGACTCGGCGGTCATGGCCAATGAAATCAACCCGGGAAATCAAATGGCCGTGACGATCGTTTTCGATGTCCCGGCGGATGCCGTGCCGGACCATATTATCCTGCATGACTCCGCTTTCTCCGGTGGAGTGCAAGCATCGCTGAAATAGCCACAATGCCCCACAGCCGCCGGTGGGGGCACCGGCGGCTGTGGGGCTTGGAGGTCAGGTCATGTCGCGGTGGTGGATCAGGTAGGCCGTGGTGGCTGTGAAGGCGGCGATGTATGCGGCCAGGACGGTAAAGGAGGCGGGGCGGGAGAGGGTGTCGAGGACGCCGGGGGTTGCGGCGCCCTGGACCGTGCGCATGGCTCCGGCCAGGGAGCCCGCGGCGGTGCCGGGCAGGTGGTCGGTGATCGCGCGGATCGGGGAGAAGATGGCGCCGACGCCGCGGAGCAGGTTCTCCACCACCAGGACCCAGACCACGCCGAGTCCTACTGCCAGCGCGGGGCCGCGGGCGGCTGCGCCGATCAACGCGCCCGCGAGCGTCCACATGCCCAGAATCGCTGTGCCCGTGGCTATTCCGGCCAGAACCCGACCCACCGGCGGTAGCGCCAGCGATCCGTGCTGCAAACTACCGATCACCGCGGCCACGCCCGTGTCGATCACGAACGCCGCCAGCACCAGGCCGATCACCACGACGGCCAGCGCCACCACCGTGCCACCGACCACGCTGAGCCGCGAAGGGCCCTGGGTGAGAACGGTTTTCCAGCTGCCCCAGCCGTAGCCGCTGCCGACCACCAGCGCGCCCAGCACCAGCATGAGCGCGCCGCCGAACATCGCCATGCCCTGGGTGAACACCTCCGGCACCGCGGCGGGCAGCATCAGCCGCAACAGCACCTCGCGCGGCTGGCCGTTGGACATCCGGGTGCTGTCGCCGGAGGTGTAGGCCAGATAGTTGAACAGGTAGGCGAACACGAGATTCAGCAGAATCCACGTGCCCAGGACGATCCAGAACGCGGGCCACTTGCGCAGCCGGGCGAATTCGGCTCTGGTGCAGGCCAACAGGTCGTTCATCACGCTGTCTCCAATTTCGTCATCTCGAAGAAGACTTCCTCCAACGACTTTTCGTCGGAGCGCAGCTCCAGCAGGTCCGCGCCCGCCTCGATCACCGCGCGCGCCACCACCGGCGCCGTTGCCGTACCGGCAGCCACTCTGATGCCGGCGGCGGTCAGCAACGCGGATCGATCACCCACCACCCGCCGGACGGCCGGGAAGGCCAGCTCCACCGGTTCTGCCCGCAGGAAAAGCGTTGCCGCGCCGCGCAGTTCGCTCACGGTGGCCTCCGTGAGCAGGCGGCCCCGCGAGATGACGCCGACGCGGTCGCAAATCTCCTGCACCTCGGTGAGCAGGTGAGACGACAGCACGACGGTGTGCCCGTCGGCGGCGAGTCCGGTGATGAGCTCGCGCATCTCGGCCATACCGGCCGGGTCGAGCCCGTTGGTGGGTTCGTCGAGGATGAGCAGGTCGGGATGACCCAGCAGGGCCGCGGCCACCCCGAGTCGCTGCTTCATGCCCAGGGAGTAGGCGCGGAACTTGTCACCGGCCCGGTCGGCGAGGCCGACCCGGCGCAGCACCTGCTCCACGTCGTCGTGCAGGGCGCGCGTGCTCCGGGTGCGACCGGAGCCGTCGGCGGTCCCGCGATAGCGGGCGAGCACCCGCAGGTTGTCCCGGCCCGAGAGGTACGGGTAGAAGCCCGGGCCCTCGATGAGAACGCCGGTGCGCCGCAACGCCTCCGGGTCACCCGGCCGGCGGCCGAGCACGGTCGCGGTGCCGGAGGTAGGCCGGATCAGGCCGACCAGCATCCGCAACGTCGTGGTCTTGCCCGCCCCGTTCGGGCCGAGGAAGCCGTAGATCTCACCGGCGCGGACCGTCATGCGCACCGCGTCGACGGCGGTGTGCGCGCCATAGCGCTTGGTCAGCGCCTCGGTGACTACTACCGCCGCAGCCGGGGCAGGTGCGCAGGTGGGCACGGCGTGTCCGTCATCGCCCACCTGTGTTGCGCGAGCCGGTACCGCGGCAACCGCCGGGCCCTCGCTGTCGTGTACCGAATCGTTCATGCCTTCGAGAATCCGCCCGCGACCTGGGTCGACACATCCGCCGCGCAGCGCGACCCGGCGTACGTATCCAGACGTAATTCGCGCCGCGCGGCTGCCGTTCGGCCGCGGCCCGGGCTACCGTGCGAGTGTGCAGTCGAGGACGCGGCCGAACGGCCGGGACGTGGTGGTGGCGCTGGCCGTCGCCGTGGTGCAGTTGATCGGGGGCAACCTCGCCAATCTGCACCAGAGCGGCGCCCGCGGCCTCGACGTACTCGGGGTGTTCCTGCTGGTGGCGGGGCCGCTGCTGCTGGTCGTACGCCGCATCCACCCGGCGGCCGTCTTCCTCGGCGTCCTGGCCGTCACGGCGACGTATCTGCTCGTCGGCTACGGCTACGGGCCGATCTTCCTCTCGCTGGTGATCGCCTTCCTCACCGCGGCGAGCCGGGGCTCGCGCTGGCGCACCTACCCGTTCGTGCCGGTGGGCTATCTGTTGATGGTGTGGCCGGTGCCCGTGCTGCGCGGGCATTCGGCCGACAGCTGGCGGGCGGTCGGCCTGCTGGCCTGGCTCAGCGTGCTGATCGCGGTGGCCGAGGGGCTGCGGCAGCGCCGGGCGGTGCTGGTGGCGCGCCGTCAGCGGGCCGAGGCCGCGCGGGCCAACGAGGAGGCCGAACGCGCCCGGGAGCTGGCCCGCCGGGAGCAGCGGGCGACCGAGGAGCGGCTGGCCATCGCCCGCGAACTGCACGACGTGCTGGCGCACAGCCTCTCGCTGATCAACGTGCAGTCCTCGGTGGCGCTCGAGTTGCTGGACCGCAAACCGGAGCAGGCGGCGCCCGCGCTCGCGGCCATCAAACAGGCCAGCCGCGCTGCCCTCGGCGAGGTGCACACGCTGCTGCGGTCCCTGCGCGCCGGCGCGGATGCCGTTGCGGCGCCGATACGTCCGGCCGTCGGGGTCACCGATCTGGACGCACTGATCGGCCCGGCTCGGGCGGCCGGGCTGGCCGTCCGCACCGAGGTGCGCGGCACGCCGCAGCGGTTGCCCGCCGTGCTCGACGGGGCCGCCGCCCGCATCGTGCAGGAGTCGCTGACCAACGTGATGCGCCACGCGCCGTCGTCGGATGCCGTTGTCACCGTGGATTTCTCGCCCGACACCCTGGTGCTGATCGTCGAGAATTCGCCGCCGTCGAGTTGTCCACAGGCGTCCAGCCCGGCCTCCGGAATCGCAACCGCCGCGGAGTCCCACGGCGGCAACGGTATTCCGGGCATGATCGAACGCGCCCACGTGCTGGGCGGTGAACTGACCGCGGCCCCGAAGCCCGACGGCGGCTTCCTGGTCCGCGCTCGTCTCCCCATCCCCCGCCTCGACACCGACCCCCGGGACGACACATGACTCCGCGACGCACACCGTATCCCCATCCCGGCAACCGCACCGACGGCAGGAACCGGTCCACCTCGAACCGGGAGGTCCGGTGAGCATCCGAGTGCTGGTGGCCGACGACCAGGCGCTGGTGCGCGGCGGTTTCGTCGCGCTGCTGGACGCGCAGGACGGGATCGAGGTGGCCGGGGAGGCGGACAACGGGGCGCAGGCCGTGCGGATGACCCGCGAGTTGCGGCCCGATGTGGTGCTGATGGATATCCGGATGCCGGTGCTCGACGGGTTGGCCGCCACCCGCGAGATCGCGGGCGATCCGGCACTGGCCGCGGTGAAGGTGGTCGTGCTCACCACCTTCGAGCTGGACGAGTACGTGTTCGAGGCGATGCGTTCCGGTGCTACGGGTTTCCTCGTCAAACACACCGAGCCCGCCGACCTGGTGAAGGCGGTGCGCGTGGTGGCCGACGGCGAGGCGCTGCTGTCTCCCAGCGTCACCCGGCGGCTGGTCGCCGAGTTCGCCACCCGCGCGAAGCCCGCGCCGACGGCCGAGCTGTCCGAACTCACCGAGCGCGAACGCGAGGTGATGACCTTGGTCGCCGAGGGCCTCACCAATGCCGAGATCGCCGAGCGGCTGTTCCTGAGCCCCGCCACCGCGCGCACCCATGTGAGCCGAATCCTGTTGAAGCTCAACGCCCGCGACCGCACCCAGCTGGTCGTGATGGCATACGAGTCGGGCCTGGTCCGGCCGGGCTGGCAGTAGGCGGCCGGCTCCCGCCGCGGCCGATCGTGTCGGCGCCCCGGTCTACCTGGTCCGGCAGATCGCGAAGGTGCTGCGGCGCACCACATTCGACCAGTTGGCCCACTATCTCGACCCGGAGCGGATGACGGCGCACAACGTCTACCCGAACATCTGGCAGGGGGCGACGATGCCCTGGACTACCTGCGCGTCAACGACGGCCATCTGGTGCGGTTGTTCGAGTTCGCCGCCGCCGACGGGTCGGGGGCACTCCTGTCGTTCGGTCAGCGCCCGGCGTATACGCACCGATACGTACGCCGGTTACCGCCCGCGCGCCGATGCCCGCGGCCCGGAATCGGAAGAGGCTGGGAGGCATGAACATCTACACGTCTCCCGAAGCCGTTTCCTTCCTCGCCGACCACTACGACGGCGGCCCGCACCCCTGGCCGTTGTTCTGGATCTTCCCGGTCCTGTTCTGGCTCACCGTGATCGCGATCGTATTCGTGTCCCGGCGGGCCCGGTGGCGCGACCGCGGCATCGGCACCCTGCGCTCGGCGTTCGCTCGCGGCGAGATCGACGAAGACCAGTACCTGACCAGGTTGGAGGTGCTGCGCCGCACCCGGCGCGCGCGGCGGTGATGCCGGGTCTCAACCGTTGCCACCGAACACTTTCCGAGCTACGGAGGTTCACATGCCCATGACATTCGCCACCATGCGGGTCCCGCGATCCGGGGCCGACTGGGTACGCACCGCACGCACCGCGCAGGAGCAGGGCTACCACACCTTGCTGCTGCCGGACACGCTGCACACCCCGTCCCCGTTTCCCGCCCTCGCGGCCGCCGCCGCGGTGACCAGCACGCTGCGCCTGCGCCCGAATGTGCTCGCGGCCCCGCTGCGCCCCGTGGCGGGTACCGTGCGGGAGACCGCCGCGCTGCAACTGCTCTCCGACGGTCGATTCGACCTGGGCATCGGCATCGGCCGTCCGGACGCCCGGCCGGAGACCGAACGGCTCGGCCTGCCCTGGGGTTCGGCCGCGCAGCGGCGCGCGCATCTGGTCGCCACGGTGGCGGCGGTACGCACCGAGGTGACCCCGGCGCCCCCGGTGGTGATCGCCGCCTCCGGACCGAAGATGCTGGCCGCCGCGGCCGAGATCGCGGATCGCGTCCTCGTCGCCCTGCTGCCACACGCCACCGAGACAGATCTGGCCGACACGGTGGCGCGCGTACGCGACCACACCGACCGCCCGATCGCCTTCACCAGCCAGCTGGTCGGCATCGGCGACGAGATGCCCCGCTGGCCGGGTAACTGGAAGGTCCCCAGCGCGGCCGAGTTGCGTGCCGCCGGAGCCGTCGGCCTACTCCCCGCCGATCCCGGCGAAGCCGCGGAGATCCTGAACCGCCGCCGCGAGAAGTACGGCATCGATGAGCTGATCGTGCCGGGCGACCTGGCGGGCGCCTTCGCCCCGGTGCTCGAACGTCTGCGCTGAGCCGGAGGAAAGGCGAGGCGCCAGCGGTCGGCGCACTCGTTACCTCGGGCGCGAATCGAACGCGTGGAGTATCACCGCTGCCGATCGGCGGCGGAAATCCCCAATCCGCGCAGAATCGCCCGCTCCACAGGCGAATACGCATCGTCGGGGCGGTCGAGCACGCACGGCTCGCGCAGCACCAGCGGCGGCTGGGCCATGAACTTCGGACGGCCTACGCGGTTGGGCTGCGCGGCGTGCACGAGGAAGGGGTGGCACAGGTAGACGTCTCCGGCATTGCCGGTCGCCGTCACCTGCGGCAGGTCCTCGGTGGAGGCGAAGACGTCGACCAGGTCGATCACCGCGGCGCCGTCTTCGCCCAGCGGCCGCAGGGCGCCGGGCAGGCGCAGGTGCGAGCCGACCCGGATGCGGGTCGGGGCGTCGTCCGGTCCGACATCGGAGAACAGGAACAGCATCAGCAGCGCCCGGCCCTTGGACCACAGGTTGACCCGCCACCGCAGCGGATCGGCCGGTGGCGGATCACCTGCGAAGCTCGCGTCGATGTGCCAGCCGTCGTCGGCGGGCGGGTATTCGCTGGGGAAACGAATGGGGAAGGTGCCCACACTGATTCGCGGCCACCAGCGCTCGGCCCCGACCAGCTGGTCGAACGCCTCGCGCAGCGCCGGAGCGGTCGCGGCCTGCCGGAACGGCTCCTCGGCGTGATCGCCGAGCCGGATCACCGGCTGCGTCCAACTCGACGGGTCGTCCGGATCGCAGCCGGTCTCCCGCCACAGTATTTCCCGGCCCGCGTCCGCGACCTCCCGGGGAAACGCCCGTTCGACCCGCACGAACCCGTCCGCGATGAAACTGTCGATCTGCGCCTCGGTGAGCATGCGTTCCTTCCGCGTCGGTGTGCTCGAACGATGCCTCGAGCAGCCGCGAACACGCCACCGAATTTCGGGCGGAGCGCGGCCGTGAGATCGACCGCCGACACGCGAAAGCCCCGCTGCCCCAGGCGAACCTGGTGCGGCGGGGCTCTCGAACGGCCTTACTCTCCGGACGCGGAGGCCTCGCCGGCCAGCACCTCGACCGGCTGCTCGTCCTCCGCCACGGGCTTGGCCGGCTTGGCCCTACCGGTGAAGGTGAACTTGGCATCCTCGCCGGCGCCTTCGCCGTCCCAGCCCTCGACATCGACCGAGACGATCTGACCCGCGCCGATCTCGCCGAAGAGGATCTTCTCCGACAGCTGGTCCTCGATCTCGCGCTGGATGGTGCGACGCAGCGGGCGCGCACCGAGCACCGGATCGAAGCCGCGCTTGGCGAGCAGGCTCTTGGCCCGGTCGGTCAGCTCCATCTCCATGTCCTTGTTCTTCAGCTGCACGCCGACGCGGCTGATCATCAGATCCACCATCTCCACGATCTGCTCGGTGGTGAGCTGGTGGAAGACGATCACGTCGTCGATGCGGTTGAGGAACTCGGGCCGGAAGTGCTTCTTCAGCTCGTCGTTGACCTTGAGCTTCATCCGCTCGTAGTTCGAGCCCTCGCTGTTGGACTGGGTGAAGCCCAGACCCACGGCCTTCGAGATATCCGAGGTGCCGAGGTTCGAGGTGAAGATCAGCACCGTGTTCTTGAAGTCGACCGTGCGGCCCTGGCCGTCGGTGAGGCGGCCGTCCTCGAGGACCTGCAACAGGGTGTTGTAGATCTCCTGGTGGGCCTTCTCGATCTCGTCGAACAGCACGACCGAGAACGGCTTGCGGCGCACCTTCTCGGTGAGCTGGCCGCCCTCCTCGTAGCCGACGTAGCCCGGAGGGGCACCGAACAGCCGCGAGGCGGTGAAGCGGTCGTGGAACTCGCCCATGTCGATCTGGATGAGCGCGTCGTCGTCGCCGAACAGGAAGTTCGCCAGCGCCTTGGACAGCTCGGTCTTACCGACACCGGACGGACCGGCGAAGATGAACGAACCGGACGGACGCTTCGGGTCCTTCAGGCCCGCACGCGTGCGGCGGATGGCCTTGGACACGGCCTTGACCGCGTCCTCCTGGCCGATGATCCGCTTGTGCAGCTCGTCCTCCATGCGGAGCAGACGGGTGGTCTCCTCCTCGGTGAGCTTGAACACCGGGATACCGGTCCAGTTGGCCAGCACCTCCGCGATCTGCTCGTCGTCGACCTCGGCCACGACATCCAGATCGCCCGAGCGCCACTGCTTCTCGCGCTCGGCGCGCTTGGCGACCAGCTGCTTCTCCTTGTCGCGCAGCCGCGCGGCCTTCTCGAAGTCCTGCGCGTCGATCGCGGACTCCTTCTCCCGGCGCGCCTCGGCGATCTTGTCGTCGAATTCGCGCAGGTCCGGCGGTGCGGTCATGCGGCGGATGCGCATCCGGGCGCCGGCCTCGTCGATCAGGTCGATCGCCTTGTCCGGCAGGAACCGGTCGTTGATGTAGCGGTCGGCGAGGGTAGCGGCGGCGACCAGGGCACCGTCGGTGATGGACACCCGGTGGTGCGCCTCGTACCGGTCGCGCAGGCCCTTGAGGATGTTGATGGTGTGCTCGACCGTCGGCTCGCCCACCTGCACCGGCTGGAAGCGGCGCTCCAGGGCGGCGTCCTTCTCGATGTACTTGCGGTACTCGTCGAGGGTGGTGGCGCCGATGGTCTGCAGCTCGCCGCGGGCCAGCTTCGGCTTGAGGATGGAGGCGGCGTCGATCGCGCCCTCGGCGGCACCGGCACCGACCAGCGTGTGCAGCTCGTCGATGAACAGGATGATGTCGCCGCGGGTGTTGATCTCCTTGAGCACCTTCTTCAGGCGCTCCTCGAAATCACCGCGGTAGCGGCTTCCCGCGACCAGGGAACCCAGGTCGAGGGTGTACAGCTGCTTGTCCTTCAGCGTCTCGGGGACCTCGCCGTTGACGATGGCCTGCGCCAGGCCCTCGACCACGGCCGTCTTGCCGACACCGGGCTCGCCGATCAGCACCGGGTTGTTCTTGGTGCGGCGGGACAGCACCTGCATGACGCGCTCGATCTCCTTCGAGCGGCCGATGACCGGGTCCAGCTTGCCCTCCAGCGCGGCCTGCGTCAGGTTGCGGCCGAACTGGTCGAGCACCAGGGAGGTGGAGGGGGTGCCGGTCTCGCCGCGGGCGCCGGATTCCACCGGCTCCTTGCCCTGGTATCCGGACAGCAGCTGGATGACCTGCTGCCGCACCCGGTTCAGGTCGGCGCCCAGCTTCACCAGGACCTGGGCGGCGACGCCCTCGCCCTCGCGGATCAGGCCGAGCAGGATGTGCTCGGTGCCGATGTAGTTGTGGCCGAGTTGCAGCGCCTCGCGCAGGCTCAGCTCCAGCACCTTCTTGGCACGGGGCGTGAAGGGGATGTGACCGGACGGCGCCTGCTGGCCCTGCCCGATGATCTCCTCGACCTGGCTGCGCACACCCTCCAGCGAAATGCCCAGGGATTCCAGAGACTTCGCCGCGACACCCTCACCCTCGTGGATCAGGCCCAGCAGGATGTGCTCGGTGCCGATGTAGTTGTGGTTGAGCATCCTGGCCTCTTCCTGGGCCAGGACAACGACCCGCCGCGCGCGGTCGGTGAACCTCTCGAACATCGCTCCCTCACTTCCTGCTCCGCTTACTACGGCTGTCCGGCGCTTCAGTCGACCGATCGCCAGCCTGCCATGAAGCCCTGGGGTTGCACTCCCCCGCCTCCCACTCTAGTTGGCGGGGGTCACGGCCGTCGTCCGTCCACCCTATTGCGAACCGGCGACAGCGCGCCTCATTCACTCATAACGCGACCGTTGCCAGGAACGTTTCTGCAGGACGTACGCCCAGAGCGAACAGTGCCGAGCGCCATCCGACCGGGTCACAGATCGCGTTCGGAGATGATGCCGCTCTGCATGGCCAGCATCGCCAGCCGCACCCGCTTCTGATTCTGCGGCAGATCCTCCACCCCGAACTTCGCGAACAACGTGCGCATGTGGGTCTTGATCGCGTCCACGCTCAGGAACAGCTCGTCGGCGATCTGCTGGTTCGGTGCGGGCGTCGCGAACCCGGCGTTGTTCTTGTAGGGGCGGCACAGCGCGATCAGCACCGATCGCTGGGTCTCGGTCAGCGACCGCAGCGAGGGCAGCGAACCGGTGGAGGTGCGGGTGGCGTCGTCGGCGACGCCGGTGAAGTCGTGGAACGCCAGCAGCGAGGTGCCCACCCGGATCCGATCGCCGGGCGAGAGGCGTCGCCGGCCGACCAGTCGTTCCCCGTTGACGAACGTGCCGTTGCGGGAGAGGCCGTCGTCCACGATCGTCCAGTGCGCCCCCAGGTACTCCACCGACGCGTGCAGCCGCGACACCTCGGCGTCCCAGGACAGCGTCAGATCGGCCTGCTGCGAACGGCCGATGGTGACGCGCTGCAGATCGGGAGAAAGCGCGAACTCCTGCTGCCGGCCCGTGTCGTCGATGAATCGCAGGAACGATTCGTGAAATGCGGTCACTGCGCCGATCCCTCAACTCTCCACTCGGGCAGCGACGTCGTTCGCACGTTTCCATGGTGCCGCGCCGCCCCCACCCGAGCAAGATCATGCGGCGCGTATCGAAGGACAAACGCCGCCCATCGGTCATGCGGAAACGATATGAAAATACCGCTGCCGTCCGGACGGCGCACGATTCCTCCGGACGGCAGCGGTGAAAACAGCAAGAGTAGCCGAGTCTGGTGCTACGGCTAGTTGGTACGGCCGACTTCCTTGTTGTATGCCTCGGTAATGTCGGCCGAGATACGTCCGCGCGCCGAGACCTTGTGGCCCTTGCGCCGTGCCCATTCCCGAATTGCCGCACTCTGCTCGCGGTCCATCGACACCCTGCTCTTGGTCGCACCCGCGGTCGCACCCGCCGGCTTGCTCCGCCGCCGTCCGCTCACCCGACGTGCGTTGGTGACCCACTGCTCCAGCCCGTCGCGCAGCTTTGCCGCATTTGCCGCGGACAAGTCGATCTCGTACGACACACCGTCGATCGCGAACTCGACGGTCTCGTCCGCGATGGACTCACCGTCGACATCGTCGATCAGGCTAACGGTGACCTTCTTTGCCATGAGATGAACGTCCTCTCGAAATCGTGCGACCCGCATAGTAGGCCGATGCCCGAGTTGAGAATACCTCGAATTCGGAGATTTCCAACACGAGACTTCGGCATTCGAATCCGACGACTCAGCGAGCAGTCGGACGCACAATTGGGAACAGTATGGTTTCCCGGATTCCCAGACCGGTCAAGGCCATCAGCAACCGATCGATTCCCATACCGGTACCCGTTGTCGGCGGCATACCATGTTCCATCGCCGCGAGGAAGTCCTCGTCCAGCCGCATGGCCTCGTCGTCACCCGCCGCCGCCAATCTCGCCTGATCGATGAAGCGCTCGCGCTGAATCACCGGATCCACCAGTTCGGAATAGCCCGTGGCCAACTCGAAGCCGCGGACATACAGATCCCACTTCTCGGTCACGCCCGGCTTGTCGCGATGCTGACGAGTCAGCGGGGATGTCTCCACGGGGAAGTCGCGTACGAAAGTCGGGGCGTACAGCTTGTCGCCGTAGGTGTGCTCCCAGAGTTCCTCGACGAGTTTGCCGTGACCGTAGCCCTTGTCCGGCGGAATTTCCAGGCCCACCCGATCGGCCAGCGCGAGCAATTCCGGGACGGTCGTTTCCGGCGTCACCGCGACGCCCAGCGCGTCCGACAGCGAGGGGTACATCTCGACGGTGTTCCACTCGCCGCTCAGATCGTATTCGGTGCCGTCGGCCAGCGTCACGACCTGGGTTCCGAAGACCTCCTGCGCCACCTCCTGCACCAATTCCCGCACCATCCGCGCGGAATCGTCATAGGTGCCGTAGGCCTCGTACGTTTCCAGCATCGCGAACTCCGGCGAATGCGTGGAGTCGGCGCCCTCGTTACGGAAGTTGCGGTTGATCTCGAAGACCCGCTCGATACCGCCGACCACGCAGCGCTTGAGGAACAACTCCGGCGCGATACGCAGGTAGAGGTCCATATCGAGGGCATTGGAGTGGGTCACGAACGGGCGCGCCGCGGCGCCGCCGTGCAGGGTTTGCAGCATCGGCGTCTCGACCTCGAGAAAGTCCCTGCGCTCCAATGCGTTTCGCAGCGCGCGCACCACCTTCACCCGGGTGCGCGCCATTTCCCGCGCCTCCGGCCGCACGATCAGATCGACATACCGCTGCCGGACCCGCGACTCCTCGCTCAACTCCTTGTGCGCCACCGGCAGCGGCCGCAACGCCTTGGCCGCCATCGACCAGGAATCGGCCATGACGCTCAATTCACCGGTACGCGAGGAGATCACCTCCCCGTGCACGAATACGAAGTCGCCGAGGTCCACATCGGCCTTCCAGGCCGCCAGTGCGTCCGCCCCGACACCGTTCAGACTGATCATCGCCTGCAGCTTGGTACCGTCACCCTCCTGCAGCGTCGCAAAACACAGTTTGCCGGTATTGCGCATGAATATGACGCGCCCGGCCACGCCCACCCGGGTACCGGTGGCGGTATCGGCCGCCAGGTCGGGATAGGCGGCGCGAATTTGCGCCAGGGTATGTGTGCGCGGCACGACTACGGGATAGACCTCACCGCCCTCGGCGAGCAGCCGCTCCCGCTTCTCCCGGCGAATCCGCATCTGCTCCGGAACGTCGACTTCCGCTGGGGCAGGACGGGATTGCCCCGCAGGAGCCGAACCCGCGGAGCTACCGGACGAAGGGGTGTTCGGGGTGCTCACAGCGCACTACCCTATCGTGCGCCGGAAATCGTTTTGCGCGCCGCCCGGCAAGTGCCGCGCGGTAGCAGAACGGCATCGATCGCGGACCGGACGACCGTGCGCGGATCCCGCGCGGCGCCCCCTCCGAAATTGTGACGAAGCGGACAGCCGATCGAAAACACCTGTGCCGCGCCGTAATTCGTCCGCAATCCGCGGGAATTACACCGACGCGACCGCGACGACCTCTCGGGCGATGTGCGGGGCGCCCGCCGCCACCGACAGCAATCCCGTCGCCTTCAGCGCCTGATATCCGCCCACCAGATCGGTCGCGCGGTGCAATCCCAGCTGTTGCAGGGAGGCCGCGGCCAGGCTGGAGGTGTAGCCCTCCGAGCACACCACGATCCATTCCACGTCGTGGTCGGTGGCCAGCGCCAGCCGGGCGGAGCTGGTCGGGTCGAGCCGCCATTCCAGCACATTGCGCTCGATCACCAGGGCCCCGGGCAGCGTGCCCTCCTTCACCCGCTGGGCCTGCGGCCGGATATCGACCAGCAGTGCGCCCCGGGCGACGGCCTCGGGCAATTCGAACGCGTAGATCCGCTGCAACTGCGAGCGCGCGTGCTCCAGCATGCGGTCGATGCCGCTGCGATCCGCGCGGGTCCCGTGCGTCGGTCGGGTCATTTCAGTTCGCCTTCGGGCTGGTCGGTGAGGACCGTCCGGCTGCGCCGCAGCGTGCCGTGACCGGTGACCTCGTAGTAGGACATGGCGGTGAGCGGTGGCGAATAGGCGTGCACCGACAGGGTCGGATTCGACGGTTCGGCGGGCCCGGCCGAGTCGTCGGGCGCGCGCACCACGTCGTGTACCCAGCCGAGCGGGAACGAGGCCTGATCGCCGGCCGACAGCGTGCGCCGGCGTAATTCGCGACCGTTCCAGCGGAACTCGGTCAGGGCGCCGCTGAGGACCGTGAGCGCACCCAGCGAGCCGGCGTGGTCGTGCAATTCGGTGGAGCGGTCGGGGACCCAGCTGATCAGCCAGACATCGACCTCCTCGTCCGACTGCAGCCGCACGGCCCAGCGATTGTCGACGGGCCACTCGCCACCATCCGGGAGCAGATGGTCGAAGCGACCGGCCAGCACGTCCTCGGCGCCCTCGTCGGTGAGCCGCAGCAGATCGGCCGGGCGCAACCGGGTGGGCAGCGCCGAGACGATCGGCCGGTCGGTGATGTCGGCGGAGAGCCGCACCGCGGACCGGGGCGCGACGACGGGCGCGGCCGAGCGGGTACGGGTGGAATAGGAAACTGCAGAGGACCGCATGAGCGAGACTCCAGGAGAAGTGGGGATGGCCGGGGACGGATGCGAAGCCCCGACATCAGCCGAGGCGAATCAGCCTCGACAACACTCCTGGGTGGTCACGCGGTAAGACACGTCGGGAAGTCTAGCAGCAGGTTCCCGGCGGGCAAACGCGTTGTCGGATTCCCCACACCACCGGCGCGTCCACCGTCATTCGAGGGCGCGCCCTCATTCCCCGAGGGCTCTCACCGCCGACGCTGCAGGTTGCGCTCGAAGACCACCCGCAGGCCCTCCAGCGTGAGGTGCGGTTCGTGGCGTTCGATGGTCTCGGACTCGGGCACGATCAGCGGCGCCGACTGGCCGGTGGCTACCACCACGACATCGTCGCCGGAGAAGGCGTCGAGTTCGTCGCGGATCCGGTCGATCAGACCGTCGACCAGGCCCGCGAAGCCGAACACCGCCCCGGACTGAATGCACTCCATGCTGTTCTTGCCCACCACCGAGCGCGGCCGGGCCAGCTCGGCGCGGCGCAGCGCGGTGCGCTCCACGATCGCCTCGGTCGCGATCTCCACGCCGGGGGCGATGACGCCGCCGAGGAACTCGCCCTTGGCCGACACCAGATCCACACAGATGGCCGTGCCGAAATCGACCACGATGGCCGGGGCGTCGAAGCGGTGGTAGGCGGCCAGGCAGTTCACGATGCGGTCGGCGCCGACCTCCTTCGGATTGTCCACCAGCAGCGGAATGCCCGTGCGCACACCGGGTTCCACCAGCACGTGCGGGACGTGGCTCCAGTAGCGGCTCAGCATCTCGCGCAGTTCACGCAGCACCGGCGGCACCGTCGACAGCGCCGACACCCCGACCACCTGCTCGGCCTGCTCGCCGATCAGCCCGCGCACCTGCATGGCGAATTCGTCGGCGGTGAGCAGCGGGTTGGTGTGGATGCGCCAGGTCTGGCCGAGCGTCGCGTGCTCGCCGCTACCGGAGAACAGCCCGATCTCGATGCTGGTGTTGCGGACGTCGATCGTCAGCAGCATCCGGGAGCTCCTACGCGGGTGTCAGCGAGCGCGGCGAGGACAGGCCGGAACCGGCCGGCGCGTGCGCCGGATCCGCACCGAGCTCCACCGGGCGGTTGCGTTCGTCCACGAACACCACCCGCGGCGCGTACTCACGCAGCTCGGCCTCGTCCATCATCCCGTAGGCGATCAAGATCACCAGGTCGCCCGGATGCACGAGATGCGCTGCGGCGCCGTTGATTCCGATCACGCCGGAACCGCGCTGACCCGCGATCACATAGGTCTCCAGCCGGGCGCCGTTGTCGATGTCGACGATGCAGACCTGCTCGCCCTCGAGCAGATCGGCGGCGTCCATCAGGTCCGGGTCGACGGTCACCGAGCCGACGTAGTGCAGGTCGGCGTGGGTCACCGTGGCGCGGTGGATCTTGGACTTCATCATGGTGCGCAACATCGTCGTCGGCCTTCCTACGAGTTCGCCTGGGCAGGCTGGGCATTCGGGGTCGTGGGGTGGCCGTCCAGCGAGGTCGGGAGGGTGACGGCCATGTTGTCGATCAGGCGGGTGGCGCCGAGCCGGGCCGCGACCAGCAGGCGGGCGTTGCCGCTCCAGTCGGGCGGGGCGGGCTCGGTCAGCGGCGCCAGGTCCGCGCGGCGTAGTTCCAGGTAGTCCACGTCCAGGCCGGGCGCCCCGGCCAGGACGCCGCGGGCCGCGGCGAGCACCGCGTCGGGACCGAGGCCGCCGGCGTGCCGTCCGGCGGCCAGCGCCGCGGACAGGGTGGTGGCCAGCTCGCGATGTTCCGGCGCGAGGTACCGGTTGCGCGAGGACATGGCCAGCCCGTCGGCCTCGCGGACCGTCGCGACGGGCACGATCCGCACGCCGAAGTTCAAGTCCCGCACCAACTGTCGGATCAGGGCGAGCTGCTGGTAGTCCTTCTCCCCGAAGAACGCCTCATGCGGACGGGCGATCTGCAGCAGTTTCGCCACGACGGTCAGTACGCCCGCGAAGTGGGTCGGGCGGGCGGCGCCCTCCAACTCGGCGCCGAGCGGGCCCGGATGCACCGAGGTGCGCGGGCCGTCGGGATACATCTCGGCGGCGCTGGGTGCGAAGACCAGCTCGACGCCCTCGCCGCGCAGCAACTCCACGTCGGCGTCGAGGGTGCGCGGATATCTGTCGAGATCCTCACCCGCGCCGAACTGCAAGGGGTTCACGAAGATCGAGACGATCACGACCTGGTTGGTCCGCTTGGCCTGCCGCACCAGTTGCAGGTGGCCCTCGTGCAGCGCGCCCATGGTGGGCACCAGCCCGACCTTGCGCCCGACCGAGCGCAGCGCCTCCGCCACCGCGGTCAGCGTCTCGGGATCGTGCAGCACGGTCAGCTGACCGGGCCGATAGCTGCCGCGCAGGGCCTGCAGCCGCGTCGTATCGGTCATCGAGGTCCCTCCAGCAGATCGATCAGAGCGGGGTCGGTGCGCGCCCGCTCGGCGGTGCGCAGCGACAGCGCGCGGTAGCCCGCGGCCAGGCGGTCGTCGACGGCGGTGAGGGCGTCGAGGTGGGCGGCGACCGCGGCGGTGTCGCCGCGCGCCACCGGTCCGGTCAGCGCCGACTGCCCGCGCCGCAGCGCGTTGTCCAGGGCCGCCGAGGCCAGCGGCGCCAGCATGCGCTCGGCCAGCCCGTTGGGCTGATCGTCCACCAGTTGCTGGCCGAGCAGGCCGGGACCGTCGAGGGCGGCACGCAGGGCGGCCACGGCGTCGACGATCAGTGTGACCAGGTGGTTGCTGCCGTGCGCGAGGGCGGCGTGGTAGAGCGTGCGGTGTTCCTCGAGCACCCGCACCGGCTCGCCGCCCATCTCGATCACCAGCGACTGCGCGATGGCGTAGCCGACCTCGTCGGCGGCGGTGATGCCGAAGCAGGCGTTGCCGAGCCGGGTGGTGTCCTCGTCGTGGCCCGTGAACGTCATGGCCGGGTGGATGGCCAGTGGGCGGGCGCCGAGTTCGGTCAGCGGGGCCAACACCGCGATGCCGTTCGCGCCGGAGGTGTGCGCGACGATGGTGCCGGGCCGCACCACCCGCGCCGCCGCCAGCCCGGCGACCAGACCGGCCAGCTCGCTGTCGGGCACCGCCAGGACCAGCAGTTCACTGCGGGCGGCGACCTCCTCGGCGGGCAGGATCCGCGAATCGGGCAGCGCCGCGCGGGCGCGCTGCCGGGAGGCGTCCGAGATCGCGGACACCCCGAATACGACGTGCCCGGCGCGCTCCAATGCCGCGCCGAGCGCCGATCCCACGCGTCCCGCCGAGACGATTCCCACCGTCAGTCGTGCGGGCGCCGGGTCACTCCCTGAGACACTCCGGCCCTCGTCGGGCCGTGCAGATTCAGAGGTCACCATTGTCCTCTCGAAGTCGTTCCAGTCCCGCCGTGCGGGTACCGGACGTTATCGGTTCCGAGGATAGGCCGGGCCGGGACGCGCGGACAGGGCCGGGGCCGGTGATGTTCCCCACCAGCGCCGATCAGTTCGAGCTGTTCTGCTCCGACCGCAGGTTGGCCATGATCTCGGCGACCGTCAGCTGGTGGCCGGCCGCGCCGTCCCCCGCCTCCGCGCGGCGGCGGCGACGGGAGCCCGCGGTGCCGATGGCGGTGGGGGCCTTCGCCGGTGGCCGGGCCTGTTCGGTTTTCTCCGGTGGCGGCGCCGCGGCGCCGTTGGTGTCCGGGCCGTCGGACGACCGGCCGGGATGCTCGGCCTCGGTCGCGCGGTCGGGTAGTGCAGCGCCGTTGACGGACGTGGGCTCGGACGGCTCGGTGCCGTCGACCGACGCGGACCCGTACAGCTCGGTGCCGCCGAGCGACGCGGACCCGTGCGGCTCGGTGCCGTTGACCGGCGTGGGCCCGTACGGCTCGGTGCCGTTCACCGGGGTGGACTCCGGCGGCTCGGAACGGCTTGGTGCCGAGTCGGATTCGGGCGTCTCCGACCAGGCGGTCCAGGTGTCGGCCGGCTTCGGCTCGGGGGTCTGCTCCCAAGCGGTCCAGGTGTCGCGCGGTTCCGCACCCGCCTCGGCCGAGACGACGGAGGTCTCCGCGGTCACCGGGTCGTCGTCGGGGCTGGCGAACAGCGGCGCTTCGGGGTGGCTCGTCTCGAAGACCGGGGTGACCGAACCGCGCGGCACGGCGGGCACGCTCCACGCATCCCAGGTGTCGGTATCCGGCGAGCTACCGTTCGCCGACCGCGCGGGCAATTCCGGAACTCGCACCACATCGGCCCGCAATGCGGGGCGCTCGACCGGCAGGTCGCCGTCGAACAACCGTTGCAGGCTTTCCCGCAGCACCGCCAACTCGGCGCGCAACGCCGCCATTTCCGCCGCCTCGGCGCCGACCTCCGCGCGGACCCGGGACTCGACACCGAGTTCGTATTCGTGCCGGGCGGCAATCTCGCGCCGCAGTTGTAACTCGTACACCGTGTGCAGGTCACGCATCTTGACCCGGTCCACGGCCGACTCCCGGCGGTACCTGCTGGCCGCCAGTACACCGATCGCCGCAGTCCACAGGGCTGCGACCAGACCGATGCGGGTCAGTTGCAGGCTGTTACTGAAACTCAGGAAAACACTGGCAATCAGACCGAGCGAAATCAATACAGCGACGACGAATTTTCCCGCGACTGCCCGCCATCGGCGGGAAGTACTGCTACGGGCGGGCGAAACCATGCCCGTCAGGGTAGCTCGGATGGCCGACGACGGCTGCCAGCCCGGCCGGTGATTTCTTTCGGAATGATTGCTATGAAGTTGCTGGCTCGTCCGGCGGATCACTCGGGGCGCGACAGCAATACTCCAGCCACAGTGCCGCCGCCACCAGCGCCACACCCGCGATCAGGCCCACGATGGCGCCGGGGGTGTCCGCGGCCGCGGCACGCAGCGTCGACCGCTGCGGGAACACCCAGATGAGGAAACCCAGCCAGACCCCGGCGGCCAGCGAGCCCACCTGCGCCGAGGCCTTCGCCAGCGCGACCGCCCGCGCGGCCGTGATCGGATGCAGCTGTTTGGGACCGTCGCCGATGCGCTGGTCGTGCACCCGCGTTCGAATCATGAAGGCCAGCACCGCCTCCAGCGCCGCCACCGGATACAGCGAGGCCCCGGCGATCACGCTGATCGGCGGGAAACTGGAGTACGCCCAGCGCGTGGCGGCCCATGCGACGGCCGCCGCGATCAGCACGTTCGCGGTCAGGTCGAGCAGCTTGGTCGGCTTCATGACGTTCACGAGATCACCGGCCGGAGTCGAAGGTCGGTGCGCCGCACCCCTTCTCGTTCGGCGGGGGACAACCCCGCCAGCAGGTCCCGCACCGGCCGCGCCACGCCGTCCACCTCGAGCACCGCCTCCGGGTCCGCCTCGAGCCACGGCACCAGTACGAACGCGCGATTGTGCGCCTGCGGGTGCGGCAGCGTCAGTTCCGGATCGGCGCTGCGCACCGGTCGCAGCTCACCGTCGCGGCGCTCCCCGCACCAGATCACGTCGACGTCGAGTGTCCGTGCGCCCCAGCGCACCTCGCGTACCCGCCCGGCGGCCTGCTCCAGTTCCTGACCACGACGCAGCCAGTCCCGCGGCGTCGCGGCCGGATCGTCCACCACGACAATCGCGTTCAGGTAATCGCCCTGCGGCACCGGGCCCCACGGCGCGGTCATATAGACCGACGACACCGCGACCGCCCACGGCGCGAACGCGTCGGCCACGCCGCGCAGGTGTGCCTGCCGGTCGCCCAGATTCGAGCCGATGGACAGCACCGCCCGGGTCATGCCACCGCCTCGCGCCGCCGGGTCGCGACGACCCGGACGTCGGCGAAGGTGTGCGGGATCGGCGCGGACGGCTTGTGCAGCACCACTTCCGCGGCGGCGACGCGCGGATCGGCCATGATGTCGTCGGCGATCTCCGAGGCCACCGTCTCGATGAGATTGCGTGGTTCGCCCCGCACGATCGCCACCGCGCGTCCGGCGAGCGCGCCGTAGTCGACCGTGGCGTCGAGGTCGTCGGAGGCCGCCGCGGCGGCGAAGTCCAGCCACAGGGTGATATCGACGACGAACTCCTGGCCGTCGCGGCGCTCGAAGTCGAAGCAGCCGTGATGACCGAAGGCGCGCAGCCCGCGCAATTCGATGCGGTCGGTACTCAGCGGATTACTCCCTCGTGCCGTCGATCGTCTCGGACTGCTCTGTGTTGTTCCCCCGCCGCTCGCCGGCGGCGCGCTGCCAGGCGTCGGTCACCGCGATCGCGTCCAGTGAGGCTCGCACGTCGTGTACCCGCACACCCCAGGCGCCGTGCAGCGCCGCCAGCGCCGAGACGGTCGCCGTCGCCACCTCGCGGCCGGCGGGCGGGCGCGGCGTCTCGCCGTCGGCCAGCAGCCTGCCGAGAAAACGCTTGCGGGAGGCCCCGATCAGCACCGGCAGGCCCTGGGCGGTGAGTTCGGGCAGCGCGCCCAGCAGGGCCCAATCGTGCCCGGCGTTCTTGGCGAAACCCAGGCCCGGATCCAGCACCAGCCGACTCGGGTGCACGCCCGCCGCCATCGCCAGATCCACCTGGATGGCCAGTTCCGCGAGCACCTCGGCGACCACGTCACCGTACTGCTCGGCCGGGCCGGTGTGCCGGTAGTCCGCCCCGGCTCGCCAGTGCATGAGGATCCACGGCACCCCGGCCGCCGCTACCACCTTGACCATGTCGGCGTCGGCTCGCCCGCCCGACACGTCGTTGACCACCGACACACCGGCCGCGATCGCCGCCTCGGCCACGCTCGCCCGCATGGTGTCCACGCTGGTCGGCACCCCGGCCTCGACCAGGCCCCGGATCACCGGCGTCACCCGGTCCGCTTCGATCCGCGGGTCGATCCGGACCGCGCCGGGACGCGTCGATTCCCCGCCCACGTCGATGATGTCGGCGCCCGCCTCGAACAGCCGCACGCCGTGCGCGATCGCCAGTTCCGGATCCAGGTAGCGGCCGCCGTCGGAGAACGAGTCGCTGGTGACGTTGACGACGCCCATCACCACACAGGAGCGTCCCCCGCGCGGAGTGATGAGCTGCGTCAGTTCCGACACCACACGCCCGCTCACTTCCGCAGGATCAGATCGAGGGCCTCGGCGCGCGAGGACGCGCTGGTCTGCAGCAGGCCGCGCACCGCGGAGGTGGTGGTGCTGGCGCCCGGCTTGCGGATGCCACGCATCGCCATGCACAGGTGCTCGGCCTCGACCACCACGATCGCCCCGCGCGGGTCCAGCTTGCGCATCACGGCGTCGGCGATCTGGCTGGTGAGCCGTTCCTGCACCTGCGGACGCTTGGCGTACAGATCCACCAGCCGGGCCAATTTCGATAGCCCGGTGACCCGGCCGTGCGGGCCGGGGATGTAGCCGACGTGCGCGACACCGTGGAACGAGACCAGATGGTGTTCGCAGGTGGAGTAGAGCGGGATGTCGCGCACCAGCACCAGTTCCTGATGACCTTCGTCGAAGGTGGTGTTCAGCACCGCGTCCGGCTCGGTGTAAAGGCCCGCGAACATCTCGCGATAAGCCCGCGCCACCCGGGCGGGAGTCTCGGCCAGGCCCGGCCGGTCCGGATCCTCGCCGACGGCGATCAGCAATTCCCGGACCGCCGCCTCGGCACGATCCTGGTCGAACGGTCGGCCCGTGGCCAACGCCACGGTGGCGGTATCCTCGGCGCCCGCGGAATTCGCCGACAACGCGTCGGACTCCGCTACGGCACGGTTGCTGACCGACACTCGGGGACACCTCCACAACTCGAGAACATGTCGCGCCCGACTGCGCGGGACACGGCCCTCCAGCCTCGAACACGACCGGGACACCGGTAATTCCTCGGCATCCCGGTTATCGAGCCTAATCACCGAAGATCAGTGCCGGCCGTTCGGTCCGTCCCAATCGCCGCTCTCGCTCTCGCCGTTGGGCCGCTGGTAACCCGAGCCCTCCTGATCACCGGGCTGGTTCCAGCCGGGACGGCCGTAGCGCTGACCGCCCGCGGGCGCCCAGCCGCCGCCCTGCTGCGAACCGCCGCCGTAACCCGTGGCGCCGGAGCCCTGCGGGCGATCCGGGTGGGCATCCTCCTGCGGCGGCCAGCCGGGCGCCGACCAGCCCGCCGGGGCGCCGTAGTCCGGCCGCGAGCCGTGCGTGCCGCCGCCCTGCCGCGGGTACGCGGGCGCACCGCCGCCGGGCTGCGGGTAACCGCCGGGCTGGGGCGCGGGCCGATAGCCCGGCTGCGGGGCCGCCGCACGCTCCGGCGGATAGCCGTTGGCGGGCACCGGCTGGGCCGCGGCCCGGCGCACCGCCTGCTCCTGCTCGTCCGGCCACGGCTCGCCGCGCTCGGCGGCCAGCTCGCGCGGGGTCTTCACCGGCGGCCGGTCCGACGGGACGCGCTCGCCGAAGTCGTTGAACGCGGTGATGCGCGGGCGCTTGTCGACCGTGCTCAGGACCTGTTCGAGATCCTTGCGGTGCAACGTTTCTCGTTCGAGCAGGGCGGTGGCCAGGGCGTCGAGTTCGTCGCGGTAGTCGTTGAGGATCGCCCACGCCTCGGTGTGCGCGGCCTCGATGAGGTTGCGCACCTCCTCGTCGATCTCGCGGGCGACCTCGTGCGAATAGTCCGAGGCCGTGCCCATGGTGCGGCCCAGGAACGGGTCGCCCTGCTCCTGGCCGTAGCGCACCGCGCCCAGCCGCGCGCTCATGCCGTACTCGGTCACCATCGCGCGGGCGATCTTGGTGGCCTGGTCGATGTCGGAGGAGGCGCCGGTGGTCGGCTCGTGGAACACCAGTTCCTCGGCCGCGCGGCCGCCCATCGCCATCACCAGCCGGGCGATCATCTCCGAGCGGGTCATCAGGCCCTTGTCGTCCTCGGGCACGGTCATGGCGTGGCCGCCGGTGCGGCCGCGGGCCAGGATCGTCACCTTGTAGACCGGCTCGATGTCGGGCATCGCCCACGCGGCCAGGGTGTGGCCGCCCTCGTGATACGCGGTGATCTTCTTCTCGTGCTCGCTGATGATGCGGCTCTTACGGCGCGGTCCGCCGATCACGCGATCGACCGATTCCTCCAGCGCGGGCCCGGTGATCACATTGCCGTGCTCGCGGGCGGTCAGCAGCGCGGCCTCGTTGATGACATTGGCGAGGTCGGCGCCGGACATGCCCACGGTGCGCTTGGCCAGACCGTCCAGGTCGGCGTCGGGAGCGATCGGCTTGCCCTGCGAGTGCACCCGCAGAATGGCGCGACGCCCGGCCAGATCCGGATTCGAGACCGGGATCTGACGGTCGAACCGGCCCGGACGCAGCAGCGCCGGATCCAGGATGTCGGGCCGGTTGGTGGCCGCGATGATGATCACACCGGTGCGGTCGCCGAAGCCGTCCATCTCCACCAGCAACTGGTTCAGCGTCTGCTCGCGCTCGTCGTGACCGCCGCCGAGGCCCGCGCCGCGCTGCCGCCCGACCGCGTCGATCTCGTCGACGAAGATGATGCAGGGGCTGTTCTGCTTGGCCTGATCGAACAGATCTCGCACGCGCGACGCGCCGACACCGACGAACATCTCCACGAAATCCGAACCGGAGATGGTGAAGAACGGCACCCCGGCCTCGCCCGCCACGGCGCGCGCCAGCAGCGTCTTACCGGTGCCGGGCGGTCCGTACAGCAGCACACCCTTGGGGATCTTGGCGCCCAGCGCCTGGTAGCGGGCCGGATTCTGGAGGAAGTCTTTGATCTCGTAGAGCTCTTCCACGGCCTCGTCGGCGCCGGCCACATCCGCGAACGTGGTCTTGGGCATGTCCTTGGACAGCTGTTTGGCCTTCGATTTGCCGAAGCCCATCATGCCGCCGCGGCCACCGCCCTGCATGCGGGCCATCACGAAGACGAACAGGCCGAGCAGGATCACCATCGGCAGCACGAACAGCAGGATCTGGGTGAACCAGCTGTCCTGTTTGACGCTCGTGTTGTACGGCGCGCCCGAGGCCTGCACGTCCTTCAGGATCTGCGAGGAGACCTCGCTGCCGCCGGGGTACTTGGCGATGATCTGGGTCTCGCCGCCGGTCGCATCGGTGCCCTTGTTCAGGGTGATGCGCAGCTGCTGTTCCTTGTCATCGATCTGGACCTGCTTGACGTTGGGCTTGTCCTGCAGTTGGGTGAGCGCCACCGAGGTATCGACGTTCTTCCAGCCGCGCGTGTCGTTGCTGAAGTAGCTGACCAGATAGATCACGAGCAGGATGCCCGCGACTATGGCCAGGTTGCGAAACACTGTCTTGCGGTTCATAGAGCGTCGGCCGGCTGGCCAGTCCTTTCCGGTGTATCCGGGTGCGTGCCTACGATGCATACGGGCGTTCCGTAACCGTTCCGAATCCCGGCCGGGTCCGGCGGAACGGATGCGGACAAGCCACGTTACCGCGTACGGTCTACTCGTTACATCGCGCAGTTCGGCAGCTGATGCAGTTCAACTGATGAACGGTCGGAGAACGCAGGTGGTTCCCGGCCTTGTCGGGTGGACACCGGTGAGTGTCTTCCCGAGTGGCAACAATCATGGCATGTACGACCTATTGTGAGGCACGACACAACAAGAGCGCAGGGGGTATGGACATAGTCGAGCTACGGACACCCACAGCGATTCTGCGTCACGGCGGCGGGCGCCTGCAGGTGCTGCGCCCCGGCGGGACCGACGGCGAGCGCGTGCTCGACGTGCCGATCTCCGATCTGCTCAAGGTCCGGCTGAACCGGCGCAGCGACGACGCCGTCGTCATCGAGATCTACCTGCGATACCCCACCTCGCTGCTGACCGGCATACCGGCCGACCGCACCCCGCTGCCGGTGCTGATCGCCGAGCACGACGTGCCGGCCGCCACCGTGATCGTGGAGCGGATCAACGCCCAGATCGTGGCGACGCAGCGCATCGATATGTCCGTGCCCGACCTCACCCCGCCCGCCCCCACGTGGGGCAAGGCCGGTCCGATCCGGGCCGACGTGGACCGGGCGGTCCGCCGGATGGCGCCGCGGCGCGAGGCCCGCGCGGCCATCGCGGACTTACACAAACTGGTCACCCCCGAGGAGTTCGCACTGGAAGCGGCGCTGGCCGGGGCGGAACCACCGGCCGGGCGCGGGCGGGGACTGCTCGCGGTCACCACCACCCGCATGCTGTTCGTCTCGACCGCGGCCGGTAACCGCACCGCCTACGAGATGCCCGTTCAGGCGCTGCTGTCGGCGCGGCTGACCGACGACCCGGGCCACACCGGCGAGTACGGCATCGAGGTGACCGACGGCAACACCACGCTGCGCTTCACCGGATACGACCGCGCCGATACCGACCGGGTGGTCGGCGCGCTCACCTTCGCGATCCAGCGCGAGGCCGCCGACGGCGCCATCGCGCCGCCGGATCCCGGTGTGGCGCAACTGTATTCGGAGTGGGAGCTGCTGGTGGAGCGGCATTCGCTCGGCATGGTCGACGACGCGCAGTTCCAGCGCTACGGCCGCGGTATCCTCCGCTCCCTCCCCGACTGACCGTTCCCTCCCCGACTGAGCGCCGCCCCGACCGCGCCGGAAATTCGGGCGATAGGGCTCATTCGTCGGTGGACTGCAACGAGATTCGACGCCAGGGGCTGGTCGGCCGCAACCACAGGCGGACCAGTTCCAGGCGCCGATCGACCCCGCCGGATTTCAGCTCGGCCAGATCCTCGCACGCCTGCCAGTAGGTCCAGCCGGTAATGAACGAATCACCGAACTGACGCCAATTGCGATAGCGCCGCTGCGCCGACGGCAACGCCCGCATCACGTAATCCCAGGCGACATCCGCGTCGAGATATCCGGCCGTGAACGCCATCCGCGCCACCGCCACCACCCGGGCCAGATCCCACGCCTCGATATCGGCCGGCAGCGGCTGCACCAGATGATCGATGAGGCCCAGCTTGATCGCCTGCGACCAGATGTCGTAATCGCGCACCAGCGCCTCGGGATTGTCCATCCCGCGAAACGCGCCCACCTGCCGCAGAAAAGCGCGGTGCCGATCGGCCCGCTCACCGAAACGATCCCGTTCGGGCGAATTGATCGCCGTGGACACCAGCGGGTGCACCAGCGCGTACAGCGGGGAGTGCATGCCGTCGAGCAGCTGCTCCATCGAGGCCATCGCCTCGGTGCCGTCGGTGATGCCCCACGCGCCGGTCAGCGTGTCGATGGCCAGTTCGCGGCGGTCGCCCATCGGATGTTCGCGCTCCGGGCCGAGCAGCAGCGCGTCGTGGAAGGCGTCCCAGCGCGCAGAGTAGAACGCGCCCAGCGACAGAGCGCGCAACTCGTCGTCGGAAACCTGCGCACCGGACCAGTGATCTTCCTCGCGCCGGTCCAGCTCCTCGTAGGGAAAGGTGGTCAGCGTCGGCACGTCGCGGGCAGCCATGCCTCCGATTGTGTCCCACCGCGCGGAATTGCGCTGCCTCCGGCGTCGCGTGTTCGCCACGACGCGCCCGCGAAGTAGCCGGCAAGCGCAACACACAATTTTCACATCAGTACATTCTTGCCCTGTCGCGGTCCGGTACCGAGCGCTAATCTCTGGCCATGAGTGGAAACATCACCGTCCTGCGTGGGCTCGAGCCCCCTGCGACCGAGCAGGAAATATACGCGGCCGCACAGGAATACGTGCGCAAGGTCGGTGGCCTGTCCGGCCTGTCGTCCACCACCAAACCGGCCTTCGACAAGGCGGTCGCGGCCGTCGCCGCGGCCACCACCGAGCTGCTCGCCGAATTGCCGGAACGGGGGTTGCCACCGGTCACGGACTCCCCGCTGCGTTAATTGGCGCCGCCTCCGGCGTCGCGGGTTCGCGGCCCCTGTGGCTCGATTCTTCCCTCCTCCGCTCCTCCGCTTCGCTCCCCCGCTCCGTCAGTCCAGAATCGAGCCGGGCCGCGAACCTCGGGGGTGCACAGGCCGCAGGCGTAAACCTTGAGAGCGCACGAGCCGCAGACGCAAGCCCCGAGAGCGCACAGGCCGCAGACGCGAACCCCGAGAGCGCACAGGCCACAGACGCAAACCTCGAGGGTGCACGAGCCGCTGGAGTGACCTGCGGTTACACGCCGTAGATAGCTGTGCAGTCGAGGGCGATTTCCAGCTGGAGGGTGCGGGAGGCTATCGGGTGGCCCAGGAGTTGTTCTATTCGGTGGATTCGGTAGCGGACTGTGTTCTTGTGGACGCCAAGGGTTTTCGCGGTGGCGTCGGGGCTGCGGTGGGAGCGGAGGTAGGCGTGCAGAGTGTGGCGGAGGCGGGCGGAGCTGAGGTCGGGGGACGCCAGGGGGCCTAGTTCGCGGGCGATCAGGGCGCGCATCGCCGGCTCGTCCGCGCCTGCCAGGTAGGCGACCTCCACGTCGGGGTATCGCAGCAGACGCGGGACGGGGTGAGCGGCGCGTTCGGCCACGTGGCGGGCGGCAACCGCTTCGCGGTGACTCCGGCGGAAACCGGCGATGTGGTCGGCGGGTGTGCCGACCGCGATCCGCACCGAGGTCTCGATGGCCGCGGGGACGGCGAGACCTGTGGCCGCCGCGTCGAATGCCGCGGGTAGGTGGTCGGGGTCGCCGTCGACTCCGATCCACGACCACAGCGCGGCGGCTCCCGACGGCACCGTGAGCACCGCGCCGTTGCCGACCGCGGCCGCGAGCCGGGCGGCCATCCGTTCCAGCAGGCCGAGGGTTTCGCTCTCACCGGGGGCGACCGGTGACCCGTCCGCGACCGCGAGTACGCCGGTGGCGTCCTCCGTCCACAGCACGCAGGCGAGGTGCCGCTGCGCCAGCCGGTAACCCAGGCGGGTGGTGGCCTGGTCGGCGTCCAACTCCTCACCGGCCAGCAACGCGCGGATGATTTCGGTGCGCTGGTTGAGCGCCGCGCGCAGGCCGCGTTCGCGCTCTTCCATGAAGGTGTCGGTCAGGGCCTCGATAGAGGTGCTGATCCAGCGGGTGGACCGATCGAACAGGCGCAGGAGGGTCGCCCGTTCGGTGTTCGGGGGCAGTTGCCGCGCCTCGAGGACCTCCGTCATGTATTCGAGTACCGCCTCCTGGCCGACGTGATAGACCCGCAGCAGCAGGCGGAGGTCGTGGCCGCGCCGGGCGATGGTGCGGGCGAAGGCGTGCGCCTCCGGCGGCACCGGATAGTCCAGTTTGTCCTGGGTGAGGCCGCCCAGGACCGCCAGCGCGTGGGCCCGGGTGCTGGCCTGCAGGTCCCGGCGCATGTCGCGGTCGGCGAGTTCGGGCACGCGCCGGACGATCGCCAGGTCGAGCCGGTCGACGACCTGTTCCAGGGTGTCGCTGCGCAGCGTCTCGGCGACGAAGTCGGCGATCCACTGCCGCACCACTACGTCGGGTGGCCCGACCGCCACGACAGACCTCCGAAATTTGTGTCCTGAATACAAAATTGCCCGCGGTCATTGACCGTCGAAGCCAAGAACTCGCTCGAGGATTGTGTCACGATCATAGTTCAGTGAACTGATTCACAGAGTCGCAACGCAGCGCATGTGGGAGAACAGATCGTGACGAACACCGACCCGCTGCCCGAACCGGGCAAGGCGGGCCCACCCCGCAAGTCCGCCGGATCCGCCCGGAAGACATCGGCCCGGAAATCTACCGGGGACGACCCGGCGGCCGAGCCGACCTCCGCCGCGAAAACTCCGGCCGGGAAAGCGACGGCGAAGGGCACACCCGCGAAGAAGGCAGCCACGGGCGCCACCGCGAAGAAGGCCACACCGAAGAAAGCACCCGCGAAGAAGGCCGCGCCGAAGAAAGCGCCCGCGAAGAAGGCTGCGGCACAAGCAGTCCCGGCCGACAAGGCGGTGCGGGAAGCCCCCACCGAACCGGGAGCGGCACAAACAGCCCCCGCCGACAAGGCGGTGCGGGAAGCCCCCACCGAACCGGCAGCGGCACAAACAGCCCCAGCCGAACAAGCGGTGCAAGAAGCCCCAGCCGAACAGGCTGCGGCACAAACAGTCCCAGCCGAACAGGCACCGCGCGAAGCCCCCGCGAAATCGGTGGCTACCGAGATCGAGGTCCGCAATCCCGCGAACGGGACGGTGATCGGCCGGGTACCGGTGGACACACCCGACGCGGTCGCGGAGAAGGTGCGGCAACTGCGGCTGTATCAGCCCGAGTGGGAGGCGATCGGCGCCCAGGGCCGCAAGCGCTGGCTGCTGAAACTGCAGGACTGGCTGATCGACAACACCGATCACCTCGCCGACGTGCTCCAGTCGGAGACCGGCAAGCCCCGCGTGGACGCACTCATCGATCCCAGCTTCGCGGTGGACCTGATCGGCTACTACGCGCGCCGCGCGGGGAAGTTCCTCGCCGACGAGCACCCCTCGCCGCACAGCCCCCTGGCCCGGGTGAAGCGGCTGACCACCGTGTACCGGCCGTATCCGGTGGTCGGGGTGATCACGCCGTGGAACTTCCCGCTCGCCATGCCCGCGCTGGACGTGATCCCGGCGCTGGCCGCGGGCGCGGCGGTGCTGCTGAAGCCCTCTGAGGTGACGCCGCTGTCGGCGCTGGAGCTGGCGCGCGGCTGGGCGGAGATCGGCGCGCCGCCGGTGCTCGCGGTGGCGACCGGCGCCGGGGAAACCGGTGCGGCCGTGGTGAATACCGTCGATTACGTGCAGTTCACCGGATCCACCAGGACCGGTCGCGCGATCGCCGCCGCCTGTGTGGACCGGCTCATCCCCTACAGCCTGGAACTCGGCGGCAAGGATCCCGCGATCGTGCTCGCCGACGCCGATATCGACCGGGCCGCCTACGGCATCGCGTTCGGCGGACTGTTCAACGCGGGCCAGGTGTGCATCTCGGTGGAGCGGGTCTACGTCGAGGAGCCGGTGTACGACGAGTTCGTCGCCAAGCTCACCGAGCACGTGCGCGAGCTGCGCCAGGGCACCGACGGCCGTGAATCCCGTTACGACATAGGCGCTCTGGCCAACGAGGCACAGCGCGACATCGTGTCGCGGCATGTCGAGGACGCGGTGGCCAAGGGCGCCGAGGTGCTCACCGGCGGCAAACCCACCGGCGTGGGTACCTTCTTCGAGCCGACCGTACTGGTAGGTGTCGACCATGGCATGGCCTGCATGACCGAGGAGACCTTCGGCCCGACACTGCCGGTGATGAAGGTGGCCGACGAGGCCGAAGCCGTTGCGCTGGCGAACGATTCGATCTACGGGCTGTCGGCATCGGTGTGGACCGGTGACAAGTCCCGCGGCGAACGCATCGCCCGGCAACTGAACGCGGGCGCGGTGAACATCAACGACGTGTTCGCCAACCTGTTCAATTTCGCGCTGCCGATGGGCGGCTGGCAGCAGTCGGGTGTCGGCTACCGCTGGGGCGGCGCGGACGGCGTGCGCAAGTACTGCCGTAAGCAGGCCGTCACCGCCCCGATGCTGCCGACGCAGCAGAAGGAACTGTTCTGGTTCCCCTACAGCACAGCGAAACTCGGCTTCGCGCTGGGTGCCATGCGCGCGGCCGGGGCGCGCGGTATGCGGCGCCTGGGCATCCGGGACGTACTCGACACCGTGGAAGGTAAGGGCAAGTGACGGAATTCGGAAAGATTCGCGGCAAGGTCGTCGTCATCACCGGCGGGGCGCGCGGCATCGGCCTGGCCACGGCGACCCGGTTGCAGTCACTGGGGGCGAAGATCGCGATCGGCGACGTGGACGAGACGGCGGTGAAAGAGTCCGGGGCCGCGAAGGATTTCGACCATTACGGCCGCCTCGACGTCACCGACCAGCAGTCGTTCAGCACCTTCCTCGACGAGGTGGAACGGCAGCTGGGGCCGATCGACGTGCTGATCAACAATGCCGGGATCATGCCGACCGGCAAGCTGGTCGACGAGCCCGACGCCCTGACCCGCCGCATCCTCGACATCAACGTCTACGGCGTGGTGCTGGGTTCGAAGCTGGCGCTGGCCCGGATGTTGCCGCGGCGCAGCGGGCACGTCATCAACATCGCCTCGCTGGCGGGCGAGAGCCACATCCCCGGCCTGGCCACCTACAACGCCAGCAAGCACGCGGTGCTCGGCTTCACCGACACGCTGCGCGAGGAGTACCGGGGCACTGGCGTGTCGTTCTCCTCGGTGCTGCCGACCTTGACGAAGACGGAGCTGGGTTCGGGGGTGACGCCGCCGAAGCTGCTGCGTCCGGCCGAACCCGAGGAGATCGCGGACGCCATCGCCAAACTGCTCGTCGCGCCGAAGGCGAAGGTCCGGGTCACCGCGGTCGCGGGCACGATCGCCCAGGTCTTCGGCCTCCTGCCGCAGTCCGTCGGCGATGCGCTGGGCCGCGCGCTGGGCTCGCAGCACGCCTTCCTCGATGAGGTCGACTCGAGTGAGCGCAAGGCGTACGAGGAGCGGGTGCGTTCGGGCACGGAGGGCACGGGGACGGAGTAGCCCGGTTTCGCTATCGTCGCGGGCATGGCGACGGCGGTGTTCGTGGGGCTCGCGACGCTCGATATCGCGTACGCGGTGCGGCGGTACCCGGCCGAGGACAGCAAGACCCAGGCCGAGGACCAGTTCCTCGGCGCGGGCGGTCCGGCGGCGAACGCTGCGGTGGCCTACGCCTTCCTGTCCGGTCGTGACCCGGCGCTGATCACCGCGCTCGGGGAACACCAACTGGCACAGGCGATCCGGCGCGACCTCGAGCGGTTCGGGGTCGCGCCGGTGGATGTCACGCCCGCGGGCACCCAGCGGCCGCCGGTGTCCTCCATCGTGGTGGCTACCGAATCCGGGACACGCACCATCGTGTCGCTGGACGGGTCGCGCGTCTCCGCACCGTTCGATCCCGGCGCGCTCGAGTCGCTGCACGACGCCGCCGTCGTGCTGGTCGACGGCCACTACCCGGAGCCGGCCCTCGGATTCGCCGCCGCGGCACGGGAATCCGGGATCACCGTGGTGCTGGACGCCGGACGCTGGCGCTCGGTCCACGCCGAACTGCTGCCGCTGGTCGACGTCGCGATCTGCTCCGCCGCCTTCGCCCCGCCCGGAACCTCCGGCACGCCGGCCGAGGTCTTCGACGATCTGCACGCCCGCGGCGTACACCGGGTCGCGATCACCCAGGGCGACAAGCCGATCCGATATTCCGAAATCGCGTCGAATCACCACCCCGCGAGACCGGACGCCGAATCCGCACAACACGCGCACACCACGCCGCGCGAACAGGTCCGATCGCCCAGCGAGCGCGAAACCGAGGCCGCGCACGTCGGCGAGATCGCCGTTCCGCGCACACAGGCGGTCGACACCCTCGGCGCGGGCGATATTCTGCACGGCGCGTTCTGCCACTATTACGCTGCCGGACAATCGTTTCCGGACGCACTGCGCGCCGCGGCGGCCGTCGCGACCGCATCGTGCGCGTACCTCGGCACCCGGGAATGGATGCGCCATCACCCGCGGCCGGATCAGAGCACGAGATAGTGCCGCCCGCTCGCGCGCAGCACCAGCTCCGCGCGCTCGCGGGTGGCGGCTACCAGCTCGGCGTTCAGCAGATCGCTGCGCGCCACCTTCGCCTGCGCGACCTCCGCGCTCTTGCCGCCGCGAATATGGCGGCGCAGCAGCCGCTTTCGCAGCAGTTCGGGTGGCGCGTCGAGATACCAGGCCGCGTCGAGATACTGCCGCACCTGCGACCATCCGGTCCATCCGGACCATCCGGTCGCGCCGAGCAGCAGGTAGTTGCCCTCGGTGATCGCGATGCGCTGCCGGTCGAACAGGATGCCGTCGGGGACGGGTTCGTGCCGGGACCGATCGTAGGAGGGCCACGAAACCGGCTGTCCCACCGGTGCTTCCCGCAGTTTGCGCAGCCGGTCCAGGTAGGCGGGGACATCGAAGGTGTCCGGCTCGCCTTTGCGAGCCAGCGCGCCCGCCGCCCGGAGTTCGGCATTGGTCAGGTGGAAACCGTCCATCGGCGCCACCTCGGCGACCCCCGCTCCGCACCGGTCGTTCAAGGTGTCTCGCAGGGCTCCGGCCAGTGTGGATTTACCCGCCCCGGGTGGACCGGCGATACCGAGCACGAACCGTCCGTCACGCGCGCCGGTCCGTTCCAGGATCCGCGCCGCCAGCTCCTCCAGCGATACCTCGTCTCGTCCGACCATCCGCCGACCCTACCCGTGCGCGCCCGCCACAGGACCCGAACGACATCAGCGCGGGATCAGCGCGTACACGCCCGCGGGCGAGCCGGATCCGCCACGGTGGATCGCCCCGCCCGCCAGCACCCAGGCGCCGGTCTCGGGCAGATCGGCGAGGTTGGCGAGGCATTCGAGACTGATCCGGTGCCGCCGGTACAGCAGCTTGGAGACCGTGTAGGAGTCGTCGGCGCCGAGGTCCGGGCCGAATGTGTCGATGCCCAGGGCCCCGCGGTGGCCGAGCCGGCCGGTGTCGATCAGCCAGTGCACGGCCTCCGGCGCGAAACCCGGTTGGTGGCCCTCGGATTCGCCCACGCCGAGGAAATCGGGCGTGCCCCACAGGGCGTCCCAGCCGGTCCAGGCGATCACCGCGGCGCCCGGCGGGATCGCCCCGTGCCGCTGCTCCCAGTCCCGCAGGTCGGCCACCGTCACCGCGTAATCGCGGTTGCCGGAACACTTCTCGCGCACATCCAGCCGCACGGCGGGAAGCAGCAGATCCTCGGGGTCGAGCTCGTCGGCGGCGGCTCCGGCCGGATCGAAGTGAATCGGTGCGCCCCAATGGGTCCCGGTGTGCTCGGCCTGGTGCACCTGACGCAGGAAGTACCCGTCGCGCTCGATGGTGGCCACGGTCTCGGCGGTGAAGGCCGGGTCGCCGGGGTACAGCGGCGTCGTCGCCGGGTCGTGCACGTGCGACAGGCTCACGATGCGCGCGAACGGCGCCGTCACCGCGCGCTCCGTGGGATGACCCGCCCCAACGCGCGCAGGTCCCGCTCCAGCAGCCGGAACATCCGGTAGGTCAGCACGAATGCCAGGATGCCACCGACGCTCAGAAAACGCACCGGTCCGACCACTTGCCACAGCTGGTCGCCGGGAACCAGGGTGGCACCGGCGACGCCGAGCAGCGGCACCGACGCCGCCGCGGCCAGATAGAAATTGGCGCGCCGGGCCAGCGCCCACAGCTGCCGCCCGTCCTCGGGTCCCACCGCGCCCGCGACCAGCAGCTGCGGGTACACCGAGCGCACGGCGTACATCGTGACCAGGAAGAACGGGTAGGCCAGCGCGATCGCGGCACAGACAACCTGCGCGGTGTAGAAGTGCGCGAAGTTGCGTGCGGGCAGCGTGACGCCGATCGCCATCACCGCCACCGGCCAGGCGATTCCGGCGAGCAGCCACATGCCGAACGGCACCCACACCAGCCGGTCGCCGAGCGACAGCACCTGCCGCCGCGCCACCGCGAGCTCCCGCACGTCGATCTCGCCCGCGGCGTCGCCGGTGGGGTCGGCTTCGGCGTGGCGGCGCAACCGATGCGACACGAGCAGCGCGCGTCTGCTCAGCAGCACCATCAGCAGCGCCGCCAGCGGGAACGTGATGAGGTTGTTGATCAGTCCGACCGTGGCGTACCGGTCCTGGTCCGCCGCGGTCAGCCGGTCGATGACGAGGCTGTCGTTGAGCCGGATGTTGTAGAAGCTGGCCAGCAGGTTCGGTAGCCCGACGCAGGCGGTCGTGATCGGCAGCCACCAGGCGCGCGCCCGGTAGCGCAGGCTCGCCGGGGGCGGATCCACCAGGTCGCGCGCTCGGGCGTCCAGGCACAGCTCCAGCTGTCCGGCCAGGTCGGCCCCGGATCGCCAGCGCCGCCGCGGGTCCGGGTCCAGGCAGCGCAGCAGCGTTCGGCGGAGGGTGGCCGGGGTGTCCGGCGGTAGCGGGGTGGCGGCGTCGGAAGGCCAACTGCCCGTGAGCAGTTCCCACAGCAGTGCGCCCAGCGAGTAGATGTCGGCACGGCTGTCGGGTGCGGCCGCGCCCGTCGATGCCAGTTGTTCCGGAGCGCGATAGGCGACCGAATCACCGCTGGCCGCCGCCATTTCCGGCGCGTCGGCGCGGAAATCGGCCAGCTTGGGGATGCCCTCCGCGGTGAACAGCACATTCTCCGGCTTGATATCGCGATGCGCCACGCCCCGATAGCTCGAGTAATCCAATGCCGCGGCCAGCCGACTCCCCACCCACGCCACGGTTTCCGGCCACGACAGCGCCGCTATCTCCGCGCGCACGGTCGAGTCGGTGGGCCGGATCTCCCCGCGCGCCGCCATGACCGCGTCCACCGAGCGCAACAGCAGTGCCCCACCGCCGAGCCCGCCCTCGAATCGCCGCAGCCGCAACAGGTCCGCGACGCTGCCGCCCGGCAGGTACTGCATGTACTCCAGCCGCAGCGGCTCGCCCGCTCCGCCCTCGATCACCCGCTGGTCGAACAGCCGCACGATGTAGGGATGGTCCAGCTGCGCCACGGTCCGCGCATCGTGCCCGCCCACCGTCCCCACCCGCACCGCAACCAGCCGCTGCATCGAATACTGCCGCGCCAGAAACACTTTCGCGTAAGCGGTGCCGCCGATCAAGGTAATCAGGTCGAAGTCGTCCAGCCGCCGCCCCGGCCGAACATCGTCCGCCGCCCCACCGCCACCCGCTGCAACAAAGGTTCCCCCGCCCTCCGAACCGACACCGGGTCCCCCACCCTCCGATACAACGCCCTGCCCCTCGCCCTCCGACACGACACCGAAGCCCCCACCCTCCGATCCGACACCCGGCCCCGCATGTTCCCCGTTCGCATCCACGCCATTGCCGTCGGCGGCTTCGAGCAGGGGCGCGAGTTCCGCCGCCAGTTCGGGGTAGTCGTCGAGGAAGGCCGTGACGGTTGTGTGCTGGTATCGGCTGCGCAGGGCGTACTCCTCGCATACCAGCTCCAGGAATCGCGGGCTGGTGGTGAGTTCGGGAAACTCCTTGCGGTAGTCGGACATTCGCTTGGCCGCGGGGGTGCGCCGCCAGCGCTGGCGCAGGTCGATGCGCACCAGATCGGCCAGTACGGCGGTGCGGATGACGCGCCCCTCGGGCACGTAGTGCGCCAGGGGCGGCGGTTCGGCGCGCGCGTCGCGCAGGGCGGCCTGCCAGTCGGCGGCGAATCGTGCCACCGCCGCGTCCGGTGCCTCGCTCACCGCGACACCCCGCCGCCGCGCGCGGCCGCCGCGCGACGGACCCGCGCCCGCACCCTCACTCGCGCTCCTCGATCTCGTGATCGTGCTGCGCCGCCACCGGATCCACCACCCGCTCCAGCGCCCGCAGGTCCGCCTCGAGCGACCGGAACAGCACGTACGACACCACGAACGCGATGATCGCGCCCACGCACAGCACCCGGACCGCCACCACCACACTCGGAATGTCGCCCGGCGGCAGGAATGTCACCCCGGCGACGGCCAGCAGCGGCACCGACGCCGCCACCGCCAGATATCTGGTGGCCCGCCGGCCCAGCAGCCGGAGCCGCCGGGCGTCGACGGCGCTGACATCGCCGTGCCGCAGGAACATCGGATAGATGCACCGCACCATGTAGAACGTCACCAGGAAGAACGGGTACGCCACCGCCATCGCCCCGCACACCAGGACCGAGGACAGGAAATGGACCACCGCCCGAATCCCGACCTCGCCCGTCGCCAGCCGTAGCGCGACCGGAAAGGTGAACGCGGCCAGCCCCCACAGCGAGAACGCCACCACGACCGCGCGATCGCCCAACAGCAGCGCGTCCTCCCGCGCCCGCGCCAACTCCTTCGGGTCGTACTCCCGGCCCCCGGCCAGCCCGCGCGGCACCGTGATCAGCCGCCGGGACAGGTAGATCAGCGCCGCCGAGCCCGCCGGGAAGAACACCGCGTTCACGATGGCGGTCACCAGCAGGAACGTGTGCTGCGAGGGCGCGCTGAGCCGGTCCACGATCAGCGACTGGTTGTGTTCGATGTTGTACAGCGAGGCGAAGGCGTTCGGGATCCCGATGGCCAGTACCGCCACCGGCGCCCGCCAGGCCCGCAGTCGCAGCCGCCAGCTGCCCGGCGGCGGATCCACCAGATCCCGCGCCCGCTCGTCCAGGCACAGCTGCAACTGCTGCGCCAGCTCCTTCCCACTGGCCCAGCGCTTTTCGCGTTCCGGGGCGAGGCAGGTCAGCAGCACGCGGCGCAGCGCGGCCGGGCAATCGGGCGGAATCTGTTCCAGCGCAGCCGGATCCACGCCCGCCCGGCGGCGCTCCAGCATCTGCCCGAGGGTGGTGACGTCGCCGTCCTCGCCCGCCGTGGCGTCGTCGAAAGGCTTTGCGCCGGTCAGCAATTCCCACAGCACCACACCGAGGGAGTAGATGTCGGCGCGAGTGTCGAGGTCGTCGGCGGAGCGCCGATAGCCGGGATGACAAGCCTCCAGCTGTTCCGGCGACATGTACGACAGCGACCCGCCGAAGTACGCGACCGGACTGGTACCGGCCAGGGTCCGGCTGAAGCTGATGTTGAAGTCGGCCAGCTTGGGCACCGCCTCGGCGGTCAGCAGCACATTGGCCGGTTTCACGTCGCGGTGCAGCACACCGTGGGTGTCGGCGTAGGACAGCGCCTCGGCCAGCCGCCGGCCCAGCCACGCCACCGTCTCCGGCCACGACAGCGCGGCCAGCTCGTCGCGCACGCTGGAGTCGGTGGGGCGGATCTCGCCCTTCTCCTCCATCGCCGCGTCGACCGCGTCCAGCAGCAGCTGCCCGCTGCGCTGTTCGGGCGGGGTGGCTCGGACCCAGCGCAGCACTCCGAGCAGCGTGCCGCCGGGCAGGAACTGCATGTACAGCAGCCGCAGCCGCCGTGCCCGCGGGTCGGCGCCCGCGCCCGGGTCGAACTCCTCGAGCAGCCGCTGATCGAAGACCCGCACGATGTAGTCGTGGTCCAGCTGGGCGAGGGTCTGCGGTTCGGTGCCGCGGTCGGCGGAGATCTTCACCGCCACCAGCCGCTGCAGGCTGCGCTGGCGGGCCAGGAACACCCGCGCGAAGGCGCCGCTGCCCAGCGCGGTCAGCAGCTCGAAATCATCGATGCGCTGACCGATCTCGATGCGGCTCAAGGCATCGGCGCGCGCGGCCGAGCCGCCGGATTCGGTGACCAGACCCGTGGTGGTGCGGGTTTGGTCGCCCGCCCACGTCCCCGACCCGTCCGGCGGCCGCACGGTCGCGTCGAGGTCCTCGGCGCGGCGGGTACTGCGATCCTCGTCGTCGGCATTGAGCAACTCGCGCAGCTGTCCGGCCTGGTCCGGATACTCGCGCAGGCAGTCCCGCGGATCCACCCGCTCGCCGCTGTGGCGGCGGATCACGAACTCCTCGTACACCAGGTGCGCCGGGATGCCTTCCGGCGCCAGCTCGGGGAATTCCGCGCAGTACTCGCGCAGCCGCTTGCCCGTCACCGCGGCGCCGGGCGACCGGGGCAGCCACCGGTACCGCATGTCGATGCGGATGAGTTCGACCAGCGCGTCCAGCCGTAAGGTGCGGGCATCGGGCAGGTAGTCGGCGATCTCGGGCGGCCGGGCACCGGCCTCCCACGCGCTCGCGAAGGCGGTCACCGCACCGAATTCGATTCCGGCCGTTGGACGCCCGAAACCACCACCGGAGTCGGAACTGAAAACCATATCCGCACCCATCGAAACCGGACCCTGTCGTGCCAGCCGCGGAACCGGGTTCCGCACTGGTCGGTCGGCGGCGGGGCGGATAGAATCCGCCACACCCGAGACCATCATCCCCGAGCGTTGCCCGAAATGATAATTTGCGCGTCAACACGCAACCACCCCATTTCGACCACGACGCGACGGGGGCAAACAGCATGCACAACGAGGGCACGGCCCTAGCCGACGGCATCTCATCAGCGGATTCCTCCCAGCAGACACCGAAAGCCGGCACCGGGGCCCCTCAGGAGGTACCGGTGGATGCGAACGAGACGACCGGCGCGGACCCGAGTACGGCCACCGCCGTCGCGGCCGCGGTGCGCGACGGCGCGGTGCGCCCCGAGCAGATTCTGGAGACCGCCCTCGACCGCATCCGCGGCGGAAATCCGAAAGTCAACGCTTTCAGTATTGTTCGCGCGGAGCAGGCGCGGGCCGAGGCGCGGGCACTGGCCGACCGGACCGATCTCGAGGCGCTGCCGCTGGCCGGTGTGCCGATCGCGGTCAAGAACAACATCGACGTCACCGGCGAGGTGACCCGGGGCGGTTCCCGAGCCGGCGACGACCGCCCGGCCACCGCCGATCATCCGGTGGTGCGGCGGCTGCGCGCGGCGGGCGCGGTGATCGTCGGCCTGACCGAGATGCCCGAGTTCGGGCTGTGGGGCGTCACCGACACTCCGGAGCGAATTACGCGCTCCCCCTGGAACATTCATTACAGCGCGGGTGGATCGTCGGGCGGCTCGGGCGCCGCGGTGGGCGCCGGGCTGGTGCCGGTCGCACACGGCAACGACGGCCTGGGATCGGTCCGCATCCCGGCCGCCTGCTGTGGCGTGGTCGGCATCAAACCGGGTCGCGGCGTGGTGCCCGCCGAGGTCGGCCTGGACTCCTGGGACGGCATGACGGAGAACGGCGTACTGGCCACCACCGTCGCCGACGCCGCCCTGGTGCTGTCGGTACTGGCCGACCGCCCCGCACTGGCCGATCTCGACACCCCGGCCCCGCTGCGCATCGGTCTGGCCGCCGGTGCGCCGTCGCCACTGCTGCGGGTGGACCGGCAGTGGGCCGCGGCAGCACGCACGGCCGCGCGGACCGCGGCGACGGCCGGGCACACCGTGTCGGAAACCGCCCTGCCCTACGCCGGCGCGACCACCGCGCTGGCCCTGCGCTGGGTGGCCAATGCCGGACGAGAAGCCGCCGCGGTGCCACATCCCGAGCGACTACAGCCGCGCACCCGCCGCCATCTCGCGCTGGGCCGGGCGGTGCTGCGCTGCGGTCTGGTGCGCCCGAGCCAGATCGATCGGATCGAGGCGCGGCTGCTGGACTTCTTCGACAACCACGACGTCGTGATCACCCCGACCCTCGCCGCGCCACCGCCCCGCGCGGTCGAGTGGCACCGCCGCGGCTGGTTCGCCAATGTGTGGACGAACGCGCGGTTCGCGCCGTTCACCCCGCTGTGGAACCTGGTGGGCTGGCCCGCCCTGAGCGTGCCGATGGGTACGCATCCACGCACCGGCACACCGGTGGCCGCGCAACTCGCCGGGCCGCCGGGCAGCGAGTCGACGCTGCTGCGACTGGCCGCCCAGCTCGAATCCGCGCGGCCGTGGCGGCGGGTCGCCGGTCAGCCCTGAGCCTGCTCGGCGGTCCCGAACCCACCGGCCATGACGCGGTTGGCGAAATCGAGGATCGTCGGCCGATCGTCGTCGGCCCGCCACGCCACCGCCAGCTCGCACGGAGGCAGCCCGGTGACCGGCCGCGCGGTCAGCCCCGGCCACCGGTACATCGGCACGTTGTTCTCCGCGAGCAGGCACACCCCCAGCCCGAGACTCACCGCTTCCAGCCGTTCCTCGGCCGTCGCGGCCTCGCCGCCGATCTTCGGCTGCTTGCCGCCGCGGGCGTCGTTGCCGAGCCAGAAGTCGCGGGCCGAGCCCGCCTCCTGCGGCATCGCGATGAACGGCTCGTCGGCCAGATCGGTGAACTCGATGGTTTCCCGATCGGCCAGCGGGTGGTTCTCCGGCAACAGCACCCAGCGCGGCTCGGTGCGCAGCACCTGCCAGCGGTAACGACCCGAATCGGGCACCGGCAGCCACATCAGCGCCAGGTCCGCCTGCCGTCCGGCCAGACCGCTGGACGGGTCGGTCCACGACGCCGAGTGCAGCGCGAGCCGATGTCCGCTGGCACTCTCCAGATCGGCGATCAGGCCGCGCCCGATCGAGCTTTGAATTCCGACGCGCAGCACCTCGCCCGCCTCCTGCAGGGCGACGTTGGTGACTTCCCAGAGTTCGAGAATCTTGCGCGCGCCCTCGAGCAGCTCCTTACCGGCCACCGTCAGCGCGACGCTGCGCTGGTTCCGGTCGAACAGCACCACGTCGAGCTGGCGTTCGAGCTGGCGAATCTGCCGCGAGAGGGTGGGTTGAGCGATGTGCAGCCGCTGAGCGGCGTTGGTGAAGTGCAGTTCCTCAGCGACGGCAACGAAGTACCGCAAGTCGCGCAAATGCGGGTCCATAGCCCCTTGCTATCAGAATCGGTCTTGAAAATCCAGCTGGTTCAAACCTCAAAGTATGAAAAGAGGCGGCGAAACAGCCATTGAGTTTGTTACTGACAGCATATTGCCTAGGAAAAACGTACGCACATCCGGCTCCGCGAACGCTCAGGCAATCCAATTTTCAACCGAATTGGACACCCATCAGGTCAGCCGACCAGCAGTAACTCAGACCACGTTCGTGTCATGTCACATGAGCGACACCGAGACGCCATGAGGCCATCACAGCCAGCAACAATGGCCCGACCGGCCCAAGCTGCAAAGGAGCACCAGCGAGTGATATTCCTCACATTGACGATCGTGAACTCGGAGACGCCAGCAAGCGCCCTCAGCCGCAGCCGGTAAACCACCAGCATGACCAGGCCACCCCGATCGGCGGCGCGGTAAACCCGCGACGCCGACGACACACCTCTACTCGCTGTACACCTTGGGATCGAGGGTGCCGATGTACGGCAGGTCGCGGTAGCGCTCGGCGTAATCGAGCCCGTAGCCGACGACGAACTCGTCCGGGATGTCGAAGCCGACGTGCGCGACGTCGACCTGGGTACGCAGCGCGTCGGGCTTGCGCAGCAGCGTGACCACCTCGAGCGAGGCCGGATTGCGGCTGGACAGGTTGCGCTTGAGCCAGGACAGCGTGAGCCCGGAGTCGATGATGTCCTCGACGATCAGCACGTTGCGGCCCGCGATGTCCTTGTCCAGGTCCTTGAGGATGCGCACCACGCCCGACGAGGACGTGGACGAACCGTAGGAGGAGACCGCCATGAATTCCATCTGGGTCGGAATGGTCAGCGCCTGGGCCAGGTCGGTCATGAAGAAGATCGCGCCCTTCAGCACGCCCACCAGGAGCAGGTCGCCCTCGGGGGCGTCGGCGGGATAGCGCTTGCCGATCAGGGCGGCCAGTTCGTCGACCTTCGCCTTGATCTGTTCCTCGGTGATCAGCACCGACGCGATGTCGTCCCCATACACGTGCGCTGGTTTCCCTTCACTGAAGTCGTGCAAACGCCAGGCACAGCTTCCCACGTTCGCGCGTGGCAACCAACCGGGTCCCCGGCTTTCCGCCGCCGACCGCCACTCCGCCCTGCCCGCGCCAGTCCGTGACCAGGGCATCGACGGACCGTAATGTCTTGTCGGTCAACGCTTTTGCGCCACCGGCCAGCAGCCAGGAGCGAATCGCGCGGCGGCGCAGCGCGACCGGTGCGGTGGCAAGCGTCTCGATCGAGAGCGCGGCGCCATCGCTCGCGGATTGCAGCAACTGCTCGGCAAGCGCGTCGAGCAGGTCGCCGTCCTCGCGCAGTTGCTCGGCCGTGCGGGCCAGGGCGGGCGCCACACCGCCGCCGAGCGCCTCCTCCAGCAGCGGCAGCACCTCGGTGCGCAGCCGCACCCGGGTGAACTCGGGCGCGCTGTTGTGCGGATCCTCGTGCGGGTCGAGCCCGAGGTCGGCGCACAGCTGCCGGGTGGTGGAGCGCCGGACCCCGAGCAGGGGTCGTCCCCACGGATCGGCGAATTCGGCCATCCCCCTGAGGGATCGGGCGCCGGAACCGCGGGCCAGTCCCAGCAGGACGGTCTCGGCCTGGTCGTCGAGGGTGTGTCCCAGCAACACCGGCGAGCCCGCGCGGGCCGCGTCGAGGGCCGCGTAGCGGGCCGTGCGCGCCGCCGCCTCCAGCCCGCCCTCGGTCCCCACCTCGACGCCGAGCACCCGAGCCGACCGGCAGCCCACCGCGCGCGCCACGCTCGCGGCCTCGGCCGCCACGCGATCCGAACCCCGCTGCAGGCCGTGATCCACGACGAGCGCGTCGACCGCCTCGGCCTCGGCGACCGCGGCCGCCGTCAGGGCCAGCGAGTCCGCACCCCCCGACAGCGCGACCGCCACCGCCGCACCCGGCGCATACCGCCGCAGCCACCCACGCACCGCGTGCCGCAGCTCCAGCGCGGCCGGGGTTTCCGGTAACAACCGCACCTCCCGAGTGGTACCAGGCCGCGCCGCAGCACTCCGCACCGGTCCCCGGCTGTCGGGGCCGTCCGCGCCGGACCCGGTCAGCCCAGGACCCTGGTGATCCAGCGTTGCGGGTCGCTGATCTCGTCGGGGCGGGGCAGCGTGTCGCCGTCGGTCCACACGGTGTTGAAGCGCTGCATGCCCACCGTGCCGACCACCTCGTCGACGAACGCCTTGCCACGCACATACTGGGCCACCTTGGCGTCCACGCCCAGCAGCGCGCGCAGCAGCCGCTGCAACGGATTCGCCGGACGGCGGCGGCGCTGGTCGAACGCCTGGCGGATCTGCACGACCGACGGGATCACCGCCGGGCCGACCGCGTCCATCACGTGGTCGGCGTGGCCCTCGAGCAGGGTGCCGAGCATCAGCAGCCGGTCCAGCGCTTCCCGCTGCGCCGGCGCCTGGGTCGCGCGCAGCAGCCCCAGGACGCCGCGGTTGGCGGGGTCGTCGTCCTCGCGCCCGTCGCCGTTCGAGGCGCGACGGCGTTCCCGCACCTGTTCCAGCAACCGCGACAGCATCCGGTCCAGCGGCTCGTCGCCGACGTCACCGAGGACTTCGACGTTGTGCTTCATGTAGTCGGCCAGCCACGGCACCGACGAGAACTGCACCCGGTGCGTCACCTCGTGCAGGCACACCCAGAAGCGGAAGTCGCTGGGCGACACCCCGAGTGCGCGCTCCACCGCCACCACGTTCGGCGCCACCAGCAGCAGCGTCCCGTCGGGCCCGCTGAACGGGTCGTACTGGCCGAGGATCGCCGTGGACAGGAACGCCAGCATCGCGCCCGCCTGCACACCCGCGGGCTTGCCGGTGAAGCGGCCCGCCGCGACCTCCGGCCCGCCGGTGAGTTCCGACATGGAATCGGCGGCCGCCCGGATCCAGCCCGGCCGGTCCACGACCCGCGCCGCGGGCACCGGACGGTCGTCGGCCAGCAGGCTGACCTCCCGCACCGGCGCTTCGGCGCGCGTGGCGGCCAGGCTCAGCTCGTCGACCACCTGTTCGGCGGTATAGCGGCTGGTACGGGGGCCCGCGGGCACCAGCGCGGAGCCGGTCCGGGCGGCCAGCCGCCAGTCGATCGCGCCGGACAGCGAGAAGCGTCGCGGCTCGGACAGCACTCGGCCGGACTCGACGTCGACCACCACCTGTTCGGATCGTTCGGGCGTCTGGTCGCCGGCGGCTCGATCGCCCGCGGCCGCATCACCGGGTCCGGTCATCGTTTACCACCCGTCAGGAGCATCCACAGTTGCGCAGCGTGGCGGCGATGGCGTCCAATGCCGGGCGGCTGGCCTCGGGGGGCCGGTCGTTCGACATCAACGCGAAGGTCAGCACGCGGCCATCGCTGTCCAGCACATACCCTGCCAACGCGCTCGATACCGACAGAGTTCCGGTTTTCGCTCGGACGAACCCCGCGCCGCTGTGGTCGCGCGGCGTGACGAACCGGTAGGCCAGCGAACCCGTGCCCGCCGCGACCGGCAGGTAATCGAGCAGCGGGGCCAGCGGCGAGCCGGTCGTCGCGGTGTCACCGGACCGGACGGCCGACGCGCTCGGACGGGTGGCGCCGTCACCCGACCCGGGCTGCGGTGCCGCCGCTTCCATCAGGACACCGTCGAGCAGGCGGGCCGGGATCCGGTCGTCGGTGGACAGGCCGCTGTTGTCGAGCAGGGTCGATCCGGTGGTGTCGAAACCCGCGGCTTGCAGAGCGGTTATCGTCGCGGCGGCGGCTCCGGCGAAGGACTGCTCGTTGCCGGTCACCGTCGCGATCTCCCGGCCGATCGTCTCGGCCAGCACGTCGTCGGAGTGAATCATCATCTCGCGCAAGCGATCCCGCAGCGGCGCCGACTGTACCCGGGCCACCTCGGTGGCTCCGGCCGGGGCACGGCCCAGCCGCACCCTGCCCGGGTCCAGGCCCAGTTCCGCCGCCAGGCGACGACCGGCGTCGAGCGCGGGAGTCGGTGTGCGAGGGGAGTATTCGACCAGCGGGTCCACCCGGCCGCCGTCGATCATGACCGCTTCGATCGGCGCCCAGGACCCGCCCGCGATATCGGCCGGATCCCAGCCCTTCGGCCACGCCGGGCCGGTGAAGACCGAGGTGTCCACCACGATCGTGTCGGCCGTGCGCCCGGCCGCGCGAATCTGCGCCACCAGATCCGACAACCGCGGCCCGTCCTGGTAGTACCCCTTGCCGTCGGCCTGCGCGGTCAGCGTGGGATCGCCACCGGCGACCAGGACCAGCTCGTTCGGGCTCGACCCGCCGACCACCTTGGTGGTGACGCGGTGATCCGGCGGCACCACCAGCAGCGCGGCCGCGGCGGTGAGCACCTTCGCCGTGGACGCCGGGATCACCGGCTTCGCGGGATCGGCGCTCCAGAGCACGGTGCGAGTGACCGGATCGCTGACCGAGGCGGTGAACGCGCCGAGATCGGGGCTGCCGACCACCGGCGCCAGTGCCGCGGCCAGGCCCTGCGTGGTCGGCGCGGGCGCGGCCGGTGCGGCCGCCACCAGCTGCGGGACCGGGGTCACCGGGGCGGGCAGGGCGCCGATGCGCAACCCGCCGTGCCGGAACTCGGCGGTCCACGGCCGCAGCGTGATCGACACCGCGGCGGCGGCCACCACCACGACCACCAGCACGGTGAGCACACCGATCCACACGCCGCGGCGCCGCCGAGGGGCCGGTTCGCCGAAGTTGTTACCTACCACCTGACCGCAGTCTCCCTAATCCACCCGTGACAGAGGTCCTCGCGCGAGTTCCGCCGGGCCCCTGCCGCACCCGTGCGCCCGTCGACCACACTATCCTCACCTCGCCGGCGTTCCCTCGAACGAGCTGGCGAGTCGGCAGCCCGCGGCGCGCGCGCCGGGCCATCGAACACAGGCACCAGACTAAGGAGATGACGTGGAGTTCGACGTCACCATCGAGATCCCCAAGGGTCAGCGCAACAAGTACGAGGTCGACCACGAGACCGGGCGGGTGCGGCTGGACCGCTACCTCTACACGCCGATGGTCTACCCGGCCGACTACGGCTACATCGAGAACAGCCTCGGCTCCGACGGCGACCCGCTGGATTGCCTGGTGCTGCTGCCGGAGTCGGTCTTCCCGGGCGTGATCGTGGAGGCTCGTCCCGTCGGCGTGCTGCTGATGAGCGACGAGGCCGGCGGCGACGAGAAGATCGTCGCGGTACCGGCCGGTGACAAGCGCTGGGACCACATCCAGGACGTCACCGACATCGGCGAATTCGACCGCAAGGCGATCGAGCACTTCTTCGAGCACTACAAGGACCTGGAGCCGGGCAAGTGGGTCAAGGTCGACGGCTGGGACGGCCGGGCCAAGGCCGAAAGCCTGGTCGACGAGGCATTCGCGCGGCTGAAGGAACAGGGCGGCCACTGACGAAACGAGCGCTCGGCGGGGCTGTATCGCGAAGCCACGCCGAGCGCTCGTGGCCGAATGGTGGCCCGCACCCACAGCTGCCACCGCCGACCCCCCGTGCGACGATGGCCGCGGGTCCGGGCCACCGAGTGCCACGCTAACCCGCCCGGCGCCGCGGACGCACCTTCGTTCCGGCCACGAACCCACTGGCCAGCGCGGTGGATGAGGCGGAAATGATCAGAAAATGACGTGTCTCGCACTCAACCGGCAACCCGCTCGGCGTGGACCGCGTCCAATTGCTCCCGCAGCACGGCCAGCACCGGCCTCGCCAATTCCGCGGCGATACGCTCGTGTACCAGGTCGGCCTCCTCCAGCTGTACCACGATCTCCGCCGTCGCGCGCAGTACCTGCCGGGCCTGCGTCGTGCGGCCCAGCCCCTGCAGCACCAGCCCGTGCATCAGCATGACGCGCCCGCGGTGCAGCGGTCCGGCGGCGCGCGTGATGGTCTCCACCGCCTCGGCCGCGATCGGCTCGGCCCGAATCAGTTCTCCCGCAAGCATGTACACGTGCGCCAAGCGCGCCAGCGCGAGCCCCACCCGCAACCACATACCGCTGCGGCGCGCGGATTCTACTGCGCGCGTGCACAATTCGATCGCGCGCTCGTACTCGCCGCGGTAAGCGAGCGCGGCCCCCAGCTCGTGCAGCGCCATCGCCTCCAGGGCGTTGTTGCCGATCCGATGCGCCAGATCCAGCCCGTGTTCGGCGCGGGCGACGGATTCCTCGAATCGCCCGTCGTCCGACAGCGTCTTGGCGGCCTGGATCAGGCAGGCGCATTCGATGGTCGGGTCACCGAGCCGCCGGGCCAGCCGGATGGCCCGTTCGGCGTGCGCGAGCGAGGCGGCGACCTCCACGCCGACCCGGGTGGACCCGGCCAGCATCTGCGCCGCGAAGGCGGTCAGCCGGGCGTTGCCCGCGGAATCGCTGCCCAGCGACAACGCGATGCGCTGATGGTCGCGCCCGGTGCGCATCCGCGCCAGGGCATAGGTGAGCACCGAACCCAGCGCCACCCGCACCCGGCACTCCAGGTCGCGGTCCCCGGCGCGCAGCGCCGCCGCGAGCAGTTCCTCCAGCGCCCGCGCCAGTTCCTGCGCATGCGGGCCGCCATCGATCAATTCGGCCATGGCCCAGGCCAAGTCGGCACACAATGCCAGCGCCCGGTCCGCCGCTCTACGCTCGCCCGCCACGCCCAGGCGGGCGGCCTGGCGGAACAACGCGATGAGGTTGCGGCGCTCGGTATTCAGCCAGCATTGCGCGTCGGAGCCGTCGGAGAACGACAAGCCTTGGGCCACAGTCGGTTCGAGGTACTCCGGCAGCCGCGTGCCCGGATCGCACACCGCCACTACGTTTTTCATGGTCGCCAGGTAGAAGTCCAGCAGCCGCGGCAGCGCTTGCGCCTCGTCGGCCGGGCCGAGTTCGCGGGCGAACAACCGCAGCAGGTCGTGGTGGGTGTAGCGGCCGGCGGCGGTGGCGTCGAGCAGGCTCAGATCCACCAGCGACTCGCACAGGTACTCGGCCTCGTCGCGGTCGAGCCCCAGCATGGCCGCGGCCCCGGGCAGCGGCAGATCCTCCACCTCGGGCGCGGCGAGCATCCGAAAGGCCTTGGCCTGCTGGGGATCCAGCTGGTCGTAGCCGAGCCGGAAGACCGGTTCGACCGCGAGGTCGCCGGTACGGAGCAGCCCCAGCCGCCGCCGGGAATCGGCCAGCCGGTCGGCGATCGCGGCGATCGTCCAGCGCGGTCGGCTCGCCAGGCGCGCCCCGATGATCCGCACCGCCAGCGGCAGCCGCCCGCAGGCGCGCACCACCGCCTCGGCGGCCTCCGGTTCGGCGTCGACCCGCTCGGCCCCGACGATGCGGGCCAGCAGGGTGGCGGCCTCCGCCGCGGTCATCTCGGCCAGTCGCACGCCGACCGCGCCGGGCAGTTCGGGCAGCGCGGACCGGCTGGTGATCAGCACCGCCGAGCCCGGGGTCCCCGGGATCAGCGGCGTCACCTGTTCGGCGTCCCGGGCGTTGTCGAGCACCACCAGTACCCGCTTGCCGTCCAGCCGGCTGCGGAACTGGGCGGCACGCTGCTGCGCCGACGCCGCGATCTCGCCCTCCGGCACACCGAGCGCGCGCAGGAAGTCACCGAGGGTGTCCGCCGCGGAGCCGCGGCACTCGAATCCGTGCAGATCGACATGCAGCTGCCCGTCCGGAAAATGTGCTCGGACCAGGTGCGCGACGTGCACGGCCAGCGTGCTCTTGCCGACCCCGCCCATACCCGCGATCGCGCACACCGGCACCGCCCCGCCGGGCACGGTGAGGCGCTCGACCAGGCGACGCACGCAGTCGGCGCGACCGGTGAAATCGGCGATATCGGCGGGCAACTGCGCCACCCGGACCGGCTCGGCGACGGGCGCCGGGCGCGTCGGCGCGGGTTCCGCGCGCAGAATGCGCTGCTGCAGATCGACCAGCCGGGGACCGGGTTCCAGCCCCAGCGATTCGACGAGGGTGTGCCGCGTATCGGTGAACACCGCGAGCGCCTCGGCCCGCCGCCCGGCGTGGTAGAACGCCGTCATCAACAGCTCACGAGTCTTCTCCCGCAACGGATGTTCCGCGGCCAGCGGCTGCAATTCGGCGATCGCCTCGGCGTGGCGGCCCAGGCGCAGGTCGGCCTCGAGGCGGCGTTCCAGCAGGCTCAACCGGCGTTCGGTCAGCTGGGCGCGGCGGCGTTCGGCGTGCGGGCCGGGCAGGCCCGCCAACGGCGTACCGGCCCACAGGCTCAGCGCGGTCTGCAGGCGCTCGTGGGCCACGGCGGCGTCGGAGGTGCGCTCGGCCTCGGTCGCGTACTGCTCGGCCAGGTCCACGTCGACCGCGGCGGGCGGCAGCCGCAGCGCGTACCCGCCCGCGAATCCGACCAGCACCGCGGGCGGCGTGCCCGCGGCCCGATCGGGTTCGAGGACCTTGCGCAGGTGCAGGATGTGATTGCGCAGCGCGCCGACCGCGCTCGCGGTGGCGCGCTCACCCCAGACATCGGCGACCAGATCCGCCACCGTGGCCGAGCGACCGCGTCGCAGCAACAGGGCCGCGAGCACGGCTCGGCGCTGCTTGGGGCCGAGATCCAGCGGGTTCTCGCCGCGCCAAGCTCGTACCTCACCCAGCACGGCGAACTTCAGCATCGGTCCTGTCCACAACACACGAACGTTGTGCAGAGACGGTAGACGATGATGCTGAACAGTCGTACAGGAAGCCTGTGGTTACCGGCCCTCGAATTCCGGCGGCCGCTTCTCGAACACCGCCTGAACGGCCTCGGTGAGATCCTCCGACGGCAGGAAGGCCGCGTTCCACGCCGAGACGTAGCGCAGCCCGTCGGCGATCCGCCCCGCCTTGGGCTGATCGAGCACGTCCTTGATCCCCTGCACCACCAGCGGCGGGTTGGCGGCGATCTCGCGGGCCATGGCGTGCGCGGCGTCGAGCACCGCGGCCTGGTCGGCGTGCACGTCGTTGACCAGGCCGATGCGCTCGGCGCGGGCGGCGTCGATGTCCTTGCCGGTGTAGGCGAGTTCGCGCAGGTGGCCCTCGCCGATGATGCCGGGCAGCCGGTGCAGCGAGCCGACGTCGGCCACGATGGCGACCTTGGCCTCGCGCAGGCTGAAGGTGGCCTCGGCGCTGGCCAGCCGGATATCGGCGGCGGCGATCAAATCGAGGCCGCCGCCGACACACCAGCCGGAGACCGCGGCGATCACCGGCTTGCGGCAATCGGCCACGGCGGTCACCGCGGCCTGCAGCCGCCGGACATCGTGCAGGAAGGCGGTGCGCGGCGCGGCCAGGGCCCGGTCGGCCAGCAGCGCGCCGAACAGCGGGCTCATCGCCTGCAGATCGAGGCCGTAGGAGAAATTCCGGCCCGAGCCGGTGAGCACGATCGCCCGCACCTCCGGATCGGCGTCGAGTTCACCGAAGACCAGCGGCAGTTCCCGCCAGAAGTCCGGGCCCATCGTGTTGCCCTTACCCGGGCCGATCAACGTCACCTGTGCGACGCGATCCTCGCGCTCGACTGTGAAAGCCTTCCATTCAGTCATTTGTCCAGCGTAGCGGCCCGTCCTCGGGCGGTCCGCACCGTGTAAATCCTGTGCAACATTCACAGCGAACGACTGCCGACGGCGGCGTGGCGGTGCGACGATCGCTACCTCAGGATTCGCCGCCTCGGTTTCCCGGAGGCCACCATGGTGATGCACAAGGGCATCGGCCTGGAACGTTTCAATTCGCTCCCCCGCACTCGCGCGATACACGCGCTCTACTCCTGCTGTTGCTCCGTGACGTGGGCGGAGAAGGTGGCCGACGGCCGCCCCTACCCCGACCGAGCGGCGCTGCTGAAGGCCGCGGAGGTCGAGTTGCCCGCACTGTCCGAGGCGGATCGGGACCGCCTCTTCGACTCCTTCGTCCGGCAGGAGTTCACGGAGCGGACCACGGAGCTACTGACCCGCCTCACCCGCGAGCGCATCAACCGGTTACTCGGCCCCTCCGACGGCTATCCGGAGTACTGAACGGGCCGCGGCCGGAATAGCCGCCGCGCGGGCAACGTAGGTTGGGACTGTACGAACCCAGCGAGACCGCGCCCGCGAGCGGCGCCGAGGCGGTGACATGAGTTCCTCCGATGCCGAACTCGAGGTACCCGACGACCTGAGCGGAATCACCGCGTCCCAGTACCGGTCCGCGATGCGGCACTACCCCGCCGGCGTCACCATCGTCACCCTGGACTCGGCGACCCGGCCGGTGGGCTTCACCGCCACCTCTTTCGCGTCACTGTCGCTGGACCCGCCGCTGATCTCGTTCAACATCGCGCACACCTCGTCGAGCATCGACGCCATGCTGGCCGCCGACTCGGTGGTCGTGCACTTCCTGGGCGAGCATCAGCGGCATCTGGCGCAGCGGTTCTCCCGAACCGCCGAGGAACGCTTCGCCGACCACTCCCTGTGGACCCGCCTGGACACCGGCGAACCGGTCCTGCACGGCACCCCCATCTGGGTGAGAGCCGTTGTGCGCCAACTCATCCCCATCGGCGACCACACCCTGGTGATCGGCCTGGCCACCCGCGTCCACGACAATACCGGCGACCAGCCGATAGCCGCCCCCCTGCTCTACTACAACGGCAGCTACCACCGCCCGATGGGTTTGGACTGAATCGGACCGCCCGCCCCCCGGCACGGACTGCCCGTGCGTTCGCCGAGGCTTGACAAGAGGGCCGGGCGTCTGCGAATCTCGGGCCAGGTCATGAGTGCCAGCGTCAAGCCCCGGCTTGCTGGCCGGCAACCCTCCTCCGCGGTGGGGTGCTCCGGGTGACGACCGGGCCGCTGCCCGACCGGGCACGGCAAGCGCGGACTCCGATCACCCGTTTTCCCCGGAGTCCCATGACCCGAAGGGTTGACGTGATGACCTCCGCTCTCGACCGCACCCGCGCCGCCGTTGCTCGCGTCTCCGGATGCGATCTGCGAGTTCCCTTGGTGCAGGGCGGAACTCGCCGCTACGCCAATTTCGACTACGCCGCCAGCGCGCCCGCGCTGGCCCAGGTCACCGACCGGGTGAACGAGTTGCTGCCCTACTACGCCAGCGTGCACCGCGGCGCGGGCTACGCCTCCCGGATCTCGACCGACTGCTACGAGGCCGCCCGCGGCTCGGTCGCACGCTTCCTGAACTGCGCCGACGACCAGGTGGTCGTATTCACCCGCAACACCACCGACGCGTTGAACCTGCTGGCGTCGTGCGTGCCGGGCGACACCGTGGTCCTCGACATCGAGCATCACGCCAACTTCCTGCCGTGGACCCGGCACGGCCGCCGAGTGGTCCCGGCCGCGGACACGATCGAGGAGACGATCCGCCGCCTCGTCGCCGAACTGTGCACCAAACCCGCTGCGCTGCTTGCGGTTACCGGCGCGTCGAACGTAACCGGCGAGCTACTGCCGCTGGACCGCCTGGCTACCATCGCGCATCAATGCGGCGCCCGCATTCTGGTCGACGCGGCCCAGCTGGCGCCGCATCGCCGAATCGACCTGCGCGCCAGCGGGATCGACTATCTGGCCTGCTCCGGCCACAAGCTCTACGCACCGTTCGGCGCGGGCGTGCTGGTGGGCCGCCGAGACTGGTTCGACGCCGCCGAACCGTATCTCGCGGGCGGCGGCGCGGTACGCGAGGTGACCGTCACGACCGCGCACTGGGCGCAGGCCCCGCAGCGGCACGAGGGCGGCTCACCGAACGTCCTGGGCGCGGCCGCGCTGGCCGCCGCCTGCGACACCCTGGCCGAGCTGGACGACGATGTGGTCGGCGAGCACGAGCGGCATCTCACCGAGCGGCTGCGCGCCGGCCTGGAAACCGTTGCGGGAGTGCGCTTGCTGCGCATCTGGTCGGACAGCACCGATGGCGTCGGCATCGTCGCGTTCACCGTGGACGGCTACGAGCCGGGCCATGTCGCCGCCTACCTGTCGGCCGAACACGGCATCGGGGTGCGCGACGGGCGGTTCTGCGCGCATCCGCTGCTGGCCCGTCTGGGCGTGGACGGTGCGCTGCGCGCCAGCATCGGGCTGGGCACCTGCGCCGAAGACGTGGACCGGCTGGTCGATGCGGTCACCGCGCTGGTGCACGAGGGTTCGGCCTGGGCCTACAGCCGTGGCGAAGGTCAGTGGAATCCGGTGCCGGAGACTCGGGAGCGCCTCGTTCCGGGAACGGTCGCGGGCGCGGCGCCCTGCACCGCCTGAGTCGGGCTCGCACGGCGGCCGCGCGAAACCCGCGGTCGGCGGGCATCTCGCGCGTGGTCAGGGCGTGAGATAGCGCTCGGCGAGTTCCTCGAGCATGGGGTCGTCGTCGCCGATCGCGTCGAGCAGTTCGAGGTCGTTCTCGACGGAGAGCTGACGGGTGTCGTCCTGTTCGGGGTCCGGTGCGCCGTCCTCGTTCAGCTGCCGCAGGATCTTCTCGCGTATCCGTGTTCTCAGTGAATCAGCCATACCCTGAGCATGCCCAGTCGGCGGCGCTTCCCACAGGGACCGCGCCGCGATCTGTTCACACGGGCGCCAGCCAGGTGCCCCACGGGGTGTTGCGGAACACGGTGAACACTGTGAACAACGCGAGAATCACCACCAGTTGGGTGCGGCCGATCGAGAACGGGAACGGCCGCCCGGGTTGCCCGCGCCAGTTCCGCAGCGCCCAATGTCCCCACCACACCACGAATCCCACCAGCAGCGGCACCAACAGCACATTGCTGTGCACAGCATCGAGAATCCGGCCGTCGGTGAGGTTGTGCACAGCCCGCAACCCGCCGCAGCCCGGACACCACCAACCGGTCAGCGCGTAGAACGGGCAGATGCTGTAGGACCCCGGCACGTGCGGGTCCCGGAAATGCAGCAGCGCGCCCACGGCCGCCGCCCCGCCCGCCACGAGGGCGGGTTGCCCGAGTCCCCGCCATCGCGGGCGAGTCTCGGCCTGCACGTGCGCGATATCCACAGTCGTCCACGGTAGCCGCCGTGAACTGCCTGCCGCCAGGTCAGTCGGGCGGGCGGTGGGCGACCGCTCACCGTACGGGCGCGCCCTCCACAACGGGTGCGGTGAGTGTGCCCGCGAGCATGTCCACGAGTTCTCCCCAGGCCGATTCGTCATCGGCGGCCACGCGGCCCGATTCGACGGCGCGTTCATGGTCGGCGAGCAGGGCGAACAGCACGGTCGGCAGCGCACGCAACCGCCGGATGCGCAGCCGTGGCGGGAGTTCGGGCAGCTTGCGCTGCAGGCCGCGCATGATCACCCGCACCGAGGTGCGCGCGGCGGTGTCGAGGTTGGCCGCGTCCGTCACGGCCGGATGTGTCCGGATTTGTTCCAGGAATCGGGCGTAGTGGCCGATTCCGTGGTGCGCGCCCAGTTCGAACATGGGGATGACCAGCGCCTCCAGCAGAGCATGCACCGACTCGGCCGAACCCGCTTGCTCGGCAAGCAATTCCAGGCGGCGCACCTCGAGCGTCGCCAGCCGGTGTTCGACGATCGCGGCGATGAGGCCGTCGCGGGAGCCGAAGTGGTACTGGATCGCGGAATTGTTGCGCTGCCCCGCCGCCGCGGCGATATCGCGCAGCGGCACGGTCGGACCGCGCTCGGCGATCAATCGCTCCGCCGCCAGGATGAGCCGCTCCCGGGCCGTTGTCTCCACAGCTGAACGATAGCGCCCTACCAGCATGTTGAGAAGTACATCTTGACAATTAAGCACCATTGCTTAAAGTCTGCGTGTGACGGTGCTCACGGTGATGATCGCCTTCCGGGCACCGCTTCCGATAGATACAGGACCACCCGCGCGGCGGTCCGGAGGAGGAATCACCTCGCGATGATCCTGGACAATTTCCGTCTCGACGGCCGCGTCGCCGTCATCACCGGTGCGGGCCGCGGCATCGGCGCCGCCACCGCGCTGGCACTCGCCGAGGCCGGGGCCGACGTCGCCATCGCCGCCCGCACCGCCACCCAGCTGGACGAGGTGGCGGACAAGATCCGCGCGCTCGGCCGCCGCGTCGTCACCGTGCCCTGCGACCTATCCGACCTGTCGGCCGTCACCGCGTTCGCCGACACCGCCGCCGGCGAGTTGGGCCGCCTCGACATCGTCGTCAACAATGTCGGCGGCACCATGCCGAACACCTTCCTCACCACCACACCGGAATTCCTGGAGGACGCCTTCCGGTTCAACGTGTCCACCGCGCACGCCCTCACCCAGGCGGCGGTGCCGCACATGCTGTCCGGCGACGGCGGCTCGGTCGTCAACATCACCTCGATGATGGGCCGCTCCCCCGGCCGCGGCTTCCTCGCCTACGGCACCGCCAAGGCCGCGCTGGCGCACTGGACCCGTTTGGCCGCAACCGATCTCGCGCCGCGCATCCGGGTGAACGCGATCGCGGTCGGCTCGGTACTGACCTCCGCGCTGGATGTCGTTGCCCAGCAGCCGGAGATCAAGCAGCGTATGGAGGCGGCCACGCCGCTGCATCGCCTCGGCGAACCGTGGGAGATCGCCGCCGCCATCGTCTACCTGAGTTCGCGCGCCGGCGGCTATGTCACCGGAAAGGTTCTCGAGGTCGACGGCGGCATCGAAAGCCCGAATCTCGAACTGGGACTTCCGGATCTGTGAGGAGCGCACGATGACCTATCGCGTAGTGCAGTGGAGCACCGGCAATGTCGGCCGGTGGTCGCTGCGATCCGTAATCGCCCGGCCCGAACTGGAACTCGTCGGAGTCTGGGTCTCCAGCGCGGCGAAGGCGGGCAAGGACGCCGCCGAACTGGCCGGGCTCGACGAGCCGACCGGCATCCTCGCCACCACCGACGCCGAGGCGCTGCTCGACCTGAAACCCGACTGCATCGTGCACACCGCCATGGCCGACGACCGCCTCATGGAAGCCGTCGAAGACCTGAAGACGTTCCTCCGGGCAGGCATCAACGTGGTGTCCAGCAGCCCGGTGTTCCTCCAATTCCCTTACGGCACAATGCCCGCCGAGGCCATCGATCCGATCGTCGCGGCCGCCGAGGAGGGCGGCGCCTCGCTGTGGGTCAACGGCATCGACCCCGGCTGGGCCAACGACTGGCTGCCGCTGCTGGTCACCAGCGGCAGCGAACGCATCGACCAGGTCGTCTGCTCGGAACTGATGGACTACTCCACCTACGACAACCCGAAGGTGTTGTTCGACATCATGGGCTTCGGCAGCGCCCTCGACGACCTGCCGCTACTCCTGCAACCCGGCGTACTCACCCTCGCCTGGGGCAGCGTCGTCCGCCAATTGGCCGCCGCGCTCGACGTCGAATTGGACGAGGTGACACAGCATTTCGAACGCCTGCCCACGCCGGACCCGATCGAGGTCGCCGGTCGCACCGTCGAAGCCGGAACCGCCGCCGCTCTCCGCTTCCAGGTGAACGGAATGCGCTCGGGCCGTGCGGTTTTCGTCCTCGAACACATCACCCGCCTGCACCCCGGCCTGGCCCCCGAATGGCCCCAACCCACCGGAAAGGGTTGCTACCGAGTAGAAGTCAAGGGCGAGCCCGACTACCAACTCGACCTCCAACTCTACAGCGGCGGCGACCACGCCCGAGCCGGCCTGGTAGGCACCGCCGCCCGCCTGGTCAGCTGCGTCCCCGCCGTCATCGAGGCCCGACCCGGCCTCCTGACCGCCGTAGACCTCCCCCTGACCACAGGCCGGGGTATGGTCCACGCCTAGGGCTTGTATCGAAGTAGGTGCTGGCTGGCACCGCTGCGCGGTGCCAGCCAGTGGCGGAAGGCGTTGCCTGCGTTGGCATATAGGTGAGGTCTCCGGTATTCGGGTTAGCGACCAAACAAACCTGAATAGTGCCGGAGACCTCGTGGCCACAGTAGCGGTGACGGGGCGAGCGGATCTGACCGATGCCCAGTGGGCACGGCTGGAGCCGTTGTTGCCTCGCGGGAAGAAGGCTGGACGTCCGCCGACGTGGACGAGACGGCAGATCATCGACGGGATCCGGTGGCGCACGCGAGTGGGGGCGCCGTGGCGGGACGTTCCGGTCGAGTACGGTTCGTGGCCTGCGGTGTACGGATTGTTCCGGCGTTGGCAACGGGCCGGAGTGTGGGTATTGATCCTGAAGTTGCTACAGGCATTCGCCGACGCGGCCGGGCAGATCGTGTGGCAGGTGAGTGTGGACTCCACGATCGCCAGGGCTCATCAGCACGCGGCTGGAGCACGCCGAGACGGTGATCGGCAGGCAGAGCCGCCCGGCGGAATCGCAAGCGAGCCGACCGATCACGGACTGGGCCGGTCCAGGGCGGCTGGACGACCAAGCTGCATCTGGCCTGCGAGCGAGGCTGCCGACTGCTGTCGGTGCTGATCACGCCCGGTCAAGCTGGAGACAACCCGCAGATGGTGGCGGTGCTGGACGCGATCGCCGTGCCCAAACCCGGCGGTGGCCGACCCCGGATACGACCGGATCGGGTACTGGCCGACAAGGCCTATTCCAGTCGCAGCAACCGGGAATGGTTGCGGCACCGCGGCATCGCAGTCACTATTCCCGTTCCGGCCGACCAAGCCGCGCACCGCCGCAACCGCGGCCGCACCGGCGGCCGTCCACCCGCGTTCGACCCCGTGATCTACCGCGACCGCAACGCGGTCGAACGGGGCATCAACCAGCTCAAACAACACCGTGCCGTCGCCACGAGATACGACAAGCTCGCTGTCCGCTACCTGGCCACCGTCCACATCGCCGCCATCAACCAATGGCTACGACACCAGTGAGGGCGGGCCAACCGGCCCCCCTCACCACTTCGATACAAGCCCTAGTCGTCCATGTCGACCACGAACGTCACAAGCCAAGACCCCGGCCCCGAATGCACCGGCTCGTGCCGAACCGTATGCGAAACAATCCGCCCACCCCCCAACGCCGCCAACAACTCCGGTTCCCGCGCACCCAACCCGTCGGGCGTCAACTCGAAATACAAGGCCTGCCCCACCATGGGCTGCACCTTCCCCGACACCCGCCACATGACAAACCGTTGCGCCATGCGGGGACGGTACGCTCTCGGCGCCCTACTTCGAAACCACACACGGTCGACGGATGCTCGGCCTGTGCGCGTGAATCAGCCGGGGACGTCGGTCAGGCGGCGCAGGCTGAACGGTTCGGCCAGAATCTCGTTCAGCGCGGCGGCCACCTGCTTGAAGTGCGGCAGGCTGAAGTGATGGTCCAACGCTTCGGCGTCGGTCCACTCCTCCACGATGATCATGCGATCCGCGCGGGTGGGGTCGGTGTACGGGTGGTAGCCCAAGCAGCCCTCCTCCGCCAGCGAGGGGGCGATCATCGCGGTCAACTCCGCACGCAGCCGCTGCTCCTGTCCCGGCTTGGCGACGAAACCGGCGATGATGACCAGGGTGTTCGACATGGGTATCTCCCTCATGGTTCCGGTGGGTGGTGGTCGTGTCCGCTGAGCGCACGTTGTCCATGGTGTCGGCGTGCGGCGGTCTCACCCAGTGCTCCGGTCGACCGGGGTCGGCCCTGCCTGGGTCCGGCAGGACCAGGCAAGCGGACCAGGCGTCATGGACACTGGTGAACATGGATCGTGCCCGGGAACTCAGCGAGTTCCTCAAGACCCGCCGTGCCCGCCTGCAACCTGGTGACGCCGGTGCCGCCGACTTCGGTGGCCGACGCCGAGTGCCCGGACTGCGCCGCGAGGAACTGGCCCTGCTGGCCGGGGTCAGCGTCGACTACTACACACGTCTCGAACAGGGCCGGGCCCGGAACGTCTCCCCGGATGTGCTGGACGCTGTGGCTCGTGCCCTACAGCTCGACGCCGACGAGCGCATTTATCTGCACAACCTCGCCAAACCTGCAGCGTCCCGCAAACGCCCGAGCCGACCCCAGCGGGTCGGGCCCGAACTGCGGCAAGCCCTCGAGGCCCTCGCCGCGGTCCCCGCCTACATCATCGGGCGGCGCCTGGACATCCTCGCCTGGAACGACCTCGCCCGACAGCTCATCGCCGACTTCCCCGCACTGCCCGCCGCAGAACGCAACATGGCTCGGCTGGTGTTCCTGGACGAAGCGTCGCGCGACCTCTACCCCGACTGGCAGACCAAGGCCCGCGACACCGTCGCCAATCTGCGCTACGACGCGGGCCGCCATCCCGACGACCCGCAACTGGCAAGTCTCGTCGGCGAACTCTCCCTGGCCAGCAGCGACTTCCGGCGCCTGTGGGCAGACCACAACGTCCACGCCAAAACCCGCGGCCGCAAACGGTTCCGCCACCCGCGAATCGGGGAGCTCGCCCTCGACTACGTCGCCATGCGCGCACCCGACGACCCGGACATGACCATGATGATCTACAGCGCCCCCACCGGATCCGACACCGCCACCGCCCTACAACTCCTGGCAGCCCTGACCCCTGCGGGCCGATCAGTTGGGAATTCGTTGGCACATCAACCGGCCGGGACCCAACGGCTGGAGCCCCGAAACCAGAGCCTACCTGGGAAGATGGAGCCGCCTGGGGGAATCGAACCCCCGACCTTTTCATTACGAGTGAAGCGCTCTACCGACTGAGCTAAGGCGGCGTGCCTTGTGGCCCCGCGAGTCTATCTAATCGGGGGCGGATTGCGAAAACCGGTGGTCGGAGGTGGGGGAAGTGCCGGGGTCGCCGCGTCTCATACCTGCCACCACCAGTCGATGGACGCTATTCCGGGTGGGTCGGCCGAATCGTCGGCCGGGGAGGGCGAGATCGCGAAATAGTCCGAGACGGTGGCACCGTCCACCGTGTAGCGCGGCACGGTCAGCGCCCAGTCGATATTTCCGCGGATCACGTGTGCGAGGTCTCGGACGTAGTGCCGGGTGTCCGTGCTGAACGTCTGTGTCGTCGCACTGACCGCGAGGAAACGGCACATGATGCGGTCACGCAACGCGATCGCGTCGCTGATCGCCCGATCGTGACCGCAGCGGCGCTGAGACTCGATGACGTCGATGATATTCGGCGCGCCCGGCTCCTCGTCGGCTACGGTTTTCGCGTAGGAGTGCAGATCGTTGTCCAGTGCCGCGATGAGCCTGGCCATTTCCGACAGCGCGCGAATCCGGGGATGACTGTGCTCCGCGTCGGGTACCTCGTAGCCGCCGACCAACTCGGTTGTCGCAGTGACGACTTCGCCCGCCGCGTTGTCGAGACGTATCGCGAGGTAGCGGTCGAGGTCCAGGCTCCCGGGCGCGCCGATCTGCGCCGCCACTCCCCACAGCCACGAGCGGTGGGCTGCCGTCCAACGCCGATACTGGGCAGGTGTGACCTCGGCCGCGAATCGGCCCGAAATGTCGGCGATGGCCGCGGTCAACGGATCGTCATCGAAGGGCGGGGAGTCGGGCATGTCCAACAGTCGGAGAAGCTGGTGCGCATAGGTGACGAAAGCGGTCAGATCGGTGGCCAGGGCACCTTGGTCGGCTCGGTCGTCGAACGCGAATCCCCAATAATCCCAGTCGGACGCGATCTGCAATCTTTCGGCGAGCCCGTTCGGCGCGACGCGTGCGGCGAACTCCGCCGATCGTGTGCCGTGCAATCTGCGCTCATGGGCGATGTTCCCGAAGTACTCGTAGCCGGCGAGCCAGTCCATCGACCGCGCTTCGAAAGTCGCGGCGTCCGGATGCACTGCCGGGGCTATCGGGCAGAAGACGGCGATCGGTGGTAGCCGACCGGACCGGTGCTGCCGTGACGCACGGAAATCGGTCACGTGGTCACCTCCTCCGCGCTTCCCGGTACCACGGTGCGTGCGGTCACCTCGAGGCGAAACCGGTTCGGGCGCAGTGCCATAGCTACCCTGGGTCGCACCGGCTGCTCCGAGCACGGGGCAAGATGCCATCGCCGCACGATCGTTCCGAGCGCGAGCATCGCCTCGGTCAGCGCGAACTCCTCGGCCGCGCAGCGGCGCGGCCCCGTCCCGAACGGTAAGTACGCATCGGGGCTCGCGGCCGAGGTCTCCCAGCGGCCGGGGTCGAAGCGCCAGGGATCGCTGTATTCGCCGTCGAGGTGATGGAGCAGGTACGGACTGTAGATCACCGAAGTTCCTCGCGACAGGGGGTATCCGCCCAGTCGCACGTCGGCCGTGACCACCCGGGTGAAAAGCCAACCGGGCGGGTACAACCGCAGCGACTCGGTCAGGACCCTCCGCATCGATGTCAACCGGCCGATATGTTCGTGACGCGCGAGCCCATCCGGTATGACGCGATCCACCTCGGCCTCGACCGCGGCCAAGACGCTGGGATGTGCCGAGAGCAGGTGCAACGTCCACGACAGCGCGCTGGCGGTCGTTTCCACACCGGCGATGAAGAAGGCCATCAACTGGTCGTAGACGTCGACGCTGTCCCTATCGAGCGTCGAATCGTGTGCCGTGAGCAGAGCCGACAAGAGGTCGTCCGGATCGGTGCCGTGCACGCGACGCCGGCCGACGACGCGTGCGACCAGTCGACGGAGGCTGCTGGTGGCATTCCGGTAGCGGATATTGGCGCGAGTCGGCAGCCATTCGAGCCACGACGGCGTCAGCAGCCGCGAGTACAGGCCGTCGACAATGGCGGTCACGTCATCGAGCGCCTGCCGCAACTCGGCGGGTGTCAGGCTCTCGGAGAACATCGTCCGGAGGAAGCTGCGCGTGGTGAGTCGCAGCATCTCGGTGACGACGTCGATGGTTCGCGATTCGTTCCAGCCGTCCACCACCGCGTCGATCTCGGTAGCTATCGCTGCCGCGTACCCCGGCAGCCGAGCCCGGTGCAGAGCGGGCTGTATACGGCGCCGTTGTTGCCGGTGGCCCGCGTGCCCGGTAGTGATCACATTGTCGCCCACTATGCGGCGCGCCACGTCGAACAGCGGTCCGCCTTTGTCGAAGGTCCGATCGTCGCGTAGCAGTTGACGAGTCAGTGCCGGCTCACACACCACGATCGCGTCGAAGGGCCCCAGCCGGATCCGGACCAGACCGCTACCCAGCGACGGCAACGAGGCGAGGAACTCCCACGGCTCTCGCCACAACAACAGGCTGTGACCGACGAACGGAAGTGCGCCGGGCGCTGTCGGAATCGCGGATGCTCTCCGCGAGCGCGCAAAACCCATCGGCCGATCTCCTGCCCGCCGCGCACGCGACGTAAGGTGCTGCGGAGACTGCGCCGGACCGGACAGCTACTCGGAACCGTGGTCATGGGTATGTTCCGCTGGTAGCGATGCATGATACATCAGTAGACTGCGTAAATTCGCTCATCGGTAGCGGTCGAGATTTCGCAGACCGATTCGCTTGCCGCGCAAAGGTTTCGGCCACGTCCAGCGCAAGGCCCCACCGTCCGAACCGAGGCCGCGCATCATTCGATAGGTGCCGGTCCACCGGCGTTCGGACGAGACGCGGGTGGGTCTGTGGTGAATCAGGCGGTGCGGGCGGCTATCAACCCGGCGACCATGGCGGCTACCGCGAAGCGGGGCTTGACGTTCTGGTCCAGGGCGGTGCGGCAGGCCAGGACGGACTCGATGGAGCGGAGCAGACCCTCGGGGCGGACCTCGGTGGCCAGGTCGCGGATCTGGTCGGGGAGGTCCGGGTGGGTGAGGGTGACGCCCGAGGTGGCGGCCGGTCGCGCCGCGCCGAAGCGGACCGCGAGGGCGTCGCGGTAGAGCCCCGCCACGTCGATCAAAGCGCGGTCGAGGGAATCGCGGCTGGTGCGGGTGGCTCGGGATTTCTGGCGGCGTTCCAGGTCTTTCAGGGCACCGGCCGAGCCGCGGGTCGCGGAGGCGGTGCCTTTTCCGGTGCCACCCGCGCCGAGGGCGGTCGCGAGTTCTTCCTTCTCGCGCTCGTCGCGGCCGGCGCTCATCTGTTTGGCCTCTTCTTCGGCCGATTTCACCAACTCGTCGGCGGCGGCGTAGGCGGCGCCCGGGCGGGCGGTGGCGGCGACCAGAGCCAGCGCGCGCTGGCGGCGGGCCTGCGCCTCGGGGTCGGTGGCCAGGCGGCGAGCCCGGCCGACGTGACCGCCGCTGATCGAGGCGGCCCAGAACGCCTTGTCGGGATCCAGGCCGTCGCGCTCCCGCAGCACCTGGGCCACGGCCTCGGTGGACGGCGTGACGAGATGCACATGGCGACAACGGGATCGCAGCGTGACCGAGATGTCCTCCGGATCGTCGGAGGGAGCGCACAGCAGGAAGACCGTCCGCGCGGGCGGCTCCTCGACCACCTTCAGCAGGACGTTGCCCGCCGCCTCGGTCAACCGGTCGGCATCCTCGACCAGCACCACCTGCCAGTGACCGGTGCTGGGACGGCGCGACGCCACCTGCACGATCTCACGCATCTCCTTGGTGCCGATGCTGAGGCCCTCGGGCACGACGCGGCGCACATCGCCGTGCGTACCCGCCATGGTGGTGGTGCAGGCGTGGCAGTGGCCGCAACCGGGCGCCTCCGGATCGGTGCATTGCAGCGCCGCGGCGAAGCACAGCGCGGCGACCGAGCGGCCCGACCCGGGCGGCCCGGTGAACAACCACGAATGCGTCATGGCCGACGACGCGACACCGCTGCGCGCGGCCACCGCGGCAGCGGTCAGCTCGGATTCGACCGCGTCCTGGCCGACGAGCCGATCGAAGACACCCACCACGCCGTACACCCTAGCGGCCACCACCGACAGTTTCGGCGAGCCCACCGCCACACGGCCTCCGTGCGCGAAGCGTCCTCAGGACGCACGCTGATACGTCGTATTCGCCCCGTCCAGCGCCTCGCGAATGATGTCGGCGTGACCGCTGTGATGCGCGATCTCCCGGAGAATGTGCAGAAACGTGAAACGCACTGTCTGCCAAACCCGTTCGGGCGCCCACGGCGCGGTCGGAACGGGAATCGAGGCGTCGAGGTCGTCCACCGTCCGGATCAGATGGGCGGTGTTCTCCGCGACCGCGTCCCACTCCTTCAGCAAGCCCTCGACCGTCTCCTCCGCGGCCAGCTGATACTCCGAATCGAATTGCGACACATCGATTTCCGCGTTCGGGTCGCGTTCCACGATCACCGTCGTCCAGTGCTGTTCGACGTGCACGAGATGGTGCAGCAGCCCGCCCAGCGTCAGCTCGCTCACCGTGGTGCGCTGCCGCGCCTGATCGGTTTCCAAGTCGCGCAACGTGATTCGGAACAGTTCGCGCTGATTCGCCAGCATCTCGATCAGGGTTTCGCGTTCCTGGTCGGCTCGCTGGGTCGATGGTGCGGTCATCGGATGTCCTTCCGCCGGCGTGCCCGAATGGCTGCCCAGGCTACGGCACAATAAGAGCGCGATTCGGACATAGGCCGATTTCCGCTAGTGAACAGCTGGTGTCAGGCCTTGGTCGAACCGGTCTTCGTCGCGGCCTTGGTCGGCGTCTTCTTGGCGGTGGACTTCTCGGTCGTTTTCTTCGCGGCCGTCTTCTTCGCCGTCGTGGTCTTCTTGGCAGTCGTGGTCTTCTTGGCCGTGGTCTTCTTCGCCACGGCCTTCTTGGTCGTCTTCTTGGCCGTCTTCTTCACCGGACCCCTGGCCCGGCGGTCGGCGAGCAGCTCCGAGGCGCGCGCGTCGGTGATCGACTCGACCTCGTCGCCCTTGCGCAGGCTGGCGTTGGTCTCACCGTCGGTGACGTAGGGCCCGAAGCGGCCGTCCTTGATGACCATCGGCTTGCCGCTGGCGGAGTCGGTGCCGAGTTCGCGCAGCGGCGCTGCGCTGGCAGCCTGCCGACCGCGTCGCTTGGGCTCGGCGTAGATCTTCAGCGCCTCCTCCAGCGTCACCGAGAAGATCTGGTCCTCGCTGGTGAGCGACCGAGAGTCGGTGCCCTTCTTCAGGTATGGACCGTAGCGGCCGTTCTGCGCGGTGATCTCCTCACCGGACGCGGGGTCGGTGCCCACCACGCGCGGCAGCGACAACAGCAGCAGCGCGTCGTCGAGGGTGATGGTGGCCGGGTCCATCGACTTGAACAGCGAACCCGTGCGCGGCTTGGGACCGGCCGCCTTCTTCGACCCCTTCTTGGCGGTCGAATCCTCTTCAGGCTCAGGCAGAATCTCGGTCACGTACGGACCGAAGCGGCCCTCCTTGGCCACGATCCGGTGCCCGGTCTCGGGATCGACGCCGAGGGTGCGGCCCTCCTGCGGGGTCGAGAACAGCTTCTCGGCGACCTCCGGCGTGAGCTCGTCCGGCGGCAGATCGTCGGGGAGGTTGGCGCGCTGCGAGACCGGATCACCGTCCGGGTCGTCGGGATTGGCGACCATGCGCTCGAGATACGGGCCGAAGCGACCGACCCGGACGACGACGTCGCGGCCCTCGTCATCGGAGAACAGCTTGATCGAGTTGACCTCGCGCGCATCGATGTCGTCGAGCTGCTGACCGACCATCTTCTTCAGTCCGCCCGAACGCGCGACCGACCCCTCGACACCGTTCTCGCCGCCGAAGTAGAAGCTGGACAACCAATTTCCGCGCTGCTCGCGCCCACCGGCGATGGCATCGAGATCGTCCTCCATCGCGGCGGTGAAGTCGAAGTCGACCAGCCGGCCGAAGTACGCCTCGAGCAGGCCGACCACCGCGAACGCCACCCACGACGGCACCAGCGCATTGCCGCGCTTGTACACGTAACCGCGATCGAGGATGGTCTTGATGATCGACGCGTAGGTCGACGGGCGGCCGATGCCCAGCTCTTCCAATGCCTTGATCAGCGACGCCTCGTTGTAGCGCGGCGGCGGATTCGTGGTGTGCCCGTCCGGAATCAGCTCGGTGGCGGAGACGGCCTGGCCCTCGGTCAGCGCCGGGAGCCGGGACTCCGCGTCGTCGGATTGGCTGCCCGAATCCTCGTCCACGCTCTCGACGTAGGCCTTGAGGAAGCCGGCGAAGGTGATGGTGCGGCCCGAGGCGGAGAACACGCACTCCTCGCCCGTTCCGGCGTGGCCGGTGATCCGGACGGTCAGCGTGGTGCCGCGGGCGTCTGCCATCTGCGAGGCGACGGTGCGCTGCCAGATCAGTTCGTAGAGCCGGAACTCGTCGGTGTCGAGCCGCGACGACAGCTGGCCGGGGGTGGCGAAGGTATCACCCGCGGGGCGGATCGCCTCGTGCGCCTCCTGCGCGTTCTTGACCTTGCGGTTGTACTGCCGCGGCGTCGGGTGCACGAACTGCGCGCCGTACAACTGCGTGGCCTGCGCGCGGGCGGCCGCGATCGCCGACTCCGACAGTGTCGTGGAGTCGGTACGCATGTAGGTGATGTAGCCGTTCTCGTACAGCCGCTGCGCCACCCGCATGGTGCGCTCGGAGCCGAAGCGCAGCTTGCGCGCGGCCTCCTGCTGCAGCGTGGAGGTCATGAACGGGGCGTACGGGCGCCGTGTGTACGGCTTCGACTCGACCGAGCTGACCTGGAAGTCGGCCCCGTCGAGCGCCTCGGCCAACCGCCGCGCGTAGCTCTCGTCGAGGACGGTGACACCGCTGACCTTGAGCTGACCGTCCGCGCCGAAGTCCCGGCCGCCGGCGACGCGCGATCCGTCGACCGTGACCAGCCGGGCGCCGAACGTGCGCGGGTTGGCGGCATCGCCCTCTCCGGTGCCCGCGTCGAATTTAGCGGCGATATCCCAATATTCGGCCGATCGGAAGGCCATGCGCTCGCGCTCGCGCTGCACGATGATCCGCGTCGCGACCGACTGCACGCGGCCCGCCGACAACCGCGGCATGACCTTCTTCCAGAGCACCGGACTCACTTCGTAGCCGTACAGCCGGTCCAGGATGCGGCGGGTCTCCTGCGCGTCGACCAGATCGTTGTCCAGGTCTCGGGTGTCGGCCGCGGCCGCGCGGATGGCGGGCTCGGTGATCTCGTGGAAGACCATGCGCCGGACCGGCACCTTGGGCTTCAGTGTCTCCAGCAGGTGCCAGGCGATGGCCTCCCCCTCGCGGTCGGGGTCGGTGGCGAGATAGAGCTCGTCGGCGTCGGCCAGCAGGCTCTTCAGCTCGGAGACCTTGGCCTTCTTGTCCGGGCTGACCACGTAGATGGGCTCGAAGTCGTTGTCGACGTCGACGCCCAGGCGGGCCCAGGACTGTCCTTTGTACTTGGCGGGCACGTCCGCCGCACCGCGCGGCAGGTCCCGGATGTGGCCGACGGAAGCCTCCACGGTGTAACCGCGGCCGAGGTAGGGGGCGATCTTTCGAGCCTTGGTCGGCGACTCGACGATGACGAGACGACGCAGGGGACGGCCCTGGTCGGGCGCTGCCTGGGGCTTCGGCGATGCACCGCGGTCTCGTGTTGCCACCGGCGAACACACCTTTCCTGTCGACCCGCGCGGGCGCGGATGGCGCAGCGCGCGGCTGGGGCATGCGGCGGAGACAGATGTCCCCCGCCAGTCACGTTTATACCGTGTCGTAGCGCCACACTTCTGCTGCGGCGTGTTGAATAGCCCCGGTTTGCGGTCGAGTGTACTGCCCCGGATAAGGCTCGTCCCCCACCGCGTGGGGCGGTGAGGGACGAGCGATCTGACCTGTTGGGTTGACCCGCTCAGCTGAGCGCGCGAACTCCGGTGGCCTGCGGGCCCTTGGTGCCCTGGCCGACCTCGAATTCGACCTTCTGGTTCTCCTCGAGGGTGCGGAAGCCCGTCCCCTGGATCTCGGAGTAGTGGACGAAGACGTCAGCGGAGCCGTCCTCGGGCGCGATGAAGCCGAACCCCTTCTCCGCGTTGAACCACTTCACAGTTCCCTGTGCCATTCTGTTCCTTCTCTTTCCATACCGGAACGGCGGACAAGTTTGGTTCGTCCACCGGGTCCGTTCCGACCGCTGTACTCTGTTCCCCCTGCAGGAAGCATCAAGCACACCGTTCGCAACATCGATCCTGCTGATGGTTTGGACCTTTGATCCGTTCCCTCGAACACAGAAGCTTGCGACCAGGAACCAGTGAACCATGTCTCCGAGCAATTCGACAGTCGAGTTACCGACAATTTGCAAAAAAGATGATCTTGCGAATGCGCAGGTGAGGCTGGCAATGCCCAAATCCCGACTTGGAGTAGGTTTGCTTCGGGATAACCGAGCAGGCGTCAGGCAAACGGGCTGTGACGCAGATCGCTACTCGGTAGCCAAAAGGCAGGTAGGGCTTCTGCAACACACACGATTCACACATTCCTTGCGAGCCGGGATCTCGACTCGATGAATCCGACCGACCCGTCTGCTCCGATCTCCGCGGGTAAACAATCGAGCTATGGGCGATCGTTGCTGAATCGTGTCCTTTCCGGGCTTCCGGATGGTGATACCCGCCTGACCCATGTGACCGAGTTGTCCGCGCGGGCGGCGCAGAGCACCGAGTGGCCGTCCTGGGTACCGTCCGAAGCAGTCGCGGCGTTACGCCGGACGGGCGTGGAAACCCCCTGGTCGCACCAGATACGGACGGCCGAATCGGCCAGAGCCGGACAGCATGTGGTGGTGTCCACGGGCACCGCGTCGGGGAAGTCGCTCGGCTATCAGCTGCCCGTTCTCACCGCGCTGCTCGAGGACCCGCGGGCGACGGCGCTGTATTTGTCTCCGACCAAAGCGCTCGGCGCGGACCAGCTGCGCGCGACCGCCGCGCTGACCCACGAGGGGTCGCTGCGCGATATTCACCCCGCGACTTACGACGGTGACACCCCGGCGGAGGTGCGGCAGTGGGTGCGCGCCAACGCTCGCTGGGTGTTCACCAATCCCGACATGCTGCACCTGGGCATCCTGCGGTCGCATCAGCGATGGGCGCGGGTGTTGAGGCGGCTGCGCTACGTGGTGATCGACGAATGTCACGCCTATCGCGGGGTGTTCGGCTCGCACGTGGCGCTGGTGCTGCGGCGGCTGCGGCGCATCGCCGCGCACTACGGCGCCGATCCGGTGTTCGTGTTGTGCTCGGCCACCACCGCCGACCCGGCCGCGTCCGCGTCGCGGCTGATCGGGGCGCCGTGCGTCGCGGTCACCGAGGACGGGTCGCCGCAGGGAGCGCGCACCGTGGCGCTGTGGGAACCCGCGCTGCTGCCAGCCGTGAGCGGCGAGAACGGGGCGCCGGTTCGGCGGGCGGCCACCGCGGAGGCCGCACGCATCATGACCGACCTGGTCGCCGAGGGGGCACGCACGCTGACCTTCGTGCGGTCCCGGCGGGCGGCGGAGGTTGTGGCCATGGAAACCCGCCGCATGCTGGACGAATTCGATTCCGAACTGGCGGCTCGGGTGACCGCCTATCGCGCCGGCTACCTCGCCGAGGACCGGCGCGATCTGGAGGCCGGGCTCGCCGACGGTTCGCTGCTGGGCGCGGCGACGACCAACGCCTTGGAGCTGGGCGTCGACATCGCGGGCCTGGACGCCGTGGTGATCGCGGGTTTTCCGGGGACGGTCGCGTCCTTCTGGCAGCAGGCGGGCCGGGCGGGGCGGCGATCGCAGGGATCGTTGGTCGTGCTGGTGGCACGGGACGATCCGCTCGACATGTATCTCGTGCACCATCCGGACGCGCTGCTCGGACGCCCGGTCGAGGCGACGATCACCGATCCGACCAACCCCTGTGTGCTGGAACCGCATCTGCTGTGCGCGGCGCTCGAACTGCCGATGACCGACGCCGAGGTGCGTGCGTTCGGGGGGCAGGCGCTGGTCGATGAGCTTGCCGAACAGGGGCTGATCCGGCGCCGCACTGCCGCCAAAGGCCCCGCGCGCTGGTACGCCACGGCCGTGGAGCAGCCGCACGACGCCGTCGACGTGCGCGGCGGCATCGGTGCGCCGGTGGCGATCGTCGACGAGGAGAGTGGGCGACTGCTCGGCACCGCCGACGCCGGGCGGGCGCCCGCCACACTGCATCCCGGCGCGGTGCACCTGCACCAAGGGGAGACCTACGTCGTCGACGAGCTCGACCTCGACGGCGGCGTGGCGTTCGTGCACGCCGATCAGCCCGGCTGGACGACGAGTGCGCGGGCGGTCACCTCGGTCAGCGTGGACGAGACGACCGCCGAGCACAGGTACGGTCCGGTCACGGCCGCGCTGGCTCGGGTGCGGGTGAGCCGCCAGGTCGTGGGTTACCTGCGCACCCTGCCGACCGGCGAGGTGCTGGATCTGGTGGAGCTGGAGCTGCCGGAACAGACGCTGCCGACGCTGGCCGTGCTGTACACGGTGACGCCGGAGCTGCTGGCCGCGGCGGGGATCGATCCGAAGCGGGTGCCGGGTGCGCTGCACGCGGCCGAGCACGCCGCGATCGGAATGTTGCCGCTGGTCGCCAGCTGCGATCGCTGGGACATCGGCGGGGTGTCCACGGCCGAGCATCCAGATACCGGTCTGCCGACCGTATTCGTCTACGACGGTCATCCGGGCGGCGCGGGGTTCGCGGAACGGGGATTCACCCGGCTGCGCACCTGGTTGGCGGCCACCCTCGCGGCCATCGAGTCGTGTGAGTGCCCGGGTGGCTGCCCGTCCTGCGTGCAGTCTCCCAAGTGCGGCAATGGCAATCAGCCGCTGGACAAGGCCGGTGCGGCGGCGCTGCTGGCCGCGGTGCTGGCAGAGCTGCCGGACGATTTGTCCGGTTACGTCGACGAGCCCAGAATGTGACTGTCGATTCACCGCAGCGAGACCGTCGCGCGACTCCGCGCGCGGCAGTGAGCAGGGCACGGTAGGCCGGGGCGACCCCATCGACCCATGAATAAAGAGGAATGGCTTCATATTAACTGAGGCATTGCCCCGGACATTAACTCGGTGATGCCCTTTCGGTCCAATAGCGCTCTGCGGACAAATTGAAAAGCGTCGATACCAGAATTCTCCGGCTTGTAATTCGACCGTCCAGAACACAGTTTGCGACCGCATGTGGCTCGAGTCACGCATTCTTCCGGCACCAACCGTACGGTCTGAATATCACTCGATAGTCCATGATCAAGACACGGGACCGGCGCGCGCGGTCGCGCTGACAGTTCTCGCGCCCAAAGGCCCGAGAAGTATGGCGATCGTCACGGTGACAGTCGCATCCCATTCGACAGTTGTGCAGGATTTCACGCGCGCCCGCATACGCCGCGCGAGTTCCTCGGCTCGCGCACAACCGGCATCGCCGCCCGCCACCAACCCTCCCGCCGCGGCCAGCGCGCTCAGATCCGCCGCGGCCTGCGCCCGATGCCGCGCCACGATCACCGTGCCCACGTGAGCGATCAGCAGAGTGGCCATGAACAGCGCCGCAAGCACAAGGCAGGCGGTAATCGTGGCGACCCCGTCCGCAGCCCGCCACCGCCCCGCCCGCACGCCACGACCGCTCGAATCCGGCCGCGCCACGGCCGTGCTTCTCGATGCCGCGCGACCCGAACCCCCGACAACCGTGCGCCCAACACCACCGACACCCATGCTCGCGCACCCCGCACCGCTCGTGCGCAGGCAGAGGCCGTCGAGATTCGCACTCGAGCGACCAGCATCAGCGGCGCTCACGGACAGACAGCCGAGGCCATCGAGACACACGCTCGGGCGACCAACATCAGCGACGCTCACGGACAGACAGCCGAGGCCATCGAGACACACGCTCGGGCGACCAACATCAGCGACGCTCACGGACAGACAGTTGAGGGTGCCGAGAGCACTCGGGCGGTCGGGAGGGCTCATGTGTGGACGGCCAAGGCTGCCGGTGGTCTTGGGTGGGTGGCCTGCGACGGGAGCGCTTGCGGGCGGACGGCCGATACGTTGGGCTGCCGTGTTCGGGCGGCTGAGGCCGTTGAGACTCGGGCGGGGATGAGTGGTGCGATCGCATGGGTGTGGGTGGGCGGCTGTGACTCCGGTCGGGCTGGGCTGTCGGGTCATTGGGGCTCGCCTGGCTCGCGGACTGCTACTGCTTCGGCGTGGAGGTGGAGCGGGAGGAGGGGTGTGCCGGATGTGACGGTGGCGATTACGTAGTCGCCGTCGGTTCGGATGTTGATGGCGGCGCGCGGCGGGGCGATGCGGCGGGCGGCGGGTATGGCTTCGGACTCGGCGCCGCGGGCGGACAGGCGGGCCGCCTCGCGGGCGGCGTCGACACAGCGGATCTGGGTCGGCGCCGCCAGCAGGCCGCCTATGCACAGTGATACGGCGACCACGAGGGCGGCGAGGGCGATCGCCGCCTCGACCGTTACCGCGCCTGCTTCTCCGTCGGCGGGGTCAGGCTCGGAAGCCGTTGCGCTAGGCCGGTTCTCGTCTGACCTCCTCACACCTCCGTGTTCAACGCGCGGTCGATGATCCGGGTGAGCGCGTTCACGATCGAGTCGCCGGTCACGACCGTGTACAACACCGCACCGAAGGCGGCCGCGGCGATCGTGCCGATTGCGTACTCTGCCGTGCTCATGCCTTCGTCGGCCATCGCCGCCTGTATCAGGCGCGAACGCACTTCCAGTACCGCCGTTCGAACTGTCGAGCGCACCGTTGTCCCCTTTCCCCTGTGCCGGTGCGGCCGGTCCGCACCGGAGTCCTCGCGTGTTCACAGCAGCCCGCCTTCCAGTACTCGTCCGGCCAAGCCGATGACGACCGGCACGATGCCCAGGCAGATGAACGCGGGCAGGAAGCACAGGCCGAGCGGGCCGCTGATCAGCACACCGGCCCGCTCGGCGCGGGCGGCTGTCGCGTCCTCGACGCTGCCGCGAAACTGTTCCGCCAGTTCGGAAACCGCGCCTGCCAGGGCGGCGCCCGAACGCGCCGAGCGACGGACGAGCCGGGCCAGCGCCCGTACCTCGTCGGATTCGGACTCGGTGGCGGCACATTCCCAGGCCGCGAGCGGGTCCGCACCGAGCGCCATCAGGTCGGCGGCCCGGCGCAGCGCCACACCGACCGGTGCCGGCGCTCCCGGCGCCACCGCCCGAGCAGCCGTCCCCACCGGCAGTCCCGCCCGCAAGCAGGCGGCGAGAAGATCCAGCACCGAGGCCGTGGCGAGCGGGTCGGAGCGCAGCGGGACAGGCGTCGGCGGGCCGCCCGCGACGAGCGGGCGGACCCGAACGGCATGCAGACGCGCCGCCGGGGTCATCCGGCCCGGCACGATCAGCACCGCGGAAGCCAAGAGCGCCAACGGAACAGCCACAGCGGTCATGACCGCTCACCCGTATCGAACCGCCACCATGTGGACGAATCGGTCGGCGGGCGGCCGCACACCGCGGGCCGATCACCGTGACGGGCACGCAAGCGCCCGCGCAGAGTGGTCGGTGGTCGAGGGCTGCTGCCTTCGATCGGGGCCGGAGTCATGTGAGCACCTTTCGGGTGATGGCGTCTGTCCACAGGAGACCTGCGCAGATCAGGGCGGTGCCGAGGGGGAGCAGGAACGCACCGGAGCCGGGGCTGAGCAACACCTGTAGTGGTGACGCGCCGATCAGTTGGCCGAGGGCGATGCCGAGGAGGGGCAGACCGGCGAGGACGAGCGCGGTGGCGCGGGCGCCTGCCAGGGCGGCGACGGTGCGGTCGCGAAAGCCCATGCGGCTCACCAGGTCTGCGCGCATCGTGGCGAGTAGTTCGGCCAAAGCGAGGCCGTGACGTTCGGCGACCTGCCAGGCGTCGGCGACTCGCGACAGCTCGGCGGCGATCACTGCCTCCGGGACACGCAGGCCGTCGGCGGCCGCGCCGCCGAGTCTGGCGCGGGCCGCGCACACGGCGAAGGCCGTTGCCGCCGAACCGGATGCGCGGCAATCCGATGCGGACGCCGAATCGCCGATCTCGCTCGCCGCGGTGGCGGCGGCCGCGCTGGGGTGTGCCCCGATCCGCAGCTCACCGACCACCGTATCCAGAGCTTCCGCCAGCGCCGAGCACTCGGCCGCCCGCCGTCGATCCTCCCGGTTCTGTCGCATCCGCACCGCCACCGTGCCCGCCACGATGACCGCGGCGAGTAGCGGACCGATCCCCAGCACACCCGTGACAGCCACAACCACCACGGCAATCGCTCGAAAAACCCACGCACGCGGCACTTTTCGCACTCGCCCGGATGCACCCAGCACCCGCCGTGCCCTTCGCCGCCCGGTCCGCACCGGCAATACCAGCACCGCCAGCGCCAAACAGCAGACCACCCCACTCACACCCCCACCCCCATACCAGGCCACGACCGCACGGCCCGCCGGTCGATGACCGCGGCCGAGGGGACCTCCACCACTCCGCCGCACCAGGACCACACCGCCCTCAGACCGGTAAGCGCGGACGGACGGGTCGCCACCGTTGCGTCACACCAGGGCGACACGACTGTCGGACCGTTGCGGACGGATGGGCCGGGCGTCGATGGTCCGTCGTCGCGCCACCACCGTGTCGGGACGTTGGTGGTCTGATACGGCCATGGCGGGATCGAGACGGTGGGTGCCGACCCTTGCGCTGTGGACGGCTCGCGCACTTGTCCGATCGGCGGGTTCATGGGGCGAGCCGGTTGGTGAGGAGGTGGTTGAGGGCTGCGGCGGCGGGGGCGGGGGAATTGTCGGAGCGCCAGGCTGGGTCTATGTGGACTTGGCCGGTGGGGTCTCGGGCTACCAGGCCGATTTCGCGGAGGATGCGGGAGCCGTCGGGGCGGCGGTGCATGTGCAGGATGACCTGGACGGCGGCGGCCAGCTGGCTGTGCAGGGCGGCGCGGCCCATGCCGCCCAGTGCCGCAAGGGCTTCCAGGCGGGCGGGGACCTCTCGAGGTGAATTCGCGTGTACCGTTCCGGCGCCGCCGTCGTGACCGGTGTTGAGGGCGGTGAGCAGGTCGACGACCTCGGCGCCGCGTACCTCGCCGATGACGATGCGGTCGGGGCGCATGCGTAGTGCTTGGCGAACCAGGTCGCGCACCGTGATCGCCCCGGCTCCCTCCACATTGGCGGTGCGGGCGACCAGACGGACCACGTGTGGGTGCGGCGGGGCCAGTTCGGCCGCGTCCTCGACACAGACGATGCGTTCGGCCGCGGCGACTTTCGCCAGCAGACCGGACAGCAGCGTGGTCTTGCCCGCGCCGGTGCCACCGACCACGAGGAAGGCCAGGCGGGCGCGAATCACGCGCTGCAGCAAGTGCTTCGCTTCCTGCGGCACGGAGCCGGAAGCCGTCAGGGCGTCCAGGCCCTGACTGGCGGGGCGCAGCACCCGCAGCGACAGGCAGGTGCCGCCGTGCGCGATCGGCGCCAGCACGGCGTGCAGCCGCACGCCGAACGAATTTCCCAGCACGCCTTCGACTCCCGGCAGTCGGCCGTCCACCCAGGGCTGTGCGTCGTCGAGGCGGCGACCGGCCGACAGGGACAGCCGCTGTGCCAGCCGACGCACCGCGGCCTCGTCGGGGAAGGTGATCGCGGTGCGCTGCAAACCGTGCCCGCGGTCCACCCAGACCGCGTCGGGGCCGGTGACGAGCACGTCGGAGACATCCGGGTCGTGGAGAAGTGGCTCGAGCACACCCGCGCCGGTCATCTCGGTCTGCAGCAGGCGCAGCACCCGCAGGAGATCGGTATCGCCGAGCACCCCACCGGCCTCGGCGCGGATCGCGGCTGCCATGCGCACCGGGTCGAGTTCCGCGGACTCCGTGGCCAGCCTTTCCCGCACCCGGTCCAGCAGCTCACCCGTCACCAGCGCACTCACCGCAGACTCCCGTCCGGACCAACAGGACCAACCAAGCCAACCGAACCAACTGGGCGGACCGCGCCGACCGCGCCAACCTGGCCGACCGCGCCAACCTGGCCAACCTGGCCAACCTGGCCAACCTGGCCAACCTGGCCAACCTGGCCAACCTGGCCAACCTGGCCAACCTGGCCAACCTGGCCAACCTGGCCAACCTGGCCAACCTGGCCAACCTGGCCAACCTGGCCAACCTGGCCAACCTGGCCAACCTGCGTGGCTGCCGCAGGGCGGCAGCCCGCACGTTCGATGACACGAATTTCCTTGTGACAGGCGGTATTTCGAGATTGGGGAGCCAGCGGGTGCGCGCCCTCGACGTGGGCTCTCATTGTCCGGCCTCCGACAGCACGTCCAGAACGGCATTCGCGGCGGTGCGCAGGGGGCCGCGGGGCACTTCCAGCCCGCCTCGTTCGAGGCGGGTGGCCAGACCCGGCTGGGCACGGACTCCGGCGAGGAGCGGGAGGTCGAGTGCCGCTGCGACCTCGCCGGAGCGCAGTCCGCCCGGCGCGGGGCCTCGAACCACCAAGCCCTGGTTGGGGTTTCGGCGGCCGACGTGTGCGGCGACGCCGCGGGCCGCGGCCACCGCGCGCAGCCGGGCGGGTACGACCAGCACCACGAGATCGGCGGCGTCCAGAAGTTGGTCGGCATGCGGGCCGCGCGCACCGGACACGTCGCAGACCACGAGATCACCCGCCGCACGCCCGGCCTCGACCACGGCGCGGGCCGCACCGGCCCCGATCTCGGCCGCCTCCGCGCCGGAGGCCGCCCGGCCGCACGAGAGCACCGCCAGCCCCGGACCGGCCGACGGGAGGGCGTCGTGCAGTGCCCCGGCGGCCACCCGCCCCTCCTCGACCACCAGCTCCGGCCAGCGCAACCCCGGGGTGGACTCGATACCGAGCAGCAGGTCCAGGCCGCCGCCCAGGGGGTCGCCGTCGACCAGGATGGTGTGCGGCAGAAATCTGTCGGCGGCGGTCAGCGCGACGGCCGCGGCGAGCGTGGACGCGCCCGCTCCCCCGCCCGCGCCCACCACGGCGACCACCAGACCGTCGCCCGGGCCGCGGTGGGTGTGGTCGGCGAACGCCTCGATCAACTCGTCGGCCGCGGCGGGCAGGGCGACGACTCGTTCGGCGCCGACGGCGGCGGCCGTCTGCCAGTCGAGCAAACCGGGCTCGCCCTCGGTCACCAGTAGCGTGCCCGGGCGGCGTGGCCAGGCGGCCGCGCCGCACTCGCCGGCGGCCGCGGCATCGAGAATCACCATGACCGCCTCGGACCAGGCGGGCCGGCCGATCGGCGGCTCGGCCACGGTGACACGGCGGTCGGCGGCGGCCGCGACGCGGCTCACCTCCTCGCGCAGTCGGCGGTCGGCGACCAGCACCAGGACCGGGCCGGGCGGCGCGCTGTCGGAAACCTCGCTCGCGGCAATGGAATTCATGGCCTCAGCGTGGCCGCTGGGATGCGGGGCGACCAGTGCCGAAACGCGGAATGTGGATAACTACGGGGGTGTGAGCGAACAGTGCACGCCGAGTACCGGATAGACCGTGCCGGAAATAGAGGACGGCCCCAGCCGGGGGGGGAGGAGGCTGGGGCCGTCGGGGTTCAGCCCCGGGGGGTCGGGCTGAACGCGCCTGGACCATGTCCAGGTGCCAGCAATACTACACCCAGGCCCCGGCGGAAACGCAAGTCCACCGGCCGAGGAACTTTCCGCCGGGCCGCCCAGCGTCACCGTGGCAAACCCCGCCGCGACCGGTCGCGAGCGGGCACCGGCAGGCCCCGACCGCCGCATCCCCCGGAAATCTCCCTATCCTGGACCGCGTGACGGCCGAGGGCGACCTGCCAGCTGCGGGCAGACTGACGAGTGCGGGCCGGGTCGCGGCGTTCTTCGACCTGGACAAGACGGTGATCGCCAAGTCCAGCGCGTTCGTGTTCAGCAAGCCGTTCTTCGACCAGGGTCTGCTCAATCGGCGGACCGTACTGGAGAGCAGCTACGCGCACTTCCTGTTCCTGCTCTCCGGCGCCGACCACGACCAGATGGAGCGCATGCGCGAGCATCTGACCAAGATGTGCGCCGGCTGGGACGTCGGCCAGGTCAAGTCGATCGTCGCCGAGACCCTGCACGAGCTGGTGGATCCGCTCATCTACGCCGAGGCCGCCGACCTGATCGCCGATCACAAGATTCGCGGCCACGACGTGGTCATCGTGTCGGCCTCCGGCGAGGAGATCGTCGGCCCGATCGCCGACGCGCTCGGCGCGACGCACACCGCCGCCACCCGGATGGTCGTCGAGGACGGCCACTACACCGGCGCGGTCGACTTCTACTGCTACGGCGAGGGCAAGGTGGCGGCGATCGAGCGGCTGGCCGAGTCCGAGGGCTACGACCTGTCGCGGTGTTATGCGTACTCGGACTCGATCACCGATCTGCCGATGCTCGGCGCGGTCGGGCATCCGACGGCGGTCAACCCGGACCGAAACCTGCGGCGGGAGGCCCTGTCTCGCGGCTGGCCGGTACTCACCTTCTCGAATCCGGTATCGCTGTGGGCCCGGCTGCCGTCGCCCTCCTCGACCACCGTCACCGCGACCGCGGTGGTGGGTGTGAGCGCGGTGCTGGCGGGGGCGGTCAGCTATCGGCTGCTGCGACGACGCCGCTGAGATCTCGGGTCCCCGGATCGCCACCCACCCCGGCCATCATCGACACCAACTATCAATAACAACACGAAACACCGGGCGACACACCGAAAAAACGAATGTCCGCCCAGCCCTTGCTGTGACCGGGCACACAGAGTAACAATGGACGCACGGAAGGACGGAAGGCCAAGATCGGAGCGGAAGAGAAGGTCCGATCTCCCATCCCACCCTTCCCAGCACGGACGCCAGGCACCCACGCGGAGCACGCCGCGCAAGGGCAACAGCGTTGTGGGCTTGCGAACTCCGGGCTTCGGGCGGCGAGGGCCTCGCACAGGTTGCGGGGATGAACCGCCGAGGTGCGGATAATCGCCGAGGCCGCAGAACACAACCCCGAAAAGCACGCATGGTAACCGGGTGGTCCGTGCTAGCGGGCGGTGAGGTCGTCGCGAGACGACAACGCCGCCCGCTTTGATGTGGAAAGGGCCTCGCGGCTACTGCTTCGCCGCGTCCGCGATCGAACGGGCCTCGCGCGCACCGTCTTCCAGCGCGCCGCAACACAGGATCACCCAGCCGCCGACGCCGTCGGCCGTCCCGCCGCCGAATCCCGCCGCCGCGTCCAGATATGCCTGCCGCCGCCGCAGCAGGAAAACCTCCGGCACGCCGAGGTTGTGCGGATCCAGCCCACTGGACACACACACCAGCCGGGACGCCGCCCGCGCGACGATGCCGTCGGCGGTGCCGAACGGCCGCAGTGTCAGCAGCTCCCCGTGCGCGACGGCCGCCACCACCGGCGCCGGAGCGCTCGACGTCAGCACGGTCTGGGCCAGCAGATCGAGACGCTCGGCGATACCGGCGTCGGCCCGGGGCCGCCCCAGCCGCTCCTCCTCGACCAGGTCGGCGGCCGCCAGCAGGTGCAGCCTGGCCAGCGCCTGCAGCGGCGCCCGCTGCCACACCCCGACCAGATTCCGCAGCGCGTCGCCGTCGAGGGCCTGCCCGACGCGCAACGCGCCCGCGAGAATCGGATCCGCCCGCCCGTCGACCGGCAGTTCGGTGCTCCCGCCGTCGATCGCCGCCGACGACCGCGCCGCCCGCACCGCCGCCTCGGCCGCGGTGGTCGGCCATCCGCGCCGATTCGCCTTGTGCATGTGCACCTCGGCCAGCGCGGCACGGGCCCGATCGGCCGCGTCGCGCACACCGGGCAGATCCACCAGCGGCTGAAGTACATCGGTCACGACCCCACACGCTACTCGAGCCCGCGACTCCCGCGCCGGGCACGCCCCGCGCCCTCAGACGCTGCGCAGCAGGTCACGCCCCGGGATGGCATCCAGGAGCCGCCTCGTGTAGTCCGAGGCGGGATTGTCGAAGACCGCGGTGGTCTCGGCGGCCTCCACCACCTTGCCCTCCTGCATCACCACCACCTCATCGGCGATCTGACGCACCACGGCCAGATCGTGGGTGATGAACAGATAGGACAGCCCCAGCTCGGCCTGCAGTTCGTTGAGCAGTTCCAGGATCTGGGCCTGGACCAGCACGTCGAGGGCGGAGACGGCCTCGTCGCAGACCACCACTTCCGGTGACAGGGCCAGGGCCCGCGCGATGGCGACGCGCTGACGCTGGCCGCCGGAGAGCTCGTTGGGGTAGCGGCGCATGACCGAGGCCGGCAGCGACACCTTCTCCAGCAGGTCCCGGATCGTGGCCTCGCGCTCCTTCGAGCTACCGATGCGATGCGTACGCAACGGCTCCTCGATGGTGCGGTAGATGGAGTACATGGGATCCAACGACCCGTAGGGATCCTGGAACACCGGCTGCACCCGCCGCCGAAACCCCAGCGCGGCGGCCCGATCCAATGCCGCCACCTCCCGGCCGTCGAACCGCACCACCCCCGACGTCGGTTCGAGCAGACCCAGAACCATCTGCGCGACAGTGGATTTCCCCGAGCCGGACTCGCCGACGATCGCCGTGGTCGTGCCGCGCCGCAGCCGGAACGACACATCGTCGACCGCCGTCAGGCTCGACGACTTCCACGGCGCACTCCCCCGGATCTTGAACACCTTGGTGAGATGCTCGGCGACCACCACGTCGTCCGGCACCGCGGCCGTCTCGCCCTCGGCCGGCTGTCCGGCCGCCCGCACCGCCTGCTTTCGCACCTCGGCCCGCTGACGCACCGACGACAGCCGTTGCGAGGCCAGCGAGGGCGCCGAGTTCACCAGCTTCCGGGTGTAGAGATGCTGCGGTTCGCGCAGGATCCGTTGCGCCGGACCGGATTCCACCACCCGGCCGCGATACATCACCACCAGGTGTTCGGCACGCTCGGCGGCCAGGCCGAGATCGTGGGTGATCAGCAGCACCGCGGTGCCGAGTTCGCTGGTGAGCACGTCGAGGTGGTCGAGGATCTGCCGCTGCACGGTGACGTCCAGCGCCGAGGTCGGTTCGTCGGCGATGAGCAGCTTGGGCCGGCAGGACAGCCCGATCGCGATGAGCGCGCGCTGCCGCATCCCGCCGGAGAACTCGTGCGGATACTGGTTGACCCGCCGCCGCGCATCGGACATACCCGCTTCGGCGAGCAACTCGACGGACCGTTCACGAGCCGCCCTTCCTTTGGCTATCCCGTTGGCCACCAAGGTTTCCCGGATCTGGAAGCCGACCTTCCATACCGGGTTCAAATTCGACATCGGGTCCTGCGGCACGAAGCCGATGCCGCGCCCCCGCACCGCCACGATGTCGCGTTCGGTCGCCGCCGCCAGGTCCTTGCCGTCGAAAAGCACCGTCCCGGAGGTGATCCTGCCGGTGCCCGGCAGCAGGTCGATGATGGCGTGCGCCGTGGTCGACTTGCCGGAACCGGATTCGCCTACGATGGCCACCGTCTGGCCGGGATACACCGACAGGTTCACCCCGCGCACCGCCGGAATCTGCCGACCGTCGGCGGTGAAGGAGACGTTGAGATCGCGTACGTCGAGCAGTGGGTCCATCGCCGTCACCTCTTGCGCGCCTTGGGATCCAGCGCGTCGCGCACCGCGTCGCCCAGCATGATGAAGCTGAGCACGGTGAGCGCCAACGCCGTCGCGGGATAGAACAGGATCGCCGAGGTGCGGATCTCCTTCTGGCCGGCGGCGATATCCGACCCCCAGGACACGATGGTGCGTGACAGTCCGACGCCGAGATACGACAGCGTCGCCTCGGTCACGATGAACACGCCGAGCCAGATGGTGGTGATCACGATCAGCGGCCCGGCCGCGTTGGGCAGCACGTGCCGCAGCAGGATCCGGAACCGCGATACCCCCAGCGCCTTTGCCGCCGTGACGTATTCGCTGTTCTTGGCCTGGATGACCGCGCCGCGGGCGATCCGCGCGGCCTGCGGCCAGGTGAACGAGGCCAGGATCAGCATCACCGTGAACACCGTGCGCGACTCCAGCAGCTGCATGATCACGATCGCGGCCAGCATCAGCGGCAGCGCGAAGAAGATCTCCGCGATCCGCGACACCACCGAATCGAACAGGCCGCCGTAATACCCTGCGAGCGCGCCCAATACACCGCCGATCAGCACGAACAGCACCGTCGCGCCGAGGCCGGTGACCACCGACGCACGCGCCCCATACACGGTGCGGGCGAAGATGTCACAGCCCTGCTTGTCGAAGCCGAACGGATGGCCGCCGCCGGGCGGGTCCATGCTGAAATCCCCGTTGCAGTACCGCGGATCCTGATCGGTGAACAACCCCGGCCACACCACCACCAGCAGCACGATGAGAATCAACACCGCGGCGATCACGAAGATCGGGTTGCGCCGCAACTGCTTCCAGGCGTCGCGCCACACGCTGGTCGGGGCCGTGGTCTCGTCGAGCCGGTCGGTGGCCAGCACCTCCACCTCGTCGGGCGGGGCCACGAAATGTTCCTGCCCCGGCCGGGGTTCCCGCGCGTCGGTCGGCTGGTCAGGCATAGCGGATCCTCGGGTCGAGTGCGGCGTACAGCAGGTCGACGATCAGGTTGGAGATCAGGAAGATCACGATCAGCACCGTCACGAACGCGACCACCGTCGGCGGTTCACCCCGGGTGATGGCCTGGTACAGCGTCCCGCCGACGCCGGGGATGTTGAAGATGCCCTCGGTGACGACCGCACCGCCCATCAGCGCGCCGAGGTCGGCGCCGAGGAAGGTGATCACCGGAATCATCGAGTTCCGCAGGATGTGCACCCCGATCACCCGTCGCCGGGTCAGGCCCTTGGCGGTGGCGGTGCGCACGTAGTCGGCGGACATGTTCTCCGCCACCGAATTTCGTGTCAGCCGCAGCACGTAGGCGAACGACAGCGCGCCCAGCACGAACGCCGGGACCAGCAGATCGGTGAAACTCGCCTTGCCGGTGACGGTCACCGGCGCGATCCCCCACTGCACGCCGAGCAGGAACTGGGCGAGGAAGCCGATGACGAAGATCGGCACGGCGATGATGACCAGGCTGAGCACCAGCATCGTGGAGTCGAACAGCTTGCCCTTGCGCAGCCCCGCGACCAGGCCGAACACGACGCCGAACACCGCCTCGATCACCACCGCCATGATCGCGAGACGCAGCGTGACCGGGAACGCCCGCGCGAGTTCGTCGCGCACGGGACGGCCGGAGAACGAGGTACCGAAGTCGAAGGTGACGATGCCTTTCAGGTATTCCAGGTACTGGATGATGAACGGCTGATCCAGGTGGTACCGGGCCCGCAGCGTGGCCTCGACCGCCGGGGTCATCGGCCGGTCACCCGCCAGCGCCCGGACCGGGTCGCCCGGGATCAGGAAGACCATCGCGTAGATGAGCAGCGTCGCTCCGAGAAAGACCGGAATCATCTGGAGCAGCCGCCGCACGACATACCAAGCCATGTTGTTTCACTCCATCGAACGGCGTGGGCGGGCTATTTCTCGATGTTCTCGAAGTCGAACAGGCCGCTCCACGCGACCCGCGCGTTCGTCACCCGGTCCGAGTGCCCGGCCGCCACGTTGTAGTCGAAGACCGGAATGTCGGCCATGTCCTTGAACAGCACCTGCTGGGCCTGGGCGGCCAGGTCGTAGGCCTGCTCCGGGGTGGGCGCGGCCTGTGCGGCGAACAGCAGCCGATCGAATTCGGGACTGTTGTAGGCGATGTCGTTGGTGGCCGAGCTGCTGAGGTACATCGCGGTCAAGAACTCGAACATGGACGGGTAGTCGCCCTGCCAGCCGTACCGGAACGCCTTGCCGATGGTCTTGGCGGTGATCTCGTCGCGGATGTTCTTGAACGTCGGGTACGGCACGCCGACCGCGTCGATGCCGAGAACGTTCTTGACGCTGTTGGCGACGGCCTCGATCCACGCCTGGTGACCGCCGTCGGAGTTGTAGGCGATCCGGTAGGTGCCCGACCACGGCGAGATGGCGTCGGCCTGCGCCCACACCTTCTTGGCCTCGTCGGGATTGTATTGCAGCACTTCGGAACCCGGCAGATTGTCGCGGAACCCGTCGAGGGTGAAGGCGGTGAAGTCGCGGGCCGGGACGCGGGTGCCGTGGAAGATGTTCTCGGCGATCTGCGGGCGATTGATCGCCATCGAGATCGCCTTGCGCCGCAGCACGCCCTCCGGCCCGGCGAAGTGCGGCACGTTGGACTGGATGCCGATGTGCTGGCTGTAGGCGATCGGCTTGCTGATCGCGCGGTCGCCGAGATCCTGCTGGTAGGTGGACAGCGCGGTATCCGGGATGACGTCCAGCGCGTCGAGATTGCCGGCCTGGAGATCGGCGTAGGCGGTGTCGAAGGACTGGTACATCACGAAGCGCAGGCCCTTGTTCTTGGCCGGTCGGCCGCCGGGATAGTCCGGGTTGGGCGTGACGTCGATCTTGACGTTGTGCTCCCAGGTGTCGAACTTGTAGGGGCCGTTGCCGATCGGCTGCTCGCCGAACGCCTTCATGTCCCGGTACGCGGCCTCGGGCAGCGGATAGAACGGGGCGAACCCCAGCTCCAGTTCGAAGTCGATGGAGGGTTGCTTCAGGTCGACGGTGAAGGTGCGGTCGTCGACCACCTTCAGGCCCGACATCGTCTGCGCCCTGGGCGGATTCGCCGAGACGTCGTCGTAGCCCGCGATGCCCGCGAAGGCCCAGTTCTGCAGCTGGCCGTTGGTGCCGAGGGCGCCGTAGTTCCAGGCGTCGACGAAGGACTTCGCGGTGACCACGGTGCCGTCGGTGAACTTCCAGTCCGGCTTGATGGTGATCGTGTAGTGCTGCCGATCGGTGGTCTCGATCGACTGCGCCATCTCGTTGTGCGCCTTGCCTTCAGCGTCGTAGTACTTCAGCCCGGCGAACAGCCGGTCGACCACACGGCCGCCCATGTTCTCGTTGGTGTTGGTGGGCACCAACGGATTCTGCGGCTCGCCGGCGTTGACCGTGACGAGATCGGTGCCGCTGTCGGAGGAACATCCGGTCAGTGCGAGGCCGGCGGCCACCAGTGCCACCGCGGCCAGCGCGGTGATCGTCTTCAGTCTCAACGCATTCTCCCGATTCCACGAACGGCTGGGTGAGTCGGACAGTAGCCATCCGGTCGGCGGTTGTCAGCGGTTACCCTCCGGATTGTTCGCCTTGTCGGCAATCCGGCAACACACCCGACTCGGTTCCGCTGCCGTCCGGCACCCGACCACGGGCCGCCACGCCGTCCACTAGGGTCGGAATCGTGGCCGCGGTCACCCCCGGCCGTAGGTGCAGGCGAGAGAAGAGACGAGATGACCGATACCACCGATCACCGGGACGTGTATCCGCCGACCGCGGAGTTCGCTGCCGCCGCCAATGCCGACGCGTCTCTCTACGACCGGGCTGCTGCCGATCGGGAGGGGTTCTGGGCCGAGCAGGCCGACCGGTTGTCTTGGCACCAGCGGTGGACGCGGGTGCTGGATTGGGACGATGCGCCGTTCGCGCGCTGGTTCGTCGGCGGCACGCTGAACGTGGCCTACAACTGCGTGGACCGGCACGTGCTGGCCGGGCACGGCGAGCAGGTCGCGATTCATTGGGAAGGCGAGCCGGGCGATTCGCGGGCGATCACCTACGCCGATCTGCTCGCCGAGGTGTCGCGCGCGGCGAACTACCTCACCGAACTCGGCCTGACCGCCGGGGATCGCGTGGCGATCTACATGCCGATGGTGCCCGAGGCGATCGTCGCGATGCTCGCCTGCGCCCGGCTGGGTCTGACCCATTCCGTGGTCTTCGCCGGGTTCTCCCCCACCGCGCTGCGCCAGCGCGTCGACGACGCACAAGCCCGCCTGGTGATCACCACCGACGGCCAGTGGCGGCGCGGCAAGGCCGCACCGCTGAAGCACGCCGTGGACGAGGCACTGGCCGCGCCCGGCGACACGCCGTCGAGCGTCGAGCACGTACTCGTGGTTCGCCGCACCGGGACCGAGGTGCCCTGGACCACGGGCCGAGACCTGTGGTGGCACGAGACAGTCGCCCACGCCGCTCCGGAGCACGAGGCGCAGGCCTTCGATGCCGAGCACCCGCTGTTCATCCTCTACACCTCCGGCACCACCGGAAAACCCAAAGGCATCCTGCACACCTCCGGCGGCTACCTCACTCAGACCAGCTACACCCACCACACCGTGTTCGACCACAAACCCGGACACGACGTCTACTGGTGCACCGCCGACATCGGCTGGGTCACCGGCCACTCCTACATCGTGTACGGGCCACTGTCGAACCGGGTCACCCAAGTCGTCTACGAAGGCACCCCGAACTTTCCCGATGAGCACCGGCACTGGCAGATCATCGAAAAGTACGGTGTCACCATCTATTACACCGCGCCGACACTGGTACGCACGTTCATGAAGTGGGGCCGCGAGATCCCCGCCGCGCACGACCTGTCCAGCATCCGGGTGCTGGGTTCGGTGGGCGAGCCGATCAATCCGGAGGCGTGGCGCTGGTACCGCGAAGTCATCGGCGCGAACACCGCACCCATCGTCGACACCTGGTGGCAGACCGAAACGGGCGCGATCATGATCTCCCCGCTGCCCGGCGTCACCGCCGCCAAACCCGGCGCGGCCATGACCCCGCTGCCCGGCATCTCCGCCAAGGTCGTCGACGAGGAAGGCAACACCGTCGAACTCGGCGAGACCGAGGCCAACGGCTATCTGGTGCTCGACCAACCCTGGCCGTCGATGCTCCGCGGCATCTGGGGAGACCGTGACCGCTACCAGGACACCTACTGGTCCCGCTACGCCGACCAAGGCTGGTACTTCGCCGGTGACGGCGCCAAACTCGACACCGACGGCGACCTGTGGGTCCTCGGCCGCGTCGATGACGTCATGAACGTCTCCGGCCACCGCATCTCCACCGCCGAAGTCGAATCCGCGCTGGTCGGACACCATGGCGTCGCCGAAGCCGCCGTCGTCGGCGCCACCGACACCACCACCGGCCAAGGCATCGTCGCGTTCGTCATCCTCACCGGCGAGACCGACACCGCCGACCACGACCTGGTCGACGAACTCAAAGCCGAAGTCTCGCGCGAAATCAGCCCCATCGCCCGCCCCCGCGAAATCCACATCGTCCCCGAACTCCCCAAAACCCGCTCTGGCAAAATCATGCGCCGCCTCCTGCGCGACGTCGCCGAAGGCCGCGAACTCGGCGACACCTCCACCCTCGTCGACCCCCACGTCTTCGAGGCCATCCGAGCCCAACAGACGAACCGATAGGCGACGCTTCCCCGATACGGTGTAAACGAAGCTGGGCGGGCCCGTTAGAATGGCGTAAAGGAGTGCCGGGAAGTCTGGTCGGCGTGCTGTCTCGCCGACCGAAAGGCACTTCGTGATTGTTGCGCTGCGCTCTGAACTGGCCCGTTTCCTTCGTACCGAGACCGTCGGTGGCGCGCTGCTGCTGGTGGCCGCGGCGATCGCCCTGCTGTGGGCGAATTCGCCGTGGAGCGGCAGTTATTTCGCCTTCTCCGATACCGAACTCCCGATCGCGCCACTGCATCTGGATCTGACCGTCGCGGAATGGGTGCAGGACGGGCTGCTCGCGGTGTTCTTCTTCGTCGCGGGCCTGGAACTGAAGCGGGAATTGGTGGTCGGCGAACTCGCCGATCGCAAACGCGCCGCGCTGCCGGTCATCGCCGCCGTCGGCGGTGTGGTGCTGCCCGCGGTGATCGCCGCGGTGATCGGGTTCGGCGTCGACGGCATGGAACGCGGATGGGCGATCCCGGTCGCCACCGACATCGCCTTCGCGCTGGCGGTGCTCGCCCTGACCGGTTCCCGGATTCCCACCACCGCGCGGGTGTTCCTGCTGAGCCTGGCGGTCGTCGACGATCTCATCGCCATCGTCTTGATCGCGGTCCTGTTCACCACATCGATCGCGATCGGCTGGCTGCTGGCCGCGGCGGCCTGCTTCCTCGCCTGGGCGCTGGCGCAGCAGCGGCGGCTGCGGTCGCCACTGATCTACGTGCCGCTGGCGCTGGTGGCCTGGTACGCGTTGCACGAGGCGGGAATTCACCCGACCCTCGCCGGTGTCGTGTGCGGGCTGCTGACCCGGGTGCGGCCCGACGCCGACGAGGACGAGGCGCCCGCGACCCGGCTCGAGCATCTGTTCCAGCCGATCTCCGCGGGTCTGTGCGTGCCGCTGTTCGCGCTGTTCGCCTCGGGCGTTCCGTTGTCCACCGAGGTGTTCGGCGAGCTGTTCACCGAGCGGCTGGCGCTGGCGATCGTGGCCGGACTGCTGATCGGCAAGACCCTCGGACTGTTCGGCACCAGCTGGATCGCGATCCGTCTCGGCATCGCCGAACGCCCCGCCGATCTCGGCAACCGAGACATGTTCGCCCTCTCGGTACTGGGCGCGATCGGCTTCACCGTTAGCCTCTTGGTGGCAGAACTTGCGTTGGCGAATGATGTCGCCGCCGCCGAACTGGCGAAAGCAGCCGTGTTGCTGACGTCAATGGCGGCTTCCCTGATCGGTTCGGCGCTACTGTTGCGACGAGGCCGCGCTCATCAGGCGCGACGGCACGCCCACGCGGCCGCAGCACACGAGTAGAGCCGGACAGCACCGGGGACATGGAGAAGGGTCGAGCATTGAGCTTCACAAACGGCGGTAACGGTAACGACGGGGGCCGCAACCGGAGCATCACCGCTATTCCGCTGTCCGAGGTCGATACGACGAAGAATGCCAGCATCGGCGATCTGGTACGCGATGCCGCGGAACAGATGTCGACGCTGGTCCGCGCCGAGGTGGCGCTGGCCAAGGCCGAGGTGACCGGCGAGATTCGCAAGGGCCTGCAGGGCAGCGTGTATTTCATTGTGGCGCTGACCATCCTGCTGTTCTCCTCGTTCTTCTTTTTCTTCTTCCTGGCCGAACTGCTCGATGTCTGGCTGTATCGGTGGGCGTCGTTCCTGATCGTGTTCGCGCTGATGGTCGTCGCGGTCGCGCTGTTCGGTTTCCTCGGTTATCGGAAGGTGCGCAAATTGCGAGCGCCGGAGAAGACCATCGAGTCGCTCAAGGAGACCCGCACGGTGCTGCCGCAGGGCCTGGGCTCGCACGCCGAGCGCCCGGCGCTCGAGGGCGCCGCCTCGACCGATCGGTCGGCCAGGTAGTCCCGGCGACTACGCTCTATCGGCGTGTCGTCTAACCCGAGCCCGGATCCGTCCAGCGTCCGCTACGACGGACCGTGGGCCCACAAGGACGTGCATGCCAACGGCATTCGGTTCCACGTCGTCGAGGCGGAGTCGCCGCGGCAGGTCGCCGCGGCGGATCCGCGACTCGTGGTGCTGTTGCACGGCTTCGGCGACTTCTGGTGGTCGTGGCGGCATCAGCTGACCGCGCTGGCCGAGTGCGGCTACCGGGTGGTCGCGGTCGATCTGCGCGGTTACGGCGATTCCGACAAACCGCCGCGCGGTTATGACGGCTGGACGCTGGCCGGTGACGTGGCCGGGCTGATCCGGGCGCTCGGGCACAGCGAGGCGACGCTGGCCGGGCACGCCGAGGGTGGTCTGGTGTGCTGGGCGACGGCGGTGTTGCATCCCCGGCTGGTGCGTTCCATCGCACTGGTCGGTTCGCCGCATCCGGTCGCGTTGAAGCAGGCCGTGCTGCGCGACCGGCGGCAGCGCTCGGCGTGGCTGCCGAACTTCCTGCGCTATCAGCCGCCGCGCTACGGCGAGCGGCTGCTGACGATGAACGACGGCTACGAGGTGGAACGGCTGCTGCGGCAGCGGGCGGGCGCGCGCTGGGCGGGCACCGCGGAATTCGTCGACACCGCCCGCCGGATGCGGCAGGCGATCCGCATCTCCGGCGCCGCGCACTGTGCGCTGGAGTATCAGCGCTGGGCCTTCCGCAGCCAATGGCGCCCGGACGGCGCGCGTTTCATGGCGGCCATGCGGGAACCGGTCCGGGTGCCGGTGCTGTCGCTGCACGGCGGGTCCGACCGGTACATCCTCGATTCCACGCTGCGCCGCGAACACCGGCTCGCCCCCGATCGCCGGGTGGTCGAGATTCCCGGCGCGGGGCACTACGCGCACCAGGAGAACCCCGACGCGGTCACGGCGGAGCTGGCGAAACTCCTGGGCTGACGGTCGACGCGGACAGTTGACTCGGAGCAGACTCCAGGTCCTACGGTGCAGGTGTTCGCCACACCATCGCACCGCCGCCACGCGCGGCGCCAGGAGAGGACAGCTCATGGCCGACAACACCGCCGAAACCCGGGAGCAGCGCTTCGATCGCGGGCTGGAGATCCTGACCCGCATCGACGGCGAGGCCGGGCAGCGCGTGATCGACGCGCTGTCCGACATATCCCCCGAACTCGGGCACCAGATCGTGGCGTGGGGATTCGGCGAGATCTACCAGCGCCCGGCGCTGCCGCCGCGGGACCGCCAGCTCGTCACGCTCGGCATCCTCACCGCGCTCGGCGGCGCGGAACCGCAGCTCGAGGTGCACATCAACGCCGCACTCAATGTCGGCCTGACACCCGAGCAGATCACCGAGGCGTTCCTGCACGCCGCCGGCTACTGCGGCTTCCCGCGCGCGCTCAACGCCACCTTCGTCGCCAAGAAGGTGTTCGGCGAGCGCGGGCTGCTGCCGGTCTCCGGCCCGGAGGCCGACGCCTAGCTGTACTGACCTGAGAGGTTCGCAACGCGGCTGGCTGGCGGGTGGCCTGCGAGTGCGGTGTGGCCGCGGTGGTGATTGTAGGTGTGTAGCCAGGTCGTGAAGGCTGTGCATCGTTCGGAGTCGCTGCGGTAGAGCCGGGCGTAGGCCCATTCGTCAGCCAGGGTGCGATGGAACCGCTCAACCTTGCCATTGGTTTGAGGGCAGTAGGGACGAGTGCGTTTATGAACGACCGGCCCGAGGGCCTCGGCGAAGGTGCGGGATCGATAGCAGGATCCGTTGTCAGTCAACACTTTTCGGATCCTGATGCCGTTGACGGCGAACCATGCGGCAGCGCGGGTCCAGAATGCGGCAGCGGTGTCTTTGCGTTCATCGGCCAGGATCTCGCTGTAGGCCAGCCGGGAATGATCATCGAGCGCGGTATGCAGATAGTGGTAGCCGTGGCGGGGGTTGCCGTAGCCGTTGCGTTCGGCGGTGGGTTTGTGGGCCTGCCAGTTTCGCCGCCCCACGCTGCGACCGAGTTTGCGATGGCCGCCGCCGTCGGGGATCTTGCCGAGTTTCTTGACATCGACATGGATCAGATCACCAGGGCGGTCGTGTTCGTAGCGGCGCACCGGTGTGCTGGTAGCGCGGTCGAGCCAACTCAACCTGCTCAGCCGGTAGCGTCGCAGAACCCGGTGCACTGTCGAGGGATTCAATCCGAGCAGGTAGGCGATGCGGGCCGGCCCCCACCGGCGCAGGACCCGGACCTTGATGATGCGGCGTTCGGTGCGGGTCGGGGTCCGCGCCGGGCTGCGATGCGGGCAGCTGGATCGATCGGCCATCGCGGTCGCGCCGTCGACCCGGTAGCGGTCTGCCCACCGTTTGGCGGTGGTGTGGCAGACCTGGAATCTTTCCGCGGCCCGCCGCAACGGCCAGCCGTCCTCGACGACACAACGAGCAAGACGTAACCGGCCCAACTCCGAGAGCGGGGCATTACGGTGGGACACGAAGACCTCCGGCAGTGAATGAGTTCCTAGACAGCTCTCACTTCACTCGGAGGTCTTCGCCATGTCAGCTCGCCACGCCGTCACCAACGTCCGTGGTCAGTACACCTAGCTCAGCACGCACTCGCCCGTCGGGACCTGCGCGCTCGACGATTCGGCCGAGTTCAGGGCATTACGAACCTCGTTGAGCGTCAGGGCATATCCCGTGTCCTCGTCGACCACGGCCGCGCCGAACACCAGGCCCAGCACCTGACCGTCCGCATCCACCAGGGGCCCACCGGAATTGCCGGCGCGCACCCGGCCGCGCACGGTGTAGACCTCGCGCTCCACGGTGCCGGTCTTGTAGATGTCCGGACCGGTGAGTTCCAGGGTCTCGCGCACGCGGGCGGCGCTCGCGGTATAGGGGCCACCGCCGGGGTAGCCGAGCACGATCGAGCTCTGCCCCGATTTCGCCGGTTCCGGCGCCAGCGGGATGACCGGCGCGTTCAGGCCGGGCACGGCCAGCACGGCCACGTCCTTGGACGGGTCGAACAGCACCACGGTCGCGTCCAGCCTGCCGCGCGCGGTGTCGACCTGCACGGTGTTGGTACCGGCGACCACGTGCGCGTTCGTCATGACCCGCTCGGGAGCGACCACGAAACCCGAACCCTCCAGCGCGCGCTGGCAACTCGGCGCCACACCGTTGACGCGCAGCACGCTGTGCTGCAGGTTCAGCGCGACCGGGCTGTCGAGCACGCTCGGGTCCGGCGGCTCCACCGCCGCGATCGGCGCGCGGCCGAACGGTCCGATCACATCCGGCAGGCCCGAGGTGTTGAGCAGCTTGGAGAACTCGTTGGGCAAGCGCCGCAACCAGTTCGGCGCCACCTCGTTGACATCCGACAGCACCCGCGAGCCGTTCACCGCGGCCGCGATGGCGGGCTGCGAGGACGAGGCCAGCGGCAGCGCCAGCAGCCAGGCGGTCACCAGCACGGCCACCGTCTGCAGCGCGGCGCCCACCACGCTGTCGACGCTGCGGGTGAAGGGATGGCGCATCCCGCTGCGCGCCGCGCGGCCGAGCACCATCCCGGCCACCTCGCCGATGATCACCAGCGCCACGATCAGCACCACACCGACCAGCACGCGTTTGCGGCCCTCGCTGATGTGGACCAGGATGTGCGGCGCGATCAGGATGCCGGCCACCGCGCCCAGCACCACGCCCAGGAAGGCCAGGGCGGACGCGACCGCGCCCTGCCGCCACCCGGAGGAGGCGGCGAGCAGCGCGATGATCACGACCGCGATGTCGAGCCAGGCCGACGAACTCATAACGTCATCCCCACTGCCGCGAGCGAGGCCTGCAGATCACGCACGTCGTGGTAATCCCATTCCCGCTCCCATCCCGAAACAGCCAGTAGACCGGCGAGCACACCGGCGGTGAAACCCCAGACCAGCATGCCGTCCACGGCGAACGCCGGACCCATGTACCCCAGCGGATGCCGCACGACGAACCGGTTCGCGGGGTCGATCAGCTCCGAGATCGGCACCCGCGTCACCCGAGTCGCCTCCGCCGCGCTGACCACGCCGACCTCACCGGGCGTGCGCCAGTAGGCGACCACCGGAGTCACGTCGAAACGCGACGGCGGCACGAAAATCGGCGGCAGCACCGCGATCGGGTCCACACCGGCCGGGTCCACACCGGTCTCCTCGCGGGCCTCGCGCAGCGCGGTGTCGACCGGGCCGTCGTCCCCGGGCTCGACGCCGCCGCCGGGGAAGGCGACCTGGCCGCTGTGCTGGCGCAGCGTCGCCGCGCGCTGGGTGAGCAGCACGTCGGCGTCGGCGGGCAACCCGCCCGGCGCCTGCGCGTCGGGTTCGGGGTCGCCGCCGAACAGCACGAGCACCGCCGCCGACCGCGGCCGCGCGGCCGCCGACACCAGTCGCCGGGCCGTCCGGCCGAGCACCTGGTTGACCCCGGTCGGGTCGGCGGGCTTGCGCTCGACCACACCGCGCAACCAGGCCGGAATCGCGTCGGTCACCAATTCCGGTGGCGCGCCGGGCATTTCGCCTTCGCGGTCGTGCACGCTGCCTCCTCCCGCCCCGATCCTCATCCTGTCCCCGCCCAGACCGAACTCGTCCGAGCCGCACGTCACACCGATACGTCGCGCCGCTCGGACAGTAATCCGAGGGGCCGGGCCTCGCCCACCCCGGTCGTCGCGGACGTCGACGCGAGGGCGCGGCGGGCGAGCGTCCGCCGCACCGATTCGATCACGACCGGCCGCACCCGTGCGAGCCGAGTAGCGCCCCATGCGGTTCCGCGCGCCACCGACGCCGTCGGTCCGCGCGGAGTGGATCGCCACCGCCGCCGCGCCCTTGCCCGGTCCGGACCTCCCTGCCACCCGCGCACCCGGCGGCTCGATCACGCGCCGACTCCGAGTTCACCGGCGACGGTGGCCGCGATGTCGTCGGCGCTGTCGAACGGGCGGACAACCACTTTCGCGATCGAGCCGTCGGCGCGGACCAGGACCGACACCGGCAGTACCGCGGGGGCGCCGACCGCCGTGCGGACCCGGCCGTCGCCGTCCTGCACACCGGGCAGATGCACATCGAGGTCGCCCAGCCGAGCCAGCGCCTTGGCCTCGGCGGGATCGCTGTGCGCCGTCACGACGGTGATCGCGCCGGGGCGGGCCGCGTACTCGCGCAAGGCCGGCAGCTCCCGGGCGCACGGCTCGCACCAGTACGCCCACAGATTCACCAGGGCGGGCCGACCGGCCAGCGCGGCGCCCAGATCCAGCGGCCGGCCGTCACGCAGGCACCCGACCGTGATCCCCGCCAGCGGGCCCGCCGCGGCCGACTGCTGCGGGGATGGCGACGGGCACGCGGCGAGGGCGGCGGCGGCCCGCTGACCGTCGGACGCCGCGGCGGGCGCACCGCGCGTCGCCGTAGCGGTATCCGTGCGGAGTTCGCGAGGCTCGCGGGGCCACAGTGCCACGGCCAGCGCGACGACCGCGATCAGCAGCACCAGCGTCCAGCGCCACGCCGCCGGAATCGATCTCACCGGCCCACCAGTTCCAGCAAGTGTTCTGCCTCGGGGCCCTTGATCAGGGCGGCCGCGGTCGCGGGATCGGTCGGGCCGGCGCCGAACGCCGGGCAGTCGTTGGCCAGCACGCAGGCCCCGCAGGCCGGTTTGCGCGCGTGGCAGACGCGGCGACCGTGGAAGATCACCCGGTGCGAGAGCATCGTCCATTCCTTGCGCTCGATCAGCTCGCCGACGGCGTGCTCGACTTTCACCGGGTCTTCCTCGGTGGTCCAGCCCCAGCGCCGCACCAGCCGCCCGAAGTGGGTGTCCACCGTGATCCCGGGGACGCCGAAGGCGTTGCCCAGGATGACATTCGCGGTCTTGCGGCCGATGCCGGGCAGCCCCACCAGCTCCTCGAGCGTGTGCGGCAGGACGCCGTCGTACCGTTCGGTCAGGGCCTGGCCCAGGCCGATCAGCGAGGTGGTCTTGTTGCGGTAGAAGCCCGTCGGGCGGATGTACTCCTCCAACTCCACGCGGTCGGCCTCGGCGTAGGCGCGCGCGTCGGGGTATCGGGCGAACAGGGCGGGCGTCGTCTGGTTCACCCGGACGTCGGTGCACTGCGCGGAGAGGATGGTGGCGACGGCCAACTCGAGCGGGGTGGTGAAATCCAACTCACAGTGCGCGTTCGGAAAGGCCACCGCGAGCGTCCGATTCATCCGGCGGGCCCGGCGCACCAGACCGACCCTGGTCTCCTTCGCGAACCTGCGCGCCTGCGAGCCACCAGGCTTCTTACCGCGGACCGGCTTGCCGTCGGCGGCCGCGGCATCCGGGTCGAGGGCGGGCGCGGGCGCGGTGGATCGGGGTTCACGCACGCGTCCACCATACGGAAGCCCACCGACGCGAGTGCGGCCGTGAAGACCCGCCGTGTTCCATCTGAGACCTATTCCGTGTTTACTCACGGTTATGCAAGGACTTGCTGTAGTGCTCTTCCCGGTACTGCTGATGCTGTTCGCGCTGTTCATGGAACGCGTCGAAAACCGGCTCCGCAAACTGCTCGAACCGGAAGAAGAGGTCCAGCAGTACCTGGATCGAGCCAGCAACGCCGAGGTCAACGAGCTCGCCAAGCTCGGTGTGCCCGCCGCCGCGGCCCACTCCGGCCGCCGACGCGCCCGCGGCGACGAACTGGATGTCGCGCAGGCCAGCTGAGGCCGCGCCACCGCTTTCCGCGCACCGTTCACGCGGTGGATCCGGGAACCAATCCCGCGCCGCGTGCGTTTCACAGACCGTTCGTTACGTGGTGTCTGTCACTACGCTGCGCGAACGCAAAGTAGACTGCACTGTCGGCCGAAGCGCTTCGGTCCAGGACAGAGCCAATCCCATAAGGAGCACATTCGTGGACGAGGCCCTCGCCAGAGCAGGCATCTTCCAAGGCGTCGAGCCCACCGCGGTGGCGGCCCTCGCCAAACAGCTTCAGCCCGTGGACTTCCCGCGCGGCCACGTCATCTTCAACGAGGGCGAGCCGGGCGATCGGCTGTATATCATCACGTCGGGCAAGGTGAAGATCGGCCGTCGCTCCCCCGACGGCCGGGAGAACCTGCTGACCATCATGGGCCCGTCGGACATGTTCGGTGAGCTGTCGATCTTCGACCCGGGCCCGCGCACCTCGACCGCCACCACGGTCACCGAGGTCCGCGCCGTCACGATGGACCGCGACGCGCTGAAGTCGTGGATCGATCAGCGTCCGGAGATCGCCGAGCAGTTGCTGCGGGTGCTCGCGCGCCGTCTGCGCCGCACCAACAACAACCTGGCCGACCTGATCTTCACCGACGTCCCCGGTCGCGTGGCGAAGGCGCTGCTGCAGCTGGCACAGCGGTTCGGCACGCAGGAGGCCGGCGCCCTGCGCGTGACCCACGACCTCACCCAGGAGGAGATCGCCCAGCTGGTGGGCGCCTCCCGCGAGACCGTGAACAAGGCCCTCGCCGACTTCGCGCACCGCGGCTGGCTGCGGCTCGAGGGTAAGAGCGTGCTGATCTCGGATTCGGAGCGGCTGGCCCGCCGGGCCCGCTAGTCGTCGTTCCGGCCGCGCAGGTAGGCGAGCTGCGCCTTGACCGAACTACGCGCGGCCGGCCACAGGCGCTTGTCGACGTCGGCATAGACCTTGGCGACGATCTGCAAGGGCTTGGCCTCGGGCCCGAGTTCGGCGAGCGCCTGCCGCACCTGGTCCAGGCGTTCCCGGCGATGCCGGATGTAGTAGTCGATGACCGGCTTCGCCTCGGCGTGGTCCGGGCCGTGCGCCGGTAGCAGCGCCCGGCCGGACGCCACCTCGGCGAGCCGGTCCAGCGAGGCCAGGTAGTCGCCGAGCGCGCCGTCCCGCGATTCCAGCACAGTGGTGCCGCTGCCCAATACGGTGTCGCCGGTCAGCACGGCGTCGTCGAGCAGGAACGAGACCGAATCCTGGGTGTGGCCCGCAGTGGCGAGCACCGTGATCCGCAGGCCCGCCGCCTCGATCTCCTCGCCGTCGGTCAGCGGTGTGTCGGACTCCCGCAGAAAGCGCCGATCGTGCGCCCGCACCACGGTGCCGGTCGATTTCACCAGGCGGTCGATGCCGCCGGTGTGATCGTGATGGTGGTGGGTGATCAGCGTCAGCGCGATCTTCCCGTCGGTCGCCCGCGCGATGGCGTCACAGTGCGCCCGGTTCTTGGGCCCCGGATCGATCACGACACAGTCGGACCGGCCCGGGGCGCGCAGGATCCAGGTGTTGGTGCCCTGCAGGGTCATCTTGTTCGGGTTGTTCGCCAGCAGCACCGAGGCGGTCGGCGTCACCGGCCGCACCTGTTCGTACGCGGGATGGGTGAGGGTCATGTGTCGTCCTAACGCCCTGTGCTGCAACGAACTTCCGACTGCTTACCGCAGCTTACGACCTAACGCACCTCGGCGATCAGCTCCACCTCCACGGGGGTGTTCCGCGGCAGCTCGAACACACCGACCGCGGACCGGGCGTGCACGCCCGCCTCGCCGAACACCTCGCCCAGCAGTTCCGACGCGCCGTTGATCACCAGCGGCTGATCGTTGAACCCGGGCGCCGAGGCCACGAAGCCGACCACCTTCACGATCCGCACCACCTCGTCCAGGCCGACCAGATCGTGCACGGCGGCCAGCGCGTTCAACGCGCACCACTTCGCCGCCTCCTTGCCCTGCTCCAGGCTCACCTCGGCGCCGACCTTGCCCGAGACCGACAGTTCACCGCCGATGAACGGCAGCTGACCCGAGGTGTAGACGTACGAGCCGGTGCGCAACGCCGGAATGTAGGCGCCCGCCGGTGCGGCCACACCGGGCAGTTCCAGGCCGAGCCGGTCGAGGTTCTCCCGCCACGAGGCCATCAGTTCTTCGCCCGCTTCAGGTAGGCCACGTGCTGCTCGCCGGTCGGCCCGGGCAGCACGGTGACCAGCTCCCAGCCGTCGGCCCCCCACTGATCCAGAATCTGCTTGGTCGCATGCGTCAGCAGCGGCACGGTCGCGTATTCCCACACGGTCACATCACTCATGGGTGGAGTTTATGGGGAGTGTGGTGTACCAGACAGCGGGTGGATCCTGTAGCAGGGGTTTCGGGGCGGGCTATAGGCTCGCGGACGTGGGAGTACCGACAGCAGTGCCCGTTTCGACCGAACCGGGGCTGAAATTAGGGTGGCCGGAGCATGCGGACAAGGCTCGTCTGCACTATGTCTCCGGCAAGGGTGGTACTGGGAAATCCACGGTGTCCGCGGCGCTGGCGCTGGCGCTGGCGGCCGGTGGGCGACGGGTGCTGCTGGTGGAGGTGGAGGGGCGGCAATCGATCGCGCAGCTGTTCGACCTGCCGCCGCTGCCGCCCACCGAGACGAAGATCGCGACCGCGGACGGCGGCGGCGAGGTGATGGCGCTGGCGCTCGACATCGAGCACGCCTTCCTCGAGTACCTCGACATGTTCTACAACCTCGGCTTCGCGGGCCGGGCGATGCGGCGGATGGGTGCGATCGAGTTCGTCACCACGATCGCGCCGGGGCTGCGCGACGTGATACTGACCGGCAAGATCAAGGAGTGCGCGGTACGCACCGACAAGTCGGGCAAGTCGCCGGGTCGTCCCGTCTACGACGAGATCGTCATCGACGCGCCCCCGACCGGCCGCATCGCCAGTTTCCTGGACGTCACCAAGGCGATGGCGGAGGTGGCCAAGGGCGGGCCGATCGCCGCGCAGGCCGAGGGCGTGTCCAAGCTGCTGCACTCCGACCAGACCGTCGTGCACCTGGTCACCCTGCTCGAGGCGCTGCCGGTGCAGGAGACCGCCGACGCCGTCGCCGAACTGACCGAGTCGCAATTCCGGGTCGGCACCGTGATCGTCAATCGCGCGACCGAGGGCTACCTGCCGGCGTCGGTGCGCGCGCGGGCCGCCACCGGCGACATCGATACCGACGCCCTGCGCGCCGGGCTGACCGAGGCCGGAATCACGCTGTCCGACAACGACTTCCAGGGCCTGCTCCGGGAAGCCGTCGAACATTCGGCCACCCTGCGGGCGCAGGACGACAGCTCCTCCGAACTGGCGAAGGTCGATTACAGCCGGTTGTACCTGCCGGCCCTGCCGGACGGCATGGACCTGGGCGGGCTGTACGAACTCGCCGAACATCTGAGCGCGCAGGGGGTCCGGTGATGAGCCTGCCCGGTACCGTCACGCCGCTGGACATCGCGAGCATCATCGACGATCGCTCCACCCGCGTGGTGGTGTGCTGCGGCTCCGGCGGCGTCGGCAAGACCACCACGGCCGCGGCGATCGCGCTGCGGGCGGCCGAACGTGGCCGCAAGGTGGTGGTGCTGACCATCGATCCGGCCCGGCGGCTGGCGCAGTCGCTCGGGGTGAGCGATCTGGGCAATGTCCCGCAGCGGGTCGAATTGGGCCCCGACGCGACGGGCGAGCTGTACGCGATGATGCTGAACATGCGCCGCACCTTCGACGAGATGGTGCTCGAGCACACCAGCCCCGAGAAGGCCGAGCAGATCTTCGCCAACCCCTTCTATCAGACCGTGGCCTCGTCCTTCGGCGGGACGCAGGAGTACATGGCGATGGAGAAGCTGGGCCAGCTCGCCGGCAAGAAGAAGTGGGATCTGATCGTCGTCGACACCCCGCCCTCGCGCAACGCGCTGGACTTCCTGGACGCGCCGAAGCGGCTCGGAAACTTCCTCAACGGCAGGATGATTCGCGTCATCATGGCGCCCGGGCGCGGCGTGGGCCGGTTCGTCACCGGCGCGATGAGCCTGGCGGTGCGGGGTGTGTCGACCGTGGTCGGCGGCCAGATGCTCAAGGACGCGTCGCTGTTCCTGCAGTCGCTGGAGTCGATGTTCGGCGGCTTCCAGGACCGGGCCAACCGCACCTACGAGATGCTGTCCCGTCCGGGCACGCACTTCCTGGTGGTCGCCGCCGCGGAGCCGGACGCGCTGCGGGAGGCGTCGTTCTTCGTCGATCGCCTGTCCACCGATCACATGCCACTGGCCGGGCTGGTGCTCAACCGCACCCACCCGGTGCACAGCTCGCTGTCGGCGGAGACGGCCCTGGCCGCCGCCGACCGCCTGGCCGCCGATTCGGCCGAGACCGATCGCGCCGACAGTGACCCGGCCGCGCTGGCCGCGGACGTGCTGCGCATCCACGCGCACCGGGCGACCACCGCCAAGCGCGAGCAACATCTGCTGCACCGGTTCACCGGCGCGCATCCGCGGGTGCCGATCGTCGCGGTCACCGCGCTGCCGTTCGAGGTGTCGGACCTGGATGCGCTGCGCGCCGTGGGCGATCAGCTGACCGATCCTGGTGCGGCGGCCTGACCCTCGGCCGACCGCGACCGACGTTCCTGGGACGGAAACGGTTCGAGCCCGCGATCGCGGGCTCGAACCGAATCACCGTGGGGACTACATTGCCACTTTCTGCTGTCGCTGGGCGCGGAAGAACTCCGCCCAGGACGTCACCTCCGGATGCTGCTTGAGCAGCGCACGCCGCTGCCGCTCGGTCATCCCACCCCACACACCGAACTCCACTCGATTGTCCAGGGCGTCGGCCCCGCACTCCATCAGCACCGGACAGTGCCGGCAGATCGTCGCCGCCTTGCGCTGCGCCGCGCCGCGCACGAACAACTGGTCGGGATCTACTTCCTTGCATCGGGCCTGGGAAACCCAGGCGATTCTCGCTTCGGCCTGCTCCACGTCCAATCGAGCGATGGGGGTAGTCATGTGCATTTGGTGTGCCCCTTTGCAGTCCGAACACCGGGTCAACGGCGCTCCAGAATCGCGTGCGGAGCGCAGCAACCCAACCCCACTGCGTCCCGCACCACATTCCACTTTGAGTGTTAGCTCTATCACACTGGGTTCTCAATCTAGGTAAAGGTATGGGGCCTGCGCAAGACCGTCCCCAGATTTTTTGGTACGCCCGTCCCTGCAAATGGAACAAAGAACCGGGCAGTCTGCTCATTCACCCCGACACGCCCGCCCCACCCGAGAAGACGCGCCGCCACCCCTAGCGTCTATGCCCCTGACATGATCCACGCCCACCCACCCCCTCCCCCAACACCAAACCCCTACCCACCCCAAAACCAGGCCCCCACCACGCAACCCCCACGGTTTTCGGCGCGGCTCGGTTTTCGGGGGTCGCTGCGCAAGCGACGAAGGAGCAAGCAGCGACCCCCGAAAACCGAGCCACACAGGCGCCGAAAACCCGCGACGCCGAAGGCGTCGCCAATAACAGAGCCTTTACCCTTGCAAGGTGCCGATCTCACAAACGCTCGCGAGGCTCGCCGGTGCGTGCGTCCTGGCGGCCGTGCTCATCGCCGGGTTGTTGTTCCCGCTCGCCGGTGGCTTCGGATACGTGTCCAACCGGGCCGCCGACGCCGTCGACAACGTGTCCGCGGAACTGGTCGAGGGCAACGCACCCGCGGTGTCGACGATGGTGGACGCCGCCGGTAACCCCTTCGCCTGGCTGTACGAGCAGCGCCGTTTCGAAGTGCCCAGCGACCGGATCTCCAACGACATGAAGTTGGCGATCGTGTCCATCGAGGACCGGCGGTTCGCCGAGCACGGCGGCGTGGACTGGCAGGGCACGCTGCGCGCGTTCCTCACCAACACCTCGAGCGGCGAGGTGCAGCAGGGCGCCTCCACATTGGATCAGCAGTACATCAAGAACTTTCAGCTGCTGGTGGTCGCGAAGACCGACGCCGAGCGCCGCGCCGCGATCGAGACGACGCCGGCGCGCAAGCTGCGTGAGATCCGCATGGCGCTGACCCTCGAGAAGCAGCTGACCAAGGACGAGATCCTCACCCGCTACCTGAACATCGTCCCGTTCGGCAACGGCTCCTACGGGATTCAGGACGCCGCGCAGACCTACTTCGGCGTGGACGCCAAGGACCTGAAGGTGTCGCAGGCGGCGATGCTGGCGGGCATGGTGCAGAGTTCGTCGAAGCTCAACCCCTACACCAATCCGCAGGGCGTGCTGGATCGCCGCAACATCGTGCTGGACACCATGATCCAGAACATCCCCAGCCGCGCCGAGGAGTTCCGCGCCGCCAAGACCGAACCGCTGGGCGTGCTGCCGGACCCGAAGGGGCTGCCGCGCGGCTGCATCGCGGCCGGTGATCGGGGCTTCTTCTGCGATTACGCGCTGCAGTATCTGGCGAATTCGGGCATCAGCAAGGAGCAGATCGACAAGGGCGGCTACACGATCCGCACCACGCTGGATCCGGCGGTGCAGAATTCGGTGAAGGCCGCGATATCGGGGGTGACGAAGCCGGATCTGGAGGATATCGCCGAGGTCACCAGCATCATCGGCACCGGACAGGACGCGCATCCGGTGCTGGCGATGGCCTCGAGCCGCACCTACGGGCTGAGCGGCGAGGGCCACGAAACCGTGCAGCCGCAACCGTATTCGCTGGTCGGTGACGGCGCGGGCTCGATTTTCAAGTTGTTCACCACGGCCGCGGCGATGGAGAAGGGGCTGGGCATCAACGCGCAGCTGGATGTGCCGTCGTTCTTCTCGGCCAAGGGCATGGGTAACAGCGGCACGCCCGGCTGTCCGCCCGAGACCTACTGCGTGAAGAACGTCGGCAACTACCGCTCGCCGATGTCGGTGACCGAGGCGCTGGCGCAGTCGCCGAATACGGCCTTCGTCAAGCTCATTCAGGATGTCGGGGTGACGCCGACGGTCGATATGGCGGTGCGGCTGGGTATGCGTTCCTACGCGGCGCCGGGCACGTCCGGCCACGGCAATCAGAGCCTGGCGGACATGGTGAAGCAGCAGAATCTGGGTTCGTTCACGCTGGGCCCGTTCGCGATCAATCCGCTGGAGCTGTCGAATGTGGCCGCGACGCTGGCCTCGGGCGGCAAGTGGTGCCCGCCGTCGCCGATCCGGGAGGTGATCGACCGCAACGGTAAGCAGGTGCCGCTCACGCAGCCGTCCTGCGAGCAGGTGGTCGAGCCCGGTCTGGCGAACACGCTGGCCAATGCGATGAGCAAGGACAGCATCAGCGGTACCGCGGCCGGTTCGGCGCACGCGGCGGGCTGGACCGCGCCGATGTCGGCGAAGACGGGTACCACCGAGAGCCACCGGTCCTCGGCGTTCCTGGGCTTCACCAATTCGCTGGCGGGGGCGGCCTACATCTACGGCGATTCGCCGACGCCGGGCGAGATCTGCTCGTTCCCGCTGCGCAGCTGCGGCGACGGCAATCTGTACGGCGGTAACGAACCGGCCCGCAGCTGGTTCGACGGGATCAAACCGGTGCTGGATCGCTTCCCGCCGCCGAGCCTGCCGGGCGAGGACGACAAGTACGTTCGGGGCTCGAACAATTCGCAGATTCCCGACGTGGTCGGCATGACGGAGGCCGAGGCGCGTTCGACGCTGATCGGCGCGGGTTTCCAGGTCACCATGGTGACGGTGCCCGCGGCACCGGCGAAGGGCACGGTCATCGGCACCACGCCGAACGGCTCGGCCATTCCGGGCTCGGTGATCACGGTCAACATCAGTGACGGGACGCTGCGCGAACCGCCACCGCCCGGACCGCCCGCGATCCCGAATCTGCCGGGGCTACCGCCACCGCCGCGGTTGCCGCCGATCCCGATTCCGATCCCGATTCCGCGGTGATGCCACCGAGGGCGCGCCACCCGCTTCCGGGTAGCGGGCCCTCGGGCGTATCCGGCGGCCGCGAGTCCTAGAGCCGCGCCTTCACCGCCGCCGAGACGCGGGAGCCGTCGGCGCGCCCGGCCGCGAGACCGGTGGCGATCTTCATGACCTGGCCCATCTGCTTCATGCCGGGCCGTTCCCCGAGTTGCTCGGCGACCTGGGCGATCGCGGTGTCGGCGAGATCGGCGACCTCGGCGTCGGTCAGCGGAGTCGGCAGGTACTCGTCGATGATCGCTTCCTCGGCCCGCTCGTTGGCCGCGAGTTCGCCGCGCCCGGCCTGCTCGTAGACGAGGGCGGATTCGTTGCGCTTCTTCGATTCCTTGGCGAGCACGGCGAGCACGTCGGCGTCACCGAGTTCGCGCGCCTGGGTTCCGGCGACCTCGGCGTTCTGGATCGCGGCCAGGAGCATGCGCAGGGTGCCGGTGCGCAGCTTGTCCTGGGCCTTCATCGCGGCGGTCAGATCGGCCCGCAGCTTCGATTTGAGTTCCGACATGCGCTCACGGTAGCCCGCGCTCGAGCGCGGTCCCACTCCATTTGCGCCACGCCCGGCCGTGTCCCTGTGCGGAATCACACTCGGTGTTCGTCACACCGGTCGCCTATTCTGAGCGAATGCCCGTCTTCTCGTCCCCTGTACTCCGACGAGCCGCGCTGGGCACCGTCGCAGCAGGTGCCGCCGGAATCGGATACGCCTCGCTGATCGAACGCAACGCCTTCGTGTTGCGGGAGGCGACACTTCCCGTCCTGCAACCGGGCTCCGCGAGCCTGCGCGTGTTGCACATCAGTGACCTGCACATGACACCCGGCCAGCGGCTCAAGCAGGCCTGGGTGCGGGAGCTGGCCAAGCTGGAGCCGGACCTCGTGGTCAACACCGGCGACAACCTCGCGCATCAGCGCGCGGTGCCGGCCGTCGTCCAGGCGCTGTCGGAGTTGCTGGCCCGTCCCGGCATCTTCGTCTTCGGCAGCAACGACTACTTCGCCCCGGTCCCGAAGAACCCGCTGAAGTACTTCGACAAGAACCACAAGCGCGCGCACGGCGCGCCGCTGCCGTGGCAGGACCTGCGCGCGGCGTTCACCGAACGCGGCTGGCTGGATCTGACGCACGTGCGCCGCGATCTCGAGGTGGCCGGAATCAAGATCTCCACCGCCGGCGTGGACGACCCGCACCTGAAGCGGGACCGCTACGAAACGATCGCCGGTAGCCCGAACCCGCTGGCGGAGTTGAGCATCGGGCTCACCCACTCCCCCGAGCCGCGAGTGCTGGACCGGTTCGCCACCGACGGCTACGACCTGGTGCTGGCCGGTCACACCCACGGCGGTCAGTTGTGCCTGCCCGGGTTCGGCGCGCTGGTCACCAACTGCGGTATCGACCGTTCGCGGGTCAAGGGCGCCTCCCGCTGGGGCGCGCACACCCGCTTACACGTGTCGGCGGGCCTGGGCACCTCGCCGTGGGCCCCGTACCGGTTCTGCTGCCGTCCCGAGGCGACACTGCTCACGCTCGTCGCGGCCCCGCCGGAACGCCCGGTCGCCGACACCGGCCACGGCCTGTCGGAATCGGAGGCGATCGCGCGCTAGGGTGGCGCCGAGGCGGAACGCAAGGCAGGGGACGAGGTTTGAGCAGCGGGTTCGATCGACGGCCGAATGACCCGACCGCGGCGAGCGGATCCGCTCCGAGTCCCCCGGCCCCGCGGTCCACACCGGACCCGGCCGCACAGACCGAGGAGATTCGCCGCACCGAGCGCCCGGCGCAGCTGAACTTCGCGGCGGGCGCGCGGCCGCTACCGCCCTCCGCACATCCCATCGGCAGCCCGGTCTCCGATCTGGAATCGGCTGCGACGCAGGAGTTCGCGGCGGCCGCACGCTCGGACGCCCCACCGAATCCTGCCGTGCCGCAAAATGCTTCGCCCCCGGTGCCGACCTGGCAGTCGGCGGCCACGACTCCCTTCCTGCGGCAGTCGGCCCAGCCGACCGATCCGGTGCGGCCGGTGCCGGAGCAGTCGTGGCAGTCGGCGGAAAGTACTGCCGCGGTGCCGAATCCCGCATGGCAGTCGGCAGCGCCGGAAAGTACTGCCGCGGTAGCCAATCCCGCGTGGCAGTCGGCAGCGCCGGACAGCGCTGCCGCGGTGCCGAATCCCGCATGGCAGGGGTACGGGCCACAGCATCCGCCGACCTCCACGTTCGAAGTCCCGCCCTACGGTCCGCCGCCGGGCGTCCGGCGCAACCGCACGGCATGGGTGTTCGCCGGTGTCGGCGCGGTCGTCGTGGTGGCTCTGGCGGTGACGGTCGCGATGATCGTCTCCGGCCGCAACTCGCGCGACCCCGAGGCCCAGGCCGGTAGCCCGTCCATGGTGAGTGCGCTCACCAGCGGAAAGAGCACGTCCTCGCCGACCGGTGCCGCCCCGGCCCCGCCGCGACCGAGCGCGGGCCCGGTGGCGCCGGTGGTTCCCGGTTTTCAAGTGGTGTCGATCCCGGAGCGCGGCGCGGCCTACGACGTGCCCCGGGACTGGAAGATCGACCCGGTCGGCACGGCGGTCTGGGGCGAGCCACCCGACACTGTGGAACTGGCGGGCCTGGCCCAGGACGGTGAGAACTACTGCCCCAGCTACACCCGCACCAATGCCTTCCTCACCCTGTCGCCGCGTGGCGATCCCGCCGCCGCGGCCGCGGACGTCGGTGCCCGGATGGCCAAGGCGGGCTGGTCGGCCGCCGCCACCGCCGGTGCGGCCGAGCCGCTGGATTCGCTGGACGGCCAGTTGCACGGCGCCTTCGTGGAAACCACCGGCAGCGCACCGCCGCCCGCACCCGGCTGCGCCACCACCTTCGCCGTCTACACGTTCGCGTTCCCGAGCGAGAACGGCAACTTCGTGATGACCATCGCCGCCGACACCGGCGTGGACAAGGCCGTGGACAAGACCACCGCGAAGCGCGTCCTCACCAGCATCCGCCCGCTGCCGAACCGCTGACCAGCCGATTTAACGTCCACCCGACCCCTGCTGTAAGCTACGACAGGTTCGCTCACGGGGTGTGGCGCAGCTTGGTAGCGCGCCTCGTTCGGGACGAGGAGGTCGCAGGTTCAAATCCTGTCACCCCGACTCGTGTGTGGAGACACGACAGGGCCCTCGATCAGCATTGCTGGTCGAGGGCCTTACTCGTGCACCAGCACCGCACAGAATCGCCACTTGTAAGGTGCGGTAACGATCCGACGGCCCCCGCTCGGCGTGCCCAACGCCTTCCCGCTCATGGCCATCGCCCCGTACCAGGGGGCGCTTCTTCGGCCCGTCCGGACAGGGCACAGCCTCCTGCCTGGGCCCGATGAGCATCGGCACCGCCACGAACGCCTACGTCACGATCTACGCGACTGAACCGGCCCTCGCGGCGCACAGAACCATGCGCTGCTTCGGTGTGGTTTTTCAAACTCCCATTCCATCAGTCACGACTGTCAGGTTTCGTCGGGTTCACACGACGTGACAAGTCGTGGAGGGCTGCCGAGAAGTAGTTCCCGAAACCGGCACCGGTCCGGCTGGTGCATTGCGACGAATCTCCTGAACCATCAGCGCAGCCGGACCGGAATTATGTTCTCGAACCGCTTTATCGACACATGACATACCGTGCTCTGTGCAGTGAGTCACTCTCGTGACATTAGAGATCCACGCAGGTCAGCGTATGTGCGGTAGGGTTGGTTGTCCGGCTGTGGTGGCTGAACCGAAAAGGCGACCGCCGGGGGCCATCCCAGCGGTCGCCAATCGGTTCGGTCCGGCTCAGAAGCGCTGTGCGATCTCCAGGATCGCGAGTGTTGCTCCGGAGCTGCCCACGCTAGTGATTACGTGCGCGGGTACCGAAAGCCGGCAGTGAAAGGAGACCTCGGCTGTGGCTTTTCCCAGTGCGGCGGCCGAGGTCTCTTCTTTTGTTTCGGGCGTCCCGAAGGTATTTCCCGAATTATCACTTGCCAGCATCTTGCGGAGCCATTTCAAGGCTCCCTCCTTCCACTCTCGAGGAAACAATCGACTCCGATTCGCGCGAGCGAATCGGTAGCCCGGGTCGGCTCGGCGTACGAGCCGTCGGCGGACCGCGCCCGAACCGCCGGCGACGGCACCCTGCCCACCGGAGCACCAGTTTAAGCGAGCCGCGCCGCATTCCGACGAACGACCAGCTTCACGTCACAGGCACGCCGATTGCAGCAAATGCACAGCGGGTCAACGTTTCCGGACGGTACGACCGCCCTCGGGGCGCGGGCTTCCCGAGAATAAAAGTGCCCAGGCGCGACCGTCGGTCCGGGCCGGGAAGAATGGCCGCGAAACCTCCTGCCGATGCAATTGCATTTGTCGCTCTCACTCGCCGGAGGGTCAGGTTCCCGCACATTAACCGCACCCACTCGGGGTAATTCGTCTGCTGACCGGCGGGTAATAACGGTGGGTCCGGTCGGCCGAAATAGCGGACACGCCGGGCGGCACCGAATGAAACCGGTTCCGAAACCGAACGCACGCAGAATAAGTAAAACAACCAGACGGTTGCTAACTGGCTGCTAGCGCTCGTGCAGGAGTGGGGGTGAGGGCGGGAAGACCACGGGCAGGGCGGTGAGGGCTCGGTGGAAGGCGCCGGTTCGCCAGGTGAGGGCGGTGGCGGGGGTGCCGAGGCGGAGTTCGGGGAGGCCGTCGAGCAGTTGGTCGATGGCGTCCTGGGCGATCAGGTAGGCCAGGGAGTTGGCGGGACAGACGTGGGGGCCGCCGCCGAAGGCGAGATGGGCGCGGTTGCCGGTGTGCTGGTCGGTGCCGACCACCGGGTCGGTGTTGCAGCCCGCCATGCTGATGACGACGGGCTGGTTGGCGGGCAGCCAGACGTTGTCGATGAGGATCGGCTGTCTCGGGAAGGTGAAACAGAAGTTGGCCATGGGCGGGTCGTTGAACAGGACCTCGTCCAGGGCGTCCCGCGTGGACAGGCTCCCGCCCACGACGCTGCCGCCGAACTGCTCGTCGGTGAGGATGAGGCGCAGGGCGTTGACGATCAGATTCTGCAGCGGTTCGATGCCCGCGCCGTAGAGCGTGGCCACCTGGTTCACGAGTTCGGACGCGCTCAGATCGGGCGAATGCCGCATGATCCGGGTCGTGACGTCGTCGCCGGGCTCGGCCCGTTTCAGCTCGATCAGTTCCAGCAGCGAGGCCATCAGGGCCGCGGCGCCGCGCTCCGCCTCCACACCCTCGAACATCGCGGCCATTCCGGCCGCGGCGCGCTGCGCGATCTCGGTCGGACAGCCCAGCAGGGTGTTCAGCACGGCGAAGGTGAGCGGAAAGGCGTACTGCCGCACCAGATCCGCCGAACCGTCCCCGCAGAACGAGTTGATCAGCTCGACGGCGACCCGCGCCACCGTGTCGTGCACGGTGTACGGATTGACCTCGGCGAGACCCGCGACGATGGCCTGCCGATACCGGGCGTGCGTGGCGCCGTCGTTGCGTCGCGCGTTGGGCCGCCACTGCATGAGCGGAAGCACCGGGCACTCCGCCGGGATGTCCCGCTGCCAGGTGCGCGGATCGGCCGGAAAGTGGTCCGGATCGTTGAAGATTCGCACCGCGGTGTAGTAGCCGATCACCAGCGTGGCGGGCACGCCCGGCGCCAGTTCCACCGGAACCAGGGATCCGTACCGCTCACGCATGGCGCGGTAGGCGCTGTGCGGGTCTCTCGCGAACTCGGGGGCGTACAACGGAATTCGCGGGCCGTCGGTATCGATCGGCGACCCGTGCGCAGCACCGCCCGATCGCCGGTTGGACATCGTTGTCATCGAGTGGATCTTAGGGGGCGGCCGTCAGTCGGTGGGCTCGTTCGGCAGGTCGGTGGGCTCGTTCGGCAGGTCGGTGGACTCGATCAGCGAAACGGCCACCGGCACCAGCAGATCGGCGAGTTCGGCCACGGGCGGGCGCGGATCCATCAGCAGCCACTCGTGCGCCAGCCCGTTGACGGCCCCGACCAGAGTACTGGCGGCCAGCTCGCCCCGACCACGAATGCGAGCGTCCGGACCCGCGATGGGCGCCACCGCCGTCTCCACCAGCCGCGCCCAGTCCTGACGGCGCGCGCGACGGTGCCGCTCCATCCGCTCGCTCACCCCCACCACTTCGATGAACGCCACCTTCGCCCGATACGGATCGGAATCGATGGACTCGAGGTAGGCGGTCAGCACCATCGTGAGCGCGGCCCGCCGATCGCGTTGCGCCGCAGCCGCGGCCAAGGCATCGGTCACCGCTGCGGCGGCCTCGTCCTGAATCCGGTCGTAGGCCGCGACCAGCACGTCCTCACGGGTGTCGAACTCTTCGTAGAACTGCCGCTTGGACAAACCCGCACCCGCGCAGACCTCCGCCAGCGAACACCCCGCGTACCCCCGCTCCGCGAACAGACGGGTGGCGGCACGGAGAAAGCGTTCCCGCCGTTCGGCTTTGCGATCGGCCACCGCCCGCCCACCATACCGCCGTCCCACGCTCGTCACCCCACCAAGTTAGCGCGCCCCCCAGCCACCCCCGAGCCACCGATGGCAAACCCTCACACCGCAAAACACGCCTTCACTCCCACAAGCGTGAGCCACCCACCCCCGCACCTCAGCGAATTCGCAACCGCCGCATCCACCGCAGCGTAACCCGCGTCGACTTCAGTTGTTTCGCATAGGGCATGGCGGCCCGGGCGGCGAGCACCTGCTTCTTCTGCACCCCGATATTGACGGTATCGGTGTACTTGAGCAGTCCCGCCGCTCCGTGCCGGGTGCCGACGCCGGATTGCTTCACCCCGCCCGAGGGCGTGGCCTTCGCCGAGTAGCTGGCGACGAACCCGTCGTTGATATTGATGTTCCCGGCCTCCAGCCGATCCGCGATCCGATTGGCGCGCGCCAGGTTTCGGCTCCACACACTGGCGTTCAGGCCGTAGGTGGTGGCGTTGGCCTGCCGGATCGCCTCCTCCTCGTCGGTGTACCGGTACACCGTGACCACCGGGCCGAAGGTCTCCATGGTGGCGTGCGCCATGTCCGAGGTGACCCCGGTCAGCACGGTGGGCTCGTAGAACGCCGGGCCGAGATCGGGGCGCGCCTTGCCCCCGGTCAGCACGGTCGCCCCCTTGCCGCGGGCGTCCTCCACATGCGCCGCCACCCGCTCCATGTGGTCCACCGACACCAGCGAGCCGAATTCCGGCTCGTAGTCGTAGGCCGCACCCGCCTTGGCGCCCAAGGCTTCCGCGGCGGCGACGAATCGGCGGAGGAACTCGTCGTGCAGGCGTTCGTGGACATAGATGCGCTCGATGTGCATGCACGCCTGGCCGGAATTGCCGTACACCGCGAAGACGGTGCTGGGGATCACCTCGTCCAGGTCGGCGTCGTCGAGCACGATCATCGGGTTCTTGCCGCCCAGTTCCAGGCTGCAGCCGATCAGGTTCCGGCCGGCGAGTTCGCCGATGGTGCGGCCGGTGGCGGTGGAGCCGGTGAACATGACGTAGTCGGAGTTCTCGATGAGCGTCGGGCCGACGTCCGGGCCGCTGCCGCAGACCACCTGTACCAGCCCCTGCGGCAGTCCGGCCCGCTGCAGCAGTTCGACACCGAACAGCGTGCACAGCGCGGTCTTGTTGTCCGGCTTGAGCACTACGCCGTTGCCCGCGATGAGCGCCGGTATCGAGTCGGACATGGCGATGGCGAACGGGAAGTTCCACGGGGCGATGACCGCGACGACACCCTTGGGCCGATGCTGTTCGGTCGAGGTGGTGATGATCGGCATCGCGCCGCCGCGCCGGATCGGCTTCAGCGTGCGCTCGGCGGTCTTGAGGTAGTGGCTGATCACCATCGGCGGATCGCACGACTCCTCGATCGCCATGCGCCGGGTCTTACCGCAGCCGATCTGGATCAGGTCGGCGATGGTCTCCAGTTCGGCCAGGATCAGTTCGTGCGCCCGCTCGAAGACCGCCAGTCGCTCGGAGACCGGCCGGACCGCCCATTCCCGCTGGGCGGCGCGGGCCGTCGCGGCCGCGGCGGCGACGTCCTCGGGCGAGGATTGCGGCAATTCGCCCACGACGGCGCCGGTGTAGACCTCGATCATCTCGTACGCCTCGCGCTGTTCGCCGGCGGTGCCCGCAATCACCATCGCGGTCAGCCGGTCGATGAGCGTCTGTGTGATCCGCGGCGGCAGCGTGGTCGCGCCGCTGTGCGTGGTTGTCTCCATCAAGGATCTCCCTAACTTGCCGCCCGTGACGGCGGTCACCAAGCTCCAAACTAGAACACGTTATTGTTGTGGACAACGTCGCGGGGTAACTTCGTCCGCAACACGCAGGTAATGCCCGGAGGAGAGAGGGTCGGCGATGACTACGGCAGCCACTGAAACAGGTAGCAACACGGAACCGCATGCGCTGATCGAGCGGCGCGGCCACACGCTCGTCGTCACCATGAACCGCCCGCGGGTCCGCAACGCCCTGTCCGGCGAGATGCTGGATTTGATGGTGCGGGCCTGGGACACCGTCGACAACGACCCGGAGATCCGCTCCTGCGTTCTGACCGGCGCGGGCGGCGCCTTCTGCGCCGGCGCCGACCTCAAGGCGATGACCAAGCAGAACCCGGGCGACAACATGAGCGAGGGCGGCAAGTTCGACCCGAGCTATCTCCCCGGTCTGCTCAAGGGCCGCCGCCTCACCAAGCCGCTGATCGCCGCCGTCGAAGGCGCGGCCATCGCCGGGGGCACCGAGATCCTGCAGGGCACCGACATCCGGGTGGCCGGGGCGAGCGCCAAGTTCGGCGTGTCCGAGGCGCGGTGGAGCCTGTTCCCCATGGGCGGGTCCGCGGTGCGGTTGCCTCGCCAGCTCCCGTACACGATCGCCGCCGAGATCCTGCTGACCGGCCGCCACATCACCGCCGCGGAGGCCAAGGAGATCGGGCTGATCGGTCACGTGGTGCCCGACGGGACCGCCCTGGACAAGGCCCTGGAAATCGCCGAGTTGATCAACGCCAACGGTCCGGTGGCCGTGCAGGCGATCCTGAAGACCATTCGCGACACCGAGGGACTGCACGAGGAAGAGGCGTTCAAGATCGACGCCGAGATCGGCCTGGCGGTCTTCCGTAGCGAGGACGCCAAGGAGGGGCCCCGAGCCTTCGCCGAAAAGCGCAAACCCGTCTTCAAAGGACGTTGACGGGCAAGAAATCCGCCACACCCGGGGCCTCGCCGAGCGTCGGCCCGTATCCGGGTTACAAGGAGGGTTTCACCATGCGGGCGATCTGCTTGCGGAGGAGGTTGGGGGCGAAGCGGCGGGCCAGGATCAGGGCTCGGGCGGGGCCGGGGAAGACGAACAGCGGGGATTTGGGGTCGGCGACGGCCCGCTCCACCGCGTCCACGATCTTCTCCGGCGCCACGCCGCGGCTGCCGCCCAGGATGGCCGGGTCGACGGCCCGAATCCCTTCCAGGAACGGGGTTTCCACGTGTGGCGGGCAGATCGCGATCAGCCGCACCCCGGTACCCGCGAGCTCCAGCGACAGCGCCTCGGCGTAGCAGACCACCGCGAACTTCGACGCCGAGTACGCCGCCAGGCCGGGTGAGGGCAGCCAGCCCGCCACCGAGGCGAACAACACCACGGTGCCCGCACCCGCGTCGCGCATGCCGGGCACCACGGCCTGGCAGAGGTTGACCGTACCGATGTAGTTGATGTCCATCACCCGGCGGATTTCCGAAACATCCTGCGCCAGCGTCGATCCCACACGACACAGGGCGGCGGCGTGCACCAGGTGCTCGATCGGCCCGAGGTCGGCGCGCACGGCCTCGATCAGCTTCGTGACGGCCTCGGTGTCGGAGACATCGCAGGTGTAGGTGGTGGTATTCGGTGAGCGCCGGGCGGTTTCGGCCAGCCCGGACTCATCGATGTCCACCGCGGCCACCCGGTGCCCGGCCGCCGCGAGCCGCTGGGCGACCATGCGGCCCATGCCACTGGCCGCTCCGGTCACCAGTGCCGTCTTGCTCATCGTGCCTCCTGTGTCGCGGGACTGCCCGGGTTCACCGGATCTCCGTCGCGTCCTGAAATGCCATGCGCAACAAACCGATATGACTGGTGAACAGCGCGCGCCGGGGCAGACCGAGAGCGCGCAGTTCCGCCGCGGTCGGATGGTCGCCGAGTTCGACGCGGGCGCCGCCCGGCCGCATCCGCACGCGAGCCGGACGCATCAGCCACGGCGTGGCCCGCAGCACGCCGTCGCGATGGGTGTAGGTCCGCATCGAGGCGCCGCCGAGATTCGCGGGCGCGGGCATGCCACCGGCGGTCTCCAGCGCTACCACCAGACGGCCGTCCAGCCGCACCTCGCACCGCTTGCCGCGACCCGACGGTTCGATCCGGATATCGGCGATCTCCTTGGGAAAGCCCCACAGTTCCCGGCCGACGGCGCAGGTGAAGGTCTGATTCACCGGCAGCCAGCGGATGAACGCGCCGGTGCTGCCCCGGCAGCCGGGCAGCCGGGCGAGCAGGGCGAACGCGAATTCGTGGTACGGACCGAGATCGGTGTCGAGGTGCCGGACGAAAGCCAGCGCACACACCGCACGGCCCGCGAGACCGACCGGCTCCAGCCCCGTCCCGGCCAGCAGGGTGCGCGCGGTCACCATGTCGACCGGGAACAGGCTCGAGCACGCCTCGGCCTGCCGGACCTCGACCGGCACGCGGATCTGTTCGCCGAGTATCGAGTGCACCACCATCCATTGATTAGAACACGTTCTAGCGACGCGATGGGGCGCCTTTCGGCCGGATTCCGGCGACCGATCCCGGTCAGCGGGAGTCGTCTCCGCTCACCTCACCGCACGCGGTCCACTGCCACCGGAAGCCTCGCGAACCCACGCACGTTGGTGGAATGCACCCGCACGATGCCCGACTCGTCGATGCCGTACGCGCCGACCCGAGTCGCGAACTCGCGCAAGGCGATTCCCGCTTCGAGGCGGGCCAGGTGCGCGCCGAGGCAGAAGTGCACGCCGCGTCCGAAGCTGAGCAGACCGCCCTTGTCGGCGCGTTCGATGTCGTAGGTGTCGGGGTGCGCGAACACCTCGTCGTCGCGATTCGCCGAGCCGACCAGCAGTAGCACCTTGTTCCCCGCCGGAATGACACCACCGTGCAGTTCGATGTCCGTCGCGGCGGTGCGGGCGAGGATCTGACTGGAGTTGTCGTAGCGCAGCGTCTCCTCGACCCAGTCCGAGACCAGTCCGGTATTGCCCGCGACCTTCGCGTACTGCGCGGGATCTGTTGCGGCCCAGTACAAAGCGTTGCCGAGCAGCTTGGTGGTGGTCTCGTTGCCCGCCACCACCATCAGGAACATGAACCCGATGATCTCCTCGTCGCTGAGCTTGTCCCCGTCCAGTTCGGCGTCCAGCAGCGCCGAGGTCAGGTCCTCGGTGCGAGCCCGGCGGCGCTGCTCGATCATGTCGGCGTAGTACCCGACCAGCTCCAGCGATGCCTCGATGGCGGGCACCGGCACGTCGAGCACGCCGTCCTCGCGGTGCATCACCAGATCGGCGAGTCGCCTGATCTCGGCCCGGTCCGGGGCGGGGACGCCCATCATGTCGGAGATCACGTCCATCGGCAGCTTGCCCGCGAAATCCTCGATCCAGTCGAAACTTTCGCGTTCCAGCGCCGGTTCCAGATGCTGCAGTGTCAGTGCCCGGATCCGCTCGCCCATCCCGGTGACCCGCCGCGGCGTGAAGCCCTTGAACACCAGTTGCCGCATGCGCAGGTGCCGCGGGTCATCCATCGCCAGGAACGACATCGTCTTGTGCGCGTGCGGACCCCACGCCGCCGGATCCAGCGACACCCCGTTGGCGCTCGACAGCCGCGTACTGTCCCGGAAGCCCGCCGCGACGTCGGCGTGCCGCGACAACGCCCAGAATCCCAGCTCCGGGTTGTGGTACAGCGGCGCCTCGGTGCGCAGACGCCGGTAGATCGGGTACGGATCGTCGTGAAATCCGTAGTCGTAGGGATCGAAGGTGAGCGAGAACGAGTTCAGCCGTTCACGGCGGTTCCCGGCAGCCGCCGAAGACACATAGCTGGACATGTGTCTGGACGGTACCATTGTGCGCGCATGCCGACAATGGGACAGCCGTCCCGCCGCACGCGGGGACCAACCCGCCGCCGCCAAAATTGAAACAAGTTCTTGCGACAGGCACGGGCTCGAACCTATAGTCCGTACACGTGTCCAGACAGTTTCGGGGCAACCGGAGGAGCACGCTCGCCACCACCGGCGGCTCGCCGCTGCCGGTCGGGGGCAAACGGAATCCGCGTGGTGCCGAGAGGTTTCCGGCATAGCGACCCGCGACACCGCGAAGGAGCAGCAATGAACACCGACGAGACCGGCGAATCGGCCGCGGCGCGCCGTCAGCGCGGGCTGAAGAAGATGTCCGAGGTCTACGGCTGGGAGTTCGCCGACGGACCGGGCGAGCATTTCGCCGTCACCGCCGACCATCTGTTCGCCGACATCTGGTCGCGGCCGGAGCTGTCCGTGCGCGACCGCCGCCTGCTGCTGCTCGGCGCGCTCACCGCCCAGGGCATGTTCGACGTCGCCGAGATCCAGATCGGCGCGGCGCTGCGCAACGAGGAACTCACCGCCGCGCAGTTGCGGGAGATCGCGCTGTTCCTGTGCCACTATGCCGGCTGGCCCGCCGGCACCGCGCTGGACGGCGTAGTCGGGAAGGTAGTGGCACAACACCAGAAGTCCGAGCAGAGGAAGAGCACACGATGACCGACACTGCAACCGTGCGCCCCGCGCGCGCCGCCGCGATCACGGCCTGGGATCTCGAGGCCGACGTCGTGATCGCCGGATACGGTGTCGCCGGAGCGGCCGCCGCCATCGAGGCCGCGCGCGCGGGCGCCGATGTGCTCGTGCTGGAGCGCACCGGCGGCTGGGGTGGGGCCGCCTCGCAGGCGGGCGGGTTCATCTACCTCGGCGGCGGGACGCCGCTGCAGCGGGCGCTCGGCTTCGACGACACTCCGGAGAACATGGAGAAGTTCCTGCTCGCCGCACTGGGCCCGGGTGTGGACCGCGCCAAGATCCACGACTACTGCCAGGGCAGCGTGGCACATTACGAGTGGCTGGTCGCCCAGGGCGTGCCGTTCAAGGAGGAGTTCTGGGGCGAGCCCGGCTGGGAGCCTCCGCACGACGAGGGCCTGATGTACTCCGGCGGCGAGAACGCCGCGCCGTTCAACGAACTCGTCCCGCCCGCGCCGCGCGGCCACGTGCCGCGGATGGAGAACAAGCGCACGGGCGCCAAGGGCGGCGGCTACATGCTGATGAAGCCGCTCACCGACACCGCCGAATCCCTCGGTGTGCGAGCCGAATACGACGTGCGCATCCAGCGGCTCGTGATCGACGACGCGGATCGCGTCGTCGGCATCGTCGCCAAACGCTACGGCAAGCCGCTGACCGTGCGGGCCCGGCGCGGCGTCGTGCTGGCCACCGGCAGCTTCGCCTACCAGCAGCAGATGATCGAGAGCTACGCGCCGCGGCTGATCGGCCGTCCGGGCGCGGCCATCGAGGAGCACGACGGTATCGGTATCCGCATCGCCCAGGCGCTCGGCGCGGACCTGGCCCACATGGACGCCACCGAGGTCGCCTTCTTCGGCGACCCGCAGCGGATGGCACGCGGCATCCTGGTCAACGGGCGCGGGCAGCGCTACATCGCCGAGGACACCTACCCCGGCCGCATCGGCCAGGCGACCCTGCTGCAGCAGGACAATCAGGCGTTCCTGGTCCTGGACGAGGAGTCGCTCGAGGCCGCCGACGCGACCGAGACCTCCACACCGTTCTTCCGCCAGCCGCCGACCTGGGTGGCGGAGACGATCGAGGAACTCGAGACCGAGATGGGCCTGCCCGCCGGTGCGCTGCAGACCACGGTCGAGGTGTACAACCGGCACGCCAAGGACGGCGTCGACCCACTGCTGGGCAAGAAGCCCGAGTGGGTGAAGCCGATCGGTACCCCGCTCGCCGGATACGACCTGCGCGGCATGACCGCCGGATTCACCCTGGGCGGCCTGCGCACCGACCTCGACTCGCGCGTGCTGCACGTCTCCGGCGAACCGATCGCCGGGCTGTACGCCGCGGGCCGCTGCACCTCCGGCATCTGCGCCGGCGGCTATGCCAGCGGCGCGTCCCTCGGCGACGGCAGCTTCTACGGCCGCCGCGCCGGACAGGCCGCCGCCACCGGCGAAACCCCGCACTCCACCGCTGCGGCGAACTGAAAGGACCACGGGCCATGCGTTTCGGCATCGTCTTGTTCACCAGCGACCGCGGCATCACCCCCGCCGCGGCCGCGAAAGCCGCCGAGGAGCGCGGGTTCGACTCCTTCTTCGTGCCCGAGCACACCCATATTCCGGTGAAACGCGAAGCGGCACATCCGGTGACCGGCGATGCCAGCCTGCCCGACGACCGCTACACCCGCACCCTCGACCCGTGGGTGGCGCTCGGCACCGCGGCCGCGGTCACCGAACGCATCGAGCTGTCCACCGCGGTCGCGCTGCCCGTGGAACACGATGTGATCACCCTCGCCAAGACCATCGCCACGCTAGACCACCTGTCCGGCGGCCGAGTGAGCCTGGGCGCCGGATTCGGCTGGAACACCGACGAACTCACCGATCACGGGGTGCCGCCGAAGAAGCGGCGCACGGTACTGCGCGAATATCTCGAGGCCATGAACGCTCTGTGGACCCAGGAGGAGGCCGCCTACGACGGTGAGTTCGTGAAGTTCGGGCCGAGCTGGGCGTGGCCGAAGCCGGTGCAGCCGCACGTACCGGTGCTCATCGGCACCGCGGGCACCGAGCAGGGCTTCCGCTGGATCGCCAAGTCGGCGGACGGCTGGATCACCACGCCCTACGAGAACGATCTGCTGCTGGATCGGCTGAAGCTGCTGTCCAAGGTGTGGCAGGAGGCCGGGCGCGACGGGCAGCCGCGCGTCGTCGCCCTGGATTTCAAGCCGGACGCCGAACGCTTGGCCGAATGGGAGGCGGCAGGCGTCACCGACGTGCTGTACGGGCTCCCCGACAAATCCGATGCCGAGGTGCTCGCCTACCTGGACCGCTTGGCCGCCAAGCTGGCTCCGCTGGGCCTCACCGCCTGAATCACCCTCTACCCCACCCTGTCTCGACCACGGAGAGTGAGCCGACAAGTGCGCATTGCCCTGCTGTCCTACCGCAGCAAGACCCACTGTGGCGGGCAGGGGGTCTATGTCCGGCACCTCAGCCGCGGCCTGGCCGAGCTCGGGCACCGGGTCGAGGTGTTCTCCGGGCAGCCGTACCCGGAGCACCTCGATCCGCGGGTGAGCCTGACCGAAGTGCCCGGCCTCGACCTGTACCGGGAGCCGGACCCGTTCCGCACCCCGCGGCCCGGTGAACTCCGCGACCGGATCGACCTGCTGGAGCTGGGCACCATGTGGACCGCCGGGTTCCCGGAGCCGCGCACGTTCAGCCTGCGCGCCGCCCGGCTGCTGCGCTCGCGCGCCGCGGATTTCGATGTGGTGCACGACAATCAGTGCCTCGGCACCGGCCTGCTCGACATCGCGACACGGCTGCCGCTGGTGGCGACGGTGCATCATCCGATCACCCGGGACCGGGCGCTCGATCTGGCGGCCGCGCCCTGGCGCCGCAAGCTCTTCGTGCGGCGCTGGTACGGATTCCTCGCCATGCAGCAGCGGGTGGCCCAGCAGATTCCGGACCTCATCACGGTGTCCTCGTCCTCGGCCGCCGACATCGTCGACGACTTCGGGGTGGCGGTGGACCAGTTGAACGTGGTGCCCCTGGGGGTGGACACCGATCTGTTCCGGCCGCGCGCCGGCCGGGCGCCCGGGCGCATCGTCGCGGTCGCCAGCGCGGACAAGCCGCTCAAGGGCATCGGTCATCTGCTGCAAGCCGTTGCGCGGCTGCGGCTCTCGCACGACATCGAGCTGCGCCTGGTCGCCAAGCTGGAGCCGAACGGGCCGACCGAGAAGCTGATCGCCGAACTCGGTCTGTCCGATATCGTCACGGCCACCGCGGGCCTGTCCGACACAGAACTCGCCGAGCTGCTGGCATCCGCGGAGATCGCCTGTATCCCGTCCATGTACGAGGGCTTCTCGCTACCCGCGGTGGAGGCGATGGCCAGCGGCACCCCGCTGGTCGCCAGCCGCGCGGGGGCGCTGCCGGAGGTCGTGGGCGACTGCGCCGAACTGGTCGAGCCGGGCAATGTCGACGAGCTGACCCACACCGTCGGCCGCCTGCTGGACTCCCGCCGCCGGCTGACCGAACTCGGCGCCGCGGGGCGCCGGCGTGCGGTTGCCGTGTACAGCTGGGAAGCTGTTGCCGCACAGACCGTTTCCGTCTACGAGCGAGCCATCGCCCGTCGGATCCACGCACCCGAGGAGGGCACATGCTGACCGTCGACTTCGACCGCCTCGGGATCGGGCCGGGCACCCGCGTCATCGATGTCGGGTGCGGGCAGGGCAGGCACTCGTTCGAGGCATACCGGCGCGGCGCGGATGTCGTCGCCTTCGATCAGAGCGCGAGCGACCTGGCCGACGTGAAGGTCATGTTCGGCGCGATGGCCGAGGCGCGGGAGGTGCCCCCCTACGCGAAAGCCGAAGCGGTGCAGGGCGACGCGCTCGCCCTGCCCTACGACAACGAGGAATTCGACATCGTCATCGCCTCGGAGATCCTCGAGCACGTGCCCGAGGACGACCGTGCCATCGCCGAGCTGGTGCGGGTGCTCAAACCCGGTGGTGCACTGGCGGTCACGGTGCCGCGTTGGCTACCGGAACGCATCTGCTGGCTGCTGTCGGACGAGTACCACGCCAACGAGGGCGGCCACGTACGCATCTACCGCGCGGACGAATTGCGCGGCAAGATCGCGGGACAGGGTGTGCGATTCATCCACAGCGCGCACGCCCATGCCCTGCACTCGCCCTACTGGTGGCTGAAATGCCTGGTGGGCGTGTCGAAGACGGACAGCCGGGTGGTCGGGGCATACCACCGGCTGCTGGTGTGGGACATGATGAAACGCCCCCGGCTCACCCGCCTGGCCGAGAGCGCCCTGGATCCGATCATCGGCAAGAGCGTCGCGCTGTACTTCACCAAACCGGCGGTGCGCAGTGCCTGAGGTACCGGCCGTGCCCGGCGTCCTCACCGCCGCGCAGTGCCAGCAGACCGCCGAATCCATCGCCGCCGCACAGGAATCCGACGGCGCGCTACCCTGGTTCACCGGCGGTCACACCGACCCGTGGGACCACGTCGAGAGCGCGATGGCGCTCACCGCGGCCGGACTGCTGACCGAGGCGCGCGCGGCCTACGAATGGTCGGCGCGCACGCAGCGCCCGGACGGCTCGTGGCCGTCGCAGTTCCGCGCGGGCGCGATCGAGAACGCGGACGCCGACACCAACTTCTGCGCCTATCTGGCGACCGGGGTGTGGCACTACTTCCGCTGCACCGGGGATCGCGAGTTCGCCGCGGCGCTGTGGCCGGGCGTGCGCGCCGCCATCGACTACGTGGTCACCCTGCAGCAGGGCCGCAACGGCGAGATCTATTGGCTGCGCGGCGTTTCCGGGGTCGCCGAAGAGGCCCTGCTGACAGGCTGCGCGAGTATGTTCCACAGCATCCGCTGCGCCCTGGCGCTGGCCGAGTCGCTCGGCGACCCGCAACCGGACTGGGAGATCGCGGCCCTGCGCCTGGGCCACGCCATCCGCCACCATCCCGAGTCGTTCACCGAGAAGGACCGCTACTCGATGGACTGGTACTACCCGGTGCTGTGCGGCGCCTTCGACGGCGCGCCCGCCGCCGAGCGGATCGCTTCGCGCTGGGACGATTTCGTCGTGGGCGAGCTGGGCATCCGGTGCGTCGCGGACCGGCCCTGGGTGACCGGAGCGGAGACCTGCGAGCTGGCGCTGGCGCTGGACACCCTCGGCGATCACACCCGCGCCCGCCGCCTGCTGGCCGCCATGCAGCACCTGCGCGAGGCCGACGGCTCCTATTGGACCGGACTGGTATTCGCCGACGGCAAGCGCTGGCCGGAGGAGCGCACCACGTGGACCGGCGCCGCCATGATCCTCGCCGCCGACGCCCTCTCCCGCACCACGCCGGCCAACGGCATCTTCCGCGAACCCACCGCCACGATCGATCTCACCACCGCCTGCGCCTGCGACTGCGTCGCCTCCCGCCCGTAAGCGGCTGCGGCGCAGGACTTCCGGGGAGCCGGGAGGATCACCCCTGCCCGCCGCAGCCCGCGGAGCGCTCGAGGACGCGTAGCGAGCCCGTGACCGAGACCTCGCGGAACTTCCCGCTGTCCAACGCTTTCCGATAGATGTTGTACGGTGCCTGGCCGCCGTCGCGGGGGTCGGGGAAGACGTCGTGGATGGCGAGTGCGCCACCCGCGGCGACCCAGTGCGCCCAGTTGTCGTAGTCGCGCTGGGCGGCCTCTTCGGTGTGTCCGCCGTCGATGAACAGCAGCCGAATCGGGCTGCGCCACATGCGCGCCACCGTGGCCGACGGTCCGACGATGCCGACGACGGTGTCGGTCAGCCCGGCCCGCACGATGGCACGCCGGAATGCCGTGACCGTGTCGAACCGGCCGGTTTGCGGGTCCACCAGCGAGCTGTCGTGATACTCCCAGCCGGGCTGATGTTCCTCCGAGCCCTGGTGATGGTCGATCGTGTACACGGTCGCGCCGGTCTCGCGGGCGGCCGCGCCGAGGTATATCGACGACTTGCCGCAGTAGGTGCCGATCTCCAGCACGAGGCCGTCACCGGCGTAGCGCAGGACCGCCTCGTAGAGCGCCCGGCCCTCTTCGCTCGGCATGAACCCGGTAGTTTTCTCGGCGAGTTCGAATAATTCACCGGTGGCGCCGGAAACCGCCGATTCGGCACGGGTCATGGGAGACGGACCTTTCTGTTGCCCGCAAGGGGTGTCCAGTGTAGCATCCAGACACGTGTCTGATTCTATGCCCGTGAGCCTGGAGGCGACTCGCCGCCGCCTCACCGAGAAGCAGGCCGACACCGTCGACCGGCTGACCCGGGCCGCCCTGGAGGTGTTGTCCCGCGAGGGTTTCGCGGGCCTGACGGTACGCATGGTCGCCGCCGCCGCCGGAGTCGGCACGGCCACCGCCTATACCTATTTCTCCTCCAAGGAGCACCTCGTCGCCGAGGTCTTCTGGCGTCGCCTGGCCGCGACCCCGCCGCCCGCCGACGACGACTCCGCCGACAGCACCACCCGGACGGTCGCCGTGCTGCGCCAGATCGCCATGCTGGTCGCCGACGAGCCGGCCCTCGCCGGCGCGGTGACCAGCGCGCTGTTGGGCACCGACCCCGATGTCGCGCACCTGCGCGTGCGCATCGGCAGCGAGATCCGCCGACGCCTGGTCACCGCCCTCGGCGAGGGCGCCGACCCGGACCTCGTCGAGTCGCTGGAACTGCTCTACGCCGGGGCCCTGGTGCGCGCCGGAATGGGCTACGCCTCGTACGCGGAGATCGCCGACCGGCTCGAGCAGGCCGCGGTGCGAGTGCTGCGCGACTGAGGAATTCGCGACCGAGCCGCTACAGCACCGACTCGACCGCGGCGACCACCGCCGGGTCCTGCGGCTCGGTCCGCGGCCGGAATCGGGCCACCACCTTGCCGTCCCGATCGACGAGGAACTTCTCGAAGTTCCACTGGATATCACCGGCCTCACCCTCGGCATCGGCGGTCCGCACCAGCTCCTGATAGAGCGGATGCCGCCCGTCGCCGTTCACCTCGGTCTTCTCCAGCAGCGGAAAGTCCACGCCGTAGGTGGTCGAGCAGAACTCCTCGATCTCCGCGGCGGTGCCGGGCTCCTGGCCCATGAACTGGTTGCACGGCACCCCGACGACACTGAAACCGCGTGGGCCGTAAGTCTTCTGCAGCTCCACCAGACCGGTGTACTGCGGTGTCAGACCACATTTGGACGCGACGTTCACGACCAGCAGTGCCTTGTCGCCGGCCAGTTCGCCGAGAGTGGTGGATTCGTCGGAAAGGGTGCGTACGGCAATGTCACGAATAGTCACAAGGGCGATGATAGGTCGAAGTCGATCACCGGCCCCGGGAAATGAAACGAGTTCTACAGCGTCCGAACCGGCCGGGCGGCGGTCTCCACACCCGCCCGCGAGCGGCCCGGATGATCTATCACACCACCCGACTCACCCGGATCGGAGGCCGTGCGCCGAGAACCGCATCCGGATCCGGCGCTTCACCATTATTAGAACTTGTTCTACAGTGATCTCGGGCACGCTCTCCGGCACCGAGCGCGGCCGCGACCTGCCGACTACTTCGAGGATGAGGTAAGCACTATGACCGACTCTCCGCGCACCGGGGATACCAGCGAAGCCGATTACGTCGTCGTGGGCGCCGGTAGCGCCGGTGCCATCGTCGCGGGCCGGCTGGCCGAGCACGGCGCCAGCGTGATCCTGCTGGAGGCCGGGCGCAAGGACAACACCCGGCTGGTCCGCGTGCCGGGCATGATCACCACGGTGCACACCGTGCCGCAGCTCAAGCACCAGGTCACCTGGAGCCAGTACTCGGTGCCGCAGAAGCACGCCAACGAGCGCGAGATCCCGATGACCCGCGGCAAGGTGCTGGGCGGGTCCAGCTCCGTCAACGGCATGCTGTTCGTGCGCGGCAACAAGGCCAACTTCGACTCCTGGGCGGCCGAGGGTTGCGAGGGCTGGAGCTACGCCGACGTGCTACCCGCCTACAAGCGCCTGGAGAACTGGGAGGAAGGCGCGAGCGAGCTGCGCGGCTCCGGCGGCCCGATCCAGGTCACCCGGCAGAAGGAACTCACCCCGATCGCGCAGGGCTTCATCTCCGCGGCGACCGAGACGCTGGGTGTCCCGCAGATCGCCGACTACAACGGCGAATCGCAGGAGGGCATCAGCATCTTCCAGCAGAGCGTGCGCAACGGTATTCGCTACAGCTCCTCGCGCGGCTTCATCACCGAGCGCCCGAACAAGAACCTGCGCGTGGTCACCGGCGCGCACGTAGCGCGCGTGGTGATCGAGAAGGGCCGCGCCACCGGTGTCGAGGTGATCGAGAAGCGTGGCCGCCGCCGCATCATCCGCGCCGCGAAGGAGGTCGTGGTCTCCGGCGGCGTGATGGGTTCGGCACACACCCTGCTGCTGTCGGGCATCGGCCCGGCCGGGCACCTGCGCGACCTCGGCATCGACGTGCACGCCGACCTGCCGGTGGGGCAGAACCTGCACGACCACCTGTTCGTCCCGATGACCTACATCTCCAAGAAGGCGCTGCACCGCGGTATTCCGTCGCACTTCGCGGCCGGCATGCTGCGCGAGGCGCTGCGTCCGGGTAGTTCGTGGTTCGGGCGGACGGTGTTCGAATGCGTGGGGTTCGTGAAAACCTCGTTCGCCAAGGACATTCCGGACATGCAGATCCACACCCTGCCGTGGAGCTATCCGGTGCCCAACCAGGACGAGGACAAGCTGCACATGGTGGACCGCCGCTCGGCGATCACAATCTTCCCGACCCTGATCTATCCGAAGAGCCGGGGCGAACTGCGGCTGGCCTCGACCGATCCGCTGCAGCAGCCGCTGATCGACCCGGGCTACCTGTCCGACCCGGCCGACACCGAGTTCCTGATCGAGGCCATCGGCATGATCCGGGAGATCATGTCGTCCAAGACCATCGCGGGTGATGTCACCGAGGAGCACGCGCCGGGTCCCGAGTTCGCCGACGAGACGGCCCTGCGGCGCGAACTGCCCAACCGCATCCATTCCGTCTACCACCCGGTCGGCACCTGTCGCATGGGCGTCGACGAGCGGGCGGTGGTCGATCCGCAGCTGCGGGTGCGCGGCATCGAGGGCCTGCGGGTCGCCGACGCCTCGATCATGCCGAGCATCACCGGCGGTAACACCAACGCCCCGTCGTACATGATCGGCGAGAAGTGCGCCGAATTCATCACCGCGGGAGCGTAATTCGCTGAAGCGGGGGCCGGGCCCACGCCCGTCCCCCACCCGCCGGACACACTCGGCGACAGGCGCTTACCCGAGTACCGCGCGCATCGGTGCGAAACTTGCCGTCGTGAGCGCGTTCGCCCGGCATCGCCCGGTTCGGCACGGCGTCGTCGGCGAACCTCCAGCGCGCCCGGTGGCGCCCGGCAGCGAGGTGGTGGCGTGAACGAGGGCCTGAGCACGCGCGTGGCGAGCGTGCGGAACCTGAAGCCCGGCTGGTTCGCGGCGGTCATGGCGACGGGGATCGTGTCGCGGGCCGTGACCGGCGCCGGGTGGGCCTGGTGCGGCACCGCGCTGTTGATCATCGGGCTGGTGGCCTTCGCCGCGCTGACCGTCGCGACACTGTTGCGGCTGGCCCTGTTTCGGGAGGCGGTCCTCGCCGATGCCCGCGACCCGGCCGTCGGGTTCACCTATCTGACCTTCGTCGCGGGCGCCGCGGTACTGGCCGCGGGGCTCGCCGCGCACGATCGGACCGGACCGGCGCTGGTGCTGCTCGCGATCGCGGCCGCGGCCTGGCTGCTGCTGTGTTACGCGATACCGGCGGCGTTGATGGTGCACCACGCGCCGCAGGATGCGGTCACCGGCGCCGACGGCACCTGGTTCCTCTGGGTGGTCGGCACCCAGTCGCTGGCCGTGGCCGCGACCGTGCTGCCGCGGCCGTGGGGGCAGCGCCTCGCGGTTCCCGCACTGCTGTGCTGGTCGGTGGGCGTCGTGCTGTATCTGGCGGTGGCCGCGCTGGTGCTCGGCACGCTGTTCGGCGGATCGCTCACGGCCGCGAAACTCGTTCCGGCGTATTGGGTTTTCATGGGCGCGACCGCGATCAGCGTGCTGGCCGGGGCGCAGGTGCTCGAGCACGGCTCGAACCAGCTCGTCGCGGCGGCGCGGCCGTTCCTGGCGGGTGCGGCGATCGGACTGTGGGCCTTCGGGAGCTGGCTGATCCCGCTGCTGCTGGCCGCCGGGGTGTGGCGGCATCTGGTGCGGCACCTCGCCCTCGCGTACGAACCGGGCCTGTGGAGCATCGTCTTCCCGATCGGCATGTACGGCGTCGGCACGGCCGAGCTGGGGCGCGTGCTCGGCGAGCACTGGATGGTCACCTTCGGCCACGCCGAGGCCTGGGTCGCGCTGATCACCTGGGTGGCGACCGCCGCCGCGCTGGTGGGCACCGTTCTCCGGCGGCCGAGAGCACGCGGTGCGGCGGGCCGGGAATGAACGGGCGCTATTGCGCGTTCCACCTCGTGCCGTTAACGTAGGCACTGTCGTAATCCTGTGGATGTAGGTAGACGCAGCAGTCCCTCCCACAAGATTTCCTCACCCGCTCCGATCCGATACCGGGCGTACAACGCCACCTCGACCGGACCCGACCGGGATTCTCCACCCGCGGCTCGCACGCCGCTCCACGGCACTCGCCGCGATCACGACCACATATCCGATTCAGGAGAAAACCATGAAACACAACACGATTCACTCGACAGGCGATGCCGGCACGGTGACCACCGAGACGCCGGTGAGCGGCATCCTCGACATCACCGACAACCACGCGACCCTGCGCGTCGACGGCTACCTGGCCGGTCCGAACGACGCCCACGTGCCGCCGCGCCTGATCCGCGACTACGGATTGCGCCGCGGCGACACCGTCACCGGTGCGATCGGCGCCAAGCGCGAAGGCGCCAAATTCCCGCCGCTGATCCGCATCGATACCGTGAACGGCCTGCCGCCCGCCCAGGCGAAGTCCCGGCCGCACTTCTCGGAATTGGTCCCCATCCATCCACAGGACCGGTTGCGGCTGGAGACCGAACCGCACGAAATGACCACGCGCGTCACCGATCTGGCCATGCCGCTCGGCAAAGGTCAACGCGCCCTGGTCGTCGCGCCACCCAAGGCGGGCAAAACCTCTGTGCTGCAATCGATCGCGCACGGCATCGCGAAGAACCACCCCGAGTGTCAGCTACTGCTGGTGCTCGTCGGCGAACGCCCGGAGGAGGTCACCGATCTCGCCCGCGCGGTGCCCGCCGACATCGCCGCCGCCACCTTCGACCAACCGCCGCGCGAGCACGTCGCGGTGGCCGAACTCGCGATCGAGCACGCCAAGCGCCTGGTCGAGATGGGCCGGGACGTGGTGGTGCTGCTGGATTCGCTGACCCGGCTGGCCCGCGCCTACAACCTGGCCTCGCCCGCCTCCGGCCGGGTGCTGTCCGGCGGTGTGGACGCGGCCGCGCTCGCGCCGCCGAAGAAGTTCCTCGGCGCGGCGCGCAACATCGAGCACGGCGGCTCGCTCACCATCGTCGCCACCGCGCTGGTGGAGACCGGTTCGGTGGCCGACACGGTGATCTTCGAGGAGTACAAGGGCACCGGCAACGCCGAACTCAAGCTCGACCGGCGCACCGCGGAGCGCCGCCTGCACCCCGCGGTCGACATCGCGCAGTCCAGCACCCGCAAGGACGAGCTGCTGCTGGCCCCGGACGAACTGGCCGCCGTGCACGCGCTGCGCCACACGCTGGCCGGGCGCGAACCGCAGCAGGCCGTGGAACTGTTGCTCACCGGCCTGCGTCAGACCGACACCAACGCCGAGTTCCTCGCCGGTGTGCGCGCGGCCGGAAACTGACATTGGCACCTGTCGGCGACACGACGTTGCGCGGTATTAGCCGGTTTCCTACGCGGGGGTAACCTGGTTCGCGGTGGTGGGCATCGAGAAGGTCGTGCCGGCCTTGCTCGACCCGGGAGGACACGGTGACGTCGCAAGAAGAGTTCCTGCGCCGCGTGCGCGACGGCCTGCTGGCGCTACCCGACGACGAACGCACCGTGCCGGTCTCGCACCGGTACCCGCGACAACCCGCGGAGGTGTCGACCGCCGATCGCGCCGCCCTCGTGGAATCTTTCGTCGCGCGGTTGAAAACCCTCGGCGCCGAGGTCGACCGGATCACCGAGCCCGAGATCGCCGACCGCGTGAACCTGGTGCTGCGCGTGCACGGCGCCACCGCGGTGACGGCGCCCGACGGCCTGCCCGCCGAATGGCTCGAATACTGGTCCGAGACCGAGGGCCACCAGGTGCTACCCGATCGGCCACACGCGGCCACCGCCGATCCGGTGGACGCGGTCGTCACCACCTGCACCGGCGCGGTCGCCGATTCCGGCACCCTCGTGCTCGACGGCGGGCCCGGCCAGCTCCGGCGCACACCCAGCCGGGTACCCGGTTGTCATGTGTGCGTGGTGCGGGCCGACCAGATCGTATCGTCGCTGCCGGAAGTGCTCGACAAACTGGATCCCCGCCGTCCCGTCACCTTCTTCGGCGGCCCCTCGGCCGCGGCGACCGACCAGGACGCCTCCGATCCGCGGCAATTGATCGTCTTCATCGTCGAGTAGCACCGCAAGCACTCGTTAAGACCCCGCCAAGCCCGGCGCGGCATCGTCTGTGTCACCACCGGATCACATCCGGTGCACCCCCGCCGAGGGGGTGGAGCACCGGACGCGGCCCGTCTACGAGGGGTGGCGGGTCACGTCCGAGCCACACCCACGCGCTCCTGCCGACTTCAGGGAGGGGGCGGCAGGATCGCGTGGGCAGGGGTGCGAAAGCCTTTCCGGCACTGGGTATCCGGTCGCCTTCCGGGACCGTGGCGACCGCTGTACGGTTTCGGCGTGGAATTCAACGACGACCTGCTCGTGCTCGTCGGCACCCTCGTCACGGCCGTCGGCTCGGTCATCGCATGGAACAGGGCGGTGCGGCGCGAGGCGGCGACGCGGGCGGCGCTCGTCGGCTTCGTCGAGGACCTGCGTACGCGACTGGGCGGAATGGCGGAGACACCGGAGGAGAACTCGACGGCGCCCCGGCTCACCCCGGCCGATCTGGACTCGGCGCTGGCGGGAGCGCTCGCGGACCGCGAACCCCCGGCCGCCGCCTCGACGGGCCGGGATCTGTCGGTCGTGCTGGTCGGCCTGGCGCTCATGGCGTACGGCTCGCTGGTCGACATCCTCAGCTGACCCGGTCGTCCGTTGCGCCGTTGTGATCTTGGTCTGCGGCGCGGCGCGCGAACTCGAGGAATGATGGGTGGTACGCGAAAGGTTGGGAGCGACGATGGAAACCGCAGTCGTCTTCGTACTGGCCTGCCTGTTCTACTGGTGGGGACTGCTGTAGGCAGGGTGGCCGCCGTGCACGACGAACTCCGCCCCGCCGATCCCGGTCGGGGCGGAGTTCGTCCGTCCTTCAGTGCGTGTCGACCGATTGCTCGCTGTCGAGCATTTCTCCTTCGCCCGCAACGTTTTTCACGTTCCGCATGAGGAACACCGCCACTACCGCGGCCGCCAGCGCACTGAGCGCGCCCGCTGTGAAGGTGGCCGACATGGCCGTGCTGAAGGCGTGCCGGGCCAGGCCGATCAAGCCCTCGTCACCGGTGCCGAGCGCGCCGGCGATGGACTCGCGAATGCCCTCCGGCGCCCACGTCGGCATCTCGTCGGTGTAGGTGCCCGCGAGGATCGCGCCCAGCACCGCCACCCCCATCGACGCGCCGGCCTGCTGAATGGTGTCGTTCAACGCGGAACCGACACCGGCGTGCTCGGCCGGGACCACGCTCATCAGCGCGCCGATGGCCGCGGGCATCGCCAGTCCGGCGCCCGCGCCGAGCAGCGCCGTGGCCAGTGCCACCGGCCAGAAACCGCTGTCGGTGTCGAGCAGCGCCAGCCCGCCGAAACCGGCCCCGACCACCAGCAGGCCGATGACGGTGACCACCTTGGCGCCGAACCTGCCGACCAGCGTCGCGCCGAGGCCGTTGCAGGCCAGGATCGCGACCGCCATCGGGGTGAACGCGAGCGCCGTGCGCATCGGCGTGTAGCCGAGCACGAACTGCAGGAACTGGGTGAGCACCAGCACCAGGCCGCCGTTGGCGAAGGTCACCAGCACCAGCGAGAAGCTCGACCCGGTGAAGGTCCGATTGCGGAACAGATCCAGCGGCACCATCGGCGAATCGGTGGTGACCTCGCGAATCACGAACCCGGCCAGGGCGACCGCGGCGACACCGAAGGCGGTCAGCACGCCGGTGTCGGTCCAGCCGTCCTGCGGCACGGCGATGATCGCCCACACCAGCGCGGCCATTCCGACGATCGACAGGGCCATGCCCGGGACGTCCGGTTTGCGCCACGGGCCCTTGGACTCCGGCATCAACGCCAGCGCGGCGATGATCGCGACGACCGCGATCGGCACGTTCATCACGAACACCGCACCCCACCAGAAGTGGTCGAGCAGGGCGCCACCGACCACCGGGCCGCCGACCATGCCCAGCGTGGCGACCGAACTCCACGCGGCGATCGCCTTGGGCCGCTCCTGATCGTCGAAGACGGTGATCAGGATCGACAGTGTGCTCGGCATGATGAGCACGCCGCCGACACCCATCACGACCCGTCCGGCGATCAGCAACTCGGGGGTGTTCGCGTAGGCCGCCAGCACTGACGCGCCGCCGAACAGCACCAGGCCGAGCACCATCACCAGGCGCCGGCCGAATCGGTCGGACAGGCTGCCGGAGGTGAGCAACAACCCGGCGAACACCAGCAGGTAAGCGTCGATGATCCACTGGATCTGCTGGGCGCTGGCGTGCAGATCGGTCGCGATGTCGGGGATCGCCACGGTCAGCACCATGTTGTCGATCACCAGGACCAGCGAACTCAGGCAGAGCACCACCAGGATCAGCCAGCGGCGGGGGTTTCTGGCGACCGACTCCCGGGCGGTCGTTTCGAGCGTTTCCATCGTCAACCCTTTCGAGATTCCGCACGGCGTGCGTTCTGCCGAACACTGTACGGCGCGCCGCACAGTGTTCGCAACGGGTACGTCGTTCGCTACTCCGAACACTGTTCGAACCACGCGTTATGCTGGGTGCGACGACTGCGAAGGAGCGGAGATGGCCACCGAGACACGGCACGGCGCGGCGCCGGAGGGGATCCCGTCGGTGTGGACCCGCCCGCAGCGCGCGCGGCGGGAGACACCGGCGCTCAGCCGGGACCAGATCGTCGCGGAGGCGATCGCCCTACTGGATGCCGAGGGTCACGAGGCACTGAGCATGCGCAAGCTCGGCGCACGGCTGAACGCGGGCGCGACCTCGCTGTACACCCACGTGTCGAACAAGGAGGAGCTGCTGGAGCTGGTGGTCGACGAGGTCTTCGGCGAGGTGCACTCGCTCGAGGCCGCCGACCCGGCCCAATGGCGCACGGCGGTACTGGATTTCGGCCGGGAGGTGCGCGCGGTCATGCTGCGCCACCCCTGGGTCGGCGTGGTGTTGAGCAGCACGGGCCTGGCATTCCTCGGACCCCATCTGATGCGCCTGACCGAGCAGGCGCTGACGCTGCTGGAATCGGCGGGCTTCGACGAGGGCACCACCGACCTCGTCACCAACACGGTTTTCACCTACATCATCGGCGCCACCTCGACCGAGGCGGCGGCGCTGGCCACGATCGCGCGCAGCGGCCTCGACGAACAGCAGTGGTCCGAGCGCATCATGGCGGCGTACGAGGCAGCGTCCCAACCGTTTCCGCGCACACACAAGCGCTATGTCGCGCACCGCGGCGTGAACGCGGCGAGTTACCGCGATGCCACGTTCGACGGCGAGCTGAACCTCATCCTGGACGGGGCCGAGCTGCGCCGACGACAGGCACGATAGCTTGATGCGAGTCGGGCGCGTTCGCCTTATCACGAACGCGCCCTGCGGATTTCGCCGGAACCTCAGCGCCCGGTGGCCAGATTCGCGCCGCCGTTGGCATCCAGCACCACACCGGTGATGAACCCGTTGGTGGCCAGCGCGTGGATGGCTCGGGCGATGTCCTCGGGGTGCCCGACGCGGCCGACCGGTGTGGCGGCGGAGATGCCGTCGAACAGGTCGCGCCGCTGATCCGCCGGGACCCGATCCCACCACGGCGTATCGATGACGCCGGGCGACACCGCGTTCACCCGCAGCGGCGCCAGCTCCACCGCCAGCGGCGGCACCATGGCATCCAGCGCGCCGTTGACCGCGGCCAGACCGGAGGTGCCCGGGAAGGCGGCGCGGGACGAACCCGCTGTCACCAGCGTGACCGATCCGGACGAATTCAGGTGCGGCAGTGCCGCTTTGAGAATGCGGACCTGCGCCCAGAACTTGCCGTCGAACGCCGCGGCCAGCTCGTCGAGGCGCAGGTCGGCGAACGGGCCGCTGCCCGCCGCGCCGCTCACCGCGATCACCAGGTGATCGATCGTTCCCGACTGCGCGAAGAACGCGTCGATCTCGGCCTGATCGGTGGCGTCCACCCGGAATCCGGTGGTGTCACCGCCGATTCGGGCCACGGCCGCGTCCAGTTTGTCCTGGCCGCGGCCGGTCACGACGACCCGGGCGCCACTCGCGGCGAACAGCGCCGCGGTGGCCTCGCCGATCCCGGAGCTACCGCCCATGACGACGACGTGCGAGGCGGCGGAGGGGTTCGGTGCGGTCATGGGTGTGCTTCTTTCCACGAGGGTCTCGCCATACCGTTGACGAGACTTACAGTCTCGACAACGAGAGTAGCGCGTACCCTGTTCCCACGCCGGTCGAAGCCCGAGGAGGTGGGGTGATGGAAGCGCGGTCGAACGCCGCGGGCGGTGGCGCGGGCCGGGCCGATTCGCCGCGGCAGCAGCCGGAAACGCCTCGTCCGCACACGGGCCGCCGCCGCAACGAGGCGGTGCACCGGGCGATTCTCGCGGCGGCGGTGCGGTTGCTCGCCGAGTCGGACGGCTCGCCGATCACCATCGACGCCATCGCCCGCGCGGCCGGGGTCGGCAAGCAGACCATCTATCGGTGGTGGCCGTCGAAGGGCGCGGTGCTGCTGGACGCCCTGCTCGCGACCGCCGACCGGACCGTGCCGCAGCCCGACACCGGCTCGGTGCGCGACGACCTGCTGGCGATCGTCGCGTCCACCTTCGCCGGAGCGCAGGATCCGCCGGTCGCCGCCACGCTGCGCACCCTGGTCCGGGAGGCGGCGCTCGACCCGCACCTGGCGGAACTGGTGCGAGACTTCACCGCGGCCCGGCGAAAAGCGGTGCGGGACATTCTGTTTCGTGGCATCGAACGCGGACAGCTACCCGGCCGCACCGACCCGGACCTGCTCGTAGACCAGTTCTACGGCCTGTTCTGGTACCGCTTCCTGCTCGGCCACGCGCCCCTGGACCGGGCGGCCGCCGAGCAGGTCACGGACTCACTGCTGCGGTCGATATAGCGCGCGGCCCGATCAGCTCCTGCCGTCGAGCCCCGCGCGCACGCCCTTCTCGATGCGCTTGCCGATCTCGGTGTCGACGTTCTTCCAGTACTCGAAGACGCGGCTCAGAACCGGCTCCTGTACGCCGCCCAGCACGTGGCCGACGACATTGCTCACCAGGCGGTCGCGCTGGGCGTCGTCGAACACCTCGCGGACCAGGGTGCCCGGCTGGGTGAAGTCACCGTCCTGCGCGTGCTGGATGTAACCGGCGCGCACCTGCTCCGGTTCGAAGGCCCAGGCGGCCTCCTCCGGTGCGCGGGACGCGTCGGCGTGCGGGCCGCCGTAGGAGTTCGGCGCGTACACCGGCACCTCGGGCGCGTTGAAGTCGTACCGCATCGCGCCCTCCTTGGAGTAGGAGTTCACCTCGGCGGCGCGAGCCCGGTTGGGCGGCAGCTGCGCGTAGTTGGTGCCGATGCGATACCGGTGCGCGTCGGCGTAGGCGAACACCCGGCCCAGCAGCATCTTGTCCGGCGAGTAGCCGATGCCCGGCACGATCGCCGACGGCTCGAACGCCGCCTGCTCGATCTCCACGAAGTAGTTGCGCGGGTTGCGGTTCAGCGTCCAGCGACCGACCTCGATCAGCGGGTAGTCCTTCTTCGACCACACCTTGGTCAGATCGAACGGGTTGAAGCGGTAACCTTCCGCCTCGTCGACCGGCATGACCTGCACGTACACCGTCCAGCTCGGGTACTCGCCGCGCTCGATCGCCTCCCACAGATCCTGACGGTGGTAGTCGGGATCGGTGCCCGCGAGCCGGTCGGCCTCGGCCTGGGTCAGGAACTGCTGACCCTGGTCGGTGCGGAAGTGGTACTTGACCCAGAAGCGCTCCCCCGCGGCGTTGATCCACTGGTAGGTGTGCGAGCCGTACCCGTTCATGTGGCGGTAGGTCTTCGGGATACCGCGGTCGCCCATCAGCCAGGTGACCTGGTGGGCGCTCTCCGGCCGCAGCGTCCAGAAGTCCCACTGCATGTGATGGTCGCGAAGACCGTTGCCCGGCAACCGCTTCTGCGAGCGGATGAAGTCGGGGAACTTGATCGGATCCTTGATGAAGAAGACCGGCGTGTTGTTGCCGACGAGGTCGTAGTTGCCGTCCTCGGTGTAGAACTTCACCGCGAAACCGCGCGGGTCGCGCCAGGTGTCGGGGCTGCCCTGCTCGCCGGCCACCGTGGAGAACCGCGCCAGCGACTCGGTCCGCGCGCCGGGCTGGAACAGCTTGGCCTTGGTGAACCGGCTGACGTCGTTGGTCACGACCAGTTCACCGTAGGCGCCCGCGCCCTTGGCGTGCACGATCCGCTCCGGCACCCGCTCGCGGTTGAACTGGGCGAGCTTCTCGATCAGGTAGTGATCGTGCAGCAGGATCGGGCCTTGCGCGCCCGCGGTCAGCGACTCGTCGTCGCTGGGTACCGGGGTGCCGGTGTTGGTGGTGGTCGGTTCGGTCATTCGACGCCTCCTTGGCTGACGAGCAACAGACGCCGGGACGGCGGCCCGGAGTAACTGGATGGGTGGCGTGTTCATCGGGTGGGTACGGAATCGGCCCGGCAGTCCGGGCACCGGCCCCAGTACACGACCTCGGCCTCGTCGACGCTGAAGCCGTGCGCGTCGGAGGGGTCGAGGCAGGGGGCACTGCCCACGGCACAGTCCACGTCCACGACCGTGCCGCACTGCCTGCACACCAGGTGATGGTGGTTGTCGCCGATGCGGGCCTCGTACAGCGCCGCCGACCCCGCCGGCTCGATGCGCCGCAGCAGGCCCGAGTTCACGCAGGCGCGCAACACGTCGTAGACGGCCTGGGTGGACACCGACCCGATTCGTTCGCGAACCGTGGCGGCGATTCGATCGGCGTCCGAATGCGGTTGCGCCGCAACCGCGTCCAGCACCGCGACCCGCGGGGCGGTGACCCGCAGGCCGACCGCGCGCAATCGTTCGCGCGGATCGAATTCACCGGTGTGCATGACTTCAGTTTCCACCTTTTCTGGAATAAGTCAAGAAAAGGATCCGGGGCTGGGTCGCCTACACCGCGGCGTTCGCGTGGCGACACCGAGATTTCACCGTGTGACGGAGGTTGCCGCTATAGCCTGTGAGCATGGGGCGCATCCTCGGGTGGGTGACGGGTGTGGCGGTGCTCGCACTGACGGCCGGTGGCACATCCGCGCCGTCGGTCGGGGCGGCGCCGGTCGACGACGTGCGCTGCGCGGTGACCGCCGGGCGCGACTTCGAACGCGCCGAGCCGGAGCGAGCCGGGCTCGACACCGCCCGGCTGCGCGCCGCGCTGGACTTCGCGGCTCAGCGAAATCGGCTCAATGTCAAGGTCTTCCGGCACAACTGCCTGATCGGCGAAGGCCCGGGCAACGATCGGACCGACACCGTCGCCTGGAACGTGTGGAGCGTCACCAAGAGCGTCGTCTCCCTGATCGCCGGAATCGCCTGGGACCGAGGCCAACTCGATATCTCGGCGCCGATCGACCGCTACCTCCCGCCCGGCCTCGGCGATGCCGCGCATCGATCGATCACCGTCGAGAATCTGCTCACCGAGACCTCCGGCCTGCACATCGGCCTGATCAACGAGGGCGTCACCGGTGTCGTGCCGGTCGATCCGAACAGCGCGGTGCAGGCGCTGGGTGTACCGCTGGATCATCCGCCGGGCACCGAATTCGCCTACAGCCAGCGCAATGTCGATCTGCTCGGCTATGTCGTCGAATCGGCGGTGGGCGAGCCGCTGCAGCAGTTCGCCCAGCGCGAGCTCTTCGATCCGCTGGGCATCCAGCGCGGTGACTACTACTGGGCCCGCGATCGTTCCGGGCACACCTACGGCTACGCCCACCTGATGATCCCGCCCGACGACCTGGCCAAGCTGGGGCTGCTGGCGAGCAACGACGGGCGTTGGGGCGATACGCGAGTCGTGTCCGCCGACTATCTGCACCGTGCCCGGCAGCCGTCGGCGGCGAACCCCTGCTACGGCTATCTGTTCTGGGTGGGCGCGGGGTGCGTGGAGATGCCCGGCTTCCTGCCCGCCGACACCTACGAGATGTCCGGGCTGGCCCTGCAGAATGTCTTCGTCATCCCCAGCCTGGACCTGACCGTGGTGTGGACGGGCGTATTCGGCAACCACAGCAACCTGGGACCGACCGGCGCGCTACAGAATTCGACCGAACTGTCCCATGAGTTCTTTCGCCGGTTGTTCGCCGCGTTCGAACAACCGCCGACGCCGGACCCGGGGCCCTACGTGGAGCCGCCGCCGCGCCTGGACCCGCGCGACTACTTCGATCCGAACATCACACTGGCGGTCTTCGGACTCGGGCCGCACGCCTATCCCGACTGTAATGTGCTGTCCTGCTTGAATACTCCGCTGGCCGCGCCGTTCGCCGATGCCCCGCCGGGCTGCCTGCTGGTGGTGTGCCTCGGCCCGGATCCGCGCACCCCGGGCATCCGGTGAGGCCGACCGGCGACGGCGTGCTCCGATTCACTGCGTGAGTCGCGTGAGCCGCGCGGTGTCCATGTAGTCGCGGAACAGCACGACTTCGCCGTCCCGGACCCGGACCACGTTGACCGACGTGCGCACCCGGGCCCGTCCGGCGCCGGGCACGGTCATGTCCACCTCGTTCTCCACCAGTAGCAGCTCCGGATCGGTGGTCTCGTACACCTCGGGACGAACCGCGTGCACCTCGATGCCGGACAGCCCCGACCAGCGCTGGGCCAGATGCTCGCGGATCGCCTCCCGGCCTTCCAGCCGGTCCGGCAGGCCGGGGATGGTGAACGGGATCTCGAAGACCGCGTCGGGGGCGAGCAGCGCCACGAAGGCGTCGGCGTCTCTGGCCGGGAGTTGCTGGAACAGCCCCTCGACCAGCGCCCGGGGACTCCGCACCGAAATCTCTGTCATGACAACCTCTCTGATAAGCGGAACGTATGCCCCGCTTATAATCCGGAACGGTCGCCCCGCTTGTCAATGGGCAGCCGGTAGAATCGCGCCGTGCAGGAGAAATCGGCCGCGGCGAGCGGGGCCAAGCGGGCGCCGCGGGCCGATGCGCGCCGCAATCGCGAGCGGGTGCTGGCCGCCGCGCAGGCGGCCTTCGCGGCCGAGGGCATCTCGGTCCCGCTGGACGAGATCGCGCGCCGCGCGGGTGTCGGCCCGGGCACGGTGTACCGGCACTTCCCCACCAAGGAGGCGCTGTTCCACGCCGCGATCACCGACAATGTCGAGCGGATGATCGACTACGCCCGTGGCCTGACCACCGCCGCCGACCCGGGCGCGGCCTTCTTCGAACTGCTCGACCGGATGGTCACCGAGGGCGGCGTGAAACGCGACCTGGCCGAGGCGCTGGGCGGGCACGAGGCCGCCGGAACCAGTGTGCCCACAAAGGAATTGGTCACCGAGATAGACGTCCTGCTGCGCCGCGCGCAGCAGTCCGGGGCGGTCCGCGCCGATATCGGCACCGACGATCTGATGCGAATCCTCAAGGGCGCCTTCCTCGCCGCGCACACCACGGGCGCCGACGAGCAGCAGCGCTCGCGCGCCTTCGCCGTGGTGTTCGACGGCCTGCGCGCCCGGTGATCACGCGCAGCCGACCGGCCCCGCCGGTGCGTACGCCCGCAGTTCGGCGTTGAGCCGGGCGGCCGCGTGATTGAGCCAGCTCTGGTAGTAGTCGAGAAACGTTGGACCCAAGGACCATTCATCGCGACGATAACCCAGATAGACCACCCGCCCCCGCGCCGCCCCCGCCGCCACCACGCCGATGAAGTCGCCGTAGCCCACGTCGCTGATCACCAGGAAACCCGCGGTCGGCAGCCCGGTACCCTGCTCACCACTCGGAAACTCACGCACACAGGCGGTTCGGGCGGACCGCATCATCCGCTCCCAGCTGATCCCGCAATACGGTCCCGCACCGACCCCGATCCGCACCAGGAACGCTCGGAACACCGGGTCCAGCGCCGCCCCCATCACACCCTCGAGTCCGCACAACTTCTCCGCCCGTACCGGCCAGGTGAGATAGGAGTGCAGATTCCCTCCCGTCACCACCTCGCTGTCGAAAGCCCTGGGCAGCAACGCGTCCCGCTCCCGCAACCATTCCAGCCGCCCCCGAACCCACTCCAGCCGACCCCGCAGTTCCACATCCATCGGTCGATCATGACCACCGAACCCCCTGCGCGCCAACGCCGTTCAGTCCCGCCGAACCAGAATAACGCCAGGTCGGAACCGAAGTTACATACCTTTCACCAACATTGAACATCCCGGAAACCGCCGGTGGGGAACCGATGACAGTAGAGTCGGCGTGAAACCCCGGGGCGACTACTCCTCCACCACAGCTATCCAGAGATAATCGCGAGCTCTGGTCATCGCAACCAGCGCCTGTCGCTGAATGAGTTCGGCGGCGGAGCGCTCCTCGCTGGACAGCTGATCGACCGGCCCATGCGCCGGCGTCGGATGGAACACTGCCGCGAACTCGAGCCCCTTCGCGCGACGCACAGTCCCGACCTTTACCGCGTCCAGCCATGTGCCGTCGAACTCCTCCAGCGAACGGGTAGGAATTTCCTCCGCATCGAGTAGCTGCTGAATATAATCGGATTCACCTCGTGTGGCAGTAATTACTGCCACATCAGATATAGGGAAGGCGGACTCACGGATAGCCTGAATCAGCCTAGCGCCAAGTTCAGCGCGACTCACTCGTACCGTTACCACCTTGCCTCCCGAAGGCATTCTCTCACTCATACGCCGGCTGGGGCGATTCAGTGCGTTACCTTCGATAAGATCGTAGGCCCGGAGTCGCAACCATGCTTCATGAACATGATCGTCTGTGAATATTTCCGCTTTCCGTGGTGTCCATTCTCGAACCAATTCGGCATTTCGTCGCCAGTCCAGTGCCGCACACCGGTCATGGACAGCGAGCCAATGGACAGTAGAAAGCAATTCCATGCCATACATGGACTCGAAGCCGTCGGTTAGATTATCGACTACAGCAATCCGCTGGCGAGTTGCAGGATGACAATCCAAAACCCTCGATGCTTCCACTCCAGCCGCCGGGAGCGGGCGAATGGAGGTTGCCTCCAGAACCCGTGACGAGCCGTCCCCGTAGCCAGTCAAAAAGTGCCCTTCGACCAGGCTGAGCACTCTTCTCAAGCCATCCGCGTACGGCCCGTAACGACCCTTCGAGAACTCCAGTCGAAGAGGCTCGCCGACAACTTGCAGAAAGTACATCAGCTTCTGAATCTCCAGTGGAGTCGCCTCCAAGGAGTTCCTCAGGTACCGAGACAGAAGTTCGATAAGCGCAGCACGGCCCACCGTCATCTCCGGCCGAGGTGTAGCATTCAGCATCTCGGCGGCAGCCGGCGTATTACCGGGCAGATATAGTCGGACATCCAAATTCGGCAGAGGCCGTAGAGCGGATACGATCACCGGCTCTACTTCGGCCCAATCCAGTCCGCCGTTGCCACAGCCAAGAGGCGGCACAGCTATAGACTTTATCCGCAATTCTGTGATCACATTTACAAGGTCGACCAAACCTGCCTCGATATCGGGTAGCTTGGAAGACGCGCGCCAATGTCTCTTTGTGGGAAAATTGATAATATAACGCGGCCCATCGAGCATTCCGGTGCGCCAGACATGCATTCTGCCGATCCGGACCTCGCCGTGTTCACAGGCCTCTTTATAGGCCTGGAACATCTCCGGGTACGCGCGGCGGAACTGCAGCGCGATGCCCTTGCCCATCACACCCACGGTGTTGACAGTGTTCACCAACGCTTCCGTGTCGGCGCGGAGCAAGTTGCCAGTGGCCTCGATGATCACGGCGAACGACTCCATACGTTAGAAGTACCAGGCAGGTCTGACAGATACGGGCGTCCGGTCCACCAACCCATCGGCCAGCCTAACTCGGTCTACGGTCTGCTGGCTGCAAACAGCTATCTCGACGAACGCTGACCACGGTACTTTGCCATGTACCAAGCACTCGGCCATCCTCCTCTCGACCCGATCATGATCGGTCTCGGTGTTCTTCCAGATACGCTCCCCCATCAGTGGCCAGTCGATCATGGTATCGACTACGGCCAGGTCGCATGTGAACCTACACACCTGCAGTGCCGCGTTCCGGTCGGTGAATACAGGCTGCAACCCTTGATCGATCAGCGTCTCGACGGTGGTGCGCAAGTAGACGAGCTCGCGGTCACTTCCACTGTAGGTGTCCACGTTCTTTTTGAAGATCGAGTACATCATCGGACTTCTGGGGGCGAAGTAGAATGGCACGTAGTCGGCTACGAACCCGCCTGCACCGACCGGCACTCGTCGACTCCGGCGTGTCCGTTTGATGCCCAGATTGCCAACCTCTTGCTCGATGCAGCCCACCCGCTGCGCTTCTGTGTCCGAGAGTAGGCCGAACTGACTGATGGTTGGCAAATGGTCAAGGTGAGTGAAGTGCCATACGGGCGTGGGCACAGGACGACGCACGGTCATCCCCCATGCACGATGTCGCCGTCCAAAACTTGCCCGGCTTGCCCGCGAACAACTCTTCGCAAACGACTGCTCCCCACCTGACGATTCGTAGCAAATCCGGATGTTGTCGATCACTGGACTGCATCGGCATCAACCGTACCCAACAACTCCGACACTGTCGGCGAAACAGGAACCATCGCAGCAGATTCCGGACAGGTGTGGATCGACGCGGCAAGGGCTTCGCCTCCGCTTGCGCCATGCGAGTCGACAGGCCGAGACCCGTCGACCATGGGGAAGTCAACAGGTCTCGGCTGAACGAGGTGTCCTCAGCGCTGGCTCAGCAACACCTCGGCGATCTGGATTGTGTTGAGGGCGGCGCCTTTTCGGAGATTGTCGCCGGAGATGAACAGGGCGAGGCCGCGGCCGTCGGGGACGCCCTCGTCGCGGCGGATGCGGCCGACCAGGGATTCGTCGATACCGGCCGCCTGCAGCGGGGTGGGCACGTCGACAAGTTTGACGCCCGGGGCTCCGGCGAGGATCCGCTGGGCCTGCTCGACCGAAAGTGGTTGCGCGAATTCGGCGTTCACCGACAGCGAGTGACCGGTGAAGACCGGCACGCGCACACAGGTGCCGCTCACCGCGAGGTCCGGGAGGCCGAGGATCTTGCGGCTCTCGTTGCGCAGCTTCTGGTCCTCGTCGGTCTCGCCGGAGCCGTCGTCGACCAGCGAACCGGCCAGCGGCAGCACATCGAACGCGATCGGGGCGACGTACTTGTTCGGCGCGGGGAACCGCACCGCCGAACCGTCGTGGGTCAGCTTCTCCATCTCGGGCGCGACCGCGCGCACCTGACCGGCCAGCTCCTCCACCCCGGCCAGCCCGCTGCCCGACACCGCCTGGTAACTGGAGACGATCAGCCGCCGCAGACCTGCCGCGTCGTGCAGCGGCTTGAGCACCGGCATCGCCGCCATGGTGGTGCAGTTCGGGTTGGCGATGATGCCCTTGACCAGGTTGCGGGTCTGCTCCGGGTTCACCTCGCTGACGACCAGCGGGACCTCGGGGTCCTTGCGCCAGGCCGACGAGTTGTCGATGACGGTGACACCCGCGGCGGCGAAGCGCGGCGCCTGCACCCGCGACATGGTGGCCCCGGCTGAGAACAGCGCGATGTCCAGGCCGCTCGGGTCGGCGGTCTCGGTGTCCTCGACCACGACCTCACCGCCGCGCCACGGCAGCTTCTTGCCGGCCGACCGCGACGAGGCGAAGAACCGTACCTCGTCGGCGGGAAAGTCGCGCTCCTCCAGCAGTTTTCGCATCACGGCGCCGACCTGGCCGGTCGCGCCGACGACACCTACCCGTACGCCCACGCGATCACCGCCCCGATCCGGCGTGCACGACCGCGACCTCGTCGCCGCCCAGATCGAAGGCCTTGTGCAGCACCTGCACGGCCTTGTCCAGCTCGGTGTCCTTGACCAGCACCGAGATCCGGATCTCCGAGGTGGAGATCAGGTCGATGTTGACCCCGTTCTGCGCCAGCGCCTCACAGAAGGTGGCGGTGACGCCCGGGTGGCTCTTCATGCCCGCGCCGACCAGCGACACCTTGCCGATGTGGTCGTCGAACAGCACCTGGGAGAAGCCGATCTCGCTCTGCCGCTCGGTCAGGAACTCCACGGCCTTCGGGCCGTCGGTCTTCGGCAGGGTGAAGGTGATGTCGGTCTTGCCGGTCTCCACCTTGGACACGTTCTGCAGCACCATGTCGATGTTGACGTCGGCGTCGGCGATGGCGCGGAACACCTTGGCGGCGTAACCCGGCTCGTCGGGCAGGCCGACCACGGTCACCTTGGCCTCGCTGCGGTCGTGGGCGACGCCGGTGAGAATTGCTTTCTCCAAGGGGATGTCCTCCATCCATCCGTAAACGTAGGTGCCCTGCTTGTCGGTGTACGACGAACGCACATGGACGGGCACGTTGAAGCTTCGCGCGTACTCCACGCAACGCAGCATGAGCACCTTGGAGCCGCAGGCCGCCATCTCCAGCATCTCCTCGAAGGAGATCTGGTCCAGCTTCTGCGCGTCCGGCACGATCCGCGGGTCGGCGGTGAAGATGCCGTCCACATCGGTGTAGATCTCGCAGACGTCGGCCTCCAGGGCGGCGGCGAGCGCGACCGCGGTGGTATCGGAACCGCCGCGGCCGAGCGTGGTGATGTTCTTGCTGTCCTGCGACACGCCCTGGAATCCGGCGACCAGCACGACCACGCCCTCGTCGAGCGCCTCCCGCACCCGCGACGGGGTGACGTCGATGATGCGGGCGTTGCCGTGCGCGCCGGTGGTGATCACGCCGGCCTGCGACCCGGTGAACGAGCGCGCCTCCGCGCCCAGCGAGTGGATGGCCATCGCCACCAGGGCGTTCGAGATCCGCTCGCCCGAGGTCAGCAGCATGTCCAACTCACGAGCCGGCGGCGCGGGAGACACCTGCTGGGCCAGATCCAGCAATTCGTCGGTGGTGTCGCCCATCGCGGAGCAGACCACCACGACATCGTGGCCCTGCTTCTTCGTCTCCACGATCCGCTCAGCGACGCGCCGGATACGCTCGGCTGATTCGAGCGAGGATCCTCCGTACTTCTGAACGACGAGAGCCACGACGGGGTCCTCCAAGATCGACTAGCTGCAATTACAGGAACCCAGAGTACCGATCCGGATCGAGGGATTATCGATGCACCTCGACCGGGGGCAGTTCCGAGGAACCCATCCGGGCGTCGAACTTGGTGGTCAGCGGTGCCAGGATCCAGTGATATCGGGTGTTGTGAAACGCTGAAATTTCCCAACCTTCGGCGCCGCGGACGAGCACCCACGTCTGCATCTTCGTATTGCGCGGTGTGCGGCGCTGTGCGCCCTTCAGGAGTGCGCCCTTGCTGTGCACGAGCGCGACGTCGGGCGCGGGGAAACGCAGCTGGGTGATCTCGTAGTCCATCCGCGAGCCCCGCTGGAACTTCTCGAACAGCGGGATATGGCAGGACTCGATGTCGGCCCGGCCCTTGTGGTGGGTGCCCAGGAAGGTGACGTAATCGGCGTCGGGCGTGAACACCGCGGCGTAGGCGGCGGCATCACCCGCGGCCCAGGCGGCACTCGCGCGGGCCAGCACGGCGCGGACGGCCAGTTCGTCGGCGTGGCGATCGGTCATCGGGACTCTCCTTTATTGCTCTGATCATTTACTTACTCAGTAAATAATTGAGTAAGTAAGATAGTGATCGAGTCGAGCGCTAGTGTCAAGGCGGCAGGACCGGCGGACAGGAGCGAGGACCAGCGATGACGAAGGCGAAAGACCTGGGAGAACGACTCACCGTCGCAGCGCAGCGCAACGCGACGGACGCGGTGATGATGCACCAGGCCGTCGCCGACCGGCTGGGCCTGCACGTGACGGATCTGCGCTGCCTGAATCTGCTGCGCCTGGGCGGTCCCGCCACACCCGGCGAGCTGGCCGCCCGCACCGGACTCACCACCGGCGCCGTCACCCGGATGATCGACCGGCTGCTGCGCGGCGGCTACGTCGCCCGCGAGCACGACGCGCAGGACCGCCGCCGGGTGATCGTCACCGCCGACGAGGACCGGATCGCCGAGATCGCGCCGCATTACGAACTGCTGGCGCGGGAATTCGGAAAGATCATGGGCGAGTACTCGACCGAGCAGCTGGAGCTGCTGCTCGACCTGTTCGACCGCCTGCACGAGACCTCGCTGCGGGTGACCACCATGCTGCGCAACAACGAATCCGACTGAGCCGGAGGCGAATTCATGAAGAGCACCGAGATCGACGTGACCACGGGCCGCTCCGAAGTGGTCCACGACCTCACGCCGCAGTGCACGGCTTTCCTGCGCGAGGCCGCGGCGGGCGGCGACGGCCTGCTGCACGTCTTCGTCCCGCACGCCACCGCGGGCGTCGCGCTGATCGAACTCGGCGCCGGCAGCGACGACGACCTGCTGGCCGCGCTGCGCGACCTGCTACCGGCCGACGACCGCTGGCGGCACGCGCACGGATCGCGCGGGCACGGCCGTTCGCACGTCATGCCCGCGCTGATCGCGCCCTACGCCACCATTCCCGTGCTGCGCGGTGAACTCGCGCTGGGCACCTGGCAGTCGGTGGCGTTCGTCGACCTCAACGTCGACAACCCGAACCGCCGGGTGCGCCTCTCCTTCCTTGCCGACCCCAGTTGACCTGAGGGATCGGGCGCACGGGACGAGCGGCGAAGCGCTGCTGGACAGCGTGGTTACGAACTGGCTTTCGCATAGGAGATACAGCCTTTCTGACGAGGATCGCGGCGGGATGGGGGTTCAAGCCCGGGTGAACCAGGTGACCTGCGCGCCGTTGCTGAATTCCTGCCGCCGGACCGGGTGGAACAGGGTCGGGCGGAAGTCGCCGCCGAACACCGGCACGCCCGCGCCCGCGATCACCGGATAGCTCTTGATGATCAGCTCGTCGATCTCGTCGACGAGCGCACCGGCGAGTTTGCCGCCGCCGCACAGCCAGATATCCCTGCCCGCTTCCTTTTTGAGCCCGCGCACCAACTCGACCGGATCGCCCGCGACGACCTCGACCCCTGGGTCGTCCACCGGAGCCAGCGTGCCGGACACGACGTACTGCTTCATGTGCGCGAACGGGCTGGCCACACCGATCGAGAGCGCGGGTTCGTAGGTGCCGCGGCCCATGATCAGCGTGTCCCACTCCCGGTTAGGAGTGTCCACGGGCAATCCCACGTGCGGGCGGATGTGTGTCGGGACCACCTCCGGATACCGCTCGTTGAACCAGGCCGACATGTCGTCGGCCACCGGATAGAAGTCCACCTCCCCCGCAGGCCCGGCGATGTAGCCGTCCAGGGACACCCCGACGTAGTAGACGAGCTTTCGCATATCAATACCGCCTTGCCTGTTGTACTCTGTCTGTAGTGATTTCGAATGTAGTACTACGGATGGAGTGGTGTCAAGATGCGGACCAATCCCGAGCGCCGGCAGACCCTGCTGGACGCGGCGATCGAGGTGCTGGCGCGAGACGGCGCGCGCGGGCTCACCTTTCGCGCCGTCGACAAGGAGGCGGGGGTACCGGCCGGGACGGCCTCGAACTACTTCGCCAATCGCGACGACCTGCTCACCCAGGTCTGCGGGCGCTATTACGAACGACTGCAACCCAGCGCGGAGACCATGGCGATGCTGACCGACGCGCCCAAGAGCCGGGAGACCATCGCCGAACTGATGACCGAGGTCGTCGGGCGCGTGGCCGGATTCCGCACCGGCTATCTGGCCCAGCTGGAGCTACGACTGGAGGCGACCCGGCGGCCCGAACTGCAGGCGATGCTCACCGAGCGGGTGCGCGCCGACCTCGATCTCAATGTCCGCAATCACCTCGAGGCCGGAATGCCCGGCGACGCCACCACGGTGGTGCTGCTGTACCTGAGCCTGAACTGGCTGATTCTCGAAAGCCTCACCCTGCCCGAGATTTTCGGTGAGCAGCAGCGGCGCGAATTGGTGCGGGCCGCCGTCGATCGGGCGATCACCGTGTGATGCTTATCACCTCTGACCGGATTCCGCCACTGTCGCTACTGCGCCGACCAGGTGCGGAGGCCGCAGACCGCACGACCGCCGCACCCCGAAACACCGTGCCGCGGACCGGCTGCCGCACGGGAGGCACGGTTGACGTGTGCTGTGGCCCCGGCGACAATCGGGCTCGAAGCATTACGGGGGGTGGAGGGCACAACATGCGCACGAAGACCGACCACCGATTCGTCATCGACCTCGATCCCGAACAAGTCATGGAGGCGTTGCTCGCGATCGATCGGATTCCGGAATGGTCACCGTCGCACAAGGATGTGCGCGTGGCGACGTACGACGACTACGGACGTCCCAAGAAGGTATACGCCACGGTCACCCCGCTCGGCAATTCCGATCGGCAGGTTCTCGAATACGACTGCACCGAGGACCGGATCGCCTGGGAAGTGGTGGAGAGCGGTGCCGGTGGCGGCGGCCGCGGCTGGTTCGAGCTGGAGGTGACCGGGGAGGGCACCGAGGTCTGGTACCACTGCGAATTGCAGCTGCCGATCCCGGTGCCGGGAATCCTGATGAAGCGCAGCATCGCCCGCGTGAACGAGGAAGCGGTGCAGAACCTGATCGAGTTCATCGAGAAGTTCCGGTTCGAGAACTACGACGTGGGCTGAGCGTCCCGCCGAGCACACCGACCGGCTGGCACGATATCGGCATGACCGGTGTGAAACGGCGGATACAGATCGTCTCCGAGGACGCCTCGGTGACCCAGCTGGAGCTGTTCTTCGATCTCGTGTTGGTGTTCGCCTTCACCCAGGTGACCGATCTGGCCGCGCACGAGACGACGGCGCTGAACATGCTGCGGGCCGTCCTGGTGCTCGCGGTGATGTGGTGGGTGTGGATCGCCTACGCCTGGCTGGGCAATGTGGTGCGGGCCGACGAGGGGATCGCGCGGGTCGCGATGTTCGCGGCGATGGGCGCGGCGCTGATCGTGGCGGAGGTGATCCCCGAGGCGTTCCACGACATGCCCGGCGGCTGGTACGGGCCACTGGTTTTCGCCATCGCCTACCTGGTCATCCGGCTGGTGCACCTGGTGATGTTCTGGCTGGCCAGCGACGAGGATCAGCAGCTGCGCGGGCAGGTCACGCGCTGGGCCGCGGGCTCCATCACGATCGGCACCACGCTGCTGATCGTCGCGGCGATGAATCACGGCACGGTCCAGATCTGGTTGTGGATCGCCGCGATCACCGGTGACATGCTGTGGACGTTCTTCGCCGGCAACCAGTGGCGGCTGAACTCGGCGAGCCACTTCGCCGAACGGCACGGGCTGATCATCATCGTGGCGCTCGGCGAGTCGATCGTCTCCATCGGCGTCGGTATGGCGGGCCTGCCCATCTCGTGGCCCATCGCCGTGGGATCGCTACTGGCGCTGACGGTTTCGGGCCTGCTGTGGTGGGCGTACTTCGACGTGGCGGCGCATGCGGTGGAGCACGCGATGACCCATGCCCGCGGCGAGCGGCGCATCCAGATCGCGCGAAACTGCTACACCTACTGGCACTTTCCGATGATCGCGGGCATCATCGCGCTGTCGCTGGGGCTGAAGAAGGTGCTCAACTATCTCGGCGGCGCCCAGGGGCACACGTTGCACGATGCGCTGCACGGGATTCCGATGTTCGCGCTGTACGGCGGGGTGATGCTGTACCTGCTCGCGCTCGTCGGCTTCAAGCAGTACGCCACCGGGCAGGTCTCCTGGGCGCGGGTGGCGACGGCGGTGGTGCTGGCCGCGCTGCTCCCGATCGCGACGCGGCTACCGGCGATGGCCGCGCTGGCGCTGCTGTGCGCGGTGCTGGCGGTGCTGACCGTATGGGAGCTGGTGCGTTTCGCACAGCCGCGCGAGCGGATCCGGCACGGCGGCTAGCGGTAGGAGATCGGCGACGCCGGTTTGTGGTCCACGGTCTCGGGCACCTGCACGCCGTCGCGGACCGCCTCGCGCATCTGATTCACGTTCTCCCGCAACACATCTCCGATGAGTTCGTCGGTGCGCGGATCGGCCAGCGCCTGGAACACGATGCGGAAGCTGATATCGGCGATGGTCCGGATGATGTCCTCGTGGAACGGCAGATAGCGGACCCGGCCGATCTGCGGGTCGTTGCGGATCAACTCGACGATCATGGCGTCGAGTTCGCCGCGGTTCTCCTCCAGCGCGGCGGCGATATTGCGGGTGTAGCGACCGGCGCGCAGCACCGTCGCGACCTCCTCCAGCACGGCCATGGTCACCGGGCGCTTGATCGTCTCGACGATGGTGCCGACGAATCGGTTCACCACGGCCGCCGTCACCCGGTCACCGAACACACGGTCGGCGACGCGGGCCAGCCGGACCAGAATCACCACGATCCGCAGCAGCCGGAAACCGCGGAAGAACGGGCTGGTCACCGGGATCATGCCCAGGACCTCGTACCAGTACACGAACGGGAAGGTCCAGGACCAGTCGGCCCGGCGCCAGCGCCAGACGAATTCGGCGGCGAAGATCGCGCAGATCGTGTAGTCGACGATGACGAGGACGTGGTATGCGCCGGGCGAGATCGGGAAGAAGGTCACCCAGCCGACCAGCACCACCGACACCACCGCGAGCGCCAGCATCACGAAGTCGGTCCACAGCGCCGGCGGTTTGCGCGGGTAGTCCTCCGGCGGCGCGCCCGCCCCGGTGCGGTACTGCGACACAGCGATCCCTTCCACATCGAACGGTTCCGCCGAGAGTAATGGGTGCCGGCGACCGGCGCGCGGATCTCCCGCAGCGCACCGGCACGCTCGATGAGGTCTCCGGCGATCACCGACCCGCGCGGACGATCGCCTCCAGATTGCGCTCGGCCAGGGCGGTGATGGTCAGCGACGGATTCACCGTGCCGGTACTGCCCGGAATCGCGGCCCCGTCCACCACGTACAGGCCCGGATGACCGTGCACCCGGCCGTAGTTGTCGGTGGCGCGGCCCAGCACCGCGCCGCCCAGCGGATGCGCGGTGAACACGGCGTTGGCGTCGTAGCCGAGCGGGGTGACGTAGTCGAAGACGGCGCCGGACCGTTCGGCGATGCGGTGGTCGACCAGGCGGCACGCCTCCACGACCTGCTCCTGGGCCTGCCGCGGCCAGGCCAGGGCGGCGGCGTTGCGCCCGGCGTCGAAGCCGATCCGGGCGCGGGTCGGATCGAAGACCATGCCCAGCGAGGCCAGCGCGCCGGTCTCCACCGGAACGCCGGGGATGAACCAGCTCTCCAGGGTCAGCGGCATTCCGGAGGAGTCGAAGATGCGGCTGGCGCTGGGTACACCCTGGCCGGTGCCCGACAGCGAGTTGTCCACGCGGGCGAGGACCACGTCACCGTTGGTGCCCCAGCCGTCGCCGATGTGCTCGTTCAGGTGCGGCAGCGCGCCGGTGGCCTGCGCGCGCACCAGCAGTTCGGTGGTGCCGATCGAGCCCGCGCCGAGGAACAGGCGGTCGCAGGTGAGGGTGCGGGTCGCCAGCACCGCGCCGGTGGGATCCAGTTTGGTCACGGTCACGACGTAGCGGCCGCCCGGGTCCTGCGCGATGGCGTCGACCCGATGGCCGGGGTAGACCGCCGACTTCCCGGACTCCTGGGCGTATTTCAGATAGTTCTGGTTCAGATCGAACTTCGCGCCGTTGGAGTTGCCCAGGTTGCTGCGCGCCGCGGTGGCCGAGGGCCGCGTCGTCCCGGCCAATTCACCGCGCAGGATGTCCCAGTTGAAGATCGAGTCGTTGGCCTGCGGCTGGTATCCGGCCACGCGGGCCTGCTCGTCCCAGCGCCGGGAATGGCTGAACGGCGACGCCGCGTACAGGTCCGGCGGGAGCGGGCTCAGCCGCAGCTGCTGCCGCACCCGCGGGTAGTACACCCGCTCCATCTCGCCGAAAGCGACTGTCCCGCCGAAGATCTCGTCGAACCAGCGCTGTTCGGGGGCGATCATCGTGCCGGTGAAGACCACGGACCCGCCGCCGACCGCGGCCGCGCGCCACACGTCGATGCCGGAGAATTCGGTGACATCCAGGACGCCGCCGAACGGGGCGCACTGCATGGGCACCTTGGTGACGCCGGTGAAGCTGCTGCGATGCCAGAAGCCGCGGCCGTCGGGCAGGTCGTCGCCGGTGAAGATCTCCCGCCACGGGTCGTTGGGCCAGCGAGATCCCCGCTCCAGCACGGTGTTCGCCACGCCCGCCTCGGCCAGCCGCAGCGCGGCGACCGCGGCGCCGAACCCGGAGCCGACGACGATGGCCGGCGAATGCTCGGGCGGATCGGGGATCGGCGCGAAGATCTCGGGCACCCAGCTCCGGAACAGCTCGCTCCAGACCGGGTCGGCCGCCGCCGGGCCGATCCCGTGCGCAGCCCCCGCCGCACCCAGCAACGCCGCCGTCCCAGCGGCCCTCAGAAAGGCACGTCTGCGCACCCGGGCTCCTTACTCGAGTTCGATCGCGCGCGAGCGTACCCGGCGGACGACGATCGACTCAACACAATCGGTAGTCGTCATAACACCATGTGCATAGCCTAACGCTATAGCAGGTGATCAGGCGCGCAGGCGTTCGCGGCGGAGCTGGTCGACCTCGGGCAGCTCCAAGGGGGCGAGTTCATCGACGCCGAGGGCGCGCATGAGCAGGTAGTCGGCCAGTTCCGGGTTGCGGGCCAGGGCGGGGCCGTGCATGTAGGTGCCCAGGACCGAGCCCTGCACCACGCCCTCCAGGCCGTCGCCGACGCCGTTGCCCACGCCGCGGGTGACGCGGGCCAGGCCCTGCGCGTCACTGCCGAGTTTCGTTCCGCCCCTATGGTTTTCGAAACCGGTCAGCGGCTGGGACAGGCCCGGCAGCAGCGGCGTGGTGGCCACCTCCCCGATGGCGCGCACGGCCTGCGGGGAGGTGGTGACGTCGAAGAGCCCGACCCCGTCGACCCGTTCGCCGCTCGAGGTCTCGTACCAGTGGCCGAGCACCTGGATCGCGGCGCAGATCGCCAGTACCGGAACGCCTTTCGCGGCGGCCTGCTGCAAGCCGGGGTAGCGCCGCAGGTGGCGCGTCGCCAGTCGCTGCGCGGAGTCCTCGGCGCCGCCGAGCAGGTAGACGTCCAGCGAGTCCGGCACCGGGTCGTTCAGGGTGACCTCGACGATCTCGGCGTCGTGCCCGCGCATGCGCAACCGCTGCCGCAGCACCACGGCATTGCCGCCGTCGCCGTAGGTGCCCATCACATCGGGCAGCACCAGTCCGATGCGGACGGTGGATTCGCTCATGATCGACCCTCCAGCTCCCGGTTCAGATCCCGGAACGCGGTGTAGTTGGCCAGCACCTCGACCCGTCCGGGCGGGCAGGAAGCGATGGCGCGCAACGGATTCGGGACCGTGGTGTGCTCGACGCCGGCGTAGGTCAGGCGCACCGCGAGGTCGGTGGCTCGCTCACCCGCGGCGATCACCTGGGTGCCCTCGAAATGCTCGAAGCGCACATCCCACAGCCACGACAGGTCCTCGCCGTCGGGCACCTGGCCGTTGACGGCGATGACCAGGCCGGTCGCTTCCGGGTCGATCATCGACAGCGCCTCCTGCCAGCCCGCCGGATTCTTCGCCAGCAGCAACCGCGCACTGTGCTCGCCCAGCCGCACGCTGCGGTAGCGACCGGCGATCTCGCGCACCGTGCCCGCCGCCTCGACCGCCGCCTCGGGGCGCACGCCCAGCGCGACCGACGCCGCCACCGCCTGGGCCGCGTTGCCCCGGTTGGCGCGGCCCGGAAGCGCAAGGTGCAGTGGCAGTTTCACGCCCTCGGGACCGTAGAGGTGCTCCTCGTCGACCCACCAGTCCGGCTCCGGACGATGGAAGTCGGCGCCGGTGCTGCGCCAGTGCGTGCCCTCCCACACGATCGGCTCGCCGCTGCGCGGGCAGCTGGTGGCGTCCACCGACCAGCCGCTGCCGGCGGCCACCCACACCACGTTCGGATGGTCGTAGGCGATCGAGGTGATCAGCACGTCGTCACAGTTGGCGATCAGCACGGCGTCGGGGTGGCGGGCCATCCCGGCGCGCAGCTTGCGCTCGATCATGTTGATCTCGCCGACCCGGTCGAGCTGGTCGCGGGACAGGTTCAGCAGCACCACGGCGGCCGGGTTCAAGGCGTCGCTGACGTGCGGCAGATGCAGTTCGTCGACCTCGATCGCGGCCAGCGGGGCGGTGCGGTCGGTGCTCAGCGCCGACACGATGCCAGCGTCCATATTGGCGCCGTCGGCCTGGGTCACCACTCGCCCGAGCGCGCCGAGCGCGGCCGCGGTCATCCGGGTGGTGGTCGATTTGCCGTTGGTGCCCGTGACCAGGACCGTGCGGCGGCCGCGGCCCAGCTGCGTCATCAGCTTCGGATCGATCAGCAACGCGATCAGGCCGCCGATCATCGAGCCCTTACCGCGACCGGCCTGCTGCGAGGCCCAGGACGCCGCCGCCGCCGCGCGCAGCGCGAGCCGTCCACGCACCGAGATGTCTGCCACGCCGCGAGTTTATTGGTGGTCGGCGCGATGTGCGCGGGCGGCTAGCCCCCGGTGCTGTACAGCAGCTTCTCGTAGTTCTCCGGGGAGTAGCGCCGCTCGAGCTCCTCGACGGTTTCGGTGATGTCGGTCTGGACCTCCTTGGCCAGACGGGCCGCGCCCGGCAGGTCGTCGTGCGGCCACCCGTCGGGTTTCCACAGGCTGCTGCGCATGAACGCCTTGGCGCAGTGGAAGAAGATCTGCTCGATCGCCACCTCGACGGCCAGCACCGGGCGGTGGCCCTTGACGATCATGTCGTCGAAGTACGGGGCCTCGCGCACCAGCCGGGCGCGGCCGTTGACGCGCAGCGTCTCGTTGCGGCCCGGGATGAGGAAGATCACGCCCACATGGGGATTGGACAGGATGTTGAGGTAGCCGTCGGCACGCCGGTTGCCGGGGCGCTCGGGGATGGCGATGGTGCGATCGTCGAGGACCCGCACGAACCCGGCCGGGTCGCCCTTCGGGGAGGCGTCACAGTTGCCGTCGGCATCGCTGGTCGCCAGCACGACGAACGGGGACGTGGCGATCCACTGGCGGTCGCGGGGATGCAGCGCGGCGCGGTCCTTGCCGGCGGCGCGGGGATGCGGGTGGCCGAGCAGCTCACGCAGCTCGGCGGCGGTCGTGATCTCGCTCATCCTCCGATTGAACTGCCGAATACGGCCCGCGCCAAGGGGTTTGTGAGCAATCAGATCGCGATGTCGAACAGGTTGGGCCGGCCCGCAGCGTAGCGGTCGGCGTCGGTTCGCCGCAGTGGTTCCAGTTCGGCGGCGCGGTACAGGGTGAACAGGCGGCAGCGGTCGGCGTTCGAGCCCGCCACGTCCAGCAGGGCGTTCACCGCCGTGCGGGCCGCCTCGCTCGCGCCCTCCATGGTCGCCAGGTCCACGTTGGTGCGCACGTAATCGCCTGCGAGGAAAAGGTTTTCCAGTCCGCCGTGCGACTGCGGCCGGGCCGCCCAGGAACCGGCGGTGTTGATCAGCAGCGGGTCGGCGTTGCTGTTGCGACGGCGTTCGGCGTCCCAGGCGATGCCGGGGTCGAGGAACCAGGAGTGCAGGTCGTCGTCGCGCGGCGCGACGTCCGCCAGATGGGCGCGCAGCTGCGCCCAGACCTCGCGGGCGATCTCGTCGTGGGTGCACTCCTTGGCGGGCTTGCCGAACAGCGGGCCGGGCGTGTTCCAGTCGGAGATGTCGACCGACAGGCAGTCCTGTACCGTCCCGTCGCCGCGCTCGGAAAGCCTTGTGCGCGACCAGAATTGGCCCTGCGCGATGGAGGTGAGCGACCACGGCGAATCGACGTAGGCGACGTGGCCGCGCGCGATCTGCGCCGGGCGCCGCAGATACAGCTGGATCCCGGCCATCCAGTCCACGACCAGCCGGTCCAACGCGGCCAATTCCGGTCGTACGGCGAGGATTTCGGGCGTGCACAGCGCGCGCGTCGCCTCGACGGGCACGGCCAGCACGAAATAGTCCGCGGCCACGGTGTGCGCGGCGCCGGAACCGTCGACGATGCGGGCGCTCGCGATCCGGCCGTCCCGCACGTCCAGGCCGCGCACCTCCGCCGTCTCGAACCGCACGCCCAGTTCGCGCAGCAGGCGCACCCACGGATCGATCCAGGCCTCGTTGGTCGGCCCGTCGAGTACGCGGTCCAGCGGGCCGTCGTTGCCGATCTCGCGCGGGTTGCCGAGAAACTGCTCGCCCATGGCGCCGATGGTGCGGGTGCTGGCCTGCTCATCCTTCGCCGCGACCAGCAGCGTGGTGAGCGTGCGCGACAGCAGCGCCCGGAATTCGCGGGACCGCCCGGCCGCGCCGACGAAGTCGCGCCACGGCACGTGCTCCCACTGGCCGAAGCGGCGGGCATCGCAGCTGGTGTCGAAGACCAGCAGGCGGTTGGCGAAGTAGAGCGCGTCGGCCATCGGCATCTTCGCCGAGGTGGCGATGACCGAGCCGACGGTCTGGCGGAAATCGTCCGGGGTCGCCCAGCCGCGGGCGCCGCCGCTGCGCATGGGGACGATGGTGTCGTCGGCGCCCTGCCGGGCGAAGCGCGCCTCCGCCGCGGGCACCAGGTTGTCCCACACGCCGTTCTCGTTGCCGGGGAACGGGATTCGCCGCATGGTGTCCGGGATGTGGCGGTAGAACCCGGGGAAGAACCGGAATCCGTGCTCGCCGGGCAGATCGGGCCGACCGTCGCGGCCGCTGCCCGCGACCGGGATGCTGCGCGCCTTGCCGCCCAGCGCCCGGCGCTCGTAGACGGTCACCTCGAAGCCCCGCTCGGCCAGTTCGTGCGCGGCCGTCAGCCCGGCCACCCCGCCGCCGAACACCGCGACCCGACGCCCCGCCTCCGCCGCCGCGCGCGGCCCCCGCCACACCGTCGCACCGGCCATTCCCGCCGCAACCACCCCCGCCGCTCCGCGAAGCATCCTTCTCCGCGACGCGACCCCCAATCGTTCCACCATCTTCCAGACCTCCACGCCGCGGCCCACTGTAAGCGCCCGGCCTGGCAGGCCACCACGCCCCCGCACGAAGCGGACTTTGCCGATTACTTGCTGAGTGTGAGCGCGGGGGCCGTGGCCGTGGGCAGGGTGGGCTCGGTGAGGAGGCTGGGGCGGCGGGGTGTGGAGGTGGCGGCGAACGCTCCCGTGATCACGATCAATGCGCCGATGAGGGATAGGGCCGTGGGCCGCTCGTTCAGGAATGCCCATGCCGCACCGATTCCCACGACCGGGACCAGCAGCGTCAGCGGGGCGACGGCACCGGCGGGGTAGCGGCCCATCAGATAGGTCCACAGGCCCGAGCCCACGACCGTCGCCAGGATCGCCGTGTAGGCGAGCGCGATCAGCGCGGGCCAGCCGTGCGCGGTGAACGAATCCGCCACGGCGCGCGGGCCCGTCGCCGGGCCCTCCACCACGGCCGACAGCGCGAACATCGGCACCGGCGGCACCACGGCCATCCACAGCGCCAGATGCAGCGGATCCACCTTCTCCCCGCCGCCCGCGGCCAGCCGGGAACCGATATTGCCGAACGCCCAGCCCAGCCCGGCGGCCAACGTCAGCAGCACCGGCAGCAGGGTGGCGTGCTGCGCGCGATCCCACCCGATCACGACCATGCCGACCACCGCGACCAGCAGGCCCGGCCCCTGCACCCGGCGCAGCCGCTCGCCCAGCAGCAGCGCGCCCAGCAGCACGGTGAACGGCGCCGAGGACTGCAGCACCAGCGAGGCCAGGCCCGTCGGCATCCCCGCGCGCATGGCGGTGAACAGGAACGCGAACTGCGCGATTCCGAATCCCGTGCCGTACAACAGCAACCACCGCAGCGGCACCCGTGGCCGCGGGACCAGGAAGATCACCGGCACCGCCAGTACGGCGAAGCGCAGCGCGGCGAAGAAGAAGGGCGGGAAGTGCTCGAGGCCGACATGGAGGGCGAGGAAGTTCAGGCCCCACAGCACGACGACAGCCAGTCCGAGCAGGCGATCACGGTAGTTCACGGGCTAATGATGAGGTCGGCAACTAGTAAGAACAATCGAATACTTTTGGATGATTGATGTAGTAGAACTGAAGAGTGAACGAGCTGGCGGCACCTGCACCGGGCGGCGAATCCGGGCCTGCCATGGGCGTCGAGCGGCTGCGGATCCTGCGGGAGCTGGCCGATCGCGGGACGGTGGCGGAGGTGGCGCGAGCGCTGTCGATGACGCCGTCGGCGGTCTCGCAGCAACTCAAGGTGCTGGCGCGGGAAGCGGGTGTGGCGTTGCTGGAACCCGCCGGACGGCGAGTGCGGCTCACCGACGCGGGCCGGGCACTGGTGGTGCGCGCCGACGACGTGCTGGCCGCGATGGACCGCGCGGTCGCCGAGATGGCGCTGTATCGGCGCTCGCCGCGCGGACAGGTACGAGTGGCGCTGTTTCCGTCCGGCGCCGCCCTGCTGCTGCCCCGGGTCCTCGCGGCGCTGGCGGACACCGGTGTCGAGGTGTTCGCCCGCGACGAGGACGTGCCGCCGACCGAGGTGCCGCGCCTGCTGGCCGACTACGACGTGGTCCTCACCCACCGCGACGAGCGCGCGCCCTCGCTGGCCGGTCCGCGGGTCGATGCCGAGGTACTGATGCGCGAACCGATCGACGTCGTCGTGCCGCCCGGCCATCGCCTGGCCGGACAGGGCGCGGTGGTCCCCGCCGAACTCGCCGACGAGACCTGGTTCAGTGTCCGCGGCGGCTTCCCGGTCGACGACGTGCTCCGCTCGATCGCCACCGTCACCGGCGTACAACCTCGAATCGCCCAGCGGCTCAACGACTTCCTGGTAATCGAGGAACTCGTCGCCGTGGGCTACGGCGTAGCCCTCATGCCCCGCTTCTCGGTCCGCCACCCGGATCTGGGCGTACTGCGCCTGGCGGGCGTCCGCGCCGCACGCCTCTACGAACTCGTCACCCGCCCCCACCCCGAAGCCCGCCCCGCGATAGCCACGGTGCTCGCCGCCTTCCGAACCGCCGCCGAGCACGTCACCGCCGCCCCACCCCGCTCCCGCCGCTGACTGGAGAAGGGCGAGGGCAGTAGTACGTTCAGCTCTCGCCTCTGACGGGAGAAGGGCGAGGGCAAGTAGTACGTTCAGCTCCCGCCGCTGACGGGAGAAGGGCGGCGAGGGTAGGTAGTACGTTCAGCCCTGGTAGCGGTCGAAACTCGGGTACGGGTCCTGGCCGGGGTAGGGGTTTTGCGATCCCGGGTACTGCGCTTGCTGGTATCCGCCCTGCGGGCCCGGGTACTGGCCCTGGGGGCCGGAGTACTGGGTGTGCGGGCCGGGGAAGGGCGGTTGGGGGACGTGGTAGCCGAAGTCGTCGGCGACCATGGCGGCGAGTTCCAGCAGGGCCGTGCGGGTGGGCTTGCCGACCAGTTCCAGATCGATTTCCGCACCCTCGGCCAGGTGGTCGTCGAACGGGACCACCTGGACCGCGCGGGTGCGGTCGAGGAACAGTTTGCGCAACTGGTCGAGGTCGACCGTGGAGGCGCCGCGACGAGAGGCGTTGACCACCACCACCGTTCGCTCCACCAGCTTGCCGTAGCCGTGGTGCTCGAGCCAGTCGAGCGTGGCCGAGGCGCTGCGGGCGCCGTCGATCGCCGGTGAGGTCACCAGGATCAGGGAACTGGCCAGGTCGAGCACGCCCTTCATGGCCGAGTGCATCAGTCCGGTGCCGCAGTCGGTCAGGATGATGTTGTAGAACTGCTGCAGGATGTTGATCGCGCGCCGGTAGTCGGCCTCGCTGAACGCCTCCGAGACGGCCGGATCCTGTTCGCTGGCAAGCACTTCCAGCCGGCTCGGCGCCTGCGAGGTATGCGCCCGAACATCCGAGTAGCGGCTGATGTGCTGGTCCTCCAGCAGGTTGCGCACCGTGGAGCGGGTCTGCCGCGGCACCCGGTGCGCGAGCGTGCCCAGGTCGGGGTTGGCGTCGATGGCGATCACGCGGTCGCCGCGCGAGGAGGCGAACGTCGAGCCCAGACCGACTGTGGTGGTGGTCTTTCCGACGCCGCCCTTCAGCGACAGGATGGCGATCCGGTAGTCGCCGCGCACCGGCTGGTTCACCCGCTCGACCAGCTCGCGCTGGATTATGTCGGCCGGTGACTCGCCCGGATTGATGGTGCCGCCGGTGACCTTGTGCACGGCCTTGCGCCAGCCGCTGCGCGGCGAGCGGCGGGCCCGCTTGAGCAGGTTCAGCTCGTTCATCGACTGGCCGGGCGGGCCCGGCAGTTGCGGCGGCTGGTGGAAGCCCGTCGGCGGCTGGGACTGCGGCGGCCCGCCCTGCCAGTTGTCGCGGCTGGGCTGCGGCTGCTGATAGGGCTGCGGCGGGGCCGCGGGCTGCGGCGGCAACGGCGGTGGGGCCCAGCTGAACTGCTCCCCCGCCCCGCCCGGCTGTTCCTGGGCCGACGGCGCGGACTGCTCCTCGTCGAAGACCCGGCGGACCATGCCGTCCGCGCCGATCTCCTGCCGCACCTCGCCGTAGGGCGTCTCCTGCCGCATCTCGCCGTAGGAGGCCGGCGCGAACGAGTTCGAGTCGCCGGGCGCGGCCGAGTACTTCTCCGTGGCATCGGCCGGGTATTGCCCTGCGGGCGGCGGGAATCGACCCGAATCCGCGGGCCCACCGGACGGCGGAAGGTACCCGCCCTCCCCGGAGCCGCCGGACGGACCGAACTGGCCCGGATCACCCGGCGGGGCAAACCGGCCCGGCTCGCCCGGCCTCGAAAAGTAGCCCTGCTCAGCGGGATTCCCACCGGAAGGCGGGAAATGCCCCTGTTCACCCGGGCCACCGGGCGGCGGAAAGCCGCCCTGCTCACCGGGCGGCGCGAAATAGCCCGGCCCATCGGGCCCGCCGGGCGGCGGGTAATAGCCCTGCTCGTTCGGACCACCGGGCGGCGGGAAATATCCCTGCTCGTTCGGACCACCAGGCGGCGCGAACTGTCCCTGCTCACCAGGCGGCGGAAAGTAGCTCTGCTCACCAGGCGGCGGGAACTGTCCCTGCTCGCCCGGCGGCGCGAACGGACCACCGTGCTCGGGCGGCGCAAAACCACCGGACGGGAAGCCCTGGCCCGGCGCGAAGGGGCCGCCGTGCTCGGGCGGCGGAAAACCGCCGGGTGGGAAGCCCTGGTTCGGCGGGAACTGACCGCCCGGCGCGAACGACCCCGGCGGCCCGCCGGGCGGCGGCGAGAACGGCCCGAACTGTTCCTGGCCGAACTGCGGTGCGAAAGTGGTCTGCTCGATCGAATCCGGCACCGGCGGGAGGATGCCCGCGGCCTGTTCGGGTTCGTCGGCGGATTCGGGGTCGACGGTCTCCGCATCCGGAGTGGGCACGTCGGCCTCGGCCGATGTCGCGGTGGCCTCATCCGATGTCGCGGTGGCCTCGCCCGATATCGCGGTAGCCTCGCCCGATGTCGCAGTGGCCTCGCCCGATATCGCGGCGTCGTCCGTCTGTTCGTCGTCGTGCGCCGGGTTCGAGTTCGGATCGTCCTTCTCGGCGGCTACGTCCACCCCGGGGTTGTGCAACCAGGGCGGTGAGGTCGAGTTGTCGTCAGGTGTCACGTTTCCCCCATCTGCTCGGGTTTTACGAGCAGAGAGCTCGGCGCTGAATGCACCCCCAAGCTAGCACGCTGGTCGGATGCCCGTGCCGTCGCGGACCAGCCTGTACTCCCGTCAGCGGTAAGTTGTCCACATGTGGAAAACTCCCTGGATTCGGTGTCGCGAGCGGGTGATTCGGCACCGGCGTCCCGGAGGGTTGTGAAACGCCTTGGGCGGCCCGGGAAGTCGGAAGAGACCGGCTCGCGCCGCCCGGCGGACCGCACCGCCCCGACGAATACGGGACGGTGCGGAACGGCTGGGCGACCGCGGTATCGAACGGCTCAGCTGCCCCGGTGCGCCCGGTTGACGGCGGAGACCACCGCGCGCAGCGAGGCGGTGGTGATGGAGGTCGCGATGCCCACCCCCCACGACACCTGGTCGCCGACGGCGCATTCCACGTAGGCGGCGGCCTGCGCGTCGTCACCGGCGGACATGGCGTGCTCGGAGTAGTCCAGCACCCGCACGTCGTATCCGATGGTCGCCAGCGCGTCGACGAACGCCGCGAGCGGTCCGTTGCCCTCGCCGGAGATCTCCTGCTCGGTGCCCTCCACCTTGACCACGGCATCGATGTGGTCGGTACCGCCGTCGGTCTCCGCGGCGGACACCTTCTGCCGCATGCGTTCCAGCGGCAGGATCGGGTTCAGGTACTCCTCGGCGAAGACGTCCCACATCGCCTTGGGCGAGACCTCACCGCCCTCGCCGTCGGTGATCCGCTGGATCGCCTGCGAGAACTCGATCTGCAGCCGGCGCGGCAGGGCCAGGCCGTGGTCGGTCTTCATGATGTAGGCGACGCCGCCCTTGCCGGACTGCGAGTTCACCCGGATCACGGCCTCGTAGGTGCGCCCGACGTCCTTGGGGTCGATGGGCAGGTACGGGACCTCCCAGGTGATGTCCTCGACGTCGCGGCCATCCGAGTCCGCTTGCGCCTTCATCGCGTCCAAGCCCTTGTTGATGGCGTCCTGGTGGCTGCCGGAGAAGGCGGTGTAGACCAGATCGCCGCCGTAGGGGTGCCGCTCGTGCACGGGCAGCTGGTTGCAGTATTCGACGGTGCGGCGGATCTCGTCGATGTCGGAGAAGTCGATCTGCGGATCCACGCCGCGCGAGAACAGGTTCATGCCCAGCGTGACCAGGCATACGTTGCCGGTGCGCTCGCCGTTGCCGAACAGGCAGCCCTCGATGCGGTCCGCACCCGCCATGTAGCCCAGCTCGGCGGCGGCCACGGCGGTGCCGCGATCGTTGTGCGGATGCAGCGACAGCACGATCGAGTCGCGCCGGGCCAGGTTGCGGCTCATCCACTCGATCGAGTCGGCGTAGACGTTCGGGGTCGCCATCTCGACCGTCGCGGGCAGGTTGATGATCATCGGCTTGTCGGGAGTCGGTGCGATGATCGCCGAGACCGCGTCACACACCTCGCGGGCGTACTCCAGCTCGGTGCCGGTGTAGGACTCCGGGCTGTATTCGTAGCGCCAGTTCGTGTCGGGGTAGCGCTGCTCGATCTCCAGGCACAGCGTCGCGGCGTCGGTGGCGATCTTCTTCACCGCGTCACGGTCGGCCCGGAACACGACCCGCCGCTGCAGGATCGAGGTGGAGTTGTAGAAGTGGACGATCACGTTCGGTGCGCCCTGGCAGGCCAGGAAGGTGCGCTCGATCAGCTCCGGGCGGCACTGGGTCAGCACCTGGATGGTGACGTCGTCCGGAACCGCGCCGTCCTCGATGATCTCGCGGACGAAGTCGAAATCGGTCTGGCTGGCGGAGGGGAAACCGACCTCGATCTCCTTGTAGCCCATCCGCACCAGCAGATCGAACATGCGGCGCTTGCGGGCCGGGCTCATCGGGTCGATCAGCGCCTGGTTGCCGTCGCGCAGGTCCACGGCACACCAGGCCGGGGCGCGATCGATGACCTTGTCCGGCCACGTGCGGTCGGGCAGCGTGACGGGCTCGACCTCCTCGGCGAACGGCCGGTACCGGAAGGTCGGCATCGAGGAGTTCTTCTGTTTGTTCCACGCGGGCTGGTCGGCCGGCGCGGGCTTGGACGGCGCGGTGATGGTGCGCGATCCGGATACGAAGGCGTCAGCGGGTGACATGCGATTCTCCGTGAGTGTGGGTTTGGTGTGTCCCAATGTGCTTGGGCCGACCGGCACAGCTGAACCCCGCGACGGGAGCCGGTCCGTGTCAGACCCCGTCGCGGCGGCCGAGAAGGAGTGCCCGCTGCATGATGTCCGCGAGTTTACAGGTGCCCGATCTGCGGGTGAAAGCGCGGCCCGCAAATGTCCGGATTCGTCCTACGTATAGCGTCTGCGGCGTATCCGCTCGTCGGAGCACGGGACCGGAGCGGGGACGTCGATAGGGAACGGTATGACTCTGCTGGACCAGCTGGCCATCTTCGGTGCGGGAATCGCGGCCGGGTGCATCAACACCATCGTCGGGTCCGGCACTCTCATCACCTTCCCGGTCCTGCTGGCCTTGGGCTACCCGCCCGTGACCGCCAACGTCTCGAACACCGTCGGCCTGGTCCCCGGCGGCCTCAGCGGCGTACTCGGCTACCGCCGCGAACTCACCGGCCAGCGGGCCAGGCTGCTCCGCTTGGGCACCGCCTCCCTGATCGGCGGCGCGCTGGGCGCGGTCCTGCTGCTCCGCCTGCCGCCCGAGGCATTCCAGGCGATCGTCCCGGTCCTGATCATCGCCGCCCTGATCCTGGTCGTGGTGCAGCCGCGCCTCTCCCGCTGGGTCCGCGCCCGCCGCGCAGCCGACGACTCGTCGCCCGCACACGGCGGCCCGCTGCTCTGGCTGGCGGTACTGGTCAGCGGCGTCTACGGCGGTTACTTCGGCGCGGCCCAGGGCGTGTTGCTGATCGGCCTGCTGGGCGTGTTCGTGCACGACGAGTTGCAGCGCCTGAACGCCGTGAAAAACTTCCTGGCCCTGCTGGTCAACACGTTGTCGGCGCTGATCTTCGTGTTCGTCGCCGACGTGGCCTGGCAGGTGGTCGCGCTGATCGCGGTGGGCTCGATCATCGGCGGGCAACTGGGCGCGACGGTCGGCCGCCGCATGTCGCCCGCGGTGCTGCGCGGCGTCATCGTCGTGGTCGGCGTCGTCGCCATCGTGCGCCTGCTGACCACGTAGTCTGCCGACACGTAGTATGCCGATCACGTAGTCACAGCACCCCCGAATCCAGGAACGTCCGCAAGCGGGCTCGATACGGCGTGATGTCGATCCGCTGCGCGGCGAGCCACTCGGCCGAGTAGTACTTGTCGATGTAGCGATCGCCCGGATCGCAGAGCAGGCCCACCACGCTGCCCGCCCGCCCGGCCGCCGCCATCTCGGCCATGATGTGGAACGCCGCCCACAGACCGGTACCGGTGGAGGCGCCCGCCTTGCGCCCGATCAGCTCGTCGAGCACCTGGATCGACGCGATGGCCGCGGCGTCGGGGACATGGATCATCCGGTCGATCGCGGTGCCGACGAAGCTGGGCTCCACGCGCTGGCGTCCGATGCCCTCGATGCGCGAACAGATCTCGGTGGTCGCGGCCGGATCGTCGTCGCGCCAGCCGGGGAAGAACGCGGAGTTGTCCGGATCGGCCACGCAGATCCCGGTGGCCCGGCCCGTGTAGCGGATGTAGCGGGCGATGGTCGCCGAGGTGCCGCCGGTGCCCGCGGTCGCCACGATCCAGGCCGGATCGGGGTGCGGTTCCTCGGCGAGCTGATCGAAGATGGACTCGGCGATGTTGTTGTTGCCGCGCCAGTCGGTGGCCCGCTCGGCGAAGGTGAACTGGTCCATGTAGTGGCCGCCGGTCTCGGTCGCCAGCCGCGCGGCGACGTCGTAGACCTCGTTCGCGTCGTTCACGAAATGACATCGGCCACCGTGGAATTCGATCAACCGCACCTTCTCCCGGCTGGTACCGCGCGCCATCACCGCGATGAACGGCACCCCGATCAGCCGGGCGAAGTACGCCTCGGAGACGGCCGTCGAGCCACTGGACGCCTCGATCACCGGCCGGTCGGGCCGGATCCAGCCACTGCACAGCGCGTGCAGGAACAGCGACCGCGCCAGCCGGTGCTTCAGCGATCCGGTCGGATGCGTGGACTCGTCCTTCAGATACAGGTGCACGCCCGGCACCGCCGCCACGGGGACCCGCAGCAGGTGCGTATCCGACGAACGGCGCATATCGGCGCGCACCTTGGCGATCGCCTCGGCCAGCCAGGCCCGGTGGCCCGGGTCGTACCGGTTGACGTCCACCATGTCCGGCGCGGCTCCGGTGGGTCCGGCAGTGGCTGTCATACGCGCTCCTCACGGTTGCGGGCGGATTGCCCCGACACCACCGTTGTACCCGCGCCCCGGACAGCGGCGGACGACACACTGTCCGAGGGTTTCCGGCGAGTGGCCCGCACGTGGTACGACCGTAGGGCGGACGGTCTCTCACACAGGAGGTCTTCATGCACGTACGGGTCTGTATGTCCTGCGACGCCACGCTCGACCACTGTCACGGCACGCTGATCGTGCACACCGACCGGTCGGTGGAGTGCACGGACGCCGACTGCCACGACACCGATCACGCCCGGCACACCTTCATCGTCGACTGTTTCGACGTGGCGGGCGGCTGCGGCTGCGCGGCCCCCGGTTCCGGGCCACGTAGCCTGACCGGGTGAGCTACGACCACGTACTGCTGCCCTCCGGCGTCGCCACCACCCCCGACGAGGTCGACGCCTACCTGACCGCCCAGCGCGGCCTGCCGGAGGACCGGGTGGTGGCCGAGCTGGCAGCCGCGCTGAACGAACGCAACGCCGCACTGCCCGAACCGGACAGCTTCCTCACCGAGGCGCCCGTCGGCGGCGCGGAAACCGGTGCGGCACTGTATGTTTCGAGTCCCTATGACGCGATCGGCCATCTGCGCGGACTGTTGTTCGACCTCGCCACGCCACGGGCGTACGCGGTCTACGATCCTCAGCTCGCCTGGCTGCTCGACCCCGCCGGGCACATCCCGGTCACCGTCACCCACGGCGGCGCGGGCGAATTCCCCTATCTCACCGAGCCGCTCATACACCAGTGGATCCCGGAGCTGTCCGACCCCAATCCCTATCTGATCGTCGAGCGCGAACCCCAGGTCTACATCCAGACCTTCCGCGACGGCGACGGCGACTACACCCTCGAATACCGCGACGGCTCACCCGACCGGCACTTCGGCGCCCGGCTCGGCGACGCCCACCGCGTCGCCGACCTGATCTGGGACTGGACCACCGGCGACCGCACCCGGCTGGCGGCGCTGGACTGGGAACCGGTCCGCCTCTGAGCGGCCGCGCTACAGCGCGCGGCGGCCCGACAGCGCCCGGCCCAGCGTCAGCTCGTCGGCGAATTCCAGATCGCCGCCCATCGGCAGGCCCGAAGCCAGCCGGGTGACCGACAGTCCCGGGAAGTCGCGCAGCATACGGACCAGATAGGTGGCCGTCGCCTCGCCCTCGGTGTTCGGGTCTGTCGCGATGATCACCTCGGTGACGTCGACGCCGTCGTCCTGATTTCCGATGCGGCCCAGCAGTTCTCGAATGCGCAGCTGATCCGGGCCGATACCGGACAGCGGGTCCAGTGCGCCGCCGAGCACGTGGTAGCGGCCGCGGAACTCCCGGGTGCGCTCGATGGCCTGCACATCCTTGGGTTCCTCGACCACGCAGATGAGGGTGCGGTCGCGGCGCGGGTCGGCGCAGATGCGGCACAGCTCACCGTCGGACACGGTGCCGCACACCGAACAGAACCGCACCCCGTCGCGCACCTTCTGCAGCGCGGCCTGCAACCGGTCGATCTCCGGCGGCTCGACCGACAGCAGGTGGAACGCGATCCGCTGCGCGCTCTTGGGACCGACGCCGGGCAGCTTGCCCAGCTCGTCGATCAGATCCTGAACCGGACCCTCGTACAACGCGGTGGCCCCGCGCTCAGAACGGCAGGCCGGGCATCGAACCCCCGCCCATGCCGCCGGCCAGCGGGCCCAGCTTCTCCGCGGCCAGCTGCTGGGCGTTGGCGGTCGCGGCGTTGATCGCGCCCACCACCAGGTCCTGCAGGGTCTCGACATCCTCCGGGTCGACGACCTTCGGGTCTATCTGCAGCGTCTGGACCTCGCCGGTCGCCTTCACGGTGACCTTCACCAGCCCGCCGCCGGCTTCGCCCTCGACCACCGACTCCGCGAGTTCGGCCTGGGCGGCCATCACCGCCTGCTGCATCTGTTGTGCCTGCGCAAGCAGGGCCTGCATGTCGACCTGTCCACCGGGCTCCACGGGCTGTCCTCTCTGCGGGAAGTGGTTGCTCCCCAGCGTAGTCACGATTGGGTCTACCCCCCTATCGCCCCGTCGATAGCGAACTAGGATCAGTGGGTGGGGTCAGGTCACATGGAGGCGGTTATGCGGGCAGCCCGTGAACCCATTCGGATATCGCTGCGGCGGGTGCTCGCCCCGGCCTGCCTGGCGGCGCTGCTCGCCGTGGCGCCGGTCGTCGCCGCGCCCGCCGCGCACGCCGACACCGATTACGGCGGCGGCTGCGTGCTGTATCCCGAAAATCCCCAGGCGACCATCGTGGCGCTGCGCGACATCTGCGATCCGCAGCAGCAGGACCAGATCTTCCTGAACGCGCCCCGCGGCACCGTGCCCATCGGCGTGACGAACGGCTGGGTCGCGCGCCCGCCGATCGTGGAGGCGGTAGCGCCGCCGCTGTGGAGCGGCAAGAACTTCTACACCGATCCCGACGGCGGCACCCTGCAGAACCGCATCCTCGGCGGCGGGACCGAGGGCTTCCCCGCCAACGTCTACAGCGCGCCGTCGATCCTCGACGGGCAACCGGTGTGGGCGCTGGACTACGCCCCGTCCATCACCCCGCAGATCTGGGACGAGATCCGCGAGGTCACCCCGGGCGTCTGGTTCGGCTATTCCTGGTGGCGCGGCGCCTTCCAGACGACGCCCCTGCTGACCTTCGTGCTGACCTATTGACTCTCCCCCCGCTGGAGGGTGTTCGCTGGTCGGCATGACAGCGACCGTCCCCATCGGGGAATTCGCCCGGCTGACGTATCTCAGCGTGAAGACGCTGCGGTACTACGACGAGATCGAGCTGCTCGAACCCGCGACGAGAGACCCGGCCTCCGGCTATCGGCGCTACTCGACCGACCAGGTCGCCCAGGCGCACCTCATCCGGCGCCTGCGTGATCTGAACATGCCGCTGCCCGACATCCGCACAGTGCTGGCCGCGCCCGACCGGTCCGCGCGCGATGCCGCCCTGCGAGCCCATCTGGAACGCATGGAGGCCGAACTGGCGCGCACCCGGGACGTGGTGGCCTCGCTGCGGGCCCTGTTGTCGCCGCGCGCGCCGATCGCGGTCGAATACCGCTGCGTCCCAGCATTTCCCGCCCTGACCTTCGCGAATTCCGTTGCACAAGAAGGTATCTCGCAATGGTGCGACACCGCCTTCGGCAGGCTCTACGAGACGCTGGCCACCGCGGGCGTGGCACCGGCCGGCCCCGCGGGGGCCACCTACTCCACCGACTTCTTCGAGAACGAGGTGGGCGAGGTGGTCGCGTTCGTGCCGATCGCGCCCGCCGATCGCGACCGGCTCGCCACAGCCGACGGCACCGCGGTGCTCGAGCTGCCCGCCCGGCGTTTCGCCATCGCCGTGCACACCGGACCGTTCACCGATTTCGACCGCACCTACGGCGCCCTGGGCAGCCATGTCGCCGAACACGACACCGCACTCGCCGAACCGGTCCGGGAGCTGTACCTCCTCGGGCCGGGCGATGTCGCGGATCCTTCCGATTTCCGCACCGAGGTCTGCTGGCCGGTCGGCCGGCCGTAAAGAAAGGAATACCCATGCCACCCAGGCTCGCCAATATCGCCGTCGACTGCGCGGACGCCGCCGCGCTGGCGCGTTTCTACGCCGAATTGCTGGAGCAGCCCGTCGATCCGGAGGCGAATCAGAACTTCGCGACGGTCGGCCGCGACACCATGTCGCCGACTTTGATGTTCCTGCGCGTGCCGGACAAGAATCCGGGCAAGAACGTCGTCCACCTCGACCTGGTCGCGACCGATCGCCGCGACCAGATCGAGCGGGCGATCACGCTGGGCGCCAAGCACATCGCCGATTACGACGAGTACGGGATCAGCTGGTCCACCCTCGCCGATCCCGAGGGCAACCTGTTCGACATCGCCGAAGGCTGAGCCGATCCGGTCCGCGCCGATCCGGTCCGCGCGCGACCGGAAAACCTCAGGACAGTTCGCCCTTCAGGTTCTCCAGCACCTCGGCCTGAATCTTCTTCAGGCCCAGGGGCGCGAAGATGCCCTCGAAGAAGCCGGGCACGCCACCGGCGCCCTTCCAGCTGGTCCGGACGGTGACCAGGGAGCCGGCGCCGGACGGCGTCACCGTCCAGGTCGTCACCAGCGTCGAATTCGAATCCCGTTCGGTCACGATCGAATCCGAGACCGACACCACCGCGTGCACATTGCGCGACCGCTTCTCGGTGGCCTGCAGCGTCCATTCCGCGACGGTGCCGGCGCCCTTGCCGCCCTCGAGTACCTTGTAATCCCGATAGTGCGACGAGAGGATGCGGGGGCGCACCGTTTCGTAGTCCGAGATCGCCTCGAGCGCGCGCTGCGAATCTGCCGGAACGACGATCGAACTGGAGGCGCTGACCTGTCCCACTGTGAACTCCTTGTTTGAGTCGGCGATGTGCACGTTGCCTGCCGCCGGGCTATGCTACGCCGCGACTCAGGGGAGCCGGGTCGTCATCGTAACGGGAATCACCTAGGGGGGTTCGTGTCGAATACCGTGCTGCGCGCACGCCGGATCAAGGACGTCGTCACCTATGTGCTCGGCATCGTATTCGGCATCGGCCTGCTGATCGGCGGCGTCGTGACCCTGAACGGCGACGGCACGGTGGACTGCGGCGGCCACGAGATGAAGGCGGGTGACACCTGCACGACGACGAGTCGGCACGGCAGTTCGACGACCCGCACCATCGACGAGCAGAACAGCAGGAACAAGCGCATCGGCTGGACCCTGATCGTCGTCGGCCCGCTGCTGAGCGCGGGTTGTGTGTGGCTGCTGCGCGGCGAACTACGCAAGCCGACCGGTCCGACCGCCGCTGCGGGCTCGCCTCCCCCACCGAACAATTCGCCCTATCCGATGGCGCAACCGCCCGGCGTCGCGGGCGTCCAGGCGTCGCCGGACGGGTTCGCGCCGGGCCAGAACATATCGGCGGGCCACGCGAATTCCGCCGCGGCACCGCACACCCCGGTATATCCCCAGGCAGCGCCCGGTGGCCACGCGCCGCAGCAGCAAGGCGCACCGGTCCCCGGCTACCCGCCGCAGCCCGGCGCGCCGGGACCCGGGTATGCCCCACCCCGGCCAGGCACGTCCGGACCGGAATATGCGCCACCGCAGCCCGGCATGCCCGGTCCCGGATCGCCCTCGCCGGGCTATCGGCCGCAGCCGTATCCGGGACAACCGCCTCACGATTACGGGCCGCCGCCGGGCTACCCGCACTCGGGACCGCCGAACGGGTACCCCCACCACTGAGCGCGTCCGCCGCCCGGGAGCCGACGAGCGATTCCGCACCGCGCACCCGACGAAGACCTCAGCACACTCCATCTCAGCACACTCCATTAGACAGGCTAATCACCGCCTCGACCTGCCGGTTCACCGGTCGCCAGGGCATCGTGCGCAGACCCCGACGCAATGCAACGGATACGTGAAAATTCCTGGCAATAGGTACCCTCGCGGTGGCCTCCCCCTTCGGGGAGAGATAGCGTCAGGGTGTGGCAGTGAGTCTGTTGGGGAAGGCCGGCCGCGCACCGGCCGCACACGAATCAGGTTTTGCCGCGCATCGGGCGGGGGTCGACCGCCTGCTGGCCAGTTATCGCGCCATCCCCCGGGAGGCGAACATCCGGCTGGCCAAGAAGACCTCGAACCTGTTCCGGGCCCGGGCCAAGAACCCCGCTCCGGGGCTGGACGTTTCGGGCCTGACCCAGGTGATCGCGGTCGACGCGCAGGCCCGGACCGCCGACGTGGCCGGGATGACCACCTACGAGGATCTCGTCGCCGCGACGCTGCCGTACGGGCTGGCCCCGCTGGTGGTGCCGCAGCTCAAGACGATCACCCTGGGCGGCGCGGTCACCGGCCTGGGCATCGAGTCGACGTCGTTCCGCAACGGCCTCCCGCACGAGTCGGTGCTGGAGATCGACGTGCTCACCGGCGCGGGCGAGATCATCACCGCGACGCCCGACGGCGAGCACGCCGAACTGTTCCGGGGCTTCCCGAACTCCTATGGCACGCTCGGCTATTCGACCCGGCTGAAGATCGAGCTGGAACAGGTGCGGCCCTACGTGGCGCTGCGGCACGTGCGCTTCCATGACCTGCGCGAGCTGGAAGCGGTCATGGCGCAGATCGTGCTCGACCGCTCCTACGACGGTGAGCCGGTCGACTACCTCGACGGCGTGGTGTTCACCGCCGACGAGAGCTACCTGATCCTCGGCCGGCAGACCGACGAGCCCGGCCCGGTCAGCGACTACACCGGGATGGACATCTTCTACCGGTCCATCCAGCACGACGCGAAACAGCCCCGCCGCGACCGCCTCACCATCCACGACTACCTGTGGCGGTGGGACACCGACTGGTTCTGGTGCTCGCGCGCGTTCGGGACCCAGAACCCGCGGATCCGCCGGTTCTGGCCCCGGAAGTACCGGCGCTCGAGCTTCTATTGGAAGCTGATCGCGCTCGATCACAAGTACGACATCGCCGACAAGCTGGAGGCCCGCAAGGGCAACCCGCCACGCGAACGCGTCGTGCAGGACATCGAGGTGCCCATCGAGCGCACCGCCGAGTTCATGGCGTGGTTCCTCGCCGAGATTCCGATCGAGCCGGTCTGGCTGTGCCCACTGCGCCTGCGCGACAAGGGATCCACCACCGGCGGGCGGCCGTGGCCGCTGTACCCGCTGGAACCCGAGCGGACCTACGTCAACGTCGGCTTCTGGTCGGCCGTGCCGACGACACCGGGTGCGCCGGAGGGCGCCGCCAATCGCGCGATCGAACGCAAGGTGTCCGAACTGGACGGTCACAAATCTCTGTACTCGGACGCGTACTACGACAAAGATGAATTCGCCGCTCTGTACGGCGGCGACGTCTACCCCGATTTGAAGAAACACTACGACCCGGATCATCGTTTACTGGATTTGTATTCGAAGGCGGTGCAACGCAAGTGACCACGTTCAAAGATCGTTCGGACGTCTTCGCGGAACTGGGAACCAAACTCAGCATCGCCGAGATCTTCGAGACCCTCGTCGAGGGGCCGGTGCCCATTCGGTTCACCGCCTACGACGGGTCGAGCTGCGGCCCGGAGGATTCGAAGTACCGGCTGGATATCCGCACCCCGCGCGGCATCAACTACATCGCCACCGCCCCGGGCGATCTGGGCATGGCGCGCGCCTACATCTCCGGTGACATGGCCGTCGAGGGTGTCCACCCGGGTGATCCCTACGACATCCTGAAAGCGATGAGCGACTTGAAGTTCCGGCGCCCGTCGGCGCTGGCGCTGGTCACCATCGCCCGCTCGCTTGGCTGGGATGCGCTCAAGCCGATCGCTCCGCCGCCGCAGGAGACGCTGCCGCGCTGGCGACGCATCGCCCTGGAGGGCTTCCGGCACTCCAAAGGCCGCGACGCCGAGGCGATCCACCACCACTACGACGTCTCCAACGAGTTCTACGAGTACGTGCTCGGCCCGTCGATGACCTACACCTGCGCGGTCTACGGCGACGAGAACTGGACCCTCGAGCAGGCGCAGGAGAACAAGTACCGCCTGGTGTTCGACAAGCTCAACCTGAAGGCGGGCGACCGGCTGCTCGATATCGGCTGCGGCTGGGGCGGCATGGTGCGCTACGCGGCCAAGCGCGGCGTCAAGGTGATCGGTGCGACGCTGTCCAAGGAGCAGGCCGAGTGGGCGCAGAAGAAGATCGCCGAGGAGGGTCTGCAGGACCTGGCCGAGGTGCGCCACTCCGACTACCGCGACGTGCCCGAAACCGAATTCGACGCGCTGTCGTCGATCGGTCTCACCGAGCACATCGGCGTGCACAATTACCCGTCGTACTTCGGCTACATCAAGAGCAAGCTGCGCGATGGCGGCCTGTTCCTGAACCACTGCATCACCCGGCCCGACAACACCCGCACCACCAAGGCCGGTGACTTCATCGACCGCTACGTGTTCCCCGACGGCGAGCTGATCGGCTCCGGCCGCATCATCTCCGACATCCAGAACGTCGGCCTCGAGGTCTTCCACGAGGAGAACCTGCGCCCGCACTACGCGCTCACCCTGCGCGAATGGTGCAAGAACCTGGTCGAGAACTGGGACTACTGCGTAGCCGCCGCCGACGAGGGCACCGCCAAGGTCTGGGGCCTCTACATGGCCGGCTGCGTCCTCGGCTTCGAACGCAACGTGGTCCAACTCCACCAGGTCCTCGGCATGAAACTCGGCCCCGACGAGAAGTGGACGGTCCCCCTGCGCCCCTGGTGGAACGCCTGAGACACCCCATCCGTCACCTGAGAAGGCAGCACGCACCCTCACTCTGGGAGAGCGGCGCGCATCCCCATCGTGAGAGGGCGCCACATTTCCGTCATCCCGGCACGCTTTTCGCCGGGATGACGGAATACGCTCAAAGCAGGCAGTCGAGGAATTTCCTTGGTATGGCGGGGGTTTCGGCATGATCCGCACCGAACAGCAGGTCGTTGCGGAAGGTGCTGAGCAGGCCGACGACGCCGGGGCCAGCATCCAATAGTGGCCGGGGCCAACCCAATTCGGCGCAGCGGGCGACGGCCGGGGTGAGGGTGGCGATGGCTTCGCCGGTCCAGCCTGCCGCCGAGAGACATTCGGCGAGGAGGAGGGCGGCGTCCAATCCCGCACGGGGACGGCGTTGTTCGGACATCCGGGCGTGTAGTGCCCTGGCCCGTTTCACCGCGGAGTCGTCGGTGCCGAGCGGGGCCACGTCGTCGTCGCCGAGGGCGTCGACGCCGCCGCGGTAGTGGCGGGCCAGCAGGGCGCGGATGGCGGCGATCTCCTCCGCCTCGGACGTCAGCGCGGCCACGCCCGTGCTGTGCCGCACCGGCCGCATCGCCGGTTCCGGCATCGACACGGCGGGCCGCTCGACCGGCAGGTCCAGCCGGAGACGTTCGGCGCGGATGTGGGCGGCCAGCCGGGGCAGTTTGCGGTCGGCGGCGATGCGCGCACCCTCGTCGAGCCGCGCGACGGCGGTATCGACATCGCCGAGCACCGCCTTGACCCGCGCGCCCACCACGAACGTCGTGATCAGGAAGTCGACCGGCCCCACCCGGGCCACCAGCTGATGGCTCTCGTCCAGCAGCGCCTGGGCCGCATCCAGATCACCACGCCGGTAGGTGACTTCACCGAGCACCGCCGCCGCCACCCGGACCGCGTGCGAACGCGGACCCGAACGCTCCCGCGCCGTCTGCCACGCCTGTTCGAAACACTGTGTGGCCGTGTCGATATCGAGCTGTTCGTAGGCCGCCGCACCCTTGCCCAGCAGGCCCAGCACCATGCCGAGCGGGTCCTTGGAGCGGGCGTGATACGGCGCCGCCCAGTCCTGCATCCTGCGCGCCCCGTCGAAGTCGAACTCGCACAGCCGCACGAACGACACCAGATTGCCCGCCGTCGACACCGTCCACGGCGGCAGGTCGTCGGCCAGCTTCAGGCAATCCGAAACCTTGTCCAGCACACCGTCGGTGCGGTCGCGCGCCACGAGATCGGCGGCGCCCAGCACCGCGGCCTCACAGCGCTGTCGCACCGTCTCGGCGTCGGTGGGCGAACTGCGCGCCAGCATGCTCGACAGCCGCCCCAGCGCGGTGCGCGCGGCCCCGGACTGTTGCAGATTGATGTTGGCGCGCGCGAGTGCCAGCAGCAGTTTCGACCGCGAAGCCACCTGTTGCACCGGCAGTTTCGACACCGTCCCCAGCAGCGTGGCCAGCCGTGAGGTATCGATGAGATCCATGCCGCCGGACTCCAGCAGGTCCAGCGCCAGCTCCAGATCGGTGGCCGCGAGCGCGTGATCGACCGACCGGCGCAGCTGGCGATGCTCGGCGTACCACCGGGAAGCCTTGCGGTGCAATGCCTTCGACCGGCCGGGGTGCACGCGCTCCAGCCGGTCACGCAGGTGCTCGGCGAACAACGGCTGGATCCGGAACCACTCCGGGTCGTGTTCGACGCGGCTGACGAACAGCTCCCGCTGCTGCGCCTGCTCCAGCAATCGCTCGGCGTCGGACGCACCGCTGAGCGCGGCGGCCAGCGAACCGCTCACCCGTTCGGTCACCGAGATCGCCATCAGGAACTCGAGCATGTCGGTATCGAGGGTGTCGAGCACGTTCTCCGAAAGGTATTCGCGAATAGCGTGATTGCCACCGGACAGATGCGCGATGAGCTGCTCCGCGTCGACCACCGCCGCGCCCGCGGGCTCGTCCGCGGACGCCGGTCGTCCGCCCCGCAGCGACAGGCTCACCAGCTGGATCGCCGCGGGCCAGCCGTCCGCGGCGGTGTGGATCTGCTCGACCTGCTCGTCGGTCAGCCGGAAACCGTTGCGCTCCACCAGAATCTGCCGGGTCTCCAGCGGTGTCAGGCGCAGCTCGTCGCAGCCGAGTTCGACCACCTCGTCACGCACTCGCAGCCGACTCAGCGGCAAGCCGGTCTGCTCCCTGGTGGTCACGACGAACCGCAGGTGATGGCAGGCATTGTCCAGGAGGGCGTCCATCGCCCGATGCGCCCCGGCGTCGGTGACCCGGTGCCAGTCCTCGATCACCACCGCTACCGGCTGCCCGGCGGTGTGGATCTCATCGATCAGCGTGGAGATCGCGTAGGGCACGGCCTCCCCGGACCGCTCCTCGAGCACCTGCTCGAGTCCCGTGCCCAGTTCCGGTGCCACCCGGCGGATGGCCTGCACCAGGTGCGCCAGGAACCACACCTCGTTGTCGTCGTCATCGCCGATGCCGAGCCAGGCCACCGCGGTGCCACCGGCGGTCAGCTCGGCCCGCCACTGCGCCGCGACGGTGCTCTTGCCGAATCCGGCCGGACCGTGGATCACCGCCAGCCGACGGCGTTCACCGGCGCGCAGGATATCCAGCAGACGCGGACGTTCGATCGGCCGCCGCGTCGGCGTCGGCGGCCGGAATTTCGTTGCCGCCGTAGGCGGTAACGTGGCGGGCGGAACCAGCGGGTGCGCCGCGGCGGTATCTTGCGAGCCGTCGCGAGGCGGCGGACGCAGGGTCGGCGAGGCCCGCCTGCCCGTCAGCACGGACCGCGAGCGGAGCGACGGGTACGCCGTCGCCCCCGCGATGCCGGCCTCGTCGGCGTTCGGACCGGGTTGCAGCAACGCCATCTCGTCGGGCAGTTGGCCCTGCTCGCGCTGTACCGAGCGCAGCAGCTCGCCCAGCTCCAGCGCCGACCGCGGCCGGTCCGCCGGATCGGCCGCCATCGCCCGTTCGATCACCTCCGCCACACCGGCGGGGATGTCCTGCTCGCGCAGGTCCGGAACGGGCTGGGTGGTGATGCGCAGAAATTGCGCAACGACCTTCTCCCCGGACTGCCGCTCGAAGGCGGCGTGCCCGGTGAGCAGGGCGAACAGGGTCGACCCCAGGCCGTACACGTCCGAGCGCACGGTCGGCTCCTCGCCCTTGAGCACCTCGGGCGCGGTGAACGCGGGCGAGCCGGTGATCATGCTGGTCGAGGTGCGGAATCCACCCGGGATGCGGGCGATGCCGAAATCGGTCAGCTGCGGTTCGCCGTAGCGGCTGAGCAGCACGTTGGCGGGTTTCACGTCGCGGTGCAGTACGTGCACCCGGTGCGCGCTCTCGATCGCCCCGGCCAGTTTCACCCCGACCCGCAGCGAATCCGACCAGTCCAGCGGCCCGTGGTCGCGGATGAGTTGCTCGAGCGAGCCGTGCGTGGCGTAGGGCATCACGATGAAGGGCAGCCCACCGGGTGTCACGTCGACCTGCAGCACGTCCACGATGTTCGGATGGCCGGACAACCGGCCCATCGCGTGCTCCTCGCGCAGGAATCGCTCGCGGCTCTCCTGGTCGATCTCCGAGGAGAGCACCTTCACCGCGACGACCCGGTCCAGGGCGCGCTGGGCACAGCGATAGACGACCCCGAAGCCGCCGCGGCCGATCTCCTCGGCGTCGAACAACCCCATCGCCGCGAGCTGGTCGGCGATCCCGATCCGCGGGTAACGCTGGGTGTTCGATTCGGCGGGAGCATCGGTGCTGCGGACTTTGCCCGTATGTGGGTTCATGGGACCACCTCGAACGTTCCGCTGATTCCAACGTAGCGCGGACTTCGGCGACGCGGTGGCAATTCCGCCCGCGTGTATCCCGCACCCGCGAAAGCCCTTCGGACGCGGTACGGCCCGGACCACGTCCACCGTGATCCGGGCCGTACCGGCTGCTACGCCGGGATTACTTACGCAGCGAGGCGGGTACCTCGAACCGCTTGCCGTACTTGGCGGCCAGCTCGTCGGCGCGGGCCACGAAGGCCTCCTGGCCACCCGGGTAACCGACGATGAACTGGTGCACACCGCCGGTCCAGGCCGGGTAGCCGATACCGAAGATCGAGCCGATGTTCGCATCGGCCGTCGCGGTCAGCACACCCTCGTCGAAGCACTTCTGGGTCTCGATGGCCTCGATGAACAGCTGCCGATCGATCAGGTCCTGGAAGGGAACCTGGTCCTCGGTGCTGGTCTTGAAGTGCTCGCGCAGACCCGACCACAGGCCCAGCCGCTTGCCGTTCTCGTCGTAGTCGTAGAAACCGGCCTTCTCCAGCCGGCCCGGACGACCCTCACCGACCATGTAGTCGATGACGTCCTGCGCCGGGTGCCGCTCGGTGCCCAGGCGGGTGTCGCCCGCCTTCGCGGCCTCCAGCGTCTCGGCGGCGATCTTCTGCATGAGCTTCATGTTCAGCTCGTCCGACAGCTGCAGCGGCGCCGCGGGGTAACCGGCCTGCAGACCCGACTGCTCGATGGTCTGCGGGTCGATGCCCTCCTTCAGCATGGCGATCGCCTCGTTGACGAACGTGCCGATCACGCGCGAGGTGAAGAAGCCGCGGCTGTCGTTGACCACGATCGGGGTCTTGCGGATCGCCAGGGTGTAGTCGAACACCCGGGCCAGCGCCTCGTCGGAGGTCTTCTCGCCCTTGATGATCTCGACCAGCGGCATCTTGTCCACCGGCGAGAAGAAGTGGATGCCGATGAAGTCCTGCTCCCGCTTCACACCGGTGGCCAGGCCGGTGATCGGCAGGGTGGAGGTGTTGGAGCCGAGCAGCGCGTCGGGGGTGACGATGTCCTCGATCTCCTGGAACACCTTCTGCTTGAGCTCGGTGTTCTCGAAGACGGCCTCGATGACGAAGTCGACGCCCGCGAAATCCTTGGCGTCGGCGGTCGGGTGGATGCGGTCCAGCAGCGCCTTGGACTTCTCCTCGGTGGTCTTGCCCCGCGAGAGCGCCTTCGCCTCGATCTTCTCCGAGTAGTTCTTGCCGCGCTCGGCCGCCTCCAGCGAGACGTCCTTCAGCACGACCTCGTACCCGGCCTTGGCCGACACGTAGGCGATGCCCGCGCCCATCATGCCCGCGCCCAGCACGCCGACCTTCTTGATCTCGCGCTTGGGCACGTCCTTCGGCCGCGAACCACCGTTGTTGATGGTCTGCAGGTCGAAGAAGAACGCCTGGATCATGTTCTTCGCGACCGGCCCGGTGAGCAGGTTGACGAAGTACCGCGACTCGATCAGCGAGGCGTTGTCGAAGTCGACCTGTGCGCCCTCGATGGCGGCGGACATGATGTTCTTCGGGGCCGGCATGTTGGCGCCCTTGAGCTGCTTGCGCAGGTTCGCCGGGAACGCCGGGAGGTTGGCGGCCAGCGCCGGGCTCGACGGGGTGCCGCCGGGGATCTTGTAGCCCTTGACATCCCAGGGCTGCACGCCCTTGTCGGGGTTGGCCTTGATCCACGCCTTGGCGGCCGGGACCAGCTCCTCGACCGAGCCGACGACCTCGTCGACCAGGCCGATGCCCTTGGCCTTGTTGGCGTCGAACTCGTTGCCCTGCAACAGGATCTGCAGCAGCGCGGTCTGCAGGCCGAACATCCGCACAGTGCGGGTGACGCCGCCGCCGGCGGGCAGCAGACCCAGCTTCACCTCGGGCAGGCCGATCTTCAGGCCCTTCACGTCGGCGGCGATGCGGTGGTGGGTGGCCAGCGCGATCTCCAGGCCGCCGCCGAGCGCCGCGCCGTTGATGGCGGCGACGACCGGCTTACCGAGCTGCTCCAGACGGCGCAGCGCGGACTTGATGACGGTCAGTTCCTCCATGATGGCCGCGGCGTCGTCCGGCCCGGTCTGCATCATGTTCTTGAGGTCGCCGCCCGCGAAGAAGGTCTTCTTCGCCGAGGTGATGACGACACCGGCGATGTCGTCCTTCTCGGCCTCGAGGCGGTCGACGGTGGCCTGCATCGAGCTCTTGTAGAGCTCGTTCATCGTGTTGGCGCCCTGGTTGGGGTCGTCCATGGTCAACACGACGATGCCGTCGGCGTCCTTCTCCCAGGCAATCATGTTGTCGGTCATGTCTTTTGGTCTCTCCTGTGAGGTAGGGCGTCAGACGCGTTCGATGATGGTGGCCACACCCATGCCGCCGCCGATGCACAGGGTCACCAGGGCGTAGCGGGCGTTACGGCGCTCCAGCTCGTCGACCATGGTGCCGGTGATCATCGCGCCGGTGGCGCCGAGCGGGTGGCCCATGGCGATGGCGCCGCCGTTGACGTTCAGCTTCTCGTCCGGGATGTTCAGGTCCTTCTGGAACTTCAGGACGACCGAGGCGAACGCCTCGTTGAGCTCGAACAGGTCGATGTCGTCGACGCTCAGGCCCGCCTTGGCGAGGGCCTTCTGGGCGGCCGGGGTGGGGCCCGTCAGCATGATGGTGGCGTCGGCGCCGCTGATGCCGGTGGCGACGATGCGAGCGCGCGGGGTCAGGCCCGAGGCCTTGCCGGCCTCCTCGCTGCCGATCAGCAGGATCGCCGCGCCGTCGACGATGCCCGAGCTGTTGCCGCCGTGGTGGACGTGGTTGATCTTCTCCACGAAGTGGTACTTCTGGGTCGCCACCGCGTCGAAGCCGCCCATCTCACCGACCACCGCGAACGACGGGTTGAGCTTGGCCAGGTCCTCCAGGGTGGTGCCGGGGCGCATGTGCTCGTCGCGCTCCAGCACGGGCAGGCCGTTGATGTCGCGCACCGGCACGACCGACTTGGCGAAGTAGCCGCCGTTCCAGGCCGCCGCGGCGCGCTCCTGCGACCGCACGGCGTAGGCGTCGACGTCCTCGCGGCTGAAGCCCTCGATGGTGGCGATCAGGTCGGCCGAGACGCCCTGCGGGACGATGTAGTTCTCGTAGCTGGTCCACGGGTCCATGAACATGGCGCCGCCGTCGGAACCCATCGGCACGCGCGACATCGACTCGACGCCACCGGCGATGACCAGGTCCTCGAAGCCGGAGCGGACCTTCTGGGCGGCGAGGTTGACAGCCTCGAGGCCGGACGCGCAGAACCGGTTGATCTGGGTGCCGCCGACGGTTTCGGGCAGGCCCGCGGCCAGCACGGTGGTGCGGGCGATGTCGGCGCCCTGGTCGCCCACGGGCGAGACCACGCCGAGGACGACGTCGGAGATGCGGTCCTCGTCCAGATCCGGGAAGCGGTTGCGCAGCTCCTTGACCAGACCGGTCGTCAGATCGATCGGCTTGACCGAGTGCAGCGAGCCCTTCTTGTTACGGCCCCGCGGAGTGCGGATGGCCTCGAAAATGTAGGCCTCTGTGGTCATATCGGAGTGTTTCCTTCCTTAGGCTGCGCCGACACCGCAGTGCCCGATATCGCCGCAGGTAACCTCGCCGACCGGCCGTCGGGCCGACCGTGTGATGGCGGTCCGGGCACATGGCTCGCACCAGGACTGGACGCTGTACAAACGTCGGCATGCGCAGGCGCTCGCGTGCTCGATCCGCCCCCTGTTCCGGGGCCAACCATAGAGCCTCGTAGCACCGCCGCTGACGACCACCCGTTCATAGTACAGCCGGATGCGAACTCCGGTTAACTTAAGGCCGTCCGGCGGGTGTCTGTCAAGCCTCCAGACGTGTGGCGCCCAGCTCACTCGCGAGCAACTCCAAGGCCACCTCATCGGGGTCGCGGCGGTCGCCGGGCGGTGCCGGGCGGGCCGACTCGGCGAGCATCTCCCGCTCCTCCTCCGGCGTCGGCGCAGGTGGGACACCGTCATAACCTACCGGCGAGTAGCCGGACGGTCCCGGGTCGTCGGGCAGGTCCGGCCCGTCGGGCAGCGGAATGTCGTCGTCGGGCGGTGGCGGCGGCGTGCTCGAATCGCTGCCCGCCGGGCCGGATTCGCGACCGCGCGCCGAGGTCGAGCCGGATGTCTCCGGACTCGCCGCCCGCGACTGGCTCGGCCGGGTGTACCGGGGTGCGTCGGCCTGCGCCGGACCCGCACCGGACTGCGCGCCATCCCGTCCCGCAGCCGCCCCACCTCGGTTGGCAGCGCCGGACTGGGCCCGCCCGCCACTCGCGGGCGCGGTACCGGATTGGGCCCGCCCGCCACTCGCGGGAGCCGCAACCGCCTGGGCCCGCCCGCCACTCGCGGCGGCGCCGGACCCGACCTCCCACCGCACCCCGAACTCGCGCCCCAGCACGGCCCGCACCGCCCCCTGCACGGCCTCCACGTACTTCGGGTTCGACAACCGCTGCGCCAACGGCGCGTGCTGATGCGCGAACACGATCGTGTCCCCCTCCACCCGGGCCACCGAAGCCCCGGACAGCAACGCGTGCACCGCCGCCCCGAACTCCCGGACCTTCCCCCGTATCTCCCCCCACTTCGCCTCGACCTCCCGGGCCACATCCCCCTCGGGCGCCGCCGCCGCGGCAGCATCGTCCCCCGCTCCGAACTGGTCCGCCGCCCCCAATTCCGCCGCGGCCCCGCCCGCCGGACCGGACGCGTCGGCGTCACCGGCCGCCTCGACCCGGCCGGACACCTCGGCACTACCCAGCGCATCCGCCGGACCCGCCACACCGGCACCGCCGCGCGCATCCCCCGGATCGGACGCATCGGCCTCGGCACCGAACGACGCCGGTGCGGAGGGGGGCGGCTCAGGCGAGGACTCCGCATCACCCGGCACCCCGTCCGCGGCGATACCGCCTGCGGGTGCACCACCCGAAATGCCAGGTGCCGCCCGACCGGACGGCTCGAACGGGTCGGCCGTCGCATCGGACCCGTCGGACAGCTCCCGACGCACCGCATCCGCTGCTACGGACGATTCGAGGGCATCGGTCGAATCGGCTTGTGGCGTGGCGGTTTCCACTCGCACACCGGAACGATCGGCAGGCGCCGCTCCAGCGGTGTCGGGCGCGGTATCCATCATCGGCGTCGCGGAATCGGAAAGTGCCAGGGCGGCCGGGGACTCCGGGCCGTGCGGAGCCTGCGCCCGTTGGGCAGGATGCGGGCGCTGCTCCTGCGCCACGCGGGCGACCTCACCACCCGCCTGCGGCAACGGCTCCACTCGCGGACCCGGGGAGGCGGCCGATGCCGGGGAGTCGCCCCCGGGCGGAACCGGCTCGCTCGCCGGAGTATTCGACGCCACGGGGGTGACGGCAGCAGCCTGCGCCGCGTCGGGAGTGGAAGACGGTGCCGGAGGCGTCTTTTCGGCACGGATGGCGGCGAGGGCCTCGGCGCCGCGGCGGCGGGCGCCGCCCTCGGCAGGCGCGGAACCCGGCGCCGACTCCCCGGCAGGCCGGGAGGGAGCGCTCGCGACCTGACTCGTCGCGCCACCTGCCATGCCGCGCTCCAGACGCTCCAGGCGTTGCAGCGTGGCGGATTCGGCGTCGGAGACGGCGGGCAGGAGCATGCGGGCGCAGACGACCTCGAGCAGGAGGCGAGGGGCGGTGGCGCCGCGCATCTCGCCCAGACCCTCGTGCAGCAGTTCGGCGTAGCGGGTGAGCGTGGCGGGGCCGATGCGGTCGGCCTGGTCGCGCATCCGGTCGAGGACATCGCCGGGGCCGGTGACCAGATTGCGGTCGGCGGCGTCGGGCACCGCGCGCAGCAGGATCAGGTCGCGCATGCGCTCGAGCAGATCGGTGGCGAAGCGGCGCGGGTCGTGCCCGGCCTCGACCACCCGGTCGACGGTGCCGAACAGCGCCGCGCCGTCACCGGCCGCCAGCGCCTCGACCGCCTCGTCGATCAGCGCGATATCGGTGACGCCCAGCAGCGCGAGCGCCCGCTGGTACGTGACGCCCTCCGCCCCGGCACCGGCCAGCAGCTGGTCCAGCACGCTCAGGCTGTCGCGCGGGGAGCCGCCCCCCGCGCGAATCACCAAGGGGTACACCGCCTCCTCGACCTGCACGTGCTCCTGCTCGCAGATCTTGCCGAGCAGGCCGCGCATGGTCGCGGGCGGCAGCAGCCGGAACGGATAGTGATGGGTGCGCGAACGAATGGTCGGCAGCACCTTGTCGGGCTCGGTGGTGGCGAAGACGAAGATCAGATGGGCGGGCGGCTCCTCCACGATCTTGAGCAGCGCGTTGAAACCCGCGGTGGTGACCATGTGCGCCTCGTCGACGATGAACACCCGATAGCGCGACTCGGCCGGTGCGTAGAAGGCGCGGTCGCGCAGCTCGCGAGTGTCGTCGACGCCGCCGTGGCTCGCGGCGTCCAGCTCGATGACATCCAGATTGCCCGGCCCGCCGGGCGCCAGCGCCACGCACGACGAACACACCCCGCACGGCCGCGACGTCGGGCCCTCGACACAGTTCAGCGAGCGGGCCAGGATGCGCGCCGAGGAGGTCTTGCCGCAACCACGCGGGCCGGAGAACAGGTAGGCATGACTGATCCGCCCGGTGTCGAGCGCGGTGCTCAGCGGATCGGTGACGTGCTCCTGCCCCACCACCTCTGCGAATGTTGCCGGTCGGTACTTCCGGTACAGAGCCACGGCCCGAGGGTACCGGCGACCACCGACAGCGTTCATGGCAACCGACCACCGGCCCGCGGCGCCCGGGCGCGCCGCGAATCAGGCCGTCCGGCAAGCATTCCCGGAACCCGCTGCGGCGCACGACAACATACCGATAAGTCCGCCCGCCGCGGAAACAATTTGGAAATGCGACCAATAACACCGGTTCACGGAACCGCGACGGTTTGCCCGCGCGCATTCCGGACCGGCTCCCCGTTTGCCTCGAGAATTGCGGACATAACGATCCAGTAACCCGATTGGCATTCCGGGCGGGCACATGGCTAACGTGGGTTTCGGCAACTTCGGTAGCCAAACCTTCATCAGGTTGGTGGCCCCGGCCGGTCCCTCATCCCGACCGGGGCACAACCAAATCACCGACTCACAGAGCCCCGCGGGAGTTCTCCCCCCGGCTTTACCGAGCCTCCCGCACCGTCCGGGAGGAAATGTCGACCGTGCCGTCGTGTAACGACATCGCCACCGCTTTGCTATCGCACACCGAATTCGCCGGCGACCATGCCGCCACGGGCCTGCTCAGCCGGGCCATCGGCCCCCGGGAGTTCGCGCTGGATCGGGACTCGCTCCCGGTCACGGCCGCCGCCGACCCGAAGACCGCCGCCGCCATCCTGGAGTTGCTCGAGCGCGGGCAGGTGCCCACGATGCCGGCCATCCGCACCCTCATCGCACAGAACGAGATGCGCGCGGAGGCCGAACGCATCGAACGCCTGGGCAAGCGCGCCCAGCGCAGCATCGATGAATTCGGTCGCATTCTTGCGACGACCACCCACGAATACTGGAAAGAACACGGCTTCGGACCGACGCGACGTGACATTCTGCTCACCGATCCCGTCCTGACACTGATTCGCGAGCGGGTGGGCGACATCGCACCGAATGCGATCAAACATCTCTGGCTGATCGAACGGGTGCAGCGGGCGGGCTGGATAGCATTCAATGCCACACCGCGGTCACTGTGCGCCGCCAGGCGTTTCCATTCCGTCAAATTCGGCAATCGGGTCTCGATACGTCCGGTGAACACGATCGGCACGCTGGTGGCCGGATTCCTGGACGAGTACGAGCGTACGCACGGCCGCCCGCCGCGCTGGTCGGTGCTCGCCCACGACGTGCGCGACGACCGCGGCCGACGGGTCTTCAACGACACCGCCGACGCCCGGGCACAGCAGCAGTGGCTGGTCACGGCCGAATGGCTGGCGCTGCGCGACGGCCTGCCGGCCCCGGGTCCGCGCGGCCGCCGCGCCTTGGCCCGCAAGACCCGTAAACAGCAGGACGCGCGAACGGCCCGCCCCGCCTAGCGCGGCCGGTTCGGTAATTTCCTTGCGACGCGCAACGCGCCGGAAGGAGTTACCGTGCCCCCGACGATCGACCCCGCAGCCACGGCCTGGCTGCTGGCCAGCACCGCGCTGGTACTGCTCATGACGCCCGGACTGGCCATCTTCTACGGCGGGATGGTGCGCTCCACCGGCGTACTGAACATGCTGATGATGAGCTTCATCGCCATCCCGCTGGTGACCGTGGTGTGGCTGCTGCTCGGGTACACGCTGTCGTTCGGCGACGACGCCGGCGGCGGGCTGATCGGCGACCTGACCCATGCGGGAATGACCGGCATCGACCCGTCCGCGATCCGCAACTCGGTGCCGGAACTGCTCTACGCGACCTTCCAGCTGACCTTCGCGATCCTGACCGCCGCCCTGGTCAGCGGCGCCATCGCGGACCGCGCGAAATTCTCGGCCTGGATCGTGTTCGTGCCGCTGTGGACGCTGCTGGTGTATGCGCCGATCGCGCACTGGGTCTGGGGTCCGGACGGCTGGCTGGCCTCCTTCGGCGCGCTGGACTTCGCGGGCGGGCTGGTGGTCGAGATCGCCTCGGGCGGTTCGGCACTGGCGCTCGCGCTCGTGCTCGGTCCACGCATCGGTTTCAAGGTGGACGCGATGCGGCCGCACAATCTGCCGTTCGTACTGCTGGGCGCGGGCATCCTGTGGTTCGGCTGGTTCGGGTTCAACGCCGGCTCGGCGCTCGCCGCCAACGGCATCGCCGCCGCCGTGTTCCTCAACACCCTCGTCGCCGGGTGCCTCGGCATGCTGGGCTGGCTGCTGGTGGAACAGCTGCGCGACGGTCGTCCGACCACGTTCGGCGCCGCCTCGGGCGTGGTGGCCGGGCTGGTGGCGATCACGCCGTCGTGCGGTTCGGTCAGCACCCTGGGCGCGGTGGTCGTGGGTCTTGTTGCGGGCGTGGTCTGTTCGTTCGCGGTGGCGTGGAAATTCAAGGCCAACTACGACGATTCGCTCGACGTGGTGGGCGTGCACTTCATGGGCGGCATCGTCGGCAGCCTGCTGATCGGCCTGCTCGCCGACGAGGTGATGACCGGCGGCGCGCGCGGCCTGTTCTACGGCGGCGGTCTCGCCCAGCTCGGTAAGCAGGCGGTGGGTGTGGTCGTGGTCGCGCTGTGGGCGTTCCTGGTCTCCTTCGCGCTCGGCAAGCTGATCGATCGCACGATGGGTTTCCGGGTCAGCCAGGAGGACGAGATCGCAGGCATCGACTTCGCCCTGCACGCCGAGACCGCCTACGCCGAGGGCGTGCACGGCCACGCTCCCCGCGGCATCTTCGGCCACCAGCACCCCAAACCCGGCCACGACCAGGGCTGACAACGACACTCGGCGTGAGCCGACCGCCCGATGGTGATCGGGATCACGATATCTCCGGGAAGTCGGGGCTTGTGGGCGCCAGGGCTAACAGCGTTACGCTAACGGCGTTACCGTACGGCCCGACCGAGGAGCGCCCATGCTGACACGAATCGCTCGGCTCGCCACCCGGCACCCTAAACGGATACTGCTCGCCGCGCTGGTACTGGCGCTGGCGTGCGGCGGATTCGGGGCCTCGGTCACCGATCGGCTGAAGGCGGGCGGATTCACCTCCGACGACGCCGAATCGTCACAGGTCACCAAGCTGCTGGCGGACAACTTCGGCGGCGCGGAACCCAATCTGGTCCTGCTGATCCACTCCGACCAGGGCGTCGATGCCACCGCCGCGCGCACGGTCGCCACCGACATCACCGAAGATCTGCAGGGCCGCACCGACGCCCGCGGTGTCCGGTCGTACTGGAACAGTCCGCCGCAGATCGGTTCGGCGCTGCGCAGCACGGACGGCAAGAGCGCGCTGGTGCTCGCCTACCTCACCGGCGGCGACGACGCGGCGCAGAAGACCGCCGCCGACATCATCGACGGATTCGGCGCCACACCGGACGGCGTCACCGTGCGGGCGGGCGGCCTGGCCGCGCTCTATCACGAGGTGAACACCCAGGTCACCAAGGACCTCACCCTGGCCGAGGGCGTCGCCGTACCACTGACCGCGATCGTGCTGATGCTGGTGTTCGGCAGCGTGGTCGCGGCCGCGCTGCCGCTGATGATCGGCCTGTTCGCGATCGCCGGCACGCTCGCCATCCTGCGCGCGCTCACGCTGTTCTCCGACGTGTCGATCTACGCGCTGAACATGACCACCGCGCTGGGCCTCGCACTGGCCATCGACTACAGCCTGTTCATCGTGAGCCGCTACCGCGAGGAACTCGCCGGCGGCCGCACCCACGCCGACGCCGCGGTCCGCGCCGTGCAGACCGCCGGACGCACGGTGCTGTACTCGACGCTCACGGTCGTGCTGGCGCTGGCGACGCTGGCCGTGTTCGACCTCTACTTCCTGCGCTCGGTGGCGTTCGCGGGCGTGGCCGTGGTGGCGGCCGCGGCCGCGGCATCGATCGTGATCCTGCCCGCCGCGCTGGTGCTGCTGGGCGACCGGGTGAACGCGTGGGATCTGCGCGTGCTGCTGCGCCGCCTGCTCCGGCGGCCGGAGCCGACACCGCGCCCGCTCGAACGCTCCGCCTGGTACCGCACGGTCACGTGGGTTATGCGACACGCGATTCCGGTCACCGTCGCGATCGTCGCGCTGCTGCTGGCGATCGGATCACCGTTCCTGGGCGTGAAATTCGGCTACCCCGACGACCGGGTGCTGCCGCCCGGCGCCCAGACCCGGGCCGTCGGCGACGTCCTGCGCAGCGACTTCCCGGCGGTCAACGCGGGCACCGGCACCACGATCGTGCTGGACGGCTACCGCGGGGACGCGGCCTCGATCAGCGGCTACGCCACGGAACTGTCACGCGTGAACGGGGTGTCGGCGGTGCTGTCCGGTTCCGGCGTGTACGTGTCCGGCGCCCGAGTCGCGCCGACGCCGCCCGGCATGGCCAACGACACCGGCCAATACCTCACCGTCACTTCGAGATTCAATCCCTACTCCGCCGACGGCCAGGACCAGTTCCGGCAGTTGCGCGACGTGCCCGCGCCCGCCCCGGCACTGTTCGGCGGCGGCGCGGCGATCAACGCCGACACCCTGCACGCGCTGGGCGCCCGGCTGCCGCTGGCGGTGGCGCTGATCGCGCTGTCCACTTTCATCGTGCTGTTCCTGTTCACCGGCAGCGTCGTGCTGCCGCTGAAAGCCCTGGTGCTCAACACTCTCTCGCTGAGTGCGATGTTCGGGATGATGGTCTGGATCTTCCAGGACGGGCATCTGTCCGGGCTGCTGGGTTTCACCCCGACCGGCTACCTGGTGGCGACGATGCCCATCCTGATGTTCTGCCTGGCCTTCGGAATGTCGATGGACTACGAGGTCTTCCTGCTGTCCCGGATCCGGGAGGCGTGGCTGGCCTCGGGTCGCACGACCGCCGACAATGTGCGTTCGGTGGCACTCGGCGTGGCGCGCACCGGACGAATCGTCACCGCGGCCGCGCTGCTGATGGCTATCGTGTTGGGCGCCATGGTTACCGCGAAGGTGTCGTTCATGCAGATGTTCGGTCTGGGACTCACCCTGACCGTGCTCGCCGACGCCACCATCATCCGCGGCCTGCTGGTGCCCGCGTTGATGAAGCTGATGGGCCGGGCCAACTGGTGGGCGCCCGCGCCGCTGGCCCGGCTGCACCGCCGGTTCGGCCTGTCGGAGGAGGCGCCCGAACCGCGCGCGACGGCCCCCGAACCCGAGCCCGCGGGCCGCACATGATGTGCCCGCGACGCCCGCGGTCGGCCCGCGGCACCGGCGCCCAGCTGCGCGCGGAGATCCTCGACGCCACCCGGGAGCTGCTGGCGCGCACCGGAAGCGCCGACACGGTGTCGATCCGCGAGGTGAGCAAGGTGGTCGGCGTGAGCGCGCCCTCGATCTATCGGCACTTCGCCGACAAGGACGCGCTCATCGACGCGGCCGTGGCGCAGGTGTTCGAGAATCTGGACGCCGCCGTCGCCGCGGCGACCGATCCGGCGCGGTCGCCGATCACCCGGATGCGCGATCAGGGTATGGCGTATGTGCGCTTCGCCCTGAAACATCCGGGCCAGTACCGGGTCGCCACCGCGGGCTCCTCGGCCGACAGCCCGCGCGCGGTCGACCTGGTGATGGGCAGCGGCGTGTTCCGGCGGTTCGCCGACACCGTGCGGGAGGCGATGGACGCCGGGACGATCGCGCCCGGTGACCCGCTGCCGGTGGTGCTGGAGCTGTGGGCGGCCGCGCACGGCATCGTCTCGCTGCTCATCGCCAAGCCCTATCTGCCGTGGGGCGACGCCGAGGCCATCGCCGACCGCGTGCTCGGCGCGGCGTGCGTCGGGCACGCGGTACTCGACATCATGGGCGGCGAACTTCCCGAGCCCGACGAGACGGCACGCTGGCTGGCGCGCCTGCGAGAAGAGAAGTCTCCGTAGCGAGTTCAGGACACGTCGGCGGACGGCGCCGTCCAGGTGTTGCACTTCTGGGTGCGGTTGTTGATGTAGCCGTGCTCGTACCAGGAGCCGTAATGCTGTTTGCTGCCATGGTCTCTGGTGTCACCCTTGCCGTCACCGCGGCTGTAGTTGTCGCGGATGGTGCGCTGCGCCTGGTCCAGGCTGACCGTCCCGACGTGATTGGACGACCCGATGAACATCCCGCCGAAGCACTGCGCGCCCAGCTCCGCCCGGCGCGAGATCTCCAGTCCCTGTGCCGAAGTCGGCCCCGCGTTGTAGCGGTCGCGGTGCGCCTTGCCCAGCACGCCGCTGATCGCCTCCACGTGGTGGCCGTATTCGTGGGCGAACACGGCCAGGTAGATCACCGAGTCGTCGCCGTAGTCCTCGACCTGGATGGTGTCGAGCGGCATGTAGATGGTGTGGTTGGTCGAGCAGTAGAACGCGGCGAAGTTGCCGCCGGAGCTGGTGCACGGCGAGCTGGCATTGGCCGAGCGCGCCGGGACCGACACCGTGGGGCTGGAGAACGGCAGCCCGGCCCCCTGCAGCACCGGCTTCCACATGTTGTCCAGGCAGGTCCGGGCCGCGTCGAAGAACGCCTGCGCCGCGGCGACCGTGGCGCCCCAGCGCGGGTACCCGCACTCGATATTGATCAGTCCGGAGTCGGCGTCGCGGAACAGCGGATTGTCGCCGGTCGCGTTGACCGGTTGCGGCCCAGCGGGTTTCGACGACGTCGTGGCGGTGCGGGTGCTGGACCGCGAGGTGGTCGCCGCGCTGGTCCGCGCGGTCGTCGTCGGCGCGGCGGCCGAGGTGGTGTAGCTCGGCGGCGCGTAGGTGTAGCTGGGGGTGTCGTAGGAGTACTTCGACGGATGGCTGCTGCCGGAGTTGACGGTGGCGAATACGACCAGGGCGCCGACCACACCGAAGACCAGCAGCACGGCCAGCACCGCGCCGACCGCTCCCCCGCCACCCGAACGCGGCGGCGGATAGGGCCGTCCGTAATAGCCCGGCGGCGGCAGCGGCGGACCGTAGGGCGGGCGCGGCCCACCGGGCGGCGGGCCGTACGGGGGACGTCCCCCATATCCCGGCGGCGGACCGTACCCGGGCGGTGGTCCATACCCGGGCGGTGGTCCATACCCCGGCGGTGGCCCGTACCCCGGCGGCGGGCCGTAGGGCGGACGGCCCGGCGGCTGCGAGCCGGGCGGCGGCGGGTATCCGGGAGGCTGGGTCATGACCGCATCAACTCACCTGGCTCGCAGGGGCTTTGAACGTATTGCACTGAGAGGTCCGGTTCTGCTCGAAGCCCGTGGTCCACCAGTCGCCCATGTGCTGCGCCGAACCGTGGTCGCGCATATCGCCGGCGGCGTCGCCGCGGCCGTACGCGTCCTCGCGGGTGTTGCCGGTCTGCGTGGAGGTCAGCGAGCCGCCGCCCGCGGTGGCCGCGAGGAACATCCCGTCGAAGCAGTTGGCCTGCAGTTCGACCCGGCGCGAGAGCTCCAGCCCGCGGGCACTGCTGGTACCCGCCGCGCGCCGCTGCTTGTTGGCCTCCGACAGGATTCCCGACTGGGCCTGCACGTGATGCCCGTACTCGTGCGCGAACACCGACAGGTAGATCTCCCAGTGGTCCTTGAACATCGCCGTCTGCAGCTGGCTGATCGGCATGTAGATGGTCTGGTTCGCGCCGCAGTAGAAGGCCGCGAAATTGCTGCTGCTGCCGGTGCAGGGGGTACTGATCCCGGCCGTGGTCGCGGTGACGCTGAGCTTCGGCGGCGTGAACGACAGGTTCGCCGCCGACAGCACCGGCCGCCACGCCTGCTCCAGACATCCCGCCGCGCTCTCGAAGAACTTGCGCGCCGCGTCGACCTGTGTGCTCCACGGCGCGTAACCGCACCGTGCGGGGCTCAGCGGCGAACCAGGCTCGGCCAACAGCGGATTGGCGTCGGTCGCCGCGATCCCGGTTGTGCCGGACGCATTTTTCCCAGTGGTGGGGGCATAGGTGTAGCTCGGCTGGTCGCCGGAGTGGGCGACGTGCACCCCGGTGCGAATGGCCGCGCGCACCAGTCCACTGGTGACGATGAGGATCAGCACGATCAGGAACACACCCCATCCGCCCCCGCGCTTGCGCTGCGGCGGACGCCCCGGCGGACCGTACGGCGGCGGGGGCGGCAGCGGCGGGCGATAGCCCGAAATCGGCGGTGGCGCACCGTATCCCGGCGGTGGATACCCGGGCGGCGGATAGCCCGGCGGGCCGTATCCGGGCGGCGGCGCGTAGCGGGGCGGCGGATAACCGGGCGGCGGCCCGTACGGTGGCGGCACCGGCCGGTGGGCAGGCGGCACCGGTCCGTATCCGTAGGGTGGTTGACTCACTCCCCCGCGCCCCCTGGTTCTTTCCCGTACTCGACAGCCGCTGACGCAGGATAGCAAGCTGTCTAAGCTAAGGCCCCATGCTGATCTTTCGGGGGGGCGCCCTGGGCGCTCTGTTGCTGGTTCTGGCGGGAGCTTTCGCCGCCGTACCCGCGGCCCAGGCGCAGGAGCCGGTCGACGGGGTGACGATCAATGCCGACATCAAACTCAGCGAGCAGGGCTTGCTCGAGGTGGCCGAGACGGTGCGGGTGCCGCCGGGCGGCCAGTTCCACATGGCCGTGCCGCTGCGGGTCGCGCTGAAGGACAAGGGGGAACGGCGCTTCAGCGTCACCGACATCTCCGCCACCGGCGCGGGCACGGCCGAGGTCGAGGGTGACCGGTTCAGTATCGACGCGCAGCCCGGCGAATCTTCGTACCGCTACGTCGTGCACAACACGGTCAACGACGCGGCCGGCACCCAGCTGTTCCGCTGGAGCGGCGTGCTCAACACCGACGTCGCCTCGATCACGGCGTCGGTGATCAGCCCGAGTTACGAGATGGGCATCGTTGACTGCAAGATCGGCCCGGCGGGCAGCGCGCAGCCGTGCGCCGACGTGCGGGTGGAGCCGGACGGCGTGCTGACCCTCTACAAGGAGGGATTGAACAAGGGCGACCTGATCGACCTCACCCTGCAGATGCCGCCGGGCACCGTGCCCGCCAACGCCGACATCACCGGCGACGAGCCCAGCGCCTTCGCAATCACCGCGCCGGTGCTCGTCGCATTCGGGGTGCTGCTGGCCGCGCTCGCCGCTGCCGGGGGGTATGTGGCGTGGTCGCGCCGCCAGGACGCGGCGGCGCTCACCGGGCAGGACACCCTGGAACCGGTGCAGCGCAACGGAAATCAGGTCCAGTTCGCGTCACCGGAGGGCGTGCTGCCGGGCGAGGCGGGGCTGCTGCTGGACGGGTCCGCCGACCCGGGCGACCTGGCCGCCACCGTCGTGGATCTGGCGGTGCGGCGCTACCTGTGGGTGACGCCGGTCGGCGATTCGGACTGGCGGATCAACCGCGTGAATCCCGCCGACGATCAACTGCGCGACTACGAGAAGGCGGTGTACCGCGCCCTGCTGCCCGACGGCACGGAGTCGGTCCTCGTGTCGGAGCTGCGGGGTACGGGGCGGGTCAGCGGCGAGCCGGTGCGCGCGGCGCTGCGCGACGACGCCCTGGCGCGCGGCACGCTCATCGATCGGACCCGGCGCGGCCCGGCGTTCTGGCTGGGCGTGGTGCTGGTGGTGGCCGGGGTCGCGACCACCGTCGCGCTGGCGATCGGCGGCGGGCACGCGCTGGTGGGTGTGGCGATCGCACTCGGCGGGGTGGCGGCGCTGCTGCTGCCTCGCTATCTGCCGGTGCGCACCGCCACGGGCCGCGAGCTGGCGGGCCGGGTCCGCGCACTGCAGCGCGGCCTCGACGCGCTGACCGCCGACCGGGTGCCACCGGCCGATCGCGAGCTGGTGTTCTCCCGCGCGCTGCCGTTCACCGTCGTCGGCGGCCGCGCCGACAACTGGATTCGCGCCTTCCGTGATCTGAATCCCGCGGCCGACCGTCAGCCGGGGCTGTACTGGTTCGGCGGCTTCGACCGCGACCAGAACCTGCACCGGTTCGCCGGCCACTTCCCCTACTTCATCACCGCCCTGGAGGGATTGTTCGCGGGCGGCCGGTGACCGTCACCGATGCAGCTGGGCCGCAGCGTATTTCGCGACCTCGGCGATCATCGCGTAGGGCGGCGCGGCGTCGAATCCGGCGCGGTCGGTCATGACCGCGAGAACCAGCGGCGCCGCGGCGGGCGGCCAGACCACGGCGACATCGTTGGCGCGTCCGTAGTCGCCGTGCCCGGTCTTGTTCGCCACCGTCCAGTCGCCCGGCACCCCGGCGCGGATGGTGTTCGCGCCGGTCGCGCTGCGCTGCAGCCAATCCTTCACCAGCGCGCGCTTTTCCGGCGACAAGGCATCGCGCAGCACGATCTGCTGGTAGACGCCCGCGATCGCGCGCGGTGTGGTGGTGTCGCGCGGGTCGCCGGGCGGGTCGCTGTTGAGTTCGGGTTCGTACTGGTCCATGCGGCCGACGGTGTCACCGAGGCTGCGCAGGAAACCGGTGAGCTGCGCGGGGCCGCCGATATCGCGCATCAGCAGGTTTCCGGCCGTGCCGTCGCTGTATCTGATCGCGGCGTCGCAGAGTTCGCGCACGGTCATGCCGGTGTCGATGTGGTCCTGCGTGATCGGCGAGATCGAGTTCACCTCCGCCCGCGTATAACGCACGACGGTGTCGAGGTAGGACAGCGCACGCTGCCGCAGCACCGCCGCCACCGCGGGCATCTTGAACGTCGAGCAGAACGCGAAGCGGTCATCGGCGCGATACGCCAGCGCCACCGCCGTCCCGGTCGCCAAGGCGTAAACACCCAGGCGCGCATCGTATTCGCGTTCCAGCCCGGCGAAGAACTCCTCGGCGGCCGCCGGATCCACGCGGGTGCCCGCGACGGGGTCGGCCCGCGTGGCGGTGGTGGTGTTGGCGTCGGTGTCGGCGCATGCCGCGAGCGGCAACGCCAGCGCGCCCCGCAGCAGCATGCGGCGGCCGATGAGTGCTTCGGTCACCGCAGCACACTATCGGGCACGCAGGCCGTCGAGCACGATGTCCATCGTCCGGCGCACGGCCTGCTCGTAGGACTCGTCCGGGCGCACGTGGATCTGCAGCGTCATCAGCCGCGCCATGTCCTGGGCATCCACATCCGTGCGCAGTTCCCCGTCGACCTGTGCCTGCGCCGTGAGCCGGGCTACCTGCTCGGCAACGCTCGCGCGAATGTCGGTGAGGTTCGGATCGGCCCTGATGTCGGCGTGCAGCGCGGGCTCGATCGCCGCGGCCGTGGCGCCGAGCCGCAACTCCGCGCACTCGCGCAGAAACCGGCGCAGCGCCTGCCACGCACCCGCCTCCTCCTTCGCCGCCGCGGCGGCGAGATCCGCCAGCGCCTGCGTATACGCCTGCGCCGCCGCGCTGATCAACGCCCCACGATCCGGAAACCGCCGGTACAGCGTGCCCACCCCGACCCCGGCCTGATCCGCGATCTCCTTCATCGGCACATCCACGCCCTGTTCCCGGAACACGAGCTGCGCCGCCGCCAGAATCTGATCGCGATTACTGCGCGCATCGGCCCGCAATTGATCGGCCACAGCCGTCACCTCCCGAAGAGAAACTGGACGAATTTCTTCCACTTAGTCTAGCTGTGGATGAAACCCGCCCGCCCCGGGGCATTTTCAGCGGGTGGTGCGGATGCTGCGGCGCATGGCGGACAGGGGGTCGGCGTAGAAGACGCTCAGGGCGGTGACGGCGGCGGCGTGTTCCTGGACGCGGCCGCCGAAGCGGCTGATGCGGAGGTCCGCCGGGGGGAGTGTGGTGCCCTGGGTGAAAGCCCGCACGACGTGGTCGATTCCGGGACGGTAGCCCGTGAAGGCCTGGCCGCCCAGCACCACTCGGTCCGGGTTGAACATGTCGCGGACGAGAGCCGCTGTGTGCCCGAGGATTTCGGCCCGCTCGAGCAGCAGCTCGCGCGCCGGCTCCGACCCGGACTCGGCGGCCCGGTACAGGTCGCCGATCACCGGGCGCCGCGGCGCCTCGCGCTTGGGCACGATGCCCGCCCGCTCCGCACGGCTCAGCAGCGCCGCCTCGCCGACCGTGGCCTCCAAGCAGCCACGCCGGCCGCACTGGCATTCCACATCCGAGCCGGTGGGCAGGTGCGCGATGGAGCCGGGGCCGTTGGTCGGGGTGTGCACCCGGTCGTGCAGGGTCACGGCGACACCCGCGGTCTCCCGGGCGTACACGTACAGACTCGAGCCGGGCCGCTGTTCCTCGCCGGGGCCGAGCAGCAATTCGGCGGCAGCCATGGCCTCGACGTGCGCCGACACCGAGACCGGCAGGTCGAGCACGGTACTGAACACCGCCGCCACCGGCGCGGCGCGCCACTCCAGCCGCGGATGATCGACCACACCGGCGGCCGGATCGACCCGACCGGCCAGCGCGACACCGGTCCACAGCGGCCGCCGCCGCGGCAGCCGATCCAGGAACGCCTTGGCACTGCGGGCGATGATGGTGAGCGCGGCCTCCGGCCCGGCCTGCGGCGTGGCGATCTCCAGCCCGCCGAGGATGCGCCCGGACAGATCGGCGGCGATGATGCGGGTCACCGTGGCGCCGATGTGCACACCGAGGGTGGCGTAGGTATCGGTGTCGACCTCGAACGGCACCCGCGGCCGCCCGACGGCGCCGGAGGCGGTGAGGTCGGCGCGTTCCCGCAGCAGTCCGGCCGAAAGCAGCGCGGAGACTTGGCGATTCACCGTCGCTATGCTCAAACCCGTTGTCTGCGCGGCGCTGTCGCGGAAGATGGGGCCACGGGTGGCGGCCCGGAGCACCGCGGCGGCCGGGTTGTCGGCGATGCGCAGTTCGGGCGGGACGGCCGGGCGGGGTGCGGCGACCCGGGTGGAGAGAGTCTGGGCGGACTGTCGCTCGAGGGTGGGGCTCGTCATGTGCGGATCCTTGCTGTGGTCCCGGGTGTACCCGGGACAGGTCGAACGAGAACAGCAACAAGGCAGCGAGAAGGGCCCGGCTCGGAAACGAGAGCGGCGGTTCTCAGCTGCGCGGCAGGGAGCAACACAGCTCCCGCTGCCGCGGCAGCCGCACACCGAGCGCGACGGTCACATAGGTGACCTGGGCGGCATTCGGTCGGCTGGAGGACATGCCATCAAAGCTAACATCCCATGTATCGCGGATGCCAGACCAGGTGGTCTGCATCCATTTGACTCACCCTGATTCGAACTCCCGCACCAGGTGGCCCAGGTGGCGTAATGGCCGAAATCACCGTGATTCGAGCAGTACGCCGCGCTCGCCGGGCGGCGGATAGTCCCCGCCGCCACTACCGCCCGGAAGCGATCGCCCGGCCTCGCCGCGGACCGCCGTTACAGTCACTTATCGCAGGTCAAACGGCGAAAGGAGACGAGGTGACGCCGCAGCCATCGCGCCGCGCGGACCGCGCCCGTCAGGTCGCCGACGTACTGCGCCAGCAAATCCATTCCGGCGCCTTCGATCGCGCGCTGCCCGGCGAAGCGGAGCTGGCGACCGAATTCGACGTCTCCCGCAATACGGTCCGCGACGCCCTGGCCCTGCTCAAGGACGAGGGCCTGATCGAGCGGGCCCCCAAGGTGGGCACCCATGTGGCACAGCGCAAGTACGACCACGGCCTGGATGCACTGCGCGGCCTGAAGGAAACGCTGCGCGAGCACGGCGAGGTCCGCAACGAGGTGCGCGCCGCCCGCCGGATCGCCCCGCCGCCCGCGGTGGCGCGCCGGCTGCGGCTCGAGCCCGGCGAACCGGCGGTGTACCTCGAGCGGCTGCGCTACCTCGGCGACCTCCCGCTCAGCCTGGACCTGACCTACCTGGTACCCGACATCGGTGACCAGGTGCTCGCCCGCGATCTGGAGACCAACGACATCTTCGCGCTGATCGAGCAGCTCGACGGCCGCCCGCTCGGCTCGGCGGATCTGGTGCTGGAGGCCATCACCGCCGACGCCCATTCGGCGGCCACCCTGCAGGTCCCCGAGGGCGGCGCGTTGCTGCTGCTCGAACGGCTCACCAAGCTCGAGGACGGCCGTCCGGTCGATCTCGAGTACATCCGGCTGCGCGGTGATCGAATCACCATGCGCGGCAGCCTTGTTCGCCCCGTCGACAGCCCCGATTGGAGGTTGATCTGAATGGCTCTGGTCGGTCAGCGCGCCGATGTCCCCGTGACGATCGATGAATCGCTGTGCATCCAGGGATGCACGCTGTGTGTGGAGATCTGCCCGCTCGACTCGCTGGCGATCAACCCCGACAACGGCAAGGCCTACATGCACGTCGACGAGTGCTGGTACTGCGGCCCGTGCGCGGCCCGCTGCCCCACCGGCGCCGTCACCGTGAACATGCCGTACCTGCTGCGCTGAGATATCCACCGCGGCCCCACCGTTCGAGGAACACCCATGAAGTACCGTCGTGCCCGATTCACCGCGGTGGCCGCCGTGCTGGCGCTCGTCGCCGCGGGTTGCTCGCTGGAGCAAGCCGCCTCCGGCGACACCGTCAAGGTGGTCGTCGGCTATCAATCCAAGACCATCAACACCGTCACCGCCGGAACTCTGTTGCGCGCCAAGGGTTTCCTGGAGCAGCGCCTGTCGAAGCTCACCGCGGACGGCGGGACGAAATATCAGGTGGAGTGGCAGGACTACGACACCGGCGCCCCGATCACCGCGCAGATGGTGGCGGAGAAGATCGATATCGGCTCGATGGGCGACTATCCGCTGCTGATCAACGGCTCGCGGACGCAGCCCAACGAACGGTCCCGCACCGAATTCGTCTCGGTGACGGGCTACCAGCCGCGCGGCTCGCTGAACATGATCGTGGTGAACAAGGATTCGCCCGTGCGATCGCTGCAGGACCTGGCCGGGAAGAAGGTGTCGTCGAGTGTCGGCTCGGCCAGCGACGGCCTGCTGCGACAGGCGTTGAGCCGCAGCGGGATCGACCCGAAATCGGGCGTCGAGGTGCTCAACCAGCAACCGCAGATCGGTGCCTCGGCACTGGAATCCGGTCAGGTGCAGGCGCTTTCGCAGTTCGTGGCGTGGCCGGGCCTGCTCGTCTTCCAGGACAAGGCGAAGCTGCTGTTCGACGGCGCGGAGCTGAACGTGCCCACCTTCCACGGCGTGGTAGCCCGCCGCGACTATTCGAACCGGCATCCCGAGGTGCTCGACGCCTTCCTCCAGGCCCAGCTGGACGCCACCGACTTCCTGCACCAGCGTCCCCTGGAAGCGGCGAAGCTGGTGGCCGACGGCTCGGGGCTGCCGCAGGAGGTCGTGTACCTCTACAACGGCCCCGGTGGCACCTCGTTCGATACGCCGCTCAAACCGCAGCTCATTCAGGCGTTCAAAGGCGATGTGCCGTATCTGAAGTCGATCGGTGACTTCGCCGACCTGGACATCGACGGCTTCGTCGACGACGGGCCGCTGCGGAAGGTCTTCGCCGATCGCGGTCTCGACTACAACGCGGCGGTCGGCAATTTCGCCAACCCCGCGCCGATCTCGGGGACCGACCCGGTGGCGAACCGTCCCGCCACCGATCCGGCGCTGGCGAGTGAGCTGTGGCTGGACGGCCTCGACACCACGCAACCGGCCGCCGACCCGACCGCCCTGCTGCGCGCGGTGAAACAGGCTCGCGCACAGGGCAGGAAGGTGCGCGCGGCCTACATCCCGGATGCCGAACTGGGCACCCGCTGGTTCGCCGACAAGGCCCTGTGGGTCCGCACCGGCGACACCTACCTGCCCTTCACGACACCGGCCGCCGCACAGCGCTACCTCACCGCGCACCCCGGCAGCACACAGCTGTCCTACGAGCAGGCCGTCGGCGAGGTGCGGCCATGAGCGCTTCCACCGTGCAACTCGATGCCGCGACCGTGCCGGAACGGGCAGCGCCGGAAAACATGACGGTTCCCGCCGGGGTAACGCGCTGGCGCGCGCGAACGGTTCGCGTGCTGTCGGTGGTCGCCGCCATCGTGGTGTGGCAACTGCTGACCGCCAACGACATTCGACTCTGGGTTCGGTTCGACACGCTGCCGACCGTGACCCAGATTCTCGACGCGCTGCGACGTCAGCTGGGCACCGAGACGTACTGGCTGGACCTCGGCCAGTCCCTCATCCGCATTCTCAGCGGCTTCGCGCTCGCCGCCGCGCTGGGCGTGGGTACCGGTGTGGCGCTGGGCCGTTCGCGCGTGTTCTCGAACATCGTCGGTCCGCTGACCGAGCTGGCCCGCCCGATTCCGGCCATCGCGATCGTGCCGGTGGCGATCCTGCTGTTCCCCACCGACGAGGCGGGTATCGTCTTCATCACCTTCCTCGCCGCCTTCTTCCCGATCATGGTCAGCACCCGGCACGCGGTGCGCGCGCTGCCCACCATCTGGGAGGAGTCCCTGCTGACCCAGGGCGGCACCCGCTGGGACGTGCTGGCGCGAGTCGTGCTGCCCGGCAGCCTGCCCGGTGTGTTCAGCGGACTGTCGGTCGGCATCGGAGTGGCGTGGATCTGCGTGGTCTCGGCCGAGATGATCTCGGGGCGGCTGGGTGTCGGCTACCGGACCTGGCAGGCGTACACCATCGTGGACTACCCGGCCGTGTTCGTCGGCATCATCACCATCGGCGTGCTCGGATTCGGGACCTCCGCCGCGGTGGAACTGCTCGGCCGCCGGTGCACCCGCTGGCTGCCCCGCGTCTCGGAGGGAGCGAAATGAGCGGCGACGCGACGGGCCTGCGGCTGGACCGCATCGAGCTGGGTTATGCCGGTGCACCGGTCGTGCGGGACCTGACGCTCGAGATCCGGCCCGGCGAGATCCTGGTACTCACCGGTCCGTCCGGCTGCGGCAAGTCCACGGTGCTCCGGGCGCTGGCCGGACTGCTGCCACCGCACTCCGGGCGAGTGCTGTCCGACGACATCGAGATCACCGGACCGTCCCGCGACCGCGCGATGGTATTCCAGGACAACGCGTTACTGCCGTGGCGGACCGTGCGCTCCAATATCGAACTGGCGTTGAAGCTGCGCGGCGAGCCGCGGGCCGGTCGGCGGGCGCGCGCCGAACGTTGGATCGAAGAGGTCGGCCTCACCGGATTCGGCGACTACCTGCCCAAGAGCCTGTCCGGCGGCATGCGGCAGCGCGTGCAGCTGGCCCGCGGGCTGGCCGGGGCGCCGCGCGCGGTGCTGATGGACGAGCCGTTCGGCGCGCTCGACGCACCCACCCGGGCGACCATGCAGCGGTTGCTGGTTGACACCTGGCAGGCCCATCCGGCGACCGTCGTGTTCGTCACCCACGACGTGGACGAGGCGCTGCTGCTCGGCGACCGGATCGCCGTGCTCGGCCGGGCCGCGCAGCCGTTGCGGGCCTTGTTCGACGTGCCCCGCCCCCGCGAAACCACCGTCGACCGATCCGCCGTGCGCGCCGAAGTGCTCGCCGCCCTGGACTACTCGGGCGACTTCACCGCGTCCGTGCGTTGATCCCTTCCCTCCGGAGCATGTGCTGATGAATATCCCCGACCTGTCCGAAACCACCCGCATCGACTGCGATGTACTGGTGATCGGCGGCGGCACGGCCGGCACCATGGCCGCGCTGACCGCCGCCGAGCACGGCGCGAACGTGCTGCTGCTGGAGAAGGCGCACGTGCGGCACTCCGGTGCGCTGGCGATGGGCATGGACGGGGTCAACAACGCCGTCATCCCGGGCAAGGCCGAACCGGAGGACTACGTCGCCGAGATCACCCGGGCCAACGACGGAATCGTCAACCAGCGCACCGTCTATCAGACCGCGACCCGCGGCTTCGCGATGGTGCAGCGGCTGGAGCGGTACGGCGTGAAGTTCGAGAAGGACGCCTATGGCGAGTACGCGGTGCGCCGGGTGCATCGGTCCGGCTCCTACGTACTGCCGATGCCCGAGGGCAAGGACGTCAAGAAGGCGCTGTATCGCGTGCTGCGGCAACGGAAGATGCGCGAGCGGATCCGCATCGAGAACCGGCTCATGCCGGTGCGGGTGCTCACCGACGGCGGCCGTGCGGTCGGCGCGGCCGCATTGCACACGCGCACGGGCGAATTCGTTGCCGTCGGCGCGAAGGCGGTGATTCTGGCGACCGGTGCGTGCGGACGGCTCGGGCTTCCCGCGTCCGGATATCTGTACGGCACCTACGAGAATCCGACGAACGCCGGTGACGGCTACGCCATGGCCTATCACGCGGGCGCGGAGCTGTCGGGCATCGAATGCTTTCAGATCAACCCGCTGATCAAGGATTACAACGGTCCGGCGTGCGCGTATGTGGCCAACCCGTTCGGCGGCTATCAGGTCAATGCGCGGGGCGAGCGGTTCGTCGACTCCGATTACTGGTCCGGGCAGATGATGGCCGAGGTGAAGCGGGAGATCGAATCCGCCCGGGGGCCCATTTATCTGAAGGTGACGCATCTGCCGGACGAGACGCTGACCGCGCTGGAAGGCATTCTGCACACCACCGAGCGGCCTACCCGCGGCACCTTTCACGCCAATCGCGGGCACGACTACCGCACCCACGACATCGAGATGCACATCTCCGAGATCGGCTTGTGCAGCGGGCATTCCGCCTCCGGCGTCTGGGTGGACGAACACGCGCGCACGACGGTGCCCGGCCTGTACGCGGCGGGTGACCTCGCCTGCGTACCGCACAACTACATGATCGGGGCGTTCGTCTACGGTGATCTGGCCGGGGAGCACGCCGCCTCCACACTCGCCGAACTACCTGCCCCGCGAGATCTTCCGGCCGACCAGCTCGCCGACGCGCACGAACTCGTCTACCGGCCGCTGCGCAGCCCGGACGGCCCGCCGCAGCCGCAGGTGGAGTACAAACTGCGCCGTTTCGTCAACGACTATGTCGCGCCGCCGAAGACGGCGACCAAGCTGTCGCTGGCGGTCGAGACCTTCGAGCGGATGCACCGCGACCTCGCCGAAATGGGCGGTACCACACCGCACGAGCTGATGCGCTGCGCCGAGGTGAGCTTCATCCGCGACTGCGCGGAGATGGCGGCCCGCTCCTCCCTCACCCGCACCGAATCGCGCTGGGGCCTGTACCACGAGCGCGCCGACCTGCCGCAGCGCGACGACACGGAATGGCGCTACCACCTCAACCTGCGCAAGGGCGCGAACGGGATGGAATTCCTGAAGCGGCCTGTCGCACCGTATTTCATTCCGGTGCCGGAGTTCGCGACCGTGCCGTCCACGGGGGCCGTCGAACCGGTCACTCAACCTGCGATCGTGACGGGGCCACCACAGGTCCACACGCCCCCTGCGCGGGTGTCGCACCGCTCCACAGACTCGTCCACCGATGACGCGAAAGACGTTGCGGCGCCGCGTATTGCCAGCCTCCTCGCGCTGGACGCGCCGACAGTGGGAGAGTTGACGCCCTATCTGACCGATCCCGAACCGCAGGTGCGTGCCACCGCGCTCGCGGTCCTGACCGAGGAAACCCCCGACGGCTTCGCCGACCCCTTGATCGCCGCCCTCGGTGACCCGGACCAGGGAGTCCGCGCAGCAGCGGTCTCCGGACTCCGCGAACTGGTCGAGCTCCTCCCGGCCACCACCGAGACCCCACCGCCCGGTCCGGGCCGGGCCGACAGCCACGGCACGGGTTCGGCAGCAAGCCCTCGCTCGGCAGCAGCGCGCCCCCGGCCGGATACTGCGGGGGCCGGGCGTGGGCTGGCCGCGTTCGCCGACTCACCCGATCCCTCGGTGCGCGCGGCGGTCATCGATGTGCTGCGGGCGCTGCGGTCCGGAGATCCCGACCTGTTCGGCAAGGCGGTGGTCGATCCGGACTACCGCGTGCGGATCGAAGGCGTGCACGCACTGGTATCAGTGGACGACTGGCCCGCCCTGGCCACCGCCGCCCACGACGAGAACCGCGAGGTGCGCATCGCCGCCGCCAAGGGCCTCGCCACCGTCGGCCGCGGCGGTTCGGACACGGTCCGCGCCCTCGCCGCCGACCGCGACCCGCTGGTCCGCGCCGCGGCACTGGCTGCCCTCGCAGCACTCGGCGACGCCGACGACACCGCCACTCTCACTGCCGCACTGGACGATTCGGCCTGGCAGGTCCGCGAAGGCGCGGCCCGCGGTTGCGCGGCCCTCACCCCCGAAGCCGCCGCCCACACCCTCGCCCCCACCCTCACCGACCCCCACCCCGACGTCCGCAAGGCCGCCGTCCTCACCCTCAGCACCTGGCCCACCCACCCCGCAATCCGCGAAACCCTCACCCCCGCCCTCTCCGACACCGACGCCGACGTCCGCGCCTACGCCCGCCGCACCCTCGACCTTCCTCCGGCTAGTGTCGCGACATGATCTGGGCGCTCCTGTTCGTACTTCTCCTTGCCTGTCTGACTATCTTTCAGATAGCGCTGGTCATGGGGGCACCCCTCGGCCGCTTCACCTGGGGCGGACAGCACCCCGGTAGCCTCCCGCCACGTATGCGTTATGCCGCCGCATCGTCTGTGCTTGTCTACGCGGCAATGGCGGTGGTCGCGCTCGATCGATCCGGAATCGCCGAACTGGTTCCGGATACCGTGTCCACGGTCGGCATATGGATCGTGTTCGCCTTCTGCGTACTCGGCGCCGTCCCGAATGCGATCTCGCGTTCGCGGGGCGAACGCTACGTCATGACTCCGACGTCCGTCGCACTCGCGGTTCTCGCGCTGCTGGTCGCCCTGACCTGATCAGGTACCGACAGCGGCGGGACCGAAGCCCGCGATTCCCTCAGGGGTAACCCATGTTCGGGTTTGCCTGTGCTGCAACTATTTTCGACGTAAGATGGTCTGGTCCTCCTGTTCGGCGTTCCGCCGGGTGTGTCAGCGACTGGGCGAGTCGGCTGATTCATCGGTTCCTCGGTTCGTCGTCGGTCAGGGCTCCCGGCCCCAAGGAGTAGGGGGTTCGGGAATCGAATCCTCTGCGCGGATCCCCTCGAGCACGCTCGTCAGCACAGCTCAGCGGCGGCCGCACCATTTGGTTTTGCGGGGAATCCACTCGAAGCGAGCCATTTCGCCAGGGTGGGGTCCGAGAACGACGGCACATTCATCCGAGGTTCCCCGCGGTGACATCCGAAATCTGAGCTCCACTCATCCAGAGCAGGAGGGTCGATGACCGAAAACAGCTCCACCGCGTCCGGTTCCACAGTCCCCCGGCGCCAGCTCGGACGCTACTTGCGCGACCTGCGGCAACAGGCCGGTATGACCATCGCCGAGGTGGCTCGGCTCATTCGCCGGGGTGCGTCCTCGGTACAGCGTTTGGAGACCGGGTCGAACGAACGCATCCGTTTGGACGATGTCGAGGCCATCTGCCGTGTCATCGGGGCGGACGAGACGACCACGGAGGCATTGATAGGACTGGCGCAGCAGGGCAATACCAAGAGCTGGTACCACCAGTACGGGGATCTCATTCCCGCCAGTTTCGACGTCTACATGGGTTTGGAGTCGGCGGCCGCGTCGATGACTTCATACCTGGAGCTGGTACCCGGCATTCTCCAGACGCCCGAATACGCCCGCGCCCTGTATCGAGCCGGACACCCCGACGAATCGGACAACGAGATCGCACGGCGAGTCGAGTTGCGTATTCGGCGGCAGATCCTGATCAAACGCAAGACCAGTCCGGTGCGGATCAATGCGATTCTGGACGAAACCATCCTGCGCCGCAGAATCGGTGACCGACGGATCATGTCCGCCCAGCTGCGCCATCTCGCGGATCTGAGCACCCGGGAGAACATCACCATCAGGATCCTCCCGCACTCGGCCGGTGTACCTCTCGGCGAGCTGACCGGACCGTTCATCATTCTCGACTCCGCGACGGAAGATGACGGCGTGCCCCTCGAACCTTCGGTGGTGTACGTCGAGAGTTATCGGGGCGCTTTGTATTACGAAGAGGAAGTGGATGTCCGCGCTTATCGCGCCGCCCATGAGGCATTGGGGCGTGTAGCGTTGACGGCACAGGCCAGCAGGGATCTGCTCAGGAAGACGGCAAGGGAGTATGCGCGTGAGCGTTGATCTATCCGGTGCTCGCTGGTTCAAGAGCAGCCGAAGCGGAGCAAACCAGGAGTGCGTGGAAGTCGCATTCCTGGACAGCGACCATATCGGGCTCCGCGACTCCAAGAACCCGAGCGGGCCCGCGCTGGTTTTCGAGTCCGCCGAGTGGGACGCTTTCGTCGCGGGCACGGCGGCAGGCCGATTCGGCTGACCCGGCCCACCACTGGCGGCAAGTTCGAGCCGCCGCAGTAAGTTCGTTGCGACCTTTGGGCGGCCCTGCCCCACCGCGTGTGGAGCAGGGCCGTTCTCGTACGAGCCGAGGAAGGACACCTGCCGACGTGACGACCGGCCCGGTCACCATCCACTACCCGACCGACGAAGCGATCCGCGACCTCACCCACTGGATGCTCGATCAGCATCGCGAATGGGATTCGGCACCGATGTTCTTCGGGTTCGCCGCCGACGCGGGCGGCGAGATGACCGTCACCGCGGGGCCGCTGGAGAACGAGGAGACCGCCGGATCGGAGATGCATCCCGTACATTTGCGTGCGGCGCATCTCAAGCACACGGGAATGCCGCTATGGGGCTTCGGGCTCGTCTTCGAAGGGTATTGCGAGGAATTCACGCCCGAGGAAACCGCCTCGGGCGAGCCGCGCCGCATCATGCTCGAGGGCCGGCTGCCCGATCGCCCCACCGCCGAGGAAATGGCCAATGCCGTCATCTACGACGCCCGCGGCAACGAATGGGTCGCCCTGACCTACCGCTACCTCCCCGAACGCGGTGTCTCCGACCTCTTCACGCCCGCGAGCGCTTTCACCAAACCACCCCTCGGGCTCTCCGGCTACCTGTGGTCGGCCGCCCTGCTGCTCGACCCGTCGAATCGCCTGCGCGTCCTGGAGATCATCGCGGCCGACGAGGAGTGACCCGCATCAATCCGGCAAGCTGTGCAAGCATTCCCCTCCCGTTTCCCGGAATACCCTCATGTGATGATCCACCACGTCCAAGTCAGCAGTCCCCCAGGCAGCGAAGCCCGCCAGCGTGCCTTCTACACCGGCATACTCGGCTGGCCGGAACTCCCCAAACCAGCCGCACTGGCAGCCCGCGGCGGCTGCTGGTTCCGAATCCCCGGTCTCGGCGGCCCCGACGGCGAAATTCACATCGGCATCGAAACCGATTTCCGCCCAGCCCGAAAGGCCCACCCGGCATTCATGGTGGACATCGACACAACCGCCGCGGCGCTGACCGCAGCGGGCTATCCCGTCCTCTGGGCAGACCCGACCGAAATCCCCGGCCGCCGCCGCTTCCACACCCACGACGGCGTAGGCAACCGCCTCGAATTCCTGGCCCACTGAGCGCGGCGCCGCGGGCTGCTCAGGCCGCGCGTACGTGCGACAGCCCCCATTCGCGGGCCAGGAGGCGGTGGGAGGTGAGCCGGTCCTCGTGGCGGTGGGTTACCGAGGTGATCACGAGTTCGTTCGCGCCGGTGAGTTGTTGGAGGGCGGTGAGGCGTCGGGTGACGACGGCGGGGGTGCCGACGAATTGGGTGGTGACGCGGTCGTAGACGAGGCGTTGCTGTTGCTCGGTGAGGGGCTCGGCGGTGTCGGGGTCCTGGTATCGCGCCGCACCGGAGCCGCTGCGGATGCTGTAGACCCAGTGGCCGAAGGTGGAGGCCAGGTGTCGGGCGGTCGCGTCGTCCTCGGCGACCACCACGTCCGCCGACACCACCAGGTACGGCTCGGGGTAGCGGGCCGACGGTCGGAACGAGTTCCGATACGCCGCAACGGTTTCCAGGATCGTGCCGGGCGACACATGATAATTGGCCGCGAACGGCAGCCCCAGACGACCCGCCAGCTGCGCGCTCTCACCGCCGCTGGAGCCGAACAACCAGAGATCCACGTCCGCTCCCTCACCCGGAACCGCTTGCAGCGCAACACCGTCCGCGGTCCGATAGCGCCCCTCGAGCAGGGCGCGGATCTCCTCGACCTGCTCGGTATAGCCGATCGCCTTCGCCCCCGGCAGCAACAGCGCCTGGAACGAGGCCGCCAGCCGCGCGGTATCGAGCTGCTGCCCGGGGATGAACGGCGGCGGAATCACCACACCGTCGCGGACCTGCGTCGGCCGGATGGGCGCGGGCACCGGTTTCACACCGGCGGAACGCAATTGGGCCACCCGATGCGCCGACCGCCCGAGACCGAGATCGAGCCGCCCGGGATACAGCGCGTCGATCGTCCCGAACGCCTCCACCACCGAGGCGGACGTGTGGTGCCCGAGCTGCACCGCCGCCGAGCCGACGCGAATGGTGGTGGTGGCGGCCGCTATCAGCCCGATCAGCGTCGCCGTGGAGGAGCTGGCGACCTGCACGAAATGATGCTCGACCAGCCAGAAGCGCCGGTATCCCCACGATTCCGCGTGCCGAGCCAGATCGACGCTGTTGCGCAGCGCCTGCTGCGGCGTGGACCCGGCGCTGACCGGGGACAGATCCAGGACTGACAGCGGAACGCTCATGACGCCCGTACTCCTTCGCTGCTCTGGTGGGGATGGCGCACACCCAGGTGCTCGCGCAGGGTCGTTCCGGTGTACTCGGTCCGGAAACTGCCGCGCTCCTGCAATTCCGGGACCACCTTGGCGACGAATTCGTCGAGCCCGCCGGGGGTCAGGTGCGGCACGAGGATGAAGCCGTCGGCGGCGTCGCTCTGTACGTAGTGATCGATCTCGGCGGCCACCTCGCTCGGTGAGCCGACGAACTGCTGCCGCGCGGTCACCTCGATGATGAGTTCGCGGATGCTGAGGTTGCCCGCCTCCGCCCGCGCCCGCCAGTCCTCCGCGACCGCACGCGGGTCCTTGGCGTGGCGGACGCGGCCGCGGGTGATGTCCACGTTGTCCACCGGGTCCTCGGCGGGCAGCGGACCGTCGGGGTCGTAGCCGGAAAGGTCACGGCCCCAGACCTGTTCGAGGAAGGCGATGGCGGTTTGCGGTCCGACCTGCTGCGATCGGATGTGGCGGGCCCGCTCCTCGGCGTCGGCGCGGCTGTCGCCGAGTACGAAGGTGGCGGCGGGCAGGATCTTCAGATCGTCGCGGGCGCGGCCGTATTTCGCCAGCCGCGCCTTCATATCGGTGTAGAACCGCTGCCCCTCCTCGAGTTCACCGTGGCGGCTGAAGATGGCGTCGGCCTTCGCGGCCCCGAACTCGCGCCCCTCCTCGGAGTCACCGGCCTGCAGTTGCACCGGGTAACCCTGCGGGCTGCGCGGCAGGACGAAGCGACCCTCGATGTCGAACTGGCTGCTGTCGACGCGCACGCTGGGCGCGGGCCGCGCGAACACACCACGCTCCCGGTCCACCAGCAGCGCGTCGGCCGGCCAGCTGTCCCACAGCGCGCGGGTGGCGTCGATCACCTCGGCGGCGCGGACATACCGTTCGGCGTGCGGGAGATAGCCGCCGCGACGGAAGTTCTCGCCGGTGAACGCGTCGGAGGAGGTGACGGCATTCCAGGCGGCGCGGCCACCGGACAGGTGGTCGAGCGTCGCGAACTGCTTCGCCAGCTCGAACGGCTCGTTGAACGTGGTGTTGATGGTCCCCGCGAGCCCGAGCCGGGTGGTGACCCCGGCCAGGGCGTTGAGCACGGTGAACGTGTCCGGGCGGCCCACGACGTCCAGGTCGAAGATGCGGCCGCGGTGCTCGCGCAGCCGCAGCCCCTCGGCCAGGAAGAAGAAGTCGAACAGGCCGCGCTCGGCGGTGCGGGCCAGGTGCACGAACGAGTCGAACTCGATCTGGCTGTGCGCGTCCGGATCGCTCCAGACCGTGGTGTTGTTGACGCCCGGAAAATGAGCGGCCAAATGAATCTGCTTGCGTACCTTGCTTTTCGACATCCTCGTCCTCAGGAAATGGTCGCGTAGCGGTTGGCCGGGCGGGGCAGGCCGAGGCGCTCACGCAGCGTCGGTGCGATCCGGGGCAATTGCGCGATGAACGCGGACAGCGCGAGTGGGCGCAGCACCACGCCGTCACCCGCGCATTCGGCGCGGACCTGCTCGAACACCGCGCGCACCGAATGCGGAGTGCCGATGTGGCGCAGTGTGTTCGACGGATCGGTCGGCGTCCACACCTCGAGCTGGGCGATGTCGAGGGCGGCTTGGTCGTCGGTCGCGGCTACGTGCACGTCGAGGTCGACCAGCACCCGCACCAGGTTCGGGTCGCGGCCCGCCGCGGCGACGGCGGCCCGCAGCTCCCCGCGTGTCTGTGCCGCCGCGGCGAGGTCGGTGGCCGCGATCCGGATCAGATCGGCGCGGTGTACCGCCACCCGGGTGCTGTGCGGATCGGCGGCGCGCACCGCGACCAGCGGTTGTCCCTGCGGCGAGCGCGGCGTGATCGATGGGCCCTTCACCGCGAAGTTGTCCCCGGCGAAGTCGATGTAGTGCAGCTTGTCGCGGTCGATGAAGCGGCCGGTGGACCGGTCGCGGATCTCGGCGTCGTCCTCCCAGCTGTCCCACAGCCGGGTCACCACCTCGATCGCCTCGTCGGCCTCGTGCCATAGCGACACTTCGTCCTGCTCGCCCTTGCGCCCGAACAACTTCGCCTGCCCGCGCGACACCGTGGCCTCCCAGCCGGCCCGGCCGTAGGTCGCGAAGTCCAGGCTGGCAACGGCTTTCGAGAGGTGGAACGGCTCGGTGTGGGTGACGGGGGCCTGCGGCACCAGACCGATGCGCCGGGTCGCGGCCGCGGCGCGAGCAGCCGTGCCGACCGCCTCCAATCGCCCACTCGCTCCGGCGGATTGCAACGCGAACGAATCGGGCAGGAAGGCGAAGTCGAGCCCCGCGGCGTCGGCCTCGGCTATCGCGTCGACCCAGTAGTCCGCGGTGAACAGACCCTCGGCGCGGGAGTCGGGCCGTCGCCAGGAGGCGGGATGGGTTCCGGTGCCGGACAGTTCGACACCGAGCAGCAGTGGGTTGGGCAGCGGCATTCAGGCCGTCCTTTCGATCGGAGCGGGCCGTGCGGTCGGCTCGCGTACGGCGCCCGGGATCGCGGTCAGCAGGTCGCGGGTGTATTCGTGTCGAGGTGTCGCGAAGATGTCCGAGGTGATGCCCGTCTCGACGATCTCGCCGGCGCGCATGACCGCGACCCGATCGGCGATGCGGCGCACCACGGCCAGGTCGTGGGTGATGAACAGGTAGCTCAGGTCGAGGTCGCGCTGCAGTCGCTCCAGCAGTTCGAGAATCTGCGCCTGCACCGAGACATCCAGTGCCGACACGGGTTCGTCGAACACCACCAGATCCGGGTGCAGGGCCAGGGCGCGGGCGATCGCTACGCGCTGGCGCTGGCCGCCGGAGAGCGCGCCGGGCCGGCGGTTCAGATAGTCGGCGGGCAGCGCGACCTGCTCGAGCAGCTCGGCGACCCGAACGCGCCGGGCGCGCCGGTCACCGATGCCTAAGGCGCGCAACGGTTCCGAGATCGCCTGCGCCACGGTGAGCTTGGGATTCAGTGACGCGTACGGGTTCTGGTACACCACCTGGATGCGGCGGCGCAGTGCGCGCAGCCGTCCGCCGCGCAGACCGCCGATGTCGTGTCCGTCGAAGGTGATCGTCCCGGCGTCTGGTCGGTCGAGGCGGGCGACGATCCGCGCGGTGGTGGTCTTGCCGGAACCGGATTCGCCGACCAGGGCGAGGGTTTCGCCGCGATCCACGTGCAGGGCGACATCGTCCACCGCGGTCAGCGTGGTGCGCGGGCCGACCCGGAACGTGCGGCGTAGTCCCGTGGCGGCCAGCAACGGCCGGCCGGCCGCCGGACGCGGCGGGCGCGTCGCGGCGTCCAGCGCGGGAACGGCGGACAACAACCGGCGCGTGTACTCGTGCCGAGGGGCGGCCGACACCTCTGCGGTATCGCCGATTTCGACTATCTCGCCGCCACGCATCACCGCGATCCGGTCGGCTCGGTCCGCCGCGACGCCGAGGTCGTGGGTGATCAGCAGGACCGCGGTGCCGGACTCGGCGGTGCGCCCGGCCAGGTGGTCGAGGATGCGGCGCTGCACGGTGACGTCCAGCGCGCTGGTCGGCTCGTCGGCGATCACCAGGTCGGGGCCGCAGGCCAGCGCCATGCCGATGAGCACTCGCTGGCGCTGCCCGCCGGACAGGTCCTGGGGGTATTGCCGCGCCCGCAGTTCGGGGCGGTCGAGCCCGGCCTCCTCGAGGATGCGCACCGCCTGCGCCCACCCGGTCCTGCGGGTGGCGCGGCCGTGGATGCGCAGGGTCTCGGCGACCTGATCGCCGATGCGCAGCACGGGATTCAGCGAGGTGCCCGGGTCCTGCGGCACCAAACCGATACGCGCGCCGCGCAATCGGCGCAGGCGGCGCTGCGGGGCGTCGTCGATGCGTTCGCCGTCGAAGTGGATGGTGCCGCCGATGATCGTGCCGCCGTGCAGCAGGCCGATCACCGCGTGCGCGAGAGTCGACTTGCCGGAGCCGGATTCGCCGACCAACGCCACGGTCTCCCCCGGCGAGACCGTGAGCGTCGCCCCGGCGACGGCCGTCGACCGCGTTCCGTCGCCGTAACGCACCCGCAGTTCATCAATGCGCAGCAGCGGCTCCGGTAGCCGCTCCACCGCCGCGCTCACCGGTCACCGTCCCGCGCGATGGTGCGGCCCAGGTGTTGCGCGGACAGCACGACCGCCACGATGACCAGACCGGGCAGGGTCGTCATCCACCAGGAGGTGGCCAGGTAGTTGCGGCCCTCGGAAATGAGCGAGCCCCATTCCGGTGTCGGCGGGGTGGCGCCGTAGCCGAGGAAGCTCAGCGACGAGACCGCCAGCACGGCGACACCGAACTCGACCGCGGCCAACGCCGCCACGGGGGCGTACGCATTGCGCAACACGTGCCGCACCAGCACCACCGGCCACCGCACCCCACTCGCCAGCGCCGCCTCCACGTACTGCGCGCGCCGCACCCGCAGCACCTCGGTCCGCATCACGCGGGCGAAGCGCGCGACCAACGCCACTCCGACCGCGATCGCGACATTGCGGGTCCCGAACCCGAGCACGGTCACCAGTGCCAGCGAGGTGAGCAACTCCGGGATCGACAGCAGCACGTCGACAATCCGCATGATCACCGCGTCCACGGCACCGCCGATCGCCCCGGCTACCAGGCCGACCAGCGTCCCGAACACCAGCCCGATCACCACCGCGAAAACAGTTGCCGTCAACGACAACTCGGCCGCGTGCACCACCCGCGTATAGACGTCCCGGCCCAAATTGTCCGTCCCGAACCAATGCTCCACACTCGGCCCGCGCAACTTCTCCCCCGGCACCCCCACCAGCGGATCACGCCCACTGAACACCCCGGGCGCCACCGCCCACCCCAGCACCACAACCAGCACCAGTCCGGCGAGCACCGCGAACACGTTGTCGCGCAACACCCGCACTACGGACACGGCGCTGGGCGCCGCGACCCGAGGCACCACGCCCGGTCCCACAGCAACCGACTCGCTCACTCCCCCACTCCTGTCTCCACCGCGTTCGGCGCGGGAACCGAGTCCGCCCGATGCGGAGCTTCCGGCTCTCCGTAGGCACGCCCCACCCGCGACGGCCGCGTCGTCACCGCCGCGACGCGCGATCGGGGCGTCTTCCCGGGACGCCCCGGCGGGGCATCCACCTCGTCCCTACGCATGGGACGGCTCCTTTACTCGGAAGGCTTGGGCGACACGGGGGTCCAGCGCCGGGTACACCAGGTCGACGGCGAGGTTGACCAGGACGAAGGCGACGGCGGTGAGCATGACGATGCCCTGAACCACCGGGATGTCCTGGTTCAGCACGGCGGTCTGGGTGAGGCGGCCGAGGCCCGCACGGGAGAAGACGGTTTCGACGATGACCGAACCGGCGAGCACCGTGCCGACCCACACGCCCGCGACGGTGAGAGCGGGAGCGACCGCGGGACGCAGGACGTGGCGCAGCTGGACCCACCAGCGCGAGGCGCCCTTGGCCAGCGCCACTTCCACGAAGGGCTGCCGCCAGGTCTGCGCCAAGCTGGTGTGGAGCACCTGCGCGATGACCGCGCCGACGGGGATCGCCAGCGTCACCGCGGGCAGCAGCGTTCCTTGTAACCCGGTGCCGCCGAAGGCAGGCACCCAGCGCAGCCGGAACGAGAACAGTTGCAACAGCAGCAGTCCCACCCAGAACGTCGGGGCCGACGCGCCTATCGGCGGCAGCGCGGTCAATAGCCCACGCAGCCACCGGCTTTCGGTGTAGGTGGCGGCCAGCGCGAGCGCGGTGCCGAACACCACCGCCAGCGCCAGCGCGAACGAGGCCAGCGCGAGGGTCGTCGGCAGCGCCTCGGCAAGCGCCCCGGTCACCGACTGCCCGGTACTCAGCGACCTGCCCAGATCACCCTGCACGTCGTGGGTGAGCGCCGTCCGATACTGCTGCCACATCGGCTGATCCAGCCCGTACCGCGCCCGCATCTCCGCGATCGCCGCGGGATCGACCGGCGTCCCCGGAGTAGCCCCCGCCGCCAACTCCACCGGATCCCCAGGCAACAGATACAAGACCGCGAACGAAACCGTGAACGCCGCCCACAACACCGCAGCGGCCTGCAACACCCGCACGATCACATACCGCGTCACCCCGACACCCCCACCCACCCACACACAGGCACCCCACCTGCACGCTTCGAGAACCCCGAGCGCCGAGCCACGGCGGTACGCCCTTCGCCCACCCGCTCCGAGAACCGAATGCGCCAACCCACCGGCCTACCGCAATCGTCTGCACGCGCCGCCGACCACACGAGCCGGTTCACCGGGATGCCGTGATGGCCCGCCCGCTCCGCGAACCCCACGCACCGGTCGACCGCCGCACCGTCTGCGCCCGACCACACGGGCCAAACCACCGGCATACCGCCATCACCCGCGATGTTGTGATTGCCCGAATGCTTTGTGGGCCTGATGTATCGGTTCATCGGAGGACCGTTTCGGCGTATCGCTGCGCGCCCAGCTCGCGAGAGGGGATGCGTCGGCGCAGGGCGGGGGCTACCTCCGACTGGAACAGTTCGAGACTTTCTCGGTGCTGCTTGTCGGTGAAGCCGTCACCGTCGGCGGACAGATGGATCACCTCGTGCCCGAACTGCTCGTGGTAGCGCAGCACCTTGTCCAGGACCTGCTGCGGGCTGCCGACCAGCGCCGAGCTGCGCTCCACGAAGTCCTCGACGGTCCGGAAAACGATGGGAAGACCGTGCTTTCGCGCGGTCGCCTGCCGGGCCTCGAAGATCGGCCGGTACCGCTCGAGTGCGTCCTGCGAGTCGCGGGTCACGTGGAAACCGGCCGTGCCCGCGCCGACGAGGGCGTCCGCGGGGTCGTGGCCGTAGGCGGACCAGCGCTCCCGATAGTGCCGCACCAGTTCGGCATACGGCTCGATGGGGTAGGTGACATTGGCCGAGAACAGCGGGTCACCGTGGCGAGCGGCCAGATCCACCGATTCCCGGCTGGTGGCGCTGCCGTGCCAGATGCGCAGGCGCGGTTGCAGCGGGCGCGGCAGCGCCTTGGCCTCGGTCAGCGCGGGCCGGAACCGTCCGCTCCAGGTGACGCTGTCGTGCTCCCACAACTGCCGGAACAGCTCGTACCCTTCGCTATTGCGGTCCCACTGATCTTCGGCGGTGACGTGGAACAACTGTGCCTGCGCGGCCCCGTTGCCCTTGCCGATGATCAGTTCGAGCCGCCCACCGGAGAGATTGTCCAGCGTCGAATAGTCCTCGAAGGCCCGCACCGGATCCAGCAGGCTCAGCGTGGTGACCCCGGTGAACAGCGCGATCCGCGCGGTCACCGCGGCGATGTGGGAAAGCACCACCGGCGGCGCGGAGGAGATGAACGGATCCTCGTGCCGCTCACCGACGGCGAACCCGTCATAACCGAGTTCCGCTGCGAGACGAGCACTGTCGACCACCCGCCGCAAACGCTGCGCCGGAGACTCCGTGGCACCGGTCACCGGATCGGGCTGGTGCGTAATCAATGTCAGCAGAAGGAATTTCATGCCACGCACACCTCGAATTTCGCGACCGTCCCGACCAGCCATCGCCACGGATGCCAGGTCCGCGCGACGGGTAGCGCGTCCTCCTCGTCGGCCGGTACCACGCCGGACGACTCTGCGGCGGCCAGTGTGCTCATGGAATCGCGATCCTCCATCGGCCCTGGCGGTAGCACCCGCACCCGGCGAGCGGGGGGTTGCTGCGGTCTCGTCGAGCCAGGTCTCTCAACCGCTCTGGATGGGTGAAATCGACGGTAAAGCAGCCTGGATCCGGTGTCTGCCCTCCCGATCACCGTGAATCCAACTGTTGGCAACCGGTTTTCCCCAGCGGACCCGGGAATTGCACAAGCGAGGACACCCTTTGTGTACAGTGCTGTTCGCAATACTCTAGTGTGAAAACACAGTTGTTCTGAAGCTGCTAGGAGTTCCGCTCATGAAAGACCTGACCGGCCGGAAGTGCCTGATCACCGGCGCGGCCAGCGGCATCGGCCGGGCCACCGCGCTGGCCGCGGCGCGCAAGGGGGCACAGCTGTTCCTGACCGACATCGCCGAACCCGGACTGCGGGCGACGGCGGAGCTGGTCGAGGCGGCCGGGGGCCGGGTGGCAGCGCTACAGGCGCTCGACGTGTCGGACTACGACGCCGTGACCGCGTGGGCCGAGCGGGTGCACGCCGAGCACGGCAGCCTCGACGTGGTCATGAATATCGCCGGCATCGCCACCTGGGGCACCGTGGAGAATCTCGAGCACCGGCACTGGCGCTCGGTCATCGACGTGAACCTGATGGGGCCCATCCACATCATCGAGAATTTCCTGCCGCCGATGGTGCGGGCCGGGCGCGGTGGTCATCTGGTGAACGTGTCCTCGGCGGCCGGGCTGCTCGCCCTGCCCTGGCACGCCGCCTACAGCGGCAGCAAGTTCGGGCTGCGCGGTATCTCGGAGGTGCTGCGGTTCGATCTGGAGCGGCACGGCATCGGGGTGAGCCTGGTGGTGCCGGGTGCGGTGCGGACGCCGCTGGTGGGCACGGTGCAGATCGTCGGGGTCGACCGCGACGATCCGCGGGTGCGGAAGCTGACCGGCCTGTTCGAGGGACACGCGGCGAGCCCGGAGCACGTGGCCGACCGGATCATCGCGGGCGTCGAGCGCAATCGCTACCTGGTGCACACGTCGTTCGACATCCGCGTGGCGTACTGGTTCGCGCGGAAATTCGCGCTGCCCTACGAGATCGTCATGCGCATCGCGAACCGGCAGTTCAGCAGGCTGCTCGAGGAGCCGGAGCGGTCCTCGGCGGTGGAGTGAGCCGGACGCGCGGACCCCGCTGACGAACCGGATGCCCCGCTTTTGCTTGCGCCGGTGCGGTATTCGTGGCTCAATCCGAGTGGATGTGGCAGTCGTAGCGAGTGGGGACCACCGATGATGACTCGGAATTCGCATCGCTGGGAGCCGACCGGCGAAGCGGACATGGTGGAGCTACAGGATCTGGCCTCGGGCCGGGCCGTGCAGCTCGTGCGCCCCGCGGCCGACGAGCTACCCGGCGAACTGCTCGCCGACACCGAGGAACTGGTGTTCCGGTGGGCGAGCCTGGGCACCCATGCCCAGGCCGAGGCCGAACTCGGCGACCTGCACCCGCCGTCCACGCTGCTGGCGCTGAGCTGGCTGTGCGCGCTGTGGGCGGTGGTCTGCGAGACCCGGCTGGGCAAATCGGCCGGGGACATCATCCGCGATCTGGACTATCGGGGCGGCTGGCGCAAGATCCGCACCGACGAGGAGGCGCACATCTGGAACGGGCTGACCCAGCGGGTGCGGCTCGGCGCGCTCGCGGCGCTGACCGAGGACCCGCGGGCGGTCGAATCCTATTACCGCGCCTGCACCGATCCGCCGGACATCGGGCCGGCTCTGGTGCGGCACACGCTCATTCACCTCGACGCCTTCAGCCAGGACATGCAGCTGCACGACCTGCAGGCCCGGGGGCTGGCGGCGACGCTGGTGGCACATACCGATCCGCTACCGGGCCCGCGCCGCCGCCTGTGTTTCCGCCCGTCCCATCCACTGTGATCCACGCGCGACCGGGATGTCTTGCCCCTCATCGTGTTCCAGGCATCCGCGGCTGCGACGCCCGTCCGGCAGGGCCGGGCGCGTGCGGAATCGTCACAGCGGCGCGACGCCGACGACCACACCGATCCAGTCGAGGTTCACCCAATTCCATGCCCGCTGCGCCGGATCGGCCACGGACACGGACGAAGCGTCGATCAGTTCGCGCCGGAACCGGGGCAGCCGCGGTAGCGTGAAGGTTGAATCGCCCGGGTCAGTGGGCGACACCATTGCGCACCTCTTCCGGATGCAGGCGGCGGAAACGGCTGCCGTGGAAGACCAGCGGGTCGACCTCGGCCCGCGTCGCCAGGCGCCGGACCCGCAGGATGACCACCTGGTGATCGCCGGCGGGAACCTGGGTCTCGATCACACCCTCGAGCCACGCCGAGGCGCCGTCGACGAAGACCGAATGTCCGGCCCCGCGATGCAGTTCCAGGTCCCGGAAGCGGTCGCCGTTCTTGGAGCTGAGCGACCGGGCGGCTCCGTGCTGCTCGGTGCCCAGCAGGCTCAGGCCCAGATAGCTGGCCGCGGACAGCCGAGGCCAGGTGGTGGAGCTGTTCTGCACACAGAACGACACCAGCGGCGGGTCCAGCGACACCGGGACGAAGGTGCTGACCGCCAATCCGTATGGGACACCGCCGATTTCGGCGCACACCGCGACGACGCCACTGGGGAACGCGGCGAAGGCGCGGCGGAGACCGGCGCCGTCGGCGGGAATTTCGTGCAGCTCAGCCATGATTCACCAGCTCGATCTCGACTACGTCGGCCACCGTGCGCGGTCTGCTCATCGTCGCTCCCAGTGTGCGCCTCGAAGGGGCGCCGAGCGCGGTACCCGAGCACCCGGCGCGATCTCCACTACATCACCCCCTATATAGGGAATGCGAGGGTTTCGCTCGCCGGGATCGCATCGCCGGACCGGAACGGGCGACGCCGGTACGCCGCACCCTCCGCCGCGATCCTTCGGTACACGATATACCTTGTGCCGCAGTGCCATTCGGACTCCGACCGGTCCCGCCCGGCACGGCTTCCGGACGGGATCGGCGTCCCCCGGCGCACCGCGCCGGGCCTTCCCACCTACTTCGGAGCCGGTGCGAACGGCTGATTGACGGTGGTGAAGTACTGCGCCGCCGCCAGCACCGCCACGGGGGCCGTGACCAGCAGCTGACCGGCCAGCGTGCCCAGCGCGCCGACGGCGATGATGCCGCCGAGGCAGCCGATCACCGCGGCGGGCAGGAACGCGCCGAAAAGGCCGACGATGGCGGCGGCGGCCACCGTGGCGCCCGCGATGCCGCCCAGCACGCACCCGACGGCGCCGCCCGCGATCCCGCCGACCAGCGTGCCGATCGTGGCGCCCGCGCTGATAGTGGTGGTCAGACGGGTCCAGGCAGCCACTTCTCGGTCGTAGGGCGTCTTGAACGGGGCCAGCTCCTCGAACGGCAGCGCCACCGGCCGGTAGACGGCGTGCGCGAGATCGAATTGCGGGGTGAGCGTCGCGGTGCGGTCCTGGATGTGGGCCGCGATCGGGAAGACGAAATCGTCCACACGGAACGACAACTCGGTCCCGGCGACCGTGCTGCCGTCCGCCGCCTTGACCGTGAACACCCCGTTGTCCACATCGAGCGAACCCGCATCGGTCGAGATGATGGTGGCCGTCTCGGTGGTTCTGGCCTGGTAATTCACGACTCCGTCGGGGTCCGGCGCCGCGTGTGACGTTCCGGTGGCTATGCTTGTTGCCGCTGTCACCATGGTGGCGACAGCGGTGAAGTTCCTCATCTTCACCTGTTTGTTCCTCATCATCAGGCTGCGGCGGATCAGCTGCAGTTCGGGATTCATGGGTGGCGGATTCGCCGGAATGCCGTGGCGGCTCGGGTAACCAGCTGCGGCTGGCGCCAAGTCTCAGCGAGTTCTCAGCGCTTTGTCAGGGCTAAGAACCAGGCAGATTTCAACCGGTGACTTCGCGCCCCGCCGCGGGCACCATCTGAATCCGGGCCGCCGACCGTTCGGCACCGCCGACACAGTCCGCTACCAGTGCACGAGGTTTTCGAGTTGTCATCACTTGCCCTGCGGTCGACGCCGGTCCGGCTCCCGCGATTACCGTCCTCGCGCTGGGTGCGCCTGGTCTCGCCGGTGTCGATCGTGGCGCTCTGGCAACTCGCCAGCGCCACCGGCGTGCTGCCGGAGCGGCTGCTCGCCGCGCCGACCACGGTGGTGGACACCGCGATCGAGCTTCTCCGCGACGGCACCCTCACCGAGGCGATCTCGGTTTCCCTGCAGCGGGCCGCCATCGGCTTCGGCATCGGCGCGGTGATCGGCGTCGCCCTCGCGGTGATCGCCGGGCTCAGCCTGCTCGGTGAGCACATCGTCGACCCGCCCATGCAGATGCTGCGCACGCTGCCGTTCTACGGCCTGATCCCACTGCTGATCCTGTGGTTCGGCATCGGTGAGCTGCCCAAGATCGTGCTGGTCGCCTTCGGCGTCGCGATTCCGCTCTACCTCAACACCTTCGCCGGAATTCGCGGCGTGGACGGCAAGCTCGCCGAAGTCGCTCGCGTGCAACGACTGTCCCGCCTCGCGACGATCGGCCACATCGTGCTGCCCGGCGCGCTGCCGCAGACCCTGGTCGGACTGCGGCAGTCACTCGGGGTGGCGTGGCTCGCGCTGATCGTCGCCGAACAGGTGAACGCCGATGCGGGCCTGGGCTTTCTGATCAACGACGCCCGGGAGTTCCTGCGCACCGACGTCATCGTGGTCGGGCTGCTGGTCTACAGCGTGCTGGGCCTGCTCACCGACGCCGTGGTCCGGCTGATCGAGAGGAAGGCGCTGGTATGGCGACGCGGGTTCTTGGGGAATTGACGGCCGCGGCGGACGCGCCCGCCGCCGCGCCCGTGGTGGCGCGAATTCGCAAGTTGAGCAAAGCTTTCGGTGATCGGGTGGTGCTGGACGGACTGGATCTCGATATCGAACGAGGCGAGTTCGTCGCGCTGCTGGGGCGCAGCGGGACCGGCAAGTCGACGCTGCTGCGCGCCCTCGCCGGACTGGACCGGTCGCACGACGGCGAACTCACCGTCGCCGGTGACGTGGCCGTCGCGTTCCAGGAACCGCGGCTGGTGCCGTGGAAACGCGTGCACGCCAACCTGACTCTCGGACTGCGGCACAGTAATCCGAAGGCGGCCGCGCGGGCGGCGCTGGCCGAGGTCGGGCTGTCCGAGCGTGCCGATGCCTGGCCGCTGACCCTGTCCGGCGGTGAGGCACAGCGCGCGTCACTGGCGCGGGCGCTGGTCCGCGACCCGGATCTGCTGTTGCTCGACGAACCGTTCAGCGCGCTGGATGCGTTGACCCGCATCACTGTTCACGCCTTGGTGTTGCAGTTGTGGGCGCGGCACCGGCCGAGCGTGCTGCTGGTCACCCACGATGTCGACGAGGCGCTGCTGCTGGCGGACCGCGTGCTCGTGCTCGCGGACGGCCGCATCACCAACGACATTCGCGTCGAGCTGCCGCGGCCGCGCCGCCGCGAGGACTCCCGATTCGTGACACTGCGCCGGGGGCTGCTCGGCGATCTCGGTGTCGCCGCAGCGGAAACCGAAGGAACCACATGATCAGCCGCCGCCTCTTCGCCGCACTCGCTCTCACCGCGCTCGTCGCCACGGCCTGCGGCACCGACGACGGCGAGGACGCCGCCGTCCGCGCCGACGGCAGCGTGGACTTCTCGCAGGTGACACTGCGGCTCGGCGACCAGAAGGGTACCGGGCTGCAGGCGCTGCTGGAATCGGCCGGCGAGTTGAAATCGGTGCCCTACAGGATCGAATGGTCGCAGTACACCTCCGGACCGCCGATGCTGGAGGCGATCAACTCCGGGGCGGTCGATTTCGGCGGCGTGGGGAATTCGCCGCCGATCTTCGCGGCCGCCGCCAAGTCCGCTGTCAAGATCGTGTCGGCGTACCGGGCCGGAACGGCGGGGCAGGCGGTGCTGGTGCCGAAGGATTCGCCGCTCCGCGCGCCCGCGGATCTGAAGGGTAAGAAGGTCGCGGTCGCCAAGGGCAGCTCGTCGCATCACCACCTGCTCACGGTGCTCGACAAGAACGGGCTGTCGTTCGACGACATCCAGCCGCAGTATCTGCAGCCCGCCGACGCACTGGCGGCGCTGAGCACCGGGCGCGTCGACGCCTGGGCGATCTGGGATCCCTACACCGCGCAGGGGCAGTCGCAAACCGGCGCGCGAATCCTGGTGGACGGCACCGGTTATGTGAACGGCGACGCGTTCTTCATCGCGGGAAACAAAGCGCTGGAGAGCAAGTCGCGCACCGAGGCGATCCGCGACCTTCTCGGCCGCATCCAGCGCGCCCACACCTGGGCCGATCGGCATCCCGAACAGTGGGCGCAGACGTGGGGACAGCTCACGGGACTACCCACCGAAGTCACTTTGGTGGCCGCGAAACGTGATCCCTACGAGGATCATCCGCTCGACGCCGCGACCATCGACGCCGAGCAGCAGGTCGCCGACGCCTTCACCGAGGCGAAACTGATTCCGAACAAGGTGCGGGTCTCCGACTTCGTCGACACCCGCTTCAACGACCTCTTCCCCCCGGCCTCCTGAAGGGAGCAGCACGAATGTCCTTATCGTTCCACTGGTTTCTGCCCACCTACGGCGACTCCCGCAACCTGATCGCGGGTGGGCACGGCACCGCGATGTCCGGTGACCGCCCGGCCTCGCTGCGCTATCTGAACCAGATCGCCGGCGCCGCGGAGGAGAACGGCTTCGAGGCCGTGCTCACCCCGACCGGACTGTGGTGCGAGGACGCGTGGCTGACGACGGCCATGCTGGTGGAGACCACCGAGACGCTCAAGTTCCTGGTCGCCTTCCGCCCCGGCATCGTGAGCCCGACGCTGGCCGCGCAGATGGCGGGCACCTACCAGCGGCATTCGCGCGGGCGGCTGCTGCTGAACGTAGTGACCGGCGGCGAGCCGCACGAGCAGCGCGCGTTCGGCGATTTCCTGGACAAGGAGCAGCGCTACCAGCGCACCGGCGAATTCCTGCACGTGGTGCGTGAGCTGTGGCGTTCGCACGAGCCGATCAGCTTCGAGGGCGAGCACATCCGGGTCCAGGACGCGCTGCTCAACAATCACCCCGACCCGGTCCCGCCGATCTTCTTCGGTGGCTCCTCCACGGCGGCCGGGCCGGTGGCCGCCCAGTACGCCGACACCTATCTGACCTGGGGCGAACCACTTTTCGCGGTGAGCAAGAAGCTGGAGTGGATTCGCCGTCTCGCGGTGGACCGCGGCCGCAAGCTCGACTACGGCCTGCGCATCCACGTCATTTCCCGCGACACCTCCGAACAGGCCTGGGCCGAGGCCGACCGGCTGCTCGAGGCCGTCGACCCCGCCGAGATCGAGCGGGTGCAGGCGAGCCTGGCGCGCAGCGAATCCGAAGGTCAGCGCCGCATGCTCGACCTGCACGGTGGCTCCACCGACCGCCTCGAGATCGCCCCGAACCTGTGGGCGGGCGTCGGCCTGGTCCGCGGCGGCGCCGGTACCGCACTGGTCGGCTCCCACGAGGAAGTGGCCGAACGCCTCATCGAATACTCCCGCCTCGGCATCAACCACTTCATCCTCTCCGGCTACCCCCACGTCGAAGAGGCGTACTGGTTCGGCGAGGGCGTCCTACCTCTCCTCCAGCGCCGCGGCCTCTGGAAGCCCCCCGCCCAACGCGAAACCCGCGTCACGGCAACCCCTTTCGCCTCCACCCCCGCCGCCAGCAGCAGCTAGGGACTTCGCCGGGATCCCATCGCTACTTCTTGGCGGCAGCCTTCGCCTGCTTCTTGAATTCCCTTACCTGCGAGAGGGATTCGGCGTCGGTGACGTCCGCGACGGAGCGGTGGGAGCCTTCCTCGCCGTACGCGCCGGCGGCCTCGCGCCAGCCGGCGGGTTGCACGCCGCGCTGTTTGCCGAGGAGGGCGAGGAAGATGCGGGCCTTCTGGTCGCCGAAGCCGGGCAGGGCCTTGAGGCGTTTCAGGACTTCCTTGCCGTCCGGGTCGCCGTCGATCCAGAGGTTCTCGACCTTACCGTCGTAGTTCTCGACGATGTAGCGCGCCAGCTCCTGTACGCGGCGCGCCATGGACCGTCCGTAGCGGTGGATGGCGGGCGGGGTAGCGCCCAGCTCCTCGAACTCCTCCGGATCGACCTCGGCGATCCGGCGGATGTCGAACCCACCCATCCGGTCGGCCAGCTTCTGCGGCCCACGAAACGCATGCTCCATCGGGAACTGCTGATCCAGCAACATCCCCGTCAGCAGCGCGAAGTTGTCGGCCGACAACAGCTTGTCCGCCTCCGGTTCCTGCGCGAGGCACAGTTTGCGGCTCACCATGCCTCGATCATCGCATTCGACACGGGCGCGGTGGTGGCCAACCCGGGACTCGACTGTGCGGCGCGCCGGGGGTTGCGACGGCCGTGTCGTTCGTACCGGCGCGTAGCTTTCTTTCGCGCGTAGGGTGTCGGCATGCCTGACACTATGGCTATATCCACAGTGGCAACGCTGCCGAGGGACAGAACGGCAAGACACATGGCGCCCACACACAGCACCTCGTTCTCCGGGCTGCGGCCGGACCGTTTCGATCGGGACGGCCGGGAGCAGCTCATCGACGTCCGCGACCTGCAGGCCGCGCTGCCCGGGATTCGGCGGTTGCGGCGCTGGGCGCACGAAGCCCTGGCCGCGCGGCCCGGTGAGAGCGCCGTCGACATCGGCTCCGGCACCGGGTCGGAGGTGCTCACGTTCGGTGAGGCGGTCGGGCCCGGTGGGTCGGCTGTCGGGGTGGAACCCGACCCCGAGCTGCTGACGGCGGCGCAGCGCCGCGCGGCCGAGGCCGGGTCGGCGGCCAGATTCGTGCCTGGCGATGCCTACAACCTGCCGCTGGCCAACGAGAGCTGCGATGTCGCCCTGTGTGAACGGGTCTTCCAGCACCTGACCTCCCCCGCCCGCGCCGTGGGTGAGATAGCGCGGGTGCTGCGGCCGGGCGGCCGGGTGGTGCTGATGGACAGCGACTGGGGCACCGCGATCGTGCATCCCGGCGACCGGCACGTGGTGCGCGAGGTGATCGAGACGCTGATCAGCAACACCACCGACCCGTTCGCCGGGCGTCGGCTGCCGGGCCTGCTCACCCACGCGGGTCTGGAGATCGACGACCACGGCTCGCACGCGCTGGTCCAGGACCCCGCGATCGGCGCGGGAGCCCTGGTGGGCCGCGTCTCGGCCATGGCGGTGGCCCGCGGCGCGATCACCGAACAGCAACGCACCCAGCTGCTCGCCGACCTCGACGCGGGCGCCCGCACCGGCGATATCCACCTGTCCGTGACCATCTTCGCGGTGCTCGCCCACAAGCCCGGCTAACCCCGACCAACACAGCCGACGAAACCGCCGCCGTTGCCAGACAACGGCGGCGGCTTCATGAACGCACTACTACTCGGTCGGAACCCGTCGCTCAGAACGGGCAACGGAACAAGTCCTACTTGCCGAGGTGCTTCTCGGTCGCGGCCAGCAGGACACACGTGGCCAGACCGTGCATCGCGGCTTCCAGATCCGACAGGGACGGGAAGCTCGGGGCGATGCGAATGTTCTTGTCCTCCGGGTCTTTTCCGTAGGGGAACGCCGAACCCGCCGGGGTGAGGGCGATTCCGGCCTCCTTGGCCAGCTGCACCACCTTGGCCGCGGTGCCCTCCAGGACGTCGAGGCTGACGAAGTAGCCGCCCTTGGGCTCGGTCCAGGACGCGACCTTGGAGGCGCCCAGCCGCTCCTCCAGGATGCGCAGCACCAGTTTGAATTTCGGCTCCAGGATGGCGCGGTGCTTCTGCATGTGCGTGCGCACGCCCTCGGCGTCGCCGAAGAAACGCAGGTGCCGCAGCTGGTTGATCTTGTCCGGGCCGATGCTCTTCTTCGACAGGTGTTTCAGGTACCACTCCAGATTCGCGGCCGATCCGCCGATGAAGCTGACACCCGACCCGGCGAAGGTGATCTTCGAAGTGGAGGCGAAGACGAAGGGGCGGTTGGGGTTACCGGCGGCCGCGGCCATCCCGAGCACGTCCAGCACCGGCGCCGCGGTGTCGGTCAGCGGGTGCACCGCGTACGCGTTGTCCCAGAACAGCCGGAAGTCCGGCGCCGCGGCGGGCATCGAAACCAGCTCGCGCACAACGTCTTCGGAGAAGGTGACGCCGGTGGGGTTGGAATAGTTGGGCACCGCCCACAGACCCTTGATCTGCGGATCGGCCGCCACCAGCTGCGCGATGGCGCGCACGTCCGGGCCGTCGTGGTGCATGGCGACCGGGATCATCTCGATGCCGAGGGACTGGGTGATCGCGAAATGCCGGTCGTAACCCGGTGCGGGACAGACGAATTTGATCGGCTCGTCCGCCCAGCGCCGCGGCGAATCGGTGGTGCCGTGCAGCATCGCGTAGACGATGACATCGTGCATCAGTTCCAGGCTGGCGTTGTTGCCGGCGAGCAGGTTCTCGACCGGGATGCCGAGCAGTTCGCCGAAGATGGCGCGCAGCTCCGGAAGACCGTGCAGGCCACCGTAATTGCGGCAGTCGGTGCCGGAGCCGTCGCGGAACTCGCCCGCCCCGGGCAGCGTCAGCAGCTCGGCGGACAGGTCGAGTTGTTCCGGCGACGGCTTGCCGCGCGTGATATCCAGCGTGAGCTTCTCGGCCTGGAGCTTCGCGTAGTTCGCGGTCTGCGTCTCGTGTTCGGACACGAGTTCCGCTTGGCTCATCAAACCGATCTGCGTTTGCCGGGGCATCCTGAGCAGCCTTTCAAGCAGCGAGGTACAGGGTTGCGGGCCGGGTGCTTCTGGCCCCGGTCCAGCCGACCACGTTACCCGCCGCGCAAGGTGTGGTGCATACGACTTTCGGAACTTCCGGCCGCCCCCGGGCCGCAGAGAGATTAAGGGGACCCCGCGCACCCGGCAGAGCCCGTTGACCCTTGCTGCCTTCCGGCCCTGGGGGAGTTCACAGGATGCGCGCCGCGCGGGATCCATCGGCAAGTGTAGCGACTGTCTCGCCCAGTACCGAACCGGACCCTCACGACCCGCTTCACCACGGCAAACACCGCGACCGGCGGCGCACCGGGGTCTGCGGTTCGCTGCCCCCACAACTGGCATCGCGACTTGGAGCGCCCGAATGGCTACGATCTGTGCGACATTTCGAGGGGGCTTCCGCGCCACAACCGGAGGATTTGAGCAGTGACAGGCACCAACCCACCGCACGACCGGGATCAGCCGGCGCAGAGCGGGCAATCCAATGAAACGCAGTGGTGGTCGACGCCCATGTCGAGCCCGGACAACCCGATCTCGGGCGCGGATCCGACCGTGTACGGCGGCGGACAGGGACCGGTGACGGGCACCGACCCGACCGTGTACGGCGGCGGGCAGGGCCCGGTCACCGGTACCGACCCCACCGTGCTCGGCGCCGGTTTCGACAACTACCTGGGCACGCCGCAGCCGCAGTACCAGCAGCAGAGCCAGCCGCAGTATCCGCAGCAGCCGCAGCCCGGCTATCCGGCGCCGCCGTACGGTGGCACGCCCTACCAGCAGCCGTATCAGGGCGGGTATCCGCCCAAGAAGAGCAACGCGACCCCGTGGATCATCGGTGGTGTGCTGGGTCTGGTCGTGCTCGTCGGCGTCGTCATCGGCATCGTGGCCCTCGCCGCCAAGGACGACAGCGGCAGCAGCGGTAGCGGGGCGACCGGAACGGACAAGAAGACCGACGGTAACTACTCGATGGCCAACATCAACGACGCGTGCGCGCTGGTCGACACCACGGTGCTGCGCAAGTGGGCGCCCACCCCCGACGGCGCCAACGAGCACACCGAACGCCAGCCCGACGCCAGCTACGGCGGCGGTTCGCTGGAGTGCCGCGCGTCCTACACCGGCGCCGGGAAGTACGGCTCCGACGGCTCGGACCTGGACTTCGAGGCCGATTTCCAGTCGAAGTACGGCACCCCCGGCTTCAACAACTGGAAGGACTACGACACCAAGACCACCGGCAGCGGCCGCACCTCCGGCACCATCGCCGGCCTCGGCCAAGACGCCTACTACGCCGTCTACGAGCAGAACTACTCCAGCTTCGTCAGCACCGACTACACCTGCGCGGTCCTCGACTCCAACCTCTCCGCCAAGGTGAAGATCTCCATCGACTCCTCCTCCCCGGTCAACAAGGAGGATGTCGGCACGGTGTGCAAGGAGCAGTTGAAGAAGGCGCTCACAGCCCTGCACAAGTAGCCGAGGCCGATCCGTTGGCAGGAAATTGCCGGCACGGAACGGCCAGGTAGCGTCCACCAACGCAGAACCGCCGGTAGAGGTTTCTACCGGCGGTTCGCAGCGGAGGATGCGGGATTCGAACCCCGGACCCTGACCACCGGAAATGTCTTTCATCTGCGACCTCACCGGATCTCGGCGCTTGGGTGACCTGGAGATCACTCGAGCCGTGTTGACCAGGTCAACAGGTACGCCGAGCTGCGCTCGGACGTGCAGCGCCGGTAGCCTGCACATGTGGTTGTCGGGTCGCGCCGCGCTCTCGAGGATGCCGTCCAGACGGCGTGATCCGCAGAGACCAGCGGTCGTCGGATTGGGCTGAGCGTGACTTCGCCGAGGGCCAGTCCGCTGTGACGGCCTGTGTCGTCCAAAACTATCTCGGCGGGGTGATCGTAAGACTCCGTCGCCACCTTGCCGAGCGGCAAACGGTCTCCCACTCTTGTGAACCCCTCCCGGTACGACAGCAGGCATGCGTTGATCCAACGATGAGCTGCAGCGATGCCGTCGCCCGCAGTCGTGGCAGCTTGAGCGGCATCCGCGTGGTACCGGCGGGCGGCCGGCCATCGACCGGCGTCGTAATAGACCAGCTCGCCGCGGTCATCATCTCGGCAGCGGCACCGGTCAATGCCTTGCCGACGCGATCGGTGTAGCTGCCGTGGTCGAGCAGCTGCTCGACATACCGGGCTTCGTTGGCGGCAAGATCGCACAGCCGGTCTCCTCCGGCCATCAGCTGTAGTTGATGAATCTCGTTGACGCTCCCGACGATTCGCTCAACATCCGACCGGCCAACACTCGAGGCGGAGGACGCTGTGGCTTGCCGTCCCGATAGAGCGGCAGCACCAACAGTTGCCGCTCCGGCCTCATGAACTGGCGACGTTCCATGTCCGCCTCCTCGTCCGATTCGACCACCAGCACGGTCAGCGGCACTTGCAGTGCCTTGGCAACGCGGCGCAGGACGCAGATATCGTAAACGGCTGGTCCGTCGTGCCCTAACTGCGAGACAGCAGGCTGTGTGAGATGGAGAAGCGCCCCAGCTCCGTCTGTGTCATGCCGATGGTTTACGGATCCGCCCAATTGTCTGACCGGTCGGGATATGCACGTCGGATGCCACCGCCACATCGGTGAGTCGTCGTCAATAGTGCGGCACGATACCCGTTCCCGGCAGAGTTTCGCACTTGGCGGCAACTCCATACACGAATTTCCATTTGTTTCAGAAGGATCGGCCGATACGCGGATGAAATGGGGACTTTCCCGAAGCTACCTTCAGCCTCGGCCCACCGTCGGGTCGTATCTGACTCCCCCGATCCGGCTCCCCGGCGGCGGGTGCCCACCACCGACCGGCAGAGGGAGGCAACGGGCAATGAGGGCAGAACCCACAGCGCTCGCATGGATAGATCTTGCCGTCAGCCCGTGGTCGGAGTTGGAGACCACCCGAATCGGCAGGCTCGCAAGACAACTCGGATATCACCTGTATTGGCCCGGGCCGTCCATCCTCTCCTTGGTCGATCAGGTGCGGGCCGCGGATGTCGGCGCCGTGATCGCCCGTCTCCCACGCACTTCGACATGATCCAGCTGCACGCGCTGATGTGCATCGTGGACGTGGAACCGCGTACCGCCGAATGAGTTTCGCCTGGTGGATGACCTTCCCGTGCGAGGTGGGACAGGTATGAGTACCGGGCGGCCTGGTCGGGTGATCGCGGGGTTGCTCGCGATCTCCACGGGCGTCGAGTATCTGCTAACGGGCCGACCACGAATACGAGCGGCACGATAGCGAGGCACCGACGCAGATGCTGTGGAAAGTGGAGGTCGGCACTCCGAAGTCGCCCAGCAAATCGCCACAGACCACTCGTCGTGATAGCCATTCGATAGCCGCTGTGGTCCGGACGGAAGTGTGATCGGCCTCTCCTCCGTACCGGCTGTATCATCAGTCCTTGTTTCCAGGGCCTGAGGGGTACAGCCGTGTCTGTATGGAGGGGGAAGCAGTGCAGGTTGATCCGGACGCGTTGCGGGCGTGGGCGAAGTGGCTGGACGGGCTGTCGGGGGATATCAAGGGCCTGGCCGATAGCGTCGCGGGGGCCGCGGCGGATGATCTGTTTCCCGGTACCGAGCTGGGCGGCAGCGTCAACGCTGCACGGGACCAGGTCAAGAGCGCCCTCGCGTTCTTCTCGACCCGCCCGGCCGAGATGGCGCAGATCGCCAAGGGCACCGGCGACTCGTACCAGATCGAAGAGACGTTCTTCGCCGACCAGCTGCGCGCAATGGGCGGGCTGCAATGAGCCCCGGCCAGACACTGCTCATCTCCCAAGTCGAGAAATGGAACCCAGCAGCGCTGGGCACCGACGCCACCAGCTTCGCCAACCTGGTGACCAAGGGCGACGAGCATCTGCAGTCCATGCTCACCACACAGGACGACCTCGCCGAATCATGGAAGGGTGCCGCCGCGGACGCCGCCGCCCGGCGGGTGACGAACGAGAAAACCGCCGGCAGCCACCTGATGGGCACGATCCTCGGGCTCAAAGACACGTACACCCGCTATCAGACCGCGCTGACCGACGCCCGGCAACAGGTCATCGACAAACGCAACCTCATCCAGGGCATGGGATTCGAGGTCGCCGACAACGGCACAGTGACCGCGAACGCGAAGATCCAGGCGGTCAAAGCCGCCGGCGGCCGCAACCCGAACAACGACGCAGACCCGGGCGTCGTCGCGGGAGCGATCCTGCAAATCGAGCACGAGGCCGCGCAACAGCAACTGGCGATGGTGACCGCACTACAGCACGCCGACAACACAGCGACCGCGGCGAAAACCGCGATCGACGCCGCCAAAGCCGAGATCTCCCGCGTCTCGTTGCTCGAGGCACCGTCGAAGACCATCCGCACCCTGTATCCCGGGCTGACGCACCCTGACACCGCGAAACCGTCCGAGCTGCCACCGAACTGGCAGCTGCTCGGCGAGACCATGAAACTCGACCAAGGCATTCCGATCACCGTCACCGAACCGGACGGATCAACGAAGACCATCACACCCAATCCAGACGGCACACTCACCGTCGCCAGCTCGATCCAGCAGCCGGACGGATCAACCGTCACCACAGCCAGCACCGACGGAAAACCGCCCTCCACAACGGTATCGACTCCACGCACCGACGGCTCCGGCATTGTGGACACAACGATCACCGGCGCAGACGGGAAACAGCAGCGCTTGCAGACTCTCCCGCAGGGCAACGGCCGGTCGATTACGCGCACAGTGAACGACGATGGTTCGCTCGGCGCGAAGGTGTCGGAGTCGTACCCCGGCCCGAACGGTGGATTCATCACAGACGTCGAGGGCCAGAACGGGGCATTCGATCGTGAATGGAGGCGTCCGGACGGATTTCGGGAAATCGAACGCTATGTGGCGGGCACGGACGGGCAGCCAAAGCTGATCGAGATGACGAACTCCGACGGAACGCGGTCGCTACTCAACGCCGATGGTTCGATCGATACGAGATTGCCGGGCGGCGGAGTAGCGAAGACCATCACTCACGATGGCATTATCCTGACAAAGTTCCCGGATGATTCTCTGCTGACCTACGATCCGAGCAAGAATCCGGACGGTTCATTGAAAATCGAGCCGTGGGATGTCGTGAGATCGTGGGGTTCCCAGCAGTTGAGTCAAGGAGTCGATTCCGCGGGGGATAATTGGCAGCAGCACCCGGATGCCAGCAAAATCGGCATAGGCAGTGATGGTGCTGGCGAGGCTGTCAAGCAGTACGGAAAGACCATGGCAGATGGTGCGGCACAGGCGGCACAACGCTCTGCGGATTCGTCTGCGCGGGCCCTTTCACTGATCGAATCGGGACAGCCTGGTGCGGGACGCGCCATGGTGGATGCGATGGACCATGCTTCGGACGCTGCGAGTGGAGCCTCCCGAGCCGAAGCACTTGCGAAGGGCGCCAAAATCGGTGGCGGTGGAGCTACTGCACTGCTCAATGTCTATACAAATGTCCACGACGTTGTCTATGACCATAAGGGGATCTACGAGGCAGCCGGGAACGCGACAGGTGGCACCGTCGGCGGAATCAGTGGTGCGGCTGCTGGCGCATGGGCCTTGGGAGGGATCGGAACGCTCACGGGGCCGGCAGCACCGGCAGCGGTTCCGATTCTCGCCACTATCGGCGCAATGGGAGGCGGCTACCTCGGTGGTGCGGGTGGCGCTTACGTCGGTGACAAGGCAGGAACCGGCGTCCGGGAACTCTTCGAATAGGGAGCACGATACGACATGCCGCAAGACCAGATTGCACCGTTGGACTGGCCACGTGGGTACGGGAGCCCGAAGCGCAAACCCGCGATCATCTTCGGCATCCCCTTTTTATCAATCGGTACCCTCTTCTTCGGCGCAATGCTCATTGCCGCTGTAAGCGCAGGAAACGTCCTACAGATCATCTTCCACGCGGGCGGCACGGTCGTGTCAGCCAGCGCCGTTGCCGCCTTAGTCTCCGTGTGGAGCGTCCGCCCGACCCGGCTACCACGAAAGACCACGACTGATTCCGCGCTGGTATTGCCGATGGCGCGGCCATTCAGCGTTTCCCTGCTCGTACTGCTGATTTCGGGAGCGGTATTCCTAGTGGCATATGCGATTTCCCTGCTAGTCCGCGACGACCGTTCGAGCGCTAGTAACGCGCGCGACTACGCTGTGGCGGGAATGCTGATAGTCACCGTGATTGCCACAGCATTGCTGGCTTTCCACTACATAACCATTCTGCGCAGTGACTGCAAACTTGCCATCGGCCCCGAATGCGTCGAGTTGAATAATGGATCGATCCGTCAAGTACTCGATTGGTCGGAAATTTCCGATGTCGAAGCCTCGGCCAATTACAACAATCCCGTCCTGCTCATCAAGCCTTCTACACGGGATTCTTTGAGAATTCTGTCGAGTTCCTTCGTCGTGCGTCGGCTCAGCCCTCAATATCTCCGCAACATGACCATCGACGTCCACTTCTTCCGAATCGACCCGGCGCTCCTGTACCACCTGATCCGCTTCTACTGGCAGCACCCGGAAGCTCGGCACGAACTGGCGTCCGAGGCAGCGACTGATCGGATACAGCGCGGCGAGCTGACCAGCTGACAACGACGAGACTGCCCCAGCCGAGTGTTCGGCTGAAACAGATTCGTGTGTACCGTCGTGCTCGGCGGAGGTGAGTCTATGGCTTGGCGGCGCGGACGTAGCCGAGGGAGCGCGTATCCGAATTGGGTCTTACGCGAGAGTAATTGTGGATAGTTGGACCATCATCTGCCAGAATTGTCGAGGGCCTTCCAGCTGGCAATGTCGACGTTGTCAGCCCAGTGGGCCTCGATCAGGTCAACATAACACTAGGATGGGCGTCGGCACCTCCGCGTATCATGGCTGGCCAGCCCAAAGCGCAGTGGTACACCCCCGTCGCCATACTCCCGGAAGCCGATCTAGTACTGGAACTCTGGCAGAGTACAACCGCCCCATGGAGTTCATTCGGGGATGCAAACTTGACACCGACGGGACACTAATGCCATTTCGTATAAATGCCGATACTCTTGCTAACATTGCCAGCTTCATTGGCGCTACCCCCGACGACCTTCGTAGCGCAAAGCGGATGGACGCGGCAGCGAAGCTGGAAAACGATGACCCGACCAACTCTCATCCTGGCCCTCTGCCAGTCCTCCCCGAAATGCGCCTGATGCCCCTGTCCGTAGTGGACTGAATGCGGCTTTAGACATCCATCCAGGGAAGAGAGCCTTGGGACTAACTGCCAAAGAGCGACAGGCTCTCTTGAAAGCAAGAAACTAGATTGCCCCTGGCCAGAGCAAGCTGGACTTTACCGATGACGTACTGGTGGCGCTCACAGAGTTTATCGCAGATGACGAGCTGCGCACATTTCACGTCAGGATCGATTAGATACCTCGACCCGAGCAATTGAAAGTCAGCGCACTCGTCACGGAATTTCAATTGCAGGTCATGTATCTCCATTGCCCTTGGCATTACAAATGAAACCGAATACGAGAACCTGCCACCAGACGTCCCACGACCGTATCCGCTGCCCGTGAAGGTGTACCACCAATCCTTCAGATTTTCCAGCACCGAGCCTTGATCCCCATTGGCCATATTCGGTGACAGCAAACTGCAGTTGCGCAGCGCCCTGACTGCACGAAACCGGGCCGCGATCACAGCGACCCGGTTCACAGCGGCGCCAGCTACGCCTATCAACCTCGGGCCAGTTGTCAGGCGGACGGCTGTCGAGAAAATCACGCACGATCCTGCGGGAGATGTCGGTACCGCGAGCCGCAGGCCCGGTGCCGCACAGCTCGGTAGCGTCCGGCGCGAACGCGGGCAAATCGGTGACGGTGTAGTGGCCGCCGCCGCGTACTGTCGTCAGCTGGAATCTCCCAGGCGCGAACCCGAGCCACGAAATGTGCACCATCGCCCCGGACGCGAGTAGCAGCACCGGCCGGTCCACCTCCGGGGCGTCGATGACCTGGTTCCATCCAGCCGAGCCATCGAGCACCACCGCAGCTTCGGCCCGGGTGTCCTGCGCCATCAATGTCACCGCGGTGAGGCCGCCGTAGGAGTGCCCGACCATAGACGCACTCGAGGACCAGCTGGCCGCCGACGAACGGAAGGTCCGGAAGCCGGTCGAGGACGAGGCGGGCGTCGGCGACCCGGGTGTCGAGCTGGGCGCGCAATACACCGGGTCGTCGGCATTCGGCAGCTGCCGAGCACGACGCCGCCGGGCGTCTCCACCGTGGGCGCTTCGCCCGTGTGGTGTGCGTGGCCTGCTGGGCGGCGGTGAGGATGTCGAGGGCCTCGTCGGGCCCGACGAGATCGAGCAGGACCTGCCATTCCAGGGCGGCGGCGTGGTCCTCGAACGACTGGGAGGTCTGCTTGCCGTGGTGACGAAAGGACCTGGTGTAGGCGGAGCCGTCTTTGCGTGTGCGGATTGAGATGCTGGACAACGGGGTGCACCTTCAACATGTGCGCCGACATCCCCTCAGACACCGCGGTGTCGACCTGCGAGCCGGGGACGCTGTGAAAAGCGCCCCCAGCCTGCGGTTCCATGGCGGAGGATGCGGGATTCGAACCCGCGAGGGCTGTTAACCCAACCCGCGTTCCAGGCGAGCGCCATAGGCCACTAGGCGAATCCTCCGCGCAGGAGCATACCGGCCTGGGCATGTGTGTGTAAAAACGGGCTGTGCCGGACCGGGTTATGCCACGGCGGCGGGGGTCAGGCTGCGGGGGTCAGGCGACGGCGGCGGGAACCGAGTGGGGGTCGCGGCCGGTGATGGTGAGTATGCGGTCGAGGAGGGTGGCGTCGGGGGGTGGGGTGACGGGGGCGCCCCACAGGGCGGGGGATGGGGGCGGCGGGGACGAAGGCGGTGACGTGATCGAGGCAGGCGCGCAAGGTCGGTTCGGGGAGGCGGAACGGGCGGCCCAGGGCCGTAGCCAGGTCCCAGCCGTGCACGACCATCTCGGTGAACGCGATCTTCCCCCACACCTCGTTGGGCAAGGCGAGCCCACCCGCCTCCGTCGTACCCACCCAGGCGGCAGGGTTGTCCCAAGCCATCCCCAGCGCCCGCACCTGCGCCGCGACCACACGCAAGTAGTCGGTGGACGGCGCAGCGGCGAGATCGCCGACGGCGACAGCCGCCACGCCCCGCCCCTCCCCCGCACGCCCATCGGCCCGGCTGTCCGTCGTAGCGGCACGGACCGCCTGCACGGGCGGGTCGGCTGGGCCGCTCGCGCTGCCGGTAGCGCGCCGCGGCACCGCGCTTCGCGAGGTTTCGATGGTCGCACCGCTGCTCACCAGTTCGCTTGCGCCCCTCGCTGTTTCCGCGATGTGCGAGACCAGATTTCTCACCGTGTACTCGGTGCACGGGGTCGGGAGGCAGAGCTGAAACCCGGAGATGCCCTCGAGCAGATCGATCATGGTGTGGCAGGCCGGTTTCAGGTCGATCATGACGTTCGCTTCCTGTTCGGCACGGTCGGGCGTGGGAACCCCGCAGAAGTAGACGGTCGCGGAGTGCCGAAATCATCGGTCGAGAAGACGGCTAGGGCGCGGTGGGTTGCGAGCGTAGCGCGTCGACCACCTCGCTCAACGCGGTGTCGAGCAGGTTCGCGTAGTTGTCCACAGCTGTGACGGCCGCCGGATCGGCGTGAATCGACACGGCCACTGTGGCGCCCAGGCCGTGGACGCCGTGGGTGAGGTGCATGACGGTGCCGAGGGCCGGGAAACCGGCGGTGAATCGGACGCGGCCGCCGCCGAGGGTCAGGTCGGCCGGGCCGCGATTCACACTGGAGACGACCGTATGACCGGAGAGGGCGTCGGGTACCAGATCCATCGGATACGTGGCGATGTCGCGGCGTAGCACGGGCGCGGGCAGCGCATCGGTGACGCGGTCCCGGGCCGCGAACAGCGGGTGCGCGGCACGAATTCGGCGCAGCTCGAGGTCGGCGGCGATACGGTCGGCGCGTCGGCACGGATCCGGCTCGGTGCCATACAGTTCGACGCCGACATCGCGGTAATTGTTGCGCGAGTGGGTATTTCGATCCGGACGCGCCATCGAGACCTGCGCCGCGAGCGCGGCAGGCGACTCACCGCACGATTCGAGATACCGGGTCAGCGCCGCGCCGATCGCCGTCAGCACCGTCACGGTGACGGTGCGCCCAGGAACGTGCAGGTCATCCCGAACGAGTATGCGAACCACGTGCGCGGCCGGTGCCGGCGACCGGTTGAGCGACGTGGGCGGGTAGTCGGCGGCAGGCCGCGGCACCTCGCCTCGCTCGGTGAGTTCCGCCAGCTTTCGACGCGCCCGCTCGGCGGCGATACCCCGGACCACCGTGCGCCCTGATGCAACCGGAAACATCGACAACGAAGCGAACTCCCGCGCAACATCTTTCATCCGGTCAGCGGCCCCACCCGCCGAGCAATCGGCGTCCGACCTGTCCACACCGATCCCCAGCCCGTCGCGATCGTGTTCGCCGGTCCTGTCCGCGCGGGCAGGCAGGGACTCGGCAGTGCCCCCCACCTCCGTGAACAATGCGCGGGCGACGGAGGCGGCGCGGCGGCCGTCGGCGAGTGCGTGTGAGAGCTGGAGAACCGCGACGAGAGCGGGATCGTCACCGCCCGGCGCGCCGAGCACGCCGCGGAACAGGTGTAGCCGCCATGGGCACCGCGCGGCGTCCACACCGTCGGTGAGCAGGTCCCCCAGTGCCGCAACGATATTCGTCCAGGTTGGCGCGGCGAAGGCAGGTTCGGTGATCGGGGCGGCGCCGAAATCGGCGGGAACCCAGGAGGGATAGGCGAACCGCCGCTCCCGCACCCGCACCGAGAGGTCGGCGATGCGCCGGGCACGCTCGGCCAGCCCCGCACACAGGACATCGGACGGCACCCCGGTGTCGGTGAAGCAGTACAGCAGGAACAGGTCGTTGCACGTCCGGCGGGACAACCAGTACCTGGTCGCGTCCTGGGGCGTCAGCGCATCCACGCCGCAGACGATATCCCGCGAAGCCATGGATCGGCCCGGACGGAAGTGCTACCGTCTGTAGTAGAAGATCAGTTCTCTCCCTGGGTGGGGTGATCGCGATGGCGACACAGCAAGGCGCCCTCGGTCGCGGCCTGGCCGCGCAAGCCGATTCCGCCGATCAGCGATATCGAGCGGCCAATTTCGTCAAGAGATCCATCAACAAGGTCTTCCCGACGCACTGGTCGTTCCTGCTCGGTGAGATCGCGCTGTACAGCTTCATCATCCTGCTGCTGTCGGGGGTGTATCTGACGCTGTTCTTCGACCCGTCGATGACGGAGGTGGTCTACAACGGCACGTACCAGCCGCTGCGCGGGGTGACCATGTCGCGCGCCTACGAGTCGGCGCTGCAGATCACCTTCGATGTGCGCGGCGGGCTGTTCGTGCGGCAGGTACACCATTGGGCCGCACTGCTTTTCGCGGCGTCGATGATCGTGCACCTGTGCCGGATCTTCTTCACCGGCGCGTTCCGCAAACCGCGCGAAGCGAACTGGGTGATCGGCTCGATCCTGCTGATCATCGCGATGTTCGAGGGCTTCTTCGGCTACTCGCTGCCCGACGATCTGCTCTCCGGCACGGGCCTGCGCGCGGCGTTCGCGGGCATCACGATGAGCATCCCGGTGATCGGCACCTGGACGCACTGGCTGATGTTCGGCGGCGACTTCCCGGGCGACATCATCATTCCGCGCCTGTACGTCGCGCACGTGCTGCTGTTCCCCGGCATCATGCTGGCCCTGATCGCCGCCCACATCGCCCTGGTCTGGTATCAGAAACACACCCAGTACCCCGGACCGGCGCGCACCGAGAAGAACGTCGTCGGCACCCGCATCGTGCCGGTGTTCTCGCTGGATCAGGGCGCGTTCTTCATGTTCACGCTCGGCGTGCTGGCGATCATGGGCGGGGTGCTGCAGATCAATCCGATCTGGAATCTGGGGCCCTACAACCCCTCTCAGGTGTCGGCGGGTACTCAGCCCGACTTCTACCTGATGTGGACCGACGGCTTCCTGCGGCTGTTCCCGGCCTGGGAGCTGTACATCTTCGGGCACACGGTGCCGGGCGCGTTCTCGGTGGCGATCCTGATGCCGCTGATCTTCGTCGCCCTGATCGCCTATCCGTGGATCGAGAAGCGGCTCACCAAGGACTACGCGCGCCACAACCTGCTGCAGCGCCCCCGCGACGTGCCCGTGCGCACGGCGATCGGCGCCATGTCGCTGGCCTTCTACGTGACGCTCACCCTGGCCTGCGTCAACGACATCATCGCGTTCCAGTTCGACATCTCCCTGAACGCGACGACCTGGTTCTTCCGCATCGCCCTGCTCCTCGCGCCGCCGCTGGCCTACCTCGCGGCCTACCGGCTGTGCCTGGCCCTGCAGCGCAGCGACCGCAGCGTACTCGAGCACGGCATCGAGACCGGCGTGGTCCGGCGCCTGCCGCACGGTGAGTACATCGAACTGCACCAGCCGCTGGGCCCGGTCGACGAGCACGGGCACCCGATTCCGCTGCCGTATCAGGGCGCACCGGTGCCGAAGAAGCTGAATCGGCTCGGCCTGTCCGGCAAACCCGGCAGCGGCGCCTTCCTGCGCGCCGATCCGCCGCCGGAGATCGAGCAGCTGCGCGCCACCGAGCGCGAACAGGAGCACGAGCAGCTGGCGGTGCTGCGGCGGTATCAGGAGAACGAGAACCGACACGGGTAACCCGGAATCGCGAAGGCCCCGAGTCGCGTCGACCCGGGGCCCGTGCTCACCTCGTTCGGGGCCGCCGATCAGGCCCGCCCGAACTCCTCCGCGCTGATCCGCGTGACAAAGGCATCCCACGCGCCGGGTGTGAAAGCCAACACCGGACCGTGTCCGCGGTCCTTGGTGTCGCGAACTGCAACATTGCCGTCGACTAGAAATGCGACTTCTACGCAGTTTCCATCGGGGCCGCTGTACGTGCTCTTGCGCCACACGGCACCGGTCGAATCCATCTGCACGGCACTGCTCCTTTGCTGCATCGAGAACGAGATAACCCTGGCTTCGCTTTTCTGGTACCGAGATCCCATTTTCATATGGAAACTCGCGATGCGCCTGGCAGTAGCGCGCAACATTGCATTGTGGTGCGTTCGAAGCACCGGTCCGCTCGCGGACACTACGGGGGGATCACCCCCGGCGTGCACATTAGCAGGCCGACGCAATGTGCTGCTGTTTACTTTTCGTTTTCAATCGTGCGTATTTCACTTTATTGCGGACTCGATTAGGGTAGCGAGATAATTGCTGCAACGGCTCGGATGGCATACTGCAAACCTCATGAGAAAAACGAATTCACGTACGGCCGTACGACTGTGCCCGGACCCGCGAATCGCCGCGCCCGCGAAACCGTGGATCATGGAGTGGTGGTCGAACGTGATCGAGACGATGTCGGACGCGCCCGAAATGCCCGCCCCCGGGACCGATTCGGGCGCCCTTTGCCGCCGGGCAGCGTCGGTGTCGAGCGCGTACCCGACGATTTGGACCTTCCGCCCGACGAGACGCTGGACTACGCGCAGCGACTGCTGGACGACGGCCTGGCCTTCAATGCCCACGAAGTCCTCGAGGGCGCGTGGAAGAACGGTCCGTTCGCGGAGCGGATGCTGTGGCAGGGTCTGGCCCAGTACGCGGTCGGCCTCACCCACATCCAGCGCGGCAACCCGAAGGGGGCTCGTACCCTGCTGGAGCGGGCCGTGGGCCGGTTGAGCGCCTACGGACCCACCCCCTACGGCATCGACAGCCCCGGCCTGATCGACCATGCCGAGAGTCTGCTGGCGGATCTGGCGGCCGGCCGCGCGGTCGGCGAGGACCGGTTGCGCCCGCGTCTACGGGCCTGAACGCGACGCGCGCGTGCGACCTACGAAGGACCGACATGTCCACCGATGAGCAGCCGGCCCGGCCGGGGGCGGGCAGGTTCGCGCCGAGCCCGTCGGGCGATCTGCATCTGGGCAATCTGCGCACCGCGCTGCTGGCATGGCTGTTCGCGCGGTCGACGGGACGCGCGTTCTATCTGCGCGTCGAGGATCTCGACCGGGTGCGTCCCGGCGCCGCCGAACGCCAGCTCGCCGATCTGTCCGCACTCGGCCTGGACTGGGACCCGCCGGTGCTGTGGCAATCCGAACGGCTGGACCGGCACCGCGCGGCCATCGACACTCTGGCCGCGGCCGGGATGACCTACGAATGTTATTGCACCCGAAGGGAAATCCAGCAGGCGGCGGCAGCGCCGCACGGTCCGCTGGGCGCCTACCCGGGCACCTGCCGCGACCTCACCGCCGCCGAGCGCGCCGCCCGCCGCGCCACCGGCCGCTCCCCGGCGCTCCGTTTACGCTCCGAGACAACCGAATTCGAGATCGAGGACGAATTGCACGGCGTCTACCGGGGTGTGGTGGACGATTTCGTGCTGCGCCGCGGCGACGGCACCCCCGCATACAACCTCGCCGTCGTGGTCGACGATGCCGAACAGGGCATCGACCAGGTGGTGCGCGGGGACGACCTGCTGTCCTCCACTCCGCGCCAGGCCTATCTGGCCACCGTGCTCGGCTTCCCGATACCGCGGTACGCCCACGTGCCGCTGGTGCTCAACCGGGACGGGAAGCGGCTGGCCAAGCGCGACGGCGCGGTCACGCTGGCCGATCGCGCGGCCCTGGGCGAGACACCGCGGGAAGTCGTCGCGCTGCTGGCGAATTCCCTCGGCCGTACCGGTTCCACCCCCGCCGCGCTGCTCGACGGCTTCCGACCCGATACGCTGCCGCGCGAACCATGGACACTCGACCCCGTGAACATGGTGAAATCCGGCGGGAATCCGTAACGTACGCAGAAGCCCGAAGCCACAACCATTCACAAGGACTATTGATGACGAGCGGTGGGTACGACCCCAACCAGTATCCGCAGGGCGGCCAGCCGTATGGCCAGCCGTATCCCCAGGGCGGTGGACAGCAGTATCCGCAAGGCGGCCAGCAATATCCGGGTCAGGAGCAGTACGGGCAGCAACAGCCGTACGGCCAGCAGTACCCGCAGGGCGGCCAGCCCCAATACGGCCAGCAGTACCCGCAGGGCGGGCAGCCGCAGTACGGCCAGCAGGAGCCGTACCCGCAGCAGCCTGGCCAGCCCTACGGCCAGCCCGGCCAGCCCTACGGCCAGCAGCCCGGCCAGCCTTACGGTCAGCAGCCCTACGGCCAGCCCCAGTACGGCGCACCGGGCGTCCCGCCGGGCACGGTCCCCGGTGACCTGGGCGTGCGTTTCGGCGCCCGCGTGATCGATGGCTTGATCGTCGGTATCCCGGTCGCGGTCATCTTCTTCTTCCTCGGCAACAGCCTCGCCATCCAGATCGTGCAGGGCATCGTCATGGCGTTGGCGTACGTTGCCTACAACGTGGGACTGGAGACCTCGCAGGGTGCCACGCTCGGCAAGAAGCTGCTCGGCCTGCGGGTGCTCGCCCCGGGTGGCGGCACGCTGGAGGCGGCCGCCTCGTTCAAGCGCAACGTGTGGTACCTGTTCTCGATCATTCCGTGCCTGGGCCCGCTGATCGAACTCGGCATGATCATCTACATCGCCGTGACGATCTCCCAGGACCCCGCCAAGCAGGGCTGGCACGACAAGTTCGCGGGCGGCACGCAGGTCGTCAAGGGCTGACCCGTACGTCGAAACCCGCAATAGCCAAGGGGCGCATCCGGATCCGGATGCGCCCCTTGCCTTGTTCTTGCCTTGTTCCAGGCTCAGCTCGACAGGGCGATGTTGACGACGACCCAGACGATCTGCAGGACGATGGCGACGGCGCCGACCCAGATGCCCGACAGGGCCAGGCCGCGTCCTTCACCGCCGCGCTCCTTGATCTGGTTCAGGGCGATGATGCCCAGGATGATGCCGACGATCGCGCCGATGCAGGTGCACAGGCCGAGGATCGAGGCGATCAGGGAACCGATCGCGAGACCGTTGGTGCCCTGGGCCTGACTCTGGGGATAACCGTAGGGCTGGTAGGCGCCACCGGCCGGATAGCCGTAGGCGGGCTGGCCGTAGGGCTGCTGGGGGTACTGCGGTTGACCGTACTGCTGTGCGCCGGGCTGACCGTACGCTTGCGCACCCGCCTGGCCGTAGGGCTGCTGTGGATAACTCGGGTACTGCTGCTGCGGCGGCGGAGTCACCGGCGGCTGCGCCTGCTGCTGACCCGAGGAGTACCCCGCGGGCGGCGCGGACGGGGGCGGTGGCACCTCGGCATGGCCCCCCGATTCCGACGACACGCCCTCGCCGCCGTATTGCTTCCACCATTCGTCGGAATCGCCGGGATTCGTCATTGGCACAGCCTATTCCACGACGGCTCCGGGCCGGTATCGTCGTCACCTCGTGAGGGATACCAGCGATACCACAGCAGCCGACGGGTCTGGGCGCCCCGCGCCCGCGCACGCAGCATTCGCGCAGGCCGCGGGGGGTCCGTTCACGCTGATCGTGACCTTGTTCACGGCCACCCTGATGATCTCCAACATCTGCGCCACCAAGGGCGTGCAGTTCTTCACCGACCACCAGCTGTCGCTGGGACCGCTGGAGATCCTGCCGATCACCACCGACGGCGCGTTCTTCCTGTTCCCGCTCGCCTACGTCATCGGCGACGTACTGAGCGAGGTGTACGGCTTCCGTGCCATGCGCCGCACCGTCTACTACGGATTCGCCATGCTGCTGCTGATGGTGGTCTGCTTCTGGATCGCCATCGGACTGCCCGCGGCCGGCTTCTACGAAAACCAGAACGCCTTCCGCACGATCGTCGGCACCACCCCGCAACTGGTCGCGGCCGGGCTGGCCGGATTCGTGGTGGGACAGTTCCTCAACTCGGTGACACTGGTGCTGATCAAGGAACGCACCAAGGAAAAGCACCTCTGGGCCCGGCTGCTCGGCTCCACCGTCGCCGGGGAATTCGGTGACACGCTGGTGTTCTGCTCGATCGCGGCGACCGCCATCGGCATCGACACCTGGGGCGCGTTCGTCAACTACGTGATCGTCGGCTTCCTGTGGAAGACCCTGGTCGAGGTGGTGGTGCTGCCGATCAGCTACCGCTGCATCGCGCTGCTGAAGAAGCACGAGCCCACCTACGAACCGCTGGACCGCCCGGCCATCTACAGCTGAGCCCGGCTCTGCCAGCGGCCGAGCGCCTTCGCCTTGAACTCGTCGAAGTAACCGCCGTCGATGCTGGCGCGGATGCGGTCGACCAGACGCACGGTGAAGCGTTCGTTGTGGATTGTGCACAGGGTCGACGCCAGCATCTCCTTCGCCTTGAACAGGTGATGGAGGTAGGCGCGGGTGTAGTGCGCACAGGTGTAGCAATCGCAGGTCTCATCGATGGGGGTGAAGTCGCGGCGGAAGCGGCTGGTGTTGATGTTGAAACGGCCGGTGTCCACATAGATGGCCGCGTTGCGGGCGACCCGCGACGGGTTGACGCAGTCGAAGGTGTCCGCGCCGTTCTCCACCGCGACGAACAGATCCTCCGGCTCGCTGATCCCCAGCAGATGCCGCGGCTTGTCCTCGGGCAGCTCGTCGGCGCACCAGCCGACGATGGTGCCGAGGTTCTGCTTCTCCAGCGCGCCGCCGATGCCGAAGCCGTCGAATTCGGTTCCGGCGCGGCCGCGCATCGCGTCCAGCTCGCGGCAGGCCTTGCGGCGCAGGTCCTCGTACTGCGCACCCTGGATCACCGCGAACAGGGCCTGGTAGGGGCGATGACCGCGGGCCGCGGTGAGCCGCTCGTGCTCATCGATGCAGCGCTGCGCCCACTCGTGTGTGCGCCGCAGCGACTTCTCCTGGTAGCCACGGGTATTGAGCAGGGTGGTGAGCTCATCGAAGGCGAACATGATGTCGGCGCCGAGCCGGTGCTGGATGCCCATCGAAACCTCCGGCGTGAACCGGTGTTTCGAGCCGTCCAGGTGGGAGCGGAAGGTGACGCCGTCGTCGTCGACGACCGCCAGCCGCTCCTTGCCCTTCGCGATCACGTCGTCGTTGCGCACCCCGACGGCGTCCATCGCGAGCACCTTCTTGAACCCGACGCCCAGCGACATCACCTGAAACCCGCCGCTGTCGGTGAAGGTCGGCCCCGGCCAGTTCATGAACCGGCTCAGCCCGCCGGCCTCGTCCACGATGTCGGGCCCGGGCTGCAGGTACAGGTGGTAGGCGTTGGCCAGCAGGGCCTGCGCGCCGAGTTCCGCCATCGTCTCGGGCAGCACGGCCTTCACCGTCGCCTTGGTGCCGACGGGGACGAAGGCCGGGGTCGCGATGTCGCCGTGCGGGGTCGTGATCACGCCGGTTCGCGCGTGCCGGCCCGCCACACGGGTACCGACGGTGAACGAGAACGACGCGGGATCGGGCACGCAGACATAGTGCCAGGCCGCCGCGGGCGCGCTCAGTCGAGGCAGAACTCGTTGCCCTCGGGATCGGCCATCACGATGTGGCCGTATCCGAGCGGGGGTTGCGGTTCGTGCCGCTCGAGCCGTTTCGCGCCGAGTGCGCCGAGCCGCTGCGCCTCCTGCTCGAGTGCGGCCATCCGGGCGTCACCCTCGAGCCCGGGCGCGACGCGCACATCGAGGTGCACGCGGTTCTTGGCCGTCTTGCCCTCCGGCACCCGCTGGAAGAACAGTCGCGGCCCGACACCTTCGGGGTCGCTCAGGGCGGAGGCGTCGTTGCGGCGCTCGGGCGGCACGCCCATCGCCTCCAGGGCTTGGTCCCAGGATTCGAAACCGCCCGGCGGCGGCTGCAACTGGTAGCCGAGGGCCTCGGCCCAGAACGCGGACAGCGCGGCCGGGTCGCCGGCGTCGAAGGTGATCTGGATGTCGCGGGCCATGTCAGCTCGCCTCCTGTCGGATCGGGTGACGGGTGTGCAGGTACAGATCACGCAGCAGGCACACCTCGGAAAGGTGGTGAATCACTTCACGATTGATGTGCAGCACCAGCGTAGCCAGCGGCATGTCGCCATAGGGCCCTTCGGCCTCGCCGCACGGGCGGGCCAGGCCGTCGTCGCCGAGGGATTCGACCCCGGCCAGCCAGGCGGCGTACTCGGAATCGAGCTGGGCCAGCGCCGCGGCGGCGGTCGGGGCGTACTCGAAGGACTGGTAGTCGGTCGGCTCGCCACCGAAGTGCGCGGCGTTGCGCATCGCCAGTACACCGACGATCACGTGACCGAGGCGCCACGCGATGGTCGTGAACGGCGGCGGTTCGGGTGGCGGAAAGGCGAAGTCGATGGTCATCGCGCCGGCTCCGGCCTGTACCGGGGCGGTCCCGGTGCCGCGCGGCCGGACGTTCCAGCAGTCGGGCACGGGCTCCCAGAAGTACTCGTCGTCGGTCAGGCCCTCGAGGCGGGAACGCAGCTGATGGGACCAGTGCCAGCTGAGCTGCTCGCGGAGTAGGGGATTCCAGGTCTGGTCGGTCATGCCCCCAGCCTGCCTCAAATAGCGGACAGATTCGGTCCGTGATCTGTGCGACGATGGCCGCGTGACCGTCGAGGCGACGACCGAGCGCGTACTGCGACTGCTGTCGCTGCTGCAGCGCCGGCCGTCCTGGACCGCCACCGAACTGGCCGCCGAGCTGGGCGTCACCGATCGCTCGGTGCGCCGCGACGTGGAGCGGCTGCGCGCACTCGGCTATCCCGTGCACGCGACGGCCGGGGTCGGCGGCGGCTATCAGCTCGGCGCGGGCACCCGGCTGCCGCCGCTGCTGTTCGACGACGAGGAGGCCATCGCGACCGCGGTGTCACTGCGGCTCGCGGCGGGCGGCACGGTCGCCGGCGCGGGCGAGGCGGCGCTGCGGGCACTGGCCAAGCTGGACCAGGTGATGCCGCCGCGGCTGCGCGCCGAGGTGCGGGCGGTGCACGGCGCAACCGAGACACTGGCCGATCCGGGCGTGGCGATCGACGCGGAATTGCTGGTGACGCTCGCCCGCGCCCGGCGCGACGCGGTGCGGGTGCGCTTCCGCTACGCCGGGCGCGACGGCGAATCGCGCGAGCGCACGGTCGAGCCGGTGCGCATGGTCACCACGGGCCGCCGCTGGTACCTGATGGCCTGGGACGTCGACCGCGACGACTGGCGCACCTTCCGCCTCGACCGCATGCGCGATCTGGAGGCGACCACCTGGCGCTTCCGCCCGCGCGACCACCCGGACCCGGCCGCCTACGTCCAGCGGGCCGTCACCGAGGCGCCCTACCGGCACCTCGCCCGAATTCGGTTGCGGGCCAGGCCCGAACAGGTGCGTGAACTCGTACCCCCGCAGGTGGGCCGGGTGGAACAGGACCGGGACGGGTGGTGCGTACTCGTCGTCGCAGGCGAGAACCTGGACCAGATCGCCGTGCAGACCGCGTGGCTCGGATTCGAGGCACAGGTACTCGAACCACCCGAACTGCGAACGGCCGCAACCGAACTCGCGAACCGGCTCGCCGCGATGGCCGAACCGGTGGACCGGTCCGACTAGACGATGTCGACGGATTCCTCGTCCACCAGGTCCTGATCGACCGCGGCACCGGCGAATTGGGCGTTGTAGAGCTTGTAGTAGGCGCCGCGGCGGGCCAGCAGCTCGGTGTGGGTGCCGTGCTCGACGATGCGGCCCTTCGCCATCACCACGATCGTGTCGGCGTCGCGGATCGTCGACAGACGGTGCGCGATGACGAAACTCGTGCGGTCGCGCCGCAGTGCCGCCATGGCCTGCTGCACCAGCAGCTCGGTGCGAGTGTCGACCGAACTGGTGGCCTCGTCCAGGATCAGGATGGACGGTTTGGCCAGGAAGGCGCGGGCGATGGTGATGAGCTGCTTCTCGCCCGCGCTGACGCCCGAGCCCTCCTCATCGATCACCGTGTCGTAGCCGTCGGGCAGGGAGTGCACGAACCGGTCGACGTAGGCGGCGCGGGCCGCGGCCACGATCTCGTCCTCGCTCGCCGCGGTGTTGCCGTAGGCGATGTTCTCGCGGATCGTGCCGCCGAACAGCCAGGTGTCCTGCAGCACCATGCCGATGCGGGAGCGCAGATGGTCGCGGGTGATGCGGGTGATGTCGACGCCGTCGATGGTGATCGCGCCGGAATCCAGCTCGTAGAACCGCTCCAGCAGATTCACCAGCGTGGTCTTGCCGGCGCCGGTGGGCCCGACGATGGCGACCACGTGACCGGGCTCGGCCACCAGCGAGAGGTCCTCGATCACCGGCTTGTCCGGCTCGTAGCGGAACGACACCGACTCGAACTCCACCCGGCCGCGGTCCACCGGGCGGGAATCCTCCTCGACCGGATCCGGCACCTGCTCCTCGGCGTCGAGGATTTCGAAGATCCGCTCGGCCGAGGCGACCCCGGACTGCAGCAGGTTGACCATCGAACCGATCTGCGTGAGCGGCTGGCTGAACTGGCGGGAGTACTGGATGAACGCCTGCACCTCACCCAGTGACAGGCCGCCCGAGGCCACCCGCAGACCGCCGACCACCGCGATCAGCACGTAGTTCAGGTTCCCGATGAACATCATCACCGGCATGATCAGCCCGGAGATGAACTGCGCCCGGAAGCTGGACTCGTAGAGCTTGTCGTTGCGCTTGTCGAACTCCCGGCCGACCTCGCTCACCCGGCCGAAGGCCGTGACGATCTCGTGGCCGGTGTAGGCCTCCTCGACCTGCGCGTTCACCAGGCCGGTGTATTTCCACTGATCGATGAAGTGCGGCTTGGACCGCTTGGCGATCTGCGCGGTGACGATCACCGCCGCCGGCACCGTGAGCAACGCGATCAGCGCCAGCAGCGGCGAGATCCAGAACATCATGGCCAGGATGCCGATCACCGACAGCACCGAGATGAGCAGTTGGCTGATGGTCTGATTCAGGCTCTGGGCGATGTTGTCGACATCGTTGGTGACGCGGGAGAGCAGGTCGCCGCGCGGCGTGGAATCGAAGTAGCTCAGCGGCAACCGGTGGATCTTGTCCTCGATATCGCTGCGCAGCCGTTTCACCGTGCGGTTGATGACGAGGTTCAGCAGGTACGCCTGCAGCCAGGTGAACACCGCGGCGCACAGGTAGATCACCAGTACCACCAGCAGCACCCGGCCGACGGCGCCGAAATCGACTCCGGCGCCGGGGATTACGTGCATGCCCGCGAGCATGTCGGCCAGCTTGTCCTGCCCCTGGGCGCGCAGCGACGCGATGGCCTGGTCCTTGGTGAGCCCGGCCGGAAGTTGCTTGCCGACGACGCCGTCGAAGATCAGGTTGGTGGCCTTGCCGAGCAGCTGCGGGCCGAGGACGTTGAGCACCACGGCCGTCACCGCGAGCAGCAGGATCGCGATCAGGTACACCCGCTCCGGCGCGAGGCGGCGCAGCAGGCGTTTCATCGAGGGACCGAACGACTTGGCCCGGGTGTCGGGGGCGCCGGGACCGGGCATGCCGGGCCTCATCGCACCTCCTCCACTCCGAGCTGGGACTCCACGATCTCCCGGTACTCCGGGCAGTCGCGCAGCAGCTGGTCGTGCTTGCCGAGGCCGACCATCGCGCCGTCCTCCAGCACCACGATCTGGTCGGCGTCGCGCACGGTCGTGATGCGCTGGGCCACCGTGATGACCGCGGCCGCGGCCGTCTCGGGCCGCAGCGCCTCGCGCACCCGGGCGTCGGTGGCGACGTCTAGGGCGGAGAAGCAGTCGTCGAACAGGTAGATCTTTGGCTTCTTCACCACCGCGCGGGCGATCGCCAACCGTTGGCGCTGACCACCGGATACGGTGGTACCCCCTTGTGCGACAGGCGTTTCCAGCCCCTGGGGCATCTCGCGGACGAAATCGGCGGCCTGCGCGACCTCGAGCGCGTGCCAGAGTTGTTCGTCGGTGGCCTCCGGGTCGCCGTAGCGCAGGTTGGAGGCGATCGTGCCGGAGAACAGGTATGCCTTCTGCGGGACCAGGCCGATCTGCGAGCGCAGCAGGTCCAGGTCGATGTGGCGGACATCGGTGCCGCCCACGTACACCGCACCGTCGGTCACGTCGATCAGCCGCGGGATGAGATTGATCAGCGTGGTCTTACCGGAACCGGTGGAGCCCACGACGGCGGTGGTCTGCCCCGGCTCCACCCGGAACCGAATGGCCCGCAGCACCGGCTTTTCCGCGCCGGGGAACTTGAATTCGGCGAAGGCCACGTCCACCGAGCCGGGATCGGACGCGAACGGCTGCGGCAACGGCGGCGGCGTCACCGACGAGTCCGTCTCCAGCACCTCGGCGATGCGCTCGGCCGAGACGGCCGCGCGCGGCGCCATCATGGCCAGGAAGGAGGCCATCATGACCGCCATCAGGATCTGCATGATGTAGGAGAGCATCGCGGTCAGCGAACCGATCTGCATCTCCCCCGAGTCGATGGCGTGCCCGCCGAACCAGATCACCGCCACCGTGGTCAAGTTGCTGATCAGCATCACGGCCGGGAACATCAGCGCCATCAGCCGCCCGACGTACAGTGAGGACTCGGTCAGCTCCGAGTTGGCGACGCCGAAACGCCACGTCTCCTGGCGCTCGCGGACGAATGCCCGGACCACCCGGATGCCCGTGATCTGTTCGCGCAGTACGCGATTCACCGCGTCGATGCGCTCCTGCATGCGGCGGAAGCCGGGCACCATGCGGGAGATGATCACGGCCATGGTCAGCCCGAGCGCCGGGACCGCGATCAGCAGCAGCCAGGACAGGCCCAGATCCTGCCGCAGCGCCATGACGATGCCGCCGACACACATGATCGGGGCCATCACCAGAATGGTCGCGCTCATCACGATCAGCAGTTGGACCTGCTGGACGTCATTGGTGTTGCGGGTGATCAGCGACGGCGCGCCGAAGATGCCGACCTCGCGCGCGGAGAAGGTGGAGACCCGATGCAGCAGGGCCGCACGCACATCCCGGCCCGCGCCCATCGCCGCCTGCGCGCCGAGATACACCGAATAGGCCGAGGCGATGATCTGCACGGCCGTGACCACCAGCATCCACAGCCCGGTATGCCAGATGTAGCCGATATCGCCCTTGGTGACGCCGTTGTCGATGATGTCGGCGTTCAGGCTGGGCAGGTACAGCATCGCGATCACCGAGATCAGTTGCAGCACGACGACCCCCGCCAGCTGGGTGCGGTAGGGGCGCATGAACTCGCGCAGCAGTCTGATCAGCATGATGCGTGCAGGCTACCGTCTCCGACCGACAGCCGCCCCCACCATTTCGCCCGACACGGTGGCTGTCCGCTCGGCGGGCACGGCCTCACGCGGCGGGTCCCGGCCGCCGCGCCCAGGCGCCGGGATCGCTGGTCAGCTCGCCGACGAAGGCCGGTAACTCGCCGGCGGCGAGCTGCGCGATCGAGACCCGCTCCAGCACCGCGCGGATGTTGACCCGCAGCGCGATCCACACGTGCTGCAGCGATTCGGCGGCGCCCGGATAGCGCACGTCCTCGGGCCGCTGCCCGCGCACCGAGGCCAGCGGGCCCTCGACCGCGCGGATGACGTCGGCCACGGTGATCTCCGCGGCCGGTCGCGCCAGCCGGTAACCACCGTCGGGACCGCGCCGGCTGGTCACCAGGCCGGCCCGCCGCAGTTCGGCGGCGGTGGACTCGAGGATCTTGGGCGGGATGGACTGGGCGGCGGAGATGGTGTCGGCCTTGACCGAATCCGACTGCGCGCGAGCGATTTCCAACAGGATCCGGACCGCGTAGTCGACCCTAGCGCTGATGTGCACGGCCGCTCCCCGCGCCGGGACCGCCGACGGCGACCACCGCCGCGCCGCCACCAGCCTCGTACCCGCCCCCTACCCCTGCCGCACCACCCACACCGGCCTCATAACCAGCCGCCACACCTGCCGGGCCACTCACACCGGCCTCATAACCAGCCGCCACGCCTGCCGCACCACCCGCACCGGCCTCATAACCAGCCGCCGCACCTGCCGCACCACCCACACCGGTCTCGTAATGGGTAACCGGGCCGGACAGCGGCGGAGGAGGCGCGCTCCCGTCGACGCCCAGGACCCCGAACGCGGCGTTCAGCAGCACGCGCTCGATCAACTCGTCCCCGGTGTCGGGGCTCAGCTCCTTGGACCACAGCGCCGCGCCGAGCACCTCGAGCGCCGCGCTGGCCCGAAGTCTCTGTTCCGGCGTGGGATTCGCCCCGGACAACCAGTCGCACAACCGGCGATGCATATCGATCATGTCGGGATACCGGTCGCCGATCGCGTTGATGATCGCGACGGTGTCCCGCACGCACATCGCGCCCGCGGTCCGGTGGCGCAACAGCGCGTGCAATTGCCTGGTGAGCACCTCGCGCACGGTGTCGGGACCGTAGGGCACCCGGTCCAGCTCGGCCACAACGGCATTGAGATCGTCGAAGATCGGCTCGATGATGGCGAGCAGCAGATCCTTCTTCGAGGCGTAGTGATAGTAGAGCGACGCTTTTGTGATTCCTACCGCATCCGCGACCTCGCGCAGGCTCGCGTGATCGAATCCTTTGCTCGAGAAAAGCCGGATCGCAGCGTCCCGGATCGCATCCTTGGTGCTTCCACCTGCGACTACGGCCCCGGATGTACTACGGGCTCTCATGGGATGATCCTCTCATCACGATCCGGTTCGGCGGGTGAAGCCCCCGAAATTGAGGTTGTTCCTCCGCTTACCGCTCGGTAGTCTACCTACCGCACGGTAGGCAAGGCGTCAGGTGGAGGCGGTTCGCGTTGCAGGGCGGCCGCGAAAGTGCTGTCTACGCGCCTGAAATCAGCACAACCCGGTTATCGCTAGGAGAACCCACTCGTGTCCGTATACCTCTACCGGTGGGGCAAGTTCGCCTTCCGCCGGAAATGGATCGTATTGCCGGTCTGGCTGTTGATATTCCTGCTGATCGGCGGGCTGGGCGTCAGCCTGAAGAAGCAGAGCCAGGACGACTTCAACATGCCCGACCTGCCTTCGCAGCGGGCCACCGACATTCTCGACAAGCAATTCCCCGGCGCCTCGGAGCAGTTCAAGTTCGACGCGGTCACCGGCACCTACGTGGTCGCCGTCGAGAACGGCGGCAAGCTCACCGACCCGGCCAATCACGCCGCGGTCACCGCCCTGATCCAGCGCCTGCACGACCTGCGCATCGTCGACAACACCAAGTTCGACACCGCCCAGAAACCCGCCGATCCGATCGGCGCCGCCTCCGCCATGGGCTGCCTCACCGGCGATCGCACCGACCCCGCGTTCGTCTCCAAATGCGGTCTCGCACCGCTGAACGTGCTGGGCGAGAACAACGCCGACACGGTCGCCTACATTCAGGTGCCCTTCTCGATCAAGTCCTTCTCCGACGTCACCGCGGCCGACCGCGAGGCGGCCTACAACGTGGCGAACGAGGCGCGCGGTGTCGGGCTCACGGTCGAGCTGAGCGGCAGCATCGCGCAGGAGGGCATGACCTCCAGCGGCAAGGCCGAAATGATCGGCTACGCGGTCGCTTTCATCGTGATGATGGTCGCCTTCGGCGCGCTGATCGCCGCGTTCGTGCCGATCCTCACCGGCATCGTCGGCGTCGGCTCGGCCTCGGCGCTGATCATGGCGGGCACCTCGGTGGTGAACATCCCGAACTTCACCATGATCCTGGCGTCGATGATCGGCATCGCGCTGTCCATCGACTACGCGCTGTTCATCGTCTCGCGCTACAAGAGCGAACTGGCGGTACAGGATTCGCCCGAGGAGGCGGCCGGCATCGCGATCGGCACGGCGGGTTCCGCGGTGGTGTTCGCCGGGCTGACCGTGATCATCGCGCTGTGCGGGCTGAGCATCGTCGGCGTCAGCTTCCTGACCTGGATGGGTCTGGGCGGCGCGCTGGCGGCGGCGTTCGCCATCCTGGTCGCGCTGACCCTGCTGCCCGCGCTGATGGGCGCGTTCGGCCGGTTCCTGTTCAAGCCGAAGCTGCCGGTGGTAGCCAAGCACAACCCCGAGGACGACAACTCGGTCACCAACGGCAAGCGGTTCGCCCGGCTGATCGGCCGGGCCCCGGCCGTGACGCTGGCGCTGAGCGTCGTGGTGCTGGGCCTGCTGGCCGCGCCCGCGGTCAACCTCAGCCTCGGCCTGCCCGGTGAGGACAGCCAGCCCAAGACCAGCACCATCCGCAAGGCCTACGACCTGCGCACCGCGGGCTTCGGCGAGGGCAGCAACGGCATCCTGACCGTCGTCGCGGACCTCACCGATGTCGCCCCGGCACAGCGGCAGGCGGCGGTGACCGCGCTGCGCGACAAGCTGGCCGGTTACCAGGGCATGGACTTCGTCACCGCGGCGTCGACCAACGCGTTCGACGCGAACAAGGCGCCCGACTGGGAGCGCAGCACCGGCGCGCAACTGCTGGCCGTGCCCGAGACAGGCCCGAACGACGAAGCGACGCAAGACCTGGTGAAGCACGCCCGCGAGGCCGAGGCGGACTTCAAGTCGCAGTACGGCATGGAGTACGGCATCACCGGCACCACGGCCATCTACGCCGATGTGTCCAATGCCCTGCTCGGCAAGATCCTGCCGTACATGACGATCGTCGCCCTCGCGGCATTCGTCCTGCTGGTGCTGGTCTTCCGGTCGATTTTGGTGCCACTGACCGCCGCGCTGGGCTTCCTGCTCTCGATGGCGGCGACCTTCGGCGCGACCGTGCTGGTGTTCCAGCAGGACAAGCTGGGCCTGATCGGTGAACAGCATCCGATCGTGAGCTTCCTGCCGATCGTGTTGATCGGCTTGGTATTCGGCCTGGCGATGGACTACCAGGTGTTCCTGGTGACCCGCATGCGCGAGGAGTATGTGCACGGCAAGTCGCCGAAGGAGGCGATGATCTCCGGGTACCACCACGGCGCCCGGGTGGTGGCCTCGGCCGCGATCATCATGATCTCGGTGTTCGGCGGCTTCATCCTGGAGACCGACGTCACCGCGAAGTCCATGGGCTTCGCGCTGGCCGCGGGCGTGCTGTTCGACGCCTTCATCGTCCGGATGGTGCTCATTCCCTCGCTGCTGGTGCTGCTGGGCAAGTGGGCCTGGTGGATGCCGAAGTGGCTGGACCGCATCCTGCCCAACGTCGACGTCGAGGGCGCCGAGCTGCGCGAACTGCAGCGACGCGAGCGCGAGGCCGCGGCGGAGCGGGAGCCGGTTCCGGTCGGCTGAGCATCGCCGCACACATCGCATCGTCGGCCCTCGATCCTTTCCGGATCGGGGGCCGACGGCATTCCGGGCCGCCGCCCTTGATCTTGTAGCAACTACACAGCAGACTCGTACCAATTGTTCTCCAGCTACTGTCCCGCATCCCGGTTCGACAAGCACGGCCCACAGACCGCAAGGAGACGCTCGTGTCCGTATATCTGTACCGGTGGGGCAGGTTCGCGTTCCGCCGCAAGTGGATCGTCCTACCCGTATGGATCCTGCTGTTCATCGTGATCGGCGGGCTCGGGAGCCAGCTCAGCAAGCCGATGAGCAACGATTTCAATATCCCGAACCTGCCCTCGGAGCGGGCCACCAAGATTCTCGACCAGCACTTCCCCGGCATGTCCGAGGCGTTCCAGTTCGACGCGGTCACCGGCACCTATGTCATCGCCGCGCCCGCGGGGCAGAAGCTGACCGACCCGGGCAACCACGCCGCGATCCAGCAGTTGATCACCGATCTCGGCACGCTCGGCATCGTCGATCACAGCACGCCGCTGACGGACCCGATCGCCGCCACCGAGCAGCTCGGCTGCCTGGCGCCCGAGCGTGACTCGTCCGAATGCAGTGCCGCGCCGCTGAACGTGCTGAACAAGGAGAACCCGGATTCGGTTGCGATACTGACGGTTCCGTTCACGCTCGAGCAGTTCACCGACGTCACCGAGGCGGACCGCAAGGCCGCCTACGACATCGCCGACCACGCCCGCGCTGCCGGGCTCACCGTCGAACTCGACGGCACCATCGCGATGGAACAGCAACAGCCTAGCGGCAAGTCGGAGATGATCGGCATGGGCTTCGCGCTGATCGTGATGATCGTGGCGTTCGGGGCGATCGTCGCGGCATTCGTGCCGATCATCACCGCGATCGTCGGGCTGGGCGTCACCATGTCGGTGATCATGCTGGGCACCTCGGTCGTGGAGATCCCGAGCTTCACCACCTTCCTGGCCTCCATGATCGGCATCGCGCTGTCCATCGACTACGCGCTGTTCATCGTCTCGCGCTACAAACACGAACTGGCCGTGCAGGATTCGCCCGAATCGGCGGCGGGCACCGCGCTCGGGACGGCCGGGGCGGCGGTCGTGTTCGCGGGCGGGACGGTGATCATCGCGCTGGTCGGGCTGGCGATCGTGGGCATCCGCTTCCTGACCTTCATGGGTCTGGGCGGCGCGCTGGCGGCGGCGTTCGCGGTCCTCACCGCCATCACGCTGATGCCCGCGCTGCTGGGCGCGTTCGGGCGGTTCCTGTTCAAGCCGAAGCTGCCGGTGATCGCCCAGCACGATCCTGAGGACGACGACTCGGTCACCAACGGCACGCGGGCGGCGCGGCTGATCGGCAAGGCGCCGGCCATCACACTGGTGCTCAGCATCGTGGTACTCGCACTCGCCGCCGGGCCCGCGACGCACCTGCAACTCGGGCTGCCGGGCGAGGACAGCATGCCGAAGGACACCACCATCCGCAAGGCCTACGACCTGCGCACCGAGGGATTCGGCGAGGGCAGCAACGGCAAGCTGATGGTGGTCGCCGAGCTCGGCGACGTCGCGCCCGAGCAGCGGCCCGCCGCGGTGCGGGCACTGCGCGACACGCTGGCCGGATACTCCGACATGGACTACGTCACCGAGCCGCAGCTGAGCCAGGACGGCGCGGGCGCGCTGCTCAACGCCGTACCCAAGACCGGTCCGAACAACCAGGACACCAAGGATCTGGTGCGCGATGCCCGCGATGCCGAGGCGGGGTTGCAGGAGCGATACGGCATCGAATACGGCATCACCGGGACCACGGCCATCTACGCCGATGTCGACCACGCGCTGCTGAGCAAGATCGTGCCGTATCTGGCGATCGTCGCCGGGGCCGCGTTCCTGCTGTTGATCGCGGTGTTCCGCTCGGTGCTGGTGCCGCTGACCGCGGCGCTGGGCTTCCTGTTGTCGATGGCGGCCACCTTCGGCGCGACCGTACTGATATTCCAGGACGGCGCGCTCGGGCTGGTCGACGAACCACGGCCGATCGTGAGTTTCCTGCCGATCATGTTGATCGGCTTGGTATTCGGGCTCGCGATGGACTACCAGGTATTCCTGGTGACCCGCATGCGCGAGGAGTACGTGCACGGCGAGCCGCCGACGGAGGCGGTGATCAAGGGCTACCACCACGGCGCCCGTGTCGTCACCTCCGCCGCCGTCATCATGATCTTCGTGTTCGGCTCGTTCATCCTGGAATCCGACACGACCGCCAAATCGATGGGCTTCGCGCTGGCCGCGGGCGTGCTGTTCGACGCCTTCCTCGTCCGGATGGTGCTCATCCCCTCGCTGCTGATCCTGATGGGCAAGTGGGCGTGGTGGATTCCCAACTGGCTCAGCAAGATCGTGCCGGACATCGATGTCGAAGGGGCACGGTTGAAGGAGTTGAACCGGGCGCACGAGGCCGAACCGACTGTGCCGGTGCGGTAATCGGCCGCCGTCACCTGAAAAGCCGTGGGCTCCAATCGGTTACGGCTGGAGCCCACGGCCTGTTCGTACGAGACGATTCGCGTGCGCCCGCTCGTCCGGTGGGACGATCTCCGGCGCACGTACGGCTCAGCCGAGCTGGGGCGCGACCTCGGCCGCTACCAACTCCAGGTGCTCGAGGTCGGACAGGTCCAGGGTTTGCAGGTAGAGCCGGGTAATCCCGGTGGCCTCGCGGTAGCGGCCGATCTTGTCGACCACCTCCGCCGGAGTTCCGGCCAGGCCGTTGCGCCGCAGCTCGTCGACCTCCCGGCCGATGGCGGCGGCCCGGCGGGCCACCTCGGCGTCGTCACGACCCACACACAGCACCTGCGCGGCGGAGCGGGTGATCTCGGCCGGGTCGCGGCCGATCTCCCGCGACGCCGCGGCCACGCGCTCGAATTGCGCTGTGGCCGTGGCGGAGTCGACGAACGGCAGGTTGAACTCCTGGGCGAAGCGGGCAGCCAGCTCCGGAGTGCGCTTCTTGCCCATGCCGCCGATGATCACCGGCGGTCCGGGTCGCTGCGCGGGCTTGGGCAGCGCCGGGGAGTTCTCCAGTGTGTAGTGCTTGCCGAGGTAGTCGAAGGTCTCGCCCTCGACGGTCGCCCACAGGCCCGTGATCACCTCGAGCTGCTCGGAGTACCGGTCGAACCGCTCCGCCACCTCCGGCAGCGCGATGCCGTAGGCCCGGTGCTCCTGTTCGAACCAGCCCGCGCCGAAACCGAATTCGACTCGGCCGCCGGACATTTCGTCCACCTGCGCCACCGAGATCGCCAACACCGACGGGTGCCGGAAGGTGGCGGCGGTGACCAGCGTGCCGAGCCGGATGCGCGAGGTCTCCCGCGCCAGCCCCGCCAGAGTGATCCACGCGTCGGTGGGCCCGGGCAGACCCGAGACCTCGCCCATCTTCAGGTAGTGGTCGGACCGGAAGAACGCGTCGAAGCCCGCGTCCTCGGTCGTCTTCGCCACACGCAGAAGATCGTCGTAGGTTGCGCCTTGCTGAGGTTCGGTGAAGATCCGTAGGTCCACGGCCTCCAACGTACCGGTCAGGTGATCGTGCAGCCGGTCACCGGCTTGTCGGCGAGGCGGTCGAGCAGGTAGGTGACCGCGTTGTCGGGGCCGAAGCCGTCGATCAGCTCCGGGCCGAAGTGGTTGGGGATGGTGGCACCGGGGAGGATCGGCGGCAGTTCGTCGGTGCGGAAGGTGACCGTGGCACCCTTGGCGCACCATTCCTCGGCGAGGTGACGGGCTTGGCCGTAGGGCACGGTGTCGTCGTTGCGGCCGCTGGTGATGAGCACCGGGGTGGCCGGGGTCAGGCTGCCGACGCGCAGTTCGGCGAGCACGGGCGCCGCCTCGGGAATGGCCTGCAGATGGGCGGTGAGGGAGCGGCCGTCGTTGGTCAGCGAACTGGTCCGCAGGAACGGGTGTCGGACGATGATGTCGCCGATGCATTCGTTGCTCAGCGTGTCGAGCATGGCGCGACCGGCCGGACTGGTCACGCGGTCGACCGCCTTCTGCAATTCCGGGTAGCGGGCGAGCATGCCGTTGACGGCGAACCCGATGGCTCCCGAGATGAGCGAGCCATCGATGCGCTCGAGGATCGCGGCGAGGTCGGCGACCGGGCCACCCGCCCAGGTGCCCTTGAGGTTCAGCTCGGGGGCGTACTGCGGCTGCATCTCCGCGGCGGCCGCGGTCGCGCCGCCGCCCTGCGAATAGCCCCACAGCACCAGCGGCGTCTCCGGTCCGATTCCGGCCAGATTGCCGGCGGCACGCGCACCGTCGAGCACGGCGTGGGCTTCCTCGATCCGGTTCGCGTAGGTGTGGATGCCCGGTGTGCCCAGACCCACGTAGTCGGTGACCAGGACACGGGCGCCCAGCGCGCTCCACGCCGCCGCCGCGGGCGCTTCCTGATTCGCCGACAGCGACACCGCGGGGTCGGCGGTCAATGTCACCCCGGTCGCGAACGCCTGCGACATCGCGCAGTTGTCCCCCTGCCCCGAGGTGCCGGGCGCGATGACCACGGTCGGGCGCGGCCCGGCGCCCTGCCAGGGACCGGCGGCATCGATGAACGTGCCGGTCACCGCCGTCGGGGAGCCGTCCTGCAGCCGGGTGGTGTACATGACCTGCTGGGCGGCGACGGGCCAGCGGCCCGCGGTGGGCGGAGCCGCGAACACGGTCATCGGCTGCGCCTTGACGATCGCGCCCGGTTCGGACGGAATCTGCGCGGGCGGCGTATGGAACCCGCCCGCCGGTTCCGCCGCCGCCTCCCGCGCGTCCATCACACCGGCCGCCGCGACAACCGAACAAGCCGCGGTCAACACCACCGCCGCCCGGGAAGCCCACAGTCGCCACGGCGAACCGACCCGCCCCTGCTGTCGATACATCGATAACTCTCCCGCTGCTTTCCGGCGCCGTCGCCGGAGTGTCCCGAGTCGCATCGCCGCCCGGAACATGGTCCCGGTCACCGCCGACCTACCGGACAGTAACACGGTTACCGGGACTCTGGCCCAGCGCGGTGTCAGATCTGGCCGACACCATGAATTGGCTATCGAACTCATGTTCGAATCGGAGTAGGCTGGCGACATGCCTCTCGACCGCCACATCCAGTTCGCGCAGCTGTGGTTGGAGCAGGTGCGCGACCACCTGGCCTCCGCAGCCGCCACCAGTTCCCCCCTGACCGCCGAACAACTCAGCGTGATGTCGGGCAAGGTCACCGAGGGCCTCCGGGTCTTCACCGAACTGGCCGCCACAACCACCAACGAGGTTCCACTCGGCAAAGAAAAACCCCTCACCTGGTCGAGCAGGTGAGGGGTGGGAGCGGTGGCGGAGGGATTTGAACCCTCGGAGGGGGGTTACCCCTCACACGCTTTCGAGGCGTGCTCCTTAGGCCGCTCGGACACGCCACCGCCGGTGACTTTACCGGAACCACCCCGCATTCTCGAAATCGGTAGGGGAGCTCCGGCCCCGGCCTCAGGGGCGTCGGGTGTGGAAGAAGGCGTCCAGGGTTGCGGCGCAGTCGGATTCGAGGACGCCGCCGCGTACCTGGGGGCGGTGGTTGAGGCGGCGGTCGCGGACGACGTCCCAGAGGGAGCCGACCGCGCCCGTCTTCGGTTCCCAGGCGCCGAAGACCACTCGCTCCACGCGGGCCAGCACCAAGGCGCCGGCGCACATCGTGCACGGCTCCAGCGTCACCGCCAGCGTGGCGCCCTCGAGCCGCCAGCCGTCGCCGTACACCTGCGCGGCGCGGCGGAGCGCGAGTATCTCGGCATGCGCCGTGGGGTCGCCGAGCGCCTCGCGGGCGTTGGCCGCACGCGCCAGCTCACGCCCGTCCGCGTCGAAAACCACCGCACCCACCGGCACGTCGCGCGGATCGGCGTCGGCGGCCGCCGACAGCGCCGCACGCACGAGGTCCTCATCCGCCCCGATCACCACCGCTCACCCCACCAACCACTGCCGCCCCCGCCGCCAACCGACAGCGGCCGACCGGCCCCCACCCATCTCGGGCCGAGCGCCCGTGCCACATCCGACAGCCCTGCCATACCCTTCAGCCGTGCCGAACCCGACAGCCGTGGCGCACCCGTCGGCCATGCCACATCCGGCAGCCATGCCACATCCGCCAGCCGTGCCGCACCCGCCAGCCTTGTCACACCGGTCGGCCATGCCACACCGGGCAGCCGTGCCACACCCGGCAGCCATGCCACACCAGCCAGCCATGCCACACCCGTCAGCCTTGCCACACCGGGCAGCCGTGCCACACCCGTCAGCCATGCCACACCCGACGGCCGAGTCGTGCTCGGCAGCCCTGCCGCGCCCGGCGACCGATTGGGGTTCGGCACCGGTTCAGCGGGGGAGCTTGTCCAGCACCGCCGACAGCTCGTTGGCGAAACCCAGTCGCTGGGCGATCATGCCGAGCTGCTCGTCGGGGTAGAGGTCGGTTTCGGCGAGAATGACGCTCAGGACCGGTTCGGGCAGGCCCAGGTCGGCGAGTACGCCGAGGTCGCCTTCCTCCCAGGGCTCGACGTCGTCGAGTTCGTCGGGATCGATATCCGGAATCTCGACATTCAATGTCTCGAGGACGTCCGCGGCGATGTCGTAGTCGATCGCCGCCGTGGCATCCGAGAGCAACAGCCGGCTGCCGGTCGGCGCGGGCCGCAAAACTATGAAGAATTCGTCATCGACATCGAGCAATCCGAACACCGCTCCGGTGCTGCGCAGTGCGCGCAGTTCATGTTCGGCTGCCGTCAAACTGTTGAGTGCCGCGGGGGACAGCGGGCTGCATCGCCAGGTGCTTTCTTCGCGGACAACCGCCACTGCGAACCCTTCGACGTCTTCGTAATCGTCCGACGCCGCCCTGTTCGTGCTCGAGCGCTGTGCTGCCATGGCCGCAACGGTAGTCCGCTTGGGCGGAAATGTTGAAGTCGTATGCGAATCTGATCCGGTGACAGGCGACCGAAAATCAGCCGTATGCGTGTTGGGCACGGGATTGATCGGCGGATCGGTGCTGCGCGCCGCCGTCGCCGCGGGTTATGCGGCCTGGGGGTACAACCGTTCGGAGACCGGTGTGCGCGCCGCCCGCGCCGACGGGTTCGACGTGGACGGCGATATCGAAGCCGTACTTTCCCGGGCCGCTGCGGCCGATGCGCTGGTGGTGGTCGGCGTGCCGATGCCCGCCCTCGCACCGATCCTGTCCGATGTGAAACAGTTCGCGCCCGACTGCCCGCTCACCGATGTGGTCAGCGTGAAGAGCCCGGTCGCCGCCGCCGTGCGCGAGCACGAGCTGGGGGCGCGCTACGTGGGCGGCCATCCGATGGCCGGTACCTCCGAATCGGGTTGGGCGGCATCGAGTTCCGACCTGTTCCAGGGCGCGGCCTGGGCGATCGGGGTCGACGCCGGCACCCACGCCGACCCGTGGACGCGGGTCGCGCGGCTGGCGCTGGACTGCGGCGCGTACCTGGTCCCGGTGGTCGCCGCGGAACACGACCGCGCGGTCGCGCGCATCTCGCATCTGCCCCACGTGCTCGCCGAGGCACTGGCGGTGGCCGGAGCGGGCGGCGGCGACCTCGCGCTCGGACTGGCCGCGGGATCGTTCCGCGACGGCACCCGAGTCGCGGCCACCGCCCCCGACCTCGTCCGAGCCATCTGCGAGCCGAATTCCGCCGCACTGCTCGACGCCCTCGACGACATCCTGCGACTACTCACCGCCGCCCGCGACAACCTGTCCGCCACCGGCTCCCTGGGCGAACTCGTCGACGCCGGCTACACCGAACGCAACCGCTACGACACCCTCGAACGCTGGGAAATCACCGGCATCCGTCCCGGCGACCACAACTGGCTCGAAGAACTACACGACGCAGGCCGACGCGGCGGTGTCCTCCGCACCCTCGATTGAGTACGGGTCAGATCTGTTCCGCTTTGCCCGGGTAGTCCAGCACAACCCGGTCAGATCGGTTCGCAAGGCCCGGTCAGTCCAGGACAACCCGAGTCAGACCTGTTCCACCAGGCCCGGGCAGTCCGAGACGACCGGGGTCGGATCTGTTCCGCCGGGGCCGGGTAGTCCAGGATGCCCCAGATCCGTTCCCGGAAGCCCGGCTAGTCCGAGACAACCCGAGTCAGATCCGTTCCGCCAGGTAGTCCGAGACAACCCGTGCCAAATCTGTTCCGCGAAGCCCGGGTAGTCCAGGACGACCGGGGTCAGATCCGTTCCGCCAGGCCGGGGTAGTCCAGCACGAGGCCGTCGGAGTCGACGGTGACGGTGGCGCTCGAAACCGGCGAGAGGACGTGGATGCCGTCGGCGCCGCTGGAGTAGGTGAGACTCGCCTCCTGCACCAGCAGATCGGGCAGGCGCACGTAGACGACGGGGACCTGGACGTCCTCGGCGGCCTGGGCCAGGCCGTAGCGGCGGATCGGGAGTGTGTTGAAGAACGGGCTGAGCACCACGTCGACGTCCAGCGCGCCGCCGAAGGTCGAGCGCACGTGGGTGCCGCCGGCGTCGATCAGCCAGTAGTTCTCCTCGTCGCGGGCGATCGAGGCGTGCCGCTCGCCCGCGGCCACCGTGCTGCGCAGCGACAGCCGCTTGGTCACCCCGCTCTCATCGGTGACCAGGTCGTAGGAGGCGCTGAACGCGGGGTGCTCGTCGCAATCACCGGCGATGATGCGGCCGGAGGCGCGAATCCGATTGCCGGTGAGGATCACCCGCACCGATTCCATGCGGGAGGCATTGTGCGACCGCCAGGTGAGCATCGCGGGCCAGCGCGATACCGCTGCCGCGTCCGCACGTTCGCCGCTCGCCGGGGCGGCCGCCGAATTGCCCTGGGCTGGATTGCTCACCTCTCTACCGTAAGTGACGAGTCACCCGTCTCCCGCGCGCCGTAGGTGCCGCGCGCCGCCCACTCACACCAGCGACTCCTGCCAGGCCGTGTGCAGTGTGGCGAAGCGCCCGGTGCCGGCCGTCAGCTCGGCCGGGGAGCCGTCCTCGACGATGCGGCCGGATTCCAGCACCAGCACCCGATCGGCGATGGCCACCGTGGACAGGCGGTGCGCGATGATGACGGCGGTCCGGTCGCGCAGCACGGTTTCCAGCGCATGCTGCACCTGCCGCTCGCCCGGAATGTCGAGGCTCGAGGTGGCCTCGTCGAGCACGATCACCGCCGGGTCGGCGAGGAACACCCGCGCGAACGCGACCAGCTGACGCTGCCCCGCCGACAACCGCCCGCCGCGCTTGCGCACATCGGTGTCGAAACCCTCCGGCAGCGACATGGCGAAGTCGTAGAACCCGACCGCGCGGGCCGCGGCGTGCACCTCGGCATCAGTCGCGGTGGGCTTCCCGAGCCGGATATTGTCGGCCACCGAACCGGAGAACAGGTACGACTCCTGCGTCACCATGGCGATATTGCGGCGCAGGTCGACATCGGACACCTCGCGCAGATCCACGCCGTCCAGCCGCACGGCGCCACCGGACGGATCGTAGAAACGCGCGACGAGTTTGGCCAGCGTCGATTTACCGGCCCCCGTGTCACCCACCAGCGCAATCACCTGTCCGGCCGGAATTCGCAAGGAGAATTTCGGCAGCACAGGCGTTTTCGCCGAATTTTCCACCGGTTCCTCGTCGTCCTGAGTATTTCGCGCCGGATATTCGAAGTGGACGTCCTCGAGCGTCAATTCGCCGCGCGCCCGGCCGAGCGGATGCGGCGTGCGCGGTTCGGCCACGGTCGGCCGCTCCTCGAGCACCCCGGAGATGCGTTCCAGCGCCGCAGCCGCGGATTGGTAGGAGTTGAACACCTGCGCCAATTCGTCCAGCGGTCCGTAGAACTGCCGCAGGTACAGCAGGAACGCCGCCAGCACGCCGATCTCGACGTGGCCGTGGATGACTCGCCACGCGCCCACCACCAGAATCACCGCGGTGGTCCCGTTGCTGATCAGCCGCACCAAACCGATGTAGGCGGCCATGCCGCGCAGCGCCCCGGCGTTCGCGGCGCGGTACTCGTCGTCCTCGGTCGCCAGGATGGTCTGGTTGCGGTCCTCGCGGCGGAAGGCCTGCACCGCACGCATCCCGCCCATTACTTCCACGAAATGAACCACGACCTTCGCGATGGCGCTGCGGGTGCGCCGGTACCCCGCCCGCTGCCGCCGCTGTGCCCAGCGGGTCACGTAGACCAGCGGGACGAATCCGGCCAGCACCACCAGTGCGAGCGGAATGTCCAGCCACACCAGGATCACCGCGATGGTCGCGACGGACAGCACCGCACTCAGGGCGTCGTTGAGGGCGCGGTCGAGCAGGTCCTCCAGCGACTCCAGATCGCTGGTGAGCCGGGCGACGATCTTGCCCGAGGTGTAGTTCTCGTGGAAGCCGACCGACAGCCGCTGCACGTGGGCGAACACCCGCATCCGCAGATCGAACAGCACCTGCTGGCTCAGCCGGCCAGAGACGCGCAGGAACAGGAACGTCGTCACGCCACCCAGCGCCGCGCATCCGGCCACCCCGCCGACGGCCAGCAGCAGCGGACCCCAGTCCCCCGACATCGCCGGGCGCACACCGGCATCCAGCCCGTGCGCCACGAACAGCGGCGCCGACACCATGGCGGCGTTGTCCACCACGATCAGCACGAGCGCCGCCAGCGCCCACAGCCGATACGGCCGCACCAGCGACCACAGCAACCGCCGCTGCCGTGCCGCCAGCGCGAGATTCACCGCATCGGACGCCTCGATCTCCTCGGCGGCGACACCACGCCATTCGGCCTCGGATGCGCCCGGCTCGGTACTCGGCGCAGACGCCGGCTCGGCCGCGCCGATCGGGGATGCGGCCGGAGGCGTCGGCGCCACAGGCTGCGGGGAAACCGGCGAGGAATCCCGTTGCGGGACGGAGCTTTCCGGCATCTTCGTCACCTCCTGTCGGCTGAAAGGGTTTGCGATTCACTGTCTTCGGGGGCACGCGCCTCGGTGGCGCGGTCCCCCGCGACCACGCCACCCATGAGTTCGCGGTAGCGCGGGCAGGTTTCCAGCAGACGTTCGTGCGGACCGTCGGCGATGATGCGCCCGCCGTCGAGCACCGCGACCCGGTCGGCCCAGGCGGCGGTGGACGGGCGGTGGGCGACGAGCAGCACGGTCGCTCCGGCGAGCGCGTCGTGCAGCCGCGCCTGCACCACTTCCTCGGTGGTGACGTCCAGGGCCGACAGCGGATCGTCCAGCACGACGATGTGCCCGTCCGTGTGGCGCTGCCGGTCCAGCACCGCGCGGGCCAGCGCCAGGCGTTGCCGCTGCCCGCCCGACAGGCTCAGGCCCTGCTCACCGATGCGGGTACGCAGCCCCCAGGGCAGGTTGTCCACGAATTCGGTGGCGCAGGCGACGTCGAGCGCGGCGCGGACCTGGTCGGCGGTCGCGTCGGGGTACCCGAGCGTGATGTTCTCGCGCACGCTCGCCGAGAACAGCACCGGCTCCTCGAACGCGACCGACACGATCGAGCGCAGATCCGCCAGCCGCAGCGAGCGGATGTCGACGCCGTCGACGGTGACCGAACCGGCGGAGACGTCGAACAGTCGCGGAACCAGCCCGAGCACAGCGGTTTTGCCGCTCCCGGTGGCACCGACGATCGCGACCGTCTCCCCCGGCCGGATGCGCAGCGAAACCTCGTGCAGCAGATCATGTTCGGCGTCCGGGAAGCGGAATCGGACCCTGTCGAAGCGCAATTCACCGCGCAGTGGCCGCGGCGCGGGAACCGGCCGCGCGGGATCGGCGATCTCCACCGGAGTGTCGATGATCTCCCAGTACCGTTCCGCGGCGGTGCGGGCCTGATTCATCTCCGCCAGCACGAACCCGATTCCCATGATCGGCCACTGCAGGTAGGTAGCCAGGGTGATGCCCGCGACCAGGGTGCCGAGCGTCATCGTGTCCGACGTGAGCAGGAAGCCACCGATGGCCAGCGCCGCCGCGATGCTCAGTGTCGACAGGGTGTTCAGTGCCGTCCACAGCCGGGCGGCCAGCCGCACCTTGTCCATCTCCAGCCGCTGCAGTTCGCGGGCCTGCCGCCGGAACCGGCCGCCGAACCACAGACCGCGGCCGAAAGCCTTGAGCACCCGGATGCCCTGCGCGGACTCCTCCACCGTGGTCGCCAGATCGCCGGACTGGTCCTGGGCGCGCCGCGACGCCCGCCCGTACTCCTGCTCGAATCGCAGCGCCAGCAGCACCAGCGGCACCGCGATCAGCAATTCGACCAGACCGATCTGCCAGGCGAACGCGAACAGGATCAGCACCCCGGCGGCCAGTGTCATCGACAGCGCGACCAGTGTCGGCGCCACGAACGCGAAGAACCGCCGCAGCGTGGACATGTCGGTGATGGCGCGGGAGGTCAGCTGGCCCGATTCCATGCCGTCGTGGACGCCGACGGACAAGATCTGTAATCGCCGAAACAGCCTGGCGCGCAAGCGGACTTCCAGCTGCGCGGCGGGATGGGCGATGACCCAGCGCCGCAGCCACGACGTCGCGGTGCTGAGCAGCGACAGGACGGCCACCAGCAGCACCGGCCCCCAGATGCCGCCGAAATCGCGCCGGGCGACGGGCCCGTCGACGATCCGCGCGGTCAGCACCGGCACCAGCAGATCGCACAGCATGCCGAAACCCGGCAGCAGGGCGCTGGCATAGAGCGCGCGGCGGTACGGGCGGAAATCCGGCCACAGCCGCCGCAGCGGACCCGAACGCGAATTGTCGCCCGGTGCGTTCGATCCGGTACTGTCGGCCTCCGTATCGGACGAGGCTCCCGCCAGGACGACGGACACAGCTTCTCCCCCTTCGCCTTTCGCCAGATTCTGCCGCCCCATGCAGCGGACGCCGCAGAGCTCGCGCCGGGGTACGAACTCCCAGGTTGCCAGCACCGGGCACCGGATCGCCACCGGTTTTCGGCGGGCTCGTCCGGTCCGGAAGCACCGGGACTCCCGGCCTATGCTGCACGACGTGCTGATAGTCGCCGGAGACCGGCGCGTCCTGGACCGCTACCTCGACAGCTGCCGCGCCGCGGTCGAGGCCGCCCGGTCCGCCCCCGGTTGCCTGGACTACGCCCGGTCCGCGGATCCCGTCGAGCCCGACCGCGTCACCGTCTACGAGCGCTGGACCTCGCGCGCGGCCGTCCAGTCCTTTCGTGGCACGGGACCGGGCGACGACTTGTCCGAACAGATCATCTCCGAACAGATCGTCTCCGAACAGATCATCGATGCCGACGTGCGGGAATTCACGTGTTCGGACGAGCGGCGGCTGTGACGCCTACAGCCAGTCGGGCACCGGCGGGAGATCGCCGGTGAGATCGGCGCCGTCGGACCGGCCGATGAGCCAGGCGGCGACCGCGGCCGCCGGACCGGTGACCTCGGTGATGGGTGCGGTCCCGATGGTGGCCGTGTAACCGGTGTCCGTGGTCGTCACGGTGAAGCTGGGCGGCTTCGGCTCCGCCGGGTCCGAGGTCATGGGCTTCGCTCCCGGCGGCCCGCTGGGCGTGGCGGCACGAGCCAGACCGTCGACCACCTCGGGCAGCAACCGTGCGACGAACTCCCCGGGCCAGTCGGCGGGCCGGTAGCCGATGTCGAGATCGACGTGGTGGATCTCGGCCTCGCGCAGCCGCAGCCAGGGAATCGCCGTGGCGGGCAGCTCCCGTCCGCCGCGGGTGCGCACCCGGGTGGACCAGCGGTCGGCGGGCATGGCGCGGGCCAGCGCCAGCCAGCGGTCGGAGGCCGCGCGCAGGTCGTCGATCTGTTCCGCCAGCGGCCGCCGCGCGCCCATCTCGATATCCGAATCACGCAGGAATTGACTTGCGTACTGCGGTGTTTCGATCCCGGTGCGAGCCCACAGCAGCAGATTCACCAGGCTGTCGGCATTGCGCGCCAGATGGGTGAGCACGTGTGCGCGGGTCCAGCCGTCGCACAGCGACGGTCCGGGCAGGTCCTCGTCGGTCAGTTTCTCCACCGCGCCGAGCAGGCGGGCGGTCGCCGTGTCGACCGTACCGAGCAGGGACAGATGCTCGCTCAGTTCGGGGGCATCGCTGGTCACGGATGCGACACTACTCATCGCGGCGACGGTGCGCCGCTCCATTCGGATCGCCGAAAGGTAACTGTTCAAATGCCGGACAACTGGCCGTCGCCCGGTCACGATAAGCATCAGCCCGTGAGATCCAGTGGCACTGTCCGGTCCGCGGCGCTGGCTGCCCTGTGCGTGGCCGTCGCGGCCTGCTCGTCCGGGAGCGAACAGGCGGCCTTCACCACGGGAAAGGATCGGCCGCTGGTGATCGCCCCGGACCAGTTGCTCGCGCGCACCGGCGGCAGCGCGGCCGTCGCCATCGCCGACCCCGCGCACGGGCGCATCGAACATCGCCCCGACGGAGCGGTGATCTACACGCCCGACCCGGGTTTCACCGGGTCGGACACGCTCTCGGTCACCACGACCGATGCCGTTCGGCTGTACACCACCGACATCCCCGCGCTGGGGCAGTTCGGCGGAACGACGGTGCAGGGCAGCGGTTTCGGCTCCGCGTTGACCCCGGTGCCGGGATCGGCCGACGAGTTCTACGGGCTGACCGACCGCGGGCCCAACGTGGACGGTCCCGCGAAGGATGAGAAGCTCTCGCCCACACCTGGTTTCGTTCCGAAGATCGGGAAGTTCAAGCTGACCGGCAGTCGCGCGGAGCTGGAATCGACCCTGGAACTGAAAAACCGTGCGGGCGTGGGGTTCAACGGCATGGTCGACAGGTCGGCCTCGACGGGCGAGACGATCCGCGATCTGGACGGCCGGGCCCTGGATCCGACCGATCACGGCCTGGATCCCGAGGGACTGGTGGCCCTGCCCGACGGAACTTTCTGGGTCTCCGACGAATACGGCCCGTTCCTGGTGCATTTCGACGCCACCGGCACCGAGATCGAGCGCCTCGCCCCGGGCAGCGGTCTGCCGCGCGAGCTTTCGCTGCGCACGCCCAATCAGGGAATGGAGGGGCTCACCGTCACACCGGACGGCGGCACGCTGGTCGGCATCGTCCAAAGCGGTTTGCGGACACCGGGTCTCACCTCGGCCCGCGAGGTTCCGATGACGCGCATCGTCACCGTCGACCTGCCTTCGAGGGCTGTCCGCGAGTTCGTGTATCCGCTGGAGAATCCGCAGAGCCGGCTGGCCGTCTCGGAGATCACCGCGCTGAGCGCCACCACGTTCCTGGTCGACGAGCGCGACGGTGAGCTCGCGCCGAAAACGGACAAGAAGCTGTGGACCATCGATCTGGCCGGAGCCACCGATGTCGGCCCGCAGGCCGCGGTGCCCGGCGCGCGCTACGACCCGAACCTCGGGCTGCTCGTCGCGGACAAGCCGCTGGAGACCTACGTCGGTGCCGTGCCCACCGCCGACGGCGTGGCGGCGCTGCGGCAGGCCGGGATCACGCCGGTAGCCAAACGTTCGCACCTCGACCTGTCGGGCCTGGTGGCCGGGCTGGCGCCCGACGGCCGCTTCTTCGGCCACGACAAGATCGAGGGCCTCGCCACTACCGACGGCGGCAAGACCCTCTACATATCCGACGACAGCGACTTCGGCCTGGGCGGCAGCACCGGCGACGCCCCGCCGTTCGGACTGCGGCCCAAGATCCTGCCGAACGGGGCGCAGGACAGCGGCGAGATCCTGCGGATCGACACCGGAAAACTGCCCGCGCGCACCGAGATCACCGAGGTGACCGTGACCGTCGGGTGATTCTCAGGATTTACCCACACGACGCACGGACCACTGACAGGCGGCGGTGTCACGGTGGAGTTATGCACATACTCATGGAGATCATCGCCGGAGCCGGCGCGCTGGCCGTCCTGGGAGCTATGGCCGTGTCGGGGGCCGTCGCGTCGTCGGCGCCGCGCTCGCTGGTTGCCGTGCGCGTCCGCCGCCACTGACCAGCCCGACCTGCACGGCCAGCGCCACCAGCCACAGCGACATCGCCCCCACCTGGATGCGCTGGGCGATGCCGAGCGCGTAGTCGCCGGTCAGGTTGTCGGCGATCAACATCCAGGCCGTGGCGGCCATCCCCAGCACGACTATCCACAGGCCGGAATGGCGCAGGATCGGCCAGTCCCGATACCGGAACGCGGCCGCGCTGAACGCAATCATCGCCACGAAGATCGAGGTGACGGCGAGCGTGCTGGTGAGCGCGTGCACCTGGTGCAGCTGCGGGAGCAGGCCGTTGTCGCACGATCCGGCGCAGGGTTCGATCGGCCATTGCGCGTCCGCGATGGTGGCCGCGCCGAAGCAACCCAGCGCCACCCATCCGACTGTGGACAACCGGCGGCGCGGGAACGCGACCAGCCCGCCGAGTGCCGCCGCCAGCGTCAGACTGCCCGCGATCGTGTCGGCTGTGGAGAACACCCAGCCGTACGGGCGGCCCTCGGCGTCGAGTTCGCTGAGGAACGAGTCGACCGGATCCAAGCCGATCGGCAGCACGAATTCCAGGACCCACGAGGAGTAGCAGACGCCCGCCACCGCGATCGCCGCGGCGATGCACCAGCGCAGCACCCACGGCCGGCGAGACCCCGGCCGCTCTCGTTCCAGCACGGCCGCCGCGGAGCGCGAGTGTTCGGTCTGCGCCATCGCCCTCGTTTCGTCGGTCCGTCGGCCCGAGTACGGACTGGTCGGACGGGTTGCCGACCTTCCCCTCCATCATGACCTATCGGGACGACAGCGCCGCCTGCACTCGGTCGGCCGCCGCGGCGGCGGGCTCGTGTTCCCACACCCGCACCACCAGCCAGCCCGCGTCGGCCAGCCGCGCGTCGGTGTCACGATCGCGCGCGACATTGCCCGCGAGCTTGTCCGCCCACCACTGCGCGTTGTTCTTCGGGTAGGTGGCGTGCTCCGGGCAGCGGTGCCAGAAACACCCGTCGACGTAGACGGCGACCTTCCGCCGCGGAAATACCAGGTCGGCCCGTCGCCGCAGCCCTGTCAGCGGTGCGCGGTCCACGAAGAACCGGCATCCGCGCCGGTGCAGTTCCTTCCGCAGTTCGGTTTCGGGTTTGGTGCCGACGCGGCGCTGGCGGGACATCCGCGCGCTGGTCCGCGCGTCGGTCGCGGGGCGTCCGGAGGTCACGATGTTCCCAATTCCGGTCCTCGCATATCTCGATCGTGTCCGCTCGCTCGTCCCAGCGGTCGCACTGTGCTGCTTCGACACTCCGCCGGCCCGGCCACCCACGTCAACTCCGGTCGCCTCGCCGGGTCAGCACGTCTGTCAGCGAGCCGTGACACGGGGCTCGGCGAGTGTGGACAAGTCGGCGAATTCATTTGGGACAGGCGGGAACCCGCCCATTCTGAGTAGATGGTTCTCCACATCGGCCAGGAATCCGGGCGGGAAGCGGAGATTGCCGCGGGCGGCGCGGCGGAGGAACCCCGCGGTGGCGCGGGCCGACAGCAGGCGGGCGTCCTCGAGGAACCAGCGGAGGTCCTCGTACGGTTCGTGGACCGGCCAGGTGGAGACGGCCACGCGGTGCACGGTTCCGGCGTGTCCCCAGGCCGCCGCGGGCCAGCGGTGACTCGGCAGCGGCAGTTCGTCGGGCACGACGTCGACCACCGGGTCGGCCAGCCGCGCCCCCGCCCACGACGCCATGCGCACGCTGACCGCGTTCCCCACCAGCTTCCACCGATGGCCCTGCCGCACGCCGGGTGCGGCCAGCGCCGGATCCGTCCAACCGGGCGAAAAGCCTTGCAGGCGTTCGGCGTCCGCGAGTCCCGGGGTGACGATCTCGCCCGACGGCAGCCGCACCGCGGGCGGACTGGCGATCCCCAGCCCCGATCCGCCCTTGAGGGTCGGCACGGCGTTCACCGCCCAGCCGAGCCCGCGCACCCCCTCGGTCCAGTAGAAACCGCACGGGTCGACCGCAGCGTCGCCGATCGTTCGCGGCCCGGCGTCGGTGCCGAACAGCACCGGGCGCGGATCCTCGGTGCGCGAGGCGAGCATCAGCACCCGCTGCCGCCGCTGGGGTAATCCGAACGCGCGGGCGTCCACCACTCGATACGCCCAGGTGTAGCCGAGTTCCTCGAGTGCGGCGGTGATGTGCCGCATCGCCTGCCCACGATCGAGTTGCAGCATGAACGGCACATTCTCGATCAGTAACCAGCGCGGCCCTCGTTTACGCCGCACCAACCGGAACACCTGATCCACCAAACCCGAACGCGCACCGGAGATCCCGGCGGTCCGACCGGCCTGCGAGAGATCCTGACACGGGAACCCGGCGGCGACCAGATCGGTGCCGGACGGCAGCGACCGCAACCTGGTCACGTCCGCATGCAACTCGACCTCGGGAAACCGCGCCGACAGCACCGCCTGTGCGCCCGGATCGATCTCGCACAGCAATTCGGTCCGCCACCCGTGCGCGCCCAGACCGAGCTCCAGCCCGCCGATACCGGCGAACAGCCCGACCATCAGCGCGCCCGTCACAGCTCTCCTTTCGCCGCCCGACCCCGGCAGACCCCACCACCACCGCGCCGGGCCCGCGGGAGAACGTTACTCGAGTGCCGGAACGGGGCTAGCGGGCGGCTTGCCCGCCGGCACCTCCCGGGACAACCATGGCGACATGACCTACCTGGCCGAACCCTCACTCACGGACGCGTACCAACAACATGACCGACCCGACCGAAACCCCCACCCACGGACGGGCACCAACGACATGACCCACCCGACCGAAACCCCCACCCACGGACGCGTACCAACGACATGACCCACCCGGCCGAAACCCTCGCCCACGGACGCGTCCAACTGCGCCGGGTCCGCCGCACGGACGAGGAAACCCTCTACCGTCTCATCAACGAATCCCTTTCCCATCTCCGCCCGTGGATGGCGTGGGTATCTCCCGAGGGCGAACATCCCCGCGCAGCGATAGCGGACTTCCTCACCCAGGCCGAACAGAACTGGCTCGACGGCACCGCCTACTCCTACGCAATCCTGGTCTCCGACACCATGATCGGCGTGTGCGGCCTGGAGAACCGTCTCGGCCCCGACGCCCTCGAAATCGGCTACTGGCTACACCCCGCCCACACCGGCCACGGCTACGCCACCGAAGCCACGGCAGCCCTGATAACCGCCGCCTTCACCCTCCCCGGCATCGACCGAGTACAAATCTGGCACGACGCCGCCAACACCCCCAGCGGCGGCGTACCACGCCGCCTCGGCTTCACCCGAATCGCCCGCCAATCCCCACCCCGCGGCCCGCTGACTCCCGGGGAAATCGGCACGGACATAATCTGGGAACTCACCCGAGCCGAAAACAACGATGCCGCGGATCGAAACATATGAAAACCCCCTGACCACTATGCAGGTCAGGGGATTGATGCGCGCCCGGAGAGACTCGAACTCCCAACCTTCTGATCCGTAGTCAGATGCTCTATCCGTTGAGCTACGGGCGCAGGGTGATGTCTGGTGACATCGTTTTCAGTTGTAGCCCGGCTGGCCGGGCGTGGCGGAGGCGAGAGGATTTGAACCTCCGGTCCCCGTGAAGGGACAACTCATTAGCAGTGAGTCCCATTCGGCCGCTCTGGCACGCCTCCTGGAGCCTTCTCGTCGAGGGCCCGGTCCTTTCGAACCGCCGAGAGCAAAGAGTACAGAGGTACTGCTCGGGACGCAAAACGGCTGGTCAAGTGGGGCTAGCGTAGGTGGCTGTCGAACCAGTCGAAGATGCGGGATTGAGCGTCGAGCAGCACGTCGGCGTCGTCGGCGTCGGCGGGGTCGAAGCCGGGGTGGTCGGGGCGGTGGTGCAGGCCGGGGTAGCTGACCAGCAGAGTGGCGACGGCGGCTCGGGCGGCCGCCTCGCGCAAGGTCTCGAGCTGGTCGGCCGGCGTGGCGGGATCGTCGGTGCCGTACAGGCCCAGCCACGGGGCTTGCAGGCGCGGGGCGGCAGTGACCAGTGCGTCGGCCCGGTCGTCGAGCGGGGTGATGATGCCGGGCGCCGCGACGCTGACGGCGGCGCCGATCGGCCGGTTGGTCGCCACCAGGCAGGCGGCCGTGCCCGCCGAGTCGAAGCCGAGCACCCCGATGCAGTCGCCGAACACCCCGCGGCCGATCAGCCAGTCGTAACACGCGTCGAAGTCGGCGAACAGTTCGTCACCGAATACCGCGTCGGTACTGCCATTACGGTGGAACAGATTCGGCGCCACGACGATCCAGCCCTCGATGGACAGCGACCGCATCAACTCCAGCAACGCCTCCGCGAACTCCCGGGACTCGTGCAATACGACGATCGCGCCGCGCGCATGCCCCTCCGGCTCGATCACGGTGATCGGCACCCGGGCCGCCACGCCACCGCCGCGCAGCGGAGCGATGTCTCGATAAATGCCCGACATGAAACCAGGGTAGTTCGGCTTCAGAAACTTCGGGAGAACTCGCATGTGAGGCGGGCTCACCCGAATAATTTCCGGCCGGACCGCCACCGCGATCGAGCCGGTCCGGCAGGTTCTACTGTGGTGGGGTGAGCGCTCGTATTCGTCCGGACCTGGAGTCCATCCCCGCCTACGCACCCGGCCGCAGCCGTCCGGGCGCGGTGAAACTGGCCAGCAACGAAACCACCCACGGCCCGCTGCCGACCGTTGCCAAGGCCGTCGCGGAGGCGGTCGAACTCGCCAATCGGTACCCGGACAACATGGCCAGCGAACTTCGCGCGGCCATCGCGGAGTTCCACGGCGTGGACGTGTCGCGGGTAGCGGTCGGCTGCGGCAGTGTCGCGCTGTGCCAGGAATTGGTGCAGATCACCTGCGCCGCGCCGACCGATGAGGTGTTGTTCGCGTGGCGCTCGTTCGAGGCGTATCCGATCGTCACCCAGGTGGGCAACGCGCGGGCGGTGCGGGTGCCGCTGACCGACGGCTACGCCCACGACCTCGACGCGATGGCGGCGGCCGTCACCGAGCACACCAAGCTGATCTTCGTCTGCAATCCCAACAATCCCACCGGCACGGCCCACGGGCGCGCCGCGCTGATCCGGTTCCTCGACGCCGTGCCCGGCCACGTTCTGGTGGTGCTCGACGAGGCCTACTACGAATACCTGCGGCTGCCCGCCGACGATCATCCCGACGGCGTCGAGATCGGTCGCGAGCGGCCGAATGTGCTCGTGCTGCGGACCTTCTCGAAGGCGTACGGGCTGGCCGGACTGCGGGTCGGCTACGCCGTGGGTGACCCGGAGGTCATCACCGCGCTGCTCAAGGTGCACATCCCGTTCAGTGTGAACCGGCTGGCGCAGGCGGCGGCCATCGCCTCGCTGGAGGCCCGCCACGAACTGCTGGACCGCACCGATCATGTTGCGGCCGAACGCGATCGGATGGGCGCCGCGCTCCGCGACGCGGGCTACACCGTCCCGCCGAGCGAGGCCAACTTCGTCTGGCTGCCGCTGGGCGAGCGCAGCGCGGAGTTCGGCGAGGCGAGCGCCGCGGCAGGAGTATTGGTGCGCCCCTACGGAACCGACGGCGTCCGGGTGACGGCGGGCGACCCGCACGAGAACGACCTGTTCCTGGCCTTCGCCACGGCCCCGGAGATCACAGGGCGGTTCCTGGGATAAACACGGTTGGGGATGCTGCCGGTAGCGGTGGCTCCAGTCTCCGTCAAGGGGCGCGGGAAGCAACCGGCCGGAGCGGACTTCCTGCCTGATTCTCGAGTTGGCTGCCGAACGTGCGCCCGGCCGATCAGCGGATGCCCAGCCCCTTGGCGAGCGTCGGCCAGGCCCGGGGCAGCTCGTCCGCCCAGTACGGCCAGGAATGGGTGCCGACCGGGTTCAGGTTCACGGTGGCCGGGATCCGCATGCGGGACAAGCGGTCCGCCAGCGCCATGGTGCAGGCGTTGGCGGCGGCCTCGAGCGGGCCGCCGAAGGCGACCGAGGTGGTCGAGTCGGGGTTGGCCGAGGTGTCGTGCGGGCCGGGCAGACCACTGCTCGACGACAGGTAGATCGTCTCGCCGCGCAGCCCTTCCGCGTTCACCATCACGTCGTGGGCCAGCCAGTCGGGGTCGTACTGGTTGCCGAACATGTTGTCCGGGTCGCCGCCGTAGGTGCGCACCACGGCGCGCGCCTGCGCCTGGCCGACATCGGAACCCATGGCGTAGCAACCACTGTGGGCCGCGACCGCGCGATAGAGCTGGGCATTGCGCATGACCAGCATCAACGCGGCCTCGGCGCCCATCGACACGCCCTCGACGGCGTTGCTGCCGTTGCCGTCGAACTTCGCGTCGATCAGCGGGGGCAGCTCGCGGGTGAGAAAGGTTTCCCACTTGTTGGTCCCCAGCACCGGGTCCGTGCGCTGCCAGTCGGTGTAGTAGCCGGCCGGGCCGCCGAGGGTGAACACCACGTTGACCGGCTTGTCGTCGAAGAACCGCAGGGCGTGGCCGCGTTCGATCCAGTTGTTGTAGTCGTTGCTCGCGCTGCGGCCGTCGAGCATGTAGAGGGTGGGGCGGGGGCGGCTGCGGTCGGTGGGCAGCAGCACCTGCACCCGCACGGTCCGGCCCATCGCGGGCGAGCGCACCGACACCTCGACCAGCCGATCCGAGAGGGACTCGACGTGATCGATCGCCGCTTCCAGAGGCGGCGACTTCTCCGCCCGGGGCTGCGGCCCCTCGGCCGAACCGGACTCGGCGGGCGGCTGATGCGGGGGCGGAGTGTCGGCCACACCCGGAGCTGCCGAAGCCGCCACACCGATGATCAGTGCGGCACAGGCGATGGCGGCGCCGGGCAGCCGACGCCGTCTCCGGCGACGAACCATGACCGTCATCCTGCCAGAGGTCGAGGGCGACGGCGAAGCGCGTAATAGGGGTCGCGCCGAAAGTGACCTGCGCCACAATAATTCGAGTTACGCTGGCGGGTCACTCCGACGCGAGATCGTTTCCCCACCGGCGCTCCACGCCGGTGAACCGCCAGATCGCCACGGCCACCGCCCAGGTCAGCACGAACAGTCCGACGATGATGTAACCGAGCTGCCCGAGGTCGAGATTGCCGATCCAGGCCACGATCCCCGACTCCACACCGACCTTCTCCACCAGGATCGAGACCAGTTCCTGCCCGCCGATCAGCAGCGCCACCGCCACCGACAATCCGGTGATCACCAGATTGTAGTAGATCTTGCGGACCGGCCGGGCGAAGGCCCAGTCGTAGGCGTAGCTCATGAACGAGCCGTCCAGCGAGTCGAGCAGCGACATGCCGGCCGAGAACAGCACGGGCAGTACCAGAATCGCGTACCAGGGCAGCCCGGTCGCGGCCGCACCACCCGCGATCACGAGCAGGCCGACCTCGGTGACGGTGTCGAAACCCAGTCCGAACAACAGGCCGACCGGATACATGTGCCACGGTTTGCGCACCATCCGCACCGCGGGCGCGAGCACCCTGTTCAGCAGTCCGCGCGAGTCCAGCGCCCGTTCCAGCTGCGCCTCGTCGAACTCGCCGCGCCGCATCTGCCGGAACACCCGCCAGATCCCGATCAGCGACGCCAGATTCAGCAACCCGATCAGAATCAGGAAGGTCCCCGAGACGCTGGTCCCCCACAGTCCCGTCCAGCGTTGCAGCCCCGAATCGGAGTCCTCCAGATTCCGCGCCAGCGCCCGCACACCCAGCGCGATCAGCCCGACCAGGATGAACACCACCGACGAATGCCCGAGCGAGAACCAGAACCCGACCGACTGCGACCGCGCCCGGCCGTTCTCCGCCACCAGCTTCCGCGTGGTGTTGTCGATGGCCGCGATGTGATCGGCATCGAACGCATGCCGCATCCCGAGCGTGTACGCCGTCACCCCCAGCCCCACCCCGAACACAGCCCCATCGACCAGATGCTGCTGCGGCACGATCACCAGCAACAACACCCCCCACCCGACCACATGCAAGGCGACGATCGCCCCCACCATCCCGACCACGCTGCGCACCACGACACCCCGTTCCCCTACAGACCGAACTGGTCAACGGTACAGCCCCTCTCCCACACCGATTGGGCATCCCACCCACCCCGCCAGTAACCTGAGATAGCTCCTGCACGGAGCAAGGTGGGTTGCCCGAGCGGCCTAAGGGAACGGTCTTGAAAACCGTCGTGGTTCACGCCACCGTGGGTTCAAATCCCACACCCACCGCACCTTGACCAGCGCATAATCCCCGACGCCTCGAAGGGCAACGCCGACACGATCGTCACCGTCGGCGACTGGGCGAAGCCCCATACCGACCACCTGACCGGCATCGGCAGGAAGGCACGACTACCGCACGTTCGTCCGCCGTGACATCCCGCCCGTCATCTCCCGCTCGACGGTCGGAGGCCAATCATGAACCGCGGCAGCGAGATCGAGCCCGCGCCGGAGCGCGGTGCGCGAGCAGCTGAGGGTGGACCAGCGGCTCCGTCTGCCGGTTCAGGTGTGGCACGACGAGCACAACATGCCCTGGATCCGGATTTCGGTCGACAGCGCCGAGGGCGGGGTCCATGCCGAGGCCGCTGGGCCGACGCGTTCTCGATCACCTGCCGGATGCGGCGGCGGTCGAATATTTACTCACACAGCGGATTACGGTCCTGGCCTGGCTGAATCGACGGCTGGGCGAGACCACGGTCATCGAGCTCGAGCGCGCCGGAATCGGGTTCGCCAGCAACTACATCCATCTGCGTGGCCACGAGTCGGCCGTCGTCGAGAACCACATGCTGCTGGTGGCGTGGCGGCACCCGCCAGTACCCGCCCGGCTGACAATTCTCCTAGTCCGAATACGCGTCGGTCGACACGGCGACCCATCCCTCTCAACACCCATCCCCAGAGGGTGCTGCACCCGACCTGACCACACAATCGACAGGTCGTCACCCTGATGCACGCCCCGGCAGGACGTGCCGACAAGAGACCACGACTCGATAGCCCGGCGATAGCTGCCGTGCTCGCGGCCGCCATGTGACCGACCTCTCCCCTATACCGACTGTATTATCAGTCGCTGTTTCCAGAGCCTGACGGGTACGGCCGTGTCTGTATGGAGGGGGAAGCAGTGGAAGTCGATCCGGACGCATTGCGAGCGTGGTCGAAGTGGCTGGACGGGCTGTCGGGGGATTTCAAGGGCCTGGCCGATGGCGTGAACAGCGCCGCCACAGGTGACCCGTTTCCGGGCACCGATCTCGGTACCAGCGTTACCGGGGTCCGTGACCAGGTAAAATCGGCACTGGCGATGTTCTCTAGCCGTCCAGCAGAGATGGCGGAGATCGCCAAGGGTGCGGGTGACAAGTACGAGATCCACGACACCGACTTCGCGAACCAGCTGAGGTCGATGGGCGGACCGCAATGAGTCGGCCCGCGCTGACGATCTCGCAAGTCGAGCAGTGGAACCCGGGCGTGCTCGGCACCGATGCGGGCACCTTCGGTTCAGTGATCGCCAAGGGTGGCGAACTGCTGCAGTCGATGCTGACCACACAGGACGACCTTGCCGAGTCATGGAAGGGCGCGGGTGCCGATGCAGCGGCCCGGCGGGTGGTGAATGAGAACACCGCCGGTAGTCACATCCTCGGCAAGATCGACATCATCAAGAGCGCATACACCGCACAGCAGGCCGCATTGACCGACGCGAAGGCTCTCGTCGTCAACAAGCGAAATCTGTTCCGGGACGTGCGCGGGTTCGATGTCTACGACGACGGCACGGTCACCGCCGAGACCAAGCGGAGACAGCTGGAGGCGGCCGGGAAGGACCGCGGTGACGTGGTCGCGGCCAGCCTGCAACTCGGCTATGAGGCCGCCCAGTGTCACGTGGAGATGGTGTCGGCGCTGCAGAACGCCGACAACGCGGCGACCGCGGCCAAGACTGCCATCGACACCGCGAAAACCGAGCTAGGTCGGCTGGCCCTGCTGGAGGCACCGTCGAAGCAGATCCGCACCATGTTTCCCGGCCTGCTGCACCCGGAGACCGCGAGACCAGAAGAGTTGCCGCCCATCGTTGGCGAGGCCCTGAAACTCGAGGAGGGCATACCGACCACAGTCACCAATCCGGACGGCTCCACGAAAACGATCACCCCGAACCCGGATGGCACCGTGACGGTCGCGACGTCGGTGCAGCAGCCCGACGGCTCCACCATCACCACCGAAACAACCGGCAACAAGCCGCCCGTCACCACCGTCACATCCACCCGCACGGACGGGTCAGGGATCGTGGACATGACAGTCACCGGCCCGGACGGCAAGCCCCAGAAGTTCGAAAAGGTTGCCGAAACCGGCGGGAAGGCAACCACTTTCGCGGTGAACCCGGACGGATCGCGCGGGAACAAGGTGTCGGAGTCGTATCCGCAAAACGGCGGCATAGTCACTGACCGTTACGGTGCCGATGGCGTTATCGACCGGCAGTGGGAACGCCCCGACGGATTCCGTGCCTTCGAGCAATATGTTCCCGGTCCGGACGGCAATCCGACGCTCGTCGGGACGGGGAACTCAGCCGGCATGAACTCGGTGCTGAACCAGGATGGAACGATCACCACCACAGACTCCGATGGGCAGACCGCGATCACGAGACAGCATCCCGACGGCCGGATTGTGACCCAGTTCCCGGACGGGTCGATGATGCAGTACGACCCGAACGCCGCGCCGCCGCACACGCCCCAGCCGACCGTGTGGGACACCACGAAGGCATGGACCGGAACCCAGTGGAACAGTCTCCTCGACTCGACCGCGGACAACGTGGAACAGCACCCGCTGGCAGCAGGCTTCTCGGGGGCAACCGCAGCCGGTGGCGAATTTGCTTCCCGCGGGTCCGGGCTGATGGCCGAACAGGCCCAAAGGGCCATGGCCGATTCACAGGCGAGTCAGATTCGCGCGTTGCAGCTGCTGGACTCAGGAGCGCCCGGTGCAGGTCAAGCATTCGTTGGTGCGATGGACTCGGCCACCGATGCCAATGCCAGGGCCGGAGTTTCACAACTGCTGAAATCTGATGGCAAGGTCCTCAGCGGCTGGCCGCTGGGCGCAGTCGTCAACTCGTATGTCAGCTGGGAAGATTGGCACTATCACAACAAGCCGCTCGACGAAGCTGCGGCGAACGCGGCGGGCAGCACCGTCGGCGGTTCGGCGGGAGCGTGGGCGGGGGCCGGACTGGGTGCAGCGGCGTGCTGGTGGGCGACCCCGATCGGTCAAGCGTTCTGCGCAGGAGCCGGCGCAGGCTTGCTCGGGTTCGGTGGCGGCGCGTTCGGAGGTTGGGCCGCCGAACAACCATTCAAGTAGGGTGTGGAGCAATCAGGAGGGGTTTGAATTGTCCGAAGGTGACACGAAGCGCGAGGCTCCCCTACTCCAATGGCCTGCCGAATGGGGCAAGGAACGACTGCCCGGCAAGCTGATCGCAGCGCTGATCATACTGGTCTTGATAATTCTGATCTCTATCCCGTACACGCTCGACTACATCGGCAAAGGTGAACCCATGCGCGCGGCTTTCGGCGCCGCAGGTGGCCTGATGGGGTTGAGCCTGCTGATCGTGTTCATTCCACGGCTCAGGGTGCGGCGGACGAATATTCCACCGAACCTGAAAACGGGTGCCATCGATGATCACGGAGCCGGCCTCCGCGCCGACGTCCAGCCATCGTGGAGACCGCTGCTGTTCGTGTGGCTCGCGCTGGGTGCTGCGTTCCTGGTGCTCCGTGGCATTCTTTTCGCGACCGACATGTCCGAGAATGAGAACTCGGCACGCGCCGGTCTCGATGCAGGCGGATTGATCATCGTCGTCGTTGTTCTGGCGATGATCGCGTTTATCGTTTTCTACTTACTCGCTGGACGCGGCAAGAGGTATTTCCTCGCCATATCGGAGTATGGTATATCTCAGGGCCTCGGCCACACGACGAGAACACTTTCGTGGAGTGATGTTGGTGCGGTGCAACCGATCCTGTTGAATAGTAACCACACCGTGAGAATAGTCCCCATCCCTGGCGCCAAGATACACGTCGATACAGGAAAGAGCCTGGTTGACCGCATGCAACGAGGCCTATTGGAGGGGTCTATCGACGTGCCGGTCGCGGCCCTCGGTATTGATCCTGCGCTGGCGTTGCACCTGGTTCGGTATTACTGGCAGCATCCGGAGGCTCGGGGCGAGCTGACATCCGCAGCAGCGGTTGATCGTATGCGCCGTGGTGACCTGGTGAGCTGACAACGAAACGAAACGCCGAACAGAACCGGTTCTGTTCGGCTGGGGGCAGTTTCGGGTGTACCGCCGAGGAGCCGCATTGGGCGCTGTCTGGACGAGTTCATATCTAGCAAACCGGAATTACTCGCCCGAGTACTGTGCAACGTTCTAGCGAGCAGCGGAGCTGTCTGTCCGATTTGCTGGAACCCGAAAAAGTAGCGTGAATCACTGTCCAACAGGGCCTCGGTGGTCCCTCATCCTGGTTCTGGTCAACGCGCTCCGCCGAGGCCATATACCCGGATGAATCCGCATTGAGTTCAACGACGTCCTAGTGCTTCAGCGGGCGTCGCGGGTGGAGAGTTCCTTGTCGACGAGTTCGAAAACCTCACCCAGAACCCTGATCTGATCCGGGGTGAGTAGATCTATGAAGTCTCGGCGGACGGCGTTCACGTGGCCGGGGGCGGCGGTGCGTAGGCGGTCCATGCCTACCTCCGTGAGGTGCGCCCGGACCCCCCGACCGTCCTCCTCCACACTGGTCCGCCGGACCATGCCCTCGGTTTCCATGCGGCGGATCTGGTGGGTGAGGCGGCTGCGGGAGGACAGCACTCCGTCGGCGAGATCGCTCATGCGGAGGGAGTGGTCGGGGGCTTCGGAGAGGAGGACGAGGATTCGGTACTCGGCGAGGGTCAGGTCGTTGTCGCGTTGGAGTTGGCGGTTCAGTTGGGACATGAGGCGTTGGCCGCCGTCCATGTAGGCGCGCCAGGCGCGCTGCTGAGCCGAGCTGAGCCACCTCGGCTCCGGAGGCGTACCGCTCGGTTCGGAAGTCATGCGGACATTCTATTAGCCGCCCGGGATGCGAGGTTCGCCCGGTCAGCGGGTGGTCGAGAGCAGTGCTCGGTTCAGGTCGGAGAGGGTGGTGCAGCCCGAAAGGCCCATGGCCGCATCGAGATCCGCGAGGAGCACACGTAGGGCGTGCCGGACACCGGCCGCTCCGGCGATGCCCAGGCCGTAGGCCCAGGGACGGCCGTAGAGCACTGCCTTGGCGCCCAGGGCGAGGGCGACCATGACGTCCGAGCCGGTGCGGATGCCGGAATCGAAGAGCACGTCGGCGCGGTCGCCGACGGTCGCGACGACGGTGGGCAGCGCGTCGAGGGCGGCGATGGAGCCGTCGACCTGGCGGCCGCCGTGGTTGCTCACCACCACCGCGTCGGCGCCGGCGTCGACCAGCTGGCGGGCGTCGTCGGGGTGCAGCACGCCCTTCACCGCGATCGGCAGCTCGGTCCATTCGCGCAGCCGGGCGATGTCGGCCGGGCGCAGGCCGTGGTTGCCGAACAGGCCGACCCAGGTCAGCACCGCCATCCGCAGCGCCTCCTCGCTCTCCTCCGGCGGCGCGGCCAGTTTCGCTCGAAACACGGGGTCGGACAGGTAGTTCGCGATGCCCTCGGCCCGCAGGAAGGGCAGGTGGGCCAGCTCGAGATCGCGCGGCCGCCAGCCCAGGCTCGGGGTGTCCGCGGTGACCACGATCGCCCGCGCGCCCGCCCGCACCGCGCGTTCCACGAACGAGCGGGCCAGTTCGTCGTCGTTGGGCCAGTACAGCTGATACCACCAGTCCCCGGCGGCCGCGCCCACCTCCTCGATCGGGGTCGACGCCGCCGTCGACAGCACCATGCCGACACCCAGATCCCGGGTCACCTCGGCGACGAGCGCCTCGCCCCGCTCGTGCAGCAGTTCCAGCACGCCGACCGGTGCGGTCAGGATCGGCGCGGCCAGTCGCGTGCCGAGCACCTCCACCGAAAGGTCGCGCACGCCAGGGCCGCTGGCGCCCCGCCACATCCGCGGGACCAGGCGGTACCGGTCGAACGCCGCCTCGTTCGCCGCCGCGGTGCGCTCGGCCGACGCGCTGCCCGCCACGTAGGCGTAGGCCTCCGGCGTCAGCACCTCGCGGGCTCGTGCGGCCAGGCCCGCGGCCGTCATCGGCAAATCGGGGACCACACCGGCGAGCCCGGCCAGATAGATCTCGTTCTGGAAGTCGGCGAAACTGCTCATTCCCGGAACGCTAGTAGGCATCACCCGCCACCGATCGGGTAACCGCCGGACGACGCGGGAAAGGGGGTGTGCGACATGACAGCAGAGGATCGTCCGAGTGAGCTGCGCCGGCGTGGCGAGGCGGCCGGAGTCCCCGGCTACGCCGATATGACCGCCGACGAACTGAGCGAGGCGCTGGGCAAGATGGCCAAGGGCATCGACGCGGAAACGGCCAAGCAGCAGGCCGAGAGCAAGCACTGACCCGGCCGCCCGCCGAATGCGCTGCGGCCTGTGCGCACTGGGGGCGAAGGAGAACGTTCGATGCACCGCAAGCACCCGACGGCACGAACCCGCAACCCGACCGGAACGCGGCAGGCGCGTACCGGGGACGGGAAACGTGCCGGAGGGTTGCGGGAACGCTGGTTACGGCGCGGGCGCGGGAGTTGCGAAGGGGAGGGTCGTAAGGTCGCGGGTATGTATGCGGTGACACTCGAGGGTTTCGGTGGTCCTGAGGTACTGGGCTGGGGGGAGGTGCCGGATCCGGCGGGCCCGGCGGCCGGTGAGGTGCTCATCGACGTCGCGGCGGCGGGGGTGAACCGCGCGGATCTGATGCAGCGCCAGGGGTTCTACCCGCCGCCGCCCGGGGCCAGCGAGATCATCGGGCTGGAGGTGTCCGGCGTGGTCGAGGCGATCGGGGCGGGCGTCACGGACTTCCGGCCGGGTGATCGGGTGTGCGCGCTGCTGTCCGGCGGCGGGTACGCCGAGCGGGTGGTGGTGGCCGCGACCCAGGTGCTGCCGGTGCCCGACGGGCTGGATCTGGCTGCGGCGGCGGCACTTCCGGAGGTGGCCGCCACCGTCTGGTCGAATCTGGTCATGCGGGCCGGATTGCACGCGGGGCAGCTGCTGCTGATTCACGGCGGCGGCAGCGGCATCGGCACCCATGCCATTCAGGTGGCGGTGAGCCGCGGCGCGCGGGTGGCGGTGACGGCGGGCTCGCAGCCGAAGCTCGACCGCTGCGCGGAACTCGGCGCGAGCATCCTGATCAACTACCGCGACGAGGATTTCGTGGCCGTGGTCGGCGCGGCGGGCGGCGCCGACGTCATCCTGGACAACATGGGCGCGGCCTACCTGAACCGCAATGTCGAGGCCCTCGCCGAGGACGGGCAGTTGTGCGTCATCGGGTTGCAGGGCGGGACGACCGGCGAACTGAACATCTCGGCGCTGCTGGGCAAGCGCGGCACCGTGCACGCCACGAACCTGCGCCGCCGTCCGGCCACCGGTCGGTCCAGCAAGGCCGAGATCATCGCCGAACTCCGCCGCCACCTGTGGCCGCTGGTCGCCGACGGCACGGTCGCGCCCGTGGTGAGCGCCGAACTGCCCGCGACGGAGGCCGCCGAGGCACATCGCCTGCTCGACTCACCGGAGACCGTCGGCAAGGTGATCCTGCGCATCGACGAGCGATAGGGAGACGGACGAGCACTGTAGGAAACGGACTGCGCGAGAAGGCTGTCCGTGGCGCGCAGGCGTCCGGAAACGCTCAGTCCAGCGTCGCCAGGGCTCGCCCCAGCTGGTCGATCTCGAATTTCGTTGTGTAGGGCGCCAACCCGATGGTGACCGCCCCGCCCTCGTCGTTCACGCCCAGCGCGTCGAGCAGGCGGCTGCCCCCGTGCACGCCGCTGAGGGTGCCGACGCGATGATCGGCCAGCTTCGCGGAGACCTTCTCGGCCTGCATGCCGGCGATGGTGAAACTCACCGTCGGGATGCGGGTGGAGGCGCGGCCGATCACCGTCAGATTCGGGACGCGGTCCAGCACGTCCATCAGGTGCTCGAACAACTGGTCGTGATAGTCCTGCAGCGAGGTGATCGAGATTTCCAGCCGCTCGCGGCGGGTGCCGGTGGCCTGCTCGTCCAGCCCGGCGAGATACTCGATGGAGGTGGTGAGCCCGGCCAGCAGCGCGTACTGGTGATGCCCGACCTCGAGCCGCTCCGCGCCTTTGGCATAGGGATTGAGCGACATGGACGGAATCCGGTCCAGGAACGCCGGATCCCGGAACACCAGCGCGCCGATCTGCGGCCCGCCCCACGCGGGCGCGGACAGCGCCACCACGTCGGCGTTGAGTTCATCGATATCGATCAGCGCGTACGGTGCGGCGCCGAAGCAATCGGCCACCAGCAAACCCCCGACCTCGTGCACCCGATCCGCGGCAACCCGCACGGCCGGAGCCGATCCCACGATCGGTGACGCCGCCGTCAAGGCGACTAGACGCGCGGTGGGCCCGATCAGCTCCTCGAACTGCCAGGCGGGCATCTCACACGTCTCTATTTCCACTTCGGCCCAACGCACGTGCGCGCCATAGCGGTTGGCGATCCGCAGCCACGGCGCGACGTTGGCCTCGTCGTCCAGGCGCGACAGCACGATCCCCGTGCCCAGCCCGAGCCGGGAGCTCAGCGACTCGGCCAGCCAGGCCAGCAGTACCGCGCGATCCGGGCCGAGTACCACGCCCGCCGGGTCGGCGCCGACCAGGTCCGCGACCGCCTCGCGCGCGGCGTCCAGAATGGCTCCGCTGCGCCTGGTGGCCGAATACCGATTACCGTGTGTGAACGCGGAGGTGCGGAAACCTGTTGAGACGGCGCGGGATACCGAATCGGGGACGAGCATCCCCGCCTGCGGGTCGAGATGGATCCAGCCGTCGCCCAGGGACGGTATCAACCCCCGAACCCTCGCGACGTCGTAAGTCATGTGGGCCACTCTAAGGGCAGGGGGCAAGTCGAGGTAACCGTGTCGACGGCTACCGCCGGGCACCGGACGACCACACCGGTACCACCGGGGTAACCAGCTGACAGATCACGCGACATGGCAACCGACTTTCAGCAAACCGAACCACACACGAGGCGGACACGACCGCAACAGAATACTGACCGCCACTGTCCGGCATACCCGCAGTGCGTACCCACCCGCAGCGCGTCGCGGCCGGACAAGACATGATGGAGATCATGACGCAATCGGACGGAGCACCGGATTCCATCGTGGTGATCGGCCCCGAAGGCAAGCCGCTGGTCATCCCGGCGAGCGCCCAGAGTGAGGCGCCGTTCGCCGGGCAGGTGGTCGGCGAGAGCGGCGAGGGGACCGAGACCGACAGCAAGGACGAGTCGCTGGCCGACATGGTCGAGCAACCGGCGAAGGTCATGCGCATCGGCACCATGATCAAGCAACTGCTGGAGGAGGTACGGGCCGCGCCGCTCGACGACGCCAGCCGCACCCGCCTCAAGGAGATCCACCAGACCTCGATCCGCGAGCTGGAACAGGGCCTGTCGCCGGAGCTGCGCGACGAGCTGGAACGCCTCGCGCTGCCGTTCAGCGAGGGTTCCATTCCCTCCGACGCCGAGCTGCGCATCGCGCAGGCCCAGCTGGTCGGCTGGCTGGAGGGCCTGTTCCACGGCATCCAGACGGCGCTGTTCGCGCAGCAGATGGCCGCGCGTCAGCAGCTCGAGCAGATGCGGCACGCGCTGCCGCCGGGCGCGCACTCCCCGGGCGAACGCGGACAGGGCGGTTCGGCCACGGGCAGCGGCCAGTATCTCTGAGCGACCATGCGCGGTTTGCGGCCCGCACGCAGCGGCCGCTACCGCGCACGGCTACAGTCGGTCACTGTGCCCGCAGCAGCTCCAGCCGAGCCGGCGACCGCCGAACAGCGCCCGGCCGACGCCTCGGTACCGATAGTGTCTGATTCGCAGTCGTTCGGACGTGCGTTCAAGGATCTACGCGACGGCTTCGCGCAGCGTGAACTATGGCTGTCGCTGGGCTGGCAGGACATCAAGCAGCGGTACCGGCGATCGGTGCTGGGACCGTTCTGGATCACCATCTCCACCGCCGTGCAGGCGGCCGCCATCGGCCTGCTGTACGCGACGCTGCTGGCTCAGCCGCTGCGCGAATATCTGCCGTACGTGACGGTCGGCATCATCGTGTGGAATGTGATCGAGGCCAGCATCATCGAGGGCGCGGACGTGTTCATCGCCAACGAGGGCCTGATCAAACAGCTGCCCTCGGCCTTGAGCGTGCACATCTACCGCATGGTGTGGCGGCAGTTCCTGTTCTTCGCGCACAACCTGATCATCTACGCGGTGATGCTGGTGGGATTCAGCGTCTGGCGCGATCTGAACTGGTCGGCGCTGCTCGTGCTGCCCGCCATCGTGCTGCTGTTCCTGAATGCGATGTGGGTGTCGATCGTGTTCGGCATCTTCAGCACTCGCTACCGCGACATCGCGCCGATTCTCGGCAGCCTCACCCGCATGCTGTTCGTGCTGACCCCCGTCATGTGGTCGGCGAAAGTGCTGCACGCGCAGGGCGGCACGGTGAGCGAGCGGGCGCGGCTGGTCGAATTGATCCCGACGTTCCACTATCTCGAGATCGTGCGCGCGCCCGCGCTGGGCGATCCCATCGCCTTGCGCAGCTGGCTGGTGGTGCTGGCATTCACCGTCGTCGGCTGGGCGGTGGCAGTCTTGGCTCTGAAGCAGTACCGATCCCGCGTCCCCTACTGGGTGTGAAGGCGACATGTCCGATGTGAGTATCGAAACCCGGAATGCCTGGGTGGAGTTTCCGATCTTCGACGCCAAATCACGGTCTCTGAAGAAGGCGTTTCTCGGCAAGGCCGGTGGCTCCATCGGGCGCAACAAGTCCGATGTGGTGGTCGTCGAGGCGCTGCGCGACATCACGGTGTCGTTCCAGGAGGGCGACCGGGTCGGCTTGGTCGGCCACAACGGCGCCGGCAAATCGACACTGCTGCGGCTGCTGTCGGGGATCTACGAACCCACTCGGGGCAGCGCGCGCGTAACCGGCCGGGTGGCACCGGTTTTCGATCTCGGCGTCGGCATGGACCCGGAAATCTCCGGCTACGAGAACATCATCATTCGCGGGCTGTTCCTCGGGCAGTCCCGTAAGCAGATGCTGGCCAAGGTCGACGAGATCGCCGAGTTCACCGAGCTCGGCGAATATCTGAACATGCCGCTGCGCACCTATTCCGCCGGTATGCGGGTCCGGCTGGCGATGGGCGTGGTGACCTCGATCGATCCCGAGATCCTGTTGCTGGACGAGGGTATCGGCGCGGTGGACGCCGAGTTCATGAAGAAGGCGCGAAATCGGCTGCGCGATCTCGTCGCTCGCTCCGGAATCCTGGTATTTTGCAGCCATTCCAACGAATTCCTGGCGCAACTGTGCGACACCGCGATCTGGATCGATCACGGGCAGATGCGGATGCGCGGCGGAATCGAGGAAGTGGTGCGGGCCTACGAGGGGCCCGAAGCCGGTGATCATGTCGCCCAAATTCTGCGCGAGCTGGAACGAGAACGGGAACTGGAGCGGAATCCCACATGAGTGAACCGGCACCGGGCGGGGACCGCATCGTCGCGGTGGTCGTCACCCACAAACGCCGTGAGTTGCTGGCCGAATCGTTGAAGGTGCTCGGTGCGCAGACGCGCCCGGTCGATCATCTGATCGTGGTGGACAACGCCAACGAGCCCGAGGTGGGCGAGCTGGTGCGGGAGCAACCGGTCCCGGCGACCTATCTGGGTTCGGAGCACAACCTCGGCGGGGCGGGCGGTTTCGCGCTGGGCATCCTGCACGCGCTGTCGCTCGGCGCGGACTGGGTGTGGCTGGCCGACGACGACGGCCGCCCGGAGGGGCCGGAGGTGCTCGAGACGCTGGTGGACTGCGCCCGGCGGCACGGGCTCGCGGAGGTGTCGCCGGTGGTGGCCGACATCGACGATCCGGACCGGCTGGCCTTTCCGCTGCGCCGCGGCGTGGTGTGGCGGCGACTGCGTTCCGAACTCGGCGACGACGACTTCCTGCCCGGCATCGCCTCGCTGTTCAACGGCGCGCTGATCTCGGCGCGGGCCGTCGACGTGATCGGGGTTCCGGATCTGCGGCTGTTCGTGCGCGGGGACGAGGTGGAGGTCCATCGGCGCCTGGTGCGGTCGGGGCTGCCGTTCGGCACCTGCCTGCGGGCGGCGTATCTGCACCCCAACGGATCCGCCGAGTTCAAGCCGATTCTGGGTGGGCGCATGCACACCCAGTACCCGGACGATCCGGTCAAGCGCTATTTCACCTATCGCAACCGCGGCTACCTCATGGCACAGCCCGGCATGCGCAAACTGCTGCCGCAGGAATGGGCTAGGTTCTCCTGGTTCTTCCTTGTGCAGCAAAAAGATCCGGCCGGTCTGAAAGAATGGCTGCGACTGCGACGCCTGGGGCGGCGCGAGCAGTTCCACAAACCCGGTTAGATCAGCGTTTTCGAATATGGAGGTACGGCTGTGAGCAACCCCTACGGCGGGCAGCCACCGAACGGGCACAATCCCTGGCAGCAGAACGGGCAACCGCCGTATCCCGGAGTTCCCCAGCCGCAGCACGGCGGTGGCGGCTACGGTGCGCCGCAACCGCACAGCACATCTGCCCCGCAACTGCCGCAGCGCGGCGCCCAACAGCCGCACAGCGCGTCGTCGCCGCAGCTGCCGCAGGCCGGGAACGGTGGTCCCGGCGTGTCCTCACCGCAGCTTCCGCAGCCGCACGGCGCGTCGGCTCCGCAGTTCCCGCAGCCCGGTTATCCTCCGCAGCCGCCGTACGGCGCGCAGCCTGGGTACGGTGCGCCCCAGCCGGGATACGGCGCACCCGTTCCCGGACAACCGTTTCCGGGTGCACCGGCCAATCCCTATGGTGGGCAGCCGAATCCGTACGGGCAGCCGAATTACGGTGCGCCGCAGGGGCAACTCCCGCCGCCGTACGGCGCCGGAGGGCCGCAGTTCCAGCCCGAGCCGGGCCCGCCCGGCATCGTGGTGGACAGTTCCTACTTCCCGATGGCCTTCATGCTCGCGCTGACCGGACCGAAGATCCTCGTGAACGGACAGCAGGTGCCGATGGCGCGCTGGGGAGCCACACACATCCCGATCGGGCCGGGCCAGCATCATGTCCGGGTCGCCACCCGCTGGATGTGGGATATGGGCCCGGCCGATGCCGTGGTGCCGGTGGCCGAGGGCATGAGCACCCGCGTCTACTACCGCTCACCGGCGATCGCGTTCATCCGCGGGGCCATCGGCCCGGTGCCGCAGTCCACGCCCGGCATCGCGTTCATCTATGTGATGTGGGGTCTCGTGGCGCTCATCGTGCTGCTCAACATCGTGATGATCGCGGCCATCTAGGCGCGGTCGAAGCACGATCTCGTAAAACATGTTGCGCCCCGTCGGGGGCGCCTGTCATCGTTGTACCCGTCCACAGGGGACGCAACGTCGAAGGGTCGAGGAGGTGGAAGCGTGAACGCCAACTATCGGATTGCCGCGGTCGGGCAGCGGCCGGATGTCGAAAGCCGCGCCGCCGCATGCGCTTCCACCCTCTCCCCGATGCACTGAGCCCACGCCGGGCCCGGTGCCCGACGAAGGACGACTCTCCATCATGGTCGATTACGACCGTCTGACTCCTTACGGCTGGAATCCGGCCGTATCCGCCGCGTATACCCGACTGCTCGACACCGGCTGGGTCCCGGCCCGCGTGATCCGGATGGATCGCAGCGAGTGTGACGTCGCGACACCCGAAGGGCTCGCGCGTGCGCGCTGCCCGCGGGCGGATACCAACGTCGAGGGTCTGTGTACCGGCGACTGGGTCGCGCTGGACACCGAACTCGTTGTGCGGCAACTACTTCCCCGGCGCACGGCGATCGTGCGCGCCACCGTTTCCGGGCGTTCACAGGCCCAGGTACTGGCCGCGAACGTGGACACGGTGCTGGTGTGCACGGCCGCCGACGGCGACGTCGACCTGGGGCGCATCGAGCGAATGCTGGCCCTGGCCTGGGAATCCGGTGCGCAGCCGGTGGTGGTGTTGACGAAAACCGATCTGGCCGTGGATGTTCCGCTGGACGAGGTGCGCGCGGTCGCGCCGGGTGCGACCACGCTGGCCGTGAGCGCGACCACGGGTGCGGGCATGGACGTGCTCACCGCGGTACTGACGGGCACCGTCGCGTTGCTCGGTCCCTCCGGCGCGGGTAAGTCGACGCTGGCGAACGCGCTGCTCGGCGCGGAAGTGTTCGCCACCGACGAGGTGCGCGCCACCGACAAGCGCGGCCGGCACACCACCGTGCACCGCGAGTTGCGCCCACTGCCCGGCGGCGGCACCCTCATCGACACCCCCGGCCTGCGTTCGGTCGGGTTGTGGGACGCGGCCGAGGGCCTGGGCCGCACCTTCAGCGACATCGAAACCCTCGCGGCGGACTGCCGTTTCGCCGACTGCTCGCACCAGCGCGAGCCCGGCTGCGTGATCCAGGCCGCGCTGGAATCGGGCGCCCTTCCCCGCCGCCGCTTCGACAGCTACCTGAAATTGCAGCGCGAGAACGAGTGGCTGGCCGCCCGCACCGACGCCCGCCTACGCGCCGAACGCCAGCGAGCTTGGAAGAACGCCGAAAAGTCACAGCGCTGGGAGTATCGCAGGCGTCACTCCGACCGATCCCGAGAAGTGTGATGTTCGCCCCCGTCGCTATGCAACTAATTGCATAGCGACGGGGGCTGACTTAGTCTCCGAATCGGGTAGATCCCTCCCCCGGCGGGGTTCGTTCGAGATCATCGAGGCGGGGGTGCGACAGATTGGAGCTGGATGATGGCGGAAGCAGGTAAGGGGCTGGCGGGGCGAACTCTGATCATGTCGGGCGGCAGCCGCGGCATCGGGTTGGAGATCGCGAAGCGGGCCGCGGCCGACGGGGCCAATATCACCCTGATCGCGAAGACCGACCAGCCGCATCCGAAGCTGCCGGGCACCATTCACACCGCGGCCGCCGAACTCGAGCAGGCCGGGGGCACGGTGCTGAAGTTCGTCGGCGACGTGCGCGACGACGAGGCGGTCGCGCAGGCCGTGCAGCAGACCATCGGGCGGTTCGGCGGCATCGACCTGGTTGTCAACAACGCCTCGGCGATCGATCTCTCGCCGACCGAGACGCTGTCGATGAAGAAATACGACCTGATGCAGGACATCAACTGCCGCGGCAGTTTCCTGCTGTCCAAGCTGAGCATTCCGGCGCTGAAGGAATCGGCGCAGGCGGGGCGCAACCCGCACATCCTGACCCTGTCCCCGCCGCTGAACCTGGACCCGAAGTGGGCGGGCCAATCGCTGGGCTACACCATCGCGAAGTACGGAATGTCGCTCACCACTTTGGGTTTGGCCGAGGAGCTGCGTAAGTACGGCATCGGCGTCAACTCGCTGTGGCCCCGCACCACCATCGCCACCGCCGCGGTCAAGAACCTGCTCGGCGGCGACGAGATGGTCCGAACCTCCCGCACCCCAGACATCTACGCCGACTCCGCCTACCTCGTGCTCACCTCCCCCGCGAAGGACACCACCGGCAACTTCTTCCTCGACGACGAGGTGCTGGCCGCCCACGGCATCACCGACCTGGACAAGTACCGCGTGACCCCCGGCGACGAACCCTTGACGACCGACCTGTTCCTCTGACGGGGCGCGCTCGAATTCGCCGATCGCGATCAGCCGGACATCGGCCGGGCGGGCGGTGCTACCGCCTCCCGCTCGGCCAGTTCACGCAGCGTGAGCAACTGCTTGCGCATCATGACGAAATCACCGATGAGCACCGGCGCGAGCAGCCACGCCGGGCCCCGGAAGCGTACGCGCGCATGGAGTCTGCAACCGTCGCCGTCCGGCCGCGTGGCATAGGTGACGGCGACACCGGCGCCGCGCAGCGTGATGTGCTCGGCGGGAGCGAAACCGATCAGCGTGAACGCGCCCATGAAGCGCTGGCCGATCGCGAGCTCGGTCAGCCGCCGATCGCGTCGGCGCGGACTGGTGCGGCCGAAATTGTCGAGCAGGTCGTAGCTGTACGGCGCCACCCGCAGCTGACACAGCCAGGCGAACACCAGACCGTGCGGGGCGTCGACGCCGACCGCCCGGTCACACACCGTCACAGTGCCCGAAAGCTCGGCGTCGCAGGGTAATTCGGCACTCAGTTCGGCGGAGGTGGCACCCCACACCCGCCCGGGAATCATGCTCCCTCGCGTTCGGCCGAGGCGGCGATCCGGCGCAGCAGCCGCCGGACCACCAGCCGATGCCCGCCGCTGCCTATCACCAGAGCCTTGTAGATGCGGCCCGCCACCCCGGGAAAGACGGCGCGCGTCTCGGCGGTCAGGGTGGTGCGGCCCGGCGTGGCCTCGGACAGCGAGAAGACCAGCGCATACCGTGAGAACGGATGGTTACCCCGCAGCGCCAGGCGATGTGGCGGATCCACCTCGTCGGGCACGAAACCCCTGGGCACGGTGCTGAGGTCGGCCGGATCCGAACAGGACGACCGCAGCAGGGCGGTCCAGGTATGTTCCCGATCGGCGGTGATTACTCTGGAATGCTGGTCGATATAGGGCAAACGCTCCATATAGAAGGAACGTACTAGTACATGGCGCCACCCCGCAAGCACGACACCGACGTGATCCTCGACGCAGCGCGCAGCCTGGTCCTGCGCGACGGCCCCCGCGCGGCCAGCGTCGCCGCCATCGCGGCGGCCAGTGGCGCGCCGGTGGGCACGCTGTATCACCGGTTCGGCAACCGCAACGGGGTGCTCGTCGCGACCTGGATCCGCGCGCTGGAACGGTTTCAGGCGCGAGCGCTGGCTGCCGCGGCCGATCCGGATCCGCTGGCGGCCGCCGTCGGAATGGCCGTCGCCACCATCGAATTCGCGCGCGCGGAGCCCGACGACGCCAAACTGCTCCTGCATCTGCGCCCGGGCGATCTGCTCGACGGCGCACCCGAAACCGAGCTGCGCGACCGCCTGGCCCGCATGAACTCACCCCTGATCGAGCACGTCCGGCGACTGACCCGAGATCTCTTCGGCGCCGACGACCCCCGCTCGATCGACCGCCTCACCCGCGCCGTCGTGGACCTGCCCAACGCCACCCTCCGCCGCCACGCCCGCCACGGCGACCTCCCCGACTGGCTGGAATCCGACGTCGCCACCGCCGCCCGCACCCTGCTCGCCCCGCATCCGGGCGGCTAGCGGCGACGCCGAATCAGATGCCGTAGAGGCGTTCCCAGTTCTCGCGGCTGGTGAGTTCGGGCATGGCCGCGCGGTACTGTTCGGACACCGCGGGCAGTTCGCGACGCAGGCGGCGCAGCACCCGGACGGTGCGCAGCAGCAGGGCGCGGGCCTTGGCCTTGTCCCGCTTGCGGATTCGCACCCCGGACTGCGACGCGTCGGTCACCATCACGTGCTCGAACAGGCCGATGTGCCACCAGTGCGCGTCCTCGCGGGTGACGGCCTTCAAACCCGGCTGGACGCGGCCGGTCCACTGCTGGATGGCCCGCTTGATCAGCACCAGCACCGGACGGCTCGGCTCCCCGCTCGCCCGCCGCACCTCGACATCGGCGTTGCGGATCGGCGCGGTGGCCGCCGGATGCTTCACCGTCTCGCCGTATTCACCGCGGCTGGTGCGCGCGGCGGCGAGGGCGGCCTGACCGCCGTCCCGCAGCATCCGCGGACCCTGCAGGAAATCCTCGATACCCTGCAGTGTCGTATGCGCCAGGCCGTATTGCATACCGACCAGATACTCCGAGATCTCCCGGAAAAGCCTGCGCGTGACGAGCTTCGGATCCAGCTCGGTGTGCAGTGCCGAGACGATGAGCGAATTACGCGACGAGAAGTAGCGCGCCCAGTCGTCGAAATCCTTCCAATAGAAGTCGGCGTGCCACACGGCCGCATTCGGCAGGGTCACGGTGACGAAACCGTGTTCGCGGGCGCGCAAACCGTATTCGACGTCGTCCCATTGGAAGAAGATCGGGATCGGCAATCCGATGCTCTTGACCACCTCGGACGGGATGAGGCAGGTCCACCAGGCGTTGTAGCCGGCGTCGACGCGCCGCTCCTGATTGCGTTTGAGCATGCTGGTGTTGCGCAGCGCCTTGGCCACCTTCTGGCCGTGCCGCAGGATCGGCAGATCCGTTTCCTCCGCGCCGACGTTCAGATAGTCGGGATTGAGCAGGAACAGCATCTGCGCGCCGACGAGCGTCGGCTCGGTCGTCATATTCGCGAAGGCGTTGAGCCGCAACACCGTTTCCGGCTCGCAGAGGATGTCGTCGTCCATCAGGATGACGTCGGCGTGCTCGTCGGCCGCCGACACCTCGTACAGGCCGCGGGTGAAACCGCCCGCCCCACCGAGATTCGGCTGGCGCAGGTAGCGCAGCTTGTCACCGAAGCGGGGCTTGGTCTCCTGGTACAGCGGCCGGTCCTCGACCAGATCGGTGCCCTGATCCACCACGTATACCGCGTCGATGGCGGCCAGCACGGTGGGATCGGACGCCAGCGCCGCCACGGTGTGCGCGCAGTCCTGCGCGCGGTTGAACGTGCAGATGGCGATCGCCACGGGCCGCACCCGCTCGGGGGCCGCCGCCGACCACTCCAGCTCGCCGATGCCCAATTCCCCACCGACGGCGTCGAATTCGAGCCACAGCGCGCCACCGTCGACGTACTGGTCCAGCGGCGCCCGCAGCACCACGCGCTGTCCGGCGGCGCGCTCGTCCGGACCCTGGCCGTTGCGCCCGTCCTGCGCGCGCACGTCGGCGGTGTCGATGATGCGCCGGTGCCCGGCGATATCGGAGGCCGCCAGCCGCACCCGCGCCCGGTCGCCCACGGTCAGCGTCATGGCGACCTCGACCTCGGTCACCGTGGTCCAGCGCTGCCAGTAGCTGGCGGCGAACCGGCCGAAGTAGGTGTTGGTATGCGCGGCGGCGCCCTTCTCCAGCCGCAGCGTCATCCGTTCCCGGGTGGCCTTGCCCTTGGTGACCGCGTACATCTCGGCGCTGATCTTCGGTGCGGGACCGGCGAAGACGCCCCGCTGTAGCACCAGCCGTCCCGGAGCCCGGTGATCGGCCCGCAACGCGGCGGGCGCGGCGTCGGCGATCAGCCGGTCGTTCTCGGATGCGGTCACGGCCTGCCCAGCCGACTGGTCCATATTTACAGTCCCTTTTTGTGATCTCGTGTTCGCCAGAGCGGAACCATTATCTCCATCTCACGCGTCGGCGTCGGATCGGGCCGCCCGCGCGCCGGTGAACACGAATTTGTCGTATGCCCAATAGCGGAATACCACCGCGACGATCTGGCCGATCACAGTGCCGGAGATGTTGTCCGACAGCGGTGTCGACAGATCCAGTACGTACCGGGAGAAACCGAGACAGCCCAGTTGCAGGCCGATCGCTACCACGTTGAACAGCGCGTAGAGCAGATATTCGCGCCCCGGGCTGCCGCCCTTCTTGTGCGCGAAGGTCCACCACTTGTTGCCGAAGTAGGTGACCACCGTCGCCACCACGATGGCGATGATCTTGGCGGGCAGCGGCGCGTGGTACAGCACGCCCTCCCCGCCCCAGAAGACCAGCAGATTGTAGGTGCCCGCGTCGACGAGAAAGCCGATCGCGCCGACGACGAGAAACGCCCCGCCCTGCCGCAACGCCGCGAGCACCTTGGTGATCAGGGGCGCGTCGGTCCGAGCGGCCGCATCGGTCGCGGTCTCACTGCTGGTCACTCCGGCGACGGTACCGCATCCTGGATACACACCGAGGGTTACCGGGCGCGTCCGGGCGGCTCCCCTGTACCCTCCCGGTGTTCCGTATTTCAGCGTCCGATTTCACACATGAGGGACTGACGGGGTGGACCCCACCGAGCTTCGTATCGCCGCAGTGGTGCCCTGCCACAACGAGGAGGCCGCGGTGGCCAAGGTCGTCGCCGACCTCAAGGCCGCCGTGCCGGGCATCGTCGTCTACGTCTACGACAACCTGAGCACGGACGGCACCGCCGACCGCGCTCGCGCCGCCGGTGCGATCGTGCGCACCGAGCACACCAAGGGCAAGGGCAACGTCGTACGGCGCGCGTTCGCCGATATCGAGGCCGACGTCTATCTGATGATCGACGGCGACGACACCTACGACGCCTCCGCCGCGCCGCTGATGATCAAGACCCTGCTGGACGGTCCCTACGATCACGTGCTGGGCGTGCGCAAGCAGAACGAGGGCGAGAACGCCTACCGCACAGGCCACGAGACCGGCAACAAGGTCCTCAACGGCGTGGTCGGCAAGGTGTTCGGCGAGAACGTCGAGGACATGCTCTCCGGCTATCGGGTGTTCTCCCGCCGGTTCGTCAAGAGCTTCCCCGCCGTGTCGCGCGAGTTCGAGATCGAGACCGAGCTGACCGTGCATTCGCTGCACCTGCGGGTGCCGCAGACCCAGGTGCCGGTGGGGTTCCGCGATCGGCCGGCCGGCAGCGAGAGCAAGCTGCGCACCTATCACGACGGCTTCAAGATCCTGGCCCTGATCATCGGGCTGGCCCGGCACGAGCGGCCGGTCGCGTTCTACGGCTTGTTCGGCACCCTGGCCTGGGCGATCTCGATCATCCTGATCACCCCGATCGTCATCGAGTTCTACGAGATCCACGAGGTACCAAGGTTCCCGACGCTGTTCCTCGGCTTCACCCTGCTGCTGCTGGGCAGCCTGGCCTGGACCGCGGGCCTGATCCTCGACGGCATCCGCCGCTCCCGGCACGAGGCCGCGCGCCTGATGTACCTGCGGTATTCGGCGGTCGGCACGGAGGCCGGTGAGCGGATCGGCGAGGGCCGCCGATGACGACCGAGGCCCGCCCGCAGGCCGTCGAACGGCCGGCCGAGGAGGGCCCCGGGACCGAAACGACGCAGACACCCGCCGGACCGGCTCCGCTGCGGCGGGCCGGAGGCTGGGTCCAGCGGCGGCTCGGCGCGGCCACGGCCGTATTCCTCATCGTCGCAGGAGTTTTCGGGGTGGCGTGGGCGACGTTGACGCCGTCGTTCTGGGGCCACGACGAGATCACCCAGTTCGGCCGGTCCTATCAGGTCGCGCACGGCGGCTTCCTGCCCCAGCGCGTGCCCGACGACCGCGGCGTCGCCTACGGCGGGGACATCCCGCTCAGCGTCGACGGCCTGATGGGCTACGCCTTCTACGACTACAACCGCCGACCGGCCGAGCCCGAGCCGATGGCCGCCGATCCCGTCTCCTACCGGCTGCTGGAATCGGCCCCGGTGACCACCGAAGCCACCAAGCCGATGTGGTTCACCAACACCGCCGCCTATTCACCGGTCCCGTATGTGCCCGCGGCCGTGGGCATCCGGGTGGCCGAGGCGCTCGATCTCGATGTGGGCGGCCTGGTGCTGCTGACCCGGCTGGCGGGCCTGTGCGCCTACCTGGCCGTGGTCGGGTTCGCCCTGTGGCTGCTGCGCGGATTCCGGGTGCAGTGGCTCGCGTTCGCCGTCGCGGTGTTGCCGATCGCGCTGTTCCAGGCCGGTACGGTCACCGCCGACACGCTGACCAACGCGCTGGCGATCCTGGTGTCGTGCCTGCTGGTCAAGGGATTGTTCCTGGGGGCCAGGCTGTGTCGCACCGAGGTCGTCGCCGCGCTCGCCGCCACCGTGGCGCTGCCGCTGTGCAAGCCGACGTACGTGCTGCTGGCCATGCTCACCGTCCTGATTCCGGCTCGGCAGTACGGCTTTTCGAGCTGGCGGCGCTGGATTCCGTGGGCCTGCGCGGCGGTGGGCGCCGGTGCGTTCGCGGTGTGGATGAAACTGGCCGCGCCGACGGGTGAGGGCATGGGCCTGATGCGGCCGGCGGCGCAATGGCATTCGGTGCGGCCCGGCGATCAGCTGAAGGAGATCCTCGGCCATCCCTGGGATTTCCTGAACACTTTCGTCGAGAGCATCTGGTTCCGCGATCAGCGCTGGTTCACCCAATTCTTCGGGGAACTCGGATTCGCCTATATCGACGTGCCCGCGATATCGATTCTGGCCTGCCTGCTGGCCTTCGCGATCGGGCTGGGAATCGCCGAGCGGATGACCGCGGACCGGCTGCGCACCTGGGTCGTCGCGCTCACCGTGCTGGCCAGTATCGCGATGATCTATGTGACGCTGTACATGTCGTTCACGCCGGTCGGCTATTACCTCATCGACGGCGTCCAGGGCAGGTATTTCGTGCCGCTGGCGGTGGTCGCGTTCGCGGTGCTGCTGCGGTGGATGCCGTTGCGGCTGACGAATGTTCGCGCGCTGACGCCCGCGAAAGGTCCGGCGACAGCGATCGTGGCCGCCACCGTGGTCTCGCTGATCGCCGCGATCGCCAAGTACGACTTCCTGGTCTGGGGCTGAGCGGACTTACAGCACCCTTTCCCCCGCGGCCGCGTACGCCTGCTCGGTGAGATCCTTCTGCGGCCGCCACCAGTCCTCGTGCTCGCGATACCAGCGGATGGTGTCGGCCAGCCCGACCCGGAAGTCGGAGAACCGAGGCTCCCAGCCGAGTTCGGAACGGAGCAGGCGGGCATCGATGGCGTAGCGCTGGTCGTGGCCGGGGCGATCGGTGACGTGGTCGAAATCGTCGGGGTCGCGGCCGAATTCGGCGAGGATCATTCGCACCACGGACTTGTTGTCCAATTCGCCGTCGGCGCCGATCAGATACGTCTGCCCGATGCGGCCGCGGTCGAGAATCGACCACACCGCGCTGTTGTGGTCGTGGACGTGAATCCAGTCGCGCACCTGGTGCCCGGCGCCGTACAACCGCGGCCGCGCCCCGTCGATGAGATTGGTGATCTGCCGCGGGATGAACTTCTCCACATGCTGATAGGGGCCGTAGTTGTTGCTGCAGTTGGAAATCGTCGCGCGCACGCCGAACGAACGCACCCAGGCCCGCACGAGCATGTCGCTGGAGGCCTTGGTGGCCGAATACGGGCTCGACGGGTTGTACGGGGTCGTCTCGTCGAACGCCGGCGCCTCGGCGTCGAGATCGCCGTAGACCTCGTCGGTGGAGATGTGGTGGTAGCGCACGTCGTACCGGCGCACCGCCTGCAGCAGCGAATACGTCCCGACGATATTGGTCTGCACGAACGGCCACGGCTGCGTCAGCGAATTGTCGTTGTGCGACTCGGCGGCGAAATGCACCACCGCGTCCACCCCACCGACCAGCCGATCGACCAGTTCCAGATCCGCGATATCGCCGTGCACGAAATCGATGCGGTCGGCGACCGGCGCCAGCGACGCCCGGTTACCGGCGTAGGTGAGCTTGTCGAGCACCACGATCCGGGTGTCGGGCCGCTCGGCGAGGGTCTGGTGGACGAAGTTGGCGCCGATGAACCCGGCGCCACCGGTTACGAGCAATCGCACGATCGTCAACACTATCGGCCACCGCGGGGGCCGGACCACCGGCCGGGTCCGAGGCGTGGCGGGCGAGAGTTCGCGCCACAATGGGGCCGCAGTAGTTCATACCGGACGGTCGGACATTTCAGGCACCGATCGTTCATTCCTACGGGATGCAGATAACAATGCGGTTACCTACATCACCTCAGCGATGTGATATTAATCACAAACCGAGCGTTCTGTGCGCCGGCTGCCGATCGCGTTTATGCTCGAAAACCGCAGTCACACTGCATGTTTCCGCAACCTGACGATAGGCAGGAACCCGACGGTGAACAGAATTTGAATGAACGGTCACAACAGGTTCACCGCGCGTTAGCTGCGTTCCATTTCCATTCTCGTGTCCCCACCGAACCACTCTGTATCGAGGTTCCACAGAAATGCTGATGAGGAAATTCGCCGCGACGTCGGCCATGCTGATCGCCGCAATCGGCGTGACCGCTGGCACGGTGAACGCGCAGCCGACCGCCGATGAGGGCGCGGTCAACTTCAAGGCCACCACCACCGAGACCAGCACGATCATCTCGACCGACTCCGGTTCCCTGGTCAACGAGAACGGTGTCTTCAAGATCAAGGCCGCCAACGGAACCACCCTGGCCGGCACCGACCTGTCCTTCCGCGTGGACGACTACGTGTTCCCGATTGCTGCCGACATTTCGGGTAACACCGCCACCCTGACCCCGCAGTTCGATCTGGCGCACGCCAGCTACCAGCCCGTCGCGCTCCCGTTCGAGGACCAGGCCCCCTGGAAGACCCCGTACGACCGTGAGCTGGCCGCCTTCACCCGGCTGAAGGACACCATCTCCACCGGTGCCGCCATCGGCACCATGGTCGGCGGCATCGGCGGCGGCGCCGTGGGCTGCGTGCTCGGCGGTATCGCCGGCGCGACCGTGGCCTCGGCCACGATCGTCGGCCTGTTCGGCCCGTTCATTCCGGCGGCGGCCATCGGCTGCCTCGGTGGCATCATCGCCGTCGGCGCGCTGGGCACCCTGGCCGGGCAGCTGCTGATCACGGCTCCGGTGGCGATCGCCGCGGCGGTGCAGTACTTCACCACCATCAACCAGCCGTTCGTTCCGCCGGCCAAATGATCCGGTAGGAACCGTTCGGTTCCCCCAGCACCCCCGCCCTGTCGACACCGGGCGGGGGTGCTGTCGTTCACGCGGTGCGCGCTACGGGGGCGGACTCGACCCGGGCCCGCACGAAACGCGCCACCCGGCCCAGCGCGGAGCGGCTCTCCGGCAGGTTCGGCAGGATGCTCATGAACGCGTGCACCTGGCCGCGCCACAGCTCCAGCGAGTTCGGCACGCCGGCCGCGGTCAGCCGCCGGGCCATGAGTTCGCAGTCGTAGCGCAGCAATTCGTCCTCGCCGACGATCAGCAGCGCGGGCGGCAGCCCCGCCAGCGCCCCGTTGACCGGTGAGAGCGCCGAACATTCGCCGACGGTGCCGTAGCGGACCATCTGTTCCATCGCCGAGAGCGGGATATACGGGTCGCGCGCGATGTTCAGGTAGTCGCGCTTGGCCGCGCAGTCCAGATCGAGGGCCGGAGACAGTCCGACCAGACCGGCCGGGGCGGGCAGCCCGACCTCGACGGCGCGCAGCGCGGTGGCGAAGGTGAGGAACCCACCGGCCGAATCGCCCGCGAAGACGATCCGGGCCGGATCGACGCCGTGCCGCAGCAGCCATCGATAGGCGGTGAGGCAGTCCGCCACCGAATCCGGGATGCGGGTGGCGGGCAGCTGCCGGTAGTCCACGTTCAGCACCGGCATTCCGGTGCGGCGGGCCAGAGCGGCGGCGACCGGCCGATGCGTGTCCAGGCCGCACAGGAAGAAGCCGCCGCCGTGCAGATACATCACCACGCCGTCGCGCAGCGCGCGCCGCGCGCCGGCCGGGCGCAGGATCTCCATGCGAAAACCGCTGAGCCGCACCTGTTCCCGCTCCACCCCTGACGGCATCGGGCGCAGCCGGGCCAGACCGTCGACCACCGCGCTCGCCAGCGGCATGGTCAGCGGAGTGATCGGATAGTGCCGCACGACCGGCCGTACCACGCCGAGACAGGCCAGGCGTAGCGCACGAGACGGCAGGCTGCCACCGCCGGGATTCACCACGACCCCCGGCTCGCTGAGGGATTCGCCGATCGGGATCGCCACCATGGCGCACCTACTTCACTCCGGGCGCGCCGAGCCGTCACTACCGTGGTCCGGCGGCGAGCTGTCGGCGCTGACAACGTGACCTACGCAACAATTTGTCGCCCCAGCGGGACTCGGCCAAACCGCCCGTGATCAATTCGCGGTCGAGTCGGAACCTCGTCGAGCCCGGACGCGGCGCGAATGGCAGACTGCTGTGACATGCGCGGAATCATCCTGGCCGGTGGCACCGGGTCGCGGCTGCATCCGATCACGCGCGGAGTGAGCAAGCAGCTGGTCCCGGTGTACGACAAGCCGATGGTGTACTACCCGCTGTCGACGCTGATGCTGGCCGGGATCCGGGACATCCTGGTCATCACCACCCCCGAGGACGCGGACGCGTTCCGGCGGCTGCTCGGCGACGGCTCGCAGTTCGGCCTGTCGATCGACTATGTGGTGCAGCCAGAGCCCGACGGCCTGGCACGCGCGTTCGTGCTGGGCGCCGACCACATCGGTACCGAGGCGGCGGCACTCGTGCTGGGCGACAACATCTTCCACGGTCCCGGCCTGGGTACCCGGCTGCGCCGCTTCGACGGTCTGGACGGCGGCGCGGTCTTCGCCTACCGGGTGTCTGACCCGAGCGCGTACGGCGTGGTCGAATTCGCCGACGGCAAGGCCATTTCCATCGAGGAGAAGCCGAAGCTGCCCCGGTCCAACTACGCCATCCCGGGCCTGTACTTCTACGACAACGACGTCGTGGCGATCGCCCGCGACCTGCGCCCCTCCCAGCGCGGCGAGTACGAGATCACCGATATCAACCGCACCTATCTGGAGCAGGGACGGCTGTCGGTGGAGGTGCTGGCCCGCGGCACGGCATGGCTGGATACCGGCACCTTCGACTCGCTGCTGGACGCCGCCAACTACGTCCGGACCATCGAGGAGCGGCAGGGGCTCAAGATCGGGGTGCCCGAGGAGGTGGCCTGGCGGCTGGGCTTCATCGACGACGAGCAGCTGTGCCGGTTGGCCGAGCCGCTGGCGCGCTCAGGTTACGGGAAATATCTGCTCGAACTGATCGAGCACGGCCGCGGGTGGGAGCAGGACGGCATGGAACACGTCTTGCGGCCGGGCGGAGACGAGCACCGATGAGCATGCGGATCCGGGAACTCTCGGTGCCGGGCGCCTGGGAGTTCACCCCCACGCTGCGCGGCGACGACCGCGGGGTGTTCGCCGAATCGTTCAAGGCCTCCGAATTCGAGAAGGCGGTCGGGCGGCCGTTCGAGCTGTTGCAGGTCAACACCTCCACGTCGGCGGCCGGGGTGCTGCGCGGCATCCACTACACCGAGGATCCGCCTGGCCAGGCCAAGTACGTGACCTGTGTGCGCGGCGCCTTCCTCGACGTGGTGGTGGATCTGCGCCCCGGCTCGCCCACCTTCGCGACCTGGGACGCCGTCGTGATCGATGACGTGGATCGGCGTTCGGTGTTCCTGTCCGAGGGTCTGGGCCACGCGCTGCTGTCGCTGGAGGACGACTCCACGGTCACCTACCTGTGCTCGCTGGAGTACTCCCCCGAATTCGATCGGGATCTGGACGCTTTCGATCCCGAGCTGGGTATCGGCTGGCCGACGGTGGGGCGCGACGGGCGGCCGCTGACATTCGTCCGTTCGCCGAAAGACGCTGCCGCGCCGCGATTGCGGAGCCTGCGCGCCTAGACGACCCGAACCGCGGCGGGGGAAACGTGTTCGCCCACCGCGGTTTCGGACTCCCGTGCCCGGGTGATCAGGCAGCCAGCTCCAGCTCCCGCTCCGAGTCGGACACCGGCGCGGGGGCCGGCCGCCTGGGCAGGAAGTGGGTCAGCGCCACCAGCGCGCCGACGATGCAGACCACACCGGCGAAGATCAGGCCGGGACGGTAGGTATCGAGCACCGCGCCCGGCGAGGTGTCGGTGTGCGCGCCGGAGGAGATGATCGCGGTGTTGATCGCCAGCACGATGGCCGCGCCGACCTGCATCGAGGTTTGCAGTACGCCGGCCGCCAAGCCCTGTTCCTCGTCATCGATGCCGTTGGTGGCCTGAATGTTGATGGCGGGGAAGCCGATCCAGCCGATACCGATCAGCAGGACCGCCGGCAGGATCACCGCGAGGTAGGAGGGCGAGGTGTCCAGCCGCAGGAACAGCAGGTAGCCGATGCTCATCACGACCATGGTGACCGCGATGATCGGGCCGGTGCCGAACCGGTCGACGATCTTGTCGGAGAACACCGACGACAGCGCGACCAGCAGACCCACCGGCAGCAGGCCCATCGCCAGCTCCAGCGCCGACCAGCCCAGGGTGTCCTGCAGGAACAGGGTCACGATGAACTGCCAGCTGAAGTAGGACCCCGCCAGGGCGACGATGACCAGGCTGGCCCGCACCAGCGAGACCTTGCGCAGGATGCCGAGCCGGATCAGCGGGTGCCGCACTCGGTTCTCCACCGCGACGAACGCCACGAACAGCGCCACCACCGCGGCGAACGAGCCGATGGTACGGGCCGAACCCCAGCCCGCCTCGGGCGCCGAGACGACCGTGAAGACCAGCAGCAGCATGGCGGCCGTCGAGAACAGCGCACCCAGCAGGTCGTGCCCGCCCTCCTGGGCCGGCTTGTCCCGGGGCACCAGGAACGCGGCGGCGACCAGCGCGGCGATGGCGATCGGCACCGGCAGGAAGAACGTCCAGCGCCAGCCGAGACCGGTCATCAGGCCGCCGAACACCAGGCCCATCGAGTAACCGCCCGCACCGAACACGGTGTAGATGGACAGCGCCTTGTTGCGGGCCGGGCCCTCGGGGAAATTGGTGGTGATGATCGACAGGCCGGTGGGCGCGGTGAACGCCGCGGCCAGGCCCTTGACGAAACGGGTCAGGATCAGCAGCGCGGCGGAGCTGACCAGGCCGCCGGCCAGCGAGGCCAGCGCGAACACGGCCAGCGCGACCAGGAAGACCTTGCGCCGCCCGAGCAGGTCCGCGGTGCGCCCGCCGAGCAGCAGCAGGCCGCCGTAGCCGAGCACGTAACCGCTGACCAGCCACTGCAGGGTCGAGGTGGACAGGCCGAGTTCGGAACCGATGGACGGCAGTGCGACACCGATCATCGACACGTCTAGGCCGTCGAGGAACAGCACGATGCACAGGGTGATCAGCATTCCCCACATGCGTGCCGGCCACCGGGTGGCCGCCTGAGCGGCGGCCGGGAGTGTTGCCGTGGAAGTCATGAGTGGGGACAGTACATGCATGTGCATCTAATGTGCAAGCATTTAATGTAGTTGCATGATTCGGGGGTGACCACTAGGATGGGCCCATGTCAAAGCCGTCGACAGCGTCAGTCGACCGGCCCGGTGTGGAGTCGCTGGATCAGGCAGTGCCAGCCGGACTGGTGAGCAAGTGGCGCGATCTGCTGGACCAGCACGCCACCGTCTCCTGTGCGCTGGAGAAAGAGCTACAGAGCCGCCACCGGATCGGGCTCAGTGAATTCGAGACGCTGGACCGCCTGGTCGACGCCCGCTGCGAGACCTACCGCATGAGCGATCTGGCCGGAGACATCTACCTGAGCCAGAGTGCGCTGTCGCGGGCGGTGGCGCGGCTCGAGCGCGACGGCCTGGTGAGCCGCAGCATGTGCGCCGACGATCGCCGCGCGATCTTCGTCTGCCTGACCGACAAGGGCCGGGCCCTGCACGCCGCCGCGGCGCCCACCCACCGCGACGTACTGGCGCACACCCTGCACTGAGCGGTCAGAACGCGCCCAGCGCCGCCTCGATGGCCGCGCGGCCATCCACCGACGCGGCCCGGATACCGCCGAAAGCCGCACGGTAGCGCGCGATTTCGGGTTCCTTGTCGAGATATGTGGAGCCGGTGAAGTTTTCGATGTACACCACCGGCGGTTCGCTCAGATCGCTTGCGGGCTCCGGAAATTCGAGGAGCATGAAGCGGCCCGTGGCCATCCCGTCGTGATAGCCGCAGTCGTTGGGCACCACCCGCAGCTCGATGTTGGGCCGCTCGGACATCCGGCGCAGATGATCGAGCTGACTCGCGTGCACCTCGGTGTCGCCGATGCGGTGCCACAGCAGGGCCTCGGCGAGCACCGCCACCAAACGCACCGGCGAACTCGGGCGCGTCAGCACGTTCTGCCGGGCCACCCGCAGCGCCACCCGGCGCTCCAGTTCCGGCGCAGGCATGTCCGGCCGCGCCGCGGCCAGCACCGCACGAACGTAGGCGTCGGTCTGCAGCAGGCCGGGCACCAGATCGTTCTCGAAGGTCGACAGCCGGTCGGCGGCCTCCTCCAGGCCGATGTACACATCGAAACCCTCGGGGATCACATCACCGTATTCGGCCCACCAGCCGCGCGCCTTGGTCTCCCGGGCCAGCGCGGTCAGCGGTTCCACCAGCTCAGGCGGGGCGCCGTAGATCTTGCACATGGCCTCGACGTCCAGGCCGCGCAGCGAGGTCTGTCCGGTCTCGATGCGCCAGATCTTGGCCTCCGACCATTCCAGCCGCTGGGCCGCCACCCGCGTCGTCATCCGGGCACGGTTGCGCAGGTCGCGAAGCTGACGGCCCAGCTGGCGCCTGGGCATCGTCGACCCGGTGATCCCGTGCGGTGAAGCCATGCCTTCCCCCTCCGTACCGCGTCCCGATCGAAGTGGGCACGCGTTTCGGATTGTTGCACAGGCCAACGACTCTCGGATACCGCCGATGGCCCATTCTCGGCATTATTTCCGGGTCGGGCGCCGGCGAAACCGCCAGAACTGCACGGCGCGAACGTCTTCGGAGAGTTGGTTGACCGGCTCGGCCACCTCCGACAGCGCCTGGAACAGGTCGTCGGCGAGATCGTTGATGTGCTCGACCCGATCGGCCAGCCGCGCGGCGTTCACCAGGAATTCCAGGGCCAGCCGCACCGACGCCGCGATCGTCAGCCCCAGGGGCACCGCCACCACCACCGCGAACACCAGCCCCAGCGGCATCGACACGTGCCACAGCAGCACCGTCAGCACCACCGGCACACCCCCGGCGAAGGCCAGCCCGAGCAGGTAGGCCAGCGGCAGCAGCGTGCGCGTCGCCGATCGGTGGAACTGCAGGTCCAGCAGGGCGCGCAGCGCGGTGCGCGCCCACGCGAGAAACGCGCCGGGGCTGCCGAACGGCTCGGCCGGGCGTTCCTCGGCCCGATCGTCGCTCAGATGACGCGACAACCTGCGGCCGGTGGATTCCCGCCAGGCGAGGAAACGGGGTTCTGCCTCGAAGTCGTCCGCGGGATCCGCGGGCGGCCCGGGCGGCTCGTCGGTCATGGTCCCGATCCTCTCCCGGACACCGGCCGCGAGCAACGGCTGGGCCGCAAGGGTTCTGTTGGGAAACTTTCAGCCACAACAGATTCGATTCACAGGTACGGACACGACCGTGGTGCTCGGCCCGGCGGCGCACCGTCACCGCGGTGGACTCGATAGCGAGGCGGAATCAAATGGTGAACCTGTGATGAATTCGACGGCGGGCAAAAAAGTTTCGCAGACCTGTAACGCGGCGTCCTACGTGGGCCGATACGTCCCATGAACACCAACGCAGGACCTAGTTTTACCCGGGGAATGGAGAAGACAGTGCGTACGACGTTTCCGACTTCCGTCTCGGCGGCTACCTTGGCCGCCAGCGCGCAGGACTACATCCGGCGCGGTTGGACGGTCGCTGAAACGGCCAACGGCATCTGCCTGATCACCGACGAGGACGTATCGGGCATCGAAGTGACCGGCGAACTCGCGGCGACCGTGCGCCGGTTCCTGCGGGCGAACAACCTCACCGGGCCGGTGATCGAGATTCCGGGCGCCGAGCGCCGCGAGATCCACCTGGTGACCGGCGTCCGCAAGGCCGCGATGGCGCTCGAGGCGCTGCGCGAGGCCGGCGCCACCGTCTACACCGACGGTGCGGGCATCCCGCTCCCGCCGACCCAGCTGTCGGCCGCCGGTGCGGCCGGCTGGGGCGTCGCGCCGGGCGAGGCCCGCTGGCTGCCGCCGGTGGTCGCGGTCGCCGCGGCCGTGCGGTCCGCTCGCTCGGGCCGCAGGTCGCAGGTCACGCGGATCGCCAGCTAGCCGCAGGTAGCGCAGCACAACCACAGCCGACCCGAAACCGCGAGGACCCAAAGGTTCTCGCGGTTTTCGTTGTATCCGGATCGCACTTGTCGGTGGGCCGGGTGATGATGGTGCTATGACGCGCGTCACGGACGACACCCGCACCCGGCTCCGCACCTGCCCGCTGTGCGAGGCGGTCTGCGGGCTCGAGATCACCCTGTCCGCCGAGAATCGAGTGGTCGGCGTGCGCGGCGACCGGGAAGATCCGTTCAGTCGCGGCTTCCTCTGCCCGAAGGGCGCCAGTCTCGGCCGGCTCGACGAAGATCCGGAGCGGTTGAGCGAGCCGATGATTCGCGACCGCGCGACCGACACCTGGCACGCGGCCTCCTGGGAGGAGGCGTTCGACCTGATCGCCGAGCGGCTGCCCGCCCTCGTCGCCGAGCACGGCCGTCAGGCCACGGCCCTGTATCTGGGCAACCCGAACGCCCACACCGTCGCGGGGGCGCTGTATCTACCCCCGCTCATCCGCGCGCTGAGCACTCGCAACGTCTATTCCGCCAGCACCGCCGACCAGATGCCCAAGCAGGTGGCCAGCGGGCTGATGTTCGGCGATCCGCTGACGGTCCCGGTGCCCGACCTGGACCGGACGGACCATCTGCTCATGCTCGGGGCCAACCCGCTGGAGTCCAACGGGTCGCTGTGCACCGCGCCGGACTATCCGGGCCGGTTGAAGGCGCTGCGCCAGCGCGGCGGGCGGCTCGTGGTGGTCGATCCGCGCCGCACCCGCACGGCGAAGCTGGCCGACGAGCACCTGTTCATCCGGCCGGGCAGCGACGCGTACCTGCTCTTCGCGATCGTGCACACACTGTTCGCCGAGAACCTGACCGCCGTCCGGGTCGAGGCCGAGGGCATCGAGGAGGTGCGCACGGCCGCCACGGCGTTCCCGCCGGAGCGGGTCGCCGAGCGCACCGGCATCCCGGCGGAGACCATCGTGCGGCTGGCCCGCGAGCTGGCCGCCGCGCCGACGGCCGCCGTCTACGCCCGCATCGGCACCTGTACGGCAGAATTCGGCACGCTGACGCAGTGGCTGGTGGACGTGCTCAATGTGCTCACCGGCAACCTGGATCGGCCGGGCGGTGCGATGTTCGCCACGGCCGCCGCGCTCGGCATCGTGCGCACCCGGCCGTTCCGGCTGGGCCGCTGGACCAGCCGGGTGCGGCAGGCGCCGGAGGCCATGGGCGAGTTCCCGGTCGCCACGCTGGCCGACGAGATCCGCACGCCGGGCGAGGGCCGGGTGCGGGCGCTGGTGACGGTCGCGGGCAATCCGGTGCTGTCGGCGCCCAGCGGCGCGCGGCTCGGCGAGGCGCTGGCCGAGCTGGAGTTCATGGTCAGCGTCGACCGGTACCTGAACGAGACCACCCGCCATGCCGATGTGATTCTGCCGCCGCCGCGCACCCTGCAGTCGGCGCACTACGATTTCGCGCTGCTGAACTTCGCCGTCCGTAATTACGCGCGATACTCCCGCCCGCTGGTGCCCCTGGGCGACCGGCCGTCGGAGTCGGAGATTTTGGCGCGGCTGGCCCTTGCGGCGTCCGGCCAGCAACCCGAGCCCGGCCGCGACCCGCTCGCCGCGGTGGACGAGCTGATCATCGCCGGCACCCTGCACAAGGCCGGTCTGCTCGACCGCCGCGCCGAACTGCTCGGCGACAACAGCACCGAGCAGCGCATCGACATGATGCTGCGGCTGGGCCCCTACGGCGAGTGGAATCCCGAGGCGCAACCGGTCGAGCAGGCGGGAGTGTCCGGCGGACTGAATCTGCAAGTGCTGTTGGATCATCCGCACGGCATCGACCTCGGCCCGTTGCGGCCGCGGCTGCCCGGTGTGCTGCGCACCGCCTCCCAGCGGGTCGAGCTGGCCCCCCGCCCGCTGCTGGACGATGTCGAGCGGCTGCGCGCCCGGCTCACCGAGCAGGCGACGGGCATGGTGCTGATCGGGCGTCGCCAGCTGCGCTCCAACAACAGCTGGATGCACAATGTGCCGAGCCTGGTCGGCGGGTCCAACACCTGCACGCTGCACGTCCACCCGGACGATGCCGAGCGGCTGGGCCTGGGCGCGGAGGCGGTGGTGAAGTCGGCGGCGGGCATCCTCACCGTGCCGGTCGAACCGACCGAGGAGATCATGCCCGGCGTGGTGAGCCTGCCGCACGGCTGGGGCCACTCCGACAGCGCACAGTCGGTCGCCCGCGCGCATGCCGGAGTGAATGCCAATGTGCTGACCGATGATTCGATCGTCGACGCCCCCTCCGGCAACGCGGTGTTCAACGGAGTGCCGGTGACAGTGACCCCGGCCTGATCGGACGCGCCCCGGCAAGGGGGGTTGCGCACCGCCGAGATCGGAGATTCGTCGCGAAAAGGCCAACGCAATATTGCGAATTACCTTCGCTCGCAGCCGAAACCGGTCCGCGGCGACGCCTTGGCGCTCCAGTTTCGTTGCAGCAAACCAGGTTTCGCGTCTTGCGACACTTCCACGCCGAGCGCATTCTGCGGGGGCAAACGCTTCGGCGCGCAGCCCGTGACCCGAGCACCCGGCGCCGAATACCGAATCCGCCGGTCCCGGCCTGCAATGGTGCTGCTCCGGGATCGGCGGGTTCACCTCACCGCAGCTTGAAGATCACCAGCCGCTGGACCACGAAATTGATCACCGTGGCCGTGCCCTGCGCGACGACGAAGGCCAGCCAGATGCGCCACCACTCCTCGGGCAGCACGTGGTAGAGCACCTGATTGATGCCGACCTGCACGGCGAAGGTCAGCGCGTACAGCACCACCACGGCCAGGAAGCGGGCCCGGCTGGGCGCGGCCTGGAAGGTCCAGCGGCGATTGATCAGATAGGCCGTCGTGGTTCCGGCGATGAAGCTGATCGACTTGGCCACCGCCACCGGCAGCCCCACCACCTGCAGCAGCAGCGTGTACAGCCCGAAATCGATGATCGCGGAGAACCCACCGGACAGTGCGAAGCGAATGATCTGGGTCTTGAGATCGACACTCGTGCCGCCGGGTTCGTCGACCAGAGGCAACTCGGGTGGCAGTGGCAGATGGGGTTCCGCGGTCACGCGCACGAGCGTAGCGGGTTGCGCCGGGACGCTCGTGACGCCGGGACCGATGTCCGGCCATACCTGTAGCCTCTATGCCGATGTCCACGAAAGCTCAGACCTCCACCGCCGCGGGTCCCGCGAAAACCGCGGGCGACGGCGCTGCGTCACAGAATGACAGCTCAGGGTCGTCCGACCGCTACGACCTGCCGACCAGCACCCGCCGGCTGACCGGATGGGGCCGCACCGCGCCCACCTCCGCCGAAGTGCTCTCGACCGGCGATCCGGAAGTGATCGCGCGGGCGGTGGCGATGGTCGCGCAGGACAACGCGGACAAGCCCGCCCACTTGCGCCGCGGGGTGATCGCCCGGGGGCTCGGCCGCTCCTACGGTGACAACGCGCAGAACGCCGGCGGCCTGGTCGTCGACATGACCGCGCTGGACAAGATCCATCGCATCGACCGCGACACCCGTCTGGTCGATGTCGACGCCGGGGTGAACCTGGATCAGCTGATGAAGGCGGCGCTGCCGTTCGGCCTGTGGGTTCCGGTGCTGCCGGGCACGCGGCAGGTCACCGTCGGCGGCGCGATCGGCTCCGATATCCACGGCAAGAACCACCACAGCGCGGGCAGCTTCGGCAATCACGTGCGTTCGATGGAACTACTCACCGCCGACGGCACGGTGCACCACATCACGCCGAAGCGGAACGCGAAACTGTTCTGGGCGACCGTCGGCGGCTGCGGGCTGACGGGCATCATCCTGCGGGCCACCATCGAGATGACGCCGACCGAGACCGCGTACTTCATCGCCGACGGCGACGTCACCGCGACGCTCGAGGAGACCATCGCCTTCCACAGCGACGGCTCGGAGGACCGCTACGAATACAGTTCGGCGTGGTTCGACGCGATCAGCCCGGAGCCCAAGCTGGGGCGGGCCGCGATCTCGCGCGGCAATCTGGCCAAGCTGGACGAACTGCCGAAGAAGCTGCGGAAGGATCCGCTGAAGTTCAACGGCAAGACCTTCCTCACCCTGCCCGACGTCTTCCCGAACGGCCTGGCCAACAAGTACACGTTCACGCCGATCGGCGAACTGTGGTACCGCAAGTCGGGGTCCTACCGCGGCAAGGTGCAGAACCTGACGCAGTTCTATCACCCGCTGGACATGCTGGGTGAATGGAACCGCGGCTACGGCTCGAACGGTTTCCTCCAGTACCAGTTCGTGGTGCCGCCGGAGGCCGTCGAGGAGTTCAAGAGCATCATCCGCGACATCCAGGGCTCGGGGTTCTACTCGTTCCTCAATGTTTTCAAGTTGTTCGGCCCGGGTAACCAGGCGCCGCTGAGCTTCCCCATGCCGGGCTGGAACATCTGCGTGGACTTCCCGATCAAGGCGGGGCTCAACGAGTTCGTCACCGAATTGGACCGGCGCGTGCTGGAATTCGGCGGGCGGCTCTACACCGGCAAGGATTCCCGCACCACCGCGGAGTCCTTCCATCAGATGTACCCCCGGATCGACGAGTGGATCAAGGTCCGCCGAAGTGTCGATCCCACAGGCGTTTTCATGTCCGATATGGCGAGAAGGCTGGAGCTGCAGTGAGCGGTGAGTGCACCAAATGATCAATGCCGTCGGTAACCCCCAGAACATCCTGCTGCTGGGCGGCACGTCCGAGATCGGCCTGGCGATCTGCGCGGAGTACCTGAAGAAGGGACCGGCCCGGATCGTGCTCGCCGCCCTGCCCAACGATCCGCTGCGCGCGGACTCGGTGGCGCTGCTGGAGGCGGCCGGCGCCTCGAAGGTCGAGGTGATCGACTTCGACGCGCTCGACACCGGCAGCCACCCGAAGGTCGTCGAACAGGCCTGGGCCGACGGCGATATCGACGTCGCGATCGTGGCCTTCGCGCTGGACGGCGATGCCGAGGAGCTGTGGCAGAACCAGCAGAAGGCCGTGCGGGTCGCCGAGGTCAACTACACCGCCTCGGTATCGGTCGGCGTGCTGCTCGGTGAGAAGATGAAGTCGCAGGGCTACGGCCGGATCGTCGTCATGTCGTCGGTCGCCGGTGAGCGCGTCAAGCGCGCGAACTTCGTCTACGGCTCCACCAAGGCCGGTCTGGACGGCTTCTACCTCGGCCTCGGCGAGGCCCTGCGCCCCTTCGGCCCCCGCGTGACGGTGATCCGCCCCGGCCAGGTCCGCACCAAGTTCTCCGCCCACGTGGACGAGGCCCCCCTCACCGTCAACAAGGAGGACGTAGCCGCCCTCGCGGTCGCCGCCTCCCAAAAAGGCAAGGAAATAGTCTGGGCCCCAGGCACTTTCCGCTGGGTCATGATGATCCTCCGCCACCTCCCCCGCCCGATCTTCCGCCGCCTCCCCATCTGATCGGCGGATTGTCGAGCCGCGACGGCCGGTAGCGAAACGCTGCCGGCCGTTGTCGATGCGTCCGGGTTGCCCGGCGCTGACTAGAGTGACGCTCGGCTCGCGGGTCAGTGCAGGCTATCGAGGAACCGGAGGCAGCGTGCGAGTACTTGTCCGGCAGGTCGGCGGCGGGCTTGGGGAAGCGGTGGTCGCGGCGGTGGTCGCGGCGGGGGTGGCCGCGGTGGGGCTGGTGGCGTTCGCGACCGTGCAGTGGCCGGCGTTCAATTCCTCCAATGTGACTCGGGCGCTGACCACGGTCGGGCAGGTGGGGGCGGTGGCGCTGCTGGTCGCGGCGGTGGTGCTGGTGCGGCTGCGGCGGTGGTCGTGGCTGGCGAAAGTGCTGTCCTGGGTGGGCGTTTCCGCGTTCGTGACGGTGACGTTGGGAATGCCGCTGGCGGCCACCAAGCTGTATCTGTTCGGGATCTCGGTGGACCAGGAGTTCCGGACCGAGTACCTGACCCGGCTGACCGACAGTGCGGCACTGCACGATATGACCTACATCGACCTGCCGCCGTACTACCCGGCCGGGTGGTTCTGGATCGGCGGGCGGGTGGCGAACCTGCTCGGCATGCCCGGGTGGGAGACGTTCAAGCCCTATGCGATCGCCGCGCTGGCGGTGGCGGCCGTGCTGGCTCTCGTGTTGTGGTCCAAGCTGATTCGCGCCGACTGGGCCGTCGCGGTGGCGGCCGCCACGACCGCCGTGACGCTCGCGTTCGCCTCACCCGAGGCCTACAGCGCGGTCCTGGTGGTCCTGTTCCCCCCGGCCATGCTGCTGGCCTGGGGCGCGCTGTACCGCCCGGCGGAGTACGCCGTCAGCCGCCGGACCACGGACTCGGCCGCCGCCATCGGCCTAGCCGGCTCGGTATCCCACGCGGCGGGCGAGGAGAACGCCGACCTTGCGGACGGAGCCACGACCGGCGCCGCTGGAGAGCCGATCGGCGCGACCACGGAGTCGAGCGCAGGGACCGCCGGTGTGAGCGCGTCGGGATCGGACCCCGCGGGGAATGGTGGCGCGGCCGCGACACACCCCGCACCTGGTGGCGGCGGCGCGGCGGGGACCGCGGGCGGTTGGGGTGCGGTGGTGGGGGCCGGGCTGTTCCTCGGGGTTTCGGCGATGTTCTATCAGTTGTTCGCCGGTGTCGCGGTGTTCACCGTCGTGTTGATGGCGGTGGTGGCCTGGGGTGTGCTGGTGTGGCAGCGGCGGGCGGACGCGGTGCATCGGCCGCGGGTGGTGGCGGCAGGGCCGGGTGCGCTGGGGCTGCTGTGGCCCATTCTCGCGCGGCTCGTGGTGATGGGTGTGATCACCGCCTTGCTGGCGCTGATCACCTGGGGGCCGTGGCTGGCGAAGGCGCTCACGGGTGCGCGGTCGGGGTCGGGGACGGCGCTGCACTATCTGCCGGAGTCGGGGGCGCGGCTGTCGTTCCCCATGTTCGACTTCGGCGAGCCGCTGCTCGGCGCGCTGTGCCTGATCGGCACGGTGTGGCTGGTGTTGCGGGCGGCGAGTTCGCGCCGGGCCCAAGCGCTGGGCATCGCGGTGGTGGCGATCTATCTGTGGTCGCTGGCGTCGCTGACCGTGACCGCGGCCGGCTTCACCGGGCTGTCCTTCCGGCTCGAGCCGATCCTGCAGACGCTGCTGGCGGCGGCTGGGACCTTCGGCTTCGTCGAGGGCGCGCGGGCGATCTACCAGGCGATCAACGAACCGCCGCGGTTCCGCCCCGCGGCCGTGGCCGTCGCGGTGATCGGCGCGCTGGCCTTCGCCCAGAGCATCCCCAGCATTCTGAACAGCGAGATCACCACCGCCTACACCGACACCGACGGCAACGGTGCACGCGCCGATCAGCGCAGCCCGTCGGCGGTGTCGTATTACCGCGAGATCGACGCCGCCCTCACCGCGCAGACCGGGCGCGCGCGCGACGAATCGGTGGTACTCACCGCCGACACCAGCTTCCTGGCGTACTACCCGTACTACGGTTTCCAGGGTCTCACCTCGCACTACGCGAATCCGCTGGCCGATTTCGGCGCGCGGGCAGCCGAGATCAAACGCTGGAGCGGGCTGCGTTCCCCGGCCGAACTGCTCGACGCCCTCGAACACACCCCGTGGCGGGCGCCGGACGCCTTCCTGTTCCGCAGCAGCGGCGACAAGTACACGCTGCGACTCGCCGAGGACGTCTACCCGAACGATCCCAATGTGCGCCGGTACACCGTGTCGTTCCCCAAGACCCTGTTCGACGACCCGCATTTCCAGGTGACGAACATCGGCCCCTTCACGCTCGTGGTCCGCCATTGATGTGAACAACCCGCCAAACCTGTGGATAACGCTGTGGAATACCTCATTTTCTGTGGATAACTCACCTCTCGGCGCGCGCGCTCTCAGGAAACGGCGGTAGCGTGGGCCGCTGAGTTCGTCCAGCAAGAGGGAGTTCTACCTGTGGTACCCGGCGGGGAATCGGATCGCGACGAACCAAAGCGATCGGGCGGATCCGCGACCGTTGTCCTGGACCCGCCGGCCGGCGCCGGCGGGGCGGCGACGCTCGGCACGGCCCCCGACTCCCGCCGCACCAGACTCGTCCGCCGCTTGCGGGCCTCGCGCACCGACCTGCTGATCGCGACGACGTACCTGCTCTTCGCGGTGATCGTGCTGTCGGGCCAGTGGCGCGACACCGACAACGGCTACCTGATCAAGAGCGGCCAGGATCAGTCCATGTGGGAGTGGTTCTTCGCGGTGACCGCGCATTCGGTGGCCCACCTGGAGAGCCCGCTCGGCACCACCCTGCAGAACTTCCCGGCCGGGGTGAACATGATGGCCAACACCGCCATGTTCGGTGTCGGCGTGCCGCTGACCCCCGTGACCATGCTGTTCGGGCCGACCACCACCTACGTGCTGGTGCTGACCGCGGGCCTGGCCGCCACCGCCTTCGCCTGGTACTGGCTGTTCTCCCGGGAACTGGTGCGGTCGCGGTTCGCGGCGGCCGTGGGCGGGGTGTTCTGCGGGTTCGCCCCGGCGATGATCTCGCACGCCAACGCCCACCCGAATTTCGTGCTGCTCGCGCTGCTGCCGGTGATCGCGCTCGTACTCATCCGCCAGGCGCGGCGGGCGACGGCCGAACCCGCGCCGAGCACGGCGCGGCGCGCCCGCGAGGCGGTGACGCTGGGCCTGCTGGTGGCGTTGCAGATCGCGCTGGGCGAGGAGCCGCTGCTGATCTTCGCGCTGGCGTTCGGCCTGTTCGTCCTCGTCTATTACCTGCACCGACCCCGCACCGGCCTTCGGGTGGCGCGCCGCGTCGCGCCCACGGTCGGGCTCGCGGCCCTGATCACGCTGGCGCTCACCGCGATTCCGCTGTGGTGGCAGTTCTTCGGACCGCAGAGCTACCGGTCCATCGATCACGGCCCGACCGGCAACGACCTGAAGGCGCTGGTGCAATTCCCGGCCGAATCGCTGGGCGGCATGTTCGCCCCGGGCCAGAACGTCGGCATCAACCCGACCGAGGACAACTCCTACTTCGGCTGGCCGCTGCTGGCGCTGCTGGCCGTCACGGTGGTGCTGCTGTGGCGGCGCGGCCCGCGCGTCGAGCCGTTCAACCACTACCGCGTGGTGCGGGCGGCCACGGCGGTGATCGTGGTGTTCACGGTGCTGTCGCTGGGCGTGACGGCGACGATCGGCAAGCGGCCGCTCGGAGTGAGCCTGCCCTGGAAGTGGCTCGAACAGGTGCCGCTGCTGAACACGGTGCTGGAGACCCGGTTCAGCATGGCCGCCGTTCCGGCCATCGCCGTGATCCTGGCGCTCGGCACCGAGCGGGCGATCGCCTACGCGCGCGAGTCGCTCGGCGATCCGCGGCCGCTCATCTGGTTCGGCGCGCTGACTTCGGTGCTGGTGCCGCTGGTGCCGACCATCCTGCCGGTCACCGAGCGCACCCCCACCCCGGAGTTCTTCACCGACGGCACCGTGCGCGACTACGTCAGCGGTGGTTCGGTGGTGATCGCGCCGCCGCCGTCCACGGTCGACGCGCGCGCACTGCGCTGGCAGGTCGACTCGGGTCTGCGATTCCCGCTCGCCGGTGGGTATTTCGTCGGGCCGGCCGCGGACAAGAAGGGCCGCTACGGCCCCGACATCCGCCCGACCGCGGTGTTGATGGCACAGGCCCAGCAGACCGATCGGGTCCCCGAGATCGACGACACCGCCCGCGAACACGCCCTGGCCGACCTCAACTTCTGGCAGGCCGACGTGATCGTGCTGCCGCCCGTCGAGCACGGCCGGGCCATCCACGCCACCCTCGACCAGCTGCTCGGCTTCCCGGGCCGCTACGTCGACGGCGTGTGGGTCTGGGATGTGCGCGGGCTGGTCTGACCGAACGGCGGCGGGGGTGGCTAGCATCAGGCACCGTGCGCGCAGACTCCCCAGCGTTTTCCCCGGTTCGCCTGATCGCCCTCGTGTCCGGTGTGCTCGCCGCTCTCTGCGCGGTGCTGGCGCCCCTGCTGCCGGTGCGGGCCGACCGCGCCACGCTCGACTGGCCGCAGCCGCAGTCGGTGAACGTGGACGCGCCGCTGGTGTCCTATGTCCCGCTGGAGCTGCGGGTGAGCATTCCGTGCGCGGCGTTCCGCGAGCTGCCGAGCGGCACGGTGGTGTCCACGGTGCCCGCCGACGCACCGGGCGCGAGCGCGAAAGGCTTGCTGGCCAAGGTGACCGGCGATGCCGGTGCGCGACGGCTGTCGGTGCTCCAGCGCGACATCCCGCTGCTGTCCGCGCCGCTCGATGAGATCGGCGGCTGCACGGCGCTGACCGTGAACTCCACCGCGGGCGCCACCGACACCGAATTCACCGGAGTCACGCGCGCCGACGGCTCCCCGTTCCGCAACTCCGTGTCCGGCGACATCCGCCCGCAGGTGGTCGGCGTCTACACCGATCTGGAACGCGCGCAGCTGGGTGACGCGCACCTGCACGCGGATATCGACTCCCGCTTCTCCTCCACCCCGAGCCCGCTCAAGCTGGCCGCGATCATCGCGGCGGTCGTGTTCACCCTCGTCGCGCTGATCTGCCTGCACCTGATCGACACCGCCGACGGCCGCCGGCCGCGGCGTTTCCTGCCCGCGCACTGGTGGCGCTTCAAGATCGCCGACGGGGTGGTACTGGGCACGCTGTTGCTGTGGCACGGGATCGGCGCCAACACCTCCGACGACGGCTACATCCTGAATATGGCTCGGGCGTCGCGGCATTCGGGCTACATGGCCAACTACTACCGCTGGTTCGGGGTGGCCGAGGCGCCGTTCGGCTGGCCGTACGAGGTGCTGGCCTGGATGACCCGGATCAGCGATGCCAGCTGGTGGATGCGGCTGCCGTCGCTGCTCGCGGGCATCGTGTGCTGGCTGGTGATCAGCCGGGAAGTGCTGCCGCGCCTGGGCGCTCGCGTGCGCCGCGACGGTATCGCGCGCTGGACGGCGGGCCTGGTGTTCCTGGTCGCCTGGCTGCCCTACGACAACGGGCTGCGCCCCGAGCCGCTGATCGCGCTGGGCGCGCTGCTGACCTGGTGCTCGATCGAGCGCGCCATCGCGACCGGACGGCTGCTGCCCGCCGCGATCGCCGTACTCATCGCCGCCTTCTCGCTGGCCGCCGGGCCGACGGGCCTGATCTGCATCGCCGCGCTGATCGCCGGATCGCGTCCGGTGTTGCAGCTGATCATCAAACGGGCCCGCGGGCGCATGGATTCCGGCGACGCGACGCCGGACAAGCGGGCCGGGCGCGGGACGTTCGCCTCGGCGATACTGCGCTACGGGGCGTTGCTCGCGCCCGGTGTCGCCGCCGGAACTCTGGTGCTGGTGGTGGTTTTCGCGGATCAGACGCTGGCCTCGGTCCTGGAGGCCACCCGGGTTCGCACGATCATCGGCCCGAACGTGGCCTGGTTCGACGAGCGCACCCGCTGGGACTCGCTGCTGATGCTGTCGCCCGACGGGTCGCTGGCGCGGCGCTTCGGCATTCTCGGCATGCTGCTGTGCCTGGGCGTGTGCGTGCTGGTGATGCTGCGCAAGAGCGGGCGGATTCCGGGTACCTCGCGCGGGCCGTCGGCGCGCATCCTCGGCATCGTATTCATGTCGCTGCTGCTGATGATGTTCACGCCGACCAAGTGGACCCACCACTTCGGCGTGTACGCCGGTCTGGCCGGTTCGCTCGCCGCGCTCACGGCGGTCGCGGTGGGCGTCAACGGCATTCGCGCGGCGTACAACCGCTCGCTGTTCGCCGCGGCCGTATTCTTCCTGCTCGCAATCACTTTCACCGGCTCCAACGGCTGGTGGTACGTGTCCAGCTATGGAGTTCCGTGGTGGGACAAGGCGCCGCTGCTGGCGGGCAAGGGCTTCTCGACGCTGTTCCTCGGCCTCGCCGTGCTGTCGCTGCTGCTGGCCGCATGGCAGTACTACCGCGAGCCGTATCGAAAGGCGGGCGGGCGCAAGCGGTTCGACAGCTTCGCCGTCCAGCCGCTGACCATCGCCGCCGCGGCGATGGTGCTGTTCGAGGTGGCCTCGCTCGGCAAGGCGGCCCTCACGCAGTACCCGGCCTACTCGATCACCAAGGCGAATCTGCGTGCGCTCGGCGGCCATTCGTGCTCGCTCGCCGACGACGTGTTGGTCGAGACGAACACCGCGGACTCGCTGCTGCAGCCCTACACCGGTTCGGCCGCCGACGGATTGGCCGCGGAGAACGTCGGCTTCACCCCGGACGGGGTGGCGAGCGACCTGACCGCGGACGCCGAGGAGACCGTCTCCGGCGGGGCCAACTCGGTCGACACCAAGTCCGAGAACAAGACCACCAACACCACCGGATCGGGCACCGGCGGCGGCAGCACCGACCGGGCGGGCATCAACGGCAGCACCGTGAAGTTGCCGTTCGGGCTCGACCCGGCCCGCACCCCGGTGCTGGGCAGCTACACCACCGGCGACAAGCAGCAAGCCCACCTGACCTCGCAGTGGTACCGGCTCGACCTCGACGCCGCCCGCCACGACCCCGCCTACCAGCTGCTGACGGTGAGCGCGGCCGGGCGGATCAAGTCGGTGAACAAGGACGGCGTGGTCACCTACGGCCAGGACCTGCGCGTGGAGTTCGCGCACCGTGCCGACGACGGTTCCGAACAGCCGCTGGGTTCGTTCCAGCCGCTCGACATCGGCGGCGCGCCCTCGTGGCGCAATATGCGGGTGCCGCTGGATCGGATTCCCGACGGCACCAACGCGGTGCGCATCGTCGCGGTCGCCAACGACCTCACCCCGCGGCAGTGGCTGGCCGTCACCCCGCCCCGGCTGCCGCGTCTGGCCACGCTGGACACCGTGGTGGGCCACGAGGATCCGGTGCTGGAGGACTGGCACGTCGGCCTGGCCTTCCCCTGCCAGCGCCCGTTCGATCACAAGGACGGCGTCGCCGAGGTGCCGCGCTGGCGCATCCTGCCCGACCGGGTCGGCTCCGACGCCTCCAACGCGTGGCAGGACGACATCGGCGGCGGCCCCCTGGGCTGGACCGGTCTGCTGGCCGAGGCGCAGACCGTGCCCGGCTACCTGAACCACGACTGGGACCGCGACTGGGGCTCGCTGGAGCGGTTCACGCCCTACGTGCCCTCGGCGACTCCCGCGACGATCGGCGTGACCGTCGAAACCCGTTCCGGCCGAGCCGAAGACGTCCCGATCCGCGCCCGGTAACCGCGGGTGGCCGGGCCGTCCGGCGAGTGCGGAAGTTGGACGGATGCCTCGAGGATCGGCGTGAACACGGTCACTCTCAGCGCGGGCAGATAACATCACCAACCGTGCCCGACGCCGCAACTGCTGTATTGACGAAACCGTCGCCCCCCACGCCCGTGGCGACACCCCGCGATTTCCGGACCGCGCGCCTGGTCGCACTGGTCGCCGGGGTGCTGGGCGCGCTGTTGGCGATCGCGACCCCGTTCCTGCCGGTGAATCAGACCACCTCCGCGGTGGACTGGCCGCAGGGCGGGACGCTCGGCAGCGTGCAGGCACCGCTGATGTCGCAGGTGCCGGTGGATCTGAACGCCAGCATTCCCTGTTCGCTGGTGGACCAGCTACCGCAGGGCGGCATGCTGCTGGCGACCGCGCCGCCGCAGGGCGACCGCGCCTCGCTGGAGGCGATGTTCGTCCGGGTGTCGGAGACCTCGGTCGATGTGGTGGACCGCAACGCGGTGGTGGCCTCGGCGCAGCGGTCCGAGCTGAGCGGCTGCTCGTCGATCGTGATCACCTCCGATCACAACCGCACCTACGCCTCGTTCGAGGGCGCGACCAGGCAGGTCGAGCAGCCGGTGGCGGGCGGTGCGCCGGGTGCCACCGAAATGGTCACGGTGCCGATCGAGGGCACGCTCGCGGCCGATCTGCGGCCGCAGGTGGTGGGCGTGTTCACCGATCTGCGGGGAGCGACGCCGGACGGGCTGTCGTTCCACATGACCGTCGACTCGCGGTTCACCACCACCCCGACGCTCACCAAACTCGTCGCGATGATCGCGGCCGTGCTGTGCACGCTGATCGCGCTGGCCGCGCTGGCTCGCCTCGACACGGGTGACGGCCGCGGCCACCGCCGGTTCCTGCCCGCGCACTGGCTGAAGCCGACCTGGGCGGACGGCGCGATCGGCGGCACGCTGCTGCTCTGGCATTTCGTCGGCGCCAACACCTCCGACGACGGCTACATCCTCAGCATGGTGCGGGTCGCCCCGCACGCGGGGTATCTCGCCAACTACTTCCGCTGGTACGGCGTCCCCGAGGCGCCGTTCGGCTGGTACTACTACGTGATCCAGGCGTTCGCGCAGATCTCCACGGCCAGCGTGTGGGTCCGAATTCCCGCGCTGCTCTGCGGAATCCTGTGCTGGATGGTGATCAGCCGCGAGGTCGTGCCACGGCTGGGCCGCGGCGTACGCACCTCCAAGGTCGCGCTGTGGACCGGCGGTCTGGTCTTCCTGGCCTTCTGGCTGCCCTACGACAACGGGCTGCGGTCCGAGCCGATCGTCGCGCTGGGCGCGCTGCTGACCTGGGTGTCGATCGAGCGGGCCATCGCGACCTCGCGGCTGCTGCCCGCCGCGACTGCCGTGCTGGTCGCGGCGTTCACCCTGGCGGCCGCGCCGACCGGTCTGATGTGTGTGGCGGCCCTGCTCGCCGGAATCCGGCCACTGGTGTGGGTCGTGGTGCGCCGCCGTCGCGAGCTGGCGGCGAGCGCGGGCTCAGGCTGGGCCGCGAAACGCTGGGCCTCGACGCTGATACTGCTGTCGCCGATCGCGGCCGCGGGCTTCCTGGTGCTGACCGTCGTCTACAGCGACCAGACCTTCGCCGCGATCCAGGAGGCCAACCGGGTGCGGCAGCTCGCCGGGCCCAATCTGGCCTGGTACGAGGACTATCTGCGCTACTACTACCTGTTCGTCGAGACCGTGGACGGCTCGCTGGCCCGCCGTTTCGCCTTCCTGGTGATGCTGCTGTGCCTGTTCACCACGATGATGGTGCTGCTGCGCCGCCGCCGGGTGCCGGGTATCGCCAGCGGTCCGACGTGGCGGCTGATGGGCATCGTGTTCGGGACGATCTTCTTCATGATGTTCAACCCGACGAAGTGGACCCACCACTTCGGCGCGTACGCGGGCATCGCCGGTGCGCTGGGCGCGGTGACGGCGGTAGCGGTGTCGGCGACGGCGCTGCGCTCGCGCAAGAACCGGTCGATCTTCCTGGCCGCCTTGCTGTTCGCGCTGGCGTTGTCGTTCTCGGGCATCAACGGCTACTGGTACGTGTCCAGCTTCGGGGTGCCGTGGTTCGACAAGACCGTGTCGCTGAAGGGCATCGAGTCCAACACGATCATGCTCGTGCTGTTCGGCCTGGCGCTGGCCCTGGTGGGCTGGCAGTCGCTGCGCGAGGGCTACGCCAAACCGCCGGCGAGCGCGAAGTCCGCGCGCGGCAGGCGAATTCGCCGGTTCGCCGCCATCCCGCTGACCGTTGTCGCGGCGCTGATGGTGCTGTTCGAGGTGTTCTCGCTGGTGAAGGGCGCGGTGTGGCAGTACCCGGCGTACTCGCTGGCGCGCTCCAACTTCGGTGCGGTGGGCGGCGCGACGTGTGGCCTGGCCGACGACATCCTGGTCGAGCAGAACGTCAACAGCGGCAACCTGCAGCCGATCGTCGACCCGGCGCATCCGCCCAAGGACGGCGACGCGCTGGCCGGTGGTGACCCGGTCGGCTTCTCCCCCAACGGTGTTCCGACCGATCTGAAGGCGGACACGGTCGAGGTGAAGCCGGGCACCGGCAACACCTCCACCCAGTCGGTGGGCGCGGTGTTCGCCGAGGGCCAGAACGCCGGGACCGGCGGCGGCACCACCCAGCAGGCGGGTGTGAACGGCAGCACGGTGGCGCTGCCGTTCGGTCTCGACCCGGCGACCACGCCGGTGATGGGCAGCTACCAGGAGGGCGTGCAGCAGCCGGCGCACCTCACCTCCAGCTGGTACCAGCTGCCTGCGCGCTCGGACGATTCGCCGCTGCTGGTGATCTCGGCGGCCGGGCGCATCCTGTCGGTCGACGACACCGGCGCGGTCAAGTACGGCCAGTCGCTGACCGTGGAGTACGGCAGGAAGCAGGCCGACGGCTCGGTCACCAAGCTGGGCAGCTACCTGCCGCGCGACATCGGCCCGTTCCCGTCGTGGCGCAACCTGCGAGTGCCGCTGGATCAGATCTCGCCCGAGGCCGACACGGTGCGCATCGTCGCCAACGACCCGATCCTGATCGGCGACCAGTGGCTGGCGTTCACCGCGCCGCGCGTGCCCGAGCTGCGGACGCTCAACGACGTCATCGGCACCGAGCAGCCGGTGCTGCTGGACTGGGCGGTGGGCCTGCAGTTCCCGTGCCAGCGCCCGTTCGACCACCGCGACGGCGTCGCCGAGGTGCCGAACTACCGCATCCTGCCGGACCGCCCGCTCGCGGTCAGCTCCACCGACACCTGGCAGGCCGAGGAATTCGGTGGCCCCCTGGGCTTCTCGCAGATGCTCGCCAAGTCGGTCACCATCCCGACCTACATGAAAAACGACTGGGCCCGCGACTGGGGTTCACTGGAACGCTACGACCAGTACTACAAGGCCGCCCCCGCCGAGGTCACCACCGGCACCGCGACCCGCTCGGGCTTCTGGTCCCCGGGCCAACTGCGAGTGTTCTGATCGAACGGGTCCCAGGGCGGGCGGCGCAAAGACTGCGCGGCCCGCCCTTCGCGTCACCTTTCCTGGCGGCCGGTCCATTCGTAGACCGGGAGGCTGCCTTCGGTGGTGTCTTCCCAGCGTGGGGTTACCTTGAAGCGCTCGTAGCCGCCCTTGAACTGGATGCGCAGTTCGATGCCCGGTGGGGTGATCGGGACGATCCGTTGCGGCAGGTCGGCCGGTCCACCCTGCAGTACGGCCTTCGGTGAGGTACCCATAGCTGAAGGCTCTCATACCGGGCGGGATTCACCGGGTGATTCCGCAAAAGACACCCCGTCCACCTGCCGTTCCACCGGATTTCACCTGTCCGGACAGGCCGCGCCCGGCGTGTGCGCGCGCCGGGACAACGGTAACCGTCACCGGGGCCCCCGCGGGAGTCCCCGGAGGCGGCACGGGTGCTGCGCGGCGGTGGCCGTCTACAGCGGGAGCAAGTGGTGTTTACGCGGGTTGCGCTGCAGCTTCTTGTCCCGCAGCAGATGCAGGGCGCGGCGGATTTCCAGGCGGGTGGTGGCCGGTTCGATGACCGCGTCGATGAAGCCGCGCTCGGCCGCGACCCACGGATTGGCCATGGTGGCGTTGTAGAAGTCGATCATCTGCTGCCGGACGGCCTCGCGCTGCTCCTCCGGCGCGGCCTCGATCTGCTTGCGCCCGATCAGGCTGACCGCGCTCTCGGCGCCCATCACCGCGATGCGGGCGGTCGGCCACGCCAGGTTGACGTCCGCGCCGAGCTGCTTGGATCCCATCACCGCGTACCCACCGCCGTAGGCCTTGCGGATCACCACGGTTACCTTCGGCACCGACGCCTCCACGAACGCGAACAGGAACCGCCCGCCGCGCTTGATGACGCCGATCTTCTCCTGTTCCACGCCGGGCAGGAAGCCGGGCGTATCCACCACGAGCACCAGCGGAATCTCGAACGCGTCGCACAGCCGCACGAAATGCGATGCCTTGTCCGACGCGCGGGCATCCAGCGCGCCGGCGGAGACCATCGGCTGATTGGCGACCACGCCGACCGAGCGCCCGTCCACCCGGGCGAACCCGGTGATGACGTTCAGGCCCGCCTGCGCGCCGACCTCGTGGAATTCCCCGTCGTCGAAGATGCGCAGCAGGATGTCGTGCATGTCGTAACCGGCGTTGTCGGAGTCCGGCACGATCGAGTTCAGTTCCAGGTCGGTCTCGGTGATCTCGGGCTCCAGGCCCGGATTCACCACCGGCGGCTCCTCCTGGCAGCTGGTCGGCATGTAGCCCAGGTACTGCCGCACCCAGTCGAAGGCCGCCTTCTCGTCCTTGGCGACGTGGTGGATATTGCCGTATTCGGCCTGGCTGCGCGCGCCGCCGAGTTCCTCGAGGCTCACGTCCTCGCCGGTGACCTCGCGGATCACCTTCGGCCCGGTGACGAACATGTACGCCTCTTCGGTGGCGACCACGACGTCGGTGTTGATCGGCTGATACACCGCACCACCCGCGCAGCTGCCCAGGATCAGCGAGATCTGCGGCACCATGCCCGACAGCGGCTCCACCTTCAGCGCGATATTGGCGTACCAGGCCAGCGAGCTGACCGCCTCCTGCACGCGCGCGCCGCCGGAATCCTGGATGCCGACCACGGGGCAACCCACCTTGGCCGCGAACTCCATGATCGTGCAGACCTTGCGGCCGAACATCTCCCCGACCGAACCGCCGTACACGGTCTGGTCGTGCGAGAACACCGCCACCGGGCGGCCCTCGACGAGACCGTGCCCGATGACCACGCCGTCGCCGTACAGCGCGTCCTTGATGCTCGGATTGCGAACCAGCGCACCGATTTCCACGAAGGTGCCCGGATCGAGCAGCATGTTGATCCGGTCGCGCGCGCTCGGGATACCCTTGCGCGCCCGCTTGGCCACCCCCGCCTCACCTGCCGGCTCCTGCGCGAGCTCGAGCTTCTTCCGCAGGTCGGCAAGCTTCTCGGCGGTCGTACTCACTAGATTCCTTTCGCGATCGCAGCCAATTTCTGCGTCAGGTCGGCACCGATGGTGGCGATGCGCGGCTCGTCGATGATCTGGAGATGATCACCCGGGATGTGGATGATTTCCAGTGCCGGGAGGTACTCGTCCCAGCCACCATTGGGCTGCCGGTCGGCGAAGCGGGGCTCGAGCTCGATCATGCCGTCGTGGTAGCGGTCGGCCAGATAGAGCACCACGTCCCCGTCGTAGTGCGACGGCTGCGCCTTCTCGAGCTCCCGGCTGTCGAGCCAGGACGTGCGCTGATGTTCGATCACGCCGCCGGGGATCTTCACGTCCGCGAACTTCAGCAGATCGGTGATGATCTTGTACTGCTCCGCGTCGGACGCGTCCGCCAGCTCCCGCAGCATGTCGTCGTCCAGTTCGCCCTCGATGCCGTAGGTCTTCTTCGCGAACTCCTGGAAGCGCTCGACGCGCGCCCGCCGCCCCTCGGGGCTGGTGTCCTCGGACTCCACGGGCAACGCCAGATCGATCAGCCCCACCAGCCGGACGTCGTCGCCCTCGGCCCGCATCAGCTGCGCGACCTGCAGCGAGAAGACGGCTCCCAGCGACCAGCCGTAGAAGACGTACGGCCCGCCGGGCTGCAGTTCGCGGATCTTCGGAATGTACTGGCGCGCACGCTCTTCCATCGAACCCTCGACGCGCTCGAAGCCGTACATCGGGGTGTCGGCGGGCAGGCGCTTCAGCAGCGGCTCGTAGACCAGCGTGTTGCCGCCCGAGGGATGGAACACGAAGACCGGTACGGCATTCGAGCCCTCGGTCCGCCCGCGCAAGGTCCGCACGAAGCCGTCGACATCACCCGCGTTGTCCTGGTGCCGCCGCACGACGTCGGCGAGCTGCTCGATGGACTCGCAGTCGAGCACGTCCTCGACGTCGATCTCCGCGCCGACCCGCTCGGACAGCCGCGCGGCCAGCTTCTCGGCGGTGTCCTGGTCCAGGATCGGCAGCGTGTCGAAGACGCCGCCGGGCGACTTGCCGGTGATGGTGGCCCAGGTCGCGTAGGTCAGCCGCTCGGCGGCATCGCGCGGCGGCACGTTCTCCTCGGCGGACTTCGAAGCGCCGTCGCCGAACAGCGCCGCCTGCACGGGTGCCTGTCCGCCTGTCGCGGACTTCGTTGCGGCGGCGTCCCGTGCAACCGTTGCCGCCGCGGATTCCGTTGCGGGGGTGTCCTGGTCGGCAGGGGTGGTTGATTCGGTGGTGGGAGCGGGCTTTCCGGCCGTGCTCTCGGCGAGCTTGTCCTGCACGACCGCCGTCGGGTCTCCGCCGGACTCCATGGCCGCCCGCGCGGCGGCGACGAAGTTGTCGTCGACGGCCAGCGAACCACCCTCGGCCGCTTGCTTTTCGGCGATGGCGGCGACCTCGTCGCGGTGCTCGATGGCGTAGCGGAGCACCTTGGCGACCTCGTTGAGGCTGGCGTCGCGCACGGCCGACACCTGCAGCTGCGGGATGTCGAACTCGTACTCGACCCGGTTCTTGATGCGCATGGCCATCAGCGAGTCCAGGCCCAGCTCCATCAGCGGGATCTCCATCGGCAGATCCTCCACGGCATAACCCATGGATTCGGCGACGATGACCGCCAGCCGCTGCTCCACGGTCTGGGTGCCGCTGGGATCCCACTTCTCGCCGATGGTCTCGGTGACCACGAGATCGGCCTCCCCGGCGGAAGACGTGCCGGGGAAATCAGACGGGGAGGCGCCGGGTGTACCGGACGGGGACGCACCCGGTGTACCGGAAGGGGACGCGTCCGGTGTACCGGAAGGGGAGGCACCGGGTGTACCGGAAGGGGAGGCACCGGGTGTACCGGACGGGGACGCGCCGAAAGACGTGCCGGAACCGTCCGAGGGGGACGTGCCGGGACGACCGGCGGGCGTGCGCGCCACCCCCGTGACCACGGCCTCGAACAGCAGGCGGAACGCACCGTCCTGCTCACCGTGCACCTGCACCGAGGCGCCGCCGAGGTGCGGGGTGAGGGTCGTGGTCAGCTTTCCGGACGCGGGCAGCGGCGAATGCGCGACGGTCGCCCCGACCGCCACGTCCGAAAGCACTTGCGCCGCAGCCGAACTCACCAGCCCGGACAGGTCGGTGACGGCGGCCGCCGACACCTCCCAGGCGTGCCGCCCGTCCGGCAGCGCGACGTGCGAACCCGGCACCCGCCCGGTCCCCGCACCCGAGGCGATGGTGACCGTCGGCCAATACTCCTTGCGCAGGAACGCCGTTCGCGGAATGTCGGCGAACTCCCCGGCGGGCAGCAGCGACGACAGGTCGACCCGATGCCCCTGCACGTACAGCTGCGCCAGCGCCGAGATGATGCCCGCGGCCTCGTCCTCCTTGCGCTTGAGCGTGGGGATGAGCGCCGCGTTGTGCACCCCGGCCGCGAAGGTGGTGCCCAGAACCTGCATCAGCGCGACGGAATTCGGCGCCAGCTCCAGGTAGGTGGTGATGCCGGTGTCGACGGCCTGCCGCACGGCGTTGGTGAAATACACCGGGTGCCGCATATTGGTGACCCAGTAGTCCACATCGTGCACCGGGTCCGAGCCCGCGCGGTAGACGGTGGCCTTGTGCACGGTCGAGTACAGGTCGGCGGTCAGCCTGGTGGGTTCGATACCGGCCAGCTCGGCCGCCAGCTCGCCCAGCAGCGGATCCATCTGCGAGGTGTGCCCGGCACCGCGAGTCTGCAGCACCCGGGCGAACTTGCCCTCGGATTCGGCCCGCGCCACGACGGCCTGCACCTGGTCGGGCGGGCCGCCGATCACGGTGTTGGTGGGCGCGGCGTACACCGCGACCTCGAGATCCGGGTAGTCGGCCAGCACCTTCTCGATGTCCTCGGCGCTGTATTCGACCAGCGCCATATTGCGGACGTCGGCCTCGGTGAGCATCTGCTCGCCCTCGCCCATCAGCCGCGACCGCGCGCAGATCACCCGCACGGCGTCCTCGAGGTTCATGCCGCCCGAGATGTAGGACCCCGCGGCCTCGCCCTGCGAATGTCCCACCACGCCTTCGGGTTCGGCGCCGTGCGCGCGCAGCAGCGCGGCCAGCCCGAGCTGAATGGCGAACACGCCGACCTGCGACGTGCCGACGTCCCAGTCCTGGGCGTCGTCGAGGATCATCTCCTTGACCGAGTAGCCCGCCTCGTCCTGCACCAGCTCGTCGACCTCGTCGACGGCGCGGGCGAAGATCGAGTTCTCCAGGTAGAGCTGCTTGCCCATCTTGCGGTGGTGCGACCCGAACCCGGACAGCACCCACATGGCGCCCTTGGCGGCGGGGGCGTCCGCGGTGAACACGCCCTGCCCCGGTTTGCCCTCGGCGATGGCGCGCAGCCCGGCGACGGCCTCGTCGTGGGTCTTGGCCAGCACGACCCCGCGCGAGCGGCCGTGGTTGCGCTTGGCCAGCGCCCGCGCCACGTCCTCGAGCGGAGTCGCCTGTCCCGCTTCGGATTCCAGCCAGTCGGCCAGGTCGGCAGCGGCGCGGCGGCGGCGGGAGGGCAGATAGGCCGACACCGGCAGGATCACCGGCAGCGGTTCGGTGCGCGCCTCGGTCCACTCCGCGACCGCGGGCTCGGCGGGCGCCACCTCCGGCGCGTCGGTCTCGTCCGCACCGGAAGCCACTGCGGCGGAGTCGGTTCCGGCGAGGATGGCCTCGGCGTCGGCGAGGATGTCGGTGGCCTCGTGGTCCAGATCGCCGACCGGCGCGGGAGCCGCCGCGGCGGCGGGCACGTATTCCTGGATCACCACGTGCGCGTTGGTGCCGCCGAAGCCGAAGCCGGAGACGCCGACGGTGGCCCGCCCGCTGTAGCGCGGGAATTCGGTCGGCTCGTCGACGACCTTCAGGTGCGCCTGCTCGAACGGGATGTACGGGTTGGGCCCGGCGAATCCGATGTTCGGCGGAATCACGTTGTGCTGCAAGGACATGACGATCTTGGCCAGGCTGGCCGCCCCGGCGCCCGACTCCAGATGGCCGAAGTTGGTCTTGGCCGACCCGAGCAGCGCGGGCTTGTCGTCGGCGCGGCCGCGCCCGACCACCCGGGCCAGCGCGTCGGCCTCGATCGGGTCGCCGAGCAGCGTGCCGGTGCCGTGCGCCTCGACGTAGTCGACCGACGACGGCGCGATCCCGGCGTCGCGGTAGGCCCGGCGCAGCACCTCGGCCTGGGCGTCCGGATTCGGCGCCAGCAGACCGTTGGAGCGGCCGTCGTTGTTGACCGCGGAACCCTTGACCACGGCCAGGATTCGATCCCCGTCGCGCTCGGCGTCGGCCAGGCGCTTGAGCACCACCATGCCGCCGCCCTCGGAGCGGACCATGCCGTCGGCGTCGGCGGAGAACGCCTTGATGTGGCCGTCCTTGGCCACCGCACCGGCGCCGTCGAAGCCGAGGGTCGCGAACGGGGCCAGGATCATGTTCACGCCACCGGCGAGCGCCACGTCGGCATCACCGCTGCGCAGCGCCTGCACCGCCTCGTGCACCGCGACCAGGGTCGACGAGCACGCGGAGTCGACCGAGACCGACGGACCGCGGAAGTCGTAGAAGTAGGACACCCGGTTGGGGATGATGGAGGAGACGCTGCCGGTGATCCCATAGGCTGCGGCCGTCGCCGGGGTGTTCGCGTCGACCGGTGCGCCCGCCGCCATCGCGGCCAGGAACATGAAGTCGTTCCCGGACGAACCGATGAACACGCCGACCGGCTGCCCCTTCAGCTCGCTGGCGGGAATTCGCGCGTGCTCCAAGGCTTCCCAGGTCAGCTCCATCATCAGGCGCTGCTGCGGGTCGACGCGCTCGACCTCGATCGGCGACATCGCGAAGAACTCCGCGTCGAAGCCCTTCACCACCTCCTGATCGAGATAGCCACCCCGGGTCATCGCCTGCTCGACAGCCTCCGCCATCTGCGGCTCGGCGGTGAACTCCGACCACCGGCCCTCCGGCAGCTCCCGGATCCCGTCCCCGCGGTTGATCAGGAACTCCCACGTCGACTCCGGCGTGCTGCCCGCGCCCGGCAACCGGGTCGACAGGCCCACGATGGCGATGTCGTGCGCCTCGCCCGGCCGATATCCGGCGGTATAGAAGGAATCGTCGGTCGATTCCGCGGGCTCCTCGGGCACGCCGCCGGCGGCGATGACCTCCGCCAGCGAGGCGATGGTCGGATGCTGGTACACGACCGTGGCGCTCAGCATCACCCCGGTGAGGTCCTCGATGTCGCCACCGAGGGCGAGAGCGTCGCGCGAGGCCAGCCCGAACTCCTCCATCGGCCGGTCCACCGTGATCTGCTCGATCGGCTGGCCGGTGGCGTCGGCGACCCAGCGCCGCAACCACTCTCGCAGCTCGGCCACCGACATCTCGGTGGCCGGTGCGGCGGCCGCGGTGTCGTCGGTGACCGCATCGCTGTCGGGCGAAACGGCGTCGGTCGTCTGGGTGCCCTCGTTGTCAGCCATCAATTCCTCAAGCTACCTGGGTGGGTTGTCGGGTGGGCAGGGATCGACAGCCAGTATCGCAAGGACGGATGTCGCTCACTCTTCCTCGGGGGCGTCCGGGAAGGCCTGCTGCGTGTAGCCGCCCCGCAGCGTGCCCTCCAGATAGGCGGCCCGGCAGGCGCGGCGGGCGATCTTGCCGCTGGAGGTGCGTGGGATCGAACCCGCCGGCACCAGCAGGACGTCGCGCACGGTGACACCGTGCCGCTGCGAGATCGCCGCGCGCACCGCGTCGGCGATCGGCGCCGGATCGGCCTTGTGCGCGCCCGGGCCGCGTTCGGCGACGACCACCAGCTGCTCGGAGGCATCGTCGGCGTCGTACTTGATGCCCGAATGGCTGTCGGCCTCGAACACCTCGGCCGGGAGCTGGTTGGCGGGTACCGAGAACGCCGCCACGAAGCCGGGGCGCAGCAACTTGCTGGCCTCCTGCGCCGAGTACTCCAGATCCTGCGGGTAGTGGTTGCGGCCGTCGACGATCACCAGGTCCTTCACCCGGCCGGTGATGTACAGCTCGCCATCGATGTAGACGCCGTAGTCGCCGGTGCGCATCCAGATCGCGTCGGCCGGGGTGCCCTCGGCCTTGCTGCCCTCGGGCAGGCGGTTGGGCAGCAGGTTCTTGAAGGTCTTGCGGGTCTCCTCGTCGCGGCCCCAGTACCCGATGCCGATGTTGTTGCCGTGCAACCAGATCTCGCCGACCTGGCCCTCGGGCTGCTCGCGCGGACCGGCGGGATCGTCGACGGACTCCGGGTCGACGATGGCCGCCCACTGCGACAGCGCCACGTACCCGCAGCTGACCTGGGCGATGGCGTTGGGCGCGCCCTGTTCGACCTTCACGATCCGGCCGGCGTTGAGCTCGTCGCGGTCCACGTAGATGACCTTGGCCTCGTCCTCGGCCCGGGTCGCGGAGACGAACAGCGTCGCCTCGGCCATGCCGTAGCAGGGCTTGATGGCCGTCTTCGGCAGGCCGTAGGGGGCGAACGCCTCGTTGAACTTCTTCATCGAGGAGGTGGTCACCGGCTCGCTGCCGTTGATCAGGCCGATGACATTGGACAGGTCCAGCGTCTCACCGTTCTTGGGCAGACCGCGGGCGGCCGCGTGCTCGAAGGCGAAATTCGGTGCGGCGGCGAAGGTTCCGGCGCCGTCGGAGACCGCGGCCAGCTCCTTGATCCAGCGGCCCGGCCGCCGGACGAAGGCGCTGGGCGACATGATCGTGATGAACTTGCCGCCGATCGCGGGCAGGATCACGCACAGCAGACCCATGTCGTGGAACAGCGGCAGCCAGGTCACGCCGCGCGAATTCCAGTCCAGGTTGATGGCGTTGATCATCTGCAGCAGGTTGGTGCCCACCGCGCGGTGGGTGATCTCGACACCGGCCGGGGTACGCGTGGATCCCGACGTGTACTGCAGGTAGGCGATGTTGTCGACGGTGATGTCGGGATAGGTCCAGGCCTCACCGAGCGAATCGGGCACCGCGTCCACGGCGATGACGCGCGGGCGCTGCGCGGCCGGCAGCGGGCGGAAGAACTGGCGCACACCCGCGGCGGAGGAGCTCGCCGTGAGGATGGCCGAGGGCTTGCAGTCGCCGAGTACCGCGTGCAGCCGATCGGTGTGGCCGGGCTCGTCCGGATCGAACAGCGGGACCGCGATGGTGCCGGCGTAGATGGCGGCGAAGAACGACACCACGTAGTCCAGCCCCTGCGGCGCCAGGATCGCGACCCGGTCACCGGGCTGGGTGACCTGCTGCAGGCGCGCGGCGACCGCACGCAGCCGGATGCCGAATTCCTTCCAGGTCAGGTCCTGGTACTCGCCGTCGCGCTCACGGGAGTAGTCGATGTAGCGATAGGCAAGCGTGTTCGCGTCGTTGCGGGTGTGCTTCTCGACGTAATCGACCAGGGTGCGTCCCTCGGGAATGCTGATATTCCCGGATTCGTCCAGGTAGTCGTCGAAAGTCTCGTCCGTCATTCCTTCTCCTCCGAGGCACACGCAGCACGGCATCATGGCCGCTGTTACCTGTGAGGCCCCGACTCTCTTACGCCCGCGGGCGCTCTGTGGTGCAAGAGCATGCCTGCAGCTTTTCCGGCGGTCTGCGCGGTGACCACCTATCGGCTAGATGTACTCAAACCAGGGACATGTTACAGAGCAGGACCCGGCGCGGTCCCTGCTGCGACTGAACACGACTCGGTCACGCCTCCCGCAGTAACGGGATCACCGGCGCGAAGGCATCCATCTGGGTCGGAAACACTCCGACATAAGACATCGAGGTGAGTTTGCGCACGTTACGAATCTGCTCCGCTATCTCCTCGAATGTGCCGATCGCCACATAGGGCGATGTGAGTATGTCTTCGACCGAGAGCTGTACGTCCACTTCGAGGTCCGGGTGCAGGCCCTTGTCGATCGCGGACAATGCCATTTCCGCCGTGCGTTCGCGGTCGTCGGTGATCACCACGGCGGTGATGGTCCAGTTCAGTTCGATATCGGCGAACCGGTCGCCGGCCGCCTGCTTGATCAGATTCACCTTCTCGATGGTCTTGTCGAGGGTGATGCCCGACAGCAGGCCCTTGCCTTCCTTGGTGGTCCGCGGCACCACCGAGATGATGTCGGCGTGCTTGGCGGCCAGCCGCAGCATCTTCGGGCCGCCGCCACCGGTCACCAGCGGCGGGCGCGGGCCCTGGCGCGGACGCGGGGTGCCCTTGATGCCGCGCACCTGGTAGTGCTTGCCCTCGAAGTGACATTCCTGACCGCGTAACAGCACGTCGAGGATGGTCAGCGTCTCGTCCAGCCTCTCCAGTCGCACGCCGGGCGACTCGTAGGGGATGCCGGCGGCCTCGAACTCGCTCTTGATCCAGCCCGCGCCCACGCCCAGTTCGAGCCGGCCCTTGGACAGCACGTCGATGGTCGCGGCGTCCTTGGCCAGCACCACCGGATGCCGGAAGCCGTTGGCCAGCACCGAGGTTCCGATGCGGATCCGCTCGGTGGCCACCGCCAGCGCGCCCAGCGCCGCGATCGGGCCGACCTGCGGGCCCAGGTGGTCGGGCACCGCGAACGAGTCGTAGCCGTACTCCTCGGCCTGCTGCGCCAGTTTGACGAACTTACGCGCCCCGCCCTCCTGCTGGTTGCCCTCGCCGGCGGCCGCGAACCGGAACTTACGCGGCGGCGTACCCAGCGCAGTCACCTCGGCGGCAGCCGATGCACGGCTCGCCGTGGCGGCCGGTGTGCGGCTCGCCGTGGTGGCGGCTTCTGTCATTGACCTCATGCTCCTGGCTGTCCGGAATGGCTGCGACGCCGGGCCGATCCGAGAGGAAGCGGCTCCGGCGTCGCGATCATCGCTGCACTTTACAGCGTGCCCACGAAACCTTGGGGGCCTCGGGGTTGACCCCTGTTAACAGTCACGAATGGGGCGGGTGCGGAGCGCCCTCGATCAGGTCCGCCGCCCAATTCGCCGTCCACTGCGTGGCCGTGGTGCCGTTCTCGTCCACCTGGAAGGTGTTGTACAGCGCGTGCACCGGGTTCCCGACGGCTCTGACCAGCGTCATCAGGCTCGGGATCAGGTTGAACGGGTTCAGCGCCTGCTTCGGGGCGTCACAGATCAGATCGCCCGGCGCGCAGATGGTGTAGGTGCGGTCGGCGAGTTGGCCGAAGCCGCCCGGGCGCGATCCGGTCATCTTGATGCCCGGGACGTTGAGGCCCTGCAAGGCGACCTCCGCGCCCACACCCGGCGGACTCGGCCCGACCGCGACGGCCTGGCCCGGCCCGAAATCGCGGCGGCCGTCGGCGATCAGCATCACGCCGAGCACCCGATCGGCGGGCACCGGGCCCTTGCCCGCGCCGATCTGGGCGGCGATATCGCCGCCGATCACCGCGCCCTGCGAGAAACCGGCGATCACATAACTGGTGAGCGGGCAGTTCTTCGACATCGACGTCAGCTCGTCGAGGGCCCGCTCGGCGCCCTCCGAGCGGCTGTTGTTGTAGGACTGCTGGCCATCCGGCGGGATCGCGATCGGATTGGAGAATTGCGCGACGTAAGGGACGGTGTAGATGTCCAACCGGCTCTCGGGGAACCGCTCGCGCACCGGGTTGCTGACGTTGAGCATCAACGAGATCGGATTGGCGCTCGGGTGGTGCGGATCGTCGTTGCTGTTGGACTCCCACGTCCCCGGAATCGACAGCAACTGAACGTCCGGGCAGGAGGCCGGCTGGCTGGTCGGCGGGCCCGGCTTCGGCGGCGTCGGCTTCGGCAGCCGCAGCGGACCGGCCAGCAGGAACCACAGCAGCACCGCCACGACCACCAGCACGACGATGCCCAGCAGGATCAGCAGGCATCCGGGACGACGGCGACGACCACCGCCTCCCGGATAGCCCGAACGTCGTGCGTTCACTTGTCGCAGTAGGTCTGGTTCGCGGTGTCGATGTAGATCCGGCCGGCCTGTTCGACAGGCATCTTCTGCGGGTCGAACGCCGGGTCGGAACCGGCCATCGCGTTCACGTAGGTGGTGATCTGGTCATCGGGCAGGCCCGACGCCTTGCCCTGGCAGACGAAGCTCGCCGTGGTCACCGCGATATCCGGGGTGGGGCTCAGGCCGCGCTTCTTCAGTTCCTCGATCAGCGCCTGGTCCTTGGCCGACAGCTCGGCCGTATTGCCCGCGGCCACCGAGGGTTCCACCGGTTCGGGCCGCTCCAACGCGCTGGTGGTCGGCGCGGCCGTCGGGGCGCCCTCCTCCGGCGGCACCTGCACCACCGACGGGATGGTCGGACCCGCCGCGGCGGTCGTGGTCGAGGTCTTCAGCGTCGGCGTGCTCGACGCGGTCGAATCGTTGTCGCCGCAGGCAGCGAGCAGGCCGACGGCGGCGAGCGACACCACGACGCCGGTTACCTTTCCACGGGTCCGCAACATGAATTTCGTTTCCTCGATCTGTGCAAGCCAACGGGACGCGTCCAGGCTAGCGGCTCGACGCGCGGTCATGGCCACCCATGGACGAACCACAGGCAACTCTCATGACGTCGCTACAGGCCGTGTATTTCCGGCTTGCCGTCGCGCAGGACGATGAATCCGGTCTGGAAGTTCTGCTGGATGCCGCCCGGTACCGGGAACTCGTCGCTGGTCGGGTAGCCGAGGCGGCCGTTCTCGAAGCCCTGGCGGCCCCAGGCCTCCATGATCAGGCCGTTGCGGACCGCCCACGCGCCCGAGAGCGGGCTCCAGTAGATGTTGCCGCCCTCGAACGCGCTGACGCGGCCGAGATCCTTCAGCGGCTGCTCCTCGGCGACGGGGAAACCGAGGGGACTGTTCTCGAAGCCCAGTTGCGCGTACTTGCCGAGGATCAGTCCTTGGACGCGATGGGCCCCGGTCTTCTCGCTGAAGTACATCGGGCTGTTCTCGAAGCCCTGCACCGCGCCGCGCTGGTTCGGAGTCGGCTGTTCGGGACCCGTGGGGTAACCGGCGGGACCGCGCTCGAAGCCCTGCGCGCCCCACTCCTGCAGCATCGCGCCGCGCACCACCTGGGCGCCGGTCTGGGGCGTCCAATACACCGAGCCGTTCTGGAAGGACTGGAACCGGCCGCGGCCGTCGGGCAGGCCCTGATCGTCGGAGGCGGGCAGGCCGAGTGGCCCGTCCGGCCCGGCCGCGGCCTGGTAGGTGCCGCCGATCATCCCGCCCGCCGCGTGCGCCCCGGTCGACGGCGACCAGAACACCCTGCCGCCCTTGAAGTCCTGCGCCGTCCCGCCGGGCACCTGATACTCCGGAGTCACGCAGGCGCCCAGCCAGCCGCTCGACTGCGCCACCGCCGCGATCGCGCCGCCGGTCCCGCACTCGGCCGCGGCGGTGTCGACGCCCAGCGCGGCCGCCGCCTGCGGCCAGGACTGGCGCATCTCGAAATCCCAGTAGGGCCAGGTGTGCGTGCCGGAGGCGCGGTAGCTCACCTGCACCGGGATCGAGAGCTTGTTCAGCTTCCCCACGAAGTTCTGGGTGGTCAGCCGGGACAGGATCTCCAGGCCCATCCCGGCGTAGTTGGTGCTGATCGCGGGCAGGTCCGGGCTCGGATTGTCGTAGGCGCCGGTGGTGCCGCTGCCCGCCGAGACGTAGAGGCTGACGCCCTTCAGCTTGTCGGCCAGCGCGTACGGGTCGTGCGCGGCCCACTCCGGGTCGCCCGGCGGACCCCACATGGCGTCGGCGTCGAAGCCGCCCGCGTCGCGCATGGCGAACATGATGGCCTGCGGCATACCCAGCGTGGTGGTGGTCAGGAAGCCCGAGTACGAGGCGGCGTACCGGACCCAGCCGGGATTGCGACCGGCCAGGAACATGGCGGCCGTGCCGCCCATCGAGAGTCCGGCCACGCCACGGGCATTCGTGGCCCGCCACTGGCTCTCCAGCAGCGGCGGCAACTCCTTGGTGAGGAAGGTTTCCCACTTGTAGTTCTTGCCGTTGTTCGGCTGCGCCCAGTCGGAGTAGAAGCTGGACTGCCCGCCGATCGGCAGCACCACGGTGACGTTCTTGTCGGCGTAGAAGTCGACCGCCTGGGCGTCCTTGGTCCAGCCACTCTCGTCCTCGGTGGCGCGCAGGCCGTCGAGCATGAACAGCAGCGGGAAGCGCGCGTCCGGCCGGACGTTCCAGTCCCGCGCCAGCAGCAGCTGGACCTGGACCGGCGTCCCCATGGACGGCGAGTCCACCCACAGCGACACCCGCCGATCGGTCAGCCATACCGCCTTCCGCACGCCCGCCCCGGCGACGGCGGCCGGGGCGACCTCGGGCTGAGCGGTGGCGATCGCGGCGCAATAGCTCGCGGTCAGCGGCAAGAGCGCGGCGGCGGCAAGCGCACCCAGCCTTTTGCAGCTCAGCCGCGCTCGAGCGCGTCTGGCGCGCCCCCGCCGGAAATTTGCCACACCTGCCACAGGAGTGTTGTACCTCGCGGCGGGCGGGTAACCGCGCGCGACGCGCGGAAACCGGTCGACTTACCCCCGAAATGCGCTGGGGCGCCGCGTGGTCGAACCACGCGGCGCCCCGAGGCGGTATGTCGTGCCGGTTATCCGGCGTTCAGTGCGGCCAGGATGCCCGGACGCGCCTTCCACAGCTCGTCCTCCCAGTACTTCCAGGAGTGCGTGCCGTTGGCCGGGAAGTCGTAGGTGGCCGGGATGCCCAGCGAGTTCAGCCGGGACTGGAAGGAACGGCTGCTCACCATCGAGATCACCTCGAGGGCCATCGCGTTGCCGGTGTTGAACAGGCCGACCGCCGAACCCGGGTTGTCGTGCGGGCCGGGCAGGCCGCTGCCGGAGGAGATGAACATCGGCAGGCCACGCAGCTGCGGGGCGAACACCATCGGGTCCGACCGCAGCCACTGCGGGCTCCACGGCGCCGCCATCGAGTCGACGTTGAAGCGGCCGGCGTCGAGCATCATGACGCGGATCGCCTCACGCATGCCGGGTGCGTTCCAGTTCAGCGGGCCCGAGAACGCGGCCGCGTACTTGAACTGGTCGCGGTGGAAGGCCGCCAGGCGCAGCGCGGCCGGGCCGCTCATCGACAGGCCGCCGACGGCCCAGTTGTTGCGCGAGACGCCGTAGTCGGCGAGGAAGGTGGGCAGCTCCTGAGTGAGGAAGGTCTCCCACTTGTAGGTGAACTTCTGGCCGTTGGTGTTGCTCGGGGCCTGCCAGTCGGCGTACCAGCTGGACTGGCCGCCGACCGGCATCACCAGGGTGATGTCGTCGTTGCCGAACTGCTGCTGCGCGTTGGTCTCGAATGACCAGGCGTTGCGGTCGTCGCGGGCACGCAGGCCGTCGAGCAGCAGCAGGGCGGCGTTGCCGCCGTTGCGGGCCCACTGCACCTGCACCTTGACCGGGCCCATGCTCGACGGGACCATCAGCTCTTCGTAGCCACCGGCCGGGGTGCGATGCACCGGGGCCACAACCGGGTTCGCCAGCGCGACCGTCGGGGTCGCGGCGGCTGCCGCGAGCGGGAGAGCCAGGGCCGCTGCGCCGGCGGCCAACAGCCGTGCGCGCCAACCGAACTGAGCATTTCGCCGTCCTGGCTGGACCGTCTCCGACGCGAGCGTCGAATCGGACGCCGGCGCGGCGGATCTGCCGAAACGCATGGATCTTGCTCTCTTTCTGCTGCTGTAGTCTGCGGTTGTAGCCGCGCTGTGAGAGCACGTGGCTATCGACAGCGCGGGCTGCGCTCATCTCGGATCCCGACCTCCGACATGAGCGACGGCGCGTCCACGAACTGGTCACACTTGCGCTCGCTGGACGATATTCGACCGCCCAACCGTTAGCAAGATGGAACGAACCCCGTGACCGAAATCCGCCCGTGTACGTTTCGTAATGGTGCGGAGACCCTATCGCGTCCGGCCGGTGATTGTCGCCCCAACCGAAAATCCCACGGGGGTCCCGGCTTTCGCCGGAAGGGGGAAGGAGATTCCGGGGGTTATCCCAGATTGGCGCTGAGATCCGGGAGCATCTTGTAGACCTCGTCGGTCCAGTAGTGCCAGAAGTGCACCCCGACGGGGGTGTAGTCGAAAACCGCGTTGGCCGTGCCGAGGCGGTCCTGGAACGCGCGGGTGTTGGCCAGCGCCACCGCCTCGAGCACCTCCGCATTGGTCAGGTGGTAGGCGTCGATCGGGCCGCGAACGGCGTCTCGGGGGCCGGGCAGGCCGTTGCCCGAGGAAATCCACAGCCGGGTGCCGTTCTGCCGCAACAGCGGCGCGAAAAAGGTCGGGTCGTTCCGCTGCCAGCGCGGGTCCCACGGCGGGCCCCACATGGCGTCGATGTTGAAACCGCCGGCATCCAGCATCGCCGCGCGCAGCGCCTCCCGCATACCCGGGCCGGAAGGATTCAGGTAGCCGGAATAGGAAGCGGCGTAACGGAATTGATCGGGATGATAGGCCGCCAGAGCGAGCGCGGCGCTGCCGCCCATGGACAGCCCGAACACCCCGTTGCCGACGGGCTTGAAACCCAGCCGTTCGTGTAGCGCGTCGCGCAGATCCCGGGTCAGGAAGGTTTCCCAGGCATAGCGCACGGTCTGGCCGTTGGTATTGCTCGGCGCCGCCCAATCGCTGTAGAAGCTGGACTGCCCGCCGATCGGCATCACCACATTGATGTTCCACTGCGGCAGCACCCGGGATACGTCGGTGTCGATCTCCCACCCGGACAGATCATTCCGCGCGCGCAGACCGTCCAGCGCGTACACCACCCGATCGGTATTGCCGTCCGCCGCACGGAAAACGCGGTTCTTGATCGGGCCCATGCTCGAATCGACCCAGAAATCGAAACCGTCGGAGTTGTACGCGGCCGCCGCGGGTCCGGGCGCACCGGCGACCGTCATCGTCACCGGAATCGCCACGGCGAGCGCGACTCCCGCGAGGCGCCGGACCAGGCGCCGCACACCCGCGCCCGATCCGCGCCACCGGGCCGAATCCCGCACACCGGCAATCGTTCCGCACAATCGCACTGACCGCATCGAACCGACCTTTCGCCCGTGCGGCCCCGATTGGACCGCACCCGAGATGCATGACGAGCGACCATCGCCGCCGAACGCTTCTCGTGGTGAGTGCAGGTTTCGGCGTTTGTTTCCCGAACTTCTTCTATCGGCAGACATTCGGAACCGCGGCCCGGGAAACGCGCCCCGAGACCGAATCGTGATGTAAACCGTCGATTTGCCACCGACCGCGCGGCCGACTCGTCAGCCGATGTTGGCCGACAGATCCGGAATCATCCGATACGCCTCGTCCTGCCAGTTGAACCAGTCGTGCACGCCGACAGCCGGGAACGAATAGACCACGTTCTGCGCGCCCAGCGACATCATCCGGACCTGGAAGGCACGAGTGTTGGCCAGCGCCATCGCCTCCAGCGGCGCGCCGCGGATGATGTGGTCGGCGGCGGCGCCCGGCGGCAGTGCCCAATCCTGCTGCGACGGAACGCCACTGCCCGCGGCGATCCACAGCCGGGTGCCGTTGGCGATCAGCTGCGGTGCGAACACGAACGGATCCATGCGCAGCCACTGCGGGCCCCACGGCGGCGCCATGGCGTCGACGTTGTAGCCGCCCGCGTCGATCATGGCGGCGCGGATCGCCTCGCGCATACCGGGGGCGGAGATGTTCAGGTAGCCGGAGAAGGAACCGGCGAAGCTGAACTGGTCGGGGTGGTAGGCCGCCAGGGTCAGCGCCGCACTGCCGCCCATGGACAGGCCGAACGCGCCGTTGCGGTCGGCGCGGAAGCCGAGCCGGTCGCGCAGCGCACTGCGCAGCTGGGAGGTCAGGAAGGTCTCCCAGTCGTAGCGGTAGCTCTTGCCGGGGCCGTCCAGGAAGGTCTCGGTGGCGCCCGAGCCGCTGGAGGAGCCGAAGCCGGTCGGGCCGATGCCGAAGAACGAGCTGGGCGCGTTCCAGTCGGCGTAGAAGCTGGACTGCCCGCCCACGGGCATCACGACGTTGATGTTCCAGTCGGTCAGCACCTGGGCGACATTGGTCTCGATCTCCCAGCCGTTGAGCGTCTGCGGCGCCCGCATGCCGTCGAGGGCGTAGACCACGCGATCGGTGTTGCCGTCCTTGGCGCGGAAGATCCGCGACTTGATCGGGCCCATCACCGGTGAGTCGACCCAGAAGTCGAATCCCGACGGATCGAACGCCGCCGTCGCGGTTGCGCCGCTCCCGACCACGGATACGCCCAGTGGCAGCGTCATCGCCAGTGCCATGCCCAACACCGATCGCTTCAGCCACGAACCGCGCACTCCGTCGGGCTTCGGCTTCCTCCGCGCAAATCGCATCGAGTTCGACCTTTCGCTCGAGAACGGAGCGCGCCCGAACCCTCGCTACGCGCCCGGCCCTCATCTTCGGACAACACAGACAAACCCATCGACGTACCAAGGACGTCGGTGTACTGCAGGTACCGCGTTACGAATCGAGTATCGGCGATCCGGTGTTGCAATAAAGTGATTCAACTCGGAAATGAATCAAACAGTGACCCGCGACACACGGTAATCCGTCAATGCGGTCGTCCGATCCCTTGTCGGGCTCGGTAGCAAATCTTCGGCACAGCAGCGCGAGCAGAACGGCGGACACGAAAAACCCCACGGCGACCGGAGTCACCGTGGGGCTTCGGAACGGGCCGGGATCAGCCGATATTGGCCGAGAGGTCGGGCAGCATGCGGTAGACCTCGCTCTCCCAGTAGCGCCAGTTGTGCACACCCACGGCCGGGAAGTCGTAGGTGACGTTGCCCGCGCCCAGGGTCATCATGCGCACCTGGAACGCCCGGGTGTTGGCCAGCGCCAGCGCCTCGAGGCCCATCGCGTTGAGCGTGTTGAAGTTGGGGCCGTCCACCGGACCGGGCAGGCCGCTGCCGGCCGAGATCCACAGGCGGGTGTTGTTGGCCTTCAACCGCGGCGCGAACACGAACGGATCCATCCGCAGCCACTGCGGGCCCCACGGCGGCGCCATGGAGTCGATGTTGTAGCCACCGGCGTCGATCATCGCGACGCGCAACGCCTCCCTCATCCCAGGCGCCGACACGTTGAGATAACCGGAGTAGGACCCGGCGAAGCTGAACTGCTCCGGGTGGTAGGCGGCCAGCGTCAGGGCCGCGCTGCCGCCCATCGACAGGCCGAACGCGCCGTTGCGAGTCGTGCTGAAGCCCAGCCGGTCCCGCAGCGCGTTGCGCAGGTCGCGGGTCAGGAAGGTCTCCCACTCGTAGCGGTAGCTCTTACCGGGGCCGTCGGCCAGCACCTGCGTCGCACCCGAACCCGAGGCCGAGCCCGAGGACGAACCGGAGATCGGCGGCAGGCCCAGGAAGGAGCTGGCCGCGTTCCAGTCGGCGTAGAAGCTGGACTGACCACCGACCGGCATCACGACATTGATGTTGGCCTTGGTGAGTTCGGCGGCGATATTGGTCTCGATCTCCCAGCCGCTGATGTCCTGCCGGGCCCGCATGCCGTCGAGGGCATAGACCACGCGGCTGGTGTTGCCGTCGGCGGCACGGAAGACCCGATTCTTGATCGGGCCCATCGTCGGCGAATCGACCCAGAAGTCGATACCGGAGGGGTCGAATGCCGCGGACGCGGTGCCCGCGCCTGCCACCGACACCCCGAACGGCAGCAGCGTCGCCAGGGCGACGCCCAGCGCGGACCGCTTCGCCCAGCCGGCTCGCCGTGAACCCTGCCGCTGCGACCGTCTCCGACGTCTTTCCTGCGCCCAACGCACAGTCACGCCTCGCATATTCTGTTCGGCCTTTCCCTTGTGCGGCCGGGCTCGGCCGCTTCTTGCGGATCCCTCGTCGCAACGCATACCACGACGCGCCCACGACGGACGTACTCATGGGAGCCTATCGCTTCGGTACCGCTGCGGCGTTACCAAATCGAGACAGAGTGGCCAAAACAACTGTGATATCGGTACCGCGCTAGTTAGGTACCACGGGTGGAATCGGGTCCACCAGGCCACAGCGTTGGATCTCGTACTTCGGCACCCGCTCGATACGGTACTTCGAGAAATGCAGGGCCTGGATGATGTTGTGCTTGAAACGGTCGACGGTGAGCGGCGCGCGATAGGACGCCAGCAGATCCTGGGTGGCGGGGCAGCTCAGCGCGGTCCGGGCCTGGATCACCCACTTCTCGTCCATGAACCACGGCATCCACGGATGCCGGTCGACCATGCCGGCGTCGACGACCACCCAGTCCGAGTAGAGGTTCTTGTCGTGGCCGATGCGGCCGTCGACGAGCCGATCGGTGTGCGCGGCCAACGGGTAGGCCAGGCCCTCCTGATCGAGCACGCGCACATCCAACGGAACGTTCATACTCGTCATTCCCAGATTCAGGAAGTAGACGGTGTGGCCGTAGCCGCCCTCGGGGATCGGCAGCGGCGGCGGCGCGACGTACCACATCATGAACGACGGCGAATTGATCAGCAGCCCGCCGTTCGGGCTGTTCTCGATGGCCTCCACCATCGCGCGCATCCGCGGGTAGTCCAGATAGTCCTCGGCCAGCACGGGATGGTCGTGACCGCTGTTGAGCACGTAGTAGATCCGCTCGTCCACGATGCCGGTGGCGCTGAGCTGGCTGCCGGAGGTGTTGGCGACGGTGTCGGCGGCGAACAGCGCCCAGCCCATCGTCACCACCCACGCCACCAGTGGCAGCGCGATCGACCACCGCGTCAGTCCGCGTACGCCCCGCTCCGCGACGGCGTCGCCGGGCAGGCGCACCGGCAGCACGGCGACCGGCAACAGCAGGATGAACAGCTGCGGCAGCAGCATGCGGCCGTGCATGAAGTCGCCGCCGACCCGGATGTTGAACACCACCAGCAGCAGCCCGCCGACGAGCATCAGCGTGACCACCGCGCCGGGCGTGCGCAGCCGCCGCTGCAGCGCACGCAGCCGGGTGGTTTCGGCGGAATCACGCGCGGACGGCGGGGCCGACCCGCGCCGGGTCCGCAGAGAGAAGACGGCGATCGCCGCCAGCACCAGCAGCGGCACCCACAGGAAGTACGGACCGACGAGGTCCCACAGGTAGACCAGGCCCTGCCTCCACTTGGCGCCGCCGGCCTCCTTGGCGACCGCGGTGTTCGGATAGGGCAGGCCGTAGTAGCCCATCCGCCAGATCTGATAGCCCAGCGGCACCGCGCCGCCGACCACGACCAGCAGCGCCCGAACGACGATGGGCCGCAGCCGGGTTCGCGGCATCGGCGCGCAGAAGACCAGCAGCAGGGCCAGGCCGCCCAGCACGGTGATCTCGGGGCGCACCAGCCACGACAGCCCGGCCCAGAAGACCAGGCCGAGAAAACTTGCGAGACCGGGCCGCTCGGCCCGGCTCCAGCGCATCAGCAGGTACCACAGCACGCCCAGCCAGAAGATGACCAGGCAGTTCTCCAGCCCCGAGGTGGCGTAGTCGCGGGCGGGCGGCACGGCCACGTAGACCAGCGCACCCGCCGGCAGCAGCAGCTGACCCGAGGCGCCGCCCCACAGCCGAGCCGAGCCGAGCATGGCGAACAGGACCGCCAGCAGCGACAACCCCAGCGCCACGCCGAGCACCACGTACTCCAGCCGGGCCTGGGTGATCCAGCTGAAGAACCACACGACATAGGTCCACGCGGCGCTGGTGTTGGTCTCCACCCGCTCGCCCGCGTTGAATACCGGCCCGTTGCCGGCCAGCAGGTTGCGCACGGTGCGCAACACGATGAGTCCGTCGTCGGCGATCCAGCGCCGTTGCCAGGCGCCGGCCGCGAACAGGACCACGGTGAGGGCTACCCCACCGACGAAGACGGCTCGGGACAGTCGCGCGAAGCGGGAGGCGCTCGCCTCCCGCTCTCCCTCGCCGACCGCCAGCGTGCTGGTCGGCGGACCCTCTTCGCGCTCTTTTCCCGCTCCCAGCCTCTCGTCAGGCGAGATAGACAGCGACACCTACCGCTCCGATCCAGGCGATGGCCAGGAGCTGCAATATGCGGTCCCCCAGCGCGATCTCTTCGGGTTCACCGGCCTCGCCGCCATCGACGTCGACCGCGTAACGCAGGATTGCGATCGTAAACGGAATCATCGAGATCGCATACCACTGGGTGTCCTTGAACTGCTGTTGCTGAAATGCCCACAGCCCGTAGAACACGACGACCGCGGTCGCCGACAGCGTCCAGATGAAGCGTAGGTAGGTGGGCGTGTAGTACTGCAGCGACTTGCGGATCTTCGCACCCGTGTCGAGCGCGATCTTCAACTCCGCGTACCGCTTTCCGGCCGCCATGAACAGCGAGCCGAACGCCATGATCAGCAGGAACCATTGCGACAGTTCGATACTCGCCGCGGCGCCACCGGCGACCGCGCGCAGCAGGAAGCCCGACGACACGATGGAGATGTCGAGCACCGCCTGGTGCTTGAGACCGAAGCAGTAGGCCAGCTGGATGCCGATGTAGACCGCCATCACCACGGCCAGATGCCACGACGCCGCGAACGAGATCGCGACGGAACCGACCAGCAGCACGACCGCCAGCAGGTAGGCGAGATTGACCGGGACGACACCGGCCGCGATCGGCCGGTAACGTTTGGTCGGGTGCGCCCGGTCGGCCTCCACGTCCTTCGCGTCGTTGATCAGGTAGATACCCGATGCCGCCAGGCAGAACACCACGAACGCGATCCCGACGTGGCCCAGCACCGAAGCGCTCGAGACCGCGTCCTTGCCCGCCGCCAGCGGAGCCGCCAGCACCAGGACGTTCTTCACCCACTGGCGCGGCCGCATCGCCTTGACCAGGCCGCCGGCCAGGGTCTTCGGCGGACCTTTGATGACGGCCTCGTCCAGGTCGACGCTGGTCGGCTCTTCACTCATATCAACGAGGGTTCTTTCCTGTGCGGTCACGGGTTCTCTTTTCGGCGGCGAGCACGGCGGCTGCGGACGCGGCACCCAGCGCGGACCCGGCGAGCACATCCGAGGGGTAGTGCACCCCGAGCACGATCCGGGACAGCAGCATCGGCGGCACGAGCACCGCAGGCAAGGGTAGCCCGGTCAGTCTGCCGAGCAATACCGCCGCCGCGGTCGTGGAGGTCGCGTGCGACGACGGGAAGCTCAGTTTGCTCGGCGTCGACACGTTGACCTGCACCGACGGGTGGTGCGGGCGCGGGCGGCGGACGATTCGCTTGATGATCACCGACGCGGCGTGCGCCCCGAAGGCGCCGACGGCGACCCCGGCCCACTGCCGTCGGCGCGGCTTGTCCAGCAACGCACCGGCGGCGCCGATGCCCATCCAGCCCAGCGAATGCTCCCCGAAGTGCGACAGTCCCCGAGCCGCCTTGATCACCGCCGGGTTGGCGCCGATGGTGCCCTGCACCGCGTTTATGATCTTGACCTCGGCGGGCGAGGCGACGGGTTCGGGCACGACGTGCAGATGCGGCGCGTCGGCCGACTCCGGTACTGCCGCTGTCATTTCTCGCTCCCTGTGTCGCCGCCGATACCGAACGCGTTCTCCCAGGCCGCCGTGCTGGTCAGCCGCGGATGTGCGGCACGATACTGCTCGCGCAGGGCCGGGAAGCGACCGGCCAGCTCCCGTCGCAGCCGGATCGCCTCCTTGAACAGGCCCCACGCCTGCCGCGGATCGCGCTTGCGGTAGACGACGCCGCGTCCGTCGGCGGTGGTGACGGTGACGCCGTCGACCTGCGAGAGCAGGAACCAGCGGGCATCGAGCGTCGGGACGTTGAGCTGCGGGCGGTCGTGGTGTTCGGTCTTGGCCGGGCGCAGGTTGTGCAGTACGCCCTTGCCGAGCCGAACGACCTTGGCGATCGGGTTGCCCGGCTCGCCCACCGCACCCACGTCGGCGCCACTGGGCAGCGGCAGCGCGGTGGAGGAGGGCAGGGTGACCGCGTCGGGGAAGTCCTTGCGCAGCCGTGCCACGTCGCCGAGCGCGCTGGGCAGCAGCTCGAACAGCCGATCGGGACCCGCCAGGAAGTCGCGGATCGCCTGGTTCTGGATGGCGACCGTCGAATACTCCAGGCACAGTAGGTGTTTCAGCGTCGCCTTGACCGTGTTGACGATCATCGGGCGGCCGTCGTTGCCCAGGTGCAGAGCCGCCACCACGAGCCGGTTGCGCAGGTGGAAGTACGCCTGCCAGTCGATGGCGTCGTCCTTGTCGCTCCAGGCCATGTGCCACACCGCCGCGCCCGGCAGGGTGACCGTCGGGTACCCGGCGGCGCGGGCGCGCAGGCCGTACTCGACGTCGTCCCATTTCAGGAACAGCGGCAGCGGCTGGCCGATCTCCTCGGCGACCACGCGCGGGATCACGCAGGTCCACCAGCCGTTGAAGTCGACGTCGATGCGCCGGTGCAGCAGCTTGGAGTTGTCGCGGTCGCGCAGCGGGTACTTGGAGAAGTCGTGGTCGTACTCGACGTTCGGCGCCGCAGTCCACATCCAGATGCCGCGGTCGACGACCTCGCCCATGGTGTGCAGGTGCGAACGCTCCTGCAGGTTCAGCATCTGGCCGCCGACCAGCGTGGGTGTGCGGGCGAAGCGGGCGAAGGCCAGCGCCCGCAGGATGCAGTCCGGCTCGATCTCGATGTCGTCGTCCATGTAGACGATGTACTGGGCGTCGGTGGTCTTCAGCGCCTCGTACATGACCCGGCTGTAGCCGCCGGAGCCGCCGAGATTGGGCTGGTCGTGAATGGCCAGCCGGTCTCCCAGCACGGCCGCCGCTTCGGCGAAGCCCGGCTCGTCGACGGCCTTGCGGTTGCCCTGGTCGGGAATGATGACGGCCTTGATCTTCTCCAGCACCAGCGGGTCGGAGCCCAGGGCCGCAAGGGTTTTCACACAGTCGGTGGGGCGGTTGAAGGTGGGCATGCCGACCGCGATGCTGCCCTCGCCCGGCGCCTCCACCGGCGCGTACCAGCCGCCGCTGCGCAGGTCGACATGCGAGTCGGTGGTGATGTCGAACCAGATCCATCCACCGTCCTCGAACGGCCCCAGGTCCACCTCGAATTCGACGAGGGCGACGGATTCCCCGCCGCCCGTCGAGAATTCGTTACCCTGCACGTGGATTCGGGAACCGTCCGCCTTGGAGCGGTACACGTCGACCCGGCCGTGGCCGGACAGCTCCAGGCGCAGCACGACCGACTTCAATACCGTCCAGCGGCGCCAGTAGCTGGCGGGCACGGCGTTGAAGTAGGTGCAGAACGACACCTCGGATTCGGCGCCGATCGACAGCGACGTGCGCGAAGTCGCGTGCGCGCGACGGGCATTGGTCTGCGACTCCTCGAGATAGAGGGTGCGCACGTCCAGCGGTTCACCCGGGCGCGGCAGGATGATGCGCTGCAGCAGGGATTTCGCGCGGGTCTCGGTGGTTGTCGTCATCTCTTCCAGGGTGGTCGTCATTGCGCGGTCTCATCCACCAGAGGCGCACCGGACTCCAGGTGCGGGCGCAGCACGTTGTCGAACATGCTGAGCGCGCTGCCGATCGCCATGTGCATGTCCAGGTACTGGTAGGTGCCCAGGCGGCCGCCGAAAAGCACCTTCGCGGAGGCGGTTTCGGCCTTGGCGCGGTCGCGGTAGGCCAGCACCTTCTGCCGGTCCTCCGGGGTGTTGATCGGGTAGTACGGCTCGTCGCCGGTCTTCGCGAAGCGTGAGTACTCGCGCTGGATCACCGTCTTGTCGTCCGGGTACCAGTCCCGCTCGGGGTGGAAGTGCCGCGGCTCGATGATGCGGGTGTAGGGCGCGTCCTCGTCGTTGTAGTTCATTACCGAGGTGCCCTGAAAGTCACCGGTTTCCAGCACCTCGGTCTCGAAATCGATGGTGCGCCAGCCCAATTCGCCCTCGGCGTAGTCGAAGTAGCGGTCCAGCGGGCCGGTGTAGACGACCGGCGCGTCCGGGTTCTGCGCGCGCAGCTCCTCGCGCACCTCGAACCAGTCGGTGTCCAGCCGCACCTCGATGAGATCGGATTCGGCCATGCGGGCCAGCCAGGCGGTGTAGCCGTCCTTGGGCAGGCCCTCGTAGGTGTCGTTGAAGTAGCGGTTGTCGAAGGTGTAGCGCACCGGCAGCCGGGTGATGGTGCTGGCCGGCAGGTTCTTCGGGTCGGTCTGCCACTGCTTGGCGTTGTAGCCGCGGATGAAGGCCTCGTAGAGGGGACGGCCGATCAGTGAGATCGCCTTCTCCTCGAGATTGCTCGCGTCCTTGGTGTCGATCTCCGCGGCCTCTTTCGCGATCAGCGCCCGGGCCTCGTCCGGGGTGAAATAGCGGCCGTAGAACTGCGAGATCAGGCCCAGCCCCATCGGGAACTGGTAGGCCTGCCCCTTGTGCATCGCGAACACGCGGTGCTGATACCCGGTGAATTCGGTGAATTGATTGACGTAATCCCAGACCCGCTTGTTCGACGTGTGGAACAGGTGGGCCCCGTATTTGTGTACCTCGATGCCGGTTTCCGGATCGGCTTCGGAGTAGGCGTTGCCGCCGAGATGGTAGCGACGTTCGACCACCAGCACCCGCTTGCCGAGCAGGTTGGCGGCACGTTCGGCAATGGTCAGCCCGAAGAACCCGGAGCCGACGACGATGAGATCGAAGGGCGATGCGACGGTCACGGGTGCCCAGCGTAGCCGTCCGCCCCGGCGACGTCTGCCCGCCCGTCAGTAATCTCGCCCGTCAGTAATACGGATAGGGCGGCGCCGGTGGCTGCCCGGCCGTCCGGCGCGCCGCGATCCACCGTCCGGTCGAACCCGCGGCCGCGAGGCACAGGGTGAGCAACTCGATCGCGAAGACGATCGACACGAAGATGCTGGCGGGCGCCACGTCGGATTTCTCCATGCCGCTGACGAACAGCGCGCCGAGGGCGAGGCTCGTGATGCCGACAATGGCCAGCGTCGCCGCCGCGATGACCAGCACCCGGCCCGCGGCACGCCGGCAGAACAGCATGATCGATTCGACCAGATAGAACCCGCTGATAGTGCCCACGACCGAGACGAACGTCCCTACCGCCACCATCGAGCCGATATCGTCGGCCGACATAGCGAAAGCCACCGCCAGGAAACCGAGCAGCAATCCCTGCAGCAATGCCAGAATCCCGCCGGTAATGGCTGTTCCCCCACCGGGTTTCGGCTGCACGTACACATAAACGGGCGGGCCGTACGGACATGCCATACCGGGTCCCCGTCAGTAATACGGATAGGGCGCGTGGCGACCCTGCGCGCACCAGCGCTTGGTGGAGCCCGCCAGGGTCAGGGCCAGGAGGAGGACGGTGACGAGTACGCCGATGACACCCGGGATCGCGGCGGCCGGGAGCGGGGACAGGATTCCGGCGATGGTGCCGGCGAAGCCGCCGAGCAGGCCGAGGGAGGCGAGGATGATCAGGATGATCCGACCGGCATTCTTGTGATTCATCAGCAGAATGCCGCCGAGGAGCAGCAGCGCGACGATGCCGCCCTCGACTGCCGCGGAGACGTAGAACAGGTTGCGGACCTCCTCGCCCGCATGTTCCCGGTAGTACTGGTCGTGACCCACGCCGATCGAGGTGAGCACCCCGAGTATTCCGGTCAGCGCGAGCACAATCGCGAGAATGCCCGCCGTGATCGCGGTCCCGCCGCTCGCCGGTGGCTGGTACATCGGCTGCGGATAGCCGTAGCCCGGCTGCGGATAGCCGTGTGCCGGATACTCCTGGTGACCGTATGGCTGATGCAACGACGCTCCCCCTTCTGCACTCGGGCGGGAACTCTACCGGCCGTGTCGGCGATACGGCGAGCGCCCGCACGACGAATCGTGCGGGCGCTCGCGGGATGTTCCGGACCGGGCTCGAGTCCGCCTACGACAGCCGGGCTTCGGCGTAGGCGCGCATGGCGTCGCGGACGAACTCGGCCGTACCCGCGCCGTGCTTGTCGTAGTTGGCGCCGAAACGCGGGTCGGCGACGTACATTTCACCGAGGTTGGTGAAGTACTCCCGGTTCGGGCACGTGCCCTGCCAGCCGGTCGTCACCCAGTCGTAGTGGCGCTGGGTGATGGCCAGCACCTCGGCGCTGCCGGGCGCGAGGCCCGCGCGGTGCGCCTTGCCGTAGTCGGTGGCGATCTCGACCTGGGTCCGGAGGAACTCCTGCTTGCCGGCCTCGCCGAGCGACCGCCACCAGCGATCGCCCTGCTCGTAGGCGTCCTTGCCCCAGCGTTCGATCACCTCGTCCTTGTACTGCGTGTGGTCGAAACCGTCGAATACCTCGTCTGCCATGAGTGGCTCACCTGCTTCCGTCTTGCGCAATGTGGTGTGCACCGACGCGATCAGCCGGCCGATCCGGTCCTGCTCCTGGTGCAGCAGATCCAGATGCGTCCGCAGCGCGGCCGCCGCATCCTGTTCTCCCGCAAGCACTTCGGCGATGACCGGCAGGCCGAGGCCGAGTTCCCGCAGCAGCAGGATCCGTTGCAACCGCACGAGGGAGCCTTGGTCGTAGTAGCGGTATCCGTTGGCCCCGATCCGGCTGGGCGACAACAGGCCCAGTTCGCCGTAATGGCGCAGCGTCCGGCTCGTGGTACCGGCCGCCTTCGCCAGTTCCTGAATGGACCATTCGTTGCGGCCCTTCGCCCCGGCCACCGCTGCTCCTCTCGTCCGCGTCGACTCCTCCACCTTGCGAGTTGACGCTACGTCAAGGTCAAGCCTTTTCCTTTCAGTATCCGAATTCGGAGGTGACGGCGTAGGCGGAACCCCAGACCAGCGGGGCCAGCCGGTGCTCAAACGCCTGAGCCGGGTGGTCGAGCGGGAGATCAAGGAATTCTTCGCGCGCTACGACCTCGAGGAATGGGAGTTCGACGTGCTGACGACGCTGCGCCGCTCCGGCGGCGACGCCGGGCTCACCGCCGGCGCGCTGATCAAGGCCACCATGGTGACCTCGGGCGCCATCACCAACCGCATCGACCGCATGGCCGCCAAGGGCCTGGTAGTGCGCGCGGCCGACCCGAAGGACCGCCGCACCGTCCGCATCCGCCTCACCGACGAGGGCCGCGAACTCATCGACCGCCTCATGCCACTACATGTCGACAACCAGATCCGCGTCCTCGGCGGCATGAACCGCGAAAAACTCGACCAACTGGGCGCCCTCCTACGCGAACTCGCCGAGTCCCTCGGCGACACATCCCTGAGCTGACTACCCTCCCGCCGGGCCCGCGGGTGCCGGAATTCCCACAGGGGGTTCCGGATACTCCGACGCCGCTGCCGGAACGCCGTCCGCCTCCGCCGACGGTGGCGGGGGCTCGGCATCGACGTCGGGGACGGGACCGGCGTGCTGCGGTAGTTGCACTGCCTGGTCCGGGAGGACGGTCGGACGAGGCGTGGGGGTCGAGGCCGTATTGGGTGGGGCCGTATTGGGTGGGGCCGTACCGCCGGATCGGGGGAAGTGACCACCTTCCTGGACCTCCGGCGCCACCTGGAGCAGGGTGGCGAAGTCGACGACGCGGGCGCCGAGGACCGGGGTAGCGATGATGACGCCGTTGTCGAACATGCGGTAGGTCCCGATTCGGCCGGGTAGCAACGACTCCGGGCCGCGCGCCGCGCCGAGTGGTCCGGCCGCGCCGCCGGTCTCGGCGTACTCGACGTCGATGACGCTGTTGCCGCGCACAGCCTGCTGGCCGTAGTCGTCGCGGGGTGGCGGGGCGGGGGCGGGGGCAAGTTCGTCGGGGCTCGGACCGACCTCGAGGGTGCCGATATCGATCGGCTGCCCGCCGCCCGGGGCCGCCGAGTACTCGGTGCGCAGAATTCGCCCGTCGCGCAACAACACTCGGCCCGAGGTGGCGCGGACCGCCTCGGCCGCCCGCGGATCCTCCTTCTCGGTGCCGGGGTAGACCTGGCAGTCGGTGATGTCGCAGGTCTGGGCGTAGGGGTAGCGCTGCTCGGCCAGGGCATAGGAGCGGGCCGCGATCGCCTGTGCGCGCAGCGCTTCCGCGCCGCCCTGGTCGGCCCAGTTGGCCTGCATCTCGGCCGGGACCACGCCCATCAGGTAATCGTCGACGTCGACCTGATTGACGGTGCGGGCCTCGCCGTTCTCCAGCGCGACACCGAGGGCGCCGCGATAGGTGCCCCCGCCGCAGACCTTCAGATGCTCGGCCGCCGGACGGTCGGTGCCGGGCACGACCGGGTAGGCCCACGGATCGGCCGTGGCGCCCTGCCAGATCACGTCGCCGTCGCAACCGGCCGTGATCACGACGGCGGCGCCGCCGTCGGGCATCGGCGTGAGGTGCGCGGCCTGGCCGGGAACGACCCGCCGATCGGCGACCGTCAGCCCGGCGTCGGAGAAGACGTCGAGGGTCTCGTTGTCGTCGGCCGTCAACCGGACGCCGACGGTGGTCGGCGCGATCGTGCCCAGCACGGCGCCCGGATAATAGTGCGCCAGGATGTCCTCGGCCGCGGCGCCGGCCAGCGCCTGGTCGAACGCGCCGACCTGACTCATCCCCCGGCCGTGTCCGATACCGGCGAGCGGCCGGTACGGCGCGGAACCATCGGGCCAGGTCGCGGTCAGCACGACCGTGCCACCCGTCAGGGTCAGCACGACCAGTCCCGCTCCCACGGCGTGTCGCCGTCGGCGGCGGCGCGACAACTCGCCCCGCCGCGGTACCGCGATCCACCGTCGTCTTCCGCCTGCCATGTGCACTCCCACGGGTTTCGCGGGCGGGCCCTACCGGTCGGTTCCGTTCGGCATGTCCTGCCCGCTGTGCGGCTATTTGGAAGCTACATTCGAGCTACCTACCTCTAATCCTCAACTGAAGGTTTAGATTTGTGAAGATTGTGACTAGTGTGACCATTGTTCCGTCAGGAATCAACCCTGTTCCGGAGTTGACGGCCAACGGTTCTACCTGAAGGGGAGAGGCTCGTGCCGTATCGCAGACCGAAACGCCCGTACATTCTTCCGGTGGTGGCCACCCTGGTGGTCACCGCGCCGCTCGCGGGTCTCGTCCTGCGCCACTCGCCCGACTACCACTCGGCCAACGAAAGCAATCTCGCGGCGATCCCAGCGCAACTCGCCGAGGTGGCGCTGGCCTCCGCGCCGGATGTCGTCCTGCCGCTGCGCGAACTCACCGGTCTCGACCTGCCCGACCTGCGCCTGTCCGATCTGCGCAAACTGCCGCTGCCGCGCGCGGTACCGGTGCCGCCGGGTCTGCCCGCGCCGCCGGGCGTCGAGCTACCCGGCGAGATCCCCCTACCCCAGTTCGGTCCCGACCGGACCACCCCGGCCGCCCCGCCCCGAAACCCCAGCGGCGCACCCGGATTCATCGGCGCCCCCCTCGAGGAACCCGACCCGAGCGCCGCCCCCGTCGCCGACCCCGCGCTGCCGCCCGATGCGAATCCGAGCACCCCGGCTCTGGCGCCCGGTGCGGTCGCCCCCGACCTCGCGGAGCGGGTGGGGGCGGAGGTCAAGGAACTCACTCGCCCGACGCCGTTCAGCATGGTTGCCCTGACCGCCGAAAACCTCGGGGGAACAAGGGCGATGGTGCGGGCGAAGACGCCCGACGGCAGCTGGGGACCCTGGTTCTCCACCGAGCAGGTGGACACGCGCGCCGACGATCACGCGCCGCCGGGCCGGACCGGAACCGAACCGATCTATGTCGGCAAGACCAATGCGGTCCAGGTGCTCACCACGCGCAAGACGGCCGCGCCGATTCCGGGCGGCGCGCGCTCCGACGACCCCGCCCAGCTGGCCGCCTCCGCGCTGTCGGCGGTGCTGATCGATCCGGGTCGCGGTGTCGCCGACGACAATCTGACGAGCGTGGCCGCCCCGCTGGCGAGCGGCGGCCCCAAGGTGATCAGCCGGGCCCAGTGGGGCGCCGACGAATCGATCCGCTGCGAGGAACCGACCTACGACGACGGCCTCGGCGGCATCACCGTGCATCACACCGCGGGCCGCAACGACTACTCCAAGGCCGAATCGGCCGGGATCGTCCGCGCCATCTACGCCTACCACGCCAAGACCCTGGGGTGGTGCGATATCGGCTACCACGCCCTGGTCGACAAGTACGGGCAGATCTTCGAGGGCCACTCCGGTGGCCTGGACCGGCCGGTGCAGGGCGCGCACGCGGGCGGGTTCAACGAGAACACCTCCGGCGTCGCGCTGATGGGTGATTTCGAGACCGAGCCGCCCACCGACGCCGCGATCCAGGCGGCCGGGCAGTTCATCGGATGGCGCGCGAAGGTCGCCGGGCTGAACCCGCTGAGCCGGACCACGATGTATTCGGAGGGCACCGAGTTCACGCCGTATGCCCAGGGCGAGGCGGTGCAGCTGCCCACGGTGTTCGCCCACCGCGACGTCGGCAACACCACCTGCCCGGGCGATGCCGCGTACGCGCTGATGGACCGCATCCGCGAGATCGCCGCGGGCAGCGGCACACCGCTGGCCACGCGCGCGGGCAACAACACCGCCCCCGGCGCGCAGCGCCCCGGCACCGACCTCGCGGCGCTGGCCGACCTGACCGGCCGGGTGCTCGGGATGGTCGAGGACAATCTGGTCGCCCGGTACTGGGCCGAACACGGCGGGCCGGACGGGCATCTGGGCGCCGCGGCCTCCGAGCCGAAGCCGACCGCGAACGGCGGCCAGTACGCGAAATTCGTCAACGGTTACGTCTACGCCGCGCCGGACGGCACCGTGGTCGAGGTGGTCGGCCACATCCTGGACCGCTTCGTCCAGCTGGGCGCCGAGACCGGGCTGCTGGGCCTGCCGCTGCGCAACGCCTACCCGGTTCCGGACGGCCTGCGATCGGATTTCGAGAACGGCTCCCTGATCCTGAACCAGGTGACCGGCATCGTCACCACGCTGCTGAAGACCTACGACGACACCCAGCAGCAGTCCGCCGCCCCCGGCCGGTCGGCCGCACCGATCCCGGCACAGATCGCGGCCCCCGCACCGAATCCCCACGCCCCCGCACCGAACGCCCCCACGCCCGCGACCCCCGACCTCGACGCCCGCGAGCCAAGCCCCTCGGATCCCAACGCCGTCGGACAGAACACCTCGGATCCCAACGCCCTCGAGCCCAACACCTCGGATCCCAACGCCCTCGAGCCCAACACGTCGAATCCCAACGCGCTCGAGCCCAACACATCAGATCCCAACGCGCTCGAGTCCGACACGTCAGATCCCAGTGCCCTCGGACGAAACACGTCGGATTCGAATGCCCTCGGGCACAACACTTCGGCTCCGGATGCACCGAACTCGAATACGACCGAGCCGAACCCTGATCTGCCGGACGCGTCGGCCCCGGCCGAGTAGTCGTAGCCGGGAACGGCTGGGCAGATCCGCGCTATCGGTGCCATACCGACTGTCCCGCAGATGTTTCGGGATGCGACGACCGCACTCCGGTCAGCTGCTCCACCAGCGTTCCAGCACCAGGGCCACCCCATCGGCCGAGTTGGTGGCGGTGATCTCGTCGGCGGCGGCGCGGGCCTCGGGATGCGCGTTGGCCATGGCGACACCGTGACCGGCCATGCGCAGCATCGGGACATCGTTGGGCATATCGCCGAACGCGACCATGGTGGCGTGCTGCACGCCCAGCCGCTGCGCCACCATCGCCAGCCCGGAGGCCTTGGTGACACCCGGCGCGGACAGTTCGATCAGGCCGTTGTTGGTGGAGTAGGTGATGTCGGCGCGCCCGGCGAGCTCCGGTTCCAGGGCGGCCCGCATGTCGGCGCTGGCCGCACCGGGCAACCGGATCAGCATCTTGATCGCGGGCGCGGCGAGCACCTCGCGCCGGGCCACCTGGGTGTCGTCCGGGTTCAGCCAGGCGTGCTCGTACTCCGGCGAACTCACGAACTGCGGGGTGGCCGCGTCGTGCGCGCTCGCGCCGACCCGTTCGGCGGCCAAACCGCAACCGGGCAGCACCCGCTCGGCCAACTCGGCGATCGCCGCCAGGCTCGCCATATCGAGAACGCTGGTGTGCAAGATGCGATCGGCGGCGCTGTCGTAGATCACCGCGCCGTTGCCGCACACGCACAGCGGCGCGTACCCGAGGCCCTCGACCACCGGATCGATCCAGCGCGGCGGGCGGCCGGTGGCGAGCACGAACTGCACTCCGTCGGCGACGAGCGCCGCGACCGCGGCCCGCGTGCGCGGGGTGACCTGCTCACGCTCGTCGATGAGCGTGCCATCGACATCGGTGGCCACCATCTTGGGTTTGGGCAGGTGCAGACGCGTCACCTCTTCCATCCTGCCCGAACCCGGACCCCGGCCGTAAGATCAGCCCCCTTACCACGGCTGCCGAACCACCGCCGCTACGCGCGACACTGGTGCACGATGTGCTGACGATCCACGCATGTCACGGCTGTCCTCGACACGCCACGATCGCCAGCTGTCCTTATGATCAGGGCCTAGCAACCGACCCGAGGGGACCGATGACCGGCTTTCTGCTACGACGCGCGCTCAACTATGTCGTGCTGCTGGTGCTGGCGACCTTTCTGACCTTCAGTCTGGCGTCGCTGACCTTTCGCCCGCTGGACAGTCTGGAGCAGCGCAATCCGCGCCCGCCGCAGTCGGTGATCGACGCCAAGGCCGCCGAACTGCACCTCGACGAGCCGATCCCGCAGCGCTACGCCACCTGGATCAGCGGCATCGCCCACGGCGATTTCGGGACCACACTGGCGGGCCAGCCGGTGAGTGCGGAACTGGGGCGCCGGGTGGGCGTGAGCCTGCGGTTGCTGGTGATCGGCTCGCTGGTCGGCACCGCGCTGGGCGTGCTGATCGGCGCGGCCGGAGCGATCCGCCAGTATCGGTTCAGCGACTACTTCACCACGGTGGTGTCGCTGCTGGTGCTCAGCACGCCCGTGTTCCTGCTCGCCACCCTGCTGAAATACGGTGCGCTGGAGATCAATACGGCCACCGGCCAGCAGATCTTCCTGTATACCGGCGAGACCTCCGCGAACGCCGTGCACGGGCTGTGGAATCAGTTCGTCGACCGCGTCCAGCACATGGTGGTCCCCACCCTTGGCCTGGCGCTCGCCGCCATGGCCAGCTACAGCCGCTACCAGCGCAACGCCATGCTGGACGTGCTGCAGAGCGATTTCATCCGCACCGCCCGCGCCAAGGGCCTCACCCGCAGCCGCGCGCTGTACAAGCACGGCCTGCGCACCGCGTTGATCCCGATGGCGACGCTGTTCGCCTACAGCCTGGGCGCGCTGATCACCGGCGCGACGTTCACCGAGAAGATCTTCGGCTGGCACGGCGTCGGCGAATGGCTGGTCGACGGGATCAACGCGCAGGACCTCTACGTCGTGGTGACCGTCACGGCGTTCGCCGGATTGGTGGTGCTGGTGTCGGGCCTGCTGTCCGATATCGCCTACGCGATCCTCGATCCACGGGTGCGGGTGGGAGCATGACCGAAGCCGAGATGATCATTCAGGGCGCGCCCGAGCCCCAGGCCGCGGGACGCCGGAAACTGGTGTGGCGCAGGTTCCGCCGCAACAAACCCGCCGTCGCCGGTGCGGTCGTCCTGCTGCTGATGCTGGTGCTGGCCTTCGCGCTGCCCGCCGTAATGCCTTACGACTACCAGGAATTGGATTACACGGCGCTGCTGCAGCCGCCCAGCCCGGACCATCCGTTCGGCACCAACCAGATCGGCCAGGACGTGCTGGCGCAGACGCTGCGCGGCCTGCAGAAGTCGCTGTTGATCGGTTTCAGCGTCGCGTTCATCTCGAGCATCATCGCCGCCACCGCCGGATCGGTCGCGGGCTTGCTCGGCGGCTGGACCGACCGCGCCGTGATGTGGCTGGTGGATCTGCTGCTGGTGGTACCGAGCTTCATCGTCATCGCGATCTTCGCCCCGCGGATGAAGGGCAGCGGCTCGATTCTGCTGCTGATCGTGCTGCTCGCGCTGTTCAGCTGGATGATCAGCGCCCGCATCGTGCGCGGGCTGACGCTGAGCCTGAAGGAACGCGAATTCGTCCGCGCCGCACGGTACATGGGCGCCTCGACCTGGACGGTGATCACCACCCACATCGTCCCGAACATCGCGTCGATCCTGATCATCGACACCACGCTGGCGATCGGTGTGGCGATCATGTCCGAAACCGGCCTGAGCTTCCTCGGATTCGGCGTGCAGCCACCGGACGTCTCACTGGGTTCGCTGATCGCGTCCGGGACGAAGTCCGCGCTCACCTACCCATGGCTGTTCATGTTCGCCGGTGGGCTGCTCATCATCACCGTGCTGTGCGCCAACCTGGTCGGCGACGGCCTGCGCGACGCCTTCGACCCCACCGCCAAGCGAGCACGGGCGCGACGGAAGAAGTCCGAGCGGGACACCGCGCCGGAAGGAGAGGCAGCATGACCGAGCCGCTGCTGGAGGTCTCGGACCTGCGCGTGTCGTTCCCCGGCGAGGAGGGCCGCATCGATGCGGTGCGCGGGGTGACCTACACGGTGTCCGACGGCGAGGTGCTGGCCATCGTCGGCGAATCCGGATCGGGCAAGTCGGTGTCCTCGCTGGCGGTGATGGGCCTGCTACCCGAGCAGGCGCGGGTGCGCGGCTCGATCCGGCTGCGCGGCAAGGAACTCGTCGGCATGACCGACCGGCGGCTGTCGACGCTGCGCGGCAGCCGGATCAGCATGGTCTTCCAGGATCCGCTCTCGGCGCTGACCCCGGTGTACCGAGTGGGTGACCAGATCGCGGAAGCCCTGCTGGCACACAAGAAGATGAGCGGGCAGCAGGCCGCCGCGCGGGCCGTGGAACTGCTGGACCTGGTCGGCATCCCCGAGCCGCAGACGCGAGCCAGGGCGTTCCCGCACGAGTTCTCCGGCGGCATGCGCCAGCGCGTGGTGATCGCGATGGCGATCGCCAACGACCCGGAACTGATCATCTGCGACGAACCCACCACCGCGCTGGATGTCACGGTGCAGAAGCAGATCCTGAACCTGCTGCGCAAGGCCCGCGACATCACCGGCGCGGGCGTCGTGATGATCACCCATGACATGGGCATCGCCGCCACCCTGGCCGACCGCGTGGCCGTCATGTACGCCGGGCGGATCGTCGAAACCAGTACCGCCACCGATCTTTTCCGCGCGCCCCGGATGCCCTACACGGTCGGCCTGCTGGGTTCCATCCCGCGCATGGACGGCCCGCCGCGCAGCCCGCTGATCCCCATCACCGGTGCGCCGCCCGCCATGCACGCGCTGCCGCCCGGCTGCCCGTTCGCCCCGCGCTGCCCGGTCGCGATCGACGCCTGCCGCACCGCCGAGCCGCCGCTGGCGGAGACCGGGCCGGGCCACCGTGCCGCGTGCATCCGCACCGACGAGGTCGGCACCGAGGCGCTGTTCACCGCCTACCGTCGCGAGGTGGCCGAGCCCGAGACCGCGCCACCCGCGGATGCCCGTGTGGTGCTGCGGGTTTCGGAGCTGACGAAGACCTTCCCCATCACGTCCGGCGTCTTCTTCAAGCGCCGCAAGGGCGAGGTGCGAGCGGTCGACGGCATCAGTTTCGAGGTGCGCGGCGGGCGCACCTTCGCGTTGGTCGGTGAGTCCGGATCCGGGAAGTCCACCACCCTGACCCAGATCATGGATCTGGTGGTCCCCGAGGCCGGGAGCATCGAGGTGCTCGGCACCGACGTCGCGACCCTGACCAAGGCCCGCCGCCGTGAGATCCGGCGCAAGATGCAGATCGTCTTCCAGGACCCCTCGGGCTCGCTGGATCCGCGACTGCCGATCTTCGACACCCTCGCCGAACCGCTGCGGGTCGACGGCCGGTCCCGCGACGAGGTGCGCAAGCGGGTGCCGGAGCTGCTGAAACAGGTCGGCCTCAGCCCGGAACACGCCGACCGCTATCCGCCCGACTTCTCCGGCGGCCAGAAGCAGCGCATCAACATCGCGCGTGCCCTGGCGCTGGACCCCGAACTGCTGGTGCTCGACGAGCCGGTGTCCTCGCTGGACGTGTCCATCCAGGCGGGTGTGCTGAATCTGCTGCGAGAGCTGCAGGCCGAGCGGGGGCTGTCGTATCTGTTCGTCTCCCACGATCTTTCGGTGGTGCGCAATCTGGCCCACGACATCGCGGTCATGTATCGCGGCAAGATCGTGGAATCCGGTCCCGCGGAGCAGATCTTCCAGGCGCCGCAGCACGAATACACCCGCGCGCTCATCGACGCGGTTCCCGTTCCGGTCGTCGCTGGGTAGGAGAGACGCATGAGAATCCGGTCGCTGACGGCAGTCGCCGTCGCCGCGGCGGTCGTCGCGACGGCCGCCCTGACGGGCTGCTCCGCCGGGAACCAGGTTCCCGGCGGGGATGTCGCGCTGGGCACCAGCAACGACATCAACCCGCAACCGCGCGAAGCGATCCGCGACGGCGGCAACCTGCGGCTGGCGACCACGGAGTTCCCGCCCAACTGGAACACCCTGTCCAACGACGGCAACAACCTCGAGATCGCGCGCATCGTGTGGCCGATGATGCCGCGCGCGTTCACCACCGACGCGGCCGGGCAGCTGTCGGTGGATCGGGACTACTTCACCGACGTGCGGCTGACCGGCACCGACCCGCAACAGGTCACCTACACCATCAATCCGAAGGCGGTGTGGACCGACGGCACCCCGATCACCTGGGCGGACATCGCCGCGCAGGCCGATGCGCTCAGCGGCCGCGACAAGCGGTTTCTGATCGCGGTGACCAGCGGTTTCGACCGGGTGGAGAAGGTCGAGCGCGGGGTCGACGACCGGCAGGCGGTCATCACCTTCAAGCAGCACTACGCGGAGTGGCAGGGCCAGTTCGCCGGGAACTCGATGCTGTTCCCGAAGTCGGTGACCGGGAATCCGGAGTCGTTCAACCACGGCCTGGTCGACCACATCACCGAGACCGCCGGGCCGTTCAAGGTGCGGTCGACCGATCGCACCCAGGGCCGGATCGTACTGGAGCGCAACCCGAGATGGTGGGGCGAGACACCGAAGCTGGACACCATCACGATCAGCGTGCTCGACCAGGCCGCGTGGCCGGCCGCCCTGCAGAACAACGAACTCGACGCGGCGCAGCTGTACTCGATCTCCGACCTGGCGACCGTGCGCGGCGCCGCCGGGATGACCATCCGACGCGCGCCCGGCACCCTGTGGCGGCACCTCACGTTCAACGGCGCGCCGGGCGCCGTCCTGGCGGATCCGAAACTGCGCGTGGCCATCTCGAAGGCCATCGACCGGCAGACCATCGTGAACGCCATCTCCAACGGGCTGGAGAACGACCCGAAACCGCTCGGCAATCACATCTATGTGCGTGGCCAGCAGGGTTATCGGGACAACAATCCGCCCTTCGATCCGGACGCGGCCGCGCGCGAACTCGACGCGCTGGGCTGGCGGCTGGAAGGTGATGTGCGCGTCAAGGACGGCCGCCGCCTCGAGATCCGCGATGTCATGTACAACAACGACGTCTGGGTGAAGGTCGCGCAGATCATCCAGCAGAACCTCGCCCGCATCGGCGTGAAGGTGATCATCGATCCCCGCCCGGGCCAGAACATCTTCTCCGACGTCTTCATCCCGGGTGACTTCGACCTGGCCCAATTCCAATGGCAGGGCGATGCTTTCCCGCTCAGCGGGGTGCCGCAGATCTACGCCTACCACCCCGACGACGTGCAGGGGAATTTCGGCCGCATCGGTTCCCCGGAACTGAACGAGCTGATCGATAGGACACTGTCGGAACTCGACCCGCAGCGGGCGATCGAGCTGGCGAACGAGGTGGACCGGGCGGTCTTCGCCGAAGGCTTCTCACTGCCGCTGACCCAGGATCCGGGGAATTACGGCGTGCGCGCCGACATCGCCAATTTCGGGGCGCCCGGAATGGCCTCCTACGACTACACCAAGATCGGCTTCACGAAGTGATGCACCGGCCCCGACGGAAGGAGCGATCCATGCGGATTCGTTCGACAGTTGTCCGGATAGCGGTCCCCGCGGTCGCGCTCGGATTGGTCTTGTCCGGGTGTGCGGGCTCGGATGACTCCGGGAGCGGCACGTCCGCGATCGGCATCACCAACGACATCAATCCGCACGATGTGAGCGAGTTGCGGGACGGGGGGAATCTGCGGCTGCCGTTCTCCGGTTATCCGAAGAACTGGAACAGCCTGCAGATCGACGGCGGCGATACCGACGTCACCAACATCGAGCGCCCGATGATGCCGCAGGCCTTCCGCATCAACGCCGCGGGCGAGCCCAGCCTCGACACCGACTATTTCACCAGCGTCGAACTCACCAGCACCGAGCCGCAGCAGGTCACCTACACCATCAACCCGAAAGCGGTGTGGAGCGACGGCACCCCGATCACCTGGGAGGACATCGCCGCACAGGCCAATGCGCTGAGCGGGCGCGACAAGACGTTCCTGATCCAGGCCAACCAGGGCTTCGACCGCGTGGCGAAGGTGGAGCGCGGCGTCGACGACCGACAGGCCGTGCTCACCTTCAGCAAGCATTTCGCCGACTGGCGCGGGCAATTCGCGGGTAACAGTTTCCTGTTTCCGAAGTCGGTCACCGCCACCCCGGAGTCGTTCAACAAGAGTCTCGTCGACAACATCACCCTCACCGCCGGGCCGTTCCTCGTCCAATCCACGGACCGGGCGCAGGGACGCATCGTGCTCGGGCGCAATCCGCTGTGGTGGGGCGAGAAACCGAAGCTCGACACGATCACCTGGAGTCTGCTGGACAGCGCCGCCTATCTGCCCGCCCTGCGCAACAACGAATTGGACTGGGCCGGCATCGCCAGCCGCGACGAGCTGAAGTCCGTCGAGGGCGCACCGGACATCGACATCCGCCGCGCACCGGCCAATCAATGGTCGCATCTGACCTTCAACGGCGCGCCCGGTTCTCTCCTGTCCGATCCCAAGGTGCGCGTGGCGATCTCGAAGGCGATCGACCGGCAGGGTATCGCCACGGCCATCGACAACGGCCTGGTCGCCGATCCCAAACCACTGAACAACCACATCTACCTGGAGGGCCAGAAGGGCTATCAGGACAACAGCCTCGGTTACGACCCCGATGCCGCCGCCCGCGAACTCGACGAGGCCGGCTGGAAACTCAACGGCGATGTGCGAGAGAAGGACGGGCGGAAACTGGAGATCCGCGACGTCATGTACAACCAGGACGTCTGGGTGCAGATAGCGCAGATCATGCAGCAGAATCTCGCCCGCATCGGCGTGAAACTCACCATCGACACCAAACCGGGCACCGGGTACTTCACCGACTTCATCCAGCCCGGCGATTTCGATGTCGCGCAGTGGTCCTGGGTCGGCGACGCGTTCCCGCTGACCAACATGTTCCAGATCTGGGGCTACGATCCGAAGGATCTGCAGGGCAACTACGGTCGCATCGGTTCCCCGGAGCTGAACGACCTCATCGAGAAGACCGTCTCGGAACTGGATCCGAACAAGGCGATCGAGATGGCGAACCAGGTTGACCGCAAGATCTTCGAGGAGGGTCATTCGATCCCGCTGCTGCAATCGCCGGGCATCGTGGCGGTACGCGCCAACCTCGCCAATTACGGCGCCCGCGGTCTGGCGACCTACGACTGGACGAAAGTCGGCTTCCTGAAGTGATTTCCGGTTCGGGCCATCCCCTGGCCTATCCGGTTCTGACGACGATCGGCGCCCTGGTGACCTGCCTCGCCTGGGCGCCGTTCGCCGATTCCGAGCAGTCGAGCATGCTGGCGGCGGTGGGCTTGGTGGTGGTGGGGTACACGGCCCTGCGGCTCGCCGTCGCCTGCTCGGTGCCGCGGGTGCGCGGGCTCGCGCCCGGCATCGCCGACTGCAAGCGGGTCCGCCAGCAATATCGGTTGCTCAGCCGTTCGTGGCTGGAGTTGGATGTCAACGGCCGGACCCGTTGGCTACCGGTCTATTTCGATCCGGCGCTGGTCACGCTCCAGGCCGCGACGGCTCGAATCGACGGCGGCGCCGTGCGCATCGGGGATCTGCGCCTGTATCCGTCCGGCCCGCTGCGAGTTTCGGAGCCGCCCGGCCGGTTGGCGGACAATCCCACGCGACCCGATCCGGACGGCCGGGCGCACGCCGAGCGGTCGGCCCGGTTCGGCCGTCGGCTGTTGCTCGACGCCCAGTCGGTCATCGCCGCCCCGTTCGCCGGACTGCTGTGGGTCTATGTGACGGGCGGCGGTTTCGTCGCCTTCATCGCCGCCACCACGGTCGCCGCGGCCGTCGCGACGTGGCTCGCCGCGATCCGGGGCTCGGATCCGAGCTGACACCTTCGCTTTCGGTCACGCCGCCGGTTGCTGCTGTGTGGAGCAGTGGATGCCGCCACCGCCCTCGAGGACCGCGTTGTACTCCACCGGCACCACCTCCCGGCCGGGGAACGCGTCGGCCAGGATCGCGGCGGCACGGTCGTCGCCGCGGCGGTCGCCGTAGGCGGGCATGTAGACGGCCCCGTTACCGACATAGAAATTGACGTAGGAGTACAGGAAGTCGGGGCCGCGCTCGCCGCTCAGGGCGGTCGAATCCGGTTGCGGCACCTCGATGATCTCGAAGCGGCGGCCCGCCGCGTCGGTGGCCTCGCGCAGGATCTCGCGCGCTCGTACCGCGGCGCGGGCGAAGACGTCACCCGGGTCCGGGTGCACCGGCCAATCCACCAGCACCACGCCCGGCTCGGCGAACCGCGCCACGGCGTCGACGTGACAATCCGTGACATCCTCGCCGGCGACCCCCTGCAGCCAGACGACTTTGGTCACGCCGAGCATTTCGTGCAGCGCCTTTTCGATCTCCTCGTGCGCGAATCCGGGATTGCGATTGGGGTTGACCAACGCGCTCTCGGTGGTGAGCAGGGTTCCCTCGCCGTCCACCTCCAGTGCGCCGCCCTCCGCGACGATCGGCGCGACCACCCGCGGAATACCCGCGTGCTCGAGCAGTTTTCGCGCCACCTTCGCGTCCATGTGGTATTCGGCCTTCTGCCCCCAGCCGTTGAAGTTGAAATCGATTCCGGCCGGTCCGTCCGGACCGGTGACGCATATCGGGCCGGTGTCGCGAATCCACAGATCATCCAGCGGCGCGGGCACCACCTCCACGCTCGCCCCGCACGCCCGGCGCGCCTCGTCGGCCTGCTCGCGCCGGGCCAGCACGGTGACCGGCTCGCGGGCGGCGATCGCGCGGGCCAGTCGCACGATGTCGGCGCGCACCAGCGGTAACAGCTCCTCCCACACCGATTCCTTCGCCGGCCAGGCCAGCCAGGTTCGGGCGTGCGGAGCGGATTCCGCCGGCATCAGATAGCGCGTCATGCGCTCGACGCTACCGACTTTCCCGGCACGTACCAAAAGAAGTTCGCAATTCGCCCGACGAGCCCATCATTGACGTCGTACACATTCGACGCGGCTGAATCTTCAATCACATGAACGTATTCGCGCACTCGAATTCCGTGACCGAGACAGAATGTCCTATGGAAGGCCGTGGACGCCGGTTCGAAATGCAATCGTGCGTTTGCAATTCCGGCCCCGAACCGCGGTATCGGGTGCGGTTCAATCCGTTTCGGGATCGGGACCGAGCACGGCGTCGAGCAGGCGCCGCAACGCCCACTCGAACTCGGCCGGCGCGTCGGCGGCGGCCAGGTGCGGCCGCGCGGTGACCAGAGCCGGAAACCGGTCGGCATCGAGGTCGAAGCCCGGGTGCCCGAGCGGATGGTCGTTGACCACGTACCCGAGCAGCAGTTGCCAGACGGCGCGGTAGGTGCGCGCCGCGACATCCGGCGACAAGCCCGCGGCCAGCAGGGCGTCCAGCGCGGATTCGGCGAACGGCAGGGCGGTGGCCGTGACCGACGTGGCCTCGATGATCACCCGGCCCGCCCAGGGATGGTCGAGCAGCACGCGATGCGATCCGAGCCACTGCCGCAGGATCCGCTCCCGGGGTCGGCCGGTCCGCACGACCGGGAACGCCTGTGCCAGATCGTCGTTCAACAGCGCCAAGAGTTCACGCCGATCGGTGATGTGCCGATACAGCGAGGCCTGGCCGGTGTCCAGTTCCTGCGCCAGCCGTCGCAGCGTCAGCGCGGCCAGGCCCTCCGCGTCGGCGACGCGGCGCGCGGCGGCGACGATCGCGTCCCGGGTCAGCGGTTGTGCGCGCACCTCACTCCCTTCAGCCGTGCCGCCGAGCCTAGGCGGGTGCGCGGGGCGGGTCGGCACGGACCCACTCACCTGGCGGGCGCAGATCGGGGGCGGTCCGGCGCACGTCCGCGACAACCCTTGCGGTCAACGTTCGCGTTAGTTAGGTTCGCCTTACGCGAACGCCGTTCGCATTGCTGAGGAGGCTTGCGTGACCACCCGAACCCCGACCACTGTCCGGCCCACCCGGCCCGGCGCCGCCATGCTGGCGCTGGCGCTCGGCGTGCTGTCCTACGGCTTGATGCAGACCATGCTGGTACCGGCGATCGGCGTACTCGAGGCGGCGTTGCACACCAGCGCGACCGCCGCGACCTGGGCCGTGATGAGCGCGCCCCTGCTCGCCAGTGCCATCCTCACGCCGCTGGTGAGCCGGCTCGGCGATCGGTACGGGCGGCGGCGGATGCTGCTCGTCGTGCTGGCGCTCTACCTGGCCGCGACCGTGGTGGCCCTGCTCGCCCCGCACATCGGCGTCCTGATCGCGGCCCGCGCGGGACAGGGCATCAGCCTCGCGGTGCTGCCGCTGGCCTTCGGCTCCGTCCCGGACGTGCTGCCGCCCGAGCGCGTACATGCCGGACTCGGGCTACTGTCCGGCCTGGTGGGCGGTGCGGCGGGCATCGCGCTGGTATGCGGCGGACTGATCGTCGACCATGGCTCGTGGCGTTGGCTTTTCGTCGTCGGCGCGGGGCTGATCGTGACCGCGCTCGTGCTCACCCAGCGGTATGTGCCGGACGGCCCGGGCACCGGCAGCGGACGGCTCGACCCGGCGGGTACCGCACTGCTGGCGGGCGGACTGTGCGGCATTCTGCTGGCGCTGACCGTCGGGCCGACCAGCGGGTGGCTGTCCGGGCCGACGCTGACGCTCGCCGCCGGAGGAGTGCTGCTGCTGATCGTCTTCGGGCGGGTCGAGCGGCGCTCGCGGCAGCCGCTCATCGCGATGGACCTGGTGCTGCGTCGGCCGATCGGGGTTGCCCATCTCGCGGCGCTCACGCTGGGCGCGGTGCAGTTCATGTACTACGTGCTGGTGCCGAAGCTGGTCGAAACACCCTCCACCGCAGGCGGTTTCGGTGGGTCGGTCACGGCGGCCGGGCTGGTGATGCTGCCGTCGACACTCGTGGTGCTGCCCGCCGGAGCGGTCGCGGGCCGGGTGATCGCCCGTCGGGGACCGCGCCTGCCACTGGCCGCCGGGCTACTGCTGACCGCCGCCGGTGCCGCGCTGCTCGCCGTCGCCCACGGGGCGATGTGGCAGGCCGCGGTGTGCGCGCTGCCGATCGGTCTCGGCACCGGCCTGGTGATGACGGCGCTGCCGTCGCAGCTGCACCGCGTGGTCGACCCGGGGCGGGCGGCCACGGCCAACGGCATCAACACCGTGTCCCGGACGGTCGGCGGCGCGCTCGGCAGCCAGCTGGGCGCGGCGCTCGTCGTGGGCGCGGCGACGAGTGGCTTCCCCACGGCGTTCTGGATCGCCACCGGCATCGGAATCGCCGGAGCGGCACTGGTTCTGGGCGCCGAACCGGCGTGACGTCGCGGTGCCGATCAGGTGTCGCGCGCGTCCTTCTTGGCCCTCCGGCGCGCCAGTTCCTCCCGATCCAGCACCGCGGCCTGCTCGGGTGTCGGGGCGGCGCCGCCGAGGCGGGCGGGCACCCAGCGGGCTCCCGCGGGCATGTCGTAGGACTGCTGGGCCCGGTCGAGCAGTTCCCGCATGCGGGAACGCAATTCGGCGGTGAGGTCGTCGGCGGGCTCGCGCGGAGGGATCGGCGCGCCGAGGCGGATATTGATCGGGAAACGATGGCGGCCGAGCCGCCGCGGCAGGTCCTTGGTCCACACCCGCTGCGCACCCCAGATCACCATCGGGACGATCGGCACCTCCGCCGCGATCGCCATCCGGGCCGCACCCGACTTGAACTCCTTCAGCTCGAAGCTGCGACTGATGGTGGCCTCCGGATACACCACCACGATCTCGCCGGCGCGCAACGCCGCCACCGCCCGCGCGAACGATTCCGCGCCCGCGCTGCGGTCCACGCCGATCGCCTTGCAGTGCTTCATCAGCCAGCCCACGATGCCGCGCTCCAGCTCGGCCTTCATCATGTACCGGACATTGCGGCCCGATTCGCGCCCGACCAGACCGACCTCCATGAAATCCAGGTAGGCCGTGTGGTTCACGGCGAGCACGGCGCCGCCCGCTCGCGGAAGATGGTGCTGCCCGGCGATATCGATGCGCAGCCCCTGCGCCCAGAACAGCGACCGGACCAAGCCGGTGAGCACGTCGAAGACCGGTTCCCGCGACATATTCTCGAAACTCCCTGTACTGCTGCCGCCGGTGCTACTCCGCGGCGTCGTCCGCACCCGCCCGGCGCGCGGCCTTCTCGGCGGCCTCCGCGGCATCCATCGCGTCGGCCTCGGCGAGCGTCGGGGCGCTGCCACCGAGGCGGGCCGGAACCCAGTATGCGCCCGGTTCGTGCACATAGTTCTGCTGTAATCGCGCCAGCAGCTCCTGCATGGTCGTGCGCAGAGTGGCGGTCAGCTCCGCGGCGGCCGCCGCGATATCGCCGTCGGGTACGGCGGGGGGCCGGATGGGCTCGCCGACGGCGATCGAGATCGGAGTGTTGGTCCGCCCCAGCCGCTTCGGATGCCCCTTGGTCCAGACCCGCTGCGCGCCCCAGATCACCATCGGGATGATCGGCACGCCCGCCTCGATCGCCATCCGGGCCGCACCCGACTTGAACTCCTTGATCTCGAAGCTGCGGCTGATGGTGGCCTCGGGGTAGACGCCCACCAGTTCGCCCCGGCGCAGATACTCCACCGCGGCTTGATAGGAATCCGCCCCCGCCGCGCGATCCACCGGAATATGCTTGAGCGCGCGCATGATCGGACCGGAGATCTTGTCGTCGAAGACCTCCTTCTTCGCCATGAAACGGATGTAGCGCTTCGGCGTCCGCGCGGGCAGCCCGGCGTAGGTGAAGTCCATGTACCCGGTGTGGTTGATCGCGATGACCGCGCCACCGGTCGCGGGGATGTGCTCATCCCCGGTGACCTTGAACTTCAGTCCCTGTGCGAAGAAGACGGTCCGGGCCAGGCCGATGATCGTCCGGTAGACGGGTTCCACAATTCCGCTAGCGTAGTCCCCACCACAGCCCGCGCTCCCAGCGCACGCACACCGAAAGAGGTTCACCGCAGTGAAATGCCCCCGACCAGCATCGCGGGAACGACGCCGCCGGGCGGGCCGGGGAGCGCTACTCGCGGGCCTCGCCGCGTTCGCCGTCGCCACCGCGACCGGATGTGATTCGCGCGTCGGGATCGAGGGCACCGACTACGCCGATGGCGGCGAGAGCGCGGCCGCGACACTCACCGCCGCGCAGCCGGTGACACCCGCCGCGGGCGAGACGGCGGTCACCGTCTCGCTGGAATCCGCCGACTCCGCCGCCGCGGACGCGCTGACCCGCTGGGCGATCGATCTGCAGGAACTGCCGCAGGCCCGGCTGGTGGACAAGTGCTGGACCATGGCCCCGCGCAATGTGGAAACCATGTACACCGACAAGCAGGCCGTTCTCGCCGCACTCGCCGAGCCGGGCGTCGACGACGGCACCGCCATCGTCTGGAAGGGCCCCGCCGCCACGGTCGTGGCGCAACGCTCCGACATCGCCACCGGCTATGCCTGCCCGCGAGTGTTCCCCTCCGGCAGCGAGATCGGGTTCACCGACGCCGATGCCCGCCACACCGTCCGGCGCTACCTGGCCCGCGCCGCGGGCACGCCGCTGGACCCGGCCGATCGGGAGGCGACCCACCCGCTGGTGTGCGCGGCCGGCTGGGATCCCACCGGCAGCGGCCGCTCCGCGGTGCCGCCGCTGGTCACCAACCCGAACAAGCTCACCGGTGTGAAGTCCTTCGTCGACGACTCGATCACCTCCGAGCAGCTGCGCACCGGTTATCTGACCGTGTCGGCGCCGGTCACCGACGCCACGGGCACGCAGCAGGAACGGACTTTCACCGTGAAGGCGACGGACCGGGGTTACTGCGTCGGCGACGTCTCCTCCTAGCGGCTACCCTGGTTGGCTGGTAACGGTTCAGGAGGGACTTTCTTCGTGCAGATCACCAGCGTCGGACACGCCGGATTCCACATCCGCACCGCGGCCGGGACGATCCTCTGCGATCCGTGGGTCAACCCGGCGTATTTCGGTTCGTGGTTCCCGTTCCCCGACAACACCCGGCTGGACTGGGACGAGCTGGGTGACTGCGATTTCCTCTACGTCTCGCACCTGCACCGCGACCACTTCGACGCGCAGCACCTGATCGACCACGTCAACAAGGACGCGACCGTCCTGCTGCCGGACTACCCGGTGCCGGATCTGCGGCGGGAACTGGAGAAGCTCGGCTTCCACAAGTTCTTCGAGACCGAGGACTCGGTCAAGCACACGGTGCACGGCCCGGGCGGCGACCTCGATGTGATGATCATCGCGCTGCGTGCGCCCGCCGACGGGCCGATCGGCGACTCCGGCCTGGTGGTCGCCGACGGCGAGACGGTGTGCTTCAACATGAACGACGCCCGGCCGGTGGACATGGATGTGCTGCACGAGCAGTTCGGGCACGTCGACATCCATCTGCTGCAGTATTCGGGCGCCATCTGGTATCCGATGGTCTACGACATCCCCAACCGCACCAAGTCCAACTTCGGCAAGCAGAAGCGCCAGCGCGGGATGGACCGGGCGCGCAGCTACATCGAGCAGGTCGGGGCGACCTGGGTGGTGCCCTCCGCCGGACCGCCGGTGTTCCTGGACCCGGAGCTGCGCTACCTGAACGACGACCGCGGTGACGAGGGCAACATCTTCCCCGACCAGATGGTGTTCCTGGAGCAGATGCGCATCCACGGCAATGCCGGTGGGGTGCTGATGATTCCGGGATCGGTCGCCGAGGTGCGCGGTGCGGAGTTGACCCTCACCCACCCGTTCGATCCGGGCGAGATCTACGATGACAAGGCCGGATACATCGAGCGCATGGCGCAGCGGCTGGCCCCGGTGCTGGCGGCCGAGAAGGCCACCTGGGCCTCGGGAGACGGCCCGCTGCTGCCGCAGCTGAAGGAGCTGTTCGAGCCGATCATGGCGCAGAGCGACCTGATCTGCGACGGCATCGGCTACCCCGTGGGCCTCGTGCTCGGCGACGAGACCGTGGTGCTGGACTTTCCCAAGCGCGTGGTGCGCGGCCCGATCGACGGAGAAGGCAAGTACCGCTACGGGTTCCGCATCGATCCGCGACTGGTGCGCACCGTGCTGCGCGACGGCGAGCCGGACTGGGTGAACACCATCTTCCTGTCCACCCGGTTCCAGGCATGGCGCATCGGCGGCTACAACGAGTACCTGTACACCTTCTTCAAATGCCTCACCGACGAGCGCATCGCCTACGCCGACGGCTGGTTCGCCGAGGCACACGACGATTCGGCCTCGTGCGAGATCGCCGGGTGGGAGGTGCAGCGCCGCTGCCCGCACCTCAAAGCCGACCTGTCGAAGTTCGGTGTGGTGGAAGGCAATACGCTCACCTGCAACCTGCACGGCTGGCAGTGGGACCTGGAGACCGGCCGCTGCAAAACCTCCAAGGGCCACGAACTCCGCTCCCGCAAGCTGCCCTGAGCGAAAAAAGGGACAGCGCAACACCTTCCGCGCCACCCTCGGCCCGAGCGTGACGTAGCGAGAACGCAGCACCTCCGTGCCGCCCACGGCCCGAGCGCGAAGCGGCGAGAACGCAACACCTCCGCGTCACCCACGGCCCGAGCGCGAAGCGGCGAGAACGCAACACCTCCCGCGCCGCCCACGGCCCGAGCGCGAAGCGGCGAGAACGCAACAGCTTCCGGGCCGCCTGCCGCGGGAGGGCTAGCGCTGTTGTTCGGCGAATGCACGGGCCTGTTCGAGGATGCGCAGGGTGGCGACCGCGTCGTGCGGATCGACCGGGACCGGGGTGCCGTCGAGCAGGGTGGCGGCCATGGCGGCGTAGAAGGCGGGGTAATCGCCGGATTCGGTGGGGGTCGGGTGGGTGTCGCCATCGGTGCCCAGCAAGCCCCAACGCTCGGAAGCGACCGTGCCCCAGGGCTTTCCGTCGTCCGGGCGACGACCGGAGCGCAGGGCTTCCTCTTGGGGGTCGAGGCCGTAGGTCACGTAGCCGCTGTCCGATCCGAGCACGCGGAACCGGGGGCCGAGTTGCGGCGCCACCGCACTCATCCACAGGTGTGACCGCACGCCCGACGCGTGGGTCAGCGCCAGGAAGGCGTCGTCGTCGGTGGGCACCTCGGGCCGCCGGGAATCCAGTTCGCAGTAGACGCCGGTGACCGGGCCGAACAGGGTCAGCGCCTGGTCGACCAGGTGGCTGCCGAGGTCGTAGAGGATGCCCGCGCCGTCGTCCACGCCGCCCACCTCGCGCCACCCGCCCTTGGACACCGGTCGCCACCGTTCGAAGCGCGACTCGAAACGCCGCACGGTACCCAGCTCCCCGTCCGCGATCAATCGCCGCACCGTGCGAAAGTCGCTGTCCCAGCGCCGGTTCTGGAACACGCTCAGCGGCCGCCCCGCCCGTTCCGCGGCGGCGATCACCTGCTCGCCCTCGGCGGCGCTGAGCGCGAAGGGCTTGTCCACGACCACCGCCAGCCCCGCCGCCAGCGCCCGCGTCGCGAGCGGCGCGTGGGTGCGATTGGGCGTGGCGACCACGACGAGATCGATGCCGTCCGGGTCGGCGAACAGCTCATCGGCCCGCGGCACCACCCGGACACCCGGATGTTCCCCCCGGGCCCGCTCGGCCCGCTCCGCCGACGAGGTCACCACCGCCGCCACCCGCAACCGCGGCTCGGCAGCGATCAACGGCGCATGGAACACCGACCCCGCCAACCCGTACCCGACCACCGCCACACCCAGTTCCCGCATCCCACTCCTCTCCGACCGCCCCCGGAACATCATGCTCCGCCCAGCCACCAAACCCGCACCCCCGCGCGCGTCCCATACCACCCAGCCACCCAACCCCGCACCCCCGCACGCCCCCACCGCCGAGCCACCCAACCCGCACCGCCGCGCGCGTCCCGCACCGCCCAGCCACCCAACCCGCACCCCCGCACACCCCGCACCACCCAGTACCCAACCCGCACCCCCGCGCGCGTCCCGCACCGCCCGGCCGCCCAACCCGCACCCCCGCGCACACCGCCCACCACCCAGCCACCAATCCGCACCCCGCGCGCGTCCCATACCGCCCGGCCACCCAACCCCGCACCCCCACGCGCATCCGCACCTCCCGGCCGCCGAAGGCTCATCGCACGCGTATCCCGCATCGAAGAGTGGGGCGAGGCGGGATGTCAGGTGGGTGTGTTCGAGCGGGGCGTCGGGCGCGCCGCCACGCCGACGGCGAGCAGGGTGAGCGCGCTGCCTGCCACGGTGGCGGCGGACAGTCCGGAACCGGTCGGGAGCACGAGGTCCAGGACGACGGCGGCGAGCAGTTGGCCGGCCACCGAGGTGAGGCCGAGCAGCAGGACGCCGATCCAGCGGACCACCAGGGCCGCCAGCGCAATGAACACGACACCGATGACGCCGCCGAGATACAGCCACGGCGTCGCCGGGAACCGGTCCGGCCATCCCGTGCGGGCCAGCACCAGCGATTCGACCGCGATCAGCGCGACCACGCCGGTGGCGAAATTGACCAGGGTCGCCGAGTAGGGGCCACCCACCACCCCGATGCGCCCGTTCATCGCCTGCTGCCAGGCCAGCCCGATACCGGACAGCGCGGGCAGCACGATCAGCGCGGCCGGCGGCACACCCCGCAACAGGTCACCGGCGGCCGACGCCGGATGCTCCGAGCCGGCGCCACCGAGTGCCGCGACCGACACCGCCACCAGCGCCAGCGTCGCCCCGGCGATGCGCGTCGCGGTCACCGGCGTCCGGCCGCTCGGCCCGAGCCCGAGCCGGTCCACCACCAGGCTGCTCACCAACTGCCCGGCCACCGTCGCCACCGTGAACGCCGCCACCCCGATGGCGGCCACCGTAAGCCCTTGGCACGCAACGAAGAACGCCCCGCACACCCCGCCGAGCAACTGCCACCACCGCAGCCCGCCCCCGGCGACGGCCCGCCACACCTGCCCGACACCCGCCCGCAACCGGCCGCTCGCCGCGAACACCACGCCCAGCACCAACAGCCCGGACCCGAAACTGATCACCGCCGCCGCCACCCCATCGCGCAACTGCTCCCCCAGCGCCCCGTTCAACCGCCCCTGTACCGCCACCCCCACACCGATACCCAGCCCGGCGGCAATACCCCATTCCCTGCGCACCCGCCCGATTGTCCGGGACCCGCCCTGCTCGCCTTCGGCACCACGCCCCCGTGCCGGTCGCGGGCGTGCCCCCACTCCCGGGCCGACCCGGCCCTCCGACGCCATGATCCGATCGCGCGCAGCATCTTCCATACCCGGGGTTCTGCCCTCGGAGCGAGCTTTCACACGGTAGCCCTCGACTCGCGACCCGGAGTCGTCCGGCGGGAGACGCCCACCCGTCAGCTCGGGCCGCGGGTCCCGGTGTCGTACGGATTGTCGACCGGAACCCATCCGTTGGTGGAGAATTCGCGGTCCGCGCCCGCGCCGACCAGGCCGCGCCGTTCGTTCAGGTCGTCGATCAGTTCGGACACCGGGTGGGAGTCGCTGTAGTGGTAGCCCTGGGCCAGCGCGAAGCCCAGCTCGGTGAGCACGGCCGCCTGGTACTCCGTCTCCACGCCCTCGGCGATGACCTGCAGATCCAGCGATCTGCTCAGTGCGGCGATGACTCCCAGCAGGGGCGGGGCGGGCGTGTCGGAGCGAATGGCGGCGACGAAGGACTGGTCGACCTTCAGGATGTCGCTCGGGATGGTCGCCAGGCGGCTCAACGAGGAGTACCCGGTGCCGAAATCGTCGATCGCGATCCGCACGCCGCGCTCGCGCAGGGTGTGCAGGTTCGCGATGGCGGTTTGGGATTCGGCGGCCAGCTCACTCTCGGTGACCTCAAGGACGAGCTGATCGGCGGGCCACCCGGTATCGGTCAGGATGCCGGAAACCCGGTCGGCGTAATCGGTTTCGGCCAGTTCCAGCCCGCTGACATTGACGTTCAGGGTCAGGTCGAGCTGGGCGAAGGTCTCCTGCAGGCGGGCGGCGTCCGAGCAGGCGCGCCGCAGCACCAGCTCGTCCAGATCGGAGATCAGGTCGTACTCCTCGGCGACCCGGATCAATCCCTCGGTGGTGACGTCCGGCTGGGCGTTCGACGACCACCGCAGCAGCGCCTCCACCCCGACGGCCTTGCCGCCGCCCTCGGTGAGGCTGACGATCGGCTGGTAGTGCACGTCCAGCGCGCCCTTGTCGATGGCCTCGCGCAGCTCGACCGCCAGCGGCAGCTGCCGCGAGGACTCCAGCACCGTGCGGTTGCGCCCGGCCTGCTTGGCTCGGTACAGACCGACATCGGCGCGGCTGACCAGCAGCGATCCGGATTCGCCCGGCTGCCAGGAGGTGACGCCCGCCGAACAGCCCGTCGTCACGGCCGCGCGCAATTGCTCGGTGAGCAGGATCGCGGCCTGCTCGGTGGTGTTGGGCAGCAGCAGCGCGAAGGCGTCGCCGCCGTAGCGGGCGAGCCGCTGATCGGGCTGCAGCAGCTTCTGCCAGGTATCGGAAACCCGTTGCAGCACAGCGTCACCCGCGCGGTGGCCGAGATGGTCGTTGATCTTCTGGAACCGGTCCAGGTCCACCAGCACCAGCGCCAGGCCCTGGCCGCTGCGGGTGGCGTGCGCGATGGCGGCGTTGAGGGCGCGGTCGAAACCGCGGCGGTTGAGCAGCCCGGTGAGCACGTCGATGTCGGCGTCGGACGCCATCCGCGTGAGGATGCCGACCACGATGCCCGCACCCACGGTGACCCCCGCCGGAATCATCCCCGACCACCACGGCAGGCCGCGCGAGGGCACCGCCCACAGACACAGCGCGACGGCGAACAGCACATGCGCGGCAACCCACTGCCAGGCGAAGAAGATCGCGGCGTCGCAGGCGACGAAGACATAGAACGCGGCCAGGCTGATGCCGCCGACCGTGTTCGGGAACCAGTGCACCGCAACGGTGACCAGCACCGTAGCCATCGCGACATAGGCGTGGTGAATCGAATGCGGCAGCCGCGGACCCCAGATCAGCAGACTGACCCCCAGCAGCAGCGCGATCGCCGCCGCGATGCCGACCAGGGGGCGATTGCCCTCCTCACCCGGTGCGATGACAGTGATGAGCAGGCCCAGCACCCCGCCCATCACGTAGAACGCTCCGGTGGTCCGAGCCATCACCATTGCCGTCGCAAGCGCCGATGCCGTCCGCACCCGCGTGCGGGTATCGCCGCGAGACCCGATTCCTCGCACGCCGCCTAGCCTAGACACAGTTGTCCCATGCAGTAGTCACATCCGCAGGAATCGACCGGCAAAGTCGCCGATTCACGGGCTCGTTACGCACGTGCCGCCGCACGTGCGCCGAGAACCGCCTCCCCGCGAATTCTCGGTTATCGCAACGGTTCGAGGATTTCGCGGCCGACGAACGGCACCAGCGCCGCCGGCACCCGCACCGATCCGTCGGCTCGCTGATGGTTCTCCAGCAGCGCGACGATCCAGCGGGTGGTCGCCAGGGTCCCGTTCAGGGTGGCCGCGATCTGCGGCTTGCCGTTGTCGTCGCGGTAGCGCACCGACAACCGCCGGGCCTGGAAGGTGGTGCAGTTCGACGTGGAGGTCAGCTCGCGATAGGTCCGCTGGCTCGGCACCCAGGCCTCGCAGTCGAATTTGCGCGCCGCCGAACTGCCCAGGTCCCCGGCGGCCACATCGATCACCCGGTAGGGCACCTCGATGGCGGCCAGCATGTCGCGCTCCCAGCCCAGCAGCCGCTGATGCTCGGCGTCGGCGTCCTCCGGCTTGCAGTAGACGAACATCTCGACCTTGTCGAACTGGTGCACCCGGATGATGCCGCGGGTGTCCTTGCCGTAGCTGCCCGCCTCGCGCCGGAAACACGACGACCAGCCCGCGTAGCGCTTGGGCCCCGAGCCGAGATCGAGGATCTCGCCCGAGTGGTAGCCCGCCAGCGGCACCTCCGAGGTGCCGACCAGGTACAGATCGTCCTCCTCGAGGTGATAGATCTCCGCGGCGTGCTGCCCCAGAAAACCGGTGCCCGCCATGATCTCCGGGCGCACCAGCACCGGCGGGATCATCATGGTGAAGCCGTTGGCCACCGCCCGCTGCGCCGCCAGCTGCAACAGGCCCAGCTGCAACAGCGCGCCGTAGCCGGTGAGGAAGTAGAACCGCGAGCCCGAGACCTTGGCGCCGCGCTCCATGTCGAGCACGCCGAGCGCCTCGCCGAGTTCCAGATGGTCCTTGACGTCGAAGTCGAATTCGGTTGGCGTGCCGACCGTCTCGAGCAGGACGTAGTCGTCCTCCCCGCCCGCAGGCGCGCCGTCCTGTACGACGTTGGACAGCGCGCGCTGGGCGGCGTTCAACTCGGCGTCGGCGGTGTGCTCGGCGGCCTCCGCCTCCTTCACCTTGGCGGCCAGTTCCTGCGCGTACGCGAGCAGCGCGGGCCGCTCCTCGGCGGTGGCCTTGCCGACCTTCTTGCCCATCGCCTTGTGCTCGGCGCGCAGGTTGTCGGCGGCCGCGACCGCGGCGCGGCGCGCGGCGTCGGCCTCGAGCAGGGCATCCACCAGCGCCGGATCCTCGCCGCGAGCCCGCTGGGAGGCGCGCACCGCGTCCGGATTTTCGCGCAGGAATCGGAGGTCGATCATGGGTAGCCAGCCTAGAACCTGGTGGGGCGCGCGGCAGCAGGGGACCCGCCCGCGGGAGGGTCGTGGCGAGGCCGAACGGGCGCTGTCATGATGGAGCGCGATGTCCACCGATGACGCGCCCCACGCGCCCGAGCCCGAAGCCGAACCGGCCGCCACCCCCGGTCCCGCCGGCCGGCGCCGGGCGCCGAAGCGACGCTCGCCCGCGCTCGCCGCGGTCGGGCGGATGCATCTGCCCGCGCACAAACTGCGCTGGGGTCTGCTGGCGGTGGCGGTCGGCGCGGTGGTGGCCGCGCTGGTGACGCTGTTCATCTCCGGATTTCGCAGTTCGCACGGGCTCGAGGCGCACAACCCGGCCTCCCCGCAACTCGGCGGGCGGGCCAACTCCGCGTTCGGCAGCGCCCGCCCGGGCGACTGCCTGTCGTGGACCAACGCCAAGACGCTGGATCTGAACAAGGTCAACTGCGGCGACAAGCACCTGTTCGAGGTCACCGCCGACATCGACCTGAGCCGGTACCCCGGCCGCGAATTCGGCCCCGGCTCCCGCTTCCCCGACTCGCTGCGCTTCGCCGAACTGCGCGACGAGCACTGCGCGCCCGCCGCGGCGGCCTACCTGGGCGGGCAGCTCGATCCGCGCGGCCGGTTCGTCGTCGGGATGATCAATCCGGGAGAACCGGGCTGGCGCAACGGCGATCGCACCATCCGCTGCGGCCTGCAGTTGGTCAGCGCCACCGGCAATGCCACCCAGCAGGCCGTCGGCAAGGTCCGCGACACCGACCAGTCCCGCACCTTCGAGCCCGGCACCTGCATCGGCATCAGCCAGAGCCTGCCCACCAACGAACCGGTCGACTGCGCCAAACCGCATGCCTACGAGGTGATGTCGGTGGTGGACCTGGGCGCGCACTTCAGTGGCGGCCCGCCGAACAACGCCGACCAGGACAAGTACATGCAGGACGAGTGCGCCCGCGCCGCCAGCGACTACCTCGGTGGCCAGGACGCGCTGATCAACAAGACCCTCACCATCTTCTGGGACAACCTCGACACCCGCAGCTGGCTGGTCGGCAGCCACAAGCTGAACTGCCTGGTGGGCAAGGGTTCTCAGGACGGCTTCTCGACCATCACCGGAACCGCCCGCGGCGACGTCCTGATCGACGGCCAGGCCCCGGTGCCGCCGCCCAGCGACGGCCGCTCCACCCCGACACCGCTGCCCGGCGCGGCTCCCGCCCCGGTTCCGCATCCCCGGTAGGCGAATTCGCCGTGGGAAAGCACTGATATGCCGGTCTCGATGTCCGACGAGCGGTTCGAGGAACTGGTCGGCGAGGCGCTCGATCTGATCCCGCCCGAGCTGGCCCGCGCCATCGACAACGTCGTGGTGCTGATCGAGCCGCGCAACCCGGAAGACCCTGGGCTGCTCGGTCTTTACCACGGCATCGCCCTCACCGAGCGCGTCGACAGCCAGTACGGCGGCGCGCTGCCCGACACCGTCACCATCTATCGCGAAGCGCTGCTGGAAGTTTGCGACAGCGCGGCGGAAGTGGTGGAGGAGGTGGCGATCACCGTGATCCATGAGATTGCCCACTACTTCGGGATTGACGAAGACCGCCTGCATGAGCTGGGATGGGGCTAGTCTTGACCCGCGAAGCGGGTCAGGCCGAATAAACTTTGGACCAGAGGGAACCGCAGCGCGGGCCGTCGCGTCCAATCAACTCGTAGGGGGAATTCTCGTGGTTCCACCGAAGGGCAGGCGCACGCCGGCCCGACTGTCGTACCGCCGCCACTAGAAGGAGTTCGAGCATGGTTGGCCACGTACTCATCTCACCCGAACTGATGCTCGCAGCCGCGGCAGAACTCGATCTGCTCGCCGAACGCCTGGTCGCGGCGTCCACGCTGAGCGGGCCCGCAACCCATGTGCTGCCCTCCGGCTGTGAAGAGGTCTCCCTGCTCGCCGCCGGGCACTTCAACCACGCCGCGGCGACCCACGACGGCGCGGTCGCCCAAGGGGCGCTGGAACTGCACCACGCCGCACACACGCTGCGCATGCAATGCGCCAGCTTCCTGGCCGACGACACCGTCCAGGCCGCCAGCGTCGCCGCCGTCGGCGCCACGATGCAAGCCTAGCTCCGGATTCCACTACCACCACAGCGATCTCGAGCCATACACAGGGGAGTAACGACCATGGTTGCAGGGATTACCGGGGCTATCTGGGAGCTCCGCCCGGCCGAAATCAATTGCGCGACACTGCACGGCGGCGCGCACGCCATCCCGATCTCCGCCGCCGGTACGGCGTGGGGCGCCCTGTCGGCCGTCTGGGCCGAGGCGGGTGTCACCGTCGCGCGCACCATGGCGGAGCTGGGCGTCGGCATGGAGGGCCTCGGCGGTCTGGCCGCGCTGGGCAAGCTGACGGGCTTCCTCGGCTGGGCCGGGCAGCAGACCGCCATGGCCGCCACGATGGGCGCCAAGGCCGCCGGCAACGCGACGGCCTACGCGGTCGCCGCGCTCGCGATGCCGAGCCCGCCCGAGATCACGGCCACCAACGCCGCCGTGGTCGCCGCGCACACCCCGCCCGGGATCGCGACCGGCAGCTTCGCCGCGGCCGAGGCCGCCCGCGTCGCGATGGACACCCGCGCCGCCCTGGTGATGGAGACCTACGAGGCCGCGACGACGGCGATCGTGACGACGCCGGGCGAGTTCCTGCAGCCGCCGCCGATCGTCCCGGGCGCCGGGTCGGCCGTCGAGGGCGGGCAGGCCGCCCAGGGCGCGACGCTGCAGGCCAACCCGAGCGACCCGCTGCAGGCCACCATCGCCGCGGCGCAGGCCGCCGCGAGCAACCCGGCCGTGGTGAACGCCGCCTCGCAGGCCGCGCAGACGGCGGCGTCCATGGCCGCCAGCGGCGTGAGCACGGCGGGCAACGTCGCCGGCACCGCGATCACCTCGGCCGTGCACGCGAGTTCCGGCGTGCCCAGTTTCGCGACCCCGATGATGTCGTCGATGGGCGCGGTCGGTGTCGCCGGCGGCGCGGCCGCGGCCACGCGCACGGTGTCGTTCACCGGTGGTTCGACCGTCGGCATCGGCAACAACGCCGGCTCGCTCAAGCTGCCCGAGGGGTGGGGTTCGGGCGGTGCCATCGGCGGCGGGTCCACCGGCGGCGCGACGGGCGCGGCAGCCGCCGAGCCGGTGGCTCCGGGTCAGGTGGGCTCGCCCGCGGCGGGTCGCCCGGCGGGGGTCGGCGCCAACCCGCTGCTCGGCCACCAGGCACAGGACGACGAGGAGGAGTCGGCGTCCAAGAGCAACGATTACCTGCGGGGGGACCACTTCGGCCAGGGCGGCCTCATCGCGCCCGGGGTCATCGGTGCCGACTCCCCCGCGGAGAGCGCTAGGTGACGGTGCTCGGGGCTGGGCACGGACCGTCCACCTTGGACGCGGTCGTGCTGTCGTTCCACGAGTTCCGGTTTCTCCAGCAGCAACTGGAACTCGCCGACATCCCGGTCGTACTCGCCGCCAACCGGTACTACGACAACGAGGTCACCTACGCCGACGCCATGGCCGAGGCGGCCCGGTCGCTCGCCGAGCGCGAACTGCTGTTCGGCGAGCAGGTGCTTCCCGAACTCGCGGAACGGATGCGCGCGCTGAACCGGCCGCACTGGGCGCTGGAGATGCGCTGGATCGTCGCCGACAACGTGAACCGGCTGTGCATCGCGAAGGGTGACGACCTGGAGGTCGTCGTCCTCCGCGGGCAGCACACCTACGTCGTCGACGAGGCGGGTCCCGACCTGCCGGGCACCGTCATCGCCGCGCTGGGCCCGGCGGTGCCGCTCGAGCTGTACGGCATGAACGCCCCCACCGAGGAACTCGCCCCGATCCTCGGCGACACCGGCGACAGCGCCGCCACGGCGGAGCGCCTGGCCAAGATCGGCAAGCCCGACCAGGACGCCGCCACGCTGGCGGCGGCCCTGGTGGACATCGAGTCCGCCGCGGAGATCATCGGCGTGATCTACGGCGACGGCACGCGGGATTTCACGCCCAACCACATCTCGGTCTTCAACACCCGGCACGGCCGCTTCATCGCGACCGCCAGCATGTCCGAGGACGACGTGAAGTGGTCGTCGCTGAGTTCGGGCACCCCGGCCCGGCTCCGAATCGCCCTGCAGGACTTGATCAATTCGATGCCGCTGCGCGAGGACTTCCCGCACGGCAACACCTCACCGCTCGGCACCTGAGCCCGGCGGCCCGGTCATCCCATCGGGTCGTCGGCGGTGGGCTCGATCTCGGTTTCGAACGGCGGGGTGTAGCGGCCCCACCGCACGCATTCCCAGCCCGCGAAGGGCGGCTCGTCGCCGTCGGCAGGCCCGTAGTTGGGGACCAATTCGATCGTTTCGGTGTTGCCGAGGTGGTTGTTGGTGGCGAACGGCGGCGCCACGCCGCCGAGCGCCCGGCCGGCCAAACGCATTGCGGCGCCGTGGCTCACGAGCAGGATGTCACCTTCCTCGCGCAGGTCACCGGGCGTCAGATAGGTCAGACGCAGGTGTTCCAGCACGAGCAGGTACCGGTCCAGCACGTCCTGGCCGCTCTCGCCGCCCGGGATCCGCACGTCCAGCTCGCCGTGGTGCCAGCGGTGGTAGATCTGTTGGAAAAGCCGGTGTGCGGCATCGGAATTCGCACCCTCGAGGTCGCCTACCTGCACCTCGTACACGCCGTCGAGCACCTCGGCCGGTACCCCGGTCACCGATTCGATGTGACCGGCGGTCTGGCGCGCGCGCAACGCCGGCGAGCTGAACAGCCGCCGCGGCGCCACCGGCAGGCTCGCGCCGAACGACTTCGCCTGCGCCACACCGCGTTCGGTCAGCGGCAGCCCCGGCAGCCGGGTGTCGAGCACCTTCGCGACATTGCCCTCGGTCTCGCCGTGCCGCACCAGGATCAGCTTGCCGGCTCGGTTCGGTTCGCCGGTGTGCGCCGTGGTCGTCACAGGTCCGCCACCCCCTTTCGCAAGTCCTCCAGCCAGGCCGTCGCCGATTCGTCGGGCGGAGGCGGGGTGCCGCTCGGCGAGCCGGCCGGCCACGAACCCAGATAGCGGATCCGGCCGGCCGTGCGATGCAGCGCCTTGAGCGCCTCGGCGACGGCGGGGTCGTCGATATGACCGACACAGTCGAGGTAGAAGCGGTAGCTGCCCATCGCGGTGCGGGTGGGCCGGGATTCGATGCGGGTCAGATCGACTCCGCGGGTGGCGAATTCGGCGAACACCCGCATCAGCGCACCCGGCTCGTTGACCAGCTCGAGCACCACCAGCGAGGTCCGGTCGGCGCCCGTGCGCGGCGGCGCCGGGCACGGCGGCCGCACCAGGACGAACCTGGTGACCGCCTGGTCGTGGTCGGCCACCCCGGTAGCCAGCGCCGCCAGACCCAGTCGCTCCCCGGCCAGTGTGGTGGATACGGCCGCCTCGGCGTGACCGTGCATCACATCCTCCGCGGCGGCGGCGTTGGAGGCCGAGGTGTACAGCCGTGCGTGCGGCAGGTGCGCGGCCAGCCACATCCGCACCTGCGCGGCGGCCACCGGATACGCGGCGATCGTGCGCACCTCGTCCAAGGCGATGCCGGTACGGGCCACGATCGTGAACGCCACATCGAGTTCGGTCTCGGCCACGATCTGCAGGCGCGGCCCGACGGCCAGTGCGTCCAGCGTCGCCGAGATGGAACCCTCGACGGAGCTCTCGATCGGCACCACCGCGCCCTCGACGGCGCCGGACCGGATCAGTTCCAGTGCGGCGCCCTGGCTGGGCGCGGCGACGCGTTCGACCGGTCCGTCGAACAGGTTCGCGGACTCGAGCTGGGCGAGGGCCATCTCGGTGAATGTTCCCGACGGCCCGAAATACGCGATACGCGGCACGGAGACGACATTACTGGGCGTCGGGGACACGCTCGGATCTTGCGGGAAGTCAGGTGGCCAGGACACCGAGTCCGCGCGCCACCTCGTCGGGCGCGTCCGACTCGACCGCCAGCAGCACCTCGCGCAGGGCCCGTACGGCGGGCGGTTTCAGCCCGCGCAGGAACTCGATGTCGGGCTCGCGCAGCGCCGCCCGGATGTCCTCGCCGCACAGCGCGGCGGCGGTGGCGGCGACGATCGCGAGGGCCCGCTCGGCCGAGGAGGTGCGGGCCACGAACCCGATCTCGGTGTGGGCCGCCCCGACCAGAAAGGCGGCCACCTGCTCGTCGGGAGCGTTGCCGTCGAGTAGCGGCGTCTCCGGCGCCGTGGCGGTGGCGCGGACCAGACCGTCCACCAGGCTCGCTCGCTCGGCACTGAGAACGGTCAACGGCACCAAAACCGGCTCGGCGGCGGAACTCGATTCGTGCGGCACGGTTTCCACCGTAGCGATCGCAACGCTTGCACAACCCCTCGCCGTCACTTAGCTTAGGTTTACCTAAATACGCGCCGGGTTCGGACATCTGGGAGGACAGCATGCCCCGCACGACCACGACCGCCGCACCGTCCACGGCCGAGCGGGTGCGCAGTGCCAGCGCACACGCCGAACAGGCGGTACTCGCCCTGCCCGGCGCCGACCCGATCCCGACGACCGTGCATCACCTGCGGGCCTGCGGCGACGCCGTCATCGCGGTACCCATCGACTCGTCCGCGGTGCCCGCGGCGTGGGGTCCGCTCGGCTCGCCCGCCGTACTGGAGCTGACCGATATGGCCCCGCTGCCGCTGCGCGAACCGGTGCGGTCGCTGGTGTGGCTGCGCGGCCGGGTGCGCGCGGTCCCGCAGTACGCACAGCGCGCCCTGGCCGGCGAGGTCGCCAAGGACCATCCGCATCCGGCCCTGCTGGATGTCGGGCACACCACCACGCTGCTGCGGGTGGTGGTCGACTCGGCGGTGGTGGCCGACTCCAGCGGTGCGGCCGCGGCCTGCCTGGACGAGCTGCGCGCGGCCCGGCCCGACCCGTTCTGGGAGCTGGAATCGGCTTGGCTGCAACACATGGACGCGGACCACGCCGACGTCGTCGCGCAACTCGCCCGGCACCTGCCCGTCCGCTTGCGCGGCGGCGCGGTGCACCCGCTGGCCATCGACCGGTACGGCGTCACGCTGCGCGTGGAGAGCGCCGAGGGCGACCACGACGTGCGGCTGCCCTTCGAGGCTCCGGTCGACGACGTGCAGGCCCTGAGCCGGGCCGTCCGGATCCTCGCGGGCTGCCCGTTCCTGCACGGCATGCGCCGCATGTAGCCGCGCGGCCGCCCACCTACATTGGCGGGCATGGTGTCCTCCGCTGCTTCCGTACCCGCCGGGCGCGAACCCGTCACCGGCCGCGAACGCACCGCCCTGCGGATCGAGATCGCGGTCGTCCTGGTGGTCACATTCGGGCTCAGCGGCGCGAACGCCGCCCTGTCGCTGCTCGAGAGCGCGCTGGCGCCCGGCGGTGTCGGCGGGCAGACAGTGGCGCTCAATCCGTCGCGGGCCGCGCAGTCGACCATCGATCTGCTGTTCCAGCTGCTCGGCGTGCTGCGCCTGCTGGGCTGGGGTGCACTCGGCCTGTATCTGTTGTGGCGCAGCGGGATCGGCCCGCGGCTGCTGGGGCTGGCGCGAATTCGCTTGCGCGGGGACGTGCTTCCGGGCGCGGTGCTGGCGGCGATCATCGGACTGCCGGGGCTGGGCCTGTATCTGATCGCGCACGCGCTGGGGATGAGCGTCACCATCGTGCCGAGTTCACTGGGTGAGCACTGGTGGCGACTGCCCGTCCTGGTGCTGTCGGCCGTGGCGAACTCCGTGGCCGAAGAGGTGCTGGTGGTGGCCTATCTCATCACGCGGCTGCGGGCGCTGGGCTGGACCGAGAATCGGTCGCTGGTGGCGTCGGCGCTGCTGCGCGGCAGCTATCACCTGTATCAAGGTCTCGGCGGCGGCCTCGGAAACCTTGTCATGGGCCTGGTTTTCGGCGGGTACTGGCAGCGCGCGAACCGGTTGTGGCCGTTGGTGATCGCGCACGCCACCATCGACACCGTCGCCTACGTCGGTTACGCCCTGCTGCACGACCAGGTTTCGTGGCTGCCGTGACCGCCCGGCGGACGCCGTGAGAATCGTCATCGACTCGAGATGAACCCGCGGCCGCGCCGGATCAGTAGCATCTCGGTGATGAACGGCGACGACCCCCAGCAGTACGCGCGGTCGCGCCGGGTGCCGCCGCCAGGCCCCGGACGCCCCGGACCGCCCCCGGGAGACCGGCGGCATGCCGGCGGCGAACCGCCGCGGCGACCACCGATCGAACCGACTCAGGTGATGCGCCGCGACGGCCGACCGGACCGGCCACTGGCCTGGTCGCAGGTACCGCCCGGCGGCAACCCGCCGCCTCCGCGCTACCGCCCCGGCGGGCGGCCCGCCGACCTGCCCGCGCACATGCCCACGCAGCGACCGGAGCCGTACCGAGAACCGCCCCCGCCGCCGCCCCCGGCCGCACCGGCGCGCCGCCGGGATCGCCCGCCCCGCGAACCACGGGTGCGCCGCAAGCGGCACTGGGGGCGCTGGCTGCTGGTACTGCTGCTGGTCGTCGTCATCGCCCCGATCGCGGGCATCATCTATCTGGACAACTCGCTGCACCGCATCGATGTGCTCGCCGACTACACCGACCGCGTCGGCGACACCCCCGGCACGAATTGGCTGCTGACCGGTTCGGACAGCCGCCTCGGCCTCACCGCCGACCAGGAGAGCGAGCTGTCCACCGGCAGCACCTCCGACGCGGGCGGCGACCGCAGCGACACGATCATCCTGGTGCACGTGCCGAAATCGGGCGCGGCGACCATCGTCAGCCTGCCGCGCGATTCCTACGTGCCGATCCCCGGCGTCGGCCGGGACAAGTTGAACGCGGCGTTCTCGGCGGGCGGCCCGAAGCTGCTGGCGCAGACCGTCGAAACCATCACCGGCCTGCGCATCGACCATTTCGCGGAGATCGGTTTCGGCGGTTTCGCGGGCATGGTGGACGCGGTGGGCGGTATCGACATGTGCCTGCCCTACGCGATCGACGACCCGCTGGCCGGGATCGACCTGCCCGCCGGATGCCAGCACCTGTCCGGTCCGCAGGCGCTCGGCTTCGTGCGCACCCGCGCCACCCCGCGCGCCGATCTGGACCGCATGCAGAACCAGCAGCTGTTCCTCTCGGCGCTGCTGCACAAGGCGACGAGTACCGGCACCCTGATCAACCCGTTGCGGCTGTGGCCGCTGGCCCAGGGCCTGGCCGACTCGCTGCGGGTCGACAACGGCGATCACATCTGGGATCTGGCCCGGTTGGGCTGGGCGCTGCGCTCCGGCACGGTGTCGACGACCGTCCCGATCGGCGGCTTCGACGACGTCTCCGGCAGCGGCAACGTGCTGCTGTGGGACAAGGAGCGGGCGGGGCGTTTCTTCGACGCCCTGGCCGCGGACAAGCCCGTCCCCGAGGACCTGCTCACCCGGTAACGTCGAGCGCATGCCGAGTGACGGTCACACCCCGGACGACGAACGGCCGTTCCCGGATTTGCTGCACGATCAGATCCGGCACGAATTCACCGCGGCGCAGCAGTATCTGGCCGCCGCGGTCTATCTGGATACGCTGCGGCTGCCCCGGCTGGCGGGTGTCTGCTATCGCCGCGCCGCGGACAAACACGCGCACGCGTTGCGGATGATCCAGTATCTGCTGGACCGTGCTCATCCGGTCCGGGTCGGGGGGTTGGACGAGATCGTGCCGGTCTTCGAATCCGCCCGCGCGGCGATCGAATTCATGCTGCGGCGCGAAGAGTGGCTCACCGAGCGGGTGAATGTGCTGACCCGTACCGCATGGGAAACCGGCGATTACGTGGGCGAGCAATTCATCCGGTGGTTCCTGCGGGATCAGCTGGACGAGGTCGCCCGGATCACCACGCTGCTCGCGGTGTGTGATCGCGCACAGGGCAACATGTTCGATGTCGAGGAGTTCGTCGTGCGCGAGCTGCGAATTTCCGCGAAACCGGATCCGGCGGCACCCAAAATGGCGGGTACGAGCGGTAATTGATTAGGCAATACTTGCCTCATTTAGGTCGTGCTCAATAAGGGTGTACTTGGATGACAAGCGCGATGACCAGCATTAATGTCGGACTCATGTCCACTCACCCCGAACCCCCTCGCAGCAAGTTCCACAACTTGCTCCACGATCAGATTCGGCACGAATTCAATGCCGAGCACCAGTACATCGCTATCGCGGTGTGGTTCGACAATGCCGACCTTCCCGTATTGGCGAAGTACTTCTACAAGCAGGCCGTCGAGGAACGCAATCACGCCCTGATGATCGCGCAGTACTTCCTCGATCGGGACATGAGCATAGAACTGTCCGGTGTCGACGGCGCGAAGTCGAAATTCGAGAACGTGCGCGAGCCGATCGAACTGGCGCTGCAGCAGGAGAAGACGGTCACCGAGCAGGTCGTGCAGCTGGCCGGCACCGCCCGCGAAGAGGGCGACTACCTGGGCGAGCAGTTCATGCAGTGGTTCCTCAAGGAGCAGGTCGAGGAGGTGGCGCGGATGACGACGCTGCTCACCGTCACCGACCGCGCCGGTTCCAACCTGTTCGATCTGGAGAATTTCGTCGCCCGGGAGATGAGTAGCCCGAGCGACGCGTCGGGCGCCCCGCACGTGGCGGGCGGTTCCGTCTGACCCGAGGCACCGGGTGAGCGACGCTCGGCCCCGCGAACCGTTGCGGGGCCGGGCTTTTCGCTGTTGTGGCGCCGCGCTAGCGCAGGGTGACCTGCCGCGAGCGCAGCCCGTCGCGGGAGCGCCGCTCGTCCGAGGTCAGCGGGGCGTCGGAGGCCAGCGCCTGTGCGAGGCGCGCCCCGAACTCGGTGGCCGGGGCGACCCATTCGTTCGCGTGCCGCTCGGGATCCAGATCGAACACCGGGACCAGCAGTCCGTGGGTGCGGAACGAGCCCGCGAAGCGCGAGCCCTCGCCCAGCTGCAGGCCACCGGCCGCGTGCACCCGGGCCAGCGCCAGCATGAGCGCGTCCTCGTCCTCGGGGCGGACCCAGCGCAGATGCGCCTTCTCGCCGGCGTCGACCCACCAGGCCGCACCGATCGCGTCGGCGCCCAATTCCAGCCGGTCCGACGGCATGATCGCCTGATTCGCCTGCTCGATGGTGGCCGCGACCTGCGGGTCGGGGGTCACGCCCGCGGGCACCCACCAGTCGAAGTTCTGGTGCACGGTCAGGTCCAGGCTCGCACCCGGATCCAGCACCTCGGTCAGCGGCGCGGCCGAGCCCTCGGATTCGGCGGCGGCGGGCAGCGACGCGCCGGGCTCGGCGGTCTGCGTCCACAGCACCGCGGCGGCCAGGTCGGCGGCCGGGTCGTCGGACTGGAACTGCACCTGGGCGGCGACGAAACCGGTCGGCTCGTCACCAGCGCGCACCAGCGCGGCGACCGCGCCGGGCAGCACGGTCGCGAGCGTCACGGGCCGCTGCGCGGCTACCTCCGCCGACAGCTTCAGCGTCGCGGTCGCCGACGGCACGAACTCCCGTAGCGCGACGAGATCGCATTCGGCCGCGAGGCCGGCGAACGGACGCGCCGGGATCTGCGCCGCCTGCTCCTGCGCCGCGCGGCGTTCGGCCAGACGCTGGGCCCGGTTACCGCCGGGCTTGGGACTGTTGCGCTTGCTCTTACCCACGAACGGTGAACCTACCGTGTCGGAGCGCGTCCACCGGCAGGGGCACGCCCGTCCGGGCGCGGCCGCTCACACCGTGGCGAGCACGGCCTTGGTGCGGCCCGGGTGATTGGTGGCGATCCAGCTGACGCCGAGTTCGGCGCACAGCTTGACGTCGGCCGGGTCGTCGACGGTCCAGCAATAGGTGGCGCGCCCGGCGGCGGCGGCCTTGTCGACCAGTTCGGGATGGTCGCGCAGGGTCCGCACCGAGGGCCCGACCGCGGTGGCGCCCACCGTGGTCGCGGCGCTGCCGCCGAGGTACCGCGACGACTCGCCCAGCAGCACGGTCGGCAGCAGCGGCGCCGAGCGCCGGATCCGCCACACGGCGGTGGCGGCGAACGACATCACCACGGCGCGGGAATGATCCGCGGAGGCGGGTGTCGCGATGCCGAAGCGCTGCAGTTCGGCCAGCACCTTCGCCTCCACCAGCGCGCCGTAGCGGACCGGGTGCTTGGTCTCGATGAACAGCTTGGTCGGGCGGCTGCGCCAGTCCAGCACCAGCGTGATCAGCTCACCGAGGGTGAGCACGCCGGCCTCGCCGTCGCCGAAGTCCAGCTCGCGTAGTTCGTCCAGGCTCATCTCGCTGACCAGCCCGGTGCCCGAGGAGGTGCGGTCCACCGTGCGGTCGTGCACGCAGACCAGATGCCCGTCGCGGGTCAGCCGGACATCGCATTCCACACCGTCGGCACCCTCTTGCAGCGCGAGTTCATAGGCCGCCAGGGTGTGCTCGGGACGCGTACCCGAGGCACCGCGATGCGCCACCACGAAGGGCGCGCGACTGTCTCGGCTCACTTGGCCATGACCTCCTCGTGCTCATTGTCTCCGACCACCGGATCCGGCGCGCGCTCAACGGATTCCACGGCCGGGTGCACCGGCTCGATGACCGGCGCCGCCGGGCCCACCGACGCCACCCAGCGCTTCGGCAGCCGGACGCGACCGCGCAGGTCCTGACCCTCGAGCAGGCGGACCAGCCACAGCGTGAGCACGGCGACCACCGCGGCCGCCACATCGGTCCACGCGGTGAACGCCACACCGTCGGCTCGGGCCTGCAGCGAATCCGCGGTGCGCCAGAGCAGGGCGCCCGCCACCAGCAGGCCGTTCAGCACCCATCCGCACCACCAGATCCGGACCGCGCGCACGAGCCGGGGGTCGTCGCCGCGCAGCTGGGCCAGTTCGGTCAGGAACACGCCTGGGAAGATCAGGTTGACCACGGGAATCAGGCTGCCGCCCCACAGGATTCGCGGCGAGCGCGGGTCGCGCCGCCCCACCCCGGCGTAGGCGGACCGGCGTGCACCCGCCAGCCATCCGATCAACCCGATCGCGGTGGCCAGGGCGAACAACAGGGCGAGGCAGGCGGTCAGGTAGACGGCGAGGTCGGACAGCAGCAGCGCCACCGGATCTATCAGCCGGGTGCGGTTGTGCAGCAGGATCAGGTAGCGGACGAACTCGGCGATCGCGGCGAGGCCGAACAGGACGGCCGTGGCGATCAGCAGGCGGTCGCGGCGCTCGGTGAAGGCGGCGAGCCTCCCGCCGGGAGCCGGGGCCGGACGCGGCGGCTCGTCGCGCAGGCCCCAGCGCGGCATCTCGCGGTAGCGCGGGGTCGCCGGGGTGGACGACGCGGGCCGGGTCACCCGGCCGTCGCGGGGATGACGACCCGGCGGCCGCGCCACCCAGCGGTAGTTGCGGCGTTCGGCGGGCGCGTCGACCGGGGCCGGGGACAGCAGCACGCCGCGACAGCGCGGGCACCAGTGATTCGGCCTGCCCTGCACGGCCCACCGCGCGCCGCAGCGGGCACAGGGCTGCACGACGGTACTCACCGGGCGCGTCCCCCTCTCCTCGGACACATCAGTAGATCTTCGCCTCGCCGCCGCTCTCGGTCGCCAGCGGGCGGCCGGACCGCTGCCAGGCCACCATGCCGCCGACCACGTGGAACGCGTCGAACCCGACGTGGGTCAGATACTGCACCACCTGGATGGACCGGCCGCCCTGCCGGCATACGACGTAGATCTCGGAGCCGTAGTCCAGCTCGTCGACCCGGGCGGGCACGTCTGCCATCGGGATGTGCACGGCGCCGGGCGCATGCCCGAGCTGCCACTCGTCGTCCTCGCGGACGTCGAGCAGGATGGCCGCGCTGCCGGGCTCGGCGGGTACCTCATCGACCGGCACCGACGGGACTTCGGGGCTCGTCACGGTCTCGATCCTGCCACGGCGGCCCGACACACGTGGAGTTCCACCGCCCTTCCCACCGGCGGCCGTACCGAACGCGCGGTCTGTTCCGGTCCGGTGTAGCGGTCCGCGCTCCCAGTTATCCACATAATCCACAACCTGATCCACAGGTAGCGGGAGGCCCGCCGGACGAGGGCCGGAAACCCGCCCGATACGAACACGCGGGTGACCGTTCCGAGACTCCCCTCCTCATCCCGGAGCGGTCACCCGCCGCCGAGGCGGGACCACGCCGCAGGTCGAGCACGTATTCGAGATCCGCGGCGGGATACCGACAACTACTTGGACGGAACGTCCGGCCGTCCGGTTCCCTCGGATCCGAAAAAACGACAACACCGGCGAGAAAACCGAAATCCCGGGCTGCGAGCGGGCCGGTCGGTAGCCTTGGACCATGGACGCGAGCAGGGGGTTACTCGACGAATTGGACGCGACCGGACTGAACACCGCCCTCGCCGAGGCCACCTGCCTCGGTGCCGCGGTCGATGTCGCGGCCGCCCGGTTGCGACTCGACCTGGAGGTGCTGACCCTGCCACTGGACGGGCAACCCGCCGCCGACCGCCGGGTGTTCCTGACCCTGACCGGCGTCAGCCGGGTCGCCGCGTCCCTGCGCAAACAGGAGTGGGACGATCTGGAGCCCAAGATCTTCCCGCTCACCCTGGACACCCTCGGCGAGGCCATCGCCGGTTTCGGCGGGGGCGCGCTGCACGGCTGGGATTTCATCGACGTCGACGACAGCGGTTGGTCGTTGTGGCGCGAGCTGCTCAGCTTCGACACCACCATCAGCGACCGCCCGGCCGCGCACGTCCTGGAATTCTCCCAGCAGGAGGGCATCGATCCGCGCGAACTCGACGTGCGGGTGTGGTTCGAGGGCCTCGCGGTCGAGACCGCCGACGGCCGTCCGCTGACCGCCGCCGATTTCGTCGCCGGGGGGCAGCGCTGGTGGAAAGCGCACGACGCCTGCGACCCCCGCACCATGTCGCCGAACGTCGCACCGCCGATGTAGCGACGCCGCCACCCGCACGGCGCGATCGGGAAACGGCGCAATTGGAATCCGGGGGCATGGAACCCGGTTGCAACCGAGCGGGTGTACGAATGATGGTTGGGTGCGCTCGAGACCAAACGAGCGCACACGGCCCGACATCATGAGGAAGGGACATCGTGGCTGAGTACACGCTGCCAGATCTGGATTACGACTACGGCGCCCTGGAGCCGCACATCTCCGGGCAGATCAACGAGCTGCACCACTCCAAGCACCACGCGACCTACGTCGCCGGTGTGAATACCGCGCTCGAGAAGCTGGAAGCCGCCCGCGAGGCCGACGATCACGGCGCGATCTTCCTGCACGAGAAGAACCTGGCCTTCCACCTGGGTGGGCACGTCAATCACTCGATCTGGTGGAAGAACCTCTCCCCCAACGGCGGCGACAAGCCGGTCGGGGAGCTGGCCGCCGCCATCGACGACCAGTTCGGCTCGTTCGACAAGTTCCGCGCGCAGTTCACCGCCGCCGCCAACGGCCTGCAGGGCTCGGGCTGGGCGGTGCTGGGTTACGACACCCTCGGCCAGAAGCTGCTGACGTTCCAGCTGTACGACCAGCAGGCCAACGTGCCGCTGGGCATCATCCCGCTGCTGCAGGTCGACATGTGGGAGCACGCCTTCTACCTGCAGTACAAGAACGTCAAGGCCGACTACGTCAAGGCCTTCTGGAACGTGGTCAACTGGGCCGACGTGCAGGAGCGCTTCGCCAAGGCCGTCGCGCAGGGCAAGGGCCTCGTCTTCGGCTGACCCCGCGCGAGAAGTGGGCCCGTGAACCATCCGGTTGGCGGGCCCGCTTTGTGTTTCAGCGCTGTTACCAGGCATTTGGCACTCTCTGGTACTTGTGTGCCAGACATTGTTTGCGTCATTCTCGGGTACTCGTCGAGCAAGGAACAGGCTCGGTGAGCACCGGGAGGCAACCATGCGCAGCAACGATCAGGTACTGGTGACGCCCTTCCAGGCGCAGGGCCTGCTACGGGGTTTTCTCATCGGCGGCCGCTGGCCCGACACCACCAAGGAGTGGGCGCAGTTGCTCGTGCTCGCCGTGCGCGTCGCCAGTCTGCCGGGCCTGCTGTCCACCTCCACGGTCTTCGGCGCGCGCGAGGACCTGCCCGACGACCCGGACCCGGGCACAGTGGGCCTGGTGCTGGCCGAGGGCCCGGTACTGGGTGAGGAGGCCGTCGAGCCCGGCCGCTTCGCCGAGCACGCGCCGCCCGCGCTGATCATGCTGCACCCGCCGTCGGAAACCAGGCCGTCGCTGCCGGAGTGCGCGGCGGCGGCTTCGGGGTGTGTGCTGCTGCCCGGCGTCCCGCATCTGGGACTGGAACACCGCGCCGCGTGGGTCGAGACCGAACTCGACGGCACGGTCACCACCATGGTGAGCCGAGTCGGCGTCGACCCGATCAGCGACCCCGACACCGCGGTGCTGGCCATGCTGCTCGCCGCCTGAATCGGGTCGGCTGCCGGGGCTCGGACGGGTCTCCTGCCGCCCGGGAACGGGTACCCGAAAACTTCGGCGTGGATCCCCAAACTTATTGCGCGCATTGCGATTTCGACGAAATGGTGTTGGCGCGCACCGGCAACTCGGGGTAGGCTTCCAGACAGCGAAGGGGAGTAGCCCCGAATCACGTGCTCGACATACTGACCCGCGGCGGATACGTCGGGGTCCGGGTACGTGAACCGGCTCGACGCCGGTGGGCGAGACCTTCGGCCGACGACAAGACCAACCGAGCATTCGGATGCGTTGTCGGCTGAGGGCGCGCTCCGTCTTCGGCCGGCAGGCCGGAGACCTGGGAGCCGTTTCATGATCGCCACGATATTGCTGAGCTTCGGTGTGCTGTTCGTCGCCGAACTCGGTGACAAGTCGCAGCTGATGGCGCTGACCTTCGCCCTGCGCTACCGCTGGTGGATCGTACTGTCGGGCATCGCCGTCGCGAGCGTCGCGGTGAATCTGATCGCCGCCGGTGTCGGGCATTTCCTCGGCGCCGCGCTGCCCACCGACCTGATCGCGGTCTGCACCGGTGTCATCCTGCTGGCCGTCGGGCTGTGGACGCTGCGTGAGGCCCGCGCCGAGGACGACGATTCCGAGGTGGCGGCCGAGGCCGCGACGCAACCGCCGGGCCGGGCCTTCTTCGTAGTGATCTCCGCCTTCCTGCTCGCCGAACTCGGCGACCGGACCATGTTCGCCACCGTCGCGCTGTCGTCCAACCACAGCTGGCTCGCGGTATGGACCGGATCGGTGCTCGGCATGGTCGCCGCCGGGGCGCTCGCCATCGCGATCGGCATCACCGTCGGCAAGCACCTGCCCGAACGGTTGATCGCCATCGGTTCGGGCCTGCTGTTCCTCTACATCGGCACCGCCACCCTGCTGTCCGCGCTGGCACCGAGCCTGGGCCGCGCCCCCGAACTCGCCCTCGCCGCAATCGCTCCCGCTCTGGCCGCCGTCGTCCTGTGGGTACTCCGCCGCACACCCGAACCCACCGACGAGAACCCCGCCCCGAACCACCTGGACACCCACCGCTGAGCGCCCTGGTCTGTCAGCCGCGGGAGAAGACCGGCTGTTCGGCCGGGGCCGCGCCGAACAGGTCACCGCTGCGGCGCACCAGTTCCAGCATCGGCTCGCGCAGCGCGTGCAGCCCGGCCGTGTCGTCGGCGGCGACGCGGGTGGTCACCATCGAGCTCAGCGCGGCGACCAGCGCCTGGCACGCGAAACGCTGCGGTTCGGTCCGGGCCCCGAGCGTCTCGGCCAGCATCTCTACGAACGACTCCTGCAGCAGTGCCCGGCGAGCCAGGGCCTTCGGCCCCACGGCGTACACCTCGACGAGGTACAGCCGCGCGTACGCGGGCTCGCTCGCCAGGCCGTCCAGATACGCGGTCAGCAGCGCGCGCATCCGGACCTCCAGCCCCGAGTCCGAATCCGCCAGCGCCCGAGCCGCTTCCGTGATGCGGTCCAGCAGCAGGCGGACCGCCCGCTCGTACGCCGCCTCGAAACAGTCCTCCTTGGAACGGAACTGCTCGTAGAAGGTCTCGCGGGACACCCCGGCCCGTTTGATGATCGCGGCCACCGACGTTCCCACATAACCGTTCTCGGCCATCGCGTCGGCCATCGCGGTCAGGATGCGGTCGCGCTGCGCCGCGACCACCGTCGCTCGGGGCAGGCCGTGACGGCCGCGGGGCAGCTGGCGAACGGTGCTGACCGGCTCTGGCATACGACGACGGTAGCACCGGAGAACACCCCTGTTCACAAACGGCTCGGCGGCGGCCCCCGGCCGAATCGCCCTGAACGCCGGTTATGGTGCTTGTTGACGGAAGGCCAGCGAGGGCCGTCACAAACGAGAGGACCAAAACACCGTGGAGATTTCGGGATCCGCCGCAATCATCACCGGAGCTGCGTCCGGCCTGGGCGCCGCGACCGCCGCGCGCTTCGCCGGTCTGGGGGCCACCGTATTCGGTCTGGACCTGCAGCAGTCCATCGAGCGCGCCGGCGACAGCGTGCCGCCCGGCGTCACCCTGATTCCGACCGATGTCACCAGCAACGACGAGGTGGCCGCCGCCGTCGCCACGGTGGTCGAGTCCGGCGTACCGCCGCGCATCGTGGTGAACTGCGCCGGCGTCGGCTGGGCCGGCCGGATCCTGTCCAAGAACGGCCCGCACGACCTGGAGCTGTTCCGCACGGTCATCACCGTGAACCTGCTGGGCACCTTCAATGTGATGCGGCTGGCCGCCGACGCCATCGCCAAGACCGAGCCGGTCGACGAGTACGGCCAGCGCGGCGTCGTCATCAACACGGCGTCGGTGGCGGCGTTCGAGGGCCAGGTCGGCCAGATCGCCTATTCGGCGTCCAAGGGCGGCGTGGCCGGCATGACCATTCCGGCCGCCCGCGACCTGGCGCAGTTCGGCATCCGGGTGGACACCATCGCCCCCGGCATCATCGACACTCCGATGCTGGCCGGGGTCACCGAGGAGTACCGCAAGGGTCTGGAGGCGGGCGTGCCCTTCCCGTCGCGGCTGGGCCGCCCCGACGAGTACGCGCAGCTGGCGCAGTACATCGTCGAGCACGACTACCTCAACGGCGAGGTCTTCCGCATGGACGGCGCCCTGCGCATGGCGCCGCGCTGACGCGAGCCGCGCCCGGCTTTCAGGAAGCGTCGGAGGCCGGGCGCAAGCGGACCAGCACCCGACGGGTGCTGTCGACGGTGGCCTCGGCGACGGCCTTGGTCACGAAGTGGCCGACGGCGTTGACCAGGAACAGCACCACGATCGCGGCCGGGGCCCAGGACCAGCTGAGGGCGAGCAGGATGCGGTCGAAGGTGGTGTGCGGCTGCACCACCGGCTCCCAGCTGTTGAGCCGGGCCCACCGGCCGAGGAACACGCCGACCGCGCAGGACAGGTGCAGGCCCAGCGTGACGGGCAGTCGATAACGGCCGAGCCCGCTGCCGTCGAGGAACCGGCCGGCCTCGGCCAGGGCCAGGTAGTAGGCCAGGAATCCGGACACGATGAACACCGTGTACAGCGGCAGCACGGTCGTCACCACCGGCCCGTCGCCGACCGCGTGGATGTCGTAGCGCAGGTGCACCAGATCGGTCACCACGTACGGCGCGTTGGGCAGGAACAGCACGAACAGCGCCAGCCCCGCCCACCAGAACGGCGACCGCGCCGCCGTCCCGGCCCCGCGCCCGGTGCGAAACACCAACAGCGCCAAGGCCACCGGAATCCACGCCAGCACGGAGTTCCAGGCCATCCAGAAGAAATCTCGACGAGCCACGTGCACCAGGCTCGCCCCCACCGAATCGAGCATGTCCATACCTCCATGATGAGGTACACCCGGCGGTGCCCGACCGGACCGAGCGGCCAATTCAGGACTCACGCCGCTCGACAACACCAGGCCCACACCGGTTCGCAGCACAAGCCCACACCGGTTCGCAGCACAAGGCCACACCGGTCGGCATCGAAAGCCCACACCCGGTCGATAGCACAAAGCCCACACCGTTTTTCGGTGTGGGCTTTGATGTGGTCTGCGCTTACAGGGCGCGGACGCCGGAGGCCTGGGGGCCCTTCTTGCCCTGGGTGATCTCGAAGCTCACCTGCTGGCCCTCATCGAGGCCGCGGTAGCCGCTGCCCTCGATCTCCGAGTAGTGGACGAACACGTCCGGGCCACCCTCGTGCGCGATGAAGCCGTAGCCCTTCTCCGCGTTGAACCACTTCACGGTTCCCTGAACCATTTTCTTCTCCTGAAAGGGTTGTTGCCGACGCCGCGGCTGCGGCGACCGGGTCGCATCCAGACGGCGACTTGCAACTTGCCTGGCAAGGAGAAGCGACGCCCGCACAATGCTCCGCGCGAGCATGATGAACACGAACACACAAACGATGCGACCATCTACAGTAACGCATCGGCACCGGAAAGGTTCCCCGACGCCGGGGCGGCCATGACCAGGATCACAGCCGCCCCGAGCGGATCGGTCGGGTCACAGCGAGCGGGTCAGCCGCTCGGCCAGCACCTGGGCGAAGTGCGCCGGATCCTTCAACTCGCCGCCCTCCGCGAGAACCGCGGTGCCGTACAGCAATTCGGCGGTCTGGGCGAGATCGGCGGCCTTGTCGGAGTCCGACCCGTGTTCGCCGTACGCGTCGCGCAGGCCCGTGACCAGCGGATGACCCGGATTGAGTTCCAGGATGCGCTTGGTTTCCGGCAGCGCCTGGCCCGAGGCCCGGTACATGCGCTCCAACTGCGGGGTGAAGTCGAAGACGTCACCCACGACGCACGCCGGTGAGGTGGTCAGCCGGCTCGACAGCCGCACCTCCTTGACGCTGTCGCGCAGCGTCTCCCGCATCCACTTCAGCATGTCGCCGAAGTCCTTCTCCTGCTGTTCGCGCAGCTGCTCGGAGGCCTTCTTCTCCTCCTCGGACTCCAGATCCACCTCACCCTTGGCGATGGACTGGAACTTCTTGCCGTCGAACTCCGGCACCGAGCCGACCCACATCTCGTCGACCGGATCGGTGAGCACCAGCACCTCGAGGCCCTTGGCCTTGAATGCCTCCATATGCGGTGAGTTCTCGATCTGCTGCCGCGACTCGCCGGTCATGTAGTAGATCGAGTCCTGGCCGTCCTGCATCCGTTCCACGTACTCGGCGAGCGTGGTCGGCTGCTCGTCGGAGTGGGTGGAGGCGAACGACGAGACCTGCAGAATGGTCTCGCGGTTGTCGAAGTCCGACAGCAGACCCTCCTTGAGGACGCGGCCGAACTCCTTCCAGAAGGTCTCGTACTTGGACTTGTCCTCGGTTTCCTCGGACGCGGCGCCTTGCATCTCCTTGATCGTCGAGAGCACCTTGCGCACCAGTCGCTTGCGGATCATCTGGATCTGCCGGTCCTGCTGCAGGATCTCGCGCGAGACGTTCAGCGACAGATCCTGCGCGTCCACCACGCCCTTGACGAAGCGCAGATACTCCGGCATCAGCTCTTCGCAGTTGTCCATGATGAACACCCGGCGCACATACAGCTGTACGCCGCGCTGGTGGTCGCGCTGGAACAGGTCGAACGGCGCGTGCGACGGAATGAACAGCAGCGCTTGATATTCGAAGGTGCCCTCGGCCTTGAGCGGGATGATCTCCAGCGGATCGTCCCAGGCGTGCGAGACGTGCTTGTAGAACTCCTTGTACTCCTCCTCGGACACCTCGCTCTTGGGCCGCGTCCACAGCGCCTTCTGCGAGTTGAGCGTCTGCTCCTCGAGGATCGTCTTCTCCTGCTTGTCCTCGCCCTCACCCTCGGTGACGGTCCGCTCCACCTGCATGCGGATCGGCCAGGCGATGAAATCGGAGTACTTCTTGACGATGTCGCGGAGCTTCCACTCCTGGGTGTAGTCGAAGAGGTGGTCCTCCTCGTCGGCGGGCTTGAGGTGCAGCGACACCGCGGTGCCCTGCGGCGCCTCGTCCAGGGTTTCGATGGTGTAGGTGGAGCTGCCGGCCGCCGACTCCCACCGGGTGGCGGTCGTCTCGCCGGCGCGACGGGTGGTCAGGGTGACCTTGTCGGCCACCATGAAGGTCGAGTAGAAGCCGATGCCGAACTGGCCGATCAACTCCTCGGCCTCGGCCTGCGACTTCTTGGCCTCCAGCAGCTGCCGGCGCACCTCGGCGGTGCCCGATTTGGCCAGAGTGCCGATCAGATCCACCACCTCGGCGCGCGACATGCCGATGCCGTTGTCGCGGACCGTGAGGATCCGGTTCTCCCGATCGACCTCCAGCTCGACGTGCAGGTCCGAGGTGTCGACCTCGAGATCCTTGTCCCGGAACGACTCCAAGCGCAGCTTGTCCAGCGCGTCGGAGGCGTTCGAGATCAGTTCGCGGAGGAAAGTGTCCTTGTTCGAGTAGACCGAGTGGATCATCAGTTCCAGGAGCTGATGAGTCTCGGCCTGAAACTCCAGCTGTTCGACGTGCTCAGTCACGACCAGATATTACGACGGCCGCGCGGTCGACGGCACGGGGCTCGGCCCTCGGAAGTCGATCATCGCCGGGACCTCGGTCTCCGCGCCCGGCGCGCCGGGGCGGCGCGGCGACATCCACTCGCGCAGCGCGAGGGTCGCGCGCACATCGTCCTCGTTGTATTCGAGCAGGCGGGTGCGCTGGGTGACGTCGGGCTCGCCGTCGTAACCCACGGCGAGCCGGTACCAGCTCATCGACGCCTCGCCGCCGGCCTCCGGGTCGCGCCAGGAGAAACCGGCGACGGGGGCGATCTTCTTGAGGCCCTTGCCGTTCGGGCAGATGAACTGCTCGGAGACGGCCTGGAACATGTCGACCCACTGCGGGCCGTCGACGAAATCGCGCACCTGGTGCTCGGTCGGCACGCCCGGCATGCCCGCGAACCGGCGGGCCGACTCGTAGAGCCACTTGTCCTCGGCCGTGCGCGAATAGCAGTATGCCGCAAAGGTTTTCCCCGCGACCGCGGCCTGCGCGCGCACGCCCATCAGCCAGCTCCAGAACTCGGCGAACGAGCGGGCCTCGTCGGGGGTCGGCAGCGGATCCCAGGTGACGAACGGGCGGTACACGCCGTCGAGCAGCGTGCCCCACAGGTAGGCGCCGTACTCCTGGAAGCTCTCCAGATCGACGTCTACCTCCACGTCGGCGCGCTGCACCCGCACGTGTTCGAAGCGGCGGACCAGCGGGGCGCCGGAGATCCAGGCGCGGGCGGTGACCACCGTCTCGGTGAAGGGCTCGTGCTGCCAGTCGTCGGGGTCGTCGCCGGTCCAGCCCGCCAGATCCTCGATGGTCTGCACGCCGTGGCGGCGCAGCAGTTCGGCGCGCGAACCGGGCGCGACCAGGCTGACATCACGATGCTCGGTCAGCCAGCGCTCACAGCTGGGGATCTCCGGGGCGGCGGAACGGTTCCACCACGGGCAGCGGCGGCACTCGGGCACCTTGGACGGGATGGTGGGCAGCTCGCCGCGCACCACCCCGATGCGGTCGGCGTAGCGGCGGTCGTACTCGTCGAGCAGCGGGCCCAGCTCGTGCACCAGGATGCGGTCGAAGTGGTAGCCGATCGCGCCGCCGACCAGGGCCGGACTGGCCAGGCCGTGGCGCTGCAGCATGCGGTAGAGGTGGGCCAGCCGCTGCTGGTCGCGCGGCTGGGTGCGGACCCGGACGTGCCGGTCCGGCTGGGGGTCCCAGCGGTACAGGTCCGAGGTCAGCGGGTGGTGGTCGGCCGGGTCGGGCTGGCGCGGGTCGGTGACCTTGTGGTTGACCACGATCACCGGGATGTAGCCACCGCGGGCGCTGTCGCGCAGCAGGATCTCCGAGCCGCCGCGCCGACCGGTCTCGGGCTCCTGCGGCAGCAGCGCGCCCCAGATGCGCGGCGCGCGCTCGGCACAGGCGCGCAGCGTGGCCGCGGCGCGCTCGGCGGCCGGGAGCGTGGGATCGATGACCACCCACCCCGCGGGATCGGCCGCCACCAGGGTGTCGCGCACGTGCGCGCGATGCGCCACCGCGGCCTCGCGCCGCTGCTTGACCCCCGCGTCCTCGGCCACGCCCGACAGCACCTCGGGATGGGTGGCCTCCAGCAGCAACCGGTGCCGGCACCCGATCAGCGCCCGCGCGTCGACGTAGGCCACCCGCTGTCTCTCGGCACCGCTTGTGGCGGAACGTGTTTCCCGCTCCACGCCCGGCGCGACCGCCCGCGCACCGGGCACCGCGGCCCCCCGCCGCTCGGCGCTCCCGCCGTCGTCCTCGCGACCGTTCCGATCGCCGCTGCCCGAATACACGTATGCAGTATGGTCCAGACCCCCGACACCCTCGCGAACCGCACCGCACGCCGCGGTCTCCGACCGGCGATCGGCGCTCCGGCACCGCGTGCCCTCGCAGGCGGTCACACCGACCGGTTAGGGTTGGCGCAAGCGGACCGGCATCACTAAATGGAGGACCTTCGGATGGGGTTGTTCACCAAGCGCAAGGGGCGGGCGGACCGCAAGGCCGAGGCGAAAGCACTCAAGCACAAGGCCGCCCTGGAGGCCAAGCTCGGTGCCCGCAACGAGCGCAAGCGCCATCGCGCCGAGATCCGCGCCCAGCGCGAGGTCGCCAAGCAGCAGATCGCGACGCTGAAGGCGGAGGAGAAGGCGGCGTTGAAGCGGGCCGAGAAGGCCGAGCGCGACCTGCTGTCGGCCGGGCAGGTCAAGAAGTACCTGGGTGTGGCCCGGGTACTGATCCCCGTGCTGGCCCCGCTGGCCTATCGCGCGGCGACCTTCGTCCGCGGGCAACTCGACACCCGCCGGGCGCACCGGCTGGGCATCGGGCTCGACCAGCTCACCGACTTCAGCGGGCACGGTGCCAAACTGCAGGCCCGCATCGCCAACGCCGATGCGGCGATCGGCGAGATCGCGGCCAAGGGCAGCGCGGCCAAGGACAAGGACGATGACGATGCCGGAAAGTTCGTCACCGCCACCCGCGACCGCCTCGAGAGCCTGACCGCCGCCGTCCGCACCGCCGAGCAGATGCCACCCCAGCGCCGCCGCGCGGTGCACACCTCCATCTCCCACGAACTGTCCGGCATCGAGGCCGACGTCCTCGCCCGCCTCGGCGTTCGCTGACCCACCCCCTCCCATGCTCCACCCCGGTCCGCCACCACCCCCGCCGGTGGGTCCCGCACCCACCGCGCCCGGTGCCGCTCCGCGGGTGTATGCCTTTGACCGGCAAGCTTTTCCGGCCATCGCCTCGCCCCGGCGCGGTCGGCCCGCGCCACCCGGGCCGACCGATGGATCCACCGGGAGGGGCACGCGCCGCGGTCGGGCCGTCGCGTCGACCGGGCGGGTTCGTGGTCCGCTGACCGGGGTGGCTGTCGCGGTGCTGGCGGTGGCTGGGCACGGGGCGGCCGGGGGTGGGTATCCGGGGTCGGGCTCGTCGGCGTTGCTGGTGCTCACGGCGGGCGCCGTCGGTATGTGCACCGGAGGTCGGGGCGCGGCCGAAACCGTCGGACCCGCGCGGCTTTTCGCGATGCTGACGGGTGGGCAGCTCGCCGGGCACGCCGTGCTCACCGCGACCGTCGGGCACGCACACGGTGCGGCGGCGCGCGAAACCGCCCGTGCGGCGGACCTCGTGGTCGGCGGGATGCCCTTCCCCTCCGGCTGGATGCTGCTCGCGCACCTGCTCGCGGCGCTGCTGTGCGCGATGCTGATCGGCGCGGCCGAGCGGCTGTATCGCGCTGTCTCGCAAGCCGTCCGGAGCATCGCGGGTGTCCCGGGCCCGCCGCCGGTCGCGCGGGCCGCTCGCTGGCCCGGCGCGGCGGCCCGGACGTATCGCTTTCTCCGTCCCGGCGCGATCGGTTCGCGCGCGCCACCGGTGTGGGCCTGAGCAGCCGACACCTCATTCCTCGACCGAGAAAGTCCTCGCATGTCCACAATCTCGCGGATCTCGCGCGCCCTCGTCGCGGCGGGCGCCGCCACCGGACTGGCCCTGCTGGCCACCGGCACCGCCGACGCGCACGTCACCGCCGACGCGCCCGGCGCCACGCAGGGCGGCTACGCCGTCGTCACCTTCCGGGTCCCGACCGAATCGGCGACCGCCGCCACCACCGGCCTGACCGTCAAGCTGCCCGGCCTGAGTTCGGCCCGCACCGAACCGCTGCCCGGCTGGAGCGCCCGGATCGACAAGAACGACCAGAACCAGATCGTGGCTGTCACCTGGACCGCCGATCCCGGCAATCCCGGCGTGAGCGCCACCCAGTTCCAGCGCTTCGTGCTGGCCGTCGGACCGCTGCCCACGCAGGACACGGTGCGCTTCCCCGCCACCCAGACCTACAGCGACGGCAAGGTCGTCGAGTGGAATCAGCCGATGGGTCCCGACGGCTCGGAACCGGAACACCCCGCCCCCGAGATCGCCCTCGCCGCAGGCGGTCCCGGTGACGCGCACACTGTCGCGGCGAACGACAGCGACGACGAGCACGAGACCGACGATACGGCCCGCTGGCTCGGCGGCATCGGCCTCGCCCTCGGCGCGGTCGGCGCACTGCTCGGACTGGGCGCGCTGGTGCGGGGCCGCCGGTCATGATCCGGCGATTGCTCACCGGCGTCGTGGCCGCGCTGCTGTGCGGTGGCCTGGCCGTGCTGACCGCGGGCCCGGCGGCCGCGCATTCGGCGGTGATCGCCACCGATCCGGCCGACGGCGCCCAGCTCGCCGCCGGACCGGCCCGCGTCACGCTGACCTTCAACGAGAATCTGCAACCGAGTTTCCCGTCGCTGACGGTCGTCGGACCGGACGGAAACCGCTGGGACAAGGGCGAACCCGAGGTGAGCGGGCCCGACGTCAGCGTCGCGGTGGGCGAGCTGGGACCGGCCGGGCAGTACACGATCGCGTATCGCGTCACCTCCGCCGACGGCCACCCGGTCAGCGGCACCCGGACCTTCACCCTCACCACACCAGGCAACGGCACCCCCGGGGCGAAGGCCGGTGCGACGAGCGCGTCCGGGGACGGCGAGTCCGGCGGAATTCCGGTGTGGGTGTTCATCGTCGCCGCGGTCGTGATCCTGGGCGGGTTGCTGGCGGTGCTGCTACTCGGCCGCGGGAGCGCCCGCAGACAGCAGTGAGCAAGCCGACCGGCGGCAGTTCGACCGCCCTGCGGGCGGCGCTGCTGCTGGTCGTCCCCGCCGCGCTGGTGGGCGCCGCGCTGGCGTGGGTGCTTGCCGCCCCGGATCCGGTGCAGTCCGAGGCGCCGGTGCGCGCGCTGGCCGACTGCGCGGGCGCGGCGGTGCTCGGCCTGGCCGTGCTGCCCCGCCTGCACGACCGGCTGCACACGCCGTGGCGGCTCGCCGCCGGGATGGCCGGGCTCTGGGCCGCAACGGAATTCGCGGTGCTCGCGAGCGAGGCCGCGCAGGTGGTGGGAGTCTCGGTGCTGCGCTTGCGGGCCGGGCGGTTCGGCGATTATCTGGTGCACATCAGCGGCGGTCAGGTGGGCATCGCGATCCTGATCGGCACCTGCTCGATCACCGGCTACTGCACCCTGGCCTATCGGCGGCCACGGCACGCCACCGCCGATCTGGTGGTGGTGTTCGCGGCGGTCGCGCTGGTGCTGCGGCCGATCACCGGGCACATGTCGCAGCAGGCGTTCGGCTCGGTGCTGGCCGCCGCGCACGCGCTGGCGGCGGCGATCTGGTTCGGGCTGCTGCTGGCGCTGGCGCTGGTGATCCGCACCCGCGGCGAGTGGGCGGTGGTGCTGCCCCGCTATTCGGCGTGGGCGCTACCCGCACTGGCGGTGGTCGCGGCGACCGGTGTGGGCAACGGCCTGATCCGGCTGGGCGGGCTGAGCCCGCTGCTCGACACCGGCTACGGCCGCATCATGCTGGCCAAGACGACGTTGCTGGCCGGACTGCTGGCCCTGGGCTGGTGGTGGCGGCGGCGCTGGGTGCCGCTCGCCGGCGACCACCGCATGACCGCCGAATCCTCGCTGCGCCGAGCGATTCTCGAGGTGGTGGCGATGGCGGTGGTGTTCGGGCTGGCGGCCACGCTGGCGGTGACCGCCTGACGGGCGGCCGGGCCGTGGCAAGCTGGCACCCGTGACCGAATCAGCAAACCATGTCGCCACAGCCGACCTGGCCGACGAGATCGGCCCCGACATCCGCAGCTGCGATACCCAGTTCACCCGGTTCGGCGGCCGCGAGGCCTTCGCCGGGCGCATCGTCACCATTCGCTGCTTTCAGGACAACCTGCTGGTCAAGCAGACGCTGAGCGAACCAGGCGCGGGCCGGGTGCTGGTGGTCGACGGCGGCGCCAGTGTGCACACCGCTCTGGTCGGCGACATCATCGCCGGACGCGGCGTGGACAACGGCTGGTCCGGCATCGTGGTCAACGGCGCGGTGCGCGACTCGGCGATCCTGCGCACCCTCGACATCGGCGTCAAGGCGCTGGGCACCAACCCGCGCAAGAGCACCCAGACCGGTTCCGGCGAACGCGACGTACCCGTCGAGTTCGGCGGCGTCACCTTCGTCCCGGGCGAGATGCTCTACAGCGATGCCGACGGCATCGTGGTCCGGGCGGAGGGGTGAGCGCAACTGCGCCACTGTCGCAGTTGGGTCAGGAATTGACCACGCGGGCTTGGTGACCCGCCAGTGCGACCACATCGCCCGCGGACAGCTGCCGCCCGCGGCGTAACTCGACCTCGTCGTTGACGCGAACCAGGCCGGAGGCGATCACCGTCTTCGCCTCCGAGCCGGTATCGATGAGATTGGCCAGCTTGAGGAACTGTCCGAGCCGAATGACTTCGTCATCGATCGGCACATCGACTGGATCCGACATGCATACATCATTACCTTTCCGAATCGGTGTGACGCACGCCGGGCTCACGGCACGGACATGCCCGGCTACGTTCTGTGCACGAGCGCGGACAACATTCACACTGATTCGGTGACTTCGACGCAGGACCGGCAACACCAGGACACCGAGCACAGACCACGGTCGCCGGAGGTGCCGCATCGCGGGCACGGGCGGTTGCGCGAGGTGCCCCATATCGTCGGGCTCGTCCTGGGCGTGTTCGCCGTCCTGTGCGGTCTGTGGAGCATCTCCCCCGGCCTGCGTTTCATCACCCAGGTCCCGCGCCGCTATCTCGACGCCTACTATTTCGACGCCCCCGACACCAGCCTGGTGTGGGCACTGATCATCGGTCTGCTGGCCGGCGCCACCGCCAGCCGCAAGCGGGTCGCGTGGTGGCTGCTGGTCGTGTACATGGCGCTGCTGGCGCTGGCCAACGCGCTCGGATTCGCCGACGAGGGCAATATCCACGACCTCGTCGCGCTGATCGTGCACGCCCTGGTGATCGGCCTGCTGATCGCCGCCTGGTCGGAGTTCTACACCCACGTGCGGCGCGGCGCGGCGTGGCGGGCACTGGGCGTACTGGCCGGCGGGCTCGCCGTCGGCTGCCTGGTCGGCTGGGGCCTGGTGGAACTGTTCCCCGGCAGCCTGCCGCGCGGCGCCGAACGCCCGCTGTGGGCGGTCTCCCGGGTGACGGCGACGATCCTGGTCAGCAACGACAATTTCGACGGTCATCCGCCGCATCTGGTCAACCTGCTGCTCGGCTTCTTCGGCTTCCTCGCCCTGATGGCCGCGGTCGTCGTGCTGTTCCGCTCGCAGCGCGCCGAGAACGCGATGACCGGGCCGGACGAATCGGCGCTGCGCGGGCTGCTGGAACGGTCGGACGTGGAGGATTCGCTGGGCTACTTCGCCACTCGCCGCGACAAGGCGGTGGTGTTCGCGCCGAGCGGCAAGGCGGCCCTCACCTACCGCGTGGAGCTGGGCGTCTGCCTGGCCTCCGGCGATCCGATCGGGGTCCGCGAGGCCTGGCCGCAGGCGATCGACGCCTGGCTGCGGCTGGCCGACCAGTACGGCTGGGCGCCCGCGGTGATGGGCGCGAGCGAACAGGGCGCCACCGCCTATCGGCGCGCGGGACTGTCTGCCCTGCGCCTGGGCGACGAGGCCATTCTCGACACCCGCACGTTCTCGCTGGCCGGACCGGAGATGAAGCAGGTCCGCCAGGCCGGAAACCGGCTGCTGAAACAGGGTTTCGCGGTGCGGATCCGCCGCCACGGCGAACTCACGCCCGACGAGACCGAGCAGCTGATCTCGCGCGCCGACGCCTGGCGCGACACCGAGACCGAACGTGGTTTCTCGATGGCGCTGGGCCGCCTCGGCGATCCGCTGGACGGCTGCTGCCTGCTGGTCGAGGCGGTCGACAAACAGGGCCGGGTGTGGGGCCTGCTGTCGCTGGTGCCGTGGGGGCGCACGGGGGTGTCGCTGGATGTGATGCGACGTGATCCCAAGGGCCCCAACGGGGTCATGGAACTGATGATCTCGCAGCTGGCCCTGGGTTCGGCGCGGTACGGCATCACCCGGATATCGCTGAATTTCGCGGTCTTCCGCTCGGTGTTCGAGGAGGGCGGCCGGATCGGCGCCGGGCCGGTGCTACGGCTGTGGCGCAGCGTGCTGATGTTCTTCTCGCGCTGGTGGCAGCTGGAGGCACTGTACCGGTCCAATGTGAAATACCAGCCGCAGTGGGTGCCGCGGTTCTTCCTGTTCGAGGACCGCCGCCAGTTGCCCCGCGTCGCGATGGCCAGTGCGCTGGCCGAGGGTTTCCTGCCGCGGTTCGGCAAGCAACCGGATGCCATGGCGCACACCGGCTTACACTCGGCGGTGCCGCCGGTGGTCACCGGCCTGCACGCCGACGGCAGCCCGCCCGAACTCCCGCCGGCCGAACTCGGGCAGGCCGCCGCGCGGCGGCCCGAACAGGTCCGCGTGCGGATGGACAAGGTGCAGCGGCTCGAGACCGCGGGCGTGGACGTCTATCCGGTCGCCTATCCCCCGACCCACACCGTGGCGGCGGCGCGACGCTCCCCCAAGGGCACCACGGTGCGAGTGTGCGGGCGGCTGTTGCGGATTCGCGACTACGGCGGGGTCATCTTCGCGGTGCTGCGCGACTGGTCCGACGACATCCAGCTGGTCATCGATCGCGGCCGGGTGGGCGCCGACCGGGCCGCCGATTTCGACCAGTACTTCGATCTCGGCGACCTGATCGAGGTCAGCGGCCAGGTCGGGCACAGCCGCCGCGGCGAACTGTCGCTACTGGCGCAGGACTGGCGGATGATCGGCAAGTGCCTGCATCCGCTGCCGGACAAGTGGAAGGGTCTCGCCGACCCGGAGGCGCGGGTACGCCGCCGCTACGTCGACATGGCGGTCAACACCGAGGCCCGCGAGGTGCTGGCCAAGCGCAGCGCGGTGGTGCGGTCGCTGCGGGACACGTTGCACCGCTGGGGTTTTCTCGAGGTCGAGACGCCGGTGCTGCAGCAGGTGCACGGCGGCGCCAACGCCGCACCGTTCACCACCCACATCAACGCCTACGACCTCGACCTGTATCTGCGCATCGCGCCGGAGCTGTACCTGAAGCGGCTGTGCGTCGGCGGCATGGAGAAGGTGTTCGAACTGGGCCGGGTGTTCCGCAACGAGGGCGTGGACTTCAGCCACAACCCGGAGTTCACCATCCTGGAAGCCTATGAGGCGCACAGCGATTACGAGCGGATGATGCACGCCTGCCGCCAGCTGATCCAGGAGGCGGCGGTGGCCGCCAACGGCAGATGCGTCGCACTGCGGCCGGGGCCGGACGGCGCCCTGACCGCGGTGGACATCTCCGGCGACTGGCCGGTCAAGACCGTGCACGGGGCCATCTCGGCGGCCATCGGCGAGACCATCGGCCCCGACACCGACGTAGAACGGCTGCGCACGCTGTGCGACAAGGCCGACGTGCCGTACCAATTCGGCTGGGACGCCGGGCAACTCGTACTGGAGATGTACGAGCACCTGGTGGAGGACCGCACCGAGGAACCCACCTTCTACATCGACTTCCCCACCTCGGTGTCGCCGCTGACCCGCGCGCACCGCAACATCCCGGGTGTGGCCGAGCGCTGGGACCTGGTGGCGTGGGGTGTGGAACTGGGCACCGCCTACAGCGAGCTGACCGATCCGATCGAGCAGCGCCGCCGCCTCACCGAGCAGTCGCTGCTGGCCGCCGGCGGCGACCCCGAGGCGATGGAACTGGACGAGGACTTCCTGCAGGCGCTGGAATTCGCCATGCCACCGACCGGCGGCCTCGGCGTCGGCGTGGACCGCGTGGTCATGCTGATCACCGGCCGCAGCATTCGCGAGACCCTGCCCTTCCCCCTGGTGAAGCCGCGCACCTGAGTGCGAGACCATCCCCGTACCGCCGAGCCCGGGTGCCCGCCGAGCTCGCGGTACGGCAGAGTAGGACGGGTGCAGCTTGTTCTCGTACGTCATGCCCAGCCGGAGCGGGTGTTCACCACCTCCGGTCCGGCCGACCCGGAACTCACGGAGTTGGGCGCCGAGCAGGCGGCGCGGGTGCCGGCCGTGCTGGCCCGGATGGAGGGCGGGCCGCACCGCATCGCCCGGGTGATCAGCAGCCCGCAGCGCCGCGCCCGGGCGACGGCCGTCCCCGCCGCGGAGAAGCTCGGCCTGCCGGTCGAGACCATCGACGATCTCGCCGAGTACGACCGCGACCTGCCCGTGTACATCCCGATCGAGGACGCGCGCCGGGAATTTCAGGCCACCTACGACCGCATCAAATCCGGCCACCTGCCCGAACAGATCGACGGCCCGGCGTTCATCGGCCGGGTGCTGGGGTCGGTCGAGCGGATCGTCTCGGCCGCCGACCGCTCCGACACCGTGGTCGTCTTCGCACACGGCGGCGTGATCAACGTGCTGCTGCAGGATGTGCTGAGCATGGAACGCCCGCTGACCTTCCCGATCGACTACTGCTCGATCACCCGAATCCTGTATTCGCGCACGGGCACCCGCACCGCGGCGACCGTCAACGAGAACGGGCACGTCTGGGATCTGCTGCCGCGCAACCTCACCGGCGGGGCCTGAAACTCCCAGGAAACTACCAGTCGGATCGGATTACGATCTCAGCAACGAAACGTTCGATGGGAATTCGTGGGCCGTGCGCTCGTGGCGGCTCGTGTTCCCAGAGAAAGGCATTCCGTTGCTCTCAACCAGGAAGTCAACCCGTTCCCGGCGCACCGTCGCCCGGGTAGCCGTCGCCGGTGCGCTGGCTGCGGTGCCGATCGCCGCGGTCGCCGTCCCCGCCTTCGCCGACGCACCCGCGGCGGGCGACGTCGACTGGCCGCAGCGCCACGGCGACGGCGACCACCATCGCCACCACCACGGACCGGGCGACGGGCCGGGCCGACCCGGACCCGGCGGTCCCGGCCCGTTCCACCGCGGCCCGGACGGCCCGCAGCTGCCGCCGACCGGCTCCTTCGGCTGACCACCGAACAGATTCGCCACGAGGGCCACTCCCCATGGAGTGGCCCTCGTCGCGTCATCGGCACGCCTCGGCCGCCCGTCTCGTCGTTCCCAGACGGTTGCCAGGTGGGTCGCAATCCCGTCCCAGCAACCGCGACTTGTATGGGAACCGTGAACGCCGACCGCGGCGATTCACCTTCCGACAGAAAGGGATTGCGTTGTCGAACACCGCGAACACCTCGTCCACCGAACCGACCCGCGCGCGCCGCCGGGTGATCCGCGTAGCCGCCGCCGGCGCCCTGGCCGCCGTCTCCCTGACGGCCGTCGCCGTCCCGGCCTTCGCCACCACCACCGCGGCGGACGCGAGCGCCACCTCGATCGCCTGGCAGCCGGACGGCCAGCGCCCGCCGGGCGACCAGGACCACCGCGGCGACAACGACCATCGCGGCCCCGACGGCGACAACCTCCGCCCCGACGGCGACAACCGCAGCCCCGACAGCCCCCGCCCGAGCCCATTGCCGGGCGTGCAACTGCCCACCGGCTCGGCGGGCTGACGTCGTCCCGGTCCGATGCGCGGTCCGCCGGGACGACCGAGGGCCGCTCCCCATGGGGAGCGGCCCTCGACGTTCACGAAACCCCCTCGAAGTTCACGAAACCCGTTGCCGGGCCACGCTCACGCCATTCCGGCGATCCAGTTGTGCATCCAGCTGACCGCGGTCTGGCCGCCACCGACCCGGTAGCTGCCGTAGGAGGTGTGCGCGCCGGACCCGTAGAAGTCCTCGAGCTGCGTCACCCGCTGCTTGTTCGAATCCTCCGACAGCTGCGCCTGCAGGGTCGGGATGCCACCGTGCGCCATCAGGTCGCCGATGATCGAGCCCGCCTCCAGCTGGTAGCGCCACATGTTGGCCGCGGTGGCGCCGGACGCCTGTGCCAGGAAACCGGCGAAGCGAGTGATGAAGTCGGTGTCGGCGGTCGAGCAGTACAGGTCGCCCTCGGCGCAGATGGTCCGGACCCGGTCGCTGACGAAACCGAATCCGCCGAGCCGCGGACCGCTCGCGCCGGCGCCGCCGACGACCGGCCCGACCTGCACGTCGGCCGGCGAACGCCGCGGGTCGGAGATCAGCCCGACGCCCGAGATCCGGTCCGGCGGTACCACTCCGAGACCGGTACCGATCTCGGCGGCGAGGTCACCCGCCGCGTCGGCGCCCTGGCTGTAGCCGACGATCGCGTATCGGGTGGCGGCACAGCGGGCGGCCATATCGTGGATCAGCCCGCGGGCGCCGTCGATCGCCTGCTTCTTGGAAGCGCCGTAGACATCGCCCTCCCACGGGAAGGCCGTCGCCGAGTAGGAGACGTAGTCGACTTCGGTGTTGCTCGGCAGACCGCGCGTCACCCCGGCCAGCATGCCGGGACCCGTCATGTCGTCGGGCTTGTGCTCACCGGTCTCCCAGGTACCCGGGATGGCGACCACGTACAGGCTCGGGCACCCGGGATCCGCTGCGGCGGAGCCGGTTCCGAGCGCGGCGCCGGACACCATGACACCAGACAACACCGCTGCCGCTGCCCCCGCAGCCGCGACCAACTTCTTCAACCGCATACCGCTCCAGTTCAAGCCTGCCCCGGCACGGGGACATCCCGAGTTCTCTTCGCCGATCATGCTCTTCGCCGATCATGGTGGCCCCACCGAATTTCCAAACGGTAAACACCGGGCTAACCGAAGTTGCTCACTATCCCGAGCAATGGAAACAGACCTCTCGGCCCGTTCGGCGGCGCACCGCTGCTAAGAATAAAGGGCACTTACCCAAAGTGCCATTCGGCCACACCAACACGTCCGATTTCCGTCGAAGTTTCCCCGAACAGACGAAGGTGCCCGCGGGTGACAACACCCGCGGGCACGTGTTCCGGCACTTCGCTAGCGCTGGGCGACCGTCGTCGGCGCGATCGGCGACGGCAGCGCCGTGTCACCCTCGAGGAACCTGTCCACCGCCGACGCGGCGGCCCGGCCCTCGGCGATGGCCCATACGATCAGCGACTGGCCGCGGCCCATGTCACCGGCGGCGAACACGCCGGGGACCGTGGTCTGGAAGTCGTTGTCGCGCTTGACATTGCCGCGCTGGTCGTAGCCGACGCCCAGGTCCTCGAGCAGACCGTGCTTCTGCGGCCCGGTGAAGCCCATGGCCAGCAGCACCAGATCGGCCTCCAGGGTGAAGTCGGAGCCCTCGATCTTCTCGAAGCGGCCGTTGACCATTTGCACCTCGTGCGCCTGCAGCGCGGTGACCTTACCGTCCTCCCCGACGAAGCGCTCGGTGTTCACCGAGTACACCCGCTCGCCGCCTTCTTCGTGCGCCGAGGAGACCCGGTACATCAGCGGATAGGTCGGCCACGGCGTGGAATCGGCGCGCTCCTCCGGCGGCCGCGGCATGATCTCGAACTGGTGCACGCTGGCCGCGCCCTGCCGGTGCGAGGTGCCCAGGCAGTCGGCGCCGGTGTCGCCGCCGCCGATGATGACGACCTTCTTGCCCTTGGCGTTGATCGGCGGCAGGCCGTCCGCGTCGGTGATCGGATCACCCAGCTGCACGCGGTTGGCCAGCGGCAGGAATTCCATCGCCTGATGGATGCCGTCCAGATCCCGGCCCGGGATCGGCAGATCGCGGGCGATGGTCGACCCGCCGGCGAGCACCACCGCGTCGAACTTCTCGCGCAGCTGCGCGGCGGTGATGTCCACGCCCACGTTCACACCGGCCTTGAAGACCGTGCCCTCGGCCTCCATCTGCGCCAGGCGGCGGTCGATGAAGCGCTTCTCCATCTTGAATTCCGGGATGCCGTAGCGCAGCAGGCCGCCGATGCGGTCGTCGCGTTCGAACACCGTCACCGTGTGCCCGGCCCGGGTGAGCTGCTGGGCCGCGGCCAGACCGGCCGGACCCGAGCCCACCACGGCGACCTTCCTCCCGGTCAGCCGGGTCGGATACACCGGGGCCACCCAGCCCTCGTCGAAGGCGTTCTCGATGAGTTCGACCTCGACCTGCTTGATGGTCACCGGGTCCTGGTTGATGCCGAGCACGCACGAGGCCTCGCACGGCGCCGGGCACAGCCGCCCGGTGAACTCCGGGAAGTTGTTGGTGGCGTGCAGGCGGTCGATGCCCTCGCGCCAGTTGCCCCGGTACACCAGGTCGTTCCACTCGGGGATCAGGTTGCCCAGCGGGCACCCGTTGTGGCAGAACGGGATTCCGCAGTCCATGCAGCGGCTGGCCTGGGTCTGCAGGGTCTCGTGCGGGAAACCCTCCTCGTAGACCTCTTTCCAGTCCATCAGCCGCAACGGAACCGGCCGCCGCTTGGGCAGCTCCCGCTTCGTGTGCTTCAGAAATCCTTGTGCGTCACCCATGAACGGCCTCTGACCTCCGCGCCTGTCCGGCGCACCCAACAAATCCGGTGCGTCTCATCTCAGCCACGGGCGGCCTCCATGATTGCCTCGTCCACATTCCGGCCGGCCTTCTCAGCCTCGGAGATAGCCAGCAGTACCTTCTTGTAGTCGCGCGGCATAACCTTCACGAAGTGGTTCACCTGCTGCGACCAGTCACCCAGAATCCGCTCCGCGACGGCCGATCCGGTCTCGTCGCGGTGCCGGGTGATGATGTCGCGCAGCCATGTGAAGTCGTCGCCCGACAGCGCCTCGACCGCGTCGGCCTGCTCGGGGTTCAACCGGTCGCCGAACTTGCCCTCCGGGTCGTAGACGAAGGCGATGCCACCCGACATGCCGGCGCCGAAGTTGCGGCCGGTCTCGCCGAGGATGACCACCCGGCCACCGGTCATGTACTCGCAGCCGTGGTCGCCCACGCCCTCGACCACCGCCGTGGCGCCCGAGTTGCGCACCGCGAACCGCTCTCCGACCACCCCGCGGATCAGCGCCTCACCGCTGGTGGCGCCGAACAGGATCACGTTGCCCGCGATGATGTTCTGCTCCGCGACGAACTGCGCGGGTGCGTTCAGCGGGGGCCGCACCACCAGGTGGCCGCCCGAGAGACCCTTGCCGACATAGTCGTTCGCGTCACCGAACACCCGCAGCGTGATGCCCGCCGGGACGAACGCGCCGAAGCTGTTGCCCGCCGAACCGGTGAAGGTGATGTCGATGGTGTCGTCGGGCAGACCCGCGCCGCCGTACAGCTTGGTCACCTCGTGGCCGAGCATGGTGCCGACGGTGCGGTTCACGTTCGTGATCTTGGTTTCGAACCTGACCGGCTTGCCGCGCTCCAGCGCGTCGGCGGACTGGGCGATGAGCTGGTTGTCCAGTGCCTTGTCCAGGCCGTGGTCCTGGTCCTTGGTGCGGCGGCGGTCCTGGTACATGAACGCCGTCTCGACGTCGTCGAGGATCGGCGACAGGTCCAGCTTGGCCGCCTTCCAGTGCTCCTTGGCCCTGGTGGTGTCGAGCAGGTCGACCCGGCCGATGGCCTCGTCCAGGGTGCGGAAGCCCAGCGACGCCAGCAGTTCGCGCACCTCCTCGGCGATGAACAGCATGAAGTTCTCGACGAACTCCGGCTTGCCCGAGAAGCGCTGGCGCAGCACGGGATTCTGCGTCGCCACGCCCACCGGGCAGGTGTCGAGGTGGCACACGCGCATCATGATGCAGCCCGACACCACCAGCGGCGCGGTCGCGAAGCCGTACTCCTCCGCACCGAGCAGTGCGGCGATCATGACATCGCGGCCGGTCTTCATCTGACCGTCGACCTGCACCACGATGCGGTCGCGCAGGCCGTTGAGCAGCAGCGTCTGCTGGGTCTCGGCGAGGCCGAGTTCCCACGGGCCGCCCGCGTGCTTGAGCGAGGTCAGCGGCGAGGCGCCGGTGCCGCCGTCGTGGCCGGAGATGAGCACCACATCGGCGTGCGCCTTGGACACGCCCGCGGCGACCGTGCCGACGCCCGGCTCGGCGACCAGCTTCACGTGAATCCGCGCCTGCGGGTTCGCGTTCTTCAGGTCGTGGATCAGCTGGGCCAGATCCTCGATCGAGTAGATGTCGTGATGCGGCGGCGGGGAGATCAGGCCGACGCCCGGCGTCGAGTGCCGCACCTCGGCGACCCACGGATACACCTTGTGCGCCGGAAGCTGGCCGCCCTCACCGGGTTTCGCACCCTGCGCCATCTTGATCTGGATGTCGGTGCAGTTGGTCAGGTAGTGCGCGGTCACGCCGAAGCGGCCGGAGGCCACCTGCTTGATCGCGCTGCGCCGCCAGTCGCCGTTCTCCTCCGGCTCGAAGCGGGCCGGGGACTCGCCGCCCTCGCCCGAGTTCGAGCGGCCGCCGAGCCGGTTCATCGCGATCGCGAGGGTCTCGTGCGCCTCGGCGGAGATGGAACCGTAGCTCATCGCGCCGGTGGAGAATCGCTTGGCGATCTCGCGGGCCGACTCCACCTCCTCGATCGGGATGGCATGGCGGCCTTCGGACTTGAACTTGAACAGGCCGCGCAGCGAGGCCAGCCGCTCGGACTGGTCGTCGACGAGCCGGGTGTACTCCTTGAAGATCTTGTACTGGCCGGTGCGGGTGGCGTGCTGCAGCTTGAACACCGTGTCCGGGTTGAACAGGTGGTACTCGCCCTCGCGCCGCCACTGGTACTCGCCGCCCACCTCGAGCTCGCGGTGCGCGCGCTCGTTGCGGTTCTCCAGGAACGCCACCCGGTGCCGGGCCGCGACCTCGGCGGCGATCTCGTCCAGGCCGATGCCGTCCAGCGGCGAGGTCAGCCCGGTGAAGTACTGGTCGCACAGCTCCTGCGACAGGCCGACGACCTGGAACAGCTGCGCGCCGCGGTAGGAGGCGATGGTGGAGATGCCCATCTTGGACATCACCTTCAGCACGCCCTTGCCCGCGCCCTTGATGTAGTTCTTGACCGCCCGGTCGTAGTCGGCGGCCAGATCGCCGGTGCTGTCGGGCATCTGCAGCGCGTTGCGCTCGAGCATGTCCTCGATCGACTCGAAGGCCATGTACGGGTTGATCGCGGCCGCGCCGAAGCCGACCAGCATGGCCATGTGGTGCACCTCGCGGGCGTCACCGGCCTCCACGACCAGCCCGACCTTGGTGCGGGTGCGCTCGCGGACCAGGTGGTGGTGCACCGACGCGGTGAGCAGCAGCGACGGGATCGGCGCCAGCTTCTCGTTGGACTCGCGGTCGGACAGCACGATGATGCGCGCGCCGCCGTCGATGGCGGTCGACACCTGTTCGTTGATCGCCTGCAGCGCCTTGCGCAGGCCCTTCCCGCCCTTCTTCACCGGGTACAGGCCGTGCACCACGACCGAGCGCAGCCCGGGATGCGAGCCGTCGTCGTTGATGTGGACGAGCTTGGCCAGCTCGTCGTTGTCCAGGATCGGCTGGGTCAGCGTGATCTGGCGACAGGAGTCCGGGCTGGGGTGCAGCAGGTCGGCCTCCGGGCCGATCATGCTGCGCAGGCTGGTGACGATCTCCTCGCGGATGGCGTCCAGCGGCGGGTTGGTGACCTGCGCGAACAGCTGCGAGAAGTAGTCGAACAGCAGCCGCGGCCGCGCCGACAGCACCGCGATCGGGGTGTCGGTGCCCATCGAGCCGAGCGCCTCGCCGCCGGTCTTGGCCATCGGCGAGATCAGCAGGCTCAGCTCCTCGGTGGTGTAGCCGAAGATCTGCTGCCGGATCAGGACGCGGTCGTGCGACATGTGCACGTGCGGGCGGTCGGGCAGGTCCGACAGCTTGGTCGGGCCCCCCTCGCCGTTCTCACCGTCCAGCCACTCCTGGTACGGGTGCTCGCTCGCGAGCTGGGTCTTGATCTCCTCGTCGCCGATGATGCGGCCCTGCGAGGTGTCGACCAGGAACATCCGGCCCGGCTGCAGGCGGACCTTCTTGACCACCCTGGACGGCTCGATGTCCAGCACGCCGACCTCGGAGGCCATCACGACCAAGCCGTCGTCGGTCACCCAGATGCGCGAGGGGCGCAGGCCGTTGCGGTCGAGCACGGCGCCGATGACGGTGCCGTCGGAGAAGCACACCGAGGCCGGGCCGTCCCACGGCTCCATCAGGAACGAGTGGTAGCGGTAGAAGGCGCGCCGGGCGGGATCCATCGACTCGGCCCGCTCCCAGGCCTCGGGGATCATCATCAGCACGGCGTGCGGCAGGCTGCGGCCGCCGAGGTGCAACAGCTCGAGCACCTCGTCGAAGCGCGCGGTGTCCGAGGCGCCCGGGGTGCAGACCGGGAAGATCTTCTCCAGGCGGTTGCGGCCCTCGTGATCGGTGCCGAACACGTCGGAGTTCAGCAGCGCCTCGCGCGCCCGCATCCAGTTCTCGTTGCCGGTGACGGTATTGATCTCGCCGTTGTGCGCGACGCGGCGGAACGGGTGGGCCAGCGGCCAGGACGGGAAGGTGTTGGTGGAGAAGCGGGAGTGCACGATGCCCAGCGCCGATTCCACCCGGTCGTCCTGCAGATCCAGGTAGAACGCGCGCAGCTGCGGCGTGGTGAACATGCCCTTGTAGATGAAGGTCTGCCCGGACAGGCTCGGGAAGTACACGGTCTCGCGGCCGACCGCGCCTTCGCCGGGACCCTGCTTGCCGAGCTCGTGCTCGACGCGCTTGCGCACCACGTAGGCGCGGCGCTCCAGGTCCATGCCCGCCAGCTGCTCGGCGCCGTCGGGCGGCGAGGCGATGAACAGCTGCCGGAAGGTCGGCATGGCGTCGCGCGACAGCGCGCCCAGCGACGACTCGTCGATGGGCACCTCGCGCCAGCCGAGGACGGCCAGGCCCTCTTCCTTGACGATCTTCTCGACGTGGTACCGGGCGCGGGCGGCCTCGCGGCGGGCCTGCGGCAGGAAGGCGATACCGGTGGCGTAGGCACCCGCGGCGGGCAGCTCGAAGTCCACGACGGCACGGAAGAACTTGTCCGGGACCTGGATCATGATGCCCGCGCCGTCGCCCGAGTTGGGCTCGGCGCCCGCGGCGCCGCGGTGCTCCAGATTCAGCAGCGCCGTGATCGCCTTGTCGACGATGTCGCGGCTGCGGCGGCCGTGCATGTCGACGACGAACGCGACACCACAGGCGTCGTGCTCGTACGCCGGGTCGTAGAGACCGGTGGGTCCCGGGTTGCGGTGCGACCCAGTGCGCCCCGCGGACCGGTGGCCAGGAAGTTGCGTCATGCCTCTGCCTTCAAGAAAATCAGGCCTTCGATGAAATCGGGCCTTCGTCGAACGCCTCCGTCTAGACTGCGCCCGGACGTTTCGGAGACCAGCGGCGCTGATGGTCATCCCGTGCAGTCAACTCTCCAGTTGTCCTACCCGCTTCGATGTCGTAGCCGGGGTGCTCGGCGGTAACGGAACTCTCGTGTTCCATGCCGCCGCGCCGTTATCGCCCGTGGGGCTGTCGTCACGGCTTGTGGCCGAATCGGGCGATGTAGTCGGACATTTCGTGCCCGACACAAGAGCAAACGATAAGTCAGGACCTGAGCCCAACCAACTTAGGTCGTGCTAATAACGGCGTCTACCTGGGCTTCTTCATCGGTCCTCCACTACCTGCGCGTTCTCCAGTGTAAAGCAGGGTTGGATGATCACTGAGTCGTGTATGCCACTGTTCGCCATCGTCGTGCCGGTCCGCTCGCCGAGCCAGCACGTACGCCGCAAGATGCCCTCTTACCTGCATCAACAGAGAATTCCCACCGCCCGCTACGGACAAACCGATTGTAAGGCGGCTAACTTCCCGGACACCCCGCGGAGACCTTTCGGATACGCAGGCAGCGGCCGGACGGCTGCGTTCAGACCGTACGGCTTCGTTTGCTCGATGTGTGGTTCAGCACAGTTCCAGCAAACGCCGGTCAGTGTGGTTTCTCACACCCCGGACCGCCGGGTCACACGCGCAGGTCAGCGGCACAGTGCGGCGGACGCGCGCGCCAGGGCGGCGGCGTGCAGCGCGTCGACGTCACCGGAGGTCACCACCGGGGCGACGGCCGCCGCCAGCCGCGGCGCGCAGGCCGGGCCGGACAGCGCCGCCCGCGCGGCCGCCAGCTCGCCCAGGATCTCGCCGTTCACCCGGTCGATCACCGGACGCACCGCGGTCAGGTCGGGCGAAGTGACGGGCGCGGCGCCGGGCCGGAACCGCCACTCGGCGTGCCGACCGCGCTGGACGAGCTTGTTGGCCTCGATCTGGCCCTGAAAAACCTGCCGCACCCACGATTCGGGCAGGTCGAGCCGGGCGCCCGCGGCGGCCATCGAGTCGTAGACCTCCGCTTCCCGCGCCGGATCGTCGATCACCGGCGGCTGTCCCGTACGGGTAGCGGTCGACCACTTGGCGGCGGCCACCGCGTCGGCGGTCCGCAGGCGTTCGAGCATCAGGTGCACGAGTGGGTCGAGCGCCGCGTCCGGCGCCTCGGCAGCGGCGACCGGCAGCGTCCGCTCCCCGATCATCGGCGATGCCCCGGCCGCGGCCACTCCGATCGACAACGCCACCGCCAGTGCGAACACAGTGCCGCGCAGCGCGACCACCTCCTCGTCCGTGCGACCGGGAACCGCTCCCCGGGCCGAATCATCCTGTCGGGCCCGGGGTTTCGTGGCCGACGCGCGCGAACGATTTGTGAGGCTGACCACATCCCCGGTGCCGTGCTCGGTAGAACCCGCCCCAGCCTGTCACGCTGAGACGACGAATGAGCGACAATTCTTCGCCGAGCCTCGGAAATGCCTGGGACTTAGAGGATGTGAGATCCGATGACAGCCCCCCGCGTCCCTGAACCGCCCGTTCCCGCCGCGCCCGCCGACGGCCGCGACACCCGCTTCGACGCGTCCGCGCTGCTGAGCTGGTTCGGCGGCGGCGGATCGGAGGTGGCCGACCGGCACGAACGCGGCGGTTACGCGGTAGGCGGCGTCGCGGTGCTGTTGTTCGCCGTACTGTCCGCCGTGACGGTGGCGGCAGCGACCGTGGCCGCGCACTGGCCACCGCTGATCGTGGCGCTCGCGGTGCTGATCGTGCTGCCGCTGTTCGCCTTCGGTGCCCGAGCACTGGCCACCGCCACTCCACAGCACCGGGGGCGCGGCGACCTGAGCGGTCGCATCACCGTCGCCGTGCTGGCCGGTGTGGTGGTCGCCGAACTGGCGAGCACCGTGCTGCTGGCCGGGACCGTGCACCGGGAGCTGGACGAAAGGGCAAGGCACGACGGCGAATCCGCGCCCGCCGTGGTGACCGCCCGTACCGAATTGGAGCAGGCGCGCTCGGAGCGGGCCGGCCTCGATCAGGCCGTCGCCAAGGCGCAGGGCGATATCGAGCAGTCCCTGGTGATCGCCCGCTGCGAGTTCCACCCGACACCGGAATGCCCACAGACCAAGATCACCGGGGTGCCGGGTCGCGGCCCGGAAGCACAGACCGCCGAGGACATGCTCGCCGACGCGCGCGCCCGGCTGGCCGCGGCGCAGGCCCGGGTACAGCCACTGGACGACCGGATCGCGGACCGGCAGCAGGCGCTGGACCGCGCCCGCGCCGACGCCTTCGACACCGGGGACCGTGGGCTCGGCGCGCGCTGGCTGGCCATGCACGACTACACCACCGGTCACGCCGGTGGCCTGCTGCTGCGCCTGGCGACCATTCTGGTAGCCGTGGTGCTGGCGCTGCTGCCACTGCTGCTGCGCTGGTGGCGCGGGGAAACGTCGTTCGAACGCGGCATCGCGGCGCGAGCGGTGGCCGACCGGGCCGACCGACAAGCCGAGGCCGCCATCGCGGTGAAGCGGGCCGAGGTGCGCACCGAGGCCGAAACCCTGCGCGCGGAAAAGGAATTGGCCGCGGCCCGGCTGTCCGCGCACGCCGATACCGCCATCGACCGCGAACAGCAGCGCCGGCGAATCCTCGCCGCCATCGGCAATTTCGAGATCGGCGTCACCGAGCCCGCGCGCCGGGCGGTCGCCGATTTCGAATCGCTCGCGGCGCTCCCGGCCGCGGCATCCACCGGCCCCGCGCCCCAGGAGGGGAATGTGACACCATCGCGCGATCTGCCCGCCCAGCGCACCTCCGACACGCTCGCATCGACGTCTGGGGTGCAGGCGTCCGGGGCGCAGGCGTCCGGGAAAAGCCGTGGCGGACTGGAACTTCCGGTGATCGGCACGGTGCCGTTCAGCGACACCGCGGCCCGGTGGATCCGCCCGCTGGTGCCGTCCTTCGTGACCAGCGCCGTGGACACCGCCACGCACCCATTGCGCACCGTCCGGCAGGTGTTCGAGGAGGCCGAGGAGATCACCTTCACGCTGCGCCGCACCCGCAAGGTCACCGTGCACTCCGACGAGCCGGACCCGTCCGGCTACGCTCCGGGGACGCCGCGATATGCCCAGCAGGTGACCAACGGTGTCGTCGACACGCACGACCTCGGCCATACCGCGATGTCCCCGGCGTCACCGGAATACCACCTGGGCGGGGCCGGTCGGCGCGATGCCGTGTCCTCGCGCCCCGGCGATCCCGAGCTGGATTACCAGGGCCTCCGACAGCTGCCTCCGGCCTCCGGCAAGGACTGACCGTTCCGCCCGGTTTGCCGAATGTTTCACGTAGAACATGTAAACAGCCTGGTCCCAACGGTTTACGGCCGACCAGCACGGTAATCGTTCAGCCGCGGACGGCGGTAACTTTTCAGCCGCGGACGGCGGTAACTTTTCAGCCGCGGACGGCGGTGGCGTCGACCTCGAACAGCATCCCCGGCAGCGCCAGCGCGGCCACGCCGGTCAGGGTCTGCGTCGGCGGCCGATCGCCCCAGATCTCCGCGATCTTCTTGCCGAGCACGGCCAGCTTGTCCAGATCGTGGTTCACGATGTGCGTCCGCAGCTGGGCCACGTCGGCGTAGTCGAGACCGGCCGAGCGCAGGGCGATTCCGAGATTGGCGAAAGCACGATCCACCTGCGTGGCGAAGTCGTCCGAGGTGGTGTGGCCGTGCTCATCGGAGTCATACTGCCCGGCGATGAACACCAGTTCGCCGGTCGCCCGCGCGACGTGGCTGTAGCCGAACCCGGTCGGGTCGTGCAGTCCGGCGGGATTGCTGATTTCGATTGCCATGCGGTGTCTCCTTCGAGTTCGGACTATGTCGGCAACAGGGGGACGACGGCGCTTATGCCCCGACTGTGACATCCGGCCGCTGCGGCGACTCACTCCTGCGACCAGGCCGAGCCGTGGGCATGCGGACCGCGATCACCGCTGCCGCCAGCAGGATCACCGCGGTCGCGAGCGCCGCCCAATGGACTCCGGCGACGAAGGACTCGCGCGCCGAATTCAGTAGCGCCGCGGCGGCCTCGGCGGGCAGCCCGCCCGCGGTATCCACCGCGCCGCCGAGCGACTCCCGCGCACCGGCCAGCTGTGTCCCCGGCACCCGCGACACGTCCAGTCCGTGCCGGAACACCGACATCACGACGCTACCCAGCACCGCGACACCGAGCGCGATCCCGGCCTCGTACGCCGTCTCCGAGACCGCGGCCGCCGCACCGGCGCGTTCGGCCGGAGCCGACCCGACCACCAGGTCCGACGAAACCGTCAGCGCCACACCGACACCCGCGCCGATGAGCAGGAACCCGACGACGAACGCGGTGACCCCAGCGGCCGGATCCGCGCTCAGCCGGACGAACAGCACAGCGCCCAGGGCGGCCACCACCAGTGCGCCCGCGAGCACCCGGCCGGGTCGCCACACCCGCACCAGCCAGGCCGAGACCAGCGCCGAGACCATGCTCGCCAGCATTCCCGGCATCAGGTGCAGGCCCGCGTCCAGGGGCGAGCGGCCCTGCACCAGCTGCAGATACTGCGACCCGAAGAACAGCACACCGGCAAGCGCGAACACCGCGAGCAGGCTGGTCAGCACCGCCGTGCGGAAACGCGGCAGCGCGAACAGCCGCAGATCCAGCATCGGGTCGGCGAGGCGACGCTGCCTGCGCACGAACAGCGCGCCGGCGAGCACACCCGCCGCGGCGACGCCCAGCACGCCCGCGCTCGGGCCGTGCGCGGCGGTCTCCTTGACCGCGTACACGACCGGCACCAGCGCCAGCATCGACAGTCCCGCGCTGGTCAGATCGAACCGCCCGGGATGCGGGTCCTTCGACTCCGGCACGAGCAGCGGTCCCGAGGCGACCAGCACCAGCATGACCGGCACGTTGATCAGGAACACCGAGCCCCACCAGAAGTGCTCGAGCAGCCAGCCGCCCAGCACCGGTCCCAGCGCGGCGCCGCCCGTCGCGGCGGCGCTCCAGACCGCGATCGCGGTGGTGCGCTGCCGCGCGTCGGTGAACATCGACCGGATCAGGCCCAGGGTCGCGGGCATCAGCGTGGCACCGGCGACGCCCTGCAGCACGCGGGCGGCGATCAGCATCTCCGGGTTCACCGACCAGGCGGCGAGCACCGAGGCCAGGCCGAATCCCGCCGCGCCGAGCAGCAGCAGGCGACGGCGGCCGATGCGGTCACCGAGCACGCCCATCGTGACCAGCAGTCCGGCCAGCACGAACGAGTACACGTCGATGATCCACAGCAGCTGCGGCGTGGTGGGTGCGAGGTGCGCGCTGATCGCGGGAACGGCGATGTCCAGCACGGTCGCGTCCACGGAGATCAGCAGCAGCGCGAGCACCAGCACTCCGAGCCCGGCCCAGTCGCGGGCGGCGGCCCGGTTCGGGATCGCGGTGGCGTCGTGGGTGTTCATGATCCTTACTCCATGGTCGAGATTCTTACCGTCCAGACGGTACAGTACCAAAGATAACCGTCCGGACGGTACAGTCTGCGGACGTGACAACAACCACCCGCGATCGGATTCTCGACGCCCTCGAGTCACTGCTGCTGGACAAGGGCATGTCCCAGGTGACGCTGGAGAACGTGGCGGCGGCCGCCGGCGTCTCCAAGGGCGGGCTGCTCTACCACTTCAAGAGCAAGGACGCGCTGCTGGCCGGGCTGGTCCGCCGCCTGGGCGAGCGCACCGAGGAACAGCTGAATACCGCTGCGGCGCAAGGCAAATCGGTCGCCGAGTGGTACCTGCAGACCCCGAGCCCCGACAACGACACCGACGCCCTCGAACTGGCGCTGTACCGCTCCATGGTGGCCGCCATGCGCACGGTCGACGCCGCCCACGACGAGCACGACGACGAAGTCCAGCGGGCCCTGGTCGAGGTACTCGACAGCTGGAGCACGGGCCTGGACGACGAGATCGACGACCCGGTCCGGGCCGACATCATCCGCCTCGTCGGCGACGGCGTCTACCTCCGCGCCCTGCTCGGCCTCCCCCCGATCGACCCCGCCCGCTACCGCGCCGTCGTAACCCACCTCCTGCGACCATGACCGCGACGCTCGGGGATGGTGCGCCTCCGGGTCGGAGGGGATGCGAGGCGGGTCGCCACGGATAAACTCGGGCGCGTGTTGTCCGCCGCGGCCGAGGGGGCCGGTCCCGTGCCGGGTGCGAGCGCGCCCGGCGCCGCGCCGGGCGCGGCCCACGACGACCGGGAGTCCGGTGAGGCGGTGCCGATCCGGCCGCTGTCGTTCCGGGAGAGTCTGGATCTGCCGTTCGCCGCGATACAGGCGCGGGTCCGGTTGCTGGCGGGGCTGGTCGGTATCGGGTACGGGCTCGCCGTGTGCGCGGTCGCGGCGATCACGGCCGCGGGGTCGGTGGCGACCGGCGGTTCCGATGCCGGGACCGCTTGGGCGGCAGTGCTTTCCACGCTCGGGTTCGCCTGGTTACTGCGTTCGTTCACGCGCGGGGTGACCGTCGCGGCCGTGCTGGCGAGCGTGCATCGACGGCCGATCACCTGGCGCGAGACGCTGCGGCGGCTCGGCGCGGCGGCGGGACCGCTGCTGCGCTACCGGATCATGACCACGCTGATCGGCCTGGGCGTGGTAGCGCTGGGCACCGTGCTGATCCTCACCGTGCTGCCCGCGCTGGCGTGGCTGGGCTGGTTGCGATCACGGCGTTGCCTGTCCACGCCCGTGCTGTTCGAGCACCCGATGCGCTACCGCGACACCATCGCACGATCGAAAACGCTTGCCGCGGGCGCGGAATGGCGACTGACCGGGCTGTGGCTGAGCCTGCGTGGCCTGCTGCTGGTGCTGATCGTCCCGCTGGCGGGTCTCACACTGTTCGTCGCGAAGATCTCCGGCACCCACCGCTGGGCGGCGATCGTGCTGATCACCGCGACGGCGCTGCTCGTCGCGGTGCTCGCCGAGGTGATGGAGTCGGCCGCCGACGTGGTCGCCTACGTCGACCGGCGCTGCCGCCGCGACGGCTGGGACATCCGGATCCCCGCCACCGATCGAATCCGCCCCGTGGACACCGTGACCCGGGCGGTCACCCGATGACCGACCGACCGGACCACGACCGGCCCCCGGCCCCCGGCGAACCGCCCGCTCCCGCACCGCCTCGCCTGGGCCCGGCCGCCGACCACCGCGGCGCCGCGGAAACGGCGGCCGGACAGCACGATTACGACACCGCGCTGCGGGAGCGCTACCGCGCGGTGGTCCGCGGACTGGAACAGGGCGGCGTGCTCGAGGTCCGGCGGTCGCGCACCGCACAGGAGACCGCCGCGGCCGCCGTCACCGCGATACCGGATCGCGCCGCCGAACTACCCACGGCGGCATACGGCTTCGACGAGGTCGTCTACGGTGGCCGCGCCGCGACCGCGGACGAGTACCGGCGCCTGGCACAGGCCGACATCTTCTCGATGGCCCCGCCGCCGCCACCCGAACCAGTGGAGACCACCGCCCCGGGCCGACGCTCGCCGCGCATTCCCCCGCTGCCGCAGCTGATGCGCGATCCACGATTCTGGGCCGTACTGGTGGCCGCGCTCGTACTGGCGCTGCTGGTCTACGTACTGATCCACCTGTCGGCCGCACCGACCGCGCCCCCGCCGCCGGACGTCCCGCCGCCGCGACCGAATCCGGACGGATACACCCCGCCCCCACCGGATTTCGGCGAGGGCTCGGACTCGATCTTCGCGCGCCTGCCGGACTGGCTGGCCTACGGCGGTCTGCAGTGGCTGCTCTGCGGCGCGATCGTGGTGTGGTGGCGGGGCCGGCGGCGCGGTGCGCTGGTCGGCGAACCCCGTCCGGTCCAGGTGGCGGCGAACGAACTACTCGGCGGACAGGCGGCGCTGTACCGCAAGTCGGGCGACCGCGACCACGTCGCCGCCCTGCTGCGCGCCGCGACCCTGCGCCGCATCCGGCCCGCCCTGGGGCTCACGCCGGACGCGCCCGCCGAGCACCTGGTGACCGCCATCGCCGCCCGCACCCGCACACCGGCGGACCAGGTCGGCGCGGCCCTGTTCGGCCCGGTGCCCGACGACGACACCCTGCGCCTGGTTGCCGCACAACTGCGACGAATCGAATCGGAGATCGGATGACGGAGATCGTATGACCACAGCGGACACCGACCACACCCCGACCGCCGAGCAGTCCCTGCAGGCGTTCGGCGCGCTGCGTACCGAGATCGGCAAGGCGGTCGTCGGCAACGATCAGGCCGTGATGTTCCTGGTGCTGGCGCTGCTGTGCCGCGGGCACGTACTGCTGGAAGGCGTTCCGGGCGTGGCGAAGACGCTGCTGGTGCGGGCGCTGGCGACGGGGCTGGATCTGGACCATGCCCGGGTTCAGTTCACTCCGGACCTGATGCCGGGTGACGTCACCGGTTCGCAGATCTACGATCCACATTCGGCCGAGTTCACCTTCCGGCGCGGCCCGGTGTTCACCAATCTGCTGCTGGCCGACGAGATCAACCGGACGCCGCCGAAAACCCAGTCGGCGCTGCTGGAATCGATGGAGGAACGGCAGGTCTCCGTCGACGGCGAACCGCGGCCGCTGCCGGACCCGTTCGTGGTGGTCGCCACACAGAACCCGATCGAGCAGGAGGGCACCTACCCCCTGCCGGAGGCGCAACTGGACCGATTCCTGTTCAAGGTCGATATCGAATTGCCCGGCCGCGACGACGAATTCCGGGTGCTGCAGCGCCACGCGGCGGGATTCGATCCACGCGACCTGACCGCCGCGGGGCTGCGCCCGGTCGCCGGACCCGACCACATCGCGGCGGCCCGCACCGCGGTCTCGGGCGTCCAGGTGAATCCCGAGGTGCTGGCCTATATCGTCGATCTGTGCCGCGCCACCCGGGCCACCACCGCGGTGCGCCACGGCGCCTCGACGCGCGGCGCCACCGCGCTGCTGGCGGCCGCGCGCGCGTTCGCCTGGCTCACCGGCCGCGAGTTCGTCACGCCCGACCACGTGAAAACCGTTGCGGTGCCGGTGTTGCGGCATCGGCTGCACTTGCGCCCCGAGGCCGAGCTGGACGGTGCGACCACCGAGGGTGTGCTGTCGTCGCTGCTGCTCTCGGTGCCGGTCCCGGTGTAGCCGATGGTCGTCACGGGACGGCTGGCCGCCCTCGCCGCGGTCGCGGCGGTGGTGGTGACGGCCGGGCTGCCGTCGTGGTGGGGGGTCTTGTCGGCGACCGCCGTGCTGGTGGTGCTCACGATTGCCGATCTCGTCGCGCTCGGACGTATCACGGGCTTGGAGCTGTCGCGCCCACCGCTCACCACGGTCCGGTCGGGGCGTGCGACGACGATCGAACTCGAGGTCGTCAATCGCGGTCCTCGCACCGTGCGCGGGCGGCTGTGGGACGACTGGCCCGGCAGCGCGCACTCCTCGCATCGCGATCACGTGCTGCGGCTGCCACCGAACAGCAAGACGCGGCTCGCCACCACACTGCGCCCCGAGTATCGCGGTGATCGGGTGGCCGGCCCGGTCACGCTGCGACTGTTCGGACCGCTGGGCCTGGCCGGTCGGCAGTTCCGCCGCGACGTGCCGGCCCGGTTGCGCGCGTTGCCGCCGTTCCGCAGTGAGGGCGTGCTCGCGTCGAAGGTGGCCGAGCTGCATCTGCTGGAGGGCAGCACGGTCGTCAACGCCCGGGGGCAGGGGTCGGAGTTCGACTCGTTCCGCGAGTACGTCGCGGGTGACGACGTGCGCGCCATCGACTGGCGCGCGACCGCGCGCGCCGCCGACGTGCTGGTGCGCACCTGGCGGCCGGAGCGGCACCGGCGGTTGCTGCTGATCGTGGACACCGGGCGGCTCAGCGCCGGTCGCGTCGGTGAGGGGACGCGGCTCGACGTGAGCATCGAGGCCGCGCTGCTGCTGGGCGGGCTCGCCGCGGCGGCCGGGGACACCGTCGATCTGCTCGCCTACGACCGGCGGGTGCGGGCCGAGGTGTTCGGCTCCGGCGGAAAGAGAGCGCAGCCCAAGCTGATGCACGCGCTGTCGGGCGTCGTTCCGGCGCTGGTCGACACCGACACCACCGGGCTGGTCCGCACCGCCGTGCACCGTTCGGGCCGCCGCAGCCTGATCGTCTGGTTCACCAGCCTGGACGGCGCGATGGTGGAGGAGAACCTGCGCCCGGTCCTTCCGGTCCTGACCCAGCGCCACCGCGTGCTCATCGTCTCGGTCACCGACCCGGACGTCGCCGCCGCCGCGGCCCGCCGCGACACGCTCACCGACACCTACACCGCGGCCGCGGCCGAATCCCTCCTCGCCGAACGCACCCTGACCCGAGAATCCTTGCGCCGCATGGGTGTCGCCGTCGTCACCGCCTCCCCCGACCGTCTCCCGGAAGCCTTGGCCGACGAATACCTGGAGCTCAAGCGCTCCGGAGCGAATTAGCGGCTCGCCCGGACAGAGCGGCCCTCGGCGGAGAACGCGGGGACGTCCCCGACGGCTATGCGGGCCGGGACCAGCCGAGGTTCGCGACCGGCTGCGCCGGTGCGGGGGCGAGGGTGCGGCGTTGGCGTTCGGCGATCACCGCGCCCAGGATGTGCAGCGGCGGGTAGCCCGGCGGGGGCGACACTCGCAGCTGGGCGCAGACGGCCGCGACCAGTGCGTGGCCGAGCGCGTGGTGGGCCTCCGGCGTCAGCGTCCGGTCGCGGGTGAGGTACTGCCGGACGGGTAGCGCCAGCTCCTCGGTCAGCGCCGACAGGTCCAGCCGCCGCGCCCAGCCCTGCAGCCACGGCGGCGCGATCGCCAAGGCGGGCAAGGGAACTCGAATGCGGTCGTGCACGACCACGGTGCCCGCGAGCACATCGCCGACCCGGCGGGCGCGGGGCGAGCACAGCGAGGTGATCACCGCGACCGCCCCGAAACCACCCAGCGCCCAGAAGTCGACGATCGCCCCGGCGAGACCGCGGGTCAGGGCGTGGCGGAAATCGATCGGCCCGCCGTCACCGCGCACCACTCGCAGGCCGAGCGCCAGCTTGCCGACGGTGCGTCCCCGCAGCAGCGTCTCGCACGCGATCGGATAACCGGCCAGCACCGACACGATGACCACCAGCATGGCGACATCCAGCCACGCCGGATCCGGCCGCGACCACACCACCGCCGCCGAGACCGCGAGCACGATCAGCCACCCCACCACCAGCTGCAGCACCACATCGATGAGGAATGCCGCGGCCCGGGTCGGGAGGCGTGCGATCGGCAGGTCCAGGGCGACGGCCTCGCCGGTAGTGAAAACGGCCATGCTGCAGACAGACTAGCCTCTCGGGGGAACCACGGGAGGGCACCGATGGACGTGGACGCGTACGCCTACGCGCACCGGCGATCGTGGGATCGCCTCGATCAGCTGACCCGGCAGCGCAAGCTGTCCGGCGCCGAGGCCGACGAGCTGGTGCGACTGTATCGCCGCACCTCCCAACAACTGGCACGGCTGCAGTCGCACTCCCCCGATCCGGAACTGATCCGCGGCCTCAGCGCGCTGCTGGCGCGGGCCCGCGGCCGGGCGCTGGGCACCCGTGCCGACGCGTGGCGCGAGGTCGGCCTGTTTTTCACGCACGGCTTCCCGGCGGCGGTCTACCGCGCCTGGCCGTGGTGGGCGGGCGTGACGGTGGTGTTCCTCGCGGTGTCGACGGGTCTCGGTGTCTGGGTGTCCGGTTCGGCCGCCGCGCGCAAGGCGCTGGACATTCCGGCGGACACCGATGTGCTGACCGGACCGGGCGGGCGTTTCGAGACCTATTACTCCGAACATCCGCACGACGCCTTCGCCGCCCAGGTGTGGACCAACAACGCGTGGGTGGCGGCGGTAGCGCTGTTCACCGGACTGCTGGTGCTGCCCGCGGCCTACGTGTTGTTCATGAACGCGCTGAACCTCGGCATCTCCGCCGGGCTGATGGCCGACGCCGGGCGCCTCGACGCCTTCTTCGGCTTCATCCTGCCGCACGGCCTGCTCGAGCTGACCGCGGTCTTCGTGGCCGGCGGTGCGGGGCTGAAACTCGGTTGGACGCTGATAGATCCGGGCCGGCTCAGTCGCGCGCAGGCGCTCGCCCGGCAGGGTCGAGCGACCGCGACCATCGCGCTGGGCCTGGTGGTGGTGCTGTTGGTGTCGGGTCTCATCGAGGGCTTCGTGACACCGAGCGGGTTGCCCGCGCCGATTCGGATCGCCGTGGGCGCCGCGGCCGAGATCTGTTTCCTCGGGTACGTCTGCACCGCGGGACGCCGGGCGGCGACGGGTACGGCAGCTACCGATCGGCGCACGAGCGACCGGTGACCGGAAATCCGGTTGCGGGGAGGGTGATCGCCGACCATGATCATGGCGGGGGATTTGAGAGCCACTGGCCGCAGCGAGTCCAGCTCAGCTGCGGCCAGCGTTACCGTCAACTCTACACAATCGTTATCGCTATGCAACCAGCCTCTCGATACCCGGGCGTATAAGTAACGGTCCGGAAACAGCGGGCCGCGGGTGCGTCACGCCCCGCGTCGCAAATATGTAGCGTCCCTCACGTTCGCGGTCCGAAATAGTGGCCGCCACCAAACCTTCCGGTCTCTCTCATCTGTCCGGAACGGCGGTGCGATTCCGCCCGGAAGGTCGGAATCCAACGTTTGCCAATGCAGTGGAAAATAGCCGCGGTAGGTTCGGAAATCGCTTCTAGCTCGTCGTACGCTCGGCAAACGGCGGCTGACCAGAGAGTTGCCAGTACGCTAAACAGACTCGAAGTCTGTTATCTCCGTGGAATACATGGACCACGTACTGTATTGACACTGTTTTCATGAGCGCGCACCAGCTCGATGCCACTTCGGCGGCGCAGCGGTCCTGATACCGAGCGACCCGCAACCCTGTCGAACGCACTGGACCAGCCGAACAGCACCGACGAGAGTGCGGCGAAGATCACACCTCCGTCACCGCCGCCGCCCGGCGCGGAGCCGAGTCAGCGCACCCGCGACGGGCCGTCCGCGCCACAGCCGCGCTCGTCGGAGCCCGTTCCCGTCCGTCATGGGGCATTGACGCGCGGCCCGCACCGAACATGTTCACCCGCAAGGATTCCGGCGACGAGCACCGCGAACGAGCACCGGGTCAGCCGTAGCGACAACGGGTTTCGTGACCGAACTGCTGGCACGTACGGCCGCGACCAGAGAAGATAAGCCCGTGCGGACGAAATTCTCCTCCGAGCTGGCTGCGCTCACCGACGAGCTGGCCCGCCTGTCGGCCTTGGCGCACGAGGCCACCGAACGCGTCGCGGTGGCGGTGGCGGAAGCCAACCTGACCGCCGCGTACGAGGTCCTCGCCATCGAGGAACAGCTGCAGGCACTGCACGGGAAATGCGAGAACCGGTCGGTGATCCTGCTCGCCCTGGAGGCCCCCGTCGCCCGCGACCTCAGACACGTGGTCACCGCGATGCAGATCGCCGACGACCTGTCCCGGATGAGCTGGCTGACCAGCCGCATCGCCGACAGCGTGGTGCACCGCTACCCGGAACCCGTTGCGCCGCCGGACATTCTGCGGCAGCTGGGCGCGATCGGGGGTATCGTCACCGACCTCGCCGTGACCGCCGGTCGCGCCATCACCGGCATCGGCCTGTCGGCGGATCGCAGCTCCGAGGACGCCCACGCGCGGCTCACCGCGCTGCAGCAGCAGGTGCTGCGAACCATCTCCGCGCCGCAGTGGCAGCACGGCAGCGCCATGGCCGTCGATCTCGCCCTGCTCGTACACCACTACGAACGTTGCGCCGAGCACTGCGTACGCATCGAGCGGCTGATCCACTTCTTCCACACCGGAATTCCGTTGTCGGCGCAGGTGGGCGAGGACTGATACCCGATCCGGAAGGGCTGTGATTGATGCGCGGCATTCCGGGAATGCATGAGTCATGCATATCGAACGGCTGGCGAATCTGCTGGGCGCGACCGCGCTGGCGGTCAGCGACAAGATGATTCGCGATGTCACCGCGCGGGCGAAGACGAACCCCAGCGCGACGGCGGCACTGACCGTCCTGCTCCAGGCCGGCCCGATGGGGGTGACCGACCTGGGCCGCTGCCTGGGCCTGACCCAGTCCGCGGCCACTCGCACGCTGGACTCGCTGGAGAACGCCGGACTGGTGCGCCGCACCCGAACCGGGCGCGTCCGCGCCATCGAGCTGACGGCGGCCGGACGCCGCAGTGCCGCAATGGTTCTGCGCGAACGGGTGCGCTGGCTGGAGACCCTGGCCGGCGCGCTCGACGAACCGGACCGGGCACATCTCGAACGGATTCTCGGCACGCTGCTGACCAGGATCTACGACGAGGTGCCGGACGCGGACCTGCTCTGCCGGCTGTGCGACCGGCGCGCGTGCACGCACGAACAGGTCTGCCCCGTCGGACAGGCCGCGCGCGATCGGTCGGGGTGAGCGCGATGGCGTGGCTGATGGCGCTGGCCTCCGCGGTCCTGTACGGCCTGTCCGACTATGTCGGTGGAATCGCCTCGCGCCGAATGCATTTCGCCGTCACCGCGATCCTCGGCCAGAGCGCCGGGCTCGTGGTGGCCGTCCTGCTCGCCGCGGCGACCGGCGCCGGCGCACCGCGCGCAACGGATCTGGCCTGGGGCGCGCTGTCCGGAGTGGGCACCGCCGCTGGGATGGCCGCCCTGTTCCGCGGCCTCGGCCGCGGCGCGATGAGCACGGTGGTGCCCACCAGCACCCTCACCGGGATGGGGCTTCCGGTGCTGTTCGGCGTGGTCGCGGAGGGCCAGCGGCCGACGCTGAGCGCGGCTGTCGGCATCGTCGCGGCGCTGCCGGCCCTGTGGCTGGTGTCGCGCACACCCGACAGCGCGCCCGCCGCCTCCCGCGCGGCCGTGCTCGACGGCCTGCTGGCGGGGGTCGGTATCGCGATCCAATATCTGGCACTGGCACACGCCGATCCGGTGTCGGGGTTCTGGCCGGTGGCCTCGGGCCGGGTCGCCGCCGTGTGCGCCCTTGTCCCTCTGGTGTGGTGGACCCGCGCGGCATTCACCGCCGCGGTCCGCCCGTTGTCGCTGGCCGCGCTCGCGGGTGCGACCGCCGCCCTGGCCTTGGCGGCCTATCTCGACGCGACACACCGCCAGCTGCCCGTCGTCGCGGTCGCGCTGTCGTCCCTGTATCCGGTGATCCCTGTGCTGCTCGGCATCACCGTCCTGCACGAACGCCTCAGCCGCGCCCAGTGGACCGGACTGCTCGCCGCCGCGCTCGCGGTGGTCCTGCTGGCACTGTGAATCCGAAACCGGGGTTGACGCGAACTCGCGCGGCACGCCCGGCGGCCGTGCCGAGACTGTGATATCTCGTACACCCGCTACGATCCGGGCGAAGCGGGTGCGGGCGGCAATGCACCGAGGGCCCGGATCGGGTGATCCGGGCCCTCGATACCTGGTGGGCGAAGGGGGACTTGAACCCCCACGTCCCGAAGGACACTGGCACCTGAAGCCAGCGCGTCTGCCATTCCGCCACTCGCCCGAGCGACTCGGAAACGTTATCACGCACCCGTTGCCGATATGAAATCGCCTGGTCAACGGATATGTGGCCACCCTGTTGCGGCAGGGGAACTCCGGCGGGCCGCCGAGAGTTACAGGTGTGGACGATCGTGGATATCATGCAGGGACCGTGTCCGTCCGACGACACGCCCTATTGGCGTGTCGCGGATTGGTGACAGACGGGATCTGCGACAGCAGGGATCTGCGACAGCAGGATCTGCGACAGAGGACAGGACGAGCGCAACACCGAAGGGAGGCCGGGATGGGGATCGTGTCACGCTTCGAACGCCGCCTGCAGGGCGCTGTCGGTGACGCCTTCGCCCGGGTCTTCGGTGGCAGTGTCGTGCCGCAGGAAGTGGAGGCGGCGCTGCAGCGCGAGGCCACCGATCGGGTCACCGAACTCGACGGCGGGCATCTGCTGGCTCCCAACAGCTACGTGATCACCATCAACACGTCTGACATGCGAGAACTCGACGCCGATCACGAGCTCACCAGCCGTGCGTTCGCCAAACATCTGCAGGACTACATCCGTGAGCAGGGCTGGCAGACCTACGGCGAAGTGCACGTCGAATTCCAGGCATCCCCTACGCTGCACACCGGGCAGTTCAGAACGCGCGGCCGGGTCGACCCGGACGCGGGCCGCCGGGACACACCGGACCGACGGCCGCCCGACCGGCCTGGACAACCCGCACAACGAACCGCACACCCGCAACCAGGAGCTGGCCCCATGACGCAGAACTCAGGCTACGACCCCAGCCGTGAGCCCGCGGAGTCCGATCCACGCAACCGCGGGTACGCGCCGCCCGGTGGCCGCCCCGGTCCGGGGAACTACGACTACGGCCGCGGCGGTGGGCAGTACCCCGCCGCGAGCGACTACGCCGCTCCGGAGTCGCAGCAGGCCTACGGCGACTACCAGAACGGCTACGACTACCAGCAGGGCGGCGGCAGCTACGGCCAGCCCGGTTACGCCGATCCGGCCTACGGCCAGCAGGCCGGGTACGAGCAGGGCGGCTACGCCCAGCAGGGTTACGCCGACCAGGGCTACGGCCAGCAGGGCGGGTACGACCAGGGCTACGCCGATCAGGGCTACGACCAGGGTTACGGCCAGCAGGGCTACCCGAACCAGGACTACGGCCAGCCGCCGCAGGCCTACGGCCAGGCTCCCGCCGGATACGAGCAGGGCTACGCGGGCCAGGGCTACGGCCAGGCGCCGGCCGGATACGAACAGGGCTACGCCGAGCAGCCCGGGTACGACCAGGCCGGCTACGGCCAGCCGGGCTACGCCGAGCCGGGCTACGGCCAGCAGGGCGGGTACGGCGCCGCTCCGGCGCAGCCGCAGCAGCCGCCGCGCAGCGGTTCGGGTTACTCGGCCACGCTGCAGCTCGACGACGGCAGCGGCCGGACCTACCAGCTACGGGAAGGCAGCAACATCATCGGCCGCGGCCAGGACGCGCACTTCCGGCTGCCCGACACCGGGGTCTCCCGGCGCCACATCGAGGTCCGCTGGGACGGCCAGGTCGCGATGCTGTCCGACCTCGGATCGACCAACGGAACGCTGGTCAACGGGTCGCCCGTGCAGGATTGGCAGCTGGCCGACGGGGATGTGATCCGCGCCGGGCATTCGGAGATCCTGATCCGGATCGTCTGATCCCGTAAGCTCGCCGGTGCAGGTCACGGTGGGGCCCGAGAAGTCCTCGGCCGTATCGTGATCGCAACCGGTCGTCGACCCTATTATGCTGCCACCATTCGCTCGGCAGCCGGGCCGTGCTGACCAGCACGCCGGTTGGGGGTCGAACCGTACCAACGGCACCGGTCGAACAGGAGGTGGAGCGCCGTGCAGGGACTGATCCTGCAACTGACCCGGGCGGGGTTCCTGCTGCTGTTGTGGTTGTTCGTCTGGGCGGTGCTCCGCACCCTGCGCAGCGATATCTATGCGGCATCCGGCATCCGGATCCAGCCCCGGGCCGCACGCGGTTCCGCGGTGCTGCCATCCTTCAGTCGCGGCCAGAAGGGCGCCAGACATCTCGTGGTGACTCAGGGTTCACTCGCAGGCACGCGTATCACGCTCGGCACCCAGCCGGTGCTGATCGGGCGTGCCGACGACTCCACACTCGTGCTGACCGACGACTACGCGTCGACCAGGCATGCGCGGCTCTCCCCGCGCGGCGACGACTGGTACGTCGAAGACCTAGGCTCAACCAACGGGACCTACCTCGATCGAGCGAAGGTCACCACCCCGGTCCGAGTTCCACTCGGTACCCCCGTCCGTGTCGGTAAGACAGTGATCGAGCTGCGATCGTGACTCTTGTTCTCCGCTACGCAGCGCGCAGCGACCGTGGTCTCGTCAGGGCCAACAACGAGGATTCCGTCTACGCCGGTGCGCGCCTGCTCGCACTGGCCGACGGCATGGGTGGCCACGCCGCGGGCGAGGTCGCCTCCCAGTTGATGATCGCCGCGCTGGCCCACCTCGACGACGACGAGCCCGGCGACGACCTGCTCGGCAAGCTCGACCGCGCGGTACGCGAGGGCAACGCCGCCATCGCCGACCAGGTCGAGGAAGAGCCCGAACTGGACGGCATGGGCACCACGCTCACCGCGATCCTGTTCGCGGGCAAGAAACTCGGCCTCGCCCACATCGGCGACTCCCGCGCCTACATGCTGCGCGGCGGCGAGCTCGCCCAGATCACCCGCGACGACACCTTCGTGCAGTCGCTGGTCGACGAGGGCCGCATCACCCCCGAGCAGGCGCACACCCATCCGCAGCGGTCGCTGATCATGCGCGCGCTCACCGGCAACGAGATCGAGCCCACGCTGACCATGCGGGAGGCCCGCGCCGGCGACCGCTACCTGCTGTGCTCGGACGGCCTGTCGGACGTGGTCAGCGACGAGACGATGGCCAACACGCTGCGCGAGGGCAACACCGACGAGGCGGCCGACCGGCTCATCGAGCTGGCGCTGCGCAGCGGCGGACCCGACAACGTCACCGTCGTGGTCGCCGATGTCATCGATCTGGACTACGGCCAGAGCCATCCGATCGTGGCCGGGGCCGCCTCCGGCGAGGACGAGGACGTGCCACCCCCGAACACCGCCGCCGGCCGCGCCGCGGCGATGCGCCCGCCCCGCGCCGCACCCCGCCGCGCGCCCGTGGCCGCCGAACCGCCCACACCCCGCAAGAGCCACAAGCTGCGCTGGATCGTGCTGTCGCTGGCGCTGATCCTCGCCGTGGTGATCGGACTCGTGGTGGGCTACAAGATGATTCGCAGCAATTACTACGTCGGCACCGACGCCGGCAGCGTGGTGATCATGCGCGGGCTCCCCGGCTCGGTGGTGGGTTACTCGATCCGCGACGTGGACCAGCTCGCCTGCATCGACCGGGACGGCCGGCTCAGCCTGCTGCGTCCCGGTAACAACTTCCCGTCCGGCTGCAAGCAGCTGCAGGTCGCCGACCTCGAGCAGACCGGCCGCGACAAGGTCGTGAACAACGGCCTGCAGCCGGGCACCTTCGCCGACGCCCAGCGCCAGCTCGAGAAACTCACCACCGCGGAACTGCTTCCGGTCTGTGTCAAAACGCCGGTGCCCGTGCCCACCCCCGTTCCGGCGCCCGCGCCGGGCGAGAACGGCGCCACCCCGACGCCGACCCCGGTCGAGCCGGGGCCCACCAACGCTCCCGCTCAACAGCCGGTCCCGCCGACCGCCTCCGCGCCGGCCCCGCAGACTCCGGGGGAGAACTGCAGGAAGGCGGACTGATGTCCGCACCGGCACCGCCGTCGGCTGGGGCGTTCCCCAGCCCACCGGGCGGCTTCGCTCCCGCGCCACCACCGACGACGCGGCGCAACGTCGAGGCATTGCTGCTCGCCGGCGCGGTGGTGATCACCACCGTGGCGCTGGTGCTGGTGGAGGCCAGCCAGGATCAGGAGGTCACCTGGGATCTGGCCAAGCTGGGCCTGGCCTATCTCGGGTTGTTCGGTGTGGCGCATCTGGCCGTGCGGCGGTTCGCGCCGTTCGCCGATCCGCTGCTGCTGCCGATCGTGGCGCTGCTCAACGGCATCGGGCTGGTGCTGATCCACCGCCTGGATCTGGCCGACGAGCAGACCGCCGCCTACAACTCCTGGCCGATGCCCTCCCCCGACGCCAACCAGCAGGTGCTGTGGACGGCGTTCGGCATCGCGCTGTTCGTCGCGCTGCTGGTACTGCTGCGCGATTACCGCACCCTCGCGCGCTACAGCTACACCCTCGGGCTGGTCGGGCTGGTCGCGCTCGTCATTCCGGCGCTGCTGCCCAGTGCGTTCTCCGAGACCAACGGCGCCAAGATCTGGATCCGGCTGCCCGGATTCAGCATGCAGCCGGGCGAATTCGCGAAAATCCTGCTGATCATCTTCTTCGCCTCGGTGCTGGTCGCCAAGCGCGAGCTGTTCACCGCCGCGGGCCGCCGCTTCCTCGGGATGGAGCTGCCGCGCGGGCGCGACCTCGGCCCCATCCTGGCGGTCTGGCTGGTGTGCCTGCTGGTGCTCGTGTTCGAGAAGGACCTGGGCACCTCGCTGCTGATCTTCGCGACGGTGCTGGCACTGCTGTACATCGCCACCGAGCGGGTGGGCTGGGTGATCGTCGGCAGCCTGCTGCTCGTGGTCGGATTCTTCATCGCCTACAACGCCTTCGGGCACGTACGGGTCCGGGTGGCGACCTGGCTGCATCCGTTCGAGGACTACAACAACACCGGCTACCAGATCTCGCAGTCGCTGTTCGGCCTGGCCACGGGCGGACTGGCGGGCACCGGTCTGGGCAGCGGGCGGCCCTCGCAGGTCCCGTTCGCCAAGACCGACTTCGTCGTCGCGACCATCGGTGAGGAATTGGGCCTCATCGGACTCACCGCCGTGCTGATGCTGTTCGCGATCTTCGTGGTCCGCGGCCTGCGCACGGCGCTGGCGGTGCGCGACAGCTTCGGCAAGCTGCTGGCCGCCGGACTGGCGTTCACCATCGCGGTGCAGGTCTTCGTCGTCGTCGGCGGCGTCACCAAGCTGATCCCGCTGACCGGCCTCACCACCCCGTTCGTCTCCTACGGCGGATCCTCGCTGCTGGCCAACTACGCGCTGGTCGCGCTGCTGGTGAAAATCTCCGACGCCGCCCGGGCCCCCGCCCCCGCGCGGCGCAAGGACCAGCCGGCGCCGATCGCCGACGCGCAGACCGAACTCATCCGGTCGAGAGGAGAAGCGGTTTGAACACCCCCCTGCGCCGCGTCGCCATCGCCGTGATGGTCATGATCGTCGCGCTGCTGGCCAACGCCACCTACGTACAGGTGATCAAGGCCGACAGCCTGCGCAACGATCCGCGCAACTCGCGGGTGCTGCTGGACGAGTACTCCCGCCAGCGCGGCCAGATCTCCGGCGCGGGCGCGGTGCTGGCCAGCTCGATCGCGACCGACGACCGCTACAAATACCTGCGCACCTATCCCACCGACCCGGCCGCCTACGCCCCCGTCACCGGCTTCTACTCGATGCAGTACGGCAGCACCGGGCTCGAACGCGCCGAGGATTCGGTGCTCAACGGCTCCGACAGCGCGCTGTTCGGGCGGCGGCTGGTGGATATGATCTCCGGTCGCGATCCGCGCGGCGGCAACGTGGTCACCACCATCAACCCGGCGATGCAGCAGGTCGCCTACGAGCAGCTGACCAGCAAGGGCTACACGGGATCGGTGGTGGCGATCGAGCCGAGCACCGGGCGCATCCTGACCATGGTGTCGACCCCGAGCTACGACCCCAATCTGCTCTCGGGCCACGACGGCGCCAAGAGCACCCAGGCGTGGGAGTCGCTGTCATCCGACGAGGACCAGCCGATGCTCAATCGCGCTGTCTCGCAGACCTACCCGCCCGGTTCGACGTTCAAGATCGTGACCACCGCGGCCGCGCTGTCGATGGGAATCAAGCCCGAGGACCAGTTCACCGCCGCGCCGAACATCACGCTGCCGGGCACCAGCACCACGCTGGAAAACTACAACGGCTCCAACTGCGGCGGCGGCGCGACGGCGTCGCTGTACGACGCGTTCCGGCTGTCGTGCAACACCGCCTTCGCCGAGATCGGCATGAAGGTCGGCGCGGCGAAGCTGAAGGACGAGGCGGCCGCGTTCGGCATCGGTCCGCACGCGGGCATCCCGATCCAGTGGGCCGACAGCACCGTCGGCGAGATCCCGGACAATCCGTCGCTGGCGCAGAGCAGCATCGGGCAGCGCGACGTCGCCCTCACCCCCCTGGACGACGCGGTGATCGCGGCGACGGTCGCCAACGGCGGGGTGCGGATGGAACCGCACCTGGTCGACCAGCTGCAGGGCCCGGATCTCAGCGAGCTGTCCAAGACCAAGCCGGTCTCGGTCGGGCAGGCGATCAGCGCACCGGTCGCGACGGAGCTGACCAATCTGATGATCGCCTCGGAGAAGAACACGGCCGGAGGGAACCAGTCACGCCCCTATCAGATCGCGTCCAAGACCGGCACCGCCGAACACGGGAGCAATCCGCGCAGCACCCCGCCGCACGCCTGGTACACGGCCTTCGCGCCGGCCCAGAACCCGAAGATCGCGATCGCGGTCATCGTGGAGAACGGCGGCGATCGCGCACTCGCGGCCACCGGCGGATCGGTCGCCGCACCCGTGGCCAGGGCGGTACTCGACGCCGGACTGCAGGGGGGCTGACCCACATGAACGTGTTGGTACGCCTGAACATTCGAGGCCCGGCAGCGGCCTGCGTCACCACGCAGGGCCCCTGGTCAGGCGCAAATAGACGGAGCCTACGGGGGCTGCAATGCTGAACAACGGTGCGATGATCGCGGACCGGTACCGACTGCAACGGCTGATCGCCACCGGCGGCATGGGACAGGTGTGGGAGGCCCTGGACACCCGGCTGGACCGCCGCGTCGCGGTGAAGGTACTCAAGGCCGAGTTCTCCGCGGACCCGACCTTCCGGCACCGGTTCCGGACCGAGGCGAAGACGACTGCGCAACTGAACCATCCGGGCATCGCGGGCATCTACGACTACGGCGAGACCTTCGACCCGCAGGGCGGCGAAACCGCCTACCTGGTCATGGAATTGGTGCAGGGCGAACCGCTCAACGCCGTGCTGAACCGGCTCAACCGGCTGTCGGTCGCGCAGGGCCTGGACATGCTCGAGCAGACCGGCCGCGCGCTGGAGGTGGCGCACGCCGCCGGCGTCGTGCACCGCGACGTCAAACCCGGCAACATCCTGGTCACGCCGACCGGTCAGGTGAAGATCACCGACTTCGGCATCGCCAAGGCGGTAGACGCCTCGCCGGTCACCAAGACCGGCATGGTGATGGGCACCGCCCAGTACATCGCGCCCGAGCAGGCCACCGGCGAGGACGCCACCTCCGCCAGCGATGTTTACTCCCTCGGCGTGGTCGGGTACGAGGCGCTGTCGGGCCAGCGGCCGTTCACCGGCGACGGCGCGCTGACCGTCGCGATGAAACACGTGCGGGAGACCCCGCCGCCGATGCCCGCGGACCTGCCGCCGAACGTGCGTGAACTCATCGAGATCACCATGGCCAAGGAGCCGAATCGGCGGTACGGCAGCGGTGGCGAGTTCGCCGACGCCGTGGCCGCCGTCCGGTCCGGCCGCCGACCGCCGCCGCCGCGCAGCGCCGGGCTCGCCACACCGCAGACCGGCGCGGCGCGGGTGTTGCCGCCCGGTCCGACCACGGTGCTGCCGCGCGGTGACTACGACGACGCCACCGTCCGCTACGCGAATTCCGGTCGGCCGCAAGCCCAACCGCCCGGCACCGCCGTCATGGCCGGCCGGACCGGCGCGGTGCCGCCGGATGACGAGGACAAGTCGCGGTCCGGCAACGGGCAGAAGGCCCTCGCCGGTCTGGGTATCGGCGCGCTGGTGCTCGGCGGCATCGCCGCGTGGGTACTGCTGAGCGGCAAACCGCCGGAATCCTCGGTGACACCGAAGTCGCCGACCTCGGTCGTCGCGCCGCCGCCGGTCGTGCCGACGACCACGACCGAGGCGCCGACGAGCACCTACTATCAGCCGCCGGTCACCACCACGACCGAGCCGCCCACGACGACGCCGCCCCCGACGACCACCACCACCACCCAACCGCCCAGCTCGACCCAGCAGCGGCCGACGACCACCGCGCCGACGACCACGGGTCGCGTACCCCGGACCACATTCCAAATACCATTGCCGAATATTCCGGGTGTCGACGGCAATTACGGCAGGAACGGCACCCACGGCACCACCGGGAACGAATCCCGCGGCACCACCCAGAACCAGACCGAAGACAGCAGTAGTTCCCCGGCCATCGCACCGCAAGGACTGCCATGACGACCCCGAAGAATCTCTCCGAGCGCTACGAGCTGGGCGAGATCATCGGGTTCGGCGGAATGTCGGAGGTGCACAAGGCCCGCGACAATCGCCTCGGTCGCGATGTCGCGATCAAGGTGCTGCGCGCCGATCTCGCCCGCGACCCCACCTTCTATCTGCGCTTCAAGCGTGAGGCGCAGAACGCCGCCGCGCTCAACCATCCGGCCATCGTCGCGGTCTACGACACCGGCGAGGCCGAGGTGGACGGCGGGCCGCTGCCCTACATCGTGATGGAGTACGTCGACGGCGACACGCTGCGCGACATCGTGCGCGGCAAGGGTCCGCTGCCGCCGCGGCGCGCGATGGAGGTCATCGCCGACGTCTGTGCCGCACTGGATTTCAGCCACAAGAACGGCATCGTGCATCGCGACATGAAGCCGGCCAACATCATGATCAACCGGCAGGGCGCGGTGAAGGTGATGGACTTCGGCATCGCACGCGCGATCGCCGACAGCTCCAACCCGATGACGCAGACCGCCGCGGTGATCGGCACCGCGCAGTACCTGTCGCCCGAACAGGCCCGGGGCGAGCAGGTCGACGCCCGCTCCGATGTCTACTCCGTCGGCTGCGTGCTCTACGAGATCCTCACGGGGGAACCGCCTTTCACCGGCGACTCGCCCGTCGCGGTGGCCTATCAGCACGTGCGCGAGGATCCGCGGCTGCCGTCGCTGGTGCACACCGGGGTGCCGCGCGAGCTGGATTCGGTCGTGCTGAAGGCGATGGCCAAGAATCCGGCCAACCGCTATCAGACCGCCGCGGAGATGCGCGCCGACCTGATCCGGGTGCTGGGCGGCCAGAAACCGCACGCCCCGATGGTGATGACCGACGAGGACCGCACCACCATCCTCGGCAGCATGGACGCGTCGGCGCGCGGCTACCGCACCGTCGAACGCGAGGATGTCGACGAACCCGAATACGACGAGCCCCGCGATCCGCGCCGCACGGCAATGATCGCGGGCGCGGTGCTGGCCGGTGTCGCGGCGCTGTTCGCGTTGTTCTGGTTTCTGATCGGCCCCGGCAGCAAGCCGGACCAGGTGGCCATCCCCGATCTGGCGAACAAACCGGCGCAGGTGGCCCAGGACGAGTTGCAGCGGGCCGGGTTCTCGGTCAGCACGCAGCCCAAACCCAACGGCAAAGTCGCTGTCGGCAATGTCATTTCGACCCAGCCCCTCGGTGGCTCCCGGGCGCCGAAGGGCAGCACCGTGACGCTGCAGGTCTCGACCGGTCCGCAGATCCTTCCGGTGCCGGACCTGGCGAAACGCACGCAGCAGGAGGCCGAGCAGCTGCTGTCGTCCGGCAATCTCCGGCTGAATCCGGACATCCAGCGGGACTGGTCGAGTCCCGAGGACAAGGACAAGGTGATCCGGCAGAGCCCCCAGGCCGACGCCCGGGCGGAGGCCGAGGGACTGGTCACGATCACCTTGGGCAAGGGGCCCGAGCAGGTGCGCGTGCCCGACGTGGTCGGCCAGCAGATCGATGTGGCGCAGGCGAATCTCGAGAACCCCGGCGGTTTCAAGGTGGTCGTGCAGAAGGTGCCGTCCTCGCGCCCCAGCGGCGAGGTCCTCTCCACCGATCCCGCCGGAAACACTTCGGCGGACAAGGGTTCCACCATCACCGTGCAGGTCTCCAGCGATCAGATCACGATGCCGCCCCTCGTCGGTCTGACACCGTCGCAGGCGGTGGACCGGCTGCGCAGCGCGGGCTGGACCGGCGGCGTCGGCCAGATCAACCAGACCACCCAGGGCACCTTCGATCCGCCGAGCATCGGCCACATTCTCAGCCAGCAGCCCGCGCCCGGTACCTCTATCCCCAAGAACGCGACCATCACGATCGCGACGGGTGTGATCGCGCCCCCGTGATCGATCGGCGATAGCCGCTCAGTGAGGTCGCGCCCCCGTGACCGATCGGCGGTGGCCGCTCAGTGAGGTCGCGTCCCGTGACCGGTCGGCGGTGGCCGCTCAGGTGAGGTCGAGGTGGCGGTTCATCGATCTGGCCTCGTCGGCCAGGTCGGGGAGTTCGATCACCTCGACACCGTGGTCGCGGAGTTTTTCCACACCCACGCAGTCGTCGACGAAGGTGGCGGGTTCGCGCCAGGCGATGACGACCCGCGCGAGGCCCGCCGCCAGGATGCGGTCGGTGCACGGGAGGCGGTCGGCCGAGGCGCGCCGCGAGCACGGCTCGAGGGTGCTGTAGAGGGTGGCCTGTCGCAGTCGCGGGTCGGCGCCCAGCTTGTTCAGGGCCGATTCCTCGGCGTGCACCTTGGGGTCGGTCTCGCGCGAATAGCCGTGCGCCAGTTCGACTCCGTCCGCGCCGACGACGACCGCACCGACCGAGAAGGCGGTCGGACTCGGCGGGCAGAGCCGAGCCAGCCCGATCGCGTGGTGCATCCAGAACCGGTGGGACTTGCGCCCTTCCGTGCCCGGCTCCGCGAAATGCGAAGTCACTGCGGTATTTCCATGCGCTGCGGCCTCCGTGTCACTGTGGCGTTCCCGGTGCTGCCCGTTGTTTCGGCAGATAACGCAGTAGCGCCACGTCACCGACGCGGGCGACGTCCGCCAATTCCATTCTGCGCCGCGGTCCGCCGGGGAAGTCGGCCGGGCGCAGGAATCGCGGCGCGGCGGAATCACCGACCAGCACCGGCGCCACGGCCATCAGCAGTTCGTCGGCGAGATCGGTGGCGAGGAAGGCGGTGTGGATGTGGCCGCCGCCCTCCACCATCAACCGCCCCACGCCGCGCCTGCCCAGATCTTCGAGCAACGCACCGAAATCGACACTCGCACCGAGGGATACGACCTCGGCCAGCCCCGCGAGCGGCCCCGCGCTCCGTGCCGCACCACGGTCGGTGGTGTAGACCAGCTTGTCGCCGCCGGTGTGGAAGAAGCGCAGCTCCGGATCCAGTTCGCCCGTCGCGGTGACGACGATCTTCACCGGGAATTCCGGTTTCCCCGCGGCGATCCGATGGGCCCGGCGAGTGTCACTGCCGACCAGCAGCCGCGGGTTGTCCCGGCGCAGGGTTTCGGCGCCGACCAGAATCGCGTCGCAGTCGGCGCGCACCGCGTCGACCCGATCGAAATCCTCGGGATTGGACAGCAGCAGCCGGTCGGGGCTCGCGTCGTCGAGGTAGCCATCGATGCTCACCGCCACCGACAGCAGCACATACGGCCGGGCGCTCATACCAGCGCCGCGACCTCCGCCTCCAACTGCTCGACCAGATGCTCCGCCGGGCGCTCGCCACAGACCTCCAGCCAGTTCGCCAGCATCCGGTGCCCGCCCTGGGTGAGCACCGACTCCGGGTGGAACTGCACGCCGTGGACGGGCAGGGTGCGGTGCCGCATCGCCATGACGATGCCGCTCTCGGTGCGGCCGAGGACCTCGATATCGGCGGGCAGCGTCTCCTCGAGCACGGTCAGCGAGTGGTAGCGGGTCGCGGTGAAGGGGTCCGGCAACCCGGCCAGCACCCCCGCGCCGACGTGGAATACCGAACTGGTCTTGCCGTGCAACAACTCCGGCGCCCGGGTCACGGTCGCGCCGAACGCGGCGCCGATGGCCTGGTGCCCGAGGCACACACCCAGCAGCGGGACCCGATGCCCGGCGCACGCGTGCACCAGATCGATGCTCTTCCCGGCCCGGTCGGGGGTGCCGGGGCCGGGACTGATCAGCACGCCGTCGAAGCGGGTGACGACCTCATCGATATTCGCCAGTTGCGGGTCGTCGTTGCGCCACACGGTCGCCTCGGCGCCCAGCTGGCCCAGGTATTGGACCAGGTTGAAGACGAAGCTGTCGTAATTGTCGACGACCAGTACACGCATGGTTCGAGGGTACGTGGCCGCCCGATCGGCGTCGCGGGAATACCCGGGCGGTGCGCCGACAACAGTCCGGAACGCCCGGGTATACCCAGCTGGGATAGCCTTTACCCAGACCGGCAGGCGTGTGCGGCGTAGCCGACATGCTCGGCTGCCTACCCCGCCGGTACGACCTGTACGCCGAATACGAGGACGTCATGCCCAAGTCGAAGGTCCGCCGCAAGAAGACCGACTACACGATCAACCCCGCCAGCCGTACTCCGGTGAAGGTGAAGGGCGGCCCGTCACCGGTCTGGTATGTCTGCATCATGCTCGGTTTCATGCTGGCCGGGCTGGTGTGGCTGCTGGTGTATTACCTGGCCAACGACAAGATCGAGTGGATGGCCAACCTCAACGCCTGGAACTTCCTGATCGGCTTCGGCCTCATGGTGATCGGCTTGATCATGACGATGCGGTGGCGCTGAGCAGCACTACACCGGTGTAGTTCATGCACACTTGTGGATAGATCTGTGGACAACTCGAGGAGCGATTGGGGACCGTGACCGCATCCGACTCGACGTCCCGACTCACCTGGTCCACTCCCCCGGCCGCGCTCGCGGTGACGGCGCTCGGCGGGGTGGCGCTCGTGGCGGCGGCCGTCTTCACCGGTGACGCGCCGAGCCGGTTGCTGGTCGGGATCGCCGCGGTGCTGCTGCTCGGTCTGACCGCGCTGGGACTGCGCCAGCGGCCGCGGCTGACCGTCGTCCCCGGGACACCGCCCGCGCTGATCGTGCGCGGGTTGCTCGGACCGGTGGCGTATCCGCCGGAGCGGATTCTGCGTGCCCGGGTGGTGGGTTTCCGGCGGCTCGGGCGCAAGGTGCCCAATCTGGAGCTCGACGTCGAACACGACGGACACGACCGGTTGCTGATCTTCGGCCGCTGGGATCTCGGCACTCATCCCCAGGACGTACTGGACGCGATGATCGTGCACGGCTTGACCCGCGGCGACTAGCACACGCGATGATCATGCACCGCCCGACCCGCGGCGAACAGCACACGCGATGACCATGCACCGCCCGACCCGCGGCGAACAGCACACGCGATGACCATGCACCGCCCGACCCGCGGCGAACAGCACGCCGCAGCGAAGGGCTCAGGCCAGTTCGGCCGCCGCGGCGACGATGAGCAGCAGCGCGATCACCGCGACACCGGCCGCCGCTGTCCAGCCGATGGTGCGGGCGGCCTCCGGGGTCCCGGCGCGCAGCCACTGCGGCAGGAAGAGGATCCCGCCCGTGGCCAGGGTGCCCGCGGCGAGGCCGCCGAGGTGTCCCCACAGCGAGATGCCCGGCAGCGACACGCTGATCAGGACGTTGATCGCGATCAGCACCAGCATCTGGACCGGGCTCTGCCGCAGCCGCAGCAGGATCACCGTCATCGCGCCGAACAGGCCGTAGATCGCCCCGGAGGCGCCGGCCGTCGAGGTGTCCTGGGCCAGCCACATCACCGCCGCCGAACCACCCAGCAGCGAGGCCAGGTAGACGGTGACGAACCGCAGGCGGCCGAGCACCATCTCGCAGTCGCGACCCAGGATATAGAGCGCGAACATGTTGACCAGCAGGTGAATCGGGCCGTAGTGGAGGAATCCGGACCCGAGCACCCGCGCCCACTCGCCATCGGCCACCGCAGGCGGTTGCAGCACCCAGTCGAAGAACAGCCGCGAGCGCTGATTCTCCGCGACGCTGTTCGCCTGCGCCGCGGTGATCGCGAAGACCGCGACGTTCACCGCGATCAGCAGGTAGGTCACGTACGGGACCGACCGCTGTACCGCGGGCGCGCCCGCCACGGTACGCACCGGGCGCACGTCCGCCTGCCCTTGCCGTAGGCAGTCCAGGCAGTGCTGGCCCACCGAGGCCGGGCGCAGGCATTCCGGGCAGGCCGACCGGCCGCACCGGGTGCAGGCCAATCCGGTGCTGCGATCGGGATGGCGGTAGCAGGTCGGTGCGGGCGGCTGGGGATTCACGAAACTCCGTCGAAATTCAGTCGATGGTGATGGAGGAGATGACGACCTGCTCCTTCGGGCGGTCGTTGCGATCGGTGTCGGTGGCGCCGATGGCGTCGACCACTTTGCGCGAATCCGGGTCCACCACCTCACCGAAGATGGTGTGGCGGCGGTTGAGATGCGACTGCGGGCCGAGCGTGATGAAGAACTGGGAACCGTTGGTGCCCGGCCCGGCGTTGGCCATCGCCAGCAGATACGGGCGGTCGAAACGCAGCTCCGGGTGGAATTCGTCGCCGAATTCGTACCCCGGCCCGCCGCGACCGGTGCCCGTCGGGTCACCGCCCTGAATCATGAAGCCATCGATCACGCGGTGGAACGTGCAGCCGTCGTAGAACGGGCCGGACGTACCGCCGGAGGCGTTCTTCGTCGTGTATGCCGCCGAGCCGTCGACGAGACCGACGAAGTTGCGCACCGTTTTCGGGGCATGGTTACCGAAGAGCGAGATCTTGATGTCGCCGTGTGTGGTGTGCAGCGTGGCCACGGCGGTCTGATTCGGTGAGGTCACGCCGAACATCGTGCCATGTACGCGGCGAATCGAGTTGTATCCCACTGTGTTCGGGCCGTGCCGGGCCGACTACGGCAAGCGCGCCGCTTCCTCCGGCGCGGACCCGTTGGTGGAGTAGCCCAGACGCGGCGGTTCGGCGGCGGGTTCCGGCAGCTGCGGACGGCGGCGCGCCGCCACCCAGGCGGCACTGCCCGCGAATCCGACGAGGGCGGCGACGATGAGCCGGTTGCGCAACCGGCCGGACTTCCCAGAGCTCCCCAACTGCATGCGACCACTGTGGCACAGCCACCCGCTTCGCGCAGGAAAGGCTGGTCACAGTGGCCCACGACTCAACGGCTGACCGAGCGCTTGAACTGCCGCACCGCCAGCGGCACGAACACCACCAGGATGGCCACCACCCAGATCAGCGTGGTCAGCACCGGATGCTGCATCGGCCAGGCATCCGGTGTCGGCACCGCGGGGCTGGTGTTGCCGAACAGCTGACGGGTGGCCTCGGTGACCGCCGACACGGGATTCCATTCGGCGAACACCTGCAGCGGCCCGGGCAGCTTGTTCAGCGGCACAAAGGTGTTGGCGAGGAAGGTCAGCGGGAAGATCACCATGAAGCTGGCGTTGTTGAACACCTCGGGAGCCCGCACGATCAGGCCGACCACGGCCATGATCCACGAGATCGCGTAGGCGAACAACAACAGCAGCACATAGGCCAGGACCGCGTCCAGCAGCGACCCGCGGATCCGCCAGCCGACGATGAGGCCGGTCAGCGACATCACGACCAGGCTCACCACATTGATCACGACATCGGCTGCCGTGCGCCCGATCAGCACGGCGACCGAGGCCATCGGCAGCGATCGGAACCGGTCGATGATGCCCTTCTGCATATCCTCGGCCAGGCTCAAGCCCGTGAACGTCGCGCCGAAAACCGAGGTCTGCGCGAAGATGCCCGCGATCAGGAACTCCCGGTAGCCGCCCGACAACCCCGGCACCTCGATCGCCGTGCCGAAGATGTAGGCGAACAGTAGAACGAACATGATCGGCGACAGCGTCGAGAAGATCAGGACGTCGGGTACTCGCTTGATCTTGATGACATTGCGTTTGGTGATCGTCAGGCTGTCGCTGACCACCATCGACACGCGCGTGCCGAGCGAGGGCTGATGGGCGATCGCCGCGGCCGTGCTCATCGCTGCTGTCCTTTCGTCGCGTCGACTCGCTCCGCGGCGCCCTTGCCGTCGGCGTGGCCGTTCTCGCTGATCATTTCTTCGGCCTCGTGGCCGGTGAGGGTGAGGAACACGTCGTCGAGCGAGGGACGGCGCAGGCCCACGTCGTGAATCTGGACCTGATGCTCGGCCAACCGCCCAATCGCGTCGACCAGGGCCTGTGACCCCTCGCTGACGGGCACGGTGATGCGCCGCAGCCCGGGCTCGAGATGGATCTCCCCGACCGCCAGCGCGGCGAGGGCCTGCTGTGCGACCGCGAGGCTGTCGGCGTGGTCGACGGTCAGTTCGATGCGGTCGCCGCCGACCATGGTCTTGAGTTCGTCGGCGGTGCCGCGGGCGATGACCTGGCCGTGGTCGATGACCGCGATGGCGTCGGCCAGCCGGTCGGCCTCCTCCATGTACTGCGTGGTCAGCAGCAGCGTGGTGCCGCCGGCCACCAGTTCCTCGATGACATCCCACAGATCCAGGCGGGCGCGCGGGTCCAGGCCCGTGGTCGGCTCGTCCAGAAACAGCACGGGTGGATTGGCGACCAGCGCGCCCGCGAGGTCGAGGCGGCGGCGCATGCCGCCGGAGTAGCCCTTCACGGGCCGGTCGGCGGCGTCGCTGAGGCGGAAACGCTCCAGCAGCTCACGGGCGCGGTCCTTACTGCGCTGCACGCCCATGTGGTACAGCCGCCCGACCATCTCCAGATTCTCGAAGCCGGTGAGATACTCGTCGACCGCCGCGTACTGGCCGGAGGCGCCGATGTGCGCGCGCAGCCGCTGCGGCTCGCGCAGTACGTCGATACCGGCCACGGTGGCACGGCCGGAGTCGGGGATGAGCAGGGTGGTGAGTACCCGGACCGTCGTCGTCTTGCCGGCGCCGTTGGGACCCAGCAGGGCGGTGACCGTACCTTCGGGTACCGTGAGATCGAGTCCGTCGAGGGCGGTCAGACGCCCGTATGTCTTGACCAGACCCTCGGCGATGATGGCGTCGGGCATGATGCTCCTGCCGTTCGTGATGGATTGTGCAGTGACTTGATCGACACTGCTGCCCAGTATTGCCCACGGCACCGACAAGTTCATCGGATTGACACCGGCCCCGTCGCACCACCCCCGACCTGGCACGACGGATAACAGGAGGCCGCATCCCGGGATCCGGCGGTGCTCGGGGGTGCCGGCGGGATGCGGCCGATACGATCGTCGCCCGGCTCGCGGAACGGATCGCGAGTAGTGCGCTACTCGTTCCACCGCGCCTCCGGTACTCACCCGATTCCGCGGGCCGCCGATCGACACGCCAGGAATCCGCGCAATCCGGAACGTCGCCCCTGGATCGGGCGTGCGCAGAGGCGCGGGCCGGTTGCGCCGACCCCGGACCGACGCCTCGGCGGCAGCGCCGAGAGCTGCGTAAACGGTTGCCTCCCAACAGCTTCGACAGCGTGTTTCGACCACGGCGCCGGGCCCCGCGCACCGGCCCGATCCGCCTCGTGCGAGTAGTGCCGAAAAACTTTCCGAAAGTGGCGGCCCTCATACACACACAATCGAGGATCGTCGCGTAGGATCGTTCAGGTCGGCCCCTCCCCCCCGGGCCGACCCTACGCGGGCCTCGGCTAACTCCCCCCCTTCGCCGAGGCCCGCTCCTAATTTCCGGGCACTTCCGCCGATCGCCGATACGGGTCAGGCGCGCCGCAGCACGTGCGAACGCAGCCGGTTGAAGCCCCGCACCCGCACACTGCGCAGATGCCGCAGTGCGAACTCCCGCTCCCCGCTCAGCCGCGCGGCGGCGCCGTCATCGATGAGGACCGTGCCGGGCCGGGCCACGCCGGTGAGCCGGGCCGCGGTGTTGACCACCGACCCGTACAGATCCCCGAACCGTTGCAGCACTTCGCCATAGGCGAGGCCGACCCGCAGTTCCGGCGTCGTCCCGGCGGACAGCGTCGCGTCCTGGATGGCCAGCGCGATGCGGGCGCCCACCACCGCCGATTCGGCGGCGAACATCACCTCGTCGCCCACGTTCTTGATGACCCAGCCACCGTGCGCGGTGATCGCGTCGGTGGTGATCGTCTCGAACGACTCCAGCAGCCGGGTCAGTTCGTCCGGGTCGAGATGCCTGGTCAACCGGGTGTAGCCGACCATGTCGGCGAAACCGACGGCCACTTCCCGCAGCGTGTCGCCGCTGCCGTCACCGTCGAGCGAGCGGGCCAGCGCCGCCGCCAGGTGCCGGCGCCACGCGTAGGCCTGCAACTCCTGCAGGGTCGAGACGACCTCCTCGGTCGCCTCCTGCGCGACCGTGACCTCGTCCGCGGTGGGATCGGCGGCGGTGATGGCCCGGATCCGGTCCACGATCTCCTCGGCCACCAGATCGACCTGCCATTCGGCCAGCCGCGCCATCGCCTGACCGAGCGTGCGCGCGGCGCCCGACTGCTGCCGCAGATCGGTCGAGGCCAGCGCCGCCAGGCTCTGGAAGTTGTTGACCGCCTGCACATCCGCGTCGGTGTACTCGATCGCCTCGTCGTCCGGATTGGCCGGGAAGCCGAGCGATATCCACAGTCTGCGGGTCAGCTCCGGCGGCACGCCCGACTGCCGCGAGACGTCCTCGCGGGTATATCGGCGCGGCCCGTGCAGCAGGTACGGCTCCACCACCGACTGCACCAGTTTCGACAACTCCGCGGAGGCCATGCCTCGACCTTACGGTGCCGCCGGATACGCACCCGCCCCGTAGTGATTTGTCACATGATTTCCCGGGGGGACGCGGCAGACGCTCGCGAATGTTCCCGCGCTTCTCGGCCATGTCGCGTCCACGCGATCGGCGATGTACTCGATACATGACGAATTCGAACAACACAGTCCTCGTTCTCGGCGGCACCGGCAAGACCGGCAGCCGAGTGGCCGCGCATCTGCGCGAGCGGTCCATTCCGGTGCGCCTCGGATCCCGGTCCGCGCAACCGCCTTTCGATTGGAACGACCGCAACACCTGGGCCGCCGCGCTCGCCGGGGTGTCGGCCGTCTACATCGCCTATCAACCGGATCTCGCCGCGCCCGGCGCGCCCGAGGCGATCAGCGCGCTGACCGCCGCCGCGCGGGACAGCGGCGTCGCGCGGCTGGTGCTGCTGTCCGGACGCGGCGAGCCGGAGGCCGCGGAGTGCGAGCAGATCGTGCGCGACTCCGGCCTGGAGACGACCGTCCTGCGATGCAGTTGGTTCGCGCAGAACTTCAGCGAGGGCGGATTCGCCGAGTTCGTCCGGTCGGGCGAGGTGGCACTGCCCGCCGGTGACGTGCCCGAGCCGTTCATCGATGCCGACGACATCGCGGCGGCCGCGGTCGCCGCGCTGACCGAGGACCGGCACATCGGCGCGGTGTACGAACTCACCGGACCCCGGGCCCTGACCTTCGCCGAGGCGGTGGGCGAGATCGCCCGGGCGACCGGTCGCGACATCGCCTACATACCCATCACGCGCACCGATTTCGTTGCGGCACTGACCACTTACGAGGTGCCCGCCGACGAGATCAGCCTGCTCGACTATCTCTTCGGCACCGTGCTGGACGGCCGCAACTCGGCCACGGCGGACGGCGTGGAACGCATCCTGGGCCGCGAACCCAGGGACTTCGCGGACTACGCCCGGGCGACCGCCGCCGCCGGGGCGTGGTCCGCCGCGCCTGACCCGGCATAGCGGCTGCCCCGGAAGCTCTTGGCGCTCAGAGCATTCCGTGCGGATGGGGCAGCCGGTCGGGCACCGGCTGCACCACATCCCAGTGTTCGACGAGCAGGCCGTCGCGCAGCCGCAGCAGGTCGACCACCGCGTTCTCGGCCCCGCCCACGGTGAGCCGCACATGCACGGCGACCAGCTCGTCGTCGGCGGCCACGCGCACCACCTCCTGCGGTGCCGCGGCCAGCGCCCGCCCGGCCGGGGTGCCGAAGAAGTTCCGGAAGGCCTGCTTGCCGGTGCTCGCCGCCGGGTCGTGCGGCACCCGCGGATTGTGCGTGACGAAGTCCTCGTGCACCAGCTCGAAGGCGCCGTCCAGGTCACCGGCGTTGAAACGGCGGTAGAGCTCCAGCACGGTCCGGCGGTTGATCTCGGTGCGGGACAGCTCGTTGTCGACGGTCATGGAATCTGGTCCTTCCGTTCGGGTTCCATCCATCAGACGGATCCCGGGCCATTCGCGTCACACGCGTGACCTACGCCCGGTCCACGACGTCGAAGAAGGTATGAGCGTGGAATTCGAACAGCACCGGCCGGAACTGTTCGCGGCGGCATATCGCATGCTCGGCAGCCGCACCGAGGCCGAGGACGTGGTGCAGGAGGCCTGGCTGCGGTGGCACGGGGTCGACCACGACACCGTGATGCGGCCGCGGGCCTACCTGTTCCGGCTGGTCTCGCGCCTGGCCATCGATCAGTTGCGCAGCGCGAAGGCCCGGCGGGAGACCTACATCGGCCCGTGGCTGCCCGAGCCGCTGCTCACCGGCCCCGACGCGGATGCCGAACGCGCCGAATCGGTTTCGATGGCGCTGCTGGTGGTGCTGGAGGCGCTGGATCCCGCCGAACGCGTCGTCTTCGTGCTGCACGAGGTGTTCGGATTCGAGCACGCCGAGATCGCCGAGGTGCTCGGGCGCACCGAACGCGCCACCCGCCAGCTCGGCTACCGGGCCCGGCGGCACGTCGATGCCCGGCGGCCGCGGCACCGGCCCAGCCCGCACGCGCACCGCGAACTGACCGAACGCTTCCTCACCGCCGCGGCCGGCGGCGACCTCACCGCGCTCACCCGCCTGCTCGCCCCGGATGTGGTCTTCTGCGCCGACGCCGACGGCCGTTCCGAGACGCCACGGACACCGCTGCGCGGCCTGACCACGGTCGCCGGTTACCTGTGCTCGGTCACCTGGGCCTGGCCCGTTCCGCTCGACCGCCACCTCACCGAGGTCAACGGCGGTCCCGGTGCGGTGCTGCGGACGGGGACCGACCCGTACGCCGTGGTGTCGCTGGACATCGATGCGGACAACCGGATCCGGACGGTCCGGCTGGTCCTCAATCCCGACAAGCTGACCGCCGTGCGCTGACACTGGCCGCATATCGGTACATTGTGTACCGTTTAAGACATGACAACCGCGACGACGACATGGCCGACCGGACTCGGCGTGGCCCAGGTGCGGGTGGCCCGGCCCACCGACCGGCTCGACCGGATCGAGGAGTTCTACACGCAGGTCATCGGGCTGCCGGTGCTCTATCGATTCGAGCAGCACGCCGGATACGACGGCGTGATGCTCGGGCTGCCCGGCACGGCCTATCACCTGGAATTCACCACGCACGCCGACGGCAGCCCGTGCCCGGCACCGACCAGGGACAATCTCCTCGTCCTCTACTTCCACGGCGACGCCAAGATGTACGAGGTGGTCGAGCGGCTGGCCGCGGCCGGGCACGAGCCGGTCGAGGCGGAGAACCCGTACTGGGCCGGCGTCGGCGCGCTCACCTTCGAGGATCCGGACGGCTGGCGGGTGGTCCTGGTGCCGCGTCCGGTCTTCTAGAGTTCGGCGCATGGCCCGGACCCGAGACACCCGCATCGACGACGCGATCCTCACCGCGACGGTCGACCTGCTCGGCGCGGTCGGGTACCGGGAATTCACCATGGGCGCGGTGGCCGCCCGGGCGGGGGTGCACCGTCCGGCGGTGTATCGGCGCTGGCCATCGAAGCGTCACCTCGTGGTCGAGGCCGTGGCCCGGCAGCTCGGCGTCACGCCCACGCCCGACACCGGTGATCTGCGCCGCGATCTCGTCACGGGAATATCGACCCTGGTCCGGGCCCTGGCCGGGACCGCCCTGGGCCGCGCGCTCCCGGCCCTGGTCGCCGATCTGGCCTCCGATCCGGAGCTGGCCGCGGAGTTTCGCCGCCGAGTCTTCGATCCGCGCCGCGAAACCACCGCCGCCGCACTGCGTTCCGCGATGGCCCGGGGCGAGATCGCTCCGGACACCGATATGGATTTCGTCCTCGACGCGCTGGCCGCTCCCCTGTACTACCGCGTCCTGTTCGGTCACCTGCCGCTCACCGAGCGCTTGGCCGAGCAGAGCGTCGACACGGTCCTCGCCGCGCTGCGCCCGGAATAGGCGCCGGACACTCACAATGAAGGAATGAAACGCGACGTCTCGGCTCGGCTGGACGTCGAAGTGCATGCGCCCGCCACCCTGGAATTCCAGTTCACGGTCGCGCGGCGACCCGGGGTCGAACTGACCGAAACGCTCGAATTCACCGTGGACGGCGCACCCGTCGCCGCCCGCGAGGTGCCCGGTCCGCACGGAACCCGTATTCACGTATTCGATTCGCCCCCAGGCACTTTACGGGCGAATTACCACGCGACGGTGCGGGGCGCGGCTTCTCCCGAGCCCGTGTCCGACTACGACCGCTCGGTCTATCTGCGCCCGAGCCGGTTCGCCGAATCCGACCGGCTGCTCGCCTACGCGGCTACCGAATTCGGTTACGGCGCGAACGATCCGGATATCCCCCGCCGCGTCGCCGAGTGGGTGGGCCGCCGCGTGCGCTATGTCGCGAGCAGTAGCAATCCCGGCGACGGCGCGGTGGAGACCCTGCTGTCCGGCCGGGGCGTCTGCCGCGACTACGCCCACCTGCTCGTCGCACTACTGCGGGCGGTCGGCGTGCCCGCCCGGCTCGCCTCGGTCTACGCGCCGGGCTGCGTACCGATGGACTTCCATTGTGTCGCAGAGGCTTACGTGGACGGCGCGTGGTGGGCCCACGACCCGTCCTACCTCGCCCCGCGCACCGGGCTGGTCCGCATCGCCACCGGCCGCGACGCCTCGGACGTCGCCTTCCTGGACAACCACGGCGGCGCGATCACCGTCACCGACCTGTCGGTGCACGCCGCCATCGACGGCCCACTTCCCCACGACGACCCGACCCGGCCGGTCGCCATCACCTGAGTCGGATGCCTTCGAACAGCATCTCGATATCGCCGCGACTCAGTTCGAGCAACGTGTAGTCCAGCAGGCCGGGGTCGACACCGCTTTCGCGGATCGAGACGCGAGCCTGGTTCTTCGTCATCGTGCCGAGGTCCTTGACGAGCGCTTCGCGCCACACATTGCCGACCTTTCCGTGCGCCCGGCGCAGCAGACGGTTGACGATGCGTTCGGAGGCGCCGAGCGCGTCCGCCTCGACGCGTTCGGCATCGACGACCGCGTATCGGCTGCCGGGCCAGGACCGCCGATATCGGAGGTGATACTTCGCGCTGGTCAGGGACCGCAAGGCGGTCTGCGCGGCCTGATCACGAATATCGGGGTGGCGGTTCGGCACCAGAATCACGAGTCGAGAACTGTTGGCCGCCAGCAATACTCGCAACAGCCAGCTACCCGGATCGTCCGACAGGTCCACCACCACGGTGGCGTCGTCGTCGCGACCACGAGCAGTCGGTACGCCCGACCCCAGCACTGTCGCCAGCGACAAACGATTCCGGGCGGCGACTTCTTTCGGCCAGCGCGTGCCGACCATGGTCACGGAGCCGCCGATCTCCGACAGCAGTCGTCCGGCGATCTCGCCCAGATCGCCGTCGGCCGCCTCGACCGATTGCGCTCCATGGGTGTAGATGTTGTGCGCGTCCCCGTCGGCCGAGTTCTGCACGGCCCGACGCGATTTCGGCGTGGCCCGGCATATGTACCAGTCGGCGGCGCTGCCGATGGCCTGCGCACCGTGATAGCGGTTGAAATGCGGGAGAATCCCCTCGAGGGTGAGGTGCAGGCCCGATATCGCGCGCTGGACCTGCAATCCGAGCGTCGGATGTCGCGGGCTGTAGCCATAGGCCATCAGCAGGCGGGCGTGCTCCGTGTCGCGCAACGCCTGGATTCCCCGGGTCAGAAACAATCGGACCCCCTCCGGGGTATACGGCGGATCCGTGACGATCAGATCGGCCACGGCGGCCGTCGACGGCGGCAAGCCGAATCGGAAATCGGCATAAAGGCAGCGAATCGACAGACCGCGTTGCCGCGCGGCCGTCGCTATGAACGCGAGGATCCGTTCGTCGATGTCCACCACGGTGATCGTCACTGCCGGGCACACCATTGCCGTGGCCAGGGACGTCATATCGTGATCGCCGACGCACAGCAGGTGGGCTCCGGCCAGATCGAATGTCGAGTCCAGCCACAACGCTCGCCGCGCGATGGTCTCGGCGGTCGCGGAGACGTGGTCCAAGGATTGCTTCGGGCGGGGCGCGGTCCGAATCAGCTCGTCGAGCCGGTCCACCAGCGCGGCATGCTGTCGCAGCCTTTCCGCCAAGGGATCGGCCATCTCGGTCCGGCGCAATTGGTCGAAGTCGAATCGCTCGCGATATTCGGCTAGTCGATCGCCCCGAAACGAAAAACGGGAATCACGACGATCCAGGTCGGCGCCGACGGCATCCAACAGGTCTTCCACCGTGCGACGCGGCACGGCGTTGTCGGCTACCAGGGTATCCAGTGACGCTCCGGGCCCGTCCAGAGTGGCGAGCACTTGACGGAGCGGGCGACCGTAGATCCCGGCGTCCGAGACGATTTCCGCTACGCGCTCGATTGTCACGGACCGACAATAGAGCAACGATGACGACCGCCCGCCCGCCGTGGGTGCTCCTGTGAATCGCCAGAAACGATCGGCCGGACCGTTCAGGTCCGTTGGGTAGCCGAATGCTGGTCCACCTCGGGTACGGCAGCCACCAGCGGCGCGCGACCGCGGATCAGGTCAGCGGCGCGTTCCGCGACGGCGATGGTCGGTGCGTTGGTGTTGCCCCTCGGGATCGCCGGCATCACCGAGGCATCAACGACTCGCAGCCCCGCGATTCCGCGCACCCGCAGCTCGGGGTCGCAGACGGTGGTCGGATCGCCACCCATGGCACACGTGCTGGTGGGGTGCCACACCGTTGTCGTCGTCCGGCGCACATACGCACGCAACATGTCGTCGTCGCGCACGTCGGAACCCGGGAGAAGTTCTGCGGTGATGAAATCCGCCAACGGCCTGCACGCGGCGATCTCGCGTTGCTGCCGAATACCCGCGACCAGAATATCGACGTCGGTGTCGGCGCAGAGATAGGCCGGGTCGATCGTCGGAGCCCCGGCCGGATCGGCAGGCGTCAGGCTGACCCGACCCCGGCTACCGACCGCTACGGCAATGACGGTGAGCGACAACGCCCGCAGCTCGGGATCGATGACGAGACCCTCCGGTGCAACCGAGCCGCCGGCGGCGATCGCGTCGTACTGCACGTCGGGCGCCACCAAGTCGGGACGGGTGCGCCCGAATCCTCCGGCCACGGCAAGATGCGAAGCGAATGGCCCCTGCCGATCTCGTTGCCACAACTCCATCGCCTCGGGTGTCAGTTCCTCGAAGAAGTTGGGGACATCCGGCACGGACCATTGCGTGAAGCACAGCGGATGATCCTGCAAACCCTCCCCGACAGCGGGCAGATCCAGCAACGGCTCTATTCCCGCGGCACGCAGTTGGTCGGCGGGACCGATACCCGACAACAGCAGCAGCCGCGGGCTCTGCACCGCGCCGCCGGATACGATCACTTCCCGCCGACAGCGGACCTGTCCGTCCACACCACGGCGAACGAATCGCACACCGACCGCCCGGCCGTCCTCGACGAGTACCTTCGTCACCTGCGTACCCGTCCGCACGGCGAGGTTGGCGCGGCCGAGGGCTGGCCGCAGGTAACCGTCTGCGGCAGAACACCTTTCACCGCGCTCCTGGGTCACCTGATAGGGACCGACGCCGTCCTGACACGCACCGTTGAAGTCGGCGTTCATGTTCATTCCGCGCGTTACCGCCGATCGCACCCACGCCCGGGCGAGCGGATGCACATACCGCGCATCCTGCACGGCCAGCGGGCCGCCGACACCGTGGTACACGGAATCACCGTGCTGCTGATCCTCGGCCCGCCGAAAGTAGGGCAGCAGATCCGAATACCCCCATCCCGCGCAGCCGTACACGTCCCGCCACGTGTCGAAGTCGGCGCGGTTGCCCCTCATGTAGATCATGCCGTTGATCGATGAGCTGCCGCCCAGCGTGCGTCCACTCGGCCAGGGCACACGCCGAGCGGATGCGCAACCTTGCTCCGCGGTGACGTTGTCCCATATATATGGGCCTTGCCAAAGATTCACCGTCCGGGCCGGAATCCGCATGTCCGGTGCGTCGTCGGCCGGTCCCGCCTCCAGCAGCAGCACACTGCAGTCGGAATCCTCACTCAACCGGGCGGCGAGCACACATCCGGCGCTGCCGGCGCCGACGATTACGAAGTCATATTCCGCTGTCACCTGGTTCACCCGTACTCGCGATCGGTGGGATACCAATCCGACCACGGGGTTACGCGCCGAACAAGTTTCTCCTTATACGGGTAGTTTCACTACCCGCATAAGCTTCGAAGCCGGTCGCCATCGGCCCGCCCGGCGTCCGTGTGGTGGAGCCTAGGGGAATCGAACCCCTAACCCCTGCCTTGCAAAGGCAGTGCTCTGCCAATTGAGCTAAGGCCCCGGACGACCTAGCGGGCCGTCACCTCGTGCCACGTATCCGAATCGTTGCGCTGACGGAACTTGCCGACAGCGACGACCACCGCGACCACGACACCGAACGTGAGGAGAAGTTTCATGGCTGCCAGCCTACTGGAAGCCGCCGGATCGCGGCCCTCGCGGAGTCACCGGCGCTGCGGCCCAACGCATTCGGGCGCCTAGGCGCGGTGGCACCCGGCATTCCGGTACGGCCGCGCACGGAGTCGCGGCGGACGATAGCCGGACGGTATACCTCCATGTTCCGGTCAGACCCGCGCCGCGCACTTTGTGTAGCGGATCACCGAGGCCCGTTTCGGCTGGTAGCCCGCCAGACCGCCTGGTAGCTTTCGGCCTGTTCGTGCAGCGTCGCGCATCACCTTCAGCCTCTGACCCACGCAACGTTCCCTTCGATTCCCCTCCATTCGTGCGCCTTCTTCGTAGCGGGAAGGCGTAATTCGTCATTCCCACTCGCGGCCGATCGCGCCGGTCATCGGCGACGGCGCATCGGCGGCGTACCGATGGAGTTCTCTCATGACCATCACCATCGCGGCGGCCACGGGCCGCCCGCGAATACTGCCCGACGCCTTGGTGCGCGGTCGTATTCTGCTGACGGGCTACTTCGCCGGACTCGGCGTCGTGATGGCCGTCTGGGGTACGCGGATTCCGGCCGTTCAGGAATCCGCCGGACTGACTACCGCGGGCTTGGCCGCGGTGTTGCTCGCCGCGGCGATCGGCATGGTCGCCGGTCTGCAGGTGGGCGGTCGGCTCGCCGCGCCGGCCCGGCTCGCCCAGCTGCTGACGGGCGGCGGACTCGGCCTGGCGGCCAGCCTCGCCCTGGTCGGCGCCTGCCGTATGCCACTCGCGCTCGCGGCCGCGGCACTGCTGTTCGGCGCGGCACACGGTGTGCTGGACGTCGGCTTGAACGCCGCGGCGGTGCGATGTCAGCAGGCCTACGGCCGCCCGATCATGTCGGGGCTGCACGCGGCCTACAGCCTCGGGGCGCTCGGCGGTGCGGTGCTCGCCGCCGTCGCCGCGGGCGGTTCGCACACGTACACCTTCGGCGTCACGGCGGCCGTGGTGATCGTGGCCGCGTGCGCGGTGGCCCCCGTGACGCGCGGAATCGGTTCGGCCACAGCACATTTCGATTCGATCGAGACGGCGCCGCGCGAGCGTCCACCGGGCCCGGCCCGATCCCGCGTCCGGCTGCTGGGCCTGCTGGCCGCCGCGTGCCTGCTCGGCGAGGGCGCGGCCGCCGACTGGTCGGCAGTGCATCTCACCGGATTGCACGCGTCGGCCGCGACCGGCGCCGCGGCCTACGCCGCCTACAGCGCGGCCATGGCAGGCGGGCGGCTGGTCGGCGATCGGCTGACCGCCCGGTTCGGTGCGCCGAAAGTGGTTCGTACCGGCGCGATTCTGGCCGCGGCCGGACTTCTCGCCGGTGTTTCCGTACCGAGCGTGCCGTTCGCGCTGACCGGCTGGGCGATCTTCGGCCTCGGCCTGTCGGTCACGATTCCCTCCCTGTTCACCGCGGCCGGAGCGGGCGGCCCCCGCGCGGTCGCCGCCGTAGCGGTGACCGGCTATCTCGGTCTGCTCGCCGGCCCGGCGCTGATCGGCGCGCTGGCCACCGTGACCACCCTGCCCGTCGCCCTCGTACTGCCCGCCGCGCTCGCCGCGACCGTGGCTGTTCCGTCCCATCGAGCCCTGGAGACCCAGTGGTGATCGCTCTGTCCCACCAGCCCGCGCAATTCGACGCGGTCATCTTCGACTACAACGGCGTCATCGGCCTGCAACCCACCGAGGCGATGTGGCGCGGCCTCGCCGAACTCGCCGGTTGGCAGCCCGACCAGCTCGGACTCTTCCAGAGCGCGTTCTGGGGCGCCCGCGAACCCTACGATTCCGGCCAGTCCGACGACACCGGATTCTGGACCGCCGTACTCGGCCATCGCCCGGATCGGGACCTGCTCACCCGGCTGCGCGCCCTCGACACCACGCTGTGGACCCGCACCGACGACCGCGTCGTCGCGCTGCTCCACCAGGCCCGGCGCACAGGTCTACCGATGGTGCTGCTCTCCAACGCACCCCACCACGTGGGCGACGCGCTCGACGGATCGGACTGGCGTCCGCTCATGGCCGACGCCCTCTATTCCGCCCGGCTGGGCATGAACAAACCCCACCCCGACACCTACCGAAACGCCCTCGCCGCCACCGGCATTCACGATCCCACCCGCGTCCTGTTCATAGACGACCGCGCCGACAACTGCCGAGCCGCCGCCCGCCTGGGCCTACGCACCCTCCACTACACCGGCTCCCCCGCCGACATCGAAACCCACCTCGCCACCGTCACCACGTAGCGGACGAGAAAGACAACGACTCCGCAAGTCGGCGACTTGCGGAGTCGAAAGGTGGAGCCAAGGGGAATCGAACCCCTAACCCCTGCCTTGCAAAGGCAGTGCTCTGCCAATTGAGCTATGGCCCCTGGGTTCTCGGATTCCACCCGACCGCGATGTCCGGGAAGTGGGTCTAGGAGGACTTGAACCTCCGACCTCTTCGTTATCAGCGAAGCGCTCTAACCGCCTGAGCTATAGACCCGTATCGGCTCTCGGACCGTGTCTCCGAACCGAGAGCAAAGACTACCCGAATCGGCCTGCAACAACCAAAACGGCTGGTAGGAGGGCTTGGGGCGGGAACGGAAACGGCCGGTGCCCACTCGGGCACCGGCCGTTCGCGGGACGCGACTAGGGCTTGTATCGAAGTGGTGAGGGGGGGCCGGTTGGCCCGCCCTCACTGGTGTCGTAGCCATTGGTTGATGGCGGCGATGTGGACGGTGGCCAGGTAGCGGACAGCGAGCTTGTCGTATCTCGTGGCGACGGCACGGTGTTGTTTGAGCTGGTTGATGCCCCGTTCGACCGCGTTGCGGTCGCGGTAGATCACGGGGTCGAACGCGGGTGGACGGCCGCCGGTGCGGCCGCGGTTGCGGCGGTGCGCGGCTTGGTCGGCCGGAACGGGAATAGTGACTGCGATGCCGCGGTGCCGCAACCATTCCCGGTTGCTGCGACTGGAATAGGCCTTGTCGGCCAGTACCCGATCCGGTCGTATCCGGGGTCGGCCACCGCCGGGTTTGGGCACGGCGATCGCGTCCAGCACCGCCACCATCTGCGGGTTGTCTCCAGCTTGACCGGGCGTGATCAGCACCGACAGCAGTCGGCAGCCTCGCTCGCAGGCCAGATGCAGCTTGGTCGTCCAGCCGCCCTGGACCGGCCCAGTCCGTGATCGGTCGGCTCGCTTGCGATTCCGCCGGGCGGCTCTGCCTGCCGATCACCGTCTCGGCGTGCTCCAGCCGCGTGCTGATGAGCCCTGGCGATCGTGGAGTCCACACTCACCTGCCACACGATCTGCCCGGCCGCGTCGGCGAATGCCTGTAGCAACTTCAGGATCAATACCCACACTCCGGCCCGTTGCCAACGCCGGAACAATCCGTACACCGCAGGCCACGAACCGTACTCGACCGGAACGTCCCGCCACGGCGCCCCCACTCGCGTGCGCCACCGGATCCCGTCGATGATCTGCCGTCTCGTCCACGTCGGCGGACGTCCAGCCTTCTTCCCGCGAGGCAACAACGGCTCCAGCCGTGCCCACTGGGCATCGGTCAGATCCGCTCGCCCCGTCACCGCTACTGTGGCCACGAGGTCTCCGGCACTATTCAGGTTTGTTTGGTCGCTAACCCGAATACCGGAGACCTCACCTATATGCCAACGCAGGCAACGCCTTCCGCCACTGGCTGGCACCGCGCAGCGGTGCCAGCCAGCACCTACTTCGATACAAGCCCTAGTCCGGGTCGGCGAGGGTGACCTGGACGCCGCCGACCAGGTCCGTGCACTGGTTGTAGATGAACACGCCGACCGTGGAGAGCGCGGTGAGCAGTACGACGTTGATCAGGCCGATCACCGCGGCATAGCCGAACACCGTGCCGGCGTCGATCAGCGACGAGGACGACGAGCTGCCGTTCGACATGATGTCGGTGAAGCTGCTGTTCAGACGGTCCCACACACCCATGCCGGACAGCACGATGTACAGGAAGCCGACCGCCAGCATCCACACGAAGAACATCGACACGCTGATCACCAGCGAGATCTTCAGCGTCGACCACGGGTCGATGTGGCGGATCTGCACGGTCGCGCGCAGCGGCTCACCACCCGCGGCCGCGGCCACCGCGGCGGGCACCGTCGGCGACACGGCGACCGGCTGCGGATGCGCGGCACCGACCGGTGCGGCCTGGTTCGGCGGCAGCGGATGGCGCAACTCCGACAGATCCGGCATGTCCTTGACCAGCTCCGGCCGGGAAATGCTGCGCGTGGGCCCGTCGATGCCGACCGACTTCACCATGGCGGCCTCCTTGCGGGCCGCCTTGGCCGCGAGGTCGGCCGTGGTGCGGGCGTTGGTGAGCCCGCCGCCGAGCCCGACCGGGGCCGTCGGCGGCCGTCCCGCCACCGGCGGCTGACCCGGGCGGTGCAGATTCGACTGCGGTTCCCGCTGCGGCAGCTGCGACCAGCCATCCTCGAACCGCGAGGTATCACCGCCCTCGGCGGACGCCTGCGACTTACCCGCCTCGCCCTGCTGGTCGGACCGTTCGGGCGCGCCACCCGAACCGTTGTCTCCCGCCGACCCCGGCCGCGGAATCGGCCGCGGCGGAATCGGGGACGACGCGATTCGCTCGGTCACACCGTTGGCGTGGTGCCGCTCGTCGTTCGGCTGATTCGGAGTGGTCAATTGGGATTCCTTAGATCCTTCGTGCCGCTGCCTGTAAAAAACTAACTGCTAACCGAACCTACTGCTTGTCAAGACCGTCGGCCTCCTCTTCACTGGAAACCTGATCGGGCTCATCGGCGTTTCGGGCTATGGCAAGCAACGTATCGCCCTCGCCGAGGTTCATCAATCGCACGCCCTTGGTCTGTCGGCCCGCCCGGCGCACCTGGTTGGCCGCCGTCCGGATGACACCGCCACCGGACGTGATGGCGTAGATCTCGTCATCGTCGTCGACGATGAGCGCGCCCACCAGGGTGCCACGTTTCGGGTCGTACTGGATGGTCAATACGCCTTTACCACCGCGGCCCTGTGCCGTGTACTCCTCGATCGCGGTGCGCTTGGCGTACCCGCCCGACGTCGCCACCAGCAGGTAGGTGTCGTCGCGGACCACGTTCAGCGACAGCAGCCAGTCGTCGGTGTTGAAACGCATGCCCTGCACGCCGGAGGTGGCGCGGCCCATCGGACGCAGCACCTCGTCGTTGGCGGCGAACCGGATCGACTGGCCGTGCGCCGACACCAGCAGCAGATCGTCGTCGGCCGAACACAGTGCGGCGCCGACCAATTCGTCCCGGTCACGCAGATTGACCGCGACGATGCCGCCACTGCGGTTGGAGTCGAAATCGGTCAGCTTCGACTTCTTGACCAGACCGTTCTTGGTGGCGAGCACCAGGTAGGGCGCGTCCTCGTAGGTCTTGATCTGGATGACCTGGGCGATCTTCTCCTCCGGCTGGAAGGCCAGCAGGTTGGCCACGTGCTGGCCGCGCGCGATGCGGCTGGCCTCGGGCAGCTCGTAGGCCTTGACCCGGTACACCCGGCCGAGGTTGGTGAAGAACAGCAGCCAATCGTGGGTCGAGGTGACGAAGAAGTGCTTGACCAGGTCGTCCTGCTTGAGACCGGCGCCCATCACGCCCTTGCCGCCGCGCTTCTGGCTGCGGTACAGGTCGGTCTTGGTGCGCTTGGCGTAGCCGGTCTCGGTGATGGTGACGACCACGTCCTCGCGGGCGATCAGGTCCTCGTCGGCCACGTCGCCGTCGGCCGCGATGATCCGGGTGCGGCGGTCGTCGCCGTGCTTGTCGACGATCTCCTTCAGCTCGTCGCGGACGATCGCGCGCTGCCGCTCGGGCTTGTCGAGAATGTCCTTGAGGTCGGCGATCTCGGCCTCGATCTTGGTCAGCTCATCGATGATCTTCTGGCGTTCCAGGGCCGACAGCCGGCGCAGCTGCATGTCCAGGATCGCGGTGGCCTGGATCTCGTCGATGTCGAGCAGCCGCATCAGGCCCGTGCGCGCGGTCTCGGTGTCGGCCGAGCGCCGGATCAGCGCGATGACCTCGTCGAGCGCGTCCAGCGCCTTGACCAGGCCGCGCAGGATGTGGGCGCGCTCCTCGGCCTTGCGCAGCCGGTAGCGGGTGCGTCGGATGATGACGTCCAGCTGATGCGCGACGTAGAACCGGATCATCTGATCCAGCCGCAGCGTGCGCGGCACACCGTCGACGATGGACAGCATGTTGGCGCCGAAGCTGGTCTGCAGCTGGGTGTGCTTGTACAGGTTGTTCAGCACGACCTTGGCGACGGCGTCGCGCTTGACCGTGACCACGATGCGCAGGCCCGCGCGGTCGGAGGACTCGTCGTGGACATCGGAGATGCCCGCGATCTTGCCGTCCTTCACCTGCTCCGCGATCGAGTTCACGAAGTTGTCGGTGTTGACCTGGTAGGGCAGCTCGGTGATGACGATGGTGGTGCGACCGCGGTTGTCCTCCTCGATCTCCACCACGCCGCGCATGCGGATCGAACCGCGCCCGGTCTTGTAGGCGTCCTGGATGCCCTGGCTGCCGACGATCAGGCCGCTGGTCGGGAAGTCCGGGCCCTTGACGCACTCCATGCACGCCGCGAGCGTGGTCTCCTCGTCGGCCTCGTGATTGTCCAGTGCCCAGTAGATCGCCTCGGCCACCTCGCGCAGATTGTGCGGCGGGATGTTGGTGGCCATACCGACCGCGATGCCACCTGAACCATTGATCAACAGGTTGGGGACACGGCTGGGGAGAACCACCGGCTCCATCGAGCGGCCGTCGTAGTTCGGCGTGAAGTCGACGGTCTCCTCGTCGATCTCCCGCAGCATCTCCATGGCCAGCGGGGTGAGCCGGCACTCGGTGTAGCGCATGGCGGCGGGACCGTCGTTGCCGCGCGAGCCGAAGTTGCCCTGGGGATCGATGAGCGGGTAGCGCATCGACCACGGCTGCGCCATGCGGACCAGGGTGTCGTAGATCGCCGAGTCACCGTGCGGGTGGTAGTTACCCATCGTTTCGGCGACCGGGCGCGCCGACTTCACGTAGCCGCGGTCGGGGCGATAGCCGTTGTCGTGCATCGCGTAGAGAATGCGGCGGTGCACCGGCTTGAGGCCGTCGCGCACCTCGGGCAGCGCGCGGCCCACGATCACGCTCATCGCGTAATCGATGTAGCTGTTCTGCATCTCCTGCTGGATGTCGACCGGTTCGATGCGGTCGCCACCCTCCGGCGGCAGTGTGGTCTCGGTCATGGAATCGTCTCCGTTGGAAGTCTTTGCGGGCGCACGTCATTCGCCGTCCCGGCGGACCGGGACGGCGGCGGGCCTACAGGTCGAGGAAGCGGACGTCCTTGGCGTTGCGGGTGATGAAACTGCGCCGGGCCTCGACGTCCTCACCCATCAGGATGCTGAACAGTTCGTCCGCCGCGGCCGCGTCGTCCAGCGTCACCAGGCGCAGCAGCCGGGTGGCCGGATCCATCGTGGTCTCCCACAGCTCCTTCGGGTTCATCTCGCCGAGACCCTTGTAGCGCTGCACGCCGTCGTCCTTGTTGATCTTCTTCCCGGCTGCCAGGCCCTGTTCCATGAGCGCGTCCCGCTCGCGGTCGGAGTAGGCGAACTCCGGCTCGCTGCGCTGCCACTTCAGCTTGTACAGCGGCGGGCAGGACAGGTAGACGTGCCCGTGCTCGACCAGCGGACGCATGAACCGGAACAGCAGCGTCAACAGCAGCGTGGTGATGTGCTGGCCGTCCACGTCGGCGTCGGCCATCAGGATGATCTTGTGGTACCGCAGCTTGGCGATGTCGAACTCGTCGTGGATACCGGTGCCGAACGCCGTGATGATCGACTGGACCTCGTTGTTCTTGAGGACCTTGTCGATGCGTGACTTCTCGACGTTGATGATCTTTCCGCGGATCGGCAGGATCGCCTGGTACATCGAGTCGCGGCCGGACTTGGCCGAGCCACCGGCGGAGTCACCCTCGACGATGTAGATCTCCGACAGGCGCGGATCCTTGGAACGGCAGTCGGCCAGCTTGCCGGGCAGCCCGCCCAGATCCGTCGCGCTCTTGCGCCGCACCAGCTCGCGGGCCTTGCGCGCCGCGACCCGGGCCTGCGCCGAGGACACCGCCTTCTGCACGATGGTCTTCGCGTCGGCCGGGTTGGCCTCCAGCCAGTGCGCGAGGTGCTCGTTGCAGGTGCGCTGTACGAACGACTTGACCTCAGTGTTGCCCAGCTTGGTCTTGGTCTGGCCCTCGAACTGCGGGTCGGACACCTTCACGCTCACGATGGCGGCCAGGCCCTCGCGGATGTCGTCACCGGTGAGGTTGCCGTCCTTGTCCTTGATGAGCTTCTTGTCCTTGGCGTACTTGTTCACCACCGAGGTGAGCGCCGCGCGGAAGCCCTCCTCGTGGGTGCCGCCCTCATGGGTGTTGATGGTGTTGGCGAAGGTGTGCACCGACTCGGAGTAGCCCGAGTTCCACTGCATGGCCACCTCGAGCTCGTGGCCGGTGCCCTTGCCGGTGAACGAGACGACGGTGTTGTGGATGGGCTGCTTGGAGCGGTTGATGTGCTTGACGAAATCCGCCAGGCCGCCCGGGTAGTGGTAGGTGCGGGTCTTCACTTTGTGCTCGACCGGCTCGGCGTCGGCCTTCGGCGCCTCGGCGGTGTCGCTGACCACCTCGTCGGTGATCTCGGCATCGGACACGCGCTCGTCGGTCAGCGTGATGGTGAGGCCCTTGTTCAGGAACGCCATCTCCTGCAACCGGCGCGCGATCGTCTCGAAGTTGTAGGTGGTGGTCTCGAAGATCGCCGGGTCGGCCCAGAACCGCTGGGTGGTGCCGGTGCGCTTGGTGGGCTCGCCCTTGACCAGCTTGCCGGGCTTGGAGTCCTTGTACTCCTGACTCCAATGGAAGCCGTCGCGGTCGATCTCGGTCACCATGCGGGTCGACAGGGCGTTGACCACGGAGATGCCGACGCCGTGCAGACCACCGGACACCGCGTAGGCGTCGGAGTCGAACTTGCCGCCGGCGTGCAGCTGGGTCATGACGACCTCGAGGGTGGGGATGCCCTGGGCGTGCATCTCCACCGGGATACCGCGGCCGTCGTCGACGACTTCCACGCCACCGTCGGCGAGCAGCGTGACATCCACGCGCGTGGCGTACCCGGCCATCGCCTCGTCGACGGAGTTGTCCACAACCTCTTGGACCAGATGGTGCAGACCGCGCTCACCGGTGGAGCCGATGTACATACCTGGACGCTTGCGGACCGCCTCGAGGCCCTCCAGGACCGTGATGTTGGAGGCACCGTAGTCCTGATTGCCCGCTTTCGCCCTGGTAGAGCCGCTTGCGTTGGAGTCGTTGGCAGCCACTGCTCGGTAGCTCTCCTTACTTGCTGATCCCTCGGCGCAGCGTCCGACGGCACACGCGAGGCCCGACAGATATCTGCTCGAGAATTACGGGTCTTCGCGTTGGCTTGCCCGGAACGCGCCGAAGGTATCGCCGCTAGTTACTCCACCATCCTACTGGCACACCCGGCCCAGGACGCACCTATGACACCCCTGAGAGCCTCGTGAGTGCGTGAAATCGATCGCCGCCGGGTCCGGTTGTAGCCCCGGGGGCTCCAGTGAGCCTCAGTGGCCCGTCGAGTCGCGAGCCGCCCGGTTTGCCGATCGAGACCGCAGCGGCGGTCCGTGGCGACCGAATTCCGCAGCGGCCGAGAAGGTTCCACGTGAAACAGCACGCCTAGCCGTAGGTGTCGCGCGGACCGCGGCCCTTGATGTGCCGCTCGCCCTTGCGCCAGCTCGGAGCAGCCGGGCCGCTGATCTTCAGAGTCGTCACCACGCCCTGCCCCACCGCGGCGTTGATCTTCGCCAGGATCTGGGATTGCAGCATGCGAAGCTGGGTCGCCCACGCGGTGGACTCCGCCTGGATGCTCAGCACGCCGTCGGTCAGCGACACCGGGGCGGCGTGCGCGGCGACATCCTCACCGACGACGTCGGCCCAGCGGCCGAACACCATGCCCTCGGCCACCTTGCTCGACCAGCCGCGGCTCTTGGCCAGCGCACCCGCCAGCGCGGACAGCGGCTGGGGGTCGCGCTCGTCGGGCCGCGCGCCGGACCATCCCGACCGTCGCCGCAGCGCCCGGACACCGCCCTTGCGCGGCGAGGCCCGGCCCTGGCCGACGGCTTTCCCGCTCGCACGGGCGGCGGCGCGAGCCTCCTCGAGTGCGCGGCGGGCCAGGTCGATGCCGCGCGGCTCGGTCCCGGCGTCGGGCGACGAGGCGTCACCGCGCTCGGATTCGTCCACAGCCACTCCTCCCGTCCTCGGCCCACACCGGCCGGACATTGCCGGACAGGCTAATCGGTAGCGGCCGGACTTCCGGCGCGCCGGGACGGGTGTCACGTGACACATTTGTGCTAATCACGGAGGACATCCGGTTCCGGCCCAGCACCCGCGTCCGTGCGGCTGTGCGCGGCCACGGCGAGCACGCGCTCTGTCGCGCGACTCCGCCGCGGCGGCCGGGCCGAGCGCACGCGCTGCCGTGCGGAGACTGCCGACCGGGCCGCGCGGTCGGCCGACCCTCGCGACGACGGTCACCCCTCGGCGGCGGTGTCGGCGGGCATCGGAGCAGCCGCGGCAGGGGGCCCATCGACCCGGGAAGTGCGCTGGTCCGCCTCGCCCGTGGTGTCGACCCGGACGGGTGTGGCATCGAGTTCGGGCGGGACATCCTCGGGCACGGCCGCGGTGATGAGTACCTGTTCGGCCGTGGCGGCGACGGCGGCCAAGGCGGCGCGGCGGCGGCGGTCGAGTTCGGCGAATACGTCGTCGAGCAGCAGGACCGGGTCGGTGCCGACGCTGCGCAGCAGCTCGAAGGCCGCCAGCCGCAAGGCCAGGGCGAAGGACCACGATTCCCCATGGCTGGCGAACCCCTTGGCCGGGGCCGAGCCGAGCATCAGTTCAAGGTCGTCGCGGTGTGGGCCGACGAGGCAGACGCCGCGCTCCAGTTCCTTGCCGCGCGCGGCCGCCAGCTCGCGCAGCAGGATCGACTCCAGCACCTCGGTGTCGTCGGGTTGTGGAATTCGGTCGGGGGCCAGTAGTTCCGGCGGCAGGTGCGAACTCCGGTAGCGGATGGCGGCGGGGCGCGATTCCGGGGCGATCGAGCCGTACGCCCGCGCCAGATACGGGTGTATTTCGTGCACCAACCGCAGCCGCTGCGCCAGCAGTTCGGCGCCGTGGGCGGCGAGATGGCCGTCCCACACGTCCAGCGTGCTCAGCTCGGCGGGCGAGCCCGACCGCGAGCGGACTTGGCGGCCCGCGGTTTTCAACAGCGCCGAACGCTGCCGGAGCACCCGGTCGTAGTCCGAGCGCACACCCGCCAGGCGCGGCAGCCGCGCGGTGCACAGCTCGTCGAGGAAGCGCCGCCGCTCCGACGGGTCGCCACGCACCAGCGCCAGATCTTCCGGGGCAAACAGCACCGTCTGGAGAATCCCCAGGATCTCCCGCGTGCGCCGCACCGGCGAGCGGTTGATCTGCGCGCGATTGGCCGCGCCCTGATTGAGTTCGATATCGATGCGCAGCTCGCGGCCGGAGTTCACCACGGTGGCGCCGATCCGAGATCGCTGTGCTCCCAGGCGGATCAGGGGCGCGTCTGTGGATACCCGGTGCGAGCCCAAGGTCGCCAGATAACCCAGGGCTTCGACCAGGTTCGTCTTGCCGTTGCCATTGGCGCCCAGGAAAACCGTTCGGCCGGCGGGCAGTTCGAGTTCGGCCTGCTCCCAGGAGCGAAAGTCCCGCAGGCTCAAGGCCCGGACGTGCATCGCTCAGTTCACCGTCCCCGCGGTAGTCCCTGTGGAGAACCCGGCGCGGGGGCCGAGTTGTGGTCGCGCCCAGAGTTTTTCACAGAGTTATCAACATTGTTCACAAAGTCCCCGCCGCGACCGCGGGCGCCGGGACTCAGCCCGGCAGGCGAACCGGCATCAGCAGGTAGATGTAGTTTCCGGCGAGTGCGGCGTACGCCCCCGAATCGAGCACCTCCGGCTCCTCCTCGCCGGTCGGGCACAGCACCGCGGGACGGCTGGGGGTGGTGAATCCGAAGGTCACCCGGTCCGAATGCAGGGCAGACAGACCGTCGTTGAGGTAGCCCGGGTTGAAGGCGATGGTCAGCGGCTCGCCGCGGAACTCGGCCTCCAGCCACTCCTCGGCACGGCCCGCGTCGTCGCCGCCGGCCGACAGCAGCAGGCCCTGCTCGGAGAACTCCAGCCGGACCTGGGCGCCGCGCTCGGCGACCAGGGCGACGCGCTTGATGGCCTCGATCAGCGCACTCACCTGCAAGGTCGCGATGGAGGTGTGCTCCTTGGGGAGTAACTGGCGGAACTTGGGGAATTCCGCGTCGAGCAGGCGGGTGGTGGTGCGGCGGCCGCCGTTGACGATGCCGAGCAGCCCGTCGGTGCCCGTACCGAAGGCCAGCTGCACCGGGGAGTCGGAGGGGCCCAGCGTCTTCGCGGACTCCGAGAGGGTGCGCGCGGGCACCAGGACGGCCGTCTCCACGTCGTCGCGGCCCGGCCGCCATTCCAGGTGCCGCACCGCGAGGCGGAAGCGGTCGGTGGCCGCCAGGACGACCTTCGAGCCCTCGATCTCGACTCGGATGCCGGTGAGCATGGGCAGGGTGTCGTCGCGGCCGGCGGCGACGGCGACCTGGCCGACCGCCTCGGAGAAGACGTCGACACCCAGCTCACCGGTCTGCGGCGGCAGCTCGGGCAGCTGTGGATAATCCTCGACCGGCATGGTCGGCAGCGAGAATTTGGCACTGCCGCAGGCGATCAGCACGCGGGTGCCGTCCACCGAGACGTCCACCGGCTTGTTGGACAGCGCCTTGGTGATGTCGGCCAGCAGGCGGCCGGAGACCAGCACCTGGCCCGGACCCGCCACCTCGGCGGCCACTCGCATCTGCGCGGAGACCTCGTAGTCGAACCCCGAGACCGTCAGCCCGTCCTCGCCCGCGACGAGCAGGACGCCGCCCAGCACCGGAACCGGTGGGCGCGACGGCAGGCTACGGGCCACCCAGGCGACGGATTCCGCGAAATCCTCGCGAGCGACCCGAAACTTCATGCTTGCAAGCTCCATCGCCCGGTATGTCCTCTCCCAGTCTCGATCGGTCGTGATCCGTTCGGCTCAGCGCCGGCTCATGCAGGGGTGTTCTGGAAACGGCCACCCCGACTTCGAAGTCTGGCACAGGCGACCGACAACAAACCGTACCCGCGAGGGCAGCGATTGACTACGGCACCCCTCCCCCGGGTGAGTCGCCTCGGATCCGGGCGCCGATCTTCTCCCTGCCATTCGTTCGAGAGCTGTCGAACCCGCTTCCGCACCGCTGCGTCCCGAACCGAGTTTCCACACACCCTGTTTTGAAAGAACTTATTGAAGGAGAAGAACCGAAGCAGTAGTAGGCGCTGTGGATTCTGTGGACTCCGGGCGAATCCGCTGCTCGCAGCGTGTGCCGCCATGGGGATGTCCGGCAGGTGACTCGAGGATGAACGGGGCAGCGCTGTGGAGGTTACGAATCTGTCCCACGTCCGTCCTCGAGCCGTCCTCGAGTTGTTCCATGCCTATGCCCGGTTTGTGCACACGTGTGCGCAAAGTAGTGGACAACTCGAGGATTCCTCGAGGAGCTGACAGGGACTCCTCGAGGAATCCACAAGCACAACTCGGCATCGACGCAGGTCCGGGCCCGTGGACGAATTCACCTGTGCGAACTGTGCACCGATGGGTGTGAGCGGCGCTGTCAACACCCCTGCCGACGAACTGTGTGCAAACCGGTGGAGAACCGGGGGATTCCTCGAGGACTCCCCAAGGATTCCTCGAGGAATCCACAGCACGAAAAAGCCGATCCACCCAGGTGAGTGGGTGGATCGGCGTTGGGGATCGAATCAGCGGGACCGCTGCTTGATCCGGGCTGTGAGTTCTTGAACCTGGTCGTACACGCGGCGCCGCTCGGTCATCTCCTTGCGGACCTTCTTCTCCGCGTACATGACCGTGGTGTGGTCGCGGCCGAAGGCCTGGCCGATCTTCGGCAGCGACAGGTCGGTGAGTTCGCGGCACAGGTACATCGCGATCTGCCGGGCCTGTGCCAGCGGCCGTGCCTTACCGGGACCGGTGAGTTCCTCGAGTGTGGTGTTGAAGTACTCCGCGGTCACGGCCATGATCGTGGACGCGGTGATCTCGATGGTGGTGGTGTCGGGCATCAGGTCTCGCAGCACCACCTCCGCCAGCGACAGATCCAGCGGCTGCCCGTTGAGCGAGGCGAACGCCGTCACTCGGATCAGCGCGCCCTCCAGTTCGCGGATATTGCGTTCCACCCGGCTGGCGATGAGTTCGAGCACGTCGTGCGGCACGTCGAGCCGATCCATCCGCGCCTTCTTGCGCAGAATCGCGATGCGGGTCTCGAGTTCGGGCGGCTGCACATCGGTGATCAGGCCCCACTCGAACCGGGTGCGCAGCCGCTCCTCCAGGGTGGCGAGCTGCTTGGGCGGCCGGTCGGAGGACACCACGATCTGCTTGTTCGCGTTGTGCAGCGTGTTGAAGGTATGGAAGAACTCCTCCTGGATACCTTCCTTGCCCTCGATGAACTGGATGTCGTCGACCAGCAGGATGTCGGTCTCGCGGTATCGGCGCTTGAACGCCACCTTGCGGTCGTCGCGCAGGCTGTTGATGAAGTCGTTGGTGAATTCCTCGGTGGAAACGTATTTGACCCGCATGCCCGGGAACAGCCGCTGGGCGTAGTGCCCGGCGGCGTGGAGCAGGTGTGTCTTCCCCAATCCGGAGGCGCCCCAGACGAACAGCGGGTTGTACGCCCGCGCCGGCGCCTCGGCGATGGCGACCGCGGCGGCGTGCGCGAAGCGGTTGGAGGCGCCGATGACGAACGTCTCGAAGGTGTACTTCGCGTTCAGGCTCGCGGCGGAGTTGGCCGGCGCCGTCGACGTCGGCTCGGGTGACTTGTTGAAGTAGGTCGGCCAGGAATTGCGCACGTTGACGACCGGTTCGTCGTCGGTCCGCTCGTCGGCGGGCACCGGTCGGCGGGGCGGAGGATCGTCGTGGTCGGAGGCGAAAAGGGAGTCCTGGCCCGCGGCGCGGGGGGCACCGACGGGTGTGGGCGGCAACTCCATCTCCCGCCGCTCCAGCTCGTGCCGCGGCGGGGCATGGCGCTCCACGGCCGCCTCGTCCGGCAATTCTCCGGCCACCGGCTGGCCGGCGAACTGAGGCTGGGGATAGTCGGGCCGCGCGGCGTAGTCACCTGGGGAGAGATAGCGCGGAGCCGGGTACTCGGCCCCCGTCGGATACTCCGGTTGCGGTGGATAACCCACAGGCTCCCGGGGTGTCTCGCGGACCCGCTCCGGCCGCGAGGTGAGCCGGGCGTGGCGGGGCGGACCGACGGGACGGTCGCCCGGCGGATTGGCCGGCGCGGCGATTCGGACGCCGAGTCCCTCCACCTGCGGGCCCAGCCGACGGGCCAGCGAGCGCAGGATCGGTTCGCGCAGATCGCGTTCGATAGCCTCCTGGGCGAGCGAGGAAGGGACCGAGAGCAGAGCGAATCCCTGAGCCACCGTCAGCGGCTTGACCAGGCCCAACCATGCCTTCTGGGCGTTGGTCACCGGCGGGATGGCACCGTCTGCGGAACCTGTGGTGAGCTCGGCGACCACCTCCGGCCAGACGGCGGTCAACGCGTTCTGCTCGTCGTCCACGTACGTTTCCTCCCCGGAATAGGTAGATAGGAGCAGACGGTCGGACACCACCCGCAGATCCCCCCGCAGCGCGAGTGTCGGCGTGGCCGTCGGCCATACG